>JASGKS010000001.1:4800000-9422076 GCA_047600485.1 Archangium sp.
GCGCCGTCACCGCCGAGCATGCGGCCCTGCAGCGACCAGAGCATGCGCTTGTTCCACGGCCAGCCTTCTTCGCGCGGAGAACGGAAGTAGTCCGGGCAGCCGGTTTCGGTGATGTAGAACGCGATGAGGTGCTTGGGGAGCCGCGAGAAATCGGGCTTCTCCCACTTCACGCTCTCGCGCTCGTTGACCGGCCGGCCGATCTGCACGCTCTGGCGCTCAGACTCGATCGACTGCCGCATGTGCATCTCGACGTCGGACTCGCTCTCGATCTGATTCGGGAGATTGGCCGCGGTGTACATGTACATCGAGGGAATGATGATGCCGGCCGAGAGGCCGCCGATGATGGCCAGCCACAGCGACAACTTGATGAGGGTCTTCAGCGCACGCATGGTACGAGCGTCACATGTCGTCAGGTTGGAGCAAGTCCACGGTGGTCGAGAACCACTTCCTCGCGCCTGGACTGCATCGCGTCACCCTCGACGTTCCACAGAAAATCTCGAAGGCGTTCCACACGCCGGGACAGTACCACCGCGTGCGTGTCACGGAGGGCGATGAGGCATTCTTCGCCATCGCCTCAGAGCCGCACGCTGCCCGTTTCGACTACCTGGTGAAGGAATCAAACGGAGTCGCAGGCGAGTGGCTGCGGCTCAAGCCCGGAGCGCACGTGGAGGTCGGCATGCCCGAGGGCCCCGGCTTTCCGCTCGAGCGCGCGAAGGGTCACCCGCTGTTGCTCGTCGGCACCGGCACGGGTTGGGGCCCGCTGTGGTCGGTGGTGAAGACCTTGCGGCCGCGACGCGCCGAGTTCGGCGAAGTGCACGCGCTCTACGGAGTCGATTCGGAAGCGCAGCTCGGCTGGCGCGATCAGTGGCCGGTGCTCGCGAAAGAAGGCGTCGAGATTCACGCGGTGCTCGATCGCGCTGATCCAAAATGGCAAGGCCGAACGGGTCGCGTGCAGCACCATGTGGCACCTTTGGCGCGTCCCGGGATGCTGGCATTCCTGTGTGGCCACCCTGCGATGGTGAGCGACGTGACCGCAATCCTTGGGGAAAAAGGTGTGCCCGCAGATCGGGTCTTCCTCAACGTGCCCTCGCTGTGATCTAACGCCGGTCGGCCATGGCCTTCGTGACCACGTACTCGCGCTGCCACTCTCCCATCGGGAGCTGGTTGCTCGTCAGCGATGGAGAACGGCTCACCGGCGTGTTCCCGGAGTCGTATCGCGCCCTGCCCGCGACCGATGGTTGGCGTCGCGACGACGAGTGGTTCGCGGGCGTGCGTGATCAACTCATCGCGTACTTCGCCGGCCGGTTGACGAAATTTTCGGTGCCGCTGCGCGCGCGAGGCACGACGTTTCAGCAGAAGGTGTGGACGGCGCTCGACGAAATTCCCCTCGGCGCGACGACGACGTACGGCGGGCTCGCTTCACATCTCGGCAGCCCGACCGCGGTTCGCGCGGTTGGCTCGGCGATCGGGAAGAACCCGATCTTGTTGATCGTTCCGTGTCATCGCGTGGTGGCGGCCGATGGTGGCGTCGGCGGCTACGCGGGTGGCACCGAGCTCAAGTCGTGGCTGCTCGAGCACGAGAAGACGGCTCGCCGTGCGTGCGGTGGCGTGACGCCGATCGGGCTCGCGGCCGTGACTCCGCGCGCGAAGCAGCTCGTGCTCGGCTGATTTGTCCGCTTTTCGGGGCGCGGCATACGGCCGGTCATGCGCACCCTGCTCCTTGCTGTGTTGGCTTCAGGCTGTGGTCTTTCTGCGGAGTCAGCGACGTCGACGAACCCGGTCGAAGCGGCCTCGATGATCGAGCCCGCCAGCGCCCAACCCACGCGCACCGTGATTCGACTCGCGCAGCGCTCGGGGCGCGGCGACGAGGGCCTGACGTTCTCTCCGAAGATCGCGACCGTGCAGCAGAGCGACGCGCAGGTGCTGGTGTCGTCCTTCGACTGCGGAGCGCGCGGTCGCTGGGTCGATCTGGTCGGCGGCACCGACGTGACCTTCTGCGGCGTGCGAACCGGAGCGTTCCCCACCGAGAGCGAGTGCAGCACGTGGGCTTCGCAGCTGCCGATCGGAGGCTCCGACGCCGATGGTGCGGGCCTGCGCATTCTGGTGCGGCGCGGTGAGACGGTGGTCGGCCGCCTGCACGTGCTGAGCGTCACGCCGACGCCGTTCACCTGGTACGAGACCGACGCGCCGTTCGACGTGACCGTCGACGCGCTGTGATTACTTCACCGTCGCGTCAGCGCCGTAGATGACCTCGAACACCCGCGCGCTGGGGTCACTCTGGTGATTGCCGAGCGGGTTCTGCGGAGTCCACGCCGCGGTGACGAGCCAGCGCCCATCACGCGAGAAGCGCACGCGCCGCACGGCCCAGCCCGACGCTGCATCAATCGCAGCGGGATTTCCGTGCAGCACGATCTTCTTGTCCCACCCACCGCTGGCGAGCGTCTTCCCGTCGGGGCTCACCGCGGCGGTCGCCACCACGCCGCGATGGCCGTGCTTCGTCTCGAGGACTTTCCCCGTCGCCAGCTCGACGCGCGCGGCGCAGTCCCACTCGCGCTCGGGTTCGAGCTCGCCCTTCTTCTCGCGGTCGTAGATCGCCTTGGTGCGCTCTGACTTGGTCTCGCTGAAGGCCACTCCGGCGATGGTGCCGCTGAGATCGAGCGCGAAGTCGTTCACCGGCGCAGGCATCGTGAAGCTTCTCGCGGGCTGCAGCGTGCGCGGAGTCGTGAGCGCGATGCCGGTCGCTCCTTCGTTCACCGTGAAGAGCACTTCGGCATTCGCTTCGTCGAAGGCGACCTGCAGCTTCGAGAGCAGTGGCCCACCGAGCACGCCCTGCGCATCGGGCGGAACGCAGGCGTCGCAGATCGCGACGTCCACTCCGGTGAAGGTGAGGTTCTTCACGCCGAGCTGTCGGTTCTTGGCGAGCTTCGCGACCTGGTTGCCAAACGCGGTGGGGATTTGAATCGTCTCGGTGAGCAACAGCGCGTCGATGCCGACGGCCTGCGCGAGCGCTGACTTGATCACCACCACCGGCGCGCGTGTGTCGAGCACCAGCGTCGCGGAGGCCGCGCGATCGATCACCGCGCGAAACGATGCGAGCCCGTTCTTGCGCGTGAAGTGCGTGCGTACCTCGCGTGGAGCCGTCAGCGCGTCGACCACGGTGAAGATCACGAAGCGCTTGTCCCAGCTGCCGCTGATCAGCTCTCCGCCGGCGCCGAAGGCGAGCCCGCGGACCTCGTCGGTGTGCGCGCGAAATTCAGCGACGTGCTCGAGCTGCGGAAACGAGACGAGCGTCACGAGCCCGCGTGCGCTGCCGAGGGCGAGCAGCACTCCGTCGGAACGCCAGGCGAGGGTGACGAGCGGCTCCTCGGTGAGCCACTGCGAGATCAGCGCGCCGGTCGCCGCGTCGTAGAGGCGAAGCGCTCCGTCGCGAGAGACGGTCGCGACTGTGTTGCCGTCAGGAGAGAACTCGAGCGCGTCGACGTCGAACTCGAGTGCATTGATGGCGGTGTCACTCAGCGACTTGCCCGTGGTCGCATCGTGCAGCGCAAGGTGGAACGACTTCATGCCCAGTCGCGAGACCGCGGCGTGCTTCGAATCAGGCGAGAGCTTCGCGTCGTAGACGAAGTCTTCGGCGTTGAGCGTGACTGCCGGGCCGAGGGCGATCGGAGTTCCGGAGATCGTTTTGCCGGGTACCAGCGCCGCCAGAACTGACTGCGGCGTGACTGGGATCGTCTTGCAGGCGCTCAGAACGAGCAGCACGCCGACGATCTGGAAGGGCCCTCTCCCCGACCCTCTCCCCTTCGGGGGAGAGGGAGACGACTCTGCGTGCTTCACCCTTCCGGCCGCTTCGGCGTGACTTCCTTCACGCCCTTGGTGGTGATGTTCAGCATGTACAGCTGGCGGCGCACTTCGCGCAGATCGTCGAACGTGAGCGAGCCGGTCGCGCCCTGGAAGTCCTTCACGTGCTGCAGCGCCTCACGGAAGTTCGAGCGCGTGCCCGGGTTCTTCTCGAGAATGCTGCGCACCAGCGCGCCGGTGTCGTACCCGACGGCGTCGAGCAGCGTGATGGTCGAGTCGCGATGCGCTTCGCGGAACGCGCTGACGAAGGTACGCGTCGAGGGCCGATCGCTCTGCTCGTAGAACGCCTCGACGTACACGCTGCACAGCACGTACTTACCGCCGCGCTCGACGAGCTGCGGGTCGCCGCTGGCGCCCTTGGGAGAGCTCCACGTCGACGGCCCGAGCAGCGTCACGGTCTTCAGCTTGTCCTTGCCGGTGGTCTTCTGAATGCGCTCGAGGTCCTTCTTGTCGCAGGCGTTGGTGATGATGTCTTCGACCGCCAGCGCCGGAGCGACCAGCGACACCTGCTGCCACGAATCGGGAATCAGCATCGCCTCGAAGTCGATCACCGGGTCGAGCGCGGCCTTCATCTTCTCCATCGCCTTGCGGCGGCGGAACTCGTCCTGCGTCGCCTCGCGGATCTCGCGGATCTTCTCGTAATAGTCAGCGCGATCTTCCAGGTAGTAGCGACCGGCGAGCCGCTTCGCCTCGTCGGTGAACGTCTTCTGATCGTGGTCGTAGCTCTCGATGCCGCGAATCTGACCGCCGCGCTTTTCGATCGCGTCCCAGAACTCGTTGCTCAGCTCGACGCCGAACGACGTGTTGGGGTGGAGGATGGCGAACGTCTTGTAGCCGAGCGTGTTCATCGCGTAGTCGGCGAGCGCCTCGGCCTGCTGCGCGTTGGTCACCATGGTGCGGAAGATGTGCGGGCCGATCTCGGTGAGGCCTTCGGCGCGAGAGAGCGTGATGAGCGGAACCTGCAGCTCCTCGGCGACCAGCGCGGCGCGCTTCGCGTCGTCGGACAACAGCGGCCCGATGATCGCGATCACGCCTTCGTCGAACGCCAGCTGCTCCACGAGCTTCGCGGTGAGCGTCGGGTCGCCCTGCGAGTCCTTCACCACCAGCTCGATGTCGCTGCCCTTCAACGCCAGCTGCAGCCCGCGCATCGTGGTCTCGCCGAACGCCTTGTACTTGCCCGACATCGGCAGCACCGCGCCGACGGTGTGCGGCTTCACCTGCGCGCGCTTGCTCAAACGCTCGAGCAGCGACTTCGCCTCGGCGGCGTAGGGAGAGTCGGGCGCGTTCGAAGTCATCGAACGCAGCGCCTCGTCGAGCCGCGTCCAATCGCGCAGGTGGTAGTAGACGCGCGCCATCTTGAAGGTGATGAGCGGCCACGCGGGGTGCGACTTGGGCAGCTCGTTCCACGCTTCGGCGATGCTCAAGAACGTCGTCTTGGTCTCGACCACGTCTTCGAGCGCGTCGAGCGCCTTCTTCTGCTCGTCGCCGGGAGCCGCCACGTCGACGGCCTTGATCGCGTTGCGCAGCGCTTCGCCGAACTGCTGCGTGCCCGCCGAGGCGCGCAGGAGCGCCGCTTCTGCGAGGCGACGATCTTCACCTTCCAGCTTGTCCACCAGCGTCGAGAGCGTCTGGTACGCGTCGCGGTACGCCTTCATCTCAGTGGCGGCGAGGCCCGACTTGAGGCGCGCGTCGACGGCCTTGGGGTGCAGTGGATTCTCGAACAGCAGCTCGCCGAGGGACTTGCGAGCGAGCGCGTAGTCACCTTCTTCGAACGCCAGAACGCCGGCGCGGTACAGCGCGTCCTGCCCGGCAGTCGTTTCCGGGTACGACTTGCGAACGAGGAGCAATGCCTCGATGCCGTCACGGCGATTCTTCGTGTCGGCGACGGTGATGGCCTTGGCGAGCGCCTCGTCGGCGTTCGGGTCCTTCTTCACTTCGACCTTGGGTCCCGTGCCGGTGCCGGTGCCCGTGTTCTTCGGGCACCCTGAGAAGACGGCGAGGGAGAGCAGCGCAAAGACCAACGGCGTACGCATGCGCTCGCACATAGCAGGCGAATTGTTGCGGGCAAGCACACACATGGAGTGGCTCCTTTGACGCGGAGTTTCGTGTTTCGCGTGGCCAACGGATGACGAAGCGGCCGTTACCGTTTGAACTGCATGAAGTTCGCCATCACCGATTCGCCCTTCAAGAAGGATCTCCAACAACAAGTCGATGCGTACTTCGCGGGCGGTCGATCGCGAAACGCGACGCGCGCGCTGTGGATCAAGGCAGCGTTCTGGCTGAGCACGGTGTTCGCGCTGTGGGGCGTGCTGGTGTTCGCTCCGATTCCGGCGTGGCTCGGTGCGATTCTCGCGCTGCTCGCAGGCTTCTCGATCGCGCAGGTCGGCTTCAACGTCGGTCACGATGCGATTCACGGCTCGCTCTCGGCGAACCCGAACGTCAACGCCGTCTTCGCGCGCAGCTTCGACGTGATGGGAGCGAGCTCACGCATGTGGGGCTGGGCTCACAACGTCGTGCACCACACGTACACCAACGTGCCGGGCACCGATCACGACCTCGAGCCGGGCTTCTACCTGCACTTCTTCCGCAAGAGCTCGCGCGGCTTCCTGCACCGCTTCCAGCATTTCTATGCGTGGGGTCTCTACTTCTTCACGATGATCGTCTGGGTCTTCAAGAAGGACTTCGCGCAGCTGATCGAGCGGCGCGCGCAGACCACGCGACGTGACGTGATCGACGTGGTCGCCGGCAAGCTGCTGCACTGGGCGTTCTGGATCGGCGTGCCGATGTTGCTGTCGCCGTTCGCGTGGTGGCAGGTGTTGATCGGCTACGTGCTGGTGCTGGCGATGACGGGCTTCACCGCGGCCGTGGTGTTCCAGATGGCGCACGTGGTCGAGGGGCCCGACTTCCCCCACGCGAAGAACGAGCAGCTCGAGGGCGACTTCTACGCGCACCAGCTGCGGACGACGGCGAACTTCGCTCCGGGCAGCGCAGTGGCGACGTTCTTCACGGGCGGCTTGAACCACCAGGTCGAGCACCACCTGTTCCCGCGCATCGCGCACATTCACTACCCGGCGCTCGCGCCGATCGTGAAGGCGTGCGCTGAGAAACACGGAGTGCCGTACATCGCGCACGCCAGCTTCTTCGCCGCGCTCGCGTCGCACGTTCGGTTGCTCAAGAAGTTCGGCGCGGGTGATGAGCTCGAGCTCGGGCCGCCTCCGTTCCGCACGGCCGAAGCCAACGCGCGCTGAACGCGAAGCGGGGAGAGGGGCCGAGCAGTGCGTTGACGCGAGCGCACGTTTCACGCTCTGGTCGCACATTGCATGACCCGGCGGGGCGTACTCCTTATTAATTGGTCGCTGCGCGGGCGGACCGCAATCCGCGGCCCGCTGATCCGCTCGCTCCTTATTACTAGCTGCATTTGGGCCCTCGTCGGGTGCGGGCGCACCGAGCTCGTTCGCTACTCGCTCGAACGTCCCGACGCGTCGGTCGATGCGGGCTTCGATGCCGGAGTTCGCGACGCGGGCTTCGACGCAGGCATCGACGCCGGCTTCGACGCGGGCTGCGTCGATCGCCCGGTGCCGATGACGCCCGCCGTACCGACCGTGATGTTCGTGATCGATCGCTCCGGCTCGATGCTTCAGGACCTCGACGGCAACGAAGACGCGGGCATGGGCCGCTCGCGGTGGGAAGTGCTCGATCGCAGCCTCTCGGCCGTACTTCCGCCGCTCGATCAGCAGGTCGCGATGGGCCTCTTGATGTTCCCGCAGGCCAACACCAGCTGCGAAGTCTCGGCGACGGTCGATCTCTCACCCGCACTCGGAAACGCCGCAGGCCTGCAGTCACGCATGCGCGCTTCAGACGTCGTCGGCGGCACGCCCACCTCGGTCGCCGTCGGCGTCGCGTCGCAACACCTGCTCAGCCTCACCACCGCGACCTCGGCGCGCGCCCTGGTGCTCGCGACGGACGGAGCGCCCAACTGCAACTTCGCGCTCGACGTCGACACCTGCACCTGCACCAGCGCTCCGCTCTCGAGCCCGAACTGCGACGGCGTCACGCTCTGCCTCGACGATCTGCGCACCGTCGCTTCGCTTCAGAGAGCGTTCCAGAACAACGTGCCGACCTACGTGATCGGCCTCGGCTCGGGGCTCAATCAATTCCGCAGCACGCTCGATCGCATGGCGGTCGCCGGCGGAGTGCCGCGCATGGGAGCGGGCGATCGCTACTACTCCGCGTCGAATCAGGCCGAGCTCGACGACGCCTTCACGCGCATCACCGCGCAGCTCACGAAGTGCACGTACCTCGTGACCGGCCTGGGCATCAACGAGCCACTCACGGTGCGCGTCGATGGGCAGATCATTCCCGAAGGGCCGACGGGGTGGGACTGGAGCGATCGCGCGCGCGGTGAGTTGGTGCTGCACGGCATGACCTGCGATCGAGTCGCGATGATGGGCTCCGACGCTGATGCGCTCGTCGAGTGCCCGTGAGCTGCGGGAGGAGGGTCGATGGTTGGGTGGCGCTGGTTCCTGCTGACGAGCTTCGTCTCGAGTCTCGTCGGGTGCGGCCGCACCGACCTCGTGCGCTACTCGCCCGAGCGGCCCGACGCGTCGATCGACGCCGGCTCAGGCGTCGATGCGGGTCGTGACGCCGGCGTCGACGCTGGAATCGATGCGGGCTGCCCCGATCGCCCGGTGCCCATGACGCCGGCGGTGCCGATGGTGATGTTCGTGATCGATCGCTCGGGCTCGATGCTGGAAGACCTCGATGGCAACGTCGATGCGGGCCAGCTCACCCGCTGGGAAGTGCTCGACCGCAGCCTCTCCGCGGTGCTGCCGCCGCTCGATCGACGCATCGCCACGGGCCTGGTGATGTTCCCGCACGACAGCATCAGCTGCGGGTTCTCCACGACCGTCGAGATCTCGCCCGCTGTCGGAAACGTGGCGGCCGTGCAGTCGCGCATGCGCCTCTCGAACGTCGCCGGCGGCACGCCGACCGCAGACGCCATCGACGTGGCGACACAACATCTGCTCGGGCTCACCACGGCGACGTCAGCGCGCGCGTTGGTGCTCGCGACCGACGGCGCGCCGAACTGCAACACCGCGCTCGACGTCAGCACCTGCACCTGCACCACGCCTCCGGTCTCGTTTCCGAACTGCGACGACGTCGGCCAGTGCCTCGACGATCTCCGCACCATCTCGTCGATCAACCTCGCGTTTCAGGACACTCAAATACCGACCTACGTGATCGGCCTCGGCTCGGGGCTCAACCCGTTCCGCAGCACGCTCGATCGCATGGCGATCGCAGGCGGGGTACCGCGCCCGGGCATTGGCGATCGCTACTACTCCGCGTCGAGTCAGACCGAGCTGGACGACGCCTTCACGCGCATCACCGCGCAGCTCACGAGGTGCACGTACCTCGTCACCGGCGTGGGCCGCGACGAAGTGCTCACGGTGCGCGTCGATGGCCGTGACGTTCCCGAGGGACCGACCGGGTGGGAATGGCTCGATCGCCCGCGCGGAGAGCTCGTGCTGCACGGCCTCACGTGCGATCGGGTCGCGATGGGCTCCGACGCGGAAGCGTTCATCGCGTGCCCCTGAGCTTTTGGGCTACGACGTCGAGCGTGCACCTCGTTCTGATCATCCTCGCGGCGTCGTCACACTCGCAGGCGTTGTCGGGAGCGGTGCTCACCGCCGATCGCCCCGAGGTCGGTGAGCTGGCCCTCGATTCCGGAGAGTCGTGCACCGGCACGTTGATCGGCCCCACCACCGTCCTCACCGCCGCGCAGTGCGCCACCACGGCATCGCGCTTCTTCATCGGCTCGCAGTCGCGGCGCGTGACGTCGGTGCGCATTCACCCGCTCGTGGGGCGCCCCACCTCGGTGGACTCCGACCTCGCGGTGCTCGAGCTCGACGCGATCTTCATGGGCGTCAATCCAGTCAGCCTTCGCTCGCGGGCACCCGTCGCGACGCTGCCGCTCGAGCTCTACGGCTTCGGGCGCGACGAGCTCGGGAGCACGCGACAGAAGCGCCGCGCCACGGCGAACGTCGCGACGGTGAGCGGCGCGACGTTCACCATGGAGGCGTTCGGATCTTCGGCTTGCGCCGGTGACGCGGGCGGCCCGGCTTTCACCGCTGACGGCGCGTTGGTCGGCATCATCACCGGCGCGCTCGGTGAGTGCGGCGGTCAGACGCGGCTGGTGACGGTGAACGCGTACCTGCCGTGGATCACCAAAGCGACCGACACGCCGCCCACCGCGGAGCTCACGCGGCCCGGAGACGCGGCCACCATGCCGACGACGTTCACCATCAACGCGCGCGTGAGCGATGACGTGGTGCTGCACGAGTGGCTGGTCGACGACGTGATGGTGCAGCAGGCCGCGACGATCGGCACCGAGCCGCTCGCGGAGCTCGAGCTGACCGCCGGCGATCACGTCGTCGAGTTCGGCGCGTTCGACGGCTCCGGCCAGCGCGCGTTCGTGAAGCGCAAGTTCACCATCGAGCGCTCGGTCGTGCCGCCGCGAGCGTCAGGAGCGGCGTGCTGGGACAACACCGATTGCGTCGCGTCGCCGTGCGTTCACTACCGGTGCGCGCCGACCGATGGCTGCAGCACGACCGCGACGTTCCCGATGGCGTTGCTCGCGTTGCTGGCGGTGCGACGGCGCTTCGCCAGCTACGCGAGAAGCTGAAGCGCGCGCTCCACGTCGCCTTCGTCGAGATACGGGCCGAAGCCGAAGCGCAGCCGATCATCACGCGCGTCGGTCACCACGTGCCGCTTGAGCAACGCCGCCGAGATCGCGCGTGCGTCGGCAGTGCGGAACGTGAGGAACTGGCCGCGCGCTGAGTCGCTTGCCGAAACGACGAGCTGTTCGGTGCGAACGCTCCCGCGCGGCAGGCCGGCGATGAACTTCGCCTGCAGTGCGTGGGCGTGCGCGCGCGTGGCCGCGGTGTCGAGCCCGCTCTGCTGCCGCCACGCCATCACCGCGTTGAAGCGATAGAGCCCGCTCGGGTCGAACGTCGCGCCCCAGAAGCGGCCGCCTCCGCTCGCGTACGGCACCCGACCGGCCTGCTTTTCTTCGAGCGCACCGAACGCGGCGAACCAGCCAGTGTTACGCGGCCGCAACTCTGACGCCGACGCGGGCACGTGGAGGAAGCACGCGCCTTCGCCGCTCATCGCGTACTTGTAGCCACCAGCGACGTAGAAGCTGCGCGACGAGAGCGCGCTCCAGTCGGTCGGGACGGCGCAGAACCCGTGGTACCCGTCGACCACCACCATCGCGCTCGACGGCAGCGCACTGATGATCTTCTCCACGCCCTGCACCTCCGCGCCGGAGTTGAAGAACACGTGGCTGAAGAAGACGAGGTCGGCGCCAGCACTCGCCGCGACCAGCCGCTCGCCGAACGTCGCGAACGGCTCGCTCGCAACGCGAGTCACCTGCGCGAGGCCCTCTTCCTCGAGCCGCCGCGTCTGTCGCTCGAACGAATGAAACTCGGAGTCGCTGGTGACGATGCGCGGCTTCTCGGGAAGACACGACAACAGTCGCAGCACCAGCTCATGCGTGTTCGGAGCAAACACCACGCTCGACGAATCGGGCAGCTTGAGCTCGGTCGCGACGTGGCGCTGCGCACGGGGGATCACTTCGCCGAAGACGTGGTCCCACTTCTCGTCGGCGAGCCGCGCGGCATCGAGCCACGCCTGCTGCTGCGCTTCGAACGAAACGTCTGGCCAGAGGTGATGGCTGTGCGCAGCGAAGTGCAGCCGCGCGGGAGCTGCTCCGAGACTCTTCGAGAACGCGCTCTTCCAGGCCATGGTCGAGCCTTACTTCTTCGCCAGCAGGCCCTTCACCTTTTCGAAGAACGTCTTGCTCTGCGGGTTGATCTCTTCACCCGAGGCTTCAGCGAAGGCCTTCAAGAGATCGCGCTGCTTCGGGTTCAGGTTCTGCGGCGTCTCGACGATCACGCGCACGTGTTGATCGCCGCGTTCGCCGCCGCCCTGCAGGTGGGGAATGCCCTTGCCCTTGATGTGGAAGACCTTCCCGTTCTGCGTGCCCTCGGGAATGCGCTGCTTGTGCATGCCGTCGAGCGTCGGCACGTCGATCTGCGTTCCCAGCGTGGCCTGCACGAAGCTGATCGGCACCTCGCAGAACACGTCGTATTCCTCGCGGTGGAACAGCGGGTGCTCCTTCACCTGCACCACCACGTAGAGATCGCCGCTCGGCCCGCCTTGATCTCCCGGCTCGCCGCCGCCCGCGTAGCGAACGCGCGTGCCGGTATCGACGCCGGGGGGAATCTTCACCGACAGCTCGCTGACCGACTCGACCTTGCCCGCGCCCTTGCAGTCCTTGCACGGGTCGGCGACCACCTGACCCGAGCCGCTGCACTGGTTGCACGTGCGCGAGACCGCGAAGAAGCCCTGCGTGAAACGCACCTCGCCCGCGCCACCGCACGTCGGGCACTGACGCTGCTGCTTGGTCTTGCTGCCGGTGCCCTCGCACGTCTCACAGCGCTTGGGCCGGGGAATGCGAACCGACACCTCGGTGCCGAACGCCGCTTCTTCGAACGTGAGCTCGAGGTTGTAGCGAAGGTCGGCGCCCCGGTTGCGCGCGCCGCGACGACGGCCGCCTCCGAAGATGTCGCCGAAGATCTCGCCGAAGATGTCGTTGATGTTCGCGCCGCCGAAGCCCTGGCCGAACCCTTCGACGCCCTGATGACCGAAGCGATCGAAGCGCGCGCGGCGATCAGGGTCGGACAGCACCTCGTACGCTTCCGACGCTTCCTTGAACTTCTCCTCGGCATCTTTGTCGCCGGGGTTGCGATCAGGGTGGTACTGCATGGCCAGCTTGCGGAACGCCTTCTTCAAAGCGTCGGCATCGGCGTTGCGCTCGACAGCGAGCACTTCGTAGTAGTCACGCTTGTTCGCCATGGGGCGCCGCTCATCTAACGCAGCTTGACTCGAAAGCAATCCACTCCAAGGTGACCGCTCCGTCCCCCCGAACAGACAAGCGCGTGTGGTTTCGCGTGGTCTCACGAGCCTCTCCGTTCAGGGCGAGGCTGGTGGCGGCGATCTTCGCGTCGCTGGTGGCGGCCGCGGCCGGAGCAGCGTGGGCCTCGATGGTGGGCCCCATGCTCCGCGCGCTGATGAACGGCGGAGGAGCGACCTGGGCCTTCTTCACCTTCACGCGCGACGAGCTGCTGGTGTGGCTGCCGGTGTTGATCATCAGCGCCGCGGTGCTCAAAGCGCTCGCGTCGTTCGTGCACGCGGGCCTCACAGGTCAGGTCGCGCAGGGTGTGCTGAGCCAGCTGCGGCGCGATCTCTACGGCCGGCTGTTGTCGCTCCCGCCGAAGTGGTTCGAGGCGCGTCACTCCGGAGAGCTGCTCTCGCGCTTCACGTCCGACGTCTCGCAGCTCGAGTTCTCCGCGGCGCAGGCGCTCTCGAGCATCAGCCGCGACACGCTGCAGGTGCTGGCGTTGCTGGTGGTGTGCTTCCTCACCGACTGGCGCCTGTTCCTCGTCACGTTCATCGTGCTGCCGGGCACCATCATTCCCGTGTCGCGTTTCGCTCGCAGCGCGCGCAAAGCGGCGACGAAGACCCAGGCGTCGCTCGGTCAGCTCTCACTGCTGGTGACCGAAAACCTGAGCAACCTCCCCGTGGTGCAGGCCTACCGCGCTGAAACGCGCGCGCTCGAACAGTTCGATCGCGAGCAGGGCCGCTACCTCACCGAGATGAAGCGCTCGCTCTTCGTGCGCGGCGCGTTCTCACCCACCACCGAATTCCTCGGCGTGCTCGGAGTGGCCGCCGCCGTCATTCTCGGCGTGCGCCTCGTGCACGATGATCCCTCATTCGGCGACCGCCTCGTGTCGTTCCTCGCCGCGGCGCTGTTCCTCTACCAGCCGGTGAAGTCGCTCTCGAACACCGCCTCGCAGCTCTCACTCGGTGCAGGTGCAGCGACGCGCCTCTTCGAAGTGCTCGACGCGCAGCCCGAGCCTGACGCAGGAGCGATCGCTCCGCCGCTCGGCGAGAAGCTGGTGTTCGACGGCGTGCAGCTCACGTGGGCTGATGGCCGTCAGGCGTTGCGCGGCGCTTCGTTCACGGTCGCCGCGGGCCAGCACGTCGCGCTCGTCGGGCCGAGTGGTGCCGGAAAATCGAGCGCGGTCGCGTTGCTCATCGGCCACGCGCTGCCGAGCGGCGGAACCGTGACGTGGGACGGCGCTCCGCTGACTTCGTTCTCGCGACACAGCGTGCGTTCGCGCATCGCGTGGGTGCCGCAGGAGCCGGTGCTGCTCTCGGGCTCGGTGCGCGAGAACCTGTTGCTGGGCCGCGCTGACGCCACCGACGCCCAGCTCTGGACGGCGTTGGAACGTGCGCACGCCGACGATTTCGTGAAGGCGCTGCCCGGCGGCATCGAAGAAGACGTCGGCGAACGCGGCTCGAAGTTGAGCGGAGGACAGCGTCAGCGCCTCGCCATCGCGCGCGCGTTCTTGAAGGAGCCGTCGCTCTTGATCCTCGACGAGCCGACCAGCGCGCTCGACGCGGCGAGCGAGGCCGAAGTGCAGGCCGGGCTCGAAGAGCTGATGAAGGGCCGCACGACGCTGGTGATCGCCCATCGCCTCGCGACGGTGCGGCATGCTGATCTCATCGTGGTGATGAACGAAGGCCAGGTCGTCGAGTGGGGTCGTCACGACGAGCTCGTGGCGCGCGGCGGCGTGTACGCGAAGCTGCATTTTCCCGAGGGCTTCGGCCAATGAACGCGCTCGTGCAGCGGGCTCCGTACGCCGAAGCGCGCGTGGGGCCCAACCGCGTCGCGTTGCTCAAAGACGGCTACCAGGCGTACCCCGCGATGCTCGCGGCGATCGCTTCGGCGAAGAGCACGGTGTGTCTCGAGACGTACATTCTTCGCGAAGACGCCACCGGGCAGCGGTTCCTCGAGGCGCTCAAGGAACGCGCGAGGGCCGGTGTCGAAGTGCTGTTGATGTACGACTACTGGGGCAGCGACGTCTCCGACATCACGCTGTCTGACGTGCGCGCGGCCGGCGTGAAGGTGCTGCCGTTTCGGCCGTGGCGCTACCTGGGCTCGCTCGCTCGCGCCTTTACGCGCGTGCGCAAACGCAATCACCGCAAGTCGCTCATCGTCGACGGGACGATCGGCTTCACCGGCGGGCTCAACATCAGCGACGACTACGCGGCGGTCGAAGACGGCGGCAAAGGCTGGCGCGACACGCACGTGCGCATCTTCGGACCCGACGCGGCGTTGCTCGAGCGCCTGTTCCTCACCACGTGGGAAACGAATCGCGGGCCGGCGATCGACGGGCCGCGTTTTCGCCGCGCGCGACAGGCCGGCTGCGAGAAGTTGCGCGTGGTGGGCAACGACTTCGCGCTCGATCGCAAGGGCATCCGCCGTGCGTACGAAGAAGCGTTCAGCAAGGCGAAGGAACGCATCTTCGTCACCAACGCGTACTTCCTGCCGCCGGCGAAGATCATCAAGGCGCTGGTGGCCGCGGCCAAACGCGGCGTGCGCGTGGGCATCATTCTCGCGGCGACCACCGACGTGAAGCTGGTGCTCTACGCGGCGCGCGGCCTGTACCCGAAGCTGCTCAAGAACAAGATCGAGGTCTACGAGTGGAGCGCCGGCCGCGTGCTCCACGCGAAGACCGCGGTGGTCGATGGGCTGTGGGCGACGGTCGGCTCGTCGAACCTCGACCCGCTCTCGCTGCGACAGAACCTCGAAGTGAACGCCATCGTGGTCGAGCCCGGGTTTGGTGGCTCGCTCGAGAAGCTGTGGCTCGAAGATCTCGCCAACTGCACGCGCGTCACGAAGGAGATGGTGAAGGACTACGGGCTGCTCGAGCGCTTTCTCTCGTGGGTCGCGTACCAGTTCCGTCACTGGCTCTGAGAGTCAGCCGAGCGCTACGCTCCGCCGCATGCGCCGCCCCCGTCACTTGTCGGACCCTCGTGGTACTCGACTTCCTTCACGTTCAAGGAGGCGTCGGGTGGCGCGAGTGGCGGGGAAAGACGTGCTGTTGGACCTGATGGACACCGTGAAGCGGCTCGACGAGACGCAGAAACGGCAGACGGAGTTGTTGGGACAAACCGTCTTGCGCATGGACCTCATGTCCGAACGCATGCAGCAGATGGCAGAGCAGATGCAGCGGATGGCCGGCCAGATGCAGGACCTGGCAAATGATCAGCTCGACCTTCGCGCTGATTTCATTGCGCTCGCGACGAACAACCGCGACCTCTCGGCAGGGCTTCGCCGCCTCAGTGAGACGCTCGTTCGCGCCCTCGACGGCACGGACGATCGTTTCGTTGCGCTCGAAGCGAGAGTGACCAGGCTCGAGAAGAAGACCGGCTGAGGCTTCAGCTAAGCTCGCGCGCATGACTGCGCTCGCGTTGATGGTGGCGGTGGTCGTCAGCGGTGCTCCACCGAACGACACGCCAAAGGACGAAGCGTTCAAGCAGCAGATGAGCGAAGCCATTCGCCGCCACGACGCGGGTGACTTCGAGGGCGCGATCTCGATCTACCGCTCGATGTTGAAGACGTGGCCGCACGAGCCGACCGTCGTCTACGAGCTCTCGTTCTCGATGGGCGCGAACGGCGCGACACCGAAGCAGATGATCGAATTTCTCGAGAGCGAGCTGAAGGTCATCAAGAAGCCGCTTCCGCAGATGTATTCGTCGCTGGGGTCCGCGTACGACGGCATCGGCAAGTTGGATCTCGGCGAGGCCGCGCTGCGCAAGGGCCGCAAGCTCGACCCGAAGAGTCCCGATCTCGCGTTCAACCTCGGCATCAACCTCGCGATGCAGAAGAAGATGAAGGAAGCCGAGCCGGAAATGCGCGCCGCGGCTGAGCTCGCTCCGAATTGGCCGAGCCCGTGGCGCACGCTGGCGATTCTGATGGAGGACAAGGGCTCCCGAATCGACGCCGTGTTCGCGCGACTCAACTTCTTGATGCTCGAGCCCAACACCGATCGCAGCCGCGCCGCGGCCAAGGCGCTCGACGGGTTGCTCGACTCGATGGTGAAGCGCGGCGAGAAGAAGGTCGAGGTCCAGATGGGCGCCAACAAGGACGATTTCGCCGGCCAGTTGATGCTCGCGGCCGCGTTTGGTGACGACAAGAAGAGCTCGTCTGAGCAGACGGTGAGCGGGCTGATGTCGTTGATCGACTACGCGCTCGAAGAGAAGCCGACCGGCATGCGCGCGCTGCTGCTGAAGCGCCTCGAGGCGGCGAAGAAAGCGAAGTGCCTCGAGGCCGCCTTGTGGGAATACCGGCGCAGCGCCGGAGACCCGAACGCCGATTCGTGGTTCGGCGCGCACGCCGACGAAGAAGAGCGTTGGGAGACGTTCATCACGCCGCAGCGCCGACGCGGCGCTCCTTGACCTTCAGCGCTTGAGTTCCTTGAGCACCGAGTCCGCGCCGTAGACGTTCTTCAGCGCGCTCAGGATCAGATCTCCGTGAACGGCGACGGTGCGGTTGTCGGTGCCGTCGTACGCGAAGTTCCCGCCGAGCGACGGCAGGTTTCCGTCGAACACCAGACCGACGATGTCGCCGTTCTTGTCGACCAGCGGCGAGCCTGAATTGCCGCCGATGATGTCGTTGGTGGTCGCCACGTTGTACGGCGTGGCCGGCGCCAACTTCGCCTTCGCGGCATTCCAGCGATCAGCCACGAGGAAAGGCGCCTTGCCCAGCGCGCCGCGCTCGAACAACCCCTTCACGGTGGTCATCGCCGGCTGCGTGCCCACGCCCTTCACGCGGCCGTACGAGAGACGCAGCGTGAATGTCGCGTCAGGTGGACCGCTCGGGCCCTGCGCTCGGCGAGCCTCGGCGACGAGCTCCATGTTCTTCTTCAGCACTGCGTCGACCTCGTCTTCCATACGCTTGCGCACCGCGCGGCAGTCGTCGTCGACCAGCTTCGCGAACGCCATCATCGGATCGGCCTCTTCGATCTTCCCGGTGAACTCGAGCCGCTCCTTGCGCCACGCGGGGTCACCGACCTTCGTACCGTCGATCAACTCAGCCGCGCGATCGTCGGGCGACTTTCCGGCGAGCACCTTCTTCACGAAGGCATCGTCCGCTCCGTAGATCTCGCGCAGCTTGGTCAGCGTCCACGTGAGGTTCGCCTTCTCGAGCGGAACGTTCAGCGACGCCGGGTCGAGCAACGTCTGCTTCATCGCCGGCAGCTGCGCGTCGGTGTACTCGCGCAACCGCTCGGCGTTCGGCTTGGCGACCTCGACCGAATAGCGCGCCAAGCGCCGCGCGTACCCGAAGTACGACGACGAGAAACCCTGCGCGCCTTCCTTCATCGCGCCGTCGACCATCAGCGTGCGCTGCACGAGCAACGCCTTCGCGATCGCGTCCCACGCGCCCTTCGTCGCCTCGGGAGCCACCGCGCGCAACGCCGCTTCCTGCTCGCGCTTCTTCTCGAGGAACCCCGGAGCGACCAGCGCCTCGCGCCGGCCCTTCAACGCCTTGAGCGAGTTCTCGATCGCGCGCAGCCGCGACTTGGCGACCTTCTCGCGCTCGGGTGACTGCTTCATCCACTCGTCGAGACGACCGCGCGATTCGGCGAGCTGCGTGATCGCCCACGGCAACGACACGTCACGCAGGTATTCGTACTGCGCGACGGTGAGCCCACGCTCGGTGCCGCCCGGGTGTCCGCTCACGAACACCACGTCGTTTTCCTTCGCGCCCTGCTTCGCCCACTTGAGGTGCTCCGGCGTCTTCACCGGCTGGCCGCTCGCGTAGAGGCGCACGAACGCCGCGTCGAAGCCGTAGCGCGGGAAGTTGAAGTTGTCGGGGTCGCCGCCGAACGCCGCCATCTGGAATTCCGGAGCGAACACCATGCGCACTTCCTGAAACCGGCGGTACTCGTAGAGATGGAACTTCGCGCCGTGGAAGAGCGTGACGAGATCGCAGCGCTTCGCTGCGTCGCCCTTGCTGCACTCTGATTCGAGGCGCGCCTGCTCGGCCTTCAACTTCTTCTGGAACTCCGCGCCGCTCGCGTCCTTCGTCGCGTCGAGGATGTTCTGCGTGACGTCGGTGATCTTCACCAACTGGTTCGCTTCGAAGCGCGGGCACACCACTTCCTGCTCACGCGTCGCAGCGTAGAAACCGGTGGCGAGCAGATCACCGCGCTCCTTCGACGAGAGATCTTCGAGGCAGCCGCGAATGCAGTGGTGGTTCGTCATCACCAGCCCGTCGGGAGACACCAGCGACGCGCTGCAGCCGTTCGCGAGCCGAATGCTGCCGAGCCGCACGCGATCGAGCCACGCTTGATCGGGGCCGAAGCCGACGTCCTTCTTCGCCTGCGCTGCGGGGAAGTCGTTGAAGAGGAACATGCCTTCTTCGGCGAAGGCCGAGGCCGCGAGGAGCGAAACCACCAGAGTGATCAAACGCATGAGCGCGTGATGCCAGCCGCGCCGTGCGTGGTCCAGCAACAGTGTGATGTGCTGCCGCGCATGCTCCACGCCGTGGTGTTGCTCGCGCTGCTCCAGCACCCGCCGCTGGGCCAGGTGCCGCCGAAGAAGGAGACGCGCGCCGGCACGCTCGACCGCGAGTTGATCGCGAAGACCGTCAACCAACACGTCAGCGAGTGGGCGCGCTGTTTCGATCATCCTGCTCCAAGCGGGTCAGCGAAGGCGTCCATCGAGTGGACGATCAAAGAAGACGGCAAGGTCGAAGGCGCGCATGCCGCACAGGCCGATGAGAACTTCGCCGCGTTTCAGCAGTGCCTGGTCGCCACCATCACCAGCTGGACCTTTCCGAAGCCCGTCGGCGGCCCGGTGATCGTGCGCTTTCCCTTCATGCCGTGAGATCGCCCACTTCGATGGGCAGCCCAGGTGCCACCTGCAGTGGTCACTTCGCGGGTCTGATGCCCGCAACCAGCGCAAACCACTGACGCGTTTCGCTGGCGCGCGAAGTGCTGAGTGTCACCGCCGTGCGACGTGCGTTCCTCGGGTCTCTGCTCTGTCTGATGGCGTGTGAGGGCAGCATTCTCGGCGAGCGGCCGACGGCTGCACCGAAGTCGCCGAACGTCGACCCGCACGCCGAGACGCCTCCGTGCGTGCCGAGCACTGCGGGCGAGCCGATCGCCATGCGCCGCCTCACGCGCGCCGAATACGACAACACGCTGCGCGATCTGCTCGGAGTGACGCAGACCAGCGGCGACGCGCTTCCACAAGACGAACGCACCGGCCTGTTCTTGAGCAACGTCTCCGGCTCCGTCTCGTGGAGCATGCTCGAGCAGTACGGCATCTCGGCCGAGACGCTCACCGACGACGTGGGCCACGTGCGCGCTTCGGTCGACGCGTGCGACACGCAGGCCGACGGCGAGCAGACCTGTGCGGAGCGCTTCGTCGATCAATTCGGCCGTCGCGCTTTCCGCCGCGCGCTCACCGTCGAAGAGCGAGATCGCTACCGCGCGCTCTACGCGGCGCATCGGGCACGCGGAACGTTCGACGACGGCGTGCGCATGGTCGCTCGCACGATGCTGCAGTCGCCAAACTTCCTGTACCACTTCGACGAGAAGCTCGCGGCGCGCCTCGCCTTCTTCGCGTGGAACGCGGCGCCCGACGATGAACTGCTCGCGGCTGATCTCACGTCACAGGCCACGCTCGAAGCGCAGATCGATCGCCTGCTGGCCGACGATCGCGCGCGCTCGGCGATCGGCGAGTTCCACCTGCAGCTCCTCGGAGTCGACGGCGCCACCGTCCCCAACAAGTCGCCCACGCTCTACCCGGGCTTCGACGGCACCGCGTGGCGCTCGATGGTCGGTGACGCCGCGCGCTTCGCCGATCACGTCGTGCGTCGCGGCGACGGAACGCTCCAGACGCTGCTCACCGCTTCGTATGCCGTCGACGCGCAGGGCCAGCTCGTCAACCTCGAGCCCTCGAAGCGCGTCGGGCTGCTCACCTTCCCTGCCGTGCTCGCCGGGCTCGCCAACCCCGACACCACGTCACCCGTGCGCCGCGGCCGCATGATTCGTCGCAACCTGATGTGTCAGGCGCTGCCCGATCCTCCGCCCAACGCGCCGACCATGGTGCCTCCCGCGATGGGCCAGGAGACGACCCGTCAACGCGTCACGCGCGTCACCTCGCAGGCCGCCGGCTGCGCGTCGTGCCATCAGTTCATCAACGACGTCGGCTTCGGCTTCGAACACTACGGCCCGCTCGGAGAGTGGCAGACACAGGACAACGGGCTGCCGATCGACGCGTCAGGCACGCTCACCGGCACCGAAGCATCGAACGGCACGTTCGACGGCGCGCGCGAACTCTCGACGCGGCTCGCCGGCTCGAAGGAAGTGCAGCAGTGCTACACGAAGCAGTGGGTGCGCTTCGCGCTCGGACGCGCGGAACAACCTCGCGATGCGTGCGAAGTGCAGCAGCTCAGCGCCGATTTCGCGGCGGCGGGTGGCGACATCAGGTTGCTGCTTCGTCGCATCGCTCTGTCGCGCGCGTTCGCGTACGAAAACCCGAGCGTGCCGGTGCAGCCGACGGGAGGCGGAAGTGGAAGCGGCGGCGGTTCTGGCGCAGGCGGCGGTGGCGGCTCGACGGGCGGCGGTGGCGGAGGCACCGGCGGTGGAGGCGGCACCGCGACGCTGACCGTACTGCTCGCTGTCAACGCGCAGCTCGCACCCAACGGCTCGGTCGACACCGCCGACGCCACGCATCGGCTCATCTACCAACTCGACGGGAACCTCGTGCTCTACCGCACCACCGGCGGGCCCGCGTTCAACACCGGCACGCAGGGCACGAACCCCGGAGTCACCGTCATGCAGGGCGACGGCAACCTGGTGGTCTACGACTCCGCGAACACTCCTGTTTTCAACACGCGCACCAACGGCAACCCGGGCGCGCAGCTGTTCTTCGAAGTCGGCGGGCGGCTGCACGTCATCGCACCGGACGGGACGAAACTCTGGAGCTCGCCATGAACATGAATCGCCGCCAACTCCTCAAGGCCGCGATCGGCGCATCGCTGGCGAGCCCGCTCTTTCCGCTCCTCGACGCGCGCGCGCAGGTGCCGTCGATGCCGAAGCGGCTGCTCCTGTTCTTCACACCGCACGGCACCATCTACGACCAGTGGAAGCCGACCGGAGCCGACACCAACTTCGCGCTCAGCCCGATTCTGCAGCCGCTCGCCGCGCACAAGTCGAAGCTGGTGGTGATCGACGGGCTGAAGATCAACGGCGACTACCACCCCAACTGCGCGCTCGCGCCGCATCCCATCGGCACCTCCACGTTGTGGACCGGCTGCCGCGTGAACGACATCGAGACCGTGGTGCCCGGTGGCAACGTGCCCGTCGGCGTGTGGAGCACCGGCCCGTCGATCGATCAGGTCATCGCCAGCCGGCTCAGCGGAACCACCTTCCGCTCGCTCGAGCTCGGCGTGCAGACCAGCATCAGCCAGGCCGCGTTCCGCACCATCTACGCGGGCGCGCGCACTGCCGTCGAGCCGCAGACCGATCCCCGAGCGGTGTACGCGTCGCTCTTCTCGGGCATCAACGCCGACGCCGCGCGCCTCGAGAGAATCCGCTTCGAGAAGCAGAGCATGATCGACGTGCACAAGGCCGAGCTCGACTCGATGATGCGCCGCGCCGGCGCGCACGATCGAGCGAAGCTCGACGCGCACCTCACCGCGCTGCGCGATTTGGAACGTCAGCTCGCGATGAACACTGCCGGCGCGTGCGTGGCTCCGGGGCAGCCGGCGAACGTCGACTCGGGCGCGGTGGAAAACCGACCGCAGGTGTTCGACCAGCAGGCCTCGCTCGTCGCCGCCGCCTTCGCGTGCGATCTCACGCGCGTCGCGAGCCTGCAGTTCTCGAACGGCCACGACAACGTGCCCTACCCGTGGCTCGGCTATCAGGGCGCGCACCACGACAACCTCACGCACGACGAGGCCTCGCCCGGCCCGCGCGCGATTCGCGTTCAGATCTGCACCTGGTACGCGCAGAAGTTCGCGGTGCTGCTCGACAAGCTCGCCGCGGTTCGTGAAGGCAGCGGCACGATGCTCGACAACACCATGGTGGTGTGGGGCACCGAGGTCGCGACCGGTGCGCACAACTTCGACAACGTGCCGTTCATCGTCGCCGGTGGCGGAGCGGGCGGCGTTCGCCAGGGCCGACTCCTCAACGCCAACAACGCGTTCCACCACCGGCTGTTGGTGTCGATCGCTCAGTACATGGGCCAGAACGACATCACGCGCTTCGGTGATCTCGACGCCGGCAACGGCGGGCTCAACGGCCTGCTCGCCTAATTGAGCATCTGCGGGAGCACGAAGTAGAGGTCGACGTCGGCGTCGCACTCCACGCAACGCCCGCGCGCGACGCGCAGCCCGAGTCGAGTCGTCTCTCCGAGTTCCTGCACGCGACCGCCGCACTCGCACCGCAGCGCCTCGCGCGCTTCGTCGATCACCCGCGCGTTGGTGAGCACCAGGGGGTGGTCCGCGCTCAGCCCCGGCAGCGACGCCCGTCGACGACGCTCACCGGCCTTGCGAACCCACGCGAGCCCGCCGCGCGCGAGCCACACGGCGAGAACGATCACCAGCACCCAGAGCAGCACGTCCACGCGGAACACGATAAGACGACCCGCGCGCAAATGAAGACCACGCTTCCACCGCATCTGGCTCCGCTCATTGAACAGATGAGCCGCGACATGGCCGTGCCCGTCGAGGGCCTCGT
This sequence comes from Archangium sp., assembly GCA_047600485.1. Lineage (GTDB taxonomy): Bacteria > Myxococcota > Myxococcia > Myxococcales > Myxococcaceae > Archangium_A. Next base: position 4,823,523 of record JASGKS010000001.1, read on the forward strand.
CAATCAGGCGATCTTCAACTGGGCGCGGCTGCACGGTTACGTCGAGCCGAGCACCGGCGCGCAACCGTCAGCGCCCGCGCCGTCCACCGCCGCGAATCACGCCGCGGCCGGGCCCGTTCCCGAGCTGAAGATCAGCAAGAGCGAAGACCGCCCGCGGCAGGTCGTCACTTCGGAGCCCGTCACCTCGCGCGTGAGCGTGGTCGACGAGCCCGACGCGCGCCCCACGCAAGCGAGCGGTCTCGATTGGCAGGTCACCTCGGGCGGCGGCACGTTCGGCGCGTCGGAGATGGCCGACATGACCTCTCCGTCGATCAAGCGTCTGCGCCGGCTGGTGCTGCTCATCGCCGACCGCGAGACCGTGGTGAACGCCGATCGCTTCGTCATCGGCCGCGACGTGAGCTGCAACCTCACCGTCGAAGCGCCGCGCATCAGCCGTCAGCACGTGGCGTTGATCTCCACGCCCGACATGGTGGAGCTCGAAGATCTCAACTCCTCCAACGGCACGTGGATGAACGGCGAGCGCGTCTCGCGCATCGAGCTGCAGAACGGCGACGAGTTCTTTCTCGGCGACGTGCCGGTGCGCATCGAATTCCGCTGAGACGACGCGCGCATGCGAACCGCGAGCGAAGTGGCGACGCTGCTGCAACTGCTCCTCGCGCTGCGTGAGAAGGCCGAGCGCTGCATGTCGCCCGCGCCCGACGCCGAAGGGTTCCAGGCCGACCGCACGTTCTTCGAAGCCGTGGCGAAGGCCACCACCGAAGCACCGTGGGCCGAGGTCGCGAACGCCAACTCAGCGCTGCTGCGACTCATCGTCGATCCCATGCCCGCGCAGGGTCGTCAGGGTCTGCTCAACGCGTTCTGGTACGGCGACGGTGCGCTGAGCCTCGCGTGGTTGATCGGCGCGCTGCCGTCTCTCGCGCCCGAGACCGAGTCCGTGTCGGTGCTCGCCGCGCTCGAATCCATTCCGCGGCTCGACGGTGATCTCGATCTCGCGCGGGTGTTCATCGACAAGGCGACGCTGAAAGTGACGGCCGAAGTGGCGCAGCCCGTCGCCGACGCGTTCGACGCCGCGGTGGAAAAGCTCTCGCCGAAGCTGAAGCGCGCCAAGGACGAAGCGAAGGCGAAAGAACTCTCGATGCAGCGCTCGCGAGCCCTCGAGCGCGGCCGCTTTCTCGCGTGGGCGTTGAGCAGCTGACCGAAGAGCTCAGCGCGCCTGAACACAATCGCCCGACGCCGAGCTGCAGAGCGGATCATCGAGGAACGCCGGGCGCAGATCGGTCACCTGACCCCAACCCGCGTTGATGCGATCAGGCCCGGGAATCGCGCCGCCGATCACCACTCCGAAGTTCACCTGCAGCACGTCGCGGTTCAGCTGCGGCAACAACAGCCGCAACCCGATGCCCGTGGAGTGCGTGAACGACGGCACGTCTCCGAACACCGAGCCCACGTCGTAGAAGAAGACGAGGCCCAGCCAGTTCGAGAAGAGCTCGATGGGCTTCGCGCGGTACTCGAAGTTCGCCAGCACCATGTTTCTCCCGCTGAACTGCTCGGGGAACGCGCCGCGCAGGCCGGTCGAGCCTCCGAGCAGCAGCTGCCGGTTGTCGAGGTCGTTCGCCTTGAGATCGACCAGCACGCGCGACACGAAGCGGCCGCCGTAGAACTGCGGCGAGTAGTTGCTCACCTCGAAAGCCAAACGTCGATTCGCGATCTCCAGGCCGGGCCGAATGCGCATCGCCGCGGCCACCGTCACCGTGAAGAGATCGTCGGCTTTGTAGAAGCGGTAACGCAGCGCCGCACCGGTCTCGATGAAGTTCGACGGAGCGAAGGGCAACGGAAACGCCCACCGCACGCCGCCCTGCGCCACCCAGCCCAGCTGGTAGTCCTCGCTCAACTCGAAGGTGTCGATGTTGCGCAGCACGCGGAAGTCAGACGGGAACGCGCGCACGTAGGCCGACGCGTAGGTCACGTTCTCCGAGCGCGGCAGGTAGTTCGCCGCCAACCACTCGGCCTTCTCGCCTTCGACGAGCGTGGGTTTGTACTGTCGCGACCAACCGCCGAGCGAAACCGACGCGTCGACCTTCAGCTCGCGACCGAACGAGCGCGTGAGCGTCGCCTCGCCGGTGAACTCTCCGACTGAATACACGTAGGGCACCGTGTCGCCGCTCGACGGGTCGGGGTACGGCAGCTGCCAGATGTTGGCTCCGCGGAAGATGCGACGCGTGCGCAGGTTCCACGAGCCCTCGAGCAGGAACGCCCACTGCGGGTCGAGGTTGATGATCGGCTGACCGAACGTCACCGCGCCCGACGTGCCTTCGAGCTTGCCGCTCTGCCGATTGAAGATGAGCTGCGCGACCTCGCCGAAGTACCAACGCGACGAGAAGAGCCGCCGCTCGATGAAGCGCTGACCGATGGCGAAGGTGTCGAGGCGAATGGTGGTGTTGAGCGCCAGCTGCTGGCCCCAGCCGTTGAAGTTCACCTCGATGAGCTCGAGCTGGAGGAACTGCAAGAGCGAGCCGATCAACGTGAACGAGTTCGAGAGCCGCAGCGACCACTTGTCCTTGGTCACCACCAGCATCGACACCCCGCCCGGTTCCTTGCCCTTCACCGCGACGACCTTCACCACCGCGAGCAAGAACAGCCGCCGCAAATTGCGTTCGGTCTCGAGCGCGCGATGCGGGTTCCAACTCTCGCCGGGCTTGATGAGCACCTCGCGCCGCACCACCTGGTCGCGCGTCTTCACGTGGAAGAAATTCAAGAAGCCGGGGTACGGGTCTGACGGAGCGAAGACCTCTTCACTCGCGACCAGCACCTCTTCGAGCTTCTTGCCCTCGGGTGACGGCTCGAGCTCGCGGCCGTGGAGCTCGAGGCCCCATTGAATCAGCCGCTCCTCGTAGTTCGAGTCCTGGGAGAGCGGCACCGCCGCGGGCGCGGCTGCACACAGGACTGCGACTGACACCCACCCCAGCATGAGGAAGCGAAGTTACTCGGTTGAAGGTCACCGTCGACCCCGCCCTTGGCGCAGACCCTGCGCGGCGTCAGGCGCGACGCGAGGTTGCAGCCGGATCGCACCGTGCAAACGCGTCCTCTCGCAGATTCGCCAAAGGACACTCCCCATGTTCGAGCAAAACCAGAAACTTCCCGCCGTCTACGACCAGCACTTCCAGTTCATCCGCCGCAACGACCTCGACCAGCAGCTCTCGACCATTTTCCGCCACTGGAACGCCTCGCCGCTCGAGCGCGCGGAGTTCGTCGGCTGGGCGTGGGTGGTGGCGACGGCCAGCGACTTCGTGGCGCGCACCGAAGACGCCGTTCGCGCGATGGAGCAGGTCCGCATCGAGCGCGATGAGCTGCACACCAAGCTCACCGAGAAACTGCACCAGACCGCGACCGTCGATCTCGCGATGGTGAGCCGTCGCATGTTCCTCGACTGGCTGTGCAGCGAGATCGCCTCTGCGCGCGTCGCAGCCTGAGTTCAGCTCGCCGTGAGTCGGCAGTAGCCGTGTTCGCGTTCCCACCCGGTCGCGAGCAAGTCGTCACCGAGTGACGCCTCGAAGCGTTCGCGCGGAGTCGAACCCGAAGCCCGCGCGTCCCACTTCGTCAGCGCTTCGTGAATCCACGTTCCGGGTTTCACCGAGCGACGGAGATCGCGCGGCAGCCAGTCGCGAAACAACCAGGGCGAGAACCCGCGCGAGAAATCGGTGTGGAAGAGCAGCGACTCCTTCACCAGCGCGCCCTTCGTCTTTCGCAACAACCACGCACTCAGCACGTGGCCTTCGGTGTCGGTGCTGCCGTCGATCACCAGCCCGCCATCGATGACGCATGCGCCGAGCTGAGCGCGAATCGTCTCGACCTCGTCTTCACGGTAGGCGCGCACCACGTTCATCGCGCGCAGCACGCTCACTGGAGCGAAGCGCGCGCAGGCGTCGAAATCGCCGACCACCAGCTCGACGCGTGACGAAGATGCGGCGCGCGCGTCGATGCCAATCACTCGGCAGCCGGAACACGCCTCAGCCCATTCTTCGGTGGTGACCGCAGACTCTCCGAACCCGAAGTCGATCAACGTCGCGCCCGGAGTGAGCAGCGCAACGCTTTCGACGTTCAGCCACGCATCGAGCGCGCTCAGCCTTCCAGCACGCGTGCGTGGACGAACGGGACGAGACACGGGCTCCTTCAGAAACGAAACGGCCGAGCCCGAAATCGAGCCCGGCCGCGATCTGGTTTCAAGCGGGTCGCTTGATCAGGGCGTCAGCACCACCACCGACAACGACGAGCTCGCCGTCGGAGCAGTCGCCGCGTTGCTCGACGGGATCAGCTTCGCGCGCACCGAGTACGTGCCGTCGAGCTGCAGCCCTTCGCGATCCGCGAGCGGAACCTTGACCGAGTAGGTCTTCGACTGGCCCGCGCTCAGCGTCAGCGAGGTCAGCGAGTACGTGCACGCGCGGCCTTCCGACAGGCGGCGCACCACGCGGCCGGTCGACGAGACGATCTCCACGTCGTACTGGCAGCCGGTGTTGAACTGCCACGTCTGCGAAGCCGAACCCGTGTTCTGCACGCTGAACTCCACGGTCGCCTCGGCGGTCTGCGCGTTGCTCGGGCACGGCGTGGTGATGCAGCGGATGGTGTTGGGCACCGACTCGTAGTTCACCTTGTCGAGCGCGACCTTCGCCGAGATGTTCGACGCCGTCGTGGTGGGGATGGTCTTGCCGTTCACCTTCGCGCTCGCCAGGTCGTAGCGAATGCCCGCGCCCGTCTCGATCGACACCAGGCCGACGTTCGGCACGAAGCTCATGCGGCCGAGCACCGGCTGCGCGCAGCGCGCGGTCGGGCTGGTGACCCAGTTGAACTCGATGCTGCGCGTGTCGGTGTACGAGCCGGCCGGAGTCGAGACCGTCGCGCCCGTCGCCGAGCGGCGGCCCGTGTAGCCGTTGCACGCGTTGGTGTTCGTCTTCCACGAGGTGCTCGCGTAGCCGAAGCGGATCAGCGGCTCCCACGTCTCGTTCTTCCACTGGAAGAGCGTTGTCGCCGAATCGCTCGCCACGCCAACCCACACCGGCGCGTCGTAGAGACCCGTGAGCAGACCCATGCCGCTGCCGACCTGCGTGAGCGTGAGCGTCTTCGTCTCGCCCGTCGCCGACTTCAGCGTCCAGCTGTTGCCTTCCTGCATGGGGAACCACGAGTTCGAGCGGCTGGTCGAGGTCAGCTCCGCGTCGAACGACTCGGTGCCGTCGACATCGTCATCACCAATCACCGCCATCGCGTCGGGGCCACAGGCCCACAGCGAGAGGCTCAGCACTGCCAACGTCGTCACGCGTCCAAAGATCGTCATAGGTGGGCGGCCGTATGCCTTTATCCCACATGCTCTGTCAATGGCTGGATCCTGCTGAAACCTCTGCGTTTCAGTCGAAATCTAGGACGGACCGGTCGGATAACTCGGCTCGAGGCCCGCGTGGCGAAGGTCCCCCTCGCGCTTCGGAGGGAGCAATTCGCCCCGCGCACTCGCTTCGATGATGCGCGCGATTTGAGCCGCTCCGTCAGTGAACAGCGCCGGCCCGGGCTGCAGCACGAAGGCGCTCTTCACCTCGTACAGCGCGTCGCGTTTCACCGCGTCGACGTTCGCAAAACCTTCGCGCGCGATGATCTTCTCTCGCTTCGCTTTTCGTCCGCACCAGCTGGCGATGATGAGGTCGGGGTTGCGCCGCGCGATCTCCGCAGCCTCGAAGATGCGGCCCTTCGCACCCTGCTGCGTGCGCGTCTCGGCACACACGTCTTCACCGCCGAGCACTTCGATCAACTCACTCACCCAGCGAATGCCGGCGATCAACGGCTCGTGCCATTCCTCGAAGAACACGCGCGGCTTCTTCGGCAGCTTCGCGTTCTGCGCCGCGAGCCGAGCGACGTTCTGCGCGAGTTCATCAGCGAGCGCTTCGGCTTCTTTCGCCGCGCCGACCAGCGAGCCGATGATCCGCACCGTCTGCAGGATCTCCGCGAGGGAGCGCTGATTGAAGAGGTAGATGGGCACTCCGCGCTTCGCGAGCTCGGCGCCGAGCGTGGCCTGCAGATCGGAAAACCCGAGCACCAGGTCGGGCTCGAGCGCGAGGATCTTCTCGAAGTCGGCATCGAGAAAGCTCGACACCTTCGGCTTCTTGCGCGCCTCGGTCGGTCGCACGGTGAAACCGCTCACGCCGACCACCAGCTCACCCAGACCGAGCCGATAGAGCGTCTCGGTCGTCTCCTCGGTGAGGCACACGATGCGCCGCGGGTACTTCGACTTCGCGGTGAGGAGCGGCGAGCTCACTTCCACGCCAGCGTGAGCTCGATGCGCTCGGCGGCCGTCTTTTCCCACGTCGCGAACAGGTCCTTGTCGAAGAACGCGACGAACAGCGAACGCAGGAGGCCGACGTAGAGCTGCAGCGGCAACACCTCTTCTTTGAACACCAGCTTGGCGCTCACTTCGCTGGCCTCGCTCACCAGCCGATTGCCCGGAGCGATCATCGGATTCAGCGTCGCCAGCAGCGGCTTGAAGAGGGCCTTCGGCGTGCTGGTCTTCAACGTCTCGAGCGACTTGCCGAACGGAGACTTGAGCAGCGCATCCATCGTGTACGTGCCGAGCTGCTCGAACGCCTCGTCGACGCTCTGCAGTTTCGGAGCGAGCAGCTCCACGGCCTTCCACAACATGCGCAGGAACTCGGCCGTCGGGTACGTGAGCGAGTCGACGTACGCGCGCTGTTCCTGCGCCGCCTTGCGCACCTTCGGCTCGGCGGCCGGCCCGATGGAGCGAAGCACTGCCGAGATGAGTGCGTTGAAGAACATGCCGCGCAGGTGATCGGTCGGCTGCGTCGAGGCGATGCGGGCCTCGAGTTCCTTCTGATCGAGCACGCGCGTCTGGTTGGCGCGAATCTTTTCCTGCTTGTTGGCGACCTGCGGAGGCTCCACCGACACCGCGCTCTTGTCGGTCGACATCGTCGTCTCAGCCGCGGGAATGGGCACCGCTTCCGACTCGTCGGGGAAGAGCTGCTTCATGAACGCCGCGAGGTGCGCGTTGGTCGCCGGCAGCCGCTGCTTCGCGAGCCAGCCCTCGATGGCCTTCTGGAATTCGGCGGCGCTCGTGTAGCGGCCAGGGAGCTCGCGCGAGAGCGCCTTCAACACGATCGGGTCGAGCGTCTTGGGCACCGTGCGATCGAGCATCGAGGGCGGGTTGATCTCCGCTCCGACCACGGCCTGCAGCGTGTCGGTCTCGTTGTCGCGCTTGAAGAGCCGTTCGGTGCAGAGGATTTCCCACATCACCGTGCCGAGGCCGAACACGTCGCTGCGACCGTCGAGCGGCTTTCCGTACGCCTGCTCCGGAGACATGTACGCGTACTTGCCCTTGATGATGCCGGTGGCGGTGCGCACCAATTTGTTGGCGGCCTTCGCGACGCCGAAGTCGATCAACTTCACCGCTCCGTTGAACCCGATGAGGATGTTCTGCGGGCTCACGTCGCGGTGAATGAGATCGAGCGGCTGACCTGACGGCGTCCTCGCCTGATGTGCGAAGTCGAGCGCGGCCGCGGCGTCGGCGATGACGCGGCACTTGAGCGCGAGCGGCACTCCGTTGCTGCGCTCGAGCGCGTACACCACGACGTCTCGCAGCGAGAGGCCGTGCACGTACTCCATGGCGATGAAGTACTCGCCCTTGTCTTCGCCGAGGTCGTAGATCTGCGCGATGTTCGGGTGGTTCAAGACGGCGGCGATGCGCGCCTCGTCGAAGAACATGTTCACGAATTCCTGGTCTTCTTTGAGATGCGCCAGGAGCGTCTTCACCACCACCAACTTCTCGAACCCGACCGGGCCCTTCTGACGCGCGAGCCAGACCTCGCCCATGCCACCGACGGCGAGCTGCTTGACGAGCGTGTACTTCCCAAGCGTCTTCATCGACACGGCGCGACGGTGGATAGCACTGACTCACCTGCCTACGCTCGCCTGATGCGTTGGACCGTCACTCTGGTGTTCTTGGCCTCGGTCGCCGCCGCCCAGGACTTCAACCGCCTCGAGACCAATGGTCGGTGTGCGTTCTGGAACACCCGCTCGCTGACGTTCTACGTCGATGCGGTCGGCAACCCCGAGACGACGGGCAACACCGAGTTCGTCGCCATCGAGCGCGCGCTCGCGGCGTGGGTGAGCGCGACCTCGGGCTGCAGCGATCTGGTGCTCACGTACGGAGGCACGGTCACCGCGCCGCGACGCGAGTTCGTGCTCGGAGGCCCCAACCGCAACGTGATCATCTTCCGCCAGGAACACTGCGTTCGCGGCGGCAACGTGCCGATGAACGACCCGTGCTGGTTGGACGACTCGTGCGGCAATGCGTATTCGTGCTGGAACTACCCGACCTCGGTCGTGGCCATGCCGACCATCACCACCAGTCAGACGACTGGCGAAGTGCTCGACGTCGACATCGAACTCAACGCGCCGTCGTTCCTCTTCACTACGGTCGACTCGCCCGCGTGTGTCTCGCCGAACTTCAGCCAGGCGTGCGTCGCGACCGACGTGCAGAACACCATCACGCCGATGATCGGTCGGGCGATCGGTCTCACGTCGGTCAGCGTGCCGAGCTCGACGATGTTCCCGAGCGCCGCTCCGGGGGAGATCAGCAAGCGCATGATCGACCCCGGCACCGTCGCGGGCTTTTGCGCGATCTACCCGCGCGGTGCGCCGCCGACCTCGTGTGACGGAGGCGTCGCCATCAGGGTCGATGCCGGCACGGGTGGTGGCGGTGGAGCGACGGGCGGCGGCGGTGGAGCGACGGGCGGCGGCGGTGGAACGACGGGCGGCGGCGGTGGAGCGACCGGCGGTGGCTCGAGTGCGCCGCCTCCGTGCAGCGCTCTGACCTGCGCGGGCTGCTGCACTTTCGACGGCCGCTGCGAGCTGGGCACGAGCGACATCGCGTGCGGCGCGGGCGGGCTCTCATGCGCGTCGTGCAACGGAAGCGATTCGTGCCAGATGGGGACGTGTCAGCTCGACAAGCGCGGCTGCGGGTGCACGTCGATCGAAGGCGTCCTCGCCGTCGCGGCGCTCGCACTCGCACTGAAGCGCCGAGACGCAACGCGACGCGATCGCTGAACCTCGCGGCGCGCGCGCCAGACTCGGGGTGATGCAATCTGTACAGACCCGTGCAGGCCAGATTGCAGCACCCCGCAGCTGGCTCAGCGCCGCAGCCACACACCGTCACCGCGATCGCTGAACTGCTCGGCGAGCGTCTGCTTCGTCGCCGCGTTGAGCTGCCAGTCACCACGCCAGCCGGTGCGCACGGTCGCGCAATTCGCGAGCTGCTGCCGGTACGTCACCTGCGACGCGTCTGACGCGAACAGCTCGTTCGCGCTCGGGAACCGCTTCTCCGCGCGCGCGCCGTCACGCAAAGCCTGTCCGTAACTGTCGATCAAAATCGGAGGCACCAGCGGCGGCCCCTCGTCGCGCAGCACCAATTCGTACACCTCGAACGCGCACGACTTCGCAGGCAGCGTGTCGGCGATGGTCTGCTGTTCCCGCCGCGAGCCCGGAGTGGCGACCGCCGCCGTGAAGTGCCGCGCGCCGAGCAGCAACGCCAGCACCGCCGCCAGCCACCCGCGCGCTCCGATGCGCGTCACCACCGCGTGCGTGCCGGTGCCCAGCAACAACGCGAGAAACGGAGCGAGCGCCGCGTCGTATTGGTTCCACCACGCAGGGGTCAGCAGAAACGCGGCGACCAGCAGCGCCGCACCGAGCAACGCGACCCGCGCGAGTTTTCGCGACGGGCCCACCATCGAGAACGGCAGCGCGAGCACGATCAAGATCGTCGCGTCGAGCGAGCGCGACACGAACATCTCGCGCAGCCGCGTCAGCAGCTCGAGATCCCCATCGGGCGGTCGCAGCGAGTGCACGCGGATCAGTTGAAACAACATCTCCTCGGGAGCAGGCACCGCGAACGGCACGAGCCCGATCGCCAGCGCGACCGAGGCGCCGAAGAGCAGCGAGCGGCGGTGCTCCTTCTCCACCAGCAGCCACGCACCGACGAACCACAGCCCGCCCCACAGCTTGAAGAGGATCGCGATGCCAGCGGCCACTCCGGCCCAGCGCGCGCGGCGGCGGCGGCGCTGCAAGGTCACGGTCGACGGGTCCCACTCCCGCGGCGCCTTCGCCAGCGTCAACGCGATCAACCCGGCGCACGTCATCAACGGCTCGAGGAACACGCCGCGATCGGCCGTCACGCCTTCCCACCACGTGGCGAGCCACAGCCCGGCGACGAGCCCACCCCACCCGCCGACGAGCCGGCCGGCGAGCACGGCGTTCGCGGCTCCGGCGATGCTCGACAGCAGCCGCCCGAGCGTGAGCGCCAGCTTCGGCCCTGCCACCGTCAGCGGAGCGAGCCACAGCAAGATGCCCGGCGGGTGCAGGAACACGAAGTCGCGCCAGGGCAGGAAGCCGTGCCGCAACGCCCACGCGCCCGCGACGTACACGCCCTCGTCGTAGTCGACGACCTGCGCCATGCCGCGCGGCGCGGTGCGAATCACGAGGGCCGCGACGAAGCCGCCGAGCACGAACCACCACTCGCTGATTCGTCGCTCTTTCAACGCGCGCGAGACTACACGCCATGAAGCACAACGGCCCCGGGGTTTCCCCCGAGGCCGTGTGTTGAAGCGTTCGCCTGCGAAGCTCTTTTCAGAGCTCCTTCATCAACGCCGCCTTCTTGTCGTTGAACTCACCCTCGCTGATGAGTCCAGCGGCCTTCAGCTCGCTCAGCTGCTTCAGGCGATCCATCACCGAGCGGCCACCGCCCGAGTTCGCCTGCGCGGCCTGCGCCTGCGCCTGCTGGTTCTGCTGCTGTTGCTGCTGCTGCTGGTTCTGGTTCATGAACATCTGGGCCATGCCGAAGCCCATGCCCATGCCCATGCCGCCGAGCGCCTGACCCGAGCCGCCACCGCCGTCGCCGCCACCCTTCGCCATGCCCTCAGCCGCGCCGAGCATCGCCTGGCCCTGCGCGTACTGCTGGAAGCCGCCGGCGAGCCGCGAGTACGCGACGTCCTTGCTCAGCTTCTTCAGCGTCGCTTCGTCTTCCGGCTTGATGCTGACCGTGAAGTTACCGAAGCGGACGATCGACACGCCGTAGGTCGCGGTGTGGTTGCCCAGGCCCGCGATGACCTCGGTCTCGATTTCCTCGGTGTACGCGCCCGACGTCACGTCGAGGAGCGGCCACTTCTTCTTCACCAGCAGCTCCGCGATGCGATCGCGGGTGACCTTCAACACCTGGCTCTTGAACCAGCCGATGAACTCCTCGTTGTCGGCCTTGCGCAGACCGACCATGCCGATGAGCAGCTGCTCCGGGTTGGTCACCTGCATCGAGAAGTCGCCGTACACCATGGTGCCGATCGCCAGGCCCGTCTCCGGGTCGCGCGTGTCGCCGATGGGCCCGCCGAACTTGATCTGCGGGAACTCGCGCGTGGTGACGAAGTACACCTCGGCGACGAACAGGTTGCCGCCGGTGACCTTCTCGAGCAGCGCCGAGAGGAACGGAATGTTGTTGGTGTCGAGATTGTGACGACCGGGCCCGAGCTTGCCGGCGACGACACCGTCCTTCACGAAGAGCGCGACCTCATCGGCCTGCACCGTGAGCTGCGTCATGATCCGGATGTTGCGCTCCGGATACTTGTAGATGATGTGGTTCTTGGCTTCGTCGGCCCGCGCGATGAAGTTGCGCTGCGCTTCGGACTTCAACGAATCGAAAATACCCATTTGCGTTGCTCTCCCAGACCCTGCGGGTGAAGTGCACCAACTCGAAGCTTCCTAACGACGAACGCGGCGCACGATTGCAGAACGGAACCCGTTGATCCACGACCGGATTCCCGTAGATCGGCGGGCCTCACGCAGCGGAGAGCCGACCATGAGCGAAGAGCTTCACAAGCACGGCCGCTTCTTCGACGTCTGGTCGAAGTTCTACCGAGCCGGCCCGTTCGGGCTGGAGCTGCGTCGCATTCAGCGCGAGGCGATCGACCGGCTGCACATTCGCTCGGGCGAGAAGGTGCTCGACCTCGGCTGCGGGCCCGGCGACGGCTGCACGCGCATCGCTGATCAGGGCGGAGTCGCCATCGGTCTCGACTACTCGCAAGGCATGCTCGAGACCGCGCGCCGAGTGCCCGCGCTCGGTGGGCGGCTCACGCGCGGTGACGCGGGCCGCCTGCCGTTCGCCGACGCCAGCCTCGACAAGATCGTCTGCACCAATTCTTTTCACCACTACCCACAGCACATCGCGGCGCTGCGCGAGATGCGGCGCGTGCTCAAGCCCGGCGGAGTGCTCGGCCTCGTCGACCCGCGCAAAGATCATCTCTTCGGCTGGGCGGCGATCGATCTCGTCGAGAACGCGGTGTTCGGCCTCGAGGAAGTGCGCATCTTCAGCGTGCCGCAGTGGTACCGCATGCTCAGCGAGTGCGGCTTCTCGACGGCGAAGGTCGACGTCGGCCCGTGGTGGAGCCCGGTCGCGCGCGCCGAGGTCTTCATTCAAGCCACGGCCTGAGTTGACGATTTCGTGAAAGGAATTGGGGCAGCCGGTCTCAGACGGGCATGACCCTCTCCCTCGCGCTCGCGCTCGTCGTTTCTCAGCAGGTCCCGCTGCCGCAGCCTTCGCCGCTTCCGCCGCCCTACTTCACCGAGATCATCGACGTCGCCGGGCAGACCAACGTCCCCGGTTATGTCGACGGCGCGGGGCTCACCACGGCGCTGTTCGAGCGCCCGAGGTGGATGGCGACGTTGCCCTCCGGTGCGCTCTGGGTCGTGAGCGGCGGGCGATCGAGTGGCAGCTGCGCCGTGCGGCTGATCGCGCCGAACGGCAACGTCTCGACGTTCACGTTCCTCCCCTACGACGTCACCGACATCGGCGGAGTCGTCGCTGATCCCGCGACGCAACAGTTGTTCATGACCGTCACCACCAGGCACCTCGTGATTCGCGTGCCCACCACCGGAGGCTCGACCATCCACGCCGGCCTCTCGATTCCTGCGTCGAGCTGCCCGACACCCGGGGCCTGCTTCGTCGGCATGTTCGCCGATGGCCTCGCCACCAACGCGCGCTTCGCTTCACCGCGCGGCATCGTGATCGACGGCAATCGCGATCTCTTCGTCGCCGACACTGACAACAGAGCCATTCGCAAGGTGACGATGGGTGGCTTCGTCACCACCATCGTTCCACCGCAGGCGGGCTTGCATCCCGAGGCCCTCGCGATCGATGCGCCGCGCGGGCGCCTGGTGATGGTGAGCAACTCCGCCGTCTACCAGTACGTCTTCGGCGGGCTGGTCACGCTCCTCGCCGGCGCTCCTGTCGCGACGACGCAGCCGTTCGCGATGACCGACGGAGAAGCGAGCGTCGCGCGGTTCGCCATGCCGCAGGGCCTCGCAGTCGATGCAGCCGGGAACGTGTTCGTCGCCGACACTCGACTGACGATCGGTTCGGTGAACGGTGCGGTCACGTTGGTGCCCGTGGGCGCGGTTCGACAAATCACTCCTGCCTGGAACGACCTGCGCCACCCGACGCTCTCGTACCCGACGTCGGTGCAGACGCTCACGTTGACCGGCGGCTGGGTGCAGACCGGGCCGCAGTGGTCCGTCGGCCGCTACAGCGACGCGGTGCTCACCTCGCCCGTCGGCCTCACGCTGATCAACGGCGCGCTCGCCGTGAGCGACGACGCACGGCAGACGGTGCGGCTGATTCGAGTCCCACCACTCCCGCAGCGTCTGTGACTCAACGCTTGTAGCCGTCTTCGCGCTGATGCCGGATCGCCAGGATCTGGACCGTCGAGAGCGCCAACCGAACTTCGTAGAGCACCACGTAGCCCCAGCTACCCTCTCCGACGATCAGCTCGCGAAACTTCGAAGACGCAGGCCGACCGATGTGCGGGTTGCGTTCGAGTACCGCGATAGCGTCGATGAGCGCACGCACCCGCTCCGGCGGGTCGTCGACCTCATGTTGCTCGAGATGATCAGCGAAGCGCTCGAGGTCGCGCAGCGCTTCGTCCACGAAGACGATGCGCACGGCTACTCCGGGAGACGGCGCGCCTTCGGCAAAGCCCGCCGCTTTCCAGCAGCAAGATCATCGAGCCAGGACTTCACGTCCTCGAAGGGCAGGCCCTTCCGAGTGCGCGCAAACTTCGCGCTTCTTCGTTCGGCTTCACGCAGCAACTCCAGCCGCTCTTCGGCCATCACCACCACCCGCTCGATGCCTTCGAGCATCAGGCTGTGTGCGGACTGGTCGAGTTCGGCTGCGAGCTTCTCGATGCGCTTCTTGAGCTTGCCGTCGAGGCGAATGGTCGTCGGCTTCGTCATGAATCACGGGCGTAGTACAAAATGACTACAACGCTCAACCCCACCGCGACATGAGCCGCTCGCGGTCGAAGAGTCTTCGAGCGGCGAGCAGAATTCCGACGTCCATCAGCAGCACCAGCACGCCGAGCAGCGCGTAGTACTCGCTGCCCGCTTTCAGCGCGCCGCCGAACTGACCTGCCGCGAGACCGACGAGCGGCAGCACGAACAAGCCGCTCAGTTGCTGCGCGAGACGCGAATCTCCGACGCGGGCGCTGATCAGCACCGCCACGCCGTTGCCGAAGAACGCGAACAACGGAGCGATCACCAACACCCCAAACGTCCACATCGTGTTCGGCAGCAACGCTTCCTTCGCGATCTTCCACGCAACGGCATCGACACCGATCGAGAGCAGCACGAAGGCCAGAATGCACAGCGCCACGCTCGGAATCAGTGACGCGAGGCTCTTGCCGATCACCAACTCGAGCGGAGTCACCGGAGAACTCAGCAACGGCTCGAGCGTGCGCTTTTCCTTCTCGCCCGCCACCGCATGCGAGCTGATCAGGATCGGCACGAACACCGGCATGATCAGGTACAGCACGAACCAGTCAGCCAACACCTTGTCGACCAGGAAGCGCGCCGCGTTGTCCGCGTTCACGGTGAGGTCGTAATAGAGCGCCACCGTACGCAGGTTCGGGTCTTCGGGATTCCGCGTGTACGCCCACACGATTCCAATCGGCACGAGCACGATCACGATCGGCAGCGCGAACATCGACCACAACATCCCCGAGTTCTTTCGCAGCTCGAGCAGGTCCTTCCACAGCACGGCCTTCACGCGCGCGAACGAGAACGAAGAACTCACTTCGATGCCTCCTCTTCCTGCACCAACTCGAGGTACGCCTCTTCGAGCGGTCGCGCGGCGCGAGCGACGGTGTGCACACGCGCTCCGGCAGTCACCAGCGCAGCGACCACATCAGGCGCGTGCTCCGCCGAGCTCAACATCACCTTCAACTTCGCCCCCTCGTGCAGCGCGCTCGGAGCGAACGGCAGCTTCGCCAACGCGTCGACCCACTTCGACGCTTCGCCTTCCACCGTGATCTCCAGCGCGAGTCCCTCGCGTCGCAGGTCTTGCAACGCGGCCACCGTGCGCAGCCGCGACTTCACGACGGCGACGCGCGTGCAGAGCCGCTCGACCTCCGCGAGGTTGTGACTGCAGAGCACGAGCGTGCGGCCCTCGGCTGAGAGCTCCGCCACCGCGTCGCGAACGGTGCGAGCACTCTGTGGATCCAACCCGCTCGTCGGCTCGTCGAGGAAGATGACTTCGGGCTCGTGCAAGAGCGTGCGCACGATGGCGAGCTTCTGCCGCATGCCTTTGCTGAAGCCTCCGACCGGCTCCTCTTCGCGGCCCTTCAGATCGAAGCGCTCGAGGTAGCGGCTCGCCAACGCCCACGCCCTGCCTTCGTCGACCTCGTGGAGCCGCATGAAGAACGACAGGTTTTCGCGCGCGGTGAGCCGGTCGTAGAGCCCGGGCTGTTCGGTGAGCAGGCCGACGCGCTTGCGCAGCATCACGCCGTCGCTCTTCGCGTCACTCAACTTCACGCCGCACACCACCGCGTCGCCGCTCGACGGCTGCAGCAGACCGGTGAGCATGCGCACGGTGGTCGTCTTGCCCGCGCCGTTGGGGCCGAGCAGACCGAACACCTCACCTTTGCGCACCTCGAAGGTGAGGTCGGTCACCGCGACGCGGCTGCCAAAACGTTTCTCGAGTCGCTCGACGACGATGCTCATGGAGACAATTTGTCCGCCCGACGCGGGAAACGCCGGGTGAACGCGATCATCTCAGCACGAGACGTGCCTATTCGATCGTGACGAGGACGAACTTGTTGTTCAGGTCCTTGTCGACCAGCGTGACGTTCTTGTCGCCCACCGCGCTCTTCAAGATGCCGAGGCGGTTGTGCTCGACGAGGCTCCACTCGCGGCCGTCCTGATCGGCGTAGCTCTTCATGCCGACCTGGGGGTTGTCCTTGATCTGCTTCACGGTGTTCCGCGAATAGAACGTCTCACCACGCCAGTTCATGAGGAACGCGGCGATGGGCTCGTTGGGCCGGCGCTGCGTGTAGTAGCGCCAGAACTGATCTCGCTGCGTCCAGTGATGCGAGAGATCGACCCAGTGGAACCAGTTGAACCACACCGCGAACGTCAGCGCCGCGGCGAGACCGGCGGTGAAGAACATCGCTCGCGCGCGCAGCATCGCGAACAGACCGATGACCAGGCCCGCGAGCACCATCGCCATGCCGAACAGCTGCTTCACGTTGTTGCTGCCCAGCACGACCTTCTCGGTGAGGTACGTCGGGTACGGGCGGTCGTAGTTGTAGACGAAGAGATCGGTGAAGTTCTTGGGCGTGGCCGAGAGGTCTTTGCCGACGAGAATGAAGAGCGGCACGCCGAGCAACAACACCATCGCGTACTGATCGACGCCCTCTTCCCACAGCTTGTCGATGAACAAGCCCATGAGGATCGCCAGCGGCGGCAACATCGGGAACACGTAGTGGTGGAACTTGGTCGCCGAGCTGCCGATGAGCGCCCACGAAAACACGAACCAGATCACCGCGATCAGGCCGACGCCGTCAGCGGTCGACATGCCGCGAATCTTCAACTTCGACACCACCGCGAACGCGCCGGGAATGATCGCGACCCAGGGGAACATCGCGTAGCCACCCTGGAGGATGAAGTACGTGAAGTCGCCGCCGGGCGTCGTGGTGTGCACGCCGCTGCCGAGCCGCGCGAAGTGGTCGTGAATGATGAAGCGGAACCAGAAGATCTTCGACTCGTCGTCCACCCGCCAGAAGGTGAACATCTCGTAGTACCAGGGCAGGCACACCGCGAGGAACAGCAGGATGCCGGTGCCCAGGCGCATGCGGTACGCGAGCGCGATGATGTTCGGCAGCTTCTCGGCGGTCTCCGCCTTCGTCACGTGGAGCACGACGGTCGTGACGAGCCAGAACGCGAGCGAGCCCCACATGATGCCGAGCCACGTCGGAGCGCTGATGAGCGACTTGTTGTCGATCACCGGCACCGCCATGAAGGTCGTGTCCCAGCGCTTGCCGAGCACGTAGGCGACGCCGAACGCGACGACGGCCGCGGCGAGGCCAGCGCCCATCGGCAACAGCAGACGCCGCAACATCCACACCAGGTTCTCACCGAGCGACTTGAGCGAGAACTCGCGCAGCAGCACGTAGAAGAAGAAGACCATCATCGGCACGCCGAAGCCGAGGAGGCCCTTCGCCAACGTCGCGATCGCGAAGAAGACGTACGCGCCGTACCACCACTCCGCGCGGAACTTCGATTCCTTGTCGAACAGACCCACCATCGCGCACGCGATGCCGGCGATCGTCGCGCTGACGATCGGCGTGTCGGTCACCGCCTGTCGCGACAGCAGGAAGTAGAGCGGCATCGTCACCAGCACCACGCTGGTCGCCATCGCCGCGCGCGGGTTCACCGCGATCGCCATCGCGTACGAGAGCAAACCCACCGCGAGAATCGAGAAGCCCGCGAATGGCAGGCGGAAGCCCCACTCGGTGAACAGCGGCAGCGCGAACGGCCCTTCAGCCACGCTCGAGAACTTCCACTGCAGCGTGTTCGCCTTCGCCCAGATGAAGAGCAGCAGGAAGAACGCGCCGAAGATCATGCCCAGCACGCCCCAGAATTCCTTGGTGGCGGAGTGGTTCTTGAACTTCGCGGTGTACGCGGCCCAGCCGAGACCGCCGAGCAGCGCGGCGAGAATGAACGCCAGCATCGGGCCCGCATCAGCCGCCTGCAGACCGACCGCCTGCATCCACATCGTGAACGCGGGCTTGCTGAAGAACCACGCGTTCTCCCAGTACGGGTGCACGTAGTCGTTGCGCTGAATCATCTCGCGCGCGACCTCGCCGTAGTGCGTTTCCCAGGGGTCCCACAGGCCGACGGCGCCGAGGTACGGGAGGAAGATCGCCGACGCGAGCAGCACCGACGCCATCGCCGCGCGGAACTCAGCCGGCCACGCACGCACCTTCGCGAGTGAGGGAGCGTTGATCAGCTCCTTGCCGAAGATGGCTTCCGTCAGCGTGCTGGGCTCGTTGGTCGCAGCCTGAGTCGTCATGGGCCGCGGTACGAACCACGGTTGCCGCCCGTGGGCCAGCGCGAAATCGTTGAAGAATTCACTCCTGGCTGCCGAACCAGATCAGCAGGTCCTTCAGCGCCGCGACCGTCACCGGCTTCGGGAGGTACGCGTCCATCCCCGCGTTGAGGCAGCGCAGGTCGTCGCCCTTCATGGCGTTGGCCGTCAGCGCGACGATCGGCAGGTGCTTCGTGCTGCCGCGCTCGCTCTGGCGAATGAGCTTCGTGGCTTCGAGCCCGTCGAGCTCGGGCATGTGCACGTCCATCAGAATCAAGTCGTGCTCGCCCTTCTCGAGCGCGGTGACGCACTCGCGGCCGTTGCCGACCACGTGCACTTGATGCCCGAGCTTGTTGAGCAGTGCCGCGGTCATCGAGGCGTTCACCGCGTCGTCTTCGGCGAGCAACACCCGCAGCGCTCGGGGCGGCGGCGTGACCCGCGAGGTCGAGGGAGCGTGGAGCGCGATCACCACCGACGGCACCGGCACTTCGAGTTCGAACTCCGAGCCTTCGCCCGGCGCGCTGCGCAGGGTCACCTCACCACCCATCAACCGCGCGATGCGCCGCGTGATGGCGAGGCCCAGGCCCGTGCCGCCGTAGCGACGTTGCGTGCCGACGTCTCCCTGCTCGAACGCTTCGAAGATGCGCGCGTGGTGCTCGCTGGCGATGCCGGGGCCGGAGTCCTTCACCAGCAGCCTGATGCGATCGCCCGCGCGCGTGAGCGTCACCCGCACCGAACCCTGCTCGGTGAACTTGAGGGCGTTGCCCATCAGGTTGATGAGGATCTGCCGAATGCGCGCCGCGTCTCCGCGCACCGGGCCCTTCGCCGTGACGCTCACGTCGGTCATCAGCTCGAGGCCCTTCTTCTGGGCCTGCGTCGAGAACATGCGCACCGTCTCGACCACGAGGTGTTCGAGATCGAAGACCCGCGGCTCGAGCTCGACGCGATTCGCTTCGATCTTCGAGAGGTCGAGCACGTCGTTCACGATCGCGAGCAACGACTCGCCCGCGTTCTGCAGCACGTCGATGTAGTCGCGCAGCTCTTCGGGCAACTGGCTCTGCTTGAGCAGCTCGGTGACGCCGAGAATGCCGGTGAGCGGAGTGCGGATCTCGTGGCTCACGTTGGCGAGGAACTGCGTCTTCAAGCGAGAGCGCTCGATGGCTTCTTCACGCGCGGCCACCAGCTCGGCTTCGTTGCGCCGAATCACCGTCACGTCGCGCACGTGAATGACCGCGTCACCGTCTTTGAGCGGCACCACGCGGGCTTCGTAGTGCTGCGCCGCGGGCGCACTGTGCATCGTCTGCATCTCGTAGGTGATGGTCTGCGCTTCCCGAGTCTGATGGGCACGCTCGAGCGCCGCGCGAGACATGCGCGCCACGCGCTCGGGGAGCACCTCTTCGAAGTTGAAGCCGAGAAAGCGCTCTGGCGGCTTGTAGAGCGCTGCTCCGGAACCCGCGCGCCACGCGAGGAACTGACCGGCGGAGTTCACGTGAAAGAGCAGATCGTTCGAGCCCGCGAGCAGTGCGTCGGCGGTCAACTGGGCGCGCTCCACCTCGTCGAGGCGCACCCGGCCCTGCTGATCGAGCTGCTCCGGAGGCGGCACCACCACGCCCACGCCGCTGAAGCCCACCGCGCGGCCGCCTTCGAGGCGCGGGCGCACCGTCATGCGCAACCACACCCAGTCGCTCGAGCGCGTCTTGCAGCGCACCACGTACTGCACCTCTTCACCGCGGTTGAGCGACGCCTCCATCTGCGTGAAGGCGCTCGACACCGAGTTGGGGTCGAGCTGCACCATCCACCCGTGCCCGAGCGCTTGTTCGTGCGGCTGACCGGTGAGCGCCGTCCAGTAGTCGGAGATGGCGATCAGGTTCAGCGGCATCTCCGACTCGAAGGCGATCATCGGCAGACGATCGATCACCGCTCCGAAGGCGCTCACCGTCCGGCACCCGGCGCGCGGAACTCCAGCGCCTTGCCGTTGGGAGCGACCCACACGGACTCGAGGAACTTCGTCGCATTGCGATCGTGATCGTCGAAGCGCGTGAAGAGCCGCAAGAGCCCGAAGTGGAGCACCAATGCCAGCGCGACTCCACCGAGCACGGCCATCTCGCGGCCCGATTTCAATCGCGTCAGCAACCACGCGGCCGATGCGAACAGCGCGAGCACCAGCACCGCTCCCGACGCGGGGTTCGGAATGAACGCAGCGAGCCACGACACCGGCCAGAAGCCGTCGGTCCACACCGGCAGCGCGAGCCCCCACAGCGAGGTCGAGACGTCGTCAGGCACGTAGTTCACGAACGCGACGATTCCCGTCACCAGCACCGACGAGATGCCGAGGCCGCCGACCACGCCCGCGCGGAAGACGTTCGAAGCCGAGACGCGCTCGAACAGCAATGCGGCGGGCAACACGAAGAACGGCAGCGTGCCCGTGAGGTGCCGCGGCCCGACCGTCCACCCCCACGACTCGTAGGTGAACGACGACGTGAAGTACGCGTGCGCCGCGAGCAGCACGCAGGTGTAGAGGAAGAGGTTGCGCTCCTTCGCCTTGAGATCGCGCAGGCCGAACATCGAGACCAGCAGGAACGGCGAGAGCGTGAAGAAGCCGCGCAGCGGAGAGAAGAACGAGAGCCACAGCGCGCGCGCGTCGGGCGCCTTGATGCCGAGGAAACCGCCCTCGTGCCAGCCCATGTACGCCGCGTCGTTCAGGTACTTGTAGCCGCTGATGAACGGGCTGCCGTACGCCGCCCGGTGGTACGCGAGCAGCAGCGCCAACGGCACGATCGACCCGGCGATGACGAGGCCGACGGCGCGCGCGAGCTCGGGCCACTTCTTCCAGCGCGAGAACACGGTCCACGAAGCGAGGCAGAGCACCCCGAGCGCGGCGGTGTATTCGGCCACCACTGCCAGCGCCGCGAGCAACCCGGTGAGCGCGTAGAAGCCGACCTTCAATTCGCCGCGCTCGATGCGCCACGCGAGGAAGAACGCGCTGAACAACAGCACGGCCGTCATCTGGTGACTCATGAACTGCACCGAGTAGGTGAAGGCCATGCTCCCCAGTGCGTAGACGATGACGAAGAAATCAGCGGTGGCCGGAGCGACGTACGCCACCAGGAATTTTCGCAGCAGGAACAGCAGGCCCAGCGTGGGCAACACGGTGAGGAAGAAGCGGCTCCACAGCACCTGCGAGAGCTCGCTCACCACACCGCCGCTGAACACCTTGAGCAGCCCGTACACCGGAGCGCCGAGGAACGACATCAGCGGCGCCTTGCTCGGGTAGTAGTGCACGGCGGTCACTCCGAAACGCGGCGCTTCGGGACCGACACAGCGATGAAGCGTCTCGACGCCGTTCTCGTTCACCGTCGCGGTGCACGAGAGATCTCCGACCATGCCCGAGCGCTGAATGACGCCGTTGATGCTGATCGCTCCGTCGTCGATCAACGCGCGCGACTGCCACAGCCGGCAGAGCTCGTTCGGGGAACGCAGTCCCGGGTGATACGGAAACGAGAGCAGATAGAGCGCCGCGAGGAGCCCGTACCCGGTCTTCGGTGACGTCCAGCGCTCCATCAGTCGGCGGGCGTCTAGCACTCCTCACCGGCGGCGTGCCCATTCTCTGAGACCAGTGCCGCTTCGACGTTCCAGTGTTTCAGCGGCTGGCGCGGCTCTCGCACGAGTAACCTCGCGCGCGGTCATGTCGTCAGCAGATTCCCACGTTCAGGAGGACAAACTCCTCGCGTTCACTCTCGGCCACCTCGAGGGCGAACAATTCGCGGGCGTGGAGACACACCTCGCGGAATGCGAGGACTGCAAGCGACGCCAGCAGGCGCTCTCGTCGATCGCGTTCAGCAAGACCATGGGCTCGTCGAAAGACGGCCAGCCCACGCGAGCGGAAGGCGCGGGCGGCGCGGGCACGGGGCTGACGCGAGGCGCGACGCTCGGGCGCTACGTGCTCCTCGAGAAGCTCGGCGCCGGCGGCATGGGCGAAGTGTTCGCGGCCTACGACCCGCAGCTCGATCGCAAGGTCGCGGTCAAACTGCTGCGCGGCGGAGCGCTCTCGGCCGAAGAAGGCAAGGCGCGGCTCCTTCGCGAAGCGCAGGCCATGGCGCGGCTGCAGCACCCCAACGTCATCGCGGTGCACGACGTGGGCGTGCTCAACGATCGCGTCTTCGTGGCCATGGAATACGTGGACGGCGAGACACTCGCCGATTGGCTGCGCCAGCCGCGCGAGTGGGACGAGGTGGTGCGCATCTTCACGCAGGCCGGCACCGGTCTCGCCGCTGCACATCGCGCCGGCCTCGTGCACCGCGACTTCAAGCCCGACAACGTGCTGATCGGCAGCGACGGCCGGCCGCGCGTGCTCGACTTCGGTCTCGCGCGGCAATCGACCGCCACGCCCGCGCCCACGCCGCAGAAAGAGCTCGAGCAGCCGAGCGACCCCACGCTCAACGCGCGCCTCACGCGCGACGGCGCGGTGATGGGCACTCCCGGCTACATGGCGCCGGAGCAGATCAGCGGTCTCGCCACCGACGCGCGCTCGGATCAATTCAGTTTCTGCGTCGCACTGTGGGAAGGGTTGTTCGGCCAGCGTCCGTTCTCGGGTTCGACGCTGCGTCAGCACGCTGCGGAGATCGCGCTCGGTCGCGTCGGCGAAGCACCTTCTGATTCGCGCGTGCCGTCGTGGGTCATCGACGTGGTGCGCACCGGCCTCGCCGCGAACCCGCAAGATCGCTGGCCCGACATGGACGCGCTGCTCAAGGCGCTGCGTCCGCGCGGGAAAGGCAGCGCGCGACGCAACCTGTTCGTCGTCGGCCTGGTCCTCTTTTCTCTGTTCGGCATCGGCTACGGCGCGTGGACGCGGCAGCGGCTGCTGGTGTGCGGCGGCTCCGAGTCGCGCCTCGCTGGAGTGTGGGACACCGCGCGCAAGGCGAAGCTCAAGGCCGGCTTCATCGCCACCAACCTCTCGTACGCCGGCGAATCGTGGACCAATTCCGAGCGCGCGCTCGACGCGTGGGCGGCTGAATGGGTCGCCACCGCGCGCGACGTGTGTGAGGCCAGCAAGCTGCGCAAGTCCGACTCGCCCGAAGTGACGGACTTGAAGAACGCGTGCCTCGACGAGCGGCTGCAGCGGCTCGACGCACTGGTCGCGCTCTTCGATGCGCCCGACCACGACGTGGTGAACAACGCTCCGCTCGCCGCGCGCGATCTCGAGCGTGCGATGACGTGCACGTCGGCCAACGCCCTGCGCAAGGCGACCACGCTCGACGAGAAGGAAAAGACGGCCAACGACAAGCTGCGCGTTCGCCTTGCGGAAGGTCGCGCGCTCTTCACCGCCGGGAAATACGCGGCCGCGTCGGAGAAGCTCAAAGAGGGCTTGAGCCCCGAGGCGTCGCCTGCGTCACAGGCCGAGGCGCTGCTGTGGCTGGCGCGCATGGAAGCCAAGCGGGGCGAGTCGAAGCTGGCGCGCAACGCGAACCTCCTCGCGTCGGAACAGGCGCTCAAGTCGGGTGACGCTACGCTCATCGCGCGCGCGTTTTCCCGGCTCTACGCGAACGAGGGCTACGACGAAGGAGACAGCGACGCCGACACCTGGAGCCGCCTGGCCGCCGCTGCCGCCGCTCGCGCTCCCGGAGACTGGGAAGTGCAGGTCGAGCTCGCGCAGAACGACGCCTTCGTGAGCCTGCGCCGCAAACGCTACAAGGCCGCGCTCGCCGACTTCGAGCAGGTGCTGGCGCTGCAGAAAGAGCACCTCGGCGCGGAGCACCCCGACGTGGCTTCGACGCTCAACAACCTCGGCGTCGCGCTGGTCAGCAGCGGCCGCACGCAGGAAGCGGTCGCGCGCTACGAGGAAAGCCTCGTGCTCCACGAGAAGCTCGAAGGCTCGGAACACCCCAACGTCGCCGTCGCGCTCCACAACCTCGCCGTCGCACTGCGCCGCATGGGCCAGGCGCAGGTCGCGCTCACCACGTTCGAGCGCGCGCTGGCGATTCGCCGCAAGGCGCTCGGATTCAACCACGTCGAGTCGCTCAACACCGCGATGGCGCTGGTCAAACTGCGCATCACGCTCGGAGAGCTCGAGCCCGCGCGCGCATTGCTCGACGAGGTGAAGGAGACGCGCATCACGATGTCGGGAGCCGACTCCGTGCAGATGATCCCCGTCGTCGAGCTCGAGACCGAGCTCTACCTCGCCGGCGCCTATTGGAAGGAAGCGCTCGAGTCAGCGCAGCGCCACGCGCAGCTCTCGAAGCTGAACTCGGGTGAGAGTGCGCGCGCACAGAGCATGTCGCTCATCGAGCAGGCCATGGCGTGGACGCAGCTCGGCTCGTGGAACGACGCGCGCAAGGCGCTGGGCGAAGTCCAGAAACGGCTGCAGCCCGGCAATCGCAACCCGTTCGACGAAGGTCTGTACTTCGAGGCCGTGGCGCGGCTCGAGCTGGCGCAGGGCCACGACGCACTCGCGGTACCTCCACTCGAGAAAGCGGTGGAGCAGCGCGAAGAAGGCAACCCCATCGGCGCGGCGAAGACGTCGATTCTCCTCGCGCAGGTGCTGCAGCGGCAGGGAGAGGTCGATCGCGCGCTCACCATGCTCGCCTCGGCCGAGGTGCGTTTCAGCGAGGGACAGTGCACGCGGTTGCTCACCGACGCGCAGCTCGCGCTCGCGCAGGCGCTGTGGCTCGCGCGGCCCGCGGAGCACGATGCGACGGCCGAGCGCTTCAAGACGGTGCTGCCGCAGTTGTCAGAAGCGCAGAAGCAGACACTCAACAAGTGGCTCAGCGAAAACGCGGCTGACGCCGGCGTGAGCTTCTGACTTCAGAAGAAGTCGTAGCGCGCGCCGAGCAGCACGCGATCGTTGCGGCCGAAGTAACCAAAGGGGCTGTACGACGAGCCCTCGAAGAACTCCGCGCTCAGGAAGACCTCGAGACCGGTGGTGCCCTTCCACGCGACACGCGGAGCGATCATGAAGCTGCGCTGCACGATCTCGAAGCTCGCGCGCAGCCCCAGCTCGATGCGCTTGTCCCACAGCGACACGCTCACGAAGCCGACCAACAGGTGCAGGAAGCCCGTGTGTGGAGCGCCCGCCGCCGTCGCCGGCTCGACGAGAATCAGCTGCTCGTTCTTGTTCTTGAGCCCGATGTCGGGAATCGCCATGCCGAAGTAGCTGACCGCGTAGAGCACCGGCGAGTCAGACGCCTGGCTGTAGGTCGCCACCCAGGTGATCGACGCTTTGTCGGTCGGCTTGAAGTCCTGATCGAAGAAGGTCTGCCGCGGGGAGAACGACACGTCGACGTCGAGCTGACCCGGGCCGATGATCGCCGAGCCGTCGAGCGAGAAGATGTGCTGCCGGCCGTAGAAGCCCCGGTAGAGCGTCTCTCCGGCCTGCGCGCGATTGAGCACCGAGACAGCCGCGGCCTGCTCGGGCGGACGACCAGCGGCCTGGGCGGACAACACCTTCGACAGCTCGGGGTCGATCGTCACGCGCGGGAGCTTCTCGTTCATCCACACCCAGTTCGCGCCGAGCGTGACGCGGCCTTCGCTCGCCAGACGCAACGCGATGTCACCCGCGAACGGAGGCGGCCGCTGCGTCTCGAGCACGCGGTCCTGGATGTAGTCCTCGATGGACGGGTCGATGCGCGTGTTGTCGAGCGCGGTGCCGAACGCCGGCTGCAGCAGCCCTTCGTCCTGACCGAACACGAAGAAGCGATGCGGCTGGAAGAACGGAACGTAGGCCGCGAGCCACGAGAGCTTGCCGATCTCACCGCGCGCGCGAATCGCGAACACCGGCAGCAGCGACGTCTCGAGATCTCCGGCCGATTCACGCAGATCGCGCGGGTTCAGCGCGTCGATGGGCGCGAGACCGGCGTTCGCTCCGAGCGCGATGCGCTGCTGCCCGACGCGAATGTCGACCTTCGAGGTGTAGAGATCGACGTACGCGTCACCCAGCATCGGCTCGAAGAAACCCTTCGCGCGATCGAAGTCGCGCTGGAACGCGCCGCGAACCTGCGCGCGACCTTCGAGCACCAGCCGAAGGTGTTCGTTGATCTTCACGTCGACGCCCAGCACCGCGCGCATGCGGCCTTCCCACACGTTCTCCGCCAGCGGAGCGCCACGCTGCGAGTCGAAGCGCGTGTCGAGCGCGGTGTACGCCGAGGTCCAGCCGTAGAAACGAATCGTCGGAGCATTCGGCGCGGGAGGCGTGAACGTCTCGAGCGTCGCCGTCACACCGGCATCGACACCACCGTCGGTTTCTTCGGGAACGAATTCCTCGATGCCCATCGACGGAGCCGGCGCACCTGCATTGACCGGCTCGAAGTCTTCAATCTGCATCTGCGCGAACGCGCTCGAGGCGAGCAACGCAATCGCCAACACAAACACCCTCTCCCTGCGAACGCGGGGAGAGGGCCGGGGTGAGGGGCCAAACCAGGCAGAGCCAGCGAGACGCAAGACGATCAGCCGCGTTCCAACGCCCGCTCGGTAAACGCGTCATCCCCGAGCGTGGAATCCTCGAGCTTGAGCAGCGTCATCGCGGTCTTGCTCTTCGTCTGGAGGTTCTCCATCACCGACTCCGCCGCGAGCACGCGCTCCTGGAACTTCTTGAGCTTCACCGTCTTGTAGACCTTGAACGGCTTGCCCTCTTTGTCGGCGTACTCGACCTTCATCGGCACGTAGGTCTCCTTGTCGATGAACATCTTCACGTTGCCGTACGGAGAGGTCTCGTCGCCCTTCCCTTCGAGCACGTAGCAGTCGCGACCTTCGACCTTCTCGTCGGCGAGCCGCTTGGTGTCTTCGTCGCGCGCGCCGTTCGACGCGATGTCGGCATACGAGAAGTCGGTGTCCATGAACGCCTTGCCGCGATCGCTCTTCGCGACCTTCCGCACGCGCTTGAGCTTCGGCAGGTAGAGCGAGACGTCGTCGCCCTGGCCCTGCTCGCCGGCGATGGTGAGCACCGCGACTCCGGAGACGCCGGCCGGCTGCGAGAAGCGCGCGAGCGCGTGGTTCTTGCCGTTGATGGTGCGCGAGCTCGAGCTGAGCACCTGTTCCTTCGCCTTTCCGTCGCTGCCGGTGGTGACGAGCTTCATCTCGGCGGTGAGGCCCACGAGGTTGAGCGCGCCCTTCTCACGCGACTTCTTCGAGATCTCGGCGGCGGTCTCTTCGGCGAGCGAAGCGGTCGCGAGCAACACGACGGCGGCGGTCATCAAGCGCATGGCGTGCTGACTAGCACCATGCGGCTCGAATTCACGCTCTCACAGCCACGGTTCGAACTCGGTGCGGCCCGCCAGCAGCGGAATCGTCGAGCGCACGTTCGGACCGAATCGCACCGCGCCTGCGACCATCGAGCGCAGCTCGTCTTCGTGCCCCTCGACGCGCAGACGTGAGAGATCGAGGAACTCCAGCTGAGGGCCGTATGCGCGCAAGACAGCCCGCGCATCATCGAGCGAGCAGCGATCACTCAAGCGCAGCTCACGCAACTCCGTGAACTGGCCTCGCAAAAGCGCGGCACGCAGCGCACGGCCACGCTCGAAACCCCACGCATCGAGGGCACGCAGAGAGCGGAAACCGCCGAGTTCGAGATCGCGGTGAAACGAACCGAGGCGGAGTCTTCGAATGTGCCGCGCCAACGGTGAAGCTGACAGCTCGGCCACGCTCGCGTCGTCGGCGCCCCAGAGTCGCAATTCTCGTAGCGACGCCGGCCATTCGCGGCCCAGCAACGGAGCTGCACCAGTCGAGAGCCCCAACACCTCGAGCCGCGGGCACCACGCAGCGACCTCGGGCAGAAACCCCGCGCACTGGAGCGCGCGCACGCCAGCCAACGCTCCGCTCTCTCCGAGCACACGCATTCCCTCGGCGGTCGTCTCGCTCAGCTCGAGCGCCGCAGGCCGCAGTCCTGACCGCAGAAAGGTGGCGACGCTCTCGTCGGCGAACTTCTGCTCGAAGAAGTCGAACTCACCGTAGGCGCCCGTCGTCTCGCGAAACACGGTCGGCACGTCGACCGTGAGACTCTCGAGTCGCGCCATCACGGGCAACGCGAGCACACGCCGCAGCACCTCGAGGGGATCGCCGTTTTCAACCGTGACCTTCTCGACGATCATTCCGCGCAGCAAGGGTGCCGACTCGGCGATCAACTCGGCGTTCTCGAGCAGCACCTGCGCATCGAGGCGCACGACCTCGACCGCGCCGCGTCGAAAGTATGAGTCCTTCACCAGCGGCCCGAGCGCCGCCCATTCAAAGGCGTGCTGCTCGAGCAATTCCTCCACTCGCCTGCGCAGCGGCGCGCGCACCGCAGACGGCGCGTCGAGGTACGTGAGGTCGCACATTAGATTGATGAGCTCGCCGCGCTCGCCACCGACCTGGTCGGCAAACACGCGCCGTGCCGCTTCGTCATCGACCTTCGGAACGATCACTGCAACTCCGGCAACGTCGCTCGGAGCTTGAGCTCTGCGTCCTTCAACCGCTCGTCAGTCGGAGCCGCCGCCCGCGCCTGCCCCAACCGCTCCAACGCGCGACGTGGGTGACCGCGCGCCAGCTCGCACCGCGCATCGGCTTCCAGCGCCTGCGCGTCGTCGGGCGCGTAGGTCAGCGCCGCTTCACTCGCCGCGCACGCTCGCTCGACCTCACCCGACACCAACCACGCGCGAGCCAGCGCCACGCGATACGGCACGATCGCCGGAGCCCCGCGCACCGCAGCCATCAACGCCTCCGCCGCCGCGGGACCTTCGCCCTGCTCCAACAACGCGAGCCCGAGTCGCGCCAGCGCATCGGGAGAATTCGGAAACAGCAGCGCCTCGCCACGCACCAACCGCAGCGCCTGCGGCTCAGTGAAGCGAATGCCCTGCACCATCCACTCCGTCACCTGCGCGTAGCGGGGGAATGACGCCGACCACTCCGCCGCCAGCTGGTACACCACCGTGCCGCGCGGCACGAAATAGACGTACAGCCGACGCGCTCCTGTGGTCTCGCGAATCAGAACGCGCACGCGCAAACCGTCGCGGTCTCCGACGCGCCACGACTCGGGCGGCTCGGCCTGCACCGACAACACGTCTTCTCCCAGCTCGCGCGGCTTCAAGCGCGCCTCGACGAAACGCCGCGCGGCCTCGTGCACGTCGGCGCCCTCGGGCATCTCCACCGCTTCTGCCGCGAAGCTCGCGCGCCCGTTGGTCGACAGACCGTTGTACCAGGCGATGGAGCCCATCGGGTCGGCGCCCACGCTCCAGTCAGCCGGCACGGGCATGGTGAGCCCAAACGCTTCGGACCGCTCGACGCGCCACCGCGGCAAGAACTGCCCGAAGAACAGCGGCTGCCCGAGAAACACGACAGTGAGAATCGCCAGCGACGGAGCAGCCCGCACCGCCGGTTCCCACCAGAAGCGCCGCACGTCGGCGAGCAGTCGCGGCCGCAAGAACGCGCCGGTGACGATGCCCGCGGCCAGCCCGCCGAGGTGCGCCCAGTTGTCGACGCCCTGCGAGGTGATGCCGATCAGCAACAACCCGAGCACGGTGGGAATCGCCGCGTCGCTCAGCAACGACCGATACAGCGGAGGCAGTTGATTGCGGTACCGCAGCCCGAACGCGAGCACGCCGCCGAGGCAGCCGAAGACCATGCCTGATGCCCCGACGGTGACCGAGTCGTTCAAGAAGAGCGACGTGGTCATGGTGGCGATGCCGGTGAAGACCAGCAGCCACACGTAGTCGAGCGTGCGGTACGTGTTCTCGAGCACGTTCCCGACGTTGAACAACACGAACATGTTGAGGCCGATGTGGAGCGCGTCGTGGTGCAGGAAGTTGGCGGTGAAGAGCCGCCACACCTCGCCCAGGTCGAAGATCAGCGGGCCGACCTTCGCTCCTGAGCGCACCATCGCGTCGAGGCCGAGCTCTCCGTTCTGCGCGGTCGCGAGAAAGACCGCGACGTTGATCAAGATGAGCCCCGAGGTCAGCCAGGGGAAGCGGTTCAGCGAAAACGCCCGCCGAAAGTAGGCGCGGCGCGGCTGATGGAGGCGCTGGTACAGCTCGAGCTCACACGCCGGAACGAAGTTGTCGCCCGTGACCGCCAGCACCCGCACCAGGCTCTGCGGGGAAATCTCCCCCTGCTGCAGCCGGGCTTCGAACTCGGCCACATCGAGATCTTCGTCACCAGCGTCGGTGCGGAGTGTGACTGGGCCGGCCATTTGTCCGATAGAACTGTAGTCGCAACTGGCTGCCACGATCAGGGCGCGGATCGCTAGAACGATCTAGAAACGCTCGGGTTTCGTTCGTCACCAGTGGTGCGCCGCGATCTGCTGTGGTGGTAGAAAGGGCACGCGTGTTGAAGCTGATCATCGAAGACGACGAAGGCCGGAAGACGATCGTCCCCTTCGTTCGGGACGAGATCACCATTGGCCGGCAAGAGGGCAACACCATCCGCCTCACGGAGCGGAACGTGTCTCGCCGTCACGCCCGCTTGATGCGGAACAACGGGCACGTCCTGATCGAAGATCTCGGCAGCTACAACGGGATCAAGATCAACGGCGATCGCATCTCCGGTCAGGTGCAGGTGGCGGACGGTGATCTGATTCAGATCGGCGACTACGACCTCGCGATTCAGGCCGAAGAAAAGGCGAACTCCGCCACCGTGCCGCTCGAGCCGCCGTCGCAGAGCAACGGCACTCCCACTCGCAAGCTCAACGAATCTGCGGCGACCATGCCCGCGCTCCCGGCCGTCGATTCGCCGGGTGAAGCCAACGACGAAGACGTGCGCGACGCCGACGAAGGTGAAGTCGGCAAAGACGCTCCGCCCTCGATTCCGAAACACCAGTCGACCGCCGTCATCCGCATCGACCAGCTCGACTCGGGCAAGAAGCGCCAGGTCGAAGAGCTCGACGTCACCGAGGCGCCGCGCCTGGTGGTGCTCAACACCGACTTCGCCGGCAAAGAGTTCCCCTGTCTGCGCACCGAGATGAAGATCGGTCGCGTCGACGACAACGACATCGCCATCGATCACCGCTCGCTCTCGCGCACGCACTGCAAGGTGGTGCGCGAAGACTCGGGCGAGTGGCGCGTGATCGACATGCAGTCCGCCAACGGACTGATGGTGAACGGAGAATCGTACGCGCAGGTCACGCTCCGCTTCGGAGACGTGATCGAGCTGGGCCACGTGAAGCTGAAGTTCGTGGGCCCGGGTGATCAGGTCGACATCTCGCGCAGCGCCGCCGCCTCTCCGACCGTCGCGCTCGACGGTGGTGACGAGCAGGCCGCCTCTTCGAAGACGCCGCTGATCGCAGTCGCCGCGGCGCTCCTCGTCATCCTCCTCGGTGGTGGTGGCTACATTCTCTGGAAGAGCACGAAGGATCCCGAGAAGCCGATCAAACCCCCGAAGGATCCGGTGGTCACCAACCCGGTGAAGAACCCGGACACGCCGAAGACCGACGTCGACGCCTTGAAGCGCGCCGCCGCCGCCAAGCTCGCCGAGGCGAAGGCCGCCGCCACGGACGAGTTCGATTTCAACAAGGCCGAGGTGCTCGCGAAGGAAGCCACCGTCGAGGGTGAGATCACCAGCGACGCGAAGACGTTCCTCGCGCTCCTCGAGTCCGAGCGACCCAACAAGACCGCGCTCGAGGCTGCGCAGAAGCTCCTCGACGCCGGCAACCTCGACAAGGCCAAGACCCAGCTCGATTCGGCATCAGGAACCAAGCTGCTCAAGGCCCGTTACGACAGCCTCGAGGAGAAGCGCGCGAAGGCGGTGGCGGACAAGGTGGCGGTCGCGCCGAAGAATCCCGATACGCCGAAGAACCCCGACGTCCCCAAGAACCCGGACACGCCGAAGAACCCCGACGTGCCGAAGAACGACCCCAAGCTCGCCGAGGCCGAGAAGCTGTTCAACGACGGCAACGCCGAACGCAAGGCGAAGAATCTCGAGAGCGCCGCGATTCGCGGAGAGAAGTGCATCAAGCTCGCTCCGTCGTACCACCCCTGCTACCGCCTCCTTGGGAGCGTGTACGCGGCCATCGCCACGCGTGATCAGAGCGCGTCGGACATGGAGAAGGCCAAGAAGTACTACGAGCGCTTCCTCGTAGTCGCACCGCCTGACGACGAGTACGTCCCGAAGATCAAGAATCTGCTCGAGCAGGCTCCGAAGCAGTAACCAATCCCTCCACAAGGAAACGTGTCACGTGCGCGGAACTCAACAGATCCGAATCCTCGTCGTCGATGACGAGTCCGATAACGCTGAACTTTTCAAGGCCCTGCTGAATAAAGAGGGCTACGTCGTCACCACGCTGCTCGACCCGACGAAGGTGATCCCCACGCTGAAGGAGGGGAACTTCCACCTCGTGATCCTCGACATGATGATGCCGCAGCTCACCGGCACGCAGGTGCTCGAGCAGATCCGCGAAGTGGACGACGACATCGCCGTCATCGTCGCCACCGGCTTCCCCACCGTCGAGACCGCCGTCGCCAGCTTGAAGTTGTCGGCCGCCGACTACGTGAAGAAGCCGATCGACCCGAGCGCTTTCATCGAGACGGTGAAGCGCGTGCTCGAGAAGAAGGGCATCACGCGCGACCCCGAGGCGGAGCTGCACCGCGCCATCGGCCGCTTCATTCGCGAAGGCCGCACCCGCCAGAGCCTCACGCTCAAGCAGCTCGCGCGCCGCACCGGTCTGTCGGTCTCGCTGCTCTCGCAGATCGAACGCGCTGAGTCGTCGGCGTCGATCAGCTCGCTGTACCGCATCGCCACCGCGCTGCGCGTCAGCATGAGCGAGCTGTTCGCCGACGTCTGAGCCCTACTTCTCCGTCGTCTCGGCGACGTCGCGAACCCAGTCGCCGAAGTACGACTCGCGCCACGCCTGCCGCTGCTTCTGCACCTCGTCGTGGATCTGCTGGTCGGTCCACGTCGGGTGCTCGTTGCTGACGTCTTCCGCCGCTTTCGCGGTGTCGAAGGCGATGGCGCCCGTCGGCTCCCACCCTGCTCCGACTTGATCGATGAAGTCGTCGCGGTGCGACTGCAGGAAGTCGACGAACGCCTGGCCCTTCAACCCCAGCTGCTTCGCAACGTCGGCGAGTGACCAGCCTTCCGCGCTCTCGAACGACAGACCGTTGGTGGTCGCTCCGAGTTCGTAGAGCTGAGCGTCGGTGAGGCCCGCGTCCTTCTGCAGCGCATCGAGATCGACGTCGGTGTGCGCGAGGTGATCAGCCAGCGCCTTGCGTTCCTTCTCGGTGAGCCCCGCAGTCCCCGGGTGATTGGGGTCGGCGTAGAGCTGCTGCAACAGCTTCGAGGTCTCGTCGGCGCGATCGCTCTCGGCTTCTTCGGCCGCGATGTAGTTGCTCAGCACGCCCGCAGCCGTACCGAGCACCGCGACCGCCGCACCCACCGGCGCCGTCGCCGGGAACAACGACAGCGCGCCACCCACCGTGGTCAGCACCGAGCCGACCGCGGCACCGACGGTCTGGATGTTCACGTCGTCGAGCACGTCGCGCGCCGAGCCGATGGTGTCGATGACGCCGGTGACGACTCCGATGACGCCGGTGATCTTGCCGAGGCCCTTCTCGAGCAGACCGGCCCACTCGGCGGCCGAGGTGAGTTTGCTCTGCACCGCCGCGCTGTTCACCGCGCCCGCCAGCACCTCGAGGCCCTGCGCCACGAGACCCGCGGCCGGGCCCGACGCTTCGAAGATGGTCTTGAGAGCGCCCTTCAGAATCGGTGCCCGACTCGAAGCCCTTCACCAACGTGACGGCGATGCCCAGACCGGTGACCACCGCGCCGAGCGCCTGGCTGCTCTTGCTGAGCGCCAGCACGTCCTTCTCGCCTTCGCCGGTGAGGAACGAAGAGATCTTCTTCGCGTCGCCCGTGCGAAGCACGGCCACGAAGTTCTCGAGCGGCTTCTTCAGCTCGGCGATGCCGGTGGTGAGGAACTGCGTGGTGTCGAGGAAGCCGAGAATGTCGTCAAGCACCTTCGCGGCGCCCGCACTGTCACCGCTCGCGAGCAGCAGGTTCGCCTTGCCCTGCTTCGCCGCGGCGTACGCGTCGACCAGCGGCTGCTCGTGAAACGGCTTGGGGAACGCGCCGTTGACCTTGAGCCCTTCGATGGTCGACGACACGAAGTCCGACTGCGCGGGGTCATTCGCGAGCGCGGCGAGGCTCTTCTCGAGCTGCTTGGCGGCCGCTTCGTTGCCCGCGGCGGCGAGCGCCTTCACCTGCGGGAGCGACTTCTCGACCTCGACCTTCAGCGCCTCGTTGGCCTTGCTCGCGGCGTCGAGCGCGCTCTGATGCTCCTTCCAGAACAGCTGCTCGTAGGCGTGGCGATCGGCCTGCGGCACGTGCTCCAGCTCCTGGTTGAGATCGCCCTGCAGCTTCACGACCTCGGCGTTCGCTTCGTCAGCCGCTTTCGTCGCGCCGGCGAGCGGGTCGAGCGCCTTGGTGGCGAACACGTTGGCGAGCAGCGGCTCACCGATCTTCGCGAACGCCGTCGCCAGCGGGCCGGCGAGCTCGGGCGGGAACTTCGCGTTCGACAGCGCCTCCAACCCGCCGATGGGGTCGAGCGCCAGCAGCGGGCCGAACGTCGACTTGAGCAAGTCGCGCGCGGAGTTCACCTTGCCCTGATCAGCGAGCCCCACCAGCACGCTCAGCGCGAGCGGCGACGACTTGAGCGCGTCGTCGACGTAGTAGAGGTCTTTGGTGTCGGGCAGCCCGCGTGCGACTGACGCGCCGAGCGTGAGCGCGGCTCGGGGCCCGAGCTTCTGCGCGACGTCGCCGAGATCTTTGAGCAGGCCCTTGATGCCCTTGTCGTCTTTGCGCGCAGCGAGATCGGTCGCGAGCTTCGTCACCGTCGGGCCGATGGCCGACGCGTACGCCGCCGCCTTCGCGGGATCGTTCGCGAACTGCTCAGCACCCTTCTTGATCGCGTCGAGCACCGCCTTGTCGCGCGCCTTCGGGTCGCTGCTGCTCGCGTACGCCTTCTCGACGTTCTTCGCCGCGGCCGCGACCGCCGGGTCGAGCGAGCCGGCGCCATCGAAGTTGTGCCCGACCTTCTTGATGTCGAAGTCGTGCTTCACCGCCCCGCCCGCGTTGCGCGCCAGCAGCGGCACGTTCGACGAGAGGCCGGTCGAACCGAGCAGCTTCGCCGCGTTCTGCCGCAGCGCTCCTCCTCGACCGGTCGAAAGCGAATCGCCGCCCTTCGCGAACGAGCCACCGGGCGACTTCGCGGCCTTCTCGAGCGCCTTGCCTCCGACGTTCTTCACCAGGGGAGTCGGCAGCTTCTTCTCGAGGCGAGCGACCATGAGCGGAGATTCCTTCACGAGCAGCGAGGGTTGTCGCTGTACGCGGTCGGAACCACGGCGGTTACCTCGGCGCGAGTGTCAATCGCGCTCACAAATCGAGGTCATTTCCCGAGCGAATTTCGCGGGGAATTCAGCGACCGGAAAATCGCGGCGATCGACGCTCGAGCAACGCGTCGCGGCCCTCTTTCGCGTCGGCGCTGTTGAACGATTCGCGGCGCAACACCTCGTAGGGCGCATCTTCGCGCACACCTGACTCCACCAACTGCAGGCCGCGTTTCATGCCTCGCACGGCGAGCGGAGCCAGCTGCGTCGCGAGCTGCTCACAGAGCGCCGTGGCTTCTTTCGCCGCGTCGGCCTCGGCAACGACGGCGTCGAGCAGACCGAAGCGCAGCGCCTCTTCGCTCTCGACGGCTTTGCCGAGCAGGAACATGCGCCGCGTCAGCTGCGCGCCGGCGCAAGAACGCACGCGAGCCATGCCGCGCAGCGCGTAAACCACTCCGACTCGGGCCGGAGGCATCACGAAGCGAGTCGGCTCGATGCCAATTCGAAAATCGCAGGCGACCGCGAGCTCGCAGCCGGCTCCGACGGCGGCTCCGCGCACCAGCGCCACGCTCGGAGCGTGATGCGACGCGAGGAGATCGAGCACGTCACCCAATCGCTCGTCGGGCAGCGGAGTGCCTTCGGGGTATTTCGCGAGCGCGTTCAAGTCGTAGCCAGCCGAGAAGACCGACGCGTCATCGGACCGCACCAGCCAGGCGCGCACGTCGCCGCCGTTTCGCAGCGCGGTCTCGAGCGCGTCGAGCATGCCGGCGTCGATGGCGTTCTTCTTCGTGGGGTTCGACAGCGTCAGCGCGCGAATGCCGGGAGCGAGATCTTCGACGTGGAGCGAGCCAGCCATGAGCGGTGTGTTATGGCACCGCTCGTGACTTTGAAACGCCGCAACTCGTCGCCCGTCGCGCTGAAGGTGGCTGAGGTCGTCAGCCTCCACGACGCGCGGCTCTCGCGCCGGGTCGAGAGCTACAAGAGCCGCCTCGATCGCGTGCTCAAGGCGAACAAGCGCGCCATCACGAAGCTCTTCAGCACGGGCATGCTCTTCACGCGGCACGGCTCACGCGCGGGTCGAGACCTGCTGCTCGCGCATGAGCACCTGCTGCGCGTCGTCTCGCTCGTCGAGCGGTTGGAGAACGAAGGCGACGTGCCCGCTCCGCGAAAGCAGGACGAGGTCGACGCCATCTTCAAGGAACTCGACGAGCTGCTCGATCGCACCAGCGAGCTGACTGAGCACACCGCCGAATTGCTCGAAGAGCTCGGCAAGCCCGAGAGCTAAATCAATTCAACGCCGGCGATGGAGCCGATCAACCGCCGCAGCATCTCGTTCGCCGCCGAAATCGGCCCCGACAAGAAGTAGCCGCCCGAGGCGAACACGAAGAACAGCAAGAACGGGCCGAAGTTCTTGATCGAGTCCCACGTCGCTTCCCAGCGCGGAGTGACCATGCGATCGACGATGCGGCTCCCGTCGAGCGGCGGCAGCGGCAGCATGTTGAAGATCGCCAGGCCGATGTTCAGCTGCACGCCGTAGCCGAGGAGAATCGTGCCGCCGTTGGCGACCTCACGCATCGAAGGCACGAAGCGGTAGATGAGGCCGAGCGCGACCGCGCACCCCACCGCGAGCACCACGTTGCTCAAGGGGCCGGCGAACGCGGTGATGGCCATGCCGGTGCGCATCGTCCACTTGCGGTTGAAGCGCACAGGGTTCACCGGCACGGGCTTCGCCCACCCGAGCGGAATGCCGAACAGCGGCAGCAGCACGGTGCCGATGGGGTCGATGTGCGAGAGCGGGTTCAGCGTGAGCCGGCCCTCGCGCGCCGCGGTGTCGTCGCCGAGCTTCAAGGCTGACCACGCGTGCGCCCACTCGTGCACCGAGAGCGAGAGCCACATGGGGATGAGCATCATCACCCGCAGCCCGATCTCACGCTCCAACGTCACTCCCGCTCCGCTTCTGCGACGAGATCGAAGTCGGGGATCTCTTCGCGCATGTACTTGCGCATGCGATCGATCAGCTGCGCCTCGAGCTGCCGCGCGCGTTCACGCGAGAAGCCGTAGTGGGCGCCGATGTCCTGCAGCGTGAGCGGCTCGTCGGCGATGAGTCGCTTCTCGAAGATGAACTTCTCCTTCTCGTTCAGCTTCTCGGAGAACGAGGCGAGCTTGGTGCGGAACAGCTCGCGCAGCTCGGCGTTGCCGAGCGTGTCGTCGGCGGCTGGAGCGACCGAAGGCAGCAGCTTGTCGGCGCGCGACGCCTTGTCGTCTTCGGAGCCCGGAATTGGCGCGTCGATCGACAGCTCGTCGTTGCCGAGGCGCTGGTCCATCTCGATGACGTCCTGCTCGCTGACGTTGAGGCGATCGGCGAGCAGCTTCGGAGTGACCTCGAAGCCCTGCTTGAGCAACCGCTCCTGCTCCTGGCGCAACTTGAAGAACAGTTTCCGCTGGGCCTCGGTCGTGCCCAGCTTCACCATCTTCCAGTTGTCCATGATGTAGCGAAGGATGTACGCGCGGATCCACCAGGCGGCGTAGCTCGCGAGCTTCACGCCGCGCTCGGGGTCGAACTTCTTCACCGCCTGCATGAGCCCGATGTTTCCTTCCTGCACGAGGTCGAGCAGGGCGAGCGGGTTGCGGTGGTATTCGTGCGCGAGCTTCACCACGAGGCGCAGGTTCGAGCTGACGAGCTTGTAGGCCGCCTTCACGTCGCCGGTTTCGCGGTAGCGCTTGGCGAGCGCGACCTCTTCTTCGCGCGTGAGCAGCGGGTGCCGCGTCACTTCGGCCATGTACGCCGCGAGCGGGTCGGCCTTGGCGAGGCCGCTGCCCGACGAACGGCGAGGCGCGCGCGCGGCGACGGCGGGGGTTTCGAGGTCCGCGCTGACCTCTTCGAGTTCGGCGGCGTCGGGTTCGATTTCCTCACCGACTTCGGCTGTCGTCTCGGAATCACTCTGCTTTTCGCTGACGACTTCGCCCTCGAGAACTTCCTTGGCGGCAGCGGACGCGCGGCGCTTCGGAGGGATCACTTCTCCCTCGACCGGCGCCTCCGTTTTGGAACCCTTCTTCCTCGCCGCCATGGCTCGTCACTTATATACCCCCCGGCAAAATGAGCGACCTGTCAGAGATGCCCACCGGAACGGATGATCGGCCGCAGGAGTACCGCGCTGACATCAGCTTCGACGAACTGGGCCTCAGCCCCGAGCTTCGACGCGCGATTGCAGAGCGCGGTTACACCCACCCCACTCCGGTTCAGGCGCGCGCGTTCGGCCCTGCCCGAGCGGGTAAGGACCTCATCGTTCGCAGCAAGACGGGCACCGGCAAGACGGCGGCGTTCGGCATGCCGCTCATCGATCAGATTGAGGTCGGCGCGCGCGGCGTGCGTGCGTTGATCATGTGCCCTACGCGCGAGCTCGCGATTCAGGTGGCGCAGGAGCTCGAGGTGCTGAGCAAGTACCGCGACATCGAGCTGGTGTGCATCTACGGCGGCGCGTCGATGGCGCAGCAGGAAGATGCGCTGCGGCGCGGAGCGGCGATCGTGGTGGGCACTCCGGGTCGCGTGCACGATCACATTCGGCGCGGCAACCTGAAGCTCGACAAGTGCACGCACGCGATTCTCGACGAAGCCGACGAGATGCTGAACCAGGGCTTCTACGAAGAGGTCACGCGCATTCTCGACTGCTTGCCGGCGAAGAAGCAGGTGCTGCTCTTCTCGGCGACCGTCCCCGACGACATCAAGCGGCTGATCAGCAAGTACACGACCGACGCTGAGACGTTGTTGCTCTCGGGCGACGTGTACACGGTCGAGCACATTCGGCACATCCGCTACGAGCTTTCGGACGCGTACCCGAAGCCGCGCAATCTCCTCTACGTGCTGGAGATGGAAGATCCCGAGAACGCGATCATCTTCTGCAACACGCGCGACGACACCGAGCTGGTGACGGCGGTGTTGAACCGCAACGGCTTCGACGCCGAGTTGTTGAACGGAGATCTCGCGCAGAAGGAGCGTGAGCGCGTGATGGCTCGCGTGAAGAAGGGCGAGCTGGCGTTCATGGTGGCGACCGACATCGCGGCGCGCGGCATCGACATCAGCGACCTGGGTCACGTGATCAACTACTCGCTGCCGGAAGACCCGGCCGTGTACCTGCACCGCGTCGGCCGCACGGGCCGCATCGGCAAGAAGGGCACGGCGCTGAACCTGACGTCGGGGCGTGAGCTGGCGACGCTGACGGCGCTCGAGAAGAAGTACTCGGTGAAGTTCGAACAGAAGCCGATGCCGACGGCCGAGCAGGCGGCGCACATGTGGAGCGAGCGTCACGTCAAGCAGCTCAAAGACGCGGCGCAGGGGAGCATCTACGAGGGCTTCCTCGGGTTGGCGTCGACGCTGAAGAAGCGGCCTGACGCCGACGAGCTGATCGCGTTCATGTTGCGGTCGTTCTTCACGCACCGGCGCATGGAGCGGGCGCAGCAGCACACCGATGGTTCTGAGCCGGCGGCAGCTGAGCCGGTGTCGCGTCACTCGCGTGGGGAGAAGCCGCGCGACGATCGGCCCCCGCGTGGAGATCGTGGTGGTGGTCGTGATCGTGATCGCGGAGGTCGTGGCGGAGATCGAGATCGCAAGCCGCGTGAAGATCGCCCGCCGCGTGAAGATCGTCCGCCGCGAGAGTCGACTCCGTCGGGAGAGGTGAAGACGGTTCCGGTGGGAGTGCCTGCGATCAAGCGGCGTGATGTGACGACGCAGCCCGAGGCGTCGCCGGTGGGAGCGGGAGAACCGGCAGTGGTTTCTGCGCCGCCTCCTGCTGCGCCGAAGAAGCGGCTCAGCGACCGTGAGTTGTTCGAGCTGATGCAGGCGGGGAAGCCGATTCCGCCGATGGATGACCCGACGGATTCGGGTTCGTCGTCTTCGTCGGGTTCGGATCGTGAGCCGCGCGAGCGTCGTGAGCGTCGCGAGCCGCGCGAGCGTCGTGATCGCAAGCCGCGCGAGGAAGTCGAAGTCGCGCCCGGGAACCTGCGGTTGTGGGTGAACCTCGGGAAGGCCGACGGAATCGACGAGGCGTCGTTCGGCACCGCCCTCTCAGCGCTGGGAGCGCCGTCGGACAAGGTCGCCAAGCTCGAGCTGCGCGGAACGTATTCGTACGTTCACGTGGCCGAGGGCGATGCGCCGGCGTTCGAGACAGCACTCACCGGCAAGCAGCACGGCGAGAAGGCGCTCAAGATCGAAAGAGCCCGCCGAACCTGATCCCCCCTCTCCCGCGAGGGAGAGGGTCGGGGTGAGGGTTGAAGTTACGGCGGACAGCCGGGGTTGAGTGGGAACCGATTGTTGTCGGTGTTTCCCGCGTTGCCCGCGGTGCGCTGATACTTCGGCCACGTCGCGGTATCGAGCAGCTTGACCGAGTCGACCACAATCGCCGCAACTTGCCCGTCGAGGGCCACGACGTAGAGGACACCTGTTGTTGTGGTGGCACCCCCAAACCTGCGATTGCAATCGAGCGTCGGGTGGGTCGCAACCGTCGCCGACGTGAACGGAGAGCCCCAGTTCTTGCCGCTATCCACGGCTCCCCGCGGATCAAATGCGACAATCTCTCCTGAAGTAGTAGCCGCGTAGCCGCGATCCGTGTCGTTGGGACGAGCCTTGCCGAGTACTGGTGAAGTTCGAACGCTCACAGACTGAACGAGACGAGTGGCGCCAAGCGTGAGGTTAGAGGGATCGAACCGAACGAGATCTGTTCCTCGACCGATCACGCCCGAGGTGCCATCGAGTATCGCCGCAACGCCATTGTCTGCAGGCACCGTCAGATTTCCAGACTGTGTCAAAACTCCGGACGGAGCGACGCGATAGAGACTTGTGATAGTGCCGTAACCGCTCATCAGAAACTCGGTGCCTGTCCAAGCGACGCCAGTCGAATACGCAAAAGCTGAACCAGTGGCTGCGTCGAAGCGTCCGCCGACCGATGGTGTGGAGTTGATTCCTGCTACGACTTGGACGGAGCACGAGAGTCCGCCGCTTCGAGTCACGAGCGCTGCGTTGCTCCCGTCCACGACAATATTGGTCGCCGTTGACGGATTCGGTGCAATGCCGACTTGTGCCATGTCGAAAACGCCTCCATCACCAGGTGAGACAAGCGGGGTCGGATTGGAGGAAGGACCGTAGATTGCGAGACGACTAGCAGCGGCGGTCGGGAGTGCGCGCGCATTGACGGCAGCCAAAGCACCGACTTCATTGCTGTCGATGGCGTAGAGTGCCAACCCCGCGTACGTGAACGTGTTGGTGTTCGAACCTAGCGCTGGGCCGTTCACACCCGCCGTTGACGTGAGCAAGTTCAAACGCCGAGCTCCAACCTGTCCGTTGGTCGTTGTGTTTGCAGCGAAGTAGATGACCGGCTCGGCAGTAGCACTTGCCGACGTTGTGCTGTTCGCGATGGCAAGACTGACAATCGCTCCTGTCGAGGTCGTAGTGCCGGCCACCGCACCAGAAGGGTCAAGCGCAACTACCGTCCCAGTGCCCGTCGGCGCGCCGCTTCCGATGTAAAGCAGCCCGTCGCCGGCAACGACTGGCGCAGCGCGCACTTCCTCTCCTCCAGCATTGACAGGGTCAACGATCCATCGAACTCGCGTGACCCTTGCGGAGCCAATCGCAAAGCCGACCGTCGAGTTGCCAACTCCGTCGACGCCAGAGACTTGGAGCGGCAGCCCGCCATCGAGCGCATCAAAAGTCGGTGCCGAGAAGTCGACGAGGAAGCACTGACTCGCATCGGGAACGGTCGCGAAATTGCCGCAGTTCGAATCCGGAACTCGAGCCATTGATGCATTTCCCAACTGGACACCTGCGTCGCTCAGTCCTTCGCTCGAAGTAAGAACGGCGTAGATGAGGTCGTCACGCTGGAAGTATCCACCGTCGCCAATCAGCACGAGCCCGAGTTGAGGTGGAACGGCATCGACGCGAACGTTGACCGTCGCCGTCGGACCACCGTCCCATCCGGCAACAAGTGTCCGAGGACCATCACTCGGACCAAGGTTGGCGCTGCCGACCCAAACTTGTCCGATTTTCATCAGTGCGACCGACGACTCGACTCCGTTGATCGAAAAAGGAATCGGCTTGCTGAAAGCGTCGCCCGTCACGCTGAGGCTTAGTGATGGTGTGGCGTTCGGTCCGTACGCACTTCCAGCCGTAGGCACATCCCAGTGCAGGCTCAGTGAAAGTGCCTCACACGAACCGCCGTCAAGGTCCGGTACGCACTGCTCCCAATCTGCGCAACTCGCGGAACATGCAGAGACACGCACGCGTCGAGCTGCATTCGCCGCGGACCAGCCAGCGGTGAAAGTGACGTTGCCGCTTTCGTTCGCGAGCAAGAAGGCGCCCTCGTAGGTGCCAGGCATTCCCGTTCGAGCCAAAGACGAACCGCCGCTCGCTGCGCCAGCAATCATCAGAGGCAAGCCGCCGTCGGGCGTGTTCAGCGCTCCGCCATCCCATTGCGTAACGGTCGCAGTGACGCGTACCGACGATCCTCCGCCGAAAACCATGTCCTCGTTGGCGGGCGCGACGATTCGAACAACAACATCCGAACAAAGACCGCCAACCGCTGCGTTCGGATTGCAGGTCTGCCAATCGGCACAACCCGACGCACAGGAAGTCGCTGCGCCACCGCCTGAGCCTCCTCCGCCCCCCGCGCCACCGCCCATTCCGGAGTCGTTCGCGAAACAAAAGCCGCTCGCCGTGTCGCAGCTCGAGCCCGTCGGACACGTCTGGCCGTTGTCACAGCGCTGCACACCGAAGTTGCACCCGCTCAGAGCCGTCACCGCTCCAAGCGCCACCACCATCAACCGGTTCATCAGAAGCTCCCTCCGAACTGCACGACTGCTCCACCGGCCGTGGGCACGACTGAAACCGACTTCACGGGCGCCGGAGCGCTCGCCAGAACGATCGACCCGATCACGCCCACACCCGCACCAATCGCGATCGCCGTAAATCCGGTGCCCATCAACGCCGCACCCGTTTGCAGGTTCGGAATGTCTCTGCGATCGATCACCGCTCCATTGTTCACCGGAACCGCGCAGCCAACACCACACCCCACCGCAGACAGCACCGCTCCGACTGCAGCCACGCCAACACCGCCAATCAACATCGCAGTGCCGGCAGCGCGCTGACCCGCTCCAGTATCGACGATTGGCGGCGGAGGCGGCGGAGGCACGTCAGGATCCTTCTTGATCGGATCCGGGTCCTTCTTCACGGGATCCGGATCCTTCTTCACCACTTCCTTCGCCACCGGCAGCGTCGAGATCTTCAGCTCCGAATAGAGCGACTTCAGTGCTTCGCGCACCGTCAGGTCGACCGCGTCCTTCCCCTTCTTCGTGACCGGCATCGTCACCGTCTTCGCCGCAACGACGAGTACTCCGTCGTCTCGCACGACGCGCCCCTTCACCGTCACCTGCTTCTGCTTCAGATCCGTCTCCACCGCCGAGAACACCGCGTAGAGGACCTTCGCGCTCGTCGCGAACTTCGCCAGGCACGCGTCTTCGACGTCGCAGTCCTTCCGCTCCGTCATCACCAGCGCCGCGTCCAGGGTCAGCCCGTCAGGCGTCGCCGCCTCGAGGCTCAACAACCGCCGCGCCTCGCTCTGCAGCTCCTTCACCTGCTGGTCGCTCACGCCGCGCACCAACACGTCCAACGGGTACGCCGCGACTGACGGTTTCGTCTGCGCGAGCGCCGCGCTCGACAAGACCATCACGCTCAACAGCATCGAGTGACGCAAGGACCGCTCCTTCAAGATCAAATCGATTAGTACTTCGCCACGAGCCGCTCGAACTCCGCCGTCGCCGCAGCACAATCGGCCGCACTCTGCGCTGAGTTCACCTTCGTCAGAATGCGCCGTTCGTCGTCTTCCCACTGCGGAAACAACTTCGAGTTTCGCGCCGCCGTCGCCTTGAGCGACGCGACATCGCGGTTCATCGTCTTCTTCCAGCGATCATCAGGCGTGCACTTCACCAGCGGAGGGTTCTTCAC
This sequence comes from Archangium sp., assembly GCA_047600485.1. Classification (GTDB taxonomy): domain Bacteria; phylum Myxococcota; class Myxococcia; order Myxococcales; family Myxococcaceae; genus Archangium_A. The sequence goes on from JASGKS010000001.1 coordinate 4,868,236, forward strand.
CACCGCCACCTTCGTCCCCGCATCGGCTTTCTTCACCATCGCCACCGGCACCAGCTCGTCTTCACCCGCGTCGAGCTTTTCCACCGGAGGGTTCGCCACCGCCACCTGCACACCCGCATCAATCACCGCCGGAGGATCGTTCTTCACCAACGGCGGAGGCTCGACCAGCACCGGAGGATCCTTCACCTCTGCCGGCGGCCGCGTCGCCAGCCACGCTCCACCGAGCATCAACACCAGCACGCCAACCGCGGTGCCGATCATCACTCCGCGCCGATTCGGAGAAACCGGCATCGCCGCCGCCAGCGACTTCGACGTCGTCTGCACGACCTCGGCTTTCCCCGCGCGCTTGGGCAGCACCATCGTGCTCGTGCGCATCGAAGACGTGAGCTGAATCGGCCCCGTCTCCGGCATCACGAAGCCCGCCTGCGTTCGCTCGTTCGAGAAGTTGCTCTCGATTTCCGACAGCCGCTGCGCCACCCGCCGCGCGTCGGGCCGCCGCTTGATTTCCTTGTCCATCATCTCCGCGACGAGCTCTCCGACGCGGTCGAGCGTCATCTCCAGTCGCGGATCGAGTTGCTTGCCGGCGTGTGACTCGGCGTACGTCTCCGAGAGGTCCGGAACCTCGGAATAGTAGTGGTGCTGCGCCAGCTCGTTCGGAGTCCCCGTGAACGGAAAACGCCCCGAGCACAGCAGGTACAACGTCACGCCCAGCGCGTAGACGTCGTTCGCCGGAGCCGCTCCGATGTCGGGGTTGAATTGCTCGGGCGGGCAGTAGTCAGGCGTGCCCGCCGGCTGCGCGATGGTCTTGCCCACCTTCATCGCGGTGCCGAGATCGATGAGTTTCAGCCAGCGCACTTCGCCGGCCTTCAACTCCATCATCAGGTTCTCGGGCTTCACGTCACGATGCACGAGGCCACGCTCGTGCACGCCCGACAGAGCGAGCGCCGCCTGGTACCCGATGCGAATCGCCGTCACGAGATCGATGAGCGCCAGCTCGTCGATCACCGTCTTGCCCGCGAGGTGCTGCATCACGATGCAGTCGAAGCGATCGTCGTACGCGTAGACGTGCACCACGTTGGGGTGATCGAGCGACGCCAGCATGCGCGCTTCTTCAGCGCCCGCTCCACGCGCCCCGACCTGCAGGGTCTTGATCACGACCTTCTGCTCGAGCGTCGTGTTCTCGCCGAGGTACACGGTGCCGAAGCCGCCCGAACCCAGGCGCCGAATCACCTTGTAGTTGTGCGCGATGACGGTGCCGGGCTGCAGCTCGCCCTGGACCTGAATGCTCCCCGACTCACTCACCGGAGCACCGCTCGAAAACAGGGTCGATCACCGGGCCTGTTTACCAAGCCGATCGCTCTGCTTCAAAAACTACACCGACACGCGATCGCGAATTTCAGACCGTCGGTTCGGCGCCCGCAGGAGCCGGCGCAGCGGCCTTGCTCTTTCCACGGAACTCCAACATCGACGTGATGCCCACGTAGAGGAAGCCCATCTGGAACAACACGAGGAACGGGAGCGACGTCCAGATCTCCATGTCCCACGCGAAGTAGACGGCGCCCGTGAAGTAGAGACCGAACAGCAGCTCGATGATGGGCACCCAGTTGCGGCGGCCGCGATACGCCTTCTGCACGGCCTTCACCGACTTGCCCTCGGAGCCCGTCTTCGGCGTGCGCGTGAACTCGCTCTGCTTGTCCATCAGCGCTTCGACCACGGCCTTCGCCTGATTGATGGCCATGCCGATGCCGAGGCTCATCACGAACGGCAGGTACTTGATGCGCCCCCACCAGTTGAGGCCAAGCTCACGGCCCGTCGCCACATAGAAGAAGCCGACGGATGCGGTCGACGCCAGGAAGACCGGGAGATCGAGCCACAGCGAGGTGTACAGCTCGTGCTTGAACCGCAGCACCATCGAGATCGGCATCATCACCGACAGCACCACCATCAGCAGGTAGGCGATGTTGTTCGAGAGGTGGAAGAAGGCTTCTTTCTTCACCTCGTACGGCAACGTCTTGCTGCGCAGAATCGACGGCAGCAGCTTCTTCGCGGTCTGAATCGAACCCTTCGCCCAGCGGTGCTGCTGGCTCTTGAAGGCGTTCATGTCGACCGGCACTTCGGCCGGAGAGATGATCTCGGGCAGGAACACGAACTGCCAGCCCTTCAACTGCGCGCGGTACGAGAGATCGAGATCTTCGGTCAGCGTGTCGTGCTGCCAGCCGCCCGCGTCCTTGATGGTGTCGCGGCGCCAGATGCCGGCGGTGCCGTTGAAGTTGAAGAAGCAGCCGCTGCGGTTGCGCGCGGTGTGCTCGATGAGGAAGTGACCGTCGAGCAGAATGCTCTGCGCCTGCGTGAGGATGCTGAACTCGCGGTTCAGGTGACCCCAGCGCACCTGCACCATGCCGATCTTCGAATCGACGAAGAACGGAACGGTGCGCGTGAGGAAGTCAGGAGACGGAACGAAGTCGGCGTCGAACACCGCGACGAACTCGCCCTTCGCGAGGTGCAAGCCGTTCTCGAGCGCGCCGGCCTTGAAGCCCTGGCGGTTGGTGCGGTGCACGTAGGCGATGTCGACGCCCTTTTCCTTCCACTGCTCGACGCGCGCGCGGGCGATGCCGCACGTCTCGTCGGTGGAATCGTCGAGCACCTGAACTTCGAACAGGTCACGCGGGTACTCGATGCGGCACACCGAATCGATCAACCGCTCGACGACGTACATCTCGTTGAAGATGGGCAGCTGAACCGTGACGCGCGGCAACTTCGCGAGCGGAGCCTTCGGCGTCGGCAGCTTGTACTTGTGCCGGTAATACAAATACGCCATCCGATAGCGATGCGAGCCGTACACCGACAGCACGGCGAGCACGCCAAAGTAGACGGCCAGAAAGACGATTTCTGCGGGGCTCATTCAGGCGCCGGCCTCTCCAAGTGCCCGGAACTTCTGACAAATCCCCCTCCCGGGCGAAGGACGAGTCCTTCTAGGGAGGTTGGCCCCCTGTGTCAAACGCTTCGCGATTTCGTATCGAGCGCGCGCTGCAGTGCTGTTTCAACCGCTCGCGCGTGCGTGCTCAGTACTTGAGCGCCATGCCCGCGAACGAGTCGGCGATCAGCTGAGCCTTCCGCATCTCGCGATCGTCGGCGACAGAGCCTTCGAGCATCAACATCGTGCCGATCGCGGTGACCTTGGCGTTCTTGATGCCCTCGCGCGCGAGCGCGGCGTTGATGTTCGCGGCGACGGCGGGCAACACGCGCGGGTCGAGCTTGGCGAGAATCTTCACGTTCGAGTCTTCACCGATCAGCGTGCGCAGGCGGCGCAGCTCGTCGGTCGAATCGAGCGTGCCGTCGATGACGGTGACGCCGTTGTACTCGGCGACGGTGAGTGAAGGGTTCACAGTGGACTTGATGAGCTTGCCCAGCTCGCTGCTCTTCATGTCGTCGACGACGACCTGACGGGTCTCGATGCCCTTGCCCGTCCACAGCGTGATGGTGGTGCGACCGCGCTGCTTGCCGGTGATGAGCAGCTCGCCGCGGCCGGTGGGCGTGACGTCGGCGACGTTGGGGTCACCGATGGCCACGCGGCTCACCAACCCGACCTTGATGACCTCCTGCGTGTTGGGAGCGAGGCGAACCGGTTCAGCAGCCAGCGTCGTCAGCAGGAGGAGAGCGGAGATCATGCAGCCGAGTCTGACGCGGGCGGAGGCGTCGAATCAACCGCCTCCGGCTCCGGCCACACATCGGAACTCTGCTCGAGGCCTGCGGCGTCCAACAGCTTCTCGCAGAGCTCGTCGAACGAGATGCCCGCGGCCTTCGCGATCTTGGGCAACAGCGAGGTGGGCGTCATGCCGGGCAGCGTGTTCACCTCGAGGATGACCTCGTTGCCGACCTCGGGGCAGATGAAGTCGATGCGGGCTGCTCCGGTGCAGCCGAGCGCGCGGTACGCGGTCAGCGCCATGGTCTCGATGTTGGCGAGACGAACGGGAGAGATGCGCGGAGGCAGGTGGTACTTCGCGCCGCCTTCGTACTTGGTGGAGAAATCGAACGTCGCGCCAGGCGAGCTGATCTCGCAGCTGCCAAGCACTTCGTCGTTCAAGATCGCGACGGTGATCTCACGGCCCTTCACGAAGCGCTCGACGAGCGCCTCACCGCCGTAGCGGCAGGCCTTCACCACCGCAGGCTTGAGCTGGTCGAGCGAGTTCACCACCGTGAGGCCGACCGAGGAGCCGCCCGACGCCGGCTTCACCACGCACGGGAAGCCGAGATCGCAGTGCAGCTCGTCGACCTGCTCGACCTCGGCGCGCGCGACGACGTAGCCCGCGGGCGTGGCGAGGTTGTGCTGACGGAACAGCTTGCGGGCGTAGCCCTTGTTCATCGCCAGCGCCGACGCGAGCACGCGCGAACCGGTGTACGGAATGCCCATCACCTCGAGCAGGCCCTGCACCTTGCCGTCTTCACCCATGCGGCCGTGGAGCGCGAGCACCGCCACGTCGATCTGCGCGGCGCGGAGCGATTGATCGAGGCCCTTGCCGGCCATCACGCGAGTCACCTGGTGGCCGCGTTTCTCGAGCGCCGTGGCGATGGCCTCGCCCGTCTTCACCGAGATTTCCCGCTCTTCGCCCCAGCCACCGAGCAGCACTCCGACGCGTCGATTCGACTTCATTGATGTCGTGTCTCCTGAGCCGCGGTTGGTGCGTCTCATGGGGTGAACAAAGCAGGCGGCGTGCCTGCGGCTGGTCGAGCCGCACATGACGCTACAGGCCTGTTTTCACAAGTCGAATTTTCCGTCTCGCGAGCCTCTGCGCTCCGCGCAGGGACGGCTCCTTCGTCGCCGGTCGGCTCGCTCGCTGACGGGACTGACCTCGGCGCTCAGAAGTTGCGCAGGTCGTCGTGGTCTTCGTCCTTCTTCTTCTTGTCGTCTTCCTTCTTCTTCTTCTCTTCTTCGGCCTTCTTCTTCGCCGCCGCTTCCTCTTCTTCCTTCTTCTTCGCGGCAGCCTCGTCGTCGGCCTTCTTCTTCGCGGCGGCCTCTTCCTCTTCTTTCTTCTTCGCGGCCGCTTCTTCTTCCTTCTGCTTCTTCGTCTTGTTGCCCGAGGCAGCCTTTTCCTCGGCTTCCTGCTTCTTCTTCTCTTCCGCCGCCTTCTTCTCGTCTTCCTTGCGCTGCCGCTCTTCTTCCTTCGCGCGCTTCTCTTCGTCCTTCTTGCGCTGTTCCTCTTCCTTCTTCGCCTGGCGCTCTTCTTCCTTCTTCTTCTTCTCGAGAGCGGCCTGCTCCTTCTTGCTGAGCTTCTTGTTGGCGTTGGCCTCGTCCTCGGCCTTCTTCTTCGCCGCGGCTTCTTCTTCGGCCTTCTTCGCTTCTTCGTCGGCCTTCTTCTTGTCCTCGGCCGCCTTGGCGTCGTTGCCCTTCTGGTTGCGCTTTTCCTCTTCGCGCTTCTTCTCGTCTTCGCGGCGGCGCTCGTCTTCCTTCGCGCGCTCTTCCGACGCACGGCGCTCTTCGGCGGCGCGCTTCTCGGTCTCGCGGCGCTTGGCGTCGTCCTTCGCGTTCTTCGGCGAGGCCTCGGCGGCTGACGAGTCGTCGCCACCACTCTTGTTGGTCAGCAGGAGCACGCCACCGGTCGCTCCGGCGGCGATGGCGACCAGGTACGAGACGTCGGCCACCACGCTGAAGGTGCGGCCGTCACGCGCGAGGTTGGCGGAGTCGAAGCTGCGCGTCTGCGGCGTCACCTTGTATTGAGCGGCGTTGTTGCCGGCCATCACGCCGAACACGACACCCGTCACCGCGCTCACACCCGCGAGCCCGAGCAGCGACACGCCGGCGATGGTCTTCACGTCAGCCCCGCCGCCGCCCTTGAAGTGATGCAGCGGTTCCTTGCCCTCGCGCTTGGTGTCGCGGCCGGTGAGTGAGTCGAAGAAGCCGGCCAGCGCTTCAGGGTCGGTGGGGCTGACGGTCGCGGCCTTGTAGGCGAGGTTGTGCTGGTCGCGCGTCTCGAGGCGCAGCGCGATGAGATCGAACTTCTCACCGGCGACGCTCTTCTTGGCGAGCACGAGGAACACCTGATCGAGCTGTGCGGCCTTGCCGAGCTGCTGCGCGGCGGCGTCGCGCGTCACACCCTCGGGGTCCTTCTTGATGTCGCTCAGCGCCTTCTTCCACCCCGGAGCGAGCTCGGACGCGGCGAGCGAGATGACCTCTTCGCCCGGCGACGGCTGCGACTGACCGAGCGCATACCCGCCGAGCGTGGCGGTGACGTAGTGCTTCTGCGCAGTGAGACCCGCGACGTTGACCGGAGAGACGCCACGGTAGACGCCGTCGACCCACACGCGCGCGCCAGCGGGCTCGGTGCGCACCAGCAGCTCGCCCTTGGCGTTGGCGACCAGCTTGCGCTGCGCTTCGGTGAACTTGAGCAGCTCGGGCGGGAAATACGTGGGCGTGAACTCAGCCTTGGCGTTGAGACCGATGATCGACTCGATGTCCTTCTTCGCGGGCGCGTTCTCGCCGCCCGTGGCGTGACCGGCGGCCTTCATCACCCAGGCCTCGAGGAGCGCGGTGAAGTCACGCGAGAGGTCGGTGGTCTCGAGCGTCTCCATGGCGGCGGTGAAGCTCTCGGTCGCCTTGACGTTGTCGAGTTCCTCGAGCGACTTCATGCCGAACTTCACCATGTCGTTCGCTTCGCCCAGTGCCTCGTTGCGCTTCTTCGCGGCTTCCGGGTTGAAGGCCTCGCGGTTGAGCAGCACCGTGAAGCGGCTGGCGCGAATCAGCGCGTCTTCGGCCGCCCCTTCCAGCGCGCCTTGCTGCGCGGACGCCTTGGCGTCGAGCGAGACCACCACCACGGAGATCTTCGGGCCGCCCGCGGAGAGCGACGTCGAGAGCAGAACGTCGGGCGGCGCGGCGAACGAGCGCGCGGGCAACGCCAGACTCACCACGAGAAACGCGATGAGGGCCTGAGTCGTCGCGCGCATCACCGGAATTTCTCCCAATTTCGACGCAGCGTCACGCTTCGTGGTCGGGTTCGACGAAGCACCACCTGATTTCGGGGGCGCGGTCGTGGACGGCCTGCTCGAACTTGTTGATGGAATCGACCAACTCCTGGGTCGACAGCCCGCCCTTCATGCGGATCTTCATCGCCACCAGCACCTCGCCCGGACCCTGCTGCACGGTGATGAGGCGCAGCACGGCTTCGACGTTGGGGTGATCGGGCACGGTGGCCTTCACGGCCTCGGCGACGACCGGGTCGGCGCTCTCTCCGATGAGGAGCGACTTCACTTCGCGGCCCAGGAAGATGGCCACGCCGATCAACACCACGCCGATGATGATCGACCCGATGGAGTCGAACATGCCGTTGCCGGTCTTCCACGCCAGCAGCAGCGAGACGATGGCGACGGAGAGGCCGAGCACGGCGGCCGAGTTCTCACCGAAGAGGATGATGAGGTCGGAGTCCTTGGTGCGCTTCAGGTACTCGATGAGCGAGAGGCTGCCGCGGCGCTTCTTCATCTCCTTCAAGTTGCCCCACGTGGCCCAGCCTTCGAGCGTCATGGAGAAGAGGAGGATGCCGAGGCCGAGCCACACGTTCTCGACGGGCTCGGGGTGCGAGAGCTTGTGAATGCCCTCGTAGATCGAGAACACGCCGCCGCCGCTGAACAGCAACAGCGCGACCACGAAGCTGTAGAAATAGAGGTCGCGGCCGTAGCCGAGCGGGTGTGAATCGTCGGGCGGCTTGGCGCTCTGCCGTACGCCGAGCAAGAGCAGCAGCTGGTTGCTGCAGTCGGCCGACGAGTGGAGCGTCTCGGCGAGCATCGCGCCGGAGCCGGTGAAGACCGCCGCCACGCCCTTGGCCGCGGCGATCGCGACGTTCACCACGAGCGACTGAATGATCTGCTTGGTGTTTCCAGCCACGAGCGAGCTTCTACAGCGAAGCCGCTCGCGCGCTTAGCGATCTTTCGGAGCGCGCGCGGTGTTGCGGCCTTCGGGCAGCGTGACGCTGTTCAAGTACTGGAGCGCGACCTTGAGCTGGTAGTCGGTGACCTTGTCGCTCACGTCCCACGCCTTCAAGTTGTCGGGGAGCGAGATCTTGAGCGTGTTGACGTCGGGGCCTTCGCTCTCTCCCTTGAAGTGACGCTTCAGGTCCTTCTCGCGGAGCTGATCGCTCTTGGTGAGCTGACCGCCTTCGGCCTCGGGAACGATGAAGTCGGGGAGAATGCCCTTCTCCTGAATGCTGCGGCCCGACGGCGTGAAGTAGCGCGCGATGGTGAGCTTGAGGCCGCTGCCGTCTTCCATCTCGATGACGGTCTGCACGCTGCCCTTGCCGAAGGTGGGCGTGCCGATGACGACGGCGCGACGGTGATCTTGCAGCGCGCCGGCGACGATCTCCGAAGCCGAGGCCGAGCCGGCGTTCACCAGCACCACGATGGGGTAGTTCTTTTCGGTGTCGCGGTCCTTCGCGCGTTCCTCGGTCACGTTGCTCGCGGCGCGGCCGCGGGTCGAGACGATGGGCAAGCCGCCGGGCAGGAAACGATCGCTCACCGCGACGGCTTGATCGAGCAGACCGCCCGGGTTGTTGCGCAGGTCGAGCACCAGGCCGCGCAGCTCTTTTCCACCGTTCTGCAGCCTGAGCTTCTCGAGTTCCTTGAACAGCGACGCGTCGGTGCGCTCCTGGAAGTTCTTCACCTTGATGTGACCGATGCCGCCGTAGAGCGCGCTCTCGACCGACGCGATGCGAATGTGATCGCGGATGATCGCGAACTCGCGCGGCGCGGTGAAGCCCTCGCGCATGATGGTGAGCAGCACCTTCTTGCCGGCCGGGCCGCGCATCTTCTGAATGGCGCGCGCGAGCTCCATGTTGCGCGTGCTCTCGTCGTCGATCTTCACGATCTGATCGCCGCTCTTGATGCCGCTGCGCTGCGCGGGCGTGTCGTCGATCGGAGCGACCACCACGATGTTGTCGTTCTTCTTCGCGATCTCGATGCCGAGGCCTCCGAACTCACCGGAGGTGTCGATCTTCATTTCCTTGAAGACGTCGGGCGGCATGAACTGCGTGTGCGGGTCGAGCGTGTCCAACATGCCCTTGATCGCACCGTGCATCAGCTGCTGCTCGTCGACCTGCTCCACGTAGTTGTTCTGCACGTACGAGAGCACGCGCGCGAAGAGCTCGAGCTGTTTGTACGTCTGCTCGGACCGACTGACGGGTTGCGGAGGCGGGGCTCCAGCGAAGACCGGTGCTGCGAAAGCGACGACCGCGAACACGAGTGATCGAAACCGCATGCGACAAGCTTAAGTGCCAACCGCGTCACCGCGCATGTGGGGCGCGGAGTTCATGTCTGCCCATGTAGGCGGGGCTGGTTCGCCACCCAAACTCAGGACTTGGGCGGCGGAGGCGGCGGCAACACGCGCGGCGGAATCACCAACGGAGGCGGAAGCGGACAATTGGTGCACGGCCCGCGGAGCGGCACGTTGAGCGTGCGACCGATCTTGAGGTTGGTGCTGGTGAGGCCGTTCGCCTTCTGGATCAGCTTCACGCCGGAGTTGTAGCGAGCGGCGATGCCACCCAGCGTGTCGCCCGACTTCACGCGGTGGATGACCACGTTCTCTTCGGGCTTCTTCGCGAGCAGCGGCTGAATGCGGCGGCCGAGTTCCTGCGAGCGGCCGGCGTAGAAGCGCACGTGGAAGTGATCGCGGTGACGGCGTGCGTGACGAACGACGCCTGACCAGTCACCGGTGAACACCTTGTCGAGCCACGCTTTGTCTTCGCCGTGCTCGATGGCGTACGCGTAGAGCCGCGTCTGGATGCGCTTGTCGACGAGGATGAACTCGACGTCGGCGTTGGTGATGAGCGTCTTCAAGAGCGCCCAGTTGGTCGCGAGGTCCATCGCCAGCTCGCGCCGCTTGCTCAGGTTCCCGGGGTCTTCGCCCTTCGGGTAATAGAAACCGAGATCGACGTCGCGACCGGCCTGGTGGCTCTGGTGCGGGCGGAGGTAGCCGCCGTTTTCCTTGCCGATGTGGTTGATGCGCAGCGGCGGCGCGTCGGGGAACTGCTCGCGCACGTCGAGCGCCGCGGCGGTGATGAAGTCGACGGTTTCCTGCGCGCCCCACGCGTTGTGCTCGTCGATGACGTCCCACGCGGTGCCGTCGGTGAGCTGCACGCCGTTCACGAGACGGCCCGCTTCGGTGATGCCCACGCTGATGCTGCCGATGGCGTTGGGCGACTCGACCCACATGCGGGTCAGCTCTTCGTCGGAGAGATCAGTCGAATACAGAAGCGTGCCATCGCCGATCGACTGCGGGTTCGCGGCGAACGCACCCTCTTCGCTCTCGCCTTCGGGACCCGGCGCTTCGGTCACTTCGTCTTCGCCGCCGACCAGCTCCAAAGGCTCGAGCGCGCCCGCATCGGGCGTGGCAGCGACGAGCGTGAGCGCGAAGAAGACGGAGACCATCGTGGAGCGCGACTGTCTCGCGTCAAAGCACCGCCCAGTCAAGGGCGCGACTTTCTGGCCTGCGTGGAAGAATGTCGCACATGGAAGCGCTTCAGCTCATGCCGAGTCCGCCTCGCGGTGCACCGCCCGCGCGAGTGCCGATCACGCGCGAGCTCTTCCAGGAGATGTGGCGTCGCGGGTTGTTCGGCGACAACCACCACATCGAGCTCATCGAGGGAGAGCTCTACGTCATTGCGCCGATGGGGGAGCCGCACGCGCGGCCGGTGCAGCACATCAATGTGACGCTCGCGCGCGAGCTGCCGAAGGGCTTCACGTTCCGCTGCCAGCTCCCGTTCGCGGCGAGCGACATCAGCCAGCCTCAGCCAGACTTTCTCGTCTTCAAAGACGGCGATCTCCCCGACGACGACATGCCCGAAAACGCCGCGCTCGCGATCGAGGTGTCCGACTCGACACTCGATTTCGATCTGAAGCGAAAGTCAGCGATCTATGCGCGCGCCAAGGTCGCCGAGTACTGGGTGCTCGACGTGAAACGCCGCGAACTGGTGATTCATCGCACGCCGTCCGGGAGCAAATACCGCAGCGTGAAACGCATCAGCGATCTCAGCGCGGTGCGCGCCAACTCAGTTCCAGGGCTGGAACTCGACTTGAGTCACGTGTTCGTCAAGCGGTGACGAGCCGCTGATTGCGCGCGAAGCGCTCGATGCGCTCGACGAAATGCCGCGGGTGTTCGATCTGCGGCATGTGCCCGAACTGCTCGACCTCGTGAATCTCGGAGTGCGGCGGCAGACACGCGCGGAAGAAATCGAGCCCCTCGTAGGGCAACAACTTCTCGCGCTGGCCCCAGATGAGCAGCACCGGCATCTTCAACTTCGCTACGTCTTCGGGCGCGACGAGATCGGCCGGGCTCGCTTCCTTCACGATGGCCTTCACGGTCTCGGTGCTCACCATCTTCCGCAGCTCGTCGGCGAACAGCAGCATGCCGAGCGACGGTTTGGCGAAGAGCTTGTGCGCCAGCGCGCGGGCTTCCTTCACGTCGTGCACCGAGAACGACTTGAGCAGCGCGGCGAAGCGTTCCTCGCTGACGCGCGCGCCGGCCGGCGAGACGAGCCCGAGTGCTTCGAGACCTTCGGGTTCGTGGAAGGCGAAGTTGAGGGCCATGCCTCCGCCGAGCGAATTGCCGAGGAGGAACACCTTCTTGCCGATCACCTGCCGGCGGAAGTGCACCAGCAGCTCGACGTAGGACCGCAGCGCCATCGGGCCGGCGCTCGGCACTGGAGAGAAGCCGTTGCCGGGGAGATCGATCGCGTAGACCTCGCTGAACTTCTTCGCGAGCGGCGCGATGGTGCGGAAGAACGCGTTGGCGCTGCTGCCCAGGCCGTGCACGAGGAAGAGCGGCGGCCCGGAGCCGGTGCCCTTCGCGCGGTAGTAGTGAACTTCGACTCCGTTGATGCGCGCGGTCTCACTGGAGACACCGGTGCTGACCAGCGTGCGGCGGATCAACTTGTTCGCCAACTGCATCCATTCCATGCACCGTCGTTGTCGCACGATTCGACGACCGGAGGGAACTAGGCTGCCGTCGTGCTCTACGAGCTCGCGCGCCGATTGAAGGACGAAGGCAAGAGCGCGGCGGAAATTCGTGCGGAGCTGAAGCGTGTGGGCGCGAACAAAGAGGAGATCGACGTGCTCCTCGGCAGTCTCGGGTTCTCGGCGCAGCCGCTGACGGCGCCTCCGGAGCTGATGACGAAGACCTCGCGCGTGACGTCGAGCCGCTGGGTGCTGGGGCTGTTGCTGCTGGCGTTGATTCTCGCGCTGGGGCCGCTGGTGTACGTCGCGGTCGCGTTGATCAACGCGCTGCGCGTCGGTCGCTGATTCATGCGCTCGTTCGCCTCCGACTGGTCTGCGACCGGCTCGCTCGCTGATCACTCCTCCGGCTTGAGCCAAGGCAGCGGGTCGACCGCCTGCCCGCTCTTGCGGATCTCGAAGTACAGGTAGCTGCCCTTGAGCGAACCGGTGTCGCCGACTTGCCCGAGCGTCTCGGTCTCTTCGACCTCGTTGCCGATCTCGACCTGGCTGTTGGCGAGGTGCGCGTAGAGCGAGTGGTAGTTGTTGCCGTGATCCAGGATCACCAGGTTGCCGTAGCCCTTGAGCCAGCCCGAGAAGACGACGGTGCCGGCGGCGACGGCAGTGACGTTGGCGCCTTCCGCAGCGCGAATGTCGATGCCCTTCTGCACCGTCACGGTGTTGAAGCGCGGGTTCACCACCTTGCCGAAGCCGACCTCGACCACGCCCTTCGTCGGAAACGGGAGCTGCCCTTTGCGCGCGCGGAACTCCGACGTCGTCACCGTGGACTGCATGTCGGTGACCATGCCGGTGAGCTCTTTCTCGGTTTGCTCGAGCTCGGCGATGACGCGGCTCATGCGGTTCTGCTCGGCGCCGACGCTCGCGAGGAGATCTTTGAAGCGGCCGAGGCGCGCCTGCGAGACGGCCTGCTCGGTGCGCAGCGCTTTCAAGTAGCGCTGACCGGTCGACTCGAGCCGCTCGAGACGGTGCGTCTGCAAGGTCTGCCAGTCGGCCATCGTCGCGAGTTCTTCGACCGCGCGCGCGTCGGCGGCGACGATGGTCTGGAACGCGCGGCGGCGTTTGATGAGCGTGGCGAAGTCGGAAGCGCTGAGCAGCGCGTCGAGCGAGTTCTGACGAGAGAGCCGGTAGAGCGGAAAGAGGCGCGGCGCGAGCTGGCGCTGCTGGGTGACCAGTTCTTGTTGACCGGCTTCGGCAGACTTGCGCGCTTCGGCGACCTGCCTGGTGACGCGCGTGACGTTGCGTTCGAGCTGTGCGGTGCGTTGCGTTGATTCGCGCGCCAGTCGCTCGAGCGTGTCGAGGAGTGTGAGGAGGCCCTTCTTCTCGCCCGACAGCGCGTCGAAGGCGGCCTTCTCGGCGGCGAGGCGTTCTTGAAGATCGGCGCGCTCTTCTTCGACGTCGCTTCCGGCGGCGAGAAGGAGAATCAGGGCTGTGGTCAGCATGGCCCCTCGCTCATACGCGGAGGAACCTGCGGACCGCGATGAAGCTGCCGATCAAACCGAGCGCGACTCCGAGACCGAGCTGCTCACCGGCGAGCCGACCCCACGAGACGATGAAGCGCCCCTCGAGCATCAAGAACCCGACGAAGTCACCGCCTTCACGCTCGAGGTAGCGCACCAGCACGAAGACGGTGCCGAGCGAGACCAGGCCAGCCACCGTTCCCTGCAGCGCGCCTTCGATCAAAAACGGCATGCGCACGAAGCGATCGGTGCCACCGACCAGCTTCTGGATTTCGATTTCCTCGCGCCGCGCGAAGATCGCGAGCTGCAGCGTGGCGCTGACGACGATGATGGCGGTCAGGAACACCAACGCGAACACGATGATGGCGGCCAACCGCAACGCGCGCGCGATGACGCTCAGCCGCTCGAGCGCTTCTTCGCCGTAGTCGACGCCCTGTACGAAGGGCAGTGAGCGCGTCTTTTCCGCGAGCTGCTTGAGCGACGCTGCGTCACGCGCGCCGGCGGGCAGCTTGAGTTCCAGACTCCACGGCAGCGGGTTGTCGCCGAGCTCGCTGAGCGCCTTGCCCTGCTCGCCCAGCTGCGCGGCGAGTCGACCCAGCGCGACCGCCGGAGAGATGCGCGTCAACGTTCCACCGGTGCGGCTGAGCAACGCCTTCTCGAGCTCGTCGACCTTGTCTTCCGGGGCATCGGTGGTCAGGTAGACGGTGAATTCCACCTCACCGCCGAGCGACGCCACGAGCGCATCGAGTTGATCGTTGGCGATGCGCGCGAGACCGAAGCCGACCAGCGAGAGCGCGAGCGACGCCACGGCGATGACGTGCACGAACGGCGAACGGACCATGCTCCCGAGGGCGGTGCGGACGAAGTAGGCCAACCGGGCACGGGTGCTCACGTTCGGCGCAGCAGTATGATCGTTTCTTCGGCCACCGGCATCGAATGGGTCATGAATCGATTGGTCCTCGCCGCCGCAGCGCTGTCGGTCGTCTTCATCTCGGGTTGCTACAACTACGTCGACGGCGGGCCGTCGGTGTCCGAGACGCGATCAGTCGAGGGCTACGACGCGCTGCGAGTCGATGACGGGCTGCGCGTGACCTTCCAGAAGGGCGAGACGTCGCAGGTGACGGTCGACGCTCCGGAGAAGGTGATGCAGTACCTCGACACCAAGGTGAAGAACGGCCAGCTGGTGATCGGTCTTCGCAGCGGCGTGACGGTGACGACCTTCGACACCATCGTCATCACCGCGTCGAGCCCGAGCATCGACACGCTCGAGGCGACCGGCGGCAGCAAGCTGACTGCGAAGGACCTTTCGGCGAACCCGCTGCGCGTCACCGCGAGCGGCGGCAGTGACATCGAAATCACCGGCGCGAGCGCTGATCTGCGCGTGAACGCTTCGGGCGGCTCGGGCGTGACGGCTGATCAATTCGCCGCCGACGCGGTCTCGGTCGACGCGAGCGGTGGCTCGACGGTGAAGGTGCAGGCGCTCAAGTCGCTGGTGGGCTCGGCGACAGGCGGCTCGACGGTGACCGTCACCGGCGGCGGAGACATCTCGAAGTTCTCGGCCTCGGGCGGTTCGACCCTCAACTGACTGAAGAGGAACTCCATGCCTCCCAGCGAACAGAAGCGTGCGGTGGAGTGGCGAACGGGCGAGGTGATGTCGATCTCTCGCGCGGTGGAACAGCTGCTCGCCGCCACTCAGCCCAGGACGGTGCGCACCAGCGCCTTGGCGAGCGAGTCGAGCCCGGGAAGCGTGAAGAGCTTGCCGGCCGGGAAGGCCTGAGGCGCCCACTTCTTCCAGTCGAAGTCGTCGCGGTGCTCGGTGATCTTCCCGTCGACGACCTTCATGGTGGTGCTGACCTCGTTGTGAACCGGCCGACCGTTCACGTGGTAGTCGGCGACCCAATGGCCCTTCACGTTCGGGCCGTCGGCTGAGTCGATGGTGAACTTCAGCTTCGCGTTGGGGTCGGTCTTGAAGAGGTTGCGCCACATGTGCGTGGTGCCCGCGCGATCGCCGAACTCGAAGATGGCGTCCTTGAACTTCAAGTTGGGCGCGTAGAGCTGCTCCATGGCGTCGACGTTCTTGTGCTCGAACGCCGCGTAGAACTGGCTCACCACGTCGCGCGGAGAAGCGGTGGCCGCAGCTGCCACGGGGCGCGCTGCCGAGGTCTTCGCGGTCCAGCCGGCCTGAGCGGGAGACGAAGCCTCGGTCGCAGCGGGAGCGGCCGGAGCCTGGGTTTCACGAGGAGCGGCGACGGGTGCGCGAGCGGTGATCTTCACGATGCGGACGTTATCGGCAGCGGGCCGTTCATGGCTCTCCCGAAAACAGGAACCACGTTCCCAAATTCAGGAATCGTGCGCCATCAAGCGCGCGGCCTTCTCACCGCGTTCGTCGGCGACGAGCGAGCCGCGCTCGAGGCGCAGCGTGCGCTTCTCGTAGCGCTCGATGAGCGTGGCGTCGTGCGTGGCGACGATGACGGTGGTGCCGCGCGCGTTCACGTCGCACAGCAGGTCCATGATCTCGACGGTGAGTGCGGGGTCGAGGTTTCCGGTCGGCTCGTCGGCGAGCAGCATGGCCGGGTCGTTCACCAGCGCGCGGGCGAGCGAGACGCGCTGCTGCTCACCACCCGAGAGCTTGAGCGGCGAGACGTCGGCTTTGTGTTCGAGGCCCACGCGCCGGAGCATCTTCAGTGAGCGCTCGCGCACTTCTTCGCGGGCCACTCCGAGCACGTCGAGGGTGAAGCCGACGTTCTCGGCGACGGTGCGCGTGGGCAGGAGCTTGAAGTCCTGGAAGACGACTCCGATGTTGCGGCGCAGGTAGGGGATCGACGACTCGCGCACGCGCGCGATGTTGCGACCCGCGATGAGGATCTGGCCGCGCGACGGCCGCTCGGCGAGGAACATCAGCTTGAGGAGCGTCGACTTGCCGGCGCCCGAGGGCCCGGTGAGGAAGACGAACTCCGCTTTTCCAATGTCGAGGTTGATGTCCATCAGCACCGGCGGGTCGCCTGGGTACGCCTTGGTGACGTGGAACATCTGAATCATCGCGACCGCAGGATCTCACGGGGCGCGCTGGTCTTCATCATTCCCGACACGAAGGCGCACGGTCGCCACAGACGGCGCGACTGAAGCCGCTCAAATTGCGTGATCGCGAAGTGGCGCGCGCGTTGCTCCTCGCAGGGGCATCACCACTCACCAAAGGAGAAGCCCATGCGAACCCTCATCCTCTTGTCCGTGCTGACGTTGTCGGTCGGTTGTGCGACCACCACTGCGACGCGCGAAGGTCCGGCCGAACGTGCCGGCAAGACCATCGACGACGCGGCGATCACCGCGAGCGTGAACACGATCATCGTGGCCGACAGTGACGCGCAGTTCTTCAAGATCGACGTGACGACGATGTCGGGCGAAGTGACGCTGCAGGGCCTGATCAACTCGCGCGCGTCGGAAGCGCGACTGCTCGAGAAAATTCGCGCGCTCGACGGCGTTCGCTCGGTGCGCAGCATGCTGAAGGTCGAAGTCGCGTCGTAGTTCCAACCAACCTCAACCCTGGAGGCCGCCATGTTGTGGACCATTGCCGTCGTTCTGCTCGTTCTGTGGGCCCTCGGGCTCGTCACCGCGTACACGATGCACGGCTTCATTCACCTGCTGCTGGTCGCAGCGGTCGTGATGGTGCTGGTGCGCGTGATTCAGGGCCGGAAGATTCTCAGCTGACGCTCGCTCGCTGGTCAGGTCAGCCACCATTCCCTGAGCTGAACCGTGAGCTCGGGGAATGGCGCGAGGCCTTTGATCACGTCGTCGTTCGACCAGGTGCCTTGCAGTTGCCAGGCGGCGCCGACGAGTTCAAAGGCCTCGAGGACCTTCGCGTGGGGGTCGATCAGCCAGAGAAACGGCACGCCCTGCTTTGCGTAGAGCTTTCGCTTGGGCCCGAGATCCTTCACGCGAGTCGAGTCCGAAAGGATCTCGCAGACCCAGTCGGGGCGAACGCGGATCGGGTTCTCGTCGAGACGCCCAGCCAATCGTTCACGACGCCAGCCTGAAACGTCGGGCACCACTTCTTCGTCTGACGCAAAGCGGATCGAAACTTCGGAGGCAAACAACCAGCCGCCTTCTCCGGGTCCACCCTTTTTCAGGAGCGACGTGACTTCGTCTTCGACGGTTTGGTGGCGAAGACTCGGCCGCCCCATCACGTACACCTCGCCCTCAATCACCTCGCCAGACTGATCGTCGGGAAGCGACGCGAGTTCCTTGAGCAACTCAGCGTTGGTCTTGAGGCGCGGCGCGGTCGACATGCAGTCAGACTACTTCGTCCAGCCCACTTGGGCGACGCGGCTGGGCGCGCGTAGCCTTCACGTATGGGCGCTCTGGTGGCGATGGTGTTGGTGGCGGTTCCGCTCGAGTTCGAGCTCGTCGGAAGCGCCGCAGCAGAGGTTCGCGACCGCGCAGGTCGTACGGTGTGGAAATGCTCGGCGAGCGACGAGACGGTCGCACCCGATGCATGCGTCGATGGTGGCGAGCTGCGCCTGACGGTCAGGGATTCAGGGAAGACCGTGACGCTGCGCCAACGCATCGACGCGCCACCGTCATCCATTCGCTGCCTCGCGCGGTTTCACGAAGGATCGACCGGGCTCGAGGTCACGGTCTTCGCTCGTGTGCCGGACGACCTCGAAGTGACGGTGGGCGAAACCGACGACGCCACGGGGCTCGGTGTCTTCACGATCCAGAATCCGCTGCGCCGCAAACTGTGAGCAACGTTTCCGTCGCTCCCTTCGGACGCACGACAAGCGCGGACTGTCTCTTCAGCGATCGCACGCTGTACGTCGAAGAGCGCGTCAGCCGCATCGCGATCGAAGAGCGAGTGTGCGCGCGCCCGTTGAGCGCTGGGCGTCACGAGCGGGTGCTCTGGCTCCTCGACGAGAACTTCACGCTGATCGAAGTCCGCATCCCCTTCTTTTCAAAGCCGAGCGCAACGCCACACGTGGTGTTCGCCAAGTACGACCTCTCCGACTTGCGCTTGATCGAGACCGGGCCGCAGCTGTCGACTCCGGACGGTCGTGTCGCGTGTGTCTGCCCAGGTCAGTTCGTCGGGCGATTGCCGCACCGCCTCGAATTGCACGGGAACAAGCGCGTGCTCTGCGCGATGCCTCCGAACGGGTCGATCGACGACTGCGTCGTGCCGTCCGTTCGCATGCCATCCAACGCGGGCGACTTTCCGCCCTACGTGCCCGAGCGCTTCACGCCGCGGCGTAGCGAATGACTTCTCCGCGCTCGACGACCTTCACCGCTTTGCGATCTTCGAGCACTTCGACGTTGGCGAGCACTTCGCTCAGCATCAACACCATGCGCGGCAGATCACGCCGCGGAAACAACGCGGGCAACAGCTCGTAGATGCTCGCCGGCTGCTCGCTCAACTTCGCGAGCAACTTCGCCTGTCGCTTTTCGTAGAAACCAAACAACCCGTCGAGCAACGACCGGTGACCGCTGAACGCCGGCCCGTGACCGGGCAACACCATCTCGAGCTCGAGGTCGCGCACCCACTTCGCACCTTCGAGGTAGCGCGAGAGCGCGCGGAACTTCGTCGCGCCTTCGCCCTGCGAGAGATCGAGCACGGGGTTCGGAGAGACGCGCGCCAACACGTGATCGTCAGCGAAGAAGACCTTCGGGCGCTCGGCCCAGAGACAGATGAGGCCCGGCGTGTGACCCGGCAGGTGCTTCACCACCGCGTCGAAGTGCTTGAAGTGGAGCGGCTCACCCTCGCCCACCGCGCTCAACCGTTCCGACTCGACGTAGCGGATCTTCGACGGTGATTTGTCGGCCTGCGCCTGCATCTCGTCGGCGGTCGCGACGGGCACTCCCAGAGACAGAAAGTAGGCGCGGTGCTTTCGCAGCATCGCCGCGAAGCGCGCGTCGCCGATCACCTTCTCGCGATCGTGCTCGTGCACGAAGACGCGTGCGCCGCTCTCTTCGCTCAGCAGCTGCGCGTTACCGAAGTGATCGAGGTGGCCGTGGCTGATGATGATGCGAGAGAGCGCTCGGAGATCGACTCCGGCAGCGCTCGCTCCGGCGCGCAGCGCGATGATGCCGTCCTGCGTGCCGATGCCGGTGTCGAAGAGCGTGTAGCGGCCGTCGGCGTCTTCGATCGCGTACACGTTCGCCGGGCCACCGGCCTCGAGGAACGGAACGGGGACTTCGATTCGGTGAATTCCGAGGGCTCGGAGCGAGGAATCGTTGAGGTCGACTGTTTCTCCGTGCACGACTCAGCCCCTCACCCCGGCCCTCTCCCCGCTTTGCAGGGAGAGGGAGACAAGGGGATTACTTCGCGGCCTTCACGGCGGCCTGCAGCTCAGGGAGCGCCTTGAAGAGGTCAGCCACCAGGCCGTAGTCGGCGATCTGGAAGATCGGCGCGTCGGGGTCCTTGTTCACCGCGACGATCGTCTTGCTGCCCTTCATGCCGGCCACGTGCTGAATCGCGCCGCTGATGCCCGCCGCGATGTACAGCGACGGAGCGACCACCTTGCCCGTCTGACCGACCTGCAGATCGTTCGGCTGCCAACCCGCGTCGCACACCGCGCGCGAGGCACCGACGGCCGCTCCGAGTTCATCGGCGAGACCTTCGATGGGCTTGAAGTCGCCCTTCGTGCCGCGGCCACCCGAGACCACGATCTTCGCTTCGGTGAGCGCCGGACGCGCGCTCTTCACTTCCTTGAAGCCGACGAACTTCGACAGCGCCTTGTCGGGAGCCGCAGCGCCCGCGGCCTTCACGTCGCCGCCGCCCGCCTTCTCGGCCGCCGCGAACTCGGTGGTGCGCGCGGTGAAGCACTTCACGCTGCCGCTCAACTTCACGGTGGCGACGACCGCGCCAGCCCACATCGGGCGCGTCAGCGCGACGTCAGCTCCGCTGCCCTCGACGCCGAGAATGTCGCTGGCCATCACGGCCTTCAGCTTCGCCGCCACGCGCGGCATCACGTCACGACCGATGGCCGTCGCGGCAGCGCCGACCCATTCAGCGCTGATGGCGGTCGCGGCCGCGGCGATCGCCGGAGCCCAGTTTTCAGCGATGGGGTGCTCGAGGTGCGCGCCCGACGCGGCGTGCACCGTCACTCCGTATTCCTTCACTGCGTTGGCGAGACCCGTGGCGTCCTTCGCGAGCGCGATGGCGTGCACCTGGCCGCCAGTGGCAGCGGCGAGCTTCTGGCCCGCGGTGATGGCGTTGAGGGTCGCCTTGCGGAGCGATCCATCCGAGTTGGCTTCGACGACGATGAGAACGTTACCCATGGTGATTTCTCCAGAGTCCGAGCGAACAGCTCAGAGCGCCTTGGCCTCGGTCTTGAGTTTGTCGATGAGCGTCGCGACGTCGGGCACCTTGATGCCCGCCTTGCGCGCGGGGGGAAGAGCGACCTTCGTCACCGTGAGCTTCGGGGTCATGTCGACTCCGAGCGCGGCCGGCGTGTGCTCTTCGATGGGCTTGCTCTTGGCCTTCATGATGCCCGGCAGCGACGCGTAGCGCGGCTGGTTCAAGCGCAGCTCGGTGGTCGCCACGCACGGCAGCGGGCACTCGAGCGTCTGCAGACCGCCGTCGACTTCACGAATGACGGTGATGCTCTTCGAGTCACCGGCGAGCTTGATGGCCGGGGTCTTCGACTTCTCGGCTTCCGACTCCAGCGACTCTTCCTTCGACGCGAAGGTGGCCTGCGACCAGCCGAGCCACTCCGCGAGGTACTGACCGACCTGGTTCTGGTCGTCGTCGATGGCCTGCTTGCCGAGGATCGCGAGGTCCGGCTTTTCCTTCTCGGCGATCTTCTGCAGACACGCAGCGATGCCCAGCTGATCCATCGGGCCGGCGTGGTTCACCCAGATGGCCTTGGTGGCGCCCATCGCGAGCGCGTGGCGCAGCTGCTCGTGCACGTCCTTGCTGCCGACGCTGACCACCACCACTTCACCGCCGTGCTTCGCGGTGAGGCGCAGCGCTTCTTCGACACCGATCTCGTCGAACGGGTTGATCTTGTATTTGAGGCCCTCGGTCGCGATGCCCGTGCCCGCGGCGTTGACCTTGATCTTCGACTCGCTGTCTTCCACCCGCTTCGCGGTGACCAGAATCTTCAGAGGCATTGCGACTCCTTGACGCAGTGTGTTGTGCCGGCCGATTTATGAATCAATCTCGGAGCGCGCAACCCAAAAGGCCGCGCGGCCCTCGTGAAAAACGCTTCACGCGCCCTTCAGCAATTCGCGCGCGATGACGAGGCGCTGCACCTGCGAGGTGCCCTCGTAGATCTGGATCAGCTTCGCGTCGCGCATGAGCTTCTCGACGGGGTATTCCTTGCTGTAGCCGTAGCCGCCGAAGATCTGCACGGCGTCGGTGGCGGCCTTCATGCCCATGTCGGCGGCGAAGCGCTTGGCGTAGCTCGAGACGAGCGTGTTGCGCTGACCGGAGTCGAGCAGCCACGCGCTCTTGTACGTGAGCAGTCGCGCCGCTTCGATGTCGGCGGCCATGTCGGCGATCATGAACTGAATGGCCTGGAAGTCGGCGATGGGCTTGCCGAACTGGTTGCGCTGTTTCGAATAGTCGATGGCGTGCTCCATCGCGGCGCGCGCGATGCCGATGGCGAACATCGCGGTGAGCGGGCGGCTGTTGTCGAGCGTGGCCATGGCGATCAGGAAGCCCTCGCCTTCCTGGCCGATGCGGTTCGCGACCGGCACCTTCACGTCTTCGAAGGTGAGCGTCACGGTGTTCGAAGCGCGCTGCCCCATCTTGTTCTCGTGCTTGCCGATGGTGAGGCCCTTCGGACGTTTGGCGACGTCAAAACCGCCGCTCTCGACCACGAGGCACATGATGCCCTTGTGCTTCTTCGCCGGGTCCGTGGTGCAGAACAGCGAGAACTGATCAGCGAACTCGCCGTTGGTGATCCACTGCTTCTGGCCGTTGACGACGTAGAAGTCGCCCTCGCGGCGCGCGGTGCAGCGCATGCCGGCGACGTCGGAACCTGCGCCCGGCTCGGTGAGACCGAAGCTGGCGAGCTTGAAGCCGGTGGTGAAGGGCCGCAGGAACTTCTCCTTCTGTTCCTTGCTGCCGCCGATGACGATGGGGAGCAGCGCGAGGTCGTTGGCGATCATCGAGGTCGCCATGCCGGCGCAGCCCCACGAGAGCTCTTCGGCGACCAGCGCCTGCGCGACGTGCGGCAGTTCCATGCCGCCGTGTTCCGCGGGAATGGTCATGTTCATGAGGCCCAGATCGCTGCCCTGGTGAATGATCTCGCGCGGGAATTCGCCCTTCTCGTCGTAGTGCGCGGCCTTGGGGCGCATCACGTCGCGCGCGAACTTACGAGCCGTGTCCTGCAGTGCCTTTTCATCGTCGGAGAGACCGAAGTGCATGATGGGCGTCGGCTAGCCCAAGCCGGGGCGATCGGCCAGCGCGGCCATTTCGTGGCCCACCTCCCAGTTCGCGGGCTAGGCTCCGCGCCGGCTTCTTCCCGCGAGCCCCGGGAGCCCACGACCACCATGAACCTCCGCGCTTCAGCCCTCGTCCTCAGCTGTCTGTTCGTCTCTGCCTGCACCCCGATGGTGGAGCCCGAGCTGACGCTCTCGCCCAGCCTGCGGACCATCGACGGTCTCGGTCAGGACACCGCCATTCGCGTCACCGCCGTCGACTCGGAAGGAAAGCCGGGTACGGGCACCGTGCGGCTGACCTCGACCGCGGGCGACTTCAAGGACGGTAAGGAAGTGACGCTGACCAACGGTGAAGCGGTCGCAGGCTTCACGTGCGTTCGCGCGATGGATTCGAACTGCGTGGGCAGCATTCGCATCAGCGCCGACTGGGTCGTGAAGGGGAAGTTGACCACCGCGACGACGAACATCACGGTTTCCGCCCCACCGGCCGTCGACTCCGGCGTCGATGCGGGCGTCGATGCTGGCGTGGACGCAGGGTTCGATGCGGGCATGACCATGGACGCCGGCGTGGACGCGGGGAATTCGACGCTCACGCTCGTCTCGTCGAAGCCGCGCGTGTTCATGATGGTGGGCGACTTCGCCGATTTCACCGCGGTCTATCGCGAGAACGGAGTGCCGGTGGCCGGGCAGACCATCAACTTCTCGAGCAGCATCGGTGCGATTGGTCCCTCGGACGGCGGCACTGGCGGCGCCACGTTCTCTGAAGTGACCGACTCGACGGGCACTGCCGTGGCTCGCTTCACCGAGACGGGCATGTCGGGCCTCGCCACCATCACCGCGTCGGGCCCGAACAACACGTCGGCTGATGCGGGCGTCGAGATCGTCGCGGTGAACGCCATCACCTACGTCGGGACGACATGTGGCGGCGCGGCCTGCAACATCATGGGAATTCGCGGCTCGGGCTTCAACGAGACGGCGCTGATGCGCTTCACGCTCCGCGATGCGCTGAACCGCCCGGTGCAGGGCGTGCGCGTGACGTTCGCGCTGCAGAACGCACCCACCGGAACGACGGTCGCGCCCTCGGCCGTCTCTGACGCGCAGGGCAACGTCGACGCCAACGTTCAATCGGGTCTCACCATCGGCACGTTCGCGTTGAAGGCGACGGTGATCCCCACGCAGATCGAGACCACCAGCCCGACGATCGGTGTGCGCGGTGCCAAGCCGTCCAACCTCGGCTTCACGCTGCAGTGCAACCAGATCAATCTCGCCGCCTACCGTTCTGCCAACCCTCCGCTGGCGATGATGATCGGGTGCAACCTGACGCTGGTGGACCGGTACGGAAACCCGGTCGGCACGGGCACGGCAGTGCGACTCAATTCGGAAGCGGGTCGAGTTCCGAACCAGGTGAGCACCGTCGCGTTCAACCCGATGGCAGCCTCCACGCCGGACGAAGGCAAGGGCCAGTTCAACTTCGACACGGTCGGGCCCTTCCCCGCCGAAGACGTGCCGCCGCTGACGGTGGACGTCGGTCAATACCCGTACGTGCGCAGCGCAGAGCCAAACTGGAACGATGGTCCGCTGAACCGCAGCCCGCGTGACGGCCTGGTGACTGTGATTGCCTACGTGCAGGGCGAAGAGCATTTCTACGACGACAACAACAACGGCATGCGCGACGGAACAGAGCGCTTCATCGATCAGGGCGAACCGCTCGTCGACCGCAACGACAACAACGTGTGGGACTCGGGCGAGGTGTACATCGACACCAACTCCGACGGCATGTGGAGCGGCCCGAACGGAACGTGGGACTCCAACACCACCGTCTGGACGAAGCTGCTCCTCGTCTACACCGGCAGTGCCGACCCGACGTCGACGACCTCCGCGGGTTTCACGACCTTCGCACCCAACGCCTTCAACGTGCCGAAGGGCGGCAGCACCCTGCTCGACATCTTCATGCCGGACCGTAACTTCAACCGCATCGAGTCAGGCTCGACCGTTGGCGTTCGCCACAACGCGCCGAAAGGAGCGGTCACGCTCGTCAACCAGACCACCGGTCTCGATGGCTACGGCTTCGGGGTCGAGCCCATGCGCCTGGTCAACGCGGCCGGCAACGGCCCGTGTTCTGCGAGCGAACCGCGGTGCGTGTTCCTGACCCTCTTCGGCTCCTGGGACCGCGGCTACATCGGGCAGGTACGCATCGATGGTGCGCCGACGACCGACATGACAGGAGCTGCCGCCGACGTGGTCAGCGTGGACGTTTCAGTTCGCGGAGCAGCTCTGAGCGACTCGGTGTTCGGCACGATTCAGTGACGACCGGGCAGTCGCGAAGGACCTCGAAGGCCGCGACGCTGAAGTACGCGCGGCAGGTGCTCACCCAGGAAGCGCGCGCCATCAGCTCGCTCGAGTCTCGGCTCGGCGCGCCGTTCTTCACCGCCATCGAGTGGCTCGAGAAGACGGAGCGCTCGGGCGGCCGCGTGGTGGTCACCGCCATCGGCAAGCCGGGCTTCATCGCGCAGAAGCTCTCGGCGACGTTGTCGTCGACCGGAGTGCCCTCGGTGTACCTGCACCCCGCCGAGGCCGCGCACGGAGATCTCGGCCGCGTGACGAAGGGCGACGTGGTCATCGCGCTGTCGAACTCCGGCGCGACCGAAGAGCTGCTGCGGCTCCTGGTGCCCTTGAAGCGCATGAAGGTGAAGGTCATCGCCATCACGGGTGACGAAAAGTCGCCTCTCGCGCTGGGAGCTGATCTGGTCGTCGAGCTGGGCGCGATCGACGAAGCGTGCCCGATGGGCCTCGTGCCCACCGCGTCGTCGGCCGCGCTGCACGCCATCTGCGACGCGCTGGCGATGACGCTCGCGTGGCGTCGCGAGTTCACCGAGTCGCAGTACGCGCTCTACCACCCGGGCGGGAAGCTCGGCCGCAGCGTGCTCCAGGTACGCGAGGTGATGCGCACCGGTGAGGCGAACCCGATCATCTCGGAGAAGGCGACGCTCGAAGAAGTGGTGGTGGTGATGACGCGCACGCGCGGCCGCCCCGGCGCCGCCAACGTGGTCGACGGCAAGGGCCGGCTGGTGGGCATCTTCACCGACGGAGATCTCCGCCGCCTCGCCGAGAAGCACGCGCTCGATCTGAAGCAGAAGATCTCGAGCGTGATGGTGCGCCGCCCGCGTTTCATCGGCCCCGACGAGCTGGTGCTCAGCGCAGCCGCGGTGATGCGCGAGATGAAGATCGATCAGCTCCCGGTGGTGGACGCCGAGGGCAAGGCCGTCGGTCTGCTCGACGTGCAGGATCTCCTCGCCGCGCGCGTTGTCTGAGAGGCTGTCGGCCATGCATCGCGTCTGGCTCGTTTCGCTCCTGATTTTCACCGGCTGCCCGACCGAAGACGGGCCGTGCAAGACGACCGCTGACTGCTCGAAGGGCAAGGCCTGCTGCGCGAGCAAGTGCACCGACATCGAGAACGACAAGAACAACTGCGGCGCGTGCGGAACGGTGTGTGACTTCCCCAACTCCACGCCGTCGTGCCGCGTGGGCCGCTGCCAGCTCTCGTGTTCGGCCGGCTTCGGCAACTGCGACGGTGAGCGCGACAACGGCTGCGAGCAGGCGCTGACCGCCGACGTGAGCAACTGCGGCATCTGCGCGCGGGTGTGCATGACCACCAACGCCACTCCGGTGTGCCGCTCTGCGATGTGCGCGGTCGGCACCTGCAACACCAACTTCGCCGACTGCGACATGGACAGCACGACCGGCTGCGAGGTCGACACGCGCGTCGACTCGAAGCACTGCGGCGGCTGCGGCATGGCGTGCAACCTGCCGCACACCACTTCGTTCTGCGAAGGCAGCTCGTGCGCCGTCGACACCTGCGAGGCGAGCTACGGCAACTGCGACAACCAGCCCCTCAACGGCTGTGAGTCGTCGCTGCCCAACGACCCGCTCAACTGCGGCATGTGCGGCCGGCAGTGCGGGCCCGGCCAGTACTGCGCGCTCAGCAAGTGCCGCGCGAACGAGCTCATCACCTTCGGCGGCGCGCTCTCGTTCACCATGTCGGGCGCGACGGCGGAGCTGTACCGGTACAACCTCACCAGCAACACGTGGGAGCAGATCAACGCCGCGGCGCCCAACGGCGCGCCGACTCCACGCTCGCGGCACCTCGCGTTCTTCGATCTGCCGCGCAATCGAATGATCCTCTGGGGCGGCATGGACGGCGCGGGAACGCCGCAGCCCGGAGACGTGTGGTCGCTCGACTTCGGCGTCTCACCTCCGCGGTGGTCGACGCTCACGGTGACGGGCAGCCCTCCGTCGGCGCGCTTCGCGTCGGTGGGCGCGCTCGACCCGATGGCGAACAAGATCTACATCTTCGGAGGCACCACCGAGCTCGGCGAAGGCCTGTCAGATCTGTACACGTTCGATCTCGTCACCAACGCGTGGGCGCAGGTGCACGGCAACAACTCGATGGACGGCCCGCGCGATCGCATCAACGCCATGGCTGCGTTCGACCCCGTGGCGCGCACGTTCCTGGTGTTCGGAGGCAACGACGCGCTGTTCCGCACCGACTTCACCGAGCTGTGGCAGTTCGACGTCGTCGCGCAGAAGTGGAAGACGCCGCCCATCACCAACCTCGAAGGTGGCCCTCCGGGGCGCGCGCGCGGCACGTTCGTCGATGGGCACCCGGTGCATCTCTTCAGCGGAGTGGTCTCGTTGCTCACCGCGCCGTCGAGCTTCCCCGACGATCTGCGCTCGCTCGACGTCACCGCCACCACGCCGTGGACCTTGCTGCCCGGCGCGCTCACCCTGCCGACCGCGCGCTTCAACGCCGGCTCCACGGTGCGTGACGGAATCGTCTACGTGTACTCGGGCGGCTCGACGAGCGGCGGGCAGCCGCAGACCTTCACCGATCTCTGGAAGTACGACCCGGGCACCGCGGCCTGGTCGAAGCTCAACGATGGAACGGGCACGGTGCCGATGGCGCGGCTCGCTCCGTCAATCGTCGCGCGCTGAGCTGGTTCACCAGCGAGCCTTACTTCTCTACAGCTGCGTTTCGACCAGCCACGGCCCCGACGGAGTGCTGCGCGCAGCCGAGAGCAACACCGAGGTGAGCCGCTCGAACGCGCGGCTGGCCGGAGAGGTCGGCGCGAGTTCGACCAGCGGCTTCTGCAGCATCGCAGCGCGACGCACGTTCTGATCGTCTGGAATGTGGGGAGCGAGCTGCAGCCGCAGCGCCGAACCGGGCACCGCTTCGAGCAGCTTGCCGAACACCGCCTGCGCCGAGCGCGACGTGCGCACGCCGTTCACCACCACGTGCATCGACTTCACCGCGCGTCGCGCTTCCAGGGCGCGCACCAGCACCGCGGCGTCGGCGAGCGCGGTCGGCTCGTCGGTGAGCAAGAGCACCGGCTGTTCTCCAGCCGAGGCGAAAAAGAGCACGTCGTCTCCCGCACCCGGCCCGACGTCGACCACCACCACGTCGAAGCGCGGCACGAGCTGAGACCACACCTCGGTGAGCTGCGCGCGCGCCGTCGTGTCGAGCGCGGCGAGCCGTCGTTCACCGGGAGCGCCCGCGAGCAACCACAGTCCGGGTTTGACCGGCTTCACCACTTCATCGATCGGCTTGCCGTCGAGCAGATGGCCGACGTGCAGCTCACAGCTCACGCCGAGCAACACGTCGAGGTTCGACAGCCCGCCGTCGGCGTCGACGAGGAGCACGCGATGCCCCTGCCGCGCGCAGACCATCGCCACGTTCAACGCGAGGTGCGACTTGCCGACGCCGCCCTTCCCACTCGTCACACTTACGACGCGAACACCCATGCGTGCGCAGAGTGCAAGCGCTGCACCTTTCGCCGGGTGGAGACGATGTGGGTGTGGATCAGCGGATCAGGTCCCGGTTCCGGTGAGTTGCACCGAGGGAAATGCCGCGTCGGCGTCGTGCGCGAAGGTCACCTGGGTCTGCTGCGCCCCCGTTCCCACCGGCGCGAACGTGACGGTCGAGGTCAGCGACGCGCCAGGCCGGAGCGTTCCACTCACGTCGCGCACGTACCACGAGCCGTTGCCCGCGGAGCCGAGGCTGACGCTCACCACGTCGAGGGGATCGATGCCGACGTTGGTGGCGCGCACGGTGATGGCGCGCGTGTTGCCGACGACGACCGAGCCGACGTCGTAGCTGACGTTGAGCGCGGCGGGCGTCATGTCGCCCTCGACCGAGACGTGCAGCTCACCGCGGTTGGTGCCCTTGATGCTGGGCGGCGTGCAGGCGGTGACTGCGAGCGCGACGAGCACCAGGTGCTTCGACTTCAACTTCACAGACGACCCTCCAACTTCGGTGCGTAGGAAGGAACCGAGTCGCGCAGCCGCGTCCACAACGCCTTGGCTCCCTCGACATCACCCTTCGCCTTGAGCGCGTCACCGAGCTCAGCGACGGCGTCGGGGTTCTGCGTGGCGACGTTCCACACGTTGTCGGCCATCGGCTGACGGTTCAGCTTCACCATCGTCCACGCCATGCCGGCACGGAGCCGCGCGTTGTCGGGCTGGTACGGCATCACCTGCTTGTAGGCGTCGAGCGCGTCCTGGAAGCGTCCGTGCGCGAGGTGCTCTTCGGCGTCGGAAATGAGCTTCTTGAAGTTCGACTCCATCTCCGGAGTGCGCGGCGCGTTCTGGAACGCAGCCATCATCTCGGGCGTGAGCTGCGGCGGCTGGCCGGGCTGACGCGGAGCGTTTGGAGTGTTCACCTGCTGCGGAGCGATGGCCGCGACCTGCTGCGCCGAAACCGTGAGCTTCGAGAGCCCGCCGGCCTTGAGCGCCTCTTCGGTGCGCGCGAGCAACCGCTTCGCATTCGCCGCGCGCGGAGAGGTGGGCACGTCGGCGAGAAACTTCTCGAAGTCGGCCTTGGCACGCCCGAGCGCGGCGAGATCGTCACCGTACGCATCGAGCGTCGTCGCAGCGCGGGCGTAGCGGGCGTCGGCGTTGGCCTCGAAGGTGTCGAGCGCGCGGGTGTAGGTCGCGATGGCGCCCGCCGCGTCACCGAGCAGGAACTGCGAGTTGCCGTACATCACGTCGACTTCCATCGACGAGGCGAGCCCGACCTTGAGACACGCGACAGCCCCCGGCGCGTTCTTCGCCGTGACGTGGGCTTTCGCCTTCTCGACCATCTGCGCAAGCGTCGCGTCAGACTTCGCTTCGCAGCCGACACTCGCCGGCTCAGGGAGCGGCTTGGTGCCGGTGAGCTTCTTCTGCGCGGCGAGCAGCGCGCGCGGCTCCTCGGTCTGCGCGAGCGCCTGGCGGTAGTAGAGCTGCGCGTCGCCGTAGCGGCCCTGACCGAAGTACAGGCGGCCGAGCGAGGCGGCGATCTCGAAGGGCTTCGCGCGCTCCTTCAAGCCGGCAGTCGAGTCGAGCTTCTGAATCAGTTCGTCGGCGCTCGGAGCGGCCCCGTTTCCACCCGAGGGATGACCGGGCGGCAGCGGCTGCGCGAGGAGCAGGAGGATCAGCGGCGTCACGCCGGCGGGCGTAGCACAACGCGTTCTGCGCACGCGCCTTTCGGACCCGCCGCGTCGGACAGTGTGGGATGCGCGCTGCCGTCAGAAGAGCGTTCGATCACCGCAGATTTCGTCGAGCGTGAGCGATTCGATGCGCGCGATCTCGTCGCGAAGGCTGCGCTGGGCCGTGCTGTTGGAACCATCGGAGAGGCCCGCTTCCTGTCGCACCGCGTCTTCGCGCGAAGTCACGTCGTCGAAGTACTCGTTGCGTGCGTTCACGATCGAGCGCGCGGCTTCCATGCGGCTCGAATACTGGCGCTCGAGGTCGTTCAGCTGCCGGCGCAGCTCGGCGATCTTCGCTCTGCGATCGGCCTCGCGATGACGCTGGTGCGCGGTGAGCACGGCCTTCCATTCCTTCGTCTTCGGCTGTGACTCGGGCGGCTTCGCGCGCCACGCCAACGTGCCGGCGGTGCACACGTGCGCTTCGAGCGATTGGTAGAGGCCTCGTCTGCTGTCCGCGAGGCGTGCTGCTTCTTCGACACCGTCCTGCGTGTCGGGAGAGCTCGGTTCCTTGAACGGCGCGCGCGCCTCGGCCAGCAGCTTGTCGGCCTGCACGAGCCACGCTTCACGTTCGGGCGCGTTCGACTGGGCGACGACGATCTTCGCTTTTTCGAGCTGCGGAATCAGACGCTGAATTTCCTGTCGCGCGACGCGGAAGCCCGTCTCGGTCTGCATCCACATCTGCTCGTGGTAGCTCGGAATGCACGGCATGCGTTCAGTCTGACAGGGACTCGATGACGTGGCATCGCCGACCGTGCGGAGCGCTCGAGCGCAGATGCGCGATGGCGCCAGCGTCTCCACCCTGCTCTTCGAGTGCATCGGCGAGCACCGAGAGCTCAGCGGGCGACGCTCCGCGCGGGAGCTCGAGCTTCGCGGCGGACGTGCGCGTTCCAACCAGCCAGTGCTGCGCGAGCGGTTCGAGTGAGAGCGCGGTGCGATTGCCCGGGTGCCACGCCGTGCACTTCTTCTCGAGCGTCGCGAGGACCGAGCCGTCGAGTGGAGAGATGGCACGCAGCGTTTCCGAGCCGAGCAAGATGAGTCGTGCGTCGTCGAACGCGAGCGCGTGCCCGAGCAGCCCGGGGAAGTACGCGTCGCGCGCGCCGGTCGTGAAGTCGTAGATGAGCAGACCGGTCTGCGTCTGCAACACGTCGTCGTCTTCGCTGCGCGCGTCGCCGATCAACGCCACGCGTCGATCATCGAGGAAGCACACGCTCGAGTCCCACCACTCCGCGTAGAGCGGGTGCTTCGCCAGCGGAGGCCGGCCGTCGTCACCTTCTCCGTTCGCGAGCCACGCTTCGACGTCGATGAAGTTGAGTGTGCCGATGGGGTGCCAGTGCCAGCCGAAGCTCGCGAGCCATTTCTTCGACGGCGAGAGCTCGGCCTCTCCGTAGAAGTAGTCGTACTTCGTCTCGTTCCCCGTCGGTCGCAACCGCTCGCACGTCGGGAGCGACCACACTTCGACGCGATTCCAATCGGTCGCAAGGAAGAGCCGCGTGTCGTCGAGCGCGATGCACCAGGCGCTGACTTCGGGGTGGTAGTCGCCGCGCGAGAGCGGCTTCAAGAGACGCTGCGACGTGACGTCGTAGAGCGCGCCTTCGGTGCCATGCGTCTGCACTGCTGCGACGTAGCGACCGTTCGGTGAAGCGACGAGCGTCACTCCGCCTTCGTGCTCGACGTTGAACGGCAGCTTCTGCGGCTCGAAGAACGTGCTGCCATCATCGAGATCGAAACCGCGCAACGTTCCGTCACGCGACACTGCAAACCAACGCGGGCGATCCTCGTGCGACGCAGCGGCCACGGCGACCACGCCCTCGAGGCCCGCGACTCGGACCTCTTCACTTCTCCACTTCATGGCGAGCAGAGACGTCGGCATCGGCGAGTGCTGACTCACTCGACGCAGTACTGCGCTCCGCAGATTTCACGACACGTGGGGTCGACCGTTCCGCCGTCGCACGTCGAGCGGCACGAGGTGGTGATGGCCTTCCCGAAGCGACAGTCGGTCGCGAAGCGCTCGGTGGTGGTGGTCATGCAGAAGACGAAGCTGGCGGGGCCACATTGGCGCTCGGGGCGCTCGACGCCTCCGTCGTACGCGCTGCAGACGCCGAGCATCTTGCGCTCGCAGGCGAGGCGCAGAATGCACTGCTGGGGATCTGCGCAGCCGCCATCGGAAGGCAACGTTCCGCACGCGTCGTCGCATTCACCCGAGGGGCAGTCGCCGAGACAGCGCGTCACCGCCGGTATCGCGGGCATGACGAGCGGAGGTTCTCCGACGACCGGCTGCAAGCAGCCGCTGGCGAACGACACGATGGCCAGGCACCACGCGCGCGCGATCACGGCCGAAGTGTACGACGCAATTCGCGCACCGTTCGCCCGAACCCGGGGTGGACGGCTTCAGGCGCGAGGACCGTGAGCGGCTCGAGCACGAAGGCGCGCTCGTGCATGCGGGGGTGCGGAACGGTGAGCTCCTTCGTCTCGATGATCTCCGACCCGAACAGCAGCAGATCGAGATCGATGATCCGCGGAGCCCAGCGCGTCGTCACGCGGCGTCCCATGAGCTTCTCGATGCGCTTCAACACCAGGTGCAGCGACGAGACGTCGAGCGGCGTATCGAGCGCGACCACCGTGTTGAGGTAGTTCGACTGCGGAGTCTGATCTTCCTTCGGCAGCAGCGCTTTCGTTTCCAGCACCGGACCACTCGTCAGCGCGCCGAACGCCGAGAGCCGACGCTTCGCTTCCGCGAGGTTGAGCAGCCGGTTCCCCTCGTTGGTGCCGAGCGCGATGAACGCGCGCGTGTCAGCCGACGACCGGGTTCTGGAGCGTGCCGATGCCTTCAATCTCCACCTCGACCACGTCGCCTGCGCGCAGCGGGCCGACTCCCGACGGAGTGCCCGTGCTGATCAGAATCTCCGGGTTGCAGCGTCATGATGTGCGAGATGAACGAAACCAGCGCCGCGCTCTTGTGAACCATGTCGCTGGTGCGTGAGTCCTGCTTCGTCACTCCGTTCACCCGGCATTGGATGCGCAGGTCGTCGGGAGAGAGGCCCGTCACCATCACCGGGCCGCAGCAGGCGAAGGTGTCGTAGCCCTTGGCGCGCGTGTGCTGCACTTCGCGCTTCTGGATGTCGCGGGCCGTCACGTCGTTGAAGCAGGTCAGCGCGAAGATTGCGGCCGAAGCTTCTTCGACGCTCGCGTTCTTCAGTGTGCGGCCGATCACCAGCGCGAGCTCGGCTTCGTAGTGAACTTCGTTGCTCGCCCGCGGCAACACGATGGGCGACTGGTGCGCGTTCAGGGCGCTCGCGGGCTTGGTGAAGATCAGGGGCTCGACTGGAACGACCTTCCCCATTTCTTCGGCGTGCTTGCGGTAGTTCTGGCCGATCGCGACGACTTTGCTTGCGGGCGTGATCGGGAGGAACTTCGCCTGGGCCCTCTCCCCGACCCTCTCCCCTTTGGGGGGAGAGGGAGTTGTGTAGGGCGCGTCGGTGAGCGCGAACAGCGCTTCGCCTTCGACTCGCACCCAGCGCGGCGCACCTTCGTGCTCGATGCGCGCGAAGGTCGCCATCACTTCACTCCGAGCACGTGCGTCATGTCGTAGAGGCCCGCGGGTTTGCCGACCACCCACTTCGCCGCTCGCAGCGCGCCGCGACCGAACTGCTCGCGTGACGTCGCCCGGTGCGTGAGCTCGACGCGCTCGCCGTCACCGAAGAAATACACGGTGTGCTCGCCAACCACGTCACCACCGCGCAGTGCCTGCACGCCGATCTCCGACGCCTTGCGCTCGCCGATCTGTCCCACGCGCGAGGTGCGGATGTCGTCTTGCTTGCGGCCGAGCGCCTTCGCGAGCTCATCGGCCATGCGCACCGCCGTTCCCGACGGCGCGTCTTTCTTCATGCGGTGGTGCGTCTCGACGATCTCCACGTCGAAGCCCTCGCCGAGCCGCTTCGCCATTTCCGCCGCGAGTTCGATGACGAGGTTCACGCCCACGCTCATGTTGGGCGACATCACGAGGGGGATCTTCTTCGCCGCCTCAGCCATGTGCGCCTTCGCGTCGGCGCTGAAACCCGTCGAGCCGACGA
Source organism: Archangium sp. (assembly GCA_047600485.1). Classification (GTDB taxonomy): domain Bacteria; phylum Myxococcota; class Myxococcia; order Myxococcales; family Myxococcaceae; genus Archangium_A. The sequence goes on from JASGKS010000001.1 coordinate 4,902,649, forward strand.
CCAGCGCGACACCCGCGTCGGCGCACAACTTCGCGTGCACCACCGACACTTCGGGAGTCGTGAAGTCGATCACCACATGCGCGCCTTTGAGCGCCTGATCGAGCGAATCCACCGTGCTCACTTCCATCGGAGCGAGATGCGCCGCGAGGCCCGCGTCGAGCCCGATGGAAGCGCTGCCGGGTTTGTCGGTGGCGCCATGGAGCGCGAAGTCGGCGTTGTCGCGCACCAGACGCGTGATGAGCGAGCCCATGCGGCCCGACACCCCGGTGACGATCACCTTCACTGCGGCGCTGCTCACGAGGCCTTCCGGTTGAGCAGCCCGAGCTTGCCCAGCTCCTCTTTGAGCTTCGCCGCGTTGCCGTCGGTCATCACGGTGAGCGGCGGCCGAATCTCGAGCCCGAACATGCCCATCTGGTGCAGCGCCATCTTCACGGGAATGGGGTTCGACTCGCAGAACAGCAGGCGGTGCAGCGGCTGCAGCTGGAGCTGAATCGAACGCGCGCCCGCGATGTCACCGGCGAGCGCCTTCGCGCACAGATCAGCCATCAACCGCGGCGCGACGTTCGAGCTGACGCTCACCACTCCGCGACCACCGGAGAAGATGAACGGCGCGACCACGAAGTCGTCACCCGACAGCAGCGTGATCTTGTCGCCCACCTGCTCGTAGACGTCGAGCGTGCGCAGCACGTTGCCGGTCGCTTCCTTCAGCGCGACGACTTCCTTGATGTCGACGAGCTTCTTCACGGTCTCGGGAAGCAGGTCGACGCCGGTGCGGCCCGGAACGTTGTAGGCCATGAGCGGAAAGCCGGGGTGGGCCTTCGCCACGAGGCGGTAGTGCTCCACGAGGCCGGCCTGCGTGGGCTTGTTGTAATAGGGAGTGACCACCAGCGCGCCGTCGGCCCCGAGCTCGCGCGCGACCTTCACGCCTTCGATCGTCTCGGCCGTCGAGTTGCTGCCTGCTCCGGCGAAGACCTTCGCGCGGCCGCGGTTGGCCTTGAGCGCCACTTCGATCGCGCGGCGACGTTCGGCGGGAGTCATGGTCACCGACTCGCCGGTGGTGCCCATCGGGATGATCACCGACGTACCGTTGCTCACCTGGTATTCGACCAACGCTTCGTACGCAGCCTCGTCGAGCTTCCCGTCCTTGAACGGAGTGGCGAGCGCGGTCATCGAGCCTTGCAACGTCATGGGGTTTCTCCTCTCCAGAGATCCTGAAGTGCTTCGCGTTTTCTGATCACCCGCCACCGGTTGCCATCGACCAACACCTCCGCGGGACGCGGACGGGAGTTATACGTGGATGCCATCGACATGCCGTAGGCCCCGGCGGTCTTGATGGCGAGCAGATCGCCTGCGACGAGCGGCGGTACAGATCGCGCTTTCCCGAGGACATCGGTGCTTTCGCAAACCGGCCCGACGATCTCCACCGTGGTCTTCGCGCCGCGCCGAGGCTTCACGGCCACGATGTCGTGGTGCGCTTCGTACAACGCGGGCCGCATCAGGTCGTTCATGCCCGCGTCGACGATGAGGAAGTTCTTCGCCGCCGTCTTCTTCTTGAAGAGCACACGCGTGATGAGGATTCCCGCGTTGGCGACGATCACGCGGCCGGGCTCGAGCACCACCGTCGCGCCGATGCCCTTCGTCGCTTCGAGCACCACACGCGAATAGTCGGCGAGACCGGGCGGCTTCTCGTTGGTGTACGTGACGCCCAGCCCGCCGCCGACGTCGAGGTGCGTGAGCGCGAAGCCCTCGCCCTTCAACGTCGAGTACAGCCCCGCGACCTTGGCGAGCGCCTGCGCGAACGGTTTGGCTTCGGTGAGCTGGCTGCCGATGTGGCAGTCGACTCCGATCGCCGCGAGGCCCTTCATCTTGCGCGACGCGCGGTAGAGGGCGACCGCTTCTTCGAAGGGCACTCCGAACTTCGAGGTCTTGAGACCCGTGGCGATGTACTTGTGCGTCTTCGGGTCGACGTCGGGGTTCACTCGCAGCGAGAACGGCGCGCGCACGCCGAGCTTGCGACCGACGCGATCGAGCAGCTTCAGCTCTTCGGCGCTCTCGACGTTGAACATCAAGATGCCGGCGCGCAAAGCGGCGATCATCTCGTCTTCGCGCTTGCCGACTCCGCTGAACACGATTCGCTCGGGAGCACCGCCCACCTCGAGCACGCGCGCGAGCTCACCGCCGCTCACGATGTCGAAGCCCGCGCGTTGCTTCGCAACCACCTTGAGCACGCCGAGCGTCGAGTTGGCCTTCACCGAGTAGCAGAGGACGTGCGGCACCTTGCCGAACGCGTCGCGCACCACCGTGAGGTGCCGGTTCAGCGTGGCGCTCGAATACACGTAGGTCGGCGTGCCGACTTCGCGTGCGATGGTCTCGAGTGAGACGCCTTCGGCCCAAAGCGCGCCGTTGCGAGAATCGAAGTGATTCACGGGCGCGCGCCTCCGCAGCAGCCCGCGTCGGTCGGTTGCGCGGCGGGTTCAGCGGCCGTCGCTTCGAGCGGAGGTCTGGGCGGCGCCTTGATTCCGCACGCGGCGACGAGGGTCAGAACGAAGACGAAGAACACGAGCGAGCGCATCGCGCGGCAACCTCTCACGGTTCGAACCGCGTCGCGCGACGCGGGCGTTTTCAGAACTTGATGCCGATGACCGCGCGCAGCGCCTGAGCGTTCTCGCGCTGAATCTCGTTGCCGGTGATGCCGCTCGACATGAGCACGTCGCGCTTCATGAAGCCCTCGAGCGGGAAGAGGATGCCGTACTGCAGCTGGCCGTAGAACCCGTCTTCGGTCTCGTAGCGAACGCCGCCGTTGATCTCGATGCCCAGCGAGTTGCCGTTGCCTGCGTAACCGGCGCCCGGCGTCGAGTCGGCGAAGATGGCGCGCGAGTAGATGAGCGCGGCGAACGCCTCGAAGCCCTGGGTGATGCGGTACTTCGCGCGTGGCTTGAAATAGAGCGAGTCGGTCACGCCGCCGAGAATCTCTCGGTAGAGGATCATGTCCACGCGGTAGTCGCGGTTGAACCGGAAGTTGGTGATCTCGTTGTCGCCGCTCCCGACGCAGCCGTTGTCGCAGCGGTACTGCGGGCCGTCGGTGTCGCCGAGCTCGGTGGCACCGTTCGGGCCCGAGCCCGTGCGACGCGGGTAGTTGCCGAAGCCCGGCGCCTTGTCGCCCGACGCGAAGCCGACTTCTCCGCCGATCTCGAGATCGCCGTTGAGCAGCCGCGCCTCGCCCTGGAGCACCGCGCCGAACTGGTAGACGTAGAGCGCCTGGTTCGCGTCGGTCGCCGTCGAAGAAAGCGCGCGATTCTGGATGCCGCCCAGCACTGCGGCGAACTCGGCCTCGATGCGGAACTCCTTGCGCTCCAGCTTGGCCCACAGGTCGGGAATGAAGATGTCGGCCTTGCGGAACACGGCACGCTTGTCGGCCACGCCCTGCGCGCTGCCTTCGGTGGTGCCGAACGGCTGGCTCAGCGAATCGACGGCGTCGAAGCGCTGGTTGCGGTACGTGAAGTGGAGGCCGTAGTTGAAGACGAACGAGTCGGAGTTCAGCTTCGCGAGCCGCTCCTGATCGGTGTCACGGCGCTGCACCGCGAGAATGAAGCTGGTGGTGTTATCGGACACGTTCAAGTCGAACGGCTGACCGCCTTCCTGCGTGCGGTTCGAGATGAGACCCGCGAGGTTAAAGTCGATCATCGGCGTGATGTAGAAGCCGGGGAGCGGCTCGGCGGTGAAGCTGACGCGATCGACGGTGTCTCCGTAGTCGTTGTCGATCTGGTTGCCGTCGTTCCACAACATGCCGAGGCCCCAGTGCGAGGGCATGCGGCCGAAGCGCAGAATGCCGACCGGCGTCGAGACCTCGCCCCACACGCGCTTGAACGAAATCGAGTCTTGCAGCGAGTTGATGCCGCTGCGCGGCGTCGTCTGCGAGTTGCTGAAGACCGAGAACTCGTTGCGGTCGTAGTAGTAGCCGTTGGCCGAGTTGCGCGAGTACGCGTAGTCCGGCGTGCTGCCCCACACGATGTTGTCGAGCGCGTCGATCTGCGCGCGCACGCGAACTTCTTCGCTCACGTTGATGGTGGGCTCGAAGCGGAAGCGCATGTTGACGCCGGCCTGCGTGCGATCACCGAGGCTCGACGGCGAGCGCGGGAAGAGCGGGTAGCCGGCGGCGTCGTTCCCGCGGCCGAGATCGAACTTGTAGAAGAGATCGGGGCGCACGCGGAGGTAGCCGTCGAACGTCACCAGCTCGAGCTTGCGCTTCTCGTCGACCCAATCTTCCTGCCAACCCTGCGCGACGGACTGCGTGGCGAGCTGCGCGCGCATCTCTTCGCGGAGCTCCTTCACTTCACGGCGAGCGGCCTCGAGGCGGGCTTCGAATTCCTTGCGCAGATCGCTGTCGGTCGTGGCCGTGGTCGGCGCGGCGGCAGGCGTGCCACCGTCGGTCTGAGCGAGCGCCAGGGTCGACGACAGCGCGAGGGCTGCGAACAAAATCCGGGACATGAGCAGCGTTCTCCGTGAGAAGTGAAGCGCGCGGGGGTGTAGCCCAGCGAATCGCCGGGCGTGCACTTTTTTCAATGGTTTGAAGGCGGTGCGCGTACGCGGCTGCAGCGAGCCGATTGCTGGGTTTCTCGGCTACTTCTTCGGCACCTTCGTCGCGACGAGCTTGAAGAGTTCCTGCGCGGCCTTCTGGTGCGGCCGGAACGGCGCGAGGAACTCCATGGTGTCGAACTGTTCCTTCATGAAGGCCGGGTTCTTCTTCTTCAGCTCGATCTGCTTCTGAATGACCTTGGGAGAATCGGCCATGTTGCTCGTGGTGAGCATGCGATCGTCGGGGTACTTGCGCAGCACGTACTCGAAGATCGGCGGCAGGAGCTCGACGGTGTCGGGGTCCCACACGTAGCGGTCGGCGAGAATCGGGAGCCACAGCGCTTCGGGGTGCGAGACGTTGATGCCCGAGCCGCTGGTGGGCCGCAGATCTTTCTCGACCAGCATGCGCAGCACCGCGATGCCCTTGCCCACCGATTGTTCGTCGCGCGCCATGAGCGTGGCCGAGAGCACTTCCTGCACCTTGGCGGCGAAGTCGGGGCTCTTCGGGTCGAGGCCCGCGAGCGCGGAATCGACCGGAGCGGCCTGCTGGGCGCGAGCGATCTTCAGCAGCGCGTCGAAGCGCTCGACCTCGGTGCGGGCGCGCGCGTAGCCGGCGTCGAGCTCGACGGCGGCCTTGAACTGCTTCGCGGCTTCTTCGTTGTCACCGCGATCTTTGGCGTCGAGGCCCTTCGAGTAGGCGTTGAAGGCCTGGAAGCTCTGCGTCTGGTTGCGGCGCAGCTTGCTCTTCTCTTCGGGCATCAACTTCACCGCGAGATCGGCGAGCACCGCGTCGACGAGATCCTTCTCGACGCTGAAGAAGTCATCGAGCGGGCCTTCGACGGCCTGCGCGCTGATGGCCGAGCTGTCGGCGACCTTCACCACGCGCGCGTCGATGTGCAGCTTGCCCTTGTTGATGGTCATGCCGCCGCAGAGCACGAACTCAGCGGACAAGAGCTTGCCCATCTTCTGCGCCGACTTCGGGTCGACGTACTTGGTCTGCGAGAGCTTGAGCTCATCGAGGATCTGGTTGAGCCGATCGCGCTCGACGATCTTCAGCGCGCTGACGTTCACGAGATCCGTGATCAGCATGTCGGCCAGCCCCTTGCGGAGCGGGTCGTACTGCGCGTCGCCAGAGTTGTTGTCGAAGTACGCGACCGCGAGCGTGCGCGCGGCGGGCCCGGCGAGCGCGGGAGCGGCGAGGAGCAGCAGACCCAGAGCGAGCGCGCGCATCATTCGGTGAGCGTCATGAGGTCGAGTTTGGCGAGCGCGAACTCGGGGCGCTCGACGACCACTTCCTTGAGCAGGCGCGTGGCGGTCGGTTTGTCCTTCTTGTCCTTGGCGTCGAGCGCGAGGGAGTACTTCACGGCGCTGGCGAACGGGAGCGTGCCGCGGCTGCCGAAGCTCAGGCTGCCCTTCAGGCGATCGAGGTTCTTGAGCACCGCTTCGACGCAGCCCTGCTCGGCGGTGAAGACGTCGTCGTCCTTCATCTTCACGCGCGCCGTGGCCTTCACTTCGCTGGTGGGCACCGAGAACAACTTGAGCTCGATGCTCGAGACGTTCGCGGCGCGAATGAGGGAACCGGTGACGATGAAGTCGACTCCGAGGAGCTTGCCGATCTTCGCGAGGTTCGACGGGTCGGAGTACTTCGTCTCGCCGAGCTTCAGCTCGCCGAGAATGGCCTCGAGCCGATCGCGCTCGAGCACCTTCAAGCCCGGGTCGGCGTTGGTGAGGTCGGTGATCATCATCGCCGCGAGGCCCTTGCTGAACGCGGACAGCTCGGCGTTCTGCGAGAGCACGTCGAAGTAGACGACGGCGATGTTGACGGGCTTGGCGGCGGTCGCAGTCGAGGGACCGGGCGGAGCAGCAAAGGCCGAAACGGACGCCAGCGCAGCGAGGAGCAGCAGTCGGCGAGTCGAGTTCACGCTCGCCTGCGTAGCACGCTCAGGGCTTCTTTCCCTGCCGTAGCTCGGTGAGCACGCCGTGCGCGCCTTTGGGGTGCACGAAGGCGATGCGGGCTCCCCCGGCGCCGATCTTCGGAGTCTGATCGATCAGCTGCGCGCCCTTCGCCTTGAGATCGGCGAGCGACTTGTCGATGTCGTTCACCTCGACGCAGATGTGGTGGAGGCCTTCGCCGCGCTTCTCGAGAAACTTGGCGACGCTGGTGTCTGGCTCGGTCGGGCAGATGAGCTCGATGCGCCCCATGCCGTGCCCGAAGATCGCGGTGCGGACCTTCTGCTCCTCGACGACCTCGAGCTCGGGCGGAGGGAAGCCGAGCACCTCGACGTAGTACTTCACGGCGACGTCGAGATCCTTCACCGCGATGGCGACGTGATCGAGTCCGGGAGTGGTGGAGTTCATCGCTTGCTCGCCTTCTTCTTCTGGAGGGGCTTCTTCGGGTTCTTCGGTTGGCAGGTCGGGCAGAAGTGCGTGGTTCGCCCGCCTTGCGTGAACTTCTTCACCAGGGTCTTGCACTTGCGGCACGGGAGATCAGCGCGGCCGTAGATGAGGAACGGGTTCTCGACTCCGGGCTCTTCGACGTACGCGATGTCGTCGGTGCCGCCTTCTTCTTCGAGCGCGAAATCGATGGTGGCGACGATCGCGGCGTGCAGTGCCTTCCATTCGGCGTCGTCGAGGCTGACCGCGGTGCGGCTCGGGTGGAGCTTGCTGCGGAAGAGCGCTTCAGCCGCGTGGATGTTGCCGAGGCCCGCGATGCGCTCCTGGTCCATCAGCGCGACCTTCAGCGGCTGCTTCGATTTGCCGAGCACTTCTTTGAGCGCGTCGAGGGTGAAGTCGTCTTCGAGCGGGTCGAGGCCGAGCTTGGCGACCGCCTTGCGCTTCCACAGTTCGCTGGCGGGGACCGCGTCGATGAACCCGAACATGCGCGGGTCCTGGAAGTGGATGATGTCGGAGTTGTCGAGGTGGAAGCGGGCGCGGCTCCAGCGCACTTCTTCGGTGGGTTTGCGCTTGAGGAACTTGCCGGTCATGCCGAGGTGGCCGACGAAGCCGAGCTTGTTCTCGAAGGAGACGACGAGGAATTTGCCGCGACGGCCGATGTCGTCGAGCGGGCCTTCGAGCGCCTTGAAGACGCCGAGGTCGCCTTCGCGGAAGGTGCGCACGTCTTCGGCCTCGGTGCGGACGAGCTTGCGGCCCTTGAACCAGCGCTTGAGCGCGCGGCGGGCGAATTCGACTTCGGGGAGTTCCGGCATGCCGCGTTCTGTAGCAGTCACTTGTCGGACCCGCATGCGATGAGTGCTCCGGGCGCGCGGAATGAAGGCATGGGTGGCGGTGCATCAGCTGCTGTCGGCGATCGACGGCAAGGTTCGGCAGTTCGTATGGCGCTTGCAGTTCACGCCGGAAGACGTGGCGCTGCTGGCGCTCCTCGAGCTGAACAAGAAACACAACGGGTACGGAATGACGTGCTCGCTGCTCGCCGAGCGTGTCGGCCGCGCGCGACAGAATGTTCAGGCGTCGCTGCGGCGGTTGCAGCGACTCGGGCTGGTCGACACGTGGACTGATGAAGACGAGCGAGCCGGCGGGTGGAGTCTCACGGAGCTCGGTGTCGAACGTTGGGAGGCAGCATGTGACGAACTCACGAAGCTCGAGGAGCGCGTGTTTGGTTCGCCGATCGAAGCGCGCCGCGCGGTGGATTGGTTTGAGCAGCTGAAGGCAAATTTGAGGATCGAGGAGCCGTGGCATCTGAAACGGATTCGCGACGACCTGGAGATCGCGGAGTTGGCTTCCGCATTGAGTGAGCGAGAGAAAGAGGGCTCTTGAGGGACGCGATGGGGGCGGGTTCTCAGCCGCGCTCGTCGCGAGCAGCCCCTCGGCTTCGAGCGAGTTCAACGCACTTGGTCGCTGGCCGGTCGAGGTCTGGAGGACGTCATGGACCATTCAGGCGCGGTAATGGTCGATTACGGATTCCCGCAACAGCGCGCTCAGCAACTTCGAGCACTTGCCCGATTTCTCGTCGTAATTGCCCATTACCGCCGTCGAATGGTCCATGACGTGCCCGGGAGGTCGCGCCCTCCCGCCGACCGTGCGCCCAATTCCCCGCGAAGTGAGGGGCTCGCTGGCATCGAGCGTTGCGCACGACCAAACGACCCTCGCTGCCCAGAGCAGCCACCGACACGCGCTGGCAACCACGCCCGCACCCGGCTACCTCCACGCGCGCCATGAAGTGGAAGCGACTCGTCCTCATCACCACAGCCCTGCTCGCAACCCTCACCGCGACCAGCGTCTGGAAACGCCACGAGCTCTTCCGCCGCGCCGCGGGCATGCCGGAATTCTCGGCGCCGGGCTTCACCGAGCGCATCGAGCTCGTCGCCATGCGCGACGGCATCAAGCTCCACACCGAGATCTTCCTCCCCGAAGGCGCGACGAGCTCGCCAACCATCCTCGTGCGCAACCCGTACGAGTACCTGCGACCGATCGAACGGCTCACCTGCCAGACGATGACTCGCTACGGCTACGGCTGCGTGCTCCAGGACGTCCGCGGCCAGATGGACAGCGAAGGCGACTGGGCCCCCATCATCCACGAGCGTGACGACGGCCTCGACACCCTCGCCTGGCTCACCAAACAACCCTTCCAGAACGGCAACCTCGCCATGCGCGGCCCGAGCTACCTCACGTGCACCCAGTGGGCGATGGCCGACGCGCTGCCTCCCGAAGTGAAGACCCTCGTGCCCTCGGTCTTCGGCACCGACCTGCGAAAAGTCTTCTACGAGCGCGGTCTCTTCCGCCACGACATCCTCACCGCGTGGGCGACGCTCATGCCCGGCCGCGGCATGCGCCAGCTCGCCGGCACCGACTACCTCGAAGCCGCGAAGCACCGCCCCATCGCCGAGAGCGACGAGCGCTTCATGACCAAACGCGTCGACTGGTACCAGGACGCCATCGCCGCCGAGAACCCGTCGAACCCGTACTGGCACTCCGAACAGCAGCTGCAGTTCCGCGCGATGCCCGAGAACACCAACGTCCCGATGCTCTACGTCGGAGCGTTCTTCGACCCCTTCTTCATGGCCCACCTCGACACGTGGGATCGCCTCAAGACGCGCGATCAGAGCGTCTACGTCATCGGCCCCTGGAATCACCTCGGCCTCACCAGCGGCGACGTCGACTTCAGCAACGCGCCCGGCCGCCTCGACCAGTGGCCGATCATGCTCGAGTGGTTCGATCACACGCTCAAAGGCAAACCGCTCACCACGCTCAAGCGCGGCACCGTTCGCACCTTCGCCATCAACGACACGAAGTGGGTCGAGCACCCGAGCTGGCCCGAAGCGTCCGTGCCCGCGCAGCGCTTCAACCTCTCCGGCACCCAGGACGAAGCCCAGGCCTGCACCGGCGGAGCGCTCGGGCCGACCACCTCGACCACCGAGCTCCACTACACGTTCGATCCGTCGAACCCGGTCAGCACGCAGGGCGGAGCGTCACTTCTCTCCTTCGCCTTCTTCCGCAACCTCGGCATCACGCCCGGCCCCGTCGAGCAGGGAAAGACCTGCGCGCGCGACGACGTGCTCACCTTCCGCACCGAACCGTCGACCGCGCCGCAGCGCTTGAGCGGTCCGGGAAAGCTCATCCTCCACGTGAAGTCGTCGGCGCCCGACACCGCGTTCGTGGCGCGACTCATCGCTGAAGAGAACGGCAAGACCGTGCTGGTGCGTGAGAACGCCGCGACGTTGCGCTGGCCGACCGCGAACCTGGCCGAGCCCGCGAGCTACACGCCCAACTCCGACGCGACGATCGAGATCGACTTCTGGCCCATCGAGTGGGTGCTCCCCGCGGGCGGTCGATGGCGCATCGATCTCACCAGCTCGAGCTTCCCCGCCCTCCACACGCACTCGAATCGCGCGGGCCCGTGGCAGCTCGAGACGGGCGCCGACACGGCCGAGCAAACCATCCTGCTCGACGGCTCGTCGCTAACACTCCCCCTCTCCCGCCAGGGAGAGGGTCGGGGTGAGGGTTCCGCTGCAGTTCCCGCTCAGTAGAACCGCAAGTCGTCGTGATCCTCTTCCTTCTTCTTCGGAGGAGGCTCTTCCTTCTTCTTCTCTTTCTTCGGCGGCGGAGGCGGCTCCTCATCCTCCGCGGGCTTCGAAGAAACGGCAGCCGGCCGCGGCTTGTCGTCTCGCAGCTCGTCGTCCGACGACTCCTTCTTCGGAGTCATCTTCATCTCGATCACTTCCTTCTTCGGAGGATCGTCCTTCTTCGCGACCGGCTCGCTCTTGGCCGGCTTGTCGTCGTCGGTCTTGAGCGTGGTGCGGCTCGACTTCGGCACCTCACCGTCGCTCAGCGCTTCCTTCTTCTTCACCGGCTCGTCGTCAGGGCGTTCGTCATCAAGCGGGTCGGAGCTCTTCTTCTTCTTTTTCTTCTTCTCCGGCATGCCGTCTTTGTCGACTGCATCAGACGTCGGCGTGCCATCGAGCGCACCTTCATCGAGATTGCCGGCCTTGGTTTCGTTCGCGCGCTCGGTGCACCGGTTGCCGGTCTTGGTGCACTTCTTCATGCACTTATCGAACTTCTTCTTCTGGTCGACCTTGATGGAGCCGCCGAACTCCATCGAGCAGTCGTCCTGGCACTCGAGGAACGCCTCGCGGCACTCGTCTTGAGCGAGCGCGGCGAAGGGCAGCAGCAATGTCGAGAGGGCGAGAGCGCGAAACACGCACATGAATGTACTCCAGTCGGTACGGGCGTTGCTCTCGACGTAGGCCATGGCGCTTTTGTTCCGAGTTGCGTGGTTCGCAGCCCTCGTCGGCGTGTCTGCCGTACCGCAGGAAGCGGTCGAATTGAGGAATGGTGACGTGGTGTTGCAGGCCTCTCAGAGCTCGCGCTCCGAGCTGATTCGCAAGGCCAGCCGCAGCAAGTACTCCCACGTCGGGGTGGTCGAGGTCGCCAAAGACGGCGTGTTCGTCATCGAGGCAGTGCAGCCGGTCTCGCGCACGCCGATCGAGACGTGGCGCAAGCGTGGGGTCGGTCAGTGGGTGACGGTCATCCGCGCCAAGGATCTCGACGCCGCCACCGCCCGCCGCGTGGTCGCCGAAGCGAAGAAGGAACTCGGCAAGCCCTACGACGCGCGGTACCGCTGGGACGACGAGAAGATCTACTGCAGCGAGCTGGTGGTGAAGGCCTTCGCGCGCGGCGCCGACCGCTCCATCGGCAAGCAGGAAACCGTGAAGTCGCTGTCGCTGAACGCCGACGAGCTCAAGTACGCCGCGAAGCTCGGAGTGAGCCCCGACCAGTCACTCGTCACTCCCGGCTCGCTCGCGGAAGATGAGTCGTTCGAGGTGGTTGGGGACGAAGTGACGTCGCTTGCACGTGAGGCCAGCCCGGGGCGTTAGGTGGGGCATGAACACCCTGGCGTTGTTGGTCGCGATCGCGTCGGTGCCCTCGCAGTCGGCGGTCTCGAACAAGGCGCTCGAAGACGCCGTGCTCGCGTGCGGCATGCAGAGCGGCGGCAAGGTGACGATGGGTGTCGCGCTCGAGCACGGCAAGGTGAAGAGCGTGAAGCCGGTGTTCAAGAACGTGCGCGAGGCCTCCGTGCGCGAGTGCGTCCTCGAGGTCACCCGCGGCTATCAGTTCGATCTCACCGGTCCCGAGCGCTTCACCATCGTCGTCTCGCGCTGATCAGAGGTTGTCGTAGCGGTACACCGGGTCGAGCACGCTCGCGTCTTCCACGATGGTGAGCGGCTTCAGGTGACCGGTCTCGAGGCCGTACACCCAACCGTGCAGCGTCGGCCGGCGCTCGTGCTTCCACGCCTTCTGAATGATCGACGTCTTCGCGAGGTTGAGCACCTGCTCCTGCACGTTGAGCTCGACCAGGCGATCGATGCGCTTGTTGTCCTGGGCAATCGCGTCGAGCTCTTCGCGGTGAAAACGGTACACGTCTTCGATGTTGTGCAGCCAGTTGTTGATGATGCCGAGGTTGGCGTGCCCGTGCGCCGCGGCCACGCCACCGCAGCCGTAGTGGCCGCAGACGATCACGTGCTTCACCTTCAAGAAGTTCACCGCGTACTCGAGCACCGACAACAGGTTCATGTCGGTGTTCACCACCATGTTCGCGATGTTGCGGTGAACGAACACCTCACCCGGCTGCGTGCCGGTGATCACGTTCGCGGCGACGCGTGAGTCGCTGCAACCAACCCACAAAATCTCGGGCGACTGGAGCTTCGCCAGCCGTCTGAAGTACTCAGGGTCGTCCCGCACCCGCTCCGCGGCCCAGGCTTTGTTGTTCTCGAGAAGTCGATTGAGTTCACTCATGTTTTTCCTCAAGCACGGGGAAGTTTGCCCCGATAGCACCCAGCCATGACCGACGCCACCGCGACCGAGTTGAAGCTGCGCGCGAGGGTGATGCGCACCCTGCACGAACACGCGCTCATCGAGAAGAACGATCGGGTGATGGTCTGCGTGTCGGGCGGCAAAGACTCGCTCACCCTGCTCCACCTGCTCGAGCGCTTACGTCGCGAGCTTCCGTTTCCGTTCGAGCTCGTCGCCGTGCACCTCGATCAACGCCAGCCTGGGTACGACGGCACGCCGCTGCGCACGTGGCTCGAGAAGCGCTCCGTGCCCTTCGAGATTCTGAGCGAAGACACGTACAGCGAAGTGCTCGCGCGCACGAAAGAAGGCGGCACGTACTGCGCGACCTGCTCGCGGCTGCGGCGCGGAATTCTGTACACCGCCGCCGAGCGGCTCGGCGCCACGAAGATCGCGCTCGGTCACCACCGCGAAGACACGCTCGAGACGTTCCTGCTCAACCTCGTCTACTCGGGCCGCATGCAGGCGATGCCCGCGAAGTACCGCACCGACGATGGCCGCTTCGACGTGATCCGCCCGTTGATCGAATGCGCCGAAGCCGACATCGCGTCGCTCGCCACCGCGCTGCAGTTCCCGATTCTCCCGTGCAACCTGTGCGGCTCGCAGCGCGACCTGAAGCGCGACGCGATGGGCGCGCTGCTCACGCAGTTGGAAGCGATGAACCCGCACGTGCGGCAGTCGATGTTGGGTGCGCTCTCGAACGTGCGCGCCACGCACCTGCTCGACGCCGACGTCACCGCCGCGTGGAATGCGCGGCCCGCCGAGATCGCCTCACGCGTGAAACCCAAAGAAACCACGGTGCGTTTCGCCGCCCTGCCCGTGCATTCCGCCAGCATCGATCTGCTGTTGCAGAAGCCGCGCGAAGAAGAGACGCAGATGTGAGGCGCGTGTCACGAGGAGTTCACCGAGCGGAAGCATGGTTCCGCCCATGCGAACCCTCCGACATCAGACCTCCGCGCGAAAGCACTGGGTGACGTGGGCGGTGCTCCTCGCGGGCCTCGCGCTCATCGTCGCGCCTCCCCTCTTCGACACCCGCCCCGGGCTGCAGAGCTGGACCTGCATCGTCACCGGCGCGCTCTTCGCGCTCAGTGCGCTGTCGACGCTGGTGCTCAACCCGACCTGGGGCTTCGTGCTCGAGGGCCGCGAGCTGACCTGGTGGCACGACGCCAAGCGGCTGAAGCGCACCGTGAGCGTCGACGAGCTGCGCGTGGTGCACGTGCACCGCGACGCCGACATGGCCGAGCTGGAGTCGATGCAGGGCGCGATGTCACTGCCCCGCGATTGCCTCAAGGTGCCCGCGGAGCAGTTCGCGGCCGAGCTGCACCACGCGTTCCCGCACATCGAGCTGCGAGTCGACTGACCTGCCCTAGCGGTAGTGCTTGAGCCGCCACAATTCCTTCTCGAGCGGGCCCGACTCGAAGAACCACTTCACCATCAACAGCGCGACGGGGACGCCGAGCACCATCAGCCACCCGGCGCTCAGCGACCACAACGCGAGCAGCCCCAGAAGTCCCGCCGCGATGGGAGCGAGGATCCACAACTTCCCGCTCACCGCCGTGAGCAGGCCGAGCCCGAACGCCGGAACCGCGACGAAGAGGCAGATCACGGTCAGGTTCTCTTCGTGCACCGCGAAGGCGAGCGCCGGCACGAGCAGCGCCTGAATCACCGAGCCCACGCCCATGCGCGCGAAGAGCCGCGCGAGCTTCGTCTCGAGCTCGGACGCCAGCGGCGCGGAGCAGCTGCGGCATGAGGGCGGCTGCGCATCAGCATCCGTGCACGCCACGCACATGAAACGGCCGCAGCGACCGCACGTTCCGGTTGCGACGACCTCGGTGTGCACCGAACAACGCGCGGTCTCGGAACTCGCCGCATCGAGCGCCTGTCGCTGACCACAGCCCGGACATTCTTCGACGCGCGAAGGGAGCTTCAGGCCGCACGAGACGCAGTTGCTCATGGTCTGCGGGCCTGACCCGCGCGCGAGAACTCGTGCGCACCTTTCCGCACGCCGATCGCGTCTCCTTATTACTGGGTCGTTCCGCGGGCGGACCGCAATCCGCGGCCCGCTTTTCCGCGTCACTCCTTATTACGAGCGAGCTGCTGGAGGGCCCACGCGGCGGCTTCCCGCACGCCGGCGTGAGAATCGCCACCCAACTTCTCGAGCACCGCCTTCGCGCCACCGTCCTTCACCGCACCCAGCGCATACGCCGCGTTTCGCCGCAACCCATCGAACCCCGCGCGCGCGAGCGCAGTCCCCGGAATCCACGCGTCGAACTCAGCCTTCGTCATCGCCGCGAGCGAGCGAATCGATTCGCGCGACACGCTTCTCGGCTCGAAGCGCGCCCCCGCCCTCACCGGAGTCATGTTGAGCGGGCACACGTCCTGACAGAGATCGCAGCCGAAGATGAACCCCTGCAGTGCGGGCCGCAGCGACTCGGGCACGCTGCCTTCGGCGTTCTCGATGGTCTGGTACGAGAGACACGCGCCGGCATCGACCACGCGCTCGCTCACGATCGCCGAGGTCGGGCACGCGTCGATGCAGATGCGGCACCGCCCGCAGGGATCTTCGTCGAGCGCGCTGGCGTACGAGTCGACCTCCACGTCGAGGATCATCGTCGCCAGCACGACCCACGAACCGAACTCCTTCGTGGTGAAGCAACCGTTCTTGGTGACCGTGCCCAGCCCCGCGCGCACCGCCCACACCTTCTCCATCACGGGGTTCGCGTCGACCGCGCCATAGTCGTTCACCGTCGGAAATTCAGAGCGCACGCTTCGCCGCAGCGTGCGGAGTCGGTCGCGCATCGTCGCGTGGTAGTCGCGGCCCCGCGCGTAGCGGGCGATCGGCGAAGCGTCGTCGGTGTGCCAGTAGTTGCAGACCAGCGAGAGCACGGTCTTCGCGCCGGGCAGCAGCTTCGTGACGTCGAGTCGTTCGTCGACGCGCTCCGCCATCCAATCGAGCTCGGCGTGATGCCCGTCGGCGAGCCACTGCAGCAGCGTCTCGCGCGGAATCGGCTCGGCGCGAGAGCAGCCCGCGAGCTCGAAACCCGCCGCGCGCGCCAGCTCCGTGAGCCGCGCCGCGCTGACCTTCACTTCGGAGCCACCCACGGCACGTCTTTCACGCCCGCGAGGTGATTCGCGTAGCGCGCAGCGGCGAACAACAAGTCGGACAACCGGTTCAGATAGACGACGACATCACCATCGACGAGCCCCTCGCGGTGGAGCGGCACCACGCACCGCTCCGCACGCCGGCACACGGTGCGCGCGTGGTGCAGCGCCGCCGCGGCCTTCGAGCCACCGGGAAGAATGAACGCCATGAGCGGCGCGAGTTCGAGATCGTACGAGTCGATCGCGTCTTCCATCGCCTTCACCCACGCCGCCTTCACCTGCGGAATGTGCGCGGCGGCCTTGCTGTCTTTGGGCGTCGCGAGAATCGAGCCGACGGTGAACAGCTGGTCCTGCAGCGACTGCATGAGCGGGTCGAGCTTGCCGAGGCCCTCAGCACGCGCCACGCCGAGCACCGCGTTGAGCTCGTCGACCTGGCCGTACGCATCGACGCGCTTGTCGTCCTTCCCGACGCGCCCGCCACCGAAGAGGCCCGTGTCTCCTGCGTCTCCGGTCTTCGTGTAGATCTTCATGGGATTCTCTCGAGGTCGATGAAGGTGACTCCGCTCGTCTCGCCGGCAGTGCGCTTCACCTCGCGCCACTGACTGGGCACGAGCGCGGGGAAGAACGTATCGGCCTCGACCTGCTGATCGATCTCAGTGAGGAAGAGGTGCGTCACCTTGGGGAGCGCTTCGGCGTACAGCTGCGCGCCGCCGATGATGAAGGGCAGCGCGTCGTCAGCCACCAGCTTCAGCGCTTCGTCGAGCGAGCTCACGCACTCGCACCCCGCGAACGTGCGCGGCGTGCGGCTGATGACGATGTTGCGTCGCTGCGGGAGCGCTCTTCCGATCGACTCGTGCGTCTTGCGCCCCATGATGATCGCGTGGCCGGTGGTGAGCGCCTTGAAGCGCTTCAGATCTTCCGGCACGTGCCACGGCAGCCCACCGCGCACACCGATCGCGCGATTGCTCTTCGCCATGCCCACGATGAGCGCCAGCGACTTCACACTGCGACGGGCGCCTTGATCGCCGGGTGCGGGTCGTAGTTCTCGAGCGTGAAGTCTTCGAACACGAAGTCGAAGACGCTCTTGCGCGCGGGGTTCAACTTCATCTGCGGGAAGTTCTTCGGCGTGCGCGAGAGCTGCAGCTGCGCCTGCTCGAGGTGATTCGAATAGAGGTGCACATCGCCGAAGCTGTGCACGAAGTCACCGGGCTTCAGCCCGCTCGCCTGCGCGATCATCAACGTGAAGAGCGCGTAGCTCGCGATGTTGAACGGCACGCCGAGGAAGAGATCAGCGCTGCGCTGATAGAGATGGCAGCTCAGCTCGCCGTCCTGCACGTGGAACTGGAAGAGCGTGTGGCACGGCGGGAGCGCGACCTGATCGGCTTCCTTCGGGTTCCAGCCGGTGATGAGCAGTCGCCGCGACGAAGGCTTTTCCTTCAAGTCGTGCATCAAGCGCGCGAGCTGATCGACGCCGTCCTTCTCGTACGTGCCGTCGGCTTTGAGCGTCGCTCCGAAGTTGCGCCACTGGTGGCCGTAGACCGGGCCGAGGTCGCCTTCTTTGCGGCCGAAGCGCGCCGTCTGCTCGGCGGTCGCCCACTCGTCCCAGATGCTCACGCCGACGTCTTTGAGCGGCTGCACGTGCGTCTCACCGCGCACGAACCACAACAGCTCGTGAATGATCGACTTGAGATGCACCTTCTTGGTCGTCAGCAGCGGGAACGACTCGCGCAGATCGAACCGCAGCTGCCCGCCGAAGAGCCCGCGCGTGCCGACGCCGGTGCGATCTTTTCGCTCGCGGCCCTTCTCGAGCACGTCGCGCATCAATTGCAGGTAGGCGGCCTCGGACATGCGCGCGAAATACCACGTCTTGATCGAGCGCTCGCCCGCCGCGCTTGGAGGTCATGCGGCTCATTCGCGAACCTCATCGCGCGATTTTGACATTCATTCTCAAAATGAGGTCTAAGGGGTTCGTGCGCAAGGCAGTCCTCTTCTTCTGTGTGCTGGCGACCGCGGCCCTGGCCGATGGCAACGAGTCAGCCGAGACGACCGAGCGCTGGCACCGCGTGGTGGGCATCCTCGAGTACCTCGAAGGCGACTACGCGAACGCCATCGCCACCGGAGATCGCGCGGAGCTCGAAGAGCAAGGCGGCTTCGCGGACGAAGTGGTCTCGCAGCTCGAGGGCGCGGGCACGTTGGGCGCGCCGTACCTCGAGCGCGCAAAGACGATTCAGAGCGCCATCGTCGCGGCGAAGACGCCGGGCGAGGTGACTCCGCTGTGCGGAGCGCTGGCGAAGGCCATCGTGCTCGACCAGGCCCTGGAGCGCGCGCCGAAGACCATTCCCTCACTCGAAGCAGGCGCGAAGGAATTCGGCAGCGTGTGCGCGACGTGCCACGGCGCGACGGGCAAGGCCGACACCGAAATCGCGAAGACGCTCGACCCTCCGCCGGCGAACTTCCACGACGCAGACCGCATGCGCACGTTGACGCCGTACAAAGTGTTCAACACCACGTCGTTCGGCATTCCCGGAACCGCGATGCCCGGCTTCAAGCAGCAGGTGAACGAAGACACGCGCTGGGCTCAGGCGTTCTTCGTGTTCACGCTGCGGCAGGCGCCGTGCGACCACGCGCCTGTGAACGTCGGCATCGGTGAGCTGGCGACCTCGACGGACGT
This sequence comes from Archangium sp., assembly GCA_047600485.1. Taxonomy (GTDB): domain Bacteria; phylum Myxococcota; class Myxococcia; order Myxococcales; family Myxococcaceae; genus Archangium_A. The sequence continues at coordinate 4,921,301 of JASGKS010000001.1, forward strand.
GGAGCTCGCTGCGAAGTACGGAGAGAACGAGGTCGCGTGTCTGCGCCGCACGCTGCCGAAGCCCGAGAAAGATCCACTCCAGGTCGCGCAGGCCGGGCTCGATCGCGCGCTCGAACTCCACGCGAAGGGCGACCTCGAAGGCGCGCGGCAAGCGGTCGTCGACGCGTACCTGCAAGGCCTCGAGCCGGTCGAGCCGCTGTTGCGCTCGCGCGACCCCAACCTCGTCAGCGAGCTCGAAGCCGCCTTCACCCGCACCCGCGTCGCCGCGCAGAAGAATCAGTTCTTCGAAGCCGAGGTGCTGCAGACGCGCGTGCTGCTGCAGAAGGCCGCTCAGCACCAGAGCGCGTCGAGCTTCTGGTCGGTCTTCATCACCGCGCTCTTGATTCTGCTGCGCGAGGGTTTCGAGGCGGTGGTCGTCGTCGGTGCGCTGCTCGCGGTGCTCAAGAAGCTCGGCGCGACGCAGCAGACGCGCGTGGTGCACGCCGGCTGGGTGAGCTCGCTCGTCGTCGGCGCGCTGGCCTTCATCTTCGGTCACGCGTTCTTCGCCGGAGCCAACCGCGAGTGGATGGAGTCGCTCGTCTCGCTCGTGGCCGTCGGCTTCCTGCTCTACGCCGCGATGTGGCTCAACGCGCGCGCCAACATGAGCAAGTTCATGGGCGAGCTGCGCGGGCAGATGACGAAGGCCATCACCGCCGGCAGCACCGCGGGGCTCTTCTTCATCTCGTTCTCGTCGGTGGGTCGCGAGAGCCTCGAGACCGCGCTCTTCCTGCAGGGCCTCGCCATCGACTCTCCCGACGGCGTGATGTGGGGAGCGCTCGCCGGCATCGTCGGTCTGCTCGGCCTGGTGGTGATGGTCAGCACCGTGGGCTTCAAGCTGCCGATGAAGACGCTGTTCAGCGCGTCGACGGTGCTGCTGGTGGTCACCGCGGTGGTGTTGCTCGGCAAGGGCCTGCACGGTCTGCAGGAACTCGGCGTGCTGCCGCTCTACCCCGTGCCGTTCGTGAAGTTCGACGTGCTCGGGCTGTTCCCCGACGCCATCTCGCTCGCCCCGCAGCTGCTGCTCGCCGTGTCGCCGCTGATCTTCAAGTGGTTCGAGAAGCGGCGTCAGGTCACCACTGCACCAGGCCCCACAGCGACGTGAACTCGTCGGTCCACAACGGGCCCTGCTTGATGGCGGCCAGCGTGGCCGAGCGCGCCGACCCGACGTCGATCTTCAGCGCGGCTTCGTCTCTCGAGAGAAGCACCCACACCGACGCGACCGCCCAGTCTTCGGAATCGTCGGTGGCGACCACCAGTGAGCGCAGCTCGAACTCCTTCGCCTCGCGCGCGACCACCGGCAGCAAGTCGAGGTAGCGATTGCTGACGTGGAGCGCGAGCACCGAGCGCTCGTCGCGCAGATGCGAGAGGTAGAGCGCGAACGCCTCCTTCGTCAGCAGATGCGTCGGCACCGAGTCGCCGCTGAACGCGTCGACCACCAACACGTCGAATGCGTTCTTCGGTTCGCGTTCCAGTGACGTGCGCGCGTCGCCGACCACCACCTGCGGGCGAATGGGAGCGCCGCTCATGAAGCTGAAGTGGCCTCCCGAACCTTCGGCGAGCGCCACCACCACGGGGCTGATCTCATAGAAGCGGTACGTGTCGCCCGCACGCGCGTAGGCGGAGATGGTGCCGATGCCCAGACCGACCGCGCCGACGTGCTGCGGGCCCTGACGTGAGGCGAGCAGTCGACCGACTCCGCCACCGGCTTCGTAATAGGTGGTCGGCTTGCGCAGCTTGAGCGGGTCGGTGAGCTGCGCGCCGTGCAACACGCGGCCGCTCATCAAGAGCTTCACGTCGGGGTCCTGCTCCACGCGCTGCACGCCGAAGAAGTCGCGACGCCGTTCGATGACGCGAGTGCCGCGCGTGGCGATGCTCCACCCGAAGAGGATCGAGAGGAGCGTCGCGACCGCCATGAACGCACGCACCCCGCGCGACTGCGGCTCACGGCGAATGAGCTCGAAGCCCACCCACAGCAACAGCGCCGCTCCGCACACCTGCAGCTCGTAGAAGTCGTTGAACACGCGCGGAGCGACGAGGGCGATGCCGACTCCGCCGAGCGCGCCGCCGCAGGAGACCGCGAGATAGAAAGCGGTGAGCTGTTCCTTCTGAGGTCGCAGCGTGACGAGCTCGCCGTGCGCCGTGATGCACGCCACCGCGAGAAACCCCAGATACGCAGGGAGCGCGACCGCGGGCGACTGCTCACTCGAGTACAGCAGCAGCACCGCGACGAAGAAGCCGAACACGCCCAGCGCCGGCAGCGCCCACGCCCGGCGGTACCAGCGCTCGCTGTCGAAGGTGACCACGAAGCTCGCGAGGTAGATGACGAGCGGCGCGACCCACAGAAAAGGAATCGGCGCGACGTCTTGTGTGAGGTGGTTGGTCATCGCCAGCAGCAGCGCTGACGGCAACGCCGCGAGCACGATCCACCGCGCGAGCGCGCTGCGGCTGGCGGGCACCGCGGGAGTTCCGTCGGGCTTCGACGCTTCAGCTTCCTGCGACCACGCGACCGACGCGCAAAGCCCGGCGAAGACGAGAAAGGCGGCCGACCACACCCACGCCAGCGTGCGCAGGGGCCACAGCGGCTCGAGCAAAACCGGGAACGCGAGCAACCCGACGAGCGAGCCGACGTTCGACACCGCGTACAACCGCATGGCCGTCGCAGCCGGCAGCTTCTGCGCCACCCACGCCTGCATCAGCGGCCCGGTCGAGCTCAGCGCGAAGTACGGCAAGCCGACGGTCAACGAGAGCAACCCGAGCAACGCGAAGGTGGGCGCATCACTCCCGATCGGTCGCAGTGACGCCGACGGCACGAGCGGCGTACCCCACCACACCGCGGTGCCGATCAACGTCGCGCTCGCCGTCGCCAACATCGCGATGTGCGCGAGGCGCTGCGTGCGCGCCGACAAGCGCTTGATGACCAGGTGCGACCACGCGTACCCGCCCAGCAGGACGATCTGAAAGAAGAGCAGACACGTGGTCCACACCGCGGGCGCTCCGCCGAACCACGGCAGCACGACCTTTCCGATCAACGGCTGCACGAGGAAGAGCAGGAACGCGCTCAACACCACGGTGACGGAGATGCGGCCCATCGCGCGGCGCACAGCGTGACACGGGTGCGTACATGCGTTTCGAAAATGTCAGCGCCCTGACGCGGCTCGCAGTTCACGATGACCCACGGCCTGCGATTGACCCCGAGGTTTCGTGCCGCCACGAGTGAATTGGGCAGTGCATGTTGGTTGCACCACCACTCGACGATGCAACGGAGCAATCCCAACTACGGGCGAGGCGAGTACGAACTCCCGAGCGAGACGGCCGATCTGGGAGAGCTGAGTGCAAGACTTGCGCGCTGGCTCGACGGCTTCCTCGATCAACCGACGCGGCCACTCCCGCGGCCTCCGCAGGTGGCGCTCGAGGTGCTCGCGCTCTCGCAGAAACCGAACACCCGTATCGAAGACATCGCCTCGGTGCTCGAGCGCGAGCCGATTCTCGCGGGGCGCGTGCTGAAGCTCGCCAACTCGGCCCTCTACAGCTCGGGCGTGGCGTGCGTGACGTTGAAGCAGGCGCTGATTCGCATGGGCCTCGCCATCGTTCGCGACGTGGTGATGGAAGCGGCGATGCAGATGACGGTCATCAAGGCCGAGGGCATGACGCAGGCGCTCGAGTCGATTCGCCGGCACAGCTCGGCCGTCGCGTGGATCTCGCGCTTCGTGGCGCGCAACACCGCGTTCGACGCCGAGAACGCGTTCCTCGTCGGGCTGCTGCACGAAGTCGGGCTCTCGTTCGCGCTCATCGGCCTCGCCGAATTTCAGAGACACGAACGCCGGCCGCCAGTGCTCGACGACGAAGGCTGGCTCGCGGTGATGTCGGTGCACGAGCGGTTCGGCGAGCGCGTGCTGCAGAGCTGGGGGCTCCCGGCGTCGGTGTGTCTGGTGCCCGGGCATCACCACTCGCTCAAGTACGGTGGCCGGCCGCACCCGCAGGTCGCGGTGCTGATGGTCGCTGAGGCGATCTCGGCGGACGCCGGCTGGGGCGTGACTCCGGCGGCGCAAGACCCGACGCGCGACGAGCTCGACCTCTCGCTCAAGACGCTCGAGCTCACCGATCGCCACTACGAGCTGGTGAAGAAGGACACCGCGCGCGTGCTCGAAACGCTCGCCTCACAGTTCAAGACGAAGTGATTTAGAACGACGCGCATGCGCGCCGATTGGCCGGAGCTGAGTGATCTGCTCCTCGAGACCGACCCCGTCACGCTCGAACGAAAACCGGTCTCGCGGCGCGCAGTCGAAGAGACGCTGAAGAAACACGGCATGCGCACCGCAGCGCGCATCGTGCGCGGCATTCCCGGCGGAGACGTGCTCGACCCCGACGTGGTCGACGGCATTCTCGTGCGCTCGCACTGCGAGCTGCAGCGGCTGTCGTTCGAGTTCCGCAACGGCGAGCGGCTCTTGCAGTTGCTGCGGCCGCTGCTCGACGTGCTGCGCAAGCACACCACCGAACGACCGATTCGCATCGTCGACATCGGCTGCGGCATGGGCTTCGTGTTGCGCTGGCTCGCGGCGTACGCGCGCTTCGGCCCCGACGTCGAGCTGCTCGGTTGCGACTTCAACCCCACCCTCATCCGCAACGCGCAGGCGCTCGCGAAGGAAGAGATGCTGGGCTGCGAGTTCCGCGTCGCGAACGCCTTCACGCTCGAGCGCAAGGTGCACGTGTTCCTCTCGACCGGCGTGATTCACCACTTCCGCGGCGAGTCGCTCACCGAGTTCTTCAAGAGCCAGGCGTCGGTGCAGCCGTATGCGTTGCTTCATTGCGACATCAAAGCGTCGTGGGCCGCGCCGATCGGTTCGTGGCTGTTTCATCAAGCGCGCATGCGCGAGCCGCTCGCACGTCACGACGGAGTGCTCTCGGCCGTGCGTGCGCACCCGCGAGACGTGTTGCTGAACGCGTCGCGCACCGGTGGCCGCCCGCTGAAGTACGCCTTCTTCGACGGTCGCCCGAGCCCGCTGCCGATTCTTCGCTCGCTCAACACCCTGGTCGGCATTCGCGAGGAGATCGCTTCCGACTTCGTCACCGCCATCGGCCCGCTCGCCTCGCGACTGGAGGCGTTCGAGTGATTCCGCTCTCGCTCGCGGTGCTGTGCTTCATCGACGGCACGCTGTGTGGCTTTCGCGCGGCGGCCGGTCGCAACCCGCGCATCTTCATGTGGCACTACTACCGGGCGGCGTTCGCGCGCGGAGCGAAGTTCGCGCTCGCGATTCTGGCGCTCTTCGCGCTCGTGTCGTTCGCCGCGGTGCGCGTGGGCGGCGATGAGCTGTGGACCTCGATGCTGGTGAGCGCCACCGCGATGGTCGAGGTGTACGGCGTGTTCGCCACGCTCACGCTCATCGCCCTCGGGCTGTATCTCGTCGGCAGCTTCGACTTCGGCGTGCTCGCCTCGGTGCTGGTGCTCGGGCCGTTCACGCTGCTGCGCCCGTGGACCATCGCGCTCGGAGCAATCTACGGGGCCACCGTCGCCACCACGCCGTTCGTCACGGGCCTGAGTCTCGCGGCGGGGCTGGTGATGGTGAACTTCGAGCGCATCCTCGACGTGGGCTCACCACCCTGGCGGGGACTCGAAGGAGACGCTCGCGGTACGCTGCGCCGATGATGATCACGGCGCTCGCGCTGTTGCTCCTCGGAGACGTCGTCTTCGAACCGGTGCCGAAGATTCGCCCACCCGATCAGTGCTCAGCCGATTCGGACTGTGAGCTGAGCACCTTCCAGGGTTGCTGCGGCTCCTGCTGTCCCGCGCCGCCGCACGCCATTCGCAAAGGCAGCAACGAAGGCGCGCGCTGCGCGGTGATCGATTGCGCGTTGCCGAACTGTGATGCCGTGCGCTGCATGCGCGCTCCGGAGCCGGTGAGCTCGTACCTCGCCATCTGCCGCGTCGGACAGTGCGTGGCGGTGATGAAGCCCATCAAGCAGACCGCGGTATGCCGCGTCGACGACGAGTGCCGCGTGGTGCAGCTGCCCCCGTCGCCCGGTCAGTGCTGTGGCATTCCTGCTGCGCAGCCGATCGACGCGCCGCTCCCGCAGCAGCCGAAGCGCACGCCTCCGGTGAAGAACGAGAAGAAGGGAGACGGCCCGCAGTTCGGTCTCTCGACAGGTGATGGGACCGGCCCGCGCCCGCAGCTGCCGCAAAACTGCGGCGTGTGTCCCGCGCCGACGAACGTCAGGGCGGCGTGCTCGGCAGGCCAGTGCGTGCTCACGCCAAACCGCCCCATACCGATCCCGCCGGGGTGACCTTTACGGCGAGCGCGCTTCGGATCAACACTCCGAGGCGCAATGACCGGGGGGCCATCGCACAAACCTGAGCAGGTTGCTCAGAGCGTCGTCGACAGCCTGCTCGAGGGCTGTCAGGTGATCAGCCGCGACTTCCGCTACCTCTACGTGAACGACTCACTGCTCTCGAGCGCCAAGCGCACGCGCGAGCAGCTCATCGGCAAGACGATGATGGAGTGCTACCCCGGCGTCGAGAACACCGAGATGTTCTCGCTGATCGGCAAGTGCATGAGCTCGCGCGCGCCACAGCGCATGGTGAACGAGTTCACCTACCCCGACGGTTCACAGGCGTGGTTCGAGCTGCGCATGTTGCCGGTGCCCGACGGCGTGTGCGTGCTGTCGCTCGACATCACCGAGAACCGCAAGCAGGCCGCGCACCTCGAGCGCACGAAAGATCAGCTGCGTCAGGCGCAGAAGATGGAAGCGATCGGCCGCCTCGCGTCAGGCATCGCGCACGACTTCAACAACCTGCTCTCGGTGGTGCTGAACTATTCGTCGCTGTTGCGCGACGCGGTGCCCGGCGAGTTCCGCGGTGATCTCGACGAGATCGTCGCCGCCAGTGAGCGTGGTGCCGCGCTGACGCACCAGCTGCTCGCCTTCGCGCGGGTGCGCCCCATCGCGCTGCGCGTGCTCGATCTGGGAGAAGTCGTCGCCGGTCTCGAGCCGATGCTGCGCCGCCTGCTGCGCGAGACGATCGAGCTGCAGACGAAGATCGAGCCCGGCCTCTGGTCGATCAAGGCCGACCCGGGTCAGCTCGAACAGATCTTGATGAACCTGGTGGTGAACGCGCGCGACGCGATGGTGCGCGGCGGCAAGGTGTCGGTCACGGTGCGCAACATCGAGCTCGATGATCTCCACGCCGAATTGCACTTCGGCATGACGCCCGGAGCGCACGTGATGCTCGAGGTCACCGACACCGGCGCGGGCATGGACAAGGCCACGCAGGAACGAATCTTCGAGCCGTTCTTCACGACCAAGGAAGTCGGCAAGGGAACCGGGCTCGGTCTCGCCACGGTGTTCGGCATCGTGCAGAGCCTCACCGGCAGCATCTGGGTCTACAGCGAGCCCGGCGCAGGCACGACCTTCAAGCTCTACTTCCCGCGAACCGGAGAGCACCCCGAGCCGGTGATGCCGCTGCCCGCCGCCACGCGGCTCACGGGCACCGAGACCGTGTTGGTGGTCGAAGACGAAGGCCCGCTGCGCACCGTGGTGTGCGGCATCTTGAAGCGCGCCGGCTACACGGTGATCGAGGCCACCGACGGCGAAGCAGCCATCTCGGCGGTCGCCGGCCACGTCGGCACCATCGATCTCCTCGTCACCGACGTGGTGATGCCGAGAATGAACGGACGCGATCTCGCGGAGCGTCTGCACGTCACGCAGCCCAGGTTGAAGACGCTCTTCATGACGGGCTTCACCGAAGACGCGGTCACGCATCAACGCCTGGTTTCGCCCGGCGTCGCGCTGCTGCAGAAGCCGTTCAGACCCGCAGGGCTGTTGCGTCGCGTGCGTGAGTTGCTCGATCTTCCCGTCGCATGATCTCCCTCGTGTGTGCGCTCGCGTTGTCGGCGGCTCCGCATCAACTCACTTCGGTGCACGCGGCGCTCAAGCCGTTGCGAGACGCGTATCCCTCGCGGGTCGATACGCAGAAGTTGTTCCTCGCTGCGGTAGAAGGTGCCGCTCGCGTGGAGCCGCTCATTGTGACCACCCGGTTCGACGAGACGCTGCTGGTGAGCGTCACCACCGAAACCATGACCTTCGAGCTGGGAGGCATCACCACGCTGTCGAAGATGCATTCCACGCTCGAGGCGTTCGTGGCGTTCGTCGAGCGCGCGCTGGAGCAACAGAAGGCCAAACCCAACGTGCGCACACTCGAGCTCGCCATGCTCGCGGGGCTGCTGCGTTCACTCGAAGATCGTCACTCGCGTCTGGTCGAACCGAACGAAGCGCGCCAGGGCCATGCACTCGAAGACGGCGTGTGCGTCAGTCGCTTTGCGCTCGCTGGAGAGCTGGCGATGAAGCTCGTCGTTCGTCGCGAACTCTGCCGCTGAACACCTACGCGCGCGCGACCCGCGTTCCCGAGATCACGATCTTCTTCTCGGCCGCGAGCTTCTCGACGATCGCCGCGGTGTTGCGCTCGGCGATGGGCCAGATGAACGACGCCACGTCGTCGTAGGCGCGCGGCACGACGTCGCTCACTTCGGCTCCACTCGCGCCGAATGATTCGATCGCTTCGAGCACCTTCGCTTCACGCCACGCGCGATGCATCGCGTACTCACGCAGCTTCGCCGGCCCATCGGGAATCACGGGACCGTGCGCCGGGTAGATCGTCGTGACCGGCAGCTGCTCGAGGCGTTCGAGCTGGCGCAGGTATTCGGCCATCTCGCCCTCGGGAGGATCGATCACGATGGTGCCCACACCCGCCACCATGTCTCCGACGATCGCCGCGCGAGACGCCGCGTCGACGAAGGTCAGATGCCCGCGCGCGTGACCTGGCGTGTGCAGCACCTTCCACTTCATCGGCAGCGGGCCGTTCAGCTCGATGACCTCGCCGTCGCTCAACAATCGCGCGACCGGCACCGGGCAGCGATCAGCCGTGCGTGCGTGCGCCCACACGGGCAGGCCCGTGCGTTTCACGAGATGTTCCACGCCGCCGAGATGATCTCCGTGGTGATGCGTGAGCACGATGGCGATGGGCTTCAGCCCCTCGGGCTTCAGTTGTTCGAGGAACGTCACCAGGCGATCGACCTCGGCGTCGTCGGGCGAGCCGGGGTCGATCACCACGCACTCGCCGGTCCCGAGCACGTACGCGCTGGTGTGCGTCGCGGGCGGCAACGTCGGCGTCAGCAGCGGGAACAGCATCACGCCTCGCTGGAACTCGATGCGCTCGGCGATGAAGCCCGCGGCGAGAAACGGCGCGTTGCTCAATGACGCCACCGCCGACGGCACGTCGACGAACGAGGCCATGCAGCGAATGGCGTGCAGATTCGGCGGGTGCAGCAGCGCGGTGCCGGCTTCCCAATGCTTCAGCGCATCGACGGGCTTGATCCACTCGCCGTCGGTGAGCTCTCCCTTCCAGACTTCCGCTTTCTGATCTTTCGGTGCCTCGGCGAGGAAGAAGCGCGCATCGAACCCGCGCGGCAGATACGGCGGAGTCACCCAGCGCCCCGCGGCATGAAACGCCGAAGCACGCACGGTGAGCCCCTCACGCGCCAACATCGCGCCGAACTCGATCTTCTCGTCGAGCAACTCACGTCGCAGCTCGTCGCGGCGAGTCTGCGTCAACGCAGGGCCGTCGGCGAACAACACGCCCGTCTCCTCGAACACCTCGCGCGCGGCGGTCACTTCGAAGCGGCCACCGTCGGCCTTGTCGACCTTGCCGCCAGGGAACGCGAAGAAGCCGCCGGCGAACGCGAGCTTCTGTTCACGCTCGAGCCAGAAGACCTCGACTCCGCCCTGTTCGATTCGGCGAAACAAAATCACCGCGGCCGCATCGCGCGGCGGTCCGCTGGGCGGCATGGCGGGAACTCCGGGGAGCGCTTCACTCATCGCGCTGCACTCCCGGCCCACCGAGCAGCTTCTCGACGACTGCGGAACCGGACACGTATTGATCAGGCCGCACGTAGACGCGCGAGAGGTGCACGCCGCCCGCGAAGCGCTCGAACAGCGGCGTGTACTTCTGCACGTCGGTGAGCTTCTGCGTCTGGCGATCGAGCACGAAGAGCGAGGTGTTCTCGCCTTCGTCGAAGTACTTGCTCAACACTCCGCGCGACTCGACGGTGAAGTGCTGCACGCCCGCGGTGTCGAGCGCCTTCGAGAGCTCTCCGAGATCGTACGCCTCGTCGCGCTCGGTGAACTGCGCCACGCGCTTGAAGCCGCGACGGTTCGCGATGCGCTCGGCCCACGGGTTCTTCGAGCGACGCAGCGTGAGGTGCAGCGCCATGTCGTCGCACTCGAGGAACGCGGAAGGATCGGACGGCACCTCGAACTCGCCCGGCGCCTCCTCGTAGTAGCGCTTCAACATCCAATCGAAGCTGACCGAGGTGTGGTGGAAATAGACCGACAGGAACATGTGGTAGCGGCTGAGCAGGAAATCTTCGAACGCGAAGACCGCGGCCTTCGACAGCGCGAGCACTGCTTTTCCGTCGCGCTCGACCGCGCTCAGGTTCTGGAGGATCCATTCCAGGTCGTACCGGCCGTAGTTCACGCCCGTGTAGAACGAGTCGCGCAGCAGGTAGTCCATGCGATCGGCGTCGAGCTCGCCGCTGACGATCGCGCGGAGCACCGGCGTCCAGTCGAGCCCACCGACCACGAAGTTCGCCGCGCCCGGAGGCTTCACGCCCATCACCAGCGACGCGACGAGCGCTCCGGAGATGCCGAGCGGCGCGTACGCCTCGTCGATCACCTTCTGCAGCTCGGAGCTCACCAGCAGCATCGCGGTGAAGTCTTCGTGCGTCGCCTGCCCTTCGCGCGCGCCGAGCCACGACGGCAGCGCGAGCTTGTTGCGGAGCGGCGCGATGCTCTCCGAGGCGTGCGAGAGCGGCATGTGACCGATGTCGTGGCACAACACCGCGAGGCGAACTGCCGCGCGCAGGCGATCGCGTTCCTTCGCTGCGAGTGACGAGCGCGTGGTGATGGCGTCGAACAACCGCGACGCGACGTGCATCGCACCGAGCGAGTGCGCGTGACGCGTGTGCGTGGCGCCGGGAAACGCGAGATCACCGAAGCCGAGCTGACGCACGTGACGCAGCCGTTGGAACGTGCGGCTGTCGATCACGCGCGCTTCTTCGTCGCTGACCGTGATGCTTCCGTGAATGGGATCTCGAATGCGCATCGCAATCGTGCGTGGTACACGAGTCGTCACTTCTTCGCATGCGCATCGCGATCCTCCACAACCATGACCATGCGCTCCTCGAAGAGGACCCGGGTCGCGAAGCGAGAGAAGACGTCCTCAAGGTCGCGAGCGCCGTGCAGACCGCGCTCGGCAAACACCCGAAGCACACCGTCTCGTTGTTCGGCGTGGAGCAAGATCTCCTCGGCCTCCACGAGATGATGAGCAGCGACAAGCCTGACGTCGTGGTGAACCTCTGCGAGTCACTCGCGGCCGACGCGCGCGGCGAGATGCTCGTGCCCGCGATGCTCGAGCTGTTGCAGATTCCGTACACCGGCAATTCGGCGCTCTCGCTCGCGCTCGCGCTCCACAAGAACAAGGCGAAGGAAATTCTGCGCGCGCGCGGAGTGCCGACGCCGGAGTTCTGCATCATTCAACACGTCGAAGAGCTCACCTCGATCGATCTCGCGTACCCGCTCATCGTGAAGCCGTCGCGCGAAGACGCGTCGGTGGGCATCGACTTCGATTCGGTCGTCACTTCACGTCAGGGCCTGGGCAAGGCCGTCGCGCGCACGCTGCGCACCTTCCGTCAGCCCGCGCTGGTCGAGCGCTTCATCGAGGGCCGCGAGGTGTACGTGCCATTGCTCGGCAACTCGCCGCGCCGCGCGCTGCCGCTGTCGGAGATCAAGTTCGGCAACGCGTTCAGCGGCAAGCCCAACATCGTCAGCTACCGCGCCAAGTGGCACACCTCGTCGGCCGAGTGCATCGAGAGCCCCTCGGAGCTCGCGATTCTCGACGCGGAAGTGTCGGCGCGCTGCGTGGCGGTCGCCGAGGCCGCCTTCGAAGCCCTCGAGTGCCGCGACTACGGTCGCGTCGATCTTCGCGTCGATGCTCACGGTCAGCCGTGGGTGATCGACATCAACCCCAACTGCGATCTCCACCCGCAGGCTGGGTTCGCCAGAGCCGCGGAGGCCGCCGGCCTCTCGTACGCCGATCTGGCACTGCACCTGGTGGATCTCGCGTGGGAACGTCGTCATGGAAATCAGGCCCCTCGCCTCGGGCGACCGCCAGCCGCTCGCCGAGCTGCTGAGCCGCATCGAGACCTTCACGCCGGACGAGGTCACGTGCGCGCTCGAAGTCATCGACGCCGCGCTCACGCCCAATCAACGTGACTATCAAGTGCGCTGCGCGATCCGCGATTCGCGGGTCGTCGGCTACGTCTGCTACGGCCCCACGCCGATGACCGACGGCACGTTCGACCTCTATTGGATCGCGTCGGACCCGCTGGTTCGTGGCCAGGGTGTCGGCGCCGCGCTGGTGTCGGCGATGGAAGGCGACATTCGCCGCCGCAAGGGCCGCCTGATTCGCGTCGAGACCAGCGCGATGGAAGCGTACGGCCCGACGCGCGGCTTCTACGCGGCGATGCAATACAAAGAGGAGTCGCGCTTCCGCGACTTCTACAAGCCCGGCGAAGATCTGATCATCCTCGCCAAGCGCCTCTGAATCTCCATCTCCCTGCGCAGCGGGGAGAGGGCCGGCGTGAGGGGCCAATCTGGCACTCGCCGATCACTCGGTCACCACTTCATCAACCGGCTCACACGTCACGCTGACGCGCACGACTGGCGCGCTCGCGGCGATCGCTTTGCTGCACCAGTCTCCGCGCAACACGAGCTCGCCGCGCTCGAGGCTGCTCCACGTCCACCCATTCACACCGCTCGCGTCTTGAGGAACGAAGACGCCGTCGAGCTGCACGGTGATGGTGCCGTTCGCGTCGGGCACGCTCGGTGACGTGAACACGCACGAGCTCAGCTCATCGCGAATCGCGGCGAACGCGTTCTGCAGCTCGCTCGCGTTCAACGCGGAAACGTACTTGCGCGTGCCACTCGCCGGTCGCCCACCCGCCACCGCCATCGCGTCGAGCAACGCAGAGCCGGTGACGTCGTCGCCGATGCCGATCACCCACGTGGGAATTCCCTCGGTCGCGTGCGCGCTCAAGCGCTCCAGCGTGCGCGCGTCGTCGATGCAGCGCTGAGCGGTCGTGCACGTCGTCCCACTCGGGCACGCACAGCTCGCCGGGTTCAACGAGGCGTTGCAGTTCGGCAGACCATCGGTCGCGAGCACCATCGCGCGCGGTTTCGTCGAAGTGAACGCACTGGCCGCGAGGTCCAGAGCGGGAGCGGTCGGTGTGCCGCCCACCATCGACGTGCTCCGCAACGACGCGAGCATCTTCGAGACCTGCCCCGTCGCGGGCCAGTACTCCGGCACGTCGGCGACGCGACACTCGGCGCTGCTGGTGCTCGCCGCGGGGAACAGCGCCATGCCCAGCGCGATGTCTTCGTTCACCGTCGGCAGCACGTTCTCGAGCGACGACTCGAGCGTCGACCACCGCGTGCCCGAGCCGAAGGTCGACGACATCGAGCCGGAGCGGTCGAGCACCAGCATCACTTCTGGCGCGGCGGTGGTGAGCGTGAAGTCACCCGCGATGCACTCGACCTGCTCGGTCAGCGAATAGGCCGGCACGAGTCTGGTGCGATCGCACCCGCAACCGATGACGGCCACGCACCACAACACTCGAAGCTGCACGACGACTCCACTTCTCTTCCCTGTCTCACTCGTGCCCACGCACGACGAACCGATTCACGCCAACATGCGCTCCGTGTCCGTCACCGTCGAGCAACTGCGCCCGTTCGTCGGAGATCCGCGCATCGTGGTGCGGCGGCTCACCATCGACCGAAACGTTCCGCTCTACCCGGTGTCCGCTGGACACCTCGACACCCGTCCCAAGAAGTCAGTGCCTGCGGGCGTGTACGAGATCCACGGCTACGGCGAGTGGTTGTTGGTCGAGGCCGACAGCGTTCGGCGCATCAATGAAGCGGAAGCGTTGATCGCTTTGGGTGCGGTGCGAGCACTGAAGGATCTGGGCCTCGACGACGCCGCGATCTCGCTCGCCACGGGAGATCTCACCAACGCCCGCTATCAGTGGCTCCGTCATCGCGACGGCAAGTGACTAAGTTCCTGGCGCATGTGGGAAGGCTGGGAACTCGCGACGTGCATGCCGAACGACTGCTTCTGCGAAGCGGTGCGTGACGGCTCGATTCGACAACCCTCGAACACCTGGTCGAGCCTCACGTTCTGCATCGCCACGTTCGCCATGTTGCCCGCGCTGCTCAGCGGGAGATTCGGGAACCGGCTCACGAAGCTCGAAGCGTGGCTCTTCGCCATCGCCGTGTTCCTCGTCGGCGTGACGAGCGCGTTCTACCACGCGAGCTTGAGCTTCCTCGGGCAGTGGCTCGACGTGCAGTCGATGTATTTGCTCGTCGTGCTCGCGCTCGCGGTGAACCTCGACGCGTTTCGACCTGGAAAAGCGAAGCGTTTTCTCGCCACCTACGTCGCGCTCAACGTGACGTTCGGAGTGCTGCTCTTCTACGTGCCCGCGTTTCGACGCTTCGCGTTCGGCGGCGTGATTCTCGCGGTCATCGCCACCGAGGTGATGTTGCGCCGCGCGAAGCTGCGCGATTGGAACGCCAAGCCACTCATCGCCGCGGCCGTGCTGCAGGGCATCGCCTTCGTGATCTGGAACCTCGATCGCACGCACCTCGTGTGCGACCCGACCTTCGCGATTCAGGGCCACGCCGTGTGGCACACGCTCGGGGCCTGCGCGTCCTTCGCGCTGTGGCGCTACTTCACTTCCACACCACCAGCCACGAGCTGAGCACGATGTTTCCCAGGCCCGCGTTCACCGGCGCTCCGTTGAAGCGCGTCGAGTAGCTGAGCGTGTTCATCTGGCCCTTCGTCACGTCGGCCGTCACGTCGACCACCCACGGAGCGACGTCTTCGCCCGGGCACCAGCCGCCGCGGCCGTAGTACCAGGTGCCGTGTTGGTTCGGCACGATGCCCTGCCCCACGCGGTCGGCGCAGCCGCTCGCCGTCTGCGCGCCGGGGAACGACTGCACGTGCTCGACGCCGTTCACGAGGTAGTGGTGCTCGTGGTTGCAGAACTCGGCGCAGTTGGTCGGCTGCACTCCGCCGTGACCGGTGACCAACGTGACGAGTTCGACCTTCTTCGCGTCGGCGGGAATCAGCACGTTCACCGGCAACTTCATCGAGTCGTACGTCGCGTTCCAATCTCCACCCGTCCACAGCGGAGTGGCGCTCACCGGCTTCATGCCGCGCCCCGAGTTCGAGTACCGCAGCGAGAGCGACACCGTGTAGTCGGTCGTACGCGGGTCCCACTGACCTGAGGCCCACCACTGCAGTCGCGCCGTTCCCGTCGGCAGCACCGCGAGCTGCGCCGAGATGTCGGTCACCCAATGGCCCTCGCGCCAATACGGCGTGATCCACCGCGCGAGCTCGCGAGTGCACATGCCCGGCGCGTCGCAGAGCCGCAGATGCGAGAGGTAGTCCCACGCGCCGCACTTCGCGTTCATGTGATCAGGGCAGTCGATGGTGAGGTCGACCTCGAGCGTGTCGAAGCCCGAGGGGTCAGGCAGCGTCACGTCGGTCTCGAGCGTGTCGTGCACGATCTGCGACGACGCGATGGTGACGACCGTCGCCTGCTGCGCGCTCAACCGCGTCGCGCGCGCGAACTCGAACTCGAACGCCTTCGGTTCGTTGGCCAGCATCTCGAGCTCGGAGATGAGCCCGCTGCTCCCGAGGCGACCGAGCATTCCCACCTCGCGAATGCGCTGGAAACGATCGATGGCGAACGCCGTGAGCCCATTGCCGATGTACGTCGGCGGGTTCGCCATGCGCCGCGCGATCATCTGGCCCGGCCACGCGGTGAGCCCATCGAAGCGCTGGGTGATGAAGTGCACGTGCGTCTGCCAGTGCGCGCGATCGGCGGCGGGCAGCAACTGCAGCGCGCGTTCCCACTCGGCGCGCCGCGTCTCGAAGCTGGCGAGGTCGCTCACCCAACCGAAGAAGTAGTGCACGTTGCGCGGCGAGGCGCTGAGCAACTGCGTGAGCGACTGTGAGAACACGCCGCTGGTCGACGGAGCGAACAGCAGGAACACGTATGAATCGTCGCCGGTCCACTCTTCGGCGAACGTCCACGTGCCGTGCGTGGTGGCGAGCGTGAAGTCGCCGGCGAGATCCTTCACGTTGGTGCCGGCCGTGCCCGTATCGAACGGCCGCGTCGGAGCCGCTCGCGCACACTTTCTCAACTCGAAGCAGTCGAAGCCCGCCACGTCGATGCACGTCGCGCGCGTCTCTTCACAACCCGACGAGCACACGGCGAGATCGAACATCGCTCCGCACAGCTGCGACGCGGTGGTGCAGCGCTCGCCGCACATGAACCCTGCGTCGGCGATGAAGACGCGCGCAGCGCCGTGCTCGATCGTCGGAGCGGTCTGCACGCACGCCGCTGACGCACCACACAACAACAGAACGACGAGGGACTTCTTCATGACGACTCCTTCCCCCCGCCAGAACTGCTGTGCTTCTCGGCTCGCTACAGATCGACCTGCATGCCCAGCTCGACCACACGCCCCGGAGGCAACCCGAAGTAGCTCGTCGCCGGCAAGGCGTTGCGCGACACGAAGGCGAACAGCAACTTGCGCCACAACATCAGCGGCGACTTGCCGTTGGTGAGCAGCGTCTCGCGGCCGAGGAAATACGAGGTCGTCGACGGCTCGCACACCAGGTCCTGCTCGCGCGCGCGCACCAGAATCGCGGGCACGTTGGGCGTCTCCATGAAGCCGGTGCGCCACAGTACGCGGAAGAAGCCGTTGCCGAGGTTCTCGACCTCGAGCTGCTCGCGCTTCGCGATGTGCGGAACGTCTTGCGGGAGAATCGAAAGCAACACGACCTGCCGGTGCAACACCTGGTTGTGCTTCAGGTGATGCAGCAACACCGGCGGAGTGCCATCGGGGTTGCCCGCCATGAACACCGCGGTGCCACGCACGCGGTGCGGCTTGGTGGCCTCGAGGTCTTCGAGGAGCGCCGACAACGGCATCAGCGACTGCGTGAACCGCACCGCCAGCTCGGCGCGGCCGCGCTTCCACGTCGTCATCAGCGCGTACATCGACACGCCGATCACCGCCGGAACCCAACCACCCTGGAAGAACTTGAGCGTGTTCGCCGCGAAGAACGGAATGTCGAACGAGAGGAACAGCAACAACAGCGGCAACGCCTTCCACCACTGCCACTTCCACGTGCGGGTCGCGACGAAGAAGTAGACCAGCGAGGTGATGGTCATCGTGCCGGTCACGGCGATGCCGTACGCCGCAGTGAGCGCGCTCGACTTGCGGAAAATCAGCACCAGCGCGAGGCACGCGACCATCAGCGCCCAGTTCACCTCGGGCACGTAGATCTGCCCTGCGTTCTCAGCCGAGGTGTGCACCACCGTCACGCGCGGCATGAAGCCCAGCTGCACCGCCTGCCGCGTGAGCGAGAAGGCCCCGCTGATCAACGCCTGCGAAGCGATCACCGTCGCCGCCGTCGCCAGCGCGACCATCGGGTACAGCAACACCGAGGGCACGATCTCGAAGAACGGGTTCTCGCGCCAACCGTTCTTCAGGAGGAACGCGCCCTGCCCGAGGTAGTTGAGCAACAACGCCGGGAACACCAGCGCGAACCACGACACGCGAATGGGCTTCGCGCCGAAGTGACCCATGTCTGCGTAGAGCGCCTCGCCGCCGGTGATGCACAGCACCACGCTCCCGAGCACGACGAAGGCGTGCCACGGGTTGGTCTGGAACAGCATGAAGCCCCAGTACGGGTTGATGGCCTTGAACACGTCGGGGTACTCGATGATCGAGCGCACGCCGATCGCCGCGATGGCGATGAACCACACCAGCATGATCGGCCCGAACACGCGCCCGATGCCGCCCGTCCCACGACGCTGCACGAGAAACAGCGCGAGCAAGATGCCGAAGGTGATCGGCAGGATGAAGTGTTCGAAGCGCGTGGTCGCGACGTTGAGACCTTCGACGGCCGAGAGCACCGAGACGCCCGGAGTGATGATGCCCTCTCCGTACAACAGCGACGCGCCGAACAACCCCGCGAGCACCACGAACGCGGTGCTCTTGCGTTTGCGATCGGGGAGCAGTGCGAGCAGCGCGAACATGCCGCCCTCGCCCTTGTTGTCGGCGCGGGTGATGAACGCCAGGTACTTGAACGCCACGACCATCGTCAGCGCCCAGAACACCAGCGAGAGGATCCCGAGCACGTTGTCGGGAGTCACGTCCATCGCGTGCGCGGCGGTCGTCTTGCCGTCGAGCTCACGCGCGAAACATTCCTTCAGCGCGTAGAGCGGGCTGGTGCCGATGTCTCCGTAGACGATGCCCAGCGCGCCGAGCGCGAGGGGCAGGAGCTTCTTTCCGTGCCCGTGAGAATCGTGTGAGCCCGTACTCGGAGGCTCGGACTTCTCGGCCGGAGGCGTCGCTTTCTCGGCAGAGGCCTGCGGTGCTGCAGCCGGCTCGTTCGCTGAGGACATTCGCGGGCTCATAGCGCAATCGCTCCTTGCGCCCAGTCCATTCGGGATACCTGACCAACTACGGACGTTTGCGAACCCGACTGCGAAGGGGCGTTACTGTCGGGACGTGGTAGATCTGGCCACACTGACGTTCCCGCCCCGGGGGCTTGATGGCTGATTCCGAAGTCGATCCGCTCGTAGGTCAGGTCTTGAGCGGCCGCTTCGAGATCGTCGCGCCGATCGGCATCGGCGGAATGGGGCGTGTCTACAAAGCGGTGCAGCAACCGCTGGGGCGCGAAGTCGCGCTGAAGGTCCTCAACCCGCGCTACGACGGAACGAAGGATCCCGGGTTCGAGCGACGCTTCTTTCTCGAAGCGTCGATGACCGCGAAGTTGAAGCACCCCAACACCATCACGGTGCACGACTACGGTCGCACCGACGACGGCATCTACTTCATCGCGATGGAGTTTCTGGAAGGCGACACGCTCCAGAAAGTTCTGTCGGAGAACGGTTGTCTGCCGTGGCCGCGCGCGCTGTTCATCGCCGGCCAGGTCGCGCGCTCGCTGCGTGAGGCGCACAAGCTCGGCCTCGTGCATCGCGATCTCAAGCCCGCGAACGTGATGGTGATGACCGAGGGCACCGGGGGCGACACCGTGAAGGTGCTCGACTTCGGCCTCGTGAAGTCGTTCACGCCCGACAAACCGAAAGCCGAAGACGAGGTCGATCGCACCGGCCTCACGCAGGCGGGCGTGCTGCTCGGCTCACCGCTCTACATGGCGCCCGAGCAGGCGCGCGGTGAAGCCGACCCGCGCACCGACATCTACGCGCTCGGCATTCTGATGTTCCAGACGATCGCCGGGAAGCCGCCCTTCGTCTCGAAGGAGTCGATCGACGTCATCGTCAAACACATCCGCGAGAAGCCTCCGGAGCTGCGCTCGCTCGTGCCCGAGGTGCCGCTCGAAGTGAACTCGCTGGTGATGAAGTGCCTCGAGAAGGAACCGGCGGCGCGCTTCCAGTCGATGGACGAGCTGCTCGACGCGATGCGCATGGCGACCGCGGGGCAAGGTCTCTCGGGAGCGTTCGCTGACCCCCGCACGCAGTCGGGGATCATGCCGCGCACCAGCACGCCGCATCACCCGGTCGTGAACGCGCAGGGGCAGGCGACGCCGAACTCGGTGAGCGCCGAAGACATCAAGAGCCTCGAGGTCGAGATCGCCGAGAGCGGAGCGCGCCGCAAGCAGAGCCGCACTCCGCTCATTCTCGGCGTCGCAGCGGTGATCATTCTCGGCGCCGGCGTCGGTGGCTTCGCGGCGTGGAAGGCGATGAAGCCCGACCCGATCGTCGTGCCTCCGCCGAAGAAGGACCCGGTCATCGTCACGCCGAAGATCGACCCTCCCGCGGTCGTCGACGTGAAGTTCGACATCGACTCGACGCCACAGGGCGCCACCGTGCTGCGCGGCGGAGTGAAGGTCGGCGTCACGCCCTTCTCGCTCACGTTGCAACGCAAGGGCGCCAATGCGGTGCAGCTCGATCTCTCGTACGTGCTCGAAGGGTACGAGCCGCTCAACGTCACCGCGCAGGGCCAGGACGGCGCGGTGAGCGTGTCGCACGCGCTCAAGAAGAAGCCCGAGGTCGTCGTTCGGCCCAACCCGAACCCGAACCCGAAGAATCCGAAGAACCCCAAAAATCCGAAGAACCCGAAGAACCCTGAGAACCCCGAGGGGTTCAAAGACGATCCGTACTGACGGTGATCTGTCAGCGATGGGTACGGAATTTTCCGAGGCCTTTTCGGGTCGCGCCACTGTCAGCGATGGGTACAGGCTTTGACGTGCGCGCGTTCGGCGTCGTGCACGACCTCAACCGAACTCGCCTCGCTTGAGCAGCCTTGAGGGACGAAGTCGTTTCCGTGCGCGCGCCGTTTGCCAAAAGTCGCGCGTGCCTCTTGGTTCGAAGCGAACTCATCTCAATCTGTACCCGTCGCTGACAGTGGCGCGACCCGCGAAGGCCTCGCGAAATGGTGTACCCATCGCTGACAGATTCCGACCGACGCGATCAGCTTCCGTCGGGTCAGTGGCAAGCCACGATGTTGAACGTGCCGCCGAGCGTCGTCTGCCCGCCGTCAGGCCGCTCGAGCAACACCGACATCGTGCCCGCCATGTGATTGCCGTCGATCGCCGTCAGCGTCAGCGTGCCGCCGATGCTGTTGCCGACCACCACCGGAGCGTTGCCCGGCGTCACGATCGTCATGCGCAGCAGGTCGCCGCCCAGCGGGAGCCCCGCGTCGGCTGAGAACGCGTACGTCCCCACCTCGGGATCGCCGCCATCACCGTTGAAGAGCCGCAGCTGAATCGCCTCGGCCGCCACCGACAACGGCGCGCACGAATCGGCGAGGCCGCCGTTGTGAATCACCGCCTGCACGAAGCCGCCGTTCGCGAAGCCGGAGTTCGTCACTGCGAACGCCGCGTCGCCCGTGAGCAGCACACCGCCGTCGAAAGCGCCGCTCCCGCCACCCGTCGCACCGCCGCCACCCGTCGCACCGCCACCGCCCGTCGCGCCACCACCTCCCGTCGCGCTCCCGCCGCCCGTCGATCCACCGCCTCCCGTCGCGCTCCCGCCGCCCGTCGCGCTCCCGCCACCCGTCGATCCGCCACCACCACCGCCGGTGCCTCCATCGGAAGTCGGAGACGCGCTGCACGAAGAGAGCACCACCACGGCCACGGCGACGACGAGACGACTGATCACGGTTGGGACCTTTCGAACCACCAGAGAACTTGAAGCGTCACTTCTGATTCTTCTTCTTCGAGCCGGTCGCGAAATCGCCCAGCGACGAACCGTCATCGGCGTAACGCTTGCTGCACTGCTGAACCTTCGACGTCTTGCCCTGCACCAGCACCACGAACTCGCCGCGCGGGCGATCTTTCACCGGCGTGTAGACGGCGGCGATCTCGTCGCACGTCGGCAGCGTGCCGTAGCCCTGACACATCACCATCGTGTTCGGGCCGATGTTCGAGAGCGGGTCTCCGCCGTCGGTGTCGAAGATGCCGATCAGCTCGCGCATGTCCTGCATGTCGAGCACGAACGCCTCGGGACACCCGAGATCACGAATCTCCGCCGCGCCCGGAGCGTTGAGCCCCTTTGCCGCGAGCGACGCGCCCTTCCCGATCGCCTTCATCACCTTCTGGCCTTCTTCACTCGACGCCGCGCGCCACAAGAAGATGCCGCTCACCACCACGACCAGCAGCATCAAGCCGCCCGCGGCGAGCACCGCGATCAAACAGCCGCGTGAACACCCCGAGTTTTGCTGCTGCGGTTTGGGCTGCTGCGGCGCCGGCATCGGGTTCGGAGAGGGCGTCATTCGCTGGCCTTTTCGGAGCGGGTGATAGTCTCACGGACCATGGCGTGTCGTGCTCCTATTCTCCGCGCGGCCCTCCTCGCCGCGCTCGTCCTGACGCCCGCCGTTTCTCTCGCCGACTCGCGCGCTGAAGCGCGTCGTCACTTCAAGACCGGCATGCAGTTGATCGCCGACGGGAAGGTCGACGACGGCGTCAAAGAGCTGCTCGAGGCGTACGACATCAGGCCGCACCCCAACGTCCTCTTCAACATCGCCAAGGCGTACGAGAACGCGAACCGCATCAACGACGCGCTCCACTTCTACAACCGCTACCTCGAGACCAACCCGCCCGACGACGACAAGGTGCGCGCCATCGTCACGCGGCTCGAAGGTCAGGTGCCGAAGAAGCCCGACCCGGTCGAGCCACCGCCTCGCGAAGATCCGACGGTGAAGCGACCGAACGTGACGCAGCCGCAGGTCGACGAGCGCACCGTGCAACGGCTCAACGAGCTCGCCGATCGTCTCGAGAAGGCCATCGCGCGTGCCGAAGCGCAGCCCGAGCCCGCTGCCATCGCCGAAGGGAAGCCCTCAGCGGCTCCCGCGGCCGACGAAGACTTCGGCGTTCCGTACGAAGAGACGGTCGTCGCCGCGAGCCGCCGCGCGCAGGCCACCATCGAAGCGCCCAACGCCATCACGGTGATCACCGGCGACGAAATTCGCGCCTCGGGTCTGCTCTCGTTGCCCGAAATTCTGCGTCGCGTGCCCGGCGCCGAAGTGATGGTGATGGGAGTCGCCTCGGCCAACGTCAGCTTCCGCGGCTTCAACCAGCGCATCGCGAACAAGGTGCTGGTGCTCGTCGACGGCCGCCCCGAGTACCAGGACTTCCTCGGCGTGACGCTGTACCCGGTGCTGCCGGTCGGCCTCGAAGAAATCGAACGCGTCGAAGTCATTCGCGGGCCGGGCTCGGCGCTCTACGGCGCGAACGCGATGTTGGGCGTGGTGAACATCATCACGCGCTCTCCGGGCACCGGCCCCGCAGTCGAAGCGAACGGCTTCGCGGGAAATGGAAACCTCGCCGGAGCGAGCTTCGTGGCGAGCGGCGGTGAAAAGGTGCGCTTCCGCGCTTCGGCCGGCTACCAGCAAGCCAACAAGTACAGCCGCGACTACGAGAACAACCGCGCCGACGTGGTCTCGCAGGTCGACGACCCCAACCTCGGCCTGCGCAGCGCGCGCGCCAACGTCACCGCGTTCTACGCCTTCAACAAGGACTTCTCGGTCGCCGTGTCAGGCGGCATCAACCGCCTCTTCACCGAACTGTACGCGCTCGGCCTGTTGCGGAACTTCTACCTCGACGGCCTCGGCGGCTACGCGAAGGCCGACTTCACCGGCGGCCCGGTGAAGATTCGTTTCTTCTGGAACCACTCCGAGTTCGCCGCCGGCCCGCAGTACGAGCCCATCGGTCAGCGCTCGCTCGCCACGCGGCTCGAGACCAACGTGTTCGACGGCGAGGCGCTCTTCCAGAAGGAATTCCAGCTCGGAGGCACGCACGTGGTCGCCATCGGCCTCTCCGGCCGCTTGAAGCGCGTGGCGTGGGGCTACATCGGCCCGCTGAAGCAGGAATTCCACGCCGCGGCGTTCATTCAAGACGAGTGGCGCATCGTGAAGCCGCTCACCATCACCGCGAGCTACCGCATCGATCGCCACCCGCTGCTCGACAAGGGCAACCCCGGCTACGCGCAGTCGCCGCGCGTGTCGGTCGTGTTCCGCCCGTTCGAGAACCACGCCTTCCGCGGCAACTTCGCGACCGCCTTCCGCGCGCCGACGTTCCTCGAGAGCTACATGGACATCCGCACGCCGGTGCCTGGCGTCACCGGTGCGTCGGTGCTCACCAACGGCAATCGCTCGCTGCGGCCGGAGCGGTTGATCAACTTCGAGATCGGCTACCGCGGTGAAGTGCCGCAACTCGGCCTCACGGTCGACGTCGCCGCGTACTGGAACATCGTGAGCGATCTCATCGTGCTGTCGGCGGTGAACCCGGTGAACCCCGCCGACGCGTTCGACGCGCAGACCATGTCGTTCCTCCTCGGCCGGTCGATCTTCACCAACGACCCCGAGACGTACACCGCGCGCGGCGCAGAGATCGGCCTCACGTGGAACGTCACGCGCGGCCTCGACGTGCGCGCCTCCGCGGCGTTCCAGTCGATCGTCGCCAACTCCGGCGCGACGGTGTGCGGCCCGTGCACGCAGGCGCCGACGGTGAAGGTGAACGGCGGCTTCGTGTACCGCACGCCGGTGAACCTCGATCTCTCCGCCGACCTCTCGCTCGTCACCGCGACGACGTGGATCGAGCGCGAGCCGTCGCCCTCAGACCCGACGCAGATCGTGAACCTGCAGAACCCGCTGAAGAGCCCGTTCGTGGTGATCAACGCGCGCGTCGCGTACCGGCTGCTCAACGACCGCGTCACCATCGCGGTGGTCGGCTCGCAGCTCGGCCCCGACCACCAGGAGCACCCGTTCGGCAACAACATCAATCGGCGCGTCTTCGCGCAGGTCACGGTGCAGCCATGAAGAAGCTCCTCGCGCTGACGTTCACCCTGCTCGCGGCGTGCGAGCCGCCTCCGATCTTCGCGGGCGCCGACAAACGGCAGAACACCTCGAGCGGCCGCATCGAAGGCAACGTGGTGGTCAGCACCGCCGCGCGCGGCAAGGTCGTTCTCTTTCTCTACGACGCGTCTCGCCCGCCGCCGCCGGTCGGCACCGGCCGCCCCATCACCTTCACCGTCGTGTCGCGCGACGCGGTGTTCGGCGCCGCGGCCGACGGAGACCTGGGCCCGTACACCGCACCCTTCGCCTTCAGCCTCGTCGCGCCGGGCCGCTATTTGATTCGCGGCTTCGTCGATTCGAATGACGACTTCATTCCCTGGTACGGCGTGACGGCCGACACCACCGCGGGCGACGTCGGCGGAGCAGCCATCGACCCCGTCACCCGCGCCTCGCGCGTCATCGAGGTCGGCACCGACGAAGCGGGCAACCCCATTCCCGCGCTCGACGTGCCGGTGAGCTTCTTGGACACCGCGAAGCTGCCGCTCGATCGCCCCATCTTCGAAGTGGTCGGCGGCCTCGATTCGGTGAACGTGACCGGGCCGGCGACGGTCATCGAGCTGCAGGCCACGCCCATCGACGAAGGCGTGATGCAGCAGCGCACGCCCGGCTTCCTGTTGCGCTTCGTCGACGACAACAACGACGGCATGCCCGACGACGCGAACGGCGACGGCGTGCCCGATCTCTGGCCGCGCGTGGTGGTGCGCAAGCTCGCTCCGGAGCGCGGACCGCTGATCGACGAGAACGACCTCGACAAGAACGGCATCGTCGACGCCGAGGGCACCGACTACGAGCACGCCGACGGCACCACCGACGGCAAGCCCGACGTGGTGGTGCTCGCCGCGGGCTTCGACCCCACCGAGTACGCGCCGCAGCTGGTCGACGCGATGGGCCGCGTGAAGCAGGTGCCGACGCTCGTGCCGCGCCTCAAGCTCGTGATTCGACCGCGCGCGTTCGATGCATCGAATCCGCTCGCGCCCGCTCCGCTGCGCACCATTCCCGTCGGTGACTACGCCATCACCGTGATTCAGCAGACCGGTCAGACGTGGCGCGTGCCCAACGAGCTCTCGCCGGGCATCGCCGATGCGGTGGGGCTGCCGGTGTTCGCCTCGCAGGCGTTCTTCGTGCACTCGCAGTGACCGCCTGCCCCGCGCACCCCGAAGCCGAGGCCGTCGCGACCTGCGAGCGCTGCGGGCGCTTCTTTTGCGCGGCCGAAGAGATCACCCTCGATCTCCATCGCTACTGCGGCGAGTGCGGGCGACGCACCGACGTCGATTGGCTCGGCCACCACTACGCGCCGTTGATCGGCAAGCGCTCGAGCTTCTCGTGGTGGGCCGGGCTCTTCGCAGCCGGCTCGGCGGCGCTCGCCATCGCCGTGTTCGTCGGTGGAGAGCCGCGGCAGAAATCACTCGCCGCGGGCTTCGCGCTCGAGTCCATCGCGCTGTTCTCGTTCTTCGGCGGTGAGCGCTGGGGCCGCTTCGCGCCGCTCGCCGTGTCTCCGCTCGTCGGCGTCGGCTTCGCGTTCGCCGCGGTGGAGGACTTCTTCTGGCCGGTCTTCGTCGTGGTGACGCTGGTCGCCGCCCTCTACGGAGCGGCCGGCATCACCGACCTGCGCAGCAAGCTCTACTTCCGCGTCGAGGTGCCGCGCGGCGCGTTGCGCAAACACTTCGAACGCTACGGCAACAACCCGCTGGCCATCACCGCGTCGCGGCTCGCGTTCTTCTCGCTCTTCGTGCCCGGCCTCGGAGTGATCTCCTTCTTCCTCGGCGTGTGGGCGCTCACCCGCATCGACTCGAAGGCCACTCCGCCCGTCACCAACGCCGGCGCCGCCATCGGCGCGATGATCTTCTCGGTCTTCACCTCGCTGATCTGGGCGGCCAGCTTGCTTACCGCCAATAGAGTCTGATTGACTCTTAAGCATGGCAATCAGACTGATCCCCGACCTCGACGAGGAACTGAGCACCCGCAACCCGCTGGTGCTGACGATTCCCAACGTCCTCAGCGCGGTGGAATGCGCGGCCTTCATCGAACGCATGGAAGGCGGCGGGCTCACCGACGCGCCGATCACCACCAACCGCGGTTTCGTGCACCGGCCCGACATCCGCAACAACACGCGGGTGATGTTCGACGACGCGCCCTTCGCGCAGAAGTTGTTCGAGCGTGTGTGCGCGCATCTTCCGGAGCGGCTCGAGGGCGCGAGCCTCGCGGTGGGCGCGAACGAACGGCTGCGGTGCTACCGCTACCTGCCGGGCCAGTACTTCGCTCCGCACTTCGACGGCCACTTCCGCCGCGACGACGGAGACGAGAGCCTGCTCACGCTCATGGTGTACCTGAACGAGTGCGAGGGCGGCGGGCACACCGTGTTCACGGATCTCGAGCTCGACGTGAAGCCAGCGGTGGGCATGGCGCTGTTGTTCAACCATCGGCTCCTGCACGAAGGCGCGAAGGTGACCGAGGGCGTGAAGTACGCGGTGCGCAGCGACGTGATGTACCGCGCGCAGCGCGTCTGAGCCGTGCTACGCGCTCGCACGAGTGCTGACGGCCTTCCTCTCGCGCGCAGACGTGTCTCGCCACCTGCAGGCGCTTCATCTGCTGCGAGAGCTGCGCGAAGCGCTCGCCGCGCACCCGCTCGAGTCGTCGGCCGCGCCGCTCTCGCTCACCGTGAAGCCCGGCGTCGAAGTCGGCGGAGCGGCCGCCGCCTCGAACCGCGCTCCCCTTGCTACTCGTTTGCACGAAGCCCTCGTGTCGGCGACCACGTGGAGCGCCGTGCCCGCCTGGTGCGTGCACACCTCGCACGCCGGCCGCGCGATGTTGCAGCTCCACGAGTCGGAGAGCGGCAAGCTCCTCGCGTTGATGGACGCGACCCAGCTCGCAGCGTTGTCGGCGTCACTGCTCTCGGCGCTCGCGGCCGACGTGCTGGCGCGCACCGACGCGAAGAACGTCGCGGTGCTCGGCTCGGGCACGGCGATGAGCTCGGCGCTCAAGTCGCTGCGCCTCGTGCGCTCCATCGAGCGCGTGTGGTTCCACGGTTCGAACGTCGCCGAGAACTTCGAGCTCGCGCATCGCCTCGGCAACACGCTGTCGATGGCCATCTCCGCCGCCGACACGCCGCGCGAAGCCGTGAAGGACGCCGACCTCGTGGTGCTCACCGGAGGCGTCACGCTGGGCGACACGCCGCTGCGACCGGGCACCCACGTCACGGTGCTGGGTGCTGAGCAGTTCAACGAGCCGCCGCTGTCGAAGAGCACGCTCGAACACGCACGACGGTTCTGCGACGCGACGCCGAAGTGGTCGCTCCCATTCGAGACGAAGCTCGGCGCCGTGCTGCAGTCGAGTGCGCCAGGCCGTGAGCGCGCTGATCAACTCACCGTGTTCGCCAGCGTCTCTCCACCGCAGCTCGAGCTGCTCGCCGCGTGGCACGTGTTCGAAGGCGCGCGGCACGACGACACCCTCACCCGCATCGATCTGGAGGCCTGATGTTCGCCCGTTCTCTGTTGTCTGCTGCTGCGCTCCTCGCGCTGTGCGCCTGCCCGAAGAACGTCGAGGTGAAGCCCGCCGACCGCAAGGCCGTGCGCCTGCTCACCGCCACGCCCGAGCGCGAGACGCTGCAGATCAAGCAGCAGCTCGAGAACCTCGAAGCCGACACCGATCAAGAACGCACGCCGCACGTGGTGGCGGTCGGTGAGACGCCGATTCTCTCGGCCGAGGGCGCCGACGTGCTGCTCGCGGGAGACGAAGCCGGAACGCAGGGCTTCGCCGTCGACAACGCGATCTTCCTCGAAGTGCTGAGCGACGACGGCAAGCCGCTCGGCCGCGCCGCGGTCGGCTACTTGAACGGCCTCGCTGAAGGAAAGGAGCAGATCGATCTGCTCGGTCGCCGCGCGTTCAAGTTCGACGCGAACGAGGTGAACCTCGCGACCATCGTGCCCGAGCACGGGCGCTTCAAGGTGAAGGCCACGGTGCTCGACATCGGCGGCGTGGGCTCGGTGAGCGACGTGTTCCTGATCATCTCACCGCGCGGCGCGAAGACCGCGGACGACCTGCGCGAGCGCTGACTAGAACCTGATTCCGGCGCCGCACATGATGCCGATGCACCCGTCGCACCCATCGGCGCCGCAGATCTCGTGCTCGTCGAGCGGCTTCTTCTGAGTGCCGACCGCGACGCCGACCGACGTGGCGACCGCGACCGCGATCACCGCCGCCGCGACGCCGACCCAGAAGTACCACTTGCTGGTGATGGGCTCCGGAGCACCGCTGACGCCCGTGACGGGACCCGCGCCGATGCCCGGCGTGAGGTTGGTGGCGACGGGACGATCTGAAGCGACCGCGACCGGCGTGAAGCGCACCACGACGGGGTAGTCCTTGCCCGCCTGGAAGTTGATCTTCTGCGCCTCTTCTTTGTACCCGTCCTTGATCACCGCGACCTCGGCGGGACCCGGCGGCACTTCGACGTCGTTGAGCGGCGCGACACCGATCGGCTTGCCGTTGAGCAACACCTGCGCGCCCGGCTGATCAGACTCGACTGAGAGCACGGCCGAGACCGCGGCGAGCTTCGCCTCGACCTCGATGGTCTTGCCTCCCGAGACGAGCACCTTCTTCACGAACGCCGCGAAGCCGGGCCGCTTCACCGTGATGGTGTGCTCACCCGACGGAATGCTGAGCGGCGGCAACGGCAGCGTGCCCTGCTCCTTGCCGTCGACGAGCAGCACCGCGCCCGTCATGTTCACCGCCATCTTCACCACCATCTCGCCCTTGGCGGCGATCGGCGCGATCGGCACCAGATCATCGTCACCACCGGGCGGCGGCTTGTTGTTGGTGACCGGCGGCTTGGGGTTCGGCTTGGGCTTGGGCTTGGCCTTGGGCTTGGCCTTCGGCTTCTCCTTGATCGGGCCGAGCGGAGTGAGATCGTCGTCATCCTGCGCGAAGGCGGTGGCCGACAGCCCCACCGCGACGAGCACCACCAACAAGCGCGTCATCATGGGCATGGAGGGTATCACGCTCCTTCGAGGCGAGCGGTTCCGTGTCGTGCGCGCGAAGGAAAGTGGCAGCGCCGAAAACGGCGTGTACCTTCGCGCGCATGCGTCAGGTGGGCGTCTTCCTCGCCGCGGTTCTGGTGGGCATCGCCCTCACGAGATGCGTCACCACCACGCTTCGCCCCGAACCGCCGCCTCCTCCGCCGCCACCGAGCGTGGTCGTGCCCGAAGGCTGTCTCGAGCTGCAAGACGGCCTGTGGGTTCACGCGGCTGATCAGACCTGGCGCTACGAAGCCGACGATGACGGCGGAGCGCTCACCTTCATCGTCCACCACCGCGCGGTGATCGACGCCGGCTTCTCGCCCCGCAAGTTCCGCCGGGTCGACGGTGGCGTCGATGCCGGGCCACTGACCAGCGAAGACGCTGGCGCTTCGAGCGAAGAACTCCCGACCGCGCGCATCGAGCTGGTCCGCACCGACGCCGGCTTCATCGGCGCGACGTTGACCCGCTTTACGCACCCCACCGGCCGCGTGTGCGACGTGCAATTCCCCACGCGCGTGCTCGCGTGCGGCGACGCGGGCCTGGTGCTCGAAACCGAAGAGAGCACCGCCCTGGGAGACGCCTGCCAGGCCCCAGCGCTACCGGCAGACGTGTCGCGTCGGCAGCACCATTTGGTGCGGTTGGGAATTGATGCGGGCTGACTCACCCTGACGGCTGTGTCTCGTGTAGGGTGACGCGCATGTCTCACTCCCGTTTCTTCCTCCTGGGTGTGGTGTCTCTCGCGCTGTACACGACCGGCTGTGATGGTTGCGGAACACCGGTGATCGTCCCGAAGGATCAGTGTCTCGGTGTCCCGGGCGCGCAAGCTGATCGTCCCAACGCGTGCACCGACAACGCAGACTGCGGCGAACACTTCGCGTGCTCCGCGGTGAAGGACGTCGCGAACCTGCAGTGCTGTCAGTTCCGCGACCGAGCGTGCACCACGGAAGCCGACTGCTGCCCCGGCCAGACCTGCCCGAGCGATCGCAAGAAGTGCTTCGACAAGGCGATCAGCTGCGTGCGCGATTCCGACTGCGGCGACAAGGGAGACCGCTTCTGCGAGACGTACACCGACGTCTACGGTTCGTCGCAGCGTTGCCGCTTCCACACCTGCGGCGCGCTCGGTGAGTGCCCCGAGGGCACGGCGTGCTTCAACGGCGAGTGCATGGCTGATCTCCCGTGCGGCGGCAGCTGCGAGCCGGGCAAGGCGTGCGTGCCCACCATCGATCGCTGCCAGGACTACTCGATGCCGACCGACCGCCCGACGGCCGCGTGCCCGGTGAGCTGCGCGCCCGGCTTCCTCGCGACGTTCAACGACCCGCGCAACATCTGGGACTCGTGCGTGCTGCCCAGCGTCGCCTGCGTGTGCGCCGAATTGCCAGGCCTGCGCAGCAACGACCTCGGCCGCTTCTCGGCCATCACCGCCGACCCGGGCAACGCGGTCTACGTCTCGGAATACGACGGTCAGTTCGGCGATCTCGTGGTCGCGAAGTTCGATCTCACCGGCAAGAAGATCGCCACCGAGTACGTCGACGGCGTGCCGATGGCCGCGGTGAAGTACGGACCGTCTGGCGCGCGCGGCGGCGTCATCGAGCCGGGTCCCGACGTCGGCCGTTACTCAGACGTCGTCGCCAGCGGCGGCCGCGTCTACGTGAGCTACTACGACGTCACCAACGGTGACCTGAAGGTCGCCATCCGCAACGCGGCGGGCACGTGGAGCAACCACAAGGTCGACGGCACCGCGGGCGATCTCGGCCTCTACACCTCGATCGCGGTCGACACCGACGGCGTGCCGGGCATCTCGTACTTCCAGAAGGGCGGCGACGCGTCGTTCAACGTCATGGACTGCCCGACGCCGCGCCCGATGGGAGCGACCAAGTACATCACCGCGCTCAAGTTCGCGCGCGCCTCGACCGCCACGCCGGGCAGCGCCACCGACTGGACCGTGAAGACCATCGCCTGCGCCTCGCGCCCGCCGCCGATCTGCGACGCGTGCACCGGCATCTGCGCCGACCCGGGCAGCGGCCCTGCGTGTCTGCAGCCGGGCACGGGCTGCACGGGCTGCAACTCGAGCAGCCAGTCGTGCGTGAACATCAACGGCACCAACCAGTGCGCCGACAACTTCACGCCGCCCAACCTGCAGCAGGTCTTCCCGGGCGTCGGCCTCTTCTCGTCGCTGGCCTTCAAGGACAAGGACGCGGTCATCGCCTACATGAAGCGCACCGCGCCGACGACTGGCCCCACCGACGGCGATCTCTTCGCGGTGACGGTCAACGCGGCGGGCATGGTGAGCGCTCCGGTCGCCATCGATACCAACGGCGACACGGGCTACTTCCCCGACGTGAAGATCGAGCCCCAGACCAAGAGCATCGGCATCGGGTACCACGACTTCTCGAGCAAGGCGTTCAAGTTCTACTTCTCGCCGCAGCTCCAGACGGGCGTGACCATCGAGACCATCGACACCGGCGCTGATCAGACCATGCCGGGCAACCAGAGCTGGGTGGGCACCGACAGCGCCATCGTCTTCGGACCCAACGGCGTGGTGTGGGCCCTCTACCAGGACGCGACGCGCGGCGATCTCAAGCTCAGCAAGCGCACCGCTTCATGGGCCGCGCAGCCGAGCCCGCACACCGACGGAGCGGTCGGCTTCTTCGCCGACGCGGTGCTGAGCGACGGCAAGGTCTACTCGAGCCACGCGCGCATCCACGCCAAGCTGATTCAGAGCGAGCCGCAGATCGACAACTCGCTGCAGCTCGAAGTGATCGACGGCAACTGACCGAAGAAGAGTTCGAAGTTCGCAGATGGGGGAGACGACCGTCATTCTCGCCGTGGAGAGCCCCGAGGCATTGGCGGCTCTCTATTATCCGAACGGTCGTCTCGGAGGCCTCACCGTTCCCGGAAAGCCTCCCGGCGCGCTCGCGGAGCACGTGCAGCTGCGCATCGAGGTCGGAAAGCCCGCGCGGCAGTTCGTCTTGAAAGG
The DNA here is from genome assembly GCA_047600485.1 of Archangium sp. GTDB lineage: Bacteria > Myxococcota > Myxococcia > Myxococcales > Myxococcaceae > Archangium_A. Next base: position 4,953,824 of record JASGKS010000001.1, read on the forward strand.
GCAGATCGCCTGGGTGCGCCACAAGGCGGGCCCCAATCAGCCCACCGGCTTCGGAGTCGACTTCGATCCCGAGGACGACGCCACGCGCGTGCGGCTGCTGGCGTTCGCGCGCCGTGAAGTGTCGTCTGACGCCACCCGCATCGAAGCGCGGCAGCAGGTCGAGCTGCAGGTGCGCCTCGTGCACGAAGGCCGTCAACGCAAGGAATGGATGGCCGACCTCTCACTCGGTGGCGCGTTCGTTCGCACCTGGAACCCGCTCCCGATCGGCGCGGAGGTCGCGCTGTTCGTGCGCGCGGGCTTGTCGCTGACCTCGCTCGAAATTCCCGCGCACGTCGCGTGGGTGCGCCTCGCCGGAGAACACCCCGGCATGGGCCTCGAGTTCTCGACCGACGAAGCGCTGCGCACCAAAGTCGAGCGCTTCTTGAACAAGGTCACGCGCTGAGGCGGCTGATCAGCTCGGCCTGATCAGCGACGAACCACAGCTGACGCCCGCGGTTCGATTCGATCACCCAGTCGCGAAACGCATCGCTCGCCCGCACGTGCGTCGACACGTCTCCCACGATGGCGAGGCGCAGCTGGTAGTTCACGAACTTCTGCGTCACCGCTCCCGCGAGGCCGCTGCGCAGCGAGAAGAAATCAGGCCCCAGGCGCGCGGCCGGAATGGCGACGGTGTCGATCTCCTGACCGAAGGTCGCTCCGATGAGATCGAGCACGTCGCGCTCCGCAGCGAGCAGCGGGCCTTCGGTCGACACGAACAACACGCGCTTCGACCCCACGACTTCGACTCGCGGCGCGGTCATGGGCCCTGCTGGAGCCGGGCGCGACGATCGCGGTGGTAGTGCGGCGCGCACAGCCCACGTGCCAGCACCGCGCGCTCGCAGCCCTCGACCGCACACCGCTGGCCCTCGTCGTTCGCCGAGCGCGTGGGCTCGATACCGAACATCGCGTGGCCCACGGCGATCCACCGATCGAGCTGCTGACGCGAGAGGTGCGCGCGACGGGCGAAGTCGAGCAACCGCGCGTGCGACGGCTCACTGGTGTCGGACGACGTGTCGTCGCGGAACAACTCGGACACCGGCACCTCGAGCGCGCGCGCGACGGTCAGCAACGTCTCGTAGCTCGGGCTGCGCTCACCGCGCTCCAGCAGCGAAGCGAAGCTCACCGAGATGTCGCAGCGCCGGGCAAATTCTTCCTGCGTGAGGCGCAGCCCTTCGCGCAGCCGACGAACACGCCGCCCCAACGCGTGGAGCGACGACTCCCCGCTCCACGCCGTGGTCACAGGCAGTATCCGTTCGCGTCGCAGGTGCCGCCGCTCGGGCACGCCGCGCCCGTGGAGCAGCACTTGTAACCACGCGCGCCGCAGCAGAACCCGTTCTGGCACGACGTACCGCTCGCGCAGCTGGTGGCGGAGCACGCCGGGAAACAGGAGCCCTGCGGCGTGCCTGTGACGTAACGATCGCACACGTACCCCGTGCGGCACGTGCTCTGACCGCCGGTGAACGCGCAATCCTGCATGCAGAAGGCCTGGTTCATCGGGAAGGTCGCGCAGGTGCTCCCCGAAGGGCACGTCGTCGTGGTGCACACCGAGGTGCAGTAGCCGCCGGGCCAGTTCTGAACGCACGTCAACCCGCTGCAATAGAACGCCTGCGTGCAGGCGGCGCCGTTGGGCAGGTTGCTCCCGCTGCCGCCTCCCGTCGCGCCACCACCACCCGTCGCACCACCGCCGCCGCCCGTCGCGCCGCCGCCGCCCGTCGCGCCACCACCACCACCCGTCGCTCCGCCGCCGCCGCCGGTGCCGCCCGCGACGCAGTTGCCGGCCATGCAGGTGTTGCCGGAGTCACACATCGTCCCGCCGCAGCACGCGAAACCGGCGGTGCCGCAGCAGAAGCCGCGCGAATCGCACGTCGGCGCGAGGCCACACTGCGTGTTCGAAGTGCACCCCGGGTAGCAGACCGGCACGCTCGCGGTGCCCTGGTTCGGGTCGCACACATAGCCGGTGCGGCAACCGCCCGGAGCCATCAGCGGCGAAGTGCACTGCGCGAGGCAGACCTTCGACGGGCCGACGCCGGTGTTGTTGGTGCCGCACTGGCTGCCGGCCGTGCACATCGCCGACGTGGTGCACGCCTTGGTGCAGTAGCCGGCGGTGAAGCCGATTTGCAGGCAGGTGCCGTCGAGGCACTGCGTGTCGGCCGTGCACGGAGAGCCCGTCGCGAGCATCGACGCGCCACCACCGCCGGTCGCTCCGCCGCCGCCCGTCGCGCCGCCGCCGCCCGTCGCGCCGCCGCCACCCGTCGTTCCACCGCCGCCCGTCGCTCCGCCGCCCGTCGCTCCGCCACCGCCAGTCGTTCCGCCTCCGCCGCCCGTCGTGCCGCCGCCGCCACCCGACGTCGCCGGCTGGCACACGCCGCCCATGCACGCGAGACCGAGGAAGCAGGTGTTGTTCGGGAGGCAGCACGCCTGGCCGCTCTGCCCGCACGCTGCGCCGCCGCCGCCCGAGCCGCCACCAGTCGCTCCGCCACCACCGCCGGTCGCTCCACCACCGCCGACGCCGCCGTCGTCGAGCTGCACGCTCGCGTCAGGGTCGTGAATGCACTTCTGCGCGCTACAGAGTTGATCAGGCAGACACACGCGGCAGTCGGCGCCCATCGAGCCGCACGCCATGCGCGACTGCTTGCTGGTGCCCAGACATTCGCCGGCCTCGTTGCAGCAGCCCGAGCAGTTCGCCGCGGTGCACTTCACCGAGGGCGTTCCGCACGCCACGGAACCGGCGACGAGGGCGCCCAGGAGCACGCCGCAGAGGATCACTCGAATCATGGACGCCACGTTACATGCAGCCCTATCTTCCGCGCACCATGACTTCGGCCGACAGCGCCCACACCTATTTCACGAAGGCCGCTCGCATCATGGACGTGGGCGAGCGCATCGAGACGCTGCTGATGACGCCGACTCGCGAGCTTCGCGTGCAGGTGTCGATCGAGCTCGACAACGGTGAGATCCGCACGTTCCCGGGCTACCGCTGCCAGCACGACAACGCGCGCGGCCCGATGAAGGGCGGCCTGCGCTACCACCCCGACGTCACCGCCGACGAGATTCAAGGGCTCGCGTCATTGATGACGTGGAAGACCGCGGTCGTGAACCTTCCCTTCGGTGGAGCGAAGGGCGGCATCACCGTCGACCCCGGCCAGCTGTCGCTCAAGGAGCTCGAGCGGCTCACGCGCAAGTTCGTCGATCAGGTGCACGAGGTCATCGGCCCCACGCGCGACATTCCCGGTCCCGACGTCAACACCAACCCCCAGGTGATGGCGTGGATCATGGACCAGTACTCGAAGTACCACGGCCACTCTCCCGCGGCGGTGACGGGCAAGCCGGTCGAGCTCTACGGCTCGCGCGGGCGTGACTCGGCGACGGCGCGCGGTCTGCTCGTCGTCTGCCGCCAGATTCTTCAGGACGTCGGGCTGCCGATGAAGGGCATGCGCTTCGCCGTGCAGGGCTTCGGCAACGTCGGCTCGCACGTGGCGCGCATGTTCCACGACGCGGGCGGCGTGCTGGTGGCGGTGAGCGACGTGAACGGCGGCGTCACCAACCCGCGCGGCATCGACGTGCCGGGCCTGTTCGAACACGTTCGCCGCAACGGCACGGTGAAGGGCTTCGGCGGCGGAGAAGCGTGCGACGCCAACGCGGTTCTGGTCGCCGACTGCGACGTGCTCGTGCCTTCGGCGCTCGGCGGCGTGATCGACAAGCACGTCGCGAAGGACGTTCGCGCGCGCATCGTGCTCGAAGGTGCCAACGCACCCTGCACTCCTGAAGCTGACGCGGTGTTCGAGGAGCGCGGCGTGCTGGTGGTGCCCGACATTCTCGCCAACGCAGGCGGCGTCACCGTCAGCTACTTCGAGTGGGTGCAGAACCTCCAGCACGTGACGTGGGACGAAGAGCGCGTGAACGGAGAGCTGGAGCGGATCATGGCCGAGGCCTACGAGAAGGTCGGGCAGATCAGCCGCTCGCGAAAACTCCCACTGCGCACCAGTGCGTATGTGTTGGCGATTGGCCGCGTCGGCAAAGCGACCGTGCTGCGCGGCATCTAACGATTCGGGGGAACGATGAGCATCTCGACGCAGCTGGTGAAGAAGCTGGTGCAGATCCCCATCTTCGGAGGGCTCACGGTGGCCGAGGCCGCCGAGTTCTTCGAGGTCGCCGTGGAAGATTCGATCGCCAAGGGCGCCACGCTCTTCCGCGAGGGTGACGACGGCGATTCGCTGCTGGTGGTGCTCGAAGGCGAAGTGCAGATCACGCGCAAGGGCGTCGAGCTCTCGCGCGTCGGCAAGCACAGCGTGCTCGGTGAAATGAGCCTGGTGAGCGAAGGCGAGAAGCGTTCGGCCACCGTCACCGCGCTCACCGACGTGAAGGCGCTGCGCGTGCCGTGCAAGCGCGTGCAGAAGATGATCAAGGCGTCGAACGTGGCCGCCCTGAAGGTCGTGGTGAACCTCGCGGCGGTGATGAGCAAGCGGCTGGCGGCGATCAGCGATCGCTTCGCGGCGGCGAGCGGCACCGGAACGGCGACCGGCAAGAAGCGCGAAGAACTCGCGGACTTCGGCCGTATTCTCACCACGTGGCAATTCTGATCAGATTCGCTTCCGCATGATCCTCGCGCTGCTGAGCGTCGTGGTGTCCGCGGCTCCTTCGGCCGGCCAGGCCGTTTCCTTCGCCAAGGCGAAGCAATGGGAAGAGCTGTACCTGGGCTTCGCCGCCGCTTCTCCCGACGGCGTCTCGAAGGGCGACAAGTCGAAGATCGCCAAAGCGTTACTGCAGGGCTGTCAGGCGCTCGAAGGCGAAGACCCGGTGATGGCGTTCTCCTTGGGAGATCGCAGCGTCGCGTTCGAGCAGAGCGCCGACGCGCTGTACTGCACCGCGCTCACCGGCAAGCGCTCTGATCAACGTGGCGCCGCCGAAGACGCGCTGCAGAAAGGCGTGAAGGCCTACAAGAACGACGGCCGCTTCCCGCTCGAGCTCGGCCGGCTGTACCTGGAAGACGGCCAGCCCGGAGAAGCCGCCGCCGTGCTCGGGAAGATCGGCAAGAAAGCGAAGGAATGGCCCGAGGCCATGAAGCTCATGGCGCAGGTGTCGAAAGACGCTCCGTCGGTGGGTGGGTCGAAGATCGCGGTGCGCGGCGGTGACGATGCGCAGGCCGCTCCGATCAATTCGGGCGGCGGCGGCAGTGTTCCGCGCGGCACCAGCACCAGCTGGGAATCGAGCGTCGACGACGAGGGCCGGCGCATTCGCGAGAACCAGTACTTCCGCATTCGCTACTTCAACGCCAAGCGCGATTTCGGTCAGCGCGCTGACTACGAGGGCGCGGTGCAGGGAGCGCTCGAAGATTCGCGCGTGCAGGTGGCTCGACTGCTCGGCGCATCGCGAGAGAAGCCGCTCGACGTGATCCTCTACTCGCGCGAGGAGTTCCGCATGCACCACGGCGCGCAGGCCGCGTCGTCAGTGGCGGGCTTCTATTCGGAAGACGCGATTCGCATGAACGACAGCGCGGAGATCAACGACCGCAACCGCGCGGTGCTGACGCACGAGTACGTGCACGCGGTGATGGACGAGGTGTTGAACTTCAAGGGCCGCAGCCTCCCGACGTGGATGCACGAAGGCACCGCCGAGTACATCGAGTGGCGCTACCAGGGCATGGAGCAGCCTCCCGCGCCGGTGATGAAGCAGATCAAACAGCTCGCCGTTTCCGGGCAGACGCCATCGCTCAAGGAGATGAGCAACGGCATGTTGATCGCCTCTCGCAACCCGGCGCTCAGCTACGCGGTGTCGGCGCTCGCCGTGAAGCTGCTCGTCGAAAAACGCAGCATGTATGAGCTGGTCGAGCTGATGAAGGACTGTGGCAAGGGCACTCCCTTCGCGACCGCGCTCGAACGGCGCTTCGGCGTGACGCTCGAGCGGCTCGAAGAGGAGCTGCAGAGCTCGCTCAAGGACCAGTAGCACCCGGTCGCACACCCACCCGAAAGAGCCGAAAACGAGAATTTTCGCAGCGCGCTTGCCGGGTTAGGCTGCGAGCGCCTCTATGTCGGACACCCAGTCGGCGATGCGTGAGTTCCGCTTTCTCGACGAGAAGCGAAAGTCGAACGGACTCACTGCACCCGAAGAACAGCGCTGGCAGGAATTGGGCATGGCGCTGGGGATGGATCTGTCCGCGCAGATGCAGCCGCAGGGCTACTACGGCGAAGACGGGCTCTGGTACCAGTACCCGCCGGGCTACGACCCCAACGCGCAGTGGCAGCAACCGCAGCAGCAGTGGGACCCGAACACGCAGCAGTACTACGCGCAGCAGCAGCAGGCGCCCGGTCAGCCCTGGTACGACCCGAACACCGGCCAGTGGTACCCCGCGCAGCAGGCCTACGACCCGTACGCGCAGCAGCAACAGCAGGGCTGGTACGACCAGACGACGGGCCAGTGGTACCCCGCTCAGCCTCAGCACGATCCCTACGCGCAGCAGCAGCAGATGCCGCAGCAGCAGTGGGGCTACGACGCAGCGGCGCAGCAGCAATACGCGCCTGCGGCCGCGGCGCTTCCGCCTGCGCCGACGTGGAACCCGCCCGCCCCGGTCGCTCCACCGCCGCCAGCACCCGCGCCGGTTCCTGCGTGGAACCCGCCCGCTCCGGTCGCGCAGCCTGTCGCAGCTCCCGCACCGCAGCCGTCTGCGCCGCGCGCGCCTGTCTTCGTTCCGCCGTCGTTCACCATCAAGCCCAAGCCCTCGGCGCCCAGCCCGTTGTTGACGCCGTCGGCGCCCGCTCCGAAGGCGGCGAAGAGCGAAGAGCTTCAGGACGTCTCCGACGACGTGATGGAGATCGGCGACGAAGAGGTCCTCGAGATCCAACCGGCGGCCGACATCATCGACACGCCGATGGTGAGTCTGGCGTCGAAGGGCCTGACGGCGACCACCGCCATCACCCAGCTCGACGCCGCGACGGCGAACGCGCTTCGTGACGACGACGTGCCGAAGTTCGACTCGTTGCTGAACGAAAGCGACGTGCCGACGGCCACCGAGAGCAGCGTGATGTCGTTCGCTGCGAAGCCCGCCTCGAAGCCGTCGTCGCTGCTCAGCGAAGGCGACGTGCCGATGGCCACCGAGAGCAGCGTGATGTCGTTCGCTGCGAAGCCGGCCGCGAAACCGGCGTCGGTGCTCACGGAAGCCGACGTGCCGATGGCCACCGAGAGCAGCGTGATGTCGTTCTCGATGAAGCCCGACTCGCGGCCGCTGCTGAGCGAAGCCGACGTGCCGATGGCCACCGAGAGCAGCGTGATGTCGTTCTCGGCGAAGCCCGCACCGAAGACCGCGCCGCTCGCCATCGAGCCCTTCGCGCCGCTGCTCGGCGACGTCGCTGGCGAAGAGGACTTGAGCATCGACGTCGCGGTCTCCGCGCCGCGTCCTGCGCCGGCCGAGCTCGCGCCTGCTCCTGCTCCGCTGCCGCCGCCCGTCGCCGTGGAAGAGGACATCGACGTAGCGATCTCCGCGCCGCGCCCTGCGCCGGCCGAGCTCGCGCCCGCTCCGGCTCCGCTGCCTCCACCCGCGGCCTCAGCCTCGGCTGAAGACGACATCGACGTCGACATCGGTGATGAAGCGCCCGCCGCAGCTGAAGTCGCGGCTGCGTCGGTGGCCGCCGAGCCGTTGCCGAGCTTCTTGTCAGAGCCGCTGCCTCCGTCGAGCGCGCCTGAGCCGTTGCCGGGCTTCCTCGCCGATGCGCCTCCGGCCGTGATGGAGAGCGACCCGCTGCCGTCGTTCCTCACCGAGCCCGACCCGACGCCGATCGCCGCGACCACGCCGTACGGCGACCCGGTGGCGGCCGCGCCTTCCGTGCCGTTGAGCGCTTCGTTCGAGTCTGCGCCCGCACCGTCGCCGCAGATCAAAGACGAGCCGTCGATCTCGATCTCGCCCGACCTGCTCACTGAGGCGCCGTCCGCCACGTTGTCCGCGACCATCACCGTGCAGGCGCCGCCTTCTCCGGAGATGCTCAACGAGCCGTCGATCTCCGTCTCGCCTGAGCTGCTCGAGCCGCCTCCGCCTGCTCCGATGCGTGCGTCATTCGAGGCGGCGCCCGCGCCGTCTCCGCTGATGAAGGACGAGCCGTCGATCGCCATCTCGCAGGACCTCTTGTCCGAGGCTCCCGCGGCGACGATGTCGGCGCGCATCACCGTTCAAGCGCCGCCTTCTCCGGAGATGCGCAACGAGCCTTCGGTCTCGATCGCGCCCGAGCTGATGTTCAACGCCACCGAGCGAGCGCCCGTGGCGCTCGGTGATGAAGAAGAGGTTCCGCCCACGCAGCCGCGCGCTCGCGCGATGAGCAGCCTGGTCGGCAGTGGCGCCGCCGAAATTCCCCTCACGCACATCAAGCTCGCCGCGCCTGCACTCTCGCCGCCCGTCGCGCCGATGCCTGCGGCGCTCAAGCCTGCGCCGCAGCCACTGCCTGCTCCGCTGAGCGTGCCCAACGAGCCCATCGTCGGAGCGACCAGCGCGACCTCGCCCGCGTCCAACGTCGGTGCGTTCTCGCCCGGGGGGCCTGCGGTTGCTGCACCGACCAACTTCGATGCGTTCTCGGCGCCCGAGCCGATCATCGGAGCGACGAGTGCTGCACCGCCCGCGTCCAACTTCGGCGCAACGAGTGCGTCCTCTGCGCCCGAGCCGATCGTCGGCGCGACGAGCGCGGCGTCACCGGCGTCCAACTTCGCGCCCGCGGCTCCTGACGCCTTCTCCGCGCCCGAGCCGATCGTCGGTGCGACGAGCGCCGCGTCGCCTGCCTCCAACTTCGCGCCACCGAGTGCGGCGCTGGCGTCCAACTTCGACGCGTTCGCTGCGCCTGAGCCAATCGTCGGCGCGACGAGCGCGGCGTCCCCTGCGTCCAACTTCGGGGCGACGAGCGCAGCGCCGACGTCCAGCAACGCTCCTGAGCCCATCGACGCGTTCGCTGCGCCCGAGCCCATCGTCGGTGCGACGGGCGCCGCATCACCGGCGTCCAACTTCGACGCCTTCTCCGCGCCCGAGCCGATCGTCGGAGCGACGAGCGCCGCGTCGCCTGCATCCAACTTCGGTGCGTCGAGCACCGCGCCGGTCGTCGACGCGACGAGCCGAGCCGCGACGTCCAAGTTCGACTCGTTCGCTGCGCCCGAGCCCATCGTCGCCGCCGCGCCCGTGGCTCCGGAGTGGTCGGCCGAGCCCGCGCCGAGCATCGACGTGGAGCCGATGCTCGAAGGCACCGTGCTCGAAGGAACGGTCGAGCCGCTCCTCGACGCCGAAGTCGAAGTCGCCGCGCCCACGCAGACCGCGTGGGACGCGCCCCCGGCTGCCGCGGCACCTCGCGCGAGTGGCTCCTCGTTCGATCTGCTCGCGATGGCGCCCGAGAGCGCTCCGCGCATTCCCACCTTCGCGAAGCAGCCCGCTCCGCCGCCCGCGCCGCCGCCTCCCGCTGGTGCACCGCCTGCTCCGACTTCGCGGGCCGACATGTTCGGCAGCACCTTCGACGCGAGCACCGAAGACTTCGGCGGCGCGCCCGGAGACTCGGTGCAGCTGGCGACCAACGCGGAGTTCGTGGCTGGCGCGCCGACGGCTGAGCCTTCGGAAGACATCAGCATCGACGCCGACCCGGGCGAGTTCGTGGTCGAGAACGCTTCGCTCTCGGAGCTGGCGACCAACGTGCGCGCGGGCACTGGCGCTGCGCCTCCGCAGGAGAAGCTCGAGCTGGCGAGCAACTTCGACTTCATCGACAACTCCCAGCTCACCGGCACCGGCCAGCAGTGGAAGGACGACCGCGCCTCGATTCCCCTCGAGCAGGAAGAAGAGGAAGAGGTCATTCAGGGCACGGTGCTCGAAGAGGAGCCCGAGCCGCAGCAGGACAGCTGGGCCGTCGCGGTCTCTCAGCCCTCGCCCGTGCCGGTCACGCACGCTGCGCCGCCTCCTCCGCCTCCGGCCGCGCCTGCGCCGATTCCTTCGCAGTTCCAGTACACCGCTCCGCCTTCGCGCCCCGCGATTCCGTCTCTGGGTGGAGAAGCCCCGCGCGTGGCGACGCCGATCGCCGCGTCGAACATCAACGTCACGCAGTCGCAGATTCCCGGTGGTCCCGTCGCTCAGGCCGCGTCACAGGCACCCGCGCAGCAGCAACCGGTGATGGTGCCCGGTGAGCACCGCGTGATCCTCCACACCGTCGAAGGTCAGGTGAAGCGCGGAGCCATCAAGGACGCCAAGCTCGGCGACGCGCAGCTGAACCTGCACCTCGCGAACGGCGGCACCGAGACCTTGCCGCGCGAGCGCGTGAAGGCGCTGTTCTTCATGCTCGCTCCGGGCGCGCGCGCGCCGGCGACGACGGGCTCGAAGGTTCGCGTGACGTTCAAAGACGGCCGCCAGGTCGCGGGCTTCTCAGCCGATCACAAGGCGGCGACGTCGGGCTTCTTCGTGGTGCCCGCCGACAACCGCACCAACACCGAGCGCATCTTCATCTTCAGGCACGCGGTGCAGACGGTGTCGGTCGAGAAGTGACTCGACAGTCACCCTAAAGTGACATGTTTCTGCGGACTTGCCGCGCCGCGTTATTGACAAGAAGTGGGCAAATCGCACACCTTCCCCTCCGTTGGCGCTGACTGTGGCCGGAGGTCGCATGAGTGGTGCAGAGAAGCGAAACTTTCCCCGAATCCCCGTCGCGCTGACTGCGCACTGCCGAATCGGGAATCGTTTCGTTCGTGACGCGGTGGCCGACTTGTCCGAGGGCGGCCTCTATCTGCGAACGAAGGAGCCGGCGCGCGAAGGCACTCCGGTGCGCGTGGCGATCGCGCTGCCGTTCTCCGACGGCCCGAAGTTCTGCACGCTGGTGGGCGCGGTGGTTCGCATCGATCGCGACTCGCGTGGAATGGCGAAGGGCCTCGGCGTGAGCTTCCAGGAAGTCGACACCCACCTGAGCGATCGTCAGGCGTTGAAGGGCTTCTTGTCGAAAGCGGCCTGAGCTCAGGCTTCGCGCGCTTCGAGTACCTGCACACCCAACATCGCGGCGAGGAACGCCTTCACCTGATGTTCGGGCTTCTGCGCGAGCGCGACGATCTCGGCGTTGGTGCGCGTGCCGTCGACGCGCGGCAGGAGCTGCGCTTCCCACTTCTCGAGCTCGAGCTCGTGCAGCTGATACGCGGGCTGCTGACTGGGCAACAGTCGCGCCTCGGGCGAGATGATTCGTGAGAGACGCTCGGGCTTGTAGAGCTTCTTCACGCCGCGGATGGTGAGGTTCCCGGGGAAGAGGTCGAGCTTGATGTTCTCGGTGCGCGCCTTCTCGCGGAACGTCACGGTGAACTGACCCTCTTCCCAGCCGAACAAGCTGTAGATGATCGCCTTCACCTGCTGGCCCACGTAGTACAGCCGCTCGGTGTCCTTGAGCAGGCCGCGCTCGACGAGCACGTCACCGGTGCGGCGCTTGCTCTGCTGCGCGACCACCGCCGCGTCCTGCAGCTGATCGGGTTTGATCTTCCCGACGCGCACGAGGAACTGGCCGAAGCGATCGGCCGCGAGGTTGGACAGCGCGAACACCGGCTGACCGCGCTCGAAATAGACGACCTTCTTCACCTTGCCCTTCTGGCAATAGAGCTCGCCCGTCTCGCGCGAGAGGTAGAAGGCGCTGATCAACCCGGGAGGTTGTCGCGCAGCTCGCCCTGACGCGCGGTGCGCGAGGCGTTGAGGCCGCTGTCTCGGCTGGGCGCGGGGCGTGAGCCGGTCACCGGGCCGACGTGACGTTGCGCGGTGAGCGTGGCGCCCGAGAGCTCGGCGGTGATGTTGCCCTCACCGGTGACGCGAATCTTCCCGGTCAGCTCCATCGGCTCGTCTTCACCGGAGTCTTCTTCGACGTCGATGTCGAGCTCGACGTCGTAGTCATCGGGCGGAGGCGGAGGCGGACGCGCCGAAGCGGTGAGCGGCAAGAGCGACTTCACGTGCTCCAGCAGCGACTTCGCGTCGAAGGGCTTCTCGAAATACTTGCTGCCGGGGAAGCGGGTCAGCGCCTCGTTGGAGTGCTTGGCGCCCTTGAAGACACCGCTCATGAAGAGCAACGGCAGGCCGGCCTTCTCGGAACGGAGGCCTTCTGCCACGTGGTACCCCATCATGTCGGGCAACAGCACGTCGATCACCGCCAGCGCGAGCGGCTCGGACTTCGCGAGCTCGACCGCGGGCTTTCCCTTGTTGGCGCCGACGACCCGGTAGCCTGCGTCCTCGAAGAGCGAGGTGAGCAAGGCCACCAGTTCCTTGTTGTCGTCGACGACGAGAATGGTGGGCGACATCTCGCGGTGAAGATACCCTCACGAACGTAACGGCCCAAAGCAAACAGGCGTCCCATGCGAGCGCTCGTCCTCATCGTCCTTCTCGGCGCGGTTCCAGTGGTGGCGCAGGACCTCCCTGACGCCGGTCTTCCCGATGCATCGGTCGGCCAGGGTGGCGCCGAGCGCGACAACGAAGAAGGCGACGCCGAAGGTTCGGCGTGCGTCGACACGAGCACCTGCGGCGCGCGGCTGGAGTGCGTGAATTCTCGCTGCGTGCCGAGCAAGTCACGCACCGTCGGCTGTTCGTCGTTGGGTGACTCGTTCGCGTTCGCGGCGCTCGCGCTCGGGCTGTTGCGACGACGTCGCTAGAACCCGTTCGGGGGCGGTGATGTCGAAGCAGGCCATGCTCCGCATCGTCGCCGTGGCGTTGGTGCTCATCGCCGGGTTCGGTTTCATCGCGCTGGTGGCGCGAACGCCGGTGGCTGCGAAGACGCGGCCTCGCGCCGTGGAGCCCGACCCCGAGCGCACCATCGCCAAACGCCTGCCGCGCGATGAACAGCTGCGTCAGGAGCCGCTGCCTGAGGCGCTCGAGCCGCTGCGGAGCATCGCGGTGCCGAAGGTCGCTCCGGAGCCGGGCGATTGGCTCGCGGAACACCCCGAAGACGGTCAGTCGATCGCGCAGCACAAGGTCGACTGCCGGCCCGTGCCGCAGAAGGTGGTGTACCTCGTGCCGGTCGGCGCGCTCGACGCGAAGGCGACGGTGGTGCTCACCAAGCTCGAGTTCCTGCTCGCGGCGCACTTCCAGCTTCCGGTGAAGCGCTTGCCCGCGCTCCCGGCCGCGGTCGCCGGAAAGTCGGAGCGAGACGGACAGCTCGGTAAGCAATGGCTGACCGACGACGTGCTCGACGGGTTGATGAAGGTGCGGCCCGCCGACGCGGCGGCGGTGATGGCGTTCACGACGGTCGACCTCTACCCCGACCCGTCGTGGAACTTCGTGTTCGGCCAGGCGAGCTACGACGAGCGCGTGGGCGTGATGAGCGTGGCGCGCACCGGAGATCTCGAGCTCGAGCCGGAGCTGGTGCTCGAGCGCTCGTACGCGACAGGCATGCACGAGATCGGTCACATGCTGCAGATCCTCCACTGCATCGCGTGGGAGTGCCCGATGAACGGCTGCAACCACCAGGACGAATCGGACTCGCGCCCGCTCGAGCCGTGCCCACATTGTCTGGCGAAGCTGATCCGCGCGACGGGGCTCGACCCGATGAAGCGGTGGAAGGACCTGCGCGCGGAGTTCGATCGCGCAGGCCTCACGCGCGGCGTGAAGGAGATCGACGCCGAGCTCGCCGCGATGGCGCGTGGTGCCTCCTCCGATGCGGGCGTCAGTTCTGTTCCATGACCACGGTGCCCATCACGCCGTCGTCGCCGAACGTCTTCTCGTCTCCGTCGGCGTCGACCACTCCGTAGAACATCGTGACCTGACCCGCGTCGGCCGGCGCCTGCCATTGAAAGTGCCACTGGGTGTGACCGGCGCCGTTTGCTCCGCGGCCGCGACCGACGATGGCGTTGCAGCCGGCGAAGGTGACGGTGGTGCTGCCGGCGTCGTACGCGTTGAACTGCGTGTTGGTGAGCGTGGCCGGACAGTTGCCGCCGCGGCTGAAGCCGGTGTCCGACTGCAGACGGCCGGTGTACTGGCCCTGCGCGTTTTCGAACGTGGCTCCGAACTGGTTGTGGCCACCGGCAGACGTGCCCATCGGGCCGAGGTGCTCGCCCATCATCGACACCCGAATGTCGTAGTTGGTGTTGGGGAGGTACGAGCGGCCACCGTCGGCAGCCGTGCCGAGCATGGGCGTGAAGACCACGTTGACCGAGATGCGCGAGGGGAAGCCGGCGTCGGGCAACACGTGACACATGGTGCACGCCACCTTCGATTCAGAGCGCCCACCGGTCGCCCAGTTTCCCGAGCCGCCGGGGCGAGCGCCCATTTGATCGAGGGTGATTTCATCTTCGTACTGCCACGCGCGCGAAGCGCCGGCGACGAGGACCACGGTGGCGAACACGGCAGCGAAGAGCCTGGTGGAGTTCATGGTGGTCGCTCGCTCAGTTGTGGTCGTTGAAGCCGGCGTCGCAGGTCATCTGCGTTCCACCGTCGAGCCAGTTGGCGATGACGCGGTACGCCTGCGCGTTGCTGTCCCAGAACTTCATGCCGGAGTGCGCGAGCGCGGTGGCGTCGCTGTTGGGTTGATCGAGGAGCTCGCCGTCCATCGCTGCGGCGCGGCTCATGTTGAAGTCGTTGGCCCACTCGCTGGGCCGCAGCGCCATGTTTCCCCAGCACTGCACGGTGGCGGTCGCGCGGTCGTACACGTCGAAGGTCTGCGGTGTGTTCACCAGACAACCGGGCCACGCCATCGTCACCGTCTCGTGGATGCGCATGCGACCGCGCGCGTAGATGAAGTACGGGCGCTGCGGGCTGCCGTGACAGCCGATCATCGAGCAGCTCGTGGCGAGCACCGGGTACACCTGACAGCGGAAGTAGTTGTAGTTGAGGTTCGGGAGCGGGCTGGGGCCCTCGCTGGGTTTGCAGACCGTGGTGCCGGTGGCGTTTTGATCGAAGCAGCTGCGGCTCGCGGTGCCGGCGTCGCCGTCGGGCGTCCACACCGTGCAGACCCAGTCTTCCTGGCACGCGCCGCCACCGCCGCCGGTGCTGCCTCCGCCTCCCGTCGCGCCGCCGCCTCCGGAGCTTCCTCCGCCACCCGTTGCTCCTCCTCCGCCGGTCGCTCCACCGCCGCCGCCCGAGGTTCCGCCGCCTCCCGTCGATCCTCCGCCGGTTGCTCCACCGCCGCCGGTGCCGGCGTCGAGATCTGGGTTGGCGACCTCTCCGCACGCGATGGAGACGGAGACCACAGCGCACCACACGAGTGCTCGGCGCATTCACGTTCCTTTGTCAGCTGGCCGGGAAGGAAACGCGTGACCGGGAGCAAGGCGCGGACCGCAGCGAGGTGCGTGAAACCGCTCAGCCTCCTGCGACGCACGCAGGATTTCGCGAGCGGCGGCGCCTTCAGCTCCGCAATGAATGCACACTGCTCTGCAGCGGCACCCTCACCCCGACCGTCTTCTTCGGCTTCGACTCGTCGTCAGCGGCCAGTGCGCTTCTTCGCGCGATCGCGCGCGGCGGAGAGCGCGTCCTGCATGCTCGGCTTCGCAGGCTCGGGCGGCTTCTCATCCTTCGCGGGCTCCGCGTCTTTCGTCGGCGTGGCCGCCGTCGCAGGTCCTGCTTGCGCGGGAGGCGGTGCGAGCGCCGTAGCTCCCGAGGGCGCGACGAAGCCGGGCACGCTCGGGCGCGCGACAGGAACCGGCGCGGCGGGCGCGACGGCCTTGCGCTTTCGCAGCCGCGGCCCCGACAGGAAGCGGCGCACGAACACTTCGCTCACCAGCAGCACGACGCAGATCGCCAGCAACGCAGGAGCGAGCGCCACCGCGGCCTCGGATTCCACCGCTTCCTTGAAGAGGCCGACCATCGCGATGCGCTCGAGACCACCACCCGCCTTCGCGACTGCCGAGAGCAACGACTTGCCTTCACTCGCCGGCGCGGGCTCGAACTCGGGCGCCCACGGCAGCGTCACTGGCGCCGCGCGGAAGAGTCGATCGCCCAGGCGCACCACGGGGTGCCACGTGCCGCTGCCGGGCAACACGAAGTGTGCACCGACGCGATCTTCATCTTCCCAGCGCATCGGCAGCTCGAGCGGCTTGCTCTTGCCGTCACCGGCGAGGAGCACGAGCGTCGGCGTGCCGGCCGGCGGCGGCGCGTTGGGGTCGAAGTCGAGCGTGACGTGCAAATCGTTGCCGGTGAGCGTCGCGCGCGCGACCGCGTCGACCTGCAGCGCGAGCGGCGGCATCGTCCACCGCACGGCCTGCGTGATGAGCGCGCGCTGCCCTGCCCACTTGCGGAACTCACCGGTGTACGAGCCGTCGATCTCGGCGGTGATGGCGACCACGCGACCTGCTCCGCGTGGCCAGAGCGCGGCGATCGGCGCTTCGTTTCCATCGGTGGTGCGCAGGCCGATGCTCGCCTGCGGCTTCAAGTAGGTGAGGTTGTAGCCGCCGACTCCCGGCGCGTCGGACGTCGGTAGTTTTCCGAGCTGCGCGAGATCGGGGCCGAGCTTGGTGGCGGTCGCGTCTTCGACGAAGGTGGAGCGCGCCACCGCGATGGTCTCCTGGCTGAAGATGCGCGGGAGCGAGGTGACGTCTTCGGCGAAGTAGATGCGGCCATTGCCGCGCTTGGCGACTTCCTCGAGCAGCTTCGCGTCGGAGTCGGCGCGCGAGCCCATGCCGATCACCGACACCGTCACGTTCTGCCCGACGAGATCGCTGATGGTCTTCTGGTAGTCGCCGGGCTCTTCGGAGTCGGCGGCGTCGGAGAAGAGGATGACGTGACGCGTCTCCTTCTCGCTCGAGAGAATTTCCTTCTTCGCGACGCGCAGACCGACGTCGACGTAGATGCCGCCGCCGCCCGAGAACCCGCGCGCCACTTTGTCGAGCGGCAGACCGGCGGCCACCGGGCTCATGTGGAAGATGCTGTGCGTCTCGGTGTCGACCATGTCGACCGACGCTTCGTCGCGCGGGTTGAGCAACTGCAGCGCGCCGACCACGCCTTCCGCGGCGAGCTCCATCTTGGTGCGGCCATCGGGAACGCGCGCGCCCATCGAGCAGCTGCAGTCCATGATGATGGCGAGCGCGATGGCGGCCTTGCGTTGCTCCTCGCGCATCTCGAGCGAGACGGGCAGCAGCTCTTCGACGGGCGACTTGCGGTAACCGCCTTCGCCGAAGCTGTGCTTGCCGCCGGTCATCACCAGGCCGCCGCCCGCTTCCTTCACGAACTGCGCGAGCACGTGCAGACCGTTTTCGCTCAAGCGCCCGGCTTCGATGTCTTCGAGCACCACCGCGCCGACGCCTTCGAGCTGCGCCATGGTGAGTGGCTCGGGCGCTTTCACTTCGACCGCGAGGTTCGCTTCCTTCAGCGCCTTGGCGAGCGTGCCGTTGGGCTTGTCGGTGATGAGCAGCACGCGCGGCGGGCCTTCGACGCGAACCACGGCGCGACCGAAGTCGTTCTCGACCACTCCGTCGTCGGGCGTCTCGGCGCGCAGCTCGTAGGCCGCGAGGCCCGGCGCTTCGACGAGATCTCTGAAGGTGAGGACGGTCGCGCCCGGGTTCAGCTGCCGTTCGATCTGCGCGATGGGCTTGCCGTTGCGCAGGAGCGTCAGCTTGCTCTTCGCGGCGGCGGTCGCCTTGATGGTCGCGGTGAGGAGGAAGGGTTCCTGCGCGGCGACGCTCGGCGGAACCACGAGTGAAGACACGGCGACGTCGATGGGCGCGTCTTCGCGGCCGAAGTAGCGCACGTCGACCGGAATGCCGCGCGCGGTGAGACGACGAGCGGCGGCGCGTGAATCGAGGCCGGTCGCGCGGCCGTCAGAGAGCACCAGCACGCGGCCGGCGCGCTCGAGGGGAATCAGCTCGCCGGCGGCGTCGAGCGCGGCCGACAGGTTGCTCGCTTCGCCGTCGATGGAGGCGGTGAAGCCGGGGAAGCGCGTGTCGGCCGAGAGCGGCATCTCGACGCGCGGGAAGCGGCCGAAGGAAATGACTCCGAGGCGATCGCCCGGGCGACGTTGCGGCTCGAGGAGACGGATGAGCTCTTCGGCGGCCGCTTCGTTGCGCGGCGGCATGGAGCGCGAGCGATCGACGATGACCACCACGTCCGACCCCGCGCTGCGGATGCGGAATTCGGGGCGCGCGAGGGCGAGCGTGAGGAGCGAGACGATCGCGACGCGCAGCCACATCGGCGGGCCGGCGATGCGCGCGGTGAGGAAGAGGAAGAGCCCGAGCGGGAAGAGCAGCAGCAGGGCCTGAGGAGCGGCGAGCGTCATGACTGTCCCCCTCTCCTTGCGAAGCGGGGAGAGGGTCGGGGTGAGGGGCCGACGCGAGAGCAACCGACGCGGAGATCTTCCGGCCCCTCTCCCCTGCCCTCTCCCCGCTGTCGCAGGGAGAGGGAGATCTCGACTCGAATCATGGCGACGCCTCCCGCTTTCTTGGGGCGGCGGTCAGCCAGAAGTCGAGGAGCACGAGCACCAACACGGCAAGGAGCGGCCACCACGGCCTCGGGTGCGACGACGCGAACGAGGCGAAGGCCTGCGAGTTCTTCGGTACCACTTCCCACGCGCCGCGATCACGCAGGTCCGACTCGCGCGGGTCGAGCGGCATCACCACCAGCTTGTCGAACGGCTCGCCGTCTTTCTCGAGCGTCCACTCGCCGGACGCGGGCAACGGCGGCAACGTGAGCACCCCGCTGCCCATCACCGGCCGCTTCTCGCCCTTCGGTCCGAG
Source organism: Archangium sp. (assembly GCA_047600485.1). Classification (GTDB taxonomy): domain Bacteria; phylum Myxococcota; class Myxococcia; order Myxococcales; family Myxococcaceae; genus Archangium_A. Next base: position 4,972,481 of record JASGKS010000001.1, read on the forward strand.
CAGTTCCCACGTCGAGCCGCTGCTTGCCACGAGCGGCGTGTCTTCACCGAGCATGAGGTGCTTGCGCGGGAAACCCGGAGCGCCGAGGCGCACCTGGCGCACCACGTTGCTGAGCAACACCGGCCACGCCACGGTGCGCTGCACGTTGCTGCGACCGACGTCGAGGTTGAGGTGAATCGTGCCGTCGTCCTCTTCGCTGATCAGCACCACCTCGCCCGCGCTCATCAACACGCGGCCCGGCGGGTTCGCGCCCGCAGTCCACACCACTCCGCCGAGCTGCACGTCGTCGAGCAGCGTGTTGCCCTTCTGCGCGAAGAACGGGCCGACGAACGACTTGAGCGGCTCCTTCGCGCCGATCTTGAGGTTCGCCTGTGAGCCGGGCCCGCCGATGGTGAGCAGCGACGGGCTGGTCAACTTCACGCCGACCGCGACCACGAGGAAACGGCGAACGGCCTGCTGCGCGCCGGGGTCGAGATCTCCCAGCACGCTCACCGTGACGTCGGCGAGCGGCGCGGGGAGCAGCGTGAGGTGTCCGTCTTCGGTCAACGCGTCCGAAGGAAGCTCGACCTCGATCGGCGCCTTCGAATGGAAGCCGACGCGCAGCACCGCGGTCGCCGACGGAGCGAGCTTCACGGTGTGACTCTGCGGCTTGTCGTCGGGCGCGGTGAACTTCACCGGCACCTCGACCGCGACGTCGCTGAAGTTGCCGACGCGCACCGTGACCTGCGCGAAGCCGTTCTCGTCGCGCCGTTGCGCGGAGAGGAAGGCCACGTTGTCGACCTTCTTGCCGACCGAGTGCGCCTCGAAGTGCGGCGGGAGCGCGATGCTCTCTGGGAGCGCTCCGTCGGTGAGGAAGTAGATGCGCTGCTCGCCGCCGCCGGAGAGCTCACGCGCGAGGGTGAAGGCGCTCGTCGGGTCGTGCGCGGGCTGCGCGGGCGTCCACGACTCGAGCGTCGAGAGCGCGCGATCGCGTTCCTGTTGCGGGCCGGCGATGACGCTGGGCTTCACGCCGGACTCGATGAGGGTGAGGACTCCGGCGTTCTCGCGGCGAGCGATGGCGGCGATCTCGGTCTTCGCGCGCTCGACAGCGGTACTGCCACCGGAGCGCGCGTTCATCGAGAGGCTGCCGTCGAGCACGACCACGACGTGTTGCTTGCGAGCGGCTTCTCCGCAGCGGAGGTCGGCGAGGAAGAGCGTGGCGAAGAGCACCGCGAGGAGCTCGAGGGCGAGTGAGGCTTCGCGCGAGAAGCGGTTGAGGCGCGGGCCGGCCTCGGCGCGTTGATCAGGCGTGCGCCAGAGGAAGAGCGCGCTCACGGTGCGGGGCGGCTGGCGGCGGCGCAGGAAGTAGGCGGCGACGAGTGCTGGCGCGGCGAGGAGTGCGAGGAGGCCGAGTGGCGCGGCGAAGCTCATGGTCGCACCCTCACCCCGACCCTCTCCCTCGCGGGAGAGGGGGACAGGTGTCGGATCATGCGACCTCCACGAGGGCGGAGAGCTCGCGGCGGGCGAGCGCGTCGAGGCGGTGTTCGGCGGACGCCTGCGCCCACGTCGCACGCACGCGGCGCGCGGCGCCCTGCCAGAGCCCGACGTGCGACTTGAGGCGGTCGAGGTACTGATCGATCACGTGCGGCGTGAGGATTCGCTCCAGCACGTCGCCCGACTCCGAATCGGTGAGACGTGCGCCGGCCCCCCCAGAAGGATCGAGATCTTCCTCGTCGAGCACCTGAACCAGCATCAACCCCGCCGCTCCACGCGCGAGGCGCTCGGCGAACGGTTCGGGCGGCGACTCGAACAAGAAGTCGCTGATCACGATGCGCAGACCGCACGTCGAGAGCGGCGGCGCCCGACGGAGCGCGAGATCGAACGGCTCCTTGCCGTCGAACGCCAGGTTCTCGAGCAGCGCGCGCGTCGCGGGGCCGCTCCCCTTCTGCACGTTCACGCCGGTCGCGATGAGGATGGGTTCCAGCCCACCACGGCGCGCGAGCGTGCAGACCCAGGCGGCGATCTCCCTCGCGCGTGCGGCCTTCTCCGGAGTCACGCCCATCGACGCCGAGCCATCGAGGAGCACCTCGACGCGCGGGCTCACTTCGTCCTGGCGCACGCGCAAGTAGAGCTCGCCGGTGCGCGCGACGGCGTTCCAGTCGATGTGACGAAGATCGTCACCCGGTGAGTATTGGCGGAAGTCGTGAAGCTCGAGCGACGAGCCGACCGACGACGCGCGAACCTCACCCAACTTTCCGCGATGCGGCACGCGCGGGAGGCGCAGCACACAGCCGACGGCCGCGCGCTCCACCATGCCGTGGTCGAGCTTCACCGAGCTCATCGGCGCTCCTTGTCACGCGCGGCGAGGACGAAGAGTGCGCTCACGGTCGCGACGAGACCGACGGTGATGGCGGCCATCAACGCTCCGTCGAGTTCACGCGACGAGCGATCGATGAAGTTCACCATGCCCACGATGGGGTTCAGCGCGTTGAGCAGCTTGCCGTCGGGCCGGCCATCGACGACGAACGACGCGAGCACCGAGAGCAACGTGCCGAGCACCACCGCGACCACGAAGCCGATGCGCGTACCGACTTGCTCGCCCAGACGGTTGAGCGGCGTGACGCGCCCGAGAATCACTCCGAACGAGAGGTACATCGCTGGGTAGACGAGGGCGGCGACGATGGCGCGCAGCTGCTTGTCCATCGCGCTGTAGGTCCCCGCGCGCGTCATCAAGAAGCCCCACATCAGGGCCGACGCCGCGAGCAACCCGAGCACGAGCAGGAAGCTGCGCATCGCTCCCGCGCGCAGCCAGCCGCCAGAGTTCGCCTGCGGAGGCCACCCGTCGCGCTCGGAGATGCAGAACACGCCGCAGCCGGTGAGGAACATCGAGACGATGACCTGCCCCGCCATCGCGTCGTTGCGCCCGCCCTTCTGAATCACGAACAGCACCAGCCCGAAGCCGAGTGCGAGCAGCGTGATGATGGTGAACGCCACGCGCGGCCCACGCGAGGCGGGCTGTGAGGGCAACGCGAGCCCCGACGCCGCGCCCTCGAGCACCAGCCAGGTGAAGAGGGTCACGAAGATCGACGCGCCGATGACGAAGTTGCGGAACGCGTCGTTGGTGGTGATGCGCTGGCCTTCTTCGGCGAGGACCCACGCGAACGCCACTCCGCCGACGGTGCCCATGCCGAGGAGGCCGATGATCACGAACGTCGCCAGCGTGCGCCCAAGCTTGCTGTGCGCCTGCGTGGCGATAGCGAGCGCGAGACCGGTGAGGAACGCCGACCACGCCGACGCGAGCACCAGCGCGGTGACGATCTGAATGATGTCGATGCCGTTCAGGAAATACGTGAACAGCACGAACGGCGCGCACGCTGACGCGAAGAGCAGCGCCTGCGACATCGCGCTGGTCCACTTGCCGCGCGTGATGTTGTTGGCACCGAGGCCGGTGAGCGTGAGCAACACCCACGTCTCGTCTTCCAGCTCGCGCGCCATCGAACGGAAGGCGACGAACGGAATCACGAAGAAGCACACGCCGCCCAGGGCCGTGAGGTACGCGCCGAAGAAGTCCTTCCCGAAGGCGCGACCCACCGAGTCCTGCGCTTCGGCGAGCGCGATGAGGGCGAGCGACAGACACGCCACGAGCAGCGTGGCGAAGAAGATGGCGAACACCCGCGCGCGGAGGCCCTGACGGACCTCCTTCACCACGATGGGACCGACCGTATCGACGAAGCGATCGACCAGCCCGATGGGTTGCGCGGAAGCGCTCACGCCAACCACTCCGTGTCGCGCGTGCGCAGCGAGAAGAGCGCGCTGGCTCCGACTCCGAGCGCGACGCCCCACACCAGCAGCGCGAGCGCCACGCCATCGTGCGACTGCCGCTCGATGTTGATGAGGCCGACCACCGGGTTGAGCGCGTTCAAGAAGAGATCGTCGGCGTCGGAGACGATCTCTCCGATGAGCGGCGGCACGCCGACCATCAGCACGATGAGGCCGAGGAACACGAGGCGGATCATCGCGGGCGTTTGCCACGGGGGATGCGGGATCCACCGCGAGACGACGATGGGCAACGACAACATCAAGAGCGCGAACGCGGGCGCCGCGAGCAGCACCAGCATCGGGCCCATGCCGAGCTTTCCGTCGAACAGGGCGAGCATGAAGAACGCAGCGACCATCGCGAACAACATGCCGACCACCAGCAGGTAGCCGCGGAAGCCGCCGGGCTTCAAGAACGAGAAGCGGCCACCATGCGCCCAGTGCACCTTCGCCATGCCGTCTCGATCGCTGGCGACGAACAGTCCGACCAGCGTGGCGTAGAGCGAGAGCGTGACGCTGCCGGCGGTGAGCACCTCGGCTTCGTTGCTCGCGAACCAGCCCCACGCGAAGAGGAGCGCCGCTCCGACGAACTGCACGATGTAGACGAGCCGCGGACCGCGCGTGTAGTCCTCGGTCGGCAACGAGAGCCGCGCCGCCGCCGCCTCGAAGAGCAACAGGCCGGTGGTCAGCATTCCGAAGAAGACGGAGATGGTCGAAATCCAGAACGCGGCGGAGCCCGACACCTTCTGCGCGAACTCACCGATGGCCACCGAGCCGGCGATGCCGAAGCCGAGGCCCTGCAGCAGCACGCCGAGCAACACGAAGTGCAGCAGCGCGCGCACGATGCGTGATTCCGCGAGCGTCGCGAGGCTCACCGAGATCGAGACGAGGAACACCTGGTAGGCGATCGACACCGCGACGCCGACGATGATGGTCGGCAGGTCGATGCCGTTGAGGAAATACGAGAACAGCAGGAACGGCGTGGCGGCGCTGGCATACAGCGAGCCCTGGAGCACCGAGCTGCCGAGTTTGCCGGCGAGGATCTTTCGCGGCCCCAGACCGGTGAGCGTGAGCAGCACCCACGTCTCGTCTTCGGCCTCGCGCGCCATCGAGCGATATGACGCGTAGGGAATGACGAAGAACTGCACCAGCGCGAGGCAGACGAAGAACGAGATGAAGGCCGGCTGACCGCTGCGCTCTCCGATGCCGTCGTTGGCGGCGAAGAAGAAGAGCGAGATGAAGAGACAGCTCACCAGCATCAGCGAGAAGAAGATCCAGAACACGCGCGTGCGCAGGCCCTGGCGGACTTCCTTCACGATGATGGGGTTGACGCGATCGGCGAGGCGTTCACCGAAGCGATCGAGCGCGTCGGGCACGCGCACGGGCGGGACGATCTGAATCGGCGGCGTGGCAGGAGCGGCGTTGGCAGCCATCTTTCACTGCACCTTTCCGCGCGTGACCGACATGAACGCGTCTTCGAGGTCGTGCTCACGCGTGCGGAAGCTGGCGACCGGAACGTCGGCGTTCACCAACACCTTGAGCACGCGCACGCTCGCTTCCTCGACCCAGTTGGGCCCCGGCGTCTGGCCGACCGCGAGCTCGAGGCGGAAGCGCACCGCGTTGGTCATCACCGAGACGTTGGTGACCAGCGGCTGCTCGAGCAGCAGACGCTCGGCCTTCTTCGCCGCTTCGTCGAGCGAGCTGCCTTGCGGCACGAAGAGCGTCATCTCGACTTCACTGAAGGCCGCCGCGTTCGACGTCTTCGACAGCACGTCTTGCACGGTGCCGGTGGCGAGCAGATGCCCCTGCTCGATGATGGCGCACGTGTCGCAGATCTCGCTGAGCTCAGTGAGGATGTGCGAGCTGATGAGCACCGCTTTTCCCTGCGACGCGAGGGCGCGCAGCAGCTCACGCAGCTCGATGCGCGCGCGCGGGTCGAGACCGTCGGCCGGCTCATCGAGGATCAACAGCTTCGGGTCGTGGAGCAACGTGCGCCCGAGCGCCACGCGCTGCTTCATGCCCTTGCTGAGCTCGGAGGTGAGCTTGTCCTTCAGCGGCATGAGGCCCGTGAAGTCCATCACCGAGTCGACGCGCGTCTTGCGGTCTTCGCCTCGCAGCCGATACGCGCGCGCGAAGAAGTCGAGGAACTCGAAGACCGTCATGTCGTCGTACGTGCCGTAGCGATCGGGCATGTACCCGAGCAGCGGGCGCGCTTGATCAGGCCGCGCCACGAGCGACTTTCCGTCGAGCAGCACTTCGCCGCTGGTCGGCACGTCGAGCGTGGCGATGATGCGCATGGTGGTCGACTTGCCGGCGCCGTTGGGGCCGATGAAGCCGAGAATGGTGCCGGCCGACAGCGAGAAGCTGATGTCGTCGACGGCCTTCAGCGAGCCGTAGAACCGCGACAGTCCCTTCACCTCGAGCAGCGCGCTCATGATTTCACTCCTCGTACTCCCCGCGAATCCACTGCTCGCTCGAGTTGAGAACCGCGCTCACGCCGCCGTTGGGCACGAAGCCGTCGCCTTCCACGCGCGCGAGGAACTGCTGGTGCTCGATGGCGCGGTGCACGACGGCCTGCGTGACGTCGGCTGAGAAGCGCGACGCGCCCTGGTTGCCGCCGTACTCGAGGCGGTTGCCCGCTTCGAGCGTGAGTTCACCGCCGTCGCGCACCGGGCCGCCCGAATAGAAGCGGCCGTCGACATTCACCACCAGCTTCTCGATGCGCATGCCCAGCGCGTTCTGCACCACCACCGAGCCGCCCTTCTGTTTCACGACGACGCGCGCGCGCGAAGGCTCGACCGCGGTGAAGCCCCACTCGCGGTAGGTGCGCGAGGGCACGAAGTCACCGCTCAAGACGAGGCCGTTGTTCCACGTCAGGTCGGCGATGTACTTCTCGCGGCGATCTTCGTGCGGAGCGACGAGCACCGTGCCCGGCCCGTAGGTCGCCTTCGAGGGCGCGAGGTTGGCGTAGTAGGCGACCACGCCCTGCGTGATGACGCGGTGGTTCTTCGAGTCGAGCAGCGAGAAGCCGAAGGTCGACTCGTGCACCGTGAAGCCGTCGGCGATGAGCGAGTAGCCGATGATCAGGGCGCAGGTGACGATCGCCGTGCCGGGAATGGTGATCAGCAGCGCGGCCGGCCCGCGACGACGTGCGACCCACACGCTGCCGGGACCGATGGCGAGCGTGAAGAGCGCGATGATCAACAGGAAGCGGCCGAGCGGCGCGGTGGCCTGCGGGAGCAACAGGTCCTTCGCGGCGTTGTTGTAGCGGCGCTCGTATTCGGGGAGCTGCCCGTGCGGGCTCACCGCGAGGTTGGAGCGGAACACGTCGACGGTGTTCGCCGGCGCACCCTGCGTGAGGATGATGGAGCCGAAGCCGTAGTGGTTGCTGCCGGCCTTGATGGTGGACACCAGCGGGAACGCGGCCTGCGCGCGCAAGGTGCCGCCGATGACGAGATGGCCACCGGTCGCCGCGTACGCCTCGAGCGCGTTGCGCTGTGCTTCGTCGAGGTTGTCGATGATCGCTCCGTCAGGAACGACGATGGCGTCGTAGCCGAGGTAGCTGCCCAGCTCGCCCGGCGCTTCGTCGGGCGGAATGGGGTGCACCAGCACGTTGGCGCCCGAGTAGCGCGGCGACTTGCCGGCGAACTTCTCGAACTGTTCGGGCCGGGAGATCGAGAGCACCACCCGCTGCGGGTCGTACGTGCTCTGGAAGTACATCGACGCGTTGCTGTTCTCGCTGATGCCCGGGCCCGTCGCGGTGACGCTGCCGTACCGCATCTCGGCGGGCACGGGCACGTTCACCACGCGACGCTCACCGGGGTTCACTTCGACGGAGCGATTCACGACGTGCATCGCGCCCGCGACGGTGGAGCGCACGCTCAGCTGAATCACCTGACGCGGGCCGGTGGTGTTGTCGATGAAGAAGCGCACCGGAAAGCTGCCGGAGCGCGGGGACGGCGCGTTCGATTCGACGCCGACCTTCGTACGGCCGCTGGCGACGTCGAGGCGATTGACCGACGCCATTTGGTACTCGGCGAGCGAGACGAGCCCCGACGGCGCAGGGTCTTCGTCGTCGACGTCGGCCGAACCCACGGGCACCGGCACCGCGACCTCTTCGTCGGCCTGGGTGACCGACAACATCGCGGCGACGACCAGCGCTTCAACCACGCGCCACCTCCGGCACCGAAGTGAGGATCTGCTCGGCCACCATGTCGCTCGACACGCGCTCGAGGCCGGCCTCGTAGCTGAGCACCAGGCGGTGGTTGAGCACCGCTCCGGCCATTTCCTTCACTTCGTCGAAGCCGACGTTGGGCTTGCCCTTGCTCAACGCCCACGCGCGAGACGACGCCGCGAGCGCGAGCGCGGCACGCGGAGAAGCGCCGTAGCGAACGAAGCGCTTCACGTGATCAGGAGCGCCTCCGCTCGCGGGGTGGGTGCCCTCGACGAGACGGCCGATGAACTCGGCGACCGGCACCGGCAGGTGAACGCGATCGACGAGCGCGAACAAGGTGGCGAGGCCGTTGGCGTCGGTCGCGGGCTCGAGCTGCGGAGGCTGCCCGCGCACGCGCGAGGTGAGAATCGACGCCATGGTCTTCGCGCCGACGGGCGGCACGAGCACGCGGAACATGAAGCGATCGAGCTGCGCTTCGGGGAGCGGGTACGTGCCCTCGAGCTCGATGGGGTTCTGCGTGGCGAGCACGAAGAACGGCTGCGGCAGCGGGTGCGTGGTGCCGAGCACGGTGACGCTGCGCTCCTGCATCGCCTCGAGCAGCGCGCTCTGCGTCTTCGGCGAGCTGCGGTTGATTTCGTCGGCCAGCACCACCGACGCGAAGAGCGGGCCCTGGCGGAAGGTGAACTGCTTCGTTTCCGCGTCGATGACGTAGGTGCCGGTGATGTCGCCGGGCAGCAGGTCGGGCGTGAACTGAATGCGCTTGAACGGAAGACCGAGCAGGCGCGCGAGGCCCTTGCAGAGCTCGGTCTTGCCGAGGCCGGGCAAACCCTCGAGCAGCACGTGGCCGCGCGCGAGAATGGCGGTCGACACGCGGTCGACGACGCCGGCTTGATCGAGCAGCACCGAATTGAGGCCCTTCTTCAGCTTCGCGATGGCCTCGCCCGCGGCCTGCACCTCGAGCGGCGTGAGCAGTTGATCCGACACGTGGACTCCCCTCCAGTCACTTCACGAACTTCACTTTGAATCGAAGTACCGCTGCACGAGCGCGCGGTTCCGGGGCCGCATCGCTCCTTCGTCGTAGCCGGCAGCCTGATCACCGGTCGCCGAGTTGCCCTTGCTGGGGCTCACGAACGTGCTCGGGTTCTTCTTCGGGTTCGCCGAGCGCAGGCCGAACAACTCGTCGCCTTCTCCGCCGTTCCCCTCGGGGAGCGCTTCGTACTTGAGCCGCTCAGGGTCCATCTCCGCTTCGCCGCCGTAGACCAGCTCGGCGCTGTCGCCGCCGCGACCGACTCCGCCACCGTTGGGGTCGACGCCGCGCGAGGCGTGACCGTCCTGGCCCTGGCCGTCGCCGTTGCCCTGGCCGTCGCCTTGACCATCACCCTGCCCGTCGCCCTGCTGGCCCTGGCCGTTCTGACCCTTCTGACCGTTCTGGCCCTTATTGCCCTGCTGCCCCTTGTTGCCCTGCTGGCCCTTGTTGCCCTGGTTGCCGCGGTTGGCCTGCTGCTGCTGGTTGCCCTGATTGCCGTCGGAGAACTGCTTGGACAGCTGGTCCTGTCGCTGCTGCAGCGCCTTGCGGAGATCGCCTACCTGCGAGCGGCTGGGGCCTTTTCCGGACTTGCCATTTTGTTGGCCGTTCTGGCCATTCTGTTGCCCGTTCTGACCGTTCTGTCCCTGCTGGCCGTTTTCGCCGTTCTGCCCGTTCTGACCCTGCTGGCCGTTCTCGCCGTTCTGGCCGTTCTGACCCTGCTGGCCGTTCTCGCCGTTCTGGCCGTTCTGACCCTGCTGGCCGTTCTCGCCGTTCTGGCCGTTCTGGCCCTGCTGGCCGTTCTGGCCTTGTCCGTTTTCGCCGTTCTCGCCGTTCTCGCCGTTCTGACCGTTTTCGCCGTTCTTGCCCGAGCCGTTCTCACCGAGCGCCTGCTGCATGGCGTCGTCGCCGTTCTGCGCCTGGCCGTCCGACAGATCCATCAGCGCCTTCTCGAGCTCGTCGCGTTCGCGCTGCGACTTCTCACCCGACTGCGCGTTGGCCATCGCCTCTTCGAGATTCTTCGCCGCGTTCTCGGCGCGCTCGAGCTCGCGTGACGCTTCAGCCGCCTGCTTGTCGAGCTGCTTGTCGAGCGCGTCGGCGGCTTCCCAGTCGGCCGAGTCGAAGTTGTTGTCAGCGACCTCTTCCTGAAGACGCTGCAGCTCGTCCATCGCGGCCTGGTCGGTGGGCTCCTCTTTACTCACCGCTTCCATCTTCTCGACGAGCTCTTCGACGCGCGTCGCGGCCGCGGCGTTGGTCGGCGGCTTGATGAAGTTCGGTTGGGGAATCAGCAAACCGACGGCGAGGAACACCAGCGCGAGCCCGATGAGCGAGACCGGGCGGCGCACGTCGATGTCGGGCATGGGGAATTCGCGAATCTGCTGATTGAGCCCGAGCTCCCACTCGCCGACGGGAATCTCGAGGCGCGTGAGCAAGAGACCGCCCGACCCCGCCTGGCGATCAGCGATGACCGCGGCGCGATCGATGGAGACGGACTTGGTGCGCGCGAGGAGGTACGTGATGGCGGCGGCGATCAGCACCGCGACGGGCGCGGCGATGAGCAGCCCCTTCTGCACGAACATGCGCCACACCACGATGAGCGTGACCGCGGCCCACAGCGGGAACACCGCGGAGCGGAAATAGATCTCGAGGTTGAGGTGCCTGCGCACACGCGAGATGCGCGAGAGAACTGCTTGCTTGCGACGTTCTTCACCGGCCGCCATAGCGTCACGAGCCTAACCCGCGACGCCCGAGCGTCTTCCCCCTTTTTGGCCGGGCGCGCCGCAGGGAACCCTGCGGTCGATTCAGGTGTCTGAGCGGTCGAGTTCCATGCTTCGGCGGTGCGCGAATTCCTGCGCAGAGCGCCAGCAACTCAGTGCCACTCGATGGTGCGATCGGGGAAGGTGGTCTTCAGGTCCTTCTCGATCTTCGCGCGATCTCCGACCAGCACCACGGTGAAGCCCGGAGCATCGAAGCGCGCGGCGGTGCTGATCAGCTCGGGCAGCGTCACCTTCTCACGCCGCGCACGCTCGGCGGCGAGGTCGGTCGGAGCGAGCCCTTCAGCCGCGGTCATCAGCAACGTGAGCGTGGTGTTGTCACCGCCCGCGAAGCCTTCGACCTGCGCCGCGTCGAGCAGCGCGCGCGACTTCTCGAGATCCGCAGCGTCGAGCTTGTTGATGCCGTCGAGCTCGTTCAGCAGCTCACGCATCGCCGGAGCCGTCACCTCGGTCTTCACCGAAGTGCGGATCCACAGTGCCTTGCCTTCGCGGCCCGGGCGCTGCCGTGAGCTCGCGTTGTACGTGTAGCCGTGCTTCTCGCGGAGGTTCTGCACCAGTCGGCTGGTGAACGAACCGCCGAGCACCACGGCGACCTGTGAGATGGGCGTGCGCAGCGCGTCGGAAGCAGCGACTCCGTGGCGCGCGAGGACGACCACGGTCTGCGCCGCACCGGGCTTGTCGTACGCCAGCCACGGCCGATTGGCGGCGAGCGCAGTCGGCGCGGGGAGCGCGGCCACGGCAGCGCCGGTCGACCACGGCTTGGGCAACAGCTTGTCGAGCATGGCGCGCGCGGCGTCGGCGTCGACGTCACCCACCAGCACGAAGAGCGTGTTGGCCGGGCTCCAGTTCGCGGCGTGGAACTGCCGGTAGTCGGCAGTGGTGATGGCGTTGATGCCGGCGATGGTGCCGTCAGCGAGGTGATTGCGCGGGTGCGTGCCGTACAGCGCCTCGAGCATGCGCTGCTCGGCGACCTGCGTCGGGTCGTCGAGCTTGAACGTCAATTCCGAGCGGGCGCGCGCGGCGAGTGGAGCGACCGAAGCCTCGTCGAAGCGCGGCCGGGCGATGACGTCGGAGACCGCGCTCAACACGGGCTCGAGCTTGTTGCTCAACGCAGTGAGCGAGAGCATCACGCCATCGGACTCGGCGTTCACGCGCAGCTCGGTACCGAGCGAGTCGAAGTACGCGCGCACTTCGTCGGCCGAGCGAGTACCGGAGCCACCCTCTTCCACCGCGGTCGCCGTGAGCCGCGCGAGGCCAGCCTTCGCGGCCGGGTCGGAGATCGAACCGGCGTTGACGAACACGCCGACGTGCACCAGCGGCACGCCCTTCTGCGTGACGACCTGCAGCTGCGCACCGCACGCGAGCTTGCGCGTCTGCACCGCGGGCGGAGACCACTTCGTCGCGGGCGGCAACACGGGAGCAGCGGACAACATCAACGAGACGAGCGCGATCACTTCGCACCTCCCTTCGCGGCCTTCACATTCTTGGGAACGAACGTGAGCGTGACGCGCGGTTTTCCGAGCACGCGGCGCACGGCCTCGGCGACGTCGCTGGTGCTCACGGCGTCGAAGCGGTCGACGAGCACCCACGACGCGAGCGAAGGGTCACCCAGCTCGGTCTCGAGCTGATTGAGGAGATCGGCCCGCTCGAAGACCTGCTCGATGGCCGACAGCTTGTCGACCTGCACCAGCGCCCGCGCCCGCGAGAGTTCCTCGGCCGTGATGGGGTTGGCGCGCAGCTTCTCGAGTTCCGCTTCCAGCGCCTTCTCGAGCTCGGCGCCGGTGTGACCTTCGAGCGCGACCGCGTCGATCAGGAACACGCTCTGCCCGCGCTGCCGCGACAACGCGACCGACACGCCAGTGGCGAGCTTCTGATCACGCACCAACGACGCCTCGAGCCGCGAGCTCTTGCCCTGCCCCAGCGCGATGGCGAGCAACTCGAGCTCCGCGTCACCGCGCGCGTAGGACGGTGGTGCCAGCCACGCGAGGTACACCCGCTCGGCCTGCACGTCGTCTTTCTGTGTGAGCCGCACCGGAGCCTTCAGCTCGACGATCGGCAGCTCGGCGCGCACCGGCGCTTCGACGCGCGCGAGCGGCGCGAAGTACTTCTCGACGAGCTTCTTCGCGTCGGCGGCCACGAAGTCTCCGGCGATGACCAGCGAGGCGTTGGCCGGCACGTAGTTCTTCTTGAAGAAGTTCTTCACGTCGTCGACCGAGGCCGCCGTGAGGTCGGCGTGCGAGCCGATGACCGGGTGGTGGTACGGGTGCGACGCGGGGAACATCGCGTCCGATAGAATGATGCTCATCATTCCATACGGTCGATTCTCGTAGCTCTGCCGGCGCTCGTTCTTCACCACGTCACGCTGCAGATCGACCTTCGCCTTCGTCATGTCGTCCGGCAGGTGCGCCAGACGATCGGCCTCGAGGTAGAGGAACGTCTCGAGCAGGTTCGACGGCCCCCACTCGAAGTAGTTGGTGCGGTCTTCGCTGGTGGTGGCGTTGTTGATGCCGCCGGCCTGTTCCATCAAGCGATTGAACTGACCGTTGGGCACTTCCTTCGTGCCCATGAACATCAGGTGCTCGAAGAGATGCGCGAACCCGGTACGTCCCTTCGCCTCGTCAGCCGAGCCGACGCGGTACCAGACGTTCACCGTCACCGTCGGCAAACGGTGGTCTTCGTGGAGGATGACCGTGAGACCGTTCGGGAGCGTGTAGCGCTCGAACGGAATCGAAACGGCCGGGGTCGCAGAGATGACGAGCGAGGCGAGCGTCGCGAGCATGCCTCGCAGCTAGCACCAAGCTCACTCGAGGACGATGAACTCCACGCGGCGATTCTTCTCGCGACCGGCGGCGGTGGTGTTCTCGGCGATGGGCTTGGTCTGGCCAAAGCCGCGCGCCTCGAGACGCTCGGGCGCGATGCCGTGCTCGATCAAATACGTGCGCACCGCGTGCGCGCGCGCGTCGCTGAGCTTCAGGTTCTTCGCCGCGTTGCCGGCGGAGTCGGTGTGGCCCTCGACGCGAATCGACTTCACCTCGGGGTGCGCGCGCATCACGTCGGCGACCTCGTCGAGCAGCTCGAACGAGCGCGACTGCAACGTCGCCTTGCCGGTGTCGAAGTACACCGAGCCGCGCAGCTCGAGCTTTCCGGCGCCGAGCTCGACCTGACGCGGCGGTTCGGAGATCTCCATCACGCAGCCGTTGGGTTCGGTGCCCTTCTCGTGCGGGCACTGATCTTCCACGTCGTTCACGCCATCAGCGTCGTCGTCGGGCAGCGGCTTGGAAGGCAACAACACCTGCACGTCGGGAACGGCGGGAGGAACAAAGGCGGGCTGAGGGTCGGGAGCCGCGGCGCGCTGCATGCCACCGAACGACACACCGAGCACCGCGCGGAAAGCAGGCGTGCCGGGGGCGTTGCCGAAGCCCGGCCCCGCGAGGAGGAAGAACTCCCAGTCCTTCACCGCGTAGCGAACGCCACCGAGCAGCTCGGCGCTGACCGGTAGCTTCGTGAGCGGCACGAAACCACGGAGCGATGCTTCGAGACGCAGCGGTCCACCGAGCGTCGACACGCCACCCGAGAAGAGGAGCCGGCTGCCGATGGGCGTGGTGCCTTCGGTCACGATGCGCGCATCACGCACGTGCGCACCGGCTTCGAGCGCCGCGCGCACCGGGCCGATGACTTTTCCGGCGCCGACCATGAACTGACCCGACACCGTATTCTCCTGCGTGAGCGCGGCAGCCGAGCCGAGCGGCAGGCCGCCCGCGAGCGTCACGCCGAGATCGAGTGGAGCGCCGTTCGCTTCACGCAGCACACCGACGCGCGCCTGCAGCCACGGAGTGCCGAGCGCGGTGGCCTGTTTCACCGGCTGCGCGACCACCTCGCCGCCGTTCGACATCACGTCCTGGCCCTGCTGCCAGAGCACCACGGGCAACGTTGCTCCGAGCTCGAGCCACGAGAAGACCGAGAACGCTCCGGTCACTGCCGCGGTGAGCCGATGTTCGACCAGCGAGCCGCGGTACTCGCCGTTCTCGAAGAATTTCAGCGGCGCGTACTGGTAGCCGAACGTCGCGGCCACGCGGAAGTCGTGCTTCTCGAGCAGGTCCGAGCCGCCGACCGCGAGACCGCCGCGCGAGCTCGGGTTGAGCTGCCACTGTTCGATCTCGAAGCCCTTCACCTCGACCGCGCTTTGGGTCTGCGCGAAGGCGCTGGTGGAGACGACGGCGGCGACGACGGCTCCCGCGGCGGCACGACGGCGACGCGAGAGAGCGGCGAGCACACCGAGGAAGAGCAGACCGAGCGGCGCGCTCGAAGTGGAGCTGCACCCCACTCCGCCGCCGAGCGAGATGTCGCCCTGCTTCACGTCGAGCACCGCCGGGTCGGAGCGGTACGTCTCTTCGCTGCCGTTCATCACGCCGACCTGGATCTCGTGCCGGCCCGAGCTGAGGCGCGGGAGCATGTACGTCCAGTTGCCATTCGAATCTGCCGTGGTGGTGCCCACCAAGTGACCGTCGACGTACACGTTCACCGTCGCGCCCGGAGTCGCGGTGCCGCTGACGGTGCCGTTGCTCAGGTTGTCGGGCGTGGTCATGTCGTCGACCGAGCCGCGCGCGGTCTCGACGGTGAAGCTGCCCGTCGTCTCACCGCTGTCGTGACCGGCGGCGTCGCGAGCGCGCGCCACGATGGAGTGCGGCCCTTCGCTCAGCGCGACGAGGACCTGGCAGCTCCACTTGCCGTCCGCGTCGGCGGTCGTCTCGCAGAGTTCCATTCCGTCGAGCATCACGCGCACGCTGCTGCCCGGCTCCGCGGTGCCGGTGACTTCCGGCGTGGTGTTGGCGGTGCGGCCGCTCGGGCCGGTGATGACGGGAGCGCCCGGCGCCATGGTGTCGACGATGAACGACAGCTGGCTCGCCTCGCTCACGTTGCCGCTCGCGTCGGTCGCGATGGCGCGCGCCAGGTGCGTGCCGTCGCCGTAGTCGGCGGTGCAGGTGTAGTGACCCTGCGCGTCGGCGACCGTGACGCACTTCTCGACGCCATCGACGAGCACGCGAACGGTGCTGCCCGGTTCAGCCACGCCGACCAGCGTCACGCTCGGAACGCTCGAGCGCGCGCGACCTTCGAGCGTCGGAGGCTGCGGGCGAGTGGTGTCGACGATGAACGAGCGATCGACCGACGGGCTTTCGTTGCCGGCGACGTCGCGCTGCGTGACGACCGCGTGCACCGGGCCTTCGGACAGCGGGCTCATCGCCACGCACGACCACGCGCCCTGCGCATCGACCACCGCGGTGCAGACCGGCGTGCCGTCGACGCTGACGGTGATGGTGGCGCCGGGTTCGCCGGTGCCCTCGAAGTTCGGCGTGCGCGTCGAGACGTGCGCGCCTTCGGTCGGGCCATTCAGCACCGGGACCGCGGGGCTGGTGAGGTCGACCGAGAACGGGCGAACCGGAGTCGAGCTGCCCTCGAAGCCGTGCGGGTCGACGATGGTCGCCACCACGGAGTGCGGGCCTTCGGCGAACAGCGCGCTGCACGACCACGAGCCGTCAGACTGAATCACCGCGTCGCAGATGAACTGGCCGCTCTCGGTGATGCGCACACGGCTGCCCGCTTCACTCGCCGGAGCGGTGCCGGTGATCTGCACCTGCGACGACGCGAAGACCTGATCAGCGACCGGTCCCGTGATGACCGGAGTGGGAACCGGCGCGCGCACTTCGATGTGCAACGTCTGGGTGTCGGTGCCGCCCGCGTTCACCACGGTCTGGGTGACGTCGAAGCCGCCGGCCATCGTCGGCGTTCCGCTGATGCTCGTACCGTTGAGCATCAAGCCCGGCGGCAACGAGGTCGCAGAGAACATCAGGGGCGAAGTGCCGGTCGCGGTGAGATCGAAGCTGAAGCTCGAGCCGACCACTCCGTAGACGAGGAGCGCGTTGGTGATGCGCGGCGCCGTATTGAAGGTGAGCGTGAGCGTCTGCGTGTCGCTCCCCGCGGCGTTGGTCGCCGAAACCGAGAGCGTGAGGACCGATTCTCCGGGCGGCGTGCCGGTGAGCGCGCCGGTCTGCGGGTCGAACGAGAGCCACGCCGGGAGACCCGCGATGGCGAGCGTGACCGGGCCCGTGCCGCTCGCGGTGAGCGTGTACGAGAACGGCTGTCCGGTGACTCCGCTCGCGCTGAGCGGCGAGGTGACGCGCGGGAGTGAGCGCACGGTGATGACCAGCGTCTTCGCATCGGTACCCGCGACGTTCGTGGCGCCGAGCGAGACGTTGAGCACGCCGCTCGCGTCCGGCGTACCGCTGATGATTCCCGTCTGCGCGTCGAACGTCGCCCAGCTCGGCAGCGAGGTCGCGCTGAGCGTCACGGGTCCGGTGCCCGTCGCGGTGAGCGTGTACGAGAACGCCTGGCCGACGACGGCCGACGCGGTGAGCGCCGAGGTGATGGCCGGAGCCGCGCGCACCGTCAGCGTGAGCGTCTTCGCGTCGCTGCCCGCCGCGTTGGTCGCGCCGAGCGAGATGGAGAACGTGCCTTCGGCCGTCGGCGTGCCGGAGATCACTCCGGTCGAGGCGTTGAAGCTTGCCCACGCGGGCAACGACGTCGCGCTCAACGTGACGGGCGCGGTGCCGCTGCTGGTCAGCGTGTACGAGAACGCCTGGCCGACGACGCCCGAAGCGGTGAGCGCCGAGCTGATGACCGGCACGGTGCGCACGGTGAGCGTGAGGGTCTTCGAGTCACTGCCCGCCGCGTTGGTCGCGCCGAGCGAGATCGAGAACGTGCCCGCCGCGGTTGGCGTGCCGGAGATCACTCCGGTCGAGGCATTGAACGAAGCCCACGCCGGCAACGACGTCGCACTCAGCGTGACCGGAGCCGTGCCCGTGGAGGTGAGCGTGTAGCTGAACGCCGTGCCGACCACGCCGCTCGCAGTGAGCGCGGAGGTGATCGACGGAGCCTGGCGCACGGTGAGCGTGAGCGTCTTGCTGTCGCTGCCCGCCGCGTTGGTCGCGCCGAGCGAGATGGAGAACGTGCCCGCCGCGGTCGGCGTGCCGGAGATGACTCCGGTCGAGGCGTTGAACGAAGCCCACGAAGGCAACGACGTCGCGCTCAGCGTGATGGGCGCAGTGCCGCTGCTGGTGAGCGTGTACGAGAACGCGGTGCCGACGACGCCGCTCGCGGTGAGCGCCGAGGTGATGACGGGCGCGGTGCGCACGGTGAGCGTGAGGGTCTTCGAGTCACTGCCCGCCGCGTTCGTCGCACCGAGTGAGATCGAGAACGTGCCCGCCGCGGTCGGCGTTCCGGAGATGACTCCGGTGGACGCGTTGAACGAAGCCCACGCCGGCAACGACGTCGCGCTGAGCGTGACGGGAGCCGTGCCCGTGGACGTGAGCGTGTAGCTGAACGCCGTGCCGACCACGCCGCTCGCCGTGAGCGCCGAGGTGATCGACGGAGCCTGCCGCACGGTGAGCGTGAGCGTCTTCGCGTCACTGCCGCCAGCGTTCGTCGCACCGAGCGCAATCGAGAACGTGCCCGCCGCGGTCGGCGTGCCGGAGATGACTCCAGTCGACGCGTTGAACGAAGCCCACGAAGGCAACGACGTCGCGCTCAACGTGATGGGCGCGGTGCCGGTCGCGGTGAGCGTGTAGCTGAACGAGCTGCCGACCACTCCGTTCGCGGTGAGCGCCGAGGTGATGCTCGGCGGCGTGGAGATGGTGATGGTGAGCGTCTTGCTGTCCGACCCGCCGGAGTTCGTCGCGCCGAGCGTGATGGTGAACACGCCTTCGACCGGCGTTCCCGAAATCACTCCGGTCGACGCGTTGAACGAAGCCCACGCGGGAAGTCCCGTCGCGCTCAACGTCACCGGCGCAGTGCCGCTCGAGGTGAGCGTGTACGAGAACGCCTGACCGGTGATGCCGCTGGCGGTGGTCGCGCTGTTGATGACGGGCGGCGACACCACGGTGATGCTGAGCGTCTTGCTGTCACTGCCGATGGAGTTGGTCGCGCCGATGGTGACGCTCACCGTGCCCGAGAAGCTCGGCGTGCCGCTGATGACGCCGGTGTTGGTGTCGATCGACGCCCACGCGGGAAGGCCCGTCGCGGAGAACGTCATCGGCGTCTGGCCGCTCGCGGTGATGGTGTAGCTGAACGCGGTGCCGACGATGCCGTTCGCCGTGAGCGCGCTGGTGATGGTGGGCGGCGACGGCGGCGTGGTGACGGTGATGGTCAGCGTCTTGTTGTCGGAGCCGATGGAGTTGGTGGCCGTCATGTCGACGGTGAAGGTTCCACCCGACGGCGGCGTGCCGCTCATCAGGCCGGTGTTGGCGTCGAACGACAGCCACGCCGGCGCGTTGGCGATGCTGCGCGTGATGGGCGACGTGCCTTCAGCGGTCATCGAATACGAGAACGCCTGGCCCGCGGTGCCGCTCGCGGTGAGGCCGCTGGTGATGACGGCTGGACCCGACACCGTGAGCGACAAGGTCTGTTGGCTCGAGCCGACACTGTTGGTGGCCATGAGGCCGATCGACAGCGTGCCTGCGCTGGTCGGCGTGCCGCTGATGACTCCGGTGCTCGCGTTGAACGAAGCCCACGCGGGCAGCGACGACACCGACAGCACGATGGTCGCGTTGCCGGTCGCCGTCAGCGTGTACGAGAACGCGCTGCCGACCGCGCCGCTCGCGGTGAGGGCCGAGGTGATGACGGGCGCTCCGCCGACGGAGACGGCGATGGTCTTGTAGTCAGAGCCGAACGCGTTGGTGGCGACGACCGGAATGTTGAACACGCCCGTCGCGCCCGAAGTGCCGTTGAACACGCCCGTGGTGGAGTTGAAATAGACGGTGCCCGGCATGTTGCTGGCGTTGAACGAGATGGTCGCCGCGCCGCTGGCGTTCACGTCGATGCTGGTCCACGCCGTCGCCGCGCCCGCGAGGTTGTAGGTGAGCGGGCTGGTGATAAGCGGCGGCTGACCGGCGGTGATGGTGAGCGTCTGGTTCGCGGTGCCGTTCACGTCGGTCGCGCTCAGGTTGAGCGTCGTGGTGCCGGCGGACGGAGGCGTACCGCTGATCACTCCGGTCGAGGCGTTGAACGAGAGCCACGCGGGAAGTCCGGTGACGTTGAGCGTGACGGGCGCGGTGCCGATCGCGGTGACGGTGTACGAGAACGAGCTCCCGACCGCCGCGTTCGCCGTCGCAGGAGACGTGATGGCGATGGGGTTGGCGTTGAAGGTCGCGGTGATGGTCTGACCGCTCGCCGCGTTGAAGGTGCACGCGCCGGTGCCGGTGCACGTACCGCCCGACCAGCCCGCGAAGACCGAGCCATTCGCGGGAACGGCTTGCACGGTGACCTGCGTGCCGCTCGCGAACGAAGCGGTGGTGGTGGTGCAGCCGGTGCCGCAACCGCCCGCGGGGCTGCCGACCAGCGAGCCGCTGCCCGCGCCGTTCTTCGAGAGCGTGACGCTGACCAGCGTGCCGGCGATGGTGTCGTCATCTCCGGAGCCGTTGTCCGACGAGAACTGCTCGACGGCGCTGGCGGGAGCAGACGCCATGGCCGTCACGCTCAGCACGCCCGTGCCCGAGCCCGAGCTCACGTCGCCGTCGAGCGTGAAGCTGACGCTCTTGCCCGCGGGCAAGGTGACGGTGGAGTTGATGTTGCCGCTGCCGCTCGCCGCACCGCACGACGCGCCCGACTGCGCGGTGCACGTCCACGTGATGTTGGTGAGCTGCGCCGACGCGCCCGAGACGATGGGAGCCGCGGTCGCGGTGGCCGGGCCACGGTTGAGAATGGTGATGGTCCAGCGGCCGTGCGCGCCCCACATGATGGAGCCCGCGCCGTCATCGACGGTGGCGGAGAGATCGACGTACTGCGTGGTGCCGCCGGTCGTGACGTTGGTCGAGATGAGCGGACCGGTGAGCGGCTGCTCCTGGTTCGACTGGCTGTAGTACCAGCCGTGGCGAATCGTGCCGGTCGCGGTCGAGTCGGCGCGCACGGTGGCCTTGATGATGCGCGAGCCGCCGACGGGAACGGCGCCGAGATCACACACCACCGTGCCGCGCGTGCCGACGGTCGGCGTGGTGCAGCTCACTCCGGGCGTGTCGATGGAACGGAAGGTGACGCCCGCGGGCAGGTACGCCGTCATGCGCGTGCCGGTCGAGGTGACAGAGCCGCCGTTGAGAACGCGGTACGTGTACTGGAAGTCGCTGCCTGCCTCGACGCTGTCGGGGCCGCTGCCGTAGACGACGAGCCCGGGAATCGAGCTGCCGAAGCTGTCGATGATCGCCTCGCCCCAGTGGCCCGACTGCGCGCAGCCGCCGGCGACCACGGTGGCGACCACGGTGTCTCCGATGCTCACCGCGCTGCGCGACAGCGGGAGATCGAACAACAACCAGTCGGTGTACACGACGGTGCCGCCGGAGTTCGACTGCCAGGGCACGCCCGCTTCGTTCGAGAAGTTGAAGCGGCTCGAGAGCACCGTGCCCTTCGTCTGGTTGGTGATGCTCACGTAGTAATAGGGCTGCTCGCGCAGCGTGTGACCCGGGTTCCTGGAGAATCGGGAGCACCGTGAAGCGCACGTGCACCAGGCCATCGGCAGGGTCGATGTCGGCGGTGGTGACGACCGAGCTCTGCGTGATGCGGTTGGCGTTGTATTGCGAGCCCGTCTCGTTCACGACCGCGGCGTTGTTGCCAAAGCGCGGGAAGCGCACCGTGTCGGCCGCGGCGAGCCCCGGAGGGATCAAGGAATAAGGAGTGCCGGCGTCGTAGACGTTGGTCTTGAGCACGCCACCGTCGGTGCGCAGGCCGAGATCACTCTCGGAGTTCACCGGGTAGTTGGTCACGCCGGGCGAGAGCGCGACCAGACGCGCGCTGACCGACCAGCCGCTCAAGTTGCCGCTCTCGAAGCCCGAGTTGGTGAACAGCGGCTCTTCCGAGACGCTCGACCCGAACATCGACTGTTGGTCAGTCGGCTCGACACAGCCGGTCACAGCGGTCACCGCAACGGCGTACACGACGATCGAACGCAGAAAGCGCATGTGGGCGCACACTGCCGATCTCGTGCCGCAGTCTCTGCGCTCGGGGGAAACGCGAAAACGCACACGCGCGCCGGGGTCGAATTCGACGATTCGGCGTCAATTCACCCGCGTCACGGCGTTGACGCTCTCTGCGCGGGAGTGCGCTACACCGCCGGGCCGTGCTCCGTGCTTTCGCTCTGGTGGTGATGCTCGCTGCGTCGTCGGTCCTCGCGCAGACGCAGCCGAAGATGCCCACGCTGGTGAAGCAGGTGGATCCCATCTTCCCCGCGTCGATGACCGATGCAGGTGTCGGCGCGTCGGTGGTGATGGAGATCGACATCGGCGTCGACGGCAAGGTGATGGACGTGAAGGTCGTGCAGAGCGCCGGGGCCGACTTCGACGCCGCCGCAGTCGACGCCGCGAAGCAGCTCGAGTTCACGCCCGCGGAGTTCGACGGCAAGCCGACTCCGGTGCGCATTCAGTACACGAGCAACTTCGTGGTGCAGCAGCAGGTGGTCGACGTGCCGGTCGAAGTCGATGCCGGAGTTCCGGTTGTGAACTTCAGCGGCGTGTTGCTGGCCGCAGGTACGCGTGAGCCGATCGTCGCGGCTTCGATCACCGCCGCGGGGCAACAGACCGAATCGAACGGCGAAGGAAAGTTCGAGTTCTTCGACGTGCCGGTCGGAAACGTCGAAGTGGTGATCTCCGCGCAGGGCTTCGAGAAGTTCACGCAGGCCGAAGAGATCAAAGCCGGCGAGCGCACCGAGGTCCGCTACGTGATGCGGTCGACCGGAGACCCGAACGTCACGGTCGTGCGCGGCACGAAAGATCGCCGCGAGGTCTCGACGGTGAAGCTCACGCAGCAGGAATTCCGCATGGTCGCTGGAGCGCGCAACGACGCGTTCAAGGTGGTGCAGAACCTGCCCGGTGTCGCGCGCTCTCCGTTCGGCGGCTCGGCGCTCGTGGTGCGCGGCAGCAAGGCGTGGGACTCGCGCATCTACGTCGACGAGATTCAGATTCCGCAGCTGTTCCACTTCGCGGGTCTCAACGCGACGTTCAACTCGGCGACCATCGAGAGCATCACCTTCCAGCCCGGCAACTTCGGCGTCGACTACGGCCGCAGCATCGGCGGTCTGATTCAGGCCGAGGTGCGCACGCCTTCGAAGCGCAACGTGCACGGAGCGATCGACGTGAACTTCTTCGACGTCAGCGCGAACGTCGAAGCGCCCATCACCGACAAGTGGAGCGTGAGCGCCGCGGGCCGTTTCGGCCTCGCGCAGCTGACGGTGCCGTTCGCCATCAAGACCTTCGCGCCGCCGAGCGTGCAGAACCAGCTGGGCTTCGCGCGCGCTCCGCAGTTCTGGGACTACCAGGCCCGCGCCGAGTACCGCGTCGCCAACTCGCGCAACCGCGTCTTCGTGCAGGTGTTCGGCTCGTCAGACGCGTGGGCCTTCGTGACGCCCAACCGCTTTCTCGACAACGACGTCGAAGGCAATCGCGGCGCGGCGGCGAACAGCCAGCTCTACAACCGGCTGGTGGTGGGCATCGATCAGAAGCTGACCGACCGCGTGACGCTCATCTCGCGCAACTCGGTGGGCTTCGACATCAACGAGCAGCAGGGCACGACGACCGAGGTCTTCTTCCGCTCGACGATGGTGCCCATTCAGTTCCGCGAGCGGTTCCGCATCGACGTGCCCGAAGCGAAGCTGGTGCTCGGAGCAGGCCTCGACGCGCTCATCACTCCGGCGTTTCTCGACGCGGTGCAGCCGCCGCCGTTCAGCGCGAATCAGATTCCCGACCCGTACGTGACGCGTCGACTCACGGCGACCACCGAAGGCCGCGTGTACGTCGAGCCGGGTCTGTTCATCGACGCGACGTGGACTCCGCTCGAGACGCTGCAGGTGCGCGGTGGTGTGCGCTTCGACGGTGAGTTCGGCGTGATGAAGAAGGCGTGGGTGAACCCGCGGCTCTCGGCGCGCTGGCAGTTCCTGCCGTTCCTCGCGGTGAAGGGCGGCGCGGCGATGTACCAGCAGCCTCCGGACTATCGGACCGGGCAGCTGTCGACGGCGTTCGGCAACCCGGCGTTGAAGGCCGAAGGCGCGTGGCACTTCATGGGCGGGCTCGAGGCGAAGATCTTCGACCTCTTCGATCTCGACGTGCAGGGCTACTACAAGCCGCTGTTCGATCAGGCGCGCGCCACGCTCGCGGGCGGTCAGGGCAGCGACATCAGCATCGCGGGCAATCAGCTCAAGTACACCAGCGACGGGTACGGCCGCGCGTACGGTGCCGAGTTCCTGCTGCGGTTGCGGCCCACGCGCTACTTCACGGGCTGGGTCGCGTATTCGTTGTCGCGGTTCGAGCGCGACTACTTCGGCGGCGTGGCGTTCGCTCCCGGCCCGTTGGATCAGCCGCACAACTTGATCATCGTGGGCAGCGTGAAGCTGCCGTGGGATCTCAACTTCGGTCTTCGCTTCCGGTACTCGAGCGGGCCGCTGGTCACTCCGATCATCGGGTCGCTGTTCGACGCGAGCGCCAACAACTACGTGCCGCTGCCGGGACTGCCGTGGTCGCAGCGGCTGCCTGATTTCTTCCAGCTCGATGCGCGGCTCGACAAGCGCTTCATCTTCGATGCGTGGACGCTGGTCGTGTACCTCGACGTGCAGAACGTGACGAACCAGGCCAACCCCGAAGCGCTCTTCTACAATTCCAACTATTCGCAGTCGGCCTACGTGACGGGCATTCCGATTCTCCCGACACTCGGTCTGAGAGGAGAGTGGTGATGAAGCGCGCTCTCGTGTTGCTGTCGGTGCTGTCGGGCTGCGGTGTGCAGTTCACGCCGGAGACGTTGGTCGATTCGCTGCGCATCATGGCGGTCACTTCGGATCCTCCCGAGGTGCGGCCGGGTGAAGGTTCGACGCTGTCGGTGTTGTACGGAGATCCGACGCGCGTTGGTCAGCCGTCGACGGTGATCTGGGTGGGCTGCGAGCCGGACCCGCTCGACCAGAACCGCAACGCCTGCAACGACGCGTCGCTGCTGATCAAGCCGTCGACCATCACCTCGTACCCCGAAGGTCTGAAGCTGCTCGGGTTCAGCCAGAAGGCGACGTACTCGGCGACGCCCGGCGTGTTCGACGTGCTGCCGCCCGATGATCTGATTCGCACCAACGGCAGCATCGGTCAGGTGATCGTGATCGTGATCGCCGAAGAGGTGAGCGTGAACCTGATGGACGAGGAGCTGAAGAAGGTCTTCCAGCGCATCGAGAACAAGGAACTGCCGACGGCGATCGCGCTGACGCGACTGGTGGTGAGCGAGAAGACGGTCGAGACGTCTCGCAATCACAACCCCGAGATCACCACGCTCACGTTCGATGGTGCTCCGTTGCCGATCGGCGCGCGGCTGCAGGTGAAGGCGGGCCAGCAGGTGTCGCTCGGCGTCGAGGTGCCGGAGTCTTCGCGCGAGCACTACACGGAGCAGCAGCCCAGCGGTCCGGTCGAGAAGCAGGAAGTGGTGGTCGGTGCCTGGTATTCGTCGGGCGGCCGCTTCAGCAAGGAACGGTTCGACGTCACCGATTCGGCGCCGACGATCTTCACTGCGCCGGGCTCGAGCGATTTCCCCGAAGATCCCGTGCCGGAGAAGCGCAGCGGGCAGCTGTGGCTCGTGGTGCGCGACAACCGCGGCGCGCAGGCGTACCAGCAGTTCCGGTACTACGTGTGCGACGAGACGGTGGCGACTCCGACGGTGCGAATGATCACGCCGCCCGCGTCTGCGACTGATCCAGTCGTGGTGACGGGAGACAACCTGCAGCGCGCGCTCGACGTCGTCATCGGCGACAAGGCGCTGGTGAACGGCGCGTACTCGTCGGCGCAAGGCGGCTTCGTCGGCTTCCTCCCCGAGGGGCTCGCGCCAGGCAGCTACAAGGTCACGGTTCGCGGGCAGAACTGCAGCTCGACCGACACGGGCCTCACGTACACCGTGAACTGATCAATCGTCGGCGTCGGCCGACGTGAAGATCCACGGGAAGGTGACCTTCACGTTCCCGCCGCCTTCGGGTCTGGGAAACTGCCAGTGCTTCACGACGTCGACGACGCACGCACCCAGGCGCTCGTCGCGCACTGAATCGTCCGAGACCTCCGCGCTGAACACCGCTCCGTCGGGGCCGATCTGAAACGTCACCGCGACCTTCCCGGCGGCGCGTGCGTCACGTTTCCGCGCCAGCTCGTAGCAAGCGCGAACCTGCTTCTGGCCGCGCCGAATGACGTCGGCGATCACGTCTTTGGGTAGTCCACCGGAAGTCGCTGAGAAGGGCGCGAACTCCGACTGCACGATCTCCACGGCGGGCGAGCCGGGCGTGAAGAATTTCTTCGCGCTTCGCGTGCTGCGAGCGACCACCCACGCCGCAAGCACGATGCGCCGCGTGCCCGGCTCGAGCCGCCACGCGCGAGTCGCTGCGCGCACGCAAGCTTCGAGCGCCTCGCGATCTTCGCCGTCCGGAAAGGCGACGCGGCGCGCGTCGAGCACGAAGCCCTGTGCGCTGAAGAGCAACTCGGTCTCGGCACGCCCCTCTGCCACCCCGGCGTGCGTGCGGTAGCACCGCCCGACGTCAGTCGCCCAGACGTCCGGAACGTCGGCTGGCCCGAACAGCAGCTCGCCGGGCGTTCCGGCATCGGCCGCCGTCCACGGACTGACGAGCCATGACACCGCGGTGCCCGCGTCGACAGACGGAAACGCGAGGCGGTCGATCACCGAACCGACGCACGTGAGCCGCTTCGGATCGACGTTCTTCACGTCGCGCAACACGAAGCGCGTCTTGCCGTCCGGAGCGATGCTCAGCTCGTACCGCACGCTCGACTTCGCAGGCGGTGGCGCAAGGCAGCCGCTGATGTTCGCGGCCTGCACGTCCACCACCTCCGACACCCACGCCGCGGGGAGTCCGCCGTCGACCGAAAGCACCGGCGCCGCCGTGACGACCCACCCCACCATCACCGAGACGAACATGAGCGCGAGTGAACCGTTCTGGAATAGGAGACGCAACCGATGCTTTCCCTCGTCGTCACGCTCGCGCTGGCCCAGGCAACCGAGGTCGCGCCTGCACCAACTCCGGCACCTCCGGTCGTCGAGGCGAAGCAACAGCGGCCGATCGGCATCACCATCTCCGGCGGCGTGTCACTCGGCACGTGGGAAGCCGGCTACGTCTACCTGCTGCTCGAGCAGCTCAAGGTGAAGCGCACGCACGAGGTGAAGATCGTCTCGGGCGCTTCCGCCGGCAGCGCCAACGCGCTGGTCGCCGCGCTCTCGAGCTGCCGCGGCACGAACTCGAATCCTCTCGAAGATCCAGGCTGGCGCGCATGGGGAGAGATCGGCTTCGCGCAGCTCTTCGACAAGAAGAGCCGCTCGTCTGAATCACTCTTCTCGCGCGGCGCGCTGGAGCAGGCGTTCGCGCGCATTCGCACGTTGTTCGCCGAGGGCTTCACCGACGGCTGCGACGTGGTGCTCGGAGTGGTCGTCACCCGCGTCGCGCCCCGCACCGTCGAAGTGCAGCGCGGCCTCGGAGTGCCCCGCGTCGAGGAGAAGTTCCTGGTGCGCATCACCGGTCGCGGTGTCGGCGTTCGCCCGCTGCTGCGCAACTACGCCAACCCGGCGGCGAATCTCCCGCAGCCGTTGCTCCCGTTCATCGACGACAAGGACGGCACCGACCTCGAAGCGTGGGACCGCAACTTCGGTCGTCTGCGCGGTTTGCTCTTCGCCTCGACCGCGTTCCCCGTCGCCTTCGCTCCGCAGCCGATCGAGTACTGCTTGAGCGTTCCCGCGAAAGAAGGCGCACCCGCCGATCTGCGCTGCACCGAGCCGCAGTTCATCGATCTCTTCGTCGACGGCGGCGTGTTCGACAACAACCCGCTGCGGCTCGCGTACACCACGGCCGACACGCGCCTCGTGATCGAAGACGGCAAACCGCGCTGGCGCGACGACGTTCCCGCGCCGGGAGTCACTCCGCCCGAGGTGCTGCACCTCTCGATGGATCCCGACACCGTGGCCTACCCGCCCGAAGACCCGCCTTCGCCCACCGGCCCGAGCCGCGGAATGCTCGATCAAGTCTTCGCGCTCACCGGCGGCTTCGTCGAGAACGCGCGCGCCAAGGAGCTCTACACGCTCGCGCAGGAGAAGCAGGAGCTCGCGCGCCGCATGCGCCTCTCGATCGGCTACTTCCCGAAGGCGAGCGAAGCGCTCAACGCGTTCATCGGTTTCTTCGACGCTGAGTTCCGGCTCTTCGATTTCTACATCGGCATGTACGACGCGTACCGCGAGCTGAAGACCGGCGGCTGGCTCGGCGAGAAGTACGACGTCGACGCGCTGGTCGAGTCGCACATCGCGGTGTCGCCCGAGACGTGGAAACCGTTCGAGTGTCTGCTCGGCATGTTCGAGCCCGGCCACGAAGCGAAGCGCGCTGCGTGTTCGTCGAGTGGCATGGAGGCGTTCGCGATCCTCACGCAGGCCTCGCTCGATCGCCTCTACGCCGCGTGCCGCCCTCGCCCGCAGCAGCTCGCTCCGCAGCTCGGGTACCACTTTCACTGCGCTCAGGCGCGCGACGGCGCGGCGACGCCTCACGTGCCCGGCGTGCGCGACATCGGCTCGGCCTCGCAGCGCAACGACGGAGAGACCGCCTACCCGTACTTCATGCGACTGCTCGGCGAGTACCGCTACCCGTACGAAGATCTCCCGCTCGCGAAGAAGCGGCCGCACGAAGGCGGGCTCGCGGTGCGCCGTGAGTTGGAGCGCGTCGTCTACCGCTGGAGCGCATCACAGCCGACGTTCGCCGAACAGCTGCTCGCGAAGACCGCGGGCCGCGTGGCGCTCAACAACCTCGAGTTCAGTCCTCCGGTGTGGAGCGCGTACGCGGTGCTCGGCACGGTGGTGGAAAGTGGAATGAGCCTCGTGCCCTTCGGCTGGGACGCGCACTGGCTGCAGTTCACCGCGGCGCTCGAGCTGACGAGCTTCTTCTCGCTCTTCACGCCGGGCAGCTCACAGCGCTTCGCGACGTTGCTGATGGCGGGGCCCGAGTTCCACCTCTCGTTCCTCTCCGGAGCGATTGTTCAGCCGCGCGTTGCGCTCCGAGGCGGAATTCAGCTCGGCATCGCCGATGGGCTGGCCACGCAGAAGTGCGACACCACGGTGGTCGACCCGCGCAGCTGCACGCAGGCCGCGCTGGAGACGGTGTTCATCGTGCCGTTGCTCGATCGCCTGCGTGTGCAGCTCGCCTGGCAGATGTTCCCCCAGGTCGCGGCTGCGCAGAACCCGCGGTGGTTCAACCTGCACTTCGGCGTCGGCGTGCAGTTCTTCTGACAAATTCCCCTCTCCCGCGAGGGAGAGGGTTGGGGTGAGGGTTGAAGCCGGAGCGAGCACAGCGCCTGCTCCCGCGGAGACGACAGAAGGACCAGAACGCCACGCGTGAGGTCGTTTGTGTTTCACCCTCACCCTGACCCTCTCCCTCGCGGGAGAGGGGATTTCAGCCGAGCGCCTTGAGGAACACGTCCTTCGCTTCCTTCGCCTCGGGCGGCAGGTTCTTGAGCTGCTCGAGCAGTTCCTTCTTCGCCGACGGCGAGAGGTTCTTCAGCGTGGCGCCGAGCTTCTCGACATCAGCCTGATCAGGTCGCGAGCCCAGCAACGCGCGCGTGACCTCGAACGCGAACGTGCCGTTCATCTGCTTCACCGCGCCCGGGTCGTTCGAGAGCTCGTTGGCGACGTCCTTCACCTTGGCCTCTTCGTAGCTGGCGGCCCGACGCTCGGCCTTCGCGCCCTTCGTGTCGCCCGCCTTGTCGAGCTTCGCCGCCGCGGCCGCGTGCTCACTGGCCGCCTTCGACGCTTCGCTGGCGTACTCCGCCGCGACGCGCGACTGCACCGCGTCTTCGCCGCCGGCTTTGTAGAGCTTCGCGTAGTCGTTGAGGCTGTCGCGCTGGTTCTGCGTGAGGTTGAAGTCTTCCTTCCCAAGCTCCGCCCACACCTGAGCGCTCGCCATGTTGCCGGCGGTCTCTTCCTTGTACGTCGACTTGTCCATGCCGCCGT
Source organism: Archangium sp. (assembly GCA_047600485.1). GTDB lineage: Bacteria > Myxococcota > Myxococcia > Myxococcales > Myxococcaceae > Archangium_A. Next base: position 5,002,287 of record JASGKS010000001.1, read on the forward strand.
TGGCCGCGTGGTAGCTGTGCGTCGCTTCGTGCGCGAGCAGCGCGGCGAGCGCCTCGGGTGACTTCGACAGCGACGGGTTCATCGTCACTTCACCGGACGTCTCGGTGCGCGCAGCACCACGGCCGTCGCTGAAGTTCACCTTGCCGTCGACGACGAGCTGCCGCTGGTAGTCGACGATCTCCGGGTTGTCCTTGCCCCACTGCGTGCGCGCCGCGAGCTCGGTGGTGACGGCGAGCTGCAGGCCGAGATCTTCCACTCCGCCACCGCGCATCGCCTCGGCGACCTGGCTCAGCTGGTCGTCGGTCATGTTCTGCACCTGCGCCATGCGCACCGACGTCGGCTGGAAACCGTACGGCGTGTTCATGCCGATCTCGGCCTTCGCCGACGCGGGGAGATTCTTGAAGACCTCCTTCGCGACCGACGGCTCGAGATCTTTGAGCACGTCGCCGATCGCGTCCTTGCCCTTGTAGGCAACGAGCTTGATGCGATCGAGCGCGCCCTTCACCTCGGGGTCGACCTTCTGCTTGCTCACGCTCCCGGCCTGCACCGCCGAGCGCAGCTTCGCCACGTCGGCCGACAGATCCTTCTTCACGGGCACCGGCGCCTTCGCCACCGGCTTGTGACGGCCGGTCATGTTCGGGCCCTTCTTCTTCGCCGCGTCCGCGAAGCTGGTGTCGACCGCCGGCTTCTTCACTTCCACCGGCGTCGGCTCGAGCTTCTTCGGAGCGGCCGCCTTCGTTCCCTGCGTGACCTTCGGCTGAACGACTGCGGGCTGGTTCGAGATCTTCGGGCTCACGAATGCTCCTGTTAGTTCCGGGTGAGAGAAACCGTCGCGCCGTTGTTCGCGCCGAACTTCACGCGAAGTTTGGTCACCGAATCGAGATCGTATTTCGCGCGCTCGTCGGGAGGCAGCTTGGCGATCGCTTCCTGCAACTTGCGGCGAACCTGCTCACCGAGGCGACGCATCTCGCCTTCCATCGGGGCCTGGTGGCCCGGGCGATCCTTGTAGACCGGGAAATCGATCTCGATACCGCCCTTCCCGTTCTGCGCCGCTTCGAGCATGCGCTGCGCGAGAATTTCGGCCACGCGCTCGGGGTCGGGGCGATCGCTCTTCGGCACGCCCTTGTCGGGGAACTTCGCCTTCGAGAGGTCGACGTTCTTGAGCGCGTCGCCGACCACTTCCGGCAGCACCGGGTTCTGCTCGATGCCCTTGCCGTAGATGCGCTCGAGCGCCTCGGTGTCGACCTTCTTGCGCTCGCTCTTCACCGGCCCGCGCACTTCGATGGTGCCCGTCACGTGCCCCTCGGGGAGCCCGCCCTTGGGGTTCTTGTTCATGCCGGCGTCGATGATCAGGCCGGGGATGCCGAGGTACTTGCGGATGTACTCGGGCCACAATTCCTTGCGGTGGTGGTCGAAGCCCTTCTGGGCGGTGATCTGCGTCTTGCCGTTCTCCGGCTTCACGACCGGGGAGTCGGTGTCGACGTGGGCGTCGAACTGATTCCCGGGACCGATCGCGAGGTGCAGGCTGCCCTTGTCCTCGGTCCACTCGCGCATCGACACCTGCCCCTTGTGCATCGCGCCGAGCGCTCCGTTGTCGACTCCGAAGTGACCGGTGTCCTTGAGCGCCTGCTCGAAGCGCTTCGCGTCGTGCGCGGTGTAGACGATGCCGCCGGAGTTGCCGTTGACCTCGAACTCCTTGCCCGCGATGCGCGTGTGCTTCTCGCGCGGCTCGAGCGTGCGCTCGACGGTCTTCACCTGATCCCACACGCCCCAGCCCTTCAGACGCGAATACGTCTGCAACAGCGTGTCGCGTTGCTTGGGGTCCTTGATGCCGGCCCACACCTTCTCCGGCATCTTGCTCTTCAGGTCGCTCGGAAGATCGGCCCACGCCGACTTGTTGCTCATCGAGCCGTCGACCATCACGATCTTCGCCTGGCCGCGCGGGTTCGGAGCCGACGCCACCGCGCCATCAACACGCGCCTGCGTCTCGGCGTATTCCTTCGAAGCGTGCTCGATCATCGCGCCCGCGAGGCCCGCCGGGTCCTTGTGAAGGCTCGAGCTCAGGTCCTCGTAACCGAGCTTCTGGTTGAGCACGAGGTAGCGCATCGTATCGATCACTTCGGGGTGCTGCGCGCCGAACTCGGTGCGGGCCGCGAGCTCGGTGGCCACGGCGAGCTCGAGCGCGGTGTCCTTCACCTTGCCGTCGCTCATCGCCTTCGCGGTGGCCTTGAGCTGATCGTTCGACATGTTCTGCACCTGCGCCATGCGCACGGCGGTCGGCATGTCACCACTCGGAGTGGCCGCCTCGACCGCCTTGCGCTGCGCCGCCGGCATGCGCGCGTAGACCTCCTTCGCCTGATCAGCCGTGAGGTCCTTGAAGACGTTGTAGAGGTCCTTGCCCTTCGCGAGCTGATCGAGCGCCTTCTTCACGTCGCCGGTCGGCTTGCCGCTGACGTTCACTCCGGCGTTCGCCGCGGCGCGCAGCTTGTTGACGTCGATGTCGAGCTCGGGCTTCGGAGGCACCGGCGCCTTCGCCACCGCGGCGTAGCGCCCCGTGGTGTTCACCAGCTTCTTCACCGGCTGGTCGAAGAGAATCGCCGCCACTTCCTGGTCGGTCTTCTTCTTCGGTTCTGGCGCGGCGATTTCTTCAGCGGGAGCCGAGCTGACGACGGGTGCAGCAACTCGGGCCGGCGGCGTGCTTCCGATGCGAGGAGCCATTTCGCCCACAGGAGCAACTGCCGAGCCGACCTCCAACCCACGAGACCCACACGCCCTTTCGTCGACACACGATCGAGACGTCCCGGGACACCTCGCGGCATGTCCCGGCGGCACAGCCCATATTCCCGCCGGTTTGCAGCGAAACGTTTAGATCCCAGCCCATGGATCGCTGGGATCTCCTGGAGGCGTTCGTTCGCATCGCTGACACCGGTTCGCTCTCGCGCGCGGCCAAGGCGTTGAGGCTCACGCAGCCGGCCATCAGCAAGCGACTCGATCGGCTCGAACGGCAGGTGCGCATTCGCCTCGTCGAGCGCGGAACGCGCGGCGTGCGACTGACCGATGCCGGCGCAAAATACCTCGAAGTGGTGAAGCGCCTGCGCGCCGAGCTCGACGAGACGGAGACCGGTTTGTCGGCGGCGCGCACGGGTTTGACGGGAACGCTGCGCCTCTCGCTCCCGACCTCGCTCGGTCAGTGTTGGTTGATGCGGTTGATCGTCGACTTCCAACGCGAACACCCCGGAGTGGAGATCGAAGCGACGCTCACCGACGCAGTGACCGACTTCGTGTCGGACGCAACCGACGTCGCCGTGCGCGTCGGGCCGGTGCGCGCTCCGAACGTGGTCGCGCGGCAGCTCGGCACGTACGGCTACACGCTGGTGGGCACGCCGAAGTACTTCGAGAAGTCGGGCGTTCCGAAGTCGCTCGAAGAGCTGTCGACGCGGCCGTTCTATCGATGGGCGTTCGACTCGGAGGAATTCATTCTCCCGGGCGGAGAGCTGATTCGCTTCACGCCGCCGTCGGTGCTGCGGCTCACGAACTCGGCGGCGATCATGAACGTGATCCTCTGCGACACCGGCATCGGCCGCTTGCCGCGCTACGTGACGCAGGAAGCGATCGATCGCGGGCAGCTGGTCGAGGTGCTGAGCGAATTCGAAATTCCGCGAACCATGGTGAGCGCGGTGTACCTGCCCTCGCGCTTCGTGCCCGAGCGCGTGCGCCGCTTCGTGAGCTTCCTCGTCGATCACACGCCGCGCATTCCGGGGTGGCGCGCGCCGTGACTTGAGTACGGTCGCAACGTCATGGATGCCGCCCAACTCACTGCGCTCGAGAAACGCGTTCACGCCATCACCCGGCCGGAGAACGCGTTGCTGTGGTTCTACGTGATCATCAGCTTCGGGCTGCTGTGCGCCGGGCCGATCGCGCTCATTCCGCTCTACTTCCGCTTTCACACGCTCTGGTACCGCTTCGACGCGAGCGGCGTGTCGATGGGCTACGGCATTCTGTTTCGTCGCGAGATGCAGCTCACCTACGCGCGCATGCAGGACATCCACCTGTCGCAGAACATCCTCGAGCGGTGGCTGGGCATCGGCACGGTGACGGTGCAGACCGCCGGCTCGGGCGAGAGCGGCAACCTGGCCATCGTCGGCGTGAGCGACTTCGAGGGAATCCGCGACTACCTGTACGCGAAGATGCGCGGTGTTCGCGCCGAGCCGCACGAAGAGAAGAGCGCCGGCGGTGACGAACTGCTCGTCGAGATTCGCGATGCACTGCAGGGAGCGGCGAGCGCGTTGTCCGAGAAGAAGGGCGCGTGATGGACTTCCTGCTCCGACTGCTCAAACCGATCTTCCTCCCGCTGATGAAGATCAACTTCACGCCGCCGCATCTGCCCGAGGGCAGCTCGCTGGTGCGCACGTTGAAGCCCACGCAGAAGTGGCTCGGCTACACGTATCTCTCGACGCTGCTGCGCTTCCTGCAGCCGTTCATCTTCACCGGCATCGCCGTGGTGCCGCTGTTCGCGAAGTTGAAGGGCTGGGCGCTGGTGGGAGCGGCGGTCGCGCTGATCGTCGAGATCGTCTCGGTGGCCTTCGCGCTCGTCGCGGCGCGCGTCGACTTCGAGCTGCGCCACTACCTGGTCGGAGACCGATCACTCCGCGTCGCGCAGGGAGCGTGGACGCGCGAAGAAGTGACGCTCAGTTACGCCAATGTGCAGAACATCGAAGTGACGCAGGGGCCGCTCGAGCGTGTCTTCGGGTTCAAGTCGCTCACCATCTCCACCGCCGGAGCGGACACCACTCCCGGCGCGCAGAACTCACACCTCGTGACGTTGGTCGGGCTCGAGAACGCCGACGAAGTGCGCGAGCTGATTCTCGGAATGTTGCGGCAGCAGAAGGACACCGGCATCGGTGATCACCACGTGCCGGCTGCGAAGACCGCGCTGCCGATCGAGCGGCTCCGGGAGATTCGTGATGCCGCGGTCGCACTGAGAGACGCGGCGGTGCTCAGGGCGAAACAGTCGTCGTGAGCTTCAGCGTCGCGACGACTTCCCGCAGCCGAGCGAGCGCGAGCGGACACTTCTTCTCGTCCTCGGCCAGCGGAGAGACACGCACCACTTCCGCGGCATCGACCACCACCATCACGTCGGGCTTCCACTTCAAGACGAGCCGATTTCGCTCGGTCGTGACTCCGATCAATTCGCAGTCGGCGTTCTTCGACACGGCCTCGAAGACCGTCTTCGCGTCGGCTTCTGAAAACGCGAGCTGAGGAGGTCGCTGCGGAGCCGGTGCGTTCACCGTCGGCACGCGCGGAGTGCCCTCGACGCGAAACGACGCCAGCACCTCGACACCGCCGCTCGTCGAGAAGCGCTTTTCCTCGCGCACCGCGAGCCCGAGCTCGTTGCAGGCCTCGATCAGCCGCGCGCTCAACTGCCGCGAGATCTCGAGCGGCTTGTCGACCGACGCCACGTTGAGCGGAATCAACACGCGCAGCGGCAGACTCGCGGCGTGGCTGAGCAACCACTTCCACCGTTCGCGAACGCACACGTCGAGGTCCGGCCCTTCGCGGAACCGGCCGCACACGTCGAAGACCTGATGCGTGGAGATCGCCTTCGCGCCCATCGAGTCGAAGACGCCGCTCAGGTTGTACGTCGTGGTGAGCACGCGAACTTCAGGCTCAGCGCCAAAGAGCGCCGTCGCCTCGCGCACCGCGTTCGCGTTGAAGGACGTCGCCACGTGCGCCGCGGGATCTCCACGACGAAGCACGTGCCAGATTCCGCCGGCACCGACGATGAAGACGCCGATCGCAGCGACCGCGACGAAACGCTGAGGCTGCAAACGACGCGCGAGATCGACGAAGCCCGCTGCGGTCGCGATGCCCATCAAGTCGTGCAGCGGCGCGTAGTTGCCGCCGGGGTACTGCTTGTAGAGGAGCACCGAGACGAAGAAGAACGTCAGCAGCACGACGCCACATGCCGCCGAGAGCCACGAACCGACCTCTCGCCCCGCGAGTCGAGCGACGCCGCTGAAGAGACACCACGTCAACGGAATCGCGACGGCGACGTGCACCCAGCTGAAGCTCAGCGCCGAGCGTTTCTCCGCCATGTCGAAATACGACGTGAAGTCCGACGCGAAGTTGGTGAGGAGCGCGGGCTCGGTGAAGAAGCGGCTCCACTGCAGATTCGACAGCGCCCAGGCTGCGCGCAGTGAGAACTGGCCTTCGAGGCCACGGTTCGGATCATTCAGCGCGAAGATCAGCAGCGGGGCGAGCGGAACCACGAACGCCAACGCGGCGAGAAGCAGATGCGAGCGCTTCTCGATTTTCGGACGCGCGGGCGAACGCCAGGCAATCACGGCGAGTGGAATCAGCAGGAACAGCGCCTTCAAGTTCGTGGCGACGGCGAGACCTGCGAGCAGCGCTCCGAGCGAGAGTCGAAGCGGCTTCAGCTCTCCGCCGATCCACACGCTCGCGGCCGCAACGAGCAGCGTGGCAGGCACCGTCTCGAACGGCACGAGCAGCGAATTGAGCAGCAAGAACGGAGAGCTGGTCGCCGTCGCGAAGATCGCCAACGCAGCGGTCTCGCGATCTGCGACGCGGGAGATGACTCTGAAGCTCAACAGCAGCCCGAGCGCGGCGATGAGCAGCCAGATCTTCCGCTGCGTGAAGAGATCGAAGGTGCCGAGCGGCCACGCCGCGATGCCCGACGTGTACGGGCTCACCACGATCGGAAACGAGCTGTGTGCGACGCACAGGCTGAGATGGGGTCGAACGCTCGAGATCGACCAAACCGGTTCAGGGGCCGATTCAACGCAAGACGGCTCGAGTGGAAGCGAAGCCTCTGTAGGAGCGGCGAGCGTGGGACTCGGCGGCTCGCCGACGGGTGGAGCGATGACGGTTCGGTAACCATGACTCGGGAGCGCGGAGACCAGCTCGCTCCACACCGGCAGTCGCGAGCCGAGCCAGCCGGCGACGGAGACGAAGAGCACGAGCGACGCCCCGACGAGCAACTCTGGCCAACGCGCGCGCACGCTTCGCTCGTAGTCCATCACTCACGGGCAAGGTAGGACGCGCGCATGGGTTGGAACGCAGGCGGCTTCGGCGCGATGACGTTTCCAGATCAAGCAGCGCTCGACGCGTGGAAGCAGACCACCGTCGACCACGCGAAGTGGGACGACTGGATCAACGAACTCGAGGACTCGTACGACGTCGAGGAATCGGTCGCCGATCGCCTCGAGAGCGTGGCGAAGCGGCATGACGCGCGCGCCTACAACATCCAGCAGGTCACCATCGAAGGGCTCACCGTCGCGCTGGTCTACGACACCGGAGAAGACGGCTTCCGCGAAGGGAGCGCCGACATCGCCGCGCTCGTGCGCTCGGCGGACGAATTCAAAGCGAAGGGCCGCTTCCATTTCCTCGGCACCGCGGGCGCCGAAGGCGACTTCGTCTACCAACTCACGCTCACCGGAAAGGGCTCGAAGCTGAAGGAGCTCAGCCTCGCCGCCGGCGCGAAGGTCTACGACAGCAAGGACTACCAGGCGTTCAACAATCACCTCCTCGCGCTGTTCGAAGAAGCGAACCCCGAGTTCCGTGCGCGCGTGCAGAAGGCGAGGAAGGGCACACCGAGCACTCCGAAGACGCAGGGCCTGCGCGAGAAGATCATCGCGCCGCTGGCGGCGTTCCCCGATGAGATGCTCGCCACGACCGCTCGTAAGTACCCCGCGATGCTTCCCGACGGGAAGAAGTCGGTGATGGCTCCGCAGCTGTTCAAGGCGACGAAGCAGGTGCGCGCGCAGCTCACCGAATCGACGAACCAGGAAGTCCTCGCTGTCGCGTTGTGGGTCGTCGGCGAGATCAGCACGCACCTCGGAGTGCAGCTCGCGCTCGAGGCGTACGAGACCTCGACCGACGAGGAACTGCGCACCGGTGCCCTTCGCGTCTTCGCGCGCGCGGGCGACTCATCGAAGGACATTCGCTTCTCGCAAGCCAACGCCGACCGCGCGCTCGCATATCTGATCGACGTGTTCGTGAAGCGCGCGCCGATGGGAATGCTGCTGGCCGCGACCGAGTCGTTGCTCGCCATCAAGCACGCCGCGCTGGCCGACGCGATTCGTGCCGCGCTCCCGAAGATGCACAAGCCGCTCACCGAGCCGCAGATGGTGACGCACGGTGGTCAGCTGATGCGCGTCATCCGCGCGCGAAAGTTGAAGGCGCTGGCCGACGTCGTCGCCGAGCTCGCGCTCTCGAAGGCTGATCAGCGCGAACGTCTCGAAGCCGCCGCGCTGCTGCTCGAGTGGGACGACGCGCGCGGCCTGAAGCAGCTCACGAGCGCACTCGGCGAGGAATACGGCGTCGGAGAGCCCGCCGCGAAAGCGCTGCTGCGCGTCGACCCGAAGCGCGCGCTGGAAGTGGTGCGCAGCGGCAAGGACCGTGAAGTGCACCACGTGCTGCGTGCGATCGACGCCGACGTCGCCGCGAACAAGAAGAAGGCGCTGCTCTTCGCGAAGCCCGAGTGGGTCGAAGCCTGTCTCACCGTGCTCGAGCGAGGAGATCACTACCTCACCTACACGGCGCTCCCGATTCTGGGGCGTGGGCCCAGGTCGAAGCAGGTGCTCGAGCGAATCGAAGCGTTGATGAACGACCCGAAGGTGAACGCGCTGTTGTTGATCGAGCCGCTCAAGGGCCAGGGCTCGAAGAGCGTGAAGAAGCTGCTCGAGGCTCGCATCGCGCGCAGCACGAACCCGGTCGAGCAGAGGAGCTTGAGGAAATTCATCTGATGGCACGCAAGCGCACTGAGAAGCAGCTCTCCAAAGCCATCCGCACGGCGATCGAAGACGACGCCCTGCCCGCTTTCGACGAAGCGCTCGGGGAGCTGGCCGCGCGACAGCCGCTCCCGCAGGCCGTGCTCGACGAGGCACTGCTCGAGGCGGCGCAATCGACGAACACGGAGTTCGCGACGAGGCTCCTCGCAGCCGGAGCGAACGTGAACTTCGCCGGACGCATGTCGCCGCTCGCTTCCGCGGTACGTGTGCGCGACTCAGCGATGGTCGAGTTGCTGCTCGCGCGAGGGGCCAGCCCCGATTCGCGCGGCTTGATGGACGGCACGACCGCGATCTTCGACGCCGTGGAGCTCGGCAACGTCGCGCACGTGAAGCGCCTGCTCGCCGCAGGAGCCAGACTCGACCTCGTCGACCCGAAGACGTTCCGGTGCGTGCTCCACGAGGCGGTGCGCAAGCGAATGTCCGACGGCAAGGTTCCACCGGTCGAGATCTTGAGCGCCTTGCTGGCCGCCGGCGCGAAGCCGGAGCTCGGAGATCGCGCGACTCGCCCCGTCCTGCATTCCGCGATCGAGGTCGACGCCGTCGAACACACGCGCGTGCTTCTCGAGGCTGGCGCCAACCCCAACACGCAGGCCGTGTTTCGCGGGCTCACCGCGCTGCACGTCGCGTTCGAGGCGAGAGTGCATTCCATCGTCCCGCTGCTGCTCGAGCGCGGCGCCGATCGTTCGATCGCTGACCACAGCGGGCGCGACTGCACGTCGATCTACGATCGGTATGGAGTGCTCCTCGGGTGAACACCATCGAGCGCATCGCAGGTCCGAGCGTCGATGCGTTTCGAAGCGAGTTCTTCGCGCGCGAGCGACCGGTCATCCTCACTGGGCTGACCCAGCATTGGCCCGCGAGAGAATGGACGCTCGAGTCGATGTCGCGCCGTTTCGGCAGCGCGACGGTCAGCGTCGCGAGCGTTCGCGATGGAGCGCTCGTCACCGACACCAGCCGCGGCCTCAGCGAGCAGCGAATGCAGCTCGGAGAATTTCTGCGCGGCTTGAACGGCTACGCCATGACGCGGCTCGAGGTGCTGCCGCGCGAGCTGAGCAGCGAGGTGCTGACCATTCCGTACGTCGCGAGCGCGAGCTGGCAGGTCTCGAAGTTGTGGATCTCGGCGACGGGCACGACCACGGCGATGCACTTCGATCTGTCGGACAACTTTCACGTCGTGCTGCAGGGGAAGAAGCGCTTCACGCTCGTCGCACGCTCCGAGAGTCACTGTGTCTACCCGCGCGGCCTCACCAGCGGCTTGCCCAACGGAGCGCAGGTCGACCCCGAACACCCTGACCTCGCGAAGTTCCCGCGATGGAATGATGCCCATCCTGTCATCGCTGAGTTGAGCGCGGGCGACGCGCTCTTCATCCCCTCGCGCTGCTGGCACCACGTGCGCACGCTCGAGGCGAGCATCGCGGTGAACACCTGGTTCGCCTCGGGCACGAAAGCCATCGCCGCGCGCGCGGCTGATCTCTTCAAGCGCGTGCGTGGTCTCAGCCGCTGAGCCGCCCAAGGGCAAGGCGAGAGAAGCCGCTGAACTCGAGCTCGCCGAGCGCACGTTCTGCTCGATCGAACGCTTCGGCTCGCGAGTCGGCGCCCTGCACTGCCGACCACAGCTTCTTCGTCACCGCCGCGAGGAACGGCTCGGCCCACCCGGGAGAAATCGACGGCCGGTGAAACACGTCGAGCCATCGCGTGCGCAGCATCGGCAGCTCGCTCAACTTCGGCGGCACGCGCGCTTCGACCATCACGTACAACCGCTCGAGCGGTGAACCGGGCGGAGTGTCGAACACCGCTGTCAACGGAGGCTCCGCCACGCTCGACCCGCGATGTTCGCGCTCCGGCACGCACGCCACTCCAGCGGGGAGCTTCACCGCGCGACGCACCGCCTTCTCGAGTGCGTCCATCGCGAGCGGCTTCTTCGGATCATCGCAACCAGCCACGGCGTGCGCGAACGCTGCGCGCACCGCCTCGCTTACCGGGCGCTGCGAATACGCGATCACCGAAACCTCGACGCGCCCCGCACCCGCGACTCCGCGGCGTCGTTCTTCGAGCACCGCCAGCGCGATCGGCTCGCGCGAGTCGTCACGCACTTCGATGCAGCACCACGTCTCCGCAGGGCGATCTCGCAGCCCGCGCGGCTCGTGACGCACGACGCGCAGCTGCAGTCCGTCAGCCCGCACCGACACCAACTCCGCTGCGCCGATCGCTCCAGTGCGCCACACCAACGGGCGCGACTCTCCCGCGGGTGGAAGCGCACGTTCGTGAGACGCGCCATCCGCTCCGCCGCGCTCGCTCGCGTTCTGCGCCGTTCGCTCGCGCTGCGCACTCGTCGACAACCCACCCTCGCTCGGCAGGTTGGCGCGTTCGCCCAGCGACGTCTTCACGCCCGCAGCCGTGTCGTGCTTCGTGAACGCCGCGTTCCGCAGCAGCCCCGCGGTGATGTGCAGAAACGCGAGCCGCGGCTCGACCGCAGCGCCGAGCCGCAGAATCTCCTTCGACGTCCAGTAGTACGAGTCCTTCCGATTTTCGGTGCGGTACAGCGCGCTCACCTGCGCGAGCAGCTCGTGGTACTGCGCGGCGTACGACTCGTCGAAGTACCGCCTGAACATCGGCTCGTGTTCCGGTTTTCCGAGCGACGAATGCACCGCCGCCGCCGCCCAGTACGCGGCGCTCATCGCGAGGTGCACACCGGTCGAGAGAATCGGATCGATGAAACACGCCGCGTCGCCGATGAGCAGAATGCCTGGGCCGCTCGTGAACTTCGCGCGGTACGACCAATCGCGCGCGCCGCGAAGATCCGACACGCGCGTCGCGCCCTCGAGCAACGGAGCGACCGGCCCCGCTTCCCGCAGCGTGCGCTCGTACCACTTGAGCGGACCTTCCTTCGAACGCGCGCTCTGCGAGCGATGCGAAGTGACGACGCCGATCGACGTCTTGTCCCCGAGCGGAATCACCCAGATCCACCCGTCGCGAATCGACGCAGTGAGGAAGTTCTGACGTCGCGGAGCCGGCAGCCGCTTCGCGTTTTCCCAGTACGCCCAGAGCGCAACGTTCTTGAGGCCCGCGACGGGCTTGATCAGATCTCCACCGCGCGCCGTCAACGCGCTCTGCCCCGACGCATCGATGATGAACGACGCCGACAGGTTCTCTCCCGAGTCGAGCCGAACGCCGATCGCGCGGCCCTTCTCGAAGACGATCTCCTTCACCGCGCAGCGCTCGCGCACCGTCGTCCCGCTCGCCGCCGAGTGCCGCAAGAGCAGCTCGTCGAACCGCGCGCGCTCCACGAAGAACGAATACGGAAAGACGTCGAGCTCACGAAAGTCGATGTGCCAGGGCTCTCCGTCGCCACCCCACACCAGCGTCTGGCCTTCTTTCTTCTCGAAGCCCGCCGCCTCGACCGCGTCGCGCACGCCGAGCGAATCGAGGTACGGCAACACACCAGGTAATAAGGACTCCCCGATGTGCTCCCGGGGGAACTGCTCTTTCTCGAGCAACAGCACCTTGCGGCCGGCGCGCGAAAGCCAGGTCGCCGCGCTCGAACCCGCGGGTCCACCGCCGATCACGATGGCGTCCCAGTGCACCAAACGCAGCATGACTCACCTCCCGAGCGCGCAGGGTCCTGAAATCAGGAGGCAGTGCGAAACGTTGAGCTGACCAGGACGTACTCAAATCGGTGCGTTTCCGTTGACATTCGCTACTCCCGGCACGAGATAAGTGGCCGGTTTTTCGCCTCTTTCCCCACAGGAACCATGACTCCGTTTCTCTCGCTCGCGCAGGCGACTCACGATCAGGGCTGGCTGACGTCACGCCTGCTCGCCACTTTCACGGGCAACGCGGAGTGGGTGCTGTGGCTCCTCGCGTTCCTTTCCATCATCTCGATCGCCGTCATGCTCGAGCGCGCGATCTACTTCTCGACGCGCTCGTTGCCCGACAGCGACGGCGTGCTGGTCAAGCTGGCCAAGGGCGAGCTCGACGCGATCAAGACCGCGGTCGGTGAGCGCGCGGGCATGGAAGCGTCGGTGCTGCGCGAAGGCATCGGCTGGAAGGACAAGGGCGCCGACGCGGTGCAGGAAGTGATCGACGCGACGATGGCGCGTGAGCGCCCGCGCTACGAGCGGTTCCTCTCGATCCTCGGCACGCTCGGCAGCAACACGCCGTTCATCGGTCTGTTCGGCACGGTGCTCGGCATCATCAAGGCGTTCAAGGACCTCGGCGTTTCGGGAGCCAAGGGCGCCGAGGTGCAGGCCACGGTGATGGCCGGCATTTCAGAGGCGCTCGTCGCCACCGCCGTCGGCCTCGCCGTCGCGATCCCCGCGGTCATTGGGTACAACATTCTGCAGCGCCAGGTGAAGACCACCGTCGCGCGCTCCACGGCGCTCGGTCACGCGCTCGTCGGTCACCTCCGCGCGGTGAAATAAGTCATGGCCGGCGGCGCTCCAGAAGGTGATGACGAAATCACGGGCATCAACGTCACGCCCCTCGTCGACATCGTGCTCGTGCTGCTGATCATCTTCATGGTCACGGCGAACTTCATCGTGCGCGAGACCGTCGAGGTCGATCTCCCGCGCGCGGCGAACACGCAAGACAAGACAGTCCAGGGTCCGGTGATGCTCACCATGGACAAGGACGCCAAGGTCTTCTTCGACGGCGCCGAAGTGACGCCCGAAGCCCTGATGCAGAAGATGAAGGACGCGGTCGCGAAGGACAAAGACGTTCGCGCCATCATCTCTGCCGACCAGACCTTGAATTACGGCAAGGTGATGGGGTTGATCGACCAGGTCAAAGAGGCCGGTATCGCCAAGTTTGCGTTGAACATTCAGAAGGAAGCGAAAGCCGCACCCGCGCCTTAACTCTTTGGAACCAAGGGCTACCGACATGGTGTCGGACCCGGTGTTGTGACGACGATGAGCTCCAGCAGCAGCGGTCAGAACGACGACTTGCAGAGCCTGATGTTCTTCGGGGGCGCGATCGCGCTCTCGATCGTCGTGCACGTCGTGGGCATCAACGTGTTGCCCGACGCGCTCCAGCGCGCGGCGATTCGCCCGCCGGTCGAGATGGAGCTGTACGAGCCGCCGCCGCCTCCGCCGCCTCCCAAAGAGGAGCCGCCGAAGGAAGAGCCGAAGCCCGAGCCCCCGAAGATCAAGATCAAGCCGCCGCCGATCAAGGTCGCTGAAGCGCCGCCGCCTCCCAAAGACGAGCCGCCTCCGCCCAACGACACGCCACCGCCCGAGACTCCGCAGAAGCCGGTGCCCATCGTGGTCGGCATCTCGATGTCGTCGACTACCGCCGCCGGTGGCTTCGCGGTGCAGGTCGGCAACACGACGTACGGCAAGTCGAGCGACAAGATCACCGACCCCAACGACGTGAAGGCGTACTCCGCGCCGAAGTACGCGCCGCCGGGCAGCGCCGACACCGAGCCGATTCTGGTCGGTGAGATCAAAGTGCCCTACCCCGACGAGGCGAAGAAGAACGAGATCGAAGGCTCGGTGCGGCTCAAGGTCACGGTCGACGAGACCGGAGTGGTGACGGCAGTCGCGGTGATCAGCGGCCCGGGCTACGGCCTCAACGAGGCGGCGCGCGATGCGCTGCGCAAGTACCGCTTCAAGCCGGCCACCAAGGGCGGCGAAGCGGTCGGCACCACCATCGTCTACACGTACACGTTCCTGCTCGATTGATTACGGCACGCAGTCGCCGGTGACGCGGAACGAGAGCGTCTGGTTGGTGGTGATCAGCTGCAACGTCTCCGACGCGCGGCCTTCTCGCAGACACGTCAGGCGCACCGTCACCTCGCGTCGCTCGAAGGGCTGCATCGCGAATTCGCCCGGGTCGAGCTCGAGCCGATTGTTGGAGACACTCGACGACGACACGCTCACCGGCTCGCGTCGTGTGTTGATCAGCGGCACCACCACCTCGACCGGCTGAAAGCGGTGCGCCTCGCCGAAGTCGAGCTCCAGCTTCGGAGTCTCGAGCGCGCCCGAGCCTCGCCCCGTCAGCCGAATGAGCTGCTCGTCGCAATCGGGGTGCAGCCGCACGGCGAGTGAATCGAAGTGAAGCTGTGCGTCTGCGGGCGTGAACTGCAGCGCCAGGGCGAGCGAGCCGGCCGACGTGAGGCGCGCGTCGAACGGCTCCGAGAGCGGCCCGAGGTGCGGGCGATCGCGATTCTCGAGCGCCAGGAGCTTCGTCGCGCGCGTGAAGCTCTGCACCTCGCCGAAGTCGATCTCCGACGGGAGCGCACGGCACTCGTAGGGCGGCGGCTCGGCGGGCGGGTCGCACACCGTGGGGATCGCCAGAAAGATGATCGCCGCGCGCAGCACGTGACGAAGTCTGCACCCTCTCGCGCTCCGAGAAAACGACACGGAGCGTCTACGCCGCATGCGCGACGGTGCACTCGGTGCGCGCGAGCGAATTGGAATTTCGCCGACCTGTCGCGGGCACACCCACTGCTCTCGCTCGGTTGCACGCCGGCACTGAGGTCGGCGCAACAGGAGGAAGCAGTTTGGTTCCAGGCAAGAGGTACCAGGTCTTCTCGATCAAGGAGAAGGTCGAGAAGACCGGCAGCAGCGAAGAGAAACACTCGACGTGGACCAGAGCGGGTTCGGCGTTCATGAACCGCGACGGCAGCATCAACGTGTACCTCGACGTGCTGCCCATCGACGGGAAGCTCCACGTTCGTGAGCCCATCGTCGAGAAGCAGACCAACAACCGCGCGCCGACGAATGGTTCGTCGACGACGCAGCAGGACGCCGCGTTCGCGGCAGAAGCCAACACGCAGTTCGGGGGACACTGAGATGAAGAACGGAATGAAGACGATGGCGGTGGCGGTGATGCTCGCGGTCGGAGCGGGCGGTTCGGCGATGGCCAAGCCGGCGCAGAAGAAGGAAGTGACGGGCGTGGTGAATCTGAACACCGCGACCGCGCAGCAGCTCGATCTGCTGCCGGGCATCGGCCAGAAGGCCGCCAAGCGCATCATCGAGCACCGCGCGAAGGAGAAGTTCGCCAGCGTGGACGATCTGCGCAAGGTGAAGGGCTTCGGCGCGAAGAAGCTCGAGAAGCTGAAGCCGTTCCTCACCGTGACCGGTCCGACGACGGTGGCGATGAAGAAGGCGAGCGCGAAGAGCGAGACGGCCGAGGCGGCCAAGCCCGCTCCGCAGCAGCTGCCGCCCGCGCAGGGCCGGCGGGCCGGCGGCAAGCGCTAAGAGACCTGAGCAGCGCCGGGACTTTCCTTCATGGCCCGGCGCTGCTTCATTTGCGAAGTTCAGGGTTCGTGAAGTCTCTGGCGCGAAAGCTGGTCTACGTCCTCGCTGCGGCGATGGTGCTCTTCGCGGGGCTGGTGTTGCTCATCGACGGCCATCTGCCGGCGAGCGCTCCGTCGAACGTGCCGGAGTTCTATTCGTTGAGCCCGCTGTCCGACGCGCTGGTGGCGATCGACGCGCGAGGCCAGGTCGATCTCGCGGAGCTGAAGAAGCGCCACGCCTCGCTGGAGGGCTTCGTCGCGTCGCTCTCGAAGTTCACGCCCGAGACGCGGCCCGAGTTGTTTCCGACCGTCGAAGCGAGGCTCGCGTATTGGCTGAACGCGTACCACGCAGCGGTGTTGCTCGAGCTAATGGACACGCGGTCGACGAAGAGCTCGGCGAGTGACGAGCTGTTCCACACCGTGAACGTGGGCGGCAAGAGCCTCACGCGCTGGTCGATGTACCGCAACACGCTCAGTCAGTCGGGCGACGCGCGGGTCTACTTCTCGATCGCCACGGGAGAAAAAGGCCGCGGCGTGCTCGACGGCGCGCCGTTCGATGCCGACTCGCTCGATCTGCAGCTCGACGATGCGATGCGGCGTTTCGTGCGGCGCAGAGATCACGTCACCATCGAGGGCACGAAGGTGAAGCTCTCGGTGCTCTTCAAGGAACACCAGGACGAGATTCTCGCGGCCCTGCCCGACGAGCGGAAGAACGTGCTGCAGATCGTCTGGGCGTACTTGCCGGAGGCCTGTGAGAACGCGGGGTGCGACACGCGGGCTGATCTCGATCGCGCGTGCGGCAACAAGTTCGATTCGTGCCAGGTCGAGTACGTGAAGGTCGACCCGACGCTGAGCATCAAGAACTGAGGTCGCCGGTCACAGCGAGAACGACAGCCCGAGGTTCACGCCGCCGATGACGTCGTTGCCGAACGTCTGCACCTTGCCGCCAACGCGCATGTTGATCGGCTCGACGATGGGAATCAGCACCGCCGCTTCGACACCGACGTCGAACACCGACGGCCCGAACAGGAACATCGGTCTCAGCTCGAGCCCCAGCTCACGCAGGCCGGAGCGCCAGAAGATGTATTTGTGCGGCACTCCGACTTCGAAGCCGAGTCGCTGGCGGCCTTGAAAGCTCATGTAGCGAAAGCCCACCGCGATGTTCGGTTGGATGTGCGCCTTCGGACCGATGCGCAACATCAGGTGACCCGAGTAGCTGTTGATCGACTGCGTCGAGAGATCGAACTGTCCGTCGAAGCCGAAGTAGCCGAGGCCGAACGTGAAGCGACCCGAGCCGGCCGCGGCGGCGCCGAAGGAACCGAAGTCAGCTCCGCCGATGACGTCGAGGCCGAAGGTCGGGCAATGGAAGCGCTGCTCGACCACCGCGGGCGCGTCTTCGTCGAGCACGTACACGACCACCGGGAGCGCAGCGATGATCACCACCGCGATGACGAGCAGCGCCTTGCCGTCGCCGAGACCTCCGCCGCCGCTGCTGCCGCTGCTGCTGCTGCTGCTGGTTCCGCCCGTGCCGGTGCTGCTCGCGCTGCCGATCGGAGTCGAGTCGTGGAAGCTCGAGAGCGGCGCCGTGCTCGTCGCCACGACCGGCGAGTAGCGGCCGCTGGGCAGCGGAATCCACACCTGCGCGGGAATCGCGAAGCAGCGCTGCGAGAACGAGACGTTTCGCGCGTCGGCCGGCTCGGGAGAGAGCGGCTGATTCGCAGGGACGACCTGCGCCGGAATCGCGGGGACCGGGTCGGGCTCGGGCACCGCTTCGGGTGGAGTCTCGCTGGTCGGAACGATGGGCGGCGCGGAAGGATCTGCGGGCGTCTGCGCCGCGGCGAACGAAGCGAGGAGCACGACGACGAGCGCGGAGGTCTTCACAGGTTCCCCATGGTCACACGACGGAAGCCGAACTTACCGTGCACCGCTCCGGGACGGATGAAGCCGGCGATGCCGATACCGTCGCCGCGCGCGACCTTCGATGGATCCGTTCCGTCGTAGCGGAGCCACATCGTCCCGTTGAGGTACAGCGTGAGTACGTTGCCGACCCGCGTCGCTTTGATCACGTCGCCGTCGATGAGGCTGCGGCCGTTGCCGCCGACGTTGCCGATGCTCTGAAACGCGTTGGGCGCTCCGGAGAGATAGAGGATGTCGACTCCGCCGCCGGAGTTGATGAGGAACTCGTTCCACGTGCGCACGTTGGGGCCGCTGCTGCAGCCGAGGATGAGCTCGATCTCGTGGTTCGCACCGGCGGCGTTCGCGTCGTAGCCGGCCTCTTTGTAGACGACGGCTTCGATGAACTGATCACCGCCAAAGCCGGGCACGAACGCAAAGCTGTCGTCGTATTCGATGCCCGCGTGCGTCTCGTGCGCGATGTGCGTCACGCCGTCGGAAGCCAGGCCGACGATCATGCTCGTGAAATTTCCCGGCGGGAGATTGCTGCCGGTGCCTTCGGTGTTGTTCGTCCACAGGCAGCCGTCGCTGAGCGGGTTCTGGAGTGGAGCAGCCGCGAAGTCGATCGAGTAGCCGCCATCGGAGAATTGACCGGTGCGCGGGCCGCAGCCGCCGTCGGTCGCAGTTCCGCCGCCGGTCGCACTTCCACCGCCGCCGGTCGCACTTCCACCGCCGCCAGTTGCAGTTCCACCACCGCCGGTTGCTGCTCCACCGCCGCCTGTTGCAGCGCCGCCTCCCGTTGCAGTTCCACCACCGCCGGTTGTTGCTCCACCGCCGGTTACTGCTCCACCGCCGCCGGTTGCAGCGCCGCCTCCCGTCGCTGCTCCGCCTCCCGCGGCGCCTCCACCGGTGGCAGCGCCAGCGTCGGTGAGCGTCGCCGTTCCCGAGCAGGCGGCGAACATCAGAGCGGCGAGGAGAAGGCGGGGCATTGCGGCGAGCATACCCCTGCGTCGACCGTCTACTGGCCCGCGTCGGGCAGACTGGCGCGTCTCTGTTCAGCGCGCTGCTTGCGCTGCGCGATGCACTCGTCGAGCGCGGTCTTCATGAACTCGTTGGGCAAGCCGGCCTCGAGCCGGAAGCCGCCCGCGCCGTTCTGCTCACGCACGTGCGCGAGATCGAGCAACTCCGCCGCGCGCGTGTCGCCCTTCGCCGCCGCTTGCATGCGCGCGACAGACAACGCCGCACCCAGCGATCTGCGCAGCTGATCAGTCGTCGCCGCGTTGCTCGGGTCGACGTCGGCCACCATGCCCACGTCATGCCCCACATCCATGTGCAGCTGCATGGTCTTCGCCGACGACTCGATGAGCGACGCGAGCTGCGGGTCGCTCTTGCGCACCATGTCCGCGATGGGCTGCGCGCCGACCACGCCGTACACATCTCCGTACGCCATCGATTCATCGAGCGCCGATGGGCCCTGCGGCGGGCCGTTGCCGTCGAGGCGATCGAGCACCGCCTTCAAGTCGGCTTCCTCGCCGCCCGCGATGAACATCTGATCTCCCCACGTCGCGAACGACTCCGTGCCGCCGTCCTCGCGGGTGATCTCGTGCAGCTGCCCCTTCTTGCCGTAGTCCTTCGTCACCGGAGCGACCGGCAGGAACTTTCGCCACTGCGCGTTCTTGAAGTCGCCAGTCACCACCACCGAGTCGTCGATCATCGCCACGCGATCGACCGCCTGCGTCGGGTCGAGTCCGGCATCGCGCAGCTCGGAGAGGAACTTCGTGCCTTCGAGATCTCCGAACAGACACTCGGTCAACTTCGGCCCGAGCTCGGAATTGAGGATCGCGTTCACCTCGGCGATCACCGCGCCGCGTTTGAGCTCCGCAGGCACCAGCGCGAGCACCGGGTCGCGCATGCGCACCGGCTCGGTCACCACGCCCGCGTCGGCCATCGGCGGAGGCAACCACGTGCGCCGCTGCGCCTCGCGCGATTGCTCGACGGTGCTCATGCCGGTCGGCAGATTCACGGGCCGCTGCTTCTCGCGATCGGGAGGCTCCGCGCCGCGCATCAACCACGCGCCGACGCCGAGCAGCAGCGCCGCGAAGACCAGCCACAACACCGGGCGACGTTTGCGTGCGGCCACGTCAGAAGTCCTTTCGCTCGAAGCGCCAGGTGGCGACCGAGAGCAATGCGACGCTGAAGATGAGACAGCCGCCGAGCAGCCGCGCGAGGATCTCGAACTTCACGTCGCGCGACGCCGCGAGATCAGAAGCGGTGATGGCGAGCGTGCCCAGGCGCGGAATCGGCAACATCGCGTAGTTGAACGCCGTGCGCTGGTACCCTTCCTCGAGCGCCACTGCGATCGACTCGCGGAAGCTCGACACCACGCCCAGCACCAGCGTCAGCACCCCGAGCGCGCCCGACACCGCCGCGCTGCGAATGAAGAAGTTCGAGGTGAGCATCACCGCGTAGATGGTGCAGAAGCCCGTCCACCCCACGAGGCTCCCGAGGAGCAGCCGCGCGTTCCACACTCCGGTCTTCACGCCGAGCAACACTGTGAGCCCACCCGCGCCGTAGAGCGAGGCGAGCAGCGCGAGCGTCACCACGCCGAGGAACGTGCCGAACAACAACTGCCACCGCGCGACGGGCAGCGAGAGCAGGTGCTCGATGCGCCCCGGCGCGAGCAGCTCAGGCGCGAAGTCGCTGCACGCGATCGCGAGGAAGAACGCGCCTCCGTAGAACGCGAGATACGAGACCACCATGTACACGCCGGACATCACCCGGTTCGCGGACACGATGTCCTTGCTCATGAACTCGCCGAAGAGCTTGCTGCCGGCGATCGCTCCGTCGACCACGTCGAGCTGCAACGAGTAGCCCAGGCCGAGCAGCACCAGCGTGATGGCGCCGAACAGCGCGATGAACCACTTGCGACGGCCCGCCTCGATCAACAGATCGATCGCCACGCGAACCACCTGCTTCATGACGCGGGCCCCTCGAGCTCGGTGAGCACCGCTTCGAGGTCGCGCTTCACCGGCACCACCGAGGTGAGCTGCAGGCCCTTGCTTCGCGCCGCGTCGATGGCCGCGTTGAGCGCCGCGACTTCACCTTCGAACGCGAAGTGCTGACCGTCGGCGACGAACCCCGAAGCCAGCGCGGCGGCCGCATCACCGGCGATGGTCACCGACCACCGCGTGGTGCTCGTCGAGCGGCGAAGATCTTCCAGCGTGCCTTCGAGCTTCAGCTGACCCAACGACAACACGCCAACGCGGTCGCACACCTTCTCGGTCTCGGCGAGCAGGTGCGAGTTGAGCAAGATCGTCGCGCCGCGCTGTTTTTCCTCGAGCAGAATCGAGCGCACCTCGACGCGCCCGAGCGGGTCGATGCCGTCGGTCGGCTCGTCGAGAATCAGCAACTCCGGCTTGCCGAGCATCGCTGCCGCGAGTCCGAGGCGCTGTCGCATGCCCTTGCTGAAGGTGCCGATACGTTGCTGCGAGTTCTTCAAGCCCACGCGTTCGATCAACTGCCCCAGCTCGGCCTCGGTGGGAGACAACGACTTCAACGTCGCCACCGAGCGCAGAAAATCTCGCGCCCGCAACGCCGCCGGCAGATGCATGCGTTCGGGCAGGTAGCCGATGCGCGCGCGCACCTCGATGTCCTGCGGGTCGCCGCCGAGCACCGTGACCTCTCCGTCAGTCGGGCGCACCACGCCGAGCAGCACCTTGATGAACGTGGTCTTGCCCGCGCCGTTGGGCCCGATGAGGCCGAACGCCGAACCCTTCGGCACCGTGAGCGACATGCCGCGCAGCGCGTGCTGACCGGGCCCGAAGAGCGCCCAGTAGTGCTTCTTCAAGTTCTTCACACAGAGCGCGTCGCTCATCGAACTGTGCCGACTATGCCGAGAAGACCAGCGTCACGCCCGGAACGATTTGAATCACGTCGCCCGAACGGACGAAGGCGCGACTGATTGCGAGCCCATTCAGCTGGGCCATTCCGTAGGCAGGGTAGCCTCGCCAGTCGACCTCGCGCAGGTCGCCGTTCTCGACGAAGAGCAAGGCCGACTTCGCGGATCCCGTCACCTCGACCAGCGAGCGCATGAAGAGCGGAGTGGTCTCACCGACCTGCATTTCACGCGGCTCGCGTCGCGGGCCGTCGGGCTCGATGGTCACCTTGCACAGTGGCCGCAGCTCGGTGAGCGTGACGCTCGCCTTCTTCCACGGGCGAAGCTGCACCTCGAAGCGCGACGACAAGCGGCTGGTCGCGAAGATGCGCGTCGGAGAGATGATCAGCCGTTCCAACATCGGCAGCGCGTCGCCGATCGCATCGACCACGCGTTTGATGGGCGCTTCTTCGGCGATGTCGGTGCGAAGACACGAGGCGAGATCGAACTCCAGCTCGCGCACGAAGCGCAGACCGGGCGCGCGACGCAGTGCTGCGAGGCGGTGTTCCCACGTCCAATCGTGAACGTCGCCGTTCAAGCTTCGCAAGGTGAGCCGCGACGGCACGCCGTGCTTGAAGAGCGCCTGCACTTCACGGCGCGAGAGATCTCCCGCGAAGGGCCCGAGCCACTTCGGGTGCACTTCACCCTTCGAGAGCGCCTCCCCGAGCGGCGCGCCGCGCTCCGAGAGCCAATCGGCGTACACCGACCACCGCGCGTCGTCGTCAGGCGCAGCTCGAATCGCCGCTTCCATCGTCGGGTCGAGCACCTCGTCACGTTCGCGCTCGAGGAACTCGTACACGTGACCGCGGCTGATTTCGAAGATGGTGCCGTGCTTCAGCTCCTCTTCTTGAATCGGAGTTCCGTGCACCCGCGTTCCGTTCGCCGAGCTGAGGTCGCGCAGCCACCAGCGATCGAGCTCGTGCACCACGGAGCAGTGAAAGCGGCTGACGAGCGGCGTCTCGAGGCGTACCTCGGCTTCACGAGCGCGGCCGAAGCGAAGCCGATCTCCGAGCGAAATTCGCTCGCCGGGCTGCGGACCCGTTCGCGCGGCCAACACCTCGAGCACCGGAAAGCGCACCGCCCCACGATAGCGGCTTGGATATCGACGTGAACTCGTTAGGGTGCGCGCGCCCGATGAGACTGTTGCTGCTCGCCGTCCTGCTCGCTGCGACGACCGCTTCCGCACAGAACGTGCTGCGTGGTCGCGCGCCGATGCGCGCCGACAACGTGCCGTTCGTGATGCGCATCACTGACGGGCAGACGCCGCTCGACGCCGACCCGTGGGACGGCCAGTTCTCGGCCATCGTGCCGCTCGGCGCCGTCATCGAGTGGGACCTCGGCGCGCCGACGCATCTCTCGGGTGCGGCGATTCAGGCCGACAACAACGACGACTACTTGATCGAAGTCTCCGACGACGGAGTCACCTGGCGCGGCTTCTGGCGCTTCAACCCCGTCGACGGCGGCGGCCTGCGTACGCGCACGATGGAAGGGCTCGATCAAACCGCGCGCTTCGTGCGCCTCTCCGCGAGCGGCGGTGACACGCGCTACTCGGTGAGTGAGCTCGAGCTGTTCGACTCCAGCACGTCAGACTCGATGTTGATGCGCGCGCGCTGGGTGCCGCGACGCCCGCTCGATCAGAGCTTCCTCTCGTGGCTCGCCGGCATGGCGGTGGTGCTCTTCCTCTCGTCGAAGCGCCTGCGCGGCCTGCCGGTACTCGTGCTCGGAGCCATCGGGCTGTACGCGACGTATTGGGTGATGTTCGTCGCCACTGCGGAAGATTCGCAGGCGCTGTTGTCGCTCCCGTGGATCCGCGGAGCGATCGCGCTGCTCGCCATCGTCGCCGTGGTGCGCGAGCACGTGTGGAAGGGCTCGTGGCCGTCGAGCCCGGTCTTCACGGTCGGCGCGATGGCGGTCTCGGCCGTGATGGCGATGTGGGCCTTCATGAATCTCGGCACGCCGCAGTTCCGTGACGCAGGCCAGGGAAAGATGACCTGGCTGCATCACTACGACATGCGGACGTACTACCCGATCGCCAAGTACTTCCCCGAGCTGCGCTTCGACGGCGTGTACGCGGCGAGCGTGCTGGTGGTGGCCGAGGGCCGAAACCTCGACCTGTTCGCGAACCAACCCATCCGCGATTTGCGCAACCACGAGCTGAAGACCGTCGGCACGTCGCGCGAACACCTCGCCGAAGTGCGCGCGCGGTTTTCTCCGGAGCGCTGGGCGCAGTTCGTCGAAGACATGGCGTACTTCCGCCGCGCGATGAGTGACGGCGGCTTCCTCGGGTCGATGAACGACCACGGAGGCAACGCCACACCCGTCTGGTTCCTCTCCGCGCGCGCGCTGTTCTCGTCGGCCCCGGCGAGTGACGCCACGCTGTGGCGCGGAGTGATCGCCGATCTCGTCTTGCTCGGCCTCGCGTTTCTCGCCATCGGCTGGGCGTGGGGCCCGCGCACCGCGTTCCTGGCGATCACCGTGTTCGGCGCGATGGACTTCTACCAATTCGGCAGCAACTGGTTCGGCGCCACGCTGCGGCACGACTGGTTGTCTTTGTGGGCCATCGGCCTGGCGCTGCTGCAGAAGCGCAAGTTCGCGCTCGCCGGCGCAGCCTTCGCGTGGAGCGCGTGGATTCGCGCCTTCCCCGCCCTCACCTTCATCACGCTCTCGTTCCCGGTGATCTGGGTCGGCACCAAGCTGTTGTTGCAGCGCGAGAAGCAGAAGGCGCTCGAGCAGGCGAAGCCGCTGCTGCGCGTGGTGCTCGGCGTGGCGGTGGCGAGCGCGGTGCTGGTCGGGCTCTCGGTGATCATCTTCGGCGCCGACGCGTGGGCTGAATGGCTGCGCAAGGTGCAGACGCTCGACAAAGACAACCACCTCAACAACATCTCGTTCCGCACGTACATCAGCGTCGACAAGGACGTGTGGCGCGCGACGGTGGTCGGCTCGCTGCTCGCGCTGCTGGTGGTGTTGCGCCGGGCCTCACTCGCGCGCGCCGCGGCGTGGGGCGTGGCGCTGGTGCCGATCATCTTCAACCCGGCGAACTACTACCTGCACTCCGCGTTCTTGCTGGTGACGCTCGCCGCCGAGCAGCACGGCAAGGTCACGCTGCGCGGCATGCTGGTGTGGGTGGTGTTGCTCGCGATGTGCGTCGGCTCGTACCTCACCAACATTCCCACCGACGTCGGCGTGCACTTCAGGCAGGACACCATCGTCTGCTTCACGGCGTTGCTGGCGTTGTTCGCGCTCGAGTTCGGCCGGCCGCGAGAGACGTGATGCGGGCCGCTCCGTGGGTGAAGCGGATCGATCTGCTCACGGGCGTGAGCACGTCGATGGCGCTCGACCCTCACAAGCCGCTGAACACTTCGATCAACGAGACGGAGTCGTTCACCGAGTCGTACCAATTCGACGGCCAGAGCTGGTTTCACGTGGCGAAGAAGAACCGCGTGTGGGCCATGCACGGAACCGTCGCGTCGTCGGGCAGCGCGCTCTACGTCTTCATGGAATACCCCGAAGCGCGTCACCCGCAGCTCGAAGCCGAGCTCTTGAGATCTCCCGACGCGCTCGGGCCGTATGCCGACTGGCTCGAGGAACAGGGCGACCCGTACGCCGCGTCGCTCAAGCCCGCGCTGCTCAAGGAACGCGGGCCCGCGGGCATGTGGTTTCTCGAAGGGCTCGATCGCAGCGGGCACCTGCGCTTCATGCTGAAGGACGCGTTGGTGCGCGAGGTTCACGTCGAGACGCTGCGCTCCGAGCACCTGCTCATGACGCTGCATCGGCTCGTGCATCTGCGCGCCGCGATGACGCTCGAGAAGGTGAGCATCAGCGCACGCACGCTGGAGGGCAGTGGCAACGTCGGCGCGTGGTCGATGTGGGGCGACATTCAGTGGCCCTCATCGATGCGCACGCTCGAGTTGCCGGTCGATTCGGTTGGTCTCGTCGCGGTCGAGAAACGTGCTGCGACGCGGGTCAAAGGGATCCGCGTGCTGAAAGCACCTGCAGTGAGTTGAGTGCTGCAGGTCCACCCTCACCCGACCCTCTCCCTCGCGGGAGAGGGGGACAGATGTGTCAGCGGTAGCCCTGCGCCTGAAGCGTGAAGAGCTTCGCGTACCGGCCATTCTTCTCGAGCAGACCCTGATGCGAGTCGAGCTCGGTGAGCTTGCCGCCCTCGAGCACCGCGATGCGATCGGCCATGCGCACCGTCGAGAACCGATGGCTGATGATGATCGCCGTGCGGTCCTTCGCGAGCGTCTTGAAGCGCTCGAACAACGCCACCTCGGCCTCCGCGTCGATCGCCGCCGTCGGCTCGTCGAGGATCAGCACTTCCGCTTCACGCATGAACGCGCGCGCGATGGCGAGCTTCTGCCACTGGCCTCCGCTCAGCTCCTGACCCTTCTCGAACCAGCCGCCGAGCATGGTGTCGAACTTCTCGGGCAACGCGTCGATGACCGGGCGCGCTCCACCGGCGTCGGCGGCGAGCTCGATGGCAGGCCGATCTTCGAGCTTCGGCGGGTGGCCCAGCCCCACGTTCTCGGCCGCCGTGAACTGGTAGCGCACGAAGTCCTGGAACACGGCGCCCATGCGCGAGCGCAGATCGACCACGTCGAGATCGCGCAGATCGATGCCGCCGTAGCGAATCGCGCCTTCGGTGGGCTCGTAGAGCCGCAGCAGCAACTTGATGAGCGTCGACTTGCCGGCGCCGTTCTCTCCGACCAGCGCGAGCTTCTCTCCGGCCTCGAGCGTCAGCGTGAGATCGTGCAGCGCAAAGTCGCGCTTGCCCGGGTACTTGAAGCTGACGTGATCGAACTCCAGCCGATGCGGTCCGGGCCCGAGCGTCTTCGCCGGCACCACGCGTGATTTCTCAGCGGTGGTCGGCAGGTCGAAGAACTTCTGCAGATTCGAGAGGAAGAGCGCGTCTTCGTACATGCCCGCGACCGACGACAGCACGCTCTCGAACGCCGACTGGCCCTGTCTGAAGACCGCAATGGTGAGCACCAGATCGCCGACGGTGATTTTTCCGCCCGCGGCGCGCTGCGCGACCCACAGGTAGCAGAGGTAGAACGCGGCGAGCGAAAGCGCTCCGAGGCCGGTGCCCCACGCGAGACGTTTGCGCGCGAGCTTGCGGTCTTCTCCCAGGAACTTGTCGAACAGCGCGCGATAGCGCCCGAGGATCAGCGGGCCGAGCCCGAAGAGCTTCACCTCTTTCACCGACGAATCGCGGGTGAGAATCCATTCGAGGTAGTTGAGCTTGCGGCCCTCGGGCGCGCGCCACGAGAAGAGACGGAAGGCTTCGCTGCTCAGCTTCGTCTCGGCGATGAACGCGGGCAGCGCAGCGAGCAGGAGCACCAGCGTCGTCCACCACGCGATGTTCCACAGCAGCACCGCGAAGGTGGTGAGCGTGAGCAGGTTGCGCACCACGCCCACCGCGTCCATCGCCAGCGAGAGCGGCCGCGACGACGCTTCACGCCGCGCGTTCTGCATCACGTCGTACGTCTCGCTGTCTTCGAAGTGCCGCAGCTCGAGCGTCAGCGCCTTCTCGAGAATGCGAATGTTGAGCAGGTTGCCGAGCGAGGTGCGCAGCAGGTTCTGCGCGAAGCCCGACAGGCGTCCGAGGAGCAGCGTGGCGACCGCGAGCCCGAGCTCCCAGGTGATCCACCGCCACACTTCGCCGCGAATCGCCTCGTCGTTTGGCGAGGCCGCGCTGCGCACCACCGCGTCGATGATCTGCTTGCCGACCCACGCCATCGTCGCCGGCAGCGCCGCCTGCAGCAGCGTGAGGAACGCGATGAGGACCGCGTTGCGCTTGTCGGCTTCCCACACCAACGCGAGCGCCTTCGGCAGCTGCTGGAGCAGCTCGCGCGTCGTCAGCTTCTTCTCTTTGGGTCCCCCGGGGCGCTGCGGCATTCGTTCCTTCTAACCAGCGCCCGGGCGATTGCTGCTGACCAACCTCTCAGGTTCGGCGCTTCATCACGCCGTCGAGGATCTGCCGGGTCACCGCGGCCCACGCGTCGGCGCCGGTGAGCGACTGCTCGATGGGCGTCTCGACGCCGTCGGCCCAGTGCACGCGCGGCCGCGAAGCGCCGACGTCGATGATGGCGTCGGGAGCACTCGTGCCTTCCAGCCCGCTGCGCATCTTCGACGTGAAGTACATGATGCGCGCGCGATTGCGGTGCGTCTCCCGCGCCTGGGAGATCGCCATCAGCGTCGAGTCGATGCGCATCACGTCGACCTGCCCACGCTCGCGGAACTCGCGCAGCAGCAGCGACAACACGCCCTCTTCCTCGAGCAGCGCGGCGTCATCGGTCTCCGACGAGAAGCGAAGCTCGAACTGCAGCGCTTCGTTGCTGAGCCACTCGGACAGTTTGCGCACCAGCGCGGTGACCGTTCCGAACAGCCACACCAGGCGTTGGTACGAATCGCCGCGGTCCTTCACGCGCGACTTCATGAGCGACGGGTCGAACACGAAGACCAGCGCGCGCTTCTTGCGCACCGCCACCGACTCATCGCGCGCGTAATAGAGCAGCTCGCCCTCGACGAACCGCACGTCGAAGAGATCGGGCCGCAGCTCGTCGCCCTGCTCCATGTAGATGAGCTCGGACGTGACGAGGTTCTCGAGCGAGCCGACGGTGCTGATGCTCGAGAAGCCGCCCACCGGGTACGCGCTGTCTTCTTCGAGCGAGGTCGGAGCGTCACCGTCTTCGAACACCGTTCCGCGCAAACGCGTCGGCAGCCGCTCTTCGATGGCCTGCGCCGTCTCGGCCAGCTGCGCGAGCTGCACGCGCGGGCCGAGGCCTTTGAGCGCGGTGAGGTTCTCGAGCAAGAACACTTCGGCGTCCGACAACAGCTCACGCGTGCGGCGCGCGGCCTTCGCCATCAACACCAGACCATCGACCAGTCGCGCGGCGATCTCGGGGTCGTAGAGCGCGGCGCGGCCGGCCTCGAGCACCTCTTCCGGCGAGCGGGTCGCGAGGCGTCGCACGATGCCGGTCGACACGCCGGTGCCTTCGTTCAGTTTGAGGCGCGTGAGCAGCTGCGCGACGGTGACGCCCACCGCGGTCGAGCGCAGATCCTTCGGCAGACCGGCGATGGCTTCGGTGAGCCGCGTCCACCGGCGGTCTGAGGTGAGCCGCGCGAGAACGTGATCTTCGTAGCCGCGCATCGCCTCGCGAACCGGCTCCTGCGTGGGCGGCGGAATCGGGAGCAACCGCTCTCCGAGCAACAACGCGGTGAGGTCGAACGCCAGCGTCGGGGCAGGAATCAACGGCCGCTCGCCGTACGCCGCCTCGAGAGAGCGAATCGACGTCTCGAACCACGTGGAAGACGTCGCCGCTTCGCGCGCCAACGCCAATGAAGCGGTGAGAAAACCCTCGGCCCGCGGACCATCGAGACGTTCATCCGACATGCAGGCGTGACACTAGCCGGTCTTGGATATTGACTCTGGAATCAATTTTCTGAGACACAGCGATCACCCTCGCTTCCTGAAGGAACACCCATGGCTGATCAGCTTCGCTTCGATGGAAAAGTGGTCGTCGTCACCGGTGCAGGCGCAGGTTTGGGACGCAGCCACGCGCTGTTCTTCGGAAAGCGTGGAGCGAAGGTGGTGGTCAACGACCTCGGCGGCTCGGCGCACGGCGCGGGCAAGTCGAGCGCGGCAGCTGATCAGGTGGTGGCCGACATCAAGGCCGCGGGCGGCAACGCGGTGGCCAACTACGACTCGGTCGAAGACGGCGACAAGATCATCAAGACGGCCATCGACTCGTTTGGCCGCATCGACGTGCTGATCAACAACGCCGGCATTCTCCGCGACGTCAGCTTCCAGAAGATGACGAAGGACGACTGGGACCTGATCATGCGCGTGCACGTGAACGGCGCGTTCCGCTGCACGCACGCCGCGTGGCCGTACATGCGTGACCAGGGCTACGGCCGCATCATCTTCACGGCGTCGGCCGCCGGCATCTACGGCAACTTCGGCCAGGCGAACTATTCGACGGCGAAGCTCGGGCTGGTCGGCTTCGGCTACACGCTCGCGCTCGAAGGCGAGAAGAAGAACATCCGCGTCAACACCATCGCTCCGGTCGCGGCCTCGCGTCTCACCGAGACCGTGATGCCCAAGGAGATGCTCGAGAACCTGAAGCCCGAGTACGTCACTCCGCTCGTCGGCTGGCTGGCGCACGAAGACTGCGTCGAGAACGGCGGGCTGTTCGAGGTCGGCGCCGGCTACTTCGGCAAGCTGCGTTGGGAACGCACCGAAGGAAAACTCTTCAAGCTCGGCCGCGAGATCTCGCCCGAAGCCGTGCGCGCGAGCTGGGATCAGATCACCGACTTCGCCCACGCCACGCACCCGAAGAACATCACCGAGGCGCTCGCTCCGGGCATGAACAACCTGTCGAGCAAGAGCAAGGGTGGCAACGAGTTCATCGATGTCGATGCGGCGCTCGGCTACGAATTCCCCGAGCTCACCGCGAAGTACGACGAGCGTGATCTCGCGCTCTACGCGCTGGGCGTCGGAGCGGGCCGCAACCCGACCGACAGCAAAGACCTGCACCTCGTCTACGAGCGCAACGGCGACGGCTTCTATTCGCTGCCGACGTACGGCGTGATTCCCGCGCTCAACGCGATCTTCAAGATGGCGGCCGAAGGTCAGACCGCGCCGGGCTTGAACTACGGGCTCGATCGCATCCTCCACGGCGAGCAGTACCTCGAGGTGATGCGGCCGCTGCCTCCCGCGGCGACGCTCAAGCACAAGGCGCGCATCAGCGAGATCAGCGACAAGGGCAAGCACGCGGTCGTCGTCACCCACTTCGATTCGTACGACGCGGAGACCGGCGAGCTGCTGGTGAAGAACGACATCTCGATGGTGGTGAAGGGCGCGGGCGGCTGGGGCGGTGAGCGCGGCGCGGCTTCCGAGGCGAACGCGGCTCCCGAGCGCGCCGCCGACGTGGTCATCACCGAGAAGACCGACGCCAATCAGGCGCTGCTCTATCGGCTGTCGGGTGACTGGAACCCGCTCCACGTCGACCCGGAGTTCGCCACCATGTTCGGCTTCGAGAAGCCGATCCTCCACGGGTTGTGCACCTTCGGTTACGTCGGCCGCGCGGCGATCAACGCGTTCGCCAAGGGCGACCCGCGCACCTTCAAGAGCATCAAGGTGCGCTTCGCCGACTCCGTGTTCCCCGGTGAGACGCTGAAGATCGAGCTGTGGAAGGAGAGCGATCTGCGCGTGCTGCTGCGCGCCACCGTCGTCGAGCGCAACAAGGTGTGCATCAGCAACGCGGCCGTCGAGTTCTACCCGGAGATTCCGAAGCCGAAGGCGAAGCCCGTCGCCGCTGCCGCTGCGCCTGCTCCCGTCGCTGCCGCGACCGTCGCCGAGGTGACCGCCGCGCAGACCTTCGAGGTCATCGGCGCGTACGTCGCGAAGAACCCCGATCTCACCAAGATCAACACCGTCTACCAGTTCAACCTCTCGAGCCCCGACAGCGCGTGGGTCATCGACCTCAAGGCGGGCAAGGTGAGCGCGGGCAAGGCTGAGAAGGCCGAGTGCACGCTGGCGCTGACCAACGCCGACTGGCTCGACATGGTGAGCGGCAAGGCCGATTCGATGAAGTTGTTCCAGAGCGGCAAGCTGAAGATCACCGGCAACGTGATGGCGTCGCAGAAGCTCGAGTTCTTGAAGAAGATCGAGAAGCCGGCGCCGGGTGCCGTGGCCGCTGCTCCTGCTGCCGCTGCTCCGGCCGCGGGCGAAGTGACCGCCGCGCAGACCTTCGACGTCATCGCCGCGTACGTCGCAAAGACGCCGGAGCTCACGAAGATCAACACGGTCTACCAGTTCAACATCTCGAGCCCCGACAGCGCGTGGATCCTCGATCTCAAGACCGGAAAAGTCGGCGCGGGAAAAGCAGAGAAGGCCGACTGCACGCTCGCGCTGAGCAACGGCGACTGGCTCGACATGGTGAGCGGCAAGGCTGACCCGATGAAGTTGTTCCAGGGCGGCAAGCTGAAGATCACCGGCAACGTGATGGCCTCGCAGAAGCTCGACTTCCTGAAGAAGATCGAAAAGCCGGCGCCGGGTGCGGTGTCATCGTCAGCGCCCGCGGCGGCTCCGGTGGCGAGCACCAACGCTGCTGAAGTGATCGCTCCGAAGGTCTTCAAGGCGCTGCAAGAACGCCTCGCGAAGAACCCCGGCCTCGCGAAAGAAGTGAACGCCGTCATCTCGTTCAAGGTGAAGGACGCGGGCTTCGAGTTCACGGCTGACCTCGCGAGCGGCACGCCTGCCATCAAGCCGGGCGTCGACGCGAAGGCCACCACGCGCATCGTGCTCACCGACGAAGCGCTCTCGCTGCTCAACAAGGGAGAGGCCGCGCAGGCGCTCTACCAACACGGCCAGCTCCGCATCGACGGAGAGCTCGGGGCCGCTCACCGTCTCGGTTTCCTCAAGTCGCTCGTCTGAAAGGGTCAACATCATGGGTCGCAAAGTGAACGTTCTCGGCGTGGGCATGGTGAAGTTCCAGAAGCCCGGCGCATCTGACGGCTACGAAGTGATGGCGAACGGCGCGATCAAGGACGCGCTGAAAGACGCCGGAGTCGACTTCAAGGA
This sequence comes from Archangium sp., assembly GCA_047600485.1. Taxonomy (GTDB): domain Bacteria; phylum Myxococcota; class Myxococcia; order Myxococcales; family Myxococcaceae; genus Archangium_A. Next base: position 5,034,749 of record JASGKS010000001.1, read on the forward strand.
TCTCGAGCAGGCCTACGCGGGCTACGTGTTCGGTGACAGCACCTGCGGTCAGCGCGCCGTGTACTCGGTGGGCCAGACCGGCATTCCGGTCATCAACGTGAACAACAACTGCTCCACCGGCTCGACCGCGCTCTACCTCGCGCGTCAGGCCATCGAGGGCGGTCTCGCGGAGTGCGTGCTCGCCGTCGGTTTCGAGCAGATGCAGAAGGGCGCGCTCGCCTCGACGTGGAACGACCGCACCAACCCGCTCGACAAGCACGTCGACGTGATGAACGCCGAGCAGGGCGTGAATCAGGCTCCGTTCGCGGCGCAGATGTTCGGCGGCGCGGGTCGTGAGTACCGGTGGAAGTACGGCACCAAGCGCGAGACCTTCGCGAAGATCTCGGAGAAGGCGCGCAAGCACGCGGCGAAGAACCCGTTCGCGCTGTTCCGTGAGGTGCTGTCGGTCGAGCAGATTCTCGCGAGCGACGAGGTGTTCGACCCGCTCACCCGCTTCCAGTGCTGCCCGCCGACGTGCGGAGCGGCCGCCGCGATTCTCTGCAGCGACGACTTCGCGCGCCGCAAGAACCTGAAGCCCGCCGTCGCCATCGCCGGCCAGACGATGACCACCGACTTCGACTCGAGCTTCAACGGCAAGTCGATGATGAAGATGGTCGGCTACGACATGGCGAAGGCCGCCGCGACGCAGCTCTACGAGAAGACCGGCATCGGCCCGAAGGACGTGCAGGTCGTCGAGCTGCACGACTGCTTCACCGCCAACGAGCTGCTCACCTACGAAGCGCTCGGGCTGTGCGCCGAAGGTCAGGCCGAGAAGTTCATCTGGGACGAGGACAACACCTACGGCGGCAAGTTCGTCGTCAATCCCTCGGGCGGTCTGCTCAGCAAGGGTCACCCGCTGGGCGCCACCGGTCTCGCGCAGTGCACCGAGCTGGTGTGGCACCTGCGGGGCCAGGCAGGCGATCGCCAGGTCGAGGGCGCGAAGGTCGCGCTGCAGCACAACCTCGGTCTGGGCGGCGCGTGCGTGATGACGATGTACAAGCGCAACTGACGCAGCCGTGCGACGCTCCCTCCCGGTTCGAAGGCCGGGAGGGCCGCGCTTGCACGTATTTCGGTCGCTGTTGCCGCTCGTGTTGCTCGCGGGGTGTCAGAACCTGACGCTCCCTGACGAGCCGGGCCCCCCGAACGCTCCCATCATCACCAGCTTCACGCCGCACGTCGGTTACGCGGGCGATCGCATCGTGGTGTTCGGAGAGAACTTCACCGACGCAGGCAACATCCTCCTCTTCGCGGGTGGCTTCACCGCGCTCGCCGACTCGCTCGAGGACGGCGGCGGTGACGTGCGGCTCGATGGCGGGCTGGTGTTCGTCGTGCCGCAGGGCCTGCAGTCGACCGAGCCGCTGGTGCTGAGCAACTCCGTCGGTCAGAGCGACCCGAGCGCCGACGACTTCGTGCCGCTCGGCAGTGGCCACCCCGTGGTCGGAGCGCCGCTCGCGTCGGTGCGGTTCCGTCACGCGCCGGTCGGCCTGCTCGATCGCGAGGAGAACGTGCTGCTCGCCAGCTCGCTGTTCGATCTCGTGCTCACCGACGGCAAGGCGTTCGAGCGCATGCCCGGCCGGCCGCTCGCGCTCATGCGTTCGGTTCACCCCGATGCGGGCATCGTCTCGGTGCGCACCGAGCTCGGCGGGCAGCTGGTCGAGGTCGACGACGGCAGCGGCGCGCAGCTCTTGTCTTCGGAAGACACGACCACGCGGTACGACTTTCTTCTGCCGCCCGAGAGCTCCGGCTCGGGCTCGATGGCGCGCACCATCGGAACGACCGCGAACGGTCAGATCGTGTTGAACGAGTGGCACGAAGACAACGGAGCGATCGTCACCGACTCCGCGCGTGTGTTGCCTTTCACGCGCGTGCTCGGTGCCGCGGCCTCGGGCCCGCTGATCATCGTGATCGCGGCCGGCACGATGCCGAACGAAGCGGTGCCCGGCGTGTATTCGGTCGACGCGACCGCCGCGGTCCGCAAGTGGGACCCGGCGACCAACGCCGCGTGCATGGCTGATCGCAACAGCACGACCTGTCAGCCGCCCGACGGTCCGGTGGCGATCGTGCCCGCCGGAGTTGGCGCTCCGCAGATCGCCGTGTCGCTCAGCAGCGGAGATCTCCTCGTGCTCGACTCGACCAGCTTCACGGCGCGCGCGCTGCGGCTGATCAGCTACGCCCCGCTCGATGATCTGAAGCCCGGAGCGACGGCGAACAAGGTGGTCCTCACCAAGTCGCGCGACGGAGCCCTCTTTCAATACGACCTCGCCACCGACTCGCTCGACTGGTCGGTGCAGCTGCGCGGCTCACCCACGAAGATCGACGTCGCCGCGAGCATCGACGAGATCGCGGTGGCCAACGCCGACGACAACTCGGTGGACACCATCACCGCGTCGACCGGCACGTGGACGGGCCGCATCGCCTTCGATCTCGGCCTCGGCAGCGCGCCGAACCACGCGGGAGGCATCGTCGCCGGCTACACCTACGACACGCGCCGCTACGACGGAGGTCAGCCTCCGAACTCCAACCTCGATCTGTTGATGCGCAACATCGGGCTGGTGGTGACCATCGACGCCAGCTCACTCGACGTGCGCGGCTATGCGGTGCTCACCACTGAGAAGCGAGAAGCGCTGCGCCTGGTGATGACGTACGACTTCGAGACGCTGGTGGTGCACCGCGAGGGCATCGGCCTGCTCGAGACCGGCAGCGACGGCGTGCGCACCGAGCGCATCGTGACCACCATCGATCCCGGGCTGGCCACGCACGTGCTCGCGATGCCCAGCGGGGAAATCGTCCTCTCCACGCTGGGCGCAGTGCGCGTCTTCTCGTGGCTCGGCAGCGGCGCGACGAAGACGTTGTCCTTCCGCAACGAGCTCACGATGCCCGCGGGCACCACGCTCGACGACGTCGTCCTGGTGGGCAACGAGGTGCTGGTCGTCACCCACGTCGGCTCCGTGTACCAGGCGACGTTGTACGAACCGAACTGGCTGCGCGCCGGCAGCACCAACTTCCGCCGCCTCGAGCTCACCGGAGATCTCAAGCGCTACGTCGGCACCGCGGTGATGGACTCGGGCCCCACGCTGTTCTTCGCGGACTCGAGCGACGGCCCGGTCGCGTGGACGGAGTACTGGCGCACGCAGCTCGCTTCCTCGGTCATCGAGCGGCCGGCGATTTCGGGGCAGTCGCCTGATCACCGCTACGTGTTGTGGATCGACGAGGCCGCGCCCGAGCCCACCGTGCGACTCGTGCAGCGCTGGCAGGGAAATCGCGCCGACGTCGGCTACTTCGACACGTATTCGACGTACCGCCTGCGCGCTCCGGCGTCGGGCCCCGACTTCGACCCGAGCGGCGAGTGGCTCTACCTGCCGCTCACGCGCCTCGATCAGCTCGACGTCGTGCAGTGACGTGAGGCCCTACTTCTTCTTCGAGCACCACGACTTCGTCGTGCGCTCGTAGCCGCTCGGGTCTTCTCCCTCGCCGCAGCTGAACGTCACCTTGCACTCGTCGGGCTTCGGCAACTTCACCACCGAGCAGTACTTCGAATTGCCGCAGCCCGATTCAGCGACCACCTTGCCCGTGGTGCGATCGACGACGAAGGCGATGGTGCACTCGAAGTCGTCAGACGTGTACGCGAAGTAGCGCTCGTTCGACTCGAAGACGCGAATCACGCCGTCGAAGGTGCCCGACGGCTCGAAGCGCTCTTCGAGGGTGATCGGCGTGCCACCATCGGTGGTGAAGGTCGCGACGTAGCTGCTCGGTGGTTTGCCGCGCAGGCAGACCTTGATCTCGAACTCGCGCACCTGCACCGGTTTGCAGTTCGCTTTCACCGTCGCGAATTGGGGTCCGCCAGACAGGACGAGGGCAATGGCGAGCGCGAAGTGCACGAAATGACGGTAGTCGAAATCGCGCGAAACACGTTCGGGCAGGGCGCATACGAACCAGCACACCGGTTGGATTGCCGGTCTTTCCCCGAAAGGTTGCTCCTCATGCGTTCCCTCCGTCTGCTCTGCCTGACGTCGCTCTTCGTGTATTCGTGCGGTCCCACTCCCACGCCAGAAGATGGCGGAATTCCGATGGTTACGCCGACCGCTCGAATTCGCGCGGTCCATCTGAGCCCTGATGCCCCGGCGGTCGACGTGTTCGTCGGCGCAGCGGTCGGCGTGAGTGGCCTGACGTTCTCCAACAGCTCGGTGGTGAAGGAAGTGCCCGCGGGCCGCACGTCGTTGCGCGTGGCGACCGCGTCGTTGAATGACGTGCTGCTCGAGGCTGACCGCGACTACACGGCGTTCGCGTTCGGCAAGCTGAACAACCTGCAGCTCAACGCGCTCGAGAACGACACGCGCGGGCTGTCGTCGAACAACGTACGCGTGCGCGTGATTCACGCCGCTGACGGCGTGGGCACGGTGAACGTGTTCCAGATTCCCGCGACCGGAGCGCCGATCTCCATCGCGCCCAACCTGCGCTACGGCACGCCCGCGTTGCCGGTCGATCTCGCGAGCGAGCCCATCACCGTGGGTCTCGACGTCGACAACGATCAGACGCCCGATCTCTCGTTCGACGTGCCGGCGCTGCCGCGCGGCATCTACGTGAACGTGTTCGCGGTGCTCGACGCGCAGGGCAACCCGTTCCTCCTCGCGCAGCTGGTCGGCAACGCGACGGCGAAGCTGGTGCCGCTGCAGTCACAGCTGCGCGTGCTGCACCTCTCGCCCGACGCGCCGGGAGTCGACGCCTACGTCGACAACGCCATCCCCTCGGCGTTCAGCAAGGTGACCTTCACGAAGGCCACGGCGTACGCGTCGGTCAGCGCGGGCAATCATCGCCTCGACGTCACCGCGAGCACGCTGTCGATGCCGGCGCTCAGTGTTCCGCAGCTCGCGCTGCGTGGTGGCAAGAAGTACACGGCCGTCGCGCTCGATCGCGTGGCGCGCATTCGCGGCCTGGTCATCGAAGACGCGGCGGCGCCGAGCGGTAACAACATCGCGGTGCGCGCCATTCACGCCGCGCCGTCGGTCGGAGCGGTCGACATCTTCGCCCTCGACATGGACGGCACCCTCACCCGCGTGCTCGACAACGTGAACTTCACCGACGTCTCGCAGGCCCTCGAGCTCTCGGCCGCGCCGCACACGCTGGGCGTCGACGTGAACGAAGACGGCAACCCGGAGCTGTACTTCGAAGTGCCCGCCCTGCCCGCCGGCACCGTCGCCAACCTGTTCGTCACGCAGGACGCCGCGGGTGAGGTCTTCGCGCTCGCGCTGCTCGGTGATGGCACGACCGCTCGTCTCGACCCGGCGACCGCGCGCGTTCGCGTGGTGCACCTCTCGCGCAATGCTCCGGCGGTCGACGTGTACGCGAACGGCGCGAAGGTGGTCAGCAACCTGGCCTACGCCGGAACGACCGACGCGCTCGACGTGAAGGCGGGCACGTACACCTTCGCGCTCACCACGGTCGGTGCGGCTCCGTCGGCGGCGGTGGTGACGGCTCCCAACGCGCGCTTGCTGCCGGGCCGCGCGTACACCGCGTATGCGTACGGCGACCTGTCGAACACCACGCGCCCGCTGACCATCGGGCTCATCGAAGACGACGCGGCGGGCCTCGACACCAACACCAACATCCGCCTGCGCATCACGCACGCGGCGACCACGGTGACGCGCGGTGACGTGTTCTCGGTGCGGCCGTCGGGCAACACGCTGCTGGTTCCGAACATCGGCTTCGGTGAGACCAAGGCGAAGCTCGACCTGGCGTCGAACTCGTACACGGTCGGCTTCGACGCCGAGGCGAACGGCACCATCGACATCGCGTTCGACTTGCCGGTGCTCGCGCCGGGCAGCTTCGCCAACGTGTTCGTCGCGACCGATGCGGGTGGCGCGGTGTACCTGCTGGTGCAGACCACCGGCGCCGGAGCGATTCGCGTCAACCCGCGCTGAGCTCGGGGCGAAGCGCAGGGAGAGAGGCCCACTTCACTTCGGTGAGGTGGGCCTTTCGTTTTTCAGGTGATGCCGAGCAGCCGCGGAACCTTCTCTTCGAGCAGGTCGATTTCCTCGCGCGTCTCACCGAGGTACGCGAGCAGCTGCAGGTCTTCACGCTCCACCGCGCCGCCGTGAACGATCCACGCGCGCGTACGCAGCAGGCGGTACAGCTTGATCAGCTTGCGGTCGGACACGAACACCTCGTCCTCACGCGTGAGGGTGCGCACCACGCGGCGGAACTCGCGCATCACCTCGTCGCGGAAGAAGAGCTCGCGGTCCTTCGGTTCTTTGCGCGACATGAGCAGCGTCAGGTAGCGGTGCGCCTTGAGCAGATCTTCCAGGCCCGCGTGCCCTTCGACCCACGGCTTCTGATTCAGGTCCTTGTGGGTCTGCGACTCGAGACCGGCATCGAGCAGCTCGATGAAGTGCGTTTCCTGCACCGAGCGGCAGGCGGCCTTGAGCACGAAGCGGTCCTTCAACGCGCCGAGCTCGGAGTGCTCCGGAATTTCGTTCGTCGCGGCGAACAGAATCTTCAAGCGCACGGGGACGGGAACACCGTCCTGGTAGAACTTGCGCTCGTTGATGACGGTGAGCAGCGCGTTCAAGATCGCCGAGCTCGCCTTGAAGATTTCGTCGAGGAACACGAGGCGCGCGGTCGGCAGCTTGCCGCGCTCACGGCGGATGTAGCGGCCGCTGCGCAGCTCGTTGATGTCGATGGGGCCCAACACTTCCGACGGCTCGGTGAAGCGCGTGAGCAGGTACTCGAAGTAGTCGGAGCCCTCGATGCCGAGCGCGTCCTTGAACTTGATCACCAGGTCCGACTTCGCGGTGCCGGGAGGGCCGACGAGCAACAGCGGCTCCTGCGCGACGGCGGCGACGAGCATCAGGTCGATCAGCGGCTGCTTGTCGACGAAGTGACGGCCCAGCGCGAGACGGAAGCGATTCAAGCGCTCACGGAGCGCCTGGGCCTCGGCCTGCAGCTTGTCGAGCGGGATCTCCGCGACGGCTGCGAGTGGATCTTTCGGTGCTGCGGTTGCGGCTGCGGTGGTCATGTTCCCCTCTGTGTTCCTCGGCTCAGCTCACGTCGCGGTGCACACGGCGGCGCACCAGGTATTCGTCCTCATCGAGGAAGCGACGCGTCGTTTCGTTCAAGGTCAGGTCGTCGCCGACGTGGCCGAGCACCAGCGAGTCGGCGAAGTCGACCATCGACAAGCAGAAGTGGTACCGCTGCTTGCCGTCGGTGCCCACGCCGCCGTTGGTGTTGAAGCTGTCGGTGATCCACGGCAGCTGCTGACTCAGGCGCAAGAGACCCGGCAGCGCGAGCTCGGTCGAAGCGTGCGACAGCGCCTGCGCGGCCGCGCGCGACAACTTCATGCGCTCGGCGATGACGAGGCCCGACTCACGCGACAGCCGCGCGGTCGCCTCGTCGACGATGGGCTGCGCCTGCTGGAACGCGCCCAGGTACATGAAGCCCGACGCGAGGCCGAGCCGCGCCTGCAGCGTGGCGACGTCTTCGCCCTTCAACACCGACGACGCGCGCGAGAGCAGCTCACCGGCCTCTTCGCGCAGACCGACGCGACGCAGCGAGCGCACGCCGCTCACCAACAGACCGCCGAGCTCTCCAACGCCCTCGCTGCCGATCTCGCGAATCGCGTTGCCCAGCTGCAGCACGAGCTGCTTCACGAGCGCGGTGCGGCCGAAGTGACCGGCGATCTTCAGCGCGTCTTCGAGCACCACCGTGCGGTGACGGCCACCGAGCTTCTCGCCCGCCGCCAGGAACTTCTGCAGCAGCGGCAGCGCCGACGACTCGGGCAACTGCGTGAGGAAGTCGAGCAGGCCGTCGATCAACCGCACGCGCTCTTCGACCGGGAGCTGTTCGTCGGTGATGCCGCCCATGCGCGACTGAATCTGCTTCAGCAGCTCGGCGGGGTCGCGAATCGAGCGCAGCGCGCCGAGCTCTTCGCCGCGTGCATCGCGGGCGTTGCGCCAGAACGCGCTGATGGCTTCCAGGCGCTCCTGCGGCTCGAGCACCTGCGAGAACTGGCGCAGGCGATCGACCTTGTAGCGATCGAGCGACTCGAGGCCGGTCAACATGGCGTTGATCTCGGGAGCGAGCGGCGTGGTCGGCGCGATGCCTTCCAGCGCTTGATCGATGCGCGCGAGGTACGCGCGCGTCAGATAGTGGTGCACGGGATCTTTGCGATCCAACGGCTGCAGCGCCTTGTCGCGCAGCTTGCGCGCGCGATCAGCATCAGCCAGTCGCGCGAAGCCCCACGCGAACTCGAGGCTCACGTAGGCGTGCGTGAACTGCGGCGGTGCCTCGACGGCGGAACGCTTGCGCGGCGTCTCTTCGAAGGCCTTGAGCAACGCCTCGAGCTGCTGGCTCACGCGCATCGCGCGGCCCGTCCCGGCGCCACCGGCGTTCGCCTGCTGCGTCACGCGCAACAACCGCGGCACGTCGCGATCGAGTGAGAGGCCCGCCTGCACGCGCGTCAGCACGCGATCGCGAGCGCGCGCGAGGCCGAGCGGGTCTCCGCCTGCCAGGCGCGCGGTCGCCCACCGGCCGAGCCAGTACGAGCGAACGTCGAGGTCTTCCGAGAAGCGATCGAGGAACGCGACCCAGTCGGTGACGCGCGAGGCGACGGCCTGATTCCCGTCGAGCGCGGCGGCGGTGAGGTGGGCGACCGCACCGCGGGTCTGCGCCACGTTGGGCGAGGTCTGGGTGAGCACGCTTTCGAGACGCACACCCGAGGTCGCCGCCCAGCGACGCGCGATGGTCTTCGCCTCGTCGCCGTCCGACTCCCAGAACGCGTGCGCCCACGCCATGCCCGCGTCGGGAACGCGCTCGGGAATACGCGCGTAGATCTCGGCAAGGGTTCCCCACGCGGTGCGACGTGCAGGCGAATCGGCGGGGGCGTCGAGTTCGAGGAACTCCGCTTCCTGGCGAGCGACGAAGGTCTCCAACTCAGACAGGCTGCTGGGCAGCTCGATGGTGACGACCGGAGCAGCCTGTTGCTTCTCGGACTGCTGCGTTTCGCGAGGCGCCGAAGCGCGCGGCTCAGGCGTGGAACGGGTCTTCGTGCGACCGCGCGAGCGCGTCTCCTTCGGCTCGTCTTCTTCGCGATCTTCGCGAGCCGACGGCGCGACGTCTTCGGCAGCCACGAAGGGCTCGAACTCGAACGTCGCCGAGCGCGCCCAGGTCTCGAGCGTGTCCGACGAGCCGTCGATGACGTATTCGACCCACTCCGTCAGCGGGCGGAAGCTGGTCTCGGCGATCGACTTGCGGGCAAAGCCCTTCTCGGTCGGCGCGAGCCAGGTGATGAGATCGGGGTCGGGCGCGAGCCACGTGCGCAGGCGATCGCGCCGCAGCGGCGGCTCGACGGTGTACGCGGCAGGCGCGAACAAGTTCGGGAGATCGAGCACGCGCGCGAACGGCTCACCGGGCAGCGCTCCGGTGTTCGCTTCACGACCCGGCCGCGCGCGCAAGACCACCAGGTCGCCGCTCACCACGAACAAGATGTTCTCGAGCTGCGCCTCGGGCGTCGAACGCACCAGCGCCTCGACCGACTTCTTTCCCTCGGGCAGCACGAAGAGCGTCGCGACCTCGGGCCGCGCAGCGCGCGCCAGCGTCAACGTCACGTGCACGCGAGGAACGTCGGGAGTCGACTTCGACGACGTGTTCTCGGGCAGCCCCACCGGCACCACGAGTTGATCGACGTCGATCCACTCGGGTTCGGGCAGCCGCCACCACGCGCCCGCATCGGTCATCAGCACCAGCCCGCCTTCGGGCACCTCGATCGAGGTGTCGAGCGGGTGCGCGTAACCAACCTCGACCCACAGCTTGTCCTGGCCGTTCGTCGCGGGGACGAAGGCGCGCATGCCGTCGAGGTGATCGAGCGCGCGCGACAACACGAACCACGGCGGGTCGACGACCTTCAAGAGCGAGTGGGCTTTGGGAGAACGACCGCCGACCATCGCCAGCTCCTGGCGATCACAGCCGAGCCGCAACAGCTCCCCGGCGAGGTCGAGGAGCGACTTTTCTCCCGTCACGGTGAAGAGCACGGCGGGCAGCGCGCCCTCGGGCTCGCCGACGCGCGCGGGGTGCAGGGCTTCGGCCCAACACGACACGCTCTCGAGCTCGACCGAGGCTTCGCGGCTGACGACACCGCTCGCCTGCAGGGCCTTCTTCACCTTGCCGGTGGTGGTGGCCGAGATCTCGACCTGACCGTCGGTGGTACGGCCAACCTGCGCCTCGTCGCGCTGCACGTCGGCGGGCACGAGGCCCGAACGCATCGCGACCTGAAGCGCTTCCTCACTGGGAAAGACCAGGACTTCCATGCGGGCCGCGGAGTGTAACCGCGATCATCGCGCGCCCCAGCCAAATCATTCGGTCAGGACGACCTCGACGCCCTCGTGAATCGGCGGCGCTTCGGAGGGGATCGACGAACAGCCAACGCAAGAGAGATCGGTAGAAACCGAACAGCGGCATGCGGGCGGCGATCTCGTCGCGAACGCGCTCGCGGGTGCTCTTGAACGAGGCGTGGCTCTCGCGCGTCAGCCGCTCGCGTTCGTGCAGGAAGTTCGACAGCGGCTGCACCTGCACCTCGAACGTGCGCCCGCCCCACGCCACCACGCTCTTCATCGCCGACCAGCCGGATCGCTTGCGCGATTCGTGTTCGAGGTAGTTCTTCACCTCGAGGAACTGCAGCGCGCGGTGCTCTTCGTCGAGCGCGATCTTCCGGGTGGTGAGCTGCTCGTCGGCGAAGCGCAGCGACTGCAACGTGGCCTGCAGCTTCTCGGCGTCGGCCGCCGCGCCGACCACGATCTTCACGCCGAACACGTCCTTCACGTACTTGCCGAGGTGACGCAGCTGCTTGTCGCGCAGCACGAGGCGATCGAGCTCGAAGATCTCGTCGGCCACCTTGTTCCAGATCTCCTCTTCCGCCTTGATGCGCGTGAGCAGGCGGTAGACGGAGTGCGGGTTCGGCGCGTCGGCTTCGTACTCGACCACGTTGCTGATCAGGCTCGCGCGCAGCCAGCCGCGCTGATCAGCGAAGGCCATGCGCGCGAGAACCCGATTGCCGAGGTCGATGTCGGTCGTCCCGATGACCTCGTCTTCCGTCACGTCGACGGTCAGCGTGAAGCGCTCGCGCGTGCGCTCGATCTCTCCGATCACCACGCTGCGGCGCTGTACGGAGCCGAGGAACTTCTCGGCCAGCAGACTCGCGAGGAGATGCAGGTCTCGCTCGCCGCGGCGGATCATGTCGCTGAACTCGGCGCGCGCCTTCGCCACCTCGGTGCGCGAGAACGAGAGCTTGCCGCCGTCGGTGCGGTGGCGCTGCAGAGCCACCACCAGCGCGTTCAGGTGCGGGGCCTGCGACACCATCCACAACGGTGAGTCGAACCCCTCGGCCGGGTTGGCGAACTCCGACGACGAGGTGCGTGGGTTGGTCTCAGCCACGGCGCGCAGAGAAGCACAGTTCAGTCCGTGCTACGTCTGTGGTTCCGGTCGGCCGAGCGTCACAACGGGGGTTGCAAGATGAGTGGAACGTCGCGGTCGCACGCGCTCGCTGGAGCCGTGGTGGCCTTTCTCGCGCTCTCGGCCTGCCGCAACACCACGCTGCCTCCGCCGCCCGGTCCGCCGGTGCCGGGCTCGATTTCCGGTCGCGTGGTCACCGCGCTACCCGGTCGCCCCGGCGTGGTGCCGTTCGAAGGCGCGCGCATCGAGGTGCTCGGCACCAGCCTCGTCGGCTTGAGCGACAGCGGCGGCAACTTCCGCATCGAGGGCATCACCACCGACGTGGGCCAGGTGCTCTTCCGCGCGGACCTCGACGACAACGGCGTGGCCGATCGCCAAAAGCTGATCTCCCTGCAGGCGCTGAAGGCCGGGCCGAGCAAGCAGGTCTCGCTCGGCGACGTGGTGCTCTCGGAGAACGCGGTGGTGCGCGGCCAGGTGCTGCGCGGCGACGTCTCGAGCGCCAACGGCCATGCCGGCACGCTCGTCTTCGTGCCCATCGGTCCGTACACCACGACCACTTCCAACGATGGCTCGTTCATTCTCGATCAGCTGCCAGAAGGCACGTTGAGCATCGCGTTCTTCCGAGCGGGTTACGCGCCGCGCGGCTTCGATGAGGTGACACTGCAGAGCGGCACCGAGCTCACGCTGCGCACCATCAGCCTCGTTCCCGAGACGACGACGCCACCGCCCGCGACGCTCATCGGGCGAGTGCTGACCGCCGAAGGAAATCCCGGGAGTGGCGCGACGCTCTCGCTCGATTCCGATTCGGATCACTTCGACGGCACGGCCGATGGCGACGGACGGTTCACCTTCGATGCAGTGCCGATCGGCGTGTACTCGCTCACCGCGGCGCGCGCGGGCTCGAACAACGCGCGGCTGAGCAACATCCTCGCGGCTGGCGGCGTCACGCAGGTGCCTGATCTCGTCCTCGGCCTCATCGGCAACGGAGGCACGGGCGGAGGCGGCGGCACGACTGGACATCTCGTTCAAGGCCGCGTGGTGCTCGCCGACGGCACCGCGCTCGAAGGCGCAAGCATCGCGCTCGAGGGCTTCACGCGCGCCGACGCGAGCAGCAACGCGAACGGCGGCTTCTCGTTCAGCAACGTCGCGCGCGGCGTCTACACGTTGACCGCCACTCACCTCGGGTTCGTTCCGGGACGGTTCGCGAACATCGTCGTCGGCAACGACGACGTCACCCTGCCCGACCTCGTGCTCTTCGCGCCCGGAACGGGTGGCGGTACCGGCGGAGGAACGGGCGGCGGCACCGGCGGAGGAACGGGTGGCGGCACCGGTGGCGGAACGGGCGGCGGCACCGGCGGAGGAACGGGCGGCGGCACCGGTGGAGGAACGGGCGGCGGCACCGGCGGCGCGATGGGTGGCGGAACCGGCGGCGCGATGGGTGGCGGAACCGGCGGCGCGATGGGCGGCGGCACCGGCGGCGCCATGGGCGGAGGAACTGGCGGCGCGATGGGCGGAGGAACTGGCGGCGGCGGTGCGCTCGCGATTCCGTCGGCACCGACGAACGTCGTCGCGTCAGCGCTCAACTCCGCGCTGATCATCTCGTGGAACACCTCGCCGCTCGCGACCTCGTACCGCGTGTATTGGTCGACCACCTCGGGCGTGAATCGCGGGAACGGCACGCGCATCGACGTCGCCGGGAGTCCCTTCCTCCTTCAGGGCCTGACCAACGGCACGCCGGTGTACTGCGTGGTGACCGCGGTCAATTCCGCCGGAGAGAGCGCCGAGAGTCCGCAGGCCACCGGCATCCCGCGCGTGGCGTCGTCGAATGATCCGCCGACGCTCCTGTCGACGCGCCCCGAGGCAGAGCAGCGCGGCGTGTTCCCGACCAGCACGGTGATGGCGCGCTTCGACAAGGACCTCGACGGCACGACGGTCGTCTCGTCGAACATCACGCTCACGGGCCCCTCGGGCCCGGTGATGTTCACCGTCTCGTCGGCAGGGCCGCAGGTGACCATCACGCCGCTCGCTCCGCTGGTCCCCGAGTCGCGTTACGACGTGACGCTCGGAACGGGTCTGCGCGACACCGCCGGGCATCCGCTGCCGGCCGCGCGGTCATTCGGGTTCACGACCTCGAGCCCGGCGCCGGTCAACGTGCGCTTCATCAATGGAAACGCCGGGTACACCGTGTTGTGGGACGCGGTCCCGGGTGCCACCGCCTATCGCGTCGAGCGCACGGCGCTGCCCTCTGGCATCACCACCACCGTTCCCTCGACGGGCTTGCACTACACATTCGCCTCGTCGAACGGCGCACCTGCCGCGTTGCGCGTGGTGGCGCTCACGCCGTTCGGCCTCACGCCGCCGTCCGCCGAGGTGCAGCTCATTCCGAGCGGCTCACTGCCCACCACGCCAAGCGGGCTGCGCGTCGTCGCGGCTGGCTCCACCACCGCGCTCTTGAACTGGAGCAACAACGGCACCGTCGACGGTTGGACGATCTACCGCGCGCTGCAGCCCGGAGGACCCTTCACGGTGCTGCGTTCTTCGTGGCCGCGCAACACGCTGATCGACACCACCGTGCCCGCCGGCAACCCGCACGTCTTCTACGCAGTGCAGGCCGAGGCGCTGAACAACGTGAGCGCGCTCTCCGAAGTCGTCGGCACGCGACTCGACGCGACGGTCGCGCCCGCTCCGGCGAACCTCGTCGCCGCTCCGGGAGTGAACTGGGTGAAGCTCACCTGGTCGCCGGTGCCGAACGCCAGCGGCTACATCGTGTGGGGCACCCTCAGCGAGACGCAGCCGCCGCTGCAGCTCGCGTGGGTCACCAACGGCACGCGGTTCGATCACGTCAGCCTCACCAACGGCAACGACTACCGCTACTTCGTGCAGGCCGTGGTCGATGGCATCCCGGGCGATCTCTCGACCGGCACCGCCACGCCGATCGTCGCGCCGTCCTACGCGTGGCGTCCGGTGCAGCTCACGGTCTCGAGCGTTCGACTCTGGGCACGGTGCAGCTGAGCGCCAACAACCCCGGCGCGGCCACCATGACGCTGCTGCGTTCGACCACGCGCGGCGGGCCGTACACCGTGCTCGGGCAGAGCACGAACGACAACACCGTCGCTCCGCAGACGACTTATTTCTACGTGATGCGCGCCGACAACGGCAGCACGCTGGGCGAGCTCTCGAACGAAGTGCAGGTCACCACGCCGGCGATGATCACCTCGGTGCCGACCGGAGTCGCCGTCACGCCGACCGACAGCGCCGTCAACGTGAGCTGGACGCCGGTGCCCGAGGCCGCGTCGTACCAGGTCGGCACGTCGAACAATCAGAACGGGCCCTTCACTCCGATTTGCACCACCACCGACTCGCACTGCGTGCAGAGCGCGACCAACGCCACGCTCACGTGGTTCGCCGTGCGCTCGGGCAACGGCAACGGCATCGACTTCAGCGCGTGGAGCCCCGCGCTCTCGGCGACCGCCACGTCGAATGGGTTGGCGACGCCCTCGGTGTACGCCACCGCCGGTAACAGCGTGGTGACCCTGCAGTGGGCGAGCGTGACCGGCGCGACCACCTACCGCGTGTACCGCCGGACGCCCTTCATCAGCGATTGGGTCGAAGTGCTGCCGCCAACGCTCACGCTCAGCTTCAACGACACCACCGTCACCAACGACACGACCTACGTCTACCAGGTGCAGGCGTTGAACGCGGGCGCGGGCACGTCGAGCGCGTACGGCACGCTGATCGGGCTCCCGGTTCGGCCCAACTCCAGCCGCGCGGCGCGCGTCACGGGCTTCAACGTCACGCCGACCGCCGAGGGCTTTCTCGTTTCGTGGGACCCGGTGCCGGGCGCGACCAACTACACGGTGCGCAGCGGCTTCCGGCGCGGCGGGTCGATCGCGGCGCAGGTCACCAGCTGCACCACCAACGACCCCTTCGATACGCGCTGCAACCTCTCGGGCATGGTGGGCACCAACTACTGGGTGTCGATGAGCGTCACCACGCCCGAAGGCGAGACCGCCTCGACCGACGAGATCGGCCCGGTGCAGTCGAGCCTCGCCTCGCCTGTGCTCCCGGGCATCGGCAGCTACGGCGGCAACGGACTGATGCAGGTGAGCGCCACCACGCTGGCCAACACGCAGTATCGATTCGCGCGGCGATTCCGTGCGCGCGACTGGCAGGTGCTACCGCCAGCGAACGACGCCTACTTCCTCGAGCCGCAGCTCAACGGAGTCGAGGTTCGCTACGCGCTGCAGGCGGTCAACGCGAACGGCGCGAGCGGCTGGTCGTACGCCAACTTCACCGCGCCGTCGTTCGCAAATCCGCCCGTGCCTTCGAGCGTCGTCGTGACGCCGGTGAATGGAGGCGTGACCGTGGAGTGGGACCCGGTCATCGGCGTGCCCAACGTCGGCGTGCAGGTGTCGACCGATCTCGCGGGCGGTTCCGCGCTGCAGCTCGCGCTCTCGACCGACGCGATGGACACCATCCGCTCGTTCCTCTTCACCGGTTCGCCGCGCTACATCCGCGTGGTGCCGAGCGGCTCGTCGATCACCGCGCGACCGGTCGTGGTGACTCCGACCTCGGCCGTACCGGCGGCGCCGAACCTCACGCTGACGCCGGGGCTCCAGGGCGCCGACCTCGACTGGACGGCGGTGAACGGAGCGACCTCGTACCGCGTGTACCACCGCGTCGATCGCCAGCCGTGGCGCCTGATTCTCAACGCGCCGTCGAGCGTGCTGTCGATGCGCGATCTCTCGGTCGAAAATGGAGAGACCGTCAACTGGGGCGTGGTGGCCGTCACTCCGCAGGGCGTCACCGGCTGGAGCCCGCTGCGCTTCACCGTGGCGAACCCGAACTTCCCGCCCATGCCGCTCAACGTCGTCAGCGCGCCGGCTGATCAATTCATCAACCTCTCGTGGGACGCGGTGCCCGGAGCGACGGGCTACTCGGTGCAGTGGAACAACGGCACGACGTGGATCAGCGCGTGCAGTTTCAGCAGCCAGTACGAGACGCATTGCCGGGTCAACGCCGCGAACGGCACCAGTCCGGTGGTTCGCGTCGCGGCCAGCAACGCCACCGGCACCGGTCTGTTCTCGGTGCCGCTGGGCGGCTCGACTCCGAGCGCGGCCTACCCTGATGCGATCACCGGCGCGACCGTGACGGCCAACGGTCCGGGCTCGCTGCGCGTCTCGTGGAACGCCTCACCCGACGCGACGAGCTACCGCGTGTTCCGGCGGCCGACCAACGGCATCGCCGCCGCGGTGATGGACGTCACGACCACCAGCTTCGACGACAGCGGCCTCACCAGCGGCACGCAGTACATCTATTACGTGAGCGGCGTGAACAGCACGGGCCTCGGCGCGTGGAGCTTCGGCTCGACACCCATCGCAGCGCCGTGAACCTGAACCAGCTTCAGTAGCCGACCATCGGCGAGCTGCGCAGGTGCTCGTTCGAGTCGAGCTGGGCGATCATGAAATCGGCGAGATCTTCGCGGGTCAGCTTCATCACCAGGTCGGTGCCGAGCTTCGACACCTTCACGCCGCCGCGCGCGGGCGTGTCGAGCAATTCGCCGGGCCGCACGTTGATGAACTCCAGATCGCTGGTGAGCAGCTGCGGCTCGGCGCGGTTCTTGTCGCCGTAGACGTTCCGCAAGATCGTGTTCCGGATGATCTTGAAGAAGAAGGGAGACGTGTGCGCGCTGTCGCCTGCTCCGAGCGCGGACAGGTTCACGATGCGCTTCACGCCGTGCTTCTTCATCGCGGCCACGAGGTGACGCATCTGCACTTCCTGCAGATCGTCCTTCTTGAGACTGCGCGGGCCGAAGGCGTTGAGCACCGCGTCCTGGCCCTGCACCGCCGAGTCGACGCTCGCTTCGTCGCGCGCGTCACCCTTCACCACGCGCAGCCGCTCGTGCTGCGCCTTCACGTCGGTCGGGGTGCGCGCGAACGCCGTGACGGTGTGGCCCTTCTCGAGCAGCTTGCGCACCGCGATGGCGCCGGTGCGCCCCGTGGCGCCGATGACGAGGACCTTCACGACACCACCACTTGAGCGTGCATGTCGGCGCGTATACCCGACTAAAAGCGCCGCATGTCCGCGAATTGGAAGCGGTATCAAGAGCTGCTGTGCGTCGTCGACGGTCTCACCCTCGACGTGTCGAAGTTGAAGACGCCCGCGGGGTGGCCCGCCTCGGAAGCGGCGCGTTTCGGCAAGGCGTTCGACGCGATGGACGCGCTCGAGAAGGGAGCCATCGCCAACCCCGACGAGAAACGTCGCGTGGGGCATTACTGGCTGCGCGCTCCGGAGCTCGCGCCCGCTGAAGACGCGGCGGCCATCACCGACACGCTCTCGCGCGTGAAGGCGTTCGCGAACGACGTGCACCACGGCCGCGTGACGAGCCCCAATGGCGCGAAGTTCACCCGCGCGCTCATCGTCGGCATCGGCGGCTCGGCGCTCGGGCCGCAGCTGGCGACCGACGCGCTCGGCTCGACCACCGACAAGTTGTCGATGCACTTCTTCGACAACACCGACCCCGACGGCATCGACCGCGTGCTCTCGAACTTGAGCGGCTTCCTCAAAGAGACGCTGGTGGTCGTCATCTCGAAGTCGGGCGGCACGAAGGAGACGCGGAACGGCATGCTCGAGGCGAAGGCCGCGTTCGAGCGCGCGGGCCTCGACTTCGCGCGCCACGCCGTCGCTGTGACCGGCGAAGGCAGTGAACTCGACAAGACCGCGCAGACCTGGCTCGCGCGCTTCCCGATGTGGGACTGGGTCGGTGGCCGCACGTCTGAACTTTCGGCCGTGGGTCTGTTGCCCGCCGCGCTGCAGGGGCTCGACGTCGACGGCATGCTCGCTGGCGCGCGCGCGATGGATGCGGCGACGCGCGTGCGCGACGTGCAGAAGAACCCGGCCGCGCTGCTCGCGCTGGCGTGGCACCACGCGTCGTCGGGCAAGGGCTCGAAGGACATGGTGGTGCTGCCGTACAAGGACCGGCTGCTCCTGCTGTCGCGCTACCTGCAGCAGCTCGTCATGGAGTCGCTCGGCAAGGAGAAGGACCTCGACGGCAAGACGGTCGAGCAGGGCCTGGCGGTCTACGGCAACAAGGGCTCGACGGATCAGCACGCCTACGTGCAGCAATTGCGAGACGGCGTGGCGAACCACTTCGTGCTCTTCGTCGAGGTGCTCAAAGATCGTCCCGGCATTCCGCTCGAGGTCGAGCCCGGCGTGCACTCGGGCGACTACCTGCTGGGGTTCTTGCTCGGTACGCGCGCGGCGTTGGCGGAGAAAGGCCGCGAGTCGATCACCCTCACCGTGCCCGACGTCAGCGCACGCACGCTCGGCGCGTTGATCGCGTTGTTCGAGCGCACGGTCGGCTTCTACGCGACGCTCATCAACATCAACGCGTACCACCAGCCCGGAGTGGAAGCCGGCAAGAAGGCCGCCGAGTCGGTGCTCGCGGTGCAGAAGAAGGTGATGAGCGCGCTCGACGCCACGCCGCGCACGGTGGAGATGATCGCCGAAGCGATCGCCTCCGAGCCCGAAACGGTGTTCCAGATTCTGCGGCACCTGAGCGCGAACGGCCGCGCCGTCGCTCAAGCGGGCGGAAAATTCACACGCTGATCATCACTGCGTGAACGACGCTTCGGGGCTGTCTCCGTAGGCCCCGAGCTCGCTCACCGTCCCAGCGCGCGTCGGGTTCTGCGGAGCAGCGCGCGCTGGATCTCCCGCGCCGAGCAGCGGGCTCGACATCGCGTCGCTGACCATGCCCGTCGGCGTCCAGTGACCGAACGTCGAGCGCAGGTGGAAGTCGTGGCCCGCCGAGTCGACGAAGAGCGGGTCGACGGGCGCGCGATTGTTGGCCGCACGAGTCACGGCGATCTCCTGCGTCGTGAACTGCGTCTGCACCGTCGACCACGAGACGTTCACCGAAGCGGCAGTGCAACCCTGCATGCACGCGGTCGCGAAGTCGGTGTTGGCCCGGTTCCCCTCGAAGATGGCGTGTGTGAACGAGTACGCGTCGGGCGCGAGGTTGTCCTTGTTCACCACCACGCCCGGGCCCGGGCTGGTGCAGTCGACGTCGAGCGCCTGCACGTTGGTGAGGTGATCGAACGACGCGATGGTCGGGTCGGTGTCGCCATTTCCGGAGTCGAGGAAGATGTTGCCGCCGCAGTTGCGCTCGTAGATCTCGTGCTCGCTCTCGCACCGCGCGGAGTCGTCGCAGAAGAAACCGCCGCCCGTCGCTCCGGCGCGGTTGTCGCGGTACACGTTCCACCCGAGGCGAGCGAAGGTGAGCAGCCCTGCCGGCGGCCGAGCGCCGGCGTAGAGCCCGGCGCCCCACTTCTCGGTGCGATTGGCGATGAACAGGTTGCCGACGACGAGGAAGTTCGCGCCCTGCAGATACAGGCCGCCACCGTGCGAGTCGTCGAATTCGCTGCCGAAGTTCGCCTCGACGCGATTGCCGCGAATGCTGACGTCGTTGTTGCCGTTGGCGTCTTCGTCGAACGCGCCGCCGCCGCCGAAGCCACAGATGTTGCGCGCGATGACGTTGTTGCTGATGGTGCCCGCGATGTTCTTGAGCATGAAGCCGCCGCCAAAATCGCGCGCCACGGTGCACACGTTGTCGTGAATGTAGTTGTTGGTCAGATCGAACCGCTGCCGCAGGTAGAAGGTGCGCTCGATGCCACGCGCGTAGCCGGTGATCTCGAAGCCATCGATGGCGGTGAGCTGCCCATCGGTCGGCCCGGGATCGTCGACGTAGAAGAACTTGTTGGTGCCGTCTCCCTGCGCCCTCGTCGCGTACATCGCGGAGTCGCGCACCTGGAACATCGAGCCGCTCTGAAACCCGCCCGCGAGCGTGAAGTACTTGTCTTGCGGAGCGAGCGCCTCGCGGTACGTGCCGGCCGCCACGCAGATGACGGCGTCGTTGCTCGCCGCGGTGATGGCCGCCTGAATCGTAGGGAACGGGTTGGCGCGCGTGCCGTCGGCAGTGCCGGTGTTGCCCGCGTCGACGAAGAGCGTGCACGCAGGAATGACGGTCGTTCTCGCCGCCAGCACCGCGCGCGGAACGCCGCCGTCGATGGGGCCGATGCCGCCTCCGCCGCCACCCGTCGCACCACCACCGGTGGCACCTCCGCCGGTCGCGCCACCACCGGTGGCACCTCCGCCCGTCACGCCTCCGCCTGTCGCACCGCCACCCGAGCCAACGGTTCCGCCATCAGGGTTGGGTGAGGAAGGGCACGCCGAGAACAACACCACGCACACCGCGCAGATCGTTCGCATGCCCGCACCGTAGCGAAATTGAGAAACGCGCGACGACGACCGTCAGCGGGTTCGGACCAACGCGTACAGCGTCTCGGTACGCAGAAACAGGAACGCGGTCTCGTCACCGAGCGTGACGACGTTGCCTTCGCCGAGCGCGACCTCGTGCTTGATCTGCATGCCGTTCACCAGCGTGCCGTTGGTCGAGCCGAGATCGGTGAGCCACGCCTGCCGCTTCCACGCGTCGAAGCGCAGCTGCGCGTGACGAGAGCTCACCGAGCCATCGAACAGCCGCACGTCGACGTCATCAGCGCGGCCGAACACCAGTGAGCCTTCGGGGTTCTCGCGACCGATGGGCACCACCATGCCTTCGTCGAGCTCGAGCATCAGCCCGAGCGCGTGACGCGCGACCTGCGGCCGACCCTCGGTCTCGATGGTGCGCGAGAGCTGCTTGTGGAGCGCGGCCGGTGAAGGCGCGGACGCCTTCTGCACCAGCGCGAGCGGCCCGACTTCCTGCAGCATCGCGTCGATGGGAAAGCTCGCGAGCTTTCGCAGCGCCGAGACCGAAGTGGTGACGATCGGCACGTCAGCCCTTGTTGCCCTGCAGCTGTCCCTGGGGTGGCGCCTTCTGCTCGTCGTTCGGCTTGGCGGGCCCCTGCCCTTCACGCTCGATGGTGATGGTCCCGATCTCTTCGGGCTTCACCGCTCCGCCGGCGAGCAACGCCTCGACGAGACGCTTGTGCTGCTCCTCGTGCTCCATGGGGAGCGCGTCGGAGTCACTGTCGAGCTTCACCCACACGTTCTTCTTGCGGGTGACCTGGTCGATCTCGAGTCGAAGAATCATCGTTCCCATCGTTCACCCTCTCTCCGCCGCGACGCTTTCCTTCTTGTCGGTCTTCGGGAGCGCCGTCGCCAGCGTCTCCGCATCGAGGACCTTCTTCTCGACCAGCAGATCACGCAAGGACTTCACGAGTTCCTTGTTGGCGCGAAGAATTTCCGCGGCGCGCTTGCGCTGCGTCTCGAGGATCTCGTTCACGCCGCGCTCCATCGCCGCCTTCATCGATTCCGACAGCGGGTCGGTGGGCGAGATCTCGACGCGACGCACGCCGACGTCGGGCCCGCCGAGGCCGTAGTCTTCGACCAGCGAGCGCGCGATGTCGGTGGCGTTGTTCAAGTCGCCGCCCGAGCCCCACGAGATGTCTTCGAAGAACAGGTTCTCGGCTTCGCGGCCGCCGTACAGCACGCAGATGGAGTCCATCATCTGCTTGAAGGTCTTCACCGTGGCGTGCTCGCTCTCGGCGTGGCGCACGTAGCCAGCCGCGAAGTCACCGAGGATCGAGATGCGATCGATCGGCGGAGACGTCGGGCAGAACAGCGACACCACCGCGTGCCCCGCTTCGTGCGTGGCGACGACCAGCTCTTCCTTCGGCGAGAGCTTGTTGCGATCGGCCCAGCTCGAGAGCGCCTTCTCGACGTCTTCGATCTCCAGCATGCCGGTGCGCTTCTCACGCAGCCGCATGCGCGCCATCGCCCGGCACAGCGCCTGAAGGTGGTCGCCGGAATAACGCGTGTTCGAACCTTCGACGATGTCGCTGGTGCGCTTCACTGCGTAGTCGAGCGCGCGCGGCGAGAGGTTGAGGCCCAGCTTCTCGTCGTAGATCTTGATGATCGCGCGACGGTCGTCGTTGTTGGGGTACGGAATGTGGAGATGGAACTCGAAGCGGCCCGGGCGCAGCAGCGCGGGGTCGAGCGACTCGACGAAGTTGGTGGTGCCGACCACGAAGACCAGTTCGTCCTTGCGGAAGCCGTCCATCTCGGTGAGCAGCTGGTTCACCATGGAGTGCTCGACGCCGCTGCCCTGGTACGTGCCACGCGCGGTGGCGAACGAGTCCAACTCGTCGAACACGATGATGGCGGGAGCGGCGACGCGCGCGCGCGTGAAGACCTGGCGCAGGTTCTCTTCCGATTCGCCGACCCACTTCGATTTGAGCTCAGGGCCGGAGACGACGGTGACGGCTGCTCCGAGCGCGGTGGCCATCGCCTTCGCGAAGAGCGTCTTACCGGTGCCGGGAGGGCCCCAGAAAATCATGCCGCGCGGAATGAGGCCCTCGATGCGCTTCATCGCGTTCTCGTCGTCGCTCTGATCTTTCAGCGCGAGCACGTCGAGAATCTCTTTGTTCAGGCGATCCTTCACCTTCGCGTAGCCGCCGATGTCCTTGGTGAGATCGATGTCTGGCAGCGTGAGCTGACCGACCAGCGTGGCCTGACGCAGCTGCGCGTACGCGGGCTTGGTGTCCTTCGGGTAGTCCTCACCGGTGAGCGTGCTGAGCAGCCGGCGCATGCGCACCGCGTTGACGCCCGAGACGCTCTTGTAGAGCTGGTACGGCTTCAGGTTGCGGTCAGCGCCGAGCTTGCGGCTCTCGCGCTGCGTGACGAGCTGACCCAGACGTTCACGCGGAACGCCGAGCAGCGACTCTTTGCGCGGGAAGAGGTTCTCGATCACCTTCGGCAGCGGGAACGAAGGGTCCTTGAAGCCGAGGAAACAGAGCTCAGGGTTTTCGTAGAGGAGCGGGATGACCTCGCGCGCCTCGCTGGTCAGACCACCGACCGAGGTGGTGAGCAGATCGAGATGCGGGAGCACGAGGATGCGGTCCTGCACCGCGCCGCGCACCGCTTCGCGCAGGTAGAACAGAATGGTCGCGACGAGGCCCATGCCCGGCTGCGGCTGGGGCATGTCGTTGATGGGGCGGCCGTCGAGGTAGAGGAACTGGCGCGGCGGGGTTTCCTTCTTCAGCCGATCGCGGACGCACTTGTAGAGATACGGAGTGAGTTCCTTCTCCGCTTCGATGAGCACTGGAAGACCGCGGCGCAGCGAATCGACGACGCGGGCGATCTCTGCAGGGTACGCGGCTTCGACGGCCGTAAAGGCACTCAGCTCCGCCGGGAGCTTTTCTTCAGGGATGGTGAGCGACATGTGGGGTTCTTTAACTAACGCTTAGACGCGGACCTTGATGGTCATGGAGCCGTTCGGCTCCTCGTGAATCTCTTCCACCTGCCCGAGCTCGGAGGCCCGCTGCTTGAGAGCAGTCCCGGTGACGCGATTCACCACGGAGTCGAGCTCGTCCTTCAAGCCACGCAGCTTGTCTTCGAGCTTCTCGGTGATCTTCTTGCGGAGCGCCTCTTCTTCGGCCTTCGCCTCGCGCTCGAGCGACTGCTTGGCGGCCTCGCGCAGGTTCTTCTCGCGCTCGCCCATCAGCGTGTTGTCGACGACGGCGGTGCGCTCGGTGGTGAGGTTGACGTCGGTGTGACCCTCGGCGGTGACGTTCACTTCGCCGGTGATCAGATCGACCGTGGTGGTGATGCCGTCGCCTTCCTTGCGGCTGGCGGTGTCTCCCTCGCGCACGAAGCCCTTCTCGGACAGCTCGGCGCCGAGCAGCTCGCGCATGCGCTCCTTGGACAGAATCGGCAGCAATTCCAGCTGCGAGCACACACCGTCATCGACCTGCACGTGGCGGGAGAGGCTTTCCTTGATGCTGATGCGGTAGGCGCGGGACATGGCTGGAGCCGACCACAGTCGGTTGCGCCCGTCATCCCCTGACTCGACAGGGGTGCTCCGTCAGTTCGTCGCGGGGGTCAGGGTCGGAATCGCGTCGAGTTCCTGCACCAGTTCCTGCGCGCGCTGGAAGCCACGCTCGCCGAGGCGTTCCCAGTCGGCGACGAGGCGCTGCGCGAGGTCGTAGCCGTCGTCGATGAAGCGCACCGTGCGGTGTTCTTGATCCCACTCGCGCAAGGTCAGCAGCGCGCGCACCAGCGCCGCCGAGCGACGCCGAGCCTCGGTGCGCTCACGCAGCGGAGCGTCGACCGACATCGAGCGCGTGAAGTCTTCGGGCTTGCGATCGCGGGTCACCCACTGCGTGGCGGCGTCGATCACGAACGTGGCGAGATCATCGCGGCCCGCTTTGTGGATGACGGCGAAGAACGCGTCCAGCACGTCGCCCTGAGTGCGGCCGATTCGCGTGAGCACCTGCGGCTCGGTGATGTCGCGACGAACCCGCTCGACGTGCAGCCAGTTGCGCGCGAACAACGTGCGCAAGCCATCGATCCACGTGGCGTGCGTTTCGACGTCGATGGCGGGAACGCTCTCGAGCACCGCTTCACGACCGAGTAGACCCGCGTGCGCGAGCACGGTGAGCGGGCCTTTGCGGAGCGCGGGCTGGCGGGCGACGGCGCCTTCCACTCCGGTACCGCGGAGGCGATCGATCAACAGCGCGACCAGCGCGTCTTCAGCGACCGTGAGCTGGCCCTTGAGCGCGAGCGGCTGCACCTCGGCCTCGGTGAGGGGCGTCGCGAGCACCCAGTTCAAGATGCGCACGGTGTTCGCGGTGAACTCGAGCTTCGGCACCTTCGAGCGTTCCCACAGACGCTGATCAGCGGCGGGAATCCACCCTCCCTGGCGGGCGAGCGAAAGCACCGTGCCGCGCGAGAGCGTGTCGGAGATGGCTTCTCGCGCGGTGGGCCCGAGCTTCTGCGGCACGGAGACGCCCGACACGAGCAGGCGCATCGCGTCGGTGGCGGGCACGACGCCCACCGCGACTCGGGCGAGCGTCAGAACGTTGGTCTCAGCGCGAGAAATGATGAAGGTCATTTGCGGCGGAAGGCGTCGGCGGCTTTGGGCCAACCGTTGATGGTGAGCTGCCCGTTCACGAAACGGAACTCCACGGTGTTCGAGGTCGCGAAGCGTGGATCATCTTTGGCGTAGCGGTCGCTTAAAAAGTGAAGAACCTGGTTCGACGAGCCGATCCACCGGCGGCCTGACTTCTCGGGCTTGGTCTGATCGTATCGGCCGTCGACGAGGAGATCGGCGGTGGCGAGCAGCGCTTCGACGTCGGGCGAGTTGCGGGCCTTGAGTTCGTCGAGCGTGTAGCCCGTGTAGATCATGATGCTGCGGCCGGCGGCGCGCACGAGGCGGCAGGTCTCAGCAAGCGGACCCGGCTGCTCGAACGGCTCGCCACCGAGCACGGAGATTCCTTCGATGCCCGGCACCTTCAGGATTTCCGCAGCGAGATCTTCGGGGCTGACGAGGCGACCGCCTTTGTCGGCGGCGAACATCTCGGGGTTGCAGCAACCGGGGCAGCGAATCGTGCAGCCCTGCACCCACAGCGCGAAGCGCTTCCCCGGCCCTTCGGCCTCGGTATCGGGAATGACCTGGGCGACGCGAATCACGGCTTCGCGAATTCTACCGTCGCGAACGAAGTGAGGAACTGCTCGATCGGAAGCTTGAACACGCCGTCGTCGCGGCCATCGTGACCGGGCTCGCGCTCACCCCACGGGTTGCGCAGCTGCACGAACTGCTTGCCGCCCTGCACTTCGACTCCGAGCACCGTGTACGCGTGGTCGGCGACGATGCCCTGTTCCGACGGGTCCCACGTCTTGCTGAGCGCGATGACGCAGCCCTTGTCGGCGAGCGCGCTCTGCAGCTTCTGGTACGTCGCCTTCGGATCAGACGAGGAGTTCACGGTGAAGAAGTCGCCCTTCGCTCCGGTGAGGGCCTCGAGCGTGGTGGCGGCCATGCCTCCTTCGATCGCCGGGAAGCCGCCCTTCCACGCCGCGTAGGCCTTCTCGAAGATCAACGGCCAGAGCTCTTTCGTCTCGCGCGCGGCGGCGTACTCGAGCCGACCGTGGCGGTTCGCGAAGCTGCCGTCGATGGTGACCTCGACCGGTTTGCTCTTCGTCTCGCCCGGGTTCCGCTCGTGGAACGTGACGGTGTACGTGCCGTCGCGGTTGGTGCGCACCGCCTTCGCCAACATCTCGGGGTGCGACTTCGCGACCGCGGCGAGCGAGCTGATGAAGTAGCAGTCGCCCACGTTCCCCTGGAGCGGGTCGTCGTAGTTGAAGCCGTTCACCTGCACCTGGCCGTCGCGCTTGTCGTACGTGGTGCCGGCTTTGATCGAGTCGGGGTTCATCTTCGGGTCGGCGCGCTTGCCCTCGCGGCCGTACTCGCTGCCCAGCTTGGCGAGCGCCTGCATTTCTCCGGCGGCGAAGGCGACCAGCTTCTCGCGCGCGGCCGGGTCGAACTTGCGCTTGCTGCAATCGATGAACGCGCTCAGGTAGTGCGCTTCGAGCTCGGTGAAGTGGCCGTTGTGCGCGTCCTTGATCAGCGCGTCGGCTTCTTTGGTCGTGACCTTGTCGTCGGTCATCGTCTTGTCGAGCTTCGCTTTGTAGAGGTTCGACTCACGTTCGAATCTTCGAAGGCATGTAATGACCGTAGCACCTCGTCGTACTCCTCACGTTCTGGAGATCCTTCGATGCGCAACGTCGCGTGTGTGGTGATGCTGATGAGCTCGATCGCCGTGGCAGCAGACCCCGAGTCGCGAGCGCGCGACGTGGTGGCCGACCTTTCCGCGCGGGCGTTCGAGCGCGTGGTGAAGAAGTTCGACGCGCAGATGGCCGGAGCGTTGCCGCCCGACAAACTGAGCGGCGTGTGGGACGGCGTCATCGCGCAGGCCGGCGCGTTCAAGACCATTCGCGAGCTGAAGCTCGAGAAGAAGGACACGTACGACGTTGCGGTGATGCGCGTGCAGTTCGAGAAGGCCGACCTGATCATGACGCTCGCGATGAACGCGCAGGGTCAGGTGGCCGGCATGTTCTTCAAGCCCGCGGGGCCGTTGGTGCAGTGGTCTCCGCCGCCGTACGCGCCGAAGCCGGACGCGATGACCGAGACCGAGGTGACGGTCGGCTCGAAGTTCAAGCTCCCGGGCAATCTCGTGGTGCCGGCAGGAACGGGGCCGTTTCCCGCAGTGATCTTCGTGCACGGCTCGGGGCCGAACGATCGCGACGAGTCGACGGGTCCGAACAAATTGTTCAAGGACCTCGCGCTCGGGCTCGCGAGCAAGGGCATCGCGTCGCTGCGGTACGACAAGCGCACGCTGGTCGCTCCGGGCGAGTTCAAGCCGAGCAGCTCGTACACGGTGAAAGAGGAGTCGCTCGACGACGTGCACGAAGCGCTGTCGCTGCTCGCGACGAACCCGAAGATCAACGCGAAGAAGATCTTCGTGGTCGGTCATTCGCTGGGAGGAACGCTCGCTCCGCGGCTCGCGGCTGACGACGGGCGCGTCGCGGGCATCATCTCGCTCGCCGGAGCGACGCGGCCGATGGACGTGCTGGTGCGCGAGCAGATCGAGAATCACCTCTCCGGGAAACGCGGAGGCGGCGGCGAACGTCGAGGCGTTCTCGAAGCGGTACAACGACCCGAAGTTGTCGCCCGCGGAGATCGTCGACTTCCTCGGCGCGAAGATTCCCGGCGCGTACTTCATCGATCTGCGAACCAATGATCCGCTCAAGGTCGTGGCGTCGTTGAAGGTGCCGATCTTCATCGCGCAGGGCGAACGCGACTACCAGGTGACGACCGCCGACTTCGAGAACTGGAAGACCGCGCTCAAAGGGAAGCCGAACGCGACGTTCAAGCTGTACCCCGCGCTCAATCACCAGTTCCTCGAGGGCAAAGGGCCGTCGACTCCCGCGGAGTACGCGAATCCCGGGCACGCGCCGGTGGAGCTGATCAACGATCTCAGTGCGTGGATTTCGAAGTGATCGCCGACTGGGAGCTGCAGATCACCGGAGAGATCGTTCGCATCGAGAAGGACAACATCGACAAGAGCGGGAAGAACCCGCGCTTCGTGCTCACGCTGTTCGTCGAAGGTGAGCCGACCGGAATTCCCGAAGGCGCAGTCGTCGCGCGGCCGATTCCGATTCGCATCAAGGAGTCGGAGCTGAAGGTGAGCGTGAGCGTCGGTGCTCGACTGCAGATCACCGCGCGTGCGAGCGGGCCGCGGCCGACGTCGCTCTACGCCTCCAGAATCACCTATTAATAAGGAGTGCCCTCGAGCGTGTCGGGGGAGGTAGGGAATTCAGAGCGAGAGCACTCCGCTCGCCGCGCTCATGAGCGCCACGCGTCGCTTCGTCACCGGAGAGGTGCCATCGATGAGCGCGCGCGTTTCTTCGAGCACTCGCTCGAGCGGGAAGCGCACCACCGAGCTGTCGCTGGTCGGCGTTCCACCCTGCGGGAGCGGAGGCAACCAACCGACCATCTCGTCACTCGCTCCAGCGAGCAGGGAATTCAAAGCGCCGAACCCCAGCCGGCCCGCGACCGCGCGATCGGAATACGAGGGGCTCCCGCCGCGCACGACGTGACCGAGCACCGTGGCGCGAATCTCAAGCGTGGGCATTTCTTCCTTCATGCGCTCCTCAGTCATGCGCACCAGGCGCGTGCACGGCGCGGTGATGCCCTCGGCCTTGATGATCAGAATGCGGCGCTTGCCGCGCGCGAAGCCGGTCTTGATCACGTTGCGGATGTCTTCGACCAGCTGCTCTTCGGACTTTCCCGACTCGCGGATCAAGGCGGCGTCAGCAGCCATGGCGATCGCGCTGGCCATCGCGAGGTAGCCACAATCGCGACCCATCACTTCGACCACGAAGGCGCGTTTGTGCGCACGCGCGGTGTCACTGATCCGATCGCACGCCTCGACGATGGTGTTGAGCGCGGTGTCGACTCCGAGCGAGGTCGAGGTGCAGCCGATGTCGTTGTCGATCGACCCGGGAATGCCCATCACCTTCACGCCGGTCTCTGTAGCGAAGGCGTGCGCTCCGGTGAGTGAGCCGTTTCCGCCGATGACGATCAGCCCCTCGGCGTCGATCTTCTTGAGTTCGTCGGCAGCCTTCGCGCGACCAGCTTTGTCGCGGAAACGAGAACTGCGCGCCGAGCCGATGAGCGTGCCGCCCTGCCCTCCAGCGGCGTCGACCTCGATGTCGACCGAGACCAGACCGTCGCTGAGCACCTTCGTGAGCTCGCGAAACTTGCCGTCGATGAGACCGTCGTAGCCCTCGAGCGAGCCGAAGACCTGAAGCCCCTGCGCCGCGCCCAACTTGGCAATCGCGCGCAGCGCCGCGTTCATTCCCGGGGAGTCACCACCAGACGTCAGAACGACGATTCGTTTCATGCTTGAGACACTACACGCGCGCGTTTTCCTGGCCCGGCCGAAGTGACCACGTTTCGTTTCAAGGCGCACGCAGGACGGCTAGACGCGAGGTGTGGGGGATCTCCTGATCGTCGGTGCGGGACCCGCGGGCCTTTCGACCGCGCTCTTCCTGCTCGCGCGTGATCCGTCACTCGCGGGACGCATCGAGGTCGTCGACAAGGCGCAGTTTCCCCGCGACAAGTACTGCGCGGGAGCCGTCGGTGCACGCGCCGACAAGCTGCTCGCCACCATCGGCGTCGAAGTCGACGTGCCGAGCGTGCCGGTCGATGGCCTCGCGGTGCGTTTCGCCAGCGGCACCGCGTCTCGCAGCGTCGGCGACATCGGCCGCGTCGTGCGTCGCCTCGAGTTCGACGCCGAGCTGCTCGCGCAGGCTCGCAAGCGCGGCATCAAGGTGACCGAGGGCGTCAAGGTCACGGGGCTCCACGCGCATGAGCGTGGCGTGACGGTCGCAGCCAGCGACGGTGCACGTGAGGTCTCCGCGGTCGTCGGCGCCGACGGCGTGCAGAGCGTCGTGCGTCGCTCACTCGGAATTCCCGCGGGCTCGCTTCGCGCGCAGGTCGTCGAGGTCGACACCGAAGCGACTGCGGCCGATCGCCAGGCGCTGCTCGACTTCGATCTCAGCGACGAGTCGCTCGTCGGCTACGCGTGGGACTTTCCGACCGTCGTCGCCGGGCGGCAGCTCATGTGCCGCGGCGTCTACGACCTCGCGTGGGAAGACGACGCGGCGGTCGACGTCGGCGTGCGTCTCGAGGCCCATCTGGAAAGGCGCGGCATCTCGAGCAGCGGCCTCAAGCTCAAGCGCTACTCGGTGCGCGGGCTCGAGCTGCATCGCGCGATGTCTGCTCCTCGCGTGCTGCTCGTTGGTGAAGCGGCTGGAGTCGACCCGCTCCTCGGTGAAGGCATCGCGCAGGCCATCGCCTACGGCGCGCTCGCTGCCGAGTACCTCGCTCCACGGCTGCAGAGCGGCGCGCTCGATTTCTCTGACTGGCGACGCACGTTCGGGCGCTCGTCGACGTGCGCCGACATTCTTACGCGCACCGGTGCGTTGCAGTTCTTGCGTACACCGGCTCGGCGGCGGCTGCTCGCGGGGCTCACGCTCAGCGGGTCGGAGGCGCTCGACGTGACCACTTCCTTGTTTGCTGGACGACGGCCGCCGATGCGGAGCGCGATCACCGCGGGGTTCAAGGGCGCGGTGCATCTCTCGAAGGCACTCGTCGAATGGTTTCACCCTCACCCCGACCCTCTCCCTCGCGGGAGAGGGGGATGATTTTTCCGACGGTCGGCGCAGAGACGCGCGAGGTGCTCCTGAAGAGCGCCACTGAGCTGCAGCTCACGCGCGGCTTCGTGCTCACGCGCGAAGGTGAACGCGGCGACGATCTCTACTTCCTCGTCAGCGGCGAGCTCGCCGTGAAGCGCGGTGGCCGACTGCTCGCGATGCTCGAGGGTCCGCGCCTCGTCGGTCTCACCGCCGCGCTCGACGAAGAGCCCCGCAGCGCCTCACTCGAGGTCCTGAGCGACGCGGTGCTGATCAGAATCCGTGGAGAAGCCTTCCGCGACGCGATGAACACCCGCCTCGATCTCGCGCAGGCCGTGGTGCGCGAACTTCAGAGCGACCTCCGCGACGCGTGGAATCAGCAGGAGCGCGACCGCCAATCGCTCGACGATTTCTTCGTCTCTCCAAGCGCGCGGCTCGTGCCAGGCCCGTACGTCGCGCAGCTTGAAGTGTGCACCTTCGTGATGCGCGAGAGCAGCGTGAAGCTGAAGTCGCTCCTGCCGCCCGGTTGCACGCCGCTGCCGGGAGCCGAAGAGACCTGGCTGCTCCTCGTCTCACACTTCACCGACGTGCAGAGCGAGAGCCCCAGCGGTTTCGGCCGCCGCTTCTCGTATCGCGAGGTCTCGCCGTTCATTCCGTGCGTCGGGCCCGATCTGCTCCCCGCGCTCTTCTGCCCGGAGCTGTACCCCGACAACTACCTCGCGATTCTCCTCGGCCGCGAGCTGTACGGATTCCCCAAGCGCATGGGGCGTTTCGAAGTCGGCGAACATCACGTCTCGCTCGCCGTCGGCCACCAGCTCGCGCTCCGCACCGAGTGGTCGAATGCGCGCACCTGCACCGCCGCCGAACTCGGAGCGCACCTCACCGGCACGCGACTCGTTGGCCCGTTCTTCGGAGTGATGTCGTCACAGCTCGCCAAACTCCTCTGGCCGCGCGTGCCGGTGCTGGTGCGCAAGCAGATCCCCGAAGCGTCCAGTCTCTACGAGCGCTCACTGCACATCGACGAGCTGGTCAGCATCCCCTTCGAGCTGAGCAACGTGAGCGGCTTCGCGGTGCTCGAGAAACCAGAAGTGCGCTTCCTGTCCGACGCGTTCCCGCTCGGTGGCGACACGTTGCTCGGCTACCGCCAACACATGGGCTTCAAGTTCGGCGCGGGAGAAGTGCTGCGCGACTACCGTGAGCGAGGCGAAGAGAACCTCACGGTGCGCGAGCGCGTCGGTGGCCTGCTCGGCACCCTCGCCCGCCGAGTGCGCTCATGAAACGCGTCGCGGTCGTCGGTGCGGGCATCGCCGGGCTCACCGCGGCCACGCACCTCGCTCGGGCTGGAGCCCACGTCACGCTGATCGAAGCGAGCGCGCACGCCGGTGGCCGCTACGCCACGGTCGGAGAGATCGTCTTCGAGCACGCCGGCCGCACGTTCCGATTTCCGAATGATCACGGGCTCCACGGCTTCTGGCGGCAATACCGAAACTTCGCGCGCTTCCTCGAGACCGCGGGGCTCGCGCACCGCCAGATTCCCGTCGACGCGCAGGAACTGATTCTCGCGAGCGCCAAGCACGGCACGCGCGCCATCGAGGTCGGTGCTCGGCTGCAGAACACGCCGCTGCCCGACGTCATCGCGCCGCTCTCGCTGTTGTCGTCGACCACGCTCGCGCTCGAGGCCGTGCGTGGTGGCTTCTTGAAATACGTGAACGCCGGAGCGCAGGTGCTGCACGCCGTCGCGTTCGACCCGACCACCAGCGATCTCGAGCGCTACGACCACCTCACCGTGTCCGACTACCTCGGCGCGTGGCCCAGCTGGCTGAAGCGACTGTTCTGCGCGCTCACGCACTCGGGCTTCTTCCTCGACCCCGAAGAGGTGAGCCTCGCCGCGTTCTTCACCGGCTTGAGCGTGTACACCATCAGCGACAAGCGAGACTCGAGCTTCACCACGCTCGACGACGCCGCGGGCGCGGGCCTGATCGAGCCGTTGTTGCGCAGTCTCGAATCGCTCGGCGCCGAGGTGTTGCTCGGCACGCGCGCACAATCGCTCGAAGACGACGGCTCGCTGTGGGTTCGCGACAGCAGCGGCGCGCGACGACTGCAAGCCGATGCGATCGTTCTCGCGCTCGACCCACCGGGCCTGAAGGCGCTGAAGGTCCCTGCGGCGCTCACAAAGCACTTCGAGGCGAACCCGATTCCACATGCAGTCGCGAGCGTGGCCGTGCGGCTCTTCTTCACCGCACTGCCGAAGGACGATCGCGCACCGAGCGGAATCTTCGGCGACGAGCGCGCCGACAACTTCTTCTGGCTCGATCGACTGCAGCGGCCATTCCGCGCGTGGCGACAGGCGACCGGCGGCAGCGTGCTCGAGTGTCATCTCTATGGTTCGCGCGCGCGCAACGCGCTGACGCAGAGTGACGAGCACGTCATCACCGCCGCCCGCGCTGCTGCCAAAGACGCGTGGCCCGAGCTCGCGAGCCGTTGTGTTCACGGGCACGTGCAGCGAAACGCGGCGACGCACGTGGCGTTCACTCCAGGGACGATGACGCGGCTGCCGACCGTGGAGACGCCGCTGCCGAACGTCACGCTCGCCGGAGACTTCGTCGCGACGCCCTGGCCCACGCTGTACCTCGAGCGCGCGTGTCTCACCGGGTTGCTCGCGGCACGTGCGCTCGGCTCAGGGCTCCAGCTCGCGCCAATCGAAGAACCGCTTCGACCCTTCCCCGCAGCGAAGAGCGTGGCGCGCGCGCGCCCGATGCTCCGTGCGCTGCGAGACCGAGGTGTGTTTCCGCGCGCCGATCTTCCGCGAGCAAAAAGACCCTAGACTCGCCGCGATGCGATTCGCTCTCGTCTTGCTGCTCGCATTGACCGGGTGCTCACCGATCTACTCGCCACCGATTCGCGGCCTGCACCTCGGCATGCCCGACCGCGTGAGCGCCGGTGAGCTCGAGGTCGGAGCCGAAGCCGCCGCGTGGGGCCAGACGTTTCTTCCTGCCACGGGCGGCGCGCACTTCTCGTACGGCATCAGCGATCTCCTCGCCGTCGAAGGCGGAGCGAACCTGAACCTCGTCGAAGGCCTGTGGGCCACCGGCTGGACGGGCGTGCGCTTCATTCGCCGGCGCTGGCTCGGCAACGGTTTCTCCGTCAGCGGCGATCTCGAGTTCGGCCTCGGAGGCGGCGTGGGCGGTCGCGATGCCGCGCGCTCACCCTGGTACACGCAGGGTGCGTTCGGCGTGTACGACGGCGTCGGCCTCGGCATTCGGTGGAAGTGGCTCGGCGCGTTCGCCAGAGCACGCGCTGACGCGAGTGTCGGAACCCTCGCGCCCTCGACGCTGTGGGCGACGTACATGGCGGGCCTCGAAGCCAAAGCGTTCGATCACCTCGTCATCGCGGCCAGCGCGGGCGCGGTCTCGTACCGAAACCAGGCTGAGATCACCGGGTTGTTCGCGCTCGTGCAGTTCTCCGCGGCGTGGCTCTTCGATCTCACCGAGTGAAATTCACGCGGGAATTCCCCCTCGAAATTCGCCGCGATCTGTTCAGCGGAATGACAACACACCAACGGAACGCTGACCGAGCGGTCGCAGACAACTCAGCATGACTACCGTCTCCGCAGCGCGTGCGCAGTCGACGTCGTCGTCCTCCTCCCAGCTCCGCAAGGGCGCTCAAGGCGCCGCCGTTCGCGAGCTGCAACAGATGCTCAAGACCGCCGGGCTCTACGGCGCCGCCATCGATGGTGACTTCGGTTCGCAGACCGACGCCGCGGTGCGCGCCTTCCAGCGCAAGTACGGCCTCACGGTCGACGGCTACGCGGGCCCGAAGACGCTCGCCAAGCTGCGCGAGGTGACCGCTCCGAAGCCGGCGGCGAACACTCCGGCGGCGAACAGCGGCGGCAAGTTGATGCGTGGCGCGAGCGGCCCGGCGGTCGTCGAGCTGCAGACGCTGCTGCAGAAGAACGGGTACTACCGCGGCAACATCGGCGGCAATTTCGGCGCGGCGACGGAAGCGGCCGTGAAGCAGTTCCAGATGCGCAACGGCCTCACCGCCGACGGTTGGGCTGGCCCGCAGACGATGGCCAAGTTGCGCGCCGCGACGCCGGGTCAGCCTCCGCGTCCTCCGGTCACCACGCCGACGGGTCCGGTTCCGCCGACGACGGGCACTCCCAACTCGCGCGTCGCCGCGGCGATCGACTACGGCAAGAGCGTCATCGGCTCGCCCTACGCGGCGGTGAACCCGTTCCGCTTCGGCGAAGTGTTGTGGGACGGCAAGCCGCACAAGAGCGTCAACGGCTCGGGCACCACGTGGAACTACCCGAAGGGCACGCGGGTGTTCGACTGTTCCGGCTTCGTCGTCGCGTGCTTCAAGCGCGCGGGCGTCGATCTCGCGGCGCACGGCCTCGCGAGCTCCGGAGCGATCCGCAGCAACAGCAACGGCTTCCTGCAGAACATCAACAAGAGCGACTTGAAGCCGGGCGATCTGATCACCTACAGCCCGCACAACGGCGTCGGTCACGTCGTCATCTATCTGGGCAACGGCCAGTGCATCGAAGCGGCCGGCGGCGCCGGAGTTCGCATCAGCAACGTGAACTGGGATCGCGCCGACTCGTTCCGCCGCGTGCCGACCTGATCAGCTGATCAGCTGATCAACCCGTGAGCAGCTCGCCCGCCGACGCCCAGCGCTCGGCGTGTTCATCGTGCTCGAAGCGCAGCTCGACCTCGCCCCATTCCTGTTCGGCGCGCTCGCGCTCGTCGTAGAGCGAAGCGAGCGCCGCGGCGATGACGTCCATCGGCGTGCTGCCTTGCACGGGCCACGTCGCGGAGCCGACCACCGTGCGCTCCCAGCCCTGCTCGGCGGTGAACTGACGGCGCATGCGCTCGACGGTGAGCCACGTCTCCGCAGGGCCCGCGTGACGGAGCACCAGCACGCACAACCCTTCTGACGCGAAGTGCACCACTCCGTCGGGCACGAGCTGTTCGATCTGCCGCGCGAGCCAGCGCATGCGCGGCGTGGGCAACACCTTCGACTCGACGACGATCACCGCGCCCTGCCGCGTTCCCGCGAATCCCTCGGTGACGAGCTCTTCGAAGGTCACGCCCGCGAAACGTTCGGCTGCGCTCATGGTGCTTCTCCCCTGCTTCTGGCTTCGGCACGCGCTGAGCCGATCTTCAGGTGCGCACCTGCCCACACTTCCACTGAGCTTCGGCTAAACCCTCGCCGCCGTGGTCCGCCGCGTCGCCCTCCTGGCGCTCCTCTCGTTGAGCTCGATCGCCGCCGCGCAGGACGGTGGTGGCTCTGGCGTGCTCACGAAGGCGCCCACGCTCGTGCAGCAGGTCGAGCCCGTCTTCCCGCCCGAGCTCGCCGACGCCGGAGTGGGTGGCGACGTCACGCTCGAGATCGACATCGGCACGGACGGCAAGGTGCTGGCGGTCAACGTCACGCAATCGGCCGGCGCTGAAGCGTTCGATCGCTCGGCTGTCGAAGCGGCGAAGCAATTCCTCTTCACGCCCGCGGAGATCGACGGTGCGCCCGCCAGCGTGCGCATCAGCTTCACGCTCCATTTCGTCTACCGCCCGCCGCAGCCCGAGGAAGTGGTGGTGGTCGACGCCGGCACTCCGGTGAACTTCAGCGGGCGGATCATCGAGCGCGGCACGCGAGACCCGCTGCCCGGAGCGCAGATCGTCGTCGAAGGCCGCGAAGCGATGAGCGGAGAAGACGGCCGCTTCGAGTTCACCGACGTCCCCGCGGGCACGTGGCCGGTGGTCGTCGTGGCGAACGACTACTTCAAGTACGAGACCACCGAGACCTTCACGCCGGGCAAGCGCACCGAGGTCAGCTACTACGTGCGCAAGAAGCTCTACGGCGCGTTCGAGACGGTGGTGCGCGCGCCGAAAGAGAAGAAGGAGGTCGCGCAGGTCACGCTCTCGCAGGAAGAGATCAAGCTCATCCCCGGCACCAACGGCGACGCGTTTCGCGTGGTGCAGAACCTGCCGGGCGTCGCGCGCGCTCCGTTCGGCATCGGGTTGCTCATCGTTCGCGGCGGCAAGCCCTACGACACGCGCACCTACGTCGACGAATCGCCGGTGCCGCAGCTGTTCCACTTCGGCGGCCTGTTCTCGACGTTCAACGCGAACCTGCTGGAGAACATCAACTTCCAGGCGGGCAACTTCAACGCCGACTTCGGTCGCGGCATCGGCGGGTTGATCACCGCCACGGTGCGCACGCCGTCGAAGAAGGGGTACCACGGCTACGTCGACATCAACCTCGTCGACGCGAGCGCGCTGCTCGAAGGCCCCATCGGAGAGAACTGGTCGTTCGCGGTCAGCGCGCGCCGCAGCTACATCGACGTGCTGCTCCCGGCGATTCTGGGGCTCATTCCCGAAGCGAGCGACGCCATCAGCTTCACGCTCGCGCCGCGTTATTGGGACTATCAGGCGCGCATCGAGTACCGCCCGAAGAGCTCTCCGCGCACGCGCTTCTTCGTGTCGTTCTTCGGCTCGTCCGACGAACTCAAGCTCGCGCTGCCCAACCCCTCGCTCGATCCCGAAGGGCGCGGCACGTTCGGCACGTCGATTCTCTACAACCGGTTGTTGGTCGGTCTCGACTTGCCGCTGATCGCCGATCGCCTCGACTTCCGCTCACGCACGTCGCTCGGCGCTGATCAGCTCAACTTCAACGTCGGCGACGACATCTTCGCCAAGGGCAACCAGTACCCGCTGCGCACGCGCAACACGTTCACGGTGCAGGTGCCCGAAGCGAAGCTCGAGGTCGCCGCGGGGTTGGACCTGCAGGTGATGCCCTACGGCTTCGAGATTCAGTCGCCGCCGCTGCCGAAGTTCAACCTCGTTCCCGACCCGTTCCAGAGCAAGTCGTTGGTGCTCACGAAGGAATTCGTCGCGCAGGTCGAGCCGGGTCTCTTCGCGCAGGCGATGTGGAAGCCGATCGACGAGGTGAAAATCATCGCGGGCGCACGCGTCGACTACAACTCGCAGATGAACAAGGCGTGGGCCGACCCGCGTCTGTCGATCTTCTGGCAGCTGCACGAGCGCGTGGCGTTGAAGGGCGGTCTCGGCATCTACCAACAGTCGCCCGACTACCGCACGGGTCAGCTCAGCAAGGCGCTCGGCAACCCCGACCTGCTGCCCGAGGGAGCGCGGCAATACATGCTCGGCGCCGAGGCGCGCTTCACCGACGCGATCAGCCTCGACCTGCAGTTCTATTACAAAGACCTGTTTCACCAGTCGCGACAGACGGTGGGCATGACCAGCGGGCAGTTCGATCTCGACACCATCGACATTCGCTACGTGAGCACCGGCCGCGGTCAGGCCTACGGCATGGAATTGCTGCTGCGCCACGCGCTGACGAAGAACTTCTTCGGGTGGATCGCCTACTCGCTCTCGCGCGTCGAACGCGAATACGGCAACGGCACCACGTGGGGCCCGTCGCAGTTCGATCAGCCGCACAACTTGATCGTCGTCGCCTCGTACAAGCTGCCCTTCGACTTCATCATCGGAGCGAAGATTCGCTACACGTCGGGGCCGCTCAACCGCCCCATCACCGCGGCGCTGTGGGACGCGAACGGGAACTACTTCTACCCTGTGCAGAGCACGCAGTACTCGCGTCGGCTGCCCGACTTCTTCCAGCTCGACGTGCGCATCGACAAGCGCTTCGTCTTCGAGCGGTGGATGTTCGCCATCTATCTCGACGTGCAGAACGCGACGTACCGCAAGAACGTCGAGGCGGTGGTGAACAGCTACGACTACTCGCAGGAAGGCTATCTCACCGGTCTTCCGATCCTCCCCGTGCTGGGACTGCGAGCGGAGTACTGATCATGATCAACCGCGCGCTGATCATCTCGCTGCTGATCATCTCGGCCTGCGACTACGGCTTTCGCCCCGAGACGCTGGTCGAAGATCTGCGCCTCATCGCCATCAACGCCTCGCCGGCGAACGTGCGCCCCGGAGAATCGACCGCCATCACCGCGCTGGTGCTCGACCCGTCGCGCGCGATGCCCAGCACCGTGTTGTGGATCGGGTGCGAAGCCGACCCCTTCAACTTGAACCGCAGCCCGTGCGCGAACCCCGATCTCCTCACCGACTCGGCGACGCTCACCGGAGGCACCGGCATGCTCCCGCAAGGCGTGTCGATCATCGGGTTCGGCCCGCGCGCGACGTACGCCGTTCCTGCGACGTTGTTCGACCCCCTCGCGGCCGATGATCCACGTCGGCAGACCGGCACCGTCGGCACCGTGCTCGCGTTCGCGGTCGCCGAAACCGTGAGCCCCGCGGCTCCGCGCGAAGAGCTGCAGGCGTTGTTCGAGCGCGTGCAGAGAAAAGAAGTGAAGTCGGTGCTCGCCATCTTCCGCGTGCTGATCAGCGAGTCGATGGTGCGCAACACCAACCCCATCGTCGACGCCCTCACCGTCGGCAACGAGCGCTGGCCGAGCGGCGCGCGGGTGCTGTTGCGCGAGAAGGAACCGGTGACGCTCGATCTGCTCGCGCCTGATTCGACCTTCGAGGAATACGTCGCCAGCACGCCCGAAGGTCCGCAGACGAGGAACGAACGCGTGTTGGTCGCCTGGTACTCCACCACCGGGAGATTCCGTGAAGAGCGCACCGCGCTGCGCGAAGACGTGCAGACCATCTTCACCGCGCCCGGAGATTCGAAAGATCCCGTGCCCGAGAAACGCACCGGCCTCATCTACACGGTGCTGCGAGACACGCGCGGCGCTCAGGCGTGGCGCGAGTGGCCGGTCTTCATCTGCGACGACGCCGCGCCTTCAGCGCAGGTCTCGAACGTCGACTGGCCGGCGACCACCACTGATCCGCTCGTGGTGCATGGTTCTCAGCTCGACTCGATCGTCGACGTGATCGTCGACGGCGTCGCGCTCGAGCGTGGAGCGTTCGACGTCACGAGTGGAACCTGGAGCGGCTTCTCTTCGACTCCGCTCACGGCAGGCGCACTGACCGTGCATTCGCGCAATTGCGCTCGGGAAACGCGGTAGCGCACCTGCATCGACGTCTCGGTCGGTTTTCCGCTGCGGGCGTTTAGCGTTGCGAGCGCGCGCGGCGCGTTGTGTAAGCCCACCCGTTCCTCACCTGGGAGCTCACATGAACCGCGTTCTGCTCGTCTGTTTGTCCACCGTCGCGCTGATGAGTTTCACCGGCGCCGCGTGCGCCACGTCGTCCGGCACCACCACCGACGGCAACACCACCACCACGACCGACACCAAGAAGTCGGCTGATCCGCAGAAGCTCGCCATCACCAACGTGATTCCGTTCGACGTCGCGGCGTGTGCTCCGCGCGCGCTCAAGCTGGCGCCGCTGACCGCCGAGGTGCTGACCGGCGCGATGCTCTCGATGAACCCCGCGACGCAGGAGTGCTTCGTCGACCTCACCACGCGTGACGGTCAGGGCTTCGATCTCAAGGGGAAGATCACGGTCGACGACAAAGCGGTCACCGTCGAGGTCAACGGCCTGGGCGCGAGCGCGTCGGGCAAGGCGTGCGTCGAAGCGGCGTTGAAGAAGCTGCCGCTCGCTCCGCTGCCCGCGGGCAGCAAGCCGGTGTCGGCCGAAATTCCGCTCGGCGCGAGCCCGCAGATGGTGAAGCTGGGTGACAACACCGCCAACGACATCGTCGGTCAGCTCCGCCTCGCGCAGTCGAGCTTCTGCGACTGCTACGCGTCGGTCGCGACGTCCACGCCGCCGAGCCTGAAGACCGAAGTCGAAGTGCTCGCCGGCGGCGCGGTGAAGGCCACCTTCACCACCACCGACGCGGTCTCGACCTGCCTCGCGCCGAAGATTCAGGCGCTCAAGCTGGGTGATCAGGCCGGCAAGCTCACGTGGCCGCTGCTGCTCAAGAACAGCTACGCCGGCGCGCTCGAAGAATCGGCTCCCGCGGCGCTGCGCTTCCAGCAGTTCGACGGCATGCGCGCGCAGCGCACTGGCGACGTGCTGATCGCCGCCGGCCAGCGCGGCCTCGCGGCGGTCACGTACGACGAGGCTGCGCAGAAGTACAAGAAGAAGCCCGCCGCCGGCCTGCTCGAGGAACTGAAGAAGAAGTGCGCCGAGGTCATCACCGGCGACGACGGGCAGATCAACGCGGTGAAGTCGCTGGTCGCGGTGCTGACGGACTCGCAGAAGCTCGCCACCGCCGAGAAGGCGAAGGACGCGCAGTGGGCCCAGGTCGAGACCATGCTCGGCCAGCAGCTGACGACCACCACCGCCGAAGTGGTGCGCCTCGAAGATCAGAAGAAGAAGGACGAGGCCGCCTGTCCGAAGACGAAGTACTGAAGTACGTCTGTCCCCGTGGCCGCCTGGTTCTCCGAGCTCGCGCGTCTGGAAAACGCCGGGCGGCCCTTCGTGGTCTGCACCGTCATCGCGTCGGCCGGGTCGACTCCGCAGAAGCCCGGCTCGCGCATGGCGGTCGGCGACGACGGGTCACTCACCGGCACCATCGGCGGTGGAGCGATCGAAAAGCAGGTCGTCGACGCCGCGCTCGAATTGATCAGAGACCCCGCGCGCAGCTCGCACACCGTCGAGACGCACCTCACGCACGATCTCGGCATGTGCTGCGGCGGGAAGATGACGGTCTTCCTCGAGAAGCACGGCAGCGCCGCGAAGCTGTTCGTCTTCGGCGCCGGTCACGTCGCGAAAGAACTCGCCGCGCTCGCCGCCAACGTCGGCTTCTCGGTCACGGTCATCGACGAGCGCGCGGAATGGCTCAACGAAGATCGCTTTCCGCACACCACGCGCCGGCTCGAGCAGCCCGACGTCGTCGCGAAGACCATCACCGGCGGCCCCGACACGTATTGCTGTGTCACCACGCACGACCACCCGCTCGATCAAGCGTGCATCGAAGCGCTGGTGCGCACGCCGATGGCGTACCTCGGCGTCATCGGGAGTGAGCGCAAGGCGCTGCGTTTCCGCCAGCGTCTGGAGGCCGGCGGTTTCAGCAAGGAAGAGGTGTCGCGCTTCCAGAGCCCGATGGGGCTCTCCATCTCCGCGCTGACGCCCCAGGAGATCGCGGTCTCCATCGTCGCGCAGCTCATCGCCATCCGCCGGGGGGAGAAGCGGTGATACCTTGCCGGGCTGTGCGCGGACTCCCACTCCTCGGCGTGACGCTGCTGTTGACCGGCTGCCCGCAGCCGCAGCCGACCGATGCCGGCACCCAGCAGGACGCGAGCGTCGAGGTCGACGCGGGCTTCGACGCCGGCACGCCTGACGCGGGCCGTCCTCCACGCGACGCGGGCATTCCCGACGCGGGCTTCACCACGGTACCCATCGAGCAGTACTGCGCCATTCGTGCGCTCGGAGAGTGCGAGCGAGATCGCCGCTGCGGACGTCTCGGAGACGCCGGTTACGCGGGCTGCCTCGTGACGCGCACCTTCATCGGCAACTGCGATCAGCAGGCGCTCACCCGCGCGACGAACGAAGGCCGCCTGCAGTACCTCGCGAACGAAGGCGCGCGGTGCGTGAACGATCTCGCGTCGGGCAGCTGCGAAGACACGCCGCTCTCGTGCGGCACGGCGTTCACCGGGCTCACGCCTCCTGACGCCGGCTGCTTCACCGCCATCGAGTGCGACACCGGCGGCTTCTGCGATCTCTACGACGATCGCTGCCCGCATCACTGTCAGGCGTGGTCACCGATGGGAGCGTCCTGCGACAACTTCTTCCGTCGCTGCGACCCGACCAACGCGGTGTGCGACGAGACCGACGCGGGAGTGGGTCTGGCGTTCTGCGTGCCGAAGAAGGGCCCCGACGCGGGCTGCACGCGCTTCGATGGCTGCGGCCCCGACATGGCGTGCTTGAGCAGCACCTGCGTGCAGCGCGTCGCGCAGCTCGGTGACGCGTGCGCGTTGAACAGCGGCTACCCGTTCTGCACCGAAGAGAACTTCTGCCGGCAGGATCCTCCCGTGAACGGCGTGCGACCGCCGGGAACCTGCCAGCGCCGCGCGGGCCTCGGCGGCACGTGCACCGGCCCGGGGAGCTGCCTGCCTTCGCTGCGCTGCTCGACGCTCATCACCACCGGCACCTGCCTGCGCAAGGCCGCCTTCCACGCCGGGTGCATCGCGTACGACGACTGCGAAGACGGGCTGTATTGCGACGCGAAGTCGCAGCAGTGTGAGCGCTTGCCCATCGACGGCGGCGATTGCTCGTTCGAGGTGAGTGGCTACCGCTGCGCACCCGGACACACCTGCGCGTTCGGCACCACACAAGATGTCTGCGAGGTGTGGAAGCCGCTCGGCACCGCCTGCGGGTACAATCAGCAGTGCCTGTCGAACGAATGCGACTTCGCCGCCTTGCCGGACGGTGGCTTTGGTGGGACATGCATCGCGCCGTGTTCGCAGAGGGCCGACGGCGGGCAGTGACGCCTTGACCAGACTCGTTTCCCAACCACTCTCGCTGGCGTGCGTGCTCCTCCTCGGGGCGAGCTGCGGGACGTTCTTGAAGTTGCCTCCGACGGTCGACGCGGGCCGGGCCGACGCGGGCAACAACCCGGGTGACGGTGGCGTGCGGCCCGACGCGGGCATCAGCCCCGTCGAAGCGTGCAAGACGCTCAACTTGAACCGCTGCGCGTACTTCATTCGCTGCGGCCTCATCGAAGACGCGGTCTCTTCACTCGAGGCCTGCGTGCGCGAGATGGAAGCGACGTGGTGCGGGCCGATGACCTGGCCGCCGCACGTCGCGATCGGCGCGCTCAAGTTCGACGCGGTGAAGGCCGAGACCTGCGCGACGGCGTTCGAGACGTGGTCGTGCCGCGAATACGCCGACCTTCCCGATTCGTGTCAGACGTTCCTGCGCCCGCGCGCCGCGCTCGGAGAAAACTGCTTCGACGGCTTCACCGAGTGCACTGAGGGTGTGTGCCGCGGCGCGGTGTGCCCTCGCACCTGCCAGGCGCGCGCGTTCGCCGACGAGGCGTGCACCAACGACAACGAGTGCCGCAGCAACCTGTTCTGCCGCTTGTCTCCGTTCAGCCCTTCGTCGGGCGTGTGCTCGGTCTACGGGCTCGCCGACGCTGACTGCACTGCCGACCGCGAGTGCACCACCGGCCTGCATTGCGTCGGGCAGAAGTGCCGCGTGCTCCCCGGCGCTCAGGAACCGTGTCTGCTCGGCACCTGCGGCGACACGTCGTACTGCGACGACGCGAACCTCGACGGCGGCATCTGCGTCACGCGCAAAGGCGAGACCTCTCTGTGCTCGGGTGATCAATGCCAGCCCGCGCTGGTGTGCGACGCGCTCGATTCGCGCTGCGTGCGGCGGTTGTTGAGCAGTGGCGACGCCTGCTTGCCGAGCCAGCAGTGCCCGGTGGGCGAAGTGTGCATCGGCGGCACCGCGCG
Source organism: Archangium sp. (assembly GCA_047600485.1). Classification (GTDB taxonomy): domain Bacteria; phylum Myxococcota; class Myxococcia; order Myxococcales; family Myxococcaceae; genus Archangium_A. The sequence goes on from JASGKS010000001.1 coordinate 5,079,096, forward strand.
TGCGGCGGGCATGTGCGGCCGCCCGCTCGACGTCGGTAGCTCGTGCGCGACGAACATCGACTGCCTCGAGCACCTCGCGTGCCTCGACGATGGCGACGGCGGTTGGGCCTGCGGAAATCGCGTCGACGCGGGCACGCGGTGCGAAGACGATCGCGAGTGCTTCTCGAGCGCACGCTGCGTGAATCATGCGTGCGCGGAGCTCAGCCTGCCGACCGAAGCGTGCTCCGACGACCAGGGCTGCCGCTGGGGTCTGTGCCGCGTGAACGGCGATGCGGGCGTGTGCGGCTCGCTGCTCGGTGCGGGCCTCGACTGCGTGGTCGGTGAACAGTGCGCGTCGGGGCTGTGCGACAACGGCACGTGCATCGGCCGCTGCTTGCCGTAACTCGAACTACGGCAGCTTCAACAAATCCATGAACGGCCCGCGCGAAACGCCCGCCATCGCCGCGACCATCTGCTTGCGCACCCAGGCGATCTTCACGACCTGCGACATGCCGTAGTCGCGCAGCGGGCCGAGCCACGTCAGGTCGCTCTGGAAGAACGGAGTCAGCGCCCGCGTGATGAATTGGTACCAGCTCAAGTGCCACCGCCGCGTGCGCGAGTACGCGTAGAGCGCATCAGGCACCGACGGAGCGCCGATCAGCGCCTGCGAAAAGACCCACGCATCGAGCAACGCCAGGTTGCAGCCCTGCCCCAGCTGCGGGCTCATCGCGTGCGCGGCGTCACCCAGGTACACCACGCGCTCGGTGTTCCACGGCCACATCACGATGTCGTGGTAGTGGCTGTAGAGCAGCGCCGAATGATCTTTCAGCTGGGCGAGCACCGGCGCTGACTCGGGAACGTCGGCGAGCACCTCGGCCTTCCACTGCTCGAAGTCACAGCTCGGGAACGCGTCGAGCTGATCACCGCGCAGGCTGTAGAAGAAGCTCACCTGCCGCGGGCCGCCCTCCGGTCCGTGCCCCGTCGGGAGCAGACCGATGAGCCGCTGCGTGCCGCGCACCACCTGAAACAGCCGACCGGTGTAGCGATTGTCGTGATCAGGAACGATCGCCCACAACGCGCCCCACGCGTACCGCTCGACGCTTTTGACGAACGCCGTGTCGTCGCGCAGTGAGCTGCGCGCGCCGTTGGCGACCACGATCAAATCGTGTTTGCCGTGGAGCTTGCGCGACTCACGCTCGACGCACGCCTGGCGCCCATCGGGGAAGGTGTGGAGATCTTCGACGTCGATGCCGGTGCGCACCTCGACGCCCGGCTCCTTCTTCGCCGCCTCGTAGAGCGCCTTGAACAACACGCCGCGGTGCAGCCCGACGCCGAACATGCCGTGCTGGAGCTGCTCGTATTCGAGCTCCATGATCTTCCGGCCCGTCGCGGTCTGCACCCACAGGCGATCGACGCGATCTCCCTGCGAGACGACCTGCTGCTCGAGCCCCAGCTGGCGCAACACCGCCATGCCCGTGGGCTGCAACATGATGCCCGCGCCGACGGTGAGCGGGTTCTCGACGCGCTCGTAGAGCGTCACGCGATGGCCCTGACGCGCGAGGAAGAGCGCGGTGGCACTCCCGACCGTTCCGGTACCGACCACCGCCACGTCGAGTCGAAGCATGCGCCGGGAGTTGGTTAGCATTTTCCTGCGCTTCCGACCCCTTTCAGGTGTCACGCTGACGACGATGAGTGACGCCCGGAAACAGAGCCTTTTCCTCGGAATCGACCTCGGGACCACCAACTCCGCGGCGGCGGTGTTCGACGGAACGCAGGTGCACCTCGTGCGCAACCCGCAGGGCACCACGCTCACGCCGTCCATCATCCGCATGGACGCCAAGGGCGGCGTGCTGGTCGGCAACAAGGCGCGCAAGATGTTGGACCTCGACCCCGACAACACGCGCGGCGAGTTCAAGCGGCTGATGGGCACCGGTCAGGAGCTCGAGTTCCCCGCTGCGAAGAAGAAGCTGAAGCCCGAAGATCTCTCCGCCGAGGTCTTGAAGTCGCTGCGCACCGACGTGCAGGAACAGTTCGGTGTCGCTCCTGCGCGAGCGGTGATCTCCGTGCCCGCGTTGTTCGAACTGCCGCAGTCGTCGGCCACCAGTGAAGCCGCGCGCCTCGCGGGCTTCGAGCGCGTCGAGCTGATTCAGGAACCCATCGCCAGCGCGCTCGCCGCCGGGTGGACCACCGAGAACGCCGCCGGCTCGTGGATGGTCTACGACCTGGGCGGCGGCACGTTCGACGCTTCGCTGCTCGAGACGCGCGACGGTCTGCTGCGCGTCATCGGTCACGACGGCGACAACTTCCTCGGCGGCCGCGACTTCGATCACGTGCTGGTCGATCACGTGCTCGGCAAGTTGAGCGCCGACACGGGGCTGCAGCTGGTGCGCGCCGACCCGTCGCTCGCCGCGGGCGTGCGTAAGCTGAAGCTCGCGGTCGAAGACGCGAAGATCGAGCTCACGCGCGCCACGCAGGCGAACGTGCTCATCCCCGCGCTGAAGCTCGGAGACAATCTCCTCGACGTCGACGTCACGCTCACCCGCGACGACGTGAACCGGCTGTGTCTGCCGCTGGTCGATCGCTCCATCGGCGTGTGCGTGCGGCTGCTGCGCTCGCACGGCCTCGAGCCGTCACAGCTGAGCCGCCTGGTGCTGGTCGGCGGCCCGACGGTGATGCCGGTGCTGCGTCAGCGACTGACCGATCTCCTCGGCGTCGCGCTCGCCGATGGCCTCGACCCGATGACGCTCGTCGCGCAGGGCGCCGCGCTCTACGCCGCGTCGGCCGCGCTCGATGCACGCCCCGCTGCGAAGATCGAAGAGCAGGGCCGCCGCATGTGGCTGCAGTACCCCGCGATGACGAGCGATCTCTCGCCGCACGTCGTCGGCCGGCTGGTCGAAGAACCGGGCCCGAAACCGGTGAGCGTGCAGCTGGTGCGTCACGACGGGTGGAAGAGCGCCGAAGCCGCGCTCAACGAAGAAGGCGCGTTCGTGCTCGCGGTCGACGTGCAGCCGCGCCGCCCCAACGAGTTCTCGCTCATCGGCAAGGGAGCAGACGGCAAGCCCGTCGCGCTCAAGCCCTCGAAGTTCAACATCGTGCAGGGCCTCACGCTCACCGACCCACCGCTCTCGCGCACCATCGGCGTGGCGCTCGCGAACGACTACGTGAACACCTACTTCGAGCGCGGTGCGCCACTGCCCGCGCGTCGCACGTTCCGCCACGAGACCGTCGAGGCGATGGTGAAGGGTCAGCGCGACAGCGTGCTTCGCATTCCCATCGTGCAGGGCGAATACGAGCAGGCGCACCTGTGCCGGCTGGTCGGTGCGCTCGAGATTCGTGGAGATCAACTCTCGGCCACCCTGCCCGCCGCCTCGCAAGTCGAGCTCACGCTGGAGCTCGATCGCGGTGGGCGTCTGTCGGCGCGCGCGATGGTGGTCAGCACCAAGCAGGTGTTCGAAGAGATCGCGCAGCTGCTCGTGCCCGACGCCACTCCAGAAGCGCTGGAGACGGGCTTGAAGGCCACGCGCGATCGCCTCACCGCGCTGCGCACCGCCGCCTTCCGTCACGGGCTGACGCGCAGCATCGAGTCGCTCGGCAACGCAGAGCAGACGCTCGCTGAAGTCGAGCGCGACATCGCCGCTGCGCGCGGTGGTGACGCCGACGCGGCGCAGAAGGCCAAGCGTGGCCTCATCGAGATCGACGCGGCGCTCGAGCAGCTCGACGCCGACTCGAAGTTCCCCGAGCTCGAAGAAGACGCCGTCAACGCGGTCGCCTACTGGTCGAAGTGGGTCGCGCAGTTCTCGTCGCCGCAGGAGCAGCGCCTGTTCGACGAAGCGGTCGCGGGTGTCGAGAAGGCCCGGCGCGCGCGCCAGGTGACCGAGCTGCAGCGGCGCGTCGGTCAGGTGCGGCAGCTCGGGCGCGCCGCGTATTACAAACACCCCGACGCGTGGCAGTGGGAATTCGAGAGCGCGGCGAGCGACGTGTCGTCGATGAGCGATCTCCCGAAGGCCGAGAAGCTGGTGGCCGAAGGTCGCGCGGCGCTGCAGCGTGGTGACAACGCCGCGGTGAAGCGCTGCACCGAGCAGCTGTGGCGCCTGCAGCCGGCCGACGTGCAGACGCGCAAGCAGAGCCACGACAGCAGCTTGAGGTGAGCATGGCGCGCACCCTCTTCGAGCGCATCGCGAGCAACCCCTTCTACGTGCTGGGCGTGGCGGTGACTGCCACGCGCACGGAGATCGAACGCGAGGGCAACAAGCTGCTCTCGATGCTCCAGCTCGGGCTCAAGGAAGCGAAGGTCTATCGCTCTCCGCTCGGAGAACAGCCGCGCACCGACGAGCTGGTTCGCGAGGCGATGGCCGAGCTGCGAGATCCGAAACGGCGATTGGTGCACGAGCTGCTGGCGGCGCTGCCGGCGGTCACCACCATCCCCGCGGCGAGCGCGAGCGGCGCGGCGCCGGTGCTGACCTGGCCTTCCGCGCAGATGGTGTTCGGCTACGGCCCCGGTGACGAAGAGTGATCCCCGTCGGTGGAATCATCGCCGCGGTGGTGATCGCCCTGCGCGCCATCAACGCGGCGCAGAACAAGAGCGGCGAGTCGACTCCCCCGACCGCGACCACCGCGGCCGTCGCACAGACATCGCGAGGCAGCACATCGTTCTGGCAAGACCCGAGCGCCGCCGGCACTGTGGTGTGGTCGCTGATCCTCTACGGGCTGGCGACGCCGCTCACCATCATGAGCTTCGAGATGGGCAGCCCGTTCATGCTCGTCTGTGGGCTCAGCGCGTGGATTCTGCTGTTCCCGGCGTGGTTCGCGCGCGTGGTGTTCGCTCCGCTGGGAATGGCGCGGCTGGCGTACGCGACCGCGCACCTGTCGCGCATCACGTGGCGTCGCGACAAGCCGGGAGGACCGGCGATGGTCGCCGCGTGGGCGCTGGTGCAGCAGGAGAAGCCGTGGCCGTCGTCGCTGGCGTGGCTCGACAAGAAGCTCGCTGAGTCGAAGACCGCGCTGCAGGCGTCAGGCGTCGTGGCGCGCGGCCTGCTCGAAGCGGCGAAGGGCAATCGCGAGTCGGCGCGGCTGTGGCTCGACAGCGTGCTGTTGTTCGACCCGCGCGTCGCTCCGCGGCACGTGCGCGTGGTGGCCGCCGAGTGGCTCGCCACCGACGCAGCCTCGCGCGGTGACTGGAAGCGGGTGGACGAGATCGTCGCTGCGAAGAAGTGGCCGGTGACGCGCACCCTGACGCTGCTGGCGTCGGTGTCTGATCGCATGCTCGGCAAGGGCACGACCACGACCGCCGGCCTGTGGCTGTGGTGGGCCGTCGCGCCGCGTCGACTGTGGACCTGGCGCTTCGTGCGCCGCGCGGCGGCGGTGCGCTTCGCGTCGGCGCAGCCCGAGATGGCCTTGCCCGAACCGCCGCAGCAGCTCGAGCCGATGGCGCGCGCGACGTACCTGACGCTCGCGCTGAAGCAGGGCTCCGCGCCTTCAGCGCACGCAGTGGTCGAGGTCGCGCGCGCGTGGGAAGCGGCGCTGGCTGGCGACGTGCGCTCGAAGCTCTTCGCGCGCTCGATGCTGATTGGCGGCGGAGAGCCCGATGAGGCCATCGCCGAGGTCCGTGAATTGATCGAAGGTGCTCTGGCTCCGCTGTTGCCCGCGAAGCTGAACGGTGTCGTGGGCGACGTTCCGGCGCTGATCGACACCGCCGTGCAGACGCGCCGCGACAAGCTGCACAACGAGCTCGAAGACAAGATGAGCCGCATGGAACAGCGAAAGCTGGCCAACAAGCCGATTCCGCAGCTCGAGGAATGGCACGACTTCATTCTGCTGCGCGCGCTGTACCGGCAGGCGATCGACGCCGCGGGGAGCGTGGGTGACTACTCGCTCGCGCACTCCATCATTCGCGACAAGCTCGTGAACGTCGGCGTGTGGCTCTACAACGTGCGCGTCGAGAAACCGATGGGCAACGCGTTCTTCCGTCTGCTCGAGACCGAGGCCGTGGTGCTCGGCGACGCCGACTCCGAGAAGCTCAACAAGAAGAACGCCGCCTGCGATCTCTGATCAGGTCGCGATCGGCTGCAGGAAGTTGAGCCGGTAGCCGTCGGGGTCCGTCACCACCAACTCGCGCGTGTGCCACGGCTTCGCGTCGGGCCCTTCGGTTGGCGCGTTCAGCTTCTGCGCGCGCTCCAGCAGCTGCTCGAGCGGCGTCTTCGACGCGAAGCAGATCAGCACGCCCCAGCCGCGCTTGCCGCCCACCTGCACGCCCGTCGGAGCGCCCACCAACATCACGTCGCCCTGCTCTTCCCAGCGCAGATGAATGAACGTGCCGTCGGTGCCGACGCGGTTGAAGCCGAGCGTTTCGTAGAAAGACGCCGACGCTTCTTGATCGAGAACCAACAGCTTGGTGAAGAACGGAGTCGTCATGGCGAAAGTGCGTTGGCGAAGAACTTCGAGTGCTTCGCGAGCTCGCGGACGTAACCCTCGACGTCGCGCCGCGCGTCTGCCCCGAGCTGCTTGAACGGAATCACGTGCTCGTCGGGCACGTAGCGGAAGGTGAAGTTGATCCGCCGCGTCTCGAAGCCCGCGACGTTGATGTCGAACGTGTGGCCGCCCTTGGTGTCGACCCGCTGCACGCGGTGGAAGGTGCGGTTCTTCCACTGCTCGCCGCCGAAGATCTGCAGCGAGCCATCATCGAGCCACTGCTGCTCGACCACGCCATCGCGATCTCCCGGGCGGCGCGACGCGACGAACTGGAACATCGCGCGCTCGCCGAGCGAGAGCGACGCCACCGGCCCGGGCTCGAAGTCCTTGTGCTCGCCGACGCGCGCCGTGTCGTTGCGCTTGCCCTCGGCGTCGATGCTGCTGCCGTAGAAGTTCACGAGGCAGGTGTTGAGGTGCCACTTCGCCGGCATGTCGTCGCCCTGGAACATGCGACGCGCGCGCTGCTCCATGATCTTCACCTGCTTCGCGAGCACCGGCGGAAACGGCTCGGCCTCGACGCAGCGATCCACCACGTGCGGCGGCCGGTAGTAGTCGAGACACGCGAACTGCCAGTTCCCGAGCCAGTACACGGGGCGCAGCAAGCGACGCTGCTCTTCACCCTCGGGCAGCGGGCGGAATTCGGAGAACCGGTTTTCCCACAGCGGGTGCAGCGTGCCGATCCAACTCAGGATCTCGGCGCGGTCGGTGCGCGAGAGAAAACCCGCGTCGTAGTGCAGCCCCATCACGCGATGTGGCTTCGCGCGGAGCGTCTTGCTTCGGAGCGGCCATTTGCTGCGCATGCGAGCCACCCACTACCAGTGGTGGTAATCCGCAGGCCATGACTGAACGCAATCTGCTGATGATTCCCGGCCCCATCGAGTTCGAGCCGTCGGTGCTCCGCGCGCTGGGCGAGAAGACCCGCGGCCACCTCGACCCGGTCTTCATGAAGGCGTTCAGCCGGACCATCAAGCGGCTGCGCGAGGTCTTCGTTGCTCCGAGTGCGCAGCCCTTCGTCGTCGCGGGCAGCGGCACGCTGGCGATGGAGATGGCGGTCGCGAACCTGATTCAGCCGGGCGACCGCGCGCTGGTGGTGAACAGCGGCTACTTCAGCGATCGCATCGGCGCGATGTGCGAGCGCCACGGAGCGGCCGTCACCCACGTGCGCGCGAAGCCGGGAGAGATCGCTTCACTCGAAGAAGTCGAGAAGGCGCTCGCCACCGCGCAGTTCAAGCTCATCACCATCACCCACGTCGACACGTCGACCGCGGTGCTCGCTCCGGTGAAGGAACTGGCGGCGCTCGGCAAGAAGCACGGCGCGCTGGTGGTGGTCGACGGCGTGTGCAGCGTCGGCGGCGAAGCGCTCGAGATGGAAGCGTGGGGCGTCGACGTGGCGTTCACCGCGTCACAGAAAGCGCTCGGAGCGCCTCCGGGACTCGCGGTGTTGCTCGCCAGCAAGAACGCGATGGCGGCGTGGAAGGCGCGCAGCAAACCGGTCGCGTCGATGTATCTCGATTTCGCCGAGTGGCTGCCGATTCACGAAGCGTACGAGGCTGAGAAGCCGTCGTACTTCGCGACGCCGGCGGTGAACCTCATCACCGCGCTCGACGTGTCGTTGGGTCACCTCGTCGAGGAAGGCATGGCCAATCGCATCGCGCGTCACGAGCGAATCGCGGCGCAGTTCCACGCGGCGTGGAAGTCGATGGGGCTCGAGCACGTGCCTCACGAGAAGTGCCGCGCGCACACGTTGTCGGCGCTGCTCTACCCGAGCGGAGTCGACGCCACGCTCGTCGGGAAGATCGCGAAGCACGGAGTCACCGTCGCCGGCGGCCTGCACCCCGAGCTGAAGGCGAAGTACTTCCGCGTCGGTCACATGGGCGCGATCAACGCGAACGACGTCGCCGCGGTCACCACCGCGATCTCCCTCTCCCTGCGTTAGCGGGGAGAGGGCCGGGGTGAGGGGCTGAGCCGAGCGCGGGCCTTCATCAGGGCAAACCCGAGCAAGTTCCGCCCGCGCCACTTCGCGGGCTCCCGCACGAGCGGATTCTCGCGGCCCAGGCCGATGCCCCAGATCTCGATCTCGCGGAGCCGCCTCGACGAGCACCTCATCACCAGTCGAGAGCAAGTACGTCTTCAGCTCTTCCGTCGCCGAGAACTTCGCGGTCGATCCCTCGACCACCGCGTCGAATCGCCGCGCTCCCCAGCGAACATCGTCATACCCGCGCACCTTGCGACCGAGCGCCTTCACCTTCGAAGGATCAGCCTCACCCAGAATCTCGTTCAACACTTCCGCGTCGCCGAACAGCCGAGCCTTCTCCGCCATCATGAACTGCTCTGCGGTGAAGTAGCGCACGCCCGCCACCGTGAACTCCGAGCGCCACCACTGCGAAAAGCACGCGTCCGACAACTTCCCGTCAGCGCGCGGCGTGTGTCCGTAGAAGGGGCGGAACTCGAATTCACGGCCCTGCTTCAGGGCCAAAATCAGCTCGTCGCGGGAGAGAACGGTCATATGGAGTCGTGACGACCCCATAATAGTCTTTCTGACTTGATTCGAGCTTCTTCCACGGAGCCATGGTCCGCGCCGCGAGCGTGATCGAGTCACCCACCAACGGAGAGAACACGTACGCGCCGCCGAACGTGACGCCCACCAGCTCCGCGGTGTGCAGAATCGCGACGCGCTCCGGCCGATCACGCAGCGTCGCATCGGCCAGCGCAAAGCCCGTCGCGCTCGGAGACACGCCCAGAATCAGCGGCCCCGAATCGACATCACCGCCGCGAGCGTCACCGGGCTTCGCTTCACGAATGCCGCCGAGCCAGCCTCCCAGCCCTTCGTCACCGAACGTGCGCCACATGCGCTTGCTCTGCTCTTCCGCGAACGAGGCGTTCACCAGCGGCAGGAAGAACGAGTTCCACGCCGCGCCGCTCCCGCGCGCCGGCTGCCCTGGAGCGAAGACCAGCATCCCGTTGTCGGGATCAATCCACCGCTCGCGCAACACGCGCTCCCACCGCTCGTACAGCGCAGCGTGTTCCGTCGAACGCTCGCACGCGTCGAACTGCATGATGGCCGCCATCACCACCACGTTGTCGGGCGCGTAGATCTCGCCGGGGTACGTCTCGATCAACGCCTCGGGCGCGGTCGCGATGCGCCGGGCCAGCGCGTCGATCATCCGCCGGTGCAACTCTTCATCGCGCTCACCGCCGAGCAGACACGCCGCGTCCATCGCCAGTGCGACGTGGCCCAGGTAGCCCGCGTGCGCTTCGCTCCGCTCGAAGGTGAGCAGCGCGTCGGCGCCCCACTGCTTCGTGTCGTAGGCGCGCACCTCGTCGCTCGCGAGCAGCCGCGCCCACTGCTCCACCTGCCGCGCGTGTTTCTCGCGCGTCGCCGGGTCGCGCATCGAAAGGTTCGTGGCCGCGATGGCCGACGTCGACAACACGCCGAGGCGCCACTCACCATCGAACGGGTGCCCCGGAGCGACGCCCCAGTCGTGATGACTGATGCGCGAAGCGAGCGCGTCGAGCCGTTCCTCTTCGTTCTCGCTCGTCGCGAACGCCTGCACGCGCGCGACGTTCACTCCCACCAGCGCCAGGCACAGCACCGCGAACCGCCGCATGAATTTCTTCATGCGACAGAGCCTGCATCACGGAAACGAGCGGAATTCGGGGTCGAAGCCGAACGGTCGCTTCAGGGCGCTCCGCCGTCGGAAGGCGGGTTGAACGGCTCGTCTCGGAGCGGAAACTTCGACGCGTCGGGCAGGTCGTAGTGCCACCACTCCATGGGGTTCTTCTTGAAGCCCGCCGCTTCCATCGTGGTGCGAAGCAGCTCACGGTTGGCGAGCGACTCCTTCGAGCCGCCCTGGAACGAGTGGTGCGCTTCCTTGCCGAAGTGGTCGTACGGCGACGGGAACTCGACGTCTTTGCCATCGAGCGTGACGAGCCCGAGATCGACTGCGCCGCCGCGGTTGTGATTGCTGCCCTTCTTCGGCTCCGCGACGTAGCCAGGAATCGGCATCACCTTCCACAGCTCGAACTGCACGTGGTGCGGGCGGTAGCAGTCGTACAGGCGCAGCCGGAACCCCTTCTCGCGCAGCACGTCGGCGGCCGCCTTGAGCTGCTTCGCACTGCGCTCCAACAACAGACAGCGCGCGTCGGGCGGGTACACCGCCTTCTTCATGAAGTTGTCGGGCGTCGCGTAGCGAAGGTCGACCACCACGTCGGGAATGATCGTCTTCACTTCGACCAGGGCCTCGGGCGTCGCCGGAGCCGCCGCGAGCAACAACGCAGTGAGCATCACGGGCGTCAGCCTTTCACGTAACGCGTGGGATCGGGGACGGAAGCCTCCTCGAACCCCTTGCGTCGCAGCAGACACGAGTCACAGCGCCCGCACGCCAGGCCTTCGGGCGACGGGTCGTAGCAGCTGTGCGTCATCGCGTAGTCGACACCGGCCGCGAGCCCCGCCTTGATGATCTGCGCCTTGGTCATGCCGCTCAGCGGAGCGTGCACCGTGAAGCGCTTCCCCTCGACGCCGGCCTTGGTCGCCAGCCCCGCCAATTGTTCGAACGCGCGAATGAACTCGGGCCGACAGTCCGGGTAGCCCGAATAGTCGACCGCGTTCACACCGATGAAGAGGTCCGTCGAGTCGACGACTTCAGCGAGGCCCAGCGCGAGCCCGAGGAAGATCGTGTTGCGCGCCGGCACGTAGGTCGGAGGAATTCCACCGTCGAGGTCCTTCACGTCGTCGTGCTTGGGCACCGCGATGTCGGAAGCCGTCAGCGCCGAGCCGCCGATGGAGCGCAGATCGAGCGACACCACCCGGTGGTCCTTCACGCCGTGCGCCTTCGCCACCGTGCGCGCCCGCTCGAGCTCGATGGAATGCCGCTGGCCGTAGCTGATCGACAGACACACCGGCTCGAAGCCCTGCGCGATCGCCATGCCCAGACACGTCGTCGAGTCGAGACCGCCCGACAACAACACCACTGCGCGCTTCTTTGCGGAGCTCACCGCCGCTCTCCTCGCACGGTGTAGCTGATGAAGCACCCGTTACATTCGGCAGGGCACGCGCCGCCGTCGAGCACGCCGTCGCTCACCACTTCATTCGACATCTCGCCGCACAAGCGCACCGCGTCGAAGCCGAGCGGCGTCTGGTGCGGCAGCTGAATGCCGCTGTCTGCGTTGGGCGTCGGCACCACCCCGAAGTCGAGCGGGTTCGCGGGGCAGGTTCCACCGAGCGCGTCGGCCTGCGAGCGGCTCAACACCGCGAAGTCGATGCGCTCGACCAAACGCGTCTGGCACTTGGTGCATTCGACGAACACGCGGCTCGCGTCGGCGACGTTCGAGAAATACTGCCCGTCGTAGGTGCCCTGCCGCGAGAGACCGGAGAGCGTCATCCACGCGACGTCGGAAGTGCTGTCGCGCGTGAGCACCATCTCGAAGTTGAACGGGTCGGGCCGCCCGGCGTCGGTGATGGCCGGCAGCTCGGACAATTGGCAGTTCGCCGAGCGCTCGACGAAGTCGACGGTCATCGACCAGGTGCCCATGTTCTGATCACCCGGAGGGGGATCGACCGGGCAGGCGCTGAACACCAGCGCCACCGCCAGCAAGCCGAGCCGCGTCTTCACGTCACGCTCCGCGCAGCGATTCGATCGCCGCGAGCGCGACTGCGCGGAACGCACCGCTCTGCTTGAGCACCGCGCCGACGTCGACCCGCGCCGGATCCTGCCCGCGCACCGAGTCGTCGAGCTGCGCCAGCACCCGCAGGAACGCGAGCGACGCCGGGTAGGCCGCGAAGGCATTCACGGCCGCCTCGTTCCACCCCGCGGGCTGCCCCACACCACGCAGCGTCGAGCCGTTCTCACCGAGCGCCAGCGCAATCGCGAGCAACGCGGTGAGCTCGGCCTGACCGAACACCGACAACGCGCCGGCACCGATGACCAGCTTCGAGCCCGCCAGCCACGCCTCGACACCACCACGCACGTCGAGCACCGGAGCCACGCGCACCGCGCCGAGCCCGCTGAGCGCTTCTTCGAGCACGGCAGAGAGCCGCGGCATGGTCTCGGGCGCGATGGGCGCCGCGTTCACAGGCGCAGCGTGCGAGCTCGGTTCCCACTTCACGGCCGAGGTCGGCGAGGCCGGAGCAGCACCCGCGGTCGACGAGAGCGCCGCGCCGAAACCATCGGTCATCGTGGCGTCGTGCTCGCGGCCCGCGTTGCGCAGCGCCTCGGCGAACAACGTCCACCCGTCGACGTCGGTCACACTGCCGGGCAACAGCTCGAGCCACGCGCTCACGGCCAGCTCCGCGCCCTGTTTGGTCGGCGCGAGACGCTCGGCGAGCAGCCGCAGCAGGCCGACAGGCAGCGCCGCTTCGCGCATCAGCCGCTCACCGAGGCGCACCGCGAACGGCACCAGCTCCGACTTCAAGTAGCCCTCGAGCACCGCTTCGAACTCGGCGCGCGTGGTGGCGATCTTCTCGCTCAACGCGAACGCTTCGCCCTCGAGGCCGAGCTTGCGCGCGAGCGCCACCCGACGGCTGATGCGCTCGGGCGTCTCGTCGAGCTGACCGAGCAGCGCATACGCGTCACGCGTGCGACCCAGCGTCTCGTAGGCATCGGCGAGCGGCTGACGCCACGTCACGATGGACTCGGCACCCGCGAGCTGCCCCAGCCGCTCGACCATCGCCGCGAAACGCTCGGGGTCCGCGTCGCGGTAGAGCTCGACCAGCTCGCGCACCGCGACCAGCTGATTCGCGTCTTCGACCAGCGCGCGCTCGAACGCGAGCCGCGCGGCGTCGCGATCGCCGACCTGCCGCAGCAGCAACCCACCACGCTCGATGTGGAGCGCCGCGCGCCCCTGCGTCGTCTGCTCGAGCGCCACCAGCGTCGAGAGCGTCTCGACCGCTTCGGTGAAGCGCTTGCTCTCGATGCGAAGCGTGGCGAGCTCGCGCAACATCGAAGCGCGACGCGCCGGGGCACGGTGCGCGATGGCCTCGAACAACGCCTCGCGCTCGTCGGCATCGAGCGCGCTGGCCGACGGCAGCACCGCCACCAGCACGTCGGCGCTGCCGGTCTCGATCGCGCGCTGCACCAGCGCGGGACCCGCACCGTTCGCGAAGAGCACCTCGACGAGCGCGAACTGCTTCTGGTGCACCACCAGCTCGAGACGCAGCTCGGTCGCGAGCTCCGGCTCCTTCGAAGAGATGGTCGCGGCGAAGCGCGTGAGCTGCTCGAGGTCGCCCGCCTTGCGCAACATCTCGAGGTAGCGACGGCCCTGCGGCCCACCAGGAGCGGCCACCGCGAGCGGCGACAACGCCTCGAGCTGCTTCGTCGAGTCCTGCGCCGCGTCGGCGAGCGCCAGCGCCTCGGCGTGACGACCGGCGCGCATCGCGGGCGCGAAGGCGATTTCCAGCGCACGCTCGGGAGCACCGAGCTCGAGGAAACGGCGACCGGCGTCGGCGGGCGTGACGACTCCCGGCAGCTCGCGCAGCACGCGCTCCAACACGTCGCGAGCGGCGGCGTTTTCTCCGCCTGCCTTCCAGGCCTCCATCGCCTGCAGCAACATCGCCGCGCGCTCGACACCGTCGCTCTGCTCCGCGAGCTGAGTCAGCGCGCGCGCCAGTTCGTCGTGACGGCCCGACGCGCGAGCGAGATCGACGAGCAGCGTGAAGCCCGCGCGAGACGAACGAGCCGCGAGCGACTCGCGGGTCAGCGCCATCGCGCGATCGAGGTTGTTCGCCTCGCGGAACGACTTCGCGGCCTCGAGCAACCGCGCCGCGCGTTCCTGAGCGCCCATCAGCTCGGCCGAAGCGACCTGCACGTCGGCCAGCGCCGCGGAGTCGTTGAGCGCCACCGCGATGCGCTCCAGCGCGGCGAGTGACTGCGCGTAGCCCGGCGCGGACGGACCCAACCGGCGAATGCTCTCGAGCGGCATGCGGGCGTCTTCGAACTTGCCGCGCGACTCGAGCGAGGTGGCGAGCTCCAGCTTGAGCTCCGCGGCGCGCTGCTCGTCGCGCGTCAGCACCGACATGCGCACCAGCATCAGCTCGAAGCGATCGACGTCCTTGCGGCGACGCGCCTCGGCCAGCACCGCTTCCGCGGCCTCGAGGTTGTTCTGATCGGCCTCGTACGCCGCCTGACGCAGCTCGAACGCGCGCTGGCCTTCCTGCAATTCCGTGTCGACCAGGTCGGCCGCCGCGAGCAACGCGCGCGCACCCGCACCACCACCGGTCGCCGCGGCGTAGCGCTCGTGCAGCGCCGCCAGCTCTCCGATGCGGCCCAGCGAACGGTACGCGCGCTGCCCCTTCTCGTAGAGCCCCTGCTCGCCCGGGTGACGCGCCAGCAGCCACTCGAGCGCGGCGAGCGCCTGCTCCGGAGCGTCGAGCAGCGACAGCGCGCGGCGATGCAGCGCCTCGGCCTCTTCGCCCTGCGACGTCACCGCGAGCCGCATCAACGTGCGGTACTGGCCCTGCGCATCACCGAGGCGCGAGAAGGCCTCGTTCAACATCGAGAGCGCTTCACGACCACGCTGCGACTCGGGCTCGAGCGCCCACGCGGCTTCGAAGGCATCGACCGCGTCACGCCACGCCTGCGACTCGACGGCCGCGCGACCCAGGCGCGTCCACACCGTGAGGCGCAGTGCAGGCGGCAGCGTGTCGCCACCCAACTGAATGAGACGACGATCGAACGGCTGCGACGCCTTCGCGCCACCCGCATCGGCCGCGAGCGTGGCGCGCGCTTCGAGCGCGGTGACGTCGTCGGGAATCTGCGCGAGGTACTCGTCCCACGCGACGGCGGCGAGCAGCGCTTCACCCGAGGTGGTGAGCACCTCGGCGCGGCGCTTCAAGAGGCTCGACGACTCCGCGGGCACGGCCTGCGCGCGGAGCAACAGCAGCTCAGCCTGACGCCGCGAGTCGCCCTCGGCGCGCGCGAGCAGGGTGTTGAACGCGGCAGCGTTCGACGGAGCCACCTCGAAGGCCTGCGTCTCGCACAGCAGCGCGCGCTCGTCGGCGCCCGCGCGACGGAAGCTCGCCGCGGCCTCGAGCCACAGCTTGCCGGCCTCTTCACCCTTCGACGCCTCGGCGCGACGCGACAACACCGCCGCCAGCTCGAGCTCGTCTTCCGATTCGCGCAGCCACTCGACGTGACGCTCGAACGAGCGGTGGAACGGGTTCTGCGCGAGCAACAGGCCGTCGAAGTCTGCCGCGTCCTGCCGGCGGCCCAATTCGATCAACAGATCAGCGACCTTCGAGGTGAGCTCGAGATCGTCGGGGTTCGCCGCGCGCGCCGCGAGCAGGGCCGCCGCCGCCTCGTGCGGACGAGACGCGCGCTCTTTGTAGATCTGCGCGGCCTTGAGCAGCAGCCCGGCCTTCGACGCCGCGTCGCGAGCGCGGGTGGACGCCGACTCGTAATACGCAGCGACGTCACCGAGGCGGTCCTGGCGCTCGTAGAGGGCGAGCAACATCGACTCCGCTTCGGCGAGGCCCGGAGCGAGCGCCAACGCACGCTGCAGCGCCGCCTCGGCTTGATCAGGCGCCAGCATCGGCGACGTGGCGACGTCTCCACCGAGCTCCGCCGCGAGACCGAGGTGCAGCCGCGCGAGCTGCACGAAGGCCACCGCCTGCTCGGTACCGGTGAGCTGCGCCAGCACGCGCTCGTGCCAGTCGATCTCCGAGTCGCGATCGTTGCGGCGGCGCGCGAGCGCGAGCCCTTCACGCGCGAGCGAGAGCGTCGGCGCGAGCTCCCACGCGCGGCCGAGCGACTCCATCGCGCCGTCGAGATCGAGCTTGGTGTCGCGCAGCAACTCCGCGCGCCGAATGAGGTGCTTCGCGGCCTCTTCGGTGCGGCCCTCGTCGCTGCACACGTCGGTCATCGCCGACAACGTGCGCAGCGCGTCGTCGATGCGACCCGAACCTTCCGCGAGGCGCGCTTCTTCGCTCCACGAGTTGAGCGCGCCGTCGACGTCACCGCCGGTGAGCTGCAGCTGAGCGATCTCCGCCAGCAGCCCCATCAAGTCGCCGGTGCGGCCGGCAGCGCGCAACACCGCCGCAGCCTCGAGATGAATCGGGAGCGGCTCGTCGGCAGCCGCTGCCGCGCGCCCGAACAGACGCGCCGCGGTGTCGAGGTCCTTGTGCTTCTGGTGCGCCTCGCGCGCGAGCTGGAGCTGCAGCTCGACGCTCTTGCTGCTCTTGCTGAGCGTCTCCGCCCACTTGGAGCGAATTTCGAACGCCGCGCGCGGGTCGCGCACACCGATGATCTGCGAGAGGCGGTCGACGGCCTGTGCCTGGAACGGCCGCTCGCTCACCACGCGGCGCAGCGAAGACTCCGCCAACGCCATGTCGCCGACCTGCTCCGCGAGATCTGCGAGGCGCAGCCAGATGCGCTCGGCTTCCTCGGGCAGCTCGTGGAACGACGTCGACGCGGCGAGCGCCTGCTGCAGCGGCAGCGCTTCCTTCACCGCGCCGTTCAAATAGAGCGCCTCGGCGAGGCGGTGCAGATCTTCGCCCGCGGCCGGAACCAGCGCGTGCGCGCGACGCATCAAGCGAAGCTCGAGCACCGCGTCTTCACTGCCACGCGCGAGCTTCGCGGCCTGACGCAACACGCCCGCTGCTTCGACGGGCGCGAGACGATCGGCCGCGTCTTCGTACAGCGAGAGCGCTTCGCCGATTTCACCGCGGGCCGCGACGAGGCCGGCCAGACGACGGCGAGCAGCGGTATCGGTGTCGTCGATGCCCACCACGCGACGCAGCGCGGCCTCACCGGGGCCCGGCTGATCGAGCCGATCGAGATGAATGGTCGCCAGCTCGACCCACAACGGAATCGCCTGCGCCTTCGGCAGGTGCGCGGCCTCGACCGCCAGCACCTCGGCGAGACCTTCGTAGTCGCCGACCTTTCGCAGCGCGGCGATGAGGCCCGCAGTCGCCTTCGGCTGGCGAGGCGCGAGCTCGAGCGCAGCGGCCCACGAGGCGACCGCGGCGTCGAGCGCTCCACGCGCTTCCTGCAGCTCGGCGCGCATCAACAACGCTTCGACGCGACGCGGAGTGGGACCCTGTCTCGACGCCTCGTGCAGCGCTTCTTCCGCCCGCTTCGGGTTTCCGGCGGCGCGCGCCACCTGCGCGAGGCCGAACCACGCCTCGAGGCGCTCTCCCGCGGCGACCGGCAACGCGACGAGCGCTTCGTACGCCTCGACCGCGCGCGCCGAGTCTCCGGCGGTGGCGCGGTTCTTCGCGATGACGCCGAGACGATCTGCGGCGGCGTTGATGACGGCTTGATCAGAACCCGCGTGCTGCAACACCAGTTTCTGCGCGGTGAGCTCGGCGGCCTCGTCGTGCGACTGACGGCTGAGCTCGGCCAGGGCGCGCAACAGCGGCAGCGGGTTCGGCGCGATCTGCGCCGCTTCGAGCAGGTCGGCCCGCGCGGCGATGAGATCTCCGGCCAGACGGTGCAGCTCGGAACGCCGCGCGAGCAGCTCGGCGCGCGAATCGCCCGTCGAATGCACCACCAGCCGCGACAGCAGATCGAGCCGCTCGGGAGCGTGCGCGTCGTCGTTGGGCAGCAGCGTCAACAGCCTCGACGCAGACCACTCGTCGTCGGGGTCGTCGACCAGCATCGCGCGCAACGCTTCGAGCGCCGCGGGCGTGCGACCGAGCGTGAGCGCTCCTTCGGCGAACTCACGACGCGCGGTGGTGCGCTGCTGACCGGTGAGGCGCTGCCAGAGTTCTCCGAGGAGATCGACCAGCGGCTCGAGCGCACCCGCGCGGCGATGCAGCTTCGCGAGTTCCTGCAGCGCGTCGAGATCGTCGGGCTTGGCGGCGACGTACTTCGCGAACAGGCGGCGCGCGGCGTCGTAGTGACCGGCGCGCTGCGCGGCCTGCGCGGCGCGGCGAGTGAGTGCGGCGACGTCGAGCTGCAGCCCGGCGACCTCGTCGTCTTTCAGCTCGATGCCCGCGCCGAGCACCACTTCGAAGTCGGCGAGCGCCTCGCGCGGGTTCGAGGTCTCGATCAGCTCCGCGCGACGCAGCCGCGCCGGAATGTAGGTGGGATCTTTCTCGAGCGCCTGCGAGAGGAACGGCTGCTCTCGAGGCGTGTCGCGGGTGAGCGTCGCCGCGCGGAAGAACCAGCGCGCGGAGACACGCGGGTCGGCAGCGAGCGTCGCGCGACGGCCGTACAACCGCGCCGCTTCCTGAGACGCGCCGCGCTCGAGCTCCAACTTCGCCATCGCCTCGAGCGCCTCGCCGGCCTTCTCGCCCGTCGGAGCGGCATCGAGCGCCGCGGTGAGCCGCAGAATCGCGCCCTGCGTGTCGCCGCCTTCGAGCAGCGTCTGCGCAGCCTTGAAGAACAGCGGCGCGGCGTCTTGCGCACGGCCAGCCTGCAGCAACGCCTGCGCGCGCGCGGCCCACAGGTCCGTCACCTCACGCGTGTTGCGATTTTCGACGTAGAGCGCCTCGAGGCGCTGCGCGAGCTCGTCGTCGAGGCGACGCAGCGGGAAGGCCAGCGCGTAGTTCTCGCGCGCCGCGTCCTTGTCGCCCAGCTGCTCGCACGCACGACCGAGGCGCGCGCGAACTTCGGCCAGCTTCTCGGGCGGAGCGTGACGCGGCAGCAGCGCCAGCACGTCTTCCAGCGCACGACGCGCGTTGAGCGGGCGCTCGAGCCGCAACGACAGCGTGGCGAGTTCCAGCAGCGCGTTGACGTCGGGGAACAGGCGCGTGCACTTCTCGAGCGCGACGAGCGCTTCGCCCGCGCGACCGAGGCGCTGATCGAGCACCTGCGACAACTCGCGCAAGGCAGCGGCCGCGAGGCGTTTGTCGCCTGCATTTTCGGCGACGCGCGCGCGCTGCTCCAGGGCCCACGCCAGACCGCCCATGTCGGAGCGGCGGCGTTCGAGCGCGGTGATCTCTCCGAGCACCGGCAAATCGTCGGGCTCGATCTTCAACACCTCGCGCGCGGCGAACACCGCGACGTCGAGATCGAACGCGAGGTCTCGCGCCGCGACGATGAGCCGGCGGTAGTGCCGCACGCGATCCTTCGCGTCTTCCGCCAGCTCGGCGAGCGAGCGCAGGCACCGAACCAGCTGACCGCCGTCGCGCTTGCTCTCGGACAGCGCCAGCATGCCTTCGAGCGCGAGACGGTTCTTCGGGTCGGCCTCGAGCGCCTGGCTGAGCAGACGATCGGCGCGATCGGGTTGATTGAGACGGCCGCGATACAGCTCTCCCGCCTCGGCCCACAGCGCGGCGCGGCGCGTCGGCTCTTCCAACACCGCCGCGGCCTTCTCGCACGCGTCCGCCAGCTCCGCGGCTTTCCCCGACGCGCGGAAGTACGGGAGCAGCTCGTCGAGCGCGATCGCGTCCTGCGGGTCGAGCGCCAGCGCGGCTTCGAGGTGATCTCTCGCACGCGCCGGCTCTCCCAGCTTCGACTTCAACAACCGAGCGAGTGCGTGGTGCGACTGGTGCGCCGCCTTGCGAATCTCCTCGGTGCGCGGAGCGGGACCGGCAAGCTCGACCGCCTGCTGGAAGCCCGACACCGCTTCCTGCAATTTTCCGAGCGACTCCGAGACGCGCGCCGCGAGGTAGTGCGGCTCGGGGTCACCGGGCAGCAGCGCGGTCGCTTCACGGAAGCGCAGCAGCGCGTTCTCGGGCTGCTTGAGACCGGTCTCCCACACGAGACCGGCGAGCACGTTGGCGCGACCGACGCGATCGACCTCGTGTCGACCCATCGCGACTTCGCGCACGCGATCGAGCGCCTTGATGGCGCGCAGCCACTCGCCGCTGCGGTAGCAGAGGTCTCCCAACTGGAAGAGCGCCTCGGGGTGATCAGGAGCGAGCCGCAGCGCCGCCTCGCAGTGCAACCGCGCACCGGCGAGATCGTCTTCGGTCTGCGCGCACAACCGCGCCAGCTGCACGTGCGCATCGGCCGCGTCAGCCGCATCGCGAGCGAGCGCGGCGAGGCGACGGTACGCACGAATCGCTCCCGCGCGGTCCTTCGCTTGATCCGACGCGCGCGCGAGCGCCTTCAACGACGGCAGGTGATCAGGCTTGAGCCCCAGCAGCTCGTGCAGCGCCTTCACCGCCATCTGCGGAGCGTTGTCACGCGAGCTGCGCGCCGCGGCCTCAGCCGAGAAGAACGCGCCCGCCTCTTCCTGATTCTTCCGGGCGAGCGAACACAGCGCGAGGTAGCGCTCCGACGCGCGGGCGAATTCACCGCGACGCTCACGCACCACCGCTTCGGCCCACAGCGCGGTCGCCGACTTCTCCCGACGGCGTTGCAGCGATGCAGCGATGTCGAGCGCCAGCTCGTGCGCTTGCAAATCTGCAACGAGCAAGGTCAGCAGGCGTTCGACCGCGAAGGGGTGCGCTTCCGTCGCATCGCCGAGCCGCAGATACGCTTCGCGCGCTTCGGTCAGCTTGTTCTGCGCGAGCAGTTCTTCCGCGTCGGCGAACGCACGCGCGCCCTCGAGCGCCAACAACAGCTCTTCATCCGGCGCACCCGGAGGCGGCAAGCCACCCGAGCTGAACCGCAGCCGAATGCCCTTCGAGCTGACCGTCGCTTCCGCCAGCCGCGCCTGGTCGAGCGCCGGCATCTTGTAGCCACGACCGACGGCCGCGAGCTCCACCAGTCCCGGCAACACGCGCGCGCTGAAACCACTCGAGCCGCGACGCTCCACTTCGGGCAGCACACCGAGCTCACGAATCGCTTCACTCAGAATCGCGCCCAGCCGCGAGGCCGGCGTGGCGCTGAACGAGTAGAGGCGGAAGTCGTAGAGGTAGACCGCGAGGCGTTCACCGTCGCCGTCGAACGAGGCCTTGAAGGTGACCGGCGTGCGCTCCGGCCCGCGCAGACGCGCCTGCAGCTCGAGATGACCGGGCCGGAAGTGCACCTTCACGTCGTCGAGCTCGGGCAACTTCCCCGCGGCCGCGCGCACCTCTCGCTGCAGCACCTCGGCGTCGATCGCCACCTCGAGGAAGCCGAAGTCGAGCTTCTTCTTCTGGTACTTCGAAGCGCCGCCCGAGAGGTTCATCGGGAACGTCACGTCGGGGATCTGCAGCGCGAAGTCGGTGATGACGACTCCGGGCGCGAGCTTGAGCTCGGGAAAACCGACGAACGCACGACGGTCGACGAGCCTCAGCTCGGGGCCACTGACCTTCGGTGCTGTCGATTCCTTCTCTGCCATCGAGGACCGCGGCGATACCGGGGGTGCGGAAGGGTACCACCCGCCCGATCACCCCAAAATTTCCTGCACCTGCTCAGTCGGCCACGTCGTTCACGTGGTTGAAGGGCATGCCTGCGGGCACCGACTCACCGTTGAAGGTGCGGTTCTCAGTCGAGATGCTCCACACGTCGATGGTGTCGTCGTTGTCGATGTTGCCGACGCACACCACCGTCGCGTTGCACTTCTCGGGGCACTCGCCCTCAACGCCGGGCACCACGTCGCTGGGGATCGCCGCGCGCAGCTGACCGACCGGCGTCTTGGCAGTCGCGTTGCTGGGCGCGATTTCGGAGCCGGGGCCGAGCACGTAGAGATACCGAGTCCCCTTCTCCGGAGAGAAACCGATCTCCGTCGGGTCTTCGCCGTACGTGTCCTTCTCACCGAAGTACGACTTCTGCGCGATGAACGCGGACTTCAAGTTCATCTTGCACTCGCTCTGTTTGGAGCGCGCCTGGAACCTGATGAAGTTCGGCACCGCGATCGCCGCGAGACCGCCGATGGGGCAGCACACCACTCCGAGGACGATCAAGATGATCACCGCGACCGGCATCGACTTCTTCGCGGGTTGCGGCGCCTGCTGCGGGTTCAGCGGCATGGGTGTCATAGGGTCCGTGTAGGGTAGCCCGAGCGCATGAAGACACTCACCGAATACCTCTGGTTCGAGACCGCGCAGCGCCGCGAGCTGGTGCGCCTCACCGACACCGTCAGCCAGCTGGTGAAGAAGGCCGGCATCAAGGAAGGCATGGTGCTCGTCAGCGCGATGCACATCACCGCTGGCGTGTTCGTCAACGACGACGAGTCAGGCCTCTTCGAAGACATCTGGAAATGGCTCGAGCACCTCGCTCCGCAAGGCGACTACCAGCATCACAAGACCGGCGAAGACAACGGCGACGCGCACCTCAAGTCGCTCCTCGTCCACCACCAGGTCATCGTTCCCGTCACCAAAAGCCAGCTCGATCTCGGCCCCTGGCAGCAGATCTTCTACGCGGAGTTCGACGGCCAACGTCGCAAGCGCGTGATCATCAAGGTGATGGGCGAATGACGTTTACAAACAACTTTGTCGCACATCTGCCGACAATGACCTTCACAGAGACTCACGCCGTCAAATAGCTGTACTCTCTCGCCCTTCTTTCGAATTTCACGCTCACCACACAGGAGAAGTCCATGTCCGTTAGCGATGTGAAGAACACGTTCCGCCAGATCACGCAGGACCGGAAGATCGACACCAAGGACGTCGACACGATTCTTTCCTCGGCCGGTTCGATCTCGAAGGACGAGCAGGCGGCGATCAAGGCCGAGGCCGACAAGTTCGCGGGAATGATGGACCCGGCGGCGAAGAAGAAGCTGCAGAGCAAGCTCGGTGAGATCGATTCGCTGCGTCGCGACGCGGCTGAGAACAACCGCGAGATCACCGCCCAGGCGCGTGCGCTGTCGGCCGAGGCGTCGAAGCTGCTCACCGTCGGCACCGCGACCAAGTCGTTCGGCGGCTCGCAGATCCCCGACGCGGTGAAGAACGTGGTGAACAACGCGCTCAAGGGTGGAGCGGTCGCCTACGACGTGCGCGAGCTCAAGCCCGACCCGGTCTACGACACGGCGCACGGCGACCCGGAGCTCACGCTCGACGGCAAGTTCAACCCGTACTCGCAGGAGTCGAACGCCAAGGACTCGCTCGCCTTCAGCCACACCGAGCTGACCCCGGCGAAGATCGAAGCCGACATGAACACGGTGCAGACGTTCAACGTGATCACCGGCGTGAAGAACAACGAGGCCACCTACGAGAAGGCCACGATGAAGGGCAGCGGCAACATCACCGAGCTCTACGACGAGGCGAACCACCGCGACACGTTCGCGCGCGGCCCCGGCGGCCAGAAGTACGCGTCGAACTTCGCCATTCTCGCTGATGGCTCGCTGCACGCGGTTCCGGCGGCGCGTCGTTCGAAGGCCGACCCGGGCCTCATCCTCACCACCGCGTCGCTCGCGCGCGGCAAGCAGATGCTCTTCAACGGCCACATTCACATGGAGAAGGGCGTCGTCACCTACGTCGGTATGTCGGGCCGTCTCTGCAAGCAGCAGGCGGATGGAATGAAGTTCGCCGACCCCATCAAGATCATCGAAGCCTGGGGTTTCAAGATGGCGCCCGGCCTCAAAGTCACCAACGAAGGCTGAGCGATCGCGCGAAGTACAGAAGGTCAACGCCGTCCGGGTCAACAAACCCGGGCGGCGTTCGCATTTTCGCCCGTCAACCCGGGTGCGACCGGCGGTAGCGAGCACCATCACCCTCTCCGCTGTGCGGAGAGGGCCGGGGAGAGGCGTGACGTGCCGCCACGGCGAAGCCCGCGAGTGCCTTCACGCCTTCGGAGGCGACCCGTGATCCGCCGACAACCAAGCCGCGAGCAGCGACCTCGTCGACTCATGCGACGGTGAATTGATCACCTGCTCCGGTTCGCCGGTCTCGATGACCTTCCCCTGATCGAGCACGCACACGTATTCGACGCCGCGCGCGAGCTGCAGGTCGTGCGTCACCACCACCTGCGTGACGTTCTGCGCATCGACGCGTTTCAAGGTCTGCAGCACCTCGTTCTTCATCGACGGGTCGAGCGCGCTGGTCGGCTCGTCGTAGAGCAATACGCTGGGCTCCATCGCCAGCGCACGCGCGATGGCCACGCGCTGCTTCTGCCCGCCCGACAGCTGCTCGGGAAACGCATCGAGCCGATGTTCGAGGCCCAACTGCACGAGCAGATCCTTCGCGCGCTTCGTCGCCGCAGCCTCGCTCTCGCCCTTCACCTTCATCGGAGCGAGCACGCAGTTCTGCAGCGTCGTGAGATGCGGGAACAGCTCATACGACTGGAACACCAGCCCCAGCTTGCGCCGCGCGGCCGCGATCGCCGCCGTGCGCTGCTCGGGAGTGCATTCCTTCGTGCCCTTCACCTCGACCCCATCGACCGCGATGGTGCCCGACTCGAACGGCTCGAGCCCCATGATGCAGCGGAGCATGGTCGACTTGCCCGCACCGCTGCGCCCCAGCAGCGCGGCCAGACAACCGGTCTCGAGCGTGAAGCTCATGCCCTTCAACGTCGGAGCGGGATTTCCCGCGTGATGCCGAACGATGTCTTTGACGATCAAACTCATGCAGCCTCCCGTCGCAGGTGCTTGCCGAAGTGCTTCTCCGCCGCGCGCGCGAGGCGGGCGAAGGGCAACCCCAGCAACAAATAGAAGATGGCCACCACGAGCCCGAGCCCGAGGTGATCGCGCGTGGAATTGGCGAGCGTGCCGTAGGTCTTGGTCAGCTCGGTGAGCGTGACGATCGACACCAGCGAGCTGTCTTTGAGCAGCGCGATGAAGTCGTTGGTCATCGGCGGAATCGAGATGCGCAGCGCCTGCGGACCGACGACGTGTCGCAGCGTCTGCGCGGTGCTCAAGCCGAGCACCTCACTCGCCTCGAGCTGCCCGCGAGGCACCGACTCGAGACCCGCGCGGTAGTTCTCTGCCTCCGCAGCGGCGTAGTTGAGCCCCAGCGCGATGACGCCGGCGACGAACGGGTCGAGCTTCACGCCCAGCTCCGGCAGACCGAAGTAGATGACGGTCAGCTGAATGAGCAGCGGCGTGCCGCGAAACGCTTCGATGTACGCGATGCAGAGCCACTGCAGCAGCTTCGGGCCGAATCGCCGCCCGAGCGCGAGGCTGATGCCGAGCACGATCGCCATCGCCATCGCGCACAGCGAGACCGCGAGCGTGAGCAGCGCGCCCTTGCCGAACTCGCCCAGCATCTTCGGGTAGCGCGTGGTGAGCCGTTCCCAGAACGTGGGGAGCTTGCCGACCGCGACGCGCCACTTGTCGTATTCGAGCGCCTCGCTGCGCGGGTCGGCGTCGGTCTGGCCGAACAGCTTCGCGGTCTCCGGCGACCACACGCCCCACCGCTCGTAGAGCGCGCGCAGCGTGCCGTCTTTTTCCATCTGCTCCAGCGCGGCGTTCACGTCGGCGAGCAACTGCGTGTCGTCGGGCCGCAGCGCGATGGCGTACTGCACCTCGCCGAAGTCGGCGCGCATCGACTGGAACTCCGGCTCGACGTCGCCGTAGTAGCGAGCGACCGGTTCATCGAGCAGCACCGCCTCGGTGCGGCCGACCTTGAGGTCGTCGTAGATCTCGCCCTGCCCGCCTTCGTACGTGCGCACGTCGGCGCCGGCGTTCTTCAGAATGCGCTCGGCCATCGAGCCGGGCAACGTGCCGACCACGCGACCCTTGAGCGCGGCGAGGTTCTTCGGAGGATTCGCCGAGTCCTTGCGGAAGGTGATCACCTCGGCGGTCGCGAAGTACGGCCGCGAGAGCGCGACGATGCGCTTCTTCTCTTCGGCCACTTCGATGCCGTTGATCGCGAGATCGAAATCTCCGCGCGTGAGCAGCTCGAGCAACTTGTCCCACTGCCCGTGAATCGGTCGCGCCTGGCGTCCCAGCTTCTCGCCGAGCGCCGTCGCGAGCTCGACCTCGAAGCCCGTGAGCCGGTTCGGATCCATCGGATCCTGGAACACGTACGGAGCGCCGCCTTGAGCGTCGGCTCCCCACGTGAGGGGTTCACTGCCGTGTGCGATCGAGGAAAAGGTGAGGGCCACCAGCACTGCGGCCACGCTCACCGCGTCTACGACACTGCGATGTGATGTTTCGACTTCGGTTCTCCTTCTGCCGTTGGGGTTGGCGAGAGAAACGAAATCAGTAACTGCACTTTCACGCAATGAGTCGCATCACGGCGCGCGAAAAACATCGACGCCGTTCACCACCGTGATCAGCACCTTCATCGCCGCCACGCGCTTCGGTTCTCCCTCGACGGGATCGACGGGAAGCACGAGCAGATCAGCGTCGAAGCCGCTCTTGAGTTGCCCGCGGCGATCTTCGGCGAACGCCGCGTACGCCCCTCCAGTGGTGAAACCCGCGAGCGCTTCTTCACCCGACACGCGCTGCTCCGGCAGCCAGCCGCCCGGAGGTTGACCCTCAAGATCCTGCCGCGTGCGCGCCGCGTAGAGGCCCAGCATCGGGTTCGCGTCTTCGACCGGAAAATCGGAACCGAAGGCGACGTGCGCTCCGCTGTCGAGCATCGAGCGCCACGCGTACGCGAAGGTGATGCGCTGCGGGCCGACGCGCTTCTCGGCCCACGGCATGTCGCTCGTGGCGTGCGTCGGCTGGTAGCTCGCGATGATTCCGTTCTTCGCGAACCGCTCGACGTCTTCCTTGCGGAGGATCTGCGCGTGCTCGATGCGGTGCCGCAGCTTCGGGTCGAGCTTCGAGAGCACGTCGAGCACCAGCGTGTTGGCGCGATCGCCGATGGCGTGCACCGCGACCTGGAAGCCGCGCTCCGAGAATGCCTTCGCCTTTTCCGCGAACACCTCGGGCGTGATGAGCAACAGACCCTTCGAGCCCGGCTCGTCGGAATACGGAGCGTGCAGCGCGGCGCCGCGACTGCCGAGCGCTCCGTCGAGCACCAGCTTCACCGCCTTCAGCTCGAGCATGCGACCCGAGAAGGTGCCCTGGTCGAGCCATTCCTGCGCTTCGCCTTCTTGCCCGTAGGCCATCGCGTAGATGCGCATCGGCAACACGCCCAACATGTCCCACTGCTGCAGCTGCTTGAAGGTGCGCCGGTCGATGCCCGCGTCGTGCATCTGCGTGAGGCCCAGCCGCGCGCAGGTCTCGAGCGCGGCCTTGAGCCGCTGCTGCAACACCGCGTCGCTCACCGGCGGAATCTTCACCTCGACGAGATCGATGGCGTTGTCGATCAACACTCCGGTGGGTTCGCCCTTCGCGTCGCGAATGATCTTCCCGCCGTCGGGGTCTTTGGTCGCCGCGGTGATGCCCGCGCGCTTCAACGCCGCGGAGCTCACCCACGCAGCATGACCGTCGACGCGTTTGAGAAACACCGGTGTTTCTGAAAGTGCCGCGTCGAGCGAGGCGCGGGTCGGGAACTGTTGGCCGGGCCAGTCGTTCTGATCCCACCCGCGGCCCATGAGCCACTCGCCCTGGTACGCGGCGGTCGTCGCGGCCTGCACCTTCTTCACCGCGTCAGCTTCACTCGTCGCGGCCAGCAGCGAGACGATCGAGAGCGAGCGGCCGAGTGATTCGAGGTGGCCGTGCGAATCGACGAGCCCCGGGACGATGGTCGCGTCGGGGAAGCGCTCGATGACGACGTCAGAACCCGAGGCGTTCAGCACTTCGCTCTCGGTACCGACGGCGACGATCTTGCCGTGCTTCCACGACACCGCCTGAACGACGGGACGCTGGGGGTCCATCGTCCGCACCGTCTTCGCCACGAAGACGATCGTGGTTTCGGGCCCTGGCGCGATTCGGTGCGCGCAGCCGGCAAGCAGCACCAGCAGCCATACCCTCACCCCGACCCTCTCCCTCGCGGGAGAGGGGGACTCGCTCTTCATGGAACGACGGGCTCCTGCGCCCAGGTGATCTCACCGTCGAGCGACTCGAGGAACGCTTTGAGCGCCTTCGTTTCCTTCGGCGACAGCTTCTGCGCCTTCCACTTCGTCGACACGTTCTTCGCGCCCTTCGCCGGGCCCTTCGCCATGTACGCGATGGCGTCGTCGAGCGTCTTCGCGCTGCCGTCGTGGAAATACGGAGCCGTCAGCGACACGTTGCGCAGGCTCGGCACCTTGAACTTGCCGGTGTCTTCCTCGGCCTTGGTGGCGTCCTTGCGACCCGGGTCGTCACCGATGCCCACGTTCTCGAAGTCGAAGTGCGTGAACAGCGGAGGCACGTGGCAGTTCGCGCAGCCCTTGGCGTTGAACACCTTGAAGCCCTCGAGCTGCTCGGGCGTCATCGCCGTCTTGTCGCCCGCCTGCGACTTGTCCCACGCGCTGTTGCCCGAGTTGAGCGTGCGCAGGAACGCGGCGAGCGCGCGCGGCACGTTGTTCACGTTCGCGTCCTCGGCGAACGCCCGCTGGAACATCGCCTTGTAGACCGGCACTTCGTTGAGCGACGCGGCGACGACCGCGGGGTCCGCTCCGAGCTGGCCCTTCCACGCCGCGTTGCACACCGCCTCGAGGGTCGGCATGCGCCCGTCCCAATAGAAGGTCGAGTGGAACGCGAGGTTCACCACCGTCGGGGTGTTGCGCTTGTTCGCCGAGCCACCGACCTTGGTGTCGAGCGCGTTCTCGGTCGTCCACGCGCGCGCGGCGACGTGGCACTGGTTGCACGCCATCGACGCGTCCTTCGAGAGACGCTTGTCGAAGAACAGCCGGTGACCGAGCTCGACCTTCTCGGCCGTCGTCGGGTTGTCAGCGACTTCGGGCAGCGCGGGCAGACCGAGCGGCTTGTTCGGCAGCGGCGGCGGGTCGGCGAGCACCACCTTCGGAGGAGGCGGCGGCTCTTCTGCTTTCGGTTGACCCGCATCGACAGGCTCGGCCTTCACTTCTTTGACCGGTTCCTGCGGTTTGCTCTCCGTGGTCTTGCACGCAGCGACGAACACGGCACACGAAACGAGCACGACGACGAGAGCGGAGCGGACCATGCCCGCTTCTTGCTCCGCTCTCGCGGCGTGTGCCTCAACAAAATGTCGTCAGCGCAAACGCGTCTGCAGCAACTCGGCGAAGGCACCCATCGCGTCGACCGCGGTGAACATGCCGACCACGTGACCGTTATCGAGCACCACGGCCGAGCCGTACTTGTGGCCCGCCATCTCGCGCACCACTTCATCGACCGGCGCATCGGGCGAGACGGTGTACGGCCTCGCCACCATCACGTCGCGCACGGTGCTCCGGGTCGCGTCGATGCCGCTGAGCGACGTCGCGCGCAGCAGATCGCCGTCGCTCACCAGACCGACGATCTTCTCGCCCTCACACACCGGGAGATGGCGAATGTGTTTCTCGCGCATCAGCGCGTGGCACTCGCTGAGCTTCGCGCTCGCCTGCAAGGTGATGGGCTGCACCGACATGAACTTGCGGATCTGGGGAATCGATTTGGTCATGCCTGCGCGAGGAGCATCGCGCGTGCCACGCAGCTTGCGAGCGACGGCCCGAGAGACAACGCGCAGGTTCTGCGTCGAGCCGCCGGCGGCGCGCAAAGCGTCAGAAGCTGAAGCCGATGCCCGCGGTGATGCGCTGCTCGCCGAGCGGAATGAACTCCGCCGAGAGATCGAAGCCGCCCGGCAGGCCGACCACTGCGCCGACTCCGAGCTGCACGTGGTACGCGTCGGTGCCCGTTGCTGCGCCGTAGAACACCGGGCCACCGAACGCGCGGAACACGGCGTACGGCGTGAAGCGTTCCCACAACGTCCACCCGCAGACCAGACCGGCTCGCACGTCGAGCGCGACGTATTGCTCGTCGTTCACGCGCAGCGTGCTGAACGCGAACGAACCGCTCACCTGAAGAAACGGCGTGTATTCACCCTGCTCGAGCACGGTGCCGGCGAGGCCGATGCTGGCGACCGCTCCGGGAGTCGAGGCCACGCCGCCCAGGTTGCCGAGGAACATGCCGCCACCCGCGACGGCGAGCGTCATCTTCTCGCTCACGCGGTAGTCGAGCGACGCCGACACCGCGAGCTGTTCCATCTTGCGATCGGTTCCGTCCGAGAAGAGCAGCCGCGAACGAAACGCGCCGAAGGTCGCTCCGACGCGCCATTTCGGCGGCTCGTCGTGCTTGCCGGTGCACCGCATCGCGAGACCCGTCGGACCGACGGGAGGAGACACGCCTCAGGCGTGCGCGTCGCGCGGCAGCAGACTGATGGCTGAGATCACCGCAACGCCGAAGATCGAGACGAACGCGCGCATGGCGCGAGATTCAATCAGCGCTCGGCGTCGACCACCATCGCCGACGCCTTGCTCGCCTGTTCCTTTTCCTGCTTGGCGTGCTTCGCCATGTCGCGCGCGACCAGACCGAAGGCGACGCTGAGCACACCGAGGTCGTCGAGCCAGCCGAAGATCGGCACGACGTCGGGCACGAAGTCGATCGGCGAAATCGCGTACACGACCGCCAACACGGCGAGCACTTTCTTCCACCGCCCGACGCGCGGGCTGCGCACATAGGAGCCGACGTGGGTGACGTTCATCACTCCTCCTCAACGGTGCACCGCAGAAACCATTTCATGCGCCCGGCCCGTCCAGCCAGACTGCGCGCATGGGAAAGAACAAGAAGAAGAAGGAGAAGCGCTTCACGGACCCCACGCCCACCGCGTACGACTTCGAAGTCTTCCCCGCCGGCACGCTCGATCTCAAGGGCACCGACCTGTCACAGAAGACGAAGGACAAGGACGCGGTCGACGACGAGATCGAAGAGCTGCAGGAAAAGCTCTACGAGCTCCAGGTCCGCTACTGGATGGAGAAGCGACGCGCGGTCTTCGCCTTCGAGGGTTGGGACGCGGCGGGCAAAGGTGGAGCCATCAAGCGCCTCACCGCGCTGATGGACCCGCGCGGGTACAAGGTGTGGCCCATCGCCGCGCCCGGTGAAGAAGAGCGCGCACACCACTATCTCTGGCGCTTCGCCACGCGCATGCCGCCCCGAGGCACCATCGCCATCTTCGATCGCAGCTGGTACGGCCGCGTGCTCGTCGAGCGCATCGAGGGCTTCTGCACCGTGAAGGAATGGCAGCGCGCCTACGACGAAATCAACGCCTTCGAGCGCATGCACAGCGACGACGGCGTCACGATGGTGAAGTTCTTCCTGCACATCGACGAGAAGACGCAGCTCGAGCGCTTCAAGGAACGCGAGAAGGACCCCATCAAGAACTTCAAGATCGGCCCCGACGACTGGCGCAATCGCAAGAAGTGGGACGACTACATGGAGGCGTACCAGGACTGCTTCGATCGCACGCACCGTCCCGACGCACCCTGGGTCATCGTCGCCGCCAACGACAAGCGACAGGCTCGGCTCGCGGTGTTGCGCAAGGCGGTCGAAGCGCTCGACAACTAACTTCTGGGTTCGATGACGTTTGCCCCACGCGCGCAATGCGTTCGCTTGCGAGGTGTTCTGAATCGCGTCATGTGAGGCCCGTCTGTCGCGCCACCTTCCTGTTCAAAGGACCACACCCATGAAGACCCTGTTCATCGCTTCGCTCCTCGCCGTTCCCGCGTTCGCCGGTGGTTTCGAGCTCAAGGGAGACGCCGCGAAGGGCGAGGCGCAGTTCAAGACCCTGTGTGTTTCGTGTCACGGCGAGAAGGGCGACGGCAATGGCCCCGCCGGCGCAGCGCTCACCCCGAAGCCGACCAACTTCACCGACCCGGCGAACTCCGACCGCCTCACCGATGAGTGGGTCTACAAGATGGTGAAGGACGGCGGCGCCGCCAACGGCAAGAGCCCGATGATGGTCGCGTGGTCGGGCGTGCTGAAGGACGACCAGCTCCGTGACGTCGCGGCGTACGTGCTCAAGTTCAAGCCCGCGAAGGCCGCTCCGGCGCCCGCGAAGCCCGACGCGAAGGACGCGAAGAAGCCGGTCGCTCCCGCGAAGAAGTAACGCCACGTTTCACACTCGTTTCACTTCGGTAGCCCGCGTCGTCGAAGCGATGCCGCCGAGCTGCGATTGCTGTGGGGAACGCTGACGGGCCGCTGGCCCTGATCAGAGCTTGCCTTCGGCGGCCATCGACTCGAGCTGCGCGTCGGTGGGGAAACCCTTCACGCGCCAGCGCTCGGGCAAGTCACCGATGGGCTGCATGAGCTCACCGAGCGTCTTGCGCGCGATCTCGAACGTGGTGCTCCACACCTTCGCCGACGACGGAGTGCCTTCCGGCCCCGGCCGCACGAAGTCGATGCGATCGGTCTGCGGCAACAGCGCCTCGAGCCCGTCCTGCCACGCGCACGCGGTGAACACGTCACCCGCGGGCGAACGGAAGGCGCGCAACGTACCGACCAGAATCTCGTGGCCGTTCGATTCGAGCAGCGCCTCGAGAATCTCCTTCTGCCGCGAATACGCCGACGCGGTGGTCTGCAGCGCGAGCAGCTTCAGCTTCGCGAACGCCGGGTGGCCTTTGGGCGGCAACCACGGCTCCCACTTCTCTCCATCGACCAGACGGAACGCGAAGGCGCTGTGCGCGCGCGGCTCGAGCAGGGCCTCTTCGGTCCACGCGGCGAGCTGCTGCAGACCTTCGGCGTCGTCTTCGCCCGTCGCGAACACGATGTCGTGCGTCGGCGCGATGGCGATGACGCGGCCCTTCACCTTCAGGTCCTTGAAGAGCTGCGGGAGCAGCATGCGGCTCGCGTCGAGCGTGTCGTGGTACGGCGAAACGAACACGCCCGGCGCCGCTTCTTCGAACGGCAGCGGAGAGAGCTTGAGCAGGTTCTCCTTCGCGCGCCCGAACAACGCGTCGAAGTTCTGGCCCCACGCCGCGAGGCGGTCGGCGCCGAATCTCCGTCACCGACGACGGCAGCTCGTACGCAAGGTGCGCCGCGAGCTCGTCGTTCAACGTGGTGTGCGGGAGCATCACCTCGTCGATGGCGCTCTCGTCGGCTCCGAGCTCGAGCTCCGCCTGGCGACGCACGGCGCTGAACCACGCGCGATCGCGAATGCGAGGCAACACCGAGCCCAGCACCAGCTCAGTGGTCTCTCCGGGGTTGGTGCGAATCGACGACCAGAAGCGCCGATGCAGCACGCGCGGCCGTGAGCCGATGGGAGCCGCGTCCCATTCCGGGCGGGCGTGCAGCAGGTGAATGAAGGAAATCGGGCCGTCACCCGAACCGACGATGAGCCGGTCGCGCTTGGGGTCGGGCGTGATCGGCCGCACCTCGCCCTTCGCGCGCAGCACGTCGGTGCACAGAGCAGCGAATTCGTCCCAGGTGGGGGTCGTAGACGTCATGAAGCGGCGCTCATGATGGCAGATCGCGTCTTGCGCCTCATTGGAATTTCCGTGTGCAGGCGGCGTCACTCTTTCATTGCCGCGTTGCTTACGTACACTCCGCCCGTTCTCTCATCTGGAGGCTGCCCCCATGTTCCGCACCACCCTCTTCTGCTCACTGCTGACCGCATCGCTCGCCCTGGCCTGGACGCAGGACGGCGACGGTGAAGCGAGCTTCGACGCCAAGGCCAACGTGGGCCTCAAGATTCACGGCGAGTGCAAGAAGGTGAAGGTGGCCGACGACGGCAAGGCGCTCACCGTCACCATCGCCATCGCCGACATCGACACCGACAACAGCCTCCGCAACAAGCACATGTCGGAAGACATGCACGCCGACAAGTTCCCCAACATCGTGCTCACCGTTCCGCTCGACAAGCTGAAGGTCCCCGACGCGGGCAAGTCGGTCGAGGGCGAAGCGCCGGGCAGCTTCAGCATTCATGGCGTGAGCAAGGACGTGACGTTCAAGTACAAGGCGAACTGCTCGGGCAGCTGTGAAGTCGAAGGCAGCGCGGCCATCAACCTCGGCGACTTCGGCGTGAAGGTGCGCAGCTACCTCGGAGCGACCGTGAAGCCCGACATCACCGTCGCGGCGAAGTTCAAGGTGAAGAAGTAAGGCGCGAGAACTTTTTCTTCCGATCAGCTGAGCCAGAGTAAGACGGCCGTGACTCTCACATCGAGTCGCGGCCGTTCGCTTTCTGGAGGTCTCCTGGTGCGGTGGATTCTGCTTCTCTCGCTCTTCGCGGCGCCCGCATGGGCCTTTCCGTGGATGGTGAAGCACAACTACGGAAGCTGCGCGGTCTGCCACGTCGACCCGTCCGGCTCCGGTCAGCTCACGCCCTACGGCCGCGCGCAGGCTGACGTCATCGTTCGCTGGCGCACCCAGCCGCGGAACGACGAAGAAGAAGTGCCGAAGTCGGCCAACTTTCTGTGGTTCCTCGAGCTGCCTGACGCGCTCAACCTCTCGGGCAACTTGCGCGGCGGTGTGCTGATTCGCCCGGGAAGCACGCCGGTGATCCCGCTGATCATGGCGACCGATCTCTACGCCACGGTGAACATCGGTCCCGTCGTCGGTCACGTCACCACCGGCATCGGCATCAAGAACGTCGGGCCCGCGTCGATTCTCCCGCAGTGCACCGGCGCCTGTGGCGTGCAGTGGACCGCGCGCGAGTTCTGGGGCGGCGTGAAGTTCGCCGACGAGGCGGTGATGGTGAGAGCCGGCCGCGTCAATCTGCCTTTCGGTCTGCGCAACAACGAGCACACCAGCTTCGTGCGGCAGGCGACGAGAACCGACGTGAACACCGGGCAGCAAGTCGGCGTCGCCGCCTCGTACAACTCCGACGTCGTGCGTGGCGAGGTGATGGGCATCCTCGGCAACTTCCAGCTCGGTCCCGACATCTACCGTGAGCGCGGCTACTCGGCGTTCGCCGAATATTCGCTCTCGCACAACGCGTACCTGGGCCTCTCGAGTCTCATCACCTACGCCGGCGCCGACATGCTCACCGCCGACAAACTCCCGGTGACGCGCCACGCGCACGGCTTGTTCGCGCGGTGGGCTCCGGTGTCGAAGCTCGCCATTCTCGCGGAAGCCGACTTCCTCGCGTGGCAGTCGCCGCAGGTGCTCGACCGCATCGGCTTCACCGGCTGGCTGCAGGGCGACTTCGAGATCATGAACGGCCTGCACCTGATGGGAGCCGTCGAAGGGCTGCACACCGGCAGCGGTGAACAGGGCCCGCAGCTCGGCGGGTGGATCTCAGGCGCCTGGTATTTCCTGCCGCACATGGAGCTGCGGTTCGATCACATCCTGCGGCGGCGCTCGCTGCCGGGCGTGACGCCGTACTTCGAGTACAACTTCGTGCTGCAGCTGCACCTGTTCCTGTGAGACGCGCGCCATGATCAATCGCACCAGCCTCATCGCGGCCGCGCTCTTCGCTTCGACCGCCTTTGCCAGCGCCGATTACCCCGGCGAAATCATGACCAAGTACGGGCTGTCGGGTTTGCCCCCGCAGCTCTGCTCGCTGTGCCACCCCAACGGGTCTGGCGGCACCGGCACCGCGACGGCTCCGATGGCGATCGCCCTTCAGTCGCGCGGCCTCACCTCGGGCAATGCCGCGTCTCTGCGCATGGCGCTCGATCGGCTCGAAGCCGACATGGTCGATTCAGACGGCGATGGCGTCATCGACGTCGAAGAGCTGAAGGCCGGCACCGACCCGAACAAGAAAGACGTGGTCACCGACGGCGGCACTGGGGGCGGTGGCGGCACCACGG
Source organism: Archangium sp. (assembly GCA_047600485.1). GTDB lineage: Bacteria > Myxococcota > Myxococcia > Myxococcales > Myxococcaceae > Archangium_A. The sequence continues at coordinate 5,114,807 of JASGKS010000001.1, forward strand.
TGATCCCCGCGCTCAAGTACGGCTGCGGAGCGAACATCAGCCCCGAGCTCTTCTTCCTCGTGCTGCTCGCCCCGCTCGCTCGTCGCCGTCTTCGTCGCTGATCATCGCGCGCGCGAAACCGAGTAGAAGACGCGCACGATGAACGTCGAAGATCTCAAGCAGCGGGTGACGGCTGCGTACGCCGATCGCGAGAAGGCGCGCGAACCGTTCTACGCCATGGCCGTTCGCGAGACGATCAACCTCGTCGATCGCGGCGTGTTGCGCGTCGCGCAGAAGGGCGCCGAGGGCTGGGAAGTGAACGCCTGGGTGAAGGAAGCGATCCTCCTCTACTTCTCGATCTCCGAGATGAAGACCATGGAGATCCCGCCCTTCGAGTTCCACGACAAGATCCCCATCAAGAAGGGTCTCTCGGAAGCCGGCGTGCGCGTCGTGCCGCCCGGAGTCGTGCGCTACGGCGCGTTCTGCGAGCGCGGCGTGGTGGTGATGCCCGGCTACGTGAACATCGGCGCGTGGGTCGGCAGCGGCACCATGGTCGACACCTGGGCCACCGTCGGCAGCTGCGCGCAGGTCGGTCGCAACGTGCACCTCTCGGGCGGAGTGGGCCTCGGCGGCGTGCTCGAGCCCTCGTCTGCGCGCCCGGTCATCGTCGAAGACGGCGCGTTCATCGGCAGCCGCTGCGTGGTGGTCGAAGGCGTGGTGGTCGAAGAAGAAGCGGTGCTCGGCGCCAACACCGTGCTCACCGCGTCGACGCCCATCATCGACGTCACCGGCGAGACCGAGGTCGTCCACAAGGGCCGCGTGCCTGCGCGCTCGGTCGTCATTCCCGGTTCGCGACCGAAGAAATTCCCCGCGGGCGAGTACCACCTGCCGTGTGCGTTGATCATCGGCAAGCGCAGCGCCTCGACGGATCAGAAGACGTCTTTGAACGCGGTGCTGCGCGAGTTCTCGGTGCCGGTCTGATGCGGCAGTCGCTCGCCGAGCGCGCGCTGGAACTGATCAGCATCCCCTCGGTCATCGGCAACGAGAAGGCCATCGCCGACTTCGTCGAGACCTGGGCGCGCAAGCACTACGCGAACGAAGAAGTGCTGCGCGTCTCACACTCGCTGGTCATCGGGAGACTCGACGATCCACGCCCGTCGATCGCTTTGGTCGGCCACCTCGACACCGTGCCCGTCGCCACCACGCCCAACGCGCCGCGCATCGAGGGAGATCGTCTCTTCGGTCTGGGCAGCTCCGACATGAAGGGCTCGCTGGCGGTGATGATGTCGCTCGCGGAGTCACTCCCGCGCGCGCAATTGCCGGTGAACCTGCTGCTCGTGTTCTACGAGCGCGAAGAAGGCCCGTTCCTCGAGTCGGGGTTGGGCCCGCTGTTCGCCGCCGCGCCGCAGCTCGCGAAGTTGAAGTTCGCCATCGCCATGGAACCCACCGACGGCGCGGTGCAGGTCGGCTGCGTCGGCACGCTCCACGCGCTGCTCCAGTTCAAGGGCCAGGCAGCGCACAGCGCGCGACCGTGGCAGGGCAAGAACGCGATTCACGCCGCCGCTCCGGTGTTGAGCGAGCTCGCCGCGCGAGAGCGCGTCGCGGTGAATCTCGAAGGGCACACGTTCTACGAGGTGATGAGCGCCACGCTCGCGAAGGGTGGCCGCGCCCGCAACGTGGTGCCCGACGCGTTCGAGGTGAACGTGAACTACCGCTTCGCTCCCGGCAAATCGCTCGAGCAGGCGAAGAGCGAGCTGCTGGCGCTGGTCGCCGGCCGGGCCGAGGTGACGTTCACCGACCTCGCTCCGAGCGGAAAGTTGTGCGGGAACAACCCGTGGTTCCGCGCGCTCGAAAAACGCACCGAGCGCCCTGCTGAAGCGAAGCAGGCGTGGACGGACGTGGCGCGCTTCTCAGAGCTCGGCGTCGACGCGGTGAACTACGGCCCCGGAGAAACCGCGCAGGCGCACCAGGCCACCGAGAGCGCTTCGGTCGAGGCACTGAGCCACGCGCACGCGGTGCTGAGCGACGTGCTCCGAGGTGTGCAGAAGTAAGGTCGCGTCACGAGCTGCGGTGGAACGCGAGCGGCGCGCTACCATCGCGCGCATGGCTTCTCGCTTCGTCGCCTCGCTCGCGCTCCTCGCTTCGGTGTCCTCGTTCGCCGGCACGAAGGTTCTTCAGAACGACACGTTTACCGGCATGGGTGGCATCTTCGCCGGCGTCTCGTTCGGCGAGTACCAGGGCGCGGGCGTGCTCTTCGAGCCGGCGCAGAGCGAGTACCCGATGACCGTCATCGGCGTCGACGTGCTCGCGGTGGCGTACATGAATCAGGGCAGCGGCATCGGCGCGTACGAGCTCGACGTGTGGGACGAGTCGAGCGGCACGGTCCCTCCTCCGCGGCCGAACGACGGCGGCACGTACTACGAGGGAAAAATCTCGATGCAGGGCGTGCAGATCACCACCTCGAGCACGCAGTTCAACCGCTACACGTTCCCGCAGCCGCTCATCGTCAACAGCGGCAAGGTGTTCGTGAAGTTCTCGCAGCAGACGCAGACCTCGCTCGACGGCACCACCATCGCGCTCGACATGGCGAGCGCGCCCAAGCCCAACGCCAACTGGTTCTTCGACGGCTTCGGGAACTTCCAGCGCAACGATCTCCCCGACGGCGGCTTCACCAACGGCATCAACCGCAACTGGATCATCCGTCTCGTGCTGCAGGTGCCGGACACCGCGGTCACCGTCACGTCGATCAACCCCAACCGCAGCCTCACGCAGAACTCTCCGAACGTGGTCATCGCGGGGAGCGGCTTCGAGCTGGGTGCCTCGGCGTTCATCGGCACGACCGCGCTCAACCTCAACAACATCACCGCCAACACCATCGGCGCCACCGTGCCCGCGGGCGTCGTGCCCGGCACGTACGACGTGAAGGTGCGCAACATGAACGGCATCGAAGGCACGCTGCCCAATGGGTACACGGTGCTCACCGAAGACGGTGGCATGGGCATGGGTGGTACCGGCGGCGGCTCGGGCGGAGGCGGAGGCGGAGCGGGCGGCGGTACCGGAGGCGGCACGGGTGGTGGCAGCACCGGCAACGAAGCGCTCGCGCTCACGGCCATCACGCCCACGTCGATCTTCGCCGACGACGCGACCTCGCTCTTCCTCACCGGCGCCGGCTTCAAAGCCGGAGCGTCGGTCTTGATCGGCGGCACGCGCGTCGACGGCCCCGTCGTCGAATCGGGCGGAGTGATCAGCGCCGCGCTCACCGCCAACCTCCTCACGCCCGGCAAGTACGACGTCTCGGTGATCAACTTGAACGGCGAGCAGGTCACGCTGCCGCAGTCGCTCACGGTGCAGGTCGGCGGGCGACTCGCTCCCAAAGGCTGCTCGTGCGCCACGCCCGACGGCCTGCCGTTCGTCGCTTTCGCGCTGTGGCTGTTGTCCTACAGACGCACACGTCGATCGTCGGCCGGGACGTAAAGAACAAGTAGAGTCGTCCAATGCGCTTCAGGTTGCTGACCCTGGGAGCGGCGCTGGCTCTGTCCGGCTGCCGCCTGGTTGATCTGTCTCAAGTGACGGTCTTCGGTTGTGGCGAAGGCGGAAGCTGTCCCTCGGGACAAGTGTGCTGCTCCGACTCGATGTGTCGCGCGGACTGTAGCGGCGCCGCTGGCGGCGGCATGGGCGGCGGTGGCGGTGGCGGCATGACGGGCGGAGGTGTTGGCGGCGGCACGACCGGCGGCGGCACCGGCGGCGGCGGCGCGACGGTCTGTGACGCCACGACCTGTCCGACGGGTTGCTGCGACGGAACCACGTGCGTGACGACTCAGCTCGCCGCGCAGTGTGGTCGTGCAGGTCAGGCCTGTCAGGCGTGCCCCAACAGCCAGCAGTGCATCGACGGTGCGTGCGAAGGCTGTCTCGAGACCTGCTCCTCGGGGTGCTGCACCGGCTCCACGTGCGCGACGCGCAGCACCGAGACCTGCGGCCTCGCGAACACCGCGTGCAACGCGTGCGGCATCCAGGCCGACTCGTGCTCTCCCGGTGGTCAGTGTGAATGCGGCAGCAACGCGGCGTGCGCGAATGGTCAGCGCTGCGCCTCGGGCCAGTGCGTGTGCGACCCGACCAGCTGCCCCGACGGTTGCTGCACCGCGAACGGCGCATGCTTGAAGCCCAGCCAGCAGAGCGGCTCGCAGTGCGGCCTGGGCGGCGTGTCGTGCGGCGGTTGTGATTCGCCTCCCGCGGCGATGTGCGCGTCGTCGACCGACCGCACCGGCTACCGCGCGCCCGGCAGCTGCACCGCCGGTGCCTGTCAGTACGCGACGGTGAGCATGACCTGCGCGTTCGGCTGCACCAACGGGCTCTGCGAGAACGACCTCTGCCAGGGCTGTCTCATTCCGCCGACCGCGACCTGCATGGGCAGCGTGCGGCGCAGCTACCAGTCACCGGGAACGTGCGAGGCCACCGGCTGCACGTTCACGCAGGTCGACACCACGTGCCAGTTCGGCTGCAACAACGGCATCTGCAACCCTGACCCGTGCGCTGGCATTTTGTGCGAGCAGCCTCCCGCGCCGCGGTGCAACGGCACCACGCGGCTCTCGTACGCGTCGCAGGGCGCGTGCTCGCTCGGCAGCTGCACCTACGCCGAGACGCAGACCGAGTGTCAGTTCGGCTGTGACGCGACCACGGGCTCCTGCAACGGAGATCCGTGCGCGGGCGTCTCGTGCACCACGCCTCCCGTGGCTACGTGCAACGGCAGCGTGCGCCGCGGCTACATCTCACCTGGAGCGTGCACCAACGGCAGCTGCAGCTACGCCGCGCAAGACGTGAACTGCGCGAGCGGCTGCAACGCCGGCCAGTGCCTCGGAGACCCGTGCATGGGCGTCACCTGCACCATGCCGCCCGCGCCCATCTGCCTCAACGGCACCACGCGCCGCACCTACGCGAGCATGGGCGCGTGCGCGAACGGCGGCTGCAACTACACGCCGACCGATCAAGCGTGCCCGTTCGGCTGTGCGAACGGCGCGTGCACCGCCGACCCGTGCAGCGGCGTGAGCTGCAACACGCCTCCGGGCCCGACCTGTCAGGGCAACCTGCGGCGCACCTTCATGGCGATGGGCACGTGTGCTTCGGGCACCTGCTCGTACGCGCCGACCGACGCGCCCTGCAACATGGCTCCCGCGACGATGTGTCTCAACGCGACCACGCAGCGCTCGTACGCGCCGAACGGTACGTGCAACGCCGGCACCTGCGTCTACGCGCCGACCGACACGACGTGCGCGAACGGCTGCGCCAACGGCAGCTGCAACGCCGACCCGTGCGCCGGAGTGAGCTGCACCACTCCGCCGACGTCGACCTGCCTCAACTCCACCACGCGTCGCACGTTCGGCAACCCGGGCACCTGCGGCGGCACCGGCACGTGCACGTACCCGACGCAGGACCAGACGTGTAACGCGCCGCCTGCCGCGACGTGCGTGAACTCCACGACCGCGCGCACGTATTCGGCCGCCGGCACGTGCACCGGCGGGACGTGCAACTACATGTCGACGGACACCACCTGCTCCAACGGCTGCATGAACGGCGCGTGCGTCGGAGACCCGTGCTCGGGCATCACCTGCAACATGCCGCCGGGGCCCACGTGCGCGAATGGCACCACGCGTCGCACGTTCGCGGCGAGCGGCACGTGCAGCGGAGGCACCTGCAGCTACGCGCAGACCGACATCGTCTGCAACATGCCGCCGGCGAACGTGTGCACCAACGGCACCACGCTGCGCTCGTACGGTGCGACCGGCATGTGCTCGAACGGCGCGTGCGGCTATGCGCCGACCGATTCGAACTGCCCCTTCGGCTGCGCGAACGGCGCGTGCAACCCCGACCCGTGCGCAGGCGTGACCTGCAACAGCGCGCCGTCGGCTGACTGCGCGAACTCGTCGACGCGGCGCACGTACACCAACCCCGGCACCTGCTCGGGAGGCACGTGCACGTACCCGTCGAGCACCATGACGTGCAACGCGCCGCCCGCTCCGACGTGCAACGGCGCGAACACCGTGCGCACCTTCAACGCGAACGGCACCTGCAGCGGAGGCACGTGCAGCTACGCGCCCGTCGACACGGCGTGCAACTCGCCGCCGGGAGCGGTCTGCGTGGGCAGCACTGCGCGCACCTACGCGTCGGTCGGAACCTGCAACGACGGCGCGGGCACGTGCACGTATGCACCGACCGATACGGCTTGCTCGTTCGGTTGCTCCAACGGCGTGTGCAACGGCGACCCGTGCTCGGGCGTGTCGTGCAATTCGCCGCCGGGCAGCGCGTGCGACGACGCGTGGAACCTGCGCATCTACTCGGCGCCCGGCACCTGCAGCGGCGGTAGTTGCTCGTACGGCTCGAGCACGACGTTCTGCGCGAATGGTTGCTCGGGCGGCGCCTGCCAACCCTGCAACTCGAGCACGTGCGCGAACGGCTGTTGCCGCAGTGGCTCGTGTATCGACAATGAGACCAGCTGTCGTACCGGCGGTGGCACGTGCCCGACGCGGTTCTGCCCGGTCGGGATGTATTGCGACACCGGCACCTGCGTCTGCCCGGCGCGCGCTCCCGACCCCGACTCCGCCTGGTCGACCGTCGAGTGGTCGTCGGATGACCCGAACATCATCTGCCCGTAACAGTCCCCCTCTCCCGCGAGGGAGAGGGTTGGGGTGAGGGTCAACCAGGGCGAGCCAATCACCAGGTCAGAACGACGCGACCGTTCTTCCCGTCGCTGTTCGACAAGCCACCGACGCCGTCGAAGCCACCCGCGCCCGCACCCATGCTGGCGCCGGGATTTCCCTGCGCCTGATCAGCACCAGCCGCGAGCATCGTCGCCGTCGCTCCGGCCGCGATGAAGCTCGAGCCACCACCGCCACCGCCCGAGCAGTACGTCCAGATGAAGCCGGCTCCGCCGCCGCCGAAGAAGCCCGAGCCGCCACCACCGCCGCCTCCGTTCCCCTGACCGCCGCCCTGCTGCCACGCCGACGCGCCGACGTTCATGTCGCACGTGCCGTTCACGCCCGACGCGCGTCCACCGGCGCGTGAAGCGCCCGGCTGACCGGTGCACTTGTTGGGTGAAGAGCCCGTCGCCGTTCCACCGGCGCCGCCCGCTGCGCCCGTTCCACCCTGCCCGCCCGTCGCACCCGTGCAGAACGGAGCAATCTGCGCGAGGAAGTTCTGCCCGTTCTGACCGACCAGCGCGCCGCCGGCTCCGCCGCGACCGCCCGCCGACGCGGTGCAGCCCGAGCAGCCGTCGCTGCCGCCGCCACCGCCGCCCGCGACGATGATCAACGGAGTGCCCGCACGCAGCAGCGCCGTCGCACCCGCTCCGTTGCCCGGCGCGACGCCACCCTCGGCGACCTGCACCTCGAGCATCTCGCCCGGAGTGACCGTGAACGTCGCGCGCCCGAACGCTCCACCGCCGCCAGTCGCACCGACCTGCACGCCACCCGCTCCACCGCCGCCCCACGCGTTGATGGTGAGCGACGTCACGCCCGCCGGAACGGTCCACATGTACGTGCCCGGCATGGTGAACGTGTCGAGCGGCCCCGCATCGACCGGCATGCCCGCGTCGACGCCGGCATCCACTCCGGCATCCACGCCCGCATCGACACCCGCGTCGATTCCAGCATCGATGCCGCCATCGCTGCCCATCGGACCGCTGCACGCCATCGCCGACGCGACGCACATGCCTCCGCAGATGGTGGTGGTCGCCTGGTATTCGCAGCGGCCGCCGACGCACACGCCGTGCGGCTGGTAGCTGATGAGCGTGCTGCTCGACGCGCAGTAGTTCGCCGGCGGAGCGTTGCAGTCGGCACACACCAGCCGCGGAATGCCCTGCCCCGTCACCACGACCTCGACGTCGGGGTCGTTGGTCGAGTTGTTGATGAGGTGCACCTTGCCGTCGCGCACGCCCTCGGCAGTCGGCATGAACGAGAGATCGACCGACACCTTCTCGCCCGCGCCGATGGTCACCATCTCGGTGTTGCCCGCGAAGTCCGTGCCCTCGAGCGTCGCCGGCTGCAGCACCAGCGGGCTCTTTCCGAGGTTGCGCACCTGCACCGGCAACGTGACGCGAATGCCGACTGGAATCGGCCCGAAGTCGAGCGCGAGCGGCTGCACGTCGATGGTCGGAGAGGTGTTCGACAACATCTCCTTCCCGCAGGCGGTGAGGACGACGGCGGCGAAAGCGAGTGCGGCGAGGCGCGTCACGAGAGCTCCGAGAAAAGTGGAGCGCGGCTCCTAGCGGAAATCGTTCGCGCACGGCGTGATCGTTCGGTTGCGGAAAGCCGCTCGTTTCTCTGCACCTGAGAGCGGCCTCCCGGGTCAGGGCGGCATGAACCGCGATCAGATCATGCTCGGCAGCGCAGGCAGCTTCGTCCTCGGCCTCGGCCTGCTGTTCGGCTCGAAGCACCTCGGTCCCGTCGCGGGCGCCGCTGCACTGCTGGGCGCGGGCTTCCTCGTCCTCGGCATGATCGGCGTCTTCGTGGCGCGCATCATGCGCCTCGTCGCCTTCTTCAAACGCTGAGCGTTCTCGACCGTCGCGCCATCAGCCCGAGGAAGAGCGGCCCGCCGAGCAGCGCGGTGATGACTCCCACCGGAGGCTCGGTGTGGAACACCCGAAACAGCAGCCGCGCGGCGAGATCAGCCAGCATCAAGAACGCCGCGCCCAGAAACGCGCTCGCGGGCACCGAGAGTCGCTGATCCGCTCCGAACACCAGCCGCACCAGCTGCGGCACCAGCAGCCCCACGAAGCCCACCAGCCCCGAGAGCGAAACCACCAGCGCCACGGCCACCGAGGCCGTCATCAACGCCCATCGTCGCGTGGAGCGCACGTCGACGCCCAGGCTCTGCGCGTCTTCGCTCCCCAGCGTGAGCAGGTTGAGCCGAGGCCCGAGCGCGGTGAGCACGAGAAGACACACGGCGACCGCGCTGCCCGTGACCGCGAGCGTCCGCCACGACTCCTGACCGAGCGAGCCCGCGAGCCAGAAGAGGATCTCGCCCAGCTTGTCGGGAGCGACCAGCGCCTTGATGAACGTGATCGCCGCCAGCGCGAAGGCGTTGAAGATGACTCCGGCGAGCAGCGTGGTGTTGGGGCCGTTGCCTCCCGCGAGCCGACCGACGAGCAGCACCAGCGCCGACGCGCCGAGCGCTCCGAGCAACGCGAGACTCGAGACCGCCGCGAGCCCCGGAATCGAAGCCGCGGCCGTGATGCCGAATGCGAGCGCGACGGTCGCGCCGAGTGCGGCTCCGCCCGACACGCCGAGCACGAAGGGATCAGCGAGCGGGTTTCTCAACAGCGATTGCAGTGTGGCGCCGGAAGCCGCGAGCGCCGCTCCGACCAGCGCCGCGAGCACGACGCGCGGCAGACGCAGCGAGAAGAAGATGAGCTCGTCGGTCGAACCCGCGCGCCCCACTTCGGCGAAGTCGAGCGGCTGCTCTCCGAGCGCGGCGGACAACGCGAAGGCCACCAGCGCCACCACGGCACACACCGCGACGGAAGCCGCCCAGCGCTGCGCGGTGAATCGCTTCTCCATCACCACTCGGTCTGGGTCACCACGGGCAGCTGCAGCGCGCGCTCGCGATCCAAGTCGAGGTTGCCGACGTGGAGCGAGATGGGCGACTGCACCCACTTGTAGATGCTGATGGTGAAGAGCCGGACGAACTTCTTCACGTGCGCCTCGGCGACCTCCGCCGAGATCTCCGGAAAGATGCTGCGAATCGCGGCCACGACGTCGCCAGGCCCCAGTTTCTCGCCGGCGAACAAGTGGAAGCACGCGTCGAGAATCGGGAACGGCATCAGCTCGTCTTCACCGACCTGGTTGAGCATCAGCTCCGGGCCCGCGGGCCGCGCGGTGACCGCCTTGATGCCTTCGTATTTCGTCTTCTCGCTCAGGTAGTCGAGCAGGAACATCACGACGGTCTTCGGCAGATTCGAAATCACCGCCAGCGCGCCCATCAAGTCGCCGCCGATGGTCGTGTAGCCGACGGCCTTCTCCGACATGTTGCCGGTCTGCAGGAACAGGCCGCCGCTGGTGTTCGCCCAGTTCCACATGCGCTGCGCACGCAGCCGCGCCTGAATGTTCTGTAGCGTGATGGGAGTGAGCGGCCGGCCTTCGCCGAGCATCTCCTTCGTGCTCGCCATCTCGCGCTCGAACGCCTCGTCGATGCTGATGACCGAGAAGGACACGCCGAGTTCCTTCGCGATGAGCGCCGCGGCGTCACGCGTGCCCTGCGAGGAGAAGCGCGTCGGCATGTAGAACGTCTCGATGGGCACCTTCGCCTTCGAGGCCCAGCGGTGCGCGATGAGCAACGTGAGCAGCGAGTCGCGGCCGCCCGACAGCGCGATGCCCACGCACTTGAAGCCCTTCGTCTTCTCGAAATAGTCGCCGATGCCCATCGACAGCGCGTCGAGCAGATCTTCGCAGTAGCGCTCGCGCGCGGTGATCGGCGCGCCCTCTGCGGGGAGGAAGAAGCTGCGGTTGGGCGGCACCGGGAAGGTGAGGCCTTCGCGCTTCGTCTTGAAGTCGACGTTCAGCACCGGCACCGGCGTCTGCGTCTGCACGTACGTCTTGCGGTCGTCGCGCCACGTCGTGTTCTCGGTGCGCAGGCGCAGCGTGCGGTCGAGGTCGAAGGTGACGGCCTGCCACGCCTGCTGAAAGCGCGGGAGCGTGAGCAGCATGCGCCCGTTCTGATTCACGAAACCGCCGCCGTCGAAGATGAGGCCGTCCTGCGCGCCGACCTGGTTGACGTACGCGATGGTGCACTGGTGATCGCCCGCGCGAGTGCTGACCAGTTCCTTGCGCGTGCCTTCCACGCCGATGCGAAACGGTGACGCCGAGAGGTTGCAGATGAGCTCAGCGCCGGAATACGCGCGGCGGCGCATGGGGCCGTCGGCGCTCCACACGTCTTCGCAGACCTCCACGCCGAGCACGCCGAAGTCGAAGCCGAAGAGGAAGTCGCCCAGCGGCACGCCGCGGTGGCTGTCGTTCATGCCCGGAGCGCCGCGCGCGAACGTGCGGCCCTCGTAGAAGATGTTGTACGTCGGCAGCTTTTCCTTCGGCACCAGGCCGTGAATTTTTCCGCCCGCGACGACGGCCGCGCAGTTGTAGCGAAGCCCCTGGTGGGCGACCGTGACGCCGAGACACGAGACCAGCGAGAGCGAGGCGGTTTCTTTCGCGAAGCGCTCCAGCTCGACCCACTGGCGGTCGACGAAGCGCTGCCACTGCACGAGGTCTTCCTGCGGGTAGCCGCCGACGAGCTGCTCGGGGAAGAGCGCGACCGTCACCTGCTGCGCCGCCATTTCCTTCGCCATCGTCACCGCGCGGTCGACGTTCTTGCCGAAGGCGCCGACCGTGGTGTTCACCGCTGCGAGGCCGAGCTTCACCAGTCTCATGGCGGCGACCCTACGCCGGTCGGAACGCGTCGTCCTCGCAAAGCACGCGCAGCGAAGCGCAGAACGTGAGGGCACAGCTCGTAGCCGGCGTGTCGCTCGCAGGACCGTGGATCGTCGGGGCTCCCATCGGCAACAATGAAGACGTGGGCCGACTCCTCCTGGTTTCCCTGGTCGTCGTTGCAGTCACCGGCTGTCACCGTCGGGCGCGCGCCGATCGCGACGACTACACGCAGCCCGGCACTCCGCGCGTGGCGACGCAGACCACGTATTCGTACGTGGGCGGCGAGCGCGAGACGACTCCGTACTCCGTGCCGCACGACTCGATCCTCGATGAGGCGACGCTCTTCGTGCAGCCCAACCAGACCTGCGCGAACGTGGTCCTGCGTCAACCGCTGGGCTTCGACGAGCCCGTCTCGCAGCTCGCGATTCGCTGCAGCGCCGACGGCCGCGTGAAGGACAACGGCTGGGTCTCGCAAGAGCAGCCGCCGTCGGAGCAGGACTACCCGTTCCAGGGGCCTCCTCCGATGCTGCGCATTCGTGGCCCGCACGGCTGGGCGAACATTCCCATCGGCGCGGCGCAGGAAAACGTGTTCCGCGTGGTGAACCGCAGCTTCCAGGTGTGCTGCCCGTTCGGCGCTTCGAAGGTCTTCCGTCTGACGCTCAGCACCAACGCGCGGTACGGCGACTACGTGCGCACCGACTTCGGCTGGAAGCTCACCGCGGGCTGATCAGTTCAGCAGCCCTTCGGGCTTCTTCGGTTTCAGGTGACCGACGAGACCGAGCAACTCTTCGGTGACGATCTCCATGCGGGCGTGCACGTCGGTCTCGCGCAGCACCTCGTACCGCTGCGACGGGTCCTGCATGAAGGTGCTCGCCACCACGTCAGCCAGCTGACCGCCTGAGACCCGCGAGGTGACCTGCGCCACGCGCTGCCCGACGGCTTGCGGCACGCGCGCCACGAGCTCGACGACCGCACGGCGCAGTGACTCGTCTTCGTCGGCTTCGACCTTCGCGTCTTCGATGAGCTCGGCTTCGAACTCACGGTACAGGTGCACCAGCGGCAGCTCTCTGACCAGCCGCGCGCGCGCGATGCCGACCAGCACGAGGTTGTAGCGGCCGTCTTCCAGCGCCTCGTTCATCGTGATGGTGCCGATGCACACCATCTCCTCGAGCTCGGGTTTGCCGGAGATGAGCGATTCCTGCCCGGGGAGGACCTGCGCGAGCGCGAAGAGGTGATCTCCGGCCAGCGCGTCCTTCACCAGCTCGCGGTAGCGCGGCTCGAAGATGTGCAGCGGCGCAGCCGAGCCAGGCAACAACACCACCGGAGGCAAGGGGAACACCTTCAGCCGCTTCACGGCCGAACGCGCCCGCTCGAGCGACTCGGTCATGCCGACGGAGGCGTCGAAGGAGAAGCCGCGTCGACCTTACCCGCCTCGCCTTTGCCGAAACGCGCGCGCGCCCACGCGATGATGCCAGGGAGGATCGAGATGAAGATGATCAGCACGATCACCTTCTCGAGGTGCTTCTTGATGAACTCGATCTGCCCGAGGAAGTAGCCCATCACCGTCATCGACACGACCCACGAGATGGCGCCGATGATGTTGTACGTGGCGAAGCGCTTGTACGGCATCTTGCCGATGCCGGCGACGACCGGGACGAAGGTGCGCACGATGGGCATGAACCGCGCGAGGATGATCGCCTTGCCACCGTGCTTCTCGTAGAAGTCCTGCGCGGCCTTCATGTGCGCGGGCTTGAAGAAGCGTGACTCGGGCTTGTTGAAGAGCGCCGTGCCCATGCGCGAGCCGATGACGTAGCTGAGCGCGTCTCCGATGATGGCCGCGGGAATCAGCAGCGCGAAGAGCGTCAGCAGGCTCATCGTGCCTTCGCCCGCGAACAGGCCCGCCATGAACAACAGCGAGTCGCCGGGGAGGAAGAAGACCAGCGCTCCGGTCTCGAGGAAGACGATGGCGGTGATGCCGGGGTACCCGAAGGTCTGAATCAGGTACGTCGGGTCGATGTACTGCTTGAGCTCAGCGAGTGTCATGCGCGGGTTCGCGTAGCACGCACCTTCAGAAAAGCGAAAGGCCCCGGAGAAATCTCCGAGGCCTCGCGTACCGCGACAGCGAACGCTGACTTTCAGCGCATCGCGGTTTCGGGCTTCTTGTTCTGATCGGAGTCAGAACCGGCCGACATCGTCGCGAACGAGATGTTGCCGTACCCAGCCGAAGCGCAGCTGAACATCACCTTCTTGATGATGCGGAACTGCACCTGCTTGTCAGCCTGGATGTTCACGTCGCCCTTGAAGGCGCCCTGATCACCGGCCTGGTTGTGCAGGTCTTCGAACTGCTTCTTCATCTCGCGCAGCTTCTCCTCGAGCGCGGGAATGTTGAGGTAGTCCTCACGCGCGAGGTCGTCGACGCGACCGATGGTGGTGCCGGAGACGACGACTTCCGCCTGGCTGACCTGCACGACCGGAGCGAGCGTCAGCTCTTCCGTGTGCGCGGCCTCAGGGAGCTGGATGTCCTTCGACATCGAGAGCAGCTCGCCCGTGGCGGAGAAGTTCGCGATGAGGAAGAGCACCAGAATCACGAACATGTCGACCAGCGGCGTCACGTTGAGGTCGGAGAACACCGACTTCTTGCCGTGAAGACCGTGACCGAACACCTTCGAGTGCTGGAGACGCTTTCCGTACCGCTTGCCTGGAGCAACGATGGCCATGATGACGTTTTCCTTAACTCGACGATGCCGGAGAGACTGACACCGACGGGAACAAAGGGTTCGCGCCGTCCTGGACCACGGTGTCGATCAAGCGCACCAGGTCCTTGTACTGAACGGCGTCTTCGGTCGAGAGAGTGATGGCGGCCTGATCAGGCTGCTGCGTCTTCAGCTCGCGCAGCTTGATGATCAACTTCTCGATCTCGATGTCACCCTTGCTGTTGCGGGTGATCGCGATCGGGTCGAGCTGCGACCCGCCAACGGTGAGCTTCAGGTCTTTCTCGGTGATCAGCAGCGTGATCGGCTGGAGCTGAGTCGGAGGCGGCTCCTGCTCGCTGCTGCTCTGGCCCGATTGAGAAACCTGAAGACGGCCCAGCTGCGTCCACACGGCAGTCATGATCAAGAACACGATCGTGACGGCCATCAGATCGATGAAGGGCACCAAGTTGATGGTGGTGTCGAGCGGCTTCTTGCCGCCCTTGCCACCACCGCCCATGTCCATACCACCGGCCATGAATCACTCCTTCGAGACGTACACTGCAGACAGCCAATCGGTGCGCCGGTTCCCCGACCTCACCAATCGACCGAAACCCTTGTGAAAACCGTTATTCCTCGGCCGCGGCCGGGACGGTCATGTTCTTGAACTTGTCGCGGTTCTGCACGATCAGGTTCAGCACCGACACCGACGACTCGTTGATGTCGTTGATGAGCGACTGCGTGCGGCCGTTGAGGATCGAGAACATCACGAGGAGCGGGATCGACGAGATGAGGCCGAACTGGGTGCAGTTCATGGCTTCACCGATCGAGCCGGCGAGGATGGTGGCGCGGTCGGCAGGCGAGGCGTGCGCGACGGCCTTGAAGGAGCCGATGAGGCCGTGCACCGTGCCGAAGAGGCCGATGAGCATGGCGGCGTTGCCGAGCATCGCGAGGTAACCCGTGCGGGCCTCGAGACGCGGGGTCTCACGCAGCGACGCCTCGTCGAGAGCCGCCTGCACTTCTTCCTGGCCCTTCGGGACGTTCATCAGGCCGGCCTTCACCACGTTGGTGAGCGGCGTGGGCTTCTGACCGGCGACGTAGTTGATCGCCTTGTCGAGGTCGCCCGCGTAGATGTGCTTCTTCAGTCCGCGAATGAAGCCGTCCTTGTTGATGGCGGCGGTCGCGAAGAGAACGATCAGACGCTCGACGGCGATCGCGAGACCGACCACGAACACGAGCGCGATGGGGTACATCGGCCAGCCGCCCTCGTTCCAGGACTCGGCGATGCCTGAGAAGAAACCACCCTCACCGCCACCCTCCGCTGCGGCCTCAGCGGCCAGAATGCTCAACTGTCCAATCATTGTGTGTTGCCTCCGAAATTCAGACGAACCTGCTTCCGGATCAGAACCCGGAAAAGCGGGCGGACATTAGGCCCCACAAAATTCGAGTGTCAAGGCAACGCAGTGAGACGCGCGTCGTTTCTCAACGGTCGAGACGCGCTTGAGTTTTCCTGCTGCGAAGAGCGCGTGCTAGTCGGCGCGCGAATGGCGCGGAAACGAATCGGCGAGCTGCTGCTGGAGCGCGGTGCGATCAGCAAATCGCAGCTGGACGCTGGTCTCGCGGCGCAAAAGCGCACGCGTCAGCGGCTCGGCGTCACGCTGATCTCGATGGGCGCGCTCACCGAGGTGCAGCTGGCGCAGGTGCTCGCGCAGTCGCTCGAACTGGGCACCGTCGATCTCACGCAGGTGCAGGTCGAGTGGGCCGCGGTGCACATGCTGCGTGATCGCTTCTGCGAGACGCACGAGCTGTTCCCCTTCGCGATCGACGGCAAGGGCACGAAGGAAAAGCGGCTGCTGGTGGCGATGAGCGACCCGCTGAATCAACCAGCGATCGAAGAGATCGAGTTCACGACGGGCCTGCCGGTGGCGCTCTACGTGTCGACGCACAGCCAGGTGCGCGCGGCGATCCTCCGCTACTACCACAAGGCTTCTCCTGCCGAGGCCGCGGCCCGCGCGAAGCCTCCAGCAGCGCTCCCGCCTCCGCCGGCCGAAGACGACCCGCCGATGGTGATGGGAGAAGAGATCGTCTCGCAGCAGAACCCCATGCCGCCGCAGCCCGGCCGCAGCAGCTCGGTCTCGAAGGACCTCGACTTCCTGTTCGGCAATCGGCCCGACGAAGAGACCGACGTCGAGAAGCTCGAGCGTCGCTTCTGGGCGCTGCTGCGGCTGTTGCAGCGCAAGGGCGTGATGACGCGCGACGAGTTCCTCGCGGAAGTCGATCGCGAAGGCTGATCAGCGCTTCTTCTTCAGGAACTCGACCAGCTCGGCGACGTGCCGCGTGTCGAAGGCCGACTTCTGGCCGCCCGGGTTGGTGGTGAGCGCGATCAGCGTCGAAGCCAGCCGTTCGCGCTCGCGCTCCGAGGTGTCGAGGCGCTTCTCGAGCTCGGCCATGCGTTCCTTCAATTTCTGCAGCTCGATTTCCAGCGTGCGTCGCTCGTGCTGCGCCTGCTCGAGCTCGTCGCGCGCGACGCGTTCTTTCGAGGCGCCCGGAGCCGGCTTGAACGCCTTGAGCTCTTTGGTCTTCACGCTTTGAACATCGGCAGCTTCAAGGTGAACGTCGTGCCCTTCCCGACCTCACTCTGCACGCCGATGCTGCCGCCGTGGTTCTCGATGATGCCCTGCACGATCGACAACCCGAGCCCGGTGCCCTTGCCGTCGGGCTTGGTGGTGAAGAACGGCTCGAAGATGCGCGCCTGCGTCTCGGGAGCGATGCCCGAGCCGGTGTCACTGACCGTGATGCGCGCCGAGTCTCCGTCGACCGCGGTGGTGACGGTGATGCTCCCGCCCGAGGGCGTGGCGTGGCAGGCGTTGGTGATGAGGTTCACGAACACCTGCACCAGGTTCTGCCGCACCGCGAGGAACGGAGGCACCGTGCCCAGCGCGCGCTCGAGCTTCACGCCGTGCTTCACCAGCACGTGGTCACAGAAGCCGAAGGCCTTCTCGAGCACCTGGTTGAGCTCGATGTTCTCGGGCTTGTCGTGCGCCGGGCGCGCGTAGCTGACCAGGTCGCGCGTGAAGCGCAGCACGCGCTCGGAGTTGTCGATGATGCGCTTGTACTTGTCGACGTCGGCCGGGTCGGCGGTCGGCGAGTGCTGCGCGCGCCGCCACAGCGCGTCGGCGTAGGTCGAGACGGCGGTCATCGGGTTGTTGATCTCGTGCACCACCGACGCGGCGAGCTGGCCCAGTGACGCCAACTTCTCGGCCTGAATCACGCGGCGCTCCAGCTCGCGCATGCGCGTCAAGTCCTGACCGATGGCCATCACGCCCTCGACCTCGCCCGACTGGCTCAACACCGCCGAGGTGCTGAACGCGATGCGGATCTCGCGGTCGCCCTTGCCGAGCAGCGCCGATTCCACACCCGACACCGGCTGGCCCTTCAAGGCCGCGCCGAACACGCGCAGCAACTTCATGCGTTCCGACTCGGGCATCAACAGCGTGATGTCGGTGCCGAGCACCTCGGCCTTCGCGCGGCCGGTGAGCGCGGCGAGCGCGTGGTTGAACACCACCACCCGGCCCTCGCGGTTGACGACCAGAATCAGCGCGTTGGCGTTCTCGAGGAGTTCCTCGAGGTACTTGCGCATGAACGTCAGCTCGTCGATCAGCTTCGCGTTTCGCACCGCGACGGCGACCTGGTTGGCGAGCTGAATCAAGATGCGCTCGTCGGTCATCACGTCGGCGGTCAGGCCCGCGGGGTACTCGATGTTCACCGCTCCGAAGAGCTGACCCGACGCGACGAGCGGCGCCGCGATGCCGCGCACGCTGCCCTGGAAGAGGAGCGGCAGCTCGCCGTTGGTGATGGTGACGCGATCAGCCGGCAGGCCGCGCGTTTCGAGGTGCGTCTTCTCGACCATCGAGCGGCGGAGGTGGAACAGATCGCGCTGCCCATCGCGCATGCGCCCTTCGGCGTAGAGCGAGGTGAGGTGACAGGTGCGCGGGTCGACGATGCGCACGCAGAACGCGCGGCCGGGGAAGAGGCCCTTCACGCCGCGCGCGACGGTGGCGACCAGTTCTTCTTCGCTGGTGGCGCCGGCGACGTTGCGACCGATCTCGAGGAGCGCGGTCTCGACGCGCGCCTGTTCGAGCAACGCGCGACCGGCGGCCGCGAGCGAGTCGAGCATCGGCGAAAGCCGGCGCGCGATGATGGCGACGTTGCGACCGCGACGGGTGATGGTCAGGGCGACGAGCTGACCCGTCTTGCAGGTGACGTCGATCTCCTCGCTGCGGCCCTCTTCCGGGACCTTGAGCGTCGGCGGCTCGACGTATTCGAGCATCGAGCGACCCGTGATGTCCTTCGAGCCGCACAGCACCTCGAACGGCGCGTTGGCTTTGAGAATGGTGAAGCCCACGTCACAGAGCGCTGCGGGGGCGTCGACGAGCTCGAAGAACGCCTCGAACGCGTCGTCACCGGGCCCGGTGGCCAGCGGCGTGATGGGGGACGTCTCACTCTTCATGCGCGGCTGCCTTGTCGAGGTCTACGATCTTCGCGCTGCCCACGTACGCCTTGGTCTCGTAGCGGGTGATCTTACCGATCTTCTTGACGATCTCCGCCATGCGCTCCGCTTCACGATGAATGATGTCCACCGGGCGGAAAGTCGGGTCGGTGTCCTTGATCTTGCGCTTGAGGAGCTCGGCGTAACCCATCACCGAGGTCAGGGGCTGGTTGAGCTCGTGCGCGGCGGTGCCGGCGAGGGCGACGATCACCGCGTTCTTCTCGCTCTCGAGGAGGCGCGCTTCGGCGTCGGTGAGCTTGCGCTCGAGCGAGATGCGATCGCGAAGGTCGGTGAAGAGGCCGACCGTGGCCGACTCCCGCGAGCCCTCGTAGATGATCGACGCCGCGAGGTTCACGGGAATGCGCTCGCCGGTGCGCGAGACGATCTCGGCGCGCGAAGACGAGAGCCGCCCCACGCCGCCGAACTCGGGCGAGCGCAGCTTCTTCATCAACTCGGTGGCGAGCCCGTTCGGGTACAGCTGGGTGACGTGCAGCTTTCCGATCACCTCTTCGGCGCGGTAGCCGCAGATGGCCTCGGCCGCCTTGTTGAAGAGGATGATGTTGCCCTTCATGTCAGCGGCGATGATCGCGTCGACCGAGGAGTCGATGAGCCGCTCGAGGAAGTCGGTGGTCTGGCGCAGCTCCTCGGCCATCTGCCGCTGGAGCGTGACGTCACGCATGGTGAGGATCGCCACTCCGTCGCCGGCGTCGCCTTTGAGTTGCGCGGCGCTGACTGACAAGACGAGCCGGCGGCCCATCGACGTGCGGGCGTGGAGATCGACGTCGTTCTTCACCTGCCCCTTGCTGACCGCGAAGAGCACGTCGAGCAGCAGCGCCTCGTCGCTGGGGTTGGTGAGGGTGTTGACGTGTTTGCCTTCGGCCTCGCCGGGCTTCAGGTCCAACAGCGCCTGGCCGGCCGGATTGAGCGAGAGCACGCACGCGCGCGCGTCGAGAATCGCCACGCCGTCACTCAGGTGATCGAAGTACGCCGCGTAGCGCTTCATCTCCGCGACGCGCGACTCGGCGGCGATGCGGGCTGACTTTTCCTTCTCGCGCTGACTGCGGATGCGCTCGAGCTGCTTGACGTTGCGGAAGGCGACCGCGGTGGCGTGCGCCACGGTGGTGAGGAACTCGACCTCGCGCGGATTGAAGGGGCCCACGGTCGAGCGACGGAGCAACAACACGCCCTCGACCTGACCGCCTCCGGCGAGCGGGAACGCGGCGAGGTTGCGGATGCCGCGCGCCGCGACCGTTTCCTTCACGTCTTCGAGCAGCGGGTGCGAGGGCGCGTCTTCGACGATGACGGGCTTGCCGGTGCGCAGCACCTCGCGGACCTCGGGGTAGCGCGACAGCTCGATGCGGTGGTCGGACAGCTTCGCGTCGTCGCTCGCCGCGATGATCGTGCCTTCACCCTTCTCGGGTTCGATCACCACCAGCGCGACGCGATCGATCTGCATCTCCTCGGCGAGGCGGCGCGTGACGTCGTGCAACAGACCGCCCACGTCGTTCGCTTCGGCGTAGCGCGCGGTGAGCTCGAGCAGCACCTGCAGATCGCGCTGACGCTGCTGCGCTTCCTTGAGCATCGCCAGCCGCGCGCGCAGGTGCGTCAGTCGCGCGAGCAGCTCGGTGTCGACCGCGTCGGGAGCCACCACCTCGAGCACCGCCGCGTCGACGTTCACGCGCGGAGGCGTGATGCCGAGAATCGCGGTTCGCGGCACACGCTGCTGCAGCAGCACGCGGGCCTGATCAGCCGTGGGCGCGGTGAGATCGACCACCGCGACGTCGAGATCAGCCGTGAGCGAAGCGCTGACGGGAACGCCTGCCGCCTCGAGGAGCTTCTTGAGGCGCTCGTGATGCGGACCGTCGTACGGGAGCAACGCGACCGGTCGGTGGGGGCTGTTCGACACTCGAAGTCGTCTTACTACGCCCGCAAGAACAAACCCCGCCCTCTTGCGAGAGCGGGGCTGAAGCGACTGCAGCGCGACTCAGTAGACCTGCATCGAGAACGTGCCGGCGTTGTTCTGCACCTTGAACCCGGCGCCGTAGTACCCGTTGTTGTTGTACGTGTTGGCGACCCACACCCACTGCTGCGTCGTCTCGTAGCGGCCCGGCGACCAGACGGTGCGGTAGTAGCCCTGCGTGCAGGTGGTCTGCTGGTTGTTGCCGAAGCGGTGGTGGCGGCGACCCCAGCCACGGCCGTTACCGTTGTTGTTCGAATAGCACTGGCCCTGGACCCAGACCTGCTGCTGCTGACCGGGCACCCAGCGCTGAACGTTCTGCAGCTCGTAGTGACCGTTGTTGAAGGTCTGCCCCTGCGGCGCATACGTGGGCCGCGGGCCGCACGGAGCCTGTCCCTGCTGCTGCACCGGGACCGCGGGGTGATCGTCCCACCCGTCTCCGTTCCAGTCGTCCGCGCGCGAGACCTGCGCGCCCAGAACCACCGCCACCAGGGAGAGACCAAGGAGTGTTTTGTACATGGAGCTTTGAACGGGTCTGCCAGCGGAAAAATTCAACAGCGGAGGTCCCTCCTGGGGCGCGTTGACCGTGTCTCTGGAAGTGCCAACCTCACGTGCATGCGTCAGTCGCTGTGTCTGTTGGTGTTGCTGGCTGGATGTCAGGGCGCGGTGGGCGAGCTGCCCGGCGATCAGATGATGGAGACGGAAGACGCCAGCGTGGAGTTCGACGCGGGCGACGTCACGGACGCAGGGCTCTCCGAAGTTGATGCGGGCGGCGAGGAACAAGACGCGGGCTTCGATGCAGGCGTCGAGGTCGATGCGGGGTTCGACGCTGGTTTCGACGCGGGCCTTCCCGATGCGGGCTTCGACGCGGGTTTCGATGCCGGAGTGGTCGACGCTGGCATTCCCGACGCGGGCCCGACGTCAGCGCGGCAGACGCAGCGCCAACTGGGCACCACCGACGCGGGCAACGGCTACTACGAGTATCTGCCGCCGAATTACGGCGACGGCGTGCCGCGACCGCTCCTGATTTTCTGGCACGGCATCGGCGAGAACGGGAACGGCACGAGCGAGCTGGGGCGCGTGCTGGCGAACGGGCCTCCGAAGTTGATCAACCAGAACCGCTGGTCGAACGGTTGGCCGTTCGTGGTGATTTCTCCGCAGCACGCCGGCGGCGGGTGCCCGAGCAGCGGCGAGATTCACGCGATGATCTCGTACGCCATCACGCACTACACGCTCGACACCAAGCGGCTGTACCTCACGGGCTTGTCGTGCGGAGCGATCGGCAGCTGGAGCTACGTCGGTCAGTACCTCGATCAGCAGATCGCCGCCGCGGTGTTGATCGCCGGAGACCCGGGCCCGGTGAACATGAACTACAGCGTGTGGGGCCGGAACATGTGCAACCTCGGCAAGGTGCCCATCTGGAGCTTCCACGGCAGCGCGGACGGCACGGTGCTCCCCGGCAACGATCGCGACACGATGAACCTGTTGATCCCGTGCCCTGCGCCGCCGCGCCTCGACGCCATCTACACCGAGTATCCGGGCGTCGGTCACGACTCGTGGTCGCGCACCTACGATCTCTCCGCTGGGCACGACATCTACACGTGGCTTCTCCAGCAATCGAAGCCGTGAGTCCGCTGGGCTTGGCAGTAGGGTGCGCGGTCCATGGGTTATCACCGCGATGATGTGAAGGCGCCCCGCGTGGCCGGGCTGGCGTTGAAGGCGTTCGTCGGCGCACTCGAGAGTCGAATGGGGCCGGTGCTCCTCGACAAGCTGGTCGACGACAGCGGCATGAACCGGTGGCGCAAGGTGAAGACCGACGCTCCGCCGCTGCAGTGTCCGCTGCCGCACCCGGGTGGTGACGTCGAGAAGCAGACCGCGGTCGAGCAGGCCGCGCGCGCGGTGACGGCCGGAGCAGGCAACCGGCGCGAGACCGTCGCGCACTTCGCCGAAGCGTACCGGGCGGGAGCGGACCCGGTGGCGGTGGTGCGCAAGCTCCATCAGGAAATCGAGCGGCTCGACGGGCGCGACGAGCGGCTGGGCCTCTTCATCTCGCGTAAGCCCGACGAGGTGCTCGCGGCGGCTGAGGCGTCTTCGCAGCGAATCCGCAACGGCAAGCCGCTGAGCGTGCTCGACGGCGTGCCGGTGGTGCTCAAAGACGAAGTCGATCTCGCGGGCTTCGTGACGACGCTCGGAACGCGCTTCCGCAAGGACATCGCGCAGGCTGACTCGACGGTCGCGGCGCGCTTGAAGGCGGCGGGCGCGGTGATTCTCGGCAAAGCGAACATGAACGAGATCGGTATCAACCCGATCGGCCTCAACCCGTGGCACGGCGCGGCGCGCAACCCGTGGAACCGGCATCACATGACGGGCGGCTCCTCGAGCGCGTCAGGTGCAGTGGTCGGAGCGGGCCTGTGCCCCATCGCGATCGGCGCTGACGGTGGTGGTTCGATTCGCATTCCCGCGGCGCTGTGCGGCATCGCGGGCCTGAAGGCGACGTGGGGCCGCATTCCGGAGACGGGAATTCCTCCGCTCTGCTGGAACGTCGGTCACGTCGGGCCGATGGGGCTCACGGTCGACGACGTCGCGGCGATGTACGCGGTGCTCGCGGGGCCTGATGGGCACGACTTGGTGTCCGACACGCAGCCGGCTCCGCACTTGAGCGGCTACGAGAACGGGAAGCTCGACGGCGTGCGGCTCGGCATCTGCTGGCCGTACTTCGAAGACGCGTCGAGCGACGTGGTGGCGCGCTGCAAGGCGGCGGTGAAGCTGCTGACCGATGCGGGCGCGAAGGTGGTGGAGATCGAAGGCCCCAACTTGAACGACGTGCTGTGGACGCACTCGACCATCATCTTGAGTGAGATGGTCACCTCGATGCAGGAGCAAATCGAGCGCGACGCGTCTGCGTTCGGCCTCGACTCGCGCACCAACCTCGCCATCGGTCAGCACTTCCGCGCGACGGACTACGTGCACGCGCTGCGGCACCGCCACGCGATGACGAAGGAGTGGCTGCGCACCATGAAGAGCTGCGACGTGGTCATCACTCCGACCACGGCGACGACTGCTCCGGAGATTCCCGAGAAGACGCTGCCCGACGGAGAGTCGAACCTGCCCGTCGTCGACGCGTTGATGCGCTTCATCCGCATCGCGAACCTCACCGGCTTCCCCGCGCTGAGCGTGAACGCGGGCTTCGATTCGGCTGGTTTGCCCGTGGGCGTGCACCTCATGGGTCGCCCGTGGGAAGAGCACCTGCTGCTGCGACTGGGGCGCGTCATCGAGCGCGGCACTGAAGTGCGGACGCCTCCCGAGCACGCGAAGGCGTTTCCGTGACCAGTCGCGGCGACTACCGCACCACCGCGTGCGCGGCTCTGGGCCACCCGGAGTTCACCCTTCACTTCGAGCGCGATGTGCCCGTCCCGGGGCTCGAGAAGATGCTGATCGGCTACTTCGAGGGCTCGGTGAAGAGCGGCACGAAGTTCAAGCCAGGCCAGACGGTGCAGCTCGGGTGGGCGACGTTGCGACTCACGCAGCGCGACGACGGCACACTCGGCGTGCTGGAGCCGGATCTCAAGCACGAGCTCAAGTGGGTCGAGTCGGTCGATCAGTCGCTCTTCGAGACCTGGCGTCAGAAGGAAGTGCTGGAGTCACTCGGGCTCTCCGAACGCGCTGACTTTCCGCGGCAGGCGCTACAGGCCATCGTCTGCTCGCGGGTGTGGGAATCGACCAGCTTCGTGCTCGGGCGCACCGAGCCGCACGGTCAGACCGACTCGGGCTGGTTCATCGGGTGCGCCGACGATTCGCATGATCATCAGCAAGAAGACGCGCTGACGGTGATTCCGCTCATCGAGCTGGCGGTGCGGTTGCCGCCGCTGACGCAGTTCCTCGCGCTCCCGGTGGGCACCGACGTCATCGCCACCGGGCCCGAGAAGCTGCGGGCGCGGGTGTTCGTCGACGAGACCGAGCGGCCGGCGGCGCCGGGCTCGTACCTCGACGCGCTCAACAATTCCTGATCGCGCGCGGGGAGAAGACCGCTAGCTTCACCCGCCATGGCTCAGGTGACTCTGCGGGATCTGGCGACGAACGAAGACATCGTGGTTCCACCCGAAGGTTTCATCTTCGGACGCGTCGGCGGTGATGCCGACATCCAGATCGAGGACAACTCGATTTCGCGTCGTCAGGCGCGCGTGTCGCTGAAGGGCGGCCAGTGGTTGCTCGAGACGCTCGCCGTGCCGCAGGGCACCAAGGCGCCGCGCCCCATCGCGCTGCAGGAAGGCGCGACGTTCAACGTCGGCCAGAGCGAGTTCGAGGTGGTGCAGGTCGAGCAGGACGAAGAAGAGGAGATGGATCCCGCGGCGAAGACCATCGCTCCGCCGAGCATGGCGAAGGGTAAGCCCGGGCCGCCGCCGGCTCAGGCTTCGTCGGCGAAGAAGCCGAACGTGCCGCCCAACGCGAAGACCACTCCGTCGAGCGCGCAGCAGAAGCGTGCGCCCGCGAAGGAAGAAGATGACGGTGGCGGCAACGGCGCGGTCGAGATTCCCAAGGGCGGCATCGGAGCGCTGTTCGTCGGCGTGCCCAAGGGCCTCGCGTACTACCTCGTGAACGTGCCGAAGCTGATGTTCAACCCGATTGGCACGGTGAAGAAGACCATCGAGGAGCAGCCCAACGAGCCGATGGGTCCCATCGCGCTCATCGGTTACGCGCTCCCCGCCGGCCTCATCACCATGCTGCTCGGTTCATGGGCTGGTGGACTCGCGGCGCTCATCGGCCCGGGCCACGTGTTCCTGATCGGGTCGTTCTTCCCGATCTTCAGTCTGATCATCGGCGTGGTGGTCGCGGTGGTGACCGGCTTCGTGCTGCACCCGGTGATGACGTGGATCATCAACAAGCTGCAGGGAAAATCAGACGCGAGATCTCGCACGAACTACTTCCTGCAGCTGCAGACCGTGCAGATCCTGTTCGCGATTCCGACCGCGCTGGTGACGATTCTCACCTCGCTGCCGATTCCGCTCATTCCGCTCATCGCGTCGATTCTCGGCCTGCTGCTGGGCGTGGTCTCGGCGCTGGTCATGATGTTCCTGCAGGTGAAGTGGTTCGAGTTCTTCAACGTCGTGAAGTGGTTCCGCACCGTGGTGTTGGTGCTGACTGGCCTCGGCGTGCTCGGTGCGTTGGGCAGGGGCGTGGACGGCATCCGCTTCGCGCTGGCGACTCCGAGCACCATCGCGACGCCGAGCATTCCGGACACCAGTGGTGACGCCGAGGTGGCGGAAGGCGACGACAACAGCGGCGGTCTCGAGGAGATGCCGTCGGACCCGGCGGAGCAGAAGGCCTGGGCGCTCAAGCGTCAGAAGCAGATCGAGGCGAAGCAGAAGGCGGCGATGGCTGCGGTGCCGAAGGAGGCGAAGGACGACGGTGAAGCCGCGCCCGAGCCGAAGAAGACGAAGGAAGCTCCGCCCGAGCCGAAGACTGCGACGAAGGAGCCCGAGCCCAAGACCGCGAAGGAGCCCGAGCCCAAGGTCGCGGAGCCCGAGCCGGTGAAGGACACGCCGCCTCCTGCGAAGGTGGCCGATGCGGCGCCGACTCCGACTGGCGCGTACGGCGGGTTCTTCCGCAAGCGTGAGGCGATGGAGCGGATGTTCGACGCCGACCCGACGATCCTCGCGAAGAACGAGGACGTGCGGAAGCTGTACTCCGACTACCTCGACGCGGTCGGTGACGTGGACAAGAAGTGGAACAAGGAGCGTTCGAAGAAGCCTGAGCTCGAGAAGCTCAACGCGCGTCTTCGTGAGGCTGAGCTGTTCAGCAAGACCGGGAAGACGGTCGACCAGCTCGCGGAGAAGTTGAAGATCCGCTGAACAGGGGGAACCCTCACCCTCTCCCTCGCGGGAGAGGGGGCGCATTCTTCAGCGCTGACGGCGATCCGGCAGGTAGCCGTTGGCGCGCAGCCAGGTCTCCTCGACCTTCGGCTTGTCCTGCGGGCGCCAGGTGGGCTCGACCACGAGCTCGCCCCAGATGCTGGCGGGAGCGTTGCGGCGGCGTTCCATCGTCTCTTGGTTCTGCTCGTTCATGGGTGACTCCGGGTGTGGAACAGGTGGCTACGGACCTGATCCAACGCGTGATCCGGGGTCGGTCAAGAAAGCGACTCGAAGAGCGCGATGATCTTCTGCTGCTCGGCGTGCGCTTCAGCCGAACCGGAGCCGCTCTTCCCGCTGTTCACGTGCGCGAGGTCGGCGGGCGTCGAGCCGCTCCCGTTCTTCAACGTCGCGTCGGCTCCGGCGGCGAGCAGCGCTTCGACCGCTGACGTGCAGCGAGATCTCACCGCGCGGTGCAGTGGAGCCACGCCAGACTTGTCGAGCGCGTTGGCATCGGCGCCGCTCGCGACGAGGAACTTCACCATCGCCGCCTGCGACTTCGACGTTCCCGCAGCGCCGTCAGCTGCGTAGTGCAGCGGCTCTGCTCCACGGCGATTGCGCGCGCGCACGTCGGCGCCGAGCTTCACGAGCTTCTTCGCGGTCGCCACGTCGAACGACGCGGCGGCGACGTGGAGAAGCGAGTCTCCGCGGTACGACTGATGCCGAATCTCTTCGAGGAAGAGGTCTTCGGTGCACAGCTCGAGCGTCAGCTTCGCGGGCGGCTCACCTCGCGCAATCGAGCGGGCCGCAACGGACCACTTCACTGGAGCAGTCGATGCCATGGGTGCGTTCCCGGCAGCTTCTCGGCGAGCCACTTTCGCTCCGCCTTCGACAGCTTCGGAATCACGGCGCTCGCGTCTTCGTGGTCTCGCGGGCGCGGCGTGGTCGTCTTGTAGAGGAGCTGCAGGTGCGGCGCGAGGTAGGGAATTCCGTCGCTCGACGTGAGCACCGCTTCTTTCCACGGCAGCTTGATGCTCGCGTCACGGCGGTACTGCAGGTGCGTCTCGTCGGCTTCGCTGAGCAGCACTTCGAGTTCCCAGCTCTGCGTCTTCGCGTGGCGGCACCACAGCGCGTTCTGACCCGTCGCGACGCTCAGCGCTTCACCGTTCCACGGCGAGAGTTCTCCGCGGGCGGCGACGTGAAGTTCCCAGCCCTCGAGGAAGGTTCGAAGTGCCGGGAGATCAGACCGCGCGATGCCGACGTCGACGTCTTCGTGATCTCTCCAGCTGTCGCCGACGAAGAGTTCAAGCGCGTGGCCGCCGCTCACCCACCAGCGGAAGGGGGCCTTCGCGAACGTCTGGACGACTTGTGGGATCGACAAGGGTCTCCAGCTCGGTGGTGCTTCGCGCTTTCTCACCGAAGGGCCCTCTCCCCGACCCTCTCCCGTGCGGGAGAGGGAGACGCTTTCACTGCTTCACGTCGTTGCAGCTCAGACCGTTCGCCGGAGCGCAGTTCTGACCGATGAGGCAGCCGCCGCCGCCCTGGAAGTCGACGCAGCGGGTGGAGCGGCACGCATTGGGGTCACCGTCGATGCACGGGTGCCGCGTGATGCTGCACTCGCCGCCGGAGCACGTGTCCTGCGCGCAGTCGTCGTCGACCTGGCAGCTGCAGAAGCCGTTCTCGTCACCCTCTTCGACCGCGCACTTGCCGGCGCAATAGCCGCTGGTCTGACCGGGAGACTTCGCGCACGTGCCGCCGCGACGGCACTGCGTGTCATCGGTGCACGGCAGCGCGGTGTTGATGGGGCACGACGGGTTGCTGCGCGAGCACGCCCACTGCTGCAACACGACGATCACGTCCTGACACGAGTAGCCGCGCGGGCACGACTGACCGGCGCCGCAGTCAGCGCCGCAGAAGTAGTTGCCGGGGTTGCGGGTGTCGACGAGGCAGTAGTTGGGGCCGCTGCCGCAGACCTGCGTGCCGCCGCCGAACGAGCAGTTGTCGCAGTACGGATGCAGCCGCGTGTCGTAGTCGCTGTAGCAGGTGGCGCGCGGAGAGCCGGCGTCGGGCAACACGCCGCAGGTCTCGCCGTAGCGGCAGAACGAGTTGTCGGCGCAGAAGTTCGGGTCGCACACGCCGATGGTGCAGCGCGCGAGTTCTTCGGGCGTGGTGCCGGTGCAGCTGCACGCCACGTCGGCGCAGCGGCAGCTGGTGCCGGGGCAGTCGCCGTTGGTGCGGCAGCCAGCGACGCACGAGGAGCGCGTGGTGTCGCAGATCTCGCCCAGCATGCACTGCAGGTCTGAAGTGCAACGCCCGCGAGGAATGCACTGACCACTCGCGGTGTCGCAGAACGTCGAGGTGTCGGCGCAGTCGAGATTGGTCTCGCAGCCCGAGCGGTCCTGGCAGAAGCCGGCGACGTTGCAGAACTGCGCTCCGGAGCACGCGTCGTCGGTGCGGCAGTAGCAGACGCCCGTGCGCGTCTCGCAGCGGTAGGCCGACGCCGGAGAACCGCACTCGCGGTCTTCCTGGCAGCCCTTGCCCGCGAGCTTTGGATCGCGGCACCCGAACAACCCGAGCGCCACCACACCTGCCGCGATGAAGAACGTCGAACGAATCATGGAGGAGTGAAGCCCGCGCTGATCGCGATCGTGTAGCTCGACCAGCTCACACCCGAGAGGCCGTCGTACGTCCACTGGTTGTACGCAAACTTCGCCGAGCGGCTCGAGAAGATGGCGATGAAGAGCTGGTTGCCCGATTCCTCGCGGTTGAGCTTGTCGACCGCGGCCTGAGGCGCCACCACCTGCGTCTCGGTGCCCGGCAACACCATGCTCCACACCGTCACGTTGCCGAACAACGTGGGCCGCAGAATCTGGATGTTGTGGAGATCAGGCACCGGCCCGGGATCGATGGTCCACGAGATGGTGCCGGTGAAGTTGAGCGCGGGCTGCACGATGTTCGGCGCGGGCAGCATCGGGCCGATGGTCACGCCCATGGTGAGGTCTCCGGGCTGACGGCGGAAGTAGTAGCTCACCGGGTACGAGGTCGACGCGGCGGCTTCGTTCATGAACACGAAGTTGGTGCCGTCGAGGCGCGGGAAGTTCGGCGCGGTGAGGTTCGAGCCCGCCGACGCGACCGAGCTGGCGACGCCCATGCCGGTGTTCCAGTTGTTGGGGTTGGGCACGAAGCCTTCCGCCCCGAGCTCGAGCCACGAGTACACGCTGTTGAAGCCCGGCTCCGGCAACCCGATGGGCCCGATGAAGCTCACCGGCGAGTCGATGGTGATGGGCACGTTCTGGTCGAGCATGGTGTCGATGACGATGTCTTCGTTGGTCGCCGGGTTGTCGGAAGACGTCGTGATGCCGCGCTTCACGCCCATGGCGATCGGGGTGAAGCCGTTGCCCTTCACGATGCCGAGGATCGCGTAGACGCCACGCAGACCCGCGCCCGTGTAGACGAGGTAGTCGCCGCCATCGCGCGTGATGCGCCACTTCTCACGCGACTTGTCGGGGCCGTTGCTGAACGGAGGACCGCCGTAGAGCGAGGTCTGCGCGACGAACACGCGCGCCTCGAGCGACTCGTCGCTCATCAGAATGCGCGGCGACTTGAAGCCTGTGACGCGGCCCGCGATGGTCGACGGAGGAACTCCCGGGGGCGGGTTGCCCGACGCCGGCTCACCACCGCCAGTGCGCGCGATGAACACCGTGAGGTTCTCGGCGTTGACGCCGGTGATGGTGGCGCTCTCGAAGAAGTCCTTGAAGACAGTCACCACCTGCGCCTTCACCAGCGACGGGTCGCTGAAGGTGATCTGCCCGCGCTGATCAGTCTCGCCCTGGAACGGCGTGGTGGGGTCGAGACCGAGCATCACGGTCGCTCCGGGAACGGGAGTGCCGTACGCGCCCTGCGTCGATTCCAACACCGTGATGTTGAGCGTGCCCACCAGCGGGCCGCCCGACAGACCGCCCGAGATGCTGCGCGGGTCGAAGTACGAGAAGCCGCCAGGAAGCGTGTCGTTCTCGGTCAAGCGATCGACGCGCACGTCGACCACCCCGACGGAGTTCTTCGGCGTGCGGCACGTGATGGTGTGGCTGTCGACGAACTTCAAGTCCTTGGCGTTGAACTGGCCGAACTTCACGGTGGTCGATTCACCGAAGCCCGAGCCGAGCACGGTGACGAGCGTGCCGCCGGCGATGGCTCCGCGCTCGGGCTGCACGCGCCCGATGCTGAGCGGCTCGAGGAACGTGAAGCCGCCGATCACCTTGTCGTCGTTCTCGATGTCAGCGCTGTCGACGATCAACACGTCGCTGCCCGCGCCGCCGCTGCCGGCCGGAGTGATGGCGGTCAACGCCGTCTCCGAACCCACGGCCACGCTGGTCGCGTCGAAGGTGCCGATGGCGAGCCGCACCGCCGGAGGAATCGCCGCGCCACTGAGCGCCACGCTGGTGCCACCCGCCGACGGGCCCGAGTTGGGCATCAGGTCGACGATGGTCACGCGCCACGTCGCGCCGGCGGTGAGCGTCACGGTCGACGAGCCGACAGCCTGCACGTCGCTGACGCGCGCCGCCGCGCCACGAGCGGGAACGGTGAGCGTGGCGGTCGAGAACGTGCGCGCACCGACCGTCGCGGTGACGCCACCGATGGTGACGTTGAGCGTGCCTTGATCGAGGGCCTGACCGGTGAGCGTCACGGTGTCGCCCGCGCGAATGAGCCGCGGAGAAACGGCGAACGCGGTGAACGCGCCCGCGGGGTCGAAGAAGGTGAAGCCCTTTCGCGTGGTCCACGCGCCGCTCGGCGTGACGATGGTGACGTCGACGGCGCCAGCGCTCGCGGCAACCGGAGTCACGGCGGTGACCTGCGTGCCGCTGACGACGGTGAAGCTCGCAGCATCCACCGCGCCGAAGCGAACCGCGGTCGCGCCGCTGAAGCCCGTGCCGGTGAGCGTGACGGTGGTGCCGCCCGCGATGGGCCCGGTCACCGGAGCGATGCTGGTGATGCGCGTGTCAGCGACGTAGGTGTACGCGCGGCGCGAATTGCTGACGCCGTTCTTGTTGTAGACGACGAGGTCGACGAGATCGGCAGCGGCTCCGCGCGGCGCGATGGCCTTCAACTGGGTGCTGCTGACGAACGTGATGCGCGGGCTCGAGAAGACGCCGAACAGCACCTGCGTGTCGTTGGTGAAGCCCTGCCCGTTGATGGTGATCTCGTTGCCACCCGCGAGCGGGCCGGAGGTCGGCGTGAAGTTGGTGACGACCAGCTCATCGAAGTACGTGAAGCAGTTGTTGCAGACGAAGTCGCCGTTCGGGTTCCGCATGGCGACCGAGGCCTGACCGGCGACTCCCGGCGGCGTGCGGATCTCGATCGTCTCGTCGTCGATGATCTGGAAGTCCTGCACCTGGTTTCCACCGATGCGAATGGTGGTGAGCGGCTTGGCCTGCGTGCCGCTCGGCGCGAAGTCGCGCAGGAAGCCTGTGCCTTCGATCAACACCGGCGTGCCGCCCGCGCTCGCCCCGCGCGGAGGCAACAGGCGCGTCACGCGCAGCTCAGGCGGAGGGCCGGCGTCTTCTTCACCGGCGTCGACCTCTTCCATGCCGGCGTCGAAACCGGCGTCGACGTCGGAGCCCGAATCAGGCGTGCCGGAGTCGGGCCGGTTGGTCGGCTGGCAGTTGCAGCCCGCCAACGTGAGCACCACGGCAGAAGCGAGCAGCCCGAAGCGAAGGGAGGTTCTCATGGGAACTCCACGGACAGCGTGTACGAGTTGGCGATGCGCGAAGTGTCGCCCACGACGCGCAGAACAATCGAGGGCCCGGTCAGTGCAGCGGCCGGTGCGGTCAACGAGGGCATGAGATCAGACGAGCAGCCGAGCAGCGTGGTGCCGTCGCCCTGGAACATGCAGAGCCGCAAGAGACCGTTGCCGGAGTTGTAGTTGATGAGGCTCGCGCGCGCGTCGCGGCCGGTCGGCACCGAGATCTTGAAGAAGTCCTGGTCCTGCGGGCAGATGCGGCCGTCGGCAGTGGTGGTGTTGTTGAGCAACGTCGGCTGCGACGGAGAGTCGTTGGGCTCGAGGTTGTCGTCGTCACACGGCGTGCCGCGCGACTTGAGGAAGTTCACGTCGTACGGCTGGTAGGGATCGATGGTGGTGATCACCACGAAGTACGTCGCGGGCAGCGGTGCGACGTAGCTCACCAACAGGTGGCCGCCAGCGACGGTGCGGCCCGTCGAGTCGCGCACCACGGTGGTGAAGTTGTTCTCGCTGAACGGGTCAGCGTCGACGTTCACGCCGAGCAGATCGCCACGCGCGAGCGCGATGGAATACCAGTCGACGTCACCCGGGCAGAGCGTGAGATCGCGGTACGGACCGGGCGCGACGCCGAACGCCTTGGTGTCGTCGTTGTTGGGCTCGTAGCGATCGGGCTGGCAGTCGCGCGGAATGCACTTGCCGCTCGCCACGTCGCAGCGCTGGTTCGACGCGCAGTTGTCGTCGCTGCGGCAGGCGGGAGCCTTGGGCAGGCACGAGCCGGTCTGCACGAGACACACCAGCGGCACCGGACAATCGCGATCGGTGTAGCAGCGCGTGCCGGCAGTGCAGTTGCCGGCGGCGTCGCACGACAACCCCGCGCCGCATTCGGAGTCACCCGCGCACTGCACGCATTTCTCGTTCACACAGCGCTGACCGGCGTTGCAGACGTCAGCCTGCGTGTCGACCGTGCAGCGCGGCTGGCAGGCGCGGGAGCCGGTGTTGCAGATCTCTCCGGCCGAGCAGTCGTCGTCGGTCGAGCAGCCGAGATCTTCTTCGCACACGAGGTTGATCTGATTGCAGCGCTCGCCCTGCGGGCACTCGGAGCTCTGGCCGCCTGGGCAGAGCGAAACTTCGGAGCGCGCCTGACACAGGCCCTGCTTGCACCACGAGCCGGCCTGGCAGTCGTCGTTCACCGCGCACTGTGTGCCCCAGCCGCTGCGGAGCGCGCAGAGCCGCGACATGGCGTTGCACTCTTCCTTCACGCTGCACTGGCCCGACGTGCTGCAGGTCGCGCACACCTGGTCCATGGTGCAGACGAGGCCGGCGTCGCATTCAGAGCGCTGGGTGCACTCGGGTTCGCGGCCGCCGTCGTCGGTGGGCTTCGCCTGCGGGCAGGCGCACAGGAGCAATGCGGCGAGGAGGCTGATGCGGCCCCTCATGGGAGCACCGTCACGTCTCCCGACGGCCACGTCACGTCGACGACTTCCCAAATGGCTCCACCGCGCTCGAGCGTGCGCGAGACCTCGGCCTTCAACACGCCGAACAAGTACACGCGCACCGTCACGCGAGACGACGGCATGGGCGCGAGGTGCTCGTTCTCGAACACCGCGAGCACGCGGTACGTGGTGTCGACCGGGTTCACGTAGCCGAACACCTCGGGGCCGTAGCCGGTAAGCGCGTCACGCACGAGCTCGGGGTCGTCGGTGGTGTCGCCGGTGATGCCCCAGTCGGGAACGCGGTTTTGGTAAAAACAATCGTCCGGCGCGGTGAAGATCAGCGACTGCGTGTTGCGCAGCACGTGCAAGTCGATGTCGGTCGAAGGGTTGTCCCAGAACATCTCGACCAACAACTTCTGCGCAGGTGAAGCGACGACGGTGGCGCGAGCCGGAGCGCACGACTTCGCGCCGGCGGAATCGGTGACGTCGAGCTGCACCTCGTAGGAACCGGGCACCATCGGGTCGAGTGTCATCTCGGTCGACGGCGTGTCGGGCATCGCGATGACGGTGTTCGACGCGAGCGGCTTGCTGCGCAGCGTCCACTTGTAGGTGAGCGGGTTGTCCATGTCGGGATCCATCGAGCCGGATCCATCGAGCGTGATGCGCTGACCGGGAGCGCCGTTGCCGAGCGGCGCGATGGTGGCCACCGGCGCCTTGTTCACGACCGCCAGCAGCGGCACGGTGATGTCGCGCTTGTCGGGGTCGGTCGACTTGATGTGGATGCTGCCGGTGAGCATGCCTTCTGCTCCAGCGGGCACCGCGACGCGCACGGTGAGCTGAATCTCTCCAGGCAGGCCGTTGTCGCCGATGGTCTTCACGGTGGCGGGAGTGCGCGTCGAGCCGACGAAGCTGAACGCGGGCGAGGTGCCGTCGGTGAAGTTGATCTCTTCGATGACGAGATCAGCGGTGCCCTTGCTCTGAATCGAGAGCAGCAGCACCGTCGACGAGCACTCCGCGACGCGACCGAAGTCGAGCATCGAGGGCATCACGTCGATGATGCCGCGCGTGCTGCCGATGCCGATCAGCTGCAGGTCGACGTGCGGGTTCTCTTCGTCGTCTGTGTCGAAGCTCAGCGTGTCGGAATACGAGGCCTCGGCGGTCGGCTGGAAGACGACGGAGATCTTGTCTTCACCGCCGCCCTCGATGATCTCCGGTGCCGAATCGACGCGGAAGATGCCATCGGCCTTGCCGACGCCGACGTTGGTGATCGTCATCTTCGCGCGGCCGACGTTGGTGAGCGGAATGTCGATCTTCTTCTGCACCAGCACCGGCACGGTCTCGAAGTCGATCGGCGATGCGATGGGCGCCAGCCGCGGCTTCACCTGCTGCAGCGTTCCGCCGTTGCATCCCGGGCAGCCCGCGAGAAACACCGCGAGCGCGGCGAAGACCACCACCCGCTTCATTGAGGACCCTTCCCCTCTTCGTAGTACTGCAGCTCGATCTGTGCCGAGAGACCGGGCACCGATTCACCGCTGAAGAACACGAGATTGCCGCCCTCTTCGTAGACCCAGCCATCGGGCGCGCCCATCTTCGGCGTGCACACCACGTTCATCGAGTCGGCCGGGTTGCCTTCGCACTTGGTGCGATCGACCGTCGCGCACGCAGCGATCTGATCAGCCGCGACGTTGCACGGGTAGCGCAGCCGCACCTGCAACGTCTGGAGGTTGGGCTTGGCCTGCAGCGCGAACTTGCGCTTCAGACCGACGGCGTTGCGCGCGAGCTTGGTGAGGGCGGTGGCGAAGTTCGCGTCGCAGATGCTGCCGACCTCACCGCCGGTGAGATCAGACAGCTGCTTGTAGCGAGTGCCCGGAGTCGCTCCGCACGAGTTGCTCGGAACGTCGCCCATGATCGCCGCGGTGGTGACCATGCCGTCGTTGCCGACGTCCTTCACGGTCTCGAAGTAGCGATAGAAGAACCGCACGTCCTGCGAGCTGCGGTCTTCTTCGTCGCTCACGAAGATCAGGTACAGGTACGCGTCGCGCCGCAAGAACTGGAAGGTGGTGTTGGTGTCGCACCCCGCCTGGCACTGCGCGCGGTTCATCATCGGGCAGGCGGTCTTGCACTGCAGAATCGCGGCGTCGTTGGCCTGCTTCTGCAGATCGAGCGAGAGCTTGGCGGCGTCGAGACCCACTTCGAACGGCGAGCCGTTGATGCCGACCTTGATGTTGTTGGCGAACGCGGTGGCGACGTTGGGCGTCATCGGCGTGAGGATCTTCGGAGTGCCGACGAAGCGCCCCGCTTCCTTGAACACGTCGGTGGTGGTGATCGCGATGCGGTAGTCGATGGAGTTCTTCGTGAACTCGGTGATGAACGACCCGAAGTTGCGCGCGAGGTTTTCCTGTCGCGGCGCCATCGAACCGGAGTTGTCGACCACCCACAGGACGTCGATCTTCGACGCGGCCTGCTGTTGGTACGTGTCGACCCGAACATCGGGCGGAAGAGTGCCGACCAGGTTGTCGTTGCGGCAGTCGCACCCGGCAATGGCACCAATGAAGAGGAGTGGGATCAGGCGGCGCAAAGCCTGCTGGGTATAGCAAGCCTCACACCCGCGAGAAGCTGACGAGAAGCGAAGTGTCATCAAAGGGATGGACCGCCCCACGGAGCCGGCCACCCGTGAAAAGTCGCATTGATCAGGACACCTTCGTCATTGACGCGCTTCGCCCCACGCTCTAAGCGCCGCAGCCGCCATGGCCTCTCTCCGCGACATCCGCAAGCGCATCCGCTCGGTCAAGAACACCCGGCAGATCACCAAGGCGATGAAGATGGTGTCGGCCGCGAAGCTGCGTCGCGCGCAGGACAACGTGGTCGCCGCGCGCCCCTACGCGCAGACGCTCGACGCGGTGATGTCGACGCTGATCAGCCGCTCGGAGCCGGGTTCGCTCTCGCACCCGCTGCTCACGCGCCGCGAAGTGAAGAAGGTCGAGATTCTGGTGGTGACCAGCGACCGCGGTCTGGCCGGTGGTTTCAACGCGAACATCAACCGCAAGGCGCTCAAGTACATCGCCGACGCGACGGGCCTCGAGGTGGTGGTGTCGACGGTCGGCCGCAAGGGTCACGACTTCCTGCGCGGCCGCGGAGCGACGATCCGCAAGGACAACCCGGGCACGTTCCAGAAGCTGAACTACGCGACTGCCGAGACGATCGCGAAGGAGCTCAGCAAGCGCTTCCTCGATGGTGAGGTCGACGCGGTGTACCTGATGTTCAACGAGTTCGTTTCGGCCATCGCGCAGGTGCCGACGATGGCGCAGCTGCTCCCGTTCGAGGCGAAGGCCGGAGCGGTGAAGGCTGGCGAGGCGAGCGTCGACTACAAGTACGAGCCCAACCCGCAGGCGGTGCTCGAGAAGCTCGTGCCGCAGGCGGTGGCGGTGAAGATCTACCGCGCGCTGCTCGAGAGCTTCGCGGCCGAACACGCGGCGCGCATGACGGCGATGGAAAACGCCACGCGCAACGCCGGCGACATGATCGGCTCGCTCACGCTCTTCTACAACCGCTCGCGTCAGGCGCAGATCACCAAGGAGCTGGTGGAGATCGTGTCGGGCGCCGAGGCGCTCAAGGGCTAGTAGAAAAAAAACGAGCGGGCCGAGTCGTCCCCACGACTCGCCCGCTCCGCCCCCACTTCGTCAGCGCGCATCTGCGGTTCCCCAACCGCGAGCACGCGACGTCTGTTTCCCTCTCCCGCTTTGGCCTCATCGGCCGCAGCTCCCCTCAAGTCTTCAGGCCGCGCGAGCGAACAGCTGCGGCATCTCAGGCTCCACCGCTTCGCGTTTGTCGGCGTACATCTCTTCATCGGCCCGCGAGAGCAGGCGAATTTCGTCGTCGTTCTGCTGCCAGCTGCCGACACCCAGCGCGAGCGGCGGGCGACGCGCGAGGCCGACTCCGGCGAGCGCAGGCATGTGCTGGCGAATGCGGTCGACCACCACCTGAGCACCAGCGCGATCGGTCTCGGTGAGCAGCACCACGAACTCGTCACCGCCGAGGCGGCAGGCGACGTCTTCGGTGCGAATGAGCGACTCGAGGAGGTGACCGACGGCGATGAGCGCGGCGTCTCCAGCGGCGTGGCCCTGCGTGTCGTTGAGCGTCTTGAAGCCGTTCACGTCGATGCAGATGATGCTCATCGCTCCGCCGGCCGGAGAGCGCTTCAAGCGGCACAGCTCTTCCGACAGGCGCTCGCCGAAGTAGCGGCGGTTGCGAAGGCCGGTCAGCGAGTCGCGATAGGCGAGCTGCGAGAGCCGCTGGTTTTCCTGCTGCAGGCGCTCGATCTCGGCGCGCATGCGGAGGAACTCGTTGCCTCTCGTGAACTCAGTGCTGTGGATGTTGTGAGGCACGCAGGTCCCTAGAGCAACCGGCTTGCCAATTGACGCGTCATGGATGGATCAGGCGTTTGCGTGACGACACGTCAGGTCAATGACGACCGGAGCCGGGGTTTCCGGGGGACTGAATCACGCCACCCTGTCTCGAATGACCCGCCCCACCCCTCACGGGTCGTGCGCCGTGATGCCGTATTTCTTGAGCTTGTCGTGGAGCGTGGCGCGCCCGATCTTCAGCTGCCTCGCCGCTTCACTCACGTTGCCTCGCGCAGCGTCCATCGCCGCGACGATGAGGCCGCGCTCGCTCGCTTCCAGCTTTTCCTTCAAGCCGGCGGTGTGGTCGTCGGTAGGTGCAGTGGTCGCTGTGGTCGTTTGTGGGAGCAGCGCGAGATCGATCTGCCCGTCGGCTGACATCGCGACGGCACTCTCGAGCACGTTCTCCAGTTCGCGCACGTTGCCGGGCCAGCTCCACGCGAGGAGCTTCTCGAGCAGCGGCGGCGTGAGCGTGGCGTTCGCGAGGCCGAA
This sequence comes from Archangium sp., assembly GCA_047600485.1. Taxonomy (GTDB): domain Bacteria; phylum Myxococcota; class Myxococcia; order Myxococcales; family Myxococcaceae; genus Archangium_A. The sequence goes on from JASGKS010000001.1 coordinate 5,153,298, forward strand.
GCTGCGAGCGGCACGCGACAGGAAATGACGAGCGAGCGCGGGAATGTCTTCGGGGCGCTCACGCAGCGCGGGCACGTGGAGCTGCACCACCTTGAGCCGGTAATAGAGGTCTTCGCGAAAGCGGCCGGCCTTCACTTCTGCGGCGAGGTCACGATGCGTGGCGGCGACCAGGCGCACGTCGATCTTGATGCTGCGTTCTTCTCCGACCGGGCGAACCTCGGATTCCTGGAGCACGCGCAGCAGTCGCGCCTGGATCGAAGGGCCGAGCTCTCCGACTTCATCGAGGAGCAACGTGCCGCCGTCGGCTTCGCGGAAGAGACCCGGGCGCGCGCGCGTGGCGCCGGTGAAGGCTCCGCGCGAATGGCCGAAGAGTTCGGCTTCGGCGAGTTCTTCGGTGAGCGACGCGCAGTTGAAGCGGACGAACGGTTTCTGCGCGCGCTTGCTGCCCGCGACGAGCGCTTCGGCGACGCGTTCCTTGCCGGTGCCCGATTCGCCAGTGATGAGCACCGTGACGTCGCGTGGGCCGACGCGCTGCACGAGCTCGGCGAGGCGAGACATCGCGGGTGAGACGAAGACCAGCGAGCGCAGCAACGAGACTTCGCCCTGCAGGCGCGTGTTTTCAGATTTCAGCTTCGCGGTGCTGAGCGCGCGGCGGACCGAGGCGATGACTTCGTCGAGCTCGAACGGTTTGCGGAAATAGTCGAACGCGCCCTTCTTCATCGCTTCGACGGCGAGGCGTTCGTCGCCATGCGCGGTGACGAGGACCACCGGTGGCCTCGGTTCGGGCAGCGCGACGATCTTCTCGAGCAACTGCATGCCGTCGAGGCGCGGCATGCGGACGTCGGAGATCACGAGAATCACACGGCGTGTTGGTGAGCTTTTCGAGGCCTTGTTGACCATCGGCCGCTTCGATGACGTCGATGCCTTCGTCTTCGAGGACGCCCTTGAGCGTGAAGCGGACGCCAGAGTCGTCATCGACCACCAGTGCCCGGCTCATGAAGGTCCCGAGGGAGAGAGGGGCGGGGTGAGGGTCAGCACAGGCGAAGCCGGAAGCACCAGCTCAGCGATGGTCCCGCCGCCGTCGCGCGGGAGCAGCTTCACGTCACCACCGTGTTGTCGCGCAAGCAGTCGAGAGACGGTGAGGCCCAGCCCCGAACCCGTCGCCTTCGTAGTCACCCCGGCCTCGAACAAGCGCTCTGAGTCGGCGACGCCGAGTCCGCGATCCATGACGAGCAGAGCAGCACCGTTCGGCTCCGCACGCACGACGAGATCGATCGCGCCGTCTCGCGGGGTCACATCGAGCGCGTTCTGCACGAGGTTGATCATCACCTGCTTCAACTTCCGCGAATCGGCTTTCACGCTGAGTTCTCGAGCATCGACTCTCAGCTCGACACCGCGCTCGTGCGCCATGCCTTCGTGCAGCGCGACGACCTGCTCGACCAATTCCTTGAGCGGCACTTCATCGACCTGCAGCGGGACCATCGGGCGGGTGAAGGTGAGAAACGACTCGAGAATCTCCTGCATGCGATCGACTTCACGTCGCAGCACGGTGAGCCGCTCCTGGTTCTTCCCCTCGGCTTCGCGCGCGAGCAGCGCAGCGAGGCCCTTCACGCTCGCGAGTGGGTTCTTGAGCTCGTGCGCGATCTCCGCGGTCATGGTGGTGAGCGCGCGCGTCGACTCTTCGTGCGTCTTGAGCACCTCATCGCGCGCATCGAGTGCGCGCTGCGTGGCAGAGCGGAAAGCATTGCGCATCACGTCTCCCATGAGCGCGGCCCAGCCCACGCCGAGCGTTAGCAACACGACGCGCGAGAACAACATCGAGTCGTTCGAGACGCGGGGCCCGCCGCCGAACAATTCAGGCACCAGGGTCGCAACCCATTCATTGTGCGCGACGACCGCGAGGCTCCAGAGCAGCACCGTGAAGACGACGGCGACGATCACGCCGACACGCGGACGCAGGAACATCGACAGGAACACGGTGATGATCGGAGCCATCACCGCGATCGGACTGTCGACACCACCCGAGCATGCGATGACGCACGCGAGCCCGGTCGCGGGAATCGGGAGCAACGACGCCAGCCGCGTGCGATCGGGGCGCTGGCGGAGCGCGCGAACACCTTCGTACGCGAGCCGAATCACCGCGATCGAAACGATGGACAGCAGAATCCACCGTCTCCAGGGCGTCGCGTCCCACGCCAGCAGCACGATGATGGAAAGAAAGATGACTGGGCCCATGTAGAGCCGCAGCGCCAGCCCGCGTTCGAAGAGTCGATCGAGCGCAGCTTCTTCGAGGGCATCGAGGCTGAGACGTTCAGCGTTCGCGTTCACCGGCAAATGGTGCACCTGCCCCGCGCGCGCTGTCGACTGTCGGAGCACCGACGAGAGGTGTCGGATTTCCGACAGGTGCGCTCGACCTCCCGAGCGGGGACGGTTGGCATCGAGCGTGCTTTGAGGGCGCTCATGAATCCGCTCCTCTCGATGGCGATTCGGAACGTGATGCGGAACCGGCGGCGCACGTTCATCACGCTGGCGGCGCTCACCATCGGCGTCGCGGCGGTCGGCAGCATTCGCGGCATCTTGAACGGGCTGCAGGGCGCCATCGTTCGCGGCACGGTCGAGGGCACGGTCGGGGCGATTCAGGTGCACCGCGCCGGGTACATGGCGAACGTGATGTCGACTCCGCTGTCGCTCGACTTCGAGTTCGACCCGGCGCTGGAGCAGAAGATCATGGCGGTGAAGGGCGTGAAGGCGGTGACTCCGCGCATCCAATTCGCGGGCTCGCTCACGCTGAGCGCCGAAGAGGGAAAGGAATCACCCGAGGCGCTCTTCTTCGCGGCGTCGGCCATCGACCCGGTTCGCGAGAAGCTGGTGTGCCCGCAGCGCTACGACTTCTTCACCGACGGCACGGTGCTCGACGACACCCACGTGGTGCTCGGCGACGCGCTCGCCGCGGCGTTCGGCGCGAAGAACGAGAGTGAAGCGGTGATGCTCGCTCCGGATCGTGACGGTTCGTTGAACGGAGAGCTCGCGAAGGTCGGCGGAGCGATGCGCGCCATCATGCCCGGCGAGATGAAGGTCGCGGTGGTGCCGCTCTCGCTCGCGCAGCGGTTGTTGCGCATGGACAACCACGTCACCGAGGTCGCCGTGGCGGTGAACGACATCGAGCGCGTCGACGAGGTGGCCGCTGAGCTGCGCACCGCGCTCGGGCCCGCCTACGAAGTGCACGCCTGGAACGAATTGGTGCCCGAGCGCCGTACGATCATGGGCATTCAGAACGGGATCTCGGCGGTGGTCAGCGTGGTGTTCGTGTTGCTGATGCTGCTGGGCGTCGCGAACACGATGTTGATGAGCGTGCTCGAGCGCACGCGTGAGGTCGGCACGATGATGGCGGTCGGCGTGACGCGGCAGAGCGTGGCGCTGCTGTTCCTGCTCGAGGCGGTGGTGCTGGGAACGCTCGGAGCGATCGGCGGCTCGCTGCTCACCATGGCCATCACCACGGGGTTGGCGAGCAAGGGGCTGAAGATCACTCCGCCGAGCGCGACGATGCCGATCAACATCTACCCGTTCTTCACGCCGCGCTTCGTGATCATCGTGATGCTCATCGCGATCGTCGGCGCGGTGGTGTTCGCCCTCTACCCCGCGGTGCGCGCCTCGAAGCTGCGCCCCGTCGAAGCCCTCGCCGGTCGCTGAAAAAGGAACCGCACGCCATGCTCCTTCGACTCGCGATGCGAAACGTCTTCCGGGCCCGCGCACGCTCGGCCATCACCATCGGCGCGCTCTTCTTCGGCGTGGCAATGAGCAACATCTTGAGCGGCTTCGTGATGGGCGTCGGCGAGTCGCTCGTCTCGGAGACCATCGAGTCGCGCGTCGGCTCGATTCAGGTGCACCGCGCGGGGTACTTCGAGAAGCGTGATCGCCAGCCGCTGGCCTTCAACCTCGAGCAATCGCCGGAGTTCGAAGCGAAGTTGAAGTCGGTGGCGCACGTGAGCGCGGTCACTCCGCGGCTGACGTTTCAGGGGCTGCTCACCAACGGCTCGCGCGGGACGGTGTCGGTGATCACCGCGGTCGACCCGGCGACGGTGCAGAGCGTGTTGCCGCGTGTGAACCTGTATCTGGAAGGAACGCCTTTGAGCGTCGACGACCGCAACGGTGCGCACGTCGGCCTCGAGCTGAGCCGCGCGCTGGATCTGAAACCCGGCGTGCCGTTGATGCTGCAGGCGCAGGGGCTCGGCGGGCGCGACAACGCTTTGGACCTCGAGCCGCGCGGAAAACTCGTCGGCCAGAACCCGCTCGAGAGCAAGCGCGCGGCGACCATTCCTCTCGCGTTCGCGCAGAAGTTGCTCGGCATGGAAGGCAAGGTCACCGAGTACGTCGTGGCGGTCGACGACGTTCGGTACATGAACGACACGGCGGCGGCGCTGAAGACCGCGCTCGGCGCTCAGTACGAAGTTCAGACGTGGGAAGAGCTGCGCCCTGCCCTGCGCGACATGCGGCTCGTGCAGCGCGCGGTGCTCGGCGTGCTGTCGTTCATCTTCTTGATCATCGCGTTGTTCGGAGTGGCCAACACGCTGCTGATGTCGGTGCTCGAGCGCACCAAGGAGATCGGCACGCTGCTCGCGGTCGGCATGACGCGCGGTCGCGTGGCGGCGCTCTTCATGCTCGAGGCGTTCCTGCAGGCGGTGGTCGGCGGAGTCGCCGGGCTCACGGTCGCGCTGCTCGTCATCACGCTCGCACGGAGCGCCGGTGGCTTCACGATCTCGATGGGCGCGGGCCAGGGCTTCTTCAAGGTGATGCCGACGCTGCTGCCGATGGTGCCCGTCATCGTCATCATCGCGACGTGCGTGGGCAGCGTGCTCGCCGCGTTTTCACCAGCGATGCGCGCCGCGCGAATGCGGCCCGTCGAAGCGCTTTCGTCTTCATAAGGAAAGGACGTCGCACATGAACGCATTGCTCGTCTCGATGTTGCTGCTCGCCGAACCACCGAACGTGAAGGACGTGTTGAAGCAGTACGACGCGGTGATGGCTCCGGCGTTGTTCAAGGCCGTGGCCACGATGACCGCGCACCGCGATGACGGCAGCACGCGCGCGTACAAGATGACGATTCAGAAGGGCGCTGACGACAAGTCGCGCATCTGGTTCCAGGAACCGGCGGCGGTGCGCGGACAGGAGATGCTGCGCAACGGAGAGAACTTCTGGGTCTACATGCCGAACCTGAAGCGCGCGCTGCGACTCGCGTCGCGCGACAACTTCCAGGGCGGTGACTTCAACAACGCCGACGTGCTCCGCGCGAACTACGCGAACGACTACGACGGTACGGTCAAAGAAGATCCCGCGAAGCCGGACGCGTGGTTGCTCGAGCTGAAGTCGAAGTCGGCTGAGACCGCGTACGACTCGATCAAGCTGTGGGTGCTCAAGGCGCAGCCCGGAGTGCCGGTGCGCGGCGAGTACTACACGTCGAGCGGGAAGATGCTGCGCAGCGCCGACTTCTCCGACGTGAAGGACTTCGGGAACGGGCTGAAGCGGCCGTCGAAGATCACCATGCGCAACGAGATCGCCACGCAGCGCTTCAGCGAGCTCGCGTGGGAATCGGTCGACACGTCGTCCGCTGCGGGCGACGGCAAGTTCGGTCTCAACGATCTGGGTCACTGAGGCCACGATGAACGCGCTCCTCGTCACGGTGTTGCTTGCACAGGTCGTCACGCCCACGGGCTACGTCGACTCGCGCACCACCGGCGCGTGGACGCAGTTCGATGGCGCTCCGGGGCTCACCGAGTTGGTCGAAGCCAATGCGCAGCTGAAGATCGTGCCGCACGAGAAGATCACCTTCTTCTCCGACGCGTCGTTGTTCTGGCAGGGCGCGTGGCTGATCAACGGTGGCGATCGTGATCTCGCGCAGTACCGGCCGACCGTGGTGTTGAGCGAGGCGTATGCCGATGTCACTCCGGCGGATCACTTTCGATTTCTGGTTGGGAAGAAGCGAATCGTGTGGGGCGCGGGGTTGTCGTTCAACCCGACCGACGTTCTGAATCCTCCGAAAGATCCGACCGACCCGACGTTCCAACGTGCGGGCGCGTGGCTCGCCGAAGCCGAGTGGAGCTTCGAGAAGATCGCGCTGAGCGTGGTGGGCGCGGGAAAGGTGACGCGGCAGTTCGCGGGTCTTCCGACGGGGCTCATCGTGTACCCGGAGTTCGCGGACGGTCGCGACGACGCGGCGCACTACGTGTTCGCGGCGCGGCTGTATCTGCTGCTCGCGGACTTCGACATCAACGTCATCTACGCGTTCACCAACCTCTACAACGACGCGTTCACCAACAAGTCGAAGCTCGGGCTGTCGCTGTCGCGCGTGTTCGGGAACCTCGAGGTGCACGGCGAGGCGATGGCGTACACGGGCACGTCGCGCGTGCAGATCAACACCGCATGTGTCGACGTGCCGGTGCTGTGCGTGTTGCGCGGAGTGCCGATCGCCACGCGGCCTGATCTCGACGCGTCGTGGGTGAACGCGCAGGCGTTGCTCGGCGTGCGCTGGCAGTTCGACAACGGGTCGCTGCTCGGAGCGGAGTACTACTTCAACGGTGAAGGTCAGCCGCGCGCGCAGTACCGGGCGCTGGCGACGCTGGTGCTCGGCAATCCGGCGATGGCGCAGCAGGCGTTGGGGGCGTCCACGGACCCGGGCACTCCGCAGAAGTTCACGCTGAATGCGCTGCGGCAGCACTACCTGGTGATTCAGGGTTCGCGGCCGCAGCTGTTCGACGATTGGACGATCAGCGGCTCGGTGATCGTCGGGCTCGAGGATCTGTCGATGCAGCTCGTGCCGCAGGTGCAGTGGCTGCCGAAGGAATGGCTGCAGCTGACCGCGAGCGTCTACATCCCGTTTCGGGGGCTCGACTCCGAGACGATCGAATCAGGCGGGGCGAAGTACGGGCAGTTCACGTTGTCGCCGTTCCAGACGCGGTTGCTGTTTCAGGCGCGCGCGTTTTTCTAGGAGGAGCACCCCATGGCGTTGATCAGCTTGAAGGGCATCAAGAAGACCTACCGGCTCGGAGAGACGCTGGTGCCCGCGCTGCAGGGCGTGGATCTCGACGTCGAGGCCGGCGAGTTCACCGTGGTGATGGGGCCGAGCGGGAGCGGCAAGACGACGCTGCTCAACATCATCGGTCTGCTCGATCGCGCCGACGCCGGGAGCTATCGGCTCGATGGTGAAGAGCTCGGCGGGCGCGACTTCAACGAGATGGCGTCGCTGCGAAACCGGAAGATCGGCTTCATCTTTCAGAGCTTCAATCTGATCCCGGTGCTCGACGTGCGGGAGAACATCGAGTTCCCGTGCCTGCTGCGGAAGGAAGACCGCGGAGAGCTGGCGAAGCGGGTCGAGATGCTGGCGGACGAGGTGGGGTTGTCGAAGGTGCTGCACCACCGGCCCGATGAATTGAGCGGCGGTCAGCGGCAGCGCGTGGCGATCGCGCGGGCGCTGGTGACGCAGCCGGAGATCGTGCTGGCTGACGAGCCGACCGCGAACCTGGACTCGGCGACCAGCGAGCAGATTCTGGGGCTGATGGAGCGGCTCAACGCGACGCGCGGGGTCACGTTCCTCTTCTCGACGCATGATCCGCGGATCATGAAGCGGGCGAAGCGGGTGGTTCTGATGGCTGACGGCAAGCTGGTCGACGGGAGCGCCGCCGCGAAGGCCGAAACCGCGGTGTTGTCAGGTCTCGATCATTCTTGACGACGGAGGGCTGCGCGGGCACAACGCGCCCCGCTTCACCTCAGTCGCATACGCCCAAGTAGCTCAGTTGGTAGAGCAGGGGATTGAAAATCCCCGTGTCGCTGGTTCGATTCCGGCCTTGGGCACTTCCACTCGTCACAGCCCGTAGCGCGCCGTCAGCGGCGCAAGCCACGGCGGTTGTGCGAGCTGGCGATACGCACCAATCACCTGTGAAAGCCCGACCAGGCCGAAGCGCTTGGCGCGCTCAGGCACGAGCGATTGCCGGTAGCGCTCTGCGGGCCCCACCGTGAACGCCGGAATTCCGGGAATCGATGGCTCGGGCTCGAACAGGGCGCGGTTGCCTTCGTGCCAGACGACGACGAACAGCGACTCGTCGGCCTCGAGTTTCTCTGCCATCGCCTCGGTCGTGAAATGGCTGCGAAAGAGTTGGTTCTGCGGCCCGAGCAGCTCGCAGATACCCGCGCTGCCGAGTGGATCTCGTCTGAACCACGCGCGACGCACTTCGGGCGTGAGGTAGGTCCTGCGGATCTCCAACAGACGACACGCGCGATCCTTTCCTCCGGGATGCGCGAGGCACGTGCTCGGTGACTCGTTGGCGCTCGAGACGAAGCCGCCGCACGCACCGAATTCTGGCTCGGTGTACTTGAACTCGACCCCCACGCAGACCGAGACGGCGCGACCATCGCGATGCGCGCGGCCCGTCAGCAACACATCGAGTGACGTGTGCTTCGAGCCCTCCCCGAGCGCCTGCGACACGTCGAGCGTCATTCGGCAACCCGTCGCGCGGCAGTTGAAATGAGGCGCTTCGAAGTCGAGCGCCGTGAATTCCAAACTCGAAAGTCCTGCACGATCTGCGACTTCGCGGAACGCCAGGCTCAGGGCGCCGAGCGCACCACTCTCGGAGCGACGCGCCGGGCCGAATACCTCGGTGCACAATCGCTGCGAGCTGCGTGGATGGCTGCGGTGCGAATGCTCAGCGACGCTGTGCTGAGTGAAGTACGCCTCAACCTCGGCGTTCGGCGGCAGGTGACCAGTTCGCAGATCTTCTGCTGCGGCGAACTCGGTGTGACGAGAGCGGCGTGGCGCGAACCCCGACCTCCTGGGGTTGGAGCGAGCCTCAGCGAGCGTCGTGCTGAGACTCGAGTAGCTCGAGCGCGAAGGAAGCTGCTTGTGAGCGAACGCACACCACAGTCCTTCGGGCGGTGAACTCGGCCAACACACGATTCGCGCGTCCGCCTGGTTCCGGTCACCGACGATGATCAGCGCAGTCGCGACGGCGTCGGTGGTGATGGAGAGCGTCGGCGCCAACAACCCAAGCTTCTGTTTCTGGGCGAGTACGCGACGGTATTCGCCCACGAACCCGGAAGGGTCCTTGAGCGCGCCCGGAAGCTGACTGGTCAACTCGAGCTGCGGCACCGCTTCGTGCAAGTCGTCGCCGGTCGCGAGCTTCAGCTCCGCGAGCCACAATGCGCCGGCAGACACTTCGAGCAGGAGCAGATCGACTCGATGCAGGACCAACGACGTGTCAGCGAGCGCTGCGGATGGAACGGCGACTTGCTGGTCGAGCACGACGAAACCGCTGTCGCCCGAGACGAGCTGCGCCTGAGCAAAGAGTTCGCCCTTCGACGAGTTCGACGCCTCCACCCTCAACTCTTCGGCGAGCTGCTCGGGCGAAGTCGAGGCCGACGGATTCACGACGTGAACACGCGAGCCGTTTCGGTAGAACATCACCGCGTCGGCGCGGCGGAGCTCGACCGAGTTTCCGGAGCGCTTCGTCCAATCACGCATCACCTCTCGCAGACGCAGCGCGTGTTCGAACGCCGCGTCGGACAGCGAACGCCTGAACGGCTCGCTCACTTCTTCGTTCCCTGCGCCTTGTGCTCGTCGATGAGCTTCGAGACGACCTCGGGATCGGCGAGCGTCGACAGGTCGCCCATGCCCTCGTATTCGGCGGCCGCGATCTTCCGCAGGATGCGCCGCATGATTTTTCCCGAGCGCGTCTTGGGCAAGCCCGGCACCACGTGAATCACGTCGGGAGTGGCGAACGGCCCGATGATCTGCCGCACCTTTTCTTTCAGCGACCCGAGCAACTGCTCGCCGCTGAGCGCCGGTGAGCCCTTGAGCAACACGTACGCGTAGATGCCCTGCCCCTTGATGTCGTGCGGGTAGCCGACGACCGCCGCCTCAGCGACCGCCTCGTGCGCCACCAGCGCGCTCTCGACTTCCGCCGTGCCCAGGCGATGACCCGACACGTTGATCACGTCGTCGATGCGCCCGGTGATCCAGTAGTACCCGTCTTCGTCGCGCTTGCAGCCGTCGCCGGTGAAGTACTTCCCCGCGTACTGCGAGAAATACGTGTCCTTGAACCGCTGGTGATCGCCCCACACCGTGCGCGCCTGGCCCGGCCACGGAGTCGTCAGACACAACGCGCCTTCGACCGGGTTTCCCTTCAGCTCCACGCCACTCGCGGGGTCCACCACCATCGGCCGCACACCGAAGTACGGCAGCGTCGCCGAGCCCGGCTTCGTCGGAGTCACTCCCGGCAACGGAGTGATCATCATTCCCCCCGTCTCGGTCTGCCACCACGTGTCGACCACGTTGCAGCGCTTCTCGCCGACCACCTCGTGGTACCAGCGCCAGATCTCCGGGTTGATCGGCTCTCCGACCGAGCCCAACACCCGCAGCGACTTGCGCGAGTGCTTCTTCACGAACTCGTCGCCCTTCTGCGCGATCGCTCGGAGCGCCGTCGGCGCCGTGTAGAAAACCGTGATGCCGAGATCGTCGACCATGCGCCAGTAGCGCGACGCATCGGGGTACGTCGGCACGCTCTCGAACATCACCGTCGTCGCGCCGTTCGCGAGCGGCCCGTACACGATGTACGAGTGGCCAGTCACCCAACCGACGTCGGCTGCGCAGCAGTACACGTCGTCGGGTCGCCAATCGAACACGTCCTTGAACGTCGACGCGGCGTACACGAGGTAGCCGCCCGTGGTGTGCATCAAGCCCTTCGGCTTCCCGGTGCTCCCTGACGTGTAGAGGATGAAGAGCGGGTCTTCCGCGCCCATCCACGCGACGGTGCATGTCGATCGCTGCTTCTTGCACTCCTCGTCCATCCAGAAATCGCGGCCCGGCTTCATCGGCGGCTGCGCGTCGGTGCGGCGCGCGACGATCACCGTCTCGACCAACGCCACGCCTTCGATCGCCTTGTCGACGATGCTCTTCAACGGCACGCGCTTGCCGCCGCGCATGCCTTCGTTCGCGGTGAGCACCACCTTGCACTCCGCGTCGATGATGCGGTCTCGCAGTGAGTCGGCGCTGAAGCCGCCGAACACCACGCTGTGCACTGCGCCGATACGCGCGCACGCCAACATCGCGTACGCCGCCGCGGGGATCATCGGCATGTAGATGCAGACGCGATCGCCTTTGCGAACGCCCTTGCTGAGCAGCACGTTCGCCAACCGCGACACGTGGTGCTTCAGCTCGCGATACGAAATTCGCTCGTAGACGCCCGGCTCGTCGCCCGCCCAGATGATCGCCGTGCGATCGGGAGACGCTTCCGCATGTCGATCGACGCAGTTGAAGCACGCGTTCAGGCGCCCGCCGCTGAACCACGCGAAGTCGACCGCCTCGTAGTCGGCGTCGAACACGCGGTGCCACGGGTGAAACCACTCGAGCGACTTGGCGCGCTCCGACCAGAACCACTCCGGGTTGTCGAGCGAGAGGCGGTACAGCCGCTCGTACTGCTCCATCGTCTTCACCGGTGCGTTCGCGTTCATCACGAGCGCGTTCTAAGCGATTGGCTAAAAAGGGCACCCCGTGACGACTCGCTGCGTGCTGGTGGTGTCCCTGATTGCGGTGAGCGCGTTCGCGCGCGACGTTCCGGTGTCCACCGAGGCGCAGCTGCGCACCGCGATCGGCAGCGCACAACCTGGCGACGTGATCATCCTCGCCGACGGCACGTACACCGTGACGAGCAAGCTCTCGTGCTCGCGCGCAGGCAGCGCGTCGATGCCGATCGTCGTCAAAGCGCAGAACCCGTTTGGAGCGGTGATCGAATCGAACACCGTGATCGCGATTGGCGTGAGCGCTCCGTTCTGGCGCTTCGAAGATCTGATGCTGCGCGGCATCTGTCCGAACGACGACGACTGCGAGCACGCGTTTCAGGTCACCGGGCTCGCGACCGACACCACGTTGCGGCACCTGCGCATCGTCGACTTCAACGCACAGCTCAAAGTGAACGCCACCGCCGCGGGCGATGGTGGCTACGACATGCCGCATCGTGGACTCGTCGAGCGCTGCGAGATCTACGACACGCGCCCGCGCAACACCGGCAACCCGGTGACCAAGCTGAACATCGATACTGGCGATGACTTCGTGGTGCGCGACAACGTGATTCGCGACTTCGCGAAGAACGGCGGCAACTTCACGAGCTACGGCAGCTTCATGAAGTCGGGCGGTCAGCGCGGCCTGTACGAGCGAAATCTCGTGCTCTGCAAGAGCGGTGGCGCGGCGATGACCGACACGCGCATCGGGCTCTCGTTCGGTGGCGGCGGGACCGCTCCGCAGTTCTGCTACCCGGGCTTCAGCGCGGCGATTCCGTGCAGCGTCGAACATGCCGACGGAGTGATGCGCAACAACATCATCGCCAACTGCAGCGACGTCGGCGTGTACCTGAATCGCGCGAGCAACTCGTCGATCGTTCACAACACGCTGGTCGGGACCGGTGGAATCGATTTCCGGTTCGACACGACGAGCGGGCGCGCGGTCGGGAATCTCATGACCTCGGTGCCGCGCATTCGCGATGCCGCGATGATGACGTCGACGCAGAACACCACCGGAGTGTCGGTCACGACGTTCGCGGCGGCCTTCACCGATCCGCTCGCCGGAGACTTGAGCATCAGCGGGAACGTCGCGCCGTGGGTGGGCCAGGTGACTCCGCCGGCGGGAGTGAGTGATGACTTCTGCGCGCGGGCTCGCACGCAGGCGAACTTCAGCGTCGGTGCGCTCGAGCTGGCGTTGGGCTCTTGCGACACGACCACTCGACCGGATGCCGGGCCGAGTGGTGGCGGCGGCGGTGCGACGGGTGGCGGCGGTGGCGGTGCGACGGGCGGTGGCGGTGCGACGGGCGGTGGCGGTGCGACGGGTGGTGGCGGTGCGACGGGTGGTGGCGGTGCGACCGGCGGTGGCGGTGCGACGGGTGGTGGCGGCCCGACGGGTGGTGGTGGTGCGACCGGCGGCGGTAGCAGCGCTGCGATGGATGCGGGCACTGGTGGAGGCGACGGTGGTGCCGCGGGCGGCTGTGGCTGTGGGCAAGTCGAGGGCGGCTTGGTTCTCGCGCTCCTTCTTGCGTGGCGTCGGCGAACGACGACGCGCTGAGAATCCAAGCTTTTGCTTACATTTTTCGCGGGGCGCACCAGCGCAGGTCGAGGCGGCTGCTTCGTGCGCGGCGTCACGACGCGCCGAGAATCCAAGCTTTTGCTTACATTTCTCCGAAAGCCTGCCGACGAGATCAGGCTGCGCGGAGGTCGAGGCGCCTGGTTCTTGCGATCGTTGCCCCGCCTCGGCACGCGCCAACGCGCCTTCAACACGCCCGCTCCTGGCTCGCGGCTGGGCTGCGAGGAGTCGAGCAGTTGCTTCTCGCGTCCTTGCGCGCCCGACGACGCACTGAGAATCTAAGCTTTCGCTTACATTTTGCGCCCCTGCCCTTGCGTGGGTCGGCGGGCGATGCGCTGAGAATCTAAGCTTTTGCTTACTTTGGCTGCGGAGATGAGCCCGGCTGCGGAGCCCTCTCGCGCTTCGCAGGGAGAGGGAGTTTCGCCTCGGTTGAGTGAGCCAGCCGCTTGCCCCCGAGCGGAATGAGTGTGAAGACCCCGCGCACCCCGCCGGGTGGCCGCGCCCGGACTCCAGGAGTCACCATGCGTCGCCTCGTCCCCGCACTCTTCGCGTTGACCTTCGCTGCCTGCTTCTCCGCCGTCCCTGAAGCGCAATGTCTCAAGGACAGCGACTGTGACGCCGGCACGTGCGTCGACAACAAGTGCACCTCCGGCATCACCGGCGGCGGCACGGGCGGCGGCACGACTGGCGGCGGCACGACTGGCGGCGGCACGACCGGCGGCGGCACGACGGGCGGTGGAACGACCGGTGGCGGCACCACGGGCGGCGGCACGACCGGCGGCGGCGGCGGGACGGGCGGAGGAACCACTGGCGGTGGCACCGGCGGCGGCACGACCGGTGGCGGCGCTGGCGGCGGCGGCGGCATGGTGTGCGGCTGCATCGATCCCGCGGGCATCTGCCGCACCGGCGATTCCCCCATCGCGTGCGGCGCGAACATGGGCATGTGCCAGACCTGCGGCTTCGGCGAGCAGTGCGTCAACGGCGCGTGCGTGATGGGCAACTGCGGCCCGATGTCGTGCAACGGCTGCTGCACCAACAACTTCTGCGTCACCGTCGGCCAGCAGTCGCGCTTCGCCTGCGGCAATAACGGAGCGATGTGCGCGCAGTGCCCGATGGGTCAGGCGTGCCAGAGCGGCGTGTGCATGACGCCGTCGTGCGACGCGATGTCGTGCCCCACCGGCTGCTGCCAGAACGGCCAATGCCAGATGGGCAACTCGCGCTTCGCGTGCGGCACCAGCGGCCAGACCTGCGTGCGCTGCGGCATGGGCCAGCAGTGCAACAACAACATGTGCACCGGCACCATGCCGACCGACGGCGGAGTCAACCCGGGCACCGACGGCGGCGTGCCCGCTGGCGCTCCGTGCACCACCAACGGCGCGTGCCAGCCGCCGTTCCAGGCGTTCTGCATCAACGAGTCGATCGCCGGCCAGCCCACCGGCTACACGGGCGGCTACTGCACGCAGCAGTGCGGCATGGGCCAGGCGTGCACCGGCGGAGCGGTCTGCGTCACCGAGACCTTCTTCGGCGCTTCGCAGTCGACCTGCCGCGCTCCGTGTCTGAACCCGGGAACGCAGTCGACTTGCCGAATGGGCTACGTGTGCCAGCCTTCGAGCGTGTCGACGACTCCGGGCTTCTGCCGCGCGCGCTGCGACAACATGGGCGCCTTCTCGAATTGTCCGCAGGGACAGATGTGCAACGCCGCGACCGGCGTCTGCAACTGAACGTCATTGATGCTGACCACGCTCGCTGCCCTCGTGTTGCTCGGCGCTCCACCGGCGCCCACGCTCGCTGATGACGACGCCGAAAAGCGTCTCGAGGCCGCGGTCGCGTGGTCGAAGAAGGTGAAGAAGCCGCAGCTCTCGAGCAAGGACGCGCGCGCGATGAAGGACTGCGTGACGATTCCGGCGGTGAAGGCCACCGGCTGCGCGGAGAGCGCGAAGCTGTGTCGGCTGCACGAAGGTGATGACGGTTCGTCGGGCACGCGCATCGAGTCGGTGTCGCTGCATCTCGATGAGCACGGCGACAAGGTGCTGCGCGTGTGGTGGACCGCGACGTACGAGCCTCAGGTGAAGGAGTGCGACCCGCCCGAGGAGCTCAACTCCGAGTCGCCCGAGCACCATGCGACGATCGTCGCCGCGTGGCGCAAGGAGCACCCGAAGGAATACGCGACGTGTCTGGCGCGCGTGAAGAAGAAAGCCGAGTCCGATGCTGAGCTGCTCGAGTGTGACGTGGTGCTCGTGAACGCCTGCCGCAAGGAGGCGTACGTGAAGTGCAAGTCACGCAACCTGCGCAAAGGCATCACTGCCCTCGAGCATCTGCATCGCTTCGAGTTCTGAAGGCGTGCCGGCGCGTGCTGATCGCGCGTGATGCGCACCGTGTCCGGCGAGTAGCACCACGCAGACGCGGGTCGGGCCCAACGACAGATGCCGTCGGCTTGCATTTGCAACAAGACTGCATCAAGACTCCGCGTCATGCTCCGGTTTGTCGCACTGGTGTTCTCCATCGCCGTGCACGTCATCGCGTTCGCCGTGGTGTGGACGCTGCCTTCCGGCGAACGCGTGCGCGCGACTCCTGCGGTGGAGATCGACCTCACCTTCAAGCAACTGGTCGAGGCGCGCCGTGTTCCGCCTCCGCCCACGCCTGCGGCCGTGCAGAAGTCGACGCTCCCTCCGCGTCGCGCGAAAGGCGCTGGTGGTGCGGCGACGAAATCGAACGCTCCCGTGACGGTCTCCACGCCGCTCATTCCACTGCTCGAGGGAAGTGGTGAGGTCACCCTGCTCCCGCCCGGAGGCGAGGACGGCGGCATTCCCGGAATTCCCGGCGAACCCGAAGGCGAAGCGGAGCTGAACGTCACGCCACCGCCGCCGCCTGCACCGCCGACCGAGCCGCAGCTGCTGTCGCTGCCGCGGGTCGACTACCCCGAAGCCGCGCGACTCGACGAACTCCAGGGCGTCGTCGTGCTGTGGGTCACGCTCGCCGCCGACGGCCACGTCATCTCGGCCGAGGTCCGCAATTCGCCTGATCGCTCGCTGAGTGACGCCGCGCGTGCGGCTCTTCTCCGAGCGCAATTCAAGCCGGCGACACGCGACGGCAAGGCCATCGCCGCGCAATTCGAGTACCGCTACCGCTTCGAGCTGCACTGACCCGACTCGACGATTACAGGGCGTCGTCGTGCTGTGGGTCACGCGCGCCGCGGACGGGCCGAGGGCCGCAATTCGCCCGATCGCTCACTGCGCGTGCGGCTCTTCTCCGAGCGCAATTCAAGCCGGCGACGCACGAGCCAAGGCCATCGCCGCGTGCACTGATCCGACTCGACGAGTCCCAGGGCGTCGACGAGCGTGCCCCACAACACGACACGTCATCTCGGCCGAGCAGCAATTCGGCCTTTCACTCCGCGTAGTTCGAGGACCGCTACCGCTTCGAGCTGCACTGATCAGTCATCCGTCCAGAGGATGTCGACCAACTTCCGCTCCTGAGAATAGGTGCGAGTGCTCCACCACGGGTCGTAGGAGCTGCGCTGCGCAACTTCGCGCCCCTGCGAGAGCGAGCCGGCCGCGTCGAGCCACGTCGGCGCCTGCGTGGTCTGCAGCTCTTCGTTGCTGGGAATCTCGGGCAGCGGCACGACGTCGACGCGCTGCTTCGGCACCCACCACCCGTTGCGGAAGAAATCGAACCGCAGGTGGATGAGCCCGTCGTGCACGGACCAGAGGATCGGCGGCACGAGCAGATGCATCGCCCGCACCGAGCGCCCGGCCCGCACACAATCAGGAGGCGTCTGCTCCTCCTCGAACCGACACGCCGCGAAGTGAATCGGTTCGAGCGCGCGCTCCGAGAGCACGTGAATGCGATCGACCTGCACGTCGAACGACATGGAGTTCAGGAACAGCTCGTTCCCGAAGATCAGCACCGGCGCCTTCTCGAGCAGCCGCGTCACGAAACCCTGTGCACGACGTTCGAGTTCGAGCACCTCACCCGCGAGCCGCGCATCCCAGCTCGAGCCGGAATGTTGGTGGCAGCAACACAGCGACGCTTCCTGCCGCGGCAGCAGCGACGAGAGCGGGAGCGCCGTGAGCTTCTCGATTTCGCCGCTCTTCACCCAATCCGCAATGCCGTCGCTCGCCACCTGCGTCTCGCAGCGCTTGCGAAACGCAACGCCCTCGACCTCCGCGTTGAGCACGTCGAGCAGTGAAATTGCCGCGCAGTCGTCGAGCGGTTGCTTTTCATCGAAGAAGAAGTCGTAGCCGTTGGTCGCGAAGTGAACACCGCGCCAACGCTTCATGAGCACCGGCTCATCGACGCGCGAGCGCAGCACGCCTTCCCAGTGCGAGCGGTTGTGCTGCTCGTAGATGCGCTCGGCGTACTTCGAGAGCTCGGGCTGAAACACGCTCTGTGCCGTGAGGTAGGTCGCCTTCGCGAACTGCGCTGAAAACTCCTCGCGTTGCGGCAACTCGAGCGCGTCGAAGATCAATTCGGTGCGAAGGAAGACCTTGCGGCCGTCGAGATACGGCTTCCCTTCATGCGCGTAGCGTTGATCGAAGATCGCGCACGTCATCGCGCCGACCTGGGTGAGCACGTCGACGCCTTCGATCGCCAGCGCCGGAGCGCCCTGCCCGCCCGTCACGTACAGCAACAGCGTGAAGCGGCTGATGTGGTTGCGACTGCGATCGACGTACGGCGTGTCGAGGTGCTCGTAGAACTTCTCGTCGCCCGGCTCGAACCGATTGCAGCGGAAGACCGGGTTCACGTGCACGAAGCGCGAACGCATCGACGACGGCAGTGACGTGCGCAGCAGCGAGGTCAGCCCCTCGGCCAACGACGCGCAGTGAAAGATGAAGCGCTCCCCGCCGCGAGAGCTCGCGTTGAGCGGAGGCACGTAGAAGCCCAGGCCGTCGAGCGCCTCGAGCTTCGTGCGTGTGTGCGCGTCAGCATCGAGCTGGAAGGTGAAGATGTCTCCCAGCGAAGAGAGCTCTGCATCACGCGCGGTGAGTGAGGGCGTACCGCGGCCGAAGAAGCGATCGAGCGTGACGATGTTCTCGAAATTGTGGAACGCGAGATCGCGCGGGTCTGCGAACGCGGCGAGCCAGTCTCGAGCGACGCGCACGAAGCCACGCCTCAACGTCTCAGGCACCTTCGAGCTCTCGACGAAGCGGAGCGACTTGAAGACCCGCGTCGGGTGACGGCACAGCCACAACCCATCGATGCGCACCGTCGGCTGGGCGTCGACGTTCTCGATCGCCGCAAGAAAGTCAGCGCCTGGCTTGCGTTGCTCCGAGAAGAACTCGTCGCGCAGCACGTCGCCGAGCTGCTGCCGTTCCCAGACGGGTCGCGCGCTCCAGTTCGCCGTGGCGTCGGGCGTAACCGGAATCATGCCCGCCTCCACACGCGTCGCAGCGCATCGGGAAGATTCGAGCGCGCGAGCACACCCTCACCCGCGCCAACGTCGAGGGGACGCAGGGAAAGCCGCTTCAACTTCGGCAACCACGGCAGCTCGACCAGCGCGCGCGCGCCCTCGGGGCCGAGTGCGTTGTGGCGCAGATCGAGTTCCACCAGCGCGGGCGCGTCGACTTTCGCGAGAGCCTTCACCCCGGCCGCCGTGAGCCGGTTCTCCTGCAGCGAGAGCGTGCGCAGGCGAGGCATCGAGAGCCCGACCAACGGCGCCAGTCCGTCGTCGCCGAGCGCGCAGTACTGCAGATGCAACGCCGTCAGCCGCGAGAACCACGGAGCACGCACCGCTTCCTTCAACACCGACCCGGTCTGCACGTACGCAAGGCTGAGCTCACGCAAGTGCGTGAACGGCAGCGTCGACAGCTCGGGATCAGCGCCTTCGCGCACCACGCGCCACGCCTTGAAGGCAAAGCGCGTGCAGAAGCGCGAATCGGGGCGCGCGAGAAATTCGCGCAACGTCGGGAGCAGCTCCGCGAAATCGTGCGGTACGCGCAGCGCACGGATGAAGCCATGTGACAGCTCGACCTCGAAGTCGTTCGGCAACCCGCAGCGCCACGCGGCCTCGTGTGGCTTCTCGAGGGCGCGCCGCTCGCCGTACAGGCGTCGCGAGCGCGCGTTGTCGCGAAACGACATGGCGTGCGCGTGCTCGAGACGAATCAACTCTCCGCGCACGTCACCCATCGCCGTGAGGTGATCGCCGTAGACGAGCCACGCGTTCCAGTCGTCGGGGTTCTCGCGCAGTCCTTCTTCGAGCGACTCGATCATGTCGCGTACTGGGAGATCTTTTCGCGAATGCGTGCCGCGAGGCCGGTGTGCGCTTCGAAAAGCGCGTCGTGAATCTCCTGCGCCTCAGCGCGGTATTTGGTGCGCTTCTCCGCCGTCCAGTGCGGAGGCGCAGGCTCGAGGTTGGTGATGCGATCCGCCAACTTCACCATCCACACTTCGCGCGGCTGAGCCTTGATGCGCTTCAAGCTGTCGCCCATCTGCTCGGCCTTCGGCAGGGCATCGTTCTTGGTCAGCGCCTGCACGCCATCAGCGACGCGGGCCGAGAACTCCGCGGCGATGGCCTCGTGCTTCACGCCCGCGTCTTCCATCGAGTCGTGCAAGAGCGCGCACTGCATCGCGAAGTTGATGTCGAACGGCGTGCTCACGTGCGCGCGCAAGAGTTCACTGGCCACCTTCACGAGGTGGACCACGTACGGAGCGCCCGAGCCCGGCACCGTCTGCGGCCCGTGGGCCTTCGCGGCGAAGTCGAGCGTGCGCTTGAAGAGATCCTGGTCCCACCCCTCGGTCGTCGCGCGGCTCTTCTGCCCGTGCACCGACTCGATCTTCCCGAGCGCGTCGTAGGTCGCGTACTTGTACGCCTCGGACAGCGTCGGGTAGTTGAAGCACGCGTCGATGAAGTGATCGGTCGTCGCGCCGCTGATCATCGCCGACAAGCCGATGTGCACGAGCTCGGTGGCGCCTTCTCCGATGCAGTGCACGCCCACCAGCCGGCGATCGTCGACGCGGAACAGCAGCTTGAGCTGCCCCGACTCGCCGATCATCTGCCCGCGCGCGTTGTCGCTGAACGAAGCCACGCCGCGCGCGTAGGTGACCTTCGCCGCGCGCAACGACTCCTCGGTCTCGCCGCACATCGACACTTCGGGGATGGTGTAGATGCCGTACGGAAACAGCGGAGCGACGCGCGTCTTGTATTTGAGGTCGAACATGTCGACGACCGCCACGCGCGCCTGCTCCATCGAGGTCGAGGCGAGCGCGGGGAAGCCGATGACGTCACCCACTGCCGAGATGTGCGGCACGCTGGTGCGGAACGTGCGCGGGTCGACGTCGAGCTGACCGCGCTTGCCCGGCGTCACGCCTGCCTTTTCCACTTCGAGTTGATCCGTGTTCGCGCTGCGACCGGCGCAGATCAACGCCACGTCGGTCTCGAGCCGCTCGCCGGTCGAGAGCACCATCTTCACGCCGCTGCTGACCTCGCACTTGCCGACCTGCGTCTCGAAGCGGAACTCCACGCCCAGCGCCTTCATGCGCTCGGTGAGCCAGCCGACCACCTCGGTGTCGAGGAAACCGAGAATGCTGGGCTTGCTGTCGATGACCGTCACCTTCGTGCCGAGCGCCGCGAAGAGACACGCGTACTCGCAGCCGATGACGCCACCGCCCACCACCACCATCGACGACGGCATCTCGTTGACGCGAACGATCTCGTCGGAGTCGTAGACGTTAGGGTGCTCGAACGGAAACGAGTCGGGTCGATGCGGGCGACTGCCGGTGGCGATCAGCACGTGTGCGCCGGTGATGACCTTCCCCGCGCCAACGCTGACCGAGTGCGAGTCGACGAACTTCGCGGTGCCGTGAAACACCTGCACGCCGTGCTTCTCGAGGTTCTTCACCATGCGCGCGCGCTCGGCGTCGACCACGCGGTTAAGGCGAAACAAGAAGTCGTTCACGTTGGCCTTGCGGCCCAGCTCCATCGACGCGCCGTGCAACCCGCGCTGCCGAAAACCCGAGAGGTAGAGGGCGGTTTCGCGCAGCGTCTTCGAGGGCAACGTGCCGGTGTTCACCATCGCGCCGCCGAGGTTCGGCTCCTTCTCGACGAGCGCGACCTTCTTGCCGAAGAACGCGGCCTGCACCGCGCCCTTCTCACCCGCGGCACCACCACCGATCACGATCAGGTCGAAGTCGTACGAAGGAGCCATCGGGCGCGAGAGGTTACGCGAGTACAGTGCGCGCGCCATGCGTGAACGCCTCGGCAACTACGAGCTGATCTCGCTCATGTCGTCGGGCGGCATGGCCGAGCTCTATCTCGCGGTCGCGATGCGAGAAGGGGCGCAGTTCCGCAAGGCCGTGGCGATGAAGCGCATGTTGCCCGACGCGCGCACCGACCCCGACGCGGTGGCGCGGTTTCTCGACGAGGCGCGGCTCACGGTGTCGCTCGACCACCGCTGCATCGCGCAGGTGTTCGACCTCGGCGAAGACGCAGGCGAGCTCTACCTCGCGATGGAGTTCGTGGTGGGCGCTGATCTCGATCGCATCGCGCGGCGTGGCGCGGTGCCGCCGGGCTTCGTGCTCTACATCGCGCATCAGGTCGCCACCGCGCTCTCGTACGCGTACGACGAGATCGATCCGCTCTCCGGGCAGCCGCGCTGCGTGGTGCACCGTGATCTCACGCCGCGCAACGTGATGGTCACCTTCGACGGCGAGGTGAAGGTCATCGACTTCGGCCTCGCGCACTTTCGCGGGCGCGTCGCGCGCACCAGCCAGGGGCAGGTGCGCGGAACGCCGCAGTACATGTCGCCCGAGCAGCTGCGCGGCGAGAAGCTCGACAGCCGCACCGATCTCTACGCGCTCGGCGTCATCCTCTGGGAGCTGCTCTCGGGGAAGGAGCTGGTGGCCGGCGAGCGCAAGAGCGTGCTCGAGCGTTTCGCTCAGGGCGTGGGCGCGCCACCGGTCATCACCGTCGCACCCGAGACGCCGGCGCCGCTCGCGCGCATCGTCGACACGCTGCTCGACCCCCGCCCGGCCGCGCGCATTCAGTCGGCGCGAGAGCTGGTGCGGGCGCTCAGCGAAATTCGTTACGAACGCTTCGATGCGGAGCGGGCCGCGACGCTGCTGCGGGTGCGCATGCCGCAGACGAAGGAGATCTTGAAGAGCGTGGTGGCGATGGCGGGCGACCCGTCGTTCGACGAAGCGGCGCTCGACGCGCGCATCAAGGATCTGCGTCGAGCAGACCGCACGAAGGAACCCGCGCCCGGTGAGGTGAGCGTCCCCGCGGCCGTCGGCCCGCCGATGAAGGCACCACCCCTCGGACGGATCGGCGCGATCATCGGAGCCATTGGCGTGCTTTCGGGAGGAGCGTTCATCTTCAGCCAACGTGAAGCCAAGCCCGTTCCCGTCAGCGCAGAGCTTCCGTATCCGAGCGCGGTGACGACGGCGCAGCAGGCGGTTTTTCTCGAGGCGAACGGAGATTTGCTGCGTGCGCTCGAGGTGGTCGATGCCTGCCGCACTCCTACCGGTCCGTGTCCAGGCCTCGAGAGCGTGCGCGCGTCGATCGTGCAGAAGCTCGACGCGAGCCCCTGCGGCAGCGACGCAGCGGCGAAGAAATGGATCGCTTCGGCCGCGGCGCGAAACACGCTCGAGGAACGCCTGCATCTTCTGGACGCGTGTCGAGCCGGACGCCTGCTGCACCCGCTCGCTGCGAAAGAAATCGAATCGCTGACGCCGTGAGGTTCAGCGAATGGCGTTCACGTGATCGATCAGCTGATCGAGCATGCGCCACGTCGCTCCCCACACCACGTGCTTCGCGTCGTCCCACACGAAGACGTCGCGATCGGCCTGGTAGATGTGCCGCTTCTCGCGTCGCAATCGCCACAGCGGCGCGTGAATCACTTCTTCGATCTCACCGGGGTTGGGCTTCAGCGACACGTCGGCCGGCACCACTCCCACGAACGGAGTCACCCAGTACGAGGTGACCGTCGGCATCGCGCCGAGCAGCCCGAGCACCTCGACGTTTTCGGGAGCGATGCCGAGCTCTTCTTTCGTCTCGCGCAACGCGGTGTGCAGCGGCGTGAGATCGCCCTGCTCGCGGCCTCCGCCGGGGAACGAGATCTGCCCGGGGTGCTTGCGCAGCGTCATCGGCCGCTTCGTCATCAGCACGAACGGCTCGCCGTCCTTCCAATAGAGCGGAGCGAGCACGGCCGCTTCCTTGAGCTCGAGACCCGGCGCCTCGAAGGTCTTCGACGGCTCCCGCTGAAGGTGATCTTTCAAGGCATCGAAGAACGCGCGCGGCTCCACGAAGCCAATGTAACTGGCTCACGGCGGCGCTGCGTGACGATCCATGCGCCAGGTGCGCCCGCCGTTCTTCGAGGTGATGAGCACGTTGGCGCTGACGGTCGGCCGAAAGCGCGTCAACGGCTCGACTCGCCACGGAGGAAACACCCACTCGTCTGGCAGGGCCACGACGCCCTCGTCAGTGCCGACGGCCGTCGCGTCGAGGTCGACCTCCATGCGCAGCTGCAGCGTCTCGTCGCGCACCGTCAGCTCGCGAATCGTCGCGAAGTAGATGGGCTTGGGGAGCGTCGCGCGCTTCGTCGCGCTGCCGTCCGCCGAGAGGAAGAAGAGCTCCGCCGCCGGGCCACCACCTTCGGTGCACCACTCGCCGACCACCCACACCCCGCCGTCGACCGGCACGAATTGATCGAAGCAGTTGATGTCGTCGAAGACGATCCACTCCTCGCCGCGACGCAGTGCTCCGGCTTCGAGCACCGGCTCATCGGCATCACGCAGCCGGACGAAGTCGATTCCAAACCACGTCGCATCGACTTCCTGACCGCCAGCGTCGGGCGTGAAACGCGACCACGTCAGCGCACGCGGTGACGCGTCGATGCTCGGCCCGCGGTGAACGAAGTACGCCGTGAGCGCCGCTCCGAGCGCGAGCAGCGCGATCGCGATCAGGCCGAGTCTCATTCCATCGACCAGGTGCGCCCGCGGTTGTGCGAGACCAACGGGCCACCACGCCGGTGCAGCGGCCACGGCAACCCACGCACCGGCTTCCACACGAACTCGTCGGGAGCGGGCTGCCGAGAAGCGTCGGCGAGCTCGATGCGCAGTTCCTCTCCGTCCACCCAGACCTTCGTCGCTGCAGTTCCCGGTCGGCCGGTGGGCAGCACGCCGAGACGCTCGAACGTGCGGCAGTGATCGAAGCTGGCGAACACGAACAGCTCCGCGGTCGGTTTCTCGGCGGTGCGCGTGTCCGCGGCCAGCAGCACGACTTCACTGTCCTTCGAGACCCTGACGCCGGTGGCCGGACCGAGCGACAGCCACCGTTCGTCGCGATCGATGCGCGCGGGCGTGGTGCCGTCACGCGCGTAGCTCACCTTCACGTCACACACGTGCTCCCATTCCTGGAGGTCTTCGTTCTCGAGCGGCGGAGCGGGTGACCAGGCGAGGCTCGTCACGCTGGTCTGCATCGACGGCCCGCGCGTCAGCAGCACGAGGGGAATCAACATGAGCGTCGCGACGAGAACGAAGGTCGTGATCGAACGTGTCATGCCTGCAGCACACCGGCGACGAGGAGCCCGATCAAGGCCCCTCCGAGCACGATGCGATACACGACGAAGACCAGCATCGACTGCGTGCGCACGAAGCGCAGCAGGCCACCGATGGCCGCGAGCCCCGAGACGAACGAGACGATCACTCCGACCGCGATGATCAGCGTCGAGGGCCGCTCGGTCGCCTGAAACAGATCTTTGAGCTCCAGCAACCCGGCAAGCGTGGTGGCGGGGATCGAGAGCAGGAACGAATAGCGGGCGGCGTCTTCACGCTTCAAGCCCAGCGACAACGCGCCGGTGATGGTGGTGCCGCTGCGCGACGAGCCGGGAATCAACGCGAGCGCCTGCCACAGCCCGACGATGATGCCGTCCTTGAGCGTCATGTCGCTGAGCGTGCGTTTCTGCGACGCGAGGCGCTCGACGATGAACAGCACGATGGCGAGCACGATGAGCGACGCGGCGATGACCCACAGTGATCGCAGCTCGCTCTTGATGACCTTCTTGAACGCCAGACCACACAGCGAAATGGGAATGGTGCCGAGCCCGACGAACCACGCGAGCCGCGAGTCTTCGGTGCCGAACGGCTTGCGATCGAGCAGCCCGCGTACGAACGCCTTCGTCAGCCGCGCGAGATCTTTCGCGAAGTAGACGAGCACAGCGGCGACGGTGCCGAGCTGAATGACCGCCGAGTACGCCGCGCCGGGATCGTTCCAACCCAGGAGCGCAGGCACGATGCGCAGGTGCGCAGTCGACGAGATCGGCAGGAACTCGGTGAGCCCCTGCACGATGCCCAGAATGATCGCTTCGAACAGAGTCACGCGCGCGCCGAGAACAGATCCCACACGTCGCCGCCGAGCTCGGCCTTCTTGAGCTCCCACGCCGCCAGCACGTCGGCGGTGTGCGCCAGGTATTCAGCGCTGGCGTCGAAGCGGTGCTCCTTCGCGTACTGCGAGAGGAACTCGCGCAACACGGGCGACAGGAAGTGCGTGGCCAGCGTGACCTGGCTCCCGTCGAGATACTCGGTGAAGCGCAGCGCGAAGCCCGAGGCGCCCTTGCTGCCGCTCTCGACGCGCACCACTTCACCCTTCACCTTCACGCTGCGACCCTTTTGCGGAAGGTCCAACTGAATCAACAGCCGCGTGCCCAGCTTCAGGAAGAAGCTCGACTCGAGGAACATGCCGCCCACCGAGAGGTTCACCGTCGGGAGCGCGGCCTCGAAGCTGCGCGAGGGATCATCGGCGAGCGACAACTTCGCCTTCACGTGAATGTCCGCGCGCGGATACGCGCGACGAATGTCACCCTGCGGCGCCGAGTTCGCCTTCGCCGTGGTGGGCACCTTGCCGGGTACGGGGCTCGGCGCTTTCGACAGCGAGCTCAACGCAGCCACGCGACTGGTCGAGACCGGCGCGCGATTCGTGGTGACGGCCGCCGGAGTCGCCACCTTCGGAGGCGGCGCCAACTTCGGAGGCGGAGCAGCGACCTTCGCCGGAACAGGAACCGGAACGGCGACAGGCTTGGGATCACGGAGCGCGCTGCGTGAGATGCCACCCTGAGTGGACACCTCACGCTTGCGCGTATCGAGCGCAGCAGCGAGCGCGACGAGCGACTGCGGCTTCTTCGCGCCTCTGTTGCCCCCTCGAGCCAACTTACGCCGCGCTCTTACCGCGCAGGCCCGCCGCGTCGCGGAGCTCGTCCTTCTTGTCGAGCTTCTCCCAGCTGAACTCCGGGCGGCCGAAGTGACCGTACGCCGCGGTGCGCTGGTAGATGGGCTTCAGGAGATCGAGGTGCTCGATGATCTCGGCCGGCTTGAGACCGAACGTGTTGCGAACGGCCTTGGCGATGCGGTCTTCGTCGATGACCGAGGTGCCGAAGGTGTCGACCATCACGCTGACGGGCTCGGCGACGCCGATGGCGTAGCTGACCTGCACTTCGCAGCGCGTCGCGAGACCCGCGGCGACCACGTTCTTCGCGATGTAGCGGCCCATGTACGCGGCCGAGCGATCGACCTTCGACGGGTCCTTGCCGGAGAACGCGCCGCCGCCGTGACGGCCCATGCCGCCGTAGGTGTCGACGATGATCTTGCGGCCGGTGACGCCGGAGTCGCCCATGGGGCCGCCGATGACGAAGCGGCCGGTCGGGTTGATGAAGAACTTGGTCTTCTTGTCCATCAACTTGGCGGGGAGCGAGGCCTTGATGACCTCCTCCATGATGACGTCCTTGATCTTCTTGTTGGTCGCCTCTTCGGCGTGCTGGGTCGAGACGACGACCGCGTCGATGCGCACCGGCTTGCCGTCGACGTACTCGACGGTGACCTGCGACTTGCCGTCAGGGCGCAGCCACGAGTGCTTCTTCTTGCGGATCTCGGCGAGCTTCTTGGTGAGCGCGTGCGAGTACGCGATGGGCGCGGGCATCAGCTCCGCGGTCTCGTTGCAGGCGTAACCGAACATCATGCCCTGGTCGCCGGCGCCCTGTTCCTTCTGGCCCTTCTCGTCGACGCCGCGCGCGATGTCCTGGCTCTGGCCTTCGATGGCGACCATCACGCCGCAGGTGTTGCCGTCGTAGCCCATCGACGAATCGGTGTAGCCAATCTTGCAGATCGTGCTGCGCACGATTTTGGGAATGTCGATCCACGCGTTGGTGGTGACTTCGCCGGCGACGATCGCGATGCCGGTCTTGACCAGCGTCTCGACCGCGATGCGAGCGCGCGGGTCCTTCTCGATGAGCGCGTCGACGACACCATCGGAGATCTGATCGCAGATCTTGTCCGGGTGGCCTTCGGTCACGGACTCAGAGGTAAAGAGATAGTCCTTCGGCATGGCGGTGATTCCTTGTGTTGGGGAGGCTTGAAGAAGGGTCCCCATACCGCGCACGACACATCGCGGCAATGGGATGTATGAATGCACCCCACCCGTCTGCGTCAACCGGGCTTCCCGCCCCTCAACCCGTGACCTTCATGCGCTCACTTCTCGCTCTGACAGTCGTTCTCGCCACACCGGTTTTGGCAGGTCCCAAAGAGGAACTTTCGAAGCCGCTCACCACCATCGTGAACTCGGTGCGCTACGGGAAGGACAAGGCGGCGCTCAAGCTCTTCGCGGCCGATGATCAGGGCAAGTTCCTCACGGCTGACTTCTGGGCCAAGGGCACCGACGCGCAGAAGAAGGAGTTCGCCGAGCTCTTCCTGCAGCTGTTCGGGAAGATCGCGTTCCCCAAGATCCGCAAGAACTTCGAGAACCTCGACACCATTCTCTACGAGGAGCCGACGGTGACCGGCGACACGGCGACCATCGCCTCGACCATCTTGATCAACCACCCGCTCAAGAAGCAGGAGCTGAAGGTGAAGTACAACCTGATCAAGCTCGCTGGCGCGTGGAAGGTGATCGACGTGGCGGTGCTCGGCGACTCGATGCTGACCGGCATTCGCGATGATCAGGTCGTCCCCATCCTCAAGGAGTCGGGGTGGGATGGTCTGCTGAAAGCGATGCGCGAGAAGAACGCCGAACTCAAAGACGTGGTCTTGAAGTGACAAGCGGTTGCGGGTGAGGGATCGTTCGCGCTCGGGCCGGCAACTCAACGCTTCGCAACCCGTTCCTTGCGGTTTCTTCAGCAGCCTCCCGCTGCTGACTGTTCCTGGAGAGAATTCATGATCAAGCGTGTGCTGATGATCGTCGTTGGCAGCTTTGCCCTGATGGCGTGTGGTCCTGGCGCGAAGATCGACGGCAAGCAGGGCGCGGCGGAAGCGTTCCTCGCTGCCTCGCAGCCCTCGAAGAAGAAGGCCGACACCTCGGCCACGCCGGCTGACCTCACCGGCAGCCTCACCTGGAACTGTCCTGAAGGCGGCAACACCGAGATCAACGGCGCCAGCGTGTCGATCGGCACCGGCGGCGTCAGCGCGGGCGTGAACATGAAGTTCGCGGGCTGCGGCATCGCCAAGTCGAAGGTCGGCGTCGCCATCTACAACGGTGACATGAACCTCGCGCAGAACGTCAGCACCAGCGGCGGCAACGTCGGCATCTCGCAGACCATCAAGGGCAAGGTCACCGTGCAGGGCGCGTACGACGACTTCGTCGAGTGCGACGTGGCGCAGACCATCAACGTCGGCGACCTCGGCACCAGCGGCACCGGCGTCTCGATGCACCTCAAGGGCTTCGTGAAGACCAGCGAAGGCACCTTCAACTTCGACGAAGACCTCACGGTCATGTCGGGCACCATCAGCGCCCGCGTCGAAGCGAACCGCATGTAATTTTCTCCAGTCGCTTTCGCAGTCACCGACCCTCGGCTCCTCACGGCGCCGGGGGTCGTTCGTTTTCGATGACCAGCCGCTGCCCCGGGCTGAGCACGCGCGTCTGTGTCGAGGGCGACTTCTCGCGCGCGGTCTCCACGAACTCTTCGGCCGTGCCGTCGTAGCCGAGGATGAACGTGTCGGTGAACGCGCTGCCCTTGAACGTGTAGTGCGTCGGCACCGCGACACGCGCTCGCAGCAACGACACGAGTTCGGCGGCTTCCTTCGCGTTCATCACCTTCTGCGAGCCGAACGCGCGCAGTCCGTTCACCGCGGGCAGCGCGAGGTCGACGGGGGTCGTGGTGCGCGCCGCTTCTTTGAGGGCCGGAGTGAGCAGCGAGTCGCCGCCGAAGAACACGCGCCACGCGTTCGCTTCGACCACAAAGGTGATCTCGTCCATGCCGTGGGCTCCGGGGAACGCGGTGACCGTGAGCGCGCCGCGCGTCGCACTCTCGCCTGCCTTCAGCTCGATGACGTCGGTGAAGCCCGCCGCGCGCGCCTTCGGTCCCATGCCCGCGCAGACGAACATCGGCACCGATTTGTCGCGGTACAGCGTGAACGCGTCGATGTCGAAGTGGTCGTAGTGGTCGTGGCTGACCAGCACTGCGTCGAGCTTGGGCAGGCCGTCGACCTGAACGCTGAGCAGCTCTCCGTGGTGGTACGCGGGCGACTCGGTGAACCACGGGTCGGTGAGCACGGTGACGCTTCCCAGCTCGAGCAACACGCTGGCGTGCGCGACGCGCGTGACCGCGAGCGGCGGGCGCGCAGGACCTTCGACGCGAAGCGGGTCGACCGCGGGTGGCGGCGAAGTGAGCACCGGAGCAGGAGTCGTGGCGCAGCCAGCGAGGAGCAGCAAGGCGAGGGCGGAGCGGTTCATGCCCTTCAATCAAACGCGCCGGTGCGTTCGCCTCATTGATCCAGATCAATTTCGTTAGGGTCCGCCGCTGATGGATCGCTTCGCCCACTTCGAGCGCACCGCCAGCCGCATCGCGCAGATGCCGCAAGTCGAGCTGCGGGAATTCTTCGCGAGCGGCCGCGAAGTGAAACTGCAGCCCGAAGAAGCGTTCGTACGACTCGGCGAGAGAGAACACCGCGTGGGGTTCATTCACCGCGGGCTGGTGCGGTACCAGGTCACCACTGCCGACGGCAAAGACGTCACCAAGGACTTCGGGCTCTCAGGCACGTTCACCGGTTCGTTCGGCAGCGCGCTCCTCGGCATTCCCTCGCAGCTGAGCATCATCGCGCTCGAGGACTGCGAGCTCACCGTCTGGCCGTGGGACACCGTGCGCAGCGGCTTCGAGCGCGGCGCGCAGTGGGAACGCTTCGGTCGGCGCATCGCCGAGCTGCTCTACGTGCGCAAAGAACAGCGCGAGCTCGACTTCCTGCTGCGCTCGGCGGCCGAGCGCTACGCCGACGCGGTGAAGCTGCTCGGGCCGGCAGTCACGCGCATTCCGCAGTACCACCTGGCGAGCTACCTGGGCATCGCTCCGGAGTCGCTGTCGCGGCTGAAGCGAAAGAAGTGATCAGCTCAGGTGCGTGCCGATGATGGCCGCGCACCCGATGGCGTAGGCGAGCGGGAACGCGAGCTTGCTGCGGCGATCGATCGTCTCGTACCGCGCGCGTGCTGCTCGTCGTTCGGCGTCGACACTCGCGCGCTCCGACTCCGGCATCGCGGCGAGCGAGCCTTCGAGCGCGACGAAGTGATCGTGCCAGCGCATCACCACCACGCACTCCAACAAGATGCCGGTGATGATCACGTACGAGAAGTTGAACACCTGATCGAGCAGCACCGCGGTGCCGAGGTACGGCAGGTCGTCGGTGAACGCGAGCTGCAGGAACACGATGGTGAGCAGCGCGGTGATGACCGTGCCCACCCGCGCTTCGACGTGCACCGGCCGCAGGAAGAAGATGAACCAGCAGCACATCATCACCAGGAGGATCGGCGGGAACATGGTGACGAAGAACACGCGGCGCGGTCGCGAGATGGTGGTGCCGAAGCGCAGGCGCGTGCGCTCTCCTCCTCCCGTGGCCAGCCCGAAGTTCGACGCGTTCTTCACCTTCACCGCTTCCTCGATCGACGCGCCGACGATCCACCCCGGCACCTTCAAGTCGTCTTCCAGCGCGCTCGCCGGGTCGACCTCGAGCGTGAGTTCCGCATCAGTGCGCTGAGCATCTTCGAGCTCCAACACCACGCGCTGCGCATCGAGCGGAAACGAGCCGAGCTCGAACTTGTGGAAGAAGCGGCCTTCGCCCGTGAAGCGTTGGTAGTGCCGGCCATCGGGCAGCGTCAGCGGCTCGTCGTAGACGGGGTTCAACGTCAGCGCCCACGCCTCGAGCAGGTTCACGAAGCGCAGTGACTTCGTCGGGTCGCGATCTCCGTCCCACGCGGCCCAGAGTACGAAGTTGGCGTGGTACGCGTTCTCTTCGAGGTTCACGCCCTCGACGTTGCGCAGATGCAGACCGACGGTGACTTTCTGCGGCGGCGGCGACTGGGCCAGCACGGCGAGCGTGAGCGCGAGGAGCACGTTCGAGAGAAGACCTTGCCCCGACGGCAGCGCGAGTTTTCTGCCCGCATCCGTCGAAAATCAGCGCGCGCCGGTGACGAGCCAGGTCTTCACGCGCCCCACGCTGCGCAGCTCGACCTCTCCGCGCGGCTCGAAGTCGAACTCCGCCGACAGCGCCTTCATGGTCTGCTCGAGCACGTGCACGCGACCGGGCACGCCGTGCGCCTCGAGCCGGCTCGCGGTGTTCACCGTGTCGCCCCACAGGTCGTAGGCGAACTTGCGCGTGCCGATGACGCCCGCCACCACCGGCCCCGAGTGCAACCCGAGGCGAATGTCGAGCGCGGTGCCCTCTTCCTTCCCGATGCGGCGCACGCAGGCGATGAGCTCGAGCGCGAGCTGCACCATCGCCTCGCGGTGACGACGCAGCGGCTGTGGCACGCCCGCGACCACCATGTACGCGTCGCCGATGGTCTTGATCTTCTCCAACCCGAACTCGAGCGTCAGCGCGTCGAACGACGTGAAGATGCGGCCCAGCACGCGCACCACGTCTTCCGGAGCGCGGCTCGCGGCCCAGCCGGTGAAGCCCACCAGGTCAGCGAACAGCACCGTCACGTCGTCGAAGCGATCGGCGATGGTCGACTCGCCGCGCTTCAAGCGCTCCGCGATGGGCGCGGGCAACACGTTCAACAAGAGCCGCTCGTTGTGCGCGTTGGCTTCCAACAACTCGCGCGTGCGCTCGGCGATGCGCGCCTCGAGGTGCGTGTTGAGCTGCTGAATCTCTCGCTGCTGGCGAACGCGCTCCGAGATGTCGCGCAAGATGAGCGTGGTGACGACGCCGCGGCTGGAGCGCACGTGCGAGACGGACGCCTCGACCGGGAACCGCTCACCATCGAACCGCGCACCTTCGAGCTGCACGGTGCCGGTGTCGGGCGTCGCGAGGTCGAACCCGGGCAACAGCCGCGTGACCGGCTGGAGCAACACGACCTCGTTGGAACACCTGAACGTTTCGCGCGCGGCGCGGTTGAAGGCGATGACGCGGCCCGTTTCCTCGGTCGTGATGATGGCGTCGAGCGCTCCGTCGATGATGGAGCCGTAGAGGCGCTGCACGTTCTGCAGTTGTTCGTCGAGCAGCTTTCGCCCGATGCGACTTGCAGTGACGGCCGCGATGGCGACGAAGAGCGCCTCGTGCAGCTCGGTGAAGAAGCCCGCGCCCGAGTGTTCGGAGTCGATGACGCCGATGATCTGGTTGCGCAGGCGCACCGGCACCGCCAGCTCCGACAGACGCGCTTGATCGTCGGTGATGTAGCGAGGGTCCTGGCGCACGTCGGCGAGGCGCTCGACCTTGCCGCTCTGCGCGACGCTGCCCACGATGCCGCGCCCGAGAGGAATTCGAATCGGCGCGAGAATTTCGCGGCCGGCCGGGTTCTTCGGCCCGAACGCGGCGCGCTGCACGAGCGCGGTGCGCGACTCATCGAGCAGATAGATGACGCAGTCTTCGAGGCCGAGCTCGGCGACGGTGTTGTTGGCGATGTCCCAGAGAATGTCGTCGACCGTGTCGTGCTCGGTGAGCGAGGTCACCAGACGCGTGAGGATCTCCAGCGACTGGGCTTTCCACTTCAGCGCCTCGAGGTCCTCGGCCGACACGAACCGAAAGGTACTCCGGCTCGCAACTTCGCGTGGCTAAAGTCCCCACATGCCGTTCGCTCTCCTGTTGGTGCTCGCAGCGGGTCCGGTGAAGGTGGCCAGCCCCGCGTGGAACGTGGTCGACATCAAGCCCGAGCTCGCGTCGTTCTACGCGGAGCAGATGGCGCAGGCGCTCCGCGCCGAAGGGCTCACGGTCACCACGTCAGACGACATCGCGACCCTGCTCGGAGCGGAGCGCCAGAAGGAACTGCTGGGCTGCGCGTCGACCACCACCAGCTGCATGGCCGAGCTGGCGAACGCGCTCGGCTGTGACGCCACGCTCACCGTCAACCTCGCCCGGCTGGGCAGCAGCTTTCGCGGGCTGGCGAAGCTGATGAGCAGCCTCGACGGGTCGATCATCTCGAGCGTGAAGATCGAAGCGAACAGCGAAGCGCAGCTGTCAGATCGCATCGAAGGCGCGGCGAAGGAATTGGCGAAGCCCTACCGGGCGAAGGGCACGACGCCGAGCAACGCGAAGGTCGAAGCGAAACCGCAGCCGGTGGTCGAGACCAGCACGCGCGTCGCGCCTCCGCTGTGGTGGGTGCCCGGCGCGGTGGGAATCGTCGCGGGCGGAATCAGCGCGCTCCTGCTCGGGCTGTCCTACGAGAAGTTCACCACGCTGGTGAACCACGACGGCACGACCGCCGATGGCATCGCGTGGCGCGATGACGGCAAGGCATTGCAAGGCAGTGGCATCGCGCTCGCGGCCGGCGGCGGAGCAGCGATCATCACCTCGGTCATCTGGCTCATCGCCGGGAGCAAAGACGTGCAGCCGCAGGTCGCCATCACGCCGCACGGTGCGAGCCTCGGCATCGCAGGGAGCTTCTGATGCACCGCGCGCTCTGCGTCGTGGTCTTCGCTTTCAGCGCCTGCAACTTCGACAAGGCGTTCGCCGATCGCTGCGAGAAGACGCGCAACGGTCTGCCCGGCGGTTTCGATGGCGGGACCGATTGCAACGTCGCGCCCGTCGGCGGGGGCACGGGTGGCGGTGGTGAACCGATGGGTGGCGGCATCGGTCCGCTCGAGCCCGACCCGCGCAGCTACGGCTGCACTCCCTTGTTCACGACGGCGACCCGCACCAACTTCGGAGCCACGGAGTGGACGGTCGAGAACCCGATGAACAACACGCCCAACGCGATCTACGCGCTGTGGGGCGGCATCGACCCGGGCGGCAGTCCGTCGGTGCCGACGCTGTGGTTCGGCGGCGCCGGCGGCGTGCTCGGCCGCCTCGGTCCCAACCGCACGGGGAGTGACGAGAGCTGGCGACTCCCGTCGAGCGTGACGGGCGATCAGTGGGAACCCGCGCCCGCGATCATCGGCGTGGGCACGACAACCGAGGGCGTCTACCTGCTCGAAGAAGGCCGCGGGCTCGCGATGCTGCCCTGCAACATCAACGCGGTGGCTTTCAGCTGGCTCGACGCGGGTCGACCCGATGCCATCACCACCCACAACGACACGCTGTACCTGCTCAGTAGCGCCACAGGCGTGGTCACGACGCTCGACGGTGGCTCCGTGTTTCCGGCGTCGGCGCTGGTGCGCAACATGGTCAGCATCGACAGCTTCTACGTCGACAATCAGTGGTGTCTCGTCACCGGGCGAAACGCGACGCACACCGTGCTCGTCGACTGCAAGAACAACCGCGAGCTGCCGCTCAACTCGGGCGAGCGCGCGTACTCGATCCGCCGGTTGCTCGATGGCCGCGTGGCCGTCGCGGGCAGCGGCGAGGTGCTGTTCCCGCAGCTCGACGGCAGCCTGGCGCGCGAGTCGTACTCGTACGTGTCGGAGTGGGCCGACCTGGTGCTCACCGACAGCTCGCCGTGGGCCGTGACGAATCAAGCCGGCCGCATCGAGCTCCAGTCAGGTGGAGTCAACGCGTCCGATCTCCCCGGCGGCGCGTGGACGTCGTGGTCGAGCCCCTTCGGAACCCCGTTCGTGGCGGGCAAGCATGGCTCGGTGTCGAGCTTCTCCTCGACGGTCGGGCCGAGTTCCTTTCTTCCCGTCACCTCGCAAGGCATTCGTGGGCTGTTCATCGGCGACGCCGGTGCGCTGGCCGTCGGGTCGGGCGTCTACTTGTCGCGCACGAGCAGCGGAGAGTGGGTCGATCTCGCGGTCGACGACCAGCACTCGTGGACGTCGGTCGCGCGCGACAGCGCCGGGTGGGTGTACCTGACCGACGAGAGCTCGGTGATCTACGGCATCGCGCCCAGCTCCACGACGCCGAGCGTCCTGCGCCAGGGTGTGAGTCGCAAGTCGCCCTACGACGCGCGCTCGGCTGAATCGATCTTGCTGCAGAACGGCGAAGTGATGCTCGCGCTCGGCCCGCAGCTCATTCGCGCCAGCACCGGAGTGCTCAGCACCGAGCTCGACGTGAGCGACGCCGGCATCGATCGCATCGTGGCGGTCGCCGAAACACCGGAGCACGATCTGTGGTTCGTCGCGCAGACCAGCGGCACCCTCGCGAAGGTGATGGTCTTCCACGGCGACGGAGGCGTCCTCACCGCGAGCAACGCGAGCACCGAGGCGCTCGACGTGTCGGCGTGCGGCGACGGCACGGTCTTGATCAGCGGATCTCACGGGCTCATTCGGCGCGGCGGCGAAGATGCGGGCGTCGCCGCGTTCGGCGCCAACTTCATCAACGTGCCCACCACCCTCGACTTGCCCAGCGTCTGGTGCGACGGCGCCAACAAGGCGTGGGCGATCACCGACACGGGTCTGGTGGCGCAATTCGACAGCAGCGGCGTCCCCACCGTTCAGCGCACCGGCTGGGGCAAACGAAAAGGCCCCTCGACCCTCGCCACCACCATCGAGCCAAGCTTCATTCGCGGCACGCCCACCATGATCTTCATCTCTGGAGAATCAGGGGCTATTTTGACGCGGAGCCACTGAGCTTGCATCAATGCGCATGAACGTATTATTCATGCGATGTGCAGGTCGAAACCCTGGTCACCGCCCAGAAGCTGCCGCGCGTCGAGCTGTTCCGGCTCCTCGCTGAGCCCGGGCGTCTGCAGCTGCTGGCGTTGTGCGAAGCCGAAGAGCTCTCGGTGGGTGAGCTGGCGACGCTGCTCGACGACAGCCAGCCGCAGGTGAGCCGCAAGGTCGCTCCGCTGCGTGATGCGGGGCTGCTCGACGCGCGCAAAGACGGCACGCGGTTGTTCTTGAAGACCGACCTCTCGATGGTGCGCGCCGACCCGGTGTTGAGCGAGGCGCTGGTCGAAGGTCAGCGGCTGTGTCTGGCCGACGGTTCGCTGGCGCGCGTGCCGCGCATCGTCTCGCAGCGCGAAGAGCACGGTCTGTCGGTGTTCGAGCAGGCGCAGGCGTCGATGTCGACGACGTCGGTGCCGGCGTCCCCCGAGCACCTCGCGCATCTCTCGGCGCTCTCGCTGTTGTTGCCGGGCCGCTCGCTGGCTGTCGACGTGGGCACCGGTGATGGGTTGTCGCTCGACGTGATCGCCCCGCTCTTCTCGCGCGTCATCGCGGTCGATCGTTCGCAGGCGCAGCTGGCGCGCGTCGCCGAGCGCGTCGCGGCGCGCGGCTTCCACCACGTCTCACTCTTCCCCGGCAGCTACGACGACGCGGCGCTCGTGCAGCGCGTCGACTCAGCGGGCGGCGCTGATCTGGTGTTCGCGGGTCGCATTCTCCACCACGCGTCGCGACCGGCGGCGGCGGTGCAGTCGTTCTCGCGTCTGTTGAAGAAGAACGGCCACCTGGTGGTGCTCGACTACCTGCCGCACGACGTCGACGCGCTGCGCACCGAGGGTGGCGACGTGTGGCTCGGCTTCTCGAGCGACGACGTGAAGAAGTTCCTCACCGACGCCGGCCTGCGCGTGCAGGGAGACGTCGCCGTGCCCAACGCTTTTCACCCCGTCGGACCCGATGCACGCGTGACGTGGCACGCGTGGGTCGCCCAAAAAACCTGAGCGAAGTTCAACGAAGTCCAACGCAGCACTGACAAGGAAGCCTGAACATGGAACACAAGACGACTTTCCCCGCCTACAAGATCGCCAACCCCGAGCTCGCCGCGTGGGGCCGTAAAGAGATCGCGATCGCCGAGAAGGAAATGCCGGGCCTGATGTCGCTCCGCACGGAGTGGGCCGGCAAGAACCCGCTCAAGGGCGCGCGCGTCGCGGGCTGCCTGCACATGACGACGCAGACCGCGGTGCTCATCGAGACGCTCGTCTCGCTCGGCGCCGAGGTGACGTGGACCTCGTGCAACATCTTCTCGACGCAAGACCAGGCCGCCGCGGCGATCGCCAAGGCCGGCGTGCCGGTGTTCGCGTGGAAGGGCCAGACGCTCGAAGAGGCCGACTGGTGCCTCGAGGCGCAGCTCTTCGCGTTCAAGGACGGCAAGGCGCCGAACATGATCCTCGACGACGGTGGCGACCTGACGATGTGGGTGCACAACAAGCACCCCGAGCTCTTCTCGGGTCCGGATCCCATCCGCGGGTTGTCGGAAGAGACGACCACGGGCGTGCACCGCCTGTACGAGATGATGAAGGCCAACACGTTGAAGGTTCCGGCCATCAACGTGAACGACTCGGTCACCAAGTCGAAGTTCGACAACCTCTACGGCTGCCGTGAGTCGTTCCTCGACGGCATCAAGCGCGCGACCGACGTGATGATCGCGGGCAAGACGGTCGTCGTCGCCGGCTACGGAGACGTGGGCAAGGGCTGCGCCGCCGCCGCCAAGGGCATGGGCGCGCGCGTGTTCGTCACCGAGGTCGACCCCATCAACGCGCTGCAGGCGTCGATGGAAGGCTTCACCGTCACCACGATGGAAGAGATCGCGCCGATGGCCGACCTCGTCTGCACCGCGACCGGCTGCGTCGACGTGGTCACCGGCGAGCACATGACCAAGATGAAGGACGGCGTGATTCTCGCGAACATCGGTCACTTCGACTCGGAGATTCAGGTCAGCTGGCTCGAGAAGAACCCGGAGATCCGCGAGGAGAACGTCAAGCCGCAGGTCGATCAGTTCATCTTCCCCAACGGCAAGCGCCTCACCCTGCTCGCCCGCGGCCGCCTGGTGAACCTCGGCTGCGCGTCGGGTCACCCGTCGTTCGTGATGAGCAACTCGTTCACCAACCAGACCCTCGCGCAGCTCGCGCTGTGGGGAGCGATCGACACCGGCCACAAGTTCGAGAAGGGCAAGGTCTACGTGCTGCCCAAGAAGCTCGACGAGAAGGTCGCCGCGCTGCACCTCGGCAAGATCGGCGCGAAGCTGACCAAGCTCAGCGAGACGCAGGCGAAGTACCTCGGCGTCGCGGTCGAGGGCCCGTTCAAGCCCGAGCACTACCGCTACTGAGTTCGGCTCCGCCGTCACTGGCGGACCTTCGGCCGCTCCGGGCATCGCTCGGAGCGGCCGTTGTATTTCTGCGCACTGTTCGGCAGCGTTGCGGTCATGCGGGTCGTCGCTGCGCTGCTGGTGGTGGTCGCGACGGGGTGCGTCCCCGAAGTGATTCCTCCGCCTCCCGCCGACGCGGGAGCTCCGGCCGACCTGCGCTGCCTGCGCTTGCCGGAGACGATCGACTTCGGAGAGGTCGAGCCCACGGGCGGCAGCGCCACCTTCTTTCTCTTCAACGACACGCCGAGCTTGAAGCGCGTCTCACTCGAGCCGCTCGAGCCGCCGTTCTTCGCGAGCCACGTCGGTCCCTTCAACGTGAACATCGGCGCGAGCGCCGGAGTGGTGTTCGCGTTCCGCCCCGATGATCCCCGGCTCCACCTCGGCGAGGCGCTCTTCACCGGCGGCGAAGGCTGCCCGACCCAGGTCATCGCGCTGCGCGGCCTGGGCACCGGCGCGCTGACCGTCGACGAGAAGCTGGTGGAGTTCGGCAAGGTCCCGCTCCGCGAGCGCCGCAGCCGCACCATCACGCTGCGCAACACGCGACGCGTCGCGCTCGACGTCGAGCTGATGGTCACCAGCCCGGGCGTGCACCCGGTCGACCCGGTTCGCGTGCCGGCGCTCGGCACCGCGCAGGTGACGCTGGTCGCCGAGCCGACCGAAATTTCGCTCCTCGACGGGAGCGTCATTCTTCGCTCACGTGACGAGCAGCAGCGCGTGCACGACGTCATCACCATCGGCGTCACGGGCCGTGGTGGCGCTCCGAAGCTGCGGCTGTCTCCTGCGACGCTCTCGTTCGGTCACGCTCCGCCGGGAATGACGCTGCGCCGCACGCTGCAGGTCATCAACGACGGAGACATCGAAGCCCACCTGGGGCCGTTGCTGCTGACGCTCGAGCCCGGCGACCCCGGTGAGCTGCAGGTGCTGGTGCCGATGCCCACCGATGAATTGTTCCCGCAGGAAAAGTTCGAGCTCGAGCTGGTGCTGACGCCGCGCACGCCGCTCGGAGCGCGAGCGTGGACGCTGCAGGTGCTCAGCGACGACGAGGCTGGCCCCGCGGTGCTCGCGGTGACCGCCAACGTGGAAGCCATCGCGCCCTGCACCGAGCGGCT
Organism: Archangium sp.; assembly: GCA_047600485.1. Taxonomy (GTDB): domain Bacteria; phylum Myxococcota; class Myxococcia; order Myxococcales; family Myxococcaceae; genus Archangium_A. The sequence continues at coordinate 5,192,823 of JASGKS010000001.1, forward strand.
GGTGCCGAACCCGACGTCGATTCGCGTGCCCAACGTCGCCTTCCCATTCAGCGCGCCGATCTCGTTCAGCAACTCGACCGACGCCGACTGCCTCATCGACGGGCTGGAGCTCGACCCGCCCGGCTGGTCGCTGCTGGGCGAAGCGCGTCAGCTGTTGGTTCCCGCGCGCGGCTCGGCTGCAGTCGACTTCGTCGCGCCGTCGTCGGGCGCGGGCGTGCTGCGGTTTCAGACGTGGGGCTGGCCGGTCGACACGATGCCCATCTCGCTCGGCTTCTAGAACTTCCAGCTCACGGACAGATGGGCTCACCCGGCGCGCACGGCGGCGGCATGCCGGTGTCGCAGCAGCGCCCGATGGGCGTCACCATCAACAGCGGCGGCGCGGCGGGCGCTCCGAGCGTGAGCAAGTGCGGCCGCACCCAGACCCGGCGTTGCTGCTCGACCTGTGGTGTGGGGTTGGCTTCGGACTTCATCAACGATCAAACGGAGGCGGAGGCGGTCTGCTCGCATTCGGATCCACGCCCGACGGCATCACCACGCCCATATCCTCAGGAAACGAACTCAGCTCGGCCGGCGGCGGAGCCTGAATCTCTTCATCGCCGCCCGGAGTCATCGACTCGGGGCCGCACGACGCGAACTGCGCGAGCATCAAAGCGAACAGGAAGAAGCGGAGCGCGCGCATGATCACCTCGACCCCGTGCGGGTGTTGCTGCCCATGAAGGTCGGCCAGTCGGTGGTCGACGTGGCGCTGGCCGGCAGCGCAATTCGGTACACCTTTCCGTTGCGCCAACCGGTCACGTACAGCTCACGCTGCGCGGACGCGGTGTCGGCGTTGGCGACCGCTCCTGAGGGAGAGAAGGTGGCCGTCGCGTCTTCGAACTGCGCGAGCACGCGGCGGTTGCGCACGTCGAGAATCACCACGCGGGTGCGCGACGCGGCGATGACGTCGAGCGTGCCGTCGCCGTTCACGTCGTAGAGCATCGGAGTAAACACCGAGTTCTCTCCGGCCTTGATGGTGTACTGCCAGACCATGGTGCTCGCCGCGGCGTTGCAGCCCGCGCCGTTGGCCTTCATCACCGACACCACGCCGTCTGTCGAAGAAATGACCACCACCGACTTGCGGCCGGTGCCGTCGACGTCGCCGATGACGGGCGAGAGGTACGCGTGGCGGCCGCCGGTGTCGAAGCGGTACTTGCAGCTCGAGCCGGTGGGCATGGTGACGTCGAACGCGAAGACATCGTTGGTGGTTCCGTAGGTGGCGACCACGATCTCCGCGCGGCCGTCTCCGTCGAGATCTCCCACCGCAGGGCTGCTGCCGTACGCGCCGTCGCCGGTGAGCGTCTTGAGTGACGCGCTCTTCCACTGCGCGGTGAGCGTGTCGGCGTTGAGCACCGTGACGAGACCCTTGGTGTAGCCGAACAGCACCACCTCGAGCGTGCCGTCGCCGTCGACGTCGGCGATGGCGGGCGTACCGAACGCGTTGTCACCGTCGGTGGCCCACGAGCTGTAGCTGGCGAGCACCGCTCCGGTCGACGAGAGCAGCCGCACGTTGCCGTCCCAGTCGGCGAGCACCACTTCCTGGCCGGCTGACGCGGTGACGTTCGCGGACGCGGGGCCCATGTTCCAGTAGCCGGGGTAGCCGTAGGGCAGCGACGCCCAGCGCGCCGTCGCGTCACCATTGCGCGCGAAGAGCGCGGCGTTCGACGTGACGGAATTGGCCTCGCCGAAGAGGAACTCGAAGTTTCCGGTGCCGTCGAGGTTCTCGACCAGCGGCACACCCTGCGCGTTGCGGCCGACTCCAGGCTGGTAGCGCGCGACCTCGGCTCCCGTATCGGTGCGGAGGACGATCGCCGCGCCGCCGTCGATCGAGCCGCGCGTGGGCGAGACGACGATGAGCTCGCTGCCGGTCACGCCGGTGAGGTTGCCGATGGCGAGGCCGTCGGTCATGCGCCCGTTGGGCTCGGTGTAGACCCACGTGCTGGTGAGCGTGGTCGGTGCGCAGACGGTGGTGATGGTGTTCGACGCCACCACGTAGTTGCGACCGCCGTTGCGATACGAGAGCTGCGCGGCGTGCGCGGTGGTGTTGCCGAGCGCCGGGAGCGTCACCGTCACCGAGCGCGAGCCGGTGTTGTTGGCGTTGAGGTTGCCCAGGTTCCAGGTGATGACGCCGTTGGCCTGCGTGCCGCCGTTGGTGGCCGAGACGAAGACGACTCCGGGAGGCAGCGTGTAGGTGAGCGTCGACTGCTGCGCGTTGGAGCCGTGGTTGTTGCGCCAGGTGAACGTGTACGTCTGGTTCGAGCCGCTGGTCGCAGTGGCCGGGCCGGTCGCGGTGAGCGCCATCTGCGGCGAGAGGTTCGGCTGCGCGGGGTACGTGCCGGGGAAGCCCATCGACGCGTTGCCGGGAGCGACGAAGCAGCCGGTGGTCTGCGTCGGGCATTCCTGCGTGCACGTCGCGCCGCTGCCGTTGGTGGCGCTGGTGGAGTTCATGTCGTAGCCGGACAGCGCGAAGGTCGGGCTCGCGAGCGGAGTGCCGTTCGCGGCGAAGAGTGCGATCGACATGTTCGACTGATTGCCGGGCACGTGCATCGCGACGAAGTCGTCGAAGTTTCCGGTGTTGTTGATCCACGAGATGAAGGAGATCGACGCGCCCTGCGGCACGTCGATCTGAATCGACTCGGTGTCACCGGCGGCGAGCGCGGGCACGTACCAGGCATTGGTGCCGACGGTGAGACCCAGGCGCGTGACGAGCACCTGCGCGTTGCCGTCTTCGGTGCAGGTGGTGCCGCAGATGGCGTCGTTCACCTTGCAGTGCGAGTTCGCGTAGACGTACGTCGAGTACGACGGCGACGCTGGCTGCGGCGTGAGCCCGAGCGACACGAGCGGCGAGAGCGTGATCAGCCCCGTGCCCCACGGATCATTGCCGGTGTTGGTGATGGAGATGGTGAACGGCACCGCGAAGACGACGGTCGCGTTCAGGGAGAAAACGAGCGCCGCGATTCGGGAAATCGCAGCTGACGAAGCGCGCATCGGTCACGACTGTAATTCACGGGTCAAACTCCAGCCAGAAGGTGGCCATGACCCAGAGTCATTCTTCGCGCGGCAGGTGCGCGACAAACCCACGTGCGGGGACTTTCACTACCGCAGTCGTCGCACCAGCGAGCGCAACAGCGTGATGCGTTTGAGCGGAGAGGTGACGGTCTGCCAGTGACGAAGCGCGAGGGAGAGGGTCGAAGGCCAGGGGTACACGCGACCCGCTCGGCGAAAACCGGTGACGCGCGCGAGCCCTTCGACGGGGAGCGGATCAGCGACGAGCGCGGTGGAGATGGTCTCGAGCGGCTGCGTGCGACTGACCAGATGCGCCGCGAGAATTCCGTCCGGTCGTTTGATCACCGCGACGTCGCCTGTGCGGAGCGCGCTTTCTTCGACGCGTTCGACGCGAAGCGAATCGCCATTCAACAACAACGGCCACAGGCTGTTGCCCGCGGCCGGAATCCACATCACCGCGCCCGGAGCGAGCGCGCGGAGCAACGCTTCGTGACTGCTCAGGCCGCCTTCTTGCCCGACAGCGCCGCCTCGACGTACTTGATGCCGTTGGGCGTGATGGTCGGGCCGCCCTTGCCGCGGCGCGCGTAACCGACGTGCTCACGCAGCGCCTTGGCGACGTTCGGAGCGGCGAACGAGACACCGTTCTTCGCCCAGAAACGCGTGGTGGTGCCGGAGGTCACTTCGAACTGGCCCTTCGCGACGTAGAGCGGAACGAGCGCGCGCAGCAGCTGGTCCTTCTGCTTGCCCAGCTTCACCAGCGCGGCCTTCTTGCCATTGGCGTCGAACGCGCGAACCAGCTGCGCGTACGGATCAGTCGCGACCTTCTTCGCCGGAGCCTTCGCGGCCTTCGCCTTCTTCGCGGGCGCGGCCTTCTTCGCCGTCGACTTGCCGCCACCGATGCCGAGCGCCTTGCGGAGCTCTCCGATCTTCTTCTCGAGGTAGGCCTCGATGCCGTGAATTTCGAACAAGCCCGACTTGCTCCGCGATGCCTTGAACGCCATGTCTGCTCCGTAGCGTGAGAGTGAGAGGGCGCGCACCATACACGCTGGCGTCGCGGCGCGAGGCGGAAAATCGGGCCTGCGCGAGGTTGTCTGATCAGCGACACTGATCAGCGAGAGACATGCTTCACGCCCTGCTGCTGATCAGTCTGTGTGGCGCGCCGAAGGCTCCGGGTGACGCGCCGGTGGTCGGCTACGCGGCGTCGATCGACAAGCTCGCTTCGCTGCTGCCGTTCTTCGAGAAGGCCGGCACGCGCTCGGTGTTGTTGCGCCCCGAGAACTGGAAGACCGACGCGCACGTGTTGATCGACGTCGACGTCACGAGCCTCGACGCGCTGAAGCTCAACGGCATCGACGCCACCGGGCCTTTGACGCGCGGTCAGGTCGGCGACGCGGCGATGAGCTGCGTGCGCATCGCCAACCTCGACGCGTACCGCAAGGGCTGCGACGCGAAGCTCGCGCGGCTGGGCGAGGTGTTCGAGAAGGTCGAGAGCGGCGTGTCGGTGTACGCGACGCGAGACCCCATCGGGCGCGTGATGGCGGCGTACACGGTGCAGGGGAAAGACAGCTGCGCGCTGAACGGTCACGGCCGCAGCGTGGAGACGTTGTTGCCGATGCTCGCGAAGGCCACGTCGAAGCCGGCGACCGCTCCGGCGTGGAACCTCACGTCGAAGGTGCCGGGCGCCCTGCAGTTCGTGATTCCTGGCGGCGCGACGACCGGCGTCGCCGCGATGAACGTGAAGGAGCTCGAGCTGACGGTCGACGCGCGCGTGAAGAACGCTCCGTTCGCGCAGTTCGCGGGCGGAGGCGCGTCGCCGTTCGGTGCGTTTCGTTCGAGCGGCGCAATGGCGGTGTTCCGCGGGCGCGTGAGCAAGGCGCAGGTGCCGACGCTGGTCGAGCAGGTGGTGCGCTTCATGCCCGGCGGCGCAGGGTTGTTGCCGGTGGCGAAGCAGGTCGCTCCGTACGTGACGGGGAACACGGCGGTGCTGCTCAGCCACGTGAAGGTGAGTCAGGGGCTGCGCACGCGCGAGGCGCGCATGTTCGCAGTGAAGGCCGCGCTGCTCGCCGAGGTGAGTGACGCGGCCGCCGTGAAGACGTTGGTCGACTCGCTCGACGGCGGGCTGCTGCGTTTTGCGCAGGGCTCGCTCCTCGTGTCGCTGGAAGGCAACGTGCTGGTGGTGGCCAACGACGAATCGGCTCGCGCGAAGGCGGTGGCGGCGTTGGCGAGCGCGAACGGGAAACAGCTTCATGGTCTCGAGTTCGACATCGAACCGAAGGCCGTCGCGAAGGGTTTGCAGCAGGTGCCGTTGTTGGAGGCGGTGCAGGCTCCGGAGCTGGCGGCGCTGGTTGCGGCGAGCACGGAGCTCGGGCCGTTGCTGGTGGCGAGCGAGAAGATCAACGGCTGGCTCGACAGCGCGAGCGACGCGACGCACGTGGGAAAGCTGGTGTGGCAACTCGACGCGGCGAAGTTCGCGGCCGACGCAGGAGTGAGCGACGCCGGCGTTCCATGACGCGGCTCGAGCGGAAGATCGTCGAGCTGCTGCGCGAGCGCGGGGCGGGCAAGACCATCTGCCCTTCAGACGTCGCGCGTTCGCTGGAAGAAGACGAAGCAGCGTGGCGCGCGTTGATGGAACCGGTTCGCGAGGCCGGCCGTCAGCTCGCAGCACAAGGCGTGTTGGTGGTGACGCAGCGCGGTCGCGTGGTGGACGCGGCGACGGCTCGCGGTGCGATTCGGTACCGGCTGCCGTGAGCGCGGTTTGGTGTTACGCCGCGCGCTCATGAGTGACACCTCGGTACTGGATCAAGACCCGCTGCGCGCCCGCCTGAAGAAGTTGGAAGACCAGGCGGAGCTCGGCGGCGGAGCGGACCGCATCGCCAAGCAGCACAAGGACGGCAAGCTCACCGCGCGCGAGCGCATCGAGCTGTTGCTCGACCCCGGCTCGTTCATGGAGCTCGACAAGTTCGTCACGCACCGCGCGACTGACTTCGGCATGGCCGACAAGAAGATTCCCGGCGACGGCGTGGTGACGGGTTACGGCACGGTCGACGGCCGCCAGGTCTTCGTGTTCGCGCAGGACTTCACGGTGTTCGGCGGTTCGCTGTCGGGCGCGTACGCGCAGAAGATCTGCAAGGTGATGGACCTCGCGACGCGCGTCGGAGCGCCGATCATCGGCCTCAACGATTCAGGCGGCGCGCGCATTCAGGAAGGCGTCGAGTCGCTCGCGGGCTACGCCGACATCTTCCTGCGCAACACGCTGGCGTCGGGCGTGGTGCCGCAGCTCTCGTTGATCCTCGGGCCGTGCGCGGGTGGCGCGGTGTACTCGCCGGCGATCACCGACTTCATTCTGATGACCAAGCAGAGCTCGTACATGTTCATCACGGGCCCCGACGTCATCAAGACGGTGACGCACGAGGAAGTGAGCAAGGACGCGCTGGGCGGCGCCAACGCGCACAACCAGAAGTCGGGCGTGGCGCACTTCGCGGCCGAAAACGAGCAGGCGGCGATCGCGCTGACGCGTGAGCTGCTCTCGTACATGCCGTCGAACAACACCGAAGATCCGCCCGCGGGGCCGACGGACGACCCCGCTGATCGCAGCGAGGCCGCGCTCGCGACGCTGGTGCCGAGCAACCCCAACAAGCCGTACGACATTCGCGACGTCATCAAGCTGGTGGTCGATCAGAAGCGGTTCTTCGAGGTGCAGGAGCACTACGCGAAGAACATCGTCATCGGCTTCGCGCGCTTGAACGGCAAGTCGGTCGGCATCGTGGGCAACAACCCGGCGGTGCTCGCGGGCTGTCTCGACATCGACGCGTCGGTGAAGGCCGCGCGCTTCGTGCGCTTCTGCGACTGCTTCAACATTCCGCTCATCACCTTCGTCGACGTTCCCGGGTTCCTCCCCGGCACGACGCAGGAATGGGGCGGCATCATCAAGCACGGCGCGAAGCTGCTCTACGCGTACGCCGAAGCGACGGTTCCGAAGGTGACGCTCATCACGCGCAAGGCGTACGGCGGCGCGTACGACGTGATGGCGAGCAAGCACATCCGCGCGGACGTGAACTACGCGTACCCGACGGCAGAGATCGCGGTGATGGGCCCTGACGGTGCGGTGAACATCATCTTCCGCAAAGAGATTGAGACGGCCGCGGATCAGAAGGCGGAGAAGGATCGTCTCGTCGCCGACTACCGCGAGAAGTTCGCCAACCCGTTCAAGGCGGCGGAGCTCGGGTACATCGACGAGGTGATTCGCCCGGAGCAGACGCGCCTCAAGCTCATTCGCGCGCTCGAGATGTTGAAGGACAAGCGGCAGGAGAACCTCCCCCGCAAGCACGGCAACATTCCGCTCTGATGATCAGCTCGCTCTCGATGGTGGTGGTGTTGGCTGCTGCTCCCGTCGCGGGCGAGTACGTCGCCGATGGCGGGCGTGGCGAGCTGAAGCTGCAGAAGGGCGGCACGTTTCGCATTCAGACCGTCGGTGGCAACGCGCACGTGTGCGACGTCACCGGCGCGTGGAAGGGCGAGCTGGGCACCACGAGCGACGAGGGCACCGGCGTGTGCCACATCAAGTTCGTGGCGAAGGGGAAGGACGTCGAGGTCACTCCGGTCGATGACGAGGCGTGCCGCGCGTGGTGCGGCGTGCGCGCGACGTTCGACGGGTTGTTCCTCACTCCGGTCGCCGGCTGCCGTGCGTCGGAGATCAAGACGTCGCGCGACTCGTTCAAGAAGCTCTACGGCGCGAAGAAGTACGTCGAGGCCGCGGCGGCGCTGAGCCCGTTGCTCGAGAAGTGCGAGCGGGTGATCGATCGCTTCGAGGTGTTGTGGATTCGAAATGATCTCGCGCTCACGCAGCATCACGCGGGTGACGATGCGGCGTGCTTGAAGACGCTCGAGCCTGCGGGAGACCTGCGCACGCTGAACGACGAAGACGCGGCGGGCGGTGAGCCGGCGTACGAAGAGGTGTTGAAGAAGCTCGCGCGCGCCACTCGCACCAACTCGAAGCTGTGCGGCTTCGTCGCGCCCGGAGCGCAGAAGTGACGCGCGTGCTTCGCAACCGGTTGTTGGTTGCGGCGTTCGTGATCGTGGTGATTCTGATCTCCCCGCGTTTGCCGGACCTGGCGACGTGGCTCGCGGCGGCCGTGGTGTTTCCGTTCATCGGCGTGGCGCTGTGGGTGACGCTGCCGTTCCAGCGCGCGCGCACGTTGCTGTCGAAGGCGCAGTACGACGACGCCGCGATGCAGATCGCCGCGTTCGAGCGCGCGATGTTGGAGAGCCCGTGGAAGTCGAAGGTCGCGTCGCTCGCGGTGGGGCTCTACACGAGCAACCCGGTGGCGGCGTCGCGCAACACGCTGGCGGCGATTCGGCTCGAGCAGGGTCGCTTGAAAGACGCGGCGCGCTCGCTGACGACGTCGCTCGAGCTCGACCCCGGCTATGCGGTGCCGTGGGCCAATCGCGCGGTGCTGGCGGCGATGGAAGGTGATCGCGCTCGTGCCGAGGAAGCGCTCGCGAAGGCGAAGTCGCTTGGGTTTGCTCCGCGCATGTTGAGCAAGGTGATCGAAGACAAGCTCGCCGCTGCTGCTGTCGCGACGTCTCCGACGACTTGAAGGTCAGACGACGTCGAGCTGCACGAGTCCGTGTGCGGCGCGCCTGACGACGACTCGAGTGCCAGTTGCGAATTCCGCGCGACGTGCGGTGCCCGAGCGCGCGGGCTGCAACCATTTCGGAAGCTCAGGTGGTGCGAGCGTGTTGCCAGGCTGTGCGACGACGAGCGTGCCGCCGATGAGCTCGATGGGTTCTTCTTCGCCGGAGGCGTCGAACTTCACGCGCAGCGGCGTGGTGAGCACCGCGTCGGCGCGCTCCATCACCGCGAGGCGATCGAACTGCAGGTCGATGATCAGCGGTGCTGCGAGGGAGCCGCGCAACGGAGCGGTCGAGGTCAGCTCGGTCGGCTCGATGCGAATCAAGCCGAGCAATGGTCTCGAGATGATCTCGCTGATGAAGGTGACGATCTGCAGACGGAGCTGACCGATGGGCACCCAGCTCGACAACCAACCGAAGAGCACGCCCATCGCGTGGAACGTGAGCGCCGCGAGGAAGAGGAACGCCCAGTAGAAAAGGAAGACCAGCGGGGCCATCACCAACAGCATCACCGCGGCCGCTGCGATGACCGCGGAGATCGGCGCCTGCCCCGCGTCTTTCACGAAGGTCATGATGATGGCGGGAATGATGTTCACCACCGTGAGGCCAAGAGCGACTCGTCTGAGCCACTTCGCCTGGCGCATCACCGCGGGCGAAAAGAGTCGGCGGCCGTCGCGGTGTGCTTTCGCGAGCGCCCAGGCTCCGTCGAGGTCACGGGTGGTGAGGTCGATCGTTTCTCCGCTGCACTTGCTGCACTTCGGCGTCACGCCGCGGAGCGAGCACTTCATGCAGACGAACCGGGCACCGATCGCGAACACCATCAGTCCATCGAACCCGAATCGGCGAAGGGAGGTGCAATCGTGTTTTCAGTTTCGCGCTGCTTCTTGATGCAGGTTCACCCTCACCCCGACCCTCTCCCTCGCGGGAGAGGGGGGACTCAGCGACGGCGTGGGCTGCCGCTGAATACGGTCTGCGGCTTGCTCCCGGCGGGCTTGGCTCCACCGCCTCCGCCGCCTCCACCGCCGTGGTGCTTCTTCTGGTGCGAGCGCGCGTGACGACCGGGCTGTGCACCGGCCGGGCGCGTCGAGACGCCGTGACCGTGCTGCTTGGGCCCGGGGTCCGACTGACGCGCGCGCTCGGCGGCGACCGCTTCTTTGAACACCGCGTCGTCGACCGGCAACTTCTCGCGCGGAATGCGATCGCGCACGAGCTTCTCGATGTCACGCAGCAACGGCACTTCATCGGGCGCGCAGAACGCCGACGCGTGACCACTCGCCGACGCACGCGCGGTGCGACCGACGCGGTGCACGTAGTCTTCCGGCACGTGCGGCAGGTCGTAGTTCACGACGTGCCCGATGTCGGCGACGTCGATGCCGCGCGCCGCGATGTCGGTCGCCACCAGCACGCGGTACTTGCCCGACTTGAAACCGTCGAGCGCGTGCTTGCGCTGATTCTGCGAGCGGTCGGCGTGAATGCGTTCCACCGAGTGCCCCGCGCGCGTGAGCGCCTTGGTCAGCTTGTCGGCGCGTCGCTTGGTGCGCGTGAAGACCAGCGTGCTCTCTTCTCCGCGCGCGAGCAGCGAGAGCAACAGCGGCGTCTTGTCGTTCTGGCCGACGTCGAACACGCACTGGGTGGCGCGCTCCGCCGTCGCTCCGCTGCGGGACACTTCGACACGCACCGGATCGTGGGAGCTGTGCTTCGCGAACTCGGCGACTTCCCCCGCCATGGTCGCGGAGAACAGCAACGTCTGCCGCTGCTTCGGCAGCTTCGCGAGAATGCGCGTGAGCTGCGGCTTGAAGCCCATGTCGAGCATGCGATCGGCTTCGTCGAGCACGAGGATCTCGACGTTCGCGAGCGTGACGTTGCCTTCGTTCAAGTGATCGATGAGACGACCCGGCGTCGCGATGCACAGCGCGGCGTACGACAAGCCGTCCTTCTGCGGGCCCATGCCGACGCCGCCGATGACGGCGACCGACTTCACGTTGTGCGGCGCTCCGAAGTTGCGGGCGTGCTCTTCGATCTGCAGCGCGAGCTCGCGCGTCGGAGCGAGCACCAGCGCGCGCACACCGCGCTTGTTCTTGTCCTTCCCGAGACGCTCGACGATGGGCAACACGAACGCCGCCGTCTTGCCGGTGCCGGTCGCCGCGCAGCCGATGACGTCGCGACCCGCGAGGCCAGGAGGAATCGTCTTGGCCTGAATCGGCGTGGGCGTGACGTAGCCCGCGCGACCGAGGGCCGAGAGCGTGGCAGGTGAAAGACCTAAGGCAGCGAACTCCGTACTCATGCGACGGCCCTTACACGCTTTCAGCCGACGTGAATCGAAGAGTTGCCCCCGGACTTCCAGGCATCGGGCACGAAGCGATCCCACCAATGGGTAGGCGGGAGCTCGAGCGGCGGGTGAAAGAGGAACGAAAGGCCCATGCGCCAGCGCGCGTCGTTGGTGCCGGCGAGCCCGGGATGCGCGACTGGTTTGGTGCGCTCGAGCGCGCGTTCGACGCACGCCACGAGGCCCGCGGGCAGCTCGGGCTTCTGTTCGCCGACGACGTACATCAGCCTCGCGACGCCGCCGTCGACGCTGATCAACAACTCGAGCTGCGTGGAGACCGACTCGGTGCCGCGGAAATATTCGGCGTTGCAGTGCGCGAGCTCGTCGGTGCTCTCGACGAAATACTGGAGCACCACTTCGCGCCGCGTCTTCTGCAGCGACCACACCGTCTCGGTGTCGAGCGGCAACGCGTCCCACCGAGCGCGCCAGCCTTCGGTGCGCTCGCGGCGTGGCTCGTAGTGTTTCGCGACGAACACGCCGAACGCCGCGGCCAGCACCACCACCAGCACGACGAGCACGCGCTTCATGCGGGCACCGGAGTGAGCTCGATCATCGCCTTGCACTGCAGACACTGAAACCGCGCGGGCCAGCCGACGAGCGCGTCAGGCACCGGGAGCGGCTGCGAACATTTGGGACAGGTGATGTTCCCTGCTCCAACCTTCGCGCGCCCGCGAAAGGCGAAGATGGCGGCGATGGGCCCGACGATCAGCGCGGTGATCGCTCCGCACGCGTGGAGGAGCGGCACGGGAACGAGCGCGAGGCCGATGCCCGACACGATGCCGAGCCGAACGAGCGCACGGCCGACGCGCGCGCCGGTCGAGAGTCGAAGCACCGGCAGCGTGACGTCGAGGCCCGGGCGCTGAGAGTCCATCACTCCAGCGCGCAGCGGGGTCGGCGTCACGTGGCGGCTCGAATCAGGGAACGCGGCAGAGGAAGTTACGCAGGTTGGTGTCGACGAGGTCGTTCACGCCGCTCGAGGTGAGCTCAGCGCCGTTCTCGGACGTGCTTCCGTTGGGCTCGCTGGGCGACCACCAGTCGGTGCGCGTCGTCGGGTCGTAGCTGCTGCCCGCGAAGTTCACCCACGTGCCCTCGGTCGTCACGTCGGAGTAGCCGATCCACCCGGTGGTGACCTCGTCGACGCCGACCGCCGCGAGGAGCGCCGTCCATTCAGCGTCGCTCTCGAGCCACAGCAGCCCGGCACCAGTCGAGGCGGTCGCGCACTTCGTCCGCGCGTCGGCGAAGTTGACGGGTTCGAAGCAGCTCCACACGGCGGGCGTGATGCCCGTCACGTGCGTCACGCGGCAGGTGTCGGCGAGCACGCACGCGGTGGTGGTGTCGTTCTGCTGAACGAAGATGCTCGGGTGGCTGGTGAGGGCGGCGACGATGCGCCAGGCCGCGCACTCCGAGAGGAGCGGGTTGCGCTGGATCTCGAGGCTGTCGACCGTGCGGAGCAGCGGAGCGTTCAACGTCGCCAGCACGTCCATGCTGTAGATGCGGAAGCCGAGCGCCTGGGTGAGCGCCGGGAACGACAGCGTGGCGAGCACGTTCTGGTCGTGGATCCTCAGGTCATCGACGCGCTTGAGCGCAGGGACGCTGAAGGTGGTCAGCGCCGCGGCGGCACTCATGTCGATGTTCCCCGCGCGCTGCAATTTGGGCAGCGTGATGCTGGTCAGGTCGCTGGCGTAGCTCACGTAGAGCGAGCCCATCTGGGTCAGCTCAGGGAGCGAGACCGACGTGAGCGGCACGGGGGCCTCGCCGATGCTTCCGCCGATGCAGCAGAACGAACCGATCTGCAGCGAGCCGCTGATGATGCGGAGGGTCGGCGAGGTGAACTGACCATTGGGAACGCTCTCGATGGTGAGGTCGCCCGCCACCACCTGAATGCCGTCGAGCAGCGCGAGGTCGTCTGCATCGCGCAGGGTGAGATCGCCGAAGTAGACGGCGTCGATCGACGCGCGGTCGCAGATGTAGTGGGTGCTGGTGATCTCGTTCGTGTCGAGCGTGCCGTCGGCGTCGAGATCGGCGCCCACGTCGACGCGCGAGCCGCCGTAGCGGCAGTTGGTGCCCGCGGGCTCGGCCGTAACCTGGCTGAGCGCGTTCACGCCCGGCGTGCCGGCGTCACCTTGCGAGCCGTCGACGCCGTTCATGCCGTTGGTGCCATTCGTGCCGTTGCACACGAACTTCGTCGCGTCGGCGTTCACTTCATCGTCATCGAGCGCGCCGTTGGCGTTCTTGTCGAAGCCAGTCTGCACCGCGAGACCGCCGCTGCTGCAGTGCGCGCCGGGCATCTCGGCCACCACACGCAACACGACGTTGAATTCCGCACCACGGTTGCAGCCGAACGAGGCCACCACCAGAACCGCCACGAGAAAGGAAATGCGCATGGGCCCGCAATTCCACGAGGAGGCCGGTGTCCGCAAGCGTCGAGCCCCGCCCCTGCGTTGACAGCCAATCAAGTACATGTGACTCTTTCTGAATGCATGACGAACGATTGGCTCGAGCGCGCGGGGCACTGTGGGGACAGGCGGTAGGAGACGCGCTCGGAACGACGGTGGAATTTCGCGATGAGCTTGGAATCGCGACCCGCGAGCCGAGCGCCTGGCCTGGCGAGCTGATCGGTGAAGGACCGTTTCGTCTGCTGCCGGGGCAAGTCACGGACGACACCGAGCTCGCGTTGGCGCACGCACGCTCGTTGGTGCGCATGCGCCGGCAGGATCTCGACGACGTCGCCACGAGCTACCTGCGGTGGCGAAACTCCGACCCGTTCGACGTAGGTGGCGCGACGAATCAGGCGTTCGGCGGCCCCGCGACGAATGCAGCAGGTGTTCTCGCGCGCGCGAGTCGAAACACGCAGGCCAATGGCTCGCTGATGCGGTCCAGCCCGCTGGGCATTTTCGGTGCGGGAATGAAGCGCGAAGAGCTGGGTGCGCTCGCGCGTGCCGACTCGCAGCTCAGTCACCCGCATGAGGTCTGCCAGTGGGCGTGCGCGGTGTTCGTCACCACCATCGCCGACGCCATCGTCACCGGCGCTTCGGGCACCGTGCTGCACGCACGCGCGCTGGAGTTCGCACGCGGAAGTCCGGTGGAAGACACCCTGCACGCCTCACTCGACGGCCTGCCTGCATCTGACGGCGACAACCAGGGCTGGGTGCTCATCGCGCTTCAGCACGCGTTCTTTCATCTCGCGCGCTCGACCGATTTCGAGGCAGCGATGGTGCAGACGGTCGTGAAGGGCGGAGACACCGACACCAACGCAGCGATCGCCGGTGCGCTGCTCGGTGCGACGCTGGGGTTCGACGCCATTCCCCGGCGATGGGTCACCACCGTGCGCGACTGTCTGCCTCAGCGCCCGGTCGAGTATCGGTGCGGAGATCTCGACGAGCTCGCGAGCGCGCTGCTCGGCGCGCGGTGAGCAACAGCACTCCGAAGAGCGACCACCACGCGTCGACGCTCGCGCACGAGCAGCCACCGCCACCGAGGTGCGCGCCGTTGCCGGCGTCAGGTTCATCGCTGCCCGCGTCGAGCGTGCCGGCATCGTTCGCGCCCGCATCGGCGAGCCCCGCATCGGGCGGCGCGCCGGAATCGGGACCGCCCGCGTCAGGCCGCCCTGCGTCGAACCCGGCGTCGGGCGGTGGGCTCACGCCTCCATCGCGGAGCCCGGCGTCGGGCGCTTCGTCGACCTCGGCCACCAGCCGCGCCGAGAGAAACAGGTCGGACGAGAACTGAGACGAGTTGTGCACCTCGATGGCGAGCACGTTCGCGTCGTCACGCAGCAACTGATCAGCACGCGGCCCGACGGCGTAGCGCTGCACGAGGCCGCGTTCGCGATCGGCGCTGGCGAGCGTGTCGGCGTTCTGCAGCGCCCACACGTTCTGCCGCGCGATCTCGACGCCGTTGAGTGATGCGACGAAGCCGTCGTCGTAGTCGAGCTCCAGCTGCAGGCGGCGAATGAGCGAGCGCTCGGTCGGCAAGGTGAACGGCGTGCGCACGTAGACGGTGACGGAGCCGCTGGCGAGCTGCGTGGCGAGACCGGGCTCTCCGTAGCCGAGCGGAAGATCGCCGACGCCCCAGCCGGTGTCGTCAGCGAGCGGCTCACGCCAATCGGTGCCCGCGTCGGCTGAGTAACGACTGCCCTGCCCCGCCGTGAGTTCGACGGTTCGGCGCACGGTGAACGGCGCGCGCGACGACGAGAGGTTGCCGGTGCCGGAACGATCTCCGATGCCGATCGCGCCGAGCTCGTACGCGCCAGGCTCGAGCGTGTTGGTGGTGAGCACCACGGTGCGCGCGTCGCTCGAGAGCCGCGCGCTCAGCACGCGCACGAAGGGACGGAGATCGAACGCACCGAGTCGCTCCGCACCACCCGGACCGTTGCCGCCGAAGAGCGGCTCGTCGAACACGACCTCGACCTGCGTGGGCGTCGGCGCGCGCACGGTGAGGATCTTCGGCGCGACGACGTCGGGCCCTTTGCGCAGATGGAAGAGATCGATCGCCGAGCCATCGTCGACGAGGAAGTAGCCGCGCAGGTCGTCGCCGTTCACGTCGATGACCGAAGCGCCGAGCACGTTGCCCGCCTGAAACGCCATCATCGGGTGCTGCGGGCGCGAGACGGAGCCGGTCTGCCCCGCGGTGCCGCTCACGATGTAGAGCGTTCCCGCGTCGGCGATCTCCCGCGTGTACTCGCTGAGATCGCTCTGCACGATGGTGTTGCCGCGCAGCAGATAGGTGCGCTCGTAGACGTGCGAGTGACCGGTGAAGACCACGTCGACGCCCGCAGCCTCGAGCACCGGGAGAACGTCGTCGCGAATGAACGGGTTGTCGGGGTGCGTGCCTCCCGAATACGGCGGCACGTGGAAGTAGACGAACTTCCACTTCGCGTTGGAGGCGGCGAGATCAGCGGCGGCCCACACCAACTGCGGAGCGCCCGCCGCGTAGCTGTTCACGTGCGTGTCGAGACAGACGAAGTGCGCGTCGCCGTAGTCCCACGAGTAGTAGAGCTCGCTCTGCGCGGGGTTGTTGGTCGGCAGGAAATACGCGTCGCGGTACGGGCCACCTGACGGGTCCAAAGCCACGTCGTGGTTGCCGATGGTCGGCCAGATCACCATGCGCCGCAGCAGCGACGCGTAGGGCCCGAAGAAGCGCGCGTCGTACAGCTCGGCCTCGCCCGCGTAATAGATGATGTCGCCGAGAATCAGCGAGAAGGTGGCTTCGTCGGCTTCGCGTTGCAGGCGCTCCGAGACGCGCAGCTGCTCGATGGTCCCGGTGCCCGAGTCACCCCACGCGAAGAAACGGAACGGCGCCGCGGTGCCCGGCGACGGGTAGGTGCGGAAGCGAAACGGGTCTCGACCGGCGAGCGGCACTCCGTCGACGACGACTTCGTATTCGTAGGTGGTGAGCGGCGTGAGGTTCGTGAGCTTGATGACGTGCTCGACGCCCGGCATCAGCGACACCACGGAACGCGAGAGCGGTTGGCCGATTTCTCCGAAGCGCACCTCGCCGCTCGAGATGTTCGAAGTGCGAAAGACGATGGTGATCTCGGTCGGGCCCGCGAGCTGAAGGTAGGGGCCGCGCGTGAGGTCCGCTCCGAGGGCGGAGGTCGCCAGAAACGCACTAGTAATAAGGAGTGCCCGCAAACATGTCGCAGCGTAGCGCACACTCACTCGCCGCACGTCCAACGCAGCCGCCCGGTCGAGAAGTCGGCGAGTCCATCGAGGCGCGGGTCGGTGCTGGGCGTCAGCGGGTGCACGAGGCTGTCAGCCGTGGCTTCGAGCAGCGTGCCGGCATCGCGTTCGACGGCGCGTTCGATGATCTGTCGATCACACGGAGGCGCAGCAGCCTCGAGAATCGGCACCAGCGCGGCCGCGCGGTCGTAGCGGTACTTGAGCTCGGGCAACGCGGCGAGCGGGCCGAGATCAGCACGATGCAGCGCGCCCGCTGATTCGATGTCGGCGATCTCCTTCTTGTATGCGTCGATGCCGCGCGAGAAGCGCTCGCTCGGTGGCGGCTTCCACGGCGGAGGTGGCGTGCTGACCTCGAGCCGCCACGCACGCAGCGCCGGCGTCTCGTTGGCCGACCAGTGGCACTGGCCTTGATCGATGCGCAGCCTCCACGCGAGCGTGAGCTTGCGATGTGGCGTCAACGCTCGCAGCGCATCGCGACAGGCGGCGAGCGGACCATCGAAGGTGAGCAGCAGGCCGCGCTCGTCTTGCGTGACCTTCACGCCAGCGTCGACCTCGCGCGCTTTGGCGACCACGTCGAACTTCTCTTCCAGCGCGCGCATGTCGTTCTTCATCACCGCGAGACGCTCGGCGGCGTGGCTGTCGATGCGCACCAGCTCGAGCTCGGCGACCTGGAGGTTGAGTTGATCGCGGTGCTGTCGCCACGCGGTCATCTCGCTCGTCTCGCTGCAGCCGCTGCATATGAGCAAGAGGACGAGTCGCTTCACGTGCGCCGCCCGAAATGGAAGGTGAGGAACTCTTCGCGCTGCGCTCCGGGTGGCTGGGCCTGCGCCTTCTTCACCACCGCGACGGCTTCGCTGAGCGAGACCTCGCCGCCGCGCATCGCTCCGACGAGCAGGCACTCGTAGCGGCGACAGGCAATCGGCCGCTGCGCGTATTCGCGGCAATCGAGATCAGCGGCCGAGCCGAGCGCCTTGCAGCGTTGCGGCACGTGGCGGCCGCCATTCGTGTTGGTCACCACGCCGAGCGCTTCGTGATTCACCACTTCGGTCGGCGCGAGCGGCACACGCGTGAAGAGCGAGCCGTCGCAGCACAGCGCGCACACGCGGCAGAGCGATTCGACGTCGCGGCTCTGGCTCATGACGACAACTCCCAGACGCGCGCAGGGCGATCGACCACGCTGTCCCACGCAGGCACTGGAGCGATGGCCGTCACGTGCACGCAGGTGAGCGCGCGCTGCGGCAAGAACGAGCGTCCGGGATCTCCGATGAGCACCTTCGCACCGCGCGCGTGCAGCCGCGTGAGCCACTCGAAGATGCGTGCCGACGGCTCGCGCTCGTAGAAGACGTCACCCACCAACACCACGTCCCACCCGTCGTCGCGCGCGGTGACGTCGTCGCCGGTGATGGTGAGCGTGAGCTCGTTCAGCGCTGCGTTCTCTGCGATGGCGGCGCGCGCCCAGACATCGAGCTCGGTGGCGAGCACCGAAGCGGCTCCGGAGCGAAGACACGCGAGCGCTGACACACCGCCGCCCGACGCGAAGTCGAGCACGTGCTTGCCGTGCACCAACTGCGGATGCGCGGTGACCCATTGCGCGAGCGCGACGCCACCGGGCCACGCGTGCGCCCAGAACGGAGGCCCGAGCACCGAGCCCTCGAGGCGCTCGCAGGCTTCCCACGGCGCCGAGGGCTCGTCGCAGACGCGCACGCGCACTCCGCAGCCATCAGGCTCGCTGATTCGGGTCATGGCGCGGATCGCGGCGCGGCGTACTTCGGTGTCCACGCGCGATAAACACCACGGCATGGCGCTCACCATCAAGCTGGTACGACATGGTCAGTCCCGGGCGAACGTCGGCGAGGTCGAGGCCCGGGACGTCGGAGACCACAACATCGAGCTCACCGAGCAGGGCCGCGAGCAGGCGCGGGCGGTCGGCGGCACGCTCGGCGCGGCGTATTTGAAGGACGCGCTCATCTACTGCTCGCCGTACGTGCGCACGCGGCAGACGCTCACCAACATCCTCGAGGGCGCGGGGCTCACGCGCGAAGCGGTGCGCATCTACGAAGACCCGCGGCTGCGCGAGGTCGATCCCGGGTACTCCGAGTACGAGAAGCAGCACGAGCTGCGACGCACGCACGGCTGGTTCTATTACCGGTTCAAGGGCGGCGAGAGCCCGGCCGACTGCTTCGATCGCACCAGCTCGTTCCTCGAGTCGATGATGCGGCAGGTCGAGCGCAAAGCCGCCGAGCACGTGTTGATCGTCACGCACGGTCTCACCATTCGCTGCTTCGCCATGCGGTGGATGCACCTGAGCGTGGAGCAATTCGACGAGCTGGCGAACCCCACCAACTGCGACATCGTGACCATCGGCGCGAAGCACGAGCTGAAGGACGCGGGGTGGACGGTCGGACGCTGGGGGCTCTCGGGTCTGCGTCGACGGCAACCTGGAGAGTGATCACCCGAGTGCTCAGGTGAGCTTCAGCGTGGGCACGCAGCGCTGCTCGCGCGACTGATCATTCAGGGCGTTGTGGTGTGCGTCGCGCTGGCACGTTGGCTGCTCATCGCGCGCGCGTGCTTCGTCGACTGGCGGTCCTGGTCCTCATCGCTTCCTGCAGTGCCTGCATCGGTGACCTCTTTCCCGGCGGGTCGACTTCGAATTCCGGTCCGAATGGTCGCGAGAACCCGAGAGATCCGCCGCCCGTGCCGATCGAAGTCGTGCCCGCGCCCGCGCAGATTCGGGTGCTGAGCTCGACCGAATACCGGAACACGATTCGCGATCTCCTCGGGCTGACCGCATCGTCGACGCTCACGCACGCCGATTGGACCGGCGGCTACGACAACGGAGCGGCCACGCAGGTCGACGAGAACCTGCTGTCGGCGTTGCTGCTCGAAGGTGAAGCGCTCGCCGCGCGCTACGTGTCGACGCGACTGGCGGCGGACTTTCCGTGCGCGGCGGTTGCTCCGGCTGCGCTGAATGAGTCGTGCGTGCGCACCATCATCTCGACGCTCGGTCGGCGCGCGTGGCGGCGGCCACTGAGCAGCGATCAGGTCGACGACTTGTTCGCGCTGTTCCGCGACGCGGGAATCGAAGCGGTGGTGACGCGGCTGATCAGCAGCCCGTATTTTCTGTACCGCACTGAGGTGGGTCAGCCGGTGGCGACCGGGAGTGATCGCTTCGAGCTCAGCCAGTTCGAGAAGGCGTCGCTGGTCTCGTACACGTTGACCGGCACGTTGCCCGACGAACTGCTCCTCGCCGACGCGGAAGCGGGCGTGCTCGACGAGGAACACCTGCGCGCGCACGTGCAGCGGCTGTGGCGCGCTCCGCAGACGCGCTCGCGGCAGAGCGACTTCTACCGCCAGTGGCTCAAGGTGACGGCGCTCGATCGCATGGCGCAGCGGCCGGCCGATTTCCCGAAGCTGACGTCGCCAGAACAAGGCGCATCGCTGAAGGCCGAGTTCGATTCGTACGTGAACGCGGTGGTGTTCGACGGAGCGGGCACCCTGCCCTCGCTCTTCTCGGAGCCGTTCTCGTTCGTCGATGCGCGCGTGGCGCCGCTGTACGGGCTCACCTCGACGTCCACTTCGCCCGAGCGCGTGACGTTGCCCGCTGATCAGAAGCGCGCGGGCATCCTGACGCTGGCGAGCACCATGGCGGCGATCGGCTCGGCGACTGACGCGGAGAAAGATCGTCCCGTGATGCGCGGCCTGATGATCAAGCGACAGCTGCTCTGCGAAGACGTCGGGTTGCCGTCGAACGTGAACACCGTGGCCGCCGCGAACGCCGCGATGACGGTGCCCAACTTCGACCAGCTCACTACGCGCGAGCAGTACGAAGCGATGATGCAGCAGGGCGACAGCTGCCGCGCGTGCCACCGGCAGTTCATGCCGCTCGGCTTCGCGTTCGGTAACTACGACGCGCTCGGGCGTTTCCGCATTTCGCAGCACGGGCGTGCCGTCGTCACCGCGGTGAGTGACGTGCCCGTCGCCGGACAGTCGGCGTCGTTCACCGGCGCGCAGGACCTGAGCGGTTCGCTCGCGACCAACCCGAACACCGCGCTCTGCTTCGGGCGGAACTTCGCGCGCTTCACGCTCGGCCTGCCGTCGGCGCCGCACACCGAGACGTTGAGTGACTCGGTCGTGCAGTCGATGGGAAAGAGCCCGCTGAGCATCTCGAAGCTGGTGGAAGACACGCTCGCGAACCCGAAGCTCCACGTGCGCATCGCGACGATTCTCCCGCCAGATCCCGATCCGGTTGTGGATGCGGGCATTCCTGATGCGGGCACGGTGACTGCGCCCCGTGTGCTGTTGCTCGGCAGCAGTGAAGAACTCGCGATCGGCGCGTCAAAGTCGGTCGCCGGCTTCAACCTCGTGAACCAGCTCGACGGAAACCTGGTGCTCTACCGCGTCGGCGGCGGCCCGACGTGGGCGAGCGGAACGTCTTCCTCGGCGCCGGGCATCAGCTCGATGCAAGGCGACGGCAACCTGGTGGTCTACGACCGCAACGGCACTCCGCTCTTCAACACCGGCACGCACGGCAACGCCGGAGCGACGCTGCACGTCGACAGCGACGGCTTCCTCTTCATTCTCGCGACCGACGGCCGCGTGCTGTGGACCTCGAAGGGAACGCCATGAAGCGCCGAGAGTTCATCTTCACCTCGCTGAAGGCGGCGGCGCTGCTGTCGCCGGTGTTCTCGATTCGCCGCGCCGAAGCGCAGCAGGTGATCCCCAAGCGGTTGTTCGTGTGGGTCGCGTCAGCCGGCTACCCCGACGAAGCGGCGTTCTTCAGCAACGGCCAGGAGACCAACTGGCAGCTCGGCGAGATTCTGCAGAACTGCGCGCCGGTGAAGCAGAACATGGTGGTCATCGACGGCGTCGAGATCCGCAACTCCGGGTACAACGCCGCGGGAGCGAATCACGCGCGCGCGCCGGGGAAGGTCGTCACCGCGGCGGACGTGATCGACGACGGCGGCGAAGGTCTGCCGGGTGGAATTTCGATCGATCAATTCGTCGCGCAGCGGCTCAACGCCAGCGCGCTCGAGGTGAACATCACCGACGTCGAAGGGCGCAGCGACGAGTCGATTCGCGAGCGGCCGTTCGCCACGGGGCCGGGCCAGTTCAAGGTGGCGATCAAGCCTCCGTCGGCCGCGTGGGACCGTGTGTTCGGTGGCTTCGTGCCGCCCGAGGTGAACACCGCCGAGCGAGACGCGCAGCTGCGCAAGCTGACCAGCCGCCGCTCGGTGCTCGACGGCATGGGCCGCGATCTGCGGCGGCTCCGCGCGGAATTGAGCGGCGTCGAGAAGTTGAAGCTCGACGTGCACGAAGACTCAATTCGTCGCGCGGAGCGCAGCGTGGCGATCGATCTCGGCAACGTGCCCGCGCCCACCGCGGCGTGTTCCCTGCCCGGCCGGCCGACGAACGAGTTCGACATCTTCCACCGCATCACCGCGCACTTCGACACCATGCACGCCGCGTTCGCGTGCAACCGCGTGCAGGTCGGCTCGATGGTGTGGGGCGGCTCGGGCTTC
The DNA here is from genome assembly GCA_047600485.1 of Archangium sp. GTDB lineage: Bacteria > Myxococcota > Myxococcia > Myxococcales > Myxococcaceae > Archangium_A. The sequence goes on from JASGKS010000001.1 coordinate 5,215,019, forward strand.
GGCTGGCGCTACAACTGGTTGCCGAACACCAACATCAGCGATCTCCACAACGACGTGCACCACGAGCCGGTGGCGCAGCGCGACTTGTACATCCGCTGCGCGCGGTACGACTGGCAGGCGCTCGGCGAGTTCGTGCTGCGGCTGCGCAACACGCCCGAGGCCGACGGCAACATGCTCGATCACACCATCGTGCTCGGCATCTCGCACTTCGGCGGCCATCACGACATTCGCCGGCTGCCGGTGGTGTTGTTCGGCACTGAACGCAACGGCCTGCGCGCCGATCGCTACCTCAAGTTCAACACGCCGATTCAGAACGACAGAGTGCTCACCTCGGTGGCGCGCTTGATGGGCGTGCAGGTGAATGGCTTCGGCGACGATCAGAACTGCGGCGTGGTGCCGGGGCTGCTCTGATCAGCGCGCTTCTGCGGGCGCGGGAGCAGCCGGCACGGTGACGACCCACGACTCGGTCGCGGTCTTCGGACGCAGCAACGAGAGCAGCGGCGAGGTCATCACGGTGGTGACCAACGCCATCAGCACCATCATCGTGAAGACGGTGGGCGTGATGACTCCGAGATCGAGCCCGATGTTGAGGATCACCAACTCCATCAGGCCGCGGGTGTTCATCAACACGCCGATGGCGTTCGCGTCGCGCCAGGTCTGACCCGAAGCGCGGCCCGCGAGCGTGGCGCCGCCCCATTTTCCGAGCACCGCGACGAGGGTGAGGAGCGCCGCGGTGAGCCACGCCGACGAGCCGTCGAGCAGACCGATCTGCGTGCGCAAGCCGCTGTAGGCGAAGAAGAGCGGGAGCAGCAGCACGACCACCAGATCTTCGAGACGCTCGCGAAGGCCGTGCGCGAGGCCACCTTCACGCGGCACGACGACGCCGAAGAAGAAGGCTCCGAAGAGCGCGTGCACGCCGATGGCTTCGGTGGCGAGCGCCGAGAGCAGCAGCATCACCACCGTCGCGCCGACCATGCCCTGGCTGATGCCGCGGCGATTGGTGGGCAGACGCTTCACCAGGCGAGCGAGCAGCGGGCGCGCCACGAACCACATCGCCAGGCAGTACGTGAAGGTGAGGGCCAGCGTGACGCCGGCTCCGACGATGCTGCCTGACTTCACGAGCGCGGAGATGAGCGCCAGCAGACACCACGCGGTGACGTCGTCGACGGCGGCGCAGGCGATGGCGAGCGCTCCGATGCGGGTGTGAATGAAGCCGCCCTCGCTCAGAATTCGCGCCAGCACCGGGAAGGCGGTGACGCTCATCGCCACGCCGAGGAAGAGCGCGAAGTTGGTAAGCGGCACCGAATCGGTCGACCACGACGGAGCGATGGCGATGGCCACCGTCACTCCGAGAATGAACGGCAGCGCGATGCTGACGTTGCTGATCATCACCGCACTCTTGCCCAGCCCGCGCAGCAGCTGCGGCTCGAGCTCGAGCCCGATGATGAACATGAAGAAGATGAGGCCGAGCTGGCTGAGAATTCCCAGAGAGCCGAGGGACGCAGCCGGGAACAACATCGCCGAGGTCTCCGGCGCAAGCAGGCCGAGGAGCGAAGGGCCGAGCGCGATGCCGGCCAGCACCTCGGCGATGACCATCGGCTGGCCGAGGCGGCGAAGCGCCAGGCCGAGCACCCGCGACGCGGCGATGACCAGGATGGCCTGAACCGACAGGAGCACGATGGCGTGGCTCGCGAGAAAGGCCTTCACCCGGCCTCCATACACAAGATCGCGCGTCGGTGTCGCCCCTCGGTGACGGGGCTACACTCACACGGTTGCCGCGCGCGCCACGAAGGGACGAAAGAGCCACCGTGAGAATCGCTCTGCTCTGTTCCGTGGTGTTCCTCGCTGCGTGTGGACCGCGGTTGATGGCCGGCTCCGATGCGGGCGGCTGCTCGAACTGTCTGGCGAATCAGACGTGCGATGCGCTCACCCAAACCTGCGTCGCCGTCTCGAGCTCGCGCTGTGGAACGTCGTGCGGTGGCGCGAAGCCGTTCTGCGACGAGTCGCGCGGCGCGTGCGTGGAATGCACTCCGACGCAGGGCTGCAGCGGCTCGACTCCGCTGTGCAACACCAACTCGAGCTTCGGCGCGACGTGCGTGGAATGTCTGAGCGACGCCGATTGTCCCGGCAGCACGTGCTCGCAGTCGACGCGCAGCTGCCGCTCGCACCCCGACGCGGGCTCGTCGATGGACGCGGGTTCAGACGCCGGAGTCGACGCGGGCACGAGCCTGTGTCCGGCGCGCTGCACAGGCACCACTCCGTTCTGCGACATGACGAGCGCGACGTGCGTGCAGTGCTTGAACGACCCGCAGTGCGGCGGCGGCTCGCGCACGTGTGATCTCCAATCGCATCGCTGCGTGTTGATGCCCACCGATGGAGGCACCTGCGTGCAGCACGTGCCTCCGATGCAGTGCACGAGCTCGTGCATGGAAGGGTTCACCTGCATCGGCGGCAGCTGCGTGCTCAACGGCGGCGCCGGGCCAGTGCAGGTCACCGTGCGGTGGGACACCGAGACCGACGTCGATCTCCACCTCGACGAGCCGCTGCCCGACGGTGGCGTGTGCGAGATCTATTACGGCGACACGGGCGGCTCTTCGTCGAGCTGCGGCGCGCAAGGTGAGCTCGATCTCGACTCGAACGCCGGTTGCTCGATCGACGACGTCGACATCGAGAACATCATCTACCCCGCGGGCCAGCCTGCTCCGCGCGGCACGTACGTCGTGCGCGTCGACTACTACGACTCGTGCAGCGTGACGGTCGCCATCCCCTTCGAGATCGAGGTGCGCGCCAACGGGCAGACCAATGGCTGGTGCGACGTGTTTCAGCTGAGCGATTCGGACAACGGTGGAGCCGGCTCGGGGCGCGTCATCACCACGTTCACCGTGCCGTAGCGGCGCGAGTCGGGTACACGACGCGCCGTGCTCCACACGGCGTTGATCCTCTCGCTGCTCGCACAGACGCTCACCAAACCGCCCACGCTCGTGAAGCAGGTGGCGCCCGACACTGCCGACGCGGGCGTGGTGAGCGCGCCAGGCACGGTGGTGATGGAGGTCGACCTCGGCGTCGACGGCAAGGTCACCGCGGTGAAGGTGGTGCAGTCGCTCACGCCCGAGCTCGACGCGGCCGCGATGCGCGCGCTGCAGCAGTTCGAGTTCACTCCGGCGGAGTTCGATGGGCAGCCCTCACCGGTGCGCATTCAGTACGCGCTGACGTTCGAGCCGCCGCCGATGGTGGTCGCGATCGGCACCGAGCCCGATGCGGGCAAGCCGAGCGTCGTGAATCTCTTCGGCGTGCTGCGCACTGCGGGCACGCGCGAGCCGGTGGCGAACGCGACGGTGAACGTGGCCGGCACTGAGCTCTCGGTGTTCTCGACCGAAAACGGTGAGTTCGAATTTCACGACGTGCCGACGGGCGAGGTGACGCTGAGCGTGAGCGGCGCGGGCTTCGAGAAGTTCGAGGCGAAGGAGACCATTCGCGCCGACGAGCGCACCGAGGTGACGTACTACTTGAAGCCGACCGGCACGCCGACGCTCGAGACCATCGTGCGCAGCGACAAAGATCGCCGCGAGGTGACGCAGGTGAAGCTGACGCGCGCGGAGATGCGCCTGGTCGCCGGCACACAGGGCGATGCGTTCAAGGTGCTGCAGTCGTTGCCTGGTGTCGCGCGCGCGGCGTTCGGCTCAGGAGCGCTCGTGGTGCGTGGCAGCAAGTCGTGGGACAGCCGCGTGTACGTCGACGAGATTCAGGTGCCGCAGCTGTTCCACTTCGCGGGCCTCTCGGCGACCTTCAACGCTTCGACCGTCGAGAGCATCACCTTCCAGCCCGGAAACTGGGGCGTGGGTTTCGGCCGCAGCATCGGTGGCCTCGTGCAGGCCGAGGTGCGCACGCCGTCGACCAAGGGGCTCCATGGCTACGTCGATCTCTCGACGTTCGACGTGAGCGCGATGGTCGAGTTGCCGGTGAGCGACAAGTGGAGCATCTCGGCTGCGGGTCGCCGCGGTCTGGCTGATCTCACCCTGCCCCTGGCCATCAAGACCTTCGCGGGTCCGGCGGCTTCGTCGATCGGGTTCTCTCTGGCTCCGCAGTACTTCGACTACCAGCTGCGCGCCGAGCGTCGCGGCACGTCGAAGAGTCGGTTGTTCATTTCGTTGTACGGCTCGTCCGACCGGTACGCGTTCGTGAATCCGAATCCGTTCATCGACCCGGCCACCGAGGGAAATCAGGGCAGCGCCGGCAACGCCATCGCGTACCACCGGCTCACGCTCGGCTTCGACTACCGCTTCAGCGATCGCGTGACGTTCATCTCGCGCAACTCGATCGGCTTCGATCAATACGAGCAACTCGGTGGAGCAACCGACATCTTCTACAAGGGCACGCAGACGCCGATTCAGGCGCGCGAGCGATTCCGCATCGACATTCCCGAGGCGAACCTGTCGCTGTCGACGGGGCTCGACGTGCTGGTGGTGCCGACCTTCGTCGATGCGCAGTCGCCTCCGAACTTCAAGGCGAACCAGGTGCCCGACCCATACGTCGCGCGGCGCTTGTTCGTCGATCGCTCGACGAGCTTCTTCGTGGAGCCGGCCATCTTCGCCGAAGCGCAGTGGCGCCCGTGGGAATCGCTGAGCATCACCGGCGGCGTGCGCGTCGACTACGAGTCGTACATGAAGGACGTGTGGGCCGACCCGCGGCTCGCCGTCGCGTGGACTCCGGTCGACTGGCTCACGCTCAAAGGTGGCGCGGCGCTGTACCACCAGCCTCCCGACTACCGCGTGGGCCAGCTGTCGCCGGTGTTCGGAAACCCTGATCTCTCACCCGAGGGCGCGGCGCACTTCACCGTCGGAGCGGAGACGCGCTTCACCGAGTACCTCAGCTTCGACGCGAGCGTTTATTACAAGCAGCTCTACTCGCAGGTGCGGCAGGTGCTGACGTCTGGCCTCGGCAGCGACGTGAACATTCCGGGGGCGGATACGCGGTTCGCTTCGAGCGGCTACGGGCGCGCGTACGGCGCGGAGTTCCTGCTGCGACACAAGCTCCACAAGAACTTCTTCGGGTGGATCGCGTACTCGCTCTCGAGGTTCGAGCGCGATGGCTACAACGGTGCGCAGTGGAGCCCCGGCCCGCTCGATCAACCGCACAACTTGATCGTCGTCGCCAGCTACAAGCTGCCGTGGGACATCACCATCGGCGGGCGCTTCCGTTTCGCGAGCGGGCCGCTGGTCACTCCGGTGGTGGCGTCGCTCTACGACGTCGACGGCAACTACTACTACCCGCTGCCCGGCCTGCCGTGGAGCGAGCGCCTGCCGTCGTTCTTCCAGCTCGACGCGCGCATCGACAAGCGCTTCGTGTTCAACAGCTGGGTGCTCGCGGTCTACGTCGACGTGCAGAACGTCACCAATCAGCAGAACCCCGAAGGCTTGTTCTACAGCTTCAACTACACGCAGAAGGCGTACGTGTACGGCATTCCGATTCTTCCCTCGATCGGCGTGAGAGGAGAGCTGTGATGCGCGCGCTGCTGGTGCTGGTGGTGTTGCTCTGCGGCTGCAACGCGAGCTTCAAGCCGGAGACGCTGGTCGATGGGCTGCGCGTGTTGGCCATCACCGCGTCGCCGCCCGAGGTCGACCCGGGACAACCGGCCGGGCTCGACGTGTTGCAGCTCGACCCGTCGCGACCGGGTGGAAAGACGACGGTGGTGTGGGTGGGTTGTGAGCCCGACCCGATCGACTTCAACCGCAGCGCCTGCAACGACACGAGCGCGCTGCTGCAGCCGACGGCGTTCGCGACGTTCCCTCCGGGCGTGCGATTGCTCGGGTTCGGCACGCACGCGGCGTACGCGTCGGCGTCGACGTTGTTCGATGGGCTGACTCCGGAAGATCCCGTGCGGTCGAACGGCACGAGCGGGCCGGTGCTCGCGGTCGTGATTGGCGAAGAAGTGAAGCCCACGTCGAGCGACGAAGAGCTGCGCGTGTTGTTCGGTCGCATCGAGCGGCAAGAAGTGCAGACGGTGATGGCGTTGACGCGCATCACGGTGACGCAGCGCTCGAAGAAGAACCAGAACCCGCGGCTGGCGGCGTTCGAGCTGGACGGCGTGGCGCAGCCGAAGGGCGCGAAGCTGCAGCTGCACGAAGGCGCGACGGTGACGTTGTTGCCGCGCGTGACCGACGACTCGCGTGAGCTGTTCTCGGTGCTGCTGCCCAACGGACCCGAGGAGAAGAGCGAGACGCTGGTCGCCAGCTGGTACTCGACGTCGGGGCGGTTCGATCAAGCGCGCATCGACGTGAGCGAAGGAGCGCTGACGAAGTTCATCGTGCCCGGAGCGCTGGCCGATGATCCCGTTCCTGAGAAGCGCACCGGCACGTTGTGGACGGTGGTGCGCGATGGACGCGGTGGCCAGTTCTTCGAGGCGCTGCCGTTCTTCGTCTGTGATTCGTCAGCGACGCCGAACGTGAGGCAGCTGGTGCCTCCGACGTTGAACGGAGATCCGATCGTCGCGCGCGGAGAGAACATGAGCGGCGTGCTCGATCTGATCATCAACGGCGTGGCGTTGACGCGCGGGAGCTACAGCTCGGCGCGCGACGAGTTCTCGGCCGACGTGCCGGTGCTGCCGAGGGGCACGTACCCGGTGACGATGCGCTCGAAGAACTGCGCCGAGGTCGACACCGGGCTCACGTGGACGGTGCCGTGAGCGTGACTCACGGAATGCGGACGTTGCTGACCGTCGACTGAATGGTCGGAATGTACGAGTCGAGGTTTTCGTCGAGCAGCTCGGCCTCGATGGTGACGGAGTTGCCGTGACACTCCGGCGGCACGCGGATGATGGGAAAGGACGTGATCACGTCGACGCAGCCCGTGCCGCCCTTGAAGCGCAGGGCGACCGAAGCCGACGACGACGGGCCGAGCGCCACGCCTTCGACCGCGACCACGATGTTGCGTGAGTCGGTGAGCTCCGAGTTCGCAAGGGGGCTCGTGAGGACGAGGGACAGCTTGCGGACTTCCAGGCGTGACCAGGCGGTGAGGTGCCGCAGCTGATCACGAAGGTGCGGTGCAGCGACCCATTCGGCGTAACCGACCTGGCGATCGCTGAACACCGGCTCGGAGAATCGCAACGACTGCAGCTCGATGCCCGAGGGCTTGCCCGTCGAGAGGCCGAGATCGAACAGGCGATCGCGCATCGTCCCCGGCACGGTGGGCAGCGTGAAGTTCGGCGCGCGCGGGTCGACCAGCACGTCCCACTTCGCGCCGAGCGCGTCCTTGATGCTCACCTTCACCACCGACACGTCTTCGCGCGGCGCGACGCTGAAGCTGCGCGGAGCAAGCCCGCGGTTCGAGATGGGCTGCGCGTTCCACTTCGAGTTCTCCACCAGGGTCGGGAAGGGCTGCATCGTTTGATCGATGACCGTGGTGGCGTCCTGGTCCCACTTCACGGTGCCCGCCGCCAACCGCGTGAGCACCGTGGAGTTCGCGCGCCCCGCTTCCGGGTTCCCGAACCACGCGTTGCTCACCAACTGCGTGAGCACCGCCGTGGTGGTGCCTTCGAGACCATGATGCGCCGGCGCGGCGCGCAATCGCACCAGGCCGGTTCGGAGGTCCGCAGACGGGTCGACGCGCCCATCGGTCGGAGTCGTGTCCGCGCCGTAGCCGAGGCCCAACGGCACCAGACCGCGCCCGGGCTGCAGCGCCACGCTCGTCAGCAGGAGATTCGAGATCGGCTGGCCGGCGTGAGTCGTGAACTGCGCCGGCTTCACCGTCGCCTGCAGGCCGAGGCGCAGCTGACCGAACGCACGCTGGGCGCTGACGAAGTTGCTGCGGTCGCTCAAATCACCCACGCCGCTCGCCGGGGGAAGACGCAGCGGGAACTGCACGTCACGTTCGACGCTCGATTGGTATTTTCCAAAGCTCTCGGAGCGGCTCAAGAAAGCGAGGAACGGGAGCGTCACGCCGTTGCCGAGATCGAGCGGAATGGAGCCCAGCGGGGTGTCGTTGCTCAGCATCCACATCGACTGCGCTCCGCAGGTGCCGTTCGCGGTCGAGGCTTCGTCGACTGCACCGTTCAGGTCGCGGCACACCCCATTCACGCCGAACGCCGAGCCGGCGGGCTTGATGAGCTGATCTCCGAAGTTCATGACCGTGCCGAGCGGAATGGGCGTGTTCGGCTGGTTGATCGCGGAGCCGATGATCACCGTCACGGGGACAATGGGCTCGAAGTCGTCGGTGAGCGTGAGCGCGCTGACGTCGGTCGAGCTCGAGAGGCCGACGCGAGAGAGATGCACGTTCGAGGTGAGAGGAAAGGCAGGCGTCACGGTGTAGCCGCCGAGGCGATCGAGCGGGTTGCGCTGCAGGCCGACGCGGAGCACCGGCGCGTCGGGCACTGCCACCAGCGTCTGGTACGAGAAGTCGGCGTGGAAGACCGAGACGGAGTTGGTCGCCACGTTCGTGAGCTCGACCCAGCCGTCGGCGTTGGTGGTGGCGAGTTGGAGCTGCGCACCTTGCGGCGAGGAGAGCATCACCTGCGCGCCAGCGATGGCGCGGCCCGTGCGCTCGTCGATGACGGAGATGACCGTACCGTCCGCAGCGACGGGCGCGGGGAGCAGCTGCACGCGCGCATCACATTGGACGCCTCCAATCGTGGCGCGCACGGCGGCGGTCGCTGCTGAGCCCGGGCCGCGCGCCGTGAAGCTGGCTTCGAGGCCCGCGGGCGGGGTTCCACTCACGGACGCGCCGAGCGCGGTCCACGTTGCTCCGGCGGAGATCACGATCGGCTCGCCGGTGCGGTCCCAGGTCGAGACCGAGAAGGTCAGCGGTTGATCAGCCGCCGCGATCACGAAGTCGGGAGTGACGGCGCAGCGGACGACGGCATCGGCAGAGGGCGGTGCTGCGCAGGCGCCGTTGCGACACGCTGCTCCAGGACAGTCGGCGTCGCTTGCGCACTGCGCGGCAAAGCAACGCCCGAGATCACAGACGCAGCCGAGCTCGCCTTCGCATTCCTTCAGCGCGAACTGCTCAGGGCGCATGTTGCACTGCTCCGCCGCTTTGCACGTCGGAGTGCACTTCGACGTCTGCGTGTCACAGAAGAAATACGTCCTGTCGGGGCAGTCCGTGTCGTCGGCGCAGTCCGGCGCGCCGGCGTCTGGTGGCGACATGGACGTCACACACCCTGAACCCACCATCACTGACGCCAATGTCGCGAACCACGCTGCTGCGCGCATCACTTCCCCCGAGAACCGGCCCGTGCCGCGCCGACGAAGCAAGACATGAACCAACTTCACACTGCTCTGGGTGGGCAGTGTGAGTCGATGTTCAAGCGCAGCGGCCAGAACACCAGCCCCTCGACCTCGGGCTCAGCTCTGCAGGTACTTTCGGAGGGCGCGAACCCAGAACGGGTGGTCGAGCGTCGCCCAGGTCATCATCACGTTCTTCACACCCATTTCCTCGAGTCGCGTGCGCTGCATCGCGTCGCGATCGAGCTGCGCACCCTTGTGCCAGGTCCGGCTGTCGCAATGCAGCGCCACTTTGATCGGCGTGAGCCATGCCGCGTCGGCCTTGATCACGAAGTGACCATCGGCGTCGTAGAACGAGTAGCCGAGCGTCGGCTCCGGCAGTCCGGCCGCGCGAATGCGGCGAACGGCTTCGACTTCGAGTGGCGAGTCGACCGAATGCAGCCGCAGCTTCATCAGGCGAAGCAGTGCGGGAATGTTCCGTCGGCCGCGATGCTCCGCGAGCGCGATGGCGTTCAGAATCTCGACGTCGGCGCTCTTGTTCTTCCGCCGCGCCGAGTCGAGCGCGTGCTCGAGCAGGTCGTCACTCACCAGGTCGGCGAGATCAATCAACGTTCGCGCCATCGTGGTCACCGGCAGTCCATCGATGGTGGTCTGCGGAATCGCCGTGCGACTGCGGTGAACCACGTGCGGCGTTGGGAACCCGACTCGCCTCTCGTTTGGTGCGGTGACGTGAATCACGCGCGGATCCTCATCAAGGCGAATGATGATGCCGTCGAGCCGGTGGAGCCACCCCGCCGTCGCATGCGAAATGACGGCGCCTTCGCCAGCCAACAAGGTCAGTGCGCGTGCGTCCTGGTGCCAATTCTGGGTGCTGCCCGGAAAGCGGTACACCCCGCGGTGCTTCACCAGCCAGCGCTGCGAATCGAGCTGATGCTGAATCGTCGCGCGCGACACCTTTTGCTTCGCCTGCCACCGGGCGACGACGCCCCACTGTTCTGCAGCCAGCCTCTCCACTTCATCCAACCCGCCCATTTCGTCCTCCTGCGACACCTCTATCGCGAGGCACCGACATTCCCGGGAGGGGTGCGGCAATCTGTACAGGCCCGGGCAGGCTGGATTGCCGCACCCCACCTGACCCGAATTCGCCCGAGGCCGAGGGGCACGACGGTCTTTCGGCAGGGCGCGGAGGACGCGACAACCCACCTCCCCGGGCAGCTTTCCCGGGCCCGAGCGCCCTCTTCACCCCGCGACGAGCGTGGCCTTGAGCCACTTCCCACCCGTGACGATCTCCATGTGCGAGCACTTCGCGGGCGCATCACTGACCCGAGCCCGCAGCGCCCGGGGAAGCGCAGCGACGAACCGGCTCGCCTGCGGAGCGGTGTGCTGGCTCACGAGCGACAGTCGCGCGTCGGGCGTACGCGCGAGCCACTCGCTCCACTCCTTCGTCGACCCATACATCCCATCGAGCAGCACGACTTCACGTGCGCGCTCCGAGCGCAGCCACTGCTTGAGCGTGCGATTGCCACCACTGTGCCCGACGAGCACGGTGCGTTCCGGCACCGGCCCGAGCTCGAGCAGCAGCGCATCGAGGTCACCCACCACCACGCCTTCGCGCGGGCCGCTCGGAGCCTCGACGACCACGAACAGCGCCTCGAGGCCGGTCGCGGCGAACTGCTCCGCGAGGTGATGTTCGACGAACGCGGAGTCGAGCGAGTCGCGATACCCGTGCACGTAGAGGACGACCGACGTCACCTCGCCGCTGCGGCACCACAGATGCACGCGGCCCTGCGTCGTGACGACCTCAGAGTGGTTCCCGCCGGCGAGCGGCGCACCAGCAGGACACGACGTCGACGCGAGGACCACCGAGGCGAGCAGAGCGAGCATGCCCCTCGCCTGTGCAGCCCTCGACCCGGCACCCCTCGCCCCGAAACCCGCCCACATTCAATGCACTTGCGCGATCGGGAACGCCCACACCCACACCGGCTGTCGTAACGTCGCGTTACCGAACGTCACGCCGTGTGACGCTCTCCTCTTCCCCGTGAGCGACGCGATTCCCCGCCTCGCCGTGCTCTTCGGCCCCCGCCGTGGGACCGCGCGCGAGGTGCGCGAGCGGCTGCTGGTTGGTCGAGTGCCGGAAGCCGACTTGCAGCTGCTCGACGAAAAGGTCTCGCGCGAGCACTGCGTCTTCGAGCGTCGAGGAGCGACCACCGAGCTGCGAGATCTCGGCTCGCGCAACGGCACGTGGGTGAACGGCGAGCGCCTCACCGCGCCGCGTGTGCTGCAGCGCGACGACACCATCGGCGTCGGCGAGACGCTGCTCGTGTGGGAAGCCGATCTCGAGGCGCTCCTCGCGCGCGACGGCGACTCGACGTTGATCATGGCGTCGGGTCCGCTCGGGCTCACCACCGCAGCGAGCCCGGTGGGCGAAGACGCGTGGGCGCGCGCGGGCAAGCTGCTCCTCGAGTCGGCGCTCGCCGCCACGCCCGACGACGCGGCGCAGAAGCTCGCGCAAGCGATGGTCGAAGGGCTCGAAGCGGACGCGGTGCTCGTCTGCCGTCGCAATGCGGAAGGCGACTGGCGACCGTGGCTCGCGCAGCCGTCTGGAGCTGTCGTCACCGCCAACGCCACGCTCGCCGAGCTCGCGGTGCGCCAGCAGCGCGCGGTCTCGGTCGAGCTCAACCAGCGACAGGCGCTGCGCGACGAGCAGACGACCTCGCTCACCAACGCACCGGCCTTCGTGCTGTGCGCTCCGATTTCTGGCGGCGCGGTCTTCGCGGTTCGCCGTCGCAGCTTCGATTCTCGCGAGCTGGCCCTCGCCACCGCGTTGGCCCAGGGCGCGAGCGCTGCGCTGCGACTCGAAACAACTGCGACGACGCGCGACACCGAGAGCACGCTCGTCGCCGAGAGCCCGTCGATGAAGCAGCTGGTGACCGCAGCGCAGCGCGTGGCGCCGACCGCCAGCACGGTGCTGCTCACCGGCGAGAGCGGCAGCGGCAAGGAAATGGTGGCGCGGTTTCTCCACGAGCACTCGAAGCGCGCGCGCGGGCCGTTCATCGCGCTCAACTGTGGAGCGCTCCCGCGGGAGCTGGCCGAGTCGGAGCTGTTCGGTCACGAGCGCGGAGCCTTCACCGGCGCGGCGCAGACGCACGCGGGTGTGTTCGAGCGCGCGAATGGAGGCACGCTCTTCCTCGACGAAGTGGGCGAGCTGTTGCCCGAGCTGCAGGTGAAGTTGCTGCGCGTGCTCGAGGAGCGACTGGTGTGGAGGCTCGGCGCGCGCGTCGCGACGACGGTCGACGTTCGGCTCGTCGCGGCGACGAACCGCGAGCTCGAGCTCGACGTACGCGAGAAAAAGTTCCGCGCCGATCTCTTCTGGCGGCTCAACGTGGTGCGGCTGCAGCTCGAGCCGTTGCGCAAGCGCGCCGCAGACATCGAGCCGCTCGCGCAGTCGATCGGAGCGCGGCACGCGCGCGCGCTCGGGCGCCCGTGGAGTGGATTCACGCCTGAAGCGAAGCGCGCGCTCGAGCTCTGCGCGTGGCCGGGGAACGTGCGTCAGCTGGGCAATGCGCTCGAGCGAGCGCTGGTGCTGAAGGGCGATGACGGCCCGGTGGAGCTGAGCGATCTCCCGCCGGAGATCGTCGCGCCGGTGAGCTCAGCGGATGACGCGCTCGCCGACGACGCGCCTCGCACGCTCGCGCAACGCATCACGCAGCTCGAACGCGAGCAGATCGTCCTCGCGCTACAGCGCGCGAAGGGCGTCAAAGCGCAGGCGGCCGAGCAGCTTGGCATCTCGCGCCCGACGCTCGATCGAAAGCTCGAGGAATACGGGCTCGATCGCTTCGGCGCGGGAGGGAAAGAGTGATGCCGCTCTGCCCCCACCGCAGCCGTGAGCTGACCGCGGCGCGCGGCGGACGAATCAGCCCCTCTCCCCGCTTCGCAAGGAGAGGGAGTAGCGCGTGAACTTCCTCTGCCCGAGCTGCCGCACGCCGCTCCCGCGCGCACCGATCGAACAGGTCACGTGCACCGGCTGCGGCGTGCAGGTCGACCTCACGCGCGCGGAGACGGCACCCGGTCAGGCGCGGCTCTGGCCCGAGGTCGACTTGAGCGGCGAAACGCTCGGCGGCTACGCGCTCGAGAAGCTGCTCGGCAGCGGTGGCATGGGCACGGTCTACGAAGCCCGCGCGCAGGACGGCGCACGCGTGGCCGTCAAAGTGCTCGCACCGCTGCTCGCCGCGGACCCCGAGCTGCGCGAACGCTTTCACCGCGAAGCACGCGCGCTCGCCGCCATCTCGCACCCGGGCGTGGTGAAGCTCTTCGCCGAAGGAGAGGAGCGCAGCTTCTGCTGGTACGCGATGGAGCTGGTCTCGGCTCCCGATCTCCGCACGCGCCTCAAGTCGGGCCCTCTCTCGCACGAAGAGGTTCGCGCGCTGGCTCGCACGCTCTTGAACGCGCTGCAGGCCGTGCACGCCGCCGGCTTCGTGCATCGCGATCTCAAGCCCGGCAACGTGCTCCTCGCGCCCGACGGCCCGCGGCTGTGCGACTTCGGCATCGCGCGCGTCGACGACGCCTCGACGCTCACGGCCTCGGCCGCGGTGATGGGCTCGCTGCGGTACATGTCGCCCGAGCAGCGCTGGGGCAAGAGCGACGCGCGCAGCGATCTCTACGGGCTCGGCGTGGTGCTACACGAAGCGCTCGCGCTCGGAGTTCCGGGAGAAAAGCCGCTCCCTTCGTCGACCCCGAGCACGCTCGCGCGGCTGATCGAAGCGCTCACGCAGAACGAGCCCGCGCGCCGGCCCTCGTCCGCTGCAGAAGCGCTCGCGTTGCTCGAACGCAGCAACCGTCGCGCGTTGGTTCTCGGCGGCGGCACCGTCGTCAGCGCAATCGCGATCGCAGCGTTCTTCTTCGCGCCCTCACTCACTTCGAACGCAGTGGTGAACGAACTCGACGCCGGTGTCGACGCAGGTGAACTCGATGCCGGTCGAACACCCGACGCGGGTGAACCGGACGCGGGCGAACTGGACGCCGGCCGCGAGTTCCCCGACCCACCGCCGCCGAAGCCTGTCGCCGTGAAGTTCCCCGTGGGCAAGCCGACGAAGCTCGAAGCGCCGAAGCCCGCGGGGCCCGGGCAATTCACCGTCGCCGGCGTCGGCCCCGCCCGCGTCTACGCGCGCAATCAATTCCTCGGAGCTGCGCCGGGAACCTTCACTGTCGAGAGCGGCGGCTTCTTGCTCCAGGTCATCTGCGAAAAGCCCGACCCGAACGCGCCGCCGTCGCCGAAGAAGAAGAAAGGTGGCCCGGCTCCGAAGGTCTTCAGCTTCAAGGCGGTGGCCAAAGCCGGAGCACCACCACGAACCTACGAGTACGTCTGTCCCGAGTGAGCACACATGCCTCTCATTCTCTCAGCGAGCATCAAGCGCGGTGGAATCTCCGAGCCCTTCGACGTGAAGCTGATCCCCCGCGAGCTCGCGAAGGCGATCGCTGATCAGCGCGCGAAGAAGATCGACGAGACGAAGGCCGCGAAGGTGGCGAGCAAGTACCTCGCCGCGAACTTCCTTTCCGAGAACCTCGATGACGGCGACGACCTCTTCGAGGACGCGGGCGAAGTCTGGGCGCACGAGCTGGAGTGCTACGGCTGGTGGGACGCGGGCGGCGTGCTCCCGCGGGTGACGGCCGGCGCGAACTTCAAGCTGAAGGCCGGGCCGCAGCTGCCCAGAGACGAAGAGGCGATGATGGAGTGGGAAGACGAGAACACTCCGCTCACCGACGCCGTGAACTTCTTCTGGAAGTTCGGCGACACGCTGGTGCTCATCGGCGAGCACGAAGGTGCAGGCGCGGGCATCGAGAAGTTCCCGCGAGCGAAGAAGAAGAAGCGCTGATCAACCGCGCAGTCTGGGCAGCCCGGCGAGGAACGGCCGCAACAGGCTCTGCCGCCCATCAGGCCTCCACACCGCCGTGACGCGCAGTGAATTCTCGAACCCGCTCAACGGTCGCGACACCACGCCGCGCGGGCGATCTTGAATCACGTAGCTGCCGACGATGAACACGCCGAGGCCGTGGAGCACGTGCGGCACTCCGTGTTGCGGCTGCTGCACGTGATGCGCGACGCGCGCACGAGGACCGAGCAGACGGATAAGCCAGTCGTACGTGTGCGGGTTGATGCTCCGCTCGAAGAGCACGATTGGCTCCTCGATGACGCGGGAGATCGGGACGTGATCGAGCTGCGCGAACGGGTGCTTCTTCGGCACCCACACCACCCAGCTCCCCTTCACCACGTCGCGTGAGACGAGATCTTCCGTGCGCGGCATGGGCGTCAACCCGAAGCCGATGTCGATCCACCCGTCGCGCACCGCGCCCACCACGTCGTGCGGAGGCATCTCGATCAACTCAGCCAGCACGTCGGGTCTCGCGCGCTTCAAGGAATTGATCGCCGGCGGCAGGAACGCGTGGCTGATGTACTGGAGCTGACCGATCTTCAGCGTCTTCTCGCGCAAGCCACCGACGCGCCGCGTGGCGCTCAACGCCGAGTCGAGCTGCGCCAGCGGAGTGACCGTCTCGTCACGCAACGTGTTCCCCGCCGCGGTCAGCCGCACCGTCCGGCGATCGCGCTCGAACAGCTGCACCCCGAGCTCCGACTCCAGCTTCGCGACGTGCTGCGAGAGCGCCGGCTGCGTCACGCCAATTCGTTGGGCCGCTCGCCGAAAGTGCAGGAGCTCCGCGACCGCGTGGAACGATTTCAACAGTTTGAGTTCCATCTGAGACGCCTTGATAACGAACTCAAATCACAACGCCACAAAGTCTAATTACAACTCAACTGCGGGTTGACGCATCTGGTGCGCACCATGTGGCTGGTTCGCCTTGCGTTGCGCCGTCCATACACCTTCGTCGTCCTCGCGCTGCTGCTGATCATCGGCGGAATCGGGGCCATCAGACGAACGCCGACCGACATCTTCCCCGCGGTCGACATTCCCGTGATCAACGTGGTGTGGACGTACCAGGGCCTGTCGGCGCAGCAGATGGAGCAGCAGATCACGCTCTTCTCGGAGTTCTCGCTCGCCGGAAACGTGAGCGGCGTGAAGAAGATCGAGTCGACCAGCTTCGACGGCGTGTCGGTCATCAAGCTCACGTTGCACGAAGGTGAAGACGTCGCGAGCGCGACCGCACAGGTGACCGCAGCCTCACAGACCATTCTGCGCCGCATGCCTCCGGGCACGCAGCCGCCGATCATCATCCGTTCTTCGGCGACCTCGATTCCGATTCTGCAGATCGCCGCGTCGAGCGAGACGCTGAGCGAGGCCGAGATCTTCGACTTCGTGAACCTGCGCGCGCGGTCGCTCTTCTCGTCGGTGCGCGGCACCCGCTTCCCGCTGCCGATGGGCGGCAAGGCGCGCCAGATCGTCGTCGACGTCGACCCCGAGCAATTGAAGGCTCGCGGCCTGAGCGTCAACGACGTCGCCTTCGCCGTCGCGCAGCAGAACCTCACTCTGCCGACCGGCACCGCGAAGCTCGGCGACACCGAGTTCCGCGTCAGCACCAACGCGAGCCCCGAGGTCATCGACGCCATCAACGAGCTGCCGGTGCGCTTGAAGGACGGCAACGTGGTGCGCATTCGCGACGTCGCCTTCGCGCACGACGGCTTCGCTCCACAAACCACCATCGCGCGGCACGACGGTCAGCGCGCGGTGGTGCTCTCGGTGCTCAAGACCGGCGACGCGTCGACCACCGAGGTCGCGAACGCGGTGAAGGCCATGCTCCCCGGGCTGCAGGCCTCGGCGCCTCCGGGGCTGAAGCTCACGCTGCTCGCCGACGAGTCGCTGTTCGTCACGCGCGCCATTCACTCGCTGCTGGTCGAAGGTCTCATCGCCGCGCTGCTCACCGCCGCGATGATCCTCATCTTCCTCGGCAGCTGGCGCAGCACCCTCATCGTCTTCGTCTCGATTCCGCTCTCGGTGCTGAGCGCGCTGCTGGTGTTGCGCGCCATGGGGCACTCCATCAACACCATGGTGCTCGGTGGGCTCGCGCTGGCCGTCGGCATTCTCGTCGACGACGCCACGGTGGAGATCGAGAACATCCACCGCAACCTGGCGATGGGGAAACCGCTCACCCGCGCGATCCTCGACGGCGCGCAGCAGGTCGCGGTGCCCGCCTTCGTCGCCGCGCTCAGCATCGGCATCGTGTTCAGCGCGGTGTTCTTCCTCGAAGGGCCGGCGAAGTACCTGTTCGCTCCGCTCGGCCTGAGCGTCGGTCTCAGCGTCATGGCGTCGTACCTGCTCTCGCGAACGCTGGTGCCGACGCTGGTGAAGTACCTCATCGCCAACGAGAAACACGGTGGCGACGGTTTCTTCTCGCGGCTGCACCACCGCTTCGAGCTCGCGTGGGAACAGTTCCGCCAGTCGTACTTGAAGGTGCTGCAGACCGCGCTCGATCGCCGCCGCACGGTGCTCGCCGTCTTCGCGCTCGCAGCCCTCGGAGCCGGTCTGCTCGCCACGCGCGTCGGTCGTGACTTCTTCCCGCGCGTCGACGGTGGCCAGCTCCGACTGCACGTCAGCGCTCCGGCGGGCACACGCATCGAAGAGACCGAGCGTGACTTCGCGAAGGTCGAAGACGCGGTGCGCGAGCTGATTCCCGAGAGCGAGCGCGAGCTCATCCTCTCGCAGATTGGTCTCGCGTCCGGCTACTCGCTCGCGGTCTCCGACTCGACGAACACGTCTTCATCGGACGGCGAGCTGCTGGTGCGACTCACGCCGAACCGCACGCGCTCCACCGACGAATACGCGCACCTGCTGCGCGACGAACTCGGCAAGCGCTTCCCCGAGCTGACGTTCTATTTCGCGCCCGGAGACATCGTGACGCAGGTGATCAACTTCGGCCTGCCCTCGCCCATCTCGGTGCAGATCACCGGAGCCAAGCGCAACGAGACGCTCGCCGCCGCGCGCTCGCTCACGGCAAAGCTCGCGAAGATTCCCGGAGTGGTCGACGTGCGGCTCCACCAGGTGCTCGACGCGCCCCGCCTGCACCTCGAGGTCGATCGCCAGCGCGCCGCCGATGTCGGGCTCACGCTGCGTGACATCTCCAACGACGTGCTCCTCACCGTGAGCTCCAGCGCGCAGGTCGCTCCGAACTTCTGGACCGATCCGGTGACGCTCAACAGCTACCCGGTGGTGGTGCAGACGCCGGAAGCTCGGGTTGACTCCATCGACGCGTTGAGCGGGCTCGGTCTCGCGACCCCGCGCGGCGTGCAGCTGCTCGGAGATCTCGCCACCGTGCAACGCAAGACGACGCCGGTCTTCACCTCGCACGTCGACGTGCAGGCCACCTACGAAGTGCGCGCCGACATCGCCTGGCTCGATCTCGGCAGCGTCGCCTCGTCGGTCGAGCAGCTCGCGGCAGATGCGCAGAAGACGTTGCCGCCCGGCTCGAAGGTGTTGGTGCGCGGTCAGGTCGACGGCATGCGGCAGGCGTTCGACGGACTCTTCGTCGGTCTCGCGCTCGCGGTGCTCCTCGTTTACGGGCTGATGGTCATCAACTTCCAGTCGTGGCTCGACCCGTTCGTGATGCTCCTCGCGCTCCCCGGAGCGGCCATCGGCATCGTGGTCTCGCTCTTCCTCACCGGCACGACGTTCAGCGTCAGCTCACTCATGGGAGCCGTGATGGCCATCGGCGTCGCGACGGCGAACTCCACGCTCCTCGTCAGCTTTGCGAACGAAGCGCGCAAGTCGCTCAACCTCGACGCGTTCGGAGCCGCGATGGAAGCCGGCCGCAATCGACTGCGGCCGGTGGTGATGACCGCGCTGGCGATGGCGCTCGGCATGTCGCCCATGGCGCTCAACCTCGGCGAAGGCGGTGAGCAGAACGCCGCGCTCGCTCGCGCCGTCATCGGCGGCCTCTTCGGAGCGACCATCGCCACGCTCTTCCTCGTGCCCGTCATGTACTCGGTGCTCAAGCGCAACGCGGTCGAGCGCGTGATGGACCCCGAGCTCCTCGAGCCCGAAGACCTGCCAGCCGCGCAGGAAGAGCTATCCCGACTTCCCACCGCGCCTCCGCCAGCTGAGCGGACGCAGCGACCTGAAGGATTCACGTCATGAAGAAATTCGCATTCGTCGTCATCACCGCACTCGTCGTCGCCGGCGCCTGGCGTTTCTCGAAGCAGGCGCAGGCCCACGAACTGGCAGGCAAGGAAGCCGGTCCTCCGCCGGTGCGCGTCGTCAAACCCGTCGCCGCCGCGAAGGTGATGCAGGTCAATCTGCCCGGCACGGTTCGCGCGAAAGATCAGGTCACGCTCTACGCACGCACCAACGGCTTCTTGCGCACGGTGCTCGTCGACCTCGGCGACGCGGTGAAGAAGGACCAGGTCCTCGCGCGGCTCGACGCACCCGATCTCGTCGCCAGCCTCTCGCAAGCCAACGCGCGCCTCGCGCAAGCGAACGCCAGCCTCACGCTCATCACCGGACAGCACGAGCGCACGCTCACGCTCGGCAAGAGCGGCAATCTGTCGGCGCAGGACATCGATGCTTCGGCGCTTCGCCTCGAAGCAGCGCGAAGTGAGAAGGCGCTCGCCACCGCCGAAGTGCAGCGACTCGAAGCGCTGGTGAGCTACCTCACGGTGCGCGCGCCGTTCGACGGCACCATCAACCGCCGCTTCGTCGATGACGGCGCGCTCGTCTCGGCTGAACGCACTGCGCTCTTCGACGTCGCCACGACTGCCTCGCTGCAGATCGACGTCGACGTCCCGCAGTGGGCTGCGAATCAGGTGAAGACCGGCATGGCCGCGAAGGTCGTCGTGAACGGCGCAACCCTCGACGCGAAGGTCTCTCGCGCCGCCGCTGGCCTCGACCCCGTGCTGCGCACGCTCCACACCGAGCTGATTCCGGAGAGCGCGATGACGTCGCTGGTGCCCGGTGCGTACGCGCGCGTGACCTTCGAAGTGCCGCGCGACGAAGCGGTGATTCAGATTCCCAGCTCGGCCATCGCGGTGCGCAACGGCAACCCCACCGTCGCGCTGGTCGGCGCGGGAGAGATGCTCCACTACGTGCCCGTGAAGTTGGTGCGCGAGCTCGGCCGCGACGTCGAGGTGCTCGGCGACGTGCCGAGCGAAGCGCGCGTGGCCCTCTACCCTCCTGCGTCGCTCGCCGATGGTGACGTGGTCAGCGCGGTGAACCCCAAATGAACTCCGCGGTGCTCATCAGTGCGCTGCTCGCCGCCGGGCAGCCGATGCGATTCGACGAGGCGGTGCAGAAGGCGCTCGAGAATCACCCCGCGTTGCGAGTGGCGAACGCCGATGCCTCGCGCGCCGTCGCGCAGGTGGAACAGGCGCGCGCCGGCTCGCTCCCGCTGCTCGGAGTGAACGCTGTCGGCACGCGTCTCGACGCCGATCGCGTGCTCAACGGCAACGTCATCGCCGGCGCGAATCAGATCTCCGCGAACGTGCAGCTGCAGGTGCCAATCGTCTCGGCGAAGAACTGGGCGTCGTGGCGACGCGCCGATGCGAACGCGGACGCGGTGAAGGCCAGCAGCCTCGACGTGCGTCGACAGGTCGCGGTCAACGCGGGCCGCGCGTGGCTGCAGGTGCTCGCACAGCAACGCGTGGTGCAGGCCGCGACGCGCGCGTTCGAGACCGCCAACACGCATCTCACCTACGCGAAGGATCGTCGGACCGCGGGGCTCGGCAGCGAGCTCGACGAGATTCGCGCCGCGCAGGAAGTCGCCGTGGCGCGACAACAGGCGGCGACCGCCACCGGCATCCTTCGACGACTCGAGGAACTGCTCGGTGTGGCGCTCGGTGTCGATGACGCCATCTCGGCGGTCGACGAAGAGCCGGGGCTCGCGCTGCCGGACAACGTCGACACGACTGCAGCCCAACGCACCGACGTGAAGGCCGCGAACGCTCGCCTCGAAGCCACGCGCATCGGCACGTCGTGGGACTGGAGCGACTACACGCCGCTCCTCACCGCCATCGTTCAGCCCGCGTACCAGAACCCGCCGACCCTCACCGTGCCGCTGTGGAGTTTCCAGGCGCAGCTGGTGCTCTCGATTCCGCTCTACGACGGCGGCTTGCGCTACGGGCAGCAGCACGAGCGACGCGCGCTGGAAGATCAATCGCGCGCGCAGCTCGAGCTCGTGAAGCGTCAGGCGTCAGCCGAAGTTCGCGCCGCGCTCGCGCAGGTCACGCAAGCCGACGAAGCGTTGCTCGCGGCGCGCGATGCGGCGACGCAGGCCAAACGCACGCTCGAGCTCTCGCAGCAGGCCTTCCGCGCGGGTGCCTCGACGAACATCGAAGTGGTCGATGCGGAACGACGTTCGCGTGATGCGGAGACCAGCGTGGCGCTCGCAGAAGACGCAGCACGGCAGGCGCGCCTCGAGGTCCTCGCCGCCAGCGGCCACTTTCCCACCTGATCTCCCTCTCCTTGCGCCAGCGGGGAGAGGGCCGGGGTGAGGGGCCGTGAAGCGACGACGTGCGTTTGAACGCCGCCTCCGCCCGGAGTAGGTCACCGCGCCATGTTCCGATACCTCACTGCGGCGTCTCTCGCGGTCATGCTCTGGGCGTGCGGCTGTGGCAACACGCCGAGCACCAACACCGACGCGGGCACCTCGACCGGCGGCGGAGGCGGCGGAGCAACGGGCGGTGGAACGGCAACTGGCGGTGGCGCAGCGACTGGCGGCGGCGCAGCGACGGGCGGCGGTGCGGCAACGGGCGGCGGTGCAGCAACCGGCGGAGGAGCAGCGACCGGTGGCGGCACGGCGACCGGCGGCGGCACGGCGACGGGTGGCGGCACAGCGACTGGCGGCGGCACGGCAACTGGCGGCGGCATGGCGACTGGCGGCGGCACCGCAACGGGCGGCGGCTCGGCAACGGGCGGCGGCTCGGCGACTGGCGGCGGCACCGCAACGGGCGGCGGCTCGGCGACGACGGACGGAGGCACGCCTCAAGTCGTCCGCTTCGTGGCCATCGGAGATCAAGGCAAGGGCAACACCGGCCAGAACGCCGTCGGCGCAGCCATCGGCACCTTCTGCGCAGCGAACGGCTGCGACTTCGTGGTGCTGCTCGGCGACAACTTCTACCAATCAGGAGTGAGCGGCACGACCGACCCGCAGTGGCAGACCGCCTTCGTCCAGCCCTACGCAACGGTGAACGCTCCGTTCTACGCGGTGCTCGGAAATCACGACTACGGCGGCGAAGGCCTCGGCACGGACATTCCCAAGGGCCGCAACGAGGTCGACTACTCGATGGTCAACCCCAAGTGGCGCATGCCCGACACGCACTACAAGTGGGTGCTCAACCACGTGCAGTTCTACGCGGCCGACAGCAACCGCTCGATGTTCAGCATCGACCAGGACGTGCGCGGCGACTTCGACGACTGGTTCAGCACCTCGACCGCGACGTGGAACATCGTGTTCGCGCACCACCCGTACAAGTCGAACGGCGAGCACGGCAACGCGGGCAGCTACGACGGTCTGCCGTTCCTCCCCATCGTGAACGGCGGCGCGGTGAAGTCGTTCGTCGAGCAGAGCGTGTGCGGCAAGGCCGACTTCTACATCACCGGCCACGACCACCACCTGGAGTGGATCCAGGCGACCTGCACGCGCCCCAACTCGAACATCAACACCCAGCTCGTCATCTCCGGTGGCGGGGCGGCGACGACCACCACGCCCGGCAATCAGCCCACGTGGTTCAAGGCCGCGCAGCTCGGCTTCGCGTACATCGTGATCATCGACCGCACGCTGACGGTCACCTTCTACGATGAGACGGGTCAGCAGCTGTTCACGAAGACCGTGACCAAGTGACGTGAGCACGCAGACCCCGGCCACGCGCTTCCTCACCGAGCGCAAGGTGGACTTCACGCTCCACCCGTACGACTACGAAGAGCACGGCGGCACGCGCGTCAGCTCGCAGAAGCTCGGCGTCGACGAGCACCAGGTCATCAAGACGCTGGTGTTCGAAGACGAGACGAAGACGCCGCTGATCATCCTCATGCACGGCGACAAGCAGGTCGGCGCGAAGAACCTCGCGCGGCAGCTCGGCGTGAAGACGGTGCAGCCCTGCAAGCCCGACGTCGCGCAGCGCCACACGGGCTACCTCGTCGGCGGCACGTCTCCCTTCGGAACGAAGAAGGAGCTGCGGGTGTGCTGCGAGCGCTCCATCACCGAACTGCCGCGCATCTTCATCAACGCGGGGCAGCGCGGGCTGTTGTGCACGCTCGACCCGAAAGAACTGGTGCGCGTGCTCTCGCCGACCCTCGTCGACTGCGCGACGGCGTCGTGACCGCGCCACGGCCGCGCAAGCACCTGCTGGTGGTGCACGACCCGCCGAACCTCGTCGATCCGCTGCGCTCCTCTATCTTCCCGCGCTCGCAGGAACTCGACGCACACTTCGTCGAGACCATCGATCACGCGCGCGACGAGCTGCACCGCAAGCCGTGGGACGCGGTGTTGCTGCGCGCCGGCATCAAGCGGCTCAGCCTCGAGTCGTTCCGCAAGCTGGCTGCGAGCTCGAACGCGAAGCTGCTGGTCATCGACGACGACGTGCCCGGCTACGAGCGCATCGAAGGAGACACCGGCGAGCACATCGTCGATCAAGTCTTCGCGCACCTCGGCATCGCGCGGTCGGTCACCTTCGACAGCAAGGTGCTGCACTCCCTCGGCTCGGTCGGCGCGGCCACGCTCGAGCACATCGAGTACCCGGGAATCGGCGAGCCGGTGATTCGCGCCCGCATCGATCGCCACCTCGATCTCGTGGCCGCCCAGCGCGCGGCGATGATCGAAGGCCCCGGGCTCGCGTCGACGCTCGAGGTCTTCTGGGACGACCCGCGCCCGCACCTCTTGCAGGTGGTGCCACCCGGAGTGACGCTCGAACGTCTCCTTCGTTCCCGCTCGTCGCGTGGCTACGGCAAGCCAGACACGGGGCCCGGTACCGCCGACGCGCTCGGGCTCGCCGTGCTGCGCGCAGTGTTGCCGGGCGTGAAGACCCTGCACGCCGCGCAGACTCCGGTCGGTTCACTCAGCCGCGCGAGCGTGTGGCTCACCACCACCGGCGAGGCGTTGCTGCTCGCGCGCGGCATGGCGCAACTCACCGTCGAAAGTCGAACGCCCGGGCACGTGCCTCCGAGCGAGTACCGCCTCAGCGCGCCCGACGAAGCCCCGCGTCTGACCGGAGACGCGTTTCGACTCGGAGTGCTCCTCCTCGAGACGGTGCTCGGCGACAACCCGTTCTTCATGATGGGCACGCACGCGTACGCCGAGCGGCGCTGGCAGCCGCAGCACCTGCATCGCTTCGACGAACTCGGGAGCGCGCGCTCACTCGCGGTGACTTTGCTCGCACCGCGACAAGACGGGCCGATCGGCGCCGAGCTGATCAGCCTCGTCGAAGAGCACGCCCGCGGTGACGCAGCCGCGCTGCTGCGAGACGCCGTGAAGGCCGCGCTCGCCGTGCCCGACCGTCCGTGGTGACGGAACTCAGAGCCCGGCTTGCAGCATCTCGGCGACGACGCGGCGAATCAGCTCGCGCCTGACTTCCTTGCGCGCGCGCTCGTACGCCGACTCGTGCACGCGACCCGTGGTCGCCTTGCGCGTCTTGGCAGCCGCGCGCACCACGAGGTCCACGCGCGATGGCTCGAGTTGAAACGGCCGGCGCGCGTCCTTCTGGAGGAAGTAATTGATCCCGCGGGCCTCGAGCAGCTTCGCGAGGTGCTTTCGGGATTCAGCGATGAGCGACAAGTCGATGATGTCCGCCATTCGTAGGGCGATCTTGTCGATCGGATCGAAGCGCCCGTCCATTTCGCGTCGCGCACGAAATCGACTCGATCACCGAGTCGAAAACGTGACAGCACGCGATCGCCACGATCACCCACGCACAGCAAAGGTGCGATGATTGAACGCTGATGGAGTGGCGTCAGGACATTCGACCCGCGCGCACCGGCGACGCCGAGGCCGTCGATCGGCTGAAGGAATACCTCACGCCCTTCGTGCACGGAGTCTGTCTCGCGCACGCGCCCCACCACGTCACCGCCACTCTCGTCGATCGCGTGCTCACCACTGCCCTCGCCACACTGGGCGGCGTCGAAGACGTCGATCTCGGCTCTCACGTCATCTCGGTCGCGCGGCGCATGGCGAAAGAAGCATCGCCCGGCACGCCGCACGAACTTCCGTCGGCTGACGTCGGCACCGCTGAAGCACTCCGCGTCATTTCCCGGCTGCGCGAGATCAACGAACTTGCCCGCGAGCATTTCTTCCTGCGCATGCTGGAAGGTGTGCCCGGCCCGGAGATCGCCGACGTCGCGCGCCTCACCGCTGGAGATCTGCGCGCCGAACTCGAACGCGCCGCTGCCGACGCGGCGCGACTGCTCGGCCAGGGCCAGAGCTTCGCGGGCGACGACTACTTGTGGGACCTGAGCGGGGCGCCTGGCCCTCTGCTGGCGCGGCTCGAGATGCAGCTGCCGGTGTTGCGCCACGATCCTTCCGTCACCGCTCCGGGCGTGATCGGCGTCGCCGCTCCCGACACCGCTGGCACGCACGTCGAGCTCGCTCCGGTCGGCTCGGGTCTCGGAGCGCCGTCGTCTTCTCCGTCTTCGCGCGTGAGCACGTCGATCAAGAAGCTGGTGTTCGACGAGAAGGAAACCACCTCGGTCGGCGAAGTGAACACCGAGCCCGGCGTGCTCACCGTCGCGCCGCCCAAACCCGTCAACCCGAAGCTCGCCGCCGAGCTCGCCGCCGCGAACCCATTCGAGCCGCAGGTGCGCACCATCGCCGCGACCGACTTGCCGGCCGAAGCGCGCGGCTCGATTCCCGCTCCGCAGGTGCCGTGGGACGACCCGGGCCCGAGCTCGAAGTCGGGGCGCATGGGTCAGCTGCCCGCGCGCCCCGTGCCGCAGGTGAAGGAAGGCGAGCAGAGCGGGCGCAGCGTCAGCGGCAAGTCGAACAGCGGCAAGCGCACCGGCGCGTCGGGCAATCAACAGCCTGCGAGCAGCGGCAGCGGCAAGTTCGGCATGCCCTCGACGGTCGAGGTGACGAAGGACGCGCCGAAGCTCACCACTCCGCAGATGCCGGAGATCACCGACCCGAAGGCACCGCCGATCAAACCGCTCGCCACTCCGGCGATCGCGGGCTCGGGCCCGGAGAGTCTGCTCGGCCGGCCGACGATGGAAATCTCACTCGCTCAAGCCGTGCAGGGCGAGACGCGCATCAACCCCATTCCCGTCGGCGCCATCACCAACGAGGAAACGCGCGTTCACGGCGTCATCCACGGCCCGCCGCCGACGTGGAAAGACGGCTCGTGGTTCAAGGGCGCGACGCCGCTCTACGTCAGCGCGGCACTCACGCTGGTCGGCGCGTTGATCTGGGGCGCCACCGTCGCGGCGACCGAGCGGCAGGCCAAGTCGTCGTGGCAGCTCACCGAGGTGGTCGTCGCGGCCGAAGATCTCAACGTCGGCGACGTGGTGACGCTCGAGAACGTGGCGCTGCGCGCGGTGCCCGAGCCCTACAAGGGAGCGAACGTCATCAAGGGCGACGCGATGGACTTCATCCTCGATCAGAAGATGGCCGTCGCGGTGCAGGCCGGTGACCCGCTCTTCTATTCGCAGTTCGTCAGCATGCGCGCCTCGCGCGGGCTCGCCACGCGGCTGATGAAGCGCGGTCGCGCGTACACCATCGCCACCAGCACCACGCGCTCGGTCGGGCAGTGGGTGAAGCCAGGCGACTCGGTCGACTTGATCGTCACCATGGTGGGCGCGGATCCCCGTCGCAAAGGCAAGAAGGTCGAGCCGCAGCCGATCTCGTTCACCGTGCTGCAACACGTGCACGTGCTGGCAACCGGCAAGGCCGACGACGATCTGACTGAGGTCACCCTCGACGAACGCGACAAGGCCTACGGCGACGTGACGTTGCTGCTCACCGCTCCTGAGGCCGAGATCGTCGCGCTCGCGGCGAGCATCGGGAAGATCACCCTCACCTTGCGCGCGGGTGACGACGACGACGTGGAGCTCGAGAGCAACCGCGGCTTCACCACCATTCAGACGCTGCTCGAAGGCGATCGCGTGAAGCTGCTCCAGAAGAAGCGCTTCGCGATCATCAAGTCGATCCGCAACAACTCGCCCGAAGCGAAGAAGCCCTGACTCCACCTACACCGGCGAAATCCGCTTGTAGCGCTCGAGCGTCTCGACCTCGCTCGTCGCGAACTTGAAGCCGGTCACCGCCTTCCACGCCGCGGCATCGACCACGATCGGGAACTTGATGTGCTCCAGCGCGCCTTTGGGCAACGCGGGGAAACCGAACCGGCCGAGCAGCTGCTGCAGCACCGGCTCCGGCACCGGCACCACGCGACGACCCGTCACGCGCGCGATGGTTCCCAGCGGCACCGGCGGAGGTCCCGCCACGTTGAAGATGCCGCGCGGCTTCTTCTCGACCGCCAGCACGATGGCCGAGGCCGCGTCGTCTTCTTCGAGGAACTGAAAGAGCGGGTCGAAGCCGAACACCATCGGCACCACCTTGCCTCGCAAGAAGCTCGACAGCGTGCCGGTGCGCGAAGGCCCGAGCGTGTACACGAGCCGCAGCACGGTGGTGTTCAGCTTCTGCTCGCGCCACAGCATGTTGGCTGCGTAGAGATCAGCCGCCACCAGGTCGGCCAGCTCGGGGAACGACCCGATGCCGTGCGGAGGCTCGTTTTCCGTGTGGTACAGCGGAGAGTCGGCCGTCGCGCCGTAATACGTGTGGCGACCGACGAACACGACGTGCTTCACGCCGTACGTCACGGAGTGATCGAACACCGCCCGCGTGCCACCCATGTTGATGCGCGCGCGTTCTTCACCACCGGCGGTGAGCGCGTTGACGGTCGCCATGTGCACCACGCAGTCGGGCTTCTCGCGGCGAAACACGTCTTCCGCGGCGCGCTTGCGAATGTCGACCTCGTGCACCTGCATGTCGCGCGGAGCGTCCCACCACGGCCGGCGATCGAGCCCGATGACCGAGTGACCCGACTCGCGCAGCTTCAGCGCAACCTTGCGTGCGAGCGCTCCACCGACTCCGACGACGAGCACCTTCATGACTTCGCCTCTTCGCCGGCGCGGTCTGCTTTCGCGGCTTCGATCAGCGAAGCGATCTGCGTCTTCACCTGATCGACGTAGCCCTTGATGACCGAGTCCTCTTCTCCACCGTTGCCTTCGAACACCATCGGCTTGCCGTAGTGCACCACCAGCTTCGCGGGCAGCGGCGCGGCGATGCCGTACGGCGTGATCGGCACGTACGGCACGCCCAGCAACTTCCCGAGCGTGCGCGAGTTCATGATGGTCGGCACCGCGTCACCACCGCCGACGAACCCCAGCGGCACGATCGGCGTCTTCGTCTTCAGCGCGAGCCGCACGAAGCCGGTGCCGAAGTCGACCAGCGAGTGACGATCTTTGTAGAGCTTCGCGGTGCCCTTCGCGCCCTCGGGGAACACCATCAGCAAACGGTCGTCGTGCAGCAGGCGCTCGGCGTGCTCGGGCAGACCCGTGAGCTGACCCGTGCGCGAGGTCCACGTGCTCGAGAGCGGAATCTGGTTCATGAACTTCTCGACCATGCCCTGCGCGAGCCGCGGCGGACTCTTCTCGAGCAGCATCGAGGTGAGCACCATCGCGCCGTCGATCGCGTAGCCGCCGGAGTGGTTGCCCACCAACATCGCTCGCCCGCGATCGGGCACGTTCTCCAAGCCCACCGCCTTCACGCGGAAGTAGCGGCGGTACAGGAAGCCGAGCATCCCGAAGAAGATGGTGAGGTGTTTCTTCGAGACGCCGTAGGGGTCGACGCCCAGCGAATTGAACGGCAGCTCCAGCTTATCGACGAGATCGCGCACCGCTTCGTCACGAGCCATGAAGGCCGACTGTAGCGGCTGATCAGACGTGCCGGTGTTGTTTCACGTTGGCGCGCGACACGAAGTCTTCGAGCTGACCCGAGAGCGTCGACGCTTCGATCAACGTGCGCGAGTGCCCGATGGGAACGTCTTCCGGCCCGCCCGCAGCCATCACCCAAAGCGACAGCGCGTAGCCCGTCGGCACGCGCGTGATGGGCATCTTCAAGACGCGCAATTCGACGCGCGCCATCTCGAGCGGCTCACCGTCGAGCAACAGCCGCCCGTTCGCACGAACCAGGGTGCGCTCACTGCGGCGGAAGGCGCGGGCGAAGAACACGCCGAACACCGGCAGCACCGCGAGGTTCAACATGAACGCGATGAGCCCGAAGCCCGAGTCGCGATCGATCGCGAGCAGCAGCCCGAGGAAGGTGGCGAAGCCCAGAGCGTGCAGCCCCAGCTTGGCGTGATCACGCCCCACTCGAATGATGAGGGCGTCGGTGCGATTGGTGACGGTGACGCGGCGCATGGTGTCTGCCGTGAGAGGCCCGGAGCTACAGAACACACTGTAGCCACCGATGTTCCCACTCGCCTACTGCACCCCGCGAACGGGTCGGAATACCGCCTACATCCACACCAGAATGGCGATCAAGATGCCGCCACCGATGGCGAGCATCGCGGCGGTGAGCGCGAGCTGGTTCATCGCGTCGCGCCGCTGCACGTCGGTCAAGTCGTCGCCGCGCATGAGGTGCATCACGTTCCACAGCGCGTTGCCGCCGAGCACGCCGGAGCGCGACTTCTGCCGCTTGCGCTCCTCTTCCTTCTTCTTTTCTTCGGCCTGCTGCGCGGGCGTCATCTTCAGCTGCTGGTTGATGCCCAGCTGCTGCGCGGTGAGCTCGATCTTCTTCTGCGCGACGTGCGCGGCGTTGAGCTCGGCGACCTGGTTGCCTTCCTTCCACCCGGGCGCGTCGAGCTTCGAAGGCCGCGCTCGCTCGAGCTCGGCCATGTCCTTCGACTTCAACATGTCGCGCGCGGCGTCGGTGCCGGTGCGGCCATCGCCCGACATGAGGTGCTGAAAGCCCGCGCCGTCCAACGCCTTCTCGAAGCGCGCCAGGGCCTTCTGCATCTCGGCTTCACTCAGCGGTTGCTCGGCGTTCAGCTCGACGAAGCGACCGGCGTAGGCCTCGAAGAACTCGAAGAGACGCTCGGCCTTCTCACTGCGCGACAGCGAAGGGTCGAAGAGCTGCGAGCGCACGAGGGTGAGGTCCGACAAGAAACGCTCGCCCAATGCG
Source organism: Archangium sp. (assembly GCA_047600485.1). Classification (GTDB taxonomy): domain Bacteria; phylum Myxococcota; class Myxococcia; order Myxococcales; family Myxococcaceae; genus Archangium_A. Next base: position 5,245,333 of record JASGKS010000001.1, read on the forward strand.
CCGGCGTCGTTGAGCCGCGAGGTGTCGGGCCGCAGCGCCTTCACGTCTCGAAGCGGCGCGCCCGAGCCACCACTGAGCGCGCTGAATTCCTGCGCCATGCCGGCGAACGCGTCTCTCAGCTCCGGCGAGTCGATGACCTGCTGCGCTTCTTTCACCTCGGCGGGAGTGACCTGACCCGACTGAGCGAGCCGCAGGAACTCGCGCGCGGCGACCACTCCGGCACCACCGCCAGACCGCATGGAGCGAATGAGATCGCCAGCACCCATCTGCGGCTGGAATCTACACGCCGGACGATTTCGTGGGGTGAGGGCGCAAGCGAAGTATGGTGCGACGCGATGAGCGACTCCGGGGCCGAAAAGCGCAAACACCCACGTGCACCACTCAACGTGCTGGTGCAGTTCCGCTTCGACACCTTCGACGAGTTCCTCGCCGAGTACTCGCTCAACATCTCGCCGGGCGGCATCTTCATCAAGACCGACTCGCCGCGCGAAGAAGGCTCCGTCATCTACCTTCAGTTCACGCTGCGCGACGGGAGCAAGCTCATCGAGGGCATGGGCAAGGTGGTGCGGGTGAACCCTCCGGGTGATCCCAAGCGTCCGGGCGGCATGGGCATCGAGTTCATGAACTTCGACGAAGAGTCGATGGCGCTCATCGCGGAGATCTGCGCGCAGCGCACCAACACCAAGAACTGATGGGGCTGCGCGGCCGACTGCTGTTGGCGTTTCTCGTGCCGACGCTGCTGGTGCTGTCGATCGGCGGGTTCCTCTTCTATCGAGCGAGCCGCAACGTGCTCGAAGAAGAGCTCGGCCGTTCGCTCTGCGACATCGCCGGAGCGGTCTCGTCGCAGCTCAAGGTCGAGCGTGTGCTCGCACTCGAAGCGGCCGACGCGCTGGGTGACGGCAGCCGCACCTTCAAGACGCTGAGCAGTCAGCTCTCCGAAGCGAAGACGCAGAGCGGAGTGCGGCGCATCTTCGTGGTCGATCGCGAGGGGCGCGCACGGCTCGACGCCGGTGGGCAGCTCACGCCGATGACCGAGGCGACCGAGCTGTTGCGCGACCCCGACGAGTTCAAGCGCGTGCTCGCCGGCGAGAAGGTCGCCAGCCAGGTGCTCTTCGAGGGCACCGATCGCCAGCTCTACAAGACCGGCTACGCGCCGCTGTTGCTCGAGGGGAAAGTCGTCGGCGCGGTCGCGGTGGAAGGCACGGCCGCGTTCTTTCGCCCGCTGCAGACCTTGCTCAACGTGTTCCTGCTGCTGACGCTGGTGACGCTCGGCGCGCTTGCGGTGGTGGCGGTGCTCTCGGCGCGCGGGCTGGCCACTCCACTCGAACGATTGGTGTCCGCGGCGCTACGCATCGGCGGTGGAGATCTCACCACCAGCGTCGACGCGGAACGCGGCAAGGAGATCGGCCTGCTCGCGCGCGAACTCGAGGCGATGCGTCAGGCGCTCGACGGAAGAGATCGTCAGCTCAAGTTGATGCTCGGCGGCGTGGCGCACGAGGTGAAGAACCCGCTCGGAGGCATCGAGCTGTTCAGCGGTCTGCTCGACGAGGAGCTCGGCTCGAAATCACCGAACGTCGGAGAGGCGCGCGACCACCTCGGCAAGATCCGTCGCGAGCTCGAGTACCTGAAGCGAATCGTCGAAGACTTCCTCGCGTTCGCGAAGGAGCGAAAGCTGCAGGCCGAGCCGTTCGCGGCGAAGTCGCTGCTCGAGAACGCGTCGCAACACCTGGCGGGAGAAGCCACCTCGCGCGGAGTCACGCTGCAGGTTCAGGCCGAAGACGCGACGCTGGAAGGTGATCTCAATCTGCTGACCAGCGCACTGGTGAATCTGGTGAAGAACGCGGTGCAGATCTCGGCGAGCGGGCAGACGGTGAGCATCACCGGTGCGCGCAGTGGGCAGAGCTACGCGATGGAAGTTCGCGACGCCGGCCCCGGAATCGCCGCCGACCTGCAGGCCCGCATCTTCGAGCCGTTCTTCACCACGCGTGAGAAGGGAACGGGGCTCGGCCTGCCGCTCGCAAAGAAGTTGGCGGAAGCGCATCGAGGCACGCTGACGCTGCGCTCGAAGCCCGGCGAAACCGTATTCACCCTCAATCTCCCTCTCCCTGCGAACGCGGGGAGAGGGTCGGGGTGAGGGGCAGAGTCGAGCGATTTTCAGCCGCGGAACGTCCAGTGCCACGGCTCACCGCCGACGTCGTTGCGGAACCCGTACGCACTCGCGTGCGCCTGCAGCCAGCGATACGTCGCGCCGCCGTAGCCGCCCGGCATGTTGATGTCGGCCGACAGACCGCCCTGGTGATTCGAGTACCCCGGCCGCGCCGCGAGATTGCCGCGACCCTGGAGGTACAAATTGTAGAGGTAGCGCTGCTGCTCCATCGTGCGGAAGCCGGAGTTCACCGACAGCGTGATGCCCGCGCGCGCCGCCGCCGCCTTCATGGCGTTGAACCGCGCCGCCGCATCGGTGCGCATCAACTTGCCGTTGCCGACGCTCGAGACGGTGATCGAAACCGGCCGGCCGTTCACGTAACCCGTGACGCGCTGACCACCACCGCTCACCGGCGGCGCCACCGAGCCCGAGCCATTCAACGCGGCCCACGTGCGCGGGCCGACGACGCCGTCAGCGCTCAAGCCCTTCGCGCGCTGGAACGAGCGCACCGCGTTCGCCGTCGCGGGACCGAACGCACCATCGACGCTCACGTTGTAGCCGTGCGCGCGCAGGCGAGTCTGAAGCGTGCTCACCGCCGCTCCGTGCGCGCCCTGACGCAACGTGGGCATCGACGAAACCGGTGAAGGCGACGGAGCCGCGGGAGGCGCCGCGTTCAGCGCAGCCCACGTGCGAGGGCCGACGACGCCATCGACGCCGAGACCGCGACGCTGCTGGAAGGTGCGAACCGCTGCCGCCGTATTCGGGCCGAACACGCCGTCGACGCCGACGTTGATGCCGTGCGCGCGAAGACGCGTCTGCAACTGGCGAACGCTCGCGCCGCTCGAGCCCTGACGAAGAACGGGCTGCGAAGTACGAGCAAGGAGCTGCGTGGAACCGGTACGCGAAGCGGCGGAGACCGTCATGTGTGCACCTTTGGAAGAACTGCCCCTTTGTGCCCACATTGTCGGCGTCACCCGCCGCTCGACTTTCGCGACCTCCGGTCAACCGCGCTTACGTTTCGCTGCGAATTTCGCCGCGCATTTCGTTCAGAAATTCGCCGCGGCGATGAAAGCGACGACGCCGAACGCGCAAGCCGCGAACGCCCACGCATCGAAGCGGAGCGGACCGGGCGCAGCCGAACGCGGAGCATCGTCATCTTCGTCGAGCTCGTCGTCGCTCTCGTACGCGTAGAGCTCTTCGCGAGCGACGCGGAACGTCGGGACGTGCTTGGCCTTGCGCGGAGCCGCAGGAGCAGCGACCGCGACGACAGCGGCTACGACAGGAGCAGCGACGCGCCGCGCGACAGGCGCGACGGGCGCAGGAACCGCAGCGACGGGCACAACCGCGACGGGCGCAACCGCGACGGAAGGCGCGACCGCGACAGGCGCGATGGGCGCGACCGCGGCGACGGGCGCGGCGTCGACGACATCTTCCACCGCGACCTCCGACGTCTCCCACCATGCGGCGACGGCGTCGCGCGAGTGCACGAGGTCCAGGTATTCGCAGACGTCTTCGAGCACGTGCTCCACCAGTCGCAGCGAGTGCGGGCGCTGCGCAGGATCACGGTCGAGCATCTTGGCCAGCAGATCGCTGATCGACTCGTCGAGCAGCGGGTTCACCAGCGACGCGGCCGGAGCGGGCTGCAGCGCCGACACCGAGTAGCGCACGCGCGCCTCGGAAGGCGTGAGGCCGGTGAACACCTGGTAGAGGACGGTGGCCGCCGAGAACATGTCGAGCGAGAGATCTTCACCCGCGCGACCGCTCGCGAAGATCATCACCTCTCCGCTCGGGAGCACCGTCATCTCGCCCGCGTTGAAGCCGCCGAACACCTTCTTCTCGGTGTGCAGCGCAGCGACGGCGTCGACGATCTCGATCGACAGCGACAGCGCGACGTCGAGCGGCAGACGCTCCGCGCCACGCAGGCGTTCAGACAGCACCTCGATGGGAGACGGCTCCTGCACGGGAAGAAGACGAGCAGTGGATCGGGTCATGCCGCGCTTCCAAAGCAGCATCGAGGCCAGCGGCTAAGCGACTGAAGTGACGGAGTTTGTCCAAACCGTTGGCCTGTTCACTCGCGTGCACATTGGTACGGTCGCGCTCCATGTCGCTCGCGAAATTGATTCCGGAAGCGTGGAGTTCGTTGCTGGGTGAGGCGACGGCCGCTCCGAGCTTCAAGGCCCTCGAGACGTTCGTCGACGCCGAATACGGCAGCGCGACCGTGTTTCCTCCGCGCGAGCAGATCTTCAGCGCGCTGGCGCTCACGCCGCCGCAGTCGGTGAAGATCGTGTTGCTCGGGCAAGACCCCTACCCGACCGCCGGCAACGCGAACGGCCTCGCGTTCTCGGTGACGAAACAGGTGAAGGTGCCCGCGTCGCTGAAGAACGTGTTCCAGGGGTTGAAGCTCGATCTCGGCGTCGACGTTCCGGCGCACGGCGATCTCACCGCGTGGGCGCAGCGAGGAATGTTGCTGCTCAACACCGTGCTCACCGTGCGCGAGAAGGAAGCCAACTCGCACCAGAAGAAGGGCTGGGAGCCGTTCACCACGGCCATCTTGAAAGTCGCCGCGGCCCAGCCGCGCAAGGTGGTGTTCCTCGCGTTCGGAAAACCGGCGCTCAAGCTCTGCGAGTCGGTCGCGACGGCCGAGCAGATCGTGGCCACGCCGCACCCCTCGCCGTTGAACAAGTCGGCGTTCGTCGATCACGCCAAGGCCGAGAAGCCGTTCACGCTGGTGAACACCAAACTCGGCGAGACCTTCGACTGGTCACTCGGGGGCTGAGTCTTCCTTCGCGACGAAGTTCACGCGTTCCCGGCTGAAACGAACGCTGCCTCGCCAGGTCCGCGTCCACGCGAAGTACCAGAGCGGCGCAGCAATCGCCCAGGCGATCAAGACCGGCGTCCAGTCATGCGTGATGAGCCCTGCTGGAATCACCAGCAGGACGATCGGCGAGACGAGCAAGCTGGCGATGAGCGCCGCGCTTCGTTTGGCTCGCGAGAGTCCGGGGCCGGGTGCGCTGCAGCTCGGGCACGGAACCAGATCGAGGTGGCGCTGCACCGCGACACCAAACTCCATGCGCGCGTTGTTCTGAGCGGCACGCGCCGCGTCGGGGTCGCGAGTGAAGAGAGCCGGAGACGAAGCGTGACCGAGCGCGACTGCCTTGATCACGACCGATCTTCTGCTCTCGCACTTTCCACAATGAAAGATGGCGTCGACCTCGCCGCTCAGCGTCGACCTGTAGCTCGTGCCCGTCGGAATGATGATGAATGGCAACGCGCCCTCCGCTGGCGTCAGTCTACGCGGTCAGTGCACGTGCCTTCGTGAGCAGTCGCCGCAGCGGCTCTTCGTTGGCACGAGCAAGCGCGTCGTCCCAGCTCAGCCACTGCGCACCGTGCGATTCGTTCGGGTCGTGCGCGAGCGCTTCAGGGTTGCGAGCGACCACCAGGTACCGCACGTCGAGGTGCTCGTGCTCGGGCTCGTCCTTGCGAGCCGGAATGGTGTGCACGTCGACGTCGAGTGGTCGCGGAGCCGTTGCGTGGAGCTCGACCTCGCAACCCGTTTCTTCCCGCGCCTCGCGGAGCGCACTCGCCGCCATCGAGCCACCATCAGCGACGTCGGCGTGACCACCGGGCTGCAGCCACCGCTTCAACTTCGCGTGCAGCACCAGACAGACCTTCGAGCCATCCGGAGTCACCACCACCGCGCTGCCGGTGAAATGCGCGGGCCACTGCGCGCGGGAAAACGGTTCCTTCAGGGACGACGCGAACGACCGCATGCGCGTCAGATCGCTCCGTTCCTTCTCATCGGCACCGGTGTGTGACGCGAGCAACGCGGACAACTCAGACATGCACGCCGCTCTACTACGCTGCGTCGCGTGTCGACGGTCCGCGTTCTCTTCTTCCTCCTGCTCGCCGCGTGCAACGACGCTGCGCCGCGGCCAGGCCCGAGAAAATCGAAGGCCGACACGCCCACGGCGGCCGAGTTCATGGCCCGCGCGCGCAAGGCGGTCGACGACAAGCAGTGGGGCAACGCGCACGTCGCGCTGATGAGCCTCGAGGTGGTCGACGTCGACGGTGGCTATTCGGAAGAACGCCTGCTGCTGCAGGTGCGCACCTTGATGGTCCTCGTTCCAGGCGAAACCGCAGAAGAGAAGGCCGACGAATTCCATCGGCTCTTCCCCGAGAGCCCGCTCGGAGCGCAGGTCGAAGACGAGCTCCGCCCGCTGTACCGCTTCCAGCCTGGGCGGGAAGCGGCACGCGAGCGGAAGGTGAAACAAATCATTCGACGCGCGCTCAGAGAGCAGCAGCGCTGACGACTCACTTCTTGATCAGCTCGACCTCGAGGGTGATCTCCACCTCGTCACCAACCAGCACGCCGCCCAGCTCGAGCGCCGCGTTCCAGTTGAGGCCGTAGTCCTTGCGGTTCAGCTTGGTGGTCGCGCGCGTGCCACGACGCGTACCGCCCCACGGGTCCTTCGCGGACGGCGACAGCGGCTCGACGTGCAGCACCACCGGCTTCGACACGCCGCGAATCTCGAGCGCGCCGTGCACGTTCAGCGCACCACCCACGCCCGGCTCCACGCGCGATGACTTGAAGGTCAGCGACGGGAACTTCGCCGCATCGAAGAAGTCGGGGCTCTTCAGGTGTGCATCGCGATCGGCGGTGTTGGTGTTGATGCTCGCCGCCTCGATGCTCACGTCGATCTTCGACTTCGAGAGGTCCTGCTCATCGAGTTCCACCGTGCCCGCGAAGCGATCGAACTTGCCGCGCGTCCACGACACCATCATGTGGCGCACGCGGAACCCGACCTCGGAGTGCGAAGCGTCGATGGTCCACTGGGTGCTCGACGGCGCGTTGACCGGAGCGGCAGGAGTCGAAACGGTGGAAGCGGCAGTGTTGGTATTCATGAACAATCTCCTTGAACGACAGGGCCGGTTGATTCCGGACGCCCCTAGAAATAGCCCTGCCACCGGATTCCGGTAGGCATCCACCACTGGTCAGACTGTTCACGTTTCTGGACAATCGAGCCATGGACCTCGAACTCCTCCCCTCGTGGGGCCTCTTCGCGCTCGCCGTGCGCCACCAGTCGTTCGCCGAAGCCGCGCGTCGCGCCGGAGTCACCCGCTCCGCCGTCAGCCAACGCATCGCGCGGCTCGAAGCACACCTCGGCGTCGAGCTGCTGCGACGCACCACGCGCAAGGTCGCTCCCACCGCGCACGGCCTCGCGCTCTTCGAAGCCGCGCAACGTCTGCTCGACGATGCCAGCGCGCTCGACGACGCCGGCACCAAAGACCGCGAAGAAGCCCCGCTGCGCATCAACGCGCCCGGGTCGTTGATGGCGTGGTCCACCCTGCTCGGCTCGGGGCTCACCACCATCCTCACCGCGTTTCGACAGACCTCTCCCGGCCCGCTCGAGCTGAGCCTCGAGAATCGGCCCATCGATCTCTTCGAGACCAAAGACGACGTCGTCATTCGCGTCGCGCGTTCGCTCCCGCCCGGAGTCATCGGCCGCAAGCTCGGCACCGACGAAGTGCTGTGCGTCGCCGCGCCCGCGTACGTCGAGAAGCACGGCCAGCCCGAGACGCCGCAAGCGCTGATGCGTCACCGCTGCCTGCGGTACCGGCCCACCGCCGCCGACGTGGAGTGGCGCTTCACCGCCGCGAAGGGCGCGCCGTTCTCCGTGCCCGTCACCGCGCATTGGACCGTCGACGACGGCATCACGCTCCTGCAGCTCGTGCGCGCGGGAGAAGGAATCGCGGTGATGCCCGGCTTCATGTTGCGCAGTGAAATCGCCGCCGGCCATCTGGTGCGGCTGCTCCCCACGTACAAACTCGCGACGCTCGAGATCTGGGCGCTGCTCCCCGCGGGCCGCAAATCGCCGCCGCGCGCGCGAGCCTTCGTCGACTTCCTTGCGCGACGTTTCAAATGGTAGAGGCCGCGGCATGACCAGCCTCGCCCTCCTGACCCTGGTGTTGGCGCAGCAACCGGAAGTGCAGATCGACTGCCCCGCGGGCACGCACTTCGTGAAGGACAAGGGCTGTCAGGCGAACGTCGCAGCGAAGGTCGAGTGCCCGGGCGGCACGCGCTTCGACGGCAAGAAGTGTGTCGCCATCGTCGACACCAGCTGCCCCGCCGGCATGCACTTCGTCGCGGGCACCGGCTGCGTGCAGAACACCGAGAAGACCGCCGCCGCGCAGCCGCCGCCTCCACCCGCGCAGGCCAAGAAGAGCTCCGACACGCCGCCGCCTCCGCCGTCGCGTCCCGCGCAGCCCTCAGCCGAGCCCGAGAACAACAAGAAGGGCGGAACCTTCTCCGCGAATCCGTTCAGCGATCGCCTGCACGGCAACTGCAGCGGCGTGGAGTTCGACGTCTACGGCGGCGCGCGTTTCTCGGGCGTGCGCGCGTGGTTGATGGCCGACGGCGCGCGCGTGGGAAACGAAGAAGTGGTGAACGTGGGCGACACCAAACACATCACCGGCAAAGCGAAGGGAAAGGCCGTCGACCTGCGCGTGACGCAGGGCATGTTCGGCACCCGCTACATGCTGAAGGTCGACGGCACCGAGTGCCGCCTCGGCAAATAATCACCGCCAAATTCGACTCGAAATGATCGGCGAATCGTCACGCGCTTTGACAGCGCGGTGTCGACTCTCGAGGTGCGCGCTCTCCGACAAACACAGCAAGGAGAGCACACCATGTCGAACTACCTCATCAAGCGCGGCGACACCCTGAGCGGCATTGCGGCCCGGTACCACACGACGGTCTCTGCTCTCGCGAAGGCGAACGGCATCCGCAACGTGAACCTGATCTACGCGGGCGCGACGCTCCGCATCCCGGGTCACTCCGGTCAGTCGACGTTCACCCCGGCCAAGCCGAAGGGCAACGGCGGCGTCAGCGCTCCGAGCACCGGTGGTCGCCCGGGCGGCAACGCGGCGCTCGCAGCGGCAGCGCGTCGCACGGCGATGAGCATGGGCGGCTACAACTCGCAGGGTCTGTGCGCGACGGGCGTATCGCGCGCCATCCTCGCCACCTACGGCATCAAGGTGTGGGGCAACGGCAACCAGATCGACAACAACCTGCCCCGCAACAAGTTCAAGCAGATCAACATCCCGCTCTCCGAGGCGCTCAAGATCCCCGGCCTCGTGTTGACCTGGGAGAAGACCTCGACGCGCCTGGGCAGCATCTACGGCCACACCGCCATCACGCTCGGCGACGGTCACTCCAGCGCGAGCGACTTCATCGAGAACAACACGCTGGCGGGCAACGCGAGCCGTCAGGGCCTGAAGATCTTCGCGCCGATCTGAGCTGACGAGTCAGGTAGAAGCGCCGCATGGCGCGAATTCTGGTCATCGACGACAACGACACCATGCGTGAAGGCATGGCGGTCACGCTCAAGAAGGCGGGCCACGAAGTGCTCGCCTTCCGCTCGGGCACCGAGGGCGTCAGCGCCTTCACCAGCAAGGGCGCTGATCTCGTCGTCACCGACCTGAAGATGGACGGCGTCACCGGCCACGACGTGGTGAAACAGATCAAGGCGCACGACGCGCAAGCCGTGCTCCTGATGGTCAGCGGTCACGGAACGATTTCAGAAGCCGTGCAGGCCATGCAGCTCGGCGCCTGCGACTTCATCGAGAAGCCTTTTCCGCCCGACGTGCTGCGCGCCAAGGTCGACGCCGCGCTCGAGCTGTCCCGCACCCGCGCCCGCCTCACGAAGCTGGAAGCGACCACCGAGGTCCTCCACAAGGAACTCAACTCGCGCGCCGGAGCGACCATCGTCGGTGACTCCGCCCCCGTGCAGAAGCTGCTCACGCAGGTGAAGCGCGCCGCGGCGACCGACGCCACGGTGTTGGTGCACGGCGAATCGGGCACCGGCAAGGAGCTCGTCGCGCGCATGCTCCACGACGCGTCGCCGCGCGCGAGCGGCCCGTTCATCGTCACCCACTGCGCCGCGCTCGCCGAGACGCTGCTCGAGTCAGAGCTCTTCGGTCACGAACGCGGTGCCTTCACCGGCGCGGTGAAGAAGAAGCTCGGTCGCTTCGAGCTGGCCGACGGCGGCACCCTCTTCCTCGATGAGCTCGGCGAAATTTCCGCCGCGGTGCAGACCAAGCTGCTGCGCGTGTTGCAGGAGCGCGAGATTCAGCGCGTCGGCGGCGAAGAGACCATCAAGGTCGACGTGCGCGTCATCTGCGCGACGCACCGTGATCTCAAAGCCGAAGTGGCCGCCGGCCGTTTCCGCGAAGACCTCTTCTATCGACTGCACGTCGTGCCGCTCGAGATCCCCGCGCTGCGTGAGCGGCCCGAAGACATCGGCCAGCTCGCTCGGCACTTCGTCGCCAAACACTCGCCGCGCATCAACTCGCAGGTGAAGTCGCTCTCGCCCGGCGCCATCAGCGCGCTGTGCCGCTACCCGTGGCCGGGCAACGTGCGCGAATTGGAGAACGCCATCGAGCAGTCGCTGGTGTTCGCCGAAGGCACGCAGCTCGAGGAAAAAGATCTTCCCGCGTTCCTGCAGTCGGCCGAAGCGCGCGCCGCGCAGACCCAGGGCGCGTTGCCGGTGCCGCACGGTGATCGCCCGCTGCCCGACATTCTCGAAGATCTCGAGCGGCAGCTGATCGAGCGCGCGTACGAGAAGGCGAAGAAGGTGAAGACCGAGACCGCTCGCCTGCTCGGCATCAAGACCAGCGCGCTCTATTACAAGCTCGAGAAATACGGCTTCATTCAGAAGGGCGAAGGCGGCGACGACGCTCCGCCGGCGAGCTGATCACCTACCCGGCATGACTCGCCGAGTCGTGATCGACCCCGAATTGGCCTCCTGAATCCAACGTGATCGGGGCGGTATGTCCGTTGCTCTCGGTGGGCGGCAGGAGCCCCCATGCCCACCCCCGTTCCGCCAGATCGTCAGCAGGCCACCGTGCTCGTGGTGGACGACGATGATCTCTTTCTTCGCGTCTGCACCGGCGTGCTCAAGCGCGCCGGCATCGGCGTCGAGTCGGTCAACGACCCGTGCCGTGCGTTGGAGCGCATCGAGCAGCGCCACTACGACGCCATCGTGTCCGACGTCTGCATGCCGACCATCAACGGCCTCTCGTTGCTGAAGGCCGTGCGCGAAGTCGACGCCAGCGTGCCCTTCGTGTTGATGACCGGCATGCCCACCATCGAGACCGCGATCACCGCGATCGATCTCGGCGTGCACAAGTTCATTCCCAAGCCGTTCGAGGTCGACTCGTTCGTGAAGGCGGTGCAGGACGCCGTCACGCGCCGCGCGAAGACCGACGATCTCGGCGCCGCGCACTGCCGCCTCAACCGCGCCCTCGACGGCTTGTGGATGGCGTACCAGCCCATCGTTCGCGTCTCGAGCGCCAGCGCGCTCGCGTACGAGGCGCTCCTGCGTTCCAGCTCGACCGAGGTGAAGGGCCCGCCCGACGTGATCGAGCTCGCGGAGCAGACCGGCCGTCTCTTCGAATTGGGTCGTCGCATTCGCACGCAGTGCGCCGCTGACCTCGCGAACCTCGCGCCCGACATCGATCTCTTCGTGAACCTGCACCCCGAAGATCTCGACGACCCCGAGCTCTACGACCCCACCGCTCCGCTCTCGCAGCACGCGTCGCGTGTGGTGCTCGAGATCACCGAGCGCGCGTCGCTGGAGCACCACTCCTCGCTGGTCGATCACATGCGGGCCCTGCGCGCGCTCGGCTACCGCATCGCGGTCGACGATCTCGGCGCCGGCTATTCGGGCCTCACCACGCTGTCGAAGGTGCAGCCGGAGTTCGTGAAGCTCGACGCTTCGCTCGTGCGCGGCATCGACGCGTCGGGCGTCAATCAGCTGATCATCAACGCGGTGCTCGAGCTGTCGGCCGAGCTCAACGCGCACGTCGTCGCCGAGGCCATCGAGACGCCGGCGGAACGAGACTGCCTGCGCTCGCTCGGCGTCGATCTCATGCAGGGCTACTTCTTCGCGCGACCCGAGAAGCCGTTCGCGAAGATCAAGGACGGGGCCTTCAACAGCCTCCCGGAAGCAGCGTGACCTTCTCGTCGCGCACCACCGCGACCAGCTTGCGCTGATGAAACAGCCGCACACCCGGCGGCTGCGGGTAGCCCTGCGGCACGTTCCATTCGGGCGCGGTCGGCGAACGTTTCGAAGCGAAGCGCTCCGTCTTGCGCAGCTCGCCGACCTCAGCGTCGCTCAGCTCGAGTGACGGCAACCACGGCAACAACGCGCGACCGGTGAGCTGCACCGGGTTCTCTTCGTGCGTCCACGGCCCGAGGTGCGTGCGCTCGAGGTGCCCCAGATGCGCGCCCACGTCGAGCGCGCGCCCCAGCTCGGTCGCCAGGCTCCGCACGTAGAAACCGCCGCGCACCGTCAGCTCGAGCGAGCTGAAGTGCGGCAGCGCGTGCGCGAGCCACTGCGCCGAATGCAGATACACGTTCTGCGCGGGCAGCTCGAAGTGCTCACCGCGATGCGCCTTCTCGTACGCGCGCTCACCGTCGACGCGCTTGTTGCTCGTGTTCGGCGGCACCTGCTTCTTCCAACCGAGGAACGCGGGCAACGCGGCCTCGATGCGGTCTTCGGTGAGCTTCGTCGCGTCGCCTTCACGCACCGTGCGGCCGTCGAAGTCTCCGGTGTCCGTCTCGCGGCCCCACTCGACGCGCGCGACGTACCGCTTCGGAGCGTCGTGCAGAAACTCGAACAACCGATTCGCTGAGCCGACCAGCACCAGCACCAGCCCCTGCGCGAACGGGTCGAGCACGCCGCCGTGCGACGCCTTCAGCGGCCATGGGCCCGCGTGCGCCTCGCGAAACCGTGCGACGACGGCACTGCTCGTCTCGCCGGCCGGCTTGCGGTAAATCCAGATCGCCGAGGGCGGGCGTTTTCGCGTCTCAGTCATTTCGGGCGGTCGGCCATCGGAAAACTGTCGATCTGCGGAAAACCACGTGAGCGACCGCCTCTCACATACCCGCAAAGCACTGGAATCACAGCCATTCTCGTGGTCTTCAGTGGCACCGTCGTTGCTCTTTGCCGCCCCGTCATGAAGCTGAGCGCCGCCCTCCTCATCGCCTGCCTCTTCGCGCTCCCCGCGCTGGGAGCCGGACCGCTCGACGCCCTGCGCGCCGAGAGCCGCGGGCTGCGTGAGCAGGTGACCGCGCTGCGCGCCAAGCAGCTCGAAGGCCGCAATGAGCTGTCGACGTTGAGCGCCCGCATTCAGACGCTGAAGGAAGAGTCGAAGGGCAAGCTGCTCCCGGGTGGCGAGCTCGACTCGGCGTTGAAGCGCAGTCAGGAACTGTCGGGCGTGCTGAGCGAGCTCTCGCAGCAGGTCGGCTCCCGTGAGACCGCGCTCGAGACCGCGAACCTGGGTCTGCTCGACGCGCTCTCGTCTGAGCTCTCGCGTCTGCGCACCGAGTTCGACCGCCAGACCAACCGCGACGTTCGCAAGCAGCTGATCGACTCGATGCGCAAGCTGCGCGCCGAGCGTGAGGCGCTCCGCCAGACGTTGCCTGCGACCCGTTTGCCGGCGCTCGACAACGTGAAGCCGTCGGACGATCCCGAAGAGCTGCTCGAGCAGGCCGACCTGCTGCGCGACAACGAGGAGAAGCTGCGCCGCGAGCTGAAGTCGCTCGAAGCCCGCATCGCCGAGCGTCGTGACGAAGCAGAGCTCGACAAGCGCGTGCAGCGCTTCATGGGTGAAGAGTCGATGTTCGACGATGGTGATCGCCGCCTGCGCGTGCAGCGCACGGTGACCACGCCGTCGACCGCTCCGACCAAGGACAGCACGGGCGTCGCCAACAACCCGAACCCCAACCAGGAATTCGGTGGCGCTGCGCCGGCGCAGTCGACGTTCGACACCACGGTCGGCACGGGTGGAGCTGCTCCGCCGCCCGGCGCTGGTCCGTTCGCTCCCGCCGCGCTCGCCGACACCCGCTCGGGCGGTGCGCAGCCGGAAGGCACCTCGTTCCGCAACGGCCTCGACTCGTCGAACATTCGCGTGACGAACGGCTCCGATGCCCGCGTGCAGGTCGGCAACGGTCAGCGCCCCATCGCGGGCGGTGACGACGACCTGAAGGACCTCGAGGTCGAGCGTGCGCGCCTGCAGGGTCTCGCGGCGCAGCTGAAGAAGAAGGCCGACGAGCTCGCGAAGCGCGCGGCTGAGCTGAAGTAACCGCCGCTCTTCAGAACCCCACGCCAACCGTCAGCTTCACGTTCGCTTCGAGCGTGGTGTCGGCCGACGGCTGCCGCCCGTTTCCCCGCGCGCTGATGGTGAAGGCGTTGGCGCGCACGTACGGCGCCAGCTCGACATCTTCGAGGTCCAACGTCAGCGTCGGGTTCGGCGCCGCGAGGCCGAGCGACCCGATGTTCGTCTTGCCCGCCACCTTCTTCTCCGCCACGCCCTCGGCGCTCGCCGCGAACTCGAGCGAATCGAGGAACGAGAAGTCCTGGTTGTTGGGCGAGACGATCTTGATGGTGAAGGCCGTCGCCTTCATCGACTTCACGTGAAAGCGATCGGCGTTGTTGTTCTTGAAGTCCTGGTTGGTGTCGAAGTTCAGGTTCGAGAAGTTCCCCACCTGCGGGAACACGCTGAGCACCGGCCCCAGCGGGCTGCCCTGCACCGTGGTCTGCCCCTTGAGCTCGGTGTTGAAGTTGATCTGCGGCGTACAGCCCGCGAGCACGGCGAACGAAATGGCGGCGGCGACGAGACGCATCATGAACGCGACCGTAGCGAAAAGCGTTTGGTGTAGGTTGCCGCGCTCGTGCGTCGCGTCGCGCTCACCGCCTTGCTGTTGACCGCGCTCTCCGCCGAAGCCGTCGACTTCAAGGGGCGCGTGCGGCTGTGGGCGGGCCCCGGCGTCGACACCAACGCCAAGCGCGAGTTCGTGTCATCGGGCGTCGCCACGCAGCCTGATGGTTTCCTCTTCGGCCTGCTGCAGCTCGACGGGCAGCTCACGCTCGCCGAGCGCGTGCGCATCGTCGGCGGCTACGACGTCGCGGCGCGCAAGTTCCTGCGGCTCGACACCGAAGACACCATCGTGCAGTCGGCGTTTCTCGAGAGCACGGTCACGTTCCTCGACATGTTCGCGCTCGGCGTGAGCGGACGCGCGAGAGATCGCCGCGGCGCCGACCGCGACTACACCGATCTTCAAGGCGGAGCGGTCATCGACTTCTTCCCCACCGCGAACGTCGACGTGCGCGCGCAGCTGATGGCGCACCGCTTCCTCTTCTACAAACGCTTCGCGTACAGCTTCTACGGGCCCGACGGCATGCTGACCGCGCGCTACCGGTTCGATCGCCACCACTCGATCTCCGCGTTCGGCTCGTTCAACGCGCGCACCTACAACGGGCATCGCTTCGATGCGCCGGGCCCCGAAGGCATTCCCGGGGAGACCGACGAGACGCGCTCGGACTCGGTGTTCGGCGCGGGGCTCTCGTACACCTACCGTGGCCCGTTCCACTTCACGTTCGCGTATTCGTACTTCGATCAAGACAGCAACTCGTTCGGCGAGTCGGTGAAGCGTCACCGCCTGAGCGCGACCGCGGGCTTCGTGTTGCCGTGGAAGCTGACGTTGCTCGGCTCGCTCACGTGGCAGCCGTCGATCTTTCCGGACGGCGTGTACCTGAACCCCGATCTCACCATCGTCGAAGACGACGAGAACGTGTCGTCACTCACCATCAAGCTCGTGCGGCCGCTGACGCAGTGGTTCGATCTCGATCTGCGGTACGCCGGCTACCTGGGCATCTACCCGCAGAACAAGTTCCTCTACCTGCGGCACGTCATCAGCCTGGGGCTCTCGTTCAGCTTCTGAAAGCGCTCACGGGCCCCAGTAGTCGACGACGTATTCGCGGCCGCGCACCACCTCGAGCTCCATCGACTCGCCATCACGGCAGCCCACGGTGTGCGGCCCCGGAGCGACCGGCGTCTTCGCGTCGAGCGAGCTCCAGTTCTTGCCGTCGAGCACCAGCACGCAGCCCGCGGACACGCCGCTCTTCGCGACGGTGAGGTACGTCTTGCCGTCTTTGGAGAGCAGATCGCTGCCGTAGATGGTGTGGCCTTCGGGCGGACCCAGGCACTTGCAGCTCGCGGTGAGCAGCGCCAACACCACGCAGGTCACGCGAATCACGCGTGCGAATCGGCGACGCGCACCTTGCGACCGGTGAACGGGTTCACCACCCAGCGCGAGCGGCGCGGATCGAGCCCGTCTTGCAGCGGGCGGCCGACGAGCACGTCGTAGCGCTCGTGGATCTTCACATCGAGCGCGCGGAAGAGCTTGTGCTGCTCGAGACGCGCGAGGTCTTCGCTCATCAGGCGCGTGAACATCGAACGGCCCGAGCGCACCGTGATGCGTTCGCCGAAGCGGATGCCCTGGTAGCCGACGAAGTGCAGCTCGCCGACGCCGCCGTACGACGCTGCCGAGCCGAACAGCATGCCGAGCGCCTGCGTGGTCTCGCGGTAGGTGTCTTCACCGACGTAGCAGCTCACGTCGAGGCGCCCGTCCTGCAGCGTGACGAAGAAGAGCTCGTGCGGCGCGGTGGTGAGGTGTTGCTCGAGCGAGGCCAGCAACGCCTCCGGTGTCTCGTGGAGCGGCTCGACGCCATCGAGCTCCTCGAGCCAGGTGAACTCTCCGGGTTCGATCGGAGTGGCGAGCCACTCCTCGACGTTGGTCTCCGGGAGGGTCAACGAGCCGAACATCACGACGTCGAAAGCCATGTGATTTTCTCCGCGAAACAGGCTGCAACACGAGTGTCGCGCGGAGCGCCGTCGTCGCAACTTTTCGGCTGCTAGAGTCGACCGCGCTGGGCCGGTTGGGAGAAGCATGGTCGCGACGTTGATTCTCGTCTTGTTGGCAGCGTCACCTGACGAAGACCTGCGCGACGACAGGCCCGAGGAGATCAAAGCCGAGGTCATCGGCCCGATTCGATTTCACGGCGAGGTGTCTTTGCTCGGCGCGGGCGCGTGGTCGGCCATCCCCTCGCTTGGGGCGGGCGGCGGCGTGCACCTCGAGGCGGGTCTGGTCTTCGACGGCGCGGGCGTCGTGAGCCTGCGCGCGTCGTTCGCCACCGCGGTCGTGCTCTTCGCGATGCAGTTCGGCGTCAGCTACGCGCATCGCATCGGCGACCACGTCACGCTCGGCATCGGAGCGACCTGGGGCGCAGGCTTCGGCGTGGTCGACATGCCGGGCGCCCTCTCGGTGCAGGCGCCGCTGCGCATCACGTACCTCTTCGGCGCGATGAAGCGGCGCGGGCTGGTCATCGGCGCAGAGGTCGCTCCGGGAATCGCGTACGCGGGCAGCCGCGGCTACTCGATTCGCGCGCCGGGAACGCCCTTCACTTCGCCGACTCCGACCGCGTCGGTGATGGCGCAGCTCACCGTGGGCTACGCCGTGTGGTGAAGCAGTTCAGAGCGGGTACGGCAGCGTCATCGCCAGCAGCGTGACCAGCACCAGCACCAGCGGCGTCAGCACCAGGAAGACGAGAAACGTGTAGCCCATGACGTCGCGCGCCTTGAGGCCGAACAGCCCGAGCACCGGCAACATCCAGAACGGTTGCACCAGATTCGCGAGCGCTTCGCCGAGGTCGTAGACCGCCACCATCCACCCGAGATGCACCTTCAGGTCATGCGCGGCCTGCATCACGTACGGCGCTTCGATCACCCATTTGCTCCCGCCGCTCGGCACGAAGACGCCGAGCACCGCGGAATACAGCGCGACGAGCGCGGGGTAGCTCTCCTTCGTCGACAGCGAAACGAAGAAGCCCGCGATGGTCTCGTTCAGGTGCGTCTTCACGATCAACGCCGCGAGCCCTGCGTAGAGCGGAAACTGCAACAGCACGCCCCACACGCCCGGAGTCGCGTCCTTCACCGCGCGCATCAGCCGCGCCGGAGTTCCGTGCAGCGCCACACCCAGCGTGAGGAAGCCGAGGTTGAGCGTGTTCAAGGTCAGCGCGTTCAACGGATCGCTCGAGCTGACGAAGGTGTTGATCAAATACGTGCCGGCGAGCGCGACGAAGAGCACCGAGAGCCACGGCTGGTGCTCGAGCCACTCACCCGGAGTTCCGCGTGACGCCGGCGCGCCCGCATCGAGCGGAGACGCGCCGAGCTCGATTCCCAGCGCGGCGGCGTTCTTCGCGCGGACCGCGGACGGCGCGGCGAAATACATGAGCGCGGTCACCACCACCAACTCGATGGCCACGCACACCAGCGACTGCCAGAGGAAGATGGTGCTGGTGAGCGGAATCACTCCGTTCGGCACGAGGTGATTCGGGCCCTCGACGATGGAGCGAATCGCCGGCTGCATCGACGACGCGGTCGCCATCTGCAACGCCGCGCTCCCCGAGAGGCCCTGCGCCCAGACGCTGCCCAGCCCGAGGAACGAAGCGGCGCACAACGCGCGGTAGTCGGCGGTGGTGACCCGACGCGCGACTTCCTTCGCGAGCATCGCGGAGAAGATGAGTGAGAAGCCCCAGTTGAACCAGCTGCTGATCATCGCCAGCAGCGCGACCCACGCCACCGCCGCGCGCGGGCTCGACACCACCGACGCCAGCTTGACGATCAACCAGTACACCGGCCGCGTGGTCGCCACGACCGAGCCGGTGATGATCACCAGCGCCATCTGCAGCGTGAAGGGAATCAATTCCCAGAACCCGGCGCCCCACACGTTGACGACCTCGAGCGAAGCAGCGCCTGCGGTCTTGTCTCCGCTCACCAGCTTCGAGAACGCGGCGACGACGACGATGCCGGTGGCCAGCAGCGCGAAGACGTACGCATCGGGAATCCACCGCTCGGCCCACGCGGTGAAACGCGCGGCCACCTTCGCGAGTCGTCCCTCGTCGGCGTCGGCTGCCATCGCGCTGTGGTAGCACGCGGCTCGATGATGGGAACGCTCGTCGTCCTCTCGCTGCTCGCCGCCGACGTGGCGACGCCAGAACTCCAGGCGCAGCGCGAGCTCCCGCGTTTTCACGGCGAGCTTTCGGCCGCTGGAGGCTTCGGGCTCTCGCAGCCCGCGTTCGGTGCCGGCCCGGGCGTCTACGTCGAAGCCGGCGTCACCGTGGACGATGCGCACACCGTGAGCCTGCGCGGCTCGCTGGTGACGGTGGTGAGCCTGGGCGTGCTGCAGGCCGGCGCGATGTTCTCGGAGTTCATCGGCGACCATTTCACCGTCGGCGGCGGCATCTCGTGGACGTTCATCTCCGGCATCTCGTTCGAGTACGCCACGGGCACGGCGATCCACATTCCCCTTCGCGTGCAGTGGCTCGCCAATGAGCGCCCGGCCAACGAACGCGCGCGGCGCGGGTTCACCATCGGTCTCGAGTTCGCTCCTGGCGTCGCCTACGCGCTGAACAACCCACCGACGCTCATGCCGCAGGTGATTCAAGAATCGCCTGCAGCCGAAGACACCTGCCGTGTCGGTCAGCGCGCTCCTCACCATCGGCTACGCAGCGTGGTGATCAGCCCGGCGGAATCGGCTATTCGACCCGCTGAATGAGCGCCGCCGCGCCGCACTTCCGTCTCTTCGGCATCCCGGTGCGGGTCGAGCTGATGTTCCTGCTCATTCCGCTGAGCTCGCTCACCTCGCGTTCGGTCGAAGCCGCGCTGATGTGGACCGCGCTGGTCTTCTTCGGCGTGCTCATTCACGAGCTCGGTCACGCGGTGATGATGAAGCGCTTCGGTTTCCCGCCATCGATCACGCTCCATTTGCTGGGCGGCGTGACGATGGCGCCTCCGGGCTCGCAGCCCACGGTGCGCCAGACGTTTCTCATCACGCTCGCCGGACCTTCGGCGAGCATCGCGCTGGGGCTCATCGCGCTCGCGCTCGACCTCGGCTGGCACGACAAGTCGGCCTTCGCTCAGCGCGCGATCGACGACGCTGAATGGATCAACCTCGGCTGGGCCTTCATCAACCTGCTCCCGATTCTTCCGTGGGACGGCGGGCTCCTTCTCGACAGCGGCCTCGCGTGGGCGACCGGCAAGCGGCGTCACTTCGTCGTCGGCTCCTTCAGCGTGCTGGGCGGCGCGCTGGCCATCGTCGCCGCGCTCTTCACCCGCAACTTCATGCTCGCGTACCTCGGCGGCATGGGCGTCTGGCACGGGTGGAATCGCTTCAACGTGAAGCTGTCGGAGCCGGTCGGTGGCGATGGCTCGCGACACCGAGAGCAGAGCTGGTGGGAACGCCTGCACGCCGGCGAAGACGTCGAGCCCGAGCTGCGCAGAGAGCTCGCTACCACCACCGACCCGGCGAAGCGCGCGCAGTACGCCGAGCTGCTCGCGTGGGCCTGCCTGCGCAAACGCGACTTCGATGGAGCGCGCACCGCGGTGAAGCAGATGGGCGCGTTCCAGCCGTCGATTTCGCTGCGCGCGCGGCTCGCTGCGGCCGAGAACGACACCGACACCGTGCTCACGCTGCTCTCCGGAGCAGGCACCGTGGCCGACAACGATCTTCCGCTCCTCGTCTCGGCACTGATTCAGCGCGATCGCTTCGACGAGGTCGTGCAGCTGGGTCTGCGTCACACCGTGGTGGCCGACCTCGCGTCGACGCGATTGTTCGCTGCCGGTGCGTTCAAGCACTCGCTCGAGCTGTGCACCGCGGAACGCATGCGCACCGGCATCGGTCGCTTCGCGTACAACGAAGCGTGTTGCCTGTGTCGGCTCGGCCGGCCCGACGACGCCGTGACCGCGCTGCAGAAGGCGAAGACGCTGGGCTGCCCCGAGCTGAAGAACGTCGATCAGGACGAAGATCTCGCGTCGGTTCGCGACCGCCCTGAAGTGCGCGCGCTGGTCTGAAACGGAATTCGCGGGCTCGCTCCACTCAACGGGCATGAACCGATTGCTCGTGGTGGCGGTGCTGTTCCTCGGCTGTGGTCCGAAGTCTGACCTTGCGCAGTCGAAGGGTCGACTGGTGCAAGGCGCTCCGGTGCTCAAGCCCAACGTGATGGTGCTGCTGGACGGCTCGGGCTCGATGCTGCTGCCGCTCGACGCGAGCGCCGCTTCGTGTCCCGCCGGGTGCGGAACGTCTCCGGCCAATCTCTGTCCCACGTCGTGCCCCACACGGCTCACTGAAGCCAAGAGCGGCCTCGCGTCGTTCTTCGCGCAGTCGCCCGCCTTCGCGCGCGTCGGCGTGACCATCTTCCCGAGCGACCCGGTGTGCGGGCCGCCGTCAGAGGTCGGCGTCGATCTCCCCGCGGCCGCGACCGATGACTCCGACGTCGCCGCGCTCCAGGCCACTGCAGACGCAGCGAACGCGCGCGTGCAGGCGATGATCCCCATTGGTGGCACGCCCACCGGCGCGTCACTCGAGTTCGTCGGCGCGTTGCCCTCGATGCAGAACACGCAGGACGGCCGCGACGAGTGGGTGGTGTTGATCACCGACGGTCTGCCGAACTGCAGCGAGCAGAACCCCAACGCGTTGTGCTCGCACGCGTCGCCGAGCGCGGTCGATTTGATGGCTTGCGCGTGCACCACGACCACCTGCAGCGGCGCGCTGTGCTCGAAGGGCTGCCTCGATGATCAGAAGACGGTCGACGTGGTCGAGTCGCTGCGCCAGCGCGGCATCCGCACCGTGGTCATCGGCTTCGGAGCGGACACCTCGACCACCCTCGCCCAGACCGTCTTCGGTTCCATCGCGACCGCCGGCGGTTTCAGCCGCAAGCGCGCCGATGGCCTGGCCGCCGAGCCGTACCTGCAGACGCGCGGAGGCAGTGAACTCTCCGCGGCGCTCGACGTGGTACTGACCGAGACGAAGGTGAAGCCGTGCACGTTCTCGCTGAGCGAGCTGCCGGCCGAAGGCGAAGTCGTCGCCGCGTTCCGTGACGGCGCGCGCGTCGACGCGGCGCTCGTGTCGCTCGACGCAGCGAAGAAGCACGTGACGATCTCCGACGCGACCTGCGGCGCCTACGCGTTCCGCCTCGAACGCTGAAATGAGCACAGCAACTCCCTCTCCCCCGCAGGGCCCGCAGGGAGAGGGTCGGGGAGAGGGCCCAGCAGCCCTCTGAGCAGTGCATGATGCGCGAATGCCTGACCGCGAAGTCTCCGCCGCACTGACGCGCATCGACGAACTGTTGCGGCGCCCACGCGGCATCTCGCGACTCCACAAAGTGCAGCTGCGCCGCAAGCGCGAGGTCATCGTCGAGCGCAAAGGCGCCGACGCCCGGCGGTTCGCGAAGCTCACTTCGGAGTGGATCGATCTCGTCGTTCGTCCCGATGCGGTGCCGGTCGCAAAAGCAAAACGTGAGGGGACGCTCACTGCCGCGCAAGCAGACCGCCGCGCGAAAGGCCGGTGGTTCAGCGGCTACACCCGCCAGGTCGAAGTGATCGCCGGAGGGCTCACGCTGCGTTCCTTCGACGTCGCAAAACGCGAACGCGACAAGGGCGCGTCGGAATACCTGCTCATCGACGGCGACTTGATCATCAAAGGCACGCTCAAGCTCGGCACCGGCACGCGCTCGATCTACGTGGTGACCGGAAACGTGCGCGCGAAGCAACTCACGCGCGGAGACGCAGTGCTCGTCGTCCTCGGCACGCTCCACGCCGTCGTGAAGGGCAAGGAAGGCGAAGGCGTGCTGCGCTACTCGGCGATCTCGTCGTGATGAGAATCTCGCGTTGCCGAAGTCGTCGGCATTGCCCTGATCAGTCCCTCACCCCGGCCCTCTCCCCGCTTCGCAAGGAGAGGGAGTGCGGGCTGCGCTACTCGCCGATCTCGTCGTAGCGATCTTCTTCGTACTGCTGACGCGCGCGAGGTGGAGCGACCCGCCGCGTGCTGCTCTTCGGAGCGCGCAGGTCCGGCTCCGTCTCGTCGACCGTCACGCCCGCGTTCTGCAGCGCCTTCACCACCGACGCCGGTTCCTCGAGCGCCACCACCACGTTCTTCAGCGCCGGAGCCAGGGTGATCACGCGCGCAGAGTCGCTCGCCCGCACCGCTCCGTTCAGCTCGACGCGCTTCAGCTTGGGCAACACGTCGACCAGATCAGCGATCAACCCCAGCCCGTCGTTCTGACCGAGCACCGACACGCACTCGAGCGCGGACAGCGCCACCTGTTGCCGCACGAAACGACCCCACCCGTCCCACCCGGTGCGCGGCTGTTCCGGCGAGCCCAGACCAAACTCGCGAAGCCGTGGCGCCTCGAGCGTCAGCACGTCGGTCATCAACCGCGCGTCGAGCGTCGCGGGCATCAGCACCAGCTTCTCCAGCTTCGGAAACGCGAGCCCCTTGCCGAGCGTGTTCAACACCGCGCGCACCTCGAGCGAGCGCAGACGATCAGCGACTGGCAACAACGCTCCGAGCGATTCCATGCGCGGCCACGCCGAGCCCGCCGCGCGCGCCGCTTCCACGTCGAAGTTGCCGAGGAACAAGGAGTCGAGGTGCGCGGGCCAGTTCAGCTTCGCGAGCGCACGCAACATCGCGTCGTATTTCCCTTCGGTGCCCGGCGAGCCGAACTCGAGCTTCTGCAGAAACCGGCACGCAGGCGACATCAACAGCGCCTCGAGCACGTCACCGATGGGCGCGTTGTGCGGGCCCGACCACACGCGCACCGAACGCGCGTAGCCAAAGCGCCAGTCGATGGTGACCTGCTTGTGAAACGCCGCGAGCGGAGCCCCCACCAACGCGTCGAAGTGTTCCTTCACGAACGTCTTGGTCTTGCCGACCGAGCCGCGTTCCTTCTTCGACACGCGCACCTGCAAGCCGATGAGCTCTCCGCGAAGCCGCTCCGTCGATTCCATCAACGAATCGGCGAACACCAGCCACGCATCGGGCGAGTCCAACAGCAGCTGACGTTCCTGCTCGAGGGTCATCACCGCCGCGGTCGACGCCACTTCGGCCGCGTCGCGAAACCCGTCGCGCAGGCGCTGCTCGATCAACTGCTGCGCCATCTTCAGCGCAGCCTCGTCGCTCTTCGCGGGAATGGTGCGCGTGCTGCCGGGCGTGTGCATCGGCCCGGTGCGCAGCGTCACCTCGCTGCCCACGACCGACACTTCCCAGAACTTCGGTTCCGGGTGCGTCGCGTGGAGCAGCCTCTTCATCGAATGCCTGACCTCAGCCCGTGACTTCGCTCCACAGAATCACGTCACCCTTGCTCAGGTACGTGCGGTCCGGGAACGCGGCGTAGAAGTCGTCGAACACCGAGTCGAAGTCGGGGTAGCGCGAGTCCTTCCGGTCCTGCGTCATCTTGTCGAAGATCGGGTCGAGCTTGGCCGGCACGTCGGAGTTGAGCTCGGACGGCAGCGGCGAGCGGCGGCCCGGCAACTGACCGGTGAGCATTTCGTAGAGGAGAATGCCGAGGCCGTAGACGTCGGAAGGCGTGCCCGCGTCCTTGTTGCGCGCGATGAGCTCGGGGCTCATGTAGCCCATGCCTCCGGTGCCGACGAACACCTGCGGCATGCCCTTGCTCTGATCGACTTCGATCACGCGCGAGAGGCCGAAGTCACAGAACTTCGCGTTGCCGTACATGTCGAACAGCACGTTCTCGGGCTTGATGTTGTGGTGCGTGAGGCCCTGCTGGTGCGCCGCGCGCAGGCCGTACGCGAGCTGCAGGAAGTAGCGAATCGCGAGCGGCACGTTGATGCCCTTGTTGCCGCCGGCCGCGTCGAGCTTCTCGCGCAGCGAGCCGCGACACAGCTCCATCACGTAGTAGGGGCGCGCGACGTCGGTGTTCTGATCGAGCACCTGCACGATGCCCGGGTGACGCACCTGCGCCTGCGCACAGAGTTCCTTCTTGAGGCGCTTGATGACCTCACCGCGCTGCAAGAACGAGAAGTAACCGAAGATGTCCTTCAGCTCCTTCACGCACACGTCGAGGCCGAGCGCGTTGTGCTTGCCCTTGAACACCGTGCCCAGCGGGCCAGCGCCGAATCTGATCAGCCTTCTGGTAGCGCAGGTCGAGGTCCTGGCCCTTGCCACCGCCGGGGTTGCCCATCATTCCCGAGGGAGACGAGACGGCGGCCGTCAGCGGCAGCGGCGCGGGAGGAGGAGGCGGCGGCGAACCGTAACCACCACCGGGCCGCACTTCGGGTGCCGTCACCTGCGGGAAGGAATCGTCCTGCTGCGGCTTGCGTCCACGGCTGGGAGGCTGAGGCATGGCGGATTGGGGCTCCAGAATGATGTCGGTCGCGGGAAGCGGAGGCGGGTTGAACGGGGGCGGCTGCTGCATGGGCTCGTCACCCTGCTGCGGCAGACCCTCGGTGATTTGATCGGCGAAGAAGTCGGCGATCTCTCCACCGAACCGTTCTCCGTCGTCACCGCCCACGACGCGCTCTCCCTGCTCGGTCAACTTGAGCTGGGCCTCGCGGTCCATGGCGATGTAGTGAAATTTCCGCAGAAAGAAGAAGTAGCTGTCGAACTCCAGCGACACCGAGTTCTCGAGCGACACCTTCACATCGGCGAGCTTGTTGGAGCGGCCCTGACGCACGTTGTCCTTCAAGCTCTTCAAGATGAAGAGCGCGTCTCCGCTCACCTTGTCCCGCGTCGTCTCTGACACGCGTTCCCTTTCGAGGCTGTGACGACCGACTACTTGAGGCGCAACAACTGCTTCACCGTATCCATCACCTCGGCGAAGCGAACCGGCTTCTTCAAGAACACGTTCACGCCCAGCTTCATCGCCTTGTCGCGCGCGTCGAGCCCGCCCGCGGAGATGGCGACCACCGGAATCTGCTGCATCGCCGGCGTGGAGCGCATTTTTTCGAGCAGCTGAAAGCCGTCCATCACCGGCATGTAGAGATCGGTCATCACGAGATGAAACGGAGACTCGGTGAGCATCGCGAGCGCGGCGTGACCGTCGGCGGCGAAGTGCACTTCGAGCGGCGTCGTGCCCTTGAACTCGTTCGCTGCGAGCTTCTTCAGCACGTAGCTGTACATCTCGATGATGTGAGGGTTGTCCTCGACGATGAGCACCCGAACGCCGGGCCCGGAAGCACCGGTGGATCCCGTGGACTGGGGCTGCTCGGCACTCATCGGAGATCGTTGGTTTATTCGATACTCGTGCGTGCGGAAAGTTTGATCACCGGTGCAACCCCGGGGACACAAGCCACCCGAGACTGACGCGTTGCACGTGCTACACCCCGCTCTTCGAGGTGCACATGAATCGTTCCCTGGGAGCCGTCCTCGTCGTTGCAGCGATCAGCGCTGGTTGCGGGAAACCAAGCGTCGGTGATCCCTGCACCACGATGGACAACGTGGTCTGCAAGTCGTCGACCGAGGTGTACGCCTGTGTGTCAGGAAAATGGGCGATCGCCCCGTGTCAGGGCCCGCGCGGCTGCACCGACGCGACGGTGCTCGACTGTGATCTGACGCTCGCCACCAACAGCAACGTGTGTCCGCCATGGGCTGAAGGGCGCCTGGCCTGCCAGTCGATTCCCCCCGCACTCGTCACCTGCCTCGGGGGCAAGTGGACGCAGACCAACGTGTGCGGCGTGTGCACGACGGCCAACGGCACCCCTGAATGTCGCAACAACAACACCGGCGGTGGTGGCGGCGGCACGGGTGGTGGAACCGGCGGCGGCGGTGGCGGCGGCACCGGCGGTGGCACGGGTGGTGGTGCGACGGGCGGCGGAACCGGAGGCGGCGGCGTGACGGGCGGCGGCACCGGCGGCGGCGGAACGACCTGCACCAACTGCAACGGCTGCTGCGCCAACGGCCAGTGCTTCGAGGCTCCGCTCAACGGCACCACCAACTTCTGCGGCTCCAACGGAGCGGCGTGCGACGACTGCGGCTCGCGTGGTCAGCGTTGCAACACCACGTCGTTCACCTGTGAGACCGCCACCAGCTGCAACCCGACGACGTGCCCCAACGGCTGCTGCGCCAACGGCCAGTGCTTCAGCGCGCCGCTCAACAGCACGCTCAACTTCTGCGGGCGCGGTGGCAACACCTGCTCCGACTGCGGGCGCTTTGGGCTGGTCTGCAACGCGAGCACCTTCACCTGCACCACGAGCGGCACCGGCGGAGGTGGAGGTGCCACCGGTGGTGGCGGCGGCACGACGGGCGGCGGCGGCGGAGCGACCGGTGGTGGCGGCGGCGCGACGGGCGGCGGAGGCGGAGTCACCGACCCGTGCGGCGGCGTTCCCGTCAACGGCGTGTGCCTCACGTCGACGCTGGTGCAGTACTGCTCGATTCCCACCGGCACCGGCTCGCCGACCGTGCAGCAGTATCAGTGTCCGGGCGGCAGCACGTGCATGTCGACCGGCTCGGGAGCGGCGTGCGTGCAGACCGGCACCTGCCGTCAGGACGACACGCGCTGCGCGAGCGGCACCACCATTCAGACCTGCAGCGCGCAGGGCACGTGGGGCGCGGCGCAAGGCTGCGGCACGGGCGGCGTCTGCCTGCCGACGCCCATCGGCGCCGACTGCGTGAATGGCGGCATCGCGACCAACACCATCACGCACCGGTTGATGTACCAGACGCGCAACCCGCGAAACGATCTCCAGGACTGGGACGTGCCGGTCGCCGTGCCGGCGCGCAACGTGTTCGTCGTCTCACAGCGCGGCACGACGTGGATCGACGCGACCACCACCGACGCGAACGGAAACTTCACGTTGAAGGTGCCGTCGGCGCCGGGCGGTTCAGACTCGATCGTGTTCGCCGCGTACGGCGGTGACGGCCTCGGCATTCGCTACGCGGTGGCGGACCCGGGCCTCGGTGCGGGCACGTTCTCTCCGGGTCAGCAGGGCATGAACGCGCGCTACTGGTCGTGGTCGAAGACCATCGCCGCGGTCGCGAACGGCGGTACGACGACCATCACCACGGCGGAAGGTTCCGGCGCGCTCAACATCTACGATCTGGCGCAGGCCATCTGGGGCATTGCCATCGCCACCAACCAGGGCCAGCAGGGCCTGAGCATCGGTCTGTGGATGGGCATCGGCACCGAGTGGAGCTGCGGCGCGTGCTTCAGCCAGGACAACGTCTTCGAGAGCGGCATCTGGATGCCGGGCGGCAACCAGGATCAGGGCTACTGGAGCGACTACACGATCGCTCACGAGATGGGGCACTGGCAGATGCAGAGCTTCGGCACGTCTCCCAACGAGGGCGGCACGCACATCTTGATGTGCCCCACCTTCCCCGGTCAGGCGTGGAGCGAGGGTTACGCCACGTGGCACTCCGCGGCGGTTCGCAACGAGCCGTTCCTCGAAGACAAGCAGCAGGGCTCGTTCTTCTGGTTCGACATCTCGAGCCGCACGTACTTCCCGCTGTCGAGTCAGCCCTCGCCCATCAACGGGCCGGGTGGCACCAACTTGCTCGCGCAGATCGACGAGAACGCGGTGTCGGCGATCCTCTGGCACATGTCGAACTCGCGGCAGAGCGGCATGGAGGAGATCTTCAACGCCATCGCCAGCAAGCACATGAATCAGTCGCCGTGGCCGCGCGGGTACACGCGTCGCACGTGGAGCGTCGGCAACAACTGCACGCAAACCAACGTGCAGAACACCGGGCAGGCGTCGTTGCACATCGCCGACATGCTCGACGCGTTGTCGTGCGGTGGCCAGCCGGCGCAGAGCAACCGCATGCCGGCGTCGACGATTCTGGCGGCCTGCAGCTCACCGACGTCGGCGGCCAACGGCTCGTATTACCCGTACCCGACGGCCAGCCCGATTTGCCGCAGCGGCTTCTGTTACGGGTGCACCAGCGGGACGACGTGCGTCGCGGGCAACACCACGGCCGCTTGCGGAACGGGCGGTGTGTCGTGCCAGCAATGCGCGGGCGGGCAGAACTGCGTGAACGGAGTGTGCCTGTGAAGACTCATCTTTCTTTGTTGGCGCTCGTCGTCGTCTCGTCGTGTGCGAAGCAGGGGGTGCCTCCGCCGCAGCCGTTGCCTCCGCAGTTTCAGCGCGAGACGACGGTGCGCACGCAGGTGCCGCTGAAGGTCGCGCTCGAAGAAGTGTCGCGCGATGCGCACGGAGCGGTGTTGCTGGTGAAGATCGAACGGCTGCTGGCGATGGACCTGCCGTTCGGCGTCGAGTTCCAGCTGCCGGCGGGGGTGACCGTGAAGAACGGCCGCACGTCGTACAGCGTGATGCCGAACACCGAGGCGAACGTGGTCACCGAGCGCATCGAGCTCGCGTGGGACGAGGTGCCGACCGAGGACGCGGTGTTGAAGGTGAACGGCGTCACCGGAGTGATGGGGATGCACTTCAAGACCGAGTACCGATTTGGGCGGCCTGAGCCCGTGGTCGTTGCGCCGAGCGCGACGGGGCCGGTGCTGAAGCACCGCGATCGCAACTTCGGTCCGTCGATCCCCCTCAAGTAGTCGGAGTGCCCCCTCTCCCGCGAGGGAGAGGGTCGGGGTGAGGGTTGACGAAAATGCGACGGTCGCGCGGTGCCGGCGTCAGAAGGCATGCGTGCCCTGATCGCGATCCTGACCGCAGCACTTCTCATCGGATGTGAAGCGCCCTCCCAGGCAGATGGCGGCTTCGGTCCGTTCGCTGGCGGCTTCGGTGCAATCGGAGGCGGCGCGACCGGAGGCGGCAACGCGACGGGCGGAGGCAGCGCGACGGGCGGAGGCAGCGCGACGGGCGGAGGCAGCGCGACGGGCGGCGGCAGCGCGACTGGTGGCGGCAACCCGACCGGCGGAGGAAACACAGGCGGAGGCAACGCGACCGGCGGCGGTTCAGAAACCGGTGGAGGCAGCGCGACGGGCGGCGGCACGACTGGTGGCGGCAACGCGACTGGTGGCGGCAACGCGACTAACGCGACTGGTGGCGGCAACGCGACTGGCGGCGGCTCCGCAACTGGCGGCGGCTCTGCAGCTGGCGGCGGTTCTGCAACTGGTGGCGGCTCCACGACTGGCGGCGGCTCTGCGACGGGCGGTGGTTCTGCGACGGGTGGCGGCTCAGCGACTGGCGGCGGCTCAGCGACTGGCGGTGGCTCGGCGACTGGCGGTGGCTCAGCGACGGGCGGCGGCTCTGCGATGGGCGGAGGTTCTGCGACGGGCGGTGGTTCTGCGACGGGCGGCGGCTCTGCGACTGGCGGCGGCTCCGGCACGACCGCGGGCGACACCTGCTCGACCATCATCCCGCTCGCGCTGAACAACGGCACGGCGACGACCACCGGCACGCTCGTCGGCTACGCGAACAACAAGTCGACCACCTGTCTCTCGAGCTCCGGCGCCGATCTCGTCTACTCGCTCACCTTGACCGCGAATCAATCGGTCACGGCGACGGTGACGCCGACCTCCGGCACGTGGGAACCGGCCGTCACGCTCTTCGGTCACTCCTCGTGCAGCGGCTCTCCGCAAGAAGCCTGCGGAGCGGGCGGCAGCAACAACGCGCCCGCAACCCTCACCACCACCGCGCTCCCGGCCGGCACCTGGTACCTCTGGGTCGACGCGCGCAGCGGCGGCACGGTCGGCAGCTTCACCCTCACCGTCACCGTCACCACGCAGACGCCGACGGGCGGTGGCGGCGGCTCGACCGGCGGTGGTGGAGGCACGACGGGCGGTGGCGGCGGCGTCTCACTCCCGCCGATGAGCGCCACGCGCCGAGTGCTCGTCCCGAGCTTCGTCACCACGCCTGATCAGCTCAGCATCTCGCCTGATCAGACGCGCCTCGCGTACCGCGACAGCCAATCCGTCATGTACCTCGACTTCTTCCCCGGAGCGACGCCGCAGCAGGCCTGTCTCAACGCGAGCTCGTACCGCTGGTCGCCGACGGGCCGTCACCTGATGTGCATCGACGGCACCACCGTGACCATCGCTCCGGTCAGCGGCTTCCCGCTCACGCCGCGCGTGCTCACCACGCAGGCCGTCGCCAAAGAAGGCACCTCGCAGCTCGCCGAGTTCACGCCCGACGGCATGTCGGTGTGGTTCATCGAGAACACCACCACGCGCACGCTGCGCCGCGCGGCGTTGTCGGCGACCAACCAGGCTCCGACGTTCACCACCGTCGGCACCGGCGGCACGTACAACTTCTTCGTCGACCCCGCGCAGCCCACCATCGTCACCTACGATCGCGCACGCGACTCGACCGGCCGCCGCGTCATCGCGCGCAACAACGGCGGCAGCGCGTACGGCACCAACGCCGTGCACGTCGGCCTCACGCCGACCGGAGCGAGCTACGTGTGGATCGATCAAGTCGCGCTCCTGTCCGACGGCGTGACGCTCGGGCTCGGCACGCTGAAGGCCATCGACCTCGCCACCTGGAACGTGCGCACGCTCGGCACCGTCTCGGCGCGCATGAAGCCCATCTTCTCCGCCGACGACTCGACGTTCCTCGCGTCGCTCGACGGCACGACGACCTCGTGGTTCCCCGCGACCGGCGCTCCGATCTCGATGGGCGCAGCGACCACCACGCAGGCCATCAGCTACCCGTGGGGCGCGGTGGTGTTCGACGCGACGAACGGCACGGTCCGCTTCGTTCGCCCCGGAATCGTCAACACGCCCGTCTCGCTCGCCACCGGAGTGCAGTGGACCGGGCTGCAGATCGCTCCCGACGCGAGCTCGGCCGGCATTCTCAACCGCACCACCAACGTTCTCTCGAGCGTCGACTTCGTCACCGGCCAGCAGCGCACCGTCGCCAGCAACGTCTTCGACTGGCGCATGGGCACCGGCGGCGCGAGCTGGACCACGCGCAACGCCGTTCAATACATCTACACGCTCTACGCGGGCACCAACTGGCCCAACACCAGCAGCCTGTTGCTCGACAGCACCGCGACGCAGCAGTGGGGCCTCGTGCCGAACTCGAACCGCGCGTGGTGGGTGAACTCCAGCAACAACGGCTTCGACAGCACCTTCGCGATCCTCAACCCGGCGGGCGACGCGGCGTTCAACATGCTCGACGGCTCGCTCGGAGATCTCGGCCTCACCTCGTTCGACCCGAGCGGCACGTGGCTCGTCTACGAAGACGAAGACAGCATCACCACCGCGCCGCTTCGCGTGAGCCGCCTCGAAGACGCAGACACCGTGGTGCTCGAGACGCGCGTCGGAGCGCAGCAGGTGCTGTGGGCGGGAAATCGCTGCGTGTACCTGCGCAACGCCGACCCCATCGCCACGCAGACGGTGCAGCTGGTGCTGGTCGACCTGCAGTGAACCTTCACAGCGCTCTGGAAATGTGGAGCGCCGCCATCGTTGCATCGTGAGCGCCGCCGTACTTTTCAGCGGCGCCCATGAGCCAGTCGTTCGCGGACTACCCCAACATCAGCAACCCCGAGTGTGTGTGGACGCCGCTGCGCGAGTGGGGCGGCCTGCCGAACGTGAAGTGGTGCGAGGAGACGCTGTGCAGCGTCGTGTCCGAGCCCGCGAACACCTGGAGCAACGTCGCGTACCTGATCGTCGCCGTCGGTCTCTATCTCGTCACCCGCCGCGACTCCGACCGCATCCTGCGCTTC
Source organism: Archangium sp. (assembly GCA_047600485.1). GTDB lineage: Bacteria > Myxococcota > Myxococcia > Myxococcales > Myxococcaceae > Archangium_A. The sequence goes on from JASGKS010000001.1 coordinate 5,277,756, forward strand.
TGGGCGCCGGTCGCGTTCTGGGTCGGCATCACGTCGCTCATCTACCACGCGAGCGTGACCTTCGTGACGCAGGTGTTCGACTTCTGGGGCATGTACTTCTTCTTCGCGCTCGTGCTGCTCCTCAACTTCGTGCGCATGGGCAAGGTGGCGGCGAGCTCGTTCTTCCGCACGCTCTACATCACCATCTTCTCGCTCACCGCTTTCACCGTCGTGGTCGCGAAGTTGAACCTTCCGATTCAGGGCATCGCCGGAATCATGATTCTCCTCACGCTCATCACCGAGGTGCTCGCCTCGCGTGTGTCGAAGGAGAAGATCAACTACCGCGCGTTCGCCGGCTGTCTGCTCTTCATCGGGACCGCGGCCGCGTTCAGCGCGTCCGACGCGTCGGGAGCGCGCTGCGATCCGCACGATCACATCTTCCAGGGGCACGCCATCTGGCACGTGCTCGGCTCCATCGCGATCGCGTTCGCACACTTCCACTACCGCCAGTTCGTCGGGTTCTTCCGAGCGCCCTGACCCGTTGCCGCCGTCGCTGAACGAAGCGTAGCCTACCTCCTGCTACATCCCACTACAGGAGGCCGGATTGAGGGAACTCGAGCTGCTGGAGCAGTACGGCGACTCTGATCTCATTCGCGAACTGAAGACCTGGGAGGCGATGCGCGAGCGGTTGGTGCTGCCGCGCTACGTGCCTCCCGCCCACCCGACACGAAGTCTGATTCTGCTCGACGGAATTCCCGGAGCAGGAAAGTCGACCACCCTCGCCTGGCTGCGCCCCGCCCTCGACGCGGAGTGGATGTCGATGGCGCGCTTCGCTCAAGCCGCCGACGTCTCGCGCGACGAGCGCATGGCGCATGAGCTGAGCACCTCCACTCCGCATCGCGTCGACGCGCAGTTCCTCGCGGCGATCGACGAACAGCCGTCACGGTGGATCGCGCTCGAGAAATTTCCGCGCAGCGTGGTCGAGGCGAAGGCGATGTTGGAAGCGTGCGCGCTGCGCGGCTGGCGCTTCGAGGTGCTGCACCTCTTTCTTCCCGGTGACTCGGTGAAGACGTCCGTCGAGCGGCAGCTCGCGCGCGGGCCGAGACACGGAGTGATGCCGACGAAGGACTCCGCGACGCACCGGGCGCTCGCTCACCTCGCTCGTGCGTTCTCGTGCCGAGAGTCCCTGCGCGCCGCCGGAGTTCCCATTCATTCCATCGACACCACGCAGTCGCGCGAAGCCGTCGAACTTTCCGTGCGTCGCGCGCTGCAGCTCGACTTCGCGTCGCTCGATTGGCACCGCGAGCCGCTCGAAATTCTGGAGCGCGTTTCTCCGCGCGCGTGGGTCGCCGGCGGCCACGTGTACCGCGCGTTCTGGAACGGCGTGTTCGGCCCGGCGCAGCGTCCGCACGACGTCGATGTGGCGGTCGATGAAGAGCGCGAGGTCGCGCCGTTGCTCGCCGAGTTGCAGCGGGTCGCTCCGCAGTTCGAGTGGTCGGTGCTCTGCCCCGCGACGCGGCTCCGAGCCGAATTCGGAATCGAGACCACCAGTGTTCGGGAAGCGAAGGCGTACGCGACGTATGCGCATCGCTGCGGCCTCGTGCGGTGGGAACGCGGCGCGCCGGTGCTCTCGCTGCCCGAGGGAACCGAGGCCGCGCTGCGCAATGGGCTCATCAAGCTCAACTCGCGGCTCTTCGAGCGGCTGACGCCCGAGCAGCAGACCGCGCACCTCGAGCGCAAATCGCATCGAGCGCCGTCGGTGCTTCGCGACTACCCGGGCGTCAACGCGCTGCCCTTCCCTCCGCAGGACTGGACGAAGCTGAAGCAGCAGGTCGCCGCCGAAGCTCCGCGCACGCGACGCACGTCGTTTTCGCGCCGCGCGCTCAAGCGCGACGAAGAAGTCATCGCGCAGGAAATTCTCCGCTTCCACCAGACGCATTCGCACGCGGCCGAAGCGCCTCCGTTGCCTCCGCGCGGGCCGCGACCGGAAGGAGACTTCGCCACGCTCGCGCGCGAGGCCGACGACGCGAGCTTCGCGCGGTGGATGCTCGGGCAGACGCGACGGCTCCACGAGGTGCGAGCCGATGCATGGCTGCAGAGCGTGCTCGACTTCTCGCTCTTCGATTCGCTGCAGCGAGGCACTCGAGCGCAGAGCGCGATGCATCAAGGCTGGGCGCTCGAGCAGCACCTCGCGCAGAGCGTGATGCAGCTCGACACGTCGGTGGCGGGTGACGACGCGGAACTGCGCCGCGCGATGCGGGTCGCGATGCTGTTTCACGACACCGGCAAGCTCGCGGGGCCGAGGCCGCAGCGGCACGCGAACATCAGCGCGGCGCTCTTCGCGCGGCATTGCCCCGAGTGGTTTCCCGACGATCTGGTGCCGCTCACGCAGTGGATGATCAGCACGCACGATCTCTTCGGCGTGTTCGGTCGCGGGCTCACCGAGAAGCGCGGCCACGCCATCGCCGACTACGCAGTCGATCTGCGAACGGCGAGCTCCTACGCGCACGCGCTCGATGCGCAGGCCGTGAGAGGAATGCTCCGCGATTCAGGGCTCTGACTCGAAGACGCGGCCGCGGTGCACAAGGCGATCTGGTGCGCCGACGTCGGCTCGATCGCCGCGCTGCGCTGGTTGTTGCCCGTCGCTGACATGGTCGAGCGCCTGGTACTCGTCGCGCCGAGCGCGCGCTGATCAGCTACTCGGTACCGGCGACCGCTCCGCTCGCGACGTCGACGGCCACGTCCTTCCCCGTGAGCTGCGGCTCGAAGTCGACGTTCCCGAAGAAGAACTGCGAGCGCCAGAACTTCGCCGGAGGCAGGTGGAACACCCGCTTCTCACCATCGGCGAGCGTGGTCGCGAAATCAGGAGCCCACACACCCTGGCGATACCCGACCTCGACGCCGACACGCGCCTGTCCCTTCTTCTTCGTGCACGCCGCGTCGTCACACACGTCGATGGTCAAACGCCGAAACACGTCGCCCGTCGGAAACCGATGGCCGGTGCCGACCGCCTGCACCTCGACGTCGGTGCCACCCGGAACCGCGCGCACGTCGAACCGCAGCGCCGAGCGCAAGGTCGGCAGGTCGTGAGCGCCCTTTGACTGATGCGGGTCGTGGCACTGCGTGCACTTCGCCGTCGCGCTCCATTCCTTCATCTCGCTCGGCGTGCGCTGCATCGGCAGCGAGCTCGGCTTCACCCACGGCTCCTCGTTGATCAGGAACGGCGCCTTGAACTCGTGACAGAAGACGCACGCCACCGTGCCGAGGTTGGGCTCCACGGTGATCGGGTGCCGATCAGCCGCCGCAGCCAGCTTCGGCTCATGCGGCCCGCGAATGGCCTTCTTGTCCTTCCCGCCGGGAACGCGGTGACACGAGAGGCAGATCAGCCCCGGCATCTTGCCGATCGGCCGGTGGCATTCCTGGCACCAGGGCGACTGCGCGTTGGCGTACGACACCGTGTAGACCGGCTCGACGCCCGCGGTGGCGTGACGCGATTTGTAGAAGGACGCGGCCTGTTCCTTGTGGCACTCGGCGCAGTCGGCCGCGAGCAGCGAGAGGACGAGCGCCGTCAGCATCGCGGCCAAGCAAACCACCGTCCGTCACGTCGAGGAAACTCCGCAGCGCAGAAGCGCCCGGATTTCGTTGACCATTCGCGGAGATCCGCTACGAACCGCGCCGCCATGTCGGAGCCTCTCTTCACCGCGGACGAACAGAAAAAGTTCGACGCGGGCATCGCGGAACTCCTCAGTCACTACCCTTCGGATCGCAAGAGCGCGGCGATGTTGCCCGCATTGCGTCTGCTCCAGTCGATCAAGACCTGGTTGCCACCCGAGGGCATGTTGCTGGTCGCCAAGCACCTCGAGACGGGCGTCGAGGCCTGTTACGAGGTCGCCACCTTCTACGTGATGTTCCACGTGAAGAAGCCCGGCACCTACGTCATCGACGTCTGCACCAACCTCGCCTGCGCACTGCGCGGCGCGGAAGGCCTGCTCAAGTACCTCGAGGACAAGCTGCACACGCGCTCGGGCGAGAACGGCGAGAAGTATTTCCTGCGTGAGACCGAGTGCCTCGCCTCGTGCGGCACCGCGCCCTGCCTGCAGATCAACGAAGACCACCACGAGAACCTCACCAAGGCGAAGGTCGATGCCTTGCTGGAGAAGTTGTCATGAGCGTCCTGGCGGAGAAGGTCGTCACCCGTGACTGGCAGAAGGGCCCCAACCACACGCTCGAGGGCTACAAGAAGAACGGCGGCTACGAGCAGCTGAAGAAGGCGCTCAAGCTGAAGCCTTCGGAGATCACCGACGAGGTGAAGAAGTCGGGTCTGCGCGGTCGTGGCGGCGCCGGCTTCCCCACCGGCCTCAAGTGGTCGTTCGTGCCCTCGCTCGAGAAGAACCAGAAGCCGCGCTACCTCGCGATCAACGCCGACGAGTCGGAACCCGGCACCGCGAAAGACCGCTTCATCATGGAATACGACCCGCACGCTCTGCTCGAGGGCATCGGGATCGCGTGCTACGCGCTCGGCGCGCACACTTGCTACATCTACGCGCGCGGCGAGTTCAAACACCCGTCGGCCGTGATGGATCAGGCCATCGCCGATGCCTACAAAGACGGCATCTTCGGCAAGAAGTTGATGGGCACCGACTACGAGCTGAACGTCTACCAGGTGCGCGGTGCAGGCGCGTACATCTGCGGCGAAGAGACGGCGCTCCTCGAGTCGCTCGAAGGCAAGAAGGGCTGGCCCCGCCTCAAGCCGCCGTTCCCCGCGGTCGTCGGTCTGTTCGGCTGCCCCACGGTGGTGAACAACGTCGAGACCATCGCCACGTTGCCGCGCATCTTCGAGAAGGGCGCCGACTGGTTCATGAAGCTCGGCACGGGCAAGTCGGGCGGCACGCGCCTCGTCACGGTGAGCGGCGCCGTCAACCGCCCCGGCACCTACGAAGTGGCGATGGACACCTCGCTGCGCGAACTCATCTACGACAAGGAATATGGTCAGGGCCTCCCCGAGGGTCGCACCGTCAAGGCGTGCATCCCGGGTGGGTCGTCGGCGCCGGTGCTCACCGCCGATGAGATCGACGTGAAGCTCGAGTTCGACGCCTTCAAGCCGCTGCAGTCGATGGCTGGCTCGGGCGGCGTGATGGTGATGGACGACACCGCGTGCATGGTGCGCTGCCTGTGGCGCGTCGCGCGGTTCTACGCCGAAGAGTCGTGCGGTCAGTGCACGCCGTGCCGCGAAGGCCAGCCGTGGATGACGCGCATCCTCCGCAAGATCGAAGAAGGCCGCGGTGAGATGGCCGACATCGACACGCTGATGAACGTGGCCGCGGCGATCGCTCCGTGGCCGCCCATCGGCCTCGGCAACACCATCTGCGCGCTCGGAGACGCCGGTGCGTTGCCGGTGCAGAGCTTCGTGCAGAAGTTCCGCAAGGAATTCGAGGAGCACGTGCACCGCAAGGGCTGCCCGCACGGAGACAAGCCGTGGGGCGTGTTCGGAGAGTTCCAGTGAACATGAGCGCGGAGTTGGGGCTGTTCTGGTTCTTCTCGATCGCCACGGTGCTCGCGGCGGCGGGCGTGATCTTCGCTCGCAACCCGGTCGCCTCGGCGATGTCGCTGGTCGCGACGTTCTTCTTCCTCGCCGGCATCTACGTGCTGCTCTGGGCGCACACCATCGCGGCGCTGCAGGTGCTCGTCTACGCGGGCGCCATCATGGTGCTCTTCCTGTTCGTCATCATGCTGCTGTCGTTGAGCGACAGCGGCCCGGTGCTGAGCTTCACGCCCTCGCGCATTCTCGGCGGAGCGGCCGTCGTCGGCCTCTTCGTCGCCCTCTCGGCCGTGTTCCGCAAGCTGCCGACCACCGAGCTCGCGTGGACTCAGGACGCCGGCAAGGTGCAGAGCTTCGGCTCGATTCAGCACCTCGGCGAGGTCATGTACACGCAGTGGCTGTTCCCGTTCGAAGCGGTGTCGCTGCTGCTGCTGGTGGCGATTCTGGGCGCCGTCGTCGTCGCCAAGCCGCGCATCTAAAGGGTCCCATGATCTCGACCGTTCCGACCGCGAACTACCTCATTCTCGCTGCGGCGCTGTTCTGCCTCGGCATGTTCGGCGTGCTCATTCGCCGCAACGCGCTCGTCGTCTTCATGTGCATCGAGCTGATGCTCAACGCGACGAACCTCACCTTCCTCGCCTTCGCGCGCGGGCGCGGTGACGACGTGGGTCACCTGAGCGCCTTCTTCATCATCGCCGTCGCGGCCGCTGAAGCCGCGGTCGGCCTCGCCATCGTCATCTCGGTGTTCCGTGCGCGTGGCACGGTGAACATCGAGGAAATCCAGTCGATGAAGCACTGACCGGAACCAGAACGCCCATGGACCAGATCCAGCAATTCTTCATGACCGCTCCGGTCGACCCGAGCCAGGCCGGCAAGGCGCTGTGGCTCATCATCGCCCTGCCCCTCATCGGCGCCTTCATCAGCGGCGTGTTCGGCAAGGTCATCGGTCGCGCCAACACGCACCTCGTCGCCGTCGGCGCGGTGTTGGGCAGCTTCCTCGTCTCGCTCCTCGTCTTCTGGACCATCAACGACTACCGCTCGACCGCGCCTTCACCGTTCGGCGGTGTCGGCTACGCCGTGGGAGCCGACTTCGGCACCTGGTTCCACGCCGGCACCTTCCGCGTGAACCTGGGTCTGATGGCCGACCACCTGAGCGGCACGATGCTGCTGGTCATCACCGGCGTCGGCCTGCTCATCCACCTGTACTCGACCGAGTACATGAGCCACGACAAGGGCTACTGGCGCTTCTTCGCGTACCTGAACCTGTTCGTCGCCGCGATGCTCACGCTGGTGCTCGCCGACTCGCTCCCGCTCCTGTTCGTGGGCTGGGAAGGCGTCGGCATGTGCAGCTACCTGCTGATCGGCTTCTGGTACGACGACCCGGTCAAGGCGTTCGCCGGCCGCAAGGCGTTCATCACCAACCGCATCGGTGACTTCGGCTTCCTCGTCGCGAGCTTCATGCTGGTGCTCGTCATCGAGAGCCTCGTCTCCGCGCCCAACCCGAAGATGGCGCGCCCCGGTCTCGAGGCCACCAGCGTCGCGGCTCGCTTGAACGCGGGCTCGGCTGAGAAGGGCGTGCTCTCGTTCGCCGTGCTCGAGGAAACCGCGAAGGCGCTGCCCTCGGTGCTCGACCAGGAAATCACCACCGGCCCGCTCAAGGGCACGACGTACCAGGTGGCGATCACCCTCATCCTGCTGTGCTTCCTCCTCGGAGCGGCCGGCAAGTCGGCGCAGATTCCGCTCTACGTCTGGCTGCCTGACGCCATGGCCGGCCCCACTCCGGTCTCGGCGCTCATTCACGCCGCGACGATGGTCACCTCGGGCATCTACCTGTTCTGCCGCTTGAGCTACCTCGTGGTGCTCTCGCCGAGCGCGATGATCGTCATCGCCCTCATCGGAGCCAGCACCGCGCTGGTCGCCGCGCTGATCGCCTTCACGCAGAAGGGCATCAAGAAGATCCTCGCGTACTCCACCGTGTCGCAGCTGGGCCTGATGTTCCTTGGCATCGGCGTCGGCGCGTTCTGGGCCGCGTTCCTCCACGTCGTGACCCACGCGTTCTTCAAGGCCTGCCTCTTCCTCGGCGCCGGCAGCGTGATGCACGGCAACGCCGACGAAGAAGACGTCACCAAGTTGGGCGGCCTGCGCAAGGAGATGCCCGTCACCTGGGCCACCTTCCTCGTCTCGACGCTGGCCATCACCGGCATCGTGCCGCTGTCCGGCTTCTTCTCGAAGGACGCCATTCTCCACGCGGCGCACACGCAGCACATCGCCGGCTACCACTCGCTGCAGACCGTGGCGTGGGTGATGGGCACGCTCACCGCCGCGTGCACCGCGTTCTACATGATGCGCGCGTACTTCCTGACCTTCGAAGGGGAGCGCAGCAAGGAAGCGAAGACCGCGCACGCGCACGAGTCGAGCTCGATGATGACCGGCCCGCTGGTGGTGCTCGCCACGCTCGCCGTCATCGCGCTGGTGCACGGCCTGCCCATCATGCACCTGCAGCGCGGCGCGACGACCGTGACGCAGACGTTGATGGAGAACTTCCTCGACCCGGTGTTCCGCACCACCTACGACCTCATCGCCGAGCGTCGCGCGCTCGAGCTCCCCGCCGAACACGAGTCGATGGTCGGCCCGTGGATTCAGGCGTGGCTCATCGCCATCGTGTCGGGCGGCGCGGCGTACTTCATCTACCGTCGCTTCCTGCCGGGTGGTGGCTCGCTCAAGTCCATCGAGCCGCTGCGGAAGTTCTCGTTCAACAAGTTCTTCGTCGACGAGGTGTACGAGTTCCTCGTCATCAAGCCCATCACGTTCCTCTCGCGCATCCTCCACAAGGTGGTCGACGCCATCTTCATCGACTCGGTGGCCGTGCACGGTACCGCGTGGCTGACGTCGCGCACCGGAGCGGTGCTGCGCTACCTGCAGACGGGTGACGCCCAGATGTACGCCGCCGTCATGGCGCTCGCCGCGGCGGGCGGTCTCATGTGGGCCATCTTCAAGGTGCTGCCGTGAACAGCTTCTTCAATTCCGTTTACGACTCGCGCATTCTGAATCTCGTCATCTTCTTTCCTCTGGCTGTCGCGGCGCTCGTCGCGTTCCTGCCGAAGGACGAGAAGGGCCAGATTCGCGTCGTCACGCTGGCGGGCATGATCGTCTCGTTCCTCACCACGGTGTGGGCGTGGTCGCGCTTCGAGGTCGCCTCGCCGCTCGAGTACCAGCTCGAGTACCGCATGGCGTGGCTCACCGACGCGGGCATCAGCTACCACGTGGGCGTCGACGGCATCGCGGTCGCGCTGGTGCTGCTCACCGGCGTGCTCGGCCCGCTGGTGGTGTTGAGCTCGTGGACCTTCGTTCAGGAACGCACCAAGGAATTCCACATCGCGCTGCTGGTGCTGCAGACCGCGACCTTCGGAGCCTTCTGCGCCATCGACTCGCTGCTGTTCTTCATGTTCTTCGAGGCCGTGCTCATTCCGATGTACCTCCTCATCGGCGTGTGGGGCTCGGAAGAGCGGCAGAAGGCAGCGCTCAAGTTCTTCCTCTACACGATGGCCGGCAGCGTGCTGATGCTGCTCGCGCTCTTCGCGGTCTACTTCCTCGCCGCGCCCTCGGGCATGCGGAGCTTCGACTACTCGACGCTCTACAACGGCCTGATGAACGCCTCGCGCGAGCTGGCGACGTACCTGAAGACCAACCCGGGCGGTGACGGCTCGACGCTCTCGCCGGTCGCGCTCTCGCTCTTCCGCTACGGCCCGTGGCTCTTCGCGGCCTTCGCCATCGCGTTCGCCATCAAGGTGCCGATGTTCCCCGTGCACACCTGGCTGCCCGACGCGCACGTGCAGGCGCCGGTCGCCGGCTCGATGGTGCTCGCCGGCGTGATGCTGAAGCTCGGCACCTACGGCTTCTGGCGCTTCGCGGTGCCGCTCTTCCCCGTCGCCGCGCGGCAGCACCAGAAGATCTTCGCGGTGCTGGCGGTCATCGGCATCGTCTACGGCGCGATGATGTGCCTCGCGCAGCGCGACATCAAAAAGCTCATCGCGTACTCGTCGGTCAGCCACCTCGGCTACTGCATGCTCGGCATCTTCGCGTTCACCGCCGAAGGCGCGACCGGCAGCGCGTACCAGATGCTCAACCACGGCGTGTCGACCGGAGCGCTCTTCCTCCTCTTCGGCTTCCTCTACGAGCGCCGCCACGCGCGTCTGATGAGCGACTACGGCGGCATCGCGCGCATCATGCCGGTGTACGCGGCGTTCTTCTTGATCGTCACCTTCTCGAGCATCGCGGTGCCGGGCACCAACGGCTTCGTCGGCGAGTTCCTCGTGCTGCTGGGCACCTTCAAGTCGAACCTGCCCATCGGCTTCGGCATCGTCGCCGCGACCTGCGTCATTCTCGGCGCCGCCTACATGCTGTGGATGGTGCAGAAGGTCTTCTTCGGCCAGGTCACGCACCAGGAAAACCTGGGCCTGAAGGACTTGAACGGTCGCGAGCTGGCCGCGGCGATTCCCTTCATCGTGCTCATCGCGGTGATGGGCTTGAAGCCGCAGCCGTTCCTCGACGTGCTCAACACCAGCACCGAGCGCTACGTGGCCCGCGCGAAGTTCGCGTCGGGTGAAGGCACGAGCGACGACTCGAAGGTGCGCGTCGTGGTGCGCCAGCTGCCGCGACTGGCGGTGGCGATGGCCGACACGCCCACCGTGCTGCAGCTCGCTCCGGGGCAGCCCGTGCAGCCCGCGCAGATTCAGCCCTTCCAACAACAGCCGCTGGTGAAACAGCCAACGCGCGTTCTCCCCATCATGCCGGTGCAGCCGCAGCTGCAGCCTGCGAACCCGTGACGGTGACCTTGTGAACATTCCGCACTTCACGACGAACGACTTCCTGCCGGTGATGCCGGTGGGTGTGCTCATGGGCGGAGCCATCGTGCTCATGCTCTCCGAGGTGTTCCTCACCTCGGCCAACCGCACGTACCAGGCGGTGCTGGCGGCGCTGTCGGCGGCCATCGCCGGCGCCATCGCGATGAGCAACGCCTTCGAGCCCGCGCGCGCGGTGCTGCAGGGCTACGCGGTGCTCGACCCCTTCTCCTCGTGGACCACGGTGCTGGTGTGCCTCGGCACGTTCCTCGCGGCGTTCCTCTCGTCGGGCTTCTTGAAGCACCGCAACGCCGAGCGCGGCGAGTTCTACGCGCTGTTGCTCTTCGGAGCGGCCGGCATGGCGCTCCTGGCGATGTCGGCTGAGTTCATCACCCTGTTCATCAACCTCGAGGTGATGAGCATCGCGACCTACGCGCTCACCGCGTTCCTGCGTCGTGGCCCGCGTCCGTCGGAAGCCGGCTTCAAGTACTTCATCCTCGGTGCGTTCGCGGCGGCCCTGCTGCTGTACGGCGCGGCCCTGCTGTACGGAGCGACCGGCGCCACCCGCCTCGTCGACGTCGGCAACGCGCTGCCCGCGGCGTTCGCTTCGCAGCCGGGCCTCGTCTACGCCGGCATCGGCCTCGTGCTCGCCGGGTTCGCCTTCAAGGTCGCGGCGGTGCCGTTCCACATGTGGACGCCTGACGTCTACGAGGGTGCTCCCACGCCGGTGACCGCGCTGATGAGCGCGGGCGTGAAGGCCGCGGCGTTCGTCGCGCTGACCCGCACCTTCTTGTTCCTCGTGAAGGGCGTCGACCCGATGGTGCCGTTCACGGTGTTCAGCGTGCTCGCGCTGCTCACCATGGTCGGCGGCAACTTGCTCGCCCTGCCCCAGCGCAACGTGAAGCGCATGCTGGCGTACTCGTCGATCGCGCACGCCGGCTACATGCTGCTCGGCGTCGCGGCGCTGTTCGCTCCGAAGGTGGTCAACGCCGGAGCGAGCGTCGGCGTGCTCACCGCCACTCCGCTGACCGTGACTCCGGTCGACGTCTCGGCCGCCGTCTACAAGGGCCTGCTCTTCTACATCCTCGGGTACACCGTCACCTCGCTCGGCGCGTTCGGCACCATCGCTGCGCTCGAGCGTCGCGAAGACGAGACGCGCGGCAACACGTGGGACCTGGAGCGCTTCTCAGGTCTCGCACAGCGCAAGCCGGGTTGGGCCATCGCCATGGCGATGTTCATGCTCTCGCTCGGCGGAGTGCCTCCGACGGTCGGCTTCTTGGGCAAGCTGTTCCTCTTCTCGGCGGCGGTCGACGCGGGCCTCCTGGGGCTCGCGGTGGTCGGCATCCTGTCCAGCGTCGCCGGCGTGTACTTCTACCTGCGCGTGGTCGTGTACATGTTCATGCGGCCCGCTCCGGCCGATGCCACGTTGCCCGTTCGTCACTGGACGACCGAGCTCGCGCTCGTCGCTTCCGCCATCGGCGTCGTCGGCTTCGGCATCATCCCGGGTCCGGTCACCGAGTGGTTCAGCCGCGCGGGCATGGTGTTCGGCAACTAGCGAGTGAGCCGGTCGAGACCGAAGGTCGCGAACTCGACTGGTCGCAGACCAGTCGGAGGCGAGCGAGCGCATGTGACCTGATCCGCTGCGGCTTGATCAATTCGCAGCGGAGCGATTTCAAAACTGAAAACCGGTGCTCTTTCAGAAATGAAATGGGCCCGCTTCGGTCGGTCGTAAGTCGCTGAAAAGATTTCTCGATTGCGGTGGCACGCCGTTCGCTACCTCTCGCAGCGCCGGAAGCGAACGGTCGAAGGGGTTCCCCCCCACCACTTCGGCGCCTGACCGGCAGCAGTTGAAGAAGACCCGCGGCTCGTCGCACTTCGCGTCGAGCCGCCTTCTTTTGCGGGCTCTCTGCCGACTGCGGAGCCACCTCCACCCTCTCCGCCAGCGGAGAGGGGCAGGGGAGAGGCGTGACGTGCCGACTCAGGAGGCGACCGGCTCTTCGCCCGTCGTCTTGAGCCCCAGCCGCTTCATCTTCCGCCACAGCGTGGTCGCCGACACGCCGAGCAAATCAGCCACCAGCGCCAGGTCGTTGGGCGACTTCTCGAGCGCCGCGTTGATGGCCCGCCGCTCGGCATCGGTCACCGCATCAGCCAGCGGCTGCACCGTCGCGCCCGGAGCAGGCGTCGGCAGCGGCGAGTCACGTCGCTTCAGCGGGAAGTCGTGGGGGAGCAGCTCTTCGTTCTCGGCCAGCGCCGCAGCCTGCTCGACGAGGTTCTCGAGCTCGCGGACGTTGCCGGGAAACGCGTAGCCCTTGAGGTGCGTGATGGCCGCCTCGGAGATGCGGTGCGGCCGACGGCTGCGCGCGTTCGCGCGGTCGAGGAAGTGCTGCGCCAGCGCGGGCACGTCTTCCAACCGCTCCCGCAGCGGAGGCACCACCAGCGTCACCACCGCGAGCCGGTAGTACAGGTCCTGCCGGAAGCGCTTCTCGGCGACCTCGGTCTCGACCTCGCGGTTGGTGGCCGCCACGGTGCGCACGTCGACCTTGATGCTCTGGTTCTCGCCGACGCGCCGCAGCTCGCCTTCCTGCAGCACGCGCAGCAACTTGGTCTGGAACGCCGGCGCGGTCTCGGTGACCTCGTCGATGAAGATGGTGCCGCCGTGCGCCTCTTCGAAGAGGCCGCGGCGCGCTTTCACGGCGCCGGTGAAGGCACCGCGCGCGTGACCGAAGAGCTCCGACTCGAGCAGCGTCTCGGTGATGGCGGCGCAGTTCACGGGAATGAACGGACCGCGCGCGCGCTGCGAGAGCGTGTGAATGGCGCGGGCCACGAGTTCCTTGCCGGTGCCTGATTCACCCTGCACCAGCACCGTGGCTTCGCTCGTCGCGACGCGGCTGATGCGGGTGGTCAAGTCGCGCATCGCCTGGCTCTTGCCGACCAGCGCGCTCAGGCCGTGACGTTCCTTGAACTCGCCGGCGAAGACCTCGACCGCCGACACGAGGCCCGCGTGCTCGAGGCCTTTGTCGATGCGGTGAATGAGCTCGCCGTCCTTGAACGGCTTGGTGATGTAGTCGTAGGCACCGCGGCGCATCGCTTCGACGGCGGTGTCGATGCTGCCGTACGCGGTCATCACGATGACCGACAGCCGCGGCGAGACCTCGAGCGCACGCTTGAGCAGCGTCAGCCCGTCCATCGGCTCCATCTTCAGGTCGGTGAGGAGGAGATCGACCTGATGGTCCTGCAGCCACGCGAGCGCTTCTTCACCGCTGCCCGCTTCGTCGACCGTGTACCCCTCGGAGCGCAGCAGGAGCGCGGTGGTCGCGCGCATGTTGCGCTGGTCGTCCACGACGAGGATGCGGCCCTTGCGCTGCGGCTGAGGCACGATCATCGCTCTTGAACTAACACGTTTGAGCGCTTCCGGAGCGTCCGCTCGTCGCCCACGCGCAAGGTCAGCTTCTCGCGGTCGAAGTACTCAGCGAGCGGAATCAGGAACTTTCGCGAGAGGCCCGTGAGTTCCTTGAAGTCCTGCGTCGAGAGGCGCTCGTGGGTCGCGAACCACTCGAGCAACCGGGTCTGCAGCGCGTCGATCGCCGAGCGCGCGAAGAACAACTCGCCTGCGCGAATGGCGTGGCCGGCCGCGACCAGCGCCTGGCCCGTGGCGATGACGTCTGCTTCCGGAACCTTCAGCGTCGACGCGAGTTCGTAGAGCGTGGGCGGCTGCAGCGCCCGCGCCTCGAGCGTCTCGCGCAGCTGCTTCTGTCGCGCTCCGACTTGCTGCGTGAACGCACTGCCGCGGCCCGGGAGTCGGAGCAGATCTCCAGCGAGCTCGATTTTCTTCCCGGCGAGCAGCGGCTCGAGCGCGCGGGCGAGCACCTTCTCGTTCGGGTCGCCGAGGCGCTGACGGAGTTCTTCGCGTGGAACGCCGACGCGCGACGGGTCGGCCGTGTGGAGCGCGTCGAGTCGAATGAGCACGCGCGAAGTGAGCGCGGTGAGCACCTCGCCAGCCACGAAACGGCGCGCTTCCTTTTCGAGCAGCACCACCCCGCCCTTCGAACTCTGCTTCTCGAGTGCACGGGTGACGTCCTTCGCGCTCGATTGTGAGCGGGCGACGAGCGCGCGCTCTTCGAGACCTGCGTAGCCCGCGTCGACGAGCAACAGTCGGAGCCGTTCTTCGAGCGGCGCGGCCTGAAATGCAGCGAGCTTCTCGCCAGCCTCGCGGCGACGCCGCGGGGGATTCACGAGGAGAATGGTGCCGCCCGCGACGGTCGCCGAGCCGTTCCGCAAGATGAACCGCTGCCCCGGCAGAGCGGCGATGGGAGAAGCAAACCCCACCCGAGCCAAAACCCCCTCTCCCTCGAGGGAGAGGGTCGGGGTGAGGGTCGAAGCAGAAAGGGGATGAATGACGGCATCGACGTGCGCGGTTCCGACAGTCGCTCTCAACCGCGCGCGCTTCCCAAGCGTCTGCGCCGGCAACACGGTCAGCGCCACGTCTGCCGACGTGACCGGCCCCGACTCTCCGCGACGCACCAGCGCATGCCCGCGCGACACATCGTCGAGCGAGAGGTCAGGCAGATTGAGCGCCACGCGCGTACCGCCCACCGCGAACTCGACCGCCTTCCCGTGCACCTGCACGCCACGCACGCGACACGGCTTCTCGTCGGGCAACAGCGACAGCTCGTCACCCACCGCGACGCGCCCCGACCACAGCGTGCCGGTGACGACCAACCCGAAGCCTTTCACGATGAACGCGCGGTCGATCGGCAGCAGCACCGGCGCATCGACGCCCCGCCCCGTCGGCGGAGACTTCTCCAACTTCGCGCACGTCTCATCGACCGCGCGCGAGAGCTCAGAGAGGCCCGCCCCGCTCTTCGCGCTCACCGCACACAACGGCGCGTCCTCGAACGGAGTGCCCACCGTCAACTTCCGCAAGTCGGTCTCGAGCAGCTCGAGCCACCCGTCACCCAATTCCGGCAGCAGGTCGCTCTTGGTCACCACCAGCACGCCCGCGCGCACGCCGAGCAGCGTGCAGATGTCGAGGTGCTCGCGCGTCTGCGGCATCACGCCTTCGTCGGCGGCGACCACCAGCAGCGCGACGTCGACGCCGCCCGCTCCGGCGGCCATGGCCTTGATGAAACGCTCGTGGCCCGGCACGTCGACCACGCCGACCGCGCGACCCGACGGCAACTTCCAGTTCGCGAAGCCCAGCTCGAGCGTGATGCCGCGCTTCTTTTCTTCGGGCAGTCGATCGAGCGAGGTGTCGACGCCGGTGAGCGCCTTCACCAGCGACGTCTTGCCGTGATCGACGTGACCGGCGGTGCCGACCAGCACGAGTCAGCGTGACTTGCGCGACGTGACCGCCGCGGGAATCGGGAACTCGCCGGTGTCGAAGCGACGATCTTCGACCACGTCCTGGTAGTCCCAGGGGAAGACGAAGAACTCGTCCGACGTCACCGCTACGAAATCGGGCTCGAAGCGACCGGGCCGCGCGATGAGCGCCGCGGTCTTGATGGCCTTCGCGCCCTGCGTGCGAGCGAGCTTGCCGGCGAACACCAGCGAGTCACCCGACGACGCGACATCGTCGACGATGAGCAGCTTGCGACCGGCGACCTCGGCCGGGAGTTCGTCACTCGCGCGCGTGGTGCCACCGTCGCGGCTGCGCTGCGTGACGCGCAACGGAAGAAACTCAGCCTTCAACGCGCTGGCGAGCGCTCCGCCGACGAACACGCCGCCGTGCACGAGGCCCACGACCATCTCGGGCTTGAAGGTCTTGGTGATGGCGCGCGCGAGGTTCTGAACGTGGCGATCGAACTCACCCCACGCCAATTCCTTCACGCCCTTCTGCTTTCGCCCCAGCTCGCCGACCGGCAACGCGGGCACGCTCGGCATGCCACCCGCGGCGGAGAACTCATCGAACGGGTTCGGCTCAGGCGCCTTCGTGGAGCGAGGCGAGGTCGAACGTTTGGTCGTCGTCTTGCGCGTCGGCACGTTCGAGGAGATAGCTCAAGGCGCGCAGGAGTCGAGCGAGACCGTCGCTGCCGCGAGCCCGATGCGCATGCCTCCGACGCGGCACGTCGTGGTTCCCGGGCACGCCGTGGTTCCGGTGCACGCCTCGAAGCACGCGCGGCCGGTGCCGGTGCTCGGCGCCTGGAGCTGACCGCACACGCCCGAGTGGCATTGGCTGTCGACGGCACACGCATCGCCACCGCGCAGCAGACCGACGCTCGGCATCTGGCAGCGCAGCACGAACTGCGTGAGCGGCGACGCGGGGTCGGCTTCAGGCGCGCACACCACGCCGCCGTCCGAAGCGCAGGCGGTGTCGTCGCTGCATGCCTGACCGGAGCAGATGCGCGGCGTGAGCACGCGATCGTCGGGCGTGAGGGCCACGCCGTCGGCTCCGCGGCTCACCAGCACTGACGTCGGCTGGCAGCTCTGCGGGTACGTGCCGCCGTCGACGGCGCACGTGGTGGAGTCACGACACGGCGCCGCGCACACGCCGGTGCGCCGCACGCCGCGCGAGTCGTCGAGCTGGCAGTACTGGCTGCGGCACTGCCCGCTGACGCTGCAGACCTCTCCCGTGCGGAGCGTGCCGCCCGACGGCGTGCAGGTCTGCGTGAAGGCGGGAGCGGTCGAAGAGCCGAACACGCGCACGCGGCAGGTCACACCAGCGTCGTACACACCGCACTCGCTCTCGTCGTTGCAGGTCGGCCGGCACCCGCGCACGTAGCCCTGCGTCCCGCTCGCCGTCGCCAGCAGGAAATCGGAATCGCAGACGCCCGCGTCGCCGCAGTCAGCGTCGGTCGCGCACGCCCCGAAGCAGAAATACGGAGAGGTGATGGGCGAGTTGAACAGCGGCTCGGTGGAGCAGATGCCGCTCTTGCACGCTCGGTTGGCGGGAATGACGCCGCCGTCGCTCAGCGTCACCGGTCCGCACGGAGCACCGATGCCGCCATCGCCGACGTTGAACTGGCAGATCTGACCGACCTCGTCGATGTCCGACGGGTCTTCCCACGGCTGACACGAGAGGCCGTTGCGGCAGCTGCGATCTCCCGTGCACTTCGCGCCGAAGCCGGTGTCGGGCATGCAGACGCCGAACTCGCGCCCCGCGAAGTCGCCGACGAACGAAGTGCACTTCTCGCCGGCCTGGCACATGCCGGACGTGAACGGGTCGCAGTACGGGCGGCAGAGCGAGAGGTTCGCGGTCTCCGGCATGCACTGCAGATTGGGCTGACAGTTCGAGCCGGTCGGAGTGCGCGTGCACGGCTCACGCGGGCCGCGCAGACCCGCTTGCGGCGAGAAGCACACGCCGATGGGCCCGTCGGCTTCGAACACGTGCGAGCTCGACGAGGTGTACGTGAGCTGGAAGCAGATATCGCCGGTGGCGCACATCGGCGTGTAGAGCGAGCACGCCTGCAGACAGACGTTGCTGCCGTTGAGCGTGACGCACACCAGGCCCGCTCCGCATGAGATGCCCTCGGGGCACGGCGAGTTCATCGGCGCGCCGACGCACAGATTTCCCAAGCTGCAGATGAGCCCGTTGGGGCAGTGCGCGTCTTCGAGACACGCCACGCAGCGCCCGCCCGTCGAGCAGTGCGACGGTCCAGGAGGCTGGCAGTCGGCGTCGCGGCCGCACTGCACGCACTGGCGCAGCGCGGTGTCGCAGACCGGCCGCTCCGAGGGGCAGTTGGTGCTCGTCGCGCACTCGGCGCACGAGAAGGTCGCACTGTCACAGTACCCGGTGGAGCAGTCGGCCGACGTCACGCAGCCGCGGAAGCGGCACTGGTGGCCGACGCAGCGCTCGCCGAGGCCGCACTCGAGATCGTCACTGCACGGCACGTCGTCAGCGCAGAAGCCGAGGCGACAGACCTGCTGCTGGTCGCGACAGTCTTCGGGCGAGTCACACGGCGTGGGCGGAATGACGATGCCCGCGTCGACTTCTTCCATCACACCCGAGTCGATGACCGGCTCGGGCATGGGGCAGCCGGCCAACGCCACGAGCGCGAGCAGCGCGACCTGAGAGCGAGAGGGAAGCAAGCGAGCGCCGAGCATACTCATCCACAGAAATGCATCACCGCGGCTTCGAGAATTTCCTGCGCGCGGTGCAGCTCGGCCACCGGCACGTATTCGCCGGTCTGGTGCGCGACGGTGATGTCGCCCGCGCCGAACACCACGGGCACCGCGCCGAGCGCCGCGAGCTGCGGGCCTTCGGTGCCGAACGAAACGGTGTCGGGTGCCTTGCCCGATTGCTTCGCGAGGAACTGCACCACGTCAGCGTCGACGTTGGTGTCGTAGCCGCGGTCCATGCGCAGCGGCTTGATGCTCGCCTTGAACGCGGGCTCTTCGGCGACACACTCGGCGATGAGCGACTGCACCTTCTCGAGCACCATCTGCGTCGACTGCCCGGGGAGCGGCCGCCACTCGAGCGTGAGCCGCATCTGACCGGGAATCACGTTCTTCGCCTTGCCGCCGCTCGCCATGCCGACGTTGAGCGTGCCGAAGCCGGGCTGAAAATCAGGGTGCGTCTCGGCGCGCAGCGGGCCCTTCGCGTACGCCTCCAACTTCGTCAGCAGCCGCGCGGCGCGGAAGATGGCCGAGGCTCCGGTGTCCGGGTACGCGGAGTGGCCTTCCTTGCCCTCGACTTCGATCTCCGCGAGGCAGTAGCCCTTGTTGGCGCGAATCGGCCGCAGCGAGGTGGGCTCACCGATGATGGCGCGCTTCGTCTTGCCGAGACCCGCGTCGAGCAGCTTCTTCGCGCCCACGCAGCCCAGCTCTTCGTCGGCGGTGAAGAGCAGCTGAAAGGGCTTCTTCAACTTGCCGCGCGTGCGCTCGGCAGAAATCACGGAGCACGCGATGAACGACTTGGTGTCGCACGCGCCACGGCCGTAGAGCTTCCCGTCGCGCTCGGTGAGCTTGAGCGCCTCGGTCCACTTCGCGTCGAACGGCACGCAGTCGGAGTGACCGACCAGCGACAACTCCGGCAGCCCGTCACCGGAACGCGCGATGAGGTTCTGCTTTTCGGTGCCCGCGTCGTCGACGTACTTCTGGCGCTCGCAACGAAAACCGGCGGCGGCGAGACGGCGCTCGAGCACGTCGAGCACCGGCGCGTTGGGCCGGGTCGACGTCGAGTCCACCGCCACCAACTCGGAGAGCAACGTCACCAGGTCCGAAGACATGGCGACGTGCTTACCACCCGCGTTCGATCAGGGCCCGAACGAACCGACGAGCAAGGTGCGCTGGTCTCCGGCGACGGCCAACGCCGCGACGAAGTTGCCCGTGCCAAGCGGCCCGATGGTCCCCGAGGGAAGGACGTCTTCGCCACCCTCGAGGTACGTGAGGTTGTTGAAGACGAGATAGGCCTGCTGCGACGGCCCTCCGCGCGCCCAGCCGGCGACCTCAGTCGCCCCACTGCGGAAGCCGAGCCCGGCGCTGACGCCTCCGAGCACCGTGCGCATCATCATGGCCTGCTCGTCGACGACCCATGATTGGCCGAGGTCGAACGAGACCGAGCCGTAGGCCGTGAGCGAATTCGTACCTCCGGTCAACGGTCGCGCCGCGCCCGCGATCGGAGCAATCGACGTGGCGATGTCGATGTTTCGCATCGCGCCGTTGCCGAGCACCGCGCGCCACTTCGAAGTCGAGGCCTGAGGCACGACCAGCATCGGCGCGCGGTTGAGGACACCTTGCGTGCCCACGTCGAGGTCGGGGCTGTCCGTGCCGTTGCGAATGAGGTGGAGCGAGCGCGTCGCGCCGCTGGTCTCGTACGCGTACGCGCGAATCGGAGAGAGCCAGCCCACCGTCCACACGTTGGCGCTCGCCGCGAGGTTGGCCGTGGCCATCTGCGGCGGGAAGGGTTCCTCACGCACCGCGGTGCCGGGCCCGCCGGCGAAGGTCCACACCACGCGATCTCCTGCCTCGTTGAGCCGGAACAGGTTGGGGATGGCGACGAGCGGCGTGTGCGTACCGTCCATCGCGCGCACGCAGTACGCCGAAGCGCCCTGGGTGAAGCACGGGTAGTCGGCTCGACCACCGAACGGGAACACGGTGCCCGGCGTCGGCATGACCGACATGTCTTGCGCGGCGGTGGTCGAGGTCGGAGCAAGCACCCTCAGCTGGCAGGTGGCGGTGCAGTTCGTGAGCGCCCACGCGGCAGTGTTCACGCTGAACGACGACACCGCCGTGAAGACCGCCCCGACGTCGTTGGCGGGAACCACGAGGCGAATGTCGGGCCCTTCCTGCACGAACCAGCGATCGGGCGTCTGCATGGTGATGGCCGTGGCGTTGCCCATCTGCGGGAACACGCGCGGCATGTTGGGCGCCGAGAACGCGATGCGGGTGAGCGTCGGCCCGGCGCGGTGAATGAAGATGACCGACTCGTCAGCCGAGAACTGCACGTCGTTGACGGCGGCGTTGGTCGGTGACTGGAACACCTGCAGGTTGCCGTTGGCGATCTCGTAGACGAACACCGAGCTGCTCACCGTCCACGAGGCGTACTTGCCGGTGCGCGAGATGCGCTGCAGCGTCGTGGTGCCGACCGCCACGAGGCGGAACTCGAAGGTGAGCGCGTTGGTCAGCGCCAGGCGTTGGCCGCTGGTGTCGACGATGGAGGTCAGGCTCCAGTTGTGCGTGCAGTCGGCCGGCGTGGTGAACAACGGCCCCGCCGCGCTGATGGGGTTCGACGAGGTCCACAACGGGCGCCACCACGAAAGCTCGCGGCCCGGCAACGTGATGACCCGGCCCGGCGTGATGGCCACGCGACCCAGCGTCAACGGCGGGTGCGCCGGAGCACTCGCCACGATGTCCCACACACCCTCGGGCAGCTGCAGCTGGAACGTGCCGTTGGCCGCCGGGTTCGCCATCACGCCGCTGCCGGGCGCGGTGACGGTGATGTCACGCGGAGTGCGCGGGCCGTGGAAGGTGACGACTCCCGCGACGGTGCCGGTCGCCGGCATCTCGTCGGTGATGGTGATCATCAAGTCGGGGTTCGCGCCGCGCGCGATGGTCTGCATCACCGACGCCGAGCGGAAGAACGGGTTGGCGCCGATGCGTGCCTGCACGATCTGCGGCCCCGCGGGAATTCCCACGAGCGAGAAGTGACCCATCGCGTCGGTGATGGAAGCGAGGTTGGTGCCGGGAATGCTCACCGTCACGCCGGGCGCGGGCATCGAGTTGTAGCTGACGATGCCGCCGATGCTGCCGATGGGCGTGAGCTTCAGCTCTCCCGCGTCGACGGTGCCGCTGGCGAACACGCCGATGGCGACGCGGCCTTCGCGCGTGTCGGGCGCTTCGACGCTCACCAGATACGCGCCGCTCTTCAGGCCCTCGAAGGTGAAGGAGCCGTTTGCTTCGGTCTTCGCTCCGGCGCTGACCGGGCCGAACGCGCTGACGGTGAGCCCCTGCGCGGTGCTCCCGTCGGTGAAGCTCACGCGGCCGGTGATTTTGGAGGTCGCGAGCTTGAAGTTCAGCATCACCTCGCTGCCCTTGCCCTGCGCGATGGTCGAGGCCGCCGAGATTTCTTCTTCTTCAGCGCCTCGCAGGGTCGCGCGCACCACGTAGGCGCCGTCGGGGAGACCGGTCGCGGTGAACGACCCGTCGTCCTTCGTCACCGTCGCCGCGCTCGCCGGGCCGAGGATGATGACCGCGATGCCCGCGGGTGAGCCGCCCTCGACGTTCACCTTGCCGCTGATGGTTCCCGCGGGTCCACAGGCAGACAAGAGGGCCGCGACTCCGAGCAGGAGCGCCAACGACGTATTCCGCAATTGCATGAAACCTCCGAAGGGGAGCCGCGACGATAACCGGCGC
This sequence comes from Archangium sp., assembly GCA_047600485.1. Classification (GTDB taxonomy): domain Bacteria; phylum Myxococcota; class Myxococcia; order Myxococcales; family Myxococcaceae; genus Archangium_A. The sequence continues at coordinate 5,299,905 of JASGKS010000001.1, forward strand.
GCGGCCTTGCTCAACGCATTGACTGCATCACGCTGCTGAAAGCGCGCGCGGTCGCTTCACCGTCCGCGTGCCGGCCACCCCGCACGATGCCACGACCCGCGACGAACACATCGGAGATGGCGGCGCTGCTCGCACCCATCACCACACTCGACAGCAGGTGCGCGTCGCTACCGGCGGCTCCGACCACGCTGGGGTGCTCGAGATCGAGCGCGACGAAGTCAGCCGCGCTGCCCGCTCCGAGCGTCGCGACCGGCAAACCGAGCGAGCGCGCGCCGGCGTGTGAGAGCGCTTCGACCAGCCGCGGCGCGACGGGGTCGAGCACGTTGCGCCGCAAACGAAGAAGCCGCAGATGGCCTTCGAGCTGCTGCGCTTCGGCGAGCAAGTCGACGTGCGCCTGGCTGTCGGTGCCCAGCGAAATCGCGGAGCCTGCAGTGAGCAGCGAGTCGGCGTGCAGAATGCCGTCGCCCAGGTTTCGCTCGGTCGAAGGGCACGCGCAGACCGTGGAGCGCGTCTCTCCGAGCCGCTGAATCTCGGCGCGCTCGAGGTGAATGCCGTGCACCGCGGTGAAGCGAGACGAGAGCACGCCGACCTGGTCGAGCAGCTCGACCGGCCGCAGCGCGTATTCAGCCATGCAGGCGCGAATCTCCCCGGGCTGCTCGGCGACGTGCATGTGGAGCGGCGCGTTGGCGAACGCCCTGCTCTTCACGATTTCTTCGAGCCACGCTTTGGGCACCGCGCGCACCGAGTGCGGCGCGAGGCCCACCGACACCATGGCGTCACCCTTCACCGCCGACCGCAGCGCATCAGCGCGTCGCAAGAACACGCTCACATCACTGTCGATGAAGCGGCGCTGCCGCGGGTTGGGCTCGACCTGAAAACCGGCGCGCGCGTAACCGACACGCAACAGCACGATGCGCAGACCGACCTCACGCGCCGCGCGAATCACCTGCTTCGCGAGCAGCGAGTCGTCGTCGTACGGCGTGCCGTCGCTCTGGTGATGCACGTAGTGGAACTCACCGACCGTGGTGACTCCGGCGAGGGCCATCTCGACGAAGGCCTGCTTCGACACCGCGTACAGCTGCTCGGGGGTGAGCGACTCGGCGGCGGCGTACATCGCCTCGCGCCAGCTCCAGAAGTCATCGCGCTCGTGACCGGGAGCGAGGAACTCGGTGCGGCCACGAATGGCGCGCTGAAACGCGTGCGAGTGGCCGTTCACGAAGCCCGGCAGCAGCACCTTGTTTCCCAGCGCGACGACCTTCGCGTCCGCCGGTGCTTCGGCTTCGGCGAGCACCACGCCGTCGTCAGACACCGCGAGGCGCACGTCGCGCAGCAGCTTGCCGTCGATGAAGCCTGCCGCAGCCGTGAAGAGAGTCGCCACGAGCGCCTAGTAATAAGGTCTCAACATCAAGAAGACCACCACGCCCGTCACGCTCACGTAGAGCCAGATGGGGTGCAGCCAGCGCGTGACGCGCGTGTGCTTCGTGAAGTCTTTGCGAAACGCGAACCAGAACGCGGCGAGGCAGCCCGGCACCACCACGATGCTGAGCAGCACGTGCGAGGCGAGGAGCACCAGGTAGAAGACGCGAAGACCGCCGGTCCCTCCGAACTTCGTGTCACCGTGCACCGCGTGGTACGCGACGTAGCCGATGAGGAAGAGCGCGCTCGAGACGAAGGCGCTGACCATCAAGTAGCGGTGCAGCTCGATCTTCTTGCGCGCGATGGCGAAGCGGCCGACGACGAGCAGCGTGGCCGAGGTGGCGTTCAGCATCGCGTTCACCATCGGCATGAAGCGCAGGTCGGGACCGCCCTCGACGCCGCGATGCGCGAGCAGCAACCACGCGAGCCCGGCCAGCGCAGCGCTCGAGAGGATCGCGTTGAAGATGAAGAAGGAGCGATCGCTCGGGCCGCTCGCAGTGGTCGACGACATGATTTCTGCTCTTACTGCAGCGCACGCATAACTACATTGATCCATCGCTCAACACCGCGCACACTTTGCCTCTTTCCCCCGTATCGAGAGGTGCCCATGAAACTCGACCGGATCCTCGCCGCGAGTGCGCTGCTGGTCTGCTCAGCCGCGTTTGCAGACGGACCGACGTGCTCGATCACTCCTTCACAGGTGTCACTGGAGCGACGACTTCGTCAGCTGTACCTCGACCTGCTCGGCCGCCCGCCGACCGTCGCTGAGTACAAATTCACGCAGGACAAAGGCGCGATCCTCGACGAGGACATTCAGGAATTGATGACGCGCGACGAGTACTTCGCGCGCATCAAGCAGTACCACCGCGCCCTGCTCCGCTCGAACATCAGCAGCTCGATCTTCGCCAACGGCGACACGCGACTGCAGGTGAGCACCGATGGCCTCAAGCCGCTCGAGATTCGCGGCAACCCGTCGCGCCCGCTGCGTGGCCGCAACGGCGCGAGCTGCGATCACTTCATCGAGCAGGACAACTGCAACGCCTTCCGTGAAGACGCGCACGCGGAGCCGGCGACCAAGACCTGCCGCGACGGCCTCGGTGTGCCGCTGCCGGTCTCGTTCGACTACTCGACCGACAACTACACCTGCACGCGCCTCGACTCGACCGACACCACCATCACCGACTGCACGCTCGCGGTGAGCAAGGGCGCCATTCTCGACAAGCAGCTCTACTTCTGTGACATGCGGCGCGTCGGCACGGCGGCCACGTTGTCTCCGCACCTCTGCTTGCCGCAGTCGACCAACCCCATCACCGCCGCGATGACCGAAGAGGTGCTCGACACCGACGGCCGCATCGTCGCGTACCGCAACCCGATGGCGCCGTCGGGCCAGCTCGCGCGGCTCGACCGCTGCTCGCTCGACCTGCCGCTGACCGGCGGCGTGCGTGGCCGCTACGGCACGCAGACCGGCTGCGTGCAGAAAGAAGGAGTAGTCACGGTGGCGGCTCCGTTCTGGGAGACCACCGCGCCGACCGTCACCATGTGCGCCATCGAAGCGCAGACCCGGGACGTGAACCCGTGGACGATGGAGAGCTGCGAGACCGGCCGCTTCCTCTCGGACCGCTCGTGCGGCTGCGGCTTCGGCGCGCGTCGCTGCGAGTCGGGCTCGGGCGCGATTCACAACGCGCGCATCGCGGCGATCAACGAAGAGCCGCTGGTGCTCATCGACTCCGTGATTCGTCGCGACGAGAACTACTTCAACATCCTCACCACGCGCCGCGGCTTCGTGAACGGCACGCTCTCGCAGATGTACCGTCAGAACCAGAGCCCCACGGTGTGGATGGCGTCGAGCCCCACGCAGGCCTCGCTGATTCCCGACGTGGCGTTGAACGACACGACGACGTGGAAGGAATACACGCGCGACGAATACGCGTCGGGCGTGTTGACCACCGCGGAGTGGCTGTACCGCTTCCCCACGCAGCGCTCGCGCGTGAACCAGTTCTGGGGCGCGTTCCTCTGCAAGAGCTTCTCGCCGCCCGCGGGCGCGCTGGTGCCTCCGCCGGAAGACAGCTGCAACCGCGACAACAACCTCGCCACGCGCTGCGGCTGCTCGTACTGCCACGCGACCATCGAGCCGGTCGGCGCGCACTGGGGCCGCTTCGGTGAGCGCAACGCGACGTACCTCGACCCGAACGTCTTCCCGCGCGTGTCGGCCAAGTGCCGCGACTGCGCGCTGGCGGGCAACACCACCTGCGACAACGAGTGCGGCAACTACGTGATGCAGGCGTTCGACGGAGAAGGCGCGCAGTCGCTCGGCCTGCTCCGCACGTACCTGTACCGCACGATGGACGAGGAGCCGAACATCACCGGCGGGCCCAAGCTGCTCGTCGAGCGCATGATGCAGACGGGCGATCTCGAGAAGTGCGCGGTGAAGAACGCGTGGAACCACCTCCTGGGCCGTCCGATGACGACCGAGGAAGAGCATCTCTACATGAGCAAGCTCGTCGACCAGTTCGCGATGAGCAACCACAACTTCAAGTCGCTGCAGCTGGCCATCATCGCAACCGACGCGTACCGGAGGGTCGACTGATGAAAACCCGCAACATGCGCTCGTTCGCCTCACGCGGTTGGGAACCGCGTGCTCTCGGCTGCGCCTCGACTGCCTCACTCGCTCGGTACTTCCTCACCGCGGCGTTCGCGCTCGTGGCGTGCACCAAGGCGCCGACCGGCAGCGATACGCCGGCGACGCTCACTCCGGTCGAGCTGCCGTCCGACCACCCGAACGTCAACCCGCTGCCTGACCCCGAGATGAACGGTGGTCACGCCGGCCGCGCTCCGCGCCGCATCTCGGTCGCGCAGCTGAAGACCAGCATTCAGACCGTCACCGGCCGGCAGTGGTCGCAGATCGACAACCTCGCTTCGTCGCTCGGCCAGGCCGACTACGCGCTGACCGTGAGCGACGCGACCGAGCCCAACCTGGTGTTCGCCAAGTTCCTCGAAGACGGCGCGCGCGAGGTCTGCCTCAACGTGGCGCGTGACGATCTCAACCGCATGCAGGACCAGCGCGTGCTGTGGCCCGAAGTGCCGGGCACCGGCCGCGACTTCACGGTGCTCGACGACGCGACCATTCAGGCGAACCTGAAGAGCCTGAGCGTTCGCTTCTGGGGCTCGCCGTTCGACGCCGAAGAGCTCACCGCGTGGACCGATTCGTTCAAGAAGGTCGCGGCGCGAGCGAAGACGGCCAACAAGCCCGAGCAGGCGTGGGGCTCCATCTGCGTGGCGATGATGACCGACCCGCGCTTCATCACCTACTGAGCTGAGGATCTTCGACCCATGAAAAAGAACCTCTCTGCAGATCTGAAGCGCCGCACCTTCATGAAGGCGGCTGCTGGCTTCGCCGGCACCACGCTCTTCGGCGGCATCACGTTCAAGGCGTTCGCGCAGGCCACCACGCTCGCGCCCGCCGACCACTGCTTCGTGTTCGCGTACTTCAACGGCGGGTGGGACGTGCTGCTCTCGCTCGACCCGCGCGACCCGGCGGTGTTCACGCCGGAGCGCATCAGCGAGACGCGCATTCTCCCCGGCTACTCGCTGCTCTCGAACGACACGAGCTTCCCCACCAACGTGGTGAAGCCGCAGGGCAGCAACATCGACTTCGGCCCCGCGGTGGGTCGCATGGCGAACCACTTCGATCAGATGGCGATCGTGCGTGGCATCAACATGAACACCGTCGCCCACGAGGTCGGCTTCCGTTACTTCCTCACCGGTAAGGAGCCCAACGGCTCGGCGGCGCGCGCGTCGTCGACGGCCACCGAGATCGTCGGTCAGCTCAAGCCCGCCGTTCCCGTTCCCAACGTCGCGTACAACATCGAGACGTACAACGACCGGTACCCCGGCTACGCCAACGCGCTGCGCGTCTCGTCGTCGAACGACCTGCTGCTCACGCTCGCTCCGTCGCCCACCGCGCTCGACAGTGAGATCGAGCGCGAGCTGGTCGACATGCACGGCAAGCGCATCTCGTGCGAAGCCGACCTGTACGACTCACGCGGCCTCGTGAAGCAGTACCGCGAGAGCCAGGCGCAGATGCAGACCGTGTTGTCGGCGCAGCTCGACCGCTACTTCCGGTTCGAAGACAACGCCGCCGACCCCGCCGGCATCCGCATGGAAAAGCAGATGCTGCGCTCGCTCTACGGCCTGCGTCCGGAAGGCGCGAACGACCCGCGCACCTCGGCGGCGGCCCGCGCGGCGCTGGTCGCCACGGCGTTGAAGCGCGGCGTCAGCCAGTGCGTGAGCATCAACATGACCGGCGGTCTCGACACGCACTTCGGCACGCAGCTGACCCACGCGCAGAACCAGCGCACGGGTTGGAACGCGCTCGCGGATCTCGTGACTGACCTGAAGGCTTCCGCTCACCCCAGCGGCGGCACGTTCATGGACCACACGACGATCATGATCTTCTCGGAGTTCTCACGCACTCCGTTGATCAACGCCTCGGGCGGCCGCGACCACCACATCACCAACAGCTGCATGCTGCTGGGCAAGGGCATCAAGCACAACACGGTGTTCGGCAAGTCGGGCGACGTCGGTCTCTCGGCGGGCGTCATCAACCACGCCACGGGCCTGCCCGACCCGAACGGCACGCAGATTCTCCCCGACCACGTGATCGCCACCGTGATGAAGGCGGCGAACATCGACTACTCGATCACGCGTGTCGAACCGCTGACCGGCCTGCTCGCGTAACAGCGAAGGTGTCGTCAGGGCTGCAAACGCTCCGTCGGTTGGGCCGACGACGGAGCTACACTTCGCGGGTGCGCATGCGTCTCGTCCTCCCGTTGCTGTCGCTGCTCGTGGTGTGTGGCTGTGAAGAAGCCACCACCCTCGAGCCGTTGAACCCCGACTCGTTCGACGCCGTCTCGCAGACCACGATGCTCGAGCTGTCGGCCGCTCCGGCCTTCGCTGACGAGCGCGGTGGTGGCGTGTTCGTCGACCTCGCCGGCCGCGTGGTCCGCGTGCGCGCCAACGGAGATCGCGGCGTCATCGAGGCGCACCCCGCCAACACCATTCTTCCCGGGCCCGCCTCGGGCGTGTGGGCGCTCGGGCCCACCAACGCGCTGGTCGCCACCACACGCGGGCTGTTCGTCGCCGAACAGGGTTGGCTCATCACCCCGCCCTGGCAACTGCCTGCCGAGGGCGTGAAGGCCACCACGCTCGACGGCGACGGCGTGGCGTGGGTGGTTCACGAGAGCGGTTTGTTCCGCCTCGAGCGCGGGTTGCTGAGCGAGTTCAAGCTGGCCGACGCGTCACTCACTGGCATCACGGCCATCGCCGCCGCGCCGACGCTCGATGGAACGCCGGGCATCTGGTTCGCGCGTGAGGGCAAGTTGATGAGCGCGGCGAAGACCAGCGCCACCGAGTTCAAGGTGCGCGACTCCGGGCTGAGCAAGGAGACGCTCGCCGGCGGCGTGTTGAGCCTGGTCGGCATCGCTCCCGCGAAGGACTCGGCGGGAGAGCTGTGGGCCATCACCTCGCGTTCGCTGTTGCTCTACACCGGCACGTCGTGGCGCGAATACACGCTGCCGGTTTCGCCGCGCAGGATGTTCGGAGCGGGCCGCTTCGCGTGGCTCGAGGCCGGTGACTCGGTGTTCCGCTACGACGGAGATCGCCGCAGCTGGTCTGAAGCGAAGGGCCTCGCCTCTTCGCCGACGCTGGTGGCCGTCGACGCCGCAGGCAATGCGTGGGTGCGCGTCGACACGCAGACCATTTCCATCTCGCCGACCACGTTGCCGCGCGTGCGCGGGCTCTTCTCGGGCGCGCGGGTGTTCGAAGGGCAGCTGGTCATCGAGACGTCGCTCCCGGTGAGCGTGATGCCGAGTGAGATCACCTGGACGCTCGACGGCGTCACCACCCACACCATCGATCTCACCAAGGCCGTCGTCGGCTCGGGCCCCACGGCTGACCTGCGCTTCCACTCACTGGGCGGCGCGGAATTGAGCGGAGTGCTCAAGCCCATCTCGCTCGCCACGCTCGAAGACGGCTGGCACGCGCTGACGGTGACCGCGACGGTCGACGACAACCCCATCGTGCGCAAGGTGCCGTTCGAGTTCCGCGGCGCCGCGGGCTCGGTCGTGAGCTGGGAAACCGACATTCGCGCGCTCGGTGAAGCGCGGTGCAGCAAGTGTCACGCGACGGGCACCGAGCCGGAGCTCATCACCTACGAAGAGTGGAAGGCGAACGCGGCGCTCATCGCGGCGGCGGTGCGTGACTCGCGCATGCCGGCCGACGGCCCGCTCGATTCCGCCGGCGTGGCGGCCATCGTTCGCTGGGTCAACGGAGGCGCGAAGCCGTGAAGCGGATTCTCGTCGTCGCCGCGCTCGTGCTCGCGGGCTGTGACTCCATCATCACCGCGCCGCCTCCGCCGCCGCCGCCGGTCGACCCGTGCATCGGGCTGCCGGCCATGAGCGCGGTCGTGGTGCCCGACACCATTCGCGTCAACGGAGCAGCCACCGTCACCGCCTCGGGCGGCAGCGGCCGCTACACGTACATGCTGAGCAACGCGACGCCGGCGGGCACGCTCTCGGGCTCGCGCTACATCGCCGGGCTCGCGATCGGCACCGACACCATCACCGCCGCCGACGACTGCGGAAACTTCGCGAACGTGTCGATCGAAGTGAAGCCCGCGTTCGAAGTGCAGCCCGAGCGCGCTGCTGTTCCGCCGGGAACCAGCTTTCAGATTCGCGTGATGGGCACGCGCGGCGTTCCGCAGTTCAGTGCGCAGGGCGGCACGTTGCTCTCCGGCGGAAGTGTGAGCGCCGTCGGCCTGTACACGGCGGGCGCCGGCCAGGGCACCGACATCGTGTTGGTGCGCGACTCGATGACGGGAGATCAAGCCGCCGTCGTCATCACCGTCTCGCCCAACGCGACCTTCCGCCCCTCGGCGGCGCGGCTGGCGTTGCCGACGGGCACCTTCGTTCCGCTCGAGACGCTCGACGGTACGGGCGTGGTGACGTGGTCCATCACGTCGATGCCGGCGGTCGGTTCGATCGAGCAGCGCAGCACGGGCCCGGTGTTCATCGCTCCCGGCAGCGGCGGCGGAACGGTGACGCTGCAGGCGCACGACGAGCTGCTCAACATCAACGCCACCGTCTCTGTGCGCATCTTGACCGAGCTCACGCGACCCAACCTGATGCCGCAGGGCCGGCGCAGCGACACCGCGACGCTGGTGAACGGTGACTTCGACGGCGACGGCATCGACGACGTCGCGCTCGGCGTGCCGGAGAGCGATCTCAATCGCCCGCAGGGCGGCGCCGTCTTCATCTTCAAGGGCTCGGCGAGCGGGCTGCCTGATGCTCCGACGTGGATCATCACCGGCCAGACCGACACCGCGCAGTTCGGAGCGGTGATGGCCGCGGGCGATCTCGACGGTGACGGCCGCGCTGACCTGGCGATCTCCGCTCCCGGCGACGACGTGACGGTCGCCGACTCGGGCGCCGTGTATCTGTATGGAATTGGCCCCAACGGGCCGCGGCTGCTGCGCGCTCCGTTGACGGGTCTGGGTCGCGGCAACTTCGGAGCCGCGCTGGCCATCGCCGACGTCGATGCCGACGGTGATTCCGACTTGATCGTCGGGTCGCCGGGCGCCGACATCGCTCCCGGTGGAGCGTTCAGCGCGCGCGGCGTGATCGACATCTTCCTGCTGCAGAAGGACTCGCCGATTCCCGACCTGGGCTCGGTGCGTTTGAGCGGCTACGACCTCGACCCCGACGCGGGTGTGCGCCGCTTCTCGAACCTGCGCGCCGGCCGCGCCATCGTCGCGAGCGATCTCAACGGGGACTCGCTGGTCGACCTCGCGTTCTTGAGCTCGGTGAACAACACCATCGGCACCGACGGCGGCAACCTCGCGCGCAACGTCATCGCGGCGCAGGTGCACCTCGGGCGCGCGTCGATGACCAAGCACTTCGAAGACACGCCCGACTTCTACGTGCTGCCGGCGAACACCGCCGACGGCGACGAAGGCACGTGGCGGTTGGGCTTCATTCCCGGAGCGGGCAGCCGGCCTCCGTTGCTGGTGGCCGCTGCCGATCGCGCCGACTCGCCCGACTTGCGCGCGAACGACGCAGGCTTCCAGAGCGGCAGCAACAGCGGCGGCGCGTTGCTGTTCGATCTCTCGGCGATGCAGGGCATGACGACGGCGCCGACGTCTCCGCCGCAGGTGACGCGGCTCGCGGCGTGGGCGCGCGTGTACGGAGATCAGGCCAACATTCAGTCGGCGCGCAGCTTCGCGCTGTCTGATTCTGACGGTGATGGTCAGCCGGAGCTGGTGCTCGGCGCGCCGTACGCGGCGAAGGTCGACGCGGGGGTCACCACGCCGAACACCGGCCGACTGGAGTTCTTCTCACTCTCGCGGCTCGCGAGCGGCAGCGTGGTGAACCGGCCCGACTACGTGCTCAACGGCACCAATCGCACCGACATTCTCGGAACGGCGGTGACCGGTTGGCGCACCAGCGTGGTGGCGTTCAACGGCCGCGCGACGACGGCGCTCGGTGACTTCACCGGCCGGCTCGACGTGTACACGGCCGGCAACGCCGACCCGACGATGTGGCCGGTGCTCTCGGTGCCGGTGCAGAGCCGTCCCGCGAGCCAGCTCACCGGCGTCGGCATCGAGGTCGGAGCGATGGGCGGCGCGCTGCAGGGCGTGATGGGCGTGCCGGGGTGGAACGGCGCGGCGTCTGATCTCTCGGGCAACGAAGTCGGAGCAGGCCAGGCGGTCGGGTGGAAGTGGTCGATGCCGGGGACTCCGCTGGTGCTCGCAGAAGGCGCGAACACCACGTACGTGACCGATGCGGGCGTGCGCGCGTTCGGTGGCCGCACGCTGGGAGTCGACGTGGCGATGACCGACTTCGACGGCGACGGGCGGCTCGACGTCGCCATCGCTGCACCGAACTTTGGAATTCCGACGCGGCTCACGGATGGTGGCGTGAACTCCACCGAGTACGCGTTGAATCGCCCGGAGTGCGCGACGCCGACGGCGCAGAGCCCCGGCGCGGTGCTGCTGCAGATGGGCCAGGCCGACGGCACGTGGAAGGAAGGCTTCCGCGTGTGGGCGGTGCGCGACATCGCGGGCTGCGTGGTGCCCGATGGTGGCGCGGCGGCGATTTGTCAGCGCACGCAGATCTCGCGCAACGGCATCGTCGGTGGCTTCGACTTCGACGGTGATGGCAAGCAGGACCTCGGGCTCACGCGCTCCAACGGCTTCGAGGTGGTGCTCGGTCGCGCGCCTGATGATGCGCAGCTGATGAAGCCGTCGATGGCGTGCGACCCGGCATTCACGTTGCCGTTCATGACTCCGGGTACGTCGATGCCGACGGCGCTGGGTGACCTGAACGCCGACGGCTGTGACGAGCTCGGGCTTCGCTACAGCGACAACGCGAACCGGCAGGGCGTGATCATCGCGTTCGGCTTCGACCCGGCGGGCACGCGCTGCGGCGGCAACGCGTCTCCATCGTGGGTTCGCATCTCGGGTGACACCGAGACGGGAGTGCCGACCATGCGGCTCGGCGTGGCCATCGCTCGCGCGCGCGACCTTCCAGCGGCGGGCAATGACTCGGTGGCGATCACCGCCGATCTCTACAACTTCCAGGGTGTGGCGCAGCCGACGGTGCTGCTGGTGCCCACCTCACAGATCGTCGCCAAGCGGCCGGCGATGGGCGAGCGGCTGGTGAGCATTCTCGGAGATGGTCTGGTCGGAATTCCCGTCGTGCCGCAGACGCGCGCGCTGGGCTTCGGCCGCAACCTCGCGGGCGATCTCGACATCGACGGTGACGGCCGGCGCGATCTGATCGTCTCGGCGCCCGGCGCGAACGTGAACGGCGACGGCACCGGCGCGGTGTTCGTGTTCAAGGGCGGCGCGGTCGTGTCGGGCCCGAATCGGCCGTCGATGATCATCGTGGCTGATCACCGCGAGCGCGGAGCGTTCGGACAGGACCTGTCGCTGTCGAAGCCGTTGATGACGGTGCCGGCGGCGCTCGGCATCGGCGCGCCGCTCAGCTACCGAAGCGGCACCGCGAACGGCACAGGCTTCGTGCTCCCGCTCGACTTCTGAAGTTCAGGGGAGCGCGAGACACTCGCGAACTGTCTCATCGAGACCGCCATCGAGCAGCGCGAGCACGGGTTCCCGCGCCGAGCGATCGGCCCACGAGCAGATGATGCGCGCTGGCATGCCGCCGCGCCGAATCGCGAGCAACACTCGCTCGGTGTGGACCGGCAGCGCATCTGCGAGGGCGGTGAAGAGATCTTCGTTTGGGTGCGCAGCCGATCTGATCAGCGGGTGCAGTCGCTCCGCGGTGTCGAAGGCTTCCTCATCGCCGGCTCGCAAGTCTTCGAGGAAGTAGTTCCAGCGCTGGATTTCGTAGTTCGAGTAGTCGTTGCCGAGCTGCGCGAGTTCTTCGCCTTTCGACTCGCGCACAAAGGTTCGCCATGAATCGCGGCTCGCTGGCCAGCACCCGCGCACGAACGGCAGCATGAAGATGGCGAGCAATGCGACTACGCCGACCAGAATCGCTTTCTTCATGACCCTCTCCCCACGCGCGCGAGGGAGATGCTTTAGGAAAGCTGCAACGACCGCAACCGCGTGAGCACGAGCATCACCGCGCGTTCGAGCATGTCGCCGCCGATGGCGCCGAAGCGACGACGCCAGCTGCCCTCGGGCGTGAACTTCACCTGGTACACGTTCGCCGCCGTCGCGCGCGACATCAGGTAGTCGTCGCTGGTGCCGAGCTGATCGACGAGGCCGAGTTCCTTCGCGCGCGTGCCGAGCCAGTACTCACCGGTCGCCACCTTCGCCACGTCGAGCGACGGGCGCTGAGACTTCACGAAGTCCTTGAACAGCGTGTGCGTCTCCTCGAGCTGCTCCGTGAACTTCTCCTTCCCCTTCTCGGTGATTTCCCCGAACACGCTCACGGTGCGCTTGAACTCTCCGGCCGTCATTTCCTGGTAGTCGACGTCGTACTTCTTCAGGAGCCGGTGGAAGTTCGGCACCTGCGCCACCACGCCGATCGACCCGACGATCGAGAACGGCGCGGCGACGATGCGATCGGCGACGCACGCCATCATGTAGCCACCGCTCGCCGCGACGCGATCGACGCACACCGTGACCTTCACCTTCCGTTCCTTGAGGCGCACGAGCTGGGCGGCCGCGAGGCCGTAGTGCGGCACTCCGCCGCCGGGGCTCTCGAGGCGCACCACCACTTCGTCTTCGGGCTTCGCGACCGCGACGATCGCGCTCACCTCATCGCGCAGGCTGATGACGCTCGACGCGAGAATGTCGCCGTCGAAGTCGAGCACGTAGACGTTGGGCTTCACGCTCGGCTTCGCCTGCTGGTCCTTGCCCTGCTGCTTGCGTTCCTTGCGCAGCGACTTGAGCGAGTTGCGATCGAGCACTCCGTTGCGCAGCGCATCGCCGAGCGCCTCGAACCGCTGGTGCAGCGGCTTCACGTCGAGTCGCGCTCCGCTGCCCAGCCGGCGACGCCGCGCGATGGCGAAGAAGACGGCGGTGGTCGCCGCGACCGTGATGAAGATGACGAACGCCTTCCCCGCGAAGCCCAGCAGCTCGCTCAGAGTGTCCATGTGCGATGCCTACACCCGACCGCGCTCGCTCGCCTGAGAACCAGCCGGCGCTTCGCAGAACTTCACCCTTCGCCCGGCTGGTTCCACTGAGGTCGCCCACCGCGCCGAGCCCGCGCAATCACGAGCGCGACTGCTCCGATCGCGAACGCCACACCTGCCATCTTGAAGAGGTCCTCACCTCCGTCGCGAGTCGGAAAATTCCGTTTGAGCGGGCCGAGCACCGCGCTCTCCCTCGGGTGATCGGGGAGGTACGTGATGGTCCACTCGGCTGACGCCATGGCCCGAGCACGCTCGGCCAGCGTCTCGTTGTTGCTGCTGAGCCCGGTGGTGCCCAGCTCGTCGTAGTAGTCAGCGAGCGACTCCGCGCGCGACGCGAGCTCGTCGGGGTTGGCGCTCGACTCGAAGGTCTGCTCGAGCACCTTGCCGTCGACCACGAACCGGCAGTGCACCGTGAAGGTGCTCGACATGCGGTAGGTCCGACGATCGGTGCGCGTGGTCTTCACCATCGTCGGGTCGGGAATGCACTCGGCCGTGCGCCCCTGGCTGGCGTACCGCTCACGTTCCCGTTCGCGGATCCCCGCGCTCTCGCGCGCCGAGAGGCCCATGACTCCGAAGACCAAACCGAACAGCAGCGGAAGGATCGCGACGCCCACCCAGGTCGGACTCATGGGCGGGCACCCTACGAGTGCGCGGTCGTCTCTTCGAGCGGGTTCTGCGGAACGCCGTCGCGGTAGAGCACGTACTTCCCGAGCATCGAGGGCACGCGCGCGCCGGGAGTGACGACGCCGGTCAGGTTGAGCGGGTCGACGGCCGCCACGCGAATGACTTCTCCGTTCGGTTCAGCGCGGCGCACTGCTCGCGCGACGTCGAGCGCGTCGGGCAGCGCGAACTGCTCGCCCGTGAAGCCGTGCACGAAACGCCCGCCGCGCACTTCGCCGCGCGCCTCGAAGCGACGGTAGAGCATCAACAGGTCTCTCCAGGGCGGAGAGAGCGGCTCACGCACCACGAGATCGCGGAACACCACGCCGTAGCGATTCAAGAATTGCCACGCGAGCTTCTCTTCGATCTCCGCGGGTTCCTGCGCTTCGTGCGGCTGGAGCAGATACCAACGCCCCGGCCCACCCCGCTGCAGCGCGCGTTGACGGCGACGCAGCTTCGGCGACTGCAACACGCGCAGGTTCTGAACCGCGTCGGCAGTGACGATGCCGCGCGACAACAATTCCCACAGCGCGTCTTCGACCTCGACCGGCAGCCGGCGTGAGCCCGACTGCAGCTCGTTGAAGAACGAAGCGCCGCGCCGCTCGAGCACCTTCAAGACATCGGTCGCGGCGTGCGAGAGATCGCTCGGCCACGGGCGCGGACCGTCGCTCAACACCGAGCCCGGTCGCGCGGCCTGCAACAGCCACTCGAGATCAGCGCGGCGCGTGAACGTGAGCGACGCGGCGCGGCCCTGCACGCTGGTGCGCTTCGGAGCAGGTTCGACGGGCTCGGTCACCTCGAGACCACGTCGCGCTCCGGGAACCGGCTTCGGATCTTTGAGCGTGAGGCGACCCCACGTGACGTCGCCCGAGAAGCACGCGTCTTCGAGCCACTGGCCGACGTAGTTGCGCATGCGCGTGGGGAAGAGCTCCTGTTCCCACGCGGCGGCCGGCGCTTCCCAGCCCTGGAGCATCGAGGTGAGCTTCGCGAGTCCTCCTGAACCGCGCAGCCGCGACTCGGAATCGACGTGCTGCCACCGGAAGAGGAACCGCATGAAGTCTTGCTGCGAGAGCGGCTCGATCTCCTTGCGCAGGCGGCCGACGGTGAGCCGGTGAATGCGCTGCAACAGCCGGCGATCGCACCACTCGATCTCTTCGGCCGTCGCCGTCGGGCGGAACGTGCCGCGGAGCACGAGACCGACCGATTCCAACTTCACGAGCGCGTTCTCGACGTCGAAGCGGCTCAGCTGCAGTCGCTTCATCATCTCGGGGATGGTCACCGGCCCGACGATCTCCATCCACCCCTTCATCAGCGCGCGGACGGCCTGCTCGCGGTCCATCGGGAGATCGCCGGGCAGCGGCTGGAGAGACAGTTTCGCGTCAGGGAAAAGCGCCTGAACCAGCGGAACTCGCTCTGCGGCGTAGAGGAAGCCTTCGTGCTGGCTCGCGCGTTTTTGCGATTCGAGCTGCTGGAGCCAGGTCAGCCCCTCACCCCGGCCCTCTCCCCGCGGAAGCAGGGAGAGGGAGAGGAGGAGATCGTGGAGCTCTTCGGCGTCACGGAATTCGGGCGCGGCCTCGGCGATGACTTGATCGATGGCCGCTTGATCCAACGCGCCGAAGGCGACCGCGTCGGTGGGCGGCAAAGTTCGGCGAAGTGAGACCGAACGCGCGCGGCGCTCCTCGAGCGGCGCATCGTCGAGGAACGTGTACGGCGCCGAATTCAGGAGCGCGTGCGCGAACACCGACGGCTCGGGGAGATCGACCGCGACCTTCTTGATGTCTCCCTTCTTCATCTTCGTCAGCACGTCGACCAGCCCGTCGACGTCCATCAGATCGCGCATGCAGTCCTTCATCGTCTCGTTCACGAGAGGATGATCAGGAGGCTCGAGCTCCGCGCCGCCGTGGTTGTCCTGACAACCGACCTGCTCGGGGAACACGGCAGCGATCAGATCTTCCGCGCGCGCGCGTTGAATCGGCGGCGCGACCTTCTTGCCGTTCTGCGTGCGCGACAAAGCGAGCGCACGACCCGCGGCCCACCTGAACCGCGTGCCGAACATCGGAGCCTGCAGCACCGCCTGCACCAACACCTTCTCGGCGGTCTTCGGCGACACGAAGTCGAAGATGTCCATCAGCGGGAAGGAATGGTTCTCGCTCAACGACAGCAACACGCCGTCGTCACTCGCCGCGGCCTGCAGCTCGAAGTCGAACGTGCGGCAGAACGACTTGCGCAGCGCGAGGCCCCACGCGCGATTGATGCGCGCCCCGAACGGAGCGTGAATCAGCAACTGCATGCCGCCCGCCTCGTCGAAGAACCGCTCGGCGACGACGGTGTTCTGCGAAGGCACGGCGGTGAGCGCCGCCTGGCCAATCTTCACGTAGCGCACGAGCAAGTCGGCCGCGCTCGCTGGCAACTTCAGATCATTCTGCAGCCACTCGCGCGCGTCTTCCCGAGCGAGCACGACTTCGCGCAGCCGCGAAACTTCCAACGACAACTCATCCGTTCGCGCCGGCGCCTCACCGTTCCAGAATGGAATGGTCGGAGCGGCACCGTGCGCGTTCTCGACCCGCACCTGCCCCTGGAAGATGCGGCGAATGCGCCACGAGGTCGAACCGAGCACGAACACGTCGCCCGCCATCGAGTCGATCGAGAAGTCCTCGTCGAGTGAGCCGACCTGCTTCTCTTCGGGCTCCGCGATGACGGCGTAGGAAAAGAGGTCGGGAATCGCTCCACCGTTCTGCAGCGCCATCATGCGCGCGCCGGCACGCGGCCTCAGAATTCCGTTCACGCGATCGCGATGCACGTGCACGCGCGACTTGCCGCGCGTCGTCGACACGCCTTCGCTCACCAGCTGCAGCACCTTCTCGTATTCGTCGCGTTGCAGGCTCTCGTACGGCATCGCCTTGCGCAGCACTTCGAAGAGCTCGTCTTCCTTCCACTCCCGCGCGGCGACCTCGGCGACGACCTGCTGCGCGAGCACGTCGAGCGGCTTCTCCGGCATGCGCACCGCGTCGAGGTTGCGACGCGAAATCGCCGCGAGCAGCGCGGTGCACTCGACCAATTCATCGCGCGTCATCGCGAACAGCACGCCCTTGCTGATGGCGGCCTTGTGGTGACCCGAGCGACCCAGGCGCTGCAACATCACCGCGATGCTGCGCGGTGAGCCGAGCTGCACCACGAGATCGATCGAGCCCACGTCGAGACCGAGCTCGAGCGAGGCCGTCGCCACCATGATCTTCAACTTGCCGGACTTGAGGCGCTCTTCCGCTCCCAGCCGCAACTCGCGCGACATCGAGCCGTGATGCGAAGCGACGAGCTCGTGACCGATGCGCTCTCCGAGATCGTGCGCTGCGCGTTCAGCCAGCCGCCGCGTGTTGGAGAAGATCAACATCGTGCGGTGCTGCTTCGAGAGCTCGACGATGCGGTCGTAGATCTGCCCCCACATCTCGTGCGTCGGAGCCGCCGTCAGCTCTTCATCGGGCGTCTCGAGCCACAGCTCCCACGGGCGCACGTGACCGACCTCGACCACTTCGCACGGCGCGCGGCCTTCGCGTTTTTCACCGACCAGAAAATGCGCGAGCCGATCGAGCGGACGCGTGGTGGCCGACAGCCCGATGAACTGCAGCGAAGGGCCACACACCGTCTTCAACCGCTCGAGCGAGAGCGCAAAGTGTGACCCGCGCTTGTCGCGCGCGAGCGCGTGAATCTCGTCGACCACCACGGTGCGCACGTTCTTCAGCGTGTCGCGGCTCTTGCTCGCGGTGAGGTACAGGTACAGCGACTCGGGAGTGGTAATGAGAATGTGCGGAGGCTTCTTCACCATCGCCGCGCGCTCTTTGGCCGGCGTGTCTCCGCTGCGCACCATGACGCGCACTTCGGGAACCGTGAGCCCGTCCTGGCGCGCGCGTTCCTTCAGCTGCTCGAGCGGGAGCAGCAGGTTCTTCTGCACGTCGTTGCCGAGCGCCTTGAGCGGCGAGACGTAGAGCACGCGCGTCTCGTCGGGCAGCTCACCCTTCGCCGCGAGGCGAAACAATTCGTCGAGGCACGCGAGGAACGCGGTGAGCGTCTTGCCCGAGCCCGTCGGAGCAGCGATCAGCACGTCCTTCCCGCTTCGAATCAGCGGCCAGCCGCGAATCTGCGGCTCGGTGGGTTCTCCGAGGGTCTCGTGAAACCAGGTGCGAACCGTCGGGTGACACGGACGCAGTGCTTTGTGAATCTCGGGCGACATTCGGCGGACTGAACAAGAGTTCACCCGGGTGATCAAGCCCGCCGAAAGCGCCGCCGGGAATATGGTGAGGGACGATGTGGCTCACGCTCGCACTCGCGGTTGCGCTCAACACCACGCCGCCCCTCGTGCCGCTCGACGACCCGGAGCAGCCACCACCTCCGCAGCCCGCGCAGCCCGTGAAGCCGCCCGCTGATTGGATCAGTCCTCCGCTGCCGATGCCGGCGAGCGCGAGAGCTCGGCGCCCCGAGGTGATCATTCCGCCCGCGCGTTTCGCGCTGTGGTTCTCGCCGCTCTCGCTCTTCGGTCTCTCGCTGTGGGTCGAGCCCGAGCTGCATCTCGCGGAAGGCGTCTCGATCTTCCTCAACGTCGGCGGCGGCTTCCTCGGCCAGCTCGGCGGAGATCTGGGCGTGCGCTACGCGGTGAGCGGCAAACCGTTCGAGGGCTTCTATCTCGACGCGCGCGCCTCGGTGTTTTCACTGCCGGCAGCCGGTCTGGTGATGATGGGCCCGGGCCTGCAGCTCGGCCACGCGTGGAGAACGCCGCGGCTCGCGCTGTCGATTGCACTCGGCTTCACGACCTGGCTCGGCGTGGCGCGCGCGAACCCGACCGCGCTCTTCGTGGGAAACCCGGTGGTCGACGCCGACGTGATTCTGCTCGCCGGCGTCTCTCAACCGCATGCGGGGCAGGCCGGAGTACAGCCCGCGCTCCGCTTCACCTTCGGTCCGACGTTCTGAGTTTCTGAGACTCAACCGCCCGACGGCTTGAACACGAACGGGTACGTCACGCGGTAACCACCCGCGCCCTTGCCGACCGGGAACACCCAGGTGCGGATGCGCGACACGAGGCAATCACCGACGCTGCCGTCCTTCACCGTCGAGCTCTCGACCTTCGCGCTCGGCACGCTGCCGCCCGTCGCGACGAGGAACGAGACGCCGACCTTGCCCGCGAGCGACGGAGAGGTCTGCAGCGCCTGCTCGTAGCAGAAGCGAATCTGATCACGGTGCGAGGTGATGACCTTGCGGATGAGTTCCTTGTCCATGCACTGACCGCCACCTTCGGCCTGACAGACGCTCACCTCGGTTTCCCACGTCGGAGGAGCGAGCTGCTCCTTCTTGCACGGGCCCGGCCCCTTGCAGAGCTCACCGACGCCCTGGCGCTTGTCGACGCCGCTGCGCGGAATGCCGCCGATGCGCTCCGGGTCACCGTTCATTCCGCCATTGCCATCGCCCTTGAGCGCCCAGCCACCGTTGCCGTCACCGTTCGCCGCGACGACGTTGCCGAACGCGCCCTGCAGCTCCTTGCCCATGCCGCCCGCGCCGAAGATGCCGGCCGCTCCACGGCCACCGAAGATGCGGCCCGCGATGTTCTGCGCGACCTGCTGATTGTTGCCGCCCGTGTCACGCACCGGCTTGCTCGGCGGGCGCGGCTTGCCCGGAGCGGGGTTCACCTTCGCGGGCTCCTTGGTGGCGACCTTCTCGGGCGTCGGCTGCACCTTCTGCGGAAGCGGCTTCTCCGCCGCCACGAGGATGTGGCGCATGCGCGCCACGTCACTCGACGTCATCTCGTCGTCCGCGTCGTAGGCCTCGACGTCGAACGCCGCCTTCATCGCGCCGAGCGCGAACACCGCGAAGCACACCAGCAACACGTTCAAGAAGCGGTAGTCGACCACCATGCCGCCGCGCGCCTTCGCAGGCGCCGCGACGCGCTCCGCCTCGAGCCACACGGGACCGCGGCCGAGACGAACTTGATCAGCGCGGCCGAGCTCACACGACCAACCACCGTCGGCCTCGCTCGCCATGCCGCGATGCACGACGTCGCCGAGCGAGAGCGCGGTCTCGCCGTTGCGCATCACCTCGCCGACGATGCCCTCGACGAAGCCGACCTCGAACCGGCCGCCACTCGACACGTCGAAGCGAATCGGCGCATCGGCGCGCGGGAGCACCTCTCCATTGCTCGCGAGGTTCAGCGACTGGCCCGCCAGCAGCATGTGGGTAGCGACCCGACGTTCACCCCAGAGGACTCGCACGCACAGCGCATCTCCCCGAACCTGTTCGCTCATGCAGCTATCGACATCGGCCGCGCGCGCGGGTTCCATGCCGCGCAAGTCCATGAGCTACGACCTCTTCTTCAGCTCGAAGCGCGATGTGAGCCGCGACGAAATTCACGGTTGGTTGTCGAAACAACCACATGCCTTCCCTTCCGATGACCGCGTGGGCTTCGAGAACGAAGTGACCGGCGTGTACTTCGGCTTCGACTTTTCCGAAGACGCGGCGCTGCCGGCGTTCAACATGAACTACTTCCGGCCCCACACCTTCGGGCTCGAGGCGGAGCCGTTGCTCACTTCGTTCGTGAAGCGCTTCGAGCTCGATGTCGACGACCCGCAGATGGATGGAATGGCGAAGGGCCCGTACACGCCCGAGGGCTTTCTTCGCGGTTGGAACGCCGGCAATCGCTTCGGCTACCGCGCGATTCTGTCCCACGATCGCAGCACGGCCTTCAAGGCGCTGCCGCGCGCGACGAATCACATGGTGTGGACGTGGAACATCGAGCGGCCCGCAATTCAGGAATTGATGGAAGACGCCCCGGAGCTGCCTCCGGCGTTCGCGCCGAGCGTGTTCGTGGTGGAAGACAGTGCGGGCGTCATCTTCACCCTGTGCGTGTGGACCGGTGACATGCCGGTGTTCTTCCCCGACTCGGTCGACGCGTTCGCGATCATGACGTCGAAGGGCAACGCGATCGTCTCGCGCGCCGACGTGCTGTCGCTGTGCAAGCCGGTCGTGCAGTGGAAGGCCGACAAGAAAGATTCGCGCGGGCGCACCATCGGCACGTCGTCGGTCATCATCGATACGCCGAGCAAAGCGGTCTTCAAACAGCTCGAGGCGAAGGCCACCGCGCGCGAGCTGACGCGGTTGCGCATCGATCAAGTGCTCGATCGGGAAACGCTCGACGAAGAGGCGAAGCAGAAGTGACGCGCGAAGAAGTCGTGAAGACGTTGCTCGCGAACCCCGACGCGCGCGACGCGTGGCACGTGCTTTCAGATTTGCTGCAGCAAGACGGCAACCCGCGCGGTGAATTGCTGGCGATCGATTTGCTCCTCGAAGCGAAACCCGACGAGGCGCTCGCTGAACGGCACAAGACGTTCTTCGAGACGCACGCGGCGGCGTTGCTCGGCGAGCTGCTCTCGCAGGTGGTGAAGGAAGGCTACGGCGCGGCGACGTGGAAGCGCGGGTACGTCACCGAGCTCTCGTACGTGGGCCGCCCGGGCGCAGGCTACAAGCGCTCGGTGAAGTGGTTGGTGAAGGCGATCTGCACCCAGCCCGAGGCGCTCACGTTTCTGCGCAAGCTCGACCTGAGCGCGACCGACGTCGACGACCCTGCCCCGCTGGCGTGCTTCACCGGGTTGTTCGAGCTCGACCTCTCGCACTCCGCGGTGACCAAGCTCGATTGGCTCGAGAAATTTCCCGCGCTGCGAAAGCTGAACGTGAAGGGCTGCAAGGTCGACAAGCAGGCACTCGGTGAGGCGAAGCACCTGTTTCCCAAAGTCAGGTTCGCCTGAACTTCGGCCCCTCTCCCCGCTGCGCAGGGAGAGGGAGTTTCATTCCCAGACTGACTCGTAGCGTGCGGCTTCGCGATGGCCGTCGGGCGACGGAGCAGGCGGAATGAAGTGCTTCTGCGACGTCAGCAGCAACGCGAGCGCGTGTGCGCAGAGCTGGTAGTCGCGATGACACCGCACCGCGTAGCGAGCGCGATCGTTCAGCGCGATGTGCACCGTGTAGCTGCCGCCGCGCGGGCCGATGACGAAGCCCCACAGCTCTGAGTCGGTGAGGCCGAGATCCCTGAAGTGCTCGGGGCCGACCATCTTCTCGGCCGACTTGATCAGCGCCGCGCTGGGCTTCAGCTCTTCGATCAACTTCGCGGCCTTGTCCTTTCCGCTGCCGGTCTTCGCAGCGGGCTTCGCGGGCCCGGTCGACGCGGTGACGACGGCCGCCGGAGCCTTCGCTCCCGCCTCGAGCCCGAGCTGCTCGCGCAGCTGCGCCTCGGTGAGCTGCTTGATGCCCAGTTCGGTGGCCTTCGAGACCTTGGTCGCGCCGGCCGCGCTGCCGACGATCAAATAGTCGGTCTTCTTCGAGACCGAGCCCTTCACCAGGGCGCCGAGGCTCTCGAGCCAGGCGGTCGCTCCGTCGCGGTCGTAGTTGTCGAGATCGCCGGTGATGACCACGCTCTTGCCCTTGAGATCGAGCGTTGCGGTCGCTTCGCTGCCCTTCTTCTTCTTCTCGGCTTTCTCAGCCGCCGGCGCAGCGGCCACCGCCGGAGCGTTCGTGTCGACCACCACGTCGCGACGCACGCCTTCGCGCGGCGGACCGACTCCGAGCACGTAGCGGCCGGGCTCGAGCGAGAGCACCTGCTTGAACGCCGAATCGCCGCGCACCTTCTTGGGCAGCTTCACGAAGTCGCCGCCGTCCAACCGCAGCCACCAGTGCGCCTGACCGAAGGGCAGCGACGACGCCTGATCAGCTGTGAGCGCTGCTTCGTGCTCCACCGTCACTTGCCGGGGAGCCATCAGGCGGGCCCCACCATCCACTTCGCGGTCGCGCGCGCCACGACCTCACCGGCCTCGTTCTTCAAGTCGGCGACGACGTCGTATTCCTTCTTCTCGGTCGACGAGATGGTCGCGCAGCTGCACTCGGCGGTGATCGTGCCGCGCGCCTTCTTGATGTAGTCGATGGAGAGATTGGTCGGGATGCCGCGGCTGCCGTCGGGCATCGAGTACATCATCGCGAGACCGGTGGTCGCTTCGGCGAGGTTGATGAGCGCGATGGCGTGTACCGAGTTGAGGTGGTTTCGCAGACCGCGGCGATCCTGCATGCGCACCTTCGCGTAGCCGGGCTCGACGGTGACGACCTCGGGCCGAATCGTGCCGGTGTACGGAGCCATGCGGCCGAGAATGCGCCCGAGCAACAGGCCTCCGCCCGGCACTGCGCGCAGGTAGTTCCACAGCAGTCGCAGGCCCGACGGCGAGGCCATGTTCTTCAAGTTCGAGAGGAGCGCGGTCATGCGAACAAGCTATCGCACACGCGCGTTTCATGGTCTTGGGGAAGCATGACGTTGCTGCGCGCCGCCGATGTTTCACTCTCGTTCGGGAGCCGAACGCTCTTCGACAAGATCGAGTTCGTCATCGAAGAAGGCGAGCGCGTCGGGCTGGTCGGCGTGAACGGCTGCGGCAAGTCGACGCTGATGCAGATTCTCGCGGGCAAGGTGAAGGCCGACAGCGGGCTGTTGCAGCTGCAGCGCGGAGCGCGCGTCACGTTCCTCCCGCAGGAGCCGACGTTCGCCGACGGCGCCACCGTGAAGTCGGAGCTCGAGGTCGCGCAGGCGCCGTTGCGCGCCGCGCTCGAAGAACACGAGAAGTTGAGCAAGCAGCTCGAGACGAATCACGACGACGAGAAGGTGTTGGCGCGGCTCTCGTCTCTCTCCGAGCAGATCGAGCGGCTCGGCGGTTGGGACACGGCACACGAAGCGCGCAAGCTGCTCGATCGCCTCGGCGTGAAGGACTGGGAGCGTCCCGTCGCGGAGCTCTCGGGCGGTCTGCGCAAGCGCGTGGCCATCGCGCGCGCGCTGCTGTCGAAGCCCGACCTGCTGATGCTCGACGAGCCCACCAACCACCTCGACGCCGAGACGGTGCAGTGGCTCGAAGACGAGCTCGACACCTTCGAAGGCTCGCTGTTGCTCGTCACCCACGACCGCTACTTCCTCGACGGGCTCGTGGAGCGCATGGTGGAGATCGAGCCTCCGGGCAGCGCGGGCGGTGGCGGGCTGGTGAGCTACCCCGGCAACTACGAGACGTATCTCGAGCAGAAGTTCGCGCGGCAGGAACAGGCCGACGTGAATCAGCACAAGCGCGATCGGTGGATCGCGCAGGAAGTGGCGTGGCTGCGTCGCGGTCCCGAAGCGCGGCGCACTAAGAGCAAGGCCCGCATCGAGCGCGCGCACAAGCTGCTCGCCGAGAAGGGCTTCACGCGGCCCAAGGTGCCGATGCTGCAGATGGCGGTGGCTCCGCGGCTGTCGCAGACGGTGATCGAAGCGAAGAAGGTCGCGCAGGGGTTCGGTGAGCGGCGGCTGTTCAGCAACGTGAACCTCATCGTTCAACCCGGCGAGCGCCTCGGCATCGTGGGCCCCAACGGCGCGGGCAAGACCACGCTGCTGCGCACGTTGCTCGCAGAACTTCCGCCGGTGAGCGGCACGGTGACACTCGGGCCGAAGACGAAGATCGCGTACTTCGATCAGCAGCGGCTCACGCTCGACGAAGAAGCGACGGTCGCGGAGAACGCGTGGCACGACGAGTGGGTGATGCTCGGAGAGAAGAAGGTGCGGCTCTCCGACTACCTCGACGACCTGCTGTTCCCCGTGCCGATGCAGCGGCAGAAGGTGAGCGCGCTGTCGGGTGGTGAGCGCAACCGGTTGCTGCTCGCGAAGCTGTTTCTGCAGGGCGCGAACGTGCTGGTGCTCGACGAGCCGACCAACGATCTCGATCTCGTGACGCTCAACGTGCTCGAGCGGCTGCTGGTGGAATTCACCGGAGCGGTGCTGCTCGTCACGCACGATCGCTACTTCCTCGACAAGGTCGCGACGTCGGTGCTCGCAGTCGAAGGTGATGGCGTCGTCACGCGCTACGAGGGCAACTGGTCGATGTACCAGCGGCTCAAGCCGAAGGCTGGCGCGAGCGCGCAAGCGAAACCGAAACACCGCAGCAGGCTGCTCCGCCGAAGCCGGTCGAAGCCGCTCCGCCGCCGCCTCCTCGCAAGGGTCGCCTGGGGTTCAAGGAACAGCGCGAGCTCGACGGCATGGAAGCGGCCATCGGCGCGGCGGAAAAGCAGAAGGCCGACATCGAGCTGAAGCTCGCTGACCCCGCGGTGTTCTCGAAGGCCAGCGAAGTGGCGTCACTGACTGCGGAGTTGTCGAAGGTGAGCGCCGAGGTCGAGCGGCTGTATTGGCGCTGGCAGGAGCTGCAGGACCAGGCGGGCTGAGCTGGCTGCGGCGGCAGAGGACGATTCAGCCCCTCACCCCGGCCCTCTCCCCGCTTCGCAAGGAGAGGGAGATCAGGGGCAGTTGAAGTTGTTCGGGAAGCAGCCATCGCCCGCGCAACAATGCTGAGTTCCGCTGCAGCCGCCGGTGTTCGCCGGGCACGAGGTCGACGTGCCACTGCACGTCTCGGCGGTGAAATCGCAGATCAGATCGTTGTCAGGGCGGCACACCGTGCCCGCAGGCAAGTAGCCGTCAGCGGGGCACGCTCCACTGCCGCAGACCTCGGCCGCATCGCACAAGCCCACCGCCGCGCGGCAAGTCGTGCCGTTGGTGTTGCGCGCGCAGCCCGCCGTATCGGTATCGGTTCCACTGCCCGTCATGCACGAACCCGCGGAGCAGGTGAACGTCGTCATCGGCCGCGTGCGCGAACCGGAGTTGGTGCACGTCGAGCCATAGCTGCACGCCGTGTAGTTCCCGTACGTCGTCGTGCCGCAAGACATGGTGTCGGTGTTGCGCGCGCAACCCGCGGTGTCGGTCTCGGTCATCGTCGACGGGTTGCAGGTGCCGCTGCCACACGCGTACGTCGTCACGGTGCGCGTGCGCGAGCCGGAGTTCGAGCACGGCGTCGCGTAGCTGCACGCCGACCAGTTGCCCGTCGAGGTGGTGTTGCAGGTCTGCCCCGCAGTGGTGCGCGTGCAGCCCGAGGTATCGGTCTCGGTGCTGTTGACGTTGTTGCAGCTGCCGGTCTGGCAGAGCGGGTCAGTGCGCGGGCGCGTGCGCGAGCCGGTCTCGGAGCACATCGCCGCGAAGGTGCACGCCGTGTACGAACCGAACGTCACCGTGCCGCAGCTGGTGCTGTCGGTGTTGCGCGCGCAACCGGCGGTGTCGGTCTCGGTGTTCTGCACCGCGGCGCAGGTGCCGGTCTGGCACAGCGGGTCGGTACGCGGGCGCGTGCGCGAGCCTGAATTGCTGCACGTCATCGCGTAGCTGCACGTGGTGTACGAGCCGTACGTGGTGGTGCCGCACGAGATGCCATCGGTGGTGCGCGTGCACGCCTGTGACTCGCCGGTGTTGGTCATGCCGCAGGTGGTGCTGCTCCCGGTGCAGGCGCGATCGGTGCGGGTGCGCGTCTGAATGCCGTTGGTCGCGCACGAAGTGCCTCCGTCGCAGGCCGACCACGCGGTGAAGCTGGTGGTGCCGCAGGTCACGCCCGCGTCGGCGAAGCCATCATTGCCGCACGTCGCGCTGGTGCCGCTGCAGCGCTCTTCGACGTCACACGACGAGGTCGAGCCGCGGCAGATGCGCGAAGGACCCAGCAACGCGCAGGTTCCGTCGACCGCCGCGCCGGTCGCCACGCTGCACGCGTCGCAGTTGCCGCCGCAGCCCGTGTCGCAGCACACGCCGTCGACGCAGTTACCGGACGCGCACTCGCCGGCCGCTCCGCACTGCACGCCGTTGGGCTTCTTCGCCGCGCAGTACGTGCCGCTGCAGTACGTCGACATCGGGCAGCCGCTGGTGCAGAGAATCGGGCAATCGACGAGCGTGCCGTTGCACACCACCGAGCCGCCGCACGCCGGCGAGCCGGGATCGTTGGCGGGCGCGGGCGAGCACGTTCCGGCATTCCCCGCGAGGTTGCAGCGATCGCAGCTGCCCGAGCACGCGCCGTTGCAGCACACGCCGTCGGCGCAGAAGCCCGACTGGCACTGCGCGCTCGCGGTGCACGCCGCGCCCTGCATGCGCAGCACTTCGCACGAACCGTTGTCGCAGAAGCGGCCCGTCGAGCAGTTGCGCGTCGACGTACACGTCGTGGGGCACAGGCCCGTCACGCCGTCGCACGAATACGCACCGCACTGCGCGACCACGGTGGCCTCGGCGAGCGGAGCGCAGCGCCCTTCGTTGCCGAGCGCGGCGCACGTCTCACACGCTCCGGTGCACGCGCCGTTGCAGCAGAAACCGCCGACGCAGAAATTCGACGCGCACTCGCTGGGGAGGCTGCACGAATCTCCGTTGGCCCGCAGGGGCTGACACGCCGACGCCTGGCAGCGCTCGCCGGTGTTGCAGATGGAGCAGGTGCCGCCGTTCGCGCCGCACGCGGAGTTCTGATCTCCGTTGGAGCACTGGCCGTTCAAGTCGCAGCAGCCCGTACAGTTCGACGAGTTGCAGGGCTCGCCTCCGCCGCCGCCCGTGACGCCACCGCCGCCTCCGGTCACCCCGCCACCTCCGCCTCCCGTCGCGGTGCCGCCACCCGTCGCGGTTCCGCCGCCGTTGGTCGACCCACCACCGGTGGTACCTCCGCCACTACCGGTGGTGGAGCTCGAGGGCGGCTTGCAGTTGCCCGCCGAGTCACACTCGAAGCCCGCCAGTTGCGACGGGTCGACACACGACCACAGCGACACGAGCGAAAGGCCCAGGAGAACGCGACGCATGGATCAGTCCTTCAGGAAGAGGATGGCCGACACCACCGCCAACCCCGCGGCTGCGACGCCCGCGGTCACTGCCACTGCTGCATCGGTGTTCGCGGTCGCGGCGAGCTCCTTCGCGCGCGACTCGGGCAAGGTGCTGCCCTTCATGCCGTTGCCGAGATCGACGAGCGATTTGTCGAACTCGCCCTTCGCGCTCCCGGACAGAATTCCGAACGTGACCGCGACGCCCGCGGCGGCGACAGCGCCACCGGTGGTGATGATCGCTCCGACCTTCGGCGGCTTGCCCGGCTTCTCGACGATCTCGATGGGCTCGTCCTTCGGCGGAGGCGTGAGGTCGGTCTTCTTCGGCGTGTCGTTCTTCACCACCTCGGGCGGAGGAGGCGGCGGCGTGTCGATCGGCTCGACCGCCTTCTTCTTCAACTCGAGACCGGCCTTCACGTCGCGCACGAAGACCACGATGGGCGCCGACATCGCGTCGCTCCAGCCGTTGATCGAAGAGCTGACGTCGAGCGCCGCGAGCGACTCGTCTTTGTCGGCCGACACGGCCTCGAGGTGAATGGCGAGCGTCTTGCCGACCTTGCCGACGTCGACTCCGACGACCACGGCCTTCGGGCCGATGAGAATGGCGAGCTTGCTCAAGCACGCCTTGGTGCCCTGACAGGTGCGCGGGTCGGAGAAGCCGGCCGACTTGAGTTCCTTCACGCTGTTCGCGTCGTCGAGGAGCCCACCGACGCCCTCGCGCTTGAAGGAATCGAACACGCGCTGCGCGATTTTCGGAGCGACCTGCTCGGCGCCGGGGCGCTTACTGGTGATGACGACTGCTACGGGCGAACGCACGTCGGCCTGGCCGAGCGTGAGCTGCATCAGAAGGAGGGGAAGCACGGGCAAATCCTACACGCTTTGGGCGCGCGCTCAGTGCTTCAGCTGCGACTCGATGTCGCCCAGGAAACCCCAGGCTTCCCTGCGCTCGGAGTCGGTGTTGGCGCGCTGAATCTGCTTCTTCGCCTGGTCGAGGAACTGGCGGACCACGTTGTCCTTCTGCCCGGTCTCAGCTTCCTTCGAAGCGAGCTGGTTCTCGATCTTCCGCAGGCGCGCGGCGAGCTGCTCGGTGGTGATGCCCTTCTTCTTCGGCGGGTCGTTCTTCGGCGTGTCGGTGTTCTTCGGTGCGTCCGTGTTCTTCGGCACGTCGACGTTCTTCGGCGCGTCGGTGTTCTTCGGTGCGTCCGCGTTCTTCGGTGCGTCCGTGTTCTTCGGCGCGTCCGTGTTCTTCGGCGCGTCCGTGTTCTTCGGCACGTCCGTGTTCTTCGGCGCGTCGACGTTCTGCGGCACGTCGACGTTCTTCGGCGGGTCGTCGATCTTCGGAGGCGGATCGTTCTTCGCGACCACCGTGTTGGGATCGACGAGCGGCTTGAGCTGCGAAGGATCGTCGCCAGTGCCGGTCGTGGTCGTGCCGTGGTTGCTGGGCAGCATCACCACCACGACGACCGCAATGATCAGCAGCAGCACCGCACCGGCGAGCACGAGCGGCAGCGGCGACTTCGTCTGCGGCACCGCCGCGTCGGTCATCGGCTCTTCGTCGATCGGCATCTGCACTGACGGTGAGCTCTGCGGTTCAGCCAGCTGCGCGCCCGTCATCGCGGTCAACGGAGCGAGTCTCGTCTCGGGCGGCGGCGCATCACCCAGCGCCGGCGGAGCGTTCTGACCCGCCTGCGACTGACGCGTACGACCCGAAAGTGAAGCGAGCGAGTCGCTGCTCCTCGGGTCGGGCTGCGGCGTGCGCAGCGGCGCCTGACTTCCGGAGCGCGGCGCGGGCGTGCCGCTCAACGGGCGACTGCGGCCCGACGGCGGAGGCGTGTTCGACAACGCGCGCTGACCACTCCCGCTGCTGCTGAACGGAATCGGCGTGAACTGACCGGTCGGCGCGATGGTGGCCTTGAGCAACGCGACCTGATCGCGGAACGCCGCGGCGCTCGGCGGGCGATCCTGCGGCTCCTTCTGCAGCGCCCAGAGAATGAGGTCGTCGAGCTCTTTGGGAATGTCGGGACGAACGGTCGACGGCGCGGGCGCCTTGTCTTCGACGTGCATCCACATCGTCTGCAGCGTGTTCTCGCCGCGGAAGACGCGATCGCCGGTCACCATCTCGAAGAGCACGCAACCGAGCGCATAGAGATCGGTCTGCGGAGAGATGGGCTTGCCGCGCGCCTGCTCGGGGCTGATGTAGTCGGGCGTTCCGAGAATCACCGACGCGCGCGTCTGCGGCGTCGCTTCGCCCTGCAGCGCGCCGAGCTTGGCGATGCCGAAGTCGAGGAGCTTGATGTACGGCCGGCCACGACCGGTGTTCACCAGGAACAGGTTCGACGGCTTGATGTCGCGGTGAATGATGCCCGCCGAGTGCGCCGCGTCGAGCGCGTCGAGCATCTCGTCGGCGTAGCCAAGCGCTTCACCGATCGCGAGCGGTGCGCGCTTCTTGATCAGCTTGTCGAAGGCCTCGCCCTCGAGGAACTCCATCACGAAGTAGTGCGAGCCCTCGGGGAGCTGGCCCATGCTGAAGATGTCGACGATGCCGCGATGGCGGATCTCGTTCACGGCGCGGGCTTCGGCCATGAACCGCTCGACGAGCTCCTTCTCGTTCGAGAGCGAAGGCAGCAGCACCTTCACCGCGACGCGCTTGCCGATGAACGGCTGCTTGCCCTCGTACACGGCTCCCATGCCGCCCACGCCGATGCGCTGGACGATCTCGTATTCGCCGATCTTCCGGCCAGTGAGGTCTGGGATGTTGGGGGCGGACACTGCGACCGGGAGCTTAGCCGTGGGTCAGTCGAGTCGCACGTCCGCGGTCAATGCACGCTCGACGAAAGCGGCATCGACCCCGGCTGTTTCGGCGGTGGAAAGCAAGAGGGCTCGCTCGGTGTCCTGCACGTGGCCGTCGGCGCGGGCCACCACGCAAAGGTCGCGAATGACCTGTTGACGCTTGAGCGGTCCCACTCGTTCCTTCACCTCTCGCGCGCGCCGCTCGAGGTCTCCCTGCAGCGCCTTCACGTTCACCGCCGCGCAGCTGCCGGCGCCGAAGAACTTCTCGAGCGTCTCGCGTTCTTTGGGTTCGATTTCGCCTGACGCCGCGGCGATGCAGACGCCTCCCGCGAGGAGCAAACGGCGCATCAGCTCGGCGGCTTCGCTCTTTTCCTGCAGGTAGGTCGGCTCCATGAGCGACATGAGATCGGCCACGCCGGCCTCGAGCTGCGTCTTGTCTTTCGCGTCGGCGAACAACTTCGCGGCGTGCAGGCGCATCGGGCTGAAGGGGTGCGTCGCGAACCAGTCTCCTCTCGGCTTGTCGGTCTGCTGTGCGGTGTCCTGTTCGGCGCGCAGGTCTCCAATCTGCGAGAGCAGATCTTCCGCGCGCATCTTCACCAGACCGCCCTTGAGCCCCGAGGCGAGCTTGAAGAGCGAACGCGCAACGGGCTCGAGACCGCCCGCGCAGGTGAGGCCCGCGCGATCGGCGCTCAGCTCGGCGTAGCGACTCCACGCGAAGAGCTGCATCACCGTTGGCCCGAGCAGCGCCGAGCCTTCGCCGACCAGCAGCCGCACCGGAATGCGGTGATGACCGAAGAGGTGATGGCCCAGCTCGTGGCCGATCACGAAGCGCAGCTCTTCGTCGTCGAAGCCCTCGAGCAACGCGGAGCTGAGCATCACGAACACCCGGCCCTGCTCGGGGCGCACACAGCCCGCGTTGAAAGACGAGTCGGGGTACACGTAGGTCTCGACCTTCGTCTCGACGCCGAGCTGCTCGCGGCACTGCGCGACCATCGCTTCGATGCGCGGCGCCATCGCTTCGGTGAGCCGCACGCTGGTGCCGAGCAGTTGGCGGCGCGCGCCGAGATCGCCCTTCTTTTCCAGCTCGTCGATGGCCTTCTTGAACTCCGGCTCCGCGAGGAGCTTCTGTTCGAGATCGGCCTCACCTTGAGAACGCAGGTCCAGTCGCGGCGCCATGGGAGAGGCATGCTACACGCCGCGCCCCATGACGCCTGCGGTGACTCCGCTCGATGGACGGTTGTTCGGCCCCAACCAGCAGTGCTTCGGCTGCGCGGTGGATCACCCCGCCGGCTTTCATCTCAAGTTCGAGACCGAGGGCGATGATCTGGTGACGAAGATCATTCCCGCCAAACACCACCAGGGCCCGCTCGGCTTGATGCACGGCGGGTTGATCAGCACGCTCGCCGACGAAGCCGCTGCGTGGGCGGTGCTCGCGAACACGGGGAAGTTCGGGTTCACCACCAGCTTCGAGTGCCGCCTGGTGAAGGGCGTGAAGGTGGGCGTGGAAGTCGTGGCGCGCTCGCGGCTGACGAAGAACTCGTCGCGCATCGTGAAGGCGCAGGTCGAGATCAGCCAGGAAGGCGCGCTGTGTTTCACCGGCGACTTCACCTTCGCGCTGCTCGAACGCGCGAGCGCAGAGAAGGTGATGGGAGCGCCGATCCCCGACGAGTGGGTGCGCTTCTGCCGCTGAGTTGGTGGTTTTCTGAGGGTGGCGTTCGCGCTCGCCGTTGATCTCGTTGGCCGTGCGCTGGAACGGGCATTGCTCTCCCGCGCGCGCATGAGAACCGGTGCGCTCGCCGTCGTGACCCTGCTGGCAATTGGTTGTGGGCGAGAGGTCGGCGCGCGTCTCGAGGCGGGCAAGACGATCGTCGTCGCGCGCTCGGGTGGCGGTTCGGGCGGAGGCGCTGGTGGAGGTGGAGGCGGCGGCGGAACCGGCGGCTCGCTCGGCGGCGGCACCGGCGGCTCGCTCGGCGGTGGAACGGGCGGCAGCGCAGGCGGAGGTGGGGGCGGCGGCTCGTCGTGTCACGGCCTCGGCGTCGAGGACTGTCGCAAGCTGCCCGACTGCGCTCCCGATTTCTGCACCACGTGCACCTGCACGCCGACGTACGAGCAGTGCCGCTCGTTGAACGAGCTGCCGTTCCAGTGCCCGATGGTCGACTGCATCACGCCGCAGTGCTGCGCTGATCAATCGCAGTGCTCGACCTTCCCTTCGACGTGTTCGCCTCCGGGAAGTCCTCCGGGCTGTGGCGTGTGCGACACGTCTCCGTCGACGTGCACCAGCGACTCGAGCTGCGGCAGTGGCTTCATCTGCCAACCGCGCGTCTGCGGGTGCCTGGGCCAGACCGATTGTGTGCCGGGCTGCGGACCGAACAACCCGTGCGGCGTCGGCGAGGTGTGCAGCTTCAATCGCTGCCAGCCGAAGGAGTGCATGCTCGACAGTGAATGCCCCTCGACGTTCGAGTGCCGTGTGGGTCACGTCGCGGGCTTCTGCCGTCGCCGCGTGTGCACCGACGACGTGGAGTGCGGCGATGGCTTCTGCGTCGAGGGCACCTGCTACGAGGCGCTCGGTGAGTGCCGCGGGCCGGTGCCCTGATCAGGCCGCTGATCAAAGTCGACTCAGCAGCACCATGGAATAAGGTGCCTCGCGTCCGTGCGAGCCCTCGCTCTTTCCCTGACGCTCTTCTGCTGCGCAGCGTGGGCCGACAACACGGCTGACGAATCAGACGTCGCGTTCGAGCTGGGAAACAAGGCGTACGCCAAGCGCGACTACGACGCCGCGCTCGCGTCGTACTTCCTCTCGTACCGCCTGGTGCCGAACCGCAACGTGCTCTTCAACATCGCGCGTTGCTACGAGGCGCTCGATCGCTTCGACGAGGCGTACCGCTATTGGAACGATCTCTTCGTCGACCCTTCGCTGCCCGAGAGTGATCGCCGCGACGTGCGCGGCGCGCTGGTGCGGCTCGGGCCCAAGGTCGCGCTGATCAACGTGATCACCGTGCCGCCCGGCGCGGAGCTGTACGTCGATCGCAAAGATCTCGGTTCACGCGGGCGCACGCCGCAAACCATCGCCGTCGCTCCCGGAGCGCACACCGTGTTGCTCGAGCTGCCGGGTTGGCAGCCGGCGTCGGTGAAGCTCAACACCACGCGCGGCAAGGAATCGAAGCAGACCGTCACGCTCGATCGCGTGGTCGGAAAAGTGTCGGTCACCGGCACGCCCGAAGGCGCCGTGATTCGCGAGAGCGCCGACGGCCCCGAGCTGGGCAAGGTGCCCGCCGAGCTGGTCTTCCCGCCCGGCCAGAAGTTGTTGGTGGTGCAGGCGCCGGGCTTCCTGCCGCAGCAGCTGCTGCTCGACGTGAAGGCGAACGAGTCGGTGACCGCCAAGGTCGCGCTGCCCGAGAAGCCGAAACCCACGGGCAAAATCGAAGTCACGTCGAACCGAGAGAACTCGGTGGTGCTCGTCGACGGCCGCAAGTTCGGCTTCACGCCGACCGTGCTCACGCTGCCGGTCGGCAAGCACGTGGTCGAGGTGAGCAACGACGAGGTCACTCCGCTGGTGCAGGAGTTCGACGTCACCGAGAACTCGGACCTCAAGCTGGCGGCCGAGCTGCGCTACGCGCCTCCGTCGGTCGGTGCGGCGTCGAAGTCGAAGCTCACGGTCGATCAGGCGCCGGCGTCGGTCACCGTCATCACGCGCGAAGAGCTGCGCGGGTTCGGCTACCAGACGCTGCCCGAAGCGCTCGCCGCGGTGCGCGGGTTCTTCTTCACCGACGATCGCATCTACACCTACGGCGGCGTGCGCGGCTTCCAGCCGCCGGGCGACTTGAACACCCGCATCCTCGTGTTGTGGGACGGACACCCGGTCAACGACGTGTGGGCCGGCCAGGGTTTCATGGCGCGCGATCTCGAGGTTGATCTCTCGGGCGTGGAGCGCATCGAAGTGGTGCGTGGCCCGGCGTCGTTGCTGTTCGGTACCGGCGCTTTCTTCGGTGTGATCAACGTCGTGCCGCGCGCACGCGTCGGTCAGGGCCGCTACGTCGAAGGCACGGTCGGCACCGGCGGCCAGAACGCGGTGAAGGCGCGCGTCATCGGCAACCTCGGTGGTGAAGGCCGTTCGATCATGCTCACCGGCGCCGGGCTGTGGGCCGAAGGCGCGCAGGCGACTGACCTCGCCGGCGTGACGGTGCGCGGCCTCGATGCAGAACGCTCGGTGGGCGTCGGTCTGCGCGCCGAGTTCGAAGGACTCACGCTGGTCGCGAAGCTGAACCAGAGGCGCAAACAGGTGCCAACGCAGCCGCTCGGCTCGTCGTTTGGAATTCCGGGCACCGAGTACACCGACGTGCGCGGGTTCGCCGAGCTGCGCTACGAGAAGGTGTGGGAGCGCGTGACGTTGAACGCGCGCGCGGCCTACGACGCGAGCCGGTACCGCGGCTGGTACGCGCAGCTCGACGCCGACGGGAATCGCTTCCGAGACACCGATACCGGCGGCGCCGATTGGTTCACCGGCGAGCTCCGCGCGGGCATCACGCTGTTCGGGCAGAACAAGTTGTCGGCGTCGTTCGAGGGTCAGGGGCAGCTGGTGAATCAGCAGCCGGTGGGCCAGGGCGTCGACAGCCACACGCGCGTGGTGCTGTCCGGCACGCTGCTCGACGAGTGGCAGATCATCGATCGCGTGTTCGTGCAGGCCGGTCTGCGCGTCGACAAGTACCTCGACTTGCCGAGCATCGCGTTGTCACCGCGCGGAGCGGTGGTCGCGAAGTTGTATCCGGGCGGCATCACCAAGGCGGTCGTGGGTCGCGCGTTCCGTGCGCCCAACGTCTACGAGACGTATTTCGGAGACAACAACGCGACGCAGCGGCCGCCTCCAGTGGCTCCGACGCCGGAATACATCACCACCTTCGAGCTCGAGCATTCGCACGACATCACGCCCGAGCTGCGAGCGACGATCGGCGGCTACTACAACATCATCGAGAACCTGGTCGTGCTGGAGGAAGAACAGGAAGCCGTCCCTGCGTGTGGGCCGGTCGGCGCGGAGATCCAGTGCTACTCGTTCCGCAACTCCTCGAGCGTGCTCTACGCGCTCGGAGCAGAAGCGCAGATCCGCTGGCAGCCGTCGCGCTTCACCATCGTCGACGGCTCGTACTCGTTCGTGTGGCTGCACGGCGCAGGCTCTTCGACCGCGAGCTACCCGCAGCACATCGCGAGCGCGAAGGTGATGGTGCCCATCAAGGAAGGTCTCGTGCGGCTGTCGGCGCAGGGCGTCTTCAACTCGGGCCGCCGGTACGAAGACGGCTCGATGGGCGGCGAGTTTCTGTATCTGAACGCGGGCGTGAGCGGCGAATACGGCTTCCTGCGCTACTTCGCCGGAGTGCAGAACCTGCTCGACGCGCGGCCGACGTTGCCGGTGCTGAGCGAGATCGCGTTCACGCGCGTGCCGCAATACGGGCGCACGTTCTTCATCGAGGTCTCAGCCGGCTTCTGAAGCTCGCTGGCTGAGGCAGCGCCGAATCGTCTCGATCAACGTCGCGGGCGTCACCGGCTTTTGCAGGAACCAGCGCAGGTCACTCTGCGCGATTTCCTTGCCGGCCAGCTCGGGGCTGTAGCCGCTGGTGAAGATGACTCGCGAGATGCCCGCCTTCGCCGCGACCTCGATGCCAGTCATCGTCCCCGGCAACATCACGTCGGTCAGCAGCAGATCGATCGCTCCCGCAGCTTCCTTCGCGGCCTTGAGCGCCGCCGCGCCGTCGCCCACCTCGACGACCTTGAAGCCCTCGCGCTTGAGCAGCGCCGCCGTCGCGCGCCGCAGCGTCGGCTCGTCTTCCACGAGGAGAATCGTCTCGCCGCCCTTCGCGCTCACGCTCGCGCGCTCGGAGCCCGACGCCGCCGCACCGGAACCGAGCGGCAGGAAGATCTCGAAGCGAGTGCCCTTGCCCACTTCGCTGTCGAAGCGCACGTGACCTTGATGTTGGCGCACGATGCCGAACACCGTCGCGAGCCCGAGGCCCGTGCCCTTCCCGACCGCTTTGGTCGTGAAGAACGGCTCGAACACGCGCGAGCGATGCTCCTCGGGAATGCCTTCTCCGGTGTCGCTCACGCGAATGCGCACGTGTGGCTCGGAGCGCCTCGGCGTGAGGCTCGCTCCGTCGAGCGAATCGACACGGTCGGTCGCGATGATCACCGTGCCGCCCTTCGGCATGGCGTCACGCGCGTTCACCACGAGGTTCATCACTACCTGATCGATCATCCCGGGATCGGCGTGCGCCACCAGCGGCTGCGGCGCGAGCAGCAGCTCGAGCTTCACGTTCTCGCCGACGATGCGGGTGAGCATCTTGTGCAGCGAGGTCACGTGTTCGTTCACCTCGACCGCGCGTGGCTGCATCACCTGCCGACGGCTGAAGGCCAACAGCTGCCGCGTCAGGCTCGCCGCGCGGCCGGCGGTCTCCGAGATGGCGTCGAGCGAGGCCTGCGCGTCAGGAGGCACCGGCCCCGCTGCGCCGAGCTCGAGCAAGATGACGCTCAGCAGGTTGTTGAAGTCGTGCGCGATGCCGCCGGCGAGGTTGCCGATGGCGTCCATCTTCTGCGCCTGACGCAACAGCTCGTCGACCTGCTTGCGGCGCGTGATGTCGCTCACCGTGCCGATGAGCGCGATCGGCTTGCCCTGCGCGTCACGTTCCACGCGGCCGTTCGCCGTGAGCGTGCGCTCTTCACCCGACGGCAACACGATGCGGTGCTCGATGTCGTAGTCGCGCCCGCCTTCCAGCGCGCTCAGCACCGTGCGCACCACGAGGTCGCGATCGTGCGGGTGAATGAAGCCGCGGTAGGTCTCGAAGCTGCCGTCGAAGCCGCCGGGAGCGAGGCCGAAGATGCGTTCGGTCTCACCGCTCCATTGAAGCGTCTTGCTCGCCACGTCGTAGCGCCACGCGCCCTGCCCGGCCGCCGCCATCGCGAGCGAGAGGAGCTGCTCGGTGCGCTGCGCGTTGGCCGTCGCGACTCGCCGCTCTTCGGTGCTCGCCGCCAACACCAGCGCCGTGACCGCGCCGAATGAGAGGAAGAGCTGCACCCGCATCACGCGGTCGAAGAGCTCAGCAGTCGCTCCGAGGGGAAACGTCTCGCTGTTGAACGCCGCGAACATCGCCACGCCCGCGAGCACGCACAGCGCCAACGACACCAGGCCCGGGCCGTAGCGCAGCGCGGGAATCACGAGCAGGCAGATCAATTGATACGGGTAAGGCGCGATCGAGGTGACGTTGCTGGTGAAGGTGAGCCACGCCGCGGCTGCCCAGAACACGAAGAAGAGCGTCAGCTCGACGGCGCGGAACTTCGCGTGCGTTGGCGTCGAGGGCCGTGACCACGCCACCAGCAGCGGAGTGACCACCAGAATCCCCAGCGCGTCGCCGATCCACCACGTCAGCGCTGCGCTCCAGAAGCCGGCCGTGCCCATCTGCGCGCCGGCCCACGCTCCGGGAATCGTCGCGACGCCGTTGGCGAAGACCGCCACGCCGAGCAGCACGAGCACCTGACGCACCTTCTTGAAGTCGACGCCCGGACCACAGAAGCGCTCGAACATCCACGCGCCGAGCGACATCTCGATCACGTTCGAGGCGACGTACGCCACGCTCGCCACCGGCGAGCCGACGAGAATCAAGTTCGCGGTGAGGTTCACCGCGGCGATGGTGGCGACCACCCACGGCCACCACTTGCGCTCGGTGCCGAGCAGCATCGCGAGCCACATGCCGCTCGCGGGCCAGACCGCCGAGATGCCGGTGCGTGCGTCGAAGAAGGCGAGCCCCAACCGGTGCCCAATCACGGCGACGACTGCAACCCACGCGAGGTGGATGAACAGGGATCGCGGGCGGTTCACGTCTCGCAGCGTATTCAGAGGTGCGGTCTTTTGCTCTGGGCGCGAAGTCCGTCGACCTCCGTCAACGAAATGACGCTGATCAGCTTCGCGGCTTGAGGCTCCCGCGAATGGCGATCGACTTCGCGAGATCGAACAGCTGCGGCTTCGCGGGCTGTCCGTCGGGCATCACCTGGAGCACCGCGAGCGGCGTGGCGAAGGTCTGCGGCGAGCGCGCGCACGACACGCTCTTCACGATCGCTCCGTCTTCGAGTTGGAGCAGGGTGCCCGGTGGGTAGAGCCCCATCGCGTTGATCAACACCTGCACCAGCACCGGGTCGTACGTCTGACCTGCTCCACCCGCGAGCCGGCTCAACGCTTCGGGAGGCGTCAGGTTGCCTGCGCCGCGTCGCACGAAGTTGTCGTAGTCGTCGGCGATGCGAAGCAGCCGCGCCACGAGCGGCAGCCGGTGACCGCCCACGTCGTCGTGGTGATGCAGCGCCGCCCAGATGCGCCGCAGCTTCGCTTCGTGAAAGCCGACCTGCCGCAGCAGCCCGCGAACGCCCGCGACGCCGTGACCGCGAAGTGAGTGCGCCTGCGGCAACGGCACCGCGTAGCCGACGTCGTGGGTGAGCGCGGCGACGCCGTAGTCCTGCACGAGGCCCGCAGAGAAACCGAGCGCCTGCGTCATCAGCATCGTCACCTGCGCGACGCGCAGCGCGTGGAAGCCGTGCGCGGTGTGGCCCTGCTCCGTCATCATCCACAGGTGTTCGTGGTGCGGGCCGAAGCGCTGCAGCTCGACCACCAACCGTCGCAGCGCGAGCACGTTCACCTGCTTGCCGGTCGCCACGTTGTCCCACGTCTCGTTCACCTGCTGGACCACACGCTTCACGAGCGAGCGCACGTCGGTCGCCGCGCCCTCGTCGGCCGACATGCGGAAGCGGAAGATGCCCGCGAGCTCGATGCTCTTGATGCCGTGCTCGAGCAGCGCGCGCGCGACGGCGGTGCGCGGCAGCGTGGACGCGGGACGTCCTCCGAGCAGGCTCACCACGTGGCGCAGCTCGTCGGTCGACAGCTCTGCGCCGAACGAGAGGCCTCCGATGTTGTGCTTGTTCAGCTCGGCGCCGAGGTGTTTGCCCGGGCCCGTGCCCGCCGGCGGCTTCATGCGCACGTCGTTCAGGTAGACCTGATCTTCTACGGTCACGAGGTGCACGCGCCCGAGCAGCGCGGCGAGTTCATCGAGCGCCTTCTTCAGGTCCTGCACCGGTTGGTCGAACGCGTGGTTGTCACCGGAGTGGATGTGACCCATGCGAATCACACCGTTGAGCAGGTTGATGAACTGCTCACCGCGCTCGCGGATCTGCGCCATCAACACCCGGTCTTCGCCGGCGCGCGCGCGATTGAGCGCACGTTCGAGCGACGATTGCGCTCTCGAGAGTTCGTCACCCATGCGCGGGCCCTCCCGCGCCGGGGAACAATTTTCGCCGCCGGCTCATCGCCGACAGGCACAGGCTCTTCGTCGTCTCGTCGCTCGAGTGTGAATGCACTTCTTTGATCAACGCTTCGGCTTCGGGCGCGCGCAGCAAGGCGAGACCGGCGACGGCGACGCGCTGCAACTCGTTGTCGTGCTCCGAGACGCGCAGCTTGCCGAGCAGGCCACCCTTGCCGTGCGCCCACGTCTTGAACAGGCCGAACGACGACTGCGCCGACAGCCCGGCGAGCGCTTCACCGAGCGCCGTCGAGGAATGCACGGTCAACGTCTTCGCGGTCGCGCGCGCCTCGGCCTGCCGCGCGAGCACGTCGTAGCCGCGGCGATCGTGCACTGCGGCCATCACCGTCGCCGTCTTCGCGAACACCGCGTCGTCGCCCTGGGTCGCGAGCTTCACCAGCAACTCGGACTGCGCGTCGCTCCGTGGAGCCTTCTCGAGAATCGCCAACGCCTGCAGGAACGAATCGCGATCGCCCGCGCTCACCAGTTCCTTCGCGACGTGCAGCGCCTCGTGCGGAGACGATTCCATCAACGCGGCGACGATGGTGCTCGCCGACGAGGTGTTCGCGTTCGGCAGCGCCGCGAGCAACGAGTCGCTGCTCTTCTTACCCAGCCCGACCAGCACGCCCTGCAGCACGCGCTGGGTGCGGGGATCATCGGTCTGGTTGAGCCGCTCGACCGCGTGACCGACTTGATCTCCCGGCAGCTCGACGAGCAGCTCGACCAGGCCCGGAGGTGCCTCGGTGATCTGTTCTGGCAGCGCGTCGAGCAACCGCGTCAGCGCTTCGGTGGTCGCCGCGCCCTCGACCACCGCCGCCAACACGTCGTGCCCGATGCCGTGCTGCGCCTTGAGCTCGCGAATCAGCGCCAGCAGCGCGAGGAAAGCTCCGTCGGCGATGCACGCGTCGCGAACCTCGGTGCACAGCCCGGCGATTTCAGCGTTGGTGAGCGGCGACGCAGGGCCGTTCGCTTCACGCACCAGCTCGATGGCGAGCTTCACCGCGAGCGTGGGCACCTGCTGTGGCGACTCCTCGTTGCGCAGCGTCTCGAACCACTTCGGCGGAATCTCGCGGTAGCCGTAGCCGAGCGCCGCCAGCTCCGGGAGCGGTTGATCGAAGTCGGCCGGCGCCGCGACCGCCGGGCCGCTCTGATGCACGTTCTCG
This sequence comes from Archangium sp., assembly GCA_047600485.1. Taxonomy (GTDB): domain Bacteria; phylum Myxococcota; class Myxococcia; order Myxococcales; family Myxococcaceae; genus Archangium_A. Next base: position 5,340,607 of record JASGKS010000001.1, read on the forward strand.
AGCGGAGGCTCCGGGTTTTCCTCGGCGGGCGTGAAACCTTCGACCGCGGTGAAATCGAGGTGCGTGAACGCCGCGCGCCGCAGCAAAGTGACGAGGTCGTCTTCCTGCTGGCGCACGCCCGAGAACGCAGCGAGAGAATCTCGAGCAGGCGCACGCACTCTTCCCACTCGAGGCCGGGCTGCAGCGACACAGTGCGCACGCCATCGCGAAAGAGACGAAATGCCAGCGAGCGCTCGCGATCTTCCTCGCGGTAGACGACCTCGATGCCGAGCAGCAGCTCGAACGGCTCGACCTTCAACGTCAGCGCACCGAACTTCTGCAGCGCGCCTTCCATGTGCGCGCGGTACTCGCCGAGGAAGCGGCGAATGATGACGTTCTTCGAGTCGTACATCGCGAAGGCGCGCGCGGCGCGAGACAGCGCACGCAAGGCCGCGTTCGCCGCCGCCGCCGCGGGAGTTCCTCCGAGCTGCGCCTCTTCCGGGACCAGCTCGACGGCACCCGAAGGGCTCGATGCGGGACCACCAGACATTGCGAAGCGAGAGCGTACTCCCGTTCGAGCTCAGTCGTCGTCGAGCCGAGGCTCGACGATACGCGGCGCACTGGTGCAAGGTGCGCGCATGTCGACCCTCAGAGACTGGGCGCAGGACGCGAAGATTGCCTCCCTCGAAGCCGAAGCCGAGGCGTCCGTCGATTCGATGGGCACCTTGTCGAACGCGATTCACGTCGAGAAGAAGCGCAACGACGTGCAGACCGCGCGCATCAAGGTACTCGCCGAAGTCGTCGAAGCGACGCTGGTCAGCCTGGGCGCGAGCGGAGCGATGCCGAAGGCGCAGAGCGACGCGCTCCTCGGTGTCCTCCGCAAGGCGATGGAGCCGGTGAAGCTCTGAGAACGGCGGCGTGCAGTTCGCTGCACAGCTGAGCTGCGAGCAAGTTCACAGGCTCGAGCGCGAACACCGCCAAGTCCCCGCTGATTCGAGCGTTTCAGAGGCGGCACGCCGCTCGCTCTACGGCGCGGCATGACCAACAACGCTTCTGTCATCGCTCTCGCAGTCGCTCTCTTCTCCTTCGGCGCGCTGGCGCAGGAAGTCTCGCCGCCACCGCCTCCTCCTCCGCCCGCGCAGGTGCAGCCGCAGCAGCAGCCCGGCTACCGCCCGCCCGCGACGCTCGGCTATTCCGCGCCGCACCGCGTTCGCTACGGCGGTGGAGAGATTCCTGCGTACGCGCACATCGAGACCGAGCCGCGCAAGGGCCTGCTCATCGCCGGCGCCGCGGTCCTCGGCGCGTCGTACGCCGTGACGTTGCTGTTCGCGATTGGCTACTGCGGCCCCGGTTCGGAGTGCGTCAACGGCGCGCTCTACATTCCCATCGTCGGCCCGTTCATCGTCGCCGCGCAGGCCCCGTCGTCAGGTGGCGCCACCCTCGCCGCGTTCGACGGAGTCGTGCAGCTCGGTGGCCTGGCCCTGCTCGTCGCCGGGTTCGTCGCGCCAGAGAAGTTCGTCGTGTGGCAGGACTCCGACGCTCAGGCGAGCCTCAGCTTCGTGCCCGGTGGCGGTGGCGGCGTGGGCATGCTGCTCAAGTACTGACGCTGCCGTGACAGTCGCCCGGCAGGATTGGCGGCCATGGACATCGCCTTCGTGGTGAACCTCAACGCCCGTAAAGGTTCTCACCGCTTCGCCGATTTCGCCCGCCGCGTTCTGCCCAATTCCCGCGTGGTCGCCACGCGGTCCGTCGACGAGGTCGAGCGCTTCGTCGACGAGCTGGGCACGCCGCGCATCATCCTCTCCGGCGGAGGCGACGGCACGGCGTGCGGCATTCTCGACGCGCTGCGCACCCGCAACCGCGAGTTCCCCACGCTTGGGTTGGTGAAGCTCGGCACCGGTAACGCGTGGGCCATCGGCACCAACGCACCGTCTCCGCGCACCGCGGTCACCACGCTCGCCCGCGTGCTCGAAGCGGGTCACACCGAGTTGCCGACCGAGCAGTTCTCGCTGGTGGAAGTCGAAGGCCGGCTGACTCCGTTCGCCGGCGCGGGGTGGGACGCGGAGCTGCTGCACGACTACAAGGTGCAGCGCAATTCGTTGCCTCCGCCGCTGCGTCGCTTCGCTGAAGGTGGTCCCGGCTATTTCGTGTCGATCTTCTCGCGAACGATTCTGCGCAACGTGCTGCAGAAGGAACGCGCGCGCGTGAAGTTGATCAACCTCGGCGAGCACGCCCTCACCTTCGACCCGCACGGCAACGTCACCCGAGTGCCCGCGGGCAGCGTCGGAGAAGTGCTCTACGAAGGGCCGTACGGCGTCGCGGGAGCGGGCACCACCGCCGAGCTCGGCTTCGGCTTCAAGGCGCTCCACTTCGCGCGCACCATGCCCGGCCGCATGCACGTGCGCGTGTACGCGGCGACGGCGGCACAGGCGACCTGGCACCTGGCCGACCTGTGGAAGGGCACGCACCCCATTCCCCACAGCCACGACTTCCTGCTCACGCACTGCCGCATGGAGTTCGATCGCGAGGTGCCGGTCGAGATCGGCGGCGACGCCATCGGCCTGCGTCGCAGCCTCGAGTACCGCATCGCTCCGGGCACGACGGCCGGGCGACTCACCGTGCCCGTGATCGACTGGGCACGGCTGCGCACGCTTCACTGAGTCATTCGCCGAACATCCAGCAACCGGTGGTCGGCTGAGCCGTCGAGAGATCGACCGCGCCCGGCAACGGAGCGGCAGTCTCGTACACCTGCGTGTTCTCGTCGCACGGGCCAGTGCCGGTGCGGAAGTAGAGGCCCACCGACTCGAAGCCCGCGGTCTCAGCCGGGTTGAACGGCATCTCGAAGCTGCCGTTCCGCACCGTCGCCGTGCCCGACGCGATGACCCAGATGCCGCAGCCGGACATGCCGAGCAGGTACTGCACCTGCGTGCCATCAGGCACCGCGAGCGAGTGCGCGACGACCACCGACGACGAAGCGATGACCGCTTCCACCCGCGGCTGTTGCACTTGAGGGCGCTCGCCGAGCTGCGCGACGGGGACGGTGGGCTTCAGCCGCTCCGCTGGAGTTTGTGGCTGCTGCTGCGCGGGAGTCAGCGCCTGCTCGTCGCCATCCGACGCGGGCGTGGTGCCGACGCCGCAAGCACTCAGCGCGACGGCGACGACGGAAACGATCAGGACGTTGCGGCTCTTCTCGATGCTCATGGTCTCTCTTTCCTTCCGGCCCTTGTTGTTCCTCGTTTGCACGAAGCCCTTCAAAACGCCGACCATGAGGCCACAGCGGCACTGTCTTGTGCGTCGGTCTTTTCTGAACTTGATTGTTCGGTGACTCCGAACAACGCCGCGTACAGCCCGAGCGAACCGAAACTTGGTGCTTGTGCCCGAAGAACGGCCGCACCAAAACGCCCCCGTTCCTGTCACCCCTCACGGTCGTCGAAAGGACCCCATGCTTCGCCCTCCTGGATTGCTGAAAGCTGTTCTTGGCGTGTCGTTGCTGTTGGTCGGCTGCTCCTCTGCCGACGTCACTTCTTCGACCGCGCCGGCCGCGCCCGCGTCGCTCGCTGCGCCGAGCCGCGTGATGTTGGCCAGCCCGACGCCGGTGGCGCTCGCCGCGCAGGCCGGTGGCTACGCGACCTCGGTCGACGCGCGTGGTGTGCCGCGCTTCCTCGTCGCGACCGACGTGAAGGTGAACCCCGAGAAGCTGGCCGGTGGCCCCGAGGCCGCGGCGCGTTTCCACGTGAGCCGTTTCCTTCAGGCGCAGGGTGTCGAAGCGAGCGTGCTCGACGCGGCGCGCCCGGTGGCGGTGCGTGATCTCGGCAACTCCGGCCGCCTCGTGCAGCTGCGCCAGAGCATCGATGGCATCGAGCTCTTCCCCGGCGACGTGAAGGTGCTGATGGGCGCCGACCTGCAGCTGGTCGCGATCTCCGGCGCGCTCCGTCGCCCGGAAGTCGCGCGGTCCGCGTTCCGTCTCACGGCGAAGGAAGCCGTCGCCAGCGCGATCGGCGATCGCCTCGGTCGCCTGGTGCCCGCGAGCACGGTGCAGGATCTCCAGCGTCCCCACGGCGGCTGGGAGCAGCTCTCGGTCAGCACGCAGGGCGCGTACGACCTGCCCGACCCCGCGCACGTGCGCCGCGTCTATTACGCCGAAGGTCAGGCGCTGCAGGCCGCGTACATCGTGGAGTTCACGACGTACCTCGGCGCAGAAGACGCGACCGAGACGTTCCGCGCGATCATCGCCGCGGCTGACGGTACCGTGCTCGAGCGCTCGTCGCTGACCGCCGCCGACGCGTTCTCGTACCGCGTGTGGGCCGAGACCTCGGGTCGTCCGCTCGATGGTCCGCTCGCCGACTACACGCCGCACCCGACGGGCACGCCCGATCGCTCGCGCCCCGCGGCGGTTCCGCCGGTGCTCATCACCACCGAGGGCTACAACCGCAACCTGTTCGGCACCGTCGACCCGTGGCTGCCCGCCGGCGCGACCGAGACGCTCGGCAACAACGTCGACGCGTACGGCGACACCAACCTGCCCGACGGCTTCACCAACGGTGACCTGCGCGCCACCGCGACCGCGGCCGGTGTGTTCGATCGCACCTACGACCTGGCGCTCTCTCCGGTGAGCGGCACCGCGGTGAACCCCGCGCAGTTGATGCCGGCCATCACCAACGCCTTCTTCGTGAGCAACTGGCTGCACGACTATTGGTACAACGCCGGCTTCGACGAGGTCGCTGGCAACAACCAGTTCGACAACTTCGGCCGCGGCGGCGTGGCCGGCGACCGCATGAACATCGAGGTCCAGGACCGCGTGTTCAACGCCCAGCGCAACAACGCGAACATGGCGACGCCGGCCGACGGCTTCAACCCGCGCATGCAGATCTTCGTGTGGTCGGGCTTCAGCTCACGCGACCTGCGCACCTCGCTCGCGCCCACCACCAGCATCGCCACCGGCACGGCCGCGTTCGGCCCCGCCACCTTCAACGTCGCGGGCGCCACGCTGGTGCTCGGCATCGACGCCACCGGCGCTCCGAACGACGGTTGCACGCCGCTCACCAACACCGTCACGGGTCAGATCGTCGTGCTCGATCGCGGCACGTGCACCTTCAAGACCAAGGCCCTCACCGCGCAGAACGCGGGCGCGGTCGGCCTCATCATCGCCAACAACGCCGCGACGACGACGCCTCCGGGCCTCGCTGACGACAACACGATCACCACGCCCATCACCATCGGCACGCTGTCGGTCACGCAGGCCGACGGCGTCACGCTCAAGGCCGGTCTCGGAGCGGGCACCGTCAACGTCACCGTCTTCACGCGGCTCACCGAGGTCGAGTCAGACGGCGCGCTCGACAGCCTCCTGATGGCGCACGAGTACGGCCACTTCCTCCACCACCGTCTGCAGGACTGCTCGTCGTTCCAGTGCGGAGGCATGAGCGAAGGCTGGGGTGACTTCGTCGCGGCGCACCTCATGCTGCGCGCGGGTGACAACCTGAACGGCACCTATTCGCTGTCGACCTACGCGGCCGCGGGCAGCAGCACCGACGGCGCGTTCTTCGGTCTGCGCCGCTACCCGTACACGACCGACCTCACCAAGTCGCCGCTCACCTTCCAGTACGTCGCCGACCAGGGCGCGACGCTGCCGGCCGGAATTCCGAACAACGTCATCTCGACGCAGCTGTCGGAAGTGCACAACGCGGGCGAAATCTGGGCCTCGACGCTGTTCGACGCGTACGTCGAACTGCAGCGCCAGCGCGCCACCACCGACACCTTCGACGTGGTGAAGGATCGCTTCGCGAAGGATCTCGTCGTCGCGCTGCAGCTCGCTCCGCGTGACTCGACCTACACCGAGATGCGCGACGCGATTCTGGCGACGCTCTCGGCGCGCAGCGCGACCGATCGCGACATCGTGGCCGCCGCCTTCGCGCGCCGAGGCATGGGCACCTGCGCGGTGTCTCCGGCTCGCTACGCGGTCGCTCCGGTGACTGGCCTCGTCGAGAGCACCACGCTCTCGCCGTCGCTCTCGATCTCCACCGCGACGCTCGATGACGCCATCAGCAGCTGCGATCAGGACGGAGTGCTCGACGGCAACGAGCGCGGTGCGCTCACCGTGCGCGTGGCCAACACCGGCCCCGTTGCGGCGACTGCCACCACCATCACCGTCGCCAGCACCACGGCCGGCATCACCGTCCCCGACGGTGGCGTGGTCACGGTGCCCTCCATCGCGCCGTTCACCACCGTGTCGATCCCCGTGACCGTCGCGCTCGACGACACGGTGACCGCCATCACCACCGCGACGTTCGACATCACCGTCGACAACGCGAACTCGTGCAGCACGCAGCTCACCTCGTCGCTCGTCACGCGGCTCAACACCGACCAGAGCCTCGCGTCGTCAGCCAACGACGACGTCGAGGCCGACACCACTGCGTGGACGGTCACCGGCTCGCCGAGCGACATCTGGAACCGCGAGGTCTTCACCGCGCCGAATCACGCGTGGCACGTGGTCGACTTCGGAGCGCAGTCCGACACCTCGCTCGTCTCGCCCGAGCTGCAGGTCAGCGCGACCGCGAACTTCGTCGTCACCTTCAACCACGCCTACTCGTTCGAATACACCAGCTCGGTGCCTACGCCTCCGACGCCTGCCACGGCGTGGGACGGCGCGGTCATCGAGGTGAGCGAAAACGGCGGCCCCTGGGCTGACGTCACCACCTACGGCCTCACGCCGGGCTACGGCACGCCGAACATCACCAACACCAGCGGCAACCCGCTCGCGGGTCGCGCGGCGTTCGTGGGTCGCAACACGGCCTACCCGGCGACCGACGCGGTCTCGCTCGACTTCGGCACGCAGCTCGCCGGCAAGCGCGTGAAGCTGCGCTTCCGCGTCGGCACCGACCAGGCCTCGGGTGACTTTGGCTGGCGGCTCGACGACTTCACGTTCACCGGCATCACCAACACGCCGTTCCCGCGCGTGGTGATCGACCAGGGCATCTGCCAGCGCCCGCCCGTCGCGGTGGCTGGAGCGGACCGCACCGTCTCGCGCAACCAGAGCGTGACGCTCGACGCGTCGGGCTCGACCGACCCCGATGGTGACCAGCTGACCTTCACCTGGGCGCAGACCGCGGGCCCGACGGTGACGCTCATCACCACCAACACGGCGACCACGGGCTTCGTCGCTCCGGCGCGCCCGATGGACACGGTGCTCACGTTCCAGGTGACGGTGTCCGATGGCACGCGCACCGCGACCGACTCGGTGGACATCACCGTCACCGGCAACGCGGCTCCGGTCGCGAACGCGGGTATGGCCTTCAACGTGCCGTCTGGCGCGGTTGGAGTGCTCAACGGCAGCGCGTCGGCCGACGCCGATGGTGACGCGCTCACCTTCACGTGGTCGCAGACCGCGGGCGCGATGGCGACCATCGCGGGCACTTCGACGGCCACCACCACGTTCACTGCGCCGACCGTGACCGCTGACGCGACGCTCACCTTCCAGCTCGCGGTGTCCGATGGCACGGCGATGTCGACCGCGACGGTGACTGTGACGGTCGTCGCGCCTCCGGCCAACCAGGCGCCGGTCGCGGTGGCGACGGGCTCGGCGATGCTGCAGGTCGGAGCGACGGGCGTGCTCTCGGCTTCGAGCTCGAGCGACCCTGATGGTGATGCGCTGACCTTCACGTGGATGCAGACCGGCGGCCCGACCGCGACGCTGTCCGGTGCGTCGTCGGTGGTGACGACGTTCGTGGCTCCGAGCGTGACGGCCGACACCGACCTCACCTTCGAGGTCACCGTGTCCGACGGCTCGCTGACCGACTCGGCGAGCGTGACGGTCACCGTGAAGGCGCCTGCCACGCCGCCGGCCAATCGCGCGCCGGTCGCCAACGCGGGCAGTGATCAGACCGTCGCCGCGGGCGTGGCGGTGCTGCTCAAGGGCTCGGAGAGCTCCGACCCTGAAAGCGGCAAGCTCACCTACTCGTGGAAGAAGACCTCGGGCGACGCGGCGGTCACGCTGGCCGACGCGACGACCGTGGTGACGGGCTTCACCGCTCCCGACGTGAACGTCGACACCACGCTGGTGTTCGAGCTCACGGTCACCGACGACGCGGGCGCGACCGCTACCGACTCGGTGTCGGTGACGGTGCAGGCGACGAAGAAGGCCGATGGCTGCTCGTGCACCAGCGGTGGCGCGGAGCTCGGCGCCATCGGCATGCTGGCGCTCGGTCTGCTGCGTCGCCGCCGTCGCAGCTGAGAGAGATGTCGGGTGAGGGTCGAAGCGTTGACCCTCACCCTGCTCACTTCACGGTGAGAGTGTCGTCGCCGTAGATGACCGCTTCCGTCCCGGCGACGAGACGCGGTCGATCGAGATGAGGCCCGCCGACGGCGTCGAGCACTCCCGCGACGCCTTTGGCGACGGTGCCCATCATGTCGTCCTTCGTTTCCTTGTTCGCGTCGTCGACGGCCTTGCGCAGCTTGGTGCCGTCGACCCACGCGGGCAGGAAATACCGCAAGAACAACGGAGCCACGTTGCCACTCGGGTGGCCGACGTACGCGTGCGCGCCGAGCGCGAGCCAGCGTGGGCCCTGCGACGCGTTGCCCGCGCCGGTGTTGTAGACGAAGCGCAGCTTCTTCAACGCGCCGGGCGAGAGCGCGCTGCACCACGTGTCGTAGTAGCCGCCGTGCGAGAGGAAGAAGAGATCGACCGTGTCGTGCTTGAGCGCCGCCGCTTCGATCGCCGCGATGAGCCGCGCCTCTCCGTTGTCGGTGGCGTTCGCTTCCAGGTACGTCACGAGGTCGTACTGCTTCTCGAGGTAGTGCACCGTGTACCGCTCGGAAGCGAACTTCTGGTACCCGGGCACGTCGTCGCGAAACGCGATCGCCGCGTGCGTCGGGCCGGTCGGAGCAGCGCGCTCACACCCGCTCCACAGCAAGAGGAGAAGGAGCGCGCGCCGATTCATGCGGGAAACGAAACGCCGGTGAGCTGCTCCGACACCTTCCACAGCTCGGCCGCGGTGCTGGTGTCCTTCGAGCGCGCGTTCGACTCGACCTTCACCGGGTGGCCCTTCATGCCCATGAAGCCACCGGGCCCGAAGTACTCACCGGGCTTCACTTCGCTGCCAGTCGCCGCGAGCAAGGTGGGGAGCGCGCCCATCTGCGCCGACTGCGCGAGGATCGCGTTGCCGATGCTCATGAAGAAGCCGAAGAACGCCGACTCGGTGCTGCCCTGCAGGTTGGTCGCCGCGTAGCCGGGGTGCGCCGCGACGGCGACGGTCTTCTTCCCCGCAGCGGCGAGCTTGCGCGCCAGCTCGTAGGTGAAGAGCAGGTTGGCGAGCTTCGAGTTGCCGTACGCGTTCCACGGCGAATACGACTTCTCGAGCATCAGATCGTCGAAGCGCAGATTGCCGCGCTTGTGGAGATCGCTCGCCACCGTCACCACGCGCGCCGTGTTGCTCTCCTCGAGCAACGGCAACAGCCGCAGGGTCAACGCGAAGTGACCCAGGTGGTTGGTGCCGAACTGCAGCTCGAAGCCATCGGCCGTCTTCTTCGGCGGAGTGGCCATCACGCCCGCGTTGTTGATCAACCCGTCGACGCGCGGGTGCGCGGTGGTCATCTTCTGAGCGAACGCTTCGATCGACTTGAGCGACGCCAGGTCGAGGCTCTCGAGCTCGAGCTTCGCGTTCGGCACGGTCTTCTTCACGTCGTCGGCGGCGCCCTGCGCACGGCCCGGGTCACGGCAGCCCATCACCACCGTCGCGCCCTTGGCGGCGAGCCCGCGCACGCTCTCGAGGCCGAGGCCCGAGTTCGCTCCGGTGACGATCCACACCTGGCCCTCGAGCGAGGGCATGTCGTTGAGACTCCACTTGGCGGTCATGGCTCGCGACTTACGAAGCCAACGCCCGGCAGTCGAGGGCGGTTCCTGCATCGAGCGCCCGGTTCAGCGAGTCGAAGAGCGAGGCCACGTCGTCGCGCGAGACCTTCTTCCCCGCGCCCTGCGCCTCGAGCACCGACAGCGCGCGCCACGCGAGCACGAGGGAGAGGCCGGTGAAGGCGAGGTAGCCGCGGGGTGCTCCGCCCTGCTGCAGCGCACGCACGTACTCGTCGCCGCGCGAGAGATCATCGCGGGCCATCGCGAACGTGTCGGGGCGCGAGAGCGACGACGGCAGGTACACGCGACCTTCGGTGGCGTCGCTGTCGGCGTCCTTCAAGATGTTCACCAGCTGCAGCCCTTCGCCGAACGCGATCATCCGCTCGCGGAGTGTCTTGTTCTGCGCGGCGAGCGAAGCGGTGCCGGCGACGAACACCTCGGTGAGCAGCTCTCCGACGATGCCGGCCACGACGTAGCAGTAGTCCTTCAGGTCCTGCCTGGTGGCCAGCCGCAGGTTGCCCGCTTCGTCTGCGCGAGACACGACGTTCGCCATGCCTTCCGCGGTGCGAATGGTGTGACGCGTGATGATCTCGCGCGACGTGGGGTTCAACTTCGCGAGCGCGTCGAGCAGCTGCGGCAGCTGCGAGAGCAGCTCGAGATAGCCGGCGTGATCGATCGGCGGAGACTCAGCGCACAACTTCACCAACGCCGCCGCGCCTTCACCGTCTTGCTCGACGACCTCGACGAACTGCTCGAGCGCGGCGATGCGCTTCTCGCGCGGCCACCGCGTGCCGTCTTCGAACGTGTCAGCGACGCGAAAGAGCAGATAGGCGACGCCGACCTCAGTGCGTGCGGGCTCCGGCAACAGCGGTATCGCCAGCGCGAACGTACGACTCGTCTTCTGAAGCAAGTCGTCGAGGTCCACGGGGAGGCTCATTCATAACGCGCGCAGAGGTGCGACGAACATGAGTTCGAACCGACCTCGTGCTACCTGCGCGTCACATGACGACTCCTTCTCTCAAGGGACGCACGCTGTTCATCACCGGCGCGAGCCGTGGCATCGGGCTTTCGATTGCGCTGCGAGCGGCACGCGACGGCGCCAACGTGGCCATCGCGGCAAAAACCGCCCAGCCGCACGCCAAGCTCGAGGGCACCATCTTCACTGCGGCCGAGGCCATCGAGAAGGCCGGCGGCAAGGCGCTGCCGATGATGGTCGACATCCGCTCCGAGGAAGCAGTGGCCGAGGCGGTGAAGCTGACGGTCGAGAAGTTCGGAGCCATCGACGTGTGCGTGAACAACGCGAGCGCCATCAGCCTCACCGGCACGCTCGACACGCCGATGAAGAAGTACGACCTGATGCACCAGGTGAACATTCGCGGCACGTTCCTCGTGAGCCAGCAGTGCCTCCCGCACCTGCTCAAGTCGAAGTTCACGCCGCACATCTTGAACCTCTCGCCGCCGCTCTCGATGAAGGCGAAGTGGTTCGAGAATCACGTCGCGTACACCATGGCCAAGTTCGGCATGTCGATGTGCGTGCTGGGCATGGCCGCCGAATTCAACGGGCAGGTCGCCGTCAACGCGCTCTGGCCGCGCACCACCATCGCCACGGCCGCGGTGAACATGCTCGGCGGCGACGACCTCATGAAGGCCTCTCGCAAGCCGGACATCATGGCCGACGCGGCGTGGCACATCCTCACGCGCGGCAAGGACTTCACGGGCAACTTCTGCATCGACGACGACGTGCTGCGCTCGGCGGGCGTGACCGATCTCGCGCAGTACAAGATGGACGCGAACACCGAGCCGACGCCGGACTTCTTCGTCGACTGAGGCGTTTCTAGAACTTCAACGCCGACACGTTGAGGTCGCCGCAGCTCTTCAGCGCGACGACCGATCCATCGTCGGCGACCAGCGACCAGCCGTCGGGCCCGAACTGCACGGCCACCGGGTGCAGCAACCTCGCGCGCTTCGTGTGCGCGTGAATTCTCACCTTGCGGCGCTGACGGACCGCGGTGAACAGCGCGAGCAATCGCTCTTCTCCGCGCGGCGCACGCACCGGCACGAAGCGCACCAGCTCGCGCGCCTTCATCGCCGTCTCTCGCGCCAGGTCGGGCAACGACTCGAGCAGCTTCGATCTCGCGCTCCGCGCCGCGTCGTCGAGCCCCAGCGCATCGAGCGCCGGAGTGGGCGTCGCGAGAATCAGACCCAGCGCTTCGGCCTCCTCGCGCGAGAGTCCGGTGAAGCGCGTGCGGTAGTTGAAGCCAAGCTCGATGCCGCCGCGCGCTCCGCGGTGCACCACGACCGGCAAGCCCGCTTCGGTCAGTGCGTCGACGTCACGCAACACGGTGCGCTTCGCCACCTCGAGCTCGGACGCGAGCTGCGTGGTCGTCAACTTCCCCCGGTTCTGGAGCAGCAACAGCATCTGCAGCAGCCGCGAAGCACGCATCAGACATGCATTTCATACATGACAGAAGACGTCACCTTTGCCCTGCGATGACTTCGAGTGCCACTCACCAAAGGAGCACGCACATGAAGTCGTTCCACGTCAGCAAGCACATCCCCGCCGCGCCGGAACGCGTGTGGGCCGTTCTCACCAACCCCTCGAAGCTCGCCAGCGGAGCGCTCGGCATCACCAAGCTGGAAGGCGACATCGCGCTCGGCCGCTCGTTGAAGTTGTGGACCGAGGCGACCGGCACGCGCGCGTTCGGTCTCACCGTGACCACGATGGAAGCGCCGCGCACCATGGTGTGGGAAGGCGGCATGCCGCTGGGCCTCTTCCGCGGCGTGCGCACCTTCAAGCTGAGCCCGAAAGACGGCGGCGTTCAGTTCGAGATGACGGAGGCGTTTTCCGGTCTGATGGCGGGGTTGATCACCAAGTCCATTCCCGACCTGACGCCGTCGTTCGAGCGCTTCGCCAACGGTCTGTCGGCCCTCGCCCAGGAGAACGCATGAGCCCCGCGAAGAAGAAGGACGCGAACGCGAAGGTCACCTGGGGCAGCGGCACGCAGGACGACCCGTGGCTGTTGAAGACGCCTCCGCAGACCTCTGAATTCCAGGCGTGGCGCGACGAGGAAGCCGACCCGCCGCGGCTGGTGATTCAGGTCGGCAGCACGCAGCTCTCGTATCAATTGCGCGGGCTCGAAGACGCGGTCGCCATGTTGAAGAAACACGGAGATTGGATGGCGCTCGGAAACTCCGACGAGGGAAAGCCGACCGACCCCGATTCGTTCGAGGGCTGGGCGCGCTCCGCGAAGAACCCGGTGAAGGGCTACTACGGTCTGCGCAAGGGCTACCGCGGCCGCTTCGCGAACTACGTCGCGCCGGTGTTGGAGCTGCTCGGCAAGGTCGAGCTCGAACATCTGCCGCGCAACAACCGCGTCAGGGCGAAATGACGTCGCGGTAGAGCACGTGCCGCCGCAGCGGGTGACCTTCGGACAGATTGGGGTGCTCGAAGTCGTCGCGCGCGTCGTGCGTGAGGCCGATCTTCTCCATCACGCGGCGCGAGGCGGTGTTGTCGGGCACGGTGAACGAGACACGCGGCTCTCCGGTGAGCCGCGTACGCGCGAAGCGCAACACCTCGCGCGCGCCCTCGGTCGCCAGCCCCCTGCCCTGCGCTTCACGCGCGAGTCGCCACCCCAGCTCGACGCACGGCGTGAAGTGCGCCGTGAAGCGCGGCCGGTTGAGCCCGATGAAGCCCACGAAGCGGCCGTCGTGTTCCGCCGCCCACAACCCAAAACCCTGCGCGTCGATGAGCGCGCGAATGCGTGACGCCATCGAGTCGCTCTCTTCGCGATTGAGCAGTCCGGGGAAGTGACGCATCACCTCGGGGTCGGCGTTGAGCGCAGCGAACGGCGCGAGGTCTTCGTCTCTCCACTGTCTGAGCAGGAGCCGCGCCGTCGAGAGCATGACCGTGGTCTACTCCGCCGCATGTCGATGGTGATTCCCCTCTGCGCCATTCTGCTGGGAGCCCCGCCCGTGACCGCAGCTGCTGCGAAGCCCGAAGTCAGCGTCGCCGAGCACGTGAAGGAACACATGGGCAAGAACGTGGTGGTCGCCGGGTTGCTGGAGCGCGTGCCGATCGCCAAGGGCAAGGGCGAGTTCCAGGGCACCGCGCTGGTGCTCGACGACGACACCACCATCTACGTCACCTACGCCGAGCCGCCGAAGGGCTGGGAGTCACTCATCGGTTCTCGCGTGCGCGTCGACGGCCTGCTCTCACCTTCCATCGACGACAAGAGCCAGTCGCTGCTCGCGCCGCATCTGCGCAACGCGGGCACTCCGGTGAAGGAGGAGAGAAAGCTCGGCACGCTCTTCAACAAGCGCGTGCGTCTCGCGGGCATCGCGCGTGACGCCAAGGGCGGCGCGGTGCTGCTCATCAACAACAACGAGCCCATCTACGTCGGTGGGCTCGACGGCTGGCCTGACGCAGCCGACAAGAAGCTGGTGGCGGTGGGCGGCACGCTGGTGAACAAGCAGTACCTCCCCGAGGCGACGCGCAACGCGAAGGGCGAAATCAGCCAGGGCGCTCAGGGCAAGCAGACGGTGCTCGAGAACCCGGTGTGGCGCGTCATCTCCGGCGGCGAGACGAAGCCATGATGATCATCATCGCATCGGTGCTCGCGGCGGCGGCTCCGCTCGAGGTGCGGGTGCTCGAGAAGGCCACGCCGATTCAGATTCAGCTGAGCGCCGAGAAGATCGCGTGTGACGGCAAGGTGCTCCCCGGCAAGGTGCTCGACGCCGCGGCCGGCGCGCGCGAAGTGAAGATCGGCGGGCAGCTGTGCGTGGAAGTCGTCGCCGAAGGTGGTGACGGCGTCGGCGTCGCGTTCAACGACGTGAAGCGCCGCTACCCCGGGCAGATTCACGTCACGCTCGAGGGCGGGCTGTTGCGGCTCATCAACGTGGTCGACGTCGAGGCGTACCTGCCTTCGGTGGTCGACGCCGAGGCGAACGGGAGCAAGGCCGCGGCGCTCGAAGCGCAGGCCATCGTCTCGCGCACCTTCGCCATCACCGCGCAGAAACGCCACGAGCGCGCGGGCTACCACCTGTGCGACCTCGCGCACTGTCAGCTCTACCGCGGGAACGCGGCGGCGGTGCCTGATGCCGCGGCGGCCGTGAAGAAGACCGCCGGCCAGGTGCTGCTCATCGGCGGCATCGTGCTCAAGCCGGCCTTCTTCCACTCGGCGTGCGGCGGTCACACCTCGCGCGCAGTCGACGTGTTCGGTGAAGACGGAGCGGGCAGCGCGGTGAGCGACATCGAGAAAGTCGGCGGGCCGCGGTGCGGCGGCGACGACTTCGCGTGGTCCTTCGAGGTCGAGAAGGTCGACTTCGCGAAGGCGCTCAACGTCGCTCCGAATGGGCGCGCGCTCGAGCCGCTGCGTCGTGACGAAGGCGGGCGCGTGCTCGAAGTACGGGTGTTCGGAAAGCGCCTCTCGAGCGGAGAATTTCTCTCACGCGTCGGGCGCACCTTCGGCTGGCAGGCGGTGCGCAGCATGAAGTTCAGCATCTCGGAGACCGACACCCAGCTGCGGCTCGACGGCACGGGCCTGGGTCACGGCGTCGGTCTGTGCCAGCTCGGCGCGCGCTCACTCGCGGACAAGGGCGTCGACGCGAAGGGAATTCTGCAGCGCTACTTCCCTGAGTCGCAGATCAAACCGATTCCCTGAGTCGAGCCTCACTTCTTGAAGCGCGCGAAGAAGAACACCCGGCGGAATGGGAAGAACGCCGGTCCTTCACCGCACCGCTTTCGCAGCGCGGCTTTGTAGTCGGCGACGAAGCGCTCGAAGTCAGCCTCGTTCAGCTTCGAGCGATACGCCGACAGCAAGCCACCCATCGCAAACTGCGCGATGCCGTCAGACGACTCGTGGAGCTGCGGGTAGTACCAGGTGCCGACCTTGCTCTCGGCCACCCGCTCATTGCGTGCGAGCAGCTCGGCGTAGAACTCCGGCTTCTCGACCGGCGAGAGGTAGCGGTAGCCGTTCAATTCCTTCGAGAACTTCTCGGCGACCTCGAGCGCGCAGTCGGAAAACGGAGTGCCGGGGTTCGACGGCATCTGCACCGCGAGCTCTCCCTCGGGCGCGACGAGCTCGAACACGCGCGGCAAGAAGCTCGCGTGGTCCATCACCCAGTTGAACGCCGAGTTGCTGATGACGCGGTTGAAGACGCCCGCCGGGAGCGCGACCGAGATGTCGACCTGTTCGAACTCGAGGCCCTTCTCCTTCGGCGCTCCGGCTTCGAGCATCGCCGCGGAGCTGTCGAGCCCGAGCGTCCACGACGCGCCCAGAGCCTGATGCGCCTTCGCGGTGAGCACGCCGGTGCCGCAGCCGAGATCGAGCAGCGAGCCCTTCTTGCTCGGCGTCAGCAGCTTCAGCAGGTCATCGAACGGCGCCGTGCGATGCGAAGTGAAACGGCCGTACGCCTCGGGTGACCACGCCTCTTTCGCCATGCGCTCACTTAACTCGAAGCGCGCGGCGGCGGCGCAGCGACATCACGAGCAGGCCGAGCGCTCCCAGCAACGCGTTCGTGTTCGAGCACGAGCAGGTCGAGACGCCGTGCGTGTCGCCCGGCATTCCGGCGTCGGGCGCCTGCATCGTCATGCCCGCGTCGGTCTCGACCATCATCATGCCGCCGTCGGCCATCATCATCATGCCCGCGTCGGTACCCGCATCGACCTCGACTCCGGCGTCGGTGCCCGCGTCCATGCCCGCGTCCATCATCATCGGCACGTGCACGCGAATGGTGGCGACGCCCGTCACGCCCATCGCCGTCGCGCTGACGCCGTCGGCGTAGTCACCCATGATTTGGCCCGCGGTGAAGAGGCCCGACTGCGTCACCGTGCCCGCCATCGCGTTGGCGTTCCACGTGAGGCTCACACCGACCGGGTTGCCGAACGCATCGGAGCCCGTCGCTGAGAACTGCTGCGTCTGACCCGCCTGCAAATCGACAGCGGCCGGCGTCACGTCGACGCGCACCAGCGGGCCTGCCGTCACGCTCACCGTCGCGAAGGCGGTGACGCCGTTCTGCTCGGCGCGCACCGTGTTGGTGAAGGTTCCCGTGGTCGTGCCCGCGGTGAAGACGCCCATCGTCGAGATCGCTCCGCCACCGGCCACCACCGTCCACGTCGGAGTCACGGCGACGGTGTTGTTGTTGCCGTCACGACCCGACGCCGTGAACGCCAGAGTTCCGCCGGCCTGCGTCGTCGAGACGCTCGGCATCACGGTCAGCTGTGCGAGCGCGCCCGCGTTGATGGTGACGCTCGCCGTGCCGTTGACGCCATTCACCGTCGCAGTGATGGACGCCGGGTAGTTGCCCGACATCGTGCCCGCAGTGAACACCCCGCCCGCAGTGATGGTGCCCGCAGTCGACATCGCGGCCCACGTGACCGGCGCGGTGACGAGGTTGTTGTTCGAGTCGAACGCCTGCGCAGTGAAGGTCGTCGTGCCTCCCGGAGCGAGCGTCGCAGTGGTGGGCGAGACCGACACGCGCGTCACCGGGCCCGGGTTGATGGTGACGCTCGCGGTGCCGTTCACGCCGGCGATGGTGGCGCGCACGGTGTTGGCGAACGTGCCTGCGGTGGTGCCGGCGGTGAACATGCCGCTCGAGTTGATGACGCCGCCGCCCGAGACGACCGTCCACGTCGGCGTGCCCGCGACCATGTTGCCGAAGCTGTCGAGCGCGACCGCCGAGAAGTTCGCGGTCTGCCCCGCGGTGAGCGTGGCGTTGCCGGGCATCACCATCACGGTGGCGACGGCTCCGCCGGTGACGCTGATGTCGGCGCGCGCGGTGCGCGTGGTGGTGTTCTCGGTCGCGGTCGCGGTGACGCCACCGGTGAACGTGCCCGGCGTGGTGCCGACCGTGAGCAGACCGCTGGTGTTGATGTTCGCGCCCGTGACGTTGGTGGTCCACGTGATCGGCGTGGCCGAGAGCGGGTTGCCGCAGCCGTCAGCCGCGCCGCCGGTGAACTGCCGCGTGCCGTTGACGGGAATCGACGCGGTGGTCGGGCTCACGCTCACGGTGGAGAGCACGCCCGGGTCGACCGTCACCGACGCGCGCCCGGTGATGGAGCCCGCCGTCGCGACGATGGACATCGGGTACGAGCCGCGCGCGCAACCCGCGGTGTAGAGGCCGGTGGGGTCGATGATGCCGACGCTCCCCAGCGCCGACCACGAGATGCTCGGGCTGCTCACGGGGTTGCTGCACGCGTCGAGCGCCATCACGCTGAACTGCTGCGTCTGCTGCGACTTCACGTTCACGCTCGAAGGCGACACCACGAGGCTCGCGACCGCGCCGATGGTGATGCTCACGTTCGCGCTCGCCGTCTTGCCGTTGCTCGACACCGTCACGCCGCCCGTCACCGAGCCCGGCGTGCACGAAGCCGTGAGAACGCCGCTCTGGTTGATGACGCCCGCAGCCGCGAGCGCCGACCAGCTGAACGTCGCGGTGGGCACCGGGTTGTTGGCGACGTCGAAGGCCGACGCGGTGAAGGTGACCGTCGAGCCCGCGCCGATGGTGACCGCGGTCGGCGTGATGACCACGCGGTCGACCGGGCCAGGCGCGAACGGGAACGCGCCGAGGTCGCTGGAGCTGGTGCCCACTCCGCGCGCGGGCGAGGCGGCCTGCAGGTGGTAGTCGGCGGTGCTCGGAGAGATGAGCAGCGGGTCGACGGTGATGGTGTTCGTGCCCTGCGTGGTGCTCGACAGCGGACTGTTGAAGAAGTCGTTGTACGAGTTGGTGATGTTCACCGTGTTGTAGCGGTACAGGCCGTTGGTGTTGGTCGAGAAGATGGAGTTGGTGACGGCGATGCTCCCCGTCGTGCCCGCCGAGTACACGCCGTAGGTGTTTCCGTACGCCGTGAGGTGGTCGAGCGTGTCGGCGCCTCCGTTGCCGTAATAGCCATACGTGTCGGAATCGAAGACGGTGAACGAGATGGCGTGCGTGCCGCCGGTGCTGCGAATGCCGGTGCTGCAGGTGTTGAAGCGCGAGCCGACGACGGTCGACGCGCCCGCGA
The DNA here is from genome assembly GCA_047600485.1 of Archangium sp. Classification (GTDB taxonomy): domain Bacteria; phylum Myxococcota; class Myxococcia; order Myxococcales; family Myxococcaceae; genus Archangium_A. The sequence goes on from JASGKS010000001.1 coordinate 5,359,428, forward strand.
GGTCGAGACACACCGAGCCGCGCTGCACGAGCGCCGAGTTGAGCACCGCGTTGCCGCCCGCCGGCACGATGATGCCGGTCCACGAGCCGGCGCTGACGCCCGAGCTGGTGAGTGTGACCGGCATCGCGCCAGTGCCGCTCACCTGCAACGTGCCACGCACCATGAGCTCGATGCGCGAGGTGTCGGTGCCGCTCTGCATCTGATCGCTCGCCGCCGCGGTGAGCGTCACACCCGGAGCGATGGTCACCGTCACGCCGGTCGGCACCGTGAGGTCGCCGAGCACCGCCGCAGACGCGCTCAACGTCGTGTCCTGCCACAGCACGCCGGTGAGGCCGACCGTCGGGTCAGCGATGAACGGGAACGCACCCATGTCACCGCCGGTCGAGTCCGACTTGCGCGCGGGCGAGTTCGACGTGAGCCGATACGGCGTGCTGCCCGTGCCGACGTACAGCGGGTTACTCGAGATGCTGTTCGCGCCCGGAGTGGTCGACGAGTAGTTCGACGAGGTGTTGCCCCACACGTCGTTGTTCGAGTTTCCGATGTTCACCGTGTTGTAGCGGTACAGGCCGGTCTGATTTCCGGTGAGCACCGAGTTGGTGACGCCCATCGCTCCGCTCGTGCCCGACGAATACAGACCGTAGGTGTTACCCACGAAGGTCGAGTGGTCGACGTTGACGGAGCCGGCGATGCCGTACACGCCATACGTGTTGGCGTTGAACAAGCAGCGCGCGACGGTGGTGGAGCCGCTGCTGACGCGCAGGCCGTAGCTGTTGGTGCCGAGCGCGCAATCGCCCAGCGTCACGTTGCCGAACGCGTCGACGCCGTACGTCGCGGTGCGCACCGACACGCCGGTGAGCTGCGCGGAGCCGCTCGCCTCGACGCGCACGCCCGTCCACGAGCCCGCGGTGGTGCCACTCGAGGTGAGCGTCACGGGGTTCGAAGCCGCGTTGACGACCAGCGTGCCGAGCACGATGAGCTCGATGCGCGAGGTGTCGTTGCCGGCCTGCATCTGATCAGACCCGGCCGCAGTCAGCGTCACGCCCGGAGCGATGGTGAGCGTCACGCCCACGGGCACCACGAGGTCACCCGCCAGCGACTGCGACGTGTTGATGGTGGTGTCGACCCACAGCGTGCCGGTGAGGCCCGTCGTCGCGTCGCCGAGGTACGGGAACGCACCCATGTCACCGCCCGTCGAGTCGCTGCGCCGCGCCGGCGAGTTGGCGGTGATGCGATACGGCGTCATGCCGGTCGTCACGTAGAGCGGGTTGCTCGAGATGCTCCCCAGGCCCGGAGTGGTCGACGAGTAGTTCGACGAGGTGTTGCCCCACACGTCGTTGTACGTGTTGGTGATGTTCACCGTGTTGTACCGGTACAGGCCCGTCTGGTTGCCCGTGAGGATCGAGTTGTTCACGGTCATCGCGCCGGTGGTGCCCGACGAATACGCGCCGTACGTGTTTCCGACGAAGGTCGAGTGATCCGCCGTCACCGAGCCCGCGACGCCGTAGATGCCGTACGTGTTGGCGTTGAAGAACGTGGTGCCGAAGTTCGACGTGCCCGCGTTCACGCGCGCGCCGTAGCTGTTGGTGCGGAACGTCGCGTTGTTCACCGTCGCGCTACCGGTGAGATCGAGGCCGTACGTCGCGCGCTCGATGATGACGCCGTTCAAGCTCACCGCGCCGCCGGTCTCGACACGCACGCCGGTCCACGAGCCCGCAGTGGTGCCAGTCGCGCTCAAGTTCACGGGGTTGCCCGCGGCCGAGACGCTCAACGTGCCGCGCACGATGAGCTCGACGCGCGAGGTGTCGGCGTTGGCCTGCATGAAGTCGCTCGACGCGGCCTGCAACGTCACGCCCGGAGCCACCGTCAACGTCACGCCCGACGGCACCGTGAGGTCGCCCGTGATGGTCTGCGAGGAATTGAGCGTGGTGTTCGTCCACAGCACGCCGGTGAGGCCGCTCGTCGCGTCACCGGTGTACGGGAACGCGCCCATGTCAGCCGCCGCGACGTCGGAGTTGCGCGCCGGAGAGTTCGAGGTGAGCCGGTACGGCGTCGCGCCGCTCGTCACGTACAGCGGGTTGCTCGAGATGCTGCCGGTGCCCGGCGTGGTCGACGAATAGTTCGAAGAGGTGTTGCCCCACACGTCGTTGAACGTGTTGGTGATGTTCACCGTGTTGTACCGGTACAGGCCGGTTTGGTTTCCGGTGAGCACCGAGTTGTTCACCGTCATCGCGCCGCTGGTGCCCGACGAATACGCGCCGTACGTGTTGCCGACGAAGGTCGAGTGGTCGGCGGTCACCGAGCCCGCGACGCCGTAGATGCCGTACGTGTTGGCGTTGAAGAAGCTGGTGTTGATGGTGGTGGTGCCCGCGTTCACGCGCACGCCGTAGCTGTTGGTGCGGAACGTGGTGCCGCTCACCGTGGCGTCGCCCGTCGCGTCGATGGCGTACGTCGCGCGCTCGATGATGGCGCCCGTCGCGTTGAAGGTGCCTCCGGTCTCGACGCGCACGCCGGTCCACGAGCCAGCAGTGGTGCCCGAGGCCGACAGCACCGCGTTCATCGACGACGTGCCGGTGAGCTGCAGCGTGCCGCGCACGATGATCTCCACGCGCGAGGTGTCAGCGTTGGCCTGCATGAAGTCGCTCGACGCCGCCTGCAACGTCACGTTCGCGGGAACGGTCACGGTCACGCCCGCGGGAATGATGAGGTCGCCGGTGATGGTGGCCGACGAGAGCGTGGTGTTCGTCCACAACGTGCCGGTGAGGCCGCTCGTCGCGTCGCTAGTGTACGGGAACGCGCCCATGTCACCCGCGGCCGAGTCGGAGTTGCGCGCCGGTGAGTTCGAGGTGAGCCGGTACGGCGTCGCGCCGCTCGTCACGTACAGCGGGTTGCTCGAGATGCTGCCCGTGCCCGGCGTGGTCGACGAATAGTTCGACGAGCTGTTGCCCCACACGTCGTTGAACGTGTTGGTGATGTTCACCGTGTTGTAGCGGTAGAGGCCCGTCTGGTTTCCAGTGAGCACCGAGTTGTTCACCGTCATCGCGCCGCTGGTGCCCGACGAATACGCGCCGTACGTGTTGCCGACGAACGTGGAGTGGTCGGCGGTCACCGAGCCCGCGATGCCGTAGATGCCGTAGGTGTTGGCGTTGAAGAACGTGGTGGCGAAGCTCGACGTGCCCGCGTTCACGCGCGCGCCGTAGCTGTTGGTGCGCAGCGTCGCGTTGCTCACGGTCGCGTTGCCGGTGAGATCGAGCGCGTACGAAGCGCGCTCGATGGTGACGCCGTTCAAGTTCGCGGCGCCGCCAGCCTCGACGCGCACGCCCGTCCACGAACCGGCGGTGGTACCCGACGCGGTCAGCAGCACCGGGTTCGCCGCCGCGCTCACGCTCAACGTGCCCTTCACGATGAGCTCGACGCGCGAGGTGTCGGCGTTGGCCTGCATCAAGTCACTCGACGCCGCGGTGAGCGTCACGCCCGGAGCGAGCGTCAGCGTCACGCCCGCCGGCACTGTGAGGTCGCCGCTGATGGTCTGCGAGGTGTTGAGCGTGGTGTTGCTCCACAGCACGCCGGTGAGGCCGGTGGTCGCGTCGCTGGTGTACGGGAACGCGCCCATGTCGGCGGCGGCCGAGTCGGAGTTGCGCGCGGGCGAGTTCGAGGTGAGCCGGTACGTGCCCGTCGCGTAGAGCGGGTTGCTCGAGATGCTGCCGGTGCCCGGCGTGGTCGACGAGTAGTTCGACGACGAGTTGTTCCACACGTCGTTGAACGTGTTGGTGATGTTCACCGTGTTGTAGCGGTAGAGGCCGGTCTGGTTGTCGGTGAGCACCGAGTTGTTCACCGTCATCGCGCCGCTGGTGCCCGACGAGTACACGCCGTACGTGTTGGTGACGAAGGTGGAGTGGTCGGCCGTCACCGAGCCCGCAACGCCGTAGATGCCGTAGGTGTTGCTCTGAAAGAACGAGCCGGTGATTTGCGTGGTGCCGCCGTTGACGCGCACGCCGTAGCTGTTCGTCTTGAGCGTGCTCCCGGTGAGCGTCGCGTTGCCGGTCGCGTCGATGGCCTGCGTCGCCTCTTCGATCGTCGCGCTGGTGATGGTCGCCGCGCCGCCCGCGTCGACGCGAATGCCAACCCACGAGTTGGCCGCCGAGCCCGTGCTGGTGAAGACGACCGGCGAGCCAGACGTTCCGTTCACCGTCAGCGTGCCCTGCACGATGAGCTCGACGCGCGAGGTGTTCGCTCCGAGGTTCGCCGCGTCGCTGGTCGCGATGTTGATGGTCGTGCCCGCGTTGACCGTGAGCGTGACGCCCGGGTTCACCACCACGTCGCGATCGACGGTGACGGTGCCCGACCAGGTCGTGTTGCTGTTGATGACCTGCGCAGAAGCGACAGTAGAGAGGAGTGCCAGGGCAAACAGCGGACGCACGAATCGCATGGGCATGGGACCCCCAACGACGGGTGAGAGTGCAAGGAAGTCAGGGACTTGAGTCGTCTCCGAAGCCCGCGATTTCCTTGCCTACCTGGACGTACAGCGCACCCACTTGCCGGATCAAAACGCTGGGTCAAAATACGGAGGCCCTTCGGGGCCAAGAAAGGAGGTGGTGCCTTGCAACGACACAATCAGGCAACCATCTCCGCGGTGCACCTCTGAAGCATCGGCTTCAGTGACTCCGCGGAGTGGCCCAATCGAAAAAGCTTTCGGAGCCGCCTCTGCCGTATGAGAGGCGGCTCTTCTTTTTCCCTCCGATGCCCACGCTCTCTTCGACCTTCTCGCCGGCGCGCGGTCTGTCCAACGGCCACGCGCAATCGCTGTTCGGCGTGATGGCGCGCCCGAAGGTGAACGTGCCGCTGCGTCGCGTTCGGCGTGACACACCCGACGGAGACTTCGTCGATCTCGATTTCGTCGACGGCGTTCCGGGCGCTCCGACGTTGCTCTTGCTGCACGGACTCGAGGGCTCGTCGGCCAGCGGCTACATGCAGCTCATGCTGCGCGGCTGCTGGCTGCGCGGGTGGACCGGCATCGCGATGAATCAGCGCGGCTGCTCCGGTGAGCTGAACCGCCTGGCGCGCGCGTACTCGTCGGGAGATTTTCGCGACCTCTCGTGGCTCGTTCCCGAGCGCGCGGGAGGCACGTTGTTCGCCGCGGGCTTCTCACTGGGCGCGAGCGTGTTGCTCAACTTCCTCGCGCGCGACGCGAACGCTTCGAAGCTCACCGCCGCCGCAGCAGTGTCAGCGCCCTACGACCTCGCGCTCGGCGCGCAGTTCCTCGACTCGGGGACCGTCATCACCAAGCGCTACCTCGCCCACTTCCTGCCCGCGATGAAGGCGCGCGCGCTGGCGAAGGCTCCGTCGTTTCCGCGCGAGTTCGACGTCGAGGCCATCTCGGCGGTCACGCGCATTCGCGACTTCGATCACCTCGTCACCGCCGCGCAGTTCGGCTTCTCGTCGGCTGAGGACTACTACGCGCAGTGTTCAGCGGGTCCGCAGTTGCGCAGCGTGAAGACGCGCACGCTGTTGCTCTCGTCGCTCGATGACGCGCTCGCCCCGCCGGTGATTCCCCCGCGCACCGAAGACAACCCTGCGCTGGACGTGCTGCTAACCGAGCGCGGTGGGCACGTCGGGTTCGTCGAGGGCTCGGTGTTCGCTCCGCGCTTCTGGGCTGAGACGCGCGTGTTCGAGTGGTTCGAGCGCTTCGTCTGACGAGGCGCGACTACTTCTTCTTCGGCGGCTTGCCGTTGTTGGGCACGGCCTTGCCAGCCTTGAGCGTCACCACGCAGTGGCGGAAGTTGCCGTCGATCATCACCGCGACGAACTTGCCGTTCGGGTGGAACCAGCTCTTCTGCAGCTTCGAATCTTCGCGCGTGGCCGACGCGTAGCAGCTCTGCTTCTTGTCACCGGCGGCGAGCACGAAACCCGGAGTCTCTCCGTCGGACACCAGTTCCTGCTGCAGCACGATGCCGCCCTGCGAAGTCGCGGGCGCGGGCAACACCAGCAGGTTCTTCCACTGGTACGGCGCCTTGTTCGGGTCGAGGAAGCGCACGCACGAGAGCGGGCCCTCTTCGCGATCTTGCCCGTTCAGCACGCCGGGCCACGTGGGGTTCACCGTGGCGTCGGTCTGACAGAAGTGCAGCTCGACGCGGTCATCGCGATCGCGCACTTCGAGCACCAACCACGAGCCGTCCTTCGACCAGCCGTGAAAAATCTCGCCATCGCCCGCCATCGCCGCGCCAGCCAACAGAATTCCTGCGGTGAAGAGCAGTCTCATGTTCGTTCTCAAACGCCGGCGTCAGCGGTTTGTTCAGCAGCCGGCGTCGGCTCGGGCATCGTCGGAGCGGGAGGCGGGGGCGGAGGCGGCGGCGGGCGCGCGACCTCGACGCGGTAGCTGGTGACGTTGGGAGGCAGCGTCACCACGATGATGGAGTTCTCGTCGACGTACTTCTTCTCGACCGGCACCTTGAACGTTCCGTCGGCCGGCGTGGTGAAGTTGAGCCGATTGCGCAGCTCGCTCACTTCGACCTTCGCCCCGGGCACTGGACGGTTGGTTTCGGTGTCGATCACCACGAGGGTGACTTCCTTGCCCTCGGTTTTGGCGGTCACGAAGTCACCGTAGCGGGGGCGAAGCGCGCAACCAGTGGCAAGCAAAGCGAGAGCAGCGACGTAGAAGGTGATGCGCATGGCGGACGGTTTCTAAGCACGGTTTGAGGAGAATGCGACGGTGTTCAGGTTCCTGTGGGTCGTCATGTTGGTGTCGATCACGTTGCTCGGCGTGTGGCTCGCGTCGTCGCTGGTGGCATTCGCTGGCGGGCCTCCGGCGCTGGCAGTCGTCGGCGGCGTGGTGTTGTTCCCCATCCTCCCGTTGTGGTGGGAAAAGCGCGCGACCGACGCCTTCCACGAGAACCTGCGCCGCGCGCGAAGACTGCTTCCCAAGAAGCGCGCGCTGACTGCTCCGACGCGCATCGCGCTGCGAACGGTGTTCTTGAACCTGGTGTTCGTCGCTGTGCTGCTCGTGGCCTCGCCGAAGATCGCGTTCGCGGCGCTCGCCACCAACGGCGACTGGTTCCTCGGTGACGAACACGGCCCGTGGAGCGACCGCACGCGCGCGGTGCTCGTCGCGTCGTCGTCGGGCCTCGAGTGGCTGCACAAGGCGGCGAACGACAACCCGTACCGCACGAAGGAAGACGAGCAGCAGCCGGTGCCCGAAGACGTGAAGCCGCTCGAGGTGACCACACGCTTCGGCAGCGGCGCGCGCTGGCGCAAGAGCGACCCGACCGAGCCGCAGCCGATCGTGAAGCCTGACGAGCCGCAGTTGCCGACCGATCCCGGGCTGATCGAGAAGCCCGACGAGCCGCCGACGAAGCCGCCTGAGCCGACTCCGACCGAGGAGCCCGAAGACCTCGGCCCGTGGAACGTCGGCGAGACGCACTGGCCGTGGAAGGAAGCGCCGAGCGCGGTCGTGACCGGCATGACTGCGAGCGACGAGACGAGCCTCGAAGGCGTGGCGCGCTACATCGCGGCGCGCACCACCGATCCGTTCGAGCGCGTGAAGGCGTTGCACGACTGGGCGGTGACGCGGCTCCGCTACGACCACGACTCCGTGACCGGCAAGCGCAAGCCGCAAGACGCGCAGACGGTGTTCTTGAACCGCATGGGCGTGTGCGAAGGCTACGCGCGGTTGATGGTCGCGTTCGGCAAGGTGACCGGCGATCGCATCGTCTACGTCACCGGCGACGTTCGCGAAGACACCGGCGAGCTGATGCCGGTCGGCCACGCGTGGAACGCGGTGGAGATCAAAGGCGCCTGGTACCTGATGGACGTGACGTGGGACGACCCGACGTCGGCCGGCGAGCCGAACCGCGACCTCTACCAGACCGACTACCTCTTCATTCCGCCGCAGTTCATGGGGCTCAACCACCAGCCCGATGATCAGCGTTGGCAGCTGCGCCAGGTGCCGTTGTCGCGCGCCGAATTCCTGCGTCAGCCGCTGGGGACTCCGGCGCTCGCGAAAGAACGGCTGACGTTGATCTCACCCGCGCGGCCGATCGTCGACGTGAGCGACTCGTTCGAGCTCAAGCTCGAGAACCCCGCGCGCGCGTACGTGATGCTGCAGATCGGCGACGAGCAGTGCGGTCCGGTGAACGACGCCGAGCTCTCGCTGCGCTGCGAAGTGCCGAGCGGCGTGAAGGAAGCCAACGTGTTCGTCGGTCATCAGCTCGTCGGCCAATTCGACGGCCTGCTCACCTTCAAGCTGCGATGACGCAGGTCGTGGTGCGGCCGCTGCGCACGCGCTTGACGTGCGAACCGAGCTCGCCGCCTCGCGTGGTCTCGATGGCGCTGGCGTTGATGATGCCGCGCAGCTTGTTGATCACGATGAACTGTCGCGCCGGCACCGAGATGACCGGAGCGACGATCAACACCGCCCTCGCCTCCCGCGCCGCTTCTTCGAGCGGGCTGATCAGCTGATCAATCGAGACCTCGCCGGCGAACACGTGCACGCGCGCGTCGTGCAGCTCGGCCCACCAGTTCTCGGGGTCGGTGATGAGGAACGGGGACGCGAAGCCGCAGGCGAGCACCAGGCCCTCGGCGGGCGGCTCGACGGGCTTCGCGAACGGCGGCATCGGGCCCGGCTCGAGCGCGAGCGCCTCTGCGTCGGGGAGAAACAGGCCACCGCTCGTTCGTTCGGTCATGTCAGTCGAGTACGGGCAAGAAAAAGGGGAAGCCACTCGAGCGAGCAGCTTCCCCGGTTCAGGCACCTGCGCGGTCGATCAGAATCTTCGCGCCCGGCGTCTTCACGAACACCGAGTTGAACTCGGTGATGGCCTTGTTGAGGTCGGCCTTGATCGCGTCGGTGAGCTCGCGCTTCTCCTCGATGCCCTTCTGAACCTGCGAGAACTTGCCGTCGCAGAACTCGAGGAACTCCTTCGCCCAGCGCGTGATGTCGACCACGGGGATCTCGCGCAGCCAGCCGCGCTTACCCGGGTCGTCCTTGTTGGTGGCGGCGTAGATCTGCATGACCTGACGCGCGACCGGCAGCGGCTCGTACTGCGGCTGCTTCAACAGCTCGGTGAGGCGCGCGCCGCGGGCGAGCGTCTCCTGCGTGGCCTTGTCGAGATCGGAACCGAACTGCGCGAAGGCGGCGAGCTCGCGGTACTGCGCGAGGTCGAGCTTCATCGAGCCGGCGACCTGCTTCATCGCCTTGATCTGCGCGGCCGAACCGACGCGCGACACCGAGAGGCCGACGTTGATGGCCGGGCGGATGCCGGCGAAGAACAAGTCGGTCTCGAGGAAGATCTGGCCGTCGGTGATGCTGATCACGTTCGTCGGGATGTAGGCCGACACGTCACCGGCCTGCGTCTCGATGATGGGCAGCGCGGTGAGCGAACCGGCGCCTTCCTGATCAGACAACTTCGCCGCGCGCTCGAGCAAACGGGAGTGGATGTAGAACACGTCGCCCGGATACGCCTCGCGTCCCGGAGGACGGCGGAGCAGGAGCGAGAGCTGGCGGTACGCGACGGCCTGCTTGCTGAGGTCGTCGTAGATCACCAGCGCGTGCTGCTTGTTGTCGCGGAAGTACTCGCCCATCGCGCAGCCGGTGTACGGCGCGAAGAACTGCATCGGCGCGGGGTCGGCGGCGGAAGCGGCGACGACGATGGTGTACTCGAGCGCTCCGTAGCGGGCGAGCTTGTCCACGACCTGCGCGACGGTCGACTGCTTCTGACCGATCGCGACGTAGACGCAGACCATGTTCTGGCCCTTCTGGTTGATGATCGCGTCGATCGCGACGGCGGTCTTGCCCGTCTGGCGGTCGCCGATGATCAGCTCGCGCTGGCCGCGGCCGACAGGCACCAGCGCGTCGAGCGCCTTGATGCCGGTCTGCATCGGCTCGTGCACCGACTTGCGCTTCACGATGCCGGGCGCCTTCAGCTCGATGCGGCGCATCTGCTCCGCCTGAATCGGGCCCTTGCCGTCGATGGGGTTGCCGAGCGCGTCGACCACGCGGCCGAGCAGCGCCTTGCCCGTGGGGACCTGCGCGATCTGACCCGTGCGCTTCACGGTGTCGCCTTCGCGGATGCTGAGGAAGTCACCCATGATCGCGACGCCGACGTTGTCTTCTTCGAGGTTCAGCACGAGGCCGCGGGTGCCGTTGCTGAACTCCACGAGCTCGCCAGACTGCGAGTTGTCGAGGCCGTAGACGCGCGCGATGCCGTCACCGACCGCGAGCACGGTACCGGTCTCCGAGACGGTGACCTGCTTCCCGTAGTCCTTGATCTGCTCGCGGAGGATTCGGCTCACTTCATCAGCGCGGATTTGCATCGAATGTCCCTTGGTTGCCGGGCCAGGAGGCCCCGTGAATTCGAGGCGGCGCTTAGCACGCTGCCTCGTGCCGCAAAGCGAATTCGAAACCGCGCTTTTCGGCGAAAAGCGCTGCTTACCGACCCGAGTTGGACGACTCGAAATCAGTGCATCAGCGCGATCAAGGCGAACGCGATCTGCGGCCAGGGCGGGTTCTCGCCACCCGCTTCGCCGCGGAGCTGCACGTCACCGCGCGGGCCGTAGGTCGTCTGATCCTTCGCGACCTGGCGGCCGGGGTAGGTCATCGACTTGGCCGGAGCACGGAACATGATCTCCTTGTCGTCGAACTCGAAGCGGTAGATGCGGCCCTGGAACTGGCCGGTGATGACGGTGCGTTTGCCGTCGGACATCTCGCGCGTGAGCACGAAGTTCACGCCGCTGATGCGCGAGTCGGTCACGCTGACGTCGAGCGGGGTCTGGTTGAACGTGCCGCCCCACGAGCCGTCGGTGCGCTTGGTCATGTTGCACAGCGGGCTGCGCACGCGCACCGAGTCGAACGCCACGCTGCGGTTGTAGAGGAGCACTTCACCGGTGGCCTTGAACTCGTTGTTGGCCTCGGGGACGACTTCCGGGAAGCAGGTGGACGCGAGCAGTGCGGCGATGACGACGATGCGCATGGTGTTCTCCCAGGGTGCTGCTGATCAGAGGCTGCGTTTTTCGTTTTCGAGCACGAGGTATTCGAGGAGCGCCTTCTGCACGTGCAGGCGATTTTCGGCTTCGTCCCACACCACCGACTGCTTGCCGTCGATGACCTCGGCGGTGACCTCTTCTTCGCGGTGCGCGGGGAGGCAGTGCAGGAAGATCGCGTGCGGCGCGGCGAGCTTCATGAGCTCCGCGTTGACCTGATAGCCGTTGAGATCCGACAGGCGTTTGGCCGACTCGGCTTCCTGGCCCATCGAGGTCCACACGTCGGTGATGACGACGTCGGCGCCCTTCACCGCTTCCTTCGGGTCGCGGAGCAACTTCACGTGGTTCTTCGAGGTGGCCACGACCTCGGGCGCGGGGTGGTAGCCGACGGGAGAGGCGCAGTTGAGCTTGAAGTCGAAGAGCGAGCTGGCGCGCGTGAAGGAGCGGCCCATGTTGCTGGCGGTGTCTCCGATGAAGGCGAGCGTCTTGCCTTTCACGGGGCCGAGCTTCTCTTCGATGGTGAAGAGATCGGTCAGCACCTGCACCGGGTGGCCGCCGTCGGTGAGGCCGTTGATGACGGGGACTTCGCAGTGCTGCGCGAATTCCTCGATGCGGGCGTCGGCGAAGGTTCTCATCATCACCACGTCGCAGTAACGCCCGGTGACGCGCGCCGTATCGGGGAGCGGCTCACCACGCGACATTTGCGAGTTCTGCGCCGAGAGGTCGATGCACGAGCCGCCGAGCTGCAGCATGGCGGCCTCGAAGGACAGGCGCGTGCGGGTGCTGGCCTTCTCGAAGATCATCACCAGCGTGCGGCCGGCCATGGTGCGGACCACGCGGCGGTGCTTGCGCGCGTCTTTCAGCACCGCGGCGCGGCGAAAGAGGCCGAGGTGTTCGTCGAGAGAAAGGTCGGTGAACTTGAGGAAATCGCGCTTGGGAGCCACGCGCGGTTCATCGCTCAGGCGGCGGTGATCAGCAACGGATTCATTCGGGTCACTTCGGGGCGATTGCAGTGGCGATGATCGCGCGCGAGTCCTACGGAGCCGGCATGTCTCGCGAGCATCTCGTTCGTGAAGTGAAAGGCTCTCTGAAGAGCCGCGTCCCGAGCGCGTGGTGGCGATTTGCGAAGCGCTACGCCGGCAAACGCACGCGCGCCGTGACGCTCGACCAGATTGACGCCGTACTCGCCGAGGTGGAGCCCCGCGGCCTCGACGGCATCCGCAGCTTTCATCTCGAGCTCGACGACGTCTCGCTGCCGAATGATCCGTATTCCCCCGAGTACCGCGACGCGCAGCTCGCACTCTTCGCGCGCATCTCGGGCCGCGCGGCGTACTCGACCGCGCTCGAGCACACGCCGATCGACGTCGCCGCCGTGCCCTACCCGTACTTCACGCGCTCGACGCAGCAGGTCGGTGATCAGCTGATCGCCATCGGCCATCTGATCAAGTCGCTCGGCATCGACCCGCCGGGCCGTGTGCTCGAGTTCGGCCCGGGCTGGGGCAACACCACGCTCGCGCTCGCGCAGACCGGCTTCGACGTCACCGCCGTCGACGTGAACGCGCAATTCCTCGAGCTGATCAGCCGCCGCCTCGGCCCGCTCGCCTCCCGCGTCGAGTGCGTCAACGCCGACATGCTCGGTTTCCGTCCGCGCGAGCCCGTCGATGCGATCTTGTTCTTCGAAGCGTTCCACCACTGCAGCGATCCACTCGCGCTGATCAGCGCCCTGCCTTCGATGCTGAAACCCGGTGGTCGTGTGCTCTTCGCGAGCGAGCCGATCGACGACTTCGCCATGCCCTGGGGCGTGCGCCTCGACGGTGAATCAATCTGGGCGATGCGCAAGAACGGCTGGCTCGAGCTGGGCTTCGAGACCGCGTTCTTCTTCTCCGCGCTCGAACGCGCTGGCTTTCACGTCACGCGCGAGCGCTCGCATGCGCTGACGGCACTCACCGACGTGATCATTGCGCGGCGTGGCTGAGCGCCTCGACGCCCTCGCAAAACTCGTCGACGCTCTTCGACTTCTTCAACGGCCGATACGCGCGCACGTCGTCGGGCACACCCATCACGGCAAGCGAACTCTTCAGCTTCGAGAGCACGTTGCCATCCGCTCCGAAGAGCGCGCCGAACTGTCGCGTCAGCGCTCGCAGGAAATGCTGGTGGCTCTCGATTCGTTCCTGCGGCGTGGGCTCTTCCGCAGCGCGCCCCCGCAGTCGCTCGAACAAGAGCGGATCGCGCATCGCTCCGCGGCCCATCATCAAACCCGCGGCGCCGGTCTCTTCCAGCACACGTTTGCCGTCGGCGACCGACGCGATGTCTCCGTTGGCGATGACCGGAAGGCGCGTCGCGCGAACCACTCGCGCAGTGATCGAATGATCAGCCACACCGTCGTACCGCTGCACGACAGTGCGTGCATGCAGCGCGAGAAAATCGACGCCCGCGTCTTCGAACACCGGCAGCAACGAGAAGATCTGCTGCGGGTCTGAATAGCCGAGCCGCACCTTCACGCTGAACGTGCCGGCCGCGGCGGCTCGCAGCGCGCGCAAGATGCCCGGGAGTTCCTCGGGACGCTCGAGCATGCCGCCGCCACAGCCGACGTTCATGCGGCCGTACGGGCAGCCGAGATTCAAGTTGAGGTGCGTCGCTCCCGCGGCCTGCGCTTCGTGCGCGCCTTCGACGAGCGGCTCGAGATCTCTCCCGATGAGCTGCACGATCAACGGCACGCTCTTCCCGTGAGGCTTCGCGTCGAGAAGGTCTCCGTGCGAGAGCCGCTGCGCGCCCTCGGCGTGCTTCACGCGCATGAACTCGCTGAACACCACGTCGGGCCGCACCCAGTCGACGAACACCTGACGCACGGCGCGATTGGTCACGCCCTGCATCGGAGCGAGCATCAACGGCACCACACCCTGCGCCCACGGGAGCGCGCGCATCACTCTCAGGTCTGCGTGACGGGAGGCACGAAGTCGAAGCGGTACTCGAGCGCCACGTCCTGCAAGTCGTACGGCATGGGGAACGGCCAGCGCATCAGCTGATCAGTCACGCAGCGGCCCACTTCCATCGGGAGCGTCGTGCCTTCGCTCTGGCAGCCTTCCTTCACCGTGCCGTCGGTCTGAATCGCGAAGTGCAAGATGACGGTGCCCGCGCCGACCTCGGGGTGCTCGCGCAGGTAGTCGAGGTAGCAGGCGTCGAGCGAAGAACGCCGCGTCGCCATTTCCATCTCGAGCACGCGCTCGTCGATCGAACCCTTGAGGTGCAGGCGCTTGGGCGCGGGCTGCGTGAAGTACATCGGAGCGGCCGGAGGCACACTCGCGGGATCGGGCTCGACCGTCACCGACGCGCTCGCGAGCGCAAGACCAGCGACACCGACCACCGCCACCACTGCCCACATCGGACGCAGCTTCTTTCCACTCAGCACCATCTGAATTCTCCTCTCGAGATGACTCGGTTCGGCGGCCATCGCCAGGTTCGCGGACGACTCGAGCCCGAGCTGCAACAACACTTCGGCGTAGTCGGTGCGGCTGATCACGCCGGTCTCGACCACGCTCAAATCACACGCCTGCTCGCGCGCGAGTGAGAGCTGACGGCTCGCCACGCGCACCACGGGCCAGAAGAAGAACAACGTCTCGACCACCGCCTGCAGCGCACGCCACACCGGGTCACGCCGGCGCAGGTGGGTGAGCTCGTGGACGATCATCGCGTCGAGCTCCGCGCCGTTCACGTTGGCGGGGAGAACGAGCAAAGGCCGGGCGACTCCGACGAGGCATGGGCCACTCTCGTGCGTCACGACCTGAGGCGCGGCGACGCCGAGGCGGGCAGCGAGCTCGACGACCCGGTTCGACGCAGCATTCGGAGCGCCGAGCATTTGCAGCAACGCGCGGTGCTTCACGACGCGGCGCACGCAGAGCGCGACGACTCCCGCGGCCCACACCAGCATGGCGAGCGTCTGCCACGGCAGTTCACGCTGCGGCGCGCTCAACGGCACCACTTTGACCGTGAGCATCGAATTCACAGCGGCGCCCGTCTCGGGAGCGATCGTGACGGGCACCATCGACGGCCCGAACGGCACCACGAACTTGAGCAGCACCAGGCCGAACAACAACGCGCGCGCGGAAGGATGTGCGTTGCGGAGCAGCGTCTTCGAGAGCAGCCACGCGGCGGCGAAGAAGATCGTCCCGAAGATCAGCCCGCTGCTGAGCCAGTGCGTGAGGGCGCTCACTTTTTCTTCTCGTTGATGGCGGCGCGAATGCGTTCGACCGCTTCAGGTGAGAGCGACTCGCTCTCGACGAGGTGGAGCACGAGCTCGTCGGCGTCTCCGTCGAACACCGACTTCACGAAGGACTTGAGGCGATCACGCAGCACCGTCTGGCGGCGCGAGGTCGCGGTGTAGAGGAACGGCTCGCGGTCTTTGTCGACCTTCACCGCGCCCTTCGCGGCGAGGCGACCGAGCAGCGTCATCACCGTGGTGTACGCGAGCGAGGCGTCGTTCTGCTCGTTGTAGCGATCACGAACCTGCGCGACCGTGGCGCTCTTCAGCGACCACAGCACTTTCAGCATCTGGAACTCGGTTTCACTGCTCGCGGTCGCCATGCACCCGTCCTCGTTTACGGCACACGCAACTGATTACTACGCATGTAGTAACGGCGCAACACGCATTGAGAACCGAGTGCGGTCGCGCGCGACACCAGCCGGCCAGGCCCTCGACATCGCTGGCCTCGGCTTCAGCCGACGAGCGCGGAGAAGAGCTGCGCCAGTCGCGGGACCTTCGTCGCGTGCGCGGCGAGGGCCTTCGCTTCCGCGTCCAGCGTCTTCAGCGTCGCCTCGACGGCGTCAGGCCCGGTGCTTCCCGCGCTCGCCTTGCGCGAGACCGCTCCGCTGGGCTCGAGCACGGACAACACGCTCGCGTCGAACGCCGGGTCGACCGACTGCGCGAGCTCGACCGTCGCTGCGCGCAGCGTGATGCCCTTCTCCTGCACGCGCTTCACGAGCGCGCCCGCCGCCATGTACGCCTTGCGGAACGGCATGCCCTTCTTCACCAGCGCCTCGGCGAGATCCGTCGCCTGCGTGAAGCCCTCTTCGAGACCCGCGCGGCACTTGTCCTTGTGGAACGTCACGCGCGGCAACGACAGTCGCAGCACCGACAACGTCGAGAGCAACATCGGCCCCGTCTCGAGCAGCGATGCGCGGTCTTCCTGCAGATCGCGGTTGTAGCCGCCGGGCAGACCCTTCACCGTGGTCAGCAGGCCCATCAGGTTGCCGATCGCCTTGCCTGACTTGCCGCGGATCAGCTCGAAGACGTCGGGGTTCTTCTTCTGCGGCATCATCGAGCTGCCCATCGAGATGTCATCCGAGAGCGAGGCGAAGCCGAACTCCTGCGTCGTGAAGTCGATGAGGTCGGTCGACAGCCGCGAGGCGTGCACGAAGAAGCGCGCCGTCGCGTAGAGAAGATCGAGCGCGAAGTCGCGATCGCCCACCGTGTCCATGCCGTTCAACGTCACGCCCTCGAAGCCGAGCAGCTGGCGCGTGATCTCGCGATCGATCGGCAGCGACGTGCCGGAGATCGCTCCGACGCCGAGCGGCAGCCGCTTGCACTGCTCGAGCACGAACACCAGGGCCTGCGCGTCACGCAAGAACGCCGAGCCGTAGGAACCGAGCCAGTACGCGAGCGAGACCGGCTGCGCGCGCTGACGGTGCGTGTACGAGGGGAGGATCAGATCCTTTTCCTGGCGCGCGCGCGCGACGAGCTCGCTGATCAACGAAGTGATCGACTCCAACGCCGTGGCCGCGACTTCGCGAACGTGCAGTCGCAGATCAGTCGCCACCTGATCATTTCGCGAACGCGCCGAGTGCAGCAGCGCCGCCGGAGCGCCGATGGTGCGGTTCAGCTCGACCTCAACGGCCATGTGCACGTCTTCTTCGTCGGGGAGCGTCAGCGTGCCCGCGTCCGCGCGCTTCCAGATCTCGATCAGGCCTTCACGAATCGCCTTCGCGTCGCCCTCTGGAATGACCTTCGTGCGGCCGAGCATCGTCACGTGTGCGAGCGAACCGACGAGATCTTCGCGCAACAGCTGGCGATCCAGCGACAGCGACGACGAGAACTTCAGAACCTCGGGAAGGAGTCCGCTTCCTCCGGATGCGTCTGTTTTTGCGAGTGCCATGTGCGTGTGCCCTTGCTTGTTCTGGCCCCTCACCCCGGCCCTCTCCCCGTTTCACAGGGAGAGTCAGCCGAGCGTGACGAGAGAGCCGATGCCTTGATCCGTGAAGAACTCCGCGATGATCGAGTGCGGCGTGCGGGCGTCAATCACGTGCACGCGCTCCACTCCACGCTCGAGCGCAGCGATCGACCACTTCGCCTTGCGCGTCAGGTTGCGGTTGAAGACGCCGCGCTCCGACTTCTCGCGCAGCGTCGACGTGTTGATCTGCCCGAGCAGCTCGTCGCTCTCGGTGAAGCCCGGCCCGCCGACCAGGTACACCAGCTTCGACGCCTTGCCCGTCACCGCGATCTCGCTCGCGACCTGATCAGGCTCGAGGGGAATCGTGCTGCCGTCGTCGAGGAAGCCGACCGGCGACACCACCGGCACGTAGTTCCGCTGCAGGAACATCTCGAGCAGGTCGGAGTTCACGCTCACCACCTCGCCCGGCATTCCCTCCCCCATGCGGCGGCCCTTCATGAACGACGCGTCCATGCCGCTCAGGCCGATCGCCTGCACACCGGTGCGATTGAGGAGCGTCACCAGCTCGGTGTTGGTCTGACCGCTGACCATCATCTCCTTGGAGTGCGAGTCGCCCTTCGACGTGCCCTCGGGGCTCTCACCGTGCACGAGGATCGGCACGAGCCCGACCGCGCGCAGCAGGTTCACGTCTTCGACGATCGACGCGCGCAGCGAGTCTTTGCCCATCGCCTGACGCCCGAGCTTCAGAACGACGCGCTTGCCCGCGAAGCGCGAGATGTACGTCAGCGCTTCCTTCACCAGCGTCACCTTGAACTTCGGTGAGTAGTTGGTGAGCCGATCGTCCTTCGCGACGCTGCCGTCCGCCGTCGGCACCAGCAGCGAGGTGTAGTCGGCGTTGATCTTCACGTAGTCGTACGAGAGGTCGCACCCCCAGCCGACCGAGCTCGCCGTTCCGCAGCGCAGATCGATCTCCACCAACACCTCGGGAGAACGCATCCGCGCGCGCAGGCCCTGGTGACCGGGCACCGACGGCCCTTCGTTCGCGTCGTTGTTGGCGATCGCCGGAGGGTGAATCGCCGGGTCGAACATCGGCCGCTCGTCGAACACGCAGATGCCCTGCACCGTGACCTTCGCCTTCGCGGGGTTCACGTCGAACTTCTGCGAACCGCAGCGCGCGCCGACGGTGGCCAGAATGCGGCCCCAGTTCGGGTCTGCGCCGAACACTGCGGCCTTCACCAGCGTCGAGCCTGCCACGCTGCGCGCGATGTCAGCGGCGATGAACTGCGACGGAGCGCCAGCGACACGAACTTCCAGCAACTTCGTCGCACCCTCGCCGTCCTTCGCGACCTCTTTCGCGAGCTCGACGCACAGCGACTGCAGCTGCTCGATGAAGACCGCGAACTCCGGGTCTTTCTCGGTGAGCTCTGGATTTCCCAGCTGACCGTTGGCGAGCGCGAGCACCGCGTCGTTGGTGCTCATGTCGTTGTCGACGGTGAGGTTGTTGAAGCTGCCGTCCATCGCACCGACGAGCGCGCGCTGCAGCAACGCGGGGCCGATCGCGACGTCGGTGCAGATCACCGCGATGGTCGACGCGAGCGACGGAGCGATCATGCCGCTCCCCTTGCAGATCGCCGTGATGCGACCTTCCTTGCGGCCGAAGCGCACCACGCGCGACGCGATCTTGATGCTCGTGTCGGTGGTGAGAATCGCCTCAGCCGCCAGCTCCGGAGCCGCCTTCAGCCCGCTCTTCAACTTCGGCAGCGCGTCGATGATCTTCGCTTTCGGCAGGCGCTGACCGATCACTCCGGTGGAGGCCATCAACACCGCACCCGCGCCCTCGAGATCGAGCGTCTTCGCGGTGGCCGCACACAGCTCGGTCACGTCACTCAAGCCCTCGGGGCCGGTGAGCGCGTTCGCGTTGCCTGAGTTGATCAACACCGCGCGCACGCCGCTCAACGGCACGCGACGCACCAGATCTTCGACCGGAGCCGCCTTCGCCTTGTTGATCGTCAGCGCCGCCGCCGCGGAGCACGGCGCTTCACTCACGATGAGCGCGAGATCTTTCTTGAACGGCTTGATGCCGCAATGAAGCCCGCTGAACAGAAAACCGCGCGCGACCGGCATCAGCGCAAACCCGCCGTCTCATCGAGACCGAGCATCAAGTTCATGTTCTGCACAGCCTGGGAAGAAGCGCCCTTCAGGAGATTGTCGATGGCGCTGATGCTCACCACATCGCGCTCGTCGGTCGCGGTGCCGATCAAACACCACGGCTGCTTCACGACGTCAGCGATGCGCACGGAATCAGCGGAAGGGAGCAGCTTCACCATCGGTTCCTTGCCGAACGCGGCGGCGAACGCGTCATTCACCTGCGCCTGCGTCACGCCCTTCTTCAAGCGCGCGACCGCGGTGCTCAAGATGCCGCGCTTCATCGGCAAGAGGTGCGGCGTGAAGACCAGCTTCGAAACGCCGAGCGTCTGTTCGATCTCCGGCACGTGCTGGTGCTTGAGCGTGCGGTACGCGCGGAAGTCGGAGTCGATCTCCATGAAGCCGTATTCCTCGGTCGCCTTGCGCCCGGCGCCACTCACGCCCGACGCCGCGCTGATCACAATGCTGTCGCTTTCAATCAGCGATGCACGCAACAACGGTGCAACGGACAACGCGGCCGCCGTGGCGTAGCAGCCGGGGTTCGACACGAACTGCGCGCCGCGGATCTTCTCGCGAAACAGCTCGGGCATTCCGTACACCGCTTCCTTCAGCAGCGCCGGGTGCGTGTGCTCGAACTTGTAGAACGCGGGGTACTTCTTCAGATCCTGCAAACGGAACGAGCCCGCGAGATCGACCACGCGCACGCCCATCGCGCGCAGCTTCGGAGCGAGCTCGAGCGACGTCTCTGCCGGCGTCGCGAGGAACACCACGCTCACGCCCTTCGCGGCTTCGACGCCCTGCTCGTTGCTCACGTACGCGAGCTCCGAAGCGAACGGCGTGCACTGCGAGACGCGCTTGCCGACCCAGCGGTCGGACGTCACGAACGAAAGCGACACACCCGCGTGGCGCAGCAGCAAGCCGGTCAGCTCGATGCCCGAATAGCCCGACGCTCCGATGATGCCCGCGGTGGGTTGCATGAAGCGCGCATGTATAGGCTCGCGGCAGATGATCAAGCGCTTCCGCGTGTCGAAACCAGACGGAGCGAAACGGAAGGCGCGACGCGCCAGTGGGAAGTGCGTCAGCGGCGGCGAGCGCGCAAGATGTGAGCCCCGATGATCGACGGCTTCGTCGCGCACGAGGTGCACCTCGACGGCGTGCGCATTCACTACGTCGAAGGCCCGCGCAACGGTTCGCCCGTCGTGCTCGTGCCCGGTCAATCGATGCCGTGGGAGAGCTACCAACGCGTGATGCCGTTGCTCGCCCGACGTCACCACGTGTTCGTCACCGACGTGCGCGGTCACGGGCGCTCGCAACACACGCCTGGCGCGTACACGTTCTCGCGCTGCGGGACGGATCTGATCCGCTTTCTCGAGCAGGTCGTTCGCGAGCCGGCGGCCTGCGCAGGAAACTCGTCGGGCGGAATCATCGCGGCGTACGCGGCGGCGAACGCTCCGCAGCTGGTGAGCGGCTTGTTGATGGAAGACCCGCCGCTCTTCTCGACCGAGTGGCCCCGCATTCGCGACGACACGTGGGTGTACGACTTCTTCGTGCACGTGGTGAACACGCTCCCTGATCTCGCCGGCTTCTTCTCGACGCTGAAACTCCCGAGCAAGGGCGGCAAGAAGCTCATGAGCTTCCCGCGTCCGCTCGCGTGGATTCTCGGCGGAGCGATTCGTCGTCGTCAGCGCGCGAACCCTGGAAAGCCGGTCGACATCTGGTGGCTCCCGCTCGCGGTGCGGCTCTTCGTGCGCGGTCTCTCGGAATACGACGTCGACTTCACGCGGGCGTGCACCGACGGGCGCATGTTCGATCTTGGCCCGCACGCCGAGCTCCTCGCGCGCATTCGCTGCCCCGCGTCGTTGATTCAGGCCGACTCCTTTCGCACCGACGAACTCGGACTGGTCGGCGCGATGGACGATGACGACGTGAAGCGCGCCGTCGCTGCGTTACCTGCGCTGCACGTCGAGAAGTGGGCGTCGCCGCACGTGGTGCACGTCGCCGCGCCGAAGCGATACGTCGAAGCGATCGAACGCGTCGCTACTTCGCCGGCGCTTCCGCCCACGAGATGACGAACAGCAGCGTCGCGTCGTCATTCACCTGCTGGCTCTGCGTGATCTGCCCCGGCGAAGTGATGTCGAACACGAAGCGGATCACGCCGAACCACGACGACACCACGTGTTTCTTCACCGGCCGGGGATACGAGACCTGCACCACACCCGCGTGCGTGCCCTCGCTCTGGTAGTCGACCACGATGCCGCGCATCGCCACCTTCACCAGATCGTTCAGCTTCTTGAGCACGTTGCCGGGCGACTTCGTGGCGATGCTCGACTTCAGCATCGGCAACACGATGGGCCCGATGCGCTCCTTCATCGTGACGTGCGTCAGCTCGTCGTAGACAGACTCCCCGAGCTCGGCAGTGGCCACATCTCCGATTTCTTCGAAGGGTTGCGCGGGTTGCCACGTGTTGCTCCACGGGTTTTCCCACAGCAATTTGGCGTCGAAGCTCAGCTTCGCGGCGATGGCGTGTGACTTCGGCGAGCGGCGGAGCGCGGCGATGATCGCCTGCACGTAACTCCCGCTGAACTCGTAGTCCGCCATTCGCGCGTTCGTACTACGTTTCCTTTCGGTGCCGTGCGTCGAGTCCCAGACCTGGAGCGCGCTGGCCGAGGGGCGTCTCTCAGCCGACGAAGAGCTTGCGGTGCGTCAGCACGCGGCGACGTGTGACCAGGCCTGTCCGCGTGAGCTCGCGCTCGTTGATCAGAAGCGACGACTCGCTCGCGATGCGCCGACCATGGAGCTCTCGGCCGCTTCGCTCCCGCGCCCCGCCGAACCCGCGCCGGTGCTCGAACGCGGCGCGCAGTTCGGCCGCTTCGTCATCGTCGAGACGCTGGGCATGGGCGGCATGGGCGCGGTGTACGCCGCGTACGACCCGAACCTCGATCGCAAGGTCGCGCTGAAGACGCTGCACTTCAACACCTCGCAAGATCCGACCGCGCACGGCCGCATGCTCCGCGAAGCGCAGGCGATGGCGCGCCTCTCTCACCCCAACGTGGTGAACGTGTTCGAGGTCGGCGAGCAGAAGGGCGCCATCTTCATCGCGATGGAATTGGTGGCGGGCGTCACGCTCCGCTCGTGGGAACGCGCGAAGGAACGCACGTGGAAGGAAGTGGTGCGCGTGTTCCTGCAGGCCGGTCAGGGCCTCGCCGCCGCGCACTCGGCGCATCTGGTGCACCGCGACTTCAAGCCCGCCAACGTGCTCCTCGGCGACGACGGCCGCGTGCGCGTCACCGACTTCGGAGTGGCCCGCGCCGACGGCACGCTCGAGCCCGTGGGCCCGATGCCGCAGGCGCACGGCGAGAACTCCGGCTCTGGTTTCACGGGCAGCAGCTCGAGCGGCACGTTCAGCGACCCGCTCACGCGCGGAGACGTGGTGGTCGGCACCGTCGGCTACATGTCTCCCGAGCAGGCCGCCGCGAAGGTTCCCGACGCGCGGTCTGATCAATTCGCGTTCTGCATCTGCCTCTGGGAAGCGCTCTACGGAAAGCGCCCGTTCGCAGGCGCGTCAGTCGCGGAAGTCACCAAGGCGTTGCTGGAAGGTGAGCTGCCTGCGCGGCCGCGCTCGACGAACGTGCCGGCGTGGCTGCACGAGCTCATGGTGCGCGGTCTGGCGCGCGAGCCCGAGAAGCGTTTCCCGTCGATGGAGGCGCTGCTCAAGGAACTCGATCGCGCGCCCGATGATTTTCCGCGCTGGGTGCTGCCCGTCGCGGCGGTCGCGTTGCTCGGTCTCGGCCTCGCGGCGATTCCTGTCGTCTCTCGTCAACAACAACAGAACAAATGCGACGCGACCGCGCACGAGCTCGACGGTGTGTGGGACGACTCCACGCGCGGCAAGGTGAGCGACGCGTTCTCGAAGATCGGCAAGCCCTTCACCACCGCGGCGCTCGCGTCGGCACGGCGCGCGCTCGACGCCCACGCCCGCGACTGGTCCGACGCGGCCCGGCTCTCGTGCGAGCAGTCGCTGGTGCGGCGCGAGCTGAGTGAGAGCGACTACCGGCTCGAGTCGGCCTGCCTCGCGCAACGACGACGTGAGCTCTCGGCGCTGGTGAACGTGCTCACTGCGGCCGACGAAGGCATCGTCGAGCGCGCGGGCACGTTGACGTGGAGCCTCACGCCGGTGCGCGGCTGCACGCAGCTCTCGCGTCTCAAAGCCGACCCGCGTCTGTTGGAGCTGGGAGGCGACGAGAAGGTCATCGCGCTGCAGACCTCACTCGCGCGCGGCCGCTCGCTCATCGACGCCGGCAAGCTCGCCGACGCGGGTCCCGTGGTGGAGCAGGCCATCGCCTCGGCGAAAGAACTCAACCGGCGCGCGCTCGAAGCCGAAGCGCTCTCGCTGCAGGCGGCGATGCTCCAGGCCGCGGGCAAGTTCGCCGAGGCCGCGGAGGCGTGGAAGAACGCCGGGCTCGCCGCGCAGGCCAGCGGGTTCGACGAGCTGCTCGCGCTCGCGGCGATTCGACTCACCACGGTGCTCGGCTTCCACTTGAACAAGCCCGCCGAAGGCCGCCTGTGGGACTCGATCGCCAAGGCGACCATCGAGCGCATGGGCGGCGACGAAGTGCTGTCGCTGGAGCGCATCTCCGCCGTGGCGCGTCTGGGCAACGCAGAAGGCAAGCCGCTCGAGGTCGCGCAGCAGCACGAGCAGGCGCTCGCGCTCGCGAAGACCTTGCTGGGCGTCGATCACCCGCTGCTGTGGAAGATCGAGTTCGACCTCGGCTCGAGTCTCGTCGCCGCGAAAGATCCCGTCGGCGCGGTGCCGCATCTCCAGCGTTCGCTCGCGCTGCGAGAGAAGGAAGTGTCTCCTGATCACCCCGAAGTGGCGATGGTGCGCTCGACGCTCGCCAACGCGTACTTCTTCGCCGGCAAGGTCGCCGAGAGCCAGGAAGCGTTCGCCCGCGCGCTCGCGACGCGCGAGACGTTGTTCGGGGTCGACAGCCCGCGGCTGATCGTCACGCTCAATAACTACGGCGACACGCTGGCCAAGGTCGGCCGCTACGACGAAGGCGAGAAGCTCGTGCTGCGTGCGCAGGTCATCGCGAAGAAGGCGTACCCCGTCGGCCACCCGTACGTGAACGCCACCGGTCTCACCATCGCCGAGATCTACCTCGCTCGCGCCAACCTCACCGCCGCGCGCACCGAGGTCGAAGCCGTGCTGAATGGAAACCCGCCCCCGACCGCGCCGTTCATGGCCGAGGGCTCAGCCGTGCGCGCGTTCATCGGGCTCGCCGAGAAGAAGCCGCAAGACGCGTTGAGCTGGTCGGCGAAGGGCATCGAGGCCGGCAAGCAAGTCGGTCCCCGCAGCGCAGAACTGATCCTCCCGCTGCTGGCGCGCGGCGAAGCGCTGTTGATCATGGGAGACCCGAAGCAGGCCGAGCAGCTGTTCGAGCTCGCGCTCTCGCTGTGTGAAGAGACCAAGCCGTGGAAGGTCTACGACGCCGACGCGCGCTTCGGCCTGGCGCGTACGCTGAAGCTCGAAGGCGGCGCGATGAACCGCATTCGCACCCTCGCTGAAGAAGCCCTCGCGCTGTACCGCACGTCCGAAGGTCAGCAGGAACGCGCACAGCGGGTGGAGGCCTTCATCGGCGGGTTGTGAGTGTGCTACGCACTCGGTCCTTCCGAGGGAGGCGGCATGAGTCAGCTCACCATCGAAGCGTTGTTCGGCGATCTGAACCTCGATCTGTTCCCCGAGGGCGAGGTCGACTTCGACGACGAAGGCACTGGAGCCGAAGGCCTGCCTCGCAAGTTCGCCGCTGATGCCGAAGCGCAGCTCGAGGTGCTCGGCTTCACGTCGGCGAGCTCGATGCTGAGTGATGGTGAAGCGCCGACCTCGCTGCCGACCCGGCCGTACGACATTCCGGCTGACGAGTTCTCGCGCGAAGTGACGATGTGGGGCGACGACGAGCGCTTCTCCACCGTCAGCACCGCGCCCGTGTCGCTCGAGGAATTGCCCGAAGACGCGTTCCCCACGCGCTTCACGTTGATCGAGCCTGACTGGCTTCCTGAGCCGGTCGTTGGCTGAGTAGCTTTGGCAGGCATGTCGGACCCCTCTGATAGCAACGCCCGCATGAACGAAGCTCTCGCAGCGCTGGATGAAGTCCGTCGACCGATGAAGGTCTCGGAATACGTCGCCATCGCGAAGCTCGGCGTCTTTGACGGCGAGCGCGTCGAGCTCCTGAGGGGGCAGGTGGTTCGGATGGCGCCGATTGGGAATGAGCATGCGTCTGTCGTCGAGACGCTGACGCATCTGTTGGTTGAGACGTTCGGGAAGCGCGCGCGAGTGCGCCCGGGGCTGCCGCTTGAGGCGTCAGAAGACTCGATGCCCGAGCCCGACTTCGCGCTGATTCCTCCACGCACCGGGCTCAACCCGCACCCGACGAATGCCTTCTTGCTGATCGAGGTCTCTCACTCGTCGTTGCGGATCGATCGCGAAGTGAAGGCGCCGCTCTACGCCGAGACGGGCTCTCCCGAATATTGGATCGTCGACATTGCGCACGCGCAGCTGCACGTCTACCGCGCGCCGAAAGACGGCAAGTGGACCGAGCAGTTCACGCTCACCGCGCGTGATTCGATTCGGCCCGTGTCGTTCCCAGACGTCGAGCTGTCACTCGCGAGTGTGTTGCTCGCGTTGACGCACTAGCGAGCGAGCCGGTCGAGACCGCAGGTCGCGAACTCGACTGGTCGCAGACCAGTCGGAGGCGAACGAGCGCATGACTCAGTTCAGCGACCGGCCGAGATGTTCCAGGTCTGATCAGCGCAGTCGACGTTGTTGCAGATGGTGCCCTGGCACTGCGGCCCGGAGAACGACGCCGAGAACGTACCGACGAAGGTGTTGGGCCCGACGAACGTGCCGGTCAGCGTGTACGTCTCGTCGCACTGCCCGGTGATGGTCTTGGTGTAGCTGAACGTGCCCGACGGGCAGACCGCCGCCGTCGTCGCGGGGAGATTTCCGCCCGAGAAGTTGCTCTGCGGCCGCACCTGCGTGGCGTTCGACTGAATCAGGAAGCGATTGATGTCGAAGTCGACGGCGAGGAAGCCGGAGCCCAGGTAGTCGCAGCACGAGTAGCTGATGGTGCCCGCGTCGAGCGTGAACGTGCCGTTCGGGTTGCAGCCTGCGTCGGCTGGCGCGCAGCCTTCGTCGGCGACACCGTTGCAGTTCTCGTCGATGCCGTTGCCGCACACCTCGGTCGACGGCCCGACCTGGCCCATGCAGTTCGGAATGAACATGCCCTGGCTGCACGTCTCCTGGCCGTCGCGGCAATTGCCGACTCCGCGCTGTCCGGCGTCGAGCGTCCAGCAGGCGCGCGTGACGTTGTTGTCGACCACTCCGTTGCAGTCGTCGTCGATGTTGTTGCAGGTCTCGGTCATCGGGTTGCCCGCGCCGTTGCACATCGACCACAACCCGTTCACGCACGACTGCATGCCGGAGCAGAAGCTGCCCGCGTCACCGTTGCCGCACATGCGCGTCGCGCCGTTCACGCACTGCGCCGGGTTGTACTCGTCGGTGTCCTGCGCGTTCTGACAGCCGGGGTCGTTCGGGAAGTCGGCCGCTCCGTCCATGTCGTTGTCGATGCCGTCGGAACACGCCGCCGGAGGGTCAGGCAGCAACTGCACTCGCCGCAGCCCCGCGTCGACGTCGTCAGACAGCACTTCCATCACGCCGTTATCGGTGCGCGTCGAGCGCTGGTACACCACGCGCGCGTTGACGAACTCGCCGGGCAGCAACCGCGTCGGCATCGTCGGGCCTTCGACCGAGAAATCAGGGTTGCCGGTCGCCGACACGCCGACCGCGTTGATGGTGAGCGCCGAGGTGCCGACGCTCTTGAGCGCGACCATCTTCGTCACCTGCGGCATCGCCGAGCCCGCGAAGTCGACCGGGTCGGGCACCACGTCGAGGCGCGGCTCGATGGGCCCGCCCTTCAAGTGAACGATGAGCGGCGTCATGCCGCCGGTCTCGAGCACTTCGGCCGTTCCGACGTCGGAGCCCGGGCCCATCGGCGTGAAGACCACCGGCACTTCGATGAAGCCGCCCGCCTCGACCGAGGTGGGCACGGTGCCGAGCGCGAAGTCGGGGCTCGAGCCGCTCCCCAGCGTGACCGTGAGGTTCACCGGCGCACGGCCGTCGTTGCGCACGCTGAACTTGCCGCCCTTCGACGTGCCTTCCGCGACGATGCCGAAGTCGAGCGTGTCGCCCTCGAGCGCGATGGAGCTCATGGTGCCCGTGACGATGGGCTTGCCGCAGTTGCACGACGACGTGGACAACAGCGCGGCGATGCAGAGCGCCGCGGTGGGAAACACGAGTTGTCTGCGCATGGGGGTTCTCAGCTTGGCACGACTGACGTGAGACTCAACGACCCGGCCCGAGCAGGAACTCCAACGCCCCCGGCAACCGCGAAGCCCACGCGCTCTCGGTGTGCGTGGCGCCCTGCTGCACGACGTATTTCAGCGTGCTGCCGTCAGCGTAGCCCAGCGTGCGGTACGCCGCGGCGAGGTCGGCGGTGTCGGTCACTCCGTCATTCGATGAACCACTGTCTCCTGAATCCACATACACGCGGAGCGGGCGCGCCGTACCCGTGCCCGTCTGCGCCACGAAGGTGAGCAGCACGCGGCCGTCCCACCAGACCGAGGGAGACATCGCCCCGATGTTGCCGAAGGTGTCTGCTTTGCGAACGCCGGCGTAGCTGCTGATCAGCCCGCCCAGCGACGACCCTATTAATACGGTGTCGGCACGCCCCGGCAGCGTCCGCAGCTCGGAGTCGACCTTCGGCTTCAGCTCCTCCACCAGCATGCGCAGGAAGAGGTCTCCGTTGCCGCCGCCGTACATCGGGTCGGACGTCGGCGTGTATTCGGAGATGCGATTGGCGCCCGCGTTCTCGGCGCCGACCACGATGGCTTCGCGAAACGCGCCGCTGCTCGCCGCGTCGTTCATCGCTTCGGGCACGCGCCACGTCACTCCGCCGAAGGCCGCGTTGGGGTCGAAGAGATTCTGGCCGTCGTGCATGTAGACGACCGGCATGCGCGCGGTGGAGTTCTCGAGGTACGTCGGCGGCAGGTACACGTAGACGCCGCGCGTGTTGTTGAGGAGCGTCGACTGAAACTGCGGCCAGCGAATCGTCCACTCGCCCGCGTCGCGCAAGAAGCGCGGAGCGACCTCGACGGTGCTGCCGCCCGCAGCCTTGTAGTTGGGCCCCTTCGACCAGGTCATGTCGTTGAGGAGCGGCTTCCACTCGAGCGCCGCCGAGGCCGCGATGCCGGTGAGCGTCACCGTCCACGTCGTGGCGTCGACCTTCTGCATCGGCACGCCGGTGTTCCAGTTGAGCGGCGGCAACGAGCCGCGCACGAAGAGCGTGCTGGTTCCTGCGGGGTACGTGACGCGGAGCACGGTCTGAACGCCTGCGTCAGTGGGGACGATGCCGGCATCGGAACCGGCGTCCATCGAAGACCCGGCGTCGACGATGACGCCTGCGTCGACGGCTCCAGCATCGGGTCCGCTGATCATCGGGCTGCAGCCGATGACCAAAGCGCTCATCAGAAATGGCAGTGCGAGGCGCGACACGAAGCCGCACCTCGCACTGTTGAGGCGTGAAGACAACCTGGGGAGCGGTTTAGCGACGGCCCTTCTTGCCACCACCCTTGAACTCGTGACCCATGCGCGCGAGCACCAGCGCGAGCTTGGCGCGCTTCTGCGGCGTCAGGCCCTGCGAGAGCTGGGCGAAGAGTTCCTTGTCCATCGCCGCCATCTGCGCGCGGCCATCGAGCACGCGCTGCACGTTGGCGTCGACCTGACCGAGCGCGGCCTGATCACCGTCAGAAGCGTCGCGCAGGCTCTTCATCGCCTCACCCATCTGCTGACGGAGCGGCCGACGCTTCTCCTCGATGGCCTTCAACTTGTCGGACAGCTTCAGCGCCTCGGCGTCGCTCAGCTCGAGCGCCTCGCTGATAGCGACCAGGTACATCAACCGCATCTTCTGCTCGCGGTTCTCGAGGCGGTCTTCCTTGTTCTCAGCCCACTTTCCGCCACCGCCCGCGGGCGCTCCAGCCGGCGGAGGCGCGGCAAAGGCAGTCATCGACAACACGGCGAGCACGGCAATCAGTTTGGTCTTCATGGTTACAGGTCTCCTTCGGTCGGCGACGGCCAACCCACTTCGAAGAACACGTCGTCATCAGAAAGGTTGAAGTCTTCGATTTCTTCGCCCGCGAGCTCGGGCAGCACGGGCGTGGCGACGAGCTCGGTGCGCGTCTCGATGCGCGGCTCGGGCACCGGCATCAGCTTCATCACCAGACCCGACGCGAGCAAGGCACCCAGGCCCGCGGCGAGCGCGAGGCTGCCGAAGCGGCGAACGCTCGAGGGGCGCGCCTGCTGATCTCTCCACGCGCGCTGCGTGGTGGCGGCGAGGCCCGAGAGCAACATGCGCTCGGCGTCGCTCAGCGGAGGCAGCGTCGCCAACCCGAGCAGCTTCGCGGTGCCGCGGCACGACTCACACGTCTCGAGGTGCGCGCGCGCGGCGTCCGAGACCGGGCCGCCTCCCGAGAGTTCCACTTCCACGTCTTCACATTCGAGACTCATGCTGCACCTCCGGCGCTCAACCGAGCGACCTCTTCCTTCAATCGTTTCACCGCGTGGTGAAAGTTCGACTTGGCGTTGCTCTCGCTGATGCCCAGCGCGTTGCCGACGTCGGCGAACGACAGCCCGGCGTCGATGCGGAGCAGGAACACGTCGCGCTGCCGTTCGGGCAATTCGAGCACCGCGCGGCGCGTGAGGGCTTCCTGTTCGGCGCGCTCGAGTTGATCGACCGCGGTGGTCGAGCCGCGCGTCTCGCGATCGATGTTCTCGACCGCGGCGAGCTTCCAGCGCGAGCCATCGCGCACGTGGTTCATGCCGAGGTTGAGCGCCACGCGCAGCACCCACGCGCGGAACGGAATGTCCTGCGCGTCGAGCCGCGAGAGCGTCTTCTGCGCGACCTCGAGCGACTGCAGAAACACCTTCTGGGTCAAATCGCGCGCGTCTTCGGGAGAGCGCGTGAAGCGGCGCGCCACTTTGTAGACCGCTTCCTGGTGCCGCCTGATCAGCGTGCCGAAAGCGCCCGAATCACCCTCCAAAAATGCGCGCACCAGCGTCTCGTCGGAGTCGACGGCTTCCGAACCACCCGGAATGACTCTGAGCTGAGGCGCCACGGGGCTCACCGTAACGAGAAGGACACGGCCCGCCCAAAAAGGTCAAAGGCGAACACGCCGCACGCGAGAGCAGTGTACGTTCGCCGACGACTTCGCGCCGTGCATCGCAGGGGGACCCATGAAGCCCAAGCCACCGAGCAGCAGCCCCACCGTGCCGCCGAAGTCGAAGGACTCGCTGCCGCCTCCGCCCGCGCGGTTGGACCGCCCGCTCCTCTCGCACCTGATGTCGGCCAAAGGTCCCATGAGCACCATTCATTTTCTCGTGCACCCCGGGATGGTCGAACTGCAGCGTGAAGCGCAGGCGCGCGGGTGGAACGAGCGCGGCTTCACCACGCTCTCGGTGGCGTGGCTCGAGCTGCGGTGGACGGCCGACGCGTGGAAGACGACGCACATCTTGTCGAGCAACGACGTGCCCTGCCCGGTGGTGAACGGCACGTTCCACCTGCAGAACTGCGCGCCGAACACCGAGGTCGAGTTCGCGATTCGAGTCGGCCTGCACTGCCACGCTCCGCACGACACCGCGTTCGCGCGCGACGTCGGCGAGCTGTGGCTCAACAACGACGGTCAGAACTTCAAGCAGACCACGCGCTGATTTTCAGGTGTGCAGCTCGGACAGCGGGCCGGTCATGTCGATGACCTCTCCGCTGGTCGACGTGGCGCTGGTGGTGCCGAACTCGTTGTCGGGCTGACCCATCGCGCGCAGCACGCTGACCCACAGGTGGTTGTGCGCGGGTCCGCAGCGGCCCCACTGCGACGTGTCTCCGGGCACCGGGCTGTCGTGGGTGATGGGGTAGCGCACGTAGCGGCCGGTCTTGAAGAAGCCCTGGCTGCCTCCGAACAACACCGTGAACGCGTCGTGGTGGCGATGCGTCGGCGTGCCGAGCTCGGTGACCCACACCACCAGCGTGCTGTCGAGCAACGTGCCGTTGCCCTCGGGCACCGATTCCAGCTCGCTCAAGAGGTACGCGAGGTGATTGCCGTACCAGATGCTCAGGTCGGTCATCGCCTGCTCCGCGAGCGGCGTGTACATCTGACCGCACGAGGTGAGCCCGCTCACCGAGGCGTGCGCGTAGCTGGCGTGCACGTCGGCATTCGCCGGGTAGTTGAACTCGGGGCACAGCGGCACCGGCGCGGCGTAGGTGATGACGCGCGTGAGGTCGCACGCGAACGCCATTCGGGTGAGGCGCATGAACTGACGCGTCTTCACGCCCGACGGGTCGAAGGTGCTGTCGCAGGTCATCGGCACCTGCGTGGCGAGCGAGACCTCGAGGTCGCGCACCAGCTGCTGGTGGCTCTCGAGCTTCTGGCGATCGGCGGTACCCAGCTTCGACGCCACGAAACCGTATTCGTCGGCGAGGCCATCGAGCATCGAGAGCCGCGCGCGCGCCAGAGCGATCTGCCGGTTGTCGGTCGGAGGCCGCACGCCAACGAGATCGTTGAACGCGTCGAGCGGGTTCTTCACCAGCGGCGTGGGCTGCGACGCGCCGAGGAACGAGAACGGCGCGATGGCCTGGTTGGGCACGTAGTCGCCACCGTACACGCGCGACGCGACTCGGCCCGGAGTGGCCAGCCGTTGACCGAGCAGCTGATCGATCGAAATACCGCCGCCGGTACACGGAAAGCCCGGGTGCTGCGCAGCGCGACGGCCGGTGAGGAGATCGGCCACCGCGACGTTGTGGTTGTTGAAGTCACCGCCACCGGTGCGCGCGGTGAACGCGATGTCTTCGAGCGCGGCGAGGTGCGAGAGCCCTTCGATGGCCAGCGTCTTCTGGCGGTATTGGTACAGCGGCGAGAGCACCTTGCAGAACTCCGCTTCGGGGAGCTGCGTGAGGTCGCGTTCGGCGAACGAGTCGGTCGGCCCGCCGGGAATCGGCATCTTCCAGCTCGAGGGCACGTGCCCGTGCGGCTGCACGAAGAAGAAGATGCGCTTGGGCGGAGTCATCGTCTGCGCGAACGAGAACCGCGGCGCGACGAGCGCACCGAGGCCGAGGGCTTTGAGCAATTGACGGCGTTCGAGCTTCACGGGGCTTCCTTCGGCCAGGTCATGAACGTGGGAGCGGTCACCACGTCGAGCAAGAGCGATTTCACGTCGCCGCCTTGAGCGACGAAGCGGTCCGACACCTCGGTCACCCACGGCGCCTCGACGTCGGCGGGCGCGCGACCGAGCGCGTAGCGAACCCACATCTGCGTCGCGCACTGATGCACCGCGGGGCTGCCGGCGAGGGCCGCGGAGAGTTCGAGCGCGCCGTCGAAAGTGCGGTCGATGTCGGTGCCGAAGATTTCTCCGCGCGCGTCGATGGCCTTGCCCTGCTCCAGGTCCTGCCAGGCGGCGGCGGCGTTGTAGTGCTCGAAGCCGAAGCCGAAGCCGTTGAGCGAGCGATGACACCCTGCGCACGCGCCGGGGCTGGTGCGCTGCTCGAAGAGCTGACGGTTGGTCAGCATGTCGGTGCCCGGCGTGGGCGGCGTGACGTTCACTCCCGGAGGCGGCGGCGTCGGCAACCGACAGAGCAGGTGCAGGTTGACGCTGTTGCCGCGAATGGGAGGAGAGGTCGCTCCGCGGTGCGAAGTGCCGGCGAGGAACGCAGCGCGGGTGAGGATGCCGCTGCGCTTGCTCTCATCGAGTGAGAGCTCGGTGTCGGGCGAAACCGAAGTCGTCACGCCGTAGAGCCGAGCGGTCTCGGTGTCGAGCCACGCGCGGCGGCTGGTGAGCAGCGCGCTCAAGGTGCCTTCGTCGACCATGACGTGCTCGACGAAGCGGCGCGTCTCGGCCAGCGCCGCGGCCTGAGTCGCCGCTGTCCAGCTCGCGTCGACTTCCGCGGTTCGCGCCGAATGTTCGTCGAGCATCAGGCGTTCGAGCGCGAGCCACTGGCGATGGAAGTTCCACATCGCACGCTGCGCGCGCGGATCGTTCAGCATGCGCACCGCCTGCGCCTTCGCTTGATACGCCTGCGTGAGGTCTCCACTCTCGGCCGCGTTCATCAACGCGTCGTCGGGCCCGCTGTCCCACAGGAGCATCGAGAGGCGCGTGGCGCGCGCGACGCCGTCGAACTCTGCTCCGACTTCGGGACGGTAGAGGAACTGCGGCGACTGCAGCGCGGCTTCCAGCGTGAGCTGCACCGCGCCCGCGAAGTCGACCTGCGTCTGGCGCACGGCAAAGCGCGCGGTCTCACGCTCGAGCTCTTCGGCGGTCAGCGTGCGGCGGTAGAGACGGCGCAGCGTGGTGGCGAAGAACGAGTCACGGCAGGCGGCCTGGCTCGCGGCGTCGTTCCACGAGGTGCAGTTCAGCACGCGCGCGAGGTGCGCATCGTCGCTGGTCGCGAGCTCGGCGTATTGCTGCGCGACGTGCTGCCAACGCGAGACGCGGAGATCTGACGGCGTCTGCGCCTCAGCCGCGTTGTCGAAACCACCGACCACGGCATCGGCAGGCAGCTCGTCGAGGGCCGGCTTGTCGGGGCCGAGCACGTCGTCGAGCGCGTTCAGATACTGAGTGTTCGTCAGCCGTCGCAGCGGCGCCGGCCCGACCGGATCTGGCGCGGCAGGTGGCGGGGGCACGGGCTTCGGACAGCCGAGAAGCACGGTGGCCAGGAGCGGGAAAACGACGAAACGCATCGTGCCAGCAGAGCACAATTTCCGGGGCAGATCCCCTCAGCGCTTGAGCTCTCGCATCACCTTCGCGACGTAGATTTCAGTCTCGCCGTTGCGCGGAACCGAGCCGTTCACGGAGCCCGGCCCAGCGTTGTACGCCGCGACCGCGAGATCGACGCGACCACCGTTTCGCTCGAGCAACTGCGAGAGGTAGCGCGCTCCACCGTCGATGGCGTCTTCGGGATCGAACGGGTCCTTCACGCCGAGCAACTGCGCGGTGCCGGGCATCAGCTGCGCAGGCCCCATCGCGCCGGCGTAAGAGATGCGGTGCGGCCGCGAGCCCGACTCCACTTCGACGATGGCGTGCATCAGGCCGCGCGGGAGTCGGTACTTCTTCTCGGCGGCGTCACTGAGTTCACCGAGGTCTCCGTGGCCGGTGATGAGACACAGCGGGCGGTGCTTCGCGTACGACTTGAGCGCCGACCACTTTTCCTTCACGAAGAACGGCGACAGCGGGAACACGGCCGAGCTGCCGAAGAACGCGACACTCAAGTTCAACGCGAGCAGCGGAGCGCACACCACGACGGTGGCCTGCTGCCACCACCGCAGCTTCCAGAAGAGGCGGAAGGTGAACTTGGCCACGCGCCAGAGCATGTTGAGCCTCAAACGAACATTGCGCCAATTCGATCTCTTCCCACCGGAACTCCAAGCACGCGAAATGCGTCAGTGATTGGCCCCATGCCCATCGCCTTTTTCATCGCACTGACCGTGGCCACCACGCCGCGCATCGAGGAATTCGTCAGCGCGTGTGACGGCAGCCCGGTCGAGGGGTTCACGTTCACCGTTCCCGCAAACGCGGTCGCCAGCGGTGAAGTGAAAGTGGCGAGCGACGGCTCGGTCGAGCTCGCGCACTGCTTCCTCGAGAACCACGAAGTGCGCAGCGTGCGGTCGATCATCTCGGGGCTCGAGACCATCGACGTGAAGGTCGGCTCTCGTGTCACACGTGGTCAGCGCCTCGGTCGCGCGGGGAAAAAGGCGAAGGTCGAGATCGACGGCGTGAGCGCGAAGGAGTTCGTCACGGGCCGCGAGGTGCTGCTGGTGCCGAAGCTCGAAGCGGTGCTGGTGGTGGTCGACGTCGACGGCCATCAGGCCGAGCGCTTCGAGCACGGCCAGCTCACCCACACGTGGGACGTCGGCCAGGGTCAGGTGGAAGGCGTGAAGGAGGAGCGCGGAGATTTGAAGACGCCGCGCGGTTTCTACTTCGTGGTCGATCGCACCACCGGTCCCTTCGCGGGCGACTACGCGGGCTACTTCGGCAAGGCGTGGGTGAAGTTGAACTACCCGAACGCGTTCGACGCGGCGCGCGGAGTGGACGCCGGCCTCATCACCGAAGCACAGCAACGTGACATCGCCTCGCAGTGGAAGCGGCGCGCGCTCACCGCGCAGAAGACGAAGCTCGGCGGCGGCATCGGCTTCCACGGGTGGATCGAGCCGTGGAGCGGCGACGCGGGTTACGGCCTGTCGTGGGGCTGCGTGGTGATGCACCCGGAAGACGTGCGCGGGTTTTATGACGTGGTGCCGGTGGGCACTCCGGTCGTGTTGCGCTGACCTACTTCACTTCGAATTCGTCGGTCAGCACCTTCTCGCCGGCGCCGTTCGGCAACCGAATGGTGGTCGCGTAGCGCCACTTGCCGGCCGCGAGCTCAGCGGGAATCGTCTTGCGGCTCTCGACGAAATCACCGGGCTGCAGCGGAACGGGCTCGAGCGCGCAGCCGGCGGCTTCGGAAGGACCGGTGGTCTTGCCGTCGGCCGAGACGAGCTGTGAGAGGCAGAGGTTCACGCCGACGGCGACGGGGCTCACGTTGGTGAGGGAGAGACCGACGCGGGCGCTGCGCGCGTACGAGACGTCGTCCGCCGAGAACGAGACGCGCTCGAGACCACCGCCACAACCGAGCGAACCGAGAGAGGCAACGAGGAGGAAAGCAACACCGCGAGGCATGTCGCAAAGAGTAGGACAACTCGACTTCAGATTCCTGTCGCGCGGGGCGTGGCGTCCCGTACTCTGCGGCACCGATGCAGCCGATTTTGGGTATCGACTTCGGCACGACCAACACCTCGGCGGCGTGGTTCGACGCGCAGGGCAAGTTGAAGGTCGTGCCGGTGAGCGAGAAGTCAGCGGTGCTCCCGTCGGTGGTGTGGTTTCCCTCGGCGGACCTCGGCAAGTGCCTCGTCGGCCAGTCGGCGCGCACGCAACTCATCGATGATCAGAAGCACACCGTGTTCGGCGCCAAGCGGTTCCTCGGTCGTCGCTTCAACTCGGAATACGTGTCGCGACACCGCGAGCGTTTCGCGTTCGACATCGTCGAGGGCGGCGACGGCTACAGCGCGGTGTTGATCTACGGCCAGACCATTCCGCTCGTCGACGTGGCGGGCGTGGTGGTGCGCGACATCGTGGCGCGCGCGGCGCGAGCGGCGGGTCACAAGTTCGAGCGTTGCGTGATGACGGTGCCGGCCCACGCGTCGGTGCGTCAGCGCGAAGCGGTGCGCAAGGCGGCTGAATCGGCGGGGCTCAAGGTCGCGGCCATCGTGAACGAACCGACCGCGGCCGCGCTCTTCTACGCCAACCTGCGCAGCCCGAAGCAGACGGTGCTCATCTTCGACCTCGGCGGCGGCACGTTCGACGCAACCGTGATGCGCGTCGAGAACCGCGTGGTGAAGGTGCTCGCCACGGGCGGCGACGCGTTCCTCGGCGGCGGCAACTTCGACGAGGCCATCGCGGAGACGTTCGCGCAGCAGCTCGAAGACGGTCAGGGCGTGCCGGTGCGCAAGAACCGCACGGTGATGCAGCGCCTCGCGCTCGCCGCGGAGTTCGCGAAGATTCAGCTCTCGCGCGCCGAAGCGATGGACGTGCGCGTGCCAGTCGTCGCGCAGCGGCAGAACGGCGGCTTCATCGACTTCCAGCAGAAGCTCACGCGGGCGCGGATGGAGGAGATTGTCACTCCGCTCGTGGAGCGCTGCATGGGCGCGACCGAAGACGTGCTCGCGCGCGCAGGTCTGCAGGCGAAGGACATCGACGAGCTGGTGCTGGTCGGCGGTCAGACGCGCATGCCGATGATTCGGCGGCGGCTGGCGCACTTCCCTCACGTGTCGTCGGAGAAAGACGTGCACCCCGAGCTCGGCGTGGCGGTGGGCGCGGCGATTCTGGGTCGCAACCTCGCGCGCACCAAGACGTCGGGGTTGAACGACGTGGTGGCGATGCCCATCAGCGTGATGCTGGTCGGTGGCCGCACGGCGGAAGTGATTCCCGCGAACACGCCGGTGCCGTGCAAGTGCACCACGCCGCTCGAAGGGTTGCCGCCGTGGAGTGCTCCGGTGCCGCTGTTGCTCTTCGAGTCGCTCGATCAAACCAGCGTCGATCGCGAGATCATCGGCACGGTGCACGTGAGTGAAGAGTGGCGAACGCAGAAGGAAATCACTCCGTCGCTCGAGCTGTCGGTCGGCC
Organism: Archangium sp.; assembly: GCA_047600485.1. Classification (GTDB taxonomy): domain Bacteria; phylum Myxococcota; class Myxococcia; order Myxococcales; family Myxococcaceae; genus Archangium_A. The sequence continues at coordinate 5,397,018 of JASGKS010000001.1, forward strand.
AGGACTTCTCGCTCACCGCGCGCATCGTGGCGCCGGGTGGCATGCAGACCCAGTTGCAGATCGTCGATCAACGCCGCTGATTGATGATCGCGCTCGCACTGACGTTGGCCCTCGCGAGCGCAGATCCTCCGCCCGCGCCGAAGCAGTGGACCATCACCGTCGACCCACTCACCGAGCTGCTCGGCTTCGTGCACGTGCAGGTCGAGCGCGCGTTCTCCGACAAGTACTCGCTGTACCTCGCACCGAGTCTGAAGCTCTTCGACTCGCCGCTGGGCATCGGCACCGGTCCCTTTCGCGGCTACGGACTCGAAGCGGGCGTACGCGGCTTCATCACCGGCACCGCGCCCGAAGGCATGTGGATCATGCTGCGCGCAGTGCTCGCGGCCGTCACCAGCGCGAACGGAGTCGAGCCCGGCGGCTACGGCAGCGTGCTCGTCGGCTACACCGCGATTCTCGGGCCCGGCCTCGTGCTCTCAGGCGGTCTCGGCATCTCGTACTTCGCGTACGGGCCACCGTTCGGCATTCACGGTTTCCTGCCGGCCGCGCACACCAACATCGGCTGGGCGTTCTGAAGCCCGAACGTCACGTCGCGAGATTCGCCGCGCTGACCAGCACTCCGTCGTCATCGGCGTAGACGAACTGGCCGGGCACGAACTCCACACCGCCGAACGAGACGGGAACGTCGAGCGCGCCCGTGCCGAGCTTGCTGCTCTTCTTCGGAGAACGCGCGATGGCGAACACCGCGAAGTCCATCTCGGCGAGCACGGCGACGTCACGCACCGCGCCGTTGATGATCAACCCGGCCCAGCCGTTCTTCTGCGCGAGCGCGGCGATGACGTCACCGACCACCGCGACGCGAGCTGAACCTCCGCCGTCGACGACCAGCACACGACCGTTGCCAGGCTCTTCGAGTCGCTTCTTGAGCAGCGTGTTGTCTTCGAAGGTCTTCACCGTGCTGATGACGCCATGAAACGGGAGTCGCGTGCCGTGCCGCTCGAACGCGAGCTGACAGAAACGAACCTGCGCATCGTGGGAGTCGACGAGATCAGCGGTCTTCGGGCTGGGCATGGCTGAGCTTCAACTACGTCACTTCGCTCCGAGCAACGCATCGGTCGCGGCGCGCAGATGCGAATCGGAGACGCACGCGAGCACGTCGTCGCGCGAACCCTCGACGAGTCGCCACTTGCCCTTCACCTTCCACAGCAACGCGAGCGAGCCGTTCTGCAACTCCGCGATCCAGTGCGAGCCCTTGCCCTTCTCTGCTCCGCGCCAACGACTCGCAACGACGGGAGACGACGGTTTCACCGCGACCTTTTCGAATTGCAGCCGCGCGTCTTCGCGAAGGATCAACGCGTCGAGCTTTTCGAGGAACGGGCGCGCCTTGCCCGTGAGCGACCTCACCGCCTGCGCACACGCTTCTCGCGCGCCCTTGCCTGCCACGTTGTTGATGGCGGCCTCCACGGCGTCGAGGGCGACACCCTGCGCGACCCGGAGCGGCCCCGTCGCCGTGAACTGTCGCGACACGGCGCGCGACGGCAAGCGCACGAAGGGCATCTCTGCGTCGAGGAGCGACTCGTCCGCATCGGTGAGATCGCGCCCCAGCGCGACGCGCCTGCCGAGCTCGAGCAGTCGGGTGAAGCGCTTCTGATCAGCCTTCGGCACCAGCTTCTCGACTGCTTCCGCCGCGAGAATCGCTGCGCGCAGATAGCCGTGATTGTCGATGACGGGTCTCGCGGCGACGTGACCGTGCGGTTTCTCCGGCCGCTCTTCGCCCGACGCCGCGTCGAGCGCCGCGACCATCACGTTGTGGCCGTACGCATCACTCGTCCACTGCGACGCGGCGGTCTCGAGCGCGCTCGTGAGCAGCGCGTTGTACTTCTCCCAGTGCGCGAGCTCGGCGCCGGGGACATAGAACTTCCCGGGCTTCATGATGTCGCTCTGCACTGGCTTCCCCTTCGGAGGAGGCGGCGGCACACCGAGCTTCTTCAACTTCTTCTGCAGGATCCTGGAGTCCCAGCGCAGCGCGTTGAGATTGCTCATCGGCGTTCGCGCTCGGGACGAACGAGTCCACCGAGCGGAGAGAGCACCACCGACTCCAATGCTTCGCTGAACGCGCGCGCGGCAGCTTCGACGTCAGCGAGCGAGCCCGTGAAATAGCCGCCCGCGAAGTTGGTCTCGGTCGGCGGCCCGAAGAACTTCTGCAGCGTTACGTTCGAGACCTTGAGCGCAGCGTCGATGCCGATGAGCGCTTCCATCGGTGGAGCGATGAAGTAGCCGAGTGGCTGCCCCGGCTTGATGTTCGCGAGCGGCGCGAGATAGCGGCCACATTCTGGAATCACGTGCGGGAAGAACGCTGGCCCGCTCGTGCCTTCGAACGTCACGAAGTGGATCTTCGACGTCAGCGCCTCGCGCATCGCCCACAGACCTTCAGCAACCTCTGAAGGGTCAGGCCCGGCGAGCACGCCCATGATCTCGCCCGACAGCGGACCCGAAGCATGCGCGCTGCCGGCGTAGAAGCTCCTGGCGTACACCACGTCGACGTCGGCGAACTTCGTCGCATGATCGAGCGCCGCGTAGAGCGAGTCATCTTGATCACACGTGATGAGCCCCGCCGACACGTGCCGCTTCGGGTCGAGGCCGAGCGAGCGAGCGAGCTGAGGCTCGACCTGCTCGAGCTGACGCACCGAGAGCAGCTTCGGCCGCTGAGCGACGAAGGCGCGCATCAGTGATTGACCACGTGCGGGCGGAATGCGGGGTCACCGCCGGTGAGCTTCACTCCACCGCCGCCGGCCGCGAACGAGAGCTTCATCAAGTCGGCGCACTTCACGGCCGCGCGTTCGGGCGGAAAACCGATCTCGCGCACGTTCGAGATGCAGTCCTTCTCGGAATTGTCCTGACCGAGCTTGGGGCCGAACGCGGTGTAGATGCTCAGCGAGTCGCCAGTACCGAGACCGGGCCGTTCGCCGACGATGATGATGGTGCTGCGCGCCTGGGTCAGCACGCCGATCTCGTCCTGCACGCCGATGCGCGCGAACTTCACGAACAGCGGCTTGCCGACCTTGAAGCCCTTCGCGGCGTGCGCAGCGGCGAGCGCCTTCATCAGCGCGGGACCGTTCACCTTGAGCGCGTGCGCCGAGAGTCCATCGCCGGCGATGAGCTGCACGTCGACGCCCTTGTCGGCTTCCGCAGAGCACTTCGTGCGGCTCGCGTCGTCGAGGCGGCGGCCTTCGTCGGGGTGGAGCAGGAACTGCGCGTGGTCTTTCGCTCGCGTGCGCAGCGGCAGCCACCCCTGCGATGCGGCCCACGCTTCGTCGACTTCCGACTCCACCGCGTCGAGCGCGATGGCGTGGTCGGCGCGCAGGCCGAGGTAGCTGCTCGTGAGGTACCGCGTGCCGGTGCGACCGGTGACGATGCGCGCGGGCGTGGTGGTGACCAGCTGCGCGAGCGAGCGCTCACTGCGCGCGGGCGGGAGCGGTTTGTGTTTCGGACCACGGCTCCACGCGGGACGAGGCGGTTCGGCGGCCGCGGGTGCAGGCGCGTCGCCTTTCACCACCTCGGTCACGATGGCCTTCACCAACGCGCGGAGTTCGTCCTCGGTCACGAAACACGGGTTCTGGCCGCCCGCGCGGAAGATCTCAAGCTCCACTCAACGGTTGTACGGATACTCCTGAACCCAGTGGAACTCGCGGGTGAGGATGGGCTGGTCCTTCATCTCGACCTTCTGCAGCGAGAGCTCGACGCTCTTGCCGTCCCACGCGCCGTTGAGGAGCAACAGCCCGGCGCGCTCTTCGAAGGTGAACGCGTTCTCCTTCACCGTCAGCGTCTTCGCCGCGGCGTCGAGCGTCATCGGAGCGCGTTGCCACGCAGCGGCTCCGCGCTTGAAGGCGATCATGCCCTCGGCGATCTGCACGAAGTGCCAGCTCGCGTCCTCGCCCTTCTGACTTACGACCGCGTAGCCACCCACGAGCGGCACACCGGTCGGTGGTTCCCAATGGTCACCGCCGGTGAAGCCCTGGACGGCCTGCAGCGTGAGCGCGATGAAGATCACGACCGGAAAGACGAAGCGGCCCCAACCTCTTGCGTACAGCGGAGTCAGGTCTCGCGGCGGCACGCTGCTGCGCGTGAAGAACACCGTCCACAGGCGCCGAACGTCAGGAGCGGCGACGACGAGCGCGAACAACAACAGATGCGAGCTGCCGAGCTTCACCGGCACGTCGAAGCAGAAGTTCAAGAACACCACGTTGGTCATCACCGCGCTCATCAACAGCGCGCCGAGCGTCGACGTGCGCCGCGTGGCCAGCAGAACGCCCGACATCACTTCCAGAAAGCCCGTGAAGCGTTCGTAGGTCGGTGAGAAGCCCATGAAGCGCCACAGCAAGCCCATCGGGCTCGAGTCGGCGTAGCTCTGAAACAGCGTCCACTCGTCGAGCTGCGGAAACTGCAACGCCAACACCTTCGCGAAGCCGTACGAGAACATCGTCGCGGCGAGCACCAGGCGCAGGTAGTCGCGCGTGAAGTCCATCACCGTCGCGTCGCGCGTGCGACGGCGGTCGAGGGACCACAGCGCTCCGAGGACGAGCGCGAGCACCAGCGTGATGCCGACCTGCAGGAAGTTGGAGAGCGTGTCGCCGCTCCCGCTCTGGTGTTTCTCGGGGAGCTCGAGCGAGAGCAGCTTCGCCGCGAATTCGACCGTGGGCCGCCACACCGATTCGGTCGCGTTCCACACCGGCTCCGCGATGCCCGGCACCGCGTCGAGCGGGGTCGGCAGCCAGTAGAGGAACACGTACACCACCGCCGCGCGCACACCGAACCGTCGGAGCATGCAGCGAAGACACCACACCGCCGCGGAAGTTGCGGTCTATACAACGCGCGTGCTGGAGCGCTGGTGGCGACCCCTGTTGGTTCTCGGTGCGTCGCTGCACGTGGTGACGCTCTTCGGAGAGCTGCCCGAGCCCGACGCCTCGCTCTACGCGAGCATCGCGAAGCACATCGCGCAGAGCGGCGATTGGGTGAACCTCATCGCCTACAACGTCGACTGGCTCGACAAGCCGCACTTCCCGTTCTGGTGCACCGCGCTGTCGTTCAAGCTGTTCGGCGTCGGCGTGGTGAGCGCGCGAATTCCGGCGCTGCTCTTCTTCGCGCTCGGCGTGTTCGCGACGTGGAAGCTGGCGCTGCTCATTCACTCGCGAGCCGTCGCGCAGATCGCGGTGCTGGTGCTGCTCACCAGCCAGCACGCGGTGATGTCGAACGCCGACACGCGCGCGGAGCCGTTCCTCATCGGCATGCTGACCACCGCGGTGTGGCTGGCGGTGCGGGCGTCGAAGGCGATGAAGGCGGGCGCTCCGTGGCTGGGCTCGCTCGTCGGCGCGAGTGTCTTCACCGCGCTGGCGATGATGACCAAGGGGCCGTTTCTCGCGCTGCCGGTGACGTGCGCAGTGGTGTTGCCGCCGCTGTTTCGCCGCGAGCCGCTGTTCCTCGCGCGCTGGCTGCTCGCCGTCCCGATCGTGTTTCTGACGCTCGCTCCTGAGCTCGTGTGTCTGTGGTTGCAGTTCGACGCGCATCCCGAAAAGACCGTGTTCGAGACCACCGGCGTGTCGGGCGTGCGCTGGTTCTTCTGGGACAGTCAGTTCGGTCGCTTCGCGAACAGCGGGCCGATTCGAGGGCGCGGAGACCCGACCTTCTTCTTCCACACCGTGCTGTGGGCGTTCTTGCCGTGGGCGCTGTTGCTCTACGCGGCTGCGGGCAAGCGCGTGCTCGAGCTGCGTCGGCGCATCGCGACGAGCGACCCGTGGTCGTGGGCGGTGGTGGTACCGCTGCTCGTGCTCTTTTCGGCGTCGCGATTTCAGCTACCGCACTACCTCAACATCCTCTTCCCGTTCTTCGCGCTGCTGGTCGCGGCCTTCGTCGTCGAGCTGAAGACGGAGCGCATCGCCGACCTCACCCAGCGCATCGTGCTGTTCGGCATGGGCGGCTTCATGGGCTGGCTGGTGGTGAACTTCGAAGGCCCGCATCACCTCGCAGTCGCCGTCGTGCTCGGCGTGTCGATGGTGGTGGTGGTGGCGGTGCCGCTCGGTTCACTGACCGTGCGCTCGGTGCTCGGAGCCGCCGTCATTCACCTCGTGCACCAGCTGAGCTTCGTGCCGGCGACGCTCGAGTACCAGGTCGGTGGTCAGGCTGCGGAGCTCGCCAACACGCGCCCACCGCGACGCACGGTGATGCTCGACCTCTCGTCTCACGCGTTCGCGTTTCATCTGCACGAAGCAGCGCTGTGGTTCACCGACGCCGATTTCCGACGCGAGCTGCCGAAGGAACCGATGCGCGTGCTCGCGCGGAAGGAAACGCTCGATGCATTGCGAGCCGAGGGCGTGGCGCTGACGACGCTGAAGACGTGGCCGTCGTTTCACGCCAGCACGCCGACCGGGCCGTTCCTCGATGCGACGCGACGGCCAAGCGTGCTCGAGACGTGGGAGCTGGCCGAAACCCCCTAGGGCTCGAGCTTCTCGAACTCGAGCGCGGCCTTCACCGAGGGGCGCTGTGCGAGCGACGCGTAATATTTCGCGAGCGTGCCCTCGAGCGTGGCCTTCACCTGCTTCTGGAACGCGCGCAGCACGTAGAACGCGTACGCGTCGGCGACGGTGAACTGATCACCCATGATGAACTCATGCGTCGCGAGGTGCTTGCTCAAGAGACCGAAGCGCGCGTCGAGACGGCCGCGCATGATGCCGCGCAGCTCTTCGCCGGCGCTCGCCTGGTAGAAGACGCTCATGCCCTTGTGCAGCTCGGTGGCGATGAAGTGCAGCCACTCCTGCAGCTCGAGGCGCTCCATCGTTCCGTTCGCGGGAGCGAGCTTCGTCTCGGGCTTCTGATCAGCGAGGTACTGCATGATCACCGCGCCCTCGGTGAGCACGCGGCCGTTGTCGAGCTTGAGCGCGGGCACGTAGCCCTTGGGGTTGAGCGCGACGTAGTCCTCTCCGCCGTCGGTCTTCTTGTTGTTCCGCACGTCGACGCGGTCGAGCTGGAAGTCGAACTTCCCCTCGCGCAACACGATGTGGGACGCCATCGAACACACGCCGGGGACGAAGTAGAGCTTCATGGCGCGTCGCTTAGCTCAACTCGTAAGCTCGAACGCCCATGAAGCGCACGAATCTGGTGGTGCTGCTGTTCGTGATCCTCGCGTCCCTGGAGAGCCCGATGGCCTTTGGTCAGAGCAAGAAATACCGGCAGGCGAAGGTGAGCTTCGACGACTTCAAGGAGCTGGTGCTGCAGGTCGAGCCGCACCGCGCGCAGCGGCAGATCGACTTCGCGACGTTCCAGAAGAAGAGCAAGGAACCGAACACCATCATTCTCGATTCGCGCTCGGCGTTTCGCTTCGAGCGCATTCACCTGAAGGGCGCGAAGCACCTCGCGTTCACCGACTTCACGCAGGACAACCTGGCGAAGGTGATTCCGAGCTTCGACACGACGATCCTCATCTACTGCAACAACAACTTCGAAGGAGACGAGGTCGACTTCGCCACCAAGATCGCGCGGCCGATCGACCCCGCGAAGGAACGCATCGCCACGCAGATGCGCACGCAGGAAAAGCCGCGAATGATGGCGCTCAACATTCCCACCTACGTGAACCTGTTCGGCTACGGCTACCGCAACGTGTTCGAGCTCGACGAACTGCTCGACGTGAAGGATCCACGCGTGGTGTTCGAGGGCACGCTCAACGCGAACTCGAACCTGCCGCAGCTGCAGTTGCAGCCGACTCCGACTCCGACACCGAAGAAGTAGCGCTCAGAAGCGCGCTGGAGTCCCCTGCCCCGGCAGCAACGGCGGCGCGTCGAGCACTGGCTTCGGCGGCGCGCTGCGTTCGTGCACCACCACGAAGCGCGACGTCTCGTGGCCGTTCGCGTCCCAGGTGACGAAGCGCGTGGCGCCGGCCGAGCGCGCACTGAGCACCACCATGTTCCCCTGCCCGCTCGCGGTGATGACCCGCTCGTCCTTCACCGCGAAGCGCTGCGTCGTTCCGCGCGGCACCAGGTAGCGCTCGCCGGCGATCAACGCGACGCGGCGGTTCTCGAGCGGCTCGGTGAGGATCGCATCGAGATCTTCTCCCGAGCGCACGACGCCGTTCGACTCGACGATGACGATGAGGTGGAAGCGGTGACGCGCGGTGGTGCCTCCGGCCCAGCCGACGATGGTGGTCATGCCCGCATTCAACGGGTGCAGCTCGAGCTGGCCGTCGTCGCGCACCACTGCGTCGCAGATCTCGGGGTTGCCGACGATCGCGCGACGCAATGCGCGCACTGGCAGCACCTGCACCTTCTCGGCTTCGAGACGCACCGAGATTTCGAATTCGACGATGGTCTGCGCGCGGCCGACCATCACCAGGAACTCGCGCTCGTGATCAGCGCCATCGAGCACGCGCACCGTCGTGGTCCCGGGCAAGCCGCCGACGATCAACACCTGCGAGCGATCGACCGTGATGGGAAACGCGATGGCCTCGTCGTCGCTCAACACCGCTGCGGCGTCTTCGACGTCGAGCACCGCGAGCCAGCCGCTGGTGACCGCCACCGGTTCAGGAGCCGCGTGTGCAACCCATGAAAACAACGCCAGGAATCCGACGAGTCGTGCGCCCATGCGCAGGCGACACAGGCAGCCGGCGTTTGTTGCGTTCGAATTTCAGCTCAGTGGCAGGCGACGCCGTGTCGACAGCTCGCTGCAGCGCCAGCCGCGATCGTCCCAGCGCAGCCGCAAGCGGTCGTAGCTCACCTCGGACAGGCGCACGTCCCACAGCTGGAGCGACGCCAGCTGAGGGTTGCTCACCAGCGCATCGACGTTGGCCTCGCTGAGCTGCGCGAACTCGAGCCGCAACGAGCGGACCTGCGGCGGCAAGTCAGCGAGTGCTTCGCCCGGAATCTCGCGCGTCGACAGCGAGCTGAGCGTGAGCGCCGTCACTTTCGGCGTCAGCGCGAGCACCGGAGCCAGAGCCACGCGATCAGCCAGCCACACCGTGAGCCGCAGCTCCGTCAACTCGGGGCACGGCGCGCGCAACGCACCGGCACGAAGTCCCAATCGCTTCACCGTCGAGAGCACGCCGCTGGCCTCGAGCGCAGCGATGTCTTCGTCATCGAGGCGGAAGTTGATGTCGAGCGAATCGAGCGTGCGGAACCACGGCTGCGCGCACACCGCGTCGAAGCCGGGCCCAGGGTTGAACGCGAAACCATCGAGCGCGAGCCGCTTCAACTTCGTGAACTGCAGCCGCGACACGGCGGGCCACGGAGGACCGTTGATGGTGAGCTTCACCTCACCCATCGAGGTGAACGCGCTCTGAGCGCCCAGCTTTTCGAGCGCGGGTGCGTCGACGCTGCGGAGCGCGAGGGCCCGCAACGGGTGATGGGAGATCACCCAGCGTCCGCGCGAGAGAAAGTGGTGCGCGTGGCAGCTCCAGCGTTCGGCGAAGCCGCGCGCGAAGTGCACGGTCTGGCGAAAGCGCTCGTGACGCAGCGGCGTGAACCACGCGACCTGGTGTTGTCGCAGCAGCTGCGCTTCGTGAACGGTCAGCCGCGGTCGCAGCGTGCTCGTGGCGGTGCCGAGATCGGCGAGATCATTCTGAATGCGGGTGAACTCTCCGCGCGGGTTGCCGCGTTCGATCAGCGCATCGGCGAACACGCGACGCAGCGCGAAGTCGTCGGGCCGCTCGATGATCAGCGTTCGCAGCTCGACGATCTTCCGCAGCTCGGCGTTCAGCGGAAGTTCTCGTCGAACACCGACGCATCACCCGCGCGCTCGGTGAGCTTGCCGTTGCGCCACAGGCCCATCTTCTCGAGCCACGCTTCGAATTCCGGAGCGGGCCGCTGCCCGAAGATCTCCCGGAGCGCCGCGTTGTTGTGGAACGAAGTGGTCTGGTAGTTGAGCATCACGTCGTCGCCCATCGGGATGCCCATCAGGTAGTTCACGCCGGCGAGCGTGAGCAGCATCTCGAGGTTCTCCTGATCGTTCTGATCGGAGATCGCGTGGTTTGTGTAGCAGGCGTCGCAGCCCATCGAGATGCCGGTGAGCTTGCCCATGAAGTGATCTTCGAGGCCGGCGCGGGTGATCTCCTTCGCGTCGCGCAGGTACTCGGGGCCGATGAAACCCACGACCGAGTTCACGAGGAAGGGCGAGTAGCGGCGGCACAAGCCGTAGGCGCGCGCCTCCATCGTCACTTGATCAGTGTCGTGGTGCGCGTTGGCCGAGAGCGCCGTGCCCTGCCCCGTCTCGAAGTACATGACGTTGGGCCCCTGCGCGGTGCCTTCACGTCGCGCGAGATCGTACGCCTCGTCGAGCACGCTCACCGACACGCCGAAGTTCTGGTTCGCGCCCTGCGAGCCGGCGATGGACTGGAACATCAAGTCGAGCGGAGCGCCGCGCCGCACCGCCGCCATCTGAATGGTGATGTGCGAGAGCACGCAGTTCTGCGTGGGCACGCGGTACTTGCGCATCAGGTCCTTCACCGCGGTGAGGATGTCGACCGTGCCCTGAATGTCTCCGGTCGAGGGGTTCACGCCGATCACCGCGTCGCCGTTGCCGAAGCTGAGCCCGTCCTTCATCGCGGCAAGCACGCCCTCGACGTCGTCGGTCGGGTGATTGGGCTGCAGGCGGCTCGAGATGCGGCCCTTCAAGCCGATGGTGTTGTTGCAGCGCACGACGACGCGCATCTTCCGGCCCGCCGTCACGAGGTCCATGTTGGACATCAGCTTGGCGGCGGCGGCGACCATCTCCGGCGTGAGCCCTGGAGAAATCGACGCGATCTCTTCACCGGTGGTGCGGTCGTCGAGCAGCCACTCGCGCAGCCGCGACACGTTCCACGACTTCACCTTCGCGTACGCGTTCTGATCGAGCCCATCGACCACCACGCGCGTCACTTCGTCGGCTTCGTAGGGAACCGAGGGCGCGTTGTAGAGCTGCTCCATGGTGACGTCGGCGAGCACCTGCTTCGCCGCTGCCATCTCGCGCATCGAGGTCGCCGCGAGCTTCGCCTGCTTGTCACCCGAGCGGACCTCGTTCGCGCGCGCGAGCACCACCTTCAGCGAAGGAAAGGTGAAGTGCTCGCCGTGAACGCGGGTGGAAAACGCCACGCGCGCTTCATAGCGCAAGGCGTGCGTCGTGCCCGGTCTCAAACGGTCACGGCGATGCAGCTTTGAGGGCGAAGTGGTTGGCCTGCGTGGTCGCTGTGCCGAGAGTCGCGCGTGCCTCTCGTTCCGAGCGACATCATTTCAATCTGTACCCGTCGCTGACAGTGACGCGCGCCTCGGAGGCCTCGCGGAAATGCGTACCCATCGCTGACAGATGCGGCACGGCGCAAGGCGGGGCTGGCGTTTCAGCGCCGCTTCTTCTTTTTCTTCTTCTTGATGACCTTCTTGATGGGCTTCTTCACCGCAGCGCCGGCATCTTTCGCTCCGGCGTCGGCGGCTTGCGCGGTGCCGGCATCGACGGCCGGCTCTTCTGCGCCGGCGTCTGAATCGTCGTCGTCCTCACCACCGTCGCTGTCGTCGTCTTCTTCGCCCGCGTCTTGATCATCGAGCGCGATCAGCGCTGCGGCAGAGCCACCATCGTCGTCGTCACTCTCTTCGACGCCCGCGTCGTCTTCGAGCGCGATGGGATCGTCGCCCACCTGCTCCTGCTGCTTCTTCACCTTGTAGATGACCGCCGCCAACAACCCGACCACCAGCACCGCCATCAGGAGAATCAGCAACCGCAGCGCGCCGCCGCCTCCTCCCGACGAAGCTTCGGGCGTTTCCGATTCTTCGGTCACCATCGCCGGCGGCAACGTCTGCGCAGTCTGCGCCGTCATGCGCGGGTCTTGTTTCGGCCGCTGCTTCACCGCGGTCTCTTCGGTGCGCAACGGCGCGTCGTCTTCGTCGAACTCGTCTTCCGGCTCGAGCGCGGGCGTGCCGAGCGGTGGCGTGCGCAGCCGTTCCTGCCCGTGCGCGCGCAGCCGCTCGGCCTCGGTGGTGTTGCGCACCACGTGCGGCGCCATCGACGGCGTGGGCCCCGTGTCCTCGGGCGCGTCTTCCACGCGGCGGTTGCGCGGCGCGGTGTCGACGTTCTGAATCGGCTTGGGCACCGCGCGCGGGTTCGTCGCGTCGGAATCTTCGTCGTCGCGCGTGGCGGACGGAGGCGGAACACGCTGCGAGACCGTCGGGCTCGGCGACGGTTCGTCACCCACGGCGATCGGCGGCCGCGAAGGGCTGACTTGCAGCGGCGGGCGTGAACCCGTCGACGCGCGCGGCACTGCGTCCGAACTCTTCGCGCGCTGCGCGGCCTCGAGCTCGGCGCGACTCACGGCGGCGGTGCGATCCTCCCAGTCGTCCTCGTCATCACCGGCCGGCGTGAGATCGATCGACTGCACCCGGGCCGGCGGCTTCGACGGAGAGCTCGCCTTCGGAATCATCTCCGACGACGGCACGCGCGGCAGCGTCGGCTCCGACGAAACTCCACTGATGTCGGGCTCGGAGTCCCACGGCACCATGGGCTTCGTCGCACCCGTCGGGGGCGCGCTGATCGGCGGAGGGCCTCCACCGACACCCGGCTGCGTGCCCATCGGAATCCCGGGCATCGGCAGCTCAGCCTCGAGACTCGGAGCGGACGTCGACGTGCCCACCAATCCACCGAGCGACTGCAGCAGCTTGATGCGCTCCTTGAAGAGCGTCTGCACCACGTCGGCGAGCTTGTCGTGCGGCAGCAGGAGCGAACCCGCGGCAGCCTCGAGCTCATCGGCGAAGGTGCCCACGTCGCGCTGTCGCGAATCGGCCTGCGCGGAGATCGCGCGCATCACCACGTCATCGAGCTGCGGAGTGGCTTCGCTGTGCGAGCTCGACGGCGGCGGCAGCGTGGTCGGCGCGTTGGTGTAGTCGCCCTTGAAGCCGGTGAGCGCGGAGTGGAGCACCGCTCCGAGCGCGAACACGTCGGCGGCGAAGTTCACCCGACCGATGGGTCGAAAGCGCGAGACGCGAGGCGCTCCGAAATCGAGGACGGAGATTTTGCCGTCGAAGCCGATCTGCAGCGCTCCGTCTTGCAACCCGCCGTGCGCGCGCGCGGGGTTGATGCCGTCGATGGCGCGCGCCGCGTCGATGACCACACGGAGCACGAGGCCGAGCGGCACCGGGTTGCCGACCACTTCCAACGCCTGAAGCACCTCGCGCAGCGTGACGCCGGGGACCCACTCGAAGAGCGCGTGGCGCTTGCCCTGGAGCTCACCGACTTCCTGCAGCGTCACCATCTGCGCCGCGGGCGGAGGCCAGGAACAGTCGGTGCCGTCCTTGATCTCGCGCAGCACGACGAGCCGCTTGCCGTGGCGAGCGAGCCGGGTGTGCGAGGGCGCCCCGGGTGGGAGCGGCGTGACGAGTTCCAGAGGCACGAACGATTGCGAAGTGTGGAATAAGCGCGACCATGAATCCTCAGATTTTTCGCGAGTACGACGTGCGCGGGTTGGTGGACAAAGACCTGACCGATCCGGTCGTCGAAAACCTCGGGCGCGGTCTGGCCACCATGGTGAAGCGTGCGGGCGGTTCGACCATCGTCGTCGGGCGTGACGCGCGACTCTCGGGCCAGCGTTTCCGCGACGCGTTCATCAAGGGCGCGACGTCGACCGGCATGCACGTCATCGACGTGGGCATCGTGCCGACGCCGATCGTCTACTTCGCGGCGAACACGCTGCCGGTCGAGGGCCTGGCGATGATCACCGGCTCGCACAACCCGCCCGAGTACAACGGCTTCAAGATGGGCGTCGGCAAGACGACCTTCTACGGCGAGACGATTCAGGAACTGCGCAAGCTGATCGAGCGCGGCGACTTCGAGAAGTCCGATCGCCCCGGCACGGTGAGCTTCTTCGACGCCAACACGCCGTACCTGCACTTCTGTCTGAGCACGGTGAAGCGCGGCCCGAAGAAGATGAAGGTGGTGGTCGACGCGGGCAACGGCGTCGGAGGAATCATCGCGGTCCCTCTGCTCGAGAAGCTCGGGTACGACGTGGTGCCGCTGTTCTGTGAGCCGGACGGCCGCTTCCCCAACCACCACGCTGATCCGACGATCGCCAAGAACCTCGAGCTCTGCATCGCGAAGGTGAAGGAGACGAAGGCCGACCTCGGCATCGCGTTCGACGGCGACGCTGACCGCATCGGCGTGGTCGACGGCAACGGCGACATTCTGTGGGGCGACAAACTGATGATCCTCTTGTCGCGCGCCGTGCTGAAGGAAGTGCCGGGCGCGGCGATCGTCGGCGAGGTGAAGTGCAGCTTCACGATGTACGACGACATCGCGAAGCACGGCGGCAAGCCGGTGATGTGGAAGGCCGGCCACTCGCTCATCAAGGCGAAGATGAAGGAAACGCACGCCGCGCTCGCGGGCGAGATGAGCGGCCACATCTTCTACAAGCACCGCTTCTTCGGCTTCGACGACGCGCCGTACACCGCCGCGCGCGTGCTCGAGATTCTGTCGCACGAGAAGCAGACGCTGGCCGAGCTGCTGAGCGACGTGCCAGTGACCTACTCGAGCCCCGAGCTGCGCTTCGACACGGTGGAAGAAAAGAAGTTCGCGCTCGTGCAGCGCTGCACCGAGAAGCTGAAGGCGAAGGGGCTCGAGCTGGTGACGGTCGATGGCGTGCGCGCCACGTGGCCTGACGGCTGGGGGCTCATTCGCGCGTCGAACACCACTCCGATTCTGGTCGTTCGCTACGAGGCGAAGACGAAGGAGCGGCTCGCCGAGATCCAGAAGTTGATCGACGGCACGATTCACGAAGCGAAAGCGGAGCTGGGCGGGTGAGCCTCGCGCTCGGCGTCGATCTCGGCGGCACCAACGCGCGCGTCGCGGTGGTGGAGCAATCGTCCGGGAAGATCATCGCCGCCGAGAAGGAGACGTGGACGGATCGCTCTCCTTCCGCCGTCGTGCGTGAGACGGCGAAGCTGATCAACACGCTCGCGGTGAAGCACTCCGTGGCCGAAGGGCCGGTGGGCGTCGGCTTCGCGGGAATGTTGCGCGGGGGCGTGGTGGTGAACGCTCCGAACCTCGGGTGGCGTGACGTCGATTTCGGCGCGGCGCTCTCGAGCGCGACCGGGCGCGACGTGAAGTTGGTGAATGATCTCTCCGCCGCCGCCTGGGGCGAAGTGAGCGCCGGCTGCGCGCGCGGTGAGCGCGACACCTTCACGGTCTTCGTGGGCACCGGAGTCGGCAGCGCGATCATCGCCGACGGAGGGCTGCTCACCGGCGCCACGCAGGTGGCCGCGGAGTTCGGGCACGTGAAGTTGGTGGCCGAGGGCGGCCGTCGCTGCGGGTGCGGGCAAGACGGTTGTCTCGAGGCGTACGCCGGTGGCGCGAAGCTCGCGGAGTGGATGAAGGAAGAAGGGCTCGAAGGCGGCGCGGTCGATCTCGAGCAACTCGCGGCATCAGGAAACGCGACGGCGAGAAAGCTCTACGACTTCGTGGCGCAGAACCTCGCGCTGGCGATCGCGAATCAGATCAGCGTGCTGAACCCCGGGATGCTGGTGCTCGGCGGCGGTGTGTTGTCTCGCTGCCCGGGACTGGTGCAGAAGATCCGCGACGTGGTGGCGACTCGCGCGACGGTCGCGAGCCGCACGGGCCTCAAGATCGAGCTCGCGCAGCTCGGAGACGACTCAGGTCTCATCGGCGCTGCGCTGCTGGTCTGAGCCGAGAACGCTTCAGTCGATCAGTTTGTAGTACCGCAGCGGGTGCGCGACGTTCTTCACCGGCGTCTCGGTCACCGGCCCAAACTGCAGATTCTTGAGCTCGGGATCAGTCGAGCCTTCGACGGCCTTCTTCGCCGACTCCATGATCAACGTCTCGCGGAACGAGCCGAGCGACTGCAAGCGCGCCGTCTGGTTCATGCCCGTCGAGAACGAGGTGTAGTTGCGGTTCGGGCCGAACAAGCCGCAGAAGCTCGGAGTGAGGTTCACGCCGATCGCCACGCCCAGCCCGGGCATCTGCAGAATCTCCGACAGCCGCGACACCTCGGGGTGCGCGCTCATCGTGTCGCGCGTGAAGCGCTGAATCTCGATCGCCGCCTTGATGCACGCACCGGCACGCGAGGCCGCGCTGTCCTTGAAGAACGGAGGCCCCCACAGGCCGATGACACAGTCACCGACCATCTTGTCGAACACGCCGCCGTGCCGATGGAGGATGCGCACCGCTTCTTCCGACCAGTCGTCGACGAACTTGCCGATGCGCTCGGGCCGCTCGAGCACCTGCTCACAGATGCGCGTGAAGCCGTTGATGTCGGCGAACAAGATGCCGACCTCTTCGGCGCGCGGCTTCAGGTAGTTCCGCTCGTAGTCGGGGTCGCGCAGCAGCTCGTCGATGGTGCGGCCCGAGAAGAACTGCGAGAGGTGAATGCGCTCGCGGTTGTAGTCGATGAGTCGCTGGCTCAACGTCGAGCCGAGCAGACGCAGCAGATCCATCGTGTAGGCGGAGAAGCCTTCGCCGCCGCTCCACACCATGATCTTTCCGAGCGCGTGTGACTCGGCGACGCCGCTGATCAGCACGGTCTCGACGGCCTTGCGGTTGCCGAGCGCCTCTTTGAGCTTCTGATCATGCGGCATGATCAGGTTCTGGCCGTGCGAGCGCACCGCCGCGTCAAGCTGCGGATCTCGCGTGCCGTTGCTCGAGAACTCGAGCTGGCCGTACTTGTACGAGCGGTAGTGCAGCGCGCCCGACTCGACCGCGTCGCGGTACATGAGCAGGAAGCCCGGCACCTTCACGCGCTCGCACAACGCACGCACCGCGCCGTCCATGCCCGTCTCGAACACGCGGTTCGACAGCGAGTGGTTGATGCTCACCAACAGCTGGTGCTTCTCGGCCGCCGTCTGAATCGACGCGAGCACGGTGTCGAGCTCTTCGGCGATGGTCTCGAGCAGCCGCGCGAGCTTCGCTGCGTCGGCGGTGCGATCTCCGGCGAACAGCAGGCCCATCGAGCCGACCGGGTGACCGACCAGATCGAGCACCTGGCTCACGAACGTGTCGCCGCTGTTCAGCTTGCGCGCGCCCCAGCGAGTCGCGTCGAGGAACGTGCCCGGGAACACGCCGCCGAAATCACCGTGGTGGAACGTCGCCTGCGCGAGCTCTTCGTCGAGCGTGTTGACGACCGCGCCCTTGGCTCCGATCAGATCGATCAGCACCGGAAAGAGGCGCTTGAACGTCTGCTGCAAACTCTCGCGTTCCTTGAGCGACTCTTCGAGGCAATCGTCGACGGTGCGGTTGACGTTACGCAGCAGCTTCAGCTCGTCGAGCGTCAGTTCGGCATCCATGTAGGACACGAAAGGTAGCAGGAAACATGAGGTGTCCAATGATCCGGCTACAATGGGCGCATCATGCTCCTCGCGACTGCCGCAGCGTTCATTCTCTCGACCTCCGCCGGCACCAAACCGAACACCTACAGCGAGCGGTGGCTGTGTGATCTCTGGGCGGGGGCTCAATGCCACGCGACGAGCTGCCAGAAGGACGGCAAGGCGCGCTGCGAAGCGGTGTCGAAGCAGTGCGAAGCGACGAGCCGCAGCGCGACGGTCGACTCCAGCCGCGCCGAGAAGAAGGCCGCGTGCGCGCGTGCGTTGCTGAAGACCGATTGCGGTGGAAGCAAGCCCGCCGAGTGCGAAGGGCTGCTCTGACCGTTTGGGAACGCAGGGGTAGCGGGAGGCGTTGGGGGTGTGTAGACCCCGCACTTCCATGATTCGCCTCACGTTCCGCTCCGCTGCAGTTCTTGCGCTGATCTCCCTCCCGGCCGTCGCGCAGGAGCCGCCCGCCACCAAGCCCAAGCTGTCCGTGATGCCGTTCGCCGCGCTGACCGGCGACGTTCCCGCGCGCGCCGGGGCGAAAGCGGTCGGCATGCTCACCACCGAGTTCAAGAGCGCCGACTCGTTCACGCTCGTCGAGGCGAAGCGCGAGAAGGCCGCCGCTGCGAGCGACGAAGCGCTCGAGAAGGCTCGCAAGGAAGTCGCCGACGCGAAGGAGCTGCGCGGCAAGAAGAAGTTCCGTCTCGCCGAAGAAGCGCTGACCCGCGCCATCGCCGCGTACAAGAGCGCCATCACCGTGCTGCCCGAGGTCGGTGAAGTGGTCGACGCGTACGCGCTGCTCGCGGCCGTTCAGTACAACACCGGCCGCGATGAAGAAGGCGCGAAGTCGCTCACGCAGGCGCTGACGCTCGCTCCCGAACGTGAGCTGCCGTTGGCGCAGACGTCGGCGCTGTTCGGCCGTGTGGTGGCCGACGCGCGCAAGGCGATCAAGGACGGCGCGAAGGGTTCGCTGCTCGTCGAGTCGTCGCCGTCGAACGCGCCGGTGCTGCTCGATGGGCTCGCGCTCGGTGCGACGCCGCTCACGGTGAAAGACGTGCCGCCGGGTCTGCACTTCTGGCGCGTGACGCTGCCGTCGGGCGAGCTCGCGGGCGGCGTGGTCGAGGTCGCGGCGGGCAAGCAGGCGTCTGCCAAGGGAACGTCGGCGAGCAAGGACCCCGAGAGCCGCGTGCTCTCGTCGCTCTCGCAGAATCGCGTCGACGCCGATCTCGTCGCCGCCGCGAAGGAGCACGCGAAGTCGGCCGAAGCGGAGCTGGTGGTGTTCGGCGCGCTCTCGAAGGAAGGCAAGGGCCTGGTGCTCGACAGCTTCCTGTTCGCGTCGGCGAGCGGCGAAGTGCGTCGCTTGAGCCGCGCGTCGTTCGACACCGAGCTGCTCTCGGCCGGCATGGAGTTCTACAACCTGGCCGGTGAGCTCGCGAAGAAGGGCGCGACGGTGGGCGAAGCGGTGCGCGTGCCGTCGTCGGTCTCGCAGACGCTGGTGAGCGGTGGCATCACCAAGGTCGCCGAAGCGAAGTACGGCGTGGTGCCCGGCTCGGAAGCGCTCGAGGGCGAAGGCACCGGCGAGCCGGCGAAGGAAGAGGGTCCGCGCAAGCCGCTCGATGGCAAGCGCCGCGGTCCGCTCAAGCGCCAGTAGGTCTCTCGATGCATCGCGGGCGGTTTGCTCCGAGTCCGACGGGCCGCCTCCATCTGGGAAACGTGCGGAGTGCGCTGCTCGGCTGGCTCTGGGCACGCGCGACGTCTGGCGAATTTCTGCTGCGCATCGAGGACCTCGATCGCGAGCGCTGCAAGCCGACGTTCACCGAAGGCATCTTCGAAGATCTGCGCTGGCTCGGGCTCGATTGGGACGGAGAAGTCCTCGTTCAGTCGGCGCGCGCCGCGACGTACGACGAAGTCCTTCGGCGACTCGAGCGCGCCGGACTCGCGTACCCGTGTTGGTGTTCTCGCGCTGAAGTCGCGCGCGCGGCGTCGGCTCCGCACGTGGGTGAAGAAGGGCCGATCTACCCGGGCACCTGTCGCAACGGCGCTACTCCTCGTGAGGGTCGTTCGCCGGCGTGGCGGTTTCGCGTGCCGAGCGGAGCGGTCACTTTCGACGATTCGCTTCGGGGCCGCGTCACGCAGGACGTGGAGCACGAGGTCGGTGACTTCGTGATTCGACGTTCTGATGGCGTCGCGAGCTATCAACTGGCCGTGGTGATCGACGACGAACTCAGCGGCGTGACGCATGTGCTGCGCGGAGATGATCTGCTCAGCTCCACACCACGACAGCTGCTGCTGCAGCGCGCGCTCGGCTACTCGACTCCGCAGTACGCGCACGTGCCGCTGCTGATGCAGAGCGATGGAAAGCGACTCGCGAAGCGTGATGGTGCATCGACGGTCGCGGGCCTGCGGCAACTCGGCTGGAGCGCCGAGCGCGTGGTCGGTCAGCTCGCCGCGTGGAGCGGTCTGGGTGACGGCTCTCCGATTCGTGCGCGGGAATTGATCAGCAACTTCACGCTCGAGCGCGTGCGACGCGAGCCGACGGTGGTCGAGTCGTGAGGCGCGACGTGTGGGTGGCGGCGTTGGTGCTCGTGCCTTTCGTGGTGTTGATCGGACTCACGTGCGTCGGGCGCCCGCAATCGTCGGAGCCGGAGATGGAGATGGCGCGGGACGCAGCGGTCGCGCCAAAGACGCAGATGTTCACTATTGAAGCGAAGACTCAGCAACCGCTCGACGCAGGCGCTGAGGTCGTCGCCGGTCACCCTTCTCTCTCGCGTGCGCTGATCAGCAACGCGAAGCAGTGCCTCACTGATCAGCACCACCAGCGAATGGTCGAAGTGCACTTCACGCCCACGCGCGCAGGCCGCTTCGCCGACGTGCGAGTGACGACGCAGGACCCGTACCTCGAGGCCTGTCTGCAGGACGTGTTCGAAGAAGCACAGTGGACGGTGAGCGCGAGCGCGACCGAGAGCTTCGCGCCGACTTCGTTCACCTTCACGGCTGAGTGAGGTCGACCTTCACAGAGACGTCACTCTCCGGGAGCACCTGAACCGCGAGCTCGCGCGGCGGGTAGTCGGGGTGCTTCACGACGAAGGTGTACTGGCCGGGAGGGCGCTCGATCTTCACGTTGGGCGTCGTGCCGAGCTTCTCGTCACCGAGCCAGATCTCGCCCCACGGCTTCACGCGGAATGAGACGCGCCCGGGTTTTCCAGTCGGCGTCGGAGGCGGCGGCGGTTTGACGACCACCGGTGCCGGCTGCTGCTGAGTCTGCTGCTGCGGCGGCGGAGCGACGACGGGCGCCGGTGCTGGCGAACGGAACGCGAAGAATCCGCCTGCGATTCCGGCGACGGCGAGGAGTGCTCCGAGTGCGGCGGCAGGTGCTCGGCTCGGCGCAGGAGCTCGCGTCGCCTGGGTCGCGATTTCAGGAACGAACGAACCAATCGACGTCGCCGGGTCGCGATCGGCGTCATCGGGAAAGAGCCCGCGCAGCAACGCCACGAGCTGCTCAGAACCCGCGGGCGCATCGCTGGTGCGCATCCACGCTTCGAGATTGGCGGCGAAGTCACCTGCCGTCGGAAATCGCCGCGTCGGATCTTTCTCGAGCGCGCGCATCACGAGCTCACTCAGCTCGCGCGGAACCGCTGGGTTCACGCTGTGCAACTCGGGAGCAGCCGAGTTGAGAATCGCGCCGATCAACTGCGCATCGGTGCCACCACGAAAGGGCCGTCGACCGCCGAGCGCTTCGTAGAGCACCACGCCCATCGCGTAGACATCGATGGTCACGTCGGTGTCGGTCGAGTGCTCTCCGTCGAACCGCTCCGGAGCCATGTACGCGAACTTCCCCTTCACGGTTCCGGTTCGCGTGGTCGAGACCGTGTCCGCCGCGCGCGCGATGCCGAAGTCGATCACCCGCACGCTGCCGTTGAACCCGAGGAGGATGTTGTCGGGGCTCATGTCGCGATGAACGACGGGAGCAATCTGGCCGTCGATCTTCAACGTGTGCGCGTGATGCAGACCGTGCAGCGTTTCGATCGCCACGCGCACCGCGAGCGGAGCGCTCAGCAGTCGGCCGCGCGAAACCAGTTCCTTGCAGACCTGGAGCATCGAGCGGCCATGCACGAACTCCATGGCGATGAAGAGTGTGCCGGCGTCTTCACCGAGCTCGTAGATCTGCGCGACGTTGGGGTGCGAGAGGCGCGAGACGACGCGCGCCTCGTTGAGGAACATCTGCACGAACGCCGGTTCCTTCGCGAGGTGCGGGAGCAGCCGCTTCACCACCACCGCGCGCGAAAAACCGCCGGGGCCCGTGAGACGCGCGAGCAGAACCTCACCCATGCCTCCGGTCGCGAGCGGTCGGACGATTTCGTATTTCCCCACCCGCGGCATTTCGCGCTCGAGGCTACAGCAACCACGCGCGGATGCGGGCGAGAGGCCCTTGCGGCGGGTGCGCCTCGAGCCAACGCCGAGCGACGGCGTCGAGCAGCGTCGAGCCGGTCGGCGCTTTGAGTGTGAGGCCCTTCAATCGCTCGAGCACTTCGAGCGCGGTCGCTGGTCGATCCATCGGTTTCTTGGCGAGCAGTGACGCCACGAGCGAATCGAGCGCGCGCGGAACTTCTGAAACTTCGTCGCGCACGTTCGGGGCTTCTTCGAAGACCTGTCGACGCAGAATCGCGGTGCTGCTCGGCGCGGAGAATGGGAGTCGACCGGTGAGCAACTGAAACGCGGTGATGCCGAGCGCGTAGAGGTCTGAGCGCGCGTCGAGCGCGAGACCGAGCGCTTGTTCTGGAGCAACGAAGTCGGCGGTGCCAGCGAACGACTGCTGGCTCGTCTGCGGAATGCCCTCCTCCGCGTCGCCGAGGAGCGTGAGACCAAAGTCGATCAACTTCACCTGTGCGTCGTTGGTGATGAGCACGTTGGCGGGTTTGAGATCGCGATGAACGACGCCTGCCGCGTGCGCCGCGTCGAGCGCTTCGGCGAGCGAGGCGAGCACTGGCACCACCAGCGACCACTTCAACTGGCGGTGTTCACTGAGCAGCGAATCGAGCGGCTGGCCTTCGAGAAATCCCGTCGCGATCCACGGGCGACCGTCTGGGAGCGCTCCGCTTCCGAGCAGCGTGACGACGTTCGGGTGCTTCACGCGGCCTGACGCTTCGATTTCGCGCAACGCGCGCTGCACGACGCGCGGATCGTGCGAGGCGGCGCGCTTCATCACCTTCACCGCGACGGCGGCTCCGCTGCGTTCATCGCGAGCGCGGTAGACGGTGCCCATGCCGCCGCTGCCGGCGACGAACTCGAGACGAAAGCCACCGACGACGTCAGGCAGCAGTGGATCGCTCGCGAGCTTCGTCGGTGCATCGTGCGGAATCGCCGCTGCGGGCTCGGTGGCGCGAAACGAAGCGTCGTCGCCGAGATCTTTCGGGAGCGGCACCGTGAGCGCGTCGAGTGTCGAGCAGCGATGACCGTTCGTCAGCTCAGCACCACATCGCGGGCAGGCGGCCACTCAGCGACCGCCGCGCTTCTTCAACAACGAGCGCGCCTGTTCGATCGCTCGCTTGAGTTTTCGCGACACGGTCTTGGTGGAGACTCCGTGTTTCTGCGCGAGCGCGGCGTGTTCTTCGTCTTCGACGAGCGAGCCGACCACCAACGCGCGCGACGTCTCCGACATGCCTTCGAGCACACTGCGGCCCAGCTGGCGGTTGGTGACGGGGCTGCTGGTCTGCGGCTCGCCCTCATCGCTCTGCTCGCGAGCCTCGCGGCGCTTCTGACTGCGCAGCACGTTGAGACAGTGGTTCTGCGCGGCGGCCAAAGCCCACGCGAGCTCAGCCTCGTCGTCACGAAGCGATTCGGTCGACGTCGAGAGCTTCACGAACACGTCCTGCGCCGCGTCGCGCGCGAGCTCTTCATCGTGAAGAACCGACAGACACTTGCGGTACAGCGGCCCCTCGAGGCGCTCGAACATCCGCGCGGTGTCCTGTGCGTTCCGCGTCGAGCTCATCGGGTGAGAATGATGGCGACGATGGTGCCGATCGCGGCGGTTCCGGCGACCGCGAAGGCGACGTTCGCACCGGTGGCGTTGGTTTGCGCGGCGGTAGCGAATCGCGCGGACTCGAGCTGCACCGGTTCTGCCCTGCCCTTCGCTTCGAGAGCCGACGCGTTGAGGCCGAGACCAGTGCCGAGACCTGCAGCGGCGACGGCGACTCCGCCGGTAACCCAGGGAAGCCAGGTCGCCTTCGGTGCAGCGACGACGGTGTTCGCCGGCATCGCGGCGTCGACTGCTGCGGGAAGCGGCGTCGAGGTCGGCGTGAGCACTTCGCTCGGAGCGGCGGGAGGTGGCGGCTCGATCGGCGCCGGCTGCTCTTCGACCTTCGGTGGATCTTCGGTCTTCGCGACTTCGACGTTGGGTTTGTCGGGCTTCACCCTTGGCGCGGGCGCGGGCGCGGGTGATTTTCTCTGCACGTCGATGAACGCGACTTCCTTCGGGCTCGCGTTCGCCGGCGCCGCGACGTTCGGGTCTCGACGCAGCGCGCTCGAAATGCTCGCGCTTGCCTTCTTCTCGTGACCGAGCGCGAAGTGACACAGCCCGAGCAGCAACTCCGCTTTCGCGCGCTCGCCCGCGGGCACGCCCTTGAGGCCGCTCAACGCCGAAACGCATGCCTCGTATTCGAGATCAGCGTACGCACGCGTCGCATCGGTCAGCGGAGCGGAGGCGAGGACGAGGGCCAACAGCACGCCCTGAAGCGTATTCGAAACGCCCAACTCGTCACTTGCTCAGCGCGCTGATCAGCTCGACGAACTCGACGCCGAGGCGAACTTCACCGTTTCCGATGGCGGGAGACAACTCGACGCCGCCGACGATGGAGAGCGAAATTCCAACCGCGCGAACGCCGACCACCCCGAGGAGCACCAGCGTCGGAGCAGCGACGAAGCGCGCGTACACATCAGCGCCTACGAACAACGACACGTTCCGTTCGCTGTCGAGCAGCAGGCGCAGCACGTCGACGCTCGCGAATCCGCCGACGTCGACTCCCGATTGCGAGCTCAACAACCCGCGCGCCACGACACCGAACCGCACCGGATCGAATCGGAAACCCGCGCGCAGGCCGGGCGAGAAGAAGAACGGCCCCGGCACCGCACGAGCACCACCCGCGATGTCGAGCTGCGCGACGAAGTTCAACGTCGGAGCGTCAGTCGACGACAGCGAAGGACTTCCCGCGAGCACCACCGCAGCGAGCACGCCAATCACGGAGCACCCGCCGGATTCCACGCGCCGCTCGGGCACGAGAAGTACGCCGGCCCCTTCTCGGGCTCGACGCAGAACTCCATCGACTTCGAGACGCGCTGCTGGCCCTGCTCCATGCGCCACGCATCGAACGCGGGACACACCGGCTTCGAATACGCCTCGAGCCAGGTCTTGAAGTCTTGATCCGCCGCGCGCTCAGCGACGACCGCGCGCACGCGTTCGACGAGCACCGGGGACCAGCCGAGCTGTGAGGGCATCGCGGCTGCCAACTTCTTGCGAGCGACCTGCTGGCCCCAGACGAACAGGCCGCGCATCACGTAGCGATCGAACGAATAGCCGGCGCCCACCACGACCCAATCAGGCACGTCTGACGGCACGTAGACGCCATCGACACGTGCATCACTCGCGCCCGGCAATCGCTGTGGCGGCGGAGTGCCCGGCGGTGCCTTCTGAAACGCGAGCGCCTCGAATTCATCGTCTCGCAGCTCGGCGAGGTGCTGCGCGAACGAGAGCTCGGTGAGGTCTTGCTGTGTCGCGTACTGCTCGAGCGAACCGAGAATCGGAGCGAGGAAGATCTTCGGCACCGGCGACGGCAACGGCGTCAGCCGACCCGTGTCCAACGCGAGCACGCGCAGCGTCGGAGCGCGAAGCAGCGGTGTCGCTCTCGAACGCATCAACGCTCGCAGCGCCGGGAGCTGTGAGCGCAAGCCACCGTCGACGTACACGCCGCACTCGCCAGCGCGCTCGTAGCCCGACCAGGTGTGCGTCACTGAGCGCGCGAACACGGGCAGCACGAGCGACGCCATCACGCCCGAGCTCAGGCACGCGACATCGTCATCGCCAGTGCACGCGCGTTCGTCGAAGGCGATCAGCTGATTCTGGGTGGTCTCGGTCGACATCGCGACGCGCACCAACGCGTCGTCGTGCATGCGGTCGTGAAAGAGCCCCAACACCGGGTCGATCGGATCTCGCTGCATCGGGTCGAAGCGAATGAAGTTGGTGCGCGCCTTTCCCAGCACGCCGACTGAGCGCAACACCGAGCCCGGCTCCGCACACATCAACGCCGTCTCGTCGACGTCCGCGAAGAAGTGCTGCAACAACTTGAGCGCGCAGCTCTGCGCCGGGTGGCTCGGCAACGTCGGCGTCGCGGGAAACGGAACGGACGGAAAGCCCGCGAAGCACGCTGCGTTTCCGCCCGAGAGATCTCCATGCGGCGCGGGAGTCGACATCGGCAGACCACGACATGCGTCGAGGAACTGCTGCTGCGCGGGCGTGAGCGCGGAGTCGTCGATCATCGCGAGATCGAGCAACTGGGCCTGCAACGCACCGACGCTCGTGCCCACCACGCTCGAGAACCGTGACGAGCGATCGAACGCCGCGCGCTGCGGCTCATCGAGACGCTCCAGCGCGAGGCCACGCACGGCGAGCAATTCGTAGAGAAAGCCGGCGGTGAACGCTCCGTTCGCCGCACCGCCGCTGAGCGCGAGCACCGGAAGATCGTTCTGCGGCTTCTGATTCGCCGGAGTCGCAGCGACCACTCCGGCGAGACGGTGCAGCGCGTCGGCGCCTGCATCGAAGGTCGGCCGTTGCTCAGCCGCTTCGAGCCACGTCAGCGCGGCATAGGAATAGAGAGTGTCGCCCGCCTTCCCGAGCGACCACGCGAGCTGCAGGTGATCAGCCGCGAACGAAGCGGTGCACTCCGGCCTGGCCCGCAATGGAGCGAGCGCAGGCCACAACGCCGTCGCCCATGCGAGCGAGTTGCGAGTGCCGGTCGTCGCGTGGCCGAGCGTTTCCAGATCAGCGCCCGTGATGGAACGCAGACACGTCGCCGCTGCGGCCGGCTCGTTCCACGGTCCGCCGACGTCACTCTGCAGCGTGGCGTAGAGCTGAAAGGTCAGCTGCGGAGGCGGATCAGGCGGTTGCTCGCCGTAGGTGAGATTGGCGAACACCGAGCGATTGGTGAGATCCGCCACGACACAGCCCGACGAGAGACACGCCCACACGATCCAAAACCGACGCATCGTGAGCAGCGTAGTGGCGAAACGCGACGTCGTCGGCTTTCGTGCCGCTCCTCGATGCGGTTCCGCTCACTCGCTCTCGTCTTCGCGACGCTCGCCGGCTGCACGGTGAGCGTGCCGCTCGAAGGCAAGCGCTGCGCTGCGACGGAGCCGCGGTGTCTGCCCGGCTACCAATGCGTGAACGATTTCTGTGTCACCGACGCCGGGAACGAAGCGCCGCAAGACGCGGGCTGTGCGTTCGACGTCGATCCGCTCGCGAGCGCGTGCATGGGCAGCGATTGGTACCTCGCGCAGAGCGGTGACGATGCGCGTGACGGTCGCAGCGCCGCCAACGCCCGTCGCACGCTCGCGCCCGCGATGATCAACGGAGGCGATCGCATTCATCTCCTCGGTCGTTGGACCACGGGCCCGGCGCTCTCGAATCTGAGCGGCAGCGCCTCGTGTCCGCTGATCATCAGCGGCGACGCGGACGCGGGCACGGTGATCGCGAACACCATCGACGTCGGTGGCAGCTACGTGGTGTGGACGAAGCTCGTCTTCACACCGCAGCCGATGCAGGACTCGATTCACCTCGCCGGCAACGCGCGCTTCCTCACGTTCCACGACGACACGTTCACCGGCCCCTCGGTGCCGACGGGCAGCTACCCGTACTTCATCGACTTCGCGAGCGGCTCTCGCTGCGACGACTGCACGGTGCGCAACTCGAGCTTCGACGCCTCGGAGCATCGACTCGCAGACATCGACGGCACCAACTTCTCGTTCGTCGCCAACCGCGTCGTGCTGCGCGAGGGGCCGAATCTGCAGCTCCACGACGACGGCGCGCGCGTCGAGGGCAACGACTTCAGCGGCGCCTTCAACGACTTCGCGCTGCAGCTCGACGGCACCGGTGTCGTCGCGTTCAACGTGTTCCACAACGTGAGCGTGACGTTCCCCGACAAGCGCATGCTGACGGCTCCACGCGCGCGCGTGACGCGCAACACGTTCACGCAGATCTCGACCGACAACGACATCGAGCTCGTGCAGGCGCAACGCTTCGACGACAACTTGATCAGCAACGCGAACAACGTGGTGGCTGGTGCTCCGCCGCCCGCGGGCGACTGGAACATCTTCGCGCCCGACGTCGCGCGGCCGTACGTGGCGAGCGATGGTGGCGTGTTCGGAACTGATCGCCGCGCGAGCGTCGACTTCGAAGCGGGCTTCACGCCGCTGGGCAGCAACCTCGCGATCGACGGCGCTGATCCATCGCTGCCTGTGCCTCCAGGTGGTGGTCTTCTCGCCGACGTCGGAGCGGTCGAACGCGGCGCGACACGCACCTCGAGAGGCTCGTATTGCGCGGCTGACGGCGGCCTCTAACCACCTGTAACCAAAGAGGATGTCCGGTGGAAATCGCCGGCGGTGTCCCCTCGGTATGAGGTCGAGATCGCTGCTGCTCCTGCTCGCGCTGACCGGTTGTGAAGGTCAGATCGTGGGCCCGACGCCGACTACGCCGAGCGTCGATGGCCGCGTGGTGTGCAACGACCAGAAGCACCCCGCGACGACCGAGATGCACCGCCTCACGCCGTCGCAGTACCAGCGCGCGATTGCCGAGATCTTCGCCGGCAAGGTGCGCGCATCGCTCTCGTACCCCGCGCAGTTCGGCACCAGCGTCACCGGGTTCACCACTGAGGCGCAGGTGAACGACGTCGGCGAGCAGGGCGCGACGCAGCTGATTCGCGCGGGTGATGACGTCGCCGTCGAGTTCCGCGCGTCGATCGATTCGTTGCTGCCGTGCGCGACCGACGCCTCGCCGGGTCAAGCGTGCTTCGACACGTATCTCTCGACCTACGCGCGCCGTGCGTTTCGACGCACGCTCACCTCCGACGAGCGCGCCGCGCTGCAGAGCGTGTACGACTTCTCGCGCGCCGACGACGCCGACTTCCGCGACGCGGTGGCGGTGGTGACCAGCACGGTGATGCAGTCGCCGCAGTTTCTCTACGTGGCGGAAGACGCCGCCGGAGCAGGCCGTCAGCTCACCGGCGTCGAGCTCGCGAGCCGGCTCTCGTTTCTGTTGTGGGACTCGATTCCCGACGATCAATTGCTCGCGCTCGGCGAGAGCGAACAGCTGAGCGACCCGCAAGTGCTGCAGTCGCAAGCGCGTCGGCTGCTCGCTGATCAACGCGCCGACGCCGCCATCGCCCGTTACTTCCGCGAGTGGACCGAGGCCGCGCGCCTGCTCTCGACCGACAAGGACAACGCGACGTTCCCCTTCTTCAACGCCGCGTACACGAGCTCGCTCAATGAGTCGTTCGATCGCTTCGTCGTCTCGCAGGTCCGCAGCGGAGCGAAGCTGAACGAGCTCTTCGTCAGCGACGAAGCGATGGTCGACGCGAACCTGGCGGCCTCCTACGGCGTGGCTGCTCCGGCGCCGGGCGAGTGGGTGAAGACGAAGGTCGATTCGTCGCGCTACGCGGGCCTCTTCACGCACCCGCTGCTGCTCGCGACCAACGCGCACCCGACCGAGGCGTCGTTCGTGTTCCGCGGCCGCATGGTGCAGAAGCGCTTGCTGTGCACGCCGATGGGAGCGGCTCCAGCGAACGCGCAGGCGGTGTTCGCGTCCATCCCGCTCCCGCAGAACCCGACGGCGCGTGAAGTCGCGGAGCGTGTCGAAGCGAACCCGACCTGCGCGTCGTGCCACCTGCGCCTCGACCCGGCGGGCCTCGCGTTCGAGCACTTCGACGCCGCGGGCCGCTACCGCGAGCAGTACTCGAGCGGCCGCGCCATCGACACCGCGGGAATCTTGCGTGGCCTGAAGCAGGAGCTCTCGTTCTCCTCACCCACCGAGCTCGCGCAGGTCGCAGTGAATCAGCCTGAGGCGAGCGCTTGTGCGTCGGCGCAGTTCTTCCGCTTCACGTTCTCGCGGCTCGAGACCGAGCGTGATGCGTGCGCGGTGCAGAGCGTGAATGACGCGCTCACGCAGGGAGGCGACGTGCAGAGCGCGTTGCTGGCCATCACCACCACCGACGCCTTCACCTGGCGAATGGACCCTTGAGATGAGCAACGACCCGAACCGATTCGATCGCCGGAAGTTCCTCGTCGGACTGGGAGGCGCGTCGCTCGCGCTGCCGATGCTCGCGTCGCTGATGCCGCGTTCGGTGAGCGCCCAGACGATGACGCCGCCGAAGCGACTGCTGGTCATTTATCACCAGGACGGTCGCCTGATGGGTGACGGTGGAATGAGCGGCGGTCAGCGCAACGACTGGTGGTCACCCGCGGCCGCGGGCGCGCTGCCGATGGGCGCAGCGCCGTCGCGCATGCTCGCTCCGCTGCAGGCGGTGCGAAACGAGATCGTCACGCTCGACGGCATCGACAACCTGGTGCGTCATCTCTATTCCGACAGCGACAACCACATTCCCGCGCAGAAGGCGTTGCTCACCTGTCGCAAGGCGAGCGGCGCGGCGAACGGGAAGCCGGCCGCTCCGTCGTTCGACTACGTGATGGGCCAGCGGCTCAAGGCGCCGGGCTCGACCGCGCCGGCGTCGGTGGTGATGTTCGGCACCGCGGCCGACTACACGTGGCGCGCGAACGGGCTCGAGGTCTTCTACGGAGCGAACGGCACTCCGCCTTGGATGATCTCTCCGGATCCCGCTGAGGCCATCACGGATCTCTTCGGCGCGCCGGGTGGCAACAAGCGCACGCCCGGGCTCACGCTGCGGCAGCGACTCGCGGCCGAGCGCAAGAGCTCACTCGATGGCGTGCTCGACAACTTCAACTCGCTGCGTGGGCGCGTGAACGCGACGGACCGTGCTCGCCTCGACGCGCACGCGGAATTCGTTCGCAACACCGAGCGGGGGCTCACTCCGACGGGTGGGGGCGGAGGAACAACGGGCGGCGGCGGCGGAGCCACGGGGGGAGGCTCCGCGACGGGCGGTGGCGGCGGTGCGACCGGCGGCGGAACCGGTGGTGGCGCGACAGGTGGTGGTGGTGGCGCGACAGGTGGTGGTGGCGGTGCGACCGGCGGTGGCGGTGCAGCAACCGGCGGCGGCGGCGGCACGACGGGTGGCGGCTCGGGCGCCGGCGGCGGTGGTGGCACCACGCCCAGCATGTGCCGGCGCCCACTCGAAGCGAACGTGCCGTCGAACACCGACGCGAGCGGCTCGACCTATCTGCGCGGCGAGCGTGACGCGCAGATGATGCCGGCCATCGTCGAGAACATCGTGCAGGCGTTCGCGTGCGACGTGACTCGCGTGGTGAGCCTGATGTTCCACGAGGCCGACGACCCGGTCTTCCCGACGCAGTTCACCGGCTCGAGCCCGTTCCTCAACGACAACTGGCACGGCGTCATTCATTCCACGCCGCGCATCTATGACGACGCCGCGAGCCAGACGCGCGCGAGCAATTTGTCGGCGAGCTTCGGTCACTACGCGAACACCTTCACCTCGCTCGTCTCGCGTATGGCGGCGTTCATCGAACCCGACGGCAGTCGCATGCTCGACAACACGCTGGTGCTGTGGGTCAGCGAGATGGGTTACGGCGCGGTGCACACCGCCGCGAGCTTGCCGGTGGTGCTCGCCGGCATGCGCAGCGCGTTCCCGCAGGGCCAGGGGCGTCACGTGGTGCAGTCGCGCCGCTCGATGGGCGACGTGTTGGCGCACGTGATGCGGCTCTACGGCGGCACCGACATGACCTTCGGAGAGACCGGCACGCTCGGCAGCAACGGCGGCTTCTACGGCGCGGACCTCGGCTTCCCCTCGTACATCAACGCCCAGACGCCCCTGCACTCCGGCCCGCTGAACCTCTGATCTGGCAAGGCGAAGTTGACGTAGATTGCCCAGCTTCGGATGCCCGCCGTCGTCGAGCCACTCGGTCCCAGCCACGTCGCCACGCTGCGAGCGCTGCTTTCGCGCGACACGACGCACAACATGTACCTGTTGGGGTTGATGGAAGAGTTCGGCGTCGTGTCGTCCGTCGAGCGCGCGCCGTTCACCTTCTACGGCCGGTTCTACGACGGTGAGCTGACTGCGGCGATGTTCGTGGGCGGCAACGGCGGGCTCGTGGTGCCGTCGGCGTCGTCACCGATTCACATCGGAGACATCTGCAAAAAGCTCAAAGACAAGCTGGTGGTGAAGAGCTCGGTCGGTGAGACGAGCGTGGTCGACGCGATTCTCAAACACTTCGCGCTGACGCCGAAGTTCGTGCGCGCGCACAAGCTGTTCTCGGTGTCGCCGAACGATCTCGGTCCGTTCACCAACCCGCTGTTGCGGCCTGCGGTCGACGTCGATCTCCCCGAGCTGATCCCCATGGCCGCAGCGTGCGTGAAGGAAATGCACCAGCGCGACCCGCTCGAAGAAGATCGCGAAGGCTTCGAGCTGCGCGTGAAGCAGCGCGTGCAGGCGCAGCGCACCTACGTGCTCGATGAGAAGGGGAAGATCGTCTTCAAGCTCGACGTCGGTTCACGCTCGCAGTTCGGCGCCGAGCTGGAAGGCATCTACACCGCTCCCGAACATCGCAACCGCGGGCACGCCACGTTGTGCCTCGGGCAGATCTCCCGCTTCCTGATGTCGTCGCTGCCGCGGCTCACGGTGCGGGTCGACGAAGAGACTCCGCACTTCGCGAACATCGCGAAGAAGGTCGGCTACCTGCAGGGCCGCACGCAGAAGTTCATCTGGGTGTGAGCAACTGCTCGACGCTGACGCCTCGGTCGAGCGCGCGGTGCACTTGCAGGTTGTACAGCTGGTACAGGCCCGACTTTTCCGGAACGAGCTGTTCGTCACCTTCGAGCAAGCGGCGCTCGGCGTCGGCGGCGTCGAAGTCGGGCAGCGCGACGAAGTCGGCGTAGCCATCGAGCTGCCAACGCTGCAACGAGAGATACGTCCACAACCCCACCGCGTCGAACGTCATGGCGTGCGTGAGCTCATGAGCGAGGAAGTACGTGAGCGTGCGCGGCGGCGGGAGCGGATTGCCGAGCGGGCTGATCAAGCGATCGGCTTCGACGTCGACGGGCCGCAGGAAGACGTGGTTGCCGAGCCAGAAGTACGTCTCACCACCCGTGTCGGGATGGTGCGGGTTGAAGAACGCGTAGAGCGCCGGCGTGTCGCAGAGAAACACGTGGTGCTGAACGTCGGCGCGATACAGCGGAGAGGTCTTGAGCCGCGCTTCGACGCCCTCGAGCAGCGCCACCGCGTTCGCCGGCAGCGGCTCGCGCGAATGCAACACGATGGTGCCCACCGTCAGCTCGTTCGCGAAGAGCGGCTGAGGGTGCAGGTGCACCGCGCCGTACGACGTGAAGCCGATGACCAACCCGAGCAGGGCCCAGCGCGATCGACGAAGCATGCCGGGGTTGTAGCGCAGCTCGGTGGTAGATACCGTTGGTAGCTACCATGGACACCGCCAAGCTCTTCAAATCCGGGCGAAGCCAGGCCGTGCGCCTGCCCCGCGCGTACCGTTTCGACGGCACTGAGGTCGCGGTGCGCCACTTCGAGGGAGGCGTATTGCTGCTGCCGCTTCGCGCAGGCTGGGACGTTCTCGACGGCGCACTCAAGGCGTTCGAGCCGGGAATCAAGCTGACGCGCCAACAACCTGGGCCGCAACGGCGCGCGAGCCTCAAGAAATGAAGTACCTGCTCGACACCAACATCTGCATCTACATCATCAACGAGAGCCCACCCGGAGTGCTCGACCGCTTTCGCCGGCACGACATCGGCGACGTCGCCGTCTCGAGCGTCACCG
Organism: Archangium sp.; assembly: GCA_047600485.1. Classification (GTDB taxonomy): domain Bacteria; phylum Myxococcota; class Myxococcia; order Myxococcales; family Myxococcaceae; genus Archangium_A. The sequence continues at coordinate 5,430,280 of JASGKS010000001.1, forward strand.
TGGCGGAGCTCGCGTATGGCATCGAAAAGACCGGCTCGAAGCGGAACGAAAGGGCACTCCGTCAGTTCCTGATCCCGCTCGAGGTCATCGACTTCGCCGCCGACGACGCGCTGGTCGCCGCCTCGATTCGCGTCGCGCTCGAGAAGAAGGGCGCGCCGATCGGCCCGTACGACATGCTCATCGCAGCGCACGCGAAGGCACGCGGACTCACGCTGGTGACCAACAACGAGCGAGAGTTCACCCGAGTGCCCGGCTTGCACGTCCAGAACTGGGCTGACGACGCGTGACTGGCTTTCAGTGAATCGCGACGCGCACCGGCAACGTCTCGATCAACTTCGCCTCGACCTCGAGCAGCTCACCGAGCCGCCCCTGCACTTCGTCTTCGCTCGCCACTTCGCGCGCGAGCCGCAGAAACAGCCGCTGGTGCCCGTCTTCGCTCTTCGCGAGTTCCTCGTAGAAATCGCGCAGCATCGCGTCCTTCAGGCCGCCCGCGAGCAACGCCAGCCGCTCGTGACTGCGCGACTCGATGATGCCCGCCACCAGAAACCGATCGAGCCGTCGGTGGTGCGACGGGTGCCGCATCACCTTCTGCAGGCCCTGCGCGTAGGGGTCGCCGAGGTCCTTGCCCAGCGTCAGCCCGCGCTTCTCCATGATCTGCAGCACCTTCGCGAGGTGCGCTGACTCTTCACGCGCCAGCCGCGCCATCTGCGCCGGCAGCCCCTTCACCTCGGGGTACGCCTGCAACAGCGACAGCGCGTTGGCCGCCGCCTTCTTCTCGCAGTGCGCGTGATCGATCAGCACCTCGTCGAAGTGCTTCAACACCAGCGGGAGCCACGAAGCGTCCGTGGCTCTGCGCAGAACGACGTCGTCACTCACTTCGGAGCGACGACCTGCTTGAAGTCGCCGACCTTCACGACGCTGAACTTCTTGGCGTCGACGTACTTCTTCAAGGTGGCGTTGATGTCGCCGAGCGAGAGCTTCTTCAGCTTGTCCTCGAGGTCCGCGTCGAACTGCATGGTGCGACCCAGCTCGAGCTGCTGCGTGAGGTCGGCCGCCAGCGTCGCGTCTTCCGAGCGATCGGTCTCGAGCTGCTTGAGCAGACCTTCGCGCGCGAGCTTCAGCTCCGCGTCGGTGAAGCCCTTGTCGACCGCGAGCGCGACCTCTTCGTTGAAGCCCTTCTCGATCTTCTCGACGTTCTGCGGCGCGTAGATCGCGTAGCCGATGACCGCCGCGAAGTCGTCGTGCGTTCCCGCGCGCAGGAACGTGCCGGCGCCGTACGAGAGACCTTCCTTCTCACGCAGGCGCTGCGGCACGCGGCCAGCGAGGAAGCCGCCGCCGAGCATGTAGTCGCCGATCATCATCGCGGCGAAATCGGGGTCGGACTCCTTCAACTTGAAGTTCGTGCCGGTGCCGAAAAAGGCCATCTTCTTGTCGGGCGTCTCGATGGTCGCGTTCTTCTGCTCGAGCGCGGAGAACGGCACCGGAATGCGCACGAACGCCTCGACCGACTTCCACGAGCCGTACTGCGCCTCGAGCTGCGCCTGCACTTCCTTCGGGTCGAAGTCACCGACCACCGCGCCGAAGCCCGCCTGCGCTCCGTAGAACTTCGCGTGGAACGCCTTCACGTCGTCGAGCTTGAGCGCGTTCGCGTCGGCCACCAACTCGGGGATCGACGCGACGTACAGCGGGTGACCCTTCGTCTGGAACGGCGAGAGCACGCGCTGCAGCGCCTGGAAGCCGATCGCGCTCGGGTCGTCCTTCTGCTGCTCGTACTGCGCGAGGACCTCGCGCTTGAGCTGCTCGAATTCCTTCGCGTCGAACGCCGGCGCCTTGAGGCAGTCGGCGACGAGGTCGAGCGTCTCCTTGAGCTGCGGCTTGCGCACTTCGATCGACACCGTCACGCCCTGCGCGCCCGGCTGGAACCGAACCTGCGCCTTGAGCGCGTCGAGCTGATCTTTGACCTGCTGGCGGGTCTTCGTCTTCGTGCCGCGCAACAGCATGCGCGCCGCGAAGTCGCCGGCCACCTTCTGGTTGGTCAGCGCCTTCTCGGTGCCGAACTTGAGCTGCAGGGTCGCGTGCACCGTCTCACCGCGGGTCTTCTTGGGCAGCAGCGCGAGCTTGAAGCCGCCGCTGAGCGCGGTGCGCGTGGTGCGCGTGTCGATGTTCTTGGGGCTGACGTCGAACGCTTCACCGACGGCGAGCGCCTCGCGACCCTTGTAGTCCTTCAAGATCGGCGCGAGGTCGGCGACGGCCGGAACTTCGGCGCGGTCGGGAGTCGCCGTCGGCACGTACTCACCCAGCGCGCGGTTGCTCGCCTTGAAGTACTTCGCCGCGACGCGCGAGACGTCTTCGGGGGTCAGCTTCTCGACGCGATCGCGCTGGAGGAACAGCAGGCGCCAGTCGCCGGCCGACGCGAACTCCGAGAGCACGATGCCGACGCGATCGGTCGAGTTGAGGAGCAGATCGGTCTGCTTGAGCATCGCGGTCTTCGCGCGATCGAGTTCTTCCTTCGTAGGCGGCTTCTTGGCGAAGCCTTCGATCGCCGCGAGCATCGCGTCGCGCGCGGGGGCCGACGGGTCCTTCTCGTTGAGCTGCGCGGTGCAGAGGAAGTAGCCGGGTTCCGCGAGCGAGTAGTTGGTGCACGCGATCTTCGCGGCCTTCTTGGCCTCGACGAGGTCCTTGTACAGGCGGCCCGAGGGAGAAACCCCGAGCAGGCTCTTGAGCATGTCGACCGCCGCGGCGTCGGGGTCGCTCGCGGCGGGCGTGTGGTACCCCGCCATCACCCACGGCGTGCCGCCGACGCGACGCACGATGACGCTCACTTCGCCGTCGTGAATGGGCTCGTCGGTGTAGGTCGCGAGCGGCACGGCGCGTTTCGGCTTCGGGAACTTGCCGAAGTTGTCGGCGATGGCCTTGAAGGTCTTCGCCTCGTCGAACTTGCCGGCGACGATCAGGATCGCGTTATCGGGCTGGTAGTACGTGTCGTAGAACGCGAGCAGCTTCTCGTTCGGCACCTTCTCGATGTCGCTCTTCGCGCCGATGGTGGTGTTGCCGTAGTTGTGCCACTGGAAGGCGGCGCTCATGAGGCGCTCCTCGAGCACGCCGTCGGGCTGGTTCTCACCCATCTCGAACTCGTTGCGCACCACGGTCATCTCGGTGACCAGCTGCTCGCGCGAGACGATGGCGTTGCGCAGCCGCTCGGACTCGAGCTCGATCGCGCGCTGCACCTTGTCGTCACCTGCCGGGAAGATCTCGAAGTAGTTGGTGCGGTCGAACCACGTCGAGCCGTTCGCGTCGCCGCCGAGCTTGGTGAGCTCCTGCTTCACGTTCTCGAACTTCTTCGTCTTCTTGAAGAGCATGTGCTCGAAGAGATGGGCCATGCCCTTCTCTCCGTAGTTCTCGTGGCGGCTGCCGACGAATACCGTGAGGTTGACGGTCACGATCGGCTTGCTCGGATCAGGAACGAAGAGCACGCGCAGACCGTTGGGCAGCGAGTACTCGGTGATGCCTTCCACCGTCGGGCCCTGCGTGAACGGCTTCGGCGGTCCGGCGGCGATCGACAGCGCGGCGATTGCGGCGAGCAACATGATCAGCTCCTGCTTGGAGGTGAAACGTCGGGGCGGGAGAGAACATCCGTCCCCCGCGAAATCAACTGAAGACTCCCGACCGAGACACCACGACCCGTTCAACGTTGCATTTTCGAGCTCCGGCGCGCGCGCGGCTTCTTCTCGGAACGGAACCGCGGCAAGTGCCGCAGCCCGAACCAGCCGAGCGCCGACACGTGCTTCACCACCCAGTCGACGGGTACGCGGCGGCCCTCGGTGGCCCACCACTGCCCGACCTGGGTCACCATGCCGACCAGGGCGTGCGAGTAGATGGGCGAGATGCTCGGGTCGTAACCGGCGCGCGCGAACTCCACGCGGAAGATGTCGCTCACCCGCAGCGCGAGATCATCGATGACCCGGGTCAACCCGCGGCGACCGAGTGAAGTCGGCGCGTCGCGCGCGAGCACCGCAAAACCTGCGGGTTCTTCGAGCGTGTAGTTCATGAACGCCAGCACTGCGCCCTCGAAGCGTTGGCGCGGAGTGCCGTGCGCGATCGACTGACTCACGCGCGACACGAGGCCTTCCAGCTCGCGGTCGACGATGGCGGCGTAGAGCCCTTCCTTGGCGCCGAAGTGCTCGTAGACGATGGGCTTCGACACTCCGGCGCGCTGGGCGACGTCGTCGATGAGCGCGGAGTCATAGCCATGCGCGGCGAACACCTCGCGCCCGACCTTCAGCAACTGCTCGCGGCGTTCTGCCGCGGTGAGACGTGTCTTTCGCTTCACCTGGATTCCCGTTATTACCCGCCGGTAGGTTACCCGTGGGTAACCCACGAGAGGCAGCGCCAACTTGATTCACCCGAGCTACCAGAAGATCGCGCAAGCGGTGCGACGCGCCGACAGCTGGGCGACCGGCACCACCGTCTCGTTCCCCGACGAAGGCGCCGAGCTGCTGAGCGTGCCGTTCACCTCGAAGCAGGCGAGCCACCTGCTCGGGCAGACGTCGTACGCGTGCGCCGAACACGGCCTCCACTTCGACGGAGAGCCGACGCGCGACGGCGCCGACTGCTCGCTGAAGGAGAACCTCGAGTTCCGCTACCCGTTTCTTCGCGCGCGCACCGACGACGCGCAGGCGCAGAGCAAGCACCTCATCATCGTGCTGCACGGGCTCAACGAGCGGAGCTACTCGAAGTACGTACCGTGGGCGTACCAGCTGTGGCGCACCACGGGCGCGGCGGTGGCGCTCTTCCCGCTCTCGTTCCACGTCAATCGCGTGCACCACGCGTGGGGGCGGTCGATCGAATCGCACCTCGCGCGGCGCAAGCAGGTGCCCGACAACGAGAACGCGCACGCCTACAACTGCGTGCTGAGCGAGCGCCTCGCGAGCCGACCCGAGCGTTTCTTCTGGGGCGGCGTGCAGAGCTACGGAGACGTCATCGAGCTGGTGCGCAGCATTCGCGAAGGTCAGCACCCGCACGTACATCGCGACGCGCAGATCGATCTGCTCGGGTATTCGGCCGGCGGTTATCTCTCGCTGGGGTTGATGTTGGGTGACCCGTCGGGGCTCTTCGAGGCGAGCCGATGCGTGCTGTTCGAATCGGGCGCGGCGATGGCGAGCACGCACCTCGCGACGCGGCTCATCATGGACCTGAGCTGCGAAGTGGCGCTGATGAAGCTCTACGTGCGCTTCACCGGGCGGCTCGCGAACCCGCGCCTCGCGCACTGGCTCGCGGAGCACGACGAGGGCCGCTGGTTCCGCGCGTTGTTCGGCGAAGAGAAGGAACGCACTCGGCTCGAGGCACGCCTCAAGGCCATCTCGTCGCGCGTGCTGGCGATCTCCAACACCAACGACGACGTCATCTCGGCGGGCTCGGTGTTCAACACGCTCAAAGGCCGTCACCGCGACACCGGCGTGCGCGTCGAAGAGCTGACGCTCGGCGTGCACGAGCACCCGTTCGTGTGCCCCGACTACGAGCAGAAAGATCGACGCTTCGTCACCGAGTACGTCGACCTCGGCGCGTACGGCACCGGCTTCGAGCGCTTCATCGAGCTGTCGGCGTCGATGTTCCAGCGGCGGTGAGCAGGAGCGGGCTAATCTGCCGCCGATGCGCGACGAGCGATTCGAATTTGCGCAGGTGCTCGACGGCCTCTTCATCGGAGCGATGGAAGCGCTGAAGGACCCGCCGCTCGTCGAGAAGCTGCGCAAGGCGGGGCTCGATCTCACCGTGAAGCTGCAGCCCGCGTATCCACCCGCGACGTTCTTCAAATACGTCGTCATCGCCGCGAAGCACCGCTACCCCGAGCTCGATGACGCTGGCGCGGTGCGGGAGCTCGGTCGCCTCGCGGTGCGGCGTGGAATGGAAGCGACCTTCATCGGGCGCGCGGTGTTGAAGGCGGCGCAGCTGCTCGGCCCGCGACGCGCGCTCAAGCGCCTCGGCACGGCGATGAAGAACGGCAACAACTACGTCGAGGGCAAGGTCACGGAGCTGAGCCCCACGTCGCTCGAGATTCAGCTCGGCCCGCTGGTGGGCCCGAAGGCCTATTACGAAGGCGTGCTCGAAGAATCGCCGCGCATGCTCGGCGGCAAGGACATCAAGCTCACGCACCTGCGCGATGAGGGCGAGCATTCCATCTGGCGGCTCGACTGGGCCGAGTGACTACCGCGCTGCAGTGAGCACCGGAGTCGCCATCGTCAGGAACAAACGGTCGGTCTCTTCCGCGCCCGGAGACGACCGCGACTCGAGCGACCAGGTGAGCAGCTCGAGCAGCGCTCCGGTGATGAACGCGATGGCAGCGTCGCGCGCCGGCCCTTCGCGCAGCACGGCCTGCAGATCTTCGCGCACCAGCTGAAACACCATGTCGCGGAACTTTCGCTGCACGAAGAGGCCGCTCTTCTTGCCCACCACCGCGATGAACAACCGGCGCTGCTCGTGCGCGTGCTGTGCGAGCGCGAGGCTGAACCCGAGCGGGCCCTTGCGTTGCGGTTGCGCGGCGAGCTGTGCGCGAAGGCCACGGCGGAGGTCGTCGATGCTGCCGGCGACCAGCTCCTCCTTGTCGGCGTAGTGCAGGTAGAAGGTCGAGCGCGCGACGTCGGCGCGTTCGCAGAGCTCGCGCACGCCGAAGTTGTCCCAGCCTCGCTCGACCATCAGGGCGACGAACGCCTCGAGCAACGTGCGCCGCGTTCGCGCCACCCGCCGGTCCACCGCCTTCGTCTTCGCCATCACGCCTCCGTTTCCGGACAGTCGGGCCGTCCGTGTCCACTACTGGCCAAAGCCGCGCCGGGTGTCGGTGGCGCTCGAGCAGGCCGCTGACGATATTGGACACCGTGTCCAATAACCAACACGGTGACTCATGATTCGACTCGAAGGCATCACCCGTCGATATGCAGGTGAAGGCGAAGGCGTCGCGGCGCTGCGCGGCATCGGGCTGGAGGTCGGCAAGGCCGAGTTCGTCGCGGTGGTCGGCAAGTCGGGCTGCGGCAAGTCGACGTTGCTCAACCTGGTGGCCGGCATCGATCGACCCACCTCAGGCCGGGTGGAGATCGCGGGGACGGACCTCTCGCGTCTCGACGAGAGCGCGCTGGCCACCTGGCGCGGGCGCACCATCGGCGTGGTGTTCCAGTTCTTCCAGCTGCTGCCGACGTTGACGGTGCTCGAGAACGTGATGCTGCCGATGGACCTGTGCCGCACGCAGAGTCCCGAGGCAGCGCGTCAGCGCGCGCAGTCGTTGCTCGCCGAGGTCGGGCTGGTGGCGGAAGCGAACCGCGTGCCGTCACAGCTCTCGGGCGGTCAGCAACAGCGCGCAGCGATCGCCCGAGCCCTGGCGAACGACCCGCCCGTGCTCGTGGCCGACGAGCCGACGGGCAACCTCGATTCGCGCACCGCTGAGCTCGTGCTCGGGCTGCTCAAGGAGACCGCGCGACGCGGCCGCACGGTGCTGATGGTGACGCACGAGCGGGAACTGGAGCGCGTGGTCGATCGCGTCGTGACGCTCGCCGACGGCCAGATCGCTTCGGACGTGCGCACCGGAGCGGCGCCATGACGCCACGCTGGCTGAAGTTGTGGCGCGACGTGCGAGCGGAGCGTGGGCGCATCGCGCTGATGATCATCGCCATCACCGCGAGCCTCGCCGGCGTCGGTGCGGTGCTCGCGAGCTATTCGGTGCTGACGCGCGAGGTGACGGGCAACTATCGCTCCACGCGGCCGGCGAGCGTGACGCTGGAGCTGCCCGGCGGCATCGATGCCGCAACGTCGGAGCGCGTGCGCGCGTTTCCACGAGTGACGGCGGTCGAAGCGCGCGAGACGCTCTCGGCGCGCGTTCGCGTGCGCGAAGGGTGGCGGCACGCGCTGCTGTTCGTGATCGACGACTTCGCTCGGCTGCAGCTCAACACCTTCCGGCGCGAGGCAGGTGAATGGCCTCCGCCACGCGGCTCGATGTTGATCGAGCGCACCGCCCTGGGAATGGCCGAGGCCTCACTGGGCGAAGAAATCGAAGTGCTCTTGCCCGGAGGAACTGCACAGCGCTTGAAGCTCTCGGGCGTGGTGCACGACCCCGGCCTCGCACCCGCGTGGCAGGAACGTTCGGTCTACGGCTACGTGACGCGAGAGACCGCCGCGCTGCTCGGCGCCGAGCCCCGTCTCACCGAGCTGCGCGTGGAGCTCGGCGCCGAAGCCTCACTGGCGGAGATCGAGACCGACGCACAGGCGCTCGCCGCCTCACTCACCGCCGAGGGGCAGTTCGTCGAAGAGCTGCGCATTCCGCCTCCGCGCGCGCACCCGCACGAGCGGCAGATGCGCACGGTGATGACGATGCTGATGCTCTTCACGGTGCTGGCGCTCGTGTTGTCGAGCGTGCTGGTGGCGAACTCACTGTCGGCGCTGCTCGCGCGGCAGGTGCGCGAGATTGCGTTGCTCAAGACGCTCGGAGCGAGCGCAGGCGACGTGACGCGACTCTACGTGGTGTTGATCGGCGCCATCGGTCTGCTCGCGGTGGTGCTGGCCTCACCGCTCGCGGTCGTGCTCGCGCAGAGTTTGATCGTCGCCGTGTCGCGGCTGCTCAACCTCGAGCTCGCGAGCCGCGCGATTCCGGCGTGGGTCTTCGCGGTGATGTTCGTGGCGGGTGTGCTGACTCCGCTCGTGGCCGCGGCGCTCCCCATCTCGAGCGCGAGCCGGCGCACGGTGCGCGCGGCGCTCGACGATCACGGCGTGAGCACCGAGCTGACGCGGCGTTGGAGCCTCGTGCTGCCTCCGTCGATTCGAAATCTGCTGAGGCGCCCCGCGCGACTGGCGCTCACGCTGACGTTGCTCACGGCCGGCGGGGCGATGGCCATCAGCGCGATTCAGGTGAAGCGCGGGTGGGAAGCGAACGTGGCGAAGGTCTTCGAGACGCGCCGGTACGACGTCGAGGTGCTGCTCGCGAAGCCCATCGATGCAGCTCGTGCGAGCGAACTGCGCGCCGTGCCTGGAGTACGCGAAGTCGAAGCGTGGCCGTACGCGCCCGCGGCGTTCTCGCGGCCCGGCCAGGCCGACGTGGTGCGCACCTACCCCGACCGTGGTCACGGCACGCTGGTGATGATGGGGCTGCCGCGCGGCACCACGTTCATCAACTTCCCGCTCCGCGAGGGCCGTTGGCTCAACGCAGACGACGCGCGTGGCGTGGTGCTGAATCACTCGGCGGCGGCGATGCGGCCAGGCGTAAAGCTCGGCGACGAGATCGAGCTCAGCGCAGAAGGTCGCCGCACGCGGTGGACACTGGTCGGCGTGGTCGAGGAGATCGGCGCCGCGGGCGTCGCGTACGTCGACGCAGCGAGCTTCGAGCGAGAACTCGGGGCCGGAGCGCGCGTCTTCCGCGTGCTGACTGACGCGGAGACTCCGAGCGCACGGCAGCAAATCATCGCGCAGTTGGAGCGCGTGCTCATCGACGCGCGCGCGCCGGTCGACTCGATTCAGCCACTGGCCGAGCTGCGCACGGCGATGGGAGACCACGTCCTCGTGTTGGTGCAGCTGCTGCTTGCGATGGCGGTGGTGTTCGCCATCGTCGGAGTGCTCGGGCTGGTGTCTTCGATGAGCGTCACCGTGATCGAGCGCACGAGAGAGCTGGGCGTTCTCAAGACGCTCGGTGCAACTCCGGCAGCGATTCGACGAATGCTGCTCACCGAAGCGCTGGTGACGACGACGCTGAGCACGGTGACCGCGTTCGTGGTGTCGATCGGCATCACGTCGGTGCTCGATCGAATCGTCGGAATGATGGGCTTCGTCGCGCCGCTCCCACTGGTGCTCTCACCGGCGGCCATCATCGGCTGGGTCGTTCTCGCGCTGGTCGCCGCCTCACTCGCGACCCTCGCTCCTGCGAATGCCGCCGCGCGCCTGCGCATTCAAGAAGCGCTCGGGAGAACCTGAAAACAGTAGTGTTTGGGGCAATGCCAGTCTTTCGCAGCAGGCGAGTGGTGACTCCCGAAGGGGTGCGCGCGGCGACGGTGCACGTTCGCGGAGAGAAGATCGAAGCGGTCGCTGACTACGACGCGTGGCCCTCGACGGAAGAGCGCATCGACGTCGGCGAATCGGTGCTGATGCCCGCGGTCGTCGACACGCACGTGCACGTCAACGAGCCGGGCCGCACCGAGTGGGAAGGTTTCTCGACGGCGACGCGCGCTGCAGCAGCGGGAGGCGTGAGCGCGCTGGTCGACATGCCGCTCAATTCGATTCCGCCCACCACCACGCTCGCGGGCCTGCGACTCAAGAAGAAGGAAGCCACCGGCCAGTGCCTCATCGACGTCGGCTTCTGGGGCGGAGTCGTGCCCGGCAACGTCTCCGAGCTCGCCGGCATGGCCGAAGAAGGCGCGCGCGGCTTCAAGTGCTTCATGTGCTTCTCGGGCGTCGACGAGTTTCCCGGAGTCACCGAAGAGCACATGCGCCCCGCGATGCTCGAGCTCGCGCGCGTGAAGCGCCCGCTGCTGGTGCACGCCGAAGTCGAAGGGCCCATCGACGCCGCGACCAAAGAGCTCGAGCTGCGCAAAGCCGACCCGCGCGCGTACTTCACCTACCTCGCAAGCCGCCCGCAGGAATCGGAAGCGCAGGCCATTCGCATCGCCGCCGGCCTGTGTCGCGAGACGCGCGCGCGCACGCACATCGTTCACCACTCCGCCGCGAACGCGCTGCAGCTGATTCGCACCGCGAAGGCCGAAGGGCTGCCCTTCACCGCCGAGACCTGTCCGCACTACCTGCACTTCGCGGCCGAAGAGATTCTCGATGGCGCGACGGCGTGGAAATGCGCTCCGCCGATTCGCGAGAAGAACAACCGCGAGCAGCTGTGGGCGGCGCTTGACGAAGGTGTGCTCGAGCTCGTCGCGAGCGACCACTCACCCTGCACTCCTGCGCTCAAGAAGCCCGAGCTCGGCGACTTCATGCAGGCGTGGGGCGGCATCAGCGGCCTGCAGCTCGGCCTGCCCGTCACCTGGAGCGGCGCACGCAAACGCGGTCACTCGCTCGAGCGCCTCGTGAAGTGGATGTGTGAGGCCACCGCGAAGCTCGCCGGTCTCGAGCACCGCAAAGGCAAGCTCGCCGCGGGCTTCGACGCCGACCTCGTGGTCTTCGAGCCCGATGCGCAATTCAAAGTCGACGTGCAGAAGATTCAGCACAAACACAAAGTGACTCCGTACGCCGATGGAGAACTCTTCGGCGTCGTGACCTCGACGTACGTGCGCGGCACGCGCGTCTTCCATCAGGGCGAACACGCCCGCGAACTGAAGGGACAATTCCTGTGAGCAGCGCGCCGAAAGATCCCAACGCACCCGCCTTCGTCGACTTCCCCGATCTCGCCGCGCGCGGAGTCGGTGGCGCCACGCTCTCGACCAACGACGACTTCTTCGCCGAGAAGGAGAATCTCCTCCTGCCGCACGAAGCCGAGTGGCGCGACGACTCGCACCCCGGCGCGTACACCCACAAAGGCAAGTGGATGGACGGCTGGGAATCTCGCCGCCGCCGCGAAGCCGGTTACGACTGGTGCGTCGTTCGTCTTGGCCTGCCCGGAGTCATCAAGGGCTTCGTGGTCGACACCAAGTGGTTCCGCGGCAATTTCCCCGCGGAGTGTTCGATTGAAGCGGCTTCACTCAAGGGCCCGCTCGACATCGCCGAAGCGCAGAAGGCGGAGTGGTTCGAGCTGTTGCCGAAATCGAAATTGAACGGCGACTCGAAGAACTACTTCGCCATCGACGACGCGCGCCGCTTCACGCACGTGCGGCTCAACATCTTCCCCGACGGCGGCGTGGCGCGACTGCGCGTGCACGGCGAGGTCGTTCCCGATTGGGGAAAGCTGCGCGCGTTCGGCGGCCTGGTCGATCTCGCCGCGCTCGAGAACGGCGCGTACGTGCTGTCGTGCTCCGACATGTTCTTCGGCTCGCGACACAACCTCATCAAGCCCGATCGCGCGGTGAACATGGGCGACGGCTGGGAAACGAAACGCCGGCGCGGTCCGGGCAACGATTGGTCGCTGGTGCGTCTCGCCGCGAGCGGCACGATTCAGCGCATCGAGGTCGACACCACGCACTTCAAGGGCAACGCGCCGGGACGGTGTGTGATCGAAGCGTGCGTCGCTCCGCGTGACGCGAAGCCCGAGGCGCTCACCGGTTGGCGGCTGCTCGTCGAAAGCCCGCTGCAGCCGCACACGCGTCACTTCTTCGACGAGCAGCTGCGGCGTGCGGGGCCGGTGACGCACGTAAAGCTCTCGGTGTTCCCCGACGGTGGCGTGGCGCGACTGCGCGTGTGGGGCGAGCTGAACGAGACGCGGCCCGCGTCACTCGACAAGTTGAGCGAAGCCGACTTCCTCAAGGTGTGCGGCTCGCGGAAGTGGGCGACGGCGATGACGGCTGCGAAGCCGTTCGAGAACGCAGCGGCGCTCCACCGCGTCGCCGAGCGGGAGTGGTGGAAGCTGCACGAGGTCGACTACCTCGAAGCGTTCGCCGCGCACCCGCGCATCGGCGGCAAGTCAGACAGCAAGTGGTCGCAGCAGGAACAGGCGGGCGCTGCGAAGGCCGCCGACACCACGCTCGAGCGGTTGCAGAAACAGAACGACGCCTACTTCGACAAGCACGGCTTCATCTTCATCGTTTGCGCGACGGGCAAATCGGCGGACGAGATGTTGTCGCTGCTCGAGGCGCGACTCGCGAACGACAAGGCGAGCGAAGTGCGCACCGCCGCTGAGGAGCAGGCGAAGATCACCTGGATCCGTCTGAACAAGTGGCTCTCGGAGAACGCATGATCACCACGCACATTCTCGACACCACACTCGGCAAACCGGCGCGCGGCGTGGCCATCTCGCTGCAGAAGATGGGCGCTGACGGCCCATGGCGCGACATCGGTGCGGGCGCGACCGATGAAGACGGGCGGTTGAAAACGCTCACTCCGCCGGGGCCGGTCGAGCCCGGCACGTATCGGATTCGGTTCGAGACCGGCGCGTACTTCAAAGCGACGGGGACGAAGGGCTTCTACCCGTACGTGGAAGTGGTGTTCGAGATCGTCGACGGCGCCGCGCACTACCACGTGCCGTTGCTGCTCAACCCGTGGGGCTTCTCGACGTACCGCGGCAGTTAGTTGAAGCTCGCGCTGAAGCTCATCGCGTTGCCGATCATCGCCTTCGTGCTCGGCATCACCGCGGTCGGAGCGCCCTGCTACCTCGTCGGCGGCCGCGAGTGGTGCGGCTACAAGAGCGAGCCGCCGCACACGATTCCGTTGTTCTTCGGCGGCGTGTTCCTCGGCTTCACCGCTGGCGGCATCGCGCTCTTCTGGCCGCGACGAAAACTCAACGCACCTTGAAGCTTCATCTCGCGTAGCTCGCGGCTTGATGTGGCACGTCGTCATCGAGCCACCACGCGCGGTTCTCTTGGACCACGAGCAGTTCTTCGAACTTCGCGCCGCCGCCGGGCCAGCCGATGTGCGGTTCGATCGCCCAGAGGCCGAGCTTCGCTCCGCGGTGTTCTGGACCGAGCGTCTGATTGAGGACACCGCCCCGCAGGAAGCCGAGATTCGCTTCGACGCTGAACCAGCCGAGATACGTCGAGCGGAGCAACCGCAAGGGCTCGCCCGCTCGCGGCTTCACGCGAAAGACGCGGTGACCGAGCACGCTCAGCGGATATCGCGCGTGCACGTTGATGAACCCTGCGTCACGCACGAGGCGATCGACTTCCGCCCAGATTTCGCCAGTGCCGCGCTCACTCATGAACAACAGCGGAATCGTCGCGCGCAGCTGCTGCAGGAATTTCTTCGCGCGCGTGAGTTCTTCGTTCGGCTGCAGCGAGCACGCGTAGCCGACGTCTCCGATGTAGCCGTCGACCATCGGTGACACATCGAGCACCACGGCTTCATTGCCGCGCAGTGCACGATCACTCGCGTGGTAGTCGGCGTAGCGCGCGTAGCCGTCGAAGGCGGCGTGCTCTCCGAACCAGGCGAACGGTGTGTGCAGGTAACGCGTGATGCCGCGCGCGCGCAGATGCTCAGCGAGCAGCGTCGCCGTCTCACGCTCGGTGATGCCTTCTCGCAGCTGCGCAGCAACGGCGGTCACGCACTCGTACGCCGTGCGTTGCGCGAGCTTGAACTTCTCGAGCTCACCCGCTGCTGGAACTCGATCGCGCGAGTTCGGCAGGCGGGAGAAAGCGCGCGTGAGAACTCGATAGCTCCGGTCCAACAAGCCCGTCGGTTGCTCGGTGTGCCCAATCGGCATGGCAGCTCCAGCTTACGGCTTGCAGTTCGAGTCGTTCACGCAGGAGTGCTGTGAACCCGAGCCGACACACGACTCGCGCGCGTCTCGGTAGTGCGCCACGACGCACACGTCCGCCAGACCGTTCGGACTCGCACAGGTATTGCGGCAGCAGCACGTTCCATCATCAGCCCGCGACGTCGCGCAGCTCGAGAACGCCACCACGAAGACGAGAGTCGCGATGCGTTTCACACCGCCGATGTACCACGCGGAGCAAACCGCCACGCGAGCGCCACGGCGACGAACAACGAAGCGAAAAGGTACGCGTCTTTCGGAATGGCAGATCGTCTCGGAGTTCCCGCCACGTGCGTGACGTGCCGCTGGTAGTGGAGCGTGTCGATCAACTTCGGCGCCGCGCCTTCCTCGCGAACGAAGACGTAGATGCGGTGCGAGACGACCTGATGCGTGACGAGATCGCTCTGAATGGTGAAGTCACTCGCCGGCACCTCGATGCGAAACCGCGCCCAGTTTCGGTCGTCGTGCACCAGCGTCGGCTGCGGCGCGATCTCGAGCGCCAAACGCGAGCTCGTCTTCACCTGCAGGTGCGCGCGAACGTAGGCGATCAACTCGGACTCGCTCGCGGGCGGCTCGACCACTCCAGGCGACGACTTCAACCCGAACGCCAACCGCAATTCATCGAACGGGATTTCGAGCTCCAACTGCGACGTCTCTCGCCCGAACTCGACGGTGATGAGCGTGCCCATCACGTCGTGCGCGTACGCAGCGCTCGCGAACAACGCGCAGCACACGACCAGCGCGCGACTCAGAACTCACCGCCGTAGTCGTACTGCTTGTCGTGAAACACCGAGTGGTAGTGCGACACGTTGCGAATCACGACGCCGCCCTGCACGGACAGCTCGATCCAGCAACGCGGACCATCGATGCGCAGATACGACCCGTTCACGTCTTTGTCCGGGCCCGCCGAACTGCCGCCCCACGCGAAGTACGTGTCGGCGAACGCAGCGCTCGACGAATACGCACTCATCAACCCGTCAGCGACCTCGGGCGGATACTGCCGAGCCCACTGCTCGATCGCCGCGACCACGAGCGCCTGTTGCGCGCTGGTCATCGACGACACGAGCACGCCCTTGCGATTGCTCCCCGCCGGGTACGCCGACGACGTGGTGCGCGCGTCGCCCTTGCCGTAGTCGAGATCCGGAGTGACCACGACGTCCGAGAACGTCTGCCCGCTCAAGTACGACGACGACTGCTGCGTCGAATCGAGCGCCGCATACACCGCGAACATCGCGTCGCCCTTCGGAGCCATCGGCGACCACGTGTTCCCATTCAGCGTGAAGGCCGCCTTGGGCTCGGCGCCGAGATGCTGCGGCACCGGGTAGAACGCGCCGCCCGCGAAGTTCATGTTGAACGCCATGTGGTGGCCGCCAAACATCACCTCGAAATCTCCGGTGTCGGTCGGCGTGCCGAAGATCGCGATGCTGTACGTGCTCGAGCCGTACTGCGAGCCGCCGCCGTTCGCCGCGAGGTACTCGTCGGCCGCGAGAATTCCAAAAGCGGTCTGCTGCCCCGTGCTGCTCAGCGAGATGGTGAGCAGGTCGTTCACCGCGGCCTGTGAGGTCGAACTCAGCGCGCTGAGCTGCGCACCACCGCGCGGGCGAGCGCCAACTGGAAGATTGTTCCACTTCGACCGCGTGACGTAGTCGCTGAGCGGGAAGCTCACCGTGCCGAGCTGAGTCGAGCTCAACGAATCGAGCACCGCGTTCGCCGCGCAAGCGACGCGCGATTGCTGCGTGCCGAGCGTCGAGCAGGCCACGCCAGCGTCAGTCGAGAGCCCGCCGTCGAAGCTGCTCGTTCCACCACCGGTGCCTCCGCCCGTGGCGGTGCCGCCTCCGCCTCCAGTGCCACCGTCAGTGCCCTCGACGCCACCACAGCTGAACAGGAACACGACGACTGCGAGCGAAGCGACGCGCGTCTTCATCATGCGACCCTGTTGTCGGCACCGGTTCAAACGGATCACTGGTCATTTCCGACCCGCGGTCGATACTCAGCCCGTGCGCCTCGCGTTCCTCCTGATCGCCCTGACTTCCTGCACTTCGGCGTACGAGAAGGAGCTCGACGCGTTTCACGCCGAGCGCACGAAGGAGATTTCTGCCGAGTGGGTCACGCTCGTCGCGCGCATGCAGCTGAGCGAGGGCGACAACGCGATCGTGATCCCCGGCTATGACGGAGTGCTCGGCACGTTGAATGTCACCGGCTCCGCGCTCACCTGGAATGGAGCCGCGATCTCTGACGACTCGAAGGGCGAGCCGACGATCTTCGAGCACGGCTCTTTGCGAATGCACGTCATCACGCGCGGCGCGCTTCATTTTCTGCGCGTGAAAGATCTCGAGGCGCCTGCGCTCAAGAAGTTCGCGGGCCTCAGTTGGTACCCCGCGGCGACGAAGTGGAAGCTCAGCGGCACGTTCGAGCCCGCGGCTCCCGACGCGACGATCGAGATCACCAACGTGCTCAATCAAACCGCTCCGCAGAAGTCGCCGGGCAGCGTTCGATTCGACGTCGACGGCAAGACCTGGAGACTCATCGCCATCGCTGACGACGAGCCCGGCTTCTTCCTGGTGTTCAAAGACGAGACGTCAGGTCACGGCACGTACCCCGCGGGCCGGTTCCTCCACACCTCAGCGCCCTCCGCTGACGGCTCGGTCACCGTCGACTTCAACCGCGCGTACTCACCGCCGTGCGCGTACACGAAGTTCGCGACGTGCCCGCTGCCTCCGAAGGGCAACGCGCTCGCGCTGAAGATCGAAGCCGGCGAGCGCGGCGAAGCTCACTGAGCCGCGCGCTCGCGCAACACGTCTTCGAGCTTCTTCAACAGCAGCGCGGAATCTTCTCCCGCTGAGATGCCCAGAGTTCCGCCCTCGTGCTGCACGAGGATCCGACCGTCGGGCAACGAGCGAACCTCGCGCACGTCGGCGAGTGCGACCGTTCGTTCACCGACGATCAACTCGCGCGCAGTGAGGACGCATCGATGTTGAACGCTTCGTCTTCGCTGGAGCATGAACGTCAGCAGGGCGATCGGCGCGAAGACTCCTGCGGCGGCCCAGTGGAACTGCAGTCCCGCTGCCAGACCGCCGAGCGAGCCCACCAGCGCGCTGATGAGAAACTGACGGCTGACGGGTATTTCCTCGGTGAACCACACCTGCCCCGCGTGACGCACCGGGAGTTGCTCGCGCGTGAGCTTCAAACCGAAACGCGCGTTCCAATTTTCGACCGAGCGCTCGAACGCCTGCCGTGCCTCCTGCAGTGCGAGGACCGATTCGTGACGCGGTTCGAGCCGCCCGACGTTCGCGAGCGCTTCGCTCTCTTCACTCGTGAGCTGCGGCATCGCGTCGGGAAAGCCGGCGTCGCACTTCATCGTCGCCCGACGAAAACGCGACGCGGCTTCTTCGAGCCGCTCGACCCCGCCCTCTGACCGCACCCGAACGTCGTCGACCATCCCCTCGCGCATGCGAGCGGCAGTCTGCCACTGATCAGCTCAGGGGTTGGTGACGACCAGCGACGCTCCGCTGAACGCGGCGTACGCGCGCACGCCGATGTGCCACGTGCCGGCCTGCGGGTTGGTGAACGTGCAGGTCTCGTCGTTGCCGTCCTTGTAGGGGCGGCAGTTGTACGAGTTGGTCGCGGTCTGCGAGCCGAACTTCACGTACAGGTCGGCGTCGCCGGTGCCGCCGCTCAACACCACCGTGATGCTCTGCGTGTTCGGAGCGACGGTGAACGTCGAGCGCAGCGTGGTGCCCTTCGACGCGTGCAGATCATTCTGCGAGAGCAGCGTCACCGTGCCGCTCGGCGCCGGAGGATCGACCGGCGGCTGCGACGACGTGCCGATCTTCCCCTGAATCCACGAGGTGAACGACGCGACGCGCGAGTACATGCCCGGCGTGTTCGGCTCCGCGCAGCCTTCGCCCCAGCTGACGACGCCGACCAGAATCGCAGTGCCGTTCTTCTTCACCGTGAGCGGCCCGCCGCTGTCGCCCTGGCAGCTGTCCTTGCCCGAGCGATACGCGCCGATCTGATCAGCCGTCAGCGTGCCGTACGACGCGCGCACCGCCGCGGCCGTCGAGATGTCGAGGTCGACGCGCTGCAGCTGGTTGGGCGACGAGCCGTTCGAACGCAGCGTGCCCCAGCCGCTCACCGTCGCGACCGCACCAGCCGCGAAGAACGATGCGTCAGCTTCGCTCGCGAGCGTCACGGCCTTCGCGTTCGCACCGCTCAAGTCGAACGGAGCGTTCACTTTCACCAGCATCACGTCCTTGCCCTGCTCACTGGTCACGTAGTTCGGGAAGGTGATGGCCTGCACCACGGTGCGAATCTGACCGTTGGTACGCATCGTCGTGAGCTTCGAGTGGCCCGCGCCGATCTTGTCGCCCACCGCCACTTCGCAGTGCGCCGCGGTCAGCACCCACGACTCGCTGATGATGCTGCCGCCGCAGTACTGGAACCACGACTGGTCCATGATCGCGACCTGCCACGGCGTGATGGAGATGTCGGAGTCGACGCCGCCGACGATGCGGCCCTCCGCCGTGTCGAACTCGTCACCTTCTGAACCCGAGAGCACCGCCGTGTCGGGACCGCAGGCGGTGAGGAAAAGCGTCGTCAGGGAGATCAGCGTCGCGTTGAGCTTCATGGCGCGCGGCCGAAAAGCATACGGCGCGCCAGTTCCAACTCGTTGATCTTCCTGAGCAACGCTAACCACCCAACTGGACGAGAAATTGAGATGATCACTTACAACACTAGCTATTCCAAGCAGTTGCATTGATTCAATTTCAGTCATGCGACTGAATTTCAGTCGTGTGCGAGTGGGTGACCGTATGACTACAGGTCAGTCCGCCCCAGAGGACGCCCATGGACGCTCCACGCCCTTCTCGACCGAAAAGAAGCGTCGCGAAGTCGCTGCGTTGATCAGCGGAGCTCGTTGATCAGCGCTGGTCTTCGCCTTGCGACGTCGCGCTCGTCGAGCACTCACGCTCACGGGGGCAACGCACATGACGACTCGCATCGAGGCACTCACTTCTCTTTCTGACTTTGGTTTCGACGACGACGCGACTGACTCGAACGACTGCGCGGTGCGCGAGGTGCTCGATACGCCGCGCATCACGGTGTTCGCCGAGACGCCGCTCAGCGCGAACGAAGCACGCACGCTCGAGAGTCGCGTGACGCGCGCGGCGGCGTACGGCGATTCGCTGCAGCACTGGGACGACGACGCGAAGTGGAAGGAGAAGCTCAACGTCACGCTGCTGTCGGATCGCTGCATGTCTGGTTTGACCGGCGCGCCGGCCAACGAGGTGCCAGGCATGACCACGGGCCCGGACGACATCTTTCTGCGGCGTGCATCGCTTCGAGCCTCGAGCGCGCGTGATTCGGAGGTGCTCGCGCACGAGCTGGTGCACGTCGAGGACTGGCGCATGGCCGGTCGCAGCGAGCCCGAAATCCCGCTCTACCTGAAGGAAGGCAAGGCGTACGTCGTCGGCCTTCGCTACGGAAACGAGCGCGCGCGCAACGCGCAGGTGCGGCGCGATCTCTCGTACCTCTCGGCGAGCGACGCGCGCTGGGTGATGCAGCAGTTTCGCGACTCGCACCCGTCGGGAAATCCCAACGCGTCGTACGTCGGAGAAATCACCGGAGCGCTCTTCGTCGAGTGGCTCGAGGCGCACGTGAAGAAGGGCGCGCTCACGAAGCTGGGCAACGCGGTGGAACGCGCCGGTGAAGGGCAGGACTTCGCCGCGGCCTTCAAGAAGCAGTTCGGCGTGTCGCTCGCGAAGTGCGAGAACGACTTCGTGGCGTTCGTGGCGAAGACCGAGCGCAACCCGCCGGCGCGCTTCGCCGGAACGATCTTCAGTGCGTGAGCGTGAAGCTCGTCGCGCTCGCGGAGCGGACCCAGACGAACGGCCCATCGATGAACCACGCCTCGCTCGCCGCATCGAACGCGGCGCGCGAGCTGACTTGCGTGAGGCCTGAAGCCGCGGTGACGACGCGCGACTCGACCCAGATGCGCGCGATGACTCCGCTGCTGTTCTTCGAGACCGTCACGGTGGTGCTCGTCGCGTCGCGCACCGCGCTCAGCTCGACCGTCGCCGCGTCTTTGTCTTCGTGCAGGGTGAACGTCTTCTTCGTCAGCCCCGGCCACGCGAGCACGGTGAGCTTGCCAGCCGAAGCCGTGGTGCCCAGCGCGTTGCCGTCATCGACGACTTCGGCGGGAATCACCGAGCCCTCTTTGACGAACAGCGGAATGCGTGAGCGATCGCTGGAGTCGTAGTTGCTGATCAACGTGCCTCCGTCGGTCACCGCGTTGCTCCACCAATCGATCCACCGCGCGCCCGCGGGCAGCTGCACGTCGCGAATGCCGGTGTCGTCGAGAATCGGCGCGACGAGGAACGTGTCTCCGAGCACGTAGCGGTAGTCGTGCGTCCAGTCGGCGAGCTCACCGATGGGCTGCATCGGCACGGGAGCGCCCGCATACGCCTCGAGCGCGAGCGAATAGTTGAAGGGCACCAGCGCGCGGTGGAGCTTCGCCCAGTAGCGGTAGGTGCTCACCGTCTCGTCGGTGTTCGGCGTGACGGTCCACGGCGTGAGATTGCCGCGGCCGTGGAGCTGCATGAACGGGCACATCGCTCCGACCGCGACCCAGCGCACGAAGTTGGCCTGCGAGAACGGCACCTGAATCGACATGTTCACGTCGTCGAAGTTCAGGTAGCCGCCGACGTCGCTGCCGAGCACCACGTAGCCGGCGCGCGCCGAGCGGAACATGTGATCGAGCGCGTCTTCGAGACCGATCCAGTCGCGGCGATTGTCACCGACCCACGCCACCGGCGCGTGCTCCGGGCGCGCGAAGAACCGGCCTTCGAACACGTACGACTTGTCGTACGGCCGCACCATGGTGAGGAATTCTTCGCGGCCGCGGCGCTTCAGGCCGTGCGTGAGGAAGTCGCGGTAGTACTGCTCCGAATATTCCTGCAGCGACTTCATGCCCGCCGCGGTCTTGATGGGCACGGTCGTGATGTACGACTCGCCGAAGTCGAGCTTCCAACCGGCAACGCCCATCTTCAGCAGATCGTCTTGCTGCGCGCGCCACCACTTCACGGCGTCGGGGTTGAAGAAGTCGACGCCCGAGCCCTGGCCCTTCCACCACGTCTCCAACTTCGCATCGTTGACGAAGTAACCCGCGCGCTTGCCCGGCGCGTAGTTGGGAGCCGCGCCGTCGTAGCGATCGCCACCGACCTCCGCGTCGAACGACGTCTGGTTCACCATCTGCGTGGTCCACAACACGATGCGCACGCCACGGTCGCGCATGTCGTTCACCATCTTCGGGAACTCGGGGTAGCGCGTCGGGTTGGGGACGAAGGTGTTGTAGTTGGTCTCCCACGGGCTATCGAGCACGAGCACTCCGACCGGAATGTCGCGCGAGTGGAAGCCGTCGACGAAGTCGTACGAGTCGGGGCCGGTGCTGATGTCCTTGCTGATCCACGGCTCGAACGCCCAGCGCGGTGTGTAGCGCGGCAGCGTCGCCGGGTCGGAGTCAGTGCCCAGCGTGTCGAGCTGCAGCGTGTTGGCGGGAGAACAGGAGACGAGCGCGAGCGCGACGACGGCAGACTTCCGGAAATCCATACGCGCACAATGCTTTCCACTCGTGCGCGCAGCAAGCCGAGAAGTCGATGACCCATTGGGCGTCGACCACGCGACTATGGTCGCAGCCATGAACGCTCTGATCGTCGCGCTGGTCCTGACCGCCGAGCCCGTCTCGCTGCTCGAACAACTTCCTACGATTCACGTCACCGGCGTCGGCCGCGCGGCTGCCGCTCCGGACAAGGTCGACGTGTACCTCACCGTGCAGACCGAAGACTCGAGCGTCGAGAACGCCATGAAGGCGAACGCGACCGAGCTCAGCGCGGTGATGGCCGCCACGCGCGCGCAGGGCATCTCGCCGACCGACGTGCAGCTCTCGGCGGTCAACGTCAGCACGCGCAACGACTACGAGCCGAGCACCAACCGCGTACGCGCCACCTACTTCATCGTGCGCAAGGACCTCGTGCTCTGCCTGCGCTCGCCGCCGAAGCTCGACTCGCTGCTCATCGACCTCGCGAAGGCGAAGGCGCTGGTGAACCGCATCGACTTCGCGAGCGACGCCCTCAAGGCGCAAGAAGACTCACTGGCCGTGCGCGCCATGGAGAACGCGCGCAAGCGCGCCGAGTCGATGGCCGTCACCGTCGGCGCACGCGTCGGTCGCGCGTTGAAGGTGACCACCGCGCACGCGCCGTCTCGCTCGATGGAGACGTATTCCACCGGCGGCGGCGTCAGCGTCGGAGAGGCCGCCACCGGCGCGCTCAGCTCGCTCACCACGGTGGAAGTCGACTTCGAATTGCTGCCCGCCAACGGCAAATAAGTCGGGCCGAAATTCGGCCGAAATTGGCAGCGGCGCTGACATTTCACGCGATATGGGAATCGAGACGCGTCGCGACAATCACGCATGCGAATCGCTGCTCCGAAGCCTCCCATTCCGCGCTGTCCTCCGATGCAGCTGCCTGGCGGCATCAAGAAGCACCCGCCCAAGCACCAGAACGACGGCACTTTCACGGTCGCGACCATCAACGACGACTGGGCCACTCCGAAGAAGTCGAACTTCAGCTGGGTGAAGGCCGACGTGATGCTCGGCCAGGAGACCAAGTTCGCGCACCTCCGCGCGATGGACCGCTTCAAGGACGAGAAGAAGTTCGGCGTGCATCAGAACTTCAAGGACGAGGCGAAGGCCGGCAGCTCGATCGTCTGGAAGAAGAGCGACCGCATTCAGGCGGGCAAGCGCGGCTACGAGCTGGGCGTCACGCCGCACGGCGCGAAGATGCTCTCGCGCTACATCAACTTCACCGACATGAAGATCGACGGGAAGAACGTGCGCATGGTGTCGGTGCACCGTCCGCCTCCGCGCTTCAAGCGGCTGTGGCCCGAGTTCGATCGCGCGCTGACTGCGTTCGTGAAGAACACCAAGGGGTCGATCATCATCGGCATGGACTCCAACGTGCACAACCACCGCGCCCTGGCGCGCATGACCGGCCTGCGCTGGCACGGCATCGGCGATTCGTTCGACGGCTTCCTCACCTCGCGTGACGTGAAGTTCGACAACCTGCACACGCTGAAGAACGGCTCGAGCGACCACAAGCCCGTGCTCGCGCGCGTGCACATCAAGAAGTGACGCTGCTACAGCTCGGGCGATGAGCTCGAGCGTGGACGCAGTCGTTCTCGGAGTGGGTGGCGTCGGTGCTTCGGCGCTGATGCACCTCGCGAAGCGCGGCGCGCAGGTCGTCGGCTTCGAGCAGCACGGCGTCGCGCACGATCGTGGCTCGTCGCACGGCGGCACGCGCGTCATCCGCAAAGCGTATGGAGAAGGCTCGGCGTACGTGCCGCTGCTCGTGCGTGCGTACGAGCTGTGGCGCGAGCTCGAGCGCGAGAGCGGCGCTTCGCTGCTGCACCTCGTCGGTTGTCTCAACCTCGGCCCGCGTGAGCACGCGTTCATTCGCGGCGTCATCGAGAGCGCTCGTCAACACTCGCTGCCTCACGAGGTGCTCGACGCGGTGGCGTTGCGCGAGCGATTCCCCGTCTTCCAGCCCGCGGCTGGCGACGTCGGCGTGTTCGAGAGCGACGCCGGCCTGCTCGCGGTCGAAGACTGCACGCGAGCGCACGTGAAGGTCGCGAAGGCGAATGGCGCGAAGCTGCGCGAGGAACGCGTCGAAGAGCTGGTGGTGGAGCGCGACTCGGTGGTGGTGAACGGCGTGCGCGCGAGGAAGCTGGTCGTCGCCGCGGGCGCGTGGCTGCAGTCGCAGAAATGGTTTCCAGAATTGGCAAATAAGCTCACCGTGCGCCGCCAGGTGCAGTGCTGGTTTCCGCGCGTGCCGAGCAGCAACGACTTGCCGTGCTTCATTCACCTGCTCGACGACGGCCGCAGCTTCTACGGGCTGCCGGCGTACGGAGCGCGAGGGCCGAAGGTCTGTCAGCACAAGGACGGGCAGGTCACGACGGCCGACGCAGTGAATCGCGCGACGAGCGACGCCGACAGCGACCCGGTGCGCGAGTACCTGCGCGCGCATCTGCCGTCACTCGACGCGCCGCCCACCGAGCGGAAGACGTGTCTGTATTCGATGACGCGCGACGAGCACTTCCTCGTCGGCGCGCTGCCTGATTCTCCGGTGATCGTGCTCGGCGGCTTCTCGGGGCACGGCTTCAAGTTCGCCAGCGTGCTGGGAGAGATCGCAGCCGATCTCGTCGGTCGCGGCCGGTGTCGGTTCGACCTCAGCCTCTTCAACCCCTTGCGTTGATTCACCTCCGGCCGGGGGGATCCACACTGGCTGGCAGGTGCAAGACAATGAGTCATGTCGAAAGAAGAGCTGATGCAGTTGGCGGCGGCGTTGAAGGGTCTGTGCGTGCTCGGTTGTCTCCCCGGAAGCCCGTCTGATCTCGCCGGCCTTCGCTACGGCGACGTGGTGCTCGAAGTGAACGGAGTGCTCACCGATGACTGGGCCGCGTTCATGAAGGCCGTGAGCGGTCAGCGCGACACGATGTCGGTTCGCTACTTCCGCGATGGCGAAGAACACTTCGTCGAGCTGGTGTTGCCGCAGAAGAGCGACCGCCCCGACGTGAACCCCGACGCGTTGCTGAAGAACGTCGCGGCGCGCGTGCTCTCGCGACTGCACCAGGACGCGATGGACGACGAGAAACCGCTGCCTCCGCTGCTCAACTAGCGCGCATCAACCGCGCGAACGTTCCGCCCTCTTCTCCGAGACGATCGAGCAGCAACGACTCGAGCTGGTGCCACAACCGCGATCGTCGATCGGTGGTCTGCACCGGCCGCACGTGCCGCGTCTCCGGTACGAAGCTCACGAAGCTGCCGTCAGCCGAGCTCACCGTCTCGAGCGTGCACGGCAATTCCCACGGAGCGCGCGCCCAGTGTTCCGCCGCCCGCGCGCACAGCTGCGCCGCGTCTCGAATCAACGGGCCCAAACGCGAACGATCATTCGCATTCAGCCCATCGGCAAGCTGCGTCCACACGCTGGGCTCGGCGCGCACCACCTGCCACAGCCGAAAACCATCGCCCGACTCGGCCAGCGCCACGCAGCGATGCGCGCTCGTCCACCCGCTCAACGACGCGTGCACCTGCGCCCATTGAATCAGCGCCTGGCGCGCGCTCTCGAGATCTCCGAACGCTCCGCCGGCGGGAGAATGAAAGCGCCAACCGGTCGGCGACGTCGCGACCCACTCGCGGGGCGCGCGTTGCTCGGCGCGAGGTGCACCGCTGGCCGTCGCTTCCTGCAGCAGAATTCGCCCGTTGATGGGAGGCCGAGATCCACCCGCTGGGAATCGTCGCGTCGGGAACGCGCGGCTCAGAACCCGCCCGGGTTGAAGCCCCCGCCGCCGCCACCGCCACCCCGGGCTCCGCACCCTCACCCTGCACCAGCGAGCGGAGGGAGGACAACAGCTCGCCAGGTGCATCCAGTGATCCACGACGCACCTCCAAGGCACCTGCACTCACCAACTCACGCACCCGGTCGAGCGCCAGCCGGACCGCGAACACGAATGCTTCGCGAATGCCTTCACCGCGACTCGCGATCGACGCGATGACGCCCAACCCGTGCTGCCCCCGAAACGCGGACAGCGGCACCGCGTCGGGCAAATCTCTCTTGTTCGCCTGCAACACCACGCCGACCGGCGGCCCGCTGCGCGTCGCGAGCAGCTTCAACAAGTCATCGAGGTGCGCCTGCGTTTCCGCCGCGCCGCTCGCCGTCGAGTCGCCCACGAAGACCACGGCATCGGCCGTCGCCAACAACGCGCGCCTTCGCGCCGAGAGCGCCTTCTGACCGGGCACGCTCACCAACTGGCAACGAATCGGCCGGCCGTCGAAGCGCCCGCCGACGTATTCCAACCAATCGAAGAACAGCGTGCGCCCGTCGCTGGTGGTCTCGGGCGTCACCAGCTTGCCCTGACCAAAGCGATCCGCGAGCGCCTGGAGGCTCGTGGTTTTCCCGGCGGTGGGCGGCCCGTCGTAGACGATCCGCACCACCACCGACTCGGTCTCGGCGTCGACGCTCGCCACGATTCAGCCCAACGTCACCGCGTTCTTGTTCACCGCGCTGCGCACGATCGCCAGGTTCGAGTTGGCGCGATCGGCGGCGAGATAGATGAACGTGCCGGTGCCGATGAGCTTGATGAGGTGGATCTGATCACCGAGCGTGATCAGCATGTCTTCGAGGTTGGTCTTCAGGTTCAGCGAACGCATGATCTTCTGCTTCTGCTTCACCATCTCGGAGTTGTAGGCGCTCGCGGCGGCGAGATCGAAATCGGGCCGCATCGACTTGAGGCCGAGCGTCATTCCGGAATCGAGATCGACCAACGAGGCGGCGATGAAGCCCGGAATCTCGGCGGCGATCTTGTCGAAGGTCTCAACGATCTGTTTTTCGGTAGGCATGTTCTTGGTCCGTGGGAGTGAGTGGGTTTCAGCGCCGCGTCAGATCGCGAGGTCCTTCTCGATGTTCGCCAACGCGTGCCGCGCCATCGCGAGGTTCGACTTGGTCTTGTCGAGCGCGAGGTAGATGAAGAGCGAGTCGTTCGACGAGAGCGGGCGGATGAGGTGGTACTGCTTGCCGAGTGTGATCAGGATGTCTTCGATCTGATCGTTCAGGCTCAGCGCCTTCATCGTCTTGCGCTTGGCGCGAACCACCTCGGTGTTGCCCGCCGCCGCGACCTCGAGGTTCACCGACGTACCGCCGCCCGCCGCCGCCAACATCATGCCGCTGTTCGAATCGACGATGCAGGCACCGAGACAACCGTCGATTTCCATCAACTTGGGGAGCGCTTCCTTGGGACTGGCCATGTTCTTCCTTCTTCCTTGGTGAGTGGGAACTGCGAGGAACTGCGAAAAAAATCAGGGAGGCACGAACGCCACGCTGCTGTGCACGGCGGAGTCACGGCCGCGCCGCATCAAGGTGCGCACCATCAACGAGAAGTCGTCACGATCGCGGCAGCGCACGAGGTACGTCAGTCCGTCTTCGCGCCAGCCGAGCCACACGCCACCGCGACCGTCCATCGTGAACTTGAGCGCCGCGCCGCGATGATCAGCGTCGACCAGTGACTCCGACGCCCAGGCGCCCGCCGCGCGCAATTCACGCAGCGCCGTCGGTGCCGCGTCTTCTTCGGGGAGCTGACACGCGAGCAGCACTTCACCCGGCTTGTCGAACAGCGCCGAGTGTCGCGTGCCCACCAGCTCGAACAGCTGGCCGAGCGCCGAGCTCGCGGCCTCTTCACCGAGCGCCGCGGCGCTGGCGAAGGCGAGCAGCTCGACCGGGCGAAAGGTGAACGCCGACGCGTAGCCGCGCGCTTTGTGGGGAACGAAGTGCGGCACCGCGGCCCACGGGCCGGGAAGCGAGAGTGATTCAGCGGTGTGCTGCAGCAACGCCGCGCGCAGGTTCGCGGGAGACAACCGCCCGTGCGCGACGAGCGCCTCTCCGATGGGCTGACCGCGCGTGCGGCACTCGAGGAAGAACGCTTCGAGCTCCACCGCGGTCATCGCGGGAGAACACGCTTCGCGCAGCAAGTCGGTGAGCCGCTGACGCAGACCGGTGCCCGCCGCCCAGCACACGCGCCCGTGCTCCACGAGCACCACGCCCGACATCGAACCCGCCGGTCCGTAGACGAGCGCGCCGGTCGCGTCGGGCGGGAGCTCTTCGACCGTGGACAACACGCGCAAGGCGATGTCGGGGCCAGTCGTCGTGCTCATACGACGATGTCCCTCTCGACGTCGGACAGGAGGTAGCGCGCCATCGCCAGGTTCGCGCGCGAGCGATCGAGCGTGAGGAAGAAGAACAGCTGCGGGCGACGCCGCACCATCTTCATCAAGTGGTACTCGCGAGACAGCGCGATGACGATGTCCTCGAGATCGTCGTCGAGGTGCAGCCGCGCGATGGTCTGCCGCTTGGCCTTCACGATGTCGGCGTGACCGCGCGCCACGCGCTCGACGCTCTCGGAAAAGCCGCCGTCGACCGCCGCGAGACACGTGTCGTGCTCGATGTCGAAGAGCGCCGCCGAGAGAAACCCTTCCGCCCGGCGCAAGCGCGCGAGGTTGTCCTGCACGTTGTGGTTGCTCTCGCTCGAGACGTGCGGAGTGCCCTGCTCGAACTCCGCGAACTGCGCGTCGAGGTCTTCGAGCGCGGTGTTGGCCGCGACGCCCGTCTCTGCTTCGTCGCGCAGACGGTACGCCTCGAGCAGCAATTCGGAGAGCCCGAGATGAATGGTGTGCTCGAGCGGAGAGCCGGGCACCCACGCGAAGTGCCCCGAGGTCCACGAGAGGATGGCGTTGAACGCGTTGACGCCGCGCAGCTCAGGCGCGTGCGCGTCGACCACCCGGCCGCTGTCGAAGTCGATCTCTCCGAGGCCCTGCGGCGAATCGATGCGCAGCGTGCCGGTGCGGTTGGCGAGCCCGTAGAGCTGCACCACTTCGCCCAACATGTTCACCGCGATGGCGCCGCTGAAGGCCGACGGCGCGGGCGGCTTGCACACGCGAATCAACGCCTCGCGCAGGCCCTGAAACGTGAACGGCTTGGGCAGGTACGCGAACCGTCCCGCGCGAGCATCGGAGTCGACCTGCGCCGTCGGGTACGCGGTGATGACGACCACCGGCACCGCTCCCCATTTCTGGTGGAGCTTGGTGACGAGCTCGAGCCCGTTCACGTGCGGCATGCGCACGTCGGTGATCAACACGGCCGGGCGTTCGCGCTCGATCCACGAAGCGACTTCGCGTGGGTCGGTGGAGCCCCGTACGCGCTCTCCACCTACTTCTCTCGACAGCATCGAGACGGTGGCGCCGACCAGCTCGGCTTCGTCGTCCACCATCCAAATCGGTCCCTGCAGCGATGCCATACTCGCAGGGGCTCATCGCAAGAGGCGTTCCACCGAGATCGCGCAAGAAGTGCGTGAAACCACCGGCGCTCGCGACTGGCTCAACCGCAACCGGTCACGATCGAACCGGTCACGATCCGACCGGTCGCAACCCGTACGCCTGAAGTCGCTTGCGCAACGCCAGGCGAGACATGCCGAGCCGGTCTGCGGTGCGCGTGACGTTGCCGTCGGTCGCGTTGAAGACCGCGATGATGTGGCGACGAATCACTTCTTCGAGCGTGACGTCGTCGCTCTCCTGCAAGGGTGGGTGCGGAAGACCCCGCGACTCGGTGAGCTCGATCGGCAGGTGACGCGGGTTGATGGGGCCGGCGGCGAGCACCAGCGCGCGCTCGATGACGTTGCGCAGCTCGCGCACGTTGCCCGGCCAGCTGTGCTCCCGCAGCATCTGCAGCGCTTCGGCGGTGACCGACGGCGCCGTGATGCCCATCTCGGGCCCGAGCCGCGCGATGAAGTGATGCACCAGGCGCTCGATGTCGGGGCGTCGCGAACGCAGCGGAGGCAACGGCACCTCGAACACCTTCAGCCGCTCGAGGAGGTCGGCGCGGAACTGCCCCTTCTTCACCAGCTCGGGCAAATCTCGATTGGTCGCCGCGACGAGCCGCACGTCGGTCTCGACCGGAGTCGAGCCACCGACGCGCCGGAATGGATGCCCCTCGAGAATGCGCAGCAGTTTTCCCTGCAGGTCGAGCGCGAGCTCTCCGATTTCGTCGAGGAACAGCACGCCGTGATCAGCCTGCTCGAACAACCCGCGGTGCTTGCCCTTCGCCCCCGTGAACGCTCCGGCTTCGTGGCCGAAGAGCTCTGATTCCATCAACGACGGCGTGAAGCACGCGGCGTTCGCGGTCACCATCGGTGCGTCACGTCGCGCGCTCATGCGATGGAGCAACGAGGCCATCACTTCCTTGCCCGTGCCCGGCTCGCCGGTGATGAGCACCGTGGTCTTGGGAGCGGCGGCCGCGGCGCTGATCAACTCCACCGCGCGACGCCACTCCGGAGAGCCGCCGACGGGCAACGCGACTCCCGCCGGAGTGCCGATCTGCGTGCCGCTGCGCCGCGCCGCCGAATACTGCGACGCGCTCGTCACCGCGTTGAACAGCGTCTGCTTGTCGACGGGCTTGGTGAGGTAGTCGATGGCGCCCTTGCGCATCGCCTGCACCACGCTGCCGGTGTCGTCGCGGCCGGTGAGGCAGATGATCGGCAACAACGGATCAGCGCCGGCCATCGCGTCGAGCAGCACCAGGCCGTCGGCGTCGGGCAAGGTGAGATCGAGGAACGCCACGTCGAAGCACGAGCCGCGCGCCTCATCGAGCGCCGCTCCACCGCGATCGGCGATCGACACCGCGTGCCCCTGCCGCTCGAGCAGCGAGGAGATGGCGAAGGTGAAGTTCGGGTCGTCGTCGACCAGGAGGACTCGAGGCATGTGTCAGCTCACCAGTTGCTGCGGACCGCGGCGGGAGTGGAAGGGAGATACAGCTCGAAGGTGGTCTTGCCGCCGCCCATGCGCAATCGGAGATCACCGCCATTGAGCCGTGCCAGATCTCTGGCGATGGCGAGCCCGAGGCCGGTGCCGTGCGCCTTGGTGGTGAAGAACGGGTCGAAGATGCGCGGCGCGACGTCGGGAGGCACGCCCGGCCCATCGTCGGTCACCTCGAGACACACCGACGCCACCGGCGTGTGGCCCTCGCGCGCCGTCACCGACACCTGCGTGCGTGCCGCGTCGAGCGCGTTCTCGAGCAGATTCACCAGCACCTGCTCGGCCTGCAGGAGATCGACGACCACCGGCGGGAGATCGTCGGCCGAGTCGAAGGACAGCTCGACCGGCGTGTCGCGCGGCCGAAGCAGCGACGTCGCGCGCTCGACGATGAAGTCGACCTGATGCAGCGAGCGCTTGGGCGGCTTGGGGCGGCTGTAGGCGAGCGCGTGCTTGAGCAGCGACTCGACGCGCGTCACCAGCCCGGGAATTCGCACCAGCACCGAGTCGAGGCCCGCGTGCTGCTGCATCGCGACCTCGGTGAGACTCAGAATCGCCGCCATCGGGTTTCGAACTTCGTGCGCGAAGCCGGCGATGATCGACTCGACGGTGTTGCGCAGCTGCACGCGCGCGAGCGACTGCGACTCGGCGAGATATTCGTTCACCGAGGTGAGCGTGCCGACCAGCCCCGCGCGACCCGGGACGCGGTGAACGTGCACGAGGAGATGCGCACCACTCGCGGCGGCCATGGCCAGATAGGTAAACGGCGCGGGTGAGCGAAGCGAGCGTCGATCTTCGTCACCTTCGGGGACCAGCGTGCTCGCGAGCGCGAGACCCGGGAGCGGGCGCTCGGTGCCGAGCAGCACCGGGCAGTTGTCGTCAGCCCACTCGATGGTCAGATCTTCGCTCAGCGTGAGCAGCCCCACGCGAACCAGCCGCATCAACGTTTCGCTTTGTGCCGCCGCCCCCATTTACGACGCGCATGTTGGCGCGCTCGCGCGTGTACCTCAACTGGGTGACGTGCGACTCGAACCTACTTGCGCCGATTTTTCGCGATGACGGCGAACGAGCGTGAGGCGAGCTCGTCGCGGGTGAGACCGGTGGCGGCGAGGTCGGATTCTTCGAGCGCTCCGCACGAGAGCCCGCGCAGGAAGAAGTTGAGCAACCCCTGCCCCGTCGCCGCGTCGTCGAAGCTCGTACCGCTCAGCGTCGCCTGGCCCAGCTCGTCGACGAAGTTCTTGAGGCGCTTGGTCGCGGCGTCGAGCGACTTCAGGAAGAACGCGTACACCGTGCCGTAGCGTGCGACGAGCTGCGCGGGGTGCAGGTCCCACCCCTGGTAGAAGCCGCTCGCGAGTGAGTGCCTGATGTCGTCGGCCGACGCGCGCCACGCGGCGTGCACGGCGGTGCGGTTCTCGCGCTGTTGTTCAGGGTTGAGCGAAGCGCCGCGATGAATCGGCACCGGGAACTGCGTCGTCGCGCCGTCGCTCACGAAGATCTCGGTGCCCGCGAAGGCGAGCTTCATCTGCGCGCGCGCGACGTCGCACAGGGGGTGACGCAGCCGTTGCTCGGCGGCGGTGATGTCGAGGCCCGCGGTGAAGTCGTACGCGCCGAAGTGCACGGCGTGCAGCTTTCCGCGAGCGGCCTCACGCAGGTGCGGCAGCAGCGCGAGCGACTGCGGAGCTTCGATCATCACCTCGATGCGCGCCGCCTTCGCACCGAGCTCATCGAGCGCGTCGCAGAGCACGCGCACCTGCTCGAGAGAGACGACTTTGGGCAACGTCACCAACAGGTCTGACGTACCGCAGCCCTCGAGGAACGTCTTGAGCGTGCGCAGCGCGCGCGGTGCGAGTTCGACCGAGAGCGGCTTGATGCGAATTCCACGAAACGCGGGCAGCGCGGTCGCGCTTCGAAATTCGGCAGCAGCCTTCTTCGCCGCGGCGTCTTCTTCGTCGTCGCTGCGGTGACCGAAGCCGTCTTCGAAGTCGATGCGCAGGTCTTCCACCGGCTCAGTGGCGAGCTTCTTCAAGAGCCGCGGGTAGACGCGTTCAGCGAGCGAGAGATCGAGGTGGAGCGCAGCGGCGAGCAGCGCGGGCTCGGGCGCGTACGTATCGAGCGATTGCCTGGCGAGCGTGCCGAGCTTCTGCGCGGTGCCGGCATTGAAGAGGTGTGCGCCGCCGTAGACGACGTGCACGGGCTGCCGGCGGCCGCCATCGCCGGGGAAGTCGCTCATCAACTGGTGCTGCGCCGCCTGTAGTCGCGCCAACAACGCATCCATAGGGCCGCTATCTAGCAATCGGCGCCGCGCTCGCGCGTACGGCCGCTCATGGAAATCAAACCCATCGATCTCCCTGAGCTGGCCGGCATCGTGCTGGGCATGACGCTGGTCATCATTCCCGTGTTGGGAGCGACCATCCGCTTCGCGGCGCGGCCCTTCGTCGAGGCGCTCATCACCAGCGGGCTCGTGCGGCGCGGAGAGCAGATCGTCGGCACCGACAACGGCAAGCTGATCCGCCGCATTCAGGAGCTGGAGCTCGAGGTCGCGCTCTTGAAGAGCAAAGACGTCGATGTGTTGCGTCAGCGGGTGAGCTGAGCGACCCTCCGCGCATGCCCAAGATTCAAAACGCCCCGCGCGCGACCGCCACGCAGCAGACCTCGTCCACCCGCAGCACGTCGAAGCCGAAGGCCGAGACTCCGGCCGCCGCAACGTCGCAAGCGTGGGGAGCGACGGGCGCGAAGGGCAGCAACATCGACTCGAAGACCGCGCGCACTGCGTTCTGGCACTCGCCGTACACCAACGCCGACGCCAAGGCCGCGCAGAAGGCGTTCGGCCTCAAGAACCTCGACGCCGCGAAGGAATTCATCGGCAAGGCGGTCATCACGCGCAACGAGGGCCCGCTGAATCAAGCCGGCATCACGCGCGCGCGTTGGGATGATCACGACTGCGCGGTCGCGTTCGCTCGCAGCCCGTACACCGAGGCCGACGCGAAGCAGGCGCTCAAGAAGATGCCCTTCTTGAAGAACGTCGAAGACGCCAAGCAGTACATCGGCCTCAAGATCGTCAACAAGACCGAGTCGATCATGGAAGAGGTCGGCGTGACGCGCTCGAAGTACGACCCGCACGAGCAGATGGATGCGTTCAAGCGTTCGGGCTTCACGACGGCCGACGCCGAGCAGGCGAAGAAGAAGTTCGACTTCCTCAAAGACGTGCCGCTGAAGGAAGTGAAGGAGTACCTGGGGCTGAAGGTGCTCAACAACTACACCGAGATGATGGCGGAGAAGGGCATCACGCCCGGCCGCGATCGCCACGAGACGCCCTGAACATCAGATGCCGGAGTCGGCGACGGCGGGAAGATTCCGCTCGACGATCTTCCCGCGCGTCATGACGGTCACGATCCGCTGAGTCGCAGAGATCTCGACCAGCGGATTCCCATCAATCAACAGCAGGTCGGCGCTCTTCCCCGACTCGATGGTCCCGAAGTGCGGCTTGTTCATCAGCACCTTCGCCGCTCCTGAAGTCGCCGCCTGCAACACGAAGGCAGCGGGCAAACCGGCAGCGACCATCATCTCGAGCTCGTGATGCAGGTCAGGCGCGAACGTGCCGACCGAGCCCATCGCGTCAGAACCGGCAGCGATCGTCACTCCCGCCTCGTACGCCGTACGCACGTTCACCGGCCGCGTGGGGATCGCCGCTTCAATCTCGTCACCCCACTTGAAGAAGCCCGGCGTCAGCACCGCCGCGTCGACGTACTTCGGAGCGAACTGATCGAGCGAGTCTTTCGGCTCGGTATCGACCGTGAGCTGCAGCGGCGTGAAGCGCTTCTGGGCGATCTGCGAGAACCGCTCGTAGTTCACCATGGTGGGGATCATCACGATCTTCGCCTTCGCCAGCTCGTCGGCCTGCTCGCGCGTGAGCGCCGTGGTGATGATGCCGTGCGCGAGAATGTCGACGCCCAGCTTCGCGCACTTCAGCGCGTCGTCAGCGGTGTCGATGTGCGCCGCGACCTTGAGCCCGTGCGCGTGCGCTTCTTTCACCACGGCCGAGATCTCTTCATCGCTCAACCGCGGAGCGCCCTTCGGAATGTCGGCGACGACGATCTTGATGATGGTCGCTCCTTGACCGACGCGCCGGGTGACGGCGTTGCGTGCCTGATCAGCGCTCGTCACCTGCGAGCAGATCTTGTCGAGGATCGCCGCGCGCGCGAGCGGGCCGTATTCGCCGATCAGACTCGCCGGGTAACCGCCTTCGTGCGTGATGATCGGCCCGGCGAAGAAGATGCGCGGCCCGACGATCTTGTCTTCCGCGACGCCCTTGCGCAGATCGCCGACTTCATCGAGCGCTCCGCCGAGATCGTTCACGGTGGTGATGCCCGCGTAGAGGAACGCCTCGAGGTTGTGCTTCGCGTCGGGCGCCGCGAGGTACCAGGGCGGCAGCGACTGCGCGGTGGTGTGCACGTGGAGATCGACGAGGCCCGGCATCACCGTCTTGCCCTTCGCGTCGATCACCAGGTCGGCACTCTTCGACGCGTCGGTCGGAGCGACCTCGACGATCGTGCTCCCGCTCACCCACACGTCTTGATGCTCGAGCAGGCTCGAGCCCGTGCCGGTGAAGACGGCAGCATCACGGAACACGATCTTCCCGCTCGCGACCTTCGGGCTCGCCAACAGCGAGCGATACTTCGGAAACACGATGCAGCCCGCGAACACGAGCGAGAGCAGAACGGCGATGCGCAGGGCGCGGGTCTTCAGCATCAGAGCGGTCTACCATCGCGCTCCGACATCATGACCAATCCCAATGTGGTCTATCGCCACACCGTCGAAGCGTTCGTGAAGAACGTGCTCGAGCGACATCGGCAGCTCACGCCGGAGTTCGTGACTGCGATGCAGGGAAAGGGCTTCGACCCGGCGAAGGTGCGCGATCTCCCGCGCGAGACGTGGTGGTGGCTGCTGAAGGAAACGGCGAAGCGGCTGCAGCCGCATCACGCGCAGGGCGAGACGATGGAGCTCATCGGGCGCGAGATGATTCGTGGCTACGCCGCGGGGTTGGTCGGTGGTGGTCTGTTTCTCGCGCTGCGGCTGCTGGGGCCGCGGCAGAGCGTGCTGCGCATGGCGGAAAACTTTCGAACGGCCGACACCTTCTCGCGCGTCATCGTTCGCGAGATGGGCGCCAATCACATCGAGCTCGACTACACGCCGACCGCCGGAATTCCGGAGCTCGTGAAGGGAATTCTCGCCGAGGGAATGGTCAGCGCGGGCATCGCCAACCCACGAGTCGAGTTTCGAACGGCGCCCGATGACGGCGCGGTGTATTCGCTGCGCTGGTGAGAGTCGGCATCGAGCTCGAGTTGTTGGCGCCGCAGGGCTCGTCACGCGAGACGCTGGCGCGCGCGCTCGCGAAGGCGACGAAGAAGAAGCTCGAGTTCGGGTTCAAATTTCACGGAGCGGGCTTTCTCGACGACGGCCGCCCCGATTGCCGGCTCACGGATGCAGTGCGAATTCCCGGAGTCGCGAGCTTCGTCGACGATCCGACCATCTCGGTCTCGGCGCATTCGGGAGACGGCTCGGGTCAGCGCGCGCGGGCGGATGACGTGCGAATCGCGCTGTGGGCGGAGCGGCGGTGCTGGGCCTCGAGCCGTGCGCACCGGCTCACACCTTTCCGCACCGATTTCGACGCACTCCTTATTACTGGTCGCGTCCTGGACCCTCTGGGGCACCCGCTCCTCGTGCTCGAAGACGACGAGCGCGGCCGCGAGCGGGTGTGCGAGGTGGTGCTGGCTCCGCTGGCGAGACCCGCGCTGAAGAAGACGTTGAGGCTCGTCACCGAGCTCGCGACGGATCTCGGCTTCACCGTTCCGCGCGAAGGAGCGACGCATGCGCACTACGACGCGAAGCCGTTCCGTTCGACGCGCGCGTTGCGCTCACTCATTCTCGAATACACGAAGCAGCGCGACGCGCTCGCTCAGAAGCTCACGCCGAATCCCCACTGCACCAAGCTCGGTCCGTTTCCGCCTGACGTGATTCGCGTTGCGCGTGAGGCCGATGATGAAACGGAGTTCTCGACGTTCTGCGCGGCGCTGCTGCTCGCGGGCCTCAAGCGCGAGGTCGATCTCAATCTGCTCGGCGCGGTGGAGAACTTTCCGAAGCAGCCGACGATTGAGTTTCGCGCGCTGCCCGCGACGCTCGATGCGGAGGCGATCTTCGAGCGGCTCGGCGTGATCGATGCGTTCTTGTGAAGGGCCCTCTCCCCGACCCTCTCCCCTGCGGGGGAGAGGGAGTTTCGTCAGCCGAGCGCGAGGTCGATCTCAATCTGCTCGGAGCGGTGGAGAGCTTTCCGAAGCTGCCGACGATTGAGTTTCGCGCGCTGCCCGCGACGCTCGATGCGGAGGCGATCTTCGAGCGGCTCGGCGTGATCGATGCGTTCCTGTGAAGGGCCCTCTCCCCGACCCTCTCCCCTGCGGGGGAGAGGGAGTTTCGTCAGCCGAGCGCGAGCTCGAAGTTGATTCCCGCGGCGGCGAGCATTCCGGCGCTCGCTGCGAGAACGGCGCCCTGCACGTGCGTGGTGAGATCTCCAGCGGCCCAGATTCCCGCTCGTGACGTCTTCCCCTGCCCTTCGACCTGCACGTAACCGCCGTCGTTCAACTTCACGCCCAGCGACTCGACCAGCGGCACTTGCTTCTGCGGCGGGTGGTGAAAGAGCACGTCCATCGGGAGCGTCGCTCCCTCGGTGAACGTCACTCCGCGAAGGCGTGTGCCCTCGTGCGCGAGTGATTCGATGCGGCGCTCGTCGATGTGCACTCCACCTGACTCGAGCTGCGCACGAACTTCCGCTGGGAGATCGACACGTCCGTCAGTGAGCAACGTCACGTCCTTCGTCCAGCCGCGCAGCAGCATCGGGAACAGCAACAACTCCGGAGCCGACGCGAGGTAACCCCAGTGCTGATCTCGGTGTTCCCAGCCATGACAGTACGGGCACTGGAACGACGAATGGCCCCACACTTCGCGAAGCCCGGGCAGCGCTGACGGGAGATCGATCATTCCCGTCGTCAGCAGCACCTTCTTCGCGCGCACCTGCTGCCCGCCGCCGAGCCGAACGTCGAACGCGCCATCTTCGCCGCTCACCGATTCCACGCGCGCATCGACCACCTTCACGCTCGGGTACGCGGAGAGTTCTTCGCGCGCCAGGCGCCGCAGCTCGCTGGGCGGCGTTCCATCGCGCGTGAGGAAGTTGTGCATCTCTTCCGCCGCCGCATTGCGCCTCGGGCCCGCGTCACACAGCAACACGCGACGCCGTCCACGACCGAGCGCCAGCGCCGCCGACAACCCACCGGGCCCGCCACCGACAATCACCACGTCGAATTGTTCGTCGTTCATGCCGAATGGATATCGGCCGATTCGCGCCTACCCCAGAGCGGCCTTTGCCCGAAAATCGGCGTGGTTTGTCCTGCGCCACACCGCAGGCGTCACGTCGTGTTCGCGGCGGAACAAGCGAATGAAGTGCGTCGGATCGGCGTAGCCCACGCGTTCGGCGATGACCTCCACCGACTCATCGGAGTGCAGCAACAGCCGACGCGCCTCAGCGAGCCGATTGGAGATGATCCACTCCACCGCGCTGCGACCCGTCTCGGCGCTCAGCCTCCGCGTCACGTACGACGGGCTCTTGCGCACCGCGCGCGCGATGTCCTTCAACGTCAGCGGCTTGAGACAGTTCGCTTCGATGTAGCGCAGCGCATCGGCCACCACGTTCGACCCGCGTGCCGAGCTCGCACTCGCGCGGTCCAACTCGGCGACGATCAACGTGAGCAACGAGCGCTGCACCGAGGTCTGCGCCGCGGTGGTGTTCGACAGCTCGCGCACCAGACTGAGCAGGAACGGCCAACGCGCTTTGGGCACGCGAACGACCGGAGCCGCTCCGGCCCGCACGCGCTCGAAGGGCAACACGAGCTCCGGCACTTCGCCCGCGAAACACGGAACGCAAAAGCCGACGCCCCACAGCTCGTGCGCTTCGAAGTCGAGCGTCCGATGCGGAGTTCCCGCCGGCACGATGAACACATCACCCGCCTGCAGTGACCACCCGCGTCCGAGCTCCAACTTCGTCCGCCCGCGCACGCAGAAGCCGAGCGCCGCGTAGTGATGCGTGACCGCGTGACGGCGTGGCTGATGCGTGCCCGAGCGAATCGAGACGAACACCGGGCCGACATGTCGATCGTCGCGTTGCGGCTTCGCCACGGGCGTATAGATACGACGCACGATGTCCAACGTCCTCGATCGTCTCGTTTCTCTGCTGTCCCTCGAAAAAATCGAGGAGAACCTCTTCCGCGGTCAGAGCCAGGATCTCGGTTGGGGCACCGTCTACGGCGGTCAGGTCATCGGCCAGGCGCTCAGCGCGGCGCTCAACACCGTGCCGGCAGATCGCACGGCGCATTCACTCCACGCGTACTTCCTGCGGCCCGGAGACGTCAGCGCGCCCATCGTCTACGACGTCGAGCGCACGCGCGATGGCTCGAGCTTCACCACGCGGCACGTGAAGGCGATTCAGCACGGCCAGCCGATCTTCGACATGTCGGCCAGCTTCCAGAAATCGGAGCCGGGCTTCGATCATCAGGCGCAGATGCCCAACGTGCCCGCGCCGGAAGACGTCCCGACCGAGCAGGAACGCATGAAGCCGTACGTGAAGAACTTCCCGGAGTTCATGCAGGAACGAATTCTCGCTCCGCAGCCGATCGAGATCCGCACCATCGGCGAGCCCGACCCGTCGTTGAAGGGCGAGCACCCTCCGCTGCGTCAGGTGTGGTTCAAGACCACGCACAAGGTCGCCGACACGCCGGTGCTGCATCAGGCGTTGCTCGCCTACGCGTCTGATTTCTCGTTCATCACCACCGCGCTCAAGCCACACGGCAAGACGTGGATCTCGCGCGGCATGCAGGTGGCGAGCATCGATCACGCGGTGTGGTTCCACGCGCCGTTCCGCGCCGACGAGTGGCTGTTGCACGTGATGGATTCACCGCGAGCGTCGGGCGCGCGCGGGCTGGTGCGCGGGCAGATCTTCAGCCGTGACGGGAAGCTGGTGGCGTCGACGAATCAGGAAGGGCTGATCCGT
The DNA here is from genome assembly GCA_047600485.1 of Archangium sp. Classification (GTDB taxonomy): domain Bacteria; phylum Myxococcota; class Myxococcia; order Myxococcales; family Myxococcaceae; genus Archangium_A. The sequence continues at coordinate 5,470,087 of JASGKS010000001.1, forward strand.
CACCGACCCGACAAGGCTTAGAGCTTCAGCGGGCCGCCAGCGTCGACCTTCTTGATCAACGTCTTGGTGACGTCTTCGGCGCCGCCGCCCCACAGCACGGCGCTGCGATCGAGCACCATGTCGGCCTTCTTCTCTTTGGCGATCTCAGCGAGCAGCGGCCGCGCCCGGGCGAACAGCGCGTCCCGCAAGGCGTCGCGTTGTCCTTGAAGTTTACCGAGCAGCTTCGCTTTCTCATCGTCTGGGAGTTTCGCGGCGCCCTTCCATTCCTTCTCGAGGGCCTTGGCCGCGTCCGCACCGACCTTGCTGGTGTCGAGGAGGGCCGTGAGGTCGACGGTGAGGACGGTGGACATTGCGCAACTCCGGGGAGAATGGGGTAATGGTTGGACCATGCCTGTGAACGGGATTGGAAGTCCATCGACTCCTCGCACCACCTCGACCAACGCCACTTCGAACACGCCGGCCACCACCGGCCCGACGCCGCAGGCGCCGGTGGCGAACAACACGGGCTGGGCTCCGGGCACGGGCACGCAGCGCCCGCTCGATCTCTCGCTGCCGAAGAACACCTCGGTGAGCCAGGCGGACCTCGCGGCGACTGCTCCGAACCCGGTGCGCACGCAGCTCGAGGCGTCGCTCGCGACGTACACCAACAAGGTCGAAGTCGCGCTCAACCACGACGCGATGAGCATCGCGCGCGGGCGCACTCCGGTGCGTGAGGGCGACACGTTGACCGCGCAGCAGCAGACCGATCTGCGCAACGCGACGACCGACTTCATCAAGGACATTCCCATCGGCGCGCTGAACCCGGACCTCGCGGCGGGCATTCAGAGCAAGCTCGCGGCGGCGGGCATCAGTACGCGCGACATCAGCGGCACCAAGCTGAAGGACCTCGGCAACATCGGTGGCGACATCGCGAAGGACCTGATCAAGGACCTGAAGAGCGATTCTCCGACGGCGTACTACTCGCTGGCCGCCACGCTCGCCGCGGGCGCCGGAGTGGCCGCGTGGACCGGCGGCAGCGCGAAGCTCGCGTCGCTCGGCATCAAGCCGGAGATCAAGCAGGGCTTCTTCGACGACCAGCTGCAGGTGAAGTTGCGCGGCAACTGGGACGCGCACTTCAAGAACTTCAACGTCACCGGCACCGTCAGCGGCAAGGTCGACATGGGCAACGCGGGCACCCTCACCGGCTCGGTGACGGCGAATTCCGCGACCGGTTTCGACAACGCGCGCGTGCAGTACGACCTCAACCGCCCGAACCTGAACCTCTCGGCGTACGCGACGGCGAACCGCTACGGCATGCAGGACGTGGGCGGCAACATGACCTACCGCCCCAACGACAACCTCTCGCTCTCCGCGGGCGTGAATCACAACTTCCAGACCGACCGCACCACGGCGTCGGCGGAAGCCGCGTACCGCGTGAACAACAACGTCGACTTCGCGCTCTCGGCTTCGCACGACTCGGCTGGCGATTCGCGCATCGGCGCGGGCGTGCGCATCCGCTTCTGATCGCGCAGACCGCTGCGCATTCCTCACCTGAATTCTGAGGAGTGCGCTGAGGCACACGAGTTGCTGCTGCCGGCACCATGGTCTTCATCGTGGTGTTGGGTGCGGCGCTGCTCTCGGTCGATCTCGCCTGCACGTTGCTCGCTGCGCACGACAACTGTTGGGGCGCGGTCTCGCTGATGATCTTCGTTCTTCCGCTGGCGACGCTCGCGGTAGCGGTGATGGGTCACATCTCGGGGCACGTGCTGCGTCGGCAGCTGGGCCTCACGTGGCTCTCGGCGCTCGTGCTGTCGTGGACGTTGCCGTTGCTGTCGCTGGTGTTCGCGGAAGTGGTCCTCGGACCCGCGGCCTCGGCCCTGTTTCGCGCGCAAGGGTGGGTGCTGCACCACTCGTGTTGCTGAGCAGTTTGTCGACAGTGCGCCGCGGGCGCGCAGAATGATCAGTCCGCATGCGCGCCGTGTCCCTCATCGCCATTTCGGCGCTGCTCTTCGCATGCCCGCCGTCACGCAAACCGCTCGTCATCGACGCGGGCATCGAAGAGGAGCCGGAGGACGCAGGCCCGTTCGTGCCGCGCTTCGTGCCGGCTGACTACGACGGTGGCTTCGAGCTCGCGCCGAACCCGCGCTTCGATCGCAAGACCGTCGAACTGCCGAGCGACTCGAAGACTCTGGCGTTGCTCGATCGCGAGTTGCTCGCCTCCGACGGCGGAGTTCCCAGGGCCGACGCGCAGACGTTTCCTGATTTGTATTCGACGCACGACGGCGTGTTCACCTTTCGCGGCGGGCCGTTTCGCGCGAACTCCGACTTCGGCTTCATTCCGCAGAACCCGTCGAAGCTGTCCGTCGCGTGGAGCGTCGCCACCAGCGAGAGCAAGCCTCCATGGTTCGGAGGTACGGGGTGGACGGGGCAGTCGGTCATCGTGCGCTGGCCCGCGGTGATTCGGCACTCGATGGGGAAGTTGGGGAAGCTGCGCAGCCGCGACGATTTCGTCGAGGTGATTCAAGGTTCGCTCGACGGCCAGGTGCACTTCATCGATCTCGCGACGGGCAAACCGTCACGGCCGCCGATCAACACCGGCAATCCGATCAAAGGCAGCGTGTCGCTCGACCCGCGCGGGTATCCGCTGCTCTTCGTCGGCCAGGGCATTCCGCAAACGAAGCCGATCGGACTGCGCGTCTACGAGCTCATCAATCACAAGGAAGTGTTCTTCCTGCCTGGCTCCGACAAGGAAGCACCGCGACGCGAGTGGGGCGCGTTCGACAGCAGCGGGCTGCTCAATCGCAACACCGATACATACGTGGTCGGCGGAGAGAACGGCCTCATCTACCTCATCAAGCTGAACACCAACTTCGATCCGCTCGCGCTGACGTTGAGCGTGAAGCCCGAGGTCGCGCGCTACCGCTACCAATCTCCGGGCAACGAGAACTTCGGCGTCGAGAATTCGCTGAGCGCGTTCCGCAACCTCGCCTTCTTCGCCGACAACGGAGGCACGCTGCAGGCGCTCGATCTGCGCACCATGACTCCTCGGTGGAAGTTCGAGGCGGGCGACGACACCGACGGGAGCCTCTCGGTGCAGCTCTTCGAAGGCCGCCCCAAGCTCTACACCGGCAACGAAGTCGACAAGACGGGACCGAAGGGTGATTCGTGGGTGCGGCGGCTCGATGCGCTCACCGGCAAGGCCGACTGGGAGAAGAGCTACCCGTGCGAAGGCTCGCTGGTGCCGAAGAAGAACGACGCGGGCGTGTTCGCGACGCCGGTGCCGGGGACGGGTGAGGTCGCGCACCTGGTGTTCTACGTGCTCGCGCGCTGCCCGAAGCTGAACGACGGAGCGATCGTCGCGCTCGACAAACGCACCGGCGACGAGGTGTGGAAGTTCGTGTTGCCGAATCGCAGCTGGGTGACTCCGGCGCTGCTCACCGACGAGGCGGGCAAGGCGTACTTGTTCCACGGAGGCATCGGCGGGCAGGTGCGCTTGCTCGAGGCGCTCACCGGAAAGCAGGTGGCGGTGCTGCAGCTGAACGGTGACATCGAGTCGTCACCGACGGTCTTCGGCGGGCGCGCGGTGATCGGCACGCGTGCGAAGACCATCTACGCGATCGACATCAAGTGACGTGAAGTCAGAAGGAACCGGCGAGGCCGAGTGACGCGCCGGCTGGGCTGATCATCACCGTCGGCTTCGGAGCGTCCGACGGCCCGAGGACGAAGAAGAGGATTGCTCCGGTTGCCGCGGCGACGCCTCCGCCGATCAAGAGCGCCATCGAGATCGTTTGATTGTCCTGGACGGCGCGTTCGAGCGCTCCTGCGCTTGCCGGGTCGAGGACGGAGGTGTTCACGACTCCACTCGCGTCGACGGCATTCGCGAAGGCGGCGCGGTCCGGTGCACCTGCGAAGTAGACGCCGAGGCCGATTCCCGCGGCGACGACTCCGGCGCCGGCGACGACGAGCGAGATCGCGCGCGGCGCAGGCGAGGCGACAGGCGGTTCGGGTTTCTGTTCGAGAATCGGCGTGGGCGCGGTGACCGTCGCTGGCGGTGGTGACGCGACGGGCTCGGGCTTCTCGGCCGTGCGATTCGACAGCGCGAGTCGGGCTGGCTGGCCGGTGAGCACGAAGGTGGCGAGGTCGCTGTAGCCACTCCCCTGGCGAGCCTCGGAGAGCTTCATGCCGCCATCGCGCACGCGCGTGCCGGTCGCGACGTCGAAGAGCATCGCGGTCACCCACGCGGTGGCATCAACTCGCAGCACGAGGAGACGAGCCGCGCCTTCGCGTGCCGCGAGTTTGATCGCTTCCGCGTCGCCGCCGTTCACGCACAGCGGCAGCTGCGAGCGGAGAGAACCTTCGAACGAGAGATCGATCGCGACGTCGACCGGAGCCTTGTCGAGCGTCACGTCGTAGCCGAACGATTGGACCTCACCAGCGACGGCGACCACGCGGTACGTGCCCGGAACGAACGAGACGCTCTTCAGCGGAGCGAGGCCAGCCTTCACGCCGTCGACGAAGATCGTCGCACCCGGCGTCGTGGTGACGGTGAGGGACACCTTCTTCTGCCGCGCCATCTCGACCCGGAGCTGCTCGAACTGGCTCACGACCGATGGGCTGTACGCGTTGGGATCGAGTTGAAACTGGGGAGCCGTGCGCAGCACCCGTCTCCACGCGCGCAGCTGCTCGTTCTTTCGATCGAGGCTCTTGTAGACGAGCCCTTCGAGCACCCACGCGGCTTGCAGTTGATCGGCCACGGCGTCGGAAGGCGGCAGACGCTCGAGCGAGTTGATCGCGCTGCGGACGCCCTCGAGCGTGCGATCGAATTGATCTGAGTAGAACTGGGAGCGAGCGCCGTCGAGCTGTCGCTGCACGTCTTCGATCGATGCGTTCGGTCTCGGCCGCAAGCGCTCGAGCACCAGCGTTGGATCGATCACGTCGGTCTTGAGCAGTGTCGACACCGCGTCGTTGAAGGCGGTGGCTCCGGTGAGAAGATCTGCGTCGCGACAGTCGCCGACGGCGACGGCGATGGCCTTCGAGCCGGCGGCGTGCGCTGACGAGGCAAGACACAGCAGGACGAAGACTCTTCGCGCCATGCCTCTTCTCTACACGCTTGCCGCCGGGCCGGAGCGCAAACTAGAGCCTCGCGTATGGTCTGGCGCGCGTTGGTGGTGGTCTCGATTTGCGGCTTCCTCTCATGCGGCCCGCGGATTCGGCGCTGCAGCGAAGGCTGCCCTCAAGACAGCACCTGCGACACAGCGACGTCTTTCTGTGTGCGATTGCCTGGTGACGCAGGCGTGACCGACGCAGGCGTGACCGACGCAGGCGTGAATGACGCGGGCGCGAGTGACGCGGGCGCGGATGCGGGGCTCGACGCTGGCTGCGATCTGTTCGCCAACTCCGGTTGCCCTTCCAACCAACGCTGCGGAGTGCTTCGTCTCGACGCGGGCGGCGGTCCTTCTGTCGGAGCCAATGCGTGTCTGCCACGCGGGCCGAAAGGTAACGGCGACCCATGCGCATTCTCGGCTTCCGCCGACGGCCTCACTGACGATTGCGACGGGACCTTCATGTGCGCGGCGGCCGATGGTTGCCGAAAGATGTGTGACGAGAACCACGGCTGCATTCCGGGTTTCACGTGTGTGCTCTACGACTTTGGTCTCAGCCCAACCATCGGCGCGTGCGTCCCGAAGTGCGATCCGGTGAGTCAGTTGCTGCTCAGCAATGGAGCCACGTGTGGAGCCAATCGCGAGTGCATCGGATACCCGGACATGGATTCGATCTGCGCTGGCGAGCCGTATCCAGCCAACGTCCACGGAACGCCGGCACCCGTCGCCGCGAACGGTTGCGCGGCAGGCGCCATGCCAATGACCTTCGACGGCGGTCGCATTTGCGTTGCTCTGTGCCGACCTGCAGAAGTTCACAGCGGCCAGACGGGAGATGCAGGCGGAATTCCTCCATTCACCTGTGCAAGCCGAGGCGCGCCGAACGCCAGCTGCCGCTTCTGGAACGTCTACCAACCCGGTCTCGTCGGCACACCCGGCCTCAACTCGTGGGGCTACTGCAGCGATCCCGCGTTCGAGCAACTGCCGCTGTGTGCATCGCTCGACGCGGGTGACCACCTCACCTACGGCTGCGGCCCACTCTGAAGCATTCCCGTGCTCATCGCGTGCTTGCCTCGCGAGCTTCACGCCCGAATTTCTCAATTGGTCGAGGGGTCCGCCCACTGCCAAACCCAATGCTCAGTGACAGCCCTGGAAGCGCGACGCCACCGTTGTGCCACTGCAGGCGTAGAGTTGCCCTCCACCCGAACAGGTCAGAATTGCGTCGCTACACGTCGAGTAGTTGGCGGAAGTGCCGCAGGCGGCTGCTGTCGTCGCCGTCCACCCCGGGCCCGTGCAGAACCCCGTGGAACACGTGCCGTCAGAGCACCCGCGCGTGTTGGTGTACTGGAACTCGTTACCGGCAGTGCAGTTGTAGTTGTACCCAAGCGAGTTGCACGGAGCCGGAATGGGCGAGGTGAACCACGCGGTCTGTCCCGGCCGCACGTTCACGTTGCTGTCGCAACAATCGGTCGAGTTCGTCACGTGCGTCGAAGGCAGCGAGCCGCAGTACTTCGCGCCTTGCGCCGCGTTGCCGTACCCGTCACCATCGGAGTCGCGATAGCCCTGCACGCACACGCCGCTCACGCAGTCGGTCGCGTTCACGCAGTTCTGCCCGTCCGCGAGCTTCGGCACGCAGCCGCTGCCGTTGCAGTAGTTCGTCGACAGGCACGCGGAGTTGTCGGTGCAGCTCACCAGACACGCATCGCCCGCCGCGTTGCACTGGTAGCCGTTGCAGCTGCTGGTGCCGAACATCTGGCACGTCGCTGAACCACCGACGCAGCGAGGCGCCGGAGTGAACACGCCGTTGCTGCAGTTGGCGAGACCGCAGTTCACACCCGACATCTGGAAGCCATCGTTGGGGCACTGCGCGTTGTTGCCGGGGCACGTCTCCGTGATGTCGCACGCGCCGGTCGAGGCGCGGCAGGTGACTCCCGCTCCGGTGAGCACGTCGTTCGGGCACGTGGCCGACGTTCCGTTGCAGCTCTCAGCCGGGTCGCACAAACCGGCGCTGGGACGACACGTGGTGCTGCCTCCGAAGAGCACGTCAGCCGGGCACTGCGCCGACGTTCCGTTGCAGCTCTCGGCGGGGTCACACGCGCCACCCGACGCGCGGCAAGTTCCGCTCGAGAGGAACGTGTCGGCCGGGCACGCCGCCGCACTCCCCGTGCAGCGCTCGGCGTTGTCGCACGAGCCCACCGCCGCGCGGCACACGGTGCTGTTGCCGAGGAAGCTGCAGGCGCCGCTGAGCCCGCACGCTTCGCACGCACCGTTGCACGCGCGATCGCAGCACACGCCGCCGGTGCCGTTGGGGTTCGCGCAGAAGCCCGAGTTGCACTCCACCGCCGTCTGGCAGGTCTGGCCCAGGTTCTTCTTCGTCGCGCAGCCGTTGTTGCCATCGCAGTACGTGCCGGAGCCGCAGCTCGACACGTCAGCCGGGCACGACGCGCCAGCCGTTCCGCACCGCTCGGCCGCATCACACGGGCCGGTCGAAGAGCGGCACACCACGGAGCTGCCGGCGAAGGCGTCGGCCGGACACGTCGGCGAAACGCCGCTGCAGTTCTCAGCCACGTCGCACAGACCGTTCTGCGGGCGGCAGCTCGTGGTGGACGACGCGAAGCCATCGACCGGGCACGCTCCCGAGGCGCCGGTGCACGACTCCGCGACGTCGCACTGACCGTTGGCCGCGCGGCACTGCGTTCCCGCTCCCACGAAGCGATCGGTCGGGCAGTTGTTCTGGACGCCGTCGCACGTCTCGGCGACGTCGCACTGGCCGTTGGCGGAACGACACGTCACGGTGTTGCCGGACTTCATGTCAGTCGGGCACGCGGCGCTCGAGCCGGTGCACGTTTCCTGCGGGTCGCACATGCCGCCCGACACACGACACACCGTCGATGAAGAACGGAAGCCGTCGGTGGGGCAGCCCGCTGAAGTTCCGGTGCAGGTCTCCGCGACGTCACATTGATCGACCGAGATGCGGCACACGGTGGTCGTCGGCTCGAACGCATCAGCGGGGCAGTTCGGAGAGAGACCCGAGCACAACTCGGGCGAGTCGCACGGCCCACGCGACGCGCGGCACTCGGTCGCTCGCGCGAAGCCGTCGACCGGGCAGTCGTTGCTCGTGCCGTCGCAGGTCTCGGGCACGTCGCAACCACCCATCGTCGCCGCGCGGCACTCGGTGGTGACCGGGCGCTTCACGTCGACCGGGCACACGCCCGCGTTGCACACCTCGGCGACGTCGCAGAAGCCGCCCGCCGCGCGACACGTCTGGCCGTTGCAGTCGGAATCTTCGCAGTCGATGAACGAGTCGCCGTCGTTGTCGATGGCGTCGCCGCAGTTCTCCATCGTGCCGCCGTCGGGGAGCGTTCCGCCGCCACCGCCGGTCGTGCCTCCACCCGTGCCGCCGCCCGTCACCCCACCGCCGGTGCCGCCGCCCGTCACGCCGCCGCCGGTGCCACCGCCGGTCACTCCGCCGCCGCCGCCCATGCCGCCGTCGTCGCCCATGCCACCGTCTTCGTCGCCGCCGCCACCGCCCACGCCACCACCCATCGGGTCACCGCCACCCATCGGGTCACCGCCGCCGGTCGCCGTGCCTCCGCCCGTCACGCCACCACCCGTGCCGCCACCGGTCACTCCGCCACCGGTGCCCCCTCCGGTCGTCCCTGCGCCCGTGCCGCCGCCCGTCACGCCACCGCCCGTGCCGCCGCCCGGCCCGCCGCCGGACGCGTTGAACTGGCAGTGACCGAACTCCTCACCGTCGGAGAACACGCAACCCTGGCCCGTGGGACAGTCGTCGTTCGTCGCGCAGGCGGTGCCGTTGGTGACGGGGAAACAGGCACTGAGCGCGCCGAGGCTGGCGATCACGACAGCGCGGCGGAGGTGGACGGTGGTCATGATGCCCCGGAGAGCAATTCGCTCTCCAACACCACAACCCGAGTGATCACGGCGCTTGCGCGCGCGCCCTCAGAACCTGTCTCAAGACGTCAGATCAGACGTCAGGACCTCACTGCTCGGCGCAGTAGAGAACGTACGAGTTCATGCAGTTCGCCGGAGCACCGAAGCTGTCCATGAAGTTGGGCGAAGACACCTGCACCTGACCCAGCTGCACCGTGCCCGAGGCGCTCACCCAGCCTGCGCAGGTGCTGCCCGTGGTTCCCACTCCGCCGCTTCCGGTCCACGCGGCGACACCGGTCGACTGCTTCATGAACGCGCCCGAGACGAACTGCCAGATGCCGGAACGCATCGCGATGACCGGGGCTTTGATGTCCGCGCCGGTGCCGATGATGGTGTTGTCCATTCGCACGTAGGTCGTGGTGTCGACGAGCACGTTGCGCGCCGACGTGCCGATGTCCGCGATGATGGCGACCGAGTTGGCCAGCGCTCCGGCGCAGGTCGCGTTCGCGTTGGCCACGCTGGTGGGCCGCACCACCGGCCCGACGAGGAAGATGCGCTTCGAGCCCGAGGGCCGCGTCGCCGGCGGGCTCAGCGGCGTCGACGACACGTTGCGGAAGCAGAGGACGCGCGTGTCGACGTTCGAGCAGTTGTGGGAAACGATCGTGTTCTCCGTCCACGTGTCGGGGCCGCCGAACACCAGGCCGCGGTTCATCGCGACGTTGCCGTTGGTCGTCCACCCGCTGCAGTCGGTGCCGTTGGAGCCGCCGGTCGGGTTGGTGCCCGTCCAGTAGCCGGTCTGCGTCGCGATGCCGATGGCGCCGTACTGGTTGAGTGCGATGGGGTTGCGGACGTTGCTCTGGCTCGCCGAGATCAGCTCGGTGCGGCTCGCCGCGAACACCGCGCCGTCCATGCGGCGGATGCCACCCGTCGCCGTCCACCGCGTGCTCGCCGGCTGCGTGCTGGTCGACATCCACGCGACGTATTCGGTGCCCGCGACGTTGTTGATGCCGGCGTCCGACGCGCACGCGTTGCAGATCGCATCGTACGGAGCGAGACCGCCCAGGTTCGCCGGCACGGTGTGCGCGCTGACGAAGCCGAGGTTGGCGTCGATGGCCATGAACACCGGCGCGACCGTGGTGTGCGCCGTCATGCTCACCGCGCAGTCGCGCCCCTTGCCGAACGTCTGGCACACGCCGGGCGAGGTGTAGTTCGCGAAGAAGAAGCCCGAGCCGTTGGTGGTGATGGACCGCACCGTCGGCGCAGCGCCCTGCGTGTAGAGCGCGCTGCACTGCGCGGCGCTCGAAGTCGACGTGCAGCCGGTGATGGTGCCGTCGGTCGTGCCCGTGGTGCCGCCCGCATTCGGAGTCAGCGTCAGCCGCCACAAACCCGAGCCCGTGAGCGACAACGTGGTGCTCAACGTGCCACCCGACACGGTGGTCATCGCCAGCGCGTTGCCACCCGCCGTCGGCGTGAAGCGAACGCGGACCGTGCACGAGCCGAGACCGGGGATCGCCATGCCGTTGCACGTGTCGCTCGAGATGGAATACGGGCCCGAGAGCGCGGTGGTGCTCAGCGTCGGCGTCGCGACGTCACCGGTGTTGGTGATGATCCAATCGAACACCGCCGACTGACTGACCTCGATGCCGCCGAACGCGTTGCTGGTGGCGTTCGGGCTCAGCGCCGCGGCGTTCTGCGCGTTGGCGGTGAGCGTGAGGCTGGGGTTGCCTCCGGGGCTGGCGCTGGCGCCGAGCGTCCCCATCTTCGCTCCGTTCGGAGTCGACGCCGTGAACTGCACGTTGAGCGTGCACATGCCGCCAGCCGGAAGAATGTTGCCCGAGACGCACGAGCCGCCCATCACGATGGCGAACGGGCTCGCGGTGCTGAACGACACGGGCCCCGACGGACTCTGGCCGGTGTTGTTGAGCGTGATGGTGCGGTTGGCGGTGTTGGGAATGATGACGTTGCCGAACGCGCCGCTGCCGCTGAAGGAAAGCGCCGCCGCGCTGAGCCCGTTGCCGCTGAAGTTGGTGACCGCGTTGCCGCCGGGCGTGCCCGAGACGGTGATGGTGCCCGTGCGCGCGCCCGCCGCGGCCGGAGTGAACTGCACGTGCACCGTGCAGCTGGTGAGCCCCGCCAGCGGAGCACCCGCGTTGCAATCACCTGCCTGCGTGGTCTGCGTGAAGTCACTCGAGCTGCGGTTGATGGCGAGGTTGCCGCTGGCCTGGTCGCCGGTGTTGCTCACCGTCAGCGTGACGATGGTGCCGCTGGTCGTGTTGACCGTGGTGTCGGGGAAGCTCGCGGTGGTGGGGTTCACCGTCAGCACAGCGGGCGTCAACGCGGTGCCGGTGATCGACGCGGAGTCACTCCCGCCGGGGCTCGCCGCGACCTGCAGCAGGATGCTCTGCGTGTTGCGCGTCGGAGCGGTCGGCGCGAACTGCACCGTCACCGTGCACGTCGCGCTGGGGTTCAAACCACTGGTGCACGTGGTGCCGGTGACCGTGAAGCCCTGCCCCGAGCCCACCAGCGTCGGAACCGGAGTTCCCGTCGCCACGCCACCGTTGTTGGTGACGGTGAAGACCTGCGGCGTGGCGGCTGCGCCCTGCACCACGTTGCCGAAGTCGAACGGGTCAGGCGTGATGGACAGCTGGCCCGGCGTCACGCCGTTGCCGATGAGGTTGGCGACCTGCGTTCCGCCCGGCGTGCCGGTGACGGTCAGCGTGCCGCTCTTCATGCCATTCGAGCCCGGCGTGAAGCGCACCGTGACGTCGCAGCTCGCTCCACCCGCGAGCGTCGCGCCGCAGGTGTTCGATGCGATCGCGAACTGCGCGCCCGTCACCGTCACCATCACCGCGCTCGCCGTGCCCTGCCCGGTGTTGGTGATGCCGAACGGGAGCGACTGCGTGCCGGTGTTGGCGACGTCACCGAAGTTCACCGTGCCCATGGGGCTGAGCGCGAGCAGCGCCGGCGTCTGACCCGTACCACCGAGCGGAATCACGACCGGCACGAGGCCATTGCCCGCGATGGTCAGTGTGCCGTTGCGCCCGCCGGTGGTCGTGGGGTGGAAGGTGACGGTGACCTGACACTGCATGCTGCCCGGCACCGACGTGCCCGTGCAGCCGTCGGCCGACTTCACGAAGTCACCCGCGTTCACGCCCGAGATGGTGGCGCTCAACATCGGCGAGGTCCCCTGCCCGGTGTTGGTGACGGTGAAGACGATGGGCGTGCTGTCGGTGTTCTGCACGGTCGGGTTGAAGGAGCCGGTGTTGGGCATGCCACTCAACGCCGCCTGCGTGAGACCGGTGCCGGCGAGCGTGGCGCTGGTCATGTTGCCCGACGCGAGCGATGCGGTGGCAGCGGCGGCCTTGATGCCCGGTGATGACGGCGCGAACGACACCTGGAAGGTGCACGTGCCCATCGGGTTGAGCGCGGCGAGGCAGGTGTTGGAGCTCGAGATGAACTGCGCGCTGTCCAAACCGGTGATGGAGATCATCGGAACGGTCGAGGGAACGCCGCCGGTGTTGGTGACGGTGAAGGTCTGCGTGCTCGAGACGCTGCCGACGACGATGCTGTTGAAGTCGCGCGTCATCGGCGAAATCGAGAGCGCGGCCGACGCGAGCCCGTTGCCGGTCAGCCCGAAGCTCAACATGCCGCCGGGCATGCCGCTGACGTCGAGAGACGCGGTGAGCGCGCCGAGCGCTCGCGGCGTGAGGGTGATGCTGATGCTGCAGTTACCCGCGGGCCCGAGCACACCCGTGCAGGTGTTGGCGCTGATGGCGAAAGACGTCGCGTCGGTGCCGCTGAGCGACGCCATGATGGTGCCCGTCGCAACGGAGCCGTCGTTGGTGATGGTGAACGACAGCGCACCGCTGGTCTGACGAATCTCGACGCCGCCGAAGTCGCGGCTGTTCGGCGTGCCGGAGATGCCGCCGTCATTCGCAGCGCCGCCGTCCGTGCCGCCGTCGGTCGCGGTGCCACCGCCCATCGCCGTACCGCCGCCCATCGCCGTACCGCCGCCCATCGCGGTGCCGCCGCCCATCGCCGTGCCGCCGCCCATCGCCGTGCCGCCGCCCATCGCGGTGCCGCCGCCCGTCGCGGTGCCGCCGCCCGTCGCCGTACCGCCGCCCGTCGCCGTGCCGCCGCCAGTTGCCGTGCCGCCGCCGTTGGGGTCGCCGCCGCCGGTTCCGGTTCCGCCTCCGGTCGCGGTGCCGCCGCCCATCGCTTCGCCGCCGCCCGTGCCGGTCCCGCCACCGGTCGGCGCGCCCGTCTTGCACTCACCGAACGCCATGCCCGCGCTGAAGTCGCACGCTTGCCCCATTGGACAGTCGTCATTCGATGAGCAGGCGGTGCCCTGTGTGTCAGGTCTGCAACCAGCGAGCGCAAGGGTGACGAGGCCAGCTGCTGCCAGAGGCAGCAACGAGGGGCGGCGGGTCATGTCGACTCCTGTTGGTGGATCGGGTCCGCGCGCGGCCGCGGCGGCTCGAGCCTACTTTTCGACGAAGAAGAGAACCACGGCGGCCGCCGCTGCGACACCGGCGGTGATGTACGCGACGTTCGCTCCCGTGCCCAACCCCTGTGCAGCGTTCTGCAGCTCGTTGGCGCGCTGCTGACCCAGCGGCGACTGTGCGTCGCGCAGGGTTTTCGCGTTGCTCTCGGCGGCGACGCCCATGCCGATGCCGGCTCCGAGCGCGGCGACCGCGACGCCACCGGCGACGTAGGTGAAGACCCGGCCCTTTTTCGGCGGCTCGTTGGTGACGAGCGGCGGAGGCGGCGGCGGGTTGTCAGTCGTCAGTTTCGGCGGGTCGTCTTTCTTCGGCGTGTCGCTGGCGATGGGCGGCGTGTCTTTGCTGGTGTCCTTCGCAGTGCCGACGGGCCGCAGCGTGATGGTCATCTCGGTCGCGCGCGTGGTCTGCATCACGAACGAGCGCTCGACCTTCTCGAAACCGTCAGCCGTGACGAGCAGCGTGTGATTGCCGGCCACCAGCTCGACCGACGCCGGTGAGCCGCCGAGTTCCTTGCCGTCGACCGAGATGCGCGCGTTGGCGGGGTCGGCGAACACCATCAGCTGCTGCATGCCCTTCTCGCGCAGACGGCGCTCGAGATTGGCGATGGCATCGGTGACCGTCTCTTTGTCTTTCGCGTCAGGCGCGAGCCGCAGGTAGTCGCGGTAGTTGCGCAGCGCCTTCGCGGTCTCGCCGAGCTGCTCGTAGCACTTGCCGATGTTGAAATAGATGACGGGGTGCGGACGCACGGCGTACGCCTCTTCGAACTTGGCGATCGCTTCGGCGTAGCGGGCCTGCTTGTAGAGCTTCTGGCCCCATTGGAAGAGCTCCTTGGCCTTGGCGACGTCGCCACCTTCTTCAGCCGCGGGAGCAGGAGCAGGCGCGGCGCCCTTCTTCGGCGGCGCAGCGAGCGTGAGAGCAATGACGAGAGCGTGGATCATGTGCGTGGTCGAAAGTCAGTACGGCGCGTCCTTCAAATCTTCTTCCTGGCCGTAGGGGTTGTCGGAGATGCCACCGGGCGTCTTCTTGCCCGTCCCGGTGTTGCCCGTCTTCTTTTCCTTCTCGAGTTCGACGGCGAGCGTCTGGTCGCTCTCGAATTTCACCTTGCGCTTGAGGTCCTTGTAGCCCTTCGCCTTGAAGACCAGGTCGGCGACGGCGGAGCGCTCGCGCGTGACGGTGAAGGGCGTGGTGCCGAGCTGGAACTCGCCCTCGAAGATGTCGGTCTTCTCGGGGGTCGAAGTGAAGGTGAGCTTGATCTTCTCGACCGCGACGGGCGGGTTGTCGACCGGCTTGTCGACGGGCTTGTCCACCGGCTTGTCGACGGGTTTGTCGATGGGCTTCTCCACCACCAGCGGCTTGTCGACGATGGGGTCCTTCTTCACTTCGGCCGGAGGCTTGAGCATCACCACGCCGACCGCGATGAGGAGCACCACCACGATGGCGCTCATCACGATGAGCGGCGTCTTCGAGCGCTGCGGCGGAGCGAGGGGCTCCTCGACCTGGCCGGTGGTGCTGTTCACCGTCACGCCCTGCATGCGGCCCGACGCGCGCAGCATGCCCACGCCGCTCTGCGGAGCGGCCGGCGTGGCGGTCGGCGAGTAGTTGCCCGAGACGCGCTTCAACGTGGGGTCATTCGACTTGAGGCGCGCCCACAGTGAGTCGAGCACCGCGACGACTTCTTCCATCGTCTGCGGGCGATCGTTGGGCTCCTTCTGGAGCATGTGGAAGACGAGGCCCTCGAGATCTTGCGGCACCTCGACCAGCGGCCCGGGCTGGAACGGCGGAGGCTGTTCGGTGACGTGCTTCACCATCAACATCGACGGCGTCTCGGCGCTGAACGTCGGGCGGCCGGTGACGAGCTCGTAGATGATGAGGCCCAGCGAGTAGATGTCGCTGCGCACGTCGACGGGGATCGCCTTGGCCTGCTCGGGCGACATGTACTGCGGCGTGCCGACCACCATGCCGACCGCGGTGTGACCGCCCTGACCGTGACCGTGGCTCACCTTGGCGACACCGAAGTCGAGCACCTTCACGAAGTCGGCCTGACCGGGTCGCTGCAGCAGCATGATGTTCTCGGGCTTCAAGTCGCGGTGCACGATGCTCTGTGCGTGCGCGGCGGCGAGCGCGCGAGCGACCTGGGCTGAGATGTTCACCACGCGTTCGGGCGTCTGCGCGCCCTCGCGGTGAATGAGCGAGGACAGCGTCATGCCGTCCAGGTACTCCATGACGAAGTAGAAGCGGCCGTTCGCGGTGCGGCCGAAGTCGCTGATGTCGACGATGTTCTGCTGACCGATGCGGCTCGCGGCGATCGCCTCACGCTTGAAGCGCGCGACGAACTCGGGGTCGTTCGACAGCTCGGGCAACATCACCTTCACCGCCATCGGCTTGCCGAGCTCGACGTGCTGCGCGCGGTACACCTCGCCCATGCCGCCGGCCGCCAGCTTGCCGACCACTTCGTAACGGCCGTCGATGACGGTGCCCGGCACGAGGATGCTGGAAATCGCCGTCGCTTCTTGCGGCTCGAACGCTTCTTCTTCGACCGTGCCGCCCGGAGAGATGGAAGGAATCGCGCCCGCCGACGAACGGAACGGCGTGGGCCGCTTGGCGGTGGCGTCGATGCCGCCGCCCTGGTTCTGCAGCGCGCGGAGCTGACCCGACTGCGAGTTCGATTGAGGCGCGGGGTTGCGTGCGCTGCTACCGCCGGGCGTGTGAGCGCGTTGATTGGTGGTGGCTCCCTGCGAGCCGGTCGTGCTCACCGCGCCGAGCGAACGAAGCGGCGTCGGAGTCGCCATCGTTCCGCTCGAGCCTGCCTTTGCACCACGCTGCCGAATCACGAGTTCCAGCTTTCCGAGCCGCAGAAACGCACCGACCTGGAGCGCGCCTTTGTCGGTGGCTTCACCGTTGAGCCACATCAAGCGCTGTCCTGTCAGGTCACGTATCCAGGGGACTCCCGAAGGGTCGAACTTCACTTCGGCGTGCTTGCTCTGCACGACTGAGGCCGGGAGCCGGACATGGCACTCCTCACCCGCCCCCACGAAGAAGTGTGGACCGGGAAAAACCCAGGCTTTGCCTTTGTCTGGGCCCTCGCTGACGACGAACTCGAAATCCCCCATGCGGATGGATCAGGTTAGCCCGCGAGACGGTTCCACAGAAGCCGTCTGCGAGGTTGCGAGGCCGGTTGTCCCGAGACGTCTCAGGTCCGAAAAGCGGCGGTCACGGCTCCCACACCGCACCCTCGGAAGGTTCGCGACGCCTGTGCGCAGTTGGCGTCACGCCTTCCGCTCGTTCCGTCGCTGCTGCTTGGCAGAGTGCTTCGCGAGTTTGCGGAGGGCACTCTGCTGTGACGCGTTCTTGAGTTCGACGATCAGACGGTGCCCCTCGGCGTCTCCTATGAACTCGATTCCACGAATCAGGCGCTCGGCCCCAATACGATCGACCGTGTTCTCGTTGGCCCCCCAAAGATGAGCGCTGAGATCAGCCGGAAGAAGCCAGTCACCAAGCATCTTCGTTTCTTCGCACACAGGAAACCAACGCTGCGGGACGCCTTCTCCAAGGCGAATCGGCTTGCCGTCTCGAGTGGCCGGCGCCCCCGAGGGCCCGACATCGAACACAGTCAAGATGTCGGGATTCGAGCCGTGGAGACCGTTCTGAAGCGATCGGTCGATAAAAACCTCGAGAAACCCGCGTGCGCGCACACTCTGCTTTTCAGCGGCCAGTCCAGGGATCATTTGGAACACTGGAAGCTCTTTGCCCGTGAGGTGTGCGCCAGAGTTCTGATCGATCGCGACTGGGGTTCCTTGCCGCGCGGCGAGTTCGGCACGCAAGTAGGGTTCTGACGTCGCCCAAAACGCGACCTGAGCTTTTCCGAGCAACTCCACCATTCCTGCTTGAAGCGCCTTCGAGTGCCTCGCAGAAAGAACGTCGGCGGCCTTCAACGGTCGCCGTTGTTTTTGAACGTCCATGGTCCGACGAATCTCCTCAACCGCTGCTCCGAATCGGATCAGGTCTCCGACGGTCGTAAGGACGCCAGCAAAGACGATGCGCTCTTCCGCAAACCGCGGTGGTCCGAATCGACGTTCGTCGATGACCATTGCCGGGCGTATGGGATCGGCGGCCCACTCAAGCAGACACACATCAATCGAGTTCGGCGCCGCCATCTCGGACGTGACGCTATCGCGGGCCTTCTCTGACTTCAGGGCCTCTAGCCTGCAAAGCACTTCTGGGAGAGTGCGAAGAGGGCATCCTCGTGCTGCATGAGAAGCAGGAGAGCCGCAATCGCACATTTATCGTTGACGTGATCAGCCAAACCTCGGGACTTTGGGCCTACGCCGAAGCGAACGCGTGCGTTCCATTGCTGCTCTTCTAACAATGCTCCTCCTCTCCGCACGCGCACCACAGACTGAAGTTGAGCTCTCCATTCCAGCCAACTCCGAGTTTGTGCGCCTGCGAGTCGCGGTCGAAATGGACGGAGTTGCAATCCACCAAGAGAAAGAGTTTCGCGTCTTTCGCGAAGATGCCGAGCGCATCTCGAATCTGCTTCGCCAAGTGACTCAACTCGGATCCTTCCCAGCGGGACAGCCAGTAGTGATGGATCGCTGCGAGCTGACTGCGCTCCCAATCGGGCACGGCTCTGTGTCGATTCGTGTGCTGAGAGAGCTGGAGCCCGACCGATTCGGTTTCGTCGTCACCTACGCACCGTGGACGCTTCCGCCCGCAGCATGGACACGGGAGCACCTGGCGGCGGTTGATCTCGCGCGCGCTCGGAGTGGAGGACTGACTCTCGGACTTGGGCTCTCCGTCTCCGGCAACGAACTGCGTGATTGGGCTCTGAACTGGGAATCACTCATTCCGCGCTTGCCGCGTGGATTGTGACCGGCTTCGCGACCGCCGAAGCAGGTCGCGGTACCGGAGTGCCCCGCCGAATCTTGCTGAAGTCCCTCTCTTGCGTGGGGCGCGGATGGTGGTGTCTGTTCCCGCCCTCCAATGAAACGAACGTGTAACACGACCGTCTTCGCGGCCTTCGTCGCGCTCTGTCTGGCTGGCTGTGCGAACTGTGGCGGTGGTGGCGGCGGCGTTCCCGATGCGGCGGTGAGCGGCCGTTGCGAGATCGATCTCGCGGCGTCGGGCTACTTCTCCCAGGCCGGCAGCGGTGCGTCGGCGGCGGTCATCACCGACAGCGCGCAGCTCATCGGCGGTGAAGGAGCGACCGGCCGGCTCGGCGACTTCCTCCTGCAGAACGACAAGGTGCGCGTCATCGTCGAGCAGCCGGGGCGCACGGTCGGGCCGCTGTTGTCGGGCGGCGGCATCATCGACGCTGATCTGCAGCACGCTGGCCCGGGCCGCGACGCCTTCGGTCGAATGGCGCTCTTCTACGCGTTCGGTCGCATCTCGTCGGTGAAGTCGGTCGAGGTGCTCAGCGACGGCAGCAACGGCGGGCCCGCGGTGGTCGCCGCGACCGGAGTCGACGTGCAGCACGACCTGCTCAACGTGAACTCACTCATCGCCAGCGTCTCGGGCCTCGACATTCAATTCATCGTCGACCCGAACAAGCCGCTGCCGGTGAAGAGCACCACCTACTACGTGCTGTCTCCGGGCGAATCGCGGGTGCGCATGCTCACCGCGTTCTGCAACGAGGGCAGCTCGCCGGTGCTGATGCCGCTCATCGAGCTGATGGATGTGGGCGCCTTCGAGATCTTCAACAGCGGCCCGTGCACCAATTCGCTCGGCACCAGCAAGCTCGACCCCAACAACGACTGCACGGCGATGCCCAGCAAGTGGTTCGGCACGCAGGGTGACGGCGTGGCGTACGCGGTGCGCAGCATGTCGCTCACCGACCTGAACACTCCGGTGCAGGCCAACGCGGTCATCGGCTACGGCGGAGTGGTCGGCGCGTTCATCGAAGGCGAGTCGCTCACCGGTCTCTTGTCGTGGACCAACCCCGATGCGCGCACGCGGCCGGGCACGTTCAACATTCGCGCGGGCCAGTCGCGCAGCTACCTGCGGGACTTCGTCATCTCGAAGGACCTCGCGAGCGTGAACGGCGAGTTCGAAGCGCTCGACGGCAAGGCGATGGGTTCGCTGGAAGTGACGGCGACGTTGCCCGGTGGTGCTCCGGCGCCGTACGCGCGCATCGCGCTGCTCGATTCGACGGGCACCATGAAGGGCGTGCTCGCGGCTGACGCGCAGGGCAAGGCGACGACGCGCATCGCCGCGGGCTCGTACTCGGTGAGCGGCTCGCTGGTGGGCCGGCTCGTCGGGCCCGTCGTGTCGACCACGGTGAGCGCCGACGGCAACGCGACGGCGACGGTGGTGCTCGGTGCCGCGCACACGCTGACGGTGAACGTGCGAGACCCGAGCGGCGCGGCGTCGCCTGGAAAACTGACCGTGCTGTGCGCGGGCGGCCCCTGCCCCTTCTCGGTCGACGACTACCTGAAGCACTACCTGCTCGATCACCCCGACTTCGACGCGGCGGCCATCTCGTACGTGCCGGTGAACGGAGTGGCGACGGTGACGCTGCCGCCGGGCGAGTACGACGTGCTCGTGTCGCGCGGTCCCGAATATTCGGTGTGGCCCGACACGTGGCCGATGAGCGCGCAGCGCGTCGACCTTCGTACGGCTGATCAAACGCTCGACGCCGTCATCGGCCGCATCGTCGACACGCCGGGTTGGGTGTCGGCCGACTTGCACGTGCACGCGGTGGCGAGCTCCGACTCGGCGGTGGGCAACACGCTGCGCGCGGCGAACTTCATCGCCGAGGGCGTCGACGTGATTCTCTCGACCGACCACG
Source organism: Archangium sp. (assembly GCA_047600485.1). GTDB lineage: Bacteria > Myxococcota > Myxococcia > Myxococcales > Myxococcaceae > Archangium_A. The sequence goes on from JASGKS010000001.1 coordinate 5,490,342, forward strand.
AGTGGATTACGGACTTCCGGCCGGCGGTGCGTCAGCTCGGTGCAGAAGACGTCATCGGCACGATGATTGGCGAGGAAGTGACCAGCTTCATGTACGGCCACTTCAACGCGTTCCCGCTGATTCAAGACACCAGCAAGCCCAACGGCGGAGCGTTCGATCACGCCGGCGGCGAGGATGGGCCGACGCTGCGATTGCCGCAGTTGTTCGCGGGCATCAAGGACGCGCACCCGGGCGCGGTGGTGCAGTTGAACCACCCGCGCGGTGGCGGCAATTCGCTCAACGCGCTGAAGGTCGACACGGCGACGGGCCGCAGCCACGGCACGCCGGAAGACTTCTTCATGGCGCCCGACCCTTCCGCGACCGCGATGGACACCAAGGTGTTCGGCGACAACTTCGATCTCATCGAGACCGCCAACGGGCCGAGCCCGAAGTATTCGATTCTGAACGACTGGATGACGTTCATGTCGCGCGGCGTGGTGCGCGTGTCGTCGGGCGTGTCGGACACGCACAAGCCGTACAGCGACAATGGTGGCTACGCGCGCACGTACGCGGCGGTGGGCCCGAGCAACGACACGCCGCAGACGTTCAGCCCGCAGCTCTACGCCGACGCGATTCGCGGCAAGCACGCGTACGCGACGAACTCTCCGATCCTCACCTTCACCGCGCAGAGGGTCGATTCGACGGGCACTGCGGTGGGACCGAAGGTCGGCATGGGCGACACGCTGAGCATCAACGCGGGCGACCGCGTCGAGTTCACGCTCGACGTGCAGGGCCTGGAGTGGATGGGCATCAACCGCGTGGAGCTGTACTCGCACGCTCCGGGCCGTGAGGCGGTCGACGGCGTGGAGAACACCGAGTGGCCCGAGGGGCGCATTCTGCAGAAGTTCGACATCGACCCGATGACGTTGCCGCTCGAGCCGGTGCCGGGCACGTCACTGCGGCGGCTGCACATCACGCAGAAGTTCACCGTCATGCCGACCAGCGACACGTGGTTCGTCGGCATGGCTCGCGGCACGACGGGGCGGTCGATGCGGCCGCTGCACGACTCGCGGCCGGCGGCGTGGACCAGCGCGATTCTGATCGATGCTGATGGCTCGGGTGCGTACGACGACTTCCCGCTGAAGCCGGGGCAGCCGTTGATGGCGGCTCCTTCGCCGAAGCCGGTGCGTCAGCGCGTGGTGCCGACCGCGCGGCAGCTCAACGAGATCATCGTGAAGCTGCTCGAGCACAAGCACGACTGAAACGAACGAGACCGACGTCGAACTCCGGCACGTAGCGTCAGGGATGTCAGTGTCGTTCAGTATGAAGACGCCATGAGCGTTCTCGATTCGGTCATTCGTCTCAACCAACCGGCTGCGCGCGCGTTGAAAGCGCTGGCCGATTCGGCAGGCCCATTTTTGGAAAAGGCGCTCGGAAAAGACGGGGAGCGGCTTTTTCGACAGCCGGCTTCGGCGCTTCAGGCAGTCGGACTCGGGCTCGAGGCTGTGCAGCGAGTCGTCGACGCAATTCCGTTCGAATGGCCAACAGTCTCACGCGCAGAAATCGCGGCGTGGGTGTCGACTGAGGGAAGGACGCTGATCTCAGAAATGCACCGCGGGATCGCGACGAAGCTCGACGAACAGTTGCGGAGTGGCGCGTCGCCCTACCTACGGTACGCGGTGGACAGTGAACGAGCCGTGCCGTTTGTGAGCCTGTTCCTCGTATCGAGGACGCTTGAGCGCGCACTCGATGACATCGCAAACCTCCTGCCCGTCATCAGGGAGCCAATGATGCCCGACGACGCCAGTCCCGAAGAGCGCAGCCGCATGAGTCTTGAGTGGGCGCGCAAGCTCATCGTCACCGTCTACTTCCCTCTCGTCGCCGAGCCTCTCTGCGCATTTGAATCGATTCTTCGGAACTCACGAATTCACGCCAATCGCGAAAACGCCGCAGTCAGCCACTTCAACAATTCCATTCAGCGCAACGCGCCAGGTGTTCAGCGCCTGAGCGAGGAATTCGTTTTCGTTCGCAACGCGATGTCGCACGGGAACTCGGTCGACATTGACGCCATCGGATCTGCAGTTCTGCGAGACAAAGACGAAGTCGTCGAACTGTCTCATGAGAATTGCGCCGCGCTGCCGAGACGAATTTTCCGATCGGCATCCGAACTCTGGTTGGCAGTCGGGTTGGTCGCCGCTGAGTCGGTTACTCGAATCGCCGACACCAACGACTTCGCCGGCCGGCTTGGTGCCGCAATCCGAGACGGTCGCGAATTCGACTTTGACTTCGAGACGGCAGAACTAGACACGAGACTCAACGCAATCGCGTAGACCGACGGCTTCCGGGCTACGTCGCGTCGCTTTCTTTCAGCCGCTAGACGCGGAGGCCGCTCAGCGTGCCGGTGCTGTCGCCGAAGCTGGTGTCGGGCAAGCCCATCGCCTGCGCGAGCGTGACGAACAGGTTCGCCACCGAAGGAGCATTCGGGAAGCTCAGGTGCTGGCCGGTGCGGAGCGCGTTACCGGCTTTGCCCGCGACCAGAATCGGCATGTTCAAGTGGCTGTGGCTGTCGCCGTCTTCGATCTCGCTCGAGAAGAAGAGCGCCGAGTTGTCGAGGAGCGTCGTGCCGTCGGGCTCCGTCACCGCCTTCAACTTGCGCGCGAGCTTGGCGAACTGCTCGACCTCCCAGCGGTTGATGACTTCGAGCGCGTCGTTCTTCGCGGTGTCGCCGCCGTGGTGCGAGAGCGTGTGGTGCCCGTCGGTGATGGCCGAGCCGTTCACGTTCAGGAACCGGTACACGTAGCCGCTGCCCGCGTTCTGCTGCATGTAGGTGACGGACCGCGTGAGGTCGCACTGGAACGCGAAGGTGATCAGATCGAGGAACTGATCAGCCTTGTCGCGAATGTCGGTCCACTGCGGAGGGCGCTGGCCCGGTGAGCACGACGACGGCTGCTCGCTTGCCACGCGCACTTCGAGCTCGCGCACGCCGGTGAGGTACTCGTCGAGCTTGCGCTTGTCGGTCGTGCCGAGTTTTCCCTGCAGCGAGGTGGAGTCTTCCTTCACCGAGTCGAGCACGCTCTGGCGGTAGCGCTTGCGCTTGGCGACGGCGGCGGCGGTCTGGTTCGGGTCCACTCCGGCGAAGAGGCGGTCGAACACCGACTGCGGGTTCGCCTCTTTCGCGAGCGGCTGCGTCGCCGAGGCCCACGCGATGTTGCGCGCGTAGGCGCACGAGTAGCCGGAGTCGCAGTCGCCGCCGCTGCCTCCGCCGTCTTGCCCGAGCTCGAGCGAGGCGAAGCGCGTCTGCGAACGCCACGCGTTGGCGAGCACCTGGTCGAACGAGATGCCGTTGCGGATGTCGGCTCCGCTCGTCTTGAAGGGGTGCGCGCAGGTGAGGAACGCGCCGGTGCCACTGGCGTGATCGCCCGGGCCGTCCGGGCGCGCGGGACGGTTGGCGAGACCGCTGAGCACCAGCACGTCGCTCTGAATCGACTGCGCGCCGTTGTACGCGCCGAGCGGCTGGAGAATGGACGAGAGCGTGAAGTTCGCGCCGGTGGTCGTGGGCGTGAAGCGGTTCATGCGGATGCCGCAGGGCACGTAGAAGCCGACGAAGCGCTTCGGGCGCATGGCCTGCGCGAGCGCGGTGCGCGGGAGCATGGCCTCGAGCATCGGCAGCGCGACCGCGGTTCCGAGGCCGCGGAGGATCGTGCGGCGCGAGAGGGAGTTCATGGTGATTCTCCGCGGCGGTGCGTGAAGGTGTCGCTGGTGATGAGCGAGGTGATGAGCGCGGGCAAGCGATCTCCGCTCTGCGTGAACGCGTCGTTCATCTGCTTGATGGTGCAGCGGTCGGTGTTCACCGGAGCGCGGCCGAGCGCGTACGTGAAGACCTGCTTCGCCATGCATTCCCCGAGCTTCGGGTCGGCCGCGAGCACCGCAGACAATTCAACCGGTCCGTTGAATACGCGACCGTCGAACAGCTTGCCGCTCGAGTCGATGGCGAAGCCGCCGGTGTCGGTGGTGCGGAAGCGGCCGACCGCGTCGTAGCTCTCGAGCCCGAAGCCGATGGGGTCCATCATCGCGTGGCAGCCCGCGCATTCCGGCTTGCTGCGGTGCGCTTCGAACTGCTGACGCAGCGAACCGGTCGGCATGGTGGTCGACGGCTCGAACGCATCGACCATCGCGGGCGGCGGCGGCGGCTCCATGCACAACAGCTGCGCCATCACCCACTTGCCGCGCTTCACGGGTGAGGTGCGGTTGGGCTGTGAGGTGACGGTGAGCACTCCGCCGTGGCCGAGCAGGCCGCGACGCTCGGGCGGCAGGTTGCGAACGCGGGTGAGCGTGGTCGAGCCGGGCAGCGGCACGCCGTAGTGCGCCGCGAGCGCGTCGTTCAAGAACGTGTCGTCGCCGGTGAGCAGCTCGAGGGCGCTGCGGTCTTCGCGGAAATAGGTGCGGAAGGTGGCGGTGGTCTGTTCCTGCATCGCGGCCTTCAGCGCCGGAGTCATCATCGGGAACAGCGTCGGGTCGGGGCTGGTCTCGCGCACCATGCGGCTCCACAGCCACGAGCCGGCGAACTGCGAAGCGAGCGCGTCGCTCTTCGGGTCGTCGAGCATGCGGCGCACCTGCGCGGGCAGCTGCGTGTGCAGCGTGCCGTCGTCGGCCAGTCGCGCCAGCGCGTCGTCGGGCATGGAACCCCACAAGAAGTACGAGAGCCGCGCGGCGAGCTCGAAGTCGTTGAGCGCGCGTGCCTGGCCGTTCACGTCGGTCTCGACGCGGAACAAGAAGTTCGGAGAGAGCAGCACCGCCTGCAGCGCGAGCTCGAGGCCCTGCTGCACGCCGTCGCCTTCGGTCTGCGCGAGCGTCACCAGCGCTTCGAGGCGCGCGAGCTCGTCGCTCTGCACCGGGCGGCGCCACGCCTTGCGCGCGAACGCGGTGAGAATCGAGCGCACGCACGTCGCGCCGGTCGAGGGGTCGCAGATCAAGATGCGCGCGTTGGTGCCCGCCATGCCGCTCGCCGGGCGCGTGACCTCGACGTATTCGATGAACAGGTTCCGGTCGTCGGGCGCCGAGTAGTAGTCGTTCATGAACTCCGCGCCCACGCGGTGCGTGCCGGCGGTGAGCGTGACCTGCCGCGTGTACGTCTGCGGCGAGGCCGAGGTCGCGGCGACGCTGAAGGTCGCTCCCTGCGCGACGCCGTCGACGAGGATGCGCATCTGCGCGCGGTCGGGCCCGGCGGCCTGCTCGTAGGCGCGCACGTTGAGCGTGTAGCTGCCGGCGGTGGTGACGGTGACGTCTCCGAGCAGCGTGCCGTTGCTGTACAGATTCCACGCGGAACCCGAAGCGCCACCGGTGCTCGCCGTCATGCCCGTCGCGGGCAGGCGCTGCGTGAAGCCGGGCCGATATTCCGCGGCGAGCGCAGTGCTCACCAACTTCTGCGCGGCGGCGTCGTACTTCTCGACGAGCAGCGGAGCCGTCGAGAGCACGTCGCCCTGGTTGTCGTAGCCGTGGCCGAAGTCGTCGTTCGGGAAGTCCTGCGCCGGGCGCGTCGTGTCTCCGAGGAGATCGCGAACCGTCGAGTCGTACTCGAAGCGATTCAACCGGCGGATGGTGACGCGGCCGACGTCGACCAGCGCTGGCTCGCAGACGTCTTCTTGCGGCATCGCCGGGTCGTCGACGCGCGGTGGAAGCGCGTCGCTCGGCGGTGCGCCCGGCTGCCAGTCGCTGGCTTCCAACACGCCTTCGCACCCGGCCAGAGCGAACAGCATCACTGCACTCGAAAGGAGGCGCTGCATTCGCGCGCGAGACTGCAACGTGTCAGCCAGATCTATTTCTGCTGATGGATCAGCGAGTTGAGTCGCGCCTTGCAGCGATCGGAGTGGGGATGCGCACCTCACGTGAGCACTGCAGTGGTCAGCTCAAGCGGCCTTCCGACCGAAGGCAACAATTCGCAACTGACGTTGCACTAACGCAACGTTCGCGATGCACCAACGCAACACACCCGAATCAGAACCATGTGGTTTCGAGGGCCTGCCGAGTCACCTGCAGGGTCCGGGAATTGCTGAGAGATTCTGCATGCTCCGCTCTTCGATCTGCTTCCTCGCGCTGACCCTCGCTGGCTGTGGTGTCTCTGAAGGCGTTCTGACCGACGACGAGTTCGGTGAGAGCACGGGCGCGCTGACAGTTTCGGCCGAGAGCGCGGCGGAGATCCTCTCGTTGGTGAACTACCCGGGCACCGACGCGAAGCTGCTCGACGCAACCATCGGTCTCGACGCTCGCGCCGCGGCCGGCATCATCGCGCGTCGCAACGGCGCTGACGGCGTGGTGCTGACCGACGACGACAAGCTGTTCGCGAACATCGCCGACCTCGACGCGGTTCCGTACGTGGGTGACGCGGCCTTCACCAAGCTCGGTGCGTACGCGCACGCCAAGCCGGCGCCGAAGGGCGAGGTCGTCGAGGGGGTGACCTTCGCGGGCTGGGAATCGGAGATCGTGGCGTGGGGCGTGAGCACGCTCGACCCGGCGGTGCTGAACGGAATGCTCGACGCGCGCGCGGCGGCGAACCTCGTGACCAACCGCCCGTACGTGAACGTCGCGAAGATGGGCCCGGTGACCTACGTCGGCCCCGCGGCGCTGGAGCGCCTGCGCAAGGAAGCGAAGAACTGGTGGCAGCAGCGCGCGGGTGCGGTGACGCTGGCCGGCACGTTCGACGGCATCGCGTTCGACGAAGTGACGGCCAAGCGCGCCATCGACATCGCGAACACCTGGTCGCTCGCGCAGTTCACCGGCAAGGGCATGCAGTCGCAGGCGGCGTCGGCCATCATCGGCAACCGCCCGTTCGCGTCGGTCGCGGCGATCGCCAACGTCGGCGGCGTCGGCCAGGCGACGATGAAGTCGCTCCACGACATCGCGAACTCGCCGGTCGGCCCGAACACGTCGATCGCCGACGTGCGCGCCGCGCTCGAGACCGCCGCCGCCGGCATCTGGATGCCGAGCGAGACCGACGCGGTCATCGTCTACCTGCAAGGCGGCCAGCTGAACGGCGCGCAGATCAACGAAGCCGTCATCCGCCAGATGCTCACGCAGCAGCACGACGCGACCATCGCCAGCGTGATGTACACCGACCCGTCGGAGCGCTCGCTCGCGGCGAAGACGCAGGTCGAAGTGCGCGACTGCAACGACTTCTTGAACCGCATCATCGACAACGCCGACCCGGCCGACGAAGTCTCGATGGAGAACGCGCAGAAGTTCGTGAACTTGCGCAACGCGCTGAACAACAACCTGTCGGACTTGAAGGTGTACCGCTTCGGCCGCATCTCGATCTCGACCTTCATCGTCGGCCGCGCGCCGAGCGGCGAGCTGGTGGCGCTGCTGACCGGTCAGGTCGAGACGTAAGTTCATTCCCGTCGTCGGGGGCGCTAAACGCTTCAACATGCGTTTGGCCCTGCTCGTCGCGCTGACCACGTTGGGTTGCGCGACGGCTTCCTCGACGACAAAGGGAATGAACATGACGACGCTGAAAGCGACTCCGCACGCTGCGACGCTCCTCTCGCAGCCCGTTTCTGATTTCACCGCGACGTGTGACTCGACGCTGGCGCGCGCGAAGGCCGCGGTGGCCGAGCTGAAGGCGCTCCCTGCGGGCAGCGACGCGAAGGTCCTCGCGCTGTACGACGAAGTGACTTCGCTCATGGGCAACATGGGCGCGCGCGCCGGGCTCGCGAAGGAAGTGCACCCCGACGAGAAGTTCCGCGAGGCGTGCGAGCACTGCGAACAGCAGCTCGAGGCGTACAACGTCGAGCTCTCGCTGGACCGCGGGCTCTACGACGCGCTCGCTCGGGTGGACCAGAAGTCGCTCGACCCGGTCGGTGCGTTCTGGCTCTTCAAGACGCTGCGCGAGTTTCGCCGGGCGGGCGTCGATCGCGACGAGGCCACGCGCGGCAAGGTGAAGGCGCTCAACGAGGAGCTGGTGAAGATCGGCCAGGCCTTCGGTCGCAACATTCGCGACGACGTGCGCAGCGTCACGGTCGACCCGAAGGAACTCGAAGGCCTGCCGCCCGACTGGCTCGCGGCGCACCCGGTGAAGGACGGCAAGGTCACCGTCACCACCAACACGCCCGACTACCTGCCGGTGATGATCTACGCGCGCAGCGGCAACGTGCGTGAGCAGCTGTGGCGTGCGTACCGCTCGCGCGCATTTCCGCAGAACGTGGAGCAGCTGAACGCGCTCCTCGCCAAGCGCCACGAGCTGGCGACGCTGCTCGGCTACGAGACGTGGGCTGCGTACGTCACCGAGACGAAGATGGTGAAGAGCGCGAAGGCAGCCGCCGACTTCATCGAGCGCGGTCGCGTCGCCACCGAAGCACGCGCGAAGCAGGACATGGCGCAGCTGCTGGCGCGCAAACAGAAAGACGTGCCGGGCGCGACCACCGTCGAGCCGTGGGAGCACCAGTTCTTCGAAGACCGCGTGAAGGCCGAGGCGTACGGGCTCGACTCGCAGGCGCTGCGCAACTACTTCGAGTACGGCAACGTGAAGAAGGGCGTGATGGACATCACGTCGACGCTCTTCGGCGTGCGCTACGTGCAGATCACCGACGCGAAGGTGTGGCACCCCGACGTCGAGACCTGGGAAATCTTCGAGGGCGAGCAGCTGCTCGGCCGCATTCACCTCGACATGCACCCGCGCGAGGGAAAGTACAAACACGCGGCGCAGTTCGGGCTGACGGTCGGCCGCGCGAACAAGGAACTCCCGGAAGCGGTGCTGGTCTGCAACTTCCCGCGCCAGGGAGAGCTCTTGCAGCATTCCGACGTCGAGACCTTCTTCCACGAGTTCGGTCACCTGCTGCACGAGATCTTCGCGGGCCGGCAGCCGTGGGCAGGCGTCTCGGGCATTCGCACCGAGTGGGACTTCGTCGAGGTGCCGTCGATGCTGCTGCAGGAATGGCCGCTCGATGGTGACGCGCTGAAGACGTTCGCGAAGCACCACCAGACGGGCGCTCCGATTCCCGACACGCTGGTCACGCAGCTGAAGCGTGCGAAGGAATTCGGCGTGGGCGTCGACACGCGCCGCCAGTTCTTCCTCTCGGCGGTGTCGCTCGCGTTCCACGATCGCAAGCCGGGCTTCGACACCACCGAGGTGCTGAAGGAAACGCAGGAGAAGTTCCTGCCCTTCCGCCGCGAGTGGGCGAGCGGCACGCACTTCGAGTTGGGCTTCGGCCACCTCGATGGGTACTCGGCGATTTATTACACGTACCAGTGGAGCACCGTCATCGCGAAGGACCTGCTGACGCAGTTCCGCGCGAAGAACGCGATGCTCAACGGCAACGTGGCGACGCCGTATCGCAAGAAGGTGCTCGAGCCCGGTGGCTCGCGCGAGGCAAGCGTGCTGGTGCAGGAATTCCTCGGGCGCCCGTATTCGTTCGACGCGTTCCAGCAATGGTTGGACGGCAAATGAGCGTGCAGCTGCGAACCGGTGGCGGTGATTCGTACGCGCCGACTCCCGAAGACACGCCGTGGCATCGGCTCGGTGGCAGCGACGCGGTGCGCGCGCTGACCGAGGCGTTCTACGACGACATGGAAGCCCGCGAGCCGGCGCTGACCGCGGTGCACCATCAAGATTCTCCCGGGAAGGTCTCGCGCCGCACGAGAGATCGCTTCGGGCAGTTCCTCATCTTCTGGCTCGGCGGCCCGCAGGACTACGTCGAGCAGAACGGGCATCCCCGGTTGCGCATGCGGCACGGCCACGTGCAGGTGACGATCGCGCAGCGTGATGCGTGGCTGCGGTCGATGGGCCGCGCGATGGACTCGAAGGGCATCACCGGCGGCGTGCGCACGTACTTGAATACGCGCTTCTCGGAAGTCGCCGACTTCATGCGCAACGTTCAGGAGTGAACATGCTCGCGTTGATGGTGGTGCTGGCTGCCGCGCCGTCGGTCAAGGTCCGGTATCTCGAGACCGGCGACGGCGTGCTGCGCGTGATGGAGCACGCCCGCGGAGCGAAGGCCGACCTCGAGCTCGCGCGCGCGTCGCAGAAGTGCCCCGTCGAGCGCAGCGCGTGGAGCGAGAAGGCCGACCGCGTGCTGGTGAGCAGCGCGTGCGGTCTGCTCTTGCTCGAGCTCGGCAGGAAAGGGGCCAAGACGTTTCCTGCTCCGGTCGCGGGGCCAGTCGAACGGACGCAGCTCGAGTTCACGCTCGATGGCGGCGTGCTCGCGTTCGTCGACCTCTCGGCCGAAGTGAAGGCCTTCGAGTGGAAGAACAACGCGTGGGTCGAAATTGAGAAGAGCGAGCCGACGCGCGGGCTCGATTCGATCGACGCGCTGGCGTTCATGGACATGAAGGCGCGCGCGCGTGTGCTGCCGCGAGCGACGAGCCTCAACGCCATCGTCGACCCGGGCAACTCGACGAGTGAGACCAAGCGAGACGCAACAGCGGCTGAGCTCAAGGCTCTCCCGAAGCTGGGTGAAGGCTTCAGTTGGGAAGTGCATGGCGACGAGAAGCAGCCCTGGGCGGCGACGGTGTCGGGCACCGATGCGTGCTTTCAGTCACCGCCGGTCGTGGTTCGCGTCGGCGCAAAGTGGAACACCGTGCTCGGCAGCGGCGACTGTGTGCGCGCCGTGCGGCGGGGCGCGGCGTTGCTGCTCGAGTCCGACGAGCTGGTGGTGCTCGTCACGCTCGGAACCGCGGAGCGCGAGCAGTTGAAGGACAACGGGTTCCACCATGTGCTCGTGAGTGAAGGGCCGACCTTCGTGCAGTGATCCCGTCGGGGACACGGACGACTGAACGTCACCACCTCATGCGCATTCGCCTGTGGTCAGACCTGCACCTCGAGTTCGGTCCCTTCGAGCCACCATCACTCGAGGGAGTCGACGTCGTCGTGCTCGCGGGCGACATCGACCTCAAAGGTCGAGGAATCGAGTTCGCAAAGTCACTCGACCGCCCGGTCGTCTACGTCGCCGGAAATCACGAGTACTACGGCAACGCGATCCCTCGCTTCACCGACAAGCTTCGCGAGGCGTGCGTCGGAACGCAGGTCCACTTCCTCGAACGCGAGGCCGTGGTCATCGGTCGCACACGTTTTCTGGGCACCACGCTGTGGACGAACTGGAAAGGCGACGGGACTCATTCAGTAGGTGTCGCGCACGCGCACGCCGTCGGTCGCATGAACGACTACAAGAGGATTCGCGTGTCGCCACGCTTCGGGAAATTGCGGCCGAACGAAACACTGCGGTGGCACTTCGAAAGCGTCGCGTGGCTCAAAGGAGAACTCGAGTCGCCACACGAGGGGCCGACGGTGGTGGTGACGCATCACGCTCCGCTCCTCGATGCGGTCGAGACAAAGGATCGCGGCACGCCTCTTCATGGTGCGGACGCCAGTGCGCTGGAGTCGATGATGGGTCGGATGGACGCGTGGGTTTTCGGGCACACGCACGTCGCGTACGACGCGATCGTGAGCGGCACACGCGTGGTGAGCAACCCCCGAGGGTACGTCGGTGAATTCGTCCCCGGCTTTCGACCGGCCCTCGATTTGGACATCCGCGAGTAGAGTGCGCGCGCCGTGAAGAAACGGGACTGTCCAGATTGCCGCACGAGGCTCCAGCCGTTCTGGATGCCTGCGCGTCGCATGGGCGGTGAGGTCGAGCTCGATCGCTGCCGTGACTGCGGCGGCGTCTGGTTCGACGCCGGAGAGCTGAGCGACGCGAGCGGGAAGACGGTGTCTCCGACCGACGTTCGCGCGAAGCGTGCGTGCCCCGCATGCGGCGCGTCGATGCGTGACGCGCGGCTGGCCGACGGCCCTCCGGTCGATCACTGCCCGAGCTGCCGCGGCACGTTCGTCACCGAGACCGCGATGGAGACGCTGGCGCACAAGCACTCGCGCGCGCTCGCTCCGCAGGGCACGGGCTTCGTGTGTGACGAGTGCGGCGCGCGCAAGCCCTTCGCCGAAGGCAAGGCGACCACGCTCGGCTTGAAGTGCGAAGACTGCTCGGGCGACGACGAGCTGGTGCCGAAGAAGAAGGAAGAAGAGCGCAGTGCGTTCGACCGTTTTCTCGGGTGGCTGCGCGCCTAGACCAACTCAGGACGTGAGGCTGACCTTCACTTCAATGAGTTCGCCCTGGGGGTTGGGCGGCATCGAAGATTCCTCGCAGTGCTTCGAGAAAACCCAACTCATTTCGCCCCCGAAGTTGGGCAAGCAACCGGGAGCTGGACGCACCTTCCCTGTTTCCTATACGGACTACGCGGCATCCTTCCACCAGGACGCCGAACTCAAGGTCACGGAAGTGGAGCGGATCTAGGTCGAACAGAACGCGCCCGCGCGCGACGAAGACGCGTGGACCCGAAATCTCAAGCACGGGCTTCTCCGACAACACCCGCAGCACTGACGAAAAGTCGCGCGCCGCCTCCAAGCGAAGCCTCTGCCAATGCCAGAGGAGATAGCGATTCAGCCTACGAACTTGAATCTCACGAAGCGGTCCTGAGCCGGCATCGAATGCCCAGAAGATGCTCGTCATCGTGCGCACAATCTCTTGCGCATGGAGGGTCAATTCAGCGCTCTGCTTCTCACCCGAATGCAGCGACCTTCCAAGCTCATGAAGCACCGCCCAAACGTCAGCAACGTAGTCAGCATCCTCGAGAACGCGTGGAAGCATTCCGACTCCCGCAGCTGATGAGGTCGTTATGTTCTGTTGTTTGATATGCACTGCCTCATGAAGCAGGAACAGTCGAGCAGCCAGCTCGACCGAACGGCCCTCTAGCCGCGCCCCAATAGCTGCAAGCAACCTATCGTCGAAGACCCATTCGCGCGCATCTGTGAGGAACTTGAACTCGCCGTCCGCGTCGCGCCGATCCGAGATCTTCGACTCGAAAAGGGCGGCGCTCGGACTCGGAGCCCCCAGCAAATGAATACTTGGCGGGAGGACGCTCGTGTCGCAATTCAGAACTGAATCGAGCCATCGGGCAGCTGCGGGCAAACCGGACAGTAAGTGCAACTGTCCAAGCGCAATGCCGAACAACTTACGCACTTCCCCTGCGCGCTGTTTCGCTTGATCATCCAGATTTCCAGCGGGCTCATCGCCCAAGACTAGTGCTTTCACCTGCTTTGGCTCACCCCGCCCGTTGAACTGGTACGTCTGGACTGGACGATGAATCGTCGGATTGATCTCACAACCAAGCCGGAACGCCAGCCCGGCCGGCACAGCAGCAAACACATGAATAGTGTCGGCGTTTGGATACCACCGCCGAATCGCATCGAGCGCCCCACCGAAACACCTAGCAACACAATCCACGTCCGCCTGACTCTGCAGGACATCTTCATCTACGTGGTCGACGACGACGTCGAGTTCACCGAGTCGCTCGGGAACCGCTGTGCGGGTGGACTCAATGTCAACGTGATGCGAACAGCTAACGCGCAAGATGACATCGCCCTTCGCAAACACCTGCTGCGTCGGCACGCCATGAAGATCAACTCTTACGGTCAACTGGTCAGTCGCCCACCGCCAAGTCTGGGTGTCATGGCGCTGCTGGAAGACAAGAACTCTGCGGGCTAGGCCAATGCGGCTCCCGAGCTCCATCGCGACGGCGATTGGCGTCATTCCAAAGTAGACGATCGCTCCGTCGTTCTCCTTGAGAGGCCCGGATAGCTTCTCGGAAATCTCTGTGAGGAGGCGGTCGTGGAGTCTGCCCCAGTCGAGAGCCGAGAGTTCTCTCAAATCCAGTCGACTGTCTAGTCTGACGATGGCTGAACCCAGAGAACTAGTCGCCGGTTCGATCGCCAGCTCTACATCCTGACTTGAGATCGCCGTCAGAGTCGACTGAATGACAAAAGTCGCTCTTCCAAGATTCGGGGCAACTTTGTTCACAGTCACTTGCATTCCTTCAATGGCGCAAGCCTGCGGCGAGTTCTTGAGCCCTCCCAGACGCCGATGCGCTCAGTCCCGACGATGACAAACCAAACACACACGAGATCGACGCGGTCCTCTCGGAGTCTGCGTTTCCAGTCAATCTCATCGATCGTAGATGGGCGTGGGACAGCCTCGGGATGACTGTGCCACTCTCCAAGATAGAGCGATCGACCGCCAGACGACTCCCAAGCTCGATCGATTTCCTTCTGGTGCGCCCTTTCGGTCCGCAGAAACCCAAACCGACTGCGTCCGTCACTCCATGCCGGTGATGTGATGCGATCGACCACCACGTTGGAACCATCCAGCAAGAGCCGCCCCAGAAGGACCCCTCCCGCCTCGGTCTGCCTGGTGTGCACTTGGCGAAAGCGCCCGATCTGCTGCAGCGCTGCGTCGTCGAATTTCACAACCCCGCCGCCTGGGCGCGAGAACAGCATGCTCAACTCCTTGCTCCGCAGACCAAGCACTCGATCAACGCAAAGTCCTCAGTCTGCTCAAGGGCAGCAGCCGACAGGTTGTAGCGCGTGGTGAGCCGAAAACCTTGTGCTTTGAATACCCTCGCATCCCCCTTCCAGGACGACAGCCACGAGGCCGATTGGGGGGCGTGCAGAAGACGAAGGCTCGCGCGAGTCACCTCGCAGGCCAGTTGCTCAGCATCGACAGCGGCAAAAGGAGTGAACTGCGTGCCACAGCCGTCCAAGTCACGCGTGTAGACACCGTCATTCCACGCAAACGCTGCGCGATTGACCCCGGCGTCGTCTTCTTCGCGGCGGTATAGGCAAGCCAAGCAGCCCCGCGGAGATGGAGCGCGCGGGTTAGCGACGAGAAGATGGCGGCCTACACCAAGGGGCTCGAGCCACGCATGCACGACCGGCGGTCCAACGCGCACCCAATTGCGCGCATTGAAGTCGAGTTCGATATTCGGCGCACCAGTCGCGCAGACGACCATGTTGTATTTGTCAAACTCGTTGGGGGCTGTGCGCGAAAGGTCTTCGAGGCGCTCCGAGCGGGCCTCCACCTCGACATGAGGTGTCGTGCGGAGAATCTCATCTCTGATACTCGTCGCCTTGGATTGCCCTCCTCGTGCAAGGCCAAGGGCATGGCGATAGGCATTCTCCGGGCCGAAAGTATCCGGGTCGACGAGCGTAAGTCGCCCCACGCCCGCGCGTGCGAGAGACATCGCAATGAATCCACCAACCGCGCCACAACCAACAACGGCGACACGGAAGTTCGCAAGGGAGTCGTCAGCGCCGCCGCGCGGTGCGAGGTAGTCTCGGTCTCGCCGAACCAAAGCAAGAGGCGTCAGTCGGTCACCCTCAAGCCGCGCACCAACGAGAACCCGACCGAGGTTTCCTCGACTGATTCCCAGAACGACGATCAAATCAGGGTCAGACAATCCACACCGCTCGCGCAGACCGGAGGGCGAGAGCAACGCCTGAGGCTCGAAAGACTCCGCATGGACATCGTCGACCGGCACATACACTGCGTTCCGCACTGTCAGTCCGGAGACTGCGAGCCTGCTCGCAACAAAACTCGCGCTTGAGTCCGCGACGCCTACCAGGTCGTGCTTTCTGAACAACGCGACGATCTTTCGCTGTGTCGCTCCAGGAGAAACGCTCGAATCGATCCGCATAGCTCTCGGCAAGGACCGCCAATGAGCGCCGAGTTCAGCGAGAAATTCATGGCCGCGTTGCGGACCGCGAGCTTTCGCAAGCGCAGAAGCGGCCATTGCAACGCACTCGACAATGATCCCAATTGGATCTGCAGCATTTAGAACGAGCCCTTCCTTGCTCGTGAAACAGATCGTTCCGTCGCTTTCGAGATGTGGACCCACTTCGGGAACAACCAAAGCGATCTCAGGAGGCACTGCTGGAAAGTGTTTCGGAGTGCCGATGGCAATCGAAGTGGTCGTGTCACCAAGCGGAAGCAAACCCGTAACGGCCGCAACGATCTTCCGGGCTTTCCACCATTCACAAGCCTCAGTCTCCGCGAAGGCGCGGACCTGCGTCAGGCCCGCAGCCTTGGCCCCAGCGTGCAGAAGATCGGGGAGCTCGAGAGTACTCAGGCGGAGACTCCACCTGACACGACGGCACGCCCCTTCCTGGCGCCGGTCTCATCCTTGGACGGAACAGGGAACTCTGATCCGAACTGCTTCTGAAGCATGGTGCAGGCAGCCACGGGATCGACCTCAATCTCAACGCTGTCGAGAACAGCGCGGAGTTCGACGAGCCGATCGCGGAAGTTGGTCATCTGCTCATCCGTCATCTTGCTGAACAGATCGTTGCCCGGAATCACGGGAAGGGTGACCTTCAAGCGATATAGCGCACTTCCATCAGCACGCTGCCCGACCTTCGAGAACTTCGGGATCGAGCGGTCGACGAAGGCACGCAGAGCCTTGCGATCGTCCGGCGAGTTCTTGTTGCTCACGCCGTCATGGACAACGACGGGGATCAGGGACTCAAGCGCCATAGCCGTGAGCGAAATACCCGTCGGAGCAGCATTACCCTCGAGTGCGAATCGCTCAGTCTTCCAACGCTTCATCAGCCGAATCAGTCTCAAGAACTGCTGCTGCTCGTCGGCCTTGAACTTCTCGCCAACGAGTTCGACCAGCTTTTGCGGTTCCGACTCTTCCCATTTCCGTTCGGCATCTGCAGACCCCACCTTCCCCTTCGAGATGAACAGTCGCCGAGACTTCGATTCCGGGTCATCCCAAGCGTAGACGGCGAGATCGACGTGAAACGCCTGCTCGCCATCCTTCTTGTACGCCACGGTGACGCACGAGCGACGAATGGTGGTTCCAAGTTCCGTGTGGCCAACCAGAGCGCTGGCGACCTTTTCCTTCAGGCTGACTGGGTTCGGGAAGTCGGCCTTCTTCACGTTGAACTTCAACCCAACATCGATGTCGTAGTCTCCATCGGCCGGAATGATCCCGGTGCCCATTGCGTAGCTGCCTTGGTTGAAGTCCTCAAAGGAGGGCAAGGTCTTGCTGTCCCGCAAGCGAGTGAGAATGATGTCCCGCTTGTCGCGAAGTTCCTTGTTCTCTTCGAACTTCTTGAGCCGAATCTTCTCGTCGAAAGCAACCATCTCCTTCTGAACGTCTGCCATGTGATTCTCCGAGGGTGAGTTGCGTGGTGTGAAGGAAGCACCCCAACCTGACGCAGGATCCCACCTTGTCTAGGCACGACGATCGTAGGACGATCTTTTCGTGCCAAAGCGACCGCGGCAGGGGCAGGGAGCAGGGATCCAGCGCACCATCGACCTCGTGGGTGAGTTGCTTCGAGGAAGAGAAATGGGAGCGAGCGAAGCGGCGGTGTTTCTTGGGGTTAAGGAGCCAGCGGCACGCACTCAGCTGCAAACCATCGCGCGCGTCTTGCCCGGTGTCGCATCAAGGAAGGTGGATGGCCGAAGCACTTGGAGGTTCACAGCACCACCGTCGACGTGGGACCACACAACCGCGATTGCTGCGTCCATCGGATGCTCCTTGGCGCCTTTGTTCGGGCGCAGCACATACGGGACCGCGATGGAGAAGCTCCGCGCAAAACTGATCGAACACAACTCACGTAAGGAGTGGTTTCAGAACATCGAGCGCAAGTTCTGGTTCGTTCGACAAGGAGGCGACATCGGCCTCTTTGGAAAGAACTCGGCGCTGGACGACATTCTCACGGGGTTGCTTCAAGAGAAGCGCCTACTTCTTCAGAACGAGAAGTTCGATGGCGAGCTTGAGTCTGTGACGGTTGCCCCACTCTCGATGGTGCTTCACCAGCACCAGTTCTATCTGCTCGCGAAGAAGGCTGACGGAGTGCTGCATACCTTCCGGCTGTCTCGCATCAGAAGCGCGGTTCCGAGAGAACGGTTCGAATACCCGAAGCCGAAGGCATTCTCGCCCGAGCGCGTTTTTCAAAACGCATTCGGTATTTGGGTCAAGAATGAGAATCCGGTTGAGATAGAGATTCATCTATCGCCGAGATGGCGCACCTTCGTGTCCAAGCACAAATGGCACTCCAGTCAGCGCGTGCGACCGACGAACCAGAAACTCGAGCTCACAGTAACTTGCGTGCCATGTCCTGAGCTCGAGCAGTGGATTCTCTCTTTTGGCGATGAGGCGGAGGTCGTTCGGCCTCAGGACCTTCGGGAGCGGATCCGCGCAAAGGCCGAGGGCATGGCGCGTAAGTACACGGCCGCCCTCTCGAAGTGAGCTAGTTCGCGCAGGCCGGCGCGTACGAGATGCGCACGTCCGACTCTTCGAAGAACTGCAGCACGATGGTGTTGGTCGCCGCCTCGTAGCGCCACAGGTTGCCTTCAGGCAGGTCGACTCCGCCGACCGATACGCGGAGCGGCGCGCGCTGAAAGTCTGGTCGTTCGCGCAGCGCGAGCGTGGTGATGCCGATGCCGAACGACGTGACGCCTTGCACGATGTTCGCCCACGGTTGGCAGACGTCGTCGATGCGGCCGCGGAACGAACCCGCGAGCGCGGCGTAGCGACCGGAGTCGATGCTCCCTGCGCCACTGCACGCGCCGTCGCTCTCGGCGAAGCGCGCGACGACGTCGAAGCGAACCGACGACGGCCACCACGGCAGGTCTCGCACCAGGCCGCTGCGAAGCTCCTCGAGCGCGAGGGAGAACGGCTGCTCGAGAGACTCGGGCTGGTTGGTCAGACAGAGCAGCTGCAGCGGTTTTCCCGGGCGACGAAAGCGGGCGAACTCTCCGGAGTCGATGGCCGTGAGCAGCGCCTCGGTGCATGACGCCGGGTGTTCACCACTCGCACCAATGTGCGTCAGCTCGTCGAATTGTTGCTGCGTGGCACCGGGCCAGTCGAGCCACGCAGCGCCGAGGGAGGTGGTCGAGAGGCGTGCGAAGCGGGCGCTCCCGCGCGTGGCGTTGAGCACGCCGAAGTGCACCGAGAAGCCCGAGGCGAGAATTCGGCCGACCACGTCGAGCTGCTCGCGCAGCTGCGGCTCGATGGCCTTCATCGACGCGCCGTCGTCGAGCACCAGCAACACGTCGGCGTCGACGCTCGGTGGGTCGAGGTGGAAGTTCTCTTCGATGCGCGTGCTCTGTTGGACGTCGGCGGTGAGCGAGACCACGAGTTCCTGCGTGAGCGAGCGGAGCCGAAGCTCGCCCAGCGCTCGGCCTGAGAGCGTGCTCGCGACTCGCACCGTGAACGCCGCGGTGCCGTTGCCGGGGATTTCGCGCGTGCCGTCGGTGACGGTGAACGGGCTCGCGGCGATCGCGTCGATCGGCAACGTGTGTGTGCAGTGATTGGTGACCACGACGCGCTGCTCAGCTGAAGCGCAGCCGGTGGAAACGCCCGAGAAGGCGACGGCGACCGCGTCCGTCGAGAGGCAAGTGGTTGACGGCAGGGGGAGGGACACGTCGTTCTGCACGAGCGGCGCGACATCTGACGCGCAGGCGCCCATCACCATGCAGAGGAGGATCCACCGCGACATGACTCGAGCACCCTACTCTTCGCCGGACCGAACATGGGAGCATCGGCGCGTGCCTCGCGGTCGTTCGTCGTTGCCCCTCACCCCGACCCTCTCCCTGCGACGTTGGCGTGCGCCGTGGTTGTTGCTGTGTGTCCTGCTCTCGGGGTGCTGGCCGTTCTTCTACGAGCCGCTGCCGGGCGACGATGACGGTGGAGTCTTCGACGACGACGGCGGCATGACGACCACCGACGCCGGGCCCGCGCTCGACAAGGTGAACTGCACGTGGAAGGGCAAGAAGCTCTACGGGAAGATCGAGTTCGTCGACTCGTTCCCCGACCTCAAGATTCGCGAGGTCACCGCGCTCGCAGATTTGAAGGTCGAGATGGTGAGCTCGCTGCCGAGTCGCTGCGGTGAATGGCAGGAAGTGACGAGCCTGCCGACGTTGCGCGTGAAGAAGGTGACGGCCTTCGAAGATCTCGAGGTCGAGTTCGTCACCGCGTTCCCGGGTTTTCGGTAGCGAGAGCGAGCGCCGCGCGCAGCGTTTCTTCGAGCGTGCGGTGCATCGTCACGCCGGCGTGATGCGCGTGGTAGCGGATGTGGCTCGACGAGAGCGCACCGTCGGGCATGCCGAGCACGAGTCGCTTCGGGTCGCGCTGCAGCTCACGTGAGACCTCGGCGCGCGTGGTGAAGCCGGGCAGCGAGCGCGGGTCGTCTTCGGCGTGAATCGCGAACGGCATCCAGAACAGCACGACGGTCGAGCGTTCGATGCCGGCGGTCTCCCAGCTCAAGATGTTGTGGCTCGTGGTGCGCATGCCGGGAATCGCGGCTTCACTGGTCGCGCCGCCGAACACCTTCGACGCGAGCTGGTCGAAGAGCCCGTCGCGAAATTCGGGAATGACGACCGTGCCGTCGAAGCCGCGCTGCTCGAACCATGCAATGGCTTCGGCTCTCCACGGAGTGCGCAACACGCCGCGCGCCGTCGGCCCCGCGAGGAAGACCGACTTCGGAATGACGGCTTCGTCGATGTGATCGTCGTAGCAGCGGAGCTTCATGCAGCTGCGAAGACTACGGGAGGATCGTCTCGTTCCAATCGCGGATGGTGCTCGTCGCGACGACTCCGTTGGTGATGAAGGGGTCTTCCTTCACGAATTCCTCGGCGGCTTCGCGAGAGAGGAAGACGGCCATCGCTCCTTCGCGCGGGTCAGCCCACGGCCCGACGGCGAGCAACTCTCCGCGCGCCTGGAAGGTGTCGAGCCGCGCCTTGTGCGCCGGGAAGTGCTGCATGGCCTTCGGCATCGAGTCGGGTGCCATCGAGTACGTGACCACGGCCTTGAGCGCGGTGGTGGTCGCGTAGGTGTGCATGATGCTGCCCCACCCGCCCTTCGGGTTGTTGAGCTGGCCGATGATGCCTTCGGTCGCCTCGCCGTAGCGGTCCAGGTTGCGGTGCTCGAAGTCGACGCGCGTGTGCTTGCTGCCTTCGGGCGTGAAGCGCACTTCGATCTCCGTCACGAAGTTCGCGTCGAACTGCCACTGCGAAGTGATCTGCCAGGTGAGCACCAGCCGCGAAGGCGGTTCCCACACCAGCACGCGGCCGGTGTCGCACTCGCTGCCGTCGACGCACTTCGCGTACCAACGACCGTCTTTCTTCGGCTCGATGAGCAGCTCCTTCATCGGCGACTTGCCGATGTGGTGCTCACGTGGCCACCAGCGATCGATGCCCGCGGTGAACATGCGGAAGGCGCGCTCGGGCGCAGCCTTGACGGTGAACTGCTTCTTGATGGTGCTCATTCGTCGTCCTCTTCCTCTTCGAGCGCGAGTTGGAATGCGGTGAGAGCCTTGTCCCAGAACTTGTCGAGGTAGCCGCGCATGGTGCTCAGGCCGCGCAGGTCGAGGGCGTAGATGCGCTTCGTGCCGTCTTGCCGATCGGTGACGAGCCCGGCGTCCTTCAACACCTTGAGGTGCTGCGAGACCGCGGGGCGCGAGACGTCCATGCGCTTGGTGATGCTGCCCACCGACTGCGGCCTGTTCGCCACCCGCTCGAAGATCGCCCGCCGCGTCGGATCTCCCAACGCCACGAAGGCGTCGCTCACGCTTACGTTAGCCATGACTTACCGTAAGCCATTGCTTACCTATGCGCAACCCGACCACGGGTTTATCTTCAGCGCGCGTTGAAGCGACTTCCCGCGATCAGCTCGGACCTCCGCATCAGACTCGAAGGCGCGATCGAGCAGGTCGAGTCCGTCGTCGTGCAGCACGAAGCGCGCGTGCTCGAGCGCCGGCCCGACGGGTTGCCGGCGCTCGCACGCAAGTGGCCCGAGACGCTCGAGGCGGCGAAGAAGCTCGAGAAGCACGCTGAGCTCGCCGAGCTGAGTGCGGCGTTCGAGACGTCGCGCGTGCAACTCGAGGCGCTGGCGCGCAGCGAGTGCGAGCTGCTCGGCATTGCCGCCAGTGAATCGTTCGTCACCAACCTCGAGGCCATCGCGCGCGCGAGCAGGGCGGTGCCAGTCGAGTGGTCGCAGATCGTCGTGCAGCAAACCAACGCCTTTCTCATCGGCGCGGCCGTTCTCGGCGTGGCCAGCTCGATCGCCATCCACGCCTTCGTGAAACTCGGCATCGTCGCGTTCTTCGTCGGCTCCTCAGTCGCCGGCGGCCTCGCGTGGCTCGGCATGAGGCGCGCCTGGAAGATCACCGCGCGAGAGGTGGTGGTGCCTCTGCCGCGAGCCACGGCCATGGCGATCGCCGACATCACGAACGTCGAGCTCGCAGCCAACGGCGTGTTCGTGAAAGCGGGCGAGCAGGTGTTGTTTCTCTCGAGTGGAACGCCTCAACGCGTCGGGCTGGTCATCGACCTGCTGAGACGCGGAGTGCAGACCAGCGACTCGGTGCACGCGTGCCAGACGCGAAGGCTCGGCGTGGCGACGTTCGACGAACACGGCTTGATGCTGCTGCCGGTCGAGCACCCGCATCTTCCGCAAGGGTTGCTCGGCCGCTTCGAGCCGCGCGCGCTCGCACTCGCGCTCGACGCGCAGTGGTGGAGCGCGGCGGAGCTCAACGTCTCGGTGACTGAGCACGGGCTGCGCGTCGCGCTTCCCGACGGCGACGAGCTGACGGCGCAGGTGAGTGACCCGTCGCGGTTTCTGCGAAGGCCGCCGTCACCCGCGCAGTGAACGCACGAGCTGCTCGAGGAACGCGACGTTCTGCGGCTCGGCGGCTTTCAACTTCGGCAGCGCGCTCTCGAGTTCCTGCACGTTCTTTCCGTCAGCGGCGAGCAGCTCGGCCTCGGCGCGCAGCCAGCTCGCGAAGGCGTCGGCGGTGAGCTCGGGGTGAAACTGCAGGCCGTAGCTGCGATTGAGTCGAAAGGCCTGCTGCGTGTAGCGATCGGTCGAGGCGAGGAGCGTGGCGTTCGGAACCGGGCTCCAGGTGTCTTCGTGCCAGTGCGCGAAGGTCTGTTTGGCGGGCATGCCGCGCGCAGCGACGTCGTCGAGCCCCTGCTTCGTCCACCGCACAGGCGCGACGCCGACTTCGAAGCCGTTCTTGCCGCGCGTGACGGTTGCTCCGGCGGCGCTCGCGAGCAGCTGCGCGCCGAGGCAGATGCCGAGCGACGGACGATCGAGCGCGAGCCGCTCGGTGAGAATGGCGCGCTCTTCGCCGAGGAACGGGTGCGCTTCCATCGAGGTGACCGACATCGCGCCGCCCATCACCACCACCAGCTCGGCTTCGAGATCGTCGTGACGCGGATCACGGAAGCGCGTGGTGAGCACGTACCCGGCGTCGCGGAGCGGCTTCTCGAGGAGGTGCGGCCCTTCGTGTTCCTCGTGCTGCCAAATCACTGCTCGCATGCGACGCGTTGTAGCTCAGCGAACTCGGCTCGGGTTCGCGTAGACGTTCATCGAACCGCCGCGCAGAAAGCCGATGAGCGTGACGCCGAGCGCGTCGGCCATCTCGACGGCCAGCGAGGTGGGCGCAGAGATTCCCGCGAGCACCGGTACGCGTGCCGCGACGCACTTCTGCACCAGCTCGAACGAGAGCCGGCCCGACACCATTAATAAGGAGTGTCGCGTCGGCACGTCGGTGCATGTCGCCCAACCGACCACCTTGTCGACCGCGTTGTGGCGGCCGACGTCTTCACGCAGCACCTGCAGGTTCCCGCTCGCGTCGAAGAGCGCCGCGCCGTGGAGCCCTCCGGTCTCGTCGAACGCGACTTGCCCTGCGCGCAGCGCATCAGGCAACGAGCGCAGCACTTCGCGCGTGACTCGCACGTCGGACTCCACGCGCGCGTGGGTGCGCAGCGCGTTCTCGATGGTCGCCTTGCCGCACACGCCGCAGCTCGAGGTCGCGAAGAAATGACGTCGCACCTTCGCGAGGTCGAAGCGCACGTGTGGCGCGAAACGAATCTGCAGCACGTTGTCTTCGGCCTCCGGTGACGGAACCGTCGTGCAGTGACGAATCGACTCGAGGTCGGCGAGTGAGTTGATGAGGCCTTCGGTGCGCAGAAAGCCGGTGCCGAGCTCTTCGTCATGACCGCGCGTGCGCATCAACACGGCGAGCGATTGGCCGTCGACCTGCAGCTCGAGCGGCTCTTCGTGTGCGACGAGATCTTCCTGCGCGCTCGACACGCCGCCCTGCCACTTCCACATCGACACGCTCTGGCTGAGTTCACTCACGGGTCACCTCGATGACGACGGACTTGGACGTCGGCGTGCGGCTCTCGTCGGCGAACGACTCGAGCGGCACCAACGCGTTGGTCTCGGGGAAATAGGTCGCGCAGTTGCCGCGCGGAATGTCGAAGGGAATGACGCGGAAGCCGCTCAACTTCACCGAGCCGCGCACCAGCGTGACGCGTTCGCCGACGCCGAGCTCTTCGACGTCTTTCGCGTTCATGAAGATGACGTCGCGCTCGCCCTTCACGCCGCGGTAGCGATCGTTGAGTTCGTAGATGGTGGTGTTGAACTGGTCGTGCGTGCGGATGGTCATCATCAGCAGCTCTCCGCGTTTCAGCTCGTGCTTCGGCAGCGGCTGCACCGAGAGCTCGACCTTGCCGCTCGAGGTGTGCCACTCGCGGTGGCTCGCGGCGTTGCGCAGCACGAAGCCGCCCGGCTGCCGCACGCGCTCGTTGAACTGATCGAAGCCCTCGATGGACTTCTCGATGCAGTCGCGAATCGCGTCGTAGTCGGTGCTCCACGTCTCCCACGCGAGCATCGGCGCGAGTCGCTTGCCGAGCCGAGCGACGATCCACGGCTCGCTGCGCACGAGCTCACTGCACGGCTTCAGGCGGCCGCGGCTGGCGTGCACCACGCTCATCGAATCTTCGACCGTCACGAAGCGGCCGCCGTCGTCTTCGGTGCGACCGAGACACGGAAGAATCAGCGCGGTGCGACCCGCATCGAGATGGGAGCGGTTCAGCTTGGTGCTGATCTGCACGGTGAGCCGGCACGTTCGCAGCGCGCGCGCGGTGCGTTCGGTGTCGGGCGTGGCTGATGCGAAATTTCCGCCGAGCGAGACGAAGACCTGCACCTCGCCCCGTTCCATCGCGCCGATGGTGCCGACCACGTCGTGGCCGTGTTTGCGCGGAGAGGTGATGCCCATGCCCGCATCGAGGCGCGCGAGAAAACTCTCGGTCGGTGCTTCGTAGATGCCGACGGTGCGATCGCCCTGCACGTTGCTGTGGCCGCGCACCGGGCACGCACCGGCGCCTTCACGCCCGAGGTTTCCGCGCAGCGAGAGCAGATTGACGATCTCCCGCACGTTGCCGACCGCGTTCTTGTGCTGCGTGAGGCCCATCGCCCAGCACACGATGGTGGCCTTCGCTTCGGCGTACGTGCGGCCGGCGAGCTCGAGGTCGGCGCGCGCGACTCCGCTGCCGGCGACCAGCTCGTCCCACGAGGTCTCACGCAGACTGCGTTCGAGCGCGTCGAAGCCGGTGGTGTGCTGCTCGAGGAACGCGTGATCGAGCGCACCCAATTCGAGCACCACCTTCATCACGCCCTTCAAGAACGCGACGTCGCCGTTGATGCGCACCTGCACGTACTGCGACGCGATGGGCGAGCCGAAGCCGAGCATGCCGCCGACGGTCTGCGGGTTGGCGAACGACTCGAGCGCGCGCTCGCGCAGCGGGTTCACCGCGATGATCTTCACGCCGCGTCGCGCTGCCGCCTGCAGCGTGGTGAGCATGCGCGGGTGATTGGTGCCCGGGTTCTGGCCCATCACGAAGATGCAGTCGCACGCATCGAAGTCGCTGAGCTGCACCGTGCCCTTGCCGACGCCGATGGTGGTGCCGAGACCCTTGCCGCTCGATTCGTGACAGAGGTTGCTGCAGTCCGGCAGGTTGTTGGTGCCGAAGGTGCGCGCGAGCAATTGATAGAGGAAGGCCGCTTCGTTCGACGCGCGACCGCTCGTGTAGAACGCCGCGGCATCGGGCGACGGCAACGCGCGCAGCTCATCGGCGACGAGTTGCAGGGCGTCGTCCCACGAGATCGGCGCGTAGTGCGTGGCGCCGGGTTTCAGAATCATCGGTTCGACGAGACGGCCCTGGTGCTCGAGCCAGTGACCACTCTTCGTTCGCAATTCCTCGACCGAATGCGCTGCAAAGAACGCAGCGTCGGCGCGACGCGAGTCAGCCTCGTGCGCCACGGCACGCGCACCGTTCTCACAGAACTCGGCGAACGAGCGGTGCTCCGGGTCGGGCCACGCGCAGCCGGGACAATCGAAGCCATTCTTCTGATTGACCCTCGCCAGCGCGGGCACGCCGCGAAGCACTCCGCTGACGGCCGAGGTGTAGCGCAGTGAGCTGAACACCGCGCCGGGCCCCGCCGCTGGTTTGCGCTGGTCGGCCACGGGCGGAAGTGTACCCTCGCCGCTCAAATGCGCTCCTTCGTGGCTTGGCTCGGTGCGTCGTGCTTTTTGATCGCCTGCGGCCCGCCGCAGCTCACCCTGCCCCAGGTTCAGTCGACGGCGGTGATGACGGCGACGCGTGACGGGCGCGACAAGGTGAAGGTCTCGCTCACGTGGGACTTGAAGACCACACCGTGCGGAACGATCACCAATCTCACCGGGCGCATCGACAGCGAGAGCGCGGTGGTGACGGCCGGTGCTCCGACCGCCGACATGAAGGGCTGCGACTTTCCCACGCTGCAGCTCGCGCCGAAGAGCGGCACCAACGATCGCCTCATCACCTTCGACGACGGTCGCGGCACCATCTCGATGACGGTGACCACACTCGAAGCGCCGACCGCGTCGATCGTCACCATGAGCCACACGCTGCGCGTGAACGACAGCGTGGTGTGGACCTTCTCGGGGAGCGGCGGCGACGTCGGCGCGTGGAAGATCTTCTTCACGCCGACCAGCGGCGACGCCGCGACGTGGGCGGAAGGAACGGGCCCCATCATGTCGGTGGGCGCGATGATTCCGTCGAGCGCCGCGAACTCGTCGGGCACGGTGGGCCTGTCGTGGAAGTCGCTCTCGCAGGTTCGCGCGTGCTCGGGCGCGAAGAGCTGCAGCATCGACGTGGGTGATCAGGCCGCGTTCGCCATCAGCGTCGCCCCGTGACGAAGCGTCTGTTTCACGTGCTGTTCGTGCCGCTTTTGCTCACCGCGGCCATCACCGCGTGGGCGCTGCGTGAAGAAGGTCAGGCGCAGCTCACGGCGCGCGGCGTGCGGCTCGACTTCGCGTCGTGCGTGTTGCTGTCGCTCATCGCGCTCATCTGGCTCGCCGAGCAACGCTTCCCCGCGCGGCGCGAGTGGAACGTCGGGCTGCTCTCGACGCAGCCGGGGCTCGGGCGTGACCTGCTGTACCTGTTCTTCATCACCCAATTCAGCGCGCTGTTCATCACGCTGACGTCGACTCCGGTGAAGGCGCGGCTCGCGGAAGCGGGCTTCGGTTTCGACGTGCCGCACCTGTGGCCGACCACCGCGCCCTTCGCCGCGCGCGTGTTGCTCGCGTTCTTCATCGTGGAGTTCTTCTCGTATTGGCTCCACCGCGCTGCGCATCGCGTGCCTTTGCTGTGGCAGTTCCACAGCACGCACCACGTGATCACGCGCGTCACCGGCTTGAAGGCGCTGCACACGCACCCGGTCGAGAACGTCTTCTTCTACCTGGTGCGTCACCTGCCGCTGCTGCTCATCGGAGCGGGTGCCGACGAGGTGCTGAGCGCGACGACGTTCGGCGGCATGCTCGGCATTCTCGCGCACGCCAACATCGAGGTCTCGACGCGAGGGCTCGGGTGGGTGGTGAACTTCCCGAGCTACCACGCGGTGCACCACTCGGCGGTGCTGGCGGAGAGCAACTCGAACTACGGCTGTCACACCGTGCTGTTCGATCGCCTGTTCGGCACGTTCAGAGAAGCGCCGGTCGAGCCGCTCACCGTGGGTGTCGCTCCGGTCGGAGCGCGGTCGTTGTGGCAGTCGTTGATCTGGCCGTTCTATCGGCGGGTGAGCTGACGTGAGCCGCTTCATCGTCATCGCGAACCCGAAGAACCGGCGCGTCACGCTCTTCAGCGAGGCGATGGCGGAACTGAAGCTGCCACCACCCGAGGTCGTGTCGTGGCTCGAAGTGCTGCGCACGCCCGAGCGCCTCGACGAGCTGAGCGCTGACCGCGCGTTGGTGCGCATCGATTCGTTCGGTGAGGACTTCGAGGTCGAGCGCGAGCTGCTGGCGCGCGGTGGGTTCGAGAACGCGCTCACGCTCGAAGAGCGGCGCGGTGAGGTGATCGCTCCGGCCGTCGCGCAACGCGGGTTTCAGCAGGTGATGGACACGGTGCTGAAGCCGCTGTTCGGCAAGCGCAAGAAGTGGGTGCTCCTCAATCCCCTCGACGAAATCACGGAGTTCTTCGACAAGCGGCTCACCTCGCGGCGCTTCGCCAGCGCAGGCATTCCGATTCCTGAATTCCTCGAAGAGGTTCCGACGCGAGCTGATGCGTTGCTCGAGGCCGCGCGCGCGCGCGGGTGGCGGCAAATCTTCGTGAAGCCCGCGATGGGTTCGTCAGCGAGCGGCGTGTTGCTGGTGACGCTCGGGCCGCGCGGCGCGGCGGAGATCAGAACGTCGCTGGAATGGGACGCTCCGCGCTTCTTCAACAACCTGCGGCTCTCGCACTACCGGACGCGCGAAGACGTGGCCCGTGCGCTCGACTTCATTCTCGCGCAGGGCGCGCAGGTCGAACGCGCGATCCCCAAAGGCCAGCTCGACGGCGCGTTCTTCGATTGCCGCGTGGTGGTCATCGGCGGTGAGCCGCGCTTCGTGGTGGTGCGGCAGAACAAGCACGCCATCACCAACCTGCACCTCGGCGGGTGGCGCGGCGACGTGGAGCAGCTGAAGGCCGCGCTCGCGCCTGGAGCGTGGGACGCGATGCTCGAGACCTGCCGCCAGGTGGGGAAGCTCTATCGCTCCCTGCACATCGGGCTCGACGTGATGTTCGAAGACGATCTCTCGGCGCACCGGGTGATCGAGGCGAACGCCTTCGGAGATTTGTTCCCGAACCTCACGGTCGACGGCAAGAGCGTCTACCGCTGGGAGCTGGAAGAAGCGCTGAAGCGTCAGACCTGACGTTCGACGCGGCTGCGCACGTTGGCCGAGAGGCCGTTCACCAGCGCGTCGTCGACTCCGAGAATCGAGCGGCCGATCATCACCAGCGCCTTGGCGTCTTCGACGTCGGTCTCACCGCTGCCCAGACCCGCGGCCTTCACCAGCGCGTTCGAGAAGCACACGACGTTCGAGAGCGAGCTGCGATCAGCCGCGTCGTATTCGCCGCAATCGCGAATGCAGCGCGTGATGGCGGCGGTGAGCGACCACTTCTCGGCGAGCGCCACGCCCACCTTGCGGTGCGTGCGGCTGAGCACCCAGGTCCATTCTTTCGAGCCGACCCAGGTGCGGCTGCGCAGCTCGACGATCTGCCGCTCGGCCTCGAGCATCATGCCGGCGACCACGGGCTTGCCGATGTCGTGGAACAGACCCGCGAGGTACGCCTCTTCACCGTCGGCGCGCGAGATGAGCGCACACAGGTCTCGTGCGGCCATCGCCACCGCGACCGAGTGCCGCCACGCGAGCGACGACTGCTTCGCGATTTCGGCGTCGCGCGACTGGAACAGGCGCTCGGCGGCCGCTTCCTGCAGCGAGGCCTTCACGTTCTTCTGACCGAGGCGCGTGAGCGCTTCACCGAGCGTGGTGAAGTTGCCCGCTGGCCCCGCGGCCGCGCTCTTCGCCGAGCGCATCATGCGCGCCGCGAGCATCGGGTCGAGCTCGAGGTGCGGGAGCAACGCCTTGAACTCGAAGTCAGCCGAGTTCGCGACCTTCATGCACGCTGCGATGGCGGTCGGCAGCGGCGGCAGGGGAACGGTGTCGTCCTGCACGCGCTTCAAGACCAGCGCTTCGATCGCTTGCGCGACGCGCGACGCGGTCTGCGACTCGCCCGCTCCGGCGGGTGCTTCTGCCTTCTCTGCGGTGGCTGCCTGCGCCATGGCCTGCCTCGTCTTCCTCTCTCAGTCAGGCCGCGGCCTTGAGCTCGTTCATGTCGGCGAAGCACTGCATGCTCTTGGTTTCCTCGTAGCCCGAGAGCACCTTCTTCAACTCAGCGTTGCCGAGCAACCGCACCTTGAGCCCGACGTCAGACGCGCGCTCGTTGACGCCCGCGAGCAGTCGCGGGAGCCGCTCGGAATTGGCGGCGACCTTCGAGAGGTCGACCACCACGTCTTCGAAGCACGCCGAGGCGATGGTCTCGAGCTCGGGCGCGAACAGACCCTCGAGGCGCTTGAAGTAACGCTCGATGCGATCGGCGCGGCCCGTGTACGCGCTGACGCTGAGCACGTTGTCCGCGCGCGCGAGCAGGTCTTGCTTGTCGAAGTACTGGAGCATGAAGTCTTCGATGTTCTCGGGCGAGATCGGCTTGTAGAGCACGTCGCTGAAGCCCTTGCCGCGCGCCTCTTCGAGGAACGCCTTGCCGTCGGCGGCCTTGAGGGCCAGGGCGACGAACACCGCGTGCGGCTCGATGACGCGCAGCTGCTCGGCGAGCTGGCCGCTGTTCACGTCGGGCAGCTCGTAGTCGATGAGGATCACGCGGCACACACGCTCACGGCACGCCGAGAGGCCGGCCTGCGCGCTGGTCACGGAGTGCATGGTGACGTGCGGCGGCAAGAGCGAGCGCAGGCGCTTGCCCACGTTCTCCATGTCGTCGATCACCATCACGTCGATGAACTGCTTGCCCTCGGCAGAACCGGAGACCGGCGGCGCACCACCCGCCGACACCACGTTCTCACGACGCTCACCCGCGGCGACGCCACCCGCACCGAGCTTGAGCGCCTTCTTTACCTTCTCGGCGAGCTCCTCGGGCTTGAAGGGCTTCAAGATGTAGTCGTCGATGCCCTGGCGCATCGCCTCGGCGATGATCGAGCGCTTGCTCTCGGACGTGAGCATCACCACCGGCGTGGTGTTGCCCTGCTCGCGGAGCTTGGAGAGCATCGTCGGGCCGTCCATCACCGGCATGGTGACGTCGAGCAGAATGAGATCGACGGTGATGTCCTGCAGCTTCTCGAGCGCCTGCTTGCCGTCTTCGGCTTCTTCGACTTCGCAGTTCATCACGGTGAGCTGCTTGCTGATGATGGAGCGAACGGCGCGGCTGTCGTCGACGGTCATGACGCGGGGCATGGGGAGTTCCTTTTCAGTTCAGGTTTTCGGTTCAAGGTTCAGGGCAGCGCGCCCTCGGTGACCCACAGCAAGAGGCCGAGCGATTCGGCGCGCACGAAGACCGATTCGATCGGCTTGCGCTCGGGAACTTCGGCGCCCTTCTTGATCACCGGCAGGCCGAGCAGCGCGTCGAGGCCGAGCGCGTTCTTCACCAGGCCGGCGGTCATGTTCGCCAGCTCGCGCAAGGAGTCGTCGCGCATCGACTCGTCGACCTCCTCGCCGGGGCACGAGAACATCGCCGCCGACAAGCGCCGTGCGCTCTCGGTTTCAGACGCGAGGCCGATCACCACCGGCCGGGCGCCGGGAATCGGCAACAACGCCGTTCGCCACTCGCCAGCGGTGCTGGGCGGCGTGTCGACGGGTGCGAACGAGATGCCGAGCATCGTGCTGGTGACGTTGGACACCAGCGTGGCAAGCGTCTGTGCATCGGGCAGTGGCTTCACGGAACACCTCTCGGGGCGAGCAACATGGGTCAAGCTTTCGACTGGTAGATGACCGCCGGTCCAACACGTATCGGCACGAACTGGTCATCGAGGTTGAGAGTGGTCTCGGCACCGCCGAGTACGAGCCAGGCATCGGGCGCCATCAGCCGGCGCACCCGCGTCAGAATCTGACGCTTGGTCTCGAGATCGAAATAGATGAGCACGTTGCGCATGAAGACCAGATCGCACTGGCCCAGCTGCGCGAACGAGTCGCAGAGGTTGAGCTCGCTGAAGGTGACCAGGGAGCGCACCGCGGGCTTGATTTCCCAGTCCATGCCGCGGCGGTCGAACCACGCGGCGAGCATCGGCGCGGGCAGACCGCGATTCACTTCGAGCTGCTTGAAGACGCCGGCGCGCGCGCGCGCCAGCACGGTGGTGTTGATGTCGGTCGCCTGAATTTCGATCTTCAGGTTGCGGGTCGCGGGGTGCGTGAGCGCCGTCATCGCGATGCTGTAGGGCTCCTGCCCCGTCGACGCGGCCGCGCACCAGATGCGAAGGCGGCCGGTGCTCGCGCGCGCCGTCGCGAGCGCGGGGAGAATCTTCGTCTTCAGTGCTTCGAACGGGTGGTGATCGCGGAAGAACGAGGTCTCGTTGGTGGTGAGCGCTTCGATGACCTGGGTGGCGAGCTTGCTGCGTTCGTCGGACCGCACCTTGCCCACCAGCTCGTCGACCGACGCGAGACCAATCGACTTCGCGACCGGCCCGAGCCGCGTCTCGACCAGGTATTCCTTGCCGTTCTCGAGCACGATCGCCGCGCGGCGGTGCACGATGTTGCGGAAGTACTCGAAGGTCGCGGCCATCACGGGCGGGCGCCTCCAGCGGCGAGCAGCGGCCGCGCGACACCGGTGACCAGCGCCGCGGCGAGCTCGTGCAGACCGAGCGCTTCGGTCGCCAGGCCCGCGTTCACCACCGACAGCGGCATGGTCGGCACCACGCACGTGCGCGGGTCCTGCACCAGCACCGTGCCGCCTGCTTCGACGATCGCCGCGGCGCCCGAAGCGCCATCGCGGCCCATGCCGGTCAGCACCGCGGCGAGCACGTTGCCGTTCCACGCGCGCGCGGCGCCGCGGAAGAGCACGTCGACCGCCGGCCGGCACGAGTTCTCGGGCGGCTCCTGATTGAGCACCGCGCGCACGCGCTCGCCTTCGCGAACGAAGGTGAGGTGTGAGCCACCGGGCGCGAGGTACGCATGCCCGGGCAGAATTTCTTCGCCCGACCGCGCCTCGTGCGTCTGCACCGGAGTGCTGGCGCTCAGCCGGTCGGCGAGCATCTTGGTGAACAGCGGCGGCATGTGCTGCACCACCACCAACGGCACCGGCAGGTTGCCGGGCAACTTCGAGAACACGGTGTTCAGCGCGACGGGGCCGCCGGTCGAGCAACCGATGGCGATCACCTCGGGCAGGCGGCGCACGCGCGGCAGCCGGCGCAGCAACGACACCGATGCCGAGGCCAGCGAGCCCTTCGCCGGCAGACTCGAGGCGGTCGACGCGGTCGAGGTGAGCGTCTTGAGCTTGAGAACGAAGTCGTGGCGAAACGCTTCGCGCGCCTGGCCGCCGTCGAGGCCGCTGGGCTTGGCGAGGTATTCCGTGGCGCCCGCGGCGAGCGCATCGAGGGTGGCTCGCGCCCCGCGCGAGGTGAGCGCACTGCACATCAAGATCGGCAGGCGCGGGTAGCGCTTGCGAAACTCGGCCGCCGCCTCGATGCCGTTCATCTCGGGCATCTCGACGTCGAGCACGACGATGTCGATGGAGCTCTGCTCGGCCTTCTGCAGCGCGATGGCCGCGCTGGGAGCGAAGCCCGCGAGCTCGAGGCCCGGGTCCTGCTCGATGAAGGTCGAGAGCATGCGACGTACGACGACCGAGTCGTCGACGATCAGCACGCGGGGGCGCGAAGTCATGTGACCGACTCCGCTTCAGCGACTGCGCCGAGGATCACGAGCTTGTCGAAGAACGACTCGGGCGAGAACGGCTTCATCAGGTACTCGTTGGCCCCGGCCTCGAGCGCCGCCGACATGCGCGGCATCTCGCTCTCGGTGGTGATCATCATCACCCGCATCGCGGCGTTGGCGACGTTGGCGCGCACGGCCTTGAGCAACTCGAAGCCGTCCATCTCCGGCATGTTCCAGTCGAAGAAGCCGAGGTCGAAGTCGCTGCGGGTGCTGAGCACGGCGAGCGCTTCCTTGCCGTTGCCGGCCTCGGCGGTCTCGATGCCCTTCGACTTGAGGAGCCGCGCGAGCATGCTGCGAATGGCGCGGGAGTCGTCGACGATCAGTGCTTTCACGGTTCCTCCAGGTCAGTTCTTCATGGTGGCCACGAGCGCCTTGAGCTCCTGGCCGATGCTCGCGAGGCCTTCGGTGGCGACGCCCGTCTCGGCGGCGCCGGTGACGGTCGAAGCGGCGGCGCGCGCGACGTTGGTGATGCTGTTGGCGATCTCACCGCTGCCGCGCGCCGCGTCGGCGACGTTGCGGCTGATCTCGTTGGTGGTCGCGGTCTGCTCTTCGACCGCGCCGGCGATGGCGTTCTGCAGGTCGCTGATCTGCCCGATGATCGAGCTGATCTGCGCGATGGCGTCGACCGCGCCGCGCGTGTCGGCCTGAATCTTCTCGATGCGCTGGCCGATGTCTTCGGTGGCGCGCGCCGTTTCCTTGGCGAGCTCCTTCACTTCGTTGGCGACCACCGCGAAGCCCTTGCCGGCCTCACCCGCGCGCGCCGCCTCGATGGTGGCGTTGAGCGCGAGCAGGTTGGTCTGCTGCGCGATGCTGGTGATGACCTTGAGCACCTTGCCGATGTCGGCGCTGCTCGCTCCGAGCGCGTTGACGATGGCGCTGGTGCCGTCGGCGACCTTCACCGCGGAACCCGCGACGCGCGCCGCTTCCGACGCGTTCTTGGCGATCTCCTTGATCGACGCCGACATCTCTTCGGTGCCGGTGGCGACGGTCTGCACGTTGCGGTTCACCTGCTCGGACGCGGCCGAGACGGCGTTGGCCTGGGCGGTGGTCTCTTCGGCGCTCGAGGTGAGGCGTTTGCTGGTGCCGGCGAGCTCGGCCGACGCGCTGCTGACGGCGTCGAGGGCGGTCGCCATCTGGTCGATGAACTGGCGTTCACGCTCGGCGCGGTCGTGGGCCGCGGTGACGTCGGTCGCCAGCTTCACGACGCGCAACACCTTGCCCGACGCGTCGCAGACCGGGTTGTAGGTCGCGCGCAGCCACACCGTCTTGCCGCCCTTGCCGATGCGGCGGTACTCGTTGGTCTGCGCGACGCCGGCGCCGAGCTGCTGCCAGAGCTGGGCGTACGCGGGAGAAGCGGCCTCGGCGGGCTCGACGAACATGCGGTGGTGCTGCCCCGCGACCTCGTCGCTCGAATAGCCAGTGGCGGCGAAGAAGTTGTCGTTGGCGCGCAACACGTGGCCGGACAGATCGAACTCCACGACCGCCATCACCTTGCTGATGGCCGCGAGCTGCGAGGAGCTGAGCAACGACGCGAGCCGCGCCGCGGTGACGTTGGTCGCAGCCTGCATCACGCGCACGAGCTGACCGTGCTCGTCGCAGAACGGCACGTAGGTGGTCTGCAGGTAGACGTGCTCGCCGCTCTTCGAGACGAAGGTGCCCTCGAGCGTCTGCGCCTCGCCCTTCGCGAGCGCCGACCAGAAGGCCTCGTACGACGCCGACGACGCGTCAGCCGCGTCGAGCATCACGCGGTGGTGCTTGCCGACGAGGTCCTCGGCCGCGTAGCCGACCGCCGCGAGGAAGTTCTCGTTCACCACCGCGATGGTGCCGTTGGGCTCGTACTCGGCGAGCGCCATCGCCTTCTGGAAGGCGACCTTCTGCGCTTCGAACTGGCGACGCAGCAGCGCGTCTTCAGCAGCACGACGCGTGGCCTGAGCGTTCTTCGCGTTGCGGCGCGCGATTCGGTTCGGGTGCTTCTTGATGGCTCTCTTGGCTCTCATGCTTCTGCTTTCGGTTTCGGGTGAATGACGTTGCGAACGTCGAGGAGGAGAAGGAGTTTGTCGTCGAGCTTGTAGACACCGCGCACCGCCTCGCCGAAGACGACGGCCAGCGGCGCGGGCGTGTGCTCGAACCTGGCGTCGCCCAGCTCGAGCACGTCGCCGATGAGATCGACGATGAGGCTCACCACGCCGTGGTCACCGTCGGCGACCATCATGTTGAAGCGTTCGGCGTCAGCGGGCGCGGGCGGCACCCCGAGGCGCACGCGCATGTCGATCGCGGTCGCGATCTGCCCTCGCAGGTGAATCAGGCCGCTCACGTGTTTCGGAGCGCGAGGCACGCGCGTCATCGCCTGCGCGCGCATCACTTCCTGCACGTCGGTGACGGGCAAGCCGAACCACTGATCTCCAACCACGAAGGTGCAGAGTTGAACGTTCGCCATGTCAGGCCGCCCGCGCGAGCTGAGCGCGCTCGAAGAAAGTGGGTTCATGGCGCTCGATCAGCCGTGGCAGATCGAGCAGGTCGGTGACGCGGCCCTCGAGCACCATGGTGCCGCGCAGGTAGCTGTCGCCGCTGGCCTGCTCGATGGTGCCGTGGTCGGGGAGCACGTCGAGGATTCTGATCGACCACCAGGCCGATGCTGCGATCGTGCTGCGTGAAGACGATGACCTGCAGCTTCTCGCCGCGCTCGGCGCGCTGGCCGGCGACGACCTCGCCGAGATCGAGCAGCGGCATGATGTGGTTGCGGTACTGCACCACGTCGCGACCGGCGGAACGCTCGAGTGACTTCGAGGGCAGCTCTTCGAGGCGCGTGACGAGCGAGAGCGGCAGCGCCATGCGGCGATCTCCACCCGCGCGGAACGCGAGCCACGATTCACGAGCCCCTTCGGCGGTCTCTTCGTCGGCGACCGTGTCGTGCGCGGCGCGCCGCTCGCCGGTGGTGGCTCCGATGCGCGCGCTGGCGGCGAGGCCGACGACGTCGAGAATCAACGCCACGCCGCCGTCGCCCATGATGGTCGCTCCGGAAAATTCACGCAGACCCTTGAGCGCGTTACCGAGCGGCTTGACGACGATCTCTTCGGTGTCGCGCACGCCGTCGACCACCAGGCCGAACTGACTCGCGCCGGCCTGGAGCACGACGATGTTCACGGTGTCGGTCTCGCGACGGGTGCTGGGCAGCTCGAGCACCTCGTCGAGGAACACCAGCGGCAGCAGGTTGCCGCGCAGCCGATACATCGCGACGCCGCGCACGCGCTCGACCTGGTTGCGCTTGTCGCCTTCGAGGCGCACCAGCTCGAGCAGGTTCACCTGCGGCAGCGCGAAGCGCTCGCCCGCCGAATCGACCACCAGCGCCGGAACGATGGCGAGGGTGAGCGGGAGCTTGATCTTGATGGTGGTGCCCTTGAAGCGCTCGCTGTGGAGATCGACCGTGCCGCCGATGCGCTCGATGTTGGTCTTCACCACGTCCATTCCGACGCCGCGGCCGGAGATGTTGGTGACCTTCGCGGCGGTGCTGAAGCCGGGCGCGAAGATGAGCTGCATGATCTCGTGCTCCGACATGCGGGCCAGCTTGTCGGCCGAGACGAGGCCGCTCTCGAGCGCCTTGGCGCGAACGCGATCGACGTTGATGCCGCCGCCGTCGTCGGTGACCTCGAGGTTCACCTGACCACCCTCGTGGTACGCGTCGAGACGCAGCCGGCCGGTGGCGCTCTTGCCGCGCGCGACGCGCTCTTCGGGTGACTCGAGGCCGTGATCGATCGAGTTGCGCACCAGGTGCGTCAGCGGGTCCTTGATGGCTTCGACGATGGTGCGATCGAGCTCGGTCTCGCTGCCGCTGAGCTCGACCTCGACCTTCTTCGCGCAGGTGATGGCGAGGTCACGCACGATGCGCGGAAACCGGTTCCACACCGTGCCGATGGCCTGCATGCGCGTCTTCATCACGCTCTCGTGCAGCTCGGTGGTGAGCAGGTTGAGGCGCTGGCTCGCGTCGGCGAGCGTGGGGTCGCGACCGGTGGTGGAGCACTGGATGATCTGGTTGCGCGCCAGCACCAGCTCGCCGACCAGCGTCATGACGCGGTCGAGCAGCCCGACGTCCACCCGAACCGTCGACTCGGAGACGCTCGGGGTGTGCGATTCGGCCGCGGGCTCAGTGCGCGCGCTCGGCGCGCTGGGCGCAGGCGGCGGCGCGGCGATGGAAACGGGGCGAGCGAAGGTCGGCGCCGGCGCGCTCGGCGGCGGCGGCGGCGCACCGCGGCTGAAGGTCGGTGCAGGAGCCGAGGGCGCCGGCACGTCGACGTTGGCAGCGGGCTGAATCACGGCCGTCACCGGAGCAGGCGCCGCGCTCTCTTCGGGCGCTTCACCCGCGAGACGCAGCAACTTCTGCACGAGCGCGTCGTACGAATCTTCGCCGTCGGTCGCGGAGCACTCGACCTCGGAGACCATCGCGCGAATGCCGTCGACCATCGCCAGCAGCGCGGTGGTCATCTCGGCGTCGAGCACCAGGTCGCCGCTGCGCAGACGATCCATCAAGCTCTCGCCGGCGTGCGCGAGCCGCTCGAGGCGGTGCAACGCGAGGAAGCTCGAGGTGCCCTTGATGGTGTGGACGCCGCGGAAGATTTCCTTCAGGCGCGCCTGATCAGCCGGGTTCTTCTCGAGTTCGACGAAGTCACCGTCGAGCCGCTGCAACACTTCGCGGCTCTCGAGCAGGAAGTCTCGCAGCAAATCTGGGTCGATGGCCGACATGACGCGGGCCACGACTGCGATGGACGTGCCATGCCGATGGATCAGCGGGTTCAGTGGTTTCGCCGCGTCGGCGGGGGCTGCCGAGTGACCCCGCCACAGTCAGCTCTGACCCGCAGTCAGAACCGTGGCGCGGCGCCGGCAAATTCCACTGGCACACGTTCGAGCAAACCAGCGCCAAACACCTTGTTCAGCTCGAGATAGTCGAGGTGCACGTAGCCGATGTGACAACCGCAGGTGGCGTTGGTGCACGCGCGCGGCTGGAGCGCCTCGTCGAAGTTCGGCTCGTAGATGTTGCCGATCGGCGTGGGGATGAAGTGGCACCGTCGCGCGACGCCGTCTCCGTCGACCGAGATGACGGTCTCACCGGCCTGACACGCGCGGCCGAGGCTGGGGTGCGCCTTGAGGTTCAGCTTGAAGAACGGATTCGACGCTCTCGAAGAACGACACGTCTTCGGGCGAGTACGTCAGCTTCTTGACCGCGTTGACCCACACGTAGGTCTGCTGCGGCACCGCGGCGCGAATCTTCGAGATGGCGTCTTTGTGCTCGGGGAAGCCGACCACGCCGACGCTGAAGTGCACACCGAAAGTAAGCAATCGCTTACATTGTTCGACGAAGCGTTCGAGGGGCGTCCACGACGGGTGGAAGGTGGCCCAGATGCCGAGGCGCTCGGGGTTGGCGTCCTTCACCCAGTCGAGGCGCGCCGAGAGGTTGGTCTGCACCGCGACGCGCTCGACGTGCGCGGCGTGCGAGAGCCGCGTCATCGCTTCGTGGTAGCGAACCTGCGTGAGCGCTTCTCCCCACGGCGTGAAGAAGACGCGCAGCGGAGCGTGGGTGCGCGCCATCGCCCAGTCGACGAAGCGCGAGAGCTGCTGGCCGTCGTGCGCGTGCTGTTCCTTCGTCTCGTGGCGCTTGGCGAACGGGCAGTACTCGCAGCCGTAGTTGCAGCTGCTGAGCGGCCCTCGGTACAGCACCGTGAGAGGAGGCGCGACCCGGGGCGCGCCGGAAAGCGCGTTCATCGGACGGTGTATTCCTTCATCGCCGCGGTGACGGTCTTGCTCTGCAGCCACGGCCCGACCGCGTCACTTCGCTCGACACCCGCGGCGGTCAACACCCAGCCCTTCGCGTTGCGCGTCGCGAAGCCGTGCTCGACGAGTTCAGCGAGCTCGGGGAAATCAGTCGCGGCGTCACGGCCGCCGAACTTCTGCGCGTAGTCAGCGACCTCGAGCCCATCGGCGAGCAACGAGAGGATGAGGTGACGGCGGCGCTGCTCGGCGTCGTCGAGCTCGATGCCGTGGAACACCTGCGTGAACGACGCGTCGTCGCGCTGATTCCAGTGCTCGATGATGCCGCGCACCGCGTTGGGAGAAACGGCCCACTCCGACGAGTAGTGCAGCGCCTTCGTGTACGAGCGCGCGCCGACGCCCAGCCCGATCATTCCATCGTCCTGGCAGCGGTACGCGGGGCCGAACGGCGCCGGCGCATGCGGCCCGCGGAAGCAGCGCATCGAGATCTGCCGGTAGCCCTTGCCGAGCAGATGATCTCGGCCGACGCGATACAGCTCGAGACGGAAGTCGTCCCACGCGCGCTGGCCCTTGCCGAGGAACGTCTTGGGGCGCACGTAGAGCGGGTAGAGATACAGCTCCTCGGGCTTCCACTTCAGCGCTTCGTCGATCGACGCGATGAACGTCTCAGGCGTCTGGCCTTCGATTCCGTAGATGAGATCGATGTTGAGCGTCTCGACTCCGCGCGTGCGAATGAGATCGAGCGCGGCGTTCACTTCGTCGCGCTTCTGCGGGCGCGCGAGCGCTTTGGTCTCGGCGTCGAGGAAGCTCTGCACGCCGATCGAGATGCGGTCCACTCCGCGGTCGACGAGCAGGGCGATGCGCTCGGGCGTGCTCGTCTCGGGGCTCACTTCGCAGCAGAACGGCACTTCCTGCAGCTTCGCGCCGAGCGTCTTCTCGGCCACGTCGAGCACGCGCGAGAGCAACGGAGCCGCCAGCAGCGACGGCGTGCCGCCACCGATGGTGACGCGCGAGATGCCGACGTCGGTGCTGCCCAGCGCCGCCTTCACCGCCTGCGCTTCACGCTCGAGCGTGCCGACGAAGCGCTCCATCACCGGCTCGAGCGGGCCGGCGACGGTGAAGAGGTTGCAGAAGCCGCAGCGCATCTCGCAGAACGGCACGTGCAGGTAGAGCGAGAGCGCGCGCTTGTCTTCGCCGCTCCAGACTTCGGCGAGCGACTTCGGCTGCTCGAACATGCGGTACGACGTCTTGTGCGGGTAGCCGTACTGGTACTGCACGTACGCCGAACCCTCTTTCATCGAAGCGCTCAAAGCAGAACTCACGTACTCCATTTCTCAGTAGCCGTCTTCGAAGGGGAGCGGCTTCTGGAACTCGGGCACCGTCGGCCGGCAGGCGACGGCTTCGCCCTCTTTCACGAAGATCTGAAACACCTGCCACGCCTGCGCGCGGGAGCTGATGGTCATGCCGTCTTCCGGCTGCGCACTGAAGCTCTCGATGCACGAGCGCAGCGCGGCGAGCTTTTCTTCGTGGGGCCAACACGCTTCGCGACGCGCCGCCTCGGCGTTGACTGCCCACGCAGCGCGCTGCTTCGCGAGCACCGCGGCTTCACATTTCGGGTCGGGCTGGTCGACGTGACCGCAGCGCACCACGTCGCGTTCGTAGACCTTCTGCGCGTCGCCGCCTTCGAAGCGAAGCGAGCGCTGACCGGGGAAGCCCGAGACGACCATCGCCATCACCTGAGAGCCGCAGTTGCTGCGAAACATGAACTTCGGCTGACCCGCGTCGGGCGAAGTGCCGGCGGGCAGCTTCTGCAGCTCTGACACGTTCGCCTCGATCCACGCGCTGTAGGTCTTCCACGCGCTGCAGGTCGCGTCGTCGATCTTCGGGGGGAATGACGCGCGGCTGAGCGCATCGGCGATGGTGGTGACCGCTCCAGGAGCGCCCGGCGGAATCGGTGCCGGCTTGCACGGTGGGCGCGTGGGATGCGTGAACTCGGCTTCCGACGCGACCGGCCTGCCGTTCATCGCCTCCCAGAAGTCGGAATGGGTCGAGAGCCACTGGAGCTTGTCCTTCAGCTCGACCTTCTTCGCGAAGAGCGGCGCGAGCCGTGCGCCCGCCCCCGCCTCGAGGTCGACGTTCAAGTGCTCGAACTGTTCCTGGTCGATGGACGAGAAGAAGGTGAGCAGGAACTCACCCGACGTTGCATCGTTCAGGGCGAAGGAGAGCGCTCCCGCGAGTTCCTCGCGGTGCACGTCGTCCTGCAACCTGCCGTTGAAATCGAGCGCTGAGCGCGCGTCGTGCACGCCGCTTCCCGTGAGAATCTGCTTCGCCACGTCACGCAGCGGCAGCGGTGACGCAGGGTTCACGGTGACGTGCGCGCACGCGAACGGCTTCGGCGCGAGATACAGCACACGCCACGTCTTTCCATCGATCGTCCACACCACCGCGTCACCACTCGGCGAAGGCGACACGCGCAGGTTCTTCTTCGCGAGCGCGATGAACGTCGGGTCGGCGTCGAGCTCGTCCTTCCCGTCACGCATGGCGATGGTGAACACCGGGCCCTGCGGCCACAGCGTGAGCTTCACCGAGTAGCCCTTCGTCGGCCCACCGATGGGACCCAGCAGCGCGATGTTCGAGTAGCGCGTCGAACTCAGCATCACCTCGGCGAACGGACCGCCTTTGGGCAGAGGCGCGACCACCTTCTCCTTCGTGCTTCCGGCAAATGCGGTGCTCGCAGTGAGGGCGAGCGTCAACGCCACTCTCATCGACCGCTCCAGTTCTGAGGCAACTCGAACTCGGCCCACGGCACGGTGGTGACGACGGGGTGCGCGAGGCGATGCCCGTGGAAACCGTTCTCTCCGTAGGCCGTGCCGTGATCAGAGCCGATCAACACCAGACACGGCGCGCGCCTGGTGCACACCGCGAAGAGCCGCGCGAGCTGCGAGTCGACGTACGAGAGCGCCGCGGCCATCGTGACCTTCGAGTCTTCTTTCGCGCCGGGCACGTAGATGCGGTTGGGCTGATGCAGCGCCGAGACGTTCACGAAGGTGAAGCAGCGTTTCCCCTCGGGCAACGCCGCGAGCGACTGCTCGACCTGCGTCACCTGGTGCTTCGTCGACTCGAGTTCGGTGACGCCGAGCTCAGGGCGCCAGTGTTTCTCGTCGAAGAAACCCGGCAGCACGTGGCCGAGTGGGTTCTGCAGATTGAAGAAGCCGACGCCGCCGATGCACAGCGAGTGGTAGCCGTGCGCGCGAAAGCCGCTGATCAGATCAGGCGCGTCGAAGACTGTGGTGTCGGCGCTGGTGCTCTCGCTCCCCGCGAACTTCAGCGCGAAGCGGCGCATGTGCTTCCCGGGCTTCGCGGGCGTGGGGAGAAAACCTGCGAAGAACGCCTGATGCGCCGCGAACGTGAAGGTGCCGGGCGAGTGGCGCTCTTCCCATTTTCCGTTCGGCA
The DNA here is from genome assembly GCA_047600485.1 of Archangium sp. Taxonomy (GTDB): domain Bacteria; phylum Myxococcota; class Myxococcia; order Myxococcales; family Myxococcaceae; genus Archangium_A. The sequence continues at coordinate 5,532,937 of JASGKS010000001.1, forward strand.
ACACCCGCGCGAGCGTCGGAGTGCGCCCGCTCGCGAGGGTCTCGACCGCTACGTCGAAGCGCAGCGTGTCGAGGGTGACGAACAGAATGTCGTGCGTGCCGACGAGACTCACTCGCCGACCGACACGTACCGATACGCGTCGTCGCCGGCGCGCTCGGGGTCCTGCTCCTTGCCGAAGTTCACTTCCTTCGCGAGGCCCTTCACCTTGGGCTTGCTCGCGTCGGTGAGCGCGTTGTCGTCGAGGTTCAAGTAGTCGAGGTGCGCGAAGGCGGCCTTGGCGGCGACCATCACGTCGATGTCCTTGTCGGCGAGGCAGCCCATCGAGAGGTCGAGCCGCTTCAGCTTCGCGAGGAACTTGCCCTTCGCCAGCGCCGCAGCGGCGTCACCGACGAACGCGCAGTTCATGATGCCGAGGTCGGTCACCTTGGGGAACGCGGTGCCGTCGATGATGCTCTGCGCGCTCTTCAGGTCGCAGTCGCCGCCGTAGTTGTCGTCGCCGAACCAGATGTGGAGCTTCTCGAGGTTGGGCGCCTTGATGGCGATCAGTTCCTTCAGGTCGCTCTTCGCGAAGCCGCCGGTCTCGATGGTCAGCTCCTTCAAGTTCGGGAGCGACACGTTCTTGCCGATGGTGATGTTGCCGGACCGGAGCGTGAGGCGCTCGAGGTTGGGCAGCACCGGAGCGATGTCGCTGAAGTCACCGGTGAACGTGCTCGAGATGTCCCAGTCGCCGACGTTGCCGAGGTACAGCTCACGGAGCGTGGACGGCTTCTTCTCGGCGATGGCTTCGATGCAGCCCTCGAACGTGTGCTCGTCTTCACCCGCGCACGGCCCGAGCGTGAGCTTCTGCAGGAACTTCGCGGTGGGCAGCTCGAGGATCGCCGAGAGATCTCCGTTCGGATCGTCTTCGCTGTCGTAGCCGAACGTCTCCCAGCGAATCGTGAGCTCCTTCATGAAGCCGAACTGCCACTCGATCTCGTAGCCCTTGCCGTGCTTGTCGCTCGGGAAGTTGGCCAGCGGGCCGAGGAAGGTCTCAGCGTGCTTCTTCAGGTGCGCCTTGGCCGAAGCAGACTTGTTGCTCTGCATCACGATCAACTCACCGAGCGGATCGCCCTTGCCCTGCAGCCAGTCGGCGTAGACGAGATACGGAGCGGAGTTGTCGAGGTCCTTCAGGATGGCCGCTTCGAGCTGCGGGTTGCCCTCGGCCTTCGGCTTGCCTCCGACTTCGGTGTAGCCCTTGCCGGTTTTCTCGGCGATCAGCTTCTTGGTGTCGGCCTTCGCTTCGCCGGCGCTGTCGAAGTCCTTCTCCTTGGTCTGGCCCGCGGTGCCGATCTTCCCGAAGCGGATGATCTGCTGCTCGCCTTCGACCTTCACTTCCCAGAACTTGTTGCTGCTGCCTTCGGAGAACTCGAAGCGGCGGAAGCCTTCTTCGACCTGAACCGGAGCGGCAGCGGCGGCGGGAGGGGCTTCCTTCTTCGCGGCAGGAGCGGCTTCCTTCTTCGCGGCGGGCGCGGGCGCGGCGGCGGCAGGCGCACCACCACCACCTCCCTTCTCGACGTACCCCTTGCCGGTCTTCTCGCGCACCAGCTTGTCGAAGAGCTTCTGCGCTCCCGCGGGCGAGCCTTCGTCCTTCACCGTCTGCTGCCCGTTCGCGCCGATCTTCCCGTAGCGCGTCATCAGGCTGTTGCCCTCGATCCAGACTTCCCAGAACTTGTTCGAGGTGCCTTCCGAGAACTCGAAGTAACGCTTGCCGCTCATGTGTGTGGGTCCCCTCTTGGGTGAGGCGCGGAGCGTTGCAGGATCTGGTTAGGTGCGCTCCGGAAAATGAGCTTGCAGTGGTTGGAAGCCGAGGCGGTGTTCCTGATCAGAGAAGCGGTCGCGACGTGTGCGCGGCCGGTGCTGCTGTTCTCTGGCGGCAAGGACTCGGCGGTGATGCTGCGGCTCGCCGAGAAGGCCTTCTTCCCGGGGAAGATTCCGTTTCCCGTGATGCACGTCGACACGGGGCACAACTTTCCGGAGGCGATTTCGTTTCGTGACGCGCGCTGCGCGGAGCTCGGCGTCGAGCTGATCGTCGCGTCGGTGCAGGAGTCGATTGATCAGGGCCGCGTCGCCGATGCGAAGAGCCGCAACCCGCTGCAGACGGTGACGTTGCTCGACGCCATCGAGCGGCATCGCTTCGACGCGGTGTTCGGCGGAGCGCGGCGCGACGAAGAACGCTCGCGCGCGAAGGAGCGAATGTTCTCGGTGCGCGTGAACGGCAAGTGGGACCCCGCCAGTCAGCGGCCTGAATTGTTCGGGCTGATCAACCCGCACCTCGATGCGGGCGCGCACTTTCGGGTGTTCCCGCTCTCGAACTGGACCGAGGTCGACGTGTGGCGCTTCATCGAGCAAGAGAAGATGGAGCTGCCGTCGATCTATTACGCGCACGAGCGGAAGGTCTTCCGGCGCGATGGGCTCTGGTACGCGGAGACGCCGTTTCTTCAACCCGAGAATGGTGAAGTCTCGGAAGTGCGACGCGTTCGGTTTCGAACGGTCGGTGACGCGACGTGCACGGCGGCGGTCGAGTCGTCAGCGGTTTCGATCGCCGAGGTGCTCGAGGAATTGAAGCACTCGAAGGTGAGCGAGCGCGGCGCGACGCGAGCCGACGATCGCGCCTCGGAAGCAGCGATGGAGCGGAGGAAGCTCGATGGCTACTTCTGAGCGTGAGCACCAGAAGCAAACTCCCTCTCCCCGAAAGGGGAGAGGGTCGGGGAGAGGGCCCGTCGTCCAGTTCGAGTCGCCATCGCGGGCTCGGTCGACGACGGGAAATCAACGCTCCTCGGCCGGTTGCTGAACGACACGGAGAAAGTCTTCGCCGACGAAGTCGAAGCGGTCCGGCGCGCGAGTGGCACGCCCGACGTCAACCTCGCGTTCTTCACCGACGGCCTGATCACCGAGCGAGCGAAAGGAATCACACTCGACGTCGCCTGGCGTCACTGTGAACTCGGAGGCCGTCGCCTGCTGATCGCCGACGTCCCCGGCCACGCCGAGCTGGTGCGCAACATGGCGACCGGAGCCTCAGTCGCAGACGCGGCCGTGTTGCTCGTCGACGCAATGCGAGGAATCCAGACGCAGACACGTCGTCACCTCGTGATGCTGAGCGGTCTCGGCGTGTCGCGGGTGATCGTCTGCCTCAACAAGATGGACGGTGTCGGCTTCGCGCGCTCCGTCGCTGATCAGCTGATCAACGAGCTGCGCACGTTCGGATCAGCACTGGCGCTGGAGCTCGAATTCATTCCGCTCTCCGCACTGCTCGGAGACAACGTCGTGCATCGCAGCCTGAAGCTCGACTGGTACACCGGCCCGACGCTCGCGGAGCGGCTGGCCACGCTCGAGCCAGTGCCCGAAGCACCCGGCACCTTCGCCGTGGTGCAACTCGGCACCGACGCCGCGGGGTGGACGTCGTTGCACGTGCTGCGCGGAGAACTTCGTGCAGGAGACCTCGGAGTGCTCGAGGTGAGCCCGCTCGGAGTCGGCCGCGTTCGTCTCGACGTTCCACGCGCGCGCGGCGAAGCGCTGTCGTCGGTCGCAGTTCGAACGGGGACGTCGTGGCCGGTCACGGTGACGTGGTTGGGTCCGGGCGCGTCGTCGACGGGCGCGAAGTTGAAGCTGCTGCAGCACGGGAGAATCACCGAAGCGACGATGCCGAGTCGTCTACGTCGGCGCTCGCTCAGCACGGGTCACTTCGAAGCTGCCGACTCGCTCTCGGCCGGAGACGTCGCGGAAGTCGAGCTGCAGCTCGAGCGTGAGACCTGGCTCGAGGGCCCTGCCCTGCTCGTCGACGAACACGGCCGCACCGTCGGTTCCACGCTCCCCCTCTCCCTGTGAAACGGGGAGAGGGAGTCCATCACGCCAAAAACGGAATGCGCCGCAGCGTCACGAACGCGGCGTGAACGTGGGAAGCACTGGCTGTGCTCGCATCTGCCCCTCACCCCAGTAAGGACGCCGTGCTTCGCGTCGCCGTGCTCGTGGTCGCGTCGTTCGCCTTCGCGTGTGGAACTCCCGGGAGCGCGAGCGATGCGGGCGAGGAACTCGACGCGGGCGTGACGGACTCCGGAGTCGTCGATGCTGGTGTCCTCGACGCGGGCTCAACTGACTCCGGTGCTCCGGACGCTGGAACTCCCGACGCCGGAACTCCCGACGCTGGGACTCCCGACTCCGGCATGCAGCCACCGCACTGGGGCTGGGCGAAGTCGACCATCTCCCTCGGCGCCCACTCGGCGACCGTCACTGCGAACGGCGCGTCACGACTTCCGGTGGCGGGCTTCACCACCGTGTCGGGCCTCACCTACGACTTCATCTTCGACCCGAGCGCGATCTACGAGCTGACGAACCCCACGCAGCCCGATGATCAGCTCGACTGGAACAAACTCCCCGGCCTGTCGGACTGCGGGCAGCTCGATCTCGCGCAAGACGGCTTGATGTTCGCGTGGCGCTGGCGGCTCGATCTCCAGCCGCGCGTGCTCGAGATCGCCCACTACGCGAACAACGGCGGCACGCATCTCTACCCGGCGAACGGAATCATCACGCTCGACGAAGACGATCTGCGCGCCGAATCACCGCTCCGCTACGAGCTGACCATCACCGCCACCGAGTACCGCTTCCACATCACGGGAGAGATCCGCGGCCGCATGATCGACGTCAGCGCCACGCACCCGCGTCGGTGCACGTCGAGCACGACGGCGTTCAAGTGGGCCGGCGGCTTCTATTTCGGCGGAACCTCGACCGCGCCGCACGTCATCACCGGCTGGGCGCAGTGAGCAACGCGAGCACGCGCTCGACGGCCGCAGCGACCGAAACGTCTGGCGGCAAGCTGAGCTCCGGAGCGCTCGGCGCTTCGTAGGGCGCATCGACTCCGGTCACGTCCTTCGCCTTGCCGGCGCGCGCGCGCGCGTAGAGCCCCTTCACGTCGCGCGCTTCACACACGCTGAGCGGCGCCGAGAGATGCACCTCGAGAAACGGCAGCTCACCGTGCTTCGCGCGCGCCGCGTCCCGAGCCGCGCGATGCGGAGAGACCAGCGCGACGATCGCCGTGATTCCATTCTTCACCGCGAGCGCCGCGACCGCCGCCACACGACGCACGTTCTCGTCGCGCGAGGCCGCGTCGAACCCGAGGTCAGCGCTCAGCGTGGTGCGCACTTCGTCGCCGTCGAGAATCAGCACCGGCGTTCCGCGCGCACGCAAGGTCGTGGCGAGCGCCGTCGCGAGCGTGGTCTTCCCCGAGCAGGGCAGCCCGGTCAGCCAGAGAGTCGCGGCGCGCGTCATCGCGTTGCCTCTTACTTCCGTGTACGGTCACTCCCAACTCTGGAAGTCGCGCCCTCGCGCGTTCGCCAACGCTTCTCCACAACTCACCACCTGTCGGCGCACCACAGCGCCTTCACGCTCCGCGGGACTTCAGCCACCCAGCGCGGACGAGTCGTGCCCATCGGCTGCATCGATGTATCGCTGTGAACAGTGCAAGGAGGTCGTTGGTCCCCGCATTTCCATCGAGCGCGTGGTCGTCGAGACGCGCCCCGTGACGTACCCCTTCCGCAAGGAAGTGAATCGCGCGCGCAACCCGAAGAACGGCAAGTTGGTCTGGGTCGACGACGAAGGCGGCGAAGGTCACGAGACAGTGCGTGAGCTCGCGCTCTGCGCCCGATGTGCTGCTGCCGCGCGAGAAGAGACTAGCGCGTGAGAATGGCCGTCACCGCACGGCCCTCGATCACGTACGCGTCCTTCTTCGACAGCGCGTCGAACTTCTTCGCGTCGTCGCAGTCGAACGACCAGCGAAGCGGGCCCGTCGTGAACTTCTTGAGCAACGCGGCGTAGGCGTCCTTCGTCAGGTCGCTGATCCGCGTGACGGTCAACGCGCCGCCGGTGATGGTCGTGGTCTCACGGCCACCCGGCGACGCGTAGGGATCGTTGCTGCTCTCGTTGCGGTGGCTGCGGCCGAAGAGCTCGACGGTCTTGCCGTCTTTCAGAATCCACGTGCCGTCGATCACTTCCTTGATTGCTCCCGTGTCTTCGTCGGCCGAGCGGTACACCACGAAGGAGTGGTTGCTGCGGAACTTCGCTTCCAGCTCGTAGCCCTGCAGCTGACACACCGAGCGCAGGTTGAAGTCGACGAAGTTGGCAAGCGGCGTCTTCGAAGAATCGCCCTTCAACGCCGTCGCACGCTCGGACAGATCGGCCGTGCTGATCGAACGCGGGCCCTGCTCGTCCCACACGCGCAGCTCGCTCAACACCAGGTCGTCGTACTTGGTGCCCGGGTACGCCTCTTTGATGGTGAGCGTCAGCGACTTCGTGCTCGTCGGTTTGGTGAGCGCGAGCTTCTGCGCGCCCTGCGCGTCCTTCAGTGTGAACTCCTGCGCGGCGGCTCCATCGACGGTGAGCGTCACCTTCTTCGCGCGGGCGTTCTTCTTGAAGTGGTCGTCGCTGCGTTGGTAGCCGTTCCACACTTCGACCGCGACCATCGTCACCGGCGCGGTGAACGTCAGCGTCATCGACTCGCCGATGCCGGGGCCCTTCACGCCTTCGACCCAACCGAAGTCGAGGCGGCCGTCGAACAAGTAGCCCGGGTGGTACGCGTCAGCCGGAGAGAGCACCGACGACGCCTTCGCCACCGCCTCGAGCCGCACGGGCGCGCGCACGTCGACCTGCTTTCCGTCGAGCAGGAAGCGCACTTCAGACAGACACGAGCCCGTCGCGTTCTCGAATTTGAGGAACACCGAGCGCACCTTCTGCGAAGTCGAGGTGCTCACCGGCGTCAGCGCGTCGCCGAGCGTGACGACTTCTCCTTCGTTGCCGTTCAGGTACGGACGAATGGCGGCGCGCGTCTTCGCGCAGGCCGAGACCTGCACCTGAGCGATCTTCGCGCTGCCCTCGAAGCGAAAGAGGATGCCTTCGCCTTCGGCGTCACCTTCGGGGCTCCAACCGGTCGCCGGATTTCCGTCGAGCAACGCCTCGGCGTTGGCACCCGACGTCGGAACCAGCGCCTGCAACGTGACCGGCGACTGCGTGAGCACCACCGCGGCGACGAGCGAGAGCATGAGCGCTGTCTAGCACCGTCACCACGCCACGCGGGCGCGGTTGTCGGCGAGCCACTCGTCGCGCGTGCTGCCGTCGGAGTGATGCCAGCGCCGATACAGCGTGTTGCTGCGCCAGCGCGTTCCATCGGAGTCGGTCTCGAAGCGATGCCCGCGCTCGACGAGTTCGCAGCGATGCGTGAGCGGCGTGTGCGCGCGGAACTCGCCGTGCAGCGAGTGTTCGTCGACGCGAAGACTGAGCGTGAGGGTCGCTCCGCTGGTGTTGCGCAGCTTCAAGTCTTTGCGAGGGAAGAAGACCGTCGCGCCGCAGCCGAAGGGGACGGTGCGCGAGTCGTCGGGAAAGAGATCGAGCCCGTGGCGATGACGCTCGACGATCTCGAGGCCCGCCGTCACGCCGAGGAAGAAGAGGAGATTCGCGACCTGACACAGACCGCCTCCGCCGCCCGAGGCGAGGCGCTCGTCGTGAAGCTCGGGGCCGGCCGCGAAACCGCGCAGACGCAGCGGTGGGCCGAGGTGTCGATGCCACGAGAACAACGCGCCGGGCTCGAGCACCAGGCCGTCGAACGCAGCGACCGCGCGGCGCACGTTGGTCTCCTTCGCGCGCTGCCAGCTCTCTTCGTAGCTCGTGCGCTCGCGACGAAGCGGCGAGCTGTGCGCGGTGACGACGTGCTCCGGTGGAATGCCGACGCGCAACCGCGGCAGACGAAGCAGCGCGAGCATCTGCGGCCACTGCAGCAACGCCACGCGCACCGGCACGGGAAGGAGACGGCGGGCGAGCGGGCGCAACACGCGGCGCACCCTACACAAGCCGGAGTACGCTGCGCGCCATGAGCGACGAGCAGGAAAAGCACTACTCGAACGGTGAGATCACGGTCGTCTGGAAGCCGCAGCTCTGCAAGCACACCGGCATCTGCGCACGCGGGCTCCACGCGGTCTTCGATCCCAAACGCCGCCCGTGGATCGACGTGTCGAAGGCGACGAGCGAGCAGATCGTCGCGCAGGTGAAGCAGTGCCCCTCGGGCGCGCTCAGTCTTCTTCCGACGACGAAGTGAAACGTCACCTCCCGCTCGCCGCGTTGACGTTGGCGGCGTTCATCGCGCGCCTCATCCATCTCTCGTCGAGCGCCGAACCCAACGGGTGGGACGGCTATTCGTACGTGGTGCAGCTCGAGCGGCTTGCGAGCGAGGGCCGTCTGCACTGGCCCGACTCGAGCTGGGTGCTGTGGTTCCTCGCGGCGCTGCACGTGGTGATTCCCTCGGTCATCGTCGCCATCAAGGTCGGAGCGTGTCTGCTCGCCGCGCTCGTCGTTCCCGTCGCCTGGCGCGCTGGCGGTCCGGCGCTCGCCATGTGGGCTGCGTGCTCGCCGACCCTCACGCACTTCGCCGGAGATTTTCCGAAGAACCTCGGCGTGGTCGCTCCACTCGTATTTCTCCTCGGAGGCCGCGCGCGCATTCCCGCGACGCTGATCGCCATCGCCGCGGCGGCGCTCGCCCATCGCGTCGGCGCGGCGTTGCTCTTCGCGTGCGGTCTCGGCGTTCTTCTCGGGCTCGTCACTGCTCGCGCGCGGGCCGGTCGTGTCGCGCTGGGCTTCGCGGCCATCGCCGTGGTGTTCACCGCAATGAGTGTCGCGCTGCCTGGAGTGCTCCACCCTGCGGATCTCGAGCGCGTGAGCTCGCAGCTCGACTTCACGCTGCACGCTCCGCCACCGTGGCCGTATTTCTCACTGCGCGAGACGAGCTGGGTGCAACGCCTCGAGCTGCTCCTCGCGTGGCCGGCGGTCTTCATCGGCATCGTTCGCTTCGTGCGGCAGAGCGAGGCGCGCGTGCGAACCGGTGCGTTGCTCTTCCCGCTGTTGCTCTGCGTGCTGCCGCTGTGGCGCACCGACGCGCTCGATCTCGGCTACCGGCTCGCGCTGATGGCTCCAGTGTTCGCGGTGCCGCTGTTGCTCGACACGAAGCAGCGTGAGCTGAAGCCCGCGTGGCTGTTGGTGTTGCCGCTGGTGTTCTTCGTCGCGCGCAGTGGGTTCGACCCTCAGCAGACGCCGCCGTACACCGAGTGGAGAGCGATCATCGCGCGCATTCCGCGGCCGCTGCCGAAGCTGCTCATCGCGCCTCAGGGCATGAACTTTCTCTACGACCACGAGACCGGCAGCGAGTCGATGGCGTGGGCTCCGGAGCCGGAACTCGATCGCCGCGACGTGTATCGACTGGCGTTCGACGTCACCGACGGAGAGTGGGCCGAACTGGCCGGCAACGACGCGCCTGCACCGGTGCGGCTCTCGGCCAACGTCGTCTACGTGCGCGAAGACGTGTGGGAGCGATTTCGTCTGCGCGCGCTCGAAGACGACGACGATGATCTTCGTGCGCGTGTGACCTCGACCAGAAATCCCTCTCGCGTTCGACCCGCGTCATTGACCCGCACTCGGTGACAGTCAGAAGGTGCTGAGGTTGAGCGTGTACCCCGGGCTCGAGCAGCCCGGAGTGACGGTCGAACCCCAACCATTGAAGTTCTGGTTGTAGCTGACCCCGATCTCAAACAGCGTGTGCGGCCCGCCATAGTTGGCCGGGAACGCGGGCCACTCGATCAGCACCGAGCCATTGGCGACTTTTCGACTCAACACCGACCACGAGTCATCGTTCGGGTCGTACGCGCGGAGCTCGACGCTCGCGTACGCGCAGTTCAACGCGCTCGTCACGCGAAGGTTCCTGCCCGCGGAGACCGACAGCTCGAAGCCGTCGAAGTCCCAGAAGCCGGTCAAGCCAGGGAGAGGCGTGCCGTTGTACGTCCCGGTGACCCGAGTGATCGTGGACTGCAGGGTGTTTGGGGTCTCGTCGTTTCTCTCGACCTCGGCGAAGCTGGTCGGCGGTGGCGGGGCATTCATTGGAATCGTGAACGGAGCGCTCACCAGCTGAAGCACGGTCCCGTTGTTCCCTTCGACGAAGACGTTCACCGTGTGCGTGCTCCCTGGCGCCAAACCTGAGAACACCTGGGTGTAGGTCGTCTGGTTGTCGCTCGCGCTGGCGGGGAAGGTCTGGATCGGCTGCGTCACGTCCACCCACCAGGTGATGGATTTGGTGCCGAGCTGAGCGGTGATCTTCGTAGTGACCACGATGCGCCCGATGTTGACCGCGTCGACGGTGACGAGCGGCGTCGTCATCTGAATGGGGATGCGAACCACGGTGAAGGTCCCGTTGACCACGGCCCGGTTCTCCCACTTGTCCTGCACTCGAACGGAATAGGTGTGACTTCCGCCAGCAATCGGGCCCCCGCTCGCCGTGACGCACGTGCCATTTCCACTGACAAGATTGTTGGTCGAGATGGCCACGCCATCGACCGAGATGAGTGTGTAAGCCATCGTCGACGGTGCGGAGAAATCGGTCGCGCAGACATACCAGGACACCTTTCCGTCATCGGTCGTGCTGACCGTGACTGTCGGGCCTGAGTAGATCGAGGGCGGCGAGGTATCGACGAAGACCGACACCGCGGTCGATACACGCGTGTTGTTGAAGACGTCGACCCCGCGAGCGCTCACGTTGAAGACCCCGCCCACGGGGAAGGTGTACTCGAAGACGAAACTTCCACCGCCGGGTTGCGTGGCGACGACCGCTCCATCGACCAACAGCTCTACGCGATCGACACCTGATGCATCTGTCGCGGTGACGGCGAATTTCTTCTTGAGCCGGTACATGGGGCAGTTGAACGACGCCGCGCAAGGCGTGACGTCGGAGAACGTGAGCGCGGGTCCGAGGTAGTCGGCGAAGACCTGAAAGTCATACATCTTGCCGTTGTTCTTGTTGTCGGTTGCGAACACGTGGAGCGTTTGAAAGCCGTCGACCATCGCGTTCTGCGGGTCGAAGCGCCACGGCGGCGCGGTCAGCACCACCGGCGCCGTGTGGTCCAACGAGAACCACACCGACTTCACTCCGTCGGCGTCGGTTGCGCTGACCTCGATGGTGTCTCCGCGCTTGAACGGGCCAGGGGTCAGCAGGGTCACCACGGGCGGAGTGCGCTCCGCCGGCGCACCGACGTTCACCGCGGCCCACGCGTCTTCCACCGCCTTCTGTTCGAGTGAATTGACGCCGAAGAGTTGCTGCGCCGACAGCACCTCCGCGTCGCGAGCTTCCACGAAGGAAATCGGCCGTTGGTTGACGAGCTTCGCAAGCGTCGCGTACCAGATCTTGGCGACGCTCTGCGTGCCGAGGCCCTGGAACGCCGTGGGCACACGTGCTGACTGCAGACCCGGCTCACCGGGCGAAGTGCCGAACTGCTTGAGCCCACGCACCATCAAGCAGTGCGCGCGATTGACCGGGCCGCTCGTGCGGTGCGCCTCCTGGTTGGGGAGGTTGATGCCCGGTTCCCACTCGTCGAAGCTGGTTCCGTCGACGCTGGGCGTGCACATGTTTCGGCCGGCGATGTACCAATCGCGAATGGTGGCGTCGTTCTGCTGCCCGATGCGGTTCAAGCCATACGCTTCGATCACCTTCCCGAAGAAGTCGGAGTTCCCTTCGTTGAGGCCGCCTTCCTCACCCCAATAGAAGTAGTTCGGGTTGGTGTGGTTCAGCACTTCGGCCGCCCAGACACCGTGCGCCCATTCGTGGCCGATCACGCTCAGCTTGACCGTCTCGCGATCGACGAGGTCCCAGCCGAGGAGATAGAGCGTCAATTGTCCGCTGCCGGTGTCCATGCCCGCGTTGTTGTCGGACGAGGCGAACGAACAGCTCCCCTGAACACAAAGCCGCGCAACGGCGTCGTTGGGCGCCCAGATGTAGACCGACGGTTGGCGAAAGTTCGTCAAGCCGCGCCGGTCGTGCACATTCAGGAAGTAGTCCCAGCTCGTCTGCAGCCCGAAATAGATGTCGTTGCGAACGCTGAGCGCGGCCTGAGGACCGTCGACTCCCTGACTGAGGAGCGCGACAGGGTCGTAGGGAATCGGCGCCATGAAGTTCAAGAACTCCGGGCTCGCGATGCCCTGACCATTCATGCAAGCGGTGCCCGTGGGGGTCAGCGTCGTGCAGCGCTCGAGGTCTTTGTAGAGGAAGTTGCTCGTGTAGCGATTGACCCGCTTGCCGGCCATCGACAGCTGAATGACGCCGTAGTTCATGGTGAAGGCGTCGAGCGTCATCTGCGTCTCGGCCACCGGCTTCTCGTGCGAGATGCGAGCGAGCACCTTCGCTGAATACGCATCGACCACGGTGGTGACCTTCGCGGGGTCGTTGACGAGCTCGATGGTCAACACGTAGCGCTCGATGAAGCGATCGACGTCGACCGCGTTCGTGACGACAGGCTTGTTCGGTCTCTCCAAGAACTGCGGCTGGTAGAGGTAGCGCGCCTTCACGGTCCCGTCGGCCAGTTCCCTCGCGAGCCCGACCGACTCGGCGGCGGCCTGGAATGAGAGGAGTCTGCTGCGGTCGACCGCGGGCGGTTCTTGCAGCTCGGGAATGAAGCGCGTCTCCCAACGCCCGCCTTCGACCAGCACACTCCTCGGCTCGGCCAACAGCTCGATGCCGTCGAAGGTGCGGCGCCAGGTGATGGACTGCGGCGTACTTGTTTCACGCGCAAACGCCTGGTGCTTTTCCGGATGAGCCCAGCCGGTGGTCACCAGGGCAGAGAGTTCTTGCGGCGTCGGCGCCTGCTGCGGGCTCTGACAGGCCGTCGCGAGCACCAGCATGGAAAGAGAAAGTGAGGGTCGCATCGGGCGTCGGCCCACAGCAAAGATGCGGCCACGCGAAACCCTCGATGCGATTCGAGCGACCGAACACGAGGTCCTGCGACGACCGCCGTCGTCCGCGGACCCTTGCGAATGATCAACCACAGCGCGAAGACGTGCGGAGCGATTCCGAACCATGAACTTCTTGAAGACCGTCGAAGGTCGCAAACGCTTCGCGCTCGTCGTCGCCAGTCCCGAGGACGACGCGCCGCGCGCGGAGCTCGCTGAGTGGCTGCGTGAACGTCAGGATCCGCTCGGCGAATTCATCGCGCTGCAGTTGAAGAAGAAGAAGAACCCGAAGCGCGAGGCCCGGCTGCGAATGGATCACGAAGCCGACTGGCTCGGCGCGGTTCACGGCATCGTCGATGGCCAGTCGATCGTCTTCGAGCGCGGCTTCGTCACGTCGCTGCGAATCGAAGCGCCGCACGACGCGCCCAACCGCGAATTTCTCGCAGAGCTCCGTGCCGCGACCGGGCACGCTGCGCTCTCACTCGTGAAATCGCTCTCGCTCGGGCCCGGCGTCCTCGAAGGCTATGTCCACACTCGAATGGGCGGCCTTCTTCAGAACCGCGACAAGGGCACGAAGATCCCCATCGTCGGTTTTCTCGCGCACCCGGTGCTCGATCGACTCGAGCGGCTCGAGGTCGGCTACCAACCGCGAGGCAACGTTCGTGCGGGGCTGAAGGCCGCGCGGCCTCGCCTCCACATCAACAGCGTGTGGTGACTAGAAACTCACCGTGATCTGCACGCTGTCCGTGTACGAGCCGGCGGCCACCGCCTGTCGCGCGGGAATACGCCCGTAGAACGAAAACGGCGTCGCCACTCCCGTCACCAGCACCAGCCCCGTGTAGTTCCACGTGCCCGACGTGCCGTCACCCATCACCTTGGTGCGCAGCAGATCGAAATAGATCTGGTAGCTCATCAAGTTCGAGCCGGCCTTCAGCTTGCGCGCGAGCTGATCTCCGCTCTGGCCGGGCCCGAGACTGATTCCCACCAGGCCGTACACGCCGCTGCACGTGATGTTCACGCCACCGACCGCGGTGTCGTTGGGCATCGTCGAGAACGGGTCGTAGATGCCGAACGCCAGCGTCGTCGTCGAGTTCACGACACAGCCGGCCAACGCGTCGAACGCCCACAGCGCCGCGACCAGAATGATCACTCGGTACATGCGACCTCCCCCACTTCGGTGAGCGACTTGTCGAGCGAGGGAACCTTCAGCTCGACGTCGCACACCCGCCCCGAAAACAGAATCCGCATCGGCACGCGCTGGGCCTTCACGTCGTACAGCTCGAACGCGCCGTCAGCGCCGAGGGGCAAGCCCACGCCGTCGACTTCGACCGTTCCATACGCGGGCACGATTCGTTCGGCGCCGCGCACGATGACCATCGTCCCGCGCACCGCGTGCAGCTCCTGCGTCTCGAACTGCGCGATCGCACCCGAGAGCGATCTCGCCGCGACCCGCGTCGTCGCGTCGCCACGCAGCGAAATCGAATCGGGAAGATCATCGAACTCCAGCTCGAGCTCATTCCCGCGCCATGGGGTGAGCCCCTGCACCAACAACTCTCCACGTTCGTCGGTCTGCCCCACTTCGCGATGTTCGAGCAGCACGGTGGTGTTCACCGCGCCCGGAGCGCGAACCAGCGCGAACGACGACTCGACGGGTCGCGTGACGAACACCCGCCCTCCGATGAACACCAGCCCGCTGCTCGCCTGCAGCACGGGCCGCACGCCATCGCGATCGACTTCCAGCCCGGCGAGCGCGCGACCGAATTCTCCGGAATAGCCCACCGAGCCCGAACCAAAGCTCGTCTTCCCGACCGAGGCCTGCGCACGCGCCGTGAAACCAGTCTGACTCGGAGGCGTTCGCTGCACGTCGATCGTCGCGCGCGGCTCGAACTGTTGGGTCGTGCCCGTCGCCGTGACGCTGACCGAATCTCCGAGCACCACGTTCACCATCAGGCTCGCGCTGGTGGTCACCGCGTCCAGCGAACGCGAATGCGTCACGCCTGCCGAGAGACTCACGCGCGAGGTCACCCACCACGACGCGTTCACCGCGACCTGGCCTTCCGCGCCGCGATCGCGCCACAGCGTCACGCGCGTCTGCGCCGTGATGTTCCACCGCGCCGCTGGAGAGATCGACCCGCGCAGCTCGGCTGACACCGACGCGCGATCGAGCCCGACCGGCAGACCGAGCGTCGCGTAGTTCGGGCTGCGCGCGCGCACCGACGCCGTCACGCCCATCGAGCGCCCGAGGAGCGCGTAGTCGAGACCACCGGCGAAGCCCTGCACACCGTTCGCCGTGCTGCCCGAGCCGACGAGCCCGACCACGCCGAACGGCAGCGCGAGATCGACGCGCGGCGTGACGCTCGACGCACTCGCACCGGCGTGCACTCCGGCTTCTGCGGTCAGCACCGGCGTCAGACCGACGCGATGCACGCCGACGAAAACGGGAGTGCCGTACTCGAAGCTCTGCGTCGCGGCGTTGGTGCGCTCGAACCCCAACGTGTACGAAAACGCCTGCAGCCCCGGAGCGAGCGTCTGCCGCGCGAGGGTGTACGGCCGCGCGACGGCTTGCTCGCGACCGAACGCATCGCGCAACACGTAGCGCGCCGTGCCCACGCCTTCCGAGACCGGCAGATTGCCCAGCTCGAACGCGCCCGGAGCGACCGCTCGCCGCGAGACCAGCCGCTCATCGACGTACACCTCGAGCGTCGACGGAGTCTGCGCGAGCCCGCTCATCCCCACGCCCGGCATCGTCACGAGCGACGGATCCATCGCGAGGTTGCGCGCGAACTGCACGCCACCGACCAGGGCGCCGCCCGAGAAGCCCGACGCGCTCGCGGTCACGTCACCGACGCCCAGCTGCAGCTGTGCGCTCGGAAATTCGAACGTCGCTGTGCTCGCGCCGCGCACCACGCGCTCCGAGTTCGACGACCAGAACGCACCCGAGGTGACGAGCGCTTCTCCGTGACGGAAGCCAGCTTCGAGGCTCACCGAACCCGCGCGCCCGATCAGCGACGCGCCGCCGTTCACGAAGAAGCTCGTGGGCGTCTGCGTCTGCACGTGCGTCAGTCGCGTGCCTTCATCGAGCACCGTCACCGGCAGCAGCTCTGGCGGCACGTCGATCGACAACTCGCCGCTCTGCTCATCGAGCACCGCGCGCATCGGCGCCGCGTCGACACGCAGGTAGCTCACGCCATCGAACGCCTTCACTTCACCGCCGAGGCGATTGACGTCGTAGCCGCGCTCCACCAGCGGCCGCACTTCGACGTACACGCCGGTTCCGTCGCTGACGACGAAGACCTCTCCGATCGAGACGCCGTCAATCGTCGCGGCCAACACCGAGCGCGGAGCGGACGCACGCGGCGTCGATGGCACCGTCGCCGGCACCGCTGTCTCGACCGCACGAAACACCGAGGGCTCGACGACCTTCGCGACGACGGGCACAGGCGTCGTCACCGCGCTCAGCTTCGAGCGCTTGCGCCGACGTGGAATGCGCCGCACTTCGGCGCACAGATTTTCGACGTCGACGAACGGCACGAGCGCTTCGAACGAGTCACGCTCCGCCACGTACGGCAGCGGCTTCTTCGCCGGCTCGGCCCAGGGCACCACCGGAAACGCGCCCAGCACCGCCACCACGACGGTGGCGCCCAGCGCGCTCACGGCACTCGAACTTCGGCCTCGGCGAGTCCGACGTCCGTTTCAACTCGTACACCAACGCGGACTGCACCGGCCGCAGCCGCGCTCAGTGGCACCACGAAACGCCGGTCCCCACCCGCCAACACGTACCAGCCCGCCTGCTCGCCGGTCGCCACCTCGCCGCCCTTCGCATCTCTCGCCACCACCACCGCCCGCCGCGCCACGAAATGCGCACTGCCAGAATTCTTGAGCTCGAACGCCACCGCTCCCGACTCGAGCCGCGTGCCGACGATCTCCGGCTGCGGTTTGCCGGGCGCTCCGAAGAACACCGGCACCGAGAGCCGCGTCACCACTTGAATCACACCGAGACCTGCGTGCTGCTGCGGCAGCTCGTCGATCAACACGCGGAACGTCTTCTCCCGCGGAGTCTCGGTGGCGCTGACGCCGATGCGAATGATGCGCGTCTGGCCGGGCGCGAGCTCGAAGAGCGAAGGGAAGAAGCTCACCTCGCTGGTCGGCTCGAGCTCGATGCGGCCGTCGCTCGCTTGCTGCCAACCGCGCGCGCTGATCTGCAGGCGCAGCGGCTGGGCTCCGGGGTTTCGAACCGTGAGGTGCCCCGTGCGCGCGCTCGCAGACAAATCGAGTCGCACCGGGCTGACGTCGAAGTCGACTGCGAAGGCGAAGCGCGGCAACACCGCGAGCGCCAGAGCGAGGAGCGTGCGCATGGTCGACCTTCAGAAGGAGACGGTCGCGACCACGGTGTCGGTGTAGCTGCCGGCGGGCACGACCTGGCCCGCGTCGAGCTTGCCGTAGACCGTGATGCCGACCTGCGTGCCGAGACCGACGTGCGCGATGCCGGTGAGCGTGGTGTTGCCCCACGGGAGCAACATCGCCATGTCGCGGAACAGCGCGTACGAGAGGAAGTTGCTGCCGTCGGTCAACCGACGAACCGGCGCCGCATCGGTGCTGCCCGAGCCCGCCGAGCCGCCCTGACCGAGCGTCACCACCGCCGCCGTGCCGAGCGTGCAGGTCACCGAGACCGTGCCGTTCGCCGTCGCGGGGCTGCTCGCGTGCGTCGACAGCGGCGCGTACACGCCGAACGCGACCGGGCTGGTCGAGATGGAACAACCAGGCTGCACCGTTGCCGAGACTCCGAGGTTCGCCGTCGTGCTGCCCGCGAACGCCACACTCGACACACACACCACGACCACTGCGAATCGCATCACACGCATCACAACCTCCGAGAGAACTTCAGGGTGTGATGGCCTTCTGCAGCTTGGGTGCCACGCAGAATCTGCGCTCAACCTGCGAGATCGACGGACTTCGCGAACGTTTGTCCAAGTGGTGTGAAGTTGACCTGCGGGGTCGAACCGTTCACTTCTTCAACCGCACCACTCTCGAGCGTTGTCGAAGAAGCGAAGCCACGGCGAGTCGTGCCCCCACTCGCGCGGGTGCCACGACAGTGCGGCGGTGCGGATCACGCGCTCGGGGTGCGGCATCAGAATCGTCGCGCGACCGTCTTTCGTGGTGAGCGCCGTCACGCCGCCTGCCGAGCCGTTGGGGTTCAGCGGGTAGTGCTCGGTCGCCGCTCCGTTCGCGTCGACGAAGCGCGCCGCCACCGCGAAATCGCCACCGCCTTCGATGCGGCCTTCTCCGTGCGCGACGGCGACCGGGAGCATCGAGCCTTCCATGCCCGCGAAGAACAGCGACGCCGACGGTTCGATCTTCACCAACGACAACCGCGCCTCGAACTGCTCGCTGCGATTGCGCACGAAGCGCGGCCAGGCGTCGGCGCCGGGAATCAGGTCCTTCAGCTGCGACATCATCTGGCAGCCGTTGCAGACGCCGAGCGAGAACGTGTCGTTGCGTTCGAAGAACGCGCGGAATTGATCTCGCGCCTTCGCGTGGAAGAGCACCGACTTCGCCCAACCGCCGCCGGCTCCGAGCACGTCGCCGTACGAGAAGCCGCCGCACGCCGCGAGGCCGCGGAAGCTCGAGAGCTCGACGCGCCCTTCGAGCACGTCGCTCATGTGCACGTCGATCGCCTCGAAGCCCGCCCTGGTGAACGCGTACGCCATCTCGACTTCGCCGTTCACGCCCTGCTCGCGAAGAATCGCCACGCGCGGTTTCTCGGGTCGCGACGCCGGGCGCTTCGTCACGTCGAACGTCACCTTCGCGCTCAGGCCTGAGAAGCCGGCGTCGGTGCGCAGCATGTGCTCTTCGTCAGCGCACGTCGCGTCGTCGCGCAGCCGCTGCATGCGCCACGTGGTGTCCGACCACAGCCCGCGCAGCGCTGCGCGGTTCGACGAGAAGTGCGAGCCGATGGTGATGGTGTCGTCGGGACGCATCGTCGCCACCACTTCGGCGGTCAGGCCCGCAGTGGTCAGCTCGCTCAGCACTCCGCCCAAATCTCCGATCGGCACCTGCACCACGGCGCCGAGCTCTTCCGCGAAGAGGGCATCGATCAACTCGCGGCCACCGGCCTTCAGTCTCGTCCCCGCCGGAGTGCCGGCGCCGAAGATCTCGAGGCCGCACCGCGAGGCGAACGCCATCTCGAGCAGCGTCACCAGCAAGCCGCCGTCGGAGCGGTCGTGGTACGCGACGATCTTCCCGCTCGCGCGCAGCTTCTGAATCAGCTCGAAGAACTTCTTCAATTGCTCGGGCGAATCGACGTCGGGCACCTCGGTGCCGAGTTCGTTGAAGACCTGCGCCAGCGCGCTCGCGCCGAGCCGGTTCTTCCCGTTGCCGAGGTCGATCAACACCAGCGAGCTGGGGCCGATGCCGCGCTGCAGCTCGGGCGTGAGCGTCGCCGTCACGTCGGTCACCGGAGCGAACGCGCTCACGATCAACGACACCGGAGCGGTCACCGACTTCGCGCCCGCGTCCCACACGGTGCGCATCGACATCGAGTCCTTGCCGACGGGAATCGCGATGCCGAGCGCGGGGCACAGCTCGGCGCCCACCGCCTTCACCGCGTCGTAGAGCCGCGCGTCTTCACCCGGGCTCCCGGCCGCCGCCATCCAGTTCGCGGACAACTTCACGTCGGACAGCTTCGCGATTCGAGCGGCGGCGAGGTTGGTGATGGCTTCTCCGACTGCGAGGCGCGCAGCGGCCGGCGAGTTCAACACCGCGACCGGAGTGCGCTCGCCCATCGCCATCGCTTCGCCCGTCACCGAGTCGTACGAGCTCGCCGTCACCGCGACGTCTGCCACCGGCACCTGCAGCGGGCCGACGTTCTGATCTCGCGTCACGAGTCCGGTGACGGTGCGATCGCCGATGCTGATCAAGAACGTCTTGTCGGCGACCGTCGGCAGCTGCAGCACGCGCTCGATGGCGGTCTTCAGCTCGAAGTCGGGCAACGGCTTCGTCACCGCCGCTACGCGCTTCACGTCGCGCTTCATCTTCGGAGGCTTCCCGAGCAACACCTCGAGCGGCATGTCGATGGGCGCGTTCTTGAAGTGCGCGTCGCTCACCTTGAGCTGACCGTCGCTGGTCGCCTTGCCGAGCACCGCGAACGGCGCGCGTTCACGTCGGCACAGCGCCTCGAAGCGCGGCAACGACGCAGCGTCGATGGCGAGCACGTAGCGTTCCTGGCTCTCGTTGCACCACAGCTCGAGCGGAGACATGCCCGCCTCGTCGCTCGGCACCGAGCGCAGCTCGAACCGCGCGCCGCGTTTGCTTTCGTGCACCAACTCCGGGAGCGCGTTCGACAACCCACCCGCGCCGACGTCGTGAATCGAGACGATGGGGTTCGCCGCACCGAGCGCGCAGCAGCGGTCGATGACTTCCTGACAGCGGCGCTCCATCTCGGCGTTGTCACGCTGCACGCTCGCGAAATCGAGGTCCTCCTGCGAAGCGCCGCTGGCGACGGAAGAAGCAGCACCACCGCCCAGACCGATGAGCATCGCCGGGCCACCGAGCACGACGATCGCCGCGCCCTCGGGAATCTCGCCCTTCTTCACGTGCTCCGCGCGGATGTTGCCGAGCCCGCCGGCGATCATGATCGGCTTGTGGTACCCGCGAATGCTGCCGCCGACGTTCTGCTCGAAGGTGCGGAAGTAGCCCGTCAGCGCCGGCCGGCCGAACTCGTTGTTGAACGCCGCGCCGCCGAGCGGGCCGTCGATCATGATCTCCAGCGGAGACGCGATGCGAGACGGCTTGCCGTGATCGACTTCCCACGCGCGCGTCGCTCCGGGAATGCGCAGGTTCGACACGCTGAAGCCGACCAAGCCTGCTTTCGGCTTGCTGCCGCGGCCGGTGGCGCCCTCGTCGCGAATTTCTCCGCCGCTGCCCGTCGACGCTCCCGCGAACGGAGACACCGCCGTCGGGTGGTTGTGTGTCTCGACCTTCATCAACACGTGCACCGGCTCTTCGTGTGATGCGTAGACGTGGCCTGCGTCGGGCTTGGCGAAGAAGCGCTTGGCGACCGCTCCTTCGATGACGCTGGCGTTGTCCTTGTAGGCGCTCAGCACTCCGGCCGGGCTGGCCTCGGTGGAGCGCTTGATCATCTTGAAGAGCGAGTCGGGCTGCGCGACGCCGTCGATCACGAACTCGCCGTTGAAGATCTTGTGCCGGCAGTGTTCGGAGTTCGCCTGCGCGAACATCATGAGCTCGACGTCGGTCGGGTCGCGGCCCAGCGTGGTGAAGTTCTTCTGCAGGTATTCGATCTCGTCGCTGGTGAGCGCGAGGCCGAGCCGCACGTTCGCCTCGGCGAGCGTGGAGAGCGGAATGCTCGTGAGCGGTTTCGGTTCGTGCTTCGCGAAGAGCGCGGCGGCTTCCTCGACCGTGCGCAGCAGCGATTCGGTCATGCGATCGAACAGCGGAGGCGGCGCGCTCCCCGCGCCCTGCAACGTCCACACGATGCCGCGCTCGAGCCGACGCACGACGGTGAGACCGCAGTTGTGAGCGATGTCCGTCGCCTTCGAGGACCACGGCGAACGCGTGCCCAGACGAGGCACGACGACGAACTGCTGCCCCTCGATGCGGCGCGGTTCTGACTTCGGGCCGTAGGTGAGCAGCGCTCGCAGCGTCGCGTCTTCTTCCTTCGTCAGCGCTCGCTCGACTTCCACGAAGTGCACGAAGGTGGCCGTCGCGTCGGTGAGCTTCCACGCGTCGATGCGTCGCCGAAGTCGGGCTGGAGTGAAGGCCGCCGAACCGTGCAGTGCGAGCATGCCCGCCACCTAACATCCCGCCGCGTTTTCGGAACGTGAACAACTGCACCTGACGTGCCGCTCATGTGTAGAACTTCCGCCATGCCTGTTTTTCGCCTCGCACTGCCCTTCTTCGCCGTCCTCTTTCTCTCGGCTTCGAGCTGTTCGCCCAAGCCGATGGCGACGTGCGCGGAGACGTGCAGTGGCTGCTGTACCGCTGACGGAACGTGCCAGGGCGGCAACGACACGCAGGCCTGCGGCTCCGGTGGCTTCCAGTGCCAGGTCTGCATGACCGGCACGATGTGCAGCTTCGGCACGTGCGTCATTCGTGGCGGCAGCGGCGGCGGTGGCGCGACGGGTGGTGGCGGAGCGACTGGCGGCGGCACAACTGGTGGCGGAGGAGCGACTGGCGGCGGCGGCACGACGGGTGGTGGCGGCGCGACCGGCGGAGGAACTGGCGGCGGCGGTGCGACGGGCGGTGGTGGTGCGACCGGTGGCGGCGGCGGAACGACGGGTGGCGGAGGCGCGACTGGCGGTGGCGGTGCGACTGGTGGCGGCGGCGGAATGATCTGCGCAGGCACGCTCAGCTCGTGCGGCGGCATGTGCGTCGACACCTCGGCGTCGCTCGAGAACTGCGGCCAGTGCGGTCGCGTGTGCGGCAACGGAGAGGTCTGCATTCGCGGAAGCTGCGGGTTGCTCCCGGCCGACTGCACCACCGCGCAGTGCGGCTCCGGTTACTTCTGCGACCCCATCAGCCATCAGTGCGCGCCCGGCTGCCGGCTCTCGACCGACTGCCCGATGGGAGCGACCTGCAACGCGCAGATGACCTGCGACTGCCCCGCTGGCCAGCACGCGTGTGGACAGCGCTGCGTGAGCGACACCGCTCCGACGTCGTGCGGCGCTTCGGCGTGCATCGCGTGTCAGGCGCCTGCCAACGCGAGCCCCACGTGCAGCGGCTCAGGCTGCGGCTTCGCGTGCAACCAGGGCTTCACGCAGCAGGGCATGAGCTGCGTCGACGTGAACGAGTGCCTCGTGAGCAACGGCGGCTGCGACGCGAACGCCGCGTGCACCAACACCGTCGGCAGCCGCACCTGCGCCTGCAACCAGGGCTTCACCGGTGACGGCATGACGTGCACCGACGTGAACGAGTGCCTCACCAACAACGGCGGCTGCACCACCAACGCGACGTGCACCAACACGCCCGGAGCGCGGACGTGTGCGTGCAATCAAGGCTTCATGGGTGACGGCATCACCAGCTGCACCGACTTGAACGAGTGCCTCACCAACAACGGCGGCTGCAGCGTCAACGCGATGTGCACCAACATGGCTCCGGGCCGTTCGTGCGCGTGCAACCAGGGCTTCACCGGCGACGGAGTGACCTGCACCGACATCAACGAGTGCTCGACCGCCAACGGCGGCTGCGACACCAACGCGACGTGCACCAACACTCCGGGCTCGCGCACCTGCGCCTGCAACGGAGGGTGGATGGGCAACGGCCTGAGCTGCACCGACGTGAACGAGTGCCTCACGAGCAACGGTGGCTGCAGCGTGAACGCGATGTGCGCCAACACGCAGGGCGGCCGCACGTGCACGTGCAACTCCGGCTACTCGGGCAACGGCATCGTGTGCACCATGGGCGCGCGCACCCTCGCGGTGGTTCGTGTCGGACCGATTCCCTTCCCGCAGCCGGACGGTGGCACGTCGCTGAGCAGCGTCGCGACCGAGGTGCACCTCGAGTTCCGCAGCTTGAGCACCGGCGCGCTGATTTCCGAGACGCCGCTGCCCATCGCGCAGAACGGAGGCAACGCGCCGCTCACGCTCTCGGGCGTCGCGACCGCGGAAGGCGTGCTCAACCTGTCGACCAACAACTCGTACCTCGTGATGACTGGCTACGCGGCGACGCCGGGCACCGCGAGCGTGAGCACCGCGTCGGGAATTCCGCGCGTGGTCGGCCGCATCGACTTGAACGGCTCGAACGTGAACACCTCGACCAGCATCACCGACGCGTTCGGTCTGGCGGGCTTCCGCACCGCGGCGAGCGTCGACGGCACGGCGTATTGGGTCGCGGGCGCGTCGTTCGGCGTGCGCTACGTGGTGCACGGCTCGACGGGCACGTCGACGGACATCTTCCCTTCGCGCTCGAACATTCGCGTGACGGAGATCATCAACGGTCAGCTCTACGCGTCGACGGGAACCAACCCCAACCCCGATGGCGGAACGGATCTCTCGCGCGTGTTCGGCGTGGGCACCGGGTTGCCGCTGTCGTCGACCGCGACGTTCATCAACTTCCCGGGCGTGGTGGCGGCGAACCCGAGCACCTTCGCGTTGCTCGATCGCAGCGCGGTCATCAGCGGGCCCGACACGCTCTATCTCGCGGAGACGACGGGCAGCGCGGCGGTGCGTCGCTACGACTTCGACGGCAACGTGTGGACCGAGGGCGCGCAGTTCCCGATCAGCGGCGGCACGTATTACCTGGCGGTGTTGCCTGACGTGTCGTCGGTGCTGTTGGTCGCGAGCGGCTCGTACGGCATTGCGACGTGGACGGACATGAATGGTGTCGGCGTGCAGCCCAATGGTGTGGTGCTCACTCCGCCGACGGCCGGCACGGTGTTCCGCGGGCTCGTCATCCTTCCCTGACTTCTCTCCCTCTCCCTGCGCAAGCGGGGAGAGGGTCGGGGTGAGGGGCCAACCAGGCATCAACGCAGAATATGAATCAGCCCCTCACCCCAGCCCTCTCCCCGCTCCGCAGGGAGAGGGAGTCTCACTTCAGGCCGTGACGCCAAAGCAGCCGATACAAATACGCGCGATCGAGCCCCGCGCTCCGAGCTGCAGCCGCCGCATTTCCCTGATGCCGTGCGAGCAACGCCTCGAGCCACGGACGCTCGAACGCCTTGATCGCCTCTTCCTTCGCCTGCCGATAGTCCAACGTCGTCACCGGAGCGGCCGCGGGCACCGGCATCGACGGAGGCGCTGACTCACCGAGCGCCACCGCGCGTTCGAGATAGTTCCGCAGCTCGCGCACGTTGCCCGGCCACGGATGCGAGCGAAGCTGACTCAACACCGGCTCTGTCGACAGCACCGCCGCCTCCGCCTTGTCCGCCAGACCCAGCCGCGTGAGCAACGTGCGCACGAGCTGCGGAAGATCATCCGTCCGCTCACGCAACGCCGGCACGCGCACCTCGACCACGGCGAGCCGATAGAAAGGATCCGCGCGGAAGCGACCCGAGTTCACCTCAGCGCGCAGATCGCGATGCGTCGCCGCGACGACGCGCAAGTCGACGGGCTGGTACGCACTCCCGCCGACGCGCTTCACTTCGCGCTTCTCGAGCGCGCGCAGCAACTTCGGCTGCAGCTCGAGCGGCAATTCCCCAATCTCATCGAGGAACAGCGTGCCCTTGTCAGCGAGCTCGAACGCGCCTTCGCGAGCTGAAGCCGCTCCGGTGAACGAGCCCTTCTCGTGACCGAAGAGCTCACTCTCGAGCAGCGCTGGCGGCACCGCGCCACAATCGACGACCACCAGCGACTCCGACGCGCGCGGGCTCGCACCGTGAATCGCTTCGGCCGCGAGTTCCTTGCCGGTTCCACTCTCACCCGTGAGCAGCACCGTCGCGTTCGACGTCGCCGCTTTCGCGAGCCGCGCGAACAAAGTCCGCATCGCGAGCGAGCCACCGACCAGCGGCCCGAACGAATCGCTGGCGTGCAGCGGCACGCGCACGTCTTCGCCCGCGAGCTCGAGCACCGCCTCCGACTCACCGACCTGCAGGCGATCTCCCGCCGTCAGCCACGCGCGCTCGACGAGCACTCCGTTCACGCGCGTGCCGTTGCGACTGCCGAGGTCTCGCACCGCGATGCCCTCGGGCGAGAGCGTGAGCTCGCAGTGGTAGCGGGACACCGCGCGATCGTGGAGCACGAGATCCGCTCCCTGATTCGTACCGATGACGGCGCGCTCGGTCTTGAAGGGCCAGGTCGCTCCAGCGTCGGCGCCGCGCGTCCACTTGAGCCGAGCGGCGCTCATACGCGCTTCAGGACCGCGGAGCCCCTGCACCTCGACCGTCTGCGTCGTCGTCGCGCGTGGCAACGTCGTGGCGTCGTCTTGCATCGCGCCGCATGAAAGCACAGCCGTCCCGAGTCAGTCGGCGTCGGTCATCGGGCACAGCGCTCAGCACGGCCAGGGGCATCTCATTCAACCCTCACCCCGACCCTCTCCCTCGCGGGAGAGGGGGACTCAGTCGGCGTCGGTCATCAGGTACAGCGTGCTCAACACGCGATGAAACGTGTACGCGTACGACGACGCATCAGCGCTCAGCACGGCCCACGGAACGTTGTCGACGCCCGCCGCTTCCTTCGGAGCGAGCGAAAGAAACTCACTCCGCTCACCACTCTTCACGTCGAGCCGCACCACGCTCAGCGGCCGCGTCTCGAACTGCGCGACGAACACGAACTTCCCATCGCCCGACACGCGCAGCGCGCTCTCACCCTTCTTCACCCCAAGCACCGGAGTCGATTCACCGCTCGCCACGTCGACCCACTCGAGCAGCTCGGTCTCGGCCTTCATCAACACCACGCGCGCGCCATCGGGCGACAGCGGCAACACGAGCGGTCCGAGAAACCCGGAAATCGGCAACACGGTCGCCGCGCCCGAAGCCACGTCGATCGACGCGAACTTGGTGTCCTTCGCCGTCTCATCACCGACCGACGCCAGCACGCGCTTCCCGTCGGGAAAGAACACCGCGGTGTTCACCAGCGTCTTCGCCGGCAGCTCGAGCCGCTTCTGCGTGCCCGCTCCGGTCGGCAACATCACCAGCGACTTCCGATCGAACGGATTCACCAGCGCCCACGCGCCATCGGGTGACAACTCGCGCGCGAGACCCGTGCCGAGTCGCACCGGCGCTGACGCACCCTTGCGCAGGTACACCGCGCCTTCGCTCCCGACCGCGTCACCCGCGCCTTCACCAATCAACACGCGCGAGCCATCAGCCGAGATGTGCCCTGCGTACGAAGTGTCGAAGATCGACAGCTCCCGCTCGACCGCATCGCCCGCGAGCTTTCCGGCCGCCGCCAGCTCAGTCGCCTCGCGCGTCACGAGTGCTCGCCCGCGAGAACCGAGGTCGAACAACCGCAACGTCACCGGCGCACGTTCGATGAGCCGTTGCGTGCCTTCGAGATCAACCGCGTGCAGCTCGCGCGTCAGCCCTTCCTTCGACGCGGTGAACCACACCGTGCGCGCGTCACGCCATGCCAGCCCGCGAATCGAAGCGAACGGCCCGGTCAGCGCCTTCGCCGGAGCGTCACGCGTGACGTCGACCATCCACACGCTGCCGGCGTCGTCGTAGCGCGCGGGGTGAAACACGAACGCGAGGTGTTTGCCGTTGGGAGAAAAACGCGTCTCACCAATCCACCCGGTCTGCGTCTCGTGGCGCACCTTGTCCAACGGGAACTCGAGCGTGGTGTGGTCGCCCTTCCACCGCACGACGGCGAGCGCGGAAGTCTCGGGCTGGTAGTCGACCCACTGCACGTCGGACAACACGTCGCGCGGGGCTCCGCCCGACAACATCACCTGCGCGAGCGTGCCGCGGCGAACGAAGCCGTAGATGAGCTCCACGTCGTTGAGCAGCGAGAGTTCCTGCTGCTTGCTCACCGCGAGCAACTCGGCGGTTCCGAATTCCAGCGAGCGCCCTTCAGGATTCCCGGGAACACCCAACCACGTGCGCATCGGCTCGTTGTCGAACGCTCCGCAGCACACGTAGCTGTCGTCGCTGGTGAAGCGCGCAGCGTGAATCGTTCCGCGCCGCCAGGTGAGCCGGTTGAACTCCGGCGGTCTGCGCGGAGGTCGCGGCGTGTACGAGTTCGACGAGCGGCCGGCCCAGAACGCTCCGGCGCCGACGACCACTGTCGCAGCGAAGCCCGCCACCACCGTGCGGCGCGACGTCGCGTCAGAAGCCGCGCGCGGAGGAGAGACGTCGGTGCGCGAGACCTCGACGGCATCACCCGAGCCCGAACGCTGCCGCGCGAGCGGAGACGCAGGCTGTGTGCGCGCCGAAATCGAAGCCGCGCTCGGAGCCGCCACCACCGCCGGCAACAACGGCTTCACCAACGCCGCGAGCTCGACCGCGCCCTTCCCCGCCAACAACTTCCGCGCCTCGGCGTGCATCGACTTCGCGTCGGGAAACCGCGCATCGCGATCTCGAGACAGCGCGCGCTCGAGAAACGCAGCCACGTCTTCGGGCACGTCAGCGCGCAGCGTGCGCACCGAAATCGGAGGCCCCACCACCGCGCGCGTCAGCACCTCGGCCGGAGTGCCCGAGCCATTCGGCGGCGAGCCGGTGAGCGCCCAGAACACCGCGCCCGCGAGCTGAAACAAATCGCTGCGCGCGTCGAGCGGCATGGCCTGCGCCTGCTCGGGAGAGAAGAACTCCAGCGTGCCCGCCACCGAGCCATCGGCCGTCAGCGCCGGAGCACTCAGCGACGACGTCAACTTCGCGATGCCGAAGTCGAGCACCTTCACCACGCCGCCCTCGGTGACCATCACGTTGCGCGGCGTGAGGTCGCGGTGCACGAGCCCGAGCGGCGCTCCGTCGTCACCGCTGAGCGCGTGCGCGTACTCGAGCGCGGAGAGCGCCTGCTCGGCGATGGCGAGCGGCACCCACCACTCGACGGAGCCGGACATTCGCAGCGAGCGCACGAGCTCCCACAGCGTCACGCCGCGCAAGAGCTCCATGACGATGAACGGCCGCCCGCCGTCGTTGAGCAGGTCCTGCACGCGCACGATGTTGGGGTGTTCGAGCCGCGCGCAGATTCGCGCTTCCTGGAAGAAGCGGCTGACGGCGGTGCGATCGATGGAGAGATCGAGCGCCAGCTGCTTCAACGCGACGCGCTTGCGAAAGCCTTCGGGGCCGACACGCTCCGCTTCGAGCACCTCGCCCATGCCGCCGCGCCCGAGACGGCGCAGCACCTCGAAGCCTTCGACCACGGGCAGCGCCTGCTCGCCGGAAGAGGACACCCGGCGAGTATCAGCCGAGGCTCGGTCCACCACCACCGAAACGCACGTGACCCGCGGCCTGCTCGAACACGTCGTGCACGCCCGCCCGGCTCTGGCCGTACACGCGACCCGAGCCGTCCTGGTAGCGGCCCAGCTCGTCGAGCGCGATGCGACGCCCGTTCTCGCGCACGAACAGGCCCTGACCGTCGCGCAGAATCTTGCTCTCCGCGTCGATGCCGACCCGCGAGAGGTTCTGGCCCGCCCAGCGATTCATGATCTCCATCTGCATGAACACGCCCGGCAGCGCCGCCTGAATGCCCGTCGCGCGCACCGCATCAGAATGAAACGCCGCCACGCCGCGCTTGCTCAAGTCAGACGTCGCCACGTCGACCGAGCGGCCATCGGGGAGGAAGTGGTAGCGGCCCGACGGATCCATCTCTCCGCGGAACTGCATCATGCGGCGGCGGAAGCCGGCCTGGCCCTCGTCGGGGCGATCGAAGATGCCGGCCGCGTTCATCGCCTTCTTGAAGCCACCCTCGGTGTTGAGATCGAAGCCCTTCGACTTCGCGGCTTCGAAGATCTCGAGGTCCTTCTGCGCGCGATGCGTCGTGATGCCGTTGCGCCACTCGACCGCCGCGGCCTTCCATTCGGTGAACGTCGGGAAGCCGGCCTCAGCGCGCTGCTGCGGCGACCACGAGTCCCAGATGGCCTTGTCGGGAGGACGCGCGCCTCCGCCCTTCTGACCCGCGGCCCAGAACGCAGTGTCGAAGCGTTCGGCCTTGATGCCGGTCTTCTGCGAGAGGTCCTGCTGTGCAGCGTTGAGCTTCGGAGTGTTCGTCGCGGGTTTGATTTTCATGCGACGACCGAAGAGCAACGCACGTGCCCGCCCGCCAACCGCGCAATCACGAAGCGCTTTGCGGCCAGGTGTTGAGCTGCAGACAACAGGGTGTTGACCCCCGCACAACACCTTCGCTGACCACCCGGGCGCGCTGCCTTCACATCACGTGATGGAACGGCGGCTGCACTGGTGGCCGCTCACGCCGCTTGTCATCTCGGCAGGCGCGCTCACCGAAGGGAATCACCTTGAACAAGCTCATCGCCCTCGTCGTGTCGTCGTCGCTGTTCGCCTCCGCCGCGTTCGCTGAAGAGAAGAAGAGCGCCTGCCGCCTGATGGACGAGACGGGCACGGTGGTGCTGCAGCACGAGTCGGAAGGCACGACCATCAAGTGCCAGTTCGAGATCCGCGAGGAGATCAAGAAGCAGCGCTGCGAGTCGGGGAAGAAGCTGACGTTCACCTACGTGGGCCAGGGCGGCACCGGGAAGGACCTGAAGCCCATTCAGATGAACATCACCTGCCCGCGTCGTTGAAAGTGCTTTAAGTGCGCGGCGATGTCGCGCCGCCTCAAGATTGCTCTCGCTGCTCCGTTCGTGCTCTTCGCGCTGGTGCTCGTGGCGTGGTTCATCTTCACGCACCACAAGCCGTGGGCGATTCCGGCCGAACACCGGCCGCCCGCGTCGTGGGTGAGCGCGAACGGCAGCGATGCAGGCATCACCGTGCGCTCGCTCGGCGTCTCGGGCTTCGAGTTCTCCGACGGCGTCACCACGGTGCTCACCGACCCGACGCCCACGCGGCCCGACCCGGTCGAGCTCATCACCGGTCCCGTCGTCGCCGACCCGAAGCTCGGTGAAAAGTGGTGCCCGAAGGCCGACGTCATTCTCGTCAACCACGCGCACTACGACCACGCGCTCGACGTGGGAGAGATCGCCAAGCGCACCGGCGCGCTGGTGGTCGGCTCGCAGAACGCGGTGAACCTCGCGCTCTCTCGCGGCGTCGCTCCCGAGAAGACGCGCGTCGTGAAGTCGGGCGACGTGCTCACCGTCGGCGGCTTCACCATCGACGTGCGCAGCTCGCGGCACACCGACATCCTCGTGAAGCAGCCGATGAGCGGCGTCATTCCTCCCGACGCGAAGCCGACGTGGTTCTGGGGCTACGCGCTCGACGACACCTTCGCGTACCGGCTCACCGCGAACGGCACGAGCATCTGGTTCCACCCCACCAGCACGTACGCCGCAGGAGAGCTCGGCGGTCTGCGCGCTGACACGCTCATCGTCGGCGTCACGGGAGAGAAGCAGACGCCGCAGAAGGTGAAGGGCCTGCTCGACGAGTCGCACGCCAAGCGCGTGCTGCCCACGCACTTCGACAACTTCTTCCAGCCGATGAGCAAGGGGCTGGCGTTGATGCCGGGGCTCGATCTCGACGGCGCGCGAAAGCTGTTCCTCGACGAGAACCCGAAGCTCGAATGGGGAGTGCTCGACTACGGCGAGGTGGTTACGCTGCCCGTCGATTCGCCATGAGTGGGAGCGCTCCAGACGAGCCGGTGGTGTTCGGCACCGCCATCCAGGCGATGCGCAACGCGCTCAAAGACCAGGTCACGCCCGCGCTGCATGAGCGCTTGAAGAAGTCGGGAGTGGACTTCGACAAGATTCGCCCCGCGTACCCGATGGACACGTGGGTCGAGGTGATTCGCATCGCAGGCGCGGAGCTGTTCTCGAATGAGCCCGAAAGCACGCGCTACGTGACGCTGGGCCGCAGCTTCATGCGCGGCTTCGCCGAGACCGGAGTGGGCTTTGCGGCGCACCAGCTCGGCAAGTTGATCGGCGTGAAGCGCACGTTGATGCGCATGGGCCGCAACTTCCGGCAGGCGTCGAACTACCTCGAGACCGAAATCAGCGACGTCGGCGAGAAGGAAGTTCGCATCCGCACGTACACGCACCAGAAGTTCCTCGCGCGCGCGACCGACCGCACCAACCTCGTCACCGACTACCGACGCGGCGTGCTGACGGAAGTACTGGTGCTGCTCGGCGCCGTAGGCACGGTCGACATCATCGAGCGGAGCCTCGAGAAGCAGGACTCCACCTTCCGCGTGACCTGGTCGTAGCGCTTTGGTGTGCTGCCGCGATGCTCGAAGCCACGGTGCCGCGACCGCTCGACGAGGCCAGCACTGACGTCGGTCGCACCCGCAACTTCGGCTTCGAGCCGGTCTCGGTCTCTCAGAGCTCCGCGCCGTCGCGCATGTTGGAGCGCTACGAGCCGCTCGATCAGCTCGCGCGCGGCGGCATGGGCCAGGTGCTCCTCGCGGTGGAACGGCCGACGGGCCGTCGCGTCGCGCTCAAGTTGATGCACGGCCACATGCTGAACGACGAGGCGCTGGTGCAGCAGTTCGCACGCGAGGCGCTCATCACCGCGCGGCTCGAGCACCCCAACGTCGTGCCGGTCTACGACCTCGGCTTCATCGGCGGCGGCGAGCTCTACTACGCGATGCGTTTCGTGAAGGGGCAGAGCCTGCGCGCCGCGATGCCGAAGGTTGACCGGCCGCGTTTGTTGCGTGCGTTGAGCGCGGCGGCGCGTGGTGTCTGCTTCGCGCACGAGCAGGGGCTGTGGCACCGCGACGTGAAGCCCGAGAACATCCTCCTCGGGCCGCACGAAGACACGTACG
Organism: Archangium sp.; assembly: GCA_047600485.1. Classification (GTDB taxonomy): domain Bacteria; phylum Myxococcota; class Myxococcia; order Myxococcales; family Myxococcaceae; genus Archangium_A. The sequence goes on from JASGKS010000001.1 coordinate 5,564,973, forward strand.
TCATCGACTGGGGTCTGGTGTCGCTCGTGAAGGGCGCGCGCTTCGAGTTCGTGCCCGCTGGCGTTTCGCTCGGCAAGCAACCGATCCTCGAGTTTCACGAACAGCGCGCGACCGAGAAGGCGCTCACCGGAAGCGGAGCGATGATGGGCACGCTCCCGTACATGGCTCCGGAGCAGGCGATGGCCGACGACCGCATCGGCCCGGGCAGCGACGCGTGGGCGTTCGGAGTGATGCTCTGCGAGCTCGTCAGCGGCGAGCACCCGTATTGCTCTCCGACCGAGCAGAACGGAAACGCGGTGGTGCACGACCTGATTCAGTTCGCGCGCGCTCCGAAATTTTCGGCGAAGTTCGACGCGACGCTCGAGCCGCTCGCGCGTGGGTTGCTCGCGCAAGAAACCCAGACGCGCCTGAGCGCACTGCGCACGTTGTCCCAGACCTGGTGAGGCGCACGTCGGGGAGCGCATAGTAATAAGGAGTGCCTCGCATCTTGCGACCAACAGGTCACATCATCTAGAGAGGGCGTCGTGGGACCGAACCTCATCGCGTTGGCCATTCCGCTGTTCTTCGTCGGCATGTTGGTCGAGCTCGGCATCGCGAAAGCGAAGGGCCGCAAGCTGTACCGGCTCGGCGACGCGATGGGCGACATGGGCTGCGGCATCGCGCAGCAGCTGACGAGCTTGTTCCTCGCGACGGGAGCGATGACCGCGGCGTACACGTGGCTCTCGCAGTACGCGCTGTTCACGCTGCCGACCGTGTGGCTGCCGTGGGTGGTCGCGTTCGTGGGCGTAGAGTTCCTCTACTACTGGTGGCACCGGCTCTCGCACGAGGTCAACATCCTCTGGGCGGCGCACGTCGTTCATCACCACAGTGAGGACTACAACCTCGCGGTCGCGCTGCGGCAGTCGGTGACGACGTGGTTCACGAGTTTGATTTTCTACCTGCCGCTCGCGCTGGTCGGCGTGCCGGTCTTCCACTTCGCGGTGATTCTCGGGCTGTCGACGCTGTACCAATTCTGGATTCACACCGAGCTGGTGCCGCCGCTCGGGTGGTTCGAGAAGATCTTCAACTCGCCGGCGCAGCACCGCGTGCACCACGCCATCAACCCGCGCTACCTCGACAAGAACCACGGAGCGACGTTCAGCCTCTTCGATCGTCTCTTCGGCACGTACGAGCCGGAGACCGAGAAGTGCGTGTACGGCACGACGCGGCCGCTCAACTCGTTCAACCCGCTGTGGGCGCAGGTCGAGCAGTACCTCGACCTCATTCGTCTCGCGGGTCGCGCGCCGACGTTGAAAGACAAGTTCAAGGTGTTCTTCGGCTCACCCGCCTGGCGCCCGGAGTGGATGGGCCCGTACGTCGCGCGTGATTTCTCGGCGAAGTACGACCCGCGCGCGTCGAAGAACACGGTGCTCTACGCGCTGATCAACTGGTGCGTGCTGCTGGGCGGCGTGTTCGTGTTCTTGATGTGGGGCGGCGGGCTGAGCGCTCCGGTGAAGGCGGTGTGCACGCTGGTGATGTTGCTGTCGCTGCTGACGTTGCCCGCGCTGATCGAAGGCAAGGTCTGGGCGCGCTCGCTCGAAGCCGGCCGCGTGTTGGCGCTGCCCGTGGTGGCCGCGCTGGTCGTCGTCGTCGGCTAACGCTCCCCCTCTCCCGCGAGGGAGAGGGGCGGGGTGAGGGTTGACCAAGTTCCACCCACTGGAGTGCACCATCGTAGGCTCGCCGCATGGCGGACCCCGAACTCGACGCAATTCACCAGCAAGTCGTTGGCTTGTCGGCAGCACACCGACTGCTCGCGCAGACTCTGTTGCGCGCACTCCACAACAAGGGCGGTAGAGCGTCGAAGAAAGACGTCACGTCCGAAATGGAGCGATTGACCAGAGGGCAGATCAGCGAGTCCGACTTCGCTGAACTGCGTGCGCGCGGCCGACTGGGTTTCACCCGCATGGCGCTCCGCAACCTCGGGCTCATCAGCCCCAGCGAACAAACCGGTACATGGTCGCTCACTCAGCTTGGAATCAGATACGCCGCAGCGCGAGCGAGCGAGCCGATCAAGATTGAGCCATTCACCATCGCTCCGCGCACTGAAGAGGCTGATGCAGTGAAGGGCGTCGAGACGGTGTTCGCGCACCCCGAGCGGTACTACATCGTTCCGATTCTCGAGGCTCTGGTGAGTGGGGTTTCGCAGCGCGGCGACTTGCTCGACACCGTCGAAGCCCGCATCAAGCGACACCTGACTCCCGGAGATCGACGGTCGCATGCATCGGGCGTTGTGGTGTGGGAAGGCAGAGCCAACTGGGCGATTTCCAACATCAAAGCGAAGGGCCTGATTGAGACCGCAGGGTCGGGGCAGTGGCGAATCACCGATGCCGGGCGCAAATACCTCGAGGCTGAACGAGCAACGTGGGGTGCCAATGAGGCGACGCCGCCGCGCAGCAAGGCCGCCGTCGCGATCGAGTTGAAGCAGTCGCCGTCGAAACGAGACGCCACGGAGCATCGCCCGATCGACGCCCTCGAGGGGCTGCGGTCGCGCCTCGGCACGAAGCTCATCGACGCAGTCACCGCTCGCATTCGGCCAGAATTCGGGGCGACACCTCCGAACGATCAATCGACGAAGCGGAACCTGATCCTTTACGGGCCCCCGGGCACCGGCAAGACGCACGTCGCTCGCGCTCTGGCCATGGCGATCACCGGCGACAGCGATGGCGGCGACGATGCTCAATTCAGGCTCGTGCAGTTCCACCCGAGCTACAGCTACGAAGACTTCATTCAGGGACTGCGGCCGGATCTCTCGAGCGTCACGCAGCTTCGCTACGAGCTTCAGGAAGGGCCGTTCCTGCGCATCTCCCAGGCTGCGGAAGATGAGCCTGATTCGTTCTTCGTGCTGGTGATCGACGAGATCAACCGCGGAGACCCAGCTCGCATCTTCGGCGAGCTCCTCTTCGCTTTGGAGTACCGCGACGAAGCTGTGACGCTCGCGCAGGGAGGCACGCTCACCGTTCCTCCCAACCTGATCATCATCGGCACGATGAACTCAGTCGACCGCAGCGTCGCTCTCGTCGACTACGCCCTGCGTCGGCGCTTCAGCTTCATTCGTATCGATCCCGACCCAGAAGTGATTGAGCGAGTGCATGGGACGACACTGCTCGGGCGTGCCGGGCCGAGCGTGCTCGAGTCCTTCAACGAATGGCTGACCTCGCAAAGAGACGCAGACCACGCACTCGGGCACAGCTACTTCCTCAACGTTGCGTTCCCAGATCGCGCTGACGTCTTCGACCGCATCTGGGATCTCGATGTGCGCCCGCTCCTCGAGGAGTACTTCTTCGGAGACCGAGCGCTCCTGGACAAGGCCGCAGCTCAGTGGAAGTCGGTCGTGGCGTCGGCGGTCGCAGAGGCCGAGCAGTGAGCATCATGACCGTCGAGGAAGGTGAGCCGTTCATTCTCGACGGCGAAGATCTCGCACACCTCATTTCCGTTCTGGGACAGGCGGCGAAGTGCGGACGTCGCGACGTCGTGGTGTGGGGCATCGCCGGCCACATTCAACTTCCGTCGAGAACGACCCTCGTCATTCGTTCCAGGAAGGCACCTGCGGCCTCTGTTCTTGCGTGGGCCAGCTACTGCGACCCGACGTTGCGAGACCTCTCGCACCTTCACCCTCTCGAGGATCTCGGAGAACTGTCAGACGTGACGCAAGCGCTCGCCGTTCTGTTTGTTCGCGAGTTGAGCGCGGTGACCGGAGCACACGGCCTCCGTCGCAAGTACCACCGCGTCCGAACGGAGTCGGCGAACATTCGCGGCAGCATCGACTTCACGAGACTCTCGCAAACTGGCGGCAAGCTCTCGCGAGTTCCATGCGTCGCGTGGGAACGCCTGCCGCTCACCCCGCTCAACCAGCTCCTCGCTGCAACACTCGTCGGTATTCAGCGCAACGCGCTTCTGCGATCTGCGGCAGGTACACCGTTCTTCGAGTTGATGGGCGCTTTCGCGGAGGTCGCTCCGCGGATCGATCAGGACCTTCTCGCCGGACGTCGAAGTCTCGGCCGAGACGAGCAGCCATTCGCGACGGCTTGCGCTCTCGCGCGTCTCTTGCTCAGCGGCGCCGGACTCTCATCTGGAGATGGCGGTCACGGTCTCGCATTCATTGTGAAGCTGGCGTCACTCTTCGAGCGCGCAGTCGTGCGAGCTCTTCGGGACGCCGGGCTTCCCGTTCGCGAGCAGCATCCACTCGTGTACGAGCGCGAACCCGACGGGCACGGCACGTACTTCATCGACGCATTTCTCCCACTTCCGAGCGGAACTCTGGTGGTCGATGCGAAGTACAAGGATCGCGTTGACCCAGCAGTCATTCATCAAATGGTGACCTACTGCTTTCTCACGCAGGCTCGAAAAGCCGTTCTCGTCTACCCGGCGGGCCAGCTCGACGATCGGCGCGCGTTCAGTTTGCAGAGTCCGACCGGCGATCAAATCAGCGTTGCGATCGTCGAGTTCGAAACGTCCGGCCGAACGGCGGAAGCGTGGCGAACGAATGGTCACTCACTCGCGAGACGAGTCGCCGCCCTCAACACGCAGTCGCCGGAGAACCAATGAACGAAAAAGCTGCCGCTGCACTGATTGCGGCGATCCGCCGGTTTGGCGATGACGTGATGAGCGAACTCTTTCGCCTCAAAGGCGAGGTTCCCGAAAAGGAGTTCGAGCAGTGGCGAACTGCCGCTGGTCGAGCGCTCGGTGCGGTTGACGCCCATTTGCTCGCGCCAATCTGCCGCGACTTTCCGGACATCGTCCCGCCAGAGATCGGTGGCAGCCCGCGTCAGTAGTCATCTCGCCGTCGGTGGATTGAACAGCGACGGGCGCGCATCACTGCCCGGCGCGTTCCACTTCAACTTCCGCGCGACCTGCGCCGCGCTGGTCGTCGTCGTCGGCTGAAGGTCGACCAGGTCAATCGCAAACGCGAGCCGCGTTGCACAACGCCGGCTGGCAATCACGATGCGAAGCGCACCGCTGGTGACACACGCCCTGAAAGCAAGCCAACGGCACAAAGGGATTCTCGCAGTCCAGGATGCACGGCGAGTTCAGCTGCGCCCACGGCTGACCGACGATGAAGGGCACTGCCAGGCTCTTCCCGACGACGGTGCGCACCTCGACCTGTTGCACGAAGAACGTCAGCCGCTCGTGCTCCGGGAGTGCGGGGGCAGATGCGAGCTCCCACCCGCCATCGATGATCGCTGAGCCATCGGAGAGCGAGACGCGTCGCGTGCCCGCGGGGAGAACCGCGCCCCAGATGGCTGACTCGAGCAGCTGCGCCTTCGGAGGTCCGCGCAGCACGAGCGCGATGCTGGTCTGATTCGCACCGTCCCACTCGAAGAAGACGTCGCTCTGGCTCGCGAAGCTCGTCGTGGAGCTCGGGCTCAGCACGTCGACCGAGAGCTGAACCTCGCTTGCGCCCAACGTGCCGAGCGGTTGAGGCACGAGCAGACATGACCCCGCGCAGCTCACCAGCGTGTCAGCAGGAGGTGTCTGGCATTGCGCCAGCGTCGAGCAGACACCGTCGAGCGTCTTGCAGGTGTGCGAAGGGAGATCGCAGAAGTCCGTCGCACGCGTGCAGGCGATGCGCGTGCCGCACTCCACGGGAATGCAGCTCGACTGGCCGCATTCCTTTCCGGCGTCGCACAAGTCGGTGCGACACGCCTTCTCGCAATAGGTGCGATTGCTGTCGTCGGTGATGCACGCGTGGCCTTCGCTGCACGTCGAGCCGGCGTCAGTGACGCTGCAGCGCTGAACGCAGTCGACGAGGACGAGCGAACACCCGCCGTCTGGAGAACATCGCTGCTCGTTGAGACACATCGAGTCGGGGCCCTGGCGTTGGCAGCGCTCGCACGGTGTCTCCTCGCGCTCACAAGCGGCGACGACGAGCAGAAGCATGAGGGAAGTGAAGCGCTTCATGGCGACCACAGGACCCCCGCGCGCAGGCCGAGGCGTGCGACCCAGGGAGGCTCGAGCCGAATGACGCTGGCGCCATCGCCGGTGTACCGGGCGTCCACTCGCGGCGCCGGGTCGTACGCAAAGTCGAGGAGCAGCTCGATTCCGAACAGCGACCACTTCAGATTTGCACCCGCGAGAGCCATGAAGCCGAGCGAGGTGTCGGTTGGCGCCATCGGGCTCGTCGCAAATCGAAAGCGAAGGCCCGCTCGAAGCTCAGGCCGCACGAACGCATGGCGCAGAAAGCGATACCCCAGGAACCCTTCGAAGACGCCACCCCATTGCGAGAGTTCGTTGCTCGCGACGACGACATCGCGTGGCGACAAGAAGTTCTGTTTCGCCAGCTGGTACCAGACTCCGGCACCGCCGCCGAGCAACACGGTGCTCGCATCGTCCACCGCGGCGAGTTCGCCTTGAACGGCAAGGAGTCCTCCGACTGCCGGAACACCAGGCTGAAACTGTCGCGTGAAGCCGAGGGGCGCAGTGAGCTCGACACCAAAAGCAAACCGTCTCGCTGCGCGATCGCCCGCCGACTCGAACTCAGCGACCTGATTGTGAACGTCGGTGACGCGGCGACTCCAGTCTCCGACGTGCTCGATCTGAGGCGTCAGCGACCGAAGCAGAGGTTGGCCCGACAGCGCCATGGCCCAACCGACAGCCTTCAGCTCGTAACCCGCGATGTGAACTCCGACGACGCGCCCCGGCTTCCCGTCCACCACGACCGGCGCACCACTCAATCCAGGTGCGGCAGCAGGCGCCTCGTACTGAATGAGAAAAGCAGCAGGATGCAAACTCCCCCTGTTCGCCGCGGTTTTCGCGAGGCGCAGACCCTCGAACTTCACGTGCACGGTCGGGGTGCTCATCACCTCACCAGTCCCGCCCTGGCATTCGCTGATCGAGCTCGTGCCTTCCAGCAACACCTTCCCACCCGGCAGCGCAGCGTCGAGATCGATCACCGCTGGGGCCGCACCCGCCAGAATCGTGGTCTGCTCGACCCGAGTGAGTTCAAACGCCGCGAGGTCGAGTTCCGGCCAGACCAACGCTTCCCTTCCACCCGCAATCGGAATCAGGGCTTCTCTGATACCGCCACTGGTCTCGTGGCATTTCGGACGAAGGACCGTGAGCGTCTGAGCCGACGACACGACGTGAAGCGCCGTCATCAACAACACTGCGTTCGAATTGGGACGGAAATCCGAAACCACGAACGCGTTGCCGGACGCGGTTCCGTTGCTGATGATGAAGGTCGGTACTTTGTCGTCGGCCAACGCGAGGCTGGCGGCCAGCGCCAGCGCAACCGCGAGCGTCTTCACTTGCCGTCCTGCCCGAAGCACTTCCTCAGATCGAGATCGAGCGCCTCTCGGTTCACTTTGTAGACGTCGTCGAGGTAGTTGCGCCGAACCACTTCGCAAGCATCCGCGTCGAAGTTCTGGTCGCCGTAGAGACTGCCGCCTTTGTCCTGCTTGGCGGCGGCTGGAACCTCGAGCCCGGCTTTGCGGTATTTGATCTTCCAGTCGTACTCGCGCTGCACTCGCAACTCGACTGCCGCGGTGTTCGCGATGACGAGTGGCAAAGCGAACCCCAGGAGCGCCTTTCCAAGGTTGCCGAGATGGATCAGGAACGTGTTGCCGAACCTGCGTCGAAAGCCGCCGAAGCTGAGCAAGACGCCGCCGACGAAAGTGAAGACCGAAGTCAGCAACGCCTGCGTGGTGCCCGCCGTGGCGGACATGCCAGTAATCCACCCGATCATGACTCCGAAGCTTGCGAGCCCGGCGACAAACAGGCGGCGATCGCCCGGCGTCAGACTCGGATCCACGACGACGGGTTCAGGCGACGGCTTCTCACCCGGCTTCTCAGCCTTCTCGGGCTTCTCTGCGCCCTTCTCCTCACCCATGGTTCCCCCGCTTTCTGGAAGGGCAGATGCTGCCACAACCAGTCGAGTGCGGACGACAATGGGCGGCCGAGGCCCCGACCGCGACCTCAGTTCGCCGTCGGCGGAGTGAACAGCGACGGCCGCGCATCACTGCCCGGCGCGTTCCACTTCAACTTCCGCGCGACCTGCGCCGCGCTGATCGCCGCGACGATGAGGCACGCGTCCGACAGCGCTCCGGTCACCTGACCCGCGTGCCCGGAAGAAGCCTCCATGCGCGACGACACGTTGCCGATGATGTTCCCCAGCACCCACGTCGCCTGCCAGGTGTTGACGATGCCGCCGTCCACTCCGGCGTGAGACATCATCTGCCGCGCGATGGTGAACGGCCGCGCGAGGTTCACGAACGGAATGAACCACGAGCCCACCGCTCCGCCCGGCGTGCTCGCGTGCTCCAGCTGCGCGCCGAGCGCCAACGCGTGCTTCGCCGCCCGGTGGAACCACATCGACACCACGATGATCGTCGCGAGGTACACCAGCAGGTACAGAATCGCGGTCAGCCCGTAGACCACCGCCAGCGGAGAGTCCTCGGCCAGATCATCGGTCGCCACCTGCACGACGTTCACGAGGCCCATCACCGCGTGCAAACCGGCGATGGCGTACAGCGCGACCTGCGCCGCGAGCGCGCGACCTTCGAGTGGTGGCAGCTCCATCGTCACGCGCCGATGGCACTCGACGCACAGCTCATCGAGGTTGGGCAGACACGCCGCGCACGCGAATCGCCCGCAGCGCTTGCACGTGGTGACCGAGCGCCGATCAGCATGCACCGCACACATCGACACAGCCGGAGCCTCAGGAGCGTTCATCGAGGCGCGCTTGCACCATCGAACGACCGCACCTACAAGCCCCGCGTGATTTCGAAGCTCAAGGAAGCAGCGGCCGCGTCGTTCGTGCGCAAGGTGTTCAAGCCCCTCGGCCGCGACTGGGTCAGTGACGTGCACACGCTCTCGATGGACCCGACGGGCGATCTCCTCATCGGCGTCTCGCGCGCCCACGACGTCTTCATCGCGTCGCTCGCCAGCAGCAAGAACGTCGAGCCCGTGGGCGCCACGCCCGACTCGCTCACTGCCGCCGCCGGAACGCCCGCGTTCCACGTCAGCGATCTCGCCTTCTCGACCGGTACCGACGGCTCGGTCCTCGTGCGCGTGAACGAAGAGCTCCAGCTCTGGCTCTGGAACAAAGGGAAGCTCACCCTCGCCCACCGCGCGAAGTGGAACATCGGCAAGAAGGGCGGCCTGTCGTTCGCGTACTTCGACGGCGCTCCGCGGTGCACGCCGACGCAGGTCGCATCGTTGGTGCGCATCTCGAAGCCACCGAAGGGCGACGCCTCGGTCGAGTGGAAGGACCGCGTCATCGCCGTGTGGGAACGCGCGAAGCTGCCCAAAGCCACGAAGCTCGACGGGAACGCGAGAGAGACGAAGCCCGCGCTCCAACTGCCGCTCGAAAAAGAATACGGCGACGTGTCGTTCGAGCTGAGCGCCAGCGGCGAAGTGACGCTCGCTGAATCGACCGGGTATCAAGAGACCGCGGTCACGCGCTTCGACGCGAAGGGCAAGCAACTGGCGCGCACGAAGCTCGAGTTCGGAGTGACCGACCTCGCGCTCCTCGGCCCGTCGATCGTGGTGAGCGGCAGCGAAGGCGAGCTGGCGCTGCTCGACGAGAAGTTGAAGGTGGTGAAACGCGTGAAGGCCTTTCCGCGGCGCGCGGTCAGCGTGCGGGCCACCGTCGACGGCACCGCCGTGGTGGCGACGTGCGAAAAAGAGATCGCGGCGTTCACCGCCGACGGTCTGAAGAAGGTCGCGAAGCTCGCCGTGAAGGGGCTGCACGACTTCCGCGCGCACGCGGTCAGCTCGAGCGGCGCGGTGCTCACCAACAACCCGCCGGGACTCTTCCAGCTGAGCTGACGAGTCGACTTGCACCGTCGAACGACCGCACCTACAAGCCCCGCCTCATGAGAATGCTCCTGACGTGCCTGGCGGCCGTGGCCGTGCTGTCGGCCTGCGAGAAGAAGACCGACACGCCCAAGCCCACCGACCCGGCCGTGAAGCCGGTCGACCCCGTCGCCAAGCCCGCCGACCCCAAGCCCGCTGAAGACGTCATTCTCATCGGCGAAGTCGGCTCGCTCACCGGCAGCGAAGCGGCGTTCGGCATCTCGACGCGCAACGGCATCGAGCTCGCACTCGACGAGGCCAACGCGGCCGGCGGTGTGAAGGGCAAGAAGCTGCAGGTGCGCGTGTACGACGATCAGAGCAAGCCCGAAGAAGCCGGCTCCGCGACCACGCGCCTCATCAGCCAGGACCGCGTGGTCGCCATTCTCGGCGAGGTCGCGTCGTCCAACTCGCTCGCCATGGCGCCCATCGCGCAGGAAAACAAAGTGCCGATGGTGTCTCCGTCGAGCACCAACCCCAAGGTCACCGAGGTCGGCGACTACATCTTCCGCGTCTGCTTCATCGACCCGTTCCAGGGCTTCGTGATGGCGAAGTACGCGCACGACCAGCTCAAGTTCAGCAAGGTCGCGATCCTCACCGACAAGAAGAGCGCGTACTCCGAAGGCCTCACCGACGTGTTCCAGAAGAAGTTCACCGAGATGGGCGGAAAAATCGTCGGCGTCGAGGCGTACGGCAAGGGCGACACCGACTTCCGCGCGCAGCTCACCAACATCAAGAAGTTGAAGCCCGAGGGCCTCTACGTTCCCGGCTACTACCAGGACGTGTCGCTCATCGCCGAGCAGGCCAAGGAGCTCGGCATCAAGGTCACCATGATGGGCGGCGACGGGTGGGACTCCGAGAAGCTCTTCGAGCTCGGCGGCGCGGCGGTCGAAGGCAGCTACGTCAGCAACCACTACTCCGCCGAAGACCCGAGCCCGCGCGTGCAGGACTTCATCAAGCGCTACCAGGAGAAGTTCAAGACCGTGCCCGATTCGCTCGCGGCGCTCGGCTACGACTCGGCGCGCGTCACCATCGAGGCGATGAAGCGTGCGCCTGACTTGAGCGGCCCCGCGCTGCGCCAGGCCATCGCCGAGACGAAGGACTTCCCGGGCGTCGCCGGCGTCATCACCCTCGACGAGCACCGCAACCCCGTGAAGCCCGCGGTGGTGCTCAAGGTCGACGGCGGCAAGTTCAAGTACGTCGACACCGTCGCTCCGTAACGCCGCGAGCACCGCGCGATGTACGAGTTCATTCAGCACGTCATCAATGGCCTCGCCGCGGGGACGATCTACGCCCTCGTCGCGCTCGGCTACACGATGGTCTACGGCGTGCTGAAGCTGATCAACTTCGCGCACGGCGACGTGATGATGGTCGGCGTCTACGTGGGCTACGCGGTCGCGTTCCTGCTAGGGCGTGAGCACCTCGGCAGCGTCAGCGGCGCGTTGCTGGTGTTCGCCGTCGCGCTCACCGCGTGCGCGTTCATCGGCTTCGTCATCGAGCGCTTCGCCTACCGCCCGCTGCGCGACAAGCCGCGCCTCACCGCGCTCATCACCGCCATCGGCATCAGCTTCGCGCTCAGCTACGGCTTCCAGCTCGACTTCGCGTTCTCGGTCGGCGGCCACTCGCTCACCGTGTTGCCCGGAGCCGCGTCGCGCCGCTTCCCTTCCATCATCACTCCGAGCGAGTGGGCGGTGCTGGGCGACAACGACGTCATCATCTGGAACTGGCAGGTCATCTCGTTTCTCATCGCGATTGCGCTCATGGCGGGCCTGCAGTTTCTGGTCTTCAAGACGCGCTTTGGTCGCGCGATGCGCGCGGTGTCACACGATCATCGGGTCGCCGGCCTGCTCGGCATTCCGGTCGACACCATCATCGCAGTGACGTTCATGCTCGGCAGCGCGCTCGCCGCCGGAGCGGGAATTCTCTACGCCATCAAGGACAAGTCGATTCAGCCGCTGATGGGCGTGATGGTCGGCTTGAAGGCCTTCGTCGCGGCGGTCATCGGCGGCATCGGCAACCTGCCCGGAGCCGTCGTCGGCGCGCTCCTCCTCGGCCTCTGCGAAGAGTTCATCGTCGGCTACACCGCGTCGAGCTGGCGTGATGCCGTGGCGTTCGGCTTTCTGATCGTGGTGCTGCTGTTCCGCCCCGAGGGCCTCTTCGGTCACGTGCAGGCCGAAAAAGTCTGAGAGCAGCTTCGGCAAGTCCGCGCTTTCAGTGCACACGGTGAATGGGTGTGGGGTTTGCTTCACGAGCCGCGCGCCCATGATCTCTCTCAGAAAACTGTCGATCCTCGTGCTGGTCGTGTCGGCCGCGGGCTGCCGCTGCGGCACCAACGAGCTGCTCGACGCTTCGAGTGACCTGCAGGTTCGGCCCGAGCGGCTCAACTTCGGCAGCGTGTGGGTCGGTCATCGCGCGGTGCAGAAGTTGGAACTCCAGAACTCCGGTCGCATGTCGCTCTCGGTCACGTTGAGTGTCGACGCGCCGTTCGACGTGCCGACCACGCTCACGCTGGGCGGCGGTGAATCGCAGGAAGTCGACGTCGGTCTCCTCGCGACGCAGGCGCGCAGCTTCCGCGGCACGGTGAGCGTGACGTGGGGCAACAACACGCGCGAGGTCGCGGTGGAAGGCGTGGCCGTCGCTCCGCCCGAGTGCCCGTCGCAGGACTGCCGCACCTTCGCGTTCGACCCGGCGACTGGGCTGTGCGTGGAATCGGTGGCGACCGACGGCACCAGCTGCGGCACCACCAACCAGTGCATCGTGAGCGGCGTGTGCATGAGCGGTCAGTGCGTCGGGCAGGCGCGCGATTGTGATGATCACGACGCGTGCACCAGCGACGCGTGCGACGCGGCGACGGGTTGTCTGCACGACGCCGTCGCGTGCCCCGGCTCGAGCGACCCGTGCGTGGTGCCGGTGTGCGATTCGGCGACGGGCTGCGGGCTCGCTCCGGCGGCCGATGGCGTGACGTGTGGAACGAACGACTGCGTCACCGCGCACGTGTGCATCGGTGGTCAGTGCGTGACGCGACCGGCTCCCGACGGTTCGCAGTGCAAGGCGCCGACGTCGTGCCGCGGCGCGGGTCTGTGCCGCAATCAAGCGTGTCAGCTGCCGCAGGCGAACGTGCTCTCACCGGCGTGGCGCTACGACCCTCCGGTCGATCACGATCTCTCGTTCCTCGGTCACGTCGACTCGCAGGGAAACATCTACGCCACCGAGTCGTGGGTCGGCGCGCCGATGGGCCAGGCGAACGGCGGCGAAGACCGGACCGGCCTTTCCGATTGTCTGCCGACCGCCGATGGTGGCTCGTGTGGCGCTCCGTTCATTCCCAACGTGCCCATCACTGCCATCGTCTCGTTCACGCCGGGCGGCGTGCTGCGCTTCAAGGTCGAGGTGACGCAGGGCTGCGTGAACTGCACGTACGGGCACTTCTTCGCCATCGACTCCGCGGGGCATCGGCTGTTCTTCACTTCGATGGGCGAGACGCAGGCGCGCAGCACCGACGACGGCCGGCTGTTGTGGCGCATCACGCCGACCGCGGGTTTGCCGGCGTACGACGTGCGCAGCGATGGTGGAGCGGCGTTCTCGTCGTCCGCTCCGCTGCTCATCGGGAGCGATGGCGTCGGCATTCCCATCATCGAGGGCGTGGGCGATCACCATTCGTACGTGCAGGTGTTCGATCGCGCGACGGGAGCGTTCCGCTGGCAGTTCCACCGCAAGGGACATCTGTACGGCACGGGCGTCGCGGGCACCGGAGAGCTGTGGACGTCGTCGGCGAATTGCTGGGCGGTCGCCGGAGAAATGGCGCGCGTGAACGGAGCTGGTGTGACGCAAGTCGCGCAGTTCGTGCAGTGGATTCCCGCGAGCTACGGGCCCGACTACGCGCTCGGCACGACGGGCGGCACGCTGCATCTGCTCAACGACTCGCTGCAGCTGGCCGACATCGGCATGCAGACGGGTGCGGGCCCGGGCTCGGTCGGTCTGCATCGCGCTGACGGAGAGCTCGTGTTGTGGGACGGCCAGCAGCGGCGCCTGTCGTCGCATCGCGGGTTGCCGGTGCGACCGACGTTCCCGGTGTTCAGCACCGAATACGAGTTCAACGGCGTGCTCGGAAACGGCCCGGAGTTCGAGCTGCTCACCGATGGCGGCGTGGGGTGGACTTCGCAGGGTACGGACGGCGGCTTCATCGGCGCGGTGAACGCGCGCGGTGCGGAGCTGTTCCAGTGCCCGGTCGCCGGCTCGGTCGACAGCACGACGGCGATCGCGAAGGGCCGCGCGTTCATGGAATCGGGCGGAGGCATCGTTGCGTACGACGTGCCCGTCGACGTGGAGCCCAACGGGTGGGTCTCGCGCAATGGCTCACTGGGCCGCGGCGGGCCGGCGCGGTAGATCGCGCGCATGTGCCGAAACATCAAGATGCTGCATCACTTCGAGCCGCCGGCGACGCGTGAGGAAGTGCACGCCTCGGCGCTGCAGTACGTGCGCAAGCTGTCGGGCATGCCGCACCCGTCGAAGGCGAACGAGAAGGCCTTCAACAAGGCGGTCGACAAGGTGTTGAAGGCGACGCTCGAGCTGTTCGATTCGCTCGAGTCGCACGGGCCGCCGCACAACCGCGACGAAGAGAAGCGCAAGGCGCAGGAGCGCGGGAAGAAGCGCGACGAGCAGATGCGCAAGCGGCTGCTCGCCGAAGCCTGAAGCAGAAGCGAGCGCAGAGAAGAAGCGAGCGCAGAAGAAGCAGGCGCAGAGGTAGAGGCGAGCCGCACAAGCCTCCCTCTCCCCCGCCAGGGGAGAGGGTCGGGGAGAGGGCCCTTCAAGCCGTTCTCACTCGAGAAATCTGACGGAGAATTCCGCGAGTGCCGGAGCAGCACTGATGGCGACCGCGATTCCGAGAATCACGCCGAGCGCCAGCCCGACGCCCCGCCGCACGGGCCGAGTCCGAGCAGAACTCGAGCGCAACACCTCGACCTCGTGCCGAAGCGCATCACGCTTCACCATCAACTCCTTCTGCTTCACATCGAGCGCCTTGATCTGATCGACCAGCGCCTTGCGCATCGGGTCTTCGAGCACGCTCGGGCGCGGCTCATCTTTCTTGAAGCGTTTCCACAGCTCAGCGACTTCAGACTTCAGGTTCGACAATTCAGCGGGCGAGGTCATGACTTTCGTGCGGCGTTGGTGGTGACACGTCCCAGGGCGACGAGCAGGACGATGGACAGCATGGCGGCGAGGCGGAGCGGATCGTCAGCGCGCGCATTCGGCGTGAGCGTGGCGACGGCGGCGACCCACAGCAGGGCGAGCATGGCGAGCAGCACGCCTTTGAACGCGGAGCCGATGACGTCGAGCGCACCGGTCGGTCGGGTAGCGCGGTTGAGCTCCTTCTCGAGCGACGCGACCTCGAGTTCGAGGCGCGGCACTTCTTTCTGCAGCAGCGCATGGCGGTGGCGCAGTGCCTCGAGGGGACCCTCACGTCGTCGCTGAGCCACGTCCTCGCGGCGGGCCATCCACGTCTTGAGGAGCTGCGCTTCGGTTCGGAGCGTCACCAGCTGAACCTGTGTCCGATCGTCCACACCCTTGGGCATGCGCGCGTGAAATTGCAGCGCGTGTGCCGAACTCAGCGCGCGCGAAGAGCAGTGAAGCGCTCGGACAGGCCGTGGACTTCCTCGAGAACTCTGCGACGGAGCGCGGCCTCGTCGTTCACGGTCCGTCGTGCATCGCCCAGCGCATCGAGCGCACGCGCCCAATCGGTCCGAGCGGCCTCGACCGGGCGATGCGCGAGGCGCCGCTGCCTCACGAGGAACTGTGCCTGCCGAAGCGTGAAGCCCTCCGCGTACGCATGCGTCAGCGGAAATGGCTGCGTCAACGCCGCCTTGTCTTCGAGGCGAATGCAGCGCGTGAGCAAGACCGCTGCATGCGCATCGTCGTCCGCGTCACGAATGACTTGCTGCACGCGTTCCACCATCGCGAGGGCAACGCAGATCGCTTCGCACTCGGCGACTCGTTGAAGTCCCGGATCGTCTGCCAACAACCTGCGCGCACGTTCGAACCGCGAATCGATGAACGCTCGTGCGACCCGAAGGAGCCACTGACGACGTTCTTCGAACACCGTCGCGCGAAGTTCAGGGGGCCACCGAGCGTAGACGGCGCGCACCGCGCCGGTTCGTTCGATGAACAACCGCGTTGGCTCACCGAACAACACGTGCTCCAGGTCGAGCACCAATCGCTGCGCATCTGCGCTCGATTCGTCGACGATGCGAGTCACGCCGTCGAGGGCCCCGGCCACCCGGGCACGTTCGAGCGAGTGCTGAATTGCGGAAGCGCGCAGCGGCCACGGAATGCAATCGATCACCACCCGCCCCTGCGACTCGCCGCGACGTTCGACCGTCACGCGCGCGTACGCCTCGATGACGACGTCCTCCTTCTTCGCGGCCTCCTTCGCTTTCCACAGCCGCTTTCTCCATTTCTTCCAGTTCTTCGCCTTCTTCGGGTCGAACGCGGGAACCGGAGTCGGAAGCGCGCGGTCCGGAAACTCGAAGTTGGTGAGCGAGGTCGCCATGAACCACAGGCGATGGTCCTCTCCTTCGAGCATCCGCCGCACGAGCAGAGCCACGTCGCTCCACCGAAACGGAAACACGCACACCTGCTCACCGACCGCACCGTTGATGAGCAGATTCGGAAGAGCAAACGAGCCGTTGAGCACATCGGCGCCAAGCGCCGTCATCCGCGCGTGCGTGAACGACGGCTCTTCGGAGAAGCGACCGCGAAAGCCTCTGAACTCGAGCAGTGGATACGGCCGCAATGAGGGATGCCCGATCGCGACGGCTACGTCTGTGAACTCGGCATCCGTGTTCAGCACGCCCGCGCGCTTCGCCTCGACGACGAGCGATGCCAGGTCGACGAACGGTCCATTCGCGGGAGCGACTTCGCAGAGCAGCTCGAGCACCCGCCGCTGGGTCGCTGTGAGACCCGTGACCGGATCTACCGACTCGTTCGAGCCCGTGAGGAATCTCGACGTCACAGTAGTCTCGAGTTTTTCAGTCCACGCCAGGGGAGCGGGCGAGAGCGTCATCGCCAGCCTCGGCGATCCGATCGACTGGAATGCAGCGCCCAGGAGTCGGCGCGCCTCTGGCACCGCGGCCCATCGCTTCAGGAGAAGCAGCAGCCGCTCGTGACTTCGCAACTGCTGCAACTCCGCCCACAACTCAGCTCTGAGTTCGTCGAGATTGAGACCTGATGGCTTGGTACCCGCGACATCGAAGGCCGGAACGGGCAGTTCGTTGTCGTCTGCTTCGGGTGGCCCGTCGAAGAGTGCGAGCGGCTCCCACGCCATGCCGACGTTCGCGCGGACTGAGCCGGTTCCGAGCGCCGGCGTCGCCGCGGAAGACTTCAGCGACGACTCGAGCTTCATGATGCGCAGCTGCAACTCGGTGCGGGTCTTTCGCTCGTCGTCGAGCACGCGCGAACTCGTTCGCTGCTGATAGCCCTCGGTCGACCACCGCGCGTCGATCGCCGCGAGATCGCGCTCCAGCCGCTGCAGCTCGTTCTGGTCGTCGTCCGTCACGCCTCACCTCGACAGCGACCGGCGGGGAAATTCGGCAAACCGCTCCCTGGCGGCGAGCAGTTCCCGTCGCACCACGTCCTTGAGCTCTGCGCTGTTCTGCGTTTGCGATTGAGCTTCTCTCAACTCGTTCAGAGCACGCGCCCAGTCGGTATGCGCCGCTTCCTTGGGACGACTCGACAATCTGCGCTGCTTCACGAGGTAGCGAGCCTGGTCGAGTGTGAAGCCCGACGCGTAGTCGTGCGAGAGCGCGAACGGCAACCCTTCGAGCGCCGCACGATCTTCAGGACGCATGAAGTTGATCAGTCCACTCACCGCCTCGGCATCGGTCAGAGCGTCACGCGTGACGCCTTGAACTCGATCGAGAATCTCGAGCGCCACGCAGACCGCCTCTTGCTCCTGGGCACGAATGCGCGCGGCCCCGACTCTCCGATCGATGGCCAGCGCCGCGGCTCGCTTTCGCTCGTCGAGGAAGAGGATGACGATTCGGCGCGGCGTGAACTCTCCTCCGTCGAGGCATCGGTAGTTCACGGGGTAGCAGCCCGCGATGGCGTGCGTGTTCGCCAGAAACCGAACCGTCGCTTTGGCGAACACGACATGTTCGAGTTCGAGAACGAGCCGCTGTTGGTCGGCGCTCGATTCGCTGAGCACGTTCGTCACGCCCTCGAGACAGCCCTCACGCCGCGCCGTCTCGACGCGTTCGGCGGCGTCGAGCGCGCTCATCGGCCACGGAAACCCGGTGACGACGACGCGCGCCTTCAACGAGGCCCAGGAGACTTCAGTCTGCACGACCGGAAACACCGAGACCGTCCCCGCAGGCAGGGTCCACATGACGGTGGCGTCGTGCATCGAAGTCATGGCCCCCGAAGGCAAGTCGAAGCCACCAACACGCATCTCCGACCACGCGCGAAGCGGGGTCTCAAGCGTCTCGAGGCACGCCGTGCAGACATCGAGCGGGTGGTACTGCAGCGCGCACGTCTGAATTCCCTCTGCGCCGTTCACGAGCAACATCGGAAGTGGGAATCGACCGTCCAGCACCTCACGCCCGACTGGAGTGAGTCGCGCATGCGTGAACGTCGGCTGTGGATCGAACTTGCCGCTGAACCCTTGAAACGCGACGAGCGGAAACGTGCGGAGTGACGGATGACCACTCCTGGCGAGAATTCGAACGAACTCGTCCTCGGTCAGCTCGGGCACGACCACGCGAGCCTCCGCGAGCAGAGAAGCGAGCGGTACGAAGGGGCCTGTTTCGGGTGCGCTCGTTCTCAGCGCCGAGAGCACCTGTGTCTCGAGTCGCGTGAGGCCCGTGAACGCATCCGGAGCAGCAGTTGCGCCAGTCAGCATCGGCGAGCGCAAGTGCATCGGACCGAGCGCCGTTCTGAAATTCGGCGGTGGTCCGAGCAGTTCTGCCGAGTGCTCGGCGCCCATTGACCAGAAAGCAGCGCTCAACAGACGAGCGGCGCCGGGAACATCCCTCCACTGCGGAACGAGCGCGCTGATGGCGTCGTACGGGCCATGCCAGGGCGTGCCTCTCCAATCGCGAATCGCGATGTCGAACAACTTCTCGCGAAGGACCTCGAGGTCCAACGCGGGCGCCGGGCCTGTCGTCGCAAGCGGTGCCAGAGGCAAGGCACTCGGCTGCACCGCTGGCGCGACCGACTCGTAGATCGCCAACGGCTGCCAGCCCGCGCCGACGTTCGCGCGGACCGATCCGATGCCGAGCGCCGGAGTCGCCGCTGAAGACTTGATGCGCGTCTCGAGCTTCATCAACTGCAGCTGCAGTTCCCGCCGAGTCGCGCGCTCATCATCGAGCACCTGCGAACTCGTTCGCTGCTGGTAGCCCTCGCTGTTCCACCGCGCGTCGATCGCCGCGAGATCGCGACCGAGCCGTTCCAGCTCCTTCTGATCGTCCTCGCCGCCGCCCATGCAGGCAAAGGCTACTCCGTCACGAGGGTCGCGGTGACGAACCCCACGCACATCTCCTGATCTTCACCCCAGTTCAGCCAGCGCGATTGCTGGCGCACGCCGCTGACGACGCGCTGCTTGCTCGCCGTGTTGTCGAACTCACAATCGACCAGAAGTCTGTCGCGCGGCTTCAACCGAATCGGAGCAGCCAACCGGTAGTCACCCTGCCACGCGTGATTCCACTCGTTGATCTGCAACAGACACTCGCGCGTTCCGTCTTCCCGCAGAATCCACACCCCGCCCCGCTTGCCGCGCTCGTGCATGTGCAGGTTCACCGCGTGCAAGTCGAACGTCGCCGCGCCCGCCAATCGCCCCGGCGCATCGGCCCAGCTGAACCGCGTGCTCGGCGCGCTCTCCGGAATCGGCATGCCGCCCACCAGCCAGCCCGGGTTGTAGACACTCAACGTCACGATCGGCGTCACCGCCTCGGTCTGCGTTCGCAGCTGCACGCTCGTCACGTCGGGCTTGAACCCACCGCTCGCGGGCAACGAGTAGTGCATCGTCAGCACCACGCGATCTCCCGGGTCGACGCGAAACCCGCGGCCCTCGAACTTCTGCGGCTCGAAGAAACTCCCGCCGAGCCCGCTCTTGATGGAACCCAACAACCCGCCCGGACAACTCCAACCGGGCTCCGTGCTCTCGGCGTCGAGGTCTTGCAGCTTCTGCACGTCGCCCTGCGCCACCGTCAGCACCAGCGAGTGGTGCATCTGCTCGCGCACGCCGGGCTTGATGTCGATGCCCGTCACGTACCGCGTCTCGGTGAAGCCCGTCTCCAGCAGGAAACACCGCGTGTCTTCCGAGTTGAACGTCGCGACCGGCGTGTACTCCGCGGGCATCATCAGCGTGACGTCGGCATCGAGCACCTCGCGCTCGGGAATCACCGGAGCCGCCGCCACCACGCCTTCCGCCGCGCCCTCGTCGATCCACGACAACATCAGGCGCCGCTCCTCGGTCGTCAGCGCCGCGGGATTTTCGTACTCCGCACAACACGGCGCCGGCGGCCACGGAGGCATTCGTCGCGTCTCCACCGCATCGCGCACCGCCGACTTCAGCTCGTTCACCGCCGCAAACGTGTCGAGCGACATCGGCGCGTTCCCGCCCGCGCGGTGACACGACATGCACTTGCGCGCCATCAGCGGAGCGATGTCCTGATGCCACGTCGCTCCGGCGCGCGCCTCGCCTTCGTCGTCACCGCAGAACATCCCGCGCGGGTTGAAGTCGAGACACGACGACGCCAACACGCAGACCACCAGCGCATGCCTCATGACGCCCTCCCGAGAATCACCGTCACGTTGAACTCAAACGTCCATCGGCCCTGGAACCACGCAGTGCCGGGCGGGAGATCAGAATCGCCACGTCGTCGTCGCGATCGGCGCGAGAAAGCCGACGTCGGGAATGATCTTGAAGCGGCCGAGCTTGATGACCACGCCGACCGCTCCGCCGAGGAACACCTGATTCACCGTGCCGCCCGCCTGCCCCGCACTCATCGCGAACAACGAGTCGTGCAGCTTCGGAGCGAGCACCAGCTGCAACCTTTGACTCAGCGGCACGCCGATCAACACCGGCAGGCTCGCCTGACCCGTGCCGATCGCGATGCCCGACGGAACGCTGAACGTTCCACCCACGCTCGGAGCCAGCGACACGATGGCCGCATTTCCGCGCGGCGTGAGCATGAACTTCGAGCTCACTTCGACGCCCGCCGGACCCACTCGAAGGCCGACGTCGATCGGGTCCGAAATGCCGTAACGGAAATGGACACCGCTCAGCCCATAAACAGAAAGAGAATCGAAGCTGGTCGCGGCCTGCGTGGAGAGCTCGACGCCCAACTCCCAGTTCTTGCGGCCGAGTGTCTCTGCAGACTGGAACACGCCGACCGAGGCGCAGCCGTTGAGAAGAAGGAGCAACGCGATTCCGGCCGAACGCACGCGGTGTCGTGCCCACTCGCGCAGGACGCATTCACGTTCTCCCTCTCCTTGCGAAGCGGGGAGAGGGCCGGGGTGAGGGGCCGGACTAATCGCGACGCCGTGAAAGCATCTCAGTGATCGATTCCACCGGCTCGAGCATCAAAAGCCCGAGCGCGTCGACCTTCCCGAGCAGCGGCTCGGCCGTCACCGACACCGTCGGCCGGAGCAACACGCGCGCACGCCCACCCCACGCCACCACCCACTCCAACGACGCGTCAGCGCGCAGCTCGTGCAACTGCCGGCCAGGCCCGAACACCGACTGATACTTCGCCTCGACGCGCAGCGCGCTCGGCCACCGAGAATCGAGCGCGAGCCGCCCAATCAAGCGCGCGCTTCCACCCGCCATCGGCATCGGCGTGTGACCGTCTTCCGCGACCCACGCCGCGGGCCCGACTCCGACCGCGATGAGGTTCCGCGAGAACGCATCGCGCGCGTGCAACATCGCCCAGCCTTGCCCTCCATACAGCGTCTTCTGCGAACGCCACGCGCGGTAGTCCTGCACCAACTCGAAGCCAAAGCCGACGTGGTTGCGCAACGCATTCGCCGGAGGAATCGCAGCCGCGAGTGAGTCGAACGCGATGAGCGTGAAGTGGCTCTGCACCAGCCGCAAATCTCCACCTGCAGCCGCGGTCAACGAGCCCTCGAGCATGCGCACGCCGGTGTGCGCTCCGATGCCGCGATTGCGCTGTTCACCGAGCGCCTCGAACAAACCTGCCTCGTCGATGCGCACCACCGGAACGAAGCCGCTCGCACTCGACCACACGCCCGCGCCGACGCCCGTGCGCCAGTGTCCGCTCACGGGCAACGAACGCGTGGTCGCCACCACCTCGGTCGCCATCGCGGAGTTGGTCTGCTCCGAGAGAAACGTCTCCGCCGTCTCTTCGTCGAGGCCTTCGAACACCTCAGACGTCAACGTGCCGTGCGCGCTCGCGACCTGGGTGAAGAGCGCGAGCTGCGCGTCGTACTCCGCGGCCTTCTCTGCCTCGCTCGGAGTCATCGGTCTCCGCTTCGCCCGCCGCCGCACGTCATCGAGGAACGTCTCGCGGTCGAGCATCATGAGCTGCTTCTGCAGCACCGACTCGCGCTCGAGCTTCACCAGCCGTTCGCTCCAGATGCGCTCGAGATCCAACGGAGCGCCCTCGACCAACTCGTCCTCGAGCTTTCGCTTTTCGTAGAGCGCTTCGTCGGCGGTCGGCCGTTCGACTCGCACCGAGTGCGCCCACCACTTGAAGAGCGCGCGGTGTTTCGTCGCGTCGGCGTTCTCGCTCGCCTTCGCCAACAACGCGTACGCCTCGGCGCGCGTCGCCACGTCTGTCGAGTGCGCGCCATCGAAATCGGCACCGAGCCCGTCGAGTTCCTTCTCCAGCTCGCGGCGCTTCGCTTCGGAGCGCTGCGCCACCACGCCCGTCGCCTCGAGCGGAGGAAACAGCGCGCTCAACAACCGCTCGCCATTCTTGCGGCGCGCGCGGAAGAGATCGTCGAGCACTCCGCCGGGCGAGGTGATGAAGCCCGGCCACCGCGCGAGGCCCGCGTCTTCGGTGACCAGCGAACTCTCGAGCATCCACAGCAGCAACGTCGCGCAGTTGTCCGAGAAGAACGCGTACGAGAACCGCCCGCGCCGCTCGAATTCCCACGCGCGCTCGAGGAAGCGCAGCGCCTCCTCCTTCGTCAACGCGAGCTTCCACCGCGTCATGCTCCGCTGCTCGCCCGAGAGCTTCTCGCGCTCGAGATCGGTCATGGAGATGGTGAACACGCCGATGGAGTAGCCACCGAACAACCCGCGCGGCACGTGCATCAAGTCAGGCTGCGGCGGCGTGATGGCCGCGAACTGAATCGCGGTGTCGAACGACGGGCCGAGGCTCGTCTTCCACACCGGCCGCACCAGGAGATGACCGAAGAGCGATTCCGGCGCGCGACCCGAGGACTGCACCAGCAACACTTCGAGATGATCGAATTCGTCGGCGCGCGCGAAGGCGTCGAACGCCGGGCACGCAGCTTCGTCTTCGCCGAGACCCAACATCGTCCGCAGCGCGCGGGTACGCGTGAAGTCCTGACAGCGGAGTTGATCGTCGACCGGCAGTTCTTCGACGACCGGGACGAGTGAGGCCTCTGCGAACGTGAGGAGGTCGAGACGCGGGCTCTGCTTCCCACGCTCGCGCGCGAAGGCCGTCGCCGCTTGATTGAGCGAACGGTCACCCCACGTCAGCGGCCGCTCGAACGGGAGCAGCCAGCCGTTGCCGCGACGCCATCGCGGTGAGAGCGACCACTGCTCGACGTCGTCCCAGCGCGAGAGGATGAGGTGCACGATCGCGCGCGCACGCCAGAGCAGCAGGCGTTTCTCGTCGGTGAGTGAGGCGTCGCGAAACGAAGCCGAGCCCAACTGTCTCGTGAGTACGAAGGTCTGCGGTGTGCGCCACTCCGGCTCTGCCATGCCCGAGGTGGTCGGCTCGATCGACGTGTCGAGAAACACGCGTGCGCGTTTTCCCTCGGGGAGCACGCGGAACTTTTCAGGGAGCGCGTCGAGCCCACGCGCGAGCGCTTCGACTTCGGCGTCGGTGAACGGACCCGAGACTTCGATGCCCGCGCGCTGAAGGCGATCGATCGCGTCAGGTGCCGCGCTCAGCAGCACGAGCGCGGCGAGGGAGATCACTTCGCGCCTCGAACAGCCGGAAATGACCGCGCGGTTTTCTGATTCGCGAACCGCTCACAGCCCAGAACAAGCAGCCCCTCGCTGCGAAGCAAATTGATTTCACGATGCGAGCGGGGGGGTCGGGCGATTTCTGGCCAGCGGGCTAGCCGTTTTTCGGCCGACCCCCCTGGCTTGAACTCGTCCGAAGCTCGAGGGGCAAGTCGGCGCGGGGCAGTGCGACCAACAACGCGAACCACTCGTCCCTCAATGCCGTTGTCGTTCACCACGACGTGAGCACCGCCAGCCCATCAGGCCGCAGCACCGCGTCGGTCATCACCAGATCGCCCACCTGCGAAAACACCCGCGCCGCTTCCTCCGGAGTCACCTCAGGCGTCACCTTGAACAGCGCACGATTCTTCTGCAGCAGGCGCCCGAAGTGCGCGCGGTGCTCCGGGCGAATGCCCGCGACTCCGGCGAGGTCCAGCACCGTCGGCCCCGCACCGAGCGCCAGGTCCTGTCGCAGCTGCAGCTCGTTCGCGAGCAACCACGAGCGCGCCTGAATCATCGCGTCGAAGTGCGGCTCCTCTTCGCGCAGCAGCTCCGTCTTCTTCGGGAACGGCGCCGGGGCAAACCCGGGATCCGGCGCGGGAGCTGGAGCCGGAGCAGGCGCCGGCCCGGGCTGCACCGGAATCGGCTCCACCTTGTACGGCATCGGCTGCGGCTGATTCGGCTGCGGTCCCTGCTGCAGCTTCTTCAGCTCGTCCTTCGCCATCTGCGCCTCACGACGCCACCGCACCGAATACACGGTGGTGGTGATGCCGCCGCCCACCGCCGACAACAGCGCGCTCGCCACCGCCACCTGACTCCACGAGTTCGCCGAAGACTGCGTCGTCGCCTGGCTCGAACCACTCGACTGCGAGCTGTTGGCCGACGACGCATTCGACGACTGATTCGAGTTCGCCGAGCTCTGCGACGACTGGTTCGACGAGTTGCTCGACTGCGCCGAACCCTGACTCGACGCCGCCGAGCCATTCGACGACGCAGCCGAACCGTTCGACGACTGCCCCGACTGACCCGACGACTGGCTGTTGCTCGAGCCACCCGACTGCCCAGACGAGTTGCCCGACTGGCCCGACGAGGCCCCCGAGTTCCCCGAAGAATTCGCCGAGTTGCCGGACGAATTCGCCGAGTTGCCCGAGGAATTTCCCGTCATCAGCGGGCCACGCATCGCGCAGCCCGCCAACACCACGCACGCCGCCGCGAGACCGATTCGCATGGCGTGAATTCTACTCACTTGCCGACCACGTACAGGTTGTCGACGAAGAGGCCCTTGCTGCCGGCTGGCGCTTGTCCGCAGACCACCATGTTCGCTCCCTTGATGAGAAGCTCGAAGCGCACGCGCACCGTCGTTCCGACGAAGTCACGCAGGTTGAGCGTGCCCTGACCAATGCGGTTCGTGTACCCGCTTGCGTTGCCAGTGAACGAAGCCAGCTCACGCACCGTGGTTCCGCTGATGACCAACGCGCGACCGCGGTCCTGTGCGGCGGAATTGATGAGATGGAATTCGTCGTACCGCAGTTCCGCCTCAGTCAGCCCCGTGAGGTCGACGGTGCGTTCCACGGCGACGGTGTAGTCCGCAGCGTTCACCAGCGCGCACGCCCGCGTGTAGTTCGCGCCGTCGGTCGCGTTGCCGCCGCGCCACACGATGGAGTTGCGCGAATCGTCGGGCGAGTTCACGCGCTGCCAGGTGTTCCCGCCCGCGCCGGCAATCGTGTAGCCGGTGGTGACGGTGTCATCGACGAGGTCCTTGTAGACGACCCGCTGCGTCTGGAACGTGCACGAGTAGAGCTGTGACAGTGCCACGCCGGTCGCGTTGTCGACGACTCCGGTGGTGGCCTGCACCTCGTACGTGCGCGTCTCGGTGAGCGGCGACGACGGAGTGATGGTCGCCACCGTGCCGCCCGCCGTGTGGTTCACCGTCGCGGTCTGGTCGACGTTGTTGAAGCGCAGCTTGAGCGTGCTGCCATCGAGCGCTCCGCCGCCGGCCTTGCGCACCGGGCGATCGAACGTGAGCGTGATGACCTGCGTGCCGAGGTCGTAGACGTCGACGATGGTGCCGCACGGAGTGGCCGACACGACCGCCGGCTGCTGGCTCGACACCGTGAACGTGTACGAGTCGGACAGCGTGTTGCCCGCGAGGTCGCGCACCGACATGCCATCGAGCGTCACGGTCTGCACGCCGTCACTCAAGCTCGCCGCCGGCTGCAGCACCGCGGTGCGCGTGCCCGGGTCGTACGACACGGCCGCGAGCACACGAGCCGCGCTGAAGGTGAGCGAGAACGTCGCCGCGTCGATCGACGCCGCGTCCATGTCTTCGCTGAACACCACCTCGACGCGCGACGCGCTGCCGACCGTCGAGCCCATCGCCGGAGTGCGGGTGATGACCGTCGGGCCCGTGGCGTCGACCGTGAAGCGCAGCGACGAGCTGACCGCCATGGTGTCGACCTCGTTGCCCGCGAGGTCTTCGAGGCCCGCGCCGCACAGCACTTCGTAGGTCACGCCGTGCGTGAGCGAGATGGACGGCGTCAGCACCGCGCGCTCACCCGCCAGGTCGTACTGGAGCCCGAACGGAATGCGCGGGCCGCCGACCTGCTGCAGCGTGAAGCGATCGACGGTGACGGTCGAGGCGTTCATCGCTTCGGAGAAGTTGAGCGCCACCGTCGGCCGCGCACGCACGCCGGTCGCCATGTTCGAAGGCGTGCTCGACGTCACGAACGGCCGCGTCACGTCGTTCGCCGAGTTGGCGATGGTGGTGAACGCGCTGGTGAAGTCGCTCGTGAGCGTCGCGCCTTCGGAGTCGGACAGACCCGAGGCCACGGTGAGCGTCAGCATCGCGTTGGCCGGCAGCGCCGCGAGCGGAGTGAAGACCGCCGAGCGCGACGCCGCGTCGTACTGCGTGTTGCCCGCGATGGCGGTGGTGCCGTCGAGCAACGACAGCCGCAGCGAGCCCGGCTCGATGGCCTCACTGAAGTCGACGCGCACCTTCGCGTTGGCGTTGACGTTCATCGCGCCGTTGGCCGGCGTCACGCGCGCAATCGACGGCGCAGGGTTCAGGTCGGTGGTGAAGCTGATGGTGTTCGCCGCCGCCTTCGCGTTGCCCGACATGTCCTTGATGCCGGTCGAGAGCGAGAAGCTGAGCATCGCGCTCGCGGGCAGCACCGCGCTGGGCACGAACGAGACGCGCTTCAACGCCGGCGAGTAGTCGATGCGACCGGCGATGGGCGTCGCGCCGTTGAGCAACTGCACCGTGGTCCCGTTCAGCGTCGAGGCGTCGATGGCCTCGCTGAAGTCGGCCGAGATGACGGGCGAGCGCGAGACGCCGGTGTCTCCGTTGCCGGGCGACGACGCGGTGACGGTGGGCGGCGTGGTGTCGGACGCGTTGCCCGCCACGAAGCTGGTGATGATGTGGCCACCGACGGTGTTGCCCGAGAGGTCACGCAGCTTCGTGCCGTCGATGTCGATGACGTAGCGGCGACCGGCCGTCCACGCGAGCGGCGCGCCGACGTTGGTGCGGATGATGCGAACCGTGCGGCTCGTCGCTTCCCACGAAATGGTTCCCTCGATGCGGGTGGTGCCTTCGTCGAGCGTGAAGGCCGCCGCCATCGGAGCGGACACCGCGGTGATGGTGACCGACGCGGGGTCGAGCGGCTTGTTGAAGGCCACGATGATCGACGAGCTCTGCGGCACGTTCACTTCGTTCGGAGCGGGCGTCACCGACGTGATGCGCGGCAGCGCCTCGGTCACGAAGCTCGAGCGGAACGTCGAGGCGAGCGCGTTGCCCTTCACGTCGCGCAAGC
Organism: Archangium sp.; assembly: GCA_047600485.1. GTDB lineage: Bacteria > Myxococcota > Myxococcia > Myxococcales > Myxococcaceae > Archangium_A. The sequence continues at coordinate 5,592,762 of JASGKS010000001.1, forward strand.
CGGTGTCGGCGATGACGGTGTAGCGGCTCAGCTCACGCAACAGCGACGACGGCGTGAAGACCACGTTGCGCGCGTCCATCGTGCTCACCGTGCCCGCCACGTCCATCGCGCCGTCGGAGAGACGCACGTTGGTGCCGGTGAAGGTGGTGGTGTCCATGTCTTCGTCGAACGTGATGCGCACCGTGCCGTTGAGCGCCACGCCGCTCGCGTTGTCGGCGGGCGAGACGAGCGACACGACGGGCGGAACACCGACGGTGGTGAAGCTCTGGCGGTGCTCGGCGGGGAACGCAATCTGCGCCGCGCTCCGCACGCTGGTGGTGACCACGATGGTGTAGGTCGACGACTCGACGAGCGGCATCGCGGGCGAGATGCGCACCGAGTTGGCCGTCGTGCTGTACGTCGCCGCCACCGGAGCCATCGCCGCGTCTTCGAGGCGCACGTTCGCTCCGATGAGCGAGGCCGCGTCCATCGGCACGGTGAAGACCAGGGTCACGTCGGCGTCGAGCGCCACGTTCATTTCATTGGGGCCCGGCGAGCTCATGCTGATGGCCGGCGCGGTGGAGATCGAGAACGTCGAGCTCACCTCGGCCGCGAGCGCGATGCCGGAGATGTCGGTCGCTCCCACCGCGACGGTCGCCACCACGCTGCCGCCCGCGGGGTACGCGCCCGTCGGCACGAAGGTGTACGTGCGGTTGTTCGCGTCCCACGTGAAGTTGCCGGGCACCGCGTTGCCGCCCGAGCTCACCGTCACCGCAGTCGCCAGCGTCGCCTCGTCCATCGCCTCGCTGAAGGTGAAGACCACCGGCTGGTTGCCCGGCACGTCGAGCGCCATGTCTGCCGGCGCGATGGTGACCGTCGGAGGCGTCGAGCCGGTCGTGAAGTTCCACGCGTACGGCGCCGCGAGCGCAGTGCCGTTCGAGTCCTTCGCGGCGACGGTGAGGGTCGCCGAGTACGTGCGGCCCTCGAGCAGATTCGCCAGCGGCGTCAGCGTCGCGGTGCGCGTCATCGAGTCGTACGCCACCGTGCCCATCACCGGAGTGGTGCCCTGGGTGAGCGTGAAACTCGTCGCGGTCAGCGTCGCCATGTCCATCGCGCGCGAGAACGTCGCGCTCACGGTGGCGTCGGTGGTGACGTTCATCTCCATCGCGGCCGGCATGGTCGAGGTGACCGTCGGCGGCAGCGCGCGCGTGGTGAAGCTCACGCCGCCCGCGGTGCCCGCGTTGCCCGCGTCATCTTTGTACGCAGCGATGGAGAACGTCAGCGACGCCTTCTCCGGCAGCGGCGCCGCGGGCGTGAAGGTGAGCGACTTGCGATCTGCCGAGAGCGCCGCGGTGCCTGCGATGTTCGTCGTGCCCTGCCGCAACGTCGCCGACAGCCCGTCAGCCGCGATGGCTTCCGAGAACGTCGCCGTCATCTTCGCGTCGAACGCCACGTCGACCGCGCCCTCGGCCGGCGAGAAGCTGGCGATGGTGGGTGCCTGTGTGTCCGGGTTCGGGTTCGGCGGGGTTTCGGGGCACGCGAGAATGAAGGACGAGATTCCGAGCAGCGCGGCAAGTCGCAGAAGACGCACGAGGCCTCCGGTGGGGTGATTGCTTCGGAGGCGACTTGCTTCGGGCCGCTACGGCTGGATCTCGCGAATTCGCTTTTTCTTCGCGGAGTTACTGACGCTTGATGGTGAGCGAGCTCTCGACCTCGGCGCCCTTCGCGTCGCGGAAGCGAGCGGTCACGGTACGCGTGCGAGACAACCAGTCACCGACCGGCGTGCTGAACGACAGCGGTTGATCGATTCCCGCGTCGACCTGCCAGCGCGTCACGGCCGGAGTCAGCTGCTCCTGGCCATCGAGCTCGATCGACAAGAAGCCGGTGGTGGGCGTGGTGTACGTGAGCTGAATGACGTGGCCATCGGCGCACACCAGCTCCTGGCCCGCGCGCGCTTCAGCCACCACCGTCATGCCCTGCACGCAGAACGCGCGCACGCCGAACACGTCACCCTTCACGCCGCGCGGCGCGAAGTCGTCTTTCGGGTCGCGGGGGAAGAGGAAGAACACGAGGACCGCCGCGGCGAGCGCCATCAGACCGTAGAGCGCTGCGCGGTTGCGCGGGCGCGGCTCGGGCGTGGGCGCGCGCGGTTTCGGAGCCGGCACGTTGAGACGAGCGAACAGGCGCGCCTCGATGGAATTCTGACGGCCCTCTCCGATGCCGCCCTTCTCGAGCGCCGTGTCGACGTTGGCGAGCTTCTCGCGGTACTCGCGGCACGCCGGGCAGGTCTCGAGGTGCTGCGCGAGCGACACCGCGTCCACCGCTTCTCCGGTGAACTCGCGATCGATCTCCGAGCGGCGTTCGGCGCAGCTCATGCGGTCCCCTTCACGAAACCCCAGCCCTGCTGGTTCAGCTCAGTGAGGTAACCGTGCTGCTTGAGCCACGCCAGCAGCGAGCTGCGCAGCTTGTGTTCACGCCGTCGCAGCTGAATGCGCGTCTGACCCACACGGTCGGCGGCCTGCTCCTGAGAGAGGCCTTCGACGAAACGCAGCTCGTACAAGCGCGACTCGTCGTGCGTGAGCCCGCTGCGGAATTTCTCGAGCAGCGCGGTGACTTCGCGATCTTCCAGCAGTGCCTGCACGTCGGTGAGATCGTCGGCGAGCGCGGTGTCGACCACTTCCGACAGCTCGACGCCCATCACGTCTTCACGGCGGCGCGCGTTCTCGAGGAGCACGTTGCGCGCGATGCCCATCAGGAACGCTTCGTAGGGCCGCACGCCGTCGTACGCCTCGCGCGTGCGCGGCTCGAAGGCGCGCGCGAAGACCTCGAGCAGCGTGTTGTCGAGCTCGTGGGCCGCGCGCAGTGACGAGAACAGGGGACCGCGGAAAGCGGCTGCCCGCAGAAGCCGAGAAAGACTCGGCACGTGCTGTCGATACACCTCGGCCATGGCGTTCGCCTCGCCACTACGGAACCGCTGGAGGAAGGCCTGGTCCCACGCCATCGCGAGGGATGCCTACCCCATTTTCACTGTCTTGATTGCAACGGTCGAAGCTGGATCGAGCCTGCGTGTAATATCTGTCTCGCCGTGCTCCCCCTCGCCCTCTCACTCACGCTGGCTGCGAACGCGCCCGTCTACGCGTTGATCGTCGCGAACAACGCGAGCAACGACGAGCAGGTCGCTGATCTCAAGTTCGCCGACGACGACGGTGCGCGCTACTTCACGGTGCTCGAGTCGCAGGCCACCGACGTGCGCTTGCTCTCGGTGCTCGACGACAACACGCAGGCTCGTTTTCCCGGGCTGGCGAGCAAGACCCGCCCTCCCACACGCCGCGAGTTGATGGACGCGTTCAAACAGCTCAACGCGAAGATGAAGGCTGATCGCGCGCGCGGTGACACGCCGGTCTTCTTCTTCATCTTCACCGGGCACGGCAAGCGCGGCTCCGCAGGTGAAGGCTCCATCTCGCTGCTCGGCGAGCCGTTCACGCGCACCGAGCTGTTCAACCAGATCCTCGCGCCGCTCAACGCGTCGACCACGCACCTCATCATCGATGCGTGCGACTCGTATTTCTTCGTGAACCAGCGCGGCGGCGTGCCGATGGCTCCGTCGCAGGCGGCGGTGGTGAGTCAATTCCTCGAAGAACGCACGCTCGCGAAGTACCCCGACGTGGGCGTCATCCTCTCCACCAGCAGCCAGCAGGAAAGCCACGAGTGGGCGGCCATCGAGGCCGGCGTGTTCTCGCACGAGGTCGTCTCGGCGCTGCTCGGCGCTGCTGACGTGAACTCCGATGGGCGCGTGGAATACAGCGAGCTGCGCGCGTTCGTCGCCGCGGCCAACGAGCGCGTGACCGACCCGCGCGGCAAGGTGGCGATGTTCGCGAAGGCTCCGGCGCGAGACGCGCGCGCGCCGCTCGCCGACCTGCAGAGCAAGAGCAAGGGCGCGTTCCTGTTGCTGCCGTCAGAGCTCGAGGGCCGGCACTGGCTCGAAGACACGCACGGCGTGCGCTTCGCCGACTTCAACAAGGAGGCTGATCGCCCGCTGCTCGTGCTGCTCCCGCCCGAGCGCGAGTTGTTCCTGCGCAGCAGCACGCAGGAAGCCAACATTCAGCCGCGGCCTGCCGGTCGCGTGGTCGACGCCGCGGCGCTCGCGTGGAAAGCCCAGGGTGTCGCCGCGCGTGGTGGCTCGCTCGACGACAGCTTCCGCCAACATTTGTTCGAGCGCCCGTTCGGCGCGCGCTTCTACGGCGGCTTCGTGGCCAGCAGTGGTGAGCTGCCGGTGGCTCCCGCTGCCGAGGCCGATCTCTCGCCGTGATGTTGTCCTCGCTCGTCATCGCGGTGCTCGCGGCCGCTCCGCAGTGTCAGCGCGCGGTGCTCGTGCCGCTCCTGCCCGTCGCGACGACGCCGAAGGTCGCGCGCGCGCTCGAGCAGAAGACACGCGAGACGCTCGAGGCCACGCCCGGCCTGTGTCTCGAATCGCGCAACGACACCGTGATGCGGTTGTTGCCGCTCGAGGGCCATCGTCTGGCGACGTGTCGCGACGCCGCCTGTCACGCGCAGCAGCTCGCGTCGTTCGGAGTGGACGTGCTCATCGAAGGCCTGGTGCTCGGTGCGGGTGGAGAGCCGACGCTGGAGCTCACCATCACGCGCGCGAAGAACTCGGTGCGCGCGGTGGGCAGCCCCGATGAATTGCCGGCGCTCATCGCGATGGGGCTCACTGAAGACGCGCCGCCGCCGAAAGCGAGTGGAGCGAAGTGGCCGTCGATTCTCGCGGGCGCCGCCGGTCTCGCGAGCGTCGGAGTCGGCGTTGGCCTCGGCGTGTCGTCGTCTTCGTTGGGCAGCACGCTGTCGATGAACGACGGCGCGTGCACGGGCATCACTGGAGCAACGCTCGCCACGTGTCTCGATGGCCAGCTGCGCAGCGGGAAGGATCAAGCGACCGCCGCCAACGTGCTGTTCGCCATCGGAGGCACGCTGCTGGTCGGCGCCATCATTCTCTGGGTGGTGGAGCTCCCATGAGAAACCTGCGCTGGGTGTGCGTGCTGTCGTTGCTCGCGGGCTGCGGCTTCAACGCCGATCTCTCTCGCTATGAACCGTGCGGAGAAGATCGCAGCTGCCCCGAGGGCTTCACCTGTCTGCACGAGTCGCCGGTGTGCGTGCCGACCTGCGAAGCGGAAACGTGCACGCCGGCGACAGACGCTGGAACTGACGCGGGCACCGACGCGGGAGTCGACGCTGGCATCGACGCGGGAACTCCCGACGCAGGAAACATGGACGCCGGCGTGGACGCGGGAACTGAGGACGCTGGTGTCGATTCCGGCACACCCGACGCGGGAGACGCTGGTGACGTGCTTGCGCTGAGCAACGCGCCGCTTCCCGTCGCCACCGAGCTCGCGAGCTACGGCTTCCAGTTCACGCCCAGCGGCGGCGTGGGCAACTACCACTACGTGATGGACGGCGGAGTGCCTGGCTTCACTCTCAGCAACACCGGCAACTTCTTCACGGCCAGCGCTCCGCAGGCGGGCTCGTTCTCGTTCTCGCTCACCGTGAGTGACGACGACGTGCCGGCCAACCGCCTCACCAACAACTACACGTTCACCGTGCGGCGACTGCTGCGCGTGGCGACGCCGACGCAGATGAACGGCGCCATCGCGGGAGACAGCTACAACGAGCCGCTGCAGGCCACCGGAGGCACCGGCCCGTTCACGTGGCGAGTCCCCGATGGAGGGCTGCCAGGCTGGGCGACGTTGAGCGGCACCTCCATCACGGGAAGCGCGGGAACGGGAACGTTCAACTTCACGCTCGAGGTGACGGACTCATCGCTGCCGACGCCGCAGGTCGCGACGCGGCGCACGCAGATTCAGGTGCTCGCGCTCGGCGTCTGCCTCACGCCGGCGTTCCTCACTCCGATGCTCCCCGATGGTCGCGTGGGCGAGTCGTTCAGCTACACGCTGCGCGCGTGCGGACTCACGAGCCCGAACTGGTCGAAGGACGGCGGAGCGATCTTCACGTTGACGAACTCACCGCCGGTCGGCGTGCTGACCGCGACTCCCGGCGACGCTGGTGACTACTCGCTGTCCGCGACGGCGACCGCGCTCTCGCTCACCACCACGAAGAGCTTCACCGTTCACGTCGACCCGTAAAAACAGCATTCGTGGGTGAGCAGTGGGGCTGTTGCCGGGCGCCGTGCTCATCGCCGGCTTGCCTCTCGAGCGTCGAGCGAATTTCCGCAGGGGGGGTCGGTCTCGAAACGGCTAGCCGGCTAGCCGAAAAACGCCCGACCCCCTCACTCGAGGAAATCGGGCGCGAAGCTCGTGAGGCACGCACGCGATGAGCACGGGGCCAGCCAACTGACCCCACTGCCCACCCCAGTGCTGTGTTTCTCGGCCAACTACGCCTTGAACGCGCTCGCGTCGGGCAGGCCAGAACCCGTGAGATCCGCACCCATCGCGGTGAGCACGCCCGAGTAGATGTCCGGCTCGTTCGACGTCAGCTTGCCGGGCATCGCCGTGCCCGTGCGTGCATCGAAGCCGTACGTGAGCGCAGTGCTCGGGTCGACTCCGCCGAGAATCGTGTTGCCCTTCACCATCGGGCTGATCAGCAGGAAGCCGTTGTTGAGATCGTGCCCCGTGCCGAACACCGTCGCGCTGCCCTGACGCGTGCGCGTGCGGCCGAAGTCGGTGGCGACGTAGATCATCGTGCGGTCCCACATCGTCTCGCCGGTCGTCATGTCGAACGGCTCGCTCTTGAGCAGCCCGATGAGCTTGTCGATGGTGCTCAGAATGCGAGCCCACATGTACGCCTGCGCCGAGCGGTGATCGTTGTGGCTGAAGTCGAACGCGAGCGGAGGATTCGCGATGCCCGTCGGCCCACCGACGACGACGTTGAAGTCGGGGCCGAGCGTCACCGACACCGCGATGCGGTACTTGAAGAGCAGGAACGCGAGCGCGGCCTGGCTCTGCACCGGGTCGGTGAAGAAGTCGGGGAACACCTGACGCACGCGCGCGCCGTCAGGTGAGCTCGCCAACCCGTACTGCGTCAGCGGGATCGACGGAGGCATGTCGGGGATCACGTTCAAGTTGGTGATCAGATCGCGCGCCTCGAGCGCCGGCTGACCCACGCCGCGCTGCTCGTTCCACCGCTTGATCGCCGCCGCGTCGCGGAACGTCTCGCCGAACACCGACTCCGAGTCGATGCGCGCACGCGTAGCGCGGGCGAGATCCATCACGTTCTTCGGAGGCGCTCCTTGAATGCCGCGCGTGCCGTCGAGACCGAGCGGCCACAGCGACGGGTTGGCGACCACTTCACCGAAGCACTGCGCCGGCAACGTGTCGTCGGTGCCGCGCTCGGTGTAGCCGGCGGTGCCCATGTTCACGTTCGGAATCGGGAAGCCCTGGCCGAACTGCAGCGCCACCACTTCCTGCAGCGTGCGACCGCGCCACGCGGCGTTGCCGGTGAGCGAGCGCTTCTGCGCGATGACGTGGTTCACCGACGTGCCCACCGACGTCGCGACCAGCATCTGGTCCTTGTAGGTGTTCACGAACGCAAGCTGGTCGGTGTTGACCGGAATCGGAATCTGACCGAGCGAGCTCGAGCTGTGCCGCACCGCGCGGAACGCCGAGCCGTTCACCGCCTGCACGTTCGCGTCGGGGAAGCAGTTGATGGTCGGCGCGTTCGCTCCGGCTTCGGTCTGACGAACGGCGAGGAAGCTGTCGACGATGCTCGCGCCACCCGCGGCGGAGATGACGACCAGGAACTTCGGCTTTCCGTCGAGCGCGCTGCGGTTGCGATCGAAGCCGTGCTTCTCGACCGACTCCGGCGTCTCGAGCGCGCCGCGGCAGCCCGAGAGCAAGGGCGACAACATCGTCGAGCCCGCTCCGGCCATTCCCAGCGCCTTCAACATCTCACGGCGATTCAGGCGACCCGTTTTCTTGAGAGACATGGTGGTTTCGCCCTTTCAGTAGAAGACCGACTCTTCGCCGGAGAACGCGGTGAAGCACGCCGCCTGCATCCACACCTTCGCGGGCTCGGCGATGCCGGTGGCCTCGATGTCGGTGTTGAGCTGCAGCAAGTGCGAGATCTCGTTCTCGGTCGGGTTTCGCAGCCACGCGCGCTGCGCCAACTCGGTGATGGCCAGCCGCACCTCGGGGCCCGTCGGGTTGGTCAACTTGCCGTTGGTGAGCGCGAGGTTCTTGAACACCACTGCCGACGCCGGCGTGGCGAGATCGAGGCTGACGCGCTTCACGCACGACGCGGTGACCATGCGCTCGACGACGACGGGAGTGGTCGCTCCGGTGACCGGCAGCGGCTCGAACAAACCCTTGCCGTACGGGTCGACGCCCTGCAGCGCGACGGTGTGCACCGACACGCACGGGTACTGACCCAGCTCGTTGCAGACGTCGGTGAGCTGCAGACCGAGGCCGACCGCGAGATCGATGGTGAAGCGGAAGTCGCCCTTGAAGCGAACCTGGCCCTTCGCCGAGCGCGTGTAGCCCGCGTCGACTTCTCCGCCGCCGCCGCCGCCCGTGCCGCCTCCAGTCGTGCCGCCACCGGTGCCGCCGCCCGTCACGCCGCCGCCGGTGCCGCCGCCAGTGCCGCCACCGCCGCCGCTGCCTCCGTCGCCGGGGTTCACGTTTCCAGGGCAGCCGGCCAGCAACGCCACCGCCGCGAACGAGACGACGAGTTGTTTGAAGTTCAGATCAGGGCGCACCGTAGGCCTCCGTGCGAATGAGGTCGTGGAGCATTCCCTTGACCCGATAGTTGTGACTCATCTTGAGGCCCTTCCAGATCGAGACGAACTCCGCGTTCTCTTCGGGCTTCGGCGGGTGTCCCATGAGCAGCTTCCAGTAGTCGGTGGTGGTCGCGACGAGGAATTGATCGGAGTTCGCCGCCACCTGCGCCCACTGCTGCACCGAGGTGACCGGCTGGCCGAAGATCGCTCCCGTCTCGGGGATCTGGTTGATGGTCGGCGTCTGGTTGTTGAAGAAGGTCTCGATGCGATTGGGCACGTAGCGCGCGAACTGGTTCTGCCCGCCGCTCAGGCCGTTGAAGTTGCGGAACGGGTAGCTGAGCGGGTCGAGCGTCGCGTGGCACGCCGCGCACGCCTGCTGCTGCACGCCCTTCACGTCGTAGTCACGCGGCTCGTTGGCGACGCTGTACAGACCTTCCTGTTTCGCGATGTCGAGGCCGAGGTACGCGCGGTACATCTGCGACGCGGCGTTGCGCGGCAACGCGGTGAACATCACGAAGTACACCAGGGTCCACGCGGTGGTGATGTTGCCCGCGCGGTGCGTCGCGTCGACGGCCTGAATCGGCAGCGTCTGCACCTGCGTGTACACGGTGGGGTTGGTGCCCGAGCGCGCCACGTAGAACGTCGCGGTCAACACGTCGCGCACGTCGTGGTCGTCGGTGTGCGCCCACGTGAACATGTTGTAGTCGTCGTAGTAGTCCGCGAGCGGAATCTGGCCCTGGTCTTCGTTGCCGGCCTTCAGCGATCCGACGGGGCGAATCTTCGGGTGCGCCAGCCGCCACAAGATGCCGTTCTTGCCGCGCCAGAAGTCGGTGCCCAGACACCGGTCGAGCTCCGAATCGAGGAACGTGCGGCGCAGCTCGTCGGTGCCCAGCGCCATGAACTGCTGCACCTGCGCGTAGGTCGGCGACGCTCCGCAGAAGTCGAGGAGCATCTTCTTGTACACGTAGCGGAAGTCGTACTGGCAGACCTTGAACTGCGGGTTGTTGTTGCCCGCGCACGGAATGTCGTTCGGGAAGCTGCGCGCGTCCGACGGGAAGGTGCCGCGCTGAATCTCGGTGAGGTTGTTCACCGCGTCGCCGTCGGTGTCCATGCTCTCGACCGCCGCGAGTGCAGCCGGCAGCGCGCTCGCGAAGTCACCGTCGGACAACGGGCGCGGAGCACCAGGCGCCAACCAGCTTTCGATCGCCGCGCCGAACACGTTCCGCTGCGGCGCGGCGGTGTGGCAGTACGTGCACGCCGGCAGACCTCCGACGCACGCTGGCGCGTTGGGGTACGTGGAGCAGAAGACGCCGGGCGCGGGCGGTTTCGCCCAGGCAGCCAGCGGCGCCAACGACAGCAGCGCGCAGATTGAGATCAGGTTTCGCAAAGCGACCTCCGAATGGGAACGGGGCCAACGAGGGGACAGACACGCTAACCCGCAGAAACAGAAAAAGTCGTAACGGCGCACTGCGGCAAAACATGACCGCTTGGTCTTGATTCCGGACTCGGGTTTCGACACCCTCCGCCGCATGAAGGCTCGCGCTCTGTCACTCGCAGCAGCTCTGGGATTCACGTTCGCGGGTTGTCAGCAGATGCAGCAGCCCGGGCCGCAGCCGGTGAGCTGGCACAAAGACGTCGAGCCGCTCGTGCAGCGCAAGTGCGGCACGTGTCACGAGCCGGGCGGCATCGCTCCTTTCACGCTCAAGACGCTCGAAGACTGGAAAGCGGTGGAGCCGCTCGCGCTCGACGCGATTCGCGGTGGCCGCATGCCGCCCTTCCCCGCCGACATGTCGTGCGCGTCGTATTCGCCGACGACGGCGCTGTTGCCTGATCAGAAGGCGCTCATCGAGAAGTGGGTGAGCGAAGGAGAGCTCGAGGGTGATCCGACGCAGTTCGCCGAGCTGCCGGGCCGGCCTGATCGCCTCACGCGCGTCGATCTCTCGCTGCCGATGAAGGAAGCGTTCACGCCGACGCACCGCCCCGACGAGTACCGCTGCTTCCTCATCGACTGGCCGTTCGACGTGCCCAAGTACATCACCGGCTACGAGCTGCGCCCGGGTCAGAAGCAGCTGGTGCACCACGCCGACATCTTCTTCTTGAACCCGACGGTGGTGCCGACGTGGCAGGCGCGCGACGACGCCGAAGCCGGGCCCGGGTGGGAGTGCTACGACATTCCCCTCGGCATGGAAGGCAGCTGGATCGGTACGTACGTCCCGGGAAATCGCGGCGTCGACTTCCCGCCCGACACCGGCCTCAAGGTTCCGGTCGGCGCGAAGATCTACATTCAGGTTCACTACAACCTCACCAACGCGCCCGGAGCGCCCGACGTCTCGACGCTCGACCTGCGCCTCGAAGACAAGGTGAAGAAGTTCGCCGGCGTGATGGCGGTGAGTGACCCCAACTGGATCACCAACGACACGATGACGATTCCCGCGAACCAGAAAGACGTCGAGCACCACTTCGACGTCGAGGCCACGCGCTTCTCGTCGCTCATCAACCAGAACTTCGTCGATGGCCGGCCGCTCAAGCTCTACGCGACGACCATGCACCTCCATCAGCTCGGGCAGAAGACCAGCCTCAAGATCAAACGCGCCGATGGCTCGACGACCTGCGCGGTCGACATTCCGCATTGGGACTTCCACTGGCAGCTCGCGTACACGCTGAGCGAGCCGATCATCATCAACCCGGGCGACGAGCTGTCGGTGTCGTGCACGTGGGACAACACCCAGGCCAATCAGCCGTTCATCAACGGCGCGCAGGTGATGCCGCGTACTCGCAATTGGGGCGCGCGCACCGAAGACGAGATGTGCGTCGCCGGCATCTACGTCACGCAGTGACCGCTCACGGCTCGGGCGTGGCCATCGTGTTCTGCGGCTCACGCACCGCGCGGGTGACGAAGTTCGCACCGTTGTCGTTGGTGTCGTAGCCATTGCCGGCCGCCGCATCGCCCATCGACATGCTCTGCGTGGTCGACGCCGCATTTGCCTTGCGCTCGATCGACCCGGTGCCGTTCGACGCCCACGCGCCCACCGGCGCCGCGGTGCCATCGGCGAACATCGCGGTGCCCCACCCGACGAGATCACTCACCGCGGGGTCGGAGTTCGCGGCCGAGGTCGAGGTGCTCGGCAACACCAGCCGCACGTGCCCACCGGCCGCGGCCCACGAGAGCGTCTTGGGCGCCATCGGTGACGTCACTCCGCGCGCGACGTAGTCGGGCGTCACCGTGCCCGTGTAGCCGGCCGCTCCGGTGAGCGAGGTCACGAGGTAGAAGCCGCGCGCCGGCACGCTCGCGCCCGCGGGGAGAATGGTCGTCACGTTCCACGAAGCGCTCGCGGCTGCGCGGTAGTGCAGCACCCAGCCGGCGAGCGACACGCTCTGCGTCGACGGGTTGTAGATCTCGAGGAACTCGTCGTCGGCTCCGCCGGGGCCAGCCGCGGTGAGCTCGCTGATCAACACGTCGCAGACGTCGCCCTTCCCGTCGCCGTCGAAGTCAGTCTGGTTCGCCGCCGCGATGGTCGGGCAGTTGTCGCACGCGTTGCCGTACGGGTCTCCGTCGTCGTTGGTCTGCGCGGTGTTGGTCACCGCCACGCAGTTGTCGCAGACGTCACCCTTCCCATCGCCGTCACCGTCGGTCTGCGCCGGGTTCGCCAACGTCGCGCAGTTGTCGCATGCGTCGCCCTTGCCGTCGGCGTCACCGTCGGCCTGCGAGGCGTTCTGCGTGGTGAGACAGTTGTCGCAGGCGTCGCCCTTCTGATCTCCGTCGCTGTCGAGCTGGTTCGCGTTGGCGACGTTCACGCAGTTGTCGGTCGCGTTCGGCACTCCGTCGTTGTCCGCGTCGGTGTCGCACGCGTCACCGAGCCCGTCGGAATCGGCGTCGGTCTGCGTGGGGTTCGCGACGGCGGGACAGTTGTCGCACGCGTCTCCGCGCCCATCGCGATCGGTGTCGGTTTGCGCCGGGTTCATCGCCATCGGGCAGGTGTCGCACGCGTCTCCGAAACCATCGGAGTCGGTGTCGGTCTGCGCTGCGTTCACCAGCATCGGGCAGTTGTCACACGGGTCGGCGACTCCATCTGAATCGGGGTCCACCTGACTCGCCACGCACTCGCTCGCGTCGCCCGTCGCGTTGCAGCCCAGAATTCCGCAGCCCGCGCCGGTGAGCGTGCAGCGCATGCCGAGGTTCGGCACGTCAGCGAGCCCGCACGCGTTGCAGTTGTTGCGACCGGGGCCCGTGCACACCGAGCCCGTGCCCGCGCCGTTGCACGACAACATGCCGGTGCAGCTCCCCGTGGTGCACGCGTCGCCGATGCCGCCCACCGCCGCCGCGCCGCACACGCCGCAGTTGTTCTTCGTCGTCGCGAGGCAGCTGGCCACCGTGCCCGCATCGGGACACACCGTGGTGCCCGCGCAACCGTTCGCGCCGGCACACGACGCGTTCAAGCCGGTGACGTCGGGCGCGTTGCACGCACCGCAGTTGTTGATGCGCCCGCCGTTGCAGGTGACGACTTCGCGGCCGGTGCACGACCACGTGCCGCACGGCTCGCACGGATCTCCGGGTTGGTGGTCGAGCGACGTGCAGCCACCGCACGCGTTGGTGACGTCTTCGTCGACCTGGCCATCGCAGTCGTTGTCGTCGCCGTCACACAGCTCGGCGAGCGGCACCTGTTCGCCCTCGCACGCGCCGAGCTTGCCGGCTGCCATGCACAGCGCGCTGCCCTTGCGACAGGTGCCGATGCCGTCAGTGCCCGCGGGCCCGGAGTAGCAGCTGTAGGTCTTGCCCGGGTCGCACTCCTTCGCCGTCGGCGCGCTGCACGCGCTCCAGACGAGGAGAGTGGTGAGGAGAAGCAGCCGACCGGGCATCCACCACCCAACCTCGCGCAGGCCACCTGTGGGCGCAAGTCGGCGGGTTCTTCAGAACTGATACTTGCTCTTCTCGAGCGCGCTGATCAGCTCGTCGAGCGTCGCGAAGTCGAGCTCGATGGGGCCGGTGGGCTCACTCAGCATCTCGGCGTGCTCCGGCATGAACATGCCGTGCTCCTTCAAGTACGCGTCGGCCTTCTCGCGTTTCAGCTCGAGCAGGCGCACGCGAAAACGCCCTTCTTCCTTCACCACCGCGCGCGAGTGATGCGGAGAGCCGAAGCGGTACGGGGTCTTCTCGAGATGCTTCGCGTGTCGCTTCAGCTCGGCGACGACGTGCGCAGCGGTCAGCCTGATTCGAGGCGCCATCAGCGCATCATGCAGCGGCGGGCCGTGGGCGATCGAGCGCGACGGCGAACGCAACCAGCAAGAGCCCCACGACCACGTGCAGCACGTCGTCGGCGCGCTTCCACAAGAAGAGCTGCTGCGGCCACAACGTCAGCGCGCTGGCGAGCGCTTGATAGAGGTCGATGAGCCCGAAGCCGAGGTTGAACGCGCGCGATGCGGTGAGGCTCCCGCTGAACGCGCAGACGACGCCGACCACGCCGAAGCAGAGGTGGAACACATTGTAAGGAGCAGCCCCACTGGTCAGCGCGAGCTCAGGCGGCGTGAGGAACCCGAGGGCGCCGACCGCGATCAAGATCGGCCCGAACACCTTGAGGAGCAGGACGTTGCGTGGGGTCATGGCGCGCCGGCGAGCATACGGCTGAGCCCCTGGTTTGGATTGGGCGGAACCCTCGGCTGGCTTCGGTGTCTGGCCACTCATGTCGAACCGCTCGCAGCACCTCCGCGTCGCGCTGATTCAGGGCGGCCGCATCGTGGAAGACCGCACGTTTCCGCCCCGAGGCAGCATCACCGTCGGCTCCGCGCCAGACTGCACGTTCCTGGTGCCGATGGCCGACGTGCCGACGCGCGCGAAGGTGTTCGAGCACACCAGGCAGGGCGTGACGCTGCACTTCACGTCCGAGTCCGACGGCAAGGTGTCGCTCGATGGCGGCGCGGAGAAATTGCTCAGCGAGTTCACCTCGTCGACCGTCGAGCTCGGTCCTCGCGCGCGCGGCCGCATCGCAGTGGGTGAAGTGTCGCTGCTCTTTCAGTTCGTGACGCCGGGTACGAAGCCCGCGCCTGCTCCGCTGCCGAAGGGCGCGAAGGGGCTGGTCGCGCAGATCGATCGCTCGTTCCTCGTCGTGCTCGCCGTCTCGCTCGCCGCGCACTTCGCCGGCGTGGGGTGGATCAGTGCGCAGCCCGTGCCCGAGGAACGCGACCTCTCGCTCGAAGAGCTCGAGACCGATCGCTTCGCCGCGGTCATCATGCCGCTGCCGAAGAAGAAGGAGACGCCCGTGCCCGAGGCGACTGCGACTCCTGAGAAGAACGAAACGCCGAAGACGCCGAGCGAGGTCGCGAAGCGGCCCCAGCGCACCACGCCGCAGCGCCCCGCAGTCGACCCGCGCAAGCTCGGCCTGGCGGGCATCATCGGCTCGAAGGGTGCGGGCGACAAAGACAGCGCGTTTGGAGACATCTTGAAGGACTCCACCATCGGCGACGTCGCCGACGCGATGCGCGACGCGGGCGGCATCAAGGTCGCCGACATGGACGACGCCATGCGCAGCAAGCGGCGCGGCAACGAGAGCGGAGAGACGAGCACCATCGAGCTGCCCGGCACCGACGGCGTGAAGGAAGTGAAGCTCTCCGAGCGCGGGCCCTCGAAGGTTCCGGGCAACGACAAGGGTGAGGGCACGGTCGACACCGGCCCGGTGAAGAGCGGTCCGGAGGTCCCCGAAGAAGAACTCGGGCGGTGGCTGCGCGCGCGCAAGTCCGCCGTGCAGAGCTGCTACGAGCGTGAGTTGAAGCGTCAGCCGTCGCTCGCCGGTCGCATGGTGATTCGGTTCGACATCACGCCGCGCGGCCGCGTCGACAAGGTGAGCTTCGAAGACGACACACTGCACAGCCCCGCGGTGCAGGTCTGCATCAGCAGCATGATGCGGTCGTGGGTGTTGCCCTTCCAGCCCGAGGACGACGCGCCGGTGTCGCTGCCGTTCGTCTTCATGTCCGGGAAGAGCTGAAGACGTTCTAGAAAGCGGTGCATGCGAACGCTCGCGTGCACCCTGGTGTTGCTCTCGGCAGCGGCTCACGCGGAGGTCAGCACCCGCGCGCTCATCTGGGGCGGTGGCGCGACACCCGACGACGCCGCGGCCGCGTTAAAGAACTTCCGCGAGACGCCGCAAGTCAGCCAGCTGCTCGAGTTCAGTGCGGGCTACCCGAAGATCGTCGAGAGCAAGTCAGTCGCGGGGCTGAAGCCCGGCTTCCACGTGGTGCTGCTCGGGGTGTGTGGCGCTGACGAATCGGTGGTGCCGCTCTCGGCGCTCAAGGCGATGCAGCCGCAGGTCTACGCGCGGCCCGTGCAGATCACCGAGCGCAACTGCCCGAAGCTGAATGCGCAGTGGAAGGCCGAGACGAAGGTGAACGGCCAGGTCACCAGCATCGGCCTCACCGGCCCGTACGGGAGCTGGAAGATTCTGGTCAGCCTCCTCGACGCGAACGGCGAGATCATCGACTTCAAGGCGGTGTCGGACGCCGACTGCCCGCGCGGCGCTGATCTCCACGGCTGGGACGCGACGAGCGAGAGCACCACGGTCTCGTACACGTGCATGGAAGCGGGCTGCACCGCGCCCGACGAGACCGACATGGACGAGACGTTCACCGTCGTGAAGAAGCGGCTCAAGCAGAAGACCGGCCGCGGCGCGTACCGGAAGGGAATGTGCGACTGATGCGAGTCGATCTCGTGACCACCGATGCGGAGCGTCTGGCGTGCTTCGACGCGCTGAAGGAACTGCGGCCGTCGATCGCGCGCGAGACGTTCCTCGACGATCTCCACCGCATGGCGCGTCAGGGCTTTCAGCTCGCCGCCGCGTGGGAAGGCGATCACGTGCTGAGCGTCGCCGGCTTTCGCCCGATGGAGATGTTCGCCACCGGCAAGATTCTCTACGTCGATGATCTCGTCACCGCCGCCGCGCATCGCTCGAAGGGCACCGGCCGCGCGCTGCTCGCCTTCTTGAAGCAGCACGCCGCGGCGCTGGGCTGCGCGTACCTGGAGCTCGACTCCGGCACGAATCGAAAAGAGGCGCACCGCTTCTACGTGCGCGAAGGGCTCGAGTCGGTGGCGTTGCACTTCTCGGTTCCGCTCGGCGCGACGACGAAGTGGTCCGAGCCGTCGGTGTAGCGAGCGAAGAACCGCAAGCCGGGAGAAGCGCGCACTTCGCGCGAGCAGCAATCTCTCGCCATGCTTGCGATCTTCTTCCTCGTTCTGCTCGTCGTGGTGCTCGTGCTGTGGCGCCGTCACTCACGCTTCGCCTTCACGCCCGCGATCGAGCGCGCGCCAGAGAAGCGCGCCGCCGGCACGCTGAAGACCGTTCGCTTTGCCGCGCGCGACGGGACGGAGCTCGAAGGCTGGCTCATCACTCCGGGACGCGAGCGGCCGCCGGTGGTGATCATGGCGCCCGGGCTCACCGGCACCAAAGAGGGCTTCCTCGAGCCGTTCGCGTGGGCCTTCGCAGAACGTGGGCTCGCGGTGTTGATGATCGACTTCCGCACGCTGGGAGGCTCGGGCGGTTTCCCGCGTCACCACGTCGATCCGTTCCTGCAGGTCGAAGACTACCGCTCGGCGCTCGCGTGGGTTCGCGCGCAGCCTGAGCTCGACGGTTCGCGCATCGCGCTGTGGGGCTCGAGCTTCTCGGGCGGCGTGTCGGTGGTGACGGCGAGTGAAGACCCGGCGATTCGTGCGGTGGTTGCGCAGTGCCCGTTCCTCGCGACGCCGGCGTCTCAGGAGCCGAGCGGCTGGTCGATGATCCGCTTCGTCGCCGCCGCGGTGCTCGACTCCGTCGGGCCGTGGCCGGTCTACATTCCCGCGCTCGGTCGACCGCACGAGTTCGCCTTCGCGCGAAGCGAAGACAACCCGAGCGTGCGAGACCCCATCGCGCACCCGGGAACTGAGTTCTGGCGCGCGTTGCCGAAGCACCCGCGTGGCGGTTGGGAGAACCGCTTTCGCGCGCGCATGCTCACGCGCTTCGACGACTTCAAGCCGATGGACTCGCTGCACAAGGTGCGCTGCCCGACGTTGATCGTCGCCGCCGAGCACGACGACCTCGTGCCGCTCGAGCAGGTGAAGCGCGCACCGCACGCCGAGCTGCACGTCTTCCCGTGTCGTCACTTCGAGCTGTACGTCGGCCCACACGCACAGCCGAACGCCGAGCTTCAGGCGCGCTTCCTCGCCGAGCGGCTCGACGCCCCGGTGCTGTAGCGTCACGCGCCGTGTCAGCCCGTCGCCACGTCGAGCGAGCGCTCCGCTTCATCGCCGAGAACCTCGAGCGGCCGCTCACGCTGCATGAGCTCGCGCGCGCCGCGCACCTGAGCGACTTCCACTTTCACCGCGTCTTTCACGCCGAAGTCGGGGAGTCGCCCGGCCACTTCATCACCCGCCGTCGACTCGAACTCGCTGCGCTGCGACTCGCGTACGAGCCCGAGCGCAGCGTCACCGACATCGCGCTCTCGTCGGGCTACTCGTCGAGCTCGAACTTCACCAAGGCCTTCACCGGCTACTTCGGCTGCAGCCCGACCGACGCGCGCACCGCTCGCAGCGCGGGCTCCGAGCTCGGCAAGCTCACCGCGCGCTACGGAAAGAACTTCGACCCGCGCGAGCTGTACACCCTGGCGCCCGCCAGCGACCGCAGCGTCGAGGCGCGGCGATGGAACGAGCGCGTTCGCTTCGAGACGATCGACGAACGCCCGCTCGCCGCACTCTCGTGTCCCGACGGCTACGACCTCGAAGCCGTCGCCGAAACGTGGACTCGAATGCTGGCGCTCTCGAAGCAACTCGGTTTGTGGAGCGATGGCGCCGATGCGTGGGGCGCGCCGCGTGACAGCCCGCATCTCACCGCCGCGTCGCTCATTCGCTACGACGCGTGCTTGCCGTGCCTCGCCGAGACCTCACTGCCCGACCCGCTCTTCCACACCACGATGCTCGCGGGTCGCTACGCCGTCTTTTCGTGGGAAGGCCCGGCGCTGCAGGTCGGTGACGCGCATCGCAGCATCTACTCGTGCTGGTTCCCTCAGAGCGCGTACGTCCCGGAGGACTACGAGCCGCTCGACCACTACGTCACGGGCTTCCCTCGCGACGGTCGGGTGGAGCTGGAGCTGTGGTTCCGCGTGCGAGCGACCACTTGAGCACCGGTGGAGTGATCATCGTGGTGACGATCACCATCACCACCACCGCGCTGAAGACCTTCTCGTCGACGACCTTCGCGCCGCCGATGGTGAGCTGACTGCCGATGCTGGCGAAGATGAGGCCGACCTCTCCGCGCGGAATCATGCCGATGCCGACGCTCAGGCGATCGACTCCGCCGCGCGCGCCCACGCCTGAGATGAGCTTGCCCACCACCGCCACCACGCACAGCACCGCGGCCAGCGTGAGCACGCCGGGCTGCGCGAACGACTTCAGGTCGGTGCGCATGCCCATCAGCACGAAGAACACCGGCACGAGGAAATACGAGATGGGCTCGACCAATTCCTCGAGCGTGTGCTGCTCCTTGTCCTTCAGGTCCTGGTAGGTGACGTCTTCGAGAATGAGACCGGCGGCGAACGCTCCGACGATCGGCGCGAGCCCGATGAAGTCGGCCAGCCACGCGAGCGCGAAGCAGAAGCCCAGACCGAACGCGAGCAACACCATCGTCGCCCGCAGCCGCGAGGCGACCTTGAACAGCCGCGGAGAGAGCCACAGCCCGAGCACCAACGCGCCGACCAGGAAGCCGATCGCCTTGAGCAGCGTCAGCACCACGTCGCCCACCGCGAGCTGCGCGCCGCGATCTGCCGCTCCGATGACGCCGGTGACGACCGCGAGAATGACGAGGCCCATCACGTCGTCGATGACCGCCGCGCCGAGAATGACGCGCGCTTCCGCCGTCTGACTCTTGCCGAGATCCTTCAACACCCGCGCGGTGATGCCCACGCTGGTCGCGGTGAGCGTCGCTCCGATGAACAGCGCGACGTACGGGCTCGCGTCGGGCAACACCGCGCGCGTCACGAAGTAGCCGAGGGCGAACGGAGTCAGCACCCCGAGCGTCGCCACCAGCAACGCCGAGCCGCCGACCTGCAGCATCTGCTTCACGGTGCTCTCGAGGCCGACCTCGAAGAGCAAGATGATGACGCCCACGCGCGCGAACATGTCGAGGAACGCGTTGGTCGCCATCGGCTCGAACCACGTGAGCCCGACCAACGACAGGTTCCCCAGCACCACGCCGACCAGCAATTCGCCGAGCACCGCGGGCTGCTTGATGCGCGTGGCGAAATCACCGCCGACCTTGGCGGCCACCAGAATCACCGCCAGCGCGAGAATGACCGGCGCGGCCGGGTCTCCGTGACCGGAACCCGATTCGGCGAGCGCGGGCGAGGTGGCGACCACGCCCGCCACCGCGAGGAGCCGCGTCAGCAACCGCGGCGAGAGTCCCCTCACTTCAGGCCGAGCTGCTTCGCGAGGAAGGTGAAGGCCATCGCGTTCAAGCGCGCGCGCTGAGCGGCGTCGGCAGCTCCGGCGTGACCGCCTTCGGTGTTCTCGAAGTAGAGCAAGTCGGTGCCGTTCTCGAGCAGCCGCGCGACCATCTTGCGCGCGTGGCCCGGGTGCACACGGTCATCGCGCGTCGAAGTGGCGAACAGCGTGCGCGGGTACTTCGTGCCCTTCTTCACGTTCTGGTACGGCGAGTAGAGCTTCATCGCGAGCCACTCGTCGGGCTTGCCCGGGTCGCCGTACTCCTCCATCCACGACGCGCCGGCGAGCAGCAGGTGGTACCGCTTCATGTCGAGCAGCGGCACGAGGCAGACGATCGCTCCGAACAACTCGGGGCGCTGGGTGAGCATCACGCCCATCAACAGGCCACCGTTGCTGCCGCCGAGAATTCCCAGCTTCGGCGCCGACGTCACCTTGCGCGCGACGAGGTCTTCCGCGATGGCCGCGAAGTCGTCGTAGGCCTTCTGACGGTTCTTCACGAGCGCCGCCTGGTGCCACGACGGGCCGTACTCACCGCCGCCGCGAATGTTGGCGAGCACGAAGACGCCGCCGCGCTCGAGCCACGCTGCTCCGGTGGTCGCGTCGTAGTACGGCGTGAGCGACACCTCGAAGCCGCCGTAGCCCTCGAGCAACGTGGGCGCGCTGCCGTCGAGCACGAGGTCCTTCTTCGAGACCTGGAAGTACGGAACCTTCGTGCCGTCTTTGCTGGTCGCGAAGTGCTGCGTGACCTCGAGCCCGTCGGCCTTGAAGAACGCCGGCATCGTCTTCAACACGTCGCGCTTCGGCTTGCCGAGCGTGGCGAGCGAGAGCGTCGACGGTGCGGTGAAGCCTTCCTGCCAGAGGAAGTAGTCGTCGTTGGTGTTCTGGTCCCACGGGAGCACGTCGATGGCGCCGATGCCCTGCACGTCGAACGGCTTCTGTTCCCAGCCCTTCTTGCCGAGCGTGGCGACCGAGTAGGTGGTCTTCACGTCGACCAGCGTCTTGATGAACAGCGCGCTCTTCGTGCCCTGGAAGCCGTCGAGCGACGAGTTGGGCTGCGGCGCGTAGAGCACCGTGAAGTCGCGCTTGCCGGTCTTGAGGCTCTGCATCGACGTCGAGAGCAGCGAGCCCGCCTTGTAGATGTTCTCGTTGATGACCCAATCGGAGCGCAGGGTGATCAGCGCCTGATCGTTCCACGCGCTGACCGAAGCGTCGTCGGGCTTGTCGATCTTGATCAGCGTCTCGCCCTCGAGGAGCCAGGTCTCGTCGCTGAAGAACGTCTTGCTCCGGTAGATCCAATCGCGCGCCTTGCCGTGATCGAACTCGTGCGCGGCGCCGACGGCGACGTCGGTGGCCTCTCCTTCCATGATCAGCTTCGCGTCGGCCAGCTTGGTGCCGCGCTTCCATTCCTTCACCTGTCGCGGGTAGCCCGCGCTGGTGAGCGTGCCGGGGCCGAAGTCGGTGCCGACGAGGATCGAGTCGAGCGTGCGCCACGCGTAGTCAGACTTCGCCGCGGGCAACACGAAGCCGCCGGCGACCCACGTCTTCTTCACCAGGTCGAACTCACGCACTTCCTTCGCGTCGCTGCCGCCGACCGAGATGCCGACCAGGCAGCGCTCGTATTTCGGCGCGAAGCAGTGGGCGCCCTTCCACACGTAGCTCTGCTTCTCAGCGGCACCGAGCGCGTCGAGATCGAGCACGTCTTCCCACTTCGGCGCGGGCTTCTTGAACTCGGCGAGCGAGGTGCGGCGCCACAGACCGCGCGGGTGCGTCTCGTCCTTCCAGAAGTTGTAGAGGAACGGGCCCATCACCGTGACGGCGGGAATGCGTTCCTTGCTGTCGTAGATGCTCTTCAGGCGCGCGAGCAGCGGCGCGTAGCCCGGGTCGCCTTCGAGTTCTTTCTGCGAGACGGCGTTGCGCTCCTTCACCCACGCCAGCTGCTTCTCGCCCTCGATGTTCTCGAGCCAGAGGTACGGGTCTTCGTCGACGATCTTCGGCGCCGCGGCGACCGCACCGGCGTCGGCGACCGCGTCGGCCTTCGGTTCGGCGGCGGGAGGAGGGTTCGTCGTCGCGGTGGAGCTGCTGGTGCAACCCACCACCATCATCATCGTCAGCGCTGCGAGGAGGAGACGCATGGGACGCGACTCATTGCATGATAGGCGGCGGTCATGAAGACGAAGCGACTCGCGCTGTGCGTTTCACTCGTGCTGTTGGGTGGCTGCTCCATCGTGAAGGCGTCGTTCATTCGCGACGACTGGAAGCAGGACGACGCGGGCAAGGTGAAGCGGCTCGCCATCGTGGTGCGGCCGTCACCGGTCGGAAACCAGAAGGCCGGCGAAGCGTGGGCGCGCGTCGCGCGTCGCTACGTGAATCAGAAGCGCGACTTCCTGGTGAAGAAGGAGCTCGTGCCCGAAGCGGCTCCGCAGTTGAGCGAAGTGTGCGGTGGCGAAGACGCCATCGAAGGCGTGCTCTTCCTCGAGCCGACCGTGACCGCGAAGGGCGACGGCTACGAAATCGACGTGAAGGGAAAGCTCGCGCGCTGCGCCGACGGTCGCGAGGCGTGGACCGGTCAGGCCGCGGGCAGCTTCCCCGCGAAGGACCCCGGGCTCGTCGAAGTGACGAACGTGTACGTGCAGGAGTTCGGCAAGGAAGTGGAGCCGCTCGTGCCGCCGGCGATGAACGTGTTGCGGCCGCTGCTCGACACGTTGCCGCAGCCCGTGCTCACCGAAGCCGACGTCGACGAGAAGCTCACGCTCGATTGACCAGCGAGCGAGCCAGTCGAGGCGCAGCCGAGAGCACGCGGTTCCCAACCGCGTGAGGCGAACGAGCGAATGAGACAGCTCAGACGCAGGTGCCGACGACGTGCGGCTTTCCGCTCGTCGCGTCGAGCAACGTGAACGACTCGCCAGCCAGCTCGAGCTTCAGCTTCGAGGGCAGCAGCACCGGCAGCTTGAACTGACATTCCACCACGCACGGCGGCTCGAGCTTCAGCTCCGCGGCGATGCGCGCGAGTGACCACATGCCGTGCGCGATGGCGCGAGGAAAACCGAACAGCTTCGCGCTCAGGTCACTCAGGTGAATGGGGTTCAAGTCGCCCGCGAGCTTTCCGTATTCGCGGCCGAGGCCCGACGGCGCTTCGAAGTCGACGACGCGCTCGGGCGTCGCGCGCTCGGTCGAGCCTTCCTTCGCAGTCCGCGCGCCGCTGCGCTTCTTGCGCGCGAGGAACGTCGTCACTTCACGCCACGGCACGCCGCCGTCGACGTGCAGCTCGGTGTGCAACTCGAATTCCTGCCCGCGCTCGGTGTCCTTGAACCCCTCGAGGAACACCACCAGCTCAGCGCGCGCAGAGACCGAAATCGGCGCATGCAGCTCGATGCGATTGGCCACGTGCACCAGCCCGAGCAGCTTCACCGGAAAGCGCGAACCGGTGAGCAGCTCGAGCACGGCATCGGCCGCGAGAATGTGCGGCCACGTCAGCGGAAGCTCCGACGCGCGCCACCCGGTCACGCGGCGAAACGCGTCGAGCTTCGGTGAACCCAACGACGGCAGCTGGAGACGCGTCTCCAGCCGCTCGACCTTCGCGCCCTCGGGAACCAGCGCCGGTTTTCGCGTCAGTGCTGCTCGCGCCAACAGCGCCAGTCCCGAAGCCATGACGACTCAATACCCGCCGCAGATGTCCTGCGCTGCCGGAATCGCGACCGGCGTGGTGCTCTCGTCGATGCTGCGCAAGAAGGCGACCAGCTGACGAATCTCGGTCTGCTCCGGCACCGTGGTACCGCCGTTGACGAGGAAGTTCGCCGAGGCCGCCTGGTAGTGGGCCGACCAGGTCGAGGTGAACACGTCTTCCAACCGACGCGCCGCACCGTGGTGGAAGAAGGGCGCGCCCGCGTTCATCGACAACAGCGACGGCGGGTTGAAGCCCTTGATGCCCTGCGCCTGCGTGCCGTCGGCCTTGCGCTCGATGCTCGCGAGGCGATCGAACGTGCCGACCGCGCGCACCACGCACGTGATGCGCTCCGGGCCGACGTTGCCCGTGCCGCCGTCGGCCAGCATCACGCCGCGCTCGAGATCGATCTTCACGGTGTCGGTGTTCTGCGTCGCCTGCAGACCACCGGGCAACGTCTGCGACTTGTTCTCGGTGCGCAGACCGGTCGACGCGACGGGCAGGTTGTTCGCGCCGGGCAGCGAGCCGTTCTTCTCGGGCGACGGAGCGTAGGGGACGCGCGAGTTACTCCACTTGGCGCCACCGTGGCAGAACGCGCAGTTACTTGGTCTCGAAGATGGTGCGACCGGCCGTGATGTCTGCCGCCACGCCGTTGGTCGGCTTCTTCAGCGGCTTCACGGTCTTCACGTACTCGTCGATGTCGTCCCAATCGCGGACCGCCGCGGCGTTCGCCACCACCGCCTTGGTGCTGCCCGAGAGGAAGTCGTTGCGAGTGACGTTGGTGAGACCGCCGTCGAGCGAGACGCCGTTGGTCAGGTTGAACGCCACGTCAGCGGGCGGAGTGCCGGTGGTGATGGCGCCCTTGCCGCCCGCGGTGCCGCGGGTGTTGAGCTCGAAGTCGTGCATCTCGTCGAAGATGGCCGACCAGTTGAGCGCGCGCTGATCGTTGGGGTTGTTCTTGGCGTACGTGCCGTCGAGCGGAGTCGACTGACGCGGACCCGCCGCGAACTGCCACGTGATGTGGTCAGACAGGCCGTCGGGGTGACACGAGCCGCACGAGTTCACCGAGCGATCAGACCAGCGGCCGGTGCCGGTGAAGAAGAACTTCAAACCCGCCAACACGTGCGCCTCAGGCGTGTTCGCCGCCGGCAGCGCCGCGGAGTTCACGTCCGTGTCGAACGTCTGCGTTGCGAGGTCCACGATGGACAGCGAGCGCTCCGCCCAGTTCGCGATGTACGCAGTGTTGGCGGTGTGCCCGATGACCACGCCGAGCGGAACCTTGATGCCACCCGTGCCGCGCGTCGACATCTGCGCGAACAGCGGGTCAGGCCCGAGGATGATGGGGCCGCGGCCGGTCGTCATGCCCGTGTAGTGCACGCGCTGCAGCATGTCGGCGGCCTGCGAGAGCACGTACGCGACGTTGGTGCCGGGCTTGAAGTCGATGGCGATGGGAACGCCGAGGAGCGCCGACGTCGACGTGCCCTGCGCGGCGACCAACTTCGAGAGCGCCGCGGTGCCCGCGAGGCCCGTGTCTTCCATGTTGGTGGTGGTGTCGAACACCGAGACGGCCGCGAACACGTTGGTGAACTTGAACACCGGGCCCTGCGGCGCGGCGCACACGCTCGTCACGTAGCCCTTGCCGTTGTTCAGCGCGATGCCGAACAGCTGGTTGATGCCGCAGCCGACGTTCACGCCCGCGCCTCCGTCGGGGAGCGCGTTGTTGAAGCCGGTGTCGGCGATGGGGTTGAGTGAAATCGTCGCGGTCACGGTGCGCGTGCCGACGTCGACCACCTGCACCTTGCCGACGCGGCCGTTGTCCGTCATCTCGCTCGTCGCGTCGCCGTAGAACTGCGTGACGTAGACCTTCTCGTCGGTGTCATCGCCGTCGTTGTCGTTGCTGATCACCAGCGCGCGCGGGTTGCCGCCGACGTTCGTCGTGCCGACCACCGTCATGGTCGCCGTGTCGACGAAGCTCAGCGTGCCTTCGTTGAAGTTCGCGACGACTGCCGTCGCGCCCGTCGGAGTGAGCGCCACACCCGTCGGCTCCGCACCGACCGTCGCGCGCGTGGCCGACGCCATCGGCGTCACGGTGTTGATGGCGGTCACCTTCGCCAGCTCACCCGTGCGGCGCAGCGCGACGAACGCCGTGGCCTTGTCGGGGTGAATGACGACCGAGACCGGCATCGTGTCATTGCCGAAGCTCACCGACGCGGTGCGCGTCTTCTGCAAGGCGCTGAAGATCGAGAGCGAGTTGCTGTCCTGGTTCACCATCACGACCGTCGTGTCATCGGTGGTGATGTCGACCGGCGTCGAGCGGCTCGCGCGCAGCAGCAACGGCCCCGCGCTGCCTCCACCCGTACCGCCGCCACCGCCGGTCGTGCCGCCGCCTCCACCCATGCCGCCGTCGTCACCGCCGCCGCCGCCCGTCGTGCCACCGCCGCCGCCCGTCGTGCCTCCGCCGCCGCCCGTCGTGCCGCCACCTCCGCCCGTCGTCCCGCCGCCGCCACCCGTCGTGCCTCCGCCGCCGGTCGCGCCACCTCCACCGGCACCGCCATCAGTCATCGATGGATCAGGACAGCCCATCATCAGCAGCGAGACAGCAGACACAGCCATGACGACCAGTCGTTTCATGAGTCCCCTCTTGTGATGCGTTCGTGAACGGCGGTTCGAAAGCGCGTCCCCATTGCGAGACAGCGCGCGTCGGCGAGGCGGGACGCTAATCAATGCGCGATGACGGCCAACACAATTTCGCAGGGCGACATGTGGCATTCATGCGTACGATCGTCGGCCAATGAAACGGCTGGCGATTGTCGGTCTGGTGTTGCTCCTGCTCGTCGGCATCGGCGCGGGCGGCTACTACGTGAAGCTCGATTCGGCGGCGAACGCGCCCGGCAGCGGGAGCGCTGAAATCGAGTTCGAAGTTCCCAAAGGAGCGACCGCGCGCGGCGTCGGCACGCTCCTCGAGAAGAACGGGCTCATCGAGAGTCACACCGTGTGGCGTTACGTGGTGTGGAAGCGCGGCGGCGTTTCGCTGAAGGCGGGCAAGTTCAAGCTCTCGCAGGCGCTCTCGCCGATGGATCTCGCCGCGGCACTCGAGAAGCCGCCGCTCGCCGAAGACGAGCCGTTCGCGGTGCTCGAGGGCTGGCGCATTCGTGACGTCGACGCGGCGCTGGTGGCGGCCGGTCGCTCGGAAGCGGGCGCGTACATCAAGGCCGCGTCGTCGCGCGTCGGGTACACCGTTCCCTTCACGCTCCCCGACGGCGTGCTCGAGGGCTACCTGTACCCCGAGACGTACATGCTCCCGAAGGGCCGCATCGACTCGCACCAGCTGGTGCAGAAGCAGCTCGATCAATTCAACGCACGCGTGTTCACGCCGCTGCAGAACGAGCTCAAGGGCTACAAGCGCTCGCTGCACGAGATCGTCACCATGGCGTCGATGCTCGAGCGCGAAGAGCCGACGCCGTCGAACCGGCCGCTCGTCGCCGGCATTTTGTGGAAGCGCATCGATCTCGGCTACCCGCTGGGTGTCGACGCGACGAGCCGCTACGAGCTGCCGGAATGGAATGATCGCAGCGCGTTCCTGGTGAAGCTGCGCGACCGCGATGATCCGTACAACACGCGGCACAAGAAGGGCCTGCCGCCCACGCCCATCGGCGCGCCGACGCAGGCGAGCATCGAAGCCGCGCTGCGACCGACCGAGAGCGAGTTCCTCTACTACCTCCACGACGCGCAGAAGCAGCTGCACCCGTCACGCAACGCCGAGGAGCACGAAGCGCTGCGGAAGAAATACGACGTCTACTGAGCGCCGCACACCAGCAGCGAATGCGACAGCCCGACGTGCTTCACCTCGTCGACCACGCCGAGCCCGGCCTGCCGCGCGAGACCGCGCATCACCTCGGAGTGGTACATGCGCGAGTTCCCGTTCGCGATGCACGCGAAGTAGAGCGACGTGCCGATCACGCAGAAGCGCGCCGCGTCGTGACGCTGTTGGTCCCAGAAGGTCTCGAGAATGAACACGCGCGAGTCGGGCCGCATCGCCGCGCGAACCCGCGACAGAATCGAGACGATCTCGCTCTCTGAGAAGCAGTCGAGAAACTGCGAGAGCCAGTACACGTCGGCGCCCGCCGGCAACGCCGCGGTGGGGTCGAGCACGTTCGTCGCCACCAGCGTGATGCGCTCGACGTGTGCCGCGAGGTTGTCCTTCGCGACCGCCAGCTGCCCCGGCAAGTCGACCAGCGACATCGTGACGTCGGGAGATTTATCCAGCACCAGTCGCGCGAATCGTCCGGTGTTCGCTCCGATGTCGACCACGTGCCGGGTGCCGCTGGTCAGCACGCGCGGCAGACACGCCTCGAACACGCCGTCGGAATAGAAGTGGTCGAACTCGAACCACGCACGCTTGACGTCGCCGGGCAGACTTCGAAGCGCCTCGTAGACGGTCTTCGCGCCGGTGGTGTCGATGCTCGGCAGGCCCGCAGGCTTTCCAGCGAGCAACGCCTCGCGCAGGTGGGCTGCGCCGCCGTAACAGACGTGATGGTTGAACTCCGCGTTCACGCGCGTGAGCTCGTCACGCAGCCAGTAGACGCCCATGTGCGTGATGACGAACCGCGGCTCGGCGTCGCTCGGGTTCTCGCAGGCACACAGGCCGGCGGCGAGGCCCGCCTCGAGCAGCAACGCGGCCGCGTAGTGCGTCACGCCCGTGGTCTCGACCGCTTCCTTCGCGCTCAGGCCACGCTCCCGCGCGCGTGAGAGCCGCTCGAGAATTCCGAACTCGCGCAGCGCGCGGCAGGCCTGAAACATCAACGGAGCAAAGGCCAGCCGCTGCGCAGCAAAGCGCGCCTCGGCGTTCGCGGAAGACAGCTCGTTCACGAGTCCACCCAGAAGGGAAAGAAGTTGAACCAATTGAGCGGCGAGCGCCGCGTGAAGTCCTCGAGCACGCGCGCATAGTTCGCCACTTCGAGCTCGAGCCGCGACTGGCGGTTCTTGCGAGGCAGCTCGACGCGCTCCGACAACGGCACGCAGAACACGTCGTAGCGAGCAGGCGCTTCGAAGAGCGCGGCCACGAAATACACCGGGCACTGCAACACGTGCGCGAGCACGTACGGGCCGATGGGAAACCGCGCCGTGCCGCCCAGAAACGGCACGGAAATATCGCGGCCTTCGCGGTCGGTGCGGCGATCTCCCAGCATCGCCACCAGCTCACCGCGGTCGATCGCTTCCTTCACCTTGAGCAGCCCGAGCGGGTCTTCGGGGTCGAGCTCGAGCAACCGCACGCGAACGTTCCCCGCGAGCTGCTCGAGCAGCGCGTTCACGCGGCGCGCATTGGCGAAGTCGGCGATCACCAGCAGCGGCACGTCGTACGAAGCGGCGAGCATGCGCATCGCCTCGAAGCTCCCGAGGTGCGCGCCCAGCAGGAGCGCACCCTTCTTCGACTCCGCCAGCCGCATCACGTGCTCGTGGCCATGGCGCTCGACCACCAGGCCTTCGACGTCACCGAGCAGAAACAGCAGCCGGTCGAGCGCCACCCGCGCGAAATTCCAGATGTGGCTGTGCACGGCGCGTAGAGTCCCGGGCCGCCCAATTCGTTTCAGAAAATCTTTCGACGCCGCCCGCTGCACGCGCCCGAACAACGCGAAGTGCCAGGCGATGCACCACAGCAGCGCGCCCGCCGCGGTTCGTCCAAAGAGCCTGTACATGCCGGCCACGAGGCGAACGCCGAGCAGCGTTCCCGCCTCAGGTACTGAACGCCACGCCATGCCCTCCTCTAACTCGTGCCGGAGGGTCGCGCTGTACCTCCCGCACGCGAGTCATTTCGCGGCTGATCTACGAGGCACACGCATTGCTCTTCCACCCGCTCGCCACCACTGCGTCAGCAGTGTGTCGCGGGGAGCCATGGAGACCTACGAGCTGATCGTCATCGGAGCCGGGCCTGCGGGCCAGAAGGCCGCGCTGCAAGCCGCGAAGCTGAAGAAGAAGGTCGCGGTCATCGAGCGCGAGCGCGAGGTCGGCGGCTCGTGCGTCAGCACCGGCACGCTCCCGAGCAAGACGCTGCGCGAGACGGTGCACTCGCTCACGCAGCTGCGTCGCCGTCAGTTGATCAACGGCAAGCACACCACCATGACCGCGCTGATGGAGCGCAAGGAGCACGTCGTCACCCAGGCGATCGACGTCATCCAGAGTCAGCTCGATCGCAACGGCGTCGACGTGGTGCGCGGCAACGCGACGTTCCTCGACGCTCACACCCTGCGCGTGCAGACCCGCGACGGCATGAAGTGCGACTACCGCGCGGCGCACATCATCATCGCCACCGGTTCCCGCCCTGCGCGCATCGCCGGCGTCGACACCAGCGACTCGCGCATTCTCGATTCCGATTCTGTCCTCGATCTCGACAACGTGCCGCGTTCACTCACCGTGCTCGGCGGAGGCGTCATCGGCTGCGAGTACGCCTGCATCTTCGCGGCGGTCGGCACCAAGGTGACGCTCGTCGATCGCCGCAACTCGCTGCTGCGTTTTCTCGACGGAGAGATCTCGTCTGCGCTCGCGTACCAGATGCGCTCGCACGACATCACGCTGCGCCTCGGCGAGGAGCTGAAGGAGATCAAACTCGTCAACGGCTCCGGTCGCGTCGAGACGCACCTGAAGAGCGGCAAGATGTTGCCCAGCGAGAAGCTGCTGTGCGCCATGGGCCGTCAGTCGAACGTCGAAGGGCTCGGGCTCGAGGCGCTCGGCATCGCGATGTCGTCGAGCGGGCTCATCGAGGTCAACGAGCACTACCAGACCCGCGCGCACCCTCACGTGTACGCGGTGGGCGACGTCATCGGCTTCCCCGCGCTCGCGTCGACGTCGATGGAACAGGGCCGGCTCGCCGCCTGTCACGCGCTCGGAGAGAAGTGCAGCTCGATGCCGAAGTCGTTTCCGTACGGCATCTACACGATTCCCGAGATCAGCTTCGCCGGCGCGACCGAAGAAGAGCTCACCAAGACTGCGTGCCCTACGAGATCGGCCGCGCCGAATATTCCGAGACCGCGCGCGGAAAAATTCTGGGCGACCACACCGGCATGCTGAAGCTGCTCTTCCACCGCGAGACGCTGCAGCTGCTCGGCATTCACATTCTGGGCGAAGGCGCGACGGAGCTGATTCACATCGGCCAGGCCGTGCTCGCGCACCAGGGCTCGGTCACGTTCTTCCGCGACAACGTCTTCAATTATCCAACGCTGGCCGAGTGCTACAAAATCGCCGCGCTCAACGGGCTCAATCGTCTCTGACTCACGGGCCGCCGAAGCGCACCGGGAGCGAATAGCAGCGGCCCTCGGCACCGCTCGGAAACGGGCTCGCTCGCGCCAACACGCACTCGGTCGCGGCGCGGTCGAGCAACTCGGAGCCGCTGCTCTTCTTCACCGAGCCCTGGTTCAACGCACCGCTCGCGTCGGCGCAGAACGAGAGCTCGACCGTGCCCTGCTGCTTGAAGCGACGCGCGGCCGCCGGGTAGCACTGCGCGGCGGCGTTCACGAGCCGGCCGTGCACCAGCGCATCGAAGTCGGGCGTCGGCGCCGCGGGAGCGGGTGCCGCCCCGCCCTGGCCGGCGCTCCCGTCTCCTTCAGCGGCGCTCGAAGGAGCAGCCGGCGCGTCGCCCTGCCCCTCGCCCGCGCCGTCGTCTCCCGCCGGGAGCATCACTTCCGGAACCGCGGCTGAAGCCGTCGAAGGCTCAGCCGACGACGGAGCGGCCGGCGTCGTCGCCGCGCGAGGTTTCTCCGACGGCGCGGCAGTGGGCGCTGCTTGCTGCGGCGCCGGAGCGCCTGCCGACTTCGCGCGATTGAGCACCGCCACGCGCGTCAGCGCCTTCGCGTCCTTCAGCTGCACGGTCACCGGCGCGATGGGCGGCGGCGCGTCACGCCACACCAACCAACCGACGATGACTGCGTGCACGCTCACCGTCACCACGAGCGCGATCGCCCACGGCGGCCAGCGCTTCACGGCGCCTCCACGCGCGGCACGAAGACCGACCCTGCTTCGAGCATCGTCACGTCGTACAGCGCCGAGAGCCGGTCCGCCGTCAGCACCTCGCCGACCGGCCCGCTCGCCGCGACCTTGCCGCCCTTGAGCAACAGCACGTGCGTCGCCAGCTGCCGCGCGAGGTTCACGTCGTGCAACACCGCGAGCACGCCCAGTCCGTTCTTCACGCGCCGACGCACCGCCGCGAGCGACTCGAGCTGGTGCTTGATGTCGAGGAACGCGGTGGGCTCATCGAGCACGAGCAACTTCGGCTCCTGCACCAGCGCGCGTGCGAACCACGCGCGACGCCGCTCACCACCCGACACTTCAGCGAGCGGACGCGAGGCGAGGTGTTCGATCTCCAGCTCCTTCATCACCGCGAGCGCCTTCTGCTCGTCGGCGACGGTCGGCACGGCCCACGCTCCGAGGTGCGGAGCGCGCCCCATCAACACCAGCTCGAGCCCCGTGAAGCCCGTCTCGTCGTCGACGGTCTGCGGCACCCACGCGACCTGCTGCGCCACCGCCCGGGGACCCGCCACGCACGGGTCGAGCCCGCACACCTGCACGCTGCCGCTTGCCGGCAACAGCCCCATCGCCACGCGCACCAGCGTCGACTTGCCCGCGCCGTTGGGGCCGAGCACCACCCACGCTTCACCCGGAGCGATGGACAGACTCAACGACTGCAGCACCGAGACCGAGCGCGCGTGCGCGTAGCTCGCCGTGACGCCGTTCAGCTCGAGCAGCTTCATTGCTTCGCGAGCGCAGCCTTCACCTGCTCGTGCAGCCCGGTGACCTGCTTCACGAACGCGGGGTCTTCGCCTTTGTCGCCGACCTGCCCCTCGAGCACGTTGAGCTTGAGGCGGAACTTTCGCTGCACGTCTTCGTCGACCAGCTTCTCGAAGTCGGCCTGCAGCGCGCGCATTGCCAGCTGACCCGCCGAACCGCCCGCGGCCTTCTTCGCTGCAGGCGGAGGCGGAGGCGTCTTCACCGCGGTCTTCGGCACCGTCTTCACTTCGGGCTTCTCGACCTTCGGCTCGACGTCAGCCTCGACCTTGGTCGGCGCCGCGGCCTCGCTCGGCTCGGCAGGAACGTCGACTTGATCTTCCTGCGGGCTCTCGGCTTCGCCGTCGGCCTGTTCCTGCTGATGCATCTTCTCGGAATAGACGTCCCACGCGATGTAGCTGCCGACTCCGGCGATCGCGAGCATGGGAATCACGAACCACGCCCACATCGAGCCGCCCTTCTTCTTCGGCGCGAGATGCGGCGGCGGCACGTCGGAGATGGGGTTGCGAATCACCATCGTGTCGGTGCGCTGCGGTGGAGGCAGCGGGGGCGACGCGGGCGGCTTCGGCAGCTTCTGACTCTTCGACGCCTCGGGCTTCTTGCTCACCGCCTTGCGCTGCGCGGTGCCTCCCTTCGGCGGAGCGGGCGCTTTGCGCGGCGGGCTCGGAGGCACGCCGATGTTCTGCGCCGGCACTTCGAGCTCGGTCGCGCTCGCGCCAGCCATCGCCTCACCGCGGCTCGGCTTGGTCTGCGAAGGCAGGCCATCGATCATGATCGACGGCATCGGCACAGGCTCGGCGATGGCGGGCGTCGAGGCCTCGGTCGACTCTTGATCGAACGACTTGGCGAGCACGCGCGCGCGAATCTGACTCGACGCCATCGGCGGCGCAGGCGCGGGAGGCGGCGGCGCGTCGGGCTTCACCAGAATCGCCGGCATCGTCTCCTTCTCGTGCACGGTCTGGTTCTTCTTGCTCGACGGCGCTCCGTTCGAACCGCCCGCCTTCGGAGTCGGCGCGAACGAGAGCGCCTCGGGGTTCAACGCGGCGACGCGATGCGCGGCCGGCGTCTCGTCGTCCATCGTGATGGCGGGAATCGTCGGCCGGCTCGAGAACGGCGACGGCATGTTCTGCGCGGTCTCTTCTTCGGGCTGATCAGGCGGCGCCGGTTCGTCGTCAGGCTGCAGCGCGCGCGCCTGCTCCTTGACGGTGTTGAGCATGCGGCGCTCGGCGGTGAACTCCGCGGTGAACGCCTCGCGCATGAAACGCGAAGTGGTCTCGGCGCCGGCGCTGGGGTCGATGTTCTGCAGAATCATCTGCAGCGCGCCGCGCAGCTCTTCCGCGGTTTGAAAACGCTGCGCCGGGTCGACCGACAGCACACGCGCCACCGCGTCCGACAGCGCTGCCGGGCACAGCGGCTCGACGGTGTTGAGCGGAGGAATCTGCGGGTTCGCCACCAGCCCCATCAGCTCGCCCGACGGAGCGTCTTCGAACGGGTTCTTGCCCGTCACCAGCTCCCACAGGCAGAGGCCCACCGCGTACAAGTCAGTGCGGCGATCGACCGGCTTGTGGCGCGCCTGCTCGGGCGACATGTACATGAACTTCCCGAGCACGATGCTGGGGTTGGTCTTCGACACCGACATCGCCGACTTCGCGAGCCCGAAGTCGATGATCTTCACCTCGCCCTCGTAGCTGATGAGCACGTTCTGCGGGCTCACGTCGCGATGCACGAGGTTCAGGTCAGCGTCGTCGTCACCGCGCTTGCGATGCGCGTACGCCAGCGCGTCGAGCACGCGGATCATCACGCTCAACACGAACGAGAGCGGCAGCGGCAGGTTGCGCTCGCGCATGCGCGACACCACGCGGCGCAGATCTTTTCCGTCGACGAACTCGAGCGCGATGTACGGCGAGCCATCGTGCACGCCCATGTCGAGCACCTGCGCGATGCTGCCGTGCGACAACTTCACCAGGATGCGCGCCTCGTCGATGAAGCGGCTGACGAAGTCCTGGTCCTGCGCGAGGTGCGGGAGAATCTTCTTGATGACGCACAGCTTGTCGAAGCCGTGCGAGCCCTGGAGCTGCGCGAGGAAGATCTCCCCCATGCCGCCCGTCGAGAGCGGCATCAGCAAGATGTAGCGACCGAAAGGCGTGGGCCGAAAAGGCCGCAGTCGCTGGCTGGCGTTCCCCTGGCTCATGCGGTGAAAGGTGGGTCGATTCAACACCCAAAAACTTGTGGGACCAACCAACGATTGTCGGTGATCCGCGCAAGGCGGTTGCTGGAATTACCCCTGCCAGGCCACCCGAAAGGTGCCGCCAATCGGGTCCTTTGAAAGCAGCACCACTTCGACCCCCGAAGCGCCCGAGAGTTCGAGGCCGCGGGTGATGATGCCGACGTACCAACCGGGCATGCGCAGCTCGTTGACCCACAGCTCGTAGGCGGTGGGCCCGCGCTGCACGAGGCGGGTCTCGGAGTAGTT
Source organism: Archangium sp. (assembly GCA_047600485.1). Classification (GTDB taxonomy): domain Bacteria; phylum Myxococcota; class Myxococcia; order Myxococcales; family Myxococcaceae; genus Archangium_A. The sequence continues at coordinate 5,627,827 of JASGKS010000001.1, forward strand.
GTTCCCGGTGCGGAATTCCTGCGTGACGCGCTTCAAGGCGTTGTGCGGCCCGATGATGCGCAGCATGGCCAGCATCGCGCGGCCGATCATCGTCTCGCCGAAGCCGTCCATGAAGCCGCGCCCGAGCAGCGCCACGCCCGCGTCGGGTTCGGCGGCAGGGTGCAGCTCTGCGGCGAGGAAGTTCACGACCTCGATGAAGGTGTCCATCGGGTACGAGGGGAGGAGCGCCGCTTCGACGTCAACTCCGCGCGCGCGAAGGCCGCTCACCAGCGCAGGCGTCAGCTTGCCCGCCAGCGAGCGCAGGAGCCCCTCGAACGTCTGGGCGAAGATCAGCTTCTCCGGCATCGCGACGAGGTGTTGTTAACACCTGCTCCCATGACTTCGCCCGTCCATGTCGTCACCGGTGCCAGCGATGGCATCGGCCTCGAGACCGCGCTCCAGCTCGCGCGCCGCGGCAACACGCTCGTCGTGCACGCCCGCACCGCCGCCAAGGCCACCGCCGCCGTAGAGAACTTGAAGCAGCGACTGCCGAGTGGATCGTTCGTGCCCGTACACGGCGATTTCAGCCGACTGGCCGAGGTGCGTTCGCTGGCGAGGCAAATCGCCGACGTCGCGCCACAGGTCGACGTGCTGGTGAACAACGCAGGAGCCTTCTTCACGGAACGCCACGAGACGGTCGATGGCTTCGAAGCCACCTTCCAGGTCAACCACCTCGCGCCCTTCCTCCTCACGGAACTCCTCATGCCACAGCTCCGGGCCGCAACGGCTGCCCGGGTGATCAACGTGTCCTCGATGGCTCATTCCCGCGGACGCGTGGACCTCGACGATCTCGATTCAAAGCGACGGTACGAAGGGTACTCGGCCTATTCGCTTTCCAAGTTGCTCAACGTGCACTTCACCCACGAACTCGCACGGCGGCTGACAGAAACGCACATCACGACGAACGCGCTCCACCCCGGAGTGATCACCACCAAGCTGCTGCGCAGCGGCTTCGGCGTCGACGGCGCGAGCCTCGAGAGTGGCGCGCGCACCAGTGTGTTCTGCGCGACGGCTCCTGAGCTGGAAAAGGTGAGCGGCAAGTACTTCAGCGACGCGCGCGAGGCCCGCTGCGCACCGCACGCCAACGACGCCACACTCGAAGCAAAGCTGTGGGTGATTTCCGAGCAGCGCGCCGGTCTCAAGTAAGGTCGTTCGCTGCGTGGCGACGACGTGGGAACAGTGGCTTCACCCTGAAATCGCGAAGACGCCGGAGTCGCGCCGCTCAGCGCAGATTCTCGGAGTCGGCGCGGCGTTCGCCGTCTTCGCCGTGAGCTCGCAGCTCATCGTGTCGATGATCGCCGGCCACTTCCTCATCGCGCTCCCGGGGCTGGTCTTCCTCACCGCTCCGCTCGCGGTCTTCGTGTTGTTGCGCACGCGTCCCACGGTCACGCTCGCCGGGCACGTGCTGATGTTCGCCTCGATCTCGCTCATCAGCGTCGCGGTGATCGGTGAAGACGCGCTGTACGCCGGTTCCATCGCCTGGTTCGGCGTGGCGTGCGCGACGGCCATCACCAGCATCGGCCTGCGCGCCGGCCTCGGTTGGCTGGTGGTCTCCCTGCTCGTCACCGCGCTCGCGCAGGTGTCGCGCAAGACGGGAATCATCACGCCGTGGCTCCACCCGAGCGACCTGATGCAGCTGGTGCGCGGCGTCGGCCTGCTGGTCGCCTTCGTGGTGCTCGCCGCGTTGTTCGAGCGCACGCGGCGCAGCACGCACGCCGAGCTGTTTCGCCTCGCGCAGAGCAAGAGCCAGTTCCTCGCCAACGTGTCGCACGAGCTACGCACGCCGATGAACGGCGTCATCGGGCTCACCGACTTGCTGCTCCGCTCGAAGCTCGACTCGCAGCAGCGCGAAGACCTGGAGCTCTTGCAGCGCAGCAGTCGAAACCTGGTCGTGCTGCTCAACGACCTGCTCGACATGTCGAAGGTCGAAGCGGGAAAGATGGAGCTCGACCCGGTCGACTTCGATCTGCGCACGCTGCTGGTCGATCTCGAGGCGCTGCACGCGCCGGTCGCCGAGGCCAAGGGGCTCACCTTGAGCTTCACGCTGCAGCGGCTGCCTCCCGCGGTGCGCGGCGACGCGATGCGGCTGCGTCAGGTGCTCACCAACCTGCTCTCGAACGCCATCAAGTTCACCGAGCGCGGGTCGGTCGAGCTGACCCTCACCCTCGACGACGAGCGCGTCACCTTCACGGTGCGCGACACCGGCATCGGCATCTCGAAAGAAGCGCTGCCGCGTTTGTTCTCCGCGTTCGCGCAGGCCGAGGCAGGCACCACGCGTCGCTACGGAGGCACGGGCCTCGGGCTCGCGCTCTCACGCGAACTGGTCACGCTGATGGGCGGAACGCTCGACGCGCAGAGTGAGCTCGGCAAGGGCACCACCATGCGCTTCACCATTCCACTCGTGCCGTCGATCGGTGCGCTGGTGCGAGCCGACCCGCCGGCCGCGCTCGCGGCGCAGCTCACCTCACGCCCGGTGCTGGTGGTCGACGACAACCCCATCAACCTGAAGGTCGCCTGCGGGCTGGTCGAGAAGGCTGGCTACACCACGCGCTCCGCGCGCAACGGAGCCGAAGCGCTCGAGATCGTTTCCCGCGAGTCGATCGCGCTGGTGTTGATGGACTGCCACATGCCGGTGATGGACGGCTTCGAGGCGACGGAGAAGATTCGCTCGCTCGATGGCGACATGGCCTTCGTGCCCATCGTCGCGCTGACGGCCTCGGCGATGCCCGAAGAGCTCGCGCGATGCCGTCAGGCGGGCATGAACGACTGTCTCATCAAGCCGGTCACGCTCGAGCAGCTGAGCCGCACGCTGCATCAGATCGTGTCGGCGGTGCCCAACCTCACATGAAGTCGTCGCAGGGCGTGCCGAGGCGCTGCCCGGTGTACGGCCCGAGGTCGTTGTAGATCATGCGCGCGGTGTCGTAGCGCATGAGGTCGACCTCGACGAGCGGAGTGCTCGCCGCGCCCTGCACCCACTTGCCCTCGAACTTGCCGTCGGTGTTGGTGACGAGGCGCAGGTTGCCGTTCTTGGTGGCGAGCACCATGCCCTGCGAGTCGTCGACGATGTCCTTGAGCGGCAGCTGCTTCATGCCGCCCTTGGGCCCGGCGAACACGCGGAAGTCGCGACGATCGTTCGGATCATCGGAGCGGAAGCGATCGACCAGGTAGTACGTGCCCTTGTCGTCGCGCAGCAGCTTCTCGGGCAAGCGCGTGAAGAGGAAGCCGACGAAGCTCGCGCTCGCGAACAGCTTCTTCGCGTCGGCCTCGGGCACCTGCTGCAGCGCGGTGGTCTTCTTCGCGCAGAACACGTTGTACTCGCGCGGCTTGGTGCCGCCGTCGACGTTGGCGTTGGGGTTCTTCATCTCGACCGCCGCGAGCTGACCATCGCCGGCCCACATGCGCGGGTCCCACAGCGTGACCGACCAGCGCTCGTCGCCGTTGCGGCTGCCGCCCTGCACGCGCACCTGATTGAACGTCTTGCCGTCGCCCGACACGAAGGTGTGCTTGTTGTCGCTCCAGTCGACCGCGACGTAGTGGCTCTTGCCGTCGGTGAGCAGAATCAGCTTGTCCTTGTAGGCCGAGACATCGACCGGTTCGGGCTTCGCGTTGGGGTTGGCGGGAGCAGCCTGCGACAGCGCGACGGCAAGCACGGCAGCGGTGGCGGAGATCATGACCGACGACTCTGCGACGAATGTCCGGCAAAGGAAACGTGAGTTCGCCTAAAGGTGAAGCCATGTCCGCCTCGCCCCTGGCGCCCGGCGTCACCATCGCCGACACCTACGAGATCGAGCGCCAGCTCGGCAAAGGCGGCATGGGCGAGGTGTGGCTCGCGAAGCACAAGCGGCTCGCCGGCAAGCTGGTCGCCATCAAGGTGCTCCATGTCGATCGCGAGCTGCCGACCGAGGCGCTCGCGCGGTTCAAGCGTGAAGCCGAAATCGCCGCGCGGCTCGAGCACCCGAACATCGTGCAGGTGCTCGACTTCAACACGCTCCCCACCGGCCAGCCGTATCTGGTCATGGAGTACCTGAAGGGGCAGAGCCTCGCCGCGCGCGCCGCTGGCCGGCCGATGGCACCCGAGCTGGTGATGAGCGTGATGTCGCAGGTCGGCGCCGCGCTGCAGGCCGCGCACAAGGCCGGCGTGGTGCACCGCGACTTGAAGCCCGAGAACATCTTCCTCGTGCCGACCGCGCTCGGCGATTCGGTGAAGGTGCTCGACTTCGGCATCAGCAAGCTGTCCGACTCCAACACCGTCAAGACGACCGAAGCGGTGTTGATCGGCACTCCGCTCTACATGTCGCCCGAGCAGGCGCTCGGCCACAACTCGGAAGTCAGCGCGCAGAGCGATCTCTTCTCGCTCGGTTCCATCACCTACGAGCTGATGTGCGGCAAGGCGCCGTTCGCCGCCGATTCCATCGCCAAGGTCGTGTTCCGCATCGCGTACGAGAAGCACGCGCCGCTGGTGAGCGTCGACCCCAACCTGCCGCAGGCCATGGTGGCCGCGGTGGAGCACGCGCTCGACAAAGACCGCACGCGCCGCACACCGTCGATCGAAGCGTTCGTGCTCGAGCTCACCGGCAAGGCGCTCGCCGACGTGAGCGACGAATCGAGCGGAGTCTTCACGCCGGGCATGCCCGTCACCTCGTCGATGATCTCGGGCGAGACGCGCGCGCCGTCGTCGAGCCCGAGGTTGATGGCGACGCCGGCTGCTCCGGGAACGCCAGCGCCGTCGCCACGTCACCCCGCCGATGCGCCGACGATTTCGGGGCGCCGCTTCGTGATCATCACCATCGTCACCGTGCTGGTGCTCGCCGGAGTGCTGACCAAGGTGCGCATGGACAACTGGGCCGAGCGCGCCGCGTACCGCGCCCAGATGGTCGACGCCGGGTGGACGCTGACCACCGATGGGAATCTGGTCCGGGATGCAGGCACGGAGATCGTCGACGCAGGCGCGGTTGCTCCGGTCGTCGCTCCCGTGGTCGTGGATGCCGGCGCGGCGGAAGACGCCGGCGTGCCCGAGCTCATCGACGCCGGAGTGAAGACGACGCGCGTCGAAGCGCCGCTGCCGCCGGCCGAGCAGGAAGCGCTCAACCGCGTGCGCGCGCAGATGAAGAGCAAGCAGTGGGAAGCGATCTGGGACACCCGCGCCGCGCTGCGGATTCAGTTCAATTCGCCCGCCGGCAAGCGGCAGATCATCGAAGTGCTGCTCGAGGTCGCGTGCGCGCGAAACGACAACGAGAAGGTTCGGCAGATGCTCAATGAATACCGCGCGACGCCGGGCGCGAACCTGCGCGCCCTGCGTGCGACGTGCGTGAAGTACTACCCGTCGGCCGCCGACTTCGACTGGTAGTTCAGACCTGCTTCAACATCGTCTCGGCGTTGCTGACCTCGAACTTGCCGGGCTGCTCGACGTTGACCTGCTTCACCACGCCGTTGTCGACGAGCAGCGAGAAGCGCTTGCTGCGCATGCCCATGCCGGCGCTGGTGAGGTCGTTGTCGAGCCCGAGCTTCTTCGCGAAGTCGGCCGAGCCGTCACCCAGCATGCGCACCTTGCCGAACGCGCCGAGCTCCTTGCCCCACGCGGCCATCACGTAGCCGTCGTTCACCGACACGCACCACACCTCGTCGACGCCCTTCGCCTTCAGCGCTCCGAGATTCTCGACGTAGCCGGGCACGTGCTTCGCGGAGCACGTCGGCGTGTACGCGCCGGGCAACCCGAAGATGACGACCTTCTTTCCCTTCGTGGCTTCGGAGACCTGCACCTTCTTCGGTGAGAGCGGGCAGGCCTCACCGAACTCGGTGGACTCGTAGAGGGTGGCGTCGGGGAGCTGGTTGCCGATGGCGATGGTGGTCATGGCGCGCGATCTACGCGCCGACTTCACCGAATTCCAGACAACGTGCCGCTGTCGGAATCTTCGTCGAGCACTTCGAAGAGCGCGGTCTTCACCTTCTGCGGCCCCAGCGGGCGTTCGCCGAGCGGAGTCACGTCGAAGCGCGCGCCGACGTGCGCGAGCGTCTTGCCGGTGATGAGCACCTGATTCGGTTCGGCCGCGGCGGCGAGCCACTGCGTCAGCGTCACCGGCTCTCCGAGCAGCACGGGGTCGACGCGATTTTCGGTGCCGACCGCTCCCGCGACGACGCGACCGGTGGTGAGGCCGACGCGCAACGGAATGCGCTCCTTCTCCTTCGTCGCCTTGCGCAGCATCACCTTTTCCCACTCGCCCTTGATGGCCATCGCCGCGCGCACCGCGCGAATCGCGTCATCGCCCTTTGCCGTGGGGAAACCGAACACCGCGCGGAACGAGTCGCCGCTGACGAGATCGATCGCGCCCTCGAAGCTCATCGCCAGCTGCGTCGAGATGCGCTGCCATTCGGCGAGCAGCTCGGCGAGCTTGTCTGCGGGGAACTTCGACGCCATCGCCGAGAGGCCGTGCAGCTCGGCGTGCAGCACGGTGGCCGCGACTTCCGACACCTGGCTCACCTTGCCCGCCGCGCGCGATTCGCTGGTGCGCTTCTCGGCGATGTCGGGCGCGTACAGCCGCTCGAACGCAGACTTGAGCTTGTCGCTCTTGCCGGCCGCCGGCTGGCTCTGGAACTTCTGCATGCCGGTCTCGAGCAGCTGCGTGATGGCAGTGCACACGTCGAGGAGCGCTTCCACCGGCTCGGCGTCGGCGCGCGTGCGGTTCAAGTACAGCACTCCGGCGAACGGTGACCGCGTGCCGATGGGAATGCAGAGCACTTGATCGATGCCGTACAGCACGACCGATTCGCGCGCCGCGAAGCGCTTGTCGTCGTGCACGTTGGCGACCGCGATGGCCTGACCCTTCTTGAGCGCCGCGTCGAGAATCGCGTCGGACACCGGCACCTCACCGCGCGCCAGCTTCTGCTCGTGGCGCACCGCCGCGGGCACCATCACGCCGGAGTCGTGCTTGAGCAGCACCACGCCGGTGGTGGCCTTCACGCGCTTCATGACCAGGTCGCACGTCTCGTCGAGGAACGCCTGCAGCGTCGGCGCGCGCGCGAGGCACTCGGCGACCCGGTACAGCAGCACCAGCGACTGCACCGCGACGCGGTTGGCGCTCTCCTCGATGGGGTTCTCACCGGTGTTGCTGCCTTCGGTCTCGTCGGTGTCCGACGCGCGCGCCTTCGAGTCGTCGGCGTCGTCAGCGACCGGAGGCGGCGCCGAATCGAACGGCGCGAAGTTGTCGAGCGCGCGCAGCACGCTGGCGCTGTCCTTGATGTCGCGCGCCATCATCACCGCTTCGGCGATGTCGACTCCGCGGCCAAAGCGCTTCACGCGGCCACCGGCGGCCGTGTCGACCATCTCGGTGTCGAGCGCTTCGGCGTTGCGCAGCCGCTTGAGGGCGAGCGCGTTGTCACCGATGCCGACCACGTCTCCGGCATTCAGGTCGACCGAGCCGACGACCTTCTCGGCGTTGAGCTTGGTGCCGTTGCGGCTGCCGAGATCTTCGAACACCACGCCGCCGTCCTTCACGTGGATGCGGCAGTGCTTGCGCGACACGAGATCGCCCGAGAGGACGATGTCGTTCTCATCGGCGCGACCGACCTGCGTGACGCCCTCTGGCAGGTCGTACGCGGTGTCGAAGTAGCCCGGCCCGTTGATGATCAGTTGCCACATACGTGGGGCCCCGCACGATGCCACACCGACACTGGAGCGGTGATATTCGGCGAAGCATGGCCATCCGCCTCGTCGTCACCGACATGGACAACACGCTGTACTCGTGGATCGACTACATCGTTCCCGCGGTCGAGGCGCTCGTCGAAGCGGTGATGCGCGAGACCGGCTTTCCCCGCATCAAGGTCGTGCAGAGCTTGAAAGAGGTCTACACGCGCTACGAGAGCAACGAGTACCCGTTCGCGCTGCAGGAAAGCTCGCTCTTCAAGGAGTTCCCCGAGTTCGGCAGCTTCGACAAGCTGGTCATCGAGCCCGCGCGCATGGCCTTCGGTGAAGCGCGCCGCAAGTACTTGAAGCCGTACAAGGGCGTGGTCGACACGCTCGAGGCGTTGAAGCAGCGACGCGTGCTGGTGGTGGCGCTCACCGACGCGCCGCGAAACCCGGCGCAGCAGCGCGTGAAGTTGATGAAGTTGGATCAGTGGCTGACCGCCATGTACACGATGCCGGGCTTCGCGTTCCCCGAGGGGCCCGACGGGTCGAAGCTGGTCGCTCCCGACATTCTGCAGCGTGAAGAAAAAGGCGCCTACGACGCCGCGTGCCCGGCGGTCGAGCTGCCGCGCGATCACGAAAAGCCGAACCCGCTCGGCCTGAAGAAGATCCTCACCACGTACGGGTTGCAGCCCAGCGAAGTGCTGGTGGTCGGTGACTCGGTGAAGAAGGACGTGGCGGTGGCGCAAGCGGTCGGCTGTCACGACGCGTGGGCGGAATACGGCACCTACGTGAGCCTCGAATACCGCGAGCGACTCGACATCGTGTCGAGCCCCGCCATCACGCGCCGGCACGCGGCGCACGTCTTCGAGCAGGGTCAGAAGGAAGTGACGCCGACCCACTCGTTGTCGAACTTCGCGCAGATCCTCAACCTGGTGGACACGCTGTCGAGCGCGTCCGGCGTCGGGATGCGCGAGTAATCAGGCCAGCTCGGGGAAGCGCTTGCGGTAGTACTCGCGGAACTCTCCGGCGGTGATCTGACCGTTCTTGTCGAGGTCGAAGATCTTGTTCACGCGCGCCACCTCGGCGCCGCCGATGTTGTAGCTGTCAGGCTTGCCGACGCCCGCCGGCCAGAACGTCGCCATGTAGAGGTCGCTGCCCGACTTGATCTTCCCGGCGAACGGCTGGAAGTACTTCTCGACGTACTTGAGCTGTTCGGTCGCGCTCATCTTGCTCAGCGCTTCGGTGGTGGTGCCGAGGCCGCGCGCCGTCGCCGGCATGAACTGAATGAGGCCCGTCGCGCCACCGTTCGGGTTCTTCGCGGTGGTGCTCATGTTCGACTCGTTCTTCATCACCGCCAGGAGCCACTCGGGCTTGATGCCCAGGCGCGTCGACATCTCCTTCACCTTGGCGACGAACTCAGGGCCGTGCTTCTGGAGCGCTTCGGCCTCGAGCTTGCGCGCGGCGTCGGTGTTGCCTGACGGCGTGGGAGCGACCGGACCATCAGCGCCGCTCGGACCCGACGGACCACCGCTCGGGCCAGACGGACCGGACGGCTGCGAGGGGCGCGGCGTGGGCAGCGGCTGACCGAGCAGCGACGCGCGCGTCTCGGGGCCGACGATGCCGTCGACGTGCAGACCCTTGGCCTGCTGGTACGCGCGAACCGCGGCCTGCGTCTTCGGACCGAACGAGCCGTCGATGGGGCCCGGGTCGAAGCCCGCCGCCTGCAGCTTCTTCTGGAGATCTTCCACGCCCGCGCCCTTGGTGCCGCTGCGCATCCACGTGGAGTTGTCGGTGGTGATGGCATCGACGCTCGAAGCCGTGCCGCTCGAGCTCGGGCCAGACGGACCCGTGGGGCCGGTCGGGCCAGTCGGGGCGGTCGGACCCGTGGGCGCGGTCGGCGTGGTGCTCGAGCCCGTCGCGTTCTTGTTGTGCATCACGGCCATCGCGCGCCAGCCCGCGGGCACGCCCGTGGTCTCGCCGATCTTCTGCGTGCCGTCCTTGTTGGTGTTGTTCGAGCCGATGAACTTCGGGCGACCCTGTTCATCGCGACCCGAGAACACGACGACGTGGTGGCCCTTGGTGCCGTCCTTGTGCGTGTACTCGAACGCGACGACGTCACCGGGCTTGGCCTGATCGAGCGAGGTCTGCTCGAAGTTCGGGTCCTTCTTCAGATTGGAGACGAGCGTGGTGACCGCCGCGTGGCCTTCGCTCTTCGGAATCTGGCCGGTCGACACCAGCAGGCCCGAGACGAAGTTCGCGCAGTTCACGTTGTCGGGCACCCAGTCCTGCATGGCGTCGCCGAGCGTGGTGTTGTTCGCGAGCTTCAGGTCGTGCGCGTTCTGACCCATCACGCTGCGGGCGAGGTCGATCGCCTGCTCGCCCGGAGTCTTCTCGGCGTTCGGCTTGCCCAGCGAAACCGGCCCCGACTTGCTGGCCGTGAAGTCGTCGCCGTCGGCCACGCGCGGAGGCGGGCGGGCGGGGAGCTCAGTGGTGCGGGGCTGATTGACGGACGAGATAGAGGGTCGGGGTTGGATCTTCATCGCCCCACATCATCCGCAGAAAACGCCAAACGGTTTCCATGTAGGACACGGAATTTCGCAAACCGTGAGACGTGCTCGATGACGCGCCGAGCCAACACGCAGTCACGGTGAAAGCAGTACCTTACCCATGACTACATCGTCGTCCGCTCCACCATCGATGGCGCGGGTGCGGTCGTTGCCATTTCCATCGACCATTCCGAGCGCGAGGGTGATGACTCCGGCGTCGCTGGCCGGTGAGCGCCACGTGAACTGCCACGCGGTGAGGCTCACCATCGGGTAGCGGCTGAAGATGACGTCGCAGCGCCGATACATATGAGTGGTGCCCATCGTGGGCGGCGACTGCGGCGGAGAGTTCGCCGGGCAGTTGCTCATGCTGATGCCGGTGTCGGTGGTGAGCGTGCCGACGCGCGTGCCGGTCGCGTCTTCGAACACCGCGGCGAAGTTGTTGTTGTCGGGCCCACCGTCGGGCTGCAGGTGGTGCTCGTTCAGCATGCGCACGTTGACCGTGTAGGTCGTGTTGAGCGCGTACTGGCCGGCGTTGAACGAGAAGCCGTCGACTCCGCCGTCCCACGGCGCGGCGTTGGTGAGTGGCGGCGTGAACGTCACCAGCGCGCGGAGCGGGTTCGCCGCGTTGCGCGCCTGCGGCGTGTGGCAGTGCGCACACTGCACTCCGCCTTCGTAGAGGCTGCCGGTGCCGAACACGCCGTCGCCTCCGGGCTTCACGAGCGTCACCGGCAACGCGGGGTCGTACCAGGAGTACTCGTGGTTCCACGCGAGCGCTGCGCCCCCGACGAGGAGCGCTCCCAACACGATGAGTCGAATCGAGCGTGAGGTCATCGTGCGTGTCTCAGTTGGGCGTGTTGCAGGTGGCCAGCGTCATGCCGTTGAGCCAGTTCTGGATGACGACGAAGTCAGCGTTGCTGCTCGACTTCCACGGCTTGATGCCGGCGTGCGTGAAGCTCGAGCCTGCGAGCGGCTGCAGCAACAGCTCGTTCATCGCGGTGGGCACCGGCGTCGGGAAGTCCATGCCGATGCAGCGCGCGACGTCGAAGTTGAGTCGACGCTCCGTCGCCGACATCGCGGTGGTCGCGTAGCAGCTGCCCGTCGCCGAGACGCTCGGGAGGTAGATCTGCTTGGGCATGGTGTCGAGACACAGCGGGCCTGCGGTCACCGTCTCGGCGTTGCGTTCACGACCGCGCGCGAAGACGCGGAAGGGTCGCGCCTGCGTGTCGTTGGTGCCGTGGCACCCAATCATCGCGCACGACTTTCCGAGCACCGGCATCACGTTGCAGCGGAAGTAGTTTTGATCGAGCGTGGGAAGCGCGGCGGGGCCTTCGCTCGGCTTGGTGTTGGTCGTGCCGCAGAAGTTGAGGTCGATGCACGAGCGCGTCGCCATGCCTGCCGTCGTCGCCGGCTCCCAATAGGTGCACTGCCACGACTCGGTGCAACCTGAGCCGCCGCCACCACCACCGCCGCCAGTCGCTGCGCCGCCGCCACCGCCAGTCGCTGCGCCGCCGCCAGTCGCTGCGCCGCCGCCAGTCGCTGCGCCGCCGCCAGTCGCTGCACCGCCGCCGGTCGCTGCACCGCCACCGGTCGCTGCACCGCCGCCGGTCGCTGCACCGCCGCCGGTCGCTGCACCGCCACCGGTCGCTCCACCGCCGCCGGTCGCTGCGCCTCCGCCGGTTGCTGCGCCGCCGCCCGTTGCAGCCCCGCCGCCGCCGCCGGTCACTCCACCATCACAGGTGGTGCACAGCAGCGGGTTTTCGATTTCGACACACCCGACTGCAAAGACCGCGACGACGACCGCCAGGCCGAGGTCACTGCGCATTGAGGTACGGGCAGTCCGAGCGCACCATGCACGGCTCCATCGACACGCGATTTCCGCCGCTGCCGAGGTAGTCGGCGAAGAGGTCGATGACGTACGTGCCGAGATCGAACCCCTTGCCCGGGTCGGGCACCGGCAACGAGTGCTGCCCCTTGGGGTTCATCATGGGGAACATCATTCCCGTCTTGCCGCCGTTCGCGGTCGACTCGCGAATGAGACGCATCGGCGGCATCAAGCGCGGCGTGCCGTAGCCGTCGTCGGCGTTCGAGAAATTCTGGAACACGTCGACGTCCATCAGCACGTTTTCGCCCTGCGGGTTCTGGTAGCGGCCGGTGCGCTCGACGCCTTCGACGAAGCCGACGTCGATGAGCTCCTGCATCTGCGTCTTGCCGTAGCGCGGGTCGGCGTTGAGGTAGTCGATGTGACCTGCGGCGCGGCCGAGCGCGGTGGCGGTGGCGACGGGAACTCCGGGGTCGCCGGTCATCGGCAGCAGCAGCGCGCGCGTGCGCACTTCTTCACCGCTGCCGTAGGAGAACTGGCGCGTGCCTTCCCAGAACGGAGCGAAGTTCGCCGGGTCGGCCGGCTCGAGGGCGATCTGCGCGAGCGAGAACAAGCGGCGCGCTTCGGGTGAACCGCGGCGCAGACCGAAGCCGTCGCCGAGCGCCACGATGGGCGAGCCCGCGGCGTAGGTGCGGCCCTGGAACTTGAACTCCTTCGCGACGGTGTCGATGGAATAGGTCGGCGTGAAGCCCGTGGGGTCACAGCCCTCGCGCGGCTTGCTCGGCAGTTCCTCGGCGTAGACCTCGAAGCGCACGGGGTCGTCGATGTCGCACGGCACCGCGACGCGCAGATGACCGTTGGCCTGCGCGCGACCGCAGCGCCACTCGCCGGTGTTCAGGTTGCGCGCGACGGCGATGGTGCCGGGCAGGAGCGCGTTGGGAAGTTCGGCGAGCTCGAGTTCCTGCTTCTTCACCAGGTCGGGGATCATCTGGTTGAGCGTGGTCTTGCCGGCGCCGTTGGGGTGCACGAGGAAGAGCGGGCCCATCATGCGGAGCACGAGCGGGTTCTGCACCTGGCCGAGGTCTGAGCGCGTGCCGATTTCCGACAGGTAGCCGCCGGGGAGAATCGGAGCGATGGCGTCGATCTGCGGCTCGATGCCACCCATCAAGCTCGAGAGGATGCCGCCGAGCGAAGCGCCCGACACGTAGATGGGAACGTCGGGCCCGCCGAGATCGACCACGCCATCGCCGTTGAAGTCGCCAGCGAGGTCGGGCTGCCCGTCTTTGTTCACGTCGAAGGCCCAGGTGCGCTTGCCGTCGAAGCTGCGCAGCAGACGAACCATCTGCATGAGGTCGATGGCGGTCTGACGAACCGTGTCGCGCGTGTGCGTGACGTAGCCAGTGAAATAGTCGGCGCCGGAGTCGATGATGCCGTCTCCGTTTTGATCGATGCCGCGGCCGTCGCCGATCATCACGTTGGCGAGCGGGCCGATGCCGTAGGGCTTCACGATCTCATCGACCAGCATGCGGTCGGTGTCGTTCAAGCCAAGGCCGTGGCTCACGGCGTCCATGCCGATGGTGGCGATGCCCGCGCGCGCCATGGGGCCCATCACCAGCAGCGAGTCCAACTTCGAGCCCGAGTGGCCGTGCATGAAGATGACGACCGGCGCCGGGCCGTGACGCACCTTGGGGACGGAGAGGAGGAACGGAATGGTCTCGGGGCGAACGAAGGTGCGCTTGTTGGCGACCTGCGTGTCCATCACCTGCTCGTAGAGCGGGAGGAACTTCCCGTCCTTGTCGTAGCGCGGGAAGAACTGCGGCGAGACGAACTTGGCGGTCGCGTAGAACTCCACGTTCGAGAGCCACATGTTGAGCAGGTCCTTGGTGCCGCTGCTCTGCGCTCCGCCGTACAGCTCGAGGAGGCGACCACCGAAGTTGAGGAACTGCTCGCCCGGCACCACCTTGGTGTTGCGGTTGTCGCTGGTCGCCTTGCGCCCGTCTGGATACTCGGTGACCTCGGCGGGGAACTCGGCGTTCAAGAACGCGAGCGGGCCGGTGCCGTGCACGAGGCCATCGCGGAACGCGCGGTAGTCGGACGTGAGCGACTGCGTGGTGAACGACCAGGTGAAGGCCACGTCGGTCATCGCCAGGTTGTTCTGGTTGAGGCACTCGTTGAGCGGGTTGAGCGCTTTGGTCTGCGCGAGGTGGTTGATGTTCTCGAAGGGCGAGCGAACGGGCTCTCCGTCTTTGCCGACGAGGCGCGAGGTGAGCACCACCGCGTACGTCGTCTCTTCACGCATCGGGTACAGCGGGCGCGCGATGAGGGTGTTGGTTTCCTTCTCGTAGAAGCCGATGACGTCGAACTTGCCGGTCATGCCGTCGCGCGTGTTGGGGTGATCGAGCACGCCGTCCATGTCGGTGTCTTCGCCGGGGTCCATCACGCCGTCGCCGTCGAGATCTTCTTCTTCCTGCTCGAAGAGCAGCGTCTGCAGGTCGTGCGGTTCGTCGGGGTAGTAGTTCGGGTCGTCGAGGATGACGGGGAAGTGGCCCTGGCCGATGTCGAGCAGCACCGGCTTGCAGAAGTCCGGCGAGTCGCGCGTGACGTTGAACACGTAGATGGCGTCGTCGGCGATGTCGCCCGGCTTCTGGTGGCGGCGCACGATGTTCTCGAGATCGAGCGGCGCTTCGAAGGAGACGGTGATGGGCGCGAGCGTGCCCCAGCCGCTCATTTGATCGAGACCGGCGCGCGTGCCGCGTTCCCACTTGGTGGGCGCGACTTCGATCGACGCGTTGACGCGCAGGTTGGTCGGCGCGGTGGAGTCGAAGCGCGTGGCGAAGTCGTTGGGCAGCGGAATTTCAGGCAGCGGCTTGTGGCGCACGTCGAAGTTCACGCGCGGGCCGCTGCCGACCGGCGCGAAGCCCAGACCTTCGGGCATCGCAGGCGTGCAGCTGGTGACGAGGACACACGACGAGAGCAGGAGGAAGCGGGGCGTGGGGAGCCGCATGGCGGCGCACCGTACCTGTCCTCCGCGCTCCGTGGGAGTAGGCGCGCGAATTCCTCGTGCTAGACGGTCGCCCCCATGACGCTCCCTGCCCTGTTGCTGCTGTGCGCTGCGCTCGGTGACGAGCCGGCACCTGCTGCTGCACCTGCGCCTGCCGAGCCCGCGGCTGCTGCGGAGCCCGCTGTTGCCCCGGTGGCGCCGGAGAATCCTGCCCCGGCTGCGGCTCCTGTTGCTGCTGCTGCGCCCGCGGCTGAAGTGAGCGCGGCTGCGCCGGCGATGCCGAGCTTCGAGAAGAAGCGCAACGACGGCTTCGCGACCAACTTCGGCATCGACGGTTTCGAGCTGCGCATCAACGCCGCCGCGCGTCTCGCGCAGACGTTGGCCACGCCGGTGGTGCTCGACGAGATGGGCACGAAGACGCAGACGTTGCCCTTCGAGACGCGACTGCGCCTCGCACCGGAGCTCAAGTACAAGGGCTTCTCGCTCGTCTCGGAGTTCGACGTGCTCACCGGCGCGGTGACGGGCATTCCCGATTCGACGGTGGTGGCGCAGCGCGTGCCGACGCCGGCGTTCCACGCGGCTGATTTGCGCCAGCTCTACCTGCAGTACCGCTGGGCGACGGGAGCGATTCGCATCGGCCAGCAGACGTCGCAGTTCGGCCTCGGCATGTTGGCCAATTCAGGTTCGCAGGATGGACAGTCGGGTGATTTCGGCATGCAGCACGGCGGCACGGTGGCGCTGCGTGCGCTCATCGCGGGCCGACCGTTCTTCGGCGTGAACGAGCTGATGTCGCTGATCGAGCCGTTCGCGGCGTTCGATCTCGTGGTGCGTGACGGCACGGCTGATCTGCTCGCGGGAGATCGCGCGCTCAACGGCATTCTCGGCGTGCGGCTCAACCTCGACGAGCGCAACGTGATCGCGCTCACGATGATCTACCGCAACCAGCGTCGCGACAACGGCGCGCCGGGTGAGCGGAGCACCGACGCGTTCGTGGCCGATCTCTCGGGCAAGTGGACGGTGTGGGAAGCGGGCTCGAGCTATCTCGATCTCGGCGCTGAAGTGGCGGCCATCACCGGCACGACGACGCAGTCGCGTTCCGACTCCGCCGAGGTGCTCGACGTGCGCCAGCTCGGCATGGTCGCGAAGCTCACGTACTACACCAAGCGCGTCGGCATTCTGTTCGACGGCGGCTACGCGAGCGGAGATCAGAACCCCTACGACTCGCAGCTCTCGAACTTCCGTTTCGACCGCGACTACAAGGTCGGGCTCGTGCTGTTCGATCAGGTGCTCGGCTACCAGAGCGCGCGCACCGGTTGGCGGGCGTCGGACCCGCAGCTGGCTGGCTACGCTCCGGAAGGCGTCGATCTGCTGCCGACGGGTGGAGCCATCACCGGCGCTTGGTTCCTCTTTCCGCGCGCGCGCATCTCGGCGACCGACTTCCTCGACATCTACGGCGGCCCGCTGTTCGCGTTCGCGAGCACGCCGCTGGTCGACCCGTTCAACACGCGCATCAACGGCGGCACGCCCATCAACTCACTCGGCGCGCGCGGCGGAAATCTGCTCGGCACGGAGTTGGATCTCGGCGTGAACTTGAAGCTCAAGCTCGCGCAGTACTTCAAGCTCACCGCGACGCTCGAGGGCGGCGTGTTGTTGCCGGGTGACGCGTTCAAGATGGCCAACGGTCAGGTGATGCCGCCGGTGGGCATGGGCCGTCTGCGGCTCACCGCGAATCTCTAAGCACGGGGAACAACTCTTCCTGCTCTGGCAGGAAGGGGGGACGTCCGACTCGCAAGTCAAACGCCTCAATCTCGTCCAAATCGTGTACGAATTGGTCTACATTTAGTTCAAGATAGCGCCATGAACTAAATGTTTTTCTTGGCAACTCTCGGATCCATCGTCTTGCTTCACGAAGGAAGTCAGCCTTCAACTCTTGCCTATTGAGAACGATCGCGACCATTGCCATGCACTGGAAATAGTTCGCGCCTTTCTTGCCGCTCGACGAATGCATAGCAAGAACAGTCTCAAAACGTTCGACTGGTGGAGTTCCTGTCACCCCCCAAATGCAAATCGCCTGATTGAACTCAGCGGCGATGCCCGTGAAGTCATCCTGATGTCGAATCAATTCCAACGCCTCTTGGAACTTGCGTTGGCCAATTAAGCACAGGACAAGTTGACCGCTTGGGTCGATCGATGCGTTCGGTTGTGCGCGAAGGAACCGCTCTGCGATGCCAAGATGCTCGCGCTGGCCCATTAGGGCTTGCGCGACCCGAAGCTGAACTCCTTCCGACAAGGCCCGCAGTGGCGCCTGCCCGAACCAAGCCGGATCGAGTTCCGCCAACGAAAGCAATGCGCGCGCATAGTTCGATTCATCCACGGCCGGACGGCTGGCGACCTCTCGAAGGTCGGCAACAGCGTCAGTCGGCCGATTCAAAATTCGATGAGTCGTTGCGCGCCGGACACGCATCTCCGCGACGTCCGACCCCGCGTCAATCGCTCGCGAATAGTACGGGAATGCGCTTGCGTAGTCTCCGCGAGACTCAAAGACCCGCCCCAGAGCACCAAGAACTTCGCCATCCTTTGAGTGGCCTTCGGCAATTCGATCCAAAACCTCATCAGACAAATTCGTCCGCGACTGCCTGTTGAGGCTTTCGCGCAACAGACTCAGAGCGCCCTCACGATCATCCAGATTGCCGCGCACAACCGTGTCAACCAACTCAATGTACTCGCGCGCAAGAAGCGTCTTTCTGCGGTCAATTACGAATACCGATTGCTGCAACAAAGCCAGGGCGTCGTAATGATGAATTGTACCAAACTTCTCTGTTCCAAAGACAGCTCGCGCCTCTGTCATTTGAGCGCTTAAGATCTCATTTTCGTCATCCAGTCTCGGAACGTTCGACGCAACAAAGTAGATCTCTTGAGGGTGCTTCCTGTGTCGCCCTTCGGATCGAATTTCGGAAACAACGCGGCCGAGGCCAAGAATGTTCGGCGCGTTCGGAAGAAACAGCGCAACGATTGCGTCGGCGAGATGGCGAGTACACACACCAGCAACATCGGTGTGCCCGGTCCGCGAGTCGATCAGAACGTAATCAGGTTGCGCAAATTGGCGCCACTGCGCCTTCAAATCCTCAAACAGAAGATACCCATCCTCGTCATCGTAGAGCTTTCGCCAGTCGATCGATGCCAATCTCGACGCATAACCGGGATCATTCTTGCCTGCCGACATGAACCACAACTGCCCGTCAAGCACGGTGTCACATTTCGACAAGTAGTTGCGGACTTCCGGAGCGACTTTCGACCGACGATAGTCGTCCACAAAATCGACGATGCCCACTCGCCCCTGCGCAGCAGAAAAGGCCGGAAGCGTTGTCAGCCCAGGCGCCTCAAGATCGAAGTCGACGACTAGAACTCGTCTACCACGACGTACCAATTCAAGCGCGACGTTAGCCAGAGCTAGCGTTCGCCCCACCCCCCCCTTAAACGAATAGAAGGTAACGACGTGCATTTAGCTTCCCGTGCGAAGACGAAAGATACCGGCCTCGGCTTTGACGGAGTCCGAGATCGCAGTCTGAAACTTGGGCGGCATCTTCTTTGCCACGCTAACAATATCGCGAGCAATGATTCGGACTTGCTCAACTCGCATCAATCGAATCAGCAAATCTGCAGACCTGCTCTGTATTTGCGCACCCGACTCCCACCGCTTGATCGAGGCCTCACCAAACCCAAGCGCATCAGCAAAGTCGCGCTGGTTCAAACCAAGCGATTGGCGAAACTCTCGAATTGCAGCTGGCACAAGAACTCCTCGATACTCACAAATCGCATCATGTCGCGCGTGTTCTCCCTGCTCAGATGTGGTTTCGATACCACAAGCACTGCAGGACGAAACAACCACACGAGCCGTCAACTCGACCGCCTTTTCGACTCCATACAGAAATTTCTGATTGGCAATGCGGCTGACAATCTTACCCTCTCCGCATACCTCACACACAGGACCACTATTTCGCTCTGTCATTGGAAGTCTCGCTGTAGTGGAAACTGCGTCCAAACACCGTCGCTGAGAGTAATTGCAGCTTCACGTAAACGACTCGCGCGCCGACGGGCTGCTTGATCACGTACCCCGTCTTTCCCTTCGGCTTCTCCAGCACGATCATCTCGATCTCGACGCCGCCGCTGATCAACTCTCCGACCCACAACCAAGCGCCCTCGTCTGTGAACGGTTCGCCACTGTTGGGATCGGAGACCTGCGTTGGCCTCCAGTCGCACGGCGCTTCGCTTGAGAACTCCGACGTGCGCGTTCGACTCGACTGGCAGCGGTCGCTGAGCAGCTTGCGCACGTCTGAGGTGGGGTTGGGCACGGGTTCTTTCCGAAAGACGCATGCTGGTATCTATTGATACCATAGTCTCATGTCAAGCGGAAGTCTGACTCCTAAGCACATGATATCATAGATATTTAGCTCATGCTCTTGATGCTAGAGCCGCCAAGTGTACGTTGCCTTCGCGACGACCCGGAACTCGGCCGCTGGCGTGTCAGGCGCGCTGAACGCATTTCGCGTGTCGGTGACCACCACGTAGATGAACGAAAGCGGCAGGAACTCCCACGCGAGGCGCGCGTTGAGCACCGAGACGTTGCCGTCGGTGTCGCGCTGGTAGCTGCCGATGAGCTGCAGCTTCGGAGTCAGCGCCAGCCGCGTCTCGAGCAGCAGCAGGTGCGTGTTGGTGAAGTCCTTCAACACGCCCGCGCCCCAGAAGTGGTTGTACGAGTACGTCGCTCCGAACGAGACGTGCGGAATCGGCTGCACCGACGCGCGCGCGTTCACGTTGAAGGCCGACGCCGAGTAGTAACTGCCGCCGGACACGTCGAACCCCGCGAAGAACTTCCGGCTCTGCTGCCCCGCGTACGACGCGCCCATGCGCTCGTATGAATACGCGCCGGGCTTGAACTCGGTGTTGTTCACCGGCGTGAACGCCTCGGTCAGCACCTGGTCGGAGTGCTCGACGAACAACCAGATCTCGTCGCCGCCGGAGAGCTGCATCCACATCGGTGAGAAGTAGACGTTCGATTCCTGGAACTTCTGCGTGCTGACGCCCCACAGCGCGAAGCCGTCGACGAACGGACCGAAGTTGCGAATGAAGTCGGGCAGCCAATCCGGCCGCAGATCGAGCCCACCGTTGATGCCGAAGCCCATGATGTCTCCGCGGGCCACGAAGCCGGTGCGCGCCTCGAAGTCGGGCGTGATGCCGACGCCCCACGCGTTCAGATTTCCCCAGTTGCCCTGCAGGCGCGCTTCGATGGTGCCTGCTCCGCCGAACTTGGTGCCGGTGCTCTTGGTGGTCGTCGTCGAGCCCATGAGCGACGCGGCGAACGTCACGGGGCCCGCGCGCGCGAAGCCGTCGATGACGGGCAACACGTTGGTGGTGTTTTCTCCGCCCGGACCCTCGAAGTCGTTGCGGAAGACGACCATGCCCCCGAGGCGGCTCTGCTCTCCGACGTTGCGCGAGTAGCGCGCGAGCGCGAAGAGACTCGAGTTGGTGTCGGCGGTCGGCAGCGTGTGCACCGCGAGGGCGCCCGCGCTCTGCTCGACGGTGCGGTAGACCCAGCGAGCTCCGGCGGTGATGGGCACCGACTTGCCGTCGCTCAGACCAATCTGCCGGCTGAAGAACGGCTGCAGGAAGCCCTGAAAGCCCGCCTGAAACACGCCCGCTGATTCGAGGAAGAACTGGCGGCGCTCGGGGAAGAAGACCGAGAAGCGCGAGAGGTTCACCACGCGGCGATCGACGTCGGTCTCGGCGAAGTCGGTGTTGCCGGTGAGGTCGACGACTTGATTGCTGGTGGGGCTCCAGGTGATTTCGCCACCGCCGTTGGGCCGTACGGTGATGGGGTCGTCGCCGACTTTTTCGAGGCGGCCGATGAGGTACGGGCGCAGCTGCACCGAGAGCAGCGACGCCTTCGGCGGGTCGAAGTTCTTGATGACGCCGGCGTACGGCATGCGCGACGGAGAGGCGTTGCGCGGCACCGGGCTCCACACCACGTCTTGATTGATGCCGCGCTCACGGCGGAAGAACTGAATGCCCCACGTGGTGCCCGGAGCGCCGTAGCGCACCGACTTCCACGGAATGGCGAGCTCGACGGTCCACCCTTGATCATCGCGTTTGGTCGCCGCGCGCCACAGCGTGTCCCAGTTGGGCTCGACGAGATCATCGTCGACGATCTGCACGTCGCGCTGCGCCCCGAAGGGATTCACGGCGAAGACGAATGCGTTGCGGCCGTCGCCGAGCGTGTCGAGGATCAACGAGAACTGGTCGCACTCGTTGGTCGGAAAATCGCGGCGCAGGTCGCGCTGGTTGAACGCCGTCCACCCACCGGGCTGCTCGAGCTTCGCGGCGACGTAGAACGCTGTGTCGTCGTACGCGAACTTCACTTCGGAGTGATGGAGCGGCTTCTCACCCTGGTGCGGCTCGAACTGCACGAAGCCCGCTGACGGCGTGATGGTGGCCCACACCGCATCGGTCACGTCGCCGTCGATCTCCGGTGGCGTCGCGAGCCTGACCGCCTCGATGGCGCGCCGCTTGTCCATCGGTGGGGGGTCGAAGAACGCAGGCACCTGCGCCCGGCCAGAAACCGGGAAGAGCAGCGCCAGAAAACAACCCAGGAGGAACCGACGCATCCGCGCCCGCACGACGGGCGACAGACTCTATTGCCGAAATTTCGTTCCGCTTTGTTTTCGGAGCGTCAGAAAAAGAACGTGTACCCGAGCGTGCCTTCCACCGAGAGCGCAAAGGCCTGTTTGCTGAAGTCCCACCACACGAAGGTGACGTTGTTGAAGACGCCGGGGCTCACTCGTGCCGAGAGGCCGATTTCGTGCGCGCGCCGTCCGCCAAAACGGAAAGCCAGGGGAATCTCGACGCCGCCACGCAACGAGAAGATTCCCCAGTTCGCGAACACGCCGACGCCAAGTGAGACGCGCGGAGTCAACCCGAACCGGAAGCTCACGTTCGTTTCTCCCGCGGCGGCGTTGGGCCAGCCGGCGACGAACGAGAGCTGCAACCGAATCGCGTGGTGCTTTCCGACGCGCAGCTCTCCCGCGACGTACACATCGGACTCGAGCAGCAGGAACGTCGCGCCGCGCTGGAACATCGCGCCGCCGTGACCGCGCAGACCGACTCCGACGTGGAAGCGACGATTCTCTCCGGGCCACGTGTCGTCATCTGCCGCGAGCGCGCCCAACGACGACAGCAACACCACCAACGACGCGAGGCGAATCACTTCAGTGCCCCGTCATGGTGATGGTGGCGAAGCACATCTCGTTACTCGTGTTCTCGCCGTACGTGATCGTCTCGTTCGAGCTGTTGTCGAAGTGACAGCGCACACGAATGGTGTCGCCGGCGTTCACGTTCACCGGCTTCGCGAGCCGGTAGATGCTCTGCCAGTGGAAGTCCCAACGTGGAATGCGGAGCAGGCAGCTCTCGGTGCCGTCCTTCTTGATGACGTCCATCTCCATCGACTCGCCGCGCAGGTGCATGTGCGCCCACACCGCGTAGACGCTGCCCGCGTTCGCTTCGTTGAACAGCGCGTACGGAGAATCGGCCGGGCGCACCACGGTGCTGGTCTCGATGGTCGTCTTCGCGCGCGGCGGGAGTGAGAAGTTCATGTCGCCGAACACTCCGGCGTACGGCACCTCGGGGAAGACGAAGCCACCCTTCCAGAGCGCGATGCTCGAGCGGTCTTGCTGCGAGCTCGTCGAGAAGTAGTGCTGCTGAATGACGACGCCCCAGCCGACCGGCAGGTAGTAGCCGACGCCTCCGCGCGGAGGGACGAGCGGCGCGTCGTTGCCGGGAACCCACAGGCCCGCGGGGTACGCGCGCTCGACGCCGACTCCGCCGAAACAGTCGAAGCCAACGCCGTCGCTGTCTTTGTCGAGCTGACGCACCGCTTCGAGCTGGTCGGGCGGAATCAAATAGATCGCCGAGTGGTGCACGATGGCGCGATTCCCCGGAGTGACGGAGAGCGCTGAGACCGGCAGCGCCGTCACGTGCTTCGGCTCGAACAACATGCAGCGGTATTCATCGCCGATACCGCGCGTGGTGTACGACTCCGTCATCTGCCACGTCTCGCTCGGCGGCCCCAGGGGCTGCGCGGGCTGAGGTCGAGGCAGCTCGCGCTTCTCACCCTCGGGCGCGCCGTCGTCGATCCACGCGATGAGGAACGCGCGCTCGGCGTCACTCATCTTTCTTCCGTCGTCGATCTGCGGACAGCCGCTCTCTTCTGACTGCTCCGGCGGGAATGGCGGCATGTATTTGCTCTGCACCACGTCGCGCACCAACGCGGCGTTCGCCTTCACCTGCTCGTACGTCTCGAGCGGGAACGGACCGATTTCACCCGGTCGATGACACAACGAACAACGCTGGCCGACGAGCGGGCCGATGGCGCCGTACCAGGTGCGTTCACCTTCGAGCGACACCGGTGGCGGAGCGCTCGACGGGTTCGACGTGCAGCCGGCGAGCAGAACGACGACGAGAGGAAGAGCGCGCATTTTTCGGTGGGACCGGACAGACACAGCACAGCCCACAAAACGGAAAAAGTCGTATTGCCCGGCTCGGGTTAGAACCGCCGCATGTTCGATTTGCTGATTCGCAACGGCATCTGCGTCACTCCGTCGGGGCGGCAGCAGGTCGAGGTCGGTGTCATCGACGGTCGCGTGGCGGCGATCGGAGCGCTGGGAAACGCACCCAGTAAAGAGGTGTACGACGCGAAGGGGCTGCACGTGCTCCCCGGCGTGGTCGACCCGCAGTGTCACTTCCGCGAGCCGGGGCTGACGCACAAGGAAGACATCGGCAGCGGGAGCGCGCAGGCGGCGCTGGGTGGCGTCACCACGTTCTTCGAGATGCCCAACACGCAGCCCAACACCGACGACGCGGAGCGACTCGCGTGGAAGGTGGCTCGTGCGCGCGAAACGTCGTGGACCGACTTCGCCTTCTTCGTCGGCGCGACGAATGAGAACGCCGAGAAGCTCGGCGCGATGGAGACGCTGGAAGGTTGTTCCGGCGTGAAGATGTTCTGCGGCTCTTCGACGGGCACGCTGCTGGTCGACAAGCCCGAGAACCAGAAGCGCGTGATGAAGAGCGGGCGTCGCCGCATCTCGTGTCACTCGGAAGACGAGGCGCGCCTGCAAGAACGCAAAGGGCTCTTCGCTGGTCGCGGCGTTTCGTTTCACCCGGAATGGCGCGACGAAGAGTGCGCGGTCATCAGCACGCGAAACCTGCTCGCGCTGTCGAAGGAAACGCGGCGACGGCTGCACATTCTCCACGTGACGACGGCCGGAGAGATTCCGCTGCTCGCGGCGCACAAAGAACTCGTGACGTTCGAGGTCTGCCCGCAGCACCTGACCCTCGCGGCGCCCGAGTGCTACGAGCGGCTCGGCTCACTCGCGCAGATGAACCCGCCGATTCGTGATGCGCGGCATCGCGACGCGCTGTGGGAAGCGATTCGCAACGGGACTGCTGACGTGCTCGGCAGCGACCACGCGCCGCACACGCTGGAAGAGAAGAAGAAGGAGTGGCCGGCCTCTCCGAGCGGAATGCCGGGCGTGCAGACGCTGGTGCCGCTGATGCTGAATCACGTGAACGACGGGAAGCTGACGCTGGAGCGCTTCGTCGATCTCACCAGCGCCGGCCCCGCGCGTGTGTTCGGCATGCTGAACAAAGGTCGCCTCGCGCTCGGCTACGACGCCGACTTCACGCTCGTCGACTTGAGCGCGAAGAAGACCATCACCAACGACTGGTCGAAGTCGAAGTGCGGGTGGACTCCGTTCGACGGCATGCAGGTGACGGGTTGGCCCATCGCGACGATTTCGCGTGGGCGCATCGTGATGCGTGACGGCGCGCTGCAGGGAAAGCCGGGCGGTCAGCCGGTGAAGTTCGAGCTCTGAGCAGCTTCAGTCGCCGTCGGGATCTTCGGGCTCCGGCGTGTCCGAATCATCGGCCGGCGGCAGCTCGTCTTTCGGCTTCGCGAGGAGATCGATGGTCGTGCCATCGGACGCCTCGACCTCCATCACCGAGTAGTCCCACTTGCCGTTGCGGCCGGTCGCGACCACGCGGAGCTTGCCCTTCCCGCGCGGGCCTTCGAGGGGAACGCTGAAGTCGGCGCTCCCGTTGCCGTTGGTCTCGTTCAAGCTGCCGTTGAGGCCCATGCCGGTCTTCAGCGGCGCGCCGATCTTCTCCTGCACATCTTTGTTGGCGGTCGCGTTCTGCAGCGCGACGGTGAAGACGGTGCTGCTCTCGATGGCCTTGCTGACGCCGAAGTACGTGGCGCCCACGAACGAGAGGCAGCACAACATCGGCACCACGCAGCCGACGGGCACGACCCACTTCCAGTTGCGGCTCCACCACGAGGGCGGGTTCATCGGCGCTTCAGGGTTGGGATTCATGGTTCACACCGGGTCGAACTTCTCGAACGGGTTCTCCATCATCTCCTTCACCGTCTTGGCGAGGATGCCGGCGTGGAAGCCGTCGATGAAGCGGTGATCGAAGCTGGCGTTCAGGTTCATCACCTTGCCGGGAATGACCTTGCCGTCTTCGACGACCGGCACGTCCTGCACTGCGCCCGGAGCGATGAAGATCGGCGTGTTGGTGTACGGCACGAGCGGCACGTACGCGACGTCGAGACCGAGTGAACCGACGTTGGTGATGGTCACTCCGCCGAACGCGTCTTTGGGCATGCCGATGCCGCTCAGATCGAGGTTCAGCGTGTACATGAGGAAGCCGAGCAGCTTCAGGAACATGTTCATGAACATGAAGGGGATCATCTTGATCGTCCCCTTGCCTGACTCGACCGACTTGTCCTTGCGGTTGCGCGCCTTGTCGATGGCGTCCTGCATCTCGGCCGCCATGTCCTTGAGCGATTTCTTCTCGGCGTCGGCGATGCGCGCGGCGGTGAGGTCGACCTTGCCGTCACCTTGATCGGTCTGCACGACGAGCACGCTGAGCGTGACCTGCTTGCGCAGGTAGATCTTGTTGAAGCGCAGAATCGCGTTCGCGTCGGGGCACTTCTTCAAGCCCTCGGCGACGGCCTTGGCCACGAGGTGCGTCACCGTGAGGCGGATGTTGTGGGTCTGGCGAAACTTCTCGATGTACTCGAGCGCCTTCTCCATGCGGATGCGCATCGTCCCGTAGACGGTGGGGTCGTAGGTCGTCTGCCAGGTGCCGATCGCCAGCTTGCGAAAGCTCGAAACTTCTTTTTTCAGCTCGAGGTCGAGGTGGGCCATGAGGCCGCGGAGCGTGTCACGCCATCACCCCGGAGGCCACGCCAACGCGCGCCCGCCGAGCAGGTGCAGGTGCACGTGGAAGACGGTCTGCCCGCCGTCGCGGTTGGTGTTCATCACCACGCGGTAGCCGGTGTCGCTGAAGCCCTGCTCGCGCGCGTACTTCGCGGCGCACACCATCAAGTGTCCGAGCAGCTCGCGGTCTTCGGCGGTCGCGTCGTTGAGCGTCGCGATGTGCCGCTTGGGAATGAAGAGCGCGTGGTGCGGCGCCTGCGGGTTGATGTCGGAAAAGCCGAGGCTGGTCGCGTCTTCGTGAATCTTCTTCGCGGGAATCGCGCCCTCGACGATGCGGCAGAACAGACAGTCGGACATGCGGAAGCTGATTACCCAATCTCGACCGGCGCGCCGACGTGAATCGTGCCCTGCGCGCGGTGCACGAGGTTCATGCCGAACATCGCTCCCTTGCTGCCGGTCTTGAGCGCGAGCGTGTGCAACTCGGCGAGGCGCGAGAGCGGTTCGCTGCCCTGCGGTTTTTCGCCGCTGTGTTGGTCGGTGGTGATGGCCACGCACCGCGCGCACGGCTTCACACCGTCCATCGGAATTCCGCCGACGGTCAACTTCGACCAGCCGTCCTCTTCCCACGCCACAGTGCCGCGCACGACGAGGTTGGGCCGAAAGCGGTTCATCGGAATCGGAACGCTCAGCGTCGCGTTCAGCGCGTCGAGAGACGTCTCGTTCACGATGAGCAGCGGGTAGGCGTCGGTGAAGCTGGTCTGCGCGTCGAGCGCGTACGTGGTGTCGACCGCGCGGCGCACGTCGGACGCGAAGTGCACCAGCCGGCACGCGCGGCCGAGGCGCTGCGAGAGCCACGCGGCGGCTTCGTCACCGGCGTCGAGCGCCTCGAAGGTGTCGCGCCAGATGGTGATGCGTCGGCGCGCAGCGGTGGTCACCGAGGGAAATTCGACGTTCAACACCGAGCCACCGTCGTCGATGTCGAGCCCGCGTTCACGCAACGCAGGTTGCAGCGTCACCAACGCCGGCACCGCGCGCTGGGTGAGAAATTGATTCTCGGGGTCCACCACCATCCACCTTCGATCGCCGATGACGCCCAGCGCGTCGAGCGCGATGGACGACACCTCGATGCCGCGCATCGACTTCACCGGGTAGAGGAACGCCGAGAGCAGCTTCACGACGGCGGAGCGCCCGTCTGCGCGGCGAGCCATTGACCGAAGTGGCGCATCACGCGCTCGTGCATCGCGGCCTGAGTGAAGCGGTAGAAGAG
The DNA here is from genome assembly GCA_047600485.1 of Archangium sp. Lineage (GTDB taxonomy): Bacteria > Myxococcota > Myxococcia > Myxococcales > Myxococcaceae > Archangium_A. The sequence goes on from JASGKS010000001.1 coordinate 5,655,393, forward strand.
GAACGGCAGCGAGGGCTCGAAGTCGATCAGCACCGCGAGCGTGTGCTGGCCGTCGAGCAGGTTGCGGAACTCGAAGCGTGCGTGGCCGTCACGTTGCGTCGCGCTGCGGAGCGCTCCGTCGGCGATCTCGAACCACGCCACGTCGTCGCTCGATCGGCCGGGCACCAGTCGCAGCACCAGCGTGCGCACGCCGGCGGTGAAGATGGTGAAGACGCCTTCGAGCTCTTGCGTGCGAACCAGCGGCACGTCGCTCGGCAGCCAGCGGAAGTAGGCGCGCGCGACGTCGAGCGCCTTCCAGCCCGCGGGGCGTTGGTAGCGCTGGATCGAACACGTGCCGAAGCGCGGAGCCTTCTGCGCGTCACGCGTCGAGGGCGTCCAGACGGCTCCATCGGCGTTGGCGGGCGTGTCGATGAGCTGCTCGAGAGAAGCGGCTGCATCGGGGCCGCCACCGCGCAGCACCGAGAGCGCCACGCCAGACTTTTCGAGGAGCGGCACGCGCGCGTCATCGGCGCCGCTCGCGAAATGAACGAGGCGTTGAGCACCGACCAGCTTCGCGGAGCGGGCAACCGTGTCGGCGATGAGGAGATCGAGAATCGGCCGTCGAGGCGCGCGGGAGCTTCGCGACCGGGGCGCTCACGCGCGAGAGATGCACCACGGTGTGTGCGCCCGCGAGGGCGATCTCGGTCGAGGGCAGCGCGGTGAGCTCGACGTCGGTCGCGAGCCGCACCTCGTGTTTGCCCTCGAGACGTTTGGCGAGCGCGTGGCCCAGTGCGCCGGCTCCGAGAATGACCACGCGTGACATGAGGCCGACTTGGCACGTGGAAGCGGCACCGTCACCAACTGCATTGAGGGACCGCAGGGGCGCGCGTGTTCCTGGCCGTGCACGGCTCGAGCAGCTCCTCGCCTTCGAGCAAATTCAGTTCAGGTGGGGGGTCGGTCGATTTCCGGCCAGCCCGTTGGCCCATTTTCGACTGACCCGTCGCGACCAGATGAACGCAGCCAGAAATTCGCTCGGAAGTTCTCAGCACGCTCGGACGTGCACGTTGGACCCAACACACGAATCACTTCGCCCTTCTGAGCCAGCTCACGCTCGGCACGTCACCCCACTTCAGGAGCGAGTCGCTTCGCGCGCCGAGCCAGCTCACCGGTGAGCGAGAGCCACGCGGGCCGCGTCACCAACATCGCGCGCAGATCTTCAGCCTCGTCGTCGTTCGCGTCCTGCGTCTCGAGCTCGAGCGAGCGATACCGACCCGGAGCCGTCCGAAGCAACGCGAGAGACCAGCCCGGAACTCCAGTCGCCTCTTCGGCACCGCGGAGCCGCACGACCTCGGCATCACACCGCGTGCCCTCGAGCGCTTCGACGTACTTCGCGAGATCGACCCAGCCGGCGTGGAATTCGAGCGTCTTCAGCTGCGCACCGAGCTTCGAAGCGAACAGCGCAGCCCACGCCTGCGGACGAAACGACGGAGCATCACGCGGCTCAGAAGGCCGCGCACAGTCTTCACAGCACTCCGCGAGCACCGGGTCGGGCAGAAACCGCCGCGCATTCTCACCCTCGTTGATCAGCTGCACGCTCAACCGCGTGAGCGACGGGAGCTCGAGATCACGCAACATCGTCTCGACCGCGCGCTCATGCGAGTTCACCCGCAGCCCGAGGTGCTGCAGCCGCGGGAGCTTCGTCTTCCAACCACCGAGCGTGGCGAGCAGCGCGTCGTCGACGCCGGTGAGTGCTTCGAGGCTCGTCGACTGGGTGATGACCTCATACGGCGGCGAATGAAGCGCCCGCACGGCCGACCACAGCGGCTCGGCAGCCAACTGCTGCGCGTCGTGGCCCGTCATCGGCCGCAGCGCGCACGCCTCGAGCAACCCGTCGCGAAAACGCTCGCTGCCGGCGACGACCAACCGCGCGAGCGTCGGAGGCAACCATGACGCACCGTGCGTTCGAACGAGCTGCTCTGCTTCCTCCGCGCGACCCTGACGCAACAACCGCGCGTGCTCGCCGCGCGGATCTCCGCGCTCGAGCAATTGATCCACGTACACCGCGCGCAACGACTCGTCTCCGGGCGAGAGCAGCACCTGCAGGAGCAAGTCGTCGGGCGTCACACGTGCAGACTACTTCTTCGAACGTGCTATGCGCGCCGCGTGACTGCCGCTCCACTGATCATCGGCCTCGCCCTCGGCATGCGCCATGCGCTGGAGCCTGATCACCTCGCGGCGCTCTCGACGCTCGCCACCGAGCAGCGCGGCGGCGCACGCAGCGGCTTCGGCCTCGGAGCGCTCTGGGGCCTCGGTCACACCCTCGCGCTGCTGCTGGTCGGCGGCACGCTGGCCATTCTCGGCGCCCAGATGCCGACCCGCGTCGAGCACAGCCTCGAGCTGATCGTCTCGGTGATGATCATCGCCCTCGGCCTGCGCGCGGTCGCGAAGTCGATTCGTGAAGGCCGCACCGGCGTGGTGCACCCGCACCGTCACGGCGCGCACGAGCACGAGCACGCCGCGCCCGTCGACCACATTCACTTGAATCGCTCGACGCTCGCGACGCGTCCGCTGCTCATCGGCGTGATGCACGGCCTCGCTGGCAGTGGCGCCCTCACCGCGCTAGTGCTCGCCGAGCTGCCGACCCTCGGCGCTCGTCTCGGCTACATCGCGCTCTTCGGCTCGGGCAGCGTGCTCGGCATGGCGCTGCTCACGGGACTCGCGGGTGCTCCGCTGGCGCGCCTGGTGCGCATGCCGCATCTCGCTTCGGCGTTGCTGTTCGTCACCGGCCTCGGCTCGACCTGCGTCGGCCTGTGGTGGGGCAGCGAATCGGTGCGTCAGTTGCTGACGGCCTGAGCCGCAGTACCGTTGACGTCCCACGCATGGCGGCGAAGAAGAAGCCCATCGACGCGAAACGTCCGCGCCTGCCTCCGCGTGGCGCGCGCAGCCTCGCGTCCCGTCACCGCCTGATGCAGCTGGCGCACGCCGAACCCGAAGACGAACGGGCGATGCACACCGGTTGGACCTTCGAGGTCTTCTGGGACGGCGGCTATCGCCTGCAGGCCAGCAAGCTGAACGACGAGGTGGTGCTGTTCGCCGACGACATGCGCGAGTGGACCGGCCCCGCCGCCGCCATCGCGCTCGCCCTCAAAGATCTTCCCGCTCCGCAGTTCGTGATCGACGGCTGGCTCTGCGTGCTCGGAGCTGACGGCAAGCCCGACTTCGAAGCGCTCAAGACCCGCATCACCACCGGCGAGGGCGGCGCGCTGGTCTTCATGCTGTCTGATCTCTGGGCGCTCGACGCACCGCTCGCGTCGCTCCCGCTCGCCGAACGACGCGCGAAGTTGAAGCCGCTGATCCCCGAGGGGCACCGCACGCTGCTCGCTCCACAAGAGCTCGAAGGTTCGCTCGAGCACGTGAAGCGCTCGCTCACCGCGCTCGGTCTGGGCGGAGTGCTCGCTCGCACGCACGATCGCGCGCTGGTCGTCTCCGCCGACGACGAACCGCTGCCGCTGGTGCGCTCACTGTCGGCCGCGCCGAAGTTCACCAATCAGGACAAGGTGCTCTACCCGCGTGACGGCTACACCAAGACCGATCTCGTCGGCTGGTATCGCGAGGTCGCGCCGATTCTCCTGAAGCACATGCATCGCCGGCCGATCGTCGCGCAGCGCTGGCCCGACGGCATCGACGAGTTCACCTGGTTCCAGCACCGCGCTCCGCCGCGCGCGCCCGACTACCTGCGTTCCGCGTTCATCGATGGCGACCGCCGCATCCTCATCGAGAACGAAGACGCGCTGCTGTGGATGGTGAACCAGGCCGCGCTCACCTTTCACGGCTGGGCTTCGCGCATGGGCACGCTGGCCAACCCCGACTGGGCGATCATCGATCTCGACCCGGGCACGAAGACCACCTGGGCGCAGACCATCGAAGTGGCGCAGGCCGTGCGCGCGCTCCTCGAGTTGCTCGAAGTGCACAGCGTGGTGAAGACCAGCGGCCAGAAGGGCATTCACATCATCGTGCCCATCGCTCCGGGTCACACCGCCGCGCAGACCTTCGAGTTCTCGCAGCGCGTGTGCGGCATGGTCGCCGCGCTCAAGCCCGAGCTGATCAGCCTCGAGGCCGAGACCGAGCCGCGCAAAGGGCGCCTCTATCTCGACTGCGTGCAGAACTATCAGGGCAAGACGCTGGTGCTGCCCTACTCGGTGCGTGGAGCCGACGGCGCTCCGATCTCGATGCCCGTGAAGTGGTCGGAAGTCACCGAGCAACTCGACCCGCGCGCGTTCACCATTCGCACCGGAAAGCAGCGGCTCGACGCAGAAGGCGACCTCTTCGCGCCGACGCTCGAGGGCACCCTGCAGCTCGACCCGGTGATTCAGAAACTGAGGGGCCAATGACGAAAGACCCGCGCTACCGGTGGATCGCGCTCGCCATCGCAGTGTGGGCGGTGGCGTTCGGCGTGAACCGCTGGCGACGCTCGAGCGAAACCGGCGACCAGCCGCCCGACTGGCAACGCCCGCTGAGCGAGCTGAGCGCGCCCCAGCAACAACGCTACGCAACGTTGCGCGCGGCGATTCTCGAAGCCGAGAAAGCACCGTGGCCCGAGCAACTCATTTCGGGTTTTTCGCGCGCGCAGCAGGGCTTCTACGTGAACTACATCGGAGAGGCCGATGGCCTGCGCTGGTTGGTGCTCCTCATCGAGCCTGATCCCCGACTGCCGCCCGACAACTCGCCGCTCGATGACGAGCATCACCGCTTGAGCGACGGCCGCATGCTTCACGTCTCGGTGTGGACGCAGCCGCTCGACGCCGAAAAGCCGCAGAACGTCGTCGCCTGGCCCGCCGCCGAAGGGTGGACTCAGCCGCGCTGACCCAGAATCGGGTCGTCGGGCCGCAGCTGCAGCACCAACAACGCGCGACGCAAACGCGACAACGCGACCTCGGCCTCTCCGCTCAACGTGCCCGCTTCGTCTTCGCGACGCGCACGCGCGACGGCCTCGTGCACGTCGTCGATTCCGTACGCGTCGGCGAGCGCGCGACGCCGCCCGAGCGTCTCGTCGATCAATTCCTGCGACTCGGCCGCGGTCATGCGCCCCGAATCGAGACCCGCGAGCGCCAGACAGCGAAACGCGCGGCAGATCTTCGGGCGGTCTTCGTACACGCCGCAGCACAGGTCGCCGCGCAATGCGCTGCAGCGCTGCGGAATGTGCGACTTGTCTTCGGTGAGCTTCACGCGCGAACGCAACCGCTCCGCCTCGCCTTCGTGCAGCTTCACCACGCGGAACATCGTTCCGTCGCAGCACAGCCCGCAGCTCAAGCAGAGCGACATGCCGTGACGAGAAACGAAGCGACGCCTGCGCTCAAGAGGAATAGACCTGAACGTCAGATGATCTCGCTCACCTGGGTTCAGCGCCTGCTGGTGTTGTCGATGCTCGCGGCCGCCATCTACCCGCGCTTTGGCCTCTTCGCGTTCGGAGCCTCGTGGGCGCTGCTCGCCGTCGGCACGGTGCAGCGCACCTCGAAGGCGCGAAAGCTCCTCGCTGAAAATCCCGATGCGTTGGGCGCCAACTTCCCTCCGGAGACGAAGGCGCACTTGCAGAAATACCCGCTGACCTACGTGTGGCCCGAGCTCGCCGAGAAGTGGGGCACCACGTGGCAGATGGGCGGCTTGCTCTGCATCATCCTCGGGCTGGCGCTGGCGGCGTGGGCGCTCTTCTCGCTGTCGCTGTGGCCGTTGTTCATGTTGCCGGTGCTCTTCGTCGCGCTGCTCGTGTCCGGCACCATCGCACGCAACATCAAGATCTCCGAGCGCGTGAAGGACGACTTGAAGGAACTCAAGGGCACGCACGAAGCCCTGATGCTCGTGGTGCGCATGAAGAGCGGAGCGGGCCAGTGGCCTCCGCAGCCGCCTCCCGAGGGCGGGTGATGCGTCTTCTGCCGTTCGCAGCGCTCGCGCTCAGCGCGTGTGTGCCCGCCATTCACGTGCCGCCACCCGAAGCCGTCGCGCGAACGGAGCGCAGCGCGCGCGCCGTCGAACTCTGCGTGCTGTACCAGGAGCGCGGAGTGAAGCCGCGCTACCAGGGCGTCGCCGAGCTCTCGTTCGAAGACTGGAACTTTGCGATCGCCTCGGTCGCCATCAAGCACCCCGCCGGGCTGGTGATCATCGACCCCGCGTTCGGCCGCAGCATCGCGAGCGATCTGTCGCGCGCCGGGCCGATCGTCATGTCGGCGATGGGCACGGCGGAAGGCAAGACGCCGCTCGTCGACGCGATGGACGCCGCGGGTCTGTCGGCCAACGACGTGCGCTACGCGGTGATGACGCACACCCACTGGGACCACATCGGCGCGCTGGGTGACTTGCCCAACGCGCGCATCTTGATCAGCCGCACCGAGCTGCAGTGGACGACGCCGTTCACGCGCTACCTCGAGGGCGGCGTGATGCTGCATCACCTGAAGCGCGCGAAGGACAACCTCTACGCGTTCGACTTCAAGGGCCCGGCGATCGACGGCTTCGATTCGTCGTTCGATCTCTTCGGTGACGGAGCCATCGTCGCGGTGCCGTTGCCCGGCCACACGCCCGGTCACACCGCGTTCCTCGTGCGCGGTCAGAACGACACGACGTACCTCTTCAGCGGTGACGCGACGTGGACGTACCGGGGCGTCGAGCTGCCCGCGCACAAGATGCTGCGAGCGTTCGACAGCGACCTGAACGTGCTGTCCGATACGATCGGGCGGCTCAAGTCATTCAGCCTGAACAGGCCCGATGTGAAGGTGATTCCCGCGCACGATGGGGCCTCGCTCGCGCAGCTTCCAGAGTGTGCGCCGGGTCGTTTCTGAACCTGCTTTTCACGTCTGCAATGCAGGCCTGCAGTGTGCGTCAGACCTGCGTCGCAGCCCCATCGTCTTTGCAGTGGGTTGGTGTCAGCGAGGAACGGCCCACGGCGTGCAGTGTCGAACTGCCATGCTCCACGTCCGAGACCTCCCTTTGGAGTCGTGCCTCGCAGTGCGCAGCACCACCTCTTTGGCTCGCGTCGCCGAGCTGGCCGCACAGGCAGGCGTCCGTTACGTCCTGGTTCGCGAACCGACCGGTGACGTGAAGGGCGTTCAGCTCACGACTGTGGCGAATTGGATGGCGCAACAGAGCCCGACGTCCGAGGCCGACGAGATTCCCGTGGTCGAAGGCGTGACCGTCGAGCCGGGCACCTCGGTGATGGACGCGCTCGGAATGCTGGCGCACTCGCCGGCGAGCGTGTTGCTGGTGCGCGAGCCTTCGCTCGGCACCTGCCGCATCGTGCAGCGCAACCTCGTCGAGATGACGGCGGGCGTCGATGCCGCCGGAGCCCGCCGCGCCGAGCTGCTCAGTTAATTTTTGACCGAGTACACGAACGTCGCCTTCGGCGCGCGCAGCCAGCGCTCGGCGATGGTCGACCGCAGCTCGCCCCACTGATCCTTGCCGTCGACGAACTCGGCCTTCATGGCCTCGGCGTCCTTCTTGTCGCCTGAGCCCTTCGCCTTGAGCACGCGCTTCGTGAGGTCGTTCACCGACGGCTTCCACTTCGCGAGATCGACCTCGAAGCAGCCGACGTCGGTGCCGTTCGCGGCCTTGTCTTCCTTCTTCCACACCAGCGCGCCGGCCTTGAGCATCGAGCCCAGCTGAATCGCCGCGAGCTGGCTGTAGTTCCGCACGCCGCCGTCGGCCGTGTACATGCCGCGCGAGATGTGGCCGAAGGCCCAGCTCACGTCACGCAGCGTCGCCTGCTTCGCCTCGTTCTCGGTGAGCAGCCCCTTCTCGACGAGCCACCAGGTGAAGAACAGCGCGCTGGTCTGCGCCTTCAATTCCTCCATGGTCGCGGCGAGCGTGCCGCCGAACACGTCGTCGTCCTTCTTGCCCTTCACCGCGTAGTCGTGCGCGGGCCCGAGGTTGTGCGCGGCCTCGTGCAGCACCACGCTCAGCAGCGCCGCGTTGGGGTCGGTCGAGAACTGCTCGTTGGTCTGCGGGCAGAACAGCGACGCAGCCTGCTTGGCGAGCGCCTCGCGTGAATCGGCATCGGTGTACAGGTTGGTCATCACCACCGTGCGGCCACCCTTCTCCGCGGTCTTGCCCCAGTTCGGGAGCGACTGACCGACGGTCGCGCCGTGCGGGTTGCGCTGATCAGCCGCGTTGATGGTGATGTCGATGAAGTCGGGCAGCTTGAACTTCACGTCGCGCGCTTTGTACGGAGGGCCCGCGAACGCCGCGAGCGCCTTCTCCATGTCGGCCTTCACCGGCTCGAGCTTCTTCTGCCATTCGAGCGACGCGAGGTTGATGCGCGCCAGCTGCAGCGCGAAGTTCGCCTTCCACGCACACGGCTCCGCGTACGTCTCGTCGGGAGCGACGCGCAGGTACCACTTCGAGTTCTCCGCGCCCATCGCGACCCACGCCTCGTTCGCCGGCTCCCAGTCGTTGGTGCGGAACGCCTTCGCCGCCGCGGCGAGGTACGTCTTGAGCGCAGCCTCGTCGGCGCCGAACTCCGCGGCCGCGGCCTCGAGCTCGACGGCGACCGCTTCCATCTCGGGCTTCCACTGCTCCGAGAACGGCACCGCCTTGAAGCCCTTGCCGTCAGCGACGACCGCCGCGAAGTGGTCCATCAGCTGCGCCTTGTTCTTCTCCTTCTCGAGCGTGGCGCAGAACTTCGCGTCGCTCTGCACCTCGAGCGGGTAGAGACCGACCGCGCGCGACGGAGCGGGCGACATCGCGTTGCACGCGGGATCATTCTCGGTCTTCGGCGCGACGCAGAACGCGCTCTGGTTCCGGTAGAAGACCGCGCGGCTCAGCGTGTCGGTCGCGGGGATCTTCTCGAACTGATCAGCCGTGCCGTGCTGCAGCGCGTACAGCCGCTCGATGAGCGCGGCGGCCTTCACGAAGTGAGGGAACGCCTTGCGGTCGGCGTCGGTCGCGCTCTTGCCGGTCGCCGAGAGGTCGGTCTCCACCAGCGTCGGCTTGCCCTGCGAGAGCTCGAGCGTGAGCGCCGCGGCGCGCGCGTCACCGGCGGGTGCCTTCTGCATGTCTGCGTAGACCGCGTCGAACTTCGCGGTGAAACCCTTGTCGTCGACCCACTCGGCGCGCGTGGTGTTCCACGGGCCCATGAGCGTCACCAGCTCGTCGGGCTCGAGCTCACCGTTGCCGTTCGCGTCGGAGCGCCAGAAGAGCGGAACGAACAGTTCCTGCGCGTGGAGGTTGAAGTCGAGACGCGCCACTTTCGAGTACGACTTCTTCGCGGGAGCAGCGGCTGCTCCAGAGTCCACCACCGCGGCCACCGGAGGCGTCACCGCGTCGGGCTTCTTGTCAGGGCACGCCGTCAACAACAGCGCGCCGGTCACCGCCACGAAGGTCTTGTGGGTCATGCCCGCGCGGTTACCACGGGCTCCCCCATGGGTGAGAGTTTCAACTTGAGCCATTCCGTCGCCGCGCAAAACGCGAGCGTGATGCCCACCACGGCCGCGGCCATCGTCGGAGGCAGCGGCACGAAGCCCAACGCACCGAGGAACGGCAGGTACGGAATGCACAACGCGACGAGCGCGATGACCACGCTGCTCCACAGCAACAGCGTGCCCGGTCGGCTCCTGAGCGCCGAACGTCGCGTGCGCAGCACGAGCGCCACCGCGAGCTCGGTGAGGAGCGACTCCACGAACCAACCGGTTTGAAACTGCTCGGGCGAGGCTTCGAAGACCAGCAGCAACACACCGAAGGTGAGGAAGTCGAACAGCGAGCTGAGCGCGCCGAAGCGGAACATGAACCGGCGGATGCTCTTCAGGTCCCACCGGTGCGCGCTGGCGAGCCACTCGTCGTCGACGGTGTCGTTGGCGAGCCCGAACGCGGGAATGTCAGACAGGAAATTGTTGAGGAGAATCTGGCCGGCGGTGAGCGGGAAGAACGGCAGCACCAGCGAGGCGAACGCCATGCTCACCATGTTTCCCAGGTTGGCGCTGCTCGTCATGTAGACGTACTTGAGCGTGTTCGCGAACGTGCGCCGCCCCGCGAGAATGCCTTCGCGCAGCATGTCGAGCCGCGGCTGGAGCAACACGAAGTCGGCCGCCTCGCGCGCCACGTCGACCGCGCTCTCGACCGAGATGCCGACGTCGGCCGCGTGCAGCGCCGGAGCGTCGTTGATGCCGTCGCCGAGGTAGCCGACCACGCTGCACTTCGCGATGGCGCGAACGATGCGCTCCTTCTGCTGCGGGTCGACCTCGGCGAACACGTCGATGGTCTCAGCGCGCACGGCGAGCGCCGACTCCGGCATCAGCGCGAGCTCGGGGCCGGTGAGCACTGCGTTCGGAGAGAGCCCCACCCGCTCGGCGACGTGACGCGCGACGTGCACGTTGTCGCCGGTGATCATCTTGAGCGACACGCCGAGCTTCTGGAGCGAACCGATGACGTCCTTCACGCCCGCGCGCGGCGGGTCGACGAACAACAGGAAGCCCTCGAGCTTCAGCGCCGCTTCGTCTTCGCGACACCACGCTTCTGCTTTGGCGGCGACCTCACGACTGGCGACGGCGAGCACGCGTTGCCCGGCGGCGCTCCACTTCTCGACGAGCGCGTCGATCTGAGAACGCAGCGCCTCGTCGATGCCCGCGCACACCGAGAGGATCTGCGGCACCGCGCCCTTGGTGATGCGGAGGAGCTTCTCCGCGTTCAGCTCCACGACCACCGACAACCTGCGCCGATTGAAGTCGTAGGGCACCTCGTCGACCTTCTTGGGAGCGGTGAAGCCCTTGCCGCGCCCGACGGAGAGCAGCGCGTCGTCGAGCGGGTTCGCGATGCCCGACTGCAGCGCCGCGTTGAAGTACGCCAGCTCGAGCACGCGCGGCGCGTCGCGTCCTGAAGCGTCGACGCTCCCTTCGACGGTGAGCACGCCCTCGGTCAGCGTGCCGGTCTTGTCGGTGCAGAGCACGGACATCGCACCGAAGTTCTCGATGGCGTTGAGCCGGCGCACGAGCACGCCCTGCGTCGCCATGAGCGCGGCGCTGCGCGCGAGGTTGATGGCGAGAATGGCGGGCAACAATTCAGGAGCGAGCCCCACCGCGAGCGCAATGGCGAAGAGCGCCGACTCGAGTGGCGGCTTGTGCATCACCAGGTTGAGGGTGAGCACCACCAGCGTCATGCCGATCATCACGCGCGTCAGCAGCGCGCCGAAGCCGCGCAGGCCGCGATCGAACTCCGTCTCTGGAGCGCGCGCGCGCAGGCGATCTGCGATGCGACCGAACTCGGTGCGCGTGCCCGTGCATTCCACCACCGCGAGCGCGGTGCCGCTGCGCACGTGCGTACCGAGGAACACCGAGTCGGTGCGTTGAGACAACGGCAGCCCGTCGGCGACGCGCTGTGGCTTCTTCTCGACCGGGTACGTCTCGCCGGTGAGCGCCGCTTCGCTGACGAAGAAGTCCTTCGCCTCGAGCACGCGCGCGTCGGCGGCGACGAGATTGCCGGCCGACAACACGAGCACGTCACCGACCACCACCTCGCGCACCGGCAGCTGCACTTCTTTTCCATCGCGCAGCACCCGCACGCGAGCCGCGATGCGCGCGCGCAGGGAGTCGACCACCTTCGTCGCCGCGTACTCGCGCCAGAAGCCGACGAGGCTCGACGCGAGCACGATGACCGTGACCACCGTCGCATCGGTCCACTCGCGCGCCACCGCCGAGACCACGGCGGCGAACAACAAGATGAGAACGAGTGGACTGGCCAGCTGGCCCCACAGCAACCGGAGCGGGCCCACGTGATCCACCGACACCACTTCATTGGGGCCATCGGCCGCGAGGCGGGACGCCGCTTCTGCACTGCTCAGCCCTGTGGTGGTTGAATGCCTCAATTCCAGACACCCCACATTCGATCGTCCTCGATCACTTCAACTCTGCAAGCACTGTCTTGATCTCAGTCACATTGAGCCCCGATCGCGTAACCACTCGGAAGATCATGTGCTGACCGCTGCGGATCAAGAATTCCTGTCAAGGGCAGATACAACCACATGGACTTTCAAGGGTTTGTCCCACACCTGAATTCATCTGCTGGATCAACAGGTTAGGGCTTGGCCCACACCGTGCTCTAGGGACGCGCACCGAAACGGCTCTGGTGGGGGCACGTTTCGACCTGGGAGCAGTCATGCGGAAGTCGATTCTGGGCACTCTGTTGGTTCTCGCGACGGCCTGCGGAGTGGGGAACGGGAAGATTGGCGGCACTGAAGATGACGTGACCGCCACGGGGACCGGCCTGACCTACGAGCAGTTCCGTCAGCGCTACGTCTTCACCGAGCCTGAGACGGGCATCTTCATCGCCGATGGCGACACGATGTTCGAGAGCGAGAAGCAGCTGCGCGAGTTCTTCGACATGAACATCGCCAGCGGCCAGCTCATCGTGAACCGTGTTGGTTCGGCCGACGACAAGTGGAACGACACGCAGAAGCTGAACATCACCTACTGCGTCTCGAACACCTTCAACGGCAACAAGGCCGCCATCGTGCAGGCCATGGCCGACGCGACCGGCGCCTGGGAAGCGGTCGCCAACGTCAACTACGTCTACGTGCCCGCGCAGGACGCGAACTGCACCGCGACCAACAACAACGTGGTCTTCAACGTGCGCCCGGTGAACGTGAACGGCCAGTACCTGGCGCGCGCGTTCTTCCCGTCGAACTCGCGCTCGGGCCGTGAGGTGCTGGTCGACAACACCGCGTTCGGCGACCCGTCGGTCTCGCTCACCGGCGTGCTCCGCCACGAGCTCGGCCACACGCTCGGCTTCCGTCACGAGCACACCCGTCCTGAGGCGGGCACCTGCTTCGAAGACAACAACTGGCGCGCGCTCACGCCGTACGACTCGGCGTCGGTGATGCACTACCCGCAGTGCAACGGCACGGGCTCGTTCGACTCGCTCGTCATCACCACGATGGACGCGCAGGGCGCTTCGTCGCTCTACGGCGCGCCGGGTGGCACGGGCGGCGGCAGCGGCGGTGGCGGTGGCTCGACGGGCGGCGGCACCGGCGGTGGCGGCGGCTCGACGGGTGGCGGCACCGGCGGCGGCGGCGGCACGGGCGGTGGCGGCGGCACCGGCGGCACCACGGTCGAGACCTTCAACAACGTGTCGGTCGCGCAGAACGGCAACAAGAACTACGGCCCGTTCGCGGTCGTCGCGGGCACGACGTTCAACGTGACGATGACGGGCACGGGCGACGCGGACCTCTACGTTCGCTTCGGCGCGGCGCCCACGGCGTCGAGCTTCAACTGCCGTCCGTACCTCGATGGCTCGGCGGAGAGCTGCTCGCTCACCGTGCCGGCCGGTCAGAACTCGGCGTACATCCTGGTGAACGGTTACACGGCGGCGACGTTCTCGCTGCGCGTGGAATACACCAAGGGTTCGACGACGCCTCCGCCGACGACGGGTGGAACGCCGACGACGTCGACGGCTTCGGGCTCGGTCGCGAAGAACCAGTTCGTGCAGTTCAACCCCATCGCCGTGGTTCCCGGTTCGCAGCTGACCGTGAAGATCACCGGCACGGGTGACCCGGACCTCTACGTGCGCTTCGCCGGCGCTCCGTCTCTGACCATCTACGACTGCCGCCCGTACGTCGGTGGCGCGAGCGAGACGTGCACGCTCACCGTGCCCGCGACCGCCTCGCAGTTCTACATCGGCATCAACGGCTACACGGCCGGCACCTACAACCTCACCGCGAACTACGTCGCTCCGTAAACACCCACCATCGGTGCGACGAGCTTCGGCCTGCCCCTCCATCGTGGAGCGGCAGGCCGTCGTTTTTCCGCAGGTGGCCCCAACCTTCTGCCCGATGCGGAGCCAGCAACATCACCCTCTCCACTCCGTGGAGAGGGCCGGGGAGAGGGGTGCCGTGCCGACTCGCCGAAGGCCACCAGTCGAAGAGGCGGCCGCCCATCGAAGAGGTGCTAAGCGCCGCACCATGCGTCACCTCGCCCTCAGCGCACTCCTCTTCATCGGCTGCAGCACGCCACTCCCGCCCGACGATGGACCGCGCGACGCAGGGAGCGATGCCGTCGACGCGAGCGTGGACTTCGACGCGGGCACTGAAGTCGACGCCGGCGTCGATGCTGGTGTCGATGCGGGCGTCGTCGACGCGGGCAACAAGGCTGAGAACTGCGCGTCGACCTTCGGCACCCTCTTCACCAACGCCTTCGGCCGCGCTGACGGCACGGTCACCGCCGTCGTGCCCCCCGCGTGGACGTGTCCGCTGCCCAACTCCGATCACGTCGTGATTCAGGTCAGCATCGACGGCGGCATTCAGCGCCTGGTGGTGAACGTGAAGTCCGACTTCGGCAGCCCCGACATCCGCATGCGCACCATGACCGCGCCGCTTCCCGCTCCCGCGTACGAGGAGGGTTGGCACCCCGGGCTCTCGCTCGACTACACGACCTACGGGCTGCACTCCGACGCGGGCTGGGACACGGTGAATCTCGAGACCGCCGCGGCGCGCATCTACGACGCGGTCACCGTCGGCGCTCCGCTCTCGGTCTACGCGACGAGCTCGGGCGGCACGTATGCCGCGAGCGCGCACCTCATTCACCGCAACGGCTCGATGCACGACGGAGCCATCGTGGTCGACCCCACCGGCGCGCAGCCGACGTGGCTGCTGTTCCATTTCCAGAACCAGACGTTCTGAACCGTCACTCTTTGGTCGAGGGTGGAGCGTCGAGCGTTCGGGTGATGAGCTCGGACAGCTCGTTGAGGTGAGCGCTCGTCTCGGCGTCGAGCGCGCGAGGGGCGAGCGCCTGTGCGCGCTTCGCCACGCTGCGCAGCTCCGCTCGGGCCAGAGAGCGCGCGTCGGGTGGCGGGTACGAGCCGGGCGGCGTCTCCATGAAGGCGCCTCCGTGCGTGATGGTGGTGTCGGGTTCACGCACCAACGCCAACAAACGCGCCGCCCAGAGGCGCTGCGTGTTGCGCCGGAAGGAGCCGACCTGAACGCGCGGCGCGTCGAGCTCGGAGAACACGCTGCGGGTGATGGTCGTGAAGAGCTCGGCGAGCGTGAGCGCGTCGGTCGGCGCGCGAATCGTGTTGTCGATGACGCGGTGGAGCCGCGCGGGGTCGAGCAACGCATCGAACAACGTGCGCTGGGAAGAGGCGACGAGGGTGTGCACCTGCGGGTCGACCGGCACCACCGTCGGAGCGCTCAGCGCGCCCTCGACGCGCAGCCCGCGCCGTGGAGGGAGCCGCGCGATCAGCTGCGGCGTGAAGGGCCTGGTGCTGGCCGCTCCGAAGCCGGCGTCGAGCACGAGCGCGAGCGCGCGGCGCTGCTGCTCGGCCGGCACCGGCGCGACGGGAACGACCGCATCACCGCGGTGGCCGCGGATCAACTGCGCGCCGCCGACGAACTTGGTGGCGTTCACCAGATTGGCGGTGCGCTCGGCGTACGCCCGCACGAAGAGTTCGGTGGCATCGGCCCAGCTCTCACCGTCGCGCGTGACGGCTTCGGGCAGCCCGTCGAATGAGCGATCGATCAACGCGACCCAGTCGGTGGCCCACCGCAGTGGATCGTCTCCGAGGTCGCCACCGTTCGTGTAGGGGTCGACCGCCCAGTTCTCGAGCCACGCGTCTTCGTCGGTGCCGAAGTTCACGCTCGGCATCGTGGCCTGCGCAGCAATCGCCGCGAGCGCCTTCTCGTCGAGCCCGACGCCGTAGCCGTACTTGATGGCCAGCCGGTCGTAGTCGCCGACGGTCGGCGTGAAGAAGAAACCCTGGGTGACTCCGGCGGGAGCCAGGTTGAGGCCGGGGTAGTCCATCACCGAAGACATCAGGCCATGCACCGCGGTCCACTCGCGATCGTGCAGCTTCGCCGCGGGGGTGTTCGCTGAAGCGCGGAAGTTGTGACGAAGCCCGAGGGTGTGGCCGACCTCGTGGAGCACCGTCCACCGCACTGCTTCCGCGATGAGGGGACGCGGGTCGAGCCGTCCACTCGCGACCGCGAGGCTCAGCTGCGTTCCGACGAACGGGCCAGCGGCACAGCCACCGGGTCGCGCGTAGAAACGCCCTCCTGAGAGCCCGGTGAGGATGCTGTTGTTGAGCGTGACGTCGGCGTTGAGGATCTCGCCGGTGCGCGGGTCGACCTGCGCCGGGCCGTAGCCCCAGGGCCCCAGGTCGGCCGTCGAGGTCCAGTGAATGACGGAGTACCGCACATCGAGGAGGTCGAGGTCCTTCGGCGCGTCGCGCACTTCGATCGCGCCGGTGAAGCCGAGCGCCTCGAACGCGCGGTTCCATTCGAGCACCGCGTCACGCACCACGGGGCGGAGATCGGCGGGAATGGACCCGTCGAGGTGGAAGACGATGGGAGTGACCGGCGGCGACGACGCGGCCGCGGGGTTCTTCTTCTCGAGCCGCCACCGAAAGACGCGGTCGATGACCGGTTGAGCACGCGCGTGCGGGTCGAGCTGCGACGAAACGAAGTAGCCGATTCGATCGTCGGCGAGGCGGGCCGCCATGGGCTGCTCGGGCAACGCGTAGAGCGACCAGCGCACGCCGACGCTCAACGCGGTGCTCAAGCTCGGAGAGACGGCGGGAATCGGCGGCGGGCGCGGCGGGACGAAGGTGAGCGTGACGTCTGCTTCGAGGTTGCGCGGAAACACCTGCACGCGCTCGACGAAGGAACGTTCTTTGTCCGGGCTGAGCCCTTGTTCCGGTGACGACACCCAGCCCTTCTTCAACACCTCGGCGAGGGCGAGGTGGTCGGACAGCAGCCACGCCTTCGGGTCGACCAGCGTGATCTCGTCTTTCATCGACAGAATCGGCAGCACGGCAAGCACCACTTCTCCCGTCGGCCTCGCGTTGGCGGTCGATGCCTCGAGCAGGTACTCGGTGTGATGCACCACCGCGATCGACCGGCCGACTCGCCGGAAAGAAATCAGCCGGCCTGAATCGAGCGGCATGCCCGTGAAGCTCGAAGCGAGGCCGGTCGAACGCGAGATGGAACCGGTGACGCCGAAGTGTTTGTCGAGATCAGCGGGCCGCAGTTCGAGCAGCGTGGTGCCGTCGCTTCGAGACCACACCGACACCGGCCCTTCATGACGCGTGAAGCCGGCCGTGACTTCGTCCCACGACTTCAGATCGGCGTCGGGGTTCGGCGGAGCGGTGCTGACGGTTGCGCACGCACTGAGCGTGGCGCACAGCATGACCAGGCGCATGGCGCGCAACCTACACAGGAACCCAAGCGAGTCAGCATCACTCGTCGAGCTGCGCTTCGAGCCGATCGAGCTGCGTCTCGAGCGCCGCGGCGTGCAGCGCGAACGCGGCCTCGGCGTCCCGGGCGCGCGCGCCTTCCACTGCGTCGGGGTCGAACCAATCGACGTCGGGCACGGCGATGTCACGCGGCGAGCGCTCGAGCCGCGCGATGACCTCGACGAGGCGCGCAAAGATGCGTCGGTAGCGCCGGTAGGGACCGTCGAAGCGCTCGAGCCCCTGCGACTTCAGGTACTCGCGAACCGTCGCGGCTTCGCCCCACACGCCTGCCGACTGCGGGTGACCGTCGAGCCGCGCCAGCCGTGGCTCGCCCTCAGCCACCTCGACCCACGCCAGCGGGTAGACCCGACAGGCGGCGGGCCGCGCAGCGTGCACGGTGCAACGACCCGCGTCGAGAAAGACGCAGGCGCTGTCTTCCCGGCGACGAAGCGTCCGCGTCGCAGGGTCGACGAATTCCTGGAGCGTGCTGGTGGTGTCCCGACCCAACGCGCGCGCGAGCAGCAGCAGCTCGTACGGGTTGACCGAGATCGACTTGCCGTAACAGCACCGCCCGCACCCATGACACGCATACGAGAACGCGCTGTCGGGAGTGAGGGCGAGCTGGAGCTTCACCCTTCGAATCTCGATCTTGAAGGTCGCGCGGAAGACGGAGCCGTTGACGCGCGTGAGGAGCTCGACGCTGTGACCGCGCGCGAGGTTCTCGGTGACCAGCGAAGGAAGCGTGATGTCGTCTGCGTCCTTCTTGTCGATGACCACCGTGGTGTTCGTACCGGGCGTGAGCCCCAGGCTCATTCCCAGACCCGCAGCTCCGACCATCAAGCTCGCCAGTCCACGTCTGGTGGGGTGCAGCTCGGGCTCACTCGCTGCGCTCGCTTCGGTCTCAGTCGTCTTCATGTGCACCTCCCGGTTGGTTGCGGCGACAACGTATTGCACTTCGAGAGGCGGGAGGCCTCGCGTGACAAATTGTCAGCAGCGCGCGGTGGCGCGGAGTTCCGCCTCTACGCATCGCGGTTGGTCTGTCGTTAGACTTCGCGTGTTGAATGCGCGGGCGAACGCCGCGTGAGGAGCGAACACCATGATGCGTTTGAAACTGATTTCGCTGATGACGTTGCTCGCTGCGCCGGCGTTCGCGCAGCAGGGCGTGTGGACGGGCTACGTGAATGGTTGGCAGTACACGCCGCAGCCGGTGGTGCGCGTGCCGCTCGCGCCCTCTCCTTATTACTCGCGCCGCGTGAACCCCACCGCGGTCGCCATCTCGCAGCTCGCGGCGCAGCAGGCGTACTTCAACCAGATGAACCTCGTGGAGCGGCAGAAGGAGAACTCCCGTCGCGAGGCCGACGAGCTCACCGCGCGCCGCATCGCGCTCGAGCAGCAGGAGCGCGCCTTCGCCGAGCAGCGCGAACAGCAGGCCTGGTACGCCGCCGAAGAGCAGCGCCGCATCGCCGAGTCGGAGCGGAAGATCGCCGAAGCGAAAGCGCAGGAAGCCGAAGCCGCGCGACGCGAATTGGAGTTCACGCGCACGCAGCTCGAGCAGAAGAAGCTCGAGGAGACGCTGGCGCAGCGCGAGAAGGAAATCGCCGCGCGCGAAGCGGAGCGCATGAAGCAGCCGCAGACTCCGGGGCCGAAGCTCTACAAGTGGGTCGACGCCGACGGCGTCACGCACCTCTCGACGTTGCCGCCGCGCTGACGCTCACCACTTCCGCGCGAAGGTCTGCACGCTGCCGTCGGGGTTGATGCACTTCAAGTTCGCGCGCCGCTGATCCCAGCTCAGCGAATACGTCTGGCCGTACTGCTTGAAGCGAACCGTGTCTCCCTCGCGGAAGAGCTTCTGGAACGGCTTGCTCTCGTTGGCGCGGTAATAAACCTCGTCGCCGAACACGCGCAGCTCTTCCTTCGTCTTCTCCTCGACGAACGCTCCGTCGCGCGTGCGGAAGTCGAGCACCGCGAGCTCGAACGTGCCCTTCGAGGTGAGCTTGCCGACTTGATCGCTCACCACCGTGAGCTGCTCGGGCAGACCTTCTTCCATCATCGGCACGTGCGTCGTCGCGCGGCGGCCGAGGCCACCTTCCGCGTTGAACGTGGAGCGCTCTTCGACCGCCGCCGCTTCGCTGCTCATCGTGGTGGAGAAGCGCAGCGCGTCGAGGAACTCTCCCTTGCTCGAGTACGCGACGAGATACGTCTGAAAGAGTGACGCGACCGCGGGGCCTTCGTACTCGACCGAGATGACGAGCAGCATCGTGTCGCCGCGTTGCACCGAGCCGATGGCGCGCAACGCGTTCTTCGCGCCGAGTTCCTTCTCGGGCGGCTCGGCCCAGCGGAGCAATTCTGCGAGTTCGCCACCGCCGTGTTTCTCGAGGGCGAGCACCTTCAGCTCCGCGGCTGACAGCGTGGTCTTCGGCGCGACGAGCGCTTTGGAATCGAGCGGCAGCGTGAGCGGAGGGAACTTCTTGGCCACGCTCGCGAAGTTCGGCGCGGCGGCGACGCTCAACGCGAGCGCCAGAGCGAGGGCGCTCAAACGGTCTCTCCGCGAAGAAACGACGAGACGTGGCGCGCGGCGGCCTGCGGTTCCTTGAGCCAGCGGAAGTGCGGGTTCATCTTCTTCGGCTGCGCGGGCGGCTCGAGCTCGACCCAGCGCGTGCGCGCCTTCGGGAGTTTCTGAATCAGACCTTCGGTGGTGCTGCGCGGCGCCATGGTGTCGCCCTTCACGTGAATCGCGAGCACTTCGGGCTCGTGGCGATCGAGCTCGAGCTCGATGTCACCGCGCGTGGAGCTGGTGAACCGGCCGGTGCGCGCGGCGTGCGCCCAGTCGATGATCAGCGCCTTGCTCTGCAGCCCACCGAAGCCGAGCCGATGCCCGGGGAAATAGCCGAGCGTGCGCGCGACTCCGTTCGCCAGCTGCGTGCCGAGCAACACGCCGAGGCTCTCGAGCTTGTTGCGATACGCCGTGTAGTGAACGGTGCCGCCGGCGATGACAATCAACTTGCCGCCCGGCTGGTACCAGCGCGAGAGACCGACCGTGGCGAGCTGACCTCCGAGTGAATGACCGAGCACGCTCACCGCGCCCTTTGCGTGCTTCTGCAGCTCGCGAACGTGCACGACCGCGTCGTCGAGCAGCTCGGCGTAACCGAAGTCGACGCCGCGCTTCGGGCGGATGGACGACGTGTCGCCGCCGCGATGTTCGGCGACCAGCGTGGTGACGCCGAAGGAAGCGAGCTGCTCGGCGAAGCGATCGTACGCGCGCGCGTTGACGCCCATGGCCGGCAACACGAGGAGCCCCGGGCCTTCATTCACCGAGGGAAAGAGGCGGCCTTCGGTGGTCACTCCGCCTGAGAGGTCGAGCTTGATCGACTGCACGCGGCGCGGAGCTTCGCAATTGAGCGCGCTGACGTCACAGGACATCTATTCAGCGACGGCCTTCTCGAAGCCATGATCCGGGTGGTTACAGGTGTGCACGGCGGTTGCTCTTGCGAGGCGCCATGCCCTCCATCTCCCCGCAACGCGCTGCTGAGTACTCGGTCGCCATCAGCAAGGCGCAGCAGAAGCAGTTCCAGGCGCAGGCGCAGGAGGCGGAGCTTCCGAAGCTGAAGGCGAAGCGCGACGAGCTCGAGCCGCAGTTCGAGGCGGCGAAGGCGGCGTACAAGACGCTGCAGGCGAAATACGACAAGGCCTCGCCCGCGCAGAAGAAGAAGCTCGAGGCGCAGCTCGACGCCGCGAAGAAGGAGTACTTCAAGAAGGACGACGAGTTCGGCAAAGCGGAGAGCTCGTACGAGCTGCTGAACCGCACGATGTTCGTCGCGCAGTCCGAGTCACTCGGCGCGCAGAAGAACGCCAACGCCATCGCGAAGGAACTCAACGTCGACCTGCCCTTCCCGCTCGTCGACGGCTTCGAGTCGATGGACGAAGCGCGCTCGATGTCGAAGGATCGCTACGCCGAGACCATCGGCGGCGTGTCGCACAGCACCAAGCCGGTGAAGGTCGACTCGCAGATCGATTCCATCTCGCGCGCGGCGAAGGGTCAGAGCGGCCCGCAGGTGCTGGCCGACAAGCTGCTCGGCGCGTCGCCGGAAGCGCAGCGGCAGATTCTCGAGGGCGCGAAGGCCGACATCGACGTCATCGCGGAGCGCGTCGCGAAGGGCTACTCGAAGGACATCGCGTCGTTCTCCGAGGCAGTGAAGAACCTCGACCCGTCGCTCAAGCAGGTGCTGGTGAAGGCGCTCGCCGCGAAGGTGAAGGAGGTCACCAAGAACGACCTCTACGGCGTGAAGCACGACACCGGAGATCAAGACTCGGCGCAGTTCGAGATTGGCTTCAAGAAAGCGATCGCCGGCGGCAAGGGCGCAGATCTCGCGGGCCCGCTGCTCGCCGAGCTGAAGGCGACCGGCAAGCCGCGCGCGGCCGAGGCGATGGCGGTCGAAGTCGCGGAAGGCATCGGAGCGCTGCGCAAGGACTTCCAGTCGAAGAAGGCCGTCGTCGACGACGTGCAGGGCGACATCGCGCGCATGGTGTACGGCTTCCAGGGCTCGCTCTCGAAGGACCAGCTCGCGGCCGGCATGGACGCCATCAAGGCGCGCCACACCGAAGAGTTCGGCAAGCTCGACGCGAGCGTGAAGTCGTCGCTCGACGTGCTCAACAAGCTCGAGTCGCTGCCGCTCAAGGACTACCCGGAGCTCAACAAGGCGGCCGAGGGCCTCAAGACCGACATTCCGAAGTTGCTCTCGACCAACGCGGGCGAGAAGGAACTCAAGTCGTGGATGAAGCAGCAGGTGCTCGGCAACCCGAGCCCGCTCGATCAGATCAACACCTGGGCCGGCAACGGAAAGCAGGCGCTCAATCTCAAGAATGATCTGAGCGGCATCGTCATCAACGCGGCGGGCTCACTCGCGCTCGAAGGTGGAGGCATCACCAAGGCGACGGCGGTCGAGTTCTTGAAGCGCAACCAGAAGCTGCTCGGCATCGACGGCGAGAAGGCAAAGGAACTCGCCGGCGCGATGAAGGCGTGGGACCCCGACAACAAGGCCACGCAAGAAGCGCTCGAGAAGGCGGTGAAGGATCTGCCGCCCGAGTCCGGCAAGTTGCTCAAGGCGCTCAACGTCGCGCTCGCGCTGCCGGGTGTGGTGCAGGGCTGGCGTGATTTCGGCGACGCGAGCCTCGATGGAAAGTTGAAGACGCTCATCGGCACCGGCTCGGCGGGCGTCGACACCGCGGCGCTGCTGACCGGCTTCTTCGCGAAGAGCGAGAAGTACGGAGCGCTCGCCAAGACCGCCGGTGAAGGCCTCGCGGTCGCGGGCAAGGTGCTCGGTGTCGCCAGCTCTGTGCTCGATGGCGTGAGCGCGGTGAAGAACTTCGCGCAGGGCAACTACGTCGACGGCGCGGCGGACGGCATGTCGGCGGCGGGCGGGTTGATGATGCTCGGTGGTCCGGGCGGCGTGGCGGCGGGCGCGGCGCTGATACTCGGCTCGTTCATCGTGCGCGGCATCTGGGGGACGGATCCGGCGGAGGTGGCGGAGAAGGCCGACGAGGCTGACGCGAAGGCGTTCCTCAAGGCCGGCGGCATGAGCGACAAGCTGGCGGGTGGGTTGAGCGACTTGTTGCAGTCGAACCGGCGCAACGTCGGCACGTTCGTCACGCAGGTGGCGGGTGAGCTGAAGATCACTCCGCAGGAATTCGTGAAGCGGCTCGAAGGCCTCGATGCGGGGAAGATCAAAGAGCTGGTGAACATGGTGAAGAACATGCCGGCCGACGACGAGTGGAAGTACTCGAAGGAGAAGAAGGACGTCACCGACGTGTCGTTCACGCAGCAGACGGTGGCCGGCTACTACTTCGGGCCGAAGAGCTTGCAGACCGCGGTCGACTGGATGCAAAAAAACGGAATCGCCGCGAAGTAACCTTATGCGGTTTCACCCTCACCCCGACCCTCTCCCTCGCGGGAGAGGGGGACAGTCCAGCCGGGGCGTGGATCGAAGCCGCTCGGCTTGATGTCGCCGAGACGCAGACCGCGGGCGCGCAACGCGGCGACACGTTTCTCTTCTGCGTTCGTGACGGTGATGAACCTCAACGGCTCGAGCTGACCCAACTCGCGCGCGTACGCGTAGTGCGGTTGCGCGCGCAGTTTCTCTTCGAGCACCGCGGTGAGCTTCGCGGCATCGGCGCAGTCCTCGACGAAGAGCACGTACCCGGCCCTCGCGCCGTCCAACTCCGGAGCGAGGAACGCGAAGCGCGCGGGCACTTGCGCGAGTGATTCGCTCAGCGCGCGCTCGGCGAAGGCTGATTCCAACTTCTCGCCGCGGAGATCCGACGCGCGATCGAGGCGACCTTCAAACGAAAGAAGCGGCGTGCGCTCGAGAAAACCAACGCAGCGCACGACGTCGGGCAAGCGGTAGCGCGTGAAGCCACCCGCGGTGGTGAGAATCGGTGCGTACCTCGCCCCCTTCTGCAGCGTGCCGACGTCGACGACACCGTCCGAGTCCAACGACTCGAACTCGAGGAAGTGGCTCGTGACCGCGGCGACGGGTGCGGGCTGACCCCAGAGCGGAAACGAGACGACGCCCTCGGTCGCGAGCAGTCCCTTTCCCTGGAACGGCGTGCGCGGGAAGAAGCGACGCAACGCAGGCACGGCGTGCGCGGCCCACGCGTCGGTCCAGCAGCTGATCAATTGCAGCCTTGGCCAGAGGACTTCACCGGTGAGTGTTCCGCTCGCGTCGAGTGCTGCGCGGCGGCGGGCATCGAGCAGCGGCTCGTAGTCGCGCCAGTCGCGCTCCAGTGACTCCATGAGCAGCGTGAGGAACGTCGGGTTCCAGATCGAAAAGAAGCCGAGATCATCCGCGCGCACGAGCGCTTCGAGCGTGCGACGACGCCAACTCTCCAGTGAACGCTCGCGTGCGACCGAGCCGTCGACCGCGAAGAGCCGCTTCATCGCGAAGCGCGTGGGCCCACTGAAATATTCGGTGTCGTCCTCGAGGCCGATGCGCAGCCCGCCCTTCGTGCGTTCCGGTTCGCGTGCGACGGGAGAGACGCTCCAGTACTGCCGCGTGCCGAAGAGCGCAGGGAACGCGCGAAAGAGATCGTCGAGCCACGGCCCCGTCGCGGCCTGGAACTCCGCGAGCAGCGCTGCGCCGTAGGGAACGTGTTTGGGGCCGGAGATGCCGCCCGAGGTGCGCTCCAGCATGCGCACCGGCTCGGTGTTGAGCACGTTCGTTTCGCCGGCCTCGATGCGCGCGACGTACGGCTGCACCTCGGCCCACGAACGCACCGGCACGCTCGCGCGAAATTCTTCGACCGTGCGAATGCGCTCGTAGCCGTGCTCGCGGCCGAACGACGACTCGCGGGTGCGCTGCAGATGCGCCTCGAACAATTCTCGTTGCGCGCGCTGCGGGTCTCGCAGGGCCGCTCGGAACTTGCGTACCGCCGCCTGTCGCGACGCGGCCCAGGCGAGGTTGAGCGCGAACACCTTCACAGAAACACGCGCGTGGTCTTTTCGACGAAGGCGTCGTCTGCGCGGGCCAGACAACACAGCTCGTTGCCTTCGGCCCAGCGCGGGTTCTTCGAGAGGAAGAACTTCACGTCGGGGTCCTGCAACAACCGCTTGGGGACGTCAGCGAGATCGTCGGCCAGCCGCACCGCTCCGGGCGTGTCGGCGTATTCGAGCAGTCCACTCTCGCGGTTCCACGCCTTGCCGAACTTCGAGCTGCACAACGCGTCGAGCACGTGCGCTTCCGCGGGTGGAAACGGAGCGTCGTGGCGCGGCCAATGGTTCGGGAAGTAGCGCGAGATGAGCAGATACGTGCGGTAGCCCTTGGTGATCAGGAACCAATAGACCGGCCGTTCCTTCCGCGCGGCGCGCTGTGCGTGCAAGTACCAGATGAACGCGCGCTGCAACGCGGTCTGCCCCCAGAACGCCGGCGAGATGATCGTGTCGCCTGAAAAAACAGCGAGCGCGTTCGTCCCCGGGACCTCGAGCTTCAAGAGCGTCGAGAAGCCCTGCACGAAACCGTCGGCGTCTTTCAGGAGAATGATGTGCTGCTTCTCTTCGAGATCTCGCTCGAACGTGTGTCGCTCCGCACCCGCGTACGATTTCTCGAAGAGGGTCCACATCGACTCGACCTCGAGATCTGTCAGCGACGAAATGCGACGAACTTTCGCGCGAAGTCCGCGACTCGGCCGGAAGAACGCTCGCTGACGGATGCTGCTGCGTGTGGCCACGTCGATGAACTCCAGTGAGCCGGTTCCTCGTTGACGGCGTTCAGCAGGTGTACGCGAAAAACCACGTTGCGGTGCCGATCTTTCCGGGCGCATTGTGGAAATCACTCATGGTCGTTCTCGATGATTTTCGAAATGCGCACGCGCGCATCGAAGGTGAACTTTCCGTCGCCGACGCGGCGGTGAGTGAGCCTCCAAAGCTCCTCACGATTCTGCAGGGCATGCGGCGTTCGGTGGTCACGCACTTCGCTCAGAAGGACGCGTTCTACGTCGCGCTCGCGGCGCAATGCGCAGCAGCCAACGACGTGCAGGCGGCGCAGCTGACGCGCATCTTCGATTCCAACATGCGCATGCAGTCGGCAGCGGTGGTGCGCTTCTTCGAGGGCCTCGACTCCGCGGCGTCGGCGACGCTCGCGTCGAGCTACCGCACGATGGCCACCATCATTCGCCAACGCTTTTCGACCGAAGAGAAAGCGGTCTTCCCGTTGTTCAAGCGCACGGCTCCCAAGACGGAGGAAGCGAGACCATGACCATTCCCGTTCAGGCACACCCCGATAAGTACCTGGCGTCGATTGGCGGAGAGCCGCACGTCTTCCACTGTCATCACTACAACTGCTTCCTGCAGCGGAGCATCGCTGATCAATCTGCGCTCATCGATCACCGCCCGCTGCTGACCGACGCGGCGACCGAAGTGGTGAGCGCCGAGCTCTCGAAGATTGGCCAGGCGAACGCGGAAGAGCTCTTTCAGCACCTGGGCTTCGGTCTGCTCGACACCAAAGGTCTCTCAGCGAGCGGTGGCTTCGCGACGGTGAAAGCGAGCCACTACGGCCTCGGGTGGCTTTCGAAGTTCGGCAAGGCGTCGGAGCCGGTGTGCTTCTTCGCGGCCGGCTTCGTCGAGGCCACCGCGCGTCAACGCTTCGGGGCGAACTTCACGGTGAAGGAGACGGCGTGCGTCGCGAGTGGCGCGCACGAGTGCCGCTTCGAGCTCAAGGTGGGCGGGCGCGCGTCGTTGCCGGCCGCTCCGGGCATGGGCGCCATCACGCCGTTCACCGCGCGCTCGCCGTTCGCGACGAAGACGTCGATCGACGAGCCGGCGATCATCACCGCCTGTGGTGGCTTGCCGCTCGGTGGCACGGTCGAAGGAAAGATCGACGCGTTCGGCGTGTCGCTCACGCGGCACTACGCGAACTACTACAACCTGATCAGCTACCGCTTCGATCAGCAGATGGAAAAGGCGGCGGGCGACGCAGCGACGGCCGCAGCGCGACTGCTGCTCGTCGAGGCGGGCCAGGTCTGCGCGTTCCACACCTTCGGCGGCATCATGGAGAGCGCCGAGTGGGAAGGTCTGATCAAGCCGATGATCAAGACCACCGAAGACTGGGTGTACGGCATGGTCGCGGTGGTGAATGCGCTCGGCTGGGGCCGCTGGTCGGTCACCGGTCTCGAGCCCGGGCAGCGCCTCGAGCTCACGGTCGACGGCAGCTACGAATCGAACGGCTACCTCGCGGCGTTCGGCAAGTCGTCCACTCCGCGGTGCTACCTCGCGACGGGCGGAACGTCGGGCCTGATGAACCTCGTGTACCACGCGAACATCATGGGCCGGCCGGCGCTCACTCCGGAGCTGTACGAGAAGACGTTCCGCGACGGCCGCTTCTTCGTGGCGCGCGAGACCGAGTGCCGCGCGATGGGCGCGTCGGCGTGCAAGTTCGTCGCTGAGCGCGTCTGAGCTCTTCGTGACTCGGCGCGAGCGCCTGGTGGGCTTCAAGTACACGCCGCGCGGCACCGCGGTTGTGGCTGAAGTGCGCAAGAGCTGTCGCGACGAGCTGAAGATTCTCTACAGCGGCCAGGTGTTCGACGACGCCGCGTGGACACGACTCGGCACGCTCGGAGAAGTGAGCGTGCTCGAAGCCTCGAAGCTCAACCCCGCGATGAAGGATCTGGTGCGCATCAAGGGCGACGGCCTTCGCGTCGAAGGTGCGCGGGGTGGAGAATTGGTGGTGGCGTTCTTCGCGCCCGGCCGCCGCGGCACGTGGCGAAAGAGAGTTGAGAGGATGCTTCGACCGCCCTCACCCTGACCCTCTCCCAGAGGGAGAGGGGATCTCGGGCCTGAGTCATAAAGCACCTTGACCGGGCGGGGTTGCGAGGGAAGAAGGCCCCGCATGCTCCGGCTCGCAACGATCCTCGCAGTGGCGTTGAGCTGCACCGGTTGTCTCGATCGCATCATTCTCGACGGCACGCTCGAGTCGACGCGCAAGGCGGCGAAGGCGTTCGACACGCTGTCCGATCTCGAGGTCGCGAAAGAAGGCGCCGGCTCGTCGCTGGTGCAGATCGAAGGCATGGTCGCGCTCGCGCCTGATCAGCAGGACGGGCTCTTCCTCCTCACGCAGTCGTGGACCGGCTACGCGTCGGCGTTCATCGAAGACAGCTGGGAGCAGGCGGTCGATCGCGAAGACGACGAAGGCGAGACGTATCAAGCCGGTCGCGCGCGTGCGGCGTACGACCGCGCGGTGGTGTTCGGCTCGCAGCTGCTCGAGATGAAGAAGCCCGGCTTCAAGGACGCACAGCGCAACAGCGAGACGATGAAGGCGTACCTCGCGGGCTTCACCAAAGCCGACGCCGAGACGCTGCTGTGGGTCGGCCTGGCGTGGCTGTCGCGCGGAGGCGTGGCCGGTGAAGACCCCGAGGTCATCGCGAACTTGTACGTCGGCGTGGCGATGATCGAACGCAGCGTCGAGCTCGATGAGACGCTCGCGTACGGCACCGGACTCGCGGCGCTCGGCGCGTACCATGCGCGCTCTCCCGACGCCGAGCTCGACCAGGGCAAGAAGCTCTTCGAGCGCGCGCTGGCGATGACCAACCGCAAGGCGCTCACCATTCAGCTCATGTACGCGCAGAACTTCGCCTGCCAGTCGCACGACGCGGCGCTCTACAAGTCGCTGCTCAACGAGGTGCTCACTGCGGGCGACGTGATGCCGGAGCAGCGCCTCGAGAACACCATCGCCAAGCGCAAGGCCGCTCGCTACCTCGGCAAGCCGCGCCTCAAGCGCTGCGGCTTCTAAGAAACTTCAAAACTGGAGAACCTCACGATGCGCACGCTCGTCTTCGCAGTCGTTTCGTTGCTGGCCCTCGATGCCTTCGCTGCTGAGCCCACGACGTTCCACATCGGCACCGCCGTTCCGCGCGAGTCGCCGTGGGGCGTGGTGCTGCGCGCGTGGGCTCGCGCGGTGAAGGACAAGAGCAAGGGCGAGGTCGAGCTCGAGTTCTTCTGGAACGGCACGCAGGGCGACGAAGCCGCGCAGATGGCCAAGCTGAAGACCGGTCAGCTCGACGGAGCGGTCGTCACCGCGGTCGGCCTCGGCGTCATCGACCCCAACGTGAACATCTTGCAGCTGCCGGGGTTGTTCTCGAATTGGGAACAGCTCGACAAGGCGCGCGACGCGATGGCGCCGACGTTCGAAAAGAAATTCCGCGACGCGAACCTCGAGCTTGTCGGCTGGGGTGACGTCGGCCTCGATCGACTGATGTCGAAGGGCTACGCGGCGCAGAAGCCGGAAGACCTGAAGGGCAAGCGCGCGTGGGTGTGGCGCGAAGACCCCGTGCTGCCGACGCTGTTTCAGCAGGCGGGCTCGGTGAGCGTGCCGACGTCGTTGCCCGAGGTGATCCCCGAACTCTCGACCGGCAACGTGACGGTGCTCTCGGTGAGCGCCATCGCCGCCGAGCAGCTGCAGTGGGCGTCGCGACTCGATCACGTCACGCAGTTCATCGTCGCGCCGAACATCGGCGGGCTGGTGATTTCGAAGGCGAAGCTCGACGCGCTCTCGAAGGAAAACCGCCAGCTGATGATCGACACCGGTCACAACGCGGGCAAGGCGCTGACCGAGCGCATCCGCAACGAGGACGCGAAGGCGTTCGAGCGGCTGTCCGCGAAGATGACGCTGGTGAAGGCGAGCGATGAAGAACTGAAGGCGTGGAAGAAGTTCTTCGCCGACGTGCGCGCGCGGCTCGCGAAGGGCACCTTCGACGCGAAGCTCATCACCGAGGCGGAGCAGTACGCGAAGTGAAGCGGCTCCACGCGGCGCTGAGCAAACTCGAGGTCTTCGTCGCGACCGCGGTGCTGGCAGCGCTCACCTTCGCGCTGCTGGGGTGGATCTGCATCAAGGGCCTCTCGGCCCGCACCACCGATGATTTCTACGCGGGGCTCGTGTTTCGCGCGGGCTTCTCGGCGCTGCTGACCGGCGCGCTGACGTGGCGGTTCTCGAAGTCGGCGCTGCGCACCACCGTGGCCGCCGCAGTCGCCGCGGGCCTCGCGTGGTTCTGGCGAAACGCAGGCGTGGAGTGGGCCACCAACGTCGTCGGCTGGCTTCAAGACGGTTCGCTCCTCACCTGGTTCGGTGGTCTGCGCGGGCTCGGCACGCGGCTCACGCTGGTGCTGGCGATGGTCGGCGCGGCGCTCGCGACGTCCGAAGGTCGTCACGTCACGGTCGACTTCGCGACGAAGATCTTCCCCGAAGCGTGGCGCAAGCGGTTCTCGCTGCTCGGAGCGGTCGTCTCGGCTGTGGTGTGCGCAGTCGCCGCGTGGGGCTTCTTCGATTTCGTCGCCATCGACGCGTTCAACGCCACGCCCTCGCTCGAGCCCGCGGCGAAGGTGCGTCACGTCGGCGCGCGCTTCTCGTCGCATCTCGGACTCGCGGCGAAACAGGCCGGCCTCGATCTGCGCGTCGCGTTTCGCGTGCTCGGTGGCACACGGTGGGACCAGTCGCTCACCGGCGCCGAGTGGAATTCCGCGCTCGGTGATGACGAAGCGTTCGCGAAGTTGAGGGAAAGCGACGTCGCGATTCAGCGTTCCCCGTTGCTCGAGATCCCCGGTGAAGCGCCGCGCGGTCTGCTCGCGAAGGACCTGGGGCTCATCATTCCTCTCGGGTTGCTGTGGTTGGTCCTGCGCTTCATCGTGTGGCTCGTCGTTCGCCCCGAGAGCGGAGGAGCGCACGGGACCTCGTCGACCGAGCCGACCGAGCCGCAGCCCGAGCCGACGCCGTCGAATCGAAAATTCCTCGGCGGTACTGCCGGCGTGCTCACCGCGCTCACCGGGCTCGCAGGTGGTCCGTGGGCCGCGGTGCTCGCGGTGCTGGCCATCATCGGGCTTCCGTTGTTCGCGGTGATGGCCGGCGGCGCGGAGCTGGCGTGGGTGCTCGGCGGCGCTCCGTTGAATCGACTCGCACCGCGCGTGATGGATGAGCAGTTCGCCGGCTCGCCGGTGCTGGTGACGATTCCGCTCTTCACTGCGCTCGGTTACGTGCTCGCCGAATCGAAGGCGCCCCAGCGCATCGTCGACGCGTCGCGCGCGCTGTTCGGGTGGATGCCCGGCGGCCTCGCGCTGGTGTGTCTCGCCGCGAGCGCGTTCTTCACTTCGCTCACCGGCGGCAGCGGAGTGACCATCATCGCCATCGGCGGCCTGCTGTACCCGACGCTGCGCAAAGAGGGCTACCCGGAGAACTTCTCGCTCGGACTGGTGACGACCGGTGGCTCGCTCGGGTTGCTGTTGCCTCCGTCGTTGCCGATTCTCGTCTACGCGCTCGTCGCAGGTCTGGAGTTCACCTCGGCGTTCAAGGCGGGCCTGTTGCCCGCGGTGCTGGTGCTGGTGGTGCTCGGCGTGTGGAGCGCACGCGTGGGAATTCAGGCGAAGGTGCCGCGCTCGAAGTTCGACGCGCCAGCCGCGTTGAAGGCGCTCGGCGTCCTGAAGTGGGAGCTGGGGATTCCGGTGCTGATTCTCGGAGGCCTCGCGACGAGCCTCACCACGCTCGAAGAATCGGCCGCCATCGCGCTCGCGTGGTCGGTCGGCTGCGCGCTGTTCATTCACAAAGATCTCGAGCGCAAACAGCTGCCGAAGATCTTCGGTCAGGCGCTCGCCCTCGCCGGCGCCGTGATTCTGATTCTGATGATGGCGAACGCGCTGATGAACTTCGTCATCGATCGCCAGGTCCCCGCGCACGTGCTCGAAGGTCTACTCGCGCTCGGCCTCACGGAGCGTTGGCAGTTCCTCCTCGTGCTCAACGTGTTTCTGCTGGTGGTGGGCATGGTGATGGACGGCTTCTCGGCGCTGTTGGTCGCCGTGCCGCTGGTGCTGCCCTTCGCCGCGCACTTCGGCCTGCACCCGTTTCATCTCGCGATGATGGTGCTGCTCAACCTCGAACTGGCGTTCTGTATGCCGCCGCTGGGCCTCAACCTCTTCATCTCGAGCTTCCGGTTTTCGCGGCCCGTGGTGTCGCTCTACCGCTCGGTGCTGCCGTTCGTCGGGCTGCTGACGTTGTCGCTCTTCATCGTGATGGCGGTGCCGTCGCTGTCGACCGTGCTGGTGCAGCCGGACATCGACGCGGCTCGGGCGGCGGCGCAGAAGCGCGGAGATCCTCCGCGCGAGGCATGGCTGCTCGAGTGCGTGCAGGAAGACACGCTCAACCCGAAGCCGTGCAGCGACGCCGAGAAGCTTCAGTACGCGGCGCCCGATGCCGGGAACGACGACGACCTCGACGACGCGCTGATGAACGACATCCTCGCGCCCTGATCACTTCTTCTTCGCGCGCTTCTTCTGCTGCCACACGCCGAGCGGCGCGCCCTGCGGGTCGGTGAAGATGCCGATCGCTCCCAGGTCGCCGATTTCCTCGTAGTCGAGCATCACCTTGCCCCCGAGCTTCTTCGCCTTCGCGAGCGACTTCTTCACGTCGGCGACCAGCACGTACGGCAACCACGCCGGAGGTGCTTCGGGCATCGGGCTCTGCTGCATGCCGCCGCCCGTGCCGCTCTTGCTGGTCTGCACCGCGAGGTAGTCGTTGCCGCCGTCGTACGGCTTCACCTTCCAGTCGAAGAGCTTTTCGTAGAAGGCGCGCGCCTTTCCGAGGTGCGAGGTGTTCAGCTCGATGTGTGCGAACGGGTTTCCCATGGTGGTGGCTCCGGTTGGTGGTGGAGTGCGCTTCGTGAGTGACGTGGGTGAAGACCGGCCAGCACGCGAAAACTCATCGGTCGACGTGAAGCCGCGGCTCGCGACGCCCGCCGACAACGCGCAGTGCCTCGAGCTGTTCAGTTCGATTCCGATGCGCGGCGAGCTGGTGCTCTCAACCCAGCGTGAACCGGACTTCTTTTCGCTGTACCGCATGCAGAAGGTCGAGCCGTTCACGTACGTCGGCGACGACGGCAGCTCGCAGCTGGTCGGCATGTGCACCGCGCTCATTCGCGACGGCTGGCTCGACGGAGCGCCCGCCCGCGTCGGCTACCTGGGAGACTTGCGCGTGCGCTTCGATCGCTCGCGCGCGTTCGGCCGCTTCTTCGGCGAGTTCTTCGATCAGCTCTGCGCGAAGACCGGCTGCAGCGCGTACTACACGGCGGTGTTGAGCTCGAACCGCGCGGCGTTGAACGCGCTCACAAAGCGAAGACCGAAGCGGCCGAACGCGCCGTGGTACCACCCGCTGCATCACTTCGACGCCGTCTCGGTGCAGCTCACGCGCAAGCGCACTCCGTCGAGTGACGTGCGCGTCCGTTCGGCGCGAAGCGAAGACGTGCCGCGCATCGTCGAGGCGCTCTCGCAGGCTCACCGCGCCCGGCCCTTCGGGTACCGCTTCGATCAAGGCGAGTTCGAACACCGCGTCGCGTCGTGGCCCGGCTTCACGCTCGACGAGACCCTGCTCGCCGAAGACGCGAGTGGAGCGCTGCTCGGCCTCACCACGCTGTGGGACCCGACTCCCGTGAAGCGCTACCGCGTGCACGCGTGGAACGGCTCGATGAAGTGGGTGAAGCGCGGCTTCAACCTCGCGGCGCGCGTCGCGGGTTGGCCGCGATTGCCCGAGCCGGGTCACGAGTTCCGCTACGCGTATCTGTCGAACCTGTGGGTGCGCGACGAATCGCCCGTCACGTTCCGCGCGTTGTTGGAGCACGCGTACGCCCGGCTCCAGCCTCGTGGCTTTCACTTCTTCACCTTCGAGCTCGATGAAGGCGACGCGCTCTCGCCCGCTTTGAATGGCTTCATGGCGCGGAAGCTGGGGTTCACGCTGTTCGGAGTGACTCCGGCGAACGTCGCGCGCGTCGAGTGGCCGCGTGGCCGCACGGGCTTCGAAATCGCCCTCGCCTAGCGCTAGGGTTCTCGTTCGTGCGCACGGCTCTTCTCGCTCTCACCGCTCTGACCGCTTTCGCGTGTCTCGAGCCGCTACCGATGGCTGCTCCGCAGTCGGAGCAGAGCGATTGGGTGTGCTCGCCGTCGAACTGCTCGGGTTGCTGCAAGAACAACCAATGCCTCGGCGGCAACACGGAGGTGAGCTGCGGCATCGGTGGCTCGCGCTGTGCGGCGTGTGCGGAGCAGCAGAAGTGCGTGTCGCCTGGAATGTGCGTTTGGATCGACCCGGTTACTGGCGCTCGGTTGCCCAATGGCAACTCGTTGCCGTCGAGCGATCCGCGACAGCCGGGCGGCAGCACGCAGAAGTGCATCACGCTTGGTAACGGTCAGATGATCTGCAATTGAGCCCTTGAGAAGGCGGGGCGGTTCAGTCGCACGCGCAGTGCCGCACAACGCACGTGCCTCTCGAGCCACGGCCCGGAGAATCACATCAGCAAAGCTGACAGTGGCGTGCCTCGAAGCAGCCCCGAACTTTCCATCAGCAAAGCTGACAGGGTTCTTCGCGTCGAAGTGTCAGCTTTGCTGATGTGATTCCTGGAGCCGCTCCGGGCCGCGCCACTGTCAGCTTTGCTGATGTGATTCTCGCGGCGCATCGTCAATCGCTCGAGGCTCGAGGGGCTCGCGCGTCGTTCGGCAGGGCGTGGGGCACACGAAACACCATCGTCCTCAATGCAGGTTCTTCAGGCGAGCTCGAGCGCTTGCACCAGGTACACCTCGACGAACCGCGCTGAGTTCACGCGCAGCCACGGCAGCCCGTCAGCGCGCGACACCACCTTGAACTTGCTGTTCTTCGCGAGCGTCTCGAGCGCCGAGTCATCGTCCGAGCCGAGTGACGGCTCCGGAGTGGTGACCAACAATCGACCGCCCTTGCGCAACGCCACGCGCGCGCGATCGAGAAATTCCTGCGGCTCGTCGAGGAGATCGACGAGGTGCTCCGCCACGATGACGTCAGCCGAACGCGGGCGCACCGGCAGCTCGACCGCGTCGAGCACCACGCCGCTGATGTTCGATTCGGGGTTGGCGGCCTGAGCGCGCCGCGTGGCCTGCAGCACCGCGCGCAGTGAACGGTCGGCGATGATCAATTCGTCGGCCGCGGCGGCGAGCACTTCGCTCCGCTCTCCCGCACCGCACCCGATCTCCAGCACCGTGCGCGCGTTCTTCACGCGCTTGGCGAGCCACGCCGCGGGTCCGTTCTTCTGCGACTCCTGCATCAGCTTGCGCAGCGTGGCGTGCGACGGGCGCGGAGCGTCCTCGCGATTGGCTTCGTGTGCGGTCCAGTCGTCGGCGAACACCTCGCTCGCGCTCTGACCACGCGCGAACGCATCGACCACCGCGACCGCGGTGCGATCAGCCGCGTCGTGCTCGGCGAGAGTGGCGAGAATCGAGTCGCGGTACGCGTGGCAGTACGTGAACGGGTCCGACAGCAACACCGGCACGCCGCCCAGCAGCGGGTACGGGCCGCAGTTGCTGCAGCGAATCAACGAGGCATCAGCCGACAGCGGCGCTTCACATCGAGGACAGGCGAACGGCATGGTCATTTCGGTGCGCTCGTCGGCCACCAGATGCGAACGGTGGTGCCATCGCCGACGGTGGAGCTCACTTTGATCTCCGCTCCGTGTTGCGTGACGAGCTGCTGAACGATGGCGAGGCCGATGCCGCTGCCGTCGCTGCGAGTGGTGAAGAACGGGTCGAACAACTTGTCGAGGTTCTCCGCGGGTATTCCTTCGCCCGTGTCGATGATCTCGAACACCACGCCGTCTTGCTTCGCGTGCGCGCGCAGCACCACCACCCCGCCCTTCTTCATCGCCTGAAACGCGTTGGCGATCAGGTTCTGCAGCACCATCGTCAGCTGCGACGGCTCGGCCCACACCGCGAGGTTCTTCTCGACGTCGAACACCAGCTTCACGTCGCCAGGCGCGCTGGCCGACGAGAGACGCTCGACCTCGGGCAACACCGCGTCGAGTTCGATGATCTGCGAAGCGGGCGTCTTCTTGCGGCCCAGCATCATCAGCTGCGAGACGAGCTTCGCGGCGTGGTGCGCGGAGTCTTCCATCAGCTTGAGCGTGTCGAGATCTTTGGTGCGGTGAAGAATGGCGACGCCGTTGGTGATGACCGCCAGCATGTTGTTCAGGTCGTGCGCGATGCCCGCGGCCATGCGGCCGAGCGCGTCGAGGCGGTGCGCGTCCTTCAACTTCAGCTCGAGCTCGAACGCCTTTTCCTGCGCGGTGATGCGCTCGTTGACCTCGATGAAGTGCGACGCGAGGTCGGCGACGGTGGCCGCGAATTGCCGCTCGTCGCGCTTCCACTCGCGCGCGCTGCCGACGTGCTCGTGGCACACGATGCCGTACACCTCACCGTTGCGGTACACGGCCGCGTCGAGCAGCGCGCGCACGTTCCACACGTCGAGGTAGTCCTCGAGCTCGCGCGTCATCTCGTCAGCGCGCGCGTCGGACGTGGCGACGAAGCGCTTCTCGCGCACCGCCTGCACGTATTTCGGAATGCGCGACATCTCGATGGGCAGCGGCAGCGGGTCATTCGTCGCCGACCAGTTGGCCTCGCAGCGCAGCTGTTGGTGCTTCTCGTCGAACACCCACACGCCGACGCGCGTGACCTCGAGCGCCTGGCCGGAAATCTCACAGAGCTGGCGGTAGAGCCGCGGCAGATCTCCGTCGAGGTGGAGCCTCGCCAACTTCAAGCGAGCGGAGGTGAGGAAGGCTCGCTGCGTGACCGCGCTGGACTCGCTGGCGCCGCTCTCTTCCCCCGGGAAGTTGGCCATGGCTCACTCGAGAATGCAGCCGCGCTTCTCGTCGACGAAGCGGGCCGTCGCACCCCAGCTCAAGAACGCGCTCGATTCGACGCGCTTGTTCACGGTGTCGAAGGTCACCTTGGCGACGTCAGGCGAGGCCTTCACCCACGCGCGGCAGTAGGCCTCGGGCATCTCCATCACGAACATGCACGAGCAGCCCATGCGCGCCGAGTTGCCGACCGCGAGCATCAGGTCGTTGGCGGCGTACGTGTGGTACGGCTCCGAATCGGGGTTGGCGCACGTCGAGAACGCGAGCGCGAGCACAGCCAGGCAGAAGAGCTTCTTCATTTCGCCACCCCCAAAGAGAACTTCACGAGCTCGTTCACCGGAATGCTGCCTTCGCGATCGTCGCCGGTGCGCACGATGATCACGTCCTTCGAGGGAATCACGATGATGCGCTGGCCCCAGTGGCCGAGCGCGGCGAAGGTGTCGTCGGGCGCGTCGGCCCACGGCTTGGGCAGCACACGCGTCGGCTTGTTGAGCCACCACGCGTAGCCCGAGGGAGACGTCTCGCTCTCGGGAGCGCTGTCCATGAACACCTGCGACGGCGTGGTGCTCGCCTGCACCCAGCCTTCGGGCACGAGACGCTCGCCGTTCCAGCAGCCGTCGTTCATGAACAGAAAGCCGAACTTCGCGTAGTCGCGCGGCGACGCGTAGACCATCGAGCCACCGAGCGGAGTGCCCTTCGCGTCTTCTTCGAACGCCGCCTTGTTCATGCCGATCTTGTCGAACATCAACGTCCAGAAGGCGTCGTTGCCGTGCTGCTTGCTCAACGCGCGCTTCGCGACGGCCGACGCGAGCTCGGCGTCACCGGTCGAATACATCCACCGCTTGCCGGGACCGGGGTCGACCAGCTTGTGGTTGATGATGTGCTTGAGCTGATCGCGGTGACCGTCGCCGAACAGCATCGCGATGACCGAGCTCACCTGGTACGCCTGATCTTCGTATTCCTCCTGCCAGTCGAGCGCGGTCGCGAAGGTGATGGCGTCCTTCACGGTGATGGCGCACTGCTTGGTGCCTTCGTACTCAGGCAGGTGAACGCAGATGGAATCGTCGAGGTTGAGCGCGCTCTGCTTCACCGCCACGCCGACCAGCGCGGACGAGAAGCTCTTGGCGACCGACCAGCTCAGGTGACGGTTGGTCTCACCGAAGCCGCGGCCGTAGCGCTCGTAGATGATGGTGCCGTTCTTGATGATGACCAGGCCGTCGGTGCGGAAGCCCTTTCGTTCCTTGTCTTCACCGACCAGCGTGAAGGCGAAGTCTTCGAGGTCTTTGATTTCGGCGTCGCGGCCCGTGACGAGCTGCTTGGGCCAGTCGGCAGTCGGCCACGACGCGCGCGTCGGGCAGTTCTGCGCCGCGGAGATGGACGCGAAGGTGACGAGAGCGAGAGCGAGGGCGCGCACTAGAACTTCACCTCGTTCAAGACCACGAACGTGCTGTCGCTCACGCCCGGCACGAACGAGCGCACCGTGGTGACCTTCTTCTTCTCCGTCAGCGCCATGAGGCCGATCGTCGCGCCGCTCATCGCGACGCCATCGATGACTGCGTAGATGAGCAGCGAGAGCGGGTTCGCGATGCCGATGGCGATGTTGAACGCCAGCGAGGTGACGACCACCGCCGCGGCGTTGACGAGGAATGCGCCGAGCAACGGCAACCAGAAGCCGAACCGCCCCGCTTCGTGCCAGTTGCCCATCAGCACCGCGGCGAGCACGGTGACGAGCGGCGGGAAGATGAGGTTGGCGATGAGGAGACCGGGGATGGCGGCTCCGATGAGGTTGTTGCTGAGCGAGCCTAGGCCGGCGCCGAGCACGACGCCGGTGGCGCTGGCGGCCACTCCGACGGCGGAGACCTTCACGAACAGCTCGCCGAGGCCGACGTCGCTGGTGGTGGGCGCCGCGTCGGAAAGCGACGGCGACGCCTTCGGAGCATCACCTTCAGAGAGCAACCGCGCCGACGGAAACGCGTGCGCCAACATCGGGACCAACGCGATCAACACCGCACATCTGATCATTCCTGCCTCCGAATGGTGCTTCAGCAATTTCTGCTTCGTACGTCACTGCGCGACCGCGAGCGAGAGCGTGATGAGCTTGTCTTCGTCGACGTAGTCGTCGCGATCGTCACCGGTGCGCACCACCACGAGGTCGGCCGACGGCACCACCATGATGTATTGGCCCCAGTGGCCGATGGCGCCGTACGCGTCGTGCGGTGAGTTCTTCCAGGGGAACGGCAGCTCGCGCGACGGAATCTCGGCGTTGAGCCACCACATGTAGCCGCTGGGCTCGCCCTTCTTGTCCGACGCGATGAACGGCTCGCTGGGCGTGGTGCTGGTCTTCACCCAACCCTCGGGGAGAATGCGCTCTCCGTTCCAGCAGCCGTCGTTCAAGAAGAGCCAGCCGAACTTCGCGTAGTCGCGCGGCGTCGCGTAGACCATCGAGCCGCCCATCGGAGTGCCCTTGCTGTCTTCTTCGAAGACCGTGCGTGACATGCCGATCTTGTCGAACAGCACCGCCCAGAACGCGTCGTTGCCGTGCGTGCGAGCGAGCGCACGTTTGGCGAGCGCGCTGGCGACCTCGGCGTCCCCGGTGGAATAGCTCCAGCGCGTGCCGGGCGTGGCGACGACCTTCTCGCCGAGAATGAAGCCGAGCTGGTCGCGGTGGCCGCTCCCGAACAGCATCGCGATGACGGAACTCACCTGGTACACCTCGTCCTCGTATTCCTCCTGCCAGCCGAGGCCCGTCGCGAAGGTGATGGTGTCTTTCACGGTGATGGCGCACTGCGGCCGCCCGGCGAACTCAGGCAGGTGCTCGCAGATGGAGTCTTCGAGCTTCAGCGCGCCTTCCTTCACCGCGATGCCGATGAGCGCGCTGCTGATCGACTTGCCGACGCTCCACGAGAGGTGGCGCTTGGTTTCGTCGAAGCCCTTCGCGTAGCGCTCGTAGACGAGCTTGCCGTTCTTGATGATGACCACGCCCTCGGTGCGCAGGCCTTCGCGGTCTTCGTCTTTGCCCGTCAGCGTGAAGAGGTAGTCCTCGAGCGCTTTGATCTCCGTCGCCTTCGCGTTCGCGTCGACGAGCTGAATCGGCCAGTTCTCGGTGGGCCACGACGCGCGGGTCGGGCAGTTCTGCGCGAACGCGAGTGAGGCGAAGAGGGACATCGCGGCGACGAGGACACGCATGCGGCGCGCACCATGGTGCATCGGGTGCCGCGGCTCCAGTGCGTTGCTCGCGACCATTGAGGCCCCTCGGGGAATTCCCCCGCTCAGAGTGGCGGCTCGAGGTTCATCTGCTTCAGCAGCGCCAGGCCTTCCGCCGGCCCGCGCCCACCGAGCGCCTTCATGGTCGGCGTGCGACTCAACATCCACAGCTGCAGGGTGATGAAGAACGCCGGCGTCCAGCTCAACACGCGCACCGAAAACGGAGTGACCTTCGGCACCAACGCGAAGCCGCGCTTCATGGTCGCCACGAGTCGTGACGCTTCGGCCCAGCTGAGCGCTTTGCCATACGCGCCCGCGAGCATCAGCGGAGCGAAGAACGCGGCGTGCGATTTGAGCCACGACTCGATGTCGTCGTGCACCGCGCTCGGAATGCCGGCCGACTCGAACAGCACCCGCCACTCCTCGGCCCGCGCGCCACCGAGCGTGGTGATTTGAAAGAACTTCGCGATGCGCGGCACGACCTGCGAGGTGAGCTCTCCGTCTTTCACCGTGGCGACGATGGCGGGGAAACCGAACGAGAAGCGCTCGACGCCCACCGCGTCACGCAGCTTCGACAGCTCGCCGAAGGTGTTGAACATGAACATCACACTCTTCGCCTTCGAGCGACCGAGCGCGGGGAGCAGCACGTCGACTTGCGTCACCAGCACCGTGACGAGCACCAGGTCGTACGCTTCAGCTTCGTCGAGCGCGGCGCTCAGCTTCGGTCGCTGCGGCTCAGCCAGCCCGTTCACGCGCAGCCCCTGCGCCTCGAGCTCCGCGAGTCGTGCTCCGCGCGCGACGAGCGTCACCTCGTGACTCGCTCGCATCAACAGCGACGCGAAGCTGCTGCCGATGCCGCCCGCTCCGATGATGGCGATGCGCATGTCGGGCTCAGTCGAAGAAGCCGAAGTCGAGCTCCAGCGCCCCGCCCGTCAGTTGCTTGAGCGCCGCTTCCGACTTCGCCTTCACCTGCTTCTTGAAGTCCTTCTCGATGGCCCGCTGCAGCGCGTGCTGCTTCGTCTCGAGCTTGGTGAGGCGCGTGGTGGTCACGTCTTTCGAGCTCTTCGCCGTGAAGTCCATCGCGCACAGCACGGTGCCGGTCTCGAAGTTCGCCACCAGCAGCCGGCCGTCGAATTCACCGAACTCCCAGTCGTCGTCGCTGATGGTCTTCGGCCAGAGCCGCGTGTCGGGGTCGAACACCACCACGAACGCGCCCATGCCCTCGAGCGCTTCGATCGACTTCGCCTGCTCGGGAGGGTGCGTGCTCAACGCGCGCGCGCCGCGGAACTCGCCGTGGGTGAGGAAGTCCCAGTCGTCGAACGCGCGGTCGTCACCGAGCATGCGCCGCTCGAGGAACGCGATGCGCCGCGGCAGGTCTTTCTTCGGCATCGTCTTCGCGCAGGTGTCGACGGGGTCGTTGTCCCACTGCTCGATGGCGTCGCGCAGCACCGCGACTCGCCCGTCGAAGCGCGTGATGCGCACCTGGCCCTGACGCAGCTTCTCTTCGTCGCGCCACCGCGTCTCTTCCGCTTCGAGCCCCGCGTCGTCGCCCGGCGCCGTGCCCTTCGCCTTCGGAGCCTCATCGGGGCACGCGCCCTCGAACGCCTTCCCGAGCACGAACCACCGCCGCCCGCGCGCGAGACAGAGCGACGTCTCCGTCTTCGTGGTGCCGTGCAGCGTGACCACACCCGCGAGCATCTTCACGTCGCCGTCGCCGGTGAGCGCTCCGGGGCACTCGATGGAATCGAAGAACGGGTTCTCCGGCCCGAGGAAGTAGAGCTTCGAGAGACCGCACGCCGTCTCGGCATCGAGCGTCGCTGCGCCGCGCTTGCCGTCGACAGCCTTCTTGATCGACGCGCTCTGGTCGGCGCGAGCGGCGTTCATCTTCGCGCTCCACACGCTGGCGCCGATGGCCATGGCGATCGACAGGCCGCCGCAGGTCATGCCGATGATCGACGCGATGGACGGTGAGCGCCCCGCCTGCCGCGCGGCGAGGAACGACATCAGCCCGAGAATTCCAGCGGCGAGCCCGAGGGGGAAACAGCACAGGCCGATGAGGCCCATGCCGATGATCAACCCCGTCCGCTCCTGTGGCGCAGGAGGCACTGCAGACTGCGCAGGTGGCTGCGGCGTCATGCGTCCCCCCGGTTTCAATCGGCCCGCCCGAAGCGAGCCGAAACTTCAGTAGTTCTCGTGCGCGAGCGACTCAGGCAACCGCGGGTCGTTGATGGCCACGACCTTGTTGCGGTTGAGCAGCACGCCGAACACCGCGAGGAACACGCCGAACACGCCGATGAGGGCCGTGAAGTCGAGGTAGCTCGGAGCGAGGTGCGGCTCGTGCTCACCACCGCCGTGCGCGCCGAAGTTCGGCATCACCAGCCAGTAGATGTCGACGCAGTGCATGACCAGCGTCCACACCGCGCCGATGGCGAGGACGGACTTGTTGCGCTTCACGTGCCGGGAAATGAGGAACAGGAACGGCACGAAGAAGTGGAGAATCGGCAGCGCGTAGCTGACGTACTCCCAGCCGCCCTCGAGACGCATCAGGTAGAACTCGGTCTCTTCCGGCAGGTTCGCGTACCAGATGAGGATGAACTGGCTGAACGCGATGTACGCCCAGAAGATCGTGTAACCGAACACGAACTTGCCCATGTCGTGGAAGTGCTCCGACGTGATGGCCGTCTTCAGCACGCCGCTGCTCTGCGCGAACATCGAGACCAGCGTGACGAAGGCGAAGAACGCCAGCATCGACGCGGCGAAGTAATAGACGCCGTAGATCGTCGAGTACCAGTGCGGTGAGAGCGACATCATCCAGTCGACGGCGCCGAAGCTCAGCGTGAGGCCGTAGAGAAAGAGACCGCCGGCGCACACCTTGCGAATCAGGTGCACCAGACGCTCGCGCTCCTCGGGCTTGTCACCCAGCGAGTCCTGCTTCACCGACGTCGAGTAGAGGAACCAGCCGAGGCCGGCCCACACCAGCAGGTAGATGGCCGCGCGCGCGTACCAGAAGCCGCTCGAGAGAAACCAACGCTTCTTCTCGAGAATGTCGTCGACCTCGTGCGACCACGGGTACAGCTCGTGGAAGCCGATGACGCCGATGGGAATCCACAACAGGGCGAAGACCGGGAGCGTGCCCGCGATGGTCTCGATGAAGCGGCGAATGACGACCGCCCAACCCGAGCGCACCGAGTGGTCGATGAGCAGCCAGCCGAGCGCGCCCATGCCGAGCGCGAGCACGGCCTCGAACGCGAAGAGGTAGCTGAACATCGCGCGGCCCTTGTGCTCGCCGAACGCCGAGCCGAGGGTCGCTCCGAGGCCGGCCACCGCGAGAATGCCGCCCAGCATGGGCAGCTTCGCGAAGAACGAGCTCGGGGGAATGGTGATGTCTTCGGGCTTCTTGATTTCCGAGTGGCTCACGTTGGCCTCAGCTCACTTCAAGGTCTGCATGTAGAGGGCGATGCTCTCGATCTCGAGATCGTTGAGCACCTGCGGAGGCATGGCCGGCGGGTAGCCGTTCACGACCTTCGCCATCGGGTTCAAGATCGACTCCTTCACGTACGCGAGGTCGACCGTCACCTTGCCGGTGCTCGTCTCTTCCTCGCGGCCCCAGGCGCCCTTCCACGTCGGGCCGACGATGCGCGACCCATCGATGGAGTGGCACGCGTTGCAGCCCTTGCTCTTGTAGAGGAGCGCGCCGTCTTCGGCAGACGCCTTGGTCACGACCACGGCGGCGACACCGCCCGGCTCCATCGGAACCTTGTCGTTCTTCTTCATCTGCATCGACTTCACGTAGGCGACGATGGCCCAACGATCCTCGACGGGAATCTGCGCGGCGTAGCTCGGCATGTTGCCGGCGTTCACGCCGTTCTTCATCGCCGAGTAGATCTTGCCGACGACCATGTCCATGCAGACGCGGTCGCTGTGCAGGTCAGCCGGAGGAACCGTCAAACGCGGGCCGCCGTCGAGCGCGAGACCAGCGACGAGGCCTTTGCCGTCGAGGTTCGGGCCGTGGCACGGGGTGCAGTAGATCGCGTAGCGGTTGCCACCGCGCTCCACGACGCCGTCCTTGAACTTCGCGCCGTCCTTGATCGACGCGGGGAATTCCTTGGTGGGCTCGCCCTTGTCGTCGACGCCGAGTTCCCAGAGATCGTCGTCCTGCAGCTGGCCCTGCGCGACGGTGCCCTCGACGGGCGCGCGCATCATGCGGCCATCAGTGAACAGCCCGGTGGAGTCGCGGCGGTACGCCTTGCCCTTCTCCTGGGTGTCCATGTTCTTGATGAGGTGAATCGGCCGGTTCTCGGTTTCCCAACCGCGGCAGGCGGTGAGCGCGAACACGGTGACAACGAAGAGACGGGTCTTCACGGCTCGAGCTCCTCAACCAGCGTTGCTCCAGCGCCCGACAGCAGCGCCTTGGTCTTCT
Source organism: Archangium sp. (assembly GCA_047600485.1). GTDB lineage: Bacteria > Myxococcota > Myxococcia > Myxococcales > Myxococcaceae > Archangium_A. The sequence goes on from JASGKS010000001.1 coordinate 5,699,359, forward strand.
CGAGATCGAACTTCGCGTCGGTCGCCTCGATCATGATGAAGAACTTGTCGTCAGTGACGCGCTCGAACGCCTTGCTGTTGAACGCGGGGTGATGCGGGCGCGGCAGGCCGTTCATGATCCAGTTCGCGAGGAACGCGGTCACGCAGCTGGTGAGAACGGTGAGCTCGTACCAAACGGGCACGAAGGCCGGCAGCGAGAAGAGCGGCTTGCCACCGACGATCATCGGGTACGCCGAGCCCATCGCCCACGACTCGAAGAACAGACCGAGACACGAGCCGGTGAGACCGACGCTGAGCACCACCCACGGCAGCTTCGAGGGCGGAGCGCCCATCGCCTTGTCGAGCCCGTGCACCGGGAACGGCGTGCACGCGTCCCACTTCTCGTAGCCCGCGTCACGCACCTGCTCGCACGCCTTGTAGATGGTGTGCGGGTTTTCGTACTGCGCGAGGACTCCCCAGATTTTGGCGGCCATGATCAGTGACCTCCCGAGGCGGCGGCGGCCGGAGCGTGCGCTTCACCGCCGTGCTCGTAGCCTTCCCAGTGCGGGTTGGCCTGCGGCATCACGGCCTTCACTTCACCGATGGCGATGACCGGGAAGAAGCGGATGAAGAGCAGGAAGCAGGTGAAGAAGAGACCGAACGTGCCGAGCAGGTAGCAAATCTCGGTGACGGGCACGAAGTAGTCCCAGCTCGAGACGAGCGCGTCGCGGTGGAGCGAAGTCACGGTGATGACGAAGCGCTCGAACCACATGCCGATGTTCACGAAGATGCTGAGCACGAAGCTCCACACGACGGAGGTGCGGATCTTCCGGAACCAGAACAGCTGCGGCGTGATGACGTTGCAGCTCACCATGATCCAGTACGCCCACCAGTACGGGCCAGACGTGCGGTTGATGAAGGTGAAGCCCTCGTAGTCATTGCCTGAATAGAAGGCGATGAAGATCTCCATCGCGTACGCGTAGCCAACGAGGCTGCCGGTCAGCAGGATGATCTTGTTCATGTTCTCGATGTGCTTCGCGGTCACCAGGTCCTTGAGACCCAGGTAGTGACGCGCGGGCAGCATCAGCGTCTGCACCATCGCGAAGCCGGAGAAGATGGCGCCGGCGACGAAGTACGGCGGGAAGATGGTGGTGTGCCAGCCGGGCAGCTGCGACACGGCGAAGTCGAACGAAACGATGGTGTGCACCGAGAGCACCAGCGGCGCCGAGAAGGCCGCGAGAATCTGGTACGCCTTCTCGTACGTCACCCAGTGGCGCATCGAGCCGCGCCAGCCGAGCGAGAGCACGCCGTAGAAGAGCTGACGCCAACGCACGGTCGCGCGGTCACGCAGCGTCGCGAAGTCGGGCACGAGGCCCGTGAACCAGAACAGCAGCGAGACCAGGAAGTACGTGTTCACGGCGAACACGTCCCACTCGAGTGGCGAGCGGAAGTTCGGCCACAGCCCCATCTGGTTCGGCAGGGGGAAGAGGTAGAAGTCCATCCACACGCGGCCGGTGTGCAGCGCCACGCAAGATGAAGCGCAGATGACGGCGAAGATGGTCATCGCTTCGGCGTAGCGGTTGATCGACGTGCGCCACTTCTGACGGAAGAGATAGAGGATCGCGGAGATCAGCGTTCCGGCGTGGCCGATGCCGACCCAGAACACGAAGTTCACGATGTCCCACGCCCAGCCGACGGGGTTGTTGTTGCCCCAGATGCCCGGGCCTTCCCACAGCAGGTAGCCGATGTAGCCACCGAACATGGCGAGCACGGCGCCCGCGAGCGAGAGCCCGAACAGGAACGGCTTGGGCGTCGCCTTGAGCGGCGCCTCGTTCACCTTGCACACCATCTCGGTGACGGCGTGGAAGTCGTGAGGACCGCGAACGAGCGCCTCACGGCCCTCGATGACGTCGGGCAACACGACGTCGCCGCGCGTGTTGATGTCGTCTGGCAGCGTGACTGATTGAGTGGTGGCCATGGTCAGGCGAGCTCCTCGTTCTCGTTACGAACGCGCGCGAGGTACGTGGTGCGGGGACGAACGTTGAGTTCCTGCAAGAGCTCGTAGTTGCGCTCGCTCTGCTTCAACTTCGCGACGCGCGAATCGAGGTCGTTGATGTTGCCGAAGGTGATGGCGCTGGTGGGGCACGCCTGCGCGCACGCCGGAGTGACGGCGCCATCGGGCAACTTCTTGCGGTCATTGCCGGCGCGCTTGGCGGCGATCTTCGCCTCGTCGATGCGCTGCACGCAGTAGGTGCACTTTTCCATCACGCCGCGGTAGCGAACGGTGACGTCCGGGTTGCGCTGGAGCTTGAGCGTCCTGAAGCGCTCCTTCCAGTCGGTGTCCTTCGCCTTGTTCCCGCGGCTGAAGGGCCCGAGCTCGACCTCACCCTTCTCGACCACGAAGTCGCCCGTGTGCGTGAAGTCGAGGTAGTTGTACCGGCGCACCTTGTACGGGCAGTTGTTGGCGCAGTACCGCGTGCCGATGCAGCGGTTGTACGCCATCGCGTTGATGCCCTCTTCGTCGTGCGTCGTCGCACCGACCGGGCACACCGGCTCGCACGGCGCGTTCTCGCAGTGCATGCAGTTGAGCGGCTGGTGCACGGCGCGCGGCGTGTCGATGTCGCCCGTGAAGTAGCGGTCGACGCGGATCCAGTGCATCTCGCGGCCGAGCAGCACCTGGTTGCGGCCGACGACCGGAATGTTGTTCTCGGCGATGCAGGCCACCGCGCACACGTTGCAGCCGATGCACGAGGACAGGTCGATGACCATGCCCCACTGCTGGCCTTCGTACGTGACCTCGCTGATGGGCTGAATGGGCTTGCTGGGGCGGTTCTTGGGAGTGCCCAGCTGCACCAGCTTCTCCGGCATGTCGCCCTCGCGAGCGAACTTCGCGCCGTCCTTCTTGTATTCAGACGTGCTCGCGCTGCGGAACAGCTGGCGCGTGCCGAGGCCCATGGTGCGCTCCTTCGCGCCCGCGGGTTCAGCGGTCATCGCCGCGAACGTCAGCTCGCGGAACGGGTTGCCCGGGACGCTGAAGTGGTCCTGCGTCGAGGCGAGGCCCTGCGTGGCGCCGGTCTTGGTCAGCTTGGCGCCGGGGGCGACCGAGCCGCTGCTCCCGAGGAGCGCGTGCGCGTCGACGCCCACGCTCTCGCAAACCTCGCCCCAGGTGCGGCCATAGCCGCGCGTCATCACCACCGAGTAGGTGGGAATGCCGGGCACCACGAACGTCGGCGCCTTGAGCGTCTTGCCGTCGACCGAGATCTCGACCACGTCGGCGACGTACTCGTTCTTCTTCACCGCGCTCTCGATGCTGAGCTCACGCGCCAGCGTCGGAGAGATGAGCAGCGCGTTGTCCCAGCACAGCTTGCTCATCGAGTCGGGCAGCTCCATCAGCCACGACACGTTCGAGAGCCGGCCGTCCTTGAAGTGGCCCTCGACGGCGATGAAGTCGAGCGCGTCTTTGCTCGCCGACCACGTCTTCGCCGCGCCGACCGCCGCGGTGATGTCGGCCGTCTTCAGCTCGGCCGTGCCCGCGCCGCGCGCCGGAGCCGCCGCCACGAGACCGTCGTGCAGCGCCTTGCGCCACGCCTTGTTGTCGAGCTTGTGCGTCGCCTCGACCAGCTTCTTGTCGTTGGTCTCGGCCTCACCGACCATCTGCGCTGCGAGCGTGATGCCCGCGCGGCCGCCGTGGAGCGGGAGGATGATGGGCTGCACCAGGCTGACCGCGCCGTTCCACGCGCGCGCGTCGCCCCACATCTCGAGGAAGTGCGCGGTGGGCAGGTGCCACGTCGCCTTGACGCCGCTCTCTTCGGGCAGCACGCCAGCGTGGATGTACGTGACCTTCGCCGCCGCGGCCGCGAAGCCGAGCGACGCCGGCGCGGTGTAGAGCGGGTTGCCTTCGAACGAGACGAGCGTGGTGACTTCGGTGCCCAGCGACTTCACCAGCGCGTCGAGCGCCTCGTACATGCCGGTACGCGCGACGCGCGGCTCGACGAACGAGATGGTGGTCGCGGTGCCGCCGAGGCCGGCGTTGATGCTCGCCGCGAGCGCGTGGGCCGCGGGGCCCTGACGCTCACCGACGAAGAGCGCGACCGCTCCGGCTGCGCCCTTCAGGTCCTTCGCGAGCACGTCGACGAACTTCTTCTGCGCGTCGGAGAGCTGCACGCCAGCCGCATCGCCCTGACCGAGCGCGGCGGCGAGCGCCTTCAAGATGCTCAAGCCTTCACCGGCGCTCATGCGCACGCGGTGGTCGGCGTTGGTGCCGGTGGTGCTGAACACCGATTCGGCGACGTAGAGCCGCTTCATCTTCGCGGCGTCTTCACGGCTCTCGACCGCGCGCGACTTGCCCCACGCGAGCGAGTGCGCGAGGTGATCGGGCCCGCTGACGAGGAAGTCGGAGTCGAGCGAGAAGATGACCGACGCCTTGCTGAGGTCGACGTGCTGCCGCGCGCCGGGGCCGAACGCGAGCTGCGCGCCCTGCAGCGCGTTGTCGGGAGCGAGCGGGTCGAAGCGAACGATCTTCGCCTGCGGCAGCTTCGCCAGCAGACGCTCGAACGTCGGGCCCATGTCTTCTTCGACGAGGAACGCGAGGCCCTTGCCCTGCTCGGTGACCAGCTTGCCGAAGTGGTCCTTGGCGAACGTGTCCCACTCTTCCCACTTCGCGGCGGCGCCGGCCTTGAGCGGCGACTTGGCGCGCTCGGGGTCGTAGAGCTTGAGCACTTCGGCCTGCGCCCAGATGTCGGTCGCACCGAGCGAGCTGCCGTGCGCGGGGTTGCCCTCGAGCTTGGTGGGGCGGCCTTCGTTGGCCTCGGCGAGCAGACCGACCGCGCCTTCCGAGCGCTGCACGGCGGTCGCGTACATCAGCTTGTTGCCGGGGACCTGGTTCTCCGGCTGCTTCACGAACGGGAGAATCTCGTCGGGGTCGCGGCGCAGCTTCTCGCAGCCGGCCAGCGAACCGAGCGCGAGCGACGCGCCGGCGATCTTCAGCGCGTCGCGGCGGTTGAAGCCGCCGGGCATGGTGACTCCACCCGGGAATTCGGCGTCAGCCTGCTTGGTGACCGACTCATCGAGGCGCTGGTGCTCGAGCGAGCGCCAGAACTCCGGCGTCTCGTTCATCTGGTCGCGCAGTGGGGCGTAGGGATCTTTCTTCATGACGATGTCGTTCCCGGGCTCAGCGGTGGCAGCCAGAGCAGCTGGCGGTTGCGTAGGTCTTGTAGTGGCCGTCGACGAACTTCTGCGCGCCCGAGAGCGAACCCGGCGGGCTCAGCGTGGCGGCGATCTGCCGCTGACGCTCACGCCACGCGAGGTCGGCGCTCCAGCCCATGGTGGTGATGTTCGCGACGGGGCGAATGTTGAGCGCCGGGTCGGAGTGACAGTCGAGGCACCAGCTCATCGAGAGCGGCTGCACCTGGCGAACGACTTCCATGGTGTCGATGCGGCCGTGGCACGTCTCGCAGCCGATGGCGGCGCGGTTCTCGCCGACGCCGAAGCCCATGTGCGCCGAGTGGTTGAAGTACGCAAAGTCGGGGAGCTTGTGGATGCGCACCCACTCGACGCTCTTGGTGCCGTTGCCCTCGTTCCACGACTCGTAGATGGGCTTCAGCTTCTCGGAGCCCTTCTTCACCTGCGCGTGGCAGTTCATGCACGTCGCGGTCGGAGGAACGCCGGCGCTCGGGCCGCGCTCGACCATCACGTGGCAGTAGCGGCAGTCCATCTTCAGCTCGCCGGCGTGCAGCGCGTGGCTGTACGGAACGGGCTGCTTGGGGGCGTAACCGACGTCGGTATGCGACGGCGACGCCCACCAGTAGACGGCGAAGACGGTCGCGAAGAGACCACCGAGAGCACCGAGCGTGATCAGCTTCGGCGTCTGGTTGGTCCACCGGGGGAAAATCTGGGCCATTGAGGGGGATCTCCGGGTGCGGCACGTACCGAACTAGCCTCAATGGAACAACTTTAATTTCCGCGCGCGACTCGCGTTTTTCCCTCGACGCGAGTGCAACTTCTGCGGCTGATTGCTCGCGCTCGTCAGATGAGCGCGACGCGCACCGCTCATGCGAAGTCCTTATGGACCCGGCGACCGGCGTCGCACCCTTCCCGAGTTGCGCAGGCTGACGACCACTCCGAGCAGCACGAGCCACTCGAAGGCGGCGGCGATCAACGGCGACTCGAGGACCAGCGCGAGCCGGGAATCGATCTGAGCGGCGCTGCCGGCGAAGAGCACGCCGCCGTAGACGACGTTGGCGAGCACGAAGAACAAGAACGACTTGAGCGCGATGCTGGCCAGGTCTCGCTTTCCGCAGCGCGAGCACCGGTAGAAGGTCAGCGCGCGCTCGGCGCGATCGTGCGCGAGGCCTTCGGCTTCACCGGACTGGTGGGAGACGGTGACGACCACTTCCTCTTCGAACCCACAGAACCTGCAGCGGAACTCGAAGGGGAGGTCTCTCACGGCGCCGGGCCTTTTTTCGCGAGCAGCCGCGCGGCGTTGATGGCGTTGCCGCGGCCGACGTCGCCGGTCTGCCAGTAGCCGCGCACCGAGCCGTCTTGATCGAGCAGCACCAGGGAGTGCGAGCGCGTGAACTCGGTCGAGTCGGCGCCGAGGAACTTCACGAGGCCGACCTGCAGCTGGGTGAGCAGCGCGGGGTCGGGTTCGGCGAAGCGCCACGCGGGGCTCGCCAACTTGCGCTGCGCTTCGAGCGTGGCCATGGCGCCGGTGTCGGCGAGGGTGACGAGCACGATCTTGTCGCCGAGGTCGGACACGTGGTTGGTGATGGCTCCGAAGTCGGTGACGCGCTTGCCGCACTCGGCGTCGCACGGGCTGACCTCGACCTGCACCAGCACCACCTTGCCGGTGAGCGCGATCGAGCTGACCTCACCGGCGCTCGAGGTCCACGGCGTGAGTTGAAGAATCGGCGGAGGTGCCTTGAGAAAACGTTCCTGCAGCAGCGGGAGCGCGGTGAGCACGACGGCGCCGATGAGAAACGCGATGAAGAAGGGCCGGTTCGACGACTTCGGCTCGGTCGTCTCAGGCGCGGACATCGGTCTGCTCGCGCTTCTTCGCCTCGGCTGCAGCGTTCTCGGCTTTCGCGGCCTTCACCACGAAGTACGCGATGCCGCCCAACATCAGCAACGGCGCGATGGAGATGATCAGCGTCATGCCGATGTACGAGCCGCGCGCGGCGTCTTCGCCCGCTCCGCAGACTGCACAGCCGAGTGTGAGCAGCGCGTTCATCAGAAGTACACCCGCGCGTAGATGACCGGCCACATCAGCACCACGAAGTACCAGAACGTCTGCGTGCCGAAGAAGAAGCCCGAATCGAGCTTGCCGCGCGCCATCTGCACCCACGCCGCGAACAGCGCGACGAGCGCGACCACGGCGTGCAGCGCGTGGCCACCGACGATCAAATAGAAGAACCCGCCGAGCGGAGAGCTCTTGAGCGTCAGGCCCGCGTTGAGCAGCGTGAGCCACTCGACGCCCTGGAGCGCGACGAAGCCCGCCCCCAGCGCCCACGCGGCGAGCGTCACCCAGTGCGCCGCGACGTGCTTCTGCTTGTAGAGCCGGTGCGCGACGAGCAGCACCACGCCGCTCAAGAGCAGCATCGCGGTGTTGAGCGCCGTCGCTTCAGCAGGCAACCGCGGCTGGCCGGGCATCGGCCACGTGCCGGGCAGCGCACCCGCCTTGCTGATGGTGAAGGCGGAGATCATTCCCGAGAAGAGCATCACCTCGGCGACCACGAAGAACAGCGTCCCCAACACCGCGTTGGGGAGCACTGGCTTTCGCACGTCGCGTGGCTCGCTCAGGGAAGTCATCTCACTCGTGCTTTTCGCCGCCGCCGTGTGCCTCTTCCTTGAGGCCCTCGTCGACGACCTTCTTGGCCGCGTCGTTCGACCAGCGCTGACCCTCGTGCTTCATCACGTCGGGCGACACACCGCCGACGAACACCAGCATGAACGCGAGCATCGTCAGCAGCAGGAACCCGACGTACTTCTTCTCGACCGTCAGGTGCATGAAGTGCTTGATGACGAGGTACGCCTTCACGAACGCGACGGTGAACGCGGTGATCACCACGACGGTGGTGATGTTGAGGTGCATCTGCTGCGCGATGATGGCGGGCACGAGCGACACCAGCAGCAGGCCGAGCAGCATCAACCAGACGCGAACGTACTGCTTGGTGTGATCTTCGTGCGGAGTGTGGGCGTTGTCAGACATGGCAGCTCACCGATTCACTTCGAGATGTAGAGGAGCGGGAAGAGGAAGATCCACACGATGTCGACGAAGTGCCAGTACAGGCCAACCGCCTCGACACGCTGCAGGTCCTTGCCCTTGGCGGCGTCGGTCGCGATGACCGCCATGATGATCGCGCCGACCAGCACGTGCAGGCCGTGAATGCCGGCGGCCGTGTAATAGAACGACCAGAACGTGTGGCTGGTGATGGTGAGGCCGGCGTTGATCTCGTGCGTCCACTCGAAGGACTTCACGACGATGAAGGTGACCGCTCCGCCGATGGTGTACCAGAGGTACTTCGCGGCCTTCTTGCCGTCCTTCATCTCGGCGGCGTTGTGCGCCAGCACCGCTGAGAGCGACGAGCTCAAGAGCACGATGGTGTTGAACGCGCCCAGCCAGGTGTTGGTGTGCTCCGCGTGGCTCGCCCACTCGGGGTGACCGATGCGGTGCATCAGGTAGCTGCCGAGCACTCCGCCGAAGATGACGATTTCGGACGCGATGAGCCACCACACGGCGAGCTTGCCGGTGGAGATGCCGGTCGCACTGCGCGTGGTCGCGATGGGCCTGGGGAAAGCAGAAGAAGACATGGGTTAGCTCGCGTTCTGCGGCCAGTAGTCTTCCTGGCGATCGGGGTGGCTGAACTCGTACGGGCCGCGGTGCACTTCGGGCAGGCCCTCGGGGAAGTTGCCGTGCGGCGGAGGCGACGGCGTCTGCCACTCGAGGGTGTTCGCCTTCCACGGGTTCCGCTCGGCCTTCGGGCCACGGAACATCGAGTAGAAGAAGTTCGCGAGGAACACGACCTGCACGCAGAGCAGGATGACCAGCGACAGCGTCGCGAGAATGCGCAGGTCCTGCATGCCCGGCTTCATCAGGTCGGGGAAGTGCGTGTAGTCGTAGATGCGGCGGTGATCACCGCGCGCCCCCAGCAGGAAGAGCGGAATGAAGATGAAGTTGAACGCCGTGATGCTCACCCAGAAGTGAACCTTGCCCCACGTGTCGTTCATGTAGCGGCCGAACATCTTCGGGAACCAGTACGTGAGCGCCGCGAACGAGGCGATGAACGCGATGGGGAAGAACGTGTAGTGGAAGTGCGCGATCACGAAGTACGTGTCGTGGAAGTAGATGTCCGCGCCGGACGCTCCGAGGAAGATGCCGGTGACGCCACCGAGCAGGAACTCGGCGATGAACGCCAGCGCCCACAACATCGGAGTGGTCAGGCGGATCGAGCCTCCGAACAACGTCGCGATGTAGACGAACACCATTTCAGCGACGGGGATCGAGATCAGCAGCGTCGTCACCGAGAAGATGTTCGCCATGCGCGGGTCGATGCCGGCGATGAACTGGTGGTGCGCCCACACGAAGAACGACAGGCCGCCGGTGCCGACGGCCGTGTAGAGCACCGACTTGTACGCGAAGAGCTTCTTGCGGCTGAAGGTGGTGATGACCTCGGCCACGATGCCCATCGCGGGCAGCAGCACGACGTACACCTCGGGGTGACCGAAGAACCAGAAGAGGTGCTGCCAGAGGACCGGGTCGCCGCCCTTGTTGGGGTCGAAGAAGCCGGTGCCGATGGTCTGGTCGAACATCAGCATCACCGCGCCGGCGATGAGCGGGCCGACCGAGGCCATGAACAGAATCGACGCGATGATGATCATCCAGATCACGATCGGCACGTCGAACATCTTCATGCCCTTGGCGCGGCTGTTCATCACGGTGGTGACGAAGTTGATGCCGCCCAGCAGGAAGGCGGCGAACTCGAGCGCGACCGCGAGCAACCACAGCGGAGCGCCGGTCGGAGTGAGGTTGTATTCAGCCTTCGCTGAGAGCGGGGGGTACGCCGTCCACGCGCCGCCGAACGCGCCGCCGTCGACGAAGAACGAATAGATGAGGATGATCACCGACAGCAGGAACAGCTGGTAGCTCAAGCGGTTCAGCCGCGGGAACACCATGTCATCGCAGCCGATCATCAGCGGGATGAGGTAGTTGCCGAGCGCCGCGATGAGCACGGGCATGGCGACCCAGAAGATCATCACCGAGCCGTGCGTGGTGACGAGCGCGTTGTACTCAGTCGCCGTCACGCGCCCGTAGAGCGGAATGCTCATGCCGGGAAACGCGAGCTGCATGCGGAAGACGTAGACCGCGAAGCCGCCGATCAACGCCATGAACATGCCGGTGAACAGGTACTGCATGCCGATCACCTTGTGATCGGTCGACCAGAAGTACTTGAGGAAGAAGTTGGGCTCGGCGTGGCCGTGCGCGTCGTGCGCGCCGTGGCCTCCGTGGCCGTGCGGGTCGTCCCACCCGCTCGGAGCGTGGGCGTCGTGGCCGTGGCCGTGATCGGTCGCGGTGGTGCTGCTCATGGCATGCCTCCCAACTGGTTCGGCGACTCACTGGGAGTCAAAGCGGCCTGCGTCGGGGTCTGGCTCAGCACCCACGCGGCGTGGTCTTCAGGGGTCTCGACGATCACCCGCGCCGGCATGATGCCGTGGCCGATGCCGCAGATTTCCGTGCACTGAATGTCGTAGCCGCCGGTGAGGGTCGGCTTGAACCAGCCGCGCACGGTGCGGCCGGGAATGATGTCCTGCTTCAGGCGGAAGATGGGAATCGAGAAGCTGTGCAGCACGTCGCGGCTCTGCAGCTCGAAGTGGTACGTCTTGCCCTTCACCACGTGCAGCTCGTCGACCACGCGAATGTCGTCGGGCGTGTCGAGCTTGCCGTCGGCGCCGGGGTGCACGAACGTCCACGCCCACTGCTGAGCGATGACGCGCACCGTCTCGTCGGCCTGCGGCATGGTCTGCTTCACGTCTTGCCACACGGAGATCGCGGCGATGATGATCCAGATGTCGAAGGCCAGCGTCACGTAGTGCGGCCACGCGACCCAGCGCTTCTCCTTCGGGTCTTCGCCGGCGATGTACTTCGCCTTCACGCCTTCCTGCTCGCCGTACTTGACGATCAGGTACAGCAGCACGCCCTCGGCCAGGAAGAACCAGAAGCCGGTGATGGCGGTGACGACGAGAATCAGGTGATCGATGTCACCCGAGAAACTGCTGCCACTCGGTACGTAGGTGTCGATCATCGTCAGGACCTCAGGACGAAGAAGAGGACGACGCCGAAGAAGGCCACTGCTCCACCGGCCACCAGATAGAAGACGGTGGTGGAGAGCGCGTCGGGGTTCGTTTCGCCAGATTGATCAGCCACGGTCTTTCCTCACTTCGACAACGTCGCGATGTGGGCCACCACGTTCTTGATGGCCTGATCATCGGCGAGGGTCATGGACATCGGGCGCATCTGCGCGCCGGTGACGTCCTTCGGGTTGGTGCCGCGAATGCCCTTCTTGAACTTGTGGAGCTGCGACACGAGGTACCAGTCGTACTGGCCAGCGATGGGCGGCGCGTTGAGCGCCTGGTTGCCCTTGCCGTCGGGGCCGTGGCACGCGAGGCAGGTGGCGTACGACGCGGCTCCGGCAGCGGCGTCACCACCGGTGCTGGCGGCCGTGGGCGCCTGCTTCTTCGCGGGCAGCTTGCTCACGTACTCGGCGACGGCCTTCACTTCGCCCTCGTCCATCATCTGGCGCGACATGGGCCGCATGCGCAGACCCTCGTAGTCGTCGGGGTGCGCGCCGCGAACACCGGTGCGGAACTTCACCAGCTGTGCCTCGACGTACCACTGCGGCAGGCCGGCGATGGCAGGAGCGGCAATCTTCTCCTGCCCCTGGCCGTCGGTGCCGTGGCAGCTGGTGCAGGCGGCGTAGAGCTCGTTGCCGGGGAGCGTCTTCTTCGCGCCCTCGGGACGCAGGCAGCCGCTGGCGAACAGCGCTGCACAGCCCGCGATGGCGAGAGGGGTGATCGACTTCATTCGGTGCATTTCAAGCTCCGGGACCAACTTCGAAAACGAAGCGCGATTTGACACAGGGTGCCCGTGCTTCCAAGGGAATTGCTGGCCCGACGTGAGCGCAACTTCTGCACTGATTGAGCGCGGTTCAGGCCGCCGAACGCCGGCGAACCACTTCCAGAAGCATGCGCAGCTCGGCGGCGTTGAACGGCTTCTGCAGCACCTCGTGCGGCAGCGAGTCGACGAATGCGGCGCTGGCTTCGGTGAACGCGCCTCCGGTCATCATCACCATGCGCGGCAGCAGCTCGGGGCGTTCCCGTTCGAGCTGGCGGTAGACGTCGGCGCCCGACACGTCGGGCATCATCACGTCGCAAAGGATCAGATCGAACTTGCGCTTGCCGAGCAGCTCGAGCCCTTCGCGCCCGGAGCACACGTGGGTGACGTCGGCGGCGCTGCCGAACACGCGGCTGATCAGCGGCCCCATGTCGGCCTCGTCGTCGATGACCAGCACCTGAGCCACAGGCACCGCGGGCACCGGCTGCTGCGGCGTCTTGCCGGTGCGGGCCGCGCGCGGCTGGCCCTTGCTCGCCGGCAACACCACGTCGAAACGCGAGCCCTTCCCTACTTCTGAAGTCACGTCGATGCGCCCGCCGAGCGCGGTGACGATGTTGTAGGCAATCGACAGACCGAGGCCGGTGCCTTCACCGACGGCCTTGGTGGTGAAGAACGGGTCGAAGATGCGCGCCTTGTGCTCCGGCGAGATGCCCTGGCCGGTGTCTTCGACCGACACGCGCACCTGACCGTCCGGGTCGACGCGGGTGCGCACGGTGAGGCGGTTGTCGGCCACTCCGCCTTCCTTCATCGCCTGCGCTGCGTTGACGAACAGCACGAGGAACACCTGGCCCAGGCGCGTGTCGTTGCCCTCCACCGGAGGCACCACCTGGAAGTCGCGCACCACCTCGGCGCGGTGACGAATTTCGGGGCTCGCCATGGTGAGCGCGAACTCGAGCGAGGCCTTCACGTCGACTGCGCCGATGCTGGAGTCGTCGCTGCGCGCGAAGGTCTTCAGGTCGCGCACGATGTTGGCGATGCGGCGCGCGCCTTCCTGCGCCTCGCTCAGACAGTCGCGCAGGTCGTCGAGGTCGTGCACGCCCTGAAGCCGCGACTTCTCTTCTTCGAAGCGCACCGAGAGGTGCTCGAGGTTGCCGACCACGAAGGCGAGCGGGTTGTTGATTTCGTGGCCCACGCCCGCGGCGAGCTGACCGGCGGTGGCGAGCTTCTCCGACTGCACGAGGCGGTCGCGGGTGCGCGCGAGTTCTTGCGTCAGCTCGTTGCTGGCGTGGAGCTGCTGCGCGAGCGCCTCGTTCTGCGCGAAGTCGTTGAGCACCTTGCTGCGGAGGTTGTGCGCGACCACTCCGGCGATGGCGACCTGCGCGATGGCGATGCCGAAATGGAAGAAGAGCTTGAAGACGCCGACCCGCGTCTCCTCGAAGAAGTAGAGCTTCACGCCCGAGTTGTGGAGCACCGCGAAGAGGATGTGCTGCGCGATGATCAGCGACGCGCCGGGCCACATCGCGCGCCAGTCCTTGTAGAGGATCATCAGCGTGAAGCTGGTGAAGAAGAAGAAGTGCATCTCCGGCATGCCGTGCAGCTGGAAGATGTGCAGCGCGCAGAACCCCTGGAGCGAGATGCCCGCGACCACGCGCGTGAAGAAGTGGCCGGGAATGAGGTAGCTGCACGCCCAGAACATGCCGGCGGCGAGCACGGCGACCGGCAGCGCAATGAACCACGTGTCGTAGAAGGGCGCGAGCGCCAGCGCGATGGCGAAGTGCACCAGCGTCGCCACGCGCACGATGCGATCTCCGCGCAAGTAGACCTGCAGGAGCACGCCTTGTTCTTGCGCCGGCGTCACGGCGTCACCTCGGCGCGCGCGACGTGCGCGGGCAACTGACAGCCCCACGCGGGGAGCTGCGCGAGTGGAGGCCCGTCTTCAGCGAGCCGCTCGAGTGCGAGGCGCACGAACTCGGTGTGTGGGTCGGTGCAGTAGCGGCTGGTGTTGTAGTTGCCGGCGTAGACCAGCGAGCGGTCGGCCCCGAGCAGCACGGCCTGCGGCGTCGAATAGACCGCGAGCGCGTCGGCGAGCTCACTCTCGGGGTCGAGCAGCAAGGGCGCGTCGTTGCCGAGCGGCGAGTCGACGTGCGGCTTCGTCGTCTCGGCGACCACGATGAAGCGCACCTTCGTTCCCCACTTCGCGTGGAGCTCGAGCAGCTGCTCCTTGTTGAAGCGGCTGCACGGGCAGTCGGGGTTGTAGAAGTGCACCAGCACCGGTGCGTCGTCGACGGCGAGCGCGGCGAGCGCCGGCGGCAGCACGACGCGCGCTCCGGTCTGCAGCGCGACGTGGCCGGGCGGAACCGGAGTCGGCGCCGAGACGCGCCAGTCGAACCACCAGAAGCACAGAGCGATGCCCGCGAGGCAGCACGCCGTCGTCACCACTGCCGCGAGGAGGGGGAGGCGCGATCTGCTCAAACGAAAGGAAGCTAACGACGCACGACGTGCGCGCGCGCGTCAGAAACCTGACGCCTCCCTCTCGGGGCAATTCAGCGCGCGGTGCAGCTCCCGTTCGCCGATTCCCACACGTCGACGTCGTCGATGAGCATGGTCTGGCCGGGCATGGCGTTCATTCCATCGGTGCGGTTGGTCTGCACCTCGAGCATCAGGCTCAGCTTCGTCGTGCCCTGACCGATCGCCAGCGTCGACTGCGGCGGAATCCGCCGGAAGTCCGGGAAGATCTGCTCGGAGAACGAGTTCTCGAACGCACTGCCGTTCGCTTCACTGACGAGCTTGATGCGCATGAACGGCGCGGTGCCCGAGAGCCACGCCGAGTAGCAGTAGCGCTTGCCCACCGCGTCGGCGGCGACGTTCTTCGTGTACACGAAGCGCCCGCCACCCTGCGTCACCGTCAGCTTCCCTGCCCGGCCGCTGCGACCGCCGGGCGCGATCTCGAACGTGCCGTAGATGGTGCCCGTCCACTCCGGAGTGGCCGAGTCGCACTCGAAGTGCGGGTTCTCGATCAAGTTCGCGGGCGAGTTGGCCGTGTCGAGACACGCGCCGCTGCCGGAATCGACGGTCATCATCTGCGGGCCACAACCGACGAGCGCGAGAGCGGCGACGAACACGAACGAAAGGCGCATGGACGCGCCTTCAATCACGGACAGGCGCCGCCGAGAATCTCCACGAGCTGACCACGCGGCGTGGCGACGTAGAGATGCTCTCCGCTCGCTCGCGCCTCGTAGAAGCGCAATGAGGTGAACGTCTCGAGCTGAGCATTGACGCTGGCCACCGCGGTCCACCCCGGCAGCCCGCCGTCGCTCGACTGCTGCAGCGCGAAGACGCCCTCGCGCGTCGCGGCGAACACCGCGTCGCAGCGTCGCGCGAAGTCGTCGACGGTGGTGGTGCCTCCGTCGGCCGCGACGAGGCGCTGGCTCAGCTCGACCATGATGGGCAGCGACCACACGCGGCCGTCGCGCGTGCCGACGCGACCGTGACCGTCGCCCTTGTCGGTCCACACCTCGAGGGGCAGCGTGGCGCCCGGCGGCGCGACGACGGGCGAGGTGTTCCACTGCACGAAGTCGTCGGTCTGGAACTCCATGACGTTGGTGTTGGTGGTGAGGAAGCCGTTCACGCCCGCGTCAGTGTCGGCCAGCGTGAGGGAGCGCACGCGCACTCCGGGCTGCGGCACGAAGACCGGCAGCAACGTCGCCTGCGGACCGAAGGTGGTGGCGACCGCTTCGGTGACGTCGGTCGCCCACAGCGCGTCGCCCGAGGAGATCAGCACCACCTTGCGCGCCAGGCCGTCGATGGTGAGCGACGCGGAGTACGCCGAGATGGGCGAGGTGAGCGGTGTGTTGCCTCCGACGAGCATGAAGATGCGCGGGGTGCCGCCCATGGTGACCGTCGTGAGATCGAGCGCGCCGTTCGCGGTGATGACCCAGTTGGGCTCGTTGCGGAACGCGTCGAGCACGAAGATGGCGCCGTTCTCGAAGTTCGAGACGAAGCCCAGCTCGTCGTCGAGCTCGAACTGGTAGTCGCCCGAGCTGGCGATGAGCCCGAGACCGAGCGTGGGCACCTGAATCACGCTGTCGGGCTGGCGATCGAGCACCACCGGCCGCTGCGGCGAGTAGCCGGGCAACATTCCCGCGTCGCGGTCTGACGCGTACCAGAAGCGGGAGTTCGCTCCGCCGTGCGCACGCACCAGAGCCGCTCCCGTCGCGTTCACCACCGGCCCGGCGTAGACGAAGAGATCGTCGGGCACCTGCTCGAAGGCCTGCTGGAACTTGGGCATCGGCGACATCGGCGACGCGCCGGTGAAGTTGAAGCGAGAGAAGGCCGAGGTGAGACCGCCGGTGGTCGAGCAGCGCACGGCGGCTCCGTACGAGCTGTTGTTGTTGCCGCTCTTGGCGAACGACGCCTGCAGCAACGTGCCTCCGTTGGGGCACGGAGCGAAGTTGGCGACGTTGTCGTTGAGCACGAAGTCGCCCATCGGCCCGGCGGGGATGTAGGGCGCGAGCTTCACGCCGGTATTGGTCTCGACCACCAGCACCGCGCCGGGCCGCACCGAATCGACGAACGCGCCGGTGGTGTAGAGCACGCGATTGAACGGCGCGAGCGGGCCGGTGCGCGGATCCCACACCGTGCCGCCATCGTTCGGAGGGTAAAACCAGGCGACGCCGGTCTGATCCCACGCGAGGAGATGATCAGCGCCCCAGGCCATGGCCTCGATCCACGACGTCACTCCGGGCGGGTTTGGTGTGGCCGGCGGGAAGAAGCCTCCGTCGAGCAGCACCAGGTTCGCGCCCGACAGCCGCACGAGCTCGCGCGTGTAGACGCCGTCGGGGCGGTAGACGTCGAGGCCGCGAATGGCCTGCGCGGTGCCGAGTGGCAGCGGCGCTCCGCCGTCGTAGAGCAGCAGCTGCACCGCGCCGTTGGTGGAGCGGATCATCGTGCCGCTGGGAGCGACGACGATCTCCGCCAGCTGATCAGTCGCCATCGGGAAGAAGCGCGTGCGCACCACGTCTTGCCGCCCGCCGTCCGAGAACCTCTCGCGCTCGACCGCGTTGGCGATCACCTGCACGCCTCCGTCGTAGACCGCGGCGAACATCACGCCCGCGTACGGAGGGTTGTTGCCCGGAGGCGGCCGGCGATCGAGCAGGTCGAGCGGCGTGTCGATCAACTTCGTCGCCGACAACAGGCTCGGCGTGGGGCGCGACGAGAGCGGGCTGATCACCCGCGAGGTGAAGGTCTCCACCGGCCCGGGGTCGATGACGTCGGTCACCTTCAGGCAGCGCTGCTCGCGCGTGTTGCACCGGAAGCCGCCCTCGCAGCCGCGGTCACTGGTGCACGGCGCTTCGGTGCCGGCGTCGAGCTTGAGGCAGAGCGCGATGCCTCCGTCGGCGGGCACGTGCTGGCCGCAGCGGAAGCCTTCCGGGCACTGGTTGGCCGAGTCGTCGTCGCACTGGCGAGCGTTGCCGCCGGTAGTGTTCGAGGGGTCGAAGCACACGTTCTCGAAGCCGCAGCGCCAGCCGCCCTGGCAATCAGCGAGCACGTTGCACGCGGAAGGCGCGCCGGCGTCGAGCTGCTGGCAGAAGCGCGTGTCGTTCACGTTCGCGCCGCAGCGCCAGTCGCTCGGGCACTCGTCATCGAACAGACATCGCCACGCCTCGGCCTGACCTGAGTCGAGCTTGAAGCACTTCTCGTCGAAGCCGCAGCTCCAGCCGTCGGAGCACTGCTTCCCCGCATCGGCCGGCGCGTGCGGAATGCAGGCGAAGGGGCGCGCGGCGTCACCCTCGAGCGAGATGTTGTCGCAGCCGAGCAACGCCAGCGTGCTGATGCTGCTGATCAGAACGAGCGCGCGCTTCACGGGAAGCTCCCGACGAGCACCGCGCCGTTGGTGGTGGGCAACAACGCGAGTGAGGCGTTGGGTTCTTTCGGAAAGATGAGCACGCCGACCAGCAACAGCCCGGCGCCGACGGCTCCGACGCCCATGCCCAGCCACTTGTTGCGGGTGATGACTTCGATCTCTTCCGAGTAGTGCTGGTACGACTGGTACACCACGCTCGTGTCGCGCAGCTCACTGCGGAGCGCGCGGTCGCGACTGAAGCCGTCGATGGCGACCACTCCGCCACCCGCGAACAGCGTCGCGCCCGCGGCGATGAGCGTCCACGGCAGGACCTTCGACGGCGCGGGCGGCATCGGAGTGGCCGTCGCTTCAGCCAACGCCCACGGCAACAACGACACGAGCTGCCGCGTGTCTTTGGCGAGTCTCAAGCTGCGTGCGACCGCCTGCGCCTTGCTGGTGTCGAGCATCTGAATCGACAGCTGCATCGAGTTGCCGAGCTTGGTGAGCGTGGCCTGCAGCACGAAGCGCGCGCCGATGGCTCCGGAGAGCTCAGCGGTGCAGTTCGAGTCGCCGCAGCCCAGCAGCTCCTTCTGCCGCTCGACACCGAGGAGGGTGCGGATGTCGTTGGCGCTGATGATCTCGAAGAAGCCGCGCCGGTCGAGCTCGGCGGCCATCGCGTTGCCCAGGGCGCTGGCCTGCGCCTGATCCACCCCGACTGCGGCGACGTCGAGCACCGCCAATTTCGGCTTTTCAGCAGCCAGGACTGCCATCGCTACCATCGTCGCCGACAGCCACATTGGAACCCCCGAGCAGAAAGCGCACGCTATTCAAGCGGTTAGCGTGTCGCAAACAGTCTCTTCACGTGTCGCCCTCGATCAGGGGTCTTGGGCGAGAACGAAGCAATCATGAACTCGACCGAACTCGTGACGCTCTACCGCCGCTTTGGACCCGTTCTCTTCTCGCACTTCCTGCGTCGTCTCGGCGACGAGAACCGCGCGATGAAGGCCACGCGGTACGCGTTCGAAGAGATGATCGTGACCAAGAAGCAGTCGGTGCGCGAGATCGTCGCGTGGATCCGCGAGCTCGAGACGCCGGGCGCGGTCGCGCAGACCGACTCGGTCTACTGATCAGCTGAAGCCGGCCACCAGCAACGCCATTTGAAAAACGACCTGCGGCGCGTTGCACGCCGCGGTGATTCTGTTGATCCGGCGAAAGCGTTCTTCGTCTTCGCTCGCGAACCAGATTCCATCGTCGCCGGTCGTCTTGCCCTTCACTGCGTCGAAGAAGAGCCACGCGTAGAGCACCTCGACGACGAGCGAGAAGATCAGCGCGCTGATCAGCGCCCACGCCCACGCGCCCCAGCTTCCCGTTTCGCTCACGCCGAGCCACGCCGCGAGCGCGAGCACCGTCACGATGCAGAAGAGGTCGTGCGCGATGCCGTACGGCGGTCTCCAGCTCTTCGTGCCGTGGAGCATCACCATTTCCGCCGCGCCGCGCAGCCACATCGAGAGCGCGTGCACGCCGACGATGATGCGGAAGTTCGACGGCAGAGACGGCTCGAAGGCGAGCACGCTGCACTCGCAGAACCAGAACCAGATGGCGAAGAAGAGCCACAGCAACTTGGGGTTGCTGATCTTCCCTCCGCGGGTGCCCTTCGCGTTCTGGCGCTTGCGGAAGAAAAACGAAGCCACGGCGCAGGCGGCGAGCGTGAGGCTCAGCAACACCCGCGTCGTGGCGGAGAACATCTGCGATTCAGTTGATCAGCTGATCAGGGCTTCGGCGCGTCGGGCGACTTCGGCGCGTCCTTCGGAGCGGGCGCGGGGCCCGGACCCGGAGCAGGACCCGGCTTGCCAGCGGCGCCAGCCTTGTACTGGTTGTTGTACATGCGGATCAGCTCGTTGGTGAGATCGAGCGAGGTCGGCGCCCACGCGAGGCCCGAGCTGCTGCGGTCGAACACCATCGTCAGGCCTTCACGCTGCGCGATCTGGCCGAGCAGGTTCTCGAGCTTGGGGAAGATCGAACCCAGTTCCTTGCGCTCGGACTCAGCGAGCTCGAGGCGGAGCTTCTCGCCCTTCTGCTGGAACTCGACGAGCTTCTTCTGCAGCTCGAGCTCCTTCGCGCCCGAGGCCTTGTCGTCCATCGTGGGCTTCTGCTTCTGGTACATCTCGAACTCGAGCTTGAGCGCGTTCTGCTCCTTCTCGAAGTCCTTCTGCTTCTTGTCGGCCATCGCCTGGAGGCGGGTCTTCGCGGCCTTGCCCTCGTCGACTTCCTGCACCGCTCGCTGAATGTCGACGTACGCCGCCTTGAATTCGGCCGCGCGCGCTCCCGCGCTGATCAGAACGACGGAGAAGATGAGGTTCTTGAAAGTCATGTGCGCCCCTATAGCTGCCTTCGAACGGATTTCCAGCGGTGATGTTCACGACCCCACTTGTGATCGTCGACGCGGCTGTGGCCTCATGCGCCGCTGCTTTTCCGACCGAGGGGAATCCGCGTGACCGAAGTGAAGAAGTGGTTCGACCGAACCCTGCCCGCACTGCTGATCTCGCGCTTCGACGACTTCCTCGCGGTGTCCGGCGCCATCTCGTTCAAGATCGGTGAAGGCGCGTGGACGCTCAACTTCGGTGACGTGGAGAACCCGGTGAGCGAGGGCGCCATTCCCAACGCTGACCTGCGCCTCAAGTTCACGCAGCCGGCGTTCGAGTCGTTCATCACGGGCACGCTCGACCCGGTGGCGGCGATCGGCAAGGGCGACATCAAGGCGAGCGGTGATCTCGAGCTGCTGGCGACGCTGGCGACGATCATGATGCCGCTCCAACGCAACCTCGGGTGGGACGCAGGCTGATCTGCTTCCTGTCTTCGAAGTGGCAGTTCAACCAAACGCAGTTCCAACTCAAAGGAGTCCACAATGGCTCGTATTGCGAAGGCTGACGTGAACCGCGCGCTGGAGCACGTCGCGAAGTCGCTGGTGAAGGCCGGTGGTGACGACGGTCGCATCTCGCGTTCGGACGTGAAGAAGGCGCTGCCCACCCTGACCACCGCCGAGAAGAAGCTCGCGGACATCTTCTTCAAGTTCGTCGACCACCGTGACTTCAAGGAAGGCGCGACGGTCACCAAGAAGGACATCGACAAGGCGGTCTCGTACGCGAAGCAGAAGCTGGTCGCGAAGTACGACCTCAACACCAACGGTCTGTCGAAGGACGAGATCAGCAACATGAGCCTCACCGGCCAGCGCGCGGTGGATCTCGCGAAGGCGCTCAAGGCGGCCGGTGCCGCTGCCTCGGCTGACTGATTCTTCGTTTCCCGGTTTCTGCGGCCCGATCTCTCGTGACGAGGGGTCGGGCCGAGTCGTGTCTACCAGCGACCCATCGAGCCCAGATTGAAGACCTGGGTGAAGCCGAGCGACTGGAGCTTCGAGCGCGCCATCGCGCTGCGAGTGCCGCTGGCGCAATAGAGGACCACCGGGCGTTCCTTCGCGCCGAGCTTCGCGAGCTGTTGCTCGAGTTCTCCGAGCGGAATGTTGAGCGCGCCGGGGAGATGGCCGCTCGAGAACTCCGCAACGCTGCGCACGTCGACCAGCGTCGCGCCTTCGTTCACCAGCCTCCGCGCCTGCTCGCTGCTGATCTGCCCCAGCCGCTTGAAGACGACGAACGCGATCACCAGCGCGACGGGCACTGCCCACTGCCACCATTCACTGTTCATTTCGGGTCTTCGGCTCGAGCAACTGCGGGTTGGCGGCGAGGTGAGCAGCCAGCGCGAGGGCCAGCTGCGCTTCGTGTTCGTCGGTCACGTTCTCGAGCGCGCGATTCACCACGCCGAAGATGGCGGCGAGGAGCACCCACAGCCGCTCGGGGAAGGCGCGCACGTCTCCGAGCGCACGCGCGACGTGGGGATGTTCGGGGTCGAGCAGCACGAGCTTGCGCTTGCCGTCGTAGCGCAGCGCGGTCTTCCCGCCGTCGCGGCTGAGCTTCACGTCTTCGAGATCTTCCGGAGTGAGCCGGCCCAGCGCTCCCGATCTCAACAGCCGCACGTTCTTGCGCAGCTGCTCGAGGCCGTGCGCGAGCGCGGAATCGACGGGCGGATCTGCCTCGCGCGCAGCCTGTTCCCACTGCGAGACGTCTCTCACCTTCCACACCTTGTTCTTGCCCAGCGCGGTCTCGAACGCGGTGAGCCACGGCGTGTCGAAACTCGGCACCACGACGACCTCACTGCTCGGCACGCGCAGACCGCGCTCGAACACGGCGATCTTCCCCGACTGCGAAGCAGCGCTCGCGAGGTGCTCGAGGCTGACGCGCGTGCCTTCGCCGGTGATGAACAACGGTGCGCGCGCGATGGCCCGGGCGCCTGCGCGCAGATTGCCGAACTCGACGCGGCCGCCTTCGGACTCAGCGAGCAGATACGAGAGTGCGACGGTCGCGGCGCGTTCACGATCTCCGTCGCCGAGCTTCGGACTCTCGCGCGCGAGCACCGAGAACAGCTCGTCGATGCGCGCGGCGATGAGATTCTTCTGCGCGCGACTCGGAGTCGCCTGCGTCCACCCCTCGTTCACTTCCAGCTCCGGCACGCCGATGACGCCCGCGACGCCGAGGTGTTTCAGCTCGAAGCGGCTCACGGGAATTCCGTCACGCGCGAGCACCAGCTCCAGACCATCACCGAACGCGATGACGACTTCTCCTTCGAGCCCCTCGGTGAGCGGCAACCGCGCCAGCGCCTCGCCCTTGAAGCGCAGCTCCTTCAAGCGGCGCGTGGTGAGGCTCTTGTGCAGCTCGCTCTTGCGGCTGAGCTCGTCGCTCACGACCTCGGCCTTGAGCCCGAGCGCCTCGAGACCCGACAGGTTCGCGGTGTCGTGCACGAGGATGAGCGTGTCGGCCGGCGCGTATTCGAGGAGCACGCGCTCGGCGACCGGCACCTTGCCCTTCTTCGCGGCGAGCTCGATGACACGACCGATGGTGATGCGCCGGCCGTCGAGCGACTCGAACAGCTCGAGCGCGCTCAACGCCTCGGCGATGGGCCCGCCGCCCGTGCGCTTCCACTTCATGACCGAGCGAATCCACGCGTCGAAGCCGCGGGTGTGTTTCTGCACGCGCTCGAGAATGGCGCGCTCCAGCGCGGCTTCGGCGGCCGACAACATCGCCTTGAACGCCGCGTCTCGCTTCGCCTCGCTGAAGCGCTCATCGGGCGTCAGCAGCTCGGAGTTCACGCGAGCGACGCCACCGATGGGGTGTGGCGCAGACCAGCGCTCGAGCAACCGTTTGTGGTGCAGCACCTCGACGACGAAGTTGGGTGCCGCGAGCTCGTGCAGCGCGACCTCGCCTTCGAGGCCCGGGCCCTTCACCGCGGCACGCCACGCGCTCTGCAACGGAGCGTCGACGCGCTCGAACACCGGCAACGCGCGCACGCGATCGGCGTCGTCGAGCTGAGTGGTGATGTCGTGGAGATCGAGCCCGAGCGCCTTCGCGGCGTCGCGCTCACCCTCTCGCGGCCACCACGCGCGGTGTGCCTTGCCGAGGAACGAGCCACCACGCTCCGCGAACGCGACGTGACCATTCGCGAGCTGCGAGTCGATGAGGTCCTTCACGCAGAGCGTCGTGCCGTCGTTCGCGCGCAGCAGCGGTTTCCGCACCAGCGCGTGCGTGGGTGAAGTCGTCTCGGCGCGCGCCTTCTTCCCCTTCCCCTTCTTCTTTCCCTTCCACTCCCAGGCCTGCGCGGTGGCGACGTGGAACGCGAGCCGCACGACCGCGCCTTCCCAGCCGGGAGGAATCGGTTCGTTGGCGACCTTCTCGGCGAGTCGCGCGCCGGACTGCTCGACGAGCGCGAGGACCTCTTCGTAGCCCGCGTCCTGCTCCACACCGGTGAAGCCGGGCTTGGGGTGCAGTCGCGGCGAGTCGATGGCGGCGGCGAACGTGGGCGGCAGCGCGGCTCCGAGCGTACAGAGCGCCTTCTTCTCGATGAACAGCTCGAGGCGCCCACCACCTTCACGCGCGATGGCGACTTCTCCGGTGATTCCGTTTTCGTTGATGCGCTGGCGGAACCACGACTCGACGCTGCTCTTCACTTCGGCGACCGCGGTGACCGACTCGCGCTCGCGCATCGCCTGGTTCTGCAACCGCAGCGCGTCTTCGACGTCGACCGCGCGGTCGAAGCGGTAGAGACCGATGCGCACGAACTCCGAATCGGCGACCACGATGGGCCGCTTGTTGGGGAGCGAGCCTTCGAGCGGGCTCTTCACGAACTGCACCGGCGACTCGAGCTGCATCGCCGCGCGCAATTTTCCGTCGGTGCACGGAAAGACTTCGGCCGAGCGCAGATCGCTCGCCAGCAGCTTGCTCGAGAGCGTCTCGTCGAACTCGCGACCCAGCGCGAGCAGCAGGAGCGTCTGCGCAGCTTCCGATTTCGCGCGTCGCCACTCGCCGAGCGCCTCGGTGACGAGTTCTTGCTGCGCAGCGGCGAGCGCATCGGCCACGCGGCCGTCGTCGGCCTTGGTGAGCGTACGTGCCGGATCGAGCGTGAGCTGCGGCAAATCGACGATGAGGCTCACGGGGAACGCCGCGCTGCGGGTCTGCGTAATCCACGCGCGGCGCTGCACACGAACCTCGACGCGCGCCAGGCTGTTGGTTCCTTCGCGCAGACCGGCGAGGGCCGTCCAGCTCGCGCCGGAGACTCGGGCTTCGAGCGCAGCGCGGGGTTCGAGCTCGAACTTCAGCTCGGGCTGAGCGTCGAGTCGGCGGCGCGCTTCGGCGCGTTCGAGTTCCGGCGCGGCGTCTTCGAAGGGACGACCGAGCGCGTCGGACAACAACGCGACGAGCTGACCCGACTCGAAGATCACCGGGTGCTGCAACTCGGACGGCAGCGTGGGCCGCGACGGTCCCGGCCGGGTCCACGCGAGGAGACGCGACTGCTTGCTCAGCTCGGCGAGCGAGATGCGTCGCGCGCCGGCATCGAAGAGCGGTGCTTCGACGACTGCGCGATCGAACTCGTCGAGCTTCGCGGGGTCGTAGTGACGCAGCTCGCGCGCGAGAAATTGTTCGAGGTACGTCTCGCCGTTCGCGCCCCACTGGTGACGCGGCACCTTCACCAACTCTGCGCCGAGGCGACGCTCGGCGTCCTGCACCGCGGTGAGCACGGCCTGCCACGCGGCGTCGCGCTTCACGGCGTTCCAGGTGTCGTTGGGCACCAGCGCGGGCGAGTCGATGACGGCGCGGGCTGCTCCGAACTTTGCGGAGAGCTGGGTGGTCTCGAGGCGCAGGCCGTCGCGGAGCACGGTGAGCGTCAACTTGCCCTCGCGTTCCTTCGGGAGCGCGACCTCACCGCTGGCGTTGGGTGCGCTCACCTTCACCAGCGCGACGTGCGGGTCGGTGACGGCGGCCGGCTCCGGAGGCCCGTCCATGCGGCGGCGGATGCTGCGCTCGAAGTCGAGCTGCGTGCTGACCTCTTCGAGCTTCTTGCCGCCGAGCTTCTTGAACAGCGCGTGGAGATCGTTGGTGAGCAGCAACACGTCTTCGCCCGAGAGCAGCGGTTGCGTGCGCTGACCGAGCACGAACGGCCAGCGCTTCCAGCCGTCGAACTCGTCGAGGCTGAACCGCTTTCCACCGATGACTTCGAAGAGCTTCGCTGCGCGCAGCCGCGCGGGGAGATCGCTGCGCTTGGTGTTGCGCTGCGCGAGGCGCGTGAGGAGATCGATGGCGTGCGGAACGGCTTCGCTCTTGCCGTTCGCGAGGCCGGCGCAGATCAGCTCCGTCGCGGCTTCTTCGACGGGCCGCAGCACGAGGCCGAACAACTTCTCCTCTCCGCCCTCTTCAAAGTACGTGTCGCCGAGCGGCTTTTCCCAGTTGATGACCGCGCGGAGGCGCAGCGGCGCGAGCGTGGTGGCTTCTCCGGCGTGGAAGAAGCGGCCCCCGGCGAGGAGCTTCACGAAGGCGCCGCGCTCACGTTCGTCGAGACCGAGCAGGCCCTTCGCGCTCGAGCCGCTGACGGTGCCGCGCAAGTCCCAATGGGAGTCACCGAGTTCGACCTCGGCCTGCGTCCGTGACTCGAGCTCCGCGCGAGCGAGGGCGACGCGGCGCCTCTGCTGCACGACCTTGCGAACGTCGACGCGTTTTCCCTCGGGCAGCAGATGCTCGATGTCGTCCGCGCCGCTCTTGAGGAGCACGGTGGGCGACGGGTACGAATTGGCAGGCCAGTGCTCGGTCGCGACGTGGAGGCAGCCGTTGCGCTTCACCGCCTCGGCGAGTTGCTCGTAGGTCGACCAGTCGTTCGACGGGCCGGGGAAGAGCGGCGCGTTGTGGAGCACGTCGACGACGAGTCGGTTGCGATTGCTGTCTGCGTTCGCGGTCTGGAGCATCGCCGCGAGGCGACGCCGCCACTGCGTGTTCCCACACAGCTCGACGAGGTGCGCGTCGAGCAACTCGACTGACAGCTCACGCAGCTTCACTTGCGCGGCGAGGAGCGTCTCGTCGTCATCGAGCACGTCGGAGCCGGACGCATTGCGGCGCAGCTCCGAGCTCGAGAGCCACGCGTGCAGCGGAAGGCCGGGCAGCTCGAGCTGACGCGACGACACGGTGACGCCGGAGACCTCGAGCCACAGCGTCGACGCGCGCCGCAAGTCGTCGGGATCGAACTCGACGTCGAGCACCCAGCCCTTCTTGCGCTCGCGCACGCGCACGGTGGTGAGCTCGCCGGGCTTCGAGGCCGTGGGCTCGAACGCGTGGCCGCCGGCAGGCACGAGCACCTTGCCGTCGAGCTTCAGCTTCGCGGGGAAGCTGCGCACGCGGGTCTTCACCGCTTCGGCCTCGGGCGAGCCGCGCACGAAACCGGTGATGACGCGCCAGCCGAACGCCTTGTGCAGATGCACGCGCGTGGCCTTCACGGTGCGCGTGGTGAGCTTCACGTCTTCACCTTCCAGCAGCAGCTCGCGGTTGCCTGACTCGACTTTGACCCACGCTGCTCCGGCGCCGAGCGCTCCTGCGACACCGAGCGCGAGCAATCGCACGCGTCGTTCTTCTTTCGTGTCACCGGGCTCGAGCGCGCGGTCGAGCAGATGCTCCATCGCGGAGTCGGAGAGGGGCGCACCGCCGAAGGTGATGATGACGTCGTTGGAGTCGGTCTCGATGTCGACGGTGTTGGCGTTGCTCTCGGCGGCGGCGCGCAGGACCTCGAGAATCCAGTGCGAGGGGTCGGAGAAGCGGAAGTCGCGCAGCCGCTGCAACGCGCGCTTGCTGTCGATGCGGATTTTTCCGGCTGAGACCTTCTCGCCGCCTTCGCGCAGCTGACGCTCGAGCTCGCTCTTGCTCATCGCAGCGCCCACCCGGTCAGCACCGCGTCGCGCGCGCCATCGAGCTTGCCGTGCGAGACGAGCACCAGCCGCGCCATGAGGAGCGCCGCGAGCCGCGGAGCCGTCGCGAACAACCGCGCCGCGCGTTCGACGGTCTCCTTGCCTTCGTTGAGACAGAGCACCTTCGGACAACCGCGCGTGAAGGCCGAGCCACGCGCGCGCTCGAGCGTCACCGGCCGCGACATCGCGTCGAGCAGCGCCCACTCGCGATCGGCTTCGGCTCCGCGCAGCTCCGAGACTTCGACTTGCTCGATGCCCGCGCCGGCGTCACGCAGCAGCTCGAGCAACGCGGTGGCGAAGACGGCGTTGGTCGGGCGCTCTGGAGGCGCGGCGTAGGTGAAGTGCTTGTCCGCCTCTCGGGCGTGCTTCACCTTGAGCAGCGCGAGCGCGTCGTTCGCGGCTTGCGAGCCGAGCGCGAGCTCGAGCACCGGCCAGCGCGCGTCGAGCAGGCGCTGCACGAGCGGCGTACGTTGCGTGGCGAAGGTGGCGAAGCCCTCGCGCTTCACGTGGGTGAGGAGGTCGTCGTGCGAGACGGCTCCGCCGCCGGTGAGACGCCACCAGAGATCTTTCGGCTTCAAGCGCGCGCGGGCGAAATTGAAGAGCGTGGTGGTGTCGCGCGCGCCGTCCTTTCGCTCGCAGGCGGTCTTGAGTTCCGACGAAACGCGCGGAACGAGCTGGTCCTTCACGAGCGTGGTCGCGAGAATCCATCGCCTTGGAGAAGTGCTTGTCGCGTCGCACGTCGTCACGCGTGAGCGTGTGCTCGAGGTAGCGCGAGACGATCTTGAGCGTCACTCCAGCGATGAGCGGCTCGGTGGTCTCGAGGAGCGTGAGCCCGCGGTTGTACATGCCGGTCACCGGCGGGTCGGCGTGCGCGGGGCCGGCGATGATGTGCGTGCCTTCTTCCTGGTGTTCGACCTGAAACGGAGCGTCGACCGCGAGCGGCTCCTTCACCGGCTTCGCGGGCGGCGGTGCGCTTCCATCGGCGCGACCGGCGGTGAAGGTCACGTCGGCGTCGGAGTGCTTGCACCAGCGACTGAGCGACTCGCGCGATTTGGTGACGAACTCGTCGTACTCGGAGGCCGAGAGTTCCTTGTGCAGCGTGATGCGCGTGCCCTCGAGCGGCTCGTCGAGTCGGAGCAATTCCCACGTGGTGTCGGCCTTGAAGAGCACGCGCCACGACTCGCCATCGCGCGAGGTGTCGACAGTCACGAGATCGGGCGCGCACGAGAAGATGCTGACGAAGCCGATGCCGAACTTGCCGATCTTGGTGAGGTCGTTCTCCTTGGTGCTGCGGAACTTGGTGACGAGGTAGTTCTCGATGACGTCGCGGTTCATGCCCTCGCCCCAGTCGGCGACCGAGATGAGCGCGACGCCTTTCGGATTTCCGGGGCGCCAGCGGAGCGAGACCTCGATGCGGTTGCTGCCCGCGTCGATGCTGTTCTGAATCAGCTCTCGATAGAACGCGAACGGGTCAGAGAATTGGTGGACGAGTTCGTCGACGATGCCGCCGCTGCGAGAAGGCACGGCCGCGCATCATGCATCGAACTCTCCACCACCCTCGCCGCGAAATGTTGCCGTTGGGGTCTCAAACGCGAGACCGCGGACGCGGAATGAGCCCAATCAACTCAGCGAGTTACGGCTGGCAAGTGGGTTGCTCAGACCCAGCCGCATGACCACCCCGAACGCCCCCTCCCCCCGCTTCGATCCCCTCCACACTGCGTCAGACCTGATGAACGCCCTTGGTGGTCTCGCCATGGGCGGCTCCGTGCTGCTCGGCGGCCTCCTTGTGATCTGCGCGATGCTCGCGCGGATCCCGGAGGTGCTGTTCGCCGCGTGCGGCTTCTTCAGCGTCGTCTTCATCATCGGCTCGCTGGTGCGCAGTGCCTCCGCGGCGATGAAGGGCCGCTACACCTACAATGCCTGCCGTCGCGCGGCCCTGTTTGCTTTCGTGCTGAGCCCGCTGGGCCTCGTCGTCGGCATCTACACGTTGGTGCGGCTCCACGACGCGAACGTGCGCGACTCCTTCACGAGCTGACGCGGGTCGCACACTGGAGCGAACCCTGTCGCCTCACTGTTTCGGCAACAAGCACGGTTCGCACAGCCCGTCGTACTGACCCATCTTCGCGCACAGCGCGAGCGGCGCTCCGCCAGCGCGGAGCTGAACGTCGACCGCTTCCTTCATCGCCTTCAGCGCGCGCTGGTACCCCGCGTCCTTCTTGTCCTTCTCGCTGAACTCGGTGCATTCCTTGTTCAGCTTCGTCTGCGTGATGAGCAGCTCCATCAGCGCGACGTTCACCTGCACCACGAGCCAGCTCTCGTCGTCACCGAGCTCCCGCGCTGCGCGAGCGGCTTCGGCGAAATAGCCGAGCGCCTTCTTCGGGTCTCCACCGACGAACCACGCGGTGCCGAGGTTGTTGGCGATCAACCGCACGCCCTTCAGGTGCTTCGCGTCGCGATACGCCACCAGCGCCTGCTCGAAGTACTTCTTCTGCACCTCGGGGTTCGCGCACCGCTTCGCCCACAGCCCGAGATCGTTCAGCACCTGCGCGCGCGGCACGAAGTCCTTCAAGGTCGACAACGTCTTCGTCGCCTGTTCGTAGTCCTTCTTCGCGCCAGCGCAGTCTTCGTCATCGAGGCGCACGTCGCCCGACTTCTGTTCAGCGCGGCCCTTGCTCAACGTGTCCTTCTTCTTCGTCGCGTCCTTGATGACCTCGCCGAGCAACGTGAGCGCGTCGGCGCGTCGACCGGATCGCCGCAGCTGCTGTGCTTCCTCGACTCGTGCATCGACGACGGCGTCTTCGGCTCGAGCTGCAACGGAGATCAGCGCGACCAACAACAGCGTGCGGTTCATCGCGTCAGCCTACAGCGCGGATCAGCATTCGGGTGCCGACGAGCGCCTTCACCTTCTCGTCGAGCCCCGGCGTCACGAAGAGCCGCCGCTCGTGCGCGAGGTGCAGACCCGGAGGTGCCTGGAGATCGGACGCCCACGTGTCGCGCACGGTGGTCTTCGCGACGTCGGCTGCGAGCCGCTGCAACGTCACGCTCAAGAATCGCTCCGTCGATTCCGCAGAGTGGAGACAACGCGCGCGCGCACGGATCACTGCTCGTCGCGAGCGGGAGAAACGGCCCCAGCTCGCCGCGCGTCACTTCGACCACCGACAGCGAGGCGTCGCCCACGCCGAACCACGCGGTCGTCGCACTGTCCGCGGACAGCGAAAGCGTGCGGCAGAACTTCTCCGAGCACGCCGCGAGCTGATCACGCCCGAGCGAAATGGGTCCGCGCCCCTTTTGATCGACCGTGAGGGTCAGCCGCACGGCCGTCGCTCCGAGTTGCTCGTGCACGACCTGGAAGCGAACGGAGTCGGAAGCACGCGACACCAGCCTCGCGCGGGTCGACGACACGGGCGGCAATTCGAGCGCCGCCAGCGCCATCGAGAAGGCGCGCGCTTCCTTCGACGGCTTGGCGCGCATGGTCTTGAAGAACTCGCGCGCGACGAGCTGCAGGCGGTGGAGGTGCGTCAACGAACGCGGCGTGATCAGGCCTGACTGCGCTGACGTCAGGATGCGCAGCGGCTTGCCGCGCGGGCCGCCTCGGGCGAGCACGTCGCAGAGCGCTTGCCACTTCGTCGCGTCGGGGAATTGGGCTCCGAGTCGGGCGCCTTCCAGCAGCGCTCGGAACACTTCGAGTCGTTTCACTGCTGGACGGGCCCTCTCCCCGACCTCTCCCCTGCGGGGAGAGGGAGTTTGTTTCACTGATCGTCGTGGCGGAGCGGCTTGAACTGCGGAACGTGGTTGCGAACGAAGTTGCCCCACAGGTTGCGCTTCTTCGCGTACTTCTCGAGCACGTCCTTCGGCAGGTGATCTTCCGGTCCGAACACCGAGATGGGCTGCCCGTCCTTCAGCACTGCCTTCCCATCGGCGTCGCGCTGAATCTTGTATTCGATGAAGCCGTTCGCCGGGTCGGCCTTGTCGTGCTCGAACGCCGCGGTGAGATCGGTCGCGAGCTCTTTGCTCTTCACGACCGCGCCGACTTCTCCATTCACGAAACCCGAGAGCAGGTCGAGGTTGTACGTGCTCACCACCGTCTCATCGTCATCGATGATCGCGCTCTTGGTGTGGAACTTCCGATCGCCGGTCGCCACGTAGATGTGCGCGTCGGGGCACCTCGCGAGGATCATCTTCCAGTCTTCGAGGAAGAACGCCTGCGTCACGTCGGAGTCGGTCGACAGCGGCGAGTTGGTGATGATGTCGATCTTCACTCCGCGATCGGCCGCGCGCTGGAGCGCTCCCATCATGTCCTGCGTGAGCACCACGTACGGGTTCTCGATCACGATGCGCTTCTTCGCGCCCTCGACGAGCGCGGTGAGCGCCGGAGCCATGTTGTTCACCCGCTGACCCGCGGCCGCCGACGTCTGATCGATGATCTTCACCTCGGTCTGGTGATTCATCGACGTGCCGGCGTCGTAGTGCGCTCGCGAGCCGCGCGCCTCGAGGTGCGACACGAGCGCCTTCGCCTGCTCGTTCAGGAACTCGAGGTCCTTCTTGCTCGGCTCGCGGCGCAGCTTCTCGGGCAGATCTTTCTGCACCGTCACGAGCGTCGAAGACACCAGCTCAGCCGCCAGCTTGTCGCGCGCGCCCGGGTCTGCACGCAGCGCGGTCTTCTGATCTTCCGAGAGCGCGGGCGCCTTCAGCCACGCATTCATCATCTCGTACGCGCCGAGGAGCTGAATGTCCTTCTTGTCCCAGTTGCCGAGCAGATCTTTGTGCACCGGCTTCGATGCATTGCCGTTCTTGAGCTCGGCCTCGAACGCTTCCTTCAACCCCGCGGCAGGACCCGGGCCCTCGACCAGCACGTCCATGTCGCGCCACGCGCCCTTCAGGTCCTTCGGGTTCGCGTAGTAGTCCTGCGCGATGTTGCGGCCGCCGGTGACGCCGATCTTCCCGTCGGCCACGAGGATCTTGTCGTGGTTCGACGCGAGCACCGAGTAGTCGCCCTTCAGCGCGTCGAGCGGGCGCTCGTACACCGGGTGGTACACGTACGCCTCGCCGCCGTGGTTCACGATCTCCTGGAGGAAGTCCTTCCCCTTCAAGGGAGCCTTGAAGCCGTGCGTGCCGAAGGTGTCGGCCATCGCGTCGATGCTCAGGCGAACCGGCACGCCTTCCAGCTGCTTCTTGAGCAAGCCGCCGAGGAACGCGTACCCGAACGGATCTTTCTCGACGATGAAGTAGCTCGAGTCGATCGACGTCTTCGCGTTCTCGATCATGTCCATGCGCGCGTTCCACGCGTCGAGACCGTCGTCGAGAATGCGCGCCTTCGCGGGACCACCTGGCGCCTTGATGGAGTCGAACGCGACGGCGACGGTGGTGTTGACGCCCGCAGGGCGCGTGGCCACTCCGTCGAGCGCGGCGGTGCTCTTCGAGGCGACCGGAGCATCGAGCTTCGACGTCGGAGCCGTCACCGCGAAGTTCGTCTTCGCGACTTCGGGCGCCTTCGCGGGAGCCGCTGCGTCATTCGTTTTGGTCGAGGGAATTGAAGCGGGAACGTTCGGGGAACCGATCTTTCCGACCATGCGCAGAAGCTATACCAAGCGGAAGCCGCGCTAGTCTCCGTCCCGTTTTTCCCCGGAGGTCCCGTGATTTCTCGTCGCTCGGCGCTCGGTGCAGGCCTGTCGTTGATTGCCGCTCCGTTTCTGCGCGCGCAGGCGCAGATGTCGCTGCCGCAAGCGCGAAGGCTGGTGTTGTTCTTCACGCCGAACGGCACCGCGCATCGCGTCGAGCGCTGGCATCCCACGGCGACGCCGAGCGGCTTCACCGTCGCTCCGGGTTCGATCCTCGAGCCGTTGATGCCGCATCAAGCGAGCCTGCTCCCGATCAGCGGGCTCTACTTTCCCGACGCCACCAATCACGAAGGTGGCATGCGCGCGATGCTCACCGCGGGCGGCCCCGACAGCGTCGACCAGTACATCGCGGCGCGCATCGGCGGCGGCACGCGCTTTCGTTCTCTCTCGTTCGGAGTCCAGACCAGCGCGTGGGGAGCCAACGCGCAGACGCGCATGAGCTACTCGGGTGGCCAGCTCGTGCACCCCGAAGACAGCCCCGCGAACGCCTTCACGCGACTCTTCGGAGCCGTCGCCGGCGGCCCCACCGAGCAGGCGAAATTGCGTCGTCGTCGTCAGTCGATTCTCGATGCCGTGCGCGGTGATCTCGGCGCGCTGAAGTCGCGGCTCGGAACGGAACAGTCCGCCAAGCTCGACGCGCACCTCACCGCGCTGCGAGCGATGGAGGTCGGTCTCGACGCTCCACAACCGACGGGCTCGGGCTGCACGACTCCGGTGCTGTCGATGGACTCGCAGGACCCCACGAACTTTCCCGCCATCGCGCGCGCGCAGCTCGAGCTGCTGGTGTCCGCGCTCGCGTGCGACATGACGCGCGTGGCGACGATTCAGCTGGCGCACACCGTCAGTCCACTCGTTCCCACGTGGCTCGGCTCGACCATCTCGCACCACGAGCTCTCGCATCGCGGAGACGATGAATTCGTTCGAGCCGAGCGGTGGTTCAGCGAACAATTCGCGACGCTGCTCACGTTGCTCGCCGCGAGACAGGACCCGGCGGGCGGCGGCACGCTGCTCGATACCAGCGCGGTGGTGTGGGTGAAGGAACTCGGCGATGGCGGGCTCCACACGTGTGAAGACGTACCCTTCGTGCTCGCAGGAACGGCGAACGGTCGGTGGCGACCGGGCCGCTATCTCGAGCGCCCCCAAGTGCCGCACACCAGGCTGCTCACCGAGCTGTGCCAGGCGATGGGGCTCGCCGACACGTACTTCCACGACGCGCGGTTCGTCGGCGCGCTGGAGGGCGTGTCATGAGGCGCGAGTCTCTCGTCCTCCTCGCGTTCACCGCGGCGTGCCCGGGCTCGCTGACGCCGACCGACCCGAAGCCCAACGCTCCGCAGCTCGCCGCGTGTTTCGATGGAACGCAGCGCACGCCCGTCACTCCCGCGCCGCGCATTCGCCGCCTCTCGCGCTACGAGCTGGTGAACACCTTCGAGTCCTTGAAGTCGGGGAGTGGAGCGCGCGTCACGGCCCTGCTCCCTGCCGATGCGGTGCGTGATGGCTACGACAGCGACGCCGACTTGCTGCGCGCGTCGGAGCTGTACGTCGATGCCGTACGTCGCTTGAGTGAAGAGGTCTCGGCGCAGCTCGATGCTGCGGTCCTGCTCCCGTGTGGTGGAGCGGCGTGCGCGGATGCGTTCGTTCGCGACTTCGGTGCGCGCATCTTCCGCCGACCGCTGCGCCCCGCAGAACTTCCACGATTCCGCGCGGTGTTCGACACGGTCGCCGCCGACGATGGAGCCGTCGCCGGAGCGCGCGCGACCATCGAAGCGTTTCTGCAGTCGCCGTCTTTTCTCTACCGAACCGAACTCGGAGACACGTCGAGCACGCTGACCAACGACGAGCTCGCCAACGCGCTCTCGTACGGGTTGTGGGCGGGTCCACCGGACCAGACGCTCCTATCGGCTTCGTTGCGTGATGACGCGGTGCGCGCCGAGCAGGTGCGCCGGTTGCTCGCTGATACGCGCGCGCGGCAGGCGCTCGATCATTTCGCCGAGCAGTGGCTGGAATTGGAGCGCCTCGATTCCGCCGTCCGCTCACCTGCGCTCTTCCCCATCGACAGCCCAGCGCTGCGTGCAGCCTTGCGACGCGAAGCACTCGATTCGTTCGCCAACGCAGGCACCTTGAGCGACTTCCTCACTGCGCGGCCCGCGAGCGTCAGCGCCGAACTCACTCCCATCTACGGTTCGAGCTGGGGCGCTGAGCGCGCCGGCGTATTCGGACTCGGAGCGTTGTTGATGGCGCACTCCACCAGCGAGACGAGCTCTCCGGTGCATCGCGGGAAGTTGGTGCGCGCGCGCTTCTTCTGCCAGTCGCTCCCGCCGCCTCCGCCGGGCATCAACGCGGCGTTGCCCGACTTCGTGCCGGGCCAGAGCAACCGCGAGCGCTTCGCCGCACATTCCACCAACGCGGCGTGCAGCGGGTGTCACCACTTGATGGACCCGATCGGACTCGGCTTCGAGCGCTTCGATGCGATGGGTCGAACCATCGACGCCGATGCACGCGGTGAAGTGCTCGACAGCACCACTTCGGTCGACGGCCCGTTCGACGGTGTGCCCGAGCTCGCGGGAAAGATGGCGGCTGATCAAGCAGTCGCCGCGTGCGTGCTCTCACAGTGGAGCCGGCATGCGCTCGGCGTCTCAGCGTCCGCCGCGTCGTGTGGAGAGAACGGTCTGTTGCCGTCGAGCGCTGCGCCGCCCGCGACGATGCGCGCGTTGCTCGAAGTGCCGTTCACCGCTCCCAACTTCGCGCGGCGCTCCATGCCGTCGCCCGACGCCGACGAGCCTCCGGTGCCCGACGCGGGAATGCCGATGATGTCGACGGGCGTGACGACGAGCGTGCGCGTCGATTCCGATTGGGGCGCAGGCTCGTGCCGCACCGTTTTCGTCGACAACCACACTGCCGCGGCGCAGACGTGGAACATCGAGCTCGCCAAGGTCGGCACCATCACCTCGTTGTGGAACGCGATGGTCGATGAGAGCGGCGCGCAGTGGCGCTTCAGCGGAGCGGCGCACAACGCCACGGTGCAGCCGATGGAAGGCACGTCGTTCGGCTTCTGCGTGACGACGCCCTGACTTTCGTTTCCATGATGACCCGTTTTTTTCGGCTCCGACGACCAACGGGCCGATGACTCGCTCCCTGAACTCAGTAGCCCTCGGTTTGCTCCTGATTTTCACGTCGTCGGCGTGTGGCACGGTGGCTGCCACGTGTGGCCCGCAGAACTGCACGGGTTGCTGCGACACCAACGACAGCTGCGTTCAAGGCACGGGTTCGTTCGCGTGCGGCATGGGCGGCAACCTCTGCGACACGTGCGTCCTCGGTCAGCAGTGCTTCGCGGGTCGCTGCATGTCGCTCAACACGGGCGGAGGCGGAGGCACCGCGATGGGCGGCGGCACCGCAATGGGTGGCGGCACTGCGATGGGCGGTGGCAGCGCGACGGGCGGTGGCGGTGCGACGGGCGGAGGCGGATCAACCGGCGGAGGTGGCGCGACCGGCGGTGGCGTGGCGATGACCACGGTCGATCTCACGGTGGTCGGCCAGGGCTCGGTGTCGATGAGCGGCATCACGACTCAGACCTGCACCACCAACTGCTCGGACGTCGGCTACTCGGGTCGCACCGTCACGCTCGCGGCGACCACTCCGGGTCAGCGCATGCTCTTCACCGGCTACTCGGGCTGCGGAACGGTGACCGGCGTCGGCCGCTGTGCGTTTCAGGCGACGACGAACGTGGCGATCGACGCGAGCTTTGAAGCGCCTCCGGGCGCACCGACGACGGCACCCTTGCTCGCGTTCTCGAGCACATCGTCCATCGCGTCGCCGCGCGTGGCAGCGAACGCGTCGGGCCAGCTGCTGGTCGCATTTCGCGGGACGAGCGTCTCCACTCCGTCGGGTGCGCGCTCGGGTCTGGTGCTGGTGCGCTTCGACGCGCAAGGCGCAGCGCTGTCCGCGAGCACCCTGCCCCTCGCCGGGCAGGACGAGCTCCACGGAGTGGTCCTCGCCGACGACGGCAGCGCGTGGCTCGGCGTGTACCTGCGCACCGCGACGACGTTGTTGGGCCAGAGCCGCGTGGTGGGCTCGTACCTCTTGCACGTCGACGCACAGGACACGCTCGATCGTGTGGTGGCGCTCTCGACGTCCGCGGTGCCGTCGTCGTTGGCGCTCTCTTCGTCGGGCCTGCTCGCAGTCGGAGGCTCGGTCGGCACCACCTTCTCTCCCGGTGGCATCACGCTCGGCACGCTCGGCAACGCTTCGCTCGCTGGTTCCAACGCGTTCGCGCTGGTGCTCGACGCGAACGGAACTCCGCAAGCAGGTTGGCGCTTCGGAGGACGGTACGAAGATGGCCCGGCGACGGTCGGCTTCGACGGAAGCGGTCGTCTCGTCGTCGGCGTGATGATTCGCGACAGCGGCACCATCGGCGGCGTCGCGCTCGGCGGTGGACAGTTTCGCGGTGAAGCCGTGCTGGTGCGCTTCGACACGCAGCTCGCGGTGCAACAGGTGGTGCGTTTCGCGGGAAGCGGCGAGACGGAGTTGAACACCATCGCGACCTACGGCTCGGGCGTCGTGCTCACCGGCAACTACGCGGGCACTGCGTCCTTCGCGTCGCTGCCGGAATCACCAGCCATCACCGGCGCTGATTTCGTCGCGGTGCTCGATTCGCAGCTGGGTCTCACCTGGGTGCGCGCGAGCCACGGCATGTTCGGTTCGCGCGTCGCGACCAACGGCAACGACGTGTTGGTGGGCAGCTATTTCGAGGGCGGTGGTTCGTGGGGGCCGGGCGATTTCGTCGGCGCGGGCTTCACCAACACGAACGTCTGGGCGCGCTTCTCGGCGACGGGCCAGTTGTTGAGCAACCGCGCGGTCGACGGCAGCACGGGCGGACCACAGGTTGCGTTTTCCGGGACGACGGCCGTCGTGTTGGGGTCGTTCACCGGCGTTGTCTCGTTCGTTCCCGGGACGTCGGTGCAGGCCGATGCGATGAACGCTGACGTGTATCTCGCGCGGCTCGGCTTCTAGGCTCCACCGCATGATCAAAGGAATTCACGGACTGCTGTACTCGTCGGACGCCGCGGCCTCGCGCGCGTTCTTTCGCGACAAGGTGAAGCTGCCGTTCACCGATGTTCACGACGGGTGGTTGATCTTCGATCTCGCCGAGGGAGATCTCGGGATTCATCCCACCGAGCACGGCGGGACTCCGGGTGATCATGACGTGTCGTTCTATTGCGACGACATCGAGGGCACCGTCGCGGAGCTGAAGTCGCGCGGCGTCGAGTTCACTCAGGAGATCGCGCAGCACAGCTATGGGTCCGTCACGCACTTCAATGTGCCGGGTGGAATCAAGGTGCAGCTGTATGAGCCGCGGTATTCGAAGAAGAAGCCGACGGCGAAGAAGAAGAAGAAGGTGGTTAAGAAGAAGGTCGTGAAAAAGAAGAAGCGCTGATTTGTTTCACCCTCACCCCGACCCTCTCCCTCGCGGGAGAGGGGGAGTTAGCGGTTGGCGAGGGACTCCGCGTCGAGCCAGCGAATCGTTCCCGTCTTCGGCGTGTAGAGCACTCGCAGCATCGTCACTTCATCGCCGTGGCCGAGCTTCTTGCTCTGCCGCTGCAGCTGCTGCGCGGAGAACGTCACCGCCGCGATGTTAGCTTCCTCGCTCGTCAAACCGCCGAGCGCGGACACCAGCGACGCGGGCCGCTTCACCTTCTTCTGCCCCGCGCGTGAAAGCGCCTTGTCGACGTGCGCACAACCGACGTGACCCAACACCAGCACCGCCTTCGCGTGCAGCCGCGCGATGGCTTCGTCGACCGCTTTCACCGCCGCCTCGTCGACCTGCGCGCCGGGCAATCGCACCACGTCGAACGTTCCCATCGGTTGATCGAACATCAGCTCCGGCACCACGCGGCTGTCGGTGCAGGTGACAATCACCGTCGACGCGCGCTCCTCACTTGCGAGCGCTTCGCGAATCGCCACCACGTCGCGCTGCTTGCTCGTGCCTTCGACGAAACGAGAATTGCCGGCCACCAGCTCGCTCACCACCGACTCGAACGAGGATTCGGGTTTCGACTCGGCCTTCGCGACCTCGGGCCTCTTCTCTTCGGCTTTCTTCTCTTCGGCTTTCTTCGCTTCGAAGTTCTTCCACTCGCCTTGATCTTCCGGTTTCTCTTCGCCGAGCTTCGCGGGCTCAGCTTCAGGAAGGGCCCTCTCCCCGACCCTCTCCCCTGCGGGGGAGAGGGAGGCTTTTTCTTCTTTCTCGGCCTCTTCCTCCACCGGCACCTTCTTGTGCTTCACGGCGACCGGCGCGGCGTGTGACTGGCCCGAGCGACCGGCGAGAAAACCGACGGCTCCGATGAGCACCACTCCCTGAGCGGCGAGAACGATGGCGAGTGGGTTGAGCTTCATGCGCGCGTGAAAGAGCAAGCGCCGATCCGCGCCGAACCGGCTGATTCCACCGAGCGAAAACGGGTCAGCGCACGCCCGAGGGTGCGAAGCGACCCCCGCTCAGGGCAGCGAGAAATGGATCTGGTACTGGCCTTCGTTTCCGACGTCGTAGCCGGTCAGCCAGAACCACACGGTCTGCCCCGCGGTGACGCTCACGTTGATGGTCTCGTTGCTGTCGTCGCCGCCGAGATCGTCATCGGCACACGCGAACTCGGTCGCCATCGCGCAGGTCGCGCCCTGGAAACCACCGAGGGCGATGTCGAACGTCGCGCGCGTGTTCACCGTCAACGTGCCCGCACGCGGAGCAGTCACCTCGTACACGATGTCCGCTCCGCCGCTGCCCGCGCACGAGACCCGCTGATCACCGGGCACGCCCACCGTGTCGCCCGCGTACGTCACCGACGTGCCGCCGCCGAAGTCGACCACGCGCGGATTGCTCGAGCAGGTGTCTCCGGGCGGAGTGCCCTGGAACGCGGTGAGCGTGTACTGGCCCTCGGTGCTCATCATCATGTTCGCGGAGCCATCGACGATGAGGAAATACGAGCCCGCCGGGAGCGAAGCGATGCGCAACGAGCGCGGCTCGTTCTGGCTCATGCCGATGCACGCCACGTCCGGAGTCGTCGCGCACGACGAGCGCACGTAGATCAGCGGTCGCAACGCCGACATGCCGTCAGGTGGCGGAGCGACCGTCGCGAGGAACGGCCCGTCCATCGCTTGCGTGAATTCGTAGACGTTCTCGGGCGAGAACGTGCCGCCGCAGGTGCCTGAGCCGAGAGCGCTGCTTCCCGACGTCGCGCCGGACACGTTCACGCCCTGAGCTCCGAAGCTGAGCGTGGTCGGCATCGCGCAGGTGCCGCCCGTCGTGCCGCCTCCGCCTCCAGTCGTGCCGCCGCCGCCTCCGGTCGCGCCGCCGCCTCCTCCGGTCGTGCCGCCTCCGCCGCCGCTCGTGCTGCCACCGCCTGTCGCTCCGCCTCCGCCTGTCGCACCGCCGCCGCCGCCGGTGCCTGCGTCATCAGCACCGCCTCCGCCTCCAGTCGCGGAGCCACCACCCGTTCCCGCGTCATCGCCGCCACCACCGGTCGCAGCGCCGCCACCAGTCACCGCGCCACCGCCGCCAGTCGCAGCTCCGCCGCCGGTCGCGGAGCCTCCACCGCTCGCACCGCCACCTCCGCCCGCTTCACTCGCCGGGACACATTCGCCGTTGAGACACACGTGCCCGTCGACGCAATTCGAGTCGCTTCCGCACGCGAAACGCAGGTTGTCGAGGTTCGGCGGAGCGCACTGGCACGCGCCGAAACTGAGCCCGACAGCAGCAGTGAGCCAGGCCAGCTTCACGCGCATGTCGTGACTCTACCTCGCCTCGCCGGGGCCCTCTCAGATCCTGAGAACTTCCCCGTGACGCGCTCGGGGGTCCTGCCCTTGACGCGCCGCGCCCGGCGAGCAATAGCGCCTGCCGTTTTCCCCACGCGCCGCTCATCCCGGGAGAGTGCTGTGCGCTTCACTCAGATCGCGTTCGTCGCCGTGTTGGCGACCACGCCCCTCGTTGCCTCTGCTCAGGTGATCATCAACCCCACCGGAGGCACCGGCTCGACCAACGGCATCCGCGTCACCATCGGCAACACCGGCCAGATGCAGGTGCTCCGCAACGGCACGGGCCAGCTCTACGAGCCGAGCAACACCGCGACGGCCACCACCAACAGCATCATGGACAACGGCATCTACCTCGCCGTTGGCAACACGGTCGTCGGCCCCGCGAACTTCGCGACCACCGCGAGCGCGGGCGTCACGCTGCAGGAATGGCAGCCGATCTCGAACACGCTCACGCCGCAAGGCAACGGAGGCACCGCCACCACCGTGCTCCGCGCCGCGGTCGGCGGCCGCAACTACGACCTCACCGTGACGTGGCAGTACACGTACCCGAACGACTTCGTCATCGTGACGCACTCGCTGATCATTCCCGCGGGCAACACGGCGACCGTTCGGCTGTACCACGTGATGGACGCGTTCCTCGGCGGCGACGACTACGGCCCCAGCTTCTTCTCGCTCGGCCCGCCCGCGCTGGTCGGCGGCTACCGTCCCGCGTCGAACATCGTCGAAGCGTGGCGCGCGCGCTCGGGCATCGCGTGGACTGGCTACTTCGCCGGCTACTACCACTGCCTCTTCGATGCGGCCTTTTGTCCCGCGGGCCAGAACAACTCCGTCAACGCCGCGGGCACGTTCACCAACTACATCGAGCCGACCACCGTCGATAACTCGTTCGGCATCATGTGGAACTTCGGCACGTCGGCCGGCACGTACGCGAGCACCAACGACCTCACGTTCTATTCGTTCCAGCCGCAGCTCTCGAAGCGCTTCGGCACCACGGTCGTCACCGTGCCCGCGTCGACGTCGCTCACCTTCACCATCGACAACGTGCCCGGCGCGCTGCCGCAGACCGGCCTCGCGTTCACCGACAACTTCCCCACCGGGCTGGTGATGGCCAACGCGACCGTCACCAACACCTGCGGCGGCTCGGTCACCACCTCGAGCGGCGGAGCGATCGCCGCGGGCAGCACCTCGGTTCGTCTCTCGGGCGGCGGCTTCGCGATGGGCACCTCGCGCTGCACCATCACCGTCAACGTCACCTCTTCCACCGCGGGCGCGTACGTGAACGGCAAGACGAACATCTCCGGCCTGAGCGTGCTCGAGAACCAGGTGACTGATCAGACGCTCTCGGTCGTGCAGGGAGCTCCCATCGTTCGCCTCGATCCCGTCGGCACCATCAACGCCGGCAACGTCACCGCGTATCGCGTGAGCGGCACCTGTCAGGACACCAACGGCGTCGTCACCGTGCGCGTCGGCAGCGCGATGACCACCACGCCGTGCAGCGGCAACGCGTTCAGCACCACGCTCTCGGTGAGCGCGCTCCCCGATGGCACTTCGATTTCCGTGAGCGGTTCGCAGACCAACGGCGCGGGCACCGGCACCGATTCGGGCACCACGTCGAAGGACACCACCATTCCCGCGACGCCGGCGTTCACCTCGCCCAACGGCGGCGCGTTCGTGAACGACGGCACGCCGACCTTGAGCGGCACCGGAGAGGTCGGCACCACCGTGCGCGTGTACGCCGGCACCACCGAGGTCTGCACCGCGGTCGTCAGCGCGGCGGGCACGTGGAGCTGCGTCGCCACCATGGTCGCCGACGGCACGTACACGCTCACCTCGCGCGCGACCGATGCGGCGGGCAACACCGGCAGCACCTCGGCCGGGCGCAGCATCACCATCGACACCATGCCGCCCGCGGCGCCGAACATCACGAATCCCGCGGCTGCGGCGACGGTCGCTCCGAACCCGTCGGTGAGCGGCACGTCGGAAGCACTCGCCACGGTGCTGGTGTTCGAAGGCACCACGCAGCTGTGCAGCACGCCCGCCGACGCGAGCGGCCAGTGGAGCTGCCCGACCACGCTCGGCACCGGAGCGCACACCATCTTCGCGCGGCAGATCGATCGCGCGACGAACAGCGGGCCGAACTCCGCGGGCCGCAGCTTCACCGTCGCCAACGTGCCGACCGTGACGCTCGACACGCCCTCGCCCATCAACGCGGCCAACGTCACGTCGTTCACCGTCGCGGGCAACTGCACCACCGCGGCGGGCACCGTCACCGTTCGCGTGGGCACGGTGATGACCACCACCTCGTGCACCGCGGCGCGCTTCAGCACCTCGGTCAACGCGAGCGCGCTCACCGACGGGCCGCAGATCGCCCTCACCGCGTCGCAGACCAACGTCACGGGAACGGGGAGCGACACGCGCAACACGGTGAAGGACACGGTGGCGCCGACCACTCCGGCCATCACCTCGCCGATGGAGATGTCGTTCATCAACACCACCACGCCGACCTTCACCGGCACCGGAGAGCCCGGCAGCACCGTGCGCGTCTCTCGCATGGGCGTGGAGCTGTGCAGCACCGTCGTTCCGCCGTCGGGCATGTGGGCGTGCACGTCGACCGTGTTGCTGCCCGGCACCGTCACCGTCACCGCGCGCTCGACCGACGCCGCCGACAACACCTCGGGCGTTTCTCCGCAGCGCACCTTCACCATCGACACGCAGCTGCCCGTCGCGCCGATCATCAGCACGCCGACCACCAACGCGAACGTCGCTCCGATGCCGAGCATCACCGGCACCGCCGAGCCGCTCGCGCAGGTGAACGTGTTCGAAGGCGCGGCGCTGGTGTGCTCGGTGCCTGCCAGCGCAGCCGGCGCGTGGATGTGCAGCACCGTGCTGGGAACGGGTTCGCACACCGTCGTCGCGCGTCAGGTTGATCAGGCCGGCAACACGTCGCCCGATTCGCCGCCGCGCACCTTCAACATCGATGGTCTGCCCAACGTGTTGCTCAACACACCGATGGACATCAACTCGATGAACGCCGAGCGGTACGTCGTAACCGGCGTGTGCAGCGTCGGCGCGGGCGACGTCTCGGTGAGCATCATGGGGCTCGCCGCCGTGACCGTGCCCTGCGCGGGCGGAATGTTCTCGGCGACCATCGACACGCGCGCGCTGCCTGATTCGGCGACCGTGACGGTGCGCGCGTCGCAGACCACCGCCGCCGGCACCGGTGCCGACACGCGCGTGGTGCGCAAGGACGCGACCCCGCCGACGGGCCCGGCCATCACCGACCCCACCGCGGGTGAAGTGACGACCAGCAACACGCCGCCCATCACCGGCACCGCCGAGCCCGGAGCGACCGTCACCGTCTTCGTGAACAACAACCCCATCGGCACGACGACGGCGAACTCGATGGGCGAGTGGTCGCTGACGCCGCCGACTCCGCTCGCTGATGGCACGTACATCGTGAGCGCGTCGGCGCACGACGCTTCTGGGAATGCGGGGCCGCAGGGTGCAGGTGTGACGTTCACCATCGACTCGACCGCGCCGACCGCGCCGAACATCGTGACGCCCGCCGGTGAATCGACGCTCGATGATGATCGCCCGCTCGAGGTGACCGGCTTCGCCGAGCCGAACTCGACGGTCACCGTGTACGTCGACGGCATGAAGGCCGGCACCGCGCAGGCCGATGCGACCGGGCGCTTCGTGTTGAGCATCGACCCGCTCTCGCTGGGTGATGGACCGCACGTGATCGACGCCGACGCGCGCGACGCGGCTGGCAACACGGGGCCGAAGTCGGCGGCGGTGCGCTTCAACATTCGCAAGGTCGAAGAACGGTTCGGCGGAGCCGGACTCATCGGCTGCAGCTCGAGCGGAGAGTTGATGCTGCTCGCCCTCGCCACGCTGGTCCGTCGCTCTCGCCGGAGCACACGATGAAGCAGGTCGCTCTGGCGTTGTTGCTCGCGACCACCGCGTACGCGCAGCAGCAACAACAACCCCAACAGCTCCCGCAATTCTCACTCTCGCGCTTCACGCTGCAAGACGGTGGTCTTGCCGGAATGGCGGCTGCGAGCGGCGACACACTTCCCCGCTTCCGTTTCCGCGCGACGCTCGCGCTCCACTACGAGAACAACCCGCTCGTCTATTTCCGCGACAACACGCGCATCGGCTCGCTCGTCGCGCACCGCGTGCAGCTGCACCTCGGGCTCGGCTTCGGCA
Source organism: Archangium sp. (assembly GCA_047600485.1). Lineage (GTDB taxonomy): Bacteria > Myxococcota > Myxococcia > Myxococcales > Myxococcaceae > Archangium_A. The sequence continues at coordinate 5,744,237 of JASGKS010000001.1, forward strand.
TCACCTCGTGGCTGCAGGTGACCGGAGAGCTGCCGCTGGTCGTCGCGCAGACTGGAGACGATCTCTCGCAGGCGGCAAACACGCTCTCGCCCGATTCCGTGGGCCTCGGTTCTCCGCGACTCGCGGCGCGCGTCGGCATTCTCTCGCAAGGCGGCTCGGCGCTCGTGAAGGAGATGCCGCTCGATCTCGCCTTCCAGCTCGGCTTCGCGATTCCCGTCGGAGTGGGCAACGCGCTCAACGCCGAGAGCGGCTTCAACCTCGTGCCGCAGATTTCAGCGGGTCGTGTGGTCGGCCCGGTGCGCATCGGTGGAGAGATCAGCACGTACATCCGCTCCGCCCAGGCGCTCACCTCGGGCACGTTGCGCGACACCGTCGGTTCGCAGCTCGGCATTCGCCTGCTCGTCGCGAGCACGGGTGATGGCGCGCGCTTCGAGGGCAGTCTGCATTCGTTGATCGCGCTCGAGGGCCAGGCGCCTCCGGGGTTCGAGTTGCTCGGCGGTGTTCGCGTACCGCTGGGTCCCATCGAGCTGTTCGCGCTCGGTGGGCCGGGGTTTGGAAATCTGCCCGGCACTCCGACGGTACGGCTGTTCGCGGGCGTGGGGCTCAAGCCGCAAGTCGATCGCTGCGAGAAGGGCGGCGCGCACACGCCGGCTGAATGCCCGGAGCTCGACGACGACAACGACCGCATCATCAACCGTCGCGACAAGTGTCCGCTCGAGCCGGAAGATCAGGATCAATTCGAAGACGACGACGGCTGCATCGATCACGACAATGACGCCGACCGCGTGCCCGACGAGATCGATCAATGCCCCATCGAGCAAGGTCCGAAGTCGAACAACGGCTGCCCGATTCGCGTGAAGGACAACGACAACGACGGAACTCCGGACGCGACGGACAAGTGCCCGACGATTCCCGGCCCGAAGGATCATCAGGGTTGCCCCATCAAGGATCAGGACCTCGACGGCGTGGAAGATGACGTCGATGCGTGCCCGACCGAGGCGGGGCCGAAGGAGCGGCGCGGTTGCCCGCTGAAGGATCGCGACGAGGACACGGTCGAGGACGCGAAGGACAACTGCCCTGACGCGAAGGGCCCGCCCGACAATCAGGGTTGCCCGGCCGAGGAGCGGCAGCTGGTCATCATCACCAGCGACAAGCTCGTCATCACCGACAAGATCTACTTCGCGACCGGCAAGTCGACGATTCTGCCGAAGTCGTTCCCACTGCTGAATCAGGTGGCCGCGGTGCTGCGTGCGCACCCGGAAATTCCGATGGTGACCGTCGAAGGCCACACGGATGATCAAGGCAGCGCGAAGTTGAATCGCAAGCTGTCGCTCGGGCGCGCGAAGGCCGTCGCTGCGTACCTCGCGCATCAGGGCGTCGACGAGAGTCGCCTGAACGCGATGGGCTACGGACCTGATCGTCCGGCCGATACGAACAAGACCGAAGACGGTCGCGCCAACAACCGGCGCGTGGAATTCATCATCGAGTCGAAGTGAGCAGTGGGGTGAGGCGTCCTGGGCCTTGCTGCGCGTCGCGCGCGGGATGATGACCGCGCGTCGATGAGCACCGAACTCACTCGCAGAGAGACCCTCGCCGTCGCGCTCGCGCTCTCGGGAGGCATCGCCATGGCTGAAGAGAAACGTGAGGCGCCGAAACGCTCCCTCGTTCCGCTCGCCTTCGACCCGAAGAAGCTGAAGGGCTTGTCGGAAAAGTTGTTGGTCTCGCACTGGGAGAACAACTACGGCGGCGCGTTCAAGAACCTCGCGCGCGTCGAAGAAGAGCTCTCGCACACCAACAAGGACACGCCCGCCTTCCTGGTCGCGGCGATGCGTGAGCGCGAGTTGACGTTCAACAACTCCGTCGTGCTGCACGAGCTGTATTTCGGGAATCTCGGTGGCGGAGGAGGAGCGCCCACCGGTTCACTCGGGCAAGCCCTGAGCACCGAGTTCGGGAGCACCGCGCGCTTCGAGGAACTGTTCCGCGCGGCAGGCGCCGGGCTCGGCGGAGGCAGCGGCTGGGTGACGCTCGACGTGAATCTGCGCGACGGCTCGCTGCACGTGCACGGCTCGGGGCATCACACGCAGCAGGGAGCGATGACCGCGCCGCTGCTGGTGATGGACATGTACGAGCACTCGTACGCGCTCGACTACGGCGCAGCGGCGGCGAAATACGTCGACGCATTCTTCGCCAACATCCAGTGGGACTCGGTGGCCGCGCGACATGAGCGCGCCCTGAAAGCCGTGCAAGCGCTTCGATGACTCAGTGATGCGAGTGGTGCAGGTCGGGGCCGTGCTCGTGCTCGTGCTCGTGAGGCTCGTGCCGGTGCGCGTGCGTGTGCTCGCCGACGATCACTGAATCGTGATGGTGGAAGTGATGCCCATCGTCGTGGCGGTGCGCGTGTTCGTGCTCGAGCGCGGTGTGGTGGTGCCGATGTCCGTGCCGCTCGGTCGCGTGCAGCCAGGCGCCGAGCGCGAAGAGCACACCTGCTCCGAGGAGCGGCCAGCCCCACGCGCCTTGCCCTGCGACGAGGCCCAGCACCGCGCCGATGAAGGGCGCGAGTGAGAACACCGAGGCGGTGCGCGTCGCGCCGAGGCTGCGTTGCGCGAGGAGATAGAGGCGCAGACTCAAGCCGTAGCCGGTCGCGCCAGCAGCGAGCAGCACCACGAATTGCCACGCGGCGACGCGTTGCTCGGAGAAGAGCAGCGCCAACGTGGCTGAGACGCTCGCGCCGATCGCACTCTTCGACGCCACGACGATCAACGGCCGGTGTTCTGCGAGTCGGCGCGACGCGACGTTGTCGATGGCCCACGCCACGGTCGCTCCGACGATGGCAGCCACTCCGGTGAGACTCACGTGCGAGTCGACCGACGGGACCGCGAGCACCGCGCCTCCGGTGGCCATCGCGAGCAAGCCGAGCACCGCGCGCCGGCCGAGCGTCTCGCGGAAGATGAAGAACGCCAGCACCGCGGTCCACGCCATCTCGAAGTTGAGCAGCAACGCGGCGACCGGCGCGTCGACGTGCAGCACGCCCCACGCGAACAACGACGGAGCGAGCGCCGCGCCGAACACTCCCATCAGGAGCAGCGGAGCGATGGCCGAACGGTTGAGCGGTGCGCCGGCGTCACGCGCGATCAGAGAGCTGACGGCTGCAGCGAGCAGCGCGCCTGCGTAGAGCAACGCGGCGATGGTGAACGCGCCGAGGCCCGCGCCCGCCCAGCGTTGAAGCGGAACCGTCGCTCCGAACGCGACCGCCGCGCTCAGCGCGAGGAGCACTCCGCGGAAGATGCCGTCGTGGCGCACAGGGAGGACTTAATGAACGCCGTCGGCGAACGCGAACGGGGTCGAACTGACTATTCTGCGGTGATGCGCACGAGCACGTTCGTTGCTGTCGCAGTGATGATGCTGGCGGCCTGCAAGAGCGGCGACCCGGGCCCGCAAGGACCTCAGGGAGAACGTGGGCCCGCAGGTCCCGCAGGAATGAACGGCGCGGCCGGCCCGGCTGGAGCTTCAGTCACGACCGGCGAAGTCGATGCGGGAAGCGTGAATTGTCCCTTCGGTGGAGTCGCAGTGGTGTCGGCGTCGGGCACGACGTTCGTGTGCAACGGTGCTCCGGGCACGACGGGACCTGCGGGTACGAACGGCGTGCAGGGTGCGGCCGGGCCACAGGGCGTTCCGGGCTCGTCGATTTCTGCGAGCGCACTGTCGGCCATGAGCCCGCAATGTCCGAGCGGTGGAGTGCTCGTGAACCTGGCCGATGGAGGAACGCTCCCGGTGTGCAACGGGACGAACGGACGCGACGGCGACGCTGGCGCGAACGGAGTCGACGGTGTGTCGGTCACCTTGCGCGCGCTTTCACCGGGAGACACGACGTGCCCCACCGGCGGCGTCGAGGTCATCGCCGCGACGTCGAGCACGAAGATCTGCAACGGAGCGCCGGGTGCTCAAGGCGACGCTGGCCCGCAGGGCGCGCAGGGTGTGCAAGGCGTTCAGGGGCCGCCGGGGCCTCAAGGGCCCTCGTCTTTGGCGAACTGCCCGACGGGGATGACGCGAATCGATTCGGCGTTCTCGACGCTCTGCTTCGCGCGCTCGTCGTCACCTCAGAATTGGGACGGCGCAGCGGCGTTCTGCTCGAACAACTTCGCCGCGCCGCTGTGCACGCTGAGTCAGTGGCGCGCGGCGGTCTGCATCGGCGGTGCGCCGAACCCCGGTCGCTCGTGGCTCGCGACGCCGACCGCGACCTCGACGTTCATGACGGTCGCGAGCTGCCTGTCGGACGGCGTCGCGCCGCTCTCGGCTTCGTCGCAGTTCTCGCCCGTGTGCTGTCTCGAGTGGCCGAGGTACTGATTCACCACTGATCGGCGGCGCGCGGTACGTGGGCGCGTTATCTGGCGCGTCCGATGTCTGCCGCTGCCGTTCCCGCTCGCTGGCCTGCCTTCCTCGGCGCGTTCGCCGCCGCCTTCGACAACTTCGCGATGACGCCGCTGGTGCGCGCCATCTCCGACGACCTGCACGTCGACCTCGCCGAAGCCACGCAGGTCGCGAGCGCGTACTACCTGGCGTACGGCGTGATGCAGGTGCCGTGGGGTCTGGCCTCGGAGCGTCTCGGCCGCGTGCAGGTCATGAAGCTCGGGCTGGTGCTCGGAATTCTCGGCTCCGCAGCGAGCGTGTTCGCGCCGACGCTCGACGTGCTGCTCGTCGCACGCTTCATCGCCGGAGCAGGCATGGCCTCGGTCGTGCCGTCCGTCATCGCGTGGCTCGGCGAAGTGCTGCCCGCGGAGCAGCGCGGTTCGGCGGCCACCGACATGAACTCCGCGTACGCGACCGGCGCGGCGATGGGCGTGCTCGGTGCGGGCCTGCTCGCCGACAAGCTCGGCTGGGCGTGGGGCTTCGGAGCGTCAGGCGTGCTCGCCCTCGCGGCGCTCGCAGCGATGCAGAAGCTGCACGTGCCGCCGAAGCCGGCGACGCCAGGTCGTTTGCGTGACGCGCTCGCCGTGCCCGCGGTGCGCGCCATCGCCGCCATCGCGCTCGTCGAAGGCGCGGTGCTCTTCGGGCTCTTCGCGTTCCTCGCGCCGACGATGCTCGCGACTGGCGCCTCGGCCGCGCTCGCGGGCGTTCTCATCGCCGCGTACGGCCTCTCGGTCGTGCTGTGGGCACGTCTCGCGATTCGCGTCGGGCCTCGTCTCGGCGTGATGCGCAGCATGGGCTTCGGCGGCGTGATGCTGGTCGCCGGCTGGGTCGCGGTGGCCGTCTCTCCCGCAGCTCCCGGCGTGCTCACCGCCGCGGTGTTGATGGGAGCCGCCATCGTCTTCTTCCACGCCAACCTGCAGGTGTGGGCGAGTCAGGCCGCACCGACGGCGCGTGGCCCGGGCATCGCGATGTTCTCCGGCAGCCTCTTCGTCGGAGCGTCGCTCGGCACCGCGCTCGCCCGCCCGTGGTTCGCCAAGGGCTACGTGAGCGCGCTCTTCGCGATTGGCGCGGCGCTCGCCGTGGTCGTCACGTTGGTGTCCCTGCTCGCTCGACGCCGGAGCCTCACGCCGAGCTGACGCTTCAGTGCACGACCACCGCGTCGTCGAACGCGCGACGCCACTGCGGCTCGAGGTGCGCATCCGACGTGCGATGACCGACGGCGATGACGAGCGGCACGACCGAGCCACGAGGCAGCTCGAGCAGCTTCGCCACGCGCCCGGGGTCGAAGCCTTCCATCGGGCAGGTGTCGAAGCCGCGCGCGGTGGCGGCGGTCATCACCTGCTGCGCGGCGTACAGCGTGCTGCGCGTCGCCCAGTGCGCGATGCCGGCGCGACCGATCGGCACCAGCGCGCGAGCGGGCACGAAGAATGACAGCAGCACACGGAACAGCCCGAGCATGGCCATCGGAGCGAAGCGCAGGAACTTGCCGAACTTGTCCAACTGCTTGCGGTGGTACGCCTTCGACGCGTCGCTGAGCTCGCCGGAATGTTCGACCCACTCGCGCTGCGCCGCGACCGTCTTGCGCGCGGTCTCGACCGACGACACGAGCACCAGCAGCGCACTCGCTGACCGCGCGGCGCGCTGCCCTTCGCACGCGTCGGCAACCCGCGTCTTCAGCTGCGGGTTGCGCACCCAGTGAATCGTGTACGGCTGCAGGTTGCCGCTCGACGGAGCCTTGAGGCCCTCGGCCAGCACCTCGCGCAGCGCCGCTTCGTCGATCGGCCGCCCGTCGAAGTCGCGAATCGAGCGGCGTCGCGCGTTCACTGCGAGGAACGACTTCCACTGCGTCTCGGCGTTGTCTGTCATGCCGAAAAAAGTAAGCTTTCACTTACTTTGACGAAACTCGCATCGAGGAAGAGGGGCATCACCGCTCGTAAACGCCCGAAGCAAGGGCGCGCGGTGGCCACGGTCGACGCCATCCTCCAGGCGGCGGCTTACATTCTTCAGAAATACGGCTGGGCCGGGTTCACCACCAACCTCGTCGCCGAGCGCGCGGGCGTGAACATCGGCTCGCTGTACCAGTACTTCCCGAACAAGCAGGCCATCGTCGCCGAGCTGCAGCGCCGGCACGTGCAGCGGGCGCGACAGAACCTGCCGCCGCCCGAGCCGGGCAAGACGCTCGCCGACTACCTGCGCGCGACCATCGAGGCGGGCGTGAAGGAGCACCTCGTCGACCCCACGCTCCACCGCATCTTCGCCGATGAGCTGCCGCGCTCGTCGCGCATCAACGCGCGAGAGGGAGCGCCCGACACCGAGCGCGCGTGGGAAATGGCGATGGCTCCGCTCACGCAGGTGCCCGACTTCGAGCTGGCCAGCTTCATCTCGACCACCGCGGCGCACGCGGTGATTCACGAGGCGGCCATCAACCGACCGGAGCTGTTGCAGCACCCGCTGTTCATCGAAGAGGTGGTCGCCCTGCTCGACCGTTACCTGCGCCGTTCGAAGAGCGGGAATATTGGCGGCGCCCCTCGTTGAGGGGGCATGCGAATCGCACTTCCGACGCTCCTCCTCGCGCTCTCGACGGGTTGCACCGCTGGTGGAGTCGCCGTTCAAGGCCAGGGCTTCTTGATTCCGGCCGAGGGCTACACGGTCGGCTGGTTCTCGGTGGCTGACTGCAAGTCATTCGTCACCACGACCGGCAGCACGGGCCAGTTCGCCTTCGACGGCAGCAACGACGTCGACCAGTTGATCATGCCCGGAGAGGTGTGCGTCACCGTTCGTCTCGGGAACGGGCCCAAGAAGTACTACGTCTTCGACCACGCGTTCGACACCACCTGCACCAACGGCAACGGCAAGGAGGTCAGCTGCAGCAAGGACCTCTTCATGCTGACGGGGTCGTACGACGAGCTGTCGGCGAACGCGCCCGGCCCTGAGGTGCACGTGCGCTTTCCGCACACCGGCGGGTTCGGAGATCCGTGCGCCGCCAAGAAGATCATCTGCAACATCAAATGAACCCGTGCCTCGGTGTATGAGCACCGCGTGCCCGAGGTGCTGACGGTTCCAGCTTCGATTCCGGTCGCCGAGCACCGGCTGATGACGGCGCGCGGGTGGGAAGTGCCGACCCGCAAGGACCCGCGAATTCCGTTCGCCTCGCTGCTGGTCCTCTACGCGGTGATGGGCTTCACGTTTCTCGGGTTCAACCGCCAGTGGTGGCAGATGGCCGCCATCGTCGTCAGCGGCTGTCTGCTCGAGGTGGTGTTCAGCTGGGTCTTCACGAAGCGGAAGATCGTGCCGCTCTCGGCGCTAATCAGCTGCACGTCGCTGGGCATTCTCCTCAACTACTCACATCACTCGTGGGTGCTGTTCTTCCCCGTGTTTCTGGCCATCGGAAGTAAGTATTTGCTTACTTTCCAGGGCCGCCACGTCTTCAACCCGTCGATGTTCGGCGTGGCGATGTCGCTGTTGCTCTCGCGCGAGTTGATCACCGCGGCTCCGGCGTACCAGTGGGCGGGCGGCTCGGTGACGATGTCGATCTTCATCGCCACCGGAGCGCTGATGCTCTTCGTGTTCCGCGTCGGTCGCGGGCCGCTGATCATCAGCTTCCTCACGCTGTACGCGATTCAGACCGCGATCCGCGCGTACGTGATGCGGCATCACCTGCCGTGGCAGACGCTGTTCCTCGGCACGCTCGAGTCGCCGCCGTTCTTCCTCTTCACGTTCTACATGATCACCGACCCCGCCACGTCGCCGAAGGCCTGGCGCTGGCAAGTCGCGCTCGCGGTGGCGCTCACCGCCGTCGACGGGTTCCTCCACTTCAAGGAAAGCGTCTACACGTTCTTCTACGCGGCGCTGACCATCGGCACCGGGCGCTTCGCGTTCCTCCATCTGCGCGAGTTGGTTCGCGGGCGCGGCAAGCGGCTCGCGCAGCTGTTCGACCTCGACAGCTTCAAGCGCGTCGCCATCGTCGGTGGCCTGGGCGCGCTGATGCTCGGCGCGTGGAACTTCGTGCTCTCTCCGCTCGACGCGCCCGCCGACCCGGGCTTCCGCTTCGTGCAGATCGACAACGCGCAGTCGGGCCTCGGCTCGACGATGGGCAAGACGCTGGAGGAAGTCGACCCGCGGCTGCTGCACGTCGCGAAGTGGGTGCTCTCGGTCGGTGACGCGGTCGGCTCAGGCGACGTCGACGGTGACGGCAAGCTCGACCTCGTCGTGACCCACCCGCTCGCGATTCCCGGCGATCGCGTCGCGCTCTACTTGAATCGCGGAGACTTCAAGTTCGAGCGCGTGCCGCTCCCCGCGCTCGAGTCACTGATGAACGACCCGTGGAGCAACGGCATGGCGGGCGGCGCGGTGCTCATCGATGACGACGGTGACGGCGACGACGATCTGCTGGTGCCGGTCGCGTTCGGCACCACGCGGCTCCTGCGAAATCGCCGCGTCGAGACCGGAGCGCTGAGCTTCGAAGACGTGACCACGAAGGCGGGACTCGGAGCGCACACCGTCTCGCTCGGCGCGACGTTCTTCGACTTCGACAACGACGGCGTGCTCGACCTCTACGTGATGAACGCGCTGACCACGCACCTGCCCGGCTACGACCAGCCGACGCCGCTCAACGTCTTCAAGCTGCCCGCTCCTCAGTTCGAGGGAGATCGCCGCGCGCTGCGCTTCATGCACAACGGCTGGCACGACGCCGACAACGGCGGAAAGAACCAGCTCTACCGCGGCAACGGCGACGGCACGTACACGCTGCTCGACATCGACGCGTTCGGCATGCCCGACACCCGCTGGTCACTCGCGGTCGGCACACAAGACTGGAACAAGGACGGCTTCACCGACCTCTACGTCGCGAACGACTTCGGCCCCGACGATCTCTACCTGAACGAAGGCGGCAAACACTTCCGCCGCGTGACGAGCGCGCGCTTCGGCGACATCGGCCGCGACACGTACAAGGGCATGAACTGCAGCGTGGCCGACTTCGACCACAACGGCTTCCCCGACGTGTACGTGAGCAACGTGCACCACTCGCTGCAGAGCGAGGGCTCGCTGTTGTGGATGGTGAGCGCGTCAGACGACCCGTTCGTGCCGTCGTTCATCGACGAGGCGACGCAGCGTGGCGCGCTCAACGAACGTCGCTTCGCGTGGGGAGCGGCCGCCGGAGATCTCGACCTCGACGGCTGGGACGATCTCGTGCAGGCCAACGGCATGCTCGACGACCGGCTCGACAAGCGGGAGCTCAACACGCGGCGGCGCGACTACTGGTACGTGAATCAGAAGCTGATGCAGTCGGGCCCGGAGATTCACACCTACGCCGACCGCTGGGGCGACATTCGCGGGCGCGAGCTGTACCCGAACGAGGCACGGCGCGTGTACCTGAACCAGGGCGCGAAGAACCCCGGGACGTTCGTCGACGTGGCGGAGCTGACCGGTATCGCCGCTCCCGACAATTCTCGCGGCGTGTTGATGGCCGACCTCGACGACGACGGAGATCTCGACGTGCTGGTCACCAATCAGCACGCGCCGCTCTCGCTCTACAAGAACACGCTGATGGAGCAGCGCGCAGCGAGCGGCAAGAAGCCGCACTTCATCGGGCTCTCGCTGAAGGTCGGCAACAAGCCCGCGCTCGGCACGCGCGTGAGCATCAACACCACCGCGCATGGCGTGCGCCTCGAGCAGAGCAAGGAACTGCAGGTGATGGCGGGCTTCAGTGGGCAGGCCGAGCCGCGGCTGCTGTTCGGACTCACCGACGATGCTCCGGCCGAAGTCGAAGTGACGATCGAGTGGCACCACGGAGCGCGCGAAGTGCGAAAGCTCGCGATCGATCGGTACCACACGCTTTCTCCGGCGATGCAGACGTCCCGATGACGCGAGTGCGCGCGCTGCATGATGTGCGCGCTGCGCAGGACACGTCCTTCGGGTACGGCGACTGGACTGACTTGCTGCCGGGCCTCGGATTGATCGCCTCGGTGCTCGTCGCGATCGTCGGGGTGATGTTCGTAGTCCTGAAGTCGAAGTGGCGCGGCGCGGGCACCGCAGGCTTCGTGTTCGGTCTGTCTCCCGGCGCAATCATCTCGCTTCCCCTCGCCGTCCTGGTCGGTGCGACCAAGGGCGTCGGCTGATGCTCGCTCTCCGACTCCTCGCGGCGGTCGGCGCGGGGCTCGCTCTCGGCGTGCTGGAGTTCGCGGGAGCTTCCTCTTCTTCGGGAAGTTGCACGCTCAACCCTCGTACTGGTTCGAGCTGATCCCCGGCCTGCTGCTCGGCATCGTCTTCAGCGCGGTGCTGGTGTTCGCCTTGGGGCGTCTGCAGAAACTCACGGGAGATCGAACGACCGCCTTCATTGCCTTCTTCGGAGGGATGGTGCCCGGCACGCTCGCCGCACTGCTCTTCGCGTTCGTAGACGGGCTGACGAAGGGCGTGGCGTGAACGGCCCCATCAGAACGGGTGCTGACTCACCGCGCGTGGAGCAGTCGAACGCGTCGCTGATCAGCTAAGCCGTCCGCCGAAAATGCAGCGCGCCATCGCCATCGTCCTCGCACTCGGCATGTCGGCGTCACTCGCCGCGCTCCTGCTCGCGCGCCAACGCAACCACGGCACCGACGACCCGACCGCCGAAGACTTCGCGCACACCGGCGACTCGAAGCTGCCGCCGATGTGGCCGTCGCCCGACTTCGCGTTCCGCTCGCAGACTGGAGAGACCGTCACGAAAGGCGCGCTGCTCGGCACGCCCTACGTCGCGAACTTCATCTTCACCACCTGCCGCACCGTGTGCCCACTGCTCACCGCAAAGATGGTCCGCGTGCAGCGCGAGCTCGGGCCCGACGCGAAGGTGCGCTTCGTGAGCTTCTCCGTCGACCCGGGCAACGACACGGTGGAGAAACTCGCCGAGTACCAGAAGCAGTGGAACCCCGACGAGAAGCGGTGGTCGCTGCTCGAAACGACGCAGGCAGGACTCGACGACGTCGCGCGCGGCTTTCACGTCACCGCGCAGCGCACCGACGGCGGTCTCGACGCGGTGATGCACAGCGCGGTCTTCCTCCTCGTCGACGCCAACGGAGTGGTGCGCGGCGCCTACGATTCGGAAGACCCGGAAGACTTCAAGAAGCTGCTCGCGAAGACGCGCGGTCTGCTTGGCACGAACAACGCGGCACCCGAGAAGAAGGAACGCAGCGGAGAAGTGCTCTTCCACGAGCTCTCGTGCAGCAACTGTCACGAACGACCTGAGCTCGCGCCGCCCCTGGGTGGGCTCATCGGTCAACGCCGCGAGCTCGAGACGCGATTGCTGGTGACGGCCGACGAGGCGTACGTGAAGGAGTCGATCCTCGCTCCCGATGCGAAGCGCGTCGCCGGCTACCCGCTGCACATGCCGTCGTACGCCGGGCACGTCACCAACGAGGAGCTGAATTCACTCTATGTATATGTGTCGGCGCTCCCGGCTCCTGCGGCGGCTCCGAGCGCGGAGGTCGCGGTCGATCCCGTCTGCCACATGAAGGTCCGTGTCACACCCGACGCGCTGAAGATCGACGACCACTACTTCTGCAGTGCGTGGTGCCGCGATCGCTTCAAGGAAAACCCTGACGCGTACCGGCGTTAGGGGCCCGCAACTTTTCGGTGGTCGGCGTGTTCCCACGTCATGACCAACCGAATCGTCGTCGCCCTGTTCGTCATCACCTCGTCAATGGCGTGCTCGCAGCCGATGCGCAATCGCGTCGAGCGTGCGCGCGATCGGCAGGATCTGCGGCAAGACAACCGGCAGCTCGCGAACGACCGCTGGGACGCCGCTCGCGTGAGTGAGCTGCTGCGTGAGTACGACGCCGCGATGTCAGTCGGCGACGTCGCTCGCCTCGGTGGCCTCGACGCGCAGTTCAACGGCTACGTCGCGCGCGAAATCACTGAGTCCCGCGTCGAGAGCGCGCAAGACCGGAAGGAAGTTCGTCAGGACCGACGCGAGCTTCGCAGCGATCGCACGGTGCGTGACGGCGTGAATCTCGCCGACGACAAGCGTGATGCAGCACGCGAGTTCCTCTCGCGTGAGCGCCTGCAGGTCATTCAGGGACAGCTGGGGTCGCTCAGCGGTCGATTCGATGTTCCGGCCGTGCAGGCGAAGCGCTCGCTCTACGCCGAGCTCGTTGGTGCGGCAGTTCGCGAGCTGGGCAACGACAAGGGTGAGCGTTCGGAAGATCGTCGTGAGCTTCGTGAGGACCGTCGCTGAGGCGGGCTGGGCCCTCTCCCCGACCCTCTCCCCTAGCGGGGGAGAGGGAGTTTCTGTTCTCCGCGATCTGAAAAGATCGCTGCGATCAACAGCCCCATCGCGACCGCGTGGAGCAGCGAGCCGACGACGCTCATCGCGCCGAGGTAGACCGACATCTGCGCCGGAGCCATTCCGTTCTCGCGCAGCTTCATCGGCAGAATCACGAACAGCGAGCGGAACAGCAGATCGAGCAGCAACAGGAAGCTGCCGCCGCCCGCCGCGTACATCGAGACCTGCGGGTGCTTGTTCCACTTCGCGACGGCCATCGCGATCAGCACCACGTCGACGATGAAGGTGGGCAAGCCGGTCGCCAGGGTCGACAGCATCATCAGCAACGTGTCCTTCGAATCCATACGCGACGGTCTAGTCTGCGCCCCGATGACGCGACAGGAACTCGCCACCGAAGTGATGACGCGGCTCGAGCAGCGCTACCCCGACGCGAAGTACGAGCTCAACTTCGAGAACCCGTTTCAGCTCCTCATCGCCACCATCCTCGCGGCGCAGGCGACCGATGAGCGCATCAACCAGGTCACTCCGATTTTGTTCGGCAAGTGGCCCACGCCGCAGGCCATCGCCGACGCTGATCAGACCGAGCTCGAGCAGGTGCTGGTGCCGACCGGCTTCTTCCGACGCAAAGCAAAGTCGGTGAAGGAGACCAGCAAGGGCTTGCTCGAGCTCTTCGGCGGAGAAGTGCCACAGACGGTCGACCAGCTGGTGCAACTGCACGGCGTCGCCCGCAAGACCGCGAATGTCGTGCTCAACACGGCCTTCAACATTCCGTCTGGAATCATCGTCGACACCCACGTCGCTCGCGTGAGCCGCCGAATCGGCCTCACCGACTCGGAAGATCCGGAGGCGATTGAACAAGAATTGATGCCGCTCGTCCCGGAGGCCCGCTGGACCTTGTTCGGTCCCGCGATGGTGTTGCTCGGTCGCTACACGTGCACGTCGCGCGCCGTGAAATGCGGTGAGTGTGTGATGAACGACGTCTGCCAAAAACGCTTCCTGCCGGAGGAACCGAAATGATCGCTCTCGCTCTCACCCTCGCGCTCGCGCAGACACCGACGCAGGGCTGCATCACCGTCAACGGCTCGCGCGTCTGCGGCTACGGCTGCATCGACAACGGCTCTCGCGGCGCGTGCGCGAAGACGGAAATCGGCGTGTGCGCGAAGAACGGGAGCAGCGTCACCTGCTTCGACCCGCCGACGTGGCTGTTCGCGGTGTGGAGCTCTCCGCCGAAGCCGACCTGCATCGCTGACGCGACCACCATCGCCTGTGGCTACGACTGCAAGCGGCAGAGCGGCCAGGCGATGTGCGCGCAAACGCCGAAGGGCATCTGCGTGAACAACTCGAACCAGCTGCGGTGCTTCGACCCGCCGCCCGAGGTGTACGGCGTCTACGGCAGCGACGTGCCCACGCCGACGTGCGTGGTGCGTGAGGGCCGTTCGGCCTGCGGCTACGGCTGCGTGACTGGGAGTGGCGTGCCGATGTGCGCGCAGACTCCGTTCGGCGTGTGCGGCGAAGACGGCAGCACGCCGCAGTGCTTCGACCCGAGCAAGCAGCTCATCTGTGCCGCCGGCTCATCGCTGCAGAAGCCGAAGTGCATGCCCGTCGGTCAGGGCCGGCTGGTGTGCGGCTACAACTGTGCGACGTCGAGCGGCATCACCGCGTGCGCGCAGACGCCCGAGGGCAAGTGCGACACGGGTGGCTCGGGTGGGCCGAACTGCTTCGATCCTCCGCAGCGTGGTGGCAGCGCGTCGTGTCTCGAGGCCGCAGCGCAGTCTCCGTCGCGCTGAGTTACAACCGCGGGGTGGACGGCTCACCCCACTCCGAGCGGCGACGCGTCGAACTCGAAGCCGAAGCAGACCTCGCGCGCTGCGGCGCGCTGAAGGACTTCTGGTACGTCGCGTGTCTGTCGAGCGAGCTGGTCGCCGGCAAGCTCGAGTCACGCGTCATCTTCGGCACGCCGCTCGTCTTGTTCCGCGACGCGAGTGGAAAGCCCGCTGCGCTGCTTGATCGCTGTCTGCATCGCAACGCCCGGCTCTCGGCCGGTGATTGCTTCGACGGAAAAGTCGGCTGCCCGTACCACGGGTGGACGTACGACTCCGAAGGACGCTGCGTCGACATTCCCTCGCTCGGCCCGAAGCAAAACGGCTCGACGCTCGATGGCAGCTTCAAGTCGAAGCCAGGCGACGTCGGTCGCGTGCCGTCGTTCCCCACGCGCGAGCAGGACGGGTTGATCTTCGTGTTCATGGGCGGCGATTTGAAGCGCGCACGACGCGAGCCCTTTCGCGTGCCGAAGTGGGGAGAGCCCGGGTGGATCGTCTACTTCATGGTGACGCGCTTCCCGAACGGCGTGACCAACCTCGTCGAGAACTTCATGGACGTGCCGCACACGGTGTTCGTCCACAAAGGTTGGTTCCGCAATCGCAAGGTTCGTGAAGTGCCCGCAACGGTGGAGCGCAAGAATGGCGAAGTGCTCGTCACCTACGAGCAGCAGCACGACGAGCTCACCGGCGCTGGCTTCTTGATGAACCCCACCGGCGAGCCGATGGTGCACACCGACCACTGGTTCATGCCGAACGTCACGCGCGTCGACTACCTGTGGGGTCAGCGCAGCGGGTACGTCATCTCGAGTCAGGTCACTCCGGTGAGCGCGCTCGAGTCGCTGGTCTTCACTTCCATCTCGTATCGCTTGCCGTTCGATCTTCCCGGCAACCTCGTGGCGCGCGGGCTGCGGCGTTTCATGAAGTGGTACACCACGCAGGTCATCGGCCAGGACGTCGACATCATGCGCGTGCAGAACGAGGGCTTCACGCGCGCGCGACGTGGGCTCGAATTCGTCAGCACCGAAGCCGACCTGTTGCACGCCGACATCGAGGAAGTGCGCGGCTGGTTGCGAGAGGGCGGCGAAGGCGCGGGGCCAGAAGCCACGTCGCGTCGAATCTCGTTCTGGATCTGAGCGAGGCGATAGGGTGCGCCCATGTTCCGTGCGCTCGCGTTCGGCGTGCTGTGTCTCGTGTCTCTCGCGTGCCGTCCTCCGGTTGCAGCGGAGCGCGAGGCGCCGTTCGACTTCGACGCCGCGCCCGGCCCCGCGCCGTCGGCGTTCAGCAGCGAGAATGATCTGCTCGCGCGCTGGGAAGGCCCGCTGAAGGACTTCTGGAACTCGGGAGAGGCCGGAGAGTTCGCGGGCGTCGGCGGCTTCAAGGTCGCGTACCGCATTCACCGCGTGGCGAACGCGAAGGCCGCGGTGGTCATCACGCCTGGGCGCACCGAGTCGATCATCAAGTACGCCGAGGTCGCGCGCGATCTCACCGCGCAGGGCTATTCGACGTACGCGCTCACGCTGCGCGCGCAGGGAGAGGCGCAGCGAATTTTGAGCGATCGCGACAAGGGCTACGTCGACTACTTCGACGACTACGTGCAGGACGAGCACACCTTCATCACCACCATCGTGAAGCCGGAGCAGCCGCGCGTGTTCCTCCTCGCGCATTCGCTGAGCGGTGGCGTCGCGTCGCTGCTGGTCGATGAGCACCCCGACGACGTGCAGGCGCTGGCGACGACCTCACCGATGCTCGACATCAACCTGGGCGCGTTTCCTCCGCCGGTCGCTGCGACGCTCGCGGGCGGCATCTGCGACGCGACCGACGGCAGCGGCTACATCATCGGCGGCGGGCCGTACTCGAAGGAGACCAACTTCGACGGCAACTCGGTCACGCACTCGCGGCCGCGCTTCGACTGGAAGATTTCGCAGCTCGACGCCGACGAATCGATTCGCATGGGCGGGCCGACGTGGCGGTGGCTGTGTCAGTCGCTGGTCGGCTCGAGTCGCGGTCAGAGCGTGGGCCGGTTCACCGCAACGCCGACGCTGTTGTTCATCGCCGGCTCCGACACCATCGTGAAGCCCGAAGGTCAGCGCCGTTACTGCACCGATGCGCCGCGCTGCACGCTGAGCGTGATGGACGGCGCGAAGCACGAGATCCTCCAGGAGAGCGACGACATCCGGAACCTGGCGATGAGCCGCATCGTGAAGTTCTTCGACGCGCAAGCGCGGGTGTCGCCATGAACGCGCTGGTGTTGGCCCTGGTGCTCACGCAGGCGCCCGCGGCCGAGGTGGTCGCGCCGAAGACTCCCGATTTCCGGCTGCACGTCGGTGGCGAGGTCGGCTTTCCGTTTCTCCTCGGCGTGCAGGGCGTGGGCACGTTCTTCTTCGCCGGCAAGCCGCGCTTCGACCTCGACGCGACGTGGGAGCCGAGCGTCACGCTGCAGAGCTACAGCCTCGGCGTGGCGTACCACGTGCTCGATCGCTTCTTCTTCGTCGGCGCGCGCGCGCGGCTCGTGCAGTACCAACCGCCGTGGGCGCGCGGGCCGGTGGAGCTGTTCTTCGGTCTCGGCGCGGAGCTCGGCGTGCGGTTGCGCGTCGGGCCTGAAGACAAGGGCGTCATCAACATCGCGCTGCACGGCTCGTTCATTCCCGGCCAGGCGTCGAACCTGCAAACGCTGCTTGGGTTGAGCGCCGGGTTTTCGTGGAGCATCTTCGAGCGGTGACGAAGCCCTTCGAACCCATTCCGGATTCGACGCAGGTCCACGTGGACCGGCTCGTCGGCGCGCGCATCGGCGAATACACGATTCTCACGCGCGCTGGTGAGGGCCGCTTCGGCACGCTGTACCGCGGGCAGCACTCGTCGAGCAGCAAGCCGGTGACGGTCGAGGTGTTGCGCAGCGAGCTGGTCGGCAACGACGAAGAGGCGCGAGCAGCGAACGCCATCAAGTGCACCGCAATCGCCGACGTGGTGGCGTTCGGTCAGGTGCCCGACGGCCGTCGCTTTCGCGTGATGGAGCAGCTCGAGGGCGAATCGCTCGACGCGGAGCTCGCGCGCCGCGGAAAGTTTTCGGAGCGCGAGACGCTCGAGGTGCTGGTCGAGGTGGCGGGCGTGCTGCAGGCGTCACACGCGTGGGCCATCACGCACGGCGGGCTCGGCACCACCAACGTGCTGCGGGTCGGCGGGAAGTTGAAGGTCATCGACTTCGGGCTCGCGCGGCACGGGCAACCGACGGAGGTCGATCTTCAAGCGCTCGGTGCGCTCGGGTTCGCGCTGCTCACGGGGCGGGAGCTCGATGGTGGTGCTCCGCCGCCGCTGGGCTCGGGTGTGCCCGAGTTGCTCGATCGCGTGTTGCGCGAGCTGATCGAGAAACGAATTCCCGACGCGACGACGGCGCAGCGTGAGCTGAAGGAATTGATGGGGCAGCAGCTCGCTCCGGTCGGCGCGTTTCCTCAGGCGCCGAAGAAGTCGCGCTCGCTGGTGATGCCGGTGCTGGTGGGCCTGGTGCTCGCGGTCGGTGGTGGGTTCGTGTGGCTGCAGCTCGGCGGTGATGCGGTCACGCCCGTCGAGGCCGAGGAAGGGCTCAGCGATGAAGAGCTCGCGGATGAGCCGGAGCAGGACGAGGCGCCCGCGGAGCTCGTCGTTCCGCAGCAGCCTGATCAGCCCGAGGTGCCGACGGCGCCGAAGCCTCCGAGCAATCCCACGCGGAAGTCCGTGAAGCCTCCGCCGAGTGCGGCGGTGTTGATGGCGACGATCTCGAAGCTCGAATCGCGGTTGCGCTCGCAGAAGGTGAAGCCCGGCGACGACATCGAGCAGGCGCTCTACGTGTTGAACAAGCAGCGGCTGCGTTTGACGGGAAGTCCGAGCGAGATGGATCGACGCGACGTCGCGAAGCAGCTCGCCGGGTGGAAGCGCAGCTACCTGCGTTGAATTCCCTCTCCTTGCGAAGCGGGGAGAGGGTCAGGGTGAGGGGCCGAGCAGTCGCAGACGTTGGAGATCTTTCAGCCCCTCACCCCAGCCCTAGAGCTCGCAGGCCGTCGCGGTCGCCGCGCCGAGCAAGATGTCGCTGCCGTCACCGCAATCGACGACGTCACTGCCACCGTTGGTCTCGATGAGATCGTCGCCACCGGCCGCGTTGATGGAATCAGCCACGCTGCTGCCCCACACGTGATTGTTCCCCGCGTTGCCAAGCACGGTGCACGCCGATGCCGTCGGGCATTTCAGGTTCTCGACGTCGAGCGCGATTCGCTTTCCGTGCGTGGTCGACGCCACGTCATCCATCCGCACGTTGACTGCGCCGCCGAACGAGCTGAAATCGACCGTGTCGACGCCGACGCCGCCGACGTATCGATCAGCCCCGAGCGTCGCGCCAGTGACGAACGTGTCGTCGCCCGCCGCGCCATCGAGGACGTCCGCTCCGCCACCAGCGAGCAGCACGTTGTCGAGCGCGTTGCCAGTGACGGTGCACACCACCGCAGCCGTGGGACAGACGAGCCGTTCGACGTCGTTCTCGATGTCATCACCCTCGCCGGTCGTCGCTCCGTCGTTCGCCACCGTTCCGTCCATCGTCACGGTGATGGCCTCGAGCCGCGCGGAGTAGTCGACGGTGTCGATGCCCGCCTCGCCGTGAATCACGTCGCCGCCCGCTCCAGTCGACGCGAGCAAACCCATCACGAACGTGTCGTCGCCTGCTCCGCCGAAAAAGCTCTGCGGGCCCGCGGTGCCGGTGAACGAATCGTCGCCGCTACCTCCGATGATGGTCTCGACGTCGGCCTGCACGTCGTCGCTCTCGGTCGCAGCGCCATCGTCTGCGCCGTTGCCAACCGTGACCGTCACGCTCGTGCTCCGCGCGGCGTAGGTGACGGTGTCGGTACCCGCACCGCCGATGAGAACGTCGGAGTCAGTGAGTGACGCGCCACCACTGAGCGTGTCGTTGCCGAGATCTCCGTACAGCGAGTCGTTTCCATCTCCGCCGGTGAGCGTGTCGTTGCCGAGGCCTCCATAGGCGGTGCACGGCAGCGCGAAGCCCGTCGCGTCGAACGCGTCGTCGCCATCGCCGAGCGAGACCACGATCGAACTCACGCCGCTCAGCGTGAAGTCGCGCGTGTTGTCGCCACTGACGTCGACGCCGCTCAGCATCGCCTTCACGGTCTCGCGCTGCGCGGTCATGCGCACCTGCACGACGTCGGTGCCGCCGCCTGCGAGGTTGATGGTCATGCCTGGCGCGCTGGCGCTCCCGCGCAGAAACACACCGTTGGTGAAATCGAGCACCATCGTCTCGCCGCCACTGCCATCGCCGGTGATGCTCGCACTCGTCGCCGTGGTGCTCTTCGCGATCGCCGGTGCCGTCCCACACACGTCGCCGTTCACCAGCAACGCGGAGTCACTGGGGCGCCGCTCCAGAAACCCGAGCTCACCGGCTGCGAGGACGATGGTGAGCGCTCCGCCGGTGAAGGTGCACGGCGTCTGGAGCGGAACGAGTCGCTGCCTTCCCGTCGCCACGTCAGGAGGGTCGCTCTCGACCGCGCCACACGACGCACACAGCACGAGGGCGAGGAGTCGCTTCACGATCGATCCTCGGCACGAACACCAATTTCATTCAGCGAGCCAGCGCATTCCAGCTTCCCTGGGTGGACGCCAGGTCATCATCACGTTCTTCACACATCGCGAGGCACCGACATTCTCGGGAGGGGTGCTGCAATCTGAACAGACCTGTCCCGGCTGGATTGCATCACCCCACCTGAGCCGACCTCGCGCGAGGCAGAGGGCACGCCGGCCTTTCCGCACGGCGCGACGCACCCGCAAGCCACCTCGCCTTCGAGCTGCTGTCGCCGGCCGGCCGCGTCGCGTCAACGCCGGCTCGTCACGGACACGGGCCGAGGTTCGGCGGCCGAATCAACACGGGCGTCTGTCGCTTCAGCGCGTCGCACACCCTCAAGCACGCACCACCACCGCACGGCATGAAGCTCGGCTCCGCGATCGGGCCCGCGGTACACGCGACGTCGGGCAGCACCCAACACGAGCCCGAGATGTTCCCGTTGCACTCGTTCGGAGCGAACGCGATCTTCGCGCAGTACTGACCCGACGCGCACGGCGTCGCGGTGTCGCACGCCAGCCCCGCTTCGCAGCGCCCGTCAGACACCTTCGGCACTCCGGCGAGCCGGCGCAGGCACGAGTTGAAATACGTGATGCCGTCACAGCCGCACTCGGGCTCGTGCTCTCCACCGCACGAGAGCGGCCTCTGCCGGCACGTGCCCGACACGTTGCAGCCGCCGGGCTTCGAGCAGTACTGCCCACCGAGGCACTCGTCGTTCGACGCACACGCCTTGCCCGGCGGTTGGAAATCACCGGCGTCAGGAATGTCGACCACCACGAGATCCACCGGGCCACACGCGGCGAACAGCGCGACGGCGAACGAAGCGAAGACGCGCTTCATGGCGCCCTCACGATGTCGAAGGTGAACCCGAGCTGAATCATCGGCCGCACGGCCCACGGCACGGCGAGCAGCGTCTGCTCTCCGCCGACGTTCGAGACGTAGCGGCGGCGCGCGGGGTCGACGTCGAGCAACACACGCAGCATCAGGCCGCTCGACGGAGTGGGATGAAACCGAACTCCGAGATCGGCGCTGAAGAACGGAGCGAGATCGACGCGCTCGCTTCGCAACTGGCTCTGCGGAATCACGTTCGACGACGTGCTGGCGATCATGAAGTCGAAGCCACCGCCAATGCCCGCTTCGAATTCGAAGAGGCCGAGGCGTGACTTCGCTCCGGGCAACAGACGCACGCTGAGCGCCTGCATCGAGAGGTTCACGTTGCCGCCCTCGCGCGCGACGGGGCCCTGGTACGCGAGCAACAGCGACGCGGCCGGCCGCAGCGGTCCCACCGGCAGCGCGACGTTCACTTCACCACCGCCTCCGAACACGAACGGCGACCGCTCGTCCCACGAGCGCGATTGGAACCACGCGCCGACGCCCAGCTCGAGCGGCGGCTTCACCACTTCCGGAGTCGGAGCCGTCACCATCGGCGGCTGCGTCGACGCGACAACGTCACGTCGCGTGGCGACGAATTCCTGAATGCCCGCGTGCGCGACGAGCGCGGCGGTCTCACTCAACAGGAGCGGCGCGCCACCGACCGGCAGTTCCTTGCGACGCACCAGCGCACCGTCGGGGCGAAACACTTCCACCACGCACACCGTCTCGCTCCACGCGACGCGAACGCGCGCGGCGATTTCATCGTCGATGCCGGTGGGCAGCGCCTGCACGCGTCGCAGCGTCAGCTTCATCGGCCGCAGCCAATCGTCGAGCGAGACACGCAACGCTTCGACGTCGGCCTCGCTGCCCTTCGCTTCGAACTGCACGACGGTCGGCGCCGCGCTCGCAGGCGTCGCCAACAGCACTGCGCCAATCACGAAGGTGAACACGTCAGGGCGCCAGCGACTCCAGGCGGGTGCGTGCACGCGGGGCATAGACCCCTGAAGGATAATCGCGGAGCAGCGCTTCCCACGCAGAACGTTCGGCGGCGGTGCGACCCAGCTTCTCGAGCGCCGTAGCGCGACCGGCGAGCACGTCTTCGCGCAGCACGACGTCAGACGACGCGAGGTACGCGTCGAACGCTTCGAGGGCCGACGTCGCTTCGCCGCGCTCGAGCAGCAGGCGGCCGAGCTCAGCGTTGGCCAACGACGCCTCACGCGCGTTCGGGTAGCGAGCGATGACGGCGCGGAAGTCGCGAATCGCCGCGGCGGTCTCGCCCTGCACGCGCTCACGGTGGGCGCGAGAGAAGAGTGTGAGCGCATCGGGCTCGGCGACGACGGGAATCTCGGGAGTGACTTCCGCCGGAGCAGGCGTCGCAACAACCGGCTCCGGAGGCGCAGGAGCAGGAACCGCGGTGCGCGCTGCACTCGGCACGGACTTCTTCGTCGAGACGGCCGCGACAGGCGCGGGAGTGGGAACGGGCGCGATGACTTCGGGTTCTGGCGTCGGCTCAGGAATCGGCTCCGGCGTCGGCGCGACTTCGGGCTTCGGCGCGAGCTGCTGCGAAGGAGCAGGCGTCTTCTGCGGCTGCGGCGTGCGGTCTCCCGACGAGGTGATGCGCTCGACGAGGTGCGGGAGCACTCCGGTGAACTGCGCGACGGCCGCGAGCGACGCGACACCGAACAGCGCGATGGCAGCGGCGAGCAACGGCGCCACGCGACGCGAACGACGCGGAGGACCCGACTCGGTCTGCGCCGCTCCCGACAACGCGCGCGCGACGAGATCATCGAGATCATCTGCGCTGCCGGTCACCGCGTCGAAGTCAGCGCGCACCTGGCGCTCGAACCGGCACGCCGCGCACGACTTCAAGTGTGCATCGATGCGCGACAGCTCTTCAGCCGACGCCACACCGCGCGCCTGCTTGTCGAACAGTTCTTCAGGGTGGAGATCGAGGGATTCCATCACTCCACCTCCAGGGCAGCGGCGAGCGTCGGATCGGCTTCGATGCGGCGCTTCAACGAGGTCTTCGCCAGTCGCACGCGGCTGCGCACGGTGTTGAGCGGCACGCCCGTCGCCTCGGCGACTTCCTCGAGCGAGAAGCCGAGCACCACGCGCAGCGCGAGCGTCTCGGCCTGCTCTTCGGGCAATTTCTGAATCAGCTCACGCACCAGGGTGCGGCGGCGTTCGGCTTCGACGGCGGCGTCCTGCGACGGCTCGACTCCGAACGAATCGGGCTCGACCTCGGCGTCGGTGCGGTCGCTGCGAATCGCGGCGCGGCGGCGAAACGCGAGCGCGGTGCGCGCCACGATGCGCGAGCTGAAGTGACCGATGGTGCACTCGCCGCGAAACGCGGGCAGCGCCTGCACCAGACCGATGAGCGACTGCTGCACGACATCGTCGACGTCGGCGTGCGTGCTGCCCAACAGCGAGCGCGCCGCACGAATCATGGAAGGCGCGAGCTGCTTCAACAGTTGACCAGTCGCCGCGGTATCGCCGCGGACGGCGCGCTCGATGAGACTCTCGAGCGAGTGCAGCTGGCGGACGGGCGTCGGGCTCACGGACAACAAGTAGTCACGACTCGTCCCCAGCGATCACTGATCAATTCGCGGGAATTCCGGGGCTGCCAACCGCCCGCAATCACATCGATCTCAGCTTCGTCGAACCAGGTAGGTGCAGGTGCCACTTGCCGTCGGCCTGCTTCACGAGCGTGTAGACGTCGGAGCAGTCGTACTGGACCTCTTTGTAGTTTTCCTTGGTGGTCTGGATGCACGTGAAGTGGACGGTGGCGTTCACTTCGCTGTTGTCGATGAGCTCTTCGTCGATGG
The DNA here is from genome assembly GCA_047600485.1 of Archangium sp. Lineage (GTDB taxonomy): Bacteria > Myxococcota > Myxococcia > Myxococcales > Myxococcaceae > Archangium_A. The sequence continues at coordinate 5,768,006 of JASGKS010000001.1, forward strand.
TGACGTCGGCGCTCACCCAGCCGCGGTAGTTCTTCGCGAACCACTGGTTCGCGCGATCGCCCGAGCCGAGCTTCGACATCGACTTGTCGGAAGCAATCTCGGTCATCGCGTCCCAGTCGTTGGCGACGATGGCAGAGAAGAACGACTTCACGGTGCCACCGGGCGAGCCCTTGGGCCCACGGCAAGCGGGAGCGAGCATCAACAGCGCGGCGAGGAGCATCAGTCGCTTCATGGTTGGCCTCAATCCAATCGACAGTTCACCGCTTCTTCAACGCCCGAATGGCTTCCGCGGCTTCATCGTGCCCGCAGTTCTTGCCTTCTTCTTTCGGCGACTCCGACAGCTCACGCAGCGCGGGGATGACGTCGGGGTCACCCAACGCGCCCAGCCGCAGCGCCGCGAGCGCGCGCACCTCACACGACTTCGACTCGAGTGACACCGCGTAGCGCTCGGCGAGATCCAGCTTTCCCGCGCGGTCCATGGTGTCGAGGTAGCGCAGCGCACCCCACTGACGGTCGGACGGAGGCTCGGCGGCGAAGCGCAGCAACGTCGCGTCGAGCAACACCGGCGGCAACAACTCGAGCCACTCGGTGACCTCAGGGTCGCTCTCGGCGAGCGCGTAGTCTTCGGCGAGCAGCTCGATGATCGCCGCGCGCGCGGGGAACAGCACCTGGTACGGCGACTGGCGCAGCAAGGCGCGCGCGTCTTCTTCGCGATTGAGCTCGTGCAGCGACGCGACCTTCAACGAGAGCAACGCGGGGTACGTGCCGCGCGCATCGGGCAACGCTGCGTCGATGGTGGTGAGCGCCTCGGCGGGTTTGCCCTTCGCGAGTTCTTCTTCGGCGCGCTCCACCGCGGTCGGCGGCCACAGCGCCCACGCCGCAGGCACCAACGCGGTGATGGCGATGGTGATGACCAGGCTCTGCTTGAACTGGCGATCGAGCCGCTGCGCGAGACGCGTCATCAACTTCACGCCCTGCAGCGAGCGCTGACTCACGGTCTGCGCGGTGTCCTTCACCGCGGTGAGCGTCTGGGTGGTGACGGCGTTGAGCACCATGCGCGTCTGCGTCGAGAGCGCGAGCTGATCAGCAGGAATGGCGCCCTTGAGTGACTCGACCAGCGCCGACGCGTCCTTCGGGCGATTGCTGGCCTTCTTCTCGAGGCACTGCATCACCAGCTTGCTCAACGCCGGGTAGCCGACGACGTGCGGAGCGAGCTCGTCGAGCGGCGGAGGCGGCTGACGCACGTGCTGCTCGAGATAGTCGCGCGCCTCGGGGCCTTCGAACGGAAGCCGGCCGGCGAGCATGCGGTAGGCGACGACTCCGAACGCGTAGACGTCGGTGCGCGGGTCGACCGGCTGCGCCATCGCCTGCTCCGGAGCGACGTACGCCGGAGTGCCCACCGCCTGGCCGGGCAACGACATGAACGGGTCGGCGCCCGAGGCGATTTCGGGGAGCTTCGGCGTCTCGCTGTCGGAGTCGAGCTCCATCAGGCGCGCGATGCCGAAGTCGAGCAGCCGCGCGATCTCTCCCTTGGGGCCGGGAACGATGACGATGTTCTGCGGCTTCAAGTCGCGATGAATGATGCCCTTGGCGTGCACGGCCGCGAGACCTTCGGCGAGCTGCAGCAACAGACGAATCGCGCGGCGCGGCTCGTACGGGCCCATCTTCAAGTTGCTCTCGAGCGTGTCGCCCTCGGCGAGCTCGAGCACCAGCACGGTGCCGTCCTTCTTGTTGCTCTCGAAGTCGATGACCCGCACCACGCCGGGGTGGTCCACCGTCGAGAGCAGCTGCGCCTCGCGGCGAAACCGCTCGGCCATCGCGGGCTGGGCAGACAAGTCGCGCTTGAGCACCTTGAGCGCGACCTGACGCTTCAGCGAGACCTGCTCCGCGAGGAAGACCTCGGCCATGCCGCCGCCACCGAGGTGGCGGATGAGCTTGAAGCGGTCTCCGAGGACCAGGCGGTCCTTCTCCTTCGACACGCGCTCCTTCTAGAGCGACGAGGCCAGCTCCGCGAGCTTGTCGGTGTTGATGAAGTCGAGGTGCGCGGCCTTCGCGGCGGCCCAATAACCGGGCGTGTCAGGGCTCGCGTAGATGCGAATGCTGCGGCCCGTGGCGTGCGCTCCGTTGATGAGGTTCTCGAGCTGGCGTTGCTGCGCGCGGGGAATGGTGCCCGCGCCGTCCCATTGCATGAACGAGTAGTAGTTCACCGCGTAGCTCGCCCACTTGCCGTCGGCCGCCGGGTCCATCGCCGAATAGTCGTTGCTGTCGCGCGCGTAGGGCCTCGGTGATGCGCGCGTGACGAGCGCCTTCTTCGCCTTGTCGTCGCCGGTGAGCAGCACCGTCACTGCGCCCTGCGTCGCCACGCCGTTGTCGTCGAACTGCGTGAGGAACGAGTAGCCCGCGAGCTGCGCGGCGAGCGCGTCTTGCAGCGCGGTGCTGCCGTCCTTCAAGTCGAGCCACAGGAAGAAGGGCTTGCCGTCACCGTGCACGCTGCCGCCGTTGTCTGCGATGCGCTGCGCGAGCGGGTCGAGGTACAGCGATTTCAGCGAGCCCTTGAACGGAGGACCGGCGTGCGAGACGCCAATCTCCGCCGTGCCGTCGAGCCACACGTCGGCTTCCACGCTCTCGAACTTCTGGTCGAGCGCGTCGAGCAGCGGGCGCGTGTGCTCGTAGTCGTTGTGCGCGTGCTTGAGCGACGGCGGGAACGTCGGGCCTGCATCGACGTCGGCGAGCGTTGGAGGACACGCAGTCAGCACGAAGCAGCTGAGAACGATGAAAACTCTCTTCATCACGGTCTCCCGGTCGTCGGTGACGCGACCACGACGCCGCCGTCTGCGCTGAAGGCTGGAGCCTTCTCGCCCACCGGAGCCGCGTCGATCAGTCCCTCTGGTACGAACTTCACGATGCGCGCGCGGCGGTCCCACGCGAGTTTGCGACGGTCGAGCAGTTCTTTGCGTTCGAGCTTCGCGGCGGGATCAGCGCGTGCTCCGAGCTCCGTCAGGCGATCGTCGATGGCGACCAACTCGTCGTCGATGAGCACCGCCTGCACGTTGCGCTTCAAACCGACGCCGAGCTGATTTTCGGTGGCGACGGGCACTGCATGGGTGCGCTCCAGCCGCACCAGACCGTTCTCCTTCACCAACTCCAGCTCGAGGAGCAGCGAGTCTTTCTTGGTGCCGTCGGGACGATCGAAGTCCTGATTCGAGACCAGATTTCCGAGCGAGAACATGACGAGCCGTTTTCCACCCGCGCTCGGCTCGATGAACTCCAGCGGCTGCAGCACGTGCGGGTGCATGCCGATGACGGCGAACGCTCCCGAGTCGAGCATCGACTTGGCGAGCTTGCGATCGTCGTTGGCGGGGTTGTGTTTGTACTCCGCGCCCCAGTGAATGAAGACGATGAGCGCGTCGACCTCGGCCGAACGCGCCTTCACGAGCTCGAGGAACGCGTCGACCTTCTTGTCACCGACGATGGGCTCGACGGGCAGCCCGTCTTTGCGCGCGGCCGCGGGGTCGTAGGGAACGATGGGCACGTGCGGCAGCGTGGCGTCGAGCTTGTTGTTGAAGCCGTTGAGCCAACGCGTGACGACGAACAGCCCGATGCGCAGGCCGTCCTTCTCGATGACCAGCGGAGTCCACGCGGCCTCTTCATTCACATCGCAGCCCGCGGAGAGCAGGCCCGCATCGGCGAGGAACTCGCGCGTGCTGACGATGCCTTCGCGGTGTTGATCGAGGCAGTGGTTGTTGGCGAAGGCGGCGACGTCGACTCCGGCGCGCTTCAACGCGCCGAGCAACGGCGGCTGCGCGTTGAACGTCATCTCGCCCTTCTCGGGCGTCTTGAACCAGCCGATGGGCGTCTCGAGGTTGACGATCGCGAAGTCGGAGCGCTCGAGCACCGGGCGAATCGGCCCGAGCACGTGGTCCCACCCGCCGTTGTTGTCTTCGTCGCCGGTCTTCGCGCGAAGCCGCGCGACGTACTTCACCGGGTCGTGCGGAATCACGTCGCCGCCGAAGACCAGCGTCACGCGTGAGACTCCGCCGTCGGAAGCAGGGAGTTGTGCGAGGAGCAAACTGATCAGCAGCGACGACATCGGACGAGCGAGGCTACCTCGATTGTTCCCATCGGGTGAGTTCGCCGAGCTGCTGGTGCCCGGTCGCGCCACCGGCCGCGAAGCCACTCCGCGCCGCCTCGAGCAGTTCCTTCGCGCGAGGCACGTCCTTGCCGCTTTCCCACAGCGCTCGCGCGAGCAGGAATTTCGGGCGCGCGTCGATGACCGTGCTGGCCGGCGAACGTTCTCGCAGCGAGAGCGCGCGCTCGAGCAATGGAATCGCGTCGAGCGGCTGGTGTTTTTCGAGCGCGACAGCGGCGAGGCCCTCGATGGCATCGGCTCCGAGCACGTGTTCCTTGCCCTTCACGCGTTCGCTCATCGCCAGCGAGTCGGCGTACGACGACTTCGCTTCATCGAGGCGGCCGAGCGCGAGCAACACGTTCCCGCGGGTGTGCAGGTTGCCGACCACGCGCAGGTGATCTCCCACGAGGATCTTCGCGAGAATCGCCAACGATTGATCGATCGAAGCGAGTGCGTCTTCGAGCCGGCCCGCATCCATGTAGAGGTCGGCGAGGTTGGTGAGCGAGGTGGTGACGGCGAACGAGTTGGGGTTGGCCGCGCGCCGAATTCGAAGCGAACGCTCGAGCATCTCGGTGGCTTCCTTCAGCTCGCCCAGCTCGCGCACCACGATCGCGTAGCGACCCAGCGTCTCGGCGATCTCGAGGCTGTCTTCCGCATAGACCGCAGACTTGATGCGCAGCGCGCGCGCGAACTCGTCGCGAGCCTGCGCGCTCTGCCCCAGCCAGCTGTGCGCCCAGCCGAGATCTTCGAGCGCTCCGGCGACCTCCGGGTGATCAGGCCCCCACGCTCGCTCGGCGTTCGCGACCGCCTTCTCGAACGACGACGCCGCCGCGGCGTAGGCGCTCTCACCGAGCTGAAAACGGCCGACGGCGTCGAAGTAGTACGCGGCGATCTCCGGGTCGTCGCCCAGCCGCGTCAACGCACCCGCGGCGAGATCTGCCTTCTCGTGCGCCTGGCGCGGCTGGTCGATGCGGCGGCCATACAGGTCCACCAGCAACGACCACGCTTTCGCCGCGACCTCGAACGAGCCAGCAGCCAGCGCCTTCGAAGCGGCGGTGTTCAAGGAGCGCTCGGCTTCCGGAAAGCGGTTGTTGGCGTGCTCGACCACTCCCGACACCAACCATGCCTCGGCCTGCGCGCGGCGCGAGGCGACCGGGTCTTCACGAATCGCTGTGGCGAGCGTCAACGCACGTTCGCCCTGCCCCAGCCGCGCGAGCGCCTGGGCTTCCGACAGCTGCGCCTCGACGTCGGTCTGCGTGGCCTCGGCTTCGGCGTATTCCGACGACGCGTCGAGGCAGGTCGACACCGGACGCAACCCCGAGACCGCGACCGTCGCCCCTTTGAGGATGGCCGGGTCGGCCGCCACCAGCACGCTGGTCAACGCACGCAGATCAGACAGACGGCGCTCGAGACACGCGGTCTGGAGCACGTACTTCGCGGTCGGCGTCTCGCTGCGACCGCGATGCGCTTCGCACACCTCGAGCGAGAGCGAGGCCCACTGCGCCGCGTACGCATCGAGTCGCGCCGGCACGCTGGTGGTCGACAACAGAGGCAGGAGCGCCGCTCGTCGTGACGCGTCCCACGCGCCAGCCAGTCGTGGCTCGGGTGACGCGCAGTGACGGCTCGCGATCTCGCGCGAAATCAAACCGCCGGCTGCGAGCAGCGTGGTGAGCACCAGCGCGGCGGTCAGCGCGAGGCGGCGGCGGCGCAGCTGCGTTTCGTTCGACAGCGCCGCGAGCAGCGCGTCCATCGAGGGGAAGCGGTCTTCACGCTCGTGCGCGAGCCCGCGACGAAGCGCCGCGTAGAGACGCGGGCGAATCTTCTTCGGCGCCTGCGGAGGAAGCCCCTTCGTGATGGCCGCGCGAATCGCGAAGAGATCATCACCGACGAACGGCCGCACGCCGGCGAGGCTCTCGTAGAGCGACACGCAGAACGAAAATTGATCAGCGCGCGCGTCGACCTGCACGCCGTCGAACTGCTCCGGCGGCATGTACGCCGGAGTGCCCATCATCGTGCCGGCGACGGTGAGCTCCGACGAGCTCGACGTGAGCTGCGGCGCGCGTTCGACGGGCGCGACGTTCGAGATGCGCGCCAGCCCGAAGTCGAGCACTCGCGCGCGACCGTCACTGACCAGCACGTTGGCCGGCTTGAAGTCGCGGTGAATGAGCCCCGCTCGATGCGCCGCCGCGAGCCCGCGACCGCACTGTTGATACACGTCGAGGATCTGCTCGAGCGTTCGCCCCGGCGCCTGACACCACTCGCGCAGCGTGGGGCCGTTGATGAACTCCATCGCGACGAAGACCTGGCCTTCGTGCGTGCCGACGTCGTGCACCGCGGCGACGTTGGGGTGCGCGACCTGAGCCATCGCGCGCGCTTCACGCTGCAGGCGCTCGCGGCCGTGCGAGTCGGACTCGTGCGCCTTGTCGACGCGGAGCAGCTTCAGCGCCACCTTGCGATCGAGCTGCGGGTCGAAGGCCGAGAAGACCTCGCCCATGCCGCCCGCTCCGAGACGCTCGATGATCAGGTAGCGGCCGAAGTGCGCGCCCGGTGCGGTCGGACTGATGAAGCCGGTCCCGCCCGGAGTCTTCGCGCCGGGGTTGGTGCGCGTGTCGCCCAGTCGCAGCTCCTGCAGTCGCGCGGTGCACGACGGGCAGTTGTCGACGTGCTCGTGCGACGGCGATTCGCCGCTCGCCAGCTCGGCCAGCTGTCGGTCGTCCAGGCACCCCACGGCCGGAATATGGCCGTTTCTCCGACCGAAAGGCTCAGCGCGTGAAGTCGAAGTCGAAGGTGACCTGATACGGCGAGACGATGCTGCACGAGCCCGGGGTCAGCTCTCCTGCGACGTTGGCGATGCTCACGGTGCGCGCCGTGAAGCTTCCCGTCGAGCCACTCTTGGTCCCGAGTGCGTAGCAGTACGAGGTGAAGTCGCTCCTCCACGTGCCGTTGTCGAACAGCTCGTACGGGGTCGACAGCGGGATGCTGCAGGTCTGATTCGGAAGAAGCGTGAGCCTCGAGCCCGAGACCGTCGCCTTCAAGCTGCACACCCGCGTCGAGAAGGTGATGGTGTCTCCGCTCAGCGTGGCCGTGACGGTGTGGCGGCTGACCATCGGCGCACCAGTGCCACCCGACTTCATCGTGACCTCGACCGTCCAGTCGCCGGCGAGCGCGCTCGGGTCCGAACCTGCAGCCGGATCACGACTCCCGAGCATCGCGACACAGGTCGAAGTCGGCAGGTCGCAGACGTCGGCCCCCACACAGTCGCCGTTGCGTTTGCACGTGCCGCCCTGACAGCCGGCGAGGAGCGCGATCACACCGCAGAGCCACACAGAACGAAGAAGGAGCATGCGGGGCGAGAGAGCAACGCACGTGCCGCTTTGGCTCCGCTCGGTGATGCCGCCTCGACTGAGCAGTTCATGCTCAAGCTTGAGCAACGGTTGCTTCGCTTCGAGCGAGCTCGAGCGCAAAGCCGCGAGCCGTCACGAATCGGCGCGCGGCCCTCTTCTTGAAATCGCTCGTCGCATGGCACTTCCACTCTCGAACCTCTCTCGCATCAACCGTCCCATTCCCGCCGCACCGCGTGGTGCTGCGATCTCCGCGGGACTCCCGCGCGTCGTTCGTCAATCGCAAGACGTCTTTCAGACGCTCAATCGCCGCAACCAGTTGCTGCTCGGCGGCCTGGGCGGCTTCGGCGGCAGCATCTTCGACAACATGCGTGACCGCGGGTCACCGCTGTCGATGTTCCGCCCGCGCGGACCCCTGCTCGGTCGCCTGGCGCAGCAGCCGCTGGAGTTGACCCGGGCGGAGAGCGTCGCGCTGTTGCAGACGCGCTTCGGCATGAAGGGCCCCGCGAACGCGGTCGCGCTGGAGAAGCTCGAGAAGTCGGCTGAGTTCAAGTCGATGACGAAGGGCCTGCAGACGCGGGTGCTGAAGAGCTTCGTCGCCGGGCTGAACGACCCGGCGCGCGTGAGCGACCTGAGCGCGCTGCTCGTGCAACCGGAGTTCAAGTCGCTCGAGCCGCGGCAGAAGGCGTACGCGCTCGACGTGTTCGATCAGGCCAACGCCCAGGGCCGCAAGAGCCTCAGCACCCTGCTCAAGCGTCAGGTCGACGGGAAGTCGGCAGCGCTCGACACCGACTCGAAGGGCGTGACGTTGATCGAGCGCATGTCGTTCCTCGCGCGCGGAGGGATGGACCTGCGCTTCGAGTCGGCGAGCGTGACGCGCTCTTCGCTGGTGTCGAGCATCCTGCAGGAGGTCGCGACGCCGGGGCAGATCAACCAGAGCAACCACAGCACCTGCACGGTGACCTCGATGCAGTACATGCTCTGCAACACGGACCCCGCTGAGTACGTGCGCCTCATGCAGGGCCTGGTGAACGGCGGGACCGTGAAGACGCAGAGCGGAGTGACGCTGACGCGCGTGCCCGACTCCATCGCCAACGACACCGCGACCAATCGCAGCGCCAGCGAGCGCATCTTCCAGTCGGCGATGATGGAGCTGTCGAACGACACGAAGTCGTACAGCAACGTGAGCGACCTCAACACCACGCCGAAGGGCGACACCAACACCGGGCTGTGGGACAGCGAGGAAGAGCGCGGGCTCGAGGCGCTCTTCGGCCATCAGTTCACGAACTACACCGGCGAGAAGGACCGCAGCGGGAGCGAGATGCTCGACAAGCTGCGTGGGCGTTCGCCGGGGCAGACGCTGACCAACTTCGCCTGGGGCACGGGCCAGCACGCGGTGGTGGTGACCAAGCTCGAGAACGGGCGCGTGTACTTCCGCAACCCGTGGGGCCCGACCAACGAGAAGGTCGGCACCACCAAATCTGATCCGGCGCGTCAGATCGAAGATGCCAACGGCCTCGAGAGCATGACCGAGGCGGAGTTCATCGATAAGGCGCGCAACGTCTTCATCGACTGAGGTGAGGCTCCAGTTCACGGGGAGTCGAACGCGCGCTCGATGTCGAGCGCGCGTTTCATTTTTGAGCTGCAGGCCCACAATTCGGCGGCTGAGCCCGGCCTTCACTTCGCCCGCAAGTTCGCGATGCCTCGGAGCAGCCGCCGCCCCGTCTGGTCGGCCGACTCGAGACCGCCTGGCACGGCCTTCGAAGCGGCCTGACGAGCAGCGAGAAGCAGCGTGTCGGGTTGAGTGCCGTCATCGGGGAAGACGGCGAAGCCCGCAGCGGCGGTCGTTCCTTCCGCGAGAGCTTCGAGAATTTCTTTCACCGCGCGGGGCGCGTCGGAGCGCATCACCTCGGGCAGCAGCACGACCAACGCGTCGTCGAACCAACACGCCACGTCCATCATGCCCAGGACGGCCTCGAGGGTTCGTTCGACGACGACCGCGTCGGGCTTGCCGGAGAACTCGAGGCGGGCGACGCACAGTGAGCGTTCGTGGTGCGCCGCGCACGCCAGTTCTCCGGTGAGCCGCTCGCGAAAGACGCGGGCCGAGATGACGGCGTGCACCGGCGCCTGACGTTCACCGCAATGCAGGACCAGCGTGCTGTCACTGATGGTGACGACGTCTCCAGCGGCGAGTGGCGCACCAGCGGTGATGCGCACGCCGTTGACGCGCGTGCCGTTGTGACTGCTCAGGTCGCTGATCGAGACCTCGCCGGCGCGCAGCTCGAGGCGAGCGTGCTTGCGCGACGCTCCATCGTCAGCGAGGCGAACCTCGCATTCCCGAGCGCGGCCGATGAACAGCTCACCTTCCGCCGCCAGCCGGACCACGCGAGAGGTGTCTGCTTCGTAGACGAGGAGGTAGATGCGCTCTGCTCCGAGACTCTGCGAACGCGCGACACGCGTCCGGGTCGGTTCGAGTTCCATGAGACCGCGCGGCGTCACTGCCGCGCAGCGAGAGACGGGTCGATTGAACTCAGCCCGGCGTGCAGTACGCGATGCAGTCGGCGTTGGGCTTCACGCAGCGATCGTTGGCGCCCGCGGTGCGATGGCAGTCGTCGGTCGTCTTGCACGTGTACGCGCACTTCTTCTGCGAGGTCGCGCAGCCCGGCGAGATGCATTCCAGCCCCGCGCCACAGTCGCTGTCGGTGTTGCAGTCGGCGCCACGGGTGTTGCCGCAGGCAGAGAGCGTGAACAGCACCATCAGCGCGGCAAATCGAAGGGCGTTGAGCATGCCGCCACGTGAAGCAATCGGCGTTCCACGTCTCAGAACGCGCGGGCCCGGCGAAGCCCGAACGGCCGTGGAATGAATGTGACGCGCCGCTGAGCAAGACCTGCTCAGGCAAGCGCACGTGCTGCTCATTGCGAGATCTCAAGCAGCGTCGTTCTGCTTCGCGACCTGAAACTCGCGCGACGCTCCGTACATTTCCCGCGCATGACAAGACTGTGGGTGTGGGCCATCGCGACGTCGGTCGTGTTCGCATGCGCTTCGAATTCGAAATCGGCAGCTCCTCCGCCCGCGGAACAAGCACCGCACCCCAGCTTCGGCGGTCACGACTGGGACTCGGTGTATCGGCGCGGCACCGGCTTCTCGCAGAAGGAAACCGCGACGCTCGCTCAGGCCATCACCGGCGAAAAGCCCGGCCGCGCGCTCGACGTCGGCATGGGCCAGGGCCGCAACGCGCTCTTCCTCGCGCGCAAAGGGTGGACGGTGACGGGCTTCGACGTCTCGTCTGTCGGCGTGGAGCAAGCGAAAGCGGTCGCGAAGAACGAGGGCCTCTCGCTCGACGCGCAGGTCGCCGACGCCGACGCGTACGACTACGGCACCGCGAAGTGGGACCTCGTGGCGTTGATCTACGTCGGCGGCGCAGATCTCGCCGCGAAGGTCGACGCCTCGCTCAAGCCCGGCGGCCTGGTGGTCGTCGAGTTCTTCCACAAGGACATGGAAGGCCCGCACGGCCACTCCATGGGGGCGTTCGCGACCGGTGAGCTCAAGCAGCTCTTCGCCGGTTACGAAATCATCCGCGACGAAGTGGTCGACGACGTCGCCGAGTGGGGTGGCCAGCGCTCGAAGCTCGTTCGCTTCGTCGCTCGCAAGAAATGATCACGGCGTGCGCGAGAGCACTGCGCCCTGCCACCACTCGAGCTCACGCCCGAGCGGATCATCTTTCGCGAAGAACGCCAGGTACCCCATCGCGTCGAACGGCAAGAACGACGGCCCACCGAGGTGCCCGAGCTGGTGCACCGTGCGCCACGTGCCGAGGTTGAAGTAGCAGGCCTTCTCTCCGTTGATGGTGCCCAGCGGAGTCATGTTCGCGAAGTGCGTGTGCCCGTTCACCACGTACCGCAGGTGCTTGTGCTGCTTCTGCTCGAGCTTCTTCGCCGCCGTCGTCGAGAACTTGGTGTCGAGCAACCGGAACAACACGTCGCGCGCCGCGGTGAAGCGTGACTGTTCCTTGATGCCGGTCTTGGCCGAGAGCGCGAGCAGCACCTTCATCTTCTGCGCGAAGTCGAAGTGGAACGCCTTGTGGTTGTTCTTGAACCAGTCGACGACGTGCGGGTTGTCGAGGAACTCTTCGACCAGCCGCGCCCACACCTTGTTGATCTGCGCGCCGACGACCTTGCCTTCACCTTCGGCCAACATCCGCACCCAGGTGGGAATCGTCACCACCGGCCGCACGTCGTCGATGTCGTCGAGGTGCGGGTGATCAAGCTCGAGCTGCTTTCGAATTTCGATGGGGAAGCGGGTGATGAGCTCGGGGCAGAACAGCTCGGCGAACGGCACGCCTTCCTTCGCGTCGGAGCTCACCAGGTCGGCGACGTGACCGTGGTACGCCAGCACGCCCTCGTCGGGGAACTGCACCTCGAGCGGGAACTCGTCGGTGCCGCCCTTCATGCCGAACGCCTTGCGGATCAACGCACGCGCACCGGGCACGTGGTTCAGCATGATGTCGTGGTTGCCGAGAATGAGCTCGATCTCGGCCGCTCCACTTTCCACCTGTGCGCGCAGCACGTCGAAGAACGGCTTCTCGGCGGCGATGGTGTTGCTGATCAGCGTCTCGACCTGCTTCTCCAGCGCCGGAGTCATCGGGTGATACGGCCGGTGCTCGGTCTGAAACCACGTCGGGTCGCGCACCAGATCGAACGTGTCGCCCACGAACGCGATGGTCACCTTGTCGCTGCGACGCGCGCCTTCGATGCGAGACCAGAAGCGTTTCAGCTGCTCGACGCGCGGAACGTTGGTTCGCCCACCAGCGCGCAGATGAATGTCGCTGATGAAGACCAGCATTACTCGGCCTTCTCAGGCTCGGAGTTGATGGCCGCCACCATGTTTCGAATCATCGCGCGCGGAGAGACCCGCAGGCCCTGAAACCCGAGCCAGTTCACGAGGCCGTGCACGCTCAACACCTCACCGTCGAGCATCGCGCGGTACGCGTGGTCGGCCACGTCGCTCGCTTTCGCGATGCCTCCCGACTGAAAGAGCCGCGACTTGTCGTTGCCCGAGGTCTTCGCGAACTCAGTCGCCGTCGCACCCGGGCAGTGGCAGGTCACCGTCACGCCGCTGTCTTTGAGCTCGTGCGCGAGCGCTTCGCTGAACGACACCACGAACGCCTTGGTCGCGTAGTACGTCGCCATGAACGGCCCGGGCTGAAAGCCGGCGGTCGACGCGATGTTCAGAATCTTCCCGCTCTTGCGCTCGCGCATGTCGTGGCCGAAGCGGTGACACAGCTCGAGCAACGTGACGCAGTTGAGCTCGACCATCTCGACCTCGCGCTCCAGCGGCAGCTCGAGGAACGCGCCGTTGCTGCCGAAGCCCGCGTTGTTGACGAGAAAGTCGACGGTGACGTTGAGCTCCTTCACGCGCGCGTGCACGCGAGCGGCACAACCCGGCTTCGAGAGATCTTCGGGCACGATGTACGTGCGCACCTTGTTGATGCGCAGGCGCTCGGCGATCGCTTCGAGCCGCGCCGCGTTGCGAGCGACCAGAATCACGTCGTGGCCATCACGCGCGAAGAGCTGCGCGAACTGCTCGCCGAGACCGGCCGAGGCTCCAGTGATGAGGGCAGTGCTCATGGAGCGGACGGATCTACCCGCTTCTGTGGGCTCGCCCCACAACTGGTGTATGGAGCGCGCCATGCCCGCACTCCCGGAAGTCCTGAACAGCCCCGAGAAGAAGAACGTGGTGGTCGACGACTGCATGGTCATCATCGACCAGGAAGTGAGCGACAAGAGCGGGCTCTCGGGCCTCGCGATCAAGGCCGGCTTCTCGGCGGTGAAGGGCGTGAAGCCGGGCTTCATTCGCCAGGTGGTCATCGACCTGCTGCCCGAGTTCGCGACCGCGCTCGACCCCATCTACCAGGAGGCGAAGACCAAGAACGTCGCCGTCTCCCCGTACTTCAATCAGAACTCGGGCCGCGTCGCCGACACGCTGCTCACCATCACCGACGCCAAGGCCGCGCGCTCGAAGTCAGGCGTGGTGAAGGGCGCGTACGACCGTCTGCGCGGCACCGCGAAGAAGAACGTCGAAGCCGCCGTGCCGCGCCTCGGCAAGATGATCGAGAAGCACGCCGGGTGATTCAGGCGGCCTTCGCCTTGCCCAGCTGCTCGAACTGATTCGCCGTCGGGCGGTCCATCGCGAAGGGCTTGAGCTCGAGCATGAAACCCTCGGGGCACGGCACGCACGACTGCACGGTCGCGCAGAGCTGGAGCTTCTGCACCTCGAGGTTGAGCAGCTGGCGCTCGCCCTGCGCGGTGGCGCCGATGAGCTTCAGTGACTCGCGAGCCACCTCGATGGCGCGATAGCTGATGCGCGCGCCCTTCTTCACCACTGCGACCTGCAGGCTCAGCTCGCGCACGTCGGCGCGCGGCGGAGGCGGCGGCGACGGAGCCACCGGCGACACCTTCGGCGCAACCGGCGGAGGCGTGGGCGTCGACTTCATGGGCCACGCAGCGGCGGGTCGCATGCCGCTGAGTGAAGACCTCGGAGCTGGTGGTTTCGCGACGGGAGCAGGCGCCGGCGTCGGAGCCGACTCGGGAGCCGCTTCTTCGAACGACTGCAGATACGAGGGCACGCGCGGGAACAAACCGTCGAGCTTCTCGAGCGCGCGCTCACTCAGGCCCGAGACCTGACGTACCTGTGCGGCGTCGATGCTCGGTGCCGCGAGAATGCGACGCCCGATGCGCGCCGACTTGCCGACCAGCTTCACCAACGCGGGATGCGCCAGCCCGCTCGCGTCTTCGCGCTCGTTGGTGACGGCCTCGCTCACGAAGGCAGGCAGCTTCCAGTCGGCGGCGAGCGCGAGGCCCAGCTCGATGTGGAAGCGCATCGCTTCTTCCTGCCACTGCTCGAGCGTGCGCGGCGCGACGTCGGGGTGCATCTCGATCACCAGCTCGAAGCACGCGTAGGCGATGGTCATGCCGAAGTCGTGCAGCAGCCCGGCGAGGAACGCCTCGCCCGGGTTCACCTGCTCCGAAGGAGCGAGTTCCTGCGCGATGACGCCGGTGGTGAGCGCCAGGCGCCACGCGTCTTTTCGAAGAGACGCGAGCGGGCCCGCAGCGTTCGCGGTGAGGCCCAGCGTGCCGGCGATGGCGATGTTCGCGAGCTCCTTCGCGCCGATGCGGCCGATGGCCGCCGTGAGCGTCGTGATGGGCGTGGTCGCGCGGTAGAACGCCGAGTTCGCGGCGCGCATCACTTGCACCGTGAGCGCCTGATCAGCCTGCACGAGTTTGGTGAGCGCCTCGAAGTCGTACTCGCCGCCGCTGAGCAGCTTCTGGAGCTTCAGCGCCACGCCGGGGTAGGTCGGCAGCTCGACGAGCTTCTGTTGGATCAGTCGCGCTACTTCCGAATTGACGTCAAAGGCAGTCCCCATGGATCGGTGACTAACCAACGCCACCGAAGGTGCCCCGACGTCAGAAGCCTGACGGTTGCCGGAGCCTTACTTCTTCTTGCCCTTCTTCTTCGCGGCGCCCGAGCCCGAGTCCTTGCCGAGCTTCTTCAGCTCGTCGCACGCGAGCTGGAATTTGTGCTCTTTGCACGCCGTGGTGAGGAGTGGCTTCGCCGCGGCCGGATCACTCGGCGCCAACGCCAGCCCCAATCGCGCACAGCCCTTCTCGTCCTTCGCGTCACACGCGGTGCGCAGGTTCTCGACCGCTTCGTCGAGATCGACCGGGCCGCCCTCGCCTTCCATCTGCATGATGCCTTCGTTCACGCACGAGTTGACGTGACCTTCCTCACACCCGCGCGCGAACACCCGGCGCGCTTCGGTGAGGTTCTTCGGCACTCCTTCACCACCGGTGTAGAGCAACAGGCCCAGCGACTCACACGCACGCGTGCGGCCGCCGTTGCACGCGTCGTCGAGCGGGTCGACCGCCGCCGCCGGGTCGGTCTTCAACAACCGATGCCCGAGGTTCGAGCAGCCGTGCGCGCTCTTGAGCTCACACGCCCTGGCCCACAACTTCCCCGCCTTCTCGCGGGCCTCGTCGGTGCGGTCTTCGTCGTTGAGCAGCACGCCCTGCTCGTTGCACGCGCCGGGGTCCTTGAGCTCGCAGCCCTTCGCGTACCACTCCTCGGCCGTGGCGAAGTTCTGCTCGACGCCGTGCGCATCGCGGTACGCGTTGCCGACGTTCTGACAGCCCGCGCCGAACTCACCCGTGCACGCCTGCTCGAAGAACGGGAGCGCCGCGACGAAGTCGCCTTCTACGCCCTTGCCGTCGGCCAGAATCGCTCCGGCCGCGTTGCACGCGAATGCGTTCTTCAGCGTGCAGCCCTGCTTCGCGTACTCGAGCGCCTTCGCGCCATCAGTCTTCGTGGTTCGCCCCTGGAAGAAGAAGACCGCGATGTTCTTGCAACCCTGCGGGTCCTTCAGCTCGCACGACTTCGCGAAGAGCGCCTCAGCCTTCGCGTCGTCGGGTGAGAGCGAGCCTTCACCGTTCACGATTGCGACGCCGAGCTCGTCGCACGCATCGGCGTCACCTTTGTCGCAGAGCTCCTGGCACGGCTCAGGGTGATCTTCGTCGCAGCTCGGAGCGCCCGACGCGCCAAAACCCGTTCCGTTGCTCGCCACCACAGGGTGCGGCGTGCCGAGCCCGGGAATCAATTCCATGCCGAGGCCGTGCATCACGTGACGTGCGCCCACGGCCATGAGGATCAGCGCCATCATCCACCGGCCCAGGCGCCCACCGCGGCCGATCGCTCCGAGGAGAATGGCGAACAGCACCCCGACCGCGCCGGCGAACACCGCGACAGGGTCGAAGTACGACGCCTCCACCACCTGGCCGTTGACGGTGCGCGAGCTGCTGCTCGCCATCGAGAAGACCATCGGCACTGAAACGGCCACCAGCGCGATGATCGCCAGTGGGCTCAGCCCCTTCGGTTCGTCGGAATCGTCGCTCACGTGTTTCCTCCTCGCGGTAGGGCCGCTCGGGCTAGATCGTCGCACTCAATTCTCGCATCGGGGGCACTGAATGCACGGCTTGATGATGAACCAACCGCTGTTGATCTCCTCGCAGCTGGAGTTCGCGGCGCGCTTTCATTCCTCTGTCGAGGTCGTCACCCGCACCGTCGAAGGCCCCATCGTTCGCACCACCTGGGGGCACGTCGCCACGCGCGTGAAGAAGCTCGCCAACGCGCTCATCGCCGCGGGTTTGAAGGAAGGTGATCGCGTGGCCACGCTGGCGTGGAACACGCAGCGGCACCTCGAGCTGTACTTCGCGGTGAGCGGCATCGGAGCGGTGCTTCACACCATCAACCCGCGCCTCCCGCCTGATCAGCTCGCGTTCATCGTGAATCACGCGGGTGACAGCATGTTGTGTTTCGACACCACGTTCTTGCCGCTCGCCAAGCACCTCGCGAGCGTGCCGACGCCCATCAAGCACTGGGTCGCGCTCACCGACGAAGCGCATCTGCCGACGGAATCAGGAATTCCGAACCTGAAGGCCTACGAGTCGACGTTGAACGGCATGGCCGAGACGTTCACGTGGCCGACGCTCGATGAGAACACCGCGAGCTCGCTTTGCTACACGTCAGGCACGGTCGGGTTGCCGAAGGGCGTGCTGTATTCGCATCGCTCGACCGTCCTCCACAGCTACGCGATCGCGATGGTCGATGCGCTGGCCATCTCCGGGCAAGACGTCACGCTGCCGGTGGTGCCGATGTTCCACGTCAACGCGTGGGGCGTGCCGTACGCGGCGGCGATGGTCGGCTCGAAGCTGGTGCTGCCCGGCCCCGCGCTCGATGGAAAGTCGTTGTTCGAGTTGATCGAAGCCGAAGGCGTGAACTCCGCGCTCGGCGTGCCGACGGTGTGGCTCGGGCTGCTCGCCGCGGCGAAGGCGGCCGGCAAGAAGATGTCGTCGCTCAAGAAGGTGACCATCGGTGGCTCGGCGTGTCCTCCGTCGATGATCACCGCGTTCGAGGAGCACGGCGCGCGCGTGCTGCACGCGTGGGGCATGACCGAGCTCTCTCCGCTCGGCACCGCGTGCGTGTTGATGCCGAAGCACGCGAACATGACGGCGGAACAGAAGATGGCGGTGCAGCTCAAGCAGGGCCGCCCCATCTTCGGAGTCGACTTGCGGCTCGTCGACGACAGCGGCGCGGTGCTCCCGCACGACGGCAAGACGTCGGGGCATCTGCAGACGAAGGGCTCGTGGGTGGCCAGCGAGTACTTCAACGTGAAGGACCAGTCGCAGCACAAGGACGGGTGGTTCTTCACCGGTGACATCGCGACCATCGATCCCGATGGGTACATGCAGATCACCGATCGCTCGAAAGACGTCATCAAGTCGGGCGGCGAGTGGGTGTCGTCGATCGACGTCGAGCACGCGGCGATGCTGCACCCGCAGGTCGCGCAGGCCGCGGCCATCGGCGTGCCGCACGAGCGCTGGGGTGAGCGCCCGCTGCTCATCGTCGTGAAGCAGAAGGACGCGACGGTGACCAAAGAGCAGCTCAAGGAATTCCTCGAGAGCAAGCTGGTGAAGTGGTGGCTGCCCGACGCGATCGAGTTCATCGACGCGCTGCCCATCGGCCCGACGGGGAAGATCCTCAAGCGGCAGCTGCGGGAGAAGTTCGCTGGTTACAAGCTGTAACGTTCTTTTCGCTCCTGCATCGGGAGTGTCATGGAACCGCAGCTCGCTTCAGAAGACGCCGTGTTGGTGGACGAAGCCCGAGCGGGTGTTCGCTCGTCGCTCGAGCGATTGATCCGCCGGCACAACCAGCAGCTCTACCGCATCGCGCGCGCGCAGCTCGGCAACGACGACGAAGCGGAAGACGTCACGCAGCAGGCGTGGGTGCAGATCGTCTCCGCGCTCGCGCAGTGGAACGGCCGCGGAGTGTTCGCCGCGTGGGCCGCGACCATCGTGATGAACGCCTGCCGCGCGCGGCGACGCGGCGTGCTCGAGCAGACCGAATACGACGAAGCAGAAGACGAGCGGCTGCCGCCTCCTGCGCCCGATGAAGAGACGCAGCGGCTCGAAGTGCGCAAGGTGCTGGAGCGCACCGTCGACGAGCTGCCGAGTCCGCTGCGCGTGGTGTTCGTGATGCGCGACGTCGAGGGCTTCAGCAGCGCCGAGGTCGGAGCGTCGCTCGGCATCAGTGAAGAAGCCGTCCGCGTTCGTCTCTTCCGCGCGCGGCAGGCGCTGCAACGTTCACTCGACGCGCAGTTTCAGGGCGAGGCGCGAGCGCTCTACCCGTTCATGGGCGTGCGGTGCGACCGCATCACGCACGCGGTGCTCACGCAGGTGACGGGCTTCGACTCGTGACAAACGTGAGCCAGGCGACGAGGTAGCAGGCCACCCCAATCATCGCCGCGCCCGAGAAGCCGAGCGTCATCGACGCCGCGATGCTGAGCACGCTCGACAGCACACTCGCCGCTCCGTTCATCGCCCACAGCCACGTGCGATTCGACGTCGCGAACGCGCGCATGCCGAGCGGGAACGCGAACCCCATCAACAACGCAGGCGGAGCGAGGAAGAGCACCGACAGCACCACCCGCACGCCGATGGGCAACCCCAGCCCGAGCGCGAACAGCTTCGGGTGCAGCCAGGTCAGCACCAGCAACGCCACCGGCAATACGAGAAGAACTCGCTTCGGGTCGACGCTGATGCGCCCCGCGAGCAGCGAACCGATGCCACTGCCGAACAGAATCGCGGCCAACACCACGGTCGTCGCGTAGCTCGGGTGCCCGAGGAACAGCACGAAGCGCTGCATCCACGCGGTCTCGATGAACATGAAGCCCAGACCGATGCCGAGGAAGTAGACGCTGCCTCTCCACACGCCCGGAGACGTGCGCACGCGCGCGAGCGCCAGCGGCGCGAGAAACAGCACCAGCGTCAGCAACGTCATCACGCCCACCAGCAGCCGCAGCAACGCCACCGAGCGTTCGTTGTGCGAGAGCTTCGCGAGCAGCTGCGAGTCCTGCGCGCTGACGAGCGAGAGCGTCTGAAAGAAGAACGGGCGATCGTCGGTCGACGGTGAGAGGTCCACTCCGGGAATCGAGACCGCGCTCACGCCATCGCGCAGCACGCTGGCCACCATCGACGCGGGCGTTTCGACCGGCCAGATGACCGTGAAGCCACGCTCGTCGGCGATGCCGCGCAGCCGCTCGAGTTCCTCGGCGGTAAACGGCTCGCGCGAGATGAGGAACGTGCCGACGCCTCCAGCTTGCAGCACCGCGAGGTGTGCCTGCGGGTTCGCGACGCCGAGCTGACGCAACGCTTCTGTCGCGAGCACCGCGAGTCGCGCGGCTTCGAGCTGCCGATTTCCAGCCATCCACCGCGAGATGGAGACCAGTCCGTGCGGCGACGTGCGCTCGAGATACAGACGCAGCGCTTCCACCGTGTAGAGGTAGTTCTCGGAGAGCGAGAACGCGCCCGCCGCCGTCGCCGCCCAGCTGTCGATGAGCGAAATCTGAATGAGATCGAACCCGCCGGCCGACTGCGTGAGGAACGCGCGCCCCTCGCTCACGTGCGGAGTCACTCCGGCGAAGTGGTACACGTCGCCCGAAAATTCGCGGAAGTGCGACGAGACCGCGTCGACGATGCCGTAGTTGAGCTCCACCGCGTCGACGCTCGCCGCGCCCGACTTGAGCGCGCTCAAGACGTCACGGCCGCCGCCGGCTCCGATGACACACACTTTCGCCGGTGGCCGCAGCTGGTAGCCCGCGCTCGTCACGTCGAAGAACAAGTGCTCGAGCGCCGCCGGAGTCGACGAGAGCCGCGTGATGGGCGTGCCGGCCGAACCGTCTTGCTCGAGCCACAGCTGCTCGACCGTCTGCGGCACGTACTTGCTGCCCATGCCCCAGCCGAAACCCTCGGTGTCTTCCGATTTCCAGAAGATGTCGGGGAACACCGTGATGCGCGCCGTCGGCGTCCACCGCTCGTAGAGCCGCGTCTCGGGCTCGACGTACGACTTCGACACGCGCAGCTGAAACGGTTTCCCCCACGCGAGCAGCGAGAGCAACGCCACCGCCAGCACCGCCGTCGCGCGACGCGTGCGCGGGCTCAACACGAAGGCGGCGGCGAGCGGCAGCAGGCCCGCTCCAGCGACGAGCACCGGAGTCGGAACCGCAATCATCAACGGCACCACGAGCGCGGCGGCGACGGTCGCTCCGAGCAGGTCGGTGCCGTAGAGCGTCGGCAGCTCCTCGGGCGGCGCTTCGAACAAGATGAGACAGACCGCGCTGCCGAGGCACAGCAGCGGCACGAGCACGCACACCAGCACGAGCAGAATCTCGGGGTGCACCAGCAGGCTGAGGCCCGGCATCGCGGTCTCGGCGCGCGGGAGCAACTCGGTGCCGCGAAACAACGCCACCACCGAGCTCGGAACGGCGAGGGCTCCGAGCAGCAACGCGTTGAGAATCGAGTCGCCCTTCGGCTTTCGCAGCGAGAACCAGATGCCCGGAGCGCTCAGCCCCATCATCGCCAGCGACATCGCGAGAAATGCGAAGTGGTACCAGAGCACCACACTCAGAATTCGAGTGATGGCGATCTCGTAGAGGAGCACCGCTCCCGAGACCAACGCCACCGCCACGAGGCGCTGCCCTCGCGTCTCCCGCTCACTCATGAGCGGCGAAAGCTAGCCCGTAACGGTTTCACGCGAGACGACTCTCAAGCGGTGAACTCGCAGCACCAGGAGCTTCGCCATGACCGTCATCGCCCGCCGTACGCTCATCACGCGCGCCACGCTCTCCGCGGCCGCCGTTGGATTTCTGGGAGGCACGAAGCTCGCGTTCGCCGCCGGAAGCCCGACCGAAGGAGACCTCGCCATCCTCAACGTCGCGCTCGGCCTCGAGCACGAAGCCATCGCCGCGTACCAAATCGGAGCGGAATCAGGCCTGCTCAAGGGAGGCGTGCTCGACACCGCCGTGCTCTTCCAGAGCCACCACAAGACGCACCGCGACGCGCAGATCGGCGCCATCAAGAAGCTCGGCGGCAAGCCCGTCGAGGCGAAGTCGGCCGACGAATACAAGAAGTCCACCAAGCTCGCGGTGGCCAGCATCAAGACCGCTGAAGACGTGCTCCGCCTCGCGCAGCGCCTCGAGCTCGGAGCAGTCAACGCGTACATCGGTGTGATGCCGAGCTTCGCCGACCGTTCGCTCTCGACCGTGGCGTCGAAGCTGCTCGCCGACGAAGTGATGCACTACACCGCGCTGACGTCGGCGTTGAACGAGGCGCTCCCCAAGGCGGGCCTCTCGTTCGGCGGGTGACGTGGCTGTTGCTCGCGCTCGCGCTCGGAGCAGATGCCAAGCGGGGTGAGTCGCTCTACGTCGCGCGCTGCGGAGCCTGTCATTCACTCGCAGAGAACGGCGCCGGCCCCAGTCACGCCGGGCTGTGGGGCCGGCGCGCGGGCACGCAGCCGGGGTTCGACTACTCCGATGCGTTGCGCGCCTCGAACCTGGTGTGGAACGAGAAGACGCTCGAGCAGTGGTTGGCGAACCCCAACGCGCTGGTGCCCGGCAACAAGATGGTCGTGCAGCTCGCGAACGACCCGCTCGACCGCGCCGACCTCATCGCGTTCCTCAAGCAGGCGACAGCGGGAGCACGTCGACCTCGAGCTCCGCGAGAATCGCTCCGTACCGCTCACCCATCGCCACGCAGTCCTCGAAGCTCGGGAGGTTGATCAGACAGAAGCCGCTGATCAGCTCCTTGCTCTCGGCGAACGGGCCGTCGAACGCCGACACGCGCCTGCCGCTCTTGAACTTGAGGCGGCGGCCTTCCTTGCTCGGCCGCACGTGCTCGAGCGGCATCAACACCTTCGTGCTGTCGAGCACTGAGCGAACGCGCGCCGATTGATCGCTCGTGAACGCGATGCCGGCTTCGCTCGCGGCGTCGGCCATGTGCAGCAGCAGGTACTTCTCGGGCACCGGCCCCGTCGGCATCGGAGCGTGCCCCAGGTCCCACGCTTCGGTGACGCGACCCAGCTCGAGCGTGACGTCGCCGCCGACGGCCTTCGCGTAGCGCTTGCCGAGGTCGATGGCTGCGGCCTTGTTCTCGACCTCGAACATCGCGACGTGCGCGAGCAGCTCGTTCGTTCCCGTCAGCGGGCCGTGACGCTCGACCACCGTGCCGCCCTGCGACGTGATGCGCGTGCGCGGAAATTTCGGGTTCAGGCCCGCACCGTTCTCCATCGCTTTCTTCTGCAACAGCTCGCCGACCAGCGCGCCCATCGCGTTCATCAATTCCGGCGTCGGCGGCGACCAGGTCTCAGGCTCAACGGTTCCCTGCTTGTGCATCACGAGGCAGCGCATGGTGGTCTCTCTTTCTCGAAGTTCGAAATGCGACGCGAAAGTGCGTCTCATTCACTCGTCGAATGGACCGTGGCGCGATCGACATTCGTGAATTCTCGAGCGGTCTCATGCAGTTGCAGGGAGGGGGAGAGGAGAAAGCACCGCTGATCTGTCCCCCTCTCCCGCGAGGGAGAGGGTTGGGGTGAGGGTCAGAGTCAGCCGGAGCGCAGCGAGAGTCTTACCGAGAGCAGCAAGAGAGGCACTGCGATCGGCAAGAGTGCTTCCGCCGCACGAGCGCCCCCGAGCCCGGCAAGTGTGCTGCGGCGAGCGGCAAGTGCTCTGCCGAGGGCGGCAAGTGACGAACGGTCCACCCTCACCCCGACCCTCTCCCTCGCGGGAGAGGGGACCGCGTGACGACTTCAGCGCTCGTTCACACCGAGCACGTCGACCTCGAGATCTCCGAGAATCTCGCCGTACCGAGTCGCAAACGAGAGCACCTCATCGAGCGACGGCAGGTTGAGCAGACAGAACCCGCTGATCAGCTCCTTGGTCTCCGCGAACGGGCCGTCTGACACCGACAAGCGCTTCCCCGCCTTGAACTTGAGCCGCCGTCCCTCGCGACTCGGCCGCACGTGCTCGAGCGGCATGGTGAGCGTCTTCTTCGCGCTCAGGTCCGCCATCAACGCACCGACCCGCGCCGCCTCGTCCGCACTCGGAGCCGTACCCGCCTCACTCCGCGCGTCGGCCATGTGCAGCAGCAAGTAGCTCTCCGGCACGCTCGTCGTCGGAGCGGGCGCCATGCCGATGTCCCACGGCTCCGTCACGCGGCCGATCTCCAACGTGACGTCAGCACCGACGGCCTTCACGTACCGGCGACCGATGTCGATGGCTTCCGACTTCGAGTTCACCTTCACCATCGCGACATGCGCGAGCAGCTCGTTGGTGCCGAGCAGCGGGCCGTGCTCCTCGAGAATCTGCTCTCCGCGCGAGGTGAGTCGCGTGCGCGGAAATTTCGGGTTCAAGCCGGCGCCGTTCTCCATCGCGCCCTTCTTCATGACCTCGCCGACCAGCGAACCCATGTTCTTGATGAGCTCAGCGGGCGGCGGAGCGAACGTCGCAGGCTCGGCGGGCCCCAACTTGTGCATCACGAGAAAGCGCATGCGCCTTCATGCCACGAACTGCTGCAACCGGTCGCGCGCCGTCGCCGCGTGCGGAGACTGACCGTCGCGCTCGACACATCGCTGCCACGCCTCGCGTGCCTCGCCGACGCGGCCGAGCTGCTGCAGCGCATCGCCCCAGTCGAGCAGCGCCGCTCCGCCTTGCCACCGGTACGCCGAAGCCGCTCCTCGCTCGAAGTGCGGCAGCGCTTCAGCGAAAGCTCCACGCGCACAGAACAACCGGCCGCGCGAGAAATGCACGTTGCGCTTCGACGACTCGCGCTGCGCGATGCGCTCGGCCGACACCAGCGCCGCCTCCGCCGCGTCGAAGTTCTTCGCGGCGAGCTCGACGGCGAACGACGACAGGTGCCACTCCGCTTCGTACACCGCGAGCGCGCCCGCCCACGGAGCCCACGCCGTCAGCTCGCGCCGCGCCTCGTCGACCCGCCCCAGCTCCGCGAGCACCCACGCGCGATGCGCGGCGAGCCCGGCGATGAGCAGCGAATAGCCACTGCGGCTCGCATCAGCCGGCGCCCACGAGAGCGCTTCGTCGAGCCGCCCCAGGCACGCCAACGCCTCGGCCTCGTTCAACCGCAGCACGTCGTCGTCGAAACCGAAGCGCCGCTTCTTCCAGTTCCACCGCCCGCGCCACTCGAGCGCTTCGCGGTACCGCCCCGCGGCGACATCGAGGTTGATGAGCTGGTTGATGACGAGGCCGCGAAAGAAACGCGGAGGCGGCAACTTCGTCGCGCGATGGAGCAACTCAGGCTCGACGACACCGCGGAAGTATTCGCGCCACAGCACGGTGGCGACCTCCATCGCCGTGGCGCGGCTCCAGTCGCCGTTCTTCACGCGCTTCCGCTCGTTCTCGCGGAACCAGCGCGCGAGCGCGATGCCGAGGAAGGCGAAGACGATGACAGCGAGCCAGTTCACTTCGACCTCGTGGGGTCAGAGCGTGTTGTCCCTCTCCACCAGATACCGCCGCCCCATGGTGCGCACTGCCATCGCGATGCAGAACAGCCCGACCACCACGCCGAACAACGCGTTCGCGCGCGGCGGCTGCTTGTCTTGCTCGAGCACCACCGCGTTCTCCGCGGTGATGGACGTCAGCGCGGTGCGCGAAGCCAGGCTCTTCACCGGCTCGACGTAGCCCGTCAGCTTCTCGGGCTCGAGCGCCGCACGAAACGCCGCGCCGTGCGCGTCGAGGTACGCCTCGACTTCCTCGGGAGGAATGGCGTCGATGCCGTCGACCAGCGCGAGCAGCTCGGTGTTCTGGGTCGCGAGCACCGCCACCGGAGGATCAATCGGCTGATCAGCGACGATGGGAATGAAGAGCTCGAGATACTTCGCACCCGTCACGCCGCCATCGCGCACCGAGAGCCAGCCCTTCCACTTGCGCGACGCGGCCGAGGCGAGGTCGAGCTTGCAGCCGCTCAATTCGACCCAGCGCGGGCCGGACGGATCATTGAGCCACGACGCACAGGTGCGCTTCTCCGGAGCGATGCGCGCCGCCTCGCGCAGATTGGCGATGCTCACGAAGAGCGAGAACAGCCCGAAGCCGAGCAGCAGCAGCGTGCCGGCCGCCGCGCCCCAACCAGCTGAGTCGATGCCGAGCAACCGCCGGAGCACGTCACCTCACCTCGCGAGCGGCCAGTAGAGCCTCAACATCGTTCGCGCGGGACAATTCTTGTACATCACGGTGATGACGTCGCCCTTTCGCTCGAAGGGCCACGGCCGCTCCCGACCCGTCGTGAGGTTGGTCACGGACGCGAACGGCAGCGTCTTCACCGGGCCGATGTCGACCTCCAACCGCGCGAGGTCGCTGCGGCTGCGGTTCAGCAGGTCGACCGAGTCGAACGCGCGCCCGTCGGCATCGGTGACGGTGAGGAACGCTCCGCCTTCGGTTCGATAACTGGTGGTTCCATTGCGCGCGACCTTCACCTTGGCCGGGCACAGGTGGTCTCGTCGCGGGTGGCCGTCGACCAGCACGTCGACCACCTTCGCGCCTTCCGGCCCCACGACGACTTCCCAGTATTCATCGAGCACCGCGTGGTCGTGCGAGCTCAAGGTGCGCGTGGTCAGCACGTCGATGCGACCCAGCATCGAAGAGCACAGCGCGAGCTTCACGCGCGCCTCGTTCAACTTCAGCACCGGCTCGAACACCGGCTTCACCGCGGTCGGCTCGAGCAGTTCCCAGTGCACGCCGTTGCGTTTCGCCCGCACCAACCTCCGCTCCGAGCTGTGACGCGACGGGTTCCACGGACTCCACGCCTGACTGGTCACCTGCACTTCGCCGCCGTCGAGCTCGATGAAGTTCACCGACGGCCACAGCTTCGGAGCCTCGTCGTAGTCGCCATCGATCCAATCTTGCGGAAGGCCGCACGAACCCGCCGAGGTGATGAGCAGATCAGCGTCGTCGGCGATGCCTTTGAGCAACCGCGCGGTTGCATAATGTTTGTGGCCATGGAGCACGAACACCGCGCGCCCCAGCGTCTGCAGCGTGGTGAGCGCCGAGCCCGCACCGAGCGCGGTCATCGTCAGCTCTTCGCGATCTCCGTTGCTCACCAGCCACGGCAACACCTTGCCGACGAGGAACTTCTGCAGCGGCGGCCGGCCCTTGGTGTCGATGACGCTGGTGTCGGTGACCGGCGTAGGAATCAAGTGGTGGTGGAGCAAGAAGAGCAGCGGGCGATCGGTGTCACCCAGCGCGAGCTCGCTGCCGACCTGAATCAAGTCTTCCTGCCTGATGATGCCGCCGGCCGACGCGATGCCTTCGGGCAACCACGTCGAGTCGTAGGTGACGATGTCGGCAGGGAAGTCGGGCCACGTCACGCGCTGCGCGAGAAACGGAGTCGAACCGCCCATCACCCGCACGTCGGGTCGAGAAGCGAACTTGCGGCGCAGCTCGTCGAAGAGGTCTTCGCGATACGGCGCGAACACGCCCTCGGCGCGGCGATCGTGGTTGCCCGGGAGAATGATGGTCGGCTTCTCAGCGCCGAGCTTTTCCTCGAGGCCCGCGTGCAGCCGCATGAAGCCGTCGACCATGCCGGCGCGGGGCTCGTTGGTGTCGAAGACGTCACCAGTAAAGAGGAGTGCGTCGACATCTCTGCCCGCGAAGACGTCGAGGAGCCCCTCGTACAGCTTCGGTTGGGTCTCGGGATCAGCGCCGTAATGGAGGTCGGAAAGGTGCGCGAGGCGTCGCATACGTCGACGAGGACCCTATCAGTCGACTCCGACAAGTCTCCGGTAAGGTGGCCGCTCCGTGCGCCCGTGGATTCTCGCCCTCGTCGCAAGCCTCAGCGCCTGCCGCTGCGATCCACCGCTGACGCACCCCGAGGCGGCAAATTGGGTGCTGGCGCCGACGCCGCTCACGCTCCCCTCGGTCTTCGTCGGTCAACACAGCGAAGCCTCACTCACCATCGACAACCTCGGCGGCACGAAAGAAACCGCCGCTGTGTTGATCGACGAACCCTTCAGCGCATCCGCCAGCACGCTGACCCTGGCTCCCGCAGAGAGCGCCACGCTGATCATCTCCGCCATCCCGACGACCATCGGCACCACCACCGCGACGCTGCACATCGGCACGCAAGCCGTCGACGTGAGCATCGAAGCGCGCGCCGTTCCGCCCTGCCCGTCCACCGCGTGCAGCGATGGCACGTTCGATCTTCAGCGCGGCAAATGCGTGAGCACCGCGAAGACCGACGGCACGACGTGCAGCGATTTCTGCGTCACCGGCACCTGCCACGCGGGAACGTGCGAGGGAGTGGTCAACGCGTGCAGTGACTCCGACGCGTGCACCACCGACGCCTGCGGAGCGAGCGGCTGCATTCACGTACCTCTTCAGTGCCCGAGCGCCGGCCCGTGCACCGCGCCCGCGTGCGACGCGAACACCGGCTGCATCACGGTCGAAGCGCCCGACGGCACGCTGTGCGGCGCCGATGACTGCCGCGCGAACACGGTCGACGTCTGCATCACCGGTCAATGCGTCACGCGGCCCAGACCCAACGAAGGGCGCTGCGTGAACACCTGGGTGCCGGGCACGCTCTCGGCGCGCAGCCACCACGCGCTGGCGTGGGACGCTACGCGAGAACGCGTGGTGCTCTTCGGCGGCTACACCTCGTGGGGCCACACGCCCGAGACGTGGGAATGGAACGGGCACCTCTGGGAAATCCGCACGCCGGCCGCGTCGCCTCCGCCGAGCTACCGCCCGCAGATGGCGTTCGATGTCTCGCGCAGCCGCACCGTGCTCGTGGTGCCGAACCTCAACCACACCAGCGAACTCTGGGAATGGGACGGCATCACCTGGGTGGTGCGCGCGGGCCCGAGCATCAGCCCCTCGACGCACGGAGATCCGAACTACCAGAGCGTCGGCGTCGCGTACGACCCGGCGCATCGCGTGACGGTGGTCGTCTTCTTTCGCCTCGGCCGTCAGGAGCCGATCGAAACGTGGGAATGGAACGGATCGTCGTGGCGCCAGCGAATGCCCGCCACGGTGCCAGTCATCTATTACGGCGCCGGCACGCTGGTGTGGGACGGCACGCGCCAACGCATCGTGCTGGTCGGCACGTCAGCCAACTCGCCCGTCGCGCAGTTCGACAACGCGGTGTGGGAATGGGACGGCACCGATTGGGTCGATCGCTCGGCCGCCGCGAGCAGCGTCGCGCAGTGGAATACGTATCAAGCCGCTCCCGCGTGGGACGCTGATCGCCGCGAGCTGGTGATGAAGGGCACCGCGAAGACCTTCACCTTCGACGGAGCGACCTGGCGCGAGCTGCCTCCCAACGGCCCGGAGCCCATCGGCGGCGAGTCACCCATGGTGTTCGACACCGCGCGCCACCAGCTCGTGCTCTTCGACGGCGTCACCACCTGGACGTGGGACGGCACGCACTGGCTGCAGCTCACACAGGACACGAGCCCTCAGCTCGTGGCGCTCGTGACCGACACCGTTCGCGCGCGCGTGCTCGGTTTTCAGATTGATCAGCCGCCGAACATCACACTCTGGAAGTGGGATCGCGTCGGCTGGTCGAAGGTCGCCGCGAACAACCCTCCGCCCGCGCGAGCGAAGTTCAGCGTCGCGTACGACTCGCAGCGAGATCGCGTGGTGCTCGTCGGCGGCACCGAGACCTGGGAATTCGACGGCACCACGTGGGCCCAGCGCGTCAGCGCGCATCACCCCTCAGCCCGGGAAGACGCCGCGCTCGCGTACGACCCGGTTCGGAAGCGCACGTTGCTGTTCGGCGGTCACCCGTTCGGCGGCGCGGCGCTGACTGATCAATGGGAATGGGACGGCGTCGATTGGCAGCAGCGCTCGAGCGTCGCGGTGCCTCCCGCGCTCTACGCCGCTCCGATGATCTGGGACTCCACCAGCGCGCGACTGTTGTTGCTCGGCAATCAACTCGGCCAGCTGCAGATTCAAGCGTGGTGGTGGGACGGAGCGTGGACGCAGTCGACGCAGCCCGCTCCTCCGACCGCGCCGGCGTATCTGCGAACGATGGCCGATGATCCCTCGCGCCACGTGGTGCTCGGCATCAACTCGCCGAGCTTCAGCGTGATCGACACCTGGGAATTCACGGCGAGCACCGGCTGGTCTCGGCGCACGCCCGCCGTGTCTCCAGGCACCAGCGGCTTCACCATGCAGAGCGCCACGTGGGACCCCGCCGCACAGCAAGTCGTGCTCTCCGGAGTGGGGCAAACGTGGCTGTTCCTCCCCTGATTTTCCCCAAGGTTGTTCTGAGGCTCGACCTGGGGCGAGCCTCAGAAGCACGGGTCATCACCGACCTGTTGCGAGTGCGACAGTGTGGGCTTTGCGCGCCGTTCCTTCGATCGGTGACTCCCGCAAAAGCCTTGCTATGGTTTCGCGCCGCGTCGCACCGATTCTCTGGGCCGCGATTTCAAAAACCAAAAAGGGGAGCTGCTTGAAACTTTCACGTCTGGTCGTGTCGCTTGTATCTCTGACGTTCGCACTTGGGTGTTCGCCCATGACAGGTACCGATGGCGGTACTGGCGGTGGCGGTATCACTGGTGGCGGCACGACCGGAGGCGGCACGACCGGCGGCGGCACGACTGGCGGCGGCACGACCGGCGGCGGCGGCGGCACGACGGGCGGCGGTGGCGGTACGACCGGCGGCGGCGGAGCGACCGGCGGTGGCGCGACCGGCGGCGGTGATCCCATGGGCGGTGGTGGCGGCACGACCGGCGGTGGCGGCGGCACGACCGGCGGTGGCGGCGGCACGACCGGCGGTGGCGGCGGCACGACCGGCGGTGGCGGCGGCACGACCGGCGGTGGTGGCGGCACGACGGGCGGCGGCACGGGCGGTGGCTCGGGCCCCTGCGCTGGCGCGGGCTGCACGCCTTCGCTGCTGCGCGACATCGCGCTCGGTGAAGACCCGATCGCTTCCTCTTCTCCCACGCAGTTCACCCTCGCGGGCGCTCCGGGCGTCGCGACGTCGATGTACTTCGTCGCCACGCACGACATCGAAGGCGCGGGCATCTGGAAGACCGACGGCACGGCCGCCGGCACCACCAAGGTGAACAGCCGCTTCAGCAACGTGCTCTCGGCGGGCGCCTTCCGCAACCTCACCTACGTCAACGGCACGTTGTACTTCGCGCTCAACGACGGTCTGCACGGCAACGAGCTGTGGAAGACCGACGGCACCGCGGCCGGCACGTCGATGGTCATCGACCTCTTCACCGGCACCGGCAGCTCGAGCCCCGCCAACCTCGTCGCGGTCGGCAACAAGCTCTTCTTCAGCGCCCGTGACCCGGTCGACACCATGACCCACCTCTTCGTGACCGACGGCACCGCGGGCGGCACCATCTCGCTCCCGGCGATCGCGCCGAGCAACATCGTCGAGGTGAACGGCAACGTCGTGTTCCGCGCGGGCGCGACGACGGGCACCACCACCATTCCGCTGTGGTTCAGCGATGGCACGGTCGCGGGCACGCGCGCGGTCGGCAAGACCGGCCCGGCGCTCCTCGCCGGTGACTCGTACACCACCACCAACTTCTACTCGTTCAACGGCAAGGCCTACTTCGCGTTCGGCGTCGTCAACGGCCTCACGGTCTCGCAGCGCGCCATCTACGTGAGCGACGGCACGCTCGCCGGCACGGTGACCATCAAGACCGGTCTGTCGAACTCCAACCTGCTCGCACCCGACAACGTCGAGTTCGAGGGTGCGGGCCCGAACGTGTTCTTCACCTGCTCGACGGCGGCGGAAGGCAATGAGCTCTTCAAGACCACGGGCACCGCGGCCAGCACGGTCATCGTGAAGGACATCATCGCCGGCGCCACCGGCGGCACGCCGCAGACCCTCACGGCGGTGAACAACATCATCTACTTCTCGGCGCTCACCGCGGCTGACCGTGAGCTGTGGGTCAGCGACGGCACCAACGCCGGCACCGTGCTGGTGAAGAACATCAACGCCGCCGCTTCTTCCAACCCGAGCCTCCTGGTGTCGTTCAACGGCAAGGTCGCCTTCGTCGCCGACGACAACAGCCACGGCATCGAGCTGTGGGAAAGCGATGGCACCGCTGCCAACACGCGCCTCTTGAAGGACGTGCTCCTCGGCAACCCGATGCCGCCGACGGTTCCCTCGAGCTCGGCGATCTCCAACATCGTCAACCTCGCTGGCACGCTCATCTTCGCGGCTGAAGACGGCACCAACGGCATCGAGCTGTGGAACTCGACCGCGGGCGTCACGTCGCTCATCACCAACATCAACAGCGCGCGCAAGGGCTCGAACCCGGGCAACTACGTCTCGTTCGCGGGCAAGGTCTTCTTCGCCGCGGGTGACTCGCCGATGGGTGCGACGACGAACCGCGAGCTGTGGACCACCGACGGCACCACCGCCGGCACCACGCTCTTCAAGGACATCTACTCGGGCGCGGCCGACTCGAACCCGAACTACCTGACGGTCATCGACGGCAAGCTCTACTTCGCGGCGACTGACGCCACGAACGGCACCGAGCTGTGGACGTCTGACGGCACGGCGGCCGGCACCACGATGCTGAAGGACATTCGCCCGACGGGCCCGAGCTCGTCGCCGAACAGCATCATCAAGGTCGGCACCACCATCTTCTTCGTCGCCGATGACGGTACGAGCGGCATCGAGCTGTGGAAGACCGACGGCACCACGGCGGGCACCGTTCGCGTGAAGGACATCTTCGCGGGCGCGGCGTCCTCGACTCCCACGCTGCTCACCGACTTCAACGGCACGCTGCTCTTCGTCGCGAAGGACTCGACGGGCGGCAACGAGCTCTGGAAGTCGGACGGCACCGACATGGGCACCGTGCGCGTGAAGGACATCTACATGGGCACCACCGACTCCAACCCGACGCAGTTCGTGCTCTTCAACGGCGCGATCTACTTCACGGCGACCGACGCCGCGACGGGCACCGAGCTGTGGAAGACCGACGGCACGGGGGCCGGCACCACGCAGGTGCGCAACATCAACCCGGCCGGCGCGAACAGCAACCCGACGCAGCTGCTCGTCTTCGGCGGAGCGCTCTACTTCACGGCCGACGACGGCATGAACGGCGTCGAGCTCTGGAAGTCTGACGGCACGCCGGGCGGTACGGGTCTCGTGAAGGACATCAACCCCACCGCGGCCAGCTCCAACCCCACGCAGTTCACCATCTCCGGCTCGACGCTCTTCTTCACGGCCACCACCGCCGCCAACGGCCTGGAGCTCTGGAAGACCCAGGGCAACACCGCCGACACGCTGCTCGTGAAGGACATCCGCGCCAACGGCATGGAGTCGTCGAACCCGGCCTTCCTGGTCGACAGCGGCGGCACGCTGCTCTTCGTGGCCGACGACGGCATGCTCGGTCAGGAACTGTGGCGCAGCGACGGCACCAACGCGGGCACGACGATGGTGCGCGACCTGTGGTTGGCCGACTGGACCGGTACCATCGCCGTCGCGAAGGTCGCCGGCACCACGAAGGTCATGGTCATCGCCAGCGACTCCACCACCGGCTTCGAGCTCTGGCTCACCGATGGCACGTCGGGCGGAACGGCGCTGTTCTACAACTTCGCCGCTGGAGCGCGCACGCCGAACATCAGCTTCGCGTTCCCCGTCGCCAACCGTCTCTTCATGACGGTCGATGACGGCGTCACCGGCAGCGAGCCGTGGACGTTCCTGCTGTCGGCGCTCCAGTAAGCGCTCTCGTTTCGTCATTCCGCCCCTCGGCCGAGCTGGTTCGGCCGAGGGGCTTTTTTTCGCGTAGACAGCCGCACATGACGCGCCTTCGTCTCGTGCTCCCCTGCCTCGCGCTGCTCGCCTGCCCGCCCAAGCCGCCGCCGACCAGTGTGGTGCTCCAGGGCGAGGGCTTCAGCGTCAAAGTCGAGAGCCGGCCGTTCTCGATGACCATCACTGGCAGTGACGGCCGCGTGCGGTTGAAGAGCACCGGCGGGCCGCGCTTCACGCGTGACGATGGTCAGGTCGAGGCGCAGCTGGTGCCCGGCTGGGACGGCTTCAAGTCGCGCGAGCGCGAGTGGACCGAGTTCACCGACGCCACGCTCGTCACGGCCAGCTTCGCCGGAGCGGCGCTGCGCTTCACCAAGGACGGCAAGAACGTCGACTTCACGGTGAGCGTCGAGGGCACGAAGGTTCGCACCTCGCAGTCGATCGACGACACGCGGGTGTTCAACAAGAGCGCGCTGGCGTTCGAGCTGGCCGACGACGACCACTTCTTCGGCATGGGCCAGCGCACCGCGTCGGTCGATCACCGCGGGCTGATGCTCTACTCGTGGCCCGAAGAAGGCGGCCTCGGCGGCGGAGAGAACACGCCCTTGTCGGCGACCAACCCGTACCCCAACGGGCCGTCGATGACGTATTTCCCGGTGCCGCTGTTTCACGGCACGAAGGGCGCGTCGGTGCTGGTCGACACCACGCGGCGCAGCGAGGTGCACTTCGGTTCTTCCGCTCCCGAGCTGAAGATTGCGGTCGAGGGCGCATCGCTCGACCTGGTGGTGTTCGTGCGTGATTCACCGCTCGACGTGCTCGACGACTACACCGAGCTCACCGGGCGGCCACCGATTCCTGCGGCGTGGGCGTGGGGCCCGCGTCGCCGCATCAACCGCGGAGCCATCGTCGACGGTCTGCCCGAGTGGGCGCAGATGCGCGCGCGCAACCTGCCGCTCACCACCGTCGACGACGCGATGCACTCGCTGCCGTCGTTCTCGCAGAAGGGCATCGAGCCGCAGCTGCAGGCGTGGACCACCGAGCTGCACGCCAACGGCTTCAAGGTGATGGACTACAACAACCCGTACGTCAGCGCGTCGGCTCCGAACTCGGCGCCCGACTATCAGTTCGGCGCGGCGAACAACTTCTTCGAGATGTCACCCGATGGTGGGCCGGCGACGTCGTTCTTCTTGAGCGGCGGGCCGCAGACGATTTCCACCATCGATCTCACCAACCCCGCGGCGGTGACGTGGTTCCAGGGTCTGCTCGGTCGGTCGTTCGACCTTGGTTACGACGGGTGGATGCACGACTTCGGCGAGTACGTGGGGCGCACGTCGCGCTTCGCCGATGGCCGCACGGGGCTCGAGGTGCACAACGATTTCCCGGTGCTCTCGACGAAGGCGATGATCGGAGCGATCGCCGGTCACGACGCGCACGTCTTCTCTCGTTCCGGCTACACGGGCTCGCAGGCGTGGGTGCTCGAAGACTGGGGCGGTGACCCCGAGGCGACGTTCGACGAGACCGAAGGGCTGCCGGCGGTGCTGCGCGGCGGGCTGAACCTCGGAATGGTCGCGGTGCCGTACTGGAGCACCGACATCGGCGGCTACAAGTGCCTCACCGACGCGCCGAACGACAAGGAGATGCTGGTGCGCTGGTACGAGATGAGCGCGCTGTCTCCGATGATGCACGACGAGGACGCGTGCTCGAACCCGGTCGGCGGCGGGAAGACGAAGGCGAAGATCTGGGACGACCAGCAATCGCAAGACATCTGGCGGGAGATGGCGGGGCTGCACACGCGGCTCGCTCCGTATTTGAGGGCGCTGGCGTTGGACGCGCACGCGAAGGGTCGGCCGATGACGATTCACCCGGTGTTGCTGCACCCGCAGAACCCCGACGCGTGGAAGGTGGAGTTCGAGTTCTTCCTCGGGCCGGCGCTCTATTCGGCGCCGGTGGTTCGTCGCGGCCAGACGATGCGGCACGTGTGGCTGCCGCCGGGCCAGCGGTTCGTCGAGTGGACGGAGCGAACGGTTCACGTCGGTGGTGCGTACGTCGATGTGTCTGCTCCGCTCGAGCGACTGCCGCTGTTCCTCGTCGAGAACACGTTGGTGCCGCTGCTCGATGCCGAGGTGCAGACGCTGGCGCCGGCGACGGTTCCGGGCGTGGTGACCGAGGCCTCGCGCGCCGGAGTGCTCGACGTCATCGCCGTGGTCGGTCCCGCTGGCGTGGCGTCGTTCACGCTCGCTGATGGCTCGACGTTCAAAGTGACGCGGCTCGCGAGCGATGAAGGAAATCCCGGAGCGATCGCGACGGCGGCGAATGAGGCTGAGCTGAAGACGTGCGCGAAGTGCTCACTCATCGATACGCGCGGCACGAAGCGCGTGCGCATCAGCGCGACCGGCAACGCTCAACTCAACGACGTGAAGGTCGAGACGACGAGCACGCGAACGATTCGGTGGGAAGTTCTGACGCTCGACTGAGCGGTGAAAGAGCGGCGAAGTTGCGACGCTTGCGGTCGTGTGTTCCGGTCGCAGCATGAAATACCTGCGCGAACTCGAGATCCGGGAGTTCCGGAACGTCGAGCCTACGAAGCTCCAGTTCCGGCGCGGGGTCAACGTCGTTCTCGGCCGGAACGCAGCCGGGAAAACGACTTTTCTTGAGACTCTCTCACGCGTTCTTTGCGGTGATTCCGAGACCCATGAGGAACGAACACATCTCCGCTATCGGATGACTGACGCCGGCGCCGAGTTTGAGCGTGAGTTCTTCGCGAGCGAGATCATGATGTTTCCAGGCGGGAAGCCGCATCCCACGGGTCGGATGAGCTACCGCGATATCGTGCACTTCTCGGACTCGGGACAGCATGTGCTCGCTGAGGTGCACGATGGAGTGATCGTGCGGTTCAACGAATTGACGGATCCGCAACCCGCAGAGTTCAGCGGCGTGACCGGGGTCGTTCGAAAGCTCTTTGAAACGAACAGTGCTTTTGGAGAAGAGCTCCTCCGCGTCGCATTCACTGACTGCTGGAGACTCGATGAGTCGCTCGAAAACCTATCGCGTCTGCGAGAACTGACGCTCACGCGGCGAAATGGCGACGAGTGGAGAACAAGTATCGACGCGACGCCGAGAGAACTCCGCGACGGTGTTCTGAACTCGGCGACTTCCGACTCGGGTCGACTGGATCCGCAGTTCGTCCGTCGGTGCGCGCGAACGATGGGCTACCTTGGTGGCCACGTCAGGTTCGACTACGAGTTGAAGACATCGAGCGGAGTGCGCGAGTCGACCGCTCGCAACTTCCGTGTCTGGTTCACTGGCAGGGGCGACGAACTGTCGCAAGACAGCTTGAGCTATGGCGAAAAGCGCCTTCTCTCGTTCTTCGCGATGAGTGACGCTTGTCCAGAAATCATGATCGTCGATGAGCTAGTCAACGGACTCCACCACGAGTGGATCCGTGCGTGCCTCGAAGAGATCGGCACTCGGCAGGCGTTCCTGACAAGCCAGAACCCGCTACTCCTCGACTATCTGGAGTTTGACTCGGCTGAAGACGTTCGCACTGGCTTCATTCTGTGCGAGCGGGTCGTGAGCGACACGGGCACGTCGTTGCGCTGGCGAAATCCGACACAAAGCGAAGCTGAAGAGTTCTTCGCTGCCTACGAGACTGGAATCCAGCGCGTCTCAGACATTCTGATCACGAAGGGCTTCTGGTGAATGGCGGCGACGGTTCTGGTTCTGAGTGAGGACTCCGGGAAGCAGGGAGTCCCAGTCGTCCGCAAGTTGATTCGAGATGGAGCGGCTCTGCTCGTTCCGGCGCTCGACTCGCGCAAGTTGGAACTGCGCCCACTTCCAGACAACGAACGAGCGAGCACCGCCGTCCGCGCGAACGCTTGGAAGGACAAGCGAGCTCCCGAACGGATCCGGCTCCTCGGCCTCATCGCGAACGAACTCACGCAAGGTCACTTCGTCTTCTTCCACGTCGATTCCGATCGCACCTGGGCCAGCCGAGCGTCGAGTGAGAATCGGAGCAAGTTCCAGCAGATGATTCGCGAAGGAGTGATCGCAGTCCTCACTGGAGGCGCACCCGCGCTCGAGCACCAGCGACGGAAGGCCGAACCGATTGCTCGTACCGAAGCCGAGGAGCGCGTGCGACGGCTCGTGCCAATCCACCCTTGCTACAGCATCGAGTCGTGGCTCTTTCAGTCACATGAAGCCGTGAAGGCAATGTGCCTTGCGAGCCACACCAACTCCGATCACGTCGCAGCGATTGACGCGTGGGCCGATCGAGCGCTTCTCGATGAAGTCGACATGCCGAAGAAGTTCCTCGCCGACTGCGTCGCTGATCGACGCAACGAAGAACTCGCTTCAGTGTTTCCAGCCGCCGCCGTCCGCGCGGTCGGCAAGTCGTGGGCGGAGTTTGTGGAGCAACTCTCCGCGTGCCCCGGCTTCGTCGCGGCGCTCGAGGCGTGACGAACCGAGTCGACTGACCCTCAGAGGAAGCCGAGCGCGACTCCGAGGATTGCCGGGACGGCCTGCACGAAGAGGATGCGCTTGCTCACGGTGGCCGCTCCGTAGACGCCGGCGACGATCACGCAGCCGAGGAAGAACCGCTGGATCTGAATCGCCACGCTCGCGTCCGGGTGAACGAGTGACCAGATCAAACCCGCACTGAGGAACCCGTTGTACAGGCCCTGGTTCTTCGCCAGCACCGCGCTCAACGCCGCCTTCTCTGGCGTGTTGCCGAAGGTCTTCAGACCGAGCGGCTTCTCCCAGAGAAACATCTCGAGCGTCAGGAAGTAGAGGTGCAGCGCTGCGACTACGCCGGAGACGATGTTGGCTGCGAGCGTCATGAGGCCGCGAAGCTAACCGCCATCAGCCAATTCGCCACGACAGAATCCATTGCGGCAGCGCGCGACTTCCGGAACCGACGCTGCACACTCGTACGTCGCTTTGCACGCCGGGCACTGCGCTCCGTATTCCTGGCGCTTCTGGCGATACGCGTCGCCCGCCGTGGCGCTCACTGCGACGCTGCACATCGTGGCGCACGAAAGCGACGGGTTGATCAACACGCAGTCCGCGTCGGTCGTGCACGTTCGCGGGAGCTCTCTCGTGTCGTCGTTGTAGCGGCTGACGAGAACGTCGGTGTCTGGGCACTTGCTCGGACTGGGGGCGCAGGCCAGCAACAGCGACAACGACAACAGCTCGACGAGCCCTCTCCCCGACCCTCTCCCCTGCGGGGGAGAGGGAGTTTTCTTCGTGTGCGTCACGGCTTGAGCAGCACTTCGACGTCGAGTTGGCGCGTCGGACCCTGCACCACGTCGAGTTGGCCGCCCGGAAACGACAGCGAATTGCCGTTCGCCAACCGCGCCACCGGGTTGCGCCCGGTGCGATCGACGCAGCCGCGCTGTGTCGGCGCGGTGCAATCGGCGAGTGCGACGCCTTCTTCTTCGAACGTCGTGCCGTCCGTCTGCGCCACCACGTAGCGCGTGCCGTCACGCTCGGAAAAATCGCTCGCACCGCCCGCCACCACGAACAACAGCCGCTGGTCCTTCACGTCGTCGAGGTCCACCACCGGAGGCGCCGCCGGCACCAGCGTCTCCACGTTCGACGGCAACCGCGGCACGCACGTGCCCGCGCGCACGAACAAGGGAATCTCCGTCACCGCGGCCGCCACCATCACGTCAGTCGGCCCCGTCGCGCGCACCGCGCCGTCCCACGAGACCCAATCGCCCGCCGGCAGATACACCGAGCGCGACACCGCACCCTCATCGACCACCGGAGCAACCAACAGCGCGCCGCCGAGCATGTACTCATCGCTCACCGTCCACGCGCGATCTTCGGTCGGCGCGAACATCGCGAGCGCGCGCACGATGGGAACTCCGCTCCCTTCGGCTTCGGCTGAGTGCGCATCGAGATACGGGAACAACATGATGTGGAACTGCGCCCACCGCTTGAAGTGCGCGAGCGTCTCGGCGTCCGTGTCGAAGTGCCAGTTGCGGCGCGCGTCGATGCCGTGGTGCGTGCGCATCACCGGCGTCAGCGCTCCGAGCGACGTCCACCGGAAATACAGTTCCTTCGTCCCGACCGGGTTCGTCGCCGACTGGTAGCCGCCAATGTCGTGCGCGTACGTGCTCACGCCCGCGAGCCCGAGGTTGATGCCCATCGGAATCACGGTGAACAAGCCGTCGTCTTTCTGAAACGACGTGCGCTGATCGCCCGCCCACACCACCGGCGTCACCGAGTTGCTTCCCAGATACCCCGCGCGCGCGAAGAACGTTCGCTGTCGGCCATCACCAGCGCGCTCCGCGAGCACCTCGAGGTTCAGCTTCGCCCACTCGCGCGGGTACCGGTTGTGCGCCTGCAGCGGGTCTTCACCGCTCGCGAGCACCGCGTCGTGCGGCAGCCACTCGCCGTAGTCCGCCATCCACCCGGTGAAGCCGATGTCGAGCGCCTTGCGCAGATACGACTTCACCCACTCGCGCGTCGCCGGCTTCGAGAGATCCGCCATGCCCGTCGGCTGAAAGCTCACGCCGCTGTACAGGTACTCGCCGCCGTCGGGGCTGCCGACCAGATGCCCGCCATCGCGCGCGTCGGCAATGATGCGCGTGTTCTCGACGAGGAAGGTGTTGAAGTACGCCTGCCACGAGAAGCCCGCGTCGGTGAGCTCGGCCGCGAGCTGTTCGGGCTGCG
This sequence comes from Archangium sp., assembly GCA_047600485.1. GTDB lineage: Bacteria > Myxococcota > Myxococcia > Myxococcales > Myxococcaceae > Archangium_A. The sequence goes on from JASGKS010000001.1 coordinate 5,807,765, forward strand.
GGTAGAGCGTGCGATCGACGTCCCACTCCTCGGTGAGCCGATAGCCCGTCGCCTCATCGGTCGCGCCGCGGAAGTCTTCGGTCCACAACGCAGACGACGGAATGTGGTTGTCGCGCAGCAGCGCCGCGACGCGACGCACTTCCGCCGGCCCGTAGATGGCGTCGTTCCACGGAGCGAACGCCATCGTCGGCGGCCGCAGCGGCCGGCCGAGCACCGTGTTCGTCGCGCGGCTCAACGCCACCGGCGGCGACCCTTCGAACACGAAGAACGTGAACTTGTTGCTCCACACCTCGACGCGGAACGTGTCTTCCGCCTTGCTGCACACCTCGAACACCGTGCGCGCGTCACTGCCGATGAGCCCCTGGTAGCCGCGATTCGAAACCCACGTCGGCAAGCCGAAGCTCGACGCGTGGCGCGTGCCCACCAGCATCCACAGGTCGGGGTATTCGTCGTCGGTGATCTGCTTGCCGATGCCGGGCTCGCTGGTCCACACGGCGATGGTGTGGCCGCGGTGATCGACGGAGTCGGCCTGACCACCAAAACCCAGGAAGCGATCAGCCGCGTCGCACCTGAACGAGAGCGACATGCGATTGGTCGCGCTGTCGGCCGCGGTGTACGTGAGCGCGAGCTCGCCCTGCCCCGTCGACACCGCCTTCACCGTCATCACCGGGTTGCCGCTCGCGTCGTTCCACGCGCCCTGCGCTTCGGTTGAAGTGGTGGTGCTCCACGCGAACTTCGCGCCCTCGGTCCACGTCGGCGTGTTGTCGGTGATCTTCCAGCTGCCGTACTGCATCTCGTAGCGCGCCTTGCCGACGCGCGTGGCGACCGCCGCGGAGGGAGCACTCTCGAGCAACGTCTTGTCCTTGGTCTTCACCGCGAACGACGTCTCGGTGGTGGCGAGCGTCAGGCCGCCGAGCTTCGGAGGCTCGGGCGTGCACGATGTAGCGGTGGCAACAGCGACCCCAGTCAGAAGAGCGGCGCGGACGAAAGAATGCACCCCTGCCGCATAGCACTTCACATGTGGTCCAGACCTTGCTCAACGACTGGCAGCTTCACGCCACACGACCGGGTTTCAACGACAACGATGCGATTCAACACCGTCTTCATGACGTGGGTGTCAGTGTTGGCACTTTCTGCCAGCGCCTGCCTGACATCGGCGTCACGCCCCCCGGGCCCACTTCCGCCGGGCTGCGACCTCGATTCCGGGGTGTGCGACTGCTTCACCGACTCCGATTGCGGCAACACCACTTTCTTCGTCTGCGACACCCGCCTCTCGCGCTGCGTGCCGAGCTGCACCACCAACGCTGACTGCAACCAACGCCCCGACGGGTACGCGCTCGCGCAGTGCTCGGGCGCGCTGGGCTGCGTGTGCGATCTCGGAACGTGCTCCACGAGGCAGTGCTCCAGCGACTCCGAGTGCGGGCCGAACGTGTGCCGCGACGGCGCGTGCGTCGCTCCGCCGCAGGTGAGCGAAGTGGCGCGCTGCCAGATCACTCCCGACTTCGCGGTGGTGGGCGTCGACGAAGAGCTCACCTTCTCGGTGCTGGCGTGGAAGGCCGACGAGTCGCCGATCGTCATCGCCGGCGGAGCGAGCTGGTCGCTCATCGGTGATGCGCTCTCGGGCGACACCTCCACGCACGGCTTCGACGCGAAGTTCACCGGAGCGACCAACACGCAACAGGCAGTGCCCGCGGTGAAGGCGTCGTTCGGCGACACGCACTGCGAAGCGAAGGTGATGGTGCTGCCGGCTGCTCCGCTGGGCCGCCGCGTGGTGTCGGTCATCGACGAGCGCACCGCGCGACCGCTGCGTGGAGCGAAGGTCGTGGCCTCGCGCGACGACGGCACGGTGATTCTGCAGAACACCTCGTCGTTCATCGAGACCGACGCGCAGGGCATGGCCGTGCTGCTCGTGCCGCAGGGCACCGCGCTGCCCACCGTGTCCGTCTTCCACCCCGACTACAGCTACCAGACCATCGTGCGCATCCCCGAGGTCGCGCCGCTGTTGCGCGTGGCGCTGCAGCGCAACCCGACCGCGTTGTACGGCGGCTACCAGGCGACCTTCGACGGACTGCCGCTCACCTCGAACGTGCAGCTCGCGCGCGCGGGCATGTCGAGCGCCAGCGATCTCACCTCGCTGCGCCTCACCGACGAAGGAGAGCCCACCGAGCTCATCACCGCCCGCATCGGCTCCGCGCTGGAGTTCAACGACACGCCGATTCCGCTCGGTACGTTGACCGGTCTCGCGGGTCAGTTGATCAAACCTTCGGTCGCGGTCGCCGGAGTGAACGGCGTGTGCTTCGACGCCAACGGGCAGGCCGACGAGTCGGACATCGCGGCGGGACGTTGCGGTGTGCAGACGGCGTGGGCGCTGACGGCCGACGTGCCGCTCGGCGATTTGCCCGGCGACTTGCTGTTCGCGAACAACTTCAACTTCCTGCCCGTCATCGAGCGCCTGCCGCTGAAGACGCTGAGCAGCTCGGTGCAGCGCGACGTGCAGTTCGCGTTGAGCACGCCGCCGACCGATCAATTCGGCCTTCCCGACCTGAGCAACGTGAGCGCGTTCACGCACATCACGTACGAGTTCAAGCAGGTGCCGCTGGGCTTCTCGTTCGTGGTGCGCACGCCGCGGCTGCCGAAGTACCGCGACGAATATCTCGATCGCGTGCTCGCCTCGGGCGTGGCCATGCAGCCCGGTCGCGGAGCCGTTCCGCTCGGCGTCGGCACCGCGCTCAACATGATGCCGGAAGATGATCAGCTCGACGTGCAGGGCGACCTGCCGCCGGGTCACTTCGCGGTGCGCATGGCGCCGCGGCACCACGGCCTCGAAGGAGCTTCGTACGCGCTGATGACTCAGGTGCGCTCGACGAAGTTCCCCGCCGTCGGCCGCGCGACGTCGACGCTCATCTCGCGCGTTCCCGAAGACAAACTGTTCTTCGACCCCAAGGCGGAAGATCAGACGCTCGATCAATCGGTGCGCTCGTTCCTCTCGCTGCCGGAAAACGGTCAGCTCACCGCCACCACGCGGCACTTCGCGCTCGAGCCGCGCACCGACGCCACGCTGGTGCGAGTGACGTTCATCGACGCCGAGAACTGCAAGTGGGACGTGCTGGTCGACCCCACGATGCCGGAGTTCAGCCTGCCGACTCCGCCGACGCGTGACCGTCTGTTCGCCGACGGCATGGCGCTCTCGCGGCCCTCGCGCATCACGGTGCAGACGCAGCGCTTCGACGAGCCGGTGACGAGCGATCGTCTGGTGCAGTTCGCGGAATGGAACGCACGGCCCGCGCTGCACGACGCGATGCGCTTCCTCACCGCGTGGTCGAGCGTGGAGCTGAAGTCGCCCAACGTGAAGTTCCTCGACCCGTCGCTGCCGGGGAAGACGCTGAGCGTCGGCGCGACGTTGTCGATCGGCATCGAAGGCGTGCACCTCGGCACGCGCGCGAATGATCACCAACTCGACGTGCGGCTCACCGGCGGCTCAGCCGCGTGTCAGGGCGCGGTCATCACCGAAGAACTCACGCCGGGCCTCGTGCAGGTCACGCTGCCGCAGGCGTGCCGTGGCTCGAACCTGCTCATCGAAGCCGAGCTGATCGATCAGCAGAAGGCGCCGTTCGTCCCCGCGGTCGTGGCGCGCACCATCGTCAGCATCGAGTGATGAAGTGAAGACACCCTCCCGCGTGACGGGAGGGTGCAGCTTCAGTGGGTCACCGGCTTCTTCTCGAACGCCTCACGCACGTGCAGCGTGCCGTCGATCGGCAACACGTCGAGCGTCAGGTTCATCGAGCCGTCGCGGTTGAACTCGGCGGTTCCCGCGCGGACCCAGATGCTCCCGTTGCGGCCCTGGCGGATGGAAAACACCGCCAGCACCTTCGGTTCTTCGTTCATGGCTTTGCTCCTTTCCGTCGCGTTCGTTCGCGACGCGGTGGCGTTCAGCGAAGGTCGTGCCCACGCTGGGCGCTCGGAGCGGCCGCGAGGTGCCGTCCGCCGTCGCGCATGCGGCGTAGACGCTCCGGTGGGTTTCTCATGCGGCGCGAATACACTCCGGCGCGCGCGTGCAGCGATTTCGCAAAGCGATTGAACCCGTCCTCGCGCTCGGCGCAGCGTTGTTCCTGCTGTCGATGTCGGGGCTGCGCGCGATGGTGCTCGCGTCGCTGGGGTCGATCTTCGGCGGCTTCGCGTCGGCGGTGTCGTTGTTGTCCGAAGACCCGGGCACGGCGAGCGGAGTCGCTCTCGCGCTGCTCCGCGTCGTCGTGATGCTCGGGCTGCCGATTCTCGCGCTCGCTCGCGCAGAACGGGGCGCGGCGAAGTGGTCGTGGGTGCCGTTGCTCGCCGTGGTGTTTCCGCTCGCGTTCGGACTCTCGCTGCCGGCGCTGAGCTCGTGGGTGATGTGGACGCTGTTTCTCGTCGCGGCGCTGCTCGGTGCGCTCGCGAGCTGGCGTCGCAAGTTCGCGGTACTCGCGTTGTTGCCGTGGGTGCCGGTGTTCGAGCCGTTGTCGGGTCACGCTCCGCCGAGCGCGCTGTTCTGGTCGCCGGAGCGCATCATCGAGCACTGCAAGGGCAACGACGGCGTGCGTCCACTCGACCTGCGCGTTGACGTGGTGAACACGCGGTATTTCTCGGTGACGAAGCTCTCCGACGACGTGCAGTTGCTTGCCGGTGAGCGTGGAGCGTTCTGGGTGCATCGCACTCCGGCGGGCGCGACGCTCGGACAGCCGATTCCCCAGCTGACGGGAAATTTCTGGGAAGGCTGCGTGCGCGACGGCACCGTGTGGATTTCGAAACGCGGGCGCGTGTGTTCCGTGAGCGAGTCGAAGACCACGTGCCAGGACGCTCCGGGGCCGGAGGACTCGCTCGAGCTCGACTACGTCGACGTGCACTGTCCGCCCGAGACGCGGAACGTGTTCGTCAGTCAGCTGCTGCGTGGCGGCGTGCTGGAGTTCGACCCCGAGTCACGCGCGCAGACGTTTCATCACGTCGTCGATGGGCTGAACCTGCAGCTCACGCGGCCTCGCGCGGACGGGAAGTTGGTGGGCATCACGACCTCGAAGCTGGTGGTCATCGACCCGCGCGACTGGACCGTCTCGCAGACGCGCGCAGCCGGAGTCGTCGCGATGGGCGTCGATCTCTGCCCGAGCGATGGTGCGTTGCTGGTGACCGACTTCACCGGACGTGTGCGGTTGTTGGAGCTCGACGCGAGCGGCGCCTACGTCGTGAAGCGCGCGGTCGGAGTGACGGCGGCGCGGCGAGTGGCGTGGGCTCCGGGGTGCGAGCGCGCGATCGTCACGTCGGGTGATGATCGCCACGCGTACTTTCTGCGGCGCGACGACTTGAGCATCGAGCGCGAATTTCGGCTCGGCCCCGGACTGCGCGACGTGACGTTCCTCGACGCGCAGACCGCGGCGGTCGCCGACGCCTGCACCATCAACTACCTGCGCTGACGTGACTCCCTCTCCCTGCGCAGCGGGGAGAGGGCCGGGGTGAGGGGCCGAAGTTCGCAAAGACGCGCACATCTCCACACTCGATCGCGGGCACTCCTTATTACTGTGCGGGCAGTGAGGGCTCCGGCGCGCATCTCGATGGTGATCGCGGCCCTCGACGAAGCAGCCTCACTGCCCGAGCTGCTCGAGCGTCTGCGAGCGGCGCTGCGCGATTTCCCGAAGACCGAATTTCTGATCGTCGACGACGGCAGCACCGACGGCACCTTCGACGTGCTGCGAAAGCTCGCGCGCACCGAGCCGCGCATTCGAGCGTTTCAGCTCGCGACCAACGTCGGGAGCCAGCGCGCGTTGCTGCTCGGTCTCGAGAAGGCGCGCGGAGACGTGATGATCTGCATCGACGCTGATCTCCAGCAGCCGCCAGAGTTGCTCCCGCGCATGATCTCGGCGTGGGGTGAGGGCTTCGACGTGGTGCACATGGTGCGCACCGGGCGCGGCGGTGAGTCACTCGCTCGCACGCTCGCGACGAGCGCGTTCTACCGCGCCTTCAACTTGATCAGCGCGGTGCACGTCACTCCGGATGCTGCTGACTTCAAGCTGCTCGATCGCTCGTGCGTCGATCAGTTGATCGCAAAACGCCCGCTCTTTCTTCGAGCGGGCGTTCATGCGTTGCAGGTGAAGCAGACCGAGCTCACCTATGAGGCTGCGACGCGACGGCACGGTGAGTCTCGCTACACAGCACGTCGACTGATCAAAGCCGGCCTGGAGGCTCTGCTTCCATTGAGACTTCAGCGATCAGTGCCTGAGCCGAAAATCATCGCCGTCATCCCTTAGGTGCCTTCACGGCCCCTCTCCCCGGCCCTCTCCCCGTTTCACAGGGAGAGGGAGAGATTCACATCGCCTTGAGGCTCGCGCAGAGCTTCACGTTCGCGTCGAGGTGCGCCGCGTTCTTCACGCTGCCCGCGCAGCGCCAGCCCTCACCACCGATGGTGCGAATCACCTCGAACGACTGCGTGTCGTAGGTGTTGCCTTCCATGTCGATGCCGATGCCGATCCACGTCAGCACCCAGCCGTCGGCGGTCTTCTCGCTCTTGAGCCACTTCTTGAACGCGAACTCCTCGACGGCCGCCTTCGCAGCCGCCATGTCCTTCGGCGCCTCGGGGATCTGCTTGCTGATCAGCACCGAGATGCTCCCGTCTTCGGAGTGAAAGCCAGGCGCCCCGAGCGGATCATTCGCCACCGCGGCCGCCGGGAGATCGACGGTGAGCGGGAAGTCGGCGACCTGCGGTTTCGACGGCGCCGCGGGAGCAGCCTTCGGTGCGTCGGCCTTCGCCGCTCCGCCGCTCGGAACTTCGTCCTTGGTGCACGCCGCGAGAGACAACGCTGCAACGAACAGAATGCGATTCATGGTCATGGTCCTTGGTTTGAAGAGAAAGCGAATCAGGGGCACTTCACGGGGAACGCTTCGATGAACTCGTCGACGCCGTAGGTGTTGGCGTACTTGCCGTTGTCTTCGTACGGCTGGCCGACCGACGCGGGGATGAGCGCGCAGAACGAGCCGTCCTTCGCCTTCACCAGCACCGACGCGTCCTTGTAGTGACGCAGCAGCACGCCGTAGTCGTTCTTCACGAGCTTCCAGTCGGCGTCGGTCATGATCACCTTCTTCACGTCGAAGCGGCGCGCGTAGACCTCGCGGATCGCCTTCTCGGCGCCGCCGTCGGCCTTCTTCGACACGTCCATCTTCCCCGCGGCCGCGAGCTTCATGATGGTGTCCTGGCGCTTGGCGAACAGCGCGTCGGCCTTCGCCAGCGCCTCGGGCGGAACGGGCTCACCGATCGACTCGAAGGTCTTCTTCGCGAACGACGCGACGTAGTCCTTCATCTTCTGCGCGCTCTGCGCTTCCTCGAGCAGGCCGGTCGAGACCTTGCCTTCCTTCGCGATGCGCTCGATGCGGTTCTCTTCCTGCCAGAAGTAGTAATCGGCCACCGCCACGCCCCACGCGTGCACGGTCTTCTTCAGCAGCGCGATGCGGTCGACCACCAGCGGGCACATCGTCGCGGCCTTCAGGTACGCGTTGCGCTCGTCGAACTTGAGCTCCTCGCCGTCATAGGTCTTCGCCGCGCAGCCCTGCGCGACGTCGGCGAGCTGATCGTTGTTGATCAGCTTGAGCGCCCACTCGGCGTGCTGATCAGGGCTGGTCGAGCCGCTCTTGGGCTGATCATTGATGCGCTCGTACAAGCTCTCGAGCGCGTCGCGCTTCTGGTTCAGCACCGCGCGCCACGCCTTGGTCGCGCTCGAGTCGAGCACGGTCGGTGCGCTGGTCGCTCCGCTGGAACCAGAAGAGGAAGATGACGAAGACGCCGGAGCGCCTCCGATGTTGAGCCCCGGAATGCGGAGCACGCAGCCCTGCAGGGCGGACACAGCGAGTACGGCAATCAGAATTCGTTTCATGGTCGTTCCTTGGTGGTGAGGTCAGTTGCCTGCCCACGAGCCCTGGTAGAGCTCCGTGCAGTCCTTCGCGGCGGTGGCCGCGGAGAAGTCGAGATCGCCGCCCGGGTAATAGAAGCGGTGCGTGGTGGTGAGCGCGCAGCGCCCAAGCTGATGCGGAGCGGGACAATGCGCCGGGCTCCATGCGCCGTGACAGCTCGCGCGCAGCAGCTCTTCACCGAGGGCCAGCGCCTGGTCGGTGTATTCGGTGCACACGCCGAGCGCGGGCGTCGAGCAGCTCGCGCGAAACACCGGCGGCGGACGCGCGGCGGGAGCGGTGACCGTCACCCGTTCCGTGCACCCGGCCACCAGCGCGGCGATGAGCAACGTGCGTCGCATGCCAGGTGACGTTTCGAGCTCGCGCGATTTTGCGCTGCACGTGACCGGGGCTTCTCGGGTCTTCCCCGGCATGTCGGTCGACCTCGAACTCGCCCATCGCGCAACCGCTGGAGATGTGGCGGCTTTGCAGGCGATCGACGCGCTGGTGAGCACCCTGCCGGTGAGTGATGAGGCGCGTCAGGTCGTGCGTCAGCGGGTGCTGGTCGACGGCAAGCTGCGCGACTTCAACGGGCACGGCTCGCTGCGCTTGTGGCTCAAGACGGTGGCGCTGCGGGTCGAGGTCGATCTGCGGCGCGCCAATCGCGAAGACGCGATGGAAGATTCGGTGCTCGAGGCTCTGGTGCCGCCGTCACCGCACGCTGAGAAGTCGTTGGTCGACGCCGAGTCGCGCGCGGTGTTGAAGCGGGCGCTGCACGAGGCGCTGACTGCGTTGCCGGAGCGCGAGCGGTTGTACGTGCAGCACTACCATCTCGACGGGCTCACGCTGACGCGCATCGGGTTGTTGTACGGAGTCGCTCCGTCAACGGTGATGCGCGCGCTGGCGAAGACGCTCGAACACCTTCGTGCGCTGGTCCGCGAACATTTGATCACCACGCATCATCTCGGTCTGGCGTCGCTCGAGAGCCTGGTGCGTGCCGGTGCGCCGTGACTTCGTCTTCGTGTCCTTCGGAGAACTCGCTCGTCGCGTTCGTCGGTGGAGCGAAAGACGCGCAGCTCGAAGCGCACTTCGCGAGCTGTGAGCGCTGCCGCATCGCCGTCGCGCTGCTCTCGTCGCAGACCTACGGGCCGCGAGGAAGTGGAGCGGTCCTCAACCGCGGCGAAAACGTCGGCCGCTACATCGTGCTCGAGCTCATCGGCGAAGGCGCGATGGGCCGCGTGTACTCGGCGTACGACCCGGTGCTCGACCGCAAGGTGGCGCTGAAGCTCATTCGCGCCGGAGCGACCGACGCAGCGGCCCTCGCCCGCCAGCTGCAGGAAGCGAAGGCGCTCGCGCGCGTCACGCACCCCAACCTCGTCGCGGTTCACGATGCAGGCGAGTTCGAAGGCAGCGTCTTCATCGCGATGGAGTTCGTCGATGGCGTGACGCTCCGCACCTGGCGCGCGGCGACGCAGCGCACGACGGAGCAGATCCTCGACGTGTATCGGCAGGCGGGCCGGGGTCTCGCCGCTGCGCATCAGGCCGAGCTGGTGCATCGCGACTTCAAGCCGGAGAACGTGCTCGTCGGCAGCGATGGCCGCGTTCGCGTGTCGGACTTTGGCCTCGCGCGCTTCGCGGCGAATGAACCGGTGCGCGACGCGACGGCGTTGAGCTCGGGCCTCGCGGGCACGCCGGCGTACATGGCGCCCGAGCAACTCGCGCTGCAACGGGTCGACGCGCGGGCTGATCAATTTTCGTTCGCGGTCGCGCTGTACGAGGCGCTCGCGCTGAAGCGGCCGTTCACCGCGAACCTCGACGAACACGTGCGTCGCGGGGCCGAGCCGCTCACGGGCGTAGCTCCTCGCGTGGAGCGTGCTCTGCAGCGCGCGCTGCAGGTCGACGCGTCGGCGCGGTTCCCGACGCTGGGCGCGATGCTCGTCGAGCTCGAGCCGATCGCGCCCCACAGCAAGCGACCACTGGTGGCGATCATCTCCGCGGCTGCAGTGATCGCGCTGGCGCTCGGCCTTGGTCTTCGACGCAACGACGCGGAGCTGTGTGCTTCGGGTGCGCAACGCATGAACGAAGTGCTGACGACCGAGCGCGTGCAGCAGCTCGAGCAACACTTCAAGTCACTCGGCGCAGAGCGCGTGTTCTCGGTCGCGAAGAACGGCCTCGAGAAATACGGCGCGGCCTGGGCGTCTCTGCATCGCGACGTGTGCGAGGCGACGCGCGTGCGAGGAGAGCAACCCGACCAGGTGCTCACCGTGCGCATGGCGTGTCTCGAACGGCGCCTGCTCGAGGTCGATGGGGTGCTGCACGTGCTCGCGACGACCGACGCGGCTTCACTTCCGCGCGCGCCGGATGCGGTGACCGCGCTGACTCCGCTCGCGGTGTGCAACGACGTCGAAGGTCTGCTCGCGTCGACGCGCACTCCGGAAAATCCGCAGCTCGCCGAGCGCGTGCGTGACGTGGAACGCCAGCTCGCGCGCGCGACGGCGCTGAAGGACTCGGGGCGTTTCCGCGAAGGGTTGCCGCTCGCGACGTCGGCGGCGCTCGAAGCGCATTCGCTCGGTTGGGCTCCACTCGAGGCCGAAGCGCTGTTGTTGCGCGGCGAGCTGACCGACGGTGACGGTGACATCGCCGGTGCCGAGCCGATGCTGCGTGACGCGTGGGCGAGCGCGCTGGCCGCGAAGGATGATCGTCGCGCGGTGCTCGCCGCGGTGAGCTTGTCGTTCGTGTTGAGCGAGCTGAATCGCATGAAGGACGCTGACGACTGGGCGTGGCAGGCGCAGTCGGTGCTGGCGCGCGCGAAGGGCGATTTCGATCTCGAAGCGCGGCTGACGAATCAGCAGGGGCATCTGCTCTTCGCTCGCTCGGACTACGCGGGCGCCGAGGTGCGGTATCGCCGCGCGTACGAACTTCGCAAGGCGCAGCAGGGCGCTGATCATCCGCAGACCGCCGCCATGCTCGCCAACGTCGCGGGCACCGTGTCGGCGCAAGGTCACTACGAAGACGGGCTCGCGTTGCTGCGCGAAGTCGCGAGGGTGCTCGACGCGAACCTCGACACCTCGCACCCCAAGGTCGGTCAGGCGCACAACGGCATCGCGGAGCAGCTGCTCAATCTGAATCGTCCGCAGGAGGCGTTGGCGGAATTGGAGCAGCTGGTGCCGGTGCAGGAACGCGCGCTCGGCTCGGCGAGCCCGTACGTCGCACGGCTGTTGATCAATCAGGGCGCGGCGCTGTTGCGTCTGGGCCGCGTCGAAGAATCACTGGCGATCAACCAGCGCGCAGCCGACGTGTTCGAGAAGGCGAAGATGCCGCTCATGGTGTCGCAGTCGCTGCTCTCGGTCGGCGATTCGCTGGTCGAATTGGGCCGCACCGACGAAGGCATCGCGCGGTACCGCAAGGCGCGTGAGGCGCTGTTGGCGGCGTTCGGTGACGAGCACGAGGAAGTGACCGTGACGTGGGAAGCCGAAGGTGAAGCGCTGCTCGCCGCCGGTCGCGCGAAAGAGGCGCTCGCTGCGTTCGAGGTTTCTCTGCAGCGTCGCGAGAAGGTGGGCAGCGATGACCCGAATTGCGCCTTCTCTCTGAGCGGGCTCGGGCGCACGCAGCAGGCGCTCGGGCAGCGCGCGAAGGCGAAGGTCACGCTCGAGCGTGCGGTGGCGATGCTGGAGTCGTCGGGGCTGAGTGATCAGCTCCTGACTCAGACGCGCGACGCGCTGAAGTGACTGCACGCTCGTACGCTCGCAGCTGACGCAGGTACACCAACACTTCGCGCATCCGCAGATCGATCAACACGTTCCACGTGATGTGCAGCGCGATGGCGGTCAGCAGCCCGAGCCGCGCGATGGTGAAGATCGACAGCAGCGCGAACACCGCGTGCATCCACGCGTGCTTTCGCCCCTGGTACAGGTGCAGCACCACGTTGAAGACGACTCCGAACGCGACGCTCCCGACCGAGAGGTCATCGCCCGTGGGACCAAGGACGACGATGAAGCGCGCCACTTCTTCGGTGGTCGAAGTGCACACCGCGCGCATCAAGAGCGCCAGCCGCGCCAATCTTCCACGCGCGACGAACGGCACCCACAGTCGCGCGTACTCTGCGGCCTTCGGCGGCGTGGCGTGCTTCATCGCATGCAGGTCGCGCTGAACCGCTCCCCAGCCGCGCGTGAGCAGCGCCGCCAGCGCGACGCCGACACCGACTTGCAGCCACACACTCTCGGTCTGCGGCAACGGCACCCACCACCCCGCGGCGAGACACAGCCCGAGCACCGAGAGCTGCGACGCTCCTTGCGCGAACTGAAACACCGCCTGTGGAGTCGTCGCTCTTCTCCGCTCACCCGGAGGTCGCACCACGCTCACCACGCACTCGGGCAGCAGGAGCACGAGCGGCAGCACGCGCATCGCCCAGCTCGCCGACAGAAGTTGAATCAGCCCCTCACCCCAGCCCTCTCCCCGCTTCGCAAGGAGAGGGAGTCCAGGACGCGCGGCGTGCGCACCGAGCTGCGACCCGTGACGCGGCCCACCAGCTCGGGCACCGCCTTCATCACCTGCTCGCCGTAGTGCTTGGCGAACAACACCGCCTCGAGGTCGACGCGCCCGAACGAGTTGATGACGTCGAGCGCGAGCAGCGCCGCGTTGTTGATGCGCTCCGGCAGCACGGGCATCTGCTCCGCGCGCGCGCGTTCACGCAGCGTCTTCGGCAACAGCGGCATCAAGCGGAACAGCAGGTCGTAGCGCTGGTAGAAGTCCTTCGCTTCCTTCGCGTCGACGCGCTCTTCGAGGTGCGGGTGGCGGAACACGCGCGTCTTGCCGCGGTTGATCTCATCGACCTGTTCTTGCGACAGCACGCCCTGCTCCAGCGCGCGCTTGGTGAGATCGATGCCCGGCACGTAGGTCAGCCAGAACGTCTGAATGCGCATCGGCGGGTACTTCGCGTACAGCACGCGCGCTTTTTCCTGCGCGCTCATCGGCTCGTTCGGCAGCCCGAGAATGTGATCGAGCTTCACGCGCAGGCCGACCGACGCCATCGCCTCGAGCGACTTCTCGAGATCGGCTTCCTTTTCCCACCGCAAGAGCTCGCGCCGTTTGTATTCCTCGTCGGCCGACTGCACGCCCATCTGCACGTGCACGCAGCCCGCGTCCTTCAACATCGCCGCGACGTCGCGGTCCATGAAGCGCGGGTGCGAGAGACAGTGGAACGGAACGCCGATCTCCTTCTCGTAGCGTTTGGTGAACGCGCGAATCCATTCCTTGTCGACCGTGAAGATGTCGTCCTCGATGTCGACGTAGCGGATGCCGTAGCGCTCCTTCGCCGCGAGCAGCTCGTTCATCGTGTGCTCGACCGAGCGCTGCCGCACGTACTTGCCGCCGCCCTTCCCGGGCAGCCGCGCGAAGAAGTTGTTGAAGCAGAACGTGCAGCGGTACGGGCAGCCGCGCGAGCTCATGATCAAGTAGTGATCAGCCAGCGCCAGCGAGTCTTCCCACAGCTCCTTGTCGGCGAACGGCAGCGCGTCGAGGTCCTGGAAGAACGGAGAACGCGGGCCCTTCACGAACCCGCCGTTCCCGTCGCGCCACCACAGGTTCGCGATGGGAGTCGACGGCACGCGCTCTCCACGCTCGAGCGCTTCGCACAACGACAGCAACGCGAACTCGCCCTCGCCCACGCACACGAAGTCGACGCACTCGTTCTCGAGGCACACCTCGGGCACCGCCGAAGGGTGCACGCCTCCGAAAATCACCGGCACGCCGCAGCGCTCACGAGCCGCGCGCGCGATGTCGAGCGCCCATTGATACGTCGGCGTCAGCACGCTGAAGGCGATGAGGTCGGGGTCGGCCGCGGCGATTTCGTCGACCAGCAAGTGGTCGCGCGAGAAGACGTCTTTGAGGCCCGGGATGTCGAAGTAGTAGCGGTCGTTGAACAACGCCGGGCTGAAGACGAGCGAAGTCTCATGACCGTTCGCTCGCAGCACCGCGCTGAGCATCGAGATGCCCAGCTGTTCCTGCCCGATGGCAACGAACACGACGCGCACCAGCGCACCGTACCTCGTCCGGGCGCGAGATCGGCACGTCGGGGTGAGGTGAGCGAAGCAATCCACAGCGCTGGCCACCGTAGGTGGGTCAGCGTATGGAGCGCCCTGTGATGCGTCCTCTCCTCGTCACCCTCGTCCTCGTCCCGCTCGTCGCCAACGCCGAGCTGGTCGACCGCATCGCCGCGGTGGTGAACAACGACATCATCACCCTGTCCGACGTCGAGGCGCGCATCGGCCCCGACCTGAACCGGCTGCGGCAGGAACCCGACCCTGCCAAGCGGGCCGAGCTCCACACCATGCTCGTGAAGCGCGGGCTCGACCTGCTCATCGGCGAGAAGCTGATGGAAGCGCAGGTGCGAGAGCTGAACATCGAGGTCGCCGATTCCGAGATCGACCTCGGCATGGAAGACGTGAAGAAGCAGAACAACATCAGCGGCGAGCAGTTCGAGCAGCTGCTCGCGCAAGAGGGCTACACGCTCGCCTCGTACAAGACCTTCATGCGCAAGCACCTCGCGCGCCTCAAGCTGGTGAACCTCAAGGTTCGCAGCAAGGTGAAGATCTCCGACGAAGACCTGAAGGCCGAATACGCGCGCTGGTCACACGACGAAGCCAACGAGTTCGAAGTCCACGCGCGGCACATTCTGGTGCAGGTCGCGGCCAAGGCGACCCCGGAGCAAATCGAGACCGCGCGTCTCAAGGCGCAGATGCTGATGGAAGAGGCGAAGAAGCCGGGCACCAACTTCGCTGAGCTCGCGAAGAAGAAGAGCGAAGGGCCCTCGGCGGCCGATGGCGGCGACCTGGGCTTCTTCAAGCGCGGCGTGATGATGGCTGACTTCGAGAAGGCGGCGTTCACGCTGCCGGTGGGTGGCATCAGCGAGCCCATTCGCACCAAGTTCGGTTGGCACGTGCTGAAGGTCGAGGAGCGCAAGGCGCTCAACGCGCCGCCGCTCGATGAAGTGAAGGACAAGCTGCGCGAGGCGATGCTCCGCAGCCAGCTCGAGAAGTACACCGACCAGTACGTGCAGGAGCTCCGAGCCGGCGCCGTGGTCGACGTGAAGATGAACTGACGGCGACAGCAGAGACGGTGGGCCTTGTCTGGCGTCGCGCTGAGCACGTGCCCGTTCGAGCGTGCTGTGCGGCTGACGAGCGAATTTCGGGCTGCGTCGCTCTGGCTTCGACGGGTTCTCGAGGGGTGCGGTAATCCAGCAGGGACAGGTCTGTACTGATTGCACCACCCCCCCCCTCGCGCGGCGCTCGTCTCGACTTGCAACGGAATCCACCAGTCGGGTCCACTCATGGCTGGTGACCGCGACCGCCCGCCCGCTGCGCATGCCAAAACCGCCAGATTCCGCGGAGTTTGGATCGATCTACGCGGCCCACTTCCGCGCGGTGTGGCGCACGCTCGCTCGCCTCGGCGTTCACCCCGCCTTCCTCGATGACGCCGCGCAGGAAGTCTTCATCGTCGCCTGGCGCCGCTTCGCCGAGTTCGAAGGCCGCTCCACGCACCGCACGTGGCTGCTGGGCATCGCGCTCCGCGTCGCAGCCGACGCGCGAAAGAAGCAGCGCCCGATGGAAGAAGTCTCGGTGCAGCTCGAAGCCATGGCGCCGAGCCCCGAACGCGTGACCGCCGCGCGTGAAGCGACCAAACGCATCGAAGCGCTGCTCGCGAAGCTGTCCGACGAGCGCCGCGAGGTGCTGGTGCTGGTCGACCTCGAGGGCTACTCGATGCCGGAAGTGGCCGACGCCACCTCGGTGAACTTGAACACGCTGTACACGAGGCTCCGCGCCGCGCGCGCGGACTTCGAAGCGCTGGTCGCCAGCAGCGCACAGGAGTTGCGATGAAAGAGTTGTCCAACCAGGCGCGAGCCGCACTCGAAGCGCTGGGCTCTCCCGAGCCGACGGCGGCTGACGAGCGCCGCGTGCGTGAAGGCTTCGAGCGCGCCATCGGCGTCGCGCTGCCCGCCGCGGTGGTGCTCGGTTCGGCGACGGTCGCTTCGAGCGCCACGGCCGCGGGCATGTCGAGCGGTGGTGGCGCGGCAGGTGCGAGCGCTGGAGCAGCGACCACGGGCGCCGCGAGCTTCACCGCGCTCGGCGTGGGCGCGAAGGTGATGCTGTTCGTGGCGGCGGTGGGCCTCGGTTCGGTGGCGACGGTCGGAGTGCAGGCGGTGGTGCCGCAACCGGCTCCGGTGCGCAGCGTGGTGAAGCCGGCGGTACAGCCAGTCGCTCCCGCACCTGCGCGCGTGGTGGCTCCCGCTCCGGTCGTCGTCGTGCCCGAGCCCATCGTGGTGGAAGACGCGCCCGCGAACGTCGAGCCGCAGCCGGTCACGCCCATCAGCGCCGCGCCGAAGTTCAGCGCGCGCAGCACGCGCGACGCCAACGAAGCCAACAAGACCGAGCCCACGCCGCAGGCCGTGGTGGTCGCCGTACCGCCTCCCGCCCCGACGGAGTCGACGCCCGAGCTCACCGCTCCGCCGCCGCCGAACGCTGCTCCGCCGACGCCCGAGTCAGCGACCACCGAGTCGGCCTTCGAGCTGGTGGTGGAAGCGCACTTCCCGAGCTGCGACGCGTCGACCGAGCTGCGCACCGCGTTGGCCGCGCGCCGCTTGCTGCGCGAGACCCGCGCCGAGCACGCGCTGTTCCTCATCGGCGCGTACCAGAAGCACTGCCCCTCGGGTCAGTGGAGCGACGAAGCGTGGCGCGTGCGCCTCTCGAGCCTCTGCTCGCTGGGCCGCAACACCGAGGCCGCGAGCCTGTGGGAGTGGTTCGCTTCCGAGTACCCGAAGCGCCGCTTCGCCATCGAGTCGGAGCTGCGTTCGACGTGCGACGCGACGGTGCTCGAGCACGAGGCGAGCTCGGGGGAGTAAGACGTCGCGCGTGGCGGAGCGCGGAAAGCCGGTCTCACTCGTCGCGCTGTGGTGCTCGTACCGCGGCGCGGGTTTTCACGGTTACCAGGCACAGGGCACGTTGCGCACCGTGCAGGCCGAGCTGTTGCGCGCGTTCTCGAGCGTTGGCTTGCCGCGAAACCCCGTCGTCGCGGGGCGCACCGACCGTGGCGTGAGCGCGCGCATGCAGGTGCTGTCGTCGCGCGTGCACACTGGGACGTCGCTCGACGAGATGCGGGACGCGCTGAACGCGGCGCTGCCCGACGACATCCGCATCGAGCGCATCAAGCCGGCGAAGGACAAGTTCCACGCAGCGTGGAGCGCGACCGGCAAGGTGTACCGCTACCAACTCGGCGACGACGTGAGCCTCGAAGCGCTCGAGCAGGTGCGCGCTTTCGCTCCGTCGTTCGTCGGCACGCGGACGTTCAAGCCGTTTCACTTCAAGACCAGCGAAGCGCGGAAGCGCACCATCGAGGCGGTCACGCTCACCGGACGCACGCTCGAGTTTCGCGGAGACGCGTTCGCGCGGCACATGGTGCGCATGCTGACGGGCGCGCTGCTCGCAGTGGCGCGCGGCAGGGTCTCTCGCGAGGTGTTCACTGCGGCGCTCGAAGAAGACCGATTCTTCCACTGCCCCGTCGCCGAGCCCGAGCCGCTCACGCTGTGGGAAGTGCTCTACCCCGCCGACGTCGATCCATTCACGGCCACCGAGCGCGCCGAAAATGCTCCCCCTCTCCCGCGAGGGAGAGGGTCGGGGTGAGGGTCAAACGAGTTCAGCAGTACGCTGCGCAGCAATGCCCGAGCCGCGCACCACGAGCCCAGTCGCGGCGATCATCGCCGCCGTCGTGCTGGTGCTGTTGATGGCCGCAATCTGTCTCGTGTTGGGCAGCACCTGGTTCTTCTCGATGCGCGCGCCGCCTCGCGCCATGACCTCTGAAGTGAAGAGCAACTTGAAGTACGCCTTCACCTCGCAGAAAGCGAACGAGGCCGAGCACGACGTGTTCTCGGACACCATCGACCCGCTCGGCTTCCTGCCCGAGCGCAACAACCGCTACCTCTACGCATTCTCGAACGGCTGCGACTTCCTTCTCCCCGGGTTCCCCGATGGCGGAGCGCACTGCGGCGTGCTCGCCGACGAGACCCGCATTCCGCCGCCCGACAACGCGCTGCTCAAAGCGAGTCTCACTCCGTGGCTCAGCGACATCGGCATTCACTGCGGCGAAGACGGCGGAGCCTGCTGGACCACCATCTTCGCCGCGGGAAATCTCGACTCCGACTCGACGGTCGACGTGTGGTCCATCTCCACGCGCGAGCGCGTCATTGCTGGCGAGACGGTGGCCGCGGGCACGCCCTTCAACCACGTCGATGATCTGACGAAATGAAGCGCGGACTCCTCGTCATGGCGCTGGTGCTCGTCGCGATCGGACTCGCCGTGAGGCCGCTGTGGCGCGAGCGAAGTGCCAACGAAGCGCGCGTCAACCTGAAGCACTTCTACCGTGCGCAGGAAGAGCGGGCGCGGCTGCACCTGCGCTACTCGTCGCACTTCGAGGAGCTCGGCTTCTTCCCCGAACCACACAACCGCTACCTGTATTTGATCTCACGCGGCTGCAGCCTGGCGGGACCGTTGGGCAACCTCGTGCGAGAACCGCACTGCGGGCTCGCTCCTGCCCCCGAACCGCAGGGCACTGATCAGTTCGCGCTGATCAGCAAGATCCCCACGACGCTCTTCTCGCAGGCCGGCGTGCAGTGCGATTACGAGGAGACCGACGCCGGCTGCGTGTCGACGATGATCGCCGCGGCCAACCTCGACGACGACCCGGCCATCGACGTGTGGTCGATCTGCACCGCCGAGCGAATCATCGACGAACGCACCATTCCCGCCGGCACGCCGTTCCGTCACGTGAATGACGAGACGCAGTAAGAAGCGCGCGTGCCCGCCAAGCCCCGCATCGCCATCTCGCTCGGAGACCCTTCCGGCATCGGCCTCGAAATCACCCGCGCCGCGCTCGCGAAGAAAGCGGTGCGCGCCGCGCTCACGCCCATCGTCTTCGCCGACGCGTCGGTAATCATCAAAGGCGTCGAGGTGCGCGGCGTGTCGCAGCTCGCGCCGAAAGATCGCAAGCCCGGCAAGCCGACGCGCGAGGGAGGCGTCGCTCAGCTCGCGTACATCCTCGCGGCCATCGAAGCGGCGAAGGGCGGCCAGGCTGACGGCATCTGCACCGCGCCCGTGAGCAAAGAGGCCATCGCCTCGACCGGCCTTCCGTTCACCGGCCACACCGAGTTGCTCGCGGAGAAATTCGGCGCCGAGGTGATGATGCTGATGCGCGGGCCGAAGCTCTCGGTCGCGCTGGCCACCAACCACCTGCCGCTCGCCGCCGTGCCGCGCGTGCTCGAGACTCCGAAACTTCTTCGCCAGCTCGTCTTCCTCGACGCGCAATTGAAGCCGCTCCTCGGGCGACGGCCGACCATCGCGGTGTGCGGCCTGAATCCCCACGCGGGTGACGGCGGCGTGCTGGGCAAGGAAGAGCAGCACGTCATCTCACCCGCCATCGCGCTCGCGAAGCGGCAGGGCGTGAAGGTGAGCGGGCCGTTCGCGGCCGATGGGTTGTTCGCGAACACCGCGGCGCGCGCGCCGAAGTTCGACGTGGCGCTCGCGATGTTCCACGACCAGGGGCTGGTGGCGACCAAGGCGGTCGATTTCACGCGCACGGTGAACGTGACGCTCGGCCTGCCGGTGCCGCGAACGTCGCCTGATCACGGCGTGGCCTACGACATCGCTGGAAAAGGACTGGCCGACCCCACCCCGATGGTCAGCGCCCTCCTTGAAGCGGCCGCACAGGCTCGGGCAAGGTCCCGACTCAAAAGCCGGGATTGAAACTCCACCCCGCGCTGTTTCATTTCGTTCCACCGCGTTCACCCACCCACCACCAGCCCGGAGTCACCCCATGAAGCGCACTCTTCTCACCCTCACTCTTGCCGCCTCGCTCGTTCCCGCCGTTGCGCTCGCTTGTGATGGCGCCGACGGCCAGCAGCAGGCGAAGGGCCCCGTGAAGGCCACCGTCGAGCAGGTCGCCAGCTGGACCAAGGCGAAGCAGGCCATTCCGGTCGACGCCAACGGCTCCGAGACGCGCAGCAAGCAGGGCGTGATTCCCGGCGCCGTGCTGCTCACCTCGAGCTCGCAGTACGACTTGAAGGAGCTGCCGGCCAACAAGGACGCCAAGCTCGTCTTCTACTGCGCGAACCAGAAGTGCAGCGCGTCGGAAGGTGCCGCGCAGCGCGCCATCGACAACGGCTACACCAACGTGGCGGTCCTCCCCGTGGGCATCTCGGGCTGGAAGCAGGCCGGTCAGCCGACCGCGAAGCCGAACAACACCTGATTCATTGTTCGAACGAGCGGTGTAGCGTCAGCGCGAATGGTGTCGCTGATTCTCGCGCTGGCGCTCAGTCAAACCGAGCCGCCACTCGTTCCCACTCCGCAGGACGAACCGCCTCCCGAGGCGCGCATCGTTCCGCAGCCTGAAGCACCTCCGCCGCCGTCGCCCGTGACGCGAAGTCTGCTCTCGGCCGGCGGCGGAACCTTGGGTGGCCCCGCCGCGCTCGGCATCGCGATGCTGCTGGTGGGTGCGAACCCGAGGTTCGATTCGGTCTTCGCGTCGGCGGCGCTCGCTTCACTCCTCATCACCGGAGTGGCCTTCACGCTCCATCAAGCGCTCGGTGGGCACGGTGAGATCACGCTGAGCTTCCTCGCGTGCGCAGCGGTCGTCGCCGGCTCCGCAGCCATCGCGCTCGCGGTGAACCCGCAACGTGACATCGCGCCGTATCTCACCATCGGCATCGGCTCGATTCCGGCGGCCGTCGCCGCGACGCTCGCGCTCGAGGGCACCACGCCTCAGCCGAGGAAGCGGGCCATCGCGCTGACGGCGACTCCGTTCGGGGTGATGGGCACGTTCTGATCAGCGCATGAAGTGATCAGATGCACTGCCCGCCGATGCACATCTCCATCGCGGCGCAGGTCTGACACGACTGGCCACCCAGCCCGCACGCGGTGACCGACGGGCTCGTCTCGCAGCTCAGGTCTGGCCGGCAGCAACCGAAGCGGCAGTTGTCGTTGTCGCAGCGAGTGAAGACACACCGGCTGCCCTGACACTCCTGGTCGATTCCGCACGACAGACACACGCCGCCGTCGGAACCGCAGGTGAGATTTTCGGTGCCCGAGCGGCACACCCCGAGCGGGTCGAAGCAGCCGGTGCACACCGCCGACGTGCAGCGCCCGAGCTCGCATCGCTCACCCGACGCGCACGTGCCGCAGAACATGCGATTGCTCCCGCACGCCGCGGGGTCGTTGTTGGGCGCGCACGAGCCGTCGGGCAGGCAGCACGACGTCGCGCACATGCACGTCACCGGGCCAGCATCGACGCCTGCGTCCATCGCCATCGGCAGCTCGACGCACAGGCCGTCTTCGCACTTCTCGAGCGAGTTGCAGCTGCTGCACGCCTCACCTTCGCGGCCGCACTCGAGACGCGCTTTGCCGGTGGTGCACGTGCCGTCGAGCGCGCAGCAGCCGGTGCAGTTCGACGGACCACACGTCGAGGGCGGACACCCGGCGAACACGGCGAGGCACAACGACGCGAAGAGCAACCGCACGGGTGAAAGCTAACCTGAAGCTCAGCGACGCGGGCCCTCGTGTTGGGAGGGGGAAGAGCGTGTAACCTGCCGGGTCGATGCCCGTGCTCGCGCGAAGCCCGCTGTTCCTCATGGCAGCCGCGGTGGTGATGGTGTCGGGTTGCCGCTGTGGCGGTGGCAACGTCACGGGCCGCTACGGAGATCTGGTCGTCGTCCAGGTCGGTGCCACGGGCCGCGAGCAGCTGCTCAAGGACGCCACCGTCACGCTCGCTCCCGCGTTCATGGGCACGCTCGCCGCCGGTGAAGTGCCAGTGCGCAACGTGGGCGTCGAAGAGGTCTCCATCGCCACCGTCACGCGCGTCGAAGGCTCCGAGGCGCTCTCGCTCGACGACGCCATCGGAGTCGAAGTGCAGCCCGACGCCGACGTGGTGTTGCCGGTGCGCTTCAACCCGCCGCAAGACGCGAACGCCAACCTCAGCAGCGTGATTCACCGCGCGAAGTTCGAGCTCAAGTTGATCGGCGCGCGGCCCGGCGAAGACGTCATCACCGTGGAACTCGTCGGCGAAGCGGTGGCGCGCGATTGCTTCGTGCCTGCGCTGGTCGACTTCGGCTCCGTGCCGCTGCGCCAGGCGGTGAGCACCACCTTCCGGCTCGACAACGGCGGCTCCATCGCGACCACCACCACCGTCGGCCCGTTGGAAGGCCCCGACCTCTCCGCGTTCGACCTCACCGCGCCCGGAGGCACCATCGACGTGCCCGCGATGGGCAACGCGGTAGTGCGCGTGCGGTTCTCTCCGCTCGAAGAGCGTGCGTATTCGGCGACCACGAAGCTGCGACGCTCGGAGCAGTGCCCCGAAGGCGTGCTCGAGCTGCGCGGTCGCGGCGACGACGCGGCGCTCTCGTGGAGTCCGCAGCGGCTCGACTTCGGGCGGCTGCCGCTCGGCGTCACGGTGAAGAAGCAGGTCGTCATCAGCAACGGCTCCAACGTTCCACTCTCGGTCACGCCGTCGGGCGCCGACGCGAACTTCACCATCGTCACCGCTCCCAACATCGTGCCCGCGCGCGGCACCGCGACGTTCGAGATCGCCTGCACCCCGACCGTGCTCGGCCCACTCACCGGTCAAGTGCAGCTCGACATCGCGACCGAGCCGGCGACACCCGCGCGCATTCCACTCACCTGCACCGGTGGCGGCCCTCGCATTCGCGTCGACCCCAACCCGCTGCAGTTCGGCGGCGTGCCGCTCGGAGAAACGACCAAACGCCGCATCATCGTGCAGAACGTGGGCACCGCTCCGCCGATGCCCGGTGACGCTTCGCTCAATCTTCTGCTCGGTGGACCGGGTGGCGCGATTCCGTGGTTCGCCATCGTGCCGCGCAACAACAACACGCCGGTGACGGAGTTCGGCGTCGGCCTGCGCAGCACGTACGACCCGATGGTGGGTCTGCCCGCGGTGCCCGGCTCGAACTTCGTGGAGTTCGAGGTCAGCATCACGCCAGTCGGCACCGTGCAGGATCGCGCGGCCGACCTGCTCGTCTATTCGAACGACGCGACCACGCCGGTCGCGCGCATTCCCCTCACCGCGTTCCCGCGCGCGCGCGAAGACTGCGTCATCGAAATCGACCCGGGCTCCTTCGACTTCGGCCGCACCGCGCGCAGCGTGACGCTCACACGCACGGTGATGGTGAAGAACGTGAGCACCAACACCTCGAACGTGTGCCTCATCAGCGGCATCGAGATGGCTCCCGGCTCGAACCTCGCGTTCCAGGTCAGCGAGCCGCCGATGGGCAGCATGCTCGTCAACGCCGGCTCGCAGCGCCCAATCGTCGTCACCGCGTCGGTGCCCGACGGAGCCAACATCGGCGAGTTCCTGCGCGGCGCGGTGCGGCTCCACGCGGCGGGGGACACCACCGAGCGCTCACTGCCGGTCGGGCTCCTCGTTTCAAAGTGTCTGGTCGCCGACCCGGTCGATCTCGACGTGGGCCTCGTCGAAGTGAACTGCCGCAGCGCCTCGCGACCCATCACGCTCTACAACGTGTGCGGTACGGCAGTGACCGTGAGCGGCGTCGATGCGCTGCCCTCACCGTTCAACCTCACGTCTGCGCCGATGCTGCCCACCACCGTGCAGCCCGGCGGGTCGCTCACCGTCAGCGTCAACGCGGCGCCGACGAGTGCGGGTAGCTACTCCGGAGTGATGCACGTGCAGACCTCGGAAGGCACGCTCGACGTCGCCCTGCGCGGGACGAGCGACACCGTCGGCACGCAGACCGACAACTTCACGCAGCAGGTCGGGCGCACGGACATCCTGCTGGTGGTCGACAACTCGTGCTCCATGGGTGACGAGCAGCAGGAGCTGGCTAACAACTTCGCGTCGTTCATCAGCTCGGCCTCGATGTCGACGGCTGACTGGCACATCGGCGTGGTGAGCACCGACACCGCCGAGCAGGGCGTGCTGCGCCGCGTGCCGCTCGAGCCGGTGGTGCTGCAGCCGAGCACGCCCAACGTCGCTCAGGTGTTCGCCAACCGCGTCAACCTCGGCACCTCGGGCAGCGGCTTCGAGCAGCCCTTCGAGTGCATGCGCATGGCGGTGAGCGAGCCGAACAAGAGCGGCCTCAACTCGAGCTTCCTGCGCGCCGACGCGTTCCTCGCGGTGGTGGTGGTGACCGACGCGCTCGAGCAGTCGCCGTCGTCGGTGGGCTCGTACCTGGCCGCGCTGCGCGCCGCGAAGGGCGGTCGAAGAGATCGCGCTTCGGTGTCGGTGGTCGGCCCGTTCTCGCCGGTGTCGGCGACCTGCTCCACCGAGGGCGCGGTCGACGATGGCCGCTACCAGACGGCGGTGACGCAGACCGGCGGCGTGCGTTCGGACATCTGCACCACCAACTGGGCGAACGACCTGCAGGCCATCTCGCGCAGCGTGTTCGGCTCGCAGCGGGAGTTCGAGCTCACCGGCGTGGCGCGCGGGATGTCGGAGATCACCGTCACCATCGACGGCATGCCCGTCACCACCGGCTGGTCGTACGACGCAGCGCAGAACCGCGTCGTCTTCACCACTCCGCCCCCGAGCGGGTCGGTGATCGTCATCAGCTACCGCACCGCCTGCTTCTGAGTGTTTGCGTGGTCGTCAGATCACCTTGCGCGTCTCGTCTGCCATGTTTAGAGTCTGTTTGACTCTTTCAAAGGACGAACGACATGATTCGCTATCTCAAATCACGCCCCACGGAATACGTGATGCAGTTCAAGGGCGGCCGCGTGAAGCGCGAGGGGCCGGGTCTCTCGTTCTTCTATTGGGAACCGACGTCGACGCTGGTGATGGTGCCACTCTCGAGCGCCGACGTGCCGTTCGCGTTTCAGGAGACGACGGCCGACTTCCAGACCATCACCATTCAGGGGCAGCTCACGTGGCGCGTGGCGGACGCGAAGAAGCTCGCCTCTTTGCTCGACTACTCGGTGAATCGCGCCGGCGCGTGGAAGAGCGAAGACCCGCACAAGCTCGAGGAGCGGCTGGTGCACGCGGCGCAGGTGCTGACGCGCGGCGTGGTGGGGAAGCTGGCGTTGACCGAAGCGCTGTCGCGCAGTGACGAGCTGTCGGCGACGGTGCTCAAGGGCTTGAAGAGCAGCGAGGCGGTGCAGGCGCTCGGTGTCGACTTGCTCGCGGTGACGGTGCTGTCGATGAAGCCCACGCCCGAGATGGCGCGCGCGCTCGAAGCGGAGACGCGCGAGGCGTTTCAGAAGAAGGGCGACCAGGCGATGTACGAGCGGCGCACGGCCGCGGTCGAGCAGGAGCGGCGCGTGAAGGAGAGCGAGCTGCAGACCGAGGTGATGACCGAGCAGAAACGCCGGCACATTCGCGAGACGAAGATGGCGGCCGACATCGCGATGGAGAAGGAGCGCGAGCAGCTGGTGTTGCAGAAGGCCGAGAACGACAAGAAGGCGGCGGATGCCGCGGCGTGGGCGCTGGCGAAACAGCTCGAGCCGCTGCGCACGATGGACTGGAAGGTGCTGTCGGCGATGCAGGCCGGCGGTGGTGACCCGGCGACGATGATCGCCGTCGCGTTCCGTGAGCTCGCGGAGAACGCCGAGCGCATCGGAGAGCTCAACGTCTCGCCGGATCTGCTGCGCGCGCTGGTGCCGTCGAATCCGACGCCGAAGAAGTGACGTGAGGAAGAAGAAGCGGCGAAAGCCGAGAACCCCCTCTCCCTCTGGGAGAGGGTCGGGGTGAGGGAGCTCGAAATGACTCAGCCAATCGAAAAACTCGTTCTCGTCACCCGCAAGACCCGCCTCGAGATGTTGACCGAGCGGTTCAACACGCGAGCGCAGGCGAAGTTCTACCTCGACCAGGCGGGCCTCGACTTCGACGACTACGCGCGTGAACACGACACGTACCGACGTTCACTCGAGCAGACGCGCTCACTCGTCGAGGTCGGCCTCCCGGTGCAGATCATCGAGCGCGCGCTCGCGCCGACGTACCTCTTCGCGCCCAGCGACGCAGTGGTGGTGCTCGGCCAGGACGGCACGGTGGCGAACGTCGCGAAGTACATCGGCGACTGCCCGCTCCTCGGCGTGAACCCCGACCCCGAGCGCTTCGACGGCGTGCTGCTCCCCTTCCGCGTCGACGCGCTGAAGAAAGGTCTCGCGTCGACGCTGGAAGGCAAAGCGAAGCTGCAGCCCGTCACGCTCGCCGAAGCGCGCCTGAGCGACGGCCAGGTGTTGCGTGCGTTCAACGACCTCTTCATCGGCGCGCGCACGCACGTCTCAGCGCACTACAAGCTGCGCGCAGGCGGCGTCTCGTCGAGCACCAAGAAGACACTCTCCACCGGCCGCGTCACGCCCGACTGGGAACGCCAGAGCTCGAGCGGAGTCATCGTCTCCACGGGCGCGGGCTCGACCGGCTGGCTCTCATCGGTGTGCGCGATGGCGTCGGGCATGTCGCAAGCGTTGGGCGGCAAGCCACTCGGAGGCCTGCGCTTCGCGTGGGACGCGCGAGAAGTTCGCTACGTCGTGCGCGAGCCGTTCGTCTCGAAGTTCAGCTCGGCGAAGCAGGTGACGGGCACGGTGAACAACGCGAGCACGCTCGACATCGAGTCGCTGATGCCCAGCGGCGGAGTCATCTTCAGCGACGGCATGGAAGACGACGCGCTGCAGTTCACCTCTGGCCTCGTGGCGCGCATCGGGCCCTCGAAGCAGCAGGCTCAGCTCGTGCTTCCCGCGCCCTGAGCCTCTACCCTGCGCCGCATGTTCGAGAAGCTGACGCTCGAAGAAGCGACCACCAAAGCGAACGCGGCCCACAAGTACCTGCTCATCGACTTCACGGCGAAGTGGTGCGGCCCGTGCGCGAAGATGGACCGCACGACCTGGAGCGAGCCGCTGGTGCACGACTGGGTGCGCGAGCACGCCATCGCCATTCAGCTCGACTCAGACGAGAACGAAGCGCTCTGCCGCGAGTGGGACATCAAGACGCTGCCGAGCGTGTTGATTCGGCGCGACGGAGCCGAGCTCGATCGCGTGCGCGGCTACCAGAGCGCGCTGCAGCTCGTGCCCTGGCTCGACGGAGTGCGCGCCGGAAAGACACGGCTCGATGCGCTTCGTCTCACCGGCGACACCGACGTGAACGGACGCTTCCGGCTCGCGCAGGAGTTGGTGGACCGCGGTCAATTCGATGAAGCCGTCGGACACTTCGCATGGTTGTGGGAGCACTCGCTCGAGCACGAGCCCGCGTGGCTCGGCGTGCGCTCGTCGTTCATGATCGGCGCGCTGGAGCCGCTCGTGAAATCGCATGCGCCGGCACGCGAACGCTTCGAGTCGCTGCGAGCCATCGCCGACTTCGGCGACTGGGTCACGCTCTCGGTGTTGCTCGAACACGAAGACGAAATCGTCGCGCGCATCGAGAAGATGACGCCCGATGAAGCCGAGCAGGTCGGGCTGTTCGACGAGCCGCACGTCGTCGAGGTGCTCGACGCGCACTCGGCGCTCGCGTCGTACGGCAAGCTCCTGCCGAACCCGAAGCAGCGGCTCGCCGACGAGAAGTCGCGGCTCAAGGCGATGCTCGAAGAAGACCTCCCGCCCGAGCTGCGCGCAGAGGTGGAAGCCGATCTCAAAGAGATGATCGAGAAGACGCAGGACGCCTTCGCGCGCGCGCTCGAAGAAGCGGGGCGCGCCGAAGAAGCCGACGCCGTTCGCGACTTCGACGTGCGTCTGGGCCCCTAGCGCCTATGCAAAGAATGCAGAGTGTCGCTCGTCCAGTTGACCGACGCGTGCCAGACGCAGTGAGCGCGATTCGCTGAGGTACGCTTCGCGCGCGCATGCGTTCGTTGCCGGGCTTCGTGCTCGCGGTTTTGATCGCTGGTTGTGCTCACGCTCCGCAGGGGACCGCGGCTGGTGCTCCGCTCGAGCTCTCGGTCACGAGCTACCCGAGCAAGGCGCCCTTCACGCTCGCTTCCGAGCGCGGGCACGTGGTGATGCTCGACGTGTGGGCGACGTGGTGTGAGCCGTGCCGCCAGTCGCTGCCGCTCTACCAGGGCCTCGCGCGCAAATACGCCGACCGCGGGCTGCGCATCTACGCGATGAACGTCGACGGCGATGACGCGGTGCCGGCCGAGATTCCGAAGTTCATCGCCGAGACGAAGTTGTCGCTCCCCATCCTCCTCGACACCGACGCCGCGGCTTCGCAGGCGAAGCTGAACGTGAGCGTGATGCCCACCGCGGTGTTGATCGATCGCGCCGGCCGCGTTCGCAAAATCCACCAGGGCTTCGAGGGCGACCAGACCATCGAACAGCTCACGAAGGATCTCGAAGCGCTGCTCGCTGAATCACCCGACGCGAACGCGAGCGGCGAATCGACCGCCGGCGACAACGGCCCCGGCCTGGTCGGTGCCACGCGACGCGCGACGTTGAGCAAACGCTGCATGCAGTTTCAGGAAGACGGCGACGAGCTGGTGCTCGAGAACCACCTCATCGACAGCCGCGAAGGTTCGTCTGGAGCGCGCGGAGCCCGCGGAGGTGGCTGCGGTTGCAACTGATCGCCCTCGCCCTGGTGCTCGCGCAGACCGACGTCACCATCAGCTCCAAGGTGCAGCTGTACGCCGACACCGATCGCACGGTGGTGGTCTCTCCACACGTCACGGGCACGGTCACGCTGCCGACGAAGACGTCGTTCTCGGCGACGTACACCGAAGACGTGGTGAGCAGCGCCTCGGTCGACGTACGCACCACCGCGTCGCCGCGCATCTACGACCGCCGCCAGGAAGTCGACTTCGGTCTCGGGCAGACCGTCGCGGGTTTCACGCTCGGCGCCTCGTACATGCACGCGCGCGAGCGCGACTACCTGAGCAACGGAGGCTCGTTCACCGTCTCGCGCGAGCTCTTCCAGAAGAACACCACCGTCTCGCTGCGCGGCGGCTTCATGTCGAACATCGTCGGGCGCGCCGATGATCCGCTCTACGCCGCGCCGATGACCGACTTCTCGGGAGACCTCGCGCTCACGCAGATCTTCACGCCCACCACCATCGCGCAGCTCAACGTCACCGTGGCGCGCACCAACGGCATGATCGCCAGCCCGTATCGGCACGTGCGTGTGAACACCACCGAGCCGACCACCGGCATGCCGCTGTTGTTGCTGATGCCGGAGAACGAGCCGTCAGATCGCTTCCGCTTCGCCGCAGCGCTCGGCGTGAAGCAGTACCTCGGCGACTTCCTCGTGCTGCACGGCGAGTACCGCATCTACCGCGACAGCTGGCAGGTGCTCTCGCACACCATCGACGCGCGGGTGATCGTCGATCTCTCACCCATCACGCTGCGCTTCCGCTACCGCTTCTACACGCAGAGCCGCGCGTTCTTTTACGAGCCTGGGTACGACGCGCTGAAGGTCTACCTCTCGTCGGACCGCGAGCTCTCGGCGTTCACCTCGCATCTCTTCGGCGTGAAGGCGGAATGGGCACCGTTGCGCACCGAGAAGAAGGGCGCGGCCTTCCGCTTCGACGCGAAGTGCGAGGGCATGTACTTCAACTACCCCGAGTTCATCCGCTTGCCGGAGCGGTGGGCTCTCATCGCGCAGGTCGGCGCGGCGGTGGACTTTTAGATGCGCGCGCGTTTGCTGCTCCTGTCGGTCGCCGTCGCCTTCGTGGCGTTGCGTTGCGCGGTCGCTCCGCCGCAGACCAACGTGCCGGCGCTCGATCAGGCGTTCTTCGAAGCGAAGGTCGAGCCGGAGCTCATGGCGAGCTGCGCGTACTCGACGTGCCATGGCGCTCCGCTGCGGCCGATGCGCGTGTATTCGCTCGCGGGCTTGCGCATCGACCCGTCGCTCACCAGCAATCAACCGCTCACCCCCGAAGAGCACTTCGCCAACTTCCTGCGCGCGAAGACGGTGGCGGCGGCGACCAGCTCGACGCTGCCTGAATTGCTGCGCAAGCCGCTGCAGCTCGAACAGGGTGGCGCAGGTCACGGCGGCGTCGATGGCTTCGGTCAGAACGTCTACGCCAACAAGAGCGCCGACGGCTGGAAGGTGCTCGAGGCGTGGGTGAACGGCGCGACCTACGACGGCGGAAGCGCCGGTGACGTCGACGCGGGCATGGACGACGACGGAGGCACCATCGATCCCGACGGGGGAATGATGATGATGGCCTGCATGCCGCGGCCGTTCGCGTACGACCAGGTCGCGGCCATCGTCACGCGCATGACGTGCGCGAAAGAAGCGGGCTGCCACACGCCGGACAACAAGCAGGACGCGGGCTGCTTCGTCGCCGACGACACCTGCGGTTCGCTGCGCATGGCCGGCTGTCTCAAGCGCGCGGTGCTGCCGTGCGATTTGGCGCGCTCCAAGTTGCTCCAGTACACGGGCGCGCGGCCGTGGGGCGTGAAGTCGCATCAAGGCGTGCTGCTGCCGATTCACGCCGCGGCGATCGCCGATTGGATCGACGCGGGCGCTTCGTGTGACGGCGGAGGGCCTTTCCCATGATGAGCGCGGCGCTCGCTTTGGTGCTCGCGTTCGGTTCGGCCGACGACTTCGACACGCCCGCGTCGCTCGGAGGCGGACAGGGCATCTCGTTCACCGGCTCTCCGACGGCGAAGTGGAGCTGCGCGGTCTGCCACGACGCGCAAGGAGCCGGAGCGATCTCGGTGAGCGCCGTCGGGCGAGATCTCGCCGCGACCGGCTACGTGCCCGGAGAAACGTACGAGCTCGAGCTGACGTTGACGGGCGCTTCTCCGACGTCGGCGCGCGCCGCGTTCGCGCTCGAAATCTCGAAGCGAGATCGCTCGATGGCGGGAACTCTGTCGAAGGCGATGCCGCTGATGGGCAACGGCGCGGCCGACTACGCCTGCGCGACGCTGGGAAACATCGACCCGGTGGTGGTGATCGATCGCAGCTCGTCACGCGTCGCGCATTCGTACGCGTGCGCCATCAACAAGTGGCGCGTGAGCTGGACGGCGCCGGCGACCGACGAGGGCGCCGTGAACCTCTACGCGAGCGCGGTCGATTCGAACGCCGACTCGCGCAACTCGGGTGACGTGACGCACTCGTTGGTGCTCGGCATTCCTTCGCCATCGACCGTCGGCATGCGAGGCACGCAGAGCTGCTCAACTTCATCTTCCGGTGTCCTGCTCCTCCTTCTCCTCCTGCTCCTCGGAAGAAGAAGCCTCCCTCTCCCCCGAAGGGGAGAGGGTCGGGGAGAGGGCCCGTCAAAATCAGCACTCGCCATCAGTGCACTGCTGCTCATCTCGAGCCCGACGCTCGCAGCACCAAAGAAGAAGAACGCAAAAACGAAGAAGACGGTCCCGCCCACACCCAAGCCAGTCGAGCCGAAGCAAGAAGAACCGGTCGCCCCACCTCCAGCCGAGCCGACCCCGCCGCCAGTGGTGGAAGAAGTCGCGGCGCCAGCTCCTGTCTCAACGCCGGCACCAGCACCGGCACCGACGGTCGCCGAAATTCCCGACACCTCATCCCTCCCCGGAGGAATCGAGTTCGACGCGAAGCTCGGCTACGGCTACCGCTCGGTCTCGTACGCGTCACTCAGCTACGCGACGCCGTTCCGCGCGTCGTTCGGCTACCCCTCACTCTCGCTCGGAGTGACCGTGTACCCGCTGCGGCTCTTGCGCAGCTCGGTGCTGACCGGTCTCCACGTGCAAGGTCGCTACGCGGTGGGCTGGGTGCTGCAAACGCTCCCGCTCGGAGCAGCGCTCGCCCTGCCGTCGGGCGGTCGCGTCGCGCTCGGCTACACGCTCAAGGCCGGCCCACTCGAGCTGAGCCCGCGCGCGCTGTACCGCGTCGACATCGGCGGAGTGGAACGCAACGCGCTCTTCGACGACGGCTACTTCCAGAGCTTCGGCGGCGAGCTCTCCATCGGCCTGGTGCTCGGGAACTTCCTCGTGCACGTCGCTCCCCGCGGCGGAGCCATCGTCGACGTCGGTACGCAGATGGTGCGCGGCTACGGCGCGTCGAAGGGCGGCTACACGTTCGGCGGCGCGGCGGAGCTGGGCTTCAAGCTCTCTGCGTCGCTTCAACTCTCGGCGAGCTACCAACTCAACGTGCAGCGCACCGACTTCGCGGGCCAGGGCGAGCGCGCGTTCGAGGCGATGAACGTCAGAGACATCTCGCACGTCGGTTACCTCTCGCTCGGCTTCGAGTACTAATTCGCACGCATGGGCACGCCCGACGCGCAGCTCCTCCGCGAAGCAGACTTCACGCTCGAAGATCTCGAAGCGAATCGTCGCGGCAAGCTCACGATGCAGCAGCTCTCGAAGCACCGACCCGGCAACGGCGGCTTCGTGTTCATGCTCTTCGTGTCGATGCTGCTCTTCGTCGGCGGCGTCGGCGGAGCGGCCGTCTTCTACGACTCCCTCCGCAAACCCGTAGAGCGCGTCGACATGAACGGCGTGTACGCGCTCGCTGCGGGCGGCCTGCTGTTCGGCTTCGCAGCGCTCGGCATCGCCATCAGCATCTTGCGCAGCGCGCGCACCAAGCGAGCCGTCATCGACACCGGCGTCTGCATCTTCTGGGACATCGACTTCGCGTTCACCCGCGAGCAGCTGACCTTCAAGGACTACTTCTACATTCGGCGCGGCGAGGAGCAGCTGTCCATCTGGCGCAACCTCGCGCGCGTGATGAAGCCCGGTGGTCGGTACCGCGTGTACATCGCGGGCGGCGGTCTCGTGAGCCTCGAGCCGCTCGACTGATCATTTCGCCGGGAAACCGCTCGGCGCCCAGACGTCGACGAGTCGTTTGTCGAGCCCCTCGGTGGCGTGCACCTGACCATCGGGAGTCACCCACACCGCTCCCGCCTTGAACGTGCGCATCAGCGGCTGCCCGTCTTTCGGCCCGAGAATGAAGCCGGCCTTGGTGAGGAACTCGGCGTCGGTGGCGCTCTGCGCGAGCACGGTGGTCGAGACCGACGCGCTCGCGGGCCAGCACGTGCGCAAATCGATCAGATGGTGGTACCGCACGCCGTCCTTCACGAAGAAGTGCTCGTAGTCGCCGCTGGTGGAGAACGCGGTGTCGCTCAGCTCGATGCGCGCGAACGACGCGGTCTTCTCCCCGCGCGGATCTCGAATGCCGACGCGCCACGGCCGACCCGCGTTGAGCCCACCGACGTACAAATCTCCGCCGGCCTGCACGTAGAAATCCTTCAGGCCCCGCGCGCGCCACGCGGCGACGACTTGATCGACGCCCCACCCCTTCACCACGCCGCCGAGCCCGAGCTTCATGCCCTTCGGCAACGTCACGTCGCACGAGCCGTCCTTGCGCGCGACGAGCTTCACCTTCGCGTAGCCCACCAGCGCGCAGCGCTTCGCGACGTCTTCCTTGCTCGGCACCACGCCGTCTTCCGCGCTCCCGAACTTCCACACGTCGCGCAGCGCGGCCCACGTGGGGTCGAACAAACCGTTGGTGCGCTTCGCTCCGTCGAGCGCGAGCTTGAGCACGTCGCACACCGGCTTCGGAGCGCTCACCGCCTTCCCCTCGCTCGCGTTGATGCGCGCCAGCGCCGAGTCAGGCTTCCACTCGTTCAAGTCGCGCTCGATGTTCTCGAACACCGCGAAGGCTTCGGCGAACGCCGCCTCGCGCGTCTCGAGCGGCACCGAGGTGAGCAGCGCCAGATTCACCTCGGTGTGCATCAGCTCGCGCGTGCGCTTGTCGAGCTCGACACCTCCGTCGGCAGCAGTCGTCAACAGCAGCACGCACCAGAGCACGTCGCGAAAAATACACCGGTCGTCGGGGGCGGCTACATTCCACGCCGTGACGATTCACGAGTTCCTCGACCTGCTGGTCCGCTGGGTCCACCTCATCGCCGGCATCATGTGGATCGGCAACTCGATGCTCTTCAACTGGCTCGACCGCAACCTCGAGAAGGCGGCGGGCCGTGAAAAAGAGGTCGGGTACGAGGGGAAGATGTGGATGGTGCACTCCGGCGGCTTCTACGAAGTCGAGAAGCGGCAGCTGAAGCCCGGTGAGATGCCCAGCACGCTGCACTGGTTCAAGTGGCAGAACTTCACCACCTGGGCGAGCGGCATCGGTCTGCTGGTCGTCGTCTATTACGCGAACGGCGGAGCGTTCCTCATCGACCCGTCGGTGCGCGCGCTCGGTCAGTGGGAAGCGATCGGCTTCTCGCTCGGCACGCTCATCGGCGCGTGGCTCATCTACGACATCCTCTGGAAGACGGTCGGCAAGAGCGCTCCGCAGGTCGCGGCGTTGCTCAGCGTCGCGGCGCTGCTCGGCATCGCGTACGGACTCACGCAGCTCTTCAGCGGCCGCGCGGCGTATCTGCACGTCGGCGTGCTGCTCGGCTCGGTGATGACCGGCAACGTGTGGACCGTCATCGTGCCGAGTCAACGCAAGCTCGTCGCCGCGACCGAGTCGGGTCAGGAACAGGACTACGCGCTCAACCAGAAGGCCAAGCAGCGCAGCATTCACAACAACTACATGACGTTCCCGTTGCTCTTCATCATGTTGAGCAACCACTTCCCGGGCACGTACGGCCACCCGCTGAACTGGCTCATCCTCTTCGTTCTGATGTTCGCGGGCGCGGGCGTGCGCCACTTCATGAACATCCGCTTCGGGATGAAGAGCATCGGTGGGTGGCTGGGGCCCATCATCGCCATCGCCATCATCGCGACGGTGTTGCTCTTCGTCTTGAGCACGCGGCCTCGCACTGAGACTCCGGTCGTCGCTGCAGCCACCGATGCGGGAACCGTCAATCCTGTGAAGTTCGCGCAAGTGCAAACCATCGTGCAGGCGCGCTGCATCACGTGTCATTCGCAGAAGACGACCGAGCCGATGTTCCCCGTCGCGCCGAACGGCGTGATGTTCGACACGCCGGAGCAGATTCAGAAGATGGCTCCGCGCATCAAGGAGCGCGCGTTCGTCAATCGCACCATGCCGTTCATCAACAAGACCGGTATGGCTGACGACGAGCGCGCGGTGCTCGGTCAGTGGGTCGACGAGGGCGCGAAGCTGGAATGAGCTCCGCAGAAGACCAGATCACCGAGCCGGAGCTGCTCAAGACCATCTCGCGCGAGCAGGCCGCGACCCTGGTGCGCAGCCCGGGCTCGACGGTGATGCCGCCGCACGACGCCCAGCTCGGCAAGAAGGCGCTCGAGGTGCTGCGCACGCTGACGCACGATCCGAAGGCGTTGGTGGACCACGCTCCGCTCGGCCAAGGCGGTATGGGCGTGATTCGCGTCGCCAAGCAGGTCGCGCTCGATCGCCAGGTCGCGGTGAAGACGCTGAAGCCCAACCTCGGCGCGTCGCACGACATCGAAGCGCTGCTCGCCGAAGCGTGGATGGCGGGTGGGCTCGAGCACCCCAACATCCTCCCGGTGTACGCGCTGAGCCTCGACGAGAACGGCAAGCCCGTGCTCGTGATGAAGCGCATCGAGGGCGTGACGTGGGCGACGCTGCTCCACGACCCCGAGGAGATGAAGAAGCACGCGCCCGATCGCCCCGCGCTCGACGAGCACCTGCGCGTGCTGCAGCAGGTCTGCAACGCGGTGCACTTCGCGCATTCGCGCGGCGTGATTCACCGCGACCTGAAACCCGAGAACGTGATGGTCGGAGCGTTCGGCGAGGTCTACGTCGTCGACTGGGGCATCGCGACGACCGCTGGCCCCGCGCAGCAGCTGGCCGGCACGCCCGCGTACATGGCGCCCGAGATGCTCGGAGGTGCGGGCGCGACACTGTCCGAACGCACCGACGTCTACCTGCTCGGCGCGATGTTGTTCGAAGTGCTCGCGGGAAAGCCGCCGCACTCCGCGACGTCGCCGCAGGAATTGTTCGAGGTGGTTCGCCGCAGCAAGCCCAACGTGCCGGCCGATGCTCCGGAAGAGCTCGCCGCGCTGGTGCGCGCGTGCATGAGCGTGAGCCCGGCCGATCGCCCGCCGAGCGCGCTCGCGGTGCGAAAGGCGCTCGAGGCGTTCCTCGAACATCAGGGCTCCAACACGCTCGCCGCGCAGTCGGAAAAACGCGCCGTCGAACTTCGCGCGCTCACTTCGCAGCCGGCGACCGACCGCACGCGCATCGACGCGTTGTTCGGCGAGTGTCGCTTCGGTCTGCAGCAGGCGCTGGTGAGCTGGCCGGGCAACACGCGCGCACGCAAGGCGCTCGATGAAGTGCTCGAGCTGATGGTGCGCTTCGAGCTGCGTCACGGTTCTCCGCGCACCGCGCAGGTGTTGCTCGGGGAGTTGCCGACGCCGCCGCCCACGTTGAAGGCTGACGTCGATTCGGCGCTCGCGCGTGAAGCCGACAAGGACTCGCAGCTGCGGCGGTTGAAGGAGCTCGAAGAAGCGCTCGACCCCAACGTCGGCACCATGTCGCGCGCGATTCTCGCGGTGGTGATTGGAGCGGTGTGGGTGGTGCTGCCGTTCGCGGGCAACGTGCTGTTGCCGCCCGCGCCCGGGACCGAGCTGGTGCGCAGCGCTCCGGTCGCGCTGTTGTGCGCGTTCGTGCTCACCGGAGTGGGCATCTACGCCCAGCGTCACCGCCGCAACTGGACGACCATCAACCGGCAGCTGCTGCGCATCGTCGCGTTCGCGATGTTCGTCCAGGCCGTGGGGTGCACGGTGACGTACTGGCTCGGCTTTCAGAGCACGCCGATGAGCGTGGCGCTGCTGCCCGCGTTCTGGGCCATCGTCGCGGGCATCGTGTCGGTGTCGATCTACCCGTCGGTGTGGCCCACGTCGGTCGGCTACCTGCTCGGAGCGATCGGCATGCTCATCTGGCCCGAGCACCGCTACTGGGTGAGCGTGTTTCCGAGCTCGGTGTTGGTGCTGAACGCGCTCGTGATTTCGCGCGCGCAGCAGTACCACGCGGATTCGTAGGTCCTTTGCACACGCAAGGCCGGTCGCGGGTCATGCACGCGCTTGCGAACCCTCGTCGTGATGACGCTCCTCGTCACGGCGGGGTGCTCGAAGAAGACCGAAGTGTCGGCGCTGGTCTCTGACGCGACGGGCGTCGAGCCGGGGAGTCTCGTGTTCGCGGAAGGTCTGACCGTCGGCACCGTGAAGCAGCTCGAGGTGCAGGACGGTCGCGTGCAGCTCACGATGGAATGGAACGAGGGCAAAAGCGTCGCGCTGCGTTCCGACGCGTGCGCGCTGGTGTTGCCTGCGAAGCCGTCGCACGTGCTGGTGTTCGCGGGGAAAGATCTCGTTCCTCTCTCTCCGCCGATTCCTTCGTGTCGTGAAGACGCGCCGCTGCGGCTGCGGCTGCGCGCGATGACGACGGCGGGCAACGAGACCGTGATGCTGGGCGCGGCGGCGTGGCTGCATCACCACCCGGCGAATGAGCCGTTGAGTGAGCCGTGCGGTGCGCTCGAGGTGTCGCGGCTGCGCGTCGAGAAGGTCGAAGCGGTTCCCGTACTGCTGCCGAGCGGAGGGCGTCGCGTGTGGCTCGCGCTGGAGAATCGAAGTGACGCGACGCTGTCGCTGTCGACCGCGCGCTTCATCGACGCGAAGGGCATCGAGACGCCGCGCGCGCATCTGCCGGAAGACGATTCGCTGTTCATGCAGCTCGCGATTCCCGCGCGGACTCGGCGCGAGGTGAGCGCGGTGTTCGAAGACACGCGAGACGTCAGTGCGGTGGAATTCGAAGCGCAGGTCCCCGACGCGCCCGGCGGTGCGTGTCGTTCACGCTGGCCGTTCTGAAGCTCGTAACGACCCTTACACTTCAGCGCTTCTTCGCACGCGTACGTCTCCGAGATGGCGCCACAGACTCAACATCCACCATCTGCTTCAACCGATATTCAATATTCACGCACGCATACATGAGCGCCCACATGGGGCCCTCGCCATATCCATGTCCGAACTTGTCGGCCAGCTCCGGCGCCTCAAATTTGCACATCCAGGAGCCATCCTTCTGTCGAAACGGCGCGAAAATCCGAATCCAACCCTCGACATAGACTTCGGTATTCGGATGCCGGTAG
Source organism: Archangium sp. (assembly GCA_047600485.1). Lineage (GTDB taxonomy): Bacteria > Myxococcota > Myxococcia > Myxococcales > Myxococcaceae > Archangium_A. Next base: position 5,845,599 of record JASGKS010000001.1, read on the forward strand.
CGGATGAACTCCTCGACAATCACAGTACGCGGTCGAATCAAGAGTTACTCCAGTCAAATGCGCGGAGCGGTGGGCCTGATCGATTCCCCCGAACGCACTCAGAACAGATCGTCGACCTCGACAGGCGCGCCACGCCAATACAGTTGCGCCCCGCGCTCGACTTCGGTTTCCAACAGGTGCCGCATCATGCGGAGTGCAAGCACGAGGGATTGAATTGCATCCGCTCCTCGAACAAAGGGCCGGTTGTAGAGCGGAGCTGCACTCATCGGGCACGCCCACTCACCGGTGGGTTCTTGGTACGGCACTCCGACAGCCAGAGAAACTTCAATCTCTTCCCCTCCTTCCCTCCGGATCCGGACAATTCGCGTTGCGAGAAATGCAGCACTTCGGGCGGTCATTCGGTCACCAAATCGCGAAGCTGTCACCCAGCATAGCGATCAGCAGCGCTCGACGGACGGTAGGGTCCAGATCGCGATGGAAAAGCGCGCCCACCAACTGACCTACGAGCTTCTCGAGCAGCAGTGGACCGGCGCGAAGTTCATTGCTGTGCCTGACGCCGAGCCCGTCGCGTTCCATCGCGCGTTCGTCGCTTCGTGGGCTGCGATGTTGTCTGCGTTCTCCGCCGGTCTCGCTCACGCTGACGAGAACGACCCGAAGCTGCCCGAGCGCGAGGCGCGACTGGCTCAGCTGAAGGAGATCGTCATCGTCGCGCCCGGAGCGGCCGTGCCGCCCGACGTGCAATCGATCGCGTTCGTCTCACCGACGACCGTCACGCGTTGATCCGTCGCCAACTTCGATTCGCGAGGCTGACTCTCGTCAGGCGTGTGCAGGTGTCTCACCCGCGTTCCACTCGTCCTACAGGTGGCCCGTCGCGGTTGACAGTTCGAGTGATGGCTCCTACTGAGGCCGCAATCGACGACGCACCTCGCGAGTTCCCGGACTCGCGCTCGAATCACATCCCGAGGTTTCCATGCAGATCCGCATCGCGGCCGTTCTTGGTGTTCTCTTCGCCGTCTCTGGCTGCCGCACCGTCGAGCCCGAAGCGCCTCCGGCCGCTCCGCGCATCACGAGCTTCACCACTGACAAGACGCGCGTCGCTCCGGGCGAACAGGTGACGCTCACCTTCGCCGCAACCGGCGCGACGCTGCTCGAGTTGATCGACGACGCAGGCAACGCGATTCAGCTCGAGGGCGAAACGACCGCGGGCACCGCGAAGGTCGCGCCGACCCGCTCGAGCTTCTTCGTGCTGCGCGCGACGGGAGCCGGCGGGCGCGACATCGCGTTCGTGCAGGTCGCCGTGAACGAGCCGCTCAAAGACGTGTTCCTCATTGCCGTGCCCGCGGTGATCAATTCGGGTGAGCAGGCGCAGCTGCTGTGGGGCGCTCCCGGGGCGTCGACCGTCACGCTGAAGCCTGGCTCCGGCACCGCGATGACGCTCCCCGGCACGACCGGCACCGTCACCGTCTCGCCGGCCGTCACCGAGCAGTACACGTTCACCGCGCAGGCCGCGCCCGGCACGCCGCCGCTCACTGCGCTCGCTGAAGTGCGCGTGCGCCCCGTGTTGAGCGCCGCCACCATGGTTTCGCCCGACGGTGTGCTCCCCGGAAAGACGCTCACCTTCAACTGGACCACCGCGGGCGCGACGCGCCTCAGCATCTCGGAGATGTCGCTCGGCCAGCTCGTCACCGTGACCGACGCGTCGAGCCTGACGAGCGGCAGCTTCGACTACGTGGTGCCCGCCACCCTTCCCAACGGCATCGAGATCGCCGACGGGCTCCCGCTGCGCTTCCTCGTCTCCGCGACCGCGGGCGACACCACGGTTACGAAGACGATCGTCACGGTGGTCGGAGAGCTGCCGGCCATCGAGGCGTTCGACGCGCCCACCGTCGTCTCGGCGTCCCAGAACTTCACCCTCTCGTGGAAGACCCTCAACGCAGTGCAGGTGACCATCAGCGTCGGCGGTCTCCCCATCTTCCGCACCATCACCGGAGAGCAGGCGCGCGTCGACGCGGGCTCGCTCTCGCTGCCGGTGCCCGCGGTGCAGACCGAGTACACCCTCGTCGCCACGAGCGCGCGCGGCGCCGAAGCGCGCCGCACCGTCATCGTCCGGCCCGTCGCGCTGCCGGTGCTCAACACGTACACCCTGACCCCCACGCTGAACGCGTTCGGAGATCGCGCGACCGCTCGGTGGACCACCACCAACGCGACGCGCGTGCAGCTCCGCTTCGAGAACGGGCCGACGCTGGCGGTCATCACCACGCCCTCGCAGGTCGCCAACGGCAGTGTGCTGCTCACGCCTGCCACGGGCGCCCGCGTCGTGCTCGAGGCCTACAACGCCGCCGAAGACATGGTGAGCGACGTGAAGACCGTCACCTTCAACGGGCCGGGAGGCGCCGTGGTCACTCCGACTCCCGTGACCCGTGGCGCTCAGGCCACCCTGACGTGGACCCTCGCGCCCGCCGGTGTGATCGAGACCGTCGGCCTCCCGAGCCCGGCACAGACTCCCATCAACGGCTCGACGCGGTTCGTCGACCTCACGACCGACGCCACCGCTGAAGAGCTGCGCATCGACGCCGCCGTTGGCAACGCCAAGCTCGTTCCTCCCGCGGGCTTCCACTTCCCCATGCTGGGAACCATTCAGCCGAGCCTCTTCGTGTCGGTCGACGGCTTCATCACCTTCGCGGCGCCGCCCGCGCTCATGAGCAACTCCGACTTCACCGCCTCGGGCAACTCCGCGCCTTCGATGATCGCTCCCTTCTGGGACGACCTCACGATGGGCATGGCGTCGAAGGTGCTCTACGGAGTGCAGACCGACACCAACGGCGAGCGGTTCCTCGTGGTGCAGTGGGAAAAGGTCGAGCTCGCGGGAGTCAGCGGCACGGAGCTCACCTTCGAGGTGCAGCTCTTCGAGACCGGGCAAATCACCTTCGTCTACAAGACGCTCAGCGGCGCGGTGAACAGCGCCACCATCGGCATCAAGGACGCGGCGTACCCGGTGGTGCAGCAGTTCACCTACAACAGCAGCACCGTCGTTCCGGTCGCGGGCCTCGAGCTCAACTTCTTCACCGGTGGCCCCGCCGACGGCATGCAGACGTTCACCGCCACGCGCTCGCAGCGCCTCGAATTCTTCGGGCGCACGGCGATGGGGCTCGTGCCGGTGAGCGCCGAGGTGCGCGCGTTCGGCCCCGGTGACGTCTCGGTCACCGAGGCGATGCCGCTCCCCGAAGCCTCGGTCTCGGCGACCGGCCAGTGGGTCGAGCTGCGCAACAACGCCACCGTGCCGGTCGACTTCGACGGCCTGCTGGTGAGCTCGCTCGGCTCGTCGGTCGACGGCGGCTACGTGATTCCCCCGGGCACCGTGGTGGCGGCTGGCGGCTTCCTCGTGCTCGGCCAGTCGCTCAACATGACCGACAACGGTGGCGCGGGAGTCACGCAGGTGCTCACCGACGCGCCCCTTTCCATTCCCGACAACGTCAGCGTGTCGGTGGGCGGTGCGACCCTCGGCCGCCTCTCGTGGGATGCCGGCGTGAGCGGCAGCTCGGTGCAGGCCATCGAGCGGGTGCTGCTCGCTTCCGGCTCGACCTTCATGTGCAGCCGCACGCGCACCTTCGGCCCTGCCGGTGCGATCGGCACGCCCGGTGCCGCCAACGAAGTGTGCGCGCCGTACGTCGTCGAGGCGATCTCCCCGGGCTTCGTCGACATCTCGACGTCGGGCACCGAGATCCTCGCCAGCGCGAGCGACTACACCGGTCTGGGCAGCGTGCCGCTCACCACGCCGTTCACCTACTTCGGCCAGAGCTACAGCTCGGTCAACGTGGCGATGGTGGGCTTCCTCACCTTCGGCGCCACGCCCGCCGAGAGCGACTACGTGCCCAACGACACCACGCCCGCGACCAGCGTGCCCAACGGCGTGGTCGCCCCGTTCTGGGACCAGATCGTCCGCAACACGAACGGCGCCATCTACATGCGGCAAGACCCGGGTCGCACCATCATCTCGTGGGACGACTTCCGCATCTACGCCACCACCTCCGAGGCGCACTTCCAGGTGCATCTGCTGGCCAACGGCTCGATCGAATTCCACTACGGCGTGATGACCAGCGCGTCGACCACCACGCTGGCGTCACTGCGCGGCAACAGCGCCACCGCGTGGCTCGAGAAGCCCGATGGCACCGTGGCCGTTCCCCTCAGCGTGAACACCACCGACGGCATTCAGCCGAGCACCAGCTTCCGCTTCACCCCGGCCCCCTGAATCGCGACCACTCCCATGAAGACCACTTCTCTCGTCTCCCGCTTCAGCCTGGCCGCGCTCTTCTCGGCGATCGTCTCCACCGGCTGCACCGTGCCGCCTCCTGACGTGCTCGAGCCCGCACCGGCCATCACCAGCTTCACCACCTCAGCAGGCGAGGTGGCGATCGGCTCCACCGTCACCCTCACCTGGTCGGTCGAGAACGCCACCGAGGTGAAGATCGACGAGCTCAAGCTCGGCTCGATCTCCGGCGTGTCGGGGAACTCCGGTTCGGTCGACGTCGCGATCACCGGCGACTCGCTCTTCGTGCTCACGGCGCGCAACGCGCGCGGCGCGTCCGACACCGCAGTCGTCGCCGTGCGCGTGGGTGCCGAAGCGGGCGACGTGCTCTTCACCGCGTTCCCCGAGACCATCGCAGCCGGAGAGCAGGTCACGCTCGCCTGGTCCGCTCCCGGGTCGACCGCAGTCACCCTCTCCGCTGCTCCCGGCGGCGCCATCGACCTCGGCGGCCAGACGACGTCCGGCTCCGTGGTCGTGACGCCGACCGCGAGCACCATGTACACGTTGACCGCGGGCCTGCGCACCAAGACGGCCACCATCACCGTTCGCCCCACGCTCCTCTCGTTCACCAGCTCGAGCCTCTCGGCCGACGCGGGCGCCACCGTGACCCTCTCGTGGGCCACCGCCAACGCGACGCGGGTGCAGCTCACCGCAGCCGGCCGCGGTACCCTGGCTGACGTGACCGACGCCGCGAGCGTCGCGTCGGGCCACTTCGATGACGTGCTCCCCGCCGTCGCCGACCCGGGTCAGCTCTTCGCCTACCAGCTCACCGTCAGCGGCCCGGGCAGCATGGTCACCGACGAGCTCGTGGTCTCGCTCAACGGCAGCGCCGCGGTGCTCACCTTCACGGGCCCGAAGTACGTCAGCCAGACCAGCACGGCCCCCATCGCGCTCAACTGGACGACGCGTGACGCCGACGCAGTTTCCATCGCGGTCGCTGGCACGATCATCTACCGCGCGCCCGCTTCTGCCGTGGCAGCCGGTTCACTGCAGCTGCCGCACCCCACCGCAGACACCACCTACGTGCTCTCCGCCACCTCGCAGCGCGGCGGTTCAGCCACGAAGAGCTTCGTGGTCGACCTGGTGGGCCAGCCGTCGGTCACCCTCACCGCGACGCCTTCGACCATCACCGCCGGCGCCCCGGTCACCCTCTCGTGGGCCGGCACCGACGTGCGCAACGTGTCGATCAGCAGCTCCACCACGGGCCCGATGTTCAAGCTCGCCGACGCGAGCGACACCGGCTCCGCCACCGGAACCTTCACCTTCGCGCAGGACTCCGTGGTGCGCATCGACGTCGACAACGGCGCCGGGCTCAAGGCCTTCGCGACGACGACCGTCACCGTCAGCACGCCCGCCGTTCAGCTGAGCGCTCCGGCAGGCAGCATGCGCGCTGGCGAACGGGTGAGCGTCTCGTGGCTCCCGGCGACCACCACCATCACCGGCCTGCCGCACGATGACGTCGTGGCCCGCACCGCCTCGACCGGCTTCGACGACATCTCGAGCACCGGCACTCCGGTGACCTTCGTCTCGAGCGACGGCCCCGCGAAGTTCGAGCCGGTCGGCTTCGCGGCCCCGTTCTTCGATCGCCTCGTCGGAGATCAGGTGTGGATCGACATCGACGGCTTCATGTCGTTCAGCGAGGTCGGAGATCACGCGTGGAGCACAGCCGCGCTCCCCACCGGAAAGATCGAGCCGTATTCCATCGCGCCCTGCTGGTACGACACCTCGGGCTTCACCGGGTACTGGCAGGTGAAGAACCTCGCCGTCGGCAAAGTGCTGATCGTGCAGTGGGGCAGCAAGTTCCAGGTCAAGGTCTTCTCGAGCGGCCAGATCGACATCGAGTACAAGACCTCGCAGACCTGCTCGCAGCGCGGCATTCGTGGCCCGCGCGGTGACATGGGCTTCGGGTTCACGCCGGTGAGCGTCTCGGCCAACACCGGCCTCACGCTCTTCGGGCCCAAGGTGAGCCCGGTCAACATCAAGATGAGCCACGATCTCCCCGTGGTCGGCACCGTCGAGCTGGGCGGCCAGCCCGTCGGCATTCGCGCTGAGCTCGGCCGCGTCATCATCCCCAGCGATCTCTCGATCTCCGAGGCGATGTTCTCGCCGGCCGCGTCGGTCGGCGCCGCGGGGCAGTGGTTCGAGCTCTACAACGCGACGAGCCGGCCCATCGACCTCACGGGGTGGGCGCTCGCGCTTCCCGACGGAGGCACCGGCGCGCTGTCGGGCATGATCGCCGCGCACCAGGTGCTCGTCGCCGGCGCCACCACTGACGCCGCGCTCAACGACGACGCCGGCGTGCAGGTGGCCCTCACCGGCTTCGCCACGCCGCTCGACGCTGGCACCGTGGCCCTCAGCCGCAACGGCAACGCCCCCAACTTCACGTGGACCGGCGCCACTCCGGGCACCTCGATCGTCAACGACTTCGGCCCGTACAAGTTCAGCACCGACACCTCGAGCTCGGTCTCGCGGGCGCAGGTGTGCGCGCCGACCACCGGTTTCGGTTCGGTCGGTCAGCTCGGCACGCCGGGCACCGCCGGCGGCTGCGGCTTCCCCTACGTGTGGGAAGAGCTTCGCGGCGGCTACTTCGACATCTCGACCACCGGCACCAAGGCGGTGATCGAGACGCTCGACGACTCGACGTTCAACCTGCCGCTCACCGGCGCGCCCTTCACCTATTTCGGCACCGCACAGACCTCGGCGAACGTCTCAGCGAACGGCTTCCTGTCGTTCGATGGCACCAACCGCGACAGCCAGTTCCCGAACGCGTACCCCGAGGCGACCGACGTGAACGCGGTGGTCGCGATCTTCGGCGGCGACCTCATCGGCATGTACCCGGACTCGGCCATCTACTTCCAACGCGTGGGTGCGAACGTCGACCCCGCCGCCGCCGCCGCGCACTGGATCATTCAGTGGAATCACTTCTCGCACTGGGAGACCTACGACTCGTACCCGACCATCGGAGATCACCTCGACTTCCAGGTGAAGCTCTTCGACGACGGCAGCATCGAGTTCCACTACGCGCGCATGGCGAGCGGCAGCTACACCCGCCTCGCCTCTGGCTTCCACTCGGTGACCTGGCTCGAGAACCCCGCCGGCACGCAGGCGCTCGTCGTCAACGCCCGCGCGTACGCACCGGGCATCTCCGCCAACTCCGCCTTCCGCTTCAGCCCCCGGTAATCGACATGCGTACTCTCATGAACTTCCGTTCTCTCGCCGCGCTGCTCGCCGTGATCGCCACCTCGGGCTGCCGCATCGAGAAGCCCGCCACCGTGGTTCCGCCGCCGCCTTCGGTGGTGGTGTTCAAGGCCTCAGACAGCGCCGTGACGGCAGGCGGCAAGGTCACCCTCACCTGGGAAACCAGCAACGCCACCGCCATCGAGCTGCGGGAAGCCACGACCGGCGAGCTGAGCGTGCCCGCCACTTCCCTCAACGGCACCTTGGAGGCGACCATCACCGCCAACTCGCTCTTCGTGCTCGTCGCGCGAGGCGCAGGCGGCTCAGATGCGCGCGCCGTCTCGGTGAGCCTGTCCGGAGAGCAGGTGGGTGAGGTCACCTTCCAGGCGCTCCCGCCGATCATCGCCGGAGGCGCGAGCAGCACGTTGGTGTGGTCGGCGCCCGGAGCGAGCGCAGTGACCCTCTCCGCGGGCGGGCAAAACCTCGACATCGCGGGCCAGCGTTCGAACGGCGCGGTGACGGTCTCGCCGCGCTTCGACACCACCTATTCGCTGGTGGCCGACGGCGTGACCCGGACGGTGAACGTCACCGTGCAGGCGGCTTTGCTTTCCGCTGACGTCTCACCCCGCGCCGCCGAGGTCGGAGCCACCGTCAACGTCAGCTGGACTGCCGCGGGCGCAGACCGCGTGGTGGTCAACAGCCCGGGCCGCGGGCAGCTGTTCGAGGCCACCACCCGCGCGCAGGTCGAGACCGGCTCGTTCGCCGACACCGTGCCCCCGACTCCCGACTTCGGCGTGGTCACCTACGAGGTGACCGCAGAGAAGGGCACGGAGCGCTTCACCCGAACCTTCGAAGTGAACGTGGGCACTGGCCTCGCGATCACCCGCTTCGACGCACCGCTCGTCGCCGCGTCGGGCACGAGCTACTCGGTCCGCTGGGAGACGCGGTCGGCCGACGAGGTCGATCTCGTGGTCGACGGAGTGACCGTGCACCGCGCCACGATCTCCCAGGCGGCGGTCGGCGGCTTCGCGTTCGTCGCACCGGCGGCTGACTTCACCGTCGAGCTGGTGGCCACCAACACGCGCGGGGGCCGGGTCACGAAGACCGTGCAGGTCGACTCCGCGGTGGGCGTGCCGACCGCGGCGACGCTGACGGCGAACCCCACCACCGTGGCGATTGGTCAGCCCGTCACCCTCACCTTCGCCGCAGCGGAAGCCCGCCGTGGGCGCATCGTCGACTCGAGCGGCGTGCAGGTCTTCTCGATCACCGGACAGGGAGCCGAGGGCGGCTCCGCCACCGTGTACCCGAGTGAAAACACCACCTACACCTTCTCGGCTGACAACCAGCTCGGCTCCACGCCGGTCACCGCGACCGCGCCGGTGACCGTCACGGGTACCGCGCCGACGCTGACGCAGTTCCCGCCCACGGCCATCTCCGGACAGGTGGTCACCTTGAGCGGCGCCGGCACCCTGCTCTCGGGCTTCCCGCACAGCCAGGTGTTGAACAGCACGCAGGCCGATTTCCACGACATCAGCTCCACGGGCACGCGCGTGCTCGAGCAGGGCGCCAACGTGGTCAGCGTCGACTTGCCCTTCACCACCTTCACGTTCGGGCGTCGCCGCACGGGCTCGCTCGTCATCTCGCGCGCAGGGTGGATGGCGTGGGGCGCACCCGCGGTGGTCAACAGCACCAACGGCACCGCCTTCCCCAGCGCCACGGGACCGGGGGGCATGATCGCGCCGTTCTGGGACGACCTCACCCTGCTGGCCGACTCCGCCGTCTACACCGAGCTCATCGGCGACGCGCCTGAGCAGAGCCTGGTCGTGCAGTGGGACAAGCTGCAGGTCGGCACCACCGCCAACACCCGCGTCACCTTCCAGGTGCGGGTGCACCAGCGCGGCATGGTGAGCTTCCACTACCAGACGATGACGCTCCCGCCCGGCTACACCTCGTACCTCGCGGGCCTGCAAGACGGCTTGCGCCTCACGGGCCTCAAGTCGACGGTCGCGCCGGCGAGCGACACGGCGGTCTACTTCTTCAGCCCGGTCGTGCCTCCCGTCGACCTTCGGGTCTTCAAGGGGCAGCGCTGGGGAGGGTTCGTGAAGGTCGGTGACATGCAGGCCCTGGTGTCGCAGCAGGCCGGCGCGGTGGTCATCCCCACCGATCTCTCGCTCACCGAGCTCATGTTCCGCCCCCACGCAGCGGTGCCCAACGGTCAGTACCTCGAGGTGGTCAACCGCACGGGCTCGCCCCTCGACATGAGTGGGTGGCAGCTGCGCTCGCCGAACGTGCCGACCTTCTCGGTGGCGCCTGGCTTCATGCTCCAGCCCGACGTGCCGCTGGTGCTGGGCGCCTCGAGCGACCCTGCTGAGAACGATGATGCCGGTGTCGCCGTCGCGTGGGGCCCGTCGGGCTTCTTCCTCTCGCCAGACTCCGGCACCTTCACCATCGGCACCGCCGACGCGGGCGCGGGCTTCACCTACACCGGCCCGTCTGACGGCGGCCGCGGTACGGCGATCGACGTCGACCCGGGCCCGTTCGTGAGCTCGGCCTCGACGGGCATCGCGGCCTGCGCGGCCACCACCACCTACGGGAGCCAGACGCCGTTGCAGCTCGGCTCACCCGGCAGCGCGCGCGGGTGCGGCTTCGGTTACGAGCTGCGGCAGATCCCGGTGCACTACGTCGACATCTCCGACGGCGGCACGCCGCTGGTGAACAGCCCCACGACCGCGGTCGACGGCAAGACGGTGCCCATCACCCTCGCGGCCACCGCGGGCGACCCGGCGCCGTTCGCCTTCACGGTGCGCCGCCCGATCGTCTCCATGAGCCTCGACGGGTGGATGTCCTGGGGCTCGACGACGACGACCGACTACACGAACTCCACCGTGCCCTCCACGAGCGACAGCCCGGTGGGCAAGCTCGCCATCTTCTGGGACGACATGCACAGCACGCCGAACGTCATGCCGCTCAGCGAGATGTACTGGAAGCACTTCGCCGCGGGTGAAGACCCGGGCACGCCCGGCGAGCACTGGGTCTTCCAGTGGGCGCACGTGCGTCACTACGCGACGGACCCGGCCGATGATCTCAACTACGAGATCAAGCTCTTCCCCACCGGCGTCATCGAGTACCACTACGGCCTCATGCAGTCGGGCACGTCGTCGAACTACGGCGATGGCAACTCGGCAGCAATCTGGTTGGAAAACACCGCGGGCAGTCAGGCGCTCTTCATCGGCATCGAGCAGCCGGTGATTCGCTCCAACACCGCTTACCGCTTCATCCCCCGCTGATGCACTCCTCGGAAAGAATCATCATGTCGAACTTCAACTCACTCATTCGGGGCGTGACGGTGGCGGCGGCGGTGCTCGCAAGCGCGGCGTTCGCGCAGGCTCCTGCCAACGACGTGTGCGCCAACGCGACGGTGGTCACGCCCGTGTTGGGCAACACGGTCACCACGACGGCGGTGAACGTCTCGGCGGCGGCAACTGGCGTGGAGGCCACGCTGTCTTGTGGCGGCACCGCGCAGACGAACAGCGTCTGGTACAGCTTCACCGCGGCGGCGAGTGGTTCGCATACCTTGAGCAGCTGCACCGTCAGCAACTTCGACACGGTCATCCAGGTGTACACGGGAGGGTGCGCAGGGCTCACTCAGGTCGCCTCGTCGTGCTCCGATGACTCCTGTGGAACTCAATCGTCGGTGACGATCACCCTCGTCTCTGGAACCACGTACTGGGTTCAGATCGCGGCCTACAACGCGAGCAAGGTCAGCGCGACCTCCGTGGCCGGCTTCAACCTGCTGAGCCCGCCCCCGCCGCCTCCCAATGAGACCTGCAGCGGCGCCGAGCCGATCGTGCCCAACGGCGCGGCGGTGGTGGTCTCCGCTCCGGCGCGGACGAGCACGGGAACGGCAGCGGTTGAAGAGCCCTTCGCGTGTCTGACCACGCCGACGGCTGCCAACTCGAGCGTCTGGTACTCCATCACCCCGACGGTCACCGGTACCTACCGCATGGAGAGCTGCTCCGCGACGGCACCCGCGGCCAACGTCGCCGACACGGTGCTCGGCCTCTACACGGGAACCTGCGGCGCGCTCACCAGCGCCGGATGCAACAACGACTCGTGCGGCACGCGCTCGAGCATCACCGCCACGCTCACCGCGGGAGTGACGTACTACCTGCAGCTCGCCAAGAACGGCTCCACGGTCCCCACGGCCTCCGCGGACACGGAGCAGCTCAGCGTGACGCAGATCATCAACGGCCCTGCAGACCTCTGCAGCACGGCTCCGACGATCAACCTCAACGAGACGATCGTCGTGAGCACGACCGCCGCGGCGGACGGTGGCTATTCGGTCGCGCAGAACAACGCCCAGCTGGACGGCGGCGCTTGCTACTCCGGCATCGGCAACACCACTTCTGCCCTCGGCGTCGGTCGCGACGTCGCGTACCAATTCCGGGCGAGCAACGCCGGCCGCTACTCGTTCCGCATCGGCACGCCTTCCGCCTCGGTGGACGCGATGCTCTACCTCACCGACAGCTGCGTGCCCGTCACCGGCACCAACTTCGCCAGCTACGGCCCGCCGCAGTGCATCGCTGCCGGCAACCGGAACACCTCGACGCAGGAGCAGCTTTCGTGCGTCCCGATCGGCGCGAACCAGACCGTCTTCGTGTGGGTCGACGAGGTCGCCGCGAGCACCTCGGGCAGCAGCTTGTCGCTCGACGTGACTCCCTGCGCAGCTGAGTCGGAGCCGAACGACACGCCCGCCACGGCCAGCACGCTCTCGTGCGCGACCACCGGCGCTATCACCACCAACGGTGAAGCAGACTTCTTCGCGATCGGCGCTCCGCCTGCGGGCACCCGGGTGTTCCTGATGGCCGAAGGCGCGGCCGCCAATTCCAACGACTTCGATCTTCGCCTGACCACCAGCACCGGCACGATCGAGTACGACGACTACAACCTCTCGAGCGCGTTCGGCGACAACTCCCCGTTGATCGCTGGCGCGATTTCTCCGGGCGGGCCGCTCTACGCGCGCGTGAACCATTTCAGCGCCACCACGACGGCCGACCCGTACGTCGTCTACTCCGCGTTGCAAACGGCCGCGCCGATCCCCGAGGTCGAGCCGAACCAGAACATGGCGACCGCTACCACCGGTGCGCCGCTCTACTTCATGGGCACCATCGTCGACGGCGGCACCGACGTCGACGTGTATTCCTTCACCGCAAACGCGGGTGACATCGTGTTCGCCGCGCTCGACTCGGTGCCTGACAAGCTCGACGGCGGCGGCAGCACCTTCAACTACGCGATGTCGCTGCTCGACTCGAACGACGCCACCCTCTTGCGCGTCGACGACACGTCGACCAACACCGTCACCACCGGGCCGATCAACAACACGTTGACCAGCACCACGCCCAGCTTTCCGGGTGAAGGCCTCGTGTATCGAATCCGCACCACGGGCACGTACGGCATCCGCATCGACAAGACCTCGGGCGCGAACACCAACCCCTACCTGCTGAACATCTCGGTCGGCTGCGCCGATCTGCAGCCCACGCTGGCCAGCCTCACGCCCGTCTCGGGCACGCCGTCGGGCGGACAGCAGGTCACGCTGAGCGGCACCAACTTCAACGAGCGGTCGGTCGTGCGCTTCGGTTCGGCCATCGCCACCATCGTGAGCGTGACGCCGACGCAGATCGTGGTGCTCTCGCCGGCCAGTACCTCTGGTCCGGTGGCGGTGAGCGTGACCAACGGCGTCGGCCTCACCGCGTCGATCGACCCCGGCTTCACCTACGACGACCCGCCTGGCGTCCCGCCGAACCTCGTGTCCATCACGCCCGCGTTCGGCCCCATCGACGGTGGCACCGCGGTGACCTTGCAGGGCAGCGTCTTCCGCGTGGACGCCGGCGTCTTCTTCGACGTCGGAGGGAACGTCGTTCCGGCGCTGAACGTCACCGTCGTCAACGCGTCGCGCATCACCGCGACGACCCCCGCACAGCTCGAGGGCGTCGCCAACGTACAGGTCATCAACTACGACGGCCTGGTCAGCACCCTGCCCGCCGGCTTCCGCTTCGATGGCCCTCCGGTCGTCGCGAGCATCACGCCGAACACCGGCCTCACCACGGGCGGGCTCACCATCACGCTCAACGGTCGTAACTTCCGCACGGGCACCACGGTGCGCATCGGCGGGACGCTCGCGACCGCCGTCACGCCCGCGGCCGACGGGCTCTCGATGACCGCTGTCACGCCCAGCACGACGGCGAGCGGAGCGGTCGACGTCATCGTGCGCACCACCGACGGTCAGGACACGACCGTCACCGGCGGCTTCACCTACACGTTCCCGGCGCCGACCATCGCCACCATCAGCCCGACGCAGGGCTTCGCACGCGGTGGCACGCCCATCACCATCACCGGCACCAGCTTCCAGGCCGGCGTCAGCGTGACCATCAGCGGCGTCGCGGTCACCAACATCGTGCGCACGGGAACCACGCAGATCACCGGGCTCACCGCCAGTGGCACGCCGGGCCTGGGGAACGTCGTGGTGACGAACACCGACAGTCAGTCGGCGACGCTCGCGGGCGGGTTCCGCTACGTGGCACCGCCGAGCATTGCGTCCGTCAGCCCCTCGCACGGACCGATGCAAGGCGGCACGCCCATCACCATCAGCGGCATGGACTTCCAGCCGGGCACGGTCACCGTCGTGCGCCTCGGCGGCGTTCCGGCCTTCGCCGCGACCGTCACCAGCGCCATGACCATCACGGCCGTCACCAACGCCAACATGGCCCCGGGTCCGGTCGACATCGAGATCACCAACGCCGACACGCAGGTCGGCACGCTGGCGGCCGCCTTCACGTACGACGCGACGCCCACCATGAGCTCGCTCTCACCGAGCAGCGGCACCACTGCGGGTGGAACCGTGGTCACCATCACCGGCACAGGCTTCCTGCCCAACGCGACGGTGAGCTTCGGGACGGCCGCGTCTCCGACGGTCACCGTCGTCTCGTCGACCGAGATCACCGCGGTCACTCCCGCGACTCCGGTCAGCGTGGTCGGCGTGACGGTGCGCAACGCCGACGGTCAGACGGCCTCCATCGATCGGAGCTTCCGCTTCGTCACGCCGCCGAGCCTGACTGCGGCGACGCCCAACTCGGGCGAGGTCGCCGGAGGCACGGTGGTGCGCCTCACGGGTACCGGCTTCAACACCAGCACCACGGTCTCGTTCGGTGGCGCGGCGGCGATGCAGGTCTCGCTCGTCAGCGCGACCGAGCTCGACGCCGTGACGCCCAGACATCTCCCTGGCGCGGTCGACGTGGTGGTCTCCACCGAGGGCGCCAGCGCGACGCTCGCGGGCGGCTTCACGTACACGCGCGGCGCTCCGACGCTGACGAACGTGGCGCCGGCGAGTGGTGCCATCGCGGGTGGCACTCTGCTGACCCTCAGTGGCGCGGGCTTCGCTGATGGCGCGACCATCACCGTCGGCGGCGTCGCGGCGACTGACGTGGTGATCGTCTCCGACGTGCTCGCACGCGCCGTGGTGCCTGCGCACGCCGCTGGCCTGGTGGACGTGGTCTTCACCAACGACGACCTGCAGGCGTCGACGTTGACTGGCGCCTTCACCTACGTGGCTCCGGCCAACAACAACGGAGGGACCGTCGTCGACGGCGGCACCGGCGCCATCGGTCAGGAGCCGATGGGCGGTGGCGGCGGCACCGGCGGCGTGAGCTGCGGCTGCAGCAGCTTCGACGGCTCGATGTTCAGCATGGCGGGCTTCGGTCTGCTCGTGGTGCTCTCGCGCCGTCGTCGCCGGTCGTAAGAGAGCCCGGGCTCCCTCTCGCTCGAGAGGGAGTCCGCGTCATCAGTGATCGGTCACGGGCCCTTCGTCACCACCGCGACGCCTGCGCCCGCGACCTCGTCGGCCTTCGCCTGCGTCATCAACTCGAGCGACTGCGGCGACTCACGCAGCTGGGCGTTGAAGAACGCCACCGCGAAGTGATTGATCAACGGCTGCGCCACCGACGCCGGAGGAGCCGTCGGCCCGCACCCGTCGTTCAACACCTTCTTCACGTCAGCTCCGGGAATATCGAGCATCACGCGATCTGAAATCGAACCGAGATCGAACGCGCACAAATCACTGAACGTGAAGTGCCCGCCCTTCGAGATGTCGAGCAGCCACCACTGATTCCCCGCGATGCGGATCTCGTTGAGCGACGGCTCGACGTTGGTGTCCCACGGCAGCGTCCGGTCTTCGTGCGCCGCCTGCATGTGAATGGGAATCGTCGGCCGCTGCAGCCCGAGCCACGCCACGCTCGCGTCGAAAGGAGCCTGCGGCACGATCACCTTCACGCGATCATCCATCGCCGCGATGCGAAACGAAGTCAGCGCGCCGAACGAGTGCCCCGTCACGCCGATGCGATCGACATCCACCAACCCGTAGAGCGGGTCGTCTTCGCGCAGCCGCGTGAAGCGATTGAGCAGATACCGCACGTCATCAGGCCGGTACTGCACACCGACCACCGCGCTCTGCAGCTCTCCGCGCACCACGTCGTAGAGCGTGCCGCCCTCGTGATCAGTCGAGACCACGATGTACCCGTGCGAGGCGAGCAGCACCGTGTAGTACGTCGACTGCCAGCGAATCGCCGCCTGGCCGTGCGAGAAGACGATGAGCGGAAACTTTCCGTGTGCGCGCGCCGGTTCCGCGTCACGCACCGCCGCGGTCACGAGCAAGGGAATGGTGCCCACGCCGATCGCCGCCTGCTGCTCCGCGGTGAAGACGGGGAGAATGTCGTAGCTCACCGTCGGCTGACCGCGCGTCGACTGCACCGCCGGGTACCAGATCTCCGTCACCAGCTTGCGCGGAGTGCCGTCCATCTTCCGGCGGCCGGTGTCCTCGAACACCACGGTGCGCACGCCCACCGGGTACGGCCCGAACTTCGACGGGTCCGGAGCAGCCGTCGGCGACGCTGCCTCGAACGGAAGCGGGTCGACGGGTTCCATCATCTTCGCGGGACCACACGCAAACGACGCGAGCGCCAGGGACGCGACTGCAAAGCGAGACATGCCTGCGCCATAGCATGAGCATTCCAGCGGCTCGCCGCGCTCGAACCCGAACGCTCCTGAGTGATTTTTTTCGCGCGGGTCGCAACGCACCGCCACGAAATCGCGCCACGGCCAGCGAACTCTCGAGCGACTCGTTGTCCCTGAACTCACTTGAGCTGATCTCCGTCTCCTCGCCAGTCCTCGGTACTGCTTGAGCTCTGGCTCGTCGACGGCATCACCTCAAGTGAGTTCGGCTGTAGCATGACCGTATGACCGCGACGGGGGGCGCCGCAGCAGCAGAAAAACTCGTCTACAAACCCACGTTCGAGGCGCTCCTCAGCGGCCTCGGCGAGCGCGTCACGCCTGCCTTTCGCGAAGAGCTCAACAAGCTCGGCGTCTCGACCGATCGACTGCTCCCCGGTTACGCGTACCCGATCTTCGAGAAGGTGATTCTCGCGGCCGCGAAGCTCTTCCCCGATCTCGATCGCGAGCCCGCCATCGCCGAGGTCGGCCGTCGCATCTGCCTCGCCACCATCGACGCCAACCCGGTCGGAAAGACGCTGCTCCCGCTGCTCAAGCTGATGGGCACCGCGCGTGCGTTGAAGCGCGCGTACGGCAAGAGCACCGCCGAGAACTACAACGTCGTCAGCTTCGGAGCCGAGACGCCGAAGTCGCTGGTGATGCACATGTCCGACGTCGGCAACATTCCCGACATGGCGCGCGGCTCGATTCTCGGCATGGGCGACGCGATGGGCATCAGACTGCGCGCGACGACGACCGCGTACGTCGCGCCGAAGGCCACGTATTTGATCGAGTGGGACTGACGCGTCACAACTTCGCGAGCCCGAAACCCTCGGCGCAGTCGAGTCGCAACTGACGCTCGAGCTTCGGAGCAGCCGCGTCGAACTTCGCGCCGCCCTGCTTCACTTCGCGACTCATTCCGCCGGGCAGATTGCCGAGCTTCACGCGCTTCTGACCCGGCGCCGTCAGCGTGCAGCTCTTGAATCCACCACGGCCGGTGATGGTCAGCACCCAGCTCGAGCCCGTCGAGCGCGCGAGGAAGGTGAACGCCGGCGCGTCAGTCGCAGGCGGTGGATCTTCGAAACCCGGCGGAGGACCAATCGGCCCGTCGTTCGGCGTCGGCTGCGGCGGCGGCGGCGCGATGTCGTCGAGCGGAGGGTTGGGCCCGGCGAGTCCCGCGTCGATCACCACCGCAACCGGCGCGCTGACGCCCGCGTCGATTGCCGAGACCGGCGTGTGCTGGGTCTCGTCGACCGGGCGCATGGCGATCGCCACCGCGCCCAACACCGCCACCAGCAACACGCCGCCGATGATCAACGGCAGCTTCGAGCGCTTCGGCATCGCGGCCGCGGCGATTTCTCCGGTGGTGAGCGGAGCCACGAGCGGGTCCTGCGGCACCTGGATCGCAGGCGGCGGTGGAATCGGCGCGGTCGTAGCCGGAATGCTGTCTTTGGTCGGAGTGCTGCGCGACGGAGGCGGCTCGGTCGGCTGTGACGCGGGCCGCGCAGGAACGGTGAGCGGCTGTGGCGCCGAGACTTCCAACGTCGCCACGCTCGGAATCGGAGGCCCCGGCCGCACCGCCGTCGCCGCGAGCGGATCACTCGACAGCGACTGCACCGCCTGATTCGAGATCGCGCGCATGGTCGACACGCGCGTGAGCAGCGCGCGCTGATTGCCGAACTCCTGCGTGCACTTGGTCTTCACGTATTCGCCGAGCTGCGGCTTGGTCGGCGGCGGCCCGAGCGCGAGCACCTCGCCCGTCAGCGCGCGCGCGAACGCGTCGGTGTCGGTGAAGCGCTCGTCACGATTCGGAGCGAGCGCCTTGGTCACCACCGCCTCGAGCGACGGCGGCACGTCACCGCGCAACGGAGCGATGGGCCGCGTCACCGGGTTCGCCATCGCCACCACCATCTCGGTGAGCGTGCCGCGGCGAACGAAGGGCTGGTTGGCGAGCAGCTCCCACAACACGATGGCGAGCGCGTACTGATCAGCGCGGTGATCGACGTTCTCTCCGCGCGCCTGCTCGGGCGCCATGTAGCCGAGCTTGCCCATCACCGAAGACTGCGCGGTGTGCCGCGAGCGCGCTTCCGACTTCGCGATGCCGAAGTCGATGACCTTCACCTCGCCCTCGTACGACGCCATGATGTTCTGCGGGCTCACGTCGCGGTGAACGATGTGCAGCGGCGTGCCGTCGAGCGCCGTCTTGCGATGCGCCGCGCCCAGACCTTCGGCGGCCTGCGCGATGAGCGCGATGATCAACGACGTCGGCATGAACTCGCCCGACGCGCGCACGTTCTCGGCGAGCTTCGCGAGGTCGACGCCTGCGACGTACTCGAGCGCGAGGAAGAGCTGCCCGTCGGTCTCGTTCATGTCGAGAACCTGGGCGATGTTCCCGTGCGAGAGCTGCGTGAGCACGCGGCCTTCGTGCAGGAAACGCGAGACGAACTCCGCGTCCTTCGCGATGGAAGGGAGCACCGTCTTCACGATGCAGAGTTTTTCGAAGCCGTGCGAACCCTGCAGCCGCGCGAGCCACACCGCGCCCATGCCGCCTTCGCCCAATTGCTCGAGCAATTCGTAGCGGCCCAGCTGCTTTCCGCTCGTCGTCATGCAGGTTTCGCCATCTTACGCGTCATCGCCCAGGCGCCCACGCCGACCACACACACGCCGAGCACCACGACGGACATGATCGGGTTTCGCTTCACTCCGATGAACAGCATGTACGCCGCGCTGCCGACGTAGACCGCGGCCGCGACCAGCGAGGCGATCGACGGGCGTTGCTCGGGTTGCGCCGCACGCACGCGCGCGAAGAGCCCGACCATGGTGAGCGCCGCGAAGATGACGACCAATTCGCCGACGCCGCCGAGCACCGTCGCCACGTCGCTCCACAACAGCATCAGCAGCGCGATCGCGCCTTGCAGCACCACTGCTCCGACCGGAGGCTTGCCCTCTTTGCCCGCGAGCGCCGCCGGGAGAAAACCGTCGCGCGCCATCGCCGAGTACACGCGCGGGCCGACCAACATCATCGCGCTGGTGGCCGAGACGAAGAGCAGCACCATCACTCCGCTCATGATGCGCGCCGCCGTCGGCCCGAGGAGCGACGACATCACCGCCTGCCCGAGCGTCACTTGATCGAACTGGCCCTTGAGCGACGCGAAGTCCTGGTAGTTGAAGACCACCGTGCCCTGCGCCGGCGTGAGGTTGGCCACGAAGATGTAGTTGAGGACGAGGTAGAGCACCGCGACCACCGCGCAGCCGAGCAGCATCGCGCGAGGCACGTCACGCTTCGGTTCCTTGAAGTCGTCGGCGGCGTAGATGGCCGCGTTCCAACCGCTGAACGCGAAGGCGATGAAGAAGAGGTTGAACGCGAGGTCGCTCATCAGCGCGGTCGAAGGGTGCGGCGGTTCCCACGTCGGGAACGAGAGCGAGCCCTTCGCGAAGCCGATGCCGATAAAGCCGACCACCAGCACCACCTTCAGCACCACCAGCGCGTTCTGCACGCGCGACGAGAGGTGGAGACCGAGCGCGTGCACCACCATCAACACGATGATCAACGTCGCGCCGACGATGGTCGGGTTGAGTGATGACTCGAACGCGCGCGCGAAGGCTCCGGCGGCCATGGCGTCGAGCGCGATGGGCGCGGAAAAACCGACCAGCAACGACGCCCAGCCCGCGAGGTAGCCGAGCGAGGGGTGGAGCAGAGAAGAGAGGTATCGGTATTCGCCGCCGCCTTCGGGCACGAGCCGGGCGACCTCGGCGTACGCGACGGTGCCGCACAGCGCGAGCGCCGCGCCGATGAGCCACGCGAGCAGAATCTGCGAGGGCGTGAGCGCCTGCGCCATGAAGCCGGTGGAGAGGAAGACGCCGGCGCCGATCATGTTGGCGATGACGAGACCGACGCCCGATTTGAGGCCGAGAGTGCGCGACACGAGGGCTTGTCTCTAGCTTAGAAAGCGCGGGTATGAGCGCTCTCTTCAAGAAGTTGAACCTCGGTGAACACACGCAGGTCTCGGTCATCGATGCGCCGAAGAGCTTCGACGCCGAGCTCACGCAGCTGAAGGGCGTGACGATTGCGCGCGCGCCGAAGAAGGGCTTCGCGTTCGTCATCGGCTTCGGCACCACGAAGAAGCAGGTCGACGCCTTCGCGAAGAAGGTGGCCGCTCCGTTGGAAGGCGACCCCGTCGTGTGGTTCGCGTACCCCAAGGGCTCCTCGAAAAAGTACACCTGCGAGTTCAATCGCAACGACGGTTGGGACGCGTTGGGTGCGGTCGGCTACGAGCCGGTGCGTCAGGTGGCCATCGATGAAGACTGGTCGGCGCTTCGCTTTCGCCGCGTGGGGAACATCAAGACGCTCACCCGCGCGGCGTCGGGCGCTCGCACCGCTGAAGGAAAGCGGCGGACGACCGGCAAAGGCCGCTGAATTCACTGAAGGCGTACATGTAGGCCTGACGTGAGCGGGCGTGAGCCGTTTTCCGAGGTGTGTGGCTCAAACACGGTGCATGCGTCGCCTCGCTCCCGCCGCGTTGATTCTGCTGACTGGCTGCATGGGAGAACTCGTCGGTCCGCGCGCCGACGTCGTCACTCCGCCCGGCACCACGACCGAGATTCTTCCCGACGGCGGCACGCGAGTGCTGGTCGATCAATTCACCTGCGATCCCAACGCGTCGACCTCGCCCGAGGTCGTGCTGCGCCTGACGCCTGATCAATATGAGAACGCGCTGCGCGGGCTGCTCGGCCGTGCGTTCACCACGGCGCAGGTCGACGCGGCGCTGAGCTCGTCGGCGGTCGCTCCGAAGCTCGCGGCGATTCCCGACGACGGCAGCACGCACCGCGCCGAGCTCACCTACGACTCGATGGACCAGCGCATCAGCCCGCTGCTCGTCGAGCCGCAGTTCGACGTCGCCACCGCGCTCGGAGAGTGGATCGCCAACGACCCCGCGCGCCTCGCGACCTTCACGCGCCGCTTCGGCGGAGCGACGGCCTGCGCGACTCCGGCCTCGCAGACGTGTGCTGACGCGGTCATCGAAGGTCTGGGCCGCGTGGCGCTGCGTCGCGCCGTCGATGACGAAGACCGCGCGCAGTACCGCGGCGTCTACGGCGACACGACGTACGGCGGGCACGCGGCGCTCATCGCGTCGTTCCTCGTCTCGCCCGACTTCCTCTTCCGCACCGAGTTCCGCGGCACCGAGCTCGACGGCCGCAGCGACCTCACCGCGCTCACGTCGTTCGAGATCGCCAACCGCCTCGCGTTCGCGCTGACCAACGCTCCGCCCGACGACGCGCTCCTCGACGCGGCCGCCGCCGACTTCACCGGAGCGGGCCTCACGCTCGACGAACAGGTGACGCGCTTGCTCTCTTCTCCGCAGGCGAAGGGCCAGTTCGAACACTTCTTCCGCCAGTGGCTGCGATTGGACCGCGTGTCGGGCATCAACCCGTCGGCGGTGAGCTCGCTCTCGTTGATGTACCCCGACTCGTCGGCGCCCTCGCTGCCGATGACCACCGACCTGCAGCAGCTGCGGCTCGACGCGTTCGAGGAAATGGTCGAGCTGATGACGTTCTCGGCGGAGCACGGAACGTTGCGTGACGCGCTCACGTCCGATGTCTCGTTTGCGCGCTCGGCAGATCTCGCGCGCGTGTACGGCGTGCAGCCGTGGAGCGGCGACGAGAACGCGCTGGTGCACTTCCCCACCGGGCAGCGCGCGGGCCTCTTCACGCGCGCGGGCTATCTGCTCTCCGGCTACCCCGACACCAACCCGGTGATGCGCGGCGCGCGCTTGCGCGTCGAGTACCTCTGCGACGCGATGGAGCCGCCGGCGAACACCACGCCTCCCGCGAGCTACATGCCGCCCGCGGTGCTCACGGTGCGCAACGTCGTCGAGGCGAAGACGCAGATTCCCGGAACCGCGTGCCAGGGCTGCCACCAGTCGTCGATCAACCCGCTCGGTTTTCCGTTCGAGAGCTACGACGCGTTCGGCCGCTTCCGCACGCAGGAAGCGCTCTTCCTGCAGGACGGCTCGGTCGGCAGCTGGGTGGCGGTGAACTCCACCACGCGGCCTGATCTCGATCGCAACGGCGGCGCGGCGACGGTGACCGATGGCGTGGCGATGTCCGGCCTGCTCGCTGATTCGCAGCGCGTGAGCGCTTGCTACGCGCGCCACACGTTCCGCTACGTCACCGGCCGCAAGGAAGTGAGCGCGACCGACGGCTGCACGCTGAACGCGATGGAGCGCGCCGCCTCGACGAAGTCTCTGCGTGACGTGGTTCGCGCGCTCGCGACCTCGAGTGACTTCACGCGCCGCCGCATGCCTCCGGGGAACTGACGCGCCATGAAATACCAACGACTCAGCAGGCGGCATTTTCTCCAGGGCCTCGGCGGCGCGACGCTCGCGTTGCCGCTGATGCCGTCACTGATGGGCCGCGCCGAAGCGCAGACCATGACCACCCCGCGGTTCTTCGTGAGCTCGTGGGTCGGCCACGGAGGCATCTCGGCCGAGAACGCGTACCCCATCGACTCGACGGTCACGCTGACCGATTCGCAGCTGTACGCGGCCAACGGCGCCGACGGCGCGCACGTGGCGAAGTACGGCCAGCTCGTCGATCTGAAGCGCACGCACGCGCAGACCAGCGCGGCGCGCTCGCAGACCCTGCCCGACTACGACGGCGGAGCAGCGCGCGTGTCTCCGTTGATGGGCGCGTTCATCGAAGACTCGCTGCTCGCGAAGATGAGCCTGCTGCGGGGCATCGACTTCCTCACCTTCGGCGGCCACACGCGCGGCTACCTCGGCAACTTCACCAACCGCGACGGAGGCACCGACAACGGGCTGGCGGCCAACCCGGTGCCGACCATCGACGCGGTGATTTCCGCGAGCAACAAGTTCTATTCGACGGGAGATCGCGCGCTGCTCAGGGCGCCGGTGGTGAACCTCGCGAAGACGCACTTGAGCTCGTTCCCCAGCGGCACCGGCGTGGCGAACAACCCGTACCAGGCGCGCACGATGGACGATCTGTACCGCCTGCTCTTCAACGGGGTGAACACCACGCCCGGCCAGCAGGTGGACCCGCGCGCGAATCTGGTGGACCGCGTGTACGGCGACTACTCGCGTCTCGCGCGCGGCTCGTTCGGCCCGGGTCGCCGCATCAGCCGCGAAGATCGCATTCGCCTCGAGGAATACATGGCGGGCGTGAAGGGCATCGGCGATCGCATGCGCGCCATGGTGTCGGCAGGCTGCTCGCTGCCAACCGTCGCCGCGGGTGAACGTCCGCTCTACTTGCGCGAGGGCGAAGCCGACTGGGACTGGTCGGGCGCGGCCAACATGCCGCAGCAGCGCGTGGCTGATCAGAAGACCGTGCTCGAGCTGCAGAACATGATGCTCGTGAACTCGTTCCTCTGCGGCACGACGCGCATGGCGGTGCTGCAGATGAGCTCGATCCGCGACCAGTGGGACCCGGCGATCTTCAACACGCCGAGCCAGTGGGAAACGATGCGCACCGACGCGCACGGCATGTTGTTCCACAACCACATGCTGGTCGACCGGCAGCAGCACCTGCTCGAGAGCCAGCGCTTCTTCTTCCAGTACGGCTTCGTCGACTTGATGCGGAAGATGCAGGCGGCGCAGCTGCTGCCCGGCGTGTCGTTGCTCGACCAGGCGGTGCTCCACTGGAGCTCGGAGAGCGGGCCGTCGACGCACGACGCGAAGTCGGTGCCGGCCATTCTCGCGGGCGGAGGCGGCGGCTATTTCCAGACCGGCCGCTACGTCGACTACACCAATCGCACGCGCGACATTCGCGGGCGCTACGGCAACCACTGGGTCGCCGGCATTCCGCAGAACCGGCTGCTCGCGAACTTCGCGCAGGCCATGGGGCTCGCGCCGGCGGACTACGAGCTCGACGACACGGCCTACGCGACCAAGTTCCCCTCACGCGGCGGAAAGATTCCCGGCTACGGCGACCCGTTCATCGAGCCCGGTGATGACAAGGTTCCGTACCCGGCGGCGATGGTGAACGACATGAGCCTCAAGCTGCCGTTGCTCTGAAACGCTCCCCCTCTCCCGCGAGGGAGAGGGTCGGGGTGAGGGTGAACCTGCAGTCAGCGCGAAAACACCGACCCGCGAAGCACGAGCACCCGAGTCTCGCCGCCGCTGATGTTCTTCGTGCCGGGAACGCTGGGGTCCTCAAACTCGAAATCCCGCAGAAAACTCTTCACGGTGAGCGTGATCTTCTTCGCGCCGACGACGAGGTCGGAAGAAGTGCCCTTCTCGTAAGCACCTTCGAGCTTCGAGAACGCCGCGACGACCTGCGAATCGGTGACGCGCTTCTTCGCGCTGTCGAAAACCACGAGCCGGGTCTCGGAGTTCTTCGCAGCCACATAGCCGACCAGCTCCTTGCCCAACTTCACGCGAGCGAGGCCCGACCACTCGCCGTCGCCGAGCTGCAGCAGCGTCACCGTCGCGGCATCGAGCGGGACCTGCTTCGTCTTCGCGTCGAGCGGGAAGTGCGTGTCGTTGCCGAGCACGAGCGGAAAGCTGGCGTCGAGCGACATGGCTGCTCCGGCGGCGGTGATGAGAAAGACGAGCGACTGCATGGCTGCAACGTACCCGAGCGCGCTCGGAGGCGGTGCTGCGACGCGAGGGCCGCGCTGCGACCGGTGGCGACCGGCGGCGGCGGTTCCTCGCGCATCAGGCGAACCGAC
Organism: Archangium sp.; assembly: GCA_047600485.1. GTDB lineage: Bacteria > Myxococcota > Myxococcia > Myxococcales > Myxococcaceae > Archangium_A. The sequence goes on from JASGKS010000001.1 coordinate 5,870,807, forward strand.
TCGCGCAGTCCGCAGGCGCGGTCTCCTTCGATGCTCCAGTGCATTTCACGCGTGGTGAGAATTCGCTCGGTGGCGAGCGCGGCTGGCGCGTTGGCCGTGCCTGTGCAGCTCGACGTGATTCATGAACTACGTGATGGAGATCGGCCCGCTGCTCGGCGGCAAGTGGGTGGTGTTCTCGCTCGACGAAAATCGCCAGGTGCATCTGTGCGCGAGCGACTCGCGCGACACTGCGCTGAGCGACGTGCTCCAGCAGCTCGGAGGTGCGCCTGCACACTGCTGCAGCTCGCTCTGGCCGCTCGGTGAGCAGCACGGCTGGGTTCGCGCGGAGCCGCCCCGCATCGCGCAGCAGATCGCCGCCGTGATGGCCGCGTCGATCGAGAACTTCCTGCCGCACCGGCCACTGCCTCCTCCGCCGATGGTCGACGCGTGGCTGCGTGCCTGCGCGGCGCTCGTGACGGCGTCCCCAGCGAAGCACTTCACCGCGAAGACGCGCGCGCTCGACGTGCACTTCGACGACGGCACGAAGACGGCGCGAAAGCTGGTCGGAGTGTTGAACAGAGCGGAGCAACCCGGGCTCGTCATCACCGACTCACTCGAGGCGTTGCTCGACGAGCGCGGCACCGATGGGCTCCCGCCGAATTGTCTGATGCTGGGCTTGAGCCTCGCGCCGTCGCCGACGGCCCTGGCCATCGCGCAGGTCTACCCGCGCACGTTCGCGCCGCGGCTGCTGCGGTATCGCAACGGTGAGGCCGCACGCATCGAGGACGATGAACTGCGCGAGCTGACCGGAGTGCTCCATGCGATCGCCGCGCTCTGCGCGAATCGCACTGGCGTGGGCCGCGCGGTGGTCGATCAGCTCGAGGTCATCGTGCTTCCGAGACAACCGGAGCGACACAAGCAGCTGCTCGCCAGCTGACGCTCAACTCGAAGGTCCACCCTCACCCGCGGGAGAGGGGGTCAGGTCTTGGGCAGCTTCGAAATCTCTTCGAGGAACGCTGAGCCCTTCTTCGGGTCGCTCATGAACACCCACGCCGCCATGCCCTGCAGCGACGCGAGCGACTCACCTTCGCGGAACGGCTTGCCCTTGCTGCGGTTGTGAATCGCCGCGCGCAACCGGCGAATCACGTCACGCGACACGCGCGCGGCCGGAACCTGCGGCCCCGCCTTGTTGATGACCAGGCCCGTCACGCGCTGCGAAGCGCCACGACGAAGCACCTGCGTCTTCTTCGCGTGCAGCACGAAGCCTTCGCTCTTCAGAATGTCCTTCGTCTTCTCGACGAGAATTCCCAGCGCGGGCCGCTTGCGCTCGGCCGTCTTGCGGAACGAGAACGTGAGGTCGTCGGCGTAGCGCGTGTACGTGAAGCCCAGATCACTCGCGAGCGCCGACAGCCGCTGATCCATGCGCAAGCACAACGCGTTCGTCACCGCCGGCGACGTCGGAGCCCCCTGCGGCAACGCGCGCGGCCCGGTCGCCACGTGCAGCGTCTTGTTGCGGAACTCGATGATCTGCCGCGGCGCCTCGGTGCACAGCAGCGCGAGCAACGTCGCCACCTGTTCCGTCACGCCCGCCTTCCGCAGCAAACCCTTCACGCGCTTCCACGTGATGGTCGGGAAGAAGTCCTTGATGTCGAGCTTCACCACGCAGTCAGCGTCGGCGTGCACCAGCGCGTTGCTGAGCACCGAGCGCGCAGTGAGGAAGCCGTGCGCCGCGCCGTGCACCGGCAGCTTCTCGAAGTAGTTGCGCAGCGCCCACCGCTGCAGCTCCTTCAGCTGCGGCAGCGGCGCGGTGATGGTGCGCTCCCCACCCTGACGCTTGGGCACCTTCCACGAGTGGTAGTGCGTGCCGGTGTCGACCTCGCGGTGAAACGTGAGCCACCGCAACGTCGAGATCGAGATGTCCATCGCCGCGGCGAGCTCGTTCGCGGTCTCCCACGCGGGCAGACCGTTCTTCTCGGCCTTCTGCTCACGGTCCTTGATGTCGAAGTCGTCGGGGTCCTTCAGCTCGTCCCAGTGAACGGTGTTGCCGAGGAAGCCAATGGTGCCGAAGCGACGCGCCTCGTTCGCCAGCGCGCGCTGCTTCTTGCGCTCCGCACGCTCGGCGTTCTTCTTTTCCTTGAACGTCTTCTTCTCGTCGTCGTTCGCCGGAGCAGCCGCGTCGGGGTTGTGCCCCGCTTCGATCAACTTCGCGCGCACCCACGCGTCGACGCCGCCCTTCTCGGAAATCTCGAGCCAGCGCGCCTCGGCCGCGGTGCGCTGCTTCTCGCGCTCGGCCTTCTGCGCGTCGGTCAGCTTCTCGCGCGGCGGCGCACGATTGGTGATCGCCGGGGCTGCTGCAGGAACGTGGGTGTCGATCTGCCCGCTCATGTTGCTCCTTCACCGCTGCTCAGAAACTGATTCACACCAACGAGAGGGGCGTCGAAAGCGCCACCTTCTCTCCTGGGGCCCGGTACCCTCACCGGCTCTCCCGGCCGGACGTCATCCGGAGCGTGGGAGAAACTGCGTTTGCGCAGTTGTCTCAGCTCTCCCACGCTCCGGATGACGTCCGGCCGAGGAGAGCCAAGAACAGGGTACCTGGCGGAGTGTGTCGGACTTTGCTCCAGAGCGGCGCAACGCCGCTCCTGCGCACTGAAGCGCGAAGGCTGATGATCTCGACACCCCACTCGGTGATGTGAATTGTGGTTTCTCTCCTGGCGGTGCTCCTTCGTTCACGTCGTTGAGTGGGGCGTCGAAAGCGCCACCTTCTCTCCTGGGGCCCGGTACCCTCACCGGCCCTCCCGCTAGATGAGCGCGGAGACGGCCGTAGAAACTGCGTTCGCGCAGTTGTCTCCGCTCTACGGCCGTCTCCGCGCTCATCTAGCGAGGAGGGCCAAGAACAGGGTACCTGGCGGTGTGTGTCGGACTTTGCTCCAGAACGGCGCAACGCCGTTCCTGCGCACTGAAGCGCGAAGGCTGATGATCTCGACACCCCGCTCAGAGGCGTGAAGTTCTTCTCGTTCGTTCTCTCCTTTCAATCACAGACATTCACCAACTCGAGTGGGGCGTCGAAAGCGCCACCTTCTCTCCTGGGGCCCGGTACCCTCACCGGCTCTCCCGCACCGAACGCTTCGCCGGCGTGGGAGAAACTGCGTTCGCGCAGTTGTCTCAGCTCTCCCACGCCGGCGAAGCGTTCGGTGCGAGGAGAGCCAAGAACAGGGTACCTGGCGGAGTGTGTCGGACTTTGCTCCAGAGCGGCGCAACGCCGCTCCTGCGCACTGAAGCGCGAAGGCTGATGATCTCGACACCCCACTCGAAGGACGTGAAGTCCGTTTTCTCTTCGAAATCTCCGCCAGTGAGTGAGGCGCCGAACAACGCCACCTTCTCTCCTGGGGCCCGGTAGCCTCACCGGCTCTCCCGCGCGATCGACGTCGGCGCGAGGCCTGAAACCGCGTCTGCGCGGTTGTCTCAGCTCAGGCCTCGCGCCGACGTCGATCGCGCGAGGAGAGCCAAGAACAGGCTACCTGGCGGAGTGTGTTGGACATTGCTCCAGAGCGGCGCAGCGCCGCTCCTGCGCACTGAAGCGCGAAGGCTGATGTTCCTCGACACCTCGCTCAGAGGCGGGATTTCGTTTTCAGTTCGTCTTCGTTCCTTTCAACCGAGCTGAGAGTCAGCGTCGATGTAGCCGTCTTGAGTGAGTGCATCGAGGCGCGCGAAATACGCGTCGCGGGCCTGCTTGTCAGAGTCGAACCACGTGCGGCTCTGGCGCGGCTCTTCGCTGCGCAGACCCCACAACACGCGCACCAGCTTGTCGTCGAGCGACACGCGGTACACCGTCTCGGCGCTCTGCACGCGACGCACGAACGTGCGCGTCTCGGCGCGAATGAGCGCGCGGCCCTCGGGCGTCTGACGAATCGCCTCGTCGTGCAGCTGGCGACGCTGGTGGAAGATGCGCAGCGCGAGCAGGTGCTCGCACGGTCCTTCACGCGTGCCCGCGCGCTTGAAGTGCAGGCACGTGCAGTTCGCGCCACGCACGCGGCCTTCGCTGTCGAGCGTGAAGCTCGGCGTGAAGGTGCGGCGCGCTTCGAGATCTTCCACCTCGCCGGTGAGCTCCGTGCCTTCGCTCCCGAGGTCGTGCGTCTTCGTGAGGCGGATGTTCTTTTCCTGACCCAGCAGGCGATGCGCGAGCTGCTCGCGTTCACCGCCGTAACGAATCAACGACACGTCGATGGGCGCGTCGAGCAGCTGGCGCGGGCGGTATTCGCTCTTCAAGAGGTCGAACAACACGCGGCCCTTCAAGCACTCGAGCTGGAGCGCCTGACGCACGTCCTTCGCGCTGGCTCCGAGTTCCTTCACCATCGCGTCGAACGAGGTCGGGCCCTTGGTGTTGAGCACGCTCCACGCGCGCGCCGCGAGCAGCTCGGCAGACGCAGGCGGCATGAGCGCGTCGAAGGCCGAAGCGCTCGACCAGCCCGAATCAGTCCACCCCGTGTAGCCGACGGTGAGCGAGCCGCGACCGGGGCCGAAATCGAGCGCCCAGAACACCGGCAGACCGGCGCCCATGAGGTGCACCTTGGCGCTCTTCACGTGCGGCAGCGCGCGCATCAGCGACAAGAGACGCTGGCGACCGAAGATGCGCACCACGCGCGGCACTTTTCCCGAATACGCCGGGCCGTGGCACTCGAGCACGATGTCGAACGGCTCGACGACGAGGCGCGGCTGCGCTCCGGGGACGAGCTCGAACCGCAGACCACGCGGCGGCTTGCGAGCGGCGCGGGTGCGCAGCACGAAGAGCAGGTTGTAGAGGTCGATTGGCGCGAGCTCGGCGACCGCGGCCGGCAACGTCGCGGCCGACTGCACCTGCACGAAGTTGCGCAGCCACGCCCACGGAACCTGGCGCGTCTGCGCGGTGCTGGCGTCGCTGCGGCTCGTCGCGTCGAGAGAGACCGGCTGCCAGCTGCGCATGCGCTCGAAGCGCGCGATGAAGTTCTCGTCGAGGTTCAAGGTCGCCGAGCCGTGCGCGGCTTCGCGGTTGTCGAACAACGCCGAAGGGAGCGAGAGACGCGCGTAGCTCGACTCGTCACGCGAGAAGACCTCGAGCGACATCTCGTCGGGCGAAACGGTGAGCACCGGCTCGAGCACGTGCTTCGGCTTCTCTTCGTTGCCCAGCTGCTGCTCGAGGAAAGCCTTCTGCGCTTCCCAGATTTCCTTGTTCGCCTTCTTCCCCTGCTTCGTGAGGTACGCGAGGTAGACGGCGAGGTCCTTGCGCTTGTAGCGAAGGTCGCTGCCGAGCACGTCGAACGCCGTCATCAGCGCGTCGCGGAAGAGCGCGGGCGCCTTCACGTTGCCGCGAATGCCGACCGCGCCGCGCGAGCCGTCGAGCGACAGCGTCACGTTGGCTTTGCCCTCGCCTGCCGCGAGCGCACTGGGGCCGCCGTACTGAACCTTCACGTCACGAACAGCGCTCATGCAACCTCCAGTGCCACGAACGACGAGAGGGTCGGGGTGAGGGTGAACTCATTCATCGTCATCACCCTCGTCCTCATCGTCGTAGTCCTCATCATCACCTTCACCGTCGTCGTCATCGTCACCGCCCCGAGCAGGCTTCGCTGGAGCAGCCGGCATCATCGATTCAGCGAGTTCAGGATTCGAAGCGAGCTGCACCAACTGCTCCGGCGTGAACCACTTCGGCGCATTCGCACGCCGCGTGTTGGTGCGCTGCGCTCGACGCAGGGCTCGGTACGCCGCCTTGCGAAGATCCTCATTGCCCCACGGAGGACCGCCCGAGCCGCCACCGCCACCGCCGCCGCCGTCATCATCACCGCCGTCGTCACCGTCATCCGACTCGACGGCCTTCAGCGGCTTGATGCCCTTCAACTTCACTTCCTCGTAGCCCTTGCCCGTCTTCTCGCGGATGAGCTTCTCCATCTCCTTCGTCGCTGCATCCGGGCTCGCGAGCTTCTTGGGCTTCTTCTGACCCGCGGAGCCAATCTTTCCGAAGCGCACGGTGCAGGTGTCGCCAGCCACGACGACTTCCCAGAACTTCGAGGAGCCGTCTTCCTGGAACTCGAAGCGACGCGAGCCCGGCATCGAGACGTCAGGGCTCGGACCGGAGTCCTCATCACCCTCGTCGTCATCGCCGCCGTCATCGTCGTCGCCGCCACCGTCGTCGTCTTCGTCCTCGTCGTCACCGCCGCCGCCTTCACCGCCGCCGGCTGAGAACGCGAGCTTCGCGAGGAACGTGGCGACCGCTTCACCACCCATGCGTCCCAACGCGAGCAGCGCGGCCTTCTGCACCGCTTCGCTCGGGCCCTTCTCGGCCTGCGCCATCAGCACCGCCGGGTCCTTCGCGCCGATGAGCTTGGGCAACATCACCGCGCGCCCCGCCTCGCTGGCGATGTTCATCGCGTCGGCCTTCAACGCGTCGAACGCCAGCGCGTCGAGCGGCTTGCTGCTCTCGATGAGCCCCGCCGCCTGCGAAGGTGAGGTCGTCACCAGCGCCGCGACCGCTGCACGTCGAACACTCGCGTCGATGTCGCCCGCGGCCTTCGCCAGCACCGGAGCGGCACCCGAACCCGCGCGCCCCATCAAGCGCGCCGATTCCGCACGCACGCTCGCGGGAGCCGGAGACGAACCCGCCAACGACTTCGCGGCGAGCTCTTCGACCTGACGCGACTCGTGCAACGTCGCGGCCCACAGCAGACGCAGGAACGCGTTCTCTTCGGCCTGCTTGTCGGTGCCGACGCTCTTCGACCAGCGCGTCGCGGTCGCGGTCGCCGCGGCCACGAGGCTCTGCGCGCGCGCCTGCTGATCTGCCGGAGCGAGCGCCGTTCCCGCCAGCGCGTGACGCGCCATGAGCCACGCCATGTCTTCGCGCACCGAGGGGAATTCCGACGTAGTGCCCTTCACCAGGGCATCGGTGGGCAGCGACGCGCGGCGGCCGAGGCCGAACTTCACCTTCGCACGCAGCTCGGGCTTCAGCTTCGGGTTCGCCAGCCGCTCGAGCAACGGAGCGGGCTCGGCTTCAGCGAGCAGGTACGCGAGCGCGGGGCCAGAAATCGCAGCCACGTCGCTCGACGCCGCGCTCATCGCGACGCGCAGCGGGTCGGTCGGGAAGCACGCCTCGAGCGACTGCAGCGCGGTCTCGGCGAGCTGCCAATTCTGCAGCGCGCGCGCGAGCACCTTCTCGCTCGACGGGTCGGCGTAGATGCCGAGCGTGCGGATCGCTTCCTTCCGCACTTCCATGTCGCGATCTTCGTCGGCGCCGACCAGCTGCTGCAGGCGCGACACGGCGCGATCATCACCGTTCTGACCAATCCACTTGAGGCCACGAACGCCGGGGAGACGGAAGCCACCTTCCAGCGCCGCCGCTTCGACGGTCTCGTAGACGCGCTTCTTCGCTTCGACGTCGGTGAGCGACTTGTAGAGCCGGCCGAGCGACTCGATGGCCGAGCCGCGCACCGTGGGGTCGACTGGCGCTTCTTCGGTGCCACCGGCGGCGAGCAGCTCGATTTCCTCGAGCGCGCGAATCTGACCCGCGGTTCCGAGCGCGAGCACGGCGCGGCTCTGTTCTTCGAGCTCGCCGGCGCGCGTGATGAGGAGCAGCGGCCGCAGCGACGCGGCGTGCTGCTTGTGCGCGAGACCTTCGGCGGCGCTGAGCATCAGCTCACGCGTGCCCTGCGCGATGACGGCCTCCAGCGGAGCGAGCGGCGCGTTGTGCTTCTCGACGCGCGCGGCGTAGCTGGCGACGGCCTGGGTGCGCGTGGCGACGTCGCGATCTCCGAACAGCGAGACGAGGATCGCGTCGTGCTCCGGCTCCACGCCGATGTCGGCTTCACGAGCGGCCGACAGACGCAGCGCTGCATCACGCGCGCGCACGGCGGCACGCAACGTCTGCAACACGCCCTGCGCGTTGCGCGGGTAGCGCTTCTCGTCCTTCAAGAACTCCTTGTTGGGAGCGCCCTTCGGAGGCGGACGGCGATGATTCGAGAGGTACATCGCTCCGGTGAACGCCGCGGCGCGAACGTCGGGCGCGGGGTCGTCGAAGAAGCTGAGCAACGGCTCGAGACCAACCGCACGGCGCGTCGACGCGAGCGCGCTGATGGCGTCACGCTTGAGCGCGGTGGTGCTGGTGCCTCCCGTCGCGGCCGGCGGAGCAGCGCCGGTCGCCTGTGAATCACGCCACGCTTCGACCGCGGCCTTCGCTTCGGCGAGACCGAGCCCCGTCTGCTGACGGTGGAGCGCGATGGCCTGAATCAGGTTGCCGGCACGAACTTGCGCCTCGACGGCCGGCGCGAGCTTCGGCGCAGCGACCGCGGCAGCCGCCGGTTTCGCCGCGGACGTCTCGGCGGTCGCCGGAATCGCGGCGAGTTCCTGCAGGTGGGTGACGAGCGCGACGGCCGCGGCGTCAGTGGCAGCGGTGGTGAGCGCGGTGCGCGCAGCGGCGATCGACGGACCGTCGGGCACGAGGAACGCGGCGAGCGCGGGCACGGCGCTGTCGTCTTTCCGTTCGGCGAGCAACTGCGCGGCGAGGAGACGAACGTCGTCGCGGTCCGACTCCAGCGCCTTGCGGAGCGCGGGAACGACGCGCGGGTCCTGGCTGGCGGCGAGCTTCTGGAGCACGCCGAGACGGAGATCAGCGTGCGGCGAGGTGAGCGCCGCCATCAGCGCGTCGAGCTTGCCGGGGCCGACGCTCCGCTCGAGGAGCGTGAAGGCCTGCTGACGAACTTCGGGAACGTTCGAGGCGAGCGTCTCGACGAACCACGGCCGCGCAGACTCACCACGCCCGTTGAGTTGCTCGAGCGCGATGATGCCGACATCGGCCGACGACGACGCCAGCGCATGGCGCAGCGCGATGTCGGGAGTGGCTTCGAGCAACTTCGACAAGCCCGCCATCGCCTTCTTGCGGACCAGCGAGTCCTCGTCGTCGAGCGCGCGCACCAGCGCAGGCACCACGGAGATGGGCTTGGGCGAACCAGCGCTCGCCATTTCAATCATGCGATCGACGCAGTCGCGGCGCACGCGGCGCACGGTCTCGTCGGGGTTCGAGAGACGCAAGAGACCGACGTACGCGCCGAACGCGACCCAGCGCCGCACCTCGAGGTCCTTGTCGCTCGCGGCAGCAACCTTGCTGCTGCCACCGGCGAACAACTTCCGCAGCCAGTCGCGCTTGGCGACGGCGTCGGTGCTCGCGCGACCACGCTGGTTGGTGTCAGGAACCGTCGTTTCCTTCGCGGGACGAATCGCGACCACGCGACCGACCTCGGCGAAGAACTCGAGCGGCTTGCGACGCAGCAAGAGCGCCTGACCGGCGGCGTAGCGCGCTTCCGGCGTGTCGGCGCCGAGCAGCTGGAGCAGCCGCATCGCAGCACGGTCTCGCTCGCCTTCCTCGGGCCAGTCCTTCATGTCGCTGACCTTCTCGGGCCGCGGCGGAGAGACGGCGTTGATCAGCAGCTCGGTGTACGCGCTCACGTCAGCGCGCAGCTCGAGCGCGCGGGCGGCGGCGTAACGAACGTCGGGCCGCTGCGCAGACAACGCCGCGGTCAGCAGCTCGGGCTCGTTGCCTTCACGCGCCGCGCGCAGATCACGCGCGAGGAGCACCGCGAAGAACGTGTCGGACAAGTACGAATCGCCGTCGTCAAGGCCGAGGAACAGCGCGTTGTCGCCCGCGGAGCCGAGCGCGACGAGCGCACGCAGCGCGCCTTCGCGAATCGGAAGGTGCGGGTCCTTCAACGTGCCAGTGAGCACCGCGAGGCCGCGATCATCGCCCAGCCGCGCGAGACCTTCGGCGGCCCAGCTGCGCACGGCGACGTCGGCGTGGCTCAACGCATCGAGCAGCAGACCTTCGTGGCCTGCGTTGCACAGACCGCGAGCGGCCTGCTCACGAACGGCGGAGTTCTCGTCCTTCAGCAGCGGATCAGCGAACACCGCCGCGGTGCGGGTCGAGCCCAGGGTCGCGAGCGCACCGACCGCGCGCGCACGCAGCGGTTCGAGGTACGCCGGCGGGTGACGGAGCTTCAGCTCGGTGTCGAGCACGAAGCCGCGCATCGGCTCGATGATTCGCTCGTCGCCACGCTTGGCCAGCAGCTCTGCGGCGCGCACTCGAACTTCGAGCGTGTCGGCCATCAGGCCCGCGGTGAGCGGACCCGCGTCGTCCTTCACCAACTGGTCCACGCTCTCGAGCGCGGCGAGCTTCACCGGAATCGAGATGTCGGCGAGCGCCTTCACCAACGGTGAGCGCAGCGACTCAGCCTCGCTCTTGCCGGCGAGCGCCGAGGCGCGACGGGCAGAGAGAATACGAGTGGCGACCGACTCCGACTCGAGACCCTTGAGCCACGGCTTGGCGGCGTCGCGACCGAGCAGGCGCGCGAGGGTGGTGATGGCGGTCTCTCCGACCGACGCGTCGCGATCGACGATGGAGTTCTCGAGGCGCTTGAGCACCCAGTCCGGAACGCCCTTCACCGCGGGCTGGTCGTCGTCGGTCGGCGTCTTCGCGATGAGCGCGAGCTGCTTCACGGCGGCGAGGCGCAGGTCGGCGAAGCGACCCGCAAGCGCGCGATCGATCGCGGCGGTGACGTCTTCACCGTGCCACGCCCACAAGGTCTTGAAGGCCTCGTTGCGCACGGCGGGCGCTTCGTCTTCGAGCGCGTGGCCGAGCAACGTCTCGGCTTCTTCGGTGCGCGCGTTGGCCGGCACGGCGACGAGCCGCGTGAGGCCGCGCTTGCGCATGTCCTCGAACGCGGAGCGCAGAAGAATGCCGGTGAACTCCAGCGGGTGCTGCTCGTCCTTGCGCTTGGTGAGACCTTCGGCGGCGGCGGCGCGAACGGCGGCGTCGACGTCGTCGGTGAGTGAGGCGAGGCGCTGGCGCGCGCGTGGATCAGACAGCGACGACAGCGTCTGCGCGACCCACACGCGATGCGCTGCGGGCTCTTCACGCGACAGCTGCAGCAGCGCCGAGACCGCGCGCACGTCGTTGGCCGCGATGAGCAGACCGACGGCACCACGAGACGCCACGTCGGTCGCGCGCGCCGACATCGCGACGAGCAGAGGCGTGAGGTCGTCTTGCGAGACGTCCTTCGCGGCGTTGGTGAGCCCGAGCTTGCCGCGCAGCGCAGCGAGCTGTTCCGGGTTCGGGTCCTTTCCGCCGTTCGCGCGGCGCATCACCTCGGGGAGCTCGAGCATCTTCTCGAGCATCACTCCGAGCGTCGGGCGCTCGAGCACGCGAGCGACGAACGCGACCTGGCGAACCACGACGTTCTCATCGTCGAGCGCGCGGCCAGAAATCGACTGCAGAGCACCCAACTTCCCGGCGAACAGCGCGCGCACCAGAACTTCGGCGCGAATGTCGGCGGAGCCCTTCTCGAAGCCGGTGACGAGCGCTTCCACGCCCTCGGGGAACGTCTTCTGCAGCGCATCGAGCGCGGCGAGACGCACCATCGGGTCGGCATCTTTGAGCGCGCTGCTGATCAGCGCGGGCACGAGCGGCACCGCCGGGTACAGCGGAGGCAGCGCCTCGAGCGCGGCAATCCGAACGGTGTTGACGACGGCCTTCAGACCTTCGCGCCAGGCGAGGAACGGCTGATCACTCTCGAGCGCGGCGAGCGCACGCAACGCAGCGAGCGCGGTCGGCGCGTCAGCGTCACGCACCATGCGGCGCAGGAGCGGACGGCAGTCTTTGCGAATCAGCGTCTTCAGCGTCTCCGCGAGCGTCTTGCGAACGCTGGCTTCGCGATCGCTCGCGAGGGCCTCGAGGAGCGGCAGCACTTCGCCTTCCGCGACCTTCGGCAGATCCTTCGCGAACGTTTCCTTCGCGGGCTTCTGCGCGGTGCGCAGCACGTTCGCGGTGTTCGCGAACGCATCGATGCCGACGTGGGTGGTCTCACCGAGCGAGCCGTCGAGCAACACCTCGACGAAGGTGAGCGTGCGCGCGTCGCCGCCGACCACGACCTCGCACTGCACGCGCTTGGGGTCGCCCTGCACCACCACCAGCGCGCGTTGCACGCCGGGCGCGTCGAAGGTCTTGCTGCGCTTCTTGTCGTCGAGGCGAACGGTGCGGATCTTCGCGTCGTGGCCAGTGCTGATCAGTCGATCGCTCGGGTCCTTCGCGTCGTCCTTCGGCGTCGGGAGGAACGCGAAGCCCGTCGCGCCACCCGCGTGACCGGTGTCGCCTTCTCCGCGCACTTCCGATTCGACCGCGCCTTCGAGGTACCAGAACCGCGTGGTGCCATCGTCACCGGTCGAAGCGAGCCGCTGATCACGAGGAGTGAACGCCAGCGCGGTGACCGCTCCGCGATGACCTTCCATCGCGCGCACGTCTTTCGAGCCAAACGTGAACACGCGCACCACACCGTCATCACCGGCCGCGGCGACGCGCTTGTTCGGAACATCGAGGGCCACCGAGCGCTGCGCGCCCTTCGCCTCGAACTGGAAGGTCTTGTTGGCGCCTTCCCAGACGATGACGCGACCATCGACACCAACGCTCGCGAGCACGGTGCCGCTCGATGCGAGCGCGGTCACGCCACCGAGGTGCGCGTCGACGGAACCGGCTGCTTCACCGGACGCTGCGTCGAAGCGATGCAGCTTTCCGTCGGTGCCTGCCGCGACGAGATGCGCGCCGTTGAACGCGAGCGCCGCGACGTGCGAGGGCACCGCGATGTTCTTGAGCACCTTGCGGGTGCCGTTGTCGAAGAGCGTGATGCTCGAGCCCGGCTGCGCGCGCGTTCCGCCGACCGCGAGCATGCGCCCGTTCGCCGCGAGCGCCTTCACCTGCTCGTAGTGTCCGATGACGTGAGTGGCCATGGTTGTCGTCTCTCGCTCAGGCCTTCAGCTGCAGGCCGACATCGAGGTGGGGGTGCGCGACCTTGACGGTGGCGAGCGCGGCGAGACACGCCTGCCACTCGCCGCGCGCGATGCTGCCGGAGAATTCGAGGAAGAGCGGAGACACCGCTCGCGCGAACGCTTCATCTTCGACTGCGAGCGCGCGCGCCGCTTCGATGGCGCGACGCTTGGCCGCCTGCGCGCTCGACGAACGCTTCATCGCTTCGCCTTCACGCGCCTCCGCGGCGCGGCCCGGGGGCAGACCGAACATCAAGATGCGCAGGAAGTCCTGGAGCACCTGCACGTTCGCGAAGCGTCCCGCGGGCGCAGCGTTCTTCGCCGGGCCTTTGGGCTTCCAGCCGTCGGGCAACGAGGTCGGACGGTGGCGTTCCCACAACATGCGAACGGCCATGGTGCGCACGCTGCGATCGGCGCTCTCCATCAACCAACCGAGACGTTCGGGGCCGCCGAGGCGCTCGTAGTGCCGCGCGATCAGATCCATCGCGACTTCGCGGCTCTGACGAATGCGGCTCTCGGTGAGACGGAACACCTGCGCCGGGTCGATCTCCTCGACGGTCAACGTGCACGCCGCGTCAGCCGTGGGAGAGCCCGCGTTCTCGAGCGCGTTGATGCACAGGTTGCGGACCTCTTTGTTCTCGCTGTCGGCGAGGTCGTACACGCGCAGGTGGTAGTTCCACCGGCGGAGATCGGCCTTGGTGATGGTCACCGCGAAACGGCGCACGTCGGCGCGCGCGTCCCACAGCGCCTTCCAGAACGGCTCCGCGACGTAGTTGGTCAGCGCGAGCTTCGGCTTGATGGCGTTGGCGACGGCTTCGGGCTGCTGCGGGCCGACGGTCGGGTGGTGGCAACGCAGATAGGTCTGCGCGAACACGCGAACGGGATCCGGCTCCTTCGCTCCGGTGGCGAGCTCGAGGAGACGCTTCACACCGCGCTCCGCGTCGCCGTCGCCGAAGTCCTTCGGGTCGACCTGACCGAGCAAGGTGCGCGTCGCGAAACCCGAGAGCGTCGGATCGGTGCGGCGCGCGAGCGCGAGCAACCACGGCAAACCCATCGCCTTGAAGCCGGCGTGGTTGGCGAGGAGGTGCAGCGCGAGATCACGAATGGCGCGATCGAAGACGAGGCCCTTCACCTGCTCGATGTCGAGACCCGGCAACGACTTCGCCGCGCGGAGCAGCCGGTCCGCCATTCCACGCGTGGCCTGATCAGGCAGCAGCGCCATCAACCACTGCGCGCCGAGGTGCTCCGGCACGATGAGCGAGGTGAGCTGACCGGCGAAGCGCACGACGTTGTTGAGCTGCGTCTGATCTTGCCGACGCGGATCAGCGAAGAGCGTCTTCAAGAACGCGGCGAGCTGCTCGCTCACCTTCACGCGCTCGGCGAGGTACTTGCGCGCCCAATCGCGCTGCGTGCCCGCTCCATAGACGAGCTCGACGAAGAAGGCGTCGGTGAGCTCAGCGCGATCGAAGTGCGCCTCGAGCCGCGTCGCCGCCCAGGTAGAGGTGTTCGACGAGCCGAGCAACTTCGAGAGCAGCGTCAGACCGATCTTCTTGCTGTCGGTCGCGTCGAGCACCGAGATGGCCCACGCGCGCGTGTCGTTCTGGCCCTGCAGCGCGTAATCGACGATCGCCGACGGCTGCAGATCAGTCGCGTGCGCGCGCGCGTATTCGATCGCGAACTTCCGCGCGCCCGCCGACGGAGAGAGCAGCAGCGAGAGCACGGTGTCCTTGAGACCGAGGCCCTCGAGCTTCGCGGGGTGCAGCTCCGGCGTGTTCTGCAGAATCTCGACGAGGAGATCGTGCACCGACGCGATGGGCCGCTGCGCGAGGCGCGAGAGCCACGCGACGTTGGTCTGCCGCAGCTGCGTCGGGAAGTGCTTCTTCAGCTTGTCGATCGCGAACTTCGCGATGTCGTTCTGCTGCGCGGTCTCGAGCAGCACCATCAGCGGATCAGCGCTGAGCTTCCACGCGTTCTCGTAGAGCTCTTCGCGCGCGTAGATGATGCGGTTGCAGACCACGCCATTCCACAGCTGCGCGTCGCCCGGGAACGCGCGCATCACGGCCGTCGCGAACTGCGGGTACAGCTCGGGAATCGCGCGCGCGAGGTTGCGCAGGTACCGCCACGCACGGCGCTGCAGATAGACGATGGTGCCGCGCGTCACCGCGGGGCCCGAGCCGCTGTACGACTCGAGGCGCGCGACGGTCGCTCCGAAGAAGAGGACGTCCTGCTTCTCTTCGGACAGCTTGTAGATGCGCTTGAAGCCGCCCCACAGACCGCGATCGAACGGAGCCTTCGCCATCACCTCGAGCAACGCAGCGCGCGTCGGTTCACCACCTGCGAGGTAGAGCTCCTGAAGGAAGTCGGCGAGGAGGTACTTGCCCGACGGAGGCGGCTCGGGCTGCGTGAGGTAGCGCCGCCACAGCAGCGCGATCTTCATGCGACGCTTGGCTTCGTTGTACTCGGCCTGCGCCTGACGCAGCTGCTGCTCGAAGACGCCGGCGGTGAGCGCACCTTCGGGAACGCTCTCGGGATCGGGCAGGCGCTGCGCCGCGAAGGCGATGATGGCTTGAGCGAGATCCGGAGCCTTGCCCCTGGCGAGGGTCTTGAGGTCTTCCAGCGTGATGTCTGGGCGCGCAACGTCAGCGACTGCCATGTGGGATCCCCTCCGGAATCGAAAAGCGCGCGGACGCTAGATCCAGCCCGCGAGATGATCAGCAAGAAGATCGACACCGCGCCGAAAGAGTGGCGCGACACGGCGTCGTTTCACTTCAAAGACGGCTCGTGGGTTAGCGCGTCGTGCGTCGGCGCTTCCGCACGTCGGTTCACTTCTCGGTGTAGCCCTTCCGGGTCTTCTCGCTGACGAGCTTGTCGGCCTCGGCCTGGGCCTTGTCCTCGTCGGGCCAGTCCTTCTGCGTGGTCTGACCGTCGGTGCCGATCTTCCCGTAGCGCGTGAAGAACGTGGTGCCCTCGACACGAATCTCCCAGAACTTCGACGACGTGCCTTCGATGAACTCGAAGTAGCGACGACCGCCTTCGCCCGACTTCGACGACTTGCCAGCCGCAGCAGCGGGTGCAGCCGTAGCAGGCGCCGCCTTCTTCGCAGCCGGAGCGGGAGCCGCCGGAGCGTCGTCCTCGTCCTCATCGTCATCGAACGGGCTCTTCTTCTTCGCCGCCGCGGGAGCCGCGCCGCCACCGCCGACTTCCTTGAAGCCCTTGGTGAGCTTCTTGGCGATTTCCTTCTCGGCCGCTTCGTTCGCTTCGCCGTTGTCGTCGAAGACCTTCTCCTTCTCTTCGAAGGTGCCGAAGCGGATCTTCTGCTTGCTGCCGTTGGTCTCGATCTCCCAGAAGTAGCGAGTCTCGCCGTCGTCCATTTCGAAGCGTCGCGTGGCCATGTTTCCTCGTGTGATCGGTGTTGAAGGTCTTGCGGGAACTGAAGCGGGAGCAGGAGCAGGTGCAGCTGGAGGGTTGTTGTTCGCGGTGCCTTTGATGGCATCGACTCGTCGAACGGTGACGCCCGGCACGTGCGTGCTGTGAAATTTTCCGTCGATGCGCTCGCCCACGAAGCTCGGGAAGCGCGGCACGCCAGCGTTCGAGAGCTCCTGGTAGCGGTAGGTGACGATGGCGCCGATCTTCGGAGGGTTCGCGCGTTCCTGATCAGAGAAGCCGGTGCCGACGTTGAACTGCGTGCCGTCGGGCATCTCGCACAGCAGCGCTCCGAGGCGACCTTTGTGTTTGCCGCGACCGGGCTCGTGACCGATCACGCGCGCCTCGCTGTCGTGGAAGGTCTTCACCTTGAGGAGCGTGTTCGAGCGACCCGCTTCGTAGCGGCTCTTCGGCTGCCGCATCATCAGGCCTTCGCCGCCCAGGCCTTCGACGCGCGCGAGCTCACGCTTCAGGTGTTCGGTGTCGACGCAGCGCTCCTGCGCGCAGGCGACGAGCCAGGTGACCTTCAGCTCCTTTACGAGCTGCTCGATGAACGAGACGCGCTCTTCGAAGACGCCGCCGTGCGCGGGCGCGTCGAAGATCACGTACTGCAGTTCCTTCCACAGCGGCGTCTCGTCCTGCCGCTTCACGATGCCGACGGTGTGCTGGAACTTCTTGCGGCCGCCCCACAGCTCTCCGTCGAGCGGGTGCTTGGGCAACTTCTCGGTGAACCACGGCGGCGCGAAGAACTTGTTGCCGAGGCGCGAGAGGAACTGGGTGCCGTCCCAATACGCGCGCACGCCGTCGAGCTTCTCTGAAATCCACCAGCCGGTGAGGTCGACGTCGTTCTCCCACTTGTGCGCGAGCAGCACCGGCGGTTCTTCACCGTCACCCGACTCTTCTCCACCCTCGCCCGCAGGCTTCTTCGGGCGCGCGGGCCGGCCGCTCAACGCTTCGAGGCTGCCGAGGCGTTTCGTCTCGGCTTCGTCGCCGCGGTACGCGCGCAGGTGTTTGCACGTGCGTCGCTCGATGCCGATGCTCTGGTGCAGCCACGCCGGGCACGTGCACGAGAACACGCCGCCACTGTTCTTGAGCGTGTAGATCGAAGAGCCGCTGCCCTTCACCTGCGCTTCTTCGCCGTCTGCGAGATCGCCAGCCACGAGGCCGCGGACCGTAGCGAATCCCCGGCGGGCTGATCACGCATGATCAGCAGGTGATCAGCGCTTGCACTTCGATGCGCGCTGAGGGGTCATGCGCGCACTATGCCCATGGTCGTCACCCGGCGGTACAGCGTGCGAACCTCAGGTTCCGCGTGGAAGTCGCAGCGCTGCGAGCGGTGCCAGACGCAGTTCGCGTATCAAGTGACGCGCGAGTTCACCGGCCAGGGCGTCAGCCCGTACATGCTCGACAACGCCGGAGCGCAAGAGCGCGCCCGCACCGCCGCGTACAAAGGTCTCGAGCACGCGCTGGCGAACGCGAAGGAAGACGTGCCGTGCCCGAAGTGCCTCACCTACAACGCCGACGCGACGCTGCGGCTCAAGAAGGCGAAGTACGGGTGGATGTTCGCGCTCGGGCTGCTCGGTCTGTTCGGCACCGCAACGATGAGCCCGGTGTTGCTGTCGCCCGAGATTCCGAAGGCGGCGACCGCGCTGCTGGTCATCGGTGGCGTGTGCTTGTCGGCCGGCCTGCTCTTCGGCCGCTCGCGGTTGATGGACAACTACGACCCGAACTCGGAAGAGCTGCGCACCACGCGGCAGACCGTGCTCGGCGCGAAGAAGACGATTCTGCGCGAGCAGTACGAGGTGTTGATGGAAGCGGCGCGCGCCTCGGGCAAGGCCGACGAGCTGGTGCAGATCAACTGGGCGTGAGCTGACGACCGCGAGCGCTCGACCTGTCAGACTGCGGTCGATGCGCATCGCGACGGTCTGTGCGTTCTCTTTGATGGTGCTCGGCTGCAGCGGCCCCGCGGGTGTCGACGACGGTGGCAGCGGCGGAGGCAACGGCATCACCGGCGGCGGGCTCGGCGGAGGTGTCGCCGGCGGCGGCTCGACGGGCGGTGGCGGTGCGACGGGTGGTGGCGCGACCGGCGGAGGCACCGGCACCGACGCGGGCTTCGACGCCGGCATCCGCTTCAACTTCGACGCGGGCGCTCCGTGCTCGTTCCCGACCGACTGCGCGAGCGGTTATTGCGTCGACTGGTTCCGCGACGCGGGAGCCATCTGCGCCGCGACGTGCTTCGACCAGAACGGTTGCTCGGCATTTCCGAACTTCTTCTGCAACATCACGCGCGACGGAGGCACCGGCCTCTGCGTGCCCCGCAGCCCCGCGCACTGTCTGCCGTGCAACTTCGACAGCGACTGCGGCTCGCTCTCGGAAGCGTGCGTGACCGGCCCCGGAGAAACGTCGCTCACCTGCCGTGTCGACTGTTCGCTCGCCGGCGCCGACGCGTGCCCGAGCGAGTACACGTGCACGCCGCTGATGTTCAACGGACAGATGCGCTCGTTCTGTCTGCCGCCGACGCCGTGCCCGCAGGCGCAGGCTGGTTTCTGCGATCGCTACACCGTGCCGCAGCCGTGCTCGAACGCGAACGACGCGGGCACGTGCACCGGCGAGCGCGCGTGCATGAACGATCGCTACCAGCCGTGCAACGCGCGCACTCCGGCGTGCAAGGCGACGTGCACCGCCGCCGGGCAGATGAACTGCACCGAAGAGCTGTGCGCCGGGGCGACCACTGTTCCTCTGCACTGCGGCACGTGCGCAAACGCGTGCCCCGGCGCGGGCCTCACGTCGGCGGCAGTCACCTGCATGGGTGGCTCGACCTGCACCTTCGCGTGCAACGGTGAGCGCTACGACGTCGACAACAACCCTGACTCGGGCTGCGAGTTCACCGACTCACCGACCGGGAATCACACCACCGGAACCGCCGCAGGCCAGGGCTCGTTGCCGTGCAACGACGGCTCGACGCTCAACGCGACGGGCGCGCTGCCGAGCGATCGCCGCACGCACATTCCCGCCATCGGCGGCTTCGACACGACGAAGGGGTACGCGCCCGACGTGCTCTCGGTGAACGCGACCGGCGGCACGTTCTGCGTGAACGACATCGGCATCACGTTGACGGTGACAGGCGCGACACCGGCGAATTGTTTTCACCTCAACATCGCGACCGACAACGGCCAGCACGACTGCGACACCAACACGTCGGGTACGTGCACCATCACTTCCGGTTCGAGCTCGTACTCGGGCGACACCACCATCTATTTGACCGTCACGCGCACCTGCAGCGGGCTTTCGTCGGTCGGCGCGCGGTACACGGTCGCGGGGCACTTCTGATGAAGACGCGAGTGGCAGTACTTCTGATGTTCTGTGGCTGCGCGACGCCGAGCAGTTCCTTCTTCGCCGGAAGCTGGAGCGGTGAGAGCCAGTTCGCGAGCGGCCAGAAGACGAAGCTCGTCTGGACCGTGAAGAGCTGCGGTGCCGATTGCTTGAGCGGCGAGTCAGCAGCCGAGGCGTTGAAGATCAGCGCGAAGGATCAGTGGCGTCGTGAAGGTGATCAATTCGCTCGCGACTATTCCGACTCGGAAGGCACGAAGGGCACGCTGCACTCGAGCGGTTGGAAGGACGGAGTGTGGATCTGGGAAGGCGAGATCATCGGCGGCGACGGCTCGAAGCTGATGCTGCGCGAGACCATCACGCGGCTCGATGCGCGCACGTTCCGCGCGAAGTACGAGTCGCGCGAGGGCGATGCCTGGGTCCCGGTCAGCGAAGAGACGATGAAACGCGACGACTGAAGTCACCCCACCGCGTGGTTGTTCTGCGCGCAGAAGTTCGCCTGCTCGATCATCTTCTCGAGCTTCTTCACGTCGCGCTTCGGGTCGAGCGACTTCACGCACGCCAGGATCAGCGTCATGCGACCGGTGCGACGGTACGAGTACATCGGGTGCTCACCCGGGCACTTCGCGCCGGTCGAGATGCTCTCCAGCGTCTGCGCGAAGAGGTCGGCCGCGTCCTTCTTCTTTCCTTCTCCGGCGATGGTGTACGCGCGGAGCAGCACGGGCAGCTCGTTGCCGTATTCCTTGAGGAGCGCTGAGGCGATCTTCTGCTTCTCGGGCTCGAGCGCCGGGCAGCCGTTGAGCGAGCCTTCTGCCGAGGTGAGCGCTTCGTTGTCGCCCCACGCGCCGAGCGTCTCGAGCGAGCTGCCGACCGGAGCGCGCAGCTCGGTGCCGCCGAACACCTCGGCGTAGAAGCGCACCGCGGCGAGATCAGTTCTGCGGCCCTTCGCCTTCTTCAGCGCGTCGATGACTCTGGGCAGCTCACGCACTTCCATCGCGGGTGGCGGCTCGGCGAACACGGAACGACCGACCATCAGCACTGCGAAGACCGCGACTGCCACCGCACCAAGCCACGAGCGAGAACGCGTCATGGGGTGAGCGTATCAGGCGCATTGTGTTGCACCGACCCACTCGCCGCTGCGCCACGTGAAGTGGATACTCCGAGGTGATGTCGATGTTCCGTCTCGCGCTCGTCGCCCTGCTGCTCTCGAGCGCCATCGCCCTCGCGCAACCCGGAGCGCCGAGCTGCTACTCGCCGGACCGCGCGAGCAGCTGGGCGGGCCCCACCACGGCGCTGGGTTGCCACGTGTGCTGCGGCTGCCGTGACATGACGCTCAACATGCAATGGCAGGTGCGCGGCGCCGACGCGGGGTGGACCGGCAGCGAGATGATCTACATGTCGCCCGGGCGGTTCTCCGGCCTGCGCGCGCCCTTCACCCACCTCGAGTCGTACTGCGTGCGCGCGCGCTTCGCCGACGGTCAGGGCGTGGGCGCGTGGGGGCCGAGCACCAACGTCGGTGACTGCGGCGGCCCGGCGAGCGACGTCTGCTTCGAGTGGGACGACGCGCCGCCCAGCATTCCCACCAACGTCGCGCTCAGCACCAACGCCAATCGCGTCATCGTCACCTTCAACGCCTCGAGCGATGACGGCGGAGGCATCGCCAGCTACCGCCTGCACTTCGTCGATTCCATCGCGCAGTACGGCTTTGGCGAAGCGCCGAGCTCGCCCGTCACCGACGTGCTCGGAGAGGGGACGTGGCAGGTCGCTGTGCAGGCGCTCGATCGCGCGAGCAATGGCTCGAGCCGTTCGGTCGCTCTTCCCGTCACGCTCGGCTTCGACGCCAGCGTTCCGATTCCTGCTGCGCCGCTGTGGCCGGCGGCGGCGATGAACGTGGAATACGTCGGCATCACGTGGGCCGACGACGCGGGCGCCGACAGCTGGCTCGTGACGCAGCGTCGCGCCGATGGCGGTTGGAAGATCGCCGCGCGTCCCCATGTGCCGCAGCCCGAGGCGCTGATGGAAGCGCTCGGCCCGTGCAACGTGACGGCGGCGCGCGTCGCCAGCGTCCGCGGAGATCAAGTCAGCGCGTGGTCTGCGCCTTCGGTCGACCACCTCACCGACACCGTGGCGCCGGTGATGAACTCCGCGCCGAGCGTCACCGCCGACGGCGGGAGCGTCGCGCTCACGTGGCTCGCCGCGACTGATGGCTGCCCTTCAGGGCTCACCTATTCCCTGCAACGCTCGACGAACGGCGGAGCATTCACCACCGTGGCGATGACACCGGCGCTCGCCTTCAGCGAAGTGCTCAACGCCGGCACGCACGTGTGGCGCGTGCTCGTCGAAGACGGAGCAGGCAACCAGGCCACGTCACCGCCCAGCACGAGCGTGACCATCGGCGTGCCTGTCGATGCGGGGCAAGAGGAACCGGACGCGGGAGTCATCGAATCCGATGGCGGTGCCGTCGAGCCCGACGCGGGAGTCGACGCAGGAATCGACGAACGTCGCGAGCTGAGCGTGGGCTGCGGCTGCACGACGGGCTTCGACGCCGCGTGGCTGCTGGTGCTCAGCGCGGTGGTGCGTCGCCCGAGGCGCGCGGTCGGCGCGCGAGCCGTCTCACCACCACCATCACGCTGAACAGCGCGAACACGCAGCAGCCCAACTCCATCGGCACGTCCGCATGGTCTTCGTGAGGAATGATGAACTCCGCTGCTCCGGCCGCGGGCTCGAAGCGCACGTCTTCGTCGGGGCGCTTCGTCGTCGAGTCGTCGAACACCGTCACCACTTTCGGGCCCGGCAGCAGCGCGTCGATGCTCGCCGGGAACGTGAGCTTCGACGTGCGCAGCAGCACCTCGGCCGGCGTTCCGCCCTTCCACTCGCGCGCTTCGCGCGACACGAGCCACACGCGCAGCCCACCAAAGCGCTCGGAGTCGGCCGGCTCGCGGTACGGGTAGATGGGTGTCTTCGTTGCGAAGCTGATGCGCGTGGCCTTCGAGGTGAGCGTGCCGTGCGGCTTGCCCTCGTAGCGGAACGCGGAGAACACCCAGCCCTGCTTCACGTAGACGTCGAGCCAGTTCTTCAGCGGCTCGCGCAGCTCGAAGCCGTTGCGCGTCAGCCACTGCGCGAGCGCCGTCGCGTCGTCCGACTTCACGACCGTGACGTCCATGCCGTTGACGCGCTCGCGTCGCAGCACGTTCACCGAGCCGGCACGCATCGGGCCGCCAAGCTTCTTGAACACGAACGCGCTCCCGCAGCCCCAGGTCGTGGTGCGCGGCCGAATGGCCTCGTACGCGTGGACGAGATCCTCGAACACGTTGGAATCGAACTCGCCGAACGTCGGTTCAGACGGCGTAGGCACGATGAAGCCGAAGCTGTCGCCCTCGGCGTAGAACTCCACGCCGCGAATGAAGTGCTCGATGCCCGCCGCTTCGTCGAAGACGATCAACGCCTCTTCTTCGGCGGCGTGCGTGCGCAACGAGCCCGGGTCAGCGATGGCGCACGGCCAGGCGAGCAACGGAGCAAGCAGCAGCGCGGCAAAGAGGACACGCATGTGCCGCACCATGCCTCAGCGGCGTGAATTTGAGATGCGTCGTGTCGTGCCAATGCTACGAGCCGCCGCATGCTGACCCTGTCGATCGCCCTCCTCCTCTCGCAAGCCCCCGCCGCCGCCGCTGCTGATCAGCCGCTCGATTTCACCGAGCAGGCGAAGCTGCTGTACCGCGTGGTGGCGTGCGGCAACGACTCGGCGCTCCCGGCCGACATCGACGCGAAGGTCGTCGAGGCCCACTGCGTCGAGCTGAACCGCCGCATCGAGAAGTACCGCGAGACCTGGGTGAAGGAAGCGTCGCCGTTCATTCAGGGTCTGAAGCCGACCGGTTTGCCGAACACCGTGGTGTACCCGTTCGGTGGCGGCGACTTGATCAGCGCCATCACCACGTATCCCGAGGCGAAGGAGATCACGACCATGTCCCTCGAGCACGCGGGTGATCCGCGGCGCATCAAGGGCCTCAACGCGAAGTCACTCGCGGCGTCGCTGCAGCTCATTCGCTCGACCAGCTCGGGGCTGCTGGTCGCGAATGATTCGAAGACCGAGAACCTGATGAAGGGTCAGCGCGGAGAACTTCCCGGGCAGCTCAGCTTCTTCCTCATCGCGCTCGCGGTGCACGGCTACGAGCCCATCTCGCTGCGCTACGTGAAGACCAACGCCGACGGTTCGCTGCGCTACCTCACGCAGGGCGAGCTCGACACGATGGAAAAGAAGGAAGCCAAGCTCCTGCACAGCAAGTGGGTGGCTCCTGATTTCAGCGAGGCGTTCGACAACCTCGAGCTCATCGCGGTGAAGAAGGGCGGCGACCCGCAGAAGGACCGCATCGTGCACCGTCACTTCGCGCAGAACCTCGACGACGATCACTTCGGCAAGGACGAGGGCATGAAGAAGTACCTCGCGCAGCGCAAGCCGATCTGCGCGATGACCAAGGCCGCGAGCTACCTGCTGT
The DNA here is from genome assembly GCA_047600485.1 of Archangium sp. GTDB lineage: Bacteria > Myxococcota > Myxococcia > Myxococcales > Myxococcaceae > Archangium_A. The sequence continues at coordinate 5,894,860 of JASGKS010000001.1, forward strand.
GGCGCGATCAGTTCTCGACCATCCGCAACTACCTGCTCGAGAACATGGTGTTCATGGTCAGCGACTCCACGGGCATTCCGCCGGTGTTCGCCACCAAGGCCGGCTTCACGCAGGAAACGTACGGCAAGTTCGCCGAGTCGTTCCTCGGAGCGAACGCCGACTACAACAAGGACTTCGTGAAGCTGTGGAAGAGCGCCAAGCCGCTCGCGTTCCGCTACGGCTACCTCGACAAGAATTTGTCGATGCACATGCTGATTACGAAGAAGTCCGACGCCAAGCCGTAGGACACTGCGGCGCGTGTGGTGCGCGCTGCTGCTGACGTTGACCCAGCTGCCGGACGGTGGCGCTCCTCTCGAGCCGACCACGCCCGTGCGGGAGCTGATCAATCGCACGGTCGAAAACGAGTGGGTCGAGCAGCTGCTCGACGACGGCCGCTACGTGCGCTTCGGCACCAAAGACAGCGGGCCGGTGCACGTGTGGCGCCCGCGCACCTACCGCAAGGACACCGCGGAGATCGTCGTCTACATCCACGGCTTCTACACCGACGTCGACGACGCGATTCGCGAGCATCGGCTCATCACGCAGTTCCGCGACTCGGGCCGCAACGCGCTGTTCATCGTGCCCGAAGCGCGCTCGTGGAGAACCGACCCGATTCTGTGGCCCGATCTCGAGAAGCTCATTCTCGCGGTCGAGAAACGCCTGCGGCTCGAGCGGCCGAAGGGCAACGTGGTGCTCGTCGGCCATTCGGGTGCGTACAAGACGATTTCGGGTTGGCTCACCCAGCCGAAGGTCTCACAGGTGCTGCTGGTCGACGGCCTGTACGGCGACGAGAAGGAATTCAAGGAATGGCTCGACGCAACGGACGCACCGTCGCCGCGGCAACTGGTGCTGGTGGGGTACGACACGCAACAACGCGCGGAGTGGTTGGCGCGCAAACACGCCTCGGTGCAGCTCGACACGTTGCCGTGGCTCTATGACGATCTTCCGGGCAACGTACGCAAGGCGCCGCTGTTGACCGTGCAGTCCGAGCGGTTCGATCACATGCAGCTCGTCACCGAAGGCCGATTGTTGCCGTGGCTGTTGCACACGTTCAGGTGAGCTCGTGCCCGAGAATCTGCTGCTCGATCGCAACACGTTCCTCACGCGCTTCGGCTCGAGCGACCCGAACAACCGCGTGCTGCGACGGCTCCACGCGCTGGTGAGCGTCGAGCAGCAGAGCGACGCGCTCATCGGTGAAGGCGCCATCGAGTGGCTCGAAGATCTCGTCGACTGGCTGTTCGAGCGCGGCGGCGTGCCGGGCCAGGGCGAAAACGAGAGCGACGCCGAAGCGCGCACGCGGCTGTTGCTCACCGCGGCCGAGGAGATTCCCGAGTTCGCGTCGCGCGTGAAGGCCACTGTGCTGCGCGTGCTCGCCGGTACCAGCTCGACGCTGCTCTTCGCCGACACCGGCATCGCCACGCGCGTCGGTTTCTGGGGAGAGCTGGTCGATCGCTTCTCGAAGAACGTGCTGCCGGCGCCTCCGGTGGGGCGCGAGGTGTCGCGGCTGCTCGCGCGGCTGATGAACCGTGAACAGCGCGTGGTGTGGATTTTTTCGCTCTCGCCTACCGAGCGCTCGCGACTGGTCGGGCTGCTCGGCCTCGGCAGCGACGAAGTGCAACGCGCGCTCGAGCCCGGTCAGCGCGAGGCGATGGTGCTGCTGGCCTCGCGCATCGCGATGCACGGCGTGAGCGACGACCTGCGCAAGCGCCTGCCGGGCATCAGCGTCGAAGGTTCCCCGTTCCTCGCCCTGCCCGCGCAGCTCACCGCGCTCTTCGAGGGCAACATTCCGCTCGCGCGCGTGATGCAGAGCATCGACGGCTGCCGCGCCAGGCTGACCGAGGTCTCCGAGAGCCTCGACGAGACGGGCATCAGCATCGACCTGGTGTACCGCCTCGAGCTGCTCCTCGCGCTGTTGCGGCGGCTGTCGCTGCTGGTGCAGGTGAAGTTCGGCAACGAAGAGCAGCGCGGCACGGCGCTCAACCAGCTCGCGCGGGCGCTGCTGCGCGGGTCGGTCACCGATCGCAGTCTGTCGGCGCTGTGGCAGTCGAGCACGCGGCTCCTCGCGCGACGCGTGGTGGAGCGCGCGGGTCACTCCGGTGAGCACTACGTGACGCGCACGCGACGCGAGCAGCAGGCGATGCTCGACGCGGCCGCGGGTGGTGGAGCCATCACCGCGCTGTGCGTGCTGCTCAAGTTCTACATCTCGAAGATGCACGCTCCGCCGATCTTCGACGCGCTGCTCATCTCGGTGAACTACGCGTGGGCGTTCGTGGCGATGCAGCTGATGCACTTCGCGCTCGCCACCAAGCAACCGTCGATGACCGCGGCCACGCTCGCGGGAGCCATCGAGGAGCATCAGGAAAAAGAGAACCCCGACCTCCAACCGCTGGTGGACATCGTGGCGCGCGCGTCACGCACGCAGTTCACGGCGTTGGTCGGCAACGTGTTCGTGGTGATTCCCTTCGCGCTGCTGCTCGCGGTGTTGTTTCAGGTCATCACCGGGCACTCGCCGATCGACGACGCGTACGCCGAGAAGATCATCAAGGTTCACCACCCGTTGAAGAGCGTGACCATCTTCTCGGCGGCGATGACGGGCGTGTGGCTGTGGGCCGCGAGCCTCGTCGCCGGAGCGGCCGAGAACTGGTTCGTGTTGCGCGAGCTGCCCGGAGCCATCGCCTCGAACCGGCTGCTGCGCAGAACGCTCGGGCCGTCGCGCACCACGCGGCTGTCACGGTTCCTCACCGAGCAGGCGAGCGGCTTCGGCGGCAACACCGGCTTCGGCTTTCTGCTGGGCTTCATGCCGATGATCATCGTGCTGGTCGGAATTCCCCTCGAGGTGCGGCACGTGACGTTCGTGACCGGTCAGCTCGCGTACGCCGCGGTGCAGCTCGGGCCGGCGGTGTTCGCACGCGGGGACTTCCTCGTCGCACTGATCAGCATTCCGATGGTGGGGTTGATCAACTTCGCGGTGAGCTTCACGCTGGCGCTGATCATCGCGCTGCGCGCACGCGGGCTCGGTCTGAAGGGGCAGGTCTCGCTGATTCGCGCGGTGGGCCGGCGGTTCCTCACCTCGCCGCGAGAGTTCTTCCTCGCGCCGCGCGAGTCGACGCCGACGCCCGTGCCGCAGACCGTCGTCGCGCCGTGAGCGAAAACCTCCGTGTGCCGATGGATGTTCGCCCTGCCCCTCGTTGAGCACTGACCAACGACGCAGCTATCCGCCGCGCCCATGCGCTTGCTGCTCCTCGTTTCGCTCGGCCTCACCGCTTCGTCCTGTCTCAGCACCGCGTCGAACACCCAGCTCGACTCCACCGGCTCGGTGCGCGTCAACGCGAAGCTCCCGGCGCTGAAATACGAAGACGTGCTCGCCAAGCTCGAGCCGAGCGCGGCCATCACCTGTGACTCGTCGGCGAACGAGACCGGCACGCGCTTCGCCGACGCCACCGAAAACTGGAACCTCGGCTTCGCGGGCATGAAGTTGTCGGGCAACCGCATCTCGGTCGCCGACCTCGACTCCGACGGCTACCCCGACCTCATCGTTCACGCCGTCACCAGCAACCTCGCGCAGCAGAAAGATCTGCCCGACGCCGGCCGGCGCCTGGTGTGGCAGCTCATGAACCGCCCCTCGCCCGACGGCCACCGCTGGTTCGTCGACGAGACCGCCACCGGTGGCTTCTTCGAAGTGCCCGGCGGTTCCGACACGCGCTACCGCTCCGCGCAGCTGGCGGTCTTCGGCGACATCGACAACGACGGAGACCTCGACGCGTACTCCGGCACCTACGTCGACCCGACCAAGCCCGAGACCGACCCGGGCGATCGCTCGCAGATTCTCTTCAACGACGGCACCGGCCACTTCACGCTCGCCGGAGCAACCGCCACCACGCCGCCTGCCGACCAACGCATGCCCACCACCAGCGCGACCTTCGTCGACGTCGACAAGGACGGCCGCCTCGATGTCTTCGTGGGCCACTGGTACGCGGCGTACGGCGCGAGCTACCTCGGCGTGCAGGCGCGCCTCTTCAAGGGCTTCGGCACCGGCGACTTCATCGACACCACCGCCGAAGCGAACCTGCTCACCGACGACACCGGCTACCTCACGTACACCAACCACCGCCCGGCCTACGGCGTCACGAGCTGCGACCTCGACGACGACGGCGCTCCCGAGTTGATGATCAGCGCCTACGGCCGCCAGCCCAACCTGCTCTACCGCAACGACGGCCACGGCCGTTTCGCCGACCAGTCGTCGCCGTCGGGCTTCGCGGGCGACGCCAACCGCGACTACCGCGACAACCAGTGGTTCATGTGCTGGTGCATGGTGCACCCCACCGCGCAGAGCTGCGCGGGCGTCGGAGCTGCCTCTCTGCAGTGCCCCAACCCCGCCGACTCGGCGTGGGGCGCGGGCAGCGATGATCAGGCGTGGCGCAACAACGGCAACACCTTCACCACCTGGTGCGGAGATCTCGACGGCGACGGAAAGAACGATCTCTACAACGCCGAGATCCACCACTGGTGGGCGGGCGGCTCGTCAGACTCGTCGGAGCTGCTCAAGGGCGCGTCGACCACCGGCACCGTGCAGTTCACGCGACCGGGCAACGCGACGACGGGCCTCGGCCTGCCGCACGTCGGGCTCTCGTGGAACGAAGGCGGCCTCATGGCGGCCGGCGGAGATCTCGATCTCGACGGCCGCATGGATCTCGTGGTCGCCGCCAGCGACTACCCTGATCAGTTCGGCATGATCTTCCGCCAGAGCGCCGACGGCACGTTCGCCGACCAGAGCCTCGCGTGGAACCTGCGGCACGAGTGCATGTCTGGCCTCGCCATCGCCGACTTCGATCGTGACGGTGACCTCGACGTCCTCGCTGGAGCGAGCACCGCGCGCGACTGCGCCGCTCGCTGGAAGAACGGCAACGAGATTCACCTCTACGAAAACCAGGCACAGGGAAAGAAGTGGCTGCTGCTGCACCTCGAGGGGAACGGCACCACCACCAACCGCTCAGCCATCGGCGCGAAGGTCACCGTGCAGGCGGGCGGTCACACCTTCACGCGCGAGCTCACCGGCGGCTACGGCCACTTCGGCATGCAGAACGATCTGGTGCTGCACTTCGGGCTCGCGGGCTGCGACGGAGTCGACCGCATCACCGTGCGCTGGCCCGACGCGCAGAACACCACCGAGACGTTCGAGCGTCTGCCGGCCAACACCTTCGTGAAGTTGAAGCAGGGCGCGTCGACGCCGTTCGTGGTGCCGCTCAAATAGACCGCGCAGGCTTCAGCTCGCGGCCTTCCTGGGCCAGCGCCTCGGCCTTCTCACGAGCCTCGCGAAGCGTCGACCGCAGCAGCTGGGCCCTGGCGTCCCGGGTGATCTGCTCCAGGCGCTTCTCGCTCTCAGCTTCGCGTTCGTTCGACTCGCTCTCGCTCTTCTTGAGCAGGTCTCCGACGAACGTGACCGAGACCCAGTGGAAGAAGTCGGAGAGACCAAAGAAGCGTTCGACCTTTTCGAGCAACGACTCGCCGGTTCCTGGAGCGGGCGCCGACGGGTCGATGACCTGCTCGGTCACCGCGAGGCGATCGACCTTGAGCCCGTCGCCGTCGACCACCGCGGTCGCTTCCTTCACGACCTTCGACTGCTCGTCACGCGCGCGACGCAGCTCCCGCGCGAGCTCGGCGCGCAACGCGGCCTGTTCCTTCTTCGCCTCGGGCGTCTTGGGCAAGGCGTCGGCCTTCGCGCGCAGCTCGTTGATGCGCTTCTGCGCGGCTTCGGAGCGCACCAGCAGCTTGTCGAGATCGTGCCGGCGACGCGGTGAGAGCCGGCGGCTGTTTTCCTGGTACTCGCGCAGCGCCTCGGTGCGCGTGGACAGCCGCGAGTTGTTCCACTTGTGGTCGAGCTGATCGACGCGCTTCTGGATGTCGACCTCGAGCTGATCGAACTCCGCCTTGCACTCGGCCATCGCTTTGGCCTGCGCCTCGGGCGTCATCTTCGCGAACGCCTCGCGGTCGAGCGACGCGCGCTTCGGCTGCTCACCCCACAGCGCGTTCGGGCTCGCCGACGTCGCGACCTGCTTCCCGTTCGGAATGAGCTCGCGCTGCGGAGCGGCGGTGCCGGTGTACGTCGCGGCGGTGGCGGGAACTGGAGCTGACGGCGCGGGCGTGGCGGCAGGCTTGGCAGCCGCGGCAGGGCGCGTCGCGGCGGTCACGGAGGACGTGGTCCGTTCAATCTTCGGCATGGGGCGCATGCTATCTCAAAGAGCATGGGTTCACCCGTGGGCGTCATCCCCGCGCGACATGCTTCGACCCGCTTCCCCGGCAAGCCGCTCGCGCTGATCAAGGGCCAGCCGATGATCCGCCACGTGTGGGACCGCTGCGTCGAGGCGGCGTGCTTCTCGCGCATCGTGGTCGCCACCGATGATCAACGGATCATCGACGTGGTGACCGGCTTCGGCGGTGAAGCGCTGATGACCAGTCCGAACTGCGCCACCGGCACCGACCGCGTCGCAGAGGTCGCTCGCAAGACGCGCGGAGAAACCTTCATCAACGTGCAGGGCGACGAGCCCGCGGTGCACCCGCAGACGCTGCGCACGCTGGCGATGCTCTTCGAAGACCCGGCGGTCTCGATGGCCACGTTGCTGCGGCCGTTGCGCGAGGACGAGCGCTCCAACCCCAGCGTGGTGAAGGTGGTGCTCGACGAGTCGCGACGCGCGCTCTACTTCTCGCGCTCCGACATTCCGTTTCAGCGCGACGCCGGGAGTGGACCCGTCGAGCGCTGGGCACACCTCGGGCTCTATGGCTACCGGCGCGCGACGCTGGAGCGGCTCTCGACGCTCGCTCCCACGGCGCTGGAGCGCGTCGAGTCACTCGAGCAGCTGCGCGCGCTCGGGCACGGCATCGCGATTCATTGTGGAATCACGTCGCACACCACGCAGGCCGTCGATCGCCCGGAAGACGTGCCGCTCGCCGAAGCCGCGCTCGAGCGGTTGCTCGCGTCCGCGTCACGGTGACGCTTCGGAAGGCGCCGGCGCGCTCGGGCTCTCGCCATCTTCGGGGTTCAGCGTGCGCCGCTCGAACCCGCTCGAGTCGACGCAGTTCTCGAGCCACGGCGCGAGTTCCTCGGCGCTGACGTGCAGATCGGCGCTGCTCTCGTTGGGCTCGAGCAACTGCAGGTACTGAAAGCCCTCTTTCAAGCGGCGCTCGCGCTGAGAGCCGGGCCGCGCAGGAACGAATTCGTAGAGCCCGCGATCGACGATGACCTCGAGCAGGTAGCGACGCCCTGCCGCGACTTCGATGCGCGTGATGGGCGTTCGCAGGAAGCGACTCACCTCGTACGGCACCATCTGTTGCCACGCCGGCAGCTCGATGTTCGGCGCCGGGCACAGCTCGTAGATGCCCGGCTCGAGCTCGATGGAAAACGCCGACTCGTTGGTGGTGACGCCGAGCACACGCTGCGTGCGTTTCTCGATGACGTACACGAACTCCGCGCTGCCGATGAACGAGAGCGGGCGCGCGAAGACGAGCTGGGCGAGCGCCGGGTTTCCCGCCGGCAGCGTGGGGCCCGACTTGCGCATCGAGTCCGGCAGCGTCGCGCATGACGAAAAGCTGCACGCAGCGATGAGCGCGACCACTCGCACCGACATGCACTCGAACGTACCGAAGTTCGGCCAGAGCGTGCGCGCGTGGTACGCAGCGCTCATGACTCCCTCGCTTACGCAGGCGCTCGGACTCTTCTTTCAGGCCCACCCGTGGCACGGCGTGACGCCCGGCGAGCAGGCTCCGGCGATCGTCACCTGCTACATCGAGATGGTCCCCACCGATGCCATGAAATACGAGGTCGACAAGGCGACCGGCATCCTCAAGTTGGATCGCCCGCAGCGGTACTCGAGCCGCGTGCCCAGCCTCTACGGCTTCATTCCCCGCACGCTGTGCGACAAGAACGTCGGCGAGCGGTGCTCCCAGCGGCTCAACCGGCCCGGCATCATCGGCGACGGCGACCCCATCGACGTGTGCGTGCTCACCGAGCGCCCCATTCAGCACGGCGCGGTGCTGGTCGAGGCCACGCCCATCGGCGGCCTGCGGATGATCGACGGCAACCAGGCCGACGACAAAATCATCGCGGTGCTCAAGGGCGACTCGGTCTACGGCAGCTGGAGCGACTTGAAGGAAATGCCCACCGGCATGGTCGACCGCCTGAAGCACTACTTCCTCACCTACAAGGCGATGCCCGACACGCCGACGCCTCCCGTGGAGATCGCCGAGGTCTACGACGCGGCCGAAGCGCGCGTGACCATCACGAAATCGCTCGAGGACTACCGCGCGAAGTACGGGCAGCTGACGGACCTCTTCGCTCCCAACCGCTGAGCACGTCGGCGAGCGTGGTGCGCGCCAGCAGCTCGGTACACACCTGGGCGAAGGCCTTCGCGCGCGCCGGGCCGCGCAGCGCGTGGAGCACGTGCAGCTCGGCCGACAGCCACGCCGATTCCAACACCGGCTGCAGCCCCTCGGCTTGCCACGTCGGGAGCCGCGCGATGCCTGCTCCGCGCAGACAGAGCTGACGCAGGAACTCGTTGCTCTCGGCGTGCGCCCGCGCGGTGACGCGCACCGTCTCGTTCTTGCCGTTCACGTTCACCACCCACGACGCGTTGGTGCGGTGGGTGACGAGCAGCTCGTGCGTCAGCAATTCGGCGAGCGTGCCCGGCGTGCCGCGACGCCCGAGGTATTCGGCGCTCGCGTAGAAGCCCAGCGTCAACGTGCCGAGCTTCTTCGCCGTGAGCTGCGCGCTGTCGGGCAACGCACCGGCGCGAATCGCGACGTCGATGCGCTCGAGCTCGAGATCGATCTTCTGCGACGCGGGAATCACTTCCACGCTCGCCTTCGGGTGCCGCGCCAGGAAGCGCGCGACCAGCTCGGGCAACACCACGTCGGCGAAGTTGGGCGTGGTCGAGATGCGCAAGAGCCCGGTGACCTCGCGCTTGCTGCTCCCCGCTTCGAGCAGCGCTTCGCGCGCGGCGTCGACCGCGGCCGCGAGGCGATCGAAGCAGCGTTCGCCCGCTTCGGTCAGCGTGAGACGCGAGGTGCGGCGCGAGACGAGCGTGAGGCCCACCGCGTCTTCCAGGCGGGCGAGGCCGCGACTGATGGTCGACCGCGGCACACCGCGCTGCCGCGCCAACGCACGAACGCCCCCGGCGCGCACCGCATCGACGAACAGCGCCGCGTCGTCGAGCTGTTGCTCCGGGAGCGTCATGCGGCGGGACGTTACCCCTCAGCGCTTCACCTTCTGCAGCGTGAATTCCTCGCGCGTCATGTCACCACCGAGCAGCAGATTGAGGTGCGACTGCAGCACGAAGAATTCACCGCGCGCGTCGCTCACCATGGTGGGGAACACGTCGTCGAGCTCGAGCGCACTGGCAGTCTTCGCGCTCTTCCAGCCGTCGCTGCTGGTGACGCGTGAAACGGAATGCGGCGTGTTGAGCGCCACCAGCAGCGCGCCAGTTCCGTCGAGCGTCATGCCGTCGATGCCCGAGAGCTGCGGCACGTCGACGCGCGTGAAGCCCGACGGGTTCGAGAGCGGCACCTTGAAGAGCGCGCCTTCGTCGGACTTTGCGACGAGCAGATAACCGTCGGGGTGCGCCACGATGCCGTTCAACCCGAAGGCGTTCATCGCCGGCTTGAACGCGTCGTTCTCGAGGAACACGCTCTTCGTTCCGCTCGGGTCGACCTTGTAGAGAATCGGCGCGAACGAATCGGTGACGTAGATGTTCCCGCTCGCGTCGACCGCGGCCTCGCTGCCGAAGTGACCGCTCATCGGGCTCAGGTCGCCGAAGGTGACGAACGACTTCGCCGCGCCGGTCTGCAGGTCGTAGATGCCGATGGAGTTGGTGACGTACGCGCTGTTCATGCTGCTGCGCTTGCTGGCGCCGACGTCACCGCTGGCCACGATGACGCGATTTCGCGCGGCGTCGACGGTGATGCCGGTGGAGCTCACCAGCTTCTCGTCGGTGATGAAGCGCGTGATGGCTCCGTCTTTGGTGACGGCGAACACGTCGCCCTCGGTGATGGACGAGACCAGGAAGCGCTCTCCCTTCTCGTCCCAGGCGAAGCCCTCGGGGTACAGGCCCTGACTCTTGAAGCTCACTTCAGCCGGCAACGGCGGAGCGCACGCCGAGACGACCACCAACGACACCAGCAACGGGCGGAACATGTTCTCTCCTCGAAGCCGCGGCGGGATGCCGCGAACGAGGCAGAACATTCAGTCGGCGACGCGACTTCGGGAGGCCGCGCCACTGCCACCAGGTGTCCCAGAAATGGGACACCCGCGGAGTCATTCCCACGGCTGCGGCGTGATGCCGAGGCGGCGCAGCTCGGGCATCACCAGCACGCGCGCGTTGCCGTTGCCGAACGCGCGGTCGAACTCGAAGCCGCCCACCAGCACCGCGGCTTCGAACGACGCGTCGTGCGTCATGGTGGTCTCGAGGTACAGCCAGCGGCCGCCCTTCGCGCGCGCGAACGGGTTGGGCAACTGGCGCACCGGCTGCGGAGAACCGGCGTCGACGGTGACGATGACTCCTGCGTCAGCTTCGGCCAGCGCTGCTTCGATGGCGCCACCATCGATGCCCCCATCCGTGCCCGCGTCGACCGCGGCGCCGATGATCGGAACTCCGGCGTCAGCGGCCGCGGCGATGACCTCGGCGTCGCGCGGAGAGCTCTTCCACGCCACGAAGGCGTGACCCGGCACCAGCACGATGGCCGGCTGCAGGCCGATGGCCTCGAACACCGCGGCGTACAGAATCGCGCCCTCGAGACACTGCGCGTTGGTCGAGGTGAGCACGTCGCCCGGCAACCGCGCGCGCTGGCCGTACCCATTGTCGAGCTGCGTGTCGGCGTTCATCACGTACGACACGCCCTTGGCCTGCAGCGTCTCGTACACCGCGCGCACCTGCGGAATGGTGGCGGCCTGTTCTCCGGCGAAGGTGCTGCGCGGCGCGCGCGACTTCGCTTCCGAGAGGAACGTCTCGATGGCCTTGCCGCCCGGAGTGACCCACGCGCCGATGTACGTGGCGTGGTTTTCGTTGAGCGCCTTCTCCTCGTCGACCCAGGTGGCGGTCGGCAGGAAGTCGCGCGGCAGCACGTCGACGGTGTCGGTCTGCTGGAACACCACGCTCTCGCCCTTGTCGGTCATCACCGTCACCTTGAGGTTGAGCTGACCGGCGCGCGCGATGCGCAACGAGTTCACGTCGAACGTCGGAGCGAGCTGCGGCATCAACTCGAACGTCGCCGGCTGGCCCTTGAGAATCGTCTCGGTGCGCGAAGCGACGGTGGTGATGCCTTCGATGCTCGCCTCGATGCGGAACTGGCGGTCTTCACCGACGTTGGCGATGAAGAACTTCGCGAGCCCGTTGGCGCCGTTCGCCTTGCCCATGAGGTGGAAGATGCCCAGCGGCACGATGGGCGAGTGCTCGGTCTCGACCACCGCCTTCACGTTCTTCGCGGGCACCATCGCCTTGCGGATCTCGGCGAGGTCCGCGGCGTCGCCTCCGGCTTTTTCGCTGAGCGTCACGGCCTTCGCGGCGAGGTCGAGCTTGCCGGTGTGGAGCAACGCGCGAGCGCGGTACTTCTGCGCGCGGTTGATGAGCTCCTTGCCTTCGGGCGTGTTGGGCTTCTTCACCAGCTTCACGGTCTTGTCGGCCGCCGAGAGGCACTCGTCCCAATCGCGCACGCGGCAGTACGTCTTGGCGAAGGTGAGCACCACGTCGGGGTCCTTCTGGTCTTTCGCCTTCTCGAGCACCTTGAGCGCGAGCTGCGGGCTGTTGAGCCCGAGGAACGCGCGCGCGAGCAGCTCGGGGTGGCCCTTCGACTCGTCGGCCTTCACCATCATCGCGCCGAGGTCACCGAGCAGGACGTAGTACTGCTGCTTCTCGGCGCAGCGCGCGAGCCACAGGTAGCCCTCGAGGTCTTCGCGCACTTCGTCGGCCGACGGCTTGGCGACCATCAGCACCAGCCGCGTCCACGCGTTGATGAGCTTCTTGCAGTCGCGCTTCGGGTCCTTCGCGTCGTTGCGCAGCTGGAGCAATTCCTGCCGCGCCACCGAATACGTCGGCCGCGCGAGCGCCTTCGCTTTCGGCATCTCGTTGCCGGTCGACGGCGGCGGCGGGTTTTGAGCGAAGGTGACTGCGGGGAGGAGAACCAGAGCGAGCAGTGCGCGCATGGAGGAAGCGAACGCTAGCCCGCTGTCACTCTTCGACCACGCGGAGAATCAATTCCGACGGGCCGTCGAGCAACAGCGTCTGCGTGGCCAGGAGCGGCTCGCGCGTGCGGAACCAGGGCGTCTCGGTGTTCAGGTGCGCGGACAACGCGGGGTAGTTCGACGAGCTGACCCACAGGCCGAGCTGATGCCCGGGTTGCAGCACCCACTCGGTCGGGAAGAGATCGAGCTCGACCTCGCGCGTGGTGCCCGGCTCGTACGCCACCCACTCGACGTCGCGAGCGGTCGGCAGGCGCAGCGTTGCGGCTCCATCGGTCACGTGCACCGCGCGGCCCTTCTCGTCGATGTCGACCAGCTTCGCGTAGAACGCCGTGTCCTTCGCGGTGCTCTTCACGCTGAGCTTCACCTGCATCCGCCCCGCGATGCGCAGGGGCTTCGAGCCCGCAGGAGCGACGAAGCGAATCACGTCCTGCCGCGAACAGTCCCACGTCTGGCGCATCGGCCCGGGTGTCAGCGTTCCCGCGACCAGCGCCTTCATGCCGAGGCCACGCGCGCCACCTTCGCTGGGCCACGGGTTGAGCGGGTTGTAGCGGTAGCTGAGCGGAGTGCCCGGGCGACGATCAGTGTCATCGAGCGGACCCATCACGCGCTCGGCGCAGGCGTGCTCGTTCGGCGCCGTCTTGCTCGCGAGGTCGTACGAAACGTCTCTCGTCGCAGGCGGCCACACGGCGCGGTGCACCGGGTCGGAGACTCCGCGGCCGTAGCTCGTCACTCCAGTTTCGGGGAACGGGAGCGGCCCGCCCTTCAAGTGATGCACCAGCCAGGGCACCGGCAACTTCCACAGGTATTGCCCATCGGCCGAGCTCATCTCGACGTCGCCGGGCTGCAGACCGACGTGACTCGTGGGGAGCAGGAAGAGATGACTTTTCTCGCGTGAGCCCAGGCGCGCGAAGGTGTCGAGCCCCGCGAGCAGGAAGGGATCATCGAAGCCTTCGATGAACAACACCGGCACCTGAATCTTCGGAGGCACCGCCACGAACTTCACGTTGTTCGGCAGCTGCCACACCGCGGCGCTCGGCAACGCAGCGTCGAGCCACGCGCGGTACCAGTCTTTGCGGCCACCGAACGCGACCTCGTCACAGGTGAGGTGCGGCCGATGCGCGAGCGCCTGCTCGAACGACTTCTGTGGATTTCCCGGGCGCTCCTTGCCCGGCATGTACGACGCCCACGCGGTGATGAGCTCGTGCGGGAAGAGACCGCGCTCCGAGACGACCGGGCGCAAGTCGGTGCCGAACACGGCGAGCACCATCGTCTTCACCTTCGGCGGCAGATTCGACGACGCGGCGAGCGCGGTGCCGGCGAGGTAGCTCTGCCCGTAGAGCGCGATGGACTCGACGAACGGCTGCGCGTCGACCCACGCGAGCGTGTCTTCACCGTCTTCGACTTCGTGAATCAGCGGATCCCACTCGCCTTCACTTTCACGCTGACCGCGAACGTCCTGCACGATGCAGCCGATGCCGTAGCGAACGAACACGCTGCAGCTGAACGTGAAGAGGATGTCGCGCGGGTACGGGTTGCGCATCAGGACGATGGGCGCCGTCTCCACTCCGCGCGGGAGCAACACGTGCGTGCGCAGCTTCACGCCGTCGCGCATCGTCACGTCGAGGTCGCGCCAACTGCCTTCGTCGTGAGTGAAGTCGGGCAGCCCGTAACGCCCGCGCACGATGTTCTGCGGGAGCGAGCAGGCGGTCGCCAGAAACGCACAAGTAATAAGGAGTGCCCGTCGCATGACCGCTCAGTCGCATTTTCGCGAGAGAAATTGAAGCCTTCGCGAGACGTGCAGGCGGAAACCTGAGACACGTGCGCCTCCACTGGATTTTCCAGTTTCACCGGAGCCCGGCACCTTGAACCAATTCACTCGCACCACTCTTGTGGCGGCTTGCCTCGTTTTCGCAGCCGCCTGCGGTACTCCCATGACCACTGACGCCGGAACCGGCGGAGGCGGAAGCCTCTTCACCGGCGGAGGCGGCGCGACGGGCGGAGGCACGACCGGTGGCGGCACGACCGGCGGCGGAGCGACCGGCGGCGGCACTGCGACGGGCGGCGGTGGAGCGACCGGCGGCGGCACGGGCGGCGGCGATCCGATGGGTGGCGGCACTGCGACCGGCGGCGGCACTGCGACGGGCGGCGGCGCTGCGACTGGCGGCGGCACTGCGACTGGCGGCGGCACTGCGACGGGCGGCGGCACCGCGACCGGCGGCGGCACGGCGACTGGCGGCGGCACGGCAACCGGCGGTGGCGGCGGCACGACCGGCGGCGGCACAGCGACCGGCGGCGGCACTGCGACTGGCGGCGGCACTGCGACTGGCGGCGGCACGGCAACGGGCGGCGGCACTGCGACCGGCGGCGGCACTGCGACCGGCGGCGGCACTGCGACCGGCGGTGGCGGTGGCACGACCGGCGGTGGCGGCGGCACGACCATCGTCTGCGGCGACGGCGTCGTCAGCGGCACCGAGACTTGCGACGACATGAACACCACGGCGGGCGACGGCTGCTCGGCCACCTGCACGCGCGAGAACGGCTACGTGTGTAGCGGCATGCCGAGCACCTGCGTGACGAGCTGCGGTGACGGCGTCGTCGCCGGTGCCGAGACGTGCGACGACGGCAACATGATGAGCACCGACGGCTGCTCGTCGATGTGCGCGACCGAGACGGGCTACGCGTGCAACGGCATGCCCTCGATGTGCGCGACCCGCTGCGGCGACGGCATCAAGGCCGGCGGCGAAGGCTGTGACGACATGAACACCACCGCGGGCGACGGTTGCTCGACGACGTGCACGATCGAGACGGGCTTCCAGTGCCCCGGCACTCCGCTTTCGATGTGCTCGGCGATCTGCGGCGACGGCACGGTTGTGGGCGCCGAGACCTGCGACGACGGCAACATGAACGCGGGCGACGGCTGCTCGGTGATGTGCACGCGCGAGTCGGGGTACACCTGCTCGGGCATGCCTTCGACGTGCTCGGCGGTGTGCGGTGACGGCGTGAAGCTGAGCACCGAGGGTTGCGACGACGGCAACATGGCCGCGGGCGACGGCTGCTCGGCGACCTGCACGCAGGAGACCGGCTTCGTGTGCACCGGCACGATGCCTTCGATCTGCGCGGCGACGTGCGGCGACGGTGTGCGGGTGGGCATGGAAGCGTGCGACGACGCCAACATGAACGCGGGCGACGGCTGCAGCGCGACCTGCACGGTCGAGGCGGGCTACAGCTGCACCGGCTCGCCGAGCACCTGCGCTACGGTCTGCGGAGACGGAACGCGCGCCGGCATGGAGCAGTGCGACGACGGCAACACGCGCAACGCCGACGGCTGCAGCGCGACGTGCACCAACGAGCCGAGCGAGCTCGAGCCCAACGACGACGGCATGACCTCGACGGGCGCGAGCGGCATCGCGGGTAACGACTTCGACGTCGTCACCGACGGCGGCACGCCGATCGCCGTCACCAACGCGCTCGCGCAGGGCGTCATTCGCGCCTCTGCGGGCAACACGTTCCGCGCGGCGCGCATCACGCCAGCAGGTGACGAAGACGCGTTCGCGATTCGTAACGACACCGCGGGGTGGATGACCATTCAGCTCGACACCTGGAACACCGGCGCCGGGTTCGGCATCGGCGTGGCGTGCGGCACCAGCATCGACACCGGCATCAGCGTGCGTGATCAGTTCGGCGCGTTGATTGGCAGCAACGACGACCGCAACGGCGCGGCCGACCGTTGCTCGGGTGGCTTCCTCAACGTGGCGCCCGGCACCACGCTCTACGCGCACGTCGTCGAGTTCGGCGACGACGCGGTCATCGCGAACTACGCGCTCGACGTGCACTTCACGCCGATCGTCTGCGGCGATGGCACGCAGACCTCGCTCGCCGAAGAGTGCGACGACGGCAACGTGATGAACGGCGACGGCTGCAGCTCGACCTGCGTGCTCGAAGCGCCGTCCGAGGCGGAACCCAACGAAGACGGCACACCGTCGACCGGCGGCACGGGCATCGCGGGCAACGACTTCGACGTCGGCGGCTCGATCGCCGTCAACAACGCCACGGCGCAGGGTGTGACCAGCGTTGCGCTGGGCAACCACACCTGGCGCGCGGCCCTCAGTCCGGTGGGTGACGAAGACGTGTTCGCGTTCACCAACCCGACCGCGGGCCCGCTGGACGTGCAGTTCGACACCTGGGACCTGAACCTCGGACTCAACCGGCCGTGCACCGCGATCGACACCGGCATCAACGTGCGCAACGCAGCTGGAACGGTGCTGGCGTCGAACGACAACCGCGTCTCGGGCGACAGCTGCTCGCGCGTTACGGTCACCATCGCCGCTGCCGCCACGGTCTATGTCCACGTCACGGAATCGGGCGACAACAACGCCATCGCCCGCTACGCGTTGCTCTCGAAGCTGACCTGTGGTGACGGCACGCTCGGCGCCACTGAGGAATGCGACGATTCCAACACCGCCAACGGAGACGGCTGCAGCGCAACGTGCGCAATCGAGTCGTACATCAACGAGGTCGATTCGAACGACACGACTGCGCTGGCGGACGCGGCGACGCTTCAGCTCAACGGCGGCCTGGCGCGCATCCGCGGGTCGATCTCGACGACCACCGACGTCGACTTCTACAAGCTGACGTTGGCGGCCAGCTCCACGGTGCGCATGGAGACGTTCACCGTGCGTCCCAACAACTGCGACAGCACGACGACGACGCTGCGAATCATGAACTCGGCTGGAACGGAAATCACCAACGACAACGCGGGCTCGACCAATGCGTCGGGCATCGCGAGCTGCGCGGCGATGGTCATCCCGCTCGCCGCCGGCACCTACTACGTCAAGGTCGAGGAGACCGGCGTCAACGCCGTCGTCTCAAAGTACTTCCTCGAGGTCATCGCGACGACCAACGCGGGTTCGGAAACGGAACCCAACGACACGTTCGCGACGGCAAGTGGCAACCTGACGCTCGTTTCAGAAGCGTTCTGCTCAGCCGACCACTCCGTGGAGACCGAGAGCGACTGGTACACGGTCACGGTTCCGGCCGGCAAAGCGCTGCGCGCGGAAATCGTCGAAGGCGATCGCGCGGTCGAGACCTGCGAGAGCAACGGCATCGACAGCCGACTGACGCTCTACGCACCGAATGGCACGACGCAGTTGGTGGACGACGATGACGATGGCCGCGGCTTCTGCTCGGTGATCGACGGAACGGGCAACTCGCCGCGTGACTCCGCAGCGGTCAACGCATCGACTGCGCCGGTCATCTGGTTCCTGCAGGTGCGTCAGTCTGGTTCTGTCGGCCCGCCCGCCGGCCAATTCATCTACAAACTCAACGTCACCATTCGCTGACGTCGATCCGACGATGAAATGATTCGAGGCCGGGGGAGAAATCCTCCGGCCTCTTTCTTTGCGGGCGCTCGAGTTCGCTACAGCACGCGCTCGGCTTGCGAGATGGCGCGCTCGACCCGACCGCGCAGGTGCCCGGCCCAGCCGGCGACGGCCACCGCGAACACCGCGACGGCTCCGAAACCCGCTGGAGTCGCGACCAGCGGCGTCGCCGAGCCGATGAACGCGCCGAGCGCCATGGAGGCTCCGTAGAGATATACGGAGAACGGAACTTCGGCGCTTTCGCGTCGTCGAGCGCCGTTCACCTCTTCCCAGTGCTTCGCTTGACCGCGGCGCAGCGTCAGCAGCCTCGACCAGAGAATGTCTTTCTGCGCGGCGAGCTGGGTGTCGAGCTCAGCGAGCTCAGAACGAGCGGCGCGAATCTGCTCGGCGTACTTCACGACCTCGGCGGTCGACTGCGCGTCGCTGCCCGAGCGCGCTCCGTCGACTTCGCCGGGCAGCTGCTCGAGGCGGTTTCGCAACTCACGCGCTTCGGTCACTTGCGCGCCCTCCACCAGCGGTCGATGGCGACCAGCGCGGACACGCCGAAGATGACGGCGCCGTATTTCGGGTTGCCCACCAGCACGGTCGTCGAAGCCAGGAGCGCCGACATCCACGCAATCACCTGCACCGCGCCGTCCATGCCTTCGAACGAGCTCACCGCGTCTTTGGTGTCGGCGAGCTTGCGTCGCTTCTCTTCGAGTTCCTGCTCGAGGTCCTTCATCTGCTCGCGCAGCGGAGCGAGGAACGCGTCGCGATTCTGCGTCGCCTGCGCTTCCAGCTCGGCCACGCGCTTGCGCAGCTCATCGAGTTCCACGTCGGGCCCCACGCGGTCACTCGTCGACGTCGCCTCGCCCTCGCCCACCTTCGTCGTCACGGTGAGCAGTCTGGCACGTCTGAAAAACGAAGCCGGCCGGAGAATCTCCGGCCGGCGTGAAGTCAGTCGATGAAGTGCGTCACTTACCGCACTGCAGATTCACGGTGCCGCTGCGGCCGCCGCTGGTGTTCCAGCTCGCCACCGCCGAGCCGTCGTACGCGAGGGTGATGACGGTGCGACCGGTGGTGTTGGTGATGGTGCCACCCGCGACCGGGCACGTGCCCTTGCAGCGCTTGTAGCCGGCAACGGTGGTGCTCGACGTGCGGAGCGCGGCCTTGGTGGTCCACGTGCCGTCGACCGTCACGCACTCCGCGGTGGTGTCATAGGTGATGGTGTACGTGCCGTTGCGATCGATCTTCCCGCCGCGCGGGCCGGTGCCGGTCGCGTTGCTGACGACCTCGGCGCGCTTCACTCCCGCGCTCTGCGAAGCGTTCACGGTGGCGTTCAAGTCGACCACCGCATTGTTCACCTTCACGCCCGTGCCGGTGATGACGGCCTGAACGCCGCCGGTCGCGTTGCGCGAGTACACGGCGGTGACGGTGCCGGTGACGTGCACCATGCCGTACGGGCCCGTGCAGTCGTTGAAGACGTAGGTGACGGTGGCTCCGTTGACGGTGACGGTGAG
The DNA here is from genome assembly GCA_047600485.1 of Archangium sp. Taxonomy (GTDB): domain Bacteria; phylum Myxococcota; class Myxococcia; order Myxococcales; family Myxococcaceae; genus Archangium_A. Next base: position 5,914,002 of record JASGKS010000001.1, read on the forward strand.
GCAGCCGGCGGGCTGCACGTGCGAGGCGACGCGCGTCGACGCGGCGGTGGCGAGGTCGGTCGCGGTGGCCGACATGGGCTGCGTCACTTCGTCCGACAGTTCGGTGGTGAGCGAGCTCTCCGACGAGGTGACGACCGCCGACTCGTCGGCGTCTTCTGCGCTGTCGGCTTCGTCGCCACGACCACACGAGAACAGCGACAGCGACACAGCGGCGAGAGCGGCGACGGCGAGGTGCTTCAACATGATGGAGCTCCTTGTTCGGCTTGGGTTGCAGGTACCAACCCGGCTCCATTTCGAAAGTTGCGGGCGAGCGAAGTGCCCGAATTCGCTTTGGCTTCTGGCTCAGCCCACCACGCCGTCGAAGTACCCGTAGCCGCCGGGAATGAAGTAGTCGCGGCCGCCCTCGAGCCCGAACGAGTGCAGCACCGTCGCCGCGATGTCCTGGCTGCGCGGGGCGCGCGTCTCCATCGCGCCCGATTCTTCGATGAGCGGCACCGGCACGCCCATCGGGCTTCCGTTCATCGCCTCGTCGTACCCACCGACCATTTGGTTTCCGATGGTCGCTCCGCCCGCGAGAATCGCGCAGGTCGCCGGGTGGTGGTCGCTGCCGCTCTTGGGGAACGTGCGGCCGAAGTCGCTGAACACGTACACCAGCGTCTCATCGAGCAGCGTTCGGCCCGAAACGCTCCCCGGCGTGAGCGACATCTCGAGCAGCACGCGCGCGATGCCCTCGAACGCGATGCGCAGGTGGTTGGTGTGAATCTGCGGCCCGTTCGCCGAGTGCGTGTCGAAGCTGAAGTTGTTGAAGCTCGTCGCGCGCAGACTCACCGAGGTGACCAGCTCGGACTTCAGCAACTTCAGCGCGAAGTCGTAGTTCGCCATGCCGCCGCCGGAGCCGCACGAGTCGGCGTAGCCAATGCACGCCGTCCAATTCGACGGGTACTTCATCGGCTCGGCGGCCGCGAGATGCTGAAAGCCCTGCACCGACCCGAGCGTGTTCAAGATGTCGCGCGCGACGGTGCGGCTCGCTCCGCGGTACGTGTCGTAGAGCTGGCCGAGCAGCGCATCGGTGCCCGCCGACGACTTGCCCTTTCGCGCGCGAATCGCGGCGAGCGTCGCGTTGTCGGTCGCGGTGAGCGGAATCGCCGTGGGGCCCGTGGTGCCGTCGAAGAGCACGTCGGGCTTCATGTCGCGTGCACGCAAGCCGAGCCACGCACTGTCGCGTCGATCGCTGAGCGTGGGCTCGACCGACGCGTCAGACGTCACGCGCGTCGGAGCAGCGAGCGAAGGCAAGTCGAGCGCGGTCGGCGGAGGACCACCGAGCGTCACGTTCGGAATCGGGCGGTCGGGAAAACGCGACGCCATCGCCGCGGCGACGACGGCCTGCACCGAGGGAGAACGGAAGTTCGCGCCGGCCACTCCACACATGCTGGCCACGATGCCGGAGTAGTGACTCGCAGTGCCTTGATCAGCGCCGATGAGCAGCGCGGCGCGGTCGTAGATTTTGTACGTCGGGTCGGCCCACGCGTAGCCGTACGGTCTGAACTGCTGCCCGCCGCCGGAGTTGGGAACCGCGCCCATCGTGTCGCCCGGCGAGTTCCAGTTCCAATAGATGGGGCCGCGCCACTTGCGGCGAATGCCCGGTTGATCGAGGTCGACCGGAGTGCGATCGAAGTTCTCGACCTGCGATGGCGCGTAGCCGAAAGGAATGAGGCCTCCTTGCGGCGTGGGCATGAACTTGGTGATGCCCGCGCTGGTGAACGGAGAGAAGAACGTCTCCCAGTGCAGCCCGCCGTCGAGCCAGATGGCGAGCAGCTTGGTGGGCTTGCCGGTCATCGGCTGCGCGCGCGCCGAACGCGGGAGCAACCCGTAGCGAGAGAGCAGCGCGACCTGGCCGACTCCGAGCGCCGCTTCGAACAACTTTCGTCGAGAGAGTTTCATGCGCGGCCTCAGTAGAAAATCCAGTCGGGGTGGCGGACGAAGGCGGAGCAGAGGCCCGTGAAGCCTGCCTCCGCACCGCCGGGAGCGAGCGGCGTCCACACGTCGGTGAACATCGCGTCGACCTCGGCCTGCGTCGCGACGCGCCCGTGGAAGTGCAGGAACCACCGCGTGATGGTGGCCTTCACGTTCGCGTCATCGGTCGCCTTCGTCGCTCCGTTGGGGAAGAGCGCTTCGTTCGTCGTCTTGTTGAACGCGAGGCGACACCAACGCTGCGAGACCTGCGTCAGCGTGAGCACGAACGTCGGAGAGACACTCAGGTCGGTCTTCTGCTGCGTGGTGACCGAGCCGCCACCCAGACCGTGGAAGCGATCTCTCGATTCCGAATTTCGCGGCGCGAGGTACTCGTCGGCCGGTTGGAACGGGTAGTTGTCGTCGCCGCGCGTCTCCGCGAGCGGAATTCCGAAGTCCGACGCGTTGATGAAGAAGTCGGCGTAGGCCAGCCCGAGCTGTTGGTAGAGCGCGCGCTGCACCTGCTCGGCCCTCACGCGCGTGATGCGGGGCTGCGCCGAGTCAGGTCGTGCATCGCGCGCCTGCGTCGCCAGTCCGGTGATCCACTGCTTCACTTGATCGATGGTGAACGTCGCCCTGCCGTCGGCGACGAGGTCGGCGTACGACTTCGTTCCGATCGGCATGCGCGTGAACGCGCCGGTGCCGGTGCCCTGCAACAGCTTCACGAGCTCGCTGTTGTCGGGGTCGCCCGGCTTGATGAGCCGCATGTCGGAGACCACCAGGTTCTGGAAGCTGCTCACCGACGCGAAGAAGGCGCGCGTGCCGGTGACGTGACAGCCCTCGCAGTGCGGAGCGAGCGCTCGCATCACCGCCACCGTCTCATCGCTCGCCTGCCCGCACGCCGCCTGCCGGGTCGCCGAAAAACGTAAGTCTTTGCTTACTTTTTCAGGTGTCCGATTACAGCCAGTCGCACCGAGCACGGCGCACAGCACGAGAGCGGTTCTCACAGTCCCCTCCCGAAGAGCTCGGACTGCGTGAGCTGCTTGATGAAGGGCCTGGCTTTTCTGCCGCCCGCGACGAACTGCGCGGTGAGCAGGTCGAGGTAGCCCGTCTCCTTCGCGGGGTCGATGTCGCGTCCCATCACCTGCGTGTGGAGCCGGCGCACCATGCAGCGATCGAAGTTGCCCGACGCCACCACGAGCTTCGCGAACCCCAGCGGGCCGACGGTGCCGTCACTCACCTGGCCCAGCAGCGTTTGATCAGGCGGCAGGAAGTCGATGAAGACCACGAGTGGATCGGCGTTCACCTGCGCCTGCGTCACCGGCGTGAGCTTGCTGTCGGCGACGTACCAGCGGTTCCAGTGCGAGAACGGTTCTCCACCGTACGGATACGTGCCGCTGCGCCAGGCGTTCGGCCAACGCCAGCCGCCAATCGCGGGCATCAAGTAGTTCGCGCCCCACCCTTCCGACGCGCTGCCTGACTTCGCGAAGCGCTTGAAGTGAATCGCCGCGGGGTCGATGCGGCGGTGGCAGTGCTGGCACGGGCCTTCCTTCGCCGGGTCGCTGACGTACGGGTTGAACGTCTGCCCGCTCGGAGGCGCGAGGACCTCACACGCGAGCTGCTCGAGCACACGCGCAGCTCGCAGACGTTCGCGCGGCTGGCCGGCGAGGAAGCCGAAACTGGTGAGCATGCCCGCCGCGGGAATGCCGGTCATCGGCGTGGTGGTGGTGCGCGGGTCGTACTTGTACGCGCGGTCGGCGATGAAGACCTTCGAGACGGTCGGCACGTCGAACTCGCGCCACGCTTCCGGGTCTCCCGCGGTGTGGAGCGGGTCGACGAGCGCGGCATTGAACTTCGCCGGCTGCCACCACGAATCGTCGGACAGCTGCGAGACGTCTCCGCTCTCGGCGCCCTGCATCACGTACGCGCTGATGGTGCGGGTGGTGCCGACCGAGGTGGTGCCGAGAATGAGGTCGGTCAGCGGCTTGTCGTGCCACACGAGGTGCGCGAACAGCCGCGCGGGCTCTTCGGCGAGCTGCCGGCGCTGACCGCTCGGGTTCCAGCTCACGTAGTTTTCCCAGCCTGCGTACTGCTGAACGTCGGCGTGACAGTTCACCGCGTTGGGCCCGCAGCCGCAGGTGCCGTCGGGCCGGCCGGCGCACGAGACGCTGGTCCAGTTGCCATTGAGGTTCACGATGCCGTTGGGGTCGGTGTTCGCCGCGCTGCCGACGACGGTGACCATGGTGCCCGGCGCCCACCAGGGCTCGAGCGTGCGTTCGGCCGGAACGCCGCCGTCGCGCAGGTTGCCCGCGCAGATGGCCATCATGCCGCCCTCGTAGTCTTCGCGAACGTAGGCCCACTTGCCGGCGTTCGGCGTGGTCGCTCCGCAGCGTTGAATCGAGCGCTGTTGCTGCGGGCCGTACTCGGGCTCGTCGGCCGTCGGCGGAGCGAGCGGCACGTTCAACCACTCGCGGCTGAACTCGAACATCGACTGGTAGAAGACCGGCGACGCGAGCGTGGTGTCGACGAAGGTGGCGACGAACGCGCGTTGCGCTGCCTCGTCTCCGCTCGCGAGCAGCGCGGCGTATTCCGCGTCAGTCGGAGGAACTCCGCGCAAGGCCATCGACGCGCGACGCAGCAGTCGCGTCGGCGGGAGGAGATCGTCGAACGTTCCGGCGTCTTCGCCCGGCGCATCGCAGAGTGGGCCGGCGTCGAAGTCTGCGGCGCCACCTCCGCCGCCTCCGCTTCCTCCGCCAGCGCCACCGCCGGTGCCGGGCGTGATGCCTCCGGGACATGCGGTGAGCGTGGCGAGCATCAGCACCAACAGGCCGAGTCGCATGCGCGCATCATGGCGCAGCGTCGAGCGGGAATGTCGGTGTCGTTTTGTATGAGTGCGGGATGAACGAACTGAGTGTGGTGGGCGGCGAAGAGGCGCTGTACTCGAAGGTCACCGGAATTCTCGACGAGGCGCGCAGTCGCGTCGCGAGAACGGTGAACACGGCGATGGTCGAGGCGTATTGGCGAATCGGCCGGGAGATCGTCGAAGTCGAACAGCACGGAAAGGATCGCGCGGAATATGGACGTCGACTGATCACTCGTCTCGCAGCGCGTCTTCAGCAATCTGGTGCGCGGGGCATGAGCGCAAGAAACCTCGAGCAGATGCGCCAATTCTTCGTCGCCTTTCCCCAAGGAACACGCTCTCCAGACCGCAAGACTTTGAAATCACTCACGAACATTCCGCAGACACCGTCTGCGGAATTGCCGCAATTCACCTCTAAGGCGTTGAAATCTCAAAAGAACATTCGCCAGACACTGTCTGCCGAATTCCATCCCGCGCTGAGCTGGTCGCACTACCTGCTGCTGACTCGAGTCGCGAACGAGCAGGCACGAGCGTTCTACGAAATCGAAGCCGGTCGCGAGGCGTGGTCGGTCTCTCAGCTCGAACGACAGATCATGTCGAAGCTCTTCGAGCGACTCGCGCGCCAAGGCAACGCTGCTGCACTCGCCGCGAACGGCCAGCAAATCGCCAAGCCCGAACACGTCCTGAAAGATCCGTTCGTCCTCGAGTTCCTCGACCTCGAAGAGAACCCTGCGACGCAGGAGCGTGATCTCGAACAGCGCATCATCGATCGCATCGAGAGCTTCATGCTCGAGCTCGGAAAGGGCTTCTGCTTCGTCGGTCGCCAGCGCCGCATCACGCTCGAGGGAGATCACTTCTACGTCGATCTCGTCTTCTACAACCGGCTCCTGCGCTGCCACGTCTTGATCGATCTGAAGATCGGCAAGCTGACGCACCAGGACCTGGGCCAGATGACGATGTACGCCAACTGGTTCGACACGTTTCAACGCGAGCCTTCGGAGAACCGCACCGTCGGCATCGTGCTCTGCAGCGACAAGAACGAAGCGATGGTGCGCATCACGCTGCCTGACGACCCATCGGTGCTCGCGGCTCGCTACGCCGAGTTCCTGCCGAGTGAAGCCGAGCTGACCGAGCGCATCCGCCAGGACCGCGAAGATTTCGAGCGCGCGATGCGCCTCGCCACGCCCGAAAAAGAAGAGCGGGCCCCCGAAACGAGAACCCGCCCTTCCCTCGCTACACGGCCTCGTAGCCGGCGACGCTGAAGCTCGCGTCGGCCCGACCTTCACTCTTGCTGCGCAACGCAGTCACCAGCCCGAACGTCTTCGCCAGAGGCAAAGTCGCCCGCACCGTCGCCTGCGTCCCCTCGACCGCCACGCCGCTCACCGAGCCACGCCGCTGCGCGAGCTCGCCGAGCACGTCTCCCAACGACGGCTCCGGCGTGTGCACCACCGCCATCGCCATCGGCTCCAACCGCAAGAGCCCCGCCTTCACCGCGGCGTCCTGCAACGCGAGCGAACCCGCGATCTCGAACGCCACCGCGCTGGAGTCCTTCGCGTGCGTCTGACCGTCGAGCAGCACGGCTTCGACGTCCACCAACGGAACTCCATCGCGCACCCCGCGACTCAACGCCGCCTTCACGCCCGCCTCCACGGCAGCCACGAACGGAGCAGGCACCGCTCCGCCGATCGTCTCATCGACGAACGAGAAACCACTGCCGCGCGAGAGTGGCCGCACGCGCAGGGTGATGACCGCGAACTGACCCGGCCCACCCGACTGCCGCACGTGCCGCAGCTCCACCGTCGCTTCACCCGACACGGTGTCGCGGTACGCCACCGACGGCGCACCGGTCTTCACCGTGAGGCCTTCACGTCGCTCGAGCTTCTCGAGCCAGATGCTCAAGTGCAGCTCACCAACGCCGCACAACACCGTCTGACCCGTTTCCGCGTCGACGCGAACGCGCAACGAAGGGTCTTCGAAGCACGCCTTGCGGAGTGCCTCTCCGAGCTTCGACTGTTCTTCCGCGCTGCGAGCCATGACCGCGAGCTCGACGACCGGCTCGGCCGCCGACACGCCTTCGAGCTGGAGCTCGAGTCCGCGCGCGCACAGCGTGTTCCCCGTGTGCGCCGACTTGAGACCGACCAGCGCCGCGATGCCGCCCGGCCCCAGTGACTCGAGGGGCAGGTGCTTGCCGGCATGCAGCTCGTGCACGTGTGACACGCGTTCCTTCTTCTTCGAAGGCATCAGCGAAAGCGTGTCGCCCGGCGAAACGGTGCCCTGGAAAACGCGAACCCAGGCCATCGCGCCGGAGTGACGATCGACTTCGGTCTTGAACACGAACGCGCAGAGCGGCGCCGCGGGGTCTGGCTTCAGCCCGTGCGGGAGCGGACGGTCCTCCGGAGAAGGCAGGTAGTCCACCACCGCGTCGAGCAGCGGCTGGATTCCACGGTTCTTGAGTGCTGCTCCGCAGAGCACGGGAACCACCGCGCGCGAAAGGCACGCGCGACGCAACGCCGCCTTGAGCTGCGCGGCGTCGATGGTCTGCCCCGAGGTCCACGCCTGCATCAGCGCGGAGTCGTGTTCAGCGACGGCCTCGACGAGCCGTTCCCGTTCTGGTTCGTGGGCCGAAGTGGAAGACACCTCGAGCGTGCCGTCTGGCGCGAAGCGAAGCTCCCGACGCTCGACGAGGTCGATGAGCGTGTCGCTGCTCACCGACTGCACGAGCACCGGCCGCGCGCCGAGTCGTTCACGGAGATCTTTGAGACACATCTCCACGGACGCTCCGGGCGCGTCGAGCTTGTTCACGAAGACGACGCGCGGCACCAGGTGGCGCTCGGCTGCGCGCCACACGCTCTCCGTCTGCGGTTCCACACCGCGTGACGCGTCGAGCACGATGACCGCTCCGTCGAGCACGCGCAGGGAACGCTCGACCTCGATCGCGAAGTCGATGTGTCCAGGCGTGTCGATGAGCGACAGCGTGTGATCGCGCCACGTGATGGTGGTGGCCGCGGCGGTGATGGTGATGCCGTGCTTCTTTTCTTCGGCGGTGTGATCGAGCGCGGCGGTGCCGTGATGAACCTCGCCTGCTCGGTGAATGCGGCCGGTGCGAACCAGAAGGCGTTCGCTGACCGTGGTCTTGCCTGCGTCGACGTGCGCGAGCACGCCGAACAGTCTTCGGGTGGTGATGCGGGTCATGGTGTGGCTCCAGCTGAGTTGAGTTTGAGACTGCGCAAGTCGCAACGATGACGAGACGCGCAGGCTGGAGTCAGAGCCGTGTGATGAGGGTGTCCGAGGCCCCGACTTCAGCGCGCGCGCACACCACTCTCGAGCAGCACCGGATTGCGCGCGGTGAGCGAGGTGGGCACGACAGGCTGAAGTCGGGGCCTCATACGGACCATCGTCGACGTGCGTGGTGGGCTCGCCTGACGTCCATGCGATCGGCCTGAAACGCCTGCGTGTGACAACACCAAGGCTCTATTTCAATTCGATCGCATGGACATCGCGCCTCGATCGACTCATCGCCGTCGCCCGACCGTTCGGCGAGCGCTTCAAGGAGCTCGGCTTCGCGCCCAAACTCACGAAGCAAATGAAGGATCAATTCGACAAGCGCCTTGGTGAACTGACTCGTTGACGCGGGGGTACCGGTTGGGAAATACCGGCCTATGCGCCAGCGAAAAACGAAGTTCATCTTCACCACCGGCGGCGTCGTCTCCTCTCTCGGAAAAGGCATGGCGAGCGCGTCGATGGGCGCGCTGCTCGAGAACCGCGGCCTCGACATCACGCTGGTCAAGCTCGACCCGTACATCAACGTCGACCCGGGCACGATGAGCCCCATTCAGCACGGTGAGGTGTACGTCACCGACGACGGCGCAGAGACCGACCTCGACCTCGGCCACTACGAGCGCTTCACCGGCGCGCACATGTCGCGGCTCAACAACTTCACGACCGGGCGCGTGTACCACTCCGTCATCACCAAGGAGCGGCGCGGCGAATACCTCGGCAAGACCGTGCAGGTGATCCCGCACATCACCGACGAGATCAAAGCGATGATCCACCAGGCCGCCGAGGGCCACGAGGTGGTGCTCGTCGAGGTCGGAGGCACCGTCGGCGACATCGAGTCGCTCCCGTTCCTCGAGGCCATTCGCCAGATTCGCTACGACGTCGGCGCGGGCAACACCTGCTACGTGCACCTCACGCTGCTGCCGTACATCGCGGCCGCGGGCGAGGTGAAGACCAAGCCCACGCAGCACTCGGTGATGAAGCTGCGCGAGATCGGCATTCAGCCCGACGTGCTCATCTGCCGCACCGATCGCCAGATCAACCAGGAGCTGAAGGACAAGATCGCGATGTTCTGCAACGTGGACACCGGCAACGTGTTCACCTCGCCCGACGTCTCGAGCATCTACGAGCTCCCGCTCGAGTTTCACCGCCAGGGGCTCGACGAGCGCGTCGCCGAAATTCTCAACATCTGGACGCGTGGACCCAAGCTCGAGAAGTGGGAACGCATCGTCGAGACGGTGACGCACCCCGCGAAGGGCGAGGTGAAGATCGGCATCGTCGGCAAGTACATCGAGCTCAAGGAATCGTACAAATCGCTCAACGAGTCGCTCGCGCACGGCGGCATCGCCAACGAGTGCAAGGTGAACCTGGTGTTCGTCGACTCCCAGGAAGTCGAGACCAAGGGCGCCGACGCGATGCTCGCAGGCTGCGACGCGGTGCTGGTGCCCGGCGGCTTCGGCGTGCGCGGCACCGAGGGCAAGATTCAGGCGGTGAAGTACGCGCGAGAGAAGAAGGTGCCGTTCTTCGGCATCTGCCTCGGGCTGCAGATGGCGGTCATCGAGTACTCCCGCACCGTGCTCGGGCTCGCCGGCGCGAACTCGCTCGAGTTCGACGAGAAGACGCCGCACCCCGTGGTCACCATCATGGAGTCGCAGAAGTCGGTCAGCGACAAGGGCGGCACCATGCGCCTCGGCGCGTACAAGTGCGCGCTCAAGCCCGGTTCGCTCGCGGCGCGGCTGTACGGCACTCCCGAAATTTCCGAGCGGCACCGTCACCGCTTCGAGGTGAACAACACCTACCGCGCCAAGCTGGCCGACGCGGGGCTGGTGTTCTCGGGCATGAACCCGGAGCTCGATCTCGTCGAGATGGTCGAGCTCGAGAACCACCCGCACTTCGTGGGCTGCCAGTTCCACCCGGAATTCAAGAGCAAGCCGTTCGCTCCGCACCCGCTGTTCTCGGGCTTCATTCGCGCGGCCCTGACGCAGCGTGATCGAAAGAGCGCTCCGTGAAGCGCGCGCTGCTCGTCGTCGCGCTGGCGTTCGCCGCGGTGGGCTGCACGCGGCCGACGACGCAGTTCAATTCGCAGGCGTGCGCGGAAGACACCGACTGCGAGTTGATGGTGCCGTGCTGTGCGTGTTGCCAGGAAGTGCCGATGACTCGCGTCGACGCGCAGACCGAGCGAGATCGCTGCACCACCGTCGAGTGCCGGAACGAGTGCGGTGAGCGCGAGTGCGTGGAGTCGAACAAGCGCGCGGCCTGCGTGAACGGCTCGTGCACCGCGGTCCCGCGCTAGGCCGCCCACGTGATGTCGTAGTGCATGGTCGTGCCTGAACCCGCGGTCACGCTGACGGCGTGTTCGCGAGTTCCGATCAGCGCGAGCACCTCAGAGAGGATGCCGACCATGAAGCTGGGCATCCCCGCCGTGTCGAAGACGATCAGCTCGACGTGGTTCGCCGCGCGCACGTGAGCGGTGAGCTTGATGAAGTTGTCGGCGCTGCGGAAGTTCTCGGCCATGCGCAGGAGCGCGCGCTGCGGCCCCAACATGCGCAGCACGATGAGCAGACCCTTGCCGACCAGTTCCTTCGAGAAGCCGCGCACCACTTCGCGACCGGCGGCTTCGAGCGCCTGCCCTTCGGCGGCGGCGGGTGACAAGCGGCCGGCCACGAGACGAACCAGCTGACCCCACTCCGCAATCGGGAGGTCTCTGGGTCTGGCGAGGCCGAACGCACTCAGCTCTTCGTCGGTCATCAACTCTTGGCGACGCACGACCTGTTTGAGCAACGCGTCGACCGTCGACCGAAAGACGACGGGGCCCGGAACGGAGTTCATCTGCAGCTCAACGCTAACGGGCGGCTCGGTCGCCACCCGACGCGTCAACTTCGTGACTCAGGGAACCACGAGCGTGTTCAGCAGGTAGCTGCCGTCGGTGTCGCGACCGAGAACCGCGAGCGGCAACGGCCTGCGAAACCCGTTCGGATCCTTCACGACCAGTCGCACCGAGTAGGTCCCTGCGGCGATGGTCGACGGCAGCGTGAAGGTGTCGGTCACCGAGTTCGAGTTCGCCGCCGGCAAGAAGAGCCGCAACACCATCGACGAGCTACCCGACCACACCGTCGTTCCCGCCGAGTTGCGCAGCTCGTAGGTCACGTTCCAGTCTTCGTAGGTCGGAGCGACGCCGACGTTGCGCCAGTCGAGCCGCACCGTGAGGCGACGCGTGCTGCCGACGTTGGTGGTCATCGAACCGCCCGTGAGGAGCAGCCGGTACCCACTCGCCTTCGCCGCGGCGCGTACGTTGTCCCGAGCGCACTGTGCGTTGGTGACGCTCTGGAAGTTGCCGTTGCCGAACGAGGCCGCGTGGTAGCGCTCCACCTGCGTCTTGAGCTCGAAGTAGTAGCAGGTCGAACCCGACGCATCGCCGACCACCGAGCCACCGTTCATCGGTTCGCCGTTGATGGGCGCGAACTTGTAGCGCTCCATGATCAGCGCGCGCAGCGTCGGGTCGGGGTGCAGGTCGGAGTAGTAGCGGAGGTAGTCGCCGCACCGATTGTCGAGACAGCCCCAGTTGTCGCGACGCCAGCCGAGCTTCCCGCGTGCGTTCTGCGTCTGGAGCGCGTGAAGCGCGACGTCGGGCGGATTCATCGTGTTCTGCAGTCGGTTCGCATCGAACGTCGAGATCATCGCGACGAGTTGCTGGTTCGGAAAGCCGTTCACGTGCGCGTCGATGATGCGGTTCAAGGTGACCGACGTGGCGCGCGCGGCCTGCGGCTGCTGCGAGCCGTTCACGTCGTCGACGATGCCGCCCTGGTGCCACTCGCCCCACGAGCCGTAGCCGCGAATGTCGATGTAGTTGATGGCGTTCGCGAGGAGCACGCCGTTCCAGGTCGTGTTCTCGAGGTGCTCGTTGATCTTCACCAGCAAGCGCTCGAACCGCGAGAGGTAGGCGTTGCTGTTCCAGTTCGGAATCCAGCCGCCGCCGATCGGCGAGATCCAATCGCGGACCGATTCGGCCTGCATGTCGGAGTGGAGATACGCGGGGTACGCCGATTCCGCGCCGCCGTAGTTGAGGTTCAACGAACCACAGCCGGGGCACACGGTCATCACGGCGAAGGCGAACTTGCGGCGCTGATCGATCGCCGCGCGAATCTCGTAATCGAAGAGCGCCCAGTTGTAGACGTCGCGCGCCGTCTCGAGCTGCGCCCACGTGAAGCGGTGGTACACGTCAGTCGCCTGGAGACCCGAGCCGTCCGTCGGGTACGCGATCGCTTGATCTTCCGCGTTCCAGATCTCGAGGGCGCGACCCGGAGCAACGAGGTCCGGCGCAGTCAGCGGAATCTCGCTGAAGTTCAGCGCGGCCGACGGGTTGTTGTTGCTGCCTGCATCGATGACCGGAGTTCCCGCGTCTGCAACGCCTGCATCCGTGACCGGCGCTCCGCACTCGAACTGCGCGTGCAGTCGCTTCGAGGTACCCGCGCAGGGATCTCCGAAGACGGTCGTGAGATCCGTCGCGCTGCACGATGCATGACCGACGCACAGCGACTGCAGCACCGTGACCGAGCTCGTCGCGTGACAAGTGGCGTCGGCGGCGAACGCCCCGCAGGTGCCGGCGGGCGTGCCGTAGCTGGCGAAGCTGATCGACTGAATCACCTGACCCGCAGGGCAGCTCACCGAGAGCGTTCCCGGCGTCGGGTACGGGTCCCACTCGTTCACCACCGCGCACACGCGCGTCGTCATCACGCCACCGCCACCGCCGCCACCAGTCGCGCTGCCGCCACCAGTCGCGCCGCCGCCAGTTGCGCCTCCGCCACCAACTGCGCCGCCACCAACTGCGCCACCGCCAGTTGCGCCACCGCCAGTTGCGCCACCGCCAGTTGCGCCACCGCCAGTTGCGCCACCGCCAGTTGCGCCACCGCCAGTTGCGCCGCCGCCAGTTGCGCTTCCGCCACCAACTGCCCCGCCGCCCGTTGCGTTGCCGCCACCAGTCCCGCCTCCGCCGGTTGCACCACCGCCGGTTGCACCACCGCCGGTTGCACCACCGCCCGTTGCACCACCGCCCGTTGCGCCGCCGCCCGTTGCGTCGCCGCCTCCGGTTGCGCTGCCGCCACCAGTCGCGCCTCCAGCGTCCGTGGAGTTCGTGATGGTGAGCTCTCCGCCGCAACCAGCCAGCGTGACGAAAGCGAGAAACAAAGGTGTGCGCATGGGCGACGCATGAGCAACCCATGTGCCGCACCGATCGTCGGGCCATCTTCGCAAAACCACGTCCGACTGCCGCGCGCCGAGGGAATTGTGGAGTCAGCTCGACCTGACGCCGTCTGGCGCGCCTTACGGCCGTGATAGTCCTGCGCCAAATGACTTCCGCGAGTGAGCTGTTCGGGCGCATCGACGCGAAGCTGAAAGATCACCAGCGCGCCTTCATTCGCCCGATGGGTGCGTTGACCTTGCGCTTCTCTGGCGCGTCGCTGCCTCACGTTGGAAAGGCGGCGTGGTCTGCGCTGCAGCAGGCGCTCGTGCGCGCTCCGGTCGACTCGACGCGCTGGCGCGGAATGGTGGGCGGCAAACGCTTCGCCGCTCCGAAGGCCATCGCCGCGCTCGAGACGGTTCGTGCTGCGCTCGAGAAGCTCAAGAAGCTGCCGAAGAGCGCGTTCCAGCTCTACGTGAAAGACGGCGACCAGGACGTGCTCGTGCCCGAGACGTTCGCGCTGTCGCTGAGCTTGTTGTCCGACTGGCAGGAATCGTTCGCGACCGAAGGTGGTCTGCTCTCGGTCGCGGTCCCGCTCGAGAAGACCGAGTCGCTCGTGGAGCTGGGAGATCAACTCCGCGAGACGCTGCAGGCCGAGGTCGCGTGGTGTGGGCCGGCGGTGTGGCTCGCTCCGCATTGCTTGTTCAACGGTTCGTCGAACGAGCTGCCCGACAACGCGAAGTGGCTCATCGAATTGTTCGGAGTGGATCCACAGCTCGACGCTCCGCATCTGTACGCGAGTCGGTGGCCGTTCACCGCGAATGAGGTCGAGCCCGACGTGTTCAGCGGCTTTCTCGCTCCCTCGTGGACGATGTGGCTCGGCTCGAAGCTCGCGAAGAAGGTGACGGACTTCGGTACGCAGCGAATCGAGAAGCGCCCGCACTTCACGCGCTACCAACTCAGTGACCGCGCGCCGTTCGCGATGACCGAAGCGCTCTACGCGCAATGGCGCTCGGGCTGGGCGGCGCTCGCACCGGTGCACTTGAAGAACGAAGACGATTCGCCGACTGCCAAGTACTTCCGTGGCCGCTTGAGCGGAGCGTCACTCTCGTCATTGCTCGGCGACTGGCGCGCCGCGGCCGACGCGAAGGCGAACGCGCGGAATCAGGCGTTCACGTTGCTGGCCGAGGTCAGGAAGGAAGCCGAAGCACAGAGCGCGAAGTTGTTGCCGCTCGCCGAAGCAGCGCGCGCGTCGTGTGAGCCGGGAGAGTTGTGCTGGCACGTACTCCCCGCGCTCGTCGAGATGGTGCCGGCTGGGAAAGCTGACGCCGCGAGCGCGCTGGTGTGGCTCGACTACGGCGAAGAGACCGGAGCGTGGCGCAGCATCGGCAACTCGCAGCAGCTGACGCTCGACGCGGCGGCGCTGGCGACGGCGTGTGGTGATTCTGCGCGCGCGTTCGGACTGCTGCGCGAAGCGTTCACCGTGAAGGGCAAGCTGCAGCTCGGCGTGTTCAAGAGCCGGTTGCCGAAAGACAAGCGCTTCAAGGCGCTCCGCAAACTTCCGGAGTGGAAGAAGCTCGTCGGCTGATCAACTCGCCGCGCGTGAAGTCAGCGCCGCCACGAGCACGTCGCGCGACGCGGGCTTGTCGATGACCTCGTGCACGATCTTCTTCTTCACCGCTTCCTGCGCTCGCGGCGGTGCGTTCGCGCTGTGCAGCACGCGCTTCACCTGCGGCCAGCGCCGCGCCACCTCGTCGAGCAGCGACAGGCCATCGCGATCGGGCATCGAGAAGTCGCTCAGCACCGTGTCGAACTCACGCGTCTCGAGCAGCCGAATCGCTTCGCTCGCGTTCTGCGCGACGGTCAACTCCGCCACCTTCGACAACATGCGAATCAGCGCGCGCGCCACCAGCACTTCGTCGTCGACCAGCAACACGCGCGGCCGCTCGAAGAACGGGCGCGGGCTCATGTTGCGCTTGCTGCTCCACGTCAGATGCACGCGCGTCTGCGGAGCGCCCACCCACCGCGCGCTCTCGAGTGAGCTGCGCACGCCGCGGCCACCGCTCGCCGTCACCAACTCTTCGAAGAAGCCGACCGCCTGCCACGTCGCAGCCTCTTCGGCCGCCTGACTCATGCCGTAGTCGATGAGCAACATCGCGTCTTCGTCGTCGACGCCTTCGACCTGCACCGCTTTGAAATCGAACAGGCTCGCGAGGAAGTTCGAGAACCGCATCACCGACTCGCGCGGATCATCGGCCGTCGCGAGATCAGGCAAGAACGACAGAATCGTCTGCACCTGCCCGCGGCCCCAGAGCCGAATCGAGTCGGTCTCCTGCCCGACGACCTCTTTCAAGATGCGCAGACCCAACAGCTCGAACGTCGTCATCGGGTACCACTCGTTCACGTCGACGCGCGTCTCGAGGGCCTTCTTTTCCTCGGGAGAAGCGACGTCGCGCCACGCAGGCCACTCCCTGCGCAGCATGCGCACGTAGTCTGCGAACAACACGCCTCGGACATTTCGTGGGGGAACCGGCGGCACCGAAGGCGCGCATCATGCGTCGCCCGTCGACTCCGAGCAAAGGTGGGAATAGAGCGCACCTCCATGTCTACGCCGTCGCCCATCACCCTCGCCGGCTCGTCGGTCGGCCCCGGTCTGCCGCTGTTCGTCATCGCCGGCCCTGACGTCATCGAAGCGGAAGACTTCGCGCTGCGTCACGCGAAGCGCCTGAAGGACATCACCTCGAAGCTCGGCGTGCCCTTCGCGTTCAAGTGCAGCTTCGACAAGGCGAACCGCACTTCCATCAAGTCGTATCGCGGGCCTGGCCTGGTCGAAGGCCTCCGTGTGCTGGCCAAAGTGAAGAAGGAAATCGGAGTCGCGATCCTCACCGACGTGCACGACCTGTCGCAGGTCGCACCCACCGCCGAAGTCGCTGACATCATCCAGGTGCCAGCGTTTCTCTCGCGCCAGACCGACCTCATCGCCGCCGTCGCGAAGACGGGCCGCGGAGTGAACTTGAAGAAGGGTCAGTTCATCGCGCCGAAGGACATCTCACATCAGGCGAAGAAGGCCTTCGATTCGGGCAACCCCAACGTGCTCGTCACCGAGCGCGGGGCGACCTTTGGCTACAACAACCTCGTGGTCGACATGCGCGGATTCGCCCAGATGCGCGAGGCGGGTCTCGTCACCTGCTTCGACGCCACGCACTCGGTGCAGCTCCCGAGCGCCGGCGATGGAGAGACCGCCGGTGAGCGCAAGTTCGTCGGGCTGCTCGCACGCAGCGCCGCGGCCGCGGGCATCGACGCGCTCTTCACCGAAGTGCACGAAGACCCCGACCACGCGAAGTGCGACGGCCCGTGTTCGCTCACCTTCGAGTTGTTCGAGCAGACGCTCAACGACGTGCTCGCCATTCGCCGCGCGCTCGGTCATCAGAAATGACGCCCGGCGAGCGCGCTTCGAAGATCAAAGCCGTGGTGTTCGACGTCGACGGCGTGCTCACCGACGGAGGCCTCTGGTACGGCCCCACCGGTGAAGCGATGAAGCGCTTCGACGTGAAGGACGGCCACGCCATGGTGCTCGCGCGGCTGACGCAGCTGCCGGTCGCGCTCCTCACCGCGCGCAACTCGCCCATCGTCGACGTGCGCGCGCAGGAGCTGAAGCTCGCGAAGGTCTTTCAGGGCCGGCGCGAGAAGGGCCCCGCGTTCGAAGAGCTCGCGAAGGAGCTCGGCTTCGCGCCGAACGAGCTCGCCTACATGGGTGACGATGTGAACGATCTGCCTGCGCTCTCGCGTGCGGGGTTGAGCGGCTGTCCCGCTGACGCGGTGAGTGAAGTGCGTGAGGCGGTGCATTTCGTGAGCAGCCGGCCAGGCGGCCACGGCGCAGCGCGCGAGTTCATCGAGCTCGTGCTCCGCGCGACGAATCGGTGGGACGCCGCGCTGGAACACGCTCGCAAGTAGACTCGCGCTGGTGCGGTGCTGGCGTAGACTGCGCGGCGTTCATGGCTCTTCGTCCCAACGTCGCGAAGCTCAAAGACCTCCTCCTCAAGGCGAAGGTCGTCGATGAGTTTCAGATGCGCGCCGGCATGGGCCGCCTCGAGCAGTGGGGCGGCCGGTTGAGCGGCGTGCTCGTCGAGATGGGCTTCACCGACGACGACACCATGGTGAATGCGCTGAGCCAGGCGCTGCGGTTGCCCGTCGCGCACCTGGGCATGGTGCCCAAAGACTCTGCGCTGCTCGCCAAGGTCGACGTCACGTTCTGCGAAGAGCACGGCGTGTTCCCGGTGAGCCTGCAGAACCGCGTCGCCACCGTCGCGATGAGCGACCCCACCGAGCTCGATACCGTCGACCTGCTCAGCAACAAGCTGAACGCGCGCGTGCAGGTCGTCATCTCGCCCGAATCTGAAATCAAGATCGCGATCGCCAAGCACTACCGGGGCGTCGCTCCGCCCGCGACGCGCAAGAGAGACAACCGCGCGCGCGACGCGCACATCGAATCGACCAAGGGCCAGGTGTTCGAGCTCGACACCTCGCCGCCGCCCAAACCCGGAGAGGAAGCCCAGGCTCCCTCCCGCGCGTGGATGAACAAGTCTCCGTCGGCCAACACGCTGCTCGATGAGTTCTTCGAGGAAGCGCCGAAGACCGACGGCTTCTCAGCAGAGGAACTGAAGCGCGTCGAAGCGGCCGTCGAAAATCAGAAGAAGACGACGGCGATTCTGAACGCGCTGCAGTCGTTGCTCGCGGAGAAGGGCTACACGCGCTGAGGCGCGCTCAGCTCAGCCGAAGAACGACAGGCCGCTGCGGAGCTCGTTGAGCTGCGCACCCGACGACGTCGCACCGGGCTGGGTGAGCGCGAGCAGACGCTCCTTCATGGCCGACGCCTGATCTGCCGGCAGTGAGCCCTGGTTCTCGAGGTTGCGCACGCGCTCGTTCAAGTTCGCGCCCGCCGCTTCGGTGTTCATCTGCGAGTCGTGCCGCGCGCGCCAGATGTCACGCGAGAGCGAGTTGATGGAATTCGCGTCGGCGCCCACACCCTGCAGCTTCTCGCGCAGCTGCGACGCTTCCTGCTCGGTGAGGCTGCCGTCGCTGACGCCCGCGGCGATGCGGTTCTCGAAGCTCGTCTTGCGCTTCTCGAAGTCGAGCTCGCCGTCGTGCTTCTCCTTGTGCACTTCCTTGCTGAGCGCCTGCAGTTCCTTGCCGAGCGCCGCCTTCTCCTCGGGCGTCTTCGCCGCGTCGAGCTTCGCGCGCAAGTCGGTGGCCTTCTGCTTCAGCGCCTCCGCCTCGTCGGGCGTGAGGCTGCCGTTCTCCAGCCCCTTCGCGATGCGGCGATCGATGTTGTCCATGCGCTTGGCCGGGTCGACCTGGTCGTCCTTCTTCAGGCCCTTCATCTCCTTGCCGATGCCGCGCAGTTCCTTGCCGACCTCACGGCCCTGCGAGCCGGCGTCGAAGCCGTCGCTCTGCAGCTTGCTCTGCACTCCGTCGAGGCGCGACTTCAACTTCTGCGCTTCGTCCTGCGAGAGCGTTCCGGCGCGCAGGCCCTGAGCGAGGCGCGACTCCTGACGCGCGACGCGGGTCTCCAGCCGGTCGAAATCGAGGGGCTTGCGGTTGGTGGTGTTGCGGGCAGCAGTGTTGATGCGAGTCATCGTCGTCTCTCCGTCGGCTGGTTGGGGTGGTGAAGGGCGTCGCGAGGTGTTCCCCGCGCTGCAGCCTTCAAGAGAGTTCTCGCTCAACGGCTGAGAGAGTTGCGCGAATCAGGAAAATATTTTCGCAACCACGACCAGCAACACCAGCACGCCCACCGCGATGGCCACGATGATCAGCGGCTTGCGGTTGGGCTTCTCGGGCTCGATGTGGGTCGGCGCGAACGCCACTTCAGACGTCGGGCCGTCGAGCTCGGGCAAATCGGGGCCGCTGCGTGCGCTCAACACTGGAGCGCGGTCGGGCTCCGTCACCCGTTCCGGCGGCGGAGAAGCCGGCGCTTCGATGCGCGGCCCCTTGCGGCTGTCTTCACGTACCCGCTCGATGCGCGTCTCGCGCGAGGTGTCGATGACGGTGGGCGCCTGCTGCTCGAACGGGTTCTCGGTGTCGAGGGTGTCCTTGGGGTCGGTCGGCGTGAGGCCGGTCGCGACCGCGAGCGCATCGACCAGCTTCGTCGCCGACGCGAAGCGATCGCGCGGTTCCTTCTCGAGCCCGCGCTGCAGCACGTCGGCGACGCGCGAAGGCAACGACGGGTTGATGGCCGCGGCGTCGAGCGGCACTTCCTTCACCTGGCGCGTGAACATGCCGGCGCGATCGTCGTGCGCGAACGGGTGCCGCCCGGTGAGCATGGTGTAGGCCAGCAACGTCAACGCGTAGACGTCGGACGCCGGAGTGGCCTCGCCGGTGGTGATGACCTCGGGCGCCATGTACAGCGGAGTGCCGATGGTGACGCCCGGCAAGGTGAGCCGCGTGACGTTGGTCTGCGCGCTGATGCCGAAGTCGATGAGCGTCACCCGCCCCGCGGTGTCGAGCAGCAGGTTGTCGGGTTTCAAGTCGCGGTGCACCACACCGCGCGCGTGCAGATACTCGAGCACGTCGGCGAGCTGACGCAGCAGCGCCACCGCTTCGACGGGCGTCAGCTTGTGACGCGTGGTGAGCAGCTGCCCCACGGTCTGCCCCTCGACGTACTTCATGACGATGAAGGGCATGCCGTCGTGGTGCGCGAACGCGACGTACGGAGGCAGCCCCGGGTGACTCAACTTCGCGAGCAGCTGCGCCTCACGCTCGAAGCGCCGCACGAACTCGGGCTTGTCGAGCAGCTCCATGCCGAGCGTCTTGAGCGCGACCTGCTCGCCGGTCTCTTGATCAGTCGCGAGCAGCACGTTGCCCATGCCGCCCGCGCCGATACGTCCGATGAGGCGCCAGCGGCCGCCGTACAAGACCTGCACGAACTGGGTCTTGACCTCGTCCGTCACGCCTCACCCCGTCGGTGAATCGTCAGCTACGCCTGCTCAGGCCCGCCCTCTGCAGGAGCCGCCGGAGCCGTCTCGCCGCCGCCGTCTCCACCACCGCCCGCAGCGCCGCCGTTGCCGTTCCCCTCGCCGCCTTCGGGGGCTTCGTCCTTCGGCACGTGCGAGATGCCAGTCACCTTGTCCTTCTCGTCGTCGAGCGTGATGAGTCGCACGCCCTGCGTGTTGCGGCCGATGACCGAGATGTCCTTCACCGCCATGCGGATCAGCACGCCGGCCGAAGTGATCAACATCACCTCGTCGTCGTCCTTCACCTGCACGGCGCCCACCACCGAGCCGTTTCGGTCCGTCGTCTTGATGTCGATGATGCCCTTGCCGCCGCGACCCTGGACCCGGTACTCGTCTTCGGCGGTGCGCTTGCCGAAGCCGTTCTCGGTGACGGTGAGCAGCGCGGTGCCCTTCTCGACGACCTCGGCCGAAACCACGGCGTCGCCCGCCTCGAGCGTGATGCCCTTCACGCCGAACGCCGCGCGGCCCATCGACCGCACCTCGGTCTCGGCGAAGCGAATCGACATGCCCTGCGCGGTGCTGATCAGCACGTCCTTCGTGCCGTCGGTGATCTTCACCGCCACTAGCGCGTCGCCGTCGTCGATGCCGAGCGCCTTCAGGCCGCTGCTGCGAACGTTGCTGAACGCCGTCAGGTCAGTCCGCTTCACGACGCCGGCGCGGGTGACGAAGAGCACGAACTTGTTCTCTTCGAACTCACGCGCCACGAGCACCTGCGCGAGCTTCTCGCCGTCCTGGAACTGCACGAGGTTGACGATGGGCTTGCCCTTGCCGGTGCGCGTGCCGGCGGGAATCTCGTGCACGCGCAGCCAGTAGAGCTGTCCGCGCGTGGTGATGGGCATCAGGTACGCGTGCGTGCTGGCGACGAAGAAGTCGGTGACGAAATCTTCTTCCTTGGTCGTCGCTCCGGTCTTGCCGCGGCCGCCGCGCTTCTGCGAGCGGTACTCGCTGACCGGCGTGCGCTTCACGTAGCCGGCGTGGCTCAACGTCACGACCAT
The DNA here is from genome assembly GCA_047600485.1 of Archangium sp. Taxonomy (GTDB): domain Bacteria; phylum Myxococcota; class Myxococcia; order Myxococcales; family Myxococcaceae; genus Archangium_A. Next base: position 5,935,269 of record JASGKS010000001.1, read on the forward strand.
GTCTTCGTCGGCGATGAGATCTTCGGTGCTGACCTCGCCGATCTCTCCGACGATCTCGGTGCGACGCGGGTCGGCGAAGCGATCGCGCACGTCCTTCAGCTCGGTCTTGATCACGCGGAGCAGTGAGCTCTCGTTGCCGAGAATGTCTTCCAGCTTGGCGATCTCACGCGACAGCTCGAGCAGTTCCTTGAACAGCTCGTCTTGCTGCAGGCCGGTGAGGCGCTGCAGGCGCATGTCGAGAATCGACTTCGCCTGTTCCTCGCTGAACCCCGGGTCGTACTGGCGCGAGATGCCCTTGTAGGTCGGCTCGGCGGCCTTCGCGCGCGCGGCCAGGGTGTCCATCGCCTTCTTCGCCGAGGTGAGATCGACCTTCGGCAGCTTCTTGAACGACTCGGCTTCCCACAGCGCGGGGGAGACGATGTTCATCAGCGCCCACTTCGCTTCGTCGGGGTCCTTCGAAGCGCGGATGGTGGCGATGATGTGATCGAGGAAGTCCTTGCCGCTCGTCGCGACGAGCAGACCTTCCACGATGTGCAGGCGGTCCTTCGCCTTCTTCAGCTCGAAGCGCGACCGGCGCGTGACGACTTCACGGCGGTGGAGAATGAACTTCTCGAGCACTTCCTTGAGCGACAGCGTGCGCGGCTGACCTTGATCGATGGCCAGCATCACGATGCCGTAGCTGATCTGCAGCTGGCTGTTGGCGAACAGGTTGGCGAGCACCACCTGCGTCGGCGCGTCGCGCTTCAGCTCGATGATGATGCGCACGCCCTGCATCGTGGAGTGGTCTTCGATGTTCGAGATGTGCTCGATCTTCTTGTCGCGCACGAGGTCGGCGATCTTCTCGACCAGCACTTCCTTGCGGAGCTGGAACGGAATCTCGGTCACCACGATGGTGTCCTTGCCCGTCTTCTCGTTCGCCTCGACTTCGACGCGCGCGCGCAGCGTGATGGTGCCGCGGCCGGTCTCGTACGCACGGCGAATGCCCTCGCGCCCCGCGATGATGCCCGCGGTGGGGAAGTCGGGGCCCTGCACGAACTTCATCAGGTCGTGCACCGTGGCCCGCGGGTTGTCGACGAGGTGCATCGTGGCGTCGATGACCTCGCCGAGGTTGTGCGGCGGAATCTTGGTCGCCATGCCGACCGCGATGCCGTCGCTGCCGTTCACCAGCAGGTTCGGGAAGCGCGCCGGCAGCACCGTCGGCTCTTTGAGCGAGTTGTCGTAGTTCGGCGAGAAGTCGACGGTGTCCTTGTCGAGATCCTGCAGGAGCTCATCGGTGAGCCGCTCCATGCGGATTTCGGTGTAACGCATGGCGGCCGGTGAATCGCCGTCGAGCGAACCGAAGTTGCCCTGGCCGTCGATGAGCGGGCTGCGCATCGACCACGGCTGCGCCATGCGAACGATGGCGTCGTAGACCGACTGATCACCGTGCGGGTGGTACTTACCGATGACGTCGCCGACGATGCGCGCCGACTTCTTGTACGGGCGCGAGAACGTGTTGCTGAGCTCGGTCATCGCGTACAGCACGCGGCGGTGCACGGGCTTCAAACCGTCACGCACGTCGGGCAGCGCACGCCCGACGATGACGCTCATCGAGTAGTCGAGGTAGCTCTTGCGCATCTCGTCTTCGATCGACACCTGCACCAGCGCGCCGATGTTCGAAGGAGGAGGAGGCGGCGCCGAAGGAGGCGCGGGCGGGTCTTTGATCTCGTCAGCCATTCACCGCTGCAAGTACCCGCAACGCGAGCGCAAAACAACGAGGGAAACCGTCTGTTTTGAGACGATTTCCTCAATTGTTCCGCTTGGTTCTACTTGACTCGACGGTACACGGAGACGTTCGAAAACGACTGCTTGTTGGGCAGCGTTCCGAGCTGCGTGAGCTCCATCGTCTTGCGGTCTTTGCTGAGCGTGCGGCGCGTGCGCGAGTACTCGGCGCCGTCCTTCTGCACGACGGTCTCGAGCGTGCCGTCGTCGTTCAGCGTGAGCGTGTGCTCGGTGCCGTTGACCATCACCGGCTGCTTGAAGGGGAAGCTGTGATCGATCTCGCCCTTCGCGCCGACGTGATCGGTCCACTCGAGGCGCATGAAGAGCCCGCCCTTCTCGTTCTTGATGTCGAGCGTGGCGGCCTTCGGCACCTGCTGCACGGCGTACTTCGATTCGCCGGGCACGAGCTCCCACTGCCCCACGAAATCATCGGCGGTCACTTTCTTCGCGGACACGGTGCTGGGCTCCGATCACCACAACGGGTTCAAGTCGATCTCGTAGCCACCGATGGAGAACTCACCATTGGTCGCGCTCTTCACCGCGTTGTAGCCCTCGGAAGCGACGCGCCCGACCTCGCCGCCGAAGTCAGCCAGCGCACCGAGCGCAGTCTTCGCCGCCTCGACGCCGGAGTTGGCGAGCGACTTCAGGCGATCGACCGCCGCGCCCGCGAGCTGACCGCCGAACTGCGCGAGCTTCTGCAGCTGCTCCGCGCCGGCGCTGCCGAGGTCCTTCAACCCGTCGAGGAACGCCTTGCCGCCCTCGGTGAGGTTGTCCTTCCAGGCCTTGGCGACTTCCATGAACGCCTCGGAGCCCTGCTTGAGCAGGTCCTGTCCGAGCTTCTGCGCCCACTCCATGCGCGCGTCGATGAAGTCCTTCACCGCGCCCGCCGCCTTCTTCGCCGCGGCGCCGCCAGCGGTCACCATGTCCTTCAACGTCTGACCGGCCCAGTCGCGCACCTTGCCCGCGGCCTCGCCGGGGTTCTGGATGACGTACTTGAGCGTCTCGACCGCCTTCTCGCCGCCGTTCTTCAGCGCGGTGACGGCGTCCTTCGCGAGGTCGAGGCCCTTGTTGCCGAGCGCGACGACCTCGTTCCAGGTCTTCTCGGCGAGCGCTCCGCCCTTCTGGAGCACGTCCTTCACCGCGTTCTTCGCGCCGTTCCACACCTCGCCCGGGTGGTTCGCCGCCCAGACGACCATGTCGACGCCCTTCTCACCGAGCGCCACGGCCTTGTCGATGCCGCTCTTGATGCCGTCCTTCGCGGACTGAATCAGCTCCTTCGCTTTTTCTTTCGCTGCGCCCTTCAGGTTCTCCCAGCCGTCGTGGAGATCTTTGAGCGTCTCGAGGCCCTTCTTCGCCAGCGCCTTCGCCGCGTCGGTGCCCGCGTCGATGGCGGTGTTCACCGCGCTCTTGATGCCGTCGACGGCGATCTGCGCGGGCGCGCCCGGGTTCTGCGCGATCCACTTCATCGTCTCGAGGCCCTTGGTGCCGAGCTTCTTGGCCTCGTCGACGATTTCGCCGAGCTGCTTCTTCGCGGCGTCGGCGAGCTGCCCGCCCTTCTCGATGACCTCGTTGTAGGTCTTGATGGCGGCGTCGGCGACGGCCTTGCCGTACTTCTCCGGGTGGCGCACCACGTCGGCGAGCGCGTGCAGCATCTCGCCCTTCATCTTCAAGTCGTCGCCGACCAGCTTCGCGCCTTCGACGCCGACGTTCTTCGCGAGATCGACCGCGCCCTTCACGCCCTTCTCGACGCCCCACTGCACGAGCTGCGCGGCGCCTTCGGGTCCGTAGTACGCGGCGAGCTCGGCGATGCCCTGCGGGCCCTGCAACGCCGCGGCGCCGAGGTTGACGGCCTTCACCCAGTCGGGCGCCTGGTAGTGCTCGGGGTCGGCGAGCATCTTCGCTTTTTCCTGCTCGAAGCCGATGTCGAGCGCGAGCTCAGCGGCCGAGAAGCCGACGCTCACTGCGACGTCAGCGGCCACGCCGACGCCGGTGGCGTCCATGATGATGCCGGCCGCTCCGTCGAGGACGTTCAGCTTGGCCGCGTTGAGCGCGAGCATGCCGAGGTCCTTGTTCTTGTCGCGCAGCTCGACCGCTTCCTTGCCGTACTTCACCGCGTCGATGGCGTTGGGGATCGCGCCCGCGACGGGAATGACCTTCACCAGGTTCTTGAGCGCCTTGGCGGCGACCTCACCGGTGATCTTCACGCCCATCTTGCCGAGCACGTGCTCCATCACCTTGAGGCCCTGCGCGACGACCTTGCTGCCGCCCTTGTCGAGCGCCGGCCCGAGCAACTTGAGGCCGTCCTTCAACGCGTCGCCGCTCAAGTTGTCGGTGAACTTCGCGAGCGTCTTCAGCGCGTCGTGGTCGAACTCCTTGACCATCTTGCTGACGACCTTCGCGCCCTCGTCGTCGAGCTTGGTGGCGAGCTTGCCGAGCGATTCGGCGAGCTCGGGGTTCTTGAGCGTCTTCTCGAGCACGCCGTGTTCGAGCCCGCCGAGCGTCGAGAGCAACCGCTTGCCGGCGGCAGCGTCGAGATTCCCGAGCTGCTTCTCGAGGCCCTGCAGCGCGGCCTTGTCGGTGATGCCCTTGAGCACCGGCTCCAGCTTGTCGGCGCCGACCTTCTCGGCGAGCTGCTTGAGCGACGCGGTCTCGGCTTCGGTGAGCGACTTGGCGAGCTTCGGGTCGAGGCCCTTCACCGCGACCTCGGTCGCGGCCTTTCCCGCGCCTTCGGCGATGGCTCCGGCGTCCTTCACTCCGGCTTTGCTCAGCAGCTCCTTGAAGTCGGACAGGTTCTTGCCGAGGTCGGGAATTTCGGCGGCGAGCTGCGCACCGGCGGCGATCTTGTCGGTGGTGCTCGCCTTGGGGTCGAGCAACGTGAGCGCGGCGCCGGCGGCCTTCAACGGACCATCGAGCGAGCGCAGATCGTTGGCGAGCTTGGGGAACTCCTTGCCCGCGAAGTCCTTCAGCGCGCCCGCGAGCTCGAGCGTGGCCTTCGCTTTTTCGAGGCCGGTCTTCTTGGGGTCGGCCCACGTCGAGACCGCGCTCACCAATTTCTCGGCGCCGGGCAGCGCGTTGAGCGTGGTCTTGAGCACGCCCTCGAGATCCTTCGGAGCGATGGTGTCGCCGACCGCCTTCGCCAGCTTGAGCGTGGCCTGCGCCTTGTCGGCGACACCCTTCTTGTCGTCGGTGAGCGTGGAGAGCGCCGAGAGCGCGTCTTTGTTGGTGGCGATCTTCACCAACTTGTTGTCCTTCACGCCCATCTTGTCGAGCACGTTGCCGAGCGTGGTCGGGAACTGCTTGAAGAGATCCGACATCGCCTTCAACTTCTCCGACTCGTTTCCGGTCGCGAGCTTGTTGAGCACGTCGTACGCCTTCTTCACCGTCTCTTTGTCGGCGCCCTTCAGCTCGGGGAACATCTTCGGCAGGTCGTCGGGGTTCTTCGGGAGCTTGTCGCTCGTCTTCGGCGCGTCGGCCTTCGCGGCCTGAATGTCGGCGGCGTTCGCAGCGGTCGGCTTGCCATCGAGCGCGACCTTGGCGGGAGTCGTCTTCTTGAAACCGTCGGCCGGCTTCTTCGCGGCTTCGGCAGCCTTCTTCTTCGCGGCTTCGGCGGCGGCCTTCTTCGCGGCCTCGGCAGCGGCCTTCTTCGCGGCCTCGGCAGCGCGGGCCCTCGCTTCAGCGGCTGCAGCGGCTGCAGCGGCGGCAGAACTGCTCGAGTCGTTGCGAACGGTCATGGCGGCGATCTCCAGGAGAAACGGCTGAACAAGTCAGTGTCGCCAGAGAGGCGACACCGGTTGCGCGACCGCGGGATCGTGCACGGACTGCTGCGAAACGACAGCGCCTACGCGCGAAAATCGCAGCGTAGGCGCGTGTGCGACATGAGGCTCGAGCGGTTTCAGCTCAGGCGAACGCCTGCTCGAGCTTCTCGAGCATCTTGCGCTCGGTCTCGGACATGCGGAACGCGAGGCCCATGAAGCCGCCCGACGCTTCGGCGACGACGCGCGCGCGGCCGAGCACGGTGGCCTTCAGCATCGCCTTGTCGTCGGCCTTCATCTTCGCGCACAGCGCCTTCACGTAGTCGACCCACAGCGTGTGCCACGTGAGCTCGGGCTTTTCCTGCAGCCACTTCGAGAGGTAGCCCCACGCCGGGCTGTCCTTCTCGAGGCCGATGGTGCGCGCGAGATCGAGGATGACGGCGTGCTCCTTCGCGTCGAGCGTGCCGTCGGCCCAGGCGACCTCGATGATGGGGAACAGCGACATCACCAGCGTCGCCGCGCCGCCGACCTTCAGCTCGGCAAGAGCGTTGAGCACCTGCTCGTTGGAGATGCCGGTGAGCCGCTGCAGCTCTTCACGCGAGTGCTTCTTTTCCTCGGCGTCCTTCAGCTTCTGCACGAGCTCCTTGTCGTGCTTCTGGAAGAACTGCTCCTCGAGGGCTTTGCGACGATCGTCGAGCGATTCGTGAGACATGCCTCGTGTTTGCCAGAATCACCTTCGTGACGCACGCGCCTTCACGTCGATGGTGGAGCGCGACAGCCAGTACTTCAGGTCTTCGGTGAGCGCGCCCTTCTCGAGCGCAGTCTCGGGCGACATCGAGAGGCCGAGCACCAGCTTGGGCCGCTCTTCTCTTTCTCTCAACACGCGCACCACCGCGCGCTGCGTGACCGCCGGCAACACGGTCAAGTCGGGCACGTAGACCACCGCGCGGCCGTTGCTCAGCGCGCGCTCGAGCGACTGCGCGTCTTTCGCCTCGATGAGGCCCGCGCCGTCGAGCTCTTCGCTGGCGTTGACCGCGAAGGCGCGCCGGTCGGACTCGGTGCCTCCGTAGAGAATGGTGGAGACGCGGTTCTTCTTCAGACCATCTGGTGACCAGCCCATGTTTCGTTCCTCAGAATCTGCGTTGCGCCGCGAGCGCTTCATCGAGCTGCGGGGTGACACGGAATAACGGCACCGGTTGCGCTTTGCCCTTCACTCGCACCGGAGAGAGAGGTTCGAGCGGACCCACGTGCTGCAGCGCGCGCGCGGTGCCTTCGCCGACCAGGATTTCACCCGGGCCCGCGAGCGCGCACAGCCGCGACGCGACGTTCACGGTGTCGCCGATGCAGGTGTATTCGGTGCGACGCGCGCTGCCGAGACTGCCGGCGAGCACGGGGCCGGTGTTGAGCCCGATGCCCAGCTCGAACTTCGGGCTCTCGGGGTCGAGGTGCTGCTGCGCGCGGAACTCCTCCATCATGCGCAGCGCCGCGGAGACCGCCGACGCCGCGTCGTCTGCGTGCTTCACCGGAGCGCCCCACACCGCCATCAACCCATCGCCGAGGAACTTGTCGAGCGTGCCGCCCCACTCGAGCACCGCGTCGGCGAGGCGGCCCAGCACCTCGTTGAGCACGCGCATCACTTCTTCGGGCGGCCGCGACTCGGCGAAGGCGGTGAAGTTGCGGATGTCGGCGAACAGCACCGTCACCTCGCGCTTTTCACCGGTGAGATTCACGTCGCCGGTGCGCAGAATTTCTTCGACCACCGCGTCGCTCGTGTAGCGGGCGAAGAGCCGGCGAACGCGCTCGGTCTCACGCGTGCGGCGCAGCACGGTCTCGACGCGCGCGGCGAGCTCTTCCATCGACGCGCCCTTGTTGACGTAGTCGTCGGCGCCTTCGCGCAGGCCCTTGACGCGGCGCTCATCGGCGTCGTTCGCGGTGAGGATGATGACGGGCACCGAGATGCGCGGCCCGTGCTTCAGGCGCCGGCACACTTCACCGCCGTCGAGCCCGGGCATGTCGAGGTCGGTGAGCACCAGGTCGGGCTTGAGCACGTCGACCTGCTCGAGCGCGAGGAACGGGTCGTTGAAGCAGGTGACCTCGTAGCCCTGCGCGGTGAGGCCTTCCTGCACCAGCGCGCACGCGAGCTCGCTGTCGTCGATGACCACCAGGCGTTGGCCGTTCGCTTCGGTGGTGGTCGGCCTGGCGGTCTGACCTTCTTGCTCCGGCTGCATGGGAGCCATGCGCTGCTGCAGACCAAGCGCTTCGTAGAGCTGCTTGTGGCTCAGCGCGCCCTGCTCGACCAGCACTTCGCCGATGCGCTTGCCGGTGCGCTGCTGTTCGGCGAGCGCCTGCGAGACCGCGGCGATCTCGACGTAGTGAAGACCGACGAGAATTTCTCCGAGCGGCGGCCGATCGAGCACCACGGTGTCGCCCTTCTGCACGGCGAGCGAGAGCGCCCGCTGCAGCTGCGCGCGCGTGAGGTAGCCCAGCGACAACAGCGCTTCGCCCACACGGCTGCCGGTGAGCGGTTGAAGCGCGAGCGCTTCCTGCACCTGGCTGTCGGTGACCAGACCGAGCGTGATGAGGAAGTCGCCGAAGCGACGGAGCGTGTCGGACATCAGGGCCGCGCGAGTGTACCGCTCAATGCCCGACGCGGAAGATTGCGAGCAGCTTGAGCAGCTCTTGCTCTGACGGGAGCAATCGCTGCGCAGCCGCTCAGCGCATTCGATGCGGCATCCCCGCGGAAGTCGAACGCGGCGGTTGTGGAACGTCGCTTGCTGTTCCGGCCGTCATGACCATCAAGACCACGCTGTTCGGTGCGGCGCTCAATCAGGTGAAGAAGGCCGTCACGAGTTCCCCTCCTGCGACGCCCAGCATCTTCACGTTCAGCCAGCCCAAGCCGCCGAAGAACATCTTCGGGGTCGACCTCTTCACACCGCGATTCCTCAGCGCTCCCCCGCCGTACGTGCCCACGCTGACGGAGCACGAGAAGCAGTGGCTCTCCAACCTCGAGCGCGCGCCGGAGCCGACGCTGGGCCGCAAGGCGCTCGACGTGCTGCGAGAGACGCCGGGGTACAAGGCGCTGAGCCCGGACGTGCAGACGCGCGTGCTGAAGATCTTCCTGCAGCAATCGGCAGAGATCGGCCCGAACGCTTTCTATTCTCAGGACAACTTCGAGTCGCTCCTGCACCTCGTGAAGAGCCCGGGGTTTCAGAAGCTCGCGGGCTACGATCAGGCGAGCGTGCTGAACGCTTTCGAGCGGTGCGACCACACCGGCAAGCAGGCGCTCTCCGCGCTCGCAGATCGCACCATCAACGGCCAGCCCGCGTTGGCGACCAGGGACGCTGGCGGGTCATTGGCGACGCGGCTGGCGTTGCTCACGTACAGCAAGGCCTCCAGGTCCTTCGTCAACAGCGTGCTCGGGGAATTGAACGCGCCACAGAACATCGGCCAGGCCGTCAACGCAGACACGCAAGCGTTGCATCGCAAGCTCGCCAGCCAGCGCCCGGCAGAGTTGGTGCGGGTGCTGACCGAGTTGGTGAACGACCAGCAGGTCACGCTCGCCGACGGCAAGACGAAGCTCGACCCGCCGCGCCCGACGTTCCCCTTCGACTTCACCCCCATCGCGCGACAGGGGAGCTCGGAGAGCGCGGCGCTGTTTCAGCGCGCTGCGTTCGGTCGCGACGCGCGCGCCTTCGGTTGAGCGACAGCGCTCAATGCCCGACGCGGAAGATCGCGAGCAGGATCTCGAGGACGATCAAGATGACGACCAAGGTCTCGAGGGTGAGCGAGCGGCCGGTGTCGACCTCGCCCTTCAAGAGCCCGTAGGTCTGGCTCAGCAGCCGGTGCTTGCGCGCGACCTGATCAGACCACTGGCGCAACCGCAGCTGCTGCAGCCCCGCCTCGTAGACACGCGCGAGGTACACGTCGCCGACGATCTTGAGTGAGTTCTCGACGCGCTCGAGGAACTCGGTGAGCTCGATGAGGGTCAGCATCTGCTCGCGCAGCGCGCGCTTCCACGGGCTGAAGAGCAGCGAGCCGGTCTTGTTGCCGACCACGTCGTAGATTCGCTGCAGCTCGAGATCGAGCACGCTGTCGTAGTAGCGAAGCTCGAGGAGCTGCGCGTTGCCGATCTCCAGCAGGTCGACGATGTCTTCGGTGCCGCTCGGCTCGTAGACGAAAGCCGCGTTCCACTCGATGACGGTGAGATCGTTCGGCGTGTAGCTGTAGTGGTGGCCGAGGACTTCCTGCTCCTCTTCCTTCGACAGCTGACGCTCCTTCACTTCACCGAGCAAGAGGCGCGCGAGGCCGGGTGTCGCGAGAATCTGCTCGGCGTGAGACCCGGTGCCCTCGGCTTTGATCTCCCGCACGAAGATGACGGCGTACGCCTCGTTCTGATCCCACAGGTGCGGGGCTTCGAGCGCGGGCTCGAGCACCTTGCGCAGACGATTCACCTCGTCCTTCGCGAGCACGTCGAGACCCGGTGAGTCGTACAGCTCGTCGGCGAACGGAATCAGCGCCTCGACGGTGATGTCCTTCGCGACGGGCACGCGAATGGTGATGGAGATCGCTCCGTGCGAATAGAGCGTGGCGTTGAGCTTCACCTCGCGCGGGCCGCCGGCGACGGTGAGCGTGCGACGAACGCCGAGCTCGATCTCGAGCGGCGGGTCTTGCAGCTGAATGTACTCGCTGCCCTCACGGCGCAGGCTCAAGCGACGCACTCCCGTCGCGTCTTTCTCGATCAGTGTGCGGCACCGCTCGAGCTCGATGGTGTCGGCCACGTCGAAGATGCGGGTGCACAATATTTCCGCGTCGAGGAGCCGGACCATGACGCCCTCACGTATAACCCGGCTTCATGAAGACCCAACTCGACTACGTGATGGAACACGAAGCGAACCGCGGCTCCGAGTTGTGGCTGACGCAACCGATGGGCGGGCCCGAGGTGAAGACCCTCACCTTCACCCAGGCGGTCGATCAAGCGCGGCGCATGGCGGCGTACTTGAAGTCGCTCGGCTTCGAGCCGGGCTCACGCATCGCGATCTTCTCGAAGAACACCGCGTGGTGGCTGCTCTCCGACCTCGCGATCTGGATGGCGGGGCACGTCTCGGTGCCCGTGTACCCGACGCTCGCGGCGCACAGCATCAAGGCCATTCTCGAGCACAGCGAGGCGAAGGTGGTCTTCGTCGGCAAGGTCGACGGCTACGACGCGATGGAGCCGGGCCTGGTGCCGTCGGTGAAGCGCATCGCGTTGCCGCTCGCTCCGCCGCAGGTCGCGAACGCCGAGAAGTGGGACGACCTCATCGCGAAGACGCCGCCGCTGCAGGGCAAGCTCACGCGCGACTCGAAGGACCTCGCGTCGATCATCTACACCTCGGGCAGCACCGGCGAGCCCAAGGGCGTGATGCACAGCTTCGAGACGATGTGCGCCGCGTTCTGCTTCGTCGAGCTGGCGGGCATGTTGCCCACCGACCGGCTGCTCTCGTACCTGCCGCTCGCGCACGTCGCCGAGCGCGCGGTGCTCGAGACCACCAATTTCAAGGTCGGCTACCAGGTGTTCTTCGCCGAGAGCCTCGACACCTTCGTGAAGGATCTGCAGCGCGCGCGCCCGACGTTGTTCGGCACCGTGCCGCGGCTGTGGCTCAAGTTCCAGGCGGGCGTGTTCGGCAAGATGCCCGAGAAGAAGCTGAACCGGCTGCTCAAGATTCCGATCGTGAACCGCTTCGTGAAGAAGAAGGTGCTGAGCGGGCTGGGTTTGGAATCGGTGCGCTGGTCGGTGACCGGCTCGGCGCCCACTCCGCCTGATCTGCTGCGTTGGTACGCCGAGCTCGGCCTGGAGATCGGTGAGGTCTACGGCATGACCGAGAACTTCGCGGTCTCGCACGCGGCGAGCCCGGGCAAGGGCGTCGGCACCGTCGGAGTCACCATCGGCGGAGCGAGCTGCAAGCTCGGCGACGGCGGCGAGGTGCTCGTGAAGAGCCCCGGCATGATGCTCGGCTATTACAAAGCCAAACACCTTACTGACGAGGTGCTCGATGCCGACGGTTGGCTGCACACCGGAGATCGCGGCGAGCACGACTCCGAAGGCCGGTTGCGCATCACCGGTCGCGTGAAGGAGCTCTTCAAGACGAGCAAAGGGAAGTACGTGGCGCCTGCTCCGATCGAGAGTCAGCTGCTGGCGCGCGCGGAGCTGGAGCAGGCGTGCGTCACCGGAGCCGATCTCGCGCAGCCGTACGCGCTGGTCGTGCTCGCAGAGCATCTGCGGAAAGGTGATTTGGCGGGCGCGGCGCGCGACGAAGTGACGCGACTCTTGAAGCTGCACCTCGAGCAGCTCAACGCGAAGCTCGACCCGCACGAGCAGCTCGAGAAGTTGATCGTGATGCGCGAGGAGTGGACCGTCGACAACGGGATGCTGACGCCGACGTTGAAGCTGAAGCGCTCGGCGATCGAAGCGCGCTACGCGCCGAAGGTCGGCGAGTGGTTCGCCACGAAAGAAGACGTGCTCTGGGTTTCCTGATCTCCCTCTCCTTGCGAAGCGGGGAGAGGGCCGGGGTGAGGGGCCAATCAGGCAACGCCCTCGTACACGCGCACTGCGAATGCCGGCCCCTCACCCGACCTCTCCCCGCTGCGCAGGGAGAGGAGAGCTGATCATTTGTTGATGTTCTCTTTGAGAATTCGCCCGCTCGGAATTCGGCCCGAGCAATACCAGCGGTTCGTCACGGTCCACGAGGGCCCGAGCGAGCGGTGCTTCAGGTCGTAGTAGACGAGCCGGTAGTCGTTGCCCTCGGGCTCGGCGGCGACGACCTGAAACTCGTCCCACGCTTCGTTCCAGCTGGTGATGCGAATCCACTGACCTTCATCGCGTGAGCTGCTCATGCGGCCGGTCTTGTGCGCCGGGCCGTAGTTGATGACGAGCCGCTCGACCTTCCCCGCGCCGCAGTCGGGGAGAATCTTGCGCGCGATGCCGAGCAGATTCGGGTCGCTCGTGCTCGCCGCGGGAAACCGGTTCTTGGCGATCAACGCCTTGCCGCGCGCTTCGACTCGCGACTGGAACGCGCGCACGTCGGCGGCAGTCTTCTCGGCTTCGGCGACACCCTCGTGTTTGTATTCCTTCGCGTAGATGACGAGAGCAGCGGCCGCTTCGACGCCGTCTTGAATCATCTTCATGTCGACGGGGAACTGAACGTCGTCGTTGTAGCGGCTGTCGGCGAACCCGCCGGGGCCCATGTAGCGCTGCACGATCTCCACGCGGCCGCGCATCTCTCCGTTGCCGGAGTTGCTGCTCTCGCTCCAGGTCTCGGCGGTGTGGCCGATGCCGCTCTTCAAGAAGGCCTTGAGGCCATTCGAGTCGGTGAACCACCACCGCAGCGACTTCATCTTCGGATCATTCACGAACGCCGGGTGCTCGGTCGCGAGCTTGTCGAGCGTCGCCGCGCCCTTCGCGGCCGCGGCGTCCCACTGCTTCAAGTTCTCGATCCACGCGCGCGTGCGTTCTTCGGTGAACGGCGGAGCGAGCCGCGCGGTGAACGTGCCTTGATTGAAATACGTCGCGAGCTCGTCGAGCTCCGAGCCGACTTCCTTCGCTTCGGCTTCGGCAGCGGCCTTGTTCGCTTCTCGCAGCTTGAGCCCGTCGGCGATCTTCGCCTCGGTCGCCGCCTCGTAGGCCTCGATGTCGGCGTACATCGCGAGCACCGAGGGGTGTTGCTGCGCGGTGACTTCCTTCAACAGGTCGCGCATCTGCTTCGCGCCATCTCGGTAGTAGCGATCGCTCACCGAGCCGGGCTGCGCGAATTCCTCGACCGTCGACGCCGCGAGCTTCTTGTTGAACGAGTCGTAGTCCTGCCGGACGCGCGTGAGCTTGAACGCCGCAGTGCTGGAGAGCGGCGGAGCATTCGGATCAACCGGAGCGGGCGCCGTCGCCGTCGCAGTGCCGCTCGCGATGGCCAGCACCTGCTTCTCGTACGCGTCGACGTCGGCAAAGGCCTGCACCACCAGCGGGTGATTCGGCACCTTCAGCTTCTTCAGAATGTCGCGCATGCCCGACACGTTGCGCTTGAGATCGTTCTGACACTGCATCTGACACTTCTGCGGAGCGGCGTTCGCGCTCGTGAGGTCAGCCTGCGACCGCTTCATCAGCGGCACGTAGCGCTGATCGAACATGAAGCCGTCGTTGCCCGGAATGTCTGACGCGAGGATCAGCAGGGTTGCGGAAATCAGGACCATGTCGGTTTGTCCTCCGGGGCGTCATTTTGTGACAGGCGTTCGCAACATGGTCGTCACGGGCGGGCCGTCTCCACCGAGGCGGATTTCGCGCTGCGCGCGGAAGCCAAAGCGCGCGTACAGCGGCACGAGGTCGGGAGAGGACGCCTCGAGGTACGCCAGCGTCCCCGTGGCGTCGCACTTCGCGGTCACTGGCTCGATGAGCTGAGCCGACAAGCCCTTGCCGCGGTGTTCCCTTTCGACGCCGATCGCGAACAGGTAGTAGTGCGGTTCCTTCGGGTGCGCGTCGTCGAGTGGCGCGGTCGCGCGAAGCATCGGAATCAGCCGCAACCACCCAATCGCCCGCGCCCACATCGGTGCGTTCAACAGCTGCTGGTACCAGGAGATCTGAAATTTCCCGGGCGGCGTCCACAGCGCGGCGCCGCGCATCTGGTCGTCGCAGAGCACCTCGCCATACGGGAAGGTGAGCTTGTTGGTCGTCACCTCAAAGAACGCCTCGAGCGCGGCGAACCCGGGCGCGAGCACGAACTTGAGCTGGGGATCATCGACGAAGGCGCGCGCCAGCACCGCACGCACCGCAGGAAGATCTTCTTTGCGCGCGAGCCTCGCCGTCATGGCCGACCCGCGAGCACCACCACGTAGCCGTCGAGGTCTCTCACCCAGAATTCCTCATGACCTGCATTCTCGTTGAGGTGCAGCGGTTCGAGGAACTTCGCTTTCAGTTTCTTCGCGCGCTTCTCGGCGGCACGCACGTCATCGACCTCGAACCAGAGGACCGCTCCATTGCCCACTGGCTTCTTCGGGTCTCCCAGGTGCGCATGCTCGTGCACGTCCCACGCGTGAAGCTGGAGCACGAACGCGTCACCATTCATCACGCGCTCGTATTCGTCGCCGCCGTGGCCGCTCTTCGCGCCGAGCAGCGTGCAGTACCACCGCGAACTCTTCGCCACGTCACGCACGCAGATGAGCGGCTGCGGCCTCATCGCTTCATGACCGGAGTCAGATGCGTCACCGCGCAACGCCACACGCCGTCGCGGCGCACGTAGATGTCGGTGATGAACTCGTCGGCCTGCATCGGCGCTCCGAGAAACGTGCCGGTGTTCTGACCGCGCCCGGTGATCCACGCCATGTCACCGCTCACCTGCGCATGCGTGGCGGTCTTCGTCATCGTGGCGTGCGTGAGCTGCCCGTTGCGAATGACGTCGAAGATGCGCTCGCGAGAGACCGGGCCGCGCTCGGGCGTGACGAGGATCCAGTCGTCGGTCACGCAGCGGGCGATCTGCTCGACGTCGTTGCTCACCATCGCGCGATTGAAGGCGTCTTCGAGCTCCACCAGCCAGCTGGGAATCATCAGTCCTCCGCGTGCATGCGCAGTGAAGTCACCAGCGAGCCCCACCAGCCGGCGATGGTGCTGATGAACTCGACGACCGGCGCTCCGTGACGAACGGGGTGATCGGGCCGCAGCGCCGCGAAGCCGCGATGTTCGAGCGTGACGCGCGTGCCTTCGCCGCTGGCCTCGAACCACACCTCGACCTGCGTCGACGGGTCGGCGTCGATGAAGTTGATGCCGCGCCAGGTGAACGCGAAGTGCTCGGGCGGGTTCCACGCGGTGATCTTCCCGATCTCGTGAACGCTCGAGCCCTTCTCGCCGTACTCCTGAAACACGCGGCCACCGTGGCGTGGCTCGAGGTGCAGGGCGCCTTCCTGCTTGCCTCCGACGCGGTACGCGCGGCCGCGACGCCACCACGAATCGATTTCGAGCGTGAACACGTCGAAGCACTTCTGGAGCGGCACGCGCACGAAGGTCTGTACGCGCACCTTGTCGCCCGCCACCGTCATCGCTTCTTCTCCGCGAACGACTTGAAGCCGTCGAGCTGGTCTTCCCAGAAGCGCTCCACGTCTTCCAACCAGTCGCGCAGCTCGGAGAAGCGCTCCTTGCGCAGCGCGTACACCTTGGCGCGCGCGTCGCTCTCGTCGAACGACGGCTCGATGAGCCCGCTCTCGCGCAGCACGCGCAGGTGCTTGCTCATCGCCGGAGCAGCGAGGCCGAGCTTGTCTGCGAGCTCACCCGCGCGCCGCGGTTTGGTGCGCAACAGCTTGATGACTCCGCGCCGATTCACGTCGGCCAGCGCGGTGAACGTCGCGTCGAGCGTGTGCGCGCTCATCCGCGAATGCGCTCGCAGAACCACCACGCGTGACCTTCGAGATCGACGCACTGGTAGCTCTTGTCGCTCCAGTAGTCCTCGCCGTAGTCGCTGACGGTGGGCTCGTAGGTGATGGTGCCGCCCGCTGCGCGCGCGCGTTTGCAGTGCGCTTCGGCGTCGTCGACGTACAGCATCATGCCCTGCGTCAGCGCTCCGCCGACCGACTTCGGGCTGACGAACTTGCGACCCTTCTCACTCTGGCGCCGCTCGTCGCCGATCATGATGACCGACTCGCCGAACGTCAGCTCGCAGTGCTCGATGAGGCCGCCCTCGCCTTCCACCTTGAGACGCACTTCGAACCCGAACGCCTTGCACAGCCAATCGACCGCCTTCTGAGCGTCCTGGTAGTACGCCGACGCGGAAAGCCGCGGCCAACCCTTCGGTGCTGGTTTCATATTTGTTTCCTCTTTCGGCAACTATTTGCCTCATGAGGAAACTATCGTCAACCCTCGTCGAAGTCGGCCTTCTTCTGGTCCCACACGCCGCGGGCTTTGAAGACCCGTTCCACGTAGTCGGCATGCAGCGCGTGGAGCGGCGCCGCGACGTCGGCCCCTTCGATGAGGGCGATGGCCTCCGCGATGGCTTCGATGGTGGAGCGACCTTCTTCGAACGAGCTCTCACGCAGCCGCATGACCTTCGCCTCGCCCGCTGGAGGCAAAGCGACCTTCGGCACGGAATGCAGCATCGGGAGCTTGCCGAACATCTTGCGCGTCTGGCGCCACGTGCCGTCGAGCACGATGAGGCGCGTGACACCCTGGGTCAGCGGGCCTGCCCCTTCTCCGGGGAAGAGCAGGTGCGCTCCAGACGTCACTGACGGGAGTTCAGTGAGTGCGGGCTGCGCATCTTCCCGATACTCGACGAACTTCAGGTTCGGCATGGCGAGCGCGGCGATTCGCGCGGTTCCGGTCGACTTCCACGACTCGCGTTCGTGACGAACGACGATGACTTCGGTGCGGGTCTGGACCGTCGGCACGCGCGCGCAGATGCAGTGCGCTTCGAGTATGAAACACTTCCTGCACCGGCCGGGTGCGCCGGACGTCGTGAATGAACGCACGACTCCGTTCTACAGTGAGTCAGGCACATGAAGGACTTCGAGTCGCGGCTGGTTCCCCTGTTGTTGGCGTTCGGCCGAGATCGCGGCATCGACATCAAGTCGCTCATCGAGAAGTACCGGCTGCCGACCGACGTGCTCGCGCAGCAGCCCGGCA
This sequence comes from Archangium sp., assembly GCA_047600485.1. GTDB lineage: Bacteria > Myxococcota > Myxococcia > Myxococcales > Myxococcaceae > Archangium_A. Next base: position 5,952,408 of record JASGKS010000001.1, read on the forward strand.
AGACGACGCTGACGACCGACGCGTCGGTGATTCCTTCCATCGCTGACGACCTCGCGGCGGCGTTGAACGACAAGCACGTCGGGCTCACCTTCAGCGCGTGGATGCCCAAGGGCTTCTACGGCGTCGCCGAGTTCCTGATGCGCGCGGGGCCCACGCTGCGCAACTCGTTCGAGAACCTCGCGCGGTTCAACACCATCCTCGCTCCGAATCAGCTGTTCCGTTTCGAAGAGGGTTCCGGCGCGGCCGAGCTGCACCACAACTCGTCTCCGCACCCCGGCGTGCTCGGCCGTCACCTGCATGAGTACACCAGCGCGGTCATCATCAAGACGCTGGTGGTGTTGAGCCCGGGCACGAAGCCGATGCGCGCGTGGTTCACGCATGCGCGGCCGCCCGACGCCGACCTCGCGCGCCTGAGCGCCGCGCTGCACACCGAAGACATCTCGTACGACGCGCCGGCGAACGGGTTCAGCGTGGCGCTCGCTCCGCTCGATGGGCCGGTGGTCGGCGGAGACGCGGCGCTCTATTCGTTTCTCGAGGAGCACGCCGTCGCGGCGCTCGGCTCTCGTCCGCGCACCGATGACCTCGTCGACAAGCTGCGCCACATGATTCGTGACGCGCTCAAGCAGGGAGAGCCGAACGTCGAGCGCGTCGCGACCCGACTCAACATGAGCGGCCGCACGCTGCAGCGCCGGCTGTCGGACCTCTCGACCTCGTTCCAGGAAGTGCTCGACCTGGTGCGCTTCGATCTCGCGCGCGCGTACTTGAAGGACATTCGCCTCGACGTGAGTCAGGTCGCCTACCTGCTCGGCTACTCGGAGCTGCGCGCATTCGATCGTGCGTTTCGCCGTTGGGCGGACAAGTCTCCGACCGAATGGCGCGCATCGGCGTAATCGATCTCCGCAGTGACACCGTCACCCAACCCACGCCCGCGATGCGCGAGGCGATGGCGCGCGCCGAAGTGGGCGACGACGTCTTCGGTGACGACCCGACGGTGAACCGGCTGCAGGAAGTGCTGGCTGACAAGCTCGGCTTCGAAGCGGGTCTGTTCTTCCCGAGCGGCACGCAGTGCAACCTCGCGGCGCTGATGACGCACTGTGCGCGCGGCGACGAGTATCTCGTCGGGCAGCAGGCGCACACCTACGTCCACGAAGGCGGTGGCGCCGCGGTGCTCGGTGGAATTCAGCCGCAGCCGCTGGAGAACGAGCCCGACGGCACCTTCGCGCTCACGCGAATCGAAGGCGCGATCAAACCGATGGATGACCACTACGCGCGCACGAAGTTGCTCGCGCTCGAGAACACCTTCGGCGGGCGCGTGATGCCGCAGAAGTGGGTCGAGGACGCGTGCGCGCTCGCGAAGCGGCACGGGCTGGCGCGGCACCTCGACGGTGCTCGGCTGTTCAACGCCGCCGTGAAGCAGAAGGTCGAGGCGCGCGAGCTGGTGCGTTCGTTCGAGAGCGTGTCGGTCTGTCTCTCGAAGGGGCTCGGCACGCCCGCGGGCTCGGTGCTCGTCGGCGAGCGCGGGTTCATTCGCGAAGCGCGGCGTTGGCGCAAGGTGCTCGGCGGAACGATGCGGCAGGTCGGCGTGCTCGCCGCGGCGGGCCTGTACGCGCTCGAGCATCACGTCGCGCGACTCGAGGAAGATCATCGTCACGCGACTCGGCTCGCAGCAGGCCTGCGCGGAGTTCCCGGGCTGACCGTTCATGAGCCCGACACCAACATCGTGTGGGTCGACGTCGAGCATCCCCTGAGTGCGCGACTGGTGACGGCGCTCGCCGAGCGTGGAGTGCTGGCGACCGGCGGCCGACGCGTGCGTTTCGTCACGCATCTCGACGTCAACGCGCGGCAGATCGACGACGCCATCGCGCACGTGAAGGCGATCGTCGCGGACTGATCAGCGCAGCGCGCCGGTCTTCTCGTCGAACGCGTCGGTGAAGCGCATCAACCCCACGTAGCCGCCGTGTCGCTGCAGCAGGTGGTACACGGTCGACCAGCTCGTCGGCTGCTCGGGATATCTGCCGCCACCGAGCATCAACGCCAGCGCGTCTTTCGGCGCGTAGACCGGCAGCGGCCAGCGCTTGGCCTTCGTCTTCTCGGACAGGTCGAAGATGTACGTGCCGGTGTCGAGCTTCTTGATGCGCTGAATCGTCGACTCGTCGAACAGAATTCCCGAGTTGTAGACGAGCGACGAAATCACCCACTGCTCATCGAGCGGTCGCGTCGAGAGGCTCGGGCGGTTCTGCGCGAGCAATTTTCGTTCGGCGATCTGCTTTTCCCAGACCCACATCGCGGCGGTTCCGGCGATGGCTTCTTCGAAGACGAAGTTGCGCGAGAGGTACGGCTTCTTGTCTTGCCAGACGACGATCTGCTCGAGGTGCGTGCCGGCTTCGGCGTCGAGCAACTTCACGAGCGGCGCGAGATCGACGAAGCCCTTCGCGATGTCGTCGAGCCCGATGCCTTGCACGGGATGAATCGACTCGAGCTGGTCCTGTTTCTCGCGCAGCAGCTCTGCGCCGCCTTCTGCGAGAAAGGTGACGAGGATCTCAGCCTCGGTCACGCGCAGTGGAGACTTCTGCGCGATGAGCCACTGGTTGCAGGCACGCGCGGTGGCCCTCACCGTCTTCTTCAGACGCGTCTCGTACGCCGCGGTGTCGAACTGCTCGTCGACGTAGCCGAAGTAGCGGCGCGGGTAGACGCCGGTGGCGACGAAGGTCTCGAGCTTCCACGCTTCGGCGTCGATGACCTGTCGCTCGATGCGCGCGGCATCGAGCGGAAACTTCGCGGCGCGTTTCTGCTGCAGGTTCTCTGCGATGAACGAGCTGAGCGTGAGGAGCACCTCATCGGCCTCGCACTTGTCGACGCGGCTCAAGCGGGCGTGGAGTTCCTTCGCCGTCTTCGCGAGGTGCGCCTCGAGGTCTTTCGCTTCGGCTTCGGTGACGAACACGCGCAGGTGCTGGGCGATGACGACGGCCGGCTCATCGGTCGCGAGCGTGGCGAGTAGTGGGCCCGCATCGCGCGGCGAAGCGGCAACGACCGGCAGCGACTGTGGCTGAACGCCCGCATCACGCGGCTCGGCAGCACGAGGACATGCAGCGAAGAGAACGACAAAGGCGACGGCTGAAGCGCGCACGCGCGAAGGACACTCACGCGTGCGGTGCGGTTCCTGGTGCTACGCCTTTGAACTCGCCAAGCCGAGAACGAGCGCGAGGAGTTGGTCGACCTTCTGCTCGAGCCGGTCGACCTTCTGCTCGAGCCGGTCCACCTTCTGCTCGAGCCGGTCCACCTTCTGCTCGAGCCGGTCCACCTTCTGCTCGAGCTGGTTCACCTTCTGCTCGACCCGATCCAGCCGCAGCTTCAGCTCGTCGAGGCGCTCATCAACGAGGTCGAAGCGCACGTCAGTACGCTCGTAGAGTTCCGCGAGCTGCGTCGTCAATCGGTACGTGTCTTGCGACACGACCTCGGAGCGAATGATCAGCCTCTGCATTTCAGTTCGCACTTGTTCCAGCTCCTCGATCGTCGCCGCCCTGCCCAACGCCTGCGCCATGACTGCCCCCGAAGTGTAGTGAGTACGCCGAGCGGCGAACAGAGCACCTGCCGCGCCACTGGGCTCACGAGGGGACCTTGCCGCGCGACCGTCCGCCGAGAGAGACGCGACGCAGACGCTCCAGGGTTCTCTCGCTCACCGAGACGAGGGTGGCGGCGGACACGGGTTGCCGAGTCCAGCGAGGGCTTCGCAGCGTGAGAGCTTCGCTGCGGTCGGCACGTGACCGGCTGCGCTCCACGAGATGCTGGCGTTCGGGTTCTGCAACGCGCTCATCAGACGCGGGCGATCGAAGTCATTCATCGCGCCCCACGCGTCGACGCGGAAATACTCGGGGCCGACGACGATCATCGCGTCGGGTTCGCACGACACGGTGCGCCTCCAGTTCGGCGTCTCGCTCGGCGCCGCCGGCTGCTGCGTGCGCGTCTTGTTCACCAACTTCGGCGGGTCGATCATCGCGAGCCGAATGACCGAATAGATCGCGTCGCTCCACAGCGGCACCGTCGCCCACAGCGCGTTGCACGTCGCCGGTGCGCTGGTCTCTCCGCACTTGATGCCGAAGCCGATGGTGAGCGCTCCGCCGATGATGGTGTCGAGGATCGCCGGCAACCAATGCACCTGGTACATGCCGCCCTGGTGCTCGTATTCCTTGTGCACCGTCCACACGCGATCGACGCCGCGCTCGATGTCTTCGCAGGCGAGCCACAGCTGCCCCTGCTCCGCTCGCACCTCGTGTTCGAACTGCAACTGGGCGAGGTCGGTGCGCTTGCGCTGCTCTTCGTCTTTCGTGAAGCGCTTGCCGCTGATCAGGTAGACACCGTCTAGTAACAACCCACAGCCGCTCAGCGAGAATGCCAGCGCGACGAGCAACGCGCGCTTCATCGCGGCACCACGCGCAGTTCCCAGTGGCCGCGAATGATCAGATCGCTGCCGATCTTCTCTTCCACCCAGATGTAGTTTTCGCCGGGCGGCAGTTCCCAGTGCCCTTCGATCCACACGTGCAGACGCGTGGTGACGTCCCAGCGCCAGAAGCCGGCGAGCCACACTGCGTTCGGGTGCGGGCGCGGCGGCTGCACTTCATTCTTCGGAGGCGGCGGACGCTCGGTGCCCGCGCAGAAGCCCGGCGACCAGATCCACTTCGCGGCGACGAGCATCCACTCGCCGGAGATCCAGTGCGTGCCGCACGGGGTCTGCAATTCCGCGCGCGGCTGCGGCCGGCCCCACCGCCCCGGCTGCCAACGGAAGCTGCCGTTCCACGACATCCAACTTCCGGAAATCCACGGAGCGGTCGGATCAGGTTGATCGACGCGCGGCTCGTCGAGTGGCGGCGGCGGGTCCCAATGGCCGTTCACCCATTCCCAACCACCGACGGTGCCGACCCACACCCAATGCCCGTTCACCCAGCGGCAGCCGGTGAGTGGTGGATTGCCCGGGTTGTCGCTGCGCAGCGCGGGCGCGGTCGCGGGTTGCAGCCAATAACCGTCGACCCAGATCCACTCCCCATCGCCTTCGCGCCAGGCCCAGTAGCCCGGGCTCCACTTCGCGTTCGCGTCTTGCGCGGGTCGCGGACGTTCGGTCTTCGGCCCGGGTTGCGGCGGGCGCTTCTTCGGCGGCTTCGGAGTCTCGACGCGCGCGACCACCTTCACTTCCGCGGGCGGCGGCGCTGCGGGAGGAATCAGCTCGGTGAGCTCGACCGTCAGCTCAGCGCCAGCGAGCTCTTGCGGAACGTCGGCCCAGATCGCGACGGTGTTCGTGTCGTCGAACGCGTTCACATACTTCGCGGTGAACGTGCGCGAGCCGGAGCAACGATGCGCTCGCTCGGCTTCGAAGGCGAACTGACCGCTCCACGATTCGGTCTGCGTCGCCTGCCAGTGGCCCACGGTCGGAGCGGGAATCCGCAGTTCTCCATCTGCCTGCGCAGCGGGGAGAGGGTCCGGGTGAGGGGCGGAAACGGGCGGAAGCGGTTGAGTCGGTGCACCAGGCCACGGAGCAACATCAGGCTCGGGCTGTTGTGGCTGCGGTTGCTGTTGAACCGGCTGCCCGATGGCCTGCTGGCCACGCGGAGGAGGCGGCGGCCGCTGCGCGCCCTGCGGAGGCCGCGCCTCACTCACACCAGCGCGCGCACGAAGCAGGTCCTGCCACTTGAGATCATCGACGCCGAGCGTGCGCTGCTCGCCATCAGGCCACGCCAGCGTGAAGAGCGGATCGCACTGAGCGACGAGCGTCACGCGCACTTCGAAGTCGTGACCTTGATGATCAGCGTGCCGTGGAACTTTGATTTCCACCGGGCCGACGAAGCGACCGTCGTCGAGACGAACGCTCTGCTTCATCAACTGCACGCGTTGAATCGGCGCGCAGGCGACGAGCAAGAACGCGAAAAGTGAGAAGCGCATCGAACGGCTCAAGACGGACGGGCGGGGAGATTGTTTAGGGCCCTCTCCCCGACCGAGAGTTACGCGACGTTCGTACGCTTGAGGTAGCGGCCGGCGCCGCGCTCGACGCGCAGATCACCGTCGTTCCACTGCAGCTTCCCGTTCACGACCGTGCGCGCGACCTTTCCCTTCAGCTCGAAGCCTTCGAAGATGTTCCGATCGACGCGCTGGTGATGCGTCTTCGCCGAGATCTTCCCTGTGCCCTTCGGGTCGTAGAGAACGAGATCGGCATCGCTGCCCACCGCGATCGCTCCCTTGCGCGGGTAGAGATTGAAGATCTTCGCCGCCTGAGTCGAAGTCACGTCGACGAACTGCTGAAGCGAGATGCGGCCCGTCGCCACGCCGTACGTGTAGAGCAGCGACATGCGGTTCTCGATGCCGGCCGCTCCGTTCGGAATCTTGCGGAAGTCGTTTCGGCCCGCGCTCTTCTGCTCTTGCGTGAACGGGCAGTGATCGGTCGCGACGTGCTGAATCGCTCCGGTCGACAGCGCGTTCCACAAATATTCCTGATGCCCCTTCGGCCGAATCGGAGGCGACATCACGTACGCCGCACCCTCGAAGTCGGGCTTCGAATACACCTCGTCGTCGAGCAGCAAGTACTGCGGGCACGTCTCGACGAGCACCTTCTGGCCCTCGTGACGCGCGCGGTACACCGCGTCCATCGACTCCTTGCAGGTGAGGTGCACGATGTAGACGGGCTGCGCTTCTTTCGGCGACGCGATGTGACCGTTGCGGCCATCTGAAGCGACGCGCGCGAGCTGAATCACGCGGTTCGTCGCTTCACCTTCCAGATACGCCGGCCGCGAGTGTGCGTGCGCGAGCGGGTCGGTCTTGCCGCGATTGAACAGACGCGTCTGCAGCGCGACGACGGCGTCACCGTGTTCGCAGTGCGACGTGACGAGCGCTCCGAGTGAATGCGCGGTGTCCATCACCTGCACGAGCTCGACGTCGTCGACGCCGATCGCTCCGCGGTACGCCATGAAGATCTTGAAGCTCTGGATGCCGTCGTGCCGGTACACGTGCTCCATGTCCTTCTTCACCTGATCAGAGAACCAGGTGACGGCCATGTGGAACGCGTAGTCAGCCACCGACTTCTTCGCGTTGTTGAACCAGAAGTCGCGCGCCTCGAGGAGGTTCTGGTTCCGGTTGGGAATGATGAAGTCGATGATCGTCGTGGTGCCGCCGGCCACTCCGGCCGCGGTGCCCGTGTAGAAGTCGTCGCTCGACGTGGTGCCCATGAAGGGCAGTTCCATGTGCGTGTGCGCGTCGATGCCGCCGGGAAACACGTACTGGCCGCTGCCGTCGACGACCGTCGCGCCCGCGGGTGCCTGGAGATCTTTTCCGATCGCCTTGATGACGCCGTCGGCGCAGTAGATGTCCGCGACGTACTGATCATTCGCGGTGACGATGGTTCCGTTCTTGATGATGAGCGACATGGGTCTCCTTAAGGGCGAACGAGGTCCTGGTACGCGTCGGGCCGGCGGTCCCGGTAGAACTGCCACACCTGACGTACCTCATCGATCATCGTGAGATCGAGGTCCGACACCACCACTTCGTCTTTGTCTTCGCTGCCCTCGGCGATGATCTTCCCGCGCGGGTTCACGAAGTAGCTGGTGCCGTAGAACTTGCCGATGTTCCACGGAGCCTCGGTGCCGACGCGGTTGATCGCCCCGACGTAGTAGCCGTTCGCCACCGCGTGCGCGGGCTGCTCGAGCTTCCACAAATATTGCGAGAGGCCCGCGACGGTCGCCGACGGGTTGAAGACGATCTCCGCGCCGTTCAAGCCGAGCGCGCGCGCGCCTTCGGGGAAGTGGCGGTCGTAACAGATGTACACGCCGACCTTCGCGAACTGCGTCTGGAACACGGGGTAGCCGCCGTTGCCGGGAGCGAAGAAGAACTTCTCCCAGAAGCCGCTGGTCTGCGGAATGTGCTGCTTGCGGTACTTGCCGAGGTACTTGCCGTCAGCGTCGATGACCGCCGCGGTGTTGAAGTACACGCCGCGCATCGCCTCTTCGTAGAGCGGCACGACGATCGCCATGCCGTGCTTCTTCGCGAGGTCCTGCATCACCTTCGTCGTCGGCCCGTCGGGAATTCCCTCGGCGGCGGCGTACCAGCGCTTGTCCTGGCCGGGGCAGAAGTACGGGCCGTTGAAGATCTCCTGCAGGCACAGAATCTGCGCGCCCTTCTTCGCGGCTTCCTCGATGAGCGGCACGTGCTTGTCCAACATCGCCTGTTGGATCTTCTTCACCGGCACCGTCTCGTCGTTGATCGGATTGCTGCACTGAATGAGCGCTGCGCGAACCTGATTGGCCATGAGCGAACCCTAGCCAACTCGCTTCGCGCCCGCGTCACTCAATGCGGCGGCAACTGATCGACCACCTGCACCTGCGCGAGGCACATCTCATCAGCGGTGCCTTCGCCCCACGCAAGCGCCGTGGCGCCCGGGTTGTCGTACGTGCAGCGAATGGTGATGGTGTCGGTCGGCACGACCTTGATGGGCGTCTTGAAGAAGTAGCTGCCCTGCCAGTGAAAGTCCCAATGCGGAATGTCGAGCAGCGTCTGCTCACCGGCGGCGTTGGTCTGCAGAATCTGAATGCGCGCGCCGCGGGTGTGCATGTGGCCCGCGACGCCGATCATCCAACCCTCGCCGTCTGCGTAGAACCGATTCAGCGTCCACTGCTTCGCGGTGAGCGCCTGCTCTTCGACGTGGCCCGTCGCTCCCGCGGGAATGTCGAGGTTGAACTTGATGAGGCGAATGCCCGAGATCGGCTGCAGTGACGACTCGGTGCCCGCCGGCGCGAACTTGAGCTCGAGTTTGGTGCGGTCGGGCGCGGTGCCGCCGGCGAGGTTGTAGTGCACCTGCACCACCACGAAGCTCCCTGCCGGAACGCGCGTCGCCGTGCCGGTCGGGTACACCAGCGCGCTCACGCCCGGCACCCACGAGCCGAGACCGCCCGAGGGCTGCAGACCAGAATTGGTCGGCACCGGACCTCCGAAGCACTGCCAGCCGGGACCAGCCGAGGCGTCGTCGACCGCCTGCAGCCCCGCGCGATCTGCCGCGTCGAAGAGCGTGGCGATGACGTGATGCACCGTCGCCCGATTTCCCGGAGTGACCTTGAGCGCGGTCGCCATGTGCGCCGTCGCGAAAGCAGGATCGACGAGGAAGCAGCGATAGTCGTCGGTGAGGCTCGAGTCGGGCACGTAGTCGACGCCGGTGTCGAAGGTCACGTCGGGGTTCTCGAACGGAATGACCTCGGGCGAAGGCAGGCTCGCCGGGTGCGCCGTGTCACCTTCGGGCGCGCCGTTCTCGAACCACTGCTGGAAGACGGCGATCTGCTCGGTGGTCAGTGTGCGGTCGTGCTCGAGCGCGGGCGTGGCTCCACCCGGCATCCACGGAGGCATCGAGCGGTTGGCCACTGAGGCGGCCATCAGCGGTGCCTTCTCGGCGGCTTCGGCATACGTGGTGAGCGCAAACGGCGCGATGCCGCCCGCGACGTGACACGACGAGCAGTGTTGCGAGACCAGCGGCGCGACGTCCTGCGCCCAGGTGGGGCCGGTGATGGCCGGCACCGAGCCACCATCAGGCGATGAGGGCACAGTGCAACCTGCGGAGACAACGAGAACGAGCGACGAAATCGCGAGGCGCATGCCCTGCCAACACGCGTCCCCTCGCCGAGTTGCGGGCGATTTTCTCGCTCAGAGGCCGAGCAGGTTTGCGAGCCACGCGCGACGGTCGCGCACGAAGTTCCGCGCGTCATCGGCGTTCGCTTCGGCGGTCATGCGATCTGCTGCCGATTGCCCGGTGAGCGCACGCGATCGCAGCATGGTCTGCATGAGATTGATGCGCGCGGTGAGCACCGCCACGTCGAACGCATCACGCGCCACGCGCTTCACCTCGGCGCGGTACTTCGCGTCGACCGTCGGCAGCTCACGCAGCCGCACGCACAAGTACCCCGGCGGGTCGTTCATGCTGCCCCACGGGTACGTGAAGAGATCGAACGGATCGAAGTCGGCGTGCCAGTACGGCCAGTTCACTCCGTGCGTGAGGATGACGAAGCGGCCGTTGGGCACGTGGTACCAGTAGTAGTTCCACGCCACGACCGAGTAGTTGTCCCAGAGCGCGGCGACCGACTCGACGGCGTAGTTGGTGAGGAATTGATCGACGTCGAGCAACGGCGTGAGCGCGCTCTCGAGCTGCATCGGACTGGAGTCCATCACCACGCGCGTGAGCGCTTCGAGATCAGCGCGCGAACGCATCTCCGACACTTCGTCCTTCAGGTCCGCGGTCGCCGAGCCCTTCGGAAAATCCCACGGGCCTTCGTAGAGATTTCCGCTTCCGTCGCCGAACGCAGTCTCGAGGTAGTCGCCGTTGGTCGGCTCCTCGACGACGTAGAGGCCCTTGTCCTCACCGTTGAAGCGCAGCGTCGCGTGCGCGGTGCGCGGGGCAGGCAAGCCCGCGCGACGGAAGACCTCGTAGCTCACGTGCCCGGTGAGCAACGACGGGTCCTGCACGGCGTTGTCGAGCGTGAGCCGCTTGAGCCCGTCGATCTTCTGGCCGGGAACGAACTCGTTGAACTTGATGGTGAAGCCCGGCTTGCCGCTCAGCGGGCGAAGACTGGTCTGGCCCTTCTTGCGGCAGCCCGCGTCGGGAACGGTCTCTCCGTCGACGGTGACGGTGCACGCGACGCGAACGTTCTGATCGTTGTCGAGCGTGTCGAGGTCAGCCATCGCGACGGTGATGGAGATCTCGTGCAGCACGTCGAGGTCGAACACGCGCGCGCCATCGATCGAACCTGCGTCACTGCCAGTGCCCGCGTCCTGAACGCCGGCATCGGTTCCCGCGTCGACGCTCCCACCGCCTCCGCCGCCGCCAACGCTTCCGCCTCCACCGCCTCCCGTCGAAGTGCTCGCGTCGGGCCCGGTGCTGGTGGTGCCGCACGCTGCTCCGACTGCAACCAGACAGAGGAAGAGGAGTGTCCGCACGCTCGGGAGCGTACTTCCAAAAGAGATCAGTCGCCGCGCAGCCAGCCGACGAACGACTTGAAGATCGACGTCTTCTCTTTTTCCTGCGCGTCGAGGACCGCGGCGCCCTTCGCCATGCATTCCGAGCACAGCGTGCCCTTCGGCGTCACCTCGGCACCGTCGAACGGCTTCGCCTTCTTGCAGCCATCGCACTGAAACGTGACCGACGGAGGCGTCTGCGCCTTCTGCGCCCGCGCGCACTGCGCGATGTCGCGCGCGTCGAGGTACGTGCCCTTGCAATGACGGCAGCTCTCGACCGCGATGCCTCCGGTCATCTCGGCGTTGAGGAGCGGAATCAGACATCGCGGGCAGTAGCGCGTGTTGGTCGGCTTGGCGGTCGCCTTCACCGAGCGGCCGGTGGCGAGCTCGAGCTCACCCGCGTCGAACCACACACCGCCGCACGAGTGGCAGCGATCGAGCTCGACGTTCTTGTTGGGGTTGCGCGACTGCACCATGAAGGTGCGCATCTTCTTGTTGCACTGCGGGCACTCGGTGCCGGTCGGGAGCTGATTCGTTTCGTCCACGGTGCGCGAACTCTAGCCAGCAGTCGCAGCGGCGCTCAGCTCAAGATGTTGTGCACCGGCGTGATGGGTGCCGGCGGCGTTTCACCGAGCAGCTCGCGCAGATCGATCTCGATGGTGCGCGACATCGCCGAGATGGGCACGTCGTTGGGGCCGCCCATGAACGGGTTCTCGGTGGCCTCTCCGATTTTCTCGAGCATGTGGAACACCCAGCTCACGATGGCCGAGGTGGGAATCGTCACCCACACGTACTCGGGGCCGAACTTGGCGAACTCCGGCAGCAGCGCGAACGGCAGCGCGGCGATGAGCGCGGTCTTGAAGTAGCCGTTGAGCGTCGCGAACTGGCGCGGGTACGGGAAGTTCTTGATGCGCTCGCAGCGGCCCTGGCAGTCGTAGAAACCGGCGACGGTGCGCTCGAGCTCGATGAAGCGCAGGTCGGTGAGTTCTCCCTTCGCGGCGAGCTCAGCCAACGACTTGCTCTGCGCGGCGAGCACGTGCGTCGCGCGGTTCTTGGTGGCGATGATGCGCGCGTGCTCGCTCTCGGGGAGCAGCGGCTTCAGCTCGGTCGCGAGGTCGCCCTTCCACTCGGGGATGTCGTAGAAATGTTGGTACTCCTTGTTGTCGTGGCGATCGACGGTCTCCCACACGCGCTTCTCTCGGAGTTGAAAACGCAGCGCGGTGAGCCACGCGATGTGCCGCTCGACGAAGCGCTTCTTCACGTCGGGTGACGCGCTCGGCATGTCGAGCACCTGCACTGCCCACGTGCGGCTCAGGTTGATGATGGTTCCCCAGATTTGCCGCGCTTCCCACAGTCGGCCGTATGCGGCGTTGTTCTGAAAGCCGGTGACGAACGCGACCGCGGTGCCGACCAGCGCGACCGGTTGCCACGGCAGCGCGAGCCACTTTTGATCGAACGCCGCCCACGCGACGGTGGGGATGGCGGCGATCAACAGGAAGAAGATGATGGCCGTGCGCGTCCACGTGAGGATTTCGCGAACGGTGTAGTGACGCCCTGCGTGCATCGAGGCGTTATGCCACGACGCTCACAGAGTGCACGGAGCGTCGTAACTGATCTCGACGGTCGTACCCAACACGGGCGCCGAAGCAGGGTCGAAGTTCACCGAGTTCTGCGCGGAGTCGAAGACCCAACCCGAGCTCACGAGCTGTCCGTCGACGCGCACTTCGATGGTTCCGTTCGGTACTCCGCTGAGGAAGTAGACCGTGCGCGTGACGCAGGGAAAGCCAGCGGGCGTGGTGTGAAAATCAGTGTGGAACGCGCTGCACACGTCGGCGCGGATGCCGCCGGTTGAACTCACCAACGACTGATGCAGCAGATCATCGTCGTGCGCTTCGACCGTGCACGTCGACGCTGCAGTCCCGGTCACCACGTTCCATCGGAGCGCCGAGCCGCGCGTGCGCAATGACTCGAGTGCTCCGCCGGCGTCGGGCGTCTGCTCGAGCGCGTCGGTGATGCACAGCCCGCTGATGAAGCCGGCGTCGGGCAGGTTGGGAAACACCTGCGCCGCGGCGCCGATGCACGCTTCCGTTTCACTGCTCGGGGGCAGCGCATCGAACGCGCTCAGGGCGCGCCCGACGAAATCGGGCTGCTGATTCGAGGTCCACTCCGAGCCGGCGTCGTTCAAGGCCAACGCGACAGGCCCCGCGCCCTCGGCGGGAGCAAAGCCGACGTTCAATTTCGCGCACGCCGGCGCGAGCTCGGTGAGCATCGACTGAAGTTCGGAGCGCACGCGCGGGAGCTCCGCGGCAAAGCTCGCCGAGGTGTCGATGACGAAGAGCGTGCGTGCGTTCTGCAGCGGGTCCTGTCGAAAACGATCGACCTGTCGCGGCTGCGCAAGCGCGTCGCCGGAGAGCGGCACCCGAATCGGCGAGCTCGAGGTTTCGATGGTCAGCGCTGCGCTCAACGAGCCCGTCGTTCGCGGCATGAAGCGCACCGACACGACTGCCGGTGGGCCACCCGCGCGCAGCTCGACGTTCGGCGTGAAGAGGGTCAGCGGAAAGTCTGCGCTCGAGGTCGACGCGTCGGTCAGCACCACCGGCTCATCGCACTGGTTGAAGACCCACACGTTCTTCGACGCCGTCGCGCAGGCGTTCGCTCCGGCGAAGGTGCCGAAGTCGAGTTGGGTCGGCAAGAAGGTCAGGCACGGGTCGAGGTGCCCGGTGCCCTCGAGGAGCACAGAGTCCTGGCCTCCCTCGAAGACGATCTGCAGCGTGCCTCGCTGAAAGACGAGCGACGGACTCGGCTTCAACCTGCGCGTGATGACCTCACCGGGTTGCACCAGTCGCGGAAACGCGAAGCCGTCCGCCTCGAACTCGAGTGAACGCACGGGCGTCACGTCGAGGCTCATGCTGCGCAGGAAACACGGGGTCGCGCCCTGGTGTTGAAGCCGCAGCACCGCGCCGTTGCTGCTCACCGCCATGACCTGGTTGAGCCCGAACATGCACGGATTCGCCCTGACGATGAGTACGAAGACACGCACCGTCTTCACCGGTTCGATCGGATCGTTGGTGTGCAGCGTGATGTTCCACGAACGGTTCTCCATCGCACCGACCTCGAGCGAGACGGGCAGCTCGACGAAACTTCCCGCGCTGACCGACCACTGCTGGTTCACCCCGCAGGGCCCGATGCACAGGCGCAGGTCGTCGGTCTCGGGCGTGAAGAACTTCAGCGTCGAGCCCGCGGTGCCGACGTTGCCCACGCGCAACACACCGCGCGTCGAGGCGGTGGTCGCAGGCTCCAGCACCACCGCCGGCGCGAGCGAGATGGAATCACTCACGTCGATGCGCGGACCCGTGCCACGCACGCGCAAGGTGACCTGCTTCGAGGCCTGACTCGAGTTGATCGACAGCGTCGCTTCGCGAGGGCCGAAGTCACTCGGTCTCGCGCGCACCAACACTGCGAGCCGCGCGTTCGACGTCAGGGTGGCGATGGCCGGAGTGACGCTGAAGCCGTCAGGAGCGGTGAGCGTCACCACGCCTTCGAGCTCGGTGAGGTTGGTGATGACCAGGGACTGCGTGGCCTCGACCGTCACCGGCACGTCGCCGAACTCGAGGGCGTCGGGCGCGTCGAATCGCAGCCCATCGGGAACGCACCCGACGAGGGCGACGCAGACCCACACCCACGCACCCGATCTCATGCACTCCTTATTATTGCGGGCGCTGCGCGGCGGGAAGGGCAGCCATCAGCGCCAGCGCGACGAACGAGACGACGGCGGCGACGACGAAGGTGGTGCTCGGGCTGATCAACCACAGTGCTCCGGCGCCGACGCTCGCGAGCAGCGTGGCGACTCCGGTGACTGCGCCGAACACACCGAACGCGGTGGCGCGAAATTCCGCCGCGACCGAGTCGGCGACGACGGCGCTCAGCACGCCCTGCGTCATCGCAAGCTGCAGACCCCAGAGCGCGACGCCGACCAGCACCAGGCTCCAGTGCGAGTTCACGGCGAGCAGCGCGTCGGCGATGGCGAGCACCACCAGCGACCAGCCGAGCAACTTGCGGTGATCAAATCGCTCCGAGAGTTTTCCGAACGGGAACGCGGTGGCGGCCGACACGAAGTTGGTGGTCATCAACACCAGCGGCACCAGCGTGAGCGCGAGGCCGCGGTCTTGCGCGCGCAACACGAGGAACGCTTCTGAAAATCGAACGAGCGAGAACAGCGTGCCGATGATGGTGACCGACCAGAACGGCGCGCCGAGCTGGCTCCACGCGACGCGCGGTGAGTTAGGTTTCACGTTCGCGCTCGGCGGCGCGTTCGGTTCCTGCACGCCGAGCACGAGCATGGCGACCGCGAGCGCCGCGGGAATTACGGCGACCATGAACACGCTCTTCACGTCGTCGTGCCACGCGATCATCAACGCGATGGCGAGCAGCGGCCCGACGATCGCTCCGACGCTGTCGAGTGATTGACGCAGGCCGTACGCGGCGGGCCGCTGTTCTTTCGTGGTGAGGTCGGCGATGAGCGCGTCACGCGGAGCGCCGCGCACGCCCTTCCCCACGCGGTCGAGCAAGCGCGCGGCGGCGACCATGCCGGTGGTGGTGGCGATGACGAACAACGGCTTGCTCGCGGCGCTGATGGCGTAGCCGGCGGTAGCGACCCACTTGCGATTCTTGAGCGCGTCGCTGAGCGCTCCGGAGAAGGCCTTCACGATGGGCGGCGTGGCTTCGGCGAGCCCTTCGAGAATGCCGACCATCAGCGCGCTCGTGCCGAGCGTGGTGACCATGAACACCGGGAGCAGCGCGTGGACGAGCTCTGACGAGACGTCCATCAACAGACTCACGAAGCCCAGCATCCAGATGGAGCGCGGCAGCTTCACGGAGCGATGAATTGCCCCTGCGTGATGGTGCACAGCGACTCGCCGCCGAGCCAGCACACGGGCCGCAGCGCGAAGAAGTCGACGTCGATGAGGAACATGCTGACCACGTTCTCTTCTTTGCGCTCTTCGAGGTTCTGCTGCGCGTCGGCCTGCGTGCGCCCCGAGCCGGAGACCTGCACCGTGCCCGTCTGATCACTCGACGTGTTGCCTTCGCAGAGCACCTTGCCCGTCTTCGCGTCGAGCACCGCGGAGTCGAACGTCATGTGCCCCGGCTCGTAGGTGGTGCTCGAGACGCGCGGCATGTCGAGCGAGCGCAGCTTGTGCACCACCACGTAATTCACGTCGGACAGGTCGTGCTTCAGCGGCCGATACGCCCACGAGAAATAGAGGTCCCAGTAGATGGGGAAGTCGCTGAAGAATTCGAAGATCCATTTCTCCACGGGCCAGCTCTCGAGCGGCAGCTGCGCGTTCTCGAGCCCGGCGGAATAGCTGTCGGTGGCGCGCCCGAAGATGCGGGCGTGCCCGAAGTCCTTCAGCGCGCGCTCGTCGGACACCAGGCCGTCCGCCGCTTTGGGGATGATGGCGATGAGCTGCTTCATCTCGACGCGCGGCAACTTCGTGCACGCCTCGGTGAGCGTCGCGTCTTTCGTCTCGAGCTTCAGCGCGTCGGCTTTCGCCGCGAGGTCGTTGAGCTCGGCGACGAACGCGTCTTGTCGGCCCTTGGTGCGAATCGCGGTGATGACCACGAAGATCGAATACAGAACCGCGAACGCGAGAATTCCGAGGACGATTTTCTTGAACATCATTTCTTCTCAGCGATGAGTTTCTTCTCGAAGTCGGTCGAGACGCGCACGCCCTTCAACTCCACGTGCACGAGCCGACCGGCACCCCAGTCGAGCTCTTCGTTCACCGCGCCCGCGTCGGGCAACGGCTTGGCGGTCTTCAGCACCTTCTTGTCGATCTCGACTTTTCCGAGCGTGAAGACGAGTCGCACTTCGAGACCCAGCCCTTCCTTGTCGCGAAACGCGTTCGCTTCCTTCGCGTTGGGGAAGGGAATCGGGAAGAGCAGCGGCTGCGCGCGCCAGACCGACTGAGGCTGCGTCGGTTCTTCTTCGTCATCGTCGGGGGCCTTGGGGCGGAAGGCCTTCGCAGGCTCACCCCACGCGACCGAGAGCGGGCCGAGCTTGTCGTAGAAGTCGACGAGGCCATCGACCTCGATGGTGAGCTGCTTCTTCTTCGCGTTGTACTTGCGCATCGTCACGCCGTTGCCGTGCGTGAGCAGCACCACGAACGTCGCGTCCTTCATCTTCTGCGCGAGCTCGGGGCGTTTGGTTTCGTTGCGCGCGATTTCGTCGGGCGTTTCTCCGGGAGCGCCGGGAAGATCGACCAGAACCCCTCGGGCGCAGGGCGGCCGAGCGCGATCTTCAAGAAATCGGGGGAGTCCCACTCCGGGCCGAGCTGCGCGCGATTCACCTTCGGCGCGCTGTCTTTGATCTTCTGTTCCTTGGCCTTCTCGTTGGCGAGCTTCTCGGCGTCGCGCTTGGCCTGGGCCTCACGCATCTTCTTCTTGTTGTCGACGCAGCCGGTGGCCACCACGAGCAGCACGACCGCGAGTGAGAAGCGCATCGAGTTCTCCGTGAGTTTCTAGAAGGTGACGCCTGCTCCGAGAGTGACCGAGCCCAGCACCTGACCGTTGGCGAAGTCGAGAACGGGCTGCAGGAGGATGGCGGTGAACTCGCCGAGGCCGAGCACCAGATTGGCGATGATCGACGCGCCGACTCCGGTCTTCGTCAGGTTGGGCGTCTCGAAGACCGCGATGGTGGGCGAGGCGCCGAGCATGACGTGCGTGCGGCCGCCGATGCGTACGCCTGCGCCGAGGCCGTAGAGATGTGTGGAGCCGTCGCCGGTCGGCAACAAACCGATGCGACCGTGCGCGATGGCGACCACGCCGAACCACTTGCCGAAACGAGCACCGAGCGACGCGGTGAGACCGCCGGTGGGGAGCACGTAGCCCGCACCGAAGGTGACGCCCGCGCCTGCAGTGAAGAGCCCGACCGGTGAGACGCCCGGCGCTTCTGCAACCGGCGGAGCGGCTGCGGGCGTTGCTGCGGCAGCGGGTGGTGTTTCGACTTCAGCGGGCTTCTCGACCTGAGTGGTGAGCAGGAGCACGACGACGGCAACGAACATGCGCGCGAACGTATCCCCGTAAGCGTTGACTTGTCGCGATCGCGCGGCGACCCTCTCGGACCCCGCACAACAACCGAAAGACGGAGGTTCGATGCATCCGCTCCCCGTGCTGCCGTCAGGCCGCCTCGAGCAACGTTTCAAGGAATCGAAGCCCGCTTATTCCCGCGCCGAAGCGGTGACTGAAGCGAACCGCTGCCTCTATTGCGTCGACGCTCCGTGCATCAAGGCGTGTCCGACGGGCATCGACATCCCCACCTTCATTCACAAGATCAGCACCGAGAACATCACCGGCGCTGCTCGCACGATCCTCTCCGAGAACATTCTCGGCGCGTCGTGTGCTCGCGTGTGTCCGGTCGAAGTGCTCTGTGCCGGCGCGTGCGTCTACAACGCGTGGGGCCGTGAGCCGATCGCCATCGGCCGCCTGCAACGCTTCGCGACCGAGACCACGCTGCAGAGCAAGCCGCTCTCGACGCTGATGCCCGCGAAGAAGCCGTCGACGGGAAAGAAGATCGCGATCATCGGAGCGGGCCCCGCGTCCATCGCGGCTGCCGGTCTTCTCGCGCTCGAGGGACACCAGGCGTGCATCTTCGAGAAGAAGAACATTCCCGGTGGCCTCAACACGCTGGGCATCGCTCCGTACAAGCAGTCGGGTGATCAGGCGCTCGAGGAAATCGGCTGGGTCTTCGGCCTGGGCGACGTGCAGCTCATGACCGGAGTCGAGGTCGTCGCCGGCAACGGCGGGCAAGATCAGGTCGGCGCGGCTTCGCTGCTGAAGGACTTCGACGCGGTGTTCCTCGGGCTGGGCCTCGGCGCTGACTCGAAGCTCGGCGTCCCGCATGAAGACGGTGCCGGCGTGTGGGGCGCGGTCGATCTGATCGAGAAGATCAAAGCCGACCCGGCGCTCACCGTCGCGGGCGTGAAGCGCGCTCTGGTGATCGGCGGCGGCAACACGGCCATCGACATCGCGCACGAGCTGAAGCTGCTCGGCATCGCCGACGTGGCGATGGTCTATCGCCGCACCGAAGCCGACATGAGCGGCTACGTGCACGAGCTCGCGTACGCGCGAAAGCACGGCGTGCGGTTGATCGAAAACGGAGTCGTCGCCGAGTTCATTCGCGACGGCGCGAAGAAGTTGACCGGCGTGAAGCTGACGAGCGGAGAGGTGATCAGCACCGAGCTCGTCGCGCTGGCGATTGGTCAGGCGACGGCGACAGGCGTGGCGAAGGCGTTCCCCGGTGTGGAGCTCGACAAGAAGGGCCGCGTGGTCGTCGACACGAAGACCGGCCGCACCGGCAACGCGAAGGTGTGGAGCGGCGGCGACTGCGTCAACGGCGGCAAGGAAGTCGTGAACGCGGTGCAGGAAGCCAAGCTCGCGGTTCGCGACATCATTCGTTCTCTGGGAGGGAAGTAAGTCATGGCGGATCTCAGCATCGACTTCTGCGGCATCAAGTCACCGAATCCGTTCTGGCTGGCGAGCGCTCCGCCTGCGAACTCAGGGCCTCAGGTCATGCGCGCGTTCGACGCGGGCTGGGGCGGCGCGGTGTGGAAGACGCTCGGCGACCCGATCACCAACGTCACGTCGCGCTTCTGGGCGAACGACTACGGGAACATGCGGATGATGGGGCTCAACAACATCGAGCTCATCACCGACCGCCCGCTCGAAGTGAACCTGAAGGAAATGTACGAGGTGAAGAAGCGCTACCCGAAGCACGCGCTCATCGCTTCGTTGATGGTCGAGACGAAGGACAACTGGAAGGAGATCATCAAGCGCGCGGAAGACACGGGCGCCGATGGGCTCGAGCTGAACTTCGGTTGTCCGCACGGCATGTGCGAGCGCGGCATGGGCAGCGCCGTCGGTCAGGAGCCCAAGGTCCTCGAGGAGATCACGCGCTGGGCGATGGAGTACGCAAAGACTCCGGTCATCATCAAGCTCACGCCGAACACGGGCGACATCAACGAGCCGGGTGAAGCGGCGGCGCGTGGTGGGGCTCCGGCGGTTTCGCTGATCAACACGGTGAAGTCGCTGCTCGGCGTCGATCTCGATCGCATGGTGCCGAACCCGCGCGTCGGGACGCAGTCGACCAACGGCGGCTATTGCGGCCCGGCGGTGAAGCCCATCGCGCTGTTCATGATGAGCCAGCTCGCGAAGAACCCGGCGACGAAGCACATGGCCATCAGCGGCATCGGCGGCATCTCGAACTGGCGCGACGCGGCGGAGTTCATCGCGCTCGGTGCGACATCGGTGCAGGTGTGCACGGCGGTGATGCACTACGGCTACCGCATCGTGGAAGACATGATCGAAGGCCTGTCTGACTTCCTCGACAGCAAGGGCATGAAGTCGGTGAACGAGCTGCGCGGCCAGGCCGTCGGCTCGTACGCGGAGTGGGGAGATCTCGACCTCAACTACAACCTGAAGGCGCGCATCAACCCGGACTCGTGCATCGGCTGCAACCTCTGCCACACGGCGTGCATGGACGGCGCGCACCAGTGCATTCTGATTCCGGGTCGCACGCACGACGAGCACGTGAAGGCCGGCCACACGCACATTCCGGCTTCGATTCCCGAGGTGCCGGTGAAGGCGGCGGGAGCGGTCGGTCGCTTCCTGCCGGTCATCGATGATCACGAGTGCGTGGGCTGCAATCTCTGTCACCTGGTGTGCCCGGTGCCGGGGACGATCTCGATGGTCGAAGTGCCCGGGACGATCGGGAAGTCTGAGACCTGGAACGATCGCGTCGCGCAGGGGCGAGACATCAACCCCGGCTCGATGGAATCGACGCTCAAGCGCCGCGGGCTGTCGAAGTAGCTCGAACTTCACGAAGCAAACTCCCTCTCCCCCGCAGGGGAGAGGGTCGGGGAGAGGGCCCGTCAATGCTCGCACTCGCGCTGACACTCGCACTCGCTGCACCGCCCACCCCTCGCGGATTCTCCGCGCCACACACGCCCGAAGTCGTGCAGCAGGTCGAGTCGCGCCTGACGAAGTGGCTCTCCGGCGGCGGAGATCTCGTCGCGTTGACGGCGACGCCCGCAGAAATCAAAGCGCACCCGGTTCCCGCAGCGCCCGAGAGCGCCGGCCTGAAGGACTTCACCGCGAACCGTGCGCTCATCGAATACGTCGGCAAGGTCGCGACGCTGCATCTGTACGACGAAGCCGGTCACGTCTGCGAAGTGCTGCTGCTCGCGGTCGGAACGTCGGAAGCGCTGCAACGCTACGTGCTGCTCGACGCTCCGCGCACGTACACGCGCAGCTTCGACGACGACGCGAAGGCGCTGAAAGATCGCAAAGAGATGCTGGTGTTCATCGAGAAGTCGAAGGCCGGCTGGAACACGGGCTCGATGCCTGAGCCGCCTCCGCCGGACTGCATGGGCGTCATCAAGGGAGCGCTGCAGACCATCTTCGACGCCGAGAAGAAGTACTTCACCGCGAACACTGCGTACTCGGGCTCGCTCACGAAGATCGGCGTCGATGCGAAGACGCTCGGCATCACCTCGGCCAAGGTGAGCGTGTCGTCGCAGACGTTCACGATTCGGGCGGGAGTGCGCGGTGGCGAGATGACGATGAACGAGAAGGGTGAGACCGCGGTCATCGCTCCGTGCGCGGCGCCGTGACGTCTGCCGGATTTGCCAGACCACCTCTGCCGGATTTGCCAGACCACCTCTGCCGGATTTGCCAGACCACCTCTGCCGGATTTGCCAGACCATTTCTGCCGGATTTGCCAGGCCTCTGCTCGACTCGGCCCCTCACCCCAGCCCTCTCCCCGCTTCGCAGGGAGATGGAGTTCAGTTGGCTTCGTTCTTCACGGGTTCCTCGAACGTCCAGTCGTTCAAGTTCCACCACAGTGAATCGGCCTGACCCCACTCGGGGCCGATGAGGTCTGCCCGCACCGCCGCGAGCCGCGACGTGAGCACCAGCGGAATCATCGGCAGCCGCTGGAACCACGCCTCCTGCATCGCCGCTTCGAGGAACAACTTTCGCTCCGAATACAGCGAGCTCACCCACGCGTCGTAGCGCTCGACCATCTCGTCGTCGAAGTGCGGGTACTGCGCGACGTCGAGCTGCACGCGCCCGTTCGCCCACGACGCATTCATGAACCGCCCGGGATCTCCCGTGTCGCGGCTCACCAGGGCGAGCCCTTCGAATTCCTGTCGCTGCACGAGCTGGTACAGCTCCTTCTGCTCGACGACTTCCACGGTCACGCCCACGCGCGCGAGGTCGGCGACGATGCGCTCGATGAGCAACGTGTTCGTGCCTCCCGCGGTGCGCGGCCCGACGTTCAACTTCACGCTCACGCCCTTCAAGCCGACGTCGCCGGGAGAGATGAACGGGTACGGCTTGCTCGCCTTCCACCCCCACGCCACGCGCGCCGGAGCAGGCGCCAACGCCTTCACCATCTCGTCGCGATTCAACATCGCCAGCAGCGCGCGCCGATTCGTCAGCTCACTCCACGGCTCGCTCTTCAGGTTGGGCACCAGCATCCACACCAGATCGCCCGGCTGCTCGAGCACGCGCACGCTGCGCTCGTTGCGAAGGAACTCGTAGCTGTCCGGAGTGAGCGACGGCAACACGTCGAGCTCGCGATTCACCAACGCACGCGCCGCTTCCATCGGGTCACGCTTCGTCACCTCGATGCGCTCGAACACCGGCGCCGGCCCCGCGTAGTTCGGGTTGCGCTTGAGCGTCAGCTTCTGACCCGGCTCGAACGATTCCCACACGTACCCTGCTCCGCCCGGCAGCTTTCCTTCACTGGTCTGCCGATTCAGCACGTCGCGCCCCGCATCGGGCAACGCCTGCGACTTCGACTGCGGGAACACGCCGAACCCATCGAGCCACGAGCTGCGTCGCGTCTTGTACGTCACGTCGAGCGTCCGGTCGTCGACGCGCTCCATCGAGGTGCGCAGCGGCTCGGGCAGCGTCGCCAGCGAGAACATCAAGTCGTTCGACGTGAGCGGCGCGCCGTCGGCCCAGCGCGAGTTCTCCCGCAGCTGCCAGCGCACACGCATGCCGCCGTCGGGCAGCAAACGCACCAGCGAGTTCGTCAGCGCCGGAGCTTCCTCGACCAACATCGGCTGCATCGTGCCGTCGGCCTTGCGCAGCGCGACCGACGCACGCACCGACGGAGTGCCCGCGCCCGGCGCGTCGAGCGCGGCGAGCGACACGCGCAACAACGGGTGATTCCCGCGCGGGCCGGTGAGCATCGCCACCTTCTTCGGCACGTCGGGGATCGTCGAGTTGATGGCCCACGTCAGCGCGACGACGGTGGTGAGCGGCAACAGCCACAGCCCGAGTCGATCGGCCCGCCGCGCGCGCTGCGGACTCGACGAGCCGAGCCGAAACGCGATGACCGAGATGATCAACGTGCCCGCCACGAACACGTACGCGCCGAGGAACAACATGTCGGCCGCCACCAGATACGTCACGTCGGGCAGCGTGTCGGCCTGCGTGTAGTGGAACGCGATGCAGGCCAGCAGCGCGGTGATGCCGAGCGCCGAGCGCACGTCGAGTCGTTCGGCCGGCAAGAACAACCCGAGCAGCGCCATCAACAGAATCAACATCAGCGGCAGCGCGAACTTGATCAGGTACGGACCGAACGGCCGTCGCATCTCGACCTGGAAGAGGGTGCGTCGCTGCACCGCGCTCTGCCCTTCGTGCGCCACGCTGCCGAGGTCTGACCCGAAGCTGCGTTCTTCGACGCGCGCCGAGAAATACGGCTCGTACGACCAGCCGGTGATGGAGAAGTGCGGAGACATGCCGCTCGCTCCGAGGTCGGGCTGCAGCAGACCGTGCGTGCGATCGAGCCCGAGCACCACCGGCAGCGTCTGGCGATCGAACGGGAACGCGTGCAGCGGAAAGTCGCCGCGGAAGGTGCCCTGCACGCGCCACTGCACCGAGTGCCATTCCGCATCGTCGTCGCGGCCGAGGTCGATCTTCGAGTCGATCTCTCCGTTCTCGAAGGTGATCTCCGGCGGCTCACCGTCGCCTAGCCACTTCGCCCACACGCGCAGGTCGGCCTTGAAGCGACCGGCCTTCAGATCGAAATCGGAGACGTCGGTGAGATACGCGCCGACGTAGACGTTGCGCGGCGGGGGATCAGCCGCGACGAGGGTCGACACCAACGCAAGAGCCGGGAGCAGCACGGCCGCGAACCTAATACGGGTTGTCGAAGCGCCAGTGCGCTTCGCGCTCCATCGAGTCGCAGTGATTCGACCCGTCGGTGCGGCACGACACCGTCACCGTGTCCGACGAAATGCGCTGAGGCGTGGCGCCGCGCTGCTCGGCGTAGAGCGCCGCCTCTCCGCGGTAGTGCGTGTAGACGAAGTCGCCGAAGCGCTTGCGGTGCAGCTCGTCCTTCGCCCACTCGCCGTAGCGGTTGAGCGCCACGGTGAGCGAGAAGCGATCGATGGTCGTCGGCCGCCGAACGTGCGCGTCGAAGTCCCACGTGATGCGCGTCTTCCATCCATCCGCCGTCGTGAAGCGTCGCCATTCCCAGCGCTGCACGTCTCCGCCCTGACGCAACTCGACCAATCGCGCGCAGCCATCGCCGGTGGCGACCACTTCGAACGCGCCGTCGGGTGATGCTTCGTCAGCGAGCGCCTTCTGCACCGCGGCCCACTGCGCCGGATCGGGAATCGCCTCTTGCGCGCACCCGCTCGGCTCTTGCTGCGTGAAGCCAGCGAGTCGTCGCGTCGACGAGATCTCCGAGGGCGCGACCCACACTTCAGTGGGAGCCGGCGCGTTCGCGATATCGCGCACGCCCGTGTAGACCCGCCCGTTGCACTGCCACGTACCTCGCTCGCCAGGACCGACTCCGGTCGTCGGCGAAGCAGAAACAGCGGGCGCCTCAGCCGCGCGTTGGCAGCCGAGCGAGACGGCCGCGACACAGAGCAGAGCTCTCATCAACGCCAGACGTGACGTGTGATGACCGGGAAGTGGTCGGACGTCGTGGTGGTGTAGTTGGTGATCATCGGCACCGTCGCGGTCGTCGAGTTCGCCACGTAGCCGCTGATCAACTGTGTGTTCACCATCTGGTGATCGATCGCCTGACTCGAGCTCGACGTGGTGCGCCGGTGCTGATCAGTCAGTTCCTTGGTGGGGAACTTGTAGTGCGCGGTGTCGCTCACGAAGTTCGCGAACGGCGACGCGCTGCCCATGTACGTCGAGGCGTCGAGATCGTCGTTCCAATCTCCGACCACCACCACGCGATCATTCGGGCGCACCGTGTCGAGGTAGGTTTTCAGCGCGGCGCTCGCGGCGACGCGACGGTTGTAGCTGTCGACGTCGGCGTAGGCCTTCATGTGCATCACGATGAAATAGAAGTCGCGCGGCGCGCCGGCCACCGTCGTCTGCAGATGCGCCTCGAGCGGAGGCCGCCCACCGAAGTCGTAGCTCGACGTGGTGAGAATCAAGCGCGCGTCGATCAACGTGAACTTCGACGAGCGGAAGAGCACGGCGACCTTCTGCTCCGCAGTGCCGTAATAGAAGGTGCCCGCCTGCACCTCGGTCGAGATGACGCGCTGGAAGCCAGGCAGGTTCGCGGCGACCGTCGAGAACTCGGTGGTGCCGACGATTTCTTCGATGCCCCACAAGTCGACGTCACTGCGACCCTGCAGCACGGTCTGCACGTTCATTTGTTGAAGCGCGTTGTCGGCAGGGCCGAGGCCCGCATCGCCGTCGGAGAACCACTCGAGGTTCCAGCAGCCGATCGTGATCGGAACGCCACCGTCGGGCACGCCTCCACCACCTCCGGTCGCGCCGCCACCTCCTGTGACACCGCCGCCGCCCGTCGCACCGCCGCCTCCGCCCGTCGCACCGCCGCCTCCGGTCGCGCCACCGCCGCCCGTCGCACCACCGCCCGTGCCGCCGCCACCGGTCGCGCCGCCGCCACCCGTGACGCCTCCACCACCCGTCGCGCCACCGCCGCCACCGCTCCCGCCACCGGTCACACCGCCACCCGTGCCTCCGCCGTTGCCGACGATCACCAGACACAACCCGTTGAGGCACGTCTGGGTGAGAGGACAGGTGACGCACGCCACGCCGTTCACGCCGCACGACGCTTGCGTCGACGTCTCGCAGGTATCAGTCGCAGTGCAGCAGCCAGCGCACGTGTCCGGCCCGCATTGCGGAGTCGTCGTGCACCCGACGAGAGCCAACGCGCTGAGCAGGAGAGCCAGAAGCCGATACATCTTCGTTACAATTATCGGAGCAGAGCCGCGCTGTACATCGGGCGACTGCAGGTCGCGGCACGTCAGCGCGACGCGCGGCGTTTTGCCTTTTTCTTCGCGGGCACAGCGAGGCCCCATGCCTCTTTCAACACGGCGCCGAGCTGCTTCTTCGTGATGCGGCCGAGGCGGACCACCACGTAGGGCCAGTCGACGTAGTGCGGCGTGGCGAAGAATGTCTCCGGGTCGTGGGCAATCATCACTTCGCGTTGATCGATGGTCATGCGCATCGCGAGCGAGCAGCCATCTTCGAGCGCGCGCGCGAAGAACGTCTCGGCGCGGAAAAACGACGGCGCGCCATACGAAGGCTTCTCGTGCACCTCGGGCAACGCCTTCGCGAGCTTTCGAAAATCAGCGACCGTCGCCGAGCCACGGCGCGGCTTCTCAGTGGACGGAGGCGGAAGGCGCGTGCTCATCGGGCGACACGCTATCGCCGTCCGACGGAGTCTCAGGCTCGAAGATCCTCGCGTACGCGCGGAAGAGCACCGGCAAGAGCACCATCGTCAGCGCGAAGGCCGTGAGCGTTCCGAACACGATGACCACCGCGAGCGGCTTCTGCGTCTCACTGCCCATGCCGCGCGAGATGACGGCGGGCAACAAGCCGAGCGCAGCCAGCGCCGCGGTCATCAACACCGGCCGCAATTTCTCGACGCACCCCGAGATGATCGCCTCGTCGAGCGATTGCCCCGCTTCACGGTTGGAGACGATCGCCATCGTGACGAGCACTCCGTTCAGTGACGCCTGGCCGATGAGCGCGATGAAGCCGACCGCCGCGGCGACCGACAGCGGCATGTGCGCGAGCCACAGCCCGACCACTCCACCGATGAGCGCGAAGGGCACGTTGCCGAGCGTCACCAACGCACGACCGATGGAGCCATACGCGTTGAACAGCAGCAGCAACGTGATGAGCACCGCGACCGGAACCACGAGCCCGAGTCTGCGCATCGCGCGTTCCTTGCTCTCGAATTCTCCGCCCCACTCGGTGCGTGTCGGCCCACCGTCGGGAGCGAGCACACTCACCACGCTGCGCGCCTCGTCGACGAAGCTGCCCATGTCGCGACCGCGCACGTTCATGCGCACGCCGATGTAGCGCTTGCCGTTTTCGCGGGAGATCGATGCGCGCCCTTCACCACTCGTCACGTGCGCGAGCGTCTCGAGCGGAACCAGCGTGCCGCCTTCGACGCTGATGCGCAGCTTGCGGATCTTCTCGACGTCGTCGCGCTCGGTCTCCGGCAGGCGAAGCACTACGTCGAAGCGGCGCTCACCTTCCCAATATTCGCTGACCGGCCGTCCGCCCATCGCCGTCTGGAACGCGTGCTGAAAACCACCGAGCGACAAGCCGTAGCGCGCGAGCGCGTCGCGGTCGGGCGTGACTTGAATCTGCTGCACGCTCCCACTCTTCACGAGCGCGACGTCGGCGGCGCCAGGCACCTTCTCCAGCGCGTGCTTCGCGCGTTCCGCGAGGTCCTGCAGCGAGTTCAAATCGTCACCGAAGAACTTGAGAGCAATCTGCCCCTGCTGGCCCGCGATGCTCTCGTTCACGTTGTCGCCGATGGGCTGACTGAAGTTCACCTCGACGCCAGTGAGTTCATCGACGCTGGTCGACAACAACGCCACCACGTCACTCACGGTGCGCACGCCCTGCGGCCAGTCCTTCGCGGGCTTCAGCTTCACGAACATCTCGAGGTTGTTGGCGAGCTTGGGGTCGGTGCCATCTTCCGGGCGACCGAGCTGCGACATCACGTCGTCGACCACGGGCAACGCGGCGATGCGCGAGAGCAATCTCGGCACGAGCTTGCGCCCTTCGTTCATCGCCACGTCCTGCGGCAACGTCATCGTCAGGTAGATGCCGCCTTCGTTGATCTCCGGAAGAAATTCGCTGCCGAGTTTGGGAACCATCGCCACGGAAATTCCGAGCGACAGCAACGCAGCGACGACGACAACCACCGGGCGACGCAGCGCAAACTTGAGCACCGGCACGTACGCCTTGAGCGCGAGCTTCAGCACCGGCGATTCACCGTGCGTGATGGTGCGGCGATAGAGCAGCGACGCGAGCACCGGCACCAGCGTCACCGAGAAGATGAGCGCACCGAGCAGCGCGCTCGCCACGGTGTTCGCCATCGGAGAGAAGATTCGGCCTTCCACCCGCTGCAACATGAAGATCGGCAGATACGCCGCGATGATGATCAACAGCGCGAACACGGTGGGCCGCACCACGCGACGCGCTCCATGTTCCACGCGCTCCGCGAGCGTCCCCTTCGTGGCTGAGTTCGCGGCGAGCGCCACCAGTACGCTCTCGAGCACCACCACACCGCCGTCGACGATGACGCCGAAGTCGACCGCGCCCATCGAGAGCAGGTTCGCCGAGAGTCCGCGCGAGCGCAGGTAGATGAACGACACGGCGAGCGAGAGTGGAATGAGCGTCGACGCGATGACCGCCGCGCGGAGATCGAGCAGGAAGATGAACAGCACCAGCGTGACGAGAATCGCTCCCTCGAGGAGGTTGTGGCCGACGGTCTCCAGCGTCGCGTCGACCAGCTCGGTGCGGTCGTAGAACGGCACCACGCGCACGCCGTCCGAACCGAGCCGCTCGTTGAGCGACGCGATGCGGGCGCGCAGGGCATCGAGCACCACCGACGGGTTCTCTCCGCGGCGCATGAGCACGATGCCTTCGATGGCATCGTCGCTGCGCTCGTTGGCCACCACGCCCTGGCGCGGCTCCCAGCCGACCGTCACGTTGGCGACGTCCTTCAAATAGACAGGCGTGCCTTCGTGCGTGGCGACGCGCACCTTTCCGACTTCCTGCACCGACTTGAAGAGGCCTTCGCTGCGCACCACGAACTGCTGTGAGCCGCGCGCGACGACACCACCGCTCGCGTTCTCGGAGCCATCGCGAATCGCGTCCTCGAGATCCTGCAGCGTGAGGCCCTGCGCTTCGAGCGCCACCGGCAGCGGCTGCACCTGAATCTGTTGAATCAAGCCGCCGTAGCTGACGACGTCGGCCACGCCCGGAGTGCGCATGATGGCCGGCCGCACCACCCAGTCCTGCAACGTACGCAGCTTCATCGGGTCGCCCTGCGCGCCCTCGAGCGAGTAGCGGTACACCTCTCCGATGGGCGTCGCGTACGGGCCCAGCTCGGGCGTCACGCCTTCGGGCAATTCCGCGTCGCGCAAGCGCTCGAGCACGATTTGCCGCGCCTGCAGACCATCGGTGCCGTCCTCGAAGGTGAGCGTGACGTTCGCGAGGCCGAACAACGACAGGCTGCGCAGCCGCGTCATGCGCGGAGTGCCGTTGAGCGCGCGCTCCATGGGCAACGAAATCTGCCGCTCGACTTCTTCCGCGGGCTGGCCGGGGAAGAGCGCGATGACGCTCACCTGCGTGTCCGACGGGTCGGGGAACGCTTCGATCGTCAGATCTCGAAACGCGAAGTAGCCGATGACGCCGACCAGCACGGAGAGGAAGACCACCGCGCCGCGGTTCTTGAGGCTCCACGAAATGAGTTTCTCGAGCATGGCGTCCTCACTGCGTCGACAGCTCGACCTGGTTCAGCAACAGCAGCGCTCCGCGCGCGACGAAGGTGTCACCGGCGTCGAGACCGTGGAGCACTTCGACGTCGCCTTCGCGCCGCCGCCCCGTGCCCACCACGACCTTCTCGAGCCGCCCCGGTCCCTTCTGCACGAACGCGAAGCTCTTGTTGCCGAGGCTCACCACCGCGGTGTCGGGCACGCGCACCACGTCGCCCGCGGCTTCAGCGACGCCGACCACGTTCACGAACGCGTTCGGCCGGAAGAGGCGGTCTTCGTTCTTCACGCGCACGCGCACTTCGACCGTGCGGCGATGCACGTCGACGACCTCCGACACGTACTGCACGAGGCCCGTGCGGCGCTCGGCGTCGTTCTGCGCGCTCACGGTCACCTCCACGCCTTTGCGAAACGCGCGCACGTCGTTCTCGGGCACGTCGGCGAGCACCAGCACCTCGTCGAGATCCGACAGGCGCATCAACGGGCGATCGCGATCAGGGCCGACTTCCTGTCCCGCGCTCACGTCGAGCTCGACCACCGTGCCCGCGCGCGGAGCCTTCACCCAGAAGATGTTCGCGCCGCTCGCATCGATCGACAGACTCGCGCGACGTGCTCCGGCGGCGCTCAACGCGAGCTCGGCTTCCTTCAGCTCGGCTTCCGCGGCGACGACGTCCTTCTCCGGAGCCGCCTGCAGCTTGAAGAGATCTCGCTGGCGATCGAGCACGCGCTTCTTGAGCGCCACCTGCTCGCGGGCGATCTCCTCGTCGCGACCGAGATCAGCGAAATCTCCAGAGCGCACCGAGAAGAGGCGGTCGCCCGCCTTCACCGCGTCGCCGAGACGCACGCGCACCGTCTCCACGCGGCCACCGAGCGGAGAGCCGAGGCTCGCGCTGCGCGCTTCATCGAACGCGACACGACCGGGCGCAGGCAGCGGGTCGATCGCCTTCCCCGCCTTCGCGACGGAGAGTTGGACGTAGCGCCACTGCGGTGCGTTGGCGTCGATCTGCACGCCGGTCGCGTCGGCGTGAACACCGGAAGTGAGGGTCGCGGCGGGCGGCGAGTCACACGCGCAGAGAGCAACAACGGCGAGCAGCGAGATCAGGTTCTTCATGGTTGACCGTCACCCCGACCTTTCAGTTCTTCGGGGACTGGTGGAGTGGCACCGCTGAGGCGCGCGCGGGAAAGAGCGAGACGCGAGGTCGCGAGTTCGAGATCGAGCGCGTCGATCGACAATTCCTCGTACGTGCGCCGCGCGAGAATGAGGTCCTGCACCGGAGCGCCTCCGCGCGTCACGGCTTGATCGAGCCGATCGACGATGTCCTTGCTCAGCGGCAAGGTGCTGGTGCGCAGCCGGCTGAGCCGCTCGTGGTACGCGGCCAATTCAGACGTCGCGGCACCGAGCGCGCGCTCCGAGCTCTGCGTCAGCAATTCCTTCGCGCGAATCGTCGCCTGCTCGAGCTCCGCCGCCGCGCGCGAATCAGCCTGGCCGCGATCGAACACCGGCAGCGGCATCGACACGCCCACGAACAACGAGTGCGGCTGATTCCCCGAGATGACGAACCAGTCGCGCACGTAGCCAGCGCGCACCGTGAGGTCGGGGATCAGCTTGCGATCAGCCAGCACCTTCGAGGCGCGCGCTGACTCCGCCTGCGCGTCGAGCGACAGGAGATCCGGGCGCTGCGACAGCGGCGCTTCTGCCGACGTGTCGGCCGCGGCCGCGAGAAACGCCGAGGCCGCCGCCGCGTCGGGAAACGGCTCGCACTCGTCGTTCATCGCCAGCGCACACGCGCGCAATCCGGCGAGCAGGCGTTCGCGCTCCTCGGCGAGGCTGCTCTTCAACTTCTCCTCTTCGAGACGGGCGCGATCGAGCTCGAGGCGCGAGGTCTCTCCGTTCGTCGCGCGCGCTTCTTCGAGCTCACGCAGTCGCCGTGCTCCGTCGACCAGCTGCGTGAACGAAGCGATGCGCGCCTGCGCGGTGGCGATGTCGGTGTAGCGCTCCTTCGCGTCGTAGAAGTGGTCACGCAGGAGCGCGATGGCGTCGAGCTTCGCGGCCTTGAGCGCCGCCGCCGTCGCGTCTTGCCGCGGGCCGCGCTTGCCGAGCTCCACCAACTCCGAGACGCCGACCTGCAGGTTCGGAATGTTGAAGAACGTCTCGTTCGTCGGGTTGTGAGGCCCGATGGGAATGGTGTTGTACGAGACGTCGAGCGACGGGTTGGGAATCAGCTCCGCCTTCTCGAGGTCAGCCGCCGCCGCCGCGACCCGCGCGCGCTGGGCCTGAAGATCAGCCGAGCGCTGCCACACCAACTCTGCGAGCGCCGCATCGTTGGCGGGTGGCGCCAGACTCCCCAACACCGCGATCAGACCGAACCACATGCGACGGCCCGAAGAGCATGAAGCGCGCCACCCGCGTGGCCCTCAACTGCCCCAGCGCAGCCGTGTCACTTCGAAACGGTTGAGTCACCGCGACGCGGGTAGGCTGCCCCCATGTTCGGTTTCGGAAAGAAGCGCCCCGAAGACGGTCAGGCTCTCTCACAGCCGATTCCTGCCGGTTGGCAGGTCGTCGATCTCGGTCTCCTCGGAGCGGGCGGTATGTCGCGCGTCTACCGGGTCAGAGACGAATCGCTCGGGCGCGAGGTGGCGTTCAAGGTGTTGCGCCCCGAGCTCTTGAAAGAAGACGAAGCCATCGATCGCTTCGTCGACGAAGCGCGCATCACCGCGCAGCTCGACCACCCGAACATTCCTCCTGTCTACGCGCTCGCCGCCGACCGCAAGCGCACCACGTGCTTCACCATGAAGGTGCTGGAAGGCATGTCGCTCCAGCAGATGCTCGAGGAGAACGAGAAGGAAGGCGTCGACGGTCTCTTCGCCGCGCTCGACGTGCTGGTGCGCGTGTGTGACGCCGTGTCGTTCGCGCATTCGCGCGGCGTGCTCCACCTCGACCTCAAGCCGAGCAACGTGATGGTCGGCGAGTACGGTCAGATTTATCTCGTCGACTGGGGCCTCGCGCGGCGCAAGGCCGAGCTGCCGAGCCGCGAGACCGACGACGGCACGATGAACGGCACGCCCGCGTACATGGCGCCCGAGCAGGCCAAGGGCGACAACTGGGACATCGACGAGCGCACCGACATCTTCGCGCTCGGTGGAATTCTGTACCGCATTCTCGCCGGCAAGCCGCCGTACCTCGAGATGAGCGCCGACGAGACACGCGAAGCCGCCGCGCGCGCAGAGCTCACGCCACCTGATCAAGTGCAGCGCCGCGATGGCCACGCCATGCCGCGCCGCCTCGTCGCCATCGCGATGCACGCGCTGCAGCCGAAGAAGGACCGACGTTTTCAGGAAGTCGGCGAGTTCAAACGTGAGCTCGAAGAATTCATTCGCGGCATGGCGCAGCTCCCGCGCAAGACGTTCGCGGCGGGCGAAGCCATCGTGCGCGAAGGAGAGCCCGGCGACGCGGCGTACGTCATCTTCGAAGGCCACTGCCAGGCGACGCGCGTGGTGGGCGGCAAGGTGCAGAGCTTGCGACTGCTCGGCCCCGGCGAGATGTTCGGAGAGACCGCCGTCTTCACCGGCGCGCCCCGCTCCGCCACCGTCACCGCCATCATGGACACCGTGGTCGGCGTGGTCGACCAGCTCTACCTGCGCGAAGAAATGGAGCGCACGTCGTTCATGTCACTCGCCATCCGCACCGTGGCCTCGAGCTTCCTCGACTTGAACGCGCAGACCGCGGCGCTCACCGAAGCGCGCCGCCTCGACAAGGTGGTCGACCTCACGCTGCGTCACCTCGCGCTGCTGGGCACCAACGGCTCGGGCGGCGTGCGGCAGACGCCGTGGAAGGCGCTGCTCACCAAGCTCGTGAACGAGACTGGTATCGCGGAAGAAGACATTCAGCGCCGCGTGCTCAAGGAAAAGGGCTTCGACCTCGAGAATGATCAGCTCGTGCTGCGGCCCGCGAGCACCTGACGTGAAACTCCGCGCGTCGCAGCGTCATCGAGCGCTCATGCTCATGCGAACGTCCCTGCTCGTCCTGGTGTTGGTCTGCAGCGCCTGCATCCGAACTCCAGCGGCGCTCACCGCTGATCAAGTCGCGACCCTCGTCGGCTCGTCAGACCGCAGCGCCGATGATCGCGCGCTCGACCCGGGACGAAAGCCCGCCGAGTTCCTCGCGTTCACGCGCGTCGGCCCGGGCATGACCGTCGGAGAACTCATGGCGGGCGGCGGCTACACCACTGAGCTGCTCTCGCGCTCCGTGGGCCCGAGCGGTGTGGTGTACGGCGAAAACCCGAAGTGGGTGCTGGAACGCTTCGCCGAAAAACCGTGGACCGAACGACTCACGAAGTTGAGCAACGTGAAGCGCGCTGACCTCGAGCTCGACGCGCCGTTTCCGACTCCCGAGAGCGACGGCAAGCTCGACGTCGTCGTGAGCAACGCGATCTACCACGACGCAGTTTGGAACAAGGTCGACCGCGAGAAGATGAACCGCGCCGTCTACCGCGCGCTGAAGATGGGCGGCTCGTACGTGGTGTGCGATTCGTCAGCACAAGCGGGCGCGGGCGATTCAGTCGCCGAATCACTCCACCGCATCGAAGAATCGTTCGTGCGCGCCGAGGTCGAGAAGGCCGGTTTCAAATTCGCCACAAGCGGAGACTTCCTGAGAAACCCGGCTGATACGCGCGACTGGAACGCCTCACCTCGCGCGGCGGGCGAAAAGCGGGGCACCAGTGACCGCTTCTGTCTTCGTTTCGAGCGTCCGACGGCATACTACTGATCCGTCGTCAGGCCGGTCGTCGCTCAAGCGGGGTTTCGTCATGGTTTCATCGCGTTCGCTGCTCTTCGGAGCGCTCGTGGTTCTCGTGTCTGCGTCGTGCGTTCCCGACACCACAGGCACTGCGTGCAACACCAGCGACGACTGCCCCACGGGGCAGCACTGCGGGCCCACCAATCGGTGTGTCGCGGGACCTCCGACGGGCGGCGGCACGGGCGGTGGCAGTGACGGCGGCGGCGGCGGCACGACCGGCGGTGGCGGCGGCGGCACGACGGGCGGCGGCGGCGGCACGACGGGCGGCGGCGGCGGCACGACGGGCGGCGGCGGCGGCACGACGGGCGGTGGTGGTGGCACGACCGGCGGTGGCGGCGGTGACGACGGCGGCACGGGCGGAGGCGGCGGCACGACGGGTGGCGGCGGCGGCACGACCGGTGGCGGCGGCGGCACGACCGGTGGCGGTGGCGGCACGACGGGCGGCGGTGGCGGCGGCATGGCCGACACGACGCCTCCCGAAGTTCAGCGCGCGACGCCGACCGACCTGAGCATGAACGTCTCGGTCGATACGCCGATCGAGATCGTCTTCAGCGAGCCGATGGACACGCAGTCCGTCATCTTTCTCACCTCACCGACCATCACCTTCGCGTCGCAGACGTGGATCGCCGGCAACACCGTGCTCACGCTCACGCCGAACGCGCCGCTCCAGTTCGCGCGCAACTACGGCTTCACCATCACGGGCCGTGATGTCGCCGGCAACTCGATGATGATGTACCCGTTCAGCTTCACCACGCAGTCGATGCCCGACATGACTCCGCCGTCGCTCATCGACTCGCAGCCGGCGACGGGCGCGATGAACGTCGCCACCACCACCGGCCTGGTGCTCACCTTCAACGAGCCGATGAACACCAACTCGGTGCAGGTCAGCCTCTCGCCGAGCGCGACCCTGGGTACGCCCTCGTGGGCCAACAACAACACCGAGCTGTCGATTGCTCCGGCCGCGGCGCTGACGGCGATGACCATGTACCAGGTGAACGTGAGCGGCACCGACGTCGCGGGTAACGCGCTCGGCTCGAGTGGTCGCGTGACGTTCACCACCGCGGCTCCGCCCGACACGACTCCGCCCACGCTGGTGATGTCGACGCCCACTCCCGACGCGGGAGGCGTGGTCAACACCACCAACCTCTCGCTCACCTTCAGCGAGTCGATGAACACCAGCTCGCTGGCGTTGGTGGTGAACCCGCCGCTCGATCAAGGCACGCCGACGTGGACCAATTCAGACCGCACCGCGACGTTCTCGATGCGCGCCCTGCCGTGGACGGACAGCACCGACTATTCCATCGACATCTCGGCGAGTGACCTCGCGGGCAACACCACCTTCAACACGCTGCAGTTCCGCATCGCCGACCCGCCCGACACCGTCAGGCCGACGGTCACCGCCACCGCTCCGGGCTCGGGTGACACGGGCGTTCCGCAGAACACCACCATCGAGTTCAACTTCTCGGAGCCGATGAACATGATGGCCACCGAGGGCGCGCTGAACATCGCGCCCGCCGCCACCTGCACCTTCACGTGGAACGCGCAGCGCACGCTGATGTCGTGCCGGCCGACGCTGCCGCTGACGTTCAGCACCAGCTACACGGTCACGCTCGGCACCGGTGCGCACGACGACGCCAACAACACGCTCATGGCGCCGTACGTGTTCTCGTTCACCACTGCGGCGATGCCCGACCTCACGCCGCCGACCATCACCGCGACCGCGCCCGCGCAGAACGCCATCGGAGTGGATCGCTACACCGCCGGCTTCCCGAAGTTCACGCCCACGCCCATCGCCATCACCTTCAGCGAGTCGATGAGCCAGGCCGCGGCGCAAGGCGCGTTCAGCATCACCAGCCCCACTGGCTACAACGGCGGCACGTTCAGCTGGAACCGCAACACCATGATCTACACGCCGCCTTCGGCCTTTGCGTACAACGCACAGATCCAGTTCCGCGTGCTCGGCGGTACGGGCAACGGCACCGCGACCGACCTCGCCGGCAACAAGCTCGCCGCGACGTACAACGGCACGTTCCGCATGCGACGTCAGTCGACGACGAAGTTCTACTCGTCGGGCACGGTCAACTCCGGGAGCACGTCGGCGCTCGATGGCTACATGTGGGCCGACATTGGTTGCACCAACGCGACCGTCTCGTCGGGCAGCTCCATCGCCGTCAGCGGCGCGACCAGCGGCTCGCAGGCGTACCGTGGCTACGTCACCTTCGACATCGGGTACCTCGGCACGCTCGCCAACGTGAACATCTCGGCGGCGACGCTCAACATGAACCAGACCGGGTGCAACGGAAACCCGTTCTCGTCGACCTTCGGTGGAGCCATCGAAGCGTGGCACGTGAACTACGGCCCGACGCTCACCACGCTCGACTGCAGCCTCACCAACATCAACAGCCTTCAGTACACGCTCTCGAACTCGCTCACGCTGGGCTGGAAGACGGTCTCGGTGCTCGCGAAGGTGGAAGACGACTTCGCCAACCTCGCGGCGCGCGGCAATCGCTCGCAGTTCCAGCTTCGCACCGCGACGCTCGCGACCTCGGGCACCACGAGCAACTACTGCTCGTTCGGCACGTTCAATCAGGCGACCGCGAACGACCCGTACCTCAACATCACGTACGACTACGACTGAGCTAGTTCGCCTCGAAGGTCAGCTCGACGAAGTAGATCTTCGTTCCCTCGGGAGCGTTCTGGCCGTTCCACCAGCTGCGGTCCAAATCTCCGTCGAGCGGCGAGGTGTAGTTGCTGATCAGGAACGTGTGCGCGTCGAGCCGCACGATCGACGGGAACGCCGTGTCTCCCGCGCTGGGGAGATCGAACACGTGGACCACCTTCTTCTGCACCGTGTCGATCTTGTAGAGCGCCGTGCGCTTGGCGCGGCCGCTGTAGCCCGCGAGGTACTGCAGCTGCTGATCAGCGAACGACAGCTCGGTGCGGCCTTGATCGAACGGGCCACCGACGTCGCGCCGCGCGACGAGATAGAGATCGTCGCCGTGCCGCAGCATCTTCGGTGAGTCGTAGCGCTCGGGGTCGGAGTGCGCGCTGCACGTCCAATTTCCGAGATCATCTGCCGGCGCGGTGCACACGTGCGAGCCGAAGCCCGTGGCGTCACCGTCTTCGTTGCGTGTCACCGCCCACAGCGTGCCGTCTGCGGCGAACTCGAACGCAATTTCCGAGACGCCTCCGCGGTACACGACGCCGTCACCCTTCACCGGCGACCACGTGAGGCCGTCGGTCGATTTCGTGAACGACGCGGCGATCTCGGTCGGCTGGCCGAGGCGGTAGTGGTTGCCGATGTACGAAGTGCGCCACGCGACGCCGCCGCGCTTCTTGATGGTCCAGGTGATCTCGAGGTCCGGCCCGAACGCTTCGGGCTCGGTCCACGTGCCGTCGGCTTTGCGCTCGATGCGCCACTGGTGCTTCGGCTCGAACGAGAAGCGATCAGTCCCCGCTTCGAACCAGTGGAAGAACAGCCGCCCGCCGATCGACAGGAACAACGGCTCGCGCATGTCGGTCGCCAGATAGATGGTGTGCTCGAAGGTCCACGTCTGGCCGAGATCTGCCGATGACATCAGATGCAGCCGCGTCTGCGTTCCCGCGAAGTGCGTCTCGTTGGTGCGCCACGCGAAATAGAGCCGGCCTTCGTGCAGCAAGATGTCGGCGTTGTTGTTCGACGCCAGCTGCGGAGTCACCGGCAGTCCACGCTGCGGCACCACGAAGCGCGGCTCGCCCAGCTTCGGCGTCCAGGTCTGCGTGGTGTCGATGGGCCAGTCGTTGGGGTCATCACTCGGAGTGACCGGCGGCGCCGACGGCGGAGTGCAGCTCGTCACGACCATCAACAGCGCAAGCCATCGCATGGCTCGCCTCTTAACTCTGGAGCCACGCATCGAATGTGACCGTTCGGTCAAAACATTCAGAATGACTGGTGACCGTTCGCCGGTGGCTTTCGACCGCTCGTTTGCACGGCGGAAAGCGCGCGCGCTTCGCAGCCGTACGTTGAAGGACATGCGCATCCTGCTCCTGAATCCTCCGCACACCGCGATTGGCAGCCGTTGCGTTCCCGAAGATCACCTGCCGCCGTTCGGGTTGCTCTCGATCGGTGGTCCGTTGATCGACGCCGGGCACGACGTCTCGCTGCACGACGCTGACCGCATCGATCAGCCGCTGCCTGAGATCATCGAGGAAGTCGTGAAGCGCGCGCCCGACGCAGTGCTCATCGGCCACACCGGCTCGACCTCGGCGCATCCGACCGTCGCGCTGCTCACGCGACGAATTCGCGAGCGGCTGCCGAACGCGCACCTCGTCTACGGCGGCGTGTTTCCGACGTACCACTGGAAGGAAGTGCTGAACGAAGAGCCGCAGGTCGACGCCATCGTGCGCGGCGAAGGAGAAGTCACCGCGGTCGCGTTGATGGCGGCGCTCGAGAAGGGCACGCCGCTGCTCGACGTGCGCGGCATCGCGTTTCGCCGGCTCGGTGTTCCGTTCGTCACGCGCGACGCGGAGATGATCAGCGACCTCGACGCGCACCGCATCGGCTGGGAGTTGATCGACTTCGATCGCTACCGCTACTGGGGGAAGAAGCGCGCGGTGGTGATGCAGTTCTCCCGAGGCTGCCCGCATCTGTGCAACTACTGCGGCCAGCGCGGCTTCTGGACGCGGTGGCGTCATCGCGACCCTCGGAAGTTCGCTGCTGAAATCGCGAGACTGGTGCGCGAACACGGCATCGAGATCGTCAACCTCGCCGACGAGAACCCGACCTCACAGCGCAAGGCGTGGAAGGAATTCTGCGAGGCGATGATCGCCGAGAACGTCGACGTCGAAATCGTCGGCTCCACGCGCGCGGGCGACATCGTGCGCGACGCGGATCTGCTGCATCTCTACAAGAAGGCCGGCGTCTCGCGCTTCCTGCTCGGCACCGAGAGCACCGACGAGGCGACGCTGCAGAAGATCAAGAAGGGCTCGACCACCGCGGTCGACATGGAAGCGATTCGGCTGCTGCGGAAGAACGACATCCTCTCTCTGGCAACGTGGGTGGTCGGCTTCGAAGAAGAGACGGCGCGCGACTACTGGCGCGGCTTCCGCCAGTTGCTCACCGCTGATCCTGATCAGGTGCAGCTGCTCTACGTCACTCCACATCGGTGGACCGGTTTCTTCGAGGAAGCGAAGGACCGCCGCGTGATTCAAACCGACCAACGCCGGTGGGACTACAAGCACCAGGTGCTGGCGACGAAGCACCTGAAGCCGTGGATGGTGCTCGCCTTCGTGAAGGCGATGGAGGTCGGCATGCAGCTGCGGCCGACGGCGTGGGGGCGCCTCTTCCATCACGACCAGAAGATTCGCGACGCGCAGCGCTGGTACTACCGCATCGGTCGCGGCGTCTGGTTCTTCGAAATCGCCAACTGGTTGTTCAAAGAAGCGCGCACGGAAAACGGCCCCAGCGTTCAAGAGATGTGGGGCAAAGCGCAGGTGAATGAAGAGTTCCCGCTCGCGCTCGCTCCGCGAAAACGCCCGCAACTTTCGAAAGCCGCGCGTGTTGTGCCTGCGTGAAATCGCTCTCCTCGCTCGCAGTGGTCGTGGTTTTCGCTGGTTGCAGCACATTGCCTCCGGCGCCTGGTGATGACGCGGGCGTCGTCGAAGACGGCGGTGCTGAAGATGCGGGAGTCGTGGTGGACGCGGGGCGTTGTGACATTCCTGCGTCGACCGAAGCAGGAGTCATCACCACCGCCACTGGCACCGTGCGCGGCGTGCTCGAGAACAGCGTGTGGGCCTTCCGCGGAATTCCGTTCGCTGAACCGCCGGTGGGTGAGCTGCGCTTCCGTGCTCCTGAGCCGACGTGCTGGTCGGGCGTGCGAGACGCCGGGACCTTCGGAGCGATGTGCACGCAGGTGAACTTTCTCGACGACGGCGGCAGCGAGCTCGTCGGCCAGGAAGATTGTCTGACGCTCAACGTGTGGTCGCCGGCGGACGCAGGCGCGAGTGCAAAGCCGGTGTTGTTCTTCATTCACGGCGGCGGAAATCAGAGCGGCTCGACGTCGGGAAATCGCGGAGGCGTCGTGCTGTACGAAGGCGGCGCGCTCGCAGGTCACGAAGACGCGGTGGTGGTGACCACGCAGTATCGCCTCGGGCCGCTCGGCTTCATGGCGCGCGCGTCGCTGCAGAACGATGCCGGCGTCGGCAACTATGGGCTGCTCGATCAACAGGCCGCGCTGCGCTGGGTGCGCGACAACATTGCGGCGTTCGGTGGCGACCCGACGCACGTGATGGTGTTCGGCGAATCGGCTGGAGCGCTCGATACGTGTTCGCAGCTCGCGTCACCGGGAGCGGCCGGCTTGTTCGCGGCAGCGGGTGTGGAGTCGGGCGCGTGCATCGCCGACACGACTGCCAATCGATTCACGCAGGCCGAGCCCTTCGTGATGCGTGCCGGCTGTCTGGGTGCGAGCGACGAAGCGGCGTGTCTGCGCAGCGTCGACGCGGGCGTGTTGATGCAGGGGCTCGACCCGATTTTCTCGGAAGGCTTCGTCACGCCACTGTGGGGAGCGACCATCGATGGCGTCACGCTCGTCGAACATCCACTCGAGGCGCTTCGTGCCGGTCGTGGCAATCGGGTGCCGACGCTGGTGGGCTCGAACGCAGACGAGGCGAGCATCACGTCACCGACGGTGGTGACTCCGGCGATGGTGAGCGCGCTGTTCGATCGCTTTCAGGAGCCGCTCAAGTCGCAGCTGCTCGCGCTGTACCCGCCGGGCATGACGAACATGGAAGCGCGGCGCAGCTACATCGCGGCGGCGACCGATTCGCAGTTCACATGCAATGCGCGACGGCTCGCTCGCGCGGTGAGCCCGTTCCAGCCGACGTTCCGCTACTTCTTCGATCACCACCTGCCGGGAGCGCAGGGCACGTACCTCGGCGCGTTCCACGGCGTGGAGTTGTTCTACGTGTTCCGCGCGCTCGAACGCAGTCCGCTCGCGGCGCAGGCGACGGTCGGAGATCGCTTCGTCATCGACTACACCGGCGCGTCGTGGAGCAGCCTCGCGCGCACG
Source organism: Archangium sp. (assembly GCA_047600485.1). Classification (GTDB taxonomy): domain Bacteria; phylum Myxococcota; class Myxococcia; order Myxococcales; family Myxococcaceae; genus Archangium_A. The sequence continues at coordinate 5,994,017 of JASGKS010000001.1, forward strand.
GGTGACGTGAATGGTCAGGGCCGCACGCCGTGGCCGCGCTCGACGGGGAATGATCAGCTGATGATCATCTCGCCCACGCCGATGGCGCAGAACGGAATCCGCGAGGCGGAGTGCAACGTCTGGGACCAACTCCGCCCCTGACGGGGTGAGGGGCTGATCAGGCACAGCTCTCATCCTTGGCACCGCGAGATTGGCCCCTCACCCTGACCCTCTCCCCGCTGCGCAGGGAGAGGGAATTTTCACGATGATCTGCCGTCTGCTGCGCGTGCTTCGCGCTGCGGCGCTGTTCCTCCTCGTCGTCTCGACCGGTTGCGCGACCGCGACGCACGGCCAACTCATCGACGGCCCGGCCTCGCTGACCAAAGAAGCCACGCCCACCTGCGCAGACATCACCATCCGCCGCCCCGCCCTCGCCTCTCGCTGGGGCGAATTTCTGCGCGTGCGAATCGCCGACACCGACGCGGTCATCGTCGGCCAGGCGAAGCTGAAGGTCGGCCCGAAGCTCGAGAAGGAGAAGGCGTTCTTCGTCTCCGGTCACGATCTCGTGCTCGAACAAAAGTGGAGCAACGAGAACCTCAACGTCACGTCGGCCCTGACGCGCGGCACGATGCTCGAGCTCTCGCTCAGCGATTCTCACCGCCGCCGCCGGTCGCTGCGAGAACATCCACTTCACCGTCGAGCAGGGCTCCATCGTTCCCGACATCGACGAGAAGGAATGGCTCGCCCAGCTCGGAGGCACCACCGCCACCGGCAAGCCGCTCCCGCCCGCTCCGAAGAAGACGCCGCCGCCGGCACGCTCGAAGGAAAACGACTGGGTCGCGTGGGTCGGCAAGAACGCCGACTTCGACACCGGAGAATGGAAGCCGTGGCCGCACGCCGAGAAGGCGAAGATCATCGCGCCCGCAGTCGGCACTCCGCTCGCGAAGGGCGTGTGGGTCGCGTTCAACACGCAGCCGCGGAGCGCGTTCAAACTTCCGATTCCTGATTCACCGGCAGCGATGTCGTCACTCGTGAATCGAATTCGCGCACAGAGCACGAGCGATGAAGACGCAGTCGCGCTGCTCTTCGGCGGTCCACGCACCGAAGGCGCGACGCTCTCGCTCACGTTGGCGACGGCGTTTTCCCTCGGCTGGCCGGTGCCCGACTTGACCGAAGTCACCTCGCCCTTCGGCATGCGCAACCACCCCATCCTCGGCGGAGAGCGACTGCACACCGGCATCGATCTCTCGGTTCCGCTCGGCACGCCGATCATCGCGACGGGTCCGGGCGTCGTGATTCGCGCGGGCGAAACGAAGGTGAACGGCCGCTACTGCGTCATCGACCACGGTCACGGAGTCACCACCGCGTACCTCCACAACTCGCGCGTGCTGGTGGTCGAAGGCCAGCGCGTGTCGGCGGGCGACTTCGTGTCGATCTCCGGCAACACCGGTCGAAGCACGGGCCCGCATCTCCACTACCAGCTCGAAATCTCGCAGCAGCCGGTCGACCCCCTCTTCTTCGCAAGGTCCCCCTCTCCCGCGAGGGAGAGGGTCGGGGTGAGGGTCAACCAGGCGCTATGGTCGGCCAATGCATCGCCCGCTGTTGCTACTCCTCCTTCTGCCCCTGACGAGTAGCTGCGCGTTCGTAAAACTCAAAGGCGAAGTCGATCGCATCAACAAAGCCGCGTGGGTGCTCGGCGCGCTCGACGGAGAGCTCGATGCCGAAGCGCCGATGTACGTGGTGCACCTCGTCGGCCAGAAGAAGCGCGCGATTCAGCGGCTTCTCCCGACGACACCGGAGTTCGATCTCGTGGTGCGACTCGGCGAAGAGAACGACGTCGCCGCGTTTCAAGATCTCGACGGTGACTCCATCTACGACCCGGGCGAGCCCTGCGGCTTCATGCGTCTCGCGTCTCTCGAGTCACTCGGGAAAGCCGCGGTCGAGCTCGCGCCACTGAAGCTCGAGCGCAGCGTGCTCCTCCCCGTCACGCTCGATCTGCGTCACGTGAAGAGCTCCATCGGCGGCACCGTCGGCGAGGTCGTTCCCCTCACCGACCCGCGCTACGACGAAGAGCGCGTGAGCGAAGGCATGTGGACGCCGCTGCGCGCGACGAAGCGCGGCGACCACGGCATTCACTTTCTCGAGCCGCACCAGGCCGGGCGCCTGCCAGTCCTCTTCATTCACGGCATCAACGGCAGCCCACGAAACTTCGAGAAGATGCTCGAGCACCTCGATCGCACGAAGTTCGAGCCGTGGGTGGCGTACTACCCGAGCGGCATCCGACTCCCGGTGCTCGCGCAGATCCTCGCGCAGCTGCTGCTACGCGCGAAGGAGACCTACGGCGTCGATCGCATCTTCATCGTCGCGCACTCCATGGGCGGCCTCATCGCGCGCTCGGCGATTCAGCAGCTCAGCGAGAAGAACCAGAGCTCACTCATCGCCGGTCTCGTCACGCTCGACACGCCGTGGGGCGGCCACCCGAGCGCCGCGACGGCCATCGAGCGCGCACCCGAAGCCGTGCCGAGCTGGATCGACATCGCGCCGGGCAGCAAATTCCTGCGCTCGCTGCCGCAACCACAGCCGCGCGGCGTGCCGTTCTATTTGTTCTTCGGAGTCGGCGGCCGCGTGAGCCGCTACGACGAGAACAACGACGGCGTGGTGACGGTGGAGAGCCAGCTCACGCGCTGGGCGCAGGACCAGGCGGTGCAGATCATCGGCTTCGATACGAATCACATGGGCGTGCTGCAGTCGGCCGAGGTCGAGTCGAAGCTGTGGCCACTGCTGCGCTGATCAGCGTCGCCACGCCCAGAGGTTCTTCCGCGTCGAATCAGTCATCACCACCAGGCCCGGCAGTTCGAGCACCGGCGACTGCGTGTCGATGGTCGCGTTGGGAATGCTGAACGGACACACGGCGATCGGCGCGCCGCGCGGACTGAAGTCGTAGAGCTTCGGCGACGGGCTGCGATGAAAGATGAAGCTCACTTCTCCGCGCGCGTTGAGCCGCGGAGGCGTCACCCACGGCGGCCACGAACCGAAGTCGAGCAGCGGCACCTTCTGCCAACCGTCCCGCTCGTTCTCCAACTCGACGCGCGGGTGGTTGAGGCCGACGAGCACCACGCCGTCGTTGGTGTCGAGCGCTCCCGAGAGAATTGAATTCTGAAACCGCGGAATGGGATGCGCCGCGCCCTGCGCGTCGAACCAGCCGTTGTTCGAGTGGAAGATGCGCGAGCCGATGACGCTCCCGAGCGCGATGGGGCCGTAGCTCGTCGACCAGCGCTCGTCGCCCTGTGGGGTGAGCCCGCGCGTTCTGCCGTAACCGCCGCGGTACTGGCCGGAAACGACCGGCTGTCCGCTCGCGTCGACCACCACGCTCGGTGCGGAGATGGACGCAGTGCTGAGCGGCGACGGCCCGGTGAGCTGGTCCCACTCGAGCGCGCCGGTCTGCAGATTGAGGCGCGAGAAGACGACCTCGTAGTCACCGCCGAGTCCGTCCTGCTGGAAGGCGCCGGCGACGTAGAGCGCGTCGAGCCCGTCGCTCGCGATGCTGTCGAGGCTGCGTGTCTCGGAAATTCCGGCGACCACGCGCGGCGGGAGCACGGTGCGCCACACCAGCGAGCCATCGACGTGGCGACGTGCTTCGAGCACTCCTTCGTCGCCAAACACGAGGAGCGCTCCGACGAGCAGCGCCTCGCGTGGTCTGCGCCATTGCGTCGAGAAACGACTGAAGCCAATCGGCGTGCGGTAGCGAATGGCACCGTTCATGTCCGCAGAGACGAGCTCGCAGTTGATGTTCTGCACGCACTCGAACCAGAAGAAGTTGAAGGCGTCGTCGGCGAGTGCGGGGAAGTCGAGGTACTGCGTGGTGCGGTAACGCCACGCGAGTTGCAGCTCGCGCGCCGGTGGCTGCACGCAGGTTCCGCTCGAGCAGGTGCCGGCAGCCTGGCAGTACGACGCGAGGCCACAGCTCGTCCCGTCAGGAACGCTGCGCACCACGCACGCGCCCGCGATGCAGACGTGCGCGGTCGAGCAATCGCGTTCGCCGCATGAAGTTCCGTCATCGACCTGCGACGTGACGCAACCGAGCGTCGGGTCGCACCGCGGCGCCTGACACGGGTCGGCGCTCGCGCAGCTCGTCGATGAGTGCACGCAGCCTCCGCGAGAGTCGTCGCACGCGTCGGTGGTGCACGCGTCGGAGTCGTCACAGCGCGCGAATTCTCCAGCGCAGGTTCCTGCGACGCAGCGGCCGTTCGCGATGCACGCTGTCGTGCAGGCCGCGCCTTCTTCGCGAGGCGTGAGCACGCAGCGCGCCTCGGTCTCGCTCCACGTCGAATCGATGCACGGCTCGCTCGAGGTGCAGCTCTCGCGCGTGATGGCGACTCCGCGTAGAGGAACGACGAGCGAGTCGCCCAGCAGCACGTTTCCTTCGAATGGACCCGAGCTGTCGGGTGCGAACGACACCTCGAGCGTCGCAGGCGCGGTGAGTTGATCAGCGGCGACGAAGAACGGAGCACTCGTCGCTGCGGAGACCGTCGCGTTGCCATCGAGCGTGAGTGTGAGCCGGCGAGCGCTGCCGACGGCGACGACTCCGAAGTCGATCTCGGTCGGGCTCGCGACGAGGAACGAGTCGGCTCGACGCAACACCGGGTCGGAGCACGCCGAGGCGCAGCAGAGCACCGCGCAGAGAATGAATCGCATCGCGCGCGAGGGAAGCAATCGGCGCGCCAGGTGCTCTCGCTCGGAGAAGCGCTGGCGAACTGTCGGGTCGAGCCGACACCCCGATGGCTTTCACCGTCACGTGACGTCCTGTTGGTTTGTCCGAACAGCGGGTGTCGGCTCGAGCCTGCAGGTCATTTGCCCCAAGCAGCCTGTTTTGCGTGTGCGGGTGCGTGGCGTGTGCGGTGCAAACCCGCAGTGCATGACAGCCACCCCGAAGACCGCTGCATACGCGAAGGCGATGGAGCTCGGTCGCGAGAAGCTCGCCGCGTCGAAGGCCCACGCTGCTGAAGTCACGAAGGCCAAACAGGCGGTCAAAGAGTTCGAGCCGCAAGTGAAGAGCGCCGCGGCGAAGGTGGCCGAACTCAAGGCGCAGCTCGAGAAAGCACCCGCGGCCGCGCGCCCCGCACTCGTGAAGCAGTTGAAGGACGCAGAGGGCGCGCTGCACGCAGTGAAGGAGAAGGCGTTCGACGCCGACGTGAAGGTGCGTCACCTCGAGACGAGCAACATGCGCTTCCAGTCGGAAGCATTCGCCGCGCAGCGCGACGCGAACTCGCTCGCGAAGGAGCTCGGGTCGAGCGTGCTTCCGTTTCCGCTCGTCGACGGCTTCGAGTCGATGGGCCAGCTCGCGACGATGGACCCCGGGCGCTACGCCGAGGTCATTGGTGGTGAACCGTCTGCTGGCTCGCTGAAGAAGGGCGGCGGAGAGGTCGTCACCGCGGTGAAGAACGCCGCGAGCACGGCGCAGGGCGCACAGGTGCTCGCTGAGAAGCTGAAGAACGCGACTCCGGCGATGCAGAAGCAAATCATCGAAGGTGCCCGCGCCGAGCTCGACCTCATCGCCGCGCGTGTCGCCGCCGGTGGAGGCGCAGGCTCGGCCGCGCTGCGCGCCTACGCCGACGCCGTGAAGTCCGCCGACCCGTCGCTGCGACCGGTGTTGATCAAGGCGCTCGCCGCGAAGATCGAAGTGTCGCCCTCGGAGCTCTACGAAGCCGGACGCTCGGGCAACGGAGGCAAGGCGGGCTTCACCACCGAGCTGCGCAAGGCCATCAAAGACGGCAAGGGCATCGAGCTGGTCGCGCCGCTGATGACCGAGCTGAAGTCGCTCGGGAAGATGGACGCAGCGAAGGCGCTCTCCGGCAACGTGGCCAAGGCCATCGGAGACATTCGCGCGGACTTCAAGAAGAAGCGCGAAGTGGTCGACGACGCGCAGGCCGACCTCGCGCGCCTCGTCTACGGCTTCAAGGACACGATGACGCCGCAGCAGCTCGACAAGGCCATCGCGACCTTCAAGGAGCGCCACGCCTCGGAGTTCGACGCGCTCGACGGCGCCGCGAATGCGTCGCTCACGCTGGTGCGTCAGCTCGACTCGCTGCCCAACGACCCCGCGCTGCAGGAGGCGAAGAACGAACTCAAGGGAGACCTCCCGAAGATTCTCGAGACGCGCGCCGGGCAGAAAGAAGTGAAGGAGCAACTCAAGCAGCAGGTGCTCGGCAACCCGAACTGGCTCGAGAAGGTCGGCGCGTGGGCGTCGGACAGCAAGACGCTGCTCGGCGCGAAGGGCGACGTGGCGGGCATCGTGACCAAGGCCGCGGCGAGCCTCGCGCTGTCGGGAGGCGCGATGCAGAAGCTCGACATGAGCCGCTTCCTGGTCGCCAACCGCGGGCTGCTCGACCTCGACCTGCGCGGCGCGGCCAGCGTCTCGGCGGCGATGAAGCAGTTCGACCCGACCAACGCGGCGTCGCACCTGAAGCTCGACGACGCGCTGAAGAATGCGTCACCGAAGAACGCGAAGGCGCTCAAGGGACTCGGCGTGGTGCTCAGCCTCCCGGGCACCATCGCGGGTTGGAAGGACTTCGGAGACAAGTCGCTGCACGAGAAGATGCAGACCGTCGTCGGCACGGGCGCGTACGCGGCGTCGACCACCGAGTACGTCATCGAAGCGTTCACCAAGGCCGACTCGCTCAAGGGCCTCGGCAAGGGCGCGGCGATCGCAGGCAAGGTGCTCGGCGCGGCGGGTTCGCTGCTCGAAGGTTTCGGCGCGGTGAAGTCGTTCGCCGAGGGCAACATCGGTGATGGCGTGGCCGGGAGCATGTCAGCCGTGGGTGGGCTGCTGATGCTCGGTGGCCCCGCGGGCGTGGCGGCGGGAGCGGCGCTGACGCTCGGGTCCGTCGTGGTGAAGAAGTTGTGGGGCAGCGACCCGGCGGCGGAAGCCGAGGCTGCCGACGAAGCCGACGCGAAGGCGTTCCTCTCGGCGGGCGGTCTGCCGCCCAACGTCGCCGAGGCCTTCAGCGACGTCGTGCGCAGCGATCGCCGGAACATCGGCACCTTCCTCAATCAGGTCGCCGCGAAGGTGGGCGTGTCGACTCCCGAGTTGATGAAGCACCTGGCGAAGTTCAGCACCGACGAGCTCGAGGCGCTGGTCGACAAGGTGAAAGACATCAAGCCCAACGACGACTGGAAGTACGACGAGTCGCCGAAGATGGTCCAGGGCACGGCGCCGAGCTTCTTCGCGACGCTGCAGTGGATGCGCGCGAAGGGAATGGTTCCCGAGAAGTGACGGCTCTCAGCGCAAGGTGTCGAGCACGTGCTGGTACACGACGGGTGAGCTCTGAAGTCCGTTCGGCCCGTCGTGCTCGAGACCGGGCACGAGGATGTTGGTCGCTCCGGTGAGCTGCGAGCTCGTCATTGGGACGGTGTCGTCGCTGTCCGAGTAGATGCTCGTCCACTTCGTCGGGCCGGGAGTCGCGGGCGGCGCGTTGAGATCGGCGATGAACATTCCCGACTGACAGAGCTGCTGCCACACGCAGACCGGGAGCGGGTTGAGGCACGGCGTCGAGAGGCCGTGGTGCATCGTGCCGAGCGTGGTGAACACCTCGACGTCGGCGGTGCCCATCAGGTCCTTCAAGTAATAGCGCGAGCTCAGGCCGCCCATGCTGTGCGCGACGACGGCGACGTGTTGCGCTCCGGCCGCGTGGAGTTGGTTCACCCAGGTCTGCAGCTGCGTCGCGTTGCTGTCGTTACAGCCGAAGCGCGGGTCCTGGTACGTGTTCGCGACGAGGCGGTTCATCGGCCAGCCGTCGGCGAGGAAGCGGTTGATCATCGGCGTCCAGTCGTTCTTCGAGCCGTTGATGCCGTGGACGAAGACGATGCCGTCGATCGTGAAGCCGGCGTCTGTGCTCGTGCCGGCGTCGGTGATCATTCCCGCGTCGGTGATCATTCCCGCGTCGGTGATCATTCCCGCGTCGGTGATCATTCCCGCGTCGGTCGTTCCAGCGTCGGTCGTTCCGGCGTCGGTGATCGTTCCGGCGTCCGTCGCTCCGGCGTCATCGCCGCTCACTGGGCCGACGCCCGCATCCATGGCAGGCGCCGGCACCGTGCCTCCGCATGCCGCGACAAACAGCAGGAGCACGAGCCAGAAATGTGAACGCAATCGCACTGCGCGCATCTACCTCAGCGCTCGCCCGCGGAGAAAGGCGCTCTGGGCCCTCTCCCCGACCCTCTCCCCTGCGGGGGAGAGGGAGGTGCGGTCATTCGATGACCGCAGTCTTCGCGTCGAACACGCGCGTGCGTTTCGGCGCCAACGCCCCGTCGACCACTTCGCACACCGCATCACGCGGCTGCACGTTGCGCGTCGCGCCGAAGCTCGACACCGCCGCGAACTTCAGCGCGCTCGTCGCCAGCAACGCCTTCTGTTTCTTCCCGTCGTCGGTGTCCGAATACACGACCGAGATCTGATTCGGAGCCGCGAGCAGCGTGACGTGAAAGCGCACCACGCCTTCGCTCTTCGCCACCTCGACCTTCAGCGGCTTCGGAGAGCCAAAGCCCGCGTTCACCGAGCCATCGAGCGCAAGGCCCCATTGCTCTCCGGCCTTCTTCGTCGCGCACGCACTCCACGGGTCGGACTCGTTCGCAAGCCACAGCTCGACGTGATCAGCCAGAGTCCACTTCGCCGCCGTCTCGACGAACACGTCGTCACGCACCTCGACGAACAACTCGTTGCCACTGAGCACCGCCTTCAACGACGCGTCGTTCGCACCCGTCTGCTTTCCGAACGTGACGAAGCTCGCGGGCGCGCTGCACGTTCCGAGCGAAGTCGCCTTCCAACCACCTGAGAGAAACGCTGCGGGCGTCTGCACCGAGGGAATCAACCTCGCCTTGAACGTGACCGGGTCGGCCTCGGTGTTCGGCTCACCCTGCTCGTTGCACGGAGGAACGTCAGCGCTCGACTCGCCGGAAAACGCGTCCCAATTCCACGACGTCTCGCTCGTGAAGTTCGGCATCGTCGCGTGAAAGCTCTGCGAGTGTTCCGAGACGACGCGGAGCGGACTCAGGCCGAGCGTCGTGTCCGACGTCCACCGCCACGCCGAGCCGCCGTAGCGCGAGTGCTTGAACGTCGTCGCGTCGATGTTGATGTCGTCTTCTCCGACACCGCTCGCGCCGTAGCCGTCGTTGCAGACCGAGAGCAGCAGCTGTCCCGCGCCGTCGGCACCGACGAACCACCACTCCTCGGGCGGCTCGCGACACGTGCTGCCGTTGACTTCCTTCACCGCAGGCAGCGTGACCTTCCACACGCCAGACTTCTCCTTCGACACCTTGCACTTGCGCGTCTTGCACTGCAGCGCCTCGAGCGGCACCGGCAGCGGCGGGGGCGGAGGCGCAGCGAGCGACATCGCGACGAGCAGCGCGAACATCACATCATCTCCCCGAGCACCGTCTCGAGCCGCTTCATCACCGGGTTCTCGGGCGGCAACGTCACCAGCACCGCGCGCAGCACCTGCTTGGTCGAATTGAGCCGCGCGAATTCAGCGGCATCGAGCTTCGGGTTCTCCCACAGCTTCTTCCACCGCACGCCGAGCCCGATGACCCACGGCTCGAAGGCCTTCACGTCGACGTCCTTTCGCAGCGCGAGTGAACGCACGACCGCCGCGAGCCGCTCGTCTTCACCCCACGCGAACACGTCGCCGCGCTCGAGACGTTTGCCGATGGCGTACACGATGGCGGCCTGCTGCGCGGGGACGAGCCGCGAATCGCGCGCGAGAAATTTCAGCAAGTCAGCAGTGTGCGCGGTCGCATGAATCCACCCGAGCTTCGCGTCGTAGCCGCGCAAGTCGCTCTCGACTTCGAGCTCGACGCACGCCGCGCGCACGATGTCTCTCCACGTGTCGGCATCGAGCTTGGGCTGCTTCACCTCTGCGCCCGCGACCATCGACAAACTCAACGCCGCGAACGAACGCCCGAGCACCGGCTTCTTGATTTCACCGAGCCGCGTCACCAACGCGCGCGTGAACGCGAGCTGCTCTTCGGCGCTCAGCGCCTGCTCCTTGTAGACCCACTGCAGCGCGAGGCCGTAGCCGACCTCGTCGCGCAGCACCGGGTCTTCGTTGTCGAGCAGCGCGATGGCGTCCTTGAGCACGTCGGCGCGCTTCGTGCCCGCGGGCAACGTGAACTTCGCGTCCTTCAAATCGAGCCAGAATTTCTTCCCACGAGGCGGTTCGGCAGCGAGCGCGGAGAGGCTCAGCAACATCAAAGTCACAGCCAATTTGGACGGACGCACAACGCTCCCTTTCGACGGCGATTGGGCTAGAGGCGCGCCATGCCTCGTCGCCAGGAAATCAAGAAGGTCCTGCTCATCGGCTCCGGCCCCATCATCATCGGTCAGGCTTGCGAGTTCGATTATTCCGGAACGCAGGCCATCAAGGCGCTCAAGGAAGAAGGCATCGAAGTCGTCCTGCTGAATTCGAACCCGGCGACGATCATGACCGACCCGGAGTTCGCGCACCGCACGTACATCGAGCCCATCACGGTCGAAGCAGCGGAGCGGATCATTCAGCTCGAGAAGCCCGATTCCCTGCTCCCGACGATGGGTGGACAGACCGCGCTCAACCTCGCCAAGGCGCTCGCCGAGCAAGGCATCTTGAAGAAATACGGAGTGCGGCTGATCGGCGCGTCGCTGGAAGCCATCAACAAGGCCGAAGATCGCAAGCTCTTCAAAGAGGCGATGGAGAAGATCGGCCTCGAGCTCCCGCGCGCCGGCATCGCGACGACGATGGAAGAAGCGCGCGCGCTGGTGAAGCAGTTCGGTTTCCCGAGCATCATTCGCCCCTCGTTCACGCTCGGTGGCACCGGCGGCGGCGTGGCGTTCGACGCCGAACAGTTCGAGCAGATCTGCAGCGCGGGTCTCGCCGCGTCGCCGGTGAGTCAGGTGCAGATCGACGAGTCGGTGCTCGGCTGGAAGGAATATGAGCTCGAGGTCGTTCGCGACAGCAAAGACAACTGCATCATCGTGTGCAGCATCGAGAACCTCGACCCGATGGGCGTGCACACCGGCGACAGCATCACGGTCGCTCCGGCGCAGACGCTCACCGACAAAGAGTACGAGCGCATGCGCGATGCGTCGCTCGCCATCATGCGGGAGATCGGCGTCGACACCGGCGGTTCGAACGTGCAGTTCGGCGTGAACCCCAAAGACGGCCGCATGGTCGTCATCGAGATGAACCCGCGCGTGTCGCGTTCGTCGGCGCTCGCGTCGAAGGCGACCGGCTACCCCATCGCGAAGATCGCCGCGAAGTTGGCGATTGGGTACACGCTCGACGAACTCAAGAACGACATCACGCGCGACACGCCGGCGTCGTTCGAGCCGACCATCGACTACGTGGTGGTGAAGGTTCCCAAGTTCAACTTCGAGAAGTTCCCGCGTTCGCCCCGCACGCTCGGCACCATGATGCGCTCGGTCGGTGAAGTGATGGCCATCGGCCGCACGTTCCGCGAGTCGTATCTGAAAGCGTTCCGCTCGCTCGAGCAGGGCCGCCTGCCGATTCCCACGAAGGAAGAGTCGAAGAAGCGCAGCGCGGCCGAGCGTGAAGAACTGCTCCGCGTGCCGACGCCCGAGCGTCCGTGGGTGGTGATGGAGGCGTTCCAGGTCGGCATGACCGTCGAGCAGGTGCAGGCGCTCACCGCGATGGACCCGTGGTTCCTGCGTCAGCTCGAAGCGCTGGTGAAGGAGCTCAACGAGGTCGCGGCGAAGGGCTCGCTCGAGAAGGTGAGCGACTTCGAGTTGAAGCAGTACAAGGCGCGCGGCTTTTCCGACGCGCAGCTCGCCTCGGCGTTGAACACCACCGAAGCGAACGTTCGCGAGACGCGGTGGAAGCGCAACATTCGCCCGGTCTACAAACGCGTCGACACCTGCGCGGCGGAGTTCGAGGCGTACACGCCGTACCTCTATTCGACGTACGAAGAAGAAGACGAGGCGCCGCCGACCAACCGCAAGAAGATCGTCATTCTCGGCAGCGGCCCCATTCGCATCGGCCAGGGCATCGAGTTCGACTACTGCTGCGTGCACGCCGCGTTCGCGCTGCGGGCGGCGGGGTTCGAGACCATCATGGTCAACTGCAACCCCGAGACGGTGAGCACCGACTACGACACGTCGGACCGCCTCTACTTCGAGCCGCTCACGATGGAAGACGTGCTCGAGATCATTCACCGCGAGAAGCCGCTGGGCGTCATCGTGCAGTTCGGCGGGCAGACTCCGTTGAAACTCAGCAAGCCGTTGGAGGCCGCGGGTGTTCCCATTCTGGGAACGACGCCCGACGCGATTGATCAGGCCGAAGATCGCGAGCGCTTCGCGAAGTTGGTCAACGCGCTGCAGCTGCGTCAGCCGGCGAACGGCGTGGCGCGCTCTCCCGACGAGGCGTACCGCGTGGCGGAAGTCATCGGCTACCCGGTGATGGTGCGCCCCTCGTACGTGCTCGGCGGCCGCGCGATGGAAGTGGTCTACGACCGCACTGATCTCGAGCGCTACATGCGCGAGGCGGTGATGGCGTCCCCTGATCACCCGGTGCTCATCGATCGCTTCCTGCAGTCGGCGACCGAGGTCGATCTCGATCTGGTGCGTGATCAGAGCGGCGCGGTGGTCGTCGGCGGAGTGCTCGAGCACGTCGAAGAAGCCGGCGTGCACTCGGGCGACGCGGCGTGCGTGATGCCTCCGCACTCGCTCGCGCCCGACGTCATCGAGCGCCTCAAGGACATCGCGGCCGCGCTCGCGGCTGAATTGAACGTCGTCGGTCTGATGAACGTGCAGTTCGCGGTGCAGGGCAAAGCCATCTTCGTGCTCGAGGTGAACCCGCGCGCGTCGCGCACCGTGCCGTTCATCGCCAAGGCGACGGGGCTGCCCATCGCGAAGGTGGCGGCGCTGTGCATGGCGGGTCAGTCGCTCGCGGAGCAGGGCCTGAAGAGCGACCCTGAGATGAAGCACTACGCGGTGAAGGAGAGCGTGTTCCCCTTCGCGCGCTTCACCAACACCGACGTGATTCTCGGCCCGGAGATGAAGTCGACCGGCGAAGTGATGGGGCTCGACGGCTCGGTGTACGCGGCGTTCGCGAAGTCGCAGCTCGCCAGCGGCAGCAAGTTGCCCAAGGGCGGCACGGTGTTCGCGAGCGTGAAGGACGACGACAAGCCGGGTCTGGTCGATCTCGCGAAGCGTCTCCGCGCGCTGGGCTTCAGCATCGTCGCCACGGGAGGCACGCTGGCGTACCTGCAGAAGAAGGGCATCGACGCGCGCAAGGTGAACAAGGTGCGCGAGGGCAGCCCGCACGCGGTCGATCTCATTCAGAAGAAGGAAATCACGCTCGTGATCAACACCACGGCGGGGAAGAAGGAGATCGCCGACAGCTACACCATTCGTCGAGAGGCGCTGACCAAAGGCGTCTCGTACTTCACGACGATGGAAGCTGCGCGCATGGGCGTGGGAGCGCTCGAGGCGCAGGCCGCCGGTCAGCGCAGCTACCGCCCGATTCAGGAGTGGCTCGGTCGTCGATGAGCGAAGACCGCGAGCTGCGCGACGCACTCGAGAAGGCTCAGGCCCGCGTTCGCGAGCTCGAGAGCCGCGCCGCCAGCGAGCAGATCGACGCCGATGAGGCGTTCACCGAGCAGGAGTCGTACATCCAGATGCTCGAGTCGTTGCTCAAGCAAGAAGCCGATGCGCGCAACGAACTCGGCGAGCTGGTCGAAAAGATGCGCGGGGCGCTCGATGACACGGGGAAGCCCACCGGGCCGATGATCACTCCGGCCGAACACCGCCAGGTCGTGCGTCTGCGCGCCGAGGTCGCGGTGCAGAAGCTGACCATCAGTCGCCTCGAAGAGACCGTGGCGGCGCTCCGAAGTGATCTCGATCGAGAGAAGAAGAAGAAGAAGTAGGGCTCGACGCGAGAACCAGTCGGCGCGAGAGCGCCAGCAACACCAGCACGGCGCACACCCCCACGAACGCATCACCGATGGCGGTGTAGAGCGTCGCGACTCCGCGCGCGGGCAGCTCGATCAACAAGACACCCGGCGCGGCGTCGAAGCTGCTCTGCCAACCGCGCACGCGCCCGTACGCATCGAAGCCCGCGCTCAACCCCCAGCGCGTGGGTCGCAACAGCGAGAACCCGTTCTCGATGGCGCGCACCGACGCCATCTGGGTGTGTAGCGGGTCGATGCCCTTCCAATCGGAGCTCGGCACGACGACGAGATCGACTCCGAGCTGAGCCTCGGCACGTGCGAGCGCTGGAAAGTCGAAGTCGTAACAGATGGCGGCGCTCGCCCTGCCCGCCGCGGTCTCGAGCGTCCAATGCGGTTCGGTCCCGGGCGTCGCGGGCTCTCCGGGCACCGGGTGGTGCTTGCGGTACACCTGCGCGATCGACCCGTCGGGCCGTACCCACGCCAGCTTGTTCTCGTATCGAAGTGCCGCGTCATCGGGCACGACCCACGCGGCGACGAGCTCGATGTGGTGCGACGCCGCGGCCGCGCTCAGGCGCTGCATGAACGCCGCTTCGTCTCGCGGCGGCACGAGGGTGGCCGCCTCAGTCCAACCGACGAGCTTCGCTCCACGAGTGGCGGCCTCGGCCGTGCGGGCGAAGAGCCTCTCGTTGATGCGCTCGAGTTCTTCAGGTGGCGGGTACGGAAAGCCGGCGATGGTCGAGTCGGTGCCGATGGCCGCGACCGTCACCGTCGGCCCGGTGGTGGCGAAGCCCAGGCGCAGCACACCGAACGCGAGCGCGAGCAGCAGCAGACCGAAGGCAGCCAGGGCCGGTCGAAGGTCGCGCTCCGCGCGCGCCGACTCGAGGCTCGCCGCGACCCAGCTCACCAGGAAGCTGACGCCCGCCATGCCGACCAGCGACGAGACCTGCAGCAACGGCAAGTCATCGAGCTGGGTGTACGCGACCGTGCCCCACGAGCCGAACTCGGTGAAGCGATGCTGCACGGCTTCGGTGACGACGGTGGCGCCTGCGAAGACCAGCGGAGCGACCCAGCGCTGAGCGAACGACCGGGTCATTGACCACGCGAAGTACGCACAGAACGCGAGAGCCGCGATGGGCAGCGCGAAAGCCGGCACCAGCAAGAAGGGAATCGGCGCGGTGATGATCTTCGCGATCGCCACGCAGTAGCCCAGAAAGAGCGCGAGGCCGAACCACGCCCAGTCGCGAGCACCACGCGCCGCACGCAAGAACACCAGGAACGGAATGGGCGCGACGAACGCCAGCGCGCCGATGCCCCAGCGCATGTGAGCCAACCCGACCAGCAGCACTCCCAGAGACAGCCACCATTTCGAAGCGGTCCGCATACGACCTCCAAGTCAACAGGTGTTGACTTGATGATGCGTCCGCTCCGAATTGCATGTCAACAGCTGTTGACTTAATACCGCCACATGACCCGCCCTCCCGCAAAACGTGCGCGCGACTCCGAGGCGACGCGCGCGGCGATCCTCGACGCGGCACGACAGCGCTTCGCTACCGAGGGCTACGAACGCACGACGATTCGCGCTGTTGCGGGGGACGCCCGCATCGATCCCGCCCTGGTGATGCGGTACTTCGGCAACAAGGAGAAGCTGTTCGCCGAGGCCGCGGAGTTCGACCTGCGGCTCACCACGTTCCCCGCGGGGCCGGCCTCGCGGGCCGGAGCGACGATGCTCGAGCACTTCATCGAACGGTGGGAAGCCGACGACAGCTTCGTCGCGCTCGTGCGCGCGGCGGTGACGACCGAGGTGGCTGCGAAGAAGATACGCGCCGTGTTCTCGACGCAGATTCTCCCCGCGGTGAAGGCGCTCTCGGGCGACGAGACGACGGCCAGCCTGCGCGCGGGTCTGGTCGCGAGTCATCTGATGGGCGTGGCGATCGCGCGCTACGTCCTGCGGCTTCCCGCGGTGGTGGCGATGAGCCGCGCCGAGCTGGTGTCCAACGTCGGCCCCACGCTGCAGCGCTACCTCACCGGACCGTTGGCTCGCGCGTGACTGCTACCTGCGCGACGCATGCGGTGGCGAGCACCGGCACTTGCGAGCGCTGCGGCACGTTCTATTGCGAGCAGTGCCGCGCCGAGCGGCTGTGCACGACGTGCGCGCAGCGCCCCGCACCACCACCGGGCCGTCTGGCGCTGGTCAGCCTCATCTTCTTCGGCCTGGGAGTGCTCTTCACCTGCCTGCCGGTCTTCGGCCTGGTGGCGGTGCTCGCGTTCCCAGTCGGGCTCGTGCTCGGCGCCATCGCGCTCACTCGCGAGCCGCAGAACTGGCCGCTGGCGTTGCTCGGCGTGCTGCTCAACGGAATCGTGTGCGCCGGCGCGCTCTACGCCGGTTTCGCCTCGGGCTGGGCCGCGTGACTCACAGCCGCACGAAGCCACGAAAGCCGCGCGCCGCGTAATAGGACTCCGCGCCGTTGTGGTACGTGAACGTGCGGCCGAAGCGGTGGTCACCGAAGAGCGCTCCACCGAGCTTGCGCACTTCCGGCGGCGTCTTCAGCCAGCTCGACGTCTTCTCGTCGAACGGGCCGACCTTCTGGAGCGCCGCATATTGCGCCTCGTCGAGCACCTCGATGCCCAGCTTCGCCGCCAGCTCGAGCGCGCTCGTCTTCGGCTTGTTTTCCTTTCGCGAGCGCAGCGCCTCTCCGTCGTAGCAAACGCTGCGACGGTCCTTCGGGCTCTCGGCCGCGCAGTCGCAGAAAACCAACACGCCGTTCAAGTCGACGACGTCGGGCTCTCCGCCCGTGCGCTCCATCTCGGTCACCGCCGCGAGCTTCGCAGCGTCGAGCTTCTTCGCGACGGCTTCCCACTTCACGCCTTCGTGCCGACTCGCGTTCTTCTCGAACCGCTCCTGCAACGTGCTGAGGATGGAATCGTCGCTCTTCTTCGCCTTGGCCATGGTGGCTCTCTAGCTAGAAGACGAGCCCCGCGGCGAGCGCAGCGTCGAGCGTGAGGTTGAGCGTCTGCTGCGACGTCGGCGCCGTCGCCCACGCGAGATTCGCGCCGAGCCCGACCGACGCCGACACGACGAAGTGCTCACCGAACGGCTGCGTCCACCCCGCTCGCCCACGCACGCCGCCAGCGTACGAGCGGAGCGACGACAAGCCGAAGCCCGGGGGAACATCCGTGACGCTGGCCTGAAACAGCAACTCCGGCCCGGCGAAGAAGCCGTCGAACGTTCTCTTCGCGTACCAGCGCGCGCCGAGCATCCCGCCGCCTCCGAACGAGTTGAACGCCGACGCGGAATACGAAACCGAGAGTGACGCGATGCCGCTCCACGACGGGCCGAACGCGCGCTCGAGGGTGAGCTCGTTGCCGAACGCCGGACGCAGGACTCCGACGCCGAGACCGGCGAGGCTTCCAAGCCCGGCGACTCCGCCCACGAGGCCGCCGAGCAGACCCGAGCCGCCTGGCCCGAGCGCGAACGACGCGCCGACCAGCGACGGGCTCGTCACGGACAACTGCACGGCCCAGGTTCTCGGTTCTGGTTCAGGCGCAGGCGCGGACGACGAGGACACTTCGCCTGCAGCCAACAAGGTCAACAGAGTGGTCGTGATCATGTGCGGCGCCATGAGCACGCGTGATGCCAACCTCGTTCCCTCGAAATGCACGCGCGAGACGAATCAGAAAATGTCGCGATGACAGTTCGTCACGAGCGGCAGAGAAAAGATGTCAATCGACCGCCGCGATAAATACGAAAATCACGTCGCCCGTTACGCGCGCCGCTCGAGCCGCAGCACCGAGTTGAAGAACCCGCTCACCAGCGCGCCGACGCGCATGCCGTTGGTGATGCCGGCAATCTTCTCCGGCGTGGTCTGCAAGTCTTTCCCCGCGATGGTGAGGTGCGCCGTCACGTTGTTGCGATTGCGCGTGACGTGCACCGACTCGACGTTGCCCTCGAAGTACTGGATGGGCGTCACCGCATCGAAGAGCACCGCGGGAATGAACATCGGCAGAATCGGAATGGTGAGCAGGAACAAGATCGCGAAGAAGCCGACCGGGTTGAGCAGCTGCGGCCTGAAGAGCGACACGCCCGTGAACGCCACCCAGAAAACCGACAACCCGATCACCAGGCCGAACTGCTTCACCTTGCGACCCGTCTGCGAGAGGTCCCACGTCGGAGGCGGCTCGATGGCGGGCGGCTTCGCGGTGAACATCGCTCGCAGCCCCGCGAAGATGATCAGCGGCACGCCCACCACGTCGAACACCGTGAACAGCGTCAGCAGGAACGTGAGCTTCACGTAGTACTTGCCGTCGCCCCACATCGCCTGCCGCGTGATGAAGAACTCGCCGGGAATGTCGCCTTCACCCGCGAGGAAGAACGACGCCACAAGCGCGATGATGCCGCCGATGATGCCAATCGCCGCGACGGCACCGCCGCCTTGCCGCTGAGTCGCCATCAGTTGATGCAGCCACAACACACGGTGCGTGTGAAGTCGCGCAACGTGGTCACCAGCTCGCTCGCGTTGGTCGCCGTGTAGAAGAGTGCCCCGCCGTCGGTCACGAGCGCGCGGTACACGCCGGCGTCGTTCGCCGCGCAGGTGGTCGCGAAGTTCTTCGCGGTGTGACCCGCGCACGCCATGTCGTTCAGGAACGCGGCGCCCACTCCGTTCTGCAGCGACATCTCGGCGCTGAAGCCGACCACCAACGTGTCGATGCCCGAGTCGCGCAGCCCGTCGACCACGCCGAGCGGGTTCGGCGACGGGCAGCTCACGTCCCAGTCGGCGCCGTCGGTGACGAGCACCACGAACTGGCCCGCGTCGGCGCTGCGATGCGTCTGCAGGAACGCGCCCGCGCCGAGCAATGCATCGCCCGTCGGAGTGGAGAAGCAGATCTTCGTCGTCTCCGGATCGAGCAACGACGAAATCGCCGCCCCCGTGCCGAGCGCAGGCTGAATCGGAATTTCCGGGCCCTCGCACGCGGTGTTGGTGCCGTTGGTGCCGCCGATGCGCTGCGCGAGCGTCACGCAGCCGGGCGCTTCACGCGGCCACAGCTCGAGGCCGAAGCGCACGCTCTGATCCAACGGAGCCGTCGTCAGCTCTTCGATGGCGGTGATGGCCATCGACCACTTCGAGAGCGCGTGCCCGGCGACGGTGTCGGCCGGCGTGGTGCCGTCGGCCATGCGGTGCATGGTGAGCGTGCGATCGAGCGCGATGAGAACGTCGGGTGGAACGCAATCGAGGCCAGCATCGACGCCGCCACCACCCGTCGCACCACCGCCGGTCGCACCGCCGCCCGAGCCACCTGAGCCGCCGCCGGTCGAGCCGCCGCCGGTCGAGCCGCCGCCCGACGAACCGCCGTCACGGCCCGGGTTGATGGTCACGGTGCCTGGCCCGCACTGACAGCCGGCCAAAGACAGACACAGAAAGACGACGGCTCGCTTCACTTCGCTGCCTTCGCCGCCTTGTTCACTTCACCGAGCTTCTTGGTCGTCTCGTCGAGCTGACCCTTCAACTCGGCGATGCGGTCTTCGGTGTCCTTCGCCTGCTCCAGCATCGAGTCGTAGGCTTCCTTGTCCTTCTTCTGCGCCTCAGCGTCCGCGAGGATCGACAGCTTCTGCTTGTTCAGCATGTCGATGTACTTCACGTAGACGATGCGCTTGTTGATGTACGCGTCGGGCTTGTTGGGGTTGACCGCGATGACCGCGTCGTAGCGCTTCAGCGCTTCCTGCAGATGCGTGCCGTCGGCCGGAGCACTCTGCGCGCGCGCGCCACCACGCACCGACGAAATTTCCGCGAGCCACGAAAGGGCCTGCTCGTCCTTCGGATCAATTTCGAGCACCTTCTGGAAGTACTTCTCGGCCTTGTCCTTGTCGTCGGCCTGCTGGAAGTACATGCCCGCGACGTTGCGCAGGGTGTCGAGCTTGGCCGACTGCTCCGGCCGGCGAGCGAGCGACTTCTCGAGCACCTCGGCGGCCTTGTCGTAGTTGCCGGCCTTCATGTTCGCGAAGGCCGCGCGGTCCCACACCTTCACGTCTTGATCAGGCTTCAGCTCGAGCGACTTCTCGTACGCCGTCGCGGCGCCCACGAAGTCGTCCTTCTTGAGCAGCTCGCTGCCCTTGATGCGCTCGGTGTCGAACGGCTCGTCCTTGCAGGCGACGAACGAGAGCGTGAGCGCGGCGATGAGAATGAGGCGCATGGTGTCTCCGAATTTCAGAACTTCACGGACGCCGCGACCGCTGCGCCGTCGGGAGTGATGACCGGCGTGATCTTCCAACCACTCGGCGTGTTCTTGAGCTTCTTCGCGAGCCCGGAGTTGTAGCTGCTGATCAGCGCCGAGGTTTCGTCGCGGGTGAGGACGCGCGGGTCGCTCCAGTACGCCAGCGTCGCGAGCAGGAGGCCGGTCGCCACGCCAGTCGCGATGAGCGCCGTGCCCGCGATGTTGTGCTGCGCGGCGCGAGGCACGCACACCTCGTTGTAGATGCGCACGTCAGACTCGCACTCCGGCGACGCGAGCTTCGGGCCGGTGGCGATGAAGATCGAACCCGAGACCACGCCGGCCACCGCGACCGCTCCCGCGGACACCAGCAACCACAGGCGGCGCTGCTCACGCGCGGTGCTCTCGGCCACCAGATCGGTGCGGCCCAGGCGCTCGAACAACTGGCGATGCGTGACCGGCGCCGCGTTGCGGCCCTCGGTGATCTCGTTCTTCACGTTCACCTTGAGCGCCTGATCGAGAAAGCCGCTCGGCACCTGCGACACCTCGGCCTGCTCCGTCGACATCACGGGAGGCGCCGTCGGTTCTTCGGCCATCGCCGACATCGAACTGCAGACCACACCCAGGAGAAGGAGCGTTCGCATGTGCGCACTGTATTCCTACGAGCGGCGCGCCTCCGGAAATTTCATGACGTGGAAACCGTCGAGCGCTCGTAGACTTTCCGCTCCTCCTGGAGGGCATTCATGCACGCTCTTTCCGTCGCGCTCGCGCTGTTCGTCACTGCTCCTCCTGCTCCCGTCGCTGCCGATTCGAACGCGCTCTTCGAGCGGCTGAAGAAGCTCGAGGGCTCGTGGAAGACCGACGCGAAGGACGGGCCGGTGCAGTACGTGACGATTCGGCTCGTGGCGAACGGAACGTCGGTGCTCGAGACGACGACTGGAGCAGACCGCGTCGCCATCACCTCGGTGACCGTCTACGCCTTCGAGGGCACGGAGCTGGTGGCGAACAATCACGGCAGTGGAGGCGGCTCGAAGCTGAAGGCGAGCGCGGGCGTGGGCCCCGAGTCGCTCAAGTTCGACGGCAGCGCGAAGGACGCACGCGTCGCGTCGATCGCGCTGGTGGTGAAGGACAACAAGCTGCGGCAGGAATGGACCACGCGCGAGAACGGCCGCGAGGTGAAGAAGGCGGTCGATCTGCTGCGCGAGTACGTCGACACCCTGAAATAAGCTAGTCAGGCGGCCGTGCACGATCCCGCTCTCGCAGCGGAAGCGCTGGCCACGCTTCCTCCCGACATCGCCACCAGCCCGCTGTTCAACGCCGATCTCGCGCCCGTTCCCGAGAAGCGGCGCGACTGGTCGACCTACAACTTCGCCGCGCTGTGGATCTCGATGGCGCACTGCATTCCCACGTACATGATGGCCGGTGGCCTCGTGGCGGTGGGCATGAACTGGTGGCAGGCGCTGCTCACCATCGCGCTGGGCAACGTCATCGTGCTGGTGCCGATTCTGCTCAACGCGCACCCGGGCACGAAATACGGCATCCCCTTCCCCGTGCTCGCGCGCTCGTCGTTCGGCACCGTCGGCGCGAACGTGCCCGCCGTGCTGCGCGCCATCGTCGCGTGCGGCTGGTTCGGCATTCAAACCTTCATCGGCGGCGAAGCGGTGAAGACCTTCGTGCAGGCGCTGTGGCCGGGCTTCGCGCACCTCGGCGGAGACTTCACGTTCCTCGGCCTCTCGTTGCCGAGCGCCATCACCTTCTTGTTCTTCTGGGGCCTCAACATCTTCATCATTCTGCGCGGCATGAACGCGGTGCGCGTGTTCGAGAACATCGCCGCGCCGCTGGTGCTGGTGATGGCGGCCGTGCTGCTGGTGTGGGCCGTCAACCGCGCGGGCGGCGTGGGGCCGATGCTGGAGCAGCCCTCGAAGTTCGCCACCGTCGGAGACTTCTGGAAGGTCTTCGTCCCGTCGCTCACCGGCATGGTCGGCTTCTGGGCCACGCTGTCGCTCAACATTCCCGACTTCACCCGCTTCGGCCGCGGGCAGAAGGAGCAGATGCTCGGTCAGACGCTCGGGCTGCCGACCACGATGCTGGCGTTCAGCGCGATGGGCGTGGTCATCACCAGCGCGGCGTCGGCGATCTTGAAGGGCTCGCAGCTCAAAGATCTGTGGGACCCGGTGTTCATTCTCTCGCAGCTGACGTCGCCCAACGCGCCTCCGGGCCTCGAGGCGCCGCTCATCGCGAGCGACGCGACGCGCATTCTGGTGGCCATCATCGCGCTGCTCGGCGTGGGCATCGCGACCATCTCGGTGAACATCGCGGCGAACGTGGTGAGCCCGGCGAACGACTTCGCGAACCTGAACCCGCGGCTGATCAGCTTCAAGACCGGAGGCATCATCACCGGCGTGCTCGGCATTCTGATGATGCCGTGGAAGTTCCTCGCGAGCGCCGACACGTACATCTTCAACTGGCTCATCGGTTACTCCGCGCTGCTCGGGCCGATCGCCGGAGTGATGATCGCGGACTACTGGCTGGTGCGGAAACGCGAGCTCGACGTGCCTGATCTGTATCGAGTGAACGGGCGCTATCCGAAGGTGAACCCCGCGGCGCTGATTGCGCTGGTGCTCGGCGTGATTCCCAACGTGCCTGGCTTCTTGAAGAGCGCGGGCTTCATCAGCGGCGACAAGAACTTCTTCGACGAGATCTACGTCTACGCGTGGTTCATCGGCGTGATCATCGCGGGCGGCCTGTACCTCGTGCTGAACCCGATCATGAACCCCGCATCGGCGACGGCGAAGAAGTGACGACGCGTACGGTGAAGTTCGACGAGCTCCCCGCGCGCACGCGGCGGGCGATGTTTCGTGCGTTGAGCACGTGGCGCACCAAGGACGCCGACAGCCGCATCATCGCGTTCGAAGTGCGCACGCTCGCGCGCGGGCTGTGGAAGCTCGGGTTGGTGGTCGGCGCGCTCGGCATGTTCCTCACCGGTCGCTTCGTCGTGTCGCGGATCATCGAATACAAAATCGGGTCTGATCCGGTGACGTTCATGATCATGGCCGCGTCGGTCGCCGCGTTCGCTGCGTCGCTGATTCAGGTGGTGGTCAACCGGCTCTACCCCCAGGCGCCGTGGCCACTCGGCTCGTATTTGTTCGCGGGCCACTTCGTGGACGCCGATGACGGGTGGCTCGACATCACGCCCACCGTTCCGCTCGGAAAGCCCACGCTCATCGAGCGGCGGAGGAACCGGCAGTACCAGTCGAGCGAGCTGGTGCTCGGTGAAATGAAGTCGATCGGCTTCGGCAATCACGAGCGCGCGACGAAGATCGCCGAGACGTATCTCGAGCGACGCGCGCGCTACGCCGCGGCGATCGAAGCGCAGGACCTCGCCGCAGCTGAGGCTGAAGATCCACTCGCGGAGTGCGCGCTCACCGGAACGTGGACTGCGCCTGGCGTGGTTTCAGACGTGCCGAGCGTCGCTGCGCGGCCGCGAAGCACGAGAGCTCGGCTCATCGCCGGAGCGATCATCGGCGTCATCGTCGGTGGCGGTGCGCACCTGCTCGTGAATGTCCTCCGCGTCGGAATGGACTGAGCAAGCAACAAGCAACACGCAACTCCCTCTCCCCCGCAGGGGAGAGGGTCGGGGAGAGGGCCCTTCATTTCTGAGGCTTCGCCGCCGCCCGCTTCTTCAGCTCAGCGATGCGCTTCAACGCCGCCGCGAGCAACTCCTTGTCCTGCGGAGCGAACACACCCTGCCCTTCGGCCTTCACGACCTTCGCTGCGCGGTCGGCGGCCTTGTCGAACTTGCGAAGACTCCACAACGTGCGCGCTTCCTGCAGCCACATGCGAGCCTGCGGCGAGTTGATCTTGACGACGAGCGACATGGTTGAGCCTCAGTAGTGCAACGCGCAGTAGTGACACACCTCAGCGCGGCGGACCTCTGCTTCGCGGCAGAGCGTGCGCAGCGGGTTCATCACCCCTTCGATGAAGCCGCTCACGCCTTCGTCGCTCAGATCACCCTCTTCCGAGAGGTCGGTCTTCTCGAGCAACTGCTTGGTGACTCTGCGCAGATCCAGCTCGGCGAGCGTGACGAGCTTTCGTGCCGCAGCAGCCGGCAAGCGCGTGACCATGGGCACGTCGTCGTCGGCTTGATCTCCCAGACGTGCCGGAGGCAAGCGCTCCGAGTTGTTGAGCAGCAGCTGATTCAGCGCTTCGAACTCGTAGAACGCCTCGACGTTCTTCGAGCGAAAATGCGGCAACGCACGCAGCCCGGGCGCACCCGCTTGCTCGATCATCCGCGCGTAGTCGGCCCACTCACCCTCGGGAGCGAGCACTGGCGCGAGCGGCGGTCCCCACGCATCGACGTACAAGTTGGGATCCTCGAGCCGGCGAATCTTCGCCACCGGTTCCCAGTCTTGCTTGCCGCGCTCGGGCTTCACGCGTTGCCAACCAGGAAAGAGGCGGTCGAGGTCCTGATCAGTCGCCACGAAAAACGTGTGGTACGTGCCCATGCGTCTCCCTCACTTCGTGGCGTCGATCGCCTTCTTCACCGCGACTTCATCGGCCGTCACGCGCAGCCGCTTCGCCTTCCACGCGCCGACGATGACTTTCTCGGGCTCCGGCTGCTTCAGCGCCTCACCGATCATCAGCACCTGCACCGAGCCCATCGGCACGAACTTCTCCATCGCTTTCAGTTCCTGCAGCACGTCCCACGCGCGGCAGAGCAGTGGATGATCGCGCAAGAGCAGCGCCTTCTGATCAGCGTTGATCACGTACCGCTGATCAGCCGCGTGCCCGATGTGCCCGTCCTTGCGGCACAGCTGACCGACGCGCAGCGCGAGCTTGCACACCGGACACATTCGCAGAATTCCCGCGAGCAATTCGGCGGCGCGCTCCCGCTCGTCGTTCGACTGCTCGACGTACGTCGGAGCGTCGCGCACGAAATCGCCGAACTCCGGCCCGCGCGTCAGCTTGCCGAACTGGCGTTGGTAGACGGTGCTCGCGAGCTGCTTGCCGCGCTCGAGGTGGAAGAGCAGATGCACGGGGCCGCTCCCGAAGGTCATGCCGAAGATGACCTCTTTCCCCTCGCGTTCGCAGCGCTCGACGGCCCACAGATCGGCCCCCGGAGGCAGAAAGAACGCATCACGCCGCGCGATGAACTTCCGGTACGCCTCGGGGAACACGACGTGAAGATCCCGCTCGGTGTCGAGCAGCCGCTCGATGGCCTCGGCGTCACCTTCCAGCTCGGGCAATGCGGGGCGTTTCGGCATGGACGTGCGGCGACTCGATTCGGAAGGCGGCCCGTAATACAAGCGAGGCATGCAAAAGCCCACCAACCCGCCCGCTTTCGGAGCGAAGAGCTACGCCTTCACGCAGTACGTCGACATCAAGAACTGGATCGGCGGGAAGTGGGCCGAAGGTTCGACCGGCAACTGGCTCGACGTCGAGAACCCTCGCCACGGCAAGGCGCTCGGCCGCATGACGATCTCCGCCGCGAAGGACGTCGCGGCCGCGGTCGAGGCGGGCAAGAAGGCGTTCCCCGCGTGGAAGAACACGCCGATGCGTGAGCGTGCGCAGGTGCTCTACCGCCTGAAGGCGCTGATGGAGCGCGACCTCGACGAGCTCTGCTGGCTGGTGAGCCACGAGAACGGCAAGACGTACGCGGAAGGAAAAGGCGACGTCGAGAAGGGCATCGAGTGCGTCGAGTTCGCGGCGTCGCTCCACATGATGGCCGACGGTGGCCAGCTCGACGTGAGCCGCGGCGTGAACTGTCGCGTCACCCACGAGCCGCTCGGAGTGGTCGCCGGCATCGTGCCCTTCAACTTCCCGGTGATGGTGCCGCTGTGGATGGCGCCCAACGCGATCATGGCGGGCAACGCGTTCGTGCTGAAGCCGAGCGAGGTCGTCCCCTACGGCGCGATGAAGCTCGCGCAGCTCTGGCAGGAAGCCGGTCTCCCCGACGGCATCTTCAACGTCGTGAACGGCCAGCGCGAATGCGTCGAGGCCATCGTCGATCACGCCGACATCAAGGCGGTCGGGTTCGTCGGCTCCACCAAGGTCGCGCAGATTCTGTACGCGCGCGGAGCGGCCACCGGCAAGCGCATGCTCTGCCTCGGCTCGGCGAAGAACCACGTGGTCGTCGTTCCCGATGCCGATGTCGCTCTGACGTCTTCGAACATCGTCGCCTCGTCGTACGGCTGCGCGGGTCAGCGCTGCATGGCGAGCTCGCTGATGGTCGCGGTCGGTGACGTGCAGAAGATCATCGACGGCATCGCGGACAACGTGCGGAAGATTAAACTCGGCGAAGACATGGGCTCGATCATCTCGGGCGCGTCGCGCGAGCGGATCCTCAAGTACATCGAGAGCGCCGAGAAGGCGGGCGCCAAGGTCGTCGTCGACGGTCGAGGGAAATCGGTCGAGGGCGCGGGCGGCCACTGGATTGGCCCCACCGTGCTCGACAACGTGACCATCGACATGCCGGCGGGCTGCGAGGAGATCTTCGGCCCGGTGCTCAGCATCGTGCACGTGAAGACGCTCGAAGAGGCCATCAACCTGCAGCACAAGAGCCTCTATGCGAACGGCGCGGCGATCTTCACCACGTCAGGAGCCGTCGCCCGCACCGCCGCCGAGCGTCTCGAGGCCGGCATGGTCGGGGTGAACGTCGGCGTGCCCGTGCCGCGTGAGCCGTTCTCGTTCGGTGGCTTCAACAGCAGCAAGTTCGGCCACGGCGACATCACCGGCTGGGACGGCTTCCGCTTCTGGTCGCGCCCCAAGAAGGTCACCGAGAAGTGGGCCGCCGCCAGCGACGCCAGCTGGATGAGCTGACCCAATCTCCCTCTCCCTGCGAAGCGGGGAGAGGGTCGGGGTGAGGGTCAACGAGCAGAAGCAAGCCGCTCGAAAACCCCAAACACTTCCCGCAACTCCGCAGCCGAAGTGTCGTGGCCAATCCCGGAGAACTCCCGCAGCGTCGCGCTGTACCCGACGCGTTGGAGTTCTACGATCGAAGCGCGAGCCCCACTCACGGGCACCGCAAGATCCTCCGCACCATGAAACGCGAACACCGGCGGCAACTTCGCCGAGCGCACCGCCGCTGACGGATACAGCGCAGCAGGCAACAACCCACTGATGGGAACTGCCGCGGAAATCTCATCCGGGTGCGTGGTGGCAATCACGAAGCTCATGATCCCACCCTGCGAGAAGCCGGTGACGACGGGCTTTCCTTCCGTCGGCCGCGCAGCGACGACCGCGGAGATCCAGCTCGCGAGTCGATCGCCTTCACGCGCGGCATCAGCCTCCGATTCGTACCAGGCGTACATGTTTCCCTTCGGGTGACCGAACGGAACGATGAGCCGCGCGCGACCGCCGTAGCCACGAAACATCTCGAGCACGCCACTCGGTTCACCACCCATCGCATGCAGCACGATGATCATCGGCAACTTCTCGTCGGCGCGTGCTCCGCCGGTGAGGAACTCGACGAATCGAACGCCGGCGATCGTGCGTTCCGAATTCGATTCCACACCAGGTACCGCCGAGGTCGCAGGTGTGGAACCGACGGCCGGCTTGCAGGCCGCGAGCACGAAGACGCAGAGGACCCACGAGTGACGCATCGTCACGTCCGTGAGCCGAAACGCTCACAAGTTTCACGGGTCGCTTTGTCGAGCGGAAAGCAGCTCTCGATGCGCAGCTCCTCGAGCGCGAGCTCGCGCGGCCCGAGAAAGACGGTTGCGGTCACCAGAAACGCGACCTTCGTCTTGCCCTTCTCGTAGCGGACCTGAAAGGTCGTCGCGTGGTCGCTGAAGTCGGGCTGCCGCCACGCATCGGGCACTCCGTCGAACTTCGCGAGTTGATCGAGCCGCGCGTGGAGTCGCTCGTCATCACGCTGCAACGCCTCACGCTGGAGCCGCGACATCATTCCGCGCGCGAGACCTTCCCAATCGACGACGGCTGGCCGCAGCAATTTCGGGTCGAAGTGCAGTGAATAGATGTCGGTGATGGGAGGCTCCTTCATCGGCGGGAGCAGCTTCGCGAACAGCGCGCGGCCTCCTTCGCTCGAGCGAAGAATCGTTCCATCGAGACCGAGCACGAGAATCGGGAACGGCTCGTGCTGTTTGATCATCTGCGTCAGCGCGGCGTCGATTTCCGGCGGAAGCTCGGTGCGTTCGACGAAGCGAGCCTCGAAGCCCGCCGCGGTGAGCAGCTCGTTCTGATCTCGCAGCGGTACGTTCAGCACCGAGCCCAGCCGCAGCACCATGTCTTCGCTCGGCATGGCGTGACCTGACTCGAGAAAGCTCAAGTGCCGCGACGAGACGTCCGACTCGAGGCTCAGCGCGAGCTGTGAGAGCCCACGGCGCGCGCGCCAGAACTTCAGCAACGCAGCGAACAGACGACGGCGTTTCATGCGCGCGAGCTTCGACGTGACGACGCAGGAACGGCAATGACCTCGTGAGGGAATTGCGGGGCGCCATCGCGAAAGCCGACTCTCGCGCGCACCATGAAACCATTCCTCACGTTCACCGCCGTCGTTGCACTCGCAGTGGGACTCTTCGCGATGGGCGCACCCGTCGCGTTACTCGAAAGCAAAGGAGCGACCGTCACCCCCGCGACCGTGGTGTGGGTGCGTGAAGTCGGCGTGAACATCTTCGCGCTCGGGGTGATGTCGATGTTGATGCGTCGGCACGCAGCGTCTCCGACCTTGCGCGCTTTTCTCGCCGGGAACGCGGTGGTTCAGCTGGGGCTGTTGCCCATCGAATTGCTGGCGTGGCGCGACGGAACGCTGCGGGAACTGGGTGGAGTGGTGCCCAATTCGGTGCTCCACGTCGTGCTGGGAACGACCTTCGCGGTGCTGGCGTTGCGGATGCGGGAACCGGAATCGCGAGCCGCTGTCAGGTGACGCATGGCTGGCGGAATGGACCTCGGAAGCGGTGGCAAGGGCGGCAAGAAGGCGCTCGACACCACCATCAATCTCGTCCCCTTCATCGACCTCATGGCGGTCACGATCGTCTTCTTGATCATGACCGCGGTGTGGACACAGCTCGGGCGCCTGCAGGTCTCGCAGTCGGGCGAGAGCCCCGACCCGACGCCTCCGACCTCGCCGATGCAGCCCATCGTGCTGCTCGTCACCGAGCGAGAGATGAAGCTGCAGGTCGGCGGCTCGGCGCTCGATGCCATCGCCATCACGCGCAACGATCGCGGCACGCTGGTCACCGATGGTCTGGCGAAGAAGCTGCGCGAACTCAAAGGCCAGCAGCCTGATCAGTCGGCCATCACGCTCAATGCTGAAGACACCGTGAAGTACGACGACCTGGTGCGGCTGATCGACGCGATGGTGCAAGACGACCAGGGCACGCTGTTCCCGTCGGTCTCGGTCGCCGGAGTCGGCACCTGACGGCCGAGTGAGGGGCAAACCTGAGCAATGCCGAGTTCGCGAAGCGTTTCCCGAGCGCTCGCGCAGACTTGGCGCAGGCTGAACGCGAGCTGACGCCGTGACGCACGACGAATACTCCTGTCGACATGAAGTTCCTGATCACTGGAGCAACCGGCAACATCGGTTCACTCGTCACCGAGCGACTCATCGCGCGAGGAGAACGGCCGTCCCTCTTCGTGCGCGACGAGAAGAAAGCGCGGAAGCAGTTCGGCAAGCGCGTCGAGCTTCGCGTGGGAGATCTCTCCGACGCCGAGTCGCTGAAGGCCGCGCTCGTCGACGTCGACACGCTGTTCCTTCTCAACACCGGCACTGAACTGGGCGAACGCGACGAGCTCGCCGCGCGCGTCGTGAAGTCCTCGAGCGTGCGTCGCGTGGTGAAGCTCTCGACGCTCGACGTCGAGACGAAGGTCGGCACCGGCCCCTGGCACGCGCGCGGAGAAGCAGCGCTTCGCCGGTGCGGGGCGAAGTTCACGTTTCTGCGGACCGCGGCGTTCATGTCGAACGCACTGGGTTGGGCACCCGCGATTCAGCACAGCGGAGTGCTGCGCTCCTCGGCCGGCGACGGAAGAATCGCGTTCATCCACCCGCACGACATCGCCGACGTCGCCGTGCATGCACTCGTGACGCGGGAGCACGATGACGAGACGCTCGTCATCACCGGCCCAGCGGCGCTCAGCTACGGCGAGATGGCCGAGACCATTGGGCGCGCGATCGGAAAATCGGTTCGCTTCGAATCGATTTCAGATGCGCAGGCGCGAAAGATGGCAAGCGCCTGGGCCGAGAGCCCCGAATACGCCGAAGCGCTGGTCGACATCTGGCGCGCGATTCGCGAGGGCAAGCTGACGACTACGACCGGCGAAGTGGAACGCGTGCTCGGAAGAAAGCCGCTCTCGTTCGCGCACTGGGTCAGCGAAAACATCAGCGAGTTTCAGTGAGCGCTCAAATAGGCGCGAACGGCCCGAGTGGCTTCTCGCTTGAGTTCCTCGAGCGTGACGGTGCTCGGCCGTCGCGCCGTCCCTCCGTGCACGAGCGCCTCGACGAGATGCGGCAGCACGAGCAGTCGCTGTGAATCGCTCGGGGGAATCACGCGCTCGAAGGTCTCCTGCAGCGCGAGGCGGAACCCGTTGGTGCTCTCGGGCACGACGTCCGCGATGATCTCGTGCAGCCGCGGGTCGACGTCGTGCGCGTCGATCAACGCGTCGAGCAACGCGCAGGTGAATTCTTCGGTGGTAGCAGAGGCGCTCTTCGCGATGGTCTGCTCGATGACCGAACTCACTTCATCGACGTGCCGCTGATGCAGCGCCGCGAAGATGGACTTCTTGTCGGGGAAGTATTGGTACACCGAGCCGATGCTGACGCCGGCTGCCTCGGCGATGCGGTTGGTGGTGATGGCGTCGACTCCGTCGCGCTTGAGCACTCGCTCGACGGCATCGAGCACGGCGACGACGGTCTGACGCGAACGCTCCTGCTGTGGAGCGCGCCGAATGTTCTCTTCCGAGGCCTTCACGACCTCAGCCGCCAGCCGCGTTGTAATAGAGCGTGCTGACGATCTCCTCGAGCGCGTCCTTGCCGACCGAGTTGAGCGCAGTGGTGATCGACTCGTGCGACATCGTGCACGTCACGGCGAGGTACGAGCCATCGGCGCGCTTGAAGGTGAGCACCAGATCCATCACGCCCGAGCCGTACTCTCCGTTCGGATCTCCGAGTTCGACGAACACCTTCTGCGCCGGACCGATCAACGCGACGCCAGAATTGTCGGCCGACTCGAGCATGTACGAGCTGAGATCGCTGCTGGTCGTCTGCTTCGTGCACGTCTTGAGGCCCTTGAGCAGCGGCTTGAGCTGCTTCTTCTGATCAGCCGAACAATCGCCCTGCGTGTCCTTCTGCTCGAGGAACGTGAGGTCCGCCGTCCACGCCTGGTCGACCACCAGGCAGATGCGCTCGTCTTCCTTCAGCGTGCCTTTGGTGACCTTGAACTTCGCTCCGCGCATCTCGTCGCCGCTGAGCTCGATGTCGAGCGGCATGCCGTTGTCGAGCTTCTCCGCGTCTCCGTTCTGGCGGCCGGTGAAGGCGATCTCGAGCGCTCCGGAGCGTTCGCAAAACGCGCGCGTGTAGAGCTTCGCGTTGTCGATCTTCTGCTCCTCGCTCTCGGGAACCACGAGCTCACCGGCCGTGGTGCGCGACCACCACGCGAAGAGCGGCTTGCCGGCGCTGCTCGGCGCGACGGGTTCTGGCTTCGCGACGTCGGGCTTCGCGACCTCGGGCTTCACCACGTCGGGCTTCGGCGTCTCGGGCGGCGTCTCTTCCTTCTTCTTCGGACACGCGGTGCCAACGAGGAGAACGGCCACGACGAGAATCGCGCGCTTCGTGCTCATGGCCGCGGAGTCTGGCAGAAACGCGCTCATGACCAGCCAATATCTCGGGTACCCCAACGAGTTCGCCGCCGAGCCGATGCCGACGGACGAGATGATCAAGCTCTGCAAGGAGCACACGCTCTACACGTGGAGCGCCGGCAACTCGGTGAACCCGCTGCCCATCGCGCGCGCGGAAGGCATCTACCTGTACACGCCCGAGGGGCAGAAGATCATCGACTTCAACGCGCAGCTGATGAGCGTGCTGGTCGGTCACGCACACCCGCGCGTGATGAACGCGATGAAGCGACAGATCGACGAACTGATCTTCGTGTACCCGCAGACCGCGACGCAGGTGCGCGCGCGCCTCGGCAAGTTGTTGAGCGAGATCATTCCCGGGATGTCGGCGTTCTTCTTCACGCTCGGCGGAGCAGAAGCGAACGAGAACGCGATCCGCATGGCGCGCACCTTCAGCGGCCGTCACAAGATCCTCGCGCGCTACCGCAGCTACCACGGCGGTACGCACCTCGCGATGTCACTCACCGGCGACCCGCGTCGCTGGGCGAGCGAGCCGGCATCTCCGGGCGTGATTCACGTGATGGATCCGACTCCGTACGAGTTCAGCTTCGGCAAGACCGACGAGGAGCGCTGCAAGAACCACCTCACGTACCTCGAAGAGACCATCAAGTACGAAGGCCCGCAGACCATCGCGGCGATGATCGTCGAGACGGTGACGGGCACGAACGGCGTGCTGGTTCCGCCGAAGGGCTGGTTCAAGGGCCTGCGCGCGCTGCTCGACAAGTACGGCATCCTCCTCATCTGTGACGAGGTGATGGCTGGCGTCGGTCGCACCGGCAAGATGATGGCGTACGAGAACTTCGACGTGACTCCGGACCTGGTGACGATGGCGAAGGGGCTCACCAGCTCGTACTTCCCGCTCGGCGCGGTGGGCATGAAGAAGGCCATTCACGACCACTTCCAGAAGAACGTGTACTCGGGCGGTCTCACCTACAACTCTCACCCCGTCGCGCTGGCGACTGCCGAAGCGGTGCTGCGCGTGACGATCGACGAGAAACTGGTCGAGAACTCCGCGAAGTTGGGAGCGGTGATGCGCAGCGAGATGGACCGGCTGCAGAAGAAGCACGTGTCGATTCTCGAGGGCCGCAACATCGGTCTGTTCGGAATGATCGACCTGCGGAAGAACTCGAAGAACGAGCCGCTCGCTCCGTACAACGGTGCGCACCCCGCGATGGCGAAGCTGGCGACGTTCTTCCGCGACAACGGGCTGTTCACCTTCACGCGGTGGAACAACTTCACCTGCAACCCGCCGCTGACCATCACCGAGGCGCAGCTGAAGGACGCGTTCGCGATCGTCGATCGCGGTCTCGAGATCACCGACGCGGCGTTCGAGGGCTGATCAATGACGATGCTCGCGCTGCTGGTGTTGTCGGCAGCGCCGAGCACGTTCGTGCTGGAAGAGGGAGAACCCGCGCACTTCGCGCTGTTCTCCACCAAGCCGAACCCGGACAAGAACTCGTTCGGGAAGGTGCTGCCGGCGTTCGCGTCGGCGAAAGCGTTCGCGGCGTCGAAGCACCCGCTGCTCGAGAAGTTGAGCGCTGATCAGCGCGCGGCGCTCGGGCGTGCCAGCTCGACGTCGAAGGAGACGGTGTCGATCACCGTTTCGACGGCGCCCGCGGAGCTGACCGTTCCGTTCATGGAATTGAGCGACGTGAAGCTCGCTGCGGCGACCAAGCCGGTCGTCACGCGCGTCATCGTCGAGGGTTGCTGTGATGGGCAGGGCAAGCCCGAGGACATCGGCTTCGACAAGGTCTTCCCGGCGAGCGTGTTCCGCGATTCAGAGAAGCGCGTGCGCGCGCTGGTGCGACGAAGCGAACAGCACGTCTCACATGACAACCACGAGACCGGGCCGGTCACCGAGAAGAACGCGAGCCAGCATCGGTGGACCGTCGAGGTGTTCGAGTTCGATGAGAAGGGCCGGCTGGTGACGTACGTGCGCATGTCTCGCGCCGACAACGAGATGCGCTACCTGCCGTACATCGAGCTCGATGCGTTCGCGCTGACGTGGAGCGAGACGCGGCTCGAATCGGTCAGCGGCATCTCGGCCGTCGATGATCCAGGCGAATCGTTCGATGTGCTGGCGCGCACGAAGACGTGGAAGCGCGCGCCCTGAATCTCACTTCGCCTGCGGCGTGAGGTTGTACGGCACACTCACCGAGAGTTCTTCGTCGAGCCCGGTGAAGTGAATGGTCTGCATGGTGGCGCGCACGCAGCGCGTGAACGCGGGCCGTTCGAGGTTGTCGCTGACGCGCACGTCGCTCACCTTGTTCGGCGGAGCGAGGTCGAGCTCCACCACCACCGTGCCGCGAAGCTTCGGGGCCTGCTTGAGCTCCGATTCGAAGCACGCGCGAACAGCGGCACGTTTTGAATCGGCGATGAGGCGCGCGATGGCGGCTCCGTTGCCGTCGACTTCGATGACCGGCTCGGCGACGGGCGCGACGGCGGCGGCCGGTGCCGGGGCCACTTCTTCCTCGGGCTCAGGCGCCGGCGGTGGCGGTGGCGGCGCGAGTGGTTCCGGCTGCTCGACCTTCGGCTCGACACGCGCGACTTCGACCAGCGGCGCAATGGCGACCGGTGCCGGAGCTTCCGGTTTCGGTTGCGCGATCGCGACAGGCTTCTCGACGACTGCAGGCGGAACGGCCACCTTCTTCCGCTTCGTCGCGCTCGGCTTCGTCTTCTTCGTCGGTGCAACTGCAGAGACCGCGGGAGGAGTTTCGGGCGCCTGCTCCGGCGGGGGCGAGACCGTGACGCTCTCGGCCCTCGTCGCGACCACCACTGCGAGCGCTGCGATGATCAGCACGGCCACGCCGAGCGCACTCCGAGGCCCGCGCTTCAGACCCAGGGCCACCGCGTCGATCGGCTTCTGATCCATGCCCCCGTTGGTTGCCGGCTCGACGGGATCCGATCTATCCTGCGGGAATGTTGGCGTGTGGGGCGTGCACGGATGCCATGTTGAAATCGCAATACTGGTGGCTGGTCGCCTCGCACCCGCTGCTGCTCCACGCACTCCTCGGGTTCGACGAGGCCGCGCGACGACCGATTTGCGAGCGCATCACCACGAATTTGCGACAGCTCACGCCAGAGCAGGCGCAGCAGGTCTGTCCGCCAAGATGATGTTTGACGAACCTCATGTTCGAAAAAGATCAGCCTGCGCGACTTCTCAGGCGTGAGATCCCTGATGGCTTCGCTTCGAAGGCCCAGAAATCGCTGGGCAATCGCCGGCTGATTCTTCTGCACAGCTTTTGTCGCTGCCGTGTCCCGTTGGCATGGCCACCATCGACGTGAAGGGCAAGACGGTCGTTCTCACCGGCACTTTCCAGAAGCTCAAACGCGACGAAGCTGAAACCGCGCTCGAGAAGCTCGGCGCGAAGGTCAGCGGCAGCGTCAGTGCCAAAACCCACTTCCTCTTCGTCGGCGTCGACGCGGGCAGCAAGCTCGCCAAGGCGAAGTCGCTCGGCGTTCCCGTGCACGACGAAGCGGCGCTGATGAAGATCCTCTCCGGCGTCGCGGAAGATGCGAAGGAAGAGGTCGCCGAGCAGAAGGCGAAGGAGAAGAAGGCCGCCGCGACTCCGAGCAAGGGCGCGAAGAAGGTCTCGGTCTTCGCCGGCAAGATCGTCGTCTGCACCGGAACCTTCGCCACCATGAAGCGCTCCGACGCCGAGAAGACGTTGCGCGACGCGGGCGCTGAAGTGAACGGCTCCGTGAGCGCGAAGACCAACATCCTCATCGTGGGTGAAGACGCGGGCAGCAAGCTCGCCAAGGCGCAGAAGCTCGGCATTCAGATCATGACCGAAGCCGAGTTCGTCGCCGCCATGCAGGCCGCCGGAGCCGGTGGCGCCGCGCTCGCCGATGCCGACGAGAAGATGGCCGAGCAGAAGGCCGCCGCTGACAAGAAGCTCGGCGCCGCGAAGGGCGTCATCGAAGACATCGCCAGGCAGCAGGTCGCGAAGTGGGGCCTCTCGCTCCCGAAGTTGATTCAGGCGTGGGTGAAGGTCTTCGCCAAGCGCAGCGATCTCGTCATCACGCACAACACGGGTGGCGCTCCGGCTGCGACCGGCGTGCTCGCGTCGTTGCAGGTCAGCTTCCCGCCCTGGCTCGTTGCGTTCGCGGCCGAGCAACCGCCGCTCCACTTCACGTGGGCGTTCAAAGAAGACGAAGAAGAACTCGAAGGCTCTTCGCTCGGAGCGCACGGCGGCCGCATCAACCTCGCTCCCGCGAAGGAGTACCAGTGGTACGACCGGCCCGCCGACTGGGACGCCATGACTTTCAAGGCGCAGACCATGTTCGACGACCTCCAGGCCGAGGGGAGCACGATGCTCTCCTACGACCCCAACGAGAAGCCGACCGACGCGATCCTCGTGTTCGACGACGCGAACGACTGCGAGCGCTTCCCGATGGGCAACGTCGAGGACTACTTCACGCTCGGCGCGAAGCGCGGCTTCGTCTGGTACTGGCAGAACGGCGGCGGCGAACACCTCGAACGTCTCATCGAGAAGTCGCTGCCCGCGAAAACGCCCGCGCCGCAGGTCGAGAAGGCGCTCACCGAACGCGGAGCGAGCGCCGTCGAAGCCGCCGCGTTGATCAAGTGGCTCGGCAAGGACGCGGCGCTCCTCGTGGAGAACGCGTGAGCGGCATGGACCCGGAGCTGCTCGCGAAGCTCACCGCCGGTCGCCCGACGATGAGCGCCGAAGAATGGGCGAACGCGTTGGCCGAACACGAGACCTTCGTGCGTCACGTGCGGCCGGGCTGGGGCCAGCGCTGGCAGGTGCTCGAGGTGGCCGGACTCCCGCTCGCGGTGTGGGAAGGCCGCACGAGCGAGCACGGCAAGCAGCTCAACTTGAACCTCGGCAACCTCACCGGGCTCACGCTCGACTTCGCGCATCTCGAAGCCGCCGCGATGCCCGGCGTGATGGCGGTCGGCGTGAGCTTCCGTCAGGCGAATCTGCGCCTCGCGCTGCTCACCGACGCGCGCCTCGACGGCTGCGACCTCTCGATGTCGCGGCTCGACATGACCGACTTCTCGCGCGCGTCGCTGCGGGGAGCGAACTTCAAGAAGGCCGTCGTCACCGACACAGACTTCGAGAACGCCGACCTTCGCGACTGCGACTTCACCGGCGCGTCATTCAAGAAACCGAAGCTGAAGGGCGCGAAGCTCGACGGCGCGAAGGGCCTGCCGCCCGAGAGTGAGTGGGGCTGATTTCTCAGCGCAACTGATCACTGCTCGACGACGTACATCATGAGGTCGGAGAAGTTGCCGCTGTTGTCGCTGCACGTGCCTCCGCCTCCGCGCAAGAACAGCGAGACGGTATGCGTGCCAGCCGCGAGGCCCGTGAAGTACGCGTTCAAGCTCATCGGCATGTCGCCGGTGCTCTGCTGAATCGCGCCGTAGCCGATCGGCTGGTGCTTCACGCGCACCACGTCACCCGAACGCGTGTCGGTGCGCAGACAGAACAACTCGGCGGCGGTGGCGGTGTTCGAAGAACGGCACGTCAGCTCGAAGTTCGGCGGAGAACTCGACGCGACGCCACTCGGCTCTCGCGCGCAACCACACGCGAACGACATCAACGCGAACAACACGAACCGGTGTGACGCCATCCGCGCAGCTTAGACGCTCATTCGCTGCCGACGACCATCGTGAACTCGCGGCGCGCAGAGCCGCGTTGCACGGTGAGCGCGAGCGCGCTGCCCGGCGTGTGATTCGAAATCAACGCGTCGATGCCCGAGCCGCCGAGCATCGTCACGGGCACTCCATCGACCGCGAGCACCACGTCACCCGCCAACACGCCTGCCTGCGCGGCTGCGCTGCCCGCTGCGACGCCGCGAATCGAAGTCGACGCGCGCCACGGCATGTCGAGCCCGATGCTCCCGCCCGCGTTCTTTCGCCGCACGACGAACAACTCCAGATCGACCGAGCCACCTGCGGGAAGCGTCGCCGCGCGCAGCGCGTCGGAGAACTCTCCACTGTCGAGTTCACACGCCACGATGATGTTGCCCGCAGGAGACGGATCAACCGCAAACGCACCGGTCGCGTCGCTCTTCGGTTGCGTCTCGCGGACGGGCAAGCCGAAGCCCACCTGCTCATCGGCGACCGGAGCGACGCGGCACGAGAACGCCGGCAGCGGCGCGTTCGTCCCGTGCTCGAGAACGTGTCCTCGCACCACGCCCTTCCCGTGACTGGTGAGCGTGAGCTTCGACACGACGCCTTCCTTCACGTCGATGATCTTCGAGTCGGCTTCCGCCTGGTTGAACGCAGTGATGATCCAACGGCCTGCGGGCAGCACGACCGTGAACTTCGAACCGTTCACTTCTCCGGGAATCACGCGACCGCGGTCCTGCGCGAAGATGCTCGGTGCGCTTTCGAAACCGACGAGCGTGCCTTCCACTCCGCTCGGTTTCCCGAGCGTGATGACGACGCCTTCGGTACCCGCCGTCACGCTGGTCTTCACCGTCTCGGCGCCGTCGTTCGCGCGCGCCTGCAGTGCCCACGTTCCACCGACCAGCTTCGAGAACTGAAAGCGTCCCTGCGCGTCGGTCACCGTCGAGGGCATCAGCTCCCAGACACTGAAGTGCGGCATCTCGCCGACTTCGGCTTCGCACGCGCGAACGCGCACGTCGGCCATCGGTCCCCCGCTCGCGTCGAGCACGCGGCCGCTGATGGTGAGCTGTTCCCACTCGATGATCAGCGACACGTCGTCGACGCGACCCGTTTCGCCGTCGACCTTCACCACGCCCGGGTCCTTCACGAAGCGGAACGGCCGCGGAGAACGTTCATCGGGAGCGACCTGCGCGACGTAGTCACCTCCGACCAGTTGCGCGCAAACGAAGCGACCTTCCGCGTCGGTCGAGACACGGCACTCATCACGCGTTTTCGGGTCTCGAAACCACACCGAGACGCCAGGCACTGGTTTGCCGTCGGCGGTGATGACGCTGCCGAGAATGCGACCGGCGTTGCGGAGCTCGAGGTCGAGCTTCTTGTCTTCTCCCTCGACGACCTCGACGTTCGTGACCTCGACGAACGCGCCCACCGCCGTGCTGTTCGCCAGGACGCGGTAGCGCCGCGTCTCGAGCCCGTCGATCGACCACGTGCCGTCGCTCGCGGTGTTGGTGATGAGCGGCCAGTCGGGAATCATCACCCGCACTTCGGCCCACGCGACTGGCTTGCCCTGGAACGTCACGCGGCCGTGCAGCCGACCGAGTCGCGTCACCTCGAGATCGACCGTCTCGTCCGCCGAGCGCAATTCGAAGCGCGTCGGAGCCGTCACCTTCCACGGTGGCGCCGCGAACTGAATTTCTCCGCGCGTGATGCCCTGCACGACGTAGCTGCCGTCCTTCTGGCTGAATGCGTGGTGGGCGTACTGTCCACGCTCGGAGAAGACGGTGACTCGCGCTCCGGCGACGGGCTTGCCGCCGTCGCGCACCACGCCGCGCACCGTCGAGCCCGCTCGCAGGGTGAGCAGAATTTCGTCACCCTCTTCGCCCACCACCGCCGTGATGCGCCGTTGCGAGCTCGCGCGTGCCCCCCCGAACGCCGCGTCGAGCGTGTAATCACCGGGAGCGACGGACACGCGGAATCTGCCTGCTGCATCGGTGAGCACCGGCTCGATGAGCGCCGTGTCGCGCAGGTCGACCTCGGGTGAAGACGCGCGCACCACGGCGTTGGGGACTGCCGTGCCCTTCTCGTCCACCACGCGACCGCGAAGCGTCGTGCCTGGCGTGAGCACGATGTCGCGCTTCGTCGGTCCGTTCGCCATCACCGCGAGCAACGCGCTGGCGTAGCCGGCCGCGGAGACGTGCAGATCATTCGTGCCCGCCCGCAGACACAGCTCGTACGCGCCGCTCTGATCAGTATGAACGCCGATGCCCCACGCGGGCCGCACGGACGCGTTCACGATGGGTCCTCCGCCCGAATCGAAGACGTGGCCACTCACGCGTGACTCGCAAGCTCCGAGGATCAGCTCGAGCGATTCCGGCGCGGGATGCGCGGAGGGATCATCGAGATCGAGCTCCAACACCACTCCGCTCTTTCCCGACGCGGCGGCGCTGACCGAGTGTTTGCGCGGCGTGCGTTCGCCGAAGTCGAAACGTCCGTCGGCTGCGGTCCGCACTTCGAGCGCGTCGAGGTTCACCGCTGGGCGGGCCGCGAGGCGAACGATGGCTCCGCTCACGGGCTTGCCTTCGAAGAGCACCACGCCCGCGACTCGACGCGGCGGCGCACCGGGC
This sequence comes from Archangium sp., assembly GCA_047600485.1. GTDB lineage: Bacteria > Myxococcota > Myxococcia > Myxococcales > Myxococcaceae > Archangium_A. The sequence goes on from JASGKS010000001.1 coordinate 6,034,199, forward strand.
GCGGCGAGTGGGTCGAGCGGGTCTCCATTCACACGCGCCGCGGCAAACGTCGTCGCGCTCGGTGAATTCGCGATGACCGCGAGCCCCAGCACGTTCGCGTTGGTGTTCGCCGACAACTCAGACTGCGACGCAGAGGACGCGGGCCACCACCACCAGGCTCCTGCTCCGAGGAGCACCACGACCGCCACCGCCGCCGCCACCACTCCACCGACCCACGTCTTCTGCGCTTTCATCAACGCCCCCGAAATCGGCAACAACATCCCCACCCACTTCGCGCGCTCGCCTTCGAAGCGGCGATCGAGCTGCGCTCGCAGCGCGTCGATTCCCGTCTTGAGTCGCCACCGCACGGTGCCCGCCGGCAGGTCGAGCTGACGTGCGATGTCGGCGCTGCTGAGGCCCTCGTAGAAACGCAGAAAGAGAACCAGACGCACCGGTTCCTCGAGCTCGGTCACCATGCGCGCCACTTCACGCTGCAGCTCGATGCGCTCGAGGAGCTCGTCGGCGCTCGGCGTCGCGTCGGGCTGATCAGCGCCCAACTCGCGCTGCAGCCGTCGCTGCGTCGCGCGCGTGCGCATCGCGGACAGGTTGCGCACCACTCCGGTGAGCCAACCGCGCACGTCGCCGCGCGGACGTTCGGCGTCGAGCGTCGCTTCCCACACGTCCTGCGAGAGGTCTTCGCCGTCAGCGCCTGCGAGCGCGCGGGACAATCGCGTCACCCACTCGGTGTGCGCGAGAACGTCATCGCTGGTGAGCTGCCCCGGCCCCTTCATGAAATGCACGTTGCCACCGACACCGAAAGTGTTGGTGCGTTCCTGCGAAGGGTGCGTCGGTGGAGCGACACCGGAGCCCCGGTTGGTGTGCAAACCATCCAATCTCTTGCACATGTTTTTCGAGTGCCGGGTCCATCGCGGCATGCGACTCCCCTTCGCCAAAATCCTCCTCGCAGCGCTGGTCGTCACCGGCTGTTCGATTCCCGTCACCGTCAACGGCCAGACCCGCATGGTCCGCATCGGCGGCGGCTCGGCGCGCGACAAGCTGAACGACCTGAACGAGAAGGTGAACGCCTCGCGCAAGCTGCTGGTCGAGCGTGTGGGCGTGGACCCGGCGGCTGAGCGCGCGAGCATCGACCGTGCGCGGCAGGAGCTCGCCACCGCACGCGCAGGGCTCACCGACGATCTCAAGAAAGACCAGGCTGGCTACAAGTCGGTCGCCGAAAACCTCGGTGACGCCGAGAAGTGGAACGAGAGCAGCGCCTCGGCGCTCGAAGCGGAACTGCTGCTCGCTCCCGCCATCAAGGCCGACGCCGCGGGGCAGGAAATCACCGCCGCTCAGCTCGCGAGCATCGAAGCGAAGGTGAACGCTGCGCGCGGCAACGCCTTCGAAGGCTGGAAGAACGTCACCGAAGGTCAGGCGAGCCGGCTGGCGACGCTGAAGACCAACGTCGCAGCGGGACCTGCGCGTCGTGAAGAGGCGCGGCAGCGCGCCGAGGCGAAGGCGAAGCGTGACGCGCTCGAGAAGGAGCAGGCGGCCGCGCAGAAAGTGGGCCACGACGCAAACCAGGCGCTGAAGGCCGCGTACGACAAGCTCTCGCGCTACGACGTGCCCGACGAGGCGATGCTCGCCGACATCGAGCAGCGCGCCGCGGCCGTCGAAGCCATCATCCCCACCGGTGGTCAGTTCTATCGGAACGAGGCGGGGCTGCTCCGGGTGTACTTCAACCTCGATCAAGCGGACGCGGCGGAGCGGCTGAAGGCGCAGCTCGGCGGCGCGGTGGCGGCCAGGGGTGAAGCGCACGGCAAGAGCTTCAAGGTGCCGGTGAAGGCGCAGGCCAACCACTGCTACGTGTTCCTCGGAAAAATCATCTCGTGGGGCGGCCAGGAGAAGATCACCGAGCCGTACGCCGACACGCCGACCACCGGCGCCGCGATGCAGGAGTTCCACGTCAGCTTCGCCAACGAAGCGATGCTCCACGACAAGTGGCGCGGCGTCGAAGTGCGCGGCGCGTGCGCGGTGCAGGCGGGCTCGCTCTCGTTCGGCGGTGGCTTGCAGGTCGCCGGGTCTCGCAACGGGCTGCGCTACGCGGTGCTCGACTTCACGCGCGGCGAATTCCCCGCGCTGCTCGCGACACACTTGAACCTCGAGCTGCCCGACAACTGCGACCCCGACGCGTGGGCCAACATGTTCACCAACCCCGTGCCCGGCACCGTCGGCTACGTCGGGAGCGAGCCGGTGTTGCTCACCTCGTCCGACCCGGTCGGCGGCAACCGCGACATCTCGGTGGTGTTCGCCGGCAAGCCCTTCGACTGGTCGCACGCCAAGAAGACCGACGTGAGCTCGACGCCGCCGCAGCGCGTGGCGTTCAAGCACCCGTGGGAGTTCAAGCGTTGCCCCGAGCGCGTCGAAGGCGTGATGCCGCGCGCGCCGATCAGCCGGCAGATTGCGGAGTGCGAAGCGCGCATCGAGAAGAAGTACGCGGGCGCGTGGGCCGACGTCGATCGCCGTCGCGACGCGGCAGACCGGTTCAGCACCAACCTCGTGAAGTTCTACAACCCCGCGGCCGAGGACAAGGCGAGCCGGCTGCGCGACGCGTACGACCGCGAGTGGGACGCGCAGTGCAAGCCCCTCGAGGAGAAGGCGAAGAAGACCCTCGAGGCGCGCTTCAACAAGCTCGTCGACTCGCTCACCGACAACCCGCCCGCCGATGGCATCAAGCGCGCGGAGCTGAACGCGACGGAAGAAGACGCCCCGTATCGGCGGTGGTGAGGCGCGCGCGCAGATCTTTCGCGTGGTCAGCAGCCGGGCGCTTGCGCGATTCTCCAAAGCGTGAACGCCCGCGTTCGTGCTCTTCGTGCCGATGCTCCGACGCTCGCGGGACACCTTCGTCGCCGCGAGCCCGTCACCGACGAGGCGTTCGACGCGCTGCTCAGTGAGGCGGCGCAGCTCCGTTCGCGCAGCTTCTGGTCGTCGATTCGAGCGTGTCAGCACGCCGCCGACTTCTTCCGCGAAGCCGGAGCGACGCGCGTGCTCGACGTCGGCTCGGGCGTGGGCAAGTTCGCTTCGGTGCTCTCGCTCGATTCGGGCCACCGCGTGTGGGGCGTCGAGCAGCGGCCGGCCCTGGTCTACGAATCACGGCTCCTCGCGCAGCAGCTCGCGGCCGAGGTGGTCATCACCGAAGGCGGGCTCGAGCAGATCGACCCGACGCGCTTCGACGGGTTCTTCTGCTTCAACCCGTTCTCCGAGAACATCTCTGAGGTGCGTGATTGTTTCGACCTCACCACCACGCGCTCTGAAGAGGCGTACCTGCGCGATGTGCACGTCATGGAGCGCTGGCTGCGTGCGGCTCCGGTTGGGTTCGCGCTGGTCACCTACAACGGGCTCGGCGGGCGGATTCCCGTCTCGTTCCACGCGGTGCGGGCGACCGATGTGAACGGCGACGTGCTGCGGCTGTGGGTGAAGCAGCAGCCCGATGACTCGAGCGACGCGTGGCTCGAGCTCGAGCAAATGCTGGTGCGGGCGAGCGGCGTCGAGAAGGCTGCGAAAGAGGCGAGCAGTTTCACGGACCGACGGTTGGTGCGGCGACTCGCTGCCGTACCCTGAACTCGTTCGCTACTCGCTGTCCTTCACGCCCCACGACTCGAGCTTGCGGTACAGCGTCTTGCGCTCGATGCCGAGCGTGCGCGCGGTCGCGGTCTTGTTGCCCTTCAACGTCTCGAGCACTCGCAGCGTGTAACGCTTCTCGAGTTCTTCGAGCGTGACGAACTCGCTCTCGTCGGCCGCGCTCACCACCACGCGCGTCGGCGTGTACTGCGAAATCTTCTCGGGCAGGTCGTCGACGCCGAGTTCGTCGTAGCGAGTCAACGCCACCGCGCGCTCGATGCAGTTCGACAGCTCACGCACGTTGCCCGGCCAGTCGTACGCCAACAGCTTCGCCGCCGCCGGAGCCGACAGCCCCTTCACGCTCTTGCTCGCGCGCGCCGAGAAGTCGGTGATGAAGCGCTGCGCGAGCGGAAGAATGTCCGCCATGCGCTCGCGCAGCGGCGGCAGCGCGACGTTCACCACGTTGATGCGGAAATAGAGGTCTTCGCGGAACTCGCCCTTCTCGATGCGGCTCTCGAGATCGCGATGCGTGGCGGCGATGATGCGAACGTCGACGGGGTGTTCGCTGCGAGCGCCGATGGGCCGCACGCGCCGTTCCTGCAGCACGCGCAACAGCTTGGGCTGCAGCCCCATCGGCATGTCGCCCAATTCGTCGAGCAACAACGTGCCGCCGTTCGCTTCGGTGAACAAACCCACGCGGGCTTCGCGCGCATCGGTGAAGGCTCCGCGCACGTGGCCGAAGAGCTCACTCTCGAGCAACGACTCGGGCATCGCCGCGCAGTTCACCGCGACGAACGGGCCGCTGCGGCCGCTGCGCTGGTGAATCGCGCGCGCCAGCACTTCCTTGCCGGTGCCCGACTCGCCGGTGATGAGCACCGAACTCTGCGAGCTGCTGATGCGCGCCACCACGTCGAGTGAGCGCTTCATCGCCTCACTGGCGACCACCATGCCTTCGATGCGCGGGCCTGCGCCGGTGGTGACCTCGACCCGCAGCCGCGCGACCTCGCGACGCAACCGCCGATGCTGCAGCGCGCGCTCGAGCGCGATGACGATGGTCTCGAGCTTCGCGGGCTTGCTCAGAAAGTCGTACGCACCCGCACGAATCGCCGCGACCGCGCTCTCGTAGCTGCCGAAGCCGGTGAGCACGATGAGCGGTGTGTCGGGGTGGCTGGTGGCGACGCGCTCGGCGAACGCGAGGCCGCCCAGGCCCGGCATGTTCAAGTCGGTGAGCACCGCGTCGATGTCTTCGGCGTCGATCTGCGTGAGCGCTTCTTCCGCGCGTGACGCGGTCACCACTCGAAAGCCGCGCTGCGCAAGCCCCAGCTCGAGCGTCGAGGTCAGGTTGGCGTCGTCGTCGACGAGGAGGATTCGGCCCGTCATGCCCCCATTGGGTAGCACGCGGCGCGCCACACTGCCGACCGTTCCGACGCTTTTCTGGCGTGTGTGTCGAAAGGAAACGGGCGTGTCGTGACGACGCAGATTTTCAGCGCGGTCCGCACGCAAATCGTTCGGCACGGCGGAAGCAAAGACGGTCCACGCCGGCCGGGAACGGAGGTCCCCGCGATGACGCATGAACGACGGGTCCAGGAGCCTGTCGTCAGCTCCGCCCCCGGACCGGCGCCTGACATCGTGCTCGCGATCGCTGAAGACGACGACGAGCTGCGATTTCTGCTCTGCGACGCGTTCGAGCGGCGAGGTTGGCGCGTGGTGGAGCTCGAAGACACGAGCGAGCTCGACGACTACTTCGAGTTCGTCGAGCGCCACGGCGCGCCGCAGGGACTCCCCGACGCGGTACTCACCGACCTGCGCATGCCCGGCGGTTCGGGTCTCGACGCGCTGGCTCGTGCGCGCGCGAACGGCGTGACGTGCCCCTTCGTCGTGCTCTCGGCGTTCCCCGATTGGGAAGTCGAGAAGCGCGTGGTCGCGCTCGGCAACGCGGTGCTGCTCTCGAAGCCGGCGAAGTTGAACGACGTCGCCGACCTGCTCGAGCACATCATCGCGCGGGTTCGAGATGGAGCGTGAAGGTGCTGCCCTTGCCGGGCTCGCTCTCGACGCTCAGGAAGCCGCGATGGTCTTCGAGAATGCTCACCGCGATGGGCAACCCGAGCCCCGTGCCTTCGTTCACCGGCTTGGTGGTGAAGAACGGCTCGAAGATGGAGGCCTTCACTTCAGGCGTCATGCCGCTCCCGTCGTCGCGCACCGAGACCGTGCACCAGTGCCGCGGTTTCTGTTCGCCGGGCTTCACCGCGTCGGTCTCTCCGGTGGTGATGGTGACGTGACCTGACGCTTTGCACGCGTGCACCGCGTTGACGACCACGTTGGTGAGCGCCTGCTGCAGCAGCACTTGATCGACCAGCGCGATGGCCGCGTTCGAGTTCTCGAGCTGCAGCGTCACCTGGTGCTTCGACGCGATGGGCTCGAGCAGCTCGCGCACCGTGCCCACCGTGCCCGAGAGCCGCGTGGGCAACAGCTCCGGCTGACGCGGCCGCGCGAACACCAGCAGCTGACGCACCAGCTTGGTCACTTGCTCCGTGCACTGAATGATGACGCGCGCCGAGTTCTGAATCGGCGGCTCGCTCGCGCTGTCTTCGAGAATCAAACCGGCGCGCGCCTCGATGACGTTGAGCGGCGTGCCGAGCTCGTGCGCGAGACCCGACGCCAGCCGGCCGACGGTCGCGAGGCGATCGGCGTGACGCAGCTGCTCGACGGCCGCCAGACGCGCGCTCGCTTCCTTCGCCGTCTCTTCTCGTGCGCGCTCGAGCTGGCGGCACATGGCGTTCATCTCGTTGGCGACCGCGGTGAGCTCGTCCTTCGTCGTGAGGTGCAAGTCGTTCTTCAGCTCTCCGCGACCGACGGCGCGCGCTTTCTCGACCAGCGCTCGCGTGGGCCGCGCGACGAGCCACCACCCGAGCACGAAGCTCGCCATCGCCATGCCCAACACCGTCATCACCGCGAGCACGATGGCGTCGTTGAAGTGCTGACGAACCCACGTGCCCTCGTGCGCGGGTGACTCACTCACTTCGATGGCGCCCGCCGCCTTGCCGTCGATCTGCACGGGCTGCAGCGTGAAGTGACGCACGCCGTCGGGAGAGACGCGGTTGACGGTCTGCGCGCGGTCTTCGATCAACGACCCGCAGTCGATGGGAGCAGCCGGCTCGTCGATGCGCCCGAAGAGACAGACCCAGCGCACGCGAACGTCTCCGGCGAGGCGGCGATCGGTGACGTCGACCGCGCGCAACGCGGCTTCGAGGCCTTCGCGCGGAGCGACCAGCTCGACGGAGTCAGCGAGCGTCGAGGCAACGAGCAGATGCGTGCGATCCATGTCGCGCTCGAAGTCGGCCTGCCGATCGCCGAGCTGGCGGTACTCGTGGAGCGAGATGACGAGGATGACGACCAGCAGGAAGGCGATGGTCAGTCGAGTGACGAGTCTCATGACGGCGCGAAGGTAACGCGAGTGCTACGAAGCGCGCATGGTGTGGCGAAGAACACCCGCGTGGGTGCTGGTCGGAGGCGCGTGGCTGGCCTTCACCGCGGGCTTCGTGAACGCCATCGCGTTCCTCGGTGCCGCGCACGCCGGGCTCACGCACGTGAGCGGACAAGTGACCCAGGTCAGCCTCACGCTGCGCGACGGAAACCTGCTCGCCACCGCGAGCGCCGCCGGCATGGTGGTGGCGTTCTTCCTCGGCGCGGTGCTCTCGGGCGCCATCATTCGCACCTCGGAGCTGAGCCGCGGAAGTCGCCGCTACGGCGTGGCATTGCTCCTCGAAGCGGGCTTTCTGTTCGTCGCGGCCTTCCTCACCTCGCGCGGCTCGAGCTGGTCGGCGCACTTCGTGGCGATGAGCGCCGGCATGCAGAACGCGCTCGCGACCTCGTATTCAGGAGCCGTCATTCGCACCACGCACATGACCGGCATCGTCACCGACCTGGGCCTCATCATCGGTCACGCGCTGCGCGGCCAGCCCGCCGAGTGGGGCCGCATGAAGCTGCTCAGCCTGTTGCTCTTCAGCTTCTTCTTCGGCGGAGCGCTCGGCGCCGTCGCGTACTCGCACTTCACCGCGCCAATGCTGATTCCCGCGTGGGGCATCGTCGCCGCGGGCTTGTCGTGGTTGTGGATTTCGACGCGCCAGAAAGCCGAAGACCAGCAGAGCGTCGAGCCTCAGAAGAATTGATACACGCCGAAGCTCAAGCCCACCGCCGGTCTCCCCGTGAGCGTCACCGCCACGTCGGCGCGAATGCCGGTCTTCACCAGGCGCGGTGAGAGCAGCCGCAGCCCTCCGCCGACCGAGAAGAGCGGTGTCACCCGCGTGCCGTCGTCGGCGATGGCTCCGTCGACGAACGCCGCGGCCATCAGCGCGACCCACATGGTGTCGAAGATGATGCCGCGCGCTTCGACGTTGGTGAGCGCGAACTTCTGCGTGCGAATCAGCGAGTCCGCATAACCACGAATGAGATCGAGTCCACCCAATTGGAACCGCAATTCGGTCGGTGCGTCGGTCGACAGCCCCGCCTGCGCGCGCACCGCGAGGTTGAAGCGCTCGCCGAGCAGCTTGAACCACAGAAACTCGGCGAAGCCCTGGAGGTACACGCGCTCGGGCCCGCTCGACGCGACGCCGAACGTCTCGCGCAGCTCGAAGCTCCAGCCGGTCTGACGGAGCCGCACGGTGTCGACGCGACCCAGGCGCTGGAACCACGTGAGCTGACCGGCGACCAGCTCGGGCGGCAGCACCGGCGCGCCCTCGAGGGGATTCAAATATTGGTCGTAGAACACCTCGAGCTTGATACCGGTGCGCGTGACGTCGTTGAGCTCACCTTGCAAATCGAGCGTGCCGCCGAGCCGACGCCGCACGTATTCGGGCCGCGGGCGGAACAGGTAGTCGACCTGCACCAGACCGATGAGGCGCTTGTTGAAGAGGCGCGGGTCACGCAGCCAGCCCTGGCCACCGTTGTAGATGTCGAAGCGCTCGTACCGCACGCCCCACTCGAGGAAACGGCCGAACCAGTTCACGTCGTTGGCGCCCACGCGAAACCACCAACGCCCGCCGCCGATGCCGAACGAGAAGAGCGGGTTCAGCGAGAAGCGCTCTTCGATGTCGTAGACGGCGACGACCTTGCCGTCGCGCTCTTCGAGCTTCGCGTCGACGCGGCTGAAGAGATCGATGTTCCACAGCCGCGTGGTGCCGAGCTTCCAGTTCTCCTCGGTGACGACGTCGCCCGCCTTCCACGGGAGCTCGCGCAACACGACGAACTCCTTCGTCCACGACACGCCCTTCACTTCGATGGAGTCGATGCGCTGCGGCCAGACGTCGGTCGCGCTCACCGCCAGCGACAGCACCACCGCCAGCATCATGGAGCGCCCACGCCCGCCGCCTCGACCACCGAGCGGAACAGCACTTCGAGCCCGCGGTTCAGCTGTTCGATGGGAACGCGTTCCTGTTTGCCGTGCATGGTGCCCAGCAACTCGGCGTCGATTTCGAACGGCACGAGGCCATACGCACGAGTGCCCTTCGGCCGCGCGATGTTCGAGTCGGTGAAGCCCGGAGAAATCGCCGGCCCGACCACCACGTCTTCGCGCCCCGCACGCAGATTTCGTTCGAGCGCGACGAGGAGCGAATCGTCGCTCGAAGATTCCGTCGCCGGCTCGTGCTGGATGACTTCGAGCTCGACCTCGTCACCGAGCAGCGCGCGCAGCTCTTCGAGGAACACCAGCGGCTCGACTCCGGGAAGCACGCGGCAGTCGACGATGGCCGCCACGCGCGAAGGAATCACGTTGGGCGCGCTGCCCTTCCCTTCCCAGCCGGTGACCTGACACGTATTGGTCAGCGCCGCGCGCGTCGCCGGGTTCGCCATCAACTTGCCGGTCACGAGCAAATCGACGAGCGAGCGATGCGAGAGCACGAAGCCCGTGAGCCCGCCCTTCTGCGCACCGACGCGCTCGAGCAACTCGTAGAGAGAGGGGTGAATCACCGGCTTCGGCTCGCGCGCGCGCAGCTTCGACGCCGCGCGAATCAACGCATCGGGAGCGCGGCCCGGCATCGGCGTGCTCCCGTGACCCGCGGCGCCCTTCGCGACGATGCGCAGCCACAGCGTGCCCTTTTCCGCGACGGTGATGGGAAACACGGTCTGGCCTTCGAAGAGCAGGCCTTTGAGCCCGATGCCGCCTTCGTTGAGCAGCGTGCCGCAGTCGAGCTCGTTCCATTTCGTGTCGACCACGTGATGCATGCCGGCGTTGTCGACTTCCTCGTCGGCGACCGCGATGAGAATGACGTCACGCCTCAACGCCACGTGGTGACGCGCGAGCAGCTTGAGCGTCATGGTCTCGATGGCGCCCATGCCCTTCATGTCGAGCGCGCCGCGGCCCCACACGAAGCCGTCCTTCACCGCGCCAGAGAGCGGCTGCGCGTCAGGCGGCCATTCGGAATCTTCAGCCGTCACCACGTCGAGATGCGAGAGCAGACACAGCGGCTTCTCGGTTGGAGCAGCCGCGCGCACGCGCGCGATGAGCGACCCGCGGCCCGGCGCGAACTCGGAAATCTCCGACTCGATTCCATCTTTCTTCAGCTCGTCGGCGAGGAAGCGCGCGCCCAGCGTCTCGTTGCCGGGCGGGTTGCGCGTGTCGACCTGCAGGTAGCGCGACAGCAGGTCGACGGTCTCACCGCCGGTCTGTTTCCAATCGACGCTCACCTTCTCCGGCAGCGGAGGCAACACGCGAGGCGTGGCGCATCCGCACAGGAGAAGGAGCACAGCCGGAGAAGGGAGTCGCAACTTCGTTCAGCCGCGCGACTTCCGACGACGCAACGTCAGGCCCGCGAGAGCGAGCGCCAGCACGACGGTCGGATCCACCGTCGAGCAACCGCAGCCCGGCATCTGGCCATCACCGCCACCACCCGCACCGCCGCCGGTGACACCACCACCGCCAGTCGTGCCGCCACCGGTCGCGCCGCCACCCGAGCCACCGCCCGTCGCGCCGCCACCCGTGCCGCCGCCCATCGCCATGCCGCCGCCCGTCGCTCCGCCGCCACCGCCGGTCATGCCGCCGCCACCGCCGGTGCCTCCGTCTTCCATGCCGGCATCGACGTCGCCGCCGTCGACTTCACCGCCGTCGGTCTCGCCACCATCAATGCCCGCGTCATCGCCGCCGTCGACGCCACCATCGACACCCGCGTCGTTCACGCAGCCAGGCACCGGAGTGTGCACGCACATCTGACCCGCGCCGGGGCACGAGTCGTCGGTGCACATGTCGTTGTCTTCGCAATCAGCCAACACGAGGCAGCAGCCCGGAATGCGCAGGTTGGTGCAGCCCGAAGGCTCGGCGCACATGTCCATCGTGCAGGCGTTGCCGTCGGCGCAGTTCAGGTTCGTGCCCGCGGTGCACGTGCCGCTCATGCAGCGCTCGGTGCCGTTGCAGGCGAGCGTGTCGTTGCACGTGGTGCCATCGGCCGCGGCGAGGTCCGCCGGGCAGGTGGTGCTCGAGCCCGTGCAGGTCTCGACCGCGTCACACGCCGCCGCAGCCGCGCGGCACACCACCGTCGCCGCAGCGAAGCCGTCGTTCGGGCACGCGCCGCTCGTACCGGTGCACGACTCAGCGACGTCGCACACACCGTTCGCGGCGCGGCACTGCGTCGTCGTCGGAGCGAAGCCGTCGTTCGGGCACGTCGCGCTCGAGCCGGTGCACGACTCGCTCACGTCACACACGCCGTTCGCCATGCGGCAGATGGTGGTGTTCGACGCGAAGCCGTCGGTCGGGCAGTTCGCTCCGGAGCCGTTGCAGCTCTCGGCCACGTCGCAGCCACCAGCGCTCGGGCGGCACACGCCGGTCGACGCGAAGCCATCGGTCGGACACGTCGCGCTCGAACCGCTGCACGACTCGGCCACGTCACACGCTCCGTTCGCCGCGCGGCACTGCGTGGTCGAAGGAGCGAAGCCATCGTTCGGGCACGCGTTGCTCGAGCCGCTGCACGTCTCGGCGACGTCGCAACCACCGGCGCTCGGGCGGCACACCGTCGACGCCGCGAGGAAGCCATCGTTGGGGCACGCCGCGCTCGAACCGCTGCACGACTCGGGAGCGTCGCAACCACCGTTCGCCGTACGACAGACCGTCGCCGAAGAAGCGAACCCGTCGTTCGGGCACGCTGCGCTGCCGCCGGTGCACGCTTCCGCGACGTCACACGGACCGTTCGAAGCGCGGCACGTGGTGGACGACGGAGCGAAGCCATCGTTGGGGCACGCCGCGCTCGAGCCGCTGCACGACTCGGCGACGTCGCAGACGCCATTCGCCGCGCGGCACTGAGTCGAAGCTGAAGCGAAGCCGTCATTCGGGCACGCGCCCGTGGTTCCAGTGCAGGACTCGGCGACGTCACACGCTCCGTTCGTCGGGCGGCACACCGTGCTCGACGGAGAGAAGCCATCACTCGGGCACGCCGCGCTGCTGCCGTTGCACTGCTCAGCCACGTCGCACAGCCCGTTCGCCGGGCGGCACGTCGTGGTCGCAGCAGCGAACGCGTCGGCCGGGCACACGTCGCTCGTGCCGGTGCACTGTTCAGCGACGTCGCAGAGACCATTGGCTGCGCGGCAGGTGGTGCTCGCTGAAGCGAACCCGTCTGCGGGGCACGCCGCGCTGCCGCCGGAGCACTGCTCGGCGACGTCACACGTGCCGGTCGACGCGCGGCAGGTGGTGGTCGCCGGAGCGAAATTGTCCGCGGGGCACGCCGCGCTGAGGCCATTGCACGACTCGGCGACGTCGCACACGTCGGTCGCGCCGCGGCACACGCCGCTCGTCGCGAACGCGTCACCCGGGCACGCCGCGCTGAGGCCGTCGCACGTCTCGGCCACGTCGCACGCTCCAGCGGAGATACGGCACACGCTGCCAGTCGAGAAGCCGTCGGCCGGACACGCGGCGCTGGTGCCGGTGCACGTCTCGGCGACGTCACACGCGCCGTTGGCCGCGCGACACTCGGTCGAGGCGTTCAAGAACAACGCGCTGCACGAACCCGCGCCGTCGCACATGTCTTGCGCGTCACACGCTCCGCTCGGAGACGAGCCGCACTGCGCGGTCGTCGGCGTCCAGGCACAGGAGAGCTGACAGCCACACTCGCCCGTCGAAACACCGCCGGAGTCACACTGCTCGGTGCCGTTCACCACGCCGTCGCCGCAGCCGCCGATGGTGATGGCGTAGTCCTCAACTTCGCCGTCGGCCATCGGGCCCGTCGCCAGAGGGAGCGCAACCGACGCGACACGCACGCGCATGAAGGTCGCACCGCGCGTCGCGCCCGCGGGCACGGCGACGTTGATGGTGTTGGAGCCGGCGACGACGGCGGTCGAGGTGACGACCTGCTCACCCGCACCGAACGAACCGTTCGCATCCCAGTCGACCCACACCGAGACGAAACCGGCCGATGCGCTGGTGACGGTCAGCGGCGTGGTGGCGCCCTGGTAGAAGCCGCCGAAGGTCACTCCGTCTTCGTCGTCGGTGCCGGTCGCGTCGTCGAGCTGCGCGTTGGACGAGGCCTGCTGCGCGAACTCGTAGTCAGCGTTCACGCCGAGGAACACCGCCGACGTCATGTGGCCCGCCGAGCCGTAGCTCGCCGGCGCGTCGCCGTATTCGGCGAACACGTTGGTGCGCGGGACGATGACCACGTCGTCGATCGCGATTTCGTCGCGCGAGCCGCTGCCCGCGACGTCGGCCGTCGAGAAGCGCAGGTAGAGCCGATTGCTCGGAGGAAGCACGAAGCCACCGAGCGTCGCGCTGCGCAGCGTCTGCTGAAACGGGAGCGCGTCGAGCGCGGCCGGGCTCGTGAAGTTGAGCGCCGGCAGGTCGGTGAAGTTGATGCCGTCGACCGAGAAGGCGAGGTTGAGCGACGTCGAGCGCGCCGCGTCGTTGCGCACCCAGATGGAATACGAGAGGTCGGCGCCGTTGTAGGTGGTGGTCGAGATGTTCTGCACCGCGAGCGTCAGCACGCCGGGGTTGAAGTCTCCGCCGCCGGGCTGAATGCCGAACGCGCGATTCCCCGTGGCGACGGTCATTGAATAGAAGCCACCCGTGGTGACGGCGACCGACGTCAGGCCGCGCGCGAAGTCGGTGCCGTTGGTGACCTGCGTGCCGCCGAAGGCGAGCGTGCCGTCGCTCCAGCCGGTCGCCGCGAACTGATCAGACGACAGCTGCCCACAGTTCGGAGTCACCTGGAAGCCGGTGCCCGCGTAGGTCTCGAACGTCCAGCGCACGGGGCCGGTGAGGTACGAGCTGCCGGGGCCGGGGCGGAACACGTTGAACTCGCCCGCCGCGAACGAATAGCTGGTGGCGACGAGGTTGCCGGCCGGGACGGTGATGACTCCGTTGAACTCGTTGGAGCGCGTGGCGTTGGTCGCGTTGAGCAGCGTCGCGACGTAGCGAAGATCGCCGCCCAGCTGCGCGCCGAGATCGCTCATCGAGAACCCGTTCCACTCACTCACGCACGGCGGAGGCACCGCGATGGCCGTGCTACGATTCAAGTTCTTCACGAAGTTGTGCGACCCGCCCGCCACGAGCTCGAACAGCCCGCTGAACCCGTTCTGAATGACGATGGCGAAGTCAGGCTGAAAACCGGCGGGGAAGTTGAGCGTGGCGCGCGAACCATCGGTGCCCATGCCGCTCGCCGCCGCGCGGCCCTGATCAGCGTTGTCGGTGAAGCCCGCGGTGCTGCTGAAGCCGCCGGTGCGCGAGTCGATGTAGATGACGATGTCGTCGCTCGCGCTCTGGGTACAGGTGGCCGAGGTCGCGCTCAACGCGAACGCCAACGCGCCCGCCGAGTCGGAGTCGAAGGACAAGGTCGCGTTGACACCCAGCACGCCGCCGAACGAGTTGCCGAGGCCGACCGCTCCGCCCGAATACTCACCCGCGGTCACCGTGCCGTCGGCGTTCGGGAGCGTGGTGTTTCCATCACAGATGTTGGCGGTCGCGGCGAACGACGTCGACGCAACGAGAGCAGCGAGCAGGGTCAGGCGCATGGCCGCGCAACCTACTACTGTGCCCGGGCGTGATGCGCGTTCTGCCCGCAATCTGTTTCCTGCTGTTCACCGGGTGCCTCAACTCGACCCCTCCGTCACTCGCGCCCGACGCGGTGGACGCAAACCTGCGGTGGTTCTGGGTGAATGGGGACAGCGCTGACGACGCCACGTTGATCGACGCGGCCTCGAAGCTCTCGGTCGGAGGGAAGGCCGACACGCGCACCAGCCCGCTCAAGGGTCAGATGCGCGAGCGGCTCGCGAGTGAAGACCTGAAGAACGTCGGCCTCGAAGCGAATGATCCCTCGACGGCGCGTGGCCTCATCGTGGTGAACCTCTTCGACTGCACGCTCGACAAGCTCACCAACATCCTCATCGCGCAGGACCAGATCACCCAGTACCCCGACGTCTACAAGTCGTACGTGCGCAGCTACACCAACGACGACGCGAACTTCCGTTCACGCGGTTCTGATCTGATCACCTGGCAGGTTGATCTCTCGGCGGCGCTGCCGGTCGACGACGTCTACACCTCGCTGATCAAGGGCGGCGTGCGGCGCGTGCGTTCCACCGCCGAGAGCGCGACGAAGGGCGACTTCCTCATCACGCGCACGTGGCTCACTGCGCCCGCGACGTTCCCCTCGACGAGCACCAGCTACTTCAAGCAGGACTACCAAATCGAAGTCTTCTGGGAGCAGTCGCCCGGAAAAATCTTCCACGCGTACGGCATGTGGCGCGACATCAAGGTCGGCGGCTTCAACCTCACCATCGAAGACAACGGCTTCATGAACATCGTCCTCGACAACCTGGTGAAGTGGGACACCCGCACCGCCGAGCTGTGCGCGATGCCCTGAGCGGGCAGCTCGGGCAGGCAATCGAAGGCGTGCTGCTCCGTAGTGAGCGGCATGACTGAGACGAACACCAACACCGACACCAAGCAGTGCTCGACGTGCTTCCGCGAAATCGACAAGCGCGCCGTGAAGTGCGGGTTTTGCGCGCAGCGGCAGAACGACGTGCCGAGCTTCTTCCGCAACGTGCCGGGTCGTGCCGCCGCCGGTGTCTGCGCCGCGCTCGCGCAGCACTTCAACTGGAACGTGGCGCTGGTGCGCGTGCTGTTCGTCGCCTCGCTCGCGGTGACCGGCGGCCTGGTGTTCTGGGTGTACGCCGCGCTGTGGGCGATGACTCCGTTCGACCAGACCGGCAAGTCGCCCATCAACCGCCTGCTCGATGGTCTGCGCGATTTGTTCTCGCCGCCGTCTGCTCCGCCCTCAGGAGTCGAGCGCGTCAACGGCGGCTGATCAGCTTCACGCGTACCGCCTGACGATCAAGAACACGACGAACCCCATCGCGCCCCACACCAACGCCAGCGCGATGCCCGCCAGTGCCTGATACCGGCCCTCGAGCTCGGGCTTGAGCGTGGTGCGAATCAGCGACGCGATGCCGGTGATGAGCGCCAGTGCCGCGCTCAACGCCGAGAGCGGCACGAGGCACGGCGCGACGAACGGCAGCACCGAGAACAACAGCAGCACCAGCGCGCCGATGCCGGCCGCGAGGGCGACGACTGAGAGTTCATCTGCCGGGCGTTCTGCGGCGGGCACCTTGGCTGCTCTACAGCTTGTCGCACTCGGGGTGGTCGGTAATCACGCCGATGGGGATGATCTTCTTGTACCCATCTTCGAACCCGTTCCACCGCGCGAACGCCTGCGTGCACTCGTAGTTCTTCTTCTCGTCGCTGCGCAGGTGGAGCACGTACTTCTCGTTGCGCGAGCCCTCGCGTTCGCAGCCCAGCGAGCTGCACTGGCGCACGAGGTTCACCGGCGGCCAATTGGGAGCGGGCTCGCGGCCCTGCCCCGTGGCCTTCGCGGTGCGCACCACCTTCCAGCGATCGATCGTGTAGTAGCACTTGTCGTCGTACACGGGCTCGCTGCGGTACTTGGTCTTGCACTCTTCGCGGCGCTCGAACGTGCCGTCACCGCGATCGACGTTGCGCGTGGTGCACGTCTCGCCGTCGGGAATCTGCTTCGTGCTGCGCTGCTCGCGACGACGCGACACCGAGTACGCGCCCGACGGAGTGGAGTCACACCACGAGCTGTCGCTCTCCGCGCGCAGCTGCTCGATGTCGATGGTGCGTTCCCACGAATGGCTCTGAATGGTGCACGCCACGTCCTTGGTCCAGAACATCGCGACCAGGCAGAACACTGCGAGCACCAGCGCGATGCCGCCCAGAATCCACGGCAGCTTCGACTTCGGCTTCGCCGCGGCAGCGCCCGCCTTCGGAGCAGCCGTCGATTGATCAGCCACGCGCGCGACCTGCGGCGAGCCATCGAGCGGAGCACCGCAGTTGCGACAGTTGTGCGCCTTCGCGCCGTTGGGCGTCTGACAGGCGGGACAGCTCACGTCGACGCCGTCGTATTGCGTGTTGGCCGCGGTCTCTTTGCCGGCCGGAGGGAAGTAGCGGCGATTCGCGTCTTGCTGCCCACCGCAGTTGGGACAGAAGCGATTGCTCTTTCCGAGCAGCGCCTTGGTGTCGCAGTACGCGCAGTCCCACCACATCTCGTAGACGCCGACGACCTTGCCGCGCTCTCCGGCGACGGGCTTCTCAGCGGCCGCGAGGTCCTTGCCGAGCTTGCCGCCCGTGATTCGCTGCAGCTCTCCGCGATCGAACCACGCCGAGCCGCACGCTTCGCACAGGTCGAGCTCGATGCCCTTGTGCACCAGCGGCTTCATGTTGCCCTTGCCGCACGAAGTGCAGGCGAGCGGCGGCGTGTTGCGCTGCTTGTCCGCGGCGAACTTCACCAGCGTCTGCAGGTCGACGAGCGAGAGGCCGATGGAGGTGAAGAACTTCTGCGCGGTGTCCCAGTTGCACATCACGCCGGTGCACTTCTGACAGACCTGCGCCGTGGTGCCGGGGCCGAAGACGTCCTTGGTCGGGGTCAGCGGAGTCGCGTCACGTGGACAGAGAGTGGGCATGGAGGGCGTGCAGCGTACCGAACCTTTGTCGTAAGAAACGGTTCATGCGGGTGCGCTTCACTCTCCTGGCTGTCTTGCTCGCTGCGGCCTGCGCACCGGAGCGGCACGCCGACCCGTACCTCGGCACGTTCAACTACGTCATGACGGGCACGCAGACCGAGACCGCGCCAATCGCCGCTTCGGACTTCGTCTACCGCGACGGCACGTTCGCGATCACGACTGGCAGAGCTGTCGACTACGTCGTCACCATCGTCGATGCCAAAGCTCCGGGCGTGTGTGTGCTGAGCGCGAACCTGAACGAGAAGCGCGATGGCATCGTCACGCCCGGGCAGCAGTGCTCCTTGAGCCTCAACAGTCGCGGCACGGTCCCGCTGACGTTCACCTCAGGTGGGTTCACCGCGGGAACCCTCGCCGACCCCGCAAGTGGGGTCGTGACGCTCACCGTCGAATACACGTACGAGGGCCGCAGCACGTCCCTCGGCGGGTACGGAATGATGGACACGGTCATCGAGTTCGCGGGGTCCGGCACGGGCACCTTCACTGGCACACCCTTCTGATCCGCCGGTGCCGCTTCACCGGCGCTGAACCTTCGTGGCAAGAAGGACGCATGCGATTGCGCATCGCCGTCCTGACTGTGTTCGTCGCCGCCTGCGCGCCTGCGCCCGGGCCGAACACCGCCGCGCCGAACATCGTCGGCACGTTCAACTTCAGCATGACGGGCGAGGAGACCGAGACGACGCCCCCCAACTTCTTTTCCGGCCCGGCGAGCGGCACCGGCACCCTCACGGTCACCGCCGGCAAGAGCACGGACTACATCGTGACGATTCATCAAGCCGACGTCGCGCTGTGCCTGCTGGTCGCGGACCTCGACGCGAAGAACGAGGTGGTCATCACTCCCGGTCAGAAGTGCGAGTTCGCGAATGCGCTACGCCACGCAGTCAACACCGTCACGTTCACCGGAGGCAGCGTCACGGTGTCGGAGCAGGAGGGTGTCACGGTGAGTCTCGCCTACGAGTACCAAAACCACCTGAGCTTCAACATCAGCTACGGGCAGCCGCCGGTGGAGATCGACTACGCCGGCACCGGGTCGCGACAGTACGTCGGCGCGCGGTACTGACTTCGCCGAAATGCCACCCCTCGTGGCAAGAAGCGCCTCATGCACTCGCGTCTCGCTCTCCTGGCCGCCGCGCTCTTCGTCGCTGGCTGCGCGCCCGACCCGCAGCTGGGCACCTTCAACTTCAACATGACGGGTACCGACACCGAGACCGCGCCGCGCAACATGGCGACCAGCGTCACCGGTAACGGCACCTTCTCGGTCACCACCGGCAAGACGGTCGACTACATCGTGACGCTCTCGCAGGTCGACACCGCGCCGTGCGTGCTCGACGCCGACCTCACCGAGAAGAAGGACGCCATCGTCATCACCGCGGGCCAGA
This sequence comes from Archangium sp., assembly GCA_047600485.1. Taxonomy (GTDB): domain Bacteria; phylum Myxococcota; class Myxococcia; order Myxococcales; family Myxococcaceae; genus Archangium_A. The sequence continues at coordinate 6,053,176 of JASGKS010000001.1, forward strand.
AGTGCACCTTCAACTACTCGGGTGGCTCGGTCACCGCGACGCTCACCAGCGGCTCGCTCACCGGCTCGGAGAAGGGCGAAACCGCCGCCGTGAACGTCAGCTACACCTACGCGGGCCAGGTCATCGGCATCAACTTCGCGGGTACGGGCACCCGCGCCTATTCCGGCTCGCGACGCTGAGTGCCGTTTCGTCTCTCACCGCCCGCGCTTCGCTTCGAGCCTGATCAGCTCTACCGGGTGCCGACCGCCGACGGCTCGGCCATCGCGCTCGGCCGCTACCACGCGCGCGGAGAACGACGCTTCGAAGAGCCGGTGGTGCTCGCGCACTCGCTGGGCACCAACCGCTTCAACCTCGACTTCGACGAGACGTATTCGGTGGCGCGCGCGCTCGCGCGGCGTGGCTTCGAGACGTGGGTGCTCGAGCTGCGCGGGCACGGCCTGGGCGGCAGCGCCGACGGAGCGACCTTCGACACCGAAGCCGAGCACGACGTCACCGCCGCGCTGACCGCCATTCTGTCGACGGGCGTGAAGCGCGTGTCGTGGGTCGGCCACTCGCGCGGAGGGCTGCTCGCCTACGCGCACGTCGCGCGAAACCCGAACGCGCCGCTGAGCGCCATCGCCACGCTCGGCAGCCCACTCACCTTCACCGCGCAGCCGGGCGTGCAGAAGTTCATCGCTGCGGTCGCTCCGACGCTGCAGCTGCCGGTGTTGCCGCTGCAGCTCGCGGGCAAGGCGTGGCCGCTGGGGCTGCCGCCCGACCCCATCGGCAAGTACCTGCTCAACGCGGCGAACGTCGACAGCGTGGTGATTCGGCAGGCCATCACCTTCGTGGCGGCAGACATCGCGGGCGGCGTGGGGCGGCAGTTCGCGCGCTGGGTGCGCTCCGGAGCGTTCGATGGAGAGGACGGCTTCGACTACCGCGCGGGGATGAAGCACGTCACGCAGCCGGTGCTCGCCATCGCCGGGGAGCGCGACTTCCTCGTGCCGCCCGTCTCGTCACATCTGGCGAGCACGCTGACGTCGGGCCCGGTCGAGACCATGACGGCGTTCGGGTACGGCCACGGCGATCTCGTGCTCGGCCGCAACGCGCCGAAGGAAATCATTCCCCGGCTCGCCGAGTTCCTGGAGCGCGTCTCGACGCGCGCATGAGCCATGGGTAGGGTTCATGCGCATGAAGAGTGCGTATACCGCTCGACTCAAGAAGACGAAGGAGCCCGCGAAGCGCCGGGCGACCAACCTCTCGCTCGACGCGGCGCTGGTGAAGGAAGCGCAGGAACTCGACCTGAACATCTCGCGCATCGTCGAGGAGAGCCTCACCGAGGCGGTGCGCGCGGAGCGGGGCCGGCGGTGGGTGGAAGAGAACAAGGAAGCGTTCGCCGCGCTCAATCGCTTCCACGAGAAGCACGGCATCTTCAACGAGGACGACCGCGAGTGGTGAATCAACAGTTCACGGTGTTCAAGAACCAACGGCCCAACAAGGACTTCCCCTTTCTCGTCGCCGTTCAGCATCCACTGCTCGCGAGCCTTCCCACGCGTCTCGTCATTCCGATGACGCCGCTGAAGAAGCTCGCTCCGAGCGTCGCGCCCCGACTCAATCCGGTCGTGGAGATTGCGGGCGTGAAATACGTGCTGATGACGCACCTCCTCGGCGCGGTTGATGCCAGTGCGCTGCAGGTTCGCGCGGGCGACCTCAGCGATCGTCGCAGCGAGATCATCGCCGCGATCGACGTGATGCTCAGCGGGGTCTGATCACGCCTCGTCGAGCAACACCGGCCTGAACTTCGCCGCGTCGCACGAAGCGAGCACGTACTTCACGCCGCCGTGGTCACCGACGAAGCCGGCTCCGATACCGGGCCCGTGGAGATGCCCGTACACGCAAATCTTCGGGTTCCACGCCTCGAGCGTTCGCGAGAACGCGGTGTCCTTCACGTTCGAATACAGCGGAGGAAAGTGCACCGCGCAGATGCGAACTCGCGCGCCACTCTTCGCTTCCTTCTGCTTCGCGTCGTCGATGCTCAGCTTGAGCCGGTTCGTCTCGCGCTCGATGTAGTCGGGCTTCTGCTCTTCATCGCCCATCTCGCCACCCGGCATCGGCGGCGCTTCGGGAGCGGTCCACAGTCGAGAACCGGCGATGACCCACGGCCCAATCTCGACCGCGCTGTTCTGAATGAAGCCGTGGAACGACTTGAACGGCTCGAACAGCTTGCTCAGCTTGGAGCGCGAGTCGCCCCACCAGTAGTCGTGGTTGCCGCGCAGCAGCACCTTCTTGCCCGGCCGCGCGTCGAGCCACTTCAAGTCGTCCATCACCTCGTTGGGCCGCGTGGCCCACGAGATGTCACCCGCGACGATGACGACGTCTTCAGCGCGAACCGTCTCGTCCCAATTGCGCATCAACGGACCGGGGTGCTCGGCCCAGCCGAAGCGGTCCATGTCCTTCTTCCGCTCGGAAGGAAGGTGTGTGTCGCCGATCGCGAAGAGACGCATCAGTAGCGGCAGTACGCCTGGCAGCCCGACATCATCGCCACCGTCTGGCCCGGCGCGCACTGCGTGGCCGCGGTGGGAACGCAGAACCCCGACGTGCCGCAGGTCTGGCCCATCGGGCACGGAGCTCCGGTGCCGCAGCTGCAGCGACCACTGGTGTCGATGGGCTCCATGGCGCACGTCGACTGGTTGATGGACTGGCAGAGCTGCCCGGTCGCGCACGAGAGGCCGCAACCTCCGCAGTTGCCGGTGACGCTGGTGGTGTTCACGCACGTGCCGAGGCAGCAGCGGTCGGACAGACGCGAGCCGCACGACGTGCCGTCAGCGAGGTTGGCGTGAATGCAGCGGCCGGTTCCCGCTTCGCACACGCCCACCGTCTGCTGGCACGGCGAGGGCGGCGTGGTGCACTGCTTCGCGGTGCCGCGCGTGCACGTGGTGCCGGAGCAGACATCGCCCACCGTGCACGGGTCGCCGTCGTTGCACGCCTGCGCGTTGCAGTCGGAGTCGAGGCAGTCCTTGCTGCCGTCGCAGTCGTCGTCGACGTTGTCGCCACAGTTGGTCTCGCGCGTGGCGCAGCCGCCACCGCCACCCGTCCCGCCTCCGACGCCGCCGCCCGTGCCGCCGTCCGTGGAGACGAAGCCTCCGTCGGTCGACTTGCAGATCTTGTCGATGCACGCGTAGCCCGCGAGACATTCACCGGCTGAATCGCAGGGCTGCGAGTTGGGGTCGAACTGCGTCAGGAGCGTGCAGCCGCTGGTGAGAACGATGAACCAGGCTGTGAGCGCGAGGCGCGACGGCATGGCGGCACTATTCCACGTTTCCGCTCGTGGCCCACCAGTAACCAACCGCGCCGCTACGTTCATTCGCGGCGCGCGTGACGCGTGACGAGCGTTGCGACATGAAGCGCCGCCATGCGCGCCTCAGTCCTCTGCGTTCTCGTCTTCGCCGCTTCGTGCAGTGCTCCGCCGAAGCCCGGCAAGGGCACTCCGCCGACCAACTTCTGCCCCGGTGGTGCGGGGTGCGAGAAGGGCAACGACGGCAAGTTCACCGTCGGCATCGCCGCGCGCGCCACCTCGCCCCGCTCGTGGGAACAGCCGCGCGCCGATTTCCTGAAGAGCGTCGGCGACATCTGTCCCGAGGGTTCGCTGGTCGGCACCGACGGCCAACCGCACTGCGCCGAGCTCATCGACGACGCGTGGAAGGACTGCGGCATCGACACGCTCTGTCCCGGAGCGACCGGCTACGTCGCGCCCGACGCCGACGGTTCGCAGGGTGACGGCAAGCTCGACTGGTTCGTCGACTGCGGGCGAGACCGCGTGTGCCCGGGCGCGAGTGGCTACACCGGCCCCGACGCCGACGGCTCTGAAGGGAACGGAAAGTTCGACGGCTTCTGGCTCGCGGGTTTCGGCAACAACATGCCGATGGCCGGCGTGCACGACGACACCTTCGCGCGTGCGGTGGTGATGACCAACGGCGACGTGCAGATCGCCATCGTCAGCATCGACGCGGTGGGCATCTTCAACGACGACATCGTGCGCATCCGCAAGCGCGTGGCGGAGAAGACGATGACGCCTCCCGACTTCATCCTCATCTCGTCGACGCACACGCACGAGGGGCCCGACACCATGGGTCAGTGGGGCCCGCGGCCCGTCTTCGTGCCCGAGCGCGGAGTGGACGACGTGTGGTTCGACAAGGTGCTCATCGAAGAAGCGGCGCAGGCGGTGGTCGACGCGCAGACCAGCGCGCGCGAAGCGAAGGTCTACGTCGCGCAGGGCCACCTCGGCGCGCGCACCCGCGAGACGATTCGCGACTCGCGCGACCCGCAGGTCATCGACGACACGGTCACGGTGCTCAAGTTCACCGAGAAGAAGAGCGGAGACCCCATCGGCTCGCTGGTGAACTGGGGCAACCACCCCGAGGTGTTGAGCGACGTGAACAACTTCGCGTCGTCCGACTTCTCGTGGGCGATTCGCGAGGCGATGGAAAAGGGCGTCTACAACGCCGCCGGCCAGTTGCTCACGCCGGGCGTGGGCGGCACGTGCGTCTTCCTGCAGGGGAAAGTCGGCGGGTTGATGACGCCGCTGGGCGTGAACACCGTGAGCGTCGACAACGACGTGCCGAAGCAGCGCTCGTACGCGAAGACGAAAGCGGTCGGCGATCTCGTCGCGCAGACCGCGCTCGACGCGCTCGGCGGCGCGCAGGAAATCACCGCTCCCCTGCTCGCCTACGGCCAGCAGCCGCTGATGTTCCGCGTCGAGAACACCTCGTTCCAGCTGGTGTTCATCAACTTCAGCATCTTGAAGCGACGGCTCTACGACTTCGACAAGATGAAGGTCATCAGCGAGAGCAACTACCCGAAGGTCGCCAGCGAGATTTCGAAGATTCAGCTCGGGCCGGTGCGCTTCCTCGGGGTTCCCGGCGAGCTCTTCCCCGAGCTCGGCATCGGCTTCGATTCGAAGTTCGCGTGGGACCGCGATCAGGTGAACCCCATGAACCCCAACCCGCCCGACCTCTCGATGGCGCCGGGCGCTCCGTATCTGCAGGAGCAGCTGGGCGGCGACTTCAACATGGTGGTCGGCCTGAGCGGCGACGAAGTCGGCTACCTGGTGCCGCCCTACGACTACAAGCTGCACCCCACCAAGCCGTTCGCCGAAGAGGCCGACGGTGACCACTACGAAGAGACGAACTCGCTCGGGCCCTCGACGGTGCCGACGCTGCTCGACGCGGCGAAGACGTTGCTCGAGTGGGAACCCGGGCTCTGATCAGCGCTCGCTGATCAGCTCAAGCTCTCGCGGTAGAACCGATCTGCCGCCTGGCCGCGCGCGGGGTTGATGACCGCCGGGCGCTCGAACCAGCGCTGGAACGCCATGCCCGCGTCGTACGCGTTGCCGGTCTGGCGCAGCTTCGAGAGCGCGTTGCTCTCCGCTCCGTTCAGCTCGTGCCACAGGAACTCGAGCTGGCCCTTGAAGGAGTTGGTCGCGTAGCCGTTCGCCGCGGTCCACTGCTTCATCGCGGTGCCGCGACCGTTGTGCCACTGCGCGATGCCGAACGACGTGCCGCCGTCGCCGACCGCGTTGGGGTTGAAGCCCGATTCGAAGAGCAGGTTGCCGGCGATGCCCGCGGCCTGCGCGCGCGTGAGGCCCTTCGCCATGAAGAAGTTGATGGCCTGCTGCGCGGTGCCCTTCACGCCAGGGCGGTTCTCGATGCCACCCACGCTGCCACCACCGGGCGTCGGCGTCGGAGTCGGAGTGGGCGTCGGCGTCGGGCTCGTGCCGCGGCCCGGAATCGTCAGCTGCTGGCCGACGCGAATGAGGTTGGGGTTCGCGATGCCGTTGGCGCGCGCGATGGCCTGGTACGAAACGCCGAAGCGAGCACCGATGGCCGAGAGCGTGTCGCCGGGGCGCACGGTGTAGCGAACGCCGCCGCTGCTCGGCGCGGGCTCGAAGCTGTCCGACGAGCCGGGCACGTTCAGCTTCTGGCCGGCGTAGATGAGGTTGGGGTTGTGAATCTGCGGGTTGGCGCGGAGCAGCGCCGCGACCGAGGTGTGGTACCGCGACGCGATGCCCGACAGCGTGTCACCAGATCGAATTTGGTAGGACATGAACGACCTCCACCAACATTGTGGGCGCGGAGGGCGTCTTCGTTTTCAGGGGTGACCGTAAAAGCCCTGAGCAAATCAGGGCGAATTTCGCCGCGAATTTCCCGAAGTGCCCAGCACCACGGGCTCGCGCAGCTGACGGCGCAGCGCGCGGCTCGCTCCGGGACCGGCGGTGAGCGCGACGGCTCCGGGGCGAAGTGCCTTCTTGCTGCGCGCGTCGATGATGCGGGGCTCGATGGCGCGCTTCGTCTTCGGGTTCACGAAGGTCATGAACGCGCCGCGCGGTGCGAGCCAGCGATTGCCCCACGCACCGAGCGCGAGGAGCACCGGCAGCAGCTCCATCGCCTTCTCGGTGAGCACGTACTCTTCGCGCGCGGGCCGGCGTTGATACGCGGTGCGCGTGAAGAGCCCCTTGCGCGTGAGCTCGACGAGCCGCCTCGAGAGCGTGTTCGGCGCGACGGGGAGTCGCGACTGGAACTCGGCGAACGTGGTCGCGCCGAGAAACGCTTCGCGCAGGAGCAGCAGCGTCCACGCGTCGCCGACCGCGTCGACCGCGCGCGCGATGCCGCACTCCATGTGCCCGAAGCTCGCGCGCTTCATGCCTGGAAGCGCGACATCACCAGCGCGGCGTTGGTGCCGCCGAAGCCGAACGAGTTCGAGAGCGCCAGCTCGATGCGGCGGCTACGCGCTTCGTTGGGCACCAGGTCGATGCCTTCCGCGCCTTCGGGCTCGTGCAGATTGATGGTGGGCGGAGCGATCTGATCTCGCAGCGCCAGCAAGGTGATGATGGCTTCCACCGCGCCCGCCGCGCCGAGCAGATGCGCGATGGACGATTTCGTCGAGCTGACCGAGACGCGGCTGGTGTCACCGCCGAGCAATGCCCGCAGCGCGGTGAGCTCGATGGGGTCACCCACCGGAGTCGAGGTGGCGTGCGCGTTGACGTAGTCGAGTTCGGTGGCCTTGCGACCGGCGTGACGCAGCGCCATTTCCATCGCGCGACGCGCGCCGTTCCCATCGGGCGCGGGAGCACTCAAGTGGTGCGCGTCACCCGAGAGGCCGTAGCCGAGCAGCTCTCCGTGAATGCGAGCGCCGCGGGCCTGCGCGTGTTCGAGCGACTCGAGCACCACCACGCCGGCGCCTTCGCCGAGCACGAAGCCATCGCGCTTCTTGTCCCACGGGCGGGACGCGGTGTGCGGCGCGTCGTTGAACTCGCTGCTGAGCGCGCGCATCGCGGTGAAGCCCGCGAGCGTGAGGCGGCACACCGCCGCTTCGGTGCCGCCAGCGAGCATCACGTCGGCGTCGCCGTACTCGATGAGGCGCGCGGCATCGCCGATGGCGTGCGCTCCGGTGGCGCAGGCAGTCACCACCGAGTGACACGGCCCGCGCAGGTTGAAGCGCATCGAGATGAGGCCCGACGCTTCGTTGATGAGCGACATGGGAATGAAGAACGGGCTCACCTTGCGCGGGCCCTTCTCGGCGAGGAGCAACGCGTTCTCGGCGATGCGCTCCATGCCTCCGACTCCGGAACCGACGAGCACGCCCGCGCGGTCGGCTTCGGCTTCGTTGGCCGGCTTCCACTTCGCGTCGGCCATCGCTTCGACCGCCGCTCCGATGGCGTACTGGAGGAAGTCTTCGTAGCGACGCTGTTCCTGGTGATCGAGGAACGACGCGGGGTCGAACTCGCCCGCGCCCTTCCCGCGCGGAACCTGGGCTGCGTACTTCGTCGGGAGATCGGTCGTGTCGACGCGCTCCACCGGGCGCACTCCGCTCTTGCCGGCCTTGAGGCCGTTCCACACGTGCTCCACACCCACGCCGAGCGGCGTGACGAGCCCCATGCCGGTGACCACCACGCGTCGCTTCTGATTCGTCGTCGCTATCATGATGATAGTGACATACCCGATGCGGGCGCGCCGTCAGCGGAAATCGTCGGGCGTGAGGCCGTGGGTCTCGAACAGCCGATAGAGATAGCTGCGCGCGATGCCAGCTTCCTTCGCCACCGCCGACGCCGAGCCCTTGTGCTTGGTGAGCAGTGACTCGAGGTAGCTCTTCTCGAACGCGGCCAGCGCCTTGTCGCGCGCGGCGTGGAAGTCCTCCTTCTCGGGCGCCTCGTTCCCGGCCGGCTTCACTTCACCGAGCGTGACCGCGCGCTCCACTGCGTTCATCAGCTCGCGCACGTTGCCCGGCCAGCGCCACGCGGCGAGCGCCCCGAGAGCAGCAGCCGACAGCGGCGCCCTCGCGTTGCTCCGCTTCGCGAATTGATCAGCGAGGAGGGGAAGATCGTCGAGCCGATCTCGCAGCGGCGGCACGTCGAGCGTGATGCTCGCCAAACGGAAGTAGAGGTCGGAACGGAAGCGCCCTGCCTTCACCTCGGCCTGCAGGTCCTTGGTGGTCGAGGCCAGCGTGCGGAAGTCGGCGCTGCGCACCTTGCCCTCGCCCACGCGCTGGAACGTTCCCGACTCGAGCACGCGCAACAGCACGGGCTGCAGCTCGAGCGGCAGCGACGCCACCTCGTCGAAGAACAGCGTGCCACCGTGCGCGCTCTCGACGAGGCCGATGACGTCCTTCACCGCTCCGGTGAACGCACCTCGCACGTGGCCGAAGAGCACCGAGCTCACCAGCGAGCCGGTCAGGTTGCCGCAGTCGACCACCACGAACGGAGCCTTCTCGCGCGGCGACAGCGAATGCAGTGTGCGGGCGACGAGTTCCTTGCCGGTGCCGGTCTCGCCCACGATGACGCAGGTGGCGTCCGTCGGGCCGACGGCTTCGAGCTGCGCGAAGAGCTTGCGCATCACCGTCGAGCGGCCGAGCAATTCGCCGAGCGCGGGCTTCTCGCTGACTGCTCCCGACTTCATCAACGGCAACAGCGCGAGGGTGGTGTTGCCCAGCTCGATGGTGGCGCCGACCGGCACGTCGAGCCGCGTGAACTTCGCGCCGAGGTAGCGGGTGCCGTTCTTGGAGCCTTGATCCACCACGCGCACGCGCGCGCCGGTGAGCTCGAGGGTGACGTGGCGTCGCGAGATGCCGCCATCGGTGAGTCGCACCGCGCAGTCGGCGTGCGTGCCGACGAGCACCGTGCCTTCCTTCACTTCGAACGACGCGCCGGCGTCCGGCCCCGCCTGCACCACGACGCGAATCGGCCGCGGCGCTGCGCTGAGCAGGCTCGGGTCGAGCGTGTCGGTGCGGGCGTCTTCCACGCGTCAGACGTGTAGCACGCGGCTGTCCGTCGACATTCGGCGCGCGCGTGTATCATGCGCCCTCGATGTCAGTGCCGGGCCTCAAACCCACCGTCGAGTTCGAGGAACAGCCGGAGCCGCGGCTGATCGACCGCAGCACTGGTCACGCGCTCCCGCTCACCGAGACCGAGGCGCAGCTGCTGCGCAATTGGGACGGCTCCGCGTCGGCCACCCGGCTTTCGGCTGCGGTGTTCATGCACGGCCTCGACATCGAGCCGTGGCAGATCGAGCAGTTCTTCGAGCGGCTCGCGCGCGCCGGCATTCTCGACACGCCGCACCCGAGCATTCCCAACTTCGTGCCCGCCAACCCCGGGCTCGAGACCGAACACGACACCGTGCCGCTGCTGCGCGGTGATCTCGTGGTCTCGAAGTCGGAGAACAGCAAGGGCACGGTGCAGGTGAAGGACCCGCAGAGCGAGCGCGTCTTCACGCTCTACGACTTCGAGCTGTCCATCGCGCGCATGCTCGACGGCAAACGCTCGGCGCTGGAGGTCATCACCGCGTCCGGCCGCCTCGGCATTCCGGTGAACCTCGCGACGCTGAAGACGTTCATTCAGCAGCTCAAGGCGTACCGCTTCATCGACCAGGACGTGGTGGGCGGCGACTCGACGTGGGCCAAGCGCGCGCAGTGGACACCCGAAGTGCGCGAGCTCTACCAGAGCGCGCTGCGCATGCTCCGCGGCGGCAAGTTCGACGAAGCGCTCGGGTACGCCGACGCGATGGCGGCCGCTGACCCGCAGAACACCGACGCTGCCGAGCTGCGCACCCGCATCGAAGAAGAGAAGAAGGGGAGCCACGAGCTGCGCGTCGACTTCGACACGCTGCACACGCCCGCTCCGGCGACCTCGGTGGTGACCGGCCCCGAAGAGACCGGCCCGTTCGCCAGCTTCGGCTTCCGCACGGGCACGCCGATGAGCCTCGCGGAATTGCCTCCGATTCCGAGCGCGCTCAACAACCCGGTGGTGACGCTCCCGACGAAGCCGTCGCTCGGCGAGCGGTTGAAGCAGAACCCGAAGCTCGTCATCGGAGCCGGCGCCGCGTTGCTGCTCGTCATCATCTTGTTCCGGCCGGTGTTGGTGACCCAGGTCGTCGCGTGCGAGCTGCAGCTCGAGCCGCTGGGCACGCCACGCACCGCGCGCGGCGGCAAGGTCATCAAGAAGGAAGTCGCGCTCGGCGCGAAGGTCGAGCGCAACACCGTGCTCGCGCGACTCGGCACCGGAGAGTCCATCGAGTCACTCGACGCACAGACCAAAGCGCTGCAGGACAAGCTGGCCGCGATGCCCGAGGGCGCGCAGAACAAGAAGGCTGATCAAGCGCGCGCGAACGTGAAGAAGGCCGAGAGCGCCGTCGCATTCCTCGAGAAGCTGGCGAAGCAGAACGCGAAGAATCAGAAGGCGGTCGCGCCCAAGCTGAAGGCGAAGAAGAAGGAACTCGAGAAGGCGAAGGCCGTGCTCGACAAGCTCACCCACGACGGTGATCGCGCGGCGATCGAAGAAGAGCTCAAGACCATCGCCACGCGGCGCATCGGCGTGCAGGCCGAGCTCGAGAAGTCGATCGTGCTCGCTCCCGTGGCCGGCGTGTTCGTCTCGGTCGGCCCGCTGCCCGAAGAGCTCGCGCCGAATGATCCGTGGGGTCAGATCGCAGCGCCGATGTTCAAGGTGACGACGAAGGAAGCGCTGATGACGAGCGCGCAGAGCGCGACCTTCCACGGCCCGGGACTCGATGCCGAGGTGCAAATCGTCGACGGCAAGCCGCAGGTGCCGGTGGCACCCGCGCTCGTCGGTGCGAAGGGAACGTTGGAGTTGAGCGCCGGGCGCACGCCCTGGCTGCTCTCACTCTTCTAGAACGCTCAGCTCAGGTGGTGGCGACCGGCGCCGTGCTCCGCACGTGACCGCTCGGGCAGATGAGATTGCCCTCGTCGTTCATCTTCATGCCGCGACCGCACATGCGGCACGACGGCAACATGCTGTGCGTCGGCGGCGTGGGCGGCGCGCCGTTGGCCTTCATCGAGGTCGTCGGCTTCAGGCGCATCAACTCGGTGCGCACCTTGGCGAGCAATTCGGCGCGCACGCCGCGGTACTTCGCTTGGAGCTCCGAGAGCCCTCGCATCATTTCCTGGAACTGCGCTTCGCGACCATCATCGAACGTGGCTTTCATGACGAAGCTCATGGTGATCATCCTCGGCGATCGCCGCAACCCCCTTTGGAGGCGGCAGATCGGCCTCGCGAGAGAACCGTCGTGCCTCTCACGGGTTCCGCCTCCGCGCCTGATCGCACTTTTTTTCGACGATGATCGTTTCATGCGCTCGTTCGCCTCCGACCGCTCGCTGATCCACGCTCAGAACTCGACGCGAACTGCCGTGACGGCGCCTTCGCTGACGATCACGTTGCGCTTTTTGGTCTCTCCACCGGGCCCACGAAACACCAGCACGTGCTTGCCGGCGGGCAGCGGAAACTTCGCGAAGGGCGTGCGATCGAGCAGCTTGCCGCCCATCAACACCTCGGCCCACGGGCTCGCGTCGGCGCTCAAGTAGCCGACCTTCACCGCAGCCGGAGCGACCGGCGGCGGCGCGTTCTTCGGCTGCAGCGGCCGTTTCTTCACCACCGGCTCGGGCTCGACGACGTCGGCCTTCACCACTGCGATCTCTGGCGGCTTCGGCGCTTCGGGCTGAACCACCGCCTCAGGCGGCGTGGGCTTCGGCTTCGGCCCGGGCAGCGTGACCTCGGGCTCGACCGTCACCTCAGCGGGCTTGTGCGAAGCGAGCACGCCCCACGAAATCACTCCGAGAATCGCGAGGCCAACGAGCGCGCCGAAACCCAGCAACCGACCGCGCGATGACGACTCACCTTCGGGCGGCAGAGCGACAATCGGCGCGGGCAGCTCGAGCTGCGTCGGCGTGACGGTGATGACGGAGCGCGTGCCTTCGGCGACGGGCTCTCCCGCGTCTTCGACGAGCGCTTCACCACAGTGCGCGCGCACGAACTCCGCGAGCTCGGGAGCGGTCGCCACCGGCCCGTCGACCAGCGCCTCGCGAAACGCGCGCGCGTTGGGAAAACGTTCTTCGGGCCGCTTCGAGAGCGCCTTGTGCAGCGCGGCCGCGAGTGCGGGCGAGACGTCGCTGCGCAGCGAAGCGATGGGCGCGATCTTCCCTTCGACCACCGCGGTGAGCGACTCCGAGAAGTGCTCGCGCTTGAACGGGTGCACGCCGGTGAGCGCCTCGTAGAGCGTGAGCGCCGCCGAGTAGACATCGGCCCGCGCGTCGAGCCGCGAGGCGCGCGTCACCTGCTCCGGAGCGACGTACGCCGCCTTGCCGCGCACCAGCCCGGGCTCGGTCATCGAGCCGTCGTGAATGCGCGCGATGCCGAAGTCGGTGAGCAGCACCGCTCCGTTGCGCGACACGAGGATGTTTCCGGGCGTGACGTCGCGGTGCACGACCATCAGCGGCTTGCCCTGCCCGTCAGCGAGCCCGTGCGCGTAGCCGAGCGCTTCGCACAGCCCGGTGCCGATCAACCGCACGATGGACAGCGGCATCTTCGCGCCGCTCTTCATCACGTCGCGCTGCAGCCGCCCGAGCGTCACGCCGTCGACCAGCTGCATGGCGATGAACGGCCGGCCGTCGGCCTCACCGACGTCGAAGATCTCGACGATGTTCGGGTGGTGCATGCGCGCTGCGAGCCGCGCCTCTTCGTGAAAGCGCCGCACCAGCTCGCTCGAGTCGGAGAGATGCGGAAGCAGGAACTTCAGGGCCACGCGCTTCTCGAAGTTGCCCACGCCGGTGAGCCGGGCGACGAACACCTCGCCCATGCCACCGCCGGCAATCTTCCTGATCAGCTCGTAGCCGCGATCCACTCGTGTGCGAGGTTACTCGCAACTCACGGAGGGCACGCCCAGAAGACCGGCACCGGCCCACCAAAGCCACTCGGAGGTGCGCCTGCGTCGAGCCCGAACGCGCTCAGGTCTGGGCCACTCGTCGAGCGGAATTGGAACACCGGCACGAGGCCCGGCTGCGGAGTGGTCGACACCGCGAGCGACAGCATTGGCACCGCGCACTCGTTGATGCCGGCGTTCATCACGACGTGGAAATCGGCACACACGTCGCAGGTGGTTCCGCCGTCCATGTCGGGGCGCGAGAAGACGGTGAACGAAGTCGTTCCCGAGTCGGGGACTTCACGAAACAGCGTGCCCGTCGCGCTGACGCCGCAGCTCGTGGTGCAGCTCGTGCCGCGCTCGAGGGTGTGCAGACCGCTGGCCGCTTCGCACTGCGTGACCGGGTTGCTGGCCACGAACTGATCAGTCGGACACTGGTGGAGGATGTTGCAACGCTCCGCCACGTCGCACACGCCGACGGCGGGCCGGCACGTCTGGCCGCGGCACTTGTCGTCCTGGCAGTCGATGAAGGTGTCGCCGTCGTCGTCGATCTTGTTGGTGCAGTCTTCGAAGCCGGCGTCCGTCGTGCCCGCGTCGTCACCGGCATCGGGAGCGCCGGCGTCAGCATCACCCGCGTCGGGTCCAGCGTCTGCGGTCCCCGCGTCGACCGGGCCCGCGTCGACCTCACCCGCGTCCATCGCGCCGGCGTCAGTCACGCCCGCGTCTTCGTCGGATCCCGCGTCGACGCTCGCGTCCGAGTTCACCGCGACGCAGTGACGGCCGAGGCAGGTCTCTCCACTCAAGCATTCGCTCGACGACTCGCACGCGAAACGCACGTCGGGCACCTGCACGCACATGCACCCGCTCACGCTGATCAACGCGAGGAGCAGGAGCAGGCGGTTCACGGCGGGCAGCCTCCGACGTTGGCGCGAGAGAGCCACGCGTCGTCGACGTACACGCCATCGCCTGCATCGAAGCGGCTGTTCGCGGTGAGCCGCAGTTGAATGGTACTGACGCCGATCGACGCGTATTCCTCTTTCACCTGCACCCAGCTGTCGCGCACGGTGACGCGCGTGCCGGAGCTGGTCGCCGTGCCTCCGTCGAAGAAGCGATCGCGAATGGTGAGCGTGAGGTCGACGCCGGCGTCGGTGTCACTGCGAATCCAGAGTGAGCCGCAGAAGAGCATTCCCAGCTCGGCGCCGGCGACGTCGTTGTTGGGGAACATCACCATCTGCTGCTGCAACGCGGTCGATTGCAGACGGGCGGCGCGAGCTCCCGAATGTCCGCCATCAACGGGGATCAATCGGCCCGTCGACGCGCGCCACGAGGAGACTCCGCCGTCGCTGGTGAGTGACTCGAAGCCCGGGTTGTTGATCAGGTTCACGCCGCGCGGGACTCCGGCGTCGAAGCCGGCGTCGATGGTTCCGGCGTCGGTGCCGGCGTCGACGCCCGCGTCGAAGCCTGCGTCCCGACCGGCGTCGATGCTTCCTGCGTCTCGCCCTGCGTCTTCGGCCATCACGTGCTCGTCCGCGATGCAGACCGCGTCGATGCACTGGAAGCCGTCGCCGCACGGGCGCGCGTCGTCGCAGCGGAGACCTTCGAGGTCGATCGGCTCGAGCTCACAGCCTGCGACCAGCGCGAGCACGATGACCCACGGTCTATTGTCTCCCTCGCGGGAGAGGGGGCCTGGACGGCGCTTCACCATGCGAGCACCAGGCCGAGCGCGAGGGTGGTGCCGGCTCCGATGTAGAGGCCGAGCGCCCAGTGTTGCTGCGCGATGCCGTCTGCTTCGGCCTGCCGCGCGGTGAACGCGTAGTCACCGGGCGGACGCAGGCGATCTCTCGCCGACTGCCGCAGATTGAAGCCCGCGACCTGCAGACCACTCGCGATGCCCGCCGCGAGCACCGCGGAACCGGCGAGCACGAAGCCGACAATCCGACGCGCGGGAAGATTCGAGACCACCGGCTCCGGCGCCGTCACCGTCTTCGGCTGCGCGTCGATGAGCGGCACCTTCTCGACGCGCGGCTCGGTGCGCGAACCCAGCGACCACTTCACCGCATCATCGGCGCCGCGCGCTTCGACGTACCACTCGAGCTGGCCACCCATCGCGACCACCAGCGGGAACACGTACTCGCGGTTCTTGCCGTCGAGCACGATGCTCTCCCACTCTCCTTCATTGCGCCGCTCGAGGAGCACCACCCGCAGCACCTCGTGCCACGGGTCCAGCAGCCGCACCGTCACGCTGCCGCGCGCGCTCGGACGTTCTTCGAGGCGCACGTAGCCTTCGGGGAAATGCGCCTTCTTCGCCGCGGTGAAGACGTCGACCACCTTGGGTGACGCGGCGTCTTTCGAGAGCTCGACGGCGGGGTCGAGCTCGAGCAACTCGACGAACGTGTGCTCGGCGTTTTCGCGCTGACCTTCGGCGATCTGGCAATACGCGAGCAGCTCCAGGATCGACTTCTGCTCGCTCTCGTCGAGCCCGCGCACCTTGCGCGCGATCTCCAACCGCTCGATGGCTTCAGCGAACTTGAGCTGACTCATGAGTGCGCGCGCTTCGTCGCGCCACGGGTTCGCGGGCTGCGCCATCAGCACCAGAGTGGCGACCAGCGCGAGCACGATGACTCTCTTGCCCGTGTGAACCGGGGAGTTGCAAGGGCGATTGCGAGGGCGTCTCCCGGCTGTCCCCTCCCAGCGGACACTGACCTGAGCGAGCGCAGTCCAGATCGCCTGCGAGCCGCCGAAACACGCCCACAACCAGCTGAATTCGCGAAGCATTCCAGGTGGCGCGCGGCTTGCGAAGGGGTCGCTCCATGCGTCGCCTCCTGTCCTCCATCGCCGTCGTGCTCTGCGGGTGCATGGGCAACATCGGCTCGACCGAGCTGAAGCCCAAACCGGTCGAGGTGCCCGCGATTTCCATCGTCACCGGAGCGCCGATCGACTCCACGCGCCCGATGCGCAGCGCGCAGGGCACGTTCACCACGCCCGCCGCGCTGTGGATTCAGCAGGGCGCGGCCACCGTGCTCGACGGCGACAGCGTCTCGCGCCGCAACGGCACGGGCTTCGAGAACATCTCCATCGGCACCAGCGACGACCCGCGTACGCCGGGCTCGATTCGCGCGATGACCGTGCGTGGCGACGGCGTGTTCCTGGCCGGCAGCGGCGGCTTCTTCCACGACGCGCCGGGCCACCTGCTGCGCTCCCCGCTGTCCGATTCGTTCACGATGGATGCGGTGCGTTTCGTCGACTTCACCGACGGAGCGCTGTGGGTGACGACCAACACCTCGGCGGTGCGCGTGCTCGACGGCAAGCGCGAGGCGCTGACGGTGAACGACGCTGAAGAGAGCGGCGCGCTGCAGGCGGTGGTGGGCCGCTCTGCTTCGCGCGCGCTCGTGGTGAAGGGCGCGTCGCTGTACCTGGCCGACCTCGCCGCGAAGGAAGTGAAGACGCTCGCGCGCGGGCTGGCGACGGTGACGTCAATCTCGCACCGCGACGAGGTCGTTCTCCTTGGCACCAGCGAAGGCCTCGTCGAGGTCGCCGCGGATGACGTGGTGACGCGTCGCACGCTGGTGGCGGCGAGTGCAGCGGCTGCGGCGAACGTGGTCGACGTCGAGGGCGCGCTGGTCTCCACCGACACGCAGGTGCTCCACGTCACGGCCGCGAGCGCAGTGATTCTGTCGGACGTCGCGCAGCCGTGGCCCGACTCGCTCGGCAAGGACTCGACCGGTGACGTGTGGTTCCTCGACGGCACGAAGGTCGCGCGGCTCACCACGTCCATCACGCCGCCGCCGCCGTCGTTCGCGACCGACGTGAAGCCGTTCTTCACGCAGCACTGCCGCAGCTGCCACGCAACGGGCGCCAACTACGCGCCGCAGATCGACTTCGAGACCTACGCCACCGCGCGCACCTGGGCGCAGGCGTCGCTTCGCCGCATCACCGACACGTTGAGCCCGATGCCTCCCGCTGCAACCGAAACCCTCACCCCTGCCCAGTACGAAATCGTCGTGCGCTGGGTGGACGGAGGTCTGCTGCCATGAAGTCTCTTCTTCTCCAGCGGCTCGCCCCAGGTCGAGCCTTCCTTCTCTGTCTCGTTCCGGCCATCGCCGCGGCGCAAGTCAGCCCGACCTGCGACGAGTCGCGCGAGCTCGACAAGTACCAGCTGCTGCGCCGCCTGAGCCTCGACCTGCGCGGCAAGGCGCCGAGCTACGAAGAATACCTCGCGCTCGACGCTCAGAGCGCGGTGCCCGCCGCGACCATCACCTCGTTCGTCGGCAGCGACGACTTCCGCGTGGTGATGCGCCGGTACCACGAAGAGCTGTTCTGGCCGAACGTGACCAACGTCGCGCTCAACAACGTCAACGCGCAGCTGGTGCAGCTCACCGCTCCCGACGCGTGGGCGATTTCGTCGGCCGGCAAGCGCCGCATCTTCCGCGGCCTGTCAGACATCAACACGGTCAACGGCACGCAGTGCGGTGACTTCGAGCAGACGCAGTTCACCGCGGGCTTCGTGCCGGTGGCGAGCGCGGTGCGCACCGTGGTGGTCGGCACCACCACCGTGAAGCAAGAAGGCTGGCGCATGGTGACGCCGTACTGGTCGACCACGCCCATCAAGGTGTGCGCGTACGACGCGATGGAGACCGCGAGCGTCACGGTGAGCGGCAAGGTCATCGCGTGCAACACCGTCGACGGCGACGCGCGGCCCGAGTGCGGCTGCGGCCCCGGCCTCGCGTACTGCTACGGCCCGACCGCCAACGTGCGCACCGTGATTCAGCAGGCGATGCGCGAGCAGCTGAACCTGATGGTCGACCGCGTCAGCACCGGTGGTCAGCCGTACACCGAGCTCATCACCGCGCGGAACGCTCCGACCAACGGCCCGCTGGTGTTCTGGAAGAAGAACCTCGCGCCGCACCTCTCGTACTCGCGCATCGTCGCGCTGCCCGACCCCAACGAGCCGCTCACCAACGCCACGTGGACCGACACGACCTGGCGTCAAACCGATCGCGGCAGCGCGCTGCACGCCGGTGTGTTGACGACGCCCGCGTACCTGCTGCGCTTCCAGACCAACCGCGGCCGCGCGAACCGGTTCCGCATCGACTTCGAGTGCGAATCGTTCGTGCCTCCTTCTCAGTTGGAGACCGCGGCGAACGGCTGCAACGAAGCGGGCGGAGATCTCACCAAGCGCTGCACCTGCCGCTACTGCCACCGCCAGCTCGAGCCGCTCGCGGGCCACTTCGGGAACTTCTCGGAAGCGGGCACCACGCTGATGACCGACCTCACGATGTTCCCGCGCACCAAGTCGACGTGCGTGAACAACGGAGGGACGTTCTGCAACCGCTTCTACGTGACCGACGACTCGGCCGATAACCCGGGCGCGCTGTTGCCGTATCAGTACGCCGACTCGCAGCACGCCGACATCACCGCGGCGCTCGCGTCGGGCCCGCGCGGTCGCGCCGATGAGATCATCAGCGACGGCACCTTCGCTCGCTGCAGCGTGAAGCGCGCGTGGAGCTACTTCATGAAGCGCGACATGCGGCTGCTCGGCACCGACCCCGAGGAGAACGCCGCGCTCACCGCGCTCACCACTGGCTTCACCACCAACAACTACAGCCTGCCGTGGCTCATCGAAAACATCGTCTCGCAGCCGGCGTACCGGAGGGTCCGATGAAGACTTTGAACGCAGTGCGTATCTCGGCCCCTCTGCTGCTCGCGCTCGCCCTCGCGGCGTGCACCGAAGCGCCGCCGACCACGACGACGCCTCCTGGCGGTCCTTCGCTCGGCGTCGATGATCAAGGCAGCGTGCTCCCGCTCGACCACCCGCCGATCGACGGCATGGGCGGCGGCACCGGAGCAGGTGGAGGCACCGGCGGTGGCAGCGCGACCGGCGGTGGCACGGGTGGTGGCACGACGGGCGGAGGCACCGGCGGTGGCGCCGCGGCTCCGCTTTCGGCCGGCGTGCAGCGTCTCTCGGTGCGTCAGCTCGCGCAGACGTTGCCGGTCGTTCTCGGCGGCAACACGTGGATGGTCGGCAGCACCAACGGCTTCACGGCGCGCAGCACGACGCTCGGCGAGCCCGACTACATCAACGTGGTCGACGAGAACCTCGAGGCGTCGACGCTGTACCAGAAGTTCATGGGCGACATGGCGCGCGACGGCTGCACCCGCACCGCGAACGCCGACGGAGCCCTCGCGCAGAACACCCGCGTGCTGATGCGCTTCGTCTCGCTCACCGACACGCTCACCAGCAACCGCACCGGCGTCGACGAGAACCTGCGCTACCTGAAGCTGCGCTTCCACGGCGTGAAGGTGGCGGCGACCGACACCGATTCCATCGCCGATCTGCGCACGGTCTTCGACGCCGCGGTGCGTGGCGCCGCCGGAACCCAGACGCCCACCGCGGCGCACGTGAAGGAAGGCTGGCGCGCGGTCTGCGTCTCGCTCCTCACCGCGCCCGAGTACCACCTCTACTGATTTCACCGAGGACACCGAACATGTTCACCTCACGACGCGGCTTCCTGGAAGTGATGGGCCTGGCGACGGGCGGGCTGTTGCTCCGCAACACGCCGCTGGGCAACGCGTACGCGCAGACCGGCGACCCGAAGTTCCTGTTGCTCGTCTATTTCTCGGGCGGCTGGGACCAGCTGCTCTCGCTCGACCCGCGCAACGCGACGCTGCCGCAGTACCAGCGCGTCAGCGGTCGCGCCCCGACGTCGGGCATCGAGCCGGCGTACGTGCAGACCGCGGCGGAAACTCCGTTCGTCGACACCGTGATGACCGCGACCGGCGGCACGGGTGTGCAGGCGCGCGGCAACCTCACGTTCGGCCCCGCGGTGCCCGATGTGATGCTCAACCACGCGGCGGATCTCACCATCGTGCGCGGCATGAACATGGACACGCTGACCCACGAGGTCGGCCGCCGCTACCTCATCACCGGCAAGTTCCCGCGTGGCCTCGCCGCCGCCGGCAGCTCGATCAACACCGTGGTCAGCGCGCAGACCGGAGCGCCCGGCGACATCCCCAACATCTCCATCAACACCGAGTCGTACAACGAGGGCCTCAACCCCGCGGCGTCGGCGGTTCGCGTCGCGTCGTACCGCGACATGTTGACGGTGATGCAGCCGCAGTCGGGCGCGGTGTTGCCGACCGCGAGCGAGAACGCGGTGCGTGCGTTCGAAGACACCAACGACACGTGCGAGCAGCACGGCTACGACCTGTCGGGCATCGTCACCGCGTTCAAGGACTCGCGCACCATGTCGCGCCAGCTCGCGCAGCCTGCGAAGGCGACGCTGTTCGACTTCAAGTTCCCGGTGCCGGCGGCGCTCACCGACCTCTTCACCGCGTTCAACCTGAACGTGTCGGGTGACCTGAACACCGTGCGCGGTCGCGCGGCGGTCGCGGGCCAGGCGCTGGTGAACGGCGTGTCGAACGTGGTGTCGGTCGAACTGGCGAACGGCCTCGACGACCACTTCGATCTCTTCAGCCAGCAGGCCGTCTCGCAGCGCGATGGCTGGGACGCGCTGGGCCGGTTGATCAGCTACCTGAAGGGCAAGACGGTGCCGGGCTCCTCGAAGAACTTCTGGGAGTGCACCTCGATGATGGTGTTCAGCGAGTTCTCGCGCACGCCGATGATCAACACGCGCGAAGGCCGCGACCACCACCTCACCTCGAGCTGCCTGCTCGCGGGCCCGGGGCTCAAGGGCAACACCGTGTTCGGCGCATCGTCGAACACCGGCATGACGGTGCAGAAGTGGAACTTCAACACCGGCGCGGTCGACGCAGCGGCCGGCAACGTGATTCGCCCCGCCGACGTGCACGCCACGCTGCTCGACTCGATGGGTTTGTCGTACTCGCACCTCTCGAACCAGACGCCGAAGGTGATCAGCGCCATCAAGAAGTAGCGTCTGCGCCGTGCGAGGCGTTGATGCGGTCATCGTCGTCATCGAGAACGAGCGCGGAGAAATTCTCGGCGTCTCGCGACCTGGCTTGCCCGACGACGTGGGCTTGCCGGGCGGCTCGATCGACCCGGGAGAGACGCCCGAGCAGGCTGCGCTTCGTGAAGTGCGCGAAGAGACCTCGCTCACGGTCGAAGTGCTCCCGGTCGAGACGAGGCCGTACCATTCACACCTGGTTCACGTTTTCCGCGCGACGCGCTGGTCCGGAACGCCCCGCTCGAGCCCCGAAGGCGAAGTGAAGTGGACGACGTGGGACGTCGTCTCGCGCGGGCGTTACGGCGACTTCAACGCCGCCCTGCGCGAGAAGATTTCTGCGACGCGCGGGTGATCAGCGCATACTGCGCCACCTCATGGCCGCCTCTGCGTACATGCTGTCGCTGCTCGTTCGTCAGTACCTCTTCCTCGTCGACGCGTTCCGCACCCGCTACCCGTCGAGCTGGCTCATCTGGGAACCGGGCGCCTGGCGGCCTGCGCGCACCGCCGCCGAAGGCGATCACGCGGCGACCCAACAGGCGACCAAGGCGCCCGCACGTCCGGTCGGCACCGATGCGCTGTGCTTCGAGCTCAAGAACGAGACGAAGGGCGACCTCACCGTGGGGCGCGTCTCGGAGAGCGACATCTTCATCAACGACATGACGCTCTCGCGCGAGCAGCTGCGTCTCAGCGTGGCGAACAACGTGTGGTCGGTGCGCCTCGCCGATGCGGGTGGAGCCGAAACGCACTTCGACGGTACGCCCGCCATCGCCGGGAAGCCGGTGGCCCTCAAGTCGGGCTCCACCATCACCGCCGGAGACGTGCGCTTCACCTTCTATGACACCGCCGGTTTCATCGCGCGCCTGAAGGCCGAATCGCAGGCCCAGCACGCGAAATGACCACCGGCGGTGATCAGCCGCTAAGCTGCCCTTCGTGGCCCGCATTCTGGTGGTCGAAGACGAAGCGCTCGTCGCGCGGTTGATTCCCAAGCAACTGGCCGGGCTCCACGACGTGACGGTCGTTCACGACGCCGCCATGGCGCTCGAGATGTTGCACATGGAGCAGTTCGACCTGGTGCTTTCCGACATCAACATGCCGGGCAAGTCGGGCGTCGAGCTGCACGACGAGCTCACCCGCCGCGGCACGCCCGCGCGCATCATCTTCATCACCGGTGGCACCAACCCCGAGGTCACCAACTTCCTCGCGCGCGTGCCCAACAAGTGGCTCACCAAGCCGTATTCACGCGAGCAGCTGATCGCCGCCATCGACGCCGAGCTCGCGTCGGTGCCGGCCAGCAGTCACTGACACGTTCCGGCGTTGCAGTTCGCCGCACCGCACGAAACGCACGCGCCGCCGCCGACACCGCACGCGTTCTTCGAGGTGCCCGCCACGCAGTTGCCGTTGGCCGCGCAGCAGCCGGCGCAGGTGGTCGAGTCGCAGACGCAGCCGCCGTTCACGCAGTGCTTGCCGTTGGTGCAGGCGCTGTTGACGCCGCACGAGCACCGCCCCGCGCGGCAGGTGTCCGCGAACCGCGCGTCACACTGCGTGCACGTCTGGCCAGCGGTGCCGCACGTGTCGAGCATGTTGGGAATGCACGCGCCGTTCTGACAGCAGCCGTTCGGACAACTGGTCGCCGAGCAGCCGCCGCCGCACGTGCCACCGTCGCAGCTCGCTCCGCCCATGCACACCGAGCACGCACCGCCTCCAGTGCCACACGCGTTGGACGCGGTGCCGCTCACGCACGCGCCGTTCTGGCAGCAGCCGTTGGGGCACGTGGTGGCGTTGCACGTCACCGCGATGCAGGTGCCGCCGTCGCAGCCACCGGGAGAGCAGTCGATGCACACCGTGCCGCCGACGCCGCAGCTGGTGGCGCTCTGCGCCGTCTCACACGTGCCGTTCAGACAACACCCGCCGGCACACGTCGCCGGTGAGCAACCGGTGCTCATGCACGAGCCCGCGTCGCACGCGCCGCCTCCACAGTTCGCACACATCTGACCGCCCACACCGCACGCCGCCGCGAGGTCTCCGCCGACGCAGTCGCCCACGGGGTCACAGCAGCCCGGGCACGACATCATCGAGCAGCCACCCGTGCAGGTGCGGGTGGTGTTGTCGCAGGTGCCGGAGCCGCACGAGATGCATGCAGCGCCACCCCCGCCACACGCGCCCGCCTGCCGGCCGTTTCGGCACACGCCGTCCTGGCAGCAGCCGTTCGCGCAGTTCGAGGGGCCGCACGGCTCGAGGCACATGCCGCCGTCGCAGCCGCTCGGGCACTGCTGGCACGTTCCACCGCCCGCACCGCACGCCAGCGCGTCGGTCCCGGGCTGACAGACGCCGTTCTCGCAACAGCCATTGCAGGTCATCGGGTCGCAGCTGTTGACGCAGGCGCCGCCGTCGCAGCCACCCGCTCCGCACGAGAGACAGGCCATCGCGCCGACGCCGCACGCCGTCATGTCGCGTCCGGAGAGACAGCTGGAGCCGGAGCAGCAGCCGCTCGGACAGTTGCTCGAGTTGCACAGCGAGGTGGTGCACGTGCCGCCGTTGCAGGCCGTGCCTCCACAATCGAGACACGCGCGACCGCCGGTGCCACAGGCGGTGCTCGACGAGCCGGTGAGGCACTCGCCGTCGAAGCAACACCCCGCACACGACGACGCAGTGCACTGGCAGGTCTGCTGCAGACATTCCTGACCGGGGCCGCACGCCGGGCCCGCTCCGCATTGGCAGCTGCCGTTGACGCAGCGGTCGCCGCCGAGCGCGAGGCTGCACGGAGGCCCGTTTCCGCACGCGCACCGTCCGTCGGCGCCGCACGAGTCGGCCGTGCCGGGGTCGCACGTCGTGCACGCCGCGCCGTTGATGCCGCACGCCGACGCGCTGGGCGTCAGACAGTCACCCAGCGCGTTGCAGCAACCCGCGCAGCCTTCACACGTCGCCATCGGCACCGCGAGGTCGATGGTCACCGCGACTTCGCGACCCTTCTTGATGTCGGCCTTCGCGGAGCCGGTGACGGTGAGGGCGTTGCTCGAGAGCCCCTCGACCGTCACCGTCAACGTCTCGGTGTCGAGCGAGTCGGGCAGCAGAATGCGCACGGTGATGTCGCGCGGAATCGAGCCGCTCGCGGCTTCGGGGCGCGTGAAGGGGCCGAACACCGTGGTGCCGTCGGCGCTGGTGCCGAAGTAGCGCACCTGCTCGAGGTCGACCGTGGCGTGCGAGGTGACGAGCAGCGCGGTGCCCTTGAGCGTGGCGGCGTCGCGACACGCGCCGAGCGACAGCACGCCGAGGAGCAACACCCGCGAGAGCTTCATCGTGCGTTGATGTCCGGAAAGGTCGTGGGCGCGGGCTGCGGAGCGGTGGTCACGAGCGCGGTGGTGGTGACCGCTCCGGCGACGACCACGCCGATGGCGCCCCAGAACCACCAGCGCTGGTAGACCGGCGGCGGAGGCTTCGCCGCTTCCTGCGCCTTGAGCGCCTTCTCGAGCTCGAGCCGCCGCGCCGACGCTTCGGCATCGGCCTTCGACACCGCGAGCTTCGCGTTCTCGACCTCGAGTGTGCGCGCCTGAGCGTCACGCGCGCGCCGCTCTTCGTCGTCCTTCGCGGCCTTCACCTTCGCTTCTTCGGCCGCGCGGGCGTCAGCGTCCTTCTTCGCGAGCTGCTCCTGCTCGACCTGCTTCACCATCGTCTCGACCGCGTCGGCCTGCGCCTTCGGCGGGTTGGTCTCGAGGTAGCGGCGGAAATACGAGAGCGCCTCGTCGAGGTGACCCGCGCGACGGTGGCTCTGGCCGAGGTTGAAGAGCAGACCCGGCGCGGGCTTCAGCTTGTAGGCCTCGGAGTACTTCGCGATGGCGGTGGCGAAGTCGTTGGTGTCGAACGCCTTCTTCCCCTCGAGCGCAGCGGCCTTCGCCTGGTCGCTCACCGCATCGGCGCGCGCGGCCGACGAGAGCAACAGCATGCAGGTGACGAGCGCGAGCTCAGTACGGGTCGATGACGCCATCGGTGATGACTCGTTTCGGCTTGGCCTTCACGACGGGTTTGAGCGTGAACTCCAGCCGCTGGTTCTGGTCGAAGACGACCGCGCGTTCCAGCGGTTCGTGACCGGCGAGCTCGAGCTTGAGCGTGGTGGGCTGGTTGCGGCGCGGTGACTTGAACTCCAGCGGCGTCACGCCGAGCAGCAAGCCGGTGTCGGTGCGAACCACACGCGCTCCGGGCGGCTGGGTGGTGATGGCGAGGGTGACGTCTTCGGCCGCGACGACCGGCGGGGGTGTCGGCGTCGGCGTCTGCGCTGCGGCACTCGGCACCGGCTCGTCGAGCTTCGGAGCCGGCCTCAGGGCAAACACCAGCGCCGAGCCGATGACGACGGCCACGAGACCAGCGGCGATCATCTTCCACGGCGGGCCAGACGACTCGAGCTCGCGGCCGGCCAGCGCGCCCTCGACCACGCCCATCGAGGCGGGCCTGTCTTGCGGCTGCTTCGCCAGACACGCCATCACCAGCGCCGAGAGCGCGGGCGGAATCGGCTCGCGGCTGGTGCTCAGCTTCGGCAGCGGCGGCGGCGGGCGGGTGATGATGTCGGCGGCGAGCTGCCCGAAGGTCGCCGACTCGAACGGCGGTTTGCCGGTGAGCAGCTCGTAGAGAATGGTGCCCAGCGCATAGACATCGGTGCGCGCGTCGACGTCGAGACCAGCGACCTGTTCGGGCGCCATGTAGCGCGGCGTTCCGAGGAGCACGCCCTGCTGACTCTCGACGAGGTTCACCTCACCCTGCCCCGGAGCGCTCTTGGCGACGCCGAAGTCGAGCACCTTCACCCAGTCGTCGCGGCCCTCGCGCTCGACGAGGAAGACGTTGTCGGGCTTCAGGTCACGGTGCACGACGCCGGCGGCGTGCGCGGCGCCGAGCGCGCTGGCGATCTGCCGCGCGATGCCGGTGATGCCGTCGATGGTCGTGGCGCGCGTCGAGTTGCGGTGGCTCAGCGTCTCGCCGCGCAGGAACTCCATCACGCAGTACACGCGCTCCGGCATCAGCTCTTCGACGAAGTCGTGCACCTCGACGATGTGGCGGTGGTTGATCTGATTGACGAGCCGGCCTTCCTGCATGAGCCGCTCGACGAGCTGGCGATCACGCAGGAGCCGGTCGTGCAGCACCTTCAGCGCGACGTGGCGGCCCAAACGTTGGTGGCGGCCCAGATACACGCGTCCCATCGAGCCCTCACCGAGGACACGTTCGACCACGTACGGCCCAAGCGTCTCCCCGACGGCGAGAGGTGCTGCTTCGGGCGTGGTCTCGGGCTGTGAGGACACCAACGAGAGTGACATGGCCCCTGCGTATTCTGTGCGCGCACCACAGAGGGCACCAGTCCCATTTCTCCGTCAGAAATGCGGCGAGTGGAAAAGTGCGATGCGGCGGTTGGGTCGGCTAATTTTGCGCGTTCTATGCCCTTCACCGAGGTGAAGCTGTTCTTCCAGGAAGGCAACTCCGACAAGGTCTACTACGCGAAGATCGTCCCCGCGGGAGCGGGCGTGTTCGACGTGGTGGTGCAGTGGGGTCGCCGCGGGTCCACGCTCCAATCGGGGAAAAAAGCGCTCAAGGTTCCGCTCGAGAAGGCCGAGTCGACGGTCGCGAAGCTGAAGCGCGAGAAGATGAACAAGGGCTACGAGGAGATGACCCAGGGCGTGAAGCCCGCCGAGGTCGCTCCGCCGATGGGTGAGGGCTCGGGCAGCAAGGCGACCGGAGTTCGCAAGCGCGTTGGTCGCGTCGCGCAGCTGCTGAGCCCCATCGACGTGGCCGACGTCGAGCGCTACCTGACCGACGATTCCATCTACGCGCAGCAGAAGCTCGATGGCGCGCGCGTGCTCTGCCACGTGGTCGACGGCGAAGTGCTCCCCACCAATCGCAACGGCCAGAAGACGGCGATGGCCAGCAGCGTGCTCAAAGGGCTCATTCATCTGCCCGAGGGCACGGTGGTCGACGGCGAGGTGATGCGCGGAGAAGACGGCGGCGAGGTGTACTGGCTCTTCGACGTGCTGGAGTTCGCGGGCGAAGACGTGAGCGGCGAGACGTACGCGCAGCGCTTCACGCGCCTCACCGACGAAATCGAGCCGGGCCTCTCGGAGCCGGTGCTGGTGCTCGAGACCGCGACGACGACCAAGCAGAAGCGCGCGCTCTACGAGCGGCTGATGTCGGCGGGCGCGGAAGGCATCGTCTTCAAGAAGAAGGCGGCGCCGTGGTCAGCCGGGCGAGGGACGACGCAGGTGAAGTGCAAGTTCGTCGCGGCGGCCGACGTGCTCATCGTCGAGAACGCCGGCAACGCGTACCGCATGCAGGTCTACGAGAAGGGCAAGCTGCGCGACGTCGGCAACGTGTTCAGCGGAACCACCAACGAGTCACGCGCGGCGCTCGATGCGCAGCTGGCGAAGGGGAAGAAGGTCGTCGCCGAGGTGCGCTACCTGTACGCCACCGACAGCATGAACCTCTTTCAGCCGGTCTTCGTGCGCGCGCGAACCGACAAGGCCGCAGCGGACTGCGTCATCGATCAGCTGAAGCAGACCAATCGAGACGTGGTCGATCACGACTGAGTCGCACGAAGAGCGGCGGCTTCTGCGCAGGCGTGGCGTTCACCCACGCGCCGGGCTGAACCTCGCCGCGGTGGTGCTCGAAGATTCGGTACGCGCCCAGCTCGGTCGAGCTGCCGGCGTTCGCAACACGAAGCGGCCGCGCGCCGTCGAGGCGGTGTTCCTTCGGCACGTGTTTGTGCCCGTGGAGCACGAGGTCGACGCGGCCGTGAACCCGACGGAGCAGCTCGCGACCGAACGGCAGCTCCGCCGCGTGCGGCCAGCCGAACTGCATCGCGAACCACTCGCCCAGACCTTCGACGGGGAGTGGGAGCACGTGGTGATGCAGCAACACCGCGCTCGTCCACCCGGCCGGAGCGCGCTCGAGCGCCGCGTCGACCGCGTCCAACATCGACTCGCAGAGCTGGCCGTGCGAGCGGAAGGTGCGCTTGTTGTGCGGCGCGGTGGAGTCGATGCACACCATGAACAGCCCGCCGCGACCGTCGACCGAGACGCGCAGCTCGTCGCTCAAGAGTTCAGCCACCCCATCTCCCGCGACGTCGTGATTGCCCGGGACGACGGTGACTCGACGCTCGCGCAGCAGCGGCTCGAAGACTTCGAGCCACAGCTCGTATTCGTCGATGCGACCGGAGTGCGTGACGTCTCCGGTGACGACCACGTGCTCGACGTCGCTGTCGAGGAGCGACTTCACCAACGCGCGGGCAGCCCGCTCGTGCTCGGGCCGCTCGCCGAGGTGCAGGTCCGACAGGTGGGCCAGCCGCGCCACGTCAGCGCTCGCGGCGACGCCACACGCTGAGCACTCGCACCGCCGTCGCGAACACCAGCGCCGAGACGGCGAAGCCCAGGTCTTCTTTGAGGCTCTTCATGCCTCGGGAGCGTGGAGCCACCCGAAGGCGCTCGCGCGGCGCGCCGGAAAACCCTGCGCTACGCGAGTGTCACGATCAGATCACAGCAGCTTTTGCTTCAGCACTTCCTTCTCCGCCGCGACGGTGAGCGCGACGGTGCTGTGCACCCAGTCGGTGCTCGACTTCTTCCAGTTCTCCCAGCCCTCGGGGAACTTCTTCTCCTTGAACATCGCGGTGAGCTCCGCGACCGAATACGCCGGCTCGCCGCCGACCTGTTTGGTGTTGGGAGAGTTCGCGAGGAACGCGGCCATCAAGCCGAACTCGCCCGCGGAGCCGATGAGGTTGTCCTCTCCGAGCAGCTTGGTGAGCTTCTCGTAGATCTTCCGCGTCTCTTCGGGGCTGGACTTGCCGGTCGCCTTGCGCGCGCCCTGCTCGGCCACTTCGGCGGCGAGCTTCGCGAAGTCCTTCGCGAGCAGCGCGGTGGTCTTCAAGCCCGGCGCGTTCGCCTTCGGGTCGGCCATCACGTTGTGCGCGATGAACTTGCCGATGTCGGAGCGCTTGATGCGCCCGTCCTTCGCGGTCGCCAGCAACTTCGCGAACGCCTCGTCGCTGAAGCGGCCCGAGTTCTGCGCGCGCGGGTCGCTCTGCAGAATGCCGCTGTCGCCCGCGTGCGAGCCCTGCGAGCCAGGGAAGTCGAGCGAGAACGTGCCCTGCGGAACGGGCATGTCGAGCTTGCCGCTCATGCCCGGCATGAAGGCGTGGTTGCCCTTCGCGAAGAGCTTCAAGACCTCTCCGAGATCAGAACCGGGCCCGGTGTTCCCCAGCTTCGCGACGTCGTCGATGCTGCCCAGCGGCTTCTCGGCGTTGTTGCGAACCGGCAACGCGCCCTGCTTCACCGCGGTGCCGATGAACGGACACGTGGTCTTCTTCTGCACCACCGCGGTGTTCTGCGCGTCGGTCAGGCTGGCGACCTGGGTGGTGACGCCGGTCGCTTTTTCGCGGCGCTCGGCGGCGCTGGTCGACGGCGCTGAACTTCCCCACGCTCCAGCGGGCTTCGAGGCTGGCTGCGCGGCGGGCTCCGTTGTAGTTCGCGGGCCCTCGGTGCGGGTGGTGGACGTGGTGGGAGGCGGGGCGGCTGGACCTGAGATTCGCGTCATGGTGTCCTGTTACGGAGCTCCGAGATAAACGGTTTATGTCGCGCACCAAGTCAGCCGTCAAGGCCACCTCCCCCGAGAAGACGCGAGGCAATCTGGTTCGCCATGCGCGACGCCTGTTTGCGAAGGGCGGTCAGCGGGCGGTGGGCGTCATCGAGGTGTCGAAGGCGGCCAAGGTGACGACCGGCGCGCTGTACCACCACTTCAAGAACCGCGAGGCGCTGCTCGAGGCGGTGCTGGAAGACGTGGCGCAGAGCGTGGCCGACCGCGCCGCGGCGGCGATGGAGCCGCACACCGACCCGTGGGCGAAGCTCGGCGCAGGCATCAACGCGGTGCTCGACCTGTGTCTCGAGCCTGACGTGAAGCTCGCGTACAACGAAGCCGCCGCGATTCTCGGCCTCGAGCGCTGGCGTCAGCTCGAAGAAGCGAAGACCGGCGCGCTGTTGGTGAAGTCGCTGATGGAAGTCGCAGCGACGGGCTCGCTCAAGCCGGTGTCGCTCGAGCTGCTGGCCGCGATGGTGAAAGGCGCGCTGGTCGAAGCGGCGATGTCGATTACGCGTTCTGCGTCACCCGAGAAGATGCGCGCTGAAGCCGGCGTGCTGCTCGAGGCGTTGCTCGCCGGCCTGCGCGTCTGAGGCTACTCGTCGCGCGCGTCGTCGAAGTCGACGTCGATGTTGAGGTCGCCTTCGTCAGCGCCCTTCACCTTCACCTTGAGGTTCTTCTTCAGCTCCTTCATCGCGGAGTCGAGCTGAATGGCCTCGTTCTTCAACTGCTCGGCACGCAGCTTGAGGCGCTCCTTGTTGCGCTGGAGCTGCTCGAACTGCTGCGCGTACTCGCGCTCGGCCTCACGCTGTTCCTCTTCGGCTTCACGCTGCGCCTCGAGCTGAGCCTGCAGCTGCTCGCGGGCCTGTTCGCGCGCGGCGCGTGCCTGATCTTCGCCGCCTGCGCCTGATCACGCCGGGCCTGCGCCTCGTCACGCGCCTGCTGCGCCAGGTCGCGCGCCTGCTCACGCATCGCACGCTGGTACTCGCGCTGCGCCTCACGCATCGCCTCGCGGTCGCCCGGCGTCTTGAACGCGAACTTCGTCCAGAACCCGCCGCGGCCTGAGCCGTCGGCCACCGCTTCGTCCCACCGGCGCTTCGCCTCGTTCTGCGCGTTGGCGTCGAGCTTGCCCATGAGCGACCCGTAGAGCGCGGGCACGTTGCCCATGAGCTGCTGGTGGTCGGTCACCTCGATCAACACGGGGGCGAGCAGGTCGGAGTCGAGTGACGCCGCCATGCCGAGCGCGCGCTCGACCGACGGCTGGGCGACGAGCGACGGGTGCAGCAGCGTGCGCAGCGCGTCGGACAGCGCTTCCTGCGACTGCAGCTTCGCCGCGATGTCGAGGTAGTCGTTGGCGAACGGCCCGCGCACCAGCTCGTCTTCACGAATGTGGTGCATGCGATCGAGGAACGCCTTGCGCTCGGCGTCACGGGTGAAACGGCGCGCTTCCTTCATCACGCCTGCGCCGGTCTGCTCGCTGATGGGCGCTCCGACGAGCAGCCCTTCGAGCGCAAGCCACCGTGCGCCGTCGTCCTTCAAGCGCGACATCGCCGAGAGGTACGCCTGTCGGGTCGACTCTTCATTCAGCTCCTCGTTGTGCGCGATGCGCTTCAACGCGAGGCCGAGCGAGGCGTCGTCCTTCGAGGTCTTCAGCGCGGCGTCGATCTTCGCGCGCACTTCGGCTTCGCCGTCTTCCTGGTCCTCGTCGCACGGCGGCGCTTCGGCGGCTTCAGGCGCCTCGGGCGCTTCGGGTGCCATCGGCGCCGACATGCGCGGCAAGCGCGGGCCGGAGGCGGGCATGGGCATCGGCGCAGGCGCCGGCGCCGGGAGTGGATCAGGCAGCAGGTTCACCTGACGCTTCGCCGCTTCCTTCGGAGAGATGCGCGGCAGCGGCTCGGCGGCGGCGGGCGTGACGACCACCAGCAACGAGGTGAAGGCGACGGCGATCAACGCCATCGAGATGGCGCGCTGCTTCGGCAGACGCGCGCGGCGCACCGCGGGGTCGAGCATCGACAGCAGGCGTTCCTTGAACTGCGAGCGACGGGCCATGCCCAGCGTCGCGCCCGACAGCGAGTCACGACGCTTCACGTTCTGAATCAACTGGAGCAACTCCTCGGCGTACGAGCTCGGTCGCACACCGTGCGTGATGACCTCGTCGTCGCACGCGTATTCGCGGAGCACCCTCAGCTGCCGCGCGGCGAACCAGACCATCGGGTGAAACCAGTACGCGGCGCACGCGAGCTGGGCCAGGAACTGAGTGAGCGTGTCGCGGCGGCGCACGTGAGCGAGCTCGTGGAGCAGCACGGCTTCCAGCCGCTCCTCGGGCCAGTCGACGGAGCTCATCGGCACGGCGACCACGGGATCGATCACGCCCCACGTCATCGGCAGCTCGATGTCGGCCTCGACGAGGCGCACGTTGCCGGTCACGCCGAGCCGAACGAGCTGCTGACGGAACACGTCGCGTCGCGAATCGAAGACGTCCCGCGAGCGCTGAGAAAGAAAGAAGACGCGAATGCGATCGACCAGCGTCCACTCGAGCACCGCGAGCACGCCCGCGAGCCAGACGAGGAGGAGCCATTGATCAACACGCAGCTTCGGAATCGAGAGCCACGCCGTGGTCTCGGTCGGCGACGGCAGCGAGGCGTCGGCAATCGGCGCGCGCGTCCAACCCGCGGGCACCGGCCGCTCGAAGCGCGAGCTGCTGGAGCTGGAGGAGCCCGAGCCCCAGTCGGCCCACTGCGAGCGCGAGGGAATCGGCCGCGCGGGCAAATCGATGGGCGCCACCGACGGAACGTTCTCGCTCGCGGGCAGCACCTTCACCTCGAGCCGCGGGAGCACCACGGTGGCGAGCGGCACCAGGAGCACGGCGACGATGGCCAGCTGCCAGATGAAGTGACGCACGTTGGCCGCGGCGCGGTTGAAGAAGAGCGCCGCCGCGCCCGCGAGGAAGAGGACGAAGGTCACGCGCGACGCGGCCTCGACCAGGGTGAGCAACCACTGCGGAGCATCGAGCAATGAAGAGGCAAACATCAGCGACCCTCCTTCTTGGACTTCTCGATCAGCTTCTGCAGCGTTTCCAAATCGCTCTTCGACAACTTCGACTCCGGCAGCTCGGCGAGCGCAGCAATCGCGGCGCGCGGCTCACCACCGAAGAAGGTCTCGACCACGCGCTCGAGCGCGTTCTTGCTGGCGCGGGACCGGGCGGCAGTGGGGCGGTACACATACGCCGCACCCTGCTGCTCGATTTCAACGACACCCTTCTGCTTGAGGATGCCCATCAGCGCGCGAATCGATGAGTAACTGGGCGGATCTTCGAGGTTTTCCAGCACCTCGGCGACCGTCGCCTGACCCAGCCTCCAGATCACGTCCATGATCTGGCGTTCACGTCTCGAGAGGTCCATCTCGTCCATATGCTGAATTCTTAGCATCGTGCTAAAAACTTAGCAAGACCCAAACTCCCTCTCCTTGCGAAGCGGGGAGAGGGCCGGGGTGAGGGGCCGAAGCGACCTCAGGCAAACAGAGCGAGCAAGTCGTCCTTGGTGAGCGAAGCCGCGCCAGCACCTTCACCGTCGAGAGCCGCCTCGAACAACGCCCGCTTCTTGTCCTGCAGCTGGAGAATCCGCTCCTCGACGGTGCCTTGCGAGACGAGGCGGTAGACGAAGACCGGCTTGTCCTGCCCGATGCGGTGCGTGCGGTCGGCGGCCTGCGCCTCAGCGGCCGGGTTCCACCACGGGTCGACGAGGAAGACGTGATCAGCGGCGGTGAGCGTGAGCCCCACGCCGCCAGCCTTGAGAGACATCAACAACACCGTCGGCCCATCGCTCGCCTGGAATTGCGTGACGACGGCTCCGCGATCTTGCGTCGAGCCATCGAGGCGCGAGTAGCTCAGCCCCGCCGCCTTCAACTCGGGCTCGATGAGGTCGAGCATCGTCGTCCACTGTGAGAACACCAGCGCGCGGTGACCATCGCTCGCGGCCGTCGTGAGCGCGTCGACCAGCGATTGCACTTTGCTCGAGCTCTTCGCCTGCTGCCCCGGCACCAGCGCCGGGTGACACGCGGCCTGACGCAGGCGCAGCAACGCCTCGAGCGCCTTCATCACGCTCCCGCCGCTCTCGAACAACGACACCACTTCCTTGCGGGTCGCGGCGAACACGGCGTCGTAGACGGCGCGCTCCTTCTCTTCGAGCGTCACGTAGCGAACCGCTTCCGTGCGCGGCGGCAACTCTGGAGCGACGTCCCGCTTCAACCGCCGCAACACGAACGGCGCAATCTTCATGCGCAGCGCCGTCGTCGCTTCCGCCGAGCCACCTTCGATGCGCTCGCCGAGCCCGTCGCGGAACTCAGTGCGCCCACCGAGCAGCCCGGGATTCGCGAAGTGCATCAGCGACCACAATTCCTCGAGCCGGTTCTCGAGCGGAGTTCCCGTCACTGCGAGCTTGAAGTCGCCCTTCAACCGATAGGCCGCGCGCGTGGCCTGCGAGTCGGGGTTCTTGATGTTCTGCGCTTCGTCGAGCACCACCACGCGCCACGGCTTCGTCGCCAGCGTCTCGATGTCGAGCCGGAGAATCGCGTACGTGGTGAGCGTGATGTCGGCGTCGTTCAACGAGCGCGACGGACCATGGAAGGAATTGACGGTCAGCGACGGCCGGAAGCGCGCCAGCTCGGCCTTCCAGTTCGGCAGCACGCTCGTGGGGCACACCACCAGCGAGCCCTTCTCGAGCGCGCAGATGGTCTGCAGCGTCTTGCCCAGACCCATGTCGTCGGCGAGCACTCCGCCGAGGCCCGCTGACTTCAAGAACCCGAGCCAATCGACGCCGTGCTGTTGGTACGGACGCAGCGTCGCCGTGAGTCCCTCGGGCAACTTCGCGCTCGGCAGTCGATCGAAACCTTCCGCGAGCGGCTTCAACTTCTCGAGACCCGCCGGAGCGGGGAATTCGAGCTCGCGCGAGAGGTCAGCGAGCAACGGCAGCGCGTGATTGGCGACGCTCCCGTTTTCCTGCCGCGCGGCGAGCAACTGCTGCACGCGCGCGCCGTGCGTGTCGAGCCAGCTCTGCGGCAAAGGAGCCCAGCCACCACCTTCGATGGGCACCAACCCCAGCCCTTCTTTCCACGCGCGCAGCACCGCTTCTCCGCTGACCGTCGCGCCCTTCGCTCCGCCTTCGACTTCGAACTCCAACGCCACGTTCGCGCGCGGCACGCCGAACGCGTCGAGCACCGACTGCACGTCGAACTTCGGCTTCAATTTCAGCCCGCTGCCGACGACCTTGCGCGCATCGCCGCTGAGCCCTCCACGCCAGGTCTGCAGTTTGTCGACGAACCGCGAGAGCTCGGGCCCGTCGAACGTCGTGCGCCGACCGGGAATCAGACCGAGTTGATCTCTCAAGTGCGCCACGAGCTTCGACTCCGCGCTCTCCTTGCGCAGCGGCAACGGACCGCCCAGATGCACGAGCTTGTCGCCATCGACGCGCGCGACCGGCGGAGCGCCGTAGACCACCAGCGGCAACACGTTGAGGCCGGTGTCCATCTGCGCGAGCTGCAATTCGATGCGCGGCTCGAGCGTGCGGTCGATGCGCGGAAGTCGTTTCGAAAAGTTGTCGATGGGGAAGCGAACCGCGAGCTCGGGGAGAACGCGGCTGGTGAGTTCTCCGAGCGACGTCGCGGGGTACTTCCGCACGCTCGGCAGCAGATGGAGCCACGGCCCGGTGAGCGCGGTTTCTCCGAGGCGGCACACCACTTCTCCGCAGCGCGCGACGCCGGGCGAGACGACTTCACTCACGCGCGGGTCGGCGTGAATGGTCACCACCAC
This sequence comes from Archangium sp., assembly GCA_047600485.1. Classification (GTDB taxonomy): domain Bacteria; phylum Myxococcota; class Myxococcia; order Myxococcales; family Myxococcaceae; genus Archangium_A. The sequence goes on from JASGKS010000001.1 coordinate 6,088,680, forward strand.
TTCGTTGCCGTCGTCGGTCACCTTCACGCGCGGGAGAATCACGTCCTTCGTAAACGCGACCGGCTGCCCCTCGAGGAGGATGTTGCGCGAGTGCTCGAGCAACCCGAGCAGTCCTTCGAGTCGCTCGGGCGTCAGCGCGCCACGCCACGGCTTCTCGAGAATACGGTCGGCGAGGAGATCTCCATTCTCGACCTGCAAATCGCGCGTCTGCGCGTTGGCCATCATCGACTGCAGTGAAGAAGGCAGCGGCTCGACGCGACCATCGGCGTGCAACAGCTCGCGCGTGACGGTGAGCCCCTCGGGCAGTTTCGTGAAGCGATACACCAGCCGCGTCCACGTCTGAGCCGCCGTGGCGACCTTCGCTCCACCTTGCGCGAGCGTGATGGCTGCGGCGACCACGTGCTCGCACGGGTCGAACGCCGAGTCGCACGAGCACTCCCACGCGTCGTCGGGCGTCAAATACACGGTGAGCGCGACGGGCTTCCCCGCGGGCTTCACGCGAAACACGTGCTCGTTGGTGCCCTGAATCTTCTCGAGCGCGGCGGCGTTCGCGCGGGCGAGCTTCACTCCATTCGCCCACAACGCGGGTTTGGCCTCAGCGCGAATCGCGTCGAGCAATGCTTGCGACATGGCGCGCCGAATAGCGCATGTAGGCCTGAACACTCACGGACAACCCGACGCGCCGTTCGACGTCGCGGGCGGGCTGATGCCACCGCTCAACGTGCACGCACCGACGGCGTTGAGTCGAATTCTGCCGACCGCTCCGCCACCCGCGCCCGCGCCCGAGTTCCCACCCGTGGGCGGTGCGCCGGGAAGCGCAGGCAGCGTGCTCGCACCACCACTGCCGCCGTTGCCGCCGCTGCCGCTGCCGGTGCCACCGAGCGCCGGCATCCCGCTCGCTTCCGCGCCGTCGTTGCCGTTGACGCCACCCGCACCGCTCAGGCTCGGCCCCTTCGCTCCGCCGCCGCCGTTCGCGGTGAGCCACGACGTCGCTGCGAGCGAGACGTTGCTCGCCTCGAGCAAGATGCTGCCGCCGCTCCCGCCGCCGCCGGGCGGCTCGAAGGTCATGGTGGTGAGCCCGCCGAGGCCCGGTGCGGTGATGGTGCCGCTCACCAGCAAGTCGTCACGCACGCTGAACTGCACTGCGCCACCGCCCGCTCCGCCCGACGACGACGTTCCACCGCGACAGCCCGAGATGAGCGGTGTGATGGACGGCATTCCGAACATCTGCCCGCCCGGTGGAGGCATGCCGCCGTTCTGCAGCCCACCGTTGCCGCCGTTGGTTCCGTAGCCACCGCCGCCCGAGCCGTCGCCGAGGAGCTGGCCGTCAGCGCCGATGCCCAGCGTGCAGAACGACGCGGCCACCGGGTTTCGCGCGCGGATTTTTCCGGCGATGGTCGCGTTTCCGAGCACCGCGAAGATGACCGGTTTGTTGCCGGTGATGGTGAGCGTGGTGCCGGCGGTTTGCGTGAAGGTGCCGGTCTGCACGAGCACGAGGTCGGGCACGCCCGGGCCGCCCTGAATGGTGACCATCTGCGGAGGCATCGCGGCGCACGGTGCAGAGAACGACGGGTTGTTGTTGGTGACGTTGAGCGTCGCGTCGCACGTGAGGTTGAGCGCAACCGGACTGCCCGCCGGCAACATCGTCGGGCTGAAATTGCTCGGCGTGTAGGGGAACGCGCTCGGTGGATTGCAGACGAAGCCCGGGCTGCACGTGCCCGCGGTCGGGAAACCGGCGTCACACGGCTGGCCCGTGCGCGCGGTGAACTGACAGCCCGACGTCGCGATGCAGCCCGCGTTCTGGTGACACTGACTGGGCGGCACGCAGGTGATGGCCGTGCCCACGCAGCCGCCGTCTCCATCGCAGCGGTCGGTGACGGTGCACGCGTTGTTGTCGTTGCAGTTACCCGTCGCGAGCGGTGCGTACACGCAGGTGCCTGCGGGCTCGGTGCACATGCCCGCGCCGAGACAGACGTTGGGGGACGTCGCGCACGTGCGACGCGTTCCGCCGCCACACACGCCGTTGGTGCACGTCTCGTTGTCGGTGCAGATGAGCCCGTCGTTGCAGCGGCCGGTGACCTGCGTGTAGCTGCACACGCCCGAGTCGGGCTGGCACGAGCCGTTGGTCGCGTAGCAAGTCGACGGAGGCGTGACGCACGACACGGTTTGCGTGGCCACGCAGCCTCCGTCAGCCGAGCACGCTGACATCACCGAGCAGGAATTCGCGTCGTCGCAGCGCGAGCCCGCGGGACAGTCAGAGTCGGCGCAGTCGATGAGCGTGTCGCCGTCGTTGTCGACGCCGTCGTCGCAGCGCACTTCGGTGCTCGCCATGCACGCGCCGCCCATGCACGTGCCGCCGCCGCCGCACTGCATGCCGGCGCAGGAGAGTTGCTCGCAGTCGCGCAGGTTGTCGCAGTCGTCGTCGATCATGTTGGAGCACAGCTCGGTCGCTCCGGGGTGCACGTCGAACGCCTGGTCGTCGCAGTCGACGCCCACCGGGTAGCCGTCACGATCGACGTCGATGCCGGCATCGCCTCCACCGCCGTCTGACGCGCCGCCGTCAGTCGAGCCCGCATCGTTCCCGCTCGGTCCGGCGTCGGCGAGCGCTGCGCTGACACACTCACCGCGCACGCACACGAAGTCAGGGCCGCATTCGGTGGTGTTGCTGCACGCGAAACGCGCGGTCGGGTCGAGCGCACCGCACACGCAGCCGCTCAACGACAGAAGCATGCAGATGACGACGCGTTGTGCCGGGCGCACGCGAGGAACGCTACTCTCCCCGACGTGGCGGAAGAACATCTCGTCTTCGGGCAGATCCTCGAGGCGCTCTACTTGCGCGGCCTGAAGGGGAAGCTGACGTCCGAACACATGTCAGCGCTGCGAAAGCTCGGGCTCGATCTCGAGAAGCCGCTCTTGCCTGCGTACAGCCGCAAGGTCGTGCACGAGTGCCTGATGGCGACGTGCCGCATGCTCTACCCCGACCTGCCGACCAGCGAGGCGATGTACCAGGTCGGAAAACACGTCACGCCCGGGCAGCGCTCGAACTTTCTGGGCAACGCCATCCTCACCGTGGTCGGGCTCGTCGGTCCGCATCGAACGCTGGAGCGCATGACGCGCACCTTCCGCTCGACGAACAACTACATGACCGTGACGCTCGAGCGCGCGGCCGACACCACGTACCTGCTCGTGCTCGAGCCCAGCAACGAGTACCCGTCGTACATGCAGGCGGTCATCGAAGATCTGCTCACCGTCGCCGGCGCGAAGTCGTTGCGTGTCGAAGTCGAATCGCACGACAAGGCCAACGGGCGCTGCACGTACCGCATCGCGTGGACGAAATGACGACGTGGGCTGCCGTACATCTCCTCGCCGCGGCGTCGGGCCTGGTGGTCATCGCGCTCGCGCTCTTCAGTGGCGGCACGTCTCCGCTGCGTCGCCCACTCGCGTTGCTGGCCGCCTCGCAGTTCGCGTGGAACGCCGCGTCGGTCGGCATGGAACTGACGCACGTACAGACCTTCGCGCTCCTCGGAGCCATCGCCGCCCCGCTCTTCCCGCCGATGGCGCTGCACTTCGTGCTCACCTTCCTCGGGCGACGACGCGAGCTGCGCTGGTTGTTGTGGGGCGCGTACCTCGTGTTCGGAGCGCAATCGCTGCTGGTGTTCGCCGAGCTCGTCATTCCCTTCGAGCAGGTGCCGGGCGGTCTGCACACCTTCGCGATTCTGCTTCTGGCCGTGAGCGTTCCGCTCGCGCTCGCCGCCGTGGGCCTCGTCATTCAGCACCTGCGCCGTACCGACTCGGAGCTCGAGCTGCTCCGCACGCGCTTGCTGCTCTTCGCGCTCGTCCTCGTGGTGGCGTTGCTGGTGACCGACCCGCTCGCGGACCTCGACCTCCCCGTGCCGCGGCTCGCCACGCTCGGGAGCTTCTCGTTCAACGCGATGCTCACCCATCTCACGCTCGGGCTCGGTCTGTTCCGCGGCGTGCGTTCTCCCCGCGTGGCGCTCGGGCTCGCGGTGCTGGTGGGGCTCCTCTTCTCAGTGGCGTACCTGGTCGTGTTCAACAGCCTGAGCGCGCAGACCAGCGTGCTCGTCACCGCGCTCACGGCTTTGTCGCTGGTGGTGGCGGTGGTCGGTTGGCTGTTCCTCAAGTCGACGCAGACCGCGCGCGCAGGGCTCGAGCGCTTCGCGTCGCTCGGCCGTTTCTCGGCGCAGATGGCGCACGACCTGAAGAACCCGCTCGCGGCTGCGAAGGGCGCCGCGGAATACTTGAAGGAAGAGATGCGCCGCGCGGGCAACACCTCGAACGAGGAATTCGCGGCGCTGGTGGTGACGCAGCTCGATCGACTCCACACCGTCATCGATCGCTACCAACGCCTCTCGAAGTTGGAGCCGCAGCTCGAGACGCTCGACGCGAATCAACTGGTGACGAAGGTGCTCTCGCTTCAGCGCTTCGCGACCGAGGCCGCGGTGAACATCGAGACGAAGCTCGCCGAGCCCGCTCCGCGATTCCGCGGCGACACCGACCTCCTCGCGTCGGCGCTCGAGAACCTGGTGAAGAACGCGCTCGAGGCGATGCCCAAAGGCGGCACGCTCACCGTCACCACTCGACTGGCTGATCAACTGGACGAGCACTTCGTGGCCTTCGACGTGAGCGACACCGGCAGCGGCATCGACGCGCGCGCGAAGGAACAGGCCTTCGAGCTCTTCTTCACGACCAAGGCGACGGGCAGCGGGCTCGGTCTGGCGTTCGTGCGGCAGGTGGCGCGCGCGCACGGTGGAGAAGCGACGCTCCGCTCGACGGAAGGGAAAGGCACCACGGTGTCTGTCATGGTGCCGGTCGGCGCAGTACCCGAGGTGAGGACAACGTGAGCGACGAAATTCTGGTGGTCGATGACGACGAGGCGGTGGGCAAGGTGCTCGCCGCGCTGCTGACGCAGTCGGGTCACAAAGCGACGTGGGTCGGCTCGGCCGAAGCGGCCCTCGCCACGCTCGACAAGAAGGCGTTCGACCTCGTCATCTCCGACGTGCGCATGCCGGGCCTCTCGGGGCTCGAGCTGCTCAAGCTGCTGCGTCAGCGCTCTCCTGATTTGCCGGTCGTGCTGCTCACCGCACACGGCACGGTGCAGATGGCGGTCGAGGCGATGCGCGAAGGCGCGGCCGATTTTCTGCTCAAGCCCTTCAACCGCGACGAGGTGTTGTTCGTGGTGAAGAAGTGCCTCTCGAGCTCCGAGTCGGAACGCGCTGCGCCGCCGCGCGTCGCGCAGGCAAAAGTCGAGAGCGCAGACGGCATGGTCGGTTCTTCGCCGGCGCTCGATGAAGCGCGCGGGTTGATTCGGCAGGCCGCTCCGTCACCTGCGACCGTGCTGATTCTCGGAGAGACCGGCACCGGCAAGGAGCTCGCCGCGCGCGCCATTCACGCCTTGTCTCCGCGCACCAAGGGTCCGTTCGTGCGGCTCAACTGCGGCGCGTTGCCCGAGACGCTCTTCGAGAGCGAGCTGTTCGGTTACGAGAAGGGCGCGTTCACCGGCGCCGTCGCTCGCAAGCCGGGCCGCGTGGAGCTGGCCAACGGCGGCACGCTGTTCCTCGACGAGGTGGGCGAGCTCTCGGCCGCTTCGCAGGTGAAGCTGCTGCGCCTGCTGCAGGAAAAAGAATACGAGCGTCTCGGTGGCACCGAGACGTTGAAGGCCGACGTGCGCGTGGTCGCCGCGACCCATCGCTCGCTCGGCGAAATGGTGAAGACCGGCAGCTTCCGCGAAGACCTCTATTACCGGTTGAACGTGGTGCCGATTTCGCTGCCCGCGTTGCGCTCGCGCCCGGGTGACATCGCGGTGCTGGCGAAGCACTTCGTGTCGATGCTCGGCCCGCAGAACGGGCGACCGAAGGCGATGTTCGCTCCCGAAGCGCTCAACGCGCTCAGCACGCAGGACTGGCCCGGCAACGTGCGCCAACTGCAGAACTTCATCGAGCGGGTGCTGGTGTTGGCTCCGCCCGGAGACTTGATTGACGGGTCGACCGTCGAGAAGGAGCTCGCGCGTGCGGGGCTCGATGCGAAGGCTCCAGCAGCGGGCGCGGCGGCGGGTGGTGCCGATACGCTGCCTGAGCGGCGTAAAGATGCAGAGCGTCAGGCGGTCGAAGAAGCGCTGCAGAAAGCCGGCGGCAACCGCAGCGTCGCCGCGCGGTTGCTCGGCGTGTCTCGACGCACGCTGTACAACAAGCTCGAAGCCCTCGGCATCGCGTGAGTGATCGCTTTTCGTGAGTCGGTGACACCAACGTCACATGCGACTCACGCTCCTGTTGTGTGCCGCAGTTCTCGCTGCTTGCGGCACGGCCCCCACCACGCCCATCGTCCTCAATGACGGCGGCACGCTCATCGACCTGCCCGACGGTGGTCGCGGCGTGCAGCTCGAAGACGGCGGCGTGGTCGGCGCGTTCAGTTTCTTCGTCACCAGCCTCAAGTCGCTGCAGGAACTGAGCGGCAGCCAATCGGGCTTCGGAGGCGACCTGCGGTACGGCGAAACCGGAGCGGGCGCCGGCCTTCGCGGAGCCGACAAACTCTGCGCCGCCATCGCCGAGCGTTCGATGCCCGGCGCGTCGGCCAAACCGTGGCGCGCGTTCTTGTCGGCGACCAACGACGGCAATGGCAATCAGGTGAACGCCATCGATCGCATCGGTGAAGGCCCGTGGCTCGATCGCCTCGGCCGCGTCGTCGCGTTGAAGAAGGCAGACCTGCTCGCGGGTGACCGGCCCTCGAGCGTCGACTCCACCATCAAGAACGACTTCCCCAACGAAGACGGCGTGCTCAACCACAACCCCGACGGCACCGGAGACGTCGACAACCACGACACGCTCACCGGCACCAACGCGCAGGGCAAGCTCTACAGCGCGACCGCGACCTGCGCCGATTGGACGGGCAAGACCGGCACCGAGGGAAAACCGCGCGTCGGCCACTCGTGGATTCGAAGCGGAACCGGCGGCATGGGCGGCGGCGGCATGGGCGGCGTGAGCCCCAACAACTGGATGTCGTCACTCGACGAATCAGGCTGCGCGCCCGGCGTGAGCCTCATCGAGATGGGCCCGCCGATGTCGAACTCCAACACCGTCGGCTCGGGCGGTGGCTACGGCGGCTTCTATTGTTTCTCGCTCGTGCCGTAGTCACAGCGAATCGACGAACGCCTTCACGCGCGCGACGCCGTCGCTGTCGACCACGTCCTTCGCGAGCGGAGGCATGCCGCCCTGCACTGCCGTCTTGCCGAGCTTCTGCAGAATCTGCCGCTCGTGTTGCGCGATGGTCTTTAAGGCCGCGGTGCCGCTCACGGTCTCGAGTGCGTTCACGCGCAGCGAGAAGTCGAGCTCGTTCTCCGGGTCCCAGCAGCGCGCCTGGCCCGCCGTCGGCCGCGTCTGGTTGTGACAGTGACTGCAGTTGGCGTGCAGGTAGCCGAGGCCGGATTGCGCAGTGTCGTCTCCGGGAAGTTGAACTGAGGGCGGCTCGGGACTGATCAAACCCGCGTCGAAGAGCTGCCGCGTACTCATGCCCTCCTGTGGTTGGGCGAGCTGAATCGCGGAGAAGCCGAGCACTCGCGACGCGCGCCCGCCGTGACAACCGAAGCACTGATCCGCCGCGGGAATCACGTGCGTGCCCGACGCGCTCGTCTTGCCGCCTGCCGCGAGCTGCGTCGCTTCCGTCTCGTCGTCGTTCCACGCGTACGACACGAAGAGCCAGCCGTCGTCGAAGCGCTCCATGTACCGCGTCTCGACTTTTCGGCCGCCGAACGCGAACTCCTTCCAGAAGCGCGTGCCCACGGGGAATTGCCACTCGTCGGCGTCGGAAGCGTCGATCTGCGTTCCAGGCGGCAGACGAATCCACCGGCGCTTGGCGGCGCCGTCGCTCCACAGCTCGAAGCGCGGCTTGTACGCGCGCACGCCCGCATCGGCTTCGAAGAGACCCGTCTCGGCGAGCGTCGAGGGCGCGCGCTGCAACGAGGCGTCACTCACCGCGGGGCATTGGTCGACGGGACTGCAGGCGCAGAGCGCGAAGAAGCTGACAGCGAGAACGCACCGAAACATGCGCCTTCGTTGCCATCGCGTCGAAGAACGATCCTCCGACTCATTTCTCGACCCAGTGCAGCAGCACCGCGTCGAGCACCGCTTGCGGCGTGCGGCCGTCTTCGCGCAGTCCTCCGTCCATCATCCACTTGTGCGCGACGCGCGGCTCTCCGATGCGCGTGAACCAGTAGTCCTCGTTGGGCCACGTCGAGAGGAACCACATCACCGTGCCGACCTCTTCCGGCTGCTCGGGAGGGCCGCAGTCTTCGCCTTCCGCGAAGCTCACGCAGAACTCTCCGGCGTCGTACGCCTCTTCGTCTGGATACAGCGAACACGAGAGGAGCGACTCGTCGAGCGAGCGTTCCCACATCAACAACGCGCCAGTCGTCAGGCGCACCAGCACGCCCCCATCGGTCTCGTGCTCGAGTCGCTCGATGAACGGAATCAGCGAGTGCGGCAACCAAGCCCCGGTGAGTTCTCGAAACCCTTCTCGCGGGTCTTCTCTGGCCGCGAACGCCGCCGTCATCGTTTGCAGTCGCTCACGCCGTGCCTCGCGCTCGAGCTTCTCCGCGCGCTCGCGCTGCATCTCTTCGCTCTCGACCCAACCGTCGTGGAACAGCGAATCGATGAGCACCTGCAGCTGTTCTTCGGCTGCGCGCTCGTCGAACGCGCCGCGATCTTCCGAGCGGCCGTCGCCCCACTCGAGCGTCACCACGCGTCCGTGGCGCACCACTTCCAGTCGCTCGGCACCGCGCTCCAACCGGTATTTCACGCACCCTCCAGCGAGTATGGTGTCCGCATGACGTTCCGCCGCCCGCTGCTCGTTTTCGCCGCGCTCTGCCTGGCCGTGTCGTGCGGTCAGTACACAGGCCCGCAGGCCAACGCGACCTACTTCTGGCAGATGAAGACCAGCACCGTGGAATTCGGCGCGTGCAGCGACGCGATGGACTTCCGCATGGGCATCGACCCGGTGCCCATCAGCGACAACACGTTCCTCATCTACAAGGTGTCGGGAGACGGCAAGCAGGCGGTCACCCAGTCGTGCTCGCGGCTCGACTCGACGACGTGCGGCCCGTCTGACGCGGGCATCGTGTTCGACATCGCCGGCAAGGAACTGACCTTCACCGAGTCTTCCAAGGCGCCCATCGGCACCACCGGCTGCTCGCTGCAGCAGACCCAGACGTGGACGGCGCTCGACGCGACGCGCGCCATCACCATCGACATCAACAACGTGCTCACGCTCGTCGACTCGCGACCGGGCTGCGACATGGTCGAGGCCGACTTGAAGATGCGCTCGCCCAACGGCCTGGGCGTCGAGGGCTGCGTCATCACCAGCAAGCTGACGGGCGAGCTGAAGTAACGCTCAGCCTTCCAACAGCGACTGCACCGTGACGAGGAATTCCTTCTCGGTGTCGTCGATGACGCCGTCCACGCCCACGAACCATTCCGCGGCGGCCATCACCACGTCGCGGTGTTGACGGAGCAGGCTCAGGTTCGGCTGCGGCAACGGCTTGCCCATGTCGAGGTGCTTGAGCAGGTGCTCCATCAAATCGTTGGGGATTCCCCACTTCGGGCCGAGCGCCGCGATGGTGTCGCGCTCCGACTTCTCGAGCGTGTCGTCGGCCCACGCGACCTGGAGCAACAGCTTCATCGTCTCGACGTTCACCTCAGGAAGCTCGGACGGTTTCTTCACCATGCCGCGAGTGTAGCGGTTCCTCCGCAGCTCCAGTCGCTTTCGAGCGCGCCCCAGTCGGCCCGCGCCCCGAGCGAGGCGAGCACCGCGTACATGCCGAAGCGCAACCGCAGCAGGAACAGCAGGTGCGGCGGCAAGCCGAGCTTCGCCAGCGCGCGCTTGTCACGCATCATCTGCGACGCCTCGACGGCGCCGTCGGGCGGAATGACGTGCGGCCCACGAACCAGCATCGGAGCGAAGAAGCTCTTCGCGAAGCGCTCGAAGGTCTGCTCGTTTTCCGCGCCGTCGAGCCGGAAGCCGAACTCGCGCGCAGCGGTGAGCAACGCCGACCGGTCACCGTCGCGCAGCGCCCGCGCCATCGCGCTGAAGGCCCGGGTGTGGCGTCGCTCGTACGGGCGCACGCAGCCGAAGTCGTAGACCACCACCTGACCGCCGGCACGAAACGCGAAGTTTCCCGGGTGCGGGTCGGCGTACAGGAGGCCGAGCTCGTGGAAGCCGCCGACCATCACGCGGAACAGCTCCACGCCCGCCGCATCTCGCTCGGCCTGCGACGGGTTGCGCGCGAGGAAGGCCTCGAGTGAGTCGCCTGGTTCGAAGCGGGTGGTGAGCACCGCCTCGCTCGACCACGCGTCGACCACTTCGGGCACCACCACGCGGCTCGAAGCGCCCACCCACTCGCGAAACGCGCGCTGGTGTTTCGCCTCGCGCGAGAAGTCGCACTCCGAGAGCAGGGTGCTGCGGCACTCTTCGATCAACTCCTTCGCGCCCGACGCGAGCCCGAAGAGCACCATGTTGGCCACGCCCACTCCGCCGCGCGCGGCTGAGAAGTCGGCCGCCAGCGCTTTGGCGATGCCGGCGTGACGCACCTTCACCACCACCCGCGCGTCGCCGAGTGACGCGTGGTGCACCTGGCCGATGCTGGCCACCGAGAAGGGCTGGCGGTCCATCGACGTGAGCAGCTGGTCGGCCCGCGCGCCGAACGCGTCGCGCACCTCGCGCTCCACCTCGGTGAACGGAGTGGCCGGCGCGTTGCGCTGCAGCACCGCGAGCACCTTGCGCGTCTGCGGCGGGAGCGACGGGTCGATGAAGCTCAGAATCTGACCCATCTTCATGCCCACACCCTTGAGCTCGCCGAGGCGCGCGGTGAGCCCTTCGAGTTGTTGAGCGATGGCCTCGTCTGCGTCGTCGCCGTCACGTCGCCGCAGCATGGTGCTCGCCAGCTCGAGCGCCGACCGGCCGTTCTTGAAGAGCCGCCCGAGCCGCGAGGTGGACACCGCCTTCTCTTCGTTGCGCAACCGCGTCCCGAGATCGTCGTCGCCGCTCATGGCCGTTGCTCCTTGTGATAGTGACTACCAATTGATAGTCACTATCACATGAGCGCGCAAGACTTGAGGGAACGGCGAAAGAACTCCGCGATGTTGCGCGTGCAGGAAGCCGCCATCGCGCTGTTCGAGAAGAAGGGCTTCGACGCGGTGACGATGGACGACGTGGCCCGCGAGGCCGACGTGGGCGTGGCGAGCGTCTACCGGTGGTTCTCGACCAAGGAGAACCTCATCATCTGGGACGAGTACGACCCCGACCTCATCGACTCGATTCGCGTGCAGTTGATCATCGTCGACAAGCCGGTCGCCGCGGTGCTGCGCGCGCTCATCGACGGCATCGGAGCGGTCTACAAGCGAGACAAACGCCGCATCCTCCGTCGCGCTGATCTCGTCGCGAGGACGCCCGCGCTCACCGACGCCGCGCGCATCAACGTGCACCTGCTGCGCGCCGCGCTGGCCGACGTGCTCAAGATCAAGGTGAAGGACCACCTCGAGCGGCAGCTGCTCGCCGCGGTGCTCGCTTCCACGCTCGAGGTCGCGGTCGAAGAGTGGCGCGTGCAGCGTGGGAAAAAGCCGCTCGACGAGATCATGGTGCGCGCGTTCGAGGCGCTCGAACGCCTTTAAATCGCGTCACGCGGGAGTAGGGTCCGCCGCATGCGCCTCCTTCGCCTGATGGTGCTGTTCGCGCTCGCGCCGCTGACCGCCGCCGCTGAGGACTGCGCCCTCGACCTGAAGGACATCAAGCCGCAGTTCGCGCCCAAATTGCCGACCGGCTTCAAGCTGCTGAGCACCAAGAAGGACAAGCGGAAGATCACCCAGGTGCTGAAGACCGCCGAGGGCTACGAGGTCACGCTCGAGCTCGGCGGCTGCTCGCACGTGGCGTACAGCTTCGGCATCAAGGGCGGCACGCTGACGCCCAAGACCGTCGGCTCCGAGCTGGTCGCGGTGAGCAAGCGCGTGTTGCCCAGCCTGCCGATGGACAAAGACGTCATCGCCTCGCCCGCCACGTTCACCAAGGCCATCGATGAAGCGAACATCATGACGTTGCCCGCGCAGCTGCCGTGCGGTGACGCTACGTGCACGCTCGCCATCGAAGCCGAGCCCGAGAAGCCGGCGCCCAAGGGCAAGAAGCCGAAGAAGACCGACCCTCCGAAGGAACCGGCGGGCATCTTGAAGCTGTCCTACGACTTCGCACTCTGACGCTCCCGAGGACCCAATGAACAAGCTGATGGCTGCCGTGACGTTGCTCACGGCGTTCGCTGCGCACGCCTTCTGTGGCTTCTACGTTTCCAGCGCCGGAGCTGATCTCTTCAACGACGCGACGATGGTGGTGCTGATGCGCGACGGCACGCGCACCGTGCTCTCGATGCAGAACAACTACCGCGGCCCGGCGAGCGACTTCGCACTGGTGATTCCCGTGCCCGTGATTCTGAAGAAGGAAAACGTGAAGACGCTGCCGCGCACCGTCTTCGACCGCATCGACACCCTCGCCTCGCCCCGCCTCGTCGAAGACTACGAGCCGGGCAACTGCCCGCCGATGCCCGTGCCGACGATGGCGCCCACCGTCGAAATGTCGGCGGCGCCCACCAAGAACATGCCCAGAGACCTCGGCGTGAAGGTCGAGGCGAAGTTCGAGGTCGGCGAGTACGAAATCGTCATCCTCTCCGCGAAGGACGCGCTCGGGCTCGACATCTGGCTCAAGGAGAACAAGTACAAGATTCCCGCGGGCGCCGAGCCGCTGCTCAAGCCGTACGTGCAGACCGGGTGGAAGTTCTTCGTCGCGCGCGTGAACAGCAAGAAGGTCACGTTCGCGGCTGACGGCAGCGCGGTGCTCTCGCCGCTGCGCTTCCACTACGACTCCGAGAAGTTCGAGCTGCCGGTGCGGCTGGGTCTGGTGAACAGCTCCGGCACGCAGGACCTCATCGTCCACGTCATCGCGAAGTCGCGCTACGAGCTCGCCAATCGCAAGAACGTGTTCGTGCCGTCGAACCTGCAGCTGACGCCCGAGGCCAAGCCGCTCTTCGGCGGCATCTACGCCGACCTGATGGAGAAGACCTTCGCGGCCAACCCGGGCGCGAGCGTCACCGAGTTCGCGTGGAAGGGCGCGCTGCCTCCGCCGCAGGTGATGGTCGGTGGCGGCATCTACGGCGTGACGTGCGACCCCTGCCCGCCGCCCTCGCCCGTCGATGATCCGCTCACGAAGTACCTCGGCGCCGACGTGCTGCCCGGCGTGAAGACCGACGAAGACATCGCGAAGTTCGCCTCGGCCGCGACGTTGACGCGACTGCACCTGCGCTACACGAAGGACTCGCTGACCGACGATCTCGTCTTCACCGCGGCCGACCCGATGGCCGGCGGAATTCCCGAGCAGCCGAAGACCGGCCCCGCGAAGGACAACCGCTTCCAGGGCCGCTACGTCATCACGTACCCGTTCGACGTGAACCAGTGCTACCGCTACTACGGAGGCGGCGCCGCGCCCGGCAACTTCGCGCCGATGGGCAACACCTCGCTCGCCGGTGAAGGCGGCAGCGGAGCGGCGAAGGCGAAGCTCGAGAAGCCGCTCGCCAGCTACCTGCGCTCCGACGTGCCGGAGCTGAACGTGAAGGCCACCGGCGCTCCGCTCAAGAAGACCGGCGGGAAGAAGTGAGAGCGCTTCTCGCGACGGTGGTGCTCGCGTTCGCGCTGCCCGCACTCGCCCAGAAGAAGGACGGCGGGACCGATGTGCTGGTGAAGGGTGGCGAAGTCCTCGGCACCGGCGCAGCGAAGGTGACGAAGGGCATCGGCAACGCGCTCAGCAAAGAAGGCCAGGGCACGGGCGAGGCGGTCGGCGAAGGCGCGGCCGAGCTCACCAAGGGTCTGCTCAACGGCGTGACCAAGGGGCTCGGTGGAAAGCAGCCGGCGGCTGCGACTCCGCGCGCTCCGGGAGAAGTCGTGCTCGACGACGGCCTCACCTTCCTCGGAGCGCGCGCGGCGAAAGCAACACGGCGGCCCGACGGCGTGCGCATCGAGTTCTCGCTCGCGAAGGAACTCAGCGGCGCGCTGGTGTTGGTCGCGTACGACGCGGAGGGGCACGTGGTCGGGCGAGCTTCGCGTGACTCGCAGAAGCTGCTCGACGGAGACAGCCTCACCTTCGTGTTCGGCGCCGAGTGCGACCTGACGAAGGCGGCGTGGTTCAAGCTTCAGTAGCGGCACTCAGGGACCGCCGGGAAACATGTTTTCCCCGCCCTGCACGACGCGAGCAGCTCCTCGCTTTCGTGCGAATTCCACTCAGGTGGGGTGCTGCAATCCAGCCTGACCTGTCGTGTACAGATTACAGCACCCCATGGCTGAGCACGTGAGCCGAATTCCCCCGTAGCTGAGGAGCACGAACGCCTTTCGGCAGGGCGAGCGCCCCGTCATTACACGCGCTCGCCTTGAGCCAGCCCGGTCTCGCCCGAGCACGCACGTCTGCGGTGACGGACGCGCCGAGGAACGCCGCTCCCGCGACCAGTCGCAGCCTCGCCACCGCCGCCGGTCGCACCTCCGCCTCCAGTCGCAGCCACGGCCGGTCGCACCGCCCGCATGCAGTCGCAGCCCCACGGCCGGTCGCACGCCACCGCCGCCCGTCGCAACACCGCCTCCAGTCGGTCGCACCGCCGGCATGCAGTCGCGGCCCCACGGCCGGTCGCACGCCACCGCCGCCCGTCGCAACACAGCCTCCAGTCGGTCGCACCGCCCGCATGCAGTCGCAGCCCCACGGCCGGTCGCACGGCCACCGCCGTCGCGCCACCGCGCGTTCGCCGAGTCGACACGTCCTGCCACGCGCCGCGACGTCGCTGAGCACCCGGTTCACTCTCGCTTCGGCTCGCCCACCGCTGCCGCCGCGCTGGCGTACGCGAAACTGCCGAGCACGAGCCAGCGTCGGTCGACTTCGGTCTCGGCCTGCATGGGCGTCGTGTAGTGCCACAGCGGCAGGCGATACGCGGTGACGGTACCGCTCGCCGCGATGGGCGCCATGGCAGCCAGATGCCCGTCGCGCTCGTAGACGATGAACTGCTGCCGAACGCCCGGAGTGCAGAACGTCAGATGCATGTCGACGTAGCCGTTCGCGACGGCCGGCTCATCGGGGTGATGATCGGTGTGCGGGCCCACGTAGTCTCCGGGCCGATTGGCGAACACCTGCGCGGTGTGAAGCGAAGTGAGCGGCTCTCCCGCCAACACTTCCGCGAAGCGCCGATAGCTGGCGGAAAAACACATCTGCATGAGCCCGATTTCGGTCGCGTGAAAGCGGGCCAACGGCGTCATCGGCCCCATCGTCGGAATGCTCAACTGTCTCCCGACCTTGGGCAGGCTCTCTTCATTCGCCTTCTTCGTGGAGTTCGCGCGCGGCAACTTGCGCGCCGTCTCCTCGAGGATTTCGGAGAACGTCTCGGACAACGTCACCGCCAGCGCGGGCAGCTGGCGCTCATCGAGGAGGTTCGGCATCGCGACGAACTTGTCTCGCGTCAAGACGC
This sequence comes from Archangium sp., assembly GCA_047600485.1. Classification (GTDB taxonomy): domain Bacteria; phylum Myxococcota; class Myxococcia; order Myxococcales; family Myxococcaceae; genus Archangium_A. The sequence continues at coordinate 6,104,224 of JASGKS010000001.1, forward strand.
CAGCCAGCGGGTGCTGACCCGACAACACCGCACGACCTTCCGCCGAGAGCAGGTCCTCGAACTCGTGCGGGAAAGGCGTCACTTGAGCGTCCCGAGCCAGGCGTGCACGCGCGGCCACCACTGCTCGAACGACGCGATGACCGCGCCGAGCAGCGCGCCGAACGCCAGCGCCATGCCCCAGCGCGGCCGGCGCACGGTGCGCAACTCCGCCGGTGAGAGCTTCGACATCTGCGTCAGCTCGGTCTTCGACAGTCGCGCCAGCGCTTCCGATTCCGTGAGCCGCTGCCGCGCGCGCAAGAACGCGACCAGCACGGCCGAGGGAGAACGGTCCAACCGCGAGAGCAGCCCTTCGAACGCGCGCCGCATCGCCGTCGCGTCGAGGAAACGCTTCTCGGGCTCGAGCGCCATCGCCCGCTCGATGATCTTCACCAGGTCCTTCGGAGCCTTCGGCGCGGCGACGCTCAACTTCTCGCGGCGGCCAGTGGTGACGAGCGCGAACACCTCACCCGGGTTCTGCCCGTTGAACGGCCGCTTCCCCGAGAGCGCCTCGAAGAGCATCACGCCCAACGAGTAGATGTCGGACCGCGCGTCGACCGCACCGCCCGTAATCTGCTCCGGAGACATGTACGCCGGCGTGCCGACCGCCATGCCGGTCTTGGTGAGGCGATCGAGGTCTTCTTGTTGAGCGATGCCGAAGTCCATCAGCTTCACGTCGCCCCACGAGTTGATCATCACGTTGCCGGGCTTGAGATCGCGATGCACCACGCGGTGGAAGTGCGCGTGCTCGAGCGCCGACGAGAGCTGCAGGCCGATGATGGCCACCGCCTCGGGAGGCAGCGCCGCTTCCTTGATCAGCTCGTGGAGCGTCGGTCCGTCGACCAGCTCCATGATCATGTACAGGCCGTCGTTCTTCTCGATCAGATCGAACAGCGTGACGATGTGCTGATGGTGAAAGCCGGCGAGCGCCATCGACTCGCGCTTGAAGCGTGACAGCTGCTCCTTGCTCTTCGCGGCGTCGGGCGTGAGTTCCTTGATCGCCACCTCACGCTGCAGCGACTCGTGCACGCCGCGATACACCTGCGCCATGCCGCCCTTGCCGAGCGGTCCGAGAATCCGGCACTCACCGACCTTGCGAATGGCCATCGCGTCTCTCAGTGCCCTTCGAACCACTCCGTGATGCGGGCCGGCGAGTCTGCAAACCACGCGTGGCCGGTGTTCTCGTCGACGATCATGTCCGCTTCGGTGCCTTGATCGGAGAGTTTTTGCAGATACGTCTCGGCGGTGCCGATGGGCACCACGGCGTCGGTGCGACCGTGCAGGAATCGCGTCGGTGGGTGATCAGCCGGCAACGTGTCGGGCAGCACGCACGCCACGCCCGCACAAGTGCACCAGCTCCCGCTCTGAATCGCCAACGCGCGAAAGGTTCCCGCCTCACTCGCGGCCATGCGGCTCGTCATGTAGCCGCCGCTGCTGATGCCGGTCGCATACAGCCGTGAGGTGTCGACCGGCCCGTACTTCCCATCGCGAATGTCCTGCAGCAGTGCGGCCATCATCGGCTTGTCGGTGCTCGAGTCCCACGAGACGCCGACGAGGTTGGTCTGCCACGCCACTCCGGCCACCGCCGACGGAGCGAGCACCGTGAACCCGTGCTCCAACAACATCACCTGCAGCCGCGCTTGATGAAAGCCACCGAACGCGAGGTCGGTCTTCACCGTGCCCCACGTCGACGTCGGCCCGAACCAGCTCCCTTGGAAGACGATGACCAGCGGTCGACCCGCAGTCGGCGCGTCGCTCGTCGGCTCCTGCCAATACACGTCGCGGCCCACGCCGTTCACCATCACCTGCGAGATGCGCGGCGCGCAGCTCACCTCGGTGTCGCTCGCCGTGCAGGTCACCTTCTCGTCGATCGGCGCGCGCTGCGGCCCGCACGCGCACAGCACCAGAGCGAGAGCGGCGAAGCGAGACACGCGCCCACCATATTCAAAGAGGTCAGCGTCGACCTCAGTCGTCGAGCTGACCCGCTCGTTCTTCGCGCAACCTCTCAATCTCCCATGGAGCCCGAGGGGCACGTGCTTCGCAGCCTCGATGCCACTCGCCCCGCGTGTGCGCGCGGCGTGGAGCTCGACGATGGGTTTTCGGCTTCGAGTGGTCTCGTTCCTTCAGGGGCTCGGCGCAGCTCCGGGCGAGCGTCCGGGCCCGCGCGCCGAGCGTGAGCTGGTCGTGCTCGGTGGAACGCTGATGAGCTTCGGCGGCCTCGTGTGGGGAACTCTCGCGTTGAGCCAGGGCCTGCACGTCGCCTCGTCGATTCCGTACGGCTACACGCTGCTCACCGCCGTCAACTTCTGGTGGTTCGCGCGGCACCGCGACCTGCGCATCGCGAAGGTGATGCAGGTGCTGCTCAGCATGCTGCTCCCGTTCTTCTTCCAGTGGGCGTTGGGCGGCTTCGTTCGCAGCGGTGGCGTGATGTTGTGGTCGATGATCGCGCTGGTCGGCTCGCTCACCTTCTCGAGCGCTCGCGCGTCCTTCGTGTGGCTGTCGATCTACTGCGTGCTCACCGTGGTGAGCGGACTGCTCGACTCGCGCATCGAAGGAGCGGTCGCCTTCTTCCCTTCGCCGACGCTGATCCGCGTGTTCTTCGTGCTCAACATCAGCGCCATCTCGGCCATCGTGTTCAGCCTCGCCATCAACCTGAACGTGCGCCAACGCAACGCGCTCGAGCGCGCGGAGCTGGAACACCAGATGAGCGGGCGCCTGTCGGAAGAACTCCTCGAGGTGCTCGGCGAGCGCGAGCGCGACATCGAGCAACTGCGCAACGCCGAAGAAGCCCTGCGCGCGTCGTCGGAACAACTCTCGCTGCGAGTCGAAGAACGCACCGCCGAATTGAGAGCCGCTCTCGAGCGCGCCGAGTCGGCGACGCGCGCCAAGAGCCAGTTCCTGGCGACCATGAGTCACGAGATCCGCACGCCGCTCAACGGCATTCTCGGCACCACCGATTTTCTGCAGACCACGCGCCTCGACGACACGCAGACCGAGTCGATGCGAGTCATCAAGCGCAGCGGAGAGCTGCTGCTCACCATCTTGAACGACGTGCTCGACTTCTCGCGCATCGAGGCCGGCAAGCTGGTGCTCGTCTCGCGTCAGTTCGACCCGCGCGCCGAAGTGCTCTCGGTGGTCGGGCTCCACCGCGCCGCGGCCAGCGCCAAGGGCGTGCAGCTCATCGCCGTGTTCGACGACTCCGTGCCCGCGCTGGTCGAAGGAGACGGCGGCCGCCTGATGCAGGTGCTCGGCAACCTGCTCGGCAACGCGGTGAAGTTCACCTCGAGCGGCTCCATCTCGGTGCGCGTGCGCTCGCAGGACGAAGGCAACCAGGTGCGGTTGCACTTCTCGGTGGTCGACACCGGCATCGGCATTCCACGCGACCAACTGCCGCGGCTCTTCGCGCCCTTCACCCAGGTCGACTCGAGCTCGACGCGTGAGTACGGCGGCTCGGGCCTCGGCCTTTCCATCTGCGCGCGGCTGGTCGAGAAGTTCGGCGGCTCCATCGCGGCGTTCAGCGACACCGGGCGCGGCACGACGGTGGCGTTCGAGGTGGTGCTCACCCGCAGCACCGCTCCGGCGAGTGCCACGCCCGATGCGCCCGACGCGCTCCCTCCGGTCGACGGGCTCTCGGTGCTCATCGTCGAAGACAACCGGGTGAACCAGATTGTCGCCAGCCGCCTCGTCGAGAAGCTCGGCGCACGCGTCGCGCTCGCCAACGACGGTGTCGAAGCGCTCGAGCGGCTCGAGGCTCAGACCTTCGACGTGCTGCTGATGGATCTGCAGATGCCGCGGCTCGACGGACTGCAGACCACGCGCGCCATTCGTCAGCTCAACCTGCCGAAGCAACCGCGCATCGTGGCGCTCACTGCCAACGCCTTCGAAGCCGACGTCTCTCGCTGTCTGTCTGCCGGCATGGACGATTTCTTGAGCAAGCCGTTGCGGCTCGAAGCGCTGCATCGCGCGCTGGCGACGGGACGAAGTGGTCCATCGCCCGCCCTCGTCGGCTGAGCACGGACGGCCTCGGCTCGAAGACCAGAACGGTTCTGAGCGGTTGCGTGAGGCACGGGCTGCGCACTTCGGCGGCCTGTCGCCGCAGTCCAACCCCTCACTTCGAGAACCCAAATGAACCGCCTCACCGTTTCGCTGTTCGCCCTCGCCCTCACCTCTGCCTGCGCCGTTCCCTACCGCTCGATTGCGTTGCCGGTCGCGCTGCAGACCGCGCCGTCGAACGACGTCATCGAAGTCACCGGCAAGAAGAACCGCACCAAGGTGTTCGACTTCGAGATTCGTCAGGTCGACGCCGGTCGCACGCGCGGCCTCGCCATCAACATCGGCCCCGTCAACCTGATGGACAAGTTCACCCAGCAGCGGAAGTTCACCATCGAGCGCGGCGGCGCTCCGTTCATCGAGAGCGTGAGCTGCACCTCGGTGAACAAGGACGCGAAGGGCAGCTTCATCGCGTACTACCGCCACACGTATACCTGTACGTCGCCGGGCGGTTTCGAGCTCTCGGTCGACCAGCCCGCGAGCAAGGAGTTCAACGGCAAGGTGAAGCTCGGCAGCGTCAACCTCGAGCTCTCGAGCACGCGCGACTTCGCCGATGGCACCACGAGCGGCCTGTCTCCGTGCGGCTTCCACCTGCGCCGTGACGGCCGCTGGTTGGCGACCTTCGAGTACTACAAGCAGGGCAAGGTCTACCTCGCGCCCGACCTCACGCCCGACGAGCACGACGCGGTGCTGGCGACGGTGGTGAGCATTTCGTCGACCGGCCGCTGGTTCCAGCTCAAGCCCGATGGCAGCGCGAGCTACGGCCTCTGACCTTCACCCGGCTGAATGACGCGGCGGAGGTTGCGCAGACACCTCCGCCGCTGCATGTCACTGCATCATGTCTGCCGACGCAGAAAAGAAGCTGGTTCTCGAAACCGTTCCCCTCAACTTCCAGTGGCCCACGCTCGACCCGTTCTTGTTCTGCGTGCACCACGACGACCACTACCCCGCAGGAAATGATCAGCTCGGTCCCGCCGCTTCGCTCGCCGGCCGCAACATCGGCCAGGACTTCGAAGGCAAAGACGGCTGGCGCATGTACCACGGCGACACCGTTCCCGGATTTCCGCAGCACCCGCACCGTGGCTTCGAGACGGTGACCATCGTTCGCAAGGGGCTCATCGACCACTCCGACTCACTCGGAGCGACGGCGCGTTTCGGTGGTGGCGACACGCAGTGGCTCACCGCCGGCAAGGGCATCGTGCACTGCGAGATGTTCCCGCTGCTCGACCCGAAGTCGCCGAACCCGGTGGAGCTGTTCCAGATCTGGCTCAACCTCCCCTCGAACAAGAAGATGGTCGACCCGCATTTCTCGATGCTGTGGTCCGACACCATTCCCACCGTCACCCGCGACGGAGCGACCGTCAGCGTCATCGCCGGCAATCTCGGCGACATTCGCGCGCCGAAGCCGCCGCCGTCGTCGTGGGCCTCGGCCGAAGGCAGCGACGTCGCGATCTGGACGGTGAAGCTCGCTCCGGGCGCGAAGTTCACGCTGCCGCGCGCGGCGAGTGAAGACAGCAACCGCGTGGCGTACTTCTTCGAAGGCTCGCAGCTCAAGGTGGGCGACGAGCGGCTGCAGCGCGGAACGGGAGCGGTGTTGAACCCGCTGCTCGACGCCACGCTCGAGAACGTCGGCGAAGGTGAAGCCGAGGTGCTGGTGCTGCAGGGCAAGCCCATCGCCGAGCCGGTCGCGCAGTACGGCCCGTTCGTCATGAACTCGCACGCTGAAATCGCGCAGGCGTTCAGCGACTACCAGCGCACGCAGTTCGGCGGCTGGCCGTGGAAGCGCGATGACCCAGTGCACCCGCGCGAGCAAGGTCGCTTCGCGAAGCACGCCGACGGGAAGATCGAAAACCGCTGATGCGTCAGCAGCGCGGCGTGAACAAGTTCGTGCCCGCAGCGGTGGCGATCTTCTTCATCGTCGCGCTCGGCGCGGTGCACGTGCTGTCGCTCGACGGGCTGCACGGCATCGCGCTCTCCGTGGTCTTCAAACCGGACACGGTGTTCGCTGCGGGCTACTCGCCGTGGAAATTTCGGCGCGTGAAGCTCGGCATGTCACGCGACGAGGTGAAGTCGCTGCTCGGAGAACCGCTCAGCCGCGCCGACGCAGCGTCGTCCGATGAGGAGTACTGGTACTTCTCGACGAGCCCGAGCGGCGCGAAGTACCACATCCGGGTCGTGCAGTTCGCACACGGGCGCGTGACGCGAATTTCGAGCGAGTTCTACGTCGACTGAGTCCGCGCTTCAGACGCGATGCTTGGGCACCGCGCTGCGAGACGGCGCGGACACCGGGTACGCCGGCAGCCTCGACTTGCCGCGCGGGCGCGCCACGACGGTCTCGCGCGATTCACCTTCCCACCGCGGCGAGAACGGGTCGGTGCGCATCTCGTCGTCGGCCGAGAAGACGTGATCGAGGATGTGCTCGAAGCCCGAAGACGCGACCTCTTCGTCGGCTCCCAGCAGCGACGGCACCGGAGGAGGAGGACGCGTGTCGCGACGTCGCGCGGGCGCGGGTGACGGCGGCTTGGCGAAGATGTCGGCGATGGCGGCCGGCATCGGAGCTCCGGGACGCGCGGGCCGGTGCAGCTTCGCGTTCGAGCCGGTGCGCACCGCGGGCTTCTTCGTCGGCTGATTGAGCAGCGCGTCATACGAGATGCGCTTGGGCGCAGGCTGCGGCGGAGCGGCGAAGATGGCGGCGATTTCGGGCGGCAGCTCGGGCTTCGCGGGCTCGGGCTCCGGAGGAAGACCCTCGAGCAATTCATCGAGCAACGAGATGGACGGTGACGACGATTCCTTCGTCGCGCCGCGCTGCGGTTTGGCCGCGGTGATGACCGGCATCAGCGGCTCGCCCGAATCGAGAATGTCGTCGTCGCTGATTTCTTCGGGCCCGACGAGCGGCGGCACCACGGCGAGGTGACGCTTCACGCGCTCCGGAATCGGCGGAGTCACCACCGGCTGCTTCACCTGCAACGCCTTCAGCGCGTTGAGCACCAGCGGCTCGCCCGGCGCCCACTGCAGCGCGGTCGTCAGCGCCGCCTTCGCGCGCGCAACGTGGCCCTGGGCTTCGAGGTGCTGCGCCGCGCTGCGGAATGCGTTCACCGCGTCGTCCAACTTGCCGCGCTTGCGGAACACGTCGGCCAGCTGCAGCCACAGCGCGGCGTCATCGGCCTTCTGCTTCAACAGCGCCCGGTAGATGCCGATGGCGTCGTCGAACTTGCCCTTCAACACCAGCGCATGCGCGCGATCCTTCTCGCGGCGCTCATCGAGTTTGGTGGCGGCTCGACCCATGCGCAGGCCGAACTGCAAGGGTGGATCCAGCGGTGGAACCGCTCGAAATTGCGCGTCGCCGACCGGCGCTGACAGGGCATTGGAGCGGCCTCGCGCACCGCCCCTGTTCACTGCAGTTCACACCACTATTCAGCGACGGGAGGCGGCAGCGGAGCGCCCGGCCCACCGCGACCGCGCAACGGCAGCTGCGGCAACAGGAGCGTCAGAATGAAGGCCGCGACCGCGAAGAAGAACGCCAGGCGGTACACCTGCACCACCGCTTCGGTGAAGCCGTCTTTCAGCGCGCGATCGACCGCGTCGATGGTGGCCATCAACTTCGGGCGCTGCGCGTCGATGCCGGCTTTCACTCCGGCGACGGCCTGCTGCAGCGCTGCGTTCGCCGCCGCTTCTCCGCCCTGCTCGAGCGCGGTGTCGATGGCCTGCAGCTCTGCATCGCTCGCCGGCCGCGTCGCAGGAATCGGCAGCCCGGGCGTCTGCGCGACGAACTCGGCCCACGACGCGTCGTCTTGCGCGGCGTGACGCAGCTTGCTGCGCGCCACCGTGAAGCGCGCGCGCACCTGCGCCTTCACGCCGCCGCCTGCGATGGTCTCCTTCAAGCGCTCGTCGGCCAGCGGGCTCGCCTGCACCAGCTGCCCCGCCATCGCGTCGCCTTCGAGCGCGCGCGTGGTGAGGTTGAGAGCGCCTTCGAGCTGCTCGTTCACCTTCGCTTTCACCTTCTCGGGCTCGAAGCGCGCGAGGTTTCCACCGCCCCCTTCTTCGTCGCTCGCCGACGGAACACCCGGCCCGCCCTTCGCGAAGCGCTGCACCATCTCGGGCGGCAAACCCTTCGTCGCTTCCGCCATGCGCGTCGCGAGCTCACTCGAGAGAGTCGTGGCGAACAAACTGCCGACCACCGCGATGCCGACGGTCGAGCCCATCTGCCGCAGGAACGTGGCCATCGACGTCATGGTGCCCATCTGCTGCGGCGGCACCGCGTTCTGCACTGCAATCGTGTACAGCGGAATCGACGGCCCGAGCCCGAGGCCGAGCAGAATCATCTTCGCGGTGACTTCCCCCTGCGTGCTCGTCGAGGTGAGCGTGAAGCCCATCACCAGAAAGCCAATCATCAACAGCACGAGGCTCCCGAGCATCAGCGCTTTGTACTTCCCGAGCCGCGAGACGAGCTGACCCGAGAGCACGTTGCCGGCCACCACGCCCATCACCATCGGGCTGATGGTGAGGCCGCTCGCGGTCGCGGTGACGCCGACCACGTTCACCATGAAGAGCGGCAGGAAGACCATCGGCGCGAGGAACGCGGCGCCCATGATGAACATCGTCGCGCTGCCGAACGCGACCGCCGGTGACTTGAAGAGCCGCAGGTCGACCAGCGGCTCCTTCGCGCGGAGTTCCCACCACACGAAAGCCACGATGCCGAACGCGGCGACGGCGAAGAGCGTGAGGACGTGCGGGTCGCTCCAGAGGTAGCCGAACTCACCTTCGCGCACGACGGGGCGGCCGAGCGTCAACGCGAAGAGCAACGGAATCACGCCGACGCCGAGCAACAACGCGCCGGCGATGTCGACCTTCGGGCGCACCGCGTGCTCGCGCTTCAACATCGGCATGCGCCGCACGATGAACCACAGCGCGATGGCGCCGATGGGCAGGTTGATGAGGAACACCCAGTGCCAGCCCCAGTGGTCGGTGATGAAGCCGCCGAGCAGCGGGCCGATGAGAGAGCTGACTCCGAACACCGCGCCGAAGAGACCGGAGTAGCGGCCTCGCTCGGCGGGAGAGAACAGGTCACCGACCACCGCGAAGGCTGAGGTGAAGAGCGACGCCGAACCGACGCCCTGCAGCGCACGCGCGCCGATGAGCTGCCACGTGGTCTGCGACATCGCGCACAGCACCGACGCCGCGAGGAAGACCACGACGCCGAAGAGGATGATGGGCTTGCGGCCGAAGATGTCTGACAGCTTGCCGTAGACGGGCACCAGCACGGTCGAGGCGACGAGGTACGAGGTGGTGATCCACGTGTAGAGCGACGCGTCGATGTGCAGCGACTTCTGGATTTCCGGGCCCGCGGTGCCGACCACGTTTTGATCGAGCGCCGCCAGGAACATCGCGAGCAACATGCCCGCCAGCGCCTGCATCTTTTCTCGCGGCGACAGCGTGGTGGGGTCGAAGGCCGCGGTCGGAGCGTTCACGACGGGAACGGATAACGCACGACCTCCAACCTGACGCATGAAATTGTGTGTGCATGCTCAGTGCACTGCTCGCTGCCGTGGTGTCGGCTGCTCCCGCTGCGCCCTGCCTCGCGATGAAGCCCGAGCCGTGTCTGCTCGCGTGCGAGAAAGGTGACGACGCGAAGTGTCTGCAGCTGGGCGTGCTCGCGGAAGACGGGCATCTACCGAAGGTGCACCACCCGCGGCTCTTCGCGGCCATCGATGCGCAGTGTCAGAAGTTCGGCGGCCAGCGGTGTTTTCGCTCGGGCGTGATGCGGTTGTTCGGCATCGGGACGCCGCAAGACTCGACCGAAGCGGCGAAGCTGTTCTCGACGGCGTGCGAGGCAGGGCACCCGATGGCGTGCTCGAACCTCGCGGTGCGCTACTACCGCGGCGACGGCGTGAAGAAGAACGAGACCGACGCGCGACGATTGGCGTTGAGCGCGTGCGAGTCGACGGTCGAGGCGTGCTTGAACGCGTCGACGCTGGTGGCGCATGGCGTGGGCGCTCCGGGAGATCCCAAGGCTGCGCTCGCGATGCTCGACAAGGCGTGTGCGACGTACGGGCCGGCGTGCGCGAAGCTCGCGACCGACTTGCTCAGCGACGCGTGGACCAAGCGCGACGTGCCGCGCGCGGAGAAGGCGGTGCAAGGTGGCTGCACGCGCGGTGACGGTGAGTCGTGCGCGCTGCTGGCGAAGCTGTATCTGGGCGGCGTGGCCGAGCTGCGCGACGACGCGAAGGCGCTGCCGCTGCTCGAGAAGGCGTGCACGCTCGGGCAGCCCGAGAGCTGTCACAACCTCGGCGCGGTATGGAACTCGGGTCGCGGCGTGAAGGAGAACCCGACGAAGGCGGCGACGTTCTTCGTGCGTGGGTGTGATTTGGGCGAGCTCGATGCCTGCAACAACCTGGGGATGATGCAGATCCTCGGGCGCGGCACGAAGAAGGACGGAGCCGGAGGCCGCGCCGTGCTCGATCGCGCGTGCGAAGCGGGCTCGGTGCAGAGCTGCATGACGCTCGGGTTCGCGTTCGCCGAAGGCAAAGGCGGCGGGAAGGACAAAAAGAAGGCCATCGAGCTGATGAAGCGCGCGTGTGGCGGCGGGCTCGATCGCGCCTGCGTCGCGGAGCGGCAGCTGTCGAAGTAGATATTGGCCGACCAATACGTGAGGATGGCTGTTGCTCTGGAGGTGGATTGCGGCGCGGCGTTGCCTACATGGGTGAAGTGGTGATGGATTTGGGCCGTGCCAAACACCCAATCTGCCCCTCTTCTTCGAGCAAATTGGCTCAATTTTCCACGACTTCGTGAAAGTGGCTGCTCCTACAGCCAAATTCACGAAGTGGTGAAGCGGCGAGCAGAATTGAGCTCAAATTGCTCAAGGCTGAGAGGCACGCCCGCCGTTTGGCACGGCCAAAGACCCGCCATCACCACCACCATTCAGGCAGACGTCACGATCGAACGTGCACGTTGGCGTCTCGCGTTGACGGCGCGCCGCTGTCGCTCGGCGCGCTCAGCTCACTGGCACTTCTTCGCCGTCTCGTTGCACGAGTTCACGCACGACGCGACGTCGGCTTGCGGCGTCACGGTGGTGATGTTCGGCCCGGGGTAATTCGTCTGCGGACTGCCGCTCACCGCGCCAGGCGTGCGTGGGTTGCTGCTCGGGCACGCATTCAGGCAGGCGTTGTACAGATTGCGGCAGGGTTCGCTCATGTTGGCGGTGTTGAGCGTGGCGCACGAAGCGCCGCTCATCACCACCAACGCGAGCAGGAGCGATCGCATCAAAGCGACCGGCTCTTACTTCTTCTTCTCTTCCGTCACGGGCTTCTTACCCGCGCGCGCCTTGCTGCCCTCGAAGAGCGCCTTCATGTCAGCCGCCGGCTGGCCCTTCTTGGCGAGGATGACGTTGACCGCCTTCAAGATCTTGCTGCGCGCCTTGCGAGCGACCGCCACGTCCTTCGCCGCGGCCTCGACCGTCTTCGCGCTGACACCACGACCCGCGTGACCGGGCTTCGCGATGTTGAGCTCGCTGTACTTCTTGTCAGCGGTCTCCTTGGTGTGGCGCTTGTTCCAGCGCTTCTGCATCAGGTCGCGCGACGCCTCATCGCGGGTCTCGACGCGCTTGCTGGTGATCGCGATCTGCTTGGGGGTGATGCTCTTGGAGGTCAAAAACGCCTGGAAAGTGCCCATGGGCGGGGCGCATACGACAGGCACCCCCCGAAAAGCAATGGATCAACTTGATCCGCCTTCGGTCCTGAGTGTATGGAGCCCGTCCCTTTTTCGAAGGTTTCCAAAAGTCATGGCGAAGACGTCCTCAGTCAACAAGAACGAAGCGCGCAAGGCGATGGTTGCCAAGTACTCGGCCCGCCGTAAGGAGCTGAAGGCCATCATCAAGAACCCTGCGACGTCCGCGGAAGATCGCGCTGCGGCGCAGATCAAGCTGATGAAGCAGCCGCGCGATGCGAACCCCATTCGCGTGACGCTGCGTTGCGCGGTCACGGGCCGTCCCCGTGGCAACCTCCGCAAGTTTGGTCTCTCGCGCATTCAGTTCCGTGAGAAGGCTCTCGCGGGTGAGCTCACCGGCGTCGTCAAGGCGAGCTGGTAACAGGAGAAACGACAATGTCCCGCGTCTGTCAGGTGACGGGTAAACGCCCGATGGTTGGCAACAACGTCAGCCACGCCAACAACAAGTCCAAGACCCGCTCGCTGCCGAACCTCCAGAAGCACCGGTTCTTCGTGGCCAGCCAGAAGAAGTGGATCACGCTGCGCGTGTCGGCCCACGGCCTGCGCATCATCAACAAGCGCGGCATCGAGCGCGTGTACGCCGACCTCAAGGCGGCTGGCGACCTCTGAGTCGCTGGTGATTCTCACTCCCGAGCCGCGTGTCTCTTCGGAGGTGCGCGGCTCGAAGTGTTTCTGCGCATGACCGTTCTCGTTTCCATCTGCCGGCGCTGCGAAGACGAAGACGAGCGCGATTCGGGCAACGGTGAGCTTCTGCACGCGCGCGTGAAGGAGCTGCGCAAGTCGCTCGGCCTGAAGGACGTGTTCGATCTCGAAGCGGTGAAGTGCTTCGGCATGTGCCGCTCGCCGTGCAACGTGGTCTTCGAAGGACCGAAGCGCTCGACGTACACGCGCACGCGGGTGCACGCGACGCTCGAAGCGGAAGCGGTGATTCAGGCGGCGCGCGCGTATGCGGCGCTCGAGCCCGGTGAAGAACTGCACGAGCGCAAGTTACCCGGACTCTCGGCGGACTGAGCGGTGCGGGTGAGGGGCCGATGCGAGAACGAAGAGTCAAAGATGAGATCAGCCCCTCACCACCACCGCTCAGCTAGCGGCTCTGCAACCGATTGAGTTCCTCCAGAATCGAAGCGAGCTGCGCGCGCAGCGTGTCGTGCCACCGCGCCTTCTTCGGGTCGGCCAGTCCCTTCTGACTGCGCTCGGCGAGCCACTCCAGGTCCTGCACGCAGCGCTCGGCGGTGCGGCCCTGAAACGCGCGTGACGGTCGTGGGAGCGGGCGCGCAGGCGTCGGGCGCTGCAGCACGCGCTGCGGGCCGGGGTTGAGCGCGGCGACTTCTCCGGTCTGCGGAGTGAGCTGACGCAACACCGAGCGCACGCGAACTGGCTCGAGCTCGAGCCACGCGCGGCGATCGTCTCCGCTGAGCACGGCCTGACCGAGCTCGACGGTGTGGCCGTTGACGCGCACCATCACCGCGACGGTCTTCACGGAGCACCTCCCACCGCGAGGCGCGCGCGCCGCACGTCGTCGTCACTGCGGCAGTCGTCGTGCATCGACCACCCGGTCGAGCCCGAATACGCGGGCCACCACGGCAGCGGGTCTTGCGTGTACGCCTGCAGCGTCCACACCGAGCCGGTCGAGAAGCCTGCGAGGCGTGCGGGGTTGAAGATGCTGGCGCTGGTGAAGGCGCCGCCAACGAAACCGGGAGGGCCCGACACCACCTTCAACGCGCAGCCCGCGAGCACCAGGCCCGCTTGCGGCACGTTGTTGCTGGTGAGCGTGCAGGTGCCGTTGGCGACGAAGCGGCCGAGCGGGAGATCGAACACCGCGTAGAAATTCTGCGAGAGGCCCGGTGGGAAGAGGAAGTTGGTGAGTTCTACGCACGCGGTGGCGCGGCCGATGCGCACGACTTTCTCGAGCACCACGCGGCCGTCGACGACGCGCGTGTACTGGCTCCAGAGACTCGCGCCGAGCTTCACGTTCACGCGGAACGGCGCCTGCGCGCAGATCGTATCGTCGGGCGGGAACGCCGCGTCTTCGACAGAACGGAAGACGAAGGTCTCTGAAGTGTCGGCGGCGAGCGCGACTGCGGGCATCGCGAGCGCAATGCACGCCACGAACGAGATCAGCCCCCGGGAGAGGGTCGGGGTGAGGGTGAACCTGCAGTCGCCGCGAGCGTCGAGCGCCCCCTCTCCCGCGAGGGAGAGGGTCGGGGTGAGGGTGAGCCTGCAGTCGCTGCGAGCGTCGAGCGCCCCCTCTCCCGCGAGGGAGAGGGTCGGGGTGAGGGTGAGCCTGCAGTCGGTGCGGAGTCTCATGCGGCCTCCCAGCTGACCTCGTAGTCAGTGTCGAGCAACCCGATGCGAGTGCCCTTCACCTGCACGCCGCGCCCACCCGCCGCGGTCAGCACCTGGAGCAACACACCCTCGTGGTACGGGTGCGGCATGAAGTCGCGGCGCATGGTGAAGAGGCAGCGCGTCGCGCCTCTCCACTCGAGCGCGCGAACGCCGTAGCTGACGGCCGTCTTGTAGCCGCTGGCGAGCGAGGCCATGAGCCGGCGTGGGTCGGAGCCAGCGAGCAGCAGCAACGTCTTGCCCACCGCGGTCGCGAGGAAGTCGTCGGTCGCCTGACGGCCGAGGCTGCGGATGCCGCGCTCGAGCGAGGTGGGGTCGCTCCCGCCGCCGGCGACTGCCGCTGCGTTCCACGCCATCGGGAGGAAGTCGGCGATGGGGTAGTTGAAGAAGTCGACGAACTTCTGGCCCCGGCCGACCTGACGGAGCACGTCGTTCGCGCTCGGGCCTCCGCTGCGGGAGACGGCGCGGAAGAGGCCGTTGAAGAACATGCCCTTGCAGGTGTCGTCGGGGCGCGCGAGCGCGAGGCGCGCGGCGAGGTCGTCGAGATCGATCGCGAACGCGATGGCGCCCGCGGTGGGCTTCGCCGGCATCGGTGGCTGGGCGGCGCTCACAGGAAGACCACCCTTTCGTTGGTGCTCTGGTCCGCGCTCGTGGAAGGCGGACGACCGTCGATTGCTGCGCTCGGCACCCGCGCATGACCGTTGCTTGCGGTCCTTTGCGCTGCGCTCGCCCGCACATCACCGTTGCTTGCGCTCGTCAGCTCGCCGCTCGGTACCCGCGCATGGCCCTCGCCTGCGGTCCTCAGATCGGCGCTCGGCACCCGCGCGTGACCGTTGCTTACGGTCCTTTGCGCTGCGCTCGCCCGCACATCACCGTTGCTTGCGGTCCCTTGCGCTGCGCTCGCCCGCGCATGGCCGTCGCTTGCGGTCCTCTGCTGCGCGCTCGGCACACTTGATCGCGGACACTCCTTATTACTGTCGCTTGCGGTCGCTTCCTGGGCCCTCTCCCCGACCCTCTCCCCTGCGGGGGAGAGGGAGATGGTGGCGCGGGTCACAGGATCACCACCTGTCCGCCGCCGTGAACGTTCGCGCCGACGGCGGCGAAGACGACGGGCTCGCCGCGGCCGAACGCGACTCGGCCGTCGTTCAAGTCTTCGCTGAGCAACACCAGCATCCCCGCCGCCGAGGTGTTGCCGTAACGGTCGACGTTCATCGCCACGCGGTCGCGCTCGAGCTGCAGCTCGCTCGTGAAGAGGTCCATCACGCGCTTGTTCGGCTGATGAAAGTAGAAGCGCGAGATGTCGCGCGGCGCGAGCGAAGCGCCATCGAGCACACGCGAGACGCACTCGCTCATCAGGCGCGGATAGCTGCGCGCCACGAGCGGGCCGTTGACGATGAAGGCCAGGTCCGCGTCCGACGCACGGCCCTGGTGCGCGTGTCGCAGCGCGCCTCCACCTCGTCGGAAGACGAGCTCCTCGTGGGAGTTCATCGCCATCGACGACACCACCCGCCCGTCGAGCCCTTCGTCCCGCGCAACACGACCGCGCCCGCGCCATCACCGAACACGTACATCGAGAGGAACGCGTTCAAGCCCGCGCCCTCGCCCTTCGCGTTGGGCAGCTCCGAGGTGTACGTGCGGCGATTCACGAGCGGCGAGGTGAAGGCCGAGGCCGCGACCACCACGGTGCGCACCGCTCCGCTCACCAGCCACTTGCGCACGAGATCGATGACGTACGGAGTGCCACCGCAGCCGTCGTCGATGACCATCGCGTACGCGTCGCGGCGCATACCGAGCCGGCGGTGCAGCTCCATCGCGTCGTGCGAGAAGTTGAGCTCGTCGGGCGTGCACGTCACCAACACCAGCGCGTCGACGCTGCTCGCGCTGACGTCGGCCATCTCGAGCGCCGAGCGCACCGCGACCTCGCACATGTCGCTGTTGTTGATGGGGTAGAGCCGCTCGTCTTCCGGCGGAGGAATCGCCACGCCCGTCTCGGTGTCGAAGTCCCACAGGAAGCGGCGCTCGACGATTCCCGTCTTCTCGGCGATGCGCTCTGCCGTCCAACCTGGAATCGCGCGCGCGATGCGCTCATTGCTGATGATTCGAGTGGGAACGAAATGCCCAGCTCCGATGACGCGTGCGTGTGCCACGCGCCGACGCAGAGCATGCAGCGGGCCGCTCCCAACTGCTTGATCTCCCTCAATTGGGTGAGCCGTGGCACTTCATTTCTGAAGCATCTTCCGGTTGTTCACTCGGAATGACACGCTTCATTCATGAAGCATCAGTTCCTGGAGCGCTCGAACCGCCGCCCGTTTCACGTGCGGGTGCTCACGCGGCCGCCGATCAATCGCTGCTGGAGCGTGAACCTCAGTCGACTCGGCATCGGCCTCATCGGGAGCCCGAAAGAAGACGAAGGACCGAAGGAAGGCGAGTCGATCGAGCTCGAGATTCCGATTCCCGGAGAGACGCAGCCCATCATCGCGCGTGGCCAGATTCGCTGGCGGCACGACTCGGTGCCCAGTGAGCACGCGCGCACCGCGTTCGGTCTGGTCTTCACCGGCTTCGAAGGCTCCGACCAGCTGCGGCTGGCGCGTTACCTCGAAGGGCCTCCGGTGCGCGTCGCGGTGGCGTACGCCGACCTCACGATGCGCTCGCGCCTGAGCGAGTCGTTGGCGGGCGAGGTGCAGCTCGAGTTCGGCGACGAGCCTTCCGACGTCGAGGCGATTCTCGGCCGCGGTGACGTCTCGGCGCTGGTGGTGTGCGGCAACGACGACGTGCAGGCGTTGTTGCTCACGCAGCTCGCGGCGGCGGTGACCGCCGACAACCTCACGTTCGAGGGCCGGCCACGAGACCTCGCGGCGCGTGTCGTGTACTGCGCGAAGGGCGAGCCGCGGCACATCGCGACGCTGTTCGACGAGAAGAAGGTGTACCGCTGGTTGCCTCCGCCGTTCGAGACCGCGGCGCTGCGCGATGCGGTGATGGATGCGTGTCAGGAGCACGCGAAGCGGCTCGAGCAGGAACGCATGGCGCTCGAGCTAGAGCGCAACCTGCTGCGCGAGCGCGCGCTGCGCATGGGGCCCGAGCCGTCACCCGTCGAAGCGGGCCCGGGGTTTCAGAGCGACGCGATGCAGGCGGTGCTCGGGCAGATTCGGGTGGCGGCTCCACACAAGGTGTCGGTGCTGCTGCAGGGAGAGACCGGCACCGGCAAAGAGGTGCTGTCGCGAATCGTGCATCGGTTGAGTGACCGGCGTGATGGAGCGTTCGTGGTGCAGGACTGCGGCGCGCTCACCGAGACACTGCTCGAGAGTGAGCTGTTCGGTCACGTGCGCGGCGCGTTCACCGGCGCGGTGGCTGATCATCCCGGGCTGTTCGTGATGGCCGACCGCGGGACGGTGTTCCTCGATGAGATCGAAAACACCACGCCGTCGCTGCAGGCCAAGTTGCTGCGCGTGCTCGAGACCGGGGAGGTGCGTCCGGTGGGTGGCACGCAGATTCGGCGCGTCGACGTGCGGCTGGTGACGGCGAGCAATCGCAACCTCGAGGCTGAGGTGCGCGCGGGCAAGTTCCGCGGAGACCTCTTCTTCCGACTCAACACGTTCACCGTCGAGGTGCCTCCGCTGCGTCTGCGGCAGGACGACTTGCTCGAGCTCGCGCGCAGCTTCGTCGACTTGTTCAATCACTCGCATCGCAAGCACGTGCTGGGGCTGTCGTCGCGCGCGGAACGGCAGCTGCTCGCCGGGGCGTGGCCGGGCAACGTGCGTGAGCTGCGCAACGTCATCGAGCGCGCGGTGCTGTTGTGCCCGACGGGTGAATTGATCGAGACGGCGCATCTGCCGAAGTTGACCCAGGTTGCTCCGGGGCATGCGTCGCCGCTGCGGTCGCAGCTGGCGGACACCGAGGCGCAGGTGCTGCGCGAGGCGCTGCAGCGGAACCACGGCATCGTGCGGCGCGCGGCGAAGGAGCTGGGCATGGACCCGGTCACGTTGTCGCGACGGGCGAAGAAGCTTGGACTGATCTCCGCGCGGCGGTGACGGCGTGGTTTCGGCCGTGCACGACGCGAGCAGCCCTCATTCCGAGCGGATTCTGAGCTCGAGACGGGGTCCAAGTTGGACAGACCTGTGCAGGCGGTTGGACCACCCCACTGGCAGCACGCTCGAACGCAACCGAACAACAACACTCTGTGCTCCGGTTGACCCTCACCCCGACCCTCTCCCTCGCGGGAGAGGGGGACGCGGCGCCTCGGCGCTCGTTGTTGTCGTTGCACTTCGGCTCAGGCCGTGGGTTCGATGAGCTGCATGTTTCGCCACGCGCCGGAACGGAAACGCAGCGACACGGCGATCGCGAGCAGCACGAGGTACAGCACCAGCCAGCCAATCGCTCCGACGTCACCCCAGCCGTAGTGCGTCACCGTGATGTAGCTGCCGGGCACGAACACCAGCCACGCGATGGCGATGCGCGCCATCATCGGGAAGAACGTGTCGCCCGCGCTGCGCAGCGCCTCGGCCACCGCCATCGCGATGGCGTCGAACAGCTGCCACGCCGCCGACACCATCAACATGCGCGCGCCGATCTCCGCGACCTCGGGCCCGCCCTGCCCGCGCGCGAACGGCGCGATCAACAACGCCGGCGCAAGCAGACACAAGATGCCCACCGCGCCCTGCCACGTCACCGTCGCCGTCGCCGTCAGCCGCACTACGCGTGGCACTTCGTCCTTGCGGTTCGCTCCGATGGCCTGGCCGACGAGAATCGCGCCCGCGCTCGCGAGGCCGAACGCCGGCATGAACGCCACCGAGTTGAGCGTGATGACCGAGTTCATCGCCGCGAGCGCCGCGGTGCCGAGCCCGACCACCACCACGTTCGCGAAGAAGATGAACGCGCCGAACTCCATCAGCCAGTTGAAGCCTGACGGCAGCCCGAAGCGGAGCATGCGACCGAACTCGTTCAGCCGCAGCCGCGTCTTCTGCACGGTCTTTCCATCGAGCACGAACCAGGTGAACAACCCGGCGAAGGCGAACCACGACGCGATGACGCTCGACCACGCGGCGCCCGCTACGCCCATCGCGGGAACTCCGAGATGCCCGTCGATGAGCACCCAGTTGGCGATGATGTTGATGACCATCGCGCTCGCGTTGGCGATCGACGCGGGCCACGTGCGACCGAGGCCGCCGAAGTAGTTGCCGAGCGCTTCGACGCCGATGGCTGCTCCGCCGGAGAGGAGGCGGATGCGGATGTACGTGCCCATCAGCGTGTGCAGCTCGTCGGTGTAGTGGAGCGTCGAGAGCGCAGAGTCGACGAACGGAATCGCGATGAGACACAGCACCATCGTGATGGCGGCGATGACGAGGCCGTACCAGCCGTAGCGGCGCGCGCCGGCGAGGTCGCCCTTGCCGAAGAGCTGACTCGAGAAGCTCGAGACGATGAAGGTGATGCCCATCGGCAGAATCATCACCGTGAAGGTGTTGAGCCCTCCGGTGGCGGTCGCCGCGAGCGCGGTGGCTCCGAGGTGCGCGACCATCAGCGCGTCGGCGAAGCCGTCGACGGTCTGCGCAGCGCGAGAGATGACGATGGGGAACGCGAGCTTCAGCAAAGAGCTCAGCGTGGCCGGAGGCGGCGCCTCGGCGGGCGGGGACGTGGGGGCTGCGGAATCCATGTGGGGGAGCGCTGCGTGACGAAGGGCCTTGAAGCACCCTGACCCGTTACGCACAACCCGGACTTCAGGTTGCGTTAAGGGTGCCTGGTGATGGACCTGGGTCGGCTCGAAGCCGGTGGTGACGTCGCCGCAGCGATGGAGGCCGTGCTCTCGGCGTGGCGCGAGGCACCGCACCCGTCGTGGACACGACTGCTCGAGCAGCTCGAAGGCAAGGCGCCCTCCAGCTCGACACCGCGTGCCGCCACCGCGAAAGACCGCGCGCTCGAGGCGCTCGAACGCGTGAAGCGAGTCACAGGTCGAGACCGCGCCACGCTCGCGGAGCTCGCCGAACTTCTGCTCGGCCCTCCGGCGACTGCGCTTGCGGTCGCGAACGGCCTGGCTGAGCTCGAAGGAGACCCACGCTTCGAGACTCCGCTCCTCGAGGCGCTCACTCGCGCCGGCCGCATGAGCGTCGACTGGTATCGCGGCGTCGGTCGCGCGCTGCGGCAGCACGGCAGCGTGCTCGCGGTCGACGCGCTTCAGCGCACCGCCGAGCAGCTCGATGGAGATCGACTCGCATCAATCGACTCCACGCGAAAAGCGTTGGTGACGAGAACTCCGGCTGAGCTCGAGCCCGAGTTCTTCGAGCGCGCCAAAGAGCTCATCGATCGCGCGACGTGGAAGCTGCCGCGACCGCCGAAAACCGCGGCCGAACTGCTACAACCGATCTACGAGCAGCCCGGCGAGCAACAGCTTCGTCAGGTCGCGGCCGACGGTCTGAGCGAGCTCGGGCTTCCGCTCGGTGAGTTCATGACGCTGCAGCTGCAGCGCCCCGATGGCTCCGAGCCGTCACCGCGCGAGCTCGAACTGCAGGCCGCGCACGCGTCGACGTGGCTCGAGCCCATCTGGCCGCTGCTCGACCCGGACGCACCGCTGACGTTCTCAGGCGGCGTGCTGATCAGCGCGACGATTCGCGGTGGCGTCAGCGCGACGCGGAAGGAAGCGATGCTCGAGCGGCCGGAGTGGTCGACGCTCGAGCGCGTCTCTCTGCTCGAAGGTGCTGAGCTCAGCGAGCGCGCGATGCGGGTGCACACCATCGACCGCGCGACCGCGCTTCACATCGAGGCGTTGGCGAAACGGCGTGTGCTGCCTCCGCTCGTGCGCATGACAGTGCTCGATCGCGGCGCGCCTGATCGCCTCGCGAGCGCGCTCGAACGACTGCGTGGACGGCTGAAGTTGGAGCGACTGGTGCTCGTCACCGAGGGGACTCCCGACGACGTGCGGCCGGTGCTGATGGCTTCCGACCTCGCGGACCACTTTCACGTCGAGCCGGTGAACTTCCACACGTGGCGCACGCAGGCCGCGATGCGTGACCTCGTCGAGTCGACGAGCGGGAATCGAATCTCAGTGACGTACTGGGACGCGCTCACGCTGCGGCTCACGCGCGAAGACGGAAAGTTCACCGAGGCGCGGATGCGCACCGATCGGCCCGCGACGACGTACGAGCTGTCGCGGTGGCGGTACTTGATGGAGATGATTTCCGGTCAGCCGCTGAAGCAGCTGCGCCTCGTCTCTCGGTCGTTCAAGGAAACGAGGGAACAACTCGTCGCGCTCGCGGAGAAGAATCTTCCCGGCGTCGAAGTCAGCTTCAAGCGCGTCGAGTGACGGGCCCTCTCCCCTGCGGGGAGAATTATTTTCGTGAGAGCTGACGGAGCACTCCGTCGTTCTCGGTCAACACGAACAGGTCGCCCTTCGGGTTGAAGGTGAGCCCCTCGACGCGCTCGATGCTCTTGCCCTTCTCATCGCGCAGCGGGAACGACTGCACCAACTTGCCGACCACCTTGTCGCCATCGCGCGAGAGCTTCACCTGCGCCACGGTCGCCGACTCGTCCGACGAGATGAAGATGTTGCCGGTCTTCGGGTCGAGCGCGACGGCCGAGAAGTCACGGCACACCGCGAGCACTTCCTTCTCGAGCTTCACCGGCAGCGGCTTGCCCTTGCCGTTGTCCTGCACCAGCGCGAGCTCACGCGGCTTGCCTTCCTTCGCGAGCAGCAGCTGCGGGTCTCCCGTAGGCGACACCTCGGCAGGCACGTAGACCATGCCCTCGACGCCCTTGTTCTTCGCGCCGCCCGAGACGTCACCTTTCAGCTCGATGCTCTTGTCGTACTTCGGCTCGTCGTTCTTCTTCATCGCATCCCAGTCGTAGCGGATGAGCTCGCGCGCCTCTTCGCGCGACACGAAGAGCTGCTTGCGAACCGGGTCGTAGGCGACGCCTTCCAGCTGCGACTTGCCGTTCTTCAAACCCGGCAGCTCGAGCTTCTTCCGGTTGCCCTCGGAGTCGACGATGTACGCCGCGTCCTTCTGATCACCGACCACCAGAAACCGACCGCCAGGAAGCGCAGTGACATCAGACGCTTCGGGCATTTTCGTCTTGAGCTGCCCGCTGAGTTCGAAGCGCGCCGCTCCGCTCTCGGGGGTCGAACGACGCGGGGCAGCTGGAGTCCATCCGGAGACCTTGGGCATGGCTGGCAGCCTAGCCGGTGTGGAGTGGCCACTCCCGCCCAGAGTGGTTATGGGTGTCACCCATGAGCGCCACGACATTCGAACTGACCGAAGCGAACTTCGAAGAGACCCTGAAGAAGCCGGGAATCCTGTTCATCGATTTCTGGGCCGGCTGGTGCCAGCCGTGTCTGCGGTTTGCTCCGACGTACGAAGCGGCCGCGCAGAAGCACGGCGACATCACCTTCGCCAAGGTCGACACCCAGGCGCAGGAAGCGCTCGCCGCGGCGTTCGAGATTCAGGCCATCCCCACGCTCGCCGTGTTCCGCGACGGCATCATGCTCGGCAAGCAGTCGGGCGCGCTGCCCGCGGCGATGTTCGAGGAGATGATTCAGAAGGTCCGTGAGATCAACATGGACGAGGTGAAGCAGAAGGTCGCCGAGGCGCAGGCCGCCGCGAAGAAGCCCGACGCCGCGCCGGCCGAGGTGAAGTCTTGATGCGTGCGCTGGTGGCGTTCGCGCTGCTGGCGTCTTCACTCGCTTTTGCCGACTTCACGTTGGTGAACGAGTCGATGAGCAACGGGAAGAACCGCACCGTCACGCTCTCGGTGAAGGCCAACAAGGCCTGGTTTCAGCTGGTCGACGACAGCGGCCAGACGCGCACCATGTTGCGCGACGCCGACCAGAAGAAGATGTGGCTGATCAACGACGAGAAGAAGATCGTCGTGCTGGTCACCGAGGAAGACAGCAAGGCGCTCGAGGCGCGGCAGGAAAAATTCCGCGCGCAGATGAAGGCGCAGCTCGAGAAGATGAAACCCGAGCAACGCGCGCGCATGGAGCAGACCATGCTCGGCGGCGGCGAGCCGGACCCGAACAAGAGCGCGAACTTCACCTACGAGAAGAAGGGCACGCCGTCGCGCAAGGTCGCCAATTTTCCGTGCGATGAATACACCATCAAGCGCGATGGGCAGCCGCACGGCGAGGGCTGCTTCGCGGCGTGGAAGAGCGTCGGCATGACGGCCGAGGAGTTCAAGAACTCCATGCTCAAGGCGATGCCCGCGAGCGCTGCGTCGGGACCGATGCTGCAGGCGTTCGAAGCGCACGCGAACGCGCCGGGTCTTCCCGTCGAGCGCGCCATCTTCGACGCGGAGGGCAAGGTCATCTCGCGCACGTCGCTCAAGTCACTGGTGAAGACCGCACTGGGGCCCGAGAAGTTCGAGCTGCCCAAGGGCTACACCGAGAAGAAGATGGGCGAAGCGAACGCGCCGCCCGCGGGTCCTGCTGCTGCGGCACCGACGCCGACGCCTGCACCTACGCCCGCGCCCGCGCCCGCGAAGAAGTGAAGGATTGGCGTGCGCGGCTGACGGCACAGGAGCGCGAACATCTCTCGCGCCCCGACCTCGTCGCGCTCACGGAAGAACAACAGCTCGAGTGGTTCCGCACCAACCGTCGCATCGGCTACTGGGTCACCACGCTCGCAGGCGGAGTGATGGTCACCTTCGTCCTCGGCGGCGCCGCGGCTGCGTTGCTGTTCGCGTATCAGCGTGACGACGCGCTGCTCGAGCTGCTCGGCTCTCCGCTGGCGTTCTTCGGGCTGTGGTGCGTCTGGAAGTGGGTGCAGCGGATGATCGCGCTGCGTTCTCCGCTCTAAAGCTCACGGCGTGCGGATGCCGCCCTGCTCGAAGACCGGGTGATTCTTGCAGCGGTAGCCGTAGGTGCCGAACGTCGGGAAGCGCACCGTCTTCGAGTTGCCGGAGTTGGTCGTCATGTTCACGTCGCGCGGCCCGCAGAACTGCTGCAGCGGGTGGAGGAAGAAGCTGCCGGAGAACGTGACGTCCTGGCTGGTGGTGACACGCATGCACTTGGGCGAGTAGCCGCTGGAGTCGAAGGTGATGGTGCGGCTCGCTCCTGACGCGGTGCGATCGTCGTAGGTGGTGCAGTTCGCGGGGAACGTGCACGGCGGCGGCTCGCACTGCCGTGAGCCGTTGCACACGTACTGCACGCCACCGTCGTCGCATTCCATGTCGTTGCAGCAGCCGTCGTTCGCGACGCACGTGCCGTCGGGACACGCGCGCTGCATCGACGGGCACGCGATGGTGAGCACCTTCACGCTCCCGTCGAGCCCTGCAGAGTCGACGCGCACCGACGGCATGCCCGGGTTCGGGTCGAGCACGTAGACGTCGAGCTCGCTCTGGTTCGCGGCGACCGCCCAGCCCGTCGGCTGAAAGCTGCACGCCGAGTCGTTGTAGAGCTGCATGGTCGACGAGTTGAGCGAGAACGAGAGCGGGACCGCGGAAGCGCCGGCGACCGGAGCGCCACACGCATCGAGCACCCGCACCTTCGCCACGCTCGAGCACGACGCGGCGAGCATCGGAGTCATCGGCGGCACGAAGTCGAGCTGCGCAGCGATGCCACACCCCGCGTCGACACCTGCATCGGAAGCGCCACCACCTCCGCCACCACCACCACCACCTCCAGTGCCTCCGCCCATCGCTGTGCCACCGCCATCACCGGCGTCCGTGCCTCCCATTCCGCCACCGACGCTCGCGCCGCCATCGGAGCAACGCCCCGCATCGCAGTACTGGTTGAGCGCTCCGTCGAAGTCGAAGCACGCAGAGAGCGAGAAGAAGAACGCTGTCACGAGAAGAGCGCGTCGCACGCACCGCAGCGTATCTCTCGACTGAAATTCCGCAGCCACTGTCGTGTGTCGACGTTGAAATTGCGTGTCGCACCACGCGCCGGAAATTTTCTTCTGAGACAATGCCTTCACGGTTTTCACCACGGCACGTTCTCACTTTCGCGACGAACCGTGGCTTCGGGGGCTTTCGAACAATGGCGAGCGAGAGTGAGCTGCTGACGCAGTGCCTGAAGAACCCTGATCAGATCATGCAGCGGCTGGTCTACGCGGACTGGCTCGAGGAGCGTGGAGATCAACGCGCCGAGTTCCTCCGAGCGCAGGCGGCGGTGCGGGCGACCGAGCCTGATCATCCACACCGGCTCGAGCTCGAGGCGAAATTGTCGGTCGCGCGTCGCGGCGTCGATCGCGCGTGGTTGATCAAGGTCGAGCCCGAGCGCGCGCATCTGCTGCGAGCACACGTGCAGCGGTGCACGTGTCTCACCGCGCATCACAACGTCACGATGCACGAAGAGCCGCAGGACACGGAGTGCGTCGCGTGGCGCAAGGTGGTGGACGCGGTCGAGCGCGCGGTCGTCGAGCAGCCCGAAGAGTTCGCGCCGCTGCGACATCTCTCGGCCGAAGAGCGGAGGTGGATCGTCACGCTCCCGCCTTCCATCGCGCGCCTGAAGTCGGTGAAGCGGCTGTTGCTGTACGGGAGTGACCTGGTGCGGCTCCCGCCGGAGCTCGGTGAGCTCACGTCGCTGCGCGAATTCGTTCCGTACACCTCGTATCGACTGCACTGGTTTCCCTACGAGCTGACGCGCTGCAAATACGAGAAGAGCACCGTGAGCACGCGCGCGCTGTACGGCAACTTCAAGACGCGCACGATGTTCCCTCACCTGCTGCCGCTGGAGCGCTCGTCGGTGCGCAGACCATGCAGCGTGTGCCGCCGGCCGTTCGACGACGTGGGCGAATTCCGCGTGTGGATTTCGCTGCGCGTGGCGACCGACGTGTTGCCGCTGTTGGTGCACGCCTGCTCGACCGACTGCGTCGCGGCGCTCCCGGTTCCTCCCGATGGGTACGTGCCGCGGCCACACCATGGCGGGCTCGGGCTGCAGCAGCCGTCGACCTGGTGATACCCTCGCCCGGCTCGTTTGCCTCGGGGCCGGAGTGGAGTGACACATGACGCCGTGGGTGGCGCTGGTTGGCCCGGAGATCGAAGAGAACCTCTCCCTGCGGTACCTCGCGAGCGCGCTGAAACGCGTCGGCGTGCACAGCGAGATTCTCGCCTTCAACGACGGCGGACAGCTCAACGCGGTCGCGTCGAAGATTCTGTCGGCGAGCACCGCACCGGTGTTGGTCGGCATCTCGATGGCGTTCCAGTGGCGCGCGCCCGACATGCTCGCGCTCGCGGTCGCGCTCCGGGAGAACGGCTACCAGGGCCACATCACGCTCGGCGGCCACTTCGCGACGTTCGCCGCGCGTGAGGTGTTGAGTGATTTCCCCGAGGTCGACTCGGTGTGCCGGCAGGAAGCCGAAGAGACGCTGGTCGAGCTCGTCGCGTGTCTGCGTGAAGGCAAGCCGTGGAGCGCGCTCTCGGGCGTCGCGGTGCGCGGGCTGCTCGGCCCGCAGCTCAACGACCTGCGTCACGTGCCGGAGCTCTCAAAGCTCGCGTGGCCCGACCGTCGCGGAGAACCGGCGGCGGCGTTCGGTCACCGCATCGCACCGCTGGTGAGTACGCGCGGCTGCTACGCGAACTGTACGTTCTGTTGCATCGCTGCGTGGCACGAGCAGGCGCTGCCCGGAAAGCGATACCGCGAGCGGCCGCTGGAAGACGTGGCAGATGAGATGGCGTCGCTGCACCACGACCGCGGCATCGACATCTTCGTGTTCCACGACGACAACTTCTTCCTGCCCAGCGGCGTGAAGAACGCGGCGCGCATCGACTCGCTCGCGCGCATGCTCACCGAGCGCGGCGTGCATCGCTACGCGACGGTGGTGAAGGCACGGCCGACCGACGTGCAGCCGCGCGTGTTCGAGGCGTTGAAGCGGCGGCTGAACTGCATTCGCGTCTACGTGGGCATCGAGACCGACGCTGATCAGGGTCTCGAGACGCTGCAGCGCTGGGCGCGCAGCAAGCACAACCACCAGTCGATGGCCGAGGTGGAGCGGCTCGAGCTGTACACCTGCTTCAACATTCTGCTGTTCGACCCCGACACCACGCTCGCCTCGCTCGACGACAACCTGGCGTTCATGGAGCGGTACGCGCACCACCCGTTCAACTTCGGGCGCACCGAGCTGTACGCGGGCACTCCGCTGTTGCAGCGCATGCAGCAAGAAGGTCGCGCGCGCGGTGACTGGCTGCAGTGGGACTACTCGATGGCCGACGAGAAGGTGGAGCGCGTGTTCGAGCTCACCAGCCGCGCGTTCGACGAGCGCAATTTCGGCGCGCACTCGCTGGCGAACACCATGATGGGGATGCGCTTCGACATCGAGGTGGTGCGGCACTTCCACCCCGACCGCTTCGACGTGAAGTGGCTCGAAGACGCGAAGCAGATCAGCCGCGAGCTGGGTCGCGATTCGGTGCGCGCGATGCGGAACATCATCGAGCGCGTGACGGGTGGTGTCTCGGCGCACGATGACCGTGCGTTCGCCGACTCGCTCGCCGCCGAGCTGCGCGCGCGCGACGAGCTGCTGGGTGAGCGGACGCTGCAGCTGCTGCAGGCGTTGACCCGCGTGCTGCCCGAGGGCCGGCCGATGAGCGCGTGGAAGGACGTGGTGGCGACACCGCTCCAGAAAGGCGTGGCGGAGGTGCACTCGTGAGTGACGACGCTCCGAAGAAGAAGTTGATGCCCGAGCTGTTGCCCAAGCCGGTCTCGTTCCCGGGCACGGCGGCGCGCGCGCGTGTGATTTCGCACCTGCGCATTCTCGCGGCGACCGGAGCGGCGACGATGACGCTCGCGGCGTGTCCGTTCATCGCGGTCGACCCGCTGCCTCCGCCTCCGAAGTGCCGCACCACTCGTGGCGTGGCCGGCGACTTGATGGCCAACGTCGGGCCCGGAAGCTCGCTCGGCTCCGACGGCGGAATGCTGCCCGATGGAGGTCAGCCACTGACCTTCACGCTCAGCCTCACCGAGACGGCTTCGTTCGGTGGCGGTGGCGCGTCGGTGAACCTGACGAGTCTCATTCTCAGCACCAACACCACGCGCGCTTCGCTCAGCACGGTGCCTGGTGGGAGTGGGAGTGGTGGGTTTCGCGTGTCGTTCGAGCCGACCGACCTCTCGATGCCCATCGAGCTCCGCTTCGCGACGACGTGCGAGGGCAGCGCGGCCGTGGTGCTCAAGGCTGACCTGACGCCCACGGGCTCGGGCACGTACAGCGTGGTGCTCAGGGACGTGCCGTGACGGTTGCGGTGCGCGGGGTGATGAATCAGCCTCGCGCGCCATGACCTCCCGAGTGACCGTCGAGCGTGATGGCGATGTGCTGTTGATGGGCGTGAACCGGCCCGAGAAGCGCAACGCGTTCGATCTCGCGACGATTGCCGAGCTGGCCGCGGCGTACGAACGGCTCGGTGATGATGCGTCGCTGCGCGTCGGCGTGTTGTTCGGGCATGGAGATCATTTCTCCGCGGGGCTGGATCTCTCGGAGGTCGGGCCCGCGGTCGCCGAAAAGGGACCGCACGCGCTCGCGGGCGCGGGAAAGTACGACCCGTTCGGAGTGTGGGCGCCGCCGGTGCCCAAGCCCATCGTGCTCGCGGTGAGCGGCATCGCGTTCACGTTGTCGATCGAGCTCGCGCTGGCGGCGGACATCGTCATCGCGGCCGACACCGTGCGCTTCCGGCAGCTCGAGATTGGGCGCGGCATCATGCCGTTCGGTGGAGCGACGATGCGGGCTCCGGCGAAGCTGGGCTGGGGCAATGCGATGCGGTTTCTGCTGACGGCCGAGGAGTTTGGCGCAGCGCAGGCGCTGCAGATTGGGCTCGTGCAGGAAGTGGTGCCCGCGGGGCAGCACGTCGCTCGCGCTCGTGCGCTCGCTCAGGTGATTGCGAAGCAGGCTCCGCTCGGGGTGTTGGCGACGTTGGCGAATGCTCGCTTGGCAGCGACTCAGGGTGAGGGTGCGGCGATCAAGCACCTCGTCGAGACGCTGCCTAAGATCATGGCGAGCGAGGACGCGGCGGAGGGAATGATGAGCTTCGTCGAGCGGCGAGAGGCGAAGTTCAGCGGTCGGTGAGCAACTGCAGGTTCACCCTCACCCTGACCCTCTCCCTCGCGGGAGAGGGAATTGTTTCAGCCTTTGACGGGCGTGGACGACAGGTCGGGCAACATCGCGGCGTCGAGCGCTCGCACGTCCTTCCCGTCGAAGCCGCGGAACGCGACGGTGCGTGCACCGCGCAGCTGCGAGAGCTCGTAGAGCTGGTTGTACGCCGTGAACACGCGCGGCGATTTCTTCAACCGCTCGAGCGCGCGACCGACGGCGAGCGGGTACTGCCCCTTCGCCTGCGCAACGAGTGACGCCACCTTCTTCGCCGTGTCGGCCTCGAGCTGCGCCGCATCGAGACGACCCTTCTCGACGACCACCGCGCGCGCGCGCTCGAGCCGCGCCGCCACGGTGCCGAACACCTGCCGCGACACCTCGGGCAACAGCGACACGTTGCGCACGTAGACCTGCTCGACCTTCACGCCCCAGCGCTCGGTCTCGAGGCTCACTTCCTTCTGCAGCTGCTTCCCGAGCTGGGTCTGGTCATCGAGGATCTGCTGGAAGTCGCGGCTGCCGAGAATCGACATCGCCGCGTGCACCACCAGGTTCTGCGTCGCCTGCTCGCTGTCTTCCACCGCGAACAACGACTTCTCCGGGTCGATGACGCGAACCTCCATCCACAAGTCGACGGACACCGTGGTGCCGCGCGCGTCGTTGATGTGCAGGTCGTGAATGATGCGGAAGTCACGCGCGAGCGAGACGTGGTGCACCTTCGTCCACGGGAACAATTTTCCGAACACGAACTGCGCTCCGGGTTTGTCGTAGCGGCCGACCAGCTTGCCGAAGCTCGTCACCAGCGCGACGTGCTCGTCTTCGACCGACACCAGCACCGCGCGCACCAACAGCGCCAACAGCGAGCAGCCGACGAGACCTGCCGCCGCGCCGCCGAAGATCTGCATCCACTCTTGCGAGCTCATCACTTCGCCTCCTTCTCGACGGCCGCGCTGCTCTTGCGAACCGAATGTCCGTTGCCGTTCACCGCGAAGGTCTCGTGCGCTTGCGGCGCGACGGGCTCCTTCACGAACAGGGTGCGCGAATCGGCCAGCACCTCGGCCTTGCGACGCTCGACGTACGCCTCAAGCACTCCGGAGCTCTCGAGGGAGCCGAGGTGTTTGCCCAGCTCGTCGATCTCCGCCTCGACCGCGGCCGCCTTCGCAGTGGCGATGCGCACGCCGTGCTCGGCGCTCATCACCTTCTGCGCGCACTCGCTCTCGGCGCGGAACCGCATCGAGTCGGCTTCGGCGCGCGCGCTGATGACCGCGTTCAGCGCGTCGGCCAATTCATCGGGCGGGTGGATGTCGGTGATGTCGACCGCGTGGAAGTCGACACCGTAGCGGTCACCGAACTCCTTGCGCGCGAACTCGGCGATGCGCGTGTTGAGCAATGTTCGGTCGCGCCGAACGATGGCGAACGAACCGTTCTCCTCGGGGAGATCATGCGGATCATCCAACGTCGGGCCCGCGCCCTTCACGTTGGCGATCTCGTTGCGCAAGAGCGACGAGAAGAGCGTGGCGACGTGTTCCTTGCGGTGCACGAGGCCAAACACGTACTTCGAGATGCCGTCGCGCCGTGGCGTGTAGCGCAGCATCGACTGCAGCCGAATCACCGTGCCGTCGTTGAGCATGGCGTGCTCGGCCGCGTCACCCGCACCGAGCGTCACCAACTGCTCGCGCAGTGACACGATGCGCACTTCGTCGAAGGGCCACTTGAAGTGCAGCCCGGGACCGAAGAGCCGCGGTTTGCCGTCGGCTTCGTGGAGCGCGGCGCCGAAGCGCACCAGCAACCCCACCTGCCCTTCCTCGACGCGGAACTGCGCGTCCTTCGCCTTCCACACCAGGAAGATGACGATGCCTGCGATGAGACCGGTGACGAACATGTTGGCTCCGAATTGAGTGCTGAAATTTCAGAATCGATCTGACTCGGGAGACGCGCGCGACCAGCCCTCGTCCCACGAGGCGGGCTCGCTGCTCGAAGCGACGAGACGCGGCGTGTGGCCTGCCTCGACGAGCCGGCGGTACGCCGCCGCGAGCCCACGGTTCACGTCGACCACGTCTTCGTTGAAGTGGTGCTGCGCGTCGGTGGCCATCGGCAGCGCGTCGGCCTTCGCCTGCGTGTCGCACACCATGCCGGCCGGCACCGCGCGCCCGTCGGCGATCTGCACGCCCACCACCACGCTCGCGATGCCGATGGAGCAACCGCTGCCGACCACGCTGTCGTGCACCACGGCCTTGAAGCCGATGAACGTGTCGTCACCGATGTACGACGGCCCGTGCACCAGCGCGTCGTGCGCCATCGACACGTTGCGGCCGATGTAGATGGCCCACTTCTCTCCGTTGACGATGACGTGCTTCTGCTTGAGCGCGTGCAACACCACGCCGTCCTGCACGTTGGAGTTGGGGCCGATGAAGAACGGCGTGCCTTCGTCGGCGCGCACCGAACTCCCCGCGGCGATGTGCACGTTTTCGCCGAGCACCACGTGACCGATGAGCGCCGCCTGGTGATGCACGAACGCGGTGGCGGGAACGACCGGGCGGCTGCGCACGTGACCGAGCCACTCCGCCGCGTTGCCGGTGGAATCGCGCTTCACGTGACGCGCGTCGGCGCGCTCTTTTCCCAGCACCGCGCGCACGCCGGGCTTCAACGCCGCGCGGCTGTCGTCGGGGCGGCGCTCGTGGCGGTGAAAGAGGAACCAGTCGATGGTGTGCACCACGAGGCCCGCGACGAGGCCCATCATCAGATGCCCGGTCAGCGTGCCGACGGCGGTGACGCAGAACGCGAGCGCCTGGAGCTTCGACTCCTTGAAGAGATGCACCAGCGTGCCGAAGTCGACGAGCCGCACGCCGATGACGCACAGCAGGCCCGCGAGCGCGGCGAGGGGAACGCGCGCGATGAGCGGCGCCACCAGGTACACCGCGAGTCCGAGGAACACGGCGTGGAGGACGGTAGCGACCTTGGTGCGCGCTCCGCTCTGCACGTTGACGCCGCTGCGCACCACGACGCCGGTGACGGGCATGCCGCCGAAGAGACCGGCCGCGATGTTGGCGAGGCTCTGACCGAACAGCTCGAGGCTGGGGTTGTGTTTGCGAACCGCGTCCTTGCCGGCCATGCGATCGACCGCGCGCGCGGCGAGCAACGACTCTGCGGGCGCGAGGAAGCAGAGCGGAATGACGAGCGCGATGAACTCCAGCAGCCGAGACGGGTCGATGCCGGGCACCGACAGCGGAGGGAAGCTGCTCGGCACGTCGCCGACGCGCGTGACGTCCCAGCCCACGTAGTTCGCGACGAAGGTGATGAGCGCCACGCCGACGATGGCCGCGGGGAAGCGCTTGAAGCGCGCGGTGCCGACGACGAGCACGATGACGAACAGGCCCGACACCACCGCGAGCCACTCGACCTCGTGCAGCCAGTCGGGGCGATGCATCATCGTGGCGAGCTCCGCCACGCGGTAGTCGAAGCCGAGCAGCTCGGGGATTTGCTGGTCGAGCAGCTTCAAGCCGACGCCAGTGGTGAAGCCGGCGAGCACGCTCTCGGGCACCTTGCCCATCAAGTGGCCGGCGCGCGTGAAGGCGAGAATCAGCTGCGTGCCGCCGACGAAGAGCGCGGCGAGCGCGACGCCGGTGGGGCCGAACGCGAGCGCGACGGCGAGCACGATGGACGAGAGCGCCGCGGCGGGACCGGTGACCTGCAGTGGAGCGCCGCCGATGAAGCCCGCGATGAAACCGCCGATGGCTCCGGCGACGAGACCTGCCGCGGGCGGAAGACCGGAAGCGACGGCGAGCGCGAGGTTGAGCGGCAACGCGACGGCGGCCACCGTGAGTCCGGCGAGCACGTCTTGCGGCAGGCTCTTTTGCGCGACGACGTCCTGGAAGGTGCCTTTCGCGCTGGCGCCCATGCCGCGCCAGTCTTCGCGCAGCGGTTCCCAGAGGGAGCGTTCGACTTCTTTCTTCGCGCGGGAGACGCGCTTTCCAACCACCGGGACCGCAGAAGGCTTTGCAGTCCCGGCCGCGAGCGGCGGGGCATTTTGCGACATGCGGCGGAAGCTATGGGGCTGTGCACCCCGTCGCCAAGTCCGGAGTGAGGAATAGTGCCCCGTCGTCTGGGCTGGGTCGGTACTCCTTATTTATTGCGGGTTCTGGAGCGGTGATCGCTTTCCCGCGGTGCGGAGCACTGGCGGGTCGATGCATGACGAAGCGTTCATGGAGCAGCTCAGAGCGTTGAGGGCGCGCATGCGTCGCGATGAAGAAGCTGGGCGATCGCCGTCGGGTGTTCGGTCGGCTCTAGCTCAGGTGGCTTTTGAGACGCGCTCGGCTGAGACCGTCGTTGCGCGCGTTCGAGGCGCGCGCAGTGATGAGGCGATCACGGTGACGTGAGGATTTGCGACTGCAGGTTCACCCTCACCCAGACCCTCTCCCTCGCGGGAGAGGGGTTATTTTTGCTTCGAGCCGAGGAGCTGACCGGCGGCGCGGCCGATCTGATCTCCCACATACGGAATGTGGTTGAAGACCGACGGCTGCGTCACCGACGCCGGGTAGCTGCGAACCACCGAGATGGCGTCGGTCGACTGACCGTTCATCTGGAAGTCGAGCACCACGTCCATGAACGTCGCGTTGTTCACGAACGGCGCCCAGCGACCGAGGCGGAAGGTGCGCGGCTGCACGACGAGCGTCACCGCTCCGGGCGCCTGGCTCGCGAGCTTCGCGTCGGGGAACTGCACGCGCAGGCCCTGCAGCGTCGCCGCTTCGAAGCGCTGCGTGAGGTCGGCCCACGTCTGCGGATACTTCGCGTCGTCCTTGGTCTTGATCTCCATCCACTGCGCGAGCGGCCGGTTCTCGACGAGCATCTGCGAGTAGTCGAAGGTCACCGCGACGTCGGTGTTGCCCGCGAGCGCTGACGGATCAGAAACGCGAATCACCTTCCACGGCGGGCCGCAGGCAGTGAGCGAGAGGGCAGCAACAGCGAGGAGCAGCAGCGCGAGGCGTCGGTTCATGCGCGCGATGGTCGCGATATGAAGACGCGATGTCGAGGCGGTTCGTCTTTGCGTTGGTGTTCGCCGTGAGCGCCTCGTGCACCTGCCAGAAGAACAGCGACGGCACGTTCAACCCGAAGCACGCGTCGGTGTCGTGTTCGGTCACGGCGTGCACCCGCCCTGTCAGCGGCCGTTCACAGCAGGGCACCTGCGCGGCGAACGAAGAGTGCGTGAAGACGCGTTGCACCACGAGCGAGTGCAGCGGTTGGCGTTTCGCCGGCGACAACATGTCGGCTTCTCGCTGCGACGCGAACGGCTGCTGCACGTTCGTGTGCAACGGCTTCGCGGGCTACAGCTGCCCTCCGTCGATGTCGTGCCAGCGTGACGACGGAGCGCGCGTGGCCGACATGATCTACGAGTGCGAGCGATGAGCTGGTTGCGCCCCGGCGAGCTGCGCGTCGGTCTGGGCACGATGCGACTCTCGACCGAGCGCACGCGCGACGAAGCCCACGCACGCTCGGTCGTTCACGCCGCGCTCGATGGCGGCGTGCGCCTCTTCGACACCGCCTTCGCGTACGGCCTCGGTGAGCGCGACTACAACCACAACGAGCGCTGGCTCGGCAGGTTCCTCGCCGAGCACCCGCACGGCAGCGAGGCGCGCGTCATCACCAAGGGCGGCATGCTGCGCGAGGGCCTCAAGTGGATTCCCGACGGCAAGGCGTCGACGCTCGAGGCGCACTGCGCGTCGTCGCGTGAAGCGCTGGGGCGGGAGATCGATCTCTATCTGCTCCACGTGCCCGACAAGCGCGTGGGGTTGTCGACCAGCGTGCGCGCGCTGCAGGCGCTGAAGGCGCGCGGTCTCGTGAAGGCCATCGGGTTGTCGAACGTGACGCGCACGCAGCTCGATGAGGCGCTCGGGCTCGCCGAGATTTCCGCCGTCGAGCTGGGCATTTCTCTGCTCGACGACAGCGCGATTCGCGGCGGAGTGGTCGCCGGCGCCCTCACGCGCGGCGTCACCGTGCTCTGCCATTCTCCGCTCGGCGGCCCGCGAAAGTTCCACGAGCTCGGCACCATTCCGTGGCTCGTCGAGAAGGCGAAGGCCGCGAACTGCACTCCGTGGGAATGGGCGCTCGCGCAGCTGCTCTCGCTGTCCGACAACCTCGCGGTGCTCCCCGGTGC
Source organism: Archangium sp. (assembly GCA_047600485.1). GTDB lineage: Bacteria > Myxococcota > Myxococcia > Myxococcales > Myxococcaceae > Archangium_A. The sequence goes on from JASGKS010000001.1 coordinate 6,139,519, forward strand.
GCGGCGCGTCGAGACCGTGCAGTCGTGCGTGAAGGCGGCGTCGTTGAAGTTGAGCGCTGATCCCGTTCCCGTGGCGCGGTCTGCGGGGAAAGTGACGCTCCTCATGGGCCTGCAGGGGAGCGGCAAGACCTCGGCCGTCGCGCGCGCAGTCGCCGAAGGAATGACGCGGCTCAATCGCGACGACGAAGGCGGAACGCTCGAGAAGCTGCACCAGAAGATTGGACCGCTGCTGCTGCAGGGAAAGTCCGTGGTGCTCGACAACACGTACGTCACGCGCGCGCAGCGCGGCGGAGCCATCTCCGTCGCCGCGAAGCACGGCGCCGACGTTCACGGCGTGTGGCACGAGATCGACGGCGAGCAGGCGCAGATCAACATCGTGCTGCGCATGCTCGAGAAGTACGGGCGACTGCTCACGCCCGAGGAACTCCAGCGCGGCAAGACGCCGGAGCAACTCGGCCCGCGCGGTTTTCAGATGACGCAACGAAACCTCGAGCCGCTCGGTGAAGACGAAGGCTTCGCGTCGATTCAGCGCGTGCCGTTCGTGCGCCGGCCCTGGCCGTGGAAAGCGGAGCGCCCTGCGCTCTTCATCGGCCTCGAGCAGCAGCTCGACGCGCTGCCGAAAGAAATTCCCGCCGACTGGCCGCGCATCGTCATCGGGTGGAAGGAGCTCGGCGCGACGCTGCCCGACGGCTTCGTGAACGGAGTGTGTCCGCACGCGAGCGGACCTCCGACGTGTTGGTGCCGGCCGCCGTTCCCGGGCTTCGTGCTGTTTCACGCGCGCGCGCTGGGCATCTCGTTCGAGCGGAGTCTCTTCAAGACCAACACTCCGTCGTTGATGAAGCTCGCGACCGCGCTCGGCATTCCGGTCGTCGGTTGACCGGGTGGCACGCTCGTTGTCATCTGCTGCGCATGCGTCAGCTCTGTCTGGTGATGATTGGTTTGACCGGCTGCAGTCTCGTTCGTACGCGCGGGCCGAGCGCCGACTACCTGCCCGACGCCGGAGACCCCATCTGCTCGCGCTCGCTCGGCCCGCCCATCGTCGACACGGTGTTCGGCGCGGGCTCGGCGGTCCTCATCGTCGCGGGCATTCTGGCGGCGACCACGTCGACCTTCACGGCGGCCCAGCGCACCGGCCTCACGACGTCATCGGTCGCGACCGTCGGCACCGGCATCGTCGGCGTCGGGCTGTTCGGCACGTCGGCGGTCACCGGCTACCTGAAGGTCGATGCGTGCGAGGACGCGTGGAAGCAGCGCGTCGAGGCGCTCGAGCGACTGCGAATCGCGCCGCCCGTCGCTCCGCCCGCGGTGATGCCGCCGCCGGCGTTCGAGCCGCCGCGCTAGGCTGAGCCATCCCCCGTCGCTCGTGGCTCAAAAGAGAACGCATGCGCTCGACGTTGCTCGCTTCCCTGCTGTTCGTGTCTTGCACCGGCAACGTGATGGATCTCCCGCTCGTCGAAGACGGCGGAAGCGGTGGCGGTGGCGGTGGGTCCGCGACTGGCGGTGGTGGCGGCTCAGTGACCGGCGGCGGCGCTGCGACCGGCGGAGGCGGCGCGACAGGTGGCGGTGCTTCGACCGGCGGCGGGAGTGCGACAGGCGGAGGCGGCTCCGCGATCGACCCGCTCTCCACCGACCGTGCGAACTTCTTCGGCGACACGCGCTGCGCGACGTCGGGTCTCGCGTTCTGTGAAGACTTCGAGTCGCGCACCGCCGGCCAGCCACCCGACCCCGCGAAGTGGACGCTGCAGTTCTGGAACATGAGCGCGACGACGCTCGCCATCGACGACACGCGCGCCGCTCGCGGAACCAAGGCGGTGAAGATTCACCAGACGTTCGACATCAACCGCGCGGTGATGACGACGCGCAACGCGCTGCCGCTGCCGAAGTTCTGGGTGCGCATGTTCCTCTACGTGCGCGAAGTGCCTCCGCCGATGCACTGGGACAACCAATGTATGTGTTTGAACCCGGGCGTCATTCACTGGACGTACGCGTTCGCGCAGGGCGACACGACGTTCGGCGACGGCGTGCGCAAACCCGAAATCCGCGCGGGCGATTTCATCAACGAAGGCTTGTTCGTGAACGAAGACGGCATGGGCGACGGCCGGCAGGAAGTCGGTCAGGGCGACGAGATGAACAAGCCCGCCGGCTACGACATGGGCATGCGCGCGGGCGAGTGGCAGTGCCTCGAGTTCCTGTGGGACGCGCCGGGCAAAGAGGTGAAGGTGTTCTGGGACGGGCGCGAGCACCCGTCGCTCAACGTGAAGAACAAAGCGGAGTGGGCGTTCCCCGACGCGAACTTCTCGTCGCTCACCATCGGCTTGAGCCACTACCAGAACTACCCGCTGCTCATGAACGGACTCGATGTGTGGATTGACGAAGTGGCGATCGATCCCAATCGCATCGGCTGCGTGCGCTGAATAGTCTGCGCCGACCATGGCGACCCCACAGGACTACGCGAACCTCGTCGCAGCGCTCAAGCAGCAGCCCAACAACGCAAACTTCCTGAACGAGCTGGCGCACATCAAGGCCGAGCAGCCGGAGTTGCTCGACACCAACCTGAACGACGTCGCGCGCTACTACCGGCACAACACGGTGATGGCGCAGTGGCCCGCGAAGTTCCTCCACCCGAAGAACGAAGCTGATCTCCTCGCGCAGCTCGAGGCGAACAAGAACGCGTTCACTTCTTTCCGCGCGATGGGCGACGCGTACGGTTTCGCGAACGCCGCCGAGACGAGCGGCTGTCTGGTGCAGATGCGCACCATGAATCACCCGCTCGCGGTCGAAGCGGAGAACTTCCGCCAGGACATCGACCTCGACGAAGACGACTACTTCCGCTGCGAGGCGGGCATGTCGTTCGGCGAGCTCAACACGGCGCTCGCGCTGACGAACCGCACGGTGTCGCAGCAGCCGGGCTTCGCGAACCTCACCGTCGGTGGCTGCGCGAACGCGGGCGGTCACGGCTCAGGCATCGGGTTGTATGGAATTGCCGGTTGGTTCGAGGCGGTGGAGATCGCCTACTTCGACGCCGCGAAGAACGTTCGGCTCGCGCGCGTCGAGCGCACCAACGGTCTGACCGACCCCGCGAAGTACGCGGCCACGCACGACGCGCAGCACGAGCTGATTCAGAACGACGTGCTGTTCCACTCCGTGCGTTGCGCGCAGGGACACCTGGGCATCGTCACCGCGGTCACGATCAAGGTGCGCAAGTCGTTCAACCTGCAAGAAGACCGTTGGCAAACTGATTGGAACGGCGCGTGGGCGTTGCTGCCGCAGATGTTCGCCGACCCCACGATTCACTCCGTGCACGTGTGGATCAACCCGTACGCGACGACCGCCGGGCAGGAGCTGAACCCGAACGTTCTCATCACGCGGTTGTCGTTCACCGACTCTGGTCCGCAAGGCGCGCGCGGGGCCGGCATTCTGTTCGGTGGTCCGTGGGTCGGCACCGAGATCGCCGGAGCCTTGCTGGGCGACAACCCGGGCCCGGGCATCGACCTCGCGCTCGGTGCGTGCAAGGGCATGGGCGTGGTGTTGCCGTCGTTCAAGGCGCTCGACTTCGGCCCGCCGAATGATCTCGCGGTCAACGCCTCGAGCCTCGGCTTCGACGCCGCGAAGGGCGACGACGTCATCAAGGCGCTGATTCCGAAAATCAAAGCGTGGCAGGCCGACGGGCTGATGTTCACCTCGCCCATCGGCATGCGCTGGGTGAAGGCGTCGGAAGACTTCCTCTCGCCGCAGTTCGGTCGCAACACGATCATGCTCGAGGTCCCGATGCTCAAGAAGGCGTGGGGCCACGACAACTCGAAGGCCGTGGACGCGCTCAACCGCTACGCGAACTTCATGATGAACAACTTCACCGGGCGCCCGCACTGGGGGCAGCAGAACCCGATGAGCGACGTGCAGTTCGCGACCAACTACGCGACTGGCATTCCGTCGTTCCTCACCGCTTTCAAGAAGTTCAACCCCGGCGGGATGTTCGACGGAGCGCTGACCGCGCAGCTCGGCCTGCGCGCGCTGGTGTGACGAAGGCGAAGAAGGGCGTCGACGCGCTGCCGTCGATGGTCGAGCCGACGCTCTTCCGCCACCTGGCGAGCTGCAAACGCATTCTCGTCGCCGGAGCGGGCGGTGGTTTCGACGTCTACGCCGCGCTGCCGATCGCCGCGGCGTTGTGGAACCGCGGGCAGACCGCGTTCCTCGCGAACCTGAGCTTCACGCACCTCGCCATCGCCGACGGCAAGCCGCTGGTCGAGGGCCTGCACGCCGTCACGCCGCAGACGAAGGGCCCCGACGACTACTTCCCCGAGCGGCTGCTCGCGCGCTTCCTCGAAAGCGAAGGGCTGCCGTCGACCGTCTACGCGTTCGAGCGCAGCGGCGTGGCGACGCTCACCGCGGCGTACGCGTGGCTCGTCGAGAAGCTCGACCTCGACGCCATCGTGCTGGTCGACGGCGGCACCGACATCCTGATGTTCGGTGACGAGGACGGACTGGGGACACCGGTCGAAGACATGACGAGCCTCGCGGCGGTCGGGCAGCTGCGCATCGCGCACCGCCATGTGGCGTGCATCGGCTTCGGCGTCGACGCGTACCACGGCGTGTCGCACGGGCTGGTGCTCGAGAACATCGCGGCGCTCGATCGCGACGGCGCGTACCACGGCGCGCTCTCGCTCTCGCAGTACAGCGCAGAAGGCGCGCTCTACCTGCGCGCGGTCGACCACTCACAGCGTCAGCAACACTTCGCGAGCATCGTGAACGGCAGCATCGGAGCAGCCGTCAGTGGTCAGTTCGGCGACGTCCAGTTCACGCAGCGCACGTCCAACTCCGAGCTGTTCATCAACCCGCTCATGAGTCTCTATTTCACGTTCGACCTGATGGGCCTCGTGCAGCGCAATCAGTATCTGCGGCGGCTGGTGGGCACTCCGAACGCGGCGCACACTGCGTTGATCATCGAGCAGTACCGCAACGAAGTGGAGAAGGTGCGCGCCAGGCGCCCCATTCCGCACTGATGAGCGTGCACCTCGACACCGCGCGCGTCGCATTGAGTGAATCGCGCAACGCCGACGCATTGAACGCGCTGTTGCTCGCGTGGAACACCCATCACGTTCCACGGCTCGCGCAGTTCATCGACTGGGTCGACGCGCGGCTCCCGTGCCCGCCCATCGAGAAACAACACGAGTGGCTCGAGCGGGCGCGCGCGCGTGAGGTGCTCGCGCTGCCAGGCCTGCTGGCGACGCTGACCGCGGTGGGCTTTCGCGACGCCGAGTACCGCGCCGAGCAGTTGATTCCGTGGGTGGACCCGCGCATCTCGACCGGGCTGCTCGCGATGTTCGCCGCGCCCCGCTATCGCGCGAACGGCGCGCAGTGGTTCTACGAGCGGTGCTTCAAGGCGCTCACAGCGCAGCGCGACCCGCGGGTGCCGCCGGCGTTGAAGGCGCTCGCGGCGCGCATGCCTGAAATCGTCACCAACAGCTACGGCCCGGAGCTCGCGAAGAAGCTGCGCGAGGTCGCCGCGGCGATGGAGGTCGATTCGGCGGACGAAGGCTCACTCAAAGCGCCGCTCGATGCGCTCGAGCCGTTCTTCGTCAGTGAGCGTTCCGACGCCGAGCGTGCCGTGGGGAAGAAGGCGCAGCTCACCGCGCAAGAAGCCGAACTGCGCGCACGTGCGCTCGCGCACCCGGAAGACGACGGACACTTCCTGGTGTGGGCCGATGTGCTGACCGAGCAGGGAGACCCGCGCGGCGAGCTGATGAGCCTGCAGTTGTTCGAGAAGAAGGCCGCGCTGAGCCCCGAGCAGTTGCTTCAGCTGCGCGCGCTGCAGAGCAAGCACCGTGACCGGCTGCTCGGCCCGCTCTCTTCCATCGTGGTGAACGCGGTGTTCGAGCGCGGCGTCGCGGTTCACGTCGAGCTGCGCACGAATCGAACCGACGGCATCCCCGAGTCAGCGTGGGCGGGAGTGCGCGGAGTGACGCTCAGCGCGACCGAGGGTCACGACTTCCCTGCTCCACTCAACACGTTGCCCGGGCTGCGGAGCGCGATGCGCATCGAGGCCGACACGCTCGAGGTGCTGGCGCAACGTCGCGGCTCGCTCGAGCACGCGTTGCTCCACGCCCGCTTCAACGCCACCGACACGCTCGATGCGCCGGTTCGCCATCTCGGTGCGCGTGACGTTCGCTTCGCAGAATTGCTCGCGAAGCACGAAGGCGCCTCCGTCACGCTCGAAGCGAGCCCCGACGACGCGGTGCGCGCGCTCGAGAAAGCACGTTCGAAGGTGCTGCGCTTCGTCGACGGCGTGCATCTGCTCGAGCCGTTCGGGTGGTACGGCTGGTGTCTGGAGTTCGACACGGTCTCGCGAGCGCTCACGGTGCGTGGGCGCTTCGGCGTCGACGTGGAGCCGGACTTCACGAAGCTCGACACGTGGCTCGCGGCGTGCGCCCGGTTGAAGCCGAGCAGCACGCACTTCGACGATTCTCCACAGCGTGACCCGCTCTACCTTCCGTTGCGGAAAATCGACTTCCGTCGAAGCACGACGGCGGTGGAGTAGCTTCACGCCGGCGTGCCGGTGCGAGACCTCCCGACCTTGTTGCGCAGCCTGCAGGCGCAGCGGCAGCCTGGGGTCTACGTCTTCGCGCTCGCGCCGCCAGGCGTCGATGTGAGCGCGCTCCAGCCCATCTCGACCTTTCGTGAGACCGAGGGTCTGTCAGTCATCGTCGACGAGGCCACCGCGCAACGCTACGGGCTGGTGCCGCTGTTTCGCGCTGCGTGGCTGACGCTCAGTGTGCACTCCGACCTCGCTGCCGTCGGCCTCACCGCAGCGGTGGCAGGTGCGCTCGCGCGGCAGGGCATCGCGTGCAACGTGGTCGCCGCTGCACACCATGATCACCTGTTCGTCGCGGTCGACGCAGCCGACGCGGCGCTCGCCACGCTGGCCGAGCTCCAGCGCGAAGCTCAGTCGTAGCGGGCGATGACGAAGTAACCGCCGTCGGGGAACGCCGCGACGCGCGCCTGGTGCGCGGCCTCGGAGAAGTCGATTTCCACCGGGTCTTCACCGCCGCACACGCGCATGCCCCACACACCGCTGGAGTGCTTCTCCTGGCTCATGTCGGTGCCCCACTGGTACTCGCCCTGGCCCGCGTCTTCTTCCGCGCCGGCCTTGCCGAAGGCGATCTTCGCCGCGGCGAGTGGACCGACCGGCACGAGGAACATGCCAACGTCGCCCTCGAGCGAGCCGCGGTTCGACTCGGGCAGCAGCGCGGTGACGGGCTTCCACACGTCGTCACCGAGCGCCTTCACCGCTTCAATCTTCGCGAGGCACTTCTCGCGGGTCACCGCGTCGGGGCCGTAGCCACCACCGGTGCCGTGCAGAATTCCGACGATGCCGCCACCGAAGCACTCGTCGTCAGGGCCGGGCCCGGTGTCGGTGTGGTCACCAGACGGCACGAGCGTGATGCCCTTGCCCAGCGCCTCGATCGCGAGCTTCAACTTGCCGAGCTCAGAACGCGAGATGCCGTCGATTTCCACGCGGCGACCGGCCACCAGCGCGCCTTCGGTGTCATCGAAGAAGGCCACCTCGTGGCTGCCTGAACCCGAAACGCCGCCCTCGTCGTAATCGTCGTAGTCGTCGCTCATGGCCGGGTGACACCCGATGGCCCGCCGATGCGCAGAAAAGACGGCGAGAAATGACCTTCAAAATGCCGCACGGGTGACCGCACTCAGGTCTTCCGAAGTCACTCACCCGTCACTTTGGAGTCACCCATGTTCAAGCTCGTCACCTTCGTCGCCGTCGCTTCGCTCGCCCTCGCCTCGCTCACCGGCTGCGCCCACCGCCAGAGCGGCGCCGCCACCACCAAGCAGCCGAACCCCGCCGAAGTCGAAAAGGTCCAGAAGCGCGCGGAGATCGACCTCGGCTGCAACGCCGTCACCGTCGAGGTGCTGCAGGAAGGAAACATGATGAACCCGTGGACCTTCGCGGCGAAAGGTTGTGACAAGAGCGCCACGTACCTCGCGCGCATGGGCACCATCATCCGCAACTGAATTTGAGGCATTGTCCGGCGGCCGATGGAGCCGCAGCCCGCCACCCGAATCGACGCGGCTGCTGCAGCACCGCCGCTGAACTTCGCGCAGGTCTACGAAGCGCACGCCGCGACCGTGTGGCGTGCGCTCCGTCGACTCGGCGTGCGCGAAGCCGACCTGGAAGACGTGGCGCAGGAAGTCTTCCTCGTCGTGCATCGCAAGCTCACCGAGTTCGCCGGCCGCTCGTCGGTGAAGACGTGGGTGTTTGGAATCTGCCTGCGCGTGGCGAGCGCCCATCGTCAGCGCGCGCACGTGAAGCGCGAGACGAACCTCGAAGAGGCCGGTGAGCGCGCGAACTCCGGTGAGCACGCCGTGCGCACCATCGCGCTCAAGCAGGCGCGCGTGCGGCTCGACGAAATTCTCGAGCAGCTCGACGAAGACAAGCGCACCGTCTTCGTGCTCTTCGAATTGGAACAGCTGTCGATGCCCGACATCGCCGAGCTGGTCGGCGTGCCGCAGCAGACCGCGTGGGCGCGCTTGTACGCCGCGCGAAAATTCATCGAAGCCGCGGTTCGAAGCCCGGAGGTGACGCCATGACCACCGAACGTCGTTGGTCGGAAGACGGCGCGCCGGATGCCGTGCGCAGCCTGCTCGAGAGCGCGGTCATCGACGAGCCGACCGAGGCGCAGCTGAGCTCGTTGCGTGCGCGCGTGGAGCCGCTGTTCACGTTGCCTCCGCCGCCGCCCGCGCCGCCGGTCGCCGCTGCGTCTTCGCTCGCGGGGAAAATCATCGTCGGCGCGCTGCTGGTCGCGCTGGGTGGAGCCGCGCTGCTGTTCTCGCTCTCGCCCTCGGCCGACTCGGTTCCCGCCGTCACTCCAACTCCAACTCCAACTCCAACGCCGGCTCCGACTTCGACTCCAACTGCAGAGCCGCTGCCTCCACCGCCTGCCGTCGTCGTCGCGCCAGTGACGCCCGTGAAGCTCGCACCGCCGAAGCCTGCGACGCCACCGACGGCGACGGAGCCCAAACCGGTCGACAGCATCGACGAAGAACTCGCGCTCCTGCAGGCGGCGATGAGCGCCAGCTCGAGCGAAGAATCACTCGCGCTCGTCGAGCAACACGTGAAGCGCTTCCCGCAGAGCACGCTCGAGCAGGAACGCGAAGTGCTCGCCATCAAGGCGCTCGTCACGCTCACCCGCACCGACGACGCCCGCGCGCGCGCCGCGAAATTCCGCGAGCGCTGGCCGACGTCGCCACATCTGCTGCGCGTCGAATCACTGGTCGGGAAATGAGCTTCAAAATCGGGCATAGGTCGCCGCACTCAGTGGGCATGCGAATCCCGATTCTCTTCACGTTGCTGGTCGCTGGTGCTGCGTCTGCCGAGACGAAGTGGGGGCTGCGTTGGCGCGCTCCCGACGAGTGCATCAGCGCCGCCGATCTCGCCGCGCGCGTCGAGAAGCGCCTGGGCCGTCCGGTGTTCGGTCTCAACCCCGACTTCCGCGTCGACGGGCTGATGGAGAAACAGGCGACGTCTCCGAAGTGGCGCGCGCGCATCACGGTGGTGAGCGCCGCGGGCGACGTGGCGGGCTCGCGCGAAGTCACCGGCGACGACGACTCGTGTCACGCGCTCGACGACCGCATCGCGTTCGTGGTCTCGGTGAGCATCGACCCCAATCTCCAGGCTCCGGTTGATCCACCGCCCGCGCCTCCGGTCGTCGCGCAGCGCTCGCCGTCACCTGAAGTGCCGCAGCCAAAGCGCGCGCCACCGTCGGCCGATTCGGTGTTCGTCGAAGTCGAGACCGACGACCCTGACGTCACGCTCTTTCGCCACGTCGGCACGTCGTTCGGAGCGAACATCGTCGTCACCACCATCGAGAAGGAATGCGAAGCGCCGTGCGGCGTGTTCGTCGACAAGCCGCGCTCCGACTTCTTCGTCTCCGGGCGCGGCATCACCATCTCCGAGACGTTCTCGCTCACGAAATTCCCCGACGGGCTGAAGCTGAAGGTGCGGCCGGGCAGCTCGACGCTGCGGTGGTTCGGGTGGACGCTCGCGGTGCTCGGCGCGTCGGCGGCGCTGTGCGGTGGTCTGTTCGCGGGTCTCTCGGCCATCGGTCAGCCGTCGACGCCTGGAGTGCAGAACCCGTACGGCGGCACGGGCTCGGTGTTCGGCTCGATCGGCATCGGCATGCTCATCGGCGGAGGCGCAGGTCTCGCCGCCGGCATTCCGATGATTGCCTTCAGCGGCACGAAGCTGGAGTTCTTCCCGATTCACGCTCCGCCCGCGGCCGTGACGCCGAACCCGGTGCAGGAGATTTGAACGTGCGCGCGCTCGCTCTGACTTCGCTGCTGCTCGTCGCGTGTGGTCCCGCGGGGCCCATCTGGGAAAAGTCAGACACCAAAGTGACCGACGACCTCTACGCGCTGGACGGCGTCGGCGCGAACGACGTGTGGGCCGTCGGAGAGAGCGGCACCGCCCTGCACTTCGACGGCACCTCGTGGACGAAGGTCACCTCGGGCACCACGCGCACGCTGCGCTCGGTGTGGGCTGCGAGCGCGAACGACGTGTGGATGGTCGGCGACTCGGGCGCAGTGCTGCGCTGGAACGGCACCACGCTCTCGGCCGTCTCCGGAGCGCCCGACACGCAGGCGTTCGTCTCCGTGCGCGGGCTCTCGTCGAGCGTCGTCTTTCTCTGCGCGCAGAATGGGCTCTTTCTCTTCGACGGCACGTTCCACGAATTCACGCGCGGCGGGAACGGCACGAGTCACGTGCGGTGCCAGTCGCTGTTCGAGTTGCAGGGCGGAGTCGCGGCTCTCGTCGAGAAGGACCTGAGCTCGAGCGGCGAAATCCAGAAGCTCGCTGCGAACGGCGGCACGGTGCTCGACGTGAAGGGCACCATCAGCTCGTCGTTCGAATCGAAGATGTTCGCGCTGGGGCCCAGCGACTTCTGGCTGCTCAACAGCAGCTCGTCTTCGGTGAAGCGCTTTGGTGGCGACATGCCCATCGAGCTCACGTTGCCCAAAGACATGGGCGTGTCGGGTGGCTTCGCTCGCTCGGCGACCGACGTGTGGCTCTGCGGCTCGCAGGGCCGACTCGCGCAGTGGGACGGCATGGGCAGCGAAGCGACGCTGAAGGTCGCGGGCGGCTACGAGGCTCCGCGCATGATGGCGATGTGGGGCCAGACCGACGTGTTGTTTGCGGCCGGGAGCGGCGGCTGGGTGCTCCGCCTCGTGGAATGACCTGACTGTCACGTTCAGATCCGCTCATCCGTGATGCACGCGGCAGGAGGAAATTCCTGCTAGTTGGAGAGCGCGATGAACCCCATCCTGGTGTCGGTTTTCCTGTTCTGCGGCCTGAGCTTCTTCGCGGTCACGATGTGGGGGCGCATGAAGTCGTTCCGCGCCCTCGGCCCCGTTCCCGGCAATCGAATGGACCGCCGCGGCGAGCGCCTCATGGCCCTGCTGCAGTTCGGCTTCGGTCAAAAGCGCATGGTCGATCGCGAGGAGTTCGTGCCCGGCCTCATGCACGTGCTCATCTTCGCCGCGTTCCTCGCGGTCCAGGCGCGCTCGGGCATGTTGTTCGTGATGGGTTTTTCGGAAGGCTTCGCGCACGTCGCGACGAATCTGAACGACCCGTGGTGGGCCGACCACTCCGTGCTGAAGAGCGTCTACGAGGGCTACCTCTTCGCGAAGGACCTCATCGCCGGCGTGTCGGTCATCGCCGTGGCGTGGTTCTTCTGGTTCCGCCTCGTGGTGCACCCCGCGCGTCTCACGCAGTCGGGTGAAGCGCTGCTGATTCTCGGCTTCATCGGCGGCCTGATGGTCACCGAGTTCACCTTCGGCGCGTCGCACTTCCGCGAGCAGGGCATCGAGTGGTCGAACTGGGAACCGGTGACGTCACTGGTGGCGATGGCGAGCGTGAAGGCGGGCTTGTCGGTTCACGCCATGAGCGCGCTCGGCCTGCTCTGCTTCTGGACGCACCTGCTGATCATCGTGACGTTCTTGAACTTCCTCCCGTACGGGAAGCACTTCCACGTCATCGTCGGTCTGCCGAACGTGTTCATGAAGAAGCTGCCGGTGCCGGAGATGCCGAAGGTGAGCACCAGCGCCAAGCTCTCGACGCCCAACATCGAAGGCGGAGACTACGGCGCGAAGGTCATCACCCAGCTCTCGTGGAAGCACGCGCTCGACGTCAACACCTGCACCGAGTGTGGCCGCTGCCAGACGCACTGCCCGACGTACATCACCGGCAAGCCGCTCACGCACAAAGAGGTCAACCAGAGCATCAAGCACTTCCTGTGGGACCACGAGGAAGAGCTCGCCACCTCGGTGACGAAGAAGAACGAAGACGGCACCCAGACCTTCCAGTGGAAGGACGCGACGGGCGCGATGGTCGACATGCCGTCGCTGGTGGGCGCTCCGGAAACGGGCGCGCTCTTGAAGCCCGAGACCGTGTGGGCGTGCACGACGTGCGGCTGGTGTGAGCAGGCGTGCCCGGTGTTCATCGAGAACGTGCCGCGCCTCATCGACATGCGCCGCTTCAAGGTGCAGGCCGAGGCCGACTTCCCGCCCGAGCTGCAGCGCGTGTTCGAAGGCATCGAGCGCCAGGGCAACCCGTGGGGCCTCTCGCAGGAGAAGCGCGACGAGTGGGAAGGCGACATTCCGTTGCCGAAGTGGGGAGACGGCGGCGAGTACGAGATTCTGTTCTTCGTCGGCTGCGCGGGTTCGTACGACGAGCGCATGAAGAAGGTGAGCAAGGCGGTCGCGAAGATTCTCACCGAGGCCGGCGTGAAGTTCGCCACGCTCGGAAAGAACGAGACCTGCAACGCCGAGCTCGCGCGCCGCGGCGGCAACGAGTTCCTCTACCAGACGGTCGCCAAGACCAACGTCGAGTCGTGGAACGGCAAGGGCATCAAGAAGGTCGTGACGCAGTGCCCGCACTGCTTCAACACCATCAAGAACGAGTACCCGGAGTTCGGCGGCAACTACACCGTCATCTCGCACACCGAGCTCATCAACGATCTGCTCAACGACAAGCGCATCAAGCTGAGCAAGGTGATGAAGGAAAAGCTCACCTTCCACGACCCCTGCTACCTGGGCCGTCACAACGGGGTCTACGACGCTCCGCGCGAAGTGTTGAAGGCGATCCCCGGCCTCGAGGTCGTCGAGATGCAGCGCAGCAAGCGTGAGTCGTTCTGCTGCGGCGCCGGCGGTGCCCGCATGTGGATGGAGGAGCACGACGGCACGCGCATCAACCACAACCGCGCGAACGAAGCGGCGCTCACGCTCGCGCACGCGGCGCACCCGGGCATTCCGTTCCCCTCGGCGACCGACCACACCAAGCCGGGCCAGGTCGGTGACTACAAGGGTCCCGCCGAAGGCACCGTCGCCGTCGCGTGCCCGTTCTGTCACACCATGTTGAAGGACGGCATGGCCGACACCCAGCGCGAAGGCGTGAAGGTGAAGGACGTCGCGGAGCTGGTCGCCGAGTCGATGGAAACCAAATCAGCAGCTCCGGCTGCTGCAGAAACCCAGACCCCGCCGGCTGCATAAACGAGCTGATGCTGAAGATCGGAGACGTGGCGCCTGAGTTCGAAGCGGTCGACTGCCGCGGCGAGCAGGTGCGTCTTGCCGACTTCAAGGGGAAGAAGCGCGTGGTGCTGTTCTTCTTCCCGCGCGCGTTCACGCCGGCGTGCACGCTGGAAGTGCGCAACTTCCGCGACAACTACGACCGCATCACGTCGATGAACGCCGAGCTCATCGGCGTGTCGGTCGACAAGTCGGAGAAGAACTGCAAGTTCGCCGAAGCCGAGTCGCTGCAGTTCAAGCTGGTCGGCGACGAAGAGCGCGTGCTGAGCGAGAAGTACGGCGTGGTGTGGCCGGTGCTGCGCATCGATCGCCGCGCCACGTTCGTCATCGACGAGCGCGGGCTCATCGTCGAAGTGATTCACCACGAGGTACAGGTGTACCGACACCTCGAAGACGTGCTCGCGCGGCTCACCGTGCATCCGCAGACCTCTTCATGAGACCGGTGTTGCTCGCCGTGCTGGCGTGCACGGCCTGTTCGCCCGCTTCGAGCTTCGAGATCCCCGCCGGCAGCACCGGTGCGCAGATCTACGTGCCCGCGCTGCCTCACTTCGCCCCTCGAGCACCTGGAGCGCGGCACCTGGCGCATCGAGGCCGAACCTCCAGAGCCACTCGGTTTCACACTCCTGCGCACATGCTGCGGACTTCCGTGCGTCCTCGCTCTCGGATCTTCGAGGAGTGCGGTAACAAGTGCGGCTCGAAATGGGCTTCACGTTTCCTCCCGAGTCGCCGCTGCTGCAGTTCACGAAAGATGAGCTCAACGCCATCTTCGTCTCGGGCAAGGAGACCGAATTCCAGATCGACGAAGTCATCGTGACCGAGGGGCAACCGGGCGAGTCGATGTTCTTCCTGCTCGAGGGCTACGTCGGCGCGCGGCTCGATTCCGGAGCGATGGCGCGCAGCTACGGGCCAGGCAGCTATTTCGGCGAGCTCTCGTTCATCAACCCTGGGCATCTGCGCAGCACGACGCTGGTGGCGACCACGAAGGCGAAGGTGCTGGTGGTCGATCAGACGAGCGTCCAGGCGTTGCTCGAGTCGCACCCGCGCGTCATCTTCACCTTGCTGCGGCGCGCGTGCGTGTTCCTGATGGACGCCGAGCGAAACCTCATCTCCGACCTGCGGCGTCGCAACGGTGAGCTGCGCGAGACCATCGCCAAGCTCGACCACGCGCGCATGCGGCTGTCGCAGGAAGAGCTGACCAGCCGCACCGATTTCCTCACCGGGCTCGCGAACCGTCGCGGCTTCGACGCCGAAGTGCCGATCTTCGTCGAGCGCTGCGTCGCGCTGAATCGAGGGCTCGCACTGGTGGCGATGGATCTCGATTCGTTCAAGACGCTCAACGACGAGCTGGGTCACCCTGCGGGCGACGTGCTGCTGCGCGGCGTGGGTGACGTGCTGCAGTCGGGCGTGCGGCGTTCAGACCTGCCCGCGCGTTTCGGCGGCGACGAGTTCGTGGTGCTGCTCGCCGACCTCGAAGAGAACGAAGTGAAGGCGCGCGCTGAGGTGCTGCGTGCTGCCATCGCGCGCGTGAAGCACCCGGGCGTCGAGAAGAACATCGTCGTTACCGCGACCATGGGCGGCACGATGTTCAAGCCGGGTGAGACCATCGAGTCGTTCATGCGGCGCGCCGACGAAGCGCTCTACGCCGCGAAGCGCGCGGGCAAGGACCGCCTCGGCTGGGCGTGAGCTGCAGGGCGCAACTTCAGAGCATGGACTAGCCCCTCACCCCGGCCCTCTCCCCGCTGACGCAAGGAGAGGGTGACTCAGGTTCGCAGACCCAGCCGTGCCTTGATGGAGTCGAGCTCGAGCCGCGCCTGATCACGTTGATCGAGCACCACCAGCAGCTCCTTGTGGAGCGCCTCGTACTGTCGATCGGTGTGCCGCCACTCAGCGGTCGCGTTCTCGAGCTTGTTGGTGAGCTCCAGCACGTGCGCCTGCAGTGACTGCACGCCCTGCTCGTGCGCGAGCTGCAGATCAGCCAGCGACTTCGCGTGCGCGGCCTTCTCGGCCTCGAGCGCCGAGTTGAGCTGCTGCAGCGCGCTGCTGTTGAGCTGCGCCGCGTCGTCGGCGTCACGCTGCTTGCCGCGAGCCTCGAGCAGCTTCTGCGCGGTGATCTGGTGCTTCTCTTTTTCCTTCGCGATGGCCTGCTCGAGCTCGCTCTTCTTCTGCAGCTCGGCCGCCAACACCTTCTCGTGCTCACCGGTCAGCTTCGCGGCGATGGTCTGCATCTCGGTCTCGAGCTCCTGCACCCGCGCGCGCTGCGCCTTGCGATCGCTTTCGACCTTGCCGATCTCGATGTTCAGCTCGTCGCGCCGCTGCTTCAAGCCCGCGAGCTCGATCTCCAGCTGCGCCACGCGGCTCGTCGCATCGAGCACCTTCTTCTGCTCGTCGCTCGAACCCTGCTCCAGCGTGCGCAGCTGATCTTCCAGCGCTCCGGTGCGCGCGCGCTCGGTGGTCAGCTCGGTCTCGACCTGACTCAGCTGCCCGGCGAGCTGGTCGAGCTGCTGGTGCTCCTGATCAGCCGCGGTGCGGGTGTTCGCGAGCGAGTGCTCCAGTTCCTGGCTGCGCGCTTCCCACGCCTGCAGGCGCGTCATGAGATCCGCTCCGCGCGCCTGCTCGACGATGAGCTGCTGCCGCGTGTTCGACAGCTCGTGCTCGAGCTCGCCCTTCGCCCGCGCGGCTTCGGGGTTCGCCAGCTCCGACTCGAGCGACTTCACCCGGTCCTTGAGCTCGCGCTTCTCCTGCTCGAGCGAACGAATCTCGTCCTGCAGGCCCTTCATGCGATCGCCCAGCAGGTTCTCGTCGCCCGCGTTGACGTTGGTCTTGTCTTCGCGCGCCTTGCTCTGTTCCTGAATGAGAATCGTGGTGGCGAGCGGTGACTTCGCCATCGACACGGTCTTGGTCGTGAATTCCGGCTTGTTGATGGCCGCGACCCGGCCCGGAGGCAAGGTCATGTTGCCCACGTCTTCGAGCCGCTCGCGCTCGCGGCGCTCGTCGCGCAGCGCCAGCTCGGTCGCCTTGAGCTTTTCCTCGAGCTCCTTCACGTCGGCGCGCGCGGCGGTGGCTTCGGCCTTCGCGGTGACGGTCTCCGCCCGGGCCGCGTTCGTCTCCGCACGCGCAGCCGCTGCTTCCTTTTGCGCCTGCTTCAATTCATCCGCGGCGCGCTGGAGCAGCTCGAGCAGATGCTTCGCATCGGGGAGCGGCGCCATGGGCGTCTTGGATCTACCAACTTTCGACCGCTCCCGATGCTTGTTACAGCAAGGGCGTGCTTCGGTGGTTCGTACTGCTGACGGTCGTCTCCCTCGCGGGCGTGGCGCGCGCGCAGGCAGATCTCCCCGATGCGGGCCTCCCCGACGCGTCGGTAGGCGGCACCGGAGCCGAGCGCGCCTCAGAAGAAGAAGAGGACTCCACCAACAACCCCTGCCTGTCGGACCGCGACTGCGATCACGGCCTGCAGTGCGTGAAGAGCCGCTGCACCTGGCGCCGCTTTCGCGACGCGACGCTCGAAGGGTGCGACGCGCTGCCGGCGCAGACGCTCGCGGTGCTCGGGGCACTCGCGCTCGTCATTCGCGCCAGCCGCCGGAAGTAACTACTCCTTCTCTTTCTTCTTCGTGAACTTCACGAAGTAGTTCTTCGCCGCGGCGTCGAGCAGCTCGGGCGTCAGCTGCGGAGGCTCACCGCGGTAGTGCGCGATGTCGATGACCTGGCCCAGCAAGTCACGCGGCTGGCAGGCAGCGAATGGCCGGTTGATGGGCCGGTAGTGCGCGTTGACGAGCCACTCGATGGCATCACCGTCGTACGCGACCTTCTTGCCGTTGCAGACCGTCGCCCAGATGTCGTGGAACTGCTGCTCGTCGGGCGGCTGCACCGCGAGCTTGTAGCGAACGCGGCGAAGGAACGCGTCGTCGACGAGATCAGCCGGGTCGAGGTTGGTCGAGAACGCGACGAACACGTCGAACGGAATCTGCAGCTTCTTGCCGGTGTGCAGCGTGAGGAAGTCGATTTCAGACTCGAGCGGAACGATCCACCGGTTGAGGAGATCCTTCGGGCTGATGCGCTGACGGCCGAAGTCGTCGATCAGCAACATGCCGTTGGTGGCCTTGAGCTGGAACGGCGCCTCGTAGAACTTCACGTCGGGCGAGTAGATGAGGTCGAGCGTCTCGAGCGTGAGCTCACCGCCGACGACCACCAGCGGTCGCTTGCAGCGCACCCAGCGCGCGTCGTTCGCCGGCGCGTTCGGGTCTTCGCCGAGCGCTTCGTGCAGGTTCTCGTCGTAGACGCGAATGATGAAGTCGTCGACCAGCAGCGCGTGCGGGACCCAGATTTCTCCCTCGTAGCAACGCACCAGCGCCTGACAGAGCGCGGTCTTTCCGTTACCCGGAGGGCCGTAGAAGAAGATCGCCTTGCCGGAGTTCATCGCCGGGCCGAGGCCGTCGAACACGCTGTCCTTCACGACGAGCGAGTTGCCGAACTTCTCCTTCATCTTCTCTTTGGTGATGCGCATGCCGCGCACCGTCTGCGCCTGCACCGCTTCGTTCCAGTCTTCAAGTCGCACCGGCGCGGGGCCGTTGTAGCGATTGCGATCGAGAATCTGCCGCAGCAGATCAGTCGCGAAGGTGGTGAGCGTGTAGATCATCGACGACTTGCCAACGCCAAGACCCGCTCCGCCCTTCAGGTCGATGTACTTGGCCTTGCGCAGACCCTCGATGATCTCGTCGACGATCAACTGCGGGAGCTTGATGCGCTGGCTGATGTCGGCTCCGCGCAACTCGCCGGCGAAGAAGAGCGCTTTCAAGACCAGCTCTTCGCCCATCGTCGTCGAGAGCCCGGCTTCCTGAAGCGAGCGCGGCTGTGGAGGGAAGAACTGCTGACGCGCCGACTTCTGCGGCACCGACGTGCCACGCGGAGGGCCACCACTTCCGCCACCAGGAGCACCCTGACGCGGAGGTGGACGACCCGGCACCACGCCGCCGCCCATGCCACCGCCCGCTGCCGGCGTGCGACCCGGCTGCTGCGAGCCGAAGCCCGACGACAGCTGACCCGTGCCGCGCCGACCGGGAATGTTGGTGGTCACCGACGGTCGCGGGCCGCCCGGGCCGCGCTGCGGTGCTTCTTCGCCTTCGTCTTCGAATTCCGGAGGAGATCCCACGAACGTGCTTTCCTTCGTCATGTGGAGCGGCGCGAGCGTACCCGCTTCACTCGAACCGTGCGGGACTCGTTTGTTGACGATGCCGCTGTGTGTCACTTTCTCACCCTGTGACTTCGCTGGTGCTCGCCATTCTGCTGGGGGCCGATGCTGGCTCTGCTCCGCTGCCTTCGGCGTTTTCGAAGGTGGTGTTCGAGTCGGCCGCAGTGCTCGAAATCGAAGTGCCGCTCGACGCTTCGTTGAAGGCCACGCCTCGCTGGGCGAAGGGCCTCGAGCGCGCAAAGCCGCTGCGCATCATCGCGTCGCGCGCGGTGATGGACGCGCCCGAGAAGCTCGACGGTTTCAAGAAGTGGGAAGTGCTGCGCAGCTGTCTGGGCCTCACCAACGGCCGCGCTTCGGTGAAGGTGCTCGTGTTGCAGACCGGAAATCCGCCCGCGTGGAGTCTGTTTCCGCTCGCCACGATGGGCTTCGCGATGGAATCGACGCCCGGCTACGCACAGCTCGTCGCGGCGGTGAGCGAGGCGTACGGCTGGCACGAGGAGCGGATGCGCGCGGTCGGCGCTGATCAACTCTGGCAGGCCGAGCGCAAAGCGCTGCAGAGCGACAACCCGTATCTGCGTCACCTCGCCGCGGAATTCTTGATTCAGCACGACGCGGCCACGGTGGTCGACGAGCTGTGGGGCGCTCCCGGCTCGGAGCAACGTGAGAAGTCAGAGGCCGCTTCGCGCATCGTCCCGGAGTGCAAGTCATGAGCGATCTTCTCCGCCGTCTCGATCTCGTTTTCTGCGTCGACGTCACCGGCAGCATGGGTGGCCTCATCGCGGCCGCGCGCCGTCACGTCGGCAACGTGCTCGACGCGCTCAAGAAGGAGCTCGGCGGAGATCTGCGCGTCGGCTTCGTCGGCTACCGCGACCACGGCGACGGCAAGAACCTCTTCACGCTCGAGCCGCTGTCCGACGACGTCGAGAAGGTGCGCAAGACCATCGACACCGTGAAGGTCGACGGCGGTGGCGACGCGCCCGAAGCGGTGTTCGCCGCGATGGTGAAGTGCCTCGAGCTCGACTGGGCAAAGGGCAGCTACCGCGTGGTGTTGCTCATCGCTGATGCGCCTCCGCACAGCGTCGGAGCGCCCGGTGACGCGTACCCGAAGGATCCCACCGGTCTCACGCTCGATGACGTCGCGAACCGGCTCGAGACCGAAGGGCTCTTCGTGCACGCGCTCTCGCTGGTGCCGCACGACAAGATCACCGCGGCATCGTTTCAGCGGCTGTCGATCTCGAGCGGCGGCACGTACCACGACGCCACGAGCGGCGACGCGGCCATGAAGGTGGTCGACGTGATCAGCAAGCAGTTCCTCGCGGACCTCGAGTTCGACGGCAAGTTGCTCGCGCTGCTCAAGAAGGGCATCAAGGTTCCCGAGCCGAAGAACGACGACGACATCGTCCCCTCGCGCGATGAGCTCGCAGCCAAGCAGCTCGACGTTCCCGTGCAGCAGATCTGGGGCGGCGTGATGCGGCTGCGCCGGCGGCGGTTGATCGAAGGGTGAACGTGATGCGCCGCGTGCTCTGGACCGACGAGGCGCGCGCGAAGGTCACGGCGATGCTCGCGTCGGCCAACGGTCGGCGCGCGGCTCGCGTGATGTCGTTCGAAGACGTCGAGAGCTCGGCTCAGCGCGCACTCGACGCGTCGCTGGGGTTCGATTGGGTGACGGCTGGAGTCGCTCCCGACGCGCGCGCGCTGACCACGGTGTGTCTGTGCGTGGTGCGCGACGACGCCGTGACGATTGGAGTCGGAGCCGCGCACGGCGACGCCACGCCCGCGACCGCGTGGAACGACTTGCTGCTGTGGAATCAGCACGAGCCCACTGCGAATCGCGCGGCGGTGCTCGCGTGGGCCGGCCGCAAACGCGACGACCGCGTGGCGGTGAAGTTCTCGGTGCCGGCGAAGAAGACGCCGCAGACGCGCGAAGCGTTGCTCGAACGCGTGCTCGAGAACCCCGACGACGACGCGGCGCGCCTCGTGTACGCCGACTTTCTCTCGGAGCAGGGAGACCCGCGCGGCGAATTCATCGCGCTGCAGTGCGCGGCGGCGACGGCGCGTGGCTCGGCGGCCGACGAAGCGCGCTCTCGAGCCGACCGCCTGCTCGAAGAACATCTCTCGAAGTGGGTGCCCGGCGTTCCCTCGGAGCGCTTCGTGGTGCACTTCGAGCGCGGCTTCGTCGCCGAAGTGCGCGTCTTCAACCCCGACGCGCTGACCGAGGTCGGCACCATCGTGCACGCCGAGCCGGTGACGCGGCTCACCTTCTTGTCGACGCGGCTGGTCGACATCGCGCAGGTCGGTGCATGGCCTGAAGCCGCGCGACTGCGCTCGATTTCGCTGCATCTGCTCTCTGGCATGGCGCTCGCCGACGGTGAAGCGACGCTCGAGGCGATGCTCGCGGTGCGTTGGTTGTCGTTGGAAGCGCTCTACTTCCGCTCGCAGAGAATCGGTGACGAAGGGCTGTTGCAGCTCTCGCAGCGCGGGCAGCACGCGTTTCCGAAGCTGCTCGCGCTCGGCGTCGACGAAGACACCATCACTGCGGCCGGCATCGGCGAGCTGCTCAACTCCCGCTGGGCGTCGCGACTGGAGCGGCTCTCGCTCTCGGAAAATCTCCTCGGGCCCAGCGGCGCAGAAGTCATCGGTGCCTCGCGGCGCTTGTCTCGACTGGTGCAGCTCTCGCTCGCGGGCAACGGGCTCGGCAACGACGGTGCTCGCGCGCTGGCTCAAGCGGGTGCGTTGCGCTCGCTGCGTTCGCTCGATCTGCGGCGCAATCGCATCACACCCGCGGGACTGTCTGCGTTGCTCGACTCACATCACCTGCGAGACCTCGACGAACTCGAGCTCACCGGAAACCCGCTCGGGCGCTCGGGGTGGAAGGAAGTTCGTGAACGCTTCGGAGAAGAACCGGACTAGAAGCGCGGCATGATCAAGACCGCTGCGGTGCTCGTGACGCTGTTGCTGTCCGCTCCTGGTGATTGGAAGCGCGTGGGTCCGAAGGGCGCGTGGAAGGCGACGCTCGGCGGCACTTCGCTCGATGGAAAGCTGTACACCATCGAATCGACCGGAGCGCTGTACTCGACTGATCCGACGAACGGCACGTGGAAGCTCATCGGCAAGCCGGAGTTCATCAACACCGCTTGGATGATCGGCGTCGCCGGTTCGCTCTACAGCATCGAGATCGACGGCTCGCTCTACCGCATCAACCCGAAGGACGGCTCGTGGGCCGGCGTCGGTCAGAAGGGCGCGTGGAAGGGCACCATCGCCATCACCGAGCTCAACGGAAAGATCTACTCCGTCGAGTCGAGCGGCGGTCTGTTCGTCACCGAGCCGTCGACCGGCGAGTGGAAGAAGATCGGCAAGCCGGAGTTCGCGAACACCGCCGTGCTGCGCGGCCTCGGCGGCAAGCTGTACAGCATCGAGAAGGACGGCAGCCTCTTCGAGATCGACCCCGCCACCGGCGCCTGGTCGCAGAAAGGCAAGAAGGGCGAGTGGGGCCCGACCATCGCCATCGCCGCGGTCGGCACCAAGCTCTACACCGTCGAGACCAGCGGAAAGCTCTACGTCACCGAGCCGACCACCGGCGCGTGGAAGGCGATCGGCAAGCCCGAGTTCCGCGCGACGGCCCGCATGTTCGGCGTCGGCCCGAAGCTCTTCACCATCGAGAGCGACGGCTCGCTGTACGCGGTCGAAGTGGAATGACCTTCACAACCTGACGTCGACCCCGAGCACGGGAATCGGCGGGAGCGGCGACGACGCGACCTCGGTCTTCAGCGTCGCGCCGCTCGTCACGTATCTGGTGCCCGTGGGCTGCGGCGCGCTCAAGTTGGCGACGTCGAGGAAGAGCTCCAGCTCCGCGGTGCTCGTCGGGTGCCACGTCTTGCTCACGCGAAGGTCGGCTCGCAGATAGAGCTGTGCGTCGGCGGATTGATCACGATCGACCGGCACCCAGCGCGGCGCTCCCGTGAGCGCGTCGGTGCCTTCGCGTTGCTGCTGCGAAAAGAGACCGCCGACCATCGGTGGGCCACTGCTCAGCGTGCCGGCGAGCTTCAGCTTCCAGTCGAGCGGGAGTGAGAGCCCGACCACCGCGCGAACTTGATGCGTCTGGCGGTGCTGCCACGGCACCCACTCTGTCGCGTTGCCCGTTGGAGTCGCCGTCGAGTCGAAGCGCGTGAACGTCGCGAGCCGCCACGACTGCTGGAACGAATACGAGACGTCGGTAGTGACGCGAATCGCTTCGTGTGGCGCGCTCGCGATGCGCAGTCGAACTTCTCCACCCGCGAGCCAGCCGCTGGTGCGCTTCGGCGCGACGTGTTCATCGACCTGGTTGATCAGCTGCAGGAAGTCGTCGTCGAACGGGCTGAACTCGATGCTGCGCGTGATGCCTGCTCCGAAGACGTGAAGTGAGAGCGAGTCTTGCGTCGAGAGCGCGAGCTTCAGCGTCGCGTCGCCGCGCGCGAGTTCCTGCACGCCGTTTCGCAGCGCGATCGACTCGAGCACCGGAATGGTGACGAGCCAGGTCGGAGCCTGATGCGTGATGCCCGCGGAAAGTTCGAGCGCGACGAGGCCCCAATCACGACGCGTGGTGATGCGCGGGTCGGCAGTGGGAATCGCGGTGCCCTGCTGCGGCACCCAGAGGTCGACGCGAACGCCGAACGTCGTGCGCCAGTCGCCTTCGGAGAGGATGAGTTCACCGAACGCGCCGCCGACCATCGCGAGGCCCAGCTCACGCAGCGTCGTGGTGTTCGCGGTCGGGTCTGCCGTGAACGACGTCGCGCGCAGGAGCGAGAGCCGGCGCAGCTCGAAGTCGATACCGGCGGTTCCGAGCTTTCCGCGCGCGATGACGCGGGCGTTGATGGCGTCTTCTGCTCCGTCGATGGCGTTGCCGACGGTCGCGCCGTTGAGGGTGAGACCGATGGTGCTGCGGTGCGCTCCGAGACCGAGCTCGAGGCTGTCGTTCTTCCAGCGCAGATCGAGCTGGTGATTCTGCAGGCGCGCCGCGAGCGGAATGCCGGAGACGGTGAGTGCGATGGAATCGAGTGCGCCGAAAGCGAGCGCGCGCAGTTCTCCGTCCCCGAGCTTCTGCGCATAGCGGACCTGGTAGTCGCCGAGGAGCAGTGAGCCCTTGATGAACGCACCCGCGAGCGCGGCGGTCGTGAAGAAGCGCGCGGCGGCCTGGAGCTGCGTGCCTTCGTTCGTGGTGTGTTGGACGAAGACTCCGGTGTGCAGGAGATCGACACGAATCCACGCGCGTGTGCCGTTCTTGGGGGAGAAGAGCGAGATGGTGCGGCCGAGCGCGCGTGCGGCAGTCGGTGAGATGGTGACGCTCTCGGTCCACGCGGGGTGAAACGCTGTGGGCCCAAAGAGCGCGTGCGCTGGAGCGAGTACCCGCACCCCGTCGAAATCGTAGACGGTGGCCGCGGGCTGCAGACCGTCGAACGACACCGCGTTGATGCCCGCGAGAATCGAGCGCGCGGAAGGATCGAGGAAGGCCTCGCGCGCGGGCTCACCCCACGTGCCTTGCTGCAGGAGCATGAGCACCAGCATCGAAGTCATCGGCGCGCCCTCCTGCGGGCGAGCAGCAGCGCCGCTGCAGCGATGAGCGCCGACGGTGCTGCGGAGCACCCATCAGACTTCGTTCGCGCCGGTGCAGGTGGGAGCTCGCGTCTCGTTCCCGCCCACACCATCGACGTCACCGTGCGCGGTTGCTGCTCGAAACGAACTTCCGCGCGCACGCGAGCGAGGCGCGCTGCCGGAGCTTCGAGCGTGAACGCCGAGAAATACGGGTCGGCGTCGATTCCTTCTTCACGCACCGTCACGCCGTTCTCGATCCACGCGAGCGTTCTTCCCTGCCCTCCCGTCACGCGTGCGGAGATGGGCAGCGACTCGACGAGGAACGTGTCGCGATCTCTTGGAACGCCGACCGGAAAGCCGAGTTCGATCATCGGATCATCGGGACCGCGCAGCTTCACGACCGCGCGCCCGTCGAGCAGTCCTCTCGTGAGCGCCGCGACCGACAATTCGTCCGCGAAGATCATCGTGGTCGGAGAACCGATTTCGCTCTGCGTCTGATTTCGCGCGACGCCGGCGCGATGATCGTCACTCCCGCCGACCGCGGTGAGATGAATGCCGCGACTGGCCGCCGCTTCCCAGTACGCGAGCGCGCTCTCGTCGAACAACGAACCCGTCTCGTCCCAACCGCCGACGCCGACCTCGATCGCCGCGAGGCCCGGCACGTCGGCGCCGTGCTTCCACGCGCAGCCGATGCAGAACGTGCCGAGATCGAGCGTGGGGTGATTCACGGTCGGCACTGCGCCCTGCGCGGCGAAATCAGCGACCGCGTCAGGCAAGGTCTGCGACGTCACGCCGAACCAGAACGGCGGCAGGCGCGTCGCTCCGAAGGCGTTGAGGTGCCCCGCGTAGGTCGTGAACTCCACCGACGGAACGAGCAGCACGCGCGGCGCTCTCGACTGCGCGTCGTTCAGGAACTCCAGCGTGGTGAGCGTGTTGTGTTCACTGAGCGCGACGAAGTCGAGCCCGCGCATCGAGGCCAGGGCAGCAATCTCATCGAGCGTCGCGCGCGCATCGCCACTCTGCGTGGAGTGCACGTGCAGATCTCCCGCGTAGAAGCGCGGCTCGTTCGCGAGCGTGACCGGCGTCCACGGCGTGCGCTGTGTCTGCGGTGCGAGCGTCGGAGTCGCGCGCGCTTCGATCTCCAGCTTCCACTTCGCCGGCTTCTGCGTGACGAGCGCCTTGCCGACCAACACCTGCCACGTGCCGGGCGTGAGCGGCGTGCGCAGGTAGCTGCGACTCGACGCTGACGGACCGATGACTGCGGCTTCAGAATTTCCGCCACCCCAGCCGACGAAGCCGCCGTCCGGAGCGAACAGGCCCCAGTCGAGGATGTTGCTGCTCGAGAGATCATCGTGACGAATTTCGAGCTCGCCCACGCCCGGCGCGACGGTGAGCGGAATCGTGAAGAACTCCGAGCCGTCATCGGGCACGTCGCCCTGGAGCGTCACCGGGTCGGCGCACAGCACGAGCGCGATGAGCGTCGGCGTCGAGAACATGCCGACCGTTGTAGCGCGTCAGGAGCGACGTCTGCGCTTGCGGTACTCGCTCGGTGTCGCGCCAACGCTTCGGCGCACCGTGCTCATCAAGGTTCCGACCGAGATGCCCATCTGCCGTGCGACGACTGCGAGCGAGCCGGTCGTGGTGTCGAGCAGCTCGGTCGCGCTCTGCGAACGACTCGCCGCCAGCTCCTCGCGGAACGACGTGTTCGCCTCCGACAGCGCGCGCTGAAGACTGCGCGGTGACAACGCGAGCGCGCGCGCTGCTTCACCGACCGACAGATTCCCTGCGCTCTCACGGAGCATCGCGCGCAGCTTCACGACTTGAGGCGCGACGTCACGCACCTGCTCCACGCACTCGCTGATTTCCTTCGCCAACGCGGCGCCGCGTTCACCAGCCACGCGCTCGTACGCCGCGCGCTCGTCGAGAAACACTTCGATCGGGTGCGTCAGCGTCGGGCGAAGCTCGGGGTAGGTGCCGGCGAGCCCCGCGCGCGTGAGGCCCACTTGCAGCTTGAGCCGTTCGTGAAGGCCGAAGCGATTCGACAGACACCACGTCGACACGTCGATGAGTGGATCGACGTCGAGCTCGATCTGCCGCGCGTCGAGCACCACCACCGCCTGCGGCCCGAGCGCGACGTAGCCGTCGAGCATGCGCAGGCCGCGCTCCACCTCTTCGATGTTCGGCCTGCCCCACATCACAGCGCCACCGAGCGTCGCGTCCGCACACCACACCACCAGAGACCCTTCGCCAGCCCACTTTCCGTGCGGCTCGCGCAAGAAGGTCTCGACCGTCACCTGCTTCACGGGTGCTGAACGCCGGCAGCGCGCAGTTCATATCGACACGCGCAGCGCCAACGGGCATTCCGTCGCCATGGAAGCGCAGTCGGCCGTTTCGGTTCCTTTCCGGGCACTGGTGCTCCGGCAATGGGCCGTGTTCGGGCTGGTGTTTCTCGGCTCGCTCCTGGCTTTCGTGCGCGGGGCCGAGGCCATCACCGCGCGTTTCGCGGCGCTCGCCGCCGGCCCGTACCTGATGACGTCGGTGATGACGCAGGTGCGTTTGCTACCCGGCTACCTGCTGCTCGGGCTGATCTTCGCCTGGCTCTCGCGCCCGTGGCTTCGCGCTGGCCCACGGCTCTTCCTGCGGCTTCTCGCGTTCGACGTCATCGCGTTCGTGTGTGTGATTGCGCCGGCGCTGCTGATCAGCCCGGGCTACTTCGACGCGTTCGCGCGCAAGGCGAGCGGCATCAATCTCTTCGCGCTGCAGCGGCTCGGCGTGTTGCACGTGTTCGGAATCGGCGGCGCGGTGCTCGTCGCGCGCGCGGCGTGGCACTCGCTGCCCACCGCGCGCTGGCGGATCGGAGCAGCGGTCGTCTCTCTCCTCGGCATCGCCGGCTGTCTCATCGAGCCGTCACCGCCGCGCGCCACTCCGCTGGGGAAGAAGAACGTGTTGATCATCGCCGCCGATTCATGGCGCTTCGATCGCGTCGGCATTCACGGCGCTGCGCGCACCGACCTCACGCCCAACATCGACGCGTTCGCGAAGCAGGCCCTCGACTTCCAGCAACACCACGTGTCGACCGCCAGCACGCTGGAATCGTGGACCACGTTCTTCACCGGCCTCTTCCCGCCGCGTCACGGCATTCGCAGCATGTACCCCTCGAAGGACGAAGTGCGCGCGGTCGAGCAAGGCACGACCTTGCCGCGCCTGCTGCGCGACGCGGGCTACGAGACGTTCGTGTCGTCGGACTGGGCGGGCAACTGCTTCGACCTCATCGACCTCGGCTTCACGCACACGCGCGTCAGCCCGGTGCAGAACTTCGAGGCGCTGCTGCAGGAAGCGTCGGTGCGCGTGCACCCGCTGGTGCCGTTGTTCTTCGCGCGCATTCCCGGGCCGCTCGGCGACGCGCTCGTTCCAGGCCGCGACCTGCTCGCCTCGACCGCGCGGCCGACGGTGCTGGTCGATCAACTCTTCGACGACGTCGACGCCAGCGTGCGCGCGAAGAAGCCGTTCCTCGGGTTGCTGTTCATGAGCCCCACGCACCTGCCGTACAACGCGCGCTCTCCGTTCAACGCGAAGTACGTCGACCCGGCGTACACCGGCGTGAATCGGTACCACGTGGAGATCGACGCGCACGAGTTGATCACCACCGGCTTCGCTCCGACGCTGCCGCCCGCGGGCATTCAGCACGTCAGAGATCTCTACGACGGAGCGGTCAGTGACTTCGACGACACCGTGCGCGTGGTGCTGGCGTCGCTCGAAGCGCGCGGGCTGCTCGATGAGACCATCGTCATCATCACCTCTGATCACGGAGAAGATCTGTACGAGCCCGGCTCGACCGTCGGTCACGGCACCAACTTCTTCGGTGGAGATCAGAGCACGCGCATTCCGCTCCTCATTCGTGTGCCGGGCCTGTCGTCGCGACGCGTCGAAGGCATCACGCGCACCGCCGACGTCACGCCCACGATTCTCTCGTTGCTCGGCCAACCCGTTCCTGAGTCGCTCGACGGCACGTCGCTGCTGCCGATGGTGAACGGTGAAGCGCTCGACCTCACCGCGTTCGCCGAGACCTGCTACCTGTTCTTCCCGAAGTCGAAGGCGATGCTGGGCTTGAGCGACGCCGAGCGCGCGGGCGTGGTCGATCTCGCCGGAGCCGCCGACACGCTCGAGGTCGACCCAGACTTCCGTCACAACCTCGTGTTGCGGCCTGCGCTGCGCGCGAACGTCATCGCCGCGAAGGACACGATGATCCGCACCGCGCAGTGGAAGTTGATCGAGATTCCCGGGAAGCAGGCTCCGATTCGAAGATTGTTCGATCTCACGAATGATCCGCAGCAGCAGCGAAACCTCGCAGGCCAGGGCCTGAGCATCGAAGACGAGCTCGCCTCGAAGCTGGCCGCGTGGCGCAGCGGCGAAGTCAGCCCGCGCTGAGCACCAGTCCGACGTTGTTGAGATGCAGCTCGGTCTGCGGAGTCGGCGCGTAGGCCGACAACTTCACCTTCTCGTCGTTGATGTTCACGAGATCTCCCGCGCGCAACACGACGCCGTCGACCAGCTGTGAGGCGATCGAACGAATGAGCGCGCCGACGGGATCCCATCGCGCCGCGGGCACGTCGAAGACCACGAGGTCGGGCCGCCCGAACTTCTGCATGCCGCGCGTGTGAATGACCGCCTTCGCCGCCGTCGGCTCGGCCTCGACCACCACGTTCACGTCGATGCTCAGCGAGAACGGGCGCACCACCGGCCAATCGGCGACGTCGGCCGCCTTCCAGAACCGATTGCACTGCGCGTCGAGCACCACCGTCGCGCCGCGCTCGACGAGCCATTTCGTCGCAGCCCACGCGGCCTGCACGTGCGTGAGTTCAGCAGTGTCTTCGCGCGAAATGAGCAGCGCGGTGAGCTGCGTCGCGAGATCGAGCGCCGAGAGATCTCCACCGAGCCAGTGCGACGCGATGTTGCGCAACGAGCCGCCGCGAAACGCGTCGAACCACTGCGCGTCGACTTCGCGCGGGAGCTCACGCACCTCGACCAGCTTCATCGCGTCGGGCGACGGCAAGCCGAACCGTGACGCGCTCATCGGCACGTCGCTCTTCAACGCCTGCGAGAAGCAGAAGAGCGTGAACTGGTTGGTGAAGCCTCCGGGCTGGAAGGCGCTGCGCTGCCAGGCAATCGCACTCATCTCGACAGAGCCTTTACGTCACTCGTCACTGCTCGCCAAAGCGAATGGCCAACTCCGCGCCGACCCAGCGTCGCAACACGGCGCTCTGGGCCGACATCGCGAGCGGGCTCGGCGGCGCACGCATCAGCTCCGCGGTGAGTTCTTCGAGATCCACCGGAACGCGCGAGCCGTCGTCGAAGGTGATGAACAGCTTCTTCGTCTTGCGCTCTCCGGTGATGACCGCGAAGTGATTCCCGCTCCGCGAAAACGTCGCCGTGTCCTCGAGAATCAGGTCGAACGGAGTCGTCTTCTCGCCGTCGACCAGCAACGTCTGTGCTCCGGCGCGCGCGATGAAGAGCACACGTCCATTCGCGTGGAGCACCAGGCCGCTCGCGACTTCCCACGCGCTGTGTTCCGCGCCGTCGAGCACCACCACACTGCGCCCTTCGCGCTCGGCGACGAACGCGTCGTGCTCACCTGCCGACTGCAGCGCGCTCACGTCTTCCCACGGCCCGCTGCGCGCGTCTGCGCGATGCACGAACCACGAGTCGTTCTCTCGCGCGGCGAAGACCAACCCGCGCTCGGTGGTGAGCAACTGCTGCTTGAGCGTCTTGAACGGACCGAACGTCTGCGCGCCGAACACCACGAACTCCGCGCCCGCGCGTCGGCCCGCGTACACCGCCACGCCACTCAGGTTCGTCGTCAGGCCCGCGATTCGATCGAACGGCGCACCGAGTTCTCCGCGTGAAGAGACGCGCCAGCCCGACGCGTCGTGCTGAACCCACACGACGGCGGCGTTGCGGCGCTGCACGTCGGCCACGTCGTCCCACGCTCCGGTCGTCGGTGGCCCGAGCGGTTCTCCCGTGCGCACTGAATAGATGGCGACGCCCGCGGCCGCGGTGCGCGCGACGAAATCGAGCCAATCTCCCTCGGCGTGGAGCTGCCCGACTGCATCGAACGGCCCCATCTCCCGCTCGCCTGCGATGACCCACGCCTTGTTGTCGCGCTGCGCGGCGAACACCCCTTCATCGCCCCAGCGACGGAGCGAGCTCGCGAAGAGCTCGTCGAACGGACCACGCACCTGCTTGCCGTCGACCACGAACCACTTTCCGGCGCGCTGCGCTGCGTAGAGCGCGCGCCCGCCCTCGAAGATGACTTCGCCGATCGCATCGAAGCGCTCACCTTCGACGCCGTTGACGACCATCACCCAGCCCTCGCTGCGCTGCGCGGGGTAGGCGACCAGCGTCCCGTCCATGCGCAGACCTTCGAGCCCGATGCCGGCGTACGCCTTGCCGTCGCGCGTGTCGTGTCGAACGAACTGCTCCGAGCCGCGCTCGATGACGGCCGCGACGTGACGGCGATCAGCACTGCGCCCGTACCAGACGAGATGCGTGCAGCCCGAGAGCAGCGTCAGCAGCAGGACCGCGACGGAACGCACTTCACGCTCCAGCGAGCGGCATGTTGACCGAGACGCGCGAGTTGGTGACGAAACCCTTCGCGACCGTTCGCCCGTTCACGCTCGCTTCGACCTCGTAGCGCTGAAGTGCATCGATGACGCGCGTGAGCGTGACGCGGTACTCGAGCCGCTGACCCGCGAAGACCGGAGCGAGCAGCTTCACGTCGATGGCTCCCGCGAGTCCGCTGCGCGTCGCGGCTTCGGGCTCGGTCGCGAACAGCGCCTCGTACCGCTTGGTCAGCTCCGGCTTGTAGCCGGGCGCGAGGCGGTACCCGACCTCGAGGTTCTTGAGCGCAGTGAAGATTTCGTCGGGCTCTCCGCCCTTGCCGCGCACTTCGGCGCGCGCGAGGTGAATCACCTGCAGCAGGTTGCAGGTCTGGAGCATGCCTTCAATCGTGTACACGCCCGGCCAGAGGTGCAGCCCGGGGAAGTGGCCCTCGAAGATGGGTTCGTTCGACGAGATGTGGCGCGCGGCGGTGAGCGACGGCGTCTCGCCTTCTTCCCAGCTCTCGACGCGATCGACCATCAGCAGCGGGCGTCGATGCGGAATCAAACGCTGCACGACGTCGGGACCGAGCTCGAGCGCGACTTTCACGGAACACCTCCGATAGCAGCATTCACCGAGCACCGCCGAGCAACGTCGCGAGCACGGTCTGCAGTGCCTCGAAGGTGAAGGGCTTGGCCAACATGCGCACGCGCTCGGTGGGTAACGTCGAGAGCTCACTGTCTCGCGGGAACCCGGAGATGAGCAGCACCTTGAGCTGAGGATGTTGAGCGAGCAACTCGGCCGCGAGCTCGTTGCCGCGTCGGCCCGGCAACACGATGTCGGTGATGACCAGCGACATGCGGCTCTCGAAGTTCTTCAGCCCCTCTTCGGCGTTCGCGGCCTGCACGCACTCGATGCCGAGCTGCTTGAGCAGGCGCGAGAGCATGCGCCGAATCGGAGCCTCGTCGTCGACCACCAGCGCGACCACACCGGGATACTTGCGCACCACGCCGGGCGGGAGCTTCTCCTCGGCGAGCGCGTCGGACAGCGGGAAGGCGAGGTGCACGACCGTGCCGCGCCCGGGCTCCGAAGAGAGATGAATGGTACCGCCGTGCTCGCGCACCACGCCGAACACCGACGCGAGGCCGAGGCCAGTGCCCTTGCCTTCTTCCTTGGTGGTGAAGAACGGCTCGAACACGCGCGGCAGATGTTCGGGAGCGATGCCAGTGCCGGTGTCGCGCACCGAGATGCGCACGTAGGAGCCGGGGCTCACGTCGAAACCACTCTCGCGGCACCACGCGTCGTCGAGCTCGACCAGCTCGCTGGTGAACGTGAGCGTTCCGCCCGAAGGCATCGCGTCGCGCGCGTTCACCGCCAGATTGAGCAGCGCGCTCTCGATGGCCGCGACGTCACCGACGATGGTGGAGCGCTCGGTCTTCGCCTGCAGATCGAGTCGAACGTCAGCGGGCAACGTGCGCTCGAGCAGCTTGGCCGTGGTCTGCAGCACTTCGTTGAGCGACATCGTGCGCCGCTCGCGCGTGCTGCGACGGCCGAAGGTGAGCAGCCGCCGCGTGAGATCTCCGGCGCGACGACCGGCGTCGAGAATGGTGTCGAGGCTGTCGTTCACCTCGGGCTTCGCCGCGCCGTCGCCCAGCTCGAGCCGAAGCACTTCGGTCGACGCGAGAATCGCCATCAGCACGTTGTTGAAGTCGTGCGCCACGCCGCCGGCGAGCTGACCGACGAGCTCGAGCCGCTGGTTGGTGTTGCGACGCTCGCGCAGCGCGACGAGGTCGGTGATGTCGCGACTCTCGGCGATGACGAAGCGCGGCTTGCCGTCCTCTCCGCGAAACGGCGAGAGCGAGAAGTCGATGGCGCGCACCTGCTGCTGCGCGTTGGAGTGTGTCGTCTCGAAGCGCACCACGTCGGCCTGCGCACGCACGATGGCCGCGGTGACCTCGGCGCGCTCGCCCTCGTTCCACCACGGAGTCGAGGCGAAGGGCTTTCCAAGCACCGCTTCCGCCTGCAGCCCCGCGAAGCGCAGCGCCGCGCGGTTCGCGCTCTGCACGAGGCCCTCGGGCGTGAGCAGCCACATGAGGTGCGGCGTTTGGTCGAACACCGCCTGAAACTGTTGATCAGCCTCGAGCCGCTTCCGCTCGCGCGTCTGCGCTTCGAGCAACGCGAGCCGCATGCGCTCGGGAGGATTGGCCGAGGTCACCCACAACAACCCGACCATCACCATCAGCATCACGAACTGCGCGACGAGCGGTACGGGCGATGGCTCGACCGACACACCGGTCGCTCCGAGCACGAAGAAGAGCGACAACACGCCCGCCGCGATGAGCGCCATCACGGTCGCCGCCAGCCGGCCGAAGACCCAGCCGCACACTGCGATGAGGAAGAAGAGCAGCGTCACCGCCGGGGCACGAAGACCGCCGTTGAAGGTCATGGTGATGGCGAGCACCGAGCCGATGCCGCCGATGAGACAGGCGATGGCAGCAATCAGCTTGTCGAGCCGCAGCAACACCAGACCCGCGAGCGAGAGCGAGAGCAGCAACAAGCTCGGCACGCCGCGCGACCACAGCCGGGGGAACATTCCCGTCGCGAGCACTGTGGTCAGCGTGATGACCGAGAGCACCGCGCACGTCGGCAACGCCCAGCGCAAGACGTCGCGCATGATGATGCGTTGGGCTGCACGGACGGGGTCGAGCTCGGTCTGCAAAGCGCGGCAGGACTATGACGCATCAGCGGCCCGAGAGCGCGGCGTTGGTGCGCTCCAGGTCTGCCGCGTCTTCGGTGGTGAACACCTTCACGCGCGTACCGAGGTTCTTGCGGAGCAGCCCGCGCATCACGAGCCCGGGGCCCACGCACACCACGGTGTCGACTTTCTGAGCGACGAGCGTCTCGAGCACGCGCGTGAACTGCACCGTGTGTGAGAGTTGCGCGACGAGTGAATCGACCGAGCGCGTGGGCGAGCCATCGAGATTTCTCAGCAGCGGAATCGAGAGCTCACGCGCCTTCGTCTTCGTGAGGGCCGCGCGGAATTCGTCGACCGCTCCGTTCATCGCGCTGGTGTGCCACGCCCCGCTCACCGGCACGCGACGATGTGAACCGAGGGCGGCCGTCGGACCACCGAACACGAATTCATCTGGAGCGTTCACCGCTGCGAGCTCGAGCCCTTCGCGCGCTTCGCCCGACTCGAGTGCGATGAGGCCGCCCGGGTGCGCCGCCGCTTCGCGCGCCATCAGTCGTCCGCGTGTCTCGGCGAGCTGCACAGCGGTTGGTGTGTCGAACGCACCCGCGAACGCGCACGCCGCGACTTCTCCGAGCGAATGTCCGAGCACGACTGTCGGCTGCGCCTTCACCGCGCGCGCGATGGTGAGAGACACGGCGGTGAGCACCGGCTGCAGCACCTCAGTGCGCTCCAGCGCGCGGAAGTCGACGCCTTCAGGAATCAGCGCTCCACCGCCGAGCGTACGAGCCAGCTCGATGCCCTCGAGCACGTTGCGCGCGCCCTGCCCGGGGAAGAGAAAGGCGAGGGTCACAACGTGAGCCCACCATCCACCGCCAGCGCCTGGCCGACGATGTACGACGCGTCGTCGGACGCGAGGAACAACACGGCGCCCGCGACGTCTTCCGCGGTTCCGAGTCGACGCAGTGGAAGATGCGCGAGTCGCGGTTCGATGAAGCGCCGGTCCATCTTCGTCACCATGCCCGCGTCGATGAGCCCGGGAACGACCGCGTTCACGCGCACGCCGCGCGGGCCGAGCTCGGCGGCAAGGGTCTGCGTCATGGCGAGCACTCCGCCCTTCGATGCGGCGTAGTTCACCTGTCCCGGGCTGGCGCGCACCGCCGCCACCGACGCGACGTTGACGATGGCGCCGCGCTTCTTGCCGAGCATGGGGCGCGTCACCGCGCGGCAGACGTTGAAGGTTCCGTCGAGGTTCGCAGCGATGACTTCGCGCCAGCTCTCGCGCTGCATCATCGCGAACAGCTCGTCGCGCGCGACTCCGGCGTTGTTCACCAGCACGTCGATTTTTCCGCGCGCCGCGAGAATCGAATCGATGGCCATGTCGACCGCGTTCGCATCGGTGACATCGAAGCCGAGCACTGAACCTTCGCCGCCCGCGCTCACGATGCCCGCGAGCGTCTCGCGCGCCGCGGCCTCACCGGTGCGGAAGCCGACGTAGACGAACGCGCCTTCGCGGCCGAACGCGGTGGCGATGGCGCGCCCGAGGCCGCGCGAAGCGCCCGTCACCAACACCGTCGAGCCGGAAAAACGCATGTGCGCAGTTGAGCACGTCACCGCGCCATGATCGTCACGTCCGACAGCCACGCGGTGGAGCGCGGGCTGATGATGCGTGGGTCACTCGGCATCGGCAGGTGATTCCCGTTGTTGGTGAACTCTGAATAGAACGCGTAGGCGAAACCGGGCGGGAAGTTCATCGCGCGCTCGTCGATCGCCAAAGCGCCGTTCACCCACAGCTGCATCACTCCGTCACCTGTTCCGGTGTTGCGACGGAAGTACCACTCGAGGGTGATGAGCTGCCCGTACGCGATGCGCACCCCATTGCCGATGAGCACATCGCCATCGGCTCCGCCGACGTTGGGCGACTGGAAACCGCCCACTGGGTTTCCCGACATCGACACCTCGACCACCATGTTCTCCGCGGGGAGCAACGGTTGATCTCGAATGGTGACGTAGGCGCGCGACGGCGCCGGACCCCACTGCACGAAGAAGATCTTGTTGCTCTGGTCCGACAGCATGTAGTCGCTCGCGAACTGGAACTCGCAGCCGATGAAGACCTCATCGAGCATGAACGAGCGCAGGTCCGCGTTGAGACGACCCGGCCCAAAGCTCCCCGGCGCGAGGTCGGGGAACTGCATCTGCACCACCGCCGGCCCGCCGATGACCGGAGTCACCTCGTAACCAGACGTCACACGACTCGTGGTTCCACCTGAGAACGGGTTCGGGTCGTTCGCCTCGACCGTCCAGCCCGCTGGCGCGAGCGTCGCTTCGTCGTGCCAGTCGACGATGGTGTGAAGGCCGGCCGGCGCGTGCGTGTAGCCACCGTCGCGCGTCGTCGTGCCGGCATCGACGCCCGCATCCACTCCAGCGTCCGTGCCCGCGTCGGTCGTCACACTCGCGTCGCGCGCTTCAACGCCAGCATCCGCGCCCGCATCGACCGTCGGGTTCGCGAGACAACCGGTGAGCAGCAGACACGTCCACGCGAGTCGGCGCATGGCTTGACCATCGCAGATCAAGTCGCCGGAAACTTCACCGCGTCGCGCTCGGCGTACGTGTGCCGCTGTGGGCTGACGAACAACGAGCGATTGGTGAGCACCGGTGGAGCCGTCGTCTGCGCCTTCACTCCGTCGATCGAGAGCTCGCCGATTCCCGGCACCGCGAGCGGCAGCTGAAGCGCCGCCATCGCCACCCATTTCCCGAGCGACGGAGAACGCACCGCGTGCAGCACGCGACCCACGTTCTGCCCGCCGTGACTCACCACGGCGCCTTTCGCGATGGCTGCTTCGGCGACGACGCACGTCACGCGCTCGGTCGCTTTGCGCGCCAGATACGCCGCGGCACCGACGAAGTTCTTCTTCTTCGGAGATACACGCCACTGCAGCCCGAGCTCGAGTGGGCCGAGCGCGGCGTGACCTTCGTGCCGCACGTCGTAGAACCAGTTCTCGAGCGAGCAGTGATCGAGCGCGGCCTGCGAGACCACGCGCACGTCCCACTCTGCGCCCTGCTTCAAGAGGCCGTCGCGCAGCGACTCGAAGCCGTCGTTCGGCACCATCAGCTCGTAGCCGAACTCGCCCGTCTTCCCCGTTCGGAAGCAGAGCAAGCCGTTCTCGCCGCGCATCAGCGTGAGGTACGGCATTCCAATGACGTCGGGGCCGAGACACGCGGACAGCAGCTCCCACGCCCACGGGCCGTGAAGTGAGAGCAGCCGGTGAGACGTGTCGAAGCGCGTGAGCTGCACGTCGGTGCCGACTCGATGTTGCAGCACCCACGCTTCGAGCTGCGCAGGCTCGAGCCCTTCGACGAGCAGCAGGTACTTCTCGTCGTCACGGCCCACGTAGCCGTCGGCCAGAACCGTTCCGTCTTCGCGCAACAACACCGTCGGGCGCAGCTGCGTGTCTTGCAGCGCGAGCGAGCCGGGGCACAGCTTGTCGAGCGTGGCGTGCGCGTCGTTGCCGGTGAGGCGCAGCACGCTCGTCACCGACGTCTCACACAGCGCGGTCGTGGTGCGAATGGCTCGCAGCTCGGTTTCGAATGGAGTCGATGGCTCCGAAGCGACCGCAGCGATGACGCTCGCACCTGGACCCACGTGGCTCTGGCCAACCTTCTTCATCACCACGTCGACCAACGTGTTCACCGTGCGCATCGCTGGACGCGCGAGCGATTCGTCGTCGAGGCGAAAGCCGAACTCGGTCTCGAGGCTCACGACCAACTCGACGGCGTCGACGGAGTCGAGCCCGAGGCCGGTACCGAACAATGGAGCGTCGGGATCGATCTCCTCCGGCGCGCGCTGGACGTGGAGTTCCTCGATCAGCACACGCCTCACGCGCGAGAGAAATTCCGCTCGGAGATTCAGCCAGGCGCTCAGCTCGGGGCTCATGGTCGGCGCAGCGTACCCCCTCTCCCGCGAGGGAGAGGGTCAACCGAGAAGGACTTCCGCCGAGCAAGCAATCGAAGCATCGACGTAGCGTCGCGGTCGCGCCGAATCCCGAAACGCGAGCGCAACCTCGAGCAAAGATCCGCCGGCAATCGCCGGAACGACGCGCTCCGAAGTGTCATCGCGTTGCCCGCCGAGCGCCCAACGCTCGAGACGCACGGCGCCCTCGGTACGCTCGGTGCTCAACACCAACGCCACCGCCGCGTCGGGATGTTCGGGGGCGCGCGCCAAATCTGCTTCATCGACGGCGGCCACGACGAGGCGATCGAGATCGCTCCGCGTCGAGAGGTGCGCAGCGCCGAGCGCCAGCGCCACAAGCCCGCTTCCGCGCCCGGTGGTGAGCGTCGTGGTCGGCCCGCGCAAACCGAACACGCGCGTCGCGAAACCCGCCGACGCGTTCAACACCAACCGCGTGAACGCCGGAGCCGACGCCTTCGCGAGCCCGCGCTCCTTCGCGCTCGAGCGGAACTCTTCCCACGCCGCGGGAGACGCGTTGGTGGTGCCGACGAACAACCCCGTGCGCTCGCGCGCTGCGCCGCTGATCTTCAATTTCGCGTTGGCGAGCGCGAGCGCCACCGCGGCGACGAGCGAACACCCGCTCTGATCCATCCCGCGCGCGTCGGCGTTGGGCGCGAGTTCCTCGAGCGAAAATGGAGCGAGCCGCGCCGAACCACCCTTCCACGCCGCGAGCGCCTCGACGGTCTGACCGAACGGACCGAGCACGCCGACACCGCTCACCCACACCTCACGCACGCGCGGCTCCCGACGACGAAGCGACGCGCGAGAAACGCCGACCGCAGCGTTCGCTCCACCGAAGGCCGAGTTGGTCGCCAGCGCGTGCTCGTACGCGTGCGCGCGCGGAGTCGACTGCGCGACGGCGTCGACCGGCGAACGTTTGCGCGGCTTCTCGAGATGCAGCGTCGGAGGCACCGCGCCGTGTTCCCAGGCGACGAGCGTGGCGATCAACTCGAGCACGCCCGCCGCTCCTTGCGCGTGCGCGAGGTAGCTCTTCGTCGAGCTCACCGGCACCGACGAAGCGCGAGCGCCGAGCACCGAAGAGATCGCCGTCCACTCCGACGGATCATTCGCAGCGGTGCCGGTGCCGTGCGCGTTCACGTAACCAATCTGCTCGGCGGTGAGCCCCGCATCTTCGAGCGTTCCGCGAAGTGCGCGAGCGACACCCGCTCCCGACGGCTCGGGCGACGTCGCGTGGTACCCATCGGCCGAGAGTGCATAGCCACTCAAGCACGCCACCGTCGGAGCCGACCGCGCGCGCGCATCGCTCTCGCGCTCGAGCACCAAAAAGCCCGCGCCTTCACCGAGCGTGGTGCCCATCGACTCGCTGAACGGTGCGCACTTGGTCGCGCTCAACAGACCGAGCGCGTGAAACCCCGCGAAGATTTCGGGACACAACACATCGGAGCCACCCGCGAGCACCACGTCAGCGGTTCCGTCGTCGAGCAGATCTCTCCCGGTGCCGAGCGCGTTGGTCGACGACGCACAGGCCGTGGAAATCGTGATGACCGGCCCCTCGATGCCGAGCTCGCGCGCCACCTTCGCGCTCGTCTCGTGCAGTCCGCCGAGGTGACTGCCCATGCTCGTGCCGAGCACCAGCGCCACGCGTCGCGGAGAAGTGATTCGAATTCCCGAGCGGCGCAGCGCTTCACGGCCCGCCTCGACCGCGAAGCGAATCACCAATCGCTGCATGCCGTCCGCGTCGTCGGCTTTGAGCGACTCGGCGATGGGCACCATGCCGCCGAGGTGCGTCGTGAATTCGGAAGTCGAGAAGCGCTCGATGGGCGCCATGCCGTCGCGGCCCGCGGCGAGCGCCGACCACATCGCGTCGATGCCGAGGCCCAGCGAGCTGACGGCGCCGAGGCCGGTGATGAGGACCGGCTCGCTCACTTGCCCGCGGCGAGGAGAATCAAGCCGACGAGCAGACAGATGAGGCCAGCCACGCCGAGCAGAATGCCGAACGTCGCGCCGAGCAGAATGCCACCGGTGTTGCTGGTCGCGTAGCCGATGCCGAACACCAGCAGGCCGAGGCCGAGCGCGATGCCGCCGGCGGTGATGACGACCAGCGACGCGCGCGTGCGCGGCTTCTCGGGCTGCGCCTGCGGCATCGGCGGCGCGTTGGGATCGACCGGACCGGCCATCGGGTCAGGCTGCGGAGGAGGAGGCGGCGGCGGCGTGGGCTGACCCGTGGTGCCACCACCGGTCGCGCCGGTGTCCTGCCAGATCATCTGCTGCGCCATCGACGTCGCCGCCTCGCGCTGGAATTCCGAGATGGCTCCGTGGCGCGCGGCGATCTTGTTCATCTTGCCGACGTATTCCGAGACCGTGAGGTCGGTGCTGTTGCGCAGTCGGGCCGTGACCTGCGTCGCCGCGCCGCGCAGCTTGGTGCGCTGCTTCAACGAGACGCCGAACGCCGCTGCTTCTTGATCGACGTCGCCCATCAACTTCATGCCGAGGTTCGGGTCGTCACGCAGCGCCTTGCCGATGTCCGCGCGCTCGGTCGGAGAGAGGTTCTCGAGCAGCGACGACATGCCGAACATCGCCTCGTCGAACTCACCCATCGAGCTGCGAAGACGTTCCTGCACCGACTCGTGCGCGAGCTGCTCGGGCGGAAGTTCGGACAGCGTTCCCACCAGCAGCAACGAGCGCATCGTCTTCTTGGTGAGCTCTTCGCCCTTGCGCGCGCGCTCGACCAACTCCGGGTCGCTCGAAGCGGCTGCGTTGCCGACGTACTTCTTGAAGAAGTCTCCCGTCGCGACGCCCTTCATCGCTTCGTCGAGCGCTCCGAGAAATCCACCGAGCTCGCCTGCGCTCACCGCGCCAGGGTTGTTGAGGAGTGCCGCGCAGCTGCTGCCGGAGACGCTCGCGAGAGCGCCGAGCTTCAGGAGGTCACGTCGTTCCATTCGCCCAGCCTAGCTGTGGCGGAATGCCCTCTCCAACGGGAACCACTCCCAGAGCTTCTGCGGCCCGAGAATGGCGCCAGCCGTCAGCGAGCCCGCGATGACAGCTCCGGCGACACCAGCGGTTGCGAGATCCACTCCCGTGAAAAACAAACCCTCGAGGTGCGTCTGCGCGCGCAGCGGCACTCGGTAGCGCGCCGGAGTCGCCTCGAGCCCGTACGCTTCACCGCGCGCGTGCCCCGCGAAGTGCGCAGTCGAGAGCGGAGTCGAGATTTCGGCGTGCGCAATCTTCCCTCTCAGCTGCGGCAGTCGCTCGAGCACCGCGTCGAGCAACCGCTGCTGCAGTCGCGCCTTGAAGGCGTCGTAGTCAGCGCCGCGTTTTTGCCAGCGCGTGTCGGCCCAGCGCTCGAACCACTCCCATTTCAACATGCAGATGGCCTCGAGCGTCGCGCGCCCGGGATGTCTGCGTTGAAAGTCAGGGTCCTTCGCCGAGGGAAACGAGAGGTACACCACGGGGAACGGCGCGTTCGAATCGGCGTCGAAGCGCTCGATGCTCGCGTCGGGAAATTCGTCGGCGTGCAGCCAGAGATTGGTGCCGGTGAGACCGAGCTCAGCGTCGGTGCCCTTCAAGCCGAGGTACAGGCACGCGTACGCGCTCGATGACGTCGCCGCTCGCAGGGCACTCGTGAGCTCGCGCGGCTGATGCTCTGGCTCGAGCAAGCGACAGAACGTGGTCTGCGCTCCGGCGGCAGAGACGATGAGCGGCGCGCGAAAGACGCGACCGTCTGCGAGCTCGACGCCGACCGCACGCTCACCCTCGACGACGATGCGCTTCACGTCAGCGCTGTGCGCGAGATGTCCTCCGGCTTTCTCAATCGCCGGAGCGATGGTCTGCGCGAACCGCGAAGCGCCACCGACCGGGTACCAGGCGCCGTGCAGATAGTGGTCGACCACCATCGAGTGCAGCGCGAACGCCGAGCGCGAGGGGCCCGGTCCGTAATCTCCGTACTGCCCGGTGAGCACCGCGACCTCGACGTCGTCGGTGAACCCGAGCTCCGCGAGGCCTTCGCGCGTCGTCTTGCGAGCCCACTCCGGCACGATGGGCGCGAGTCGATGCGAGGCGAGCCGCGGCGCAGGTGCGCGCACGCGATTGAACAACTCGAGTTGTGCTTTTCGCGCCGTCTGCTCGATGACCTTCACGTAGCGCTCGAGCGCGGGGCGCTTCTCGGGGAACAGCCCCTCGAGGCCGCGCTTCAATTCGTAGCGACGCGACGGCGAGCCGAGCTCAATGGCGTCGTACACCTCGGGGAGCGGCGCCCACTCCAGCGCGCCGTCGCTCACGCGATCGAACATCGAGCGCAGCAGCTCGCCCTGCCCCACCTTGCCGACGTAGTGCACGCCGACGTCCCACTCGTAACCGGGCCGCGTGAAGACGTGGGTGAAGCCGCCGATGCGGTAGTGCCGCTCGAGCACCAGCACGCGCTTGCCGCCTTCGCGCGCGAGCAGCGACGCGGTGACGAGACCGCTCAGCCCCGAGCCGATGACGATGGCGTCGAACTCACCCGAGGGCGCCCGCTGCAGCAGCGAGTGGCCGACGGGCTTCACGCGTCACAGTCCCAGTTCGCGACGCACGTCGGCGATGGGCTTGCCGCCGAAGCGCGCCTTCACCTGAGGCAAGGTGCCGAAGCTGCGCGTCAGCATGCGGTCGACGTAGACGGTGCCGTTCAGATGGTCGACCTCGTGCTGCAGAATGCGCGCGGGCCAACCCTTCACGCGCCACGTCTGCGGCTGACCCTGAGCGTCGAGGCCGCTCACTTCAACTTCGCGCCAACGCTCGACGAGCCCGGCGAAACCGGAGACGGACAGGCAGCCTTCGAAGAACGTCACCTTCTCGTCGCCGATGGGCGTGAGCGTGGGGTTGATGAACACGCGCACCGGCACCACCACACGCTCGCGCTCTGCCTTCTCGGCCGCGGTGAGCGACGACATCAGGTCTTCGCGATCTTCCAGCACCAGCACGCGCTTGCCGATGCCGAGCTGCGGCGCGGCGAGGCCGACACCCGGAGCCTTCCGCATCGCGTCGATCATCCGCACGATGAGCGCTTGAAATTCAGGCGTCGAAATCTCCCCGACGGGCACGTCAGCCGCGGGCGTGCGCAGCACGGGATTTCCGACCTGGACGATGGGGTTCGCGTCTTCCACTTTCTTCTCCACGTGCGCGCAGCTCACGAAGAACAGCGCGAGCACCAGCACCGCTCTCACATCAGCCCCTTCAGCGTGTCGTGCGCTTCACGTGCGAGATCTTCGACGATGGCGCCCATCGGCTTCACGGAATGAATGAGGCCCACGCCCTGCCCCGCGCTCCAGATGTCCTTCCACCGCTTCGCGCCCTCGGGCGTGCGGTCGGGCGAGAAGTTCTCGGGCACCGTCGCCTTCAGGAAGTTGGCGTGAATGCCCGACACCGCGTCCGTGTAGACGACGTCTTCGGGGCCGGCGGTGACGACCATCTGCTTGTACGCGTCGACCGCTCCGCATTCCTGCGACGCGATGAAGCGCGTGCCGAGGTAGCAGAGTTCGGCGCCGAGGCTGAGCGACGCCACGACCTGGCGACCGTCGCTGATGCAGCCCGCCGCGATGATAGGCACTTTCAATTCTTCCTTGAGCCACGGCACGAGCACGTAGGGAGAAATTCTGCCCGCGTGACCACCCGCGCCGGCGGCGACCGCGATGATGGCGTCCACTCCGGCGGCGACGGCCTTCTTGCCGTGCGCGAGCGTGATGACGTCGTGGAACACCAGTCGCCCCGCGTCGTGCGCGCGCTTCGCGTACTCGGTGGGGTTGCCGTAGCTGGTCAGAATCACCGGCACGCCGAACTCGACGCACGCGGCGAAGTCGGCCTCGAGCCGGTCCTTCGGAGTGAGCCCGATGGTGAGGTTGATGCCGATGGGCTTGTCGGTCTTGCTCCGCACCCACGCGAGGTCCTCGCGGAACTTCTCGCTGGTGCGCGCGTTGAGCGAAGGCATGCAGCCGAGAATTCCGGCCTCGGCCGCAGCCAACAGCATCTCCTTGTTGGAGATGAGGAACA
This sequence comes from Archangium sp., assembly GCA_047600485.1. Classification (GTDB taxonomy): domain Bacteria; phylum Myxococcota; class Myxococcia; order Myxococcales; family Myxococcaceae; genus Archangium_A. The sequence goes on from JASGKS010000001.1 coordinate 6,183,139, forward strand.
TCGGAGCAGCGACGAACGGGTACTTGAGGCCCAGCTTCTTCGACAGCGACGTCTCGAGCTTCATGCGTCGCGTCTTAGTCGAGCCACGCCGCCGCGCACGCGAGGAGCGTGTTGTCGTGGATCTCGAGCACCTTCGGAATGCTCCCGTCGGCCTCGACCTGGTAGCCGCCCGCGAGGTTCCACGCGACCGGCACGCCGGCTTCAGCAAAGGTGTCGAACACCAGCTCGTCGCGCTCGCGCAGCTCTGGCGTGGTGAGCCAGCCGCCGAACGGGTCGTTCACATGCGGGTCAGCGCCCGCCTGGTACAGCACCACGTCGCAGCTGCTCATCTCCTCGAGCACCGAGGGCAGCGCCTTGAAGAACGCGCTCACGTCTCGCGGTCGCGACCAGCGCCCGCCAACGGTGAAGTGGTCCACCCAGTCGACGTTCAGCGTGCGGAGGATGTCGTCGGTGCCGTCGCCCTCGTGATGGTCGCAGTCGAGAATGCCGACCCGCTTCGCACCAGCGTCGTGCAGCGCCATCGCGGTCACCATCAGCCCGTTGAAGGTGCAGAAGCCGGCGGTGTGCTTCCAGCCCGCGTGATGAAAACCGGAACACGGAGCGACGGCCACGCCACCGTTGCGCCACGCGTGCATCGCCGCCGAGCGCATCGCACCGCTCGTCCACGGGAGCGACTGGGCCACCGCCTTCGAGCGATTCCCGAAGCCGTTCTCGACCTTGCGCGACAACACGTCGTTCACGAAGCGCGCGTCGTGAGCGCGGGCAAGCTCGGCCACCGTCACCGGCGCGATTTCCCGGACTTCGAGCGGAACCCCGAGCCGTCGCCACGACTCGACGACCGCGAGCGGCTTCTTCGCGCTCGGAGAGACACAGCCACTTTCAGCGACCATCGACTCGGAGAAGAAGAGAGGGAGCGTTTTCATGCACCACAGGATGCGCGCCGGGCTCATGACTGACCATTCATGAGACTGCACATGCCATGATTATCGAGTCATGACGCCCTTGCTCCGCCGCGGCCTCTCGCTCGACCGTCTCGCCTCGTTCGTCGCCGTGATGGAAGCCGGCGGGCTCGCCCGCGCCGCGCCCGGAGACCCGGTGCGGCAGTCGCAGCTGTCCCGTCAGGTGAAGGAGCTCGAGCTGGCGTTCGGCCGCGAGCTGCTCACGCGCACGCCGCGAGGCCTCGAGCCCACGGCGGCCGGAGTTGCGCTCGCGAGCGCCGTGCGTGCGTTCTCTCGAGAACTGGTCGACGTAGACGGCGCATCTTCGGGCCCCGGTCGCGTCACGCTCGGCGCGGGCGACAGCGTGCTGCAGTGGTTGGTGCTTCCACGCCTGGCGAAACTGGGCCTGACCGGCCTCGAGCTCGAGGTGCTGGCGCTCGGCGCAGAGGGCACGGTCTCGGCGCTTCAGGAACAGCGCATCGACCTCGGCGTGCTGCGCGCCAACGAAGCGAGCGGCGACTTCAAGAGCGTGCGCCTGGGCCTCGTCGAGTACGCCATCTTCGAGGCCGAGCGTGACCTGCCGCTCGCGGTGCCGACCTCTGAACGTGGCCTGAGCGAAGCGCTCGAAAAACTCGAACAGCAGCGCGAGGTCGGTCTGCGCTGCGAGACGTTCCCGCAAATCGCCCGCGCCGTGACAGCGGGCACGCACGCCGGGGTGTTGCCGGTCTTCGCCCACGCCGCACTGGGAAACGGCATCCGACGCGTCACCACGCCGCAGCTCGCGCGCGCCGCCTCTCCGCTGGCGCTGGTGTGGAGAAGCCGAACGCTCGAGCGCCGCACCGAGCTGCGCGAGCTGCGACACAAGCTCGAGCAGGTGATCCGCGCCGCGCTGCGGGTGTAGATCCACTCCTCGCCATGTCGAAAGCGTTCACCAGCGAAGAGACTCCGGACGAAGTGGTGCTCGGCAGGCCGGTCGTGCACGTCGCTCGCGGCAAGGAACGGCCCATCACCCTCGACGGCTACCGCGCCTTGGTGAACGAGCAGGAAAAGCTGAAGGCCACGCGCCTCGAGGAGAAGGACGAAGCCAAGCGCGCTCAGCTCGATCATCGACTCGCGTTTCTCTCGGCCACGCTCGAGAACGTGAAAGTGGTGAACGTGCCGCCACCCGACGGCACGGTGCGCTTCGGCAGCCTCGTCACGCTCGAGTGGGAAGACGGCAAGCGACAGACGCTGCGACTGGTCGGAGTCGACGAGGCGCACGGAGTCGAGGCCATCTCGGTCGAGAGCCCGCTCGCGCGCGTGTTGATGGAACAGAAAGAAGGCGACGAGGTCGAGGTGTCGCGGCCTCGCGGCGTGGCGAGCGCGGTGTTGATCAGCGTGCGTTGATGCCCAACGCCAACGTCACCCTCGAGCGCGGCGCGACGAACTGCGTCGCCGGCTGCTGACCACGCGCCGTCCACGGCTCGACGCACACGAAGCCCGCCTCGGGCAGCGTCCACACCACGAGCGTGTCGAACTGCCGCGACCACGAGAGCTCGAGCGACGTGCCGTCACCGCGCTCCAACTTCGAGCCCGGCGTGCGGCTGCTGAAGTGCAGGTCCACTTCGCCTTGACCGAAGTCGACTGACTCGACGACGCGCGTGACGCCCGCCTTGTTGTCGTACGCCTCACCCACCGTACCGCTCACGTGCACCCGCGACTTCGAGGCAACCGGCACGCGGAAATACGGGTGCAGCCCGAAGTGGAGCGGCATCGGCGCAGCGCTCCGATTCTCGAACGTCCACGACAGCGAGAGCGCCGACTCGCTCAACCCCACGCGCTGCACGAGCTCGAACTCGAATGGCCACGCGGCTCTCGTCGTCGCGTCGTCGTGAAGCGTGCACACCACTTCTTCTCCGACTGCTTCTGCGCTCCACGCCATACGCCGCGCGAAGCCGTGCTGCGGCAAGGTGCTCCCGGCTGGCGGCTTGCCCGCGAAGGGAAACAGCACCGGAACGCCGCCCCGCACGTTCTTGCTCGCGTCGATGAGCGTCGCCTCGTCGAGGAACAGCACCTCGTCGGAGCCGACGGCGAAGCGAGACACGATGGCGCCGCGCGCAGGAACGACCTCAGCCACGGCAGACCCACACCGCAGCCGCCAGCGCTCACCGTCACGTTCGATGCTCGTCACCATGGGGTTCGGAGCGTACAATTCCGCGCGCGATGGCGAAGAAGGGTTCACGCACCAAGTCGCTGCCGGAGACGATGCTGCCGCTGTTGACTCCGAAGCTGCCGCAGACGGTCGACCGTCGTGCGCAGACCGGCGAGTCGATGGTGAAGCTCTTCGATCGCATCAAGCAGGGTGAAGCCGAGCGCCGTTCTTTTCGCGATCGCCGTGCCACGCCGCGCGTGAACGTCGGCCTGACGCTCGAGGCCAGCGAGAACGCGACCGACGAAGCGATGCGGCTCGTCACGCACGACCTCTCGACGTTCGGCCTCAGCATCAGCGGCGGCCCCACTCCGAAGAAGGGCACGAAGCTCTCGCTCAAGCTGTTCTTGCCCGACGAGCCGACCAACCCGCTGGTGTTGGAAGGTGAAGTGCTCGGCCCGCTCGGCAGCGACGGCGGCGTGCGCGTGAAGTTCTTGAAGCCCGACCTCGACGCCGTGCGACGCATTCACCGCCTGGTGAAGTGAAAGCTGCTAACGACCCGCGCCCATGTCTCTCGAGCGTCGCCAGGCCCTGCGCGCCAACGTGGTCATCGCAGTCGAGGTGCGCGACTCGCGCGGCTTCTCGCTGCACTCCACGCGCGACATCTCGAGCGGCGGGCTCTACTTCGACCGCGCCATTCCGCACCCCGTCGGAGCGCGCGTGCAGCTCGCCTTCACGTTGCCCGGCGACACCAAGTCGATTCGCTGCGACGGCGAAGTGGTGAACGTGCCCGACAAGAAGGGCTACGGCATGGGCATCCGCTTTCTCGACATCGCGCCGGGCGATGCCGATCGCATCGAAGAGTTCGCGCGCGAATCACTGGAGGGCACTTCATGAGCAACCGACTCGTCTCGTTCGCAGCGCTCGTCGTGTTGGCCGGCTGTCAGACCGCGACGCGAGATCGCGGCGCTTCGAACCTGATGGAGCGCGCGCAGGTCTACAAAGCGCCCGCCGAGAACCGCTGCGCGAAGTTGAAGGCCGGGAGTGCTCCCGCGCAGAACTGCGCCGACGCGCAATACCTCGGGCAGATCTACGTACGGAAGCTGTCCTCCGGAGACGAGGTGTGTCTCGAGGGAGGCTTTGGTGATCAACCGACCGGCGCCTGCATGGGCCGCGCGGCCGTGGTCGACGTCGCGACCGACCGGCTGCTGCTCGAGATCCGCTCAGCGCGGCCCGAGTCGAAGTGGTTCAGCCACGAGCAGACCCAGTACTGGTTCGAAGAGGGCGCGCTCGTCGATTTGTATCTGCTCGAGCACGGCTACTGACCAGGCAGTGAGGTGAGGTGGAACACACCTCGTCCCTCGCGACATACTTGGGTCATGTCCTTCTTCGATCCGCTCCTCGATCAGGTCAAAGCCGTTCAGAAGCTGCACCCGAAGAACTTGAAGAAGCTCGGCAACGAGCAGCTCTCGACACTCATCGAGAAGGAAGCCATTCGCGCGCGCGCCCGGGTCGACGAGATGCAGCAGCGCTACCCCACGGCCGGACCGCGTGAGCTGAGTCAGCGCCTCATCGACAGCAAGAAGGGCATCGCGTCGATGGTGGGCGGCATGACCGGCGTCTTCGGAGCCATCACCGTGCCCATCGACCTGCTCGGCATGGTGTACCTGCAGCTCTCGTTGCTCACCGAGGTAGCGACGGTCTTCAAGCTGCCGTTGAAGAGCGAGAACGAGCGGCAGGAATTGATCGACCTGCTCGGCTACGCGAACGGCATCGGCCCGCTGCAGCGCTCGACGCCCAAGGTGTTCGGCACGCTCGCGGCGTTCATTCTGCAGAAGGGCGGGCTGAAAGGTCTGTCACGCGCGATGCCGCTCGTGGCGGCGCCCATCTCGGCGTACTTGAACAATCAGCACATTCAGCAGGTGGGCGACTCCGCGGTGCGGCACTACGACGGCTGGGTGCACACGCGTGAGAAGGGCCTCCGCGCCGACAGCTGATCAGTTGTCAGAACGTGATGGCGATGTCGACGCTCGAGCCATCACCCGTATTGATCGCGTGCGCCTGCGCACTCCCGCCGACGACGTAGCTCGTCGTCGACTTCGAGCTGTCCTCGACCACGCTGGTGAACGTGATGCTGCAGTTCCCGAGCGGCTGACCCGTGCCCATCTGCGGGCGCGAGGTCGCGCTGCGGCTCTTCATCATCGCGTCCTTCGTGGTGACGAGCGCGGTGCACCACGGCGTGTCGGCACCACCGGTGTACGTGCCGGCCTGCAACGGCTTGGGAAGTTGGAACGTGATGTTCGCCTGCACCATCGCGTTGTCGAGGCTCACCAACCAATTCAGCTCGCTCGCGGTCGCGATCGCCATCGCCTTGGTGTTCATCGACGTGCACGCCTCGCTCGCGGTCACCGCGCCGCTGAGCGTGAACGTGCAAGGCCGTGAAGCCCCTCCACCACACGAGAACATCGACGTCGCCGCGACCGCGAAGAGAAGAGCGCGCATGCGGGAATGAATACCCCATTTCGCCCCGGCGCTGACCGAACTCACGTCACGTGTGCACGGCGGTGAACAGCCCCCGGCGACACGCGCGGGTGACATGCACTCCAGTGCTCAGTGTCGCGTACGCGCGATGATCAGCACTGTGCGTTTCCATGAAGAACGCCACGAAGCTCTTCGCCGTCCTGACGCTCGCCGCGTGCGGCCCCACCGAGCCGCTCGAAAAATTTCCCGACACGTACCGAACGGTCTCGCAGGAGCTCGTGGTCTGCGCGAGCGGCCCCACGGTGCCTGGCATCGACGTGAGCATCTACCAGGGCACCATCGACTGGGCCGCGGTGCACGCCGCCGGAAAACAGTTCGCCATCGCGCGCATCGGTGACGGCACGTACCAGGACCCGACGTTCGCGGGGCACTGGGCGGGCATCAAGGCGAACGGAATGATCCGCGGCGCGTACCAATACTTCCGCCCCAACACCGACCCCATCGTGCAAGCGGACATCGTGGTCGCCGCGGTCGGTCGACTCGGCCCTGGAGATTTGCCGGTCACCATCGACGTCGAGGCGGGCGGCACGCTCCCGTCGCCGGCGGTCTACAACCAGCGCATTCACCAGTGGGCCGACCGCGTCGAGCAGGGCACGGGCAAGCGACCGATGATCTACGTCGGCCGCTACTACTGGCCGAACATCAACACCGGCGACTTCCACGACTATTGGCTGTGGCACCCGCAGTACACGACGGCCGCGTGCCCCAACATCAACGACTTCTGGAGCACGTGGAAGTTCTGGCAGTACCGCGGCGGACCGGTGTCCGGAATTCCCGGCGGCACGTGCCCCGGCATCAGCGGCTACGTCGACCTGAACGTCTTCAACGGCTCGCTCACCGAGCTGCAGACGCTCGCAGGTCAGGCGACGTGCACGCCGCACTGCGAAGGCAGCACCATCGTCGGCGCCGACTGTGGACGCGGAGACTGTGCGGCATTCGGTTCGGGCTGCGTCGACGACGCGCTCGGCACACGCTGCGTGTTCTTCGCCTGTCCTCCGACGGGAGAGCGTGACGTGTGCATCGACGACGGCCACATCGCGCACTGCAACAACGGACAAGTCAGCGACCCGGGCGACTGCGGTGCGTTCGCGGCGCGCTGCTCGACGGTCAACGCGCCCACCGGAGCGAAGTGCGTCTCCATCTTCTGTTCCTCGAGCATGACCGACGTGCCGCACGCGTCGGAGAACTGCTGGCCGCAATCTCCCGCGCGCATCGCGCGTTGCGACGACGAAGGGAACTTCACGTTCTCTCCGTGCGCCGACGGCGAGCAGTGCTCGGTGGTCGGCGGCGTGCACTGCGAGCCGCGCTACTGCCCGGCGGCCGGCACGGTCGACGTGTGCGACGGCGAAACGCTCGCGCACTGCGTGGAAGGCCAGGTCGTGAGCGCAGTCGACTGCGATGCGACGCAAGCTCGGTGCTCGACGGCAGGTGGAACCGCGCGCTGCGTCTCACGCGCCTGCGTGGCGAGCGGCGGCACGGTGCCGACGGAGCACACCACGTGTCTGCCCACCGGCTGGCTCGCGCAGTGTGACGCCGACGGTCAGGTCGCGCACGCCGAAGCCTGCGCCGCCGGTCTGGCGTGCGTGCTCGACGAAAACGGAGTCGCCTCGTGCGTACTGCCGGTCATCGCCGAAGACGCCGGCATGGTGATGGGCCAGAGCGAGCCCGTGATTCCCGGCGGAGCGCAAGGCCTCGCACCCGCGAACGGAGGCTGCACCACCGCTCCGATGTCGCTCCTCGCACTCGCCGCCCTCGTGCTCCGCCGCGCCACCTCGAAACCCAGCAGCGCAAGGCGGTAGCCAGCACCATCACCCTCTCCGCTCAGCGGAGAGGGCCGGGGAGAGGCGTGCCGTGCCACCGCGGCCGAAGGCCCGGTCGCCGAAGCCGCGTGCCGTGCCACCGCGGCCGAAGGCCCGCTCGCCGAAACCCGTGCTACAGCCGCGCGCATGTCGCGCTGGGACGAAGTCACCTCACACGTCGAGCACCGCGTCACCTTCTCCGAGACCGACGGTCTGGGCTACGTGCACCACCGCTGCGCCGCCGTCTGGTTCGAGCAGGCGCGCGAATCATTCTTCCGCCGCTACGGAGTTCCCGCGGTCGAGCTCTACAAGCGCGGCTGGTACCTCGCGCTGCGCCAGCTGAACGTGCGCTTCGACAGCTTCATCGGCTACGACGACCACCTCTCGATTCGCGGCGCGCTGACCAAGCTCGGGCGCGTGGCCATCGACTTCCACTACCGCATCGACAACCTCACCACCGGCAAGCTCGCCATTCGCGGCCACACCAACATGGTCGCCGTCGAAGCCGCGCAACCCGGAGCGCTCCCGGCGCTCGGCCGCATCCGCTTCGATCGCGCTCCGTTCCAGAAGCTGGTGGTCGACACCGACGAATTCTTCGACGCACCGCAGGGCGCCTGGCAACCACCGCGCTGGGAACCCGATGGTCCGGTCTGAAAGCTGACTCGAAATTCTGACGCCGCGGCCTCGCAAGCGGGCGTGATTTCGACGCTGCTCGCCGCGGCACGGATGCTGCTCTTCTCGCGCGCGCGATGAGATGGGTTGCACTCGTTCTTTCGTTGGTCTGCTTCGGAGCCTGCGGCCCGAGCGATGGCCGACTCACGACCAAAGAGCCACCGACCTCGGGCCCCGAGTTCCGGCTCGACGGCGCGTGCAGCCCGAGCAGCGTCTCGCGTGCGGTGACCGTCGATTCACGCGAGACCTCGTGTCTGCGCGGCACTCCACCGCCGACGCTCGTCGAGACGCAGGAACAGCTCGATCAACTCCTCGTGCCCAACTGCGTGACGACGCAGCTGTCCGACCAGGCGGCCATCGACTTCTCCACGCACCGCGCGCTCGTCATCTCGTCGCGCGGCGCCGACGAGTGGTTCCTCTTTCCCAACTTCGTGCAGGAGCGCAGCGACGCCGTCGAGGTCGGGCTGGTGATTCGGCCGCAGGGTTTTCCACCGCCCGACCACGTGCTGGTGTTGCCGAAGAACGGTCTGCCCATCGAGCTGCGCTGGTGCCGCAGCGTGTGCGTCGCGTGGTGTGACCAGGCGATTCCGTGACGCTCAGCGATCGAGCGCGACGCGACGAATGAACGTCATCGGGTGACGCAACCGCCGCGCGATGCCGCCCACCACGTCGACCACGTGCGGCAGGTGGTCGCCTTCGTCATCGACCGCGTCGACCAGCGAGTCGTGGTGGCTGCGATACCAACGCCACCACCGCAGCGACTCTCCGACCGGCATCGTTCCCGTCGCGGCCTGCGCGAGCAGCAGCTCCTTCAGCTGGAAGCGATAGGTGAACGCGTCGACTCCGGGCACGTCGACCTGCGCGCGGCGAACCTCGGCCTCGAGCTGGTCCCACTCGCCGTTCGCCGCGAGCGTGGTCATCACCGGCAGCGGCATGCCGCGCGCGATGTCGAGCGCCATGAAGTGGTAGTAGCGCGGGTTGAAGTCGATGAGCAGCGGCCGCCCGCCGACCTGCAGAAACTCGATGCCGAACACGCCGAAGTAACCGGTCTCGAGACACAGCGCGCGAATCTGCTCGGCGAGCTCTCGCGACAACGGCGTCGCCTCGAGACACAGCGAGATGCCGAGCGTCTTGGGCCGCTGCAGCAGCTTGTTCGCCGCGCGCGCCACGAAGAGCTTGCCCGTCTCGTCGATGAAGCCGCTGACCTGCAAACTGCCGTTCACCGCTTCCGGGAAGTACTGCTGCAACAGCGGCTGTGAAGCGTGCTGCAGCCGCGCCGCGAGCCCCCTGTGGTGCCGATTCGAATCACGGAACGCGCGGAACTTCTCGGCGAGCTGAGAGCGCTCGCGCACCATCACGCCCTTGTGATTGGTCTTCGAGAAGATCTGCGTGCGCTGCTTGATGAGCACCGGCAGCTGCGCCTCGCGCACCGCGACTTCGAGTGACGCCTCGTCGGTCGGCGCGAGCGTGTGCGGCGTCTCGAGCCCCACCTTCGCGCATGCCTTCGCCAGTCGCGCCTTGTCGAGAAGCTCCTCGTAGACCTCGACCGGCGGTGCCCACAGCTTGAAGTACGGCGACAGCTTCGGAGCGTGCAGCGCCTGCAGCCACGCGAGGTCGTCGCACGTCGGGTAGAGCACCGCGCCCGGGTTCTGCTGGCCGAACGAAACGAGCCACTCCAACCACGCGTTGGGGTCGGTCACCGGCGGCGAGAGCACCTTCTTCGTCACGAACGACGAGTGCATCGCCGGCGCGCGCAGCGAGTCGCCCGACATCCACACCTCGTAGCCGGACCGCCCCAGCGAGCGCGCCGCAGCGAGCGACCCGCAGTAATCAGGCATGGTGAGGAGCACCGACTTCGACATCGCGCGCGCCCAATACCGCCACGGCGAGAATCGAAGATGTGGTGTCTTGCCCCGGGCGACTCGCGATTTGTTTCGCGTTCAAACGTCATCTGACTCGCGAAATCGCTGACGCTCGCAAGCAAGTTCGAGGGGCTCGCTGCGGTGCGCCGGCTGCATTCCAGCGGCGCAACCCTCGAGAACTGGAGCCGACGATGAACACGCTCAATCCCACTCGTTTCCCGATGACGACCGGCACGCTGGTGAAGGTGCTCTCGGTGATGAGCGGTCTCATCGCGTTCGTGATGTTGCCGGTGCAGCTGTTCATCGTGGTGCGGTACGTGCCGGTTCCCGAAGCACGGTGGATCATCGTCGCGGTGATGCTGGCCTCGTTCAGCGCGCTGACCATCACGTTCCTGCTCGCGCCGCGGGCGGTGAAGGTGAGCGGCGGGCGGCTGGTCGTCGAGCGCCTCGCGTGGAGCGACTTCAGCGTGCCGCTGCGTCAGCTCACCTCGGTCGAGCCCGGGCCCGCGCTGCAGCTCATCACCGGAGACGTGCGTCGCGTCGCCGGCAACGGCGGGCTCATGGGCTTCACGGGTTTGTTCCACGTCAAGGACGTGGGGCTGGTGCGCTGCTGGGCCACGCGCACGGGCACGCCGACGTTGTTGGTGCGTCGCAGTGAGGGCCGCCCGTTGTTGCTCGGGGTCGACGACGCCGACGCACTTCGCGCGGCGTTGCTGCGCGTCGGCGTCCCCGGGTGAAGATCAGCTCATCAACCGCTCGAGCTCTCGCGCGAGCGCGTCGATGCTGTACGGCTTCGACAAGAAGCTCCGCACGCCGAGCTGCAGAATCTCCTGAACGTCGTCGTTCATGGTGAAGCCCGACATCAGCAACACGCGCACGTCGGGAGCGATCTGCCGCAACGCCAGATACGTCGCGCGTCCTCCGAGCCCGGGCATCACCATGTCGAGCACCACGCCGCCGATGCGCGCGCCGTGACGACGTCGCAGCTCGACGGCCTCGTCACCGCTCGCAGCCTCGAGCACCTCGTAGCCGAGCGAACGAATCGCGTTGCTCAGCGCGCGACGCACCAGCTGATCATCGTCGACCACCAGCACCGTGCCGCGCCCCGTCGCCTTCGCCGATGGAAGCGACCGCGCCGCTTCCGGCACCGTCTCGGCGGCCGCCGGCAGATACACCCGCATCGTGGTGCCCCGCCCGTCGATGCCCGGCGCAATCTCGATGGCGCCGCGGTGCGCTTCGACGATGCCGAGCACGGTCGCCAGCCCCAGCCCCGTGCCGCGATCCGGCCCGCGCACCTTGGTCGTGAAGTACGGCTCGAAGACGCGCTCGCGCTCCTCCGCACCGATGCCCGGTCCGTCGTCAGCGACCTCGAACACCACCGTGCGCCCCTGAGCGATGGTGCCACTCACTCCAGTCGGTGCCGCGGTGAGCTCGACGGTGCGGGTGGTCACCAGCACGCGGCCGATGCCCGCCACCGCGTCGCGCGCGTTCACCACGAGGTTCATCACCACCTGCTCGAGCTGCGCCTGGTCGCCGATGACGACTCCGCGGTCCTTCGCCTCGAGCCGAAAATCGAGCTGCAGCCCCGCGAGCGTGCGCTGCAGCAGCTCGCGCATGGTCGAGATGACGTCGTCGAGCGCGACCGGGAGCGCGCGGTGTTTTCCCAGGCGCGCGAAGCCGAGCAACGAGCGGGTCAACGTCGCGGCGCGCTCGGTGATGTTGTCGATGAGCTCGAGGTCACCCTTCACGCGCGGGTCCTTCTCGTGGAGCGCGAGCTCGGTGGCGACCAGCTTGATGCCGAAGATGAGGTTGTTGAAGTCGTGCGCCACGCCGCCGGCGAGCGTGCCGATGCTCTCGAAGCGCTGGCGTTTCTGTTCGCGTTCCTGATTCACCGCGCGTTCGTGCGCGAGCTCGACTTCGCGCGTGATGTCGAAGAACGCGATGACCACGTGGGTGATGGCTCCGGTCTCGTCGAGCACCGGTCGCGCGAACGCGCGCACGTCGATGCGAGAGCGGTCGGGCCGATGAATGCGAATGTCGTCGACCACCACCACCTTCTTCTCCTCGAGCGCGCGCACGAACGGCAGGCGGTGCTCGGGGTAGGGCTTTCCATCTCGCCCGAAGATGCCGTACGGCTCGGCGTAGCCACCGACGGTCGCCTCGGCGATGCCGCCGGTGCCCATCAGGTTCGAGAACATGCGGTTCGCGTAAACGAACTCGCCACCCGGTGCGCGTGCGACCCAGATTCCAACCGGCAAATCGTCCGCCAGCGCGGACACGATGGACTCAACTGACGGAACGGCCATGACGGGCGCGGAGCATACGAGACAACGCTCCCCACGCCGCGCCGGCGAGCACGCTGCCGAAGAAGTTCGGCAAATCGTTCCACCCGAATTTCGAGATGGCCGTCAGCACGATCGCCACGCTCGAGGTCACGAACACGTCACGTTCTTCAAGGTCGGTCGCGGTGAAGACCAGCGCCGCAGCGAGGAACATGCCGTGACCACTGAAGGGAATGAGCCCCGCGAGGCGCACCAGCGCGAATGCACTCACGCCACACATCAACACGGCGCGCGCGACGCGTGCTTCTCGCTGCAACACGAAGCCGGCGAGCAACAGGAAGAAGGGAGGAAACGCGGCCGCCTGGTACCACCACGGCACGAGCGTTTCCTGCGGCGTGACGCCGACCAGCACCGGCTGCGGTCGCGCGGCGAACCACACCGAGACCAGCGCCGTGAGCACCACCGAAACGACTCGAGCGTGCGTGCGCGTCAGCTTCATCACTCAGCTCAGGTTCAGAACACGCGGTAGATGAAGTCCTGCGTCGCGCTGCCGTACGCGAGCAGCAGCCACAACATCAGCACCGCGAGCCCCCACTCGAGCCACGGCCGCAGCGAGACGGGCCGTTCCGGAGCGAGCAGTGAGAAGAGCGGCTTCTGCGCGAGCAGGAAACCGAACGTGAGCACCGCGGTCTGCGTGGGCGTCGAGATGTCCCACGGCGCGGTGAACAACCGACCGACGAAGACACTCAACGCTCCCATCGACGGCGCGCGGAACGGCAGCCACAGGAAGACGACCACGTGGAAGGTGATGAACCAGCCGAGCCACGCCTTGCCGCGAAACGTCCATTTCGCGCGCAGCTTCTCGGTCGCCTGCTCGAGATCCATCCACACGCCGTGCGCCATGCCCCACAGAATGAAGTTCCACCCCGGCCCGTGCCACAGCCCGCCGAGGCCCATGGTGACCAGCCGATTGAACGCCGCGCGCGGCTTGCTCACGCGGCCGCCACCGAGCGAGATGTAGAGGTAGTCGCGCAGCCAGACCGAGAGCGTGATGTGCCAGCGCCGCCAGAATTCCCTCAGCGACGGCGCGCCGTACGGGTGCTCGAAGTTCACCGGCAGCACGAGGCCGAAGCAGAGCGCGAGCCCCACCGCCATCGTCGAGTAGCCCCAGAAGTCGGCGAGCAGCTGCGCGGCGTACGCGTACACCGCGAGCCACGCGTTGTTGATGCCGAGCGTCGCGGGGTCCTTCCACGCGAACTTCACGAAGTCGCCGATGACGTCGGCCACTCCGACTTTGAGGAACAGACCGAACAGCACCATCCACACACCGCGGTGGAGCTTCGCCGCGTCGAACGTCGCGCGCTGGTGCAGCTGCGGCAGGAATTCTTTTCCGCGCACGATGGGGCCGGCGACCAGCTGCGCGAAGAACGACTTGAAGACCGCGAAGACCAGCAGGTCCTTCTCGGCGTCGAGCTGCTTGCGGTGCACGTCGACCAGGTACGCCACCATCTGGAACGTGAAGAACGAGATGCCCAGCGGCGCCCATGCGTCGGGCAGCGGCACGTCGAACGGCAGCTGCGAGAGAAGAAAGCGCGCGTACTTGAAATAGAGGAGCAGCGAGAGGTTCGCGGTGACGCCCAACGCCAATACGACGCGCGACGGTTTCGCCTGCAGCCGCAGCCCGAGCGCGTAGTTCACGCTGATGCTCGCGAGCAGCAACAACACCGAAGGCCAGTGACTCCAGCCGTAGAAGACGACCGAGCCGAGGAACAGCCACACCAGCCGCACGCGCTGATTCGGCGTCACCCAGTAGAGCGCGATGAGCAGCGCGACGCTGACGAGGAAGGTTGCGCTATGGAAGAGCACGCACGGCCTCTCCGAGCACGCGGGAGTATTTCGCGCGGCCCAGCGCAGAGAGATGCTGCCCCTCGACGAACCACGCGTCGTCGACCTGCGCGCACGTGAAGTCGAGGAACGGCGCTGCGGTGCGGCGCGCGACTTCACGCCGCACGGCGTTCATGGGCTCGGTGCACTCGTCGCCCTTCCACCCCGAGCCGATGGGCGGAGCGGTGAGCACCACCTGCGCGCCATTCGCCCGCAACGTGGTGACCAGGTTCACGAAGCCGTTCACCACGCGTTCGCCGTCTGCGTCGAGCGTGGTCGGCGTGTTCAGGTCGTGCGAGAGCGGCACCCACGCCGCGTCGTCACTCACACCGGGCGGCGCAGTGCCGGCCTCGACCTCGCGGAACATCTCGATGAGGAAGCGGGTGCGCAGCCACTCGCTCCCGTCGAAGCGCGAAGGGAAGAAGAGCGCGAAGACGCGCGGCAGGTTCTCGAGGGCGAACGCGCGGCGCAGCTGCAGCAACGCCGAGTGTGATTGCAGCCACGCGCCGATGGGGTCTCCCTCGTACGAGCCGGGAGGCGTGGCGTCGATGGCGTCCATCGGGAAGTCGCTGAACGTCGGCCGCGAGACCTCGACGAGCACGCGCTTCTGCGGGCCGAGCCCGTCGGCGAAGAACTGCAGCGTCTGCAACGAGGTCGACGGCGTGGCGGCCGAGAACCCGTCACCCAGGCCCAGCAGCGGAGGCTTCACGCCGTCGTTGGTGCGCGAGCTGCCCAACACCACGAAGTCGACGGCACCGCGCGCGTGCAGCAGTGCGAGCTTGAACCGCACGCGATGCGCGACGGCGGCGAGGCCTTCTCGTCGGAAGCGACACACCACCTCGAGCGCGAGCAACAGGCCCAGCACGACGGCGATGAGTTGCAGCAGACGGCGCATCGGCCGAGGCGCATAGCAAGCTACGAGGGAGAAAACGCGCGCACGAACTTCTCGAGGTCGGCGGCAAAACGTTGCCGCTCGGTCGCGCTCCACCCGTCGAGCGCGAGCGCGATGCGATCTCTCGTCAGCTGGCTGCCCTTCTCGGCGATGCGCTGCCCCGCGGCCGTCACCTCGAGCACCACCTTGCGCGCGTCGTTCTGCTCGGCGTGACGGCGCACGAGCCCCTTCTTCACCGCGCTCGCCACCTGACGCGACGCGCGCGACGCATCGACTCCGAGCACGCGACCGACGTCGCCCACCGTCGCCGCACCCGACCGCACCGCGTCGAGCAAGCGCAGCTCGGTGTAGTCGAGCCTCGAGTGCCGCCCGAACGCGGAGGCCCACAGCTGCGCCAGCTCCTTGCGCTGAAACAGCCGGCGGAGGGACACCACGGAGTGCCGGATGGCCTCGACGGTCGCCCCGGCCGAATTGGATGACTTCCGCATATATGTGCGTTTAGCATATATCTGCCGCGCAACGGGACGTGACCCATGACGCCACATCCACTCGACAACCCGATCTACGAGTCGCTGCGTTCGCGCCACGCGTCGTTCGCCGTGCAGCACGGCGAGGCGATTCGCTACCCGCACGACGTGGCGCCCTTCCTCGGCGTGGCGAAGGAAACGAAGCTGCACCGCGAGACGCTCGAGGCGCTGCTGCCGCAGGGCTCGCACGTGTTCACGCTCGGCCCGCGCATCGACGTGCCCGCAGGCTACGAGGTCGAATTCCTCGGGCCGGCCCTGCAGATGGTGTGTGACCAGCCGCTCGACCCGCTCGAAGACGGCCCGTCGCTGGTGCCGCTCGAGACCGACGCACACCGCGCGGCGATGGCCGAGCTCACCGCGCTCGTCTACCCGCACTACTTCCGCGCGCGAACCTGGGAACTGGGCCGCTACTTCGGCGTCATCGAGAACGGCCGGCTCGCGGCGATGGCTGGGGAACGCATGGGGCTCGCTCCGGGTGGTCCGCGCGAGCTGAGCGCCATCTGCACGCACCCCGATTTCCTCGGGCGTGGTCTCGCGCGGCGACTGCTGGTGTGGCTCAGCAACGACGTCTTCTCGCGCAACGAGCAGCCGTTTTTGCACGTCGACCCGGCGAACGTGCGCGCGGTGAAGCTGTACGAGCAGAACGGCTACCGCGTGCGCACCGAAATTCCGTTCTGGTCTCTGCGCGCGCGCTGACGTTTTTCCCACACGCGCGCGAGCACGGCGATGACCAGCGACGCGGCGACGAGGCCTCCGAGAATGGGCCACGCGCCCGGCTGCAGATGGCCCGAGTCGTCGAACACGCGCGCACCGAAGTAGCTGCACGCGAGCAGCGGCGGGATGTAGCCGAGCACCGAGCCCCAGAAGTGCGTCGAGAACGGCACGCGCGACACGCCGAAGAAGAAGTGGAGCGGCGGCGGCATCCAGAACACCAGGCGCAGCACCGCGACGGTGGTGAGTGGATCTTCGGCGAGCGCGTCGTCGTAGCGCTTGAAGCGAGGCGGAATGCGCGCCGCGACCCAGTCTCGGGCGAGGAAACGCGCGAACGAGAAGCCCACCACGCTGCCCGCCATCGTCCCCACCATCGACAGCGCGAACGCCGTCGGCCACGGCCAGATGATGGGCGCGGCGACGATGAAGATGGTGCCGGGCACTCCGAACGGGTGCAGCACCGCATAGGCGACGAGGAAGGCGACGAAGCCCCACGCGCCCAGATCACGAACCGACTGCGCGAGGAGCCGCGGTTCGCCGAGGCGCTCGAAGACTCCGAGCTGCCACGCGGCGACCAGCAACGCGATGGCGCCGACGACGAGGAGGACGCGCGCCTTCACGAAGTCAGAACCGCGCGACCATCGCCGCAGGCTCAGGCGCGGTCACGTCACGCAACGACACGCCCAGCGACGTGCGCTCGAGCTCGAGCTTGTCCATCTCGCGCTCGATCAGCGCGTTGTGGTTCAGCGCCACGATGAGCCACGGCAACCCGATGAGGAGCGGCCCACCGCTCACCATCAACATGATGAGCCCGACGATCATCGCGGTGTAGCCGCCGGTGGTCGCGACGCCGAGCAGGGTCAGACCAATCAGCGAGCCACTGCCCCCGAGGATGGTGAGCATCACCGGCCCCACGAGGTCGTTCTTCTGGAAGCGCAGCGAGCGCAGCTCCATCGCGATGAGTCGCAACCGCAGCTGCACGCTCAACGGCTCGCCCATCGACGCGGCGCCGAACGCCGACGGAGGCAACGGCGTGAGCGGCGGCGGCGGCGCAGTCAGCGTCTTCGCGGCTTCTTCCGCGCCGAGCGTCAGCTTCGAGACCTGCTCGCCGGGAAGCGCGAACGCGGCCGAACCACTCATCACGAGCACGAGGAACACGAGGCGCATCGCCCCGATGTACTACGCAACCGCGCGCACTGGGCAGATCGCTGCGCAACGCGACACGCGACGCCGCGCACCTGGCGCTGGCACGCCGAGTGGACCGCGTGTCGCCCCATGCTCCTGGCTCTGGCGCTCTTCCTCGGTGCGAACGAACCGACCACCACCGTGAGGCCAACGCCGAACGGCGTCGAGAAATCCCGACTCGATTATTCGCGCCCCGTCGCGTGCGTGCCGCTCTCACCGAGCAAGGCCGTGCCCTCGGGCGATTACCGCGTGCAGTGCGACGCGGTTCAGAAGAAGTGCTTCGCCGCTCCGACCAGGGTGCTCGTCGACGGAGTCGAAGGCAGCGAGCCGCTCTCGCGCATCGTCGAGTACTGCGGCGGCGCGTACGACGAGACGCTCACCGGTCTGCGTGAAGGCTGGCCCATCGAAGAGGCCATCGCCGAAGCGCCACCGGGTTGGTTTCGCGACGAGCGCGGCCGCGTGATGCAGGTGAACTTCGATCTCGGCCGCCGCGTGTATTTCGGAGGCGCGTGGGCTCCGTACTTCCGGCCCGACGGCACCGGCTTCGTCGCTGGCCGCGCGCGCGTCGACTTCGGCGGAGTCGCCACCACGCTGAGCGAGAGCGGCAAACAGATGCACCGCTTCCATTTTCTCGAAGCGACCGGGTGGATCGGGCCGGACCTCCTCAACGACCGCTTCGAGGCGAGCGTCATCCGCTACGAGACGAGCAGCCGCCGTCAGCGCGCGCCGCTGTGGCTCACCACCTTCATCGGTGAGCCGAAGCGCTTCGACATTCCGCTCAACATCGGCTGGGCCGCTGAGGCCGGCCGCTTCGAAGCGCTCGGTGGCCGCACGTTCATCACCTTCGCCGAGCTCGACGCCACGCTCGACCTCTGGAATTCGGAAGACCTCGACTCGTTCCTGCGGCTGCGCGTCGGCCCCGCGCTCGAATACGACGTCGAGGGCAAGGGCGCGTACCTGCGGCCCGCCGTCGCGCTCGAGGGCGAATTCACGCTCGACCCCAACGGCTTTCACCACCTCACCGCGAGCGCGGTCGGCGAGAAGTTGTTCTTCGAGCCCTCGGACCCGGGCCGCGGCGTGTCGCCCAATCGCCTGCGCTTCAAGGCCGGCTACGAGGTGATTCTGCTCGCCATCAACGACTACCCGCTGAGCCTCACGCTCGACGCGCGCGCGAACTGGCGTGACGACGTGCCGCGCCTCAAGGGTTGGGAGTTCTCCGGCAATCTTGGCCTGCGCTTCAGCTTCTGGGCGCCCGCGCGGCACTACAGCACCCAGGTCTCGGAGCGGCCGACGTTCAGCCCGCCGCCTCCGCGCGAAGTGCCGCCCGCGAATGCACCGTTGCCCGCGGTCGACCAACCACAGCAGCTCCCTCTCCCTCGTGAGGGAGAGGGTCGGGGAGAGGGGTCGCCGCCAATTCAGAGCGACGACGAAACCCTGACCGACACCGAGAAGCTCATCCGCGCTGCGAAGAAGAAGCTCAAGGGTCAGTGAGTCTCTCGCTCGTCACTGCCCTCGTCTTGATGGGCCCTCTCCCCGACCCTCTCCCCCGCGGGGGAGAGGGAGAAGTTGCTCTGCCCTTCGCGACGGAGTTCGACCCGTGGCAGGGGCTCGAACTGGGCGGCGGGCTGCTCTTCGACGGCACGCGCTTCAATGGCACCGCGAACGCCGCGCTGCGTTTTCGTGGCGAGCGCGAAAGCCACAGCAAGGCCGAGTCGACGTGGCTCACGCTCCATCGCATCGGCGCGAGTGAAGTGCGGCCGGTGCAGGGCCAGTTCGCGTGGAACATCACCGGCTACTCCGGCGTGTTTCGCCGTCACGTGCGCGAAGGAACGTTGCTGCTGCCCTTCACGCCGCCCGTCTCCGTCCCCTTCCCGCTCGACATGAGCTTCGCGGCCGACGTGCTCAAGTACGAGCGCCGCTTCGCCGACGGCAACGGCACCGACTGGTCGCTCGAGCCCGCGCGTCTCTCGTTCCTGCTCGACCCGATTCGCTCCGCGTCGAGCCGCTACCACCTCTCGCTCGGAGTGACCGCCGCGTGGCGCCTGCTCGCGAACGACGGCGTCATCGTGCACGAGGTCACTCCGCTCACCGCGGCGACGTTGTTCTTCGATTTCGAGAGTGAAGATGGGCGCTGGCTCGCGCGCGGTGTGTTGAGTGGCGGCTGGAATCTCACCGTGCCGTCGTCGTCGCCGGTGATGACGTTTCGCGCTCGCGGAGAACTCGAGCTCTCACGCGTGCTGCTGGCCATCAATGATCAACCAATCATGATCTACGTGCGCGCGACCGGCGCCTTTCGTGACGCCGGCGCGCGCGACGCGACGGAGTGGAGCGCTCAAGCCGGCCTGCAGCTCCGGCTGTTCTCCGCTCGCCGCGTCGATTGATTACGCCATGAAGTCGTGGCCGCGCACCGTCTTGCGGCCGTTCGCCTTCGCGCGCTTCGCCGCCTGCTCCAGCAGCCAGTACACGTAGCCGTTGAGCGCCTCGAACGCGTCACCCGAGGTGTTACAGCCCGCGGCCTTCAACACGCCCTTGGCCTTGCTGGCGATGATGAGCGGCTCCTGCGTCTTCTTCTTGGCTGCCATGTTCGATGCTCCTTCGTGGGGCGGGAATTCGCCGGGGGCGGACTGTACGCACCCACGTTCCGGACACCACGACTTCGTTCGTCAGTGCGTCATTCCGCCGTGACGGGAGCCCAGCGACGCTCGTTCTGTACCGTCGACATCAAGTTCCACTCGGCCAGCTTCCGCGCGTCTGCGTCGGTCGGCGTGAGCTCGATGGTGCGCGTCAGGAGCGGCTCGGCGAAGCGCCCCAGCGCGAGGAACTTCGCGCGCGCGGCGTCGGCCGTCGCGGGGTTCGCGAGCTCGTACGACCAATTCAACAACTCGGCCTCGCGGCTCGGCGGCTGCAACTCGAGGCGGATCACCATCGCGCGCACCGTGGCGTCGGGCTTCGGCGTGATGTCGAGCGGCAACATCGTCTCGAGCTCGCGCTGCGGCAACAGATAGAGGAGTCGCACGCCCGGCGTGAGGAAGTAGCTGCGCTCCCAGGTGTTGACCATCGAGTTCGCTTCGTCGGCGTAGAGACCTGCCGCGACGAGACGCGCGGTGAGCAACGAGCGCAGCCGCTCGACGAACGCGGAGTGCTCCAGCTCGGGCGCGGGCACGTCGAGCACCTTGCGCTCCCCTGAAGCGAGGTCGCCCACCACCGTCACGCCTGCGCCGTTTTTCGTCACGTTCATCAACAGCAGACCGCCGCGCGGCAAGGCTTCGTCGTTCTGCAGCACCACGCGCTCTCCCTCGAACGTCGGGCGGAACGCAGGCGGCGCCTCGGACAGCCCGCGGTAGAAGAGGAATTTCTCGCGCTGCGCGAGCTTTCCCGCGACGGGCACCGAGAGCACGTTGGAGTCGGCACCGCGCGCGAAGTCCCACGTCAATCCCGGGTTCGACGGCGCCTCGAGCTTCGCTTCACGCCCGAGCACGTCGAAGGTGCCCCAATCGAGCTCGCTCTGTTCGGGGTACGCGCCGATGGAGCAGTAGCGCAGCGACCAGCTGTCACGCGGGTTCGCCACGCTGCCGAACACCTCGGGCGTGAACTTCTTCACCTCGGGGTACCACTGCGTCAGCAACCCGTGCGGAAAGCGAACGCGCGCTGACACCGTTCGCGGAACCGGCGAGTAGAAATACGTCACCGGCGTCTCCATCTTGCTCAGCGCCGGAGCGACTCCGTACGACTGCAACGACGCTGCGTTCGCAAGACGGTCGGTCACGAACAGCGGCAGGTCTTCCGCTTCGTGGTGCAGCCCGGGGAGCACGGTGCCGTCGCTGCCGAGCACCAGCGTCAGCGTTCCCCACTCGTGGACCACGAAACCCTGCTTGCTCGACCACGCGTCGGGGCAGCCGGTGCAGACGGTGGTGTCCTTCGCGGCCTGCGTGGCTTGCGAGATTTCTTCTCGAACGGGGTCGAGGCAGCTGCTGCCCAGAATCACCAGCGTGACGAACGGTGCGAACCTGCGAAACGACGTGTCTTTCATGTGGCGCTCCTCCCGGCCCTGCATGTGGAAAAGCGCTATGTCGAGACGCGTGCGAATGGCCAAAGAGCACCACGCTTTGTCTTTTCGCAGCGGCCTCTGCATACCGGCGAGCGCGAAGGCGACATGGCAGACCTGACGGCGTCGACCGGAGCGCGGTTCGCAGCGGGCGAGAGGTCTGCCTTCGAAGAGGTGTACGCCGCGCACGCGGGCGTGGTGCGGGGCTGGGTGCGGCGGTTCTTCACGTCTCCCTTCGAGCGTGAAGAGGCAGTGCAGGAGGTGTGGTTGCACGTGTCGAGATCTGCCGGCGCCTACGAGGTGAACCGCGGGCCGTTGCGGCCGTGGCTGCGTGTGCTCACCGCGAACCGGTGTCGGGAACTCTTGCGCGCGCGCGGAGCAGGTCGCGAGGTGCCGCTCGGCGATGAGAGTGAAGCGTGGCTCGATGGCGCGCCGAGTCCGGAAGCGGCGACGCAGCGCACGAAGTTGCGCGAAGCGTTGACGGCGTTCGCGAACAAGTTGCCGCCTGATGAATCGGAAGTGCTGCGGCTCGGTTGGCTCGATGAGTTGCCGCTCGAGGAAATCGCGAAGCGGCTCAATCGCTCACATCGGCAGGTGAAGTACCTGCGGCTCAAGGTGGTCACGCGCGCGTCGGAAGACGCGACGCTCCGAGCACTCCTCGCCGAGGCAGAACCATGAGCCTCTGGTGGAACCGCAAGCGAGTGGAAGCCGCCGTGCTCGGAGAACTGAGCCAGCCCGACGAGCGCAAACTGTTCGAGCACCTGCGCGGCTGCGAAGCCTGTCGCGCGCACTACGACACGCTCTCGACGGGCATGGACGCGCTCTCGACGAAATCGCGCGACGAGCGCGAGAAGGCGCGAGTGCTGGCGCCCGCAGTCCCAAAGATGGATTCGCCCTCCCGCCCGGTCTTCGTGATTCCCCTCGCGGTCGGCGTTGCGGCGGTGGCGTTCGTCTTGATCACCCTGCGCTTTCCTCCGGCGGAAGATGAAGTCACGTGGCGCGGCGACATCGTCGACGCCGGAGAAGCCCCGTTCTCGCTGCTCGCGTACGCCCGCCGTGCCGACGGCCC
This sequence comes from Archangium sp., assembly GCA_047600485.1. GTDB lineage: Bacteria > Myxococcota > Myxococcia > Myxococcales > Myxococcaceae > Archangium_A. Next base: position 6,205,674 of record JASGKS010000001.1, read on the forward strand.
CGTCCGGCTCGCGGCAGATCTCCCGCTCGGCACGGGCTCGGTCTCGCGCGACGAGCGCGTGCAGTTCTTCGTGAAGCACTCGCAGCCGCGCGCGAGGGTGACGGTGACGGGAACCGCGCCAGACGGCTCGTCGCGAACGCTGGCCGAAGCTGAGGTCGGAGCGTCGGTTGAAAAATCGAGCGCGGTCGGCGCGGCGATCGATCTCTCCGCGCTCACGCCGGGCCGCTGGAAAATCGAAGCCGCGCTGCAGGGTGATGGCCCACCGCTCGTGGTGCACGGCACGCTCGAGGTAAAGCCGTGAGCGCGCTCAATCCCCGGCGCTGCGCTCGTCGCGCGCGGCACGCTCGAGGTGAAACCGTGAGCGCGCTGAGTCTCCTCGCCGCCAGCGATGGCGCGGCGATCGTCGTGCACGGCACGCTCGTGGTGAAACCGTGAGCGCGCTGAGTCTCCTCGCCGCCAGCGATGGCGCTGCTCGTCGCACGCGGCACGGAGGTGAAGCCGCGAGCGATCTGAGTCTCCTCGCCGCCAGCGATGGCGCTGCTCGTCGCACGCGGCACGGAGGTGAAGCCGCGAGCGCTCTGAGTCTCCTCGCCGCCAGCGATGGCGCTGTTCGTCGCACGCGGCACGGAGGTGAAGCCGCGAGCGCGCTGTGTCTCCTCGTCGCCGAAGCTGACGCTCGAGGTAGCGCCGTGAGCCCACTCCTCGCCGCCAGCGATAGCGCGCGCGGCACGGAGGTGAAGCCGTGAGCGCGCTGAGTCTCCTCGCCGCCGCGGTGCTCACCGCAGCGCCGCCCGACACGTACGCCATCGTGGTCGGTCACAACGGCGGCCTCGCTGCGGGAGAAGGTCACGGAGCGCTCCCACGACTGCGCTTCGCCGACGACGACGCGCTCCGCTTCGCGCGCCTCTTCTCCGCGCTGGGCGACGTCCAACTGCTGGTCGAGCCCGACGAAGACACCGTCGCGGAATGGACGCGCGCGGGAACTGAGATTCCTCCGCACGTCGCGCCGACGCGCGATGCCGTGCTCGCCGCCATCGCCGAAGTCGTCCGCCGCCTCGAAGCGCGACCGGCGAGTGCACCACCCGCGGCCGTCTACTTTCTCTACGCGGGCCACGGACTCTCGGGCCGTTTTCTGCTGCAGAACGACGGCACGCTCACCGGTCGCGAGCTGGTCACCGCGTTCGCCGCGCTCCCCGCAGGCCGCGCGACGCTCTTCCTCGACGCGTGCCGCGCGCAGAGTCTCTTCACCGCGCGCGGGGACGACGACTTCAGCGCCGAGGTCGCCACGCTCGAAGCGCGCGCGAAGCAGCTCACGCTCGGAATTCTCACCGCCGCCACCTCGAGCACGCCCGCCGGTGAAACGCCGCGCTTGAGAGGAGGCCTCTTCTCTCACGTCCTCGCCTCCGGCCTCGCGGGAGCAGCCGACGCCGACGGGGACCACATCGTGCGCTTCGGAGAGCTCGCGGCGTTCGTCTCCATCAACACCGAGCGGCACGTCGGCCAGCGCCCGTGGTTCGAAGCGCCGGGAGGCAATCTCGACGCCGCAGTGGTCGACCTCCGCGCGCGCCCGACGCTCACGCTCTCCGCGGAGCTCGAGGGCCGATTCGTGGTGCAGCAGCCGACAGGCTTCATCGCCGAGTTCCGCAAGACGCGCGGCAAGGCGATGGAAGTGCTCGTGCCCGACGGCGTGACGACCGTGGTGCAGGAGAGTGAAGGCAGCACGCGGCGCGCGACTCCGCAGGCGCAGAGTGCCGTCGCGCTCACCGCGGCCGACTTCACCGAGTTCAAATCGGAACGCGGCAGCGAGCCCGACGACGGCGACGCGATGCAACCCTTCAACAACGACGCGGTGGTCGCGCTCGGAGCCGGTTACCGCTCGGGGCAAGAACCGCTGCGCACCACGACCGTCGCGCGCACCTCGCTCTCTGCGCGGTACGGATTGTCGAGCGCGATCAACTTCACTGGCGTCGAGCACGGCGGAGAAATCGCAGCGAACTTCCTCGTCGCGTCGCCGCTCGTCATCGGCCCGCGACTCTCGGTGCGCACCGCGACCTTCGATGGGACGGAAGGTCGCGCGCAGTGGTGGCGCTTCGGTGTGCTGTTCGAAGCCGGGCTGCGACTGAATGCGACGCGCTGGCTCGAGCTGTTGCCGAACGCGTCGCTCGGCGCGAAGGCGGTCGTGCGTGTCAGCAACACCGGCACACGTGGCGACATCATCGAGCCCGCAGGTGGTCTGGGCTTCCGCGCCTCGGCAGTGCTCTCACCGCAAGTCGCGCTCGAACTCGAGCCGCGCGTCGAAGCCGCAGTCGTCAGCGCATCTGGAGCAGCGCGCCTCTACGCCGAGCCGATGTTGCTCGTCGGCCTCTCGTGGAGGTGGCGATGAGCACGACAATCTCCCTCGGAGAGAGCTCGATGCGCTTGGCGGTTGGTTCGGCACCTCACCCCAACCCTCTCCCCGCTTTGCAGGGAGAGCGAGTCTTCCTCGCCGCCCTCGTCTGCCTCGCGCTCTCCGCCTGTCAGCTTGGCCCGCTCACCAGCGACGACCTCATCGCGCGCACCACCTGCCCCGCGACGTGTCCGGCTGATCAAGTCTGCGGAACGAACGGCTCGTGCGTGCTCGCGGCGCGACTCACCGGCAGCATCGTCGACTCCTGCACCGGCCAGGCGCTCGACGCGCGCGTGACCATCGCCGGTCAGAGCACCTGCTCGGGCTCCGCGAAGCTGCCGTACTTCTCGCTCATCGGTCTTCGCCCCGGCGGTCCGTACACGCTCGCCGTCGGAAAAATCGGCTACCGCAGCTACGTCGTCTCGCGCGACCTCGCTCCCGGAGACAACACCCAGAGCGTCATCTCACTCGAGCCGTCTGCCGGCTGCCCCGCTTCGCCCCAGCCGTCGGTGTGTGTCTGCGAAGACAGCTTCTGTCAGCCCTGACGCGAAAGCCGTGGCAACATCCGCCGCCCATGGAACAGCTCGGGCCGATCCTTCTCATTGGCGGTGTCGTCGCCTTCATCGCCGGCATCATCTACATCGCGTGGCTCGTCGAAAAGAAACGCACGGAGGCGATGACGGCCTACGCGCAGACGCACGGCTTCGTGTTCGAGGGCGTGCAGAACCAGCTGCTGCACGACATGGCTGGGTTCAAGCTCTTCAACCAGGGCCACTCGCGCCAGGTGAAGAACTTCATGCGCGGCGCGAAGGACGTCGGCGCGATTCGCATCGCTGACTACCAGTACGTCACCGGCAGCGGGAAACACCGCACCGTGTGGAACCAGACCATCTGCGTGCTCCAGACGCCGGGTCGCAACGCGCCGCATTTCTTCTGCCGCCGTCAGCGCGCCTTCTTCGACGCGCTCGGCAAGATGTTCGGCGGGCAAGACATCAACTTCGACGACGATCCCGCGTTCTCGAAGGCGTACGTGCTGCAGACCAACGGCGACGAGAACCAGCTGCGTCACTTCATGTCGCCCGGCCTGCGCGACATGTTGACGCGCATGTCCGACAAGAACCTGGTGCTCGAGGTGTCGGGCGACACGCTGCTCATTCACCACGGCAAGCGGCTCGCCCCCGAGGCAATCGACGCGCTGGTCGCCGACGCCATCAACGTGCGCCGCAACTGGTCGTGACCAAAGCGTGAGGCACGTCGTCTTCCTCGTCGGCCGTGATCGCTACGCGTTGCCGCTCGACGCGGTGCGCGAGGTGGTGGTCGCTCCCGAGCGCTACACGCGCGTCCCCCACGCCGGAGCCTCCGTCAAAGGCGTCATGACGCTCCGCGGCCGCGTGGTGCCGGTCGTACATCTCGAACGACTCCTCGTGCCGACGCTCACCACGCCCGCGCCCACCAGCGGCGGCAAGGTCATCCTCCTCGAGCTGGCGCGCCGCGACCTGGGCCTGCTGGTCACCGAGGTCGAAGGCATCGAGCCCATCGAAGACGTCGAGCGCGCGCCACACCCACATTCACGCCTCGTGCGCGGACTGACGCGTGTGAAGGACCACCCGGCGACGGTGCTCGACCTGCAAGGGCTCGATGCGACCATCGCCACCGCGTTCACCACCGCGTGATGCGCCGCGCCTGATTCATCGACTCACGTGGCACCAACAGCTAGGGTTCGTCGCGGGTGAATTCCATGTCCAAGCGGGTGCTGGTCGTCGACGACAGCGTCTTCATGCGAGACATCATCAAGGACATCTTCGCGGCCGGCGGTTTCTCCGTCGTGGGCGAGGCTGGAAATGGTGTCGAAGCCGTCGAGAAGTACAAGGAACTGAAGCCGGACCTCGTCACGATGGACCTCGTGATGCCGTACCGGAACGGCATCGATGCCACGCGCGAAATTCTGCGCGGTGACGGCAAGGCGCTGGTCGTGATGTGCAGCGCGCTCGGGCAGGAAACGATGGTGATGGAAGCCATCGAAGCCGGAGCAGTGGACTTCATCGTCAAACCCCCACGCGCAGAAGACGTCCTCGCGGTGGTCAAGAAGGTCCTCGGCGAAGGCTGAAGTAACGGCCGCTGGAAACAGGGGCGCACGTGGCCCAGTGGGACACCTCCCGGTACACCTCGCTCTTCATCAGCGAGGCGACCGAGCACCTCGACGCACTGAGCAAGGAACTCGTGCGCCTCGAGCAGGGAGCCGTCACCGCCGAAGCCATCGACTCGCTCTTCCGCCACGCGCACTCGGTGAAGGGCATGGCCGGCTCGATGGGCTTCGAGGCCACCACCACGCTCGGCCACAAGCTCGAGGACCTGCTCGATCGCGTGCGCAGCTCTCCCATGCGGTTCGACCGCACCGTCGCTGACCTGGTGCTGCAGTCGGTCGACGCGCTGAGCTCGCACGTCAAGGCTGTCGCCGCCGGTCAACCGTTTCCCGACGCCGCCGCGCTCATCTCGCAGCTGGTCACCGTCACGCAGTCGATGCGCCCGGGCACCACGCCGCTGCCGTTCACACAGCCGACGGCCGCTCCGCCGCCGCTGGTCGAGACCGCGCCTGCTCCAGAATCTGCGCTCCCGCCGCGCTTCCTCGTGACGCTCAAGGTGTCGCCCTCGTCGGCGCAGCCGGGCGTGCGCGGCTTCCTCGCGTACAAGCGGCTCGGCTCACTCGGCAACCTGTTCCGCTGCACGCCGTCGATCGACGAGGTGAAGAGCGGCAAGTTGCCGGGCGGCACCTTCAAGGTCGAGCTCGAGACCACCGAGACCGAAGCCAACATCCAGAAGACCGTCTCGCAGGTCGCCGACGTCGAGCTGGTGTCGCTCGAGAAGGTCGTCGCGCCGCCGCCGGTGCCCGCGGCCGAAGAGAAACAGGAACAGCCAGCGGTCGTCGGTCAGGAACCGCAGCGCACGGTGCGCGTGAAGACCGAGCTGCTCGACGAGTTCCTCGATCTCGCCGGTGAGCTGTTGCTCGCCACCGCCGGCGTGCGCGAAGCCGGTCGCGCGTTGCACGAAGACGCACGCGGCCCGCTCAATTCGAGCGTCGATCGCCTGCACGGCCTCGTGCGCGGGCTGCACGACAAGGTGATGGAAGCGCGCATGACGCCGATCTCGGTCATCACCGATCGGCTCCCGCGCGCGGCGCGTGACATCGCGCGACGGCGCGGCCGCGAAATCGAGCTCATCGTCGCGGGGAGCGACGTGCAGCTCGACCGCTCCATCGTCGACGAGCTCAACGACCCGGTGCTGCACCTGTTGCGCAACGCCATCGACCACGGCGTCGAGCCGCCCGAAGAACGTCGCATGCGCGGCAAGCCCGCGCGCGGCACGGTGAAGGTCTCGGTGCGCCGCGTGTCGGACCGCGTGCTCGTCGAGGTGGAAGACGACGGCCGCGGCATGGACGTGGAGCGTTTGAAAGCCGTCGCCATCGAGCGCGGGCTCATCACGGCTGATCAAGCGAGCACGCTCCCCGAGCGCGAGGCGCTGCTGCTCTCGGCCGCGCCCGGGCTCTCGACCGCCACCACCGTCACCGACATCTCGGGCCGCGGCGTGGGCATGGACGCGGTGAAGCGCGCCGTCGAAGCGGTCGGCGGCACGCTCGAGATTCACAGCAAGCGCGGCGTGGGCACCACCTTCCGGCTCTCGCTCCCGCTGACGGTGGCGATGGTGAACCTGCTGCTGGTGAGCGTGGGCGACGACGTCTACGGGCTGCCCATCGGCAAGGTCGCCGGCGTGGTCGAGACCTCGCGCGCCGGCCTCTCGCACAGCCAGGACGTGCCGGTGCTGCAGTTCGGTCAGAGCGTGGTGCCCGCACGTGAATTGTCGAGCCTGCTGGGGACACCGACTCGACTTCATGACGTCGCCGCGCCGTGCCCTTTCGTGGTGGTGGAAACGGACGACGGTCGCGTGGCACTGGCCGTCGACGCGCTGCTGGGGCAGGAAGAGGTCGTGCTCAAGGCGCTGCGACGGCCCCTCGACCAGGTGCGAGGGCTCTCAGGCGTGACCGTGCTCGGCAACGGGCGGCCGGTGTTCATTCTCGACGTGGCCCGCCTCGAGTCTCCGTCTCACAGCCGCGCCGCCGCGGGAGGTGACGCGTGAGTCTCCTCACCGAGCGACAGGAAGACGCGCTGCGCGAAGTGGCGAACATGGGCAGCGCGTCGGCCGCCTCGATGCTCGCGCGTCTGGTCGGTGACGTCGGCGTGCTGGTCGACGTGCCGGTGGTGTTGTCGGCGACGCAGCATCAGATCGGCTGGCTCCTCGGCGGGCGCGACGTGAAGATTCAGGCCGCCACCTTCGGCATCGAAGGAGAGTTCCGCGGTCACCTCTGGTGGGTGCTGCGCGAGCAGGACGCGATGCGCCTCGGTCAACGGTTGCTCGCGCGCCCCGGTGTCTCCGGCCCGCTGTCGTCGTCGGCTTCTGCTGCGCTGAGCGAGGCCGCCAACATCGTCGCGTCGGCGTGTCTGTCGTCCATCGGCACGCTGGTGCACACGAATTTGCTGCCGAGTCCTCCGACGCTCACCAACGGCACGGTGAAGACGCTGGTGGGTGAAGAAGAGCCGGAGCGTCGCCAGACGGTGCTCGCCGCGAACTTCATGTCGACCAACGCGCCGACCTTCGCGGGCTGGCTGGTGGTGCTGCTCGATACCGGCTCGACCGAGCGCGCGCTCGAGCGCCTCGGCATGGGCTGATTTTCTTCAGAACGTGCCGCTGTAGCCGACCGACAGCCCATTCTTGCCCGGCACCACGGTGAAGCCCTTGAGCGCGGGCGCATCGAAGCGGTCGGCGAGCGACAGGAAGATGATGCCGCCCAGCTGCGCGGCGAACGAGACGGCGTTGATGGCGATGCGGCCACCCCAGAACGGGTCGTCGCCCGTCGGCCCGAGGAGCAGGTCCGCCACGATGGCGAACGCCGGACCCGCGATGGGCACGGTGGAGACCATCACGCCGATGACCGCTCCGAAGTTCTCGAAGAAGCCGTTGCCCGAGCGCGTGAGCCAGAACGCGCTGGTGTTGGCGATGGATACCGCCCAGCCGCCGATGAGCGCGGTGGTCGCCGCAGTGCGAATGCTCGGAGCGAGCCGCGGCTGCGTCTCGACCGCCGAGATGAGCAGCGGCGGGCTCGAGACCGTGAGGCGATCCGACAGCGAGAGATTCGACTGACCCGAGGCGAGCACCGCGAGGAGGACGATGGCGTTCATGAACGACCTGAAGAGCAAGCGCTGGCCCAGGGGAAGACCCGGAGCGTTCTTCGGGTGTTGCTGAAACGTCACGCGCTCGAATGTGCAGTCGGTTGCACAGTGTGAACTGCAAACGATTCGGCTAGAGCCCTCGTTGGCCGTCTCATTTCCCGGGAGCCTTCCTTCATGAAATCGAGTTTCCGCAATCTCCTCCTCGGTGCGCTCGCGAGCGTGCCTCTGTTGCTCACTGGCTGTGCCCCTGAGTGCGTCGACCAATTCGACTGCACCACCACCAAGGGCCCCAACTTCACCTGCTCGGCTGGCAAGTGCGTCGAAGGCAGCCCGTTCCCTGATGCCGGCAACGGCGGCGGCGGTGGCACCACCGGCGGTGGCGGCGGCACGACCGGCGGCGGTGGCGGCACGACTGGCGGTGGCGGCGGCACGACTGGCGGTGGCGGCGGCACGACGGGCGGCGGCGGCGGCACGACCGGCGGCGGCGGCGGCACGACCGGCGGTGGCGGCGGTGACGACGGCGGCATGGGTGGCGGCGGCGGCACGACCGGCGGCGGTGGCGGTACGACCGGCGGTGGCGGTGGCACGACTGGCGGCGGCGGTGGCACCACGGGCGGTGGCGGCGGTGACGACGGCGGCACGGACGCCGGCATGGGCGGTGGCGGTGGCACGACCGGCGGTGGCGGCGGCACGACCGGCGGTGGCGGTGGCACGACCGGCGGTGGCGGCGGCACGACCGGCGGTGGCGGCGGCGCGATGAGCGTCGACGATCAGATCATCGCGGTGAAGGCGGCGGCTGACACCATCACCGACGGCGGCGCGGTGGGCCTCACCATCACCGGCGCGCTCGTCACGTACCTGAAGCCCCTCGTCGCGGACGCGGGCACGGGCGACCCGGCTGGCTTCTTCATTCAGGGCACGCAGAACGGCGCGGCGCTCTTCGTGGCCATCGACCCGGCGACGGTGACCGGCGGCCCGTTCGTGGTCGGCGACCTCGTCGACTTGAACGTGCTGACGGTGACCAAGCTCTCGGGCACGCGCACCGTGACCGCGGTGATGTCGGCGAGCAAGACCAGCAGCGGCAACCCGGTCTCGGGTCTCACCGCTTCCATCTCGGCGGCTGACTTCCTCGTGCCGGCGACGCTCGATGGTTTCGAGAGCCGCCTCGTCACGACGTCGGGCAACGTCACCAGCGACCCCGCGAGCGTCGGCAACGGCTACCGCGGCGTGAACATCGCGACGGCGGGCACGGCTGACGCGGGCACCAACCTGCGCCTGCGTCTCCCCTCCGCGTTGATGGACGCGCAGTTCTTCGGCCCGGGCTGCACCTTCACGCTGAGCAGCGGCCCGATGTGGCGCTTCAACACCTCGGCGCAGCCGTCGGCGTTCCTGCAGAGCGAACTCACCAACATCGTGTGCCCGGCGCCGGTTCCGCTCAGCGCGGCGGCGTCGTCGAACACGGCGGTCAGCGTGACGTTCTCGCGTGACTTGAACGGCGGCACGGTCGACGCGGGCGCGTTCACCATCGCGGCCAACGGCGGCGGCCCGCTCGCGGTCACCGGAGCATCACTCGCGTCGGCGCGCAGCGTGGCGCTCACCACCGCGGCCCAGACCGGCGGCACGAGCTACACCATCACCGTCGGCGGCTCGGTCACCGACATGCGCGGCACTGCGGTGCCGAACGGCATGAACACCACCACCTTCACGGGAGCCGCAGGCGCGGTCTGCAGCCCGGGTCTCGTCATCAGCGCGCTGTACGGCGCGGGTGGTAACTCCGGCGCGACGTACACGTACGACTTCATCGAGCTCCACAACCGCACCGCCGCGGCCATCGACCTGAGCGGCTGGTCGATTCAGTACGGAGCGACCGCCGGCACCACGTGGACCGCGGCGCCGCTCACCGGCATCGTTCCGGCCGACGGCTACTTCCTCATTCGCGGCGCGCCGGGTGCGACGGTCACCAACGCTCCGCTCCCCACCACGCACGACTTCGACGCGCCGACCATCCAGATGGGTGGCACCAACGGCGTCATCGCGCTCGTGAACAGCACTGCGGCGCTCACCGCGTGCCCGGCCGCTGGAGCAGTCGCCGACCTCGTCGGTTACGGCTCGGCGACCTGCCGCGAGATGACGTCGACTGGCGCGCTCTCCGCCACCAACGCGGCGTTCCGCGGCGGCTCGATGAACGCGGGCTGCGGCGACACCAACGTGAACAGCACCGACTTCGCGGTGGCGGCGGTCAACGCGCGTCTGCCCCGCAACGCGGCGACGGCAATCAGCGCCTGCACCTGCCCGTAATCAAGCAGAGCTGAACGTTTCAGACTGCGGCCGGTGGCTCGAGAGAGTCACCGGCCGTTTCATTTCTGCGGTTCCCGGCAGAACAGTCGGCGCAGGTCGCGGCGCACCAACTCAGCGATGAGCCGATGGCGACGAGTGCCGTCGCGCTCGAAAGGTGGAGGTCTCACGCGCCGTTCCACAAAAGCCACATCATTTGCGGAATCGCTTTCGTGAACGAGTCGTCGAGCCGCCTGCGCCGGCCTGCCCGTCGCACTCGAAGGTCGATGCGGTCGGTCAGCGCGTCGTAAAGCCGATGGCGACCGAGTGCCCATCGCGCTCGAAGGTCACCACGCTGCCGGTCTGCAGCTTGAAGCCGATGCGCGTGCCGTCGACGGTGTTCTCGTACGCACGGTCGGTCGCCACCGTCACCGGCAGCCCGCAGACGCACGGTTGGGTCGGCGGCGGCGGAGCGCACGTGCCCAGCACCATGAACATCACCGCGAGCAGCAACGCGCTCCTCATGGGTTCACCGCGCGGAGGATGAAGACCTGCGTACCCGCGTCGTCGGCGAACGGACTGCTGGTGTTTAGCGTCACGCTGGTCGCCAACTGTGAGCATCTCGAAGAAGGCAGCGCGTCGGCGAGCACCGTGCCGACGTCGACGGAGAACTCCACTCCGCTGTCGAGCCGGTATCGACGCGTGCCGATGTTCTCGACGATGAGCCCGTTGTCGGTCACCGCGCCGGTCGGCTCGAGCGTGAAGCCTTGCGGGCTCCCGAACACGCACGGCGGAGCAGGCACCGCGAGCGCCACCGCGGCGATGACCCCGACGAACACCGCGAGCCGAGCGAGCAGACTCACTTCTGTCGCTCGAGCCAGTCGTCGAGGAAGCGCGCGATGGCCAGCTCGCTGCGCACGTCGAGCTCGGTGAAGCGCAGGTGGAAGTCGATGCCCACGCCCGCGGCCTTCACGCGCAGAATTTCTCCGCGCGCGCGCACTTCCTTGGGCACCAGCGGCAGGCGGAAGCGCACGTCGACCTCGGTGCCGTGCGGCGCCGTCTTGCCGCGCCACGAGATGCCGCCCAGCGACAAGTCGCCGTGACGCTCTTCCCACTCTCCGTCGCGCAACCCGACGTCGCGCACCAGGAACGTCATCGGCACGCGCGGGCTGTCGCGACGCTCATCACCTGAGGGTTGCTTCTTCTTCTTGTCGGCCATGAGTCGTTGAACTCCTGAACTTCTGAAACTTCTAGAAATGCGTCGCCGCCGCCTCGAGGAATCGCCCGAGCAGCGTGGTGAACGTGCCCTTCACCTGATTGGCGGTCTCCGAGACCTCGTCGTGCGAGAGCTTGTGCTGGCTGATGCCCGCCGCGAGGTTGGTGATGCACGAGATGCCCGTCACCTTCACGCCCATGTGCGACGCGACGATGACTTCCGGGACGGTCGACATGCCGACCGCGTCTCCGCCCAGCGTGCGCAGCATGCGAATCTCGGCGGGCGTCTCGTAGCTCGGCCCCGAGAGCGCCACGTACACGCCTTCACGCAGACCGACTCCCAGGTCGCGGCCCACCTTGCGCAGCGTCTCGAGCAGCGCCGGGTCGTACGCGTGGCTCATGTCGGGGAAACGCGGGCCGAGCGCCTCGACGTTGGGCCCCACGAGCGGGTTGAAGCCCGCGAGGTTCAGGTGATCCGTGATGGCCATCAAGTCGCCGACCTTGAAGTTGCCGTTGATGCCGCCCGCCGCGTTGGTCACCGTGAGGTGCTTCACGCCCAGCCGGCACAACACGCGCGCGGGGAAGGCGACCTGCCACGGCGCGTAGCCTTCGTAGAAATGCACGCGGCCCTGCATCGCGACGATGGGCACGTTGCCGCGGAAGCCGAGCACCAGGCGGCCGGCGTGGCCGTGCACCGACGAGGTGGGGAACTCGGGCAGGTCGCGGTAGTCGATGGCGATGGGCTTCTCGAGCGAGTCGGCGAACGCGCCCAGACCACTGCCGAGAATGACGCCCAGCTTCGGAGCAAACCCCGGAGCCCTCGCGCGAATGACCGCGGTGCAGGCGTCGAGGCGCGAGAGAAGTTCACTCATGGGCGAGGAAGATACACAGAGCCCCGGAAGCACTACAGTTTCTGTCCGTGAATGGCGCTTTCGAGCGTCACGTCGAACCGCGCGTCGCATTCCCCCTCAGCTGAAGGAGCTTTCCCTCATGAAGCCCACGACCCTCTCGCTGCTCGCGCTGCTCTCGTTGCCTGCCTTCGCTCAGGGTGCTCCCGCACCCGCGCCCGCGCCCGCCACCGGTGAAGCTGCGCCGCCGCCGACCAATGGTCCGGCGACCACGTCGACCGCGAAGGGCTCGGGCACGAAGAAGGAAAAGCCGGCTCCGCCTCCGACGACGACTGCGCCGGCGCCTGCTCCCGAGAAGAAGTGAAACGCGTAAGGTGCCGTGAATGTCGTGGCGGTTTCTGATTCTCGCCAGCGCATTCGCGGCCTGCGTTCCTGCTCCGGACGACGGGCAGGAATCGATTTCCGCCCGGCGTGATTCGCTGCCGGGCGACCAGACCTTCGACACGCCCTACAAGGCGGGTCTCCTCGCAGGCGATCGCCTCGGAGAGCGCCTCGTGAATTGCGACGAGGAATTCCTCTCGAGCGGTTCCAGCGTGATGTGGCTCGAGAGCACGCCGCTGCTGTACGTCGCACCCTCGCCGCCCGACAACGTGGCGCTGAGCTGCACGCAGAACGGCTCGGTGCACAACTACTTCGCGGGCGGTCCGAGCGGCTTGTGGAAGCTGGTGACCATCTCCGGCTGGCTGCGGCTCATCGGTGACGCGGGCGTGCGCAGCATCGAGCGCCACCCGTCGCAGCAACTGTGGGTGCTCGCGCTCGGCACCGACTCGCAGCTGATGTTCGCCGACGCGGGTCGGTACCCGCTGGGGACGCCGGCACTCGAGGCACGCTGGAGCCGCGACGGTTCGCTCTTCGCGGTGGTCAACACCAACCACGTTCAGCTCTTCGAATGGACTGGCACGATGTTGAGCCAGCGCGGACTGTGGGTCGCGCCGAGCGGAACGCAGTTCGCCGGACCGGTGGCGCTCGGCGAGTTCAACCCGCGTTTTGGTCTCGAGGCCGCGATGGTGATGAACAGCGGCGAAGTGCTGGTCATCAACCAGTACACGCCCCAGCCGCTGCTGCGCATTCCGTTCGGGCGCACCGTCTCCGCCGACTACGACTACCTCAACAGCGCGCCGCTCGATGCGCTGCTGGTCGGTGACCCGGGGCAGAGCCGCGTGGTGCGCATGGTCGGTGACGCGAGCGTCGAGAGCTGGTCCACCACGGCGAGCGGCACCGAGTTCGGTACGAGCATCTCGAGCAAGGTGACGTTTGGCGGAGACCGCATGGTCGGAGCTCCGGCGTGGGCGCAGAACTCCGGCGCGCTGTTCCTCTTTCCCGGCGGGAGCTCGCTGCTCGTCGGCGACCCGTACGAGTGCACGGTGGGAGATTTCTGCTCGACGCCGAGCGGCGTGACGAACGTCTGCAACTACGGCCAGTGCCTCGGCGGCGTGGCGTGCATGGGGCTCATCTCGGGCTGCCCGCCGGGCTGGGACTGTCTCGACGACCAGTGCGTGTCGGCCACGCCGGTCGATGCCGGAATCATGCGTGACGCGTCGGTCGACTTCGACGGCGGAGTCACCATCAGGGACGCGGGCTCGTTCGACGGCGGTGACCCGGCGGTCGACGGAGGAGGCAACCCGTCACTCGACGCGGGCACCTCGACGCTCGACGCAGGCAACAAGCCCGACGGTGGCGGTGGAGTCGACCCGAAGGACGGCGGCGAGACCACGAAGGACGATGGAGGGACGTCGACTGCTCCAGTTCAGTTCGCCGTGTCGGCGTGTCAGGGCTGCTCCGCGAGCGGAGTGAACGTGCTGGCCATGCTCGGCGTGATCTTCGCGCTCCGGCGGCGGCGGGGGCAGGGTCAACTCGAGCAGTGAGGGTGGGTGTGTCCCGGTCGCGCTCAGCACGGGCTCGTTCGAGCGTGCTCAGCAGCTCTCGCCCGAATTTCTGGCTGCGTTGCTCTGGCTGCGACAGGGGTCGGTCGAAAAGGGGCCAGCGGGCTGGCCGATAATCGTCCGACCCCGCCCTCAGCCACGCGATCTGCACCGTCCTCGTGTGCGGAGGCCTTTCAGCAAAGCTGACAGTGGCGCGTCCCGTTGAAACCCGGAAGTTCCCATCAGCAAAGCTGACAGTGAGCCCGGACACCTTGTCGTCTCGCCACCGCGTCGTCGCGAAGTGTCAGCTTTGCTGATGGCATTCTCCGGACTCGTCGAAGGCGCGCCACTGTCAGCTTTGCTGATGGTGAGCGCAATTCGCTCGAGAGCGAGGAGCTGCTCGCGTCGTGCAGTGAGAAAAACCCGCCGCACCTGCCTGCCGCCCAGGCTCGCCAACGCCCTCAACTTCTCAGGCGCTCATCGCTGCTCAACGAAACCCGGGCGTCCCCGCGTCGGTGAGGAACGTGTTGCTGAAGGTCACGATGCCCGCGTCGGGCCGGCGAGGAGACATCCACAACTCCACGCGCGTCACGTTGCTCAACGTCGCGGTGTTGCCGGTGCGCGCCCAGTCAGCGCTGCCCGCGAGCGGCACATCGATGCGCAGGCTCGTCGCCTGCCCCGTGATCCGCGCCGCGCTCGACGGCACGTACCGCAGCACGTTGCCATTCGGGCCGCACAGCGCGACCACCGCGTTCGGGAACGAGAACGCCGGAACGGGAGCAGCCTCGGTCGCCCACGTTCCCTCGTTCGCCTGATTCACCGGCGAGCCACGAATCGGGAAGAACACGCTCGTCGCCGTCGTGAGGTCCCAGAACTGACCGGCCGGCGCTTCGGCCCACCACACGTGCAGGTCGTCCTTGCTGCCGATCCACACCGGGGACAGCCACGCCATGCCCGTGCCCATGCCCTTCAAGCACGTGGTCGGCATCGACGCGGGCAACGGTGAGATGGCGAACGCGCCGATGGTGACTCCGGGCTCGCTCAGGAAGTTGCGCGGGCCGCCGCAGCCGGGAGCGTCATCGGGCGCTCCGCTGCAGTCGTCGTCGAGCGAGTTGCCGCACACGTCGGTGCTCGGGTTGTTGCGCGCCACGCACACCGGCGCGAACGCGTTGGTGGTCGACGAGAACACGCACTGCATGCCGCCGCTCTGGCACACGCCCGGCCGCATCGAGTCGCAGTCGAAGCGCGCGCCGCCATCGAGACCCGGGTTCTCGACGTCGATGAACGGAGGGTCATCGAGCTGCGCGTTGCAGTTGTCGTCGATGCCGTTGCACCGCTCGGGCGCGCCGGGGAACACGTTCTTGTCGTTGGGGTTGCAGTCACCACCGAGCGGCACGTACCCGGGCGGCTGCGTGCACGCGCGGAAGGTGCAGGTCGCGCAGTCGTCTCCGAAGCCGTCTTCGTCGACGTCGCGTTTGTAGTCGGTGTTGTTGAGGCCCTCGTCGACCTGACCGTTGCAGTTGTCGTCGATGGCGTTGCACCGCTCGGGCGCGCTGGGGCCGATGCCCACGTCGGAGTCGTTGCAGTCTCCGCCGTCGACCACCCAGCGTTCCTTCACCGGCTTCTTGCAGAACGTGCGCGACTCGTTGGGGTCACCCGCTCCGTCGCCATCGCGATCGCGGAAGAAGTACGCCGGCATCGAGCCCGCGGGGCAGCCGT
The DNA here is from genome assembly GCA_047600485.1 of Archangium sp. Taxonomy (GTDB): domain Bacteria; phylum Myxococcota; class Myxococcia; order Myxococcales; family Myxococcaceae; genus Archangium_A. The sequence continues at coordinate 6,221,260 of JASGKS010000001.1, forward strand.
TTTCTCCGGGGAGCGTCGGGCACGCCGGGCTTCCGCCTGCGCCGGGTTGGCAGCACACGCCGTCGTCGCACACCAAATCGCCCGGGCACACGCCGCTGTCGGGGCAGCCCCAGGGACCGCCGGTCTCCCACGCGGTGAGACAGCCGCTCGCGGCGACGAGACAGAGCAACCACCACACGTGTCTCATCGGACGAACCCCGTCGCAGGGTCGAGCGTCACCGTGAACGGGCCGGTCGCGCTGATGAGCACCTCGACGCGCCGCACACGCGAGGTGTCGAAGCCGCTGCCGCGCCCCACCACCCAGTTCGGGTCGGAAGAGAGGACGAAGGTGCTGTCGATGGAGTTGCCGATGCCTCCGGTGTCACCGAGCGCCTGGTTGGTCACCGGCACGTAACGGATGATTTCGAAGCCCTGGTCCCCGCACAGATAGATGACTGGGTTGCGGAAGCGGTTGGGGTTGCCGAACGCGCTCGCCGGAGTGCCACCGCCGTTGAACGCGAACCGCAGCTTCAGGTTTTGCCGCGTGAGGTCCCAGGTGGTCGTGCCGGGCGCCTCGACATACCAGAGGTGGTAGTTGTCTCCGGTGGTGCTGGCGGTCCACACGCGCATGGCGTCGTTCCAGCCAGCGGTGGGCGTCATGTTGCCCTTCTGACAACCCGTCGTCTGCTGCGTGACGGTGAGGTTGACCGCGGTGCGCACCTCGCGCGTCAGGTTGGGCCCGAGCAGATTCGGCGGGCCCGCGCAGTCGGGCGACTCGTCGCTCTGACCATCACAGTCGTTGTCGAGCGAGTCGCAGCGATCGAACGACGCGGGCGTGCGGTTGCTCACGCAGGTGCGCACCACCGGGCTCATCGCAGTGTTGCAGCGGAACGTGCCCGGCCCGCACACGCCCTGCCCTGCCGACTGACACGGGAAGCGCGACGTCGTCCCGTCGTCGGTGTCGGCGAACACCGTCTCGACCTGGTCGGAGTTGCCGTCGCAGTCGTCGTCGATGTTGTTGCAGAGCTCGGGAGCGCCGGGGTGGCGAGCCGGGTCGAACACCGCGCAGTCACCGGCGTCAGCGACGTAACCCGGAGGCGCGACGCACGCCGCGCGGCCCGCGTCGGTCTGGCCCCAGCCGTCACCGTCCTGGTCGCGGAAGAAGTCGGTGCGGTTCAGCGTCTCGTCGATGTCGCCGTTGCAGTTGTCGTCCTTGCCGTTGCAGAGCTCGGGCGAGTCGTGGTTCGTCAGCTTGCTGGTGTCGTCGCAGTCGCCGAGGTTGCGCACCCAACCGCCCGAGAGCGGAGGCTTGCAGAGGTAGCGACTGACCTTGTCGTTGCCCTCTCCGTCGAGATCGCGGTCTTCGTAATAGAGCGCCGCGGTGCCGGTGCGGCAGCCGTTGTTGGTGGTGGGAATCGTCGGGCAGCCGAGCTCGCTGTCGGGCTGGCAGCAGATGGCGTCGTCGCACACCCAACCCGCGGGGCACGTGTCGTCCTTGCCGCACTTGTACGCGCCGATGAGCGGCCAGCCCTCGAGACACGCGGAGGCCGCGAGCCCGAGCACCACGCCGATGGCGAACACACGCAGCATGCTGGTGACTCAGTTCGCGATGACGTCGATGAGGAAGAGCGCAGCGCCGGTGACGGCGAGGCCCGCGCCGACGCCGAGCATCACGTTGCCGGTGGTGGCCGACGCTTGAGACTGCGCCTGTCGCTCCAGCACCACGTCGAGGGTGGCGCAGTTGCGGTTGTCGCCCTGACACGAGGTGAGACCGGCGCCGGTGCCGCGGCTGATGGCTCCGGCGATGAGACCACCGGCGATGGCTGCGCTGCCGGCGACGAAGACGCCGTAGCTGACTCCGCGCAACGCGCTGGTGCCGCGCGGGCCACGACCCGACACGGCCGCGGCTGGAGAGAGCGCTTCGACCTTCACGCGCGCGCCCTCGGCGATTTCCATGCGCTGCAGCACGGCGTGACCTTCGGTGAAGATGACGTCGACCTGATGCACTCCGGCGGGGACGGCGAAGACCTCGCCTGATTTTCCGCCGACCAGACGACCGTCGACCTTCACCGCCACGCCCGACTCGAAGTCGAAGCGCAGCCCGCCGAAGCCCTTGCGCGACCACGCGGGAAGCAGACCCTCGAGCACGGGTTTGATGGCGGTCTCGAAGCCGTCGACCGAGCCTTCACCGCGCTTGGCGCCGACTTTTTCTCCGTCGATCCACAGCTGGAGCTCGACGCTGACGCGCTCGGCTTTCGGGTCGACGGCGCGCAGATCGAGCAGCACCGCGCCCGTCGCGTTGAGCGAGCCGGCCAGATCTCGCGCGCACTCTTCGGCGTTGGCGCACTTCTTCGGAGCGCCCTTCTTCCACGTCGGCCCTTCACCGACCGGGAGACCGCAGACCTGCTTGAGCGCCACCTCGGTCGCGCGCTGCAGGCGCTTCACGGAGGCATCGGGCACGTTCGTGGCGTCGAGCACTCCGGCGACGATGCCTTCGGCGTGCGCGGTGAAAGCGACGAGCGAGAGAAGGACGAGTGAGCGACGCACCGGGGGCGAGATCTATCAAATTCCCCCTCTCCCGCGAGGGAGAGGGTCGGGGTGAGGGTGGACTCATGAGGAAACCCGTGCGCGCGAAAATGTGCTCCGCTGCGCGCTCGCGATGACGGTGACCCTCGGCCGCAGACAGAAGGACTTCGAGGCGTGGCTCGAGGCGCGCACGCCGCGCGCGGGCTGGAAGCTGCTCAACGTCGAAGACCTCTCGCTGTGCTTCCTCGCGCTCGAAGGCGATGCAGTGGCCATCACCGAGGTCGAGCGCCGACTGCAGCGCGTGGCGAAGGCCAGCGCCGGCAAACGTGGTGATGACGACTTCGTGGAGGAAGTGCTGCAGCGCGTGCGGCAGCGGCTCTTCGTCGGCGAGCGCCCTCGCCTCGCCGCGTATTCCGGCACCGGCGCGCTGGTGCAGTACCTGAAGGCCGTGGTGCTCTCGGTGAGCGTCGACCTGCAGCGCGCCAGCAAGCCCAAAGAAGAGAGCGCGAGTGATGACGACGCGCTCCTTCAGGCCGCGTCCACCGAGGACGGCATCGACGCCAAGCTCGCGCACGCGTCGCATCGCAAACACTTCACCGCGGCGTTCAAGGAATCGCTCGAGGCGATGCCGTCGGAAGAGCGCACGTGGCTGCGCATGCGTTTCGTGGAGGGGCTGTCGATCGACGCTGTCGGCGCGGCGTTCGGAGTGCACCGGACGACTGCAATGCGCTGGCTCGAGAAGGCGCAGAAGACGTTGATGGCGGAGACGCGCAAGCGACTGGCTTCGCGCCTCGGGTTGCAGCTGCGCGAGGTCGACAGCTTGATGCGCGCGATGCGACCGTCGCTCGCTGAGAATCTGTCGCGGATTTTTCCGAGGCCCACCACGGCCAACCGGTCGGCCGTTACGCGGAAGTAGCCCCTCTCCCGCGAGGGAGAGGGTTCGGGTGAGGGTGGACCTGCAGCTCACTGGGCCGACTGTTGCCGGCCACGAGCTCGGAGCACATCGCGCACTCGGCGGACTTCAGTGGCACCCTCACCCCGACCCTCTCCCTCGCGGGAGAGGGGGAATTATTCCGTGACGATCCAGAGAATCGCGGCGGTGGCGAGCGCTCCAGCGGCCAGGCCCGTCGCGAGTGAGACCGTGTATTCGCCGTTCGCTTCAGCGGCCAACGTCTCCGCCTGAGCGCGCGTGTACGGACTGGGGTTCGACGTGTTGCGCAGGCTCGCGTCCTTGCTTGCGGCGAGGCCGAGGAAGATGCCGCTGACCACTCCGCTGGCGACCGCGCCGCCACCCATCACGTACGCCGGCACACGCGAGCGCGGCTCGACCTTGGTGGTCAGCCCACCAACCGGATCTTCGGCTTCACGTCAGCCACCACCAGCTTGTTGTCGGGCTCGCGCACCGGCACGTCGGTCACCGTCTTCGCGGTCTTTTCCTCGGCGATCAACGCTTCGGCCAGCTGCTGCGCGAACCGCTTCACCTGCGCGCGCGCCGCGTCTTCGTACTTCACGCCATTCACGGTGAAGGTCACCTGCGCGACCGTCACGCCATCGCTCACGCGCATCGCCTCGAGATCGAGCGTGGTCTGCTTCTTCGTGTGCGAGAGCGTCACCGCGACGATGCTCCCGACCGACGCGCGACGGCCGCCTTCGAGCAAGCACTCGCGCTTTCCGTCGCACGCCAACGTCAGCCGCTTCACGCCGACCTTCGCCGCGACCAGCTCTTCTTCGATCGGGTCGAACCACGTGCTCAGCGGAGCCGGCGGCTTGCCGATCTGCACCGACACGGCGAGACCGCTCGAAGGAGCAGCCAGAATCAGAGCAGCGAGGGCGGAGATCATTTGAGCTTGTACTGCCGCACCAGACTATCGAGGTCGTCGGACACCGCGCGCGGATTTTCCTTCTTCCGCAGCCGGCCTTCCAGCGCGCTCAACTCGGTGCCCACGATGCGCCGCACCGCCGCAGGCTCGATGGTTCCGGCCGCCACACGCGCCTTCTCGATGCGGTCCTGCACCGACTCAGCGGTCGGGCCGCGCGGCTTCACGGGCACGTTCGTCTTCGGCACGTCGGGCTTCACCGGAGCGTCGGGCTTCGCGACCACGTCGGGCTTCACGGGCTGATCAGGCTTCGCAGTCTGATCAGTCTTCACCGGCTGATCAGGCTTCGCGAGCTGGTCAGGCTTCACCGGTTGGTCCGGCTTGGCCGTCGTGTCGGGGTTCACCGGCACGTCGGGCTTCGCCACCACGTCCGGCTGCGGAGGCACCTCGTCGACCTGTGGCGCGTCATCGACCGGCACGTCGCTGGTCGGCGGCAGAACATCGGGCTGCCTCCACTTCCACACCGCGAACGAGCCGAGCCCGAGCAACAGCACCACGGCGACGCTGGCGATGATCGGCACCAGCGAGCTGCTCTTCGGTTCCTCGACGGGCGCGAGCCCCGGGTCACTCACCGCCGGACCCTCGAGCGACGGAGCGCTCACCGCCGTCTCGCGAATCTGCTCATCAGGCTCGTGGCTCGGCGCCGGCCCGGTGGTCTTGCGCATCACGCGCGTCGCGACCGGAGCCTGCGCCACCGCGCGCGGCGTCTCGTCGCGCTTCACGGTCTTCTCGAGCGGCTGCTTCTCGACAGCATCACGACCCGCGGGCACGGTGACGACCTGCTGGCGCACGTGCGGCTTCTGCAGCGACTCCAGCGACACCACCGGAGGCGGCTGCTGCTTCATCGTCTCTCGGCCCGCGAAGTCCTTGTCCTTGCGCAGCCGCTGAAGTTCCTGCTGCACCTCGAGCGCAGAGTTCGGCCGCGCGTCGGGCCGCTTGGCGAGCAACCGCTCGATCAGCGTGACGAGCCCCGGCGGACAATCGGGCACCAGACGCGCGAGCGGCGGCAGCGGCTCCTCGAGGTGCTTCACCATCAAGTCGACGAAGGAATTGGCGGTGAACGGCTCCTGCCCCGTGAGCAGCACCCACGCCACGACGCCCATCGCATACAGGTCGACCTTGTGGCTCAGCTTCTGGCCGCGAATCTGCTCGGGCGCCATGAAGCCCGGAGTTCCCATCACCAGGTTCGGCGACGTCGACGACGACGCGCCGAGCCGCTTGGCGAGCCCGAAGTCGAGCACCGTCACGTGCCACGAATGATCAGGCAGCGTGGTGACGAACAGGTTCGCCGGCTTCAAGTCGCGGTGAATGACACCGGCAGCGTGCGCGGCTCCGAGCGCCGACATCGATTGCTCGAGAATGGTCATCACCTCGCCGGGCGTGAGCTTGCCCTTCTCGCGCTGCAGCTCGTTGAGCGGCAAGCCGTCGAGGAGCGCCATGATGAAGTAGTGCTTCCCATCAGGCAGTGACCCGAAGCTGAAGATGTCGATGATGTTCGGGTGGCGGATGGCGTTCACCGCGCGCGCTTCGGCGAGCAAGCGGTCCATCTGATCAGGATCATCAGCGGCCTCGGGCAGCAGCACCTTGATGGCGACCTTCTTGCCGATCATCGGCTGCACGCCGCGGTACACCGCTCCCATTCCTCCGCGCGAGAGCGCTTCTTCGACGCGGTACTCGCCGAGCGTGCGGCCCAACATCGGGTCGGTGAGCTTGGTCGAGCCGCTCCCGTCGGAGTCGCGATGCAGCTCGGCCAGCACCTCACGGCAGCGCGTGCACGAGTCGAGGTGGCGCACCGCCGCCTGACGCTCTTCGGGGCTCATCAAGTGATGCGAAAACTCGATGAACTCCGATTCCTCGAGGTGCGCGTCACGAAGCACGGGGAGCTCCGCCGTCGCTCCGGGGGCGGGGATGTTGGCGTTGGTCTGATCGCGGTCCACTGGCATGCGCAGCAAGGTGAGGAAAGCACACTTCAGCGTGCCGCCCAGTTCCCTCGCACCGTGGAATTGCATTGGCCATCGCCCAACTCAGTACCAGTCGTGCTCGTGCGGCTTGTCGTCCCAGTCGATGACCTGGCCGGCGCACAGATTTCCCGCCGCATCGAGCGCGCCGCGTGGAGAGAAGAGCAGCACGCACTGCTGGCATCGCGCGATCAACACGGTGTGCCGCTCGACGCGCCCGCTCGTGCCGGGAAGATCGAGACCGAGCACCATCGCCTGGCCCTCTCTCTTGTCGTGCACCCGCACCGCGCACTGCACGATGAGCGGCAGCGTGCGCACCACGTGACGAAGATCGACGAAGCGCGTGTCGCGAAAGCCGTGCTGCCACGAGCGCTCGATGCAGGCGCACGCTTCGTTCACCACTTCTCTGCTGCGCACCAACCGCGGGTGCAGGTGCGGCGTGGCGCGCTGCCTTCGCCACGCCGGGAGGGACTGACAACGCCACGACTCTTTCGGCTCGAGGATGGGGTTCATCACCACCGAGGACGAAGGCCGTCGCCCGACCGTGCGGGCCTAACCCCTGAATTCCAAAGAAAGAAAATGCCCCGGAAATTCGCCCGCACGATCGCGAACGGGGCTCCGTCCTCCGGACATGGACACCATCTCGAACCGCAGCGCCTCGCAGTTCTCTTCCATCTCCAACCTCTCCGCGAACCAGGCCAGCGAGAGCGTCATCGCCAGCAAGGCGCCGATGTTCGAGAAGGTCCTGGAGCCGGTCGTCGACGCGCTGGTCGACGCGTTCGTCGACGCCCTCGTGCAGGGCCTCGAGTCGGCGATGAACAAGGCCATCGACGACATCGCGAAGTACATCGGGGGCTCGGGCAACGACGATGGCTTCGAGTCGGCGCCGGTGCTGCGCGCTCCGCAGTCGGGCCCGTTCGCGGACGGTGGTGACTTCGGTGGCGGCGGCGCGGGTGGCGGCTGGGAGAACTCGCCGTTGCCGACGACCGCTCCGACGCGCAGCTCGCCGACCACGCAGACCTTCCCCACCAGCACGGTGGCGAACACCAACAACACCACCGGCGGCAGCGGCCCGCAGCGTCTCAACCAGGTGCTCGATCAGCTGAACGTCGAGAGCAACCCGAAGTACCTGCCGACGGGCCCCAAGGGCAACCGCACCACGCACTGCAACCAGTTCGCGCAGGACGCGCTGAAGAACCTCGGCGTGCCGCAGGGCAAGTACCCCACGGGCATGGCGAACGGCATGAACACCTGGTTCAACCAGCAGGGCGCGAAGAACGGCTGGCGCAAGGTGTCGGCCGCCGAAGCGCAGCAGCTCGCGAACCAGGGCAAGCCGACGGTCGCGACGTGGAAGAACCCCGGCGGCGTGCACGGCCACATCGGCATGATTCGTCCCGGCGAGCTGAAGAACGGCTCTCCGACGATGGCGCAGGCCGGTGGCACCAACTTCAACAAGGGCACCGTGCGTCAGGGCTTCGGCAGCAAGCAGCCCGAGTACTTCGTCTACGAAGGCCCGCGCACCGGAGCGTCGAACCAGACCTCGTCGACCACCTCGAGCAAGCCCACCACCTCGAGCAAGCCGACGACCAGCACCAGCAGCACGACCACCACCAGCAGCGTGCAGGGCAGCAACAACCTCACCGGCTTCAAGAGCGACAAGTACGACTCCATCATTCGCGAGATGTCGGCGAAGTACGGAGTGCCGGCGCGCCTCATCAAGTCGGTCATCGATCAGGAGTCGAAGTTCAACCCCAACGCGGGCTCGTCGGTCGGCGCGCGCGGGTTGATGCAGCTGATGCCGGGCACCGCGCGTGAGCTGGGCGTGAAGAACCCGCTCGACCCGCGCCAGAGCATCGAAGGCGGCACCAAGTACCTCGCGCGCATGCTGAAGATGTTCAAGGGCGACGTTCCCCGCGCGCTGGCTGGTTACAACGCGGGCCCTGGCAACGTGATCAAGTACCGCGGCATCCCCCCGTTCCGCGAGACGCAGACCTACGTGCGCAACATCATGGCGAACTACCGCAAGGGCTGAAGCCGGGAAGCAATCCCATGCGCCGGTGGTTAGCTCCCACCCATGTGGAGCTGGTCCTTCGCGCGCATCGCCGGCATCGAGCTGAAGATCCACGCGACCTTCCTGCTCGTGGTGGTCCTGGGCGCGGTGCAGTGGCGGGCCTTCGGCGTCGACGGCGCGCTCTTCGGAGCGCTCCTGATGCTCCTGACCTTCGGCTCGGTGCTGCTGCACGAGCTGGGTCACTCGCTGGTCGCGCTGGCCTTCAAGATTCCGGTGAAGGACATCACGCTGTACCCCATCGGAGGCGTCGCGCGGCTCACCGCCCGCCCCCGCACGCCGGCGCAGGAATTTCTCGTCGCGCTCGCGGGCCCGGCGGTGAACGTGTTGTTGGTGGTGGTGCTCGGAGCGCTCGGCGCCTGGTGGTTCGGCTCCGAAGCGCTGCTGGAAGCGATGGCGAACGCCTATTCGCAGCAGCCGACGCTCCTGACGCTCACGGCGTTGCTCGTCTCGTCGAACGCCGCACTGGCGCTGTTCAACATGGTCCCCGCGCTCCCGATGGACGGCGGTCGCGTGCTGCGCGCGGTGCTGTCGTCGGTGATGGGTCCCGCGCGCGCGACACGCATCTCCGCGTGGATTGCGCGCGTGCTCGCCGTCGGCCTGCTCGGCGTGGGCGTCTTCTTCGCGCCTCTGCTCGTCATCACCGCCATCATCGTGTTCATCGGCGCGGGCGACGAAGTGCGCCAGCAGCAAATCGCGCACGTGCTCGACGGCATCGAAGCGGGTGACGCCATCAATCCCTACGCGCCGCGACTGACGCCCAACACCACGCTCGGCGAAGCGATGCGCGTGTTGACCATGACCCACTGGGACGCGTTCGCCGTGGAGCACTCCAATCGCGTGGTGGGCGTGGTGACGCGCAAGGCGCTGCTCGATGCGGCGCGACGCGAAGGTGCCTACGGCTACGTCGCCGGAGCGATGGTGCGCGACGTGCCTTCGATTCGGCCCAACGAACGGCTCGAGGCTGCGCGCCAGTTGATGATGGAGAAGAACGTCTCGTACGTAGCGGTGGTGCGCGACGGCATGTTCCTCGGCCTGCTCACCGACCTCGACCTCGCGTTGGTCGCCGACCGTCTCACCGCGAACCGGCGCACGTGGGGCGAGAAGTCGAGCGACGCGAACAACCCCGCGCGGCAGTAAGTTGTCTGGGACGTGGCCACCAATGCCCTGCTGGCGAAATTGAACGCCGCGCGTGAGCGCTTCGAGCGCGCTCGCGACACCGCCCAACAAGTGAATCGTGCGGAGTCGTGGGCCGAGCTGCGAGCGGCGGAAGAAGACCTCTTCGACTTCGAGCGTGATGTGGCGTTGGCCGACGGTCTCGAGTGCGCGCAGCGTTGCGGAGACATTCCCGCGTGGAATCGTGGCGCGCCGGTGCCGACGATTCTCTCGGGCAGCGGGGGCGTGGTGCTGGTCTACGCCGCGAAGGACGACGCCGACCCGAAGTGGGACGGTGGCTCGGTGCGCGCGGCGGGCTCGACGAGTCCTGGCGTGGTGGTGCTGCGTTTCGAGCGCGTGTTGGCGCTGCGCTCGGGTTCACCGCACGACGAAGTGCTCGCCGGCCACCACCTGCACGGCAAGGGTCTCGGGCCGTACCGCGCGCACACCGTCGTCAACTCGTCGTGGATTACGAAGCTGCGGCAGATGAACGCCGTGCATCCCCAGTACTCGCCGCATGCGTGGGATTCATGTGTGCACTACCTGCTCACGTTCCACGACGAGACCTTCGAGTGCGTCGCCGATGCGTGCCGCGCGGAAGTGAAGCAAGTCAGTGTCGCAGACGCGGCGCGTTCGGCGCTGGAGCTCGTGCTCGCATCGCAGACCGGCTGATCCCTTCTTCTTCAGAAGCGGCAGGCCGAAGCCGTCGCGCTCGCGCTGATCACCAGCTGCTGCGACGTGAAGCCGGTACCGCTCAACGTGTACGTGCCCGCGGCGAGCGCAGGAATCGCGCAATCGACCGCGCTGATGCGACACACCGCCGGGCACGCCGTCATCGGGTCGACGCACTCGGAAATGGTCGGAGCGAGCGTGATGACCGACCCGCTCAACACGCCGTTGCACGCGAACATGGTGTTCTTGCCGCACGCCGAGCCGCAGCTCTCGCGCACCTGCACGGTGAGCGCGGTGTTGGCCGCGAGCACGCCTCCGTCGGCGCACACCTCGGACACGTCGAGCGCTCGGGTGGAACATTGCGGTGCGAGCCCGCAGCCGCTCGCCGCGAAGACCACGGCGAGAGCGAGCGCGCGCACCGACTTCACTTGCGGATCTGGAACTTGATCTTCTCGGTGCCGAGCGTGAACTCGTCGCCGTCTTTGATCTTCCGCTTGCTGATCTTCTCCTTCGACGGACCGAAGAAGGTGCCGTTGCTGGAGTTGAGATCTTCGAGCACGAAGTCGCCGCCCTCGCGGACGATGCGCACGTGCTCGCGTGACACCCTATTGCTGTCGATCACGAACTCGCACGACTTGCCGCGACCGATGGTGAACACGTCGCCCGTCATCTTGAACGGGTCACGCCCGGCGACGATCAACGTGAGGCTGAGCTTTCCTCCACCGGCACGCGGCGGCGGCGGAGCGGGCTCCGGCTCGGGCTCGGGTTCCGGCTCGTCGTAGTTCTCTTCCGGAGGCGGGTCGTCGTAGTTCTGCTCGGGCTGCGCGTCGAACGGGTTGCCTTCGTCTTCCGCGGGCAGGTCCGGCTCGGGCTCGGGCTCGGGCTCAGGCTCGGGCGGAGGCGGCTGACGCGCCTTCATGCCCGGCGGCTGCGCGCGAACCGGCGCGGCGGGAGGCGGAGCAGCAGCAGCGCGTGGCGACGGAGCGGCAGCAGCAGCAGGGGAGCCACCATTCATCGCCTTGCCGGCGACGACGTACCCGTTGAGGCGCGCGAGCATGAACACTGCCTGCCCGACGAGCGCATCCGGGGGGACACCCATCTCGGCAGACATCAAATCCAGCGCCTCCCACAGATGTGGAGGCATCGAGACCGGCTTGGAATCGGACATTGCGGCGCCACCTTACCCTCCGAGCGCCGCCTGTCGAACTTGAAGATCAGCCGTTGAACGCGCCAATGCACGAGAGCGCCTGCGAGTCATACGGCCGGGTCTGGTCGCAGAAGCGAACCACCTCGGCGGCGCGCTCTCCCAGGGGCAGCGCCTGCTCCACGCACTTCATCGCGTCGGAGTCGTAATACATCGCCTGATCACACGCGGTGACGACCTGCGCCGCGACCGAGGCATGACACGACGGCGCGCGCGCCACCGTCTCCACGCACTTGCGCACGTCGGAGTCGTAATACATGGCCGACTCGCACGACCGCACCACGTCGCTCAGGTCGCGCCGCGCGTCGCTGGCGAGCTGCACGCACTTGAGCACGTCGCTGTCGTAGTACTGCGAGGCATCGCACGCGGTGACGGTGGCACTGAGATCGACCCGCGAGCTCGCGACCGTCTCGAGGCACTTCAACTTGTCGGAGTCGTAATAGACGGCGCTCGAGCAGGCCTTCACCGTCGCGCTCGCGTCGAACGGCATCGCGCTCAGCGTGCGCACGCACTGGTCGGCCTGCGACGCGTAATAGAACGAGCTGGTGCACAGCTGCTGCAGCGCGAGGAGATTTCCCACGCGATCCGGGTGCCAGAGATCAGGACCGCGGCCCCACTGGTGATTGCCCCGGCCGCGCGGCTGCGCGCTCGCGAACAAAGAGAGAGTCAACGCCACGGCCACGGTGATTCGGGTCATGGCTTTAGGAACGAACGTGTGGCAGTTCCGATTCAAATCATGGCGCTCTACGACTCCGCGAAACCCAACCCCGCAGGCCATCGAGATGTGTCGATCGACGACGTGAAGCTGCCGGTGAGCGGCTATCGGTTGATCGACGTACGCGAGCCGCATGAATACGTCGGCGAGCTGGCGCACATCGCCGGCTCCGAGCTGGTGCCGATGAACTCGGTGATGGCGAAGGCAGCCGACTGGAAGAAGGACGAGCCGCTGTTGTTCGTGTGCAAGAGCGGTGGTCGCTCGGCGAACGTGGCCGCGGCGATGACGCGCGCGGGCTTCAGCAAGGCGATGAATCTGGTCGGTGGGATGCTCGCGTGGAACAGCAGCGGAAAGCCGGTCGAAAAGTAAGCGCTCCCCGAAAGGGAAGCGCGCGCGTCACGCAGTGGGGTCGCTGGGCCGTGCGGTTGCTCATCGGCTGGCTGGTGGTGACCGTCACTCCGGTGTTGCTGCTGCGGTGGGTCGATCCGCCGACCTCGGCGTTCATGTTTCAGCGCCGTCTCGCGGCCGAGCGCGCGGGTGATTCGAAGTTCGTGCTCCAGTACCACTTCGTTCCGCGCAGCCGCATCTCGCCGCACCTGGTGCGCGCGCTGGTCGCCGCCGAAGACGGCAAGTTCCTCGAGCACCACGGCTTCGACTGGGAAGCGATGGAAGACGCGCTCGAAGATCGCCTCGACGGCAAGAGCAAGCGCGGCGGCTCGACGCTCACGCAGCAGGTCGCGAAGAACCTCTTTCTGTGGCCCGCGCGAAGCTGGGTGCGCAAGGGACTCGAGGCGTACTTCACGGTGCTCATCGAACTCTTGTGGAGCAAGGCGCGCATCATCGAGGTGCACCTCAACATCGCGGAGTATGGAGACGGCGTGTACGGCGTCGAGATGGCCAGTCGGAAGTTCTTCGGGAAAGCAGCGGCGTCCATCACGCCGTACGAGGCATCGGAGCTGGTGGTGGTGCTGCCTGCTCCCAAGTCGCGTCACGTGAACGCGCTCAACACCAAGGCGCTCGAGCGCGCGGCGTGGGTGCGCGGTCAGATGGACCTGCTCGGGCCCGCGCGCGTCGAGGGGCTCTGAAGACATGCGCGACGAGACCAAACGCGCCGGCGAGAGCCTCGCGGTCGCCGTGGTGGTCGGCGTGTTTCACCTGGGCTTCTTGAGCGGGCGCTTCGCGACGGAGCAAGGCAGCGGCGGCGTCACGTTGCTTCTGGGTTGCACGTTCACGACAGGCTTGCTGTGGACGATGCTCGCGCTGCGCACCATCGCCAACGACGGGAAGCCCGGGCCCGAAATCGACGACGGGCTGACGTGCATGGCGGTGACGGCGTGGGTGATGGCGCTGGTGCCTCCGCGTGCTTCGAACTTTCTGGCGGAGCACCCCACCGACGACTTCACCTGGGTCTACGTGCCGCTGTGCTTGTTCACCGTGTTCGCCATGCTCGCCGCGCAGAAACTGTGGCCTGCGCGTGAGCCGAAGTTCATCTTCGTGCGGCTCGCGGCGAGCAGTGCGGTGAGCGCGCTCGTCGTGGCCGGGTGCGTGTTGCTGGCGGGTGGTGAGACCGCGATGCGTGCTTCGATTCAGGCTTGCGTGGTGGCGGTCGTTGGGGCCGTCGTCTTTGGCGTCGCTCGGAAAATCTGAAGGGCCCTCTCCCCGACCCTCTCCCCTTTCGGGGGAGAGGGAGGTTTCTTCTTCAGGGGGCCGCGGTGTTCACCAGCAGCGCCGCGTCGACCGGAGCGCCATCGAGCGTGTGCAGGAACTCGATGAGGTCGGTCTTCTCCTGCGCCGTGAGGCCCAGCGGCATCAACTGCGCGTCGAGCGTGCCGCCGTCGACCGAGATGCCACCGCCCTGGTTGTAGAAGTCGACCACCGCTTCCAGCGTCGTGAACTGACCGGCGTGCATGTACGGCCCGCTGGTGGTGAGGCCACGCAGCGTCGGCGTGCGGAACTGACCGCGCATCGAGTCGCTCGCCACGAGACCAGTGAGCCGGCCACCATCGGGATCATCGCTGTACGCACCGGCGGAGTTGAACGCGCTCGAGAGCAGCGGCGTCACGTCGGCGAAGCGGCCGTTGTCGGTGGCGGGCACGTGCGCGCCGGTCTGCGACACGCCGAGGTTGTGGAAGCTCTTGTCGCTGAACAGCGGGCCGGAGTGGCAGCCCATGCAGTTGCCCTTGTTCTTGAACACCAGGAAGCCGCGCTGCGCGCTCAAGCTGATGGCGCCCACGTCACCGGCGATGAACTGGTCCCACGGCGCGTCGCGGCTGACGTTCTTGCGGACGTACGCGGCGATGGCCTTGCCGAAGTTGGCGTAGATGCGATTGACGATGGCGCGATCGGTGGCGGTCATCAGCTCCCACGGACCGTCGGGGTCAGCGGCGCTCGCCTTGGGCTTGCCCACCGGCGGGAAGCGCGCGGCGTCGGCGGCAGACGGGTCGAGCGCCGGGTCGAGCGGCACGGGGAACGTCGCGTCGTACTGCGCGCGGTACTTGTTCCAAATCATGTGCACCACCTCGAGGCGCGTGCTGGCCATGATGTTCACGTTCTCCGCGACCGCGAGCGGCAGCGACCACTGCGAGTCGAAGCGACCGCCCCAGTTGGTCCACGTGTGGAAGCTCGAGTTCGCCACGCCCAGCGCGTTGCGCGGGCCGTAGTTCGTTCCGAGCGAGACGTTGTTCGGCACCGAGCGAACGTCGGTGAGCATCACGGGGCCCGAGTGGCACGAGAAGCACGAGACCAGCCCGCGCACGCCGGCGTCGCCGAGCGAGCCGTTGCCGCCATCGGTGCCCACCGCGAGCGGGCCGCTGTACGAGCTCTCGAAATAGAAGCGCTGGCCGAGCACCGCCGCGTCGGCGCTGTCGGCGTAGGCGTTGCTCAAGTCGGGAGGAACCGCGGGAAGCGGAGAGGTCGTCAGCGCCGCGGTCCAGTCAGCTCCGCCGATGATGATGAGGCCCGCGTCGACTCCGGCGTCGATGCCCGCGTCGACCGTTCCGCCGCCGCCGCCCGTCGCTCCACCGCCGCCGCCCGTCGCGCCGCCACCGCCGCCCGTCGCCGCGCCGCCGCCCGTCGCGCCTCCACCACCCGTCGCGCCGCCACCGCCCGTCGCGCCGCCTCCACCCGTGGCCGCCCCTCCGCCGGTCGAGCTGCCTCCCCCGGTGCCGCCGTCCATTCCCGGCATCTCACTGCAGCCGGCGAGTGCGACCGCTGCCATCAGCCCAACCACCTTCATCACGTTCTGCATGGGTCCCCCTGGAGAAGAAAATCGAAGTGGGGACCGCAGGTGCGCGACGCATGCCACGGCGGATCAGCCGCGGCGCTCGAACCAAAATCAGTGAGTTGGGCGTGTCACGCGGTGACACACGACGAGTGACACACCGCTGGTGACACCGTCACTTCGGCTTCGGCGCGCCGTCGGGCGGACCTCTCAACTCGTCGGAGTCGGAGTCCAAATCATCTGCGTCGTCCGAGTCGGACTCGTCGTCGTCCTCGTCTTCAGCAAGGGTCGAGCCGGGCGCCGAGGGCGGCTTCTTGAGGTTGTGCTTCCGAATCTCCCGGTAGAGCTGCGTGCGCTGCAGCCCGAGGTGCTCGGCGGTGCGCTTGATGTTCCAGGCATGGGCCTCGAGCGCGGCGAGCAGCTGCTCGGCAGTCAGCTTTGCGCCCGGCGCTTCACGCTTCGGCGCCGCGGGCAGCGAGCCGCTCGAGCCACTCGACTTGCGCGCCACGGCCACCGGCGGAGGACACGACGGGTCGGGCTGCGGCCCCAACTCACGGCCGGCGTCTTCAGCGAGGTCGAGGTCGCGCACGGTGACGACCTCGGGCGGCTCTTCGCCCGCTTCCTTCGCGCGCTGTACTTCTTCGGCGTGACGCGAGAACGCACGCGCGACCGCGGCGTTCACCGCGCTGCGCAGCTCACGCAGATTTCCAGGCCAGAAGCGCAGCAGCGCCTGCTCGACGAGCGTGTGGTGGAGCACCGTCTGGTCCATCTCCAGCGCCATCAGCCACGGAATCTCTTCACGCCGCTCGCGCAACGGCAGCAGCGAGGCCTCTTCCTGCTTCAGACGGAAATAGAGGTCCTGCCGGAAGCGGCCCTCGGTCACGCGCTTGGGCAACGACTGGTGCGAAGCGGTGACGAACGAGACCTGCACCTTCGACACGGTGTTGTCGCCGTTCACCGTGTACTCGCCCTGCTCCAGCACGCGCAGCAGCTTGGCCTGCACCGCGAGGTCGAGCTCCACGACTTCGTCGAGGTACAGCACGCCGCCGTCGGCCGCTCCGACCAGACCGATGCGTTCCTTCACGTCGGTGAACACGCCCTTGCGCGCGCCGAAGAGCTGCGCGTCAGCCGTGGTGGGCGAGAGGTTCGCGCAGTTCACGACGATGAGCGGGCCCTTCTTCGCCGACGAGCGGTGGAAGTGCTGCGCGATGAGCTCCTTGCCGGTGCCGTTCTCACCGCCGATGAGCAGCGTGCGGCCGCGCGCGCGCGCGTCGGCGGCGCGGTCGAGCATGGCGCGCACGTGCGGGCCGATGATGAGCGTCTTTCCTTCCGCCGTCGCTTCGCGCTCGACGTACGCGCGCGAGAGATGAACGTCGTCTTGCAGCTGCACGATGGTGCGGCCCATGCGCACGATGTCGCCCGAGCGAGCGCCCTGCACTCCCGTGAAGCGCACGCCGTTCAAGAACGAGCCGTTGGTGCTCCCCAAATCCTCGAGCACGAACTGCCCGCCGAACCACTTGATGCGCAGGTGCGGCCGCGACATGCGCGAGTCCGACACGCGAATGCCGGACAGATTTCCGCGCTCCCACGTCGCGCCCTCGGCCGGCAATTCGATGCGTGCGAACTGCGCCTGGTCGACGGAAAACAACAGGAGCGCGCCCGGACTGTGGCGCGGATTTCCCCCGACAATCCGGCTCTCGCTCTGCGTTTCAGATGTCACGTGTGTCACCGTATCCAAATCGCGCGCCAGCAGTCGTCTTGCTGTGTGCAGATGAATTCGCGCTCGGCAAACGCGCCAATTCGTTGCATCGCGTACGCTGTCGAGCGCGTGTCACACCGAGCCGCTGTGTCACCTCACGAGCGCTGCGAATCAGGGCGAAGCGCTCGCGGTGCGTCCACGTGGCATGTCGCTTGCGAAGCCGCTCGTCGTGGGACGGGAGCATTCACTCGTGGCTGACACCGACACTTCGCGTGACTCGAGCGACGGCGCAAAGCGCTCGAAGCCGCGGCTCCGTGTGGCGGAGACCTTTCCGATGGCGATTGGTGCCTTCCGCGCGGTGCGCGAGCTCGGCCGCGGCGGTCAGGGCGTGGTCTACGAAGCCGAAGACCCCGAGCTGCAACGCACCGTCGCGCTCAAGTTGCTGCACGGCGGCGCCGCCGAAAATGTGGTGCTGCTCACCGAGGCCCGCGCGAGCGCGCTGGTGGCGCACCCCAACGTCGTCACCATCTACGAAGCGAAGACGTGGCGCGACCAGGTGTACGTCGCGATGGAATACCTGCCCGGTGGCTCGGTCACCCGCTGGGTCACCGCGCGGCCGCGCACCAACGCCGAGGTCGTCGAGCGCTTCACGCAGGCTGCGCGCGGGCTCGCCGCGATTCACGAGAGGCAGCTGGTGCACCGCGACTTCAAGCCCGACAACATCCTGCTGCGCGAGAACGGCACCGCGGCGGTGGCTGACTTCGGGCTCGCTCGGCCGGCGAGTGACTCGGACGTCAGCACCTCGGGCACGCGCCGCTACATGGCGCCCGAGATTTTCGCCGGCAAACCACCGAGCGCCCACAGCGACCAGTACGCGTTCTGCGTCTCGCTCTTCTGGGCGCTGACGAGGCAGCACGTCACCGAGCGCGGCGGAGAGGTGCAGTACCCGCCCGAGATGCCCACGTGGCTGCGGCGCATCATCTCGAAGGGGCTCCAGCGCGACCCGGCGCACCGCTACGAGTCGATGGAAGCGCTCATCTCCGACCTCGAATACACGCCCGAGGTGCGCCGCCGAGCGATGTGGCGCAACCTGCTGCTGGTCACCGGGTTCACTGCGCTGGCGACGGCCGGCGTCATCTACCGCTCGTCGGAGACGCCGGCCGAGCGTGCGCTGCGCGAATGCACCGAGCGCATCACCACGCAGGCGGGAGCGCTCTGGTCTCCCGCTCGTGCCGACCGCGTGCAGAAGAACTTCACCGCGCTCGCCGGCACTCAGGGCACGCAGACCTTCGAACGCGTGCGTCAGCGCATCGAGCCGCAGGTGGCCGCGTGGCAGCAGGCGTCGGTGAAGGCGTGCTCCATCACCGAGCCGGCGGCGCAGCGCAGCACGCAGGCGTGTCTGGAAGTGCGGCGCGTGACGCTCGGCTCCATCACCGACTACCTCGCGACGACGACCGAGCCGACGCTGGTGCGCGACGTGCTCCACACGCTCGCGCGCGAGCTCAAGCCCGTCGAGGCGTGTCAACGCGCAACGGTGCTGGCCGCCGACGCCGAGGAGACCGACGAGGAGCGCGCGCTGCGCGTCCAGCTCGCACCGGCGTTCGTGCTGCGTGCCGAGGGGAAAACCGACGAAGCGCGCCTGAAGGCCTCGACCGTGGCGACAGCCGCCGATGGTGCGCCGCGCGTGAAGGCCGAGGCGATGATGCTCGCGGCGCAGCTGCGCGCCGAGGCGCTCAAGGGCGAGTCAGACGAGTTCCTCACCACGGCCATCTACGCCGCCGAAGCGGTGGGCAACGATGAGCTGCGAGCGATGGGGTACATCTCGCTCATCTCGTTTCACGCCAACCGCGAGGAAATTCCGGCTGCGGAGGCCGCCGAGAAGCACGCCTCGGCGCTGGTCGCGCGGCTCGGTTCGCCGCCGCTGCTTCGCGCGCCGTTGCTCAACGCGCAGGGCACCTTCGAGTTCGCGAAGAACAAGCTCGGCGACGCGCACGCCAAGTACCAGGAACTGAAGACGCTGTTGTTGCAGAGCCGCGACGCGAGTGACCCGTCGGTGCTGCGCGCGGAGAACAACCTGCTGCTCTCGGGAGACGTCTCGTTGCAGGTGCCCGGGTTCGAGAAGCTGGTGAAGCAATCGGCCGACGAGCTGGGCGACGCGCACCCCGAGACGCTGCTCTCGCGTCACAACCTCGCGAGCGCGCTGCTCAACAACGGCGAGTGCGGGCGTGCAGAGACCATCCTCACGGCGTTGATCGACACGCGGCTGACGGGCGCGCCCCACTTGAAGCGCTCGCTGGCCAGTGACTTCGCTCTGCGCGCGCGGGTGTGGGAATGCCTGGGCCAGCCCGAGAAGGCCATCGCCGACCAGGAAGAAAACCTGACCCGCATGGTGGGCAGTGACAAGCAGCGCAGCGAAGAACTGAAGTGGCAGTTCCTCGAGAAGCGCAAAGCGGGACGCAAGAAGGAGCAGCTCGACGCGGTGCGGAAGGAGATCTGCGAGCTGGGGTTTGGTTCTCCCGACGCGACTCCGTGCCCGCGGTGACACACCGTCACTCCTGAGCTCGTGACACCCGCTGTGACACCACGGCGGGTTCGATCTTTCAGCGAGTTGCGTTCCCGACAGTCGTCAGATCGGCGTTGGCAGACCCGGTGCACAAGGGGTCTGCATGAACACGAACGTCCTGGCCGCCCTTCTCGCCGTCGTCGCCGCTCCCGCCTTCGCGCAGTTCTCGTACGACGCGTCGACCGGCACGTGCACCAACGCCGCGGGTGAGCACGGCTTCAACATCGGCGTGCGTGGGCCGTGCGGCGACCTCTCGGGCCTCACGCTCGACGGCGAGAACTTCCAGAACTGGGACCTGCGCGGCGCGCGGTTCGAGGGCACCTCGCTCAAGAAGGCGTCGTTCAAGGGCGCCAAGCTCGACGGCGCGTCGTTCGCTCGCGCTGACCTGACCGACGCGGTGATGACCGGCGCGCAGCTCGACAAGGCGTCGATGTCGGAAGCGCGCCTCGTGGGGGCGCACCTCGAGCACGCCACCTTCACCAACGCCTCGCTCGCCGGAGCGAACGTGCGCAACGCCTGCCTCTTCGGCACCGCGTTCGCCGGAGCCGACTTGCGCACCGCGCAGTTCAGCAAGCAGCGCTCGGTGCTCGAGGGCGCGCGCTTCGCGCAGGCGCTGGTGTTGGCCGACACGCTGCCGTTCTCCGCCGCTGAGCTCGCTCGGCAGCAGGTCGAAGTGCGCGATGTGCTTGCGACCCGCCGCTGACTGATCAACAGACGCATCGGGTACATTGTCGAACCGGGGGAGGACCATGGACGCGCGGAAAGGGCCGGTGGTGCTGGTGCTGTGCGCCGCGGCCCTGTCGTGCGGCGACTGGCACTCCGACGATGACGGCTTCACCGAGTTGGACAACCGGAAGCTGCAGAGCATGGTGCTGTCGGCGACGCCGAATGACCTCGGGAACGATTGGGCTCACGACCCCGCGGTTCGCAAGTTCGGCCAGAGGCTCTTCTTCACCAAGGGCATGGCGAAGACCGGCGGAGTGGCTTGCACCGACTGTCACAGCCCGCGCGAGTGGTTCTCGGATGAACGCATCAAGCGCAACGTGTCGGTTGGGCTGGGGATCACCAAGCGCAACTCTCCGACGCTGGTGAACGTGGCCTTCTACACCGCGTTCGCGTGGGACGGCCGCGCTGACTCCATCTGGGGTCAGTCGCACATCGCGTTCAAATCGGGCGCGACGATGGGCGGCACCAAGCAGAGCGCCGTCGCATTCGTGCGCGCGAACTACGCGAGCGAATACGACGCAGCGTTCGGTGCGGACATCGCGAGTGAGAGCGTCGACGAGACGTACGTGAAGTTGTTGAAGGCCTGGGGCGCGTACCTCACCACGCTCGTCTCCCGGAACTCGCCGTTCGATCGCTTCGCCTCAGGCGCCGACCGGTTCGCGCTCAACGACGCCGAGAAGCGCGGGCTCACGCTGTTCCTCGGCAAGGCCGGCTGCATTCAGTGCCACTCGGGCCCGATGCTCAGTGACTCGCGCTTCTACAACGTCGGCATCGGCCAGACCGGCGACGACGTGCAGCCCGACAACGGCCGGTTCGATGGACTGACTGAGCTGAAGCTCCTCGACGACGCTGGCTATCGGCCGATGCCCGCTCCGGAAGTGCCAGTTCCCGCCGAGAGCGACAAGAACCTGTACCGCACCAAGAGCCTGCGGAACGTCGCGAAGACGGGCCCGTACTTCCACGCGGGCCAGGCGGCGACGTTGAAGGACGTGGTGTGGTTCTACAACCAGGGCGGCGATTGCTTCGGCCAGAACCTCGCTTCGTTCATCGTGCCGCTGGGCCTCACCGACGCGGAGCAGGCCGATCTCGTTTCGTTCCTCGGCTCGCTCACGGGCGACGAAGTGCCTGCCGAGTTCCGCTGCGACAACGCGAAGGACATTCCCACCATGCCGTTCCGCTTCACGCCGCTGGCGGACTTCAGCGCCGACGGTGGCGTCATCGGCGGTGACGGCGGCGTGTGGATGCCGACGGACGCGGGGCACGTCACCGTGCTGCCCAACGACGGCGGCACCTTCAACGCGACCTGGTACGAGCCGTGGCCCCGCGAGTTCACGCGGTGCACGCAATGAGTCTGCTCCTCGCGTTGTTGCTCGCAGCGGACCCGACAGTCGCGCCGACGCCGCCCACCACGGCCGACGAGCTGCAGGAACTTCGCGACCGCATCGATCAACTCGAGCGCAAGCTGGGTGAAGCGTCGGCGCTCGCGAAGTCAGTCGAGGTGCGCCTCACCGCGCGCGAACGCTTCAAGGTCGATCTGGGCGGCTACCTCGACCTCGGCTTCTTCTGGGTGCAGGGCAACGGCTCCGGAGTTCGCCGCGATCTCGATCACACTGCCGCGCGGTACAACGACATCCTCTCGTCGTGGGTGCTGATCGGCGACCCGCTCTCGACGACCATCAACTCACGCGGCGACGCAGCTGACCTGAGCGACTCGCGCGCGGTGCGCTTCGACGCGCTGCACTCGCAGGGCCGCCCGACGTTTCTCATCAACGCGGTGAACTTGAGCCTGCGCGCGAGCCTCGACGACACGTGGTTCGTCACCATTCTCGTCGACCTGCTCCCACGCGAGCGCATCTTCGGCGGCGGCGGCTCGGTCGGAGACTTCATCGACATCAAGATGGCGAGCCTGCGGTGGGAAGGCCGGTACGACTGGGGCTCCATCACGGTGAACGCCGGCAAGTTCGATTCACTGCTCGGGCTCGAGTACCGCACGCAAGAAGCGCCGCAGCGGCTCACCATCACGCCGTCGCTCGTCTGCCGCTACACGTGCGGCCGCCCGATGGGCCTCAAGGTGCGCGCCGAGCTGCTCGACTCACACCTCGAGCTCGGAGCCGCCATCACCAACGGCAGCTCGGAGATCGAGAGCTTCCCGTTCTCGAATGAGACCGACTTCAACATCTTCAAGACGGTGAGCGGTCGCGTCGCGGTGCGGCTGCCGGTGGCTGACGGCCTCGAACTCACGACGTCCGGAGCCATCGGCGCGCAAGACCGTCAGCGCAACGACGGCGTGCTGCAGTGGCACCTCGGCGCGGCGGCGCGGCTCGAGTGGGGCCGCGTGCAGGTGCAGGCCGAGTACGTCATTGGTCGCGCGGGAGATCAGGACCCGTACCTCACGAAGTGCGCGGTCGCTCCGTGCATCAAATACAAGGGCGCGTACGGTTTGGTCGGCGTGCGCGTGGCCTGGTACTTCGTGCCGTACCTGCGCGTCGATTGGCGGCAGGCCGATCTGCGCTCGGGCACCGACTACGCGTACATGAGCGACGTGATGCGGGCGACGGTGGGCGTTCGCTACGAGCCCAACTCGCGGGTGGCGGTGAAGGCCGAGTACACGTTCAACCGCGAGCTCACCGCGTTCCAGTTTCCCAATGACGTGCTGACCACGAGCTTCGTCGTCTCGTACTGAGGAACCGCATGACCTGGGTCTCGATGGCGGTGTGGGCGTTCTTCTCGGGGTCTGCGCCCGTGGCGACGGTCGACGCGCCAACGAAACGTTGCACCTTGTCAGGCACGCTCGAGGTGCGAGACGCGAACGGCAAGCGCGTTCCGCTCACGCACGCGCAGATCTACGTCGAATCGAAATTGCCCGACGCGCTCCCCGACGAGACGCCGCACGTGATGGGGCAGGAACGCGCGATGTTCAAGATGGCGTTCTCGCCAAAGTTCATGACGGTGCTGCAGGGCGAATCGGTGGTCTTCGAGAACCGCACGTCGGGCGAACCGCACGAGGTGCATTGCTTCAACGACGTGAACGCCTTCGACGCCGCGGCCAACGGCAAGAAGCTCACGGCCACGCACGTGTTCATGGACCTCGGCACGTCAGTGCTCGAGTGTCATCGACACTCCGAGATGCGCGCCTTCGTGCTCACGGTGCCCAACCGCTTTCACGTCACGCCCGCAGCCGACGGGAGCTGGTCGCTGCCCGATCTTCCTCCGGGTCAGCTGCGCATCACCGCGTGGCAAGCCGACGCTGAACAATTCTCGAGCGAGATGCACACCGTCGATGCGTGCTCGACGAAGCCGCTGACCTTCACCCTGCAGCGAGGCGTGCGCATTCCGCCGAAGTGCAGCCTCTACCAGTGTCCGCAGTAGCGTCGGAGAACCAGCATGAACCTCTTCCTCTTCACGGCCCTCGCGCTCTCGTCGCCGCCCGTCGAGTCGGCACAGTCGCTCGGCACCTGCACGCTCTCGGGCACGCTGACCGCGGTGAGCCCGAGCAAGCTGCCCTTCGAGCCCGAGTACGCCGAGGTGTACGTCGACACGCGCCTGCCGGTGCCCGCACGCAATCAGGAACACCTGATGCGCCAGCTCGACAAGGCGTTCATTCCGCGCATCCTGGTCGTCGAGCAGGAAGACACCGTGCTGTTCAAGAATGAAGACAAGCAGCCTCACGAGATTCATGCGGACAAGGACAAGAACACCTTCGTTTCTGGCGAGAACCTGAAGCCCGAGACGTTCCGTCGCTCCTTTCAAGACGTCGGTGAGACCCTGCTCGGTTGCAGAATCCATTCCGAGATGTCGGGCGTGATTCTCACCGTGCCCAACTCGTTTCACGCGCGCGTCGCGAAGGGGAAGTGGTCGATTTCCGGTCTGCCGCGCAAGCAGGTGAAGCTGGTGTTCTGGCTGCGCAGTGGCTCAGCGACACGCACCGAGATTCGCGAAGTGACACCGTGTGACACTGAGTCGGTGAACGTGACGATCGAGAACGCGCCGCAGAATCAGCAGAAGCCGTACGGCGGTCAGACGCGCACCGACTGACTGGCGCGCCACCGCGCATAGAGCAGCAGCCACACCAGACTCAGACCGAACAACGCGAAGACGCTCTGCGAGTCGAGATGCGGCGGGTTCGCGTGGAGCGCACGCCAGATGTCACCACCGTGCTGCCACAGCTGCTGCAGCGTGAGCAGGAGGAACGGCCACGCCACGCGCTGCAGATGAAACATGAAGGCGATGGAGAAGAACGTGTTCACCGCGAAGAAGGTGAGGTGCATCCACGCGGGTTGCGGCTCGCTGATGTTGGGGAAAAAGAACGCGAGGCCGTGAAAGATCGCTGCTCCGCCGAAGAAGAAGAGGCCCACCAGGGTCATGAGGCGGTTGATCCACTGAGGGGTCACGCGCGCAAAGTTAGTACACGCGTCCCACATCGAAACCGGCAACCGTCAGCGGGTGTGCGCTCGCAAACAGTGCGTAGCGACGCGGCCCGCACGCCGTGAGAGCGCGGAGCGACGCGCGAGAATCTCAAGTGACGACGCGCCTCTGATGCGCGGCATGGAACTTGGACCCGTCGCGCGCTTCCCCCGGGAGGCTCCATGAATCGTCTGTCGGCGCTGGTCGCAGTGCTGCTCGTCGGTGGTGTGTTGCCTGGCTGCATCTGTGGAACTCCGCCGGCCACTGAAGACGGTGGCACTGGTGGTGGCGACGGCGGTGGCAGCGCGACGGGCGGCGGTAGCGCGACGGGCGGCGGCAGCGCGACGGGCGGCGGCAGCGCGACCGGTGGTGGATCGACGACGGGTGGTGGCTCAGCGACTGGCGGCGGCTCCGCGACCGGCGGCGGCGGTGATGACGCTGGCGATGATGCGGGCATCGACGACGGTGGCATCGACGACGGTGGCATCGACGACGGTGGCATCGACGACGGTGGCATCGATGACGGTGGCATCGACGACGGCGGTGTCGACGACGGCGGCACCGGCGGTGGCGGCGGCTCGACCGGCGGCGGTGGCGGATCGACCGGCGGCGGAGGCGGCGTCAGCATCGGCGGTGGTGGTGGCACCACGGTCGGCGGCGGCGGCGGCTCACTCGGCGGCGGCGGCGGCACGACTGTCGGCGGTGGCGGCGGCTCGCTCGGTGGAGGCACCGGCACGGGCGGCGGCGGCGGCACCGTGATGCTCGACACGTACGTCTGCAGTACGTGCACTGGCGCATCCGACTCCAACCCGGGAACGCAGCAGCAACCGCTCGCGACCATCGCACGCGGCTTCACGAACGCGGCGCTCACCGGCAACACGACGGTGTTCCTCGCGGCGACGTTCGGCGGCACTCCTATTACCTATGCAGAAGCGGTGACCGTGCCCGCGGGCCTCACGCTCTCGGGTCGCTACGCCGTGGTGAGCAGCGCTGGCGGTCTGATGTGGACGCGCAGTGGGCCGCGCTCGCTCATCGTCGACACCACCACCGCGGGTCTCGGCTTCGCCGCCGGCTCGACGCGCACCACCATCGTCGAGGGCGTGAGCATTCAGGCTTCGGCGACGGGCAATCGCGTGGTCGGCATGACGGTGGCGAACGCGTCACCGCTGGTGCGTGACTTCGCCATCACCGCGCCTCCCGTAAGCAGCACGCTGCCGATGCAGGCCATCGGCATCTCGGTCACCGGCGGCGGCATCAGCATGTCGAACCCGCGCTTCGAGGGCACCAACACCGTGCCGTCGATCGTCACCGCGGGCGCCGCGACGACCACCTCGAGCGGTCTCGTGTCCGACGCGTCGATGATCGATTCGCAGTTCACGCAGTTCAACGGCGGCGCGGCGGCGACGACGTCGCACGGTGCGTCGCTCACCAACTCCACGGGCAGCACGTTGCGCGACGGTTCTTCGTCAGCTGGCGCGGCCGACACGTGCATGGGCATCGTGGTCACCGGCCGCGTCGACGGCGTGCTCATCGAGCGCATGTCGAACATCGGCTGCCCGCGATTGATCGGCTCGGGGAGCACGACTCCGCGCGTCGGCTTCGGCGTGTTGTTCGACACGTGCAGCACGGGGCCGATGGCAGCGCCTCCCATCGTGCGTGAAGGCAGCGCGAGCGGCGGCGTGGTCGGCGGCACCAACTCGAGCGCGAGCGGCGCGGTGGCCGCGGCGGGCTGCGGCGTGAGCTTCCAGCAGGGCATGTACACCGGCGCGTCGGGAGTTCCGGCGACGGGCCCGGGGCCTCAGCTCGCGTTCGGCGTGGTGTGCACCAACGTCTCGTATCTGACGATGTCTGCGCTCACCGACGCGCGCTGCAACATCAACGGAGCCACCATCATGGGCGGCTTCGCGTCAGGCGCGCAGTCGTACGGCATGGCGTGCGCGGGCAGCTGCCAGGGCCAACCCGGTTCGTGCCGCGGTTCGTGCGAGTCGATCGTAAACAACCAAATCACCGCGGCGACGGGCACCAACCTGACGCACCTCTTCCTCTCGCAGAGCTCGCCGGTCGTGCAGCGCAACCGCATCGGCTACGGCGGCAACGGCACGTTCTGCGGCGCTGGCTCGACCGCGGTCGGCGTGCAGCTGCTCGGAAGCGCGTCGCAGATCGTGAACAACATCATCCTCGGCGGGCCGTGCCCGTCGGCCATCGGCCTCGTGAACAGCATCTTCGCGCGCGGTGACGGCTCGATTCCTTCGCCGCTCGTGCAGCACAACACCATCGTCGCCACGTCGGGCACTCCGGCGATGAACACCATGAGCGTCGGCATCTCGAATCAGGGCTCGCCGGGCGGTGCTCCGCAGGCGTCGGGCTTCTTCCGCTCGAACATCATCAACGCCGGGCCGGTGACCGGGCCGTCCGCGGTGCTGTTCGGCTTCACCGAGAGCGGTCCGTCAGGAGACCCGCTCGAGCTGCGGAACAATCTGTTCTTCGTGCAGACGCCGTCGCTCAACCCGCCGCTCTATTCGAACGAAGGTGTGACGCTCACCAACATCGGAGCGGTGAACGCGATGACCGATTGCGATGCGGGTTCGAACCTCGAGGGTGATCCGATGTTCGTGAACCGGTCCATCGCCGACTTCCACATCACGTCGAGTTCTCCGGCGCGCGATGCGGGCAGCAACGTCGGAGTGCCGAGCGTCGACATCGATGGTGACGCGCGGCCGACGCTGCAGCCGGACATCGGGGCCGACGAAATTCCCTGATCGCGTCCCCCTCTCCCGCGAGGGAGAGGGTCGGGGTGAGGGTGCCGCTGCAGTCAGTGCACGAAGCTGCTCGCCGCCGCGAGCAGCGCGACCGCGGCGCCGGTGAGCACGCCATCTCGGTAAATCGTCTTCGCGACCTTGCGGCTCGCTTCAGCCAGCGCCGCGTCGACCTTGGTCGTCGAAAAATCTTCGTGCTCGAACGTGCCAGTCGCCGCGTGCGCGACGCAGGTGTTGCGCGTCACCTGCAGCCCCGAAATCGCCGCGCTCATCGCCGGCAGCGCGACCAGCAGTCGCCACTCCCACGCGACGCCGAGCACCATGAACGTCACGAACAGCGCGACGCTCACCACGCTGAGCACCAGCGAGATGGTGCGACGACGCCTGCGCCCTGCTCCGCTGAAATTCGCCCGGCAGGCCGCGCCTTCCATGATGGCTTCGCTCATGGGCTCACCTCTTAACTTCGAGAGGGCTCGCCCGCCGATCTCAGAACTCTGAGATTCACGAGTCTCCAACTCGTTGATGCAACGGCCCTTTCGCGCTGGCCCACGCCTCGCACTGCCGCCCGGCCCATGCACACCAAACGGAACCTGAAGTGGACCGCCGCGCTCGGACTGCTCGGCCTCGGCGCGTTGAGCGGTTGCGGCAAGGAACCGATTCCGCCTCCGCCTGCGGTGGTGAACCGCGTCTCGCTGCAGAGCTTCAGCGGTCCCAACAGCTGCAAGGACCTCGAGAAGTACCTCGAAGACACCGCGGTGCTGCAGATGCGCACGCAGCTTCAGGCCGCGCGCGACGGCGTGCCGACGTGGGGCTGGTGGGGTGGCTTCGGTCTGCGCGGCGGCCTCGAAGATTTCGGCGGGCCGGTGCTCGCGAACTCGGCGACGTCGGGCCAGTCCGCTCCGACCAACTACACGACCACCAACAACCAGGTCGCGGGCGTCGACGAAGCCGACTTCGTGAAGAACGACGGCACGCGCATCTTCGCGCTCTCGGGCAACACGCTGCACGCGGTGAAGAGCTGGCCGGCGAACGAGACCGCGGTGCAGGGCACGCTGAAGCTCGAAGGTTATCCGCGCGAGCTGTTCCTCGACGGTGACAACAAGGCGGTCGTCTTCTCGAGCATCTACCGCTGGTATCCGCTGAGCGCGGCGGGCGGCGCGGCGTGCCTCGGCCTCAACTGCGGCTACTACTACGCGAACACGGTGAAGGTGACCGAGGTCGACGTGAGCGACCTCACCAACCTGCAGGTGGTGAAGGAGACGTACCTGCCCGGCCACTACAATTCCGCGCGCAAGGTCGGCACGTCGGTGCGACTGGTACTGAGCGACGACTTCAACTTCCCGCCCGGCTTCAAGTGGGGCCCCGATTGGGAGCAGGGTCTGTGGGACGACAAGGCGCGCCTCAAGGCTGCGTACGACCGCATCATCGACGACAACGAAGTGCTGATTCGCAACCAGACGCTCGCCGACTGGGTGCCCGCCGCGCGCATCAAGCAGAACGGCACCGAGACCGTGGTGCCGCACCCGTGTGATGCGTTCTCGAAGGTGAATGCGCCGACGCGTCTGGGTCAGGTGAGCGTCGTGACGCTCGACCTCGGAGCGGACGCCAATTCGCTCCACCGCACGACGGTGCTCGCCGAGCCCGGTGAAATCTACGCGTCGGAGAAGAACCTCTACGTGGCCACGCGTCACTGGTGGTGGTGGCCGGCTCCGGGTCAGCGCGACACGACCTACCTGCACAAGTTCGACCTCACGCAGCCGAACGCCGCGGTGTACGTCGCGTCGGGCGCGGTGGACGGCCACATCGTGGATCAATTCTCGATGGACGAATCGGCCGCGGGCCACTTCCGCATCGTGACCACCATCGACACGCGCGTGCCCGACACGCAGAACCCGGACAACGAGTGGGGCCGCATCGAGACCACCAACCGGCTGTCGGTGCTCGCGGAGAACAGCGGCTTCCTCGACATTCTCGGCCAGTCACCCGACCTCGCCACCGGAGAGCGCGTGCAGAGCGTGCGCATCGTCGGCGACAAGGGCTTCGTAGTGACGTTCCGCCAGGTCGACCCGCTCTTCACGTTCGACCTGAGCGACCCGACGAACCCGCGGAAGATTGGCGAGCTGAAGATTCCGGGCTTCTCGACCTACATCCACCCGATCGACGCGAACCACCTGCTCACCATCGGCACGTTCGTGCCCGAGCCGGTGAATGGTGAGCCGGTCGACTGGCAGGCGCGCGCGCTGCAGCTGGCCATCTTCGACGTGTCTGATCTGGCGCACCCGGTTCAGACGCACACGCAGCTGGTCGGCACCGCGTACGGCTGGTCGGAGGCCGCGCGCGAGCACAAGGCGTTCAACTACTTCGCCGCGAAGAAGCTGCTCGCGATTCCGTTCGCTGACTGGTCGCGCAACGCCACGAGCGACTACTGGAGCGGCTTCAATTCGGACCTGAAGGTGTACTCGGTCGACCCCGTGCTCGGCTTCGTCGCGAAGGGCTCGGTCTCGATGAACGACATGTACACCGTCTACCAGTACGGCCCGTGGACCTATTACTGGGAGCCGGAAGTGCGTCGCAGCGTGATGGCCGACGACTTCGTGTACGCCATCAGCAGCGCCGGCATTCGGGTGTCGAACATCACGAACCTGAGCGCGCCCATCGCGTCGACCCGCTTCGAAAAATACGTCGAAGAGCCGTGACTCATGCGGGAAGGTGAGTTGCACAGCGGCGGCCCGCGAGTCCTGTGGCTCGCGGGCCGTCGTCTTTTCACTCTCGTCAGGTGACCCAGCCGCGCAGCTTCACCAGCGCGCCGAGGCCGAGCATC
Organism: Archangium sp.; assembly: GCA_047600485.1. Lineage (GTDB taxonomy): Bacteria > Myxococcota > Myxococcia > Myxococcales > Myxococcaceae > Archangium_A. The sequence goes on from JASGKS010000001.1 coordinate 6,251,603, forward strand.
AGCGTGAGCAGGCCGACGAAGCCCGCCGCGCGCCAGCGTTGCTTCTGCTTCCACGCGTCGAAGGCGAGCGTGAGCAGCACCGTGCCGGCGATGACCGAGAAGAGCCATTCCCACAGCGAGACGGCGACGCGCCGCGCGTACCAGGGGCCGTGCAGCACTGCGTTCTGGTTGAGCGCGTCTTGAATGCCGCCCTGGTTCAGCGTGACGAGCCGGCGGTACTGGCCGAACGCGATGACCGCGATGCCGACCGCGAGCGCGAGCGCGACGACCTTTCGCTGCGGGGAAACGCGCGCCACTTGTCGTAGCCGCTGAAGAGCGGAATCACGACCAGCAGCACCACGAGGACGATCTGCGCGAGGAGAAGGAGAACGTCCACGCGCGTCTGCTTACTCCGCGTTCAGCGCGCTGCGGAGAGCTCGATCATGATCGCGCAGTGCGGACAGTTGAAGCGCGCGGGCCAGCCTCCGAGTTTTTCAGGCACGGTGACCGGCGTCGCGCACTTCGGGCACGGCACGCTGTTGCTCGCGAGGAGAACGCGCGTTCGGAAGGTGAAGATGGCGACCAGCGGCCCGAGCAGAATCGCGAGCGGGATCGAACAGATGTGGAGGTGCGGAATCGGAAACAGCAGCAACAGGAAGTTCGCGATGAGGAGCCCGATGCCGGTCGTCGCTGCGCCGTAGCGAATCGCGCGCCACAGACGGCGACGCAGCGTGAGGTGCTCGGCCTGCAGCGTCACCACCAGACCGGGGCGCTGCGAGTCCATGCGCCCGATGACGACCTGGGTTGGCTCCATCTCGCACACGGAATAACCGCACGCGGGCTACCTTGCCGCAATGCGCCCTGCACTTCTCGAATCGCTCCCGTATCCCGAGCTGATGGAGCGCCGCTTGCGCTGCTTCACGATGGTCGACGCCATCGTCAACCCCGAGTTCCGCGCGTTCGAGTGGCACCCGAAGTGGGGGCGCGGCCAGCGCATGGGCGCGTTCAAAGATGGGAGCGGGAATTTCTTCTTCGCGTGGTTCTGCAAAGCCGGTGCAGTGATTCGCGGGTTCGATCACGAGTCGGTGATGTCTCCGTTTCAGTCGGACCCTCCGGTCGAGTGGCCCGCGCTGTTCGAGGGACTGCCGAGCGCGTTGGCGTACGCGAAGAGCGAGCCGGCGTTTGCGCTCGAGGAAATCACCTTCGCGTGCTGGGCGAAGGGAGCTGAGGGTGACTGGGCGAGCTCGAAGTCGGTGAAGTTCCCGAGGAGAAGCGCCGACGCTGATGGCTCGAAGGAGTTGTTGAAGTGCTTCCAGCCGAACTTCGCGCGCTGGGCCGCGGAATATTACGGCGACGCAGTGCACGCGAAGTCGCTGAAGGCGATCTGGGACGACGAGCCCATCACGCGCGCGATGTTGGACGCGATGAATCCGGAGCACGAGCTCGCGATGGTGAAGGAAGAAGCGAAGCTGTGCGGGTTCAGGCTCGTGAAGTGAAGCACTGGGGTGAGCAGTGGGGCGGGAGACCGACTCCGTGCTCCGGAGTTCGAGGGGCTCGCTCGGCCGACCTGTGCGCTCGACCCGATCGCGACTCGCCTTCCAGTGCTTTCTCTCAGCCCAAACGCTCGAGCACCAATGCCCGCGTAGCCGGAGCTTTGTCACTGATTCCGTACGCCGCGAGCACGCGCTCCGTCACTTCCTTCACGCGCGACTCGTCGTTCACGTGCATCTGCAGCAACGGCTCGCCAGCCTTCACGCGATCGCCGACCTTCTTGTCGAGCACGAAGCCGACGGCCGGGTCGATCACGTCGCTCGCCTTCGCACGCCCCGCTCCGAGCGCCATCGCCGCGAGCCCGAGCGCTTCACTGTTGATGCTGCTCACCACGCCGTCCTTCGTGGCGGCAACCGGAACGACCTTCTTCGCGCGCGGCAGCTTCGACAAGTCGGTGATGGCCGAGGGATCTCCTCCCTGCGCCTTCACGATCTCGCAGAGCTTCTTCTCCGCCCACCCGCTGTCCATCGCCGCGAACATCAAGCGACGCGCTTCGGCTTCGTTCGCCGCCTTGCCGCCGAGCACCAGCATCTCGCCCGTGAGCGCGAGGGTGATCTCGGTGTAGTCGTCGGGCGCTTTGCGCCGCAGCATCTCGACCGCCTCGATCACCTCGAGCGAATTCCCGATCGCGCGCCCGAGCGGTTGATCCATGTCGGTGAGCAGCGCGACGACCTTCTTTCCCATCTCCTTGCCGATGCCGATCATCGTGTTCGCCAGCTTGCGCGCGTCTTCGATGGTCTTCATGAACGCGCCGCTCCCGACCTTCACGTCGAGCACCAGCGCGTCGATGCCTTCCGCCATCTTCTTGCTCATGATCGAGCTGGCGATGAGCGGAATGCAGTCGACGGTCGCCGTCACGTCGCGCAGCGCGTAGAGCTTCTTGTCGGCCGGAGCGAGCGTCGCGGTCTGCCCGATGAGGCAACACCCGACGTCCTTCACCAGCCGCCGGTAGTCGGCGACCGAGAGGTTCACGTTGAAGCCAGGAATGCTCTCCAGCTTGTCGAGCGTGCCGCCGGTGTGACCCAGACCGCGCCCGGAGATCATCGGCACCGGCACGCCACACGCCGCGGCCAGCGGAGCGAGCGACAGCGACACCTTGTCTCCCACGCCGCCGGTCGAGTGCTTGTCGACCTTGATGCCCTTCGTCTCGGAGAGATCGAGCACCTCACCGCTCTCGAGCATCGCGCGCGTCCACGCTCCGAGCTCGACGGCGTTGAGGCCGCGGAAGAACACGGCCATGCACATCGCGCTCATCTGGTAGTCGGTGACGTCACCGCGCGTGTACTGATCGATGAAGGCCCGAATGTCGGCCGGCTCGAGAACCCGCCCGTCCCGCTTTGCTTTGATCAGCTCGTACGCACGCATGTGCACGCGAAGGTAGGCGCGCCCGGTGGAGAGGGCTACTTTTGGCCCTGCGATGGCGCAGACCCTCTGCAACGAGTGTGGCTTCGCCGTCGACGGCCCGCGCGAATGCCCGGTGTGCGGGAGCGCTCCGCGGGCGCGCGCCACGCCCTCGAACGTCGGGTGGGTCGACGCTCCGCAGAAACCGCCTCCGCTCCCCGTCGAAGCGAGCGGGCCGCGGCTGATTCACGCTCCGGGTCGCGTGCTCGGCAATCGCTACAAGATCGTCGGCGCCATCGGCCGCGGCGGCATGGGCGTGGTGCTGCGCGCGGAAGATCTCACCGCACGTCGAATCGTCGCGCTCAAGCTCCTCGCCGGCGCCGGTGAGAACGACTCCGATCTCCGCGCTCGCTTCCGCCGCGAAGTGCGCATCGCCGCCGACCTGAAGCACCCCAACGCGCTCGAGGTCTACGACGCGGGCTTCGTCGACGACGTCGCCTACTACGCGATGGAATTCGCGGACGGCGGCTCGCTCGAGGGGCTGATCAAACCCCAGGCGCCGATCGGCTACGAGCAGGTCGAGACCATCGCGCACCAGCTCTGCTCGGTGCTCGCAGCGGCGCACGCCATGGGCGTGGTGCACCGCGATCTCAAGCCGTCGAACGTGCTGCTGACGCGCGGTGGCACGGTGAAGCTCGTCGACTTCGGCGTGGCGAAGCTGCTCGGCCGCGACGACCTCACCGACCTCACCGGCACGGGAATGATGACCGGCACCGTGTACTACATGGCGCCCGAGCAATTGCGCGACAGCAAGCACGTCGACGCGCGCGCCGACGTCTACGCGATGGGCGTGCTGCTCTTCGAGCTCATCACCGGCCAGCGACCGTTTCGTGGCGACGCGCCGATGGAAGTGGCGATGAAGCACGTCAACGACGCGCCGCCACTGCTGTCTGCGGTTCGTCCCGGAGCCCCGCGCGCGCTCGAGAAGATCGTCGCGCGCTGTCTCGAGAAGGACCCGGCGAGGCGCTTTCAGTCGATTCGCGAGCTCTCCGACGCGCTGCTCACCGAAGACGAGACGACGCGGCGCGAGCGGATGGCGAACGGAGACATGGTGCTCACGCACCCGAGCGGCGCGCGCTTCCCGCTCGAGATCTACACACGCGACCTGCGGCCCAACTGGGTTCGCGGCCAGCGTCTGGCCTTCGACGAGCGCTTCTACCGGCTCATGGAGCGCGTCGAAGCGCGGCCGCCATTCGAGGTCTGCTTCCGCTTCGAAGCGCAGAACGACAACGACGCGATCGGCACCACCGTGCAGTACCGGACCTTCGCGTCGGAGGAAGCCGACGGCTTCTTCGGAAAGTTCTTGAAGAAGCTCAAAGGGCAGGCGTGAAGTCCGCGCCATGAACGCACGCATCTTCGTCGTCGCGGCTCTCGCGCTCCTCGCTGGCTGCAGCAAGAAGGACGGGCCGAAGGAACCGGCCGGCGCGCGCACGCAGATCGTCGGGCTGGTCACCGACGTCGGCGGCCGCGGAGATCAATCGTTCAACGACTCCGCGCTGCGAGGCCTCGAGGCGTGGGCCGCGGGTCAGAAATCGGTCGACGGAAAATACGTCGCGTTGAGCGCCGACGAGCGCAAGGCGACCGTGCCGTCGGAGCTCGACGCGCGCGTGGTGCAGCTCGGCATCAAGCCGCTCGTGGTGCAGAGCAAGGCGCAGGAGGACTACCAGCCGAACCTGCAGCTCGTCGTCGACCAGGGCGCAGACCTCACGGTCGGCACCGGCTTCATGTTGGAGAACGCGGTGGAGACCGTCGCGAAGCAGAACTCCGGCTCGAAGTTCCTGCTCATCGACTCGCCGATTCTCGACGCGAAGGGCACTCCGCAGTCGCTACCCAACGTGCGCACCGTGGTGTTCAAGGAAGAGGAAGGCTCGTTCCTCGTCGGCGCGCTCGCAGGTCTCGTCGCGAAGTCGGGCACCATCGGCTTCGTGGGCGGCATGGAGATTCCGCTCATCAAGAAGTTCGAGGCTGGGTTTCGCGCGGGCGTGAAGACGACGAATCCGAAGGCGAACGTGCTCGTGCAGTACACCGGCAGCTTCGACAACGTCGCCGCGGGCAAGCAGGCCGCGCAGGATCTCGTGAGCAAGGGCTGCGAAGTGGTGTTCCACGCGGCGGGCAGCGACGGCAACGGCGTCATTCAGGCCATCAAGGAAGCGCGAGCCGCGGGGAAGAATGTGTATGTGATTGGCGTCGACTCTGATCAGTCGCACCTCGCGCCCGACGCGGTGCTCACCTCGATGGTGAAGCGCGTCGACCTCGCGGTGTGGCAGGCGGCGAGCGACTTGAAGGCCGGCACGTTCGGCCCCGGCGACTTCGCGATGGGCCTCAAGGAAGGCGGAGTGACCTACGCGCCCGTGCGCCTCGAGTTCGACGGAAAGGCCGCGGCGCTCGCGAAGGTCGAAGCCCTGCGCGCGAAGATCGTCGGCGGCGAAGTGAAGGTGCCGTCGAACACTGCGGACCTGGAGAAGTTCGCCGCGCCCGCGCTGGAGTGATCAGCTGATCAGTTGATCAACGCACTGCGACGATGGCCGGCGCGCTGGTCGGCGTGCAGAACGTGACGGCATCGATGCCACGCACGCGCGGACCCGCCACACCTTCGGGGTGCAGCCAGCGCGGCTGATTGCCGTGGAACTCGCGGTCGCCCGCCTTCACGGTGAACGTCACGTCGGACGGCAGTTGCGCAGCGAAGCCCACCGCGTCGGTCGCGGTCTCATCAGCAATCGTCCACTCGACGAGGCGAACCGTCTTGCCCCCCACCTCGACGTCGAGCGGCAGCTGGCCGATTTGCGACTTGGTGATCCGCGCGCACTGCGTCACGACAGGAGCCACGTTGGCCTCAAACCGCTCGGCCGGTTGACGCGCACACCCAGTCACGACTCCGGCCAACCCAACGATGAGTGCAGTGCGGAACATGGTGCCTCCCGAGGTTTGAGAAAGCAGCCTTCGGGCCAGCGAGCCGTTTCAAGAGTCTTCAAGGGTTGCGGGGCAAGATGTGGTGCACTGGTGCGGCCATGCGCCAGCGGCAGGTGTGCACTGGAGTGAACAGGCGTCTTCGATGATCGAACTTCGCAACATCACCAAGCGCTTCGGCGGTGTGGCGGCTTTGGAAGACGTGTCGCTCGAGGTGAAGCCCGGCGAGCGGCTCGCGCTGATCGGAGAGAACGGCGCGGGCAAGTCGTCGCTGATGAACGTGCTCTACGGGCTGTACCAGCCGGATCAGGGCGAGGTGGTTTTCGACGGGCAGAAGGTCGTCGTGAAGACGCCGGCTGAAGCGTTGGCTCGCGGTGTGGGCATGGTGCATCAGCACTTCACGCTCGTGCCGACGCTGACTGTGACGGAGAACGTGGTGCTCGGGCACGAGCCGACGCGCGGTGGTTTTCGGCTCGACCTCGAGCGCGCGCGGAAGGAAGTCGACGCGACGTGCGCGAAGTTCGGCTTCCAGCTCGACACCGGCGCGGTGGTGCGGACCTTGTCGGTCGGGAGTCAGCAGAAGGTGGAGATCGTCAAGGCGCTCCATCGCGGCGTGAAGACGTTGATTCTCGACGAGCCGACCGCGGTGCTGACGCCGCAGGAAGCTGACGAGCTGTTCGCGGTGACGCGCAAGCTGAGTGAAGAGGGTCTCGCGGTGGTGTTGATCAGCCACAAGTTGAAAGAGGTGTTCGCGTTCTCGACGCGCATCGCGGTGATGCGGCGCGGGAAGAAGGTGGCGGAGGTCGACCCGAAGACTTCTTCTCCTGATGCGGTCGCCGCGCTGATGGTCGGCACCGAAGTGAAGGCCGTGACGGCTTCTGTGGGCGCCCACGCCGTCGGCGCGAAGACGCTTCAGCTCGATGCGGTGAGCGCGGACGGTTTGAAGAACATCTCGCTCTGCCTGAACGCGGGAGAAATTCTCGGCATCGCCGGAGTCGACGGAAACGGTCAGCGCGAGCTCGCCGAGTTGCTCACCGGTTTGCGCGCGTGGAAGAGCGGAAGCCTGTCGTTCGAGGGCAAGGCGTTTGCGACGTCGCAGTGGACGCCACGCGTCGCACGCGAGCTGGGCGTCTCGCACATTCCCGAAGACCGGCTGCGGCGCGCCATCATCTCGGACCTGAGCGTCGAGGAGAACGCGTCGCTCGGTCGTCATCGCAGCGCGCCGTTCGCGAGCGGCATGCGGGTCGATTTCGAAGCGCGTCGCTCGCACACCGCGAAGTTGCTCGAGGCGCACGACGTGCGGCCGCGTGAGCCGGAGTTGAGAGCGGGCGGTTTGAGTGGAGGCAATCAGCAGAAGCTGGTGGTCGGCCGCGAGCTGGAGTCGTCGCCGAAAGTGGTGGTGGTGGTGCAGCCCACGCGCGGCCTCGACATCGCAGCGGTGGCTGCGGTGCGCGAGCGGCTCATCGAGCAGCGCAATCGCGGCTGTGCGGTGCTGTTGGTGTCGCTCGATCTCGACGAGGTGCTCGAGCTGAGTGACCGTGTGCTCGTGATGTACGGCGGAGCGTTGAACGGAGAGTTCGCGCGCGGTGCGTACGATGAGCGCGTGCTCGGGCAACACATGCTGGGGGTCGCGCATGCGTGAGCTCGTGCTCGTTCGGCCCCTCTCCCCAGCCTTGGCGGAGTCGCGCGTGCGTGAGCTGCTCACTCCGGCCCTCTTGGCGGAGTCGCTCATGCGTGCGTCGCCCGCTCGGCCCCTCACCCCGGCCCTCTCCCCGCGTTCGCAGGGAGAGGGAGTTTTGGCGGAGGCCGCGCATGCGTAAGGCGCTCCCGAGCATCCTCTCGGTGCTCACCGCCATCGTGGTGTGCTTTCTCGCCGCCGGTTTCACGCGCGGCTTCGGCAACGCGACCGACGCCTTCCTCGCGATGATCTGGGGCGCGATCGGCGACTGGCCGCGCTACTTCGAGACCGGCGCCATCGCCACCGTGCTCCGCCCGCTCGGAGAAGCCGGCACCAAGGCCGCCATCCTCACCTTCACCGGACTCTCGGTCACCGTCGCCTTCCGCGTCGGGCTCTTCAACATCGGCGCGCAAGGTCAGCTCGTCGTCGGCGCACTCGTCGCCGCGGTGGTCGGCGCGCAGCTCTCGGCTCCCGCGCCCATTCACCTCACGCTGTGTCTGCTCGCCGCCGCGCTCGCCGGAGCGCTCTACGCGCTCATCCCCGCGCTGCTGAAGTTGAAGCGCGGCGTGCACGAGGTGATCAGCACCATCATGCTCAACTGGGTCGCCATCAGCCTCGTCGACAACTGGCTGGTGGTCGGCCCGCTGCGCGCGACGGCGAGCGGCGACAATTCGATTTCGGGGACTGATCAGATTCAGTCGACCGCCGAGCTGCCGCGCTTGCTCGGAGAAGGCTCGCGCCTCGACCTGGGCCTCGTGCTCGCCATCACCGCCGCCATCGGCACGTGGGTCTTCCTCACGCGCTTCACGCGCGGCTTCGAGTGGAAGGCCATCGGTCTCTCGCAAGACGCGGCGCGCGCCTCGGGCATCGACGTCGAGCGCGGCTTCGTCGAGGCGATGCTGCTCTCCGGCGCGTTCGCGGGACTCGGTGGCGCGGTGTTGGTGCTCGGAACCACGCTCAAATATCCCGCGTCGCTCGGTGCGCCGTGGGGCTTCGACGGCATCGCGATGTCGCTCATCGGCCAGGCGCACCCCATCGGCGCGCTCGCCACCTCGCTCTTCTTCGGCGGCCTGCGCGCGGGTGGAACACGCATGCAGTTATTCGGGCTCCACAAGAGCTTCCCGGAGTTGATGCAAGGTCTCGCGTTGCTCCTGGTGGCCGCCAAGCTGCTCTGGGAACGACTGCTGACGAGGAGGAAGCCGACGTGATTCTCGCGTTGATCAACTCCATCCTCGATGCGGCGCCGCCGCTGGTGTTCGCCGCGCTCGGAGCCACATTGTGCGAGCGCGCGGGCGTGGTGAACGTCGGCGTGGAAGGCATGATGCGCGCCGGAGCGTTCGCCGCTGCCGTCGCCGCGCTCTCGATGCCGACTCCGCTCGGCGTGGTGGTGGGAATGGCCGCGGGAGCCACCGTCGCGCTGATTCACGGCTGGCTCACGATTCGCTGGCGGAGCGATCAAGTCGTCAGCGGCATGGCGCTCAACCTGGTGATGCTCGCGCTCGGAACGTTCCTGCTCGAGGCGCTCTACAACTCGCCGTCGTTCACGCCCAACATCACGCAGCTGCCGTTGTGGTTCGGTCATTCTCCGCTGACGTGGTTGGCGTGCGTGTTGCCCTTCGGAGTGCACTTCGCGGTGCAGCACACCGCGTGGGGTCTGCGACTGCGCGCCGCAGGTGAGAAACCGCAGGCGGTGGCGGCGATGGGTGTGCGCGTCGCTCCGCTGCGGTTCAGCGCCGTCATCGCCTCAGGCGCGCTCGCGGGGCTCGGTGGCGCAGCGTTGAGCACGGCGACGTTGGATCGCTTCGAGCACCACATGCCGTCGGGCCTGGGTTTCATGGCGGTGGCGGCGATGGTGTTCGGAAGGTGGACTCCGCTCGGAGCCGCGGGCGCGGCGCTCTTCTTCGCGCTCGGCAACGCGCTGCGCATTTCGCTCGGGCCGTCGTTCCCCGATTTGCCCAAGGGCATCTTGATGGCGCTGCCGTACGCGCTGACGTTGCTGGTGCTTTCGTTCCAACGCGCGAAGAACGTCGCGCCCGCCGCGCTCGGCCAGCCGTACGACCCCGAGCTCCGCTGAAAACTCCCTCTCCTTGCGAAGCGGGGAGAGGGCCGGGGTGAGGGGCCGAAGAAGCTACGCTCGCCACGATGCTCCTCGACTTCACGCTCCCGCAACCGTCGTCCCTCGAGCGCGTGCGAGCGCTCTTCGAGACCATGGCGGCCACGCTGAGCGGGCGACCGGTGAGCTTCACGCAAGAATCAAAAGTCTCGACGTACGACCCGAATCACGCCGACGGCTGCTTCGACGCGAAGTGGCGTGACGGCGACCTCACCTTCACCGAGAGCATCAGCGGTGCCGACGGAAATCCGCGTGACGGGTACGGCTACTACATGGCGCTCACGCTCGAAGTTGGTGGCGTGAAGAAGCTGAGCGCGAGTGGCTTCTCGTCGTCGCCCGCTCCTGATGTGCTGAATCTCACGCTCACGAGCACGGCTGGTGACTGGCTGCGACTGCGCGAGCTGATGCGACGCGAGGTCGGAGTCGAACGAGATCGCTGTCTCACGCCGCTGATCATTCGCGACGTGGCGAAGGCGTTGTCGAGCGAAGGGCAGCTCGACACCGCGCTCTCGCTCGCGCGCGAGTGTCTGGCTCGCTCGGCGCCCACCGACTACGCGCGCGAAGAGCTCGTCGCGTGGCTCGCCGCGAACGACGTCATGGCGGGCGGACCGTCGATGCGCGCCCGCGAAGCGCCGATGGTGCTCGACGCGTGGCTCGAGCTCGAGCGCGGCGGCGACACGACGCTGGGAGAAACGTTCGCGCGCCTGTGTCCGTTCGATCGCGCGCGGTGGCCGGCGGCTCCGTGGTTCGCACACCCGCTCTGGCCGCTGGAGCGCGGAGCTCCGGTCGAGTCCGAGTGGTTCACCGTGCACTTGAGTGCAGGCCACGTGCGCACCGGGCTCGTCTACGCGGTCTCACATGAACTCACCGCCTGGGAATGGCCGAAGGACTGGAGCGACGTCAGCGGCGAGACCGTGAAACGCGCGGACGGTTGGTCGTGGCACGTCTCGCGGATGGCGAAGTTTCGCGAGGTGCACTCAACGCATCCCACGGTGCAGGTGTCGCTGCTCGGCATGCGCGCTGAAGGAACGAATTTCGTCGGGAAGGTGCAGTGGTCGTGGATTCCGGGCGTCGAGAGCGGCGACGTGTTGCTCATCGTCGAGCAGGAATTGCCGCGCCCGGGGGCCATCACGTTCACCGCGGTGGGGAGTGCGGCGTTCCGTCAGCGGGCTGAAGAAGTGGTGCGGCAGCTGACGCGGCTGCGGTGGCATCGCACGTCGGTGGAAGACAGCCTCACGCCGTGGAAGCCGCACGCGCAGACGCGTTTTCTCGAGGCGGATGTTCGTTCGGCCGTTCGCGCTGCGCTGCTCGCGACGATGAGCGCGGACCAGGTCGCTGAGATTGAGAAACTCATCGACGAGAAGAAGGAGAGCGATGTGCTGTGGCGCGCTCGCGATGGAGTCGCGCATTCATCACCGCTCGAGCGCGCTCGAAGCAAGGCGCTGAGCGCGGCGGCGAATCTGATCGCGGGCGATGAAGCCGAGGTGCGGCGGATTTTGGAGCTCGTCGATCTCGAGCTCGTTCAGTTCGCTGAGTTCGTCCACCCTCACCCCTGACGGCGGCGGAAGAACAACAACCCCAGGAGAAGACCGATTGGCGCGCTCGTGCAGCCGCAGCCACCGTTGACGCTCATCGACTTCACGCAGGTGCCCTGCGGGCTGCATTCCTCTGCGTCGCCGCACGTGCCGCAGCTTCCACCGAAGCCGTCATCGCCGCACAGCCTCACGCCGCAGCCATCGACGACCGGCGCGCACATGCCCGCAGCGTTGCACTCTTCGTTCGCGCCGCACTCACCGCACGACCCGCCGCGCCCATCAGGCCCGCACTGCAGACCCGCGCACGGGCCGGCCTGCACCACGCACTGACCCGAGGCGTTGCACATGCGGCCCGCGGCGCACGAGCCACACGAGCCGCCCTGCCCGTCGGGTCCACACGATTTCCCCGCGCACGGGTTCGAGCCCATCTCGCACGCTCCCGCGGTGTTGCAGAACTCCGTCGCCGCGCAGCTTCCACACGTGCCGCCACAGCCGTCACTCCCGCACGTCCGCCCCGCGCACGACGGAGTGCACGCGCACGTCCCGCCGGGCGTGCACATCTGACCGCCCATGCACGTGCCACACACGCCGCCGCAGCCATCGTTGCCGCACTGCTTGCCCGCGCACTGCGGCTGGCAGTTGCACTGCGACGTCGCCGAGCAGCTCTGGCCCGACATGCACGTGCCGCACGAACCGCCGCAGCCGTCGCTCCCGCACTGCTTGCCCGCGCACTGCGGCGTGCACATGCAGCCCGAGGGAATTCCGCTCCCCAGCGAGCACGTCACACCGCTCGGAGCAGGCCGCGTCGTGGTGTTGCCCGCAGGGTTGAAGTTCACGCGAAACCCGAAGCGCCGAATGTCTGCGCCGTCGTGCACGCCCTGGATGTACCAACGCCCCGCAGTGCTCTGCGGCGGCAGCGTCTGACCCTGCGCGGTGATGGTGTTGGTGGCCGTGCTGCTCGAGCCCGACCACGAAATCGGCGAGCCGAAGCGCGCGACCAGCGTCAGCGTTCCGGTGTCGATGGCGAAGCGGTTGAAGTTCACCGTGGTGTTCGCCGGCACGTCGAGCGCGTACTGGAACGTCGCGGGAGTCCGACCGCCGTAACTCCCGGCTCCGGAATCTACGAGCAACGCCTCGTGCGTCTCGCCCGGGTAGATGAACCGCAACCGGCCGTCACACGACGGCATGTTCCACTCGCACGACATGCATCCCACGAGTTGCGCTTCGCTCGCGCCGAACTGACTCGCCGCGACCTGCTGCAGCGCGAGTGTGGCGTCGTTGAAGCTCGCGCCCGAGCCGAGCGCTTCGAGCGCGCGCAAGATGATGACGTCGGCCGCGGTGCAGCTCGGGCACTTGCCCGACGTCGACACGCTCGCGAGCCGCGTGCGCATCGCCCAGAAGAACGAGCCCCAGATGAGACCGTCGGCGTGAATCTCTCCGGCGCGCCCGCCCGTCGCGAGCGTGGTGCCGTCGATGGAGGTGATCTGACACATCTTCTTCGTCGACTGCGTGCGCAGGAACGGCTGCGAAGGCCCATCGGCGCTGTCTTCATGGAGCCGCGAGCCGACGAACTCTCCGAGCTGCGGAAAACCCTTGAAGCTCAATGACAGACAATCGGCGCTGCCCTCGTTGAGTGAGCCCGGGTCGCCCTCGATGCCCATCGCGTCGTTCACGTAGAACGAGAAGTTCGAGGTGCGGGCCACCACGCCGTGACCGAGCTCGTGGCAGAGCACGTCGGCGTCGTACGCCCAGTCGGCCACCGGCCCCTGCCCCACGCGCACCGCGAAGCGGCCGAACGTGCCGCCTTCGTCGAAGAACGCGCCCTCGTAGTTGCCGACGTTGGTGAAGACATCGACCGTGCCGAGGCCTCCGCCCGCGAGGAACGGCGGCGAGGTCGCGTCGAGCCACTGCGAGAAGCGGTCGGCGTGGTACCAGGCCATCACTTCGCCGAAGCGGTCGGTGTTCGAGTTCGGGTTGCCGGTCGGCTCGTCAAAATCACCACTGGCGTTGGGCACCGCGCGAGGAACGCAGCTGGTGCTCTGCCCGTTGCCCTCGCAGTTGCGCGCCACGACGCGCGAGTTCTGCAGCGAGGTGAGGTTGCCGAACGGCCGCGTCACGGTCTGCGCGCAGTTGGTGTAGCCGCCATCGGTCGCTCCGACGGGACACAGCTGCGACGCGTCGCGCACCGGCGAGAAATCGAAGACCTTGCCGTTCGCCGTCCACCGAATGAGCTTTCGACCGAGCTCGACGCCCGTCTCCGCGTCGCTCGCGCGCCACAGCGTTCCCTTCTCGAGTCGCTCGGTCGAAACCCACGCGGGGCGGAGCACGTCGACGACTCGCTCACCGTCACGCTGCGTCGTTCGCAACCAGCGCTGTACGGCGCCTCGACGTGGTGACGGCAACACGAAAGCGCCATGAGCTGGAGGAACCTGCGCGCCGGCGTGCACCATGGTGAGCCGGCCGGCGGCGTCGAACGTCACGACGACTTCGGCGTCGATGATGGGCACTCCGGACTTCACGCGGTCGAAGCGCACGTACGTCGCTTCGGAATCACCGCGCTGCGAGCGGAAGACGAGCGCGTCTTCGGGGCCGATGCCGAACGCGCCTGCGTAGCGCTGAAGAAAGAGGAGCGCTCCTTCGGGCCCGCGCGGCACCTGGGCGTCGAGGCCAATCACCATCGACACGGTCGACTGCCCCGCGCGAACGGACAACGTGGCCTTCGGAAAGTCCTGCTCCAGCGTGCGGGCCGGTGCTGCGGAGACCACGGCTGCGACGAGCGCGATGAGCACGCTGCAAGACTACCGCACGCTCGTGAAATAGCCGCCGACGCTGTCGAGCTCGGTACGAAAGGGCCGGCTGGCGAGGACGTCGATCATCCGCTCCACGCGCTCGTCGCCCACCAGCCTGCGCGGAATCACCAGCTCGAAGCGCTCCTCGACGAGCGGCACGAAGTCGAGCCCGAAGGCGATGGCCGCGCTGCCGATGGTGATGCCGCAGTCGCCGAGGCCCAACGCGACGCGCTCGGCGAGTTCGAGGTGCCCCGACGCCACGGGCTGCACGCACCTCACGCGCGAGAAGCGCGGAGAGGCTTCGAGCAGAGCCTGTGCGCGACTCCCGGCTTCGCGCATCACCACGCGCACTCCGGCGCGTGAGAGGTCGGCGAGGCTGCGCAAGCGCTTCGGGTTTCCGCGCGCCACGACGAGCCCGAGCTCCCACCCCGCGAGCGTCACCATCACCGTCTTCGGAGCAACCGGTGCGTGCGGCGCCACGTTGGCGTGATGCACTCCGGCGATGTGCACTTCACCTCGCGCGAGTGCCTCGAGCGCGGCGCTGCTTCCTCCCTGCAGCCACGTCAACGGCACTTCGTCGCCCAATCTCGACGCGAGCAGGCCGAGCGCAGGAGCGCAGCCCATCACCACCAACCTGCGGCGCGCGCGCTCGAGCGTGTTGAGCACCTCGACTTCGGCGCGCTGATTTCGCACGCGATGAATCAATCCGTCGGCGGCGGCCTGTTCGCGCGGACCGAGCACGTGCGCGACCCACGCGCCGCGAACCTGCGCGAGCACCACGCGGCTTCCGTGCTTCGCCGCCAAAGGTCCGATCGAGAGCTGCGCCGTCACACGAGAACCCGAACGCGCACGTTTCCCACCGCCCAGCCGCGCGTGCGTACCGAAGAGCTGCTCCACCGGCACCGCAAGCGCAGCGCCGAGGCGAAGTGCGACGCCCACTCCGGGCTGCGCGGCGCCGGTCTCGATGCCGTGCAGCGCTTGCCGCGACACGCCGATCTCCCGCGCCAGCGCGCTCTGACTCCAGTCGCGACTCTCCCGCACCGCCCGAACCGTGTTGCGCATGTGTCAAGTGTACTTGACGGTGCGAACGATGCCGCTGGCGATTCGCGTGCTGAGCGAACAAAGCGCGCGCATGCGATTTCTGCTCCTGACTGCTGCCGTGTCGTTCGTCGCCTGTGACCCGATGTCGATGACCACCGACGCCGGCGATCAAACCGACTCCGGCATGACGATGACCGACACCGACGCCGGAATGACGGTGATGGACGCCGGCGTCGAGGTGAACGTGCGCTTCACCGACGGCGGCTCGGCGCGGGTGAGCATCAGCGCACTGCCGACCGTGATGATTCAGGGCAAGGCCGTGGTGCGACTCGACGCGGTATTGCAGCAGGCGCAGCCGTCGATCGACCTCTCGACGGCGCGGCTCGGCTTCCGCGCGTCCGACGGCTTCGACCCGGCGTCGCGCGCGAACTGCAATGGGTTATTGCCGGTGCCAAGCGCGAACCTCACGCGCGGAGGCATCGACCCGGTGACGCGCAACCTCTCGTGGGACGACATGCTCGGCTACCCGGGTTGTCTCTACGTGCGCGACTGCGTCGACTTCGTTCTCGCACCGTGAGCTTCGCGGCGGTCCTGCTTCTCCTCGGGCAACTCGACGCGGGCGTCGAGGCCGCACCGGCGCGCTTCGAGACGATGATCAGCGCTCGCGGCGCACCGCTGGCGCGCACGATTCGCGACGCGCGCTTGCAAGAAGTCGGAGCGCGCACCGTGGTCGACGCGCTCGACTACGACCCTTCGATTCACGCCACGGCCGGCGCACGCGGAGAGCGCATCATCACCTTGCGCGGCTTCGCGCAGCGCCAGGTCGCGGTGCTGATCGACGGCGCGCCGTTCGAGATTCCGTACGACGGGCAGATCGACCTCGACATGGTTCCGGCGGCGATGATCGAACGCATCGACATCGCGCCCGGCCCGACCTCGGTGCTCGCCGGCCCGAACGGACTCGGCGGGGTGGTCGACCTGCGCACGCGCCGCGCGGGAAAAGGCCCGCGCCTCTTCACGCAACTCGAAGGCGGCGGGCTCGGCCGCTTCGAGCTCAACGCCCGCTCGGCGGTGAACGAAGGCCCGGTGTCGGTGACCTTCTTCGCCGGCTATCTGCAACGCGCAGCAACGCCGCTCTCGGCCACGTTCACGCCGACGTTCAAGGAAGACGGCGACGCGCGCCTCAACTCCGATCGCCGCACGGGCTACCTCGGGCTCGCGACGGCGTACCGGCGCGGGCGACACACAGTCGAGCTCACCGGCTGGTTCCTCACCGGCGAGCGCGGCATGCCACCGAGCACGCTCGACGATCGCCCGCGCTTCTGGCGCTTCGGTTTCTGGGACAGCGCGACCGTGCAGCTCGGTCACCGCTACGAAGGCGACGGCTTTCTGCTCGAGACGATGGCGTGGTGGCGCACCGCCGACAATCGCGTCGATGCCTACGACGACGACAGCTTCACCACGCAGCGCACGCCGCGCGCGTTCATCTCGACCTACGACGACGATTCGTTCGGCGCGCGCACGCGCGGGAGCGGCGCCTTCTTCGAATCACTGCGCTGGCGTTTCTGGGTCGGCGCGCAAATGGAGCAGCACCACTCGACCGCGAACAACGCACCGCCTGAAGCGTTGGGGCGCGTGATTCTCACCGCTGCTCCCGAGCTCGAGTGGCAACCGTTCACGCTCTTCAAGATTCGCGGCGGCGTGCAGCTCGACGCCGAACTGCCGCTCGGGCTCGCAGGCGTGCAGACCGGAGCAGGCGTGGGCCCCGCGTTGTCGTTCATCTTCGACCCGCACTCGACGTTGAGCTTCACGTTGACCGGAGCGCGACGCACCCGCTTCCCCACGCTGCGCGAGCGCTTCAGTGAGGCGATGGGCTTTCGCGTCGCCAACCCGTCGCTGCGACCGGAAGCCGCGTGGCATCTGGGCCTGAGCGGCACCTGGCGACCGACGGACTGGTTTCAGTTCGACGCCTCGGGGTGGGACGCGGAAGTGACCGACCTCATCGAGACGGTGCGCGTCGAAGGCGGGCTCGAGCAACTGCAGAACAAATCGCAGGCGCGCCTCGCGGGCGTCGAGCTGACGGCGGCGTTCAAGTTCAATTCGCTGGTGCGCGCGCGTGCGGGTTGGGTCGGGCAGTACGTCGGTGCGCTCGAGTACCGGCCGGCGCATCAGGCGGTGGTCGACGTGGCGTTCACTCCGACGAGCTGGCTCGAGTTCTGGGCCGGAGTGCGCGTGATGAGCGAGCGTCGCTACACCAACCCCGACAACCGCAAGCTCGAGGCGTTGCCGACCGCGGTGGTGCTCGACGCGCGCATCGAAGCGGGGCCGCGACTGGTGCGCGGCTGGCTGCGCGCGACGAACCTGCTCGATGCGAACTACTCGACGGAATACGGCTTCCCGATGCCGGGGCGGCAGGTGTTGCTCGGCGTCAGCGTGTCGGTGGACTGAGTTTTCAGAACGTCGGCTGATCAGCGCCGAGCTGCTCGACGGAACGCTGCAACGTCGCGCCGGCTTCGGTGTCGACCCAGTGCGTGGTCGCTCCACCGCCACGGCTGATGGTGGTCGATTTCTGAATGGCAGCGGTGTGCAGCGGCGAACCGACGAACTGGAACATCGCCATCTCGTCGCGCCACACCGCGATGGTCCGCGCGGTCGCGCACTGGGTCGAGCCGAACGTCTGGTACGCGATGAGGCCGTCGGTCGTCGCGAGCGATTTCTCGAGCGGGGTCCACACTTCCTGGAAGCCGGTTTGCGCTTCGGCGGTCGGCTTCATCGCGATGTACGTGCTCGAGATGACGTAGCGGCCGGGCGGAATCGCGCCGTTCACCAGGCCCGAGCCCTTCCACCCTTCTCCGCCGGAGTCGGGCTCGATGGCGCTGCGCGTGCAGCTGGGATCGATCGCGGCGGGACCACAGGCAGACAGAACGACGGCAGCGACGAGGACGAGACGATTCACGGTTGGGACTCCTTCAAGGTTCCGAATGAGAGCTGCTCGAAGTCGCGCTGGAGCCGCGACGAATGGAAATGCGGAGCGCGCGCGAAGACTGTCGATTCGATGCAACGTGAATCGGTCGCCGTGGCGCGCAGCGTGGCGAGCCACCGGCCGTCGCCGAGGCGCACGTAGAGGTAGCTACCCGCGGGAATTCGCTCGGAGACACAGCCGCGCACGAGCTCGGGCTTCTCGAGCGCGAACGCCGCAATCGGGTTCGGGCCGGGCGAAGGCCCCAGAGTCACTGCTGAAATCAGCGCCAGCAAACGCGTCATGCGGCTGAAACACCGCGACCGCGAAAAGCTGTCACTCGGGTTGCGGCGGAGGCATGAAGACCTCGTAGCGGATCGTGTCGACGCGCTTGAAGGCCGCGAGCAAGTCGTCGGTCACCGGCTGCGGCGCGTCGATCAACTCGCGTGCGCGACGCAACACCGGGCCTTCTCCGGGCGGAAGCAGCGCACGCAGCGCGTCGAGCGCAGCCTGCATTTCGCGCACGCGTGCGAGCGCTTCGTCACCACCGACTTCGTTCGCCTTCAGTTTGCGGCCGAGCGCGCACACGAAGCGATCACACCCACCGGGCCGCTGCTCGTAGATGGTGCACTTGCGGCCCTCGAGCTTTCCGCACGGCAGCCACATCACGTCATGTTTGCGGCGCTCTCCAACTTTGATGCCGAGCTGCACGAGTCGCTCGCGCTCCGACGAAGAGATCTCCACGTGACGAAACAGCGTTCCGTCACAGCAGAGCCCACATTCGAGACAGAGCTCTGAGAGCGTCATCGCCCCCACGAGAGATCAACGCGAGCAGCAAGACAACGGCCGCGTCACGTTGCACAGGAAGTTCGGCTGCGGTCCCGGCCCGCGCAGCACGGGGCCCGTGCGGTACGTCGCGCTGACCGTCACGTCGATCGACGTCCACGCGAGGTTGGTGCTGTCGAAGCGGCACGCGTTGAGCGAGCGGTAGCCGTTCGAATCGGTCTGCACGTCGATCCACGCTCCGCTCGCGGGCGGCTGCGCATCGGTGTTCGAGAGATCGAACTCCGGGCCCTGGCAGAAGTACGAGCCCGGGAATTCCGCCGCGCACTTCTGATTCGCGCCGACGTAGCCACCGAGGTTGCCGGTGTACGTCGCCGCGGTGAAGCCACGGAACACGACCGCCGGACGATTGCGGCAACACGCGAGCGGCCGAACCTGGTTGCACAGGAAGTTCGGCTGCGGGCCCGGGCCGCGCAACACGGGGCCCGTTCGATACGTCGCGCTCACCGTCACGTCGACCGAGGTCCACGCGAGGTTGGTGCTGTCGAAGCGACAGGCGTTGAGCGAGCGATATCCGTTCGAATCCGTCTGCACGTCGATCCACGCGCCGTTCGCTGGAGGCTGCGCGCTGGTGTTCGAGAGATCGAACTCCGGGCCTTCGCAGAAATGCGAGCCGGGGAACTCGAGCGCGCACTTCTGATTCGCTCCGACGTAGCCGCCGAGGTTGCCGGTGTACGTCGCGTTGGTGAAGCCGGCGAACTCGACGCGATTTGCGTCACCGACGAGCACCGCGCCGCCGTCGAGATAGAGGACTGCGCCGCTCGGACCCTGCGGGCCCTGCGGGCCCTGCGGACCTTGCGCACCAGGCACGCCCTGCGGGCCGGCCGATCCGGTCGCTCCGGTCATGCCCGTGGCACCGGTCGCTCCCGTCATTCCCTGAATGCCCTGCGCACCTTGAGAACCCATCGGGCCCATCGCGCCTGCGGGACCTGCCGCGCCAGTCGCTCCCGTCATTCCCGTTGCACCCGCGGGCCCTGTTGCGCCCATCGGACCCGTCGCGCCCGCTTCGCCGTTGCACACCGCGACGCGGCCACCATCGGAGAGCTGCGTGATCAACACGCCGCCATTCGCGCACGTCGCGCCGCCGTCGAGCGCGCTGACCAGCACCGACGCGCCTGCGGGGCCGACGAGCACTCCGCCGTCGACGACCAACACCGCACCGGGAGGACCCATCATTCCGTCCATTCCCGCCACACCCTGCTCGCCTCGCGGGCCGACGGGACCCTGCACGCCCTGCACACCTTGCGGCCCTTGAGGACCGGTCTCGCCCTGCGGCCCCGCGCTTCCGGGCAGTGAGGGACAACCGAGCAACGCCAACGACGCAAGAATCACGAGGGAGAGACGCACTCGCGCTCGACACCCGAAGGCCAGGCGAGGTGCAGAGATTTCGACGCGCTGCGTTCAAGAAAGGACAACTCATGTGGGCGGTGAGGAGTCCGCGCTTGAAAGGGCACGGGCCGCGTGCTCCACAGCCGCCATGGCTCTCAGCACTCCCCTCACGAACAACAAGCACCTCCTCGCCTGGGTCGAAGAGATGGCGGCGATGTGCACTCCTGATCAGGTCGTCTTCTGCGACGGCTCGCCGGAGGAGACGAAGCGCTTCACGGAATTCGCGGTGAGCAAGGGCATCTTGATGCCGCTCAACCCGGAGAAGCACCCGGGCTGCTACCTGCACCGCAGCAACAGCAACGACGTCGCGCGCGTCGAGCACCTCACGTGGATCTGCACGCCCAACAAGGAAGACGCGGGCCCGACCAACAACTGGAAGGCGCCGGGCGAGGCGTACTCGATGCTGAAGGGCCTCTTCACCGGCTCGATGAAGGGCCGCACCATGTACGTGGTTCCGTACGTGATGGGTCCGCTCGGGAGCGAGCACTCGAAGATCGGCATCGAGCTGACCGACTCCGTCTACGTGGCGCTCAACATGGGCATCATGACGCGCATGGGCAAGGCCGCGCTCGACATGCTCGGCGAGCGCAACGACTTCAACCGCGGTCTGCACTGCACGGGTGACCTCAACCCCGAGCGCCGCCACATCTGTCACTTCCCGCAGGACAACACGATCTGGAGCTTCGGCTCGGGCTACGGCGGCAACGCGCTGCTCGGAAAGAAGTGCCTCGCGCTGCGCATCGGCAGCTACCTCGGCAAGAACGAGGGCTGGCTCGCCGAGCACATGCTGATCCTCGGCGTGGAAGACCCCGACGGAAACAAGACGTACGTCGCGGCGGCGTTCCCGTCGGCGTGCGGCAAGACGAACTTCGCGATGATGATTCCGCCCAAGCGCTTCAACGGCTGGCGCGTGTACACGGTCGGCGACGACATCGCGTGGCTGCGCGTCGGTGAAGACGGGCGGCTGTGGGCGGTGAACCCGGAGAACGGCTACTTCGGCGTCGCTCCGGGCACGAACATGAAGTCGAACCCCAACGCGATGAAGACCATCGCGAAGAACACCATCTTCACCAACGTCGCGGTGACGAAGAACGGGGAAGTCTGGTGGGAAGGGCTCGACGGCGAGGTGCCCGAAGAGCTCACCGACTGGAAGGGTCAGCCGTGGAAGAAGGGCTCGACCGAGAAGGCCGCGCACCCGAACTCGCGCTTCACTGCGCCCGCGGCGAACAACCCGATTCTGTCGTCGCACGTGAACGATCCGCGCGGAGTTCCCATCAGCGCGATCATCTTCGGTGGCCGCCGCTCGACCACGATTCCCCTCGTGATGCAGAGCTTCAACTGGGCGCACGGCGTGTACCTCGGCTCGACGATGGCGTCGGAGACCACGGCCGCGGCGACCGGTGCGCAGGGTGTCGTGCGTCGTGACCCGATGGCGATGCTGCCCTTCGCTGGCTACAACGTGGCCGACTACTTCCAACACTGGCTCAACATGCAGAAGCGGGTGCCGTACCCCCCGAAGATCTTCATGGTGAACTGGTTCCGCAAGAGCAAGGAAGGGAAGTTCTTGTGGCCGGGCTACGGCGACAACATGCGCGTGCTGAAGTGGATCATCGATCGCGCGCACGGAAAGGTCGGAGCGCAGGAGACGCTGTTCGGTTGGGTCCCGAAGCAGGGCCACATCGATCTCTCGGGTCTCGACATCGCGCCGGAGACCGTCGACGCGGCGACCAACATCGACGACGCCGAGTGGAAGACCGAGCTCGAGAGCCAGAAGCAGTTCTTCGATCAGTTCGGCGACAAGATGCCCAAGACGCTCGAGCTGATCCGTCAGCAGCTGTTGTCCCGGCTGAGCTGATCAGCGACGCAGCGGTTCGGCGCCGGCCTTGTCAATGAGCCAGCGCGTCGCCGAACCGCTCTTCCAGCGCCTTCTTCGCCTTCGCGTCGCTCACCTTCCCGACCTCGAGCAACGCCGGCTGGAAGTGCTTCGCGTCGATGAGCGCCTGGTAGCCCTTCATCGTCAGCTTGCGGTTGTTCGAGATGCGCAGGTGGGTGAGCAGCTCGGAGCCTTCCCACTTCATCAGCCGCGCCAGCGCCGGGTCGTTCAGCTTGTTGCTCGACACGTCGAGCGTCACGAGCCGCTTCAGCTTCGAGTCCACCAACGCGTCGATGGCTTCGTCGCTCAACGAGCAGCCGTTGGCCTGGAGATGAAACAGCGTCCGAGTCGACGGCGCGTCGAGGAGCTGCTTCCACCCCGCGTCGCCCAGGCTCGTCGTGCCGACGTGCAGGTTGGTGAACGCCTCAGCCGCGTCGAGCACCGCGCGCGGAGACTTCATCAACTCCCTCGCGCTGCGCACGTCGAGCTCGCGCAGCTTCGGCGAGGGCTTCGGAAAGAGCTTCGCGAGCGTCGCCGCGGACGTCGACTGCGGGAGCATCAACGCGCGCAGCCGCGGCAGCCCCGCCCAGCCCGCGAGCCCGTGAGGGTCGATGCGATTGCCCGCGAGGCCGAGGCGTTCGAGGCCGTGGAGCGACTTCGCCTTCGCGAACGCCTTCAAGGTGTCCTGCTCCGACAACACGCAGCCGCCGATGTCGAGCTCGCGCAGCGCGGTGAGATGAGTGGCGTTGAGCAACGCCAGCACGCCGACCTCGCCCAGCATGCAGCCGTGCATCACCACGCTGGTGAGCTGCCCTTTCGCGAAGGGCGGCGGCTCGACGAAATCTTCGAACGTGTCGCCGAGGCCGGTGGGCTCACTCGCCACCATCGTGCCGCCGACGGGGCCGAGGTCTGCTCCGGTGAGATCGAGCTCACGCAACAGCGGCATGCCCCACGCCAGCACGTTGCCGGCGGAGTTCGCGGTGAACCAGCCCTCGGGCGTCACCTTCAGCACGCGAAAGGCCTTCGGCTCCTTCAGCTCGCGGAACTCCTCGGGCAGGTGCTCGTTCACCACCAGCTCGATGCCGGCGAGCGGCTCGTGCTCCGCGATGAACGGGAAGTGTTTCACCTGCTCGGGCGACAACGCGAGGCGATGCAGGAACCCGCCGCGAAACACCGGGCGCACGTCCTTCACGTTCTTCACCTTCAACTTCTTCAGAATCGGAGCGAGCCATTCGCCGCGGTGCTTCAGCTCGAGCCGTCGAGACGAAGCGATCATCGGCGCGTAGCGTTCGTCGAGTGTGTCGAGCCGTTCCTGCGCGATCTGGTGCGCGATGAACGTGCCGCGCGCGTCGCCTGCTTCGATCAACTGGTCGGCGTACACCTGGCGCAGCGAGAGATCGTCCGGCGCGGCGAGGAGCTGAGCGAGTTTCACGGGGCCAGATTACCCGTGCCTGACGACCGTCACTCTCGATGACTGAGAAAGCAGCTGCGGGCCTTGTGGGTGTCGTCGCGCTGCACCTAAGACCCCGCGCGTCGCAGTTTCACCCTGGGAGAAGCACACATGATGAAGAAGACGCTTGGGGCGGCCCTCGTGGCCGTGACCCTCAATGCCTGCGCGCCGTCCGCCCTCGATGGGAAGCGCGTGCAGAGCACCACCATCGGCACCACCCTCACTCCTGCGAGCGCGAGCGCGAAGCTCGACGTCATCGCCGGCTACCTCGGTCGCAGCAACGCCGACCTTCGCGCCGAAGAACGCGTCGGCGTCGACGGCCTGGTGCACGTGCGCGTGACGCAGGAAGTGGGCGGCGTTCGCGTGTACGGCGCTGAAGCGCGCGCCACCGTGAAGGCGACGGGCGAACTGGTGCACGTGGTCGACGCGCTGGCTCCGTTCGGCGGTCGCATCGGCGCGCCCGTGCTCCCGGCGCGTGAAGCGCTGCGCGCGGCGATGTTGCACCACGGCTACGACGCCTCGGTGCTCACGCTCTCGAGCGTGGCCGGGCAGGTCACCACCTTCGACGCGACGAGCGACCTCTCGGAGCCTTCGACCGTCGAGCGCGTGGCGTACGTCGACGCGCTGGGCGTGGTGCAGGGCGGCTTCCTGGTGCAGACGTGGAGCGCCGACAACCTGCTCCACCACACGTTGATCAGCGACAGCGGCGCGGTGGTGAAGACCGAGCTGCGCACCAACAACGATGCGTACAACGTGTTCACCGAAGACCCGACCAAGGGTCCGCAGACCGTCGTGCAGGGTCCGGGCGCGGGCAACGCGCAGTCGCCGTCGGGCTGGCTCGCGGGCGCGCAGTCGACGGCGAACATCGTGGGCAACAACGTGAACGCGTACCTCGACGCCGACGGCAACAACCGCGTCGATCGCGGCGGCGTCGCGGTCACCAACGGTCAGTTCCTCACGGCGGTCGACTTCAGCGCCGCTCCGAGCACGACCAACAACAAGACCGTCGCGGTGCAGAACCTCTTCTTCCTCAACAACGTCATCCACGACACGCTCTACCGTCACGGTTTCACCGAGGCGGCCGGGAACTTCCAGACCAACAACTTCGGACACGGTGGCTCGGGCAACGACCCCGTGCAGGCCGAGGCGCAGGACGGCAGCGGCACCGACAACGCGAACTTCTCGACGCCGGCTGACGGCCAGAAGCCGCGCATGCAGATGTACCTCTGGACCGGCACTGGCCCGACGCACGAGTTGATCATCGGCGGCGTCAGCTACGGCGCGATGGGCGCGGAGTTCGGCCCGGCGCTCACCACCACCGGCGTCAACGGCGCGCTCGCGCTGGCCAACGACGGCGTGGGCACCACCAGCGACGCGTGCGAGGCCATCGTCGGCTCGCTCAGCGGCAAGCTCGCCCTCGTCGATCGCGGCACGTGCGCGTTCACGGTGAAGGCGCAGAACGTCGCCGCGGCTGGAGCGGTCGCGATGATCATCGTCAACAACACCGGCACCAACGACATCTTCGGCATGGCGGGTACCGACAAGCGCCAGAAGATGCCGTCGATCATGATCGGCGCGAGCGACGGCGCCATCGCGAAGGGCAAGCTCGGCCAGAGCGGCAACGCGCGCAAGAAGGCGCAGCAGCCGCTGCAGCTCGACGGCGACATCGACGCGGACATCGTGTTCCACGAGTACGGCCACGGCCTCACGTGGCGCATGATCGGCGGCATGAGCGGCCCGCTCGCCGGCGCCATCGGCGAGGGCGCTTCTGACGTGAACGCGTTCCTCAACAACGGCGACGACCTGGTGGGCGAGTACGTCTACCTGGGCGGCATCCGCCGGTACCGCTACGCCGGCTACCCGCTGACCTACGGGCAGGCGAACAGCGGCGAGGTGCACAACGACGGTGAGATCTACGCCGCGGCGATGTGGCGCGTGCGTGAGCTCTTCATCGCCGACGGGCGCTCGCTCGAGACGCTCTACGACTTGTTCGTCGACGGCATGAACTACACGCCTGCCACGCCGGCGTTCGAAGACATGCGCGACGGCATGCTGCAGTCCGACGCGCTCCACGGCGGAGCGGATCGCTGCCGCATCTGGAAGGGCTTCGCGCAGTTCGGCATCGGCCAGGGCGCCAATGGTGCGGTCTCGGGCAGCACGGTCACCATCACCGAGTCGTTCACCGTGCCGTCCGACTGCCCCTGAGGCACGTCACGACGTGAAGTGAGCGCGGGCGCTCGCGGATTCTTCCGTGGGCGCCCGTCGTCTTTGCGAGAGCCGACGACGTGAGGTTCGAATCCGCTACGCTCCGGCTTTCAGCGCTCCGAGGAAGTCGTGTTCTTCACCTGGATTCTGACGATGGCGGCGATGGGGGTGTGCGCCGCCGTGAGCATCGGCGTCGGCGCGCTCGTCTCACCTCTCCTCGGGGTGAAGTCACCCGACGCCTTGCGGAGCTTCTGGTGGGGCGTGGTGGCGAGCATGGTGTTGCTCTTCACCTGGCACATCGGCTTCGCCGTCGACGGCCGCGCCGCCGCAGGACTCGCGCTCCTCGGAGCAGCCGGCTGGTTCGTGCACGCTCGCGCGCTGTTGGCCGGAGCGCGCCGATTTCCGCTCGAGCACCCGGGAACGACCGCGGTGTTCCTCGCGAGCTGGGCGCTCCTGCCGTGGATCTCACTGCAGCCGCTGACCTGCACGGACGCGGGCCTCTATTACATCATCGCGGTGAAGTGGCACGCCGCGCTCCCGCAGGTTCCCGGGCTGCAAGCGACCCACCCGGCCGCGGTGATGAACGCCGGTGGCTTTCTCCTGTTCGCGGCCACGGGTGCGGGCTTCGGTGAGCAGGGGCACCTCGTCTTCAACGTGCTGCTCGCGTGGTGGGGGCTGCCGTTTGCGACGATGGCCGTGGGGCGGCTCTGGAAAGCGGGCACGGCCGGAGACTGGATGACGGCGTTGGCCGTGGCTCCGGCGATCGACCAGCTGACGTCAGATCGCAATTCGTGCCCCTCGCTCGACGTCGGAGTGCTGTGGCTCGGCCTGGCCATGGTCGCGATCGCGTTTTCTGGAAGCGCGGCGAAGGTGTCACCGCTCCGCAGCGCGCTGGCCTTCCTGCTGCTCGCTCCGCTCTACAAGCTGTCGCTCGTGCCCTTTGCGCTCTTTCTCGTGCTGACGCTGCTCGTGACGCGGTTCGCGGAATTTCAGCTCCGCGCGACGCTCGTCACGCTGGCCGCGGTCGCTCTCGCTGCGGTGCCGTTCCTCGTGGGCAACGTCATCGTCAGCGGGTACCCGCTGTACCCGAGCGCGGTCATGGCTTTCCCCACGCCGTGGACATTGCCGCGCACGCTCCCCGTGCAGATCAGCGACCTCATTCGCAGGTACGCCCGGCACAACGCGCTGAGCAAGGACGCAGGCGACTGGGAACGCTTCGAGCGGTTGCTGTTGATGAACCGCGCGGTGCTGCTGCCGTTCGTGCTGGGAATCGGTGGAACCATCGCCGCGCTGGTGAAGCGCCGGGGTGTGGTGCTCGCCCTCGTCGCGTGGGCCTACGCCGCGGTCTGGTTCGCCGTCGCGCCTGATCCACGCTTCGCGGGCGTTGCGCTCTGGGCCTTCAGCGCCCTGACGCTCGGTGCAGCGCTTCGCTCGACGTCAGATTGGAATTCGCCGCTCGCCACGTCGTTGCCTGGACAGGTCGCAGCAGTGCTCGCCGCGGGCATGCTGATTCTGGGCGACGTGCCGCAGACCACCATGCCTCCGCTGCCTGAAGTGCGACCGCCGCTGAGCACCAATCGCCCCGAAGACTGGACGACGCTGAGCGATGGCTCCCCGTTCGTCGACTGCAGCGAAGCGCGCATTCAGTGCTTCAGCCTTCCTGCCGGCGGGCTGTTTCCCGCAGGCTTGCACCGGCGCGACGTGAACGATTTGTCGGCGGGCTTCGCACTGCCGGCCGAGATTCCGCCGCTGAAGTTCAGCAGAGACTAGAGACGCTTCTGCACAGTGAGAAATCGCTCCGTTCCTCGAAGGGGAGTAGGTTTTGAGACCGATGCCACGCCTCGTTCTGGTCCTCGCCCTCTTCGTGGCGGGCACAGCGGTAGCGGCCAACCCGAAGGCCACCGCGCTCGCGAAAGAGGCGGACCGTCTCTACAAAGACAACAAGTACAAGGAAGCGGCCGAGACGCTGAAGCAGGCGTACGACGCGGAGCCGACGGCGCTCTACCTGTACAACATCGCGCGCGCGTACGACCAGGCAGCCGAGCTCGAGCTCTCGCTCGACTACTACCGCAAGTACACCAGCCAGCCGGCCGAAGAGACGCAGCCTGATCTCGTGAAGAAGGCCAACCTCGCGATGGACCGGTTGCGCACGCTCGTCGCGCGCGGAGAAGCCGACAAGAAGGTCAACGACGCCGAGAAGAAGCGGCTCGAAGACGACGCGAAGAAAGCCGAAGCGCGCGCTGAAGCCGAAGCCTCCGAAGCGCGCAAGCAGCGCCGCGAGTTCGAAGCGAAGGAAAAAGCGCGACGCGACGCAGAAAATCAGCGCATCAACGGCCGCAAGCTCATCGCCTACGGCACCGGCGGCGTGGGCATCGCGGGCCTGGGCAGCGCGCTCATCTTCTCCATCGCGGCCAACGCCAACAAAGACGCGTTCCGCAAGGCCGAGACGCTCGCCGACAAGCGCCGACTCGAAGCCGAGACGCGCACCACCGCTGCCTTCGCCGACATCACGTTGCTGGTCGGAGTCGCGGCCGCGGTGGCCACCGTCATCATCTACCCGAAGGACGGCGAGCCCGACAAAGCGGTGAACGTGGTGTTCGCTCCGACGTCGGGCGGCGCGATGGTCGGCTTCGGAGGGACGTTCTGATGCGCTCCCTCCACGTGCTCGGTGGCGCGCTGGTGTTGTCGCTCGTCGCGGTCGGCTGCAGCTTCACCACCGCGGGCAACTTCACCGAGTGCAAGACCGACGTCGACTGCGGCTCGGGCTACGCGTGCAGCAGCGGGTATTGCCTGCCGCTCCCGACGGGGTGCAAACGCGACGAGCCGGGCGGCAAGCGCAAGGCGTTCGAAGAAGAGTCGCGCATTCCGCTCGTCGCGCTGTTCCCCATCACCGGCACCGACGGCAAGAGCGACGACTCGCAGGTGCAGAGCGCCAACGCCATCAAGCTCGCCATCAGCGAAGCGAACGACCGGCTCACGCCCGATCGCGGGTTCTTCGGGCTCTTCGTGTGCGACACCGGCGCGGCCGACGCGGGCGGCATTCTCACGCAGGCGCCGTGGTTCATCACCAACCTGCAGGCACCGGCGATGTTCACCGCCAATTCGGGGCCCACGCGTGAGCTGGCCGGCAACGCGATTCGTCGCGACGCGGGCACCATGCTCATCTCGCCCAACGCCACCAGCCCCGAGCTGACCGTCATCTTCCAGAGCGACCCGAGCGTGTGGCGCGTCGCTCCGCCCGACAACTTCCAGGCGGCGGTACTGGCGAAGGTGGTGGCTTCAGATTTCCCCGACGCGGGCAGCACGCGCATCGCCATCATCTACCCGTCGCCCGATTCGTACGGCGACGGCTTCGCGAACCCGCTGCTCGAGCAGCTCTCGATGCGCGGCTACACCACGTCGCTGCACCCGTACACCGAGGGCGACCCGGCCTCGCACATCACCGCGGTGACGGGCGCGGTGAATCGCAGCCCCAACGCGTCGATCATCATCGGCACTCCGCCCGACTGCGTGCCCATCATCGAGCGCGCGAAGACGTTCCCCGCACTCACGCGCGCCAACGGGCATCGCTGGTACTTCACCGATTCCGGAAAAGACGTGGCGCTCATCACGCCCACCACCGCGACCGAGGTCGACGGCGCGTTCGGCACCGCGCCTGCGCAGGGAGCCGGCGCCGCGTTCGCGACGTTCCGCGACGTGTTCACCACGCGGTACGCCATCGATCCCAACTCCACCAACTTCGTGTCGCACAGCTACGACGCGGCGTGGCTGGTGATGCTCGCGGCGCAATACGCCGAGGGCAAGGACCCGGCCAATCGCTCGAAGATTACCGGGCCGCGGGTGAGTGAAGGCATGAGCAAGCTCGCGCTCTCGACCGGTCCGGCCACGCAGCTGCGCGCCGACAAGTGGGCCGAGCTCTCGAGCGCGCTCTCCAGCGGAGTGGCCACCAACGTGGAAGGCACTTCCGGTCAGCTCGACCTCGACCTCGACGCGGGCTTCGCGATGTCGCCCTACGAGGTGTGGCAAATCACCGACGGCGGCATCACCGTGCGCCGGCTGATGTCACCGTGACCGAAGTGATGCGTCGTCGGTCCTGGCTGCTCTGGCTCGCGCCGTCGTGGCTGCTTCTGGCGTGGCTCTTCCAGGGTGTGCTGCTGGGTGAGGCCGCCTTTTCCGGTGACATGGTGTTGTGCTTCTTGCCGCTGAAGAAGCTCATCTCCGAGAGCTTCGCGGCGGGCGCCTTTCCCGAGTGGTGGCCGTACGACGGTCTGGGCCAGCCGATGGCGTCGTTGCCCATCGCCTCGCTCTTCCACCCCACCACGGTGCTCTACGCGCTGCTTCCCTTGAAGGCCGCGTGGGCGCTGCAGACGCTGTTCCCCGTGTTCCTCGCGCCGATCGGCACGTGGGCGTTGGCGCGCACGCTCGGCTTGCGCCAGCCGGTGGCGGCCTTCGTCACCACCGTGGTGGCCATCTCGTTCTGGCACGTGCTGCTCTCGTCGCAGACGCAGATGCACCTCGCGGCGGCTTCGCTCCCGTGGTTCTGGCGCGAAGCCATTCGGGTGTTCCGCAGCCGGCGCGGCTCGGTCGTGGTGCTCGCGCTGGCGACAGCCAACATGGTGGTCGGTGGCGACCCGATGCTCCTCGAGCTCGCGTGCCTCGGGCTGCTGCTGCTGCTGCGCTGGTCGCGCTGGCGCCGACCGACGGCGTGGGGACGACTGGTGGGCGCGGGCGCGCTCGGGCTCTCGCTGGGCGGAGTGCAGCTCGTGCCGATGCTGTATTTCTTCCCGCATTCTCCTCGCGCCGCGGGCCTCGCCATCTCGACCGACGACTTGTGGGCGGTGCGCGCGAAACACCTCGCGGGTCTCGTGTGGCCCACCGAGTTCGGCAAGGACCTGCTCTTCGACTCGCTGTACGTCGGCGCTCCCGTGCTGCTGTTGGCCGGGCTCGCGCTGGCCACCCGTTGGCGCTGGCGCTGGCGGCTGGCGGCGGTGGTGATGTTGTTCGCGTTGATTTCCGGCGGGCGCGCGCTGCCGGTGTGGCACCTGTTGAGCGCGGTGCTTCCGGGCTGGAGCGGCTACCAGTTTCCGGTGAAGGCGCTCGGCCCCGCGGTGCTGCCGCTGGCGTTGCTCGCCGGGCAGGGCCTCCAGTCGTCGCTGCGCCGCTTCGCGTGGCCGGGCTTCGTGCTCAGCGGCGTGCTGCTGCTCATCGGCGGCGTGATGACGGCGGTGTTGCAGGTGGCGGCTGGCGCGCTCGCGCTGATGCTGGAGCACCGTGCGAGACGTTCGGCGAAGAAATCGATGGCCGTGGCGACGCCGGTGGCGCTGGTGGTGACGCTGTTGCTGTGCGTCGACGTGTGCGCGGTGCTCGGGCCGGTGTCGACGCGGCCGCATGCGCTGCTCGAGACGCCGCCTCCGCTCGTGCAGGCGCTCGCCGACGGTGGAGCGGGGCTCGAGCGCGGCTTCTACGAGTGGAGCTGGAACGTTCCTCCCGCGCTCAAGGAGCGAGTGCCCGACTGGGAGCGACGCGAAAACGAGCTGATGGTGCTGCTGGGCGCGCCTGCTTCGGGGGCGCTCTATGGCCTGCCTTCCTCGCAGTTCTATCTGGTCGGCGTCACGCGGCGCGTGTTCGACGTGTCGCGCGCGACGCGAGATCAAAGCTACCTGTGGCGGCTGCGGCTCAGTCAGGTGTTCGGCGCCAACGTGCGCCTGCAGATGCTGACCAGTCCCCCTCAACCCAACACCCTCGCGGTCGACGAAGACCTCGGCGCAGCCGTGGTGCGGTTGCCAGATGCGCTCCCGCGCGCGTACGTGGCATTCGCGGCCACGCCCGTCGAAGAAGACGTCCAGGTGGTGAGGCTGAATGCCGGGTTTCAGGCCGGCCTCGAGGTGTTGGTGGCACCCGGTGACACGCTGGGCATCGCACCGCTCACCGCGCAGCCGCGCGCGCCGGTGCCCGTCGCCATTCATCGCGGGGTCGACCGCATCACCGCCGACGTCACCGTCGACGCGGCGGGCTTGCTGGTGCTCAACGAGGCGTGGGCGCCGGGGTGGCGCGCGACGCGCGACGGACAGCCGCTGCAGTTGGTGCCTGCCAACCACGCGGTGATGGCGGTCGCGGTGCAACCCGGGACGCAGCACGTCGAGTTCGTCTACGAGACGCCTGGCTTGCGCGCCGGAGCGGCGCTGACGGTGGCCTCGGCGCTGAGTTTGATGGCGTGGGCGGCGCTGCGGCGCACGCGGAGAAGACCCGCGTCGAAGCCGTCACCGTGACCGCTGCATCCACGCGACGAACGCCGACGCGACCTCGGTCTCGTGGTTCGCCTCGCGCTTCAAGCTCTCGAGCGCGTAGCTGAAGCGGCAGCCCTGCGGCGTGTCTTCGAACGACGCGCTCCCGCTCACTGCGTCGCGCACGCCGCTGCTCGGCACCCAGCGCACCTTCTTCGTCGCGTCGTCGTAGGCGTAGACCAGCGCGTAGGCGAGCGTGTCTCCGAACTCGTAGAACACTTCGAGCGGCCGCCCGTTCTCGTCGCTACGCACCAGCCGCGCTCGCCTCAGACCCGGCAACCACAGCCGCGCGACCTTGAGGTCGATGAATTCGTCGAACGCCTTCTTCGCGGAACCGGGGAGCACTGCTTCGAACATCGTGTCGGAACGGTAACGAAGAACCTCGCCGTTGGCTGTGACGGCTGTGTGACGTATGCGTCGTCGCGTGCGGCGGTTGGATCAACTCTTGAGCTCGCTGGGGTACTGCAGCCGCAAGGACGCGCGCGCGCTGTGTGCCGCGGGTCGCGTGAAGCAGGGTGACGAAGTGCTCGACGATGCGAGCGCGCGCGTCGAGGGCGCGAAGGTCACGCTCGACGGAGAGCCGCTCGAATTTCCCGACGGGCTGTTGGTGTTGCTGCACAAACCCGTGGGCGTGGTGTGCACGCACGACTCGCGCGAAGGGCAGCGCGTGTACGACCTGCTCCCGCCGCGCTGGCAGCAGCGCGACCCGAAGGTCACCACCGTCGGTCGCCTCGACAAGGAAACGTCGGGCCTGCTGCTGGTGACCGACCAGGGCGCGCTCGTGCAGCGGCTCACGTCACCCAAACACCACGTCGAGAAGACGTACGTGGCGACGCTCGACGCGGAAGTGCGCGACGAGGTGGTGAGCGCGTTTCAGCGCGGCATCGACTTGCGCGAAGGAAACGAGCTCGAGCGCACCGAGCCGGCGACGCTGAAGATTCTCGGGCCGCGCGAAGCCGCGGTGACGGTGCGTGAAGGCCGTTATCACCAGGTGCGCCGCATGTTCGCTTCGCAGGGACTCCACGTGTTGACGCTGCACCGCACGCACTTCGGGCCGTGGTCGCTCGACGCTTCACTCGCCGCGGGGCAGTGGCGCGCACTCGACTTGAATCAGCATGCGCCCTGAAGCTCCGCCGCTCGAGAGTGGCCCCGCGCACGCGCTGATGCACCTCACCGTCTTCGTGTGGGGCTTCACCGCGATTCTCGGGCGGCTCATTTCGATTTCGGCGCTGCCGCTCGTCTTCTACCGGTTGCTGGTGGTGGTGAGCGTGATGCCGTTCATCATCCGCTGGCGGGGGTTGCCGCTGCGGGTGAGCGCCGCGCATCTGCGCAAGTTCACCGTGGTCGGCGTGCTGGTCGCGATTCACTGGCTCTGCTTCTACGGTTGCATCAAGTACGCGGGCATCGCGGTCGCTGTGCTCACGCTCTCGACGCTCACGTTCTTCACCGCGCTGCTCGAGCCGCTGGTCTTCAAGCGACGCGTCTCGGTGCCGGAGTTGATCATCGGCTTCGGCGTGATGCTCGGCGTCAGCGTGCTCATCAAGGTCGAGACCAGCACCGACTCCATCGGCCTCGCGCTGGGCCTCGGGAGCGCGCTCTTCTCGGCGGGCTTCGGCGTGCTCAACGGTCAGCTGGCCCGCGAAGCGCGCGGCGAGGTGATGACGTTCTGGGAACTGCTGGCGGCGACGGTGGTGACCGCGGTGGTGTTCGTGGTGCGCCCGGCTGACTTCGTCTCGCCGCTCTCGCTCTCGCTGGCCGACGTGGGGTTGCTGCTGCTCCTCGGAGTGGGCTGCACGGTGCTGCCCTGGCTGTGGAACCTGCGCGTGCTGAAGACGCTGTCGCCGTACGCGCTGGCGCTCGCCGTCTCGCTCGAGCCCGTCTACTCGATGGTGCTCGCGTGGTTCATCTTCCCGGGAGCCGAGCAGCTCACGTGGCGCTTCTACGCGGGCAGCTCGGTGCTCATCGCGCTGGTGGCGCTCAACACGTGGCTGCGCAGGCCGAAGGCCGCCACTGGCACCGAGCCGGCCGCCATCGATGCGGGAGACTCACTTCGCGAGTGAGAGCGCGTGACGCACGATGGCGCCCGCGATGTCCTTCTTCGTCGCGCGCTCGAGCCCTTCGAAGCCGGGTGACGAATTGAGCTCCATCAACTTGGGGCCGTTCTTGCCCTCGAGCATGTCGACGCCGCACACCGTGAGCCCGATGCAGCGCGCGGCTTCGACCGCGGTCTTCTGAAAGTCCTTGTCGAGCTTGATGCTCTTGCCCTCGCCGCCGCGGTGCAGGTTGCTGCGGAACTCACCGCGCCGCGCCTGACGCCGCATCGCACCGACGACCTTGTCTCCCACCACCAGCGCGCGAATGTCGCGGCCCTTCGACTCGGCGATGAATTCCTGCAGGCAGACGTCCTGCCCGAGGCCCCAGAACGTGTGGAGGATGGTCTCTGCTTCGGCCTGCGTGTTGGCGATCATCACGCCCACGCCCTGCGTGCCGCGCAGCAGCTTGATGATGCACGGCAGCCCGCCGACCGCGGCCACCAGACGATTCACGTGCGCGCCCTGCGTCGCCATCACCGTGCGCGGAACGTCGAGGCCCGCCTGCGCGAGCAATTGCAGACAGCGCAATTTGTCGCGGCTGCGTGCGATGGCGGGCGCGGGGTTCACCACCGGCACGTTCATCGTCTCGAGGTGATTCACGACCGACATGCCGTACGCGGTGATGCTCGCGCCGATGCGGGGAATCACGGCGGACAGCTCGGTGACGGTGACGCCGCGGTACAGCAGCGTGTTGCCGCCCGGAGCGACCACCATCGTGCAGCGCAGCGTGTCCATCACCAGCGGGTGCGCGCCCTGTTCGCGAGCTGCCTCGAAGAGCCGCGACGTCGAGTAGAGCGATTTCTTCCGCGAGAGAATGCAGAGCCGCTGCCGCGCCATGTCCGGGCGGAACGTAGCCCACACACGTCAGCGTGTTAGCTTCAACGCATGCGCCAACTGGCAGTGCTCGCCGTCCTGTTCGTCGTTTCGTGTGGTCCGATGGGAATGGCGGAACTCGATCTTCAAGTGATTCCACGATCGATTCAGGACGACGGGCGCGAGGCCATCGTGCGGGTGACGGCCACCACCGCGAAGGGCGAAATCGGCAAGGGCTCGGTGCACATCACGTCGACCATCGGCTCGCTCAAGGACGGCGTCGACGTCACGCTCGATCAGTACGGCACGGCGCAGACCACCTTCACCTGCAACAAGGCGACGGAAGCGGCGTGCACCGGCACCGTGACGTTCAGCGCCAAGTGGGTGTCCGACAAGGTCACCGTCACGAACGAGATCAACGGCAGCGTCGTCATCACGGCGACGGGGAGCGGCGGTGGAACTGGCGGCGGCACGGGAGGCGGCGGCGGCGTCTTCAACCCCTCCCCCTGCCCGCCCGCGCCCGGCCGCATCTGGGTCTACGAAGGCATGGACCTCGTCACGCCGGTCGTCGACGAGCCGATGAACAAGTCGCTCCAGTTCGCGTGCAGCACCGCGAAGTGCGAGTTCATGGAATTCACCGGCGGCGGTCGTGTCGAGAACCTGGTGCTCATCTCGGTCGGTTCACCGAGCGGCACCAACTTCGTCGGAGACACGCTCTTCACCACCGGCATGGTCGGCAACGGAATGGTGTACCGCCTCCAGTACGCATCGTTGATGCGCGACTGCTCGACGCAAGTGGGCAACCAATTCAAGCTGGAGCAGTTCGTCATCGGCGCCAGCAGCGGCGCTTCGCACGGCCTGTTGCGCTTCAGCTGCCGGCCGATGAACTCCGCGAACCCGCAGCTGACGGGTTGCCTCAACTACTGACGCTTCGCCGCGGTCACCACGCCTGCGAACGGGCCTTTGTCGAGGTCGGCTTCGCGGCCCGCGCCCTCGGCCCACAGCGCTGAGATGACGCCGTCGAGGTAGAGCGCGTCGTCGCACTTCAAGGCGTCGCGGAACAACGCCGCGAAGGTGAACAAGTTCACGTCGTCGCGCGAGATGACCAGCACCACGTGCTTCGCGTCGCGCACGCCGACGCCGCTGCGCAGCGCCCGATTTTCGGAGTTGGGATTGAACTTCGGGTGCAGCACGCCCGCACGCACCAACAGCGGACCCGATTGTGTTGCATATCGGCTGGGCGGATGACCTGACGCGTACTCATTCGTTTCGCGGATGATGGCTCCCTCGGGCCCGAGCGCGAAAACGCCGTTGGGCTGGAGGAAGAAGTTGCCCTCACCTTCGCGCGTGGCGAGCGGCCGCAGCTCGACGCCTTCGCTCACCAACAACCCGGTGGGCACGAAGCCCGGCTCGAAGATGCCGGCGTTGGTGCGCACTGCCGCGTCGAGAGCCTTCAGCTGCACGCCGCCGTCTGAAGTCCACGAGATGCGCACGTCCCATTCGTCGAGGGGCAGCTCCACCACGTCGAAGCGCGCGCCCTTGAAGGTGACGGTCTTCACCAGCGAGCCCGCCTGCACCTCGGTCGGCCGGTCGCGAAACGCACGCACCCCGAGCACCGCCACCACCACCAGCAACAGCGCGATGACGACGCGGGTCGGCCTCACCCTCCGAGGCCCCAGCCTTTGCGCAGGAGCGCATCGCGTTCGCCGTCGTCCATCGCGCGCAGACGATTCACGTTCTCGAGCGGCTCGGCGGCGTAACGCGTGCGCGGCGCTGCATCGGTGAGCGCATGCACCACGTCGGCGACCACACTCTTGAGCGGCCCCGCGTTCTGACCGATGTTGCGGAGCACGGTGCGCGCGGTCTCCCACTCGGGGTACGGCGCGGTTCCGCCGAGCGTCGGCAGCGCGTCGACCATGCGCTGCCAGATGCGCGTCGCGAGCGCGCTCGGCTCGATGAGCGCCACGTGCACTCCGTGCGGAGTGAGCTCGAGTCGCCACGCGTCGCTCATCGCCTCGAGCGCGAACTTGCTGGCTGCGTAGGCGCCGGCGAACGGTGGCGCGAGCAGCCCCGACATCGAGCTCACGTTCACCAACCGCCCGCGACTCGCGCGAAGCCGTGGCATCAGCGCGCGCGTGACGACGTGCACGCCGACGACGTTGGTCTCGAGCAGCGAGCGGAGCGTGGCCGTCCCGGTCCACTCCATCGGACCGAGCGCGGCGACGCCGGCAGAGTTCACCAGCCCGTGCACTTCTCCGAGCGAAGCGACGGCAGCCTCGACCGCGCGTTCATCGGTGACGTCGAACACCAGCGGCTGAAAGCGCGCGCGCAACGAAGTCGCGGCCTCGGGAGAGCGCACGGCCGGCACGACATTCTCACCGCGCGCCGCGAGGGCCTCGACGACCGCCGCACCGACGCCCGAGCTCGCTCCAGTGACGACGAAGGTGCGCGGCATCGAAACCTCTCTTCAGAGAAACGCGCGACCGAAACGGCCCGCGGGGTCGAACTTCGTCTTCAACGCACGCAGCCGCGGCAGGTTCGCGCCGTACGCCGAGTCGTAGTTTCCGTCGGCCACGTAGTTCGGGTACCTGCCAATCGAGCGCGAAATGACCGCCGCGAGCGACTTGCGCTGCAGCGCGAGCAACGCGTCCGGGCGCTCCGCCGGCGTGTGCCACTTGAGCGTGGTGACGAGGCCCACCTGCGCCGAGCGCAACGCGAACGCGGTCGCGTCGGGAGCGAGGTCGCCCATCGCTCCACCGAGGTGCTCGTTCAAACACCACACCGCGGACGTGATGTTCGACGAAGACGCCGCGAAGTGCGCGAGCGCGTCACACGCTCCTCGCGCATCGTCGAAGAACGCCGTCGCCCATTCGTTGTGGTGGTCTTCGGGAAACCCGCTGTCGATGAAGGTGCTCGCGACGTGCACGTCGGCCACCGCCACCTGGTCGAGGTTGGTCAGCAGTGGACGGGCGAGGTTCTGCATGGGCCGCAGCGCCTTCTTCGCGGCCGCCTCGTCGCCGAAATGAAAACCGAGCAGCCCCAGAGAAGGACCGGTGAAGCGATCGGGCCCGAGCGTCAGGTAGGCCATGGTGTCGCGGCCGAGCGAGGGCAGCAGCTCCGCGTACCGCGTCAGCACGTGCTCGGCGTTCTCGAGCCCGAAGCGCGCGGTCGCGAACACCAACGGAGGCATGGGGTGCGTCTTCACCTCGAGCCGCGTGACGACGCCGAAGTGCGCGCCGGCACCACGCAGCGCCCAGAAGAGGTCGCTCTCGCGCTCGGCGTCGGCCACCACCACGCGACCGTCGGCGAGCACCACCTCGGCAGCGACGAGGCTGTCGCACGCCAGGCCGAAGCGACGCACGCCGAGGCCGTAACCGCCGCCCAGCAGCGCTCCCGAGAACCCGACGCGCGGCTCGAAGCCGGTCGACACGAAGCGGTCGCGCGCCCACACCTGCTGCGTCAACGCCGTGGTGCCGATGCCGCCGCCGACCGTCGCGACGTGCGTTCGTTCGTCGAGGCTGAACGAGTCGATGGCGCGAAGGTCGATGACCACGGCGCCCTCTCCAACCGAACGACCCGAGGGCGAGTGGCCGCCCGAGCGCACCGAGATGGGCACGCCCGCATCACCCGCGACGCGCAGCACCGTGACGACGTCGGCGGTGTCACGACAACGCACCACGGCGAGCGGCGTGTGCTGCGCCGCGCGGTTGAAGATTTTCGACACGTCACGAAACGCGCCATCAGCGGGAGCAACGACTTCACCGCGTACGTGCGCTCGCAGCGTGTCGAGCAGATTCACGGCTTGAAGGCCTCGGCGAAGAACGTGTCCATCGCCTGGTACGCGCGCGCGGCGACGGCCGGGTTGTATTGCGCCTTGCCCGGCGTGTTGGCGTCGACGTCGGTGTAGCTGTGCACCGCGTTGCCGTACGCGACGAGCTGCCAGTCGATCTTCGCGTTGCGCATCTCCGTCTCGAAGCCGGCCACTTCTTCCGCCGGAACGAACGGGTCATCGGCGCCGTGGAGCGCGAGCACCTTCGCCACGATGTTCTTCGCGTCGTCGGGCGTCGGGCTGGCGAGGCCGCCGTGGAACGAGACGACGCCCTGCAGCTTCGCTCCGCTGCGCGCGAGTTCGAGCGCCGCGGTGCCACCGAAGCAGAAGCCGATGGCGCCGAGCTTCTTGTCGTCGAGCTGCGCGCTCTTCTGCGCGAGGAACACTTCGAGCGCCTTCTTCATGCGCGCGCGCATCATCGGTCGATTGCCCTTCACCGTGCCGGCGGCCTTGCCCGCCTCGTCGGGGTTCTTCGGGCGCGCGGCGGTGCCGTACATGTCGGCCACGAAGACCGTGTAGCCGCGCGAGGCGACCAGCTCGGCCTGCTTCAAGTTCGCCTCGTTGATGCCGAGCCAGTTGGGCACCAGCACGATGCCGGGCTTCGGTTTGCCGCCCTCTTCGAAGATGAGCACGCCTTCGAACTTCGTCTTGTCGAGCTCGTAGGCGACCTTCTTCTGCGTCAGCGCGGCGAAAGACGACGAGGCCAACAACACGACTGCGAGTGCGAGGGTTCGTTTCATGCGACGTTCGTACTGAATGAAGCGATTGCACCGCACTGATTTGTTCTGCTGGTCGGCCTTCCGCGAGCCGCTCAACATCGACTTCAACTCGACGCTGTGGGTGCGCCCCGAGGGGAACGTGCTCATCGACCCGCTCCCCATGAGCGCGCACGACAAGGCGCATCTGAACGAGCTGGGCGGAGCCGCCATCGTCGTCATCACCAACTCGATGCACGTTCGCGCGGCGGGCGAGCATTCGGGTGCGAAGGTGTGCGGGCCGCGCGCCGAGCAAGGCGTGTTCGCGGCGACGCGTTGGCTCGCAGACGGTGAGGAAGTCGTGCCCGGCCTGGTGGCCTATGAGCTCGAAGGCAGCAAGACGCCCGGAGAGCTCTGTCTGGTGCTCGACGGCACCACGCTCATCACGGGAGACCTCGTGCGCTCGCATCGCGCCGACACGCTCACGCTGCTCAAGCCCGAGCAGAACTTGAAGAGCCGCGACGCCGCGCTCGCTTCGATTCGTCGTGTACGTGAGCTGAACCCGAAGCTCGAGCACGTCATCGTCGGCGACGGCTGGCACTGCTTCTCACGCGCGAAGGTGTTGCTCGACGAGCTGCTTCAGGGCTGAAGTCGCGCGCCATGCGAACGCTCGTCGGAGTCGTGGTCGCGGCACTGGTCTCTGGCTGTCAGTGTGGGGGCGGTGGAGATGGTGACGGCGGCACCGACGGAGGTCGGCGCGACGCGGGCGGAACCAACGACGCGTTCGAGATCATCACGCTCGACGCCGACGGCGGTGAGCCGACGTGGCTCGCGATGGCCATCGAGCCCACCACGCGCCGCATCGGCGTCGCCTACTACGCGCCGCGTGGAACGATGATCAACCCGGGCGTGCCCGACTACGACCTGAAGTACCTCGAGTGGAACGACGGCACGCTCACCGCGCCGCAGACCATTCGCTACGTACAGCGCAAGGTCGGCCTCTCACTGCAGTTCCAACCGACGAGCCGTGAGCCGGCCATCGCGTTCCTCGGTGGCGACGACACGTTCGTGCCGGGCATGAGCATCTTCTGGTTCCAGAGCGACGCGGTGCTCGCCACGCGCAACGGCGCGACGTGGACGCAGACGACGGTCGCGCAGAACAGCAACGACGTCGACTGCGGCAACCCGGTCAGCAACAACGGCTTCCTCGTCGGGCTGTGGCCGGCGCTCGCGTACGACGGCGCGGGCAACATGGTCTTCGTGTGGCGCGACGGCCACGACACCACCAACATGGCCTGGTACGGCTCCGACGTGGAGAGCGCGGAAGGCACGCTCACCAACTTCACGCGACGCTGCGTCAATCAAGGCGGCAACGGCGGAGTCGACGGCAAGCCCGCCTGGGGCGGCCGCAACCAGCTCGCCATCGGCGTGAACGGAGAGCCCGCGCTCGTCTACGACCGCGTGCAGAGCGGCGCCGACAACGCCGGCATCCAGGTGTGGTTTCAGAAACGCGTCGGCACTTCGTGGACGCTGGCGCAGCGCATCCTCGACACCAACGACACCACGACGGGCGCGAGCATCGCGTACGACTCCACCGAGGGCTACGCAGTCGCCGCCGTCGACGCGCCGTCGGGCGGCTTGAGATACGTGTCCTCGGCCGACGGTGTGACGTGGAACGCGCCCGACGAGGTGTTCGGCTCGGGCAGCGGCGGCTGGTACCCATCGCTCGCCATCGACCCTGCAACGCACGACCCGCACATTGCCTATTACATCTGCTCTCCGCGCGACGGCGTGCCTGCGACGTCGTGTCAGGCAAGTGATGACGAGCTCCGCGTCGCGGGCCGCACGCCCGGCGGTTGGAACTCGGTGCTGGTCGACAAAGAAGGCGGGTGGAACCCCAAGCTCGGCTTCTTCGCCGACGGGCGTCGCGTCATCGTCTACCGGGATCCGCGCAGTGGCGCTGTGAAGCTCGCGCTCGAGCGGCGGTAACAAACCGGGCAGCGGGCCTGACAGCTTTCGAACGCGCGCACGTAGCTTCGTGATTTCAGGGCGCATTCGGAATGGCGCGTGAGTTGCTGAAGGGCGCGCCACATGAAAATCAAAATCCTGGGGGCATTCCTCGCGGTCTTCGCGATGGGGTGTGGTGTGCCGCAAGCGCAGCTCACGTGCGGTGACGGAACGATTCTCAACGGCAAGAGCTGTGTGCCCATCACCACGCTGCGCTGCGCGAGTGGAACGCACGAAGAAGCGGGCGAGTGCCTCGCTGATCCACCGACGTTGATCAGCTGCGGCGTCGGCACGCATCTCGACGGCACCGCGTGCGTCATCGACGCGCCTCCGAATCCTCCTCCGTCTCCGTGGAGTCAGCCGGTGTTCGTCTGCCAGACCGGCCTCGCGTGCTCCGACCCGACGCTGGTGCTGACGCCCGCGGGCGCGGTCGTCGCGGTGAGCGAGTCGGGTGATTCGGCGTCGACGGTGGGCGTGTTCCGTCAGACCACCAGCGGCTTCGAATTGGCGAAGCGGTTCGAGGGCGCGTCTTCGGTGGCCATCACGCCGTCCATCGCGATTCGCGGCTCGACGATGTACCTCGTGTACACCGACTACGAGCCGTCGCAGACGCAGCGCTACGGCACGGGCGACTTGATGCTCAGCATCTCGAGCGACTTCGGCGTGACCTGGTCTGCTCCGCGCCGCATCAACGCGATGCCCGCCACCACGTTGCTTTACTCGCCGCGCATCATCGTCTCGAGCGACGGCGTCGACGTGCTCTACATCGACACCGACGGCGTGCAGACGCAGGACAACTACCTCGTGCATTCGAACGACGAGGGGCAGACGTTCTCGGAGCCCATCGCGCTCCCGTCGGGCGGCACCTATGACTCGCTGAGCCCCGCGGCCTCGCCGATTCGCGTCGGCAACACGCTCGAGGTCCCGATGATCCGCAGCGGGTACGACGTCTCGACCGGCGGAAATCTGTCGAGCGTCGAAGTGCTGAGCATCACGCCCGACCCGCAGACCATGAACATGCAGACCCAGACCACGCGCGTGAAGCGGGTGTTCGCCTCGCGCGATTTCCCGCTCGACCCGGTGCCGGTGCTCGACGCCAACGCGAACGGCGTGCGCTGCCTCGCGTACGTCGACGCGCCGTCGCGCGACTACAGCATCTACGTGGTGCGCAGCGAGGGGCCCATCGACGGCTCCGTTCGTCCCGCGCTGGTGCCCGGCGGG
The DNA here is from genome assembly GCA_047600485.1 of Archangium sp. Taxonomy (GTDB): domain Bacteria; phylum Myxococcota; class Myxococcia; order Myxococcales; family Myxococcaceae; genus Archangium_A. The sequence goes on from JASGKS010000001.1 coordinate 6,294,258, forward strand.
CCGGGCTCGGTGCAGACCGCTCCGGCCATCGCCGCGACGCCAGGTGGTGATTGCGCGCTGGCGTGGCTCGACAACCGCTCCGGCGCCTGGGAGCTCTACGAGTCGGCGCTGCTCGCCGACGGCACGTGGCGCACGCCGGTGAAGGTGTCAGCGATGAGCTTCACCGAAGACGGCGTCACCAAGTCGCTCAGCGCCAAGCTCTCGATGCGCATCGACGGCAGTCGGCGCTTCCTCGCGTGGAGTGATTTCGACAACGGCGTCGAGAGCGTCTCGTTCTCGTCGGCTCCGCTCGTCACGCAGTGAGCAACGCAGTGAGAACCCAGAACCCAAAGAGAACGGAGGTGTACGCACACACCTGGTGAAACGCGCGGCGTCTCTGGGACTGAAGGGGGCCAGAGACGCGCGCCCGTTCCACCGCTGGTTGTAGTCTCGTCGCATGTTCTTCCTCACCGTCGCGCTGTTGAGCGCCGCGCCCGACTGCATCGCGCACGAAGTGACGCGCGCGCCCGCAGTGCTCGAAGAAGACTTCGACGGTGACGGCAAACCCGATCGACTCACCGTGAAGCCGTACGACAAGGTGACGGTCGAGTTCACGAAGCTGCCGCCGGCCGAGGCGAGCCTGATGCTCGAAGTCGTCCGTGGCTTCGAAGTACCGCTCGGCGAGCTCAAGGTTCCCGCCGCGACGAAGGAGCGCATCTTCGGCTTCGTCGAGGCCAACGCTTTCGATCTGATCTGCACCACGCCGCACCCGTCGTGGGAACGGCTGCGCGCGCAGGAGAAGGCGAAGCGAAAGAAGCCCGCGTTGGTGTGGGTGCCGGGGCCTCCGACCGCGCCGCAGAACATGTTCATCCGCGAAGGCGATGCGTGGACGATGTACCGAGGCGACTGGCACGCCGACCTCGGAAGCGGTTCTCCGTGGAAGAAGACGGTGACGCTCGGCCCGCACAAACTGCTTCAGACCAATCACGGGCTGGTGCTCACCGACGCGACGGAGTCACGTCACGCGTGGCTCTACGTGGCGGACAAGGGCATCTACAAGCTGCGGCAACCCTCGGTCACCGACGCGCAGTTCGTGAGCGTCAACGTGGTGAAGGCGCGACGCATCGGCGTCTACTTCGAGGCGCCGCGCGAAGACTGGGTGGAGATCAACCTCAACACCGGCGTCATCACGGAGCGCGTCATCAACGGCCGATGAGCCGGCGCGCGCGCGACATCGAGCGGAACACGAGCGACTTGCCGAGGTCCTTCCACGCGCTCTGCCCCACCGGCTCGGGCGCGAGGCCACGCTTGCGCAGCGCGTGATTGAGCATCATCGCCTTCGACATCGCGCGCGTCTGCGAGGTGTTGAAGATGATGCTCATCGACACCGAGACGTCGTCGCTGCCGTTCTTCACGTGGTGGCCGGCCATGAACGGAATGTGCACTGCCTGGCCCGGGGAGAAGTCGAACGGCGTGGCCAGCGCTTCACTCTCGGGGCGATACGTCGGGCGCCCGTCGTGCGACATGAACGCTTCCATCTCGCCCGCGGGAACGACGCGCTGGTCGAACATGGGGAACACCGTGACCGTCTTGCGCCCGCGAAACTGCATCAAGAACGTCGAGTAGCGATCGATGTGGAACGGCGTGACGGAGTTCGGCGACGCGATGAAGAGATACAGCATCGGGTCGAGCGGCATGTCGCCCACGCCGCGGCGGTGCATCAGCTCGGTCACGTCCGAGATGAGCGCCTTGTAGAGGTCCTTGAACGACACGTCGTCTTCGGGGCTGCGCACCATGATGTACGAGTCCGACACGCGAATGCGCTCGATGGTCGCCTCGATGGTGAGCCCGTTCTTCTTGTCGAGGTGCGCGCGATCGAAGTCGTCGGTCTTCTCGAGCTTCCCCGACGAGTAATAGACCTGCTCCTTCGGCAGCGCGGGAATGGCGCGGCCGAGGTTGCTCAGCGCGAGCGCCGGGTGGTCCATCAGCTGATGCGTGAAGGTGAACGCGCTCTTGTCGAGCTCCTCGAACGCGGCCGTTTCGTCGAAGCAGGTCAACATGTGAGCGCAAATCAATCACAGCTGCGCACGGCGCGATGCTCTGACGGCGTCGAGCACCGCCTGCAAACGAGCAGTGGGCACAGTGCCCCGACGCCAGGCGAGGTGGAGCGCCGAGCGTGCGGGCCGACGCGCAACGACCGAGACCCGCTTCACGTCACGCCGCTCCAGCGCGGGCTCGACCAGATAGTCGGGCAACACCGCCGCGCCCACGCCGCGCACCACGAGCTCGAGCATCCATTCCAACGCGGGAGCCTCGACCACAGCCGCGACGTCGGACCGTCGCTGCGCGCCGAAGGTCGCCTTCCACCACGCGTCGTGCATCGGGCGGTCTTCGGCGAACACCACCCAGCGCAGGCTGCGCGCCGCCGCTTCGTCGAGCGTGCCGAGGCGCGTCGCGTTCGCGACGACCGCGACGAAGTTCTCGTGGGTCAGCGACTCGCTCTGCAGCGCGGGCGCCTCGGGCGTGCGCGCCAGGACGGCCAGGTCGAGTGAACCGTCGACCAGCCGGCGCTCGAGCACACTGGGCACCTCGAAGGTGAGCTGCAGCTGCAGCCCCGGCGCGCGGGCCAACAACGCGGGCAGCCGCGGCGCGAGCCAATGCTGACCGAAGGTGCGCGGGCAGCCGATGGCGACGCGACCGGCGATGGTGGCGCGACGCGCGCCGAGCGACTCGACCGCCTCGTCGATGGCGCCGAGGTGAACCTGCGCGACCTCGAGCAGGTGCCGCCCTTCCGGCGTGAGGCGCACGCGTCGGCCGATGCGCTCGAACAGCGCGTGACCGAGCTCTCCTTCGAGCGCACGCACCTGCTGGCTGATGGCCGACACACTCAACCCACGTTGGCGAGCGGCCGCCGCGAAGCTCGGCGCCCTGGCTGCGATGACGAAGGTGTGAAGTCTCTCGAGATTGATGCTGTGCAGCATGGCTTCACAGCCTGTCACGACTCTTTCGCCGCAGTGAACAGCGCCAGGGCGCATGGTGTGGTCTCACCCGCTGCACCGAAAGAGACACGACATGAAGACCATCAAGATCCTGATGTTGCTGACCAGCCACGCGCAGCTCGGAAACACCGGCAAGCCGACCGGCTTCTGGCTCGAGGAACTCGCGACGCCGTGGGCGGTGTTCACCGACGCCGGCGCGGAGCTCACCTTCGCGTCGCCCCAGGGCGGCCGCGCGCCGGTGGATCCGCGCAGTGAGAAGGACGAGGCGGCCACGGTGAAGCGCTTCCGCGCCGACGCGACGGCGCAAGACAAGCTCGCCCACACGCGCAAGCTCTCCGAGGTCGACGTGACGGCGTACGACGCGGTGTTCGTCGTCGGAGGCCACGGCACGATGTGGGACCTCGCCACGCCCGAGGTCGGCTCGAAGCTGAGCGACGGCTGGAAGGCCGGCAAAGTGCTGGCCGCGGTCTGCCACGGGCCCGCGGCGCTGGTGCACGTGAAGGACGAGCGCGGCAACCCCATCGTCGCCGGCCGCAAGGTGTCGTCGTTCAGCGACGAAGAAGAGACGGCGGCCGAGCTGGAGAAGGACATGCCCTTTCTGCTCGAGAGCCGGCTGCGCTCGCTGGGCGGCAAGTACGAGAAGGCGCCGCGCTTCACCGCGTTCAGCGTGGTCGACGGCAAGCTGGTGACGGGCCAGAACCCGGCCTCGGCGAAGGTGACCGCTGAGAACGTGCTGCGCGTGTTGCGCGAGTCGAAGTGACGGCGCTCATCCGAGGTCGAGGCGCCGCGTGGTGACGCGTTCGCCCAGCCGCTCGTCGTGCGTGATGAGCAGCAGCGCTCCGGGGAACGCCGCGAGCGCTGTCTCGAGCCGCTCGATGGCCGGGAGGTCGAGATGGTTGGTGGGCTCGTCGAGTGCGGCGAGCCACACGTGTTTTCCGAGCCCGAGCGCGAGGCGCAGCTTGCGCGCTTCACCCGGCGAGGGATTTTCGGTGCGCAGCAATTGATCAGGCTCGACACCCAGCGCGTGCACCAACTGCAACACGCGCCCGCGTACGTCGTTGGGTAGCGCCTTGACCGCCTCGAGATCATCGAACGCATCGCGAGCCGTCAGTTCCTGCGGGAGCACCAGGCGTCGCTCTTCGGGCACGTCGCAGCGCTTCAACAACTCGGTGAGCAGCGACGTCTTGCCCGCGCCGTTCGGCCCTCGCAGCCACAGATGTTCACCGCGCCCGAGCTGCACCGTCACGTCCTTCGCGCGCACGTGTTCGACGTCGCCGCGAAACTGCAGCACCGTCGCCTTCGGGCTCGCCTCGAAGTGGAGAAACAGCGCGCTGCCGGCGTCGTCGTGCACGTGCACTTCGTCGAGCGCGGCCTGCACTGCGTCAGCTTTTCGCTCGGTGCGACGCAGCGCCTTGGCGTGCTGAATCTCGGCCTGGGCCGCTCGGAAGTCGGCGCCCAGCGTGCGCGCGTCGCCGTCGTGCTTGTTCCGCATGCGCGCGCCCGTGTTGCGCTGCTTCGTCGAGCTGCGCAGCGTGTCGCGTTTTTCGGTGAGCCGCTCCGCCTCGCGTTCGAGCCGCTTCTTCAGCTCACGCTGCGACTCGCGCGTGCGCGTCGCCTCGCCTTCCCACGCTTCGCGCGCTGCTGAGAACGCGAGCGGCCACAGCCGCGCTTCGCCTCCATGCAGCCGCAGCGTGGCGCTCGTCACGTCGTCGAGCAACGCGCGGTCGTGCGAGACGAGCACGCCGACTCCGCGAAATGAACGCAGCGACTCGCGCAGCAACTCGAGCCCTTCGACGTCGAGGTGATTGCCCGGCTCGTCGAGCAGGAGCACGTCGGGCTCGCTCCACAGCGCTGCGCCGAGCTGCCAGCGTTTGCGCTCACCGGGCGAGAGCGTGTCCCACCGTGCGAATGCGTCTTCATCGAGCTTCAGCCGCGCGCGCCAGCGATGCGCGAGCCGGTCTTGCGCGTCGTAAAAATCGCTGAGGCCTTCGTGCGTCTCGACGCGTTGCGGGCACCACACGACGCGCGCTTCATCAGGCTCGAGACGCAACAAGCCGTCAGTCGCGCGCAGCTCGCCGCGAATCAATCGCAGCAGCGTGGTCTTGCCCGAGCCGTTCGCGCCGACGAGGCCCGTCCAGCCGGCGGTGAGATGAAAGGTGAGTCCCTCGAAGACTGGCTCGACGGACGAATCGAAAGAGAAGCCCAGGTCCTGGGCGACGACTGCGGAGTGAGATGACATACGAATCCCGAAAAGAGAGCGTTGGACTGCGCTGCGTTCTTTGGAGATTCAGAGGACCATGGGTGCGACCCGCGAAGGCCGCGTGGTAGTCCTAACACCCTCGTGACGCGCGCGCTCGGGGTGCTCCTGGTTTTGACGGCAGCGACGGCGTGTCGCCCCGAAGAACCGCCGCCGCCCCCGAAAATCCACACCACCTATCGCGTGCTCGGCGGTCTCTCGATGGGCGCCATCGGCACGGCGAGCATCGGCTTTCGACACCCGGAGCGCTTCGACGCCTTCGCCGCGCTCGGCGGTCCGCTCGATGCCGCATTTCTGTTGCGCACCATCGACTCGTTTCAGACCGGTGGGTTCTGCCCGCGCGCGCAGCTGGAGCTGAACCTCGCGACGTTGAACGACCCGAGCGTCGCGGGCTGCAGCACGCACCCTGCTCCGCTTCGCTACGAGCACGTGCAGGACTTCAATCATTGGCAGTACACGCCGACCGCTCCGTTCGATCGCACCGCGTACGTCGGGCTGTTCAAGGACCTCTCGCTGGCGTTCGGAAATCTGCTCACCGAGAACCCGGCTTCGTCGTTCGCGCCCTTCGGCGTCGACGACGCGCACGCGCGAAATCCTCCGGCTGACTACTGCACCAACCCGGTGCGCGTTCGCGGCTTGAAGAACCGCGAGTACAACGCCGACGGCCGCTACGACGCCATCACGTTCTGCGACGGCGAGCCGACGACGTGGTTCTGCGTGAATGATCAATCGCTGGTCGACTTCTGCAGCGATCGCGCGAACGTCGACATGCCGCTGCCGGTCGCTTCAGAAGCCGCGTTCGCTGCTGCGTTCTGCGCGTCAAAGGGCGGTGCAACGCTTGCAACGCGCGAGACGCACCCCGCCATCATGTTGCGCGCGGGAGGACGCTTCGATGCCTGCCGCGAACGAACGGTGCCGATGACGGTCGCGCTGGCGTTCGACTTGAACGGCAACGGGCGCCGCGATTTCGGCGAGCCGCTGGTGAACAACTCGCAGGAGCGCTTTCAGGACGTCGGCTCCGATGGCTGCGCGAACGCCAACGAGAACGGCGGCGGGAAGTGCGACACCAGCGGGCAGGACTTCGACGGCAACCTCGACGACTACGACGCTGATCAGAACCCGCTCGGCACCGAGGGAAACTGGAAGCACGACGACGGAGAGCCGTTCGCCGACGACGGTCTCGACGGCGTGCCGAACACCGGCGACTTCGGCGAAGGCAACGGCGTGTTCGACATGACGAGCGGCCGCAAGGCGCTCTACGAGCACGACGCACGCACGCACATCTCGGCGATGACGCCCGAGGCGATTGCACGGCTGCGCTTGCTGCTCGATGGCGGCATTCGCGACCTCTTCAACTTCGGCCTCTCAGCGCACCAGGTGTTCGGTCGCTGGAAGACCGCGCGTCCCGACGACACCGAAGGCTTTCGCGACTTCGCCGAAATTCCCGGGCTCTCCGACCCGCGGACGGGTCGCTACCAGCCGTGGAGCCAGGCGTGGAAACGCGCTCCGCACAACCTCGAGATTCTCTACGGCAAGGAAGCGCCCACGCAGGACGACTTGCTCGCGGGCGACGGAGAACACGTCGGCACCGTGCAGCAGTCGTTCGATCGCATCGCGACGCTCTACAACTTCATGGGCGCGCAGTGGCCGTCGCTGCCGAAGCCCGCGACTCCGAGCGGTGGCAGCACGCAGGCCATGCGCGAGCGGACCGAGTGGTTCGACTCCGCAGCGCTCGGAGCGAAGCGCGGCTACGGCATCTTCCTGCCGCCGGGCTACGACGCGCCCGAGAACGCCGAGGTGCGCTACCCGGTGCTCTTCCTGCTGCACGGCTACACGGGCGAGCCGAAGCAGATGCTGCAGACCGCGTTCCTCGCCGAGACGTACATGAGCGACACCGCCGTGAAGTTGCGGCCGATGATCGTGGTCGCTCCGAGTGGTGCGTGCTGTTTCAAGAATCGCGTGAACGGAGCGCGCGATTGCCGCGAGATCGACGACAGCGGCGCAGTGCTCTCGATGCAGAGTGATGAAGAACGCGAGTGCGTGGGCGGCTCGTTCTTCGCGGCGAAATACGAAGACGCGTTCTTCGAGCTGATGGACGTCATCGACGCGAAGTACCGCACGCTCCCGCCGGCCGAGCTCGACGCGCGCTGAGGCTCAACCTCAGTCTCCGTGCTCGTCGGGAATGTCGAGGTCGGCGTTCGGCGCCTCGGGAAGCTCGGGCTCCTCGGGCAGGTCGTCGGTCTCCCACTCGCCTGAATCGAAGTCGTCGCTCTCGACGGCCTCGGGAGAGAGCTCGGGCTCGACGGGTTCCTTCAGCACCACGAACGAGTGCCGCGCGAGCACGTCGTCGTGCGTCGAGTCGACGGCGTCGGTGAGGATCATCTGCTTGAGGTGTTTGAACTTCGCGACGTTCTTCTCGAACAACTCGACGGTCGCCGCGCTGAACAACGCGCCGTGAAGATCGAGCACCTCGAGTCGCGCCAGCAGCGGACTGGCGAGCAGCACCGAGAGAAACTGATGCGTCGCGATGAGCCGCGGCAGCGCGAGGTGTGTGAGCGCGAGCGGCCGCAGCGTCTCCATCAGCGGCTCGATGTTCACGTCGTCCAATTCCCACAGCTCGAAGTGCGTCAGCTTCGGCCAGCGTCCGACGAGCACTTCGTTCATCGCTTCGGCTTCGGGGTTGTCGAGCTCGAAGATGGCGGTGCGCAGCGAAGGCAGGTTCATCGCTCCGAGAATTCCGTCGTCGCCCTTCACCTTGAGGGTCTCGAGGTGCGGCACGTGCGGCCAGAGCGCGCTCAGGTCACCGAAGCCGTGGAGCGCAGGGCGGTCATCGTCGACGTCGTAGACGGGCTCGCGGTCTTGCACGCCGAACTCGAGGTGCGTGAGCCGCGCGAGCTTCGGTTCCTTCACGAGCGACGCGACGACGGCCTCGTAGTCGTTGCGCACGCCGTAGGTGCCGGCGTTGTGGTTCAGCCCGAACGAGAGCCGTCGCATGAAGCGCGCGGCCGGACTCTCGAGGACGCGATGCGCGAGCGCTCCGAGCTCGACGGGGCGATCTCGGTTTGGTGCGCGAACGGTCGCTCCGTGAATGAGCCCGTGCCGAAACTCGAGCTCGACCTCGGGGTGCTGACCACCGCCACGCAGCTCGTCGGCGAAGCTCGGGAACAACACTTCGGCGTGTTCCTTCACGAACGCGTCGAAGCCGTCCTTTCCGTGACGCGTGATGAGTTCTCCGCGCACGTCGCCTTCGCTCTGCAACCAGTCGCCGTAGACGAGCCAGCGCGCCGCGTCGTCGGGGTTGGCCTCGAGCTCTCGCTCCAACGTCTCGTTGATGGCGACGCGACCGGCGACGAACTTCGGCTCTTCGACGAGCGCCTCACGCTCAACAGGCTGCGGAGCGGAGCCGAAGCCGCTCACCTCGAGCAACTCGATGGACGCGAGGTCGATCAGCTCATCGAAGACACAGTCGACGAACTCGATTCGCTCCAGCGACGCGCCGTCGAACTTCGCGCCGCGGAAGTCGCACTTCTCGAAGCGGCCGTCGTGCAGGAACGCGCCCTCGAGCGACGCGCCGCGAAAATCGACACCGCCGACGGTGCAGGAATCGAACTCTGAATTCGAGAGATCGAACGCCGAGAGGTCGACCTTCGCGAAGAAGAGGTGGGACAGCGTCGCACCGCTTTGATCAGTCGGAATCTCCCCGGCTTTTCGCCGCGCGTTGAACGCCGCTGGTCCACGCCGCAGCTCGTCGTGAAGCGCCACGGCAATCAGTCTGAGCGCGCAGCGTGGAGAACTCCATGGAGATTCTGCTCTCGCGCGTGGCGCTGTTGGGTTTGAGCGGCGTCTACGTGTTCCTCGAGCGGAAGTTTCCTCGGCGCGAGCAGCCGTTCCTGCGGCCGGGCCTCAAGGCCGACGTGCTGCATTTGATGCTCACCGAGTTCCTCACCAACGGGCTCGTGATTCTCCTCGTGGTGTTGCTCTCGGTGCCGCTGCAGTTCGTGAAGCTCCAGCCGACCGCGCAGTTCATCGAAGCGCAGCCCGCGTGGTGGAACGCCATCGTCGCGCTCGTCCTCGTCGACTTCATCGGCTACTGGGCGCATCGCGCGCAGCATCAGGTGAGCTGGCTGTGGCGCTTTCACAAGGTGCACCACTCGAGTCATCAGCTCGACTGGTTCGCCGGAGCGCGCCGACACCCCATCGACGAAGCGCTCGGCAAGGTCGCGCTCTTCGTGCCGCTGGTGTTTCTCGGCTTCACGCCAGAAGTGCTCGGAGGGCTCGGTGGTCTGCTCGGTCTGTGGGTCGGGCTCACGCACACCAACACGCGCTGGCGCTTCGCGAAGATTCGCCGCGTGCTCGGCACGCCCGACATGCACCACTGGCATCACGCGCACATCGAAGAAGGTCACGGTCACAACTTCGCCGTGTTCTTCACCGTGTGGGACCGCTTGTTCGGAACCTTCCATCTCCCCGAGGAGCGGCCGCAGTTCTACGGCACCCTCGACCCGGTCCCGACCACGTACGTCGCGCAGTTGGTCGAGCCGGTGAAGGAAACGCGCGAAGCGATTCGACGCGTCAGATCTTCAGCGTGACGCCTTCGCGCGCGCCGAACACTTCCAGTTCCGCGTCGTGTGACTCCGCGCGCTCCTGGCACTCGAGCACCATGAGGTCGACGTCGCGATCGCTGTGCATCGGGTCGTGGTGCGTGAGCGCGAGCTGCCGCACCTGGCCCTGCACGGCGAAGTCGACGACGGTGGTCGCGCGCGGGTGGCCCCAGCCGGCCTTGGTCGCGTATTCCTGATCGGTGTACTGCGCGTCGGCGATGAGCAGGTCGGCGCCCTTGATGGCCTCGACGAGGTCGGCCGGCAATTCGCGCAACGCGTCGGGCGCCTTCTTCGACGCCGCGGGGTCGACCAGCACCTGGTCGAGCTCGGAGTCGGTCGCGAACACCACCGACTTCCCTTCATGCTCGACGCGGAAGCCGACGCTGCCACCGGGGTGCTTCTGGCCGAAGCAGCTCACCTTCACTTCACCGGCCTTCACCGACGTGCCGGCGAAGCTGCGCGAGACGATGTTCGCGCCGAGGTCGGAGAAGCGCACCGGGAAGTACGCGTTCGACATCTGACCCGAGAGCAGCTGGTAGTTCTTGTCGTCGCCCTTGGGGCCGTAGACGTAGAGCGTGGTGCTCTCGACGTACGCGGGCCCGAAGAACGGGAAGCCCTGAATGTGGTCCCAGTGCGGGTGCGAGAGGAAGAGGTGCACCGTCAGGTCTTTCGGGCGCGTGCGCAGCAAGTGCACGCCCAGCTCGCGAAGACCGGTGCCGGCGTCGAACACCAGCAGCGTGTCGTCGACGCGAACTTCGACGCACGAGGTGTTGCCGCCGTAGCGACGGGTGCGCGGACCCGGAGTGGGAATCGAACCGCGCACGCCCCAGAAGCGAACGAACATGTCGCCCACGTCAGACGCCCTCTCGGTAGGAGAGGACGACGTCGCCGAGCTGAACCTGATCTCCATCGCGCAGCACCGCGGCGTGCACCTTCAAGCCGTTGAGCACGATGCCGTTGCGCGACTCGAGATCTTCGATGGTGAACTCGCCCTCGGCGCGCGAGAGCTTGGCGTGCGCGCGCGACACCTCTTCGCTGTCGAGGGTGAGCGTGGCCTTCTCGCCGCGGCCGATGATCAATTCATTCGCGTCGAGCACGAACTTCTGACCGAGCCCCGGGCCCTGCTTCACCTCGAACACGTGCGGGCGCTGCGCGGTGGGACGGAAGCCTTTGACCCGCACGGCGACTTGCGTGTGGAACTCGTCGAACTCCTGCGTCTCGCGGGGCATTTAGATAGGAGCGTATACGGCTTTTGGTTTGGATCATGAGTGTCTTCCTCGCCCTCGACCTCGATGAAGCAGTGCGGCACGAGGTGATGTCGTTGACCGAGCGTGCGCGCGCGTCGGTCACGGCGAAATGGCTGCCGGCGGAGAAGCTCCACCTGACGCTGGTGTTCCTCGGCAACCCCGACGTCGAGGCGGTGAAGGCGAAGCTGCTGGCGGCTCCGGTTCAGGCACCGGTGAAGCTCGTGTTGCAGGGTGCCGGCACGTTCGTCACCGCGCGCGCGCCGTCGGTGGTGTGGCTCGGTGTTGGCGGCGAACGCACGCGGCTCGATGCACTGCAGCAGTGGTCGCGCGAGCTGCTCGGCGTCGAAGAACGTCAGCCATGGAAGCCGCACGTCACGCTCGCGCGCGCACATTCCGCCGAGGGTGCACTCGATTCGCTGGCGGCCGAGTGGTCGTCGTTTCGCTCGACGGAATTCGAAGCGAAACACCTCACCTTGTACGAGAGCACGCACCAGCGGTTTCACGTGTTGCTGCGCGTGGCGCTCGCGGCGTCGCGCGAGTAAACGAGGCGCATGTTCACTGGAGAGATTCGGCGTGCGCGCAGCAAGCGGCCCATGGTCATCGGGCTGATCTTCGTTTTCGTGGTCGCGTTGGTGGTGTTGCTGGTGCCCATGCCGCGCTCGTTGCCCGCGACGTACACGATGGCTGCGGGGAGCGTGGCCGAGGTGACGGCTCCGCGCGACGGCGTGGTGCTCGAGATTCAGTCGGCCGACGGTTCGCTGGTCGCCAAGGGCACGGTCATCGCGAAGTACGACAACGCCGAGACGCAGAAGAAGATCGAAGCGCTGACCACCACCGTGGAAGGCCTCGAAGAGCGCAAGGCGAAGGGCGGCAAGGTCAGCGCGTCGGCGAAGGCGGCAGTGACGAAGGCCGAAGCGGCGTTGAAGAAGGAGACCGCGGCGCTCGAGAAAGCGACCAAGGCGGGCAAGGGCAAGACGACTCCGGCGATGACGGCGGCGCAGAAGAAGGTCGAGGCGGCGCAGGCGGCGCTCGACAAGGCAACGGCGGCTGCGGGCCCGACGGGTGAAGCGCTCGACAAGGAAATCACCGACCGCACCGCCGAGCTCGACGCGCTGAAGGCCGAGATTGCCGCAGGCAACATCGTGTCGCCCGGCTCGGGGTTGTTGACGCTCAAGCTCGACAAGGGCGCGGCGGTGAAGAAGGACGCGCTGCTCGGCGACGTGCAGGAGACGACGAAGTTGAAGGCGCAGATCAAGGTGCCGCCGGGTGAGACCATCACCAAGGGCCAGGCAGTCGAGCTGACGGTTTCTCCGGGGAACAAGAAGCGGCTGACGTTCCTCGGGCCGGCGAAGAACGACGTCGCCGAGGCGGAGTTCGACAATCAGAAGGGCGAGTTCAAGCTCGGCGCGACCGGTGAGGCCACCATCGAAGGTGAGCAGCGGTCGATTCTGCAGGGCATGTTGAAGTGATCAGGTGAGCAACAGACCGCCGTCGATGATCAACGACGAGCCGGTCACGTAGCTCGACGCAGCGGACGCGAAGTAGATGGCGGCTCCGGCGATTTCGTCGGGCTGCCCCATGCGGCCGAGCGGAATCTTCATCTTGATGAACATCTCCATCTGGGCGCGCGCTTGCTCGGCGCTGACTCCGGGTGCGAGCGGGCGGTTGGTGCCTTCGGTGGCCACTCCGCCGGGGAGGATGACGTTCACCTGCACGCCGTGCGTCGCCATCTCGAGCGCGAAGCTGCGGGTGAACATCAGCACCGCTCCCTTGCTGGCGTCGTAGGCGGCGAGCCCGACCATGCTGGGGTGCAGGCTGTCGACGCTGCCGATGTTGATGATGCGGCCACCCTTCTTCTGCTCGATGAAGCGCGCGCCGACCGCTTTGCTCATCATCACCAGGCCGCGCAGGTTCACCGCGAGCACGCGATCGAATTGATCAGCGCTCATTTGCATGAGCGGCACCTGCGGGTAGATGCCGGCGTTGTTGATCAGCACGTCGATGGAGCCGAAGGCGCGCACGCACGCGTCGACGGTCTTCAGGCCCGCGTCGGGGGCGGCGATGTCGACAGCGAACGCGACGGCTTTGCCCTGGTTGAGGGTGGTGAGTTGTCGAGCGGCCTGCTCTGCTTTGCTCGCGTCGAGGTCGGCGAGCAGCACGTTCGCGCCGGCTTCCACGAAACGCTTCGCGATGCCGAAGCCGATGCCCATCGCACCGCCGGTGATGATCACGTTCTTGTTGGTGACGTCGAAGAGTGGGGTCATGCCCGACGCTCAGAGCATCAGGCGTGCCGAGCCCTCTCCGAGCGGAGGAGCGAGCGAGCCGCGCAATTTCTGCAGAAAACTCCCTCTCCCCCGCAAGGGGAGAGGACCGTCACTCTCAACGAACGAGATGATTCACAGGCCCGATTCCGCCCCCGACATCGGGCGGACTCGCGAGCGCACGCGAGAGCCAGGTCTTCGCGACCTCGATGGCGTCGGGAATCGAAAGACCCATCGAGAGATAGGCGGTGATGGCCGCTGAGTACGTGCAGCCAGTTCCGTGCGTGTGCGTCGAGTCGATGCGCGGCGCGGCGAAGCGAGTGATTTCTCCGTCGGCGAAGAGCACGTCGATCGCCTCAGCGCCGGTGAGATGACCACCCTTCACGAGCACCGCCTTCGGACCTCGGGACGCGAGTTCACGCGCGGCGAACTCAGCGTCTTCGACGGTCTTCACTTCGCGACCGCCGAGCAGCGCCGATGCTTCATGCGTATTCGGAGTGAGCAGCGTGGTGAGCGGCAGCAGCTTACTGATCAACGCGCTCTGCGCATCAGCGGCCAACAGCGCGTGGCCGTGCTTGCTGATCATCACCGGGTCGACGACGAGCGGTGCCTTCACGTCACGCAGAACTTCAGCGACCGCGGAGATCACCGCTGCATTTCCAAGCGCGCCGGTCTTCACCGCGCCGGGAGGAATGTCGCTCACGACGGCGAGCAGTTGCTGACGAACGAGCTCAGCGTCCAGCACGTCGACGCGAGAAACGGACTTCGTGTTCTGCACGGTCACGAGCGTGACGACGGCCATGCCGTACACGCCGTGCTGATGAAACGTCTTGAGATCGGCCTGGAGCCCCGCGCCGCCCGAAGGATCCGAGCCGGCGATGGTGAGTGCAGTCGAGACGGGCACGCGCTCCATGAACGCGACGTAACACAGGGCCCTCTCCCGACCCTCTCCCCTGCGGGGGAGAGGGAGAGGCTTTTGTGGAGCGCTCAGCTCAGGATGTCGGCGAGCTTGATCATCGCCGTGCGCATTCGCGTCTTCACCGTGCCCAGCGGCGTGCCGGTCTGTTCCGCGATCTCGCTCTGCGTGAGCCCGAGGTCGTACGCCTGCTCGAGCACCGCCCGCTGCTCACCCGGCAACTTCGCCAGCGCATCACGGAGCCGCTTCGCCTCGCGCGACGCTTCGACGTGCGCATCGGGCGCCGCCGCCCGCTCGGCACCAGGCTGCACGCCCAGATTCTCCGCGAGCCGAGACCGCGCGCCGAGCTGCCGCAGCCGATCGATCGCCCGCGTGCGCGTCATCGTCAGAATCCACCGCTCCGGAGCAGCCCGCCGAGGGTCGTACCGCGTCGCGCTCCGCCAGATCTCGATGAACGTGTCCTGCACGACATCTTCCGCATCACTGTCAGAACGAAGAACTCTCCGCGCCACGCCGAACGCGCGCGCGCCGAACCGCTCGTAGAGCTCCGCAAGCGCCCGCTCCTCTCCGCGGACGATGCGATCGATCAACGTCTGGTCGTCGAGTTCTCGCAGGCGAAGACTCCGTCAGTCCGGCTCCAGCACATTCACCGAGGCGCAGATGCACCCGACTCCGTCGAACGCGACGAAGCTGTGTTCGGTACGCGGCACCATTTTCTGAGTTTCGCCGCGCCACACCTCGAGCCCACTCGAATCGCGATACCCGCCCTCGATGACCAGCACCTCTTCAGGGCCAGCGTGCGGGTGATGCGGGAACGTCGCGCCGGGCTCGAGCTTCACGAGCGCGGTGAGCGCTTCGGGCACGAGCGGCCCCGCGACGACGGGGAGAATCTTCACGCCAGGCCCCGGCCCGTCTTCCCAACCTTCACCGCGTTGCGCGCGCTCGAGCAAATCGCCCGCGGCTTCCTCGGTGAGGTCGAACAGGCGAGCAACCTGCGAAACGAAAAACGAAACGCGCCCAGTACGTGCTCGCGCCAACAGCCGCTGAACGCCGCCCGGCGGCGCGGGCGCGTCGACACGACCCACGGTGCCTCCTTCGAGCGCGTCGATCGCGATGCCGAGTTTCGAGCTCGCCTGACGGCATTGCTCGCACCCGCGCACGTGTTCCAGCGCAGCGCGGCGCTCGGGGCTTTCACCCGAGGTCCACAGCGTCACCAGTTCATCGTGCGACTCGCTCACTGCTGCTCTCCAGTTTCGAGGCCTTACGTGGAGGATTTCCGTTCGGATTGCGCAGCCAAGCAAACGCAGAACATTCCTCAAGGAATGATTGGTGCGCGAAGGTAGGACCCTCCCAAACCCTGAACTACCGGCGGGCGCGTGGCTTCTGAAAAACCTTCTGAAAAAACGAACACCGATGGAGTGGTTCTCGCGGCCGGCGAGACAGGCTCTGCCTTCTTCCACCGCATTCTGAAGGAAGCGGCGGCGCGCGACCCGGCGGTGTTCGACGTCGCGAAGCTGCCGCCCAACGCCGGAGCCTTCAAGCGCACCTACGGCGACGCGGTCGCGCGTTTCGAAGCCGCGCGCCTCGCGAGCCCGAAGCGCGTCGAGCTCGCGCACGCGCTGCACGACGCCACGCTCGCCTCGCTGCGCTTCTCGAAGAACGGCACCGAGTCGTCGCTCACCGAGTCGTTGAACACCGTGAAGGTCGAGGCGCCGAAGACCACCGAGCGCGCCGGCAACACCGGCTCACGCGGCTACACGCCCGAGCTGCTCGTCGACGGCAAGCTCTCGCGCGGCGTGGCCGAAGTGCGCGAGGCGGTGACGAAGCTCCACGAGGCGCACCACCTCTCGAACGGCGCAGCGGCCGGAGTGCAGTGGCTGCTCGACTTCGCCGAGAAGAACGGCGGCGTCATCGACCTGCGCAGCGAGCGCTTCGTGTTGCTCGGCGCGAGCGCGGAATTGTCTCCGGTGCAGGTGCTGCTCGCGGCGGGCGCGCAGGTGCGGTGGATCGACGTGAAGCCGCCGAACAGCGACGCGATGGCCGGGCGAATCATCTCCACGGAGGGGGGAGATGACTTGCTCACCAACCCGCACGCGGTGCTCGCCGCGGTGCGTGAGTTCGCGAGCGCGGGCCCGGTGCACCTCGGGCTCTTCGCGTACGCGCCCGGAGCGAGCCGCGAGCTGCGCCTGGCCGGCGTGATGGACGCGATGGCGCACACGCTCGGCCCCGACGTCGTGAAGTCGGTGTCGTTCTACATCTCGCCGACCTCGCCCGGAGAGCTGCAGCCCGAAGACCGTGAAGTCAGCGACGCGCGCGCGAAGTCACCGAAGCTCTGGCAGCGCGGCTTTCAGGCGACGCGCATGTTGAAGCCGGGCGGCTACGAGCGCGGCGGCGACACCAACGTGGTGCGAGGAGTCATCTCGCTGCAGGGCGCCGCGTATCAAGCCGCGCAGTACCTGATGAAGATCATCTCCAGCGAAGTGCTCGCCACGCGCGGCCTCGGTGGAAAGCCGGTGACGTTGAGCACCAACGTCGCGGGCATCACCAACACCAAGTCGCTCTCGCACCCGCTGTTCCAGATTGCGTTCCAGGGCGCGCCGCAGTTCGGCGTGCGCATCTTCGAGCCCATCACCACGCGCGCGCTCTCGGGCATGTTGATGGTGCACGACCTCTTGAACCCGCAGGCGCCGGTCGCGGCGAGCCGCACCTACGCCACGCCGCTCGAGCGCGCGAAGGCCTCGCACGTCGAGCAGGTGCACGGCGGCACGTACGATTTGCCGTGGCAGTTCGAGTCGGCTGTGAAGACCGCCGCGGTGCTGGGCCTCGGCAAGCGCCCCGACCTGTTGGTGCGCCGACCGAAGCGCTGAAGCTTCACTTCGCGCGGTAGACGCCGACGAACTTGTGCTCGTAGGGACCCGGGCTCGAGCTCCACTCGACGTTCTTGCCGTTGAGCGTGCCCCACTTGTTGCTGCCCTTGTCGAACACCCACGTCTCCTTGTGCAGACCGGAGTCGGTGTTGTCCTTGTTGCCGCCCGCGCCGAACGACGAGAGCACCGTGACCGCCTTGAGCGGACCGACAGGAGCCGGAGAACCGGTGTAGCCGTCCTTCTTCACGTCGGCCGCGCTGATGGTCTTCGCGTCGGTGACCACCACGTTGTGGCCGACGTCGCCGTGCAGGTCGTCGAGCTTGATGAGGTCGCCCGGCTTCGCGTCGTCGACCGACACCTTCTTCAAGTTGGGGTTGAGGCTGTTGCCGTTGCGGTCGGTCTTGATGAGCTCTCCGCCCCAATCGGGCGTGGGCGGCTTGCCGTTGATTTCCTGGTACGCGATGCGGCACACGCCGTTGCAGTCGGTGCCGACGCCGTTGTCCCACTGCATGCGGCGAATGGCGACGCCGAGCTCTTTGGGCCCAATCGTCGCGCCGCCCTTCTTCAGCTCGTCGAGGTACGGCTGCAGCGCGCCCGAGTCGATGAGCTTGTTGGTGACCAATTCAATCTGCTTCGGAGACGCGCGGCCGTACGCGTTGCGCACGATGGCCTGGTCGAGCTCCTTCGCGGCGGCGGCGTTCTTCGGCCACTGCCCGGCCTTCTGCAGCGTCTTGGTCATCTTCTTCGCCGCTTCTTCGGGCGTCGGCTGCTGGTCGCCACCGTTCATGCGGAACGGCGTCGGCGAGTTCACCGACACGTCTTTTCCGTCGACCTTCACCGTGTACTTCGGCGCGAGATCAGCCTCGACCTTGTCGAGCTTGCCCTTGATGGCGTCGGCCTTCGTGGTGCCGACCTGAAACGCATCGGCCACCGCCGGCTTCGACTGCGCAGGCTGCGCGGTGGTGGTCGGCGTGCTGACCGGAGGAGGCGGAGGAGGAGCAGTGCGCGGCGTGGTGACGACGGGCGGGCGGGTTCCAATGGGAGGAGGCATGGCGCGCACTGGTGCAACGGACACACCCACGCGCACAGCCGCGGATCGCGGTGGCCCGGTGCAGACACAGTGAAATGCGAGCGGAAGACGTGACGGGACGTCTCAGGGCAGTGTTGGTACACCGCGCAGCATGTCCTCCCGTTCCTGGGCCGTCCTCGCTTCTGCGCTGTCGCTCTCGCTGTTCGGTTGCCCCGAAGAGAAGAAGTCTGACCCCACGCCTCCGGTGGCCGCTCCGACGCCGAACGCGCCTGCACCGCGCTCGGGAAAGGTGACGATTCTGGTCACCGGTCACGAGACGGGTGGCCTCGTGAAGAACGCTCCGCGCCTGCTCGCGCAGTGGCGCAAAGAAGGCTGGCCCGACGCGCTCGCGTTTTCGACCGGAGATTCCTTCGCCGGAGCGACCATCAGCTCGCACTTCGAAGGCATTCCCACCGCCGAAGTCATGAAGGCCATGCAGTACAAGGCCAGCGCGTTCGGCAACCACGACATGGATCTCGGCTTCACGACGCTCGGCAAGTTCCGCGAAGCGTCGGGCGTGCAGATGCTCGCCGCCAACATGCAGGACAAGGACACCGACCAGCCGCTCAAGCTCGTTCCGTCGGCGGTCTTCACGCGTGAAGGCATCAAGGTCGGTGTCATCGGCTTCACGAGCATGAAGACGCTCACCACCACCGAGTCGGGCCGCGCTGCCGGCTTGTCGCTGCTCCCGCTCGAGAATTCCGTCGGCCCCGCGCTCGAGTCGCTGAAGAAAGATTCTCCCGACGTCACCATCGCGCTCATCGACGACTGCTTCCCGGTGTTGAAGACGGTGCTCGACGCGCACAAGGACTGGAAGGTCGATCTCGTGGTCGGGACTCGCTGCGAGAACACGCTGGAAGACGTCAGCGGAGCGACGAAATATTTCAGCGCCGACGACACCGCGCACTTCGTGAGCGCGAAGTTCGAGCTCAAGGCGGACGGCAGCAAGACGCTGGTCGCCGAGCGCAAGGAAGTTCCCGCCGCGGGTGAAGAAGACGCCGACCTCGTCGCGCTGCGTGACCGCTGGCAGAAGCAGCTCGATGAAGTGATGGGCGAGAAGCTCGGCTTCAGCAAGGCGGGCATCAAGGCCGAGGGCAACGAGCTGCGCACGCTGGTCGCGGTCGCGTTGCGAGATCAGCTCAAGGCCGACGCTGCGTTGATCAACAAGAAGGCGATTCGTGCAGCCATCGCGAAGGGTCCCGTCACGCGCGCGACCGTCTACGACATCATTCCGTTCGAGAACGCCGCCATCACGGTGAAATTGAAGGGCGAGGTGCTGACCAAGTTCAAGTCGAACCCCGAAGCGTTCATCGTCGCTCCGGCGAAGATCGAAAACGACAAGGACTACGTCGTCGCCACCACCGAATACATCTACTTCGGAGGTGACGGACTCGGCCTCGAAGTGGTCGCTCCGGATCCCGACTTCACGGGTCAGGTGTGGCAGACGCCGGTCATCGAGTGGCTGCGCAGCAAGAAGACCGACGAGAAGAAGCCGCTCGAGACGCTGATCAAGACGCTCAAGTGAAGGTCACGACCTGGAACGTCAACGGCATCCGCGCGCGTGATGCGCAGGTCGCCGACTGGCTGCGGCTCGAGAAGCCGGACGTGATGTGTCTGCAGGAGATCAAAGCGTCGCGCTCCCAGGTGCCGGCGCATTTGATCAATCAAGACGCGTACTGGACGAAGTGGCACGGCGGTGAAGGCGGCTACTCGGGCGTCGCGCTGTTGATCAGCAAGGCGCTCTCGCCGAAGCGGCCGAAGTTCTGGTCGCCTCCGTTCGACCTCGAGACGCGCATCACCGTCGCGTCACTCGACACGCTCGACGTCGCCAGCATCTACGTGCCGAACGGCGGCAAGGACTTCGAGGTGAAGGTGAAGTTCCTCGAGGCGCTGGTGGCCTTCGTGGCCGAGCGTCACGCGGCGGGCCGTCGTCTCATGTTGTGCGGAGACTTCAACGTCGCGCGCGCGGAGATCGACGTGCACGAGAAGCTGCGCGACCCGAAGCTGATTGGGCAGACCGAGGGCGAGCGGAAGTTGTTCGATGGGCTGTTCACGAACGGGCTGACCGACCTGGGCCGCAAGTTCGCTCCCGATGATTCGAATTTGTTCACGTGGTGGGCGCCGTGGCGGCAGCAGCGCGAGCGCAACATCGGGTGGCGGTTGGACCTGGTGTGCACCAGCGCCGACGTGACCGAGCGCGCGAAGAAGTGCACCGCGATGCGCGAGTTCGGCACGAGTGACCACGGCCCGGTCACCGCGTCGTTCGAGGGCCCGCTGTTCGACCCGACGAAGGTCGAAGAAGGCCCCGCCGAGTCGGAACCCGAAGCGCCGAAGTCGAAGGCTCCGCAGATGTCGCTCTTCTGAAATTCGCTGGAGGTTTTCCATGTCGCTTCGAATCGCCGTGGTGCTCGCCGTCGTCGCGTGCGCGTGCAGCGCGCCTCCGTCCGGAAATGATGGCGGTTCAGGCGGAGGCGGAGGTGCCACTGGTGGTGGCTCGACCGGCGGAGGTGCCACGGGTGGTGGCTCGTCAGCTGGCGGAGGTGCTGCGACGGGCGGTGGTTCTGCGACCGGCGGCGGTGGCTCTGCGACGGGCGGCGGCTCTGCGACCGGCGGAGGAGGCGGCGGCGGTGGCGGAGGCATGACGGGCCCCGAGTACTTCGTCGCGCCGAGCGGAGACGACATGAACGCGGGCACGATGGCCGCTCCGTTCCGCACGATTCAAAAAGGCGTGACGGTCGCGAGCGCGAGCGGCGGCACGGTGACGGTGCGCGCCGGAACGTACGGCGAGAAGGTGACCATCAGCGGCGGAGGCACGGGCGCGCTGCTGCTCCGCGCAGCACCGGGAGAAGCGGCCATCATCGACGGCACGGGCCTGACGGTGAGCAACGGCCAGCAAGGCCTCATCACCATCGACTCCCGCAGCGACGTGACGGTGAACGGCTTCGAGTTGCGCAATTTCCGCTCGATGAACTCCGCGGTGCCGCTCGGCATCTACGCGTTCGGCAGCGGCAGCAACCTCACGCTCAGCAACAACCACATTCACGACATCGTGACGACGGTCGGCTCGTGCAACGGCAACGGCGGCAACGCGTTCGGCCTCGCGGTGTACGGCAGCGACGCGCCCGCGCCGTGGACCAACGTGGTGGTGACGCGCAACGAGCTCGATCATCTCACGCTGGGCTGCAGCGAATCGCTGAGCATCAACGGCAACGTCGACGGCTTCGAGGTGAGCTTCAACAACGTGCACGACACCAACAACATCGGCATCGTCGCCATCGGCTTCGAGGGCACGTGCCCGATGGCGTCACTCGATCAGGCGCGCAACGGAGTCATCCGCAAGAACACGGTGAGCGACATCACCAGCGTCGGCAACCCGGCGTACGGCACCGACGCGTCGGCCGACGGCATCTACGTCGACGGCGGGAAGCAGATCCTCATCGAGCAGAACGTGGTGCGCAGCGTCGACCTCGGCATCGAGATCGCGAGCGAGCACAGCGGGAAGAGTTCGTCGTACGTGCTCGCGCGCAGCAACGTCATCAGCGGCTCGCGGCAGGCGGGCATCAGCGTCGGCGGCTACGACAACAGCGTCGGCAACGCAGACCACGACGTGATTCTCAACAACACGCTCTTCGACGACACGGTCGAGCTGCAGCTGCAGTTCCACGTGAGCGAGGTGCGCGTGCAGAACAACGTCTTCTTCAACGCGAGCGCCGCGTACACCAGCGGCTCGATGACGGGAGTGACGCAGACCACCAACCTCTTCCGCGCGGGCATGGCGGCGAACACCTACGTGAACGCGCCGAATGATCTGCACCTCACGCCGAACCTCGACTCCGTGGCGCTCAACGGCGGAACGGCGTTCGCGTGCCCCGCGATGTGGACGTGTCCCGCGGTGTGGGGAACGGCGCTCGAGGGAACGCAGGACGCGGAAGGCAACCCGCGCGTGGCGGGCACGGCGATCGACCTCGGCGCGTACGAACGCTGAGCCCGCTCAACTCACGGAGCGATCTCGAGCTCGACGAACTTCACGCCGTCGGCGACGAGGAACGTGCCGCTGCTCTTGTCGAACGCGAGACCGGTGATGTCGTCGACCCACGGCGAGAGGTCCCAGCTGCGCACGGTGGCGTTCTGCTTGCCGTCGTAGAGATGCAGCGTCTGGTTCACCCCGAGGTAGACCTTCTGGTCGCCCACCGCGGCCATGCCGCCCGCCAGAAAGTTGGTCTGGAGTTCGTGCCACTCGCGCGGCTGAGGGAAGCCGGGTTCGAACTCGCCGAGCTGGGCGCCGGTCAGCACGCCGTCTTCGAAGGTCTGCGGCTGCACATACAAGCGCCCCTCGTCTTCGCTCCACGCGAGTGACTTGCTGAGCTGCGAGATCACCGGGCGCGTCACCGGCTGCTGCTGCGGGTCCCACTCGGGCACGTAGCAGAAGCGCGAGACGCGACCGCCCGTGTTCAGGTCGACGATGTAGCCCTCGTCGCGCATCACGAACGCCAGCCGTCCGCCGCTCACCGCGACCGCGTCTTCCACCGTGCGCAGCGCCATCGGCAACTGATCACGCAGCAAGATCATCGACTCGCCACCCGACGGGAGAAGTTCCTGCAGACCCGCGGCCTGCCAGATCAACCGACGGCCGCTCTCATCGATGCTGATGCCGGTGGTCTCGGAGTCGAGCGTCTGCTTCTTCACCACCCGCACCTCGGGCTGACACGCCGAAGCGAGAATCAAGACTCCGAGCAGAACGGGTCGCATGAAAGGCACGCTACGCCTGCGCTCACTTCGGGAGAAGGGTCTCCAGCGGCTTCTTCTCGTCGCTCTTCTTCTCTTTGGTCCACTCGATGAGCGCGCTCTGCCACGACACCTTCGTCTGCGTCGGCGCCTTGTCGGCCTCGTGCAGCTTGAAGCCGTCACCACCGAGGTAGAGGTAGTCGGTCGTCGCGAGCGTGTAGATCTTCTTCGGGTCGATCGCCGCGCCCTTGCCGTCGACGAAGCCCTCGCCCTTCGCGCGCAGGCCCGAGAAGCGCGCCTCGAGGTTTCCAGCGGCGGCCAGCAGCTGCTCGCCGGTGATCTTCACGGTGACGATTTCGTTCTCGAACGGCACGAGGTCCCAGATGGTGGCCGAGGTGAACGCTCCGGCGGGCAAGCCCTGCCGCACGCCCTTGCGGTTCAACATCGCGACGTCGGTCTTGAAGCGCTCGCGCAGCGAAGCGGTGAGCCACGTCGCCATCTCGACCGATTCCTGCTCGAGGCCGGTCTTCGAGAAGCCAATGGGCGCTCCGAGCGCGTCGTCGAGCTTCTTCTTCCACGAATTGATCAGCTCGTTCGCCTTCGCGTCGACCTTCGCGCTGCCGCTCACTTCGACCAGCGCCGACTCGACCTTCGTCACGCGCGACGCCGGCGGCTTCACGGGGTCGACGGTGACGTTCACCCGCGCGTACGCGTTCCAGCGGCTGCCCGGGTACACCAGCTTCGTGGCGCCGACGGTCTCCGGGTATTCCTGACCGCAATCACGCCCCGCGACGAACGCCGGAGCCCAGTCCGCGTGCGCCTCGAGCATCTTCGGCGCGTCGTGCAGACACCCATCGGTGACGAGCACGATGACGTCGGAGCCCGCCGCACGCGCCGCGGGAATCGCCTGGCCGAGCGCGGCCTCGTCGCCAATCAATTCCAGACCCGCCATGCGCCCCGGCATCGGAGTGGACGTCGCCTTCCGCGCCGCGAGCCCGATGATGGTGACCTGCACGCCGCGCCGCACCACGGTGACACTCGGCACGATGCCCAGCTGCTGGCCGGTCGCGTCCGTCGCCTTCAAGTTCGCCGCGAGATACGGAAAGCCGCCGGCCTTGGTGTTCGCGAGGAATTGATCACGGTTCCAGTCGAGCTCGCGGTTGCCGAACGCCGACGCGGAATAGTTCATCAGCCGCATCACCTCGGCCGTCGACTGCCCCTTGAAGTAGCTCGACACGCTCTGGCCGTTCGCGTTGTCACCGGTCGAGAGCGCGATGGTCTTCGCGTCGGGGCACGCGGCCGCGTTGCAGTGTCCTTCGTCGGCGAGCCAGCGGCCGAGCACGTCGGCGGCTCCACCGCGCAGCTTGTCGCCTTCGCCGGTCGGCAAGAGGTAGCCGTTCTCCGCACCCGTCACGAGGAAGGTGATGGCCACTTCCTTCGACACGACCGCGGCGTCGAGCGTCTGCGCTCCGTGCGTCTCGCCAGTCGACTCTTTCGGGCACCCCAACAACGACGCGGCACACAGCGAAAACACCAGAGCGCGGAGGAACATGTTCGGGCGTGTAGCACTCGACCGGTGAAAGGAAAGCCGCCGTCTGGTCTCATGCACGTGCGTGCTCGTCGGCCTCGTCATGGTGGTGCTCGCCAGCGGTGACCCGTTCCTCGGCGACGGCCATCACGGCAGCCTCACCGTCAGCGCGCGACGAACGCTGTCGCCTTCCGTTCCCTTGAGCGCCGACGCGAACGCCGGAGCGCATTCACTCGACCTTCCCGCCGACGCGGGGTTCGTCAGTGGTGACTTGCTGCTCGTGCATCGCACCACTTCGACGACGGGCGCCAACGATCGCGATGCGGGCGCGTTCGATCTCTCGACCACCGACCTCGGCCAATTCGAGTTCGTTCGCCTCGGCGCGGCGACCGCTTCGGGCTTCGCGCTGCAGACTACGCTCTCACGCTCGTACCCCGCGGCCGGTTCGCAGGCGGTGCTGGTGCACGAGTTCACCGACGTGACGGTGCTCGACGCCGGAGTCATCGTGCCCGCGAATTCGTGGAACGGCAGCGCGGGCGGCATCGTCGCGTTCCTGGTGCTGAACGAGCTCACGCTCGACGGAACCATCGACGTCAGCGGCGCGGGCTTTCGCGGTGGCGCACCGGTGGTCGACTTCGCAGGAAATGATCCCGCGACGTTCGGCTGCACTGATCCTGATCAGGCACTCCCGCGTGGCGCGCACAAAGGCGAAGGGTTCTTCAGCTCGCTCTACGGGCCGACCGCCGCGGGACTCGGGCGCGCGTTGAACGGCGGCGGAGGCGGCGACTGTCACAACTCGGGCGGCGGAGCAGGCTCCCACGTCGGCGCTGGCGGACAGGGTGGCGCTTCGTGGGACGCGGACGGTTCGCGCGACGTCGGCGGCCGCGGCGGCGTGAAGCTCGCGGTGCCCGACGATCGACTCACGTTCGGCGGCGCGGGCGGAGGCGGCGAATCGCATCACGGCTCGACCAACAACGGCGGCAGCAACGGCGGCGGCGTGTTGTTCGTGCGGGCCAACGCGCTGCGCGGCAACGGACGCCTGCTCGCTGACGGCGCGTCGAGCCCTGATGTCGGCGACGCAAGTGGCGGAGCAGGCGCAGGCGGGACCGTCTTTCTGGAGATCGCGAAGACCGCCACGTGCTCGCTCGCCGCGGCGCGCGGAGGCAACGGCGGCATCAACCCCTGCCAGTGCGAAGGAACGTCGGGCGGAGGCGGCGGCGGTCGCGTGCTGATTCGCGCTGACTTCGCGGCGTGCGTCACCGACGTCACGGCCGGACTCGGCGGTCACTTCGACGTCGGCGGCACGCCCACCTTCCGACTCGCGGAGCCGACGTTCGTGAACCGCGCGTCCTTCTCCGGCTCGAGCCAATTCTTCGATGGAGGCCTGCGTGTCGTCATCGAGGCTCCGGACGCGGGCGTCGACGCTGGCACCAATGCAGGCGATGCAGGCACCGACATCGATGCGGGAATGACGATGGAGCCCGACGACGCGGGCGTCACGCTCGGAGTGCGAAGACTCACCGTCGGCTGCGGCTGCGCGACGGGTGACTTCACCTCACTGC
Source organism: Archangium sp. (assembly GCA_047600485.1). Lineage (GTDB taxonomy): Bacteria > Myxococcota > Myxococcia > Myxococcales > Myxococcaceae > Archangium_A. The sequence continues at coordinate 6,320,269 of JASGKS010000001.1, forward strand.
TGGTGCTCGCCGTGCTGGCTCTGCGACGCCGAATTCGCTGAGTTCACTCTTCCTCGATGCTCGCTCTCGTCATCTCTCTGTACGTCGCTGGGCTTCCCGATGCGGTGATCATCGACACGCCGACCGAAGCGACGACGTCGACACACGACATCGCGGTGCGCGACGGCATTCTCTGGTGGCGCAAACACGGCCAGCCGTGGACCATCCTTCCTCCTGATGGTCTGCCCGCACCGCGCGGCCGGCTCGAGGCGCTGAAGGAGCTCACGTCTGACGTGCCGCTCGCGCCGATGCCGTTTCGCCGGCCGACGAGCATCGAGCGCATCTCCGCCGACGGAGACAACCTCATCGCCGTCTCGCCCGAAGGCCGCGTCTACTACGTGAAGCTCTCGACGCTCGAGTGGGTCGACGTGTGGGGGCCGCAGCCGATCGCCGCGCCGCTCTCGGTGAAGGGTCTCGACGCGTTCGCGATGAGTCACCGCAAGATTCCGTACGAAGACCTCGACGGAAACCCGCATCCGATTTCCGCGGGAGTCACCACGCTCTACGCGCTGCGCGGCGGTGGTACCCAATTGGTGTACGCCGACCCCTGGCTGCCGCCGAACTTCGAGCGCGTGATGTGTCTGCCCGAGCGTGGCGTGTTCGTCGCCTCGTCGCTTGCCGCGAGCGCGTCGACGCTCTTCGTGATGGACACCGCGGGCCGTTCGTTCACGCGGCTCGTCGACTTCGACATTCACGGCGACAACCCGGCGCTCCCGTATTCGTACGCGCGCGAGAAACGCACGGGCCCCAAGAGCGTGGTGCGCACCCTGCCCGCGCCCGAGTGGGTCTCGCAGCCGCCGATTCCCGGCAAGCACACGCTGCGCATCGGCATCGAGCAGAACGGGAGCACCAACGCCGACCGCGAGCTCCGCGTCGAAGGCGACGGCGGTTGGTGGCGCAAACGCATCGTCGACCCGCGCTGGCTGTTCGTGAAGGGCGAGCTCCCGGAACCGCGCGGAGCGTCGATCAAGATCGGCCCGCCTCCGCGAAGCCCGAAGAGCGACGGCACGCTCGTGGCCAGCAACCCGTGGCCCGGCACCCGCGTGACACTCGAGAACTGGAACCCGCTCTGTCCGCCGGCGCGCGTGAAGATCGAAGCAGCGGGCGAGACCTTGATGCTCGAGCTGCCGTTTCACTACGGCCTCTCGCAAGGCACCGACGAGGCGCGCTCGCTCGACGGCGCGCTGCTGCTGCCGAAGCAGGGCAAGGGCACGTGGCTGAAGACGCTGCGTGTCGCTGCGCTCGGCGCTGACTTCCTCGAAGTGAAGCTCGAGGTGACCCGGGAAGGCGTGCACCTCCTTCGCGCTCCGGTGATTGATCTGCACTTCTCGGCGCGATGAGCGCGGCGCGGATCTTCACGAAGCTTCACGCGTCGAGTGCGGCTCCGGTGCTATCGAAGCCGCCGTGTACACGGGAATCCTGCTCCTTCATTCGTACGCGCGCTGGGTGGTGCTGGCCGTCGCGCTCGTGACCCTGGTGCGCACCTCGGCGTCGAACTCGGCGAAGGCGGCGTGGACTCCGCTCGACGACAAGTTCTCGCTCGCGCTCGTCGGTCTGGCTGATCTGCAGCTGCTCATCGGGCTGGTGTTGTGGCTCTTCGTGAGCCCCATCACGCAGATTGCGTTTCACGACGGCATGTTCACCGGGGAAGCCGTCACGTTCTTCGCGCTCGTGCACCCCGTCGCGATGATCGCCGCGGTGGCGTGGCTTCACGTCGGTCGCGTGCGTTTGAAGAAATTGCCGGTGGCCACCGAGCGTCACGGCCGCTGGCGTCGCTCGACCATCGCGTTCCTCGGGCTGGTGGTGATTGCGATTCCCTGGCCGTCGCTCATCTACGGGCGCCCTCTCTTCCGGATTCCGTGAATGAAGCTCTTTCGCGCGGTGAGCCTCGCTGAAGGCGTGTCGTGGTTGCTGCTGCTCTTCGTGGCGATGCCGCTCAAGTACGCGGCGGGTCAGCCCGACGCGGTTCGATTTCTCGGCCGCGTGCACGGAGGGCTCTTCGTGCTCTTTCTGATCACCCTCGCGCTCGCCGCCACCGAGCAGGAATGGAAGTTCCCCAAAGTCGCGCGCGCGTTCATCGCGGCGCTGCTCCCGTTCGGTGCGTTCTGGCTCGAACGAAAACTCCGCGCCGAGTCGAAGCAAACCGTGTAGACGAGCCGCGTCGTTGGAAAGGGAACCCGGTGCGAATCCGGGACTGCCCCGCAGCGGTAAGCAGGAACGAAAACCGTCAACTCGAAGCACTGGTCGCCATGGGGGCGGCTGGGAAGCGACGGTGAGTAGGTGCTCGAAGTCGAGCGCGCCTGCGAGTCCGAAGACCTGCCAGCGACGTGGTGTCCACCCGCTCCGAGGGGAGCGCGATGGCGTCGACGTCGCGTCGCGTCTTTCCTTCGCTCCGTCTTCACGCCCTCGCGTCGACTCTCGAAGCATTCGCGGCCCGCGGGGGTCGCAACGGAGTCGATGTGAGCTTCAGATCAATCATCCTTGCAGCATCAGTGTTGGCTTTGACGGCGTGCCCGGGTCCCGGTCCTGGTGATGGAGGAACGGGCGGCGGAGCCGCAACTGGCGGCGGTGGAGCGACGGGTGGCGGCGGAGCGACGGGCGGTGGTGGCGCGACGGGCGGTGGCGCGACGGGCGGCGGCGGCGCGACGGGCGGCGGCGGCGCGACGGGTGGTGGCGGCGCGACGGGTGGCGGCGGCGCGACGGGTGGTGGCGGAGCAACGGGTGGTGGTGGAGCAACGGGTGGTGGTGGATCGACCGGCGGCGGTGGTGGAGCGACGGGCGGTGGTGGTGCGACGGGCGGCGGTGGATCGACCGGTGGCGGTGGCGGAGCAACGGGCGGCGGTGGAGCCACCGGTGGCGGCGGCGGCATGATGACGGACGCCGGCGTGTGCGGCACCGCGGTGCACGACATCGTGTTCGGCACGTTCACGCCTGCGCAGGGCGCGACGGCGATGGCGGTTTCTCCGTTGCCCAACGGCATCACGCAGGTCGCCGCGGTCGGCACCACCATCTACGGACTCGCGACCGACGACACCATCAAGCGACTCGGCTCGTTCCCCACGCTGAGCGCCGGCACGACCGTGGCGAACGTTCGCGCGCCCGCTGACGGCACGGCGATCATTTTTCCGAGCGCGTTCCTGGCGACGCAGGGCACGACGCTCCTCGCCGGCTACACCAAGGCGATGCTCGCGGGCACGGTCACGCTCGTCGAGACCGCCGACGGCGGCGTGCAGTACCTCGACGCGATGGGCAACTACGACGCCACCGGCCAGGAGACGTCGGTCGGCGCGGGCTACGTCATCAACGGCCTCGGCCTCGGCACCGCGAGCAACGCGGGAGCGTTCGGCATGGCGACCACGGGCCTGCCTGCGGTGCGCCTCGCGACGTTCGACGCGGCGTGGTTGGGCTCGGGCTACGCGGCGAGCACCGCCGACGGCGTGCTGCTGCTCGGCTACTACGCGTCGATGCCCATCGGCGGAAACTACGTGCGCGCGGTTTCTCCGACGACGGTCGGCGCAGCCGGAGTGAGCGGCACGCCCTTCCCGCTCGCCAACGAGTTGCTCATCGCGTCGCCGACGAACACCGACGACATCATGGACCTCGCAACTGCGGGCTCGAGCGCCGTCGTCGCGTACGGCGGCTTCAACGCGAACTTCGAAGTTGAAGTGCGACGCGTCGAGCGCACTCCGCTGTCGTTCAACGCGGCGGTCGTCGACGCGGGCACGACGGTGCCGCTGCTCACCACGAGCGACACGTGCACCAAGGTGCTCTTCGTGCAGAGCCACGGCGCGCGCGTGCTCGTCGGGCTCGAAGACAAGAACGGCCGTCGACTCGTCGATCTCCAGCCGTGATGCACATGCCGAACACTGCTGGCCTCGAGAGGGAAGTCGTCACCGGTGCCGCGCGCCGTGCCGAAAAGCACACAGCCCCTCTCTTCGCGCTCAGTGTTCGGCAAGAGCTGAGGGCACGTCGGGGAAGAGCACCGTCGTTCAATTCACGAATCACTTCGCCTTCAAGGCCATGCGGCGGTCGCGCCGTCCTCTTCGTCACGCTGAGTCTCCTCACGGCGTGCGGGCCCACTCCACTTCCCCAACTCGAAGTCGAGGGAACCGTCGACGGAGGCGCGCAACTGCTCGACGCGGGTGACGCCTTCGCCGACACGGTCGTGAACTTCACGCCCGGAGTCGGCGCAGGTTTCGGCCAGGACAAATTCCCAGGCATCGTGCTCGGGCCTCCCCAAGGCGCCGGCGACTTCCAGGGCTCACTCGACGTGCTCTCGCTCGGCCGCGGCGGCTCCATCACTTTGGAGTTCACCGACTTCCTCATCACCGACGGTCCGGGTGTCGACTTCCTGGTCTTCGAGAACGGCTTCAACGGCTTCCTCGAAACCGGCTTCGTCGAAGTGAGCAACGACGGCACGAATTGGTCGCTCTTCCCGTGCGCGGCGACCGTCGACGGAGGCACCGCAGGCTGCGCGGGAGCCCACCCGGTGTTCTCGAACTCGATGAATGGAATTTCTCCGACCGACCCGAGCGTGGCGGGCGGAGATGGCTTCGATCTCTCGCAGCTCTCACTCACCACCGCGCGCTTCGTGCGCATCACCGACAGCGGAGCGAACCGCTTCTACGCTCCGCCCGGTGGAGGGTTCGATCTCGACGCGCTCGCGGTCGTGAACGCGGTGCGCCCCGACGGCGGTCAGCCCTGAACCGTCAGCATGAAGATGCCGGTCTTCCACACCACGTATGCCGTCGCGATGACGACCACGTTCCACCCGACGAAGAAGACCTTCGCGAACAGTGACGGGTAGGGCCGCTCGCGACTGAGCACCAGCGCGTCGACGAGAAAGAACAATGCTCCCGCTGCGGCGAAGAGCGTTGGACCAACGTGCGCGAAGTAGAAGAACGAGAGCACCGCCTGGCCGAGCAGAATCGCCGCGGCGAGGAACTTCGAGCTGCGCACGCCGAACACGACCGCGGTGGTCTTGCGGCCGGCCGCGCGATCCTGCTCCACGTCCATCAGCTGACCGAAGAGATGGCCCTGCATCGCGAAGAGCGCGCTGAACACCATCGCTGGCCACGAGAGCTGGGGCACCGCGCACAGCCAGCTCGCGAGCACGAAGACCAGCAGGTAGCCGAGCTGTGCGAGCACATCGAGCACCGGCCGATTCTTGAAGCCCAGCGGAGGCTGGTTGTAGAGCGCGTTGGTCACCGCGACGGCCGCGAACCACGCGAGCATCTTCACGCCGCCGATCCACGTGAAGAGGACGAGGAACGGCAGCTGCGTGGCGATGATCCACCGCGGGAGCCGAGCGAGCCCTGCGTCATCGAGACACGCGCCGAAGAGCCAGCTGTCTTTCCGACCGTTCGCGCGGTCCGTCTCGGCGTCGAAGATGTCGTTCCACCCGTAGAGCAAGAGCCCGAGGGGAAACGTGACGTAGACGCAGCCGAGCCAGAACGCCGGCGTGCTGAACATGTCGCGCTGACCGAACGGCAAGACGAAGAACCACAGCTGCGTCGGCCAGAAGCCCGGGCGCGAGACCTTCAGCAGCTCGAAGGCCCACTTCACGGTCAGCGCGGAACCACTTCACCCGAGAGCGACACCGGCACGCTCATCGGCGAGGCGTTGCAGTCGGGGAACCGCGCTTCGAGCGCGATGCCGTCGGCGGTGCGCTTCGCGGTGCCGCTGATCTTCCGGCACGTCGCCTGCGTTCGGAGATTTCCGCTGAACGCCGGAAAGCTGCAGCGCGAGTCGGTGAAGCGCAGGCCCTCGCCTTCGCGCGTCGCGTAGAGATCGCACCCGCTCTTCGAATCGGAAGGATCTTCCACGCGCAACGTGACGCCACCCACGGTGTTGGCGTGCGCGTTCACCTTCAGCTGCAGCGCGCCCTCGAGCTTCACGCCCATGCGCTCGAGCGCCATGCGGCTCACCGAGTCACGCGTCGACGCGCGCGCGGTGATCTTCGCGGTGAGGCCGTCGAACTCCCAGGGCTCGGCGTTGGCAGGAGGAGCAGCAGCAGCACCACCATCGACTCCGAGCACCAGGGCGATCAACAGCACGTTCAAGGGTCACTCCGCGGGAAGAATCTTCGAAGCGGAGCGCGCCACGCCTTCGGAGTCCAGACCCACCGACACGTAGAACGGTTTGTTCTGCGCATCGCGCATGTTGATGACCAACCGTGAGCCCGGCGAGGTCCACGTGCCCCACTGGTGTTCGTTCGCGTCGACGGTGCCCTGCACGCCCAGCCGCGTGGCGAGGTTCTGCAGCGCGTCTTTGTCGAGCGAACCCGAGATGGCGAGGTCGGCCGGAACGGTGAGCGCTTCGGTCGCGCGCTTCGGCGTCGCTGTGCCGAGGTTCTGCAGCGCGGGCGTGTCTTGCACCTTCTTCAGCAGCGCTTCGAAGGTGGTGGCGACGAAGTCATCGGGGTTGCCCGACGCCGCCATCAGTTGATCGAGCGACACGCCAAGGCCGTAGCGCGTCTCGAAGAGCTTGTTCTGCATCGCGTCGCTCTCGACCTTGTTGCTCGACCACGACGAGCCGTCGCCTTCCTGATGCTTCATGCGCTCGAGGAAGCTCAACGAGAGCGCCGCGGCTTTGTCGGCCGGCAGCTGCGCCTGCGCCGCGACGAACTGACCTGCCTCGAGCGCGAGCATGCGACCCAACGCCTTCGCCGGAGCGTGCGCGAAGTTCGAGTTCACCTGCACCTTGATCTTCCCGTTCGCTGCGTCGACGTCGAACTTGAAGGCCTTCAGGTCGGTCGAGCTCCCCTCGAAGAAGCCCGCGGGCTGAAACACTTCCGGGTTCCACGGAACCTTGTTGCCGAGCAAACCGTCGGGCAGCACCGCGTAGCGCGCGAAGAGGTTCAGCTGATTCACCGCGGAGTTGGTGGCCGTGCCCTCGAGCCCATCGAGCGGCGCTCCGGGATCAAGCGGGTCGTAGCCGCCCGAGGAATCGACCCGCTTGGGGTACACGACGTTGAACATCGTGTCGCCCGCGTCCTGCACGCCGTCGCGATCGCGATCGAGCTTGGCGATCAACACCTCGCGCGAGTTGGGGAAGAAGTAGTGCTTCTCCACCGGGTGGTCTTTGTAGAACTGAATGTCGGAGTCGCTCATGCCCTCGGGGTCGGGCTTCAACGTCTTCACCCACGAATTGAACTCCTTCGTGTTGCCCTTGATGATCGTGTCGTACTGGCTGCGCTGATCGATGCCGTCGAGCATGTTCTCGAGCAGCGGCAGGTCGTAGTTGTCGTCGCTCGCTTCACGCGTCGAGATGAGGTGCGCGTCGGGGAACGAGCGCTTCACCGACTCGATGCTCCCTTCGCCGTAGCACTGCAGCAGCATCACCATCTTGCCGTCGCCGGTGCCGGTGACTCCCTTGCTGAGCGCGTCTTCGACCCGCTTTCCGTAACCGGCGTGGCCCGCGTAGATGATCATGTCGACCGATTCGTCGCCCATCTTCTCGAACAGCGAAGGCGGCTTGTCGTGCGTGGGCGCGGGAGGAATGCGCACCTCCATCTCCGGCTTGCCGTCTTTCGCTTTGCGCGTGAGCAGCGTGGTGCCGTCGGGGAGTTCCTTCTTCTTGAAGCCGCGATCGACGTAGAGCTGCACGTTGTCCGCGCGCGGCGAGCCGTTGTCGTCGGTGTAGTGAACGATGGAGATCTTCCCGTCCTTCATCCACTTCTCGTAGGGCGGCTTCGGCGGGTAGAGCGCGGTCTCGGCGGTGCGCGTCTTGCCGAGCTCTCCCTTCTCGGCGCGCGCGAGCGAGCTCTCGAACGCGAAGTCCTTGAGCGGGCGGTACGGCTCCTTCTGCACGCTGAACATCAGCCCGAGCGTGAGCGCGTCGCGCGTCTCGACGTCACCGAGCTGACCGGCACGGCGCGCCGCGGCTTCAATGACAGACAGTGCAGCGGCGCGACCCGAACGGAACTCGAGCATCTCGGCGTCGTTCTTCGGTTTGGCGAGCAGCTTGTCGAAGAGCTTCGCGGCCTGCGCCGACGCAGTCTTCAACGTCTGCACGTCGTTCACGTTCACGAAGAGCTGGTTGTCGGGCGCCTGCGTGACGGCCACCTTCGCCGCGCGGATTTGTTCCGAGAGCGACGTCGGCACCGCGCCGAGCGCGATCATTCCGTCGGGCATCACGCTGGCGTTCGCACCGCCGAGATCTCCGAGCGCCACCGAGCCCGGGAGATTGGGCTGCGCTTTGATGGCCTTCGGCGCCTTCGAATACACGTCGCTCGCGCGCGCGGGACTCAGCGGCGTCGGCGTCGCCGGAGTCGCAGGCGTCGCGGGAGTGGTCGGCGTGGTCGGAGTGCTGCCGGGAACGGCGGGCGTCGTGACGCTGCGAATGGGCATGTGGTGGTTCCAGGAGGCGGATTGACGAAGCGGGTCATTCTGCCCCGTGCAAGCCTCGCATCACAACCACTCCTCTTTATTGCGGGCCCGGGCGCTCCACGACGCCTCCATCGGCCCGCATCACAGTGTCGTCGACCCATTCCACGGGCACGAACTTGGTGCACCTCGTGAACTCGCTCAGCTTGCCGGCGTCGTTGGGTTCGACGCCGCACGTGCAGCGCGCGTTGCTGAGAATCTGCGGGCACGGTCGCGGAGAGACGCACGCCATAAGACCAAGCAGCGCTGAGACGAGCGCGATGACTTCTCTTCGGAAATTTGGTGAGGAGCCGCGCATGAGCACCACTCTGGTGGACGACATCGAATCATCGCGCGACGGCGCGACGTTGATCATCAAGTTCGCGCGCCCGGCGAAAAAGAACGCGCTAACCATCGCGATGTACGAGCGACTGAACGCGCTGATGGCCGAGGCTGCGAGCGACGCGTCGGTGAAGGCGGTCATCTTCGGCTCGACGAGCGAGACGTTCACCGCGGGCAACGACCTCGGTGACTTCATGGGCAACCCGCCGAGCGGCGAAGACTCTCCCGTCTTCCGTTTCATCAACTGGCTCGCGAAGTTCGAGAAGCCGCTCATCGCCGCGGTCGACGGCAAAGGCGTCGGCCTGGGACTCACGCTGCTGCTGCACTGCGACTTCGTGTACGCGACCGAGCGCACCTCGCTGGTCGCTCCGTTCGTGAACCTGGGTCTCGTGCCCGAAGCAGCGTCGTCGTTGCTCTTGCCGAAGCTCGTCGGTCACGCGCGCGCCGCGGAGATTCTGCTGCTCTGCGAGCCGTTGAGCGGCCCGAAGGCGAAGGAGTACGGCCTCGTCACCGACGTGCTCACGCCTGATCAGATCATGCCGCGCGCGCTCGAAGTCGCTCGCAAGCTCGCCGAGAAACCGCCGAAGGCGCTCGCGCTGTCGAAGTCGCTCTTGAAGGACACCGCCGCGATTTCGGAGCGCATGAAGAAGGAAGGCGAGCTGTTCGTCGCGCAGCTCGCGTCGCCCGAAGTGGCCGAGGCCATCACGGCGTTCTTCGAGAAGCGGAAGCCGAACTTCGGCTGAAGCGCAGGTAGAGCGCCGGCATCAAGAACAGGTTGAGCAGCGTCGAGGTGACGAGGCCGCCGACGATGACGATGGCGAGCGGGCGTTCGATTTCGTTCCCCGCGCGCACGCCACCGAGAATGGTCGGCACCAGCGCGAGGCCCGTCGCGAGCGCGGTCATCAGAATCGGCCGCAGCCGCTCTTCGCTGCCGCGCATCACCAGCTCGAGGCCGAAGGGCACGCGCTCTTCCTTCTCGAGATGCCGGTAGTGGCTGACGAGCAGAATTCCATTTCGCGCAGCGATGCCGATGACGGTGACGAAGCCGACCAGCGCTCCGAGTGACAGCGTGCGGTCTGAGAGCAGCAGCGCGCCGACGGCTCCCACCAGCGCGAACGGCAGGCTGGCGAACACCAGCAACGAGAGGCGCAGCTCTCCGAAGTCGCCGTACAGCACGAGGAAGATGCCGAGCAGCGAGAGCAGCGTGAAGAGCATCAACTGCTGCTGCGAGCGCTGACGCGCGGCGTACTCACCGAGCAGCTCGGGGTGGTAGCCGCGTGGAAAGGTGTGCGACGAGAGCTCTGCTTGCACGTCGCGCGCGACGGCGCCCAAGTCCCTGCCCTTCACGTTGAACGAGACGTCGATGCGCCGCGAAGACGACTCGCGCTGAATCACGTTCGGCGTCGGAGCGATGCGCACCTCGGCCACCGTGTCGAGCGGCACGCTGCGCCCGTTCGGGAGTTCCACACGCAGCTCGCGCAGCGCCTGTGGATCATTGCGTTGGCCGGGCGCGCTCCACACCACGACGTCGGTGGTGCGTTGTGCTTCGACGACCTCGCCGACCTTCGTGCCGCGCACCACGGTGGCGATGGTGCGGCGAATGTCGGCCGCGCTCACGCCGAGTGCGAGCGCCGCGTCGGTGCGGATCTTCACTTCGAGCTGCGGCACCACGACCTGCGCTTCGACCTTCAAATCCGCGACGCCGTTGATCTTCGCGAGCGTCTTGCCGAGCGCATCGGCTTCCGAACGCAGCACCATGAGGTCATCTCCGAAAAGTCGCACCACCACAGCGCCGCTGCCGCCGCTCAGCACCTCTTTGATGCGCTCGCGCAGGTAGGTGAGCAGATCGCGATAGAGCCCGGGATGGCCGTCGACGATTTCCTGCACGCGCGCGACGGTCGCGTCGTAGTCGACCTTCGGGTCCACGGAGATCCACAGCTCGGCGAAGTTGGGGCCCACCACTTCGTCGGCGACCTCGGCGCGACCGATGTGCGAGCCCAGGTTGCGCACGCCCTCGACCGCGCGGATTTCGCGGCTCGCGGTGATGGTGATGCGATCGACGGCTTCGATGCTCGCTCCGGGTTTTTCCACCCAGTGCATGAGGAAGTCGTACTCGCGGAAGTGCGGGAGGAAGTCTTCGCCGAGCAATGGCACCGCGGCGGCCGTCAGCGCAAGCAGCGTCACCAGCACCAGCGGGGCGCGCGCGGGCTTCTTCATCACGCGTTCGAGCACCGCGCGGTACCAACGGCGCAGCGGAGCCATCACTGGCGACTCTCGTTCGTGCGTTTCGTTTTCGAGCGCGCGCGGCAGGAGCAACAACGACATCGCCGGCGTGACGAGGAGCGCCACCACCAGCGAGGCCATCACCGCGAGCAGGTACGAGGTCGCGAGCGGGCGGAAGAACGCTCCCGCGAGGCCGTCGAGCATGAACACCGGGAGGAAGACGAGCGCGACGATGAGCGTCGCGTAGACGACCGAGCTCCGCACTTCGAGTGCGCCTTCGAGCACCACCTGGAATGCGGGACGTGGCGTCGCGAGCCGCGCGTTCAAGTGAAGCCGGCGCACGATGTTCTCCACGTCGATGATGGCGTCGTCGACGACTTCTCCGAGCGCGATGACGAGGCCGGCGAGCACCATGGTGTTCACCGTGCCGCCGCGCCAGTGCAACACCAGACCCGCGGTCACCAGCGAGAGTGGAATCGCGACGACGCTGATGACGGCAGTGCGCCAGTTCCAGAGGAAGATTCCGAGAATGAGCACCACCAGCGCGCAGCCGAGCCACAGCGCGTGCTCGAGGTTGCCGAGTGACTGCTCGATGTAGGTCGCGGGGCGGAAGATGGTCGAGTCGAGCTCGACACCTGCGAGTCCGGGTCGCAGTGCTTCGAGGGCCTGCTCCACGCCGCGAGTGACTTCGAGCGTGTTGCCCCACGGCTGCTTCTCGATGATCAACAGCAGGCCGGGCCCGTCGTTGATGATGGCGTCGCCGATGGGAGGCGCGTGGCCTTCGGCGAGCGTCGCCACGTCACCGAGCGCGAGCGGAGTTCCGCGATTGGTGAGCACTGGTACGCGCATCAAGTCGTCGAGCGTGACGACCGCGGGCAGGTGCGTCACCGCGAGGCGCTGGTTCGGTGTGTCGATGAAGCCACCCGCCGCAGGACGCGTCGCATCTCCGGTCGCGCGCAGAACTTGATCGAGCGTCACCTGATTCGCCGCGAGGCGCTCGGGCTCGACGAGCACCTGCAACTGTCGGTCGCGCTGGCCCCACACCGCGACGTTCGCCACACCCGGCACCGCCATGAGTCGCGGGCGCACCGTCCATCGCACGAGCGTCGAGAGCTCCGACTGCGAGAGCGTCTTCGACGAGACGCCAATCTTCATCGCGCGGCTCGTCGACGAGAGCGGCGAGAGCATCACTGGTGGACGGGCGACGGCCGGCAGCGTGGTGGCGGCGACTTGCAGTCGTTCACCGACGAGCTGACGCGCGCGGAGCAGGTCGGTGCCGTCTTCGAACAGCAGCACGACCGACGAGAGGCCGAGCACCGACTTCGAGCGCAGCGTCTTGAGCCACGGCGTGCCGTTGAGCGCGCTCTCGAGGGGAATGCTGACCAGCGCTTCGACCTCGGCGGTCGAGAGACCCGGAGCTTCGGTTTGAATTTCGATGAGCGGCGGAGCGAACTCGGGGAACACGTCGAGTGGCGTCTGCGAGAGCTTCTGCACGCCGAAGAACATCAGGAGCGCCGCGAGGCACACGACCACCACGCGAAGCTCGAGCGCGGCGCGAATGAGCCGCTCGATCATGACACCCCCTCTCCCGCGAGGGAGAGGGTCGGGGTGAGGGTGGACCGCTCCTGACGCGCACTCATTTCCCGGCTCCGAACGCGACGACCCGCACGCAGCTCGTGCGCGACAGGAACCCCGCGCGCGACCATTCCGCTCTGAACGCGGCGACTGCAGCGTGATGCAGAAGGAAAGCGATACGAGCTCATTTGCCGGCTCCGAACTCGACGCCAAGGAGTTCAGCGACGCCCACGGTGACGACGTTCGTCCCGACCGCCGGGCCGGAAGCGAGCAGCGCGTCGTCGCCCGCGCGAGCACGCACCTGCACGCGACGCCGCACGAAGGCTTGTCCGCCGCGCGCTTCGTAGACCCACGTTCCGCCGTTGATGTCGTACGCGATGGCCGACCACGGCACGGAGAGCGACGCCATCTCACCGCCGACGGGAACCGCGACGAGCACGCGCTGACCGGTTCGCGCCGCGAAGACCGAGTTATCGAACGAGAAGAACGTGTCGACCGTCGCGCCGAGCGCATCACTCGACGGCGGAGCGTTCATCACGCGCTTCGCGACGACGGTCTTCGCCTCCGTTGCGAGCGACGTCACCGTCACTTCGGCGGCGTCGACCGACGCGAGCAACGGTACGCGCACCCACAATTCGTTCACCGCCTCGAGCACGAACAACGGCGCGCCACCGGCGACGAGCTGCCCGTCTCCCACGCGGAGCTCACGCAGCACTCCATCGAACGGCGCATCGATGGCCAGCGCGGCGATGGCACTGCTTCCGTCACGCGGGTGCGCGGCGGCGGCGTTGGCCTCAGCGAGCGCGAGCTCGGCCTGCGCGTCGTCGTTCGAGCGCTCGGCGACGGCCCCTTCCTTGAGCAGGTCGGCGTTTCGCTGCGCGCGTTTTCGCGCGGCGACGAGACGGGCCTCGGCAGCAGAGAGGTCAGCCGCGGAAGGCAACGGCGCGAGCCGCATCAAGAGCTGGCGTCGCTTCACGACTGCGCCTGGCGCGAGTCCGGTCAGCAACACCGTGCCCGTCAACGGAGCAGACACCACGACCGATTTGCCGGCGGGCGCGACGACTTCTCCTGCGACGTCTCGCAACCGCGGCGCGGTGCGCTCGGTCACGGGAGCGGTCTTGATGCCCAGTCGTTGCTCGGCGCGCTCGGTGAGGCGCACCGTGGTGAGCTCGCCTTCCTTCACTCCGTTCTCGACCTTCGCCGCGCTCGGCGCAGGAGCGGCCGTCGGCTTCGACCCTCCGCACGCCGCGAGGAAAAGCACCAGGAACAGCAGTCGTGACTCAACGAACACGTTTCCTCCCCACGCTGCGGTCGAGTTCCGCAGCCGCGCGACGGACCTCGGCGACGAGCTCGGCCTCGCGCTGATGCGCTTCGAGCTGCTGACGAGTCGTGTCGAGCAGCGCGAGCAACGAGATCTCTCCACCCGCGTAGGCCTTCGCCGCGCCCGCACCGGCGACATCGAGCTCTCCGAGGAGCTGCGAACGCAGCAGCGCGAGCGACTCCTGCGCGAGGAGATACCGGCCCTGCGCCTGGCGGACCTCGAGCGCGATGCGCTGCTGCGCGGCGACGTAATTCCACTGCGCTCGCTCGAGATCGACCTCGGCTCGCGCGCGCGGTCCCTGACCTTGATTGAAGATGGGCAGCTCGGCCTGCAGACCCGGACCCGCTTCGAACCCCTGCGTGCCAGCGCCGTTCGCGTCGGCGATGAGATTCACCTGTGGAAAAGAGGCCGCCACTGCAGCGCCGCCGCGTTGCTGCGCAGCGTCGATCGCGAGCTCAGCGGCGCGGAGATCTGGCCGCAGGGCGAGCGCTTCGGTCACCAACTGCGCCGGCTCGGAGGTCTGTCGCGGCTCAGGGTCGGCGAGCCTGATGGAGCCCAACTGCTCGACACTCGCGCCCATCACGGCGGCGAGGCGCTCGCGCGCGGCGAGCTCTTCCCGCGTGAGACGCAGCACGTCCTGTTCGGCGCGGCGCAGGTCGAGACGCACGCTGCTCAGCTCGAGCTCGCTCAGGTCGCCGCTCTTCCGACGGGCCTCGGCGATGCGCATCAACTTGCCGCGGAGCGCTTCAGCATCTCGCGCGAGTCGAATGCGATCGTTCGCCAGCGCAGCTTCAGCGAAGGCGACCTTCGCGTCGCGCACGAGATCGAGCCCGGTCTGCACCAGGCTGCTGGCGACGCGCTCGACCTCGACCTGCGCCGCGGCGACCTTCTTCGGTCGCTGCCAGAGCGCTTCGATGGGCAGCCACGCGGTCATCTCGAGCTGCTTCGGCCCGAGCGGAGTCAGGAGCGTGAAGAGCGGGTTGCGGATCATGCCGGCCTCGACGAGGTCCGCGCGCGCAAAGCCCAGCGCCGTGAGGTCGACCTGAAAGCGCGCGTTGTTCCACAGCGCCGTCGCGACCACGTCGTCTTCGGTCAGGCCGTCACCGAGCGCGACACCCGGCGGGAGCGAGAAGTCGGTGCCGCCTGAACGCAAGGCGACCGCGCCCCGCTCGGTCAGCGCTTTCGACAGCGACGCGCGGTCGTGCGCGGAATACGGAGCGCAGCCGGCGAGCAGGACTGCGAAAAAACATAAGCTTTTGCTTACTTTTCTCATGACGCCCGCACCGTGAGTTCGAGGCGCGCACCACGAGGGGCGTCGACGAAACGCGCGGAGCCGCCGTGACGTCGCGCGATGTGCGCGATGAGCGCGAGGCCCAGACCGTGGCCGCTGATGCGACGGGCTTCGCCGAGCCGATAGAAAGGCTCGAAAGCCTTCTCCCGCGCCTCGGGCGGCACACCGGGCCCGGCGTCGTCGACCCGCACCGTCGCGCTGCCGTCTCGAGCCGGCAGCAACTCGACCGTGGCGGTGGTGCCGAACTTGAGCGCGTTCGACACCGCGTTGCTGACCATGGCCTGCAGCAACGTCGCGTCGCCGCGAACCGTCGCGTCGACTTCTCCGACCAGCTGCACGCGCGCGCGACTCTCGGCGGGCAGCGCGGCGAAGACGTCGTCGATGACGTCACGCAATGAGACGGCCTCGTCGAACTCAGCGCGGGCGTCGGGCGGAGTCGCGAGAACCAGGAGCCGCTCGACGAGGACCTCGAGGCGCGAGACGGTGGCGTGCACGCGATCGAGTTCGGCAGTGCGCTGCGTGGCGTGCAGCAATTCGAGCTCTCCGCGCACGGCGGTGAGGGGCGTTCGCAGCTCGTGTGCGACGTCGGCTGCGAAGCGCTCGGCGTGCCCGAGCGCGACGGTGAGACGCTGCAACGTCTGCTCGAGAGCGCGGCGGAGCGAATCGACTTCCTCGACCCCTTCGTCGGCGCCGAGCGTGGCCTCGAGTGGCCCCGCGGCCGACACGCGCTCCCGCAGGCGAGAGAGCGGCGCGACCATGGAACGCGCGAGTGGACGACCGATGACGACAGCGACCAGTGCCGCGAGCACCGCCGCACAGATGGCCGCGAAGAACAGCAGCGGAGCGAGGTCACCGTGCGGCCCACCAGCTGCGACGCGCATTCCGTTGGGCGCGGTGACGATGCAGGAGCGGTGGGCGCTCCACGTCGAGCAGGAGCCGTCGCCGCCCGGCTGAATGCGAGCGTCGCCCGCGAGTCGTGCGCCGGTGGCGTCGAAGACGGCGAAGGTGACTCCCATGTGGGCCGTCTCGCGCAGCTCGTCCTCGACAGCGGACTCCGGAGACTCGGAGCCGAGCTCGTCGGCCAACACGCGGGCCGCGTCGACGAGCCGGCGGTCTTCCGCGCGCTGCACGAGAACGACCGAGACCAGACCTGTCGCTGCTGCGGCGACGAGCGACGCGACCACTGCGGCGAACACGGTTCCGCGCGTCACGCGCGCCACGAACGTCGAAGTCATGACCGCTCCTCGAACTCGGAGAGATGCGACGTGACGACCGTTGCAGCGTGCTTCGGGAAAGTTCGGCTCCCAGCAACCGTCGAACTCATCGGCGCACCCACGAACGATGCAACGCCACGCGACCGAGCGAGGAGCGTCATCATGAGCGCACCTCGAGCACGCAAGACGCGGTGCTGAGCGACCGAGTGAGGAACGCTGTCATGGGCGTACCTCGAGCGCGTAGCCCTCGCCGCGCAAGGTGCGGATCAGCTCCGCGCCCAGCTTTCGACGCAGGCGTGCGATGAGCACCTCGAGGCTGCTGCCGGCGTTCTCGCTCTGGTCGCCCCACACGCCATCGAGCAGCTCGCCGCGCGAGACGACGCGCCCATCGTGCCGGGCGAGAAGGTCGAGAATCGCCCACTCGCGCGCCGTCACCGCGATTTGCGTTCCCTTGCGGCTCGCGACGCGCGTACCGAAGTCGAGCGTGAGGTCGCCGTGCTTCAACGTCAGTCGCGCAACCATGCGACCACGACGTCCGAGCGCTCGCACGCGCGCCTGCAGCTCCGCGATGGCGAACGGCTTGGCGAGGAAATCGTCGGCTCCGGCGTCGAGGCCTTCGACGCGCGAACCGACCTGCGAGGCCGCGGTGAGAATCAGAACCGGGGTCGCCGAGCCCGCTTCGCGCAGCTCACGGCAGAGTTCGAGCCCGAAACCATCGGGCAGCCGCAGATCGAGCACCACCAACTCGATGCCCTCACTCATCGCCGCGCGTGCGGACGCCAGGTCGCGCGCCGTCGTGACTGCGTGCCCATCTCGCTCGAGCGCGCGGCTGACCACGCTGCGCACTTCGTTCTCGTCGTCGACGACCAGCACTCTCATCGCGGCGCAACGTCGCACGTTTGCCTGAACGACTCCTGAACGGCAGACGAGGCCTCGCGCGCGACTCTGCGGCTGATCAGCCCCTCACCCCAGCCCTCTCCCCGCTCCGCAGGGACAGGGAGAGTTAGCGAAGGACGACGTCGGCGAGCTCGAACGCCAGCGGCTCAGTTGCCACCGCGCGCGAGAACACCACCGTCATCGACGTCGCGTCATTCACCGCGACGCGCTGCCAGCGTGCCGCGTCGAGTGCGAGTTCACCGCTCGAGTCGGCGACGGTCCACGACAGCCCTGCTTCGACGCGCGGCTCGAAGAGGTACGGAAACACCGCGCGCGTCACCATGAACTGAACTTCGTGCGTGTCGCGCGGCAGCGGCAAGGTCACCGCGGCGCAGCTGACTCCGCTCGGAAGAACGACCTTCGCGCGCGCCAGGCCGGGCACGACCTCTGCCCGCCCGCAGTTCGCCGTGCTGCTCGCTGCGAGTTCGAGCAACGGTGCCGCGGGTCGCGTCACCCACAGCAGTCCACCCAGAGCGAGCACACCCACGACGAGGGCGAGCAACGCGAACGCGAGTGAGCGATTCGACGATGGCTCCGACGCATCGGGAGAGGCGGTCCACGGAGATGCCACCAACATCGCGAGCGCGGGGCTGATCAACAGCACGTATCTGGGCTGGGGCTCCCACAGCAACAGCACCAGCCCGAAGAACGAAGCGACGACTGCCAGCGCGATGCCGTGCTCCGCGCGCCGACGGCCGCGCAGCGCGCTGATCAACGAAGCCGACGACAGCCCCACCACCAGCCCGCGCAAGATGCCGTCGAGCCCGTCGAACCACGGCACGTTCGAGCGTGGGACCGTCAGCGCCGTGTCGGGGTTGCTCGACAAATCGTTCGCCGAGAAGAACGCGTTGCCGTTCCCGGCGAACAGATTGACCGCTTTCTCGAACGCGTAGCGCGGGTAGTTGCCCACGTGCCACGACAACTCGGTGCGCAGCATCGAGAGTCCGAAGCGCGTGCGCTCCTCGGGTGGAATCGCCGGCCAGACGTGCATGCCCCAGCGATGCCCGACGCCGAAGTCCTGCAGCGAGCCGAGGTCGAGCCCAGAGATCAGGCGCAGCGCGCCGCCGTCGTCGAATTGCAGAGGCAGACTCCGCAGCAGCACCGTCTTCGCGACCACCGAGAGCACCACGGCCGCGAGCGCTTCGATCAGCCGCTGCCCGCGTCGCGTGGGGTGCATCAGCGCCGCTGCGAGCGACGCGACGGCAAACAGCTGCCCGGCGCCGCGCAACAGATCGAGCCCGAAGAGCAACGCAGCGAGCGCGGCGACCCGCAGCGGAGCGAACTCGACGCGCCCGCTCGCTGACGCGGAACCACCAGGGCGATCGAGCCGCCGCGGCATCAAAGCCACTGAGCGTCGGGCCAGCCCTTCACCGCCAAGCAGCGCCAACAACGCGACGCACAGAAGCACCGCGAGGTTGTCCGAAGTCGCGAGCGTGATTCCGAAAATCCGCTCGGGGAAAACGCCGAGCGCGAGCGTCGCGATGGTGGCGGCCGCGGGTCCCGCAACTTTGCGCGTGAAGAAGAACAGTGAGGCGAGCGACGCGGCGTTGAGCAGCGCGTTGTAGACGTCGAACGCCTCGGGGTGGTCTCCCACCAACGCTCCGAACGGCACGGTGTAGAGAATCGAGCGCGTCCAGAACAGCGCGGTGGGAAGCAGATACTTCGACTGACACAGCTCGAGCTGCGCGCGGAGCGACGCGTGCTCTGCCATGCCGCAGCGGTAGTAGACGCCGAAGTCACTGCCCTGCATCGACGAGAACGCGAGCGCCCAGACGAGGCCCGCACTCGCGAAGACGAGCAGACACGCCAGACCCACGCGGTTCCACGTCTGCGCTGGGAGGCGGCCGACGAGTCTCGGCGCCGCGAACGTCACAGCCGCGGACGCCACGCTCACCACCAGCAGCAAGAACCAGCCTTGTTGCTGCCTGACGACGGACGCGAACACGCCCACGCCGAGCGCGACGCTCACCGACACCGCGAGGAGCGCACCGACTCCTTCACTGATGCGCTGCCCCGCCGCGCTCACTGCTCGAAGCAGAGCAGACGCGCGGAGTCCTGACAGAACCAGGTCTGGCTGCTGTCCTGCGTCCACGCGGAGCTGGTCGTCAGCGACAACCCGGCGATGACGCTCGACGCACCAGCGCTCGTCCAGTCGGCGCACGTCGTTCCACCTGCGACTCCGCCCGAGGCCGTCGCCGTGAAGTAGTGAACCTGCGACGACAACACCCGGCCCTGCTCGTCGTACATCAGCGGAGAAAGCGGAGTCGTCGAGAGGTTCGCCTTGTTGTTGAACGCGAGCACCGTGCCGCCGTCGCTCTGCTCCATCACCCACGGGCCGACGTCAGACATGCGATCAGGCCCCGACTGCGAGCCGACCGAGAGGAACGCCTTCCACGTGCCGCCCTTGTTCGCCGCCTGTGCAGCGGTGTTGCAGCGCTGATCAGCTCCAGCGATGCCACCCATGCTTCCGGTGCTCGACGTGCTGGTGATGAACACGCGCTTGCGCACGTTCGGCAACGTCGCCGCCGGCAACTTGCTCTGCTCGAAGCACAGCAATCGCGCAGCGTCCTGACAGAACCAGGTCTGGCTGTTGTCCTGCGTCCACGAGGAGCTGGTGGTCAGCGACAGGCCAGCGATGACGCTCGACGCTCCGGCGCTCGTCCAGTCGGCGCACGTCGTGCCGCCCACGGTTCCACCCGACTGCGTCGCCGTGAAGAAGTGCACCTGCGACGACAGCGTGCGGCCCTGCTCGTCGTACATCAGCGGAGCGAGCGGTGTCGTGGCGAGGTTCGCTTTGTTGTTGAACGCGAGCACCGTGCCGCCATCGATTTGCTCCATCACCCACGGGCCGACGTCGGCCATGCGGTCCACTCCAGACATGCTGCCGACCGAGAGATACGCCTTCCACGTGCCGCCCTTGCCGGCCGCGCGCGCTGCGGTCGTGCAGCGCTGATCAGCTCCGGCGATGCCGCCCATGCTTCCGGTCGCGTTGATGCTGGTGATGAAGAGCCGCATCTGTGCGGTGCCGCCACCGGTCGCACCGCCGCCACCAGTCGCACCGCCGCCACCAGTCGCACCGCCGCCACCAGTCGCACCGCCGCCACCAGTCGCACCGCCACCGCCAGTCGCTCCACCGCCGCCAGTCGCTCCGCCACCGGTCGCTCCACCGCCACCGGTCGCGCCGCCTCCGCCCGTCGCGCCGCCACCCGTCGCTGCACCGCCGCCCATCGCGCCGCCGCCACCAGTCGCACCGCCGCCGGTCGATGCGCCACCACCTGTGCCCGTACCGCCCGCGACTGCACACAGGCCGCCAAGACAAATCTGTCCGGGGAAACACTGCATGCACATGCTGCCGCTCCCGCCGCACGCGACCGCCGACGGAGCAATCACGCAATCGCCCGTGGCGTTGCAGCACCCGACGCACGTGCTCGGACCACACGCCGCGGTCGCAGGACCACACGCGGGCAACGCTGCGCCGATGAGGCCCACCACGACACCGACAAGGAAGAAACGCTGGAGCATGCGGGCGCTTCTGCCCAACTTCGCCCCGACCGTGAAGGTGCAATTACGCGCGCGGCGCAGGAAGCCGAATGCAGGTGCTCACCACGCGGCCGACGAGCTCACCCGCATCGTCGAACACGTCACTCTCGACGACAGCGATGGTGCGCCCGGCCTTCAAGACCTTCCCCACCGCGCGCAGCGTGCAGTCCTTCTTCACGCCGCGCAGGTAGTTCACCTTGAGTTCGATGGTCGTGAAGATCTCGTCTTCGGGAAGCATCGAGAGCAACGCCAGACCCATCACGTGATCACTCAGTGACGCGACCACTCCACCGTGCAGAAAGCCGAGCGGGTTGTTCATCTTCGAACCGCGCATGTCTAGCAGCGCGCTCACCTTCCCCGGCTCGACCGACTCGAGGCGAATTCCGAGCAGCGTCGAGAACGGACTGTCGGGCGCTCCGGTGCGGGCCAATGCGTTGAAGTGCTCCAGGCGGGTCATGGCGTTCATGGTGCGTGAAGAAGAACCGCGACCCGTCGACGCTCGCAACGCGCGCCGACGACGAGCTCAATCTTCGAACCAACTGGTGTCATGATTCGACCCCATGGCAACGCCCACGCTGGTCCTCGAGACGTTGAAGCAACTCCTGAAGGCGCAGGGAGTGACCTACCCCGAGCTGGCGCGCGCGATGGGCGTGAGCCTCTCGAGCGTCAAGCGTCTGTTCGCCGCCGATGACTTCTCCGCCGAGCGCGTCGAGCGGGTGTGCCGGCACCTGAACTTGAGCTTCTTCGAGCTCATGCGCCTCGTGGAGCAGAAGTCGCGCCACGAAGAATCGGTGCTCACGCCCAAACAGGAAGCGGCGTTCGTCGCCGACCCGCGGCTGTTCTTCTTCTTCTTGTCGATTGCCAAGCGAACTCCGGTCGCGCGGCTCGAGTCACGCTTCAAGCTCTCGCGCGCGCAGGTGCTGCAGTACCTCGGCCGGCTCGCGCGGCTCGGCTTGCTCGAGCTCCGCGAAGGCACGCAGTTTCGACTCAAGGCCGCGCCGCACATCACCTGGTCGCGCGGGGGGCCGATCGATCGTTGGCTCTACGAGATGGGCCGCAAGGTGTTCGCCACCAGCCGGTTCGATCAGAAGAACGAGTTCTTCCGCTTCTACATCGTGAAGTTCACCGACGAGTCGTACTTCCAGTTCCGCGCGCGGCTCGAGTCGCTGGCGCAGGAAATTCTCGAGAAGTCGCTCGACCTCGACCTCATGTCGGCCGACGCGAAGCGCACCGCAGTGCTCGTCGCATTCAAGCCCGTCGACTTCCCGACCCTGGAGCTTCACGCGCGGCGGTGATGCGCGTGTCAGAGCTCGACGCGCGCCGCGAGCTTCTTCGGAGCGAGTACCCGATAGCTCGCTCGCACGAACTGGCTCACTTCGTCCCAGTCGGTCGTGTCTTCATCAAGCACCAGCCCGACGATGTTCGCGAACCACACGGGCTTGAAGAACGGCCGCTTCGAAAATCGCGGCGCGACTTGCTCTTTCGGCACGCGGAAGGTCAGCACGCACGCGGGCCCGGGTCCGCCCATCGCCTCGGCGTAGGCCGGCGGCCAATTTCGCTCGATGAAGACCACGTGCGCGAAGTTCTTCTTCCCGACGACCCAGCGCACGCCTGCCCACGCGCGTTCCTCTTTCGCCTCGGGGAGATCCATCGCGAAGAGACGCACCTTCTCGAGCGCCCAGCTGGGGATTTCGTTGCGCATGGTTCTCACGCGAAGTTCGCGAGCACGAACGCCGTCCCGTTTCCGCCTGCGGCAAGTTGCTTCGCGTCGGAAGAGAACGCGAGCGCGCCCGCGCCTTCTTGAATGGCGAGCACGCGCTTGCGATCTGCAAAGCGCCAGATGCCGATCGCGACACCATCACTCGCCGCGACCCACTTCTCGTCGTCAGACAGCGCGAGCGTGTCGACGTCGTTGCGACGCAGCCCCGTGAAGTTCGGCTCGAGCTGACGCCCCGCGAGCGTCCACGCCTCGAGGTGATGCGCGTTGTCGCGGCCGAACACGAACCACTTTCCCGACTTCGACACGCGCATCGACATCACCACGCCAGGAGGTCGCTGAAAGCTGCCCAGTTCCTTGCCGCGCTCGTCGAAGGTCACCATCTCGTAGCGGTTGTTCACCGTGATGACGAAGCGGCCTTCCGCCGAAGGCACCGCGTTGTACGGCGTGCGTGGACTGCGAGCCGTGAGCGTGCGTACGACCTTGCCGCTCTCGACGTCGAGCACGTGGGCGACGTCCTTGCCTCCGACTCCATAAGCGAAGAAGCGGCCGTCGGGGCTGAGACCCGAAGTTCGGCTGTGCGTCTTCACGCGCGCATGGAGCAACTTCCCGTTCTGCAGATCGAAGAGCTGCTGCATCTCGGAACGAGCCTCGTGCGTGCGCAGCAGCAGCACGCGCGCGTCATTGGAGATTCCGTGCGCAGAATGATCTTTCGGAAGCGGGATCGACTTGTCGATGGTGCCCGAGGGCAACGACCAGCGGTGCGCCGCAGCATCATCGGCAGTCCACACGAACCGTTGATCAGGCTCGAACGCGATGGCGCGTACCCAACCGTTGAGCGCAGCCGTCGACGTCGGGAGCAGCAGATCAGGCCCGATGCGCTCGATGCGCGCGCCGTTTTCTCCGAGCACCACCGAGCCGTCGAGCGCACACGCCCACTTCCGCCGCGTCACTTCGCGCGGAGCCGCGTCGTCGAAGGTGAAGACCTTGTCGCGCGAGATGAAGAAGCCGAGCGGGCCGAGCACCGTCGGGCGCTCGTCGCTCTTTCCGAACCGGCTCTGACGCGTCTCGACCGCGCCGCCCTTCTTGCCGTTCCAGAAGAAGAGTTCGCCCGTCTGCGCGATGACCACGATGCGCTCGTTGCCGACGAACCCGATGCGCGCGTACCAACAGCTGTTCGGGATCTCGACGCTCGCCAGCAGCTTGCAGCTCGCCTTGCCGTCGAAGAGTCGAATGAAGCCGCGCTCGGTCTGTGGCTCGTGGTGCACGACCGCGATGCGACCGTCGGGAGCAATCGCGAAGTCCTGCGCAGCGCGCGCCTCCGAGTCTTCCCACACGCGCTTTCCGTTCTCGCAGAGCACGAGGCCGCCCGTGAGGTAGGCGACGCGCGAACCATCGGCGCACGAGAGGACGTTGTCTCCGTGAAGCGCGCGGAAGTCCGTGAAGTCGAGATCGTCGTCGCCGATCTGCCCACAGAACAAGCTGCCGCCGCGATCGGCCGCCGTGATGCGCTTGCCGTCGTTGGCGACCGTGACGCGATTGAGGACGCGATCGTACTTGCGGAGCCGCCGCGTGATGCGCGCGAAGCCGACCTCGCTGTCAGTGGTGAGATCGAAGACGCGGATGACGCCTTCGATGTCTCCCGTCACGGCGAAGCGGTTGTTCGCCGAGAGCGCGAGCGCGGTGATGGTGCTCTTGCCGACGAGGCCGCCCTGTTGCCCGAGCCGAACGAAGGCCGGCAGGGGCGGTGCGCTCTCGGCCTTCTTCTTCCTCGTCGCCATGGAACGCGACTCTCCCACGGTCGTTCACGTCAGCGCGTACGTTCGCTCGACCGGGAGCAACCGCTCGGCGGCGTCCCACTCACCTTCGCGACGAAGCACCGCGAGCTGACGCACCAGCGGCGTCACGTCTTCGATGCGCTGCACCCATTCCAGCGCGTACGCGCGACTCACGGTGCGACCGAGCCCGAGCTGCAGCGAGCGGAAGTTCAGCTTGCCTCCACGCAGCGAGCGCTCGGGGTCCCACTGCACGCGAATCGGCGCCTTCGAGTTCGCTTCGCTGGTCGACACCGCCGAGCGCACCGCCGAATCGAACGCCGAGCGCAGTACGTGCACCGCGAGCACGCGTTCCTGCATGGGCTTGGTTGCGTAGCCGCAGCGCTCCATCATCCACAGGAACGACGGCTTCACCCACGTCATGCGCTCGTAGCTGAAGGGCGCGACGAACTTCTGCGCGCTCACCGCCGCGTCAGCGATGGCGTGGCCGAACGCCTGGTACACGACGAGGTGCTGTTCATCGTAGCGGGCGCGGATCTCATGGGTTCTCACGCCGAGCCAGACTATCGCTGATCAAGTTCCTGACACTCTTACTGACACATCAGCATCAGCACGTGAGCTTCAGGCCGATGAGCAAGCCTCGAGCGTCGTCACCAGCACGGGCTCGACGCGCTCCGCTGATGCTCAGTGCCAGCGAACCTGGCGCTGCTGCGCCCGGCGCACGTTGTACGTGACGAGCGACACGCAGCCGACGGTCAAGAGCCCCAGAAACGTCAGGAACACGAGGGCGACCGTATGCCCGTTCGTGTCATCGGGCCTGCTCAGCAGCACCACGGGGAATGCCAGGAACCCTCCCAGCAACACCGGCGCCATCCACAGCTGCTTGACCAGGTGCCGCACGCCACGCGCGAGTGGTCGCCAACCGCACGCGGGACAGCGCAAGAAGACCTGCACTTCCTCGAGGCTCAGCTGCGCGTTGCCGATGGCCTGCTTCGCGGAACGCCCGTGTCCGATGCCGGTAAGCGTCGCGCGCCGAGCCGTCCCGCAGGCGTTGCACAGGAAGTCGAGCTCGCGCTCGATGCGCTCCGAGAAGGCCATTCGCGGCGCCTAGCAGGCCATCGGCGCTACCGGTACGCCCGAAGAAGGGAATCGCCTGACACTCTGACTGAAGTCACAACGTCAGTACGTGAGCTTCAGGCCACCGATGAGGGTGCGCGGCGCGTTGGGCCTCGCTCCGAACGGCCGGCGCCCCACGATGGCGTGCTGGTCGAACAAATTGCGCGCGTCGAAGTACACCGACGCCCAGTCCGTGAGCTTGAAGCCGAGGTGCACGTCGAGCGTGGCCTGCACGTCGGTCGTCCACTGCGGGTTGAATTCACCCTGCCCGGCAATTTCACGCATGCGATCGATGAACGTGAACTGCGCGTGCGCCGAGAGCCGCCACCAATCGACTCCGGCCGCGAGGTTGAGCATGTGGCGCGGCACGTACGGCAGCTCGTCACCTTCCTGCGCGTTGCCGAGCACCGGGTCTTCCGAGCGGAACGAGGTGAGCAGCCGGGTGCCGGTCAGCGTGTACGTGCCGCTCAGCGGAAAGCTGAACTCGCCCAGCTTGAGCCGCTTCTCCGCGAACACCTCGAGCCCGTAGATGTGCGCGCGCCCGGCGTTGAACTGCTTGTCGAGGTTCTCTCCGTCGCAGCCGCTCGAGAACGTGCAGGTATCGGTGAGGTTCGCGTAGTCGTTGAAGAAGCCGATGGCCTCCAACCGCTCGCCGGGCCGCGACCAGCGCGCACCGCCCTCGACGTTCATCGCCAGCTCGGGAGTCGCGCCCACCTGCCCGGGATTCGGCGGTGAGAAGCCGCGGTACACGCCCGCCAGAACGCCGAGATTTTCGGTGATCGACACGTAGGCGCCGATGCCCGGCAGCAGCACGTTGGTGTTCGCCGTGGTGTACGTGTGCGCGAGGTCGTTGCGCGACGCCGAGAAGATGAACTCCGCGCGCACCCCCGGCGTGAGCGTCACGCGCCCCCATCGAATCGCGTCGCTCGCCGACAGCGCGATGGCGTGCGTGTCGTCGAGACCGTTGATGAGCACGATGGTCGGCGCGCCGTTGCTGACGAGGTCACCCTCGCGCACCAGGAAGCCGTCCTCGGTGTGGAGTCGCTCAATCGCGTCGTAGTGGTAGCGCGCGCGCGCCTCGAGGTTGTGCTCCAGCGGGCCTGTCTTGAACTCGGTGCGGAAGACCGACTCCACGCCCTGCGAGACGAAGTCGCGCCGATTGGGCCCGATGTAGACGGTCTCGAGCGCGCTCTGCGTGTCGAGCTCTCCGCGCAGCACGCCCATGTAGAGCTGATTGCGCGCCGCGTTCGGAGCGGCAAGCACCGCGCTGATGTCGCTCCCGCCGAGGTGGTTCACCTTGCGCCACGTGCGGTGGAAGTCGTTGCGGTACGCGGTCGTGGTGAGCGTGAAGCCCGGGCCCTCGAGCTTGTGCTGCAGCGACACGCTCGTGCGCTGGTTCGTCATGTGGTCCCACTTGCTCACCGCGTAGCGGCGCAGCGGGTCAGCGCGGAAGTCTTCGTCGCTCAAGCCCAGGTACGTCTCGTTCGATTCTTCCGAGGAGAAACCGAGCTTCAGCGTGATGACGTTGGTGAACTCGCCGAGCGTGAAACGGTGGCGGCCCTTCGCCATCCACTCGTTCTTCTGAAAGCCGGTGTTCGCGTTCGGCAGCCCGTCGATGTGTTTGAAGCCGTCGCTGCGAAGGTGAATGCCTTCCATCACGAACGCGGTGGTGTCGTTGCCCGCGCCGAAGTACCCGTGACCCTTGCCGTACGCCCACGAGCCGGCGGCGAGATCGAGCCCCGCGGTCATGCCAGGCCCGAGGTCACGCGTGATGAAGTCGATGGCGCCGCCGACGGTCTGTGGTCCGTAGATGATGGCCGACGGGCCCTTGAGCACGCGCACCGACTCCATGCGCGTGACGAGCGGGAAGTAGTACGCCGCCGGCGCGGAATACGGAGCGGGCCCGAAGAGCACGCCGTCTTCCATCAACGTCACCTTCTTGCTGCGGTCGGGGTTCGCGCCGCGCAGGCCGATGTTGGGCCGCAGACCGAAGCCGTCTTCGCCGCGCACCTGGACGCCGGGCACGGCCTGCAACACAGCCATCGCATCATCGAGCTCGAAGCGCTTGAGCCGCGAGCCGCTGATGGTGTGCGACGAGCCCGCGGTGTGCGACTCGGGCGTGCCGAACACCACGGTGGTGCGCACGCCAGCGTCGGCGTTCTCGACGTACGGCACGTCGTCTTCGACGCCGCCGTCGACTTCCTGAGCGAACGCGGCGAACGCGAAGAGCGCCGCGATGAGACTCCAGCCGCGCACGACTGCTCAGTGCTCGACGGGGCCAGCGAGCAAAATGCTGCCGTCGGCCAACACCTTCACCCAACGCGCGACCTCTTCGGTGCCGCCCATCGAGGTGTTGATGGTGACCAGGCCGCCAGTGCCGAACGTGGTGTCACGCGTGCCATCGGCGTTGAAGCGCGCCACGGCGAACTTCGTGTCGGTGCCTTCGCGCACGAAGCCCGCGGCGACGACCTGCGCACCGTCCCACGCCACACCGAGGAAGCGGTCGTGCGTGGTGGTCGAGAGGGGCACCGGCTGCGCGATTTCAGCGGGAGCTCCCGTCGAGAGCGGAATGAGCGCGAGCACCGCGTCGTCGTTTTCCTGATCATTGTTGGCCGCGCCGACGCGGTAACCCGCCACGGCGAGCGTCATGCCGCCGGGGCCAACGGCGCTCCCGAAGAACGCCTCGTCGTTGCGACCGAACGCGTAGAGCTTCGTGCCGGCGGTGCCGAACGACGTGTCGGGCGTTCCGTCAGCGCGCACGATAGAGACGAGCGCGTCGATGTTGCCGGTGAGCGGCGTGCCGCTGCCGACGAACACCACGCGATCATCGGCCAACGCAACGGCGTGGCGGCCGCGCTCATCACCACCGATGAGGTCGAACACGATGGCGCCGGTGCCGGCCCACGTCGTGTCCTGCACGCCCATGTTGTCGAGCCGCACGCTGGTGAGGTCGACCGTGCCCGTCGCCGCGCGGCGGCCGTAGCCGACCGTCACGTAGCGGCCACCCGACTGCTGCACCGCCGCGTACGCCTCGCACAGACCCCAGGGCAGCGTGGCCGGCATCGCCGACGGGAAGGGGTTCAGCTTCACGAGGCCGTCAGTGCCGAAGGTGGTGTCGGGCGCGCCGTTCGACTCGAGCCGCAACAGCACGATGGTGTTCGCGGTCTGCACGCCGCCGTCTTCGATCGGAACGCCGGTGGGCAGCGCGGTGTAGCCCGCTGCGATGATCTTTCCGTCGGCCTGCACGAAGCCGTGGCGCGCGTTCTCGTTGGTGCCACCGAGGTCGAGCCGGTGCAGACCGTCGACGCCGAAGCTGGTGTCGAGCTGGCCGTTGGCCGAGAGACGCGCGACGTAGCGATCGACGTCGGTGCGGCCGGTGCCCTTCGTCGAGCCGAACAACACCACCCGCCCCATCGCGTCGACGTCGAAGGAATAGACGCTGTCCCGCGCCGAGCCGCTCGCTGCTCCGAAGTCGAGAATGGCCTTGCCGCCGGTGCCGAACGACGTGTCGAGCGTGCCGTCGTGACGCAGCTTCACCACCGCGATGTCGAGATCACGCGCCGCCACGCCGGCGTCGGTGCCCGCGTCCTGCGGCTCCATGCCCGAGTCCATCTGCATGGTGGCGGGGGGACATGCGGCGAAAAGGGCGGAAGCAAGGAGGAGTGCTGCACGCATCGACGACCTCGGTGTAGGTTGCGAATCCATGATGTTGAGAATGAAAGTCAAAATCACGCAAGGCGTCGTTCGTCAAGTCGTTCCGTTGATCAGCGCGGCGGTGCTCTTCAGCGCCTGTCCTGTGGTCAATAAGCCCGACGGTGGGCTCACCGTGCTCCCCGACGGCGGCGCACCGGCGACGCGCTCGCAGTTCTTGCGCGCGGCGGGCGAGTGCTCGTTGCGCTCGGTGACGAAGTTCCAGACGGCGGCGCACGCGTTCGCGGCCACTCCGAATCAGACGACGTGGTCGGCGGCGATGACGGCGTGGTCACGCGTCGAGGCGATGCAGTTCGGCCCGACCGCGAGCTCCACCACGCCGGGCGGGCAAGACCTGAGAGATCAAATCTACTCGTGGCCGTTGATCAGCCGCTGCGCGGTCGACGAGACGCTCACCGCCAACGGCTTCTCGAACGTCTCGTCGCTGTTGATCAACCGCCGCGGCCTCGCTGCCGCCGAGTACCTGCTCTTCTCGAGCCCCGACGAGGTGAGCTGTGGCGACACCACCGCGTGGATGGCGCTGACCCCGATGGAGCGCGCGCAGCGCAAGCAGGCCTACGCCGCCGCGGTCGCGCTCGACGTGCAGAGCCGCGCTGATCAACTCGTCACCGCGTGGCAGCCGTTCGTCGAAACGCTCGCTACCGCCGGCCCGGGCAACTCCACCTACCCGACGGTCGCCGGCGCGCTGAACCGCGTGAGCGACTCGGTCTTCTTCCTCGACATCTCCTTGAAGGACACCAAGCTCGCCGGGCCCATCGGTCTTCGCAACTGCGCCGCGCCTCCGTGCCTCGACCTGCTGGAGTCGCAGTACGCGCACCACAACACCGCCAACGCGCGCGCGAACTTCGCCGGGCTTCGCGAGCTGCTTCAGGGCTGCGAAGACGATTCGTTCAACGGCGTGGGCTTCGATGACCTGCTCGACGCGCAGGGCGCCGCGTCACTGCACGAGCGACTCAACGCGCGCATCGGCGAAGCACAGGTGACGTTCGACGCGCTCGACGAGCCCGACCTCTCGCGGTCGCTGGTGTTGGACCCGGCCTCGGTGCGCGCGCTCTACGACGGGCTCAAGGGCGTGACTGACTTGCTCAAGAGCGAGTTCCTCACCGTGCTCGACGTCGAGCTGCCGATGGGACTCGAGGGTGACAATGATTGAGAGAGCGCGCGCGTGGCTGAACACGCCGCGTGACGCCGCAGCGCTCGCGGTGTTTCGCATCGTGCTCGGCCTGCTGGTCAGCGTGTCGGCCGCGCGCTTCCTCGCGTACGGCTGGGTGGAGCAGCTCTTCGACACGAAGTTCCAGTTTCACTACTTCGGCTTTGGTTGGGTGCCGTGGCCCGGCCTCGAAGGCGTGCGTGCGTTGTTCGTCGCGTTGGTGGTGCTGGGGCTGATGGTCGCCGCGGGCGCGGCGTACCGCGTGGCCAGCGTGCTCACCTTCGTCGCGTTCGCGTGGCTGCAGCTGCTCGACGTGAGCAACTACCTGAACCACTACTACCTGGTGTCGCTGCTGCTGCTGCTCGCGAGCTTCATGCCGCTGCATCGCTTGTGGAGCGTCGACGCGTGGCTCCGCCCTTCCCTGCGCAGCGACGTGTTGCCCGCGTGGTGCAGCGCGCTGCTCAAGTTCCAGGTGGGCGTCGTGTACTTCTTCGCCGGCCTCGCGAAGTTGAACGGCGATTGGTTGGTGCACGGAGCGCCGCTGCACCTGTGGCTCTCCGCGCGCACGTCGACTCCGTTCATCGGGCCGTGGCTCTCGGCGCCCGAAGCCGCGCTCTTCATGTCGTGGGCGGGCTTCTTGTTCGACACCAGCGTGCCGTTCTTCTTGCTGTGGAAGCGCGCGCGGCCGTTCGCGTTCGCGGTGGTCATCGTCTTTCACGCGATGACGCGCGTGCTGTTTCCCATCGGCATGTTCCCCTTCATCATGACCTTGAGCGCGCTGGTGTTCTTCGACGCGTCGTGGCCGCGGCTTTGGCTGCGGCGGTTTCGAACGACGGCGACCGCTCCGGCCCCTCACCCCGACCCTCTCCCCGCTTTGCAGGGAGTTGGTCGTCTGAGTTTCTTCGCGCTCGGTGCATACGTGGTGCTTCAGCTCGTGCTCCCGCTGCGCGCGCACTTCTACGGCGGCGACGTGTCGTGGCACGAGCAGGGCATGCGCTTCTCGTGGCGGGTGATGACGCGCGAGAAGAACGGCAGCGTGACGTACATCGTGAAGAACCGCGTCGGGCGCGAGTGGCACGTGAGCCCCTCGCAGTACCTGACGCGCGTGCAGGAGCGAGAGCTCGCGGTGCAGCCCGACCTCATTCTCCAGCTCGGCCAGCACATCGGTCGCGACTTCGACGCGCGCGGTGAAGGCCCGGTCGAAGTGCGCGCCGACACGCTCGCGTCATTGAACGGGCGCATGGCGACTCCGCTCGTCGACCCGCACGTCGACCTGATGACGGTGAACGACTCGCTCGCGAAAGAAGCGTGGGTCGCCGCTCCGACCGAAGGCCCGCCGCTGTCTGCGCTGCGTCGCGCGCTCGCGCGTTACTGAGGCTTCGCCTCGGGAGCGAATTCCAGCACCAGCTGCCGCGCGCGCTTGAAGGCATCGGCCGCGGCACGCAGTTCGGGGTAGCGCGCCTTGTTCTCGAAGCCGATGGTGGTGTCGATGCGGCGCGTGACGCGCGCTCCGGTCGGCGTGCGTTCGACCTCGACGCTGGTACGCAGCGAGCCGGCGTTGAAGTTCTGCGGCGGCGGCACTGACACGAGGCGCGTGCCCATCGGCGCGGTGAGCTCGAGCACCTCGACCACCGAGCGGTCGTCCCACGTGAAGTGCACGTCGAGCTTGCGTTCCTCCGCGTCGAACAACTCGGAGTGGATGGAGTTCAAGAAGCCGAGATGCACCGTCCAGTTGTCGCCGTTCTTCCAGGCCTGCGCGGGGAAGCGCAGCTTCGAGCTCCAGCTGCAGACTCCCTTGCTGCGTTTGCATTCGCTCCAGTGCGCGTCGCTGATGGACTTCATGCCGTTGGAGCGATTCCACTCGTCAGCCTCGCGCTGCAGCAGCTTGCGCTCGCGATGCTTGAAGTCGTCGAACGGGCGATTCGCTTCGAGGCCGCTGGTGCGCGTGGTGATGGTGTCGCTCACCGTGCCGTCTGCTTCGACGCGCGCGACGTGGGTGAAGCGCTTCTCGGAGATGGGCGCGGCTGAACCGAACGCCGTCTCCCAACGGCCCTCGGTGGCGAAGTCGCTCACTTCCTGGCGCGTGCGGAACACGTAGATGCGCTGCTC
Source organism: Archangium sp. (assembly GCA_047600485.1). Lineage (GTDB taxonomy): Bacteria > Myxococcota > Myxococcia > Myxococcales > Myxococcaceae > Archangium_A. The sequence goes on from JASGKS010000001.1 coordinate 6,352,694, forward strand.
ACGATGGCGCGAGGTCAACATGCCCGGGCCGCAGAAGTGGCAGTCGGGGTCGATGGTGAGCGGCGTCTGCAGCCCCTTCTGACGCGGCAGGTAGACGAAGAGGTGGTTGAACTGATCGAGCCGCGGAAAACCCGGAGCGAGCTGATTGCTGAGCGCGTCGGTGCCATACGCGACCCACGCTTCGACGCCCGCGCGCTCGAGCAGCAGGCGCATCATCAACGCGCGCTCGACGATGCTGGTGCGGCCGCTGGCGAGCGCGAGCGCGAGCGGCTCGGCGCGGTCCCACTTGTCGACGTCTTCGGCATCGCTGAACACGAACTTCTGCGCGAGGCCCACCAGACACGCGACGTCGCCCTTGCACGCGCCGACGTCGGCGGTGTCGAGCTGCTGGTCGAAGCCCTTCTCGAGTTTTCCCTCGGTGTAGAAGCGCTTGCCGTTGTCTTCGACCACGTTCGACCAGTCGCGCAGCCAGTCGTAGGAGAGCTTCTTGTCGCGCCACGCGAGCACGCGCCACGCCCAGCGCGGCTCGCTGAAGGTGAAGTTCGGAGCGAAGTCGACGCGCTCCCGCGGGGGCAGGTCATTCAACGTGAAGCGCAATTGGTGGCGCCCATCGGCGAAGGTGCGCACGTCGATGGGCTGCGCGTCGTTCCACTCGATGGTCTCGACGACCAGCGGCTTGGCAGCGGTGAGCTCGAACTCGTATTTCTTCACCGGGTATTCGCCGAGCGTTTCCTGCTCGTCGGCGGCCCAGAACTTCTCGCCTTCCACCACCCACCAGTATTCGAGGATGGAGCCGACCTTCACACCCGGGAAGCGGAAGAACGCCGCGTTGACCTGACGCTCTCCGCGCGCGCTCACGTCGGACAAGAAGTTCTTCGCGTCGAATTCCTGCTTCGAGCCGTCGGGCTGCACGAGGCGCGCACGGAAACCGGCGAGCGTGTCTTGCGCGCGGTACGGCACCTTCACCTCCGCCATCCAGAACCCTGCTTCGCCGCGCACCGCGATGACCTCGTGGCGCTCGCGTCGCGTCAGGCTTTCCGAGCCCTCGAGCTGCAGCGTGGTCTTGTCGGAGCGATAGAGAATGACGGCCGCGTCATCGGAGTACTTCGTCGGGTCGAACTGCAGCGTGGCGTCGTCGACCCAGTCGCGCGTGGCGGTGGTCGCACAGCCGGTGAGCAACAGACACACGAGAGCGCGCTTCACTTCGCACCTCCCAACTTCACGAACACCGGCTGTGATTCGGCCTCGGTGACTTGATCGACGAAACGGTTGAAGCCGTTGAGCGCCCCGGGCACCACGCGTCGGTTCTTTCTCTCGAAGCGGCGCTCGAGCTTGAGCATGGTGCCTTCGACCTTCGCGCTCAGCGTGAAGAGACCGGTGGGGCCCTCGACCTTCCGGGAGATGCTGTTGAACGCCAGCGTGCTCCCCGGCGGCAGCTGCAGCTCGACGGTGATGGAGCGCGTGTCGACGAAGCGCGCCACCACGGCCGACTTGCGCTTGGTGTCCCACGTCTGCATCCACGGCTCGAAGAGATCGACCGGGCGAATGAGCAGCTTGTCGTCGCCCACGCGCGAGGCGACGCGACGTGCGCCGAGCGTGCCCTCGACCTCGCTGGTCTTCGCGAAGTCGCTCTTGGTGGTCTGCTTCACCTCTCGCACCAGCGGCGCGCGCACCCACAGTTGCTGCTCGGTGAAGCGCTTCGCCTGCCCCGTGCCCTCGAGCCAACGCGACTTCCACGGCAACGCGCGCGCTCCGGTGGCGGTGATGACGAACGTGCCGCTGGCGTCACCGTCGGGCTCGAGCGTCAGCTTGAGCACCTGCGACTCGGTGTTGTCCTCGGCCTTGCTCTCGGGCGTGAGCTGCACGTCGTGGCCGCCCTTCGAGACGAGCAGCACCGGCGCGCCTTGATCATTCGGCGGCAATTCTCCGAACGGCACCGCGCGCCACGTGGGGTCGGCGAACACCAGCCGCTCGCCCAGCTGCACCGCGAGAATCTCGTGGTTGAAGTTCGCGCCCATCGACGGGAGCGTGAACTCTCGCGGCGTGCCTTCGTGCGAGAAGATGAGCGTGTGGAACGACTCCACGCCGGCGATTTTCAGCAGCGTGTGGAGGTAGTTCGCCTTGTCCTTGCAGTCGCCGTAGCGCGCGGCGTGCACGTCTTTGGCGGAGTGAGGGAACCAGCCGCCGAGACCAATCTCGATGGCGCAGTACTGCACCTCGCGGCACACGTGCTCGTAGAGCGCCTGCGCCTTCGCGTCGGGCGTGTCTTCGACGCCGGTGAGCACCTTCTTCACCGTCTCTTCGAGCTCCGGCGTGGGCACGACGCCGGCCTGGTAGCCGTCGAAGAGCTGCTTGCTCAATTCCTGCGGAGTGGACGGCGGGTGCTTCTCGACGCCGTTGTCCTTCCACGTCTCGAGACGCAACACGACGAGCGGCAGTCGCGTCGCGGCCGGCGGCCCCGCGTTCTCGGGCTCGAGCGCGTTCAGCTGCTTGCGCTCGAAGGTCAACGTGCGGCGGCCGTCTCGCTCTCCCTGCGTCGGCTCGAATGGCTCGCCTTCGTAGGTGAGGAGCTTCCAGCGAACGTCCCAGTCCTTCGGAGCGATGGCGACCAACCGCGAGAGTTCGATGGGCTCGCTGCCGCCGAAGCGCTGACTCACCACGAAGTGCTGCATCGAGCGGTGGCGCGTGACGACCTCGTATTCGAACACGCCGTCGACGGGCACCGCGGGCACCGGCACCACCGTCACGCGCGAATCGGTGAACAACGAGCTGTTGCTGAACGCGGGCTGGTCACTGCGCTTGCTGACGTCGACGCTCTTCTCCTTGCCGTCGCGATCGATGATGCGCCCGCGAATCGATTCGACCTCTTCGAAGGTGCGCGAGTAGTGCACCACGATGGGCGGCACCTCGACCGGCCGCAGCACCTTGATGCGCCACCGCTCGGTGATGCGCACCTCGGGCCCTTCCTTGCCGGTGAGGAATTCGGCTTCCTGCTCGTCGAGCAGCACGTCCCACTTGGCGTCGCGGTAGCGCTCGTCGGTGCGTGAAATCGCAGGCAACGATTTCACGTCGAGCGGCGGCAGCGACCCAGCGCACGAACACAGCAACGACGTGAGACACCACCACGTTCCGACGCGCAGGTTCATTGTTGCCCCCGCGACAGCAAAGAACACACCACGCGACGACGCACGCGAACCTTTGCGCGCGCGAGTGGACGTCAGCGGACGTCTGCTCTCACCAGCTGGTGGTCTTGTAGTCCTTCAAGAACTTGCCGAAGACGGGCTCGGCTCCGTTCGCGGTGGAAAACACGGGGTCGATGACGCGCGCGGCTCCGTCGACGATGTCGAGCGGCGGCTGAAACCCGAGGTCGTCTTTCTTGCGGCTGGCGTGCTGCGCGGGGTCTTCGTCAGTGACCCAACCGGTGTCGACGGCGTTCATGAAGATGCCGTCGCGCGCGTAGTCGGGCGCCGACGTGAGCGTCATCATGTTGAGCGCGGCCTTCGCCATGTTGGTGTGCGGGTGTTTGTCGGTCTTGGTGCCGCGCGAGAAGCTGCCTTCCATCGCGCTCACGTTGACGACGTGCTTGGCGTGCTCGCCGCTCGACTTCTTCATCAGCTCGCGTAGGCGGCCGGCGAGCACGAAGGGCGCGATGGCGTTCACCAGCTGCACCTCAAGCAGCTCGGGCGTCGAGACCTCGTCGAGCGTCATGCGCCACGAGTTCATGGTGCGCAGGTCGACCTGCTGCAGGTCGGCGTCGAGTTTTCCCTCGGGGAAGACCTCCATGCCGTACGACGCGTCTTCCCACGTGTAGCGAACCTGGCTGAGCCGCGCCGACATCGCGACGCCCGCACCAGCGCCCGCGCTGGCGTGCCAGTTGGCGAGGCCGGTGACGTCGGGGCCGTTGCTGCCTCCGCTGCCGACGAGCTTCGGGCCGTGGCCGAGCGCTTCGAGACATTCCTGGCGAGCGCCGAGAATCTTCTGCGCGCCTGCGGAGAGCTCAGCGAGCGGCGCTTCTTCGACGGCCATCAGGTGCGAGAAGAAACCGACCGGGCGACGAACGGTCTGCGCGGCGTTGTTGATGAGGTGATCGAGCCGCGGGAGCCGTCGCGACATCCACCGCGCGAAGAGCTCGACCGACGGAGAGTGACGCAGGTCGAGGCCGTGCACTTCGAGCCGGTCGCTCCATGAAGCGAAGTCGGGTTCCTTCGCGTAGCGCTGCGCGGCGTCGTGCGGAAAGCGCGTGGTGACGATGACGCGCGCGCCGGCACGCAAGAGCATCAGCGCCGCCTGCTGCCCAATCTTCAAGCGCGCGCCGGTGATGAGCGCGACCTGGCCATCGAGCTTCGCGGTCTGAAAGCGCTTGGCGTAGTTGGCGTCACCGCACTCGACACACATCGCGTCGTAGAAGTGGTGGAGCTTTCGGTACTCCGCTTTGCAGACGTAGCAGTTGCGCGGCTTCTCGAGCGTGGGCCCGTCGCGACGCTCGCCGGTCGGCAGCTGCGCTGGCGCGACGAACACCGCTTCCTTGCGTACCTGGCGAATCACGGTCGCCTCGCGAATTTCGCGGTCTCGCGCCTGACGTTCCTTCAGACGCTCGCGGCGCATCGCCTTGCTGAAGGCCTGCACCTCGTGACGCAGCGGGCTCGCCGCGCGGCCGGCGGCCATCAAGAACCGACGTCGCTCCTCTTCGGGCATCTCGGTGAGGGTGGACCGGTCCTCGACCACCGACTCGAGAACGTCGGTCGCGGCCTTCAGTTGTTCGAGCGTGAATTCACGGCGCTTGCTGCTCATCGCGGCGCCGCTTAGCGCGAGTCAGCCGCCGAGCGCGAGGAGCACCTGCAGGTTCAGTCAGCGTCGAACGGGTCGACGACCTCGACACCAGCGCGTTCGAAGTCGGCGCGGTTGCGAGTGACCACGATCAAATCGTTCGCGAGCGCGGTGGCCGCGATGAAGCTGTCCTTGATGGGCATCGCCTTGCCGCGCGCGCGAAGGGTCGCCAGCAGCTGCGCCCAGCGCCTCCCGGTTCTGGCGTCCCACGGAATGCACCGCAGCCGCGCGACACCGGCCTCGAACCAGGCCTCGAGGCGCTCGCGCTTGCGTCCGCGCGGGAGCAGCAGAATGCCGTACTCGACCTCACCGAGGATCACGGCATCGACGACGATCTGCGCTTCATTCTCGCGGAGCCACGCCACCACTCGCTCCGACGGGCTCGGGCGCGTGACCTCACTCAAGACATTCGCATCGACGAGAAACGTCACAACGAGTCCGTGGACTCGGAGTCGATCGGCGTGAAGTACCCCTTCTCGGGGCACGCCAGGAGCCAGTCGACCACGCCCCGCGTACCGGGCTTCTTGACGCGTGACAGTCGGTACTTGCCCTTGCTGAGGCGCACGACTTCGAACTCGTCACCTTCGACGATGCCGTCGCGCTCTCGCAGTGGCCCCGGGAGGACGAGCTGACCCTTCGACGAGATGGTCGTCTTCATCAGAAGTAAGATAGCGTCTTACTCGATGCAGCACCACCGCTGCAGAGGAGCCTCGACGCATGGCGACCCCGGTTCACCGCTGCAGCGATCTCGAGCGCGCGCTCGGGTTCTACGTGGGCCTGCTCGGCGCGGAGCTGGAGTTCCGTGAAGGTCCCTACGCGGGCGTGAAGTGGCGCGACCACCGGCTGCACCTCTCGACCAACTCGGGTGACGGCGCGTTCGGCGCGGCGACCGTGCTCGACGTCGACGACGTGGACGCGGTGTTCGGGGCGCTGATCAGCAAGGGCTACCGGCCGCCGGCCGACCGAGGCCCGGTGTTCGCGTCGCCGACTGATCAGACGTGGGGCACGCGCGAGCTGTACGTCGCCGACCCCGACGGAAATACGCTGCGCTTCACGCGCCGCTGATAGGGAGCGGTGCATGCCGACCAGCTTCAAGGGGTGGGTGTTGCCGGGCCCCGAAGTACCGGGACTGCCGGAGCACGACTTTCCGCCCGACACGTCACTCGACGCCCTGGCCGGCCACTTCCGCATCTTTCAGCTGAAGAAGGGCCACCGCTTCTCGACCGACGACGTGCTCACCGCCTGGTACGGCACCTCGAACGCTCCGAGCGCGGCGCGCGTGCTCGACCTCGGCAGCGGCATCGGCTCGGTGGGCATGACGGCCGCGTGGCGGTTGCCCGGCGCGCGCTTCGTGACGGTCGAGGCACAGGACATCAGCGTGGCGCTCGCCCGAAAGTCGGCGGCGTTCAACGGGCTCACCGCTCGCTACGACATCCGACAAGGCGACTTCCGCGACGCGGGCGTGCTGCGCGACGACGAGACGTTCGACCTCGTGCTCGGCAGCCCTCCGTATTTTCCGCTCGAAGACGGAGTGCACGGCGACCACCCGCAGAAGATTGCGTGCCGTTTCGAAGTGCGCGGAGACATCTCGCACTACGCGACGACCGCGGTGAAACACCTCGCGCCCGGCGGCTTCTTCGCGTGCGTGTTTCCCGTCGACCCGCCCGCGCAATTGCAGCGCGTGCTCGACGCGGCGAAAGCAGCGGGTCTTTCCATCGTGCGGCGACGCGACGTCGTCTTGAAGGAAGGCGCAGCGCCGCTGCTGGGCTTGTTCGCGATGGTGCGCGCGACCGACCTGCCCGAGGGCTTTCGCGGCAAGACGTGGGTCGAGCCGCCGCTCACCATTCGCACCGCGAGCGGCGAGGTGCACCCCGAGTACTCGGCCGTGAAGTTGAGCTTCGGTTTCCCGCCGTAGGTCAGTGACAGCGGAAGTCCATGCCGGGCGCTTCCTGGTCGAACATCGACACCACGTAGAGCCGCTCGTCGGGCGCCAGCATCTGCCCCTTCGCGGCGAGGTGCAGCCGGTCACGCGGCGACGGGAACCACGGGTCGGAAGGAATGTTCACCGCCTCGACGTCGGCCTTGCCGTCGTAGGCCTTCGCCATCGCGACCGCGTCGAGTTTCGAGGCGCGGAGCTCACCGACGAAATAGTCGCAGTGGTTGCCGTTGCCCTCGAGCAACCCGAGGTCGGCCTCGAACGCCAGCACGCGTGACGGAGGGTGCGGCAGCTCGCGAAACTGCCGCTTCATGCGCACCAGCTTCAGGTCGTGCGGGAGACACGGAGACACGCACAGCGAGAAGAGCGCGAGCAGCACCAGCCCGATGATCGACGCGGCCTTCACTACGGCGGAAGACTACCCGCCCATCTGCCAGCTCAAGAGCGGGCGCATCACGAAGTACGCCGCGCCCTGCAGAAATCTGGGGACGATGGGGAGCGCCTGGCTCATCCACTTCTGGGTGTCCCAGTGCTCCTGCTGGCTGGTGATGCGGCCCTGGTCGTCAAAGGTGAGCTTCGAATCGATGACGTTGTGCACCTTGTTGCCAAACATCTCGTAGTCGCACGTCCACCGCGCGTGCACTTCGTTGCCCTTCACGTCGATGATCTCCGCGTCGAACTTCTTGAACGGCGGAGCGCTGGTCCACATCTTCATCACGCTGTCCTTCTTCGTCAGCGTGAACATGTCGTCGTGGAACTTCGCGTTGGGCGCGTACGAGGCGTCGAGCGTCTTCAGGTCGTGCGAGCCGAACGCCTTGAAGAAGCCCTCGGCGGCCGCGCGCGTCTTCGCTTCGACCGCGGCGGTGGTCGGCGCTGCGGCTCCGGTCTTCGCGGCCCAGCCGGCGGCCTGCGTCGCGGCGACGGGCTTGCTCTCGACGGGCGCTGACGCCCCGGCGGCCTGCGGCGTGGTGGCGACTGGACGACTTCCCTGGATCTTCATGGTGCGGGCTCCTGATTTTCAGAAACACTGGTGTTTCTGAAACGACCGTAGCCACCTCGGCGGGTCCATGGCAAGTCTCGAACGAATCATGGAGCTCAAGACCGCCCGCCGCGAGGCGCGAGACAACCAGCGCTGGCGCATGCTCGACGCGATGGCGCACCTCGCCGGCAAGCACGGGTACGGCGCGGTCACCGTGGCGCACGTCATCGAACGCGCCGGCGTCTCGCGCAAGGCGTTCTACGAGTACTTCGCCGACAAGGAAGCGTGCTTCCTCGCCGCGTACGACGAGCTCTCGACACGTCTGCTCGAAACCCTGGTCGCCGAGGGAGCCAACGCACGCGGCACCGACCGCACCCGCGCGCAGCTCTCGCGCTACCTCGACGTGTTGGGCCGCGACCTGCCCATGGCGCGCGCCTTCATCGTGGAAGTGATGGGCGCCGGCCCGAAGTCACTGCTCTTGCGCGACCGCGTGAATGGCCGCTTCGCCGAGGCGGTGTTCGGCCACACCTCGAAGGACCCGGTGGTGCGCCGCGCGCTCATCGGCGGCGTGAACGACGTGGTCACCGGAGCGCTGCTCGGCCGCCCGAAGGTGAAGAAGCTGAGCGCGCTGTTGCCCTCGCTGGTACGGTTCGTCGGTCAAACCTGACAGAACGCTGTCACACCAGGGAGCGAAGGTTCCGCTCGAGTCACGCGCATGCAGCGACAAGCCCGTCTCCTCGCCATCACTGAGTTCCTGAGAGCGCGCAAGACGGGCGTCACGGCGCAGCAGCTCGCCGAGCGCTTCGACGTCACGCTGCGCACCATCTACCGCGACCTCGATGCGCTGCGTGACGCCGAGCTGCCGGTGTTGGCGGAGCAGGGCCGCGGCGGCGGGTACGCGCTCGACAAGCACTACACGTTGCCCCCGGTGAACTTGAACCCGCGCGAGGCGGCGGTGCTCATCGCGCTCGCGTCGCACGCCCTCGACATGCGGCTGATTCCGTTTCACGAGTCGACGCAGCGCGCGCTCGACAAGATTCGCGGCGCGCTCACCGCCTCGGCGCAGCGCGAATTGCTCGGGCACTTGAAGCAGCTGCAGTTCGTCGGCATCCCCGCGCACACCGCGAGCAAGAACGTGCTGCGCACGGTGGAAGAGGCGTGGTTCACGCAGCGGCCGTTGCGCATCGCGTATCGCAACTCGAACGGCGAGCTCACCGAGCGCGAAGTGCGCATCGAGAACGTGGTGCTGGAGCGCACGCTGACCTTCTTGAACTGCCTCGACGAAGACCTCGGAGAGAAGCGCCAATTCCGCCTCGATCGGATCGAATCGGCGACGCTGAGTGAAACCCAGGTGAGCTGATCTGCCGCGGTGCGACTTGTGCGCCGTGCCGGACCGTGGCACTCCCTCGATTGTTCCTGAAGTTCCTGGGGGGAACCATGCAACCGAAGTTGGGCGAGTGGCTCGTGGGCGAGCACCTCATCACACGAGCGCAGCTCGACGCCGGGCTTCAGGCGCAGCTGATGTATGGCGGCCGCTTCGGCACCAATCTCGTGGAGCTGGGGCTGATGCAGGACAACGCGCTCGCGCTGGCGCTGTCGCGGTATGCGCGCGTTCCCGAAGCGACGCGAGAGATGCTCGACGACGCGCAGGACTCGGTGGTGCGCGCGTTCAAGCCCGACTGGGCGAAGAAGTTCTGTGCGTTTCCTTTTCGGCAGGACGAGCAGCGTCGCGTGCACGTGGCGATTCTCGACCCGCATGAACCGGCGGTCATCGATGGGCTGTCGTTCACGCTCGGCGCGCGCGTGGTGCCCTACGTCGTCACCGAGCTGCGGCTGTGGCACTCGCTGCACCGGTGGTACGGGCTCAAGCGCGAGTTCCGCTACATCCGCCTGCAGCCCGATGAGAACGAGCTGCGCGCGCTCGGGCTCGACCCCGCGCAAGTCGCGAAGATCAGCAACGCCACTCCACCGCCGGGCGCGATGAAGACGCCGACGCTGGTGCGCGAGCGCATGCGTTTGTTCGGCACGGTCGACGACATGGAGCCGACGACCGAGATTCCTGGCGCGACTCCGGTGAAGGTCAGCGGCTCGCCGACGCCTCGCACCCTTCCTTCGCCGAGCGACCTCGCTGCGAGCGCGGTGAAGGTGAGCAACTCGCCGACGCCTCGCACGCTTCCTTCGCCGGGCGACCTCGCAGCGAGCGCGGTGAAGGTGAGCGGCTCGCCGACGCCGCGCAGTCTCCCGGTGTCGTCGCGGCCACCGACGCCGCTGCCGGCGGGCAAGAAGCAAACACTCCCGCCGGGCGCGATGTTCGTGTCGTCGAGCCCGAGCGGGCTCACCTCGACTGCTGACGAGAAGAAGCCACCGTCGGCGATGGCCGAGACCGCGCTCAACGTGGCGCGCCAGGTGGTGCCTCGCGCGATGATCTTCGCGGAGTGCTTCGGAACCGCCGTCTTCTGGCGCGGCGAAGGCGAGGCGAGCGATTCGAGCGCGCTGCGAGCGCTGCGCTTCGACCTCACGCGCCCTTCACTCTTCGCGCGAGCCGCGCACGATCGCGCGGCGCAGACGGTGGTGATGCCTCCAGGTGAAGAAGACCAGCGACTCTTCGCGGCGCTCGGTGGGCCGCACGAGTACGCGATGGCGTTCCCCGTGATGCGACGCGGAGAGCCGGTGTTCTTCCTCTACATCGACTGCGGCCGCTCGAGCGTGCCGACCAGTGTCATCACTTCGCTCACGCGCATGACGCAGTCGATGAGCGCCGCGCTGACGGTCTGACGCCCCCTCTCCCGCGAGGGAGAGGGTCGGGGTGAGGGTGAACCTGCATCTCGAAAGAAGTCACGCAGGGAGAGGGAGAACGTCAACGTGCAGCCCGTTGAACGCCGCGTTGCCGCTCACCGCGTCGATGGCCTGATCATCTGACAAATCATTCACGCTCTGCCCCGCGTGCGCCGTCGCGACCGAGAGTCGAACGCCATCGCGGCCGTGACCGTACCCGTGCGGCATCGACACCACGCCGGGCATCATCGCGTCGGTCACCTCGAGCGGCACGACGACTTCCCCCACGCGCGAGCGCACGCGCACCTGCACTCCGCTCTGCAAACCGCGCGCTGTCGCATCGGCCGGATTCATCAGCAACGTGCAGCGATTCGCACCGCTCACCAGCTTCGGCGCGTTGTGCAGCCACGAGTTGTTGTCGCGCAAATGTCTGCGATTGATGAGCCGCAACCCGTCGCGCGGAGCGTCGAGCGTCTTCTCGAGCCGCGGCACATCGGCGAGCACTTCCTTTGGAGCGAGCACCAACCGCTTCGTCTGCGTCGGCAACACGCGCGGCAGCACCTGCTCCAGCGGGCCCAGGTCGATACCGTGCGGCTTGTCCTTCACCTTGGAAAGCGTGAGGCCACCGAGCCCACCGTAGCGGCCGATGCGCAGCCCGAGGTCGAGCTGACGTTGCACGCCGAGCAGCTCGAGCGCCTTCCACTTCAACTTCGCGCTCAAGCCCCCGCCGCGCAGCGCCTCGAGCCGCGACGAGAGTCCGAGCAGAATCTGCCAGTCGTGTCGTGACTCCTTGCCGACCGGGAAGAGCGCCTCGGCGAAGCGCACCGTGTTGCGAACCGCGAGCAGATGAAACGCGATGTCGTAGTGCTCGCGCTCGAGTGGAGACGGCGGCGGCAGAATGATGCTCGCGTGGCGCGACGTCTCGTTGACGTACATGTCGACCGACACCATGAAGTCGAGCGAGCCAAACGCGCGATCGAGCTGCTGACCGTTGGGCGTCGAGAGAATCGGGTTGCCGGCGAGCACCACCATCGCCTTCACCGCGCCCTCACCCGGCGTGAGGATGTCTTCTCCGAGCGTCGCGACCGGGAGCTCTCCGCCTGATTCGGGCAAGCCGCGCACGCGCGACTTCCAGCGGCCGTGACTGCCGCGTCCTCCGCTCAGCGCCTTGGGCAACGTGCGCGGGTCGAACGCGGGCGAGGGGAACATCGCGCCGCCCGGCGAATCGAAGTTGCCGGTGATGACATTGAGCACGTTGATGAGCCACGACGTCAGCGTCCCGAATTCCTGCGTCGAGGTACCCATGCGGCCGTAGCAGACGGCCGACTTCGCGGTGGCGAACTCCAGCGCGATGCGACGAATCGTGTCAGCGCTCACGCCGGTCACCGCCGCCACGCGCTCGGGCGGGAAGTTGCGAGCCACGGCTTCGACTTCCTTCACGCCGTCGGTGAACTCCGCGAGTCGGCCCAGACGCACGCGACCCTGCGCGAAGACTTCGTGCAGCACGCCGAGGAGAAATTGCGCGTCGGTGCCCGGCCGCAGGAACACGTGCTCACTCGCGCGCTCCGCGGTCTCGGTGCGACGCGGGTCGACGACCACCAGCTTTCCGCCGCGCGCCTTCAGCTCGTCGAGCCGCTTGCGAATGCCCGGAGCGGTCATCAGCGAGCCGTTCGACGCAATCGGGTTCGCGCCGAGCATCAAGAAGTAGTGCGTGCGATCGACGTCGGGCACCGGCAGCAACAGCTGGTGTCCGAACATCCAATACGCGGCGAGCATGTGCGGCAGTTGATCGACCGACGTCGCGGAGTAGCGATGCTTCGTTCGCAGCGCGCGCGCGAAGAGCGAGACGCTCAGCAGCGCTCCGGTGTTGTGAACGGTGGGGTTGCCCAGGTACAGCCCGAGCGCGTTGCGGCCGTGTTTCTGCTGCACCGCGTGGAGCCCCTCGGCGGCGAAGTCGAGCGCGGCTTCCCATTCCATCGGTTCCCAGCGCGAGCCGACGCGACGCATCGGCGTGCGCAGTCGATCAGGGTCTTCGTAGAGCGTCTGCAGCGCGGTGGCCTTCGGGCAGATGTGGCCGCGCGAGAACGGGTCGTCTTCGTCACCGCGAATCGACGTGACGCGCGTGCCCTCGTGCTCGATGGCCACTCCGCACATCGCTTCGCAGAGGTTGCACGCCCGATAGTGAGTCGCCATGGTCGGCAGCCAAACACAAAGCGACCCGGACATGGACACACCCAGGCCAGACGCGCCGATGTCGGAGTGGTTGGTGTTCGCCGACGCGCTCCAGCAGCGAAATCACCCGCTCGGTGAGTTCATCGTGCTGCAGAGCAGAGGCGACACCGCGGCGCGCGATGCGTGGGTCAAGGAAAAGGCGGTGCCGTTCTTCGGCGAGCGCCTGGCGAAGCACGTCTTCCGCAGTCTTCGCTTCGAGTGGGGTTGGGGGTTTCCCGAGAAGGCTTTCATCCGCTGCGAGACCGCGGCCGAGATGAGTGAAGTCATCGACGCGCTCCTCTCGCACGCCATCTCGAAACGCATCACGCTGCTCTCGCTCGCCGGAGTCGTCTACACGGGAGCGACCCTCGACCTGTCGAGCGTCGTGGCGCAGCTCGGCGAGAAACTGCCTCCCACGATGGCGCTCGAGCTGGTCGACCTTCTCGCCACGAGGTCGCGCACGCTCAACGAAGCTCGCGCACGGCAGCCGCTCGTCACCTTTGGCTCGTTGACGCCGCTGTGGAAGGCCGTGCGCTCGCTGAAGGTCGTCGTCGCCGATGGCCGCCAGCTCGAGCTCGGCACCATCGACGCGCCGCAGCTCGAGTCGCTCACGCTGCACACGTTGCGCTTCGCGAACGATGGCGTCGACGACGCTCGAGCGTGCGCGGCCGCACAGTCACTCGCGGCGGCTTCGATGCCCAGGCTCCGACACTTCGACATGCGGCTCGTCGAACAACTCACCGTCCGTAAGCCCGAAGACGAAGGCTCGTACGCGCTGCAGAAGTCGGTGTGGAACTCTCCCGACAGTGAGTTCGACACCGGCTTCGCGCCCGAGGGAGGAGCGAACTGGGTGGTCGAGTTCGGCGCTGCTCTCGAGACCCTGCTCTCGTGTCCGCTCGAGTCGTTGGCCCTCACCAACTTCAGGTCGACCGATTCCTTCTTCGACTTGCTGACTGAGCTGACGTTGCCGAAGACGCTGCGGACGCTCGACCTGTCGGAGAGCTCGTTCTCGGATCGCGACCTCGACTGGTTCACGCTGAACGCCGAGATGTTCAGCGCACTCGAGCGACTCGTCGCGCTCGACACGGGCATCGATGAGGCGAGCGCGGCGACGCTGCGCACGGTGGTGAAGAACGTCGAGTTCTCGACGGCTCCGCCGCAGCGGCGCGCGGTCTGGCAGGAGCGCATCGAAGACGAGCTCGAGGCGTTCACCGACGAAGACGTGGACGAAGAAGAAGCCGATCGCGACGAAGACGACGAAGGGAATCCCGGGCCGCCGTTGCCGAAATATCGCTACGTGGTCGTCGCGAGCGAGGAGTGACGGCTACGGCAGGCAGACCTCTTGATCTTGATCGCAGCCGTAGCCCATGCGGCATTGCATGTCGGTGAAGCAGGCGGCGAGGCAGATGTGCACGATGCTCCCGTCGCTCGCTTGCGCCTCGACGCACGTCGACTGCGCGGGGCACGAGACGTTGTCGCAGAACCGCGAGCAGTAGCCGCCCACGAAACCCGTCGGCATGCCGCCGCTCGTCTCGGGGATGCAGAACGCAAGGCCGTCGTTGCCGCACGCCACGTCATCGCGACACGCGGAGCCGACCACTCCCGCGTCGATGGGGTTCACCACCGGAACACACGCGCCGCTCACGCAGCCGGTGTTGGTGACGCACACCGTGCACGCCTGGCCGAAGTTGCCGCACGTCGAGTTGCTCTGAAACGTGATGGGCACGCAGGTGTCGTTGAGGCAGCAACCCTGTGGGCACGTGCGACCGTTGCAGCTGGTGCCGCCTCCGCCTCCGCCTCCGCCAACGACGCCGCCACCTCCGCCGAGACCGCCGCCGATGCCGCCTCCACCGCCGCCGGTGACGCCGCCTCCACCAGTCACGCCTCCGCCACCGCCAGTGACGCCGCCACCTCCGCCGCCCGATCCGCCGTCGACGCGCGAGGTCGACACGCAGTGAAAGTCAGACGTGCACACGAAACCCGCCGAGCACGGGTTGCTGGAGTCACACCACTTCTCCTGCACCGGCGCGAGGCACGACGCAGCACACAGCGCGATGAGGGGAATGAAGCGCTTCATGGCAAACGGACTCCAGGACGGCCGGCCAGGCGCTGCTCAGCATCACACGACCGAGCGGTGAGAGCTATTTTGCCAGCCCGGTCCGGCCAGTGGTCTGCAGCACCTGCGCGCGCGTCGACATCGTGCTCGCGAGTCGCAGCAACGCTTCCGAGAGCGCCTTGCTGATGTCCTTCGCTTCGGTGAGTGACTCGTCGCGACGCTCGAGACGACGCGCGGTGGCGAGTGCTCCGATGCACAGGCGCATGGCGGCGAGAATCTCGGCGAGCTCAGGAACCTGCGCAGCGATGGGCACGAACGAGTCGATCAACCGCTCGAGCTCGTCGGTGGTCTCGGTGTGCACCTGCCGCGCTTCTTCGGTGCCTTCGAGCTCTTCCGTCACGCGCTGCAGCTCTTCGCTCGCCGCCTCGAGTCGCGCTTCGGTGTCTTCGAGTTTCTTCGACGCGCCCTGTTTCTCGAGCAACGCGACCTGCGACTCGAGCTTGCGGACCTCGAGGTCGAGCGCCGCCTTCTGCGTGCGCAGCGCGGCGAGCTTCGCGGTCGACGCGTCGTCGCTCACGGTCCGGCCACTCCGGTGAAGGCCTGCACGATGGTCTTGCCGCCCTGCTCGAAGGTGAGCGTGGTGTTGCCGTTCGACGCGACGTTCACCTTCACCGTGGTGGGCACGCCTCCGTCGGTGGACGGAATGGTCGCGGTGTAGTCGGTCGCGCGCGCGATGCTGGTCAGCGTGCCGCAGCAGTTGGGCGGAGGCGGCGTGGAGCAGCCGGCGAGGGCCAGGAACGCACCAGTAATAAGGAGTGCCGCTCTCATGGCTTCACCACCGTGAGGGTGAGCACCGAGGCGTCAGGGCCATCGAATGGGTTGGTGGTGGTGAGCGTCAGAGCCGTCGCGTCGACGCGGCAACCGGTCGTCATCGACTGCGCGGCGACCTTGCTGCCATTCACGTCGAAGTCGATGCCCGCGTCGTTCGTGAAGCGACCGGTCGTCGCGCTCCGCTGCAGAATCAAGCCGTCGAGCGTGACCGCGCCGCTCGGCGTGAGGAGGAGCGTCTCGTCGCCCGAAAAACACGCCACCTTCGCTTCCGCGGGCACGAAGGTGAGCGACAACACCGCGATCAACAGCGCGCGTTTCATAGATTCTTGAAACCCCACTCCAGCACTGGCGCCGCGGCCTTCGCCTGCGTGAGAACCCAATCGGTGAGCTTGGGGCTGAAGCGTACGCTCTTCGGAATCGAGCTGGTGCTGAGGCCGAGCGCTTTCTGTTTCAGCAACTCGATGCGCGGGTGCTTCGGGTCGACTCCGGGCGGAGCGCGCTTGAGCGATTCCATCGATGTGTGCTCGAGCCCCGACTTGCCGGCGAGCGCTACGCGCTTCTCGAGGTCCTTGCCCTTCTTGTCGTCGAGAATTCCCGCGCGCAGACGCTTCAGCTGCGGCGGCTCGAGCACGTAGAAGCCGAAGGCGACGAATTCCTCGAGGCCGAGGTGCAGGTAGAGCGCGGCCGGCCCTTCCATCGCCTTGCCGCCCGCGAACGGAAGCAGACCCGCCATCCACGTCTTGTAGGGACTCTTGTCCTTGCTGAAGCGCACGTCGCGGTGAATGCGAAAGACCTTCGGCTCACCAACCGGCTTCTTGAAGATTTTCTGCAGCGGCGATTTCAGCTCGGCGAGGAAGGCCTTCATCGGCGCGTTCCACAACCGCTCGAAGTCTTCCTTGTTCGCCTGGAACCAGTCGCGGTTCTGCTGAATCGAGAGCGCGTGAAACCAGCCGACGCCGTCTTTGTGAAAACCCTCGAAGCTCACGGCAGCTCCGTCGGTTCGGGGGAAGCGCCGCGCGCCTGGGTGCTCACGCGATACGCCGGAGACCGCGCGCGCATCATCGCGCCCAGCGGCCGCAATTCCTCACACGCGTGCCACGGGTCGAACGACAACTTCTCGCCCCACGCGGACAACTTCTGCCCCTCGGCAGAGCCCGTCGACTGCTTCGGAATGGTGAGCGTGCCGAGCGTCACCCACGGCCCGTTCCAGTCGCGCGTGTGGTCTTCGAGGGGCGTGTTGGTCTCGTCGGTGAACAGCTGCACCTGGAAGTCCCACTTCGCGTCGTTGCCCTCGAGGTAGGTGCTCAGCTCTGCACCGACGTTGTCGGCAGTGCTCTTCACGTTCTGCGCGCCGACCGGAGTGAAGCTGTACTTCGCGGCGTACGCACCGAGGCGAATCGGCAGCGGCGTGAAGTAGCGGTTGGTGTGCAACTGCATCACCGGAGCGCCGAGTCCCGCCTGCAGCGTCTTCACCAGCTTGAGCGTCGCGCCGATGCCGAACTTCATGAACGCCTTCGGCAACAGCGTCAGCGGGCTCCGCGCGGCGATGACGAACCAGATGAACGCCTCGGGCGAGGGAAACGGAACGCTGGTCGAGAGAATGGCGCTGAAGTCCTGCGTCTGCGCGTCCTGCATGCCGGGAATGATCTTCTTCCCGCCCACGCCGAGCAGCTTCACCGCCATGCCGCGCACGTCAGGCTTCTTGTCGCCCTGCACGATGGGGCCGCCGTTCGAGAAGCGCACCACCGCGTCGTATTTCTTCCCCGCGGTGGCGAACGGGCCGACGCGCAGATGCTCGGGCACGTCGCTCTTCACCTCGAACGTCGCGCGGGTGATGACGTTCACCTTGGCGTGCAGGCCGCGCTTCAAGCCGTCGTTCTTCTGCGCGAGCGAGGACTGCAGGGCACCGAGCTGCGCGGCGAGCTTCTCGAAGAGCTCGGCTTCACCGGGCGCGATGACTTCTTTCCAATCAGTCGACGGAGTCGTCATGCGTCGGGGTTTCAGGCCCTCGCGCGCGCGAACTCAAGGACTCTGTGCGCAACGCACCACGACGCTCAGCTTGTCGATGGTGGTCGCTTCAGCGCGCGTGCAGGCGGTGCCGACGAGCTTCAGCTCTCCGTTGCCCGGGTCGACCCACTGCCAGCCCTCGACGCCGGTCTCGTCGTACGGAGTGAACTGGCCATCGACGTACAGCTCGATGCTGCCTCCGATGTCGGGAACCGAAGTGGTGAGGTAGCGGCACGCGCCGACCTGCTTGCGGATGTCGGAGAACGCGGTCTCGAGCTCGGTCTGCGACGACGCCGAGAAGAAATGATCAGCGCCGCTCATCGGGCGACCGCCTGCGTCGGCCATGCGGTTGAGCACCGAGACGAATTCCGCGTCGCTCGAGCTGCGCAGGCCGATGACCCACGTGGGAATGCCGGTGAGGAAGAGCTGCGTCACGCGATCGACGGTGCGCAGATCATCGAGGCAGCGCGTCGCAGCGCAGGTGCTGCTCCCGCCCACGCAGGTGCAGGTGCTCGGTGACAGCGCGCCGTTGCAATCAGGAGCACCGTCGGTCGCGAGAATCACCGCCTTCGCCGAGCTCGCGGTGCGCAGCCCGGTGAGCACGGTCCCTGCGTTTTCGATGGCGAGCGCAGTGGGCGTCGCTCCGCCTGGATTGCGCGCGTCGAGCAGCGACAAGACTTGAGGCACCGACTGGAACGCGGGTGTGAGGTCGGCCGTACTGTTCACCGCACAGCTCGAGCCGCTGCCGCTCGGGAAGAACATCACACCGAGCTCGAGCGAGTCGTTCCAGCTCGGGAGCTGCTGGTGCAGCGCGCCCTTGAGCGAGGCCCACTTCGACATGCCCGTGCCAGGGAAGCTCTGGTTCATCGAGCTGCTGCGGTCGACCACCAGCATCACCACCGGTCGCGCGGGCAACAGCGCGAGGTTGCCGTCGGCGCAGGCGATGCCTCCGTCGGGCAAGCGCGTGCGCTCATCGTCTTCGTCGCCGTACGACGAATAGTGCACCGGCTGCGTGCGGCCACACGCGCACAGCAACACGAGACTGAGCAGGGCGAGCCGCACCACCCCTTGTGTATTCCACGCGCGAAAAGCGATCACTCACCCGCCGAAGACCCAGCGCTGCGTGGCGATCATGTCCAGAAATGCCCTGGTGTTGACCGGGACCAGCCGAGCCGCGGGGTAGAGGCAGTGAATCGGCACGGGCTCGGGCTCGAAGTCGCGCAGCACCGCGACGAGCGCTCCCGACGCGAGCTGCGCTTCGACTTGATACGCGAGGAGCAACGCCAGGCCGCCGCTGAGCGCCGCGTGTTGGAGCGCGACGTCGGCGCTGTTGGTGCTGAGCGCAGGTTCGAAACGCACGAGGCGTTCTTTGCCCCGCTTCGTGAAGCGCCACTCGGGCGAGGTCGAAAGTCCCGTGAAGTGGATGAGCGCGTGACGCTGCAACTCTGCCGGGTCTTTCGGCGTGCCCTGCTTCGCGAGGTATTTCGGCGACGCGACGAGCACGCGCCGCGTCTGCCCGACCTTGCGCGCGATGAGTGATGAGTCGGCGAGGTGCCCGATGCGCACCGTGAGGTCGATGCGCTCCTCGACCAGATTCACCGCGCGGTCGGCGAGCATGACTTCCCCACGCACCGCCGGGTGCTTCACGAGGAAGCGGCACATCAGCGGAGCGAGGTGCAGGCGCCCGAAGACGAGCGGCCCAGCGATCACGAAACGGCCCGCGGGCGTGGTGCGAGTCGTTCGCGCTGCCGCTTCGGCTTCAGTGACCTCGCTCAAGATGCGGCGCGCATTCTCGGCGTAGCGGGTGCCGGCCTCGGTGAGCGTGACCGAGCGCGTGGTGCGCACCAGCAGCCGTTGTCCGAGGCGTTCTTCGAGGAAGGCGACCTGACGCGTCACCGTCGGCGCCGAGCGTCGCAGCTTGCGCGCGGCCGGAGCGAAGCCGTGTTGATCGACCACGGCGAGGAAGGTCTCCATCGCGTCGAGCCGGTCCATGGCGTCATTTCATACCACGCAACAGTATCTTCCATTCTGCTGCCATTCCGAACGAATCGAGCAATAGCCATGTTGGGCACATGATTCCCACCAGCCAAATTGCATTCACGCCCGCGGTGAAGGCGGTGCAGCTGCGCAAGGGTTCGCGCGCTCCGAGTGAGTTCGAGAGCGAGCTGACCGACGACGTCGCCGAGTTCATCGCCTCGCAGACCACGGCGTACCTGGCGACGGCGAGCCAGGACGGGCAGCCCTACGTGCAGCACCGCGGCGGCGAGAGCGGCTTTCTGCACGTGCTCGACCCGCACACCATCGCGTTCGCCGATCTGCGCGGGAACCGGCAGTACATCTCGCTCGGAAATCTGAGCGAGAACCCGAGGGTGATGCTGTTCCTCATGGACTACGCGCATCGGCAGCGCGTGAAGGTGTGGGGCACGGCGAAGGTGATCGAAGACGATCGCGCGTTGATTGCGAAGCTCACGCCGCCGGGCGAGCGCGCTGATCAAGCCATCGTCATCACCGTCACCGCGTGGGACGTGAATTGTCCCAAGCACATTCCGCAGCTGATTCCGGCTGAGGCCGTGAGCGCAGCGCTCGAGAAGAAGGACCGTCGCATCGCTGAGCTCGAGGCGGCGCTCGCGGCTCAACGCGCCAGAAGCTGAAGCTGATCTCGCTGCTCGGGGATGCGCGCGCTCTTGAAGAAGCTGTCGCGATGCGAGTGATTCCACGGGTAGTGCTTGATGATCAGTCGAATCACTTCACGCTGCAGAGCGTTCAGCGGGACTTGTCCGTCGAGTTCAACGAGCTCGGTCATCTTGCGCAGCCAGAAGTATCGGAGGTGCGGCCGGTCAGCGAGCATGCGCTCGAGGTCACGTTTGATGAGCTGCTCGCGCGCGCTCCACGGAAGCCACGTGAGCAGCGGCTCGACGGTGTCACGAAGCACGTTCGAAAAAGGGCACCGCTGCGCGAGCCAATCGTCGGAGAGATTGATCAACGTCTGCGTGGTCACTGCGCTCGCGGCGCCCATCGAAGACGCAAGGAGATCCGCGATCGCCGCGAACGCCGCACCCACGTGATTCCCGGCGATGGCGTCGCTCATCACTCGCGCCGCGCTCGAAACGCCCGGCTGCTCGAGTCGCGCGAGCGCAACCAGGGCAACCGCCCCGAGCATCTCAGCGTGGTGATCGTGAACGACCTTCCAGAGCGCCGGCGCGGACTCAGGTGCCACGCGTTCGAGCAGCGCGAGCACGCCCATCACTTCCAGCGCGAGCGGCGTCTCGAGCAGAGGAAGAAGTCGCGGCAGCTCTCGCTCGACGGAAGCAACGCAGGCGTTGGTCCAGGGCGACCGTGGTGACTCGAGATCGATCCGTCGCGGCCATTGACAGTCACCGCGCGTGAGGTCGCTCACGTAACGCAAGAGGTACTCGCGAAGCTCGAGGCTCAACGCATCGGCACACACGAGCTCGACGAGAAACGGCGTCACCTGCGGAGTGACCTCGAACACCGACCCCTGATGCACCACGTTGCCGCCCAATTCGAATTGCGCCTGACGAAGCACCGAACCCTGGTCCTGCTCGGCCGCGCGCTTGAACTCCGGTGGCGCTGAATCGGGATCGACCAGCGCGCGCAACAGCATCGGTACGTCGGTCGCCGGCCCGTATGCATGCTGGAATCGTGACCACTCGACCGCATCGAGTCCCTCGAGCAACGCCATGCGGACTTCATACTGAAAGAGCGGTGTGCGACGGTCCGCCGCTCGATGACTCACACTCTTCGCATCGCTGCCGCGTCCGCTTTCCTCGCTGCTTTCGCCGGCTGCAACTGCAACCCACCGACGGTGAACAGCTGCGACCCGGCGAAGTGTTCGGGCTGCTGCGTCAACGGTCGTTGTACCTCGTGCGGCCCGGGTGATGGCGGAACTGGCGGCGGCGGTGGAGCGACTGGCGGTGGCGGCGGCGGAGCGACCGGAGGCGGCGGCAGTACGACTGGCGGCGGCGGTACGACTGGCGGCGGTGGAGCGACTGGTGGCGGCGGCGCGACTGGCGGCGGCGGCGCGACTGGCGGCGGTGGCGGAGCAACTGGCGGCGGTGGCGCGACTGGCGGTGGTGGAGCAACCGGCGGCGGCGGCGTCACCGGTGGCGGCGGTGGAACCACGGGAGGCGGCGGCGGAGCAACGGGCGGCGGCGCGCAGACGTCCTTCGACTTCGATGGCGGTTGGCAGATCCAGATTCCTCCGCGCAACCCGGCGCTCGTCGGCGACGGCGGCACGACGGTCGTCATCGGCGGCGGCGCAGACGGCGGCTCACCCGGCAACTTCGGCGGCGCGGTGAACGCCACGGCCGGCATCACGGTGGTCTACCCGCCCAACGGCGTGATGCTCCCGCCGAACACCAACGCGCTCGAGTTCCACTTCATCCCCGCGGCAGGGCAGACGCTCTTCCGCTTCCGCTTCGTTGCGCCGAGCACGACGCTCGACGTGTACACGGGCTGCACTTCAGTCGGCGGCGGCTGCGTGTTCACTCCCGACCCGACGTTCTGGTCGAGCCTCGTCGCCTACGCGCGCGGCACGACGCCCATCACGTGGACCGTCACCGGCGTGAACGGCAACACACCCGGCCAGGTCGGCGTTTCTCCCGCGCAGACGCTGCAGTTCAGCGAGGAAGATCTCGTCGGCGGCCTCTACTACTGGAACAGCGGAGGCACCGTGGTGCGCTTCGACTACGGCTTCCCGAACGCGCCGCGCCAGACGTACCTCACCGCGGC
The DNA here is from genome assembly GCA_047600485.1 of Archangium sp. Taxonomy (GTDB): domain Bacteria; phylum Myxococcota; class Myxococcia; order Myxococcales; family Myxococcaceae; genus Archangium_A. Next base: position 6,375,068 of record JASGKS010000001.1, read on the forward strand.
GAACGTCGGAGCGACGACCTGCGTCGGCTGCCACGTCATCTCGCGGCAGGGAAATCTCATCGCGGTCGGCAAGGACATCCCCGCGCCGGCGGCGTACTCGACGCTCAACGTCCCGACCAAGATGCAGATCAACTCGATGTCGGGCCCCATCACCGGCGGCGCGAACTTCTTCAGCTTCGCGCCCGACGAGCAGCACATGCTGCAGAGCAACGGCGCGAACATTCAGTGGCGTGAACTGGTGAGCGGCACGACGCACGCGGTGTTCAGCCCGGGCGCGATGCCCGACTGGTCTCCGAGCGGAACGCAGCTGGTCTTCGCGCGCCCGGCGATGGCGCCGCCACTGGGGTTCCCGTCACTCGGAGTCTCGAACGCGTCGCTGCAGACCATGCGCTTCAACGGCAGCGGCTTCGACCCGCCGGTGATGCTCGTGCCGTACAACGGGCAGAACAACTACTACCCGACGTGGTCTCCCGACGGGCTGTTCGTGCTCTTCAACCGTTCGCCGAGCAACAAGGAGTCGTCGTCCAACGCGGCGATCGATCAAAACGACGGCGGTCTGCCCGACGGAGAGCTGTGGGTCGCTCCGTCGAACGGCGGCGCGGCGGTGAAGCTCACCAACGCCACGGCTCCGGGCCCGACGTCGTGGCCGAAGTGGGCGCCGGTGCGGCACACGTATTCGGGCGGCCACGTCATGTGGCTCACCTTCTCGAGCTGGCGCGGCTACGGCTTGCGGCTCGCCGACTACCAGCGCTCGCAGCTGTGGATGGTGGCGTTCGACCCGACGAAGGTCGGCACGGGGCAGGACCCGAGCTTCCCGGCGTTCTGGCTCCCGTTCCAGGACATGAGCAGCGGCAATCACATCGGCCAGTGGTCGGTGCAGGTGCCGCGCGCGTCGTGCACCGGCTCAGGTCAGAGCACGTGTGCGAACGGCGAGGTCTGCTCGAACGGTCGCTGCCGTCCGGGCTGAGCGCGACTGTAAGTGGCACGCGGCGTGGACGTCTTCCGTCCACCATGTCATCTCGCTCGGTCGTTCTCGCTCTCGTCGCGCTCGCGTTCGCAGCCTGCCCTCCCCTCGAAAATCCACCGCCTGCTGACGGTGGCGCCAACGACGCCGGAGTCGTGCCTGACGCCGGTGACGTGGACGCCGGGGTCGACGCCGGCTCGCTCGACCTCGACTACCGCCTGAATCGCGGCGCTCCGTGGACGCTGCATCACGGCTCTGAAATCTCGGGGGCGCCTTTCGCCGTCACCAACGATGCGTTCGCAGTGCAGACCCGCTGCGATGGTGGCGCGTGCGACTACGAGTGGCGCAACGAATACGGCGCGCTGATCAACCGACGCGAAAATCTCAGAGGCCTGTTCGGCATGAACGTCGCGCGCCACGGCCACGCGGCGAGCCTCTACGAAATTCGCAACACTGGAACCTGCGTCGATTCACTCGGAGAGTCGCACCGCTTCTTCGAAGGCGACTGGCATCTGCTCGACGTCGAGACGGGGAACTCGTTCGCCACGCTCCCCAACATCAGCAGCGGAGCGTTCCTCGACTCGGCGTTCTTGCGCTCCGGACTTCACGCGCGGCTGTTGCCGAACGACCCCACCGCCTGCAGCTACACGCCGGTGCTGCGTTCCACGAGCGCTCCGTTCGGCATGCCGCCAGGCCAGAATCACATCGACGCGGCATCGTGGATCGAAGACGAGCTGAGCGACGGGCGGCTGTTGGTGAGCGGCGCTCCGGAAAAGCTCGAAGTGCTCGCGCAGTCGACGCCCATCGTGCGCGGAACGATTTCGAACGAAGCCACGGCCATACTGGTCACCAACGGCTTCGCCCACGCGTTCGAACGACAGCCGGTACAGGCAGTCGCCAGCTACGAATACGCGACGCATCGCACGGTGCGCACCTCGCTGCCGTGGATGCAGAAGGACCATCTCGTTCGCGTGGTGTCGGGCCGATTCTTCGTGCTCTGCGGAGGAGGTCAGCCCCTGACGCGATGCGAAGTGCACGACGGGCGCGGTGAGCTGGCAGTGTCGTCGTTCGAGGTCTCGCGTCGCGGTGGAGTGCTGCCCATCGCGGTCGCCGCGGACGCCAACATCCTCGTGTACTGGAAGACGAATCAGGTGCTGCGTCGCAACCTGCTCACCGGCGTGGAGGACGTGGTGAGCACCGAGGGTGGAACGCTGCGCACCGTCGGCAATGGCGGCGGCGTGTTGCTCACCAGTGCAGCTCGCGCGGTGGCCATCGATTCGGAACGCGCGCGTGAAATTCCGGGACGGCTCAGCGCGGTGGTCGAGGTCGGTGGAGATCTTCCTCAATCGCAGACGGTGTTGATCATCTCGTCGAGCGAATCAGGCGGCGCGTTCTGGCTGACCGCGTGGAACGTCGAGAGCAGCCGACTCGCGCGTCTCACCGATTCGCTGCAGTTCAACCCGCCGCTCACTGCCGCGTCGAACTGCAACGCGCCTGGCTTCGTGCGCGTTGCAGGAGAGCCCGCTGATTCTGCATTCGTCGAGAGCTCGCTGCTGCACTTCACCGAGTTCGTGCCTCAGGAACATCCGGTCGTGCGGTTGTTCGTGATGCCCGCAGATCTCTCGTCGGCACCGCGGCTGATTGCGGAAACGATTCCGGATTCATGCGGGACACCGCTCGTCACTCGCGATGGCTCGAAGATCTGGTTTCCGGTTCCGACGAGTGCGGGCTCGGTGAAGACGACGTGGGCCGTTCCTTGACGGCCCCTCGGAGAATCACTCCGCGTCGCGGCCTTCGATGATGCGCTGCTGAATGGCCTGGCGCAGCGCGAGCTTCTCGGCGTCGTCGAGCGAGCCGTCACCGTTGGCGTCGAAGTGCGCGACGACCTCGGCCTTGCGCGTGCGGAACGCGGCGATGCGGTCGGAACGCAGCTGCAGGCGCTCACCCTCGTCGAGCACGCCGTTCTGGTTCACGTCGTACGCGGTGAGGATGCGCTGACGCTCCTGCTCGAGGCGCGCACGCAGCGCGTCCTTCGCGGCCTGACGTTCGGTCTGATCGAGCGAGCCGTCACCGTTGGCGTCGAAGCGCGCGATGACGTTCGCCTTGATGCGCTCACACCGTGCCTGGAGCGCGTCGATCAACGCGGTGCGCTCGTCGGCCGAGAGCTGACCGTCGCCGTTGTCGTCGAACACCCACGCCAGGCGGCGCAGCACGTGACGGCGGTGCGCGATGGCGAAGCGCGCGGCGAAGCCACCGCGGTCGATGAGATCAGCCCGCAGCGCGGCGAGCTCCGGGCGATCGAGCTGACCGTTCCCGTTGGCGTCGTAGCGCGCGAGCACGCGTGCTTTGCGACCCTGCAAGTCGCACACGCCGTCGGCGTCACTCGCCATCTCGGCCGGCAGCACCGCTGAATCATCGGCGTCGGCGGTGAGCGAGAGCTCCGTCTCTCCGCCCGCGACGTCGGCCGTCACGTCACCCGATTCTTCGGCGACCGACAGCGCCGAGCTCGCTTCGCCGACCACCGTCTCGTCTTCCGTCATCTGCGGCTGGTTGCACGCCAACCCCGAGAACGCGACCGCCGCGAGCAACGACTGCAAGAGCATCTTCTTCATGGTGATTCCTTTCGAAGGTATTTCCCGGCCTCGAAAGGTCGAACCCGCGCCCCGAAGAGAAGTTGCGGGACCGCGCGACATTCGGTCCTAAACTGCCCCTCCCCACGTGAACTCCTTGATCCGCTTCTGTGTTCTCGGCGCGCTCTTCGTTGGCAGTGCAGCGCTCGCCGCCGACAAGCCGCAACCGGTGCAGGTGTACGTCGGTCTGCACGTCATCGAGATGCGTCAGGTCGACGCGCGCACGCAGAGCTTCTACGGCGACTTCTACGTGTGGCTCCGCTTCAACTCGAACGGGCTGAGCGAAGAGCGCATCGCGCAGCTCTCCCACATCGAGCCGGTGAACGGAAAATTCGAGTCGCAGGACATCACCGACAACAAGCAGGCCGGCGAAGAGCACTACATCTGCTACCGCGTCACGGGGACGTTCTTCTTCATTCCCGAATTGAAGAAGTACCCGTTCGACACGCAGACGCTGCCGGTCACGCTGGAGTTCGCATCGCTCGATTCCGACGAAGCCGTCTTCGTCGACGACAAGATCAGCTACGCGCGCGGCTCGACGCCCGAGGTGCGCTGGGGGCTGTCTCCGACGCTCGCGATCCCCGACTACACGTTGAAGCGAGTCGAGCGCTCGGTGTTCACCGCCGACTACCCGACCAACTTCGGCGACCCGACCAAGAGCAAGGCCGGCATCGCGTATTCGCGCTTCACGCTGAAGGTGGCGTTCGAGCGCGAGTACTGGAGCTACGCGTTCAAGATCCTCATCCCGCTGCTGATCATTCTCGCGATGGCGTACCTGGTGTTCTTCTTGCCGCCCGCGCAGCTCGACACCGCCGCGAGCGTGGCGATGACCGCGCTGCTCTCGTGCATGGCGTACAACGTGGCCGTCAGCCAGAACATGCCGGAGATCGGCTACCTGGTCTTATCGGACAAGTTCTTCATCGCGACGTACGTGCTCTTGCTGCTCACGCTCGCGCAGACGTTCGCCACCTTCGTTCTCGATTCGAACGGCAAGACCGACAGCGCGAAGCGGCTCGACAAGATGTCGGCCATCGCGTTCCCGCTGCTGGTGGTCGGCATCTTCGCGTTCTTCCTCCTCGGAGTCTGAGCCCACGATGACGAGCGCGCTGTGGTTGGTGTTGTTCGCGCAGGTGCAGGCGCCGTCGAGCGACGTGCCGCTGGTCGAAGAGAACGCGACCGATGCGGGCGTCGCGGTCGTCGCTGAGAAAGACGACGAGCCCACTTCGTGGATCGACGGAGATCACCTCACCGGCGAGTGGGGCGGCTTCCGCGAGTGGCTCGCCAATCACGGCGTGACCATCGACTTCGTGTACGCCGGAGAAGTCTTCGCCGACGCCTCGCAGCCCACGCCCGGAGCGAACGGCGGCTACAACGGCCACTTCGATCTCGCCGTCACGCTCGACTTCGAGACCATGGGCCTGTGGCCCGGCGGCAAGTTCTACGTGCTCGGCCAGAACAACCACGGCGAAGGCATCAACGAGTACGTCGGCTCGGTCACCGAGATCAGCAACATCGAGAGCAAGCCGTACTTCCAGCTCGGTGAGTTCTTCTACGAGCAGGCGTTGTTCGGCTGGCTCAAGATTCGCGTCGGCAAGCAGGACAGCAATCGCGACTTCGGTACGCCGCGCTTCGGCGGCAACTTCATCAACAACAACTTCGGCATGCTGCCGAGCTCTCCGCTGCCGTCGTACCCGACCAACGGTCTCGGAGCGGTGGTCATCATTCAGCCCGCGTGGTGGGGCAATCTGAAGGTCGCGCTCTTCGAGGGCTCACCGAAGATCAGCAGCCTCGGCTTCGATTCGGCGTTCGCTCCGAACGCGGGTCACTTCTTGATCGCCGCCATCAACGGCATTCACCACTGGGGCAAGGAAGATCGAAACCAGGGCACCACCACGCTCGGCGGTTTTCGACAGCAGGGTCAGATTCGCGAGCTGTTGCCCGACCCGGAAGATCCCAGCGCGCGCATCTTCAACGACAACTACGGGCTGTTCGTTCAGAACGACGAGCGCATCTACCTCGATGACGATCACCCGCTGAACATCATCTCGCGCGTCGGCTGGTCGCAGCCCGATCGCAACCTCATCTCGCTCTTCTTCTCGACGTCGTTCGCGGTGCACGGCTTCGGCCCGCGCAAAGACGACACCATCGGCATCGGCTTCGGCTGGTTCAGCGTGGGCCGGCAGGCGAACGGAACTCCGGGCCGCGGCGGCGAGTTCTTCGCGGAGATTTTCTACAAGTGGCGCATGACGAAGTTCATGAGCCTGCAGCCCGACCTTCAGTACTACCGCACGCCCGGTGGCGACGGAGCAGACGCGCTGCTGGTCGGCGCGCGGCTCAAATTCAAAATGTAGTCAGCGTCAGTGAGTGGTTTCGTCGGCGCTGTATGAGCAACGAGACGCCATCTGGCTTCAAGTACGGACTCCTCCTTGTTGCATCGGTTGACGGACCAACTCGAGCACGCGAGCTTTCGCCCGGCGTGTGGGCGAGGCAGGGCGCGCTTGGCTCACTGATCGCCGGCGAAGACGTGAGCCATTGGCGCGAGTGGGTTGGGTCGATCGAGTGGGATGCGCTTACCAAAGAGCAGCTTCTGATCGACACGCGGCGTGTCTCCGAACGTCCGGAAGTCATGGATCAAGACAACCTGCTCGTCGAAACGGCGCTTGAGCGAGTGCGAACGGCGCTACTACTCGCGGGCCCAGTCGGATTCATGCACGGCCCGACTCGAATTCTGAGTGGGGAAGCGACTGGACCTCTACCGAGCGATCGTCTGCGTTCGATTCGGCGCCTACCTCGCCGCGGCGACGAAGTCGTTCGACCGTTCTGCATGTCTCGTGAGGACTATTGGGATCGGAGACCACAAGACTGCGACGCGAATTGGGAGGAGAGGCTGAGCGACAATCTTCGTCTTCTCACCCGTGCCGAGACCGGTGGGGTTCCGCGGCTCCTCTTCTTCGGCTTGCTCGCCTTCCAGCGAGCATTCGAGGCGCTCGAGATCGAGTTCAAAATTCCGGAGTGCGTCCGCGCAGCGGAGTCGATCCTTGGGCTGCCACGCAATGGTGGTGGTCAGCGAGAGTTTGCCGATCGAGTGCTGCGAATCGCACCTGAGTTACGCACCGATTGGTACGTCGGCGGCGACGATATCCACACAAGGCTCGTGAACCTCTACGTCCATCGGAACGACTGCGTGCACGGGAAGATCCCGTTCGCAGCGCTCGCGGCAGACACAGGCCCCGATGAAGCCGCGCGTTTCGACTACCTCGCGGAGGCAACAGCCCGCGCCGCGCTGCGCAAAGCACTCTCGCGAAACGACCTCGATATCTTCCGCGACCGAGCTCGCCTCGAAGCCGCTTGGGCTGGTGGTTCGTTCCCGCCGTAGTCAGAAGCGCGTCGCGGCGCTGACGAAGCCACCGTCTTTGAGCGGCGTGAAACCGAACGCCCAGCTCTGCGACGGAGCGACCTTCGGGCTCGTCACGCGACCTGAGCTGCCCGTCGAGACGTACATCATGATCAACCCGATGGTCAGCGGGATGATGCCGGGCGCGGCGAGCACCCAGCCGATGACCGTCGTCGCGTCGGAGTGGCAAGCCGTGCCCTCACGACACACGTAGAGCACCGCGAAGCCGCCTGCGCCGAGCACGAGTCCGCCCGCCGTGAGGCCGAGCCCGAGCAGAAAGAGACTCCCGCTGCCCGAGTTGCGAACCGGAGTGACGGGGTTCACGGGGCGCACCGGCGAACCGAGCGGAGCAGCACCGTGGTAGTCGGCGAGCAACGTCGGTCGATCGTCGGTGAGCGTGAGTGTTTCGTCGTCGAGGAGACGGGGCTTCGCGACGGCACAGAACGAGAGAAGCAGAACGAGAACGCACGCCACTCGAGTCATGCGCGTCAGCATACCCGCACGAACTTCACTCGCCGACCACCAGTCGCTCGAGCGCGAGTACGTCGCACACCGCTCCGAGCACTTCTTGCGCGCGCTCGTGCTCGCTCGCCCCGAGCCCCAGCCACTCGCGCGCGTAACGCACGCGTCGAATCTTGCGGCGGAAGCGATGCAGCGCATCACCGTTCAACTTCCGACGCGGCTTCGCGCGCGGCAACGAGCGCTCGAGCTTCGTGAGCACGCGCCGCGCGTCGTCTTCCGCGCAGCCACCGAGCGTCTGCAAAGCGAACACCACACCGTCGATGCGCTTGCTCTTCAAGGCCGCGTGCGCCCGCGACTCGGCGAGCGGCCGCAGCACCGCGCGCGCGTCTTCCGTCAACACTGCGGCGAACACGTCGAGGTCTCGCAGCGCGCTCGTCTCCTGGCAGAGCCAGCGCAGGTCATCTTCCAGCACCCTCAAGCCCGCGAGCCGCAGCCACACGCGCAATCGCCGCGCAGAGGTGCGTACGTCGTGCAACCCTTCCACGTCACCACGCAGCGCGAGCCGCCGAGCCGCGACGAACTTCTTCAGCCACGGAGCGTTGGAGATCATCGCAGCACACGCGGCGTCCACAGCGCGCGCAGTCGCATACCGCCCGGCACCACGTCACCGTCGAGCCGCGCGACCGCGCCCTTCTTGAGCTCGAACTTCTCTCCCGCTTCGAGATCTCCCAGCACCAACCACGCGAGCAAGGAAGAGAGGTGCGGCTCGTGACCGACCACCGCGAGCTCGTGCGTCTCGAGCAGCGGCAACAACGCTTCACTCGGAGCGCCCGCCAACAACGGCGTCACTTCGAATTCTCCGTCGCACACCTCGCGCAACAGCTCGGCCGTCTCGAGCGCGCGCCGCTTCGGCGAGTGCAGCACCTTCGCGAACCGCACACCCATGTCCTGCAGGCGCTCGACGCTGGCGCGGAACTTCTTGCGCCCTTCCTTCGAGAGCGGTCGCGCGAAGTCGTCGTCACCGTCTTCTGCGATGGCGTGTCGAATGAGCGTCAGTTCCATCGGTCAGGTCCACCTGCTGGAGAAACCACGAAGGAACTGGCACAACCATCAGCGCATGTCGTCGCGATTCGCCGCGTTGCGAGAACGCTACAAAACGTCGACGGTCTTCCGCTGGGCGGTCGACCTCTCGGTCGTCATCACGCTCCTCGTCGGCATCGGCCTGTACCAGACGCGCAATCACCCGCGCGGCCGCGCTCCTGACTACGCGTTCACCACGCTCGAGAACGGCGCGCCGAAGTCGTTCGCTTCGTTCGCCGGCAAGCCGACCGTGGTCGCCATCTGGGCGCCGTGGTGTGGCGTCTGCAAAGCCGAGTCAGACAACCTCTCGCGCGCCAATCGCTGGCTCGGCAATCGCGCCAACGTCATCTCGGTGGCCACGCAGTTCGGCGGAGACCTCTCGCAGGTGCGCGCCTACGTGCAGAACCAGCACGTCGACTACCCGGTGCTCATCGCCAACGACGACTTTGCGAACGTGATGCACGTCAACGCGTTCCCCACGCTCTTCGTGCTCGATTCGAACGGCAACATCGTCTCGTCGGTCGAGGGCTACACCACGACGTTGGGCGTGCTGTGGCGCGCGTGGTGGGCGGGATGATCAGCTTTCGCACTTTGCGCGAGCTCGTCGCGCATTTCGCAAAACGTAACCGACTGGTCTTGATACCGCTGTTGGTGGTGCTGCTCCTTGCGGCGATTCTCCTCGTGTTGACGAACGGTCTGAGCGTGGTCGCCCCTTTCGTGTACGCGCTGTTCTGAGCTACGCGCTGAGGCCACATGCGCCTAGCACTGCTCGCGTTCTTGTCCGGCGTCGTCTTCTTCGCGATCGGCTGTGCAGGTTGCGGCGTGAAGATCATCAAGTGCCAGGACTTCACCGACTGCCCGACGAATCTGGTCTGCGTGAAGGGCGAGTGTCGCGCGACGAGCGTGTCCGGCGGCGGGCCGGGCGGCGGCACCACGGGCGGCGGCACGGGCGCTGGCACCACCGGCGGCGGCACGGGCGCTGGCACCACCGGCGGCGGGACAGGTGGTGGGACCACGTGCACCGCGACGTGCAGCGACGACCTGCAGGCCAGCATCGACTGCATGGGCGTGCGCACCGATTGTCCGATGGGCACGGGCTGCGCTCCGACGGGTTGCATCGATCCGTGCGCGGCGGCGGCTGCGGCGGGCAGCACCATCGGCTGTGATTTCTACGCGGCGGCGGTGCCTCCGCAGACCGAGACGGTCGGCAGCTGCTACGCGGTGCTCGTCGCGAACACGTGGAACACGCCGGTCACGCTCACCGTGAAGCACGGCGCGCAGACGCTCGACGTCAGCAGCTTCGCTCGCATTCCGCGCGACATGGGCGGCACCCTCACCTACCAGCCGCTGCCCGCGGCGATGGGCGGTGGCGTGCAACTGCCGCAGGGAGAAATGGCGATTCTCTTCCTCGCGCAGGACGACAGCGGCGGCAACCCGCCCATCTTCTACACGCCGTGCCCGTCGACTCCGGCGTTGCAGACCAACTTCCAGCTCGATGGCACGGGCTTCACGTCGAGCTTCGAGATCAGCACCAGCGCTCCGGTCGTCGCCTACGACATGTACCCGTACGGCGGAGCGAACAGCCACGTCACCAGCACCAGCCTTTTGATTCCGACTTCGGCGTGGGGCACCAACTACGTGGGCGCGACGCCGACCGAGCCGCTCGGCCCGTTCAACCCGTACCTGCAGCTCTACGGAAAAGAAGACAACACGCAGGTCGCGATTCAGGCGCCGGTCGCGATTGCTGGCGGAAGCGGAGTGGCTCCCGCCGCCGCGAACGCCGTCGCGCGCTACACGCTCAACAAGGGCCAGGTGCTGCAGCTCTCACAGCCGCAGGAATTGAGCGGAGCGTTCGTGCGCAGCGACAAGCCCATCGCGGTGTGGGGCGGTCACGTGTGCATGAATCTGCCGACCGGTGTCGCCGCGTGTGATTCAGGCCACCAGCAATTCCCCGCGGTGCCGCTGCTCGGCAACGAGTACCTCGCGGTGCGCCACAAGGAACGAAACCCGGGCGCGAACGAAGACGCGTTGTGGCGCTTCGTCGGAGCGGTCGACGGCACGCAGCTGACCTTCGACCCGCCCGTCGGCGGCCCGGCGACGCTGTCAGCCGGTCAGACCATCACCTTTGCCAACCGCGGCCCGTTCCGCGTGACGAGCCAGGACGCGAGCCACATCTTCTATCTCGCGCAGATGATGACCGGCGGAGAGGCCAACAATGATCAGGGCGACCCGGAGTTCGTGAACACCGTGCCTCCGCAGCAGTTCCTGCGCTCGTACTTGTTCCTGACTGATCCGACCTACTCGTCGACTGATCTCGTCTTCATGCGCCCGCTCGCGAGCGACAACACGTACCACGACGTCACGCTCGACTGCGTCGGAGTGGTCGGCAACTGGTTCGGCATCGGCGGAACGAACTACCAATACGCGCGCGTGTCGTGGGTGCGCAGCGGCACCGGCAACTGCCGCAACGGAGTTCACCGCGCCACGAGCACCGCGCCGTTCGGGCTCACCGTGTGGGGCACCGACGAGTACACCAGCTACGGCTACCCGGCCGGCATGAGCGTGCGGCCCATCAACACCGTCGTGGTCGGGCCTGAGATCAATTGAGATTCGCGAGCTGTACGTCGCGAACTTCCTCGAACGCCACCGCGAGCAGCGGCGCGAAGTCTCCCCACTTCTGCTTCGGGTCGACCACCAGCAACACCCGCGGGTGCCAGCACGACTCGGCCGGAAGCTTCACGCCCTTCGCGTCCATGCACGCCCAGCCACCGAGCGACCACGTCTCCTGCGCGCGCTTCTTGCCAACGCTCAGGTTGAACGCCATCAGCGCCTTCTGCAGCGCCGACGCGGTTGCGGCGACCTTGATGGGGTTCTGCGACGCGCCGACGATCTCGAGCTTCGCGCCGACCTTCACGATGACGTCCTCGGTCTTCTCTGCGGTCGGAAAGATGTCGATGGCGCGCTCGGCGGTCGGCGTCTTCACCACCAACGCGACGCAGCTCTCGACGCGCATCACCGACGCGTAGAGCTCGAGCACCAACGACATCGGCGTACGGCGATCGAGGTGCAGCTGCGCCCACCCATCGATGGCCGAGCTGAAGAAACGCTCGTCTGATTTTTCGGGCAGCGCGGTCTCGAGCTTCGACCACGGAATCGACGCGGCCTTGAAATTCGCGAGCGCGGCGAGCTGCTTCGGCGTCGAGTCCTTCATCGTGGTGTACGAGATGTTCTCGGCGCTGATCACGACCATCGCCCGACCGGCGCGCGGCTCATCGAGTGCGTTCGAAGTCACCGGAGCCAGTTCCAGAGGCGTCGCAGCAAGGACCAGAGCGAGGAGCATCATCGCGACATAGCGCCGTTCGAACGGCACCGCTTCTTGCACTCCCTCACGACATGACTCGCCGACGTGTGCTGCTGACCTCATTCCTGCTGGTCGGGTGTGGCGTGGCAGCCGCGGCGGTGGGCATCGACGCTCGAGGAACGAGCACCGCCCCGCTCGACTGGTCGAAGCCAACGGCCATCGTCGTGCTCGGCGCACGCGTCGAAGCCGATGGGCGCGCCTCGGAGACACTCACCGCGCGGGTGATGCACGGAGTCGCGGTGTGGAACACCTCTCCTGCCGCGCCGCTGATCATCTCCGGTGGCGTCGGCACGTTCGGCAACGCAGAAGCCGACGTCGGAGGTGACCTCGCCGTCGACGCCGGAGTTCCCGCCTCACTCGTGTTGCGTGAGCGCAGCAGTCACTCCACGAGAGAGAACGCGCTCTTCACCGCGCTCATGCTCCGCGAGGCCGGCTTCACGCGCGTGCTGCTGATCAGCGACCCGTACCACCTGCCCCGCGCGCGCGTGGAGTTCGAGAAGCTCGGCTTCGACGTGCAGACCAGCCCGGTGCTCGAAGCGCCGCGGCATCAGGCGCTCGCCACGCGCGTGTGGTGGACGCTGCGCGAAGTGCCCGCCCTGCTGCGGGCGAAGCTCACTTCCTGAGATACTCCGCGGTGGATGCGCCGCGTGCTCCTCGTCCTGAGTCTGTTCGCTGCGGGTTGCACCTGCGCGGCGACGTGCCGCGCGGGCAGCGACTGTCCGGTGAATCAGCAGTGCGTCGGCGGTTTCTGCGGCGACTACGCGACAGCCGGCACGGGCCCGGGCTCCACGCCAGGACCGGGTGGAGAGACCGGCAACGACGCGGGCGCAGACGCCGGCACTTCGGACGCAGGCACGTGCGCTGCGACGTGCTCCGATGATCTGCAGTCGATCACCGATTGCCACGGCGTGACGCGCGCATGCCCGGCCGGCCAGGGTTGCACCGCTGCGGGTTGTGGAGATCCCTGCGTCGCCGCCACCGAAGCCGCGAGCGCCACCGGCTGCGACTTCTACGTCAACGCCGTGCCTCCGCAGGTCGAAACCGTCGGCAGCTGCTACGCGGTGCTCGTCGCGAACACGTGGAACGTGCCAGTGAGGCTCACGGTGCGGCGCGGCACGCAGACCTTCGACGTCGGAGCCATCGCCCGCATTCCCCACGAGGTGAACGGCACGCTCGACTACGACCGATTGCCGACGACCAGCGGAACCCCGACGCTCCCTGCCGGCACGATGGCGGTGCTCTTCCTCGCGCAGGTCGTCAACGGCACGCCGCCCGCCAACTTCATCGCCTGTCCGGTCAGCCCGGCGATGCAGACGTCGTTTCAGCTCGCAGGCACCGGCCTCACGACGAGCTTCGAGATCACCGCGACCGCGCCGGTCATCGCCTACGACATCTTCCCGTACGGAGGCGCCGCCAGCCACGTCACCAGCGCGAGCCTGCTGCTCCCGACTTCGGCGTGGGGCACCAACTACCTCGGCGTCACGCCCACCGAGGCGATCGGCTCGTCTCACCCGTACCTGCAGATCTACGGGCAGGCCGACAACACGCAGATCGCAATCACCGCGCCCGTCGCGATCGCCGGTGGCGTCGCAGTCAACTCCGCGCCCGCGAACTCCGTGGCGCACTACTCGGTGAATCGCGGCGAGGTGCTGCAGCTGCTGCAGTCCGCCGAGTTGGGCGGCGCATTGGTGCGCAGCGACAAGCCCATCGCCGTGTGGGGCGGTCACACCTGCATGAACGTGCCGAGCCGCAGCGGCTGGTGCGATTCAGCGCATCAACAACTCCCCGCGGTGCCGCTGCTGGGAAACGAGTACCTCGCGGTGCGTCCCTCGGAGCGCGTGCCGGGCGAAGACGAAGACGCGCTGTGGCGTCTGGTCGGAGCAGTCGACGGAACGCAGCTGACCTTCGAGCCACGCATCAGCCAGGCGCCGAGCACGCTGTCGGCCGGACAGACGGTGACGTTCGCGCACCCCGGACCGTTTCGCGTCACCAGTCAGGACGCGAATCACATCTTCTCTCTCTCTCAATTGATGACCGGCGGAGAGGCGCACGGCGGCATGGGTGACCCGGAGTTCGTGAACACCGTGCCTCCGCAGCAGTTCTTGCGCTCGTACTTGTTCCTCACCGACGCGACGTACACCACGACCGAGCTCGTCTTCGTGCGCGGCCGCGGCAGCGACGGACGGTTCCACGACGTGAGCCTCGACTGCGCAGGTGTGCTGACGGGGTGGAAGCAAATCGCCAACACCGCTTTCGAGTTCACGCGCGTGTCGTGGCTGCGCTCGAGCGCGGGCTGCGGCAATGGCGTGCACACTGCGACGAGCACCGTGCCGTTCGGGCTCACCGTGTGGGGCACCGAGTTCGCGACCAGCTACGCCTTCCCCGCGGGCATGGGCGTGCGGTCGATCAACACGGTCGTGGTGGGGCCTGATCCCTGATCACTTCCTGGAATCGGTCGCGAGCTTCTTGAGCAGAGCGAGCGCTTCTTCCGCGCGGCCCGTCGGCACGAACAAATAGTCGCGGTGGTACGCCGACACGATGTTGATGCTCATCGCGGCCTTGGCGAGCACTTCAGAAATCGCGGCGAGAAAACCAATCGCATACAGCGACGAGTTCACGTTGAGCGAGATGCCGCGGCAGAAGAACGCGTGCGGGAGACCGCTCTTCGCGAGGTCGCTCTCACTGAGCAGCAGCGACGTGCCTTCCGGTTCCTCGTAGATCGCCAGCGGCGTGAGGCCCTGCGGCATCGGTCGACCCTTCGGCACCGTCGCGTAGGCCCACGAGCCCTCGAGCAGCGCCGGCTGCATCGTGCGCAACAGCGTCTTCAGATCTTTCACCCCCGGCGACGTCGACATGCGTGCCGAAGACTATGTCCCAGAGCGGAAACGTGCCCGCGAAGTTCCGGTCGAAATGGCGGGGATCCGCGCTGTGGTGGTGGCGGTGAAACTCGGGCGACGCGAGCACCCAACCGAACCAACCGAACTTCACGCGCACGTTCGCGTGGAGGAACGTGGTGAAGGCCTTGCGCAAGACCACCACACTCGCGAGGTCCGAGAGTGAGGCGCCAAGGAGTGCTCCGGGAACGCCGACCGCGATTCCGTGGAGCACGAAGTCGAGCGGGTGCTGTCTCCACGCGTCGAGCCAGGTCGTCTCGTGCGCGTCGTGGTGCAGCGAGTGAAAGCGCCAGAGCAGCGGAACGCGATGCATCGCGCGGTGCATCCAGTAGCCGAAGAAGTCCGACGCGAAGAAGACGAAGGCGATGATCAGCGGTGACGGCGTGCGCGGCAGGCTGATCAACGAGAGCACCGGCACGCCGAGCCACTGCATCAAGAACGTGTTGAGCACGAAGAGCACGGCGGCCAACGCCATCGCGCGGGGCGACGATTTTCCCTCGTGCGCAGGGAAGAAGAGCTCCAACGGCACGAAGAGCCCCGCCATCAACGCGAGGAACACCACGCAGCCGAGGAGCAGCGAGAGCAACTCAGTAGCCCTCGAACGAGCCGTAGTTCACGCGGCGCTTGCCCTTGCCCTTCGGCGGCATCGGCATGTCGGGCGGCTCGAGCATCAGCATGTCTTCGATCGACGGACCTTCGGGCTGCACCGCCACCTTGGTCACCTTCACCGGCGGCGCGGGAGCGACCTCGTCGTCGATCATCGCCATGTCTTGCGACGGTCGCGCTTCGGCGATGTCGGAGACCACGATGGCGGCCAATGCAGTGAGCGACGCGGCCATCGCGACACAGCCGGCGATGACGGTGGACAGACGACGGGTGCGGGTCGGGGTCATGAGGCCGTGAAACGCGTCGGCTGCCCGGTCGATCTACGAGGCTCGCGCGCACCGCGGCCTACATCGGTGGATCAAGGGCTTGTGCGGGGATTCACAGCCCGCCGCTCGCTGCGATGCGATAGCGAAAATGCGTCACGGCGCGTTGGGCTTCTTCGCGCGAACGCAGCCCGCGCTCGAGCAGCCAGTCGATCAACACGCGCTCTTCACCACGCAGCACCTCGACCCGGGTCGCGAGCTCGCTGGCGAGCGGCTCGAGATCGTCGCGATGAAAGAACGTGAATACCAACCCACGCGCCGGAGCGACGCGATCTCCGTTCTTCAACGCACGCGTCGGCCCTGAAATGCGCGTGTCGTTCACCCAGATGGGGCTGTGGTGGCCGAGGTCGCTCACCAACCAGGTGCCCGCATCGCACCGCACGTGGTGATTCTGCGTGCCGCCCCAGCCGCGGCGGAACAGCTCGTCGCTGCCCTGCACGTAGATTTGATCAGACCGACGCCGCGACACGGTGGTGACGGCCGCGGGGTCGAGCACGAAGCGCGAGCCGACCGCCATCGAGATCTCCATCTCGAACGGAGGCTTCTGCGTCAGCTCGTACTCGGCGAAGGGGCTCGTCACGCGTCGCGCAGCATCTCGATGTGCGGGATGCCGTCTTCATCATACGGCTCGCCCGTGGGCACGAAGCCGAGCGAGCCGTAGAACTTCTCGAGGTAGCGCTGTGCGCCGATGCGAATCGTCTGCCCGGGAAACAGCCGCTTGGTCTGCTCGATGGCGGAGATCATCAGTGCCCTGCCCGCTCCCGTGCGCCGCGCTTCAGGAGCGCTCACCACGCGCCCAATCGCCGGCTCCACGTACTTCACGCCCGGAGGCACGATGCGCGCCGTCGCCACCAACGCGCCTTTTTCGTCACGCAGCAGCGCGTGCCAGCACTGCGGGTCGACTCCGTCGGCGTCGAGGTAGGCGCAGTTCTGCTCGACCACGAACACCCGCGAGCGCAGCTGCATCACGTCGTGCACTTCGCGGCCGCTCATCGAGCTGAACGGCAACCAGTCGCAGATGAAACCCATGCGGCACCTTCTGCCTCACGGAGCGTTCATCACCAACTGCGGCGGCGTGGCCGGCTTCTGTTGAACGGCGGTCTTCACGACCGCGGGGTGCACTGCGACCGGTTTGCTCTGGAACGTCACTCCCACCAACGCGGCGAGGAGGAACCAGCCAGCCAAACCGAACACGAGAGGAAGGAAGGTCGTTTTCATGATGGGCAAGATGCGCCCGGTGACGCGGTTGCGGAACGCCAGCGCCGCGACAGCCAGTCATGCCTGTGAGGAATGGGTCGTTCTGTCAGGCGCGCGCGCGGGGAAAACGACTGTGCTGGTCGCTCCGCGTTCGAGCTGCGCGTCAGGCAGCGCGACCATCCGTTACTCGAGTGAGACTCGCGCGCGGCGAAAACGACCGCGCTGCGCTCGAGCTGCGCGTGAGGCAGCGCGCGTCCGTCCGTTACTCGAGTATTCAGCGCCCGTGGATGCACCAGCGCGACAGCCCGTCATGCCTGTTCGTCGACGGTCGCTCTGCACGGAGCGGCGAGCGTTACTCGCGCGTGATGAAGGCGTCGATGTCGGTGGGCCGCAGCTCGCGCAGCGGAGCGTCCTGACCGGGGAGGTTCTGCAACCAACTCAGCGCTTCCTTCACCGTCGCGAAGGTGCGCATCGGCATCTCATTTCGCGAGAGCAGGAAGAAGCCTGAGAGGAACGTGCGCACCATCACCGCGGCCAGCCCGCGCGTGGTGACCACGATGGCGCCGCCACGCACCTGCTTGTCGTATTTCTTGCCGAGCTCGACGCTGCGGTGGCGCACGTCTTCGTCGATCTTGAACATCGGCCCCAGCTCTCCGATGACGGTGATCATCGAGATGGTGCCGCGCTTCTCGACCAGCGCGCCCTGCAGCTCGTCGAGCTTCTCGAGCGTCGCGAGCGTCACCGCGCCTTTGTAGTGCGCGACGAAGAGCGGACCCGCGGCCCCGAACCGGGCCTCGGGGGAATCGAACAGACGGCTGACCTCCATGCGAGGCGCACTAGCACGGTGTTAAAGCAGCGCCATGATCAGCCTGCTGCTCACCGTCACGCTCGCCGCTTCCGGCCCGCAGTTCATCGAAGACGACTTCGCCAGGGCGCTGAAGACGGCGAAGACGCAGAAGAAGCTGCTGTTCGTCGATGCGTGGGCGCCGTGGTGCCACACCTGCGTCGCGATGCGGGAGCAGGTCTTCACCCGTGAGTCGTTCAAGGCCTTCGAGAAGGACGTGGTGTTCGCCGCCGTCGACACCGAGAAGACGAAGAGCGCCGCGTTCCTCGAGAAGTACCCGATTCAGGTGTGGCCGACGCTGCTCTTCATCGACCCGACGAAGGAAGCGGTGGTGCTCAAGTGGCTGGGCAGCGCCGATGAAGCGCAGATGAAGGCGCTCCTCGAAGCCGCGCGCGGCGGTGGCGGCGTGTTGCGCGAGGCCGACGACGCGCTGGGCTCGAACAACGCCGAGCTCGCCGCGCAGAAGTACCAGGCCGCGGTGCAGGCCGGAGATCTCAACGCGCGCACCATCATCTCGATGCTCTCGGCGATGAACCTCGCGAAGCAGAACGAGCCGTGCGCACGCACCGTCATCGAGCAGCTGCCGGCGCTGACCGCACCGAGCGATCGCGTGGCGGGGCTGACGTGGGGCATCGCCTGCGCGCTCGAGCTGCCCGACGGTAAGTCGAAGAGCTCGACGCTCGACGTGCTGGTACGCGAAGGCAGCAAGGCGCTCACCTTGAGTGGCGTGCTGCCCGACGACACGTCGGGGCTGTACGAGGTCCTCGTCGAAGAGCGCAGCGCGGCGAAGGACGCTGACGGCGCGAAGAAGCTCGCTGCCGACTGGCTCACGTTCCTCGACGGCGAGGCTGCGAAGACGAAGTCACCCGCGGAGCGCGCGGTGTTCGACCCGCACCGCGTGAACGCCGCGCTCGCCAGCGGGCAGGCCGAGAAGATGGTCGAGCCGCTCAAGCTGTCCGAGAAGGACCTGCCGAAGGACTACAACCCCTCGGCGCGCCTGGCGGTCATCTACCGCGAGCTCGGCAAGAACGACGACGCGCTCGCCGCTGCCGAGCGTGCGCTCACGAAGTGCAAGGAAGGCCCGCGCAAGCTGCGCATCTACGACACCAAGGCGTCGATTCTCGCGAAGAAGGGCGACGTGGCCGCGCAGAAGAAGACCATCGAGGAAGCGGTGAAGTACGCGAAGAAGTTGCCGAAGCAGCAAGTGAGCGAGAAGCGCATCGCTGCGCTCGAGGAGCAGCTCAGCAAGTTGTGAGCAGCCCCAAAGGTCCACCCTCACCCCGACCTCTCCCTCGCGGGGTCATGAGGCCAGCAGCATCAGCGCAATCGCTATGCAGTAGCAGGCGAAGCCCACCACGAAGAGCACCAGCGCCGCCGACAGGAACTTCGACTTCGCGTCGCGGATCGACAGCATGCGCACCAGCGTCTGTTCGATGTCGTCTTCGAGCTCTTGCGTCAGCCAGCGCAGCCGCAGCACGCCGCCGATGGCCACCGCCGCGGCGCACAGCACGATGAGGATGCCGGCTGACACCAGCACGCGCGCCAGCTCACTGGTCTGCGCGATGGAGCGCCCCGAGAAACCGGTCACTGTGATGACGATGCCCGAGAGCGACAGCATCACCTGCGTGCGCAGCACCAGCACCGACAGCTGTTCCTGCACCAGCTCGTACGCCTTCACGGCGTCGCCCTGCGTCAGCTTCAAGATGCGCTTCACTTCGTCGGCAACCGCCATGCGCGCCACCTAACACTCCGAGCGTATTCAACCAATCGGTTGACTACGAACAACGTATTCAACTAATCAGTTGAATATGCCGACCGACACCCTCAGCACCACCCTGAGCGCGCTCGCCGACCCGACGCGGCGCGCGCTCCTCTCCCGCCTCATCCGCAAGAACGCTCCGGTGGGAGAGCTCGCCGAGCCCTTCGACATGTCGCTGGCCGCGGTGTCCAAGCACCTGCAGGTGCTCGAGCGCGCCGGCCTCATCTCACGCACCCGCGATGCGCAGTGGCGCGTGCTCGAGCTGCAGCCCCGCCCCCTGCGTGAGGTCGACAAGTGGCTCAACGCGTACCGCCACTTCTGGGAACGCAGCCTCGACTCGCTCGAAGTGGTCATCGCCGAGCTGCACCCACCGAAGAAGAAGTCCACCCGGAGGAAAGCCCCATGAGAATCGAGTCACCCGAAGGAGAACCCGTCCTCATCCTCACGCGGCGCTTCTCGGCTCCGCGCGCCGTGGTCTGGAAGGCGCTCACCGAGCCTCAGTTCGTGAAGCGCTGGTTCGGCGGCCACGGCTTCACCAACCCGCACTGCGAGATGGACGTGCGCCCCGGCGGGCTGTGGTCGCACGTGATGCGCACTCCCGACGGCAGCGAATTCCCCGCGCAGTACGTGTTCCTCGAGGTGCAGCCGCCCGAGCGTCTGGTGTGGCGCAGCGCAGACTTCGACCACGGCTCCGGCCCGCACTGCAACGTGATGACCATCACGCTCGCCGAAGCCACGGCAGAGCCCGACGTGACCGAGTGGCGACTGGTGGTGCGGTTCAAGTCGATGAACGACCGCCAGGCCGCGCGCGAGATGCAGTTCACGCACGTGCTCACGCAGGGCTGCGAGAAGGTCGAAGCGCTGGTCAGCGGCTTGCGTCACGCCGCGTGACGTTCAGGAGCGGTTCAGGAGCGCGTGCCACGGTGCGCGCATGAAAACCAACCGCCTCGTCCTGCTCGCCGTGCTCACCGCTTCATTCCTCGCCGTCGCCGACGACAAGGAAGTGAAGGTCGGAGAAGCCGACGTTCCCAAACCCGTGCTCGAGGCACTGAACCAGCGCTTCCCGACCGCCACCGCGCGCACCTTCGAGAAGGAAAAGGGCCAGTACGAGGTGTCGTTCGAGGTGAAGGACGGCGCGCGCCTCCGCAAGCTCTCGCTCGACCTGTCCGAGAAGGGCGAAGTGCTTTCAGAGGAAGAAGTCATCGCGTTCGAGGAGCTCCCTGCGCCGGTGCAGGCTGCGTTCCGTGCGTCGAAGTTCGCCAAAGCGAAGGTCGACCTCGTCGAGCGCGAGACGAAGGCCGGCAAGACGACCTTCGAAGTCGAAGTGACCGCGGCCGAGGGCAAGCGCGAGCTGGTGTTCGACTCGAGCGGCACGCTGATCAAGACGAAGAACTGAACGCGCTCAGTCGCACGCCGCGTCGAGCGCGCGCGGCGTGACGATGGCCGGCCCTTCGCTCGAGCCCACCTTCTCGAGGAAGCAGCCGACCTGCGAGCCGACTCCAGCCACGTCGAACACGATGAAGTGGCCCAGCTCGAACGGTGTCTGCAGCTGCACGGTGCCGGCGGTGACTCCGTTCAAGTTGTTGCGCAGCGGGAAGGCGGTCGACGTGCCGCGACCGTCGAGTCGCAGCGTGCGCGGCAGCGTCATGTCGACCTCGTCGCCGAGCAGCGTGGTGCCGAGCGCTCCACCGACGGCCGCCTGCGCTCCGGGGTGGAAGTAGCCGTCGGTCAAACCCTGCGGCAGGAAATACGGCTTCGCGAACTGGCCCTCGTACGGCTCACGCGCGACGTGCCGCGCCTTCGCCACCGGGTCGGTGAAGTCCCACAGTGACTGGAACGCGTGGAGCAGCGGGTGCGTGCGCTCCAGTCGCTCGCCGCTCTGGAAACCGAGCAGCAGCTCGAGCGTGGTGCGCAGCTCGACCGGGTACGTCGTCTCGGTCGCCACTTCAATCAACAGCCCGCCCGCGCCGGAGAACACGTAGCCCTTGATGCGCGGGTCCACGGTCGCCACGGGAATGCCAATCGTCGAGCCCATGGAGTGGCCCATCGCCGTGAGCCGCGTGAGATCGACGCGCGCCGTGCCGCCGCCTGCGAGCGGCAGGTCGACGGTGCTCGCGAGGCGAGAGAGGTACACCGCTTCCATCGCCGCGACGCTCATGTTGTCCACCGTCGAGTCGACGTCGCCGAAGATGTCGTACAGCTTCAAGCCCGTGGTGTCGGGCGGCGAGTCGCGGTCACCGTGGAGCGGAAAGTCGAAGCCCATCGTCGCGATGCCGCGCCGCGCGAGCCATGCCGACGGCCCCGAGCCGAGCGGCGGGTCACCCTGCATGTTGCGCGGAGCGGTCGGCGGCAACGGCCCGCGGTCCATCACCTCGCGGTACTCGCCGCCGCTGCCGTGGAAGTAGATGGTGAGCGGCACTCCGCTCGCGGGCAGCGCGCGCTTCGGCATCGCCACCGACAGCCGCACCGACTGCGTGCCCTGCTGCACGGGCGTCTGGCCGTCGGCGCTCCACACGATGCGACCCTTGCCCGGCCGCGGCCCGCTCTGAATGAACGGCACCTGGTACCGCGCGGTGAACAACACGTAGTCGGGGTATTCGTCGCCGCGCGTCCACGGCTGCTCGAGCACCGGCGCCGGCAACGTCTCGACCCACGCCGCCAACTTCTTCAGCGTCGCGTTGGGGTCGATGGTGCGGAACACCGTCGCGCCGATGACCTTGGTCGGCTTCAGCTTCGCTTTCGTCAAGTACGCGCCGAGCGGCTTCAGCGTCTCGACCGCCGCCGCGTCAGCGCCTTGTGCCGCGGTGAGCGCGTCGTAGAACGCACGTGAAGCACCGAGCGGCTGACCGCTGCCGTCCTTGAGGCCGTCGAACAGCACCACCGCGTAGAGCGTGTTCTCCCGCCGCGGAAAGCCCTGCACCGGAGTGACCGCCAGCAGGTTCGCCGGCCGGTAGGTGATGGCCTCGGCCGTGAAGCTGCAGTCGATGGGAAAACGCCGGCCGTACTCGGGCGACGCGGGGTCGATGTCGATGAACTGAATCGGAGCGTCCGCCGTGAGGCTCATCGCCGCCGAAGGGAGCGAAGCGGCGTCGACGACTCCGCCCACGGGGAAGAAAGCGCCCGCGTTGACGCCCCACCCGTCGCCGAGCCGCGCGTCGATGGTCTCGAGCCACATCTTCACCAACTGCGGCCGCGCTCCGGGCCAGCGCTCGAGGTTGAGCGAGCCGTCTTGCTGTTTGCGCAGCGCGCTCGGCAACGGCACCGACCAGAAATCGCCACCCGGCGCGAAGGTGACCTGCGTGGTGCGCTCGACGAACGGAGGCTCACACGCAGCGAACAGCAGCAGCGACGTCAGGACGGCGAAACGCATCTCTCGCGCCTTAGTGGGCCGCAGCGCGTCTTCCAACGTCGGCGGCAGTTACCAAACCGCAGCGAACGCGAACGGCGGTGCCTGCTCTCCCCACAAGGAGAGGGAGTTGGCTACCAGACGAGTGAGAACGCGAACGCACCGCCCTGCGGAGTCGGCACGAAGCTCACGGCCGCCGGTTTTCCGTCGACCACGAAACACACGATGCTGCCGACCAGCGCCGCGACAGCAAGCGTGAAGCTGATGGACGCCTGAGCGATGCCCGAGAAGTAGCGCGCCTGTGCGGCCGCTGCGGCGGGGGCTTCCCCTTCTGGAGGCGCCATCGGCCCGAAGTGGGCCACCGACTCCCACCCGTCACTCGCACCTGCGACGCCAGCGATGCCGACTCCGGTGCCGAGCAAGGTCGCCGCCAGAAACGCGAGGCCGAGGCCAGTGAGCGCCCCACGTTCGTGAGGCACGAGCACCGGTTCTTCAGCCCACGCCGGCTGCGCGAGGGCCAACGCCACCAGCACCGCCACGCCCTGCACACCCCGTCGAGCCATTTGGGGAGGAGAATACGCATTTTCGTTCTCGCGACGAGACGTTTGGTGACAAAGCAACGCGCATGGCCGCCGTGCTGGAAGTCGAAGGCCTCACCAAGCGCTTCAAGCAGATGACCGCGCTCGACTCGGTGTCGCTGCGCATCGAGACCGGCGAAATCTTCGCGCTCCTCGGGCCCAACGGCGCCGGCAAGACGACGCTCATCGGCAGCGTGTGTGGCCTGGTGAAGAAGACCGCCGGCCGCATCGTGCTGTTCGGCACCGACCTCGACGTCGACTCGCTCTCACCGCGGTACCACGTCGGGCTCGTGCCGCAGGAAATCAACTTCGACCCGTTCTTCACCGTGCGCGAGGCGCTGCTGATTCAGCAGGGCTACTTCGGCCAGAAGCGCGACGAGAAGCGCATCGACGAACTGCTCGCCGCGCTGGCGCTCACCAGCAAGGCCGACGCGCAAACGCGCGCGCTCTCGGGCGGCATGAAGCGCCGGCTGCTCATCGCCAAGGCGCTGGTGCACAAACCGAAGCTGGTGTTCCTCGACGAGCCCACCGCCGGCGTCGACGTCGAGCTGCGCCGCGACCTGTGGAACTACGTGCGCCGGCTGAAGAGCGAAGGCACGACGGTGGTGCTCACCACGCACTACCTCGAAGAGGCCGAAGAGCTCGCCGATCGCGTGGGCGTCATCAACGGCGGCAAGCTGCTGCTGGTCGAAGAGAAGACCTCGCTCATGCAGCGCCTCGGAGAACGCAGCCTCACGGTGAAGTTCACCGCGCCCGTGCCCGCGCTGCCGAGCGGTCTGGCCGGCACGCTCGCGGCCGACTCGCTCAGCTTCACGTTCATCGAGCGCGCCGGCACGCCGCGCGCCGCGGAAATTCTCTCGGCGCTCTTCGCCGCGAAGCTTCCGGTCGGTGATGTCGCGATGCAGCCAGCCAAGCTCGAAGACGTGATGCTGCGGGTGCTCAAGTCATGAACACCACCGGCGCGCGCATGCTGTTCGAGAAAGAGGTGCGTCGCTTCTTGCGCGTGCCGGGGCAGACGGTGCTCCAGCCGCTCATCAGCACCTCGCTCTACTTCGTGGTCTTCGCGTGGACGCTCGGCGGGCAGCGCTCGCAGGTCGATGGCGTTCCGTACGTGCAGTACATCGTGCCGGGGCTGGTGTTCCTCGGCATCGCCAACAACTCGTTCTTGAACGCGAGCTCGAGCTTCTTCATCACCAAGATTCAGAACACGCTGGTCGACCTGCTGGTCGCCCCACTCGGCCCCGCGGAGCTGCTGCTCGGCTTCATCTCGGGAGCGATGGCGCGCGGGCTGCTCGTGGGGTTGCTCACCTGGGTGGTGGCGCTCTTCTTCACCGGAGCGCACCTGGTGAACATCGGCACCACGGTGCTCTTCCTGCTGCTGAGCTCCTACGTGTTCAGCGTGCTCGGCCTCATCGCCGGTGTGTGGGCGGAGAAGTTCGAGCAGATCAACTTCTTCCCGACGTTCTTGATGATGCCGCTCACGTTCCTGGGCGGCGTCTTCTACTCCGTGCACCACCTGCCCGAGCCGTTCCGCACCATCAGCCTCTTCAACCCCGTGGTGCACATGGTCGAAGGGCTGCGCGCGGGAATGCTGGGGCTCGAGCAGAGCTCACCCATCGGGCTCGGGCTGTTGGTGGGACTTGCACTCATCTCCACCGCCATCGCGTGGAAGATGATTGCCACGGGTTACAAGCTGAAGACCTGACCTGCGCGCGTGGTGTGGTTTCCTGCATGGGCCCACGTGCGTGCGTGAAGAGGAAGTCCTCCCAGGGACCTTCAGCCGCGAGGCTGAAGCTGAATTGCACCTCGAAAGCGCACGCACGCGGGCACCAACGCTTGAAGTGCCCCGACCCCGGCATCGGCAGGCGCTCAGTTGATCTGCGACTCGCAGGTGCTCGTGCCCGCGTCGTTTGCCACACACAGCGCCGCCGGGTCGCAGCAGCTGTCCATCGCTCCGCAGCTGCCGCCGTTCATCACGCACATGCGGCCCGCGTCGAAGGTGCCCGGAGGCTGGCAGGTGAAGTCGAACTCGCCGGTCTGCACGCAGACGTTGGCGCCGCAGCACACCGAGCTGGGCGAGCACATCGCGCCCTGCATCACGCACGCACCGGCATCGACTTCCTGGCGCACGTCGAGCGTCCAGAACGCGCGGTGGTTGTTCTCGGCGAGGTCCTGAAAGGCGAAGCGGAACGCCGGGTAGCTCGGGTCGACGAGGCCGCCGTCGGGCAGACGCTGGCCCACCTTCGAGCGATCGACCGCGGCGACCCAGAATCTGCTGCGTGCCGCCGTTCGGGTACACCACGCCGTAGGGACGCTGCGAGTTGAACGCCACCCAGTCGAGGTCACCCGGCGGAGCCCACGTCGGCATGGTGTTCTCGTATTGCCCGTTGGTCATGCCCAGCGCGTCGCAGGTGATGCCCAGGCAGTTGTTCACCTTGCGATTGGCGGAGAGCAGCTCGGTGTTGGTGCCGCCGTCGGAGCCGATGAGCCACAGCTGGAACGTCTTGTCGCCGTGGCCTCCCTTGCCGCGCGCGTAGGCGATGTGCAGACCGTCGGGCGCGTAGCTGGGGAAGAGCGACGTGCCCATGCCGACCACCGGAACCAGCGTGCGCGTGCTGCCCCAGCCGCCGTCGACGCGCTCGATGACCGTGAGCGCCGCGGCCCCCGGTGAATCTCCACCCTGATTCGAGAACACCAGCTCGGTGCCCAGCGGCGACCAGTCGGGGTTGGTGCCCTTCGCGACCGGCAGCGTCGCGAAGCGCATGCCGGTGACGCTGTCGAACTCGGCGAGCTGGTCGCCCACCGTCGCCACCACGCGCTGGTCGTCGGGCGAGAAGGTGCCAAAGCCCTTGTTGCGGTTCGAAATCTGCTCGGTGAGCACCGGCGTCGGCGGCGCGACGAGCGTGACGTCGTAGACGAACAAGCCGGTGTCGATGCTGGTCTGCGTGCCCGCGAACAACTTGCGACCGCTGCGCGACACGGTGTGACAGGCCACGCACTGCACGCGGGAGCCATCGCTGAGCAGCGAGCCCACGGGCTTGCCCACCACGTACGGCTCGGGCGCGGAGTCCGACACCGTCGCGCGCCGCACGCCCGCTGACGTCGTCGACCAGTAGAAGATGGCGCCCTTCACGTCGCGCCGCGAGAAGCCGAGCCGAATGGGCGCCGCGCGGAACACGGTCGCGCCCGCAGCCGTCGTGCCGTCGATGGTGAGCGTCACTTCTTCGCCCGCGTTCGAGCCGGCGATGGCCAGCCACGCCGCGGCGTCGGCTTCCCAGCACGCCGCGGTGGGGCACAGCGCGCTGACGCCGTCGGTGAAGACCTCGACCGTGGCGCGCGGCCCCGCGAACGTCAGACGGAAGCGCTGCTGACCTCCGCGCTGCCACTGAAAGAGCACCTTGTAGATGTTGCGCGGGAAGCGCGTCTCGTCGTGCGGGTACACGATTCGCGGCAGGCTCGCGCTCGTGGTGGTGTCGACCGTGCCGCCGAAGTCACCGGTGGTGACGCCACCATCTCCGGTGCTGATGGAGCCGCTGAACGTGACGACCACGTCGGTGCTCGCGCTCAGGCAGCCGTCGCTGGCGGTGACGTGCACCGTGCCGCCGAGCCCGGGCGCGGTGGTCCACGCGTTGCCGCTCACCGTGCCCGGCGGGGAGTCGTCATCGCGCGTGACGGTGAAGGTGACGCTCGAGGTGACGTCGGTGCTCTGCCCGTTCACCGTGGCGCTCGCGCTCAGCGTGACCATCGAGCCCGCGGCGACGGGCGTCGAGGCCGCGACCATCAGCGCGCTCGCGCCGGCGACACACGCACCACCCCCGCCACCGCCGGAACCACCTGAGCCACCACCGGCACCAGTTGCGCTGCCACCTCCGCTCGTTCCGCCGCCGGTGGAGCCGCCACCCTGACCCGCGTCACCGACACCCGGCTTTCCACAGTCGCAGGCCGACAGAACGGCGAGAACGAGAATGAGCGGAAATCGCATCGTGCCTCCGCGCTCGAGTACGCACGCGCAGAGTGCCGCGACCAACAAAAACGCAGGCGGCGGCCCAACCTCGGCCGCCACCAGGTCCCCCGCTGGATGTCGCGTTTACTGCTGGCTGAAGAAGCGGCGCACGACGTTGTAGAGACGGTACGGCGTGGCCGGGTTGGTCGACAGCGCCGTGTTGCGGCGGCCGTCGTTGGCCTTCTGCGAGCCGACCGCGTTCTTCTCCATCGCCGTCTTGCTCACCATGTCGCCGGCCACCCACACCTCGCTCGACGCGCCGCTCGGCACTTCGAAGACCGCGAGGCCGCCGTAGTTGGCGTAGCTGTAGCCCGACATCACCGCGGCTGCGGTGGTGGGCGGCAGGTTGCCGAGCGGCATCGAGAGCGACTTGCCCGTCTGGTCCTTCACCACGTCGAGCGGGTCAGCACCCTGGCCCGTGACGAGGGGGACGTACGCCGTGTTGCCGCTGATGGTGATGAAGCCGTAGACACGGTCACCGCCGCTGAACGCGAAGGGCATGCCCACCGGGTTCTGGCCGACGCCACCCAGGTCGCCGACCGGCCCCTGTGAGCTCACCGACGCGCGTGCCGACGTGAGGTCCCACACCTGCGTGGCGTGGAAGCCACCAGGCACGTTGTCGAGCTTCTTGCCCACGCCCATGAGTACCGGCTTGCGGCGGTCTGCTCCGGCTTGCGAGAGCAGCGGCGCCTTGTTGAGGAGAATGGTGTGCAGGTTGCCGCTCACCGTCGCGGGCACCCACTTGGTGCCGCCGGTGCCGACGACCATCACCAGCTCATTGCCGTAGGGGAAGAGCGGCGTGCTGGCGGTGGTGGTGGACGGAACCTTGGCGATGGCGAGGTTCGAGGTGATGGGCTCCGGCGCGAGCGCCGTACCGCGCGTGTCGAAGAGCGCGAAGTTGCAATCGGCGTCGACGCACGACACGTCACGCGTCGCGTTGAGGTTCCGGCCGGTGCTGGCGTCGAGTTCCCAGATGCGGCCTTCCATGTCGCCGGCGTAGACGACGCCCGCGCCGTCGGGGCTGTTGAGCACCGAGACCGGCGGCGGCACCGTGTTGTCGGCGTTGCGCGAGTTCGCGCCGGCGACGACGTACGGGTGACGCCACTGCCAGATTTTCTGACCGGTCTCGATGTCGATGGCGAACACGTTGAGCGACTTCGACATGTTGCGGCCCTGCGCGTCGTTGCCGCCCGTACCGCGGTTCGAGCTGTTGCTCGCCACGTACACCGCGTACGTCGGAATGAGGCCTTCACGCATCTGGCCGATGGCGAGCGCGCGGCTGCCTCCGAGGTCGGTGTAGTCGTACGGGTAGCCAAGCTTGCGACCCGGGTCCGTCGCGGTGAGGTCGAGCTTGTAGTCGGCCTTGCTGTTGTCCCACTCGAGCGAGACGCCGTCGCCCTTCAAGTCGAAGTCGGACCGCGTGACGCCCGTGTAGTCGGGGTCCGAACCCACCTGGTACACGCTGCCAACGACGTCCCACAGCAGGGCGGGCTTGAGCGGGTTGGTGACGTCGAACGCGAAGATCTCTCGGCCCGTGCCACCGACCGACACCACCAGCACCGTGTGCCAGCTGCGCTTGCCGGTGCCGTACGGGTCGATGAACACGTCCTGCACCACCGGCGACGAGTCGACCATCGCGGAGTTGGTGCGCAGCCAGAACAGCTGCGACGCGGGCATGAACGACCACAGCTCGGTGCCGCGGTTCGGCGGAACGAAGGCGCCCGCGCCCCAGTTGTTCTTGAAGGTGTTGACCGCGCCGCCAGTGCAGGGCGTGGTGCCGGTCGCGGTGCAGACCGCGTCAGCGCTCAGATGCGGGCGCTGCACGGAGGGACCCGTGTAGCCCGCGCCGCCACCGACGTAGATGGCGTGGAGCTGACCGTCCCAGGTGCCGACGTAGGCCACCGTCGGGCGAGGCGCGCCCGAGTCGGTGAACTTGGTGCTCGGAGGAACGATGGCGGCCGACGAGCGCACCGCGCCGCCGATGTGCGCGCGGTTGTCGCCGAAGCCACCCATGTCGGTGCACTCCGTGTCGGTGGGCTTCATGATTTCGTCGGTGGTGATGATGGGCAGGCTCAAACCGCTGCGGGTCGCGAAGCAGTAGCCGCGCACGCGCTGAATGAACTGCTGCACCTCGATGGCCTCAGCGGTGATCTTCGCCACCTCGCTGGCCTTCAGCTTGTGCTTGCCGGTGGTGAGGTCGACGTCTTGCGACGCCTTCGACCACTGCATCGCCTGCTGCAGGTCGCAGTAGCCATCGGCTCCCGGTTCCATCGCCGGGGTGTTGTTGCCGTCGACCTTGTCCTTCACGTCGCCCCACTTCTGCACGTCGACACAGCCGGGGTTGGGGATGCTCGAGTAGTTGGTGTTGATGCGGTCGTACTCGAGGCGCTCGGGCACCCAGCCCATCTGCGCCACGTTGTTGCGCACCAGGCGACCACCGCTCAGCGACGGGTTCACCGTCGTCTGGCCACCGAAGTAGGTGAACAGGTTGCGGTTGTTGGGCAGCGGCATCTCGCCCTCGGCGTTCGCCATCACCGAGTCGGTGAGCTCGTTCTGACCGGCGACCAGCGTCGCCGCGTTGCGGATGCGCAGGTTGCCGCCCGTGTACGGCCACATGAAGTTCTTGCCGGTCGCCTTGGCGTACGTGGTCGCGCCGGGCAGCAGCGTGCCGGTGACGACCTGGTAGATGGACGAGATCAACGTCGGCGTGTTGCTGTTGGTGGCGTCCACGAAGCCGACCGCGCCGGAGTAGTTGCGGTCGGACGGAATGGGGTCAGCGCCGAGGTTGAGCAGCGTGTTGAGCACGATGCGCGTACCGGCGGGGTCGTTCGAGAGGTTGTGACCGGCGACGTAGATGACGGTCGCCTTTTCCGGGTCGTCGTCCTTCTGGCGAAGGGTCGCGTAATCCCAACCGGTGTTGCCCGTGTTGTCCGAACCGCTCGGGTAGTTGCTCCACGAGCTGGCCAGACGGCGCACGTTCGCCTTGCGAGCATTCACGCCGTCCGTCTCGTTCGTGTACGCGTCGACGTGGCCAGAACCGACCGTGTACGTGTAGTCGCCGACCTGCGAAAAGGCGTCAGAGGGTGCGCCGTACACGGTGCACATGCCCGAGCCGGAGTACCAGGGGTCGGTGCAGTTTCGGCCGTTCTTGGTCTGCGTCATGCCGTTGCGGCGAATCGGGCCGTTGAACATGAACTTGCTCAGGCCGGTGCTCGAGTACTGGGTGACGGCGCTGCTGCCCTCGTACCCTTCGATGCTGGCGCACTCCGCCAGGATGCCGTTGCCCTTCTGGTCGCCGAAGTAGTCGAGGTTGTCGAGGGCGTTGCCGCGCTCGGCGTTGGTCGCCGAGGACCCGTTCTTGTCGGACTGGTCGAGTTCCCAGTGCGGGGCCCAGATGACCTTGTACCGGCTCTTGCCGCTCACCTTGGTGTTGATGAGGCCCTTGTTGCCCGAGACGCTCAGCAGGTCGTCGAGGCCGCGGAGGCGGTCGTAGATGAGACCCGTGGTACCCGTGCCGCAGTTGGTGGCGCCACCGACCGAGCCCGGCGTGCCGCACACCTTCTGACCGCCGATTTCGCCGTTGTTGTCACCCTGAAGCTGCGCGCGCGTGAGGTAATTGCCGAGGACCGACAGCGTGCCGCCGCCGAAGTCGACCAGCGCGATGCGCGGCGGCGTGTTGGTGATGCGCTTGTAGATGGGAGCGTCGAAGCTGGTGGTCGCCTGGTGAATCAGCACCTGGCCACCCGCTCCCGTGTTGCCGTTGAAGCTTCCGACGGTGGCACCGTTGTTCGTCAGGCCACCGCACTGAGAGTTGTTGGTCGACTTGTGCTGGCCCAGGTGAAAGAGCCCACCGTTGATGGCGTCCATGACGCGCTTGGCATCAGACGAATCGATGATGAACGCGCCGCCGGAGTACTGCACCTTGGTGAAGCGACTGGCTCCGCACGGAGCCGCGTCACCACCGCCGAGCACGCAGGTGCCGCTGTCATCGAGCGCGCCGGGCCGCCGGCCCTTGCCCGTGTTGTTGGGTGCGTTGTTGTCGTAGGAGGGCTGGCCGGAACCACTGGTGTCGAACTGGGGAAGGGAGTTGTTGGGGTAGATGCCCGTCGCCGGGAACGTTGCGAGGCTGTAGTCGACGGGCACCACCGGCATGCGCCCCGAGTTGACGATGGAAAAGTCGCAGCCATCGTTGTTCGCGCCCGAGTCCCAGCCAGACTTGCCCGCGAGGATGCCGGCGCCCGTCTTGTCCTGAGCTCCGTCGTGTTTGTTGGTCGGCACGCAGCGGTTGGTCGAGGTCTTCGAGCCGTTGATGGCCCAGTAGATGGTCACAGGCTGACCCGAGAACGTGCCACCCACACGGTTCTCGAAGAGCAGCTTCCAAACGAGGCCGTACGCCGAAGCCATCGCGCACTCGTTCTGGAAGTTGGCCTGCATGGGGATGATCAGTGTCCCCTGCGAAAAAGTCTGAGGCGGGTTCGCCCAGCTCACTGCTGCGACCAGCACGACGCTCAACCACAGTGTCCGACGCATGCGCACACCTCTCAGCGGGAAGGTGGCGCCAGTACTTCAAAATCCGAACCATGAATCGCCGGGAGGATCAGTCCACGTTTCAACGGCCTCGCCTGCGGTTTCGAGCGTGATCGCACTTTGTTCCACCGCTCTTCGCAAAACTTGCGAAGCCTTCGCGAGGAGTAAGGTTGCGACCCATGCGAGTGCTGGTGCTCCTGTTCTCGGGCGTTCTTTTGGCGTCTTGCGCGCAGCCGTGCGAGGCGACCTGCCAGGGCTGCTGTTCGCCCACCGGAAGCTGCCTCGCCGGCACCACCGACGACTCGTGTGGAGCCAGCGGCGCTGAGTGCTCGCCCTGCCTCTCGGGCCGTAGCTGCATGTCGGGCATCTGCCGCACCTCGACGAGTGGAGGCGGCGGCGGAACGGGCGGCGGAGCAACCGGTGGCGGTACTGCGACCGGCGGCGGTGCTGCGACGGGTGGCGGTGCTGCGACGGGTGGTGGTGCTGCGACGGGCGGCGGTGCTGCGACGGGCGGTGGTGCTGCGACGGGCGGCGGTGCTGCGACGGGCGGTGGTGCTGCGACCGGCGGTGGTGCTGCGACCGGCGGCGGCGCTGCGACGGGCGGCGGTGCTGCGACGGGCGGTGGTGCTGCGACGGGCGGTGGTGCTGCGACGGGCGGCGGCGCTGCGACCGGCGGCGGTGCTGCGACGGGCGGCGGTGCTGCGACCGGCGGCGGTGCTGCGACGGGCGGCGGTGCTGCGACCGGCGGCGGTGCTGCAACGGGCGGCGGTGCTGCGACGGGCGGCGGTGCTGCGACCGGCGGCGGCGCTGGGACGGGCGGCGGTGGCGCGACCGGTGGCGGCACTGCAGACGCCGGCATCGACGCCGGGCCGCGCTCGATGAACCCACGCGTGTTCGTCACCTCGACGGTGTGGACCGGCGATTTGAGAACTGCCGCAGGCATCACCAACCCCATTCAAGCGGGAGACGCGCTGTGCACCGCCGCCGCCACCGATGCCGGGCTCGGCGGGCGTTGGATGGCGCTCATCGGCGCCAACGACGAACCGTTCCGGCGGCTCGAAGGCGCGACGCCGTACACGCTCGTCGGCACCAGCACGACCGTCTTCCGGACCGCGGCACGTCTCTCGGCTCCGCCTGAGGTGCCTATTTCCCGCTCGGAACACGGCACCATCGTGCCCAACTCGATCGTGTGGAGCGGCGTCGACTTCGTGGGTACCGCTGACGGAGTCGACTGCGACCAATGGCAGGCGTCGTCGATGACGCGACTGGGCTCGGTCGGCTGGTCGGGTGATGCCGGCAACTGGCTGGCCGCGCAGTACGTCGGGTGCGACCAGACCGCGCGCCTCTACTGCTTCGAGTACTGACTCAGTTGTTGCGGTTGCCGGTGCCGCTGCCGCCGAGCGCCTGGCCGCTGTAGGCGTTGCCCTGCATGTTGTACCCGAGCAGCGATTCGGCCAGCAGCGCGTCCTGGTCAATCGTGTTGTTCTCACGGCGCGGAGCCATCGTCTGCGAGATGCAGATCGCTCCGACGATGACGTTCTGGTCGTTGTCGGTCGTGAAGTCGGGCAGCGCCGGCGGGAACTCGTCGAAGTTGTCGCGAATGAAGATGTAGACGTCGGGGTTCGCGTCGGCGTCGAGATCGACCAGCAGCTCGGGGTTCGTGGTGTTGACCGCGCTGATGACGGCGGCGCGGTTCAGGTCGTTCGACCCGGCGGCCTTGGCCCACGAGCTCGACGAGCCAGAGGGGAACATCGGGTTGTATTTGGTCGGAGCGTTCAGGTACGCACCCCAGTTCCCGAAGTTGTTCGCGAAGTAGCCGCGCGC
Organism: Archangium sp.; assembly: GCA_047600485.1. Taxonomy (GTDB): domain Bacteria; phylum Myxococcota; class Myxococcia; order Myxococcales; family Myxococcaceae; genus Archangium_A. Next base: position 6,408,860 of record JASGKS010000001.1, read on the forward strand.
GTAGTTGAGGCCGGCCTGCGCGCAGTTCTCGCGAACCTCGGTGCGCGTGTAGCGAATGGCGCGACGGCGCCCTGCCCCGGCGCTGGTGAGCACCGCGATGGAGATGATGGCCAGCAGCGACATGATCATGATCGCCGCCAGCATGGCGAAGCCGCGTCGCCCGCGGAGAGTTGCCTGGGTTGCCTTCATAGATTGAGTGCTCCGTTGTTCAGCAGTTCGACGCGGCGGCGATACACGCTGCGGCGGTAGCCATCGACCACCGGCGCCGGCGCGTGGTCTTCCACCGTCACCGGCGTGAGCGCCATCAGCGCGCCGTTCTCACCACGAATCGGCAATGGGCTGACGCCCACCACGTTGATGCGCATCGCGGTGTAGGCAGTCGCCGGGTTGTACAGGGGCGAGTGGCCGCTGTTGAACGTGACCGGCGTGCCGCTGCCCCAGGCGATCTGGAGGTCCTCGATGTCGTTGTAGCGGTCGGTGCGAGCGCCGGCCGGAATGGTGAACGGCGCGGCCGGGTTGGTCGTGACGTTGCCGACCTGCCGCAGCAGACACGGGCGGGTCGCCGAGCACGGCGCGACGATGGACACCGAGTAGCGAACCACCTGCACCGGCAACACCATGTCGCCCTTCAGCATGCCGCCCTTCTCAGGGTACGGGCCGTAGTTCTGAATGCCGCCTTCGCTGAAGGTGACCGACGTCGCCGTCAACGAGCTCGGGGTGATGAGCGCCGAGCGGCTGAAGTTGGTGACCAGCAGGTTCCCCGCCCCGACCAGGGGAGCGGTGCAGTTCACCGCGATGGGGCCCGACCCGCTCGCCGTCGCCACCACCACGCCGGAGCCGACCTTGGTGCAGTCGGTCTGCATCGCGCGCGGCGACGGCGTCACCACCCACAGCGCGTCGGTGCCGTTGGGGCCGGCCTCGGTGAACATGGGGTTGATCAACCGCCCCGTCGCACCGTCGCTCATGAAGATGCCCTGCATCGAGCCGGCGATGCGGATGTCACGCAGCATCACCTCGGCCGCGAGGCGCGCCGAGTCGTTGGTGTTGGTGGTCTGCTCGTTCTGCCGAGCGACACGCACGCCGACGCCGACGACCTGCATGGCGACCGCCATCACCGCCACCAGCAGCAGCGCGGCGACCATCACCTCGAGCAACGTCATGCCGCGGTGAGAACGAAGAGCTCGACGACTCATTGGACGAGGACCTGCGACATGATGATGTCGACTTCAGCGGGTTGATTGGTGGCCATGCGACGGGTGATGCGAACCCAGGTGGTCGCCACGTTGGTTCCCGCAGGCAGGCGGCCTGCTCCCATCACGTCGGTCGCTCCGAAGGGCAGGCCCTGGTGGGTGTACATCTCGCGGCACACGGTGTTGATGGGCACCAGGTTGCACTTGGTCCCGGGCGTTACGGCCGCGCGAGTGATGGTGCCGTCGGGCAGCACGTTGAAATACGCACCCTGGCTCAGGTCATTCGGGTCTGCGCTGGTCGTCGGGTCGACCACCCACACGCCCGTGCCGACCGCCTGGGTGGTGATGTCGAGGCCGGGGCGCGCGTTGAAGCCCGGGCCCGCGAAGCGAGTCGACGAGTCGGGCTCGATGGTCGAGTTGAAGAAAGTGGTCTTGTCCATCAGCCGTTGCCGTTGGAGCGTTGCGTCGGCCAGCATCACCTTCTGCTGCCGGTTCTGACCCAGCCGCGACTCGGTCAAGCCACGCTGCAGCGCCGCCAGCGAACCGACGAGCGCGATGGCCAACACCACCATCGCCATCATCACTTCGAGAATGCTCACACCTCGCCGGGACACACGCATGGGGTCGCAGCCAAGCAAGAACCATTCGATCAGCGCCAGCGTGTGAACTTCGAAGGTTGGGTCGATGTGCGACAGCCACTCCGCACTTTTTGCGAGGGGCGCGGTCACCAACTTGCGCAAGGCGGCTCGCGGGGTGAAGTTCGCGAGCCCATGACTCGCACCGTGTCGCTGCTCGTGGTGTGTCTGTTGTCCGCCGCGCTGCTCGAAGGTTGCCGCAAGAAGCGCTGGGACACCTACTACACGCTCGACGCTCAACAGCAGATCGCCATCGCGCGTGACGGCGACGACGCCTACGTGAGCGACGAGATGAACGGACTCATCGCGTCGCTGCGCGGCGCTCCGGCCGACTCGAAGGAATACGCGCAGGCCATCGCGCTCGCCGACAAGCTCGCCGCCGAGCAGCAGCGCGTGCAGAGCGAAATCGACGCGAAGAAGAAGGTGGTGGTGGCAGCTCCGCCCAACCCCGTCGCTCCGCCGTTTCCCACCGTGGCCGCGCCCGCGCCGCCTCCGACGCCCGCGAGCGACGTCGACGCCGGCCCCGAGGAGCCCTTCTTCGGCATGAGCGAGGCCGACTTCCTGAAGGCGTTCGGCAGCTGTTTCTCGAAGGGCCCCGACACCACCGGCCCCGACGGAGGCGCAGCGAGCTCGCAGCTGGCGAAGAACGAGCCGGCGTGTGCGCGCTTCAACACGCCGAACGCCGAGACGAGCTACGTGTTCTTGAAGGCGTCGGGCCTGTGGGGCTCGGTCACGAAGACCGCGCCGCGCGTCGAGAAGGTGAACACGCCTCCTGCGCCGCCGCAGGCGGTGGCGGCTGCCGACGCCGGAGAGCGCATCCTGACCATTCCCGGCGCGCCCGTTCGCGAGGGGTACCGCCGCGAGACTGAGACGGCGGACGGTGGCTATTGAGCAGCCCGCCTCGCGCGGTTGGCTGATCAGCCCCGCGCACGACCTCGTCTTCTACTCGGGGCTGACGCTCGCTTCCGCGGTGGTGGTGCTGGCGCTCGGCCGGGTGGTCGCGCCGCTGACGCTCTTCGTGTGGTTCAACCTGGTGCTCACCGTCGGGCACTACGCGCCGACGTGGATGCGCGCGTTCCTCGATCGCGAGGAGTTCAAGACCCACCGCACGAGCATCCTCCTCTTCCCGGTGCTGTTCGCCGTCGTCGCGCTCGCCACGCGCGGACGGCCCGAGGTGCTCGCGGTCCTCATCTATCTGTGGGACCGCTTTCACGCCGTGATGCAGAACTACGGCTTCACGCGCCTCTACGACGCGCGCGCCGGAGCGAAGGGCAGCAAGGGCTTCACCGAGCTCACCCTGCTCTTCTCGTCGGCGCTCGCGTTGATGAGCTTCAACCAGGGCCTGCTCGCGCCGTTCTTGAATCTGCTGCGCACCGTCTCGATTCCCGTGCCGGCCAGCGTGGAGTTCGTGTGGGCGCTGCGCGCGGTGGCGCTGACGGTGCTCACGGTGGCGCTCACCCGCTACGCGCTCGAGCAACGCCAGCGCCGCAAGGAAGGCACGTTCAGCGTCGGCAAGCAGGTGTTCCTGGTGCTGCTCACCGCGGGCCATCTGTTGATGAACGTGACGACCAACGTGTTCCTCTTGAGCTGCCACGAGAAGGTCTACCACTCGGTGCAGTACGTGGTGCTGGTGTGGCACTTCAACCGGCGCCGCGCGCAGCAGAAGCCGGGCGAGCTCACGTCACCGATGCGCGCGTTGTTCGCGACGCCGAAGCCGTACCTCTATTTCCTCGGCATCGGCACTTTCATCGGCGTGGTGGCGTTCGCGTTTCAGGGTGAAGGCGAAGGGCTGCTCTTCACGCGCCTGGGCAGCGCGGTGGCGCTGACGCACTACTATTTCGATTCGTTCCTCTGGCGCGTGCGCCGCGAGCAGGTGCGGGTGAACCTGTGAGACGCCTGCTCTCGTACGCGCACTACCAGCTGGTGGCGTTCGCGCTCGCGGGTGTCGCGCTGTGGGTGCTCACCTCGGTGAACGGCCCGGGCCCGTCGTTCTCACGTGACGTGTTCGAGACCGCCATCGCGCTCGACCCCTCGTACGCCACCGGGCAGCGGGTGGTCGGTGAAGCGCTGGCGCGCGACGGCCGACAGCAAGAAGCGCTCGACCATTTGCGCGCGGCGTTCCTCGCTGATCCACACGATGGCGCGAGCTGTCTGGCGCTCGGGAAGCAGGCGGCGAAGCAACCGCAGCTGCTCGGCGAAGCGCGCACGGCGCTGGAGTGCGCGGTGAAGTTTGCGCCCGTCAGCGCGGAGGCGTGGGAAGCGCTCAGCGGCGTCGCGCTCGCGCAGCAGGACTTCACGGGCTGCATCACGGCCTCGCGCAAGGCGCTGGAGCTCGACCCGACCCGCAACGCGCTGCGCTTGAATCTCGGCACCGCGTTGGCGCGCAGTGGTGACCCGGCGGGCGCGGAGAAGGTGTTCTTCGAGGGCGCGCGGCGTGCTCCCGACGACGCGTTGATGGCGTTCAACCTCGGGCTGGCGCTCAAGAAGCGCTCCGCGTTCGACGAAGCGGCGACGTGGCTGACGCGCGCGGCGACGCTCGACCCGAAGCAGAGCCGCACGTGGTTTCAACTCGCCACGACGCAGGCGGCGCGAGGCCACTTCGACGAAGCGCGCGCCGCGGCTGATCAGCTGCTGAAGCTCGAGCCGAACAACCCCGACGCGCTGAGCCTGCGGAAGGACCTCGAAGACGCGCGGTGATTACTGCTGGTCGACGAGCTGACCATTCACGGTCGGCTCCTCGCCCTCGCCCGGCGGCGGCTTGTTCCAGAACAGCCCGGCGATGATGGCCAGCACCGCGAGGGTGACGAGCAGCCCGCCGACGAAGGCAAAGCCGATGACGCGCACGCCCTGCAGCGGCTCGGGCTTCTGACGCAGCGAGCGCAACACGCCGCCGATGCCGACCACCGAGGGCACGGTCATCGCCAGCGCGGGCCAGAAGAGCGGGTCTTCGCTGCCGACGTCGATGGCGACGGCGAGTGCGGTGAGCGCCCAGCCAATCGACAGCCCCAGCATGCTCGAGACTTTCATCGGCGCGCACCCTACCAAGAAGAACGAGGCGGGAACCGGTGCCGCGGGTAGAGTGTGTTCCTCTCCATGGGCATCCCCTTCGGGCGCTATCAGCTGCTGAAGAAGATCGCCTCGGGCGGCATGGGTCAGGTGCTGCTCGCCAAGAAGGGTCAGGACGACTTCGAGAAGCGCGTCGTCATCAAGCGCATCCTCCCGCACCTGGTCGAAGACGAAGAGTTCTTCACCATGTTCCGCGACGAGGCGAAGATCACCATGCGCCTCGACCACCCGAACATCGCGCGCATCAACGAGTTCGGCGTCGAGAACGGCGTCCACTACATCGAGATGGAATACGTGGCCGGCGAAGACATGCGCCGCATCGAGAAGCGCGCGGCCGCCGTCGGCAAGGGCATCCCCATCGGAGTCATCATTCGCATCATCGCCGACGCGGCGGCGGGCCTCGACTTCGCGCACAAGGCGCGTGACGCGAAGGGCACTCCGCTCAACCTCGTGCACCGCGACGTGTCGCCGCAGAACGTGCTGGTCGGCTTCGACGGCTCGGTGAAGCTCATCGACTTCGGCGTGGCGAAGGCCGCCGGTCGCGCCCAACACACCGCCACCGGCATCTTGAAGGGCAAGTTCCCGTACATGTCGCCGGAGCAGGCCACCGGCGAAGAGCTCGACGCGCGCAGCGACGTGTTCGCCATCGGCATCGTGCTGTGGGAACAGCTCACCGGTCGCCGCCTCTTCAAGGGCGAGAACGACATCGCCACGCAGCGGCTGGTGCGCGCGTGCCAGGTGCCCGCGCCCTCGAGCGTCGAGCCGTCGGTGCCCGCAGGGCTCGACCCCATCACGCTCAAGGCGCTCGCGAAGAATCGCGAAGACCGCTTCGCCGACGCCGCCGAGTTCCGCAACGCGCTCGAAGACTTCGCGCTGCAGAACGCGATTCCCACCTCATCATCGGTGCTCTCGGCCTTCATGCAGGAGCTGTACGCCGAGCGCATCGCGAAGGAAGCCGACCCGCGCTTCTTCGAAGAAGACTCGGGGCTCACCGACCTCGACGTGGGCGGGCTCTCGAAGTCGAACGCGCCTCCCAACAGCGGCGGGCAGACGGTCGCCGACAAGGGCCAGGTCACGGTGGCGCAGGGCACGCAGCTCACCGGCGGCCCCGTCACGCAGGCGCTGCCGCCGCCGACTCAAGGTGGCTTCAGCACCGGCAAGCTCGTCGGCGCGCTGGCGCTGGTCGTCGCGCTCGGAGTCGGTGGGTATTTCGCGTTTCGCTCTCCGCCCCTCGAAGTGCCGACCAACCCCAACCCCACCACGGGTGGCGGTGCTCAGACGCCCGCGCCCGCTCCGCTCGTGTTCCGCATCGAGTCAGACCCCACCGGCGCAACGGTTGAGCTGGCCGGCGTGAACGTCGGCAAGACGCCGTTCACCGCGAACATCGAGAAGGTGAAGCTGCCGGTGGCGGTGCGGCTCTCGCTCGAGGGCTACGAAAATCGTGACGAGACGCTCACCGACATGACCGGCAGCGTGCTCGCCGTGCCTCTGAAGAAGAAGCCGGTGGTGGTGAAACCACCGACCGGCGCGGGGACCGGCAAGACCCCCGACATCAAGACCACCCGATGAACGAGCCCGCGAAAGCGGCGTCGGCTTCGGCTTCGGCCTCGAAGAAGAAGGGCCCGCAGCTGCTGACGTGCACCGCGCACGGCGCCATCGCCGGGTGGGAATGCACGGGCTGTCACCAGAACCTGTGCCCCGACTGCGCGGCCGAAAAAATCGTCTACCCCGCGACCGTCGTGGTGTGCGCGCTGTGCGGCGAGCTGGCTGAAGAACTGATTCGCAAGAAGGCCGACGCGGGTTCGCTGCTCTCGCGCGTGCCGGGTGCCTTCACGTTTCCCTTCACGTCGTTCGAAGGGCTCGCGGCGTGGTTCGGCCTGTCGTTGTGGTTGTGGTTCGTGTCGTTCCTCGGAGCGCTCGGTGTGGTCATCGGCTGGGGCGTGCTGATTGGTTCGCTCTTCGGTCTCACGCGCTCGACGGCGTCGGGCAAAGACCACCTCGAGCTGTCTGACTTTCAGGACCCGGTGACGTCGGTCTTCGGTCCGCTGTTCCGCTTCGTGGTGGCGATGGTGCCGGCGTGGGGCGGCGCGCTGTTCGCGAACTACACGCACCGGCCGTGGCTGTTGTGGGTCGCGGCGGCCATCACCATTCTCTGGAGCCCGACCGCGTACATCGGCGCGGCGACCGGAGCGTCGTTCGTCGACATGATGAACCCGCTGCGCGTGCTGCGAGCGTCGGCGGCGATGGGCAAGGACTACGGCGTCTACGTGATGGGGCTGTTCGGCGTGCTGGTGGCGTGGGTCGTCACGTTCCTCCTCGCGGTGTTCATCGACCGCGTGGTGCTGGTGCCGGTGCTCGGCGGCGTGATGGCGCACATGGCCGCCTCGTACGCGCCGTTCGTCGGCGCGCGGCTCGCAGGCATCGTGCTCTTTCTGCACGGCGGCATCTTCGGGTGGGGCGACAAGCTCGAGGGCTTCGAGGCGATTCTCAAGGACACGCCTCCGCGCGGCCGCGTGCCCGAGGCGAAGAAGCCCGAGCGCACGCGCGAAGCCATCGAGCTCGAACCCGAAGCGCAGCCGGCGCTGGCGTTTCACAACGCGACCGCGGGCGACCGCTTCGCCGCGCTGGAGCTCGACCCGCACAGCGAGAAGCCGCCTGACGTCGCTCCGCTCGACGTGGCGTTGTTGCCCGAGCACGGCGAGCAGGCCACCGCGAGCATTCGCCAGGCGATTGCGGCACAGCAGACCGACGCCGCGCTCGATGGTTTCCGCGCGACGGGGTTGTCGGCCGCTCCGTTTCTCACCGTCGACGAGCTGCTGTGGTTGGGTCAAAGCGCCGCGTCGCACATCGACTTCGAATCGGCAGAGCTGGCGTTCCGCACGGCGAGCACCAAAGCCGACGCTCCGCTGGAGCAGCGAGTGCGCGCGAAGGTGATGCTCGCGCGGCTGCTCGCGGAGAAGCTGAAGAAGCCCGCCGAAGGCCGTGCGTTGATGGAAGAAGTGCGTGCCGAAGCACCGGGCAGCAGCGCGGCGACATTCGCTGATCAGTGGCTTTCGCAGCAGCGGGAGTAGTGCTACGCGCACGACCCTTCGTTCCTGGTCACGAAAGGTCCTCATCGCATGAAGCGTTCAATTCTCCTCGTCGCGGCGGTTGCCACGACTGTCTTCTTCTTCAACTGCGGCACCATGACGGGCAAAGACGGCGGCACGGGCGGCGGCACCGGTGGCGGCATCACCGGCGGCGGCACGACCGGCGGCGGCACGACGGGCGGCGGCACGGGCGGCGGTACGACCGGCGGCGGCACGGGCGGTGGCACGACCGGCGGCGGAACGACGGGCGGCGGCACCGGCGGTTGCACCACGGACGATTGGTCGCAGGCCGTCAACCTCCAGGCGAAGTTCGTTCCGCCGGGTGGCTCGGGCAACAACAACTACCACCAGGCGATCATCGGCAAGCCGAGCGCGACCAACGGCAAGTTCGACTTCATGTTCATCGAGCTCTGGTACGGAATGACGGTTCCTCCGTTCCCGTACGCCTACTCGCTCACCAGCTCGATGAACTACAAGACGTGCGAGGGCTGCCTCGTCATCGAGCAGGCGTGCGACAACATGGCCGACAACTGCGCGAAGGAGTTCTTCGCCACGGAAGGCAGCCTCAGCTACACCACCGGAACGCGCGTCGCGGCGACGGGTCGCTTCGAAGGCACCGGCACGGGCATCAAGTTCGTCGAGTGGAACTTCACTCCGGACCCCGACGTGGCGGCGACCAACCCGGCCTGCATCAACGTCGCGACCTTGAGCTGGATGGGTCGTTGGCCGGCGAGCACGGGTGACGGCGGCACGGACATGGATGCGGGCACCGACGCCGGCATGACCACCGACGCGGGCAACCCGGACGCGGGCGACGGCGGGTAAGTCGCTCCTTTGGGTTGTTGCTGATCAACGGCCGGGCTCCTTCGCGGGGCTCGGCCGTTTGCTTTTGGTTTCAGCGGCTGAGTCGTTCGTTCTCGAGCAGGTTGCGCAGGCGGTCCTGCTCGGCGCGCGCGATGTCGAGCTCCCGTCGCAACCCTCGCACTCGCGCGTCCCAGTCGGCGCGCACGAGGTCTGCCGTCTCGAGTCGCGCGCGAAGCTCAGCGCTTTCTTTCTCGAGCGTGTGAATGCGATCGAGCAGTTCTTTCGGGTCGAACGCGCGCAGCTCGGCGAGCTGACCGGTGAGGAGCTTGTTGTCGTGCTGTGCCTTCTCGAGCGCGGCACGCAGTTCCTTCTCGTCAGACATCGGCGACCGCCGCTTCTTCTTCGCGCACGATGGACGTGAACTCGGCGTCGGCGAGACCGGCGGATTCCCACATCGCGAGCCACGCTTCGTCTTTGCCCTCGAAGAGCCACTCGCGCAGCAGCCGCACCGGCTCGTAGGTCTCGTCACCGCGAACGACCTTCACCGCCACGCCGGGGCTCGATTCCAGCGAGAAGCCCGCGTCGAGCAGCAGCACCGTCACGACTTCCGAGAACGCGCTCGCGGCGAGCAACGACACGCGCTCGGGAGAGAGGTACTTCGCGCGGTCGCCGAGCAGGCGCGCGAGGTACGGGCGAAGCCGCTCCGCGTCGCGCGGGAGTGAACGCGGAGACACACCCGACAGCGCCGGCGCCAAATCGTGGGCGCGTGCACGCCAGCCGCGCTCGAGGGCGGGGCCGACGTTTTCCCAGCTGGTGCGCTTCAAGCCGGTGCCGGTGCGATGCGGTGAAGCGACGACCCACGGCTCGGCGAGCAACAGCTCCAGCTCGGAGAGGTGAGTGACGAGCTCGAACGCCGGCCCTTCGGCCTGCGGGTTGCCGCGATGGGGGCCGAGCCGCAGCCCGCGCGCGTGGGCGATGCGGGTGACGAGCGGCGGGTGTGAATCGAGCGCGTGCTCGGGCTCGTCGTCCATCGCCTGGCTGATGCGCGAGAGGTGCTCGGACACACCGGGTGCTTCGAGAAAGCGGGAGAGCCCGGGGCCGATGGGCGGCAGAACGCCCTGCTCGAGCAGCGGCACGACCTCACTGCGCATGTAGCCGTCGAAGCCGATGGCCGCGGCGCGCACGCGGGTGAGCGAGCGGACGAGCACGTCGACGCCTTCGAGCTGCGCGGCCTGCGCGTCGGCGCCGAGTTCCTGCGCGCGAGAGAGCGCGAGCGAGAAGCGCAGGTAGAAATTGCCGAAGGCCACGAACGGTACGCGCAGCGCCGCGAAGAAGAGGGCCAGGAACGCGCCATCACCGCTCGCCGCGGTCGTCTCGGCGGCGGCGGCGAGGTTCTCGACCAGCGCGCCGATGGCCGTGCGGGTGCGGAACACCCAACCGCCGATGCGCGTGTCGCCGCCCGCGAAGTGACCGAACTCGTGCGCCAGCACCGAGCGAAATTCGGCGCGCGACAGACAGTGGAGCAACGGCAGACCGACGCCGAGCACGCGGGTGGAGAAGAGACCGGCGAAGCCTCCGACGTCGGCGACGAACGCGTTGACGTCGGGCGCGAGGTAGACGTGTTTCGGCGGCGCGACGTCACAGCGCGCGGCGACGCGATCGATTTCCTTGAAGAGCGCGGGGTGCAGGTCGCGCTTCAGCTCGGGCCCCGGCGGTTTGAACTTCACGCGCTTCGGCCACAGCGACACGGCGACCACCGCGGCCGCGATGAAGAGGGCGATGGCGAGCAACCAGCCGAGCACGAGGCCCGAGCCGCGCATGTACCTCGAGGCCAGCGAGCCGACGAGAACACCCGAGCCAATCAGCCCCGCCACGAGCCCGAGCGCCGACGCGAAGAACAGGCCGCCCAGCACGAGCGCGGTCCACGCCCGTAGCCGCCTGTAGCGAGGTACCGAAAAGTCGCCCGCAGTGCCCATCGGGTCGAAGCTACAAGAAGAATGCTGAGCCCCGGTGATCGCATCGCGACGTTCTTTGCCGAGAAGACCGCGCGCCGCGCGCTGGCGTTGTCGCTCTTCGCCGCGCTGCTGGTCGGCTTCCGCCACCTCGCGCTGATGCTGGTGTTCTTCGTCACCTTCGAGCGCGGGCTGTTCTTCACCGCGGGTTTCCTGTCGAGACGCTTCAAGTGGAAACGGGTGTGGTCGCTGCTGGCCGTGTTGGCGGTCGCCGCGCTGCTGCTGGGCATCGGCGGCTTCGTGTCAGCGGGCCGCTTGAAGAAACTGATGGTCGACACGCGCGACACGCTGCCGCAGCGCATGGCCGCGCTGCGCGAACACCCCTGGTACGCGACGCTGCAGGAACACTTGCCCGATTCAGAAGACCTCGCGGCGTCGGCCGAACACTACGCCGCTGACGTGGCGCGCTCGGCGGCCGCCATCGGGCGCGGCTTCTTGATGGCGCTCATCGGGCTCATTCTCGCCATCGTCTACTTCCTCGACGAAGAGCGCATTCGCGCGTTCCGCAACTCACTCGAACCGGGAACACTCTTCGGCACGCTGGTGCGCTGGGGCGAACACCTCGCGGAATCGGTGAGCCTCACGGTGCAGGTGCAGCTGGTGGTGGCGGCGTGCAACGCGGTGCTGACGTTGCCGGTGTTGTTGCTCATCGGTGTGCCGCGCGTCGCCGCGTTGATGGTGCTCATCTTCGTCGCCGGTCTGATTCCCGTGGTGGGCAACCTCATCAGCGGCGCAGTGCTGGTGATTCTCGCGTACCAGGTGAAGGGCTGGCTCGGCGTGGCGCTCTTCGTCGGCCTCACCTTCGTGCTCCACAAGATCGAGTCGTACTACTTGAACCCCCGGCTCACGGCGCGACACGTGGCGTTGCCGGGGTTCGTGCTCATCCTCTCGCTCATCGCGTGGGAGCACCTGCTCGGCTTCGCGGGGCTCTTCGTCTCGTTCCCGTTCCTGTTTCTCGCGGGGAAGATTCGCTCCGAGTTCCAGGGCGAAGACCTGCCGACCACCGTGCCGGGCACACCACCAGCGGAAGCGACTTCGACTTCGACGGCACCGGCGTAAACCGGGCTTCCGGCGTACACCGGACAGATGTCAGTCTTCGCTCCCCACCCGAGGACCCGATGCACATGAACCGGATTGCTGCGGCACTGGTGTTCTGCGCGGTCGTATTGGGCGCGGCGTGCTCCACCCCGTCGAATGACGGCGCGATGTTGATCACCGTACAGCTCCGCAGCGGAGTGAAGGCGAAGTGCGTGACGGTCACGGCCAGCGACGGCACGGTGACCCGTACCTCCGAAGAGATGCGACCCGAGACGGGAATGATGTCGCTCAAGGTTGGCGCGGTGCCGACCGGTCTGAAGAACCCGGTGAAGGTGCAGGCGCACGGCTTCCTCGACCTCGACTGCACCATGAGCTCGGGCGAGAACAGCGTCGAGCAATCGGCTGAGTTCGCGAATCCACCGACGATGGTGACGCTGACGCTCGGGCCTCCGGAGCAGGACGGCGGCAACGACGCAGGCGCGGATGCGGGAACGGATGCAGGCGCTGACGCTGGCGTCGACGCAGGAACGGATGCGGGCACCGACGCGGGCATCGACATGGACATGGACGGAGTGCCGGCGTCGCTCGACTGCCTCGACACCGACCCCACGGTGTACCCGGGCGCGCCTGAGCTGTGCGGCGACGCGAATGACAACGACTGCGACCCGCTCACGTTGCTCGACTGTGCGAACCCGAGCTGCATGAACATGAACTGCGGCGGGCAGAACGTCTGCACGGGCGGCGTGTGCGTGGGCCCGAACGAGAACTGCCTCGACGGCGTCGACAACAACGGCGACTTCAAGGTCGATTGCTTCGATCCACTCTGCGCGGCGATGGCGTGCAACGACCAGAACCTCTGCACAGGCGGCGAGACGTGTCAGGGCGATGGTGGCTGTGGTGCGCCGTCGACGATGACGGTGTGCACTCCGACCGAACCGCAGTGTCAGGGCAACGGCGTGTGCCAGCCCGACTCGGGCGTGTGCGTGTTCCTCAACATGACGGGCGCGTGCGACGACGGGTTGATGTGCACCTCACCGGGCACGTGCATGAACGGCGCGTGTGTGCAGGGGCCGACGATGACGTGTGGAACGCCTCCGACGTGTCGCGCGGCGGGCTCGTGCGGAGAACCGTCGGGCATGTGCAGCTTCCCTCCGCTCGATGCCGGAGCGGGCGTCGGCACCTGCAGCGACAACAACAACTGCACCATCAACGACGCGTGCGACGGCGACGGTGGGTGTGCGGGCCAGCAGGTGAACTGCGCTGCGCCGACGCAGTGCCACGTCTTCGCAGGAACGTGTGATGCGGGCGGCGGCTGCGACTTCAACGCGCGCACCGGTCTGCCCTGCGACGCGGGTGCAGGCATGGGCGCGGCGACGTGTGACATGGCGTTCGCCTGCAACGTCACGCCGACCGCGGTGTTCCCCTTCACGACCAGCAACTTCGTCGACGCTGATTTGCCCGACGCGGGCCCGAACCCCGACATCAACAACTGCAACGCGACCATCGACACCACGGGCGCGACGCCGACGTTGAGCGGGTGTCTGGGTGCTCCGCCGACGAAGGTGTTCACGCCGGCCGGTGGTCAGGCGACGGTGCTCATTCGCTACAGCGGCTTCCGGCTCCGCAGCAACAGCACGTTGATCATCAGCGGAGACAAGCCCGTCATCTTCGCGGTGGTGGGCAACGCAGACATCGAAGGTCCGGTCACCGCGAACAACGGCGGAGGCACGTCGACTGCGTGCAGCGGGCAGGTCGCGGCGACGGTGAAGGGCGGCGGCGCAGGTGGAAGCTTCGGCTCACCGGGTGGCAACGGCGGAAACCAGGTGAACGGCACCGGGCGCGGAACGCCGGGCCTGGCGAATGGGCAGACCACGCTCATTCCGCTGCGCGGTGGCTGCAATGGTGGCGACGGCGTGACGGGAACCAGCACGCTCAGCACGACAGGAGCGGCGGGCGGCGGAGCCGTGCAGTTCACCGTGTCGCAGACGCTCACCATCTCGAACTTCATCGCTGCGCCAGGCCGGGGTGGCGTGGGGGCCGTGACCATGAACTCCGGCGGGAGTGGCGGCGGCAGTGGCGGCGCGATTTTGCTCGAAGCCACGCAGGTCAACACCACGGGCGGCTCGTGGCTCACCGCCAACGGCGGCGGCGGCGGCGAAGGCACGGGGAGCAGCGGCGGAAACAGTGGCTCTCCTGGTGAGAGCAACACACAGAACGGAGGCGCCGCGGGTGGCGGGAACAGCGGGTCTGGCGGAGATGGCGGACGAGGTCGCGGCGTCGCCACGGCGGTCGGAAATGGAAACGACGCGACTGGCGTGGCCGGTGGTGGAGGCGGCGGTGGTGGCATGGGCCGCATCCGCATCAACGCGAGCTCGATGTGCAACCTGATGGGGATGACGAGCGCCGACGTGAAGGGCAACGGCACGACGGGTTGCCCCGCGCCGTGAGAAATTTTCCCGCGCTGTGTCTCCTCTTCGCGGTTGCTGCGAGCGGCTGCGTCGGCATCGCCGGCAGCAACGATTCGGGCTCGGGCGGTGGCGGCGGCTCCTCGAATGACGACGGCGGTGCGGGCGGCGGAACCGGTGGTGGTGGCGTCTCGTGCATGAGCGGCACGCACGACTGCGCCGGTGCGTGCGTGCCCGACGACGCGGTGACGAGCTGCGGGAGTTCCTGTTCTCCGTGCGTCGCTCCGATGAATGCCACGGCGACCTGTGGCTCAGGCGCGTGCGGCTTCACGTGCAACGCAGGCTTTGAGGCGTGCCTCGGCCGGTGTCTCGTCGCCGATGCGGGCACGTGCCCGGTGAATCTCGCGGCCAACACCTTCGCGCTGCTCACAAGCGGTGACGTCGGCACGCGAACGCAGGCGGCGATGCTCTACCTGCCGTCGACGGAGGAATACGTGTTGGTCGGAGGCGCGCGCACGCACGACCCGCAGCCGTACGACGTGCAGGCGCTGAAGCTCGGCGAGACGACGTGGCGCAACGCGTACCCGCCGGGCCAGAGCTGGGGGCCGATGACCGGCAACTCGATGGCGCCCGATTTCCCGAGCGAGAGCTTCGAGATGGCCGACCGTTCTGGTTTCGCGCGGCCGAGCTTCGAGGCGTACGGCGGCACCAACAGCTTCCAGCAGACCGCGACGCTCGGCCCATCGAACCGTCTGCTCTTCTACATCTGGAACCGCACCTTCTCGTACGACGCGACCGCGCGCGCGTGGACGTTCCACTCGCCGGCCGTCGACCCTGCGGGCGGTGCCATGCAGCCGCGGTTGATGTGGGGCGCGATGACGGCCAACGGAGCGGGCACCAAGGTGCTGCTCTTCGGCGGCGCGAACGTGCTCAACGATGCGGGCACTCCGGGCACGTGGCTGTACGACGTGGCGAGCACCACGTGGCGGCAGGTGAGCGGCGCTGAGCCTCCGCCGCGCAGCTACCCGTCGCTGGTGACCGACCCCGAGCGCGACGAGGCGTTGTTGTTCGGTGGAGATCAACTCGATCAGCTCGTCGCCGACACGTGGACCTTCGACTTCGCGAGCGAGACGTGGACGCAGCACTCGCCGCCGGTCTCTCCGTCTCCGCGCGGTGGCCATCGGTTGCTGTACTTGCCGGGCTCGAAGGCCACGGTGCTGCTCGGCGGTTTCACCAGCAGCTCGACCACCGACTACGTGGCGTCTCCGTATGCGTCGCTGCCGTACGAGCTGTGGCGCTTCGACTTCGCGACGCACACCTGGGCGATGGTGAAGCGCTTCAGCGGCATGGGCTCGGCGCCGTCGCTGTCACCTTCTCCGACCAACGCGGGCTTCACGTTCGCGGCGGCGGTGGGCGCGGGTGACGTCGCGGTGCTGCACGTGAAGAACGGCTACCCCGATGACCAGACGCGCGGCGAGACGTGGGCGATTCGCATCGACCCGAGCGTCACCGACACTGCGGGCACGGCGATGTACGGAGTGGCTCCGGGCGCGGTGACGCGGCGTGGTGACCGCTACGACCCCGCGTGGTTCGCCGATGCGGGAGTGCCGGACGGCGGAGAGCTCTCGAGCATCGCGGCGCGCATCACGGGCGCGGCCGACAACGTGTGGGTCAGCGTGACGTCACCGAATCGGCCGGCGACGAATCACGACTGGGGCACCGCGGCGTTCGATGGCGACAGCGCGCAGCTGCTGCGGTGGTCGGGTGGACATTCGGCGTGGTCGGGCACCGACGTGCTGCACTACGCGCTCGACGAGAATCGTTTCTCCATCGGCTATCGGCCGGAGCTGCCGTTCGAGCGCACGTTCACGAACGACCAAATGCCCGGGCACTGGAGCCCGAAGGGCCGCCCGTGGATGGGCGTGCACACGTACAAGATGTACACGTACTCGCGCGCGCTCGGGCGGATGGTCATCTACAAGAACCCGTACACGTATCTCTACGACACGAGCCGCGCGGTCATGGAGTTCGACCAGGCGCGCGTGCGCCAGGAGCTCGGCGGCAGTCAGTACGTGAACACGTTGGTCGAGATTCCGACCGGTGTGCTGGCGTGGACGCCGGACGGTTTGTTCAAGCTCGAGAGTCGCGCGGGGCCGTGGGTGGAATTGATGCCAACCGCGATGGGTGGCGCGGCGCTGCCGCAGATGGGGCCCGACAACCAGACAGCGGTGTACGAGGCCGCGGGTAATCGCGTGCTGTTCATCTCGTCGGTCGGCAACGCGAAGGGCGAGGTGTATGAGTACTCGCTGACCAACAACACGCTGCGTGCGCTGAACCCCGCGGGGAAGACGGACATGGCGGCGAACATGAGCGGCTTCATTCGCGAGTCGGCGTTCATGCCGGGCACGTCGCTGGTGCTGTGTGCGATTGGTTTTCAGACTCCGGCTGACGTGACGGCGGGCGTGACGCGCGTGCCGGTGTACGACGCGGCGGCGAATCGCTGGAGCGCGTGGCTGCTCAATACGCAGGCGTATGGGAACAGCTTCGCGGTGGTGAGCGACCCGGGGCACTCACGCATCTGGGGCCTCGGGCAGAACAATCAGGTGTTCTTGCTCAAGCTCAACGCGGCGACCGCGGACATCGAGACCTTGAACTGAGGGCTGGGGTGAGGGGCCGGCTCTCTTCCGTCTCACCGCGCCAGGCGCTGACGCGCGAGCTCGGCGGCGGGCGACTGTGGATCTCGCTCGACACACTGTCCCCACACCGCGCGCGCCTCGGTGTGACGTTGCTTCTCGTCGAGCAAGTCGCCCCACGCGAGCAGCGCGCCACCGCCCTGCCACCGATACGGTGACAGCGAACCGCGCGCGAAGAATCGCAGCGCCTCGTCGGTGTGGCCGAGTTCTCGAGCGAGTCGCGCGCGCAAGAACCACAGATTGCGACGAGAGCTCTCGCGAATCGTGCACGCCTCGGCGTCGTCGAGCGCTCGTTGGGCTGCGACCCACTGCTTCTCTCCGAGTTCGACGAGGAACGACGAGAAGTACCACTCGGCTTGAAAGGCACCGAGCAGGACGCCAGCGCGCTCGCGCAACGGCTTCAGTGCAGCGCGGGCTTCCGCGAACCGGCCGAGCTCGCAGCAGACCCACGCGGTATGCGCGGTCGCTGCGACCAGCACGAACTCGGTCTCGACCACGAGGCTCGCGACGCGCAGCGATTCTTCGAAGCGACCCAGACACGCCAGCGCCTCGGCTTGATTGAGCATCACCAGCCGGTCTTCGTCGTTGAGCGGCGGTTCCTCGAGAGCGCGCCACGCCAGCGCCTCGCGATAGCGCCCCACCGCGATGTCGAGACAGACCATGCGATTGAGCAAATCGCGGCTCTGCTTGAACTCGCTGGCTCGCTCAGCACATCGCTCGAGGTGCCTCGGCTCGATGCTTCCGCGCTCGTACGCGCGCCACAACGCTTCGCCGATGGTCGCCGCGTCCTGGCCCGTGAAGTCGCCGGCGAGGAGCCGACGTTCCCTTCGCGCCGCAAGCAGCCACGCCGTCACGGCGAGCGCGAACGCGATGCCGCCGATGACGACGAAGGGACTCAGAGCTCGATGACCGTCGCGGGGAATTCACCCTCGCCCGTGGTGCAGTTCACGATGCGCGTCTTGCCGTGCACCCACTGCCCGCGGTCTTCGTGAATGTGACCGAAGAAGTGCACCTTCGCGCCGATGCGCGGCAGGTGGCGCAGCAGGTCTTCGCAGCCCACGCGCTCGCCGCGATACACGAGGTCGCCGTAGCCGAGCGGCGGCCCGTGGGTGATGAGCACGTCGATGCCTTCTGGAATTTTCTTCCACACCGCGTCGATGGCCGGCCCGCGGTGCAGGTTGAACGCCCAGTCGTGGAACCACGGCTGCCAGGGACTGCCGTAGAAGCGCACGCCGTCGAGCGTCACCTCGTCGTCTTCCAGGTACGTCAGCCCGTGAAACAGCTCGCTCGCCACGCGCGTGCGGTTGCTCTCGATCCAGAAGTCGTGATTCCCGGCGATGACGATTTTGTGTCGATGCGGGAGCGCGCGCATCCAGTCGGCGACCTTCTGCAGCTCCATCAACGTGCCGCGCGTCGTGAGGTCTCCCGCGTGGATGAAGACGTCACCCTCGGGGATGTTCAGCGCGTCGTGCTCGTTGTGCGTATCCGCGACCGCGACCAGCTTCATGTTGAAGAGCTCACTCCGTCGTCGGAGCCGGCGCTTCATCGGTCGGCGGCGTGCCCGACTTGGTGCCCTCGAACTCCCACGAGTACGTCTTCTTCTCGCCCGCCTTCACGCTCACCTCTTCTTCGTGCGAGTCGCCTTTGTACGAGAGCCGCACCACGTGCTTGCCCGGCTTCACCTTCACCGTGATGGGCTTGCCGCCGTGACCCGACTTCTTGCCGTCGAGCTTCACCTCGACACCTTCAGGCTTCACGTCGATGGTGAGCTGCGTCGGATTCGCGGCGAGCAGATGCGTGGCGAGTACGAGAGTGAGCATTGGAGGGCGTCCTTTCCGGAAAGAATACTCCAGTGTCACCGCAGCGTCGGCGGGTACCAGAAATCGGGCAGGCAGCTCGCGCCCGAGCGCTCGAGCACTTCCAGCCACTCTGCATCGCGTCGCACTCCGTCGCACACCAACCCCATCGGCACGCGGTACCGGCCACCACCATCGGCGACGTCGTGGAACGCGGGACGAAGTGTCGCAATCGCAGCGCGCACGGCCTTCGCGTCGCGCACCTTCCACACGCGCATCGTCGGGCGCTCGAGCACCACCACCGCGCTCGCGTCGAGCTCGCGCACTCGCGCGGCGACCGCGTCAGCAGGCTTCGGCTCGGCCACCAGCACCGCGCTCTCGTACAACTTGAAGCTGCGCTTGCCGTCGCTGAACGTGCGGAACGCGGGAGCCGCAGTAGCAGGAGACACCGGAGTCACGACCACCGGCGCCTGCGCGAGAACCGACAGAAGAAGAAGCGTCTGCATGACTCACTGCCTCCCGAAGATGCGCAGCTTCCAGCTGGCGAAGGTGCCCACGTTGTTGTTGCGACGGTCGCGCACAGAGAGCGTCCACGTGCCGTCGGCCGCTTCGTCGAGGTGACGCATCGAGGTGAAGACGTACGCATCGATGTCGCTGCACTGCGAGCTGTTGGTGTCGGGGTCGAGGCACGAGTGCGGCGGGTGCAGCACGTCGGTGACCGACGGCGTGCCGCTGCGCGAGAGGATGATTTCCAAATCGCCAGTGCGCGCGTGCGGAATCGTCACTTCGATTTCGATGGCCTCGATGTGACCGATGCCGCTGTTGGTGATGACGGTGTTGCTGGTCACCGCCGCGCCGTTGTCGGGAATCGCGGTGCCCGGAGTCTCGAGCCGCCCTTCGACGCTCACCTCGGGTCCGACCGGCACGATGGTGCGCGCGAGCGCGACCGCCGCGTTGGCGTCGACCACACCGAAGCCGAGCTTGGGGTGCACGTGCAGACCCGCTCCGTTGTTGGCCCAGCCGTTGTCACTCGCGTCGGCCTTGCGCGCCGACATCGCGAGCACGCGGCGCACGTCGCGGTAGCCGAGCTCGGGGCGAACCTGCAGCACGAGCACGCCGACGCCCGCCGCCACCGGAGTCGAACCCGACGTTCCGTTCATCGTCGACGAGTAGTCGCGGTTGGGGTGCTCGTTCGGGTCGCCGCCCGCGTTGTAGCCAGCGGAGCCGGTGATGTCGGTCGTGGTCAGCGCGATGAGGTCGTCGCCTTCCGTCGGAGCGACGATGAGCACGTTCGCGCCGCCCTCGGCGTAGGTGACCACGTGACCGTCGCGGCCGACGCCGCCAACCGCGATGACGTAGCGGGAGTTCGCCTGCGAATCGAAGTTGGAGTCATCGACCGGGCCATCAGCGGGGTCTCCGCCGTTGCCCGACGCCCAGAAGTAGACGACGCCCTTGCCGCCGCGGCCGGTGGTCGCTCCGTCGCGCACGCCCTCGAGCCACAGTGGGTCGGCGAAGGTCAGCAGGCCCGTGTTGTCCCACGCGTCGCCCCACGAGTTGTTGCTCACCGACACCACGTCCTTCTGCCGCGTCATCGCGTCCTTCTCGTTGTTCGACGTGAGGTCCTGCAGCACGTTGAAGCTGCGCAGCTGCGCACGCGGAGCGACGCCACGCACGCCCTTGCCATTCAAGTCACGCGCAGCGACGAGGCCGGCGACGCAGGTGCCGTGTTCAGCGAGGCGCACCGGCGCGTTGCCCAGGTAGTCAAAGCTCTGGCCGGTGGCGATGTTCTGCTTCAAGTCTTCGTGCGCGAGATCGACACCTTCGTCGACGACCGCCACCTT
Organism: Archangium sp.; assembly: GCA_047600485.1. GTDB lineage: Bacteria > Myxococcota > Myxococcia > Myxococcales > Myxococcaceae > Archangium_A. Next base: position 6,429,429 of record JASGKS010000001.1, read on the forward strand.
CACGCCCTCGCCTTTCACGCCGCTCGCCCAGACCGGCACGACGTTGACGTCTTCTCCCTGCGGGTTGGTGAGGTGCCACTGCTCGGCGAAGTATGGGTCGGCCGTCATCGCGGCCTGCACCGGCGTGCCGCTCACTTCTGCGACGAGCGAGCTCTCGAGCGTGCCCGAGACCGCCGACACGCGCAGGTAATACGTCTTGCCGTTGACGAGGCCCGCGATGGTGAACGGGCTCACCGCGCGACGGAAGACGACGCGGCCCTGCAGCGTGTCGATGTTGGCCTGCGTGATGCCCGGAACTTCCGCGAGGTAGATGTTTCCCGCGCCGAACGCCTGCTGCCACGCGACGACGAGCATGCCGTCTTGCGGAGTGACGACCACGTTGGTCGGCGGGTCGATGCTGGTGGCCGGCATCACGGTGACGGTCACCGGCCGCTCGGCGTTGGGGCCGCTGCCCTTGCACGTCAGCCTGTACGTCGTGGTCTGCGAGACGACGACGGTGGTCATGCCCATCACCGCGACTTCACCGACGCCCGGAGTGATGACGCAGCTGTCGGTGTTGCTGCTCGTCCAGCTGAGCGTCACCGCGGCGTCGGGGAACACCGAGGTCGAGTCAGCGGTGAAGGTGTCGATGGCCGGGTTCGGCCGCACGTTGACGGTGAGCTTCTGCGACGCACCGTTGCACTTGAGCTCGTAGGTGGTGGTGACGGTGGGGTTCACCAACGTGGCGCCGGTGATGGCGACTTCACCGACGTCGGGGCTGATCAAGCACGCCGCCGCGTTGGTCGCGTCCCACGAGAGCGAGACCGACTCTCCGGGTTTGATGTCGAGCGGCGTGCCGCGGAAGTAACCAATCTGACCGACGGAGACCGGCTCCGGACACGCGGTGAGCAACAGCGTGACGGCGCACGAAAGCAGCAGCGAACGTCTTCCCAGGGACATGCGGGCGGGTGCTAGCCCGCGAGGGCGCTGAAAAGCAAAGCGTGACGCGCGAGAGTGCGAGCTGATGCCGATGCTGATGCGAACTGCCCCGCTGCTCACGTTGCTGCTCCTCGGTGGCTGCCGGTGTCAGAAGCCGGCGACCGCGTGGAAGCGCATCGACGTGCACACGCACGTGAGCCCGCAAGCGACGGAGCGCGCGACGCAGTTGATGGACGCGAACGGCATCGCGCTCGCCGTGCAGTTGAGCGGTGGTTGGCCGGGCGCGGGCCTCGAGCAGACGACGCAGATGGGGCCGCGCTTCGTGGTGTTCGCGAATCCCCCGTGGAACCGCGTCGCGCTCGGGCCCGAGGGCGTTCGCTCGATGGCCGAGGACCTGGTGGAAGCGAAGCGTCTCGGCGCGAAGGGCGTGAAGATCTTCAAACAACTCGGCCTGAGCGTGCGCGGACCGGACGGCAAGCTGCTCGCGGTCGATGATCCGTTGCTCGACCCGTTCTTCGAGAAGTGCGCCGAGCTCGGTCTGCCCGTCGCGATTCACACTGGAGACCCCGTCGCGTTCTGGCTGCCCGTGAACGAACAGAACGAGCGATTGGAAGAACTCACCGTGCATCCCGGTTGGAGCAACTTCGGAAAGCCGCTGCCGACATGGGAAGAGCTCTTCGCGCAGTACGAACGCCGCGTGGCGCGAAGTTCGAAGACCACCTTCATCGGCCTGCACTTCGGCAATGCGCCCGAAGACCCTGCGCGCGTCGGCGCGATGCTCAAGAAGCACCCCAACCTCTTCGTCGACACCGCCGCACGTGTCCCGGAATTGGGACACCACGAGCGCGCGGTCGTGCGTGACGTGTTCATTCGATTTCAAGACCGCATCTTGTTCGGCACCGACCTGGGCGTGGGTTCGAGCGCCGACGACTTGATGCTCGGCTCGACCGGAGCGACTCCGCCGACGTCAGCCGACGTCACGCGTTTCTTCGATTCGACGTGGCGCTATTTCGAGACCGACGACCGCGCGATTCCGAGTCCCACTCCGATTCAAGGGAAGTGGACCATCGACGGCCTCGGGTTGCCGAAAGAAGTGCTCGAGAAGCTCTACGTGCGGAACGCGGAGCGGGTGCTCGGCGTTAGGCTCCCGGGCACATGAGCGACGGCGGCGCGCAGGTCATCGTGGCGATGGGCGAAGGCGTGGTGAAGCTCGCCCAGTTCAAGGTGGGGCGCGTGGTGCTGTGGTTCATCGCGGCGTACCTCACGCTGGCGGCCATCACGGCGCGCGGCGAAGGCTCGTGGTTGTTCTTCGCGGCGCTCTTCATCGCGGCGGTCGCGCTCGGTGCGGGCTTTCTCGCCGAGCGGCGCAAGCGTGCCGAGCGCGCCGCGTTGCGGACCACGTTCATGGTGCTCGGGCTCGCGTTCGTGAGCGTGGCGGGCGGAGTGTTCCTGTTGCTCAGGCGAAAGAAGGAAGAGGTCATCGCGCCTCCGCCGACGCAGGCTGAAATCGACGCGCTGTTGAAGGAAGGCGGCTCGTGAACGGCGCGAAGCTGCAGACCCTCGCGCTGCAGGGCGGGCGGGCGTTTCTGTCGACCGCTCCGAAGCTGGTGGGCGGTGCGTTCTTCGGAATCATCGGTGGTGTCTTCACCGGCGCGTTCGTCGGAGCCCTCCTCGCCGGTGCGTCGCTGCTGCTGTGGCGCGGCAGCACCCTGCCCGCGTGGATGAATGCGTCGCTGGCGCTGACTCCCGTGGTGCTGGCGCTCGCGGGTGGCTACGTCGGTTTCGTGCGCGGCGTGCTCTCGGCGCTCGCGAAGCAGGTGGTCGAGAAGAAGCTGATCGCGTGGGTGTACGCGCAGGTGAAGCCCGCGGCGGTGAACGCGCTGGCGAAGGTCGGCTCGTCTGACGCGGTGAAATTGGCCGCCGCGGTGCGCGACGAAATCGGAGCGGTGTTCGCGAAAGAAGAAGCCGAAGCGCCGAAGCCCGAGTCGTTCGCCGACAAGGTGGCGCACTTCATCACCCTGCGCTCGCGTCGCATGCTCGCGTTGTCAGTCGTCTCGCACCTCGCGCGTGCAAGGACCGGCGCGGAGGCGGCGGAAGAAATCGAGAAGCTCGGCATCGAAAAGCTCGAGCTCATCGTGGTCTCGAGTCTCGAAGATTTGTTCTCGATGAAGCTGAACCTGGTGAGTGGGGCCGCGCTGCTGGTGTGCATCGCTCCTCAACTCGTCTGGTGGCTCACGAAAACATGAACTCACGTTTGCGATTGCTGTGCGCGGATCTCACGACGCTCGATGACGACGTGCTGGTGAACGCCGCGAATGCGTCGTTGCTCGGTGGTGGTGGGGTCGATGGCGCGATTCACCGCGCGGCGGGGCGAGAGCTGCTCGCGTTCTGCCGAACGTTGAACGGCGCACGGCCCGGTGAAGTGAAGATGAGCCCGGGCTTCAAGCTGAAGGCAAAGGCCGTCGCGCACGCGGTGGGCCCGGTGTGGAACGGCGGCGGTGGCGAAGACGCCTTGCTCGAGAGCTGCTACCGGCGCGCGTGTGAGCTCGCGGTGGAAGGTGGCTTCAAGACCATCGCCTTCCCCGCCATCTCGACCGGCGTGTACCGATTCCCCTTCGACCGGGCGACGCGCATCGCGTTGAAGACGGTGCGCTCACAGCTCGAGAAGCACGCCTCGCTCGAGCGCGTGACGCTGTGTTTCTTCTCGGAGCGCGACTTGAGCGAAGCGCAGCGGTTGGCGTCAGTCGTCGATGAAGTAGAGAACTGAGAGCAGCGCGACGGCGAGCAGCACCACGGCGGTGACGATGATGACCACCGCGCCGCGATGGTCGACCGGCTCGGGTGTCGGCGGCATCGGCGGCTCGACGAAGGCAGCGCCACCAACGCTCGCGAGCCACGGAGGCTCTTCGGGCAACTGCAGCAGCGCGAACTGCTCGGGGCTCAACGCGCGTGCACGCAGACCGGGCTCGAAACGCACCGTCACGTTTGGCCGCTCGAGCGCATCGCGAGCATCTTCGAGCGCGGGCTCGGTGCCACGCACGCGCGCGCCCTTCGCCGAAGGGCCACGCTTCGGGTCGACGTAGGTGAAGACCAGTGCGAACTGGTCCTGCACGCGAATCAGGCCCCAGGGCATCGCTTCCGCCGTCTCGAGAGCAACACCGCGAGGAACGCGAGCGCCGAGACGTCGAGCGCGCCGCAGCCGCAACCCACGCTCAGCCCTCGCCGCGCCTGCGTCGTCATCGAAGTCCCGCCGTCGACATTGGTTCCTGCGTCGACGTTGGTGCCCGCGTCGCTCGAGCTCGCGCACGTCACGGCGAAAGTGAAGTCGTGCGTCACGAAGTCGACCGCGTTCGTGAGCTTCACTTCGGCAGTGAACGTGCCTGCGCTCGAAGGCGTCCACGCCACGTCGCCGTCGATCAACACCAGGCCCGGAGGGCCGTTGAGCAACGTCCACGTCAGCGGCGCATCGCCGGTGCTCGCGAGCGAGGTGCCGAACGGAACTCCGCACTGCAGCTGGAACGTGTACGGCCCGGGCAGCGAGGGACCCTGCGCGACGGTGCCGTTGCCGGCGACGACGACGGTGTTCGACGGCGCACTCCACGGCCCCCAATTTCCGAGCGAATCGACGGCGCGCACCTGCCACGTCCACCGACCGGGGCCGACGGTGCGCGCGGCCGCGTTGGCGATGGACGACATGACGACCGCGCCACCGTCGACGGCGTTCTCTCGCAGCTCCTGGCCTGCGACGGTGCTCAGCTCGTCGATGGGCGCGGACCACTGCACGGCGACGAGCGCTCCGCCGTCGGTCGGCAGCGGCGTGGCTTGCGGCGCCGACGAGTTCGGCCCGGTGCGGTCGAGCACCACGCTCACCTTGTTCGACAACACGGAGTGGTTGCCCGCGCGGTCGTAGGCGTTGACTGCGAACTCGTACCGGCCGTCGAGCGTGGGCGTCATCGTGCGCGCGGTGCTGGGCGCGGCGACCTGGAAATATTCGAACTCGTCGCGACCCAGGTGGTGCTGCTCGATGTCGAAGCGCACCAGCCCCGAGCGTTCGTCGGGCGCGCCGAGCCAGGTGAGCGAGAACGAGGGCACGGTGCTGGTCATCGGCGAAACGAAGACGTTGGTCGGCACGGGCGGCGAAGTGCGATCGACCACGATGGGCTGCGACTGCGCCGACCACGGCCCCACTCTTCCGCCCACCACCACGGCGATGCGCGCGACCTTGGTGCCTTCGTCGTCGAGCTGCAGCCACGTCGAGTCCTGCGTGGCGCGCAGCCCGGTGAACCCGTGCTTCCACACGCAAGTCGTCTCGATGTCGCAGAACGAAGCGACGACGTGCGTGACGCCGAGCACCGCGAAGCCGCCCGCGTCCCACTGAAGACCTTCTCCATAAGCGCCCGTGAGCGGGTTCCAGAACTCCGGCGCCGACGGCACGAAGCCCGCGTCGTTGGCGACGACGGTGATGGGCACCGTGTACACGCCGCGCTCGCTCTGATTGCTGTTGTTCGCGAAGTCCTCGACGCGAATCCACCCGAACCACTGGCCTTCTCCAACGAAGGTGACGAGCGGCACGCCCGGCTCGCGTGGACTGAAGGTGAAGAAGTCTCCGGTCGGTGAGTTGCTCAGCTCGAGCACGTAGCCCGCGACACCACTCACCACGTCGGTCGCCGGGGTGTGCTCGATGACGACGAGGCCGTCACTGACGATGGCTCCGCCGTCGACGAACGAAGGGCTCAGCGGGCTGGAGTTGTCGGTGCGAAAGCAGCGCTCGTCACTGGGCGGCGATTCTTCGTTGGAGACGTTGCTGGCGATGGCCCGCCAACACCACCGCTCGTTCTCGACCGGAAATTGAATCGACGTGTAGCGGCCGCGCGACCAGGGCTGCGAGTCGTTGAACGCGCCGTAGCCCGCGTCTTCGCGACGAAACTCGAGGCGCAGGTCTCTCGCGGCGATGCCCGCGTCGTCTTCGAAGGCACCCCACCAGATGAAGACGCCGCCGCCATTGACCCACGCGTCGTTCGCGGGCTCGCCGATGGTCGGAGGAAACGGCGCGGCCAGGAGCAGCGCGACGAGAGCAGAACCCACGAAGCGGGAGTCTACGTTCAGCGCTTCACGGTGGCGAACGCCGAGGTCACCACCGGCACGCGCGCGAGCTTCACGTCGAACAAGCGGTCAGCGACCTCGACCAGCGCGTCGGCGTACATCACGTTCTTGCGCAGCCGCGAGGGAATGGCCTCGGTGCCGAGGTGCGCTCCGGCGACGGCGGCGCACACGCCCGCGGTCACGTCGACTTCACCGCCACCGCGCAGCACGAGCTGCATCGCGGTGCGGAAATCGGTCGGCGACTTGAGGAAGCAATACAGCCCGGTGAGCAGCACCGGCGTGACGTGCGCAGGCACGCCGAGCTCGAAGTCGTAGTGCGAAGGCGGCACACCGACGCGGCGCAAGGCGAGCAACGCGCGGTCGACGTCCCACTCCAGCGCGCGCGGCAGGTAGAAGAGCTCGTCCGCGAGGTCGCGCGAGTGCGGAGCGGCGGCCTGGCTCACCTGCTCGCAGAACTCTTCGGCCGACATCGCCTCGCCCGAGAGACCCAACTGCACCGCGCGCGCGAACGCCGAGACCGCCGCCGAGCAGAGCGGGTCTTTGTGCGTCATCACGGTGAGGACCTGCGCGTCGTGCGCGAGCCGCGTGGGCATGGGCTCACTCGAGAGACCGACGACCACTCCGCGCGAGAGCGAAGACGGGTCGGTGACGCCCAGCGGCGCGCCCGCACTCATCCACGGAGTGCCGGACAGCAGCGCCTCGGCCGCGTGCGTGGCCGACGGAGGCGGATGCAGCACGGTGCCTTCTTGCCAGAGCCACGAGAGGTGCTGCGCGGCGGTACGGCCGTCGATTTTCTTCTCGCGCACCACCGAGTCGGCGACCGCCATCATCATCTGCGTGTCGTCGGAAAACTGACCGCGGGGAAAACCACCGCGCGGGCGCGAAGCGAAGTCGTCGGCCATCGGCTGCTGCCGTGCGAGTGCGGGTGCCGGGAGCCCACGCAGCGGGAAGCCCAGCGCATCGCCGATGGCAAACCCGAGCACCGAAGCCCGGAAGCGATCCTGGAGAACGGCGATGTGCAGCGGCATGGACGGGGCCTCGGGAAGATACGCCGTCCTTCGCGCGCTGAGCCATCGGGTTGTGCGTCTGCCGCTGCTCATGGCTCTCAAACCCGATGGTACGGCTCGCCGCGCAAAATCGTGAAGGCCCGGTAGACCTGTTCTGCCAGCACCAGACGCGCGAGCCGGTGGGGCATGGTCATCGCCGACAAACTCAAGACGAGTGAGGCTTTCGTACGCACCGCGTCGGACAGGCCTTCATCGCCGCCAATCACGAACGCCACGTCGCGGCCCTGGTCTCGCTGTGTGCCGAGCCACTTCGCGAAGTCGACCGAGCCGAGCGCCTTGCCGCGTTCATCGAGCGCAACCAGCACGTCCTTGTTCGAGAGCTTGCCGAGCAGCGCGGTGCCTTCTTCGTCTTTCGCCTGCGCGCCCGACTTCTTGCTCTCGGGCAGCTCGACGACGCTGACCTTCGCGTGGTGACCCAGTCTTTCGACGTACTCGTCCACGCCGGGCGAAAAGAGGCCCGAGCGGTCCTTACCGACCGAGAGGAACGTGAGCTTCATGATGACGGGGACGACGGCGGGACGAGCTTACAGACTGACGCGCGGAGCGTCCTTCCACATGCCTTCGAGGTCCATCGTGTCGCGCTTGTCGGGCGTGAAGAAGTGCGCGAGCACGCCGACGTCGTAGTTCACGCACACCCAGTCGGGTGACGCCTCGACCGACGCGGCGCGCTTGCCCTGGGGCTTGAGCAGCTCTTCGACGCCCTCGTGAATCGCGGTGAGCTGGCGATTCTGATTCGCCCGACGCGAGCACCACGTAGTCGTAGCCGACCGACGAAGCGCGAGCGCGCGTGTCGATGATGAGGATGTTCTCGGCCTTCTTGTCGACCGCCACGGTGGCGATGCTGCGCGCCAACGCGAGCGCCTCGGGAGCCGCGGGCAGCGCCGACTTCGGCGTCTTGACCTTCGCCGCGCTCGAACGTGCCGGAGCCTTGCGCTTCGGAGCCGGGCGCTTGCTCTTGCGAACGACGCGCTTCGTCTTCGTGGCGCTCTTCTTCGCCGAGCTCTTCTTCGCGACGACCTTCTTCGCGGTGCTCTTCTTCGCGCCGGTCTCCTTCTTCGGAGCGGGCTTCTTCGCCGCGCTCTTCTTCGTGATCTTCTTCTTCGCCGCCATGGCCCGCGCCCTTAGCTCGTTTTCGTGAGTAGCGTCACGCGAATGGAAGACGGCGCCTGGTTCATCTTGCAGCGTGGAGACGGCCACCCGATGAGCGGCCATTCGACCGCCGGCCTCGACGTCGGGAGCGCTGAACCGGGCCCGCCGATGCGCTTTCTGACCGAGGTGCCGAGCTACTACGGCACGAAGCATCAACCGCCGGGCGACCTCTACAGCCACATGGACTTCATCGGCATGGACGAGCCTCCCGCCGTCATCGCGTGCGCCGCACTGTGGGAGCGCTTGAACGCCGCGGCGCCGGGTCTGGTGAACGCGGTCGAGGTCGAGCTGGTCGACACACAGCAGGCGACGCACCGCTACTTCGCGCTGACTGCGGTGAAGCGCGTGGAGACCAAGGACGAAGCGCCCGGCGATCTCTGCTGGGCCAGCACGGCGTTCGACCCGAAGGGCGCCCTTCCTGCGGTGTTCGCGCTCGGGGAGTATCTCGTCGTGTCGCGTGAGATTGCGCTCGCGCTTCGCGTGGACGAGTTCAAGGAAGTGGTGGTCTCCGCGTTCAGCGTCGCGGAGTGAACGTCTTCAGCGCGTCTGCCCCGTGCCTTCGAGCACGTACTTCTGTGACGTGAGCTCTTTGAGGCCCATGGGGCCGAAGGCGTGCAGGCGCGAGGTGGAGATGCCGATCTCCGCTCCGAGGCCGAGCTCGCCGCCGTCGTTGAAGCGCGTGCTGGCGTTCACCACCACCGCGCTGGCCATCACCTCGCGCGTGAAGCGTTTCGCGAGCGCGTCGTCGCGCGTGACGATGGCCTCGGTGTGCTCGGAGCCGTAGCGCGCGATGTGCGCCAGCGCGTCGTCGAACCCGCTCACCACCTTCACCGCGAGAATCAAGTCGAGGAACTCGTGACCGAAGTCTTCGCTCTTCGCGGGCGTGACCTTCGCGTTCGCCAGCTGCTGTGTCTTCTCGTCACCGCGCAGCTCGACGCCCGCTTCGATGAGCGCCTTCGCCGCGCGCGGAAGGAACTGCGCCGCGATGGCTTCGTCGACCAGCAGACACTCGGCGGCGTTGCACACTCCGGGGCGCGAGGCTTTGGCGTTGACGATGATGTTCTGCGCGACGTCGAGGTCGGCCGTGCGCTCGACGAACACGTGGCACACGCCCTGGTAGTGCTTCACCACCGGCACGCGCGCGTTCTGCGCCACGAAGCGAATCAGCCCTTCGCCGCCGCGCGGAATGCAGAGGTCGATGAGCCCTTCGAAGGTGAGCAGCTCGAGCATCGACTCGCGATCGGTGGTGGGCACCAGCGTGATGGCCGCGCTCGGGAGCCCCGCTTCGTCGAGTCCCTTCTGCAGCGCGGCGGCGATGGCGTGGTTGCTGCCGAACGACTCGCTGCCTCCGCGAAGAATGGCTGCGTTGCCGCTCTTCAGACACAGCGCCGCGGCGTCGCTCGTCACGTTGGGGCGCGATTCGAAAATCATCAGCACCACGCCGAGCGGGAGCCGCTCCTTGCGCACCTGCAGTCCGTTGGGGCGCGTCCACCGCTCGGTGACTTCGCCAATCGGGTCGGGGAGCGCGGCGACGGCTTCCACGGCCGCGGCCATCGCCTCGATGCGCTTCGTGTCGAGGAGCAGGCGGTCGAGGAACGCCGCGTTCTTTCCGGCGGCGCGAGAGGTGCCGAGGTCCTTCGCGTTGGCCGCGATGATGTCGGCGGTGCTTGCGCGCAGGTGCTTGCCCATCGCCAGCAGCGCGGCGTTCTTCTGCTCGGTGGTGGCGGTGGCGAGCTTTCTCGCAGCGGCACGCGCGTCTTCGGCGAGCTGGCGCATCGCAGTCGTCATGGCGCGGCCTCCCACTTCGTACCGACGCGGCGGATGCCGTGCGGCGCGCTGGCGATGAAGGCGATGCGTTCGAGCGAGCCGTCTTTGGTGTTGGCTTTGAAAATCTCCGCTCCGCCGCAGCAGAAGCCGGCGAACTCGAACGCCGTCGCGTCACGCCACACGAGCTCTCCGTGAACCTGCGCGGTGGCGTTCTTCGACTGCACTTCGACGGGCTTCACGCGGCCTTCGAGGTAGCCGCGCAGGTCAGCGGTCTTCACCACGTGGTACGGGCCGTAGTGGTCGGTGAGCAGCGCGACCATCGAGCAGTCGGGTGAGAAGACGTTGAAGCGCCAGTCTTCGGCGAGCACCTGGCCACTCTGCGTGAAGGCCTTCGTGGTGCCGTCGGCGAACTTGAACGACAACGACTCGACGGCGAACGACTTCGGAGCGGGCTGCGGCAAGTCCTTCAGCATCTCCGCGTTGCCGGTCCAGATGGCGGTGACGGCTCCGCAGCCGACGGCGTGGAGCGCGCCTTCGACATTCACCTCGCCCGGAGAAATCGGCGGCGCGGGAGGAGGCGGCGGCTCCTTCTTGCAACCGCAGAGCAGCGCGAGCGCGGCGGCGACGACGAACTTCGACATGGCAACGTGCTACCACTTCTTCGGAATGGATCGCGAAGCCACCTTCAAGCAGGTCATCAGTCAGTTCCCCGACTCGCCGATGGGTCACTTCTCGCTCGGGCGGCTGTACGTCGACGAGAAGCGCTGGGCCGACGCCGCGAAGTCACTCGAAGAAGCGGTGCGCCTCGACCCGAACTACGCCGCAGCGCTCGTCGCGCTGGGAGACGCGCACTCCGGCGCCGGCGACAAGGTGAAGGCGAAGGAAGCGTGGGAACGCGCGCTCGCCACGCCGCACGGTCAGCGAGACATGAGCCTGCAGGGCGACCTCGAGCAGCGCATTCGCGACCTCGAGGACTTCTGAGTTCATGACGCCCCTCGACGCGCTGAACGAAGCCATCAAGGCGTGGCGCAAGAGCAAGCACGCGCGCTTCTCGCAAATCGCAGAGTGGGCCACCGCGAAGGCGCTCACCGAGCCGCGCCCCATCGTCGGAGCGAGCGGCAAGAAGGCCGACGTCGCGGCGTGGCTTACGCTGTACGACAAAGGCGACGTGCTCGACGTACCGCGTCTGCTGGCCGCCGCGAGCACGTGTGGAAAATCGGCCATCGCCGCCGACCGGCTCACGCTCCTCGCGAAGCGAAATGATCCACGCGTGGTGACCGGCATCTTCGGAATCCTCGAGAAGCCGCCCTGGAGTGCGCGCACGGCGATGCCGTTCTTCCGCACCTGCGCGTCGCTGCTCGCGGCCTCGGGAGAGCTCGGCGTGCGCGAGCGGCTGCTCGACCTCTCGACTCGCTACAAGGCCATCATCACCACCACCGTGAGCGACGACTTCGCCGCGGTCTTCCGTCGCACCGCCGAAGCGATGGACCAGGTGAAGCCCGGGCCCTTGCCTGCTGCGCTCGAGAAGAAGGCCGCCGAGCTCGAAGCGCTGTTCGACAAGGAGCTCGCTACGCAGTCGCGCGCGAAGGCCAGCAGCGCGAAGAGCCGCCAGTCCGACGGCGCGTTCCTCGCTGCCATCTACGCCAGGCCCGACGACGACGCGCCGCGGCTGGTGTTCGCCGACGCGCTCACCGAGCGTGGTGATTCACGCGGAGAGTTCATCTCGTTGCAGCTCACGCGCGCGAAGGGTCACGCCACGCGCGAAGGCCAGCAACGCGAGCGAGAGCTGTGTCGTGACGCGAAGAAGAAGTCGGAATGGGCGCTCCCGCTCTCGCAAGGTGGAGAAGCGCACCTCGCGCGCGGTTTTCCCGACCAGCTGATGATCGACCCGCGCTCGCTGAAGACCATCGTCGGCCTCGAGGCGCTGCGCACCGTCACCAAGGTCGACGGCTTCAACCGCAGCCCGCCCCTCAAGCACACCAACGCGTTCCTCTTTCATGAGCACGCGGCGCACCTGAAATACGTCGGCCAATTTCCGCGCGACCTCTTCGACGCGCTCGACGGCCCGATGAACTGGGAAGAGGTGTCGCTCTCACTGGCCGCGACGAAGACCGACTTCGACCGGCTGCCGAAGCTGAAGCGCCTGCGGCTGCAGCAGCCGTGGGGCACCACGATGGAAGCGCGCGCCTTCGAGGGCCTCTCGCGACTCGAGGCGTACGACCACTGGGGCCCGGCCGCGAACGACCCCGCGCTGTGGGCGCATTTGCCGAATCTCACCCGGCTGCACCTCGGCAACCCGCTGGGCGACGACGAGCTGAAGGCCGCGCTCGCGCAGCTGAAGAAACTGAAGTCGCTCGACCTGGAATGGGTTCCCAAGCCCCGAGCGTTCGAGGGCGCGAAGCTCGAATACCTGCGCACGCGCTACCTCGACGGAGTGAACGTCGACGGGCTCCTCGACGCGATGCCGACGTTGAAGACGCTCGAGGTGGGCATGAACAACCCGAGCGTGAAGGAGCTGAACTCGGTGTTCGCCTCGGCCTCAGCGAAGAAGCTCGCGCAGCTCTCCGAGCTCAAGTTCAGCGGCTACCACTTCAAAGCGCCCTTCACCGACGGAGGAGAGCTCACGCTGCGGCAGTGGGGGCTGTTCAGCGCCGAGAGTGATCGCGTCACCTCGGTGCTCGCGGCGTTGCCGAAGGGCGTGGTGAAGCGCGTGCTGCTTCGGCCTCAGAACGACGACCCGACGCACTTCGCGCCGCCTCCGCCGACGCCAGAACAACTCGAGGCGCTGCGCGCGAAGCTCCCGCAGCTCAACTTCGAGGTGCAGTGGTTCTGACGTGCTTCACGGCAGCTTGAAGCGCGCCACGCCTTCGCGCGCGAAGCTGCCGAGGTACAGCCAGCCATCGCTCTCGGTCGCGCACGCGATGGGCGAATAGCTCTCTGCGCCGTCCTTCTGAAACGACTCCACCGGCTTGCCGCTCTCGTCGACGAGCAGCACCCACGCGTGACGCGCGGCCTTGGGCATCAGCGGCTTGGGCAACCCACCGACCAGACGACGCACGAACGGCATGCCCGCGAGCGCGTCGACCTCGGGTTTGCGCGGACTGCCGAGCGCGACCCAGAAACCCTTGCGCGACTTCGCGGGCCGCACGTTGTCGGGGAACGCAGGGAGCGAATCGAGGAACACCTGTTTGCGCCCCGCGTCCGGGCCAGTGAGCAGAATCTTCCAGAGCCGATAGCCGCCGGTCTCTGCGAGCACCGCGAACGACTCGTCTTCACTCAACGCCACGCCGTTGGCGAACGAGAAGCCATCGGCCACCACGCTCGTCTGCTTCGTGGCGGGCACGTACTTGAGCAAGCGACCCGTGGTGTGGTGCTCGAGCAGGTCTTCCGTGAAGCGCTCGATGGAATTCCGAGCGGACGCGTCGGTGAAATAAATAGTGCCGTCCTTCGCGATGGCGAGGTCGTCGACGAAGTGGAAGGGAATGCCGCCCACTCCGGTCGCGAGCGTCTCGAGTTTTTGATCAGCGGGGTTCCAAGCCAGCAAGCCGAGGTGCGCATCACAGATGATGAGTCGACCGTCGGGGTGCTGCTCGATGGCGAGCGGTCGCCCACCCTTCGTGTCGAGCACCACCTCGGGCGTGTCGGAGCCGACCTTCAACTTCACGACGCGCCCGTCCTTCAAGCCGGCGAGCAGCGTGCCGTCGGCGAGCACGGTGATGGCCTCGGGGCCGATGAGGTCCTTCGCCCACCACTCGACGTTCTGCATCTTCTCGTCGTTGGCGTACGCGCCGGTGAGCGGCGGCATGGGCGGCGGCGTCCACGCCACGGGTTCGATGCTCGAGGTCACGAAGAGCAGAGCGCACAGCCCGACCACCACCATCAACACCACCGCTGCCGTCTTCCTGATCATCGTCTTCACGCGGGCGCGGTTATGGCGTTCGCTCCCGGGCTTGTCGCGCAAAACCCGCGCGTGGCCGCTGGCGCTCGCTCGTGGTCCAGTAGGCATGAAGCGTTTCGCGGTCGCAGTGCTCCTCGGTTCGCTCGGTTGCGGCGCACCCTCGGTCGGTGGCTTCTCGAGTGTCGGTGTCAGTGCGACTTGCCCCAGCGGCAAACGCTGGACGGCGGGGACGAGCGAGAGCGAGACCATGAACCCCGGCTACGCATGCCGCAGCTGCCACCTCGGGCAGAACTTCCAGGGGCAGAACCCGGGCGGAGACCGCGAGCCGAGCAAGGCGTACTTCTTCATGGGCACGGTGTTCAGCGTGCCGAACAACGAAGACCTCTGCGCCGCGAGCGGCGTGCCGAGTGACGCGGTGGTCGAGATTCTCGACGCCAACGACGTGGTGAAGGCGACGCTCACGGTGAACGAGGTGGGCAACTTCCGGTCGACGTCGACCACTGCGGGCTTCACGCTGCCGTACAAGGCGCGCGTGAAGGCCGGCGGCAAGGTGAACGCCATGGCGGCCACGCAGATGAACGGCGACTGCAACAGCTGTCACACCGCCGCCGGGCTCGAAGGCGCGCCGGGCCGCATCCTGTTCCCGCAATGAAGAGGTGTGTCGTGGCTCGAGCCCTCGTTCCGCTGTGCGTTCTCCTCTCGGCCTGCATGGGCAGTCTCGGCGCGGGAACAGGTGGCGGTGGCGGTTCGAACGGAACTGGCGGTGGAAGCGGAGCGGGCGGCGGCACCGCGCTCGAGGGGCTCCCGTGCGACGTCGCGACGTTGATCAGCAACCGCTGCGTGAGCTGTCACGGCGCCACGTTGAGCGGCGGTGCTCCGATTCATCTGCTGTCGCGCGCTGACTTCCAGACCGCGTCACTCGTCGTGCCCGCACAGAACAACGGGGAGCGCAGCGTGGAGCGCATGCGGTCCACCACGAGCGCGATGCCTCCGGGTGCGCCACCGCCGACGGCCGAGGTCGATGCGTTCGCCGCGTGGGTGACGGCGGGAATGCCGGCGGGCTCGTGCGGCGAGGTCGACGCGGGCCCGATGTGGGGGCCGGACCCGACCTGCCTCTCGGGACGCTTTCAGCCGATGCCGGTCGTCGGCGACGAGCACGGCGGCGAGACGATGGCGCCGGGCTGGGCGTGCATCGCGTGTCACGCCGCACAGGACTTCATGGGGCAGAACCCGGGCGGCGGCCTCTCGCGCCCTGACGTGCTCAACCAGTTCATGGGCACCGTCTTCCTCGCGCCGCACGAGAAGGACCTCTGCGCACCCAACCTCCCCATCACCGGAGCGGTGGAGATTCTCGACATGGGCGGCACCGTGCGCGCGCGCCTCGCGTTCGGAACCTCGGGCAATTTCCGCGGCAACGCGCTCGGCGCAATGCCTTCGCCCTACCGCGCGCGAGTGGTGACGACCAACGGCACACGCGAGATGGCGACCGCGCAGACCGTCGGCGACTGCAACACCTGCCACACCGTGAGTGGTCGCGAGAACGCGCCGGGCCGCATCTACCTGCCGTGAGTCAGGGCAGCGTGGCCCACTGCGAGCTCGACACGCGCGTGACGTAGCGCGCGGCCTGGCCGACCTGCGGGCGATAGATGGCGGCGTCTGCGGGGTTCAAGCCTTCGAACACCGGGCACGAACCGGTGAAGAGCGCGTGCCCCACGTAGACGGTGTTGGTGCCGACCGCGGGCGGAGCGTTGATGGCCGAGCCGATGTCGCGGCAGCGATTCATCTCTTCGTAGACGAAGTACGTGAGCTGCTGGCTCTGCTCGATGACTCCGGCGTCGAGGCCGAAACCGCTCGCGGTCTGCACCGCGCGGCAGAATTCGCTCGAGGCGATGTGCGAGACGGGAATCGAGTTGGCCGCGAAGAAGTCGCGAATCGCGGCGATTTCCACGTCGCTCGTCGAGGTGGTGAGCTGCGCCGCCGTCGCCGTGCCGCACGTCGCGTCGCACGACTTCCACCAGTTGGGCGAGGTGGTGGTGCTCGCCGTGCCGAGCGTGGTGCGGTCAGCGCAGGTGTTGGCCGTCGCGTGTTGAAAATACAGCGCGTACCCGCCCGAGCGCAGCGCCTGCTTGAGCGTGAGCGTGAACTCGACGCTCGACGGCATGAGCGAGCAGATGGAGCCCGAGCAACCCCACGCGGTGTATTTGTAGCGACGCGGATCGAGCACGAGGTGCGGCAACACGGCATCGAGCGATTCGCGCGCGCTCGAGGCGCTGCCCATGAACACCACCGTGCCGGCGGGATCATTCGGACCCACCGCGGCGGCATTGAGCGTGCGGAGAATCTTCACCGTCGGTGCCGTGGTGCTCCAGTTGAGATCGACGAAGCGGTGATCAGCGCTGATGACCGCGGTGAGGCCGGTGATGCTCACGTCGACGCCTGCGTCACCGCCGCTGGTGACCGCGAGCGTGGCCGGAGCGGCGTTGCAGCGCCCGCACGCGTTGCAGTTGAACACCGCGTAGTACGTCGGCTCGCTGGCGCTCAGGTTCGACACCATGTCGATGGTCTGATCAGACGGGCCCGCGTACACGATGGTGCCGTCGTTGGCGTTCATCGGCACCGAGCCGCGCTTGCGCACCACCGTCACGCTCTCGAACGCGGTCGACACGTCGGGGTTGGTCCACCCCAACCGAAGCTGCGGCCCCTCGAACGTCGACGTGAGGTTGGTCACCGGAGCGGTCGGCGCGAGCTTGTGCTCTCCGCGCAGCGAGCGAACGGTCGACGCGGTCTTCGCCCAGGTGCCGTCGGCCGCGCGACTCCAGAGGTGCCACGCGAACGGGCCACACACGTCGGGAATCTTGTTGTCGCGGAACGAAGTCTCTTCGCTGATGGCGATGACGCCCGCGGTGCCGAGCGGGTCTCCGACGTTCAAGTCACCGGTCGGCGCGGTAGGGTCTGCAGGGTCGGTGGTGCGCGCGATGAGCACCGACTTCGCGTTGGTGCCTTTTTCCCAGGTGATGACCGCGAGATCCGGAGTGACCGTCACCGACGCACGCACCGGCGCTTCAACGAAGGTGGGGCGACCGCCACAGCCAGCAAGCACCACCGCACACACCAGCCAGCGCTTCGACATGCGGGTGGGATTTAGCGCAACAATTTTCGTTTTTCCCGGTGCGCGGTGTCTGATGGTTCGTGATGACTCGCGTCCATTCCTCCTGCGCCGTGCTCGCCGTTCTCGCGCTCAGCGCGTGCTCACCGCCGGTCGTCACGCCCGACGGAGGAACGCCACCGCCTCGCGACTCGGGCATGCCGCCGCCCGTCGACTCCGGAGTGCCCGACGCGGGCGACGCGACCGCCGCCATCTTCGCGCCTGATCATCTCGTCGACGTGCGCATCGAGCTCGCGGCGGCCGACTGGGAGACGATGCGCAACCAGACGCGCAACCTCTTCACGCTCCTCACCGGTGACTGCACCTCGCAGCCCTTCCCTTCTCCGTTCACGACGTTCAACGCGGTCGCGACGGTCGATGGAAAACGGCTCGAGCAGACCACCATCAAGAAGAAGGGCTTCATCGGCTCGCTCTCGACGAATCGCCCGTCGCTCAAGCTGAAGTTCGACGACTTCATTGCTGATCAAGAAGTGAGCGGCGTCGATTCACTCACGCTCAACAACGCGCAACAGGACCCGAGCATCGTGCGGCAGTGCCTCGGCTACGCGCTCTTCACGAAGGCCGGCATTCCCGCGCCGCGCTGCAACTTCGCGCACGTCTTCGTGAACGGAGTCGACCTCGGCGTCTACGCGCACGTCGAAGGCATCGACAAAGATCTGCTCAAGCGTCACTTCGAGAAGAAGGGCGGCAACCTCTACGAGGGCACGCTCAGCGACTTCAACACCACGTACATCAACACGTTCGATCTCAAGGACGACAAGACCGACCGCACTGACCTGAACCAGGTGCTGGCGGCGATGACCGTCAGCGACGCGATGCTCGTGTCGCGCCTCGAGGCGGTCATCAACCTCGACGAGTTCATCGACTTCTGGGCGATGGAGACGTTGGTGCGCCACTGGGACGGCTACGCCGGCAACACCAACAACTTCTTCATCTACGACGACCCGACGACCAACCGCTTCTTCTTCATTCCGTGGGGCGCGGACGCGGTCTTCCACACCGGCCCGGTGACGGTCGACCAACCTGAAGGCCCGATGCTGCGCGGTGAGCTGCCGCGGCGGCTGTACGCGATTCCCGAAATTCGCGCGCGCTACCTCGCCCGCATTCAGACGTTCCTCACGACCGTCTTCGACGAGGCGCAGCTCAACGCGGAAATCACGCGCATGCAGGCGCTCATCACGCCGTACCTCCACCCGATTCAGGTCGGCCAGTTCGCGCAGGGCCTCACCGAGGTGCGCGGCTTCGTGAACATGCGGCGCGCGCGATTGACGGCGTTGCTCGCGACGCCTCCGGCGACGACTCCGGGACCGCGCTCGTCACCGTGCATGAAGCAGCTCGGCACGTTCAGCAGCGACTTCTCGACGACGTGGGGAACGCTCGGCGCGATGAACCCGTTCGCGACGGGACCGGCGACGTTCGATTTGCAGCTCGACGGCGGCGTGCCTCCCTTCTTCCTCACCGGAGCGAGCGGCGGCCTCGACACCTCGGGCAACGACGGCGCGAAGGTCGGTATCAACCTCGTCGCGGCGCACGCCGACGGTGGCTTCACGGCGGCCGTCATCCGCATCAACCCGGGCGTGTACCCGCCGCCCAACTCGAACGGAGTGCCGTTCGATCTCTTCGCGAACGTCGGCTACGTGCTGCAGTTCTCCGGCGGCCAGGTGGTGCCCGTCGCGCTGTTCGGCACCGGCACGCTCTCGCTCACCGACGCAGGCGTGGGAGACGGCGGCGTGATGTCGGGCTCCGTGCGCACCGAGCTCGTCAGCTGGCCGTTCGGCGGCGGGATGTGACGTGACTCACGGGTCGGCGGAGAAGTCGCAGCTCTGATTCGGTCGGCTCGCGCAGCGCGCAGGCACTTCGATTTTCGGAGCACCAGCCCACACGCTGGCGATGAACGCAGCGATCTGCTCGCGCGCGGCGAGACCCGCGTTCGAATCTCCCGCGGCGAAGCCGTGAATCGAGAGGCCGGTCACTGAAGCCGGCACGCGGAACTGCGTCATCGCGTTCTGCGTGAGCGGCGTCATGCGCTGCTCGGCGTCGGTGATGGGGTCGATGATGGCTCCGAGCTGCACGGCGTGGCTCGAGGTCGCGACGAGGCGCGAGCCGACGTTCGGCAACACCGGGTCGCCGATGCTCATCTGCTCGAGCAACAACAGGTCGCTTCGCGGAGCCGCCGCCGCCCACGCCGCTCCGTCGACCGAGTCGAGGTTGGCCTGCGACATCGCGACACCGAGCGCGCGATCGATGGGGCTCGGCGTGCTCGCCTGGAAGACGAGGTCGAGCGTGCTCCACAGCTCCGATTCCGGAGAGAAGTGCGACCAGCCCGCGCCGGGAACGTTCAGCACCGCGAAGTGGATGTCGGGCGACGCCTGCGAGAGCACGTAGCCCATCGTTCCGCCGAGCGAGCCGCCCGCGTACACGAGCGCATTCATGTCGGGGTGACGACCCGCAGCCGGGTTGTCGAGCGTGCCGA
The DNA here is from genome assembly GCA_047600485.1 of Archangium sp. Taxonomy (GTDB): domain Bacteria; phylum Myxococcota; class Myxococcia; order Myxococcales; family Myxococcaceae; genus Archangium_A. The sequence continues at coordinate 6,448,970 of JASGKS010000001.1, forward strand.
ACTGCGCCGCTGAAAGTGCGTCACCGAGCGCGCCACCGAGCGAAGCCTGCAGCGCCGCGGCGTCTGCGAGCGATTGCATGAGGCGATTCGTCGAGCGCACCGTGCCTGAGTAGACCTTCTCGAAGCTCACCAGCGTGCTGACGGTGGTCGTCTCGGTCCACCCGTCCCACTGCAGGTTCAGCTTCGCCGCGCCGACCCCGATGATTTCGCGATCGAACGTGTCGTCGTTCACCGTGCCGCCCGTGCCGTGGCCGTAGATGACGACGTGGTAGCTGCCGGTGCCCGCGGGCAACACCGCGCGGAACGGCGTGACGTGCGTGCCGAGCGGAGTGGTCGACAGCCCGCCCATGTCGTCGAGAAATTTCGGGAGACCTTCGACGCGGCCGCGCACGTCGATGCCGCTCGCGCCGTCGAGCAGCTTCGCGCTCTCGACCACCACGGTGAGGTTCGCGGCGATGGCGGCGGTGCGCATTTGCTGGAGCGGACCCACGACGCCATCGGCAGAGCGCGTCGTGAAGTCCCACACGCGGAGCACGTGCTCGAGCTCGACTCCGTTGCGCGTCAGCAGAGCGCGCGTGGGCGCGTGGTACGCGAAGAGCGCACGCTCACTCTCGGTGGTGGCGGGCGTCAGACCGAGCGCGACCTTCACCAGCGCGGGCTGCTCGAACGCAGCGCCGTCGTCGTCGGTGACGGAGTCGAGCACCACGGCGACGTAATCGGTGGCGTACTCGAGCGGCTCTTCGGGCAGCGCGATGAGCATGCTGTCGGTCGTCTTGGTGTCGTTCACGATGGTGAGCCGCAGCGGCACTTCGCGCGCCTCGCTGAACAACTTCACGCCGGTGTTTCCGCGCTGGTGGTGCAGTTGGTGCGCGACGGGCCGCGGGAAACCGACAGCAAGTGGAGTGACCACCGAGAACCCATCGAGCGCGTTGAGCGACGCCGGCGTGTCGCGCACCGGCAGCGAGCGCCAGTTCAGGGCCACGCGCAGGCCGGTCGCGCTCGTCTCGTCGGCGACCGTGTATTCGTTCGACGGCCACGGGAGCAGACAGCGCGTCTCGTCGAGCGCTCCACAGCTCGCGCTCAACGGCGCACGCACACCCGGAGCGCGCGGCGCAGGCCCCATCACTTCTGGAGCGCAGGCGGAGAACATCGAGACGACGGACACGGCGACGACGAAGACGCGAAGCACGGCGCGCACTCAATCGACGCAACGTCATCGCGTCGAGCGCGGCGCCCGCACCCTTTACATTCGACGGGAAATGCCCCGAGAGGGGATCGACTGGATGACCATGCGGGGCCGGGGCGGTTTGCGGCACGATGTCGTCATGCTCCTCGCTCTGATCATCCTCGCCGCGGCTCCGAAGGTGGACCCGAAGCTCGTCGGCACGTGGCAGCTCGCTGGCGAATCGTTCATGACGCTCAACGCGAACGGCGGCGGCGTGATGGAAGGCGACTCCATCAAGTGGAAGACCGACGGAGCGACGCTCACCATCATCGACCCCGACGGAGAGGCCGAGCAGCTCGGCTACAAGGTCGACGGCGACGCGCTCACCATCACCATGGGCGGCATGCCGATGCAGCTGCGACGCGGTGGCGCTCCGATGAAGACCGGCGGGCGGAAAGACGCGCAGAAGGAACCTTCGGAAGACGACGCCGCGTTGATCGCCGCCGCGCAGCAGTGGATCGCGCAGCAGCAGCAGATGCAGGGCCAGGGACAGGGCCAACAAGGTCAGCAGCCGATGCAGAAGGGCAAGCAGCCCGGCGTCGCGCAGCCGCAACCCGCGGGGAATGATCAGCTCTCGCGGCTGCTGCTCTCGTCGAACTGGTGCTGGCTGCGCTACTCGAACGGCAACTCGTACACCCAGAAGGTGCACTTCAACGCGAACGGCACCTGGTCGGACAACAGCGAGTCGGACATCTATTCGAACAACTACGGCACGGTGGCGCAGGCGACGGGCAACCGCACCAACGGCGGGCAGTGGGCCGTGAAGGGCGGCCAGTTCTATTTGAGCTCGCCCGAAAATCCGCAGCTGGTGCCGGTGCCGCTGAACATCACGCGCAACTCGAACGGCTACCCGATCATCACCGCGAACGGCCGCGAGTACTCGATGTGCAACTGATCATTTGGAAGCGCACTTCGTGATCATCATGTGACTCAGCTTCTTCTCGCTGCCGTCGGGGTAGCCGAAGCGCATCGGCAGCGGCTTCGCGCTCGCGAACGCTTTGCGGAAGTCGGCCTGGTAGCCCTCCCACGTTCCGAGGAACGACTTCTCGAACGCGCCGAAGGTCTCGACGGTGCACTTCTTCTCGAGCCAGTGCATCGGGGGAATTCCGGTCGAGTCGCTGATCATGAACACCGCGTTGGCGAGCAGGTAGTCACGCACCGTCGAGAACGCGTCGCGCCACAGCAGGTAGCTCGCGGCCTTCGTCATCGCGGTGATTTTTCCCTTCGCTTCGAAGTGCTTCATCAACCCCGGCGGCAGTGAATCGTTCGCGAGGTTGGCGGCGAAGTGCCGGTGAATCTTTCGCGGCGCGTTGGCCGGAGCGTCCTTCGGCACGAACTGCACCTCGACGTTCGCGAACGCCGGAGAAAAATCGGGCGGCTTCCACGAGGCCTTCAGGTTCTTCGCGGTGGTGCCCTCGACCGCGGTGATTTCGTCGGCCGTCAGGTAGTGCAGCGTGCCGTCGGGCTCGACGCGGAAGTAGCGAACCGAGACCGGCACCTGGCCCGCGAGCATCAAGCCCATGAGGTGCATCGAGAGCTGGCCCGGCAATTCGCCCTGCTGCGTCGCCGAGAGGTTCTTCGACAGCGAGTCGTTGCTCACCAGCGTCGAAGCGCTCGCGTTCGCAATCGCAGACAACGACTTCTGCAGGTCCTTCGGCGTGGTGAGCTTCTTCCATCGGCGCGGGTCACCAGCGAGCTCGAGCGACAGCGTGCTGATGACCGTGGCTTCCGGAAAAATCTGCAGCGCGGCCATCAGGTCGCCGCCACCGAACGGGTACACCACCTCGGTCGGCAGACCCGCGGGCTTGAGCGGTGTGATGAACGCGCTCGCCTTGGTGCCCCACGCGTCGCGGAACTTCGAGAAGCGCACGTTCTGATTCGCGCACCAGGTGTCGATGGTCTTCGCGTCGAGGCCCGGTGGCTTCGCGCTGCAGGTGACGAGATCGAACAGCGGGCGCGCGTCGTCGATGAACTCCGCGGGCGCGTTGGCTTCGGGTGCTGCGAGGAGAAGCGTGAGAGTGAGGCCGAGCACGTGAGCGTTACTCCGTCGCGAGGAACCAGAAATTCGATGAGTGGCTCGGCAGGTACGCGAAGCCACCGAGCAGCGGAAGGTACTGCCAGCGCGTGAAGACGCCGTTCACCGCGTCGGGTGGATTCGGCCCAGTCGTCGCCTGCGCGCTCACCACGAAGGTGTTGGCGTCGATGCGCAACACCTGCCCCGCGCTGTCGGTCTTGAAGATGAACGCGTCTTCGCTCGCGAGCCACCGCATCGCGTGCTGCGCGCCGAACACGTCGGAGAGGTTCGTGCCGCTGAAGGTGACGTCGCTGAGCGTGCCGCTGGTGGTGAGCATCAGCCCCTGATTCATCGACGAGCGGTACACGTTGCGCACGAAGATGACGCGGGAGCGCGACGGGTCCACCGCTGACGCCGAGCCGTAGACGATGTCGTCGTTCGCGTAGTTCGGCTTCTGCGCGAGCAGCTCCCACGTGGCGTCGGCGGCGTTCCAGCGGCGGAAGGCGCCCCCGAAGAAGGTGTAGAGATCTTCCGTCGTCGGGTGCTGCGCGTACGGGCGATTGATGGCGGCGTTGTGCGGAGTGCCCGCGTCCCACGTGCCCGCGGGGTCCCAGTCGTTGGCGGTGAGGTCGAAGCCGTCGACGTTGCTGTTGCTCTCGTTGCCGCTGCCCCACACCGAGCCGGCGGAGAGCTTGAACACGCGGTTGCGCGCGCGGACGAAGTGCAGCGCGTAATAAAGATGAGTCGAGGCCGGCCGACCGTCTGAGTAGTAGTTCACGCCGACGCTGATGGTGTTGCCCGGGCTCGGGTCGCGCAGAATTCGCCAGCGCGGTTGATCGACCGAGAGATCGATCTCGTAGACCTCATTGCCCGCCCAGTCGCCGTGACCGCCGGCCGCCGCGAGGTAGAGCTTGTTGTTGTCGGTGTTCGCCGCGAGCCCGTTCCACGCATCGATGCGGCCGTTCGGCGCGACCATGGTGTTGTCGAGCGGGTTCGTCACCTGCAGCGTCGACAGCGTGCTGCCGGGAACTTCGACCCACTGCCATTTCACGAGGCCACGTCGCCATGCGGGTGCGCCGGCCGGTCCTCCGTCACTCGTGGCTGCGCCTCCGCCGGTTGCTGCGCCGCCACCCGTCGCTGCACCGCCGCCCGTCGCTGCACCGCCACCCGTCGCTGCACCACCACCCGTCGCTGCGCCGCCGCCCGTCGCTGCGCCGCCGCCGGTTCCCGAATCGATCGCGCCAACGTTCGCGGGGCAGGCACTCAACGCCAGCGCGAGCACTGCAAGTGAGAGCCTCATTCGATGAACTCCCGGACGAACGCGACCTGCTTCGTCACCAGCGAGAAATTCGCTCCGAGCACGACGTCGACGTGCACCAGCCACGAGGGCGACGGCGAGGTGCCGACCATGCCTGTTCCACCGAGCGCGCTCTTCTTCCACTTCACGTGCTCGAGCGGCGCGTGCACCCACGACACCTCGCCCATGGTGGGGCCCGGCTTCTTCAGCTCGAACACCTTCTGCAGCTGCGGAGAAATCGTCGGCGACACGCGCTCGACCTCGAGCGCGAGCGCGGTGAGAAAGAACGCCAGCTCTTCGGTCGGAGGCAACGACTTCACGAGCGGCAGCAACGACGTGCAGCGCGTCTTTCGCTCCTGCTCGAGCGCCATCATGGCCTTCATGTCCATGCTCGCCGACGTCGCACGCAGCGCGCGCTCGAACTCGACTTCACACGACCACAGGCCCGTGACCGAGCGCTCGTAGCCGTCTTCGTCGAGGTTCTGCTGCATCACGCGCAACACGCGCAGCGACGTGCCTTCGCGAATGAACACCAGCGGCTCGAGCCGGCGATGACCACCGGCGCCCCACCCGCTCACGCGAATGAACTGGAGCTTCGGCAGACTCTTCTGCGCGAGCACGACCTGCTGCACCGAGGTGGCTGAGCCGCTCTCGAGCTTCTCACCGCGCGCCTCGAGCAGCGTGCGCCAGCTCTTCTCGAGTTCAGCGTCGGGAGCCGCGTTCATGAAGACGAGCATCGCGAGCAGCGTCATGAGCGCGACGCCCGCTGCCAGCCCACGACCGCGAGGAGCACCAGCGGCAACGACGCCAGCCCGCCGAACTGCACGTTGCGCATCGACTCCGCGTAGCCCTTCGCTCGCAGCTCTTCCTGCATCGACTCCGGCACGTTGGGAATCGCGCGCTCGGTCTGCGTGCGGCCGAGCATCATGCCGCCGACGCCGGTGAGGATGATCAGCGCCACCACCACCGCGAGCCCGATGACCGGGCCCTTCTTACCGATGAGCAGCGCGGCGACGCCGAGCGTGAGACCGAACGCGAGGAGGAGGACGATCAAATACATCGTCGGTCCGCCTTCGCGGAACATCTCGACCACCGAAGTGCTCTGCATGGAGCGGCAGTCTGCCGAACTGCCACTCCGTGCGAGCGAAAATCAGTACGCCCGGTTCTGGTCGGTCTGCCACGCCGCGACCGGGCGTTCCCGCAGCTGCTGCGCGCGGTTCAAGAAGGCGACGAACTCCTGGCGCTCGGGCTTGCCGTTCGCCGAGTCCGACGCGAGCTGCGCGATGGCGGTGAGCGACCAGCTACCGACGGTGTTGCCGCGCAGCGTGTCGGCACCGAGCGCGACGGCGGTGGCGAAGCGGAAGTCGGCGTTCTGCTCCGAGAGCAGGTGCGAGACGTCGGCGCGCGACATCGCGGTGTCGAACTCGAAGGCCTCTCCGCTGCCGGGGAACTGGCCACGCACGCTCACCTTGCCGAGCGGCGCGTTCTTAGCGGCGAGCGTGACTTCGTAGAGCGCGGTGACGGCGTGACCGACGCCCATCTCGCCCGCGTCGACGCGATCATTGCGGAAGTCCTGATCAGCGACCGCGCGGTTCTCGTAGCCGAGCAGGCGATACGACTTCACCACGGCGGGATCGAACGCGACCTGCACCTTCACGTCTTTCGCGATGACCTGCAGCGTGCCGGCGATCTTCGTGCCGAACGACTTGCGCACGTCGTCTTCGCTCGAGAAGTACAGCGCCTGGCCGTTGCCCTTGTCGGCGAGCCGCTCGAGCTGATCACCGCGGTAGTTGCCCATGCCGAAGCCGACCGTGGTCAACGTCACGCCCTCGTCGACGTACGCGTGCACCGCCGAGAGCATCTGATCAGCCGAGGTCGCGCCGATGTTCGCGTCGCCGTCGGTGAGCACGATGACGCGCGTGCTGGTGTTCGGAGCGACTTGCTTCACCGCGAGCTGGTACGCCATCTCCATGCCGCTGCCCATCGCGGTGCCGCCGCCCGCACCGAGGCGATCGATCGCGCTGGTGATGGCGTCGTAGCGCGCGCCGTTGGTCGTCGGCAGCACGGTCTCCACCGAGCCCGCGTAGGTCACGAGCGCCACGGTGTCCTTTTCGTTGAGCTGCTGCGCCAACACGCGCAGCGCGTACTTCGCGAGCGGCAGACGGTCGGGCGTGCCCATCGAGCCGCTGACGTCGACCAGGAACACGAGGTGCGCCGGCTGACGTTCCTTCACCTCGCGGCCCTTGAGAGCGACCTTGATCAACGTCTTCGTCTCGTCGAACGGCGACGTGGCACCCTGCACGCTGACCGCGATGGGCTCCTTGCCGGTCGGCGCGGCGAGCTCGTAGTCGAACGCGTTCACCCACTCTTCGAGACGAATGCCGCTCGCCGCAGGCAGCGTGTTCTGATCGAGCACCGCGCGGCGCGACCAGGTCCACGACGCGGTGTCGACGTCGATCGCGAAGGTGCTCAGCGAGTCGGCGGCGGTGAGCGTGACGGGGTTCGGCGCGGGAACTGGTACCGGGTCGGCGTAGCCCGAGTTGTCCTGCGCGAAGTTCTGCAGCGTCTTTCGCTCGAGCGAGCCCGAGTTCGAGTTCGAGCGGGTCGTCCGTTTCGCGACCGTGGTGTCTCCGGCGAGACAATCGGCGCTCATGCCGAACAGCGCCTTCACGTCGTCGCCAAAGACCGTGAAGAGGACGGCCGAGACGAAGACGACCGTGAACGATGCAACGAGGAGTTTCCGCATGGAGTGATTCCTTTCGAGCTGCGAGGTGAGGCGCATGGTGCGCTCGAAGCGCGCGGCCGAACATCGGGCGTCGGGAGGTCCTCCCGGTGACCGTCGGTCGATCGACCGATGCGTGTACGCTGTTGCGCGGAGATGGCGACTCGACGCACGGATGCCGGCAAAGAAGAACGACGCAAGTGGGGCCACTACCCCTCGCGCGACGTCGACGTGCCGACCGCGCTGCATCTCTTCGAGTGGAGCCACTACCGCTTCGCGCGCTCCACCGAAGCACTGAAGGGAGCAGCCATCACGCAGGTGCTCGACGCGCTCTCACGCGAACGCCCGAAAGATCCCCGCGTGCTGTTCTTGAAGGCCGCGGTCGACCCTTCCACGCGCACGCCCGAAGACGGGTGGCGACCCGCGGTGAACGCGCTCAAGCAATTTCAGGCTGAGTACTCGTGGGGCTCGAAGGAGAAGCGCGAGAAGTTGCTCGCCATCGCGCAGGACGCGCGGTTGTTGGCGGCGCTGCAGCAGGCGACGGTGGCCTCGCTCGACGTGCCGGTCGAATTTCTCGCGGTGCTGGTGCTCGACGGGAGTGAGGCTTCGACCGACGCGGTGCTCCCGCACTTCGATCGGGCGCTCAAAGATGCGGTGCGGCTCGACAAGCTGGCTCCGGTGGCGACGTTCGCGGCCGGCAAGCCGCAGTACGCCGCGATGTTGAAGCACCTCGACGCGCAGAAGGCGGGTCAGCAGCAGGCGTCGGCCGTGCTCGCGCTCGCGACGCAGCTGGGCATCGCGTCGACATCGCGCTTTCGCGTGCAGTTGCGCATGGAAGGCACGCCGCGCGCGAACGTGTGGTGCGACGTGTCGCTCGACAGCGCGGCGGCGATCGATTTCTCAGTGTGGTTGTCGACCGGCGTCGGAGGCAGTGCGTCGGTGACGCACTTCCACACGCTCGGCACGCAGCGCGACGACCTCGGGCTCGGCGCGTGTCCGGTGCTGAATCTCCCCGAGTGGCTGCAGCGCGCGGAGAAGGAGCTCGGCCTGCGCTGGAATCGGCAGACGGCGCGAGCGACGCACCTCAAAGGCAAACGCCTCGCGGTGCTCCTGAGCTGGCTCTTCAATTCCTGACTCCCTCTCCTTGCGAAGCGGGGAGCGGCCCGGAGTGAGGCCGAGCTGATCTCCCTCTCCTTGCGAAGCGGGGAGAGGGCCGGGGTGAGGGGCCGAGCCATGCACCGAATTTCATGCGAGACACCTCGCCATGCTCCTCTTCGAGCTGGTCGTCGGTCTCCTCTTCGTCGGAGCGATTCTCGCGCTCTGGGCAGACAAGCGCGGCGTGCCCTACCCGTCGCTGCTCGCGCTGGTCGGTGCGCTCATCGCGCTGATTCCCGGCACGCCCAACGTCACGCTCGACGCTGAGCTCGCGCTCGCACTCTTCGTCGCGCCGACGCTCCTCGACGCCGCCTACGACGCGTCACCGCGAGATCTCCGCAAGAACTTCCGCACCGTCTCGAGCCTCGCCATCGTGCTGGTGCTCATCACCATCGTGGGCGTCGCCTGGGCCGCGCGGCTCGTGGTGCCCGACTTGAGCTGGGCCGCGGCCATCGCGCTCGGTGCGCTGGTCGCTCCGCCCGATGCGTCTGCCGCGAGCGCGGTGCTGCGAAAGCTCCGCCCACCGCACCGTCTGCTCGTGGTGCTCGAAGGCGAGTCACTCTTCAACGACGCGACGTCGCTGCTCATCTACCGGGTCGCCCTCGGAGCAGCCATCACCGGCGCCTTCAACGGCTGGGCCGTGATTCCTACCTTGCTGCTCACCTGCGGCGGCGGCGTCATCGCCGGCTGGCTCCTCGCGCGGCTCTACATTCGCCTCGGCACCAACATTCAGGACGTGTCCATCAACGTGCTGCTGCAGTTCATCGGCACCTTCGCGGTGTGGATGCTGGCCGAGCGGCTCGGGCTCTCGGCCATCATCACCCTGGTCGCCTTCGCGATGACCATCGCGCAACGCATGGGCGGCCGCGTTCGCGCGCGTCAACGCATCGCTTCGTACGCAGTGTGGGAAGTCGCGGTGCTGGTGCTCAACGTGCTCGCGTTCGTGCTCATCGGTCTGCAGCTGCGCGGCATCGTCTCGCGCATCGACGCCGAGGAGTGGCGCACCTTCGGGCTCTGCGCCGCGGCGGTGTGCGTGGCCGTCATCGCGATTCGCGTGGCGTGGGTCTTCGTGTCGACCAGCGCGATGGCGTGGCTCACGCGACGGCCCGCCGAGAAGGGCCACGCGCCCATCATCGCGTGGTCGGGCATGCGCGGCATCGTGACGCTCGCCGCCGCCATCGCGTTGCCCGAAGACCTCGCGCATCGCGACCTCATCCTCTTCTGCGCGTTCTGCGTGGTGCTCACCACGCTCGTGTTGCAGGGCCTCACGCTCGGCCCGCTGATGAAGCGGCTGCAGCTGCACGACGATGGCGACGTAGCGCGTGAGATTTCAGTCGCGCGCCGCGAGACGTCGCAGGCCGCCATCAAGACGCTCGACGAGAAGCCGTCGGCGACCTCACTCGCGCTGCGCATGGAGTACCAGGCGCGCCTGCAACACGAGGAAGAACCCGCGCAGCCGCAACCCGCCATCGTCGAGCCGACGCTGGTCGAGCTGCAGAACGCCGCCGTGCTCGCGCAGCGCACGACCCTGCGAGAGCTGCGCGAGAAACAAGTCATCGGAGACGACGCGTTCCACGTGGTCGAAGAGGAGATCGACCTCCTCGAGCTCACCTCGGAAGTCCGAAGCTGAGCGGCGGTGCGCACGAGCGGTCACCTCTGAGCGACGAACGCGCGTGTTTTGCCGACGAACCGGAGGCTGCTGCGGCGCTCGCGCACGCGTTGTACTTTGTCTGCGATGACGCCCGACGCCAGCCCCGCTCCTCGACGACGCCTCGCGGGCATCGCGGTCGTGGTCGGCGTGGTGCTGCTCCAGTTGCTCGCCAACTACATCGCCAATCGCGACGCGGGCCGGTTCGCCTCGGTGCTGTTGCTCTTCGCGTTCGAGATGCCGGTGGTGATGGTCGCGCTCGAGCGGCTCTTTCACGTCGCGCGCCGCCGCGGGTTTTCGTCGGGCTGGCTGGTGGTCGCCGGGCTCCTCGTCTCCGGAGTGGTCGGCGCGGCCTTCGGAGCTCTCTTCTACGAGGTGAGCGAGGCGTTCCCCGAGTGGGGCCTGCACACGACTTCCGTCGGGCCGATGACGTTCCTGCGTTCGCTCTTCTTCGGCATGACGCAGGCGCAGAGTCACTTCGGGTTGTGGGCGCTGGCCTTCATTCTCCCGCTCGCGCTCGAAGACGCTCGCGTGCGCACGCTCGAAGCAGAGCAACTTCGAAGCGCGGCTGAACTCTCTCGACTGCGCGCGAACCTCGAGCCGCACTTCCTGCTCAACACGCTCAACGCCATCGCCGGGCTGGTCTCGGAAGATCCACGCGAGTCACGCCGCCTGCTCGCCGCGCTGGGAGATCTGCTGCGTGACGCGCTCAGCGACGAAGGTGAACTGCAGACGCTGCGGTCGCAGCTCAACTGGCTCAAGCGCTACGCGGAAATTCTCGAAGCGCGGCATCGCGGAGATTTGACCTTCGAGTGGGACATCGCTCCCGGGCTCGACGACGTCGTGCTCCCGCGCCTCCTGGTGCAGCCGCTCGTAGAGAACGCAGTGAAACACGGCGCGCTCAAGCGCGACGCGCAGGGGCACATCAAGGTGAAGGTCGAACGCGCCGGAGAACGCCGCGTGCGCTGCATCGTGGAAGACGACGGTCCGGGCCTGAGCCAGGAACCGATTCGCAGCGGAGCGTTCGGCGTGCAGTCGGTTCGCCGGCGTCTCGAGCTTCGCTATGGCACCGCCGCGTCGCTCGCGCTCGAGCCCGCGAACCCCGGCACGCGCGCGGTCGTCGAGTTTCCCGTGGAGACCGCGCCATGAGCGAAGGCCTGCTGCGGTGTCTGGTGCTCGAAGACGAATGGCCCGCGCGCAACTACCTCGTCGAGCTGATTCAGGGCTCACGGCTCGCGCAGGTCGTCGCCACCACCGCGACGGTCGAAGAGGCGCGTGAAGCGCTCGCGCCCTCGGCCGCGTTGGCCATCGACGTGGCGTTCATCGACGTGCAGCTCTCGCGCAACGAAGGCAATCGCGCCGGCCTCGAGCTGGTGCGCTCGCTCGCTGCCGAACACCGCGACGTGTTGCTGGTCTTGGCGACGGCTTTCGAGAACCACGCGCTCGAGGCGTACCAGCTCGGCGTGTCCGACTACCTCCTCAAGCCGTTCAGTGAAGAGCGCGTCGCTCAATGTCTGTCGCGACTGCGCAAGCGAAAGACGCCCGGGCCTTCGCTCCCTCCGCGCATCGTGGCGCGCCGAAAGAAGAACCTGGTGTTCCTGAGCCCGCAGGAAATCTGGGCGTTCGAGGCCGCCGACCGTCTGACGTTCGTGCACACCAAACACGGCAAGTTCGATCTCGATCTCTCGCTGACCGCCATCGAGCACTCGCTCGGAGATCGCGTGGTGCGCGTGCACCGCAACTGGCTCGTCACCGGCGAACACATCAAGGAACTCGAGCGGGAAAACGCCGACACCACGCTCTTCGTCGGTGAAGGCCTCGGAGACGGAGCGCCCGGACTTCACGTGCCCGTGTCGAGAGATCGCTCGCAAGTCGTGAAGGACCTGCTCCTCGAGCGGGCCACCGGCATCCGCCGCTCGTGATGCGCTCCCGGTTCGTCGGAGGAAAGGCCCCGCTCGTGCCCGGCCCTTCCCTGTTGGTCGGAAACGCCGAGAAGTGACGGGCGGTTGCGCCATGAAAGGAGCGTGAAACCGCTCCTCTTCACCCTCGTCTTGTTGGCCGCTGCGCCGGGCTTCGCCGAGGTGTTGACGCTCGACCAGGCGCTCGTGCTCGCGAAGAAGAATCACCCCTCGCTGCAGCTCGCCGATGCGAACGTCGACGTGACGAGCGCGCGTGTCGAACAGGCGCGCGGCGTGTTGTTGCCGCAGGTGAGCGCCACCGGAATCTTCTCGCGCAGTCAGGGCTCGTTCGCGCGCGTCGGCACCGGCACCGCGGCGCCGAGCGCGGCGACTCCGAACAACCTCTTCAGCTTCGGTCTCACCGCCACGCAGACGCTGTGGGACTTCGGAGCCATCGAGCGACTGCGTCAGGCGGGCTTCAACCGTGAGGCGCTCGCGGCGACCGAACGTGCGACGCAGCTCACCGTCGCGCTCAACGTGCGGCGTGCGTACTTCGTCGCGTCAGCACAGACCGCGCTGGTGAACGTGGCGCAGCAGACGCTCGCGAATACGCAGCTGCACCTCACGCAGGCCAACGCGCGGGTCGGCGTCGGTCAGGGCACCAGCATCGACGTCGCGCAGGCGAAGACCCAGGTCGCGAACGCAGAGCTGCAGCTCATCAACGCGAAGAACGCGCTGACGTTGTCGATGGTGACGCTCTCGCAGACCATCGGAATGCTCGCGCCGCAAGACTGGCAGGTGAGTGAAGCGCTGCTCGCTCCGGTGGAACACGAAGACGACGAAGTGAAGGAACTGGTGCAGCAGGCGCTCGACGCGCGGCCCGAGGTCGCGGCGATTCGCAAGCAGCAGGAAGCGGTCGTCGCGCAACGCCTCGCGGCCATCGGCGGCTACATCCCCACGCTCAACGCGAACGGGAGCGTGTCGGAAGCGGGCACCGACCCCTCGACGCTCGGACCGAACTGGGCGTTCGGCGTCACGCTGAGCTGGAACTTGTTCAACGGTCTGCAGACCACCGGGCAGGTGCACGAAGCCGACGCGCAGGCGCGCGTGATTCAGGCGCAGCTCGACACGCAGTTGCTGCAGGTGCGCACCGACGTCGAGCAAGCGAGAGCGACGGTGATGGCGCAGCGCACGGCGCTCACGTCGGCCGACACCGCTGTCGATGCGGCGCAAGAACAACTGACGCTCGCCGAAGCGCGCTTCAAGAACGGCGTCGGCTCGCTGCTCGAAGTCGGTGACGCGCAGCTGCAATCGACCACCGCCAATGCCCAGCGCGTTCAAGCGCGCCTCAACCTCGCGACGGCGCGTGCGCAGCTGCTCGCCGCGCTCGGAGTCACTCCATGAGCAACGAAACCGAAAGTCCCGCGCCGCCGCCGAAGAAGACTGGCAACCGCACCGCGCTCATCGTCTTCGTCGTCATCGCTCTCATCGGCGGAGGGCTGTGGTTCACCCGCAAGAAAGACGCTGCAGCCGGCGGCCCACCCGGAGCGGCCGGAGGAAAAGGCCCGGGCGGAGATCGCAAGGTCCCCGTGCTGGTCGACACGGTCGTGCAACGAGATCAACCGATCGTCCTCGAAGGCCTCGGCACGGTGACCTCACTCTCGACGGTTCAAGTGAAGAGCCAGGTCGACGGCCGCCTCGTCAACGTGACCTTCAAAGAAGGCGCGCTGGTGAAGAAGGGAGAGCTCCTCGCGCAGATCGACCCACGCCCGTTCCAGATTCTCGTCGCGCAGACCACCTCGACGCTCGCGCGCGACGAAGCGCAGCTGAAGAACGCCGAGCTCGTGCTCGAGCGAAACCAGAAACTCAAAGAGCAGAACCTCGTCGCGCAGCAGGTCGTCGACGACGCGCAGACCGCGGTCGATCAACTCAAGGCCACGCGTGGAATCGATCAAGCCGCGGCCGACAACGCGCGCTTGCAGCTCGAGTACTCGCGCATCATCTCGCCCATCGACGGAGTGGCCGGTCTTCGGCAGGTCGACCCCGGCAACCTCGTGCGCGCGGCTGACACCAGCGGGCTCGTGGTGCTCGCGCAGCTCGACCCCATCTCGGTGGTGTTCACGCTCCCGCAAGACGAGCTCGATCGCCTGCAGCGCGCGATGACCGCCGGCAACCTGCAGGTCGAAGCCTGGGCGCGCGACGGGCGCACTCTGCTCGGCACGGGCACGCTCTCGGTCATCGACAATCAGGTGAACGCCACCACAGGCACCGTGAAGCTGCGCGCGCAGTTCGCGAATCCCACACGTGCGCTGTGGCCGAACCAATTCGTGAAGGCGCGGCTCGCGGTCGACCAGAAGAAGGGCGCGCTGGTCATCGCCGCCGCCGCCATTCAGCGCGGGCCGCAAGGCACGTTCGTGTACCTCGCGAGCGCCGACAACACGGCGAAGCTGCAGAACGTCGAGGTCGATCTCATCGAAGGTTCGTTCGCGGTCATCCGCAGCGGGCTGCAGGCGGGAGATCGCGTCATCACCGACGGACAAAGTCAGCTCAAGCCGGGCTCTCCCATCGAAGCGCGAACGGCCGGGCCGGTGGCGCAGGCGAAGGACGCCCCGTGAGCACGCCCGACGCGAGCACCAGCAGCATCTCCGAGCCCTTCATCAGGCGCCCGGTGGCCACCACGCTGCTCACCATCGGTCTCGCGATCGCCGGCGTCGTCGCCTTCCGCGCACTCCCGGTCTCCGCACTTCCGCAGGTCGACTACCCGACCATCGTCGTCTCGACCTCTCTCCCCGGCGCGAGCGCCGAGACCATGACCACCGCGGTCACCACTCCGCTCGAGCGGCAGTTCGGCCAGATTCCCGCGCTCGCGCAGATGACGTCGGTGAGCAGTCAGGGCAGCTCGCAGGTGACGCTGCAGTTCGAGCTCGATCGCAACATCGACGCCGCGCAGCAAGACGTGCAGGCCGCCATCAACGCCGCGACCAGCGTGTTGCCGCGCTCGCTTCCCGCACCGCCGACGTTCAGCAAGTCGAACCCCGCCGACACGCCGATTCTCACCCTCGCGCTGAGCAGCAAGAGCCTCTCGCTCGCGCAGGTCGACGACCTCGCCGACTCGGTGCTCGCCCAGAAAATCTCGCAGGTGTCGGGCGTCGGCCTCGTGTCGTTGAACGGTGGGCAGAAGCCCGCGGTGCGCGTGCAAGTCGACCCGCTCTCGCTCGCGGGCACGGGCCTCACCATCGAAGACGTGCGCCTCGCGGTCGTCGCCGCGAACGTGAACCAGCCCAAGGGCACGCTCGACGGAGCGCGTCAGGCGTACACCATCGCGGCCGATGATCAGATCACCAGCGCCGAGGGCTTCAAGCCGGTGGTGCTCGCGTACCGCAACGGCTCTCCGATTCGATTGCGTGAAGTCGCCGAGGTCATCGACGGAGTGGAGAACGACGCGCTCGCCGGCTGGGCGAATGATCAGCGCGCCATCATCTTGAACGTGCAGCGCCAGCCGGGCGCGAACGTGATTCAGGTCGCGGAGCGCGTGAAGAAGCTGCTCCCGCAGCTCGAAGCGTCGCTGCCGCAGGGCCTCGAGGTGAAGGTGCTGTCGGACCGCACCGAGACCGTGCGCGCGTCGGTCGAAGACGTGGAGTTCACGCTGGTGCTCACCATCGGCCTCGTGGTGCTCGTCATCTTCGCGTTCCTGCGAAACCTGCGCGCGACCATCATTCCTTCCATCGCGGTGCCTCTCTCGCTCATCGGCACCTTCGGCTTGATGTACTGGCTCGGCTTCAGCCTCAACAACCTGTCGCTGATGGCGCTCACCATCTCGACCGGCTTCGTCGTCGACGACGCCATCGTGATGCTCGAGAACATCTCGCGCTACGTCGAAGAAGGTGAGTCGCCGTTCGAGGCCGCGCTCAAGGGCGCGAAGCAAATCGGCTTCACCATCGTCTCGCTCACCGTCTCGCTGGTCGCGGTGCTCATCCCTCTGCTGTTCATGGGCGGTCTCATCGGCCGGCTGTTCCGCGAGTTCGCCATCACGCTGAGCGCGGCCATCGGCGTGTCGGCGGTGTTGTCGCTCACGCTCACGCCGATGATGGCGGGCCACCTGCTGCGCCCCGAGCCGCCGCCGTCCGAGCGCGGAAGGCTCTACGCGATGTCGGAGCGCGCCTTCGACTGGATGCTGGCGATCTACCGCCGCGGTCTGGTGTGGGTGCTCGAACACCAGAAGCTCACGCTCGCGGTGACGGTCGGCACGGTCGCGCTCACCGGCGCGCTGACGGTGCTGATTCCGAAAGGCTTCTTCCCCACGCAGGACACGGGCCTCGTGCTCGGCGTGACGCAGGCCGACCCCGACTCGTCGTTCGAGAAGATGCTGCAGCTGCAGGAACGCGCGATTCACGTCGCGCTCGCCGACCCCGCCGTCGAGTCAGTCGCGGCGTTCATCGGCGCCGACGGCACCAACCCCACGACCAACAGCGGCCGCCTCAACATCACGCTCAAGCCTCGCTCCGAGCGCAGCGACAGCGCGACCCAGGTCATCGCGCGTCTGCAGCCGAAGCTGAACGAGATCGAAGGCATCAGCACGTTCCTGCAGTCGAGCCAGGACCTGCAGATCGACAATCGACTGAGCCGCACGCAATTCCAATACACGCTCGAAGACGCGGAGAGCTCGGAGCTCGAGGTCTGGGCTCCGAAGGTGCTCGCGAAACTGCAGACGCTGCCCGAGCTGCGCGACGTCGCGAGCGACCAGCAGGACCTGGGGCCCGTCACGCACGTCACCATCGATCGCGACACCGCTTCGCGCCTCGGCGTCTCGACGCAGGCCATCGACGACACGCTGTACGACGCGTTCGGTCAGCGGCAGGTGAGCACCATCTTCACGCAGCTCAACCTGTACCGCGTGATTCTCGAGGTAAAGCCGGGCTACGCGACCGACTCGAAGTCGCTCGAGGCGCTCTACGTCGACGGCACCAACGGGCCCGTGCCGCTCTCGCAGGTGGCGCGCATCGACCCCGCTGAGGCGCCGCTCGCCATCGCGCATCAGGGCCAGTTCCGCGCGGTGACGTTGTCGTTCAACACCGCGCCCGGCGTCTCACTCGGCCAGGCGGTCGACGCCATCGAGCGGGCGCGCACCGAGCTCGACGTTCCTCCCGGAGTTCACGCCTCGTTCCAGGGCGCGGCGAAGGCGTTCAGCGACTCGCTCGCGAGTGAGCCGCTGCTGATTCTGGCGGCGCTGGTGGTCGTCTACATCGTGCTCGGCGTTCTCTACGAGAGCTTCATTCACCCGCTCACCATCTTGAGCACGCTGCCCTCGGCCGGTGTCGGAGCACTGCTCGCGCTCATGGTGTGCGGCAGCGAGTTCTCCATCATCGCGCTCATCGGAATCATCCTCCTCATCGGCATCGTGAAGAAGAACGCCATCATGATGATCGACTTCGCCATCGAAGCTGAACGCGACCGGGGTCTGCAGCCGCGTGAAGCCATCTTCGACGCGTGCCTGCTGCGGTTCCGGCCCATCATGATGACCACCATGGCCGCGCTGCTCGGCGGTCTGCCGCTCGCGCTCGGTACGGGCACGGGCTCCGAGCTCCGCACGCCGCTGGGCATCAGCATCGTCGGCGGGCTGCTCATCTCGCAGGTGCTCACGCTGTACACCACGCCCGTCATCTATCTGTTCATGCACCGCTTCACGGGGCGCACCGCTCCGGTGGCGACCGCCGCGGTGGAGGCCTGAGCCGTGAGCAGCGGAATCTCAGAGCCGTTCATTCGCCGGCCCATCGGGACGACGCTGCTCGCGGTCGCGGTGTTGCTCGCCGGCATCGTCGGCTACTCGCAGCTGCCGGTCTCTCCGCTGCCGCAATTCGATTCGCCCACCATCAACGTGAACGCCAATCTTCCCGGAGCGAGCCCGGAGACGATGGCGTCGGCGGTGGCCACTCCGCTCGAGCGTCGCTTCGGTCGCATCTCGGGAATCACCGAGATGACGTCGACGAGCTCGCTCGGCTCGACCAGCATCACGCTGCAGTTCGATCTCGATCGCGACGTCGAATCGGCCGCGCGTGACGTGCAGGCCGCCATCAACGCCGCGAGCGCCGAGCTGCCGACCAACCTTCCCTTCCGTCCGAACTACCGCAAGGTGAACCCCGCAGACACGCCGGTGCTCATTCTCGCGGTGAAGTCGAAGACCATTCCGCTGCCGCAGCTGTTCGACGCCGCAAACACCGTGCTCGCGCAGAAAATCGCGCAGGTCGAAGGCGTCGGTCAGGTCTTCGTCGGCGGTGGCCAGCAACCAGCGGTGCGCGTGCAGGCCGACCCCGTGACGCTCGCGGGCATGGGGCTCTCGCTCGAAGACGTGCGCGCGGCCATCACCGCGTCGACCGCGAACCAGCCCAAGGGAACGCTCGAGTCGCTCGCGCAGGGTCAGGCCATCACCGCGAACGATCAGCTCTTCGGCGCCGCGGCGTGGAAGGAGATCGTCGTCAAGGGCACCGACGGGCAAATCGTTCGGCTGTCCGACGTCGCGAAGGTGTTCGACGACGTCGAGAACGCGCGCGCGGCGGCGTGGGTGAACGGTGAGCGGTGCGTGCTGCTGATCATCCGCCGTCAACCCGGAGCCAACATCATCGCCACCATCGAGCGCATCAAGGCGCTGGTGCCCGAGCTGTCGAGCAGCATCTCTCCGGCCATCGAGTTGTCGGTGGCCATCGATCGCAGCCAGACCATTCGCGCGTCGGTGCAAGACGTCGAGAAATCGCTCTCTCTGAGCGTGTTGCTCGTCGTGCTGGTGGTCTTCGTGTTCCTGCGCTCCGCGCGCGCGACCGCCATTCCCTCCATCGCCGTGCCGCTCTCCCTCACCGGAACGTTCGGAGCGATGTGGCTGCTCGGCTTCTCGCTCGACAACCTGTCGCTGATGGCGCTCACCATCTCGACGGGCTTCGTGGTCGACGACGCCATCGTGGTGACGGAAAACGTCACTCGCTACCTCGAGCAGGGAATGTCGCCGCTCGACGCCGCGCTCAAGGGCGCGAAGCAGATCGGCTTCACCATCATCTCCATCACCGTGTCGCTCATCGCGGTGTTCATTCCATTGCTGATGATGGGCGGTGTCATCGGGCGCTTGTTCCGCGAGTTCGCGGTGACGCTCACCATCGCCATCGCGTTCTCGGCGGTCATCTCGCTCACGCTCACGCCGATGATGTGCGCGAAGTTGCTCAAGCCGCACGCGCCGTCGACGTCGAAGCTCGGCGCGGCCTTCGAGCGCTTCTTCGCGAGGCTGCTGCACGGCTACGAACAGGCGCTCAACTGGGTGCTCGATCACCGCCGCTTCATGCTCGGCGTCACCGTTGGGCTGATGGTCTTCGCGGTGTGGCTCTTCGTCACCGTGCCCAAGGGGCTCTTCCCGCAGCAGGACACCGGGCAGCTCATCGGCTTCGTCGAAGGTCCGCAGGACACGTCGTTCACGTCGATGAAGGAGCGGCAGGAACGTGCGCTCGCGGCGTTGAAGGACGAGCCGGATCTCGGCAACACCGTCGCGTTCATGGGCGGTGGCCCGACGAGCGGAGGCAACACCGGCACGGTCTTCATCGGCCTGAAGCCGGTGCCGCCGCGCACCACTCCGGCTGACGCCATCATCGGCAAGCTGCGCCCCAGGCTCGCGAAGCTGGAAGGCGTGTCGTTGTTGCTCCAGGCCGCGCAGGACCTGCGGCTCGGTGGACGACCGACGCGAACGCAGTACCAGTACACGGTGCAGACGCCGAAGCTCGACGACTTGAAGCTGTGGGCGCCGCGGCTGTTCGAAGCGCTGAAGAAGATGCCCGAGCTGAAGGACGTCGCGACGGATCAGCAGACCGCCGGGCTGCAGCTGGGCTTCGTCATCGACCGCGACACCGCGTCACGGCTCGGCATCACGCCGCAGATGATCGACGACACGCTCTACGACGCGTACGGCCAGCGGCAGGTCGCGACGACGTACACGCAGCGCAACCAGTACCGCGTGGTGATGGAAGTGCCGCCCGAGCTGCAGCAGGGGCCCGAAGGACTCTCGAAGCTCTACGTTCGCGCCAACACCGGAGCGCTCGTGCCGCTCACGCAGCTCGGACGGATCGAGCCGGGCATGTTGCCGCTGGCCATCAACCACCAGGGACAGTTTCCGTCGACGACGCTGTCGTTCAATCTCGCGCCGGGTGTCGCGCTCGGTCAGGCGGTCGAAGCGATTCACCGCACCGAATTGAGCATCGGCATGCCGGCCACGGTGAAGGCGGGCTTCCAGGGCACAGCGCAGGCGTTCGCTGATTCGCTCAGCTCGCAGCCGACGTTGATCTTGATGGCGCTCCTCGTGGTCTACGTCGTGCTCGGCGTTCTCTACGAGAGCACCATTCACCCCATCACGATTCTCTCGACGCTGCCCTCGGCGGGAGTCGGCGCCCTGCTCGCGCTCTCGTGGTCGGGCATCGACCTGAGCATCATCGCGCTGGTCGGGCTGATTCTGCTGGTCGGCATCGTGAAGAAGAACGCCATCATGATGATCGACTTCGCCATCGAGGCCGAACGCGACGAGGGGCTGTCGCCGCGAGAAGCCATCACCCGCGCGTGCGTGCTGCGCTTCCGCCCGATTCTCATGACCACGCTCGCGGCGCTGCTCGGCGCCCTGCCGCTCGCGTTCGGTTCCGGCCTCGGCTCGGAGATGCGCAAGCCGCTCGGAGTCGCGATCGTCGGAGGTCTGCTCGTGTCGCAGTTGCTCACGATGTTCACCACGCCCGTCGTGTACCTCGCGCTCGATCGCTTCGCCCGACGCCGCAAGGACCACGTCGAAGTCGCGCCGCCCGCGACCGCTCCCGCTCACTCGTGAACGTGAAGGAGCTGTGTCCGCTTCTCCCGAGCCGCCGTCATGCGCACCGCGTTCATCAGCCGGCGCGCGCGCAACAACACGTTGTGCGGACTCACGGTCGGAGCGACGAACGCCACGCTCTCGGTCTCGTAGCCAGCGGCCTCGAGTCGCAGCACGCGCTCCGAGTCGACGAAGCTCTGCACGAACTTCTTCCGCACTTCGCCGTCGGGAACGCCGAGTGATTCGGCACGGGCGTGGGCGAGTTCCCACTGCGCGAGCAGCGACGAGTAGCAACACGGCACGAGCAGCAACCACTTCACCTCGCGCGCAATCGCCGCGTCGATGACGCCATCACTCGCCGGTCCGCACGCGTGCAGACCGATCGCCACCCGCGGCTTCGCGGGCCACAGCGATTGATCAGCGACATCACCAGCACGCAGCGCGATCTTCGCAGCGCCCGTGAGCTTCGTCGCTCCGTGCTTCGCGTTCGCCAGCTGCTTCTCATCGCGCTCGATGACGGTCACGTCGTCGAACGCCAGCAACTCGGCGGCGAGCAAACCGACGTACGACTTGCCGGCCGCGACATCGACCAGCGAGCCGCTGGTACCGACGCGCTTCAGCTCGTTCAGCAGCGCCGCGACCTCGATGGCCTTCTTCTGATCTTCCTCGCGCAACGCCGTGCCGGCCGCATCGATGAACATGCGGTGCAGCCACGGCTCGACGTCGGCAGCGGTGATCATCGTCGCCGTGCCAATATCAGGTCCGCGTGACGCTCTTCGTCCTCCTCGCACTCGCGGCCTCCGACCCGACGTTCTGCGAAGAACAACCGACGAAGAAGTCGCCTGCCTCGCATGGCCGGCCCGCCAACGGCTCACTCGACGGAGCCGTGAAGCTCACCGAGAGCGACGCGGTGCGCGTTCTCCCGAAGCGCCACAAAGAAAGATGTCTGTCGTGGGGCACGCCGCGCCTGGTGGGAGCGCTCGAACGCGCCGGCCGTGAAGTGCAGAAATCGATCAAAGCCAGCCCCGCACTCGGCGTCGGCAACATCGGGCGTCCGCGCGGTGGCTCACTCGCGCCGTACTCGCACTCGCATCAAGCGGGCCGCGACTGCGACCTCGCGTTCTATCGACTCGACGAGAACGGCCCCGTCGCCGCGGAAGACCTCGAACACTTCGACGCGACGCTCAAGTCGCCAGACGGAAAGCTCCGCTTCGACGTGCCGCGGAACTGGGCGTTGGTGCGTGCGCTCCTCGAAGACGACAGCATCGACATCAAGTGGCTCTTCGTGAGCAACGAGCTGAAGAAGGAACTGCTCGCCCACGCGCGGAAGACCAAAGCCGACGCGAAGCTGATCAACCGCGCGAGCGAGGTGCTCCACCAGCCTTCTGACGCGCCGCCGCACGACGACCACTTCCACCTGCGGATCCGCTGTACCTCGAACGAGCGCGATGACGACTGTGTCGACTGATTCATCGACACTGTGCAGCCCTCTGCACACGATGTGAGGCCTGCCCTCTCGAACGCATCAGGCACGAGCGCTGCACCTGCGCCGAGTCCCTCGTTTCACCAGGAAGAAGGAGTGCACATGAAGACGAAGTGGGGAGCAGCAGCACTGGTCATCTCGATGTTCAGCGCGTGCCCACAGATGCCGGGGCCCGACGGAGGAACAGGCGGCGGAACCGGCGGAGGCGTCACCGGCGGTGGCGGCACGACCGGCGGCGGCACGACCGGCGGAGGCACCGGTGGCGGAGGCGGAGGTGGCGGTACCGGCGGCGGAATGGGCGGAGGCAGCAGCGGTCCGTTCGACGCCGGCCGGCTCAACTGCACGTTCGAGACGCCGTTCCTGCTCGGCGACGGCGACACGGGCTACGTCGCAGTCACCGCGTCGGGCGAAGCCATCTACGCGTGGAGCGAGACGGGCAACGGTCTTCACTACGTCGTTCAGTCGCCTGCAGGCGTGCTCGGCACGGTGCAGAACGACGCGACCGGTGGGCTGCCGGCGGGCTACTCGCTCGCGGCGAACGGAGATCGCGCGTTGCTCGTCTCGACCTCGACCGCTCCCGCCGTGCAGGCACGCCGCTTCACGACGGGCGGCAGCTGGTCGGCTCCAGAGTCATTGATGCCGACGCCGCAAACGCTCGCTGGCGTCTTCGTCGGGCTGGAACCGAACGGAGCCGCGAGCGTGTGGCGCCAGGACTCCTTCAACACTTCGCCGTGGATCGAGGTCGCGTCCGATGGAACGACCTTCGGCGCTCCGCACGAAGTGAGCGACGCGGGCTTCCTCTATTCCGCGCGCCGGGCGAACGGCACGCGCGTCGCGGTGACGCTCCAGAGCTTCACCGGCGTTCTCCCTGAGGTCGTGGTGAGCACCGCGGCGGGTGACACGCGCACCACGCTCACGGGCTCGGTGGTGACCGGCAACGACTACTTCCACTCCGCGGTCGCCGACGACGGCACGGTGGTCATCGCGGGCACGTTCAATCTCTCGGGCACCGACGGTGTCGGAGCGATGGTGCGCAGCGGCGGAACGTTCGGCGCGGCGCAGATGGTCTCGGTCTACGCCGATGGCGGCATGTCTTCGGTGCGCACCATCGGAGCGGTCGCCGGCCCCGGTGGTCTGGGCGCCGTCGCGTGGCTCAACGAGGACACCGTGTTCCTCTCGCATCGCACTGGCACGACGTGGAGCGCGCCGCAGATCATCGCCAGCGCCGGCGGAGTCGTGCCGCGCTTCACGCAGCTCAACGCGAGCCGCGGCCTCGTGCACGTCTACGATTCGATGGGCATGCCGAAGTTCATCGAGTTCGCGGCCGATGGGTACGTGAGCGCGCTGCGAGACACGCCGTTGTCGGGCGCGACGTTCGGCACCGAGTTCGCCGGGCAGGGCTCGAAGGCGGCGGCGATCTCGACGGCCACCGGCCTCGACGGCGGCTACGTCATCTACGCATCGCAGTGCCGCTAACGGTTCCCTCTCCCTGTGAAACGGGGAGCGGGCCAGGGAGAGGGGCTGATTCGTCTTCAGCCATTGCTGCTCGGCTCAGCCCCTCACCCCAACCCTCTCCCCGCTTTGCAGGGAGAGGGAGTTTTC
Source organism: Archangium sp. (assembly GCA_047600485.1). Taxonomy (GTDB): domain Bacteria; phylum Myxococcota; class Myxococcia; order Myxococcales; family Myxococcaceae; genus Archangium_A. The sequence goes on from JASGKS010000001.1 coordinate 6,472,835, forward strand.
ACGCGAGCGCGTCGGCGCACTCGTCGCAGACTTCCTTCGCGCCCACCTCGGGCTTGAAGAGCCAGCAACGCGGGCACTTGTTGCCGCTCGCCTTCGTTGCCGCGACCGAGAGCGCTGCCCCGCTCGCGAGGGTCACCTGACTCACCTTGAAGTACTCCGCGAGATCAGCGGAGTACTTCGTGAGCAGCGCGTGCGTCGTCGCCGGAGCCGTCACCGTCACGTGCGCCTCTTCAGACTTTCCGATGACCTTGTCGCGGCGCATCGGCTCGAGCGTCTGCAGCACGCTCTCGTTCACCTTGAAGAGCTCATCGAGCTCGGCGACGACCTTCGCATCGAACCCGCCGACCGGCTTCGGGAAGCTCTCGAGGAACACCGACGCTTTCTTCTCTCCGGGCAGGAAAGCGTACGCCTCGTCAGCGGTGAACGACGTCACCGGGGCGAGCATCACCAGCAGCTCGCGCGCGACGCGGTACATGGTGGTCTGCGCTGAGCGCCGCTTCGCGCCGTCCTTCTTGCGCGTGTAGAGGATCTTCGTGACCTCGAAGTGCTGCGCCGAGAGTTCCTTCGCGCAGAAGTCGACGATGTTCGAGAACACGAGATGGAACTCGTACGCGTCGTAGGCCTTGTTCACGCGTTCGACGAGCCCGTCGAGCTTCGCCTGCAGCCACACGTCGAGCGGCTGCAGCGTCTTCACCGCAGCCTTCGCGGGATCGAAGTCGTACAAGTTCGACAGCGCGTAGCGGACCGTGTTGCGGATCTTGCGGTAGCCGTCGGCCAGACCGTCGAGCATCGGCATCGAGACGCGCACGTCGTTTCGATAGTCGGACGACGCGACCCACAGGCGCATGATCTCCGCGCCGTGCTTCTTGATGATGTCGTCCGGTGAAACGCCGTTCTTCAGGCTCTTCGAGAACTTCTCGCCGTTACCGTCGACCACGAAGCCGTGCGTGAGACACGTCTTGTACGGAGCGACTCCGCGCGTGCCGACGCCGACCAGCAGCGAGCTGTGGAACCAGCCGCGGTGCTGATCAGAACCCTCGAGGTAGAGATCGACCGGAACCGCCGCGCCCTCGCGCTTCTCCATCACCGCCGCGAACGAGCACGCCGAGTCGAACCACACGTCGAGGATGTCGGTCTCCTTGCGCAGCGAGTTCTTCCCGCACGAAGGGCACTTGTCGCCTTCACTTCTGAACTCGGAGAGCGGGCGCGCGTACCAGGCGTTCGCTCCTTCTTTCGCGACGACGTCGGCGACCTTGTTCATCAGCGCCGCGTCGATGAGCGACGCATCGCACTCGGTGCACACCGCGGTGGGGATGGGCACACCCCACGTGCGCTGCCGCGAGATGGTCCAGTCGGGGCGCGTGGCGAGCATGCCGTGGATGCGATCGTGTCCCCACGCCGGCACCCACTTCACGTGCTTGTCGATCTGCTCGAGCGCCTTCTTGCGCAGCTCGTTGTGCTCCATCGAGATGAACCACTGCGGCGTCGCGCGGAAGATGACCGGCTTCTTGCTGCGCCACGAGTGCGGGTAGCTGGTGGTGATGAACTCGCCGACCTTGTTCAGCAGCGCGCCCTTCTCCGCGAGCATCTTCGGAACCGTCTCGTTCGCGTCGAACACGAACTGACCCGCGAGCCCGGCGCCGACGGTTTCGTCGTACGTGCCGTCGCCCTTCACCGGGTTGTGGATGTCGAGCTTGTTGCGAAGACCGACTTCGTAGTCGTCGGGGCCGTGACCCGGCGCGGTGTGCACCAGGCCCGTACCGGCCTCGAGCGTGACGTGCTCACCGGTGACGACCGGCGACGTGCGATCGAGGAACACGTGGCGGTACTTCAAGCCCTCGAGCTCTTCACCGAGCGCGAACCCGAGGATCTTGGTCGGTGAAGCGAACGCCGCGGCCTCGAACGAAGCGCCACCGGCCTTCACTTCCTTCACCTTCAGCTCGTCGGGCGCGAACTCGCTCAACACCTTCGCGAGCAATTCCTTCGCGACGACGATCACGCGGCCCGCGCTGAGCTCGTAGAAGACGTACTCGAACTTCGGGTGCACGCTGATGGCGAGGTTGGCCGGCAACGTCCACGGAGTGGTCGTCCAGATCGCGAACTCGACCTTCTTGCCCTTGAGGAAGCTCCACTTGCTCGAGAGATCTGACTCGGCAGGGAACGCGACGTAGGTCGACGGAACCTTGATGTCCTCGTATTCGATCTCCGCGAGCGCGAGCGCGGTGCGGTCGTACACGCACCAGAACACCGGCCGGTTGCGGCGGAAGAGCGCGCCACTCGCAGCGAACTTCGAGAGCTCGCGGATCTCCTGCGCCTCGAAATCGAAATCGAGCGTGCGGTACTTGGCTTCCCAGCGCGCGAACACACCCATGCGCTGGAATTCCTTCTGCTGGATGTCGATGTACTCGAGCGCGTACTCGCGGCACTTCTGCAGGAACTCTTCGCGCGACATCGCGCGGCGATCGACCTTCTTCTCGCGCAGGTTCTTCTCGACCGCCTGCTCGATGGGCAGACCGTGCGTGTCCCAGCCCGGCATGAAGTCGGCGCGGAAGCCGGCCAGGTTTCGGTACTTCACGACGATGTCCTTGAGGATCTTGTTGAGCGCGTGACCGGCGTGCAGCTTGCCGTTCGCGTACGGAGGACCGTCGTGCAGCGTGAACGCGGGCTTGCCCTGGTTCTTCGCCAGCACCTGCTCGAAGACCTTCTTCTCGTCCCAGCTCGCAATCACTTTCGGCTCGAGCGTTCCCAGATTGCCCTTCATCGGGAACTCGGTCTGAGGAAGATTCAGCGTGGCCTTGTAGTCTTTCGGAGCGGAGCTGGAGTCACTCATGGCGCGTGTCGTGTATCCGACTCGACGCGCTGCGCAAACCTGACGTTTCAGCGCAACCAGCCGCTCGGCGTTCGGCAGTCGACGAGGAGGATTCATGGTGCGTGTCGTCGTGGGTGTGCTGGTGGTCGTCGCGGTCGCTGCGGGCGCGTGGTTGTTCGTGGGCAGATCAGCTTCGACGTCCGAGCCGTGCGTCGAAGAATCGAAGAACGATGATCCCTCGAAGCTGCTGCAGTGCCTGCTTCCTGCGGGCGGCGCCTTCACGATCGACACGCCGAAGTTCGTCGCGAGCGAGAGCCTTCCGCTCGGGGAACCGCCGGTGCGTCCTGGCGAGAAGATCGTCGCGGCGCGGGTGGTGTCGAAGCAGAGCTCCGACGGCAAGGAGTTCGCCGTCATCGGACTCGAGCTCTCCAACTCCCAATGCAAGAGGACCCGAACGGAGACGTGGGTTCGGCAGAGCGGTGCGTGGAGGCGCTTGCTCATTCCGGCTGTGTTGATGAGCGACGAGAACGATCCGCTCGCGAAGGCGAAGCGCGTTCAAGCGTGGCGAGCGATTGACCCGTGGTCATTGGCGGCCATCGACGTGTTCGCCACCGAATTTCATGAACGCAACATGCGCGCTCTGCGACTGAGCCTGTTCAAGTCCGCAAAGCTGTCGCCCGGCTTCGACGTCGAACACCTGACCGACGCCGCGCGCGCCGTGAACCCCGACGACGATCTGGTCGGAGTGCTGGCGATGGTGGAAGCCGACGACGACGAGACGCTTCTCAAGACCTTCGCTTCGATCGATGCGAAGTCGTGCACCGTTGGCTTCGCGGAGGAACTGGTACTGACGAACCTGTCGAGCGGAAAGGCGCTCATCGACTTCGCGTCGTCACGTTCAGACGAGCACGCGGGGCTCGTCATCGCGCGAGCGCTCTCGAGCGACGAGCCGGCAGCGGTGCTTCCGTATCTGACTCCTGCGCGTGAAGCGGCGTTCAAGGCTGGCGCGCAGGGTCCACGCGCAGCTGAGGCCCTGGCGCAGCTGGGGTTGATGCTGGTCGCCGCCGGAAAACGCAGCGAGGCGCAGAGCTATCTCGAGCTGGCGCGGAAAGCAGACCCTGCTTCACTCGACGCCAAGGTGCTCGACGAGGTTCTGCAGGGCAAGACCACTGCGGACATTCTCAAGACACTTTGCGCCGAGCTGACCGCCGACCTGTGCACCTTCGCGCCGGATCCTGCCGATGCCGCGACGATCGCCATGAGTTGGTTGGGGCAGCGACTGGCAGGAAATCGGGAGCTCGTCGGCACGCTCGGCCTCGTGGGCCGCGCAGAGGTGAGCGTACGAAAACGAATGTTCGACGAGATCATGTCCGACGCCGCCGGCAAGCCGTGGCGGTGTCCGGCCTTCGATGCGATGTGGGAATCGAAGTGGGTCGCCGCAAAAGAGTGCACGACCAGGTGAGTCATTTCCCCCCGGCGAGGCGGTTCACGACGGCGACGTACGAGTTCATCGCCGCTTCCTTCGCGGTGCCCTTCTTCTTCGCCCACGCGTCGAACTTCGCGCGGCCCTTGAAGTCCATCATTCCCGGGCGCGAGCCGCTCACGTCACCCGCGGTCGCCTGCTTGTAGAGCGCGTACAGCTCGAGCAAGTCCTCCGTCTCGGGAGCAGACGACAACGTCTTCACTCGCTTCTGCGCGTCTTCGAAGGCTTCGTTCGGGGTCATGCGTCGGACGCTAGCAACGGCGTGAGCAACTTGCGGCTCGCTTCGTCAGCGGCGTGAAACGCTTCGATTCGCAGCTCCTGCGTCGTCACGTCCTGCGCGGTGCCGAGCGTGGTGATGGTGGAGAACAAGCGCGCGGTTTGATCTCCGAGTGCGAATTCGACGGGCACCACGAGTCGCGAGCGCGGCATCGACGGCCGCTCGAGGGCCTTCACTTCGGGGAGCGCTTTGATCTCGTCGAGAAACCCGCGCGTGACGTCGTCGCTCGCAGCCTCGCGCTCGATGCGCGGCAGCATGTCGCTGATCACCTCGAGCCAGTTGCTGATCATCGGCTTCATGTCGAACACCAGCGAACGCATCAGGTTCGGCCGCCGCTTCTCTTCGATCAACGTGTACGCGGTGAGCGCGGGTTCGACGCCGAGCATCGCGCCCATGCGCGCGAAACCGGTGTTCGGCATCGCGACGTTCCAGTGCCGGTCGAGCACCACGGCGGGAAACGGTTCGTGCGCTTTGAGAATCAGCTCGAGCGCGTGACGCAGCTCAGCCATCTCCGGAGCGTCGAGCGCCGTCTGCTTGTATGCCGCGGTGAAGCCCGCCGACTCGAGGAGCAGATTTCGATCGCGCAGACTCAGTTCCAGCGCGCTGCCGAGCACCAGCACCATCTCGCGGCTCGGTGAGGCACGGCCCGTCTCGAGAAACGACAGGTGCCGTGTCGAGACTTCCGCGTCGAGCGACAGCTGCATCTGCGACACGCGCCGGGAAGTTCGCAACGTCTTCAGCAGTTCGCCGAAAGCCATGGAATCGTTCTACCTCGCGAGCGGAATGGCGGCCTTTACCTGGGAGGGAATCGCGCCGCTTCCTTCGCATTTCTAGTTTGCGGGCATGACCAAAACCCTCCCGCTCTACTTCGTCGTCAATGCCGTGCTCTTCGCCGCGTTCGCGGTCGGCGCGTTCTTCGTGCCTCAGCTGCTCGCGACGCCACTCGAGATTTCACTCACCACGCCGACGGCGCTCGCCGACTTCCGCGCGGTCTACGGAGGGCTGAGCTTCGGCATCGCGTTCCTCTCCGTCTTCGCGCTGCGCAAGCCGGAGTTCCAGCTGCCGGTGCTGTGGCTGCTCACCTTCTGCATGGACGGGCTGATTCTCGGCCGGTTGATCAGCACGGTGATGAGCGGGCCGGGCTCGGTGGTCATCTTCGCGCAGCTCGGGCTCGAGCTCTTCAGCGCTGCGTGGGGCTTCGCGTTGATTCGCGCTCACCAGCCGACGAGCAGGACCAGCGCGCCGTTGGGCGTGTGACTGATCACCTCGACGCGCGGGTTCTTTGCTCCGCAGTGTTCGAGGCCGCAGGTGATCAACCCGCGGTAGTAGTGCGGAAACGCGACGAGGTTGACCCACAGTTCCCAGGTCGTGGTGCCGGTTTGCGTGATGCGCGCCTCCGCGTAGTTGTTGCTGGTGCGGAGGTTGCGCGTCATGCGCTCGAGCCCGCGACGTGGGCCGAGCACGCGAATCATCTGCAGCAGCGCCTTGCCGATGAACGTGTGGCCGAAGCTCTCGAACATCTCTCGACCGAGTTGGTACGTCGCTTCTTCGCGCGGCACGCCGGGCCACAATTTCTGCATCGTGAACTCGAGCGACTCGACCCAGACCTCGTACGGATACGCGGCCTGGAGCGCGTCGAGATTCACGCCCTGCGCTTTGAACTTCGCGACGAAGTCGGCGTCGAGCCGTGCGCCGAGCAGTCGACGCAGCGACTCGTAACTGCTGCTGAAGACGACCGGCGCCTCACCCGGCATTCGCGAGGAGCCTAACGGGCTCACTCGGCGTGCGCTTGAGCAGCATCTCGGTGGTCGCGTACGGCCGTGGCGGGAGCTCGCTCGTCGCGACGAAACCGAAGCGCCGATACAAACTCTGCGCATCTTTCGTTCCCAGACGAACGATGGCGCAGCGACGCACGGCGGGATGATCGAGCAGCAGCTTCATGACCAGCTGCCCGAGCCCACGCCGGCGTTGATCCTTCCGCACGCACACGTCGTAGACCCACGCGTACTTCGCGCCGTCGGAGATCGCGCGCGCGGTCGCGAGCAATTCACCCGTCACGTCGTCGGTGATGCCGACCCACGCGTTCGCGCCGACGTGCGCCGCTTCGAGCTGCGCCTCGCTGAATTGATCATTCCAATATTCGGGCTTCAGCATCGCGCGCGCTTCGCGAGCGAATCGCTCCGGCAGCCACGCGTGCAGCTTCATGCCCTCGGGTGCCTCGAGGAACTTCGGGGCCGCGGTCGTCGGGTTCGCCGCGCGAATCAGCTCGATGGCGCGCGCGTCGTCTCGCTCACCGCGTTCCCACAACTTCTGCATCATCGTCTGCTGCTCTTCGGGCTTCTTGTTCTGCGCGAGCTTGAGCTTGGTGGTGGTGAAGCCCGCGAGCGGAAGGCCGGCGATGAGAATGCCCTTCACCGCCGCGCGGTACATCGGGGAGTCGTGATCGAGCGGCACGTAGCCACCTTCGGGCTGCAGCTTCTCCATCAACTTCTGCAGCACCCGCGCTTTGCGGACCGGCTCGTCGATGCGCTGCAACGTGCCGTGCACCTGCGCCGAACGATAGAGCGTGGTCGCCGGGCAGGCCTTCTCGGGGTCCATGAAGTAGCTCGGAATGCGCGCCACGGTTTCTTCGACCGCGACGACGACGGGCCGGCCGAGCAGGTCGGTCTTCTCGCCCGCAGGAGAGCCGTGGAAGCAGACCCAGCCGTCGTCGACCACGCCGTTGAGCGTGCGCAAGACGGGCTGGCCCTCGGCGTCCACTCCGGCGAGCTGCATCACCGGGAGCGTCGCGAAGAGCTCGGTGCCTTGATCGTCACTGCCGTGGAATTCGCGTCGTCGCATGCCCAGAGCAATGCGCTCGAACTGGTCTGGTCAACAGGTCCAGTTTCGATACTTTGACTGGACCAGTCAGTTCTGGCCCGAGAGCCACTTCACCAGCGCCGCCGCCTTCACAGGGCGCGCTTCCTCGAAGTTCCACTCCAGCTTCCCCTTGCGCGCGAGCGTCGCGACGGCGCGGGGCAGACCTTCGAGCGTCGAGCGCACGCCGCGACTCCAGGAGGAACTGCTCGTCGGCGTGCGCGTCTGCTGACCCGTCGAGAGCGAGAAGCCCGGCTCGTCGTTGCTGTCGAAGCTCAGCGCGATGAAGTCCCACGTCGAGCGCTTCGCGGGCTTCTTCGCCAACACCGAGAGCGTCAACTTGAAGCGGCCGTTCTTCGCGAGACCGAAGCGCTCTCCGAACGCGAGCACCGGAGAGGCCGCGCGTTTCGTCGCCGCGTCACTGCGAAGTCGCTCGAACAGACTCGCCGTGCGCGGAGTCTCGTAGCGCGCCATGGCTTCGAACGAACTCAAGACGTCGGCATCACTTCGCGCGCGCTCGAAGTGCGGGAGCAACGCGTCGAGCGATGCGTCCGACGCGTCGATGATCAACAACGCGAGCACCGCGTCAGGGAGAAACGTGACGCCGACCGCGGCCGTCTGCCACGCCGTGAGCACGCGCTGGTTGCGAGCGATGTCGCGCAGCTTCTTCCCGCGCTTCGTCGCGTCGAACGGATATTTCTGAACGTCGTCGAGCGCCGCGAGCGCTTCACGCCAGGTCGTCGCGAGTGACTCGTCGGTCTCCGTGTCGACGAGCGCTTTCAGGAACACCACCGCGCAGTTCAGCGCGCGTGATGGCTTCGCAGCAGCGCGCGAAACGAAGGCGAACGTCTTGCGAATTTCAGCGGGCGTCTGCGCTTTGCAGGCCCAGGCGAACTTCGACCAGCCTTCGCCACCGCGCGTGAGCACGGTGATCAGATCTCGCGACGTGTACACGCGTCACTGCACCGTGAGCGTGAACGGACCGGTCGAAGCGTTCTCTCCGTCGACGATGATGTACGCCGTCGTGCCGCCGGGGACTCCGAAGGTGATGGTCTCGGGTTGGCCCGGGCCGTTGAAGATCGTCGCGCCGAGGCACATGTCCGAGCCGCAGGTCGCTTGCGCGTAGAGCATCGGGTCGTACGAGCTGTTCATCGGAGTGACGGTCACCGTGTAGTTCGTCGTGAGCACCGGGCTCAGCGAGTAGACGACGTCACGACCTGAAGCGGCTCCACCGGCCGCGCAGCCCATGCCGAGTGATGGGCCGTAATCGTCGGTCGCCGGCGCTGCCGTGGTTCCGGTGAAAGTACCGAGCGCGGTCGCGTCGATCGCCGTCGCGCACGTGTCGTTGAGCGAAGAGCCGCCGCCTCCGCCCGTCGCGCCGCCACCTCCGCCCGTCGCGCCGCCACCGCCACCAGTCGCGCCGCCTCCTCCGCCAGTCGCGCCGCCACCTCCGCCCATCGCGCCGCCACCTCCGCCCGTCGCGCCGCCGCCGCCACCAGTCGCGCCACCGCCTCCGCCTGTCGTGCCTCCGCCTCCACCTGTCGCGCCACCGCCGCCGCCCGTCGCGCCGCCGCCGCCGCCGCCGCCCGTCGCACCGCCGCCGCCGCCCGTCGCACCGCCGCCCGTTGCGCCACCGCCAGCTGCGCCACCACCGCCGCCCGTCGCGCCACCGCCTCCGCCCATCGATCCCGCGTCGACGCCTGCGTCCATCTTGACGGTCACGACCGACGTTCCGCAGCCCGTGACGATGAGTGCTCCCAACAACAGTGCTCGCATTTCGCCCTCAGAAGTTCATCTCGAGTTGATTCCCGGCCAGACGATTCCACGACGTGCCGAGTTGCACGAGCACGACGTCGAGCGCCGGCGCCAGCTGCTTCTCGAGGTAGTGCTGGTAGTCGAGCACATCGGTCCGATGCGTCAGCGGCTGCGGCCCGCGCACCGTCATCACGTACTCCACCTCGTGCACCGGAGAGTCATCACTCTCATCGCCCTCACTCATCAACTTCGCCGCCTTCACATGCGGTGCGGCGCTCTCGTACGCATCGACCTCACGCCGCAATCGCTTGCGGTACACGAGCTTCTCGTCGAGCGCGCCGCTCAACACGCGCGAGCGCAGCTCGACCACCCACGCTTCCCACGGCTGATCGAGGAACACGCGCTGCAACAGCTCGCGCTGACTCTCACGCGCGAGCGGAGTCCAATCGGTGCGCACCGCCTCGAGCCCGCGCACCACCAGCGACGAGCCGCCATCCTTCGCGCGCACCAGCCCGGCGTACTTCTTCTTGCTGCCGGTATCGGTGCCCCGCAGCGTCGGCATGAGGAACTTCAAGAACAGCGCGTCGAAGCGCATCTCGAGATGACTCTCGAGCCGATGTTCTTCCGCGATTCGTTCCTTCCAGAACTGATTGACCGCGATCGACAGACGTTGGCTCTCCGCGCGGGCCGCGTCTTCACTCGCGACCGACGACAAGCGCACGAAGAGCGAATCGGTGTCTCCGTAGACGACCTGATGGCCCTGCTCTTCGAAGAAGCGCTTCGAGCGCTCGATGATCTCGTGCCCGCGCTTCGTGATGCTGGTCGCCAAACGCGGGTCGAAGAAGCGCGAGCCCGGAGTGCCCAGCACTCCGTAGAACGAGTTCATGAGGATCTTGATGGCGGTCGAGAGCGTCTCGTTGCCCGACTCGCGCGCGCGGGTTCGTTCCTCGTGCAGCGACGAAATCAGCTCGGGGAGAATGCCGCCGCTGCGGGCGAACCGAGCGCCCTCGAAGCCTTCGACGGGATCTGCGCCCGGGCTCCACAACCCGAGCGGGTCGATTTGAAACGTGCGCACGATGCTCGGGTACAGCGAGCGAAAGTCGAACGACGCCACGTTGGTCATCAGCCCTGGCACGCTGTCGAGCACGTGACCGCCGGGTGAAGCGACGGGCTCCGAGCCACCGACGTCAGGAGCGACCACGCCGCGTCGATGCAGCTTCGGCAGATACAAATAGTCGAACGCCGCCACCGAGCCGCCCTGCCGGTCGAGCAACAAGCCCGTCAGTCGCGTGCGCGCGATGAGGAACTCGACCAGCTTGCCCTTCTCGAAAATCTCCCGAGCGAGCCGTGCGTCCTCGAGGTTGTACGCGGCAAGCGCTGCACGGTCTTCGCGATGCATGCGCCGAATCTCCGCGAGCGCATTCGTCCCCGCGGCGAGCGTCATCTTCTTCCCGCGCCCGAGCAGCGTCTGCGCCACGTGCTCCAGCGTGTAGCGCTCGAATTGCCACGACGCGTTTCGCAGCGTCGCCACGCCATCGAGCACCACGCGACCGGGCACACGCGCGATGCTCACCGCGTTCGCGGTCTCTCCGACCAGCACCCGCGCGGCTTCTCCAGCCCGACCGATCGCGAACGGCACACCCAGCGCCTCGGCCCGCGTCTGCAGCACGCGCAGATCGAAGTCGACGACGTTCCACCCGAGCAGCGCATCGGGGTCGAACTGACGAATCGCCGCGAACGTCTCGACGAGCAGCGCCTTCTCGTCATCGCCCTGAATCACGCGCTCGAACTCGGCACCCGCCGACAGCGCCACCGAAAGCACCGGGCCGTCCCAACCGTCGGTCTCGATGTCCAATGACAGACATCGCAACGTGGGCGTCACGTCGTCGAGCGCCTTCACCGCAGGGTTCACCACGCGCAACACACCGTCGCGCGAAGTGAAGGTGCCCGTCAGCGACACGCCGCCCTTCAGGAAGCGCTCCATCGCGAAGCGATTCGACGGCTTCAAGTCGGCCTCGTACGTCAGCCCGCCGCTCGCCCGAATGCGCGCCTTCTCGTCGAGCAACGCGCGCTGCGTGGGGAAGTAGACGGCGTCCACCGGTGTTCCCTGCAGTGTCTTCAAGGCGCGCTGCGCTCTTCGTCCGGCTCTCGTCTCCGCGTGGCGCGGCACGAACATCACCGCTTCCTGCCCGCGGAAGGTGGCGCGCACGGGCCCCTCGTCGCGCGTCAGCGCCCACACCGTGAGCTCGAGACCATTCGCGGCGTCTCTCCACTCGATGGAAAGAATGAACGCCTCGAGCTCGCGCTCAGTTGCTGCAATCACGCCTCACCTCTTACGCAATCTCGCTCTGTCGAGCGAAGTCCCGTAGAAAACGACCGTGTCCCCGCGCGCGCTGATTCTGGGTCTGACGCTCGCGTGGGGAACTGCGTGCGTCACTGCGCCGCCCACGCCCGACGCGAAGGAAATCGATTCCTTCGAAATCGAGGGCGAGAAGGAACTCAAAGAGAGCGACATCAAGGAGAAGGTGCTCACCGCCGAGTCCTCGTGGTTGCCGGCGTGGGTGCCGGGCCTCGGCCGCCGCGAGTGGTTCGACCCGCTCACCTGGCAAGCCGACCTGCGCCGCATCATGCGGTTCTACGAAGCGAACGGTTTCTACCAGGCGCGCATTCTCGAAGACGTCATCACCGAGCCGCGGCCGCAACACGTGAAGCTCCTCGTGCGGCTGCGCGAGGGTGAGGCCGCGAAGGTGAACACCGTCGACATCGTCGGTCTCGAGAACCTCACGCAAGAACAGCAGACCAGCGTGGTCGAAGATCTCCCGCTGCAGAGCGGCCACATCTTCCTCGAGGACGACTGGGCGAAGACCAAGTCTCTCATCGCGTTGCGCGTTCGCGAGCTCGGGTACGCCGAAGCGGCCGTCACTGGTGAAGCGCTGGTCGATGCGGAAGGCGCGCGCGTCGACCTCACCGTCACCGTCCTCACCGGCCCCCGCTACAACTTCGGAGTCACCTTCGTCGTGCCGTACCCGAACGCGCGACTCCCCGCGAAGTACATCGCCGAGACCGCGCAGCCCGACCTCCCGAAGGGCGAGCCGTTCAGCGAAGAGGCGATGGCGCGGGCGCAAGCGCGCGTGCTGCAGATGGGCATCTTCGCAGGCGTGCGCGTGAACCGCGGTCTGCCTGACCGCAAAGCGCAGACCGTTCCCGTCGTCATCGACGCGCGCGAGTCGCCGTTTCACTCGGTGCGCATCGGTGGCGGCATCGGCGGCGACCTCATCCGCCAGGAAGCGCGCGCCATCTTCGAATACACCAATCGCGACCTCGGCTTCTCGCGGCTGTTCAGCAACGACTCGCGGCTCGATCGCCTCACGCTGAAGGCCAAGCTCGGCATCGCGTTCCTTCCCAACATCGTCGAAGTGATTCGCGCCGCGCCGCTCTCGAAGTGGGGCCCCACGTGGCGGCTGTACGCGGAATACGAAGTGCCGCGCGTCTTCAACCAGCGCACCGTGAGCTTCCAGGGCAGCGTCGATCTGCTCCGCACGCTCGACAACACGTACAACTACGACGCGCTGGAAACGAAGATTGGTCTCATCTGGCGGCCGCGCGTCGACCTCTCCATCTTCCCGTCGCTCAACGCCAACGGCTTCCTGCTCTACACGCCGCTCGAGCTGCGCGAGACCGTGCCCAGCGGCGCCGTCGGGTGTCCGCAATTCCCCCGCGTGTGTCTGGTCGGCTTCGGCGAAATCACCGCGGAGTTCGACCGGCGCGACAACAAGCTCGAGCCCAAAGAGGGCTTCTACGTCTCGCTCGATCTCGCGGGTGGCATCAGCTCCGCGCAGCAGCTGCGGCCGTTCTTCAAGGTCACTCCCGAGGCGCGTGGCTACGTGAGCTTCGGTCGCGAAAAGCGCGTCACCCTCGCGATGCGCCTCAAGGCCGGCTCGCTCTTTGCGCCCGACAACGACACGCCCATCGTCGTTCGCTACTTCTCCGGCGGCGCGAGCATGCGCGGCTTCTACCAACGCCGGCTCTCTCCGCAGATTGCGGTGCCCACGTTCCGGCAAGACGACTCGTGCAAGGGCATGCCGAACTGCCCCGTGCTCCCGTTCTACACGGAAGGCACCACGCTCCCGCTCGGCGGCGCCGGTCTTCTCGAGGGCGCGCTCGAGGTGCGTTGGCAAGTCAGCGAGTCGTGGGTGCTCGCGGTGTTCAACGACTGGGGCCTCGTCACCACCGAGCCGCTCGGAGCGCGCACCAACCTCGGTCAATCGCTGTACACCGCGGTGGGCTTCGGCGTTCGTTACCGCACTCCGCTCGGGCCGATTCGCGTCGACCTCGGCTTCCGTCTGCCGTTCGTCGGAGGAGCGCAGCAGGTCACCAACCTCGCGGGCACCGACGGCGGTGACGTCAAGCAGGTGCTGAGCGCGCCGGGCTGCTTCCTCGGGCTCGGCTCGGGGTTGCCCATCGACAAGCCGTTCGTCGCCGGAGCCACTCCACTCGGCTACGGCGGCTCTCCCGACAACCTCTGCAGCGCGCACCTCAGCATCGGGGAGGCGTTCTAGCGATGGCCGGCGAGCTCACGCCCGAGCAGAAGCGCAAGCGGCGCCGGCGTCGGCTGCTGTTGCTCGCGCTGTTGCTGTTGCCGGCAGTGCTGGTCGTCGGTGCGTTCCTCTTTCTCGGGAGCTCCGCGGGCTCCGCGTTCCTGCGCGCACAGATTCTCGACGCGGCCAACGGTGCGCTCGAAGGAAAGCTCGACCTCGATCGCGTCACGCTCGAAGGCAATCACCTCGTCGCAACCAACCTGCGGCTCTACACACCCGAGGGTCAGCTCGTCGCATCCATCGAGCGGCTGGAAGCCGATGTCGACCTGCGCGCGCTCACCGCCGAGCGGCTCAACCTCTCGAACGTGAAGGTCATCGAGCCGAAGCTGCTCCTGCGTGAAGAAGAGAACGGGTGGAACCTCACGCGCGCCATCGCGCAGCGCAAAGCCGAGAAGGAGACGGTCGAGAAGGCGACGAAGAACGGGTGGATCGTCGACGTCTCCGGGCTCTCGCTCACCGACGGGCGCTTCGAGCTGCATCAAGCCTCGCGCGACCTGGTGGTGCAGAACTTCACGCTCGATGGGAAAGCGAAGGTCGAGCTCGCGAAGCTGAAGATTCTCGCCACGCTCCAGGGCGGCGGAAAGTTCGTCGCGCCGCTCGAAGACGATTTGAAGATCGAAGCGGCGAGCGAAGACGGCGAGCACGCCAACGCACGCATCACGCTCGGCGAGTCACTCGTCGCGCTCAGCTACGACAACGCCGCCGAGCAACTGCAGCTCACGCAGCTCACCCTCGCGCCGCGGGAGATGAACGCCTTCGCACCGGGCTGGCCGGTGAAACCGGCGGTGCTCGGTCGCGGTCTGCTCAGCCGCACCACCGCGTCGCTCGAGCTCTCCGCTGGCGCTGCGCGCGTCGTCGCCTCCGCCCGCTACGCGCTCGATGCCCATCAAGTCAGCGCGCTGGAACTCAAAGCCGACCAGGTCGACCTGCAGGAACTCGTCGGCGCCGAGCTGCCGTCGACGTTCACCGCGCACTTGAACGGCAAGCTCGACGACTGGCGCGCCGACACGCTCTCCGGAGTGCTCACCGGCGACGCCTCGTGGCTCGCGAAGGGCGAGAAGCTGTTCGACGCGAAGCTCGACGCCGTCGCCACCACGGGTGCGCTCGAGGTGAAGAAGCTCGACCTCATCGGCAGCGGCCTCGAGCTCGTGGTGCGCGGCACGGCGGCTCCCGGAAAGCTGAACCTCTTCGGCAAGCTCGAAGCGAAGGACTTGAAGCAGCTCGACAAATCGCTCGTCACGTTCGCCGGCATCCAGACCGGAGGCCTCGAAGGCACCGGCAAGGTGCAGCTGATGGTCAAAGGGCCGCTCACGCACCCCGCCGTCTCGGCGATGGGAAAGCTCGAGCACCTGCGCATCGCCGACGTTCGCACCGAGCAGCTCTCGCTCTCGTTCGACTTGCCCGACGCGGCGAAGCCCTTCGACACCGACGTGCTCCTCACGTCGCAGAAGCTCCGCTACGGCGAGCGCGTCTTCGACGAGGTGGCGCTCGACTTCCTCACGCGCGGTCGCGACATCGACCTCGACTTCACGACCAAGGGCATGGGCGATTTGCAGGCGCACGTCATCGCGAAGCTGCAGCCCGGCAACACCGGAGCCGCCGTCAGCGCAGTCGATTTGAAGTGGACCGGCGCGACCTGGTCTCTCGAGTCGCCGACCACGCTGCGCTGGGGCGAGGTGTTCGAGCTGGAGCCGATGGTGCTCCACGACGAAGAGCGAAGACTGTCGGTGCGCGTCAAGAAAACCAGGAAGACGCTCGACGCCGAGCTGCACGCGCAGAGCCTCGACCTCGCGAAGTTGCCGAGCGCCCTCGCCCCGCCCTCGTGGGAATTGGGAGGCACCGTCACCACGCTCGACGTCGCCGTCGCCGGCTCGCCCGACGTGCCCATCGTCGCGGTGAAGACGAAGGTGGTCGACGGCCGCGTGTGGGCCATCAGCGGGTTGCAGCTCGTCGGCGACGCGAACTGGAACGACGGGCGGCTGTCGGGAACGCTCGGCGTGGAAAGCGACGTCGGTCATCTCGACGGCAACTTCGACGTGCCGCTCATCGGGCTGCGCGACGAGAAGCCCGAGCCCGCGCGCGCCCACTTCACGCTGCGCGAAGTGAAGACCGCGTTCGTCGAGCAGAAGCTCGAGCAGAAACTGCCCTTCACCGGAGCGCTGAGCGGCACGCTCGACCTCGACGGCACCGGAGAGCACCCCAACGTCACCGCGAAGCTCACGGCTCCGAGACTCGAGGCCCCGCTCCCGGCGACTGCTCCGGCGGAAGACGGGCAGGCACGACAGAGCAAGAGATTCAGCAAGCCTGCGGCCCCGCCGCCGCTGGTGCTGACCGACGTGGTGCTCGAAGTGCGCACGCGCGCCGAAGACGACACGCTGAGCGCCACCTTCGACGCCAACGCGCTCGGTGGCACGCATCATCTCGCCGCCAGCGCGCCGCTGACGTTGTCTTCGCTGCGTCGTCGCGAGCGCAGCAAGGACGACTGGCTCTCGTTGCCCATCACCGTCGACTTCGACTTCGCGCACGTGTCGCTGGTCGAGACGCTCGCGCTGCGCGGTGAGACCGACGACGAGCTGAAGGGCGCGGTCAGCGTGAGCGGCCAACTGAAGGGCTCCGCACGCGCGCCACTCGGCAAGGTGACGGTGTCGGTCGAGAAGCTCACGCTGCCGCCGGTGCGCGAAGCCGACTTGAAGGTCGACGTCGTCGCCGAGGCCGAGCGCACGCGCTTCACCGGCGACGGCGCACTGAAGGGCATCAAGGCCGTCGACTTCACCGCGACGGTGGCGGCCGCTCCGCAGAAGGTCTTGAGCGTGCTGCTCGCGCCCGAAGGCAACGCCGACGCCGTCATCGACGCGCTCAAAGACACCCGGCTCGACGCGCTGGTCACCATGGCGCCGTTCGATTTGACCGAGGTGCTGCGCCGCGACGAGAGCGCCGTGCTCCCCGGAGGCACCGCCAACGCGCAGCTCGAAGCGAGCGGCACGCTCGAAGCACCGACCGCGCGGCTCACCGGCACCATCGCCAATCTGCGGTTCGACAAGATGACGCTCGGCAGCGCGCGCGCCGACGTGCGCATCGGCCCGAAGGAGCAACTCCTCACCCTCGCGCTCGGCGGCACCGGTCGAGACGACTTCAAGGCGAAGGGCAGCACGGGCCTCGACCTGCGACTGTCTGCTTTGAAAAAGGGCCTGCAGTGGAAGACCGCGCCCGTCGAGCTGTCACTCAACTCGCGCAACTTCGACCTGGGCTTTCTGTCGGGCGCCTCCGAGACGCTGCGCACCGTCGGCGGCCGGCTCGACCTCACGGGTGACGTGAACGGCGAGCTCGGCGCTCCGAAGTTCACCGGCGACGCGAAGCTCACTCAGGGCCGGCTCGCTCTCGCCGGCCTCGGCGACTACCGCGACATCGAGCTGCAGGTGCACGCCACCAATGACCTCGTCGACGTGACGAAGCTCCAGCTGGCGAGCGGCGCTGGCAACGCGTCTCTCGTCGCGAAGGCCGAGCGTCAGCCCAACGGCACCTTCCGGCTCTCCAGCAGCGGAAAATCGGAACGGCTCCCGCTGGTGAACGACGACCAGCTGCTCGCCTCGCTCACGATGGAGTACGCGATGGACGGCGAGTACCACGACAGCGACGTCGACCTGCGCACCGTGAGCATTCCGCACGCCGAGGTGCAGCTGCCCGAGGTGAAGCGCAAGGACCTGCAGGACCTGCAGCGCCCGAAGGACATCATCGTGCTGCGGCGAGGCGCGCGTGCGACGCAGCGGCAACGCGCCGACGTTCGGGAAGCGAGCAACGCTCCGCCGGAGCCCACCACGCGCTTTGCCGCGGTGTTCGATGCGCCGCGAAACCTATGGGTGCGTTCGTCCGACGTGAACATCGAGCTCGGGTTGTCCGACGGCTTCCGGCTCGATCGCGACGAAGCCGGCCTGCGCCTCAGCGGTGAAGCGCGCGTGCTGCAGGGCACGCTGTCGGTCATCGGCCGCGAGTTCACCGCGCAGAAAGGCAGCACCGCGCGCTTCGCCGGGCCGCCGACGCAGCCGTACGTGAACGTCACCGCGCTCCACGTGAACACCAAGGAAGACGTGAAAATCACCGTCACAGTCGCGGGCAAGGGCACTGACGTGAACATCAAGGCCACCAGCGAGCCGCCGCTCCCGGAGTCGGACATCTACGCGATTCTCGCCACCGGCCGGCGCACACTGAAGAACTCGGGCGGAGCGTCCATCACGCCGGGCCAGGCCGCCTCAGTCGTCGGCCAGCTCGCCGCGAGTCAATTGAAGACAGTCATCGCCAAGAAAGTGCCAATTGATGTGTTTAATTTTGAGACGTCGGACAACTTCGACAAGGTGAAGCTCGACGTCGGCAAGTACATCGGCGACTCGGTGTACGTCGGCGCGACGGTGAACATCGGCGCGCGTCGCGAGCGCGGTGAGAACACCTGGGCGGGCCGACTCGAGCTGCAGATGACCCGCTCGGTCACGCTCGAGGCCTACGCCGGTGATGCGCTCAGCTTCGGCGCCGACGCAGTGTGGTCACAGGACTTCTGATCAAGCCGGCGAAGAAGGCGCCTTCAGCTCGGTCCGCACGTCCCACAGCTCGGGGAAGAAAGTGAGCCCCAGCGCGCGCTGCAAGAACGTCACGCCCGAGCTGCCGCCCGTCCCCATCTTGTGGCCGATGATGCGGTGCACGGTCTTCATGTGCCGGAAGCGCCAGAGCTGAAAGCGCTCCTCGACGTCGACCAGCTTCTCCGCCATCTCGTACGCCACCCAGTGCTTCTCGGGCTGCTCGTACACGGTCTTGAACACCGCCATCACCGCGTCGCTCTTCTCGTAGGGCCTGGTGAAGTCGCGCTCCACACGGTCTTGGGGAATGGGGTGACCGTGCCGCGCGAGGTAGCGAAGAAATTCGTCGTACAGGCTCGGCTGCTTCACGCGCGCCTCGAGCCACGCGTGAATCTCGGTCGAGTCGCGATGCGGCAACAACGCGTTGACGTCCTTGTTGCCGAGCATGAATTCCAGCGCGCGGTACTGGTAGCTCTGAAAGCCGCTGCTGCGCCCCAGCGCGTCGCGGAACATCAGGTACTCCGACGGCGTCATCGTCTCGAGCACCGCCCACTGCTCGAACAACATGCGTTGAATGTGCGCCACGCGCGCGAAGATCTTGAACGTCGCCGACAGGTCGTCGCTCTTCACGCAGGCCAGCGCGCGATCGAGCTCGTGCAACATCAACTTCATCCACAGCTCGCTGGTCTGATGCTGAATGATGAACAGCATCTCGTCGTGCTCGGGGCTGCGCGGCGCCTGCGCGTGGAGCACCTTGTCGAGCTGCAGATAGCCCGCGTACGTCTCGGTCTGCTTCAGGTCGACGTGAATGCCCTTCTCGAACTCGCGCTGATTCGCCATGCGCGCTTCATCGGTCACAAAGCGGCAAAAAGAAAGCGCGCGGAGGGACGAGCCCACCCGCGCGCTCAGGATTCAAAACGAAACGGCTTACTCTCTCGCTCAGGGTCTAGCTCTTCGCCGCCGCCAGCGCCTTCGCTCCCGCACGACCGCGCGGCAGCGAGATGTTCTTCACCGAGTTCGGAGCCGCGTCGGCGACCCAGTCAGACGGCAACCGGTTCGTTTTCTCGAGCATGCGGAACTTCTGGTAGTGCGCTGCGCAGTAGCCCTTGCTGCGCATCTTCTTGCCGCAGCCCTTGATGGCACACGCCCGGCCCGCCGCACGCCGACCACTCCCCACCGGACGACCGCGCTTCGCCGGAGCGGACACGAACGACGCCGACTTCGGCGGCCGTCCCGGGCCTCGCTTCACCGGCTGCCCCATGGCCGCGGCAAAGCGCTCGATGAACTGCAGCTGAGCGCTCAACGGCCCAATCGCCCGGGCCACCTCCTCCGCCACCATGTTTCGAAGCATCTGGTCGACTGACATTCTGTGGTTCTCGTTCCGTTCTTCGTGAGTGTGAAACCAATGCGCTGGCACCTGCCAGCGCGCGCGGTGAGATAGCACTCAAAACAGACAGTGCAACACCAATTTCAATGTGAAGTATTTGAAATGGGCTCGTCGAGCGCGACCGGCTTCAGCTGGTGGAGCGGGGCGAGTTGCGCAGCTGCGGGAAGTAGAGCGCCACGAAGGCGACCACCAGCAGCGTGCCGACGCCTCCGCCGACCACCGAGGCGATGGGCCCGAACATCGCCGCCGTCGCGCCCGACTCGAAGCTGCCCAGCTCGTTGCTCATGCCGACGAACACGTAGTGAATCGCCGACACGCGGCCGCGCATCACGTCGGGCGTGAGCGACTGCTCGAGTGTGGCGCGAATGACGACGCTCACGTTGTCGAACACGCCCGAGAGAAACAGCGCGGCGAGCGAGAGCCACAACGAGGTCGACAGCCCGAACACGATGGTCGACACGCCGAAGCCCACCACCGTCCACATCAAGACGATGCCCGGCCGCTTCCACGGCGGGAGGCGCGTCTGAAGGAGCGCCATGCTCAACGCTCCGAGTGACGGAGCCGCGCGCAGCCACCCGAGACCCACCGGCCCGACGTGGAGCTGGTCCTTCGCGAACACCGGCAGCAACGCGACCGCGCCGCCGAACAACACCGCGAAGAGATCGAGCGTGATGGCGGCGAGGAACACCTTCGTGTCGCGCACGAAGCGCCAGCCCGCGAGGATTTCGCTCAAACCTTTGCGTTCACCCGTGTTGGCCGCCGGTTTTTCAGGCAGCGAAATCAGCACCACCGTGAAGCCGAGGTGCGCGAGAAAGGCGAACGCGAAAGCGAGCCACGCGTCACCGGCCGCGGCGATGAGAAAGCCGGCGACCGCGGGGCCTGAAATCGAAGCCAGCTCGTAGGAACTCGAGAGCCACGCGTTGGCGTTGGTGAAGTCGGCGGGCGGCACCAGCTGCGGCAACATCGCGCCCACCGACGGGCCGCGAAACGCGGTGCCCACGCCGACCAGCAGAATGACGACGTAGAAGGTCCACGTCGGCGCTTCGGACCAGCTGAGCAACACCAGCGCCGCGGCACACGACGCGAGCAAGAGGTGCGCGGCGATGGCCACGCGCCGGCGGGGAAAACGGTCCGACGCGATGCCCGCCGGCAACGCGAGCCCGAGCACGGGGATGACCTCGATGAGCCCCACGAGGCCCAGCGCGAACATCGAGTTGGTCTTGTCGTACAGCCGCCACCCGAGCGCGACGGACACCGAGGTCGCCGCCATCGCAGACAGAAAACGCCCGATGGCGAAACGCAGCACACCGGGGTGTCGGAAGGCCGCGATGGAGTCGCGTTGGTTCACCACGCTCCTGTGGTGACGACCGGGCACGACGACGCCTCGGAGCGCACCAGCAAGTTCATGCCCGGCTCGAACCACTCGACTCCGGGCCAGATGGAGATGAGCTCGCCCTCGTCGGTGAAGTCATTCTGACCGGTGAGGGCGAAGCGCGTGTTGCGCTCCATCACGCCGACCACCAGCGGCCCCTTCGGCGTGTTCACCCACACACGCTGCTCACGCTCGCACGCGCGCCACGTCGGCCGGTCGAGCTCTCGCTGCGCGCGCTTCGGCTCGAGCTTCACGGTCTGCTCGGCGTCGAGCGGCTGCACGAAATCGGCGTCGACCCAGCCGACCCACAACGTGCCGTCGCTCACCGCCACCAGCCGCGCCGAGTCACCGTTGCGCGCGACCTCGAACACCGAGCCCGTGTCGGGAACGAAGCCGCCCACGAATTCGCCGTTGGGCGTGTCGCTCGCGGGCAGCGCTCCGAGTTCCTTGTCGACCTTCACGCGCACCGGCTTCGCGTCGGTGAAGCCCGCCTTGTTCACCAGCGCGCGCGGCTCGGCCGGAGGCGCCTGCGAGGCACGCAGCGCGAGCCCGTCACACGGCACCGCGCCCGAAGGCACTTCATCGGGCACGAAGGTCTCGAGCGAGCGCGACGACGGCAACACCATCGCCTGGCCCACGCGCGCATCGCCCAGTCGCACCGGAGCGCCGCGCATCACCAGCGAGGCGTTCGACAACTTCGTCGGCAGCCACAGCGTGAAGAGCGCGTCTTCGGTGGCGTTCGCTTCAGCCGCGAGCGTGAGCCCACCGCCGTACCACTGGCCCTCGAACACCACGTGGTCGCCGCGCAGGCGGAGCACGCCGCTGGCGGTCGCTCCCTTCCACGCCATGGCGTCGGCGTCGGGGAGGTCGGTCTTCGTCCACCGCGGGTGCGCGTAGCCGAGCAGCTCGCCGGTGCGACGCACGCGCAGCGCACCGCGCCCGTCCCACTTCACGCCGCGCCACCAGCAGAGGCCGTCGACGGCGGTGGGGTCGACCAGCGAGGTGCGTTCGGGCGGCACGCACGCACTCAACGACGACGTCATCACCATCAGAGCCAGGGCCGCGCGGCGCACGGCGCTTTCTTGTCACAGATAGATTGTCGCCGTCACTCGCATGGTGAAGGGGTACGCCGGCGTGAAGTTCACGTCTTCACAGCCCTGGAACGAGCCGTCGCTCGACGGAGCGAGTCGACCCGTCGAGCCGCACCCAAAACCCGCGGGCACCGGAGCGCCGACCGCGGGCTCGTTGCGGAGCCGGCTGGTGGTGGCGAACTGCGCACCGCGGTACTGGCCGTTGAGCAGGTTCTCGATGTCGAGGGCGACGTCGAACCACTTGAGCCGGTAGCCGAGGTGCAGGTCGACCTGCGTCCAGCCCGGGGCCTTGAGCACGCCATCGGCGCTCGCCGGGCGGTCGCCGATTCCGTACACGCGCAGACCACCGCGCGCGAGGCCAGGCCCGAGCTGGTGACGTGCCGACAGACCACCCGACCACGTCTGCTGCGGAGCGAGCGCGAGGCCTCCGCCGTTCCCACCGTCACCGGCGAACTGCGAGCGCGTGAACGTCACGTCGAGGTCGGCCGCGAGCCACGAGAAGATTTCGTAGCGCGCTTCGAACTCGCCGCCGTAGCGCAGCGTGGGGTCGCTCACCTCGGTGGTGCCTTCATCACCAATCCACACCGTCTCGTTGTCGAGCCCGAGCATCCACCCCGTCGCCGCGAGGTCGAGCTTGCCGAACAGCCGCGCGCGCGTGCCGACCTCTCCACCGCGCGCGCGGGTGAGCGGCGTCACCGCCTGAGGAGAGAACACGCCGCGCACGTCATTGCTGTGAAAGCCGTGCCCGTAGTTCGCGAACAGGTCCCACTGCACGTCTTCGGTCTGCAGCGGAGAGACGATGAGGTTCACCTTCGGCGAGACGAGGAACGCGCTGCCCACGCCCGAGCGCGGCGCATCGGGGTCGGTGCCGCCCAGCTGGTCTTCGACCGAGAAGGTGGTGCCGTCGACGCGCCCGCCGACGTTGAGCCGCAGCCACGGGAAGAACGTCGCCTCTTCGTTCACGTACACGCCGGCGGTGGTGACCGCGGTGCCGTTGTCGCGCTTGCGTTCGAGCTGCGTGCGCTCGCGCGTGTGCCACAGCTGGTTGTGAATGTCGTCACTGCGCGCGTCGACGCCCACCGTGGTGTCGAAGCGCATGTCGCCCAGCTTGTGCGTGACGCGGTACGAGAGCTTCGCGCCGAAGAAGACGCGGCGGTCGACCTGCTCGATTTCGTCTCCGTTCACCGGGTCGACCAGCGCGCCGGTGAAGTTGCTGAACATGTTGAACGAGTAGGTGCCCACGTAGCTGAGCGCGCGAAACTCGCTGGTCTCCGTCGGCCGTAGCCGCGCCACCAGCGCCACCTGATGCCGCGTCGAATTGCCGCCCTCGGTCGGGTCGAGCGAGCCGAAGCGCGGAATGATTCCCTGCTCCACCGCGCGCGCCGCAATCTGGCCGCTGCCCTTCCAGTCGCCGCCGTAGCCCATGTGAATGAGCGACACCGTCGAGCCACCCTCGAACGTGTAGCCGACGCGGTTGAAGAGCTTGTAGCGGTTCCACGCGTTGGGGCTGACGAACGGGCCGTTCTCCTGACCCAGCTCGGCCGCGAAGGTCGCCTTCAAGCCCGGCGCGCTCGAGAACTTCGGCGAGGCGATGGCCAACGCGCGCACCATCGGCACGCCGTTGCCGGGCGAGCCGCCGAACGAGATGCCCACGCTCGACTGCTCGAAGCCCTCACGGCTCAGCAGATTGATGGAGCCCGCCGTCGCGAAGTCACCCTGGTTCGCGAACGAGGTGCCCTTGGTCAGCTCCACGCGTTCGACCACTTCGGGAATGATGAAGTTGGTGTCGGCGTAACCCTGGCCGTGGCCGTGGCTCACCATGTTGATGGGCACTCCGTCGATGCTGAGCGCCACGTCGGTGC
This sequence comes from Archangium sp., assembly GCA_047600485.1. Lineage (GTDB taxonomy): Bacteria > Myxococcota > Myxococcia > Myxococcales > Myxococcaceae > Archangium_A. The sequence continues at coordinate 6,496,890 of JASGKS010000001.1, forward strand.
CGTGGTCGGCGTCGAACCCACGCAGGAAATACTGGTTCGCCTTGCCGCCGCCCGAGTGCTGCACGACGACCAGGCCCGGCGTCACGCGCAAGATGTCCTGCACGCTGCCGATGGGGCGCAGCGCGAAGTCGCGGTCGCGCACCGAGAACGACGAGCTCGCGCTGATGGGCCGCTGCGCAGTCACCGTGGTCGACAACCGCGTCGGAGGCAGCCCCGCGTCCAACATCTCCGGCGGCGCGCGAAAGACATACGTGTACGTGACGAACGAACGCACCGGCACGCCGTCTTCGGTCGCGGGGTTGAACTCGTATTGCTTCACCGCCGCGACGGCGGCGTCGTCGAAGCGCTCTCCGCCCGACTCGAGCACGCGCACGTCACTCACGCGGCCCTGCGCGTCGATCTGCAGCTCGAGGTGCACGTGCACGTCGCCGCGCGTGACGATTCCGGTGGGCCACACGGCCTCGACGGCTGAATGAATGCTGGGCGGCACCACGACGTGCGACAGGCCTCCGTCGAGGAGGTCGTCGTCATCGTCATCGCCACCATCGGGTTCGTGCGCCAAAGCAAATGACGCGCACACAGCGCACAAGAGAGCCAGAGCTCGCATGAGAAGGAGAGTCAGTGAGAGGAGAGGGTCAGCAGGTGAGGACGCGAACTGCCCTCGACGCTACGGAGCCTGACTCAGCTCGACTCGACGCTGCGGAGCGACCCACGGAGCACAGGGCTGCTCCTCGACGGGCAACTCGAGCGCAGCCACCACCACCACCGGCGCCGCGACGACCGGAGCCGAACCCAGCGCGACGTCTTGATGCTCGAGACTTCCGACGCCGTGCGACTCCGGCAGCTGCTGTTTTGCCGGACCGTGCGAGTGCGCGACGCCATGCGCGTGCACGTCGCGGTGAATCAAGGGCGCGAGCAGCAGACCCCACGCGAGGACGGCCAGTCCCAGCACGGCGAACTCTCGGCGGTCAGCCCTCACGGAGGCAGTACGTAACCCATCGCCGATCGGATGTGAGGGAGCGCGACCATCGGTCGATCGCCTGAGGAACCGGCGGCGCGGGAGGCCGATGATCAGTCATGCTTCTGGCCCTGGTACTCGCCGCTGCCTGCTCCGTTCCGTCCTTCGAGGCGCGGCCGGCTGTCGGCACGACCGTGCCCGTCAACCCCACCTTCCACCTCTTCGGCACCTCGCTCTACGTGCTGCAGGTCGAAGACGGGCTCGGCGCGTCGCTGAGTTTCACCGCCAATCGCAACGCGACGTTCTTGTCGGTCATGGTGCAGGCGCCCGACCGCACCGTCGTGTACCTCACCCTGGGTAACACGCGGCTGGGTCCGTGGACGGTCAGCGCGGCCACGGCGCCCTTCGATCGACGAGCTCCGACCATCGAACTCGAGACCGAGCGCGCTGCGTCGGGATGCTTCAACGTCGGAGAGGGCTGGGGCCTGGGCAGCGATCGCCCGACCGCATCCCTCTGGGAGATCGAGCTCACGCAGGGAGGCCGAACGAAGCGCCGACCCCTCTACCGCTCGACCCTGGAGCTCGGCACCGACTGCGGCGACTCGATCGACCTGAGCCAGCCGCTGTTCGTTCGCGCACGGGCCACCTTCGCTGACGGCTCGCTGAGCGACTGGAGCAACACCCTCGAACTCGACAGACCCACGGGTCCGCCCGGAGAACGGGCCCGGCAATTCTTCCTCTGGGGACTGTCCCACGTGTTCGCCGCTGCGATCAGCGTGCCCGGGTTGGTCCTCATGGCCGGATTGCTGGTCGCAATGCTGGTCTGGGGCGTCGTCGGAGGGCTCAAGGCCATCACGGCACGATGATGATTTCCCCGGGCCCCGGTGCGCTGACTTCCTTCACCTGCGTGGTCGGCACATCGCGCGCCTTCAACTCGCGTTTGAGCGCCTCGAGCTGCGGAGCCGTCAGCCCCTGCACGTTGATGGTCGCCCCGGGAACACTGCGCAGCGTCTGCGCCACGTCGTCCAGCATCGCCGAGCTCTCGAGCTTCGCGGTGTCGAGCTTCACTCTGATGCCCTCGTTGCCCGCACTCGCTCCGAGCCGTTGAAACGCCGCGCTCACCTGCCGTGCAAAGTCGGTCACCACGAAGACGCGCTCCTTCTGAAACGGAGGAGTCACGAAGAGCTGCAGCGCGACCTGCGTCGCCGGGCCTTGAAAATACGCGACCCGAATCGAGTGCGTGCCTGCCTTGAGTTCGACGTTCCCGCGCTTGCTCAACGGCGCGTGCTGACCATCGAGATCGATCACCACTGCGTCGTCGATCCACAACTTCGAGCCATCGTCAGACACGAGCCGCCAGTCGTACTTGCCCGCGGTCTCGGTCGTGAACTGGCCTTCGAACACCAGCGCGAACCACTCGGTGCGCTCGCTCACTCCCGGAAACCCGAGCGTGAAGGAACGATCGGGAACATCGAGGCGATCGGTGAAGAGCACTCCCTGCTGCGTGAGCTTCTCGAAGCTCGTGGGCAACGCCTTCGTGCCGACCGGCAGGTAATAGAGAGTGCCCTTCAAGTTCACGAGCCCGGGCGTTTGCTTGCCGAACTTCGCGTCGTCACCCACCGCGAGGAGCGTCAGGAGCAGCAGCGTGTTCATGCCTGCGAATCTCTCACGCGAACTTGCCCGCGCGCCATCAAGACCCGGTGGTTGCACTGATGCTGCAACACGCCTCGCAAATCGACTGCGCAGGGGTGAACTGCGCGGTGTCCTTGCGCTAGGACCCTGTGCCCGTGAGCGCGACCGTCACCAACCGCGACGTCATCGAGGTGCTCCTCGAAGCGCACGTCGAGACGCGCCAGATCATCTCGCTCGCTTCCGCGCTCTCGTCGCGCTCCGCCACCGCCGACTCGCGTGAGACCGCGCAGCACATCTCCGACTTCGTGGAATGGATGCTGCCGCTCCACTGCGCCGACGAAGAGCGCTCGCTGGTGCCGCGGCTCGAGGGCAAGAACGCCACCGTCGACAGCGCGTTGAAGCGCATGCAGCTGCAGCACTCCACGCTCGAGGCGCCGCTCACGCGCCTGCGTCTCATCTGCCGCATGATCGCGCGCGACGTGAACCGGCTGCACGCGCTGCGCTTCGAGCTCTCGAACGCCGCCGACGACGTGCAGCGCCGGCTCGACGAGCATCAGGCCTTCGAAGAGTCAGCGGTGTTCCCCGCGCTGAAAAAACTGCTCTACGTCGACGAGCTCGAGAGCATCGCCGACGAGATGCGCGCGCGCCGCGAGACCGACGTCGCCGCCTGAAATTCCATCCGGAAATTCCCGGTGGAAATGTCTCTGATCTGCAAATCGCGCTGACAGTGCGTCGCAAATTCCGCGAACCGCGCGGGGCGAGAATCCGCGACCATGTCCCTTCAGATCAACAGCCGTGGAAGCCAGGTCGTGCGGTTGCAGCGTGAACTCAAGGCCGCGGGGTTCAACCCCGGAGCCGCCGACGGCATCTTCGGCCGCGGCACGCAGCGCGCGGTGAAGGCGTACCAGGCGCGCTACCACCTCGCCGCCGACGGCATCGTCGGCCCGCGCACGTGGAACAAGCTGCTGCACGACGGCAAGGCGCCCACCAGCTCGGTCTCGAAGCCGCCCAGCGCTCCGAAGGGCCGCTCGGTGCTCGGCTACGTCAACGGCTCGCCGCGCCGCATTCACGTCGCGCCGGTCGGCAACGGCAAGTACCTGCGCAGCGACGCCGCCGCGCGCTTCAACTCGATGAAGGCCGCCGCGCGCCGCGCGGGCATCAACCTGAGCGTGGTGTCGGGCTTCCGCACGATGGCGCAGCAGCGCGCGCTCTACGCCGCGTACCGCGCGGGCCGCGGCAACCTCGCTGCGCGTCCCGGCTACAGCAACCACCAGGGCGGCCTCTCGGCTGACTTGAACACCGGTGGCTACGGCTCGCGCACCTACCGCTGGCTCGCCGCTCACGCGCGCTCGTACGGCTTCCGCAACGACGTGCGCGGAGAGCCCTGGCACTGGACGTTCCGCGGCTGAGTTCTCACCGCTCCGTCACTCGTCGTCGTCGTCGAAGAGCGCCTCGAGCGCGCGCCGGTTGAGCGCCGCGGCCAACAGCGAAGTCGCGAGCAGCGGGTCGACGACTTCGGGAGCGAGCGCCCACACCTGCCAGCTCCCTTCGAACTCCCCGAGCTCGACGAGCCACTTCACGCCCTCGTCGTCGCAGAACGTCTCGTTCAAGCGCGCGATGAGCTGGTGCACGTCGGCCACCTTCCACTTCTCGTGAAGGTCTGAGCCGCACTGCACTTCGAGCTCGAATTCACCGCGCACGTCGAGCACGCGGAGCTGCTTCGCGCGCCCGCCCATCGCGTTGGCGAGCCACACCGCGAGCTCATCGGGCGTCGCGCGTCTGGAAATGGAAAGGCCGCCGAGCAGCCGCTCCGAATCACACGCTTCGAGGAGAGAAGGTGGGAGCTCGTCGTCTCCCACCACCAGGCCGAGCGGACGAAGCCGCTCGAGACTGCTTACTGGCACATCGCGGTCGCGCCGTCGCAGACGCCGCTGAACGAGAAGTCGCAGTCGTCACCGGCCGAGACGCAGCTCGACATACCGGTCGCGAGGCTCTTCAGCGGCTCGCAGCACTTGCCGGTGGGGCACGGGCTGCCGCTCAGCGAGCAGAAGTCGAACGCGCCACCGCCGTCGAGGCCGGGGAAGCCGCCGCCACCGCCGGTGCCGCCGCCGCCCACGCACATGCCGGCGTCCATCGCGTCGCACATCGCGCCGTTCAAGCACGTGGTGCACGCCGCGCCCGGAGCGCCCTGGCCGCACTGCGCGTTGGTGAACTGCGAGGGGAGCTTGCAGTTGTTGCCGTCGCAGCAGCCCATGCAGGTCGACGCGTTGCAGGTGGTGCCGCCGAAGCAGGTGCCGTTCTGGCAGGTCTGACCCGCGCCCTGGTCGCACGCCTGGCAGAAGCCGCCGTTCTTGCCGCACGCGGTGTCAGACATGCCGCCCGCGCAGGCGCCGGTGTTGATGTCGATGCAGCCCGAGCACGGCGTGCAGGTGCCGCTCACGCAGGTGTTGCCCATCATGCAGCTGGTGCACGCCGAGCCGCCCGTCCCGCAGCGGGAAGGCGTGGTGTTGGTGATGCAGACGCCGGTCGCGCTGCAGCAGCCGTTGGCGCAGGTCGTCGCGTTGCACGTGCCGCCGTCAGTCGTGCCGCCGCCGGTGCCGCCACCCGTCGTTCCGCCGCCGCCGGTGCCACCACCGCCGCCGCCGCCGCCCGTTGCTCCGCCGCCACCCGAGCCACCGCCCGTGGTGCCGCCGGTGCAGCGACCGCCGAACTCCGACGCCTGGTCGATGCGCGCGCAGGCCTGACCCGTGGTGCACACCGCGCAGCTCGCGCCGGCCGAGCCGCACGCTTCCTGCGAAGTGCCCTTGAAGCAGGTCCCCGTGTCGTCACAGCAACCGTCACAGTTGCTCGCGCTGCAGCGCACGATGGGCTTGGTGCCACACGACGAAGGAAGAATGGCGAAACCGAGACCGAGGACGGCGCCCAGGAGGAGCGCGCGAGTCGAGTTGAGGGAGTGCATCTTGTGATTTCTCTCCACGCGCTCGAGAGACCGGCCAGCCTTCGAGCGACTTTGGGAACGACCAACGATGGATCAGCAGACCGGGAGGGCGCGAGGTGTACACACACCGCGCGGCCCCTACAAGTCTGCGGCTGGTTTCTCGTGGCTGATGCCCAACGACGCTCGCGTTTGCTTCTCACCCCTTGAGAATCACCGAGAGTGTGCGGACCACCTCGTCAGCTCAAGAAGCGCACAGTGTCGGGGCCTTGATTCTCGTTTGCACACAGCACGAGGATGCGCCCCGTTTTCCCCGGCCAATCCCCCCACGGTCGTTCTCCTGCGGAGTACTCCATGCGTTTTCTTTCGCGTCTCGCGCTGAGCGTCGCTGCGTTCGCGCTCGTCACTTCCGGTTGTCGTTGCGATGGAGGCGGCGTCGGCCGCAGCAACGGTGAAGTCGTCGTCATCTGGCGCGACGCGAACGGTGAGCGCATCACCAACCGCGACGCGACCTACGACTTCGGCCTCGCGCTGGTCGGTGAGCGCAAGACGCTGACCATGACCGTGAAGAACGTCGGCGCCGGCCGCCTCACGCTCAAGTCGCTCGAGCGCGCCGAAGGCGACGAGACCGAAATCATCGCGCCGTCGGGTCTGCCCACCAACGACACCGCGCCCTTCGCGTCGGAATTCTCGGGCGTCGAGCTGCAGCAGTCGGAGCAGGTCGAGTTCACCGTCTCCTTCGCGCCGCGCGGCTTGAAGGGCAGCTACCTCTCGAAGCTCACGCTCTCGACCGAAGGCACGCGCCTCGAAGACGCGACGGCCACCATCACGCTGCTGGGCAACGGCGAGAAGGGCAGCTGCGATCTCCCCGACAGCATCGACTTCGGCAAGGTGCTCATCGGCGAGACGTTCCCGTTCAACGTGCCGTTCGTGAACCCCACCAGCCTCCCGGCGCAGGGCTTCACCGGCGCCATCAGCGGCACCGACGCGGCGGCCTTCGGCTACGGCATCAACACTCCGATGGGCGTGGTGCCCGTCGCGGCGATGACCACCACCAACGTGCAGCTCACGTTCTCGCCGACCGAGCTGCGTCAGTACTCGGCGCAGGTCGTGATGCGCGGCGCGGGCGAGTGCCCCGAGAAGACCGTCACCCTGCGCGGTGAAGGCAGCAACGAGACGCTCACCTGGACGCCGTCGAGCATCGCGTACGGCTACGTGAACCCGGGCAGCGAGACGATTCGCGACGTGGTCTTCACCAACCCGGCGTCGGTGCCCATCACGCTCACCATGGTGAACAGCACCAACTCGGCCGACTTCTACCACGCGGTCCCCGCGGGCAACGACGCCACCGTCTTCACCGCCACGCCCGGCACGTCGACCATGCACATCGCCTGCAACCCGTCGCAGCTCGGCGCGCGCACGGGCTCGCTCACCTTCCAGACCGGCCTGCGCAACAACCCGTTGGGCACCATCACCCTCACCTGCACCGGTGGCGGCCCGCGCATTCGCGTCACGCCGCGGCCCACGCTCGCGTTCGGTCGCGTCGGCTTCTTCCCCGGCAACACCAACTTCCAGGTGCAGCGAAAGATCAACGTGCAGAACGTCGGCAGCCGCCCGCCGATGCCTGACCCGACCGCCAACCTCTACCTCGGTCAGGTCGCGATGGACGGCACGCCCGGCCAGTTGCCGCTCTTCGACAAGGTCGCCGGAGCCGGCACCGCTGACGACGAGTTCATCGTGTCGCTCGCCTCGCCGTACAACCCGAGCGTCGGTCTGCAGGCCATCGCCGGTCAGAACTTCGTCGACCTCGCGGTGGTGCTGAAGCCGCAGTCGATCGGCATGAAGAGCGCGACCGTCACGCTCTACTCGAATGATCCGAGCGAGCCGTCCATCACCGTCAACCTCACCGCTGACGTGCAGCAGCTGCCTCCGTGCACCTTCGTGACTTCGCCCGCGATGGCGAACTTCGGCCTCGTGACGCCGGGCACGCAGAAAGACCTGCCCATCACCATCACCAACAACTCCGTCACCGCGGGAGAGGTCTGCTACCTCTCGGGCATCGAGCTCGGCGCCGGCAGCGACCTCGCGTACTCCATCGTCGGCGGCAACATCGTCGACAAGGAACTGCAGCCGCAGGAAAGCTTCCAGGTCGTGGTGCGCGTCGCTCCGACCGGCCCGACGCCGACCACGCTGCAGACCCTCACCGGCCAGCTGGTCTTCAACTCCACGTCCGCCGCGCGCCCGATGGTCTCGATTCCGCTGCGCACCTCGGTCGGCCCCTCGTGCCTCACCGTCACGCCCGACCCGATGGACTTCGGCACCGTGAAGGTCGGCTGCAACTCCGCCGCGCGAAACTTCAACGTCTACAACACGTGCTCCGCGCCGGTGACGCTGATGGGCTTCGCGATGCAGGCCGCCGGTGGCCAGCCGCCCGGTGGTCCGAACTGCCCGGGCACCAACGCGTGCCCCGAGTTCTTCCTCACCAGCGCGCCGAACATTCCGATGCCCGGTGGCCTCACGCTCAACCCGGGCGGCGGAGCGCCCATCACCTTCCAGGCGCGCTACGGCCCCCTCGACGTCGGCTCCGACTCGGGCGCCATCGCCATCGACGCGATTCAGAACGGCCAGAGCATCACGTACCTCGTCGGCCTGCAGGGCCGCGGAGACACCACCGGCATTCAGGTCGACACGTACACGCAAGACCTGCAGCCCAAGGCCGACATCCTCCTCGTGGTCGATGACTCGTGCTCGATGAGCGACAAGCAGGCGGCGCTCGCGGCGAACTTCAACTCGTTCATCCAGTACGCGGTCGCGGCGAACGTCGACTACCAGATTGGCGTCACCACCACGTCGGAGTCGGCCATGGACTGCGTGCCCGGCTTCGGCTGCGTGGCCGTCAACTCGAAGGGCCCGGCCGGCCACCTCGTGCAGGACACGCCGACCGGTCTCAAGTTCGTGAAGCCCACCACGCCGGCGGTCTCGTCGGTGTTCGGTCGCCTGGTGAACGTCGGCACCGACGGCTCGGGCGGTGAGACGCCGCTCTCGTGCGCGACGCTGGCGCTCACGCCGCCGGTCATCTCCGCCGAGAACGCGGGCTTCCTGCGCGCCGACGCGAACCTCGCGGTGGTCGTCATCTCCGACGCCAGCGACCAGTCGACGCAGCCGGTGAGCTACTACCAAAACCTCCTCGTGAACGTGAAAGGCTTCCAGCGCCTCTCGTACTTCACGTTCAGCGCCATCACGCCGCGCCTCGGCACGCCGCCGGGTAACTGCACGTACGACGAGATGGGCGCGAACTCGACGCGCTACGACCCCGTCGTGCAGTTCACCTCGGGCGTGTCGGACGAAATCTGCAACTCGAACTGGGCCGCGACGCTGCAGAACCTGGGTCGCACCGCGTTCGGCTACCGCACGCAGTTCTACCTGAACAACTCGCCTGACCAGGCGATGGCGCAGATCATCGTGCGCGTGAACGGCATGGTCGTGCCGCCGGGCCCGACGACGTGGGAATACGACGCGGCTTCGAACTCCATCAAGTTCAACACCGGCGCGACTCCGCAGCCGGGCGTGCCGCTCGAGATTCAGTACATCCAGTCGTGCTTCTGAGAGTCGCGGCCGCGGCGTTCGTCGTCGTCGCGGCCTCGAGCTGTGACGTGTGCCCGAACGGGGGTTCGAGCACCGTCACGGTGAACTTTCTCGACGTGCCCGACGGCGGCAGCCCGCGCCTCGTGCTGAGCAACACCGGCGGCACGTTCGAGTTCACGCCGTCGACGGCGACGCAGAACGTGGGTGGCGGCGCGTATGAAGTGAGCGGCAACAGCTTCGCGCTCCCGCCGCGACCGATGCCCGCACAGCTGGTGCGTGAAGCGTGGGCCTGGGTGTCGACCGGCAGCAGCGTGTGCATCAGCGGAGCGTCGGCGTCGAACTCGACCACGCTCGACGTGAGGTGGGCGCAGATTCCGAGCAGCAACAAGCTCTTCGTCGCCGAGCAGAACGGCACGCACGGCAGCCCGCTCGGCTACGCGTCGGGAATTCTCGAGCAGATGCAGCAGAACATCGTGAACCCGCCGGGCGTCGAGGGTGAATCGCCCGTCGCCGGAGACATGGCGTTCGATCGCGCCGGCAACCTGTGGGCGCTCGCGGCGCCGGGAGCGGGCGGCACGGTGCAGCGCATTCCCGCATCGCAGCTGGGTTACTCGAACACGCCGGTGACCAAGGTGGCCGACCGCACGGTCGAGCTGCCGGGCAATTCGTGCGCGCCCGACTTCGTGGCGTTGGCGTTCGACCGCACAGGGAATCTGTGGGTCGCCTCGCAGTGCGCGTCGAAGGTGTTTCAGATTGCAGCGGCAGATTTGAACAACGCGGTGGTGACTCCGCGCGCGACGCTCTCGCGTGAGCTGACCGCGCCGCACGCGCTGGCGTTCGATGCGGCGGGCAACCTGTGGGTGGCTGACGAGCTGCGCATTCTGCGCTTCGACGCGGCGACGCTCGGCTCGAGCGACGTGATTCCCACGCGCACGCTGCGGCTCAAGGTGTCGTCGGACCCGATGAACGCCGACCTGCATTCCATCGGCTCGCTCGCGTTCGATCGCGACGGAGCGCTGTGGACGCACGACTTCGGTCTCAATCGGCTGCTGCGCGTGGCGCCCACGTCGCTGGCCGGCTCGGGAGCAGCGAGCGTCGAGCCTGCGGCGCGCATCGAGCTCGAGGTGTTGGCGTTGGTCGAAGGGCTCGCGTTCGACGAGGCCGGCGGGTTGTGGGCGGCGGGTGCGAACGGCGCGTTTCGTCGCTTCTCCGCGGCGCAGCTCGCGACGAGCACGCAGCCTGGTCAGCCCGCGATGTCGGACAAGTTGATCGCGACCTACCCGGGGTCAGTGACGAGCATCGCCACGTTCCCCGCGCCGTCGTGGTCGCCGCTGTTCGCCAACCTTCCTTGAAAAGCAGTGAGGCCGTTGTTGTGGTCGCACTGAGCAAGTGCTCGCTCGAGCGTGCAGAGCAGTTGCGCTCGCTGCGACCACCCGAAATCTGTCAGCGATGGGTACGCATTTTCGTGAAGCCTTCGCGGCCCTCGTCACTGTCAGCGACGGGTACAGATGGAAATGAGTTCGCTCGAAAGCGAGAGGCACGCGCGACCTTCGGCACAGCGAGCACGCACGCCAACCACTTCGCCCTCAAGGCTGTCTGTACCCATCGCTGACAGTGACGCGACCGGCGAAGGCCTCGCGAAAATGCGTACCCATCGCTGACAGATTCACTCCTCTTTGGGGAGCGCCCGCAGCACCGCTTTGCCGTCCTTGATGACGACCTTGAACTCCACGCTCTTGGCGTTGTGCTGCTTCATCAGCTCCGGCACCTGCTTCTTGAGCGACGTCGCCACCGAGTCGTAGGTCACCGCGCGCGTGTCTTCACCGCAGCGCTTCTTCGCCATCACGTACGCGTCGTAGATGGCTTTGATCTTCGTATCGCTGAGCCCACCGTCGCCACCCGCCGGTCGCGGCGGCAAACCACCCGACGGCTTGAGCGCAGGGTTGCTCCCGGTCGCGCCGGGCGGCTTGAGCGCGGGGTTGCTGCCCGTCGCGCCCGCCGGCTTCAACGCCGCCTGCACGCCGGTCGCGGGCTTTATTGCCGGAGCCACTCCGGTCCCGGGCTTGAGCGCCGGGTTCGAGCCCGAGAGTGCCGAGGTGATGGTCGGCTTCGCACCCGGAGCCACCGCCGGAGCCGCGAGCGGGTTGAACGCCGCCTGAATTCCCGTCGCCGGCTTCGCACCGAACGGAGTGAGCGGCGCGACGCCCGGCACCACGCCCTTGCTCGGCGTGACCGGAGCGATGGCCGGCGTCAGACCGGTCGCCGGCTTCACGGCAGGAATCGGAGGAGACGCGAGCGGCGCAGGCGCAGGCTTCGCAGCAGGCACCGCGGCCTCGGCGGCCTTCAGCGCGGCGGCCAAATCGCCATCGCCCTCGTCGAGATCCGACAAGTCCAAATCTTCATCGACGTCGAAGTCAGCGTCTTGCTGCTTCGGCTTGTCGTCGTGGCGATGGCGGCGCGCGCGCATCAGCTCGCGCTTGTACGTGCCGTTCTCGATTTCCTTGAGCGTGCGTTCCCACAGGCGCTCGAAGGTCATCAACTTCTGACCGATGCCGTCGATGCGGAACTTCGCGGCGGTCTGCCGAACGAAGGTGCCCTTCAACTTCGCGTAGGCCTTCTTGAACGCCTCGTGCTTCTTGGTCGGCGGGAAGCGCTCGATGCCCTGAAAGTAGAGCTCGTAGGCGGCGCGAAGTTCTGCGAGCTCCGCGTCGAGCTCGACGCAGCGCGCGTTCGCCTCTTCCGAATCCTTGATCGGATTGCGCTCTTCTTCTCTGTCCCGAAGGGCCCGCGACGGCACGGGCGGAGTGTAACGCCGCTTTAGGTCTGGGGCGAAGCTGTCAGCGCGGCGAGGTCGATCGGCGGCTGCGCTCGCACTTCGCGCAGGTTCTTGACGAGCAGGTACGCGCCGAAGCTGAACATCACCAGCGAGATGAACTGGCTGGTCGAGATGTTGTACCAGACGCCCGTCGGCACCGCGTTGATCAGGCCGTGCAGCGTGCCGCGCTCCAAGTCACCGCGGAACAGCTCGACCGACGAGCGGAGCACCGCGTAGCACATGAGCCAGATGGCGAAGATCTGCCCGTGGAACCGGCGCCAGCGGCGCGCGGTCAGCAGCACGGCGAACAACACCATCTGCCCGAACGACTCGTAGAGCTGCGTGGGGTGCACCGGGAGTGTGTGGCCGTGCTGGCTCGCCCATTCGGAGATGCGCACCGCGCCGTCGACGGCCTGCGTGGTGACCTGGCCCGTGCTCTCGACCACCCAGCGGGTCTCGGTGCTGCCGTCACTCATCGACGAGTACGCGAGGCTTGGCGTGCCCGAAATTCCACCGAACAGGTTCTGCGCGCCGGCACCAGGGAACTCGACGGCGAACGGCGCGCGGGTGTGCGTGGTGACGTCGCCCCAGCAGCAGCCGGCCGAGAAGCAGCCCAGACGACCGAACGCCTGACCGAGCGACACGGTGGGAATGGCGAGGTCGGCGAGGCGGAAGAACTCGATGCCTTCGCGACGGCAGTACCAGACCGACATCAGCGACGCGCCGATGAGGCCGCCGTAGAAGACGAGGCCGCCGCCCAGGTCGAAGATCTTCCCGGGGTGCGCGGCGTAGTCCTTCCAGTTCACCATGATGAAGAGGATGCGCGAGCCGACGATGCCGCCGATGAAGACGTAGAACGCGAGATCGAAGATCTCGATCTCGACGCTTGAGCCCCAGCTTGCCCGGCCACTCCCGCGTCGCGAGCCACGCGGCCACGGTGACGGCGGTGATGAAGCCCAGACCAATCATCACGCCGTAGGTGTGAATGGGAATGCCTTCGCCCTTGCCCTTGCCGAGCACCGGCACGTTGGGGAGCGCGTAGTACAGACCGAACGCCGCGAGCCCGACGCCGATGATGCCGTACATCACCGCGCGGTTGCGGCGGTCGTCGGGGGTGGGCTCGGTTTCCTTGCCGTTCTTGTCGAGCGGGCCGGTGGCGTTGCGCCAGCCGTTCCACGCCGCGTACACCACGAGGCCCAGAGCGGCGACGTAGAGCAGGACGCGCGAGAAGTCGGTGTCGAAGACGAAGCGGTAGATGACCGGCAGCATGGGTGGCTCCGTACTCTCGAAGTGTGCGGCACGCCAACACGAGCGCACTGCTCGAATTCCCGGTTAAACAACGCGGCAGTGAGCCCCGAGACGTTTCAAGCGACGTTGGTGAGTGCGCGGTCGGTGACGCCGCGCGTGCGCGAGCTGGTGTTCGAGCGCGATGGGGCTCCGTTCCACTTCAAGAGCGGCCAGTGGGTGTCGGTGGTGTTGCCGCAGCCCGATGAAAAAGGCCGCCCGGTGCGACGCAGCTATTCCATCGCGTCAGTGCCCGCGCCCGGATCTTCTCGTTTCGAGCTGGTGGTGACGAAGGTCGACGGAGGCGTCGGCTCGACGTGGCTCCACGAGCTGATGGTCGGCGCGAAGGTCGAGGTGAAGGGCCCGCAGGGCATGTTCTTGCGCCCGCTCGACGTGGGGCCGTCGTTGTTCGTCGCGACGGGCACGGGCGTCGCTCCGTTTCGCGGAATGCTGCACGACGCGCTCGCCGCGGGCCGCACCGAGCCGTTGTGGGTGTTGTTCGGCGTGCGCACTCCGGCCGATGCGATGTACCGCGAAGAGTTCGAAGCGCTCGCGCGGCAGCATTCGAACGTGAAGTTCCTGCTGACGCTCTCGCGGCCGACGAGCGAGTGGAAGGGACTGAGCGGCTACGTGCAGACGCACACGCTCTCGCTGTGGAACGAGCTGAAAGCGCTCGGGCCCGCGACGCCGCATGCGTACATCTGCGGCGTGAAGAAGATGCTGCTCGAGGTGCGCGACGTGCTGAAGACGCACGGCGCGGAGCGGCAGCAGCTGCACCTCGAGAGCTACGACTGATCAGCGAGCAAGCCAGTCGAGGCGCAGCCGAGAGCACGCGGTTCCTAACCGCGTGAGGCGAGCGACCGCTCACCAAAACGTGTGCAGGTACACGCTCGTACCGACTCGATAGACGACTCCGACGTGCGTGCCGACGCGCACCGGCAGGAAGTCGTCTGGACCACCGGTCGTCGTGAAGGGCAGCACCACAGCGGCCACGAGCACCGCCGCGCCCGTCAGACCGCACGTACCCGCAGCCATGCGGCTGATACCGATGGCGTTGCCCGAGCGGAACGCGATGAGCAACGAGTCGTTGCCCGGGCTGTCGTCGGGAGCGAAGCGCTCGTCGCTCAAACGCGCGACCGAGGTGACGTTGAGGTCGTTGGCGCAGACCGTCCCGTTCGATTCACACGCCGGGCGCGTCTGAAACACGATGCGGTTGCTCCACGCGATGGCGGCGCACGCTCCGCCGCGCGTCATCGCGCTGCCTCGCTCGGCTGGGCCAGTGCCCGTGCTCCGATACAGCGTCGAGCTGCAGTACAGACCGAATGCGCCCTGGCCACAGTAGAAGCGCACCCACTCGAGGCTGTTGATGCCCGTGTTGTTGGTCGCGACCCAGCTCGTGTTCGACTGCAGCACGTGCACCAATCCGTTCGGTGACCAGGGCAGCGACCAGGTCTTCGGAGAGCGCGTGAACGTCGAGTCGGTGATGGTGCCGATCAGCGCCGTGCCTTCGAAAGGCATTGGGTTGGCCTGCGGGATACTGGGGTACCCCATCCCGGGCTGGCTCACGACTCCGACCTGAGTCGCGTTTCCGGTGTCGGTCGACTGCACTCCGTCGATGGACGTCAAGCGAGTCCACGAACCGGTGCCGAACGCGACGAGCCCGAAGCGATTGCTCGGCATCAGCGTGGTGCCGTTGACCGTTGCCCAACTGTTCGCGGTCACCCTCACGAGATCAGTTCGACTGACTGACGTCGCCACCGGCGACATCGTGTTGCCGTCGTCTCGTTGCACATCCAACCTGCCGCCGCTCGACATCACGACCGTGGTGATACCGTCGGGGTCGCTCGTCGCGTCGAAGTCAGCTGCGTTGGTGCTGAGCCGCTGGTTGTTGTTCGCGGCGCGATCCGTGCCGACGTAGAACCTCCGCGCGGCGAACGGCGCGACGGGATTTCCGAAGTCGTCGGCAAGGTCGGTCGCCGGGCTCACGGTGATGGTCTGCAGCGCGAGGGCCTGGACTCCACCGGACCACCGGTGGCGCGGGGCGTCCCACTGGCTCGCCACGGTGCCGGCCGGAGCGATGACCACCGGCATGCCCGAGGCGTTGGGCCGAATCGGCTCCGAGAAGGCGACGACGATTTCACGCGGCACGAGGTTGCGCGCGCCGTCGCTCGGCTCAAAGGTCATCAACGTCGGCGCCACGCGGTCGACCCAATAGTTCATGGTCGACGTCGCCGTGTTCCCCGCGCGGTCGGTCACCACGATGTCGTTGTCGTACTCCCGTGGGTTGTCGTCCGCCCTCGTTGGCAGGTCGAGCTGCAGCGCCGTCGAGGCCGTTCCGTTGACCGTCACAGTGTGCGCCATCGGGTCGGCGTCGGTGATGGTCCACGCGGTACGAACGGTGGTGCCGCTCGTGAAGCTCGCGATGTTGAACTTGTTGCCGGGAATCGGCTCGGTGAACGTGATGACTGGCACGACGGTGTCGGTGAAGCCCGACGCCATCGCGGTGCCGACGTTCCCCGCGGCGTCTCTCGCCTCGACCAGCACGGTCTCCGCGGCGTAGTCGTGCGCAGGCAACGGCAGCGAGCCCGTCCACGCCGGCGGGCCGCCGCTCAACGACACCGGCGCGCCGCCCATGAAGCGAACCGTGACGGTCTGTGCATCACCCGAAGTCGTCGCGCTCACCGCGAGCGCCTGCTTCATGATGAAGCCGGCCACCGGAGCGTTGAGCGTCACCGTCGGCGCGATGCGATCGATCTGAAAGACCTGCGAGACGTTGGTGAGATTGCCGGCCAGGTCGAGCACCGCGACGCTGACCGTCTCCGCGCGCTCGACCAGCGCGACCGGCAAATCACACGACCACGTGTTCGGAGCCGTCTGCGTCGCCATCGCCGAACCACCGCTGGTGTCGGAACAATTCGCGCTCGCGATGCCGCCCGAATCGATCGCAGTGAACGTCACCGTCAGCATCGCCGTCGTCACCATCTGATTCATGGTCGGCGAGGTGATGCTCACCTGCGGCGGTACGCGATCTCCGACGAACGTGAAGGTGGTGCTCGACGCATTGCCGCGCGAGTCGCGCGCAGTCACCGGCAACAGCACCGGAGCTCCGTCGGCGTTCGCCGGCACGTTCACCGTCGCCATCACCGTCGCGCCCGAGACGGGGTTCGTGATGACCATGCCGTTCACGGTGAGCTCACTGATGGCCCCGCTGCCGTCGCTCACCTTCACCGCGGCCTGAATCGTCGCCGTGGCGTGCGCCGAACCCGCGTCGGGAGAGACCAGCTCGGCCTTCGGGCCCACGCGGTCGACCTTCGCGGCCTGACTCAAGGTCGCTTCTTGAATTGCATCGCGCGCGCGAATCGAGACCACCACGTCCTGCGCGTCGAACTCCGGAGCAGGCACCGCGAACGTGAACGTCCCGTCGCTCGCGAGCGGAATCACCGTCCAGTCGCCGGAGCCCGAGCGCCACTCCGCTGACTTGAGCGAATCGTCGTCGGTCACCGAGCCCGTCGCCTGGAACGTGGGCTCACTCACCACGGCAGGCACGTTCAAGACGATGGCCGGCGGCAGATCAGGCACGCAGGTGAGCGAGTCGCGCACGCAGCGCTCCATGCTGCTGCACTCCGTTCCACCACACGACCCGGCCGGCTTCGGCGGGCACGCCGCGAAGAGCACCACCACCGACACCGCACTCGCCACTCGAAGCAGCTTCATGTGATTCCCCCTACTCCAGACCGGCCCGAACGCGCCACGCCTGCTCCACGAGCGCCTTCACCTTCCGTTTGCCGATGCCGCGGTCGACGCGCACGCCGACCCAGCCGAGGTGACCGACGTACGCCGGCACGAAGAAGTGTTTGGGCTCAGCCTTCACCAACATCGTCTGCGCGTCGAGCGTCGCGCACAGCCACAGCGCGAGCCGCCCATCACCGTGGTGGTTGTCAGCGAGGCTCGCGAAGCACTTGCTCTTCTTGAAGAAGAACGACGGCGTGCCGTGGCTCGCGCGCTCGCTGGTGTTCGGCAGCGCGAGCGCGACTTCGCGCACGAACTCGAGCCACGTGTCGCGCTTGTTCATTTCTTCGGCTCTTCCTCGGGCCGAACGAACGAATCGACGAGCAGCAGAATCACGCCGACCACGATGCCCGAGTCGGCGATGTTGAACGCCGGCCAGTACGCCTTGTCGAACCAGTGCGCCTCGAGGAAGTCGATGACGAAGCCGCGCGCGAGGCGGTCGACGAAGTTGCCCATCGCTCCGCCGAGCACGAGCGGCAACCCGATGCGCGCGAAGCGTTCCTTCGGGTCGCCCTTCAGCTTGCGCGCCGAATGCACCACCAGCACCACCGCGCCGATGGTCACGAGGAAGAAGAGCGGGCCGCGGTATTGCTCCGGCACGCGCGTGAAGAGCCCGAACGCCGCGCCCGGGTTTTCCGCGTACCGAAAACGAAAGAAGTCGTCCGAAAGCACCACCTGGTCTTTCGGGCGAAAGTGGTACCCGTCGTAGCCGGGCTGCGGAGCCGCTCCGAAGAACACCCCGAGCTTCGAGGGTGCCTGGTCGAAGGCGGTGGTCAGTCGATCCAGCACCGTGAACTTGGCCCACTGGTCGAGCAGAACGACGACCGCCGCGACGCTGAGGAGCCACACGTATTTGCGCTGCATCGAGTGCGCGGCTCTACTCCAAACCCGAATACGCGCCACACCGTATTCCCTCTCGACGCCCCGCATGGATCAGCTCGAAGCCACGTTTCGTCAGGCGCTGAAGGACCAACGCGCCAACCTCGCCGTGCCGCTCGCCGGCCTGCGCGCGCTCGCCGTCGGCGTGTGGTTCCTCATGGGCATCGCGAAGCTGTGGGTCGTCGCGCTGTGGCCGGTCGGCATCTACGGCCTCATCTCGCTGCTGGTCTTCGCGCTGCTGATGATCTTCCCGCGGTGGAAGGGCGACGCCGCGTGGACGCTGGCGCTCATCGACGTGCCCTTCATCTTCTTCGCGCAGTACTTCGCGCTGAACGACGAGAAGGACCCCGGCTTCACCGCCGCGCTCTCGGCCAGCATTTTTCTCGCGGTGCCGCTGCTGACGATGATGACGTTCCACCGCACGCTGCTGTTGCTGGTCGGCGGCCTGGCGACGCTCGGCGCGGTGACGTTGTTGTGGATGGCGGCCGACGACTTCGTTCACGCCGCGAGCGCGGTGCTGCTCATCATGTCGACCTCGGTCGCCGCCGCGTTCGGAGGCATCGGGCTCATCCGCAAGATGGTGCGCGACCTCACGCTGCAGCAACAACGGCAGGTGCGGCTGGGCCGCTACTTCTCGCCGCAGGTGACCGAGCGGCTGGCGGCGTTCGACGACGTGCGCCCCGAGCACAAGGACGTGTCGATTCTGTTTTCCGACATTCGCAGCTTCACCAGCATGTCCGAGAACATGGAATCGGAGCTGCTGGTGCGCTGGCTCAACGAATACCTCAGCGAGATGGTGGCCGTCGTCTTCAAGCACGGCGGCACGCTCGACAAGTTCATCGGCGACGGGATCCTCGCGTACTTCGGCGCTCCGCTCGAACAGCCTGATCACCCGCAGCGTGCGGTGGCGTGCGGGCTCGAGATGCTGCAGGTGCTCGAGACGCTCAACGCGAAACGCAAAGCGCGCGGAGAGCCCGAGCTGAAGATCGGCATCGGAATTCACACCGGGCGCGCGGTGGTCGGCGACGTCGGGTCTGATCAGCGCCGCGAGTTCACCGTCATCGGCGACGCGGTGAACACGGCGTCGCGCATCGAAGGGCTCACCAAGGCGGTCGGCACTTCGTTGTTGATCAGCGAAGCCACGCACGGCCGGCTCGCGGTCGAGACGCAGAAGTGGAAGGCGACCGAGCCCCTCGCGGTGAAGGGCAAGAGCGAGCCGCTGCGCACGTTCACGCCCGAAGCTGAAGTTCCGTGAAGAAGCGCTGATTGAGTGGCCAGCACCGCCGCTCGTGCGCATCATCGGCGCCGACATGATCCGCCGCGTGCTCAAGCGAGGGTTTCAGGCCATCGGGGTGCTGCTCCTCCTCGCCGTCGTCATCGTGTTGCCGCAAGCGTGGGAAGGCCTCGGCCATCGCGCGACTGGCGAACGCCGCGCTCGCATGGAAAAGAGCGCGCAGTGGCACGGGAGCGGCTTCGAGAACCCCGAGCCGATCATCAACCACTACGAGATGATCAGCGGGCTGTTCAACGTGAGCCCCGACGCGACGCCGAAGACGCCGGTCGACGTGCAGCAGATCGACCCCGCGTTCATCACCACGCCGCCGCCGACCGGGCTGCGCATCACGTGGATGGGCCATTCCACGACGTTGATCGAAATCGACGGGCATCGCGTGCTCACCGACCCGGTGTGGAGCGAGCGCGTGAGCCCGCTCACCTGGGTGGGCCCGACGCGCTACTACCCGCCACTCATTCCGCTCGAGAAACTCGGCAAGCTCGACGCGGTCATCGTCTCGCACGACCACTACGACCACCTCGATCGCCCGACGATTCTCGCGCTGAAGGACCTCACCGAGCGATTCATCGTGCCGCTCGGCGTCGGAGCGCACC
The DNA here is from genome assembly GCA_047600485.1 of Archangium sp. GTDB lineage: Bacteria > Myxococcota > Myxococcia > Myxococcales > Myxococcaceae > Archangium_A. The sequence continues at coordinate 6,516,654 of JASGKS010000001.1, forward strand.
TCGAATACTGGGGCATTCCCGCGGAGAAGATCGTCGAGGTCGACTGGTGGCAGCGCGTACCGGTGGGCTCGATGGAGATCGTGTCGACTCCCGCGCGACACGCGAGCGGCCGTCACGTGTTCGATCGCGACGCGACGTTGTGGTCGAGCTACGCGCTCCTCGGCGCACAGCACCGCGTGTACTACTCGGGCGACACCGGCCTCTTCACCGCGATGCAGGACATCGGCGAGAAGCTCGGGCCCTTCGACGTGACGATGATCGAAGTCGGCCAGTACCACCGCGGCTGGCCCGACTGGCACATCGGCCCGGAGCAGGCGCTCACCGCGCATCAGATGCTGCGCGGCAAGGTCTTCTTCCCGATTCACTGGGGCCTGCTCACGCTCGCGTACCACGCGTGGACGGAACCGGTGGAACGCGCGCTCACCGCGGCGAAAGAGCAGAAGGCCACCATCGTCACGCCGAAGCCAGGCCAGAGCGTCGAGCCCGAAGTCGCGACCGAGTTCGCGAAGTGGTGGCCGAGCCTGAAGTTCGACGACGCGACCGCGCACGCCATCGTCTCGAGCGGAGTCGTGTTCCGAGGCGGCGGTGGACCGAGCGGCGCCCCGTCGCGCTGAAACAGTCCCCCTCTCCCGCGACGGAGAGGGTCGGGGTGAGGGTCAAACGAAGTAACCTGCGGCGGTGCCAAAGCGCGCGCTGCTCCTCGCAACCCTCTCGCTCCTGACGACCAGCTGCACTCCCGAGCCCGCACCGACCGAGCTGAACGCCACCATCCTGTCTTCGGTCGGCGAAGTGCTCCACCCCACTTCGCTCTACGTCCGCTTCGACGAGCCGACGACCACCCTCACCGTCTCGACCGACATCGGCGGCCACGAACTCGCGCACGGCTCTGCGGTCGCCGGAATGAAGTACGCCATCACGCTCGACGGCCGCGCGTGCGAGCTCGAGTCTCGCGGCCCGCGCACCGACACCGAGACGGTCACCAACGACACGAGCGCCGTTGCTCCTGTGCGCAACCCGGGCAACCACACCCGCACGACCAAAGTCCTCGGCGTGACGTTGCGTTGCACCGACGGCCAGCCGCTTCCCGGAGTCGCTTCGAGCGGCGGCGTGCGCGGCTGGGACGTCACACTCTCGATGGCCGCCATGGTCGTTCTCGGCCTGCTCCTCGGTGCCCTCTATTTCCACGGAGACGAGAACGACTCGTGGCCGCTCTCACTCGCCAGCCTGGTGCTCGGAATCGGCGCGCTCGTCGCGGTGTTCGTGTTCGCGTGGCACCACCACACCGGGGGACTCGTGCTCACGCTCCCACTGCTCGCCGCGGTGTGCGGAGGCACTGCCTTCTTCGCCGCGCTCATGGCGCTCAACAACGCCGAAGCACGCGCGAAAATCGGCGCAGTCGGAATGATCATCGCGGGCCTCGCGGGCCCCGCAATCCTTTCGCTCACCACGCCGACGTGGGGCTGGGGCGCGCCGCTCGTCGCTGCGCTGCTGAGCTTCGTGACGTTCGCCATCGCCGGTGGCGTCGCCGTCTCCGGCAAGTAGTCGCGTCACCCGACCCGGGTGGTACGTTGAGGCGCCCGCATGGCTGCTGATCGCGAGACCGCCGTCGATCGTCCCACCTCGCACCCCGCGGAAACCGAAACGCCTGCGCCGTCGACCGCGCCCATCAACTGCCCGCAGTGCGCCAAGCAGCTCGATGGTGAGCCCAACTTCTGCCCCGCGTGCGGCTGCGACTTGCGCGGCCTGTCCGGCACGTCCGACACGCTCGACGGCCCGCTCAAGGAAAAGCTGATCGACGCGCGCTACCGCATTCTCGAGAAGCTCGGCGAGGGCGGCATGGGCGCGGTCTACAAGGTCGAGCACGTGCGCATGGGCAAGGTCGCCGCGCTCAAGCTGATGCGCCCCGACCACGCACTCGATCGCGCGCTCAAGAGCCGCTTCCTTCAAGAAGCGCGCGTGGTCGCCAAGCTCTCGCATCCCAACACCGTGCAGGTGTTCGACTCCGGCGAGCTCGAAGACGGCGGCCTCTTCATCGCGATGGAATACGTGCCCGGCAAGGACCTCGCGTGGCACCTCAAGGCCCACGGCCCGATGAGCGAAGGCCAGGCCGCGGCCATCGGTGCGCAGCTCCTCGCGTCACTTCAAGAAGCGCACGAAGCGAGCATCATTCACCGCGACCTGAAGCCCGCGAACGTGATGCTCGTGCGGCGTCGCAAGTCGGGCGACGACCAGGTGAAGCTCCTCGACTTCGGCATCGCCAAGCTCCAGGAATCGGAAGGCCGCAAGTCCACCACCGGCGACTTCATCGGCACGCCCGCGTACATGTCGCCCGAGCAGATTCGCGGCGACGCGCTCGACCCGCGCAGTGATTTGTATTCGCTCGGCTGTCTGTTGTTCGAGCTGGTCAGCGGCAAGCAGCCCTTCGACGGCCCCACGCCCATCAGCGTGCTCACGCAGCACTACGAAGCGCCGATTCCGCGCATCCTCGAAGCGCGGCCGAACGCCACCATCTCTCCCGCGTTCCAGGCGGTCATCGACAAGGCGATGGCGAAGCGGCCCGCCGACCGCTGGCCCGACGCCGAGGCGATGCGCGTCGCGCTCGAGCAATTGCAGAAATCGCTCGGCAGCAAGCCCGCCGAGTACACGCCGATGCCCGTCGAGCTCACCGACAAGATGTTGTCGCGTGAAGACTTCGACAGCTTCGAGCGCTCGCTGCGCTTCCGCCGAACCCTCGCTCCGGTCATCGCGCTCACCGTGGTCGCCGCGCTGGGCGTCGCGGCGTTCCGCTGGTGGAACCAGAGCAGCACCGTCGTCGCGTCGGCCAACGAGCGAGAACCGAACGACTCCGCACAGCAGGCCACTCCCATCGCGCTCGGCACGTCGGTGCAGGGCACCATCGGCGCGTCGACCACCGAGGGAGACCGCGACCTCTTCGTCACCACCGTCGCCGCGGGCCCGCATCGCATCACGCTCACCGGCGTCGCCGACCTGAACCTCACGCTCGAGTTCCTGCAGATGGAGCGCGTCGACAAGGAAGACGGCACCAGGACCGACAAGCTCGTGCGCCGATTGTTCCTCGACGACCTCTCGCTCGGAGAGCCGGAGCGCATCGACGGACTGGTGCTCACCGCCGGCGAGTTCTTCGTGCGCATCGAAGAGAAGGCGTTCTGCACCGAGCCCAACCGCCCGAGCCGCGAGAAGTCGTTGGTGCCCTACACGCTCACCATCGAGCCGATGACGGTGGAAGGGACGAGCGAAATCGAACCCAACGACACGCCGCTCACCGCGCAGGCGCTGCCGCTCTCGCGCGCCATCACTGCGTGGGCCGGAGCAAAGCTCGACCTCGACGACCTCGTTCCGCGTCGGCCCGATGCGCCCTTCTCCGCGCAGGACTGGTTCAAGGTCGAGGCCGCTCCAGACGCGACGGTGATGATTGCCGTGGTGCCCAACGAGCGCGGCGCGCTCCAGGTGCTCGACGGAGCGGCGCTCGAAGCAGCGGTGAAGAAGGGCAACAAGCCACCCGCCGCGGTAACGGTGAAGGGCACGCCGATGTGGGTCGAGCTGAAGCCCATGGCCGACGGTCATCGCCGCGTTCGCATCAGCGCCGGTGACGACAGCCTGCCCGGCGCCGAGTACCTGCTCGCGGCCGGAGTGTCCGGAGAGAATGGCCTCGCCGCCGTCATCGACCTCGGTCGCACGCTCGACAGCAAATCGCGCCTGGAGACGCGTCGGCTGGTGATGGAAGGCGCGAAGAAGCACTTCGCCGGTTCGCCCGACCTCTCGCGCCTCGGCGAAAACTGATTTCTGGCCGACCGATGGAGTATGCCGTGAGGGGTCGGGGGTCGAATGACACAACCGCACGTGCTCCTCGTGGGAGGCAGTGACGCCGACGCCTCTCGGATCGACGGAGTCTTGAGCGCGAGCGGCCGTGCTTGCCAGCTGGTGCGCGCGAAGAGCGCCGAAGAAGCAGCACAGAAGCTCCCTTCGCTCGACCCGTTGCTCTGTCTCATCGTCGCCATCGACGAGCACACCGCGCCCGCGGCTTCGTGGCTCCGCATGCTCGAGACCGCGCGACTCGAAGTGCCGGTGCTCGGTCTCGGCGACGATTCAGAAGAACAGAACATCGTGCGCTGGCTCACTGAAGGCGGGAGCGACTGGTTGTTCCGCCCGCACCTCGCCGTGCTCCCCGCGATGCTCGCGCGGCTCGAGCGTGAGAAGGCCGAAGAGCTCTCGCGCGAGACGATGGAGCAGCGCTGGCGAGAAGGCACCGCGGCGCTGGTGCGGCTCGCGGGTGACCCGGCGTTCCGCAGTCGAGACCTCACCGGCGCGTTCGAGCGCGTCACCGAAGCGGCGGTGCGCGAGCTGCAAGTGGCGCGGTCGAGCGTGTGGTTGCTGGGCGCGCAGCGCAGCTCGGCCACCTGCATCGATCGCTTCGACGGCCGGGCGCATTCGCGACCGAGCGAACCGGTGGTGCTCGACGAAGCACTCCGCGCGTGGTTCGACGGGCTCGCGCACCAACGCTCGTTCTCGTCGAGTCAGCTGCTCGGCGCTGATTCCGGAATCGCGGTCGGCGTGCGGCTGCGCGGCGAGCTCGCAGGCGTGCTGTGCATCGAGCACGTCGGTTCCCCGCGAAAATGGCATCAGGGTGAGGAATCGTTCGCGCAGGCCCTGGCGGACCTGGTGTCACTCGCGCTCGAGAGCTCGGAGCGTCTGCGCGCCGAGACCGAGCTGAGCGATTCGCAGCGCCGCTTCCACGACCTCTTCCAGTACAGCAACGACTCCATCGTGCTCTACCGCGTCGGCGCCAACGGCCGCGTGGAGTGCGAAGACATCAACCCCGCCGCCGAACGCCTCTCGGGCTTGAAACGCGAGACCACCATCGGCCGCACCGCGCGCGACCTGCTCTCGACTGCCGCCGCCGAGATCCTCGAGATGCGGTGGAACCAGGCGATTCGCGCGCGCGCGCCCATCGTCTACGAGCAGGAATACCCGCTCCCCGCGGGCAAGCGCATCGTCAACACGTCCATCGTTCCGTTCATCGACGACGCCGGAGTGCTGCACCGCCTCGCCGCCATCTCGCGCGACATCACGCAGCAGCGCGAGGCGGAGCTGCTGCAGCGCAGCCTCGAAGCGCAGCTCGCCGAATCGCAGAAGAACGAAGCGCTCGCGCGTCTCGCCTCGCACATCGCGCACGACGTGAACAACCTGCTCACGGTGATGGTGGCGCACGCGCAGCGGTTGCTCGATCTCGGAGGCAAGCCCACCGAAGTCGCGCAGGCGATTCTCGAAGCCACCGGCCGCGGGCGCGAGCTGACGCAGCAGGTGCTCACCTTCGGGCGTCGTCGGCCTCCCGAGAGAAAGCCGCTCGAGCTCACCGCGCTGGTGCGCGAGACGTTGCGACTGCTCGAGCCGACCGCGCGCGGCGTGACGTTGCGCGAAGTGGTGACGCCGCGACTCCCGCAGGTGCTGGGTGACGCGGGGCAGCTGCACCAGGTGCTCACCAATCTCTGCACCAACGCGCTGCAGGCCATGGCGGGCATGAGCGACGGCGTGCTCACGCTGACGCTCGAGACGGTCGACGTCGACTTCGCGCTCGCCTCACGCAACCCGCCCCTGCAGGAAGGAAAGTGGATCCGCCTCACGGTGGCGGACACCGGCGTGGGCATGGACGAGACGACCGCGCGCCGCATCTTCGAGCCGTTCTTCAGCTCTCGGCTCGACGGTCGCGGCACGGGCCTCGGGCTCGCGGTGGTGCAGAGCATCGTGCAGGGCCACGACGGAGCGGTGTTGGTCGAGAGCGCTCCGGGCAAGGGCACGGCGTTTCAGGTCTACCTGCCCATCGCGCCGCAGGAAGAGTTGCACGCGCGCCCGGGCTCGGGTCAGCACCTCATGCTGGTCGATGATCATCCCGGGATGGCGCGCGTGTCGGCACGTCTGCTCGAGACGCTCGGCTACCGCACCACGGTGTTCGATGATCCACGTGAGGCGCTCTCGGCGTTCCGCGCGTCACCCACTGGCTTCGACGCGGTGCTGACCGACCTCTCGATGCCGCAGATGAGTGGTGAAGACTTCACGCGCAAGCTGCGCGAGCTGCGCCCCGAAGTGCCGGTCATCGTCTCGTCGGGAATGGCGAGTGAGCTCGACGAAGAAGCGCGCCGACGCATGCGCATCGATGCGGTGCTCGTGAAGCCGTGGCGGTTGGAAGAAGCAGTCGCCGCGCTGCAACGACTGCTCGGCTGACTCGAATCAGCTGCGGTACTGGTGAATCGCCATGATCGGGTAGCGCATCGACGAGTACGTGACCTTCTGGCTGCCGTCGGCGTTCACGTTGTTCGAGCCGATGAACATCGGGCGACCGTTCTGCCACCCGGCGAAGAGCACCACGTGCTGACCGCCCGGCGTGCGCATCGAGACCACGTCACCGGGGCGCGCCTGGCTCAACGACACGCGGCGGAAGTTCGGGTCGCGATCGAGGTTGCCCATCAGGCCGTACACCGACGCGCTGCCCTGGTTCTGGCGAATCTGACCCGACGCGATGAGCGTGCCCGAAACGAAGTTCGCGCAGTTCACGTTGTTCGGCACCCAGTCCTGCATCGCGCGGCCGACGGGGTTGCTCGAGACCTTCAGGTCACGCGCATTCCAGCCGAGGTACTGACGCGCGAAGTCGATCGGGCTGCGACCGCTGGGCGACGACGACGGAGTCTGATCACCCGACGGCCCGCTCGGCGCCTGGCTGCCACCACTGGGGCGCGTGCCGCCGGTCGGCCGCGTCTGGAAGTCGTCACGCGCGCCGGGGATGTTGAGGTTCGCGCCGGCGTAGATGAGGTTGGCGTTCTTGATCTGCGGGTTCGCCCGCATGAGCGACGACACCGACGTTCCGTAGCGGTGGGCGATGCCAGACAGCGTGTCTCCGGTGCGGATTCGGTAAGCGCTCATGGTGCGAACATTATCCGCTCCGCAGGAGCGTGAATTGTTCGTGTCTTTGGAAATGATCTGAACAGCGCACCATGTAGGCGCAGCACTTCATTTCGTCGGATCGAGCGGTTGCCTCAGCGCTCAGCGCTCGAAGTCGAGCCCGATGCCAGCGTTGGCGAGCACTCCACGCAAGAGCGAGCCGTCGGGCTGAGGGAAGAAGAGCGTTCCGCCCTCGGCCGTGACGTAGAAGCTCTTGAACAACCGCCAGCGCAGACCGCACGTCACCGACCACCGCGGCGCCTGGAGCAACCCGAGCACCGTCATGCGAGCCGTCGTGTAGAACCAGTCGTCGAAGATGGCGAGCGACAGGCCGCCATCGAGGTCCACGCGATTGAAGAAGAAGTACTCCGCCGCCGCGTCGGCGGTGACGCGCGTGCCGATGCCGACGCGGAGCTCTCCGAACACCGAGGCGCTGTCGGGCAGCTGCGCGTCTTGAATCGAAGCACCGTTGAAGCCGATGTCGACGAACCGCTGCAGCTCGTACATCGGCCCGAAGAAGCCGTGACGGAAGCCGCCGTTCTGTTTGCGGAACTCGATGCGCGTCGAGAACCCGATTTCCTGCAGCGTGGCGTCGAGCGTGGTGCCGAACACCAGACCGAGATCTCCGCGCTGATTGGCGCGCGTGCCGATGCCTCCGAGCAACATCCACCGCAGCGAGCCGTCGCGCACCAGCACCGCGTTCAAGTCGAGGTGCAGCAGCGTCGCGAACGCCGGCGTGAAGGGAGTGAGGTCGGGCGTGGGCCTGAACGGTTTGCCCGCGAGGTTCGCGTCGTGAATCAGCGAGAGCGAGAGGCCATAGCGGTCCTTCAACGCCGGGTCGGGAGAGAACGTGCGCCCGATGTCCCAGCCGATTTCTCCGCCGAACATGCGCGCGCCGAGAATGTCGCTGGCGAAGAACTCTCCGCGCACCGGGCCGATGCGCACGTCGAGCTGGCCGCTCGCGGGGTGGTAGTTCGGGTTGAGCTGCGCGTTGTAGCGCCACATCAAATGCCCGAGCCCCATCGTCTTCTTGCGAACGGTGCCGAGGCGAATGTGGAACGGCCCGGTCTCGCGACCGATGCGGAGCTCCTGCAGAATCTGCCCGTAGTCCGACACCTCGTCCCAGTCGGCGCCGCGCAGCACGTTGCCGACGTCGCTGGTGCGGTTCTCGGGCGGGAAATCGGCGAGCCGGAAACGGAACGTCGGGCCGAGCTCGAGGTTGAAGTCTTCGCCGATCGAAAGACCGATGACCGGGTGCGCGCCCGCCATCAAGTCGACCGAGCTGTCCTGGTACCCACTCGGGAAGACGCCGAGGTCGGTCTCGAACGCGCCGCGGAGCGAAATTTTCGTGGAGCCCGCATCAGGCGTCCACCCCGCGGGAGGCGGTGCGTAGCCCTGCGGTTGATACGGCTGCGGTTGTGGTTGCGGCTGATACGGCTGCTGCTGCTTCTCGACGGGAAGCGGCTGCACCGGCTGCGGCACGGGCTGCGGCGGTTGTGGCTCCGGCACCACCTGCGGTTGCGGCGCGGGCTGCACCGGACTCGGCTGCGGCGCGGGCTGCACCGGCTGTGGTTGCGGCTGTGGTTGCGGAGGCGGCCCCGGCATCGGAATGATGACCGTGGTGCCGGTGTCGCTGCGCTCGATGGCGTAGTCAGAACCGCCGTCCGCGAACTGAGCCGTGACGAGCAGGAGAACGGCGGGCCACATACGTCGCGAAGACTACTCAGAAGCGCGCGCGTCGAGCGCAAATGCAGTTCGATCAAAACGCCGTCGCACGCACCACACGAGCAGCACGACGCACATCACCGAGGCGTCGACGCCGGAGCACCCACACGCAGTTCCTCCGGAGATGTTGCCCGGAGTGCCACCATCGCTCGGTGAAGTGCCTGCGTCGCTGCCACTACTCCCTGCATCGCCCGCAGGCCGCGCACCGCCATCGGTCTCGACGCCCGCATCGACGAGACTCAGTCGCTCGGTGCTGATCAATCGCTGCGCTGACAACGAGCCGAACGCAGTCGACGTCACGCCAAGAAACTCAGCTCGAGACGCGCTCGCCGCGATGCGCGGGTTGAAGTTGCCGCTCACGCCGTCGGGGCCCCACAACACGTACGCGCCGAGCGGAGCACCCGTGGCGTCGAGCTCGACCGCGACGTCCTGCGCGGTGCCGTGCGTGACGACCACGAACGTTCCGGAGATGGGCGACCACGCAACTGAGTTCGCGTCGTAGGCCGCGTACATCGCGCTCGCGATTCGTGTCGGGCCCAGCGTTCCATCAGCCGCCAGCGTGCGTGCATGCAACGCACCGGGCACGTACCAGACCGCGAGGAAGCGCTTCTGTGCGGCGTCGTACGCGAGCTCGGGCACGTACCCCGCGGTGATGGACGCCTCGAGAATCAACGGACCACCGACCAGCGCTCCGTCAGCGGCGTTGATGCGTTGCGCGCGCGCAAAGCAATCGTCGTTCGCGACGCAGCCCGCGTAGGCGACGACGAATTGATCAGCCTGCGCGTCGTACCCAACCGCGGGGTCGCGCTCGTAGCTGGCCGACGAATCGATGGTCAGCTCGCCGCCGACCTTCTGACCGTTGGCGCTCACGCGCTGCGCTTTGATCTGCGTCGCGCTGTTCTGCCACGCGACGAGAAACGTCTGCTGCGCCGAAGACCACGCGAGGGCAGCGCCCATTTCCCAGTTCGTTCCCGGCGACGAGATGTCGAAGTCGTTGCCCACCGTCGAGCCGTCGATGCGCACCAGCCGCCCGCGCAGCTGCGTCTGCGTCATGCTGATGCTCGCGTGCCACGCCACCAGCGACGCGCCGATCAACGGAGCGAACGCCACGCGCGGCGCCTGCGCGAGCAACATGTCGGAGTTCACCGCGAACGCGCCGCCCACCGGGTGACCGTCGAGATCGAACCGCTGCGCCATCACGTTGCCCGCGCCGCTCACGGCGAGAAAACCGGCGGCTCCGGTGGCGGCGACGTCGGGCCAGCGCACGGGCGCGGTGCCCATCGGAGGCATCACCGACTCGAACGTCGGCGCCGCGCTCAGCTGCGCGAAGGCGATCGAACTGATGAGGGGAAACAGCGCGAGCCAACGCACGCGCTGCAAACTACTTCGGCTGCGAGAGCATCAGCCACACTTCGCCGGTGTCGTGCGCGCCACCCTGGAGGTAGAGCGCCTTGTCCTTGGCGAGCGTGTAGGTCGCCTCGGTGGGCGGCAGCTTCACTTTGAGCGTCGCCACGTTCTGCGCGACACCCTGCAGCGTGACCTCAGCCACCTTCTTGTTCGGCAGCGAGACCGACTGCGGTTGATCTTTGACGAGCTCGAGCTTCTTCGACTCGACCTTCTTCATCGTCGTGTACTTCACCTTCGCCGCGAGCGCGTCGTGCATCTTCTGCAGCGCCGGGTCGATCGCACCAGCCGCCGTCGAAGCAAACACCACGTCAGCCTGCACGGGCACCGTTGGGTCAGCAGCGAGCACTGGCGCGACCACGAACGCTGCGAACGCCAACAGTCCCGTCACAGATCCCCCTGCTTCCCTTCTGGAAGATTTTCCGGATCGCCGCTCATCGTCTCTTCGCTGTGCTCCCCGTCCTTCTTCTTCTTGCCGCCGTCGGGGGTGCCGTTCTCGACGACCCAGATGATGGCATCTCCGGTGTCGGTCTCCATCACCAACGGCTTCACGAGCGCGTTTTCTTCGACCGAGATGTTGGTGACCTTCACCTGGCTGGCGCCGTAGCCCTCGGGCGTCGCGAACTTCATGCTCACCGGCACCGCGATGGCGACCGCGGCGGCCGCTCCGACGAAGCCCGCGACGAGCGGACCGCGCTGGTACTGGAACATCTCGCTCAGCGAGAGCTTCAAGCGCTCGAAGAAGGGCAGCTTCTCCGGAGTGACGCGCGCCATCACGTCGTCGGTGAAGCCCTTCCAGTCGACCGAGTCGGCCTGCATCTCGAGCGCGTGGCGCATGATGGCGTCACCGGCGCGGAAGTCGGCGACCTGACCGGCCGACTCTTTGTTGTTGGCCAGGTGCTGCTCCACCAACTGGCGCTCTTCGGGAGTGAGCTCGCCGTCGACGTAGGGAGAGAGCAACGGGAGGAACTTTTCGCGTGCTGGGTTCTTCATGAATTCACCGCCTGATTTTTCGTAACGGGTCGAAAGCGCCGAAATTCACGAGCGTCATTCATTGCCCACTCCCTGCTTCGACTCGTCCAACTCCAGGTATTCACCGAGGATTTTCTGCATCTTGAGGCGCGCGTGGAAGAGGCGCGACATCACGGTGCCCTTGGGAATGTTGAGGGTGCGGCTCAAGTCCTCGTAACTCATGCCCTCGATTTCGCGCAGCAGGAGGATCTGCCGGTGCGCTTCGGGGATCTGCGCGATGGCGTCGGTGATGCGCTGCGCCAGCTCGGCGCGCAGGGCCGACTTCTGCGGGTTGGTGCCGAGGCGTGAACCGAGCGCGCCGATGTTGGCTTCGGCGACGTCCATCTTCACCGACTCGTCGAACTCGACGTGCTCGTCACCGCGCGCGCTGCCCTTCTTGCGAATGACATCGATGCAGATGTTCACGGTGATGCGGTACAGCCACGTGTAGAAGCTCGCGTCGCCCTTGAAGTGGTCGAGGTAGCGGTAGACCTTCACGAACGCCTCTTGAGCGACGTCGCGGGCCTCTTCCTTGTCCTTCAACATGCCGAGCGCGACGGCGAACACCTTGCGCTGATAACGCTCGACGAGGAGTTTGAAGGCGCGCTGATCTCCGGTGCGAACGCGCTCGACGAGCGTGAGGTCGTCAGTGGCCAAAGCGGCGGCGACCGTAGCACGCACGCCCGGGCGCCTGATGGTTTTCGCCCGACCCGAAGAAGAGGCAGCACCGGCAAGTCGCATCGTCAGCGCGGCAGCAGTCATGGCCTTTCGACGACGTCGTTCCCCCGCGATTCAACGCAGCCAAGCCGCTACAACGCTCGCATGCGAAATGCGTTTCTCACCGTGTCGCTCGTGATGCTGCTCGCCGGGTGCAAGACGACTCCCGAGAGTGGAGGGAGCAAGTCGTCCTCTTCTCCTGTGACGGCTGAAGCGACGCCGCTGCTGCGCTTGAAGCGCGAGCCGTGCTTCGGCCGCTGCCCGTCGTACGTGGTGACGGTCTCGGCGAAGGGAGAGGTGGAGTTCGACGGCGAGAGCTCGGTGCTGGTGAAGGGCAAGTCGACGGCGATGTTGAGCGCTGATCAACTCGCCACCATCAAGAGCAAGCTCGAGGCGAGCGCGTTCGAGCAGTGGAAGGCGGCGTACGACGACCGCACCATGAGCGACATGGCGAGCGTCGAGCTCACGTGGAACGGGCGCACCATTCGCCACTACCTGGGTGATGGAAAAGCGCCGAAGGAACTCACCACGCTCGAAGACGAGCTCGATGCGCTCATCGGCACGTCGCAGTGGGTGACCGGCAAGGGAGCTCCGGTTCAGTGAAGCGCTTTCCGCGGCAGTTCGCGGACCTGCTGTCGAAGCAAGGTCGTGCGTTGTTGAAGGGGCGGCACCCGAGTGCGGGCGCACTGGCGACGGGGCGCTCCCGCTTCGTGAGCGCGCGCGGGCTCATCGACGCGAAGACCGCGGGCGCCGTGCACTCGCTGCTGACGCGTTCGCTCGGCGACGTGCTGTTCACGATGGAGCAGGAAATTCCGCGCTCGGCGACGTGGGGCATGAAGGTGGCGTACCGCGAGAAGCTGCCCAAGACGGTGCGCGTGCAGACCGCGATGCTCGACGACGACGACTCGAAGGCCCTGCCGCGCGCCGAAGAAATCGGCCTCATCGCGATGCTGCGCTCGTCTTCCTTTCACGCGTTCGCCGAAGCGCTGAGCGGCTACCCACTACGCAAGCAATGGGGGCTGCAGGCGCTCTGCTACCGGCCGGGCGATTACTCGGGGCCGCACAACGACCACCACCCCGACGAGCCGCTCGGTCGTGATGGGTACACCGACCTCCACCTCACGTTCTGCGACTCCGCGGTCGAGCATCAGTGGATCGTCTACGAGAAGAAGTCGCACCTCACCGAGATCGAGAGCATCGCCACGCGCGGCGGAGTGACGTGTTACCGCCTGCCGTTCTGGCACTACACGACGCCGATGGTGGGAACGCCGAGCGCGCGGCGGTGGGTGCTGCTCGGCACGTTTCTCGATCGCTGGAGCTGAACTACTTCAGCTTCTTCAGCGCGCGCGGCCCACGACGAGCACGGTCGGCACGTCGCGCTCGTGCAGCACGAACGTCTCGGTGCTCGCGAAGCCGACCAGCTTGAGCGTGGTGTCGAGCCGCTGCGCCCAGTCCATCGAGGTCGCGAAGGTCGCTCCTTCGTTGCGCGGCTCGATGGCCAGCGCCGCGAGCCCACCGGGCGTCAGCACGCGCAACACCTCGCACGCGCCGATGACGAGGTCGTTCCAGAACTGCACGGAGTTGATGCTGAACACGCGATCGAAGCTCGCGTCGTTCCACGGCAGCACGTGCGCGGTGCCGCGATGCAGCTCGACGTTTCCGCCGACGCGCTGAAACGCCATGCGCATCATCGTCTCCGACGGGTCGATGCCCGCGTGCGTGGCGTGCGGCGCGCGGTCGATGACGCGTGCGAGGTCGGCTCCCGAACCGAAGCCGATTTCGAGCACCCGGCTGGTCTCGGTCAGCTCGAGGTGCTCGAGCGCCCACTCGCTGCGGCGGCGATTCTTGAACGCCATCGCGTGGCCCACGACCCAGCCGAGCCAGCCCGTGGGGTTGCCGAACTGACCTCTCCGCGTCGTCGGAGGTGACGGCAGCTCGAGCTCGACGTTCTGCACCGCGGGGTCGCACGCATGACTGGCCATACGGGTCTTCGTGACACGCCGAAGCAGGCCGCAAGGTGAAGAAGTGTGAGCGCCGGGTGAAACGAAATGTATCGTCCCGCCCGGTCAGCGGGGCGATGGGCGTCCGTCGGAGGGAGCATCCGCACATGGCGAAGAAGAACAAACAGAACCGCGACTCCTCGGAGACGCTGGTCGAACGCGATTTGAGTGCGCTCGCTTCGGCGCGAAAGCTTCCTGAAGGTTACGGGCTCGAGCAGCAGGCCACCGAGCTCGCCACGCTGCTCACGCGCGGTGGAAAAGCGCCGCTGCTGGCGGGTGACACGGGCGTCGGCAAGAGCGCGGTGGTGCAGGAACTCGCGCGCCGCATCTTCCAGGGCAACGTGCCGCCGGGCCTCACCGACGCGCGCGTGCTCGAGGTCACCGCGGCCGGCATCTTCGCGCGCACCTCGACGCCCAAGGCCGCCGCCGAGCTGCTCGAAGAGTTCATCGAAGAAGCCGCCGAGCGCCCCAACACCATTCTCTTCATGCGCGACGTCGGCCAGGTGCGCGGCAGCTCGCTGGTGCCGGTGTTGATTCGTGCGCTGCGCACTGGTCGCGTGCGTTTCGTGTTCGAGGCGAACTTGCAGGCCGCGCACGAGCTGATGCGCAGCGACGAGACGCTCGCCGAGAAGCTGCATTTGTTCGTGATGAACGAACCGCCGCTCGATCGCGCACGGTGGATTCTGGGTCGCGTCGCCGAGGAGATGGAGGTCGAGCAGTCCATCCCCATCGACCCCAGCGCGTACGACATGGCGCTGCGGCTCTCGGTGAAATTTCTCCTCGCGCAGCGCCTGCCTCGCAAGGCCATCGAGTTGTTGCGTGAGACGGTGACCGAAGCCGCGGGCGCTTCGCGTGAACGCGTCACCAGCGAAGACGTGCTCGCGCGCTTCTGCAACTCGACGCGTCTGCCGCGCTTCATGGCCGACGACTCGCTCGCGCTCGACCTCGAAGAGGTGGGCCGCTTCTTCGGCTCCCGTCTGCTCGGTCAGAACGACGCCGTGGCCGCGGTGCTGCGCTCGGTGGCGTTGCTCAAGGCGGGCCTCAACAACCCCAAACGTCCGCTCGGCGTGTTTCTCTTCGCGGGCCCCACGGGCGTCGGCAAGACGCACCTCGCCAAGCTGCTCGCGGAATATCTGTTCGGTTCGGCCGACCGCCTCGTGCGGCTGAACATGGCCGACTACCCCGACTTCGGTGACGAGCAGGTGCTGTTCGGCAACCCGTGGGCACAGGGGCTGTCCGGCAAGCGCGGAGAAATCACGCGACTGCTCGATGGGCGCGTGTTCACGGTGCTGCTGCTCGACGAATTCGAGAAGGCGCACGCCAAGTGCCATGACCGGTTCCTGCAGTTGTTCGACGAAGGGCAGTTCATCAACGCCGCGGGCGAGACCGTGCCCTGCAACAACACGCTCATCGTCTGCACGTCGAACGTGGGCGCCGAGGTGTACCGCGCGGAGCCGATTGGTTTCGCCGCGCGCCGCGCGGAAGACGAGCTGATCAGCGAAATCGATCGCCGCATCGCTTCGACCTTCCGCCCGGAATTCTTGAATCGCTTCGACGGGCTCTGTCACTTCCGCCCGCTCGGCAAGGTCGAGATTCGCCGCATCGCGCAGCGCGAAGTAGGTCGCGTGCTCGAGCGCGAAGGCATCAGAGCGCGGCAGTTGGACGTGGAGGTCGCTCCGGAGGTCGTCGAGCTGCTCGTGGAGCGCGGCTACTCGCCGTCGCACGGCGCGCGGTTCCTGCAGCGCGAAATCGAGAAGACGCTCACCGCGGCGCTGGCGGTTGAAATCGCGCGGCGGCCGTTGCCGGCGGGAACTCCGGTGAAGGTCGTGGCGCACAAGTCGACGGTGCACGCCGTCGCCGAGCCGCGCATCAGCAAGGAACGCGAAGCGACGGCGTCGGTCGAGCTGCCCGCAGCGGGCGGGGGGCTGATGCGCAAGAAGCTCGACCAGAAGGCGCTGGTGCAGGAAGCCGAGGCCTACGTCGGTCGCGCGGCAGCCGTGGCGAGCGCGGCGAAGCGGCCGGAGCTCGAAGCGAAACGCAGGGAGCTGCTCGCGCAGAGCCAGGCCCCCGGCTTCTGGGACGACGGAGAGCGCGCCGCGGCGGTGCTGAGGAACTTCCGCGCGATGGACGCGCAGCTCGGCGAGTTGGACCGTCTGCGCGAGCTCTGTCAGGTCGCGCGCCGTCGTTCTCGCGACGCGAAGGGGGAGCTGCAGCTCGCGAGCGCAGTGCGCGCGGTGGAAGAAGCGGCGCGTGAAGTGCGGCTCGCCGAAGCGCGCGTGGCCGCGGGTGGCGCGAAGGACGTCGACGACGCGTGGCTCGAGATTCAAGCCAGCGCGGCGGGTGAAGCGAGCGACGCCTGGGTGCGCGAGCTGCTCACGCTGTACCTCGGCTGGGCCGAACGTCGCGGCTACGAAGCGAAAGTGGTCGCCGAGAGCTTCGAGCCCGCGCGCGCGGTGGTGCATCTGCACGGCCCCGGCGTGTACGGCTTCTTGCAGGGAGAAAAAGGCACGCACCGCCGCATCGACGACGACGTGCGCATCACGGCGTACGTGCGGCTCTACCGGCCCTCGGCTTCCGACATCGAGATTCCTGCCACGCTTTCGCTCGATGCGAAGGAAGTGAAGCGTCGCAGCGGCCGCCACGTGGAAAAAGTCGGCACCGAGGTCTCGGCGCGCGACGACCGCACGGGCCGCGAAGTGACGCTCGCCGGCTCACTCACGCCGCTCGAGATGAAGTCGATGACGATGACGGTGCTGCAGGGCCAGGGCGAAGGCGGCGCGGAAGTGCGCCGCTATTTCGTCGGCAAGTCACCGCGCGTGGAAGACCCGCGTACCGGTGAGGGCTCTCCGCGCGTGAAGGACGTGATGCGCGGCGAAATCGATCTCTTCATCGCGGCGTGGATTACGCGGCCTCCCGATTCCGTCGAGCTGTCCTGAGACGCCCCACCCTCCGGGGCGCGATTCATGCGAGGTGCGCCGGCGTGCTCCGACTGGCGCTCATCGCGTGCATTCTCTTCGCGCCCGCGGCGCTCGCGCTCGACAAGCAAGGCAGCGCGCACGGCGGAGCGGTCGGCGGTGAAGAGGACCACTCCTTCAACATCAGCGGCGCGGGAATGCTCGGCGTGTCGGTGTTCAACCCGAGCTACGCCGCACGCCCCGACAACTCGGGCCTCGCGCTGTTTCGCTACGGCGCGCACTTCGACGTCGACCTCTACGGCCGGCTGCTCAGCATTCCCATCGACGTGAGCTTCTTCACCGACTCCACGCGGCCGGGCGCGCTGGTGCTGGCTCCGACGGAGTTCGACTTCATCGCCGGCATCACCAGCACGTTCTCCGCGGGCCCCGGCGACCTCGAGGTCGGTTCGCGCGTCGAGCACGATCGACCGGTCGACATGGGCAACTTCACGCAGACCTACGTCGACGCGCGTGCGCGGTACCTGCTCTCCCTCGCGCGCGTGCAGCCCGGAGTCGCCGACGCACTCCACGGTGGAGACGTGACGGGCTGGGTGACGCTCGGCGGCTTCCTCTTCAACCCGACGTACGCCGCGCGCCCCGACAACTCGGGCCTCGCGCTGTTCCGCTACGCGTTGCACGGCGAACTCTCGACCTTCGACGATCTGCTCTCACTCGGTGTCGACATGACGATGTTCACCGACAGGCAAAGCGACTTCGTGTTTCGCCCCAGCGAGCTCGACCTCACCATCGAGCTCATCTTTCACAAGGGGCCGTTCGAGGTGCATCTCGCGTACGAGCGCGACATGGGCCTCGATCGCGTCACGCTGGTGCAGCAGTTCATCTATCTGCTGGGCGCGGTGAGCTTCGACCTGCACGGAGCGTTTCGCGCGGTCACGGACAAGTCGACGATTCCGTCACCGTGAGTCGGAGTTCTCTTCGTGTGGCGGAGTGTTGTCTTTGACGCCCGAGGGGCTGCAGAGAACGGCCTGGACTTCAGACGGCAGCACGTGGCCCTGCTCGGCCTCGGTGATGGACGACCTCCACTCGCGTTGTTTGCCGTCGACGAACAACACGCACTGGTTCTTGCCGAAGTACCAGGCCTCGGCGTTCGGCGGATACTTCGTGATGCTGGTCGGTGTCTCGCCTTTGAGAACCCTGCGCGCCTGCTCGATGGTGTCGGTCTGGCGAACTCGCTCGAACGCCGAGACGCAACCGGTGAGCAGGAGAGCCACCACGCAGATCCATTTCACGGTCGTCTCCTTTTGGGGCGAGCGCGAATGCTGTCAGTGCCCACGTCGTCACACCACTTGTTCCACACGGCGTCGTCGACACCCTTCCACTCGAGGTCCTCGAGCGTCTCCTTGAGCGGCACGTCGCGTCGCAGCGTGGCGAGCGTGCGGTACAGCATGGCGTTCTCGCGTTCGCGCGAGAGCGACGCCGACAACTTCTCGACTCCGCGCGGCTTGGCCTTCCACTCGCTGACGTTGAGCGGAATGTCTTCGAGGTGCGGGTGCACGGCGAGCACTTCAGCCGTGGACTTCGCGCCCCACCCTTCGAGCCCGGGAATGCCGTCGGCGTCGTCACCGACCAGCGCGAGAAAATCGGGAACGCTCGCGGGCCGCAGGTGCTTCTCGGCCCACACCGTCTCGACGGTGATGAGCTTCTTGCGCATGCGATCGAGCTGCACGATGCGCTCTCCCTCGAGCACCTGCGCGAGGTCCTTGTCGGGAGTGCAGATGCGCACCTGCTCCACGCGCGCGTCGGCCGCGTACTTCACGGCGCCTGCGGCGAGCGCGTCGTCGGCTTCGAATTCCTTCATCGACCACACGGTGACGCCGAGCGCGCGCACGCCCGCTTCCACGTCGTCGAATTGATTTCGCAGCGCCGGGTCGATGCCGGCGTCGGTCTTGTAGCCAGCGAAGAGTCGATTGCGGAACGAGACGATGGGGTTGTCGAAGGCGACTGCAACGTGGGTGCAGCGCTCGTCTTTTTCCTGCAGGAGGCCGAGCAGCGACTGCACCACGCCGAGCGTGCCTTTCAGGTCCTTCCCCGACGGTGAGCTGTGCGGCGGACGGTGGCTGTAGAAGGCGCGAAAGAGCTCGTAGGTGCCGTCGACGAGGTGAACCCGCATGACGCGCGTCATACTCAAGGGCGATGCGAATTCGAGTGCGGTCGGTAACGGGAGAGGTCGTCGAGTTCGAAGGTGAGCTCGGCCGCGCGCGCGCGTTGTGGAAGGGCGCTCGGCCGCCACGCCTCGAGCAGGACGAGCACGTCGAGTTGAACATCGACGCCGAGGTCGCGCTCGAGCCGTGTGATTCGGCTCCGTCGTTTCAGCTCGAGGGAGATCACACGGTGGTCGTCGCGAAGGTCGAGAGCCGCGACGATGATGGTTCGCTCGTGTTGCGGCTCACCTTCGACGGGCTGGTGCTGCACTCGCCGCGCGCTCCGCTCGACGCGAAGACGCTGGCGGTCCGCGCGCGCTGCACGACTCAGCAGCTCACGCTCTGGCCGTTCGAAGTCTGATCAGCGGTCAGGCGTCGCCGCAGAAGCGCGCGTAGACGGCGCTCTCACCCTCGGCGTCCTCAAGCTTCTCGATGTCGGCCTGCAGGCGATCGAGCAATGGCGCCAGGGCCTTCTCGTCGGAGTCAGGAGAGTCGAGCAGCAACTCCACCGCTTCACGGAACGGGTAGAGCACGTCGAGCGGGTTCGCCGTCGCGGCCTTCTCCGCTGCGGGAGCGAGCTCGACCGCCTTGGCGAAATCACCCGCGTCGAGCGCGACGTAGAGCGGGCGCAGCGCAGCGTCAGTGGGGAAGAGATCGGTCAGCGTGTTGAAGTCGGCGTCCTTGCGGAAGCCGTCGAAGTCGGGCTCGAAGCGCGCGAGCGTGCGCACCGCGATGGTGCCCGCCGCGTTGTCGAGCGCCTTCTGCAGATGCGAGAGCACGTTGGGCTTCTTGCCGAGCCGCGCGAAGAGCCGAGCCGCCAGGTAGTGCGACTCCGGGTCGGTCGCGTCGACGGCGAGCGCGCGCTTGAGCAGACCCGCGGCCTTCACCGGGTCACCTTCACGCACCGCGACGTCTTCCGACATCAGGCGCAGCGACGGCGCGTGCTCGAGCTTCAGGCCCTCGACCACGAACTTCGCCGCCGGCAAACCGAGCGTGGGGTTTTCGGCGAGCGTGTCGACGAGCCGGTTGGCGATGCCGTGCAGCTCCCAGGTGAGCATGTGCTTCTCTTCTTCGTCGCTGGTCTTCTCTTCGGCCCCGCGAATCAGGTCGAACGCGCGCTTGAGCGACGTCTGGCCGGCGGAAGTCTTGTTGGTGATGCACAGCGCGAGGCCGAGCCACGCATGGCTCTGGGCGTCGTCGGGAGCCTTCGCGAGGCGCTCCTTCGCGAGTTTTTCGACCGCTTCGGGTTCCTGCTGGAGCCACGCGTCTTCGATGGGATCGAGTTCGTCGAGGGCTTCGTCTTCGGGCACAGGCATCTCGCCCGTCACGTCTTCGGTGCTCATGCGGGCGCGGAATGTAGCCTCGCGCGCGATCGGAGCGGCCACTCACTTTCTTTGACTGTCCCGATCAGGAGACACGTACTCGTGGGTCTTCGCCCACACGTGACGCGACGCGAAACGTCCAAGAGGTTGATTTCGTTCCAGCTTCGGCTTGGCTCAGCACTCGCAACTCTGTAACTTCACGACGCAGCAGTCCAAAGCGACTGCGATTTCCGGCACGGGGAACTCCACATGTTCGACTGGCTGCACACGCTCTTCTCGCGCGATCTCGCGATCGACCTCGGCACTGCCAACACGCTGATCTACGTGCGCGGCATGGGCATCGTGAGCAACGAGCCTTCCGTCGTCGCCGTTCAGCAGGACGCGCGCGGTGGAAAGAAGGTCCTCGCGGTCGGCAAGGAAGCGAAGGAAATGCTCGGCCGCACGCCGGGCAACATCGTCGCGATTCGCCCGATGAAGGACGGCGTCATCGCCGACTTCGAGATCACCGCCGCGATGCTGAAGTACTTCATTCAGCAGGCGCACCAGCGGAAGTTCAACGTGAAGCCGCGCATCGTCATCGGCATTCCGTCGGGCATCACCGAGGTCGAGCGGCGCGCGGTGCGTGAAGCGGCGGAGAACGCCGGCGCGCGCGAAGTGCATCTCATCGAGCAGCCCATGGCGGCGGCCATCGGCGCGGGGCTCCCGGTGACCGAGCCGTCGGGCAACATGATCGTCGACATCGGCGGTGGCACGACCGATGTCGCGGTGATTTCGCTCGCGGGCATCGTGTACAGCAAGTCGGTCCGCATCGGCGGCGACAAGCTCGACGAGGCGATCATTCAGTACGTGAAGCGCAAGTACAACCTGCTCATCGGCGAGCGCACGGCGGAGCTCATCAAGATGGGCATCGGCACCGCGTACCCAACCGACGAAGCGATGAACATGGAGATCAAGGGTCGCGACCTGGTCGCCGGTGTTCCGCGCACGTTGTCGGTGACCGCCGACGAAATTCGCGACGCGCTCGCGGAGCCGGTGAACGGAATCGTCGACGCGGTGAAGATGACGCTCGAGCGCACGCCGCCTGAACTCGCCGGTGACATCGCCGACCGCGGCATCGTGCTCGCCGGTGGTGGCGCGCTCTTGAAGAACCTCGACACCCTGCTGCGTGAAGAGACCGGCCTCCCGGTGTTCCTCGCCGAAGACCCGCTCTCGTCGGTCGTGATGGGCGCGGGCAAGGCGCTCGAGTCGCTCGACATGCTCCGCGCCGTCGCGACGCCGTCATGACTTGTCTCCCTCTCCTTGCGCCAGCGGGGAGAGGGCCGGGGTGAGGGGCCATGCAGCCTCCGCCTTCCACGCCTCCTCAACGCTACGCAGGTCTCGACGCCATCCGCGCGGGCGCGATGTTGCTCGGCCTCGCGTACCACGCGACGTACTCGTGGTTGCCGCGCGTCGGCCCCTGGTACTTCGTCGCTGATCAATCACCAGTCGATGCGTTGGTGAGCGTGACGGGCGCGCTGCACTCGTTCCGCATGCAGCTCTTCTTCGCGCTGTCGGGGTTCTTCTCGCACCTGGTGTTCGAGCGTCGCGGAGAGCGCGCGTACTTCATCGATCGCTCGCGGCGTCTGCTGGTGCCGCTCGTCGTCGCGTTGCCGATCGCGATGCTTCTCTATTGGCAGCTGCGCGTGTGGAGCCACTCGCTCGGGCTCATGTCGTCCGACTTCAAACCCGGCACCGACTTTCACGCGCTCCCGCTGCACCTGTGGTTTCTCATCTATCTGTGGAGCTTCTGCGCGTTGGCGCTGCTCGCTCCGAAGACGACGGCGTTCGCCTCGCTGCTCACGCGTGCGCTGAAATTTCCGCCGCTCATCTTCCTCGTGCTCTCGGCACTCACCGGTCTCGGCCTGTGGCTGCACCCTGAAAATCGTCCCGACGGAGCGTTCTGGCCGCAGCCGTTCGAGCTCTTCCACTACGGCCTCTTCTTCGCCTTCGGGTGGACGCTGTGGACCGTGCGGCTCGATGCGGCGACTCCACTGCGTCGCTGGGCGTGGCCGTTTCTGCTGCTCGGAATCGGCACGATGATCTTCGTGTACCGCGGCTCGGTGCAGTGGGAACCGCTCGGTCACGCACTCGGCGGTCCCATCGCGTGGAGCATCACCCTCGGTGCGCTCGGCCTCGCGCTCTCGAGCTCGACGCGCGAAGAGAACCCCGCGCTGCGCTTCATCGTCGAGTCGTCGTACTGGGTGTACCTGATTCACTACCCGGTGGTGCTCGCACTGCAGGTGGTGTTCGCGCAGCAGTCGCTGCCCGGAGCGCTCGAGTATTCGCTGGCCACCCTCGGCACGTTGCTCGTCGCGTGGGTCACGTTCGTGGTGTTCGTGTGGCGCACGCCGCTCGGTCCATGGCTCGGCGTGAAGCCGCCCGTTACGGTGAAGAAGTGAACGACGAACGCTCGTTGCCGGTCGATGGCTCGGTGTTCGATGCGCTCTTCCGACTCGCGAAACACGAAGGCGCGTTCGGCGCGAAGCTGTCGGCCATCGGTGTGGGCCCCGACGCGAGCCAGCACCGCTTCACGGCTGAACAGTGGCTCGCGACCTTGAACGCGTTTCGTGAAGAGCTCCATCCGTACGAGCCGAAGACGGGCTTTCGCAAGCTCGGCTACGCGCTCGCGCAGGCGTACGGCGGCACGTTCTCAGGAAAGCTGATTCATCTCGCGTTGCCGATGTTGTCTCCGATGCAGTTGTTGCGGCGATGGCCGCGCTTCGTGCGAGTGGGTCGCGCTGACGTGGAGCTCGAAGTGACGGAACTCGGCGAACGCGGAGTGCTCATCGCCTCGAGAGACCCGGTCGACGTACCGATGGACGTGAATCTCGGGCTGCTCGATTTCGTGTTCGAGTTGCTCGGAGAGACTCCGAGCTTCGAGGTCGAACCTGCAGCCGACCGCTGGATTCGCGTGACCTGTCGTTGGTGAGGTGTCGAACATGATGCTCCTCGTGGTGCCGCTGGTGCTCGCTGCGCAGTCGGGAATCGTCCTCGGCGTCGGCACGCGCGGCTCGGTGCTGCAGCTCTCGGAAGTCGGCAAGCAGGGCAGCGGGTTGCCGAAAGACACCTTCGTCGTCGCGCTGACCGACGTGATGTCTCCGCACGGCATGCAGAAGTCCGGAGCCGAGGCCCTGCGCTTCGCGCTCGACGCGACGCTCGGAGAAATGGTGTCCATCGAGCCGCGGCCCGCGAGCGACGAGCTGAAGAGCCGCGCCGAAGAAGAAGGCATCACGCGCTTCGGGCGCGTGCGCGTCGGCAAGAAGTGGCTTCACGAAGAATTGCTGAAGGCCGGCTGGGCGTGGGTGTTGCCCGCTGCGCGCTCAGATGCGGCGCTGGTGAAGCTCGAAACAGAAGCGCGCGAGGCGAAGCGCGGGCTCTGGGCCTGGGCTGACGCGATGGAGCCGTGGCTGTGGCGCGAGTTGATTCTGTTGCGCGACGTCGAGACGAAGGTGTTCCACGCCGGCTGGGAATGCCCGCACGTCAAGGAGACGCAGTGTCGCAAGTGCGGTGGTGGCCGGTACTACTCGCTCGAAGACGCGACGAAGGAAGGCTTCACGCCGCATGAGGTGTGCGTGACGCCCGAGCTGCTGCGCGTCGTGAAGGACTCAGGCTTCACCATGCGCGCGCCGCCGATGACCGAAGAAGCGCCGCTGTTGCCGCCGAGTGAACGTCGCGAGTGCAAGGCCGACGCTGATTGCGCGCTGACGCCGAATACGCCGTGCACGTGTCTGGGCTGCGGCAGCACGTGGAAGCAGGCGGCCCGGAAGGAAATCGCGGCTCGCATGGCGAAGAACTTCGCGCAGGTGAACTGTGGCGGCGTGGGCTGCCCGGCGTGCGCGGGACGAGAGATCGGTTCGCGCGCCATCTGTCGGCAGAACCAATGTGCGCCCGCGCCGTAACCAGCTTCGTCGCTCGTGCGTAGAGCCCGCATGGGACACGTGTCTCTTCGCATTGCCACGCCCGCTGATCAGCCGCTCCTCGAGAAGTGGGACCAGGAGCCCGACGTCGTCTTCTGTACGGGCGAGAAGCCACCACCGGATGAGGACGATTGGGACTGGGGCGTCGAGCTGGCGCGCAACGTCTCGTGGCGCGAGCAGCTGATCATTCAAGAAGACGCGCGGCCGATCGGTGTGGTGCAGATCATCGACCCGCGCGTCGAAGAGACGCACTACTGGGGCGAGTGCGAGCCCGACCTGCGCGCCATCGACATCTGGCTCGGCGAGCCGGGTGACCGCAGCCGCGGCCTCGGGCGTCAGGCGATGGAGCTCACCATCGCGCGCTGCTTCGCGCCGAAGAACGTGAAGGCCATCATCATCGACCCGCTCGTCGCCAACGTGCGCGCCATCAAGTTCTACGAGCGGCTCGGCTTCAAGTTCATCGGCGAGCGGTACTTCGGCAACGACCACTGCCACGTGATGCGGCTCGACCGTTGATCAACGAAGGAACGGAGTCGGATCAATCGCCTCGCCGAGATCGCGCACCTCGAAGTGCACGTGCGGCCCGGTCGTCTTCCCCGTGAGCCCCACTTCGGCGAGCGTGCTGCCCTGCGCGACGCGCTGGTCGAGCGCGACCTTCACCGCTCCGAGATGCGTGTAGCGGCTCTCGATTCCACCGCGGTGACGCAGCACGAGCACCGTGCCATTCGCAGCGTCGCTGGTGATTTCGCTCACCACACCTTCGAGCGGCGCGACGATGGCGCTGCCGAGCGGTGCGGGGAGATCGACTCCGGTGTGCTGATACGGCTGGCCGGTGAACGGGTTCGGCTGCGTGCCCCAGCCCAGAGAGCTCTTCACGTTCGCGATGGGCGCGATGGACTTCGACGAGGCGCGCTCCCGGTAGACCGAACGCCAGTGCGTCCACGCCGCTGAGGTCGGTTGCTTGCGGTCGTTCCAGAGTCCGGCAACGAGCGTGCGGTAGGCGTCGGTCTCCTTCGAGAGCTCTGCGCGACCGTCGATCCACGCCTGCGCGGCCCTCGGGCCACCGTTGTACGCGGCGGCGGCGAACTCGACCTGACGCGGGTTGCCGGCGAACGCTCCGAGCTGCGCGGAGAGATACGTCGCACCGAGGTCGAGGTTGTACGCGGGCTCGTCGAGCTTCTCGGGCGCGAAGGGCACACGCGTTTCGTTCGCCACGCGCTCGGCCGTCTTCGGCATGAGCTGCAACAAGCCACGCGCACCGGAAGGGCTGAGCGCGCGCGGGTCGCCCTGTGACTCGACGAGCACGAAGAGCGCGAGGAGATCAGCGTCGATGCCGTGCTGCTGCGCCGCGCGCTCGATGTCGGCGCGCAGCGGCTCGAGCACCGGCGGCAGCCACGCAATGCCGAGCGTTCGGCCGTCAGCGCGCGCCGGAGCGCTCACCAGCGTGACGGAGACCAACGCGAAGACGATGGCCACCAGCGCGAGCCCGAGCAGCGGCTGCGAGCGGCGCGGAGAGGAGTCGACCAGACGTTCGATGCGCTTCATGAAGCGGCCTCCATGTGAAGCCAGCGCGAGGCCGGCGGTGGTGTGACGGTGTTCTTCGAGCGCGAGCAGCGCTTCGGCGTACGCGACGGGCGTTCCGGTCTTCTTCGCCACCAGGTCGTCGCAGCAGAGCTCGCGTTCGTCGCGCGCGACCGACGAGACCCACCACACCGCAGGGTGGAAGAAGAGGAGCGCCTCGGCTGCGCGCTGCAGCAGGTTGGCGAGGTAGTCCCAGCGGCGAACGTGCGCGAGCTCGTGCGCGACGAGCAGCTCGAGTGCTTCGGTCGGGAGCGCGGTGAAGAGTGAGAGCGGGAGCAGGACGACGGGCTTCAGGAACCCGACCGTCATCGGAACCGTCTCGCGCGCGGTGGCGACGAAGCGAACGCGCTCGAGTTTCCAGCTGGCCGCGAGCGCGTCGAGGCGCGCGATGTGTTCGGCGGGAATCGGCAGCGCAGCACGAACCCAGCGACGAATGGTGAGCAGGCCGCCAGCGAGCCGCAGTGCGACGAGCGCGGCGCCGAGAGACCAGCCGACGATGACCCAGAAGACCCACGCAGGTTCGGGCGCTGGAGGAGCGACGACCGCGCTCACGACGACTGGCGTCGAGGCGCGCGTGACCCACGTGACGAGCGGAGCGGCGACCTGCAACGTCAGCGTGAGGAGCGCCGCGGCATAGCGGTGGTGCGGGCTCGAAAGCAGCGCGCGTGCGCAGGCAAAAGCGAGCGCGAGCGCCGCAAGTTGCCACGTCGCGTGAAGCAGCGCTTCCGCGAGCGCGCGCTCGGTCGTCACGGAGTCCCCCTCTCCCGCGAGGGAGAGGGTTGGGGTGAGGGTGAACCACTCTTCTTCTTCTCGAGCAGCGCGCGCACAGCCTTCAGTTCCTCAGCACTGGTCTGCCGCGCCTCGAGCGCCCGCATGACCAACTGCGCGGCGGAACCGGAGAACGCCTTGTCGATCAACTCACCGACCAGCCGTTCCTGCGTGGCTTCTGCTCCGATGGCCGCCTTGTAGACGTGGCTGCGCTCGGACTCGTCGCGTTTCACGAGCCCCTTCTCGGCCATGATCTGCATCGTCTTGAGCACCGTCGTGTATCCGGCGCTCTCGGGCAGCGATTCGAACACCGCGCGCACCGTCGA
This sequence comes from Archangium sp., assembly GCA_047600485.1. Classification (GTDB taxonomy): domain Bacteria; phylum Myxococcota; class Myxococcia; order Myxococcales; family Myxococcaceae; genus Archangium_A. Next base: position 6,543,534 of record JASGKS010000001.1, read on the forward strand.
CGGGCCCTTCGCCCACAGCACGTTCAGGATCGACAGCTCGGCATCGGTCGGCAGCGGCTTCTTCATGACCGACATCCTACGAACACTTTCGTAGATGTCAACGAAGCGCTTCGTACTTCACTTGACACACACCAGCTCGACCCGGCGATTCCGCGCGCGACCGGCGTCGCTGTCGTTGTCGGACACCGGCTGAGACTCACCGTAGCCGCGCGCGGTGAGACGGCCGGCGGCCACTCCGTGTTTCCCGAGCCAGGCGATGACCGACGCCGCGCGCGCTTCGGACAACTTCTGGTTCGACGCATCGTCACCGACCGAATCGGTATGGCCGTTCACGTCGAGCTTCAGAGTCGCTCTCGCGGCGAGCGCCTTCGCGACCAGGCCGAGCGTCACTTCCGACTCCGGCTTCAACGTGGCCTTGTTGAAGTCGAAGTTCACGCCGCGGAGCGTGAGCTTGCAGTCGGTGTCGAGCTGCTTGCCGAAGTCATCGGACGCGAGGTCGACCACCGAGAAGCTGAGCGCCTGCTCGGTGCCGTCTTCGCGATGCGAGACGTGGAGCCAGAGGTCTCTGCCGTTCTTCGTCCAGTGCGCTTGCACGAAGCCGTCCTCTTCGTTCACGAACGCGACGTCCCACCCTGCCCGCTTGAGCGCATCGGCGGCGACGACCACCGCTTCGAGCCGGCTGAGCGTCTTCGGCGCGAAGTAGGTCTTCACGTCGCTCGCCTCGGCGATGAAGCGGCTGTTCTCGGTGTTGGGCGCGACGATGAACGGCACGTCGGCGTGCATCGAGCCGGTGCGACGCTGCTCGGGGAACGCAGGCGCGAACGGAAAGTCGGCCTCGTCCTTCACCACTTCGGCCTTCGCGGCGGGCGGCTTCACGTCGAGCTTCATCGGCTTGCCGCCCACGTCGATGACTTGAATCTGCGGAGCGTCGTAGTCGGGCGTGGTCAGAAACAGCCGCTTCTCCTTCGCGCCGGAGCCGAGCACGAGGTGGTGGCCGTTATCCTCGCTCACCAGCTTCCAGCCCTTCGACGTGAGCAGCGGCTTCCACTTGTTCCACAGCAGCGTGCCGTTCTGCTCGGTCACCGCGTAGCAGCGGCCGAATTTTCCGCGCACCTCGCGCGACTTCGACGCTTCGTAGATGAGGAGCCGGCCGAAGTTCACTTCGACGCAGGTGTCGGCGTTGAGGGTCACTCCGTTGGGGAGCGGAACGTCGGACAGCGCGGTCGCGACGCTGAGCAGCACAGGCACGAGAAAAGTCATGCGTGCACTGTAGGGCCGAGCCTCGCCGAGACGACGGGGCATCTTTGAGCGCAGTCGCGCTATGAGCCGTGCCGTGCGTCTCCCTCTGGCACTGTGCGCGAGCCTGATCAGCGGCTGCATCTTCTACATCCCGCCTCCTGACGCGGGGACGTCGTTCAGCGACGCAGGCCTCGACGCCGGTGGCATCGCCATCTGCGACGCGACGAACTGCGCGAGCGGCTGCTGCAACGGCAGCGCGTGCGTGAGCACGGCCACCTTCGGCTCCTGCGGTTCCAACGGCAGCGTGTGCATCAGCTGCGACACGCTGACCGCAAACCGTTGCGCGAGCGGCTCCTGCATGTGTGGAGCGACGGCTGCGTGCACCAAGGGCGACCAGTGCATCAACGGCACTTGCAGCTCGACCTGCGGCACCGGTCCTCTCTGCGCGACGGGCCAACGCTGCGTGAGCGGCACGTGCGTGTGTGACGCGACCTCGTGCGCGACGGGCTGCTGCGACGCGAACGTGTGCCGCACCTCGAGCGCAGCGACCTGCGGGCTCGGCGGCGTGGCCTGCGTGAGCTGCGACGCGGCGAAGGCCGATCGCTGCGAAGCCGGCAACTGCCGCTGTGGAATGGCGGCGAGCTGCGGCCCGACGCAGACCTGCACGCTCGGCACCGGCGCAGTTCCCACCACCGCGGTGAGCTTCGATGATCAACAAGACCGCCTCGTGGTGCCCAACACCGCGTGGCCGACATCGACCACCAACTGGACCTTCGCGGCCTGGGTGCGGCTGGCGGTCGACCGCAACGAGTACTCCGCGTTCTTCACCATCGAGCAGCCCGCGGGCCATTCGACCGAATACAACGAGCTCGTCACGTTGAGCGACGGCACCACGCTGGTGCTGTGGGACCACAACAACGGCACCGTGCTCACGCTCGGGCAGATGACGCTCGGCACCTGGTACTTCGCGGCGGTCAGCGTCGGGCCGAACGGCTCGGCGCAGGCGTGGTTCGCGCCCGAGGGCGGCTCGCTCAGCAAGCGCACCGGCACCGCGGCCATCGTCGACCACGTCGAGATGTCGTACGTCGGCGCTTCGAACTTCGCGTTCACCGAGTTCGTGAACGGCTCGATGGCGATGGCGCGGTTGTGGAACGGAGTGCTCACCGACGCCGAAGTGCAGTCGGAGTTCACGTCCACCACTCCGGTGCGCACCAACGGGCTCATCGGCGACTGGCGGCTGCGCAGCGCAGCGACGGTGACGCAAGACTCGAGCGGGCTCGGGCACAACCTGACACGCGACTTCGGCGCGACGCACGGAGACCTCGCGGGCCCGACGTTCAACGGTGCCGCAACGCGCACGTGCACGCCCTGATCAATTCGTTGTGATCAGTTTCCCGGCGTGGTCGCTTCCGGTTCGTCCTTTCCACCGGAGGTCCACATGGCTGCGAAGAAGAAGAAGGTCGCCGCGAAGACGAAGCCGAAGGCGAGCCCGAAGAAGGCCGTGAAGAAGTCGACCGCGAAGAAGAAGGTGCAGGCCGTGCCCGCGGCGTACGGCACCGCGACGGCGCATCTCATCGTGAGCCCGGCGAGCGAAGCGTTGGCGTTCTACGAGAAGGCGTTCGGCGCGAAGACGCTTCTCACCATGCCCGGCCCCGGCGGAATCATCATGCACGCCGAGATGAAGATCGGTGACTCCATCGTGATGCTGTCTGATCAGCAGCCGCCGATGCCGGGTCGACCTGATCAGAACCGCAAGTCGCCGAAGAACCTCGGCGGCACCACCGGCGGCGTGATGCTCTACGTGCCGAACATCGACGAGACGATGGCGCAGGCCGCGGCTGCTGGAGCAACCATCGCCATGCCCGCGATGGACATGTTCTGGGGCGATCGCTACGGCCAGCTCGAAGACCCCTTCGGTCACGTGTGGGCCATCGCCACGCACATGAAGGACATGACGCCGGAAGAGATGGCCGCCGCGATGACGCCGCCTCCTCCTCCGCCCGACGCCCTCACGTCCTGAAGCGAAACGGGAATACTGAACGCGCCGTTCGTAGGAGCAGACATGGACTTCGTGACTCAGAACATGAACCTGGTCATCGGCGGCGTAGTCGCCGTGGTGCTCGTGCTGGGCGTCATCATCGGCATCGTCTCGATGAAGGGCGGCGCCAAGACCGCGCAGCGCTGGACGCACGGAGCGATCGGCATCTGGTCGGGCGCGGAAGACTCGGGCACCTGGCCGGGCGACCGCGCGCAGCAGTCACTGAAGAGCTGGTACGGCATCACCGATCGCCCGTCGCTGATGAAGATGGTCGAGAGCCTGAAGGGCAGCGCGGGCCGCGATTCGGCGAGCTGGGACATGGTGCGCGCGATCGACCTCATCCGCATGGGGTTCGCCGCCGGGTACCTCGACGAAGACGACTGCTGGGAAAAGGTGAAGCAGGTGCGCGAGCTGCTGCAGAAGCAATTCTCCTCGTGGGAAGAGCTGGCCACCGGGTTCGAGCGCGGCATGCACGCGTGGCAGGACTCGCGCGGTCAGACCGACGCCAACGAGCGCGGCCGCGTGCAGAAGAACCTGCCGGTGCTGAAGGCCGACATCTGGTCGAAGGTGAAGTTCAGCGCGACGTGGGATTGATCAGCGCTCGCCGATCACTTCAGACAGTCGGGCTGGCCGCGGTACCGCTTCTTGAACGGCACGTAGACCATGCACGACTGCTGATCATCGGTGGTCTCGCAGACCTTCTCGCACATGCCGTACGTCTTGTTGTGCTTGCGCTTGAGCGCCTCGCCGGTGCGCGTGTCGACCACGCGGTTGTAGGCCTCGGTCTGCTCTTCGTCGCCGTCTTCGCCGACCGAGTGGAGGCTGGTGATGACTCCGGTGGTCGTGCCTTTTTCCCACATGCCGCGGCCGTGCTTCATCGCGTCCTGCTGCGCGGCGAGCACCTCGGGGTTCGGCTTCTCACCATCGACCGCGTACGCGAGGCCGTGTCCCTGCTTCGCCATTTCGATCGCCAGCGCGGGGCACTTGATCAGCACGCGCTTGTAGCCGTCGCGCTTGAAGTCGGTGGTGCACTCCCATTCCTGGGAGGCGGCGACGGTGCTCGACTTCTTCGCCAGCTCGAAAAGCTCGCGCTCCGTCCACTTGCCCCACGAATGCACGGGCCCGTACGCCTCGAGCGTGTTGTAGCCAACGAGCCGCGTGCCGGTGCCCTTGTTCTCGCCTTCCTGAATGTTGAATGAATCTCCGTCGGTCCACCGCACGGCGACGCGGGCGCCGTTGAGAATCACCGCGCCGAAAGCGTCGTGGCGTTCTTTGGGTTCTTTGGGCTTCTTCTTCGAATCGGCGAGCCCGCTGAACGCCCACAGGACCGCCACAGTGATCAGCACCCGGCTCATGGGTCAGTCATACCGCAGCCTGAATCCGCCTACTTGGCACCTGTCGGGCAGGTCTGTTTGCGATCTGCAGCGATTGCGGATACTGAACCCTTCGCCGCGCCGAACACGCGCGGTCAGGTCGCACGGTGCGGCCTGTTTTTCTGAAAGCAGAACAGCAAAATGGCACTTGGTACTGTGAAGTGGTTCAACGACGCGAAGGGTTTCGGTTTCATCAGCCAGGACGGCGGCGGAGACGATGTCTTCTGCCACCACACCGCGATCCAGGCGGACGGCTTCCGCACCCTCGCTGAGGGACAGAAGGTGGAGTTCGACGTGAACCGCGGCCCGAAGGGGCTCCAGGCGGCGAACGTCCGCGTGGTGGGCTGAAAAGCCGACCCGAGACTCACTTCGAGTCTTTGAGGGCCCGGTCTCCGAAAGGAGGCTGGGCCTTCGTCGTTTCTGGTCTCATGCGGGCCGTGCGCATTCAGGCCCTTCACTGTCCTTCGTGCGGTGCGCCGCTCGACGTGCCTCTCGGCGCGGAGCGTGTGACGTGCGGTTACTGCAACACCTCGCTGGTCATCGAAGCGGAGCGCGTGTCGACGCGACGCCAGCGGCCGGAGCCGCAGCGCAGCGGCACCGAAGAAGACGACGAAGCTCCGTTTCAGGAACCCGACGCGACGCTGTGGGCGAAGGTCTACCCGCGCTTCGAGCTGTCGATCATCGAGCAGAAGATTCCGCAGGCCGTGCCCGAATTGTTCGTCGGGCTCGAGCTCGGCGATGAGCGCTTCGCCTTCGTGTCGATGCGCGTGGTGGACAAAGACGGCAAGCCGCTCACGCACGACTTGAGCGCGCCATTCGAGGCGCTGCGCACGTCTCTCGAAGACGACGGTGACCCCGGGCTCGCGGCGAACCTCGCGCTCGAGACGCTCTGTCAGAAGCCGTTCGACGCGCGGTTGGAATGCGCGGTGGTGCTCTTCGAGCCGCGGCACATGCGCGTGGTGAGCTACGCGGCCGGCATCTCGTCGGGGCTGCTGTGGGCGAGCGGTGAAGAGGGCCGCACCATCACCATCGACGGTCACCGCGGCGCGCTGGAGAGAAAGATGCTGCGCGAGTCGGCGGATCATTTTTCGAACGGGCGAGCGGTGCATCTCGCGTCGAAGGACCTGGTGCTGATTCCCTCCGCGGGGTTCATGGGTCGCGGCGCGCGCGGGTATTCAGAAGGGCCGCGGGTGTTGAACGACGTGGCGAACGCGCAGCTCGGTGAGGAGCCACTGCGCGTCGTGACGCTCGCGAAGAACGGTTTCTGGGCGGAGTTCCAGCGGCATCGGCGCTCGGTGACGGCTCCAGTGGGCGACGTGCGCATCGCGGCGATTCGCGCCATCTCTCCGCCGCTGGTGACGTCGGTGCCGTCGGAGTTCGTGGCGCGTTCGTTCCGCAGTCGGCGCTTCGAAGTGAGCGTGCTCGCGCGACAGGTCGACGCGCTCGAGTTGGTGCAGCTGCACTCGGACCGGCAGATGGTGGTGTGGGTCTCTCCGGTGAACGGTGGTTTGCCCGAAGGCGCGATGCAGAAAGCCGTCGCCGCGATTCGCGAAGTGCTCGACGGAGACACCGGCGACAACGACAACCCGCGCCTCGCTGGTCGCAACGCGCTGAGCGCCATGGGGCTCGGTGAGAACGCGGTGCGGTTGAGCGTCATTCAGCTGCTCGATGCGCACGAGCGCGTGAAGTACTTCAGGCACGGGTGGAAGCAGCCGGTCGGGCTCGGGCCGCGCGGCGTGCGCGGTGACGGCATGCAGCAGTTCGACGAGGGCGGAGAGGCCACGGTGCACGAAGGCTCGCGGCTCTTCTTCCCCGGAGAGCTGGTGTTCGAGGGGCAGCACGCGCAGGCCGATTCGTTCGCGACCGTGTGGCGCGGCGGAAAAGCGTCGCGGCTCTACGAGGCGCTCGGCGCACACTGGAAGACGCGCAAGACCGAGAAGGCGTTGGTGGCGTTGGCGCAGGCCGCGTTGAGTGACGAGCCACGCGGGAGCGTCGGTGGGCTCGCGTTGGTCACGGGGGTCGCCGCACCATGAGACATGTGTTCGTCGTGGTGTGCCTGCTCGCGAGCGTGGCGAACGCGCAGAGCATTTCGCTGTTCCGCGCGGGGCCGGGCTCGGGCGCGGAGTTCAAGAAGGCCGGCCGCACCGGTTGGTTCGCGCTGTACCGGAATCGTCTCGTCGCCGCGAAGTTGGAGGTCACTCCGTGGCGGCATCCCATCGACGACGACGGCAAGCCGGACTCAGTGAAGACCGGCGTCGAGGTGAAGCTCACCGGCGAGGAGAAGCTGCCGCTGGTGTTGATCCGTGGGATGAAGCCGCGCGCGGGGTTGGTGGCGGTGTCTCCTGACGCTGAGTCGACGGGCCTCTACGAATTCGGGAAGCCTGTCGCGCTCGGTCAAGGTGCATCGGTGACGACGAAGGTGGCCGACGGCGGCGCGCGACTCGAGCTGCGCGTGGGCGAGCAGACGCAGACGTTGTTCGCGAGCGAGGAGAGCGACGTCGACGGCTGGTCTCTGCGCTGGGCAGGCGACCTCGACGGTGACGGCAAGCTCGACCTGCTCATCACCGCCGACACGCACTACGCGATCGAGACGTTCCGGCTGTTCCTCTCGACGAGAGCAAAGAAGGGCCAACTCGTCGGAGAAGCCGCGAAGCTCACCAGCCAGGGTTGCTGATCAGGCCTGCGCGGCCTTCTCGGTGAGCGACCACACCTTCTCGGCGAGGTCGAGGTCATTGCCTTCTTTGCTCGCGTCGATGAGGTGGCAGTCGGCGAGATACCCGCCCGACTTGCCCTTCAATTCCGGAGCGGTCGCTGCGAAGACGCTGGTCGCCGCGCCCTGCGGAATCGACTTCATGAAGAGGCCGCCGATGAGGCGGAAGATGGTGCCGCTGAAGCCCATGCTGCGCGTGAGGTTGGTCTTGATGACGCCGGGGTGAATCGAGAACGCCTCGACTCCAGCCGGGAGCCGCTTGGCGAGCGCCTTCACGAACAACACGTTGGCGAGCTTCGAGTCGCCGTACGCGCCGAAGGGTGAGTAATCGGTCGGGAGTTTCTGCAGCGCGCTGATCAACCGCTGCCCGTTGCCGCGACGATGGAGATCGCTCGAGAGCGTCACGATGCGCGCGTTGCCCGCCTTCTCGAGCGCGGGGAGCAGGCCGGTGGTGAGCGCGAAGTGACCGACGTGGTTGGTGCCGACCTGCAGCTCGAAGCCCTGCGGGGTCGTGCCTTGCGGCGTGGCCATGATGCCGGCGTTGTTCACCAGCAGATGAATCGGCCGGCCCGAGTCGAGCCACTTCTTCACGAACGCGCGGACGGAAGTGAGGTCGCCGAGATCGAGCGCTTCGACGCTGAACGTGCCCGCGGTGCCGGGCAGTGACGACTTGAGCTGCGCGGCAAGCTCTTCGCCCGACTTCACGTTGCGCACGGCGAAGACCACGTTTGCTCCAGCGAGCGCGAGGACGCGGGCGGTCTCGGTGCCGATGCCGGAGGTCGCTCCGGTGACGACCGCGGTCTTGCCCGCGAGGGACTGCCCTTGCAGCGCCTGTTCTGCCGTCGACTTCGAGCCGAGAGTGGTCATGGGCCGCAATGTGCGCGCGCCCGTGAGGCCGTGCCGTGAAGAAATGTGAACTGCATTGAGGGACCGCAGGGTCGGCGAGTTCTGGGCCGTGCACGACGCAAGCAGCCCCTCGCTTCGAGCGAATTCGCTTCACCATTTCGTGAATATGGCTGTGCCAGCAGCCACTTTCACGAAGTCGTGAAAATGGGGCCAATTTGCTCGTACAGAGGGGCATGTCCGCCGTTCGGCAATGCCCTGAGACTCGCCAACACTACCACCATCCATGCACGCCATCCCACGCAACTCCTCCGGCGTAACAACCCAATTCACGAATTGGTGAGTCACGACCCACGCGTGCGTTTCGTGTCACATCGACGCGCGCCGTCCGGTCTTGTGGGCATGAAGCTGTTCGTGCTCGGCGCCAACGGGCGCACTGGAACCGAAGTCATCGACATCGCGTTGGCGCGTGGGCATCACGTGACGGCCTTCGTTCGCGATGCGCACCGCGTGACGCGCACGCACGAACGACTCAAAGTGATGGTCGGCGATGCGTTGAACACGGAGTCCATCGCCGCCGCGCTCCCCGGTCACGACGCGGTGGTGAGCGCGCTCGGCATCAAGTCGCGCCAGCTCTTCTCGACCGTCACGCTGGTGCAGGAAGGCGCCGCCTCGACTGTCGCCGCGATGACCCGCGCCGGTGTGAAGCGGTTGGTGCTCGTGAGCGCAGCGACACTGTTCGATGACTCGCGCGCCATCGTGAAGTTCGTGCGGTGGGTGTTGCGCCGTCAGGTCGCGGACTTGATCGAAGCGGAGCGGATCATCGGCGCGTCGGAGCTCGAGTGGACCTTCGCGCGACCGCCGAGTCTGTCGAGCGGCGTCAACGAGAAGTGGCGCTCGGAGGTCGGACGACTTCCAGACAAGGCGTGGTCGATGACCTTTCGCGCCGTCGCGGCATTCATGGTCGACGCGCTCGAGCGGAATGCACACGTGCGCGAGGTCGTGGGGCTCGCGTCTTGAACTGCAGGTTCACCCTCACCCCAATCGACTTCCCATGAACACCTATTCTCTCGTCGTCGCATTGCACGTCATCGTCGCCGTCCTCGGGCTCGCGCCCATCGTTCACGTCGCGTTCACCGGAGACCGCAGCCGCGCGCTGGTGCTCACACGCGCATCCTTCGGCCTGCTGCTCGTCACGGGAATCGTCGCTGACGTGATGGTGAGCGGAGCGTGGCATCAGACGGTGTGGTTTCGGGCCTCGGGCGCGTTAGTGCTCGTGTCTGCAGGAGTGATGATGGCCATGGGACGCGCGAAGACTCCGGAGCTCGCGAAGACGCTGGCGCGCGTCGAGTGTCTGATCATCGCCGTCATCGTCTCGCTCATGGAGTTGAAGCCGTGAGTCGCGACGCGGAAGACCTGCGCGTCTTCGAAGAACAACGCCCGCGCCTGATCTCCCTCGCGTACCGCATGCTCGGTGACGCCAGCCGCGCGCAGGACCTCGTGCAGGAAGCGTGGATTCGCTGGCACCAGCGCACCACCGAGGTCGATTCTCCGAGCGGCTTTCTGGTCACCATCGTCACGCGGCTGTGCCTGAACGAGCTCGCCACTCCGCGCGCGCGGCTCGAAGACGCGGGCCCTGCCCTGCCCGAGCCGGTCGAACTCCGCGCGATTGGCCTCGGCGAAGACCTCGACGTCGAGCGCATCTCGATGGCGTTCCTGGTGTTGCTCGAGCGCTTGAGTCCACCCGAGCGCGCGGTGCTCGTGCTGCACGAGGTCTTCGACTACCCGCACGAGAAGATCGCCGAGCTCGTCGGTCGCACCGCGTCGTCGTGCCGCAAGTTGCTCGAGCGCGCTCGCGAGAAGGTCACGACCGGCCGCAAGCTCATCACCGCCACGCGCGAGGAACACGAGAAGCTCCTGCGCGCGTTCATCGAGGCACGGCTCAGCGGCGACGAGAAGGTCTTGCTCGCCCTGCTCGCCGAAGACGCGACGCTGCACGCCGATGGTGGCCCGCGCGGTCGCACCGTCGGAGCGCTGCGCAACTTGAAGGCACCCATCACCGGCGCCGAGCGCGTCGCTGCGTTCCTGAAATCGACCACCGCCGCCGGACCGCTCGACCTCGAGTACCGCGAACTCAACGGGCGTTCTGCCGTGGTCTTCACGCGCGATGGCCAGACCTTCGGCGCGCTGTCGATCGAAGTCGCTGATGGAAAGATCCAATCGATCTTCTTCCAGGCCGACCCAGAGCGGCTGCGTTTCGTGCGCGCTGGCTGATACATCGCGCGCATGAGCTTTTGGCTGATGAAGAGCGAGCCCGAGGTCTTCTCCATCGACGACCTGAAGAAGTCGAAGGTCACCGGGTGGGAAGGCGTCCGCAACTTCCAGGCGCGCAACTACATGCGCGACGGCATGAAAGAAGGAGAGCTCGTCCTCTTCTACCACTCGAACGGCGACCCCTCGGGCGTGGCCGGCCTCGCGAAGGTGCACGGCGCGCCGATTCCCGACCCGACGCAGTTCAACAAGAAGCACGAGTACTACGACGCCACGAGCCCGAAGGACGACCCGCGCTGGATGATGCGCAAGGTCGAGTTTGTCGAGCGCTTCGACGCGGTGATTCCACTCGACGTGCTGAAGGCTGACCCGAAGCTGGCCGGCATGCCGCTGCTGCAGAAGGGTCAGCGTTTGAGCGTGCAGACCGTGACGTCCGCGCATTTCGCGCGCGTGCTCGAGCTGGCGAAGGCGAAGACGAAGGTGAGCGCTTCGTGAAGTTCGTCAGCGCAGCGGAAGCAGTCTCGCATCTGAAGAGCGGACAGCGCGTGTTCGTGCAGGGTCAGGCGGCCACTCCGACGGTGCTGCTCGACGCGATGGTCGGGCGCGCGAGCGAATTGAAGAACGTCGAGACGGTGCACCTGCATCTCGAGGGCGATGCTCCGCATGCACGCGCGGAGGTGAGCGGCTCCTTCCGGCCCAACGCGTTGTTCGTCGGCGCGAATCTGCGCGCGGCGGTGGCTGAAGGTCGCGCTGACTACACGCCGATTTTCCTGAGTGAGATTCCCGCGCTGTTCCGCCGCGGCGTGTTGCCGCTCGACGCCGCGCTGGTGCACGTGAGTCCTCCCGACGCGCACGGGTACGTCAGCCTCGGCACGAGCGTCGACGCAGCGGTCGCCGCGGTGGAATGCGCCGAAACCGTCATCGCGCAGGTGAACCCGAAGATGCCGCGCACGCTCGGAGACGGCGGCGTGCACTGGAGCCGCTTCACGGCGATGGTCGAAGTCGACAAGCCGCTCTTCGAGCACGCCGCGTCGAGCGGTGGTGACGCGGTGGAAGACGCCATCGGTCGCCGCGTCGCCGCGCTCATCGAAGACGGAGCGACGCTGCAGATGGGCATCGGCGCGATTCCCGACGCGGTGTTGCGCGCGCTGACCGGACATCGGCGGCTCGGCGTGCACACCGAGATGTTCAGCGACGGTTTGCTCCCGCTGCTCGAGAAGGGCGTGGTCACCAACGAGCTCAAGGCGCGCCAGCAGGGCCGCACCGTCGCCAGCTTCGTGATGGGCACGCGCAAGCTGTACGACTTCATTCACGACAACCGGCTCGTCGAGCTGCGCGAGTGCTCGTACGTGAACGACACGACGGTGATTCGGCGTCACCCGAAGATGACCGCCATCAACTCGTGCATCGAGGTCGACCTCACCGGGCAGGTGGTGAGCGACTCCATCGGTGAGCGCGTGTACTCGGGCGTCGGCGGGCAGATGGACTTCATTCGCGGCGCGACGCTGAGCGAAGGCGGGAAGGCCATCATCGCGCTGCCGTCGACGACCTCGAAGGGCGAGAGCCGCATCTGCGCGGCGCTGAAGAGTGGTGGTGGTGTGGTGACCACGCGCGCGCACGTTCGGTACGTGGTGACCGAGCACGGCGTCGCCGACCTCTACGCGAAGTCGCTGCGCGAACGAGCGCAGGCGTTGATTGCGATTGCGGCGCCGCAGCATCGGGAAGCGCTCGAGCGCGAAGCTGCACGGCGCTTCGGGCGCGTGCACAAGGTGTGAGGACTGCTGCACACCGCTGAGCTGGAAGTGCCCGATTTCCGGTGTGGCCCTCGGCTTGCGAAGGGCCGGGAGCATGAACCAGCTCGCCATCGCCAAGCACCTCGCGCTGTACACCACCTTCCACCAGGACCACCGCAACCAGCTCGTTCACCAGCTCGCGTCGCCGTTCGTCTACTTCTCCGCGATTCTGTTCGTGCAGGTGTTGGCGCCGATGCTGGTGCTGCCGCTGCTCGCGGGTGGCGTGGTGCTCCTCACCATCGCCGACTGGAAGGGCGCGCTCGCGGCCGCGGCGGCGTTCGTCGTCGAGTGGGCGTGCGCGGTGTGGCTGAGTCATCAGCTCGGCACGCTGCCGCTGTTGATGATCGCCGCGGTGGTGCAAGGCAGCGCGTGGGCGACGCTCATCTTCCTCGGCCACACGGTCTACGAGCCGCACGTCAGCGTCGAAGGCGCGCCGGCGAGCAAGGGTCTCTACTTCGAGCGCAAGTACAACCTCGGTCAGGGTCTCGGAGCGGAGATGAATCTCTTCGACCGCGCGCTGCAGTTCAGCATCGCGCCGCTCGCGCACGCCAACGAGCTGCTCTTCGCGGTCGGTCTGCGCCGCGACTTCGAAACCGAAATCGTCACGGAGCGCGCGAAGATCGTCGCGCGTCTCGACGCGGGCCTCACGCCGTTCGACGCGGAGCGCGCGAGCGTGGTGGCCGAGGCGCTGACGTCTGCGTGAGTGAAGTGCGAAGGAAGTCCCACACCGCGGCGACGCGCGGCACGCGACGCAGCGACTCGTGCGTCACCAGCCACAGGTCGTCGGACGGAGCGGAGAGCGCGTCACGCGCCAGCGCCCGCGACAACGGAAGGCGCTGCAGTTGGTAGACGTCTTCGTACGGCGCGGGAGCGAGCAGCGCGCCCAGACCCGCCAGCGCCGCGTTCACCTGCACCACGAACGAGTTGGTGCGCAGCGCAAGCGGCGTCTTCACCCGCGCACCGAGCCAGCGCGCGACGTGGAGTTGATGAAGTGGCTCGGACCACCCCAGCCACGGCACGTCGGTCCACGCGCGCAGGGGTTCGAGCCCGCGCACCACCGACGGCGCGGCGAGCGGAACCCACGGCGTGCGATTGAGCCGCTGCATCACCAGCGGGCCTCCGCCGGGACGAATGGTGCGTAGCGCGAGGTCGGTCTCGCGGCGCGTGAGGTCGGCCTGGCGTGTGCTCGCGTCGACCTCGAAACGCAGCTTCGGGTGACGGCGGGTGAGTTCGGTGAAGGCAGGGACCAGGAAACTCTCGGCGACTCCGGGCGGAGCGGAGATGCGGACCACGCCTTCGACTTCGCGCTCGAGACCGTCGATGTCGGTGGCGAACTGGTGTGACGCGCGCTCCATGTCTTCGGCGGCGGTGAGCAGCTTGAGCGCCGCGGCGGTGGGGACGAGGCCCTCGCGCGTGCGATCGAACAGCGGGACGTCGAGCGCGTCTTCCAGCTTCGCGAGGCGACGGGAGGCGGTCGAGGTGTCGAAGCCGAGTGCTTTGCCGGCGAGCGAGAGCCGGCGGGTGCGCATCAGGGCGAGGAACAGGCGGACGTCTTCCCAGGACTCCATACGTCGGAGTTTGCCATGGCATCCGCTGGCCTGGCTTGCGTCAGTGCAAACGACACTTGCCTGAGTGCGAATTGATGCGCATGGATGCAAGGCACATCTTGAGCGCATGAACGAACAACCCATCGTCGTGCTCGGTGCCGGACAGATCGGCTCGCTGGTCACCCAGAAGCTCCTCGCCGCCGGGCATCGCGTGCGTCAGGTGCGTCGCAGCGGCGCTCCTCGCTCGGACGGCCTGCTCGAGGTCGTCAGCGGAGACTTGAGCGACCTCGCCTTCGCGGAGCGCATCGGCCGTGACGCGCGCGCGGTCATTCACTGCGCCACACCGCCGTACCACCAGTGGATGTCGCTGCTCGAACCGCTCAATGCCGGCGCGCTGCACGCGGCGCAGAACGCTCCGCTGGTGGTGCTCGACAATCTCTATGGGTACGGCCGCCCGACCGGACCGCTCACCGAGACGAGCCCGGTGAACCCGTGCAGCAGGAAAGGAGAGCTCCGCGCGCGAGTGGCGCAGCGGCTGCTCGACGCGAAGGCGCACGTCACCATCGCCCGCGCGTCTGACTTCTACGGTCCGAACATCACGCTCGCGGCGACGTTCGGCGAGCGGTTCGGCCAGCGCATCGTGAAGGGCAAGGCCGGCGAGTGCTTCGGAGACCCGACGCTGCTGCACTCCTATTCCTTTGCGGGCGACGTCGCCGATGGCCTCATCACGCTCGCGCTCGCTCCGCAGAAGCAGAGCGGTGAAATCTGGCATCTGCCCGTCGCGAAGGCCGAGAGCACCGCCGCTGTCGTCAGCCGCTTCGGTCGTGCGCTGGGCTTTCCCGACGTGAAGACCGTGACGGTGCCCGCTCCGGTGCTGCACGTGATGGGGCTCTTCGTGCCCGCGGTGAAGGAGCTGATCGAGATGCGCTACCAGTGGCAGGTGCCGTTCGTGCTCGACGACTCGAAGTTCCGCGCGGCGTTCGGCACTGGCGCAACTTCTCTCGACGACGGAGTGATGGCGACCGTGCGCGCGTTGCGGCCGGCTCGGCCCCTCACCCCGGCCCTCTCCCCGCTTCGCAAGGAGAGGGAGAGTCAGGGCTGAACTGCGAGCAGCTCCACTTCGAAGATGAGGTGCGAGTTCGCCGGAATGTTGGGCTTGGTCTTGCTGCCGTAACCAAGTCGCGGAGGCACCACGAGCGTGCGCTTGCCTCCGACGCGCATGCCGACGAGGCCCTGGTCCCACCCGCGAATCACGCGCCGCGCGCCGAGTTTGAAGGTGAGCGGCTCGCGCGTGTACGACGAGTCGAACACTGTCGTGTCGGTGAGCGTGCCCCGGTAGTGCACGGTGATGGTGGAGCCGTTGACCGCCTTCTCTCCCGTACCGACCACCACGTCCGTCACCTGCAGCTGATCGTCGTACTGCTCGACGACGTCTTCACTGGAGCCGTCATCACTCGCCGCGCTGTCGGTCTTGCAGGCCGAGAGGAGGAAGACTGCTCCGAGAATCGACGCGCGCAGAAAGCTCATTGGCGCCACACTACCGCCGCTGCGAGTAGGTTCACGCGCCGTGAGCGAACCGCAGCAGACGCTGACTCCCGAACAACAAGAAGCGCAGGCGTTGGAAGCCGAGAAGAAGTGGCTCGACACCGTCTATCAACCGAACGCCACCGAGCTGACGGTGCGCGCGGTCATCACCGGCATGCTGGTCGGCGGGTTGATGTGCTTCGCGAATCTGTACGTGGTGCTGAAGACGGGTTGGAGCGTGGGCGTCACCATCACCGCGTGCATCATCGCGTGGTCGTTCTGGAGCGCCATCGCCGGAGTGCTCGGGCCGAAGTGGCGCATGGCGATGCTCGAGAACAACGCGACCGGCACCGTGGCGAGCGGCGCGGGTTACATGACGGGCGGCGGCAACATGGCGGCGCTGCCGGCGTTGATCATCCTCACCGGTCAACGGCCGGGGACGCTGTTGTTGATGGCGTGGTTCGCGTGCATCGCGGGCCTCGGCGTGTTCGCGGCGATTCCCATCAAGCGGCAGTTGATCAACCGCGAGCAGCTCATCTTCCCGACCGGCACCGCGACGGCCGAGACGTTGCGCGCGCTCAACGCAGACACCGGTGAAGGCAAGCAACAGGCGCGCTTGCTCTTCGGTTCGCTCGGAGTCGCCGCAGTCATCGCGTGGTGGCGCGACGCGAAGGTGTCGTGGCTCAAGGGCTGGAACCTGCCGTCCGAATTTTCGCTGCCGGTCACGTACAAGAATCACAAGCTGCTCGAGTGGGGCCTGGGCCTCGAGGGCAGCGTGCTGATGCTCGGCGCCGGCGCGTTGATGTCGTGGCGCACGGGCTGGTCGCTGCTCATCGGAGCGCTCATCACCTTCGGTCTCGTCGCTCCAGAGATGGTGGCGATGGGCGTGATTCCCACCACGCCCGATGAAGTCGGTGTGCAGATCGTCACGTTCAAGATCATGGCGAAGTGGACGGTGTGGATGGGCGCGTCGGTGCTCGTCAGCTCCGGTCTCACGAGCTTCGCGTTCCAGTGGCGCAGCGTGCTCAAGAGCGTGCGGTCGCTCGGCGCGCTGTTCGGCGGGAGGAAGGAAGAGGCTGATCCACTCGCGGGTGTCGAGCCGCCGCCGTCGTGGTTCCCGCTCGGGTTTCTCGTGCTGGGTCCTCCGGTGGTGGTGCTCGCGTGGATCGCGTTCGACATTCCGCTGTGGGCCGGCGTCATCGCGCTACCGCTGTCGGTGGTGATGGGCGTCATCGCGGCGCGCGTGACTGGTGAGACCGACGTCACGCCGACGAAGGCGCTCGGGCCGGTGACGCAGCTCACGTACGCGGCGCTGCTGCCGGGTCAGCTCGCTCCCAACATCATGTCGGCCAACGTCACGGGCGGTGTCGGTCTGCACGCGGCCGATCTGCTGACCACCATGAAGACCGGCTACCTCATCGGAGCGAAGCCGCGCACGCAGGTCATCGGTCAGTTGTTCGGTGTGCTGACGGGCTCGCTGATCATCGTGCCGCTGTTCAACTTGCTCGTGCCCACGGCGGACGTTCTCGGCAGCAAGGAGTTCCCCGCTCCGTCCGCCATGGTGTGGAAGAACGTGTCGGAGATGCTGGTGAAGGGCATCGAGGCCGTGCATCCCACTGCACGCTGGGCGGCGCTGTGCGGGCTCATCGTCGGTACGCTGCTCGCGATCATCGAGGCGAAGGTTCCGAAGGCGCACAAGAAGTGGGTGCCGTCGGCGTCAGGTCTCGGCATCGCGATGGTGCTGCCTGCGTGGAACAGCATCATGATGTGCATCGGCGCGGTCGCTGCCGAGGTCGCGCGTCGCAAGTACGGCGAGAAGAAGGGCGACGCGATGACCATGCCGATCGGTTCGGGGTTCGTCGCGGGCGAGAGCTTGATGGGTGTCGCCATCAAGGTCGCCGTGGCGCTCGGCTTCATGCCGAAGTGAAGTCTCGGCACCGTTTCGTGAAAATGGTTGTGGCTCTGAGCGAACATCGTTCTGCAGCGTTCCTCAATGGTGGTAGTGGTGGCGGGTTTCAGGTCGTGCCAAACAGCCGATTTGCCCCTCATCTTCGAGCAAATTGAGCGCAAGTTTCACGACTACGTGAAAGTGGTTGTGGGAACAGCCAGATTCACGAAGTGGTGGAGCAAGTGAGCGAAATTCGTTCAAAGTGAGGGGCTGCCCGCGTCGCGCACGGCCCAGAACCCGCCGACCCTGCCGTCCCTCAATGCAGTTGTTCGCATGTCCCACGACGCGGAGGCTGCGTGTCGAAGTCGACGTGCGACGAATCCTGCTCGGAATGTGCGTGACGTTGGCGGCGTGTGACGGTGGCTTCCGTGTGCCCGGGCCCACGGGAGGCGGCGGTGGTGGAACGGCGGTGGGCGGCCCGGGACCTCTCGGCGGCGGAGGCGGCGGCTTCGGCGGCGGCTTCGCCGTCGACGGTGGCGGCAGCGGCACCTTCTTCTGCTCGTCGAGCGACGAGCAAGGCGTCACCGAAATCGGCTCGGCGCCCAAAGCCATCAGCGGCGGCACGATGGTGGCGCTCCAGAGCGGAGCCCTCGTCGTCGGCGACCCCGACCGCGAGCGCGTGTGGCTCATCTCTCCCAACTTCCTGATCGCGCGCGGCCTCGCACTCGAAGCGGGCGACGAGCCGGGCCGCGTAGTCGAAGGACCGAACGGCTTCGCGTATCTCACGCTGCGTCGCGGCCACGAGCTGGTGGAAGTCAACGTCACCGCCGGAACGCTGCGACGGCTGCCGACATGCGCACTACCGCGCGGCCTCGCCTGGCGCGCGACTGACTCGAAGCTCATCGTCGGTTGCCTCGACGGCCGTCTCGAATCACTCGACCCGAGCACCGGAACTCGCCAGTCCATCGCCACCCTTCCGCTCACCGACCTGCGCGACGTGGTCATCGATGGCGCGCGACTGCTCGTCACCACCTTCCGCAGCGCGAAGCTCTTCGCCGTCGCCGACGATGGAACGGTCACCACCCTCACCGAGACACCCGTCGATGGCTTCGCCCCTCGCGTCGCGTGGCGTGCGCTGTCCCGACCCGGCGGTGGAGCGAGCATCGTGCGTCAGCAGCACCGCACCACCACGCTCCCCGACGCGAACAACTGCTCGGCGTACGGCGGCTTCGCGACCGGCTCGCGGACCACCGGCGGCGGCTCGGGCTTCAGTCAGCCGAGCAGCAACATCGTCACCTCCGAGGTGCTCAACGTGAGCGGCACGTCGACGATTCGCACCTCGCTCTCGGAGTCCTTCAACGCGGTGGTGTTGCCGGTCGACGTCGCGGTCTCTCCGAGCGGGCGCGTCGCGGTGCTCTCGGCCGGGCGCGGAATGCTCACGCAGCTCGAGGCGGGCTTCCGTCGCGACGTGAGCATCGCGCCGCACGACCTCGACACCCAGCTCACCTCGGTCGTCTTCGTCGGTGAAGACGCGCTCGTCTTCCAACGCGAGCCCGCGAAGGTGTGGCGCGTCGGAGTCGACGGCGCTGTCACTCCCGTGGTCGAGCTCGTCGGCGCGCGCAGCGTCTCCACCGGGCACGAGCTGTTCCACCGCGCGACTCCGGCGAACATCGCGTGCGCCTCGTGTCACCCCGAAGCGGGCGACGACGCGCACACCTGGAACTTCCCCGAAGGCCCGCGACGCACGCCGAGTCTGCGCGGAGGCATCGGCGGCACCGCGCCCTTCCACTGGACCGGCGACATGGAGAACATCAACGCGCTGATGGCCAACGTGATGTCGGTGCGCATGCGCGGCCCGAAGCTCACGCTCGAAGGCACGCAGTCGGTCGAAGATTGGTTGCATATCCAACCTTCTCTGCCGCCGCCTGAGGTCGACTCCGAAGCAGTCGCGCGCGGCACGCAGGTCTTCACCACCGCCGGGTGCGCGGGCTGTCACGTCGGAGCGCAGGGCACCAACAACCAGACGATGGACGTCGGCACCGGCTTGCCGTTGCAGGTGCCGCGACTCACCGAGCTCGCGTGGCGTGGCCCGTGGATGCACGACGGCCGCATGCAGCGCCTCGAAGACCGCTTCCAACCGTCGGCTGGCGGCGACTTCCACGGCCTCACGTCGATGCTCACGCCGGAGCAGAAGACCGACCTGCTGGAGTACCTGAAGACCAGGTAACCAATTGAAATAACGGCACATTCGACTGTGGGAGATCGACCACGGATCCCGACCGTTTGAAGGGCGATGCTGACCACGATTGCCCTGACCGCCGCCGTTCTCGCCTGCAAGCCGTACACGCCGGTGTCGCCGCCCATCGTTCCGCTGACCAGCGCGTGTGAAGGCGCTGACCTCGTTCGCCGCAACCACGACCGCATCGAAGTGAGCCGCGTCGTCAACGCGTGCACCTCGGTGCAGTGCGAAGGCGCAGACCGCGTGCGTCGCGCGAACTCGGGTTGGGTCGTCTCGCGCGAAGTGAACGCGTGCACCGTCGCTCGCTGCGAAGGCGCGGACCGCGTGCGTCGCAGCTCGGAAGGTTGGGTCATCTCGCGTGAAGTGAACGCGTGCACCGTGACGCGCTGCGAGGGTTGGGACTCGGTGACGCGCACCACCGGCGGCTGGGAAGTGATGCGCCGCTCGGGAATCTGCATGCCGATCGAGGAGCCCGTGCGTCTCACCGTGAAGACCGAAGACCCGTCGGTGAAGTTCGGCCTCTCGTATCGCTGACTGACGCGGTGCGCGTCACTCGCGGGTGACGCGCACTCCAGTTCACAGTTCCACTCGCAGCGCGCCGAGCCCGACAGTGCGCGCATGACTCCCAGTCGTCGCGAGTTGCTGTCGTGGTTGCCCGCTGCGTTCGCGCTCGCGTCCTGCGCGCGGCCTTCGGACTCGGAACCGCAACCCGCGCCGCTCCTCTTTCTCAGCGACGCTGAAGCCGCGCAGCTCGCCGCGTGGGCCGACGAGGTGTTCCCGCCCGATGGCTCTTCGCTCGGAGCGGTGCGCTACGTCGATCGCCTCACCTCTGACTCCGACGTGTTCTTCAGCTCGTTGGGCACGAGCGTCGACCTCGACCGCGTGTCGCGCGCCGCCTGGGACGTGCGCACCACCGCCTTGAAGGAGCAACTGCGCGCGGTGTTGAGCCGCGCCGTTCCGCTCGCGCAACTTCCCTTCGATGACCGCGAGTTCATCTGCGAGCTCGTCACGCAAGCCGCGTTCGCGCGCCCCGAATACGGCGGCAACCCCGACCGCGCAGGCTGGCGTCGCATCGGCGCGCTCGGGCCGGACGCGAACTTCGTCACCTGGGACGGAGAGAAGAACGTGGAGCGCGCCGACGCTCCGGTCTCGACGAGCGAGCCGGGTGAAGACGCGTTCCCGCTCGACAAATCGACGAGAGATTTGCTCACCGAAGTCGCGCGCGCGACGGGCGGAAGGAGCGCGTCGTGAGACAGAGCGCGCAGCCGGTCGGCAACACCTCGCTCGCGCGCTTCGACGCGCTCATCATCGGCAGCGGCGCGGGTGGCTCGGCGGTCGCGGCGGCGCTCACCGCAGCGGGCCAGAAGGTGCTGGTGCTGGAGTGCGGGCCCAATCGCTTCCTCGGCCTCGACGACCCGAACGGGGTCACCTCGCTCTTCGCCAACGACGAGCTGCAGGCCTCTCGACCGTTCGCGTTCACCGACGCGAGCGTCGACCCGCGCACCTGGCGAACCAAAGAGAGCGACGGCGTGCGCACGTACACGGGCGACGTGAACTCGCTCCCGAAAATCGTCGGCGGCGGCGCGGTGTACGCCGACCTGAAGACGCCGCGTTTTCTGCCGACCGACTTCCGACTCGGCTCACTCATCGGTGCGTCGATGCCCGACGCGAGCTGGGCCGACTGGCCGGTCGACTACGACCGCCTCGAGCCGTTCTACGCGTTCATCGAAAACCGAATCGGCGTGCAGGGCCTCGCCAACAGCAACCCGCTCGAGGGGCCGCGCTCGACGCCGTACCCGATGGCTCCGGGCGTGCCGATGTTCGTGGGCCTCAAGGTGAGTGAGGCCGCGCGCTCGCTCGGGCTGAACCCGCATCCCTACCCCGGCGCGGTGAACTCGCGGCCGTACGACGGGCGGCCGGCGTGCAGCGACTGCGGCTTCTGCACCGGCTTCGGGTGTCCGACGAACGCGAAGGGAACTCCGCCGGTGACGTTGCTGCGGCGCGCGCTGCTGAGTGGAAACTGTCTGTTGTTGCCCGAGCGCAAGGTGACGCGGCTGCAGTCGAGCAACGGCTCCATCACCGGCGTCGTCACCATCGGCCCCGAAGGAGAGCGCGAGACGTTCACCGCCGACCGCTACGTGCTCGCGGCGAGCGCCATCGAGAGCGCGCGTTTGTGTCTGGTGTCCGACGACCTCGGCAATTCGTCAGGTCAGGTCGGCCGCAACTTGATGTTCCACCACCAGACCAACGCGCTCGGCATCTTCGAGGAAATCACGCACGCCGATCGCGGCCGCACCATCACGCACGGGTGGACTGATTTTCGCGGCGTGCCCAACGACCCGATGCGCCCGCTGGGAGGCATCGTCGAAATCTCCGGTGGCCCGCAGCCCATCGCCGAAGCGGCGTACTACCGCCAGGTGCTGGAGCTGTTCCGCGGCTTCAGCGGCAAGACGTACCAGCGGCTGCTGCAGCAGAGCCCGGGCCGTCGCCACATGGTCGCGCTCGCGATGCAGGGAGAAGACGCGCCGCAAGCGAGCAACCGCGTCGACCTCGACCCCGACGTGAAGGACCTCGATGGAATTCCTGCTCCGCGCATCACGTATTCGCCGCACGGGTTCGAGACGAGCGCGAGCGATTTCTACCGGCCGAAGCTGCTCGACGTGTTGATGGCCGCGGGTGCGAAGTGGGCCATTCCGCAGCCGGCCGCCGAGCTGCCTGAATCGGCGCACGTACACGGCACGCTGCGCTCAGGGCTCGACGCGCGCACCAGCGTCACGCGTGCAGACGGGCGCTTTCACGACGTCACGAATTTGTGGTGCGCCGACGGTTCGCTGTTTCCGACGTCGAGCGGTTTCAACCCCACGCTGACCATCATGGCGCTCGCCACGTTCGTCGCGGGTTCGATGCTCGACGAACAAGCTCCAGAGCGCGTGCTGACTCGCTGATCAGCTGCCGCTGCGTCTGGCTTCGCGACCCGCCTTCGTGTGGTGGTCGCCGCGTTGCTTTTCCTGATCTTCGGTCGAGCCCACGAACGGGAAGAGCTGCTGCTTCACGAAGCCCTCGGGAATGTAGTCACCGACGACTCCGTAGCGGTCGGGCCACGGACGGTCGGTCTTCGCCGCGGTGCCGAACAAGTAGTCGAGGAACGCGAAGTGCGCGGCGTAGTTCTTGTCGATGGCCTCGTCGTCGCGCGAGTGGTGCCAGTGGTGGAAGTTGGGCGTCACGAAGACGTACTTGAGCGGCCCGAGCCCGGCGCTGACGTTGGCGTGGTCGAACACCGCCTGGAACCCGACGATGAGGATGTACGCGTCGACCACGTGCTGCGGAAACCCGAGCACGAAAATCGGAGTCATCACCGCGATGCGCGTGCCGATGAGCTCGAGCAGCGACTGGCGTGAGCCCGAGAGCCAGTCCATGTCCTTCGCGCTGTGATGCACGGAGTGGAAGCGCCAGAGCACCGGAACCTCGTGGTACGCGCGGTGTGCCCAGTACTGCACGAGGTCGGCGCTCAAGAAGATGAGGAACAGCGCGACGAGGAACGGCACTCCGGCGAGGAAGTTGCGCGTGGTCTCCGTGCCCAGCCAGCCGAGCGCGTGCACCGCGCGGTTGGTGAGCAGCAGGGTGAGACCGACCACGAGGTGATTCACGAGGAAGTGAATCAAGTCGCCCTGCCACTCCGCGCGAAAGATGGGCTGCTGCGGGCGGAGCGGCCGGAACTTCTCGATGAAGATGAAGATGAGCGCCGACCCGAGCAGGTCGAGAATGAAGAAGTCGAGGCCGATGTACGGAGAGTTCTCGGGAATTTCTCCGACCTGCACGCCGGGCCCTCCGAGCACCTGCGCGAGAATCACCCAGCCGAACGCCGCCGCCGCGAGCTTGCGGTACTGACCGAGCAGCAGGTTGCGAATCGACAGCGCGCCCGCGAGCACCATCGACGCGAAGAGCACGTAGCGCAGCGTCGTCACGTCGTAGTGCGCGCGCAGCTCGGGCGTCGAGAGCCACGCGGGAAACCGAAACGCGAGCACCGCCAATACCGAGAGCAACGCGAGCGCAAACGCGATGGCGCCCGGCAGGAGTCCCTTGCCCTTCAGCTCGCCGTGCTGCGCGAGGACGTCTCCTTCACCCGCTTCGTTTTCGCTCACGGCGCGCACCGTATCCCTGAAGGCGAGCTTCCCGCCGTGATTCGCGGCATCGTGCGCGCATGCGAATGGCGCTCGTCACGCTCTGCGCGGCCACGATGGTCGGCTGTCAGTGCACGAACTCGGTGGTGGTGAAACCAGGCACGGATGGCGGAGTCGCGGACAGCGGCTCGGTCACCGGCGGCGGTGGTGGTGGTGGTGGCGGAGGCGCAACCGGAGGCGGAGGCGGTGGCGGCGCGGCGACGTGCAACGACGGAGACGCCTGCGGTGACGGCGGCACGTGCGCGGGCGGAACGTGTTGCGCCGCGGGTCGCGCGTGCGGTTCGCAGTGTTGCCAGAACGGCTACCTGTGCAGTTTCGAGCGTTGCGTCGAGCCGCTCGGCTCGTGTCGCGAGACGAGCGACTGCATGGGCAACGAGTACTGCGACGTGTCGGGCGTGCAGCCGGCAGTGCTCGACGCGGGCGTGTGCGTGATGGGAGCGACCGAAGGCCAGTGCGTCGATGATCCTCCGGTGTGTCCTCCCGATGCGGGCGCGGCGAGCGGGCGCACGTGCGTCGAGCCGTGCCGCTTCGTGCGCCCCGCAGGTCAGCTCAACCCGGTGGTGCGCTACTCGTGGGGAGACCCGATGGCGGCGGGCACTCCGAACGACGTGATGATGGCGCCCATCGTCGCGCAGCTCACCGACGACGACTGCGACGGCCGCATCACGGCGCAGGACCAACCTGAAATCGTGGTCGTCACCTTCGCGAGCGGCGCGTACACCGCGGTCGGTACGGTGCACGCGCTGACGGTGAGCAACGGCGCGCTGGTCGAGCGGTGGGCGACTCCGGGGCTCATCAACGCGGCGAGCCAGCTGGCGTCGGGCAACTTCGACCTCATCGACGGCAACGAAGTCGTGGGCTGCGGCCCGAACGGAGTGGTCGCGCTCAAGGGCACCGACGGCACGTTGCTGTGGTCGACCGCGACCGCGAGCTGCACCACCATCGCCATCGCCGACCTCGACGGCAACGGCGACATCGAGGTCATCACCGAGTCGAAGGTGCTGCGCGGCAACGACGGCGTCGTGCTGCGCGACCTCCCCGTGCCGGCGAACAACACCATCGCCGACATCGACGGCGACGGCTTCCAGGACGTGGTGACCGCGGGCCAGGTATCGAACCGCACGGGCGTCGAGGTCGCGAGCCAGAGCGGCGTCACCGGTTACGTCGCGGTGGGTGACTTGAACGTCGACGGCCAGCCGGAAATCGTCTCGGTGAACCCGAGCACGCACACGCTGACGGTGTGGAGCTACGACGCGACGCAGCCCAATCGCGCGCGGCTCATTCGCACCGGGCTCGACATCAACCAGACGCTCTCGCCGTCGCTGTGTCCGACGGGGAGCGCGGGGAACGTCGGCGGTGGTGGGCCTCCGACCATCGGTGACTTCAACGCCGACGGGTTTCCCGACGTCGCCCTCGCAGGTGGCGTTGGCTACGCGGTGTTCGACGGCGCGAAGTTGATGAACACCGCGCTGCCCGCAGACCAGACGTTGTTGTGGATTCGGCAGACGCGCGATTGCAGCAGCGCGCAGACCGGCAGCACGCTGTTCGACTTCGACGGGGATGGTCGCGTCGAGGCGGTGTACGCCGACGAAATCACGCTCCACATCTACGATTCGGCGACGGGCACCGACCGTTTCACGGCCTGCAACACCTCGGGCACGCTCATCGAGTACCCGCTGGTGGCCGACGTCGATTCTGACGGGCAGGCCGACCTCATCGTGGCGAGCAACGCGTACGCCTACGGCTGCGCGAACGGAGACCGCACCTCGGGTGTGCGCGTGTTCGGCAGCGCGAATCGCGACTGGGTGGTGACGCGGCGCGTGTGGAACCAGCACACGTATTCGGTCACCAACATCGACGAGAGCGGGCGCGTGCCGCAGAACCCGCAGCGCAACTGGGTGGTGCCGGGGCTCAACAACTTCCGCCAGAACAAGCAGCCCGGTCAGGAGTTCGCGGCCGCGGACGCGGTGGTGAGCATGGGCGGCTCGTGCACGCCGCAGGGCATCGCGTTCGACCTGGTGGTGCGCAACGTCGGTGAAGCGTCGATGCCGGCGGGCGTGCGCGTCGACCTGGTCGTCGACCCGCTGGGGACGCCGCGCGTTTTCGGCTCGGTCACGACGACGCGCGCGCTCGGGCCTTCGCAGGCCGAGACGTTTCAGTACGTGACGATGGACGACGTGGCGGGCAAAGCGGTCATCGCGCGCATCGTGGCGACCGGGCTGCGTCAGTGCCGCACCGACAACGACGAATCGACTCCACCCATCGTGGGATGCATCAATTGAGTGAATCAAGACAGCAACCGTGGCCGCCGTTCGACGTGGTGTTGATTGGAGCAGGCATCATGAGCGCCACCGTCGGCGCGCTGCTCAAGCTGCTCGACCCTTCGCTGCGCATCGGCATCTTCGAGCGGCTCGAGAGCGTTGCGGCGGAGAGCAGTGACGCGCGCAACAACGCGGGCACCGGTCACGCCGCGTGGTGTGAGCTCAACTACACGCCGCAGAAGGAAGACGGCACGGTCGACGTGAAGAAGGCGCTCCACATCATGGAGTGCTTCGAGACCTCGCGGCAGCTGTGGGCGTCGTTCGTCGAGCGCGGCGTGTTGCGGCAGCCCAAAGACTTCATTCGCAGCGTGCCGCATCTGTCGTTCGTGACGGGTGACGACGACGTGCGCTTTCTGCGCGCGCGCTACGAGGCGTTGACCGCGAATCATCTCTTCGCAGCGATGCAGTACAGCGACGAGCGCGCGGTCTTGAACGAGTGGATGCCGCTGATGATGAGCGGGCGTGACTTCTCGCAGCCGATGGCGGCGACGCGTTCGGACCTCGGCACCGACGTCGACTTCGGGCGGCTCACGCGCGGGCTGGTCGAGTGGCTGGTCGCGCAGCCGCACGTGAAGTTGTTCCTCGACCACCACGTGCATTCGCTGGAGCGCGATGGTTCGGCGTGGCGCGTTCAGGTCGAAGACGAAGCGCGCAGCAAAGAGCTCGACGTCACCGCCCGGTTCGTCTTCATCGGAGCGGGCGGCGGCGCGCTCGAGCTGCTCGACGAGTCGGACATTCAGGAAGGCGAGGGCTACGGCGGTTTCCCGGTGAGCGGCGAGTGGTTGGTGTGCCGCAACCCCGAGGTCATCAAGCAGCACGCGGTGAAGGTGTACGGGAAGGCGAAGGAAGGAACTCCGCCGATGTCGGTGCCGCACCTCGACCGGCGCTTCATCGATGGGAGCGAAGCGTTGATGTTCGGCCCGTTCGCCGGGTTCTCGACGCGCTTCTTGAAGGAAGGCTCGTATCTCGATTTGCCGGGCTCACTCTCGCTCGACAATTTGATTCCGATGATCAGCGCGGGGCTGCGCAACCTGCCGCTCACCACGTACCTGCTGGGTCAGGTGACGCTGACGATGGAAGAGAAGCTCGAGACGTTGCGCGAGTTCGTGCCGAAGGCGCAACCCGAAGATTGGGGGCTCGAGGTCGCGGGGCAGCGCGTGCAGGTCATCAAGCGCGACGCTGAAGAAGGTGGGCGGCTCGAGTTCGGTACGGAAATCATCTCGGCGAAAGACAACACGCTCGCGGCGTTGCTCGGCGCGTCACCGGGAGCGTCGACGTCGGTGTCCATCGCGCTCGACCTGCTCGCCGATTGTTTTCCGCAGCGCATGGCGGAGTGGCAGCCGAAGTTGAAGGAACTGATTCCGTCGTGGGGCCGCAAGCTGCGCGAGGAACGGGAGCTCACCGAAGAAGTCCGCGCGCGCAGCGCACACGTGCTGCAGCTCGGCAGCTGAGCCACAATCGGCTGATGGCGACGAAGAAGAAGAGCGGAGCGAGCCTCCAGCGACTGGCGACCATCGCGCGGCCGAACCGCATGGGCCAGGTGGCGGGCTCGACGCTGTACCTGCTCGAGACGAAGGTGAGCGACGACTTCCTCCCCGCGTTCCCCGACGCGACGGTGGCGCGCATCGTGGCGTGGGACGTGACGAACCCCGAAGCACCGGAGCGCAAGGGAAGCTGCGACGTGCGCGCGGCGTGGTCGTTCGTCGCGACGCGCCAGGCGCTCTACGTGCTGCTCGCTCGGAAGATCGACGAGAAGCGCTCGGTGATGGACCTCGCGGTGCTCGACCTTTCCGAGCCGCTCGCGCCGAAGCTCGCCACCACGCTCGAAGACGTCGGCACGTTCGGCAGCGACTCGAAGCAGCCGGTGCTGGTCGTCGGACACAATCACCTCGTGCTCTCCACTCGCGTTGCCGCTTCCGTCGAGGTGTTCGACCTCTTGGCGCCGCTCGCTCCGAAGAAGGTGGCCACGGTTGCGTTGAGCGACACTCCGCAGGCGGCCTTCGGAGACGAGCGCGGCGTGCTGGTGACGTTCCTCGGCAACGACACGCCGATGGTGGAGCTCACGGGTTCGGGCGCGACGTGGGACGTGCGCCGCATCGCGGGCCTCGGTGGCTCCGAGCTGCCCGCACGGCTCGGAGAGACGATCTTCCGCGCGACGGGAGACCACCACAACGAGCTCGGGCTGTTCGACCGTGACGGCAAGCAGCGCTCGGCGACGAAGCTCGGGCCGACCTCGATTGCAGTTCGAGTCGACGGTGAGCACGTGGTGACGCTGGGCGACGCGTTGTCGGTCTTCTCCGCCGACGGAACGCTCATCGCGAAGAAGAAGGGTCCGGAGTCGCCGATGTTCAGCGCGAGTGGCGGGTTCGTCTTGCTGCCGCAGCGTGCCGACGCGAAGGCCGAGAAGAGCAAGGCGTTCGCGTTCGAGCTGTGGAAGCTGAGCTGACGACCCTCGGGTCCAGTGGCAGACTTTGCACCCCACCTCTCGGAGAACCCATGACTCTCGCGCTCGTTGCGATGTTGCTCACCAGCACGCCGGCCACGCCTCCTCCTTCGCTGGTGCCGTCGTTGAGCGCGCTCTCTCCGCGACAGGGAATGCTGGTCGAGAGTCTCGGCAACCGCGGCGGTCAGATTTACGCGGGCGTGCGGCTGACGGTCTCAGGCTCGATTCTGTTGCTGGTCGGCGCGGCGCCGCTCATCGGCGGCACGTACGCGCTGATCCGCTCCGGGTCGCAGACCGGCTCGGACTTCACCGTTTCTCAAGTGCTCGGGTGGACGTTCTTCGGCATCGGCGCGCTGCTCGCCGTGGTCGGCTTGCCGCTGCTCATCGTCGGCATCGTGAACCTCGCGACCGTGCCGCCGAAGGTCGGCAGCCTGGGCATCAGCCGCGAGGGAAATCTGGCGGTCTTCTTCTAGCGGTCGCGACAAGCCACAGGACGTCTCCGCTGCATCGCGGTGCTCCGCGCGGCGATCCTCTCGTGAACACGAGCGCGCGGCGGTGGCACATGGCGTGCTCTTCGATGCGCAGATGACCACGCTCCGCTTCGCGGTGCTTCTCTCGCTCACGACAGCATTGACGGCACTGACGGCTCACGCCGCCGACTCCTGCGACACCTGCCCGGGAGTTCCCGTCGACCCCGGCACCATCAACCCCGTTCCGCCACCGCAGTGCTCGGCGACGTGCACTTCCACGAGCGACTGCAACACGGCGTGCACCAACGGCGGTGAGACGTCGTGCGGCGCGTTCGGCGTCTGCCAGCAATGCGCGGCGGTGTGCACCGGCAACGCTCGCTGCGACTCGATGTGCGTCGAGAATGGGCAGCTCGGCTCGTGTCGCACGACGGCTCGCACCTGCCAGACGTGCAGCGCCGCGACGTGCGAGGGACTCTCGTGTGGCGCGTACTGCATGAACCCGCCTTCGTTCGGAAAGTGCGCGGTGCGGAACCTCGACGGCAGCTGCCGCAACACCTACTCGCAGTGCGACGCCTCACCGACCATGAGCAGCGACCGCGACGCCGATGGACTCACGGAAGAGCTCGAGCAGCGACTCGCGGTGCGCTTCTTCCCCGCCATTCACCAATCGGCCGACAGCCAGCACCAGTTCTATGGGCTCAACTTCGACACGTGGGGCACGCCCACGCTGTGCAACGGCAACGCCGATTGCCGCATGCCGTACCTCGTGCGACGCGTCGGACGGCTCTACGGCGCGCGCCAGGGGTGGTGCGCCGAGAACCAGTGCCTCGAGCTCTCATACGGCATGCCCTACAACTGGGACCTGGGTCAGTGGTTCGGCGGCGAGCACCGCGGTGACGCCGAGTTCGTGTCGATTCTCATCACCTACAGCAGCCCGACGGGTTGGGCCCCCGGCTGGCCCACGTGGGACGAAGCGAAGCAGGACCCGACGAAGTGGCACATCATCGGAATGTTCTACGCCGCGCACCTCTGCACCGACGTGCCGTACGGCGACAGCTCACGCTTCGTGTTCCCGACCAACGTCGATCAACGCTTCGTGGTGTGGGCGTCGAACAGCAAGAACGGGAGCTACCCGACGTTCGACTCCTGCGACGAAGGCGCGCTGTACCAGGACTGGTGCGGCGGCGGCGGCTGGGTCGACGTGAGCCAGTCCATCCCCAAGTTGTTCAACGTCGGGGAACGCGACACGAGTGGCTACGTGTGCAGCGGCTTCAACCGGCAGATTGCGTTGCCGGAGTACCGCAGCTCGACGCCGCGGAGGACCATCGACGTGTGGGGCGACGTGAAGTTCGACACCACCACCGCGTGGAAGAACGTCTTCGCCCGCAACTTCCTCAACTGGGGCACCGCGCAGTGGCACTGCTGGTGATCAGCTGATCAGGCCAGCTGCTCGTTCGACTGCGGCGACGCCTCGGGCAGCGCCTGCTCACCCACGCCAGCCGCGAGCGCGCGCGCCGGGTTGAAGATGCCAGGGCGCTCGTGGTGCAGCTTGTGCGCGTAGATGCCGGCGAAGAGCTTGTTGCCGATGCGGTAGTAGAGCCCGTTCAAGTTGGTCGGGCGCATCTCGTCGATGCTGGTCGCCGCCTCACCGTTGTGAGTCGACCAGTTGAAGTGAATGACGAACAGACCCGCGAGCAGGTTGGCCGGAGCGAACACGCAGATCGCGAACCACGGCCCCAGCAGCCACGCCCACACCGCGACGAGCACGATGTTGGTGCCGTAGCTCATCCACGCGCGGCGACGTTCCTTCGCGCGGTTTTCCTTCGTGTCGCCCCACACGTCGAAGTACTGCTGGAACAGCTGCGCCTCGACGTTGATGACCGTGTGGAACACCGTCTTCCAGAACGACGGGAAGTTCGGGTGCGGGTCCTTCACGCGGTCGTCCGAGTACTTGTGGTGCCGCATGTGAATGATGTCCCAGCTCGCGAAGCGAACCACGACGATGAGCCCGAGAATTTCACCGACGATGCGGTTGATGGCGTGCGGCAGGTTGCCGTGCGTGCAGTTGTGAATCGTGAGGTGCGCCCACACGAGGCCGAAGAACAGCACCGGGAATACCAGTGCCCACGACCAGTGCGGAGTGCCGATCAGCGGCTGAAAGCCCGTCGCGTAGAACGTGCCCAGAATGGCCGCGCACACCAGAAACCAGAACCCGTCGTACATCAGGTAGAAATTCGGGTTCTTCCGGAATTGGCCAATCGGATGCGCGGTCAACACAGACACGAAGCCCCCTCGGGTGAGGCTCGACCTGGCTCGAGCCGAAAAGACGGAACGCGCCTTCTATGCGGAAACGGCGGACCTGTTCAATGAGGCAGGTTTTGCGCGGCACGTGCGAAAGACACGTGGCAGTGCAATCGGTGCTATCGCCGCTAGACCCCTGTGATCAGGCCCGAACCCTGCGCTAGAGAGCGCGGCGCTCATGAAACTCAAGCGAAGCGAAGACTGGCGACAGCTGTTCATCGTCTTCACGTATCTGGGCTTGCTGGCCTCGATGGTGCTCGTCGAGCAGTGCCGCAACGTGGTCTTCCTGATCATCGCCTGCCAGTTCAGCTTCTTCGTTCAGACCGTCACGCACAACGTGCTCCACGGGTCGCTGTTCGAGAGCAAGGGCCTCAACCGCGCGTTCCGTTTCGTCTTGAGCTTCTGCGGTCTGTTCCCCGTGTCGTCGGTGATTCCGTCGCACAACATCGTGCACCACCACTTCGACGACGACGGGCAGCCGGACTGGGCGTCTCCGTCGCACGCGCGCTTCAAGTGGAACCTGCTCAACCTGCTCCACTTCCCGAACATCATCGGCCCCATCACCTTCGCGGGCATCAACCGCTGGGCGACGGTGAAGGGTCGCGGCGACTACCGCCGCCAGTCGTTGCAGGAATCCATCTTCGCGTTCGGCCTCACCGGGCTGTTGCTCGCGTACGACTTCTGGACGGTGCTGTTCTTCGTCGTCGTGCCGCAGCTGTGGGGCGCGCGCTGGTTCCTGCGCGTGAACATCATTCAGCACGACGGCTGCGACATCTCGAGCGAGTACAACCACTCGCGCAACTTCGGCTCGCGGCTCACCAACTGGTTCTCGGTGAACGCCGGCTTCCACACCGCGCACCACAACAAGCCGGGCCTGCACTGGACGGAGCTGCGCGACTCGCACGAGAAAGACGTCGCTCCGAAGATGGACCCGTCGCTGCTCGAGCCGTCGCTGGTCGGTTACCTCGCGCGCACGTATCTCTTCACGTTCTCGCGGCCGAAGCAGTGGACGCCGCCTCCGCCGCTCCCGGCTGATTCTGCGCCGGCGCTCGCGAGCGCTGAGACCGCCAGCGAGGCGTTCTGATCATGCTCACGCGAGAGATGATGGGCATCGCGCTGCTGGGCATCTCGTGGATGACCGCGTTCATGGTCGCCCTCGACGCGCTCATCGACTTCCGTGCGATGCGCGCGCTGCTGAAGAGCTGGAAGACCACGCTGCGCACCGCGACGGTGAAGACCGAAGAGCTCGCGTCGCACGAAGTGGAGCAGCGCGTGAAGGAGCTCGACTCCGAATCGCCCGGCCTGGTGTTCTTCGATCGCAAGCACACGTCGCTGATCAAGGGCGGCGTGGTTTCGCTCGACGGCAAGGACGTGACGGTCAGCTCAGCTTCGAGCGCCGAGGTGTGGGTCGACGCGGACACGAAGGCGAAGAACGCGACGTGCAACACCACCGCGCAGTTCGATGCGCTCATGCAGCGCGCGAAGGGTGCGGGCGGTGGAACGCGCGTGGTGAAGAGCACGGTTCACGCGGGCCAGACCGTGTGGCTCGCGGGTGAGCAGCAGGGCGAGACGTTCGTCGCGTCGTTGATCAGCACCTTCGACCCTCGCGAGTTCGCGCGCGCGCGGGCGTGGGCGAGCCTGGGCGTGGTGTTCGCGTCGACGGCGTGGGTCATCGCCGGCTCGGTGCTCGCGTTCTGGCCGCCGGTGTTCGGAATGATCAGCATCGGCGGAGCGGTGGTGCTCATCGCGCATTTCCTCGGCATGACTCCGCTGGCGATGGCGGCGCGCGAGAAGTCTCGGCTGCCGTCGGTCGCGTTCCTTCGCGGCTCGTGGCGGCGCGACGAAGTGCGGCAGGAGTCGGCGGTCGCTTCCCCCGTCACCGCGCAGAACTGAAGTTCATTTCTTCTCGAGCTCGGCGATCTTCGCGCGCGCGTCATCTCCCTCGGGAATCGGCTGACCCGAGTCACGCCACGCGACCGCGGCCTTGAACCCTTCCGCCTGCGCGTACCTGCGGAACCACAACCCCTCGGGGTTGTGCCGCGTGATGCCGTCGAACAGCGTCGCGAGGTTCTGGGTCTGCTCGAGCCCCATGGTCTGCATCACCTGATTCACCACCATCTTGTGCATCGCCAGATGACTCGACGGCACCGACGCGATGCGCGCCGCCAACGCATTCACCGCGGCATCCAGCTCGGCCGCCGGCACTGATTGATTCGCGAGGCCCCACGCCGCCGCGGTGCGACCGTCGATGGTGTCTCCGGTGAACATCATCTGCTTCGCGCGCACCGGCCCGAGCCGGAACGTCCACATCGCGGTCGTTGGACAACCCCACACGCGCGTCGGCATGTACCCGATGCGCGCGTCGTCGCTCATCACCAGCAGGTCGCAGCACAGCGCGATGTCACTGCCACCGGCGACGGCCGCTCCGTGCACCTTGGCGATGGTCGGCTTGTGGCTGCGGAACAGCGACATGAAGTCGTCGGTGTTCTTCTTCATGAACGCGAAGTCGACCATCGGGTCCCACGGGTGCTTTTCCTGCTGGCACGGGTGGTCGATGCGGCCGCTGCCGAAATACGAGAGGTCGTAGCCGCCGCAGAACCCCTTCCCGGCGCCTTCAACCACGATGACGTGCACCTCGGGCTCGGCGTTCGCCCACTCGACGGCGGCGCGCAGCTCGCGCGGCATCTCCTCGTTGATGGCGTTGAAGCGCTCGGGTCGGTTGAGCACCAGGCGCGCGACGCGGGGATTGGACGTGTCCTTCTCGATGAACAGCGAGCTGTAGCGGGGCATGGCCGCACCCTAGACGGACCTGAAGTCAGTAAGACGTGCGAGTGCTCAGTTCCTTGATCAGCGTGACGCTGGCGTGTGTAGGGCTTCCCATCTGTGCTCCTCAGCTGCCGCCGGCCCAACAGCCTGTACCGGTCAACGCCGTCGCGCTGGTGGGCTTCATCGACGAGGCGACCGACGCAGGCACGCTCACCCTCGTGCACGCCGACGGCGGCACCGAAGTCCTCCCGCGAATTCGTGTGCTGCAGGGCGAGCAGGCCAGCAGCGCGTTGTTTGCCGCGCCGACCACGTGGGAGGTCGGCGAGGAGGTGACGCTGCGCGGCGACGTCACACCCCACGACAGCTGCACGCGCATGCCGCTGAACCCCAGCACGACCTTCACCGTAGCGCCGAGTTTCGCGTTGCCGACCGACCTCGGAACACTGGTGCTCGGCCCGCCCGTGGGTTTCTCGAACACCGACCCCTCGCTGCCGCAGCTCGAGTGCGATGCCACGCGCGTACTCATGCCTGGCGTGACGCGCACGGTGTCGCTCCAGCTCACGCGCGAGTTGCTGGTGTGGGTCCCCCTCGCCCGGCTGCGACGCGATGGAGCGAAGCCGTTCTTCGGCCACCTCGCCGGTCGCAACGCGGGCATTGAGGTCGGCTCGGTGAGCGCGAGCTGCGAGAAGCCCGAGGGCGTGAAGAAGGTGCCCATCGCGCTGGAGTTCGAGATCGCCGGCGTCCCCGAGACTGTGAAGCTGAACGAAGAAATCGAGCTCGATTGTACGAAAGCTGGTCCCCGCGTCGGTTGCAGCGCGGCACCCGTCTCATTGCTCGTGGCGATGGTGCTGCTGTTCGTGCGCAGGCGGCGCTAGAGGTCAGCGCGCATGGAAATCCTCATCGTCGTCTTCGTGGTCGCCGTCGTTCTCATGGTGGTCGGGTACCGCGCGAGCAAGTCGGCGGGTGTGGCATCACCGCACGAAGACGAATCGACCGAGCAGCGCCCGCGCGAAGACAAGAAGAGCGTCGACACCGTCGCGCGCCACTACGTGCACCGCAGCTCGATGATCCTCGGCCTGTGCAGCCACGTGAAAGGCTCGGTGCTCGCGAAGACCGAACACGAAGAGCTGCTCGACGCGACCTCGCTCGACGTCATGGTCGTGCTCGAAGACCCCACCCGGGCTGACGGCGCGCTCTTGCCGGTGTCCGACGCGTTGACCCACGAGGGCATCGACGCTGACACGCTCCACAAGGGCCTGCTCGCGGCCGCCGACAAGGAACTCGCCGAGCTGCCCATCACGTGGACCACGCGCTCACGCGGCTTCGTCAGCTGCGAATCGAAGGACACGCGCGCACCCGCTCGCCTGCTTCGTCTCGACGCTTTCAACCGCCTGCCGTTTCCCCGCGAGCGCGCGCTGGTCATCGTGCCGACGCTCGACACCGTGCTCGTCGCCGACCTGCAGGACGCGAGCGCGCTCGAAGCGATGCTCACCGAGGCCGACGCGCGCTTCACGGGCGATCACTGGTTCTCGCTCACGCCGTTCGCGCTCGACGACGGCAAATGGACGCCGCGATTTCACCAGCTGCCGGAAGGTCTGGGGCTTCGCTTTCTGAAGCTCTCCGGCAAGGGCGTGCTCGCCGATTTCCGCGACGCGATGGACGCTTCGAACTTCCCTGCCGCGCGCGCGGCGCTCGTCGGTTCGAGCGTTCACGCCACGTGGATCGGCCGAACCTCGGTCGTGATTCCGCCGGTCAGCCAGCACGGCATGCTCACCGTCATCGAGAAACCGGGCGACGAAGGAATCTGTCTCGATGGTCAGGTGGCGAACGCGCTCATCACCTGCTGCGAGCGCGAGGGACACCCGGCCTTCTCGGTGCTCGACGAAACCCTGTTCCCGCCGCGCGCGGTGCTCGATTTCCTGTCGACGTACGACGACGCCGAGACGAAAGACGAAGACGTCGCCGAGAAGGAACTGCTCGCGGCGATGAAGAAGGACTCGGCGCTCGTGCTCCCGCTCCACCCGCCCCTCGTGCTGTTCGCCGACGGGCGCACGTTCGACGTCACGGACGAAGAGCCCGACACCATCAAGCTGATCGAGGCGATGTCCGACGCAACAATGCGTGAGTGGAGCGAGCGCGTTCACAAGAGCCTGTTGCTCCGCGACAGCATGGGCACGCTGATGTCGACCATGCTGGTGGTGAAGAAGATCGAAGACGCCGGAAAAGAACCGAAGGCGGTCTTGAAGGCGCTCGACGAGGTGTACGGCCTCACCGGGCTGCAGGATGAGTTCCTCACCACCGCCGTCGAGCTCGCCGTCGACTCCGAAGACACCGAGCTGATTCGCACCTGGGTTCGACGCGGCTTGAAGGAGCAGCCGCTCAATCAAGGGTGGCGCACCACGCTCACCGCGCTGAACGTCTCGAGCGCGATGGGTGAGAAGAAGTCGAAGAAGCCTTTCGACCTCGCGACGGTCGACGAGGCGGGTCCGCGTGCGTCGTTGATGCCGGTGCTCCGCCCGCCGGGACACGCGCAACGCTCGAGCGCGAACTTGAAGGAACTCGCGATTCGCAACGGAGCGACCGCCGACTCGATTCTCGTGCAGGACCCGCAGCGCTGGCCACTCGCGCGCGGTCTCGAGATCGAGCTCGTCTACGACATGGGTCGCACCATGCAGCCGCTGACCATGATGGACGCCGCGGGAGGGCTCGCTGCCGAGCTGAAGAGCGTCGCGCTGCTCAACGTGGTCGCCGCGAGCTGTGGAAATCTCCCGGAACGCGAGGGCGCGTGGTTCCCCGATTGGACCGACGGCTTCGCCGCGTCACGTCTGCTCATCGAGTGGGAAGACTGCGACTGGATGTCAGACGAGGAACGCACCACCGACGTCATCGCCTTCACGCCCGTGTACGACGGCTTCCTCGTCGCGCCCGCGAAGAACGAGAAGGCGCTCGAGGCCGCGCTGAAGGAAGCGGAGCAGATGGTCGAGCGCGCCGACACCCACTGGCGCACGCTGCTGACCGCGCTGCCATGGCGCTACGACGGCGAGAAGAAGGTGTGGGTCGAGCACGAGTTCGCTGCGTCACACCCGCTCGCGGCCCGCGTCGCCGCGCTCGAGAAGAAGATCGTCGCGCTTCGAGCGAGCTGAGAATCTACGCCGCCGATCGGAGTAGCTTTCAGCGCCATGCGCGCACTGATCATCGCTTGCGGAGCGGTCTGCTGGCTCGGCTGCCCGGGCAACGCGGGGCTCATCGACGGCGGTGACGACGCTGGGCTCGTCGAGGTCGACGCCGGGCCGTACGCCTACGACGCGCGCCCGGCGAACCCGACGTGCGTGGCGGCCACTCCACCGCCGACGTCGTCACCCGTCACCACGCAGCGCGCGTTCGCCAACCTCGACTTCGCTGCGCCGCTCGGCATGTTCCAGGCGCCCGGCGACTCGACGCGCATCTTCATCATGGAGCGCGACGGCCACGTTCAGGTCTTCCCCAATCAACAGAGCGCGATGCCGGGTGACGTGCACGAGTTCGTGAACATCTCGGGCAGCGTCAACACCAGCGGCGAAGGCGGCTTGCTGGGCATGGCGTTCCACCCGAACTGGCCGAGCACGCCCGAAGTGTTCTTGAGCTACACGGCCAACGGCGTCGGCTCGCCGCTGCGCTCGACCATCAGCCGTTTCCGCAGCACCGACAACGGGCTCACGCTCGACGCGAACTCAGAAGAGAAGATTTTCCAGCTCGACCAGCCGTACGCGAACCACAACGGCGGCAGCATCGCGTTCGGCAAGGACGGCTTCCTCTACATCGGCTTCGGCGACGGCGGCTCGGGCGGCGACCCCGAAAATCGCGCGCAGCGGCTCAACACCAACCTCGGCAAGTTCCTGCGCATCGACGTGTTGGGTGTGCCGTTCATCGAGCGCTACCGCATTCCCGCCGACAA
This sequence comes from Archangium sp., assembly GCA_047600485.1. Lineage (GTDB taxonomy): Bacteria > Myxococcota > Myxococcia > Myxococcales > Myxococcaceae > Archangium_A. The sequence goes on from JASGKS010000001.1 coordinate 6,581,415, forward strand.
CCCGTACGCGGCCGACGCGACGCCGTGCAATCAGATGACTGCCGACGACGAGCAGGCGGCGACGGTGCGCTGCTCCGAAATCTACGCGGTGGGCATGCGCAACCCGTGGCGCTGGAGCTTCGACCCGGTGAGCGGCGACTTGTGGGCGGGCGACGTCGGCCAGGGCGAGCGCGAAGAGGTCGACCTCATCGTGCGCGGCGGCAACTACGGCTGGAAGGTGCGCGAAGGCATCAACTGCTACGGCGGCGGCACGTGCGCAACGGTGGCGCTCGACGGCACGCCGTACACCGACCCGGTCGCCGACTACACGCGCGTCGACGGCAACAGCATCACCGGCGGCTTCACCTACCGCGGCACGCTCATTCCCTCGCTCGTGGGGCGCTTCGTGTACGGCGACTACGGCAGCGGCAAAATCTTCGCGCTCTCGCCCACGCCCGCCGGAGGGTGGACGCACACCGAGCTCATCGACACCAACATCGCGGTCGCGGCGTTCGGTCAGCTGCTCGACGGCGAGGTGTATGCGCTCGACATCGCGACGGGTCAGATTCACCAGCTGGTGCCGATGGGCGCGGTGCCGCCCGACACGTTCCCGCGCAAGCTGTCGCAAACCGGGTGCTTCGACGCGAGCAACCCGAAGCAGCCGGTCGCGGCGATGATTCCGTACGACCTCAACACACCCTTCTGGAGCGACGGCGCGCAGAAAGAACGTCACTTTTCCATCCCCGATGGGACCAAGATTTCCGTGGGTCCCGACGGCGACTTTGATTTGCCCAACGGCAGCGTGGTCTCGAAGACCTTCTTCCTCGGTGGCAAGCGCATCGAGACGCGGCTCTTCATGCGCCACAGCGACGGCACGTGGGCCGGCTACACGTACGAGTGGGACGACGCCGAGACCGACGCGACGCTGCTCCCCGCGGGCAAGCTGAAGCAGATTGGCGGTCAGTCGTGGCTCTACCCGAGCCGCGCGCAGTGCCTGCAGTGCCACACCGCCATCGCAGGCCGCACGCTGGGGCTCGAGCTCGCGCAGTTGAACCGCTCGCTTCGCTACCCGGTCGGTGCGACGCGCCACCAGCTCACCGTGCTCGACGGCCTCGGCTACTTGAGCGCTCCGCTGACGATGCCGGTCGAGATGCTGCCGAAGCTGGAACCCGTCGACGGCACCGGCGCGCTCGACGCACGCGCGCGCTCGTGGCTGCACAGCAACTGCAGCATCTGCCATCGCAGCGGCGCAGGTCAGGGCCCCGCGGACTTCCGCTTCTCGCGCACGCTCAAGGAGACCAACACCTGCGACGTGATGCCCGACAACGGCTCGCTCGGCGTGATGGGCGCTCGGCTCCTGAAACCCGGAGCGCCTTCGCAGTCACTCATCTCATTGCGCATTCACGCGCTCGATCGCGCTCGCATGCCGCCGGTCGGCTCGCTGGCCGTCGACACGCAAGGCGCCGCGGTCATCGACGACTGGATTCGCTCCATCACCTCGTGTCCTCCGTGAAAAACACTCTCGGCCTCGTCGTCTTCTGCTGCGCTCTCAGTCTCAGTGCGTGCCGTGACACCTCGCTCCCCGACGCGAAGCGCGCGGGGACGTTGAGCGGTCACGTGGTGCGCGCGGTGCCTGGTTGGTCGCGCCCTCTCCCTGCCGAAGGAGCGACGCTCGAGATTCTCGGCAGCGGGCTCTCGACGAAGGTCGACGCGGAAGGGAACTTCTTCCTCGACGGCATCGTGCGGCCCGACGGCCAGCTGCTCGTTGCGTTCGATGCGAACGACGACGGTGCGCCCGAGTCGCAGCGCATGCTCCCGCTCACGCCGCTGCGCGTGGGGCCGGGCCGCGACGTGTCGATGGGTGAGTTGCTGCTCGGTGAATTGGCGCGCGTCTCGGGTCAGGTGCGCGCGCGCGCCGACGCGCTCGACCGGACGGGTCACTCCGGCACCACGATTCTGGTGAAGGGCACGCGCTTCATCACCTTCAGCGCCGACGACGGGAGCTACCTGCTCGACGCGTTGCCCGAAGGCGCGATGGAGCTGGTGCTGTTCCGCGACGGGTACGTGCCGGCGGTGGTGCCGGTCACGCTGAGTTCGGGTGAAGAACGTCAGCTCGACCCCATCTTTCTCGACACGCTCACCGACACGCGCCCGGCCGAAGTGCACGGGCTGGTGCTCGATTCAGAAGGGCCGCTCGCCAACGCGCGCGTGCAGGTGGTGGGCGTGCTCGAGGGCGCCGACGTTCGCACCGCGGCCGACGGAACGTGGACCTCGGGCTCGCTCGCTCCGGGCCGCTACAACTTCGGCGTCGAGGCCGAAGGTCATCTCTCCGCCGTGCTCGAGGGCGTGGTGCTGGTCGCCGGGCCGCAGCAGCTCGACGACTTCGTGTTGAGTCGCGGCGCGTCGATGATGGTGACGGTGCCGGTGCCGAGCGTGGCGGGCGGAGACGCGGGCACCGACTGCGGCCAGGCGTGCGCTCCGGGGTTCATCTGCACCGAGCGTCATCGCTGTGAATCGCCGGCGTGCGCGCTCGCGAGCTGCGCGGGTGCGTGCAACGACGGGCAGTGCTTCGCGAACGACTGCTCGCAGACGCAGTGCGCGCCCGGAGAAGTGTGTGACGCAGACCGCTGCGTGCCGCTCGCGTGCGCCGGAGTGGTGTGCCCTGCGATGAACGTCTGCGCCGCCGGGCGCTGTGTGAGCACGTTGTGCGCGGGCGGGCCGTGCCCTGCCGGTCAGGTGTGCGACCAGGGCGCGTGCCGCGACTCGCGTTGCGTCGACGTGAGCTGCGGAGCGGGCCGCATCTGCTCAGGTGGACAGTGTCTAGCGACGGACCCGACGTGCGCGCCGGGCTCGGTCTTCGTGTCGGGCCGCTGTCTCGACGTGCGCTGCGACGGCGTGAGCTGCCCCGCGGGGAGCTTCTGCCAGGGAGGCACGTGCACCGCGTCGGGTCTGTTCGCCGCAGGACTGGTGTACCCCGACGGCCGCAACTTCAACGCGCCGCAGACCGTGGTGCTCGCCTCAGGGCCCAACGGTTGGCGTCGCGTGAACGTGACGACACTCCCGCGCGTGGTGCAGCTCGCCATCTCGCGCGACGGGCAGTGGTTGTTCGCGCACACCGACGACGTGCCCGGTGGTTCGAACGAAGGCTCGGTGTGGCGCTCGACCGACGGCGTGACGTGGCTGCAGTCGTGGACGGGAGACGTCGCCACCACGGGCATCGTCACGGCCATCGCGGTCGACCACGTGAACGGCCGGCTCGTCGCCTCGCTCACCGGCGGCCCCAACGGGCTCGCGTCGAACGTCATCGTGAGTAATGACGACGGCGCGACGTGGCGCACGCAGTGGGTGTCTCCGCTCATCAACGGCGTCATTCGCGAGCGCATCAGCGGCGTGAGCCCCGACTTCGCCATCATCAACTTCTCGAACTTCGGAGCGAGCGGCGTGTACCCGGTCGACGGCGGCCCGCGCTTCCCGTTCTTCTCACCTGCAGAGGCATTGCTGTTGTCCGACCCGCGCGGCGTTGGTGAGACGTACGTGGCGAGCGACCAACTCCAATCGCTCGACGGCGGAGTGCTCGGACCGATGCGCGTCGCGTGTCAGGGCTGCGTGCTGTACCCCGCGACCTCGACTTCGCAGACCGTGCACGTGGCCTCGGCGGCGAGCGTGTGGTTCGCGACCGATGGGCAGGGGCCGTGGGGCGTGCGGACCACTCCGACGCTGACGGGTCCGAGCTTCCGCGGCCTGATGCGCGGAGCTGATGGCGTGCTGTTTCTCGCGAACGAAGGCTTCACCGGGCCCGGGCTGATGAGCTCGACCGACGATGGTGTGACGTGGGGCTCGGCGTCGGATCCGTGGAACGTCGACACCGCTCTCTCTGACCCGTATTCGGCGTGGCAGCCCGACGCGAGCTACAACTTTCAGGCGCGCGTGCGGCCGACGACTCCGAGCGGGTACTTCTACGAGTGCGGCGGCGGTGGCTGCGATTCAGACGTGGTCGAGCCGCAGTGGAAGACCGATGGCGGCGTGACGCTCGACAAGCGCGGCGGCTGGTACTTCGGAGGCACGGTGGCGGGTGCGCGACTCACGGCGGTCGTCTCGCGCGCGTGTGACGTGGGGCATCAGCGGTGCGGGAGTTCGTGCGTGTCGGTCGCGAACGACGTGAACAACTGCGGAGCGTGCGGCTTCACCTGCAGCACCGGCCCGTGCGTGCTCGGACAATGCGTCGGCGTGAGCGATGCGGGCACGGCGACGGGCTGCGCTGACGGAACGCGCGAAGGTTTCCTCGACGAGACGGCGTGGCCCGACCTCGCGGCGTGCGCCGGAACGTGGACGGGCGAGCTGACCGCGAACGGCGCGGACTCGATTTGTTCGACGGGCTTTCACGTGTGCCGGCACGACGACACCGAGTTGGCGCAGGTCGGGTATCTCGACGCCGTCGCGTTCGCGGGGTGCTTCGCGTACCGCGCGTCGAATGATCACTTCGATGGCTGCGAGCCGCTGGAGTGCAGCGGCAACGCCGACCGCGACGACATGGCGGGCCTGGGCCGCACGTGCCGGTTGATCAGCGGCGTGCAGGAGCGAGGCGACGGCGGCCCGACGAGCTGTCTGCGCGATGGAACGCGAATCGATGCGCGCTGTTGCGCGGCCTCGCTCGATGGCATCGGGTGCCGCCAAACGTCGCAGACCGGCGTGGTGTGCTGTCGGGACTGATGTTTGTCCCGTTTTTCGCGGCCGGCATACCGCCCGAGCATGACCCGCACGCTCTGGCTCGCAGCTCTTTCGCTGTCCGTTCTCTCGGCGTGTGGAGTCGGCTCGCTCCCGATGGAAGCGCCCGCCGAACCGACGCGCGTTCCGACGACGTACGCGGCGAGTACCAACCCGCCGCAACGCTTCGCGCTCACCTCGGCGAGTGAGAACGGCTGGTCACTCTCGCAGCACGCGGCGGTGGCACCCGGTGACGCTGACTTCACGATGTACGCCGCCGGCTGCCGTGGCGTGGTGACGTTCGAGATCATCTCGCAGCACTTCAACTTCTGCCGCGTGGGCACCGGCTTCACGTCGGTGACCGACGTGCCGACGACGCCGACGGCCGATTGCTACACGCCGTACTCGTTCGCGGCAGGTGGCTCGGACAATCGCCGCGCCATCGGGGACGGCTACGTGGTGCTGAAGGACGGAGAGCCGTACGGGCAGCTCCTCGTCGTCGACCACACGCTCGTGCCCGAGTCGTGGGACGGCACGGCTGCGCAGGTGACGCTCGACTTCACTTCGCAGCGCGCGACGCCTTGATCTCCTGACACTTCTTCGCGCGCGGCGCGTCCTTCGCGTTCACGTTCGGGTCGCAGCCCCACGCCCAGCGCACGCCGTCGACGAACAGCCGACGCGCTTCGCCCGAGTCGAGCAGCGTCATGCCGTTCCAATTCCCCGAGTGGTGGAAGCCGACGATGCGGCCCAGGCGCAGCTCACGCACCGCGATGGCGTCGTTGCCGCTCTGATCTTCGCCAGCACCTGCACTGGGTACTCGGCGAACTTGTGCGCGAAGCCGATGTTGCTCGCACCGTTCATGGTGAAGCTCTTCGGGATTTCCCAGATGACCGGGTGCTGCTGTTTTTCCGTCGGCACCTTGGTCACCGTCACGGCGCCCGGCCCGTAGCCCGAGGTGCGGTCGAACAAGATGAGTTCGCGCAGCCCGACGAACATGTGCACCGACAACATGTACGCGTTCCATTCGTGGTGCACGTAACCGCCGCCACGCTCGACGAACGAGACCAGCGCACGTTGCCCCGCAGGGTTCATGTCGGTCATGTACGTGGTGCCGTTCAAGTGCACGACGACGTCGAAGTTCGCGAGCGGCGGGTTCTCACCGTTGAAGCCCGGGCCCGGCGTGTCGCTCAACACCACCTCGGCGCCGCTGGTGCGCAGCGATTTGGCGAGCGCTTCGGTTTGCTCGTTCTGCACGTCCCACAGCAGGAGCACTCGGGGCGAATCGGCGAAGGCCAGCGAAGAGGCGAGCGCACACACCACGAGCAGGAATCTCATGCCGCGCTTGAACGCACGGGGTCTGGGGAGGATCTTTCGGCACCATGAAATTCCCGGTTCTGCTCCTGGCAGTCGCAGTGTCCGTCGTGGTCTCTGCCTGCGCGTGCGGAAAGCAGTGCAACCCGCAGACGTGCGGCGGCTGCTGTGACTCGACCAACACCTGCCAGCTCGGCATGAGCAACACGCAGTGCGGCACCAACGCCAACACGTGCATGGCGTGCACCGCGTTTCAGGCGTGCAGCTCGGGCACGTGCACCACTTCCTCCATCGGCGGAGGCACGACGGGTGGTGGCACGACGGGCGGTGGCGGCGGCACGACTGGCGGCGGCGGTGGAACGACCGGAGGCGGCGGCGCGACGGGCGGCGGCGGCGCGACCGGCGGCGGAACGACGGGCGGCGGCGGTGGCTTCGACGCCGGCAACCCGATGACCTTCGACGGCGGCCTGCAGTTCGATCGCCTCTCGATGCGCTTCGGCACCGAGTTCGGTAGCGGCAACTGGCAGGGCACGGTTCCGCAAGAGAGCTTGCTGGTGCGCAACGTCGGCACGCAGAGCATCACGCTCACCGCTCCGACGCTCTCGGGCAGCGCGGCGTCTCGCTTCATGGCGTCGCTGCCGAGCACTCCGCTGCAGCTCGCGCCGGGCGAGACCAGCTTCGTGCGCGTGCTCTTCACCTCGCCGTCGGCGAACACGTATTCAGCGTCGCTCACCGTCAACACCAGCGTTGGCAACGTCCTCATTCCGCTCGGTGCGCGCGCGTTCACTCCGGAGACGGCCGGCGGCGGTCAGACCAACCCCGAGTGCCTCTCGTCGGGAGACTGCAGCTCGCCGCGCGACGACCAGGGTGGTGGCGCACCCGCGCTGTGGCAGCTCTACGCCGAGAGCGGTCCGAGCCTCGCGTACAAGAACGACGCCGACGGCGATGGTTGGGCCGATGACACCGACAATTGTCCCTTCGCGTCGAACACCGGCCAGCTCGACGCCGACGGAGATGAGCGCGGCGACTCGTGCGACAACTGCCAGACCGCATCGAACGGACCGCAGCTCGACGCCGATGGCGATGGCCAGGGCGACATCTGCGACGCTGACATCGACGGCGACGGCATCACCAACGCCACCGACAACTGCCCGAGCATCGCGAACCCTGATCAACGCGACACCAACACCGACTCCATCGGCAACGCGTGCGACGACGACGACGACGGCGACGGCGTGCTCGACACCGCCGACCCGTGTCCGCTGCTGACGGGCACGACGCCGGGGGCGAACTGCAGCACCGACCAGGACAGCGACTCGGTGAACGACTCCATCGACAACTGCCCGGCCGCGGCGAACCCGAGCCAGGCCGACACCGACGCCGACGGGCGTGGCGATGTGTGTGACCTCGACGTCGACGACGACGGCATCTTGAACGCGGCCGACAACTGCTCGCTGCTCGGCAACTTCGATCAACGCGACGACGACGGTGACGGCCTCGGAGACCCGTGCGACGCGCGGTATTGCGTGGTGGTCGACCCGCAGAACCCGAGCGACTGCCTCGACCCGGCGTTGCCGTTCCGCGTGCACGGCGGCGGCATCGTGGCCATCAACCGCGGAGTGCCCTTCCCGCTCCCGCTCTTCGCCAATCGCAACGGCGCGGCGATGCGCTTCACGTGGACGGTGTCGCAGCGACCGAACGGGAGCACCGCGGCCATCGTGAACCCCACCGGCATCGCGGGCTACAGCCGCCACTGGCAGTACGCGTACCCCGACGGAATGGTGCCGAAGTTCACGCCCGACGTTGTGGGCACCTACGTGCTGCAGCTCTCCGCGACGCTCGGCACCGCTGACCGCGCGTACCCCGCTTCGATGTCGTCGGTGACGCAGGTGCAGCTGCAGGTCGGCCCGTGAGAGACACGTATTGCTCTCACTGCGGCACGTCGTTCGGCGGCGTCACGACGTATCCACGCACGTGCGCGAAGTGCGCCACGACGCTGTGGGCCAACCCGATTCCGGTGAGCATCGTGCTCGTGCCGATTCGCAAAGACGGAGCGGAGGGCATTCTCTGCGCGCGCCGCACCATCGAGCCGAAGAAGGGGCTGCTCGCGCTCACCGGCGGTTTTCTGGAAGAGCACGAGACGTGGCAGCAAGGCGGCGCGCGCGAGGTGCGTGAAGAGACGCAGGTGCACGTCGACCCCGCGACGCTCACGCACTTCTGGTTCACCTCGACGCAGCCGAAACCGAACCGCGTGCTCCTGTTCTCGTACGCGCCACCGCTCGACGCCTCGAGCGCGTTGAAGCCCTTCATTCCCAGCAACGAGACCGTCGACCGCGGTCTGGTGTTCGGCCCCGAGGGGCTCGACTCACTCTTCGCGTTCGACCTGCACGTGGAAGCGATTCGCCGCTACTTCGCTTCGCGCAAAATCACCGGCCCCCATCGCTTCACCCTGGTGTGACTCATGAGCGCGCGCGATTGCCCTGACTGCGACACGCGGATGCAGCCGTTCTGGTTGCCTTCGAGCAAAGGCGGCGACGAGGTCGAGCTCGATCGCTGCAACGACTGCGGCGGCGTGTGGTTCGACGGCGGAGAGTTGAGCGAGGCGACACGGCGCTCGGTGACGCCAGGAAAACAGCAGACCGATCGGCGCTGCCCCGAGTGCGACGTGCAGCTGTTCCGCGGCGTGATGGCCGGCGGTGTCGACGTCGAGACCTGCACCAGCTGCAAAGGCACGTTCCTCGAGGCGAGAGATCTCGAAGCCATCGTGAAGAAGAAGACCGGCTCGCGCGCCGCGGTCGCTCCGGGCGGAACCGGCTTCGTGTGCGATGGCTGCGGAGAACGAAAGCCATTCAGCCTCGCGCAGCCGACGCTCACCGGAATGGAATGCGACGTCTGCGTGGCGGCGAAGAAGGGCCCGCCCGTCGAGCCGGAGCAAGCCGAGAAGGCGTCGGTGTTCGGCAAGTTCCTCGGGTGGCTGCGAGGGGAGTAGCTTCCGCTTCGGATGCCAATCCGCTCCGCCCGACCTGCGACGTCTTCGCCGCTGATCAACCGTGCCACGACGCTGCCGCGCGGGAGCGGCCGTGAAGGCGTCGAGCCGATGCTCAACCCGCGCGAGGTGAAGCGGCTCGAGCGCGCGCTTTCTTCGGCACCCGTCGACGTGAAGAAGCGCATCGACTCGCTCGCCGCGTCGTTCAAGGGAGAAGCGGCCCCCGTCGCCAGCGCGCTGTTCCTGCGAGCGGTGACGGCGCGCGCAGATCGACTCGGCGAGCCGGCGACGATGAAGACGCTGGAAGCGTTCGCCGCGCGCGCGGGGAAGTTGTCGACCGCGGAGCTGCTCAATCGCTCGTCGGTGCTCGACCTCGACTCCTCGAAGAACGACGGCGCGTTCGACCCGATTCGACTGTGGGACAAGCGCGGCAACACGAAGTCGCCTGACGCTCCGGACGCTGCGAGCGACAACGACGGGCTGTACCAGCGCTTCACGGCGTCCTGCGGGCCGACGGTGTTGCAGATGGTGCTCGCCGAAGCCGACCCGGTGATGGCGTTCGCGATTCACGATGCGGGGCTGCGTTCTGATTCCACCACCGACGCGGTCGCGAAGTTTCAGCGCGCGGTGCTCGAGGAATTGGGCGGAGTCGCCATCGGCCGCCGCGAGTCGCACACCGCGTCGCGGCTCAACAACATCCTCGGGCGGTTGGTGACGAGCGGGAAGGTGTCGGCTCCGCAACGAGAGGCGTTGAGCGCGTATGCGAAGGGCGTGGCTCCGATGACGGTCGCTGCGTCTCGCGCGCTGGAGACGGTGCGCGCGCAGTACGACGGTTTTCCCGACGACGCGGAGCTGGAACGGGTTCGCACTGCGTTGCTGCCGGCGCGTGACGAGGGCGTCGACACCGAGCGTTTTCAGACGCTGATGAACAAGATGACGCGCGAGCTCACCGGCATCGAATACCGCATGACGAACGGGCCTGACGGCTTCGCGCGCGGCGGCGCCGGCAAGTATCTCGACGCGGTGGAGAAAGCGCTCGCGGGCGGCATCGACGTGCCGTTCGGCGTGAGCGAGCCCGCACACTGGATGTTGCTCACGAACGTGAAGCGCGAAGGTGGCGTGCGCTCGTTCCTGGTGAGCGACCCCGATGGTGGCCGCACCGCATGGGTGAAGGAGAAGGACTTCGTGTCGGGCAAGTTCGGGAGCGAGCCGTTCCAGCTCAACAAGCCCGGCGAGCGGCCGTACGTCGACAGCTTCTTCCTGCCGAAGTGAAGCTCACGAGCCGAACGCGGTGACGAGCGCGTCGAATGCTGCTCGCACGTTCGCCGAAGTGCGCCGGCCCGCGGGACAGACCGCGTAGACGTCGGGGCCCGGAGCGGAGAACTCCGGCAACACCTCGACCAATTTCCCGCTGCGCAACAGCTCGCCAATCATGAAGTCGAAGCCCTGCGTGACGCCCAGACCTGCGAGCGCGGCGGAGATGACCGTCGGCCCGTGGTCGACCAGCAGAAACGGCTCGACGCTCAACGGCCCGTTCGACAGCCAGAACTCGCGCGGCTTGTTGTTCGGCCCGCGCACCACGAGACACCGGTGTTTCTGAAGTTCGCTCGTCTTCTGCGGCGTGCCGAAGCGTGAGAGGTACGAAGGTGACGCGACGGTGAGCAGGCGCGTGCGCTTCAGCTTGCGCGCGACGAGCGTCGACTGCGCGAGCGTGCCGATGCGCACCGCGACGTCGATGGATTCTTCGGCGAAGCGCGAGAGTTGGTCGCTCACCCGCACCTCGAACGTGAGCTGCGGGTAGCGCGCGCCGAGCAGCGAGAGCGCGGGCGTGAGCAGCTCGACGGCGATGTGCGGCACCGAGAGGCCGAGTCTCCCGGACGGCTCTCCGTGCGCCGCGGCCAGCGTCTCGCGCGCTCCGCGCACCGCGACCAGTGCCTGCTGACAACGCTCGAAGAACACCTCGCCCTGTCGCGTGAGCGCCACCGAGCGCGTGGTGCGCGTGAAGAGCGGCTGGCCCAGGTCTTCTTCGAGCGCGGCGATGGCCTTGCTCACCGCCGCCGGGCTCACCTCGAGGCGCGCCGCTGCTCTGCGAAAGCTCTTCTCTTCGGCGACCGCCACGAAGGGCACCACGCCTCGAAACGCGTCCAATTCCATGCTGTCAACCCGTGGTTAACGAAGTGTCTACTGATGACGCATTGTTTACCACGCCTGCGGGGCGCACTGTGACCGCATGACCAACACGAACTCGAAGACGAAGACGGCGGTGGTGACCGGCGGTACCTCGGGGCTCGGTGAAGCGGCGACGCTGGCCCTCGCGCAGGCGGGCTGGCGGGTGCTGATCATCGGCCGAGACGCACAACGCGGTGGAGACGTCGCGCGCAAGGCAGGCAACGGCAGCGAGTTCCTGAACGCCGACCTGTTCTCGCTGAACGACGTTCGCAGGCTGGCGGGCGAGATTGCGCGGAGGGCTCCGGCGCTCGACCTGCTGGTGAACAATGCGGGCGGCGTCTTCAGTGCCGGCCCCGCGACCATCGACGGCCTGGAGCGCACCTTCGCGCTCAACGTCGCTGCGCCGCACGTGCTCACCGAGGCGTTGCTCCCGCAGCTGACCGCCGCGAAGGGCCGCGTCATCAACATCGTCACCGGCATTCAGAACGGGTTCTCGGCAAAGCTCGAGCAACTCATCGGCGCGAAGGCGACCGGCGGCATGTTCGGCTACGTGCGCAACAAGCTCGCGCTGCTCACCCTCACCCGCGCGCAGCAGCAGAAATACGGCAGCCGTGGAGTGACGTTCGTCGCGCTGCACCCGGGCATCATTCCGCTCACGCGTTTCGGCACCACGATGACGGGCTTCAACCCGTTCACCACCATCGGGCCGTTCTTCGCGAAGTTGTTCCGCTTCGGCGACACGGCGGACACGGCGGCCAAGCGCTACGTCGCGGCGGCCACCGAAGAGGTCGAGGGCGGCGGCTACTATTACGAGGGGAAGTTGCGGCCCGCTCCGAAGCAGGCGCTCGAGCAGGGCTTCGTCGATTCCATCTGGAAGCTGGTCAATGAGCTTCCCCTCTCCCGCGAGGGAGAGGGTCAGGGTGAGGGTGAAACAAACGAAGCAAGCGCAGCACACGGCTGAGCCACGAGGTCTCGAGTCCGTTCTCGCGGGCTCAGAGCTTCAGCTTCAGCGCCGTGGTCTTGCCGGGTTTGATTTCGACCTCGATGGTGGTGCGCAGCTTCCGCTCGTCGTTGATGAGCAGCAGCCGGTGTTTCCCCGCCGGCAACGACACGTTCGTCAGCGGCGTCTCACCGAGGTTCTTCTTGCCGAAGTAGACGTTCGACCACGGCGAGGTGACGAGCGAGAGCTTCCCCTTCGCCTTCGGCTTCGCGGCCTTCTTGCCCGGGCCCGCGTCGACCACGAGGTCGTCGGGCAGCTCATCGTCTTCTTCCACCGCGAGCACCGGAGCACCGGCATCGACCACCACCGGCGCGACAGGCTCAGGAGCCGGCGGCGGCGGCTCGGGCGGAACGTTCTTCACCAGCGGCTCAGGCGCCTTCACTTCCGCGCGAGGCCACATCGCGAACGCCAGCGCGCTCAACCCCAGCACCACCAGGCCCGCGACCCCGGCGATGAGCGCACCGCGCCGGCGACCACGAGGCGTGCGCGTGACGGTCGAGACGCGCGAGTTCTGCACGACGGGAAAGCCACCCGAGACCGACGTCGGCACCTTGCGCGACTCCGGCGGAAACGTGGCCTGCATGAAGGTCGCCAGCGCTTCGCTCGACGGCAGCGTCTGCGAGATGGTCTGCAGGTACGCGGTCAACGTGTCGCGCACCTCGGCCATCGACGCGTAGCGACCGTCAGGCTCGCGCGACATCATCTTCGCGACGATGGCGCTCACCTCTTCGGGAACGCTCGGCTCGCGCTGGTGCGGCGTCTCGTACGGTTCACTCTTCGTCGCCACGAGACGGAACAGGTCCATCTCCTTGAGCGGCGGATACATGCGGGTGTGCGTGAGCATCTCGAACAGCGTCACGCCGAGCGCGAATTGATCAGCCCGCGCGTCGATCAACTCTCCGCGCGCCTGCTCGGGCGGCATGTACGAGAGCTTGCCGCGCAGCTGCCCCGCCTCGGTCGCGTTGGAGCGCGTCGCCGCCTTCGCGATGCCGAAGTCGAGCAGCTTCGGTACGCCCTCGTACGTCACCATCAGGTTCTGCGGAGACACGTCGCGGTGAATGATGTTGAGCGGCCGCCCCGCGTCGTCGACCCGGGTGTGCGCGTAGTGAAGCGCGTCGGCCGCATCGCGAACGATCTTCACCGCCAGCTCGACCGGCAGCCGCACGTTGGCGCGCGTCACGGCGCGCATGAGGTGCTGCACCGTCTGGCCGTCGATGAACTCCATCGCCACGTAGAAGCTCTCGTCGCGTTCCCCGAGCTCGAACACCTGCGCGATGTGAGGGTGCGAGAGCCCCGCCATCAACCGCGCCTCGTCGAGGAACATCGCGACGAACTGCGGCTGTTCCGCGAGCGTGCCGGTCATGCGCTTCAACGCGATGCGCTTTTGAAAGCCCTGCGGGCCGTCGAGCTTGGCGAGCCACACCTCGGCCATGCCGCCCACCGCGATGGGGCTGATCAGCGTGTACTGGCCGAAGCGCTGATTGAGCTGAAACGGCACCGCCATCGAGCAAAAGCGTAGCCCACCCCGGAGCGCACTGGAGGATACTGACCCTCGTGTTCACCGCGGTGCTCCTGCTCACGCTGACCGCTGCGCCGCCGGAGCTGCGCAAGGCCACGCAGGCGCTCGACGACTTCCGCTACGACGAAGCGTTGAAGCTGCTGCCGCAGGAAGGCGCGATTCAGAACTACGAACGCGCCGAGCTGACGGAGTGGTTCTCGACGTCCGCGCTCGCGCTGCTCAACCTGAAGCGAGAGAACGAGGCGACGCGGCGCTTCCTGCAGCTCTTCAGCTTCGCTCCGGAGTGGGTGCTGCCCGACCAGTACGGACCGCGCGTGCAGACGCTGGTGGCGAAGACGCGCGCCGACGCCGCTCGCAACGGCGTGGTGAGCGTGCGCTTCGAGGGCGGCCTGCTGCGCACCACCAGTGACTCGCTCGGCCTCGCGTCTGCTCTCGCCGTGTCGTGGCGCGTGAAGGACGGCGTCGTCGAGCGCGCGTTGCTCGAGCTCAAACCCGCGCAGCAACCACCGTGGCCGCGCGGCACCGCCGTCGAAGCGTGGGCTCGCGTGGTCGGACTCTCCGGCTCGACGCTCGCGACGTGGGGCAGCGAGAACGAGCCGGTGCACCTCGAGCCGATGACGGTGCAGGTGAGCGGGAGGGAGGCTCCGGTCGCGACGTCGGGCACCGGCTTGCGCGCGCCCGGCTTCATCGGCCTTGGTGCGCTCGGTGGAGCAGCGGTGAGCGCGGTGCTGGGCATCGGCTTCGCGCTCGGTTCGCAAGATGCGCAACGCGCGCTCGGCGGCGTGACGCGCGACATGGACGGCCGCATCACGTCACTCACGCAGCGCGACGCGTTCGCGCTCGATGCGCGCGCGCGCAGTGACGCGACCGCCGCGGGAGTGCTCTTCACCGTCGCGGGCGTGCTCGCTGCGGGCGGCGTCGGGCTGTTGCTCTTCGATCGACTCACCGTGGTGCCCACGCCCGGTGGCGTGGCCATGGTGCTGCGCACGGAGTCGCCATGAAGCGGCTGCTCTTCATCGCCTCGTGTGCCGCGGTCATCGTGGCGTGCGGGAAAGTCGTCTTCACCAACGAGCGCTTCGCGTGCGCGACGAGCGGCGACTGCGCGGACGGTTTCAGCTGCGTGTCGGGAGAGTGCTCGACCGGTTCCGCAGAAGACGGCGGCGCTGGCGGTGGCGGTGCGACCGGCGGCGGTGGAGGCGTCACCGGTGGTGGCGGCGGCGGCGGCGCGACTGGTGGAGGTGGCACCGATGGCGGTCGTCCCGCGGGCACGGTTTGCACCACCACTGCGCAGTGCCTCGGCGGGCTCACGTGCGTCGACGGCGTGTGCTGCCTGAGCGCGTGCAACTCGGCGTGCGACACGTGCAACCAGGCGAGCAACCCGGGCACGTGTCTGCCCTCACCCGCCGGCACCGCGGTCGCGTCGTGCAACGGCTTCGCGTGTAACGGCAGCAGCGCAACGTGCCCGACCACCTGCTCCTCCGACGCCGGAGTCAACGCGTGCAGCCCCGGCTTCTCCTGCCTCGCGCCGAGCTGCAGCCGCTGCTGGTCGGGCGTCACCAATTCCTTCTCGATGGCGAGCGACCCCGCGTGGACGCAGTCGGGCACCAACACGGCGAGCGGCACGCTGTCGGTCTCGATTCAGAGCCGCGCGAACATGGCGGTGTCCGCGTCAGCCATCTCGACCGACACGCTGCCGCTGAATGACTGCGGCGTGAGCTTCGCGCTGGTCGCCGCTCCGGCGGCCGTCGCGGGTTACCAGGGCCACGCGGTGCTGCGCGCTTCGGGAGGAACTCAGCGCCCGTCGTTCGGTTGGCGGTTCGACACGCGCGGGCTCGTCGCCGACTGGGCGCTCTCCGACGGAGGCACCGGAGAGCAGGTCATCACCACCACTCCGCCGATGTGGCTGCGCATCGAGCACAGCGGCGGTCAGGTGCGGTGGCGCACCACGAGCGGCACGACGTTCAACACGGTGCAGACGGTTCAAGTCTCCGAGCGACTCGACGCGATGAAGCTCGAGTTCAACGCGTCCTTCCCCGCGCAGTCGGGCAACAACACCGTCACCTACGAAATCGACTCGCTCAACCTCGGGCCGTGACGGCCGGCGTTTCTTTCGCGCGGCGGCGCAGGTTGAGCAGCTCGACGAGCACCGAGAAGCCCATCGCGAAATAGATGTAGCCCTTGCTGATGTGCTGGCCGAGCGCTTCACCGACGAGGAGCGCGCCGATGAGCAACAGGAACGCGAGCGCCAGCACCTTCATCGACGGGTGCTTCTCGACGAACGCGCCGATGCTGCCGGCGAACGCCATCATCGAGGTCACCGCGACCAGCATCGCGACCACCATCACCGGCACGTCTTCCACCATGCCGACCGCGGTGGCGATGGAGTCGATGCTGAACACCAGGTCGATGCCGATGATCTGCGCGATGGCGCCGAACGCGCTGTTCGCCGATTTCTTCGCGGCGTCTTCGCCGGCCTTCGCCTCGGCGTGGTCTTCCTTGTTCTCGACCTTCTCGTAGATCTCCCGCGTCGCCTTCCACATCAGGAACAGGCCACCCGCGAGGAGGATGAGGTGCTTCCACGTCACGCCGTGATCTCCGAAATGAAAGAGCACGGTCGTCAGATGCATGATCCAGCTGATGCCGAACAACATGCCGACGCGGAGCACGAGCGCGGCGCCGACTCCGATGCGCGTGATGCTGCGGCGTTGATCAGCCGGGAGCTTTCCCGTCAGCACGCTGATGAACACCAGGTTGTCGATGCCCAGCACCACCTCCATCGCCGTGAGGCTGATGAGTGCGGTCCAGGTTTCAGGTTTGAGGAACGTCTCGATCATCGGGCCAGATTCGTAACGCACTGGTCCCATCGCGCAATCCAACTGGTTGAGCCCCGCACAGACCGTCACTTCTGCGCTTGCGCTCGATCGACAGGCTTGAGGTTTTCGCGCTCACCTCGTGAACGTGCAACGACACACGAAGTGACCGCACACGCCGCACGCGAAACCGTCGTTCAGCGCCGGAAGCCCGCACGCTGAGCAGCGCCGCATCGTCAGCTTGAGACGAAAACCGGTCGAGTGGGTGTCGGGGAGCGACGCTTCAGTGTCGACCGTCGGGTGCTTGCAGGGACCCTTTCCGTACGTGCGTGTGCGCACGACGTATTTGAGGCCCTTGCACGAGGTACAGGTCTGGCGCGGCTCGCACTGGAAGGTACCCCCCGTGAGGTAGTTGTCGCCGACACCGGTTCCGTTGCATTCGGTGCACGTCGTCTCGCCCTTCTCGTCGCACTGCGTGCACGGTGGACCAAGCAGCACGGCAAACGGGAGCGTGCGCTCGCCCGAAGTCATGCGCGCCCGGGGAAAGCGCGCGTCTTCGATCGGCGAGGTGACGTCGTCGAGCGGCGCGTCGAACGGAGCGAACGTCCACCACGTGCCCGCCGGGTGCTCGAGCTTCAACGACTCGCGAAGCGCGTCGGCGCGAGCTCCCAACCGCTCACTCGCGTCGACTTCGCGGGCAGCCGCCGCGCGCATCCCCTTGCGAAGGAGTGCCGCGGCCCAGTCGAGGCGCATCTGTGGCTCCCGAGGTGATGCCTTCGCCGACCTCCAGCATTCGTCCGCCGCGGGATCAGGCGCGGTCGCGGGACGATCGGGCTTCGCGCCGCGATCGAGGAGCAGGTCGACGAGAACCTGATGCCCGTTCTCTTCCGCGACGGTGAGCGCGGTGCCGAAGAAGTGACGGAAGTTCGGGTCGGCTCCGCGATCGAGCAGCTCGCGCGCGGCGTCGACGTCTCCCACTTTGCAGACCGCGGTCAGGATGCTCGCGCCCGTGCACTGCGCGTTCGGATCGATGCCACGCTTCACGAGGAGCGCGAGGATCTGACGCCCGAGGTCCTGACGGTGCAACGCCGTGGAGATGACGTCCGTTTCCTTGAGGCTCGCGCCGCGGTCGAGCACCAACTCGATCATCTCGAGCGAGCTCTCCCGACACGCTCGCTCCAGCGGCCCGAGCCGGCTGTATTGCCCGCGATGGTTCAGGTTCGAGCCGGCGTCGAGCAGGAACCGCGCGGCCTCGACCCGGCTGTTCTCGATGGCGGCGAAGAGCGCGGTGTCACCGGGTGGATCGATGACGGCGCCCTCGGCGAGCAGCGAACGCAGCTTCGCGACGTCGCCCGACGCGGCCGCCTCGATGAGGCTCTTCGCTCGTGCGCGCTGCTTCCACGGCAACTCGCTGGTCGGTCTCACGTTTCCGGCAAGGCGTTCCGCGGTCAGCACGACCAGGTCTTCGACGCTCACCATGTTCCGACGCACGGCCTCGACCTCGTCGCGATCGATCGAATCCGGCTCCGCGGTTGGAAGGACTCGCATACTCGGCTTCCGCGCTGCTGAGGTTCGCGGTTGCACGCTCGAGCAGCAGAGCGCCGAGCGAATCACCGAGGCGTGTCGCGACGCCCCCGTCCGGAAAGTCGCCCGACACCCCGAAGACGGTCGACCGTCCGGCGGCCAGCTCGTCGCTGCGGTAGCAAACGTACTGTGGGCCGCGTGAAGCGTAGACCCTGACCAGCGCGATGAGTCGGGGGTCGATGGCCGCGATTCGCTTCTCGGCCCTGTCCTGGTACGGGAGGTCCTCGCGCGGACCACCTCGAGCCAGTGGCCTGAGAAGCTCCCACGGAGTCAGCAGCGAGTCCGACGGCTCCGCGTCGTCGACTTCCATGTCTGCGATGACGAACGCTTCGACGGGAAACGGAACGCCGTAGCAGGCGAGCAGAATCTCCTCGTTCGACCGACCCGCTTCGAGCATCGAGCGAGCCAGCTTCGCCTTCGATGCGAGATCCGCCGGCATCAGTACCGCGGCGCTCCGGTGGTGCAGTCGAGTTCGACGCGCGTTCCGCCGACGCTCACTTCGGCGCTCGTGCTCGAGCGACTGACCTGGGCTTTTCCAGCTCGCGTCGAGACGTCGCTCAGCTTTCCGCTGAAGCCCGACAGACACGCCGAGCGCGCGAGCCACATCGCCTGCGTGCGCGCGCTCGCGTCACGTCGCCCGGCGTCAGCGATGGAGAAGCGCGTGAGGAACACCGTCACGAGCGTGATGGCGACCACGATCGCCACCATCACCAGCAACAACACATGGCCGCGGCGTTTCATGGAATGAACACCTCGAAGGTCTGCGCCTGCGTCTCTGAATCGCGGAGCGTGAAGGCCACCGTCGCGCCGCTCGCGTTCTGTTCGAACTTCGTGACGTGACGCGCGAGCACCAACTCGGTGCCGCACGCCGAGCGCACGACCTTGTCTCCGTCGAGGCGATACGTCACCGCGCATTCCGGACGGGCCACGCGGTCGAGCTCACGCTGCTCCGAGAGCGTGCGAATCGACGACGCCGCTTCGAGCTGCCACAGCGCGCGGTCGTGACGCGCCTGCAACGTGCGGATGAAGAGGTAGCAGGCGGGAACGAGCAACGCCGAGATGGACAGACAGATGGCCAGCTCGACCGTGGTGAACGCGCGGCGCTTCATGGCGCACCCGGCTTTCTCAGGCCCGTGAGCGCGACCTCGAGCGGAGTGCCGCTGCGCGACTTCCAGCTCACGAGGAAGGTCACCGCGTTGGGCGTCGGTGCATTGCCGTCGATGAACTGCAGCTCGCGCACTTCGACGCCTGGGAGTCCGTCTTCGAGCTTCGCGCGCGTCGCGGCGTCGAGCGGCTTGCCCGTCGCCGCGGCGCGAATGAGCTCACCGGCGAACACTTCGGCGCGTGCGCGCTGTAGCTCTTCGAGTGCGCGTCGCTCCGAGATGTTCGAGATGGCGTCGAAGAGCAGACCGCTGAGGCTCAGCGTCGCGACGCACACCATCAGCTCGACCAATGTCATTCCACGACGGTTCACGACACACCTCGCTTCAACGTGCCGCGCGGCTCGAGCTTCTCGGCGCCGACGCGTTGCAGTGACTGATGCAGCGTCGCGAGCAACGTCTTCTCGAGCACGGCGCGCTCCACTCCAAGTTCCAACATGCGCTGCGTGGCTTCGTCGGGCGTGCCCGCATGAAGGCCCGCGAGCACCAATCGGCCGGTGTGTGCGGCGCGAACGGCGAGCTGCGCTTCGGCCGCGGTGCGGATTTCACCGACCGCGAGCACGTCGAGGTCCTGTCGCAGCGCCGCGACGAGCGCGCTCTCGGCGGTGAGGCCACGCTCGGGGCAGAGCTCGACCTGCGCGACGGGAATACCGGCGACGCGCAGGCGCTGCTCGACCGGGTCTTCGAGGCTCAGGTGCGCTCCACCGCGCTGCTTCGCGACGTGCGCGAGCGCGGCGTAGAGCGTGGTCGTCTTGCCGGCTCCGGAAGCGCCCGCGACGAGAATCAGGCCGTGCTTCGCGTCGAGCGCTTCACGCATTCCTTCGAGGACGGCGGTGTCGAAGCCCAGTTGCTCGAGCGTGAGAAGTTTGCCGAAGAGCCGCAGCGCGCCGCGCTCGCCGAGCGCCGTCGGGAGGAACGCGGTGCGGACGTCGGCGGCCACTCCGTCGCGTTGAATGCGGCCTTCTTGCGCGAGGTCGCGACGGTACGGGAGACAGCCGCTGACCTGCTTGAGCGCGGCGAGGAGCCGCTCGCCCGCAGCGCGCGGCAAAGTGGTGAAGGGCACGAGTTCACCGAAGCGGCGCAGGGAGACGGTGACGGTGTCGCGTGCGTCCGATTCGACGTGGACGTCGGATGCGCCGCTGCGCGAGGCCATGTCGATGAGCGAACGCACCGCGCGCACGGGAGACCAGGCGCCTGCGAGGTAGCGCGCGAAGGCGGCGCCGTCATCGGTGAGCACTCCGGTCGCGGGCGGCGGTGAGAGCGCAGCACGCGTGAGTTCAGCTGCGTCGCGCTGCAGTGCGTGACGCGCGCCGTTCTGGGTCAGCATCGCGCTGCCGTCGAGCGCGCTCACGTCATCGAAAGGAACGAATTCCTTCGCGAGGAAACGCGTGCGGACGACCAGACCTTCGACGTTGGTCGATGAGTTCATGAGTGCCTCGAGAGAAAGATCCCCTCTCCCTGTGAAACGGGGAGAGGGTCAGGGTGAGGGGCGGAGTCGAGCATCGCGGGCAGAGGACGGATCAGCCCCTCACCCCAGCCCTCTCCACGCGTCGCAAGGAGAGGGAGAGCGGCAGTCGTGCACGGAGTCAGAGGACGCATCAGCCCCTCACCCCAGCCCTCTCCCCGCTTCGCAAGGAGAGGGAGGTCATGGGTCGATGGCCTTCAAGTACGTCGAGTAGAACGCCGCCGCGCTCGCGAGCAGCGAGATGGCCCCGAGCAACAAGCCGAACGCGCTCAGGCGCGCCGCGTCGCGACGAACTTCGTGCGGCAAGGTCGTCGCCTGCAACGCCGAGAACGCTTCGAGTGTGGTGATGCCCGCTCCCGCAGTGACGGTGGTCGCCAACAATCGCGACGTCAGCGCTCCGAGCAGCGGACTCACTGCCTCGGGCTGAACTGCTCCCGCTTCGAGGCCCTGTGCGAGTGAGAGCGCAGCGCTCTTCCCACGTGCGCTGCACACTTCGGCGCTCGCGCGCGCCGCCGCAGGGAGCGCGACGCCAGCTCGCACCAGCGCCACCGTGGCCGACGAGAAAATCCACGCGTCGAGCGACTGCCACGCGGTGAGCACTCCGAGTGACCAGCGCTCACGCACCGCGACGGCGAGCACGAGGAAGAGCACCACCGAGACCGCCAGCGGCACGAAGAAGAACGAGACGGACACGATGTCGCCGCTCGGCAGCGAGCGCAGCGCAGGCGCGGTGAACAACGCGATGACCGCCGACGCGAGCGTCACCAACACCAGCGTCGTCGCAGGCCACACCAGCGCGGTGTTGAGCCGCGTGCGGTGCTCACGCGCCGTGCGGTCGAAGGCCATCATCGACTCGAGCACTGCGCGCGCGTCGGACGGCTTCGATGCGATGACGGCGCGCGCGAGGGAGAGGTCGACCTCTGCGTGCTGCATCACGCTTTCGGCGGGTTCTAAACGGCCGAGCGCGGCGAGCGCGGCGTCCAACCGTTTTGCTCGAGCGAGACTCATGCGACCTCCGTAGTTTCACCCTCACCCCGACCGTTGGCGCTCACATGGCCCCCATCGGAAGCTGCGCGAGCGTGGCGTAGACCGCCGCCAACATCCCCAGCGCGTTGAGCGTCAGCACCGACAGACTCACCACTCGCGCCGTCACCACGAAGCGCTGCAGCTTCACCTCCGCCGCCGCGATGCACCGCGCGCGCACGACGTCGAGGTCGACCGCGTCGAGCGAACCGTCTCCGAGCCACTTCTGCTTCGAGAAGAAAGCCAGCCGCACGTCATCGGGCGCGCCGCTCTCGAGCAACGCCGCTCCGAGCGCGGCCTGCTTCGCGCGTTCCAACTCACGACCCCAGCCCGGCAACCTGCGCCAGCCGAGCGCGCCGGCGGCGAGCCACGCGAAGAGCGGAATGGTCAACACCAGGAACACCGTCGCCAGCGAATCGGCGAGCCCGAGGTACGGAAGCTCGCGGTCCTTCGCCATCTCGAAGAACACCGGCAGCACCTTGTTTCGCAGCGCCGTGCCGACGAACAACTGCACCGCGGCGATGAAGAACACGTACGCGCCGGTCTGCGCCACGTGCAGCCCCGACGCGAAGCCACCGGGAATTTCCTCGAGCCGCCGTAGCGTCGGCGCGAGCACTTTGGGCCAGCGCTCGGTGACGTCGACGACCTCATTGCTCACGCGCAGCGACGTGAGCACCTCGCGCACCTTCCCGCTCTGCGCCGCCGAGTGCAGAAACCCGATGCCCTTCACGTCGCTCAGCCCGTCCGCCAACGGCAACCCGCGCTCGAGGGAATCGGCAATCAACACCGTCGCAGCATCGTTGGGCGTCACTTGACGTTCCCCGCGATGGAGAAGATCGGCAGGTACAGCGCAATCAGCACCACGCCGACGCTCAGCACTCCGGCCGCGGCGAGCGCGAGCGACGCGAACACGCGATACGTCTCCACGCGTCGACGGCCTTCGAGCATCAACCGCGCCGCGAGGTTCGCGGTGACGACCGGCGTCTCGGCAGGCGCGTGGCGCTTCGACAACGCGACGAGCAAGCCGCGCTCCGCTTCTCCGAGCTTGAAGGTGCGCAGGCGTTCGAGCGGAGCAGCCTGCGTCGCCGCTCCGAAGAGACCGCGCGCCGCTTCGAGACTTCCGGCGCCGTACACCGGCACCCGCAGGCGCGAGAAGAGCAGCACCGCGAAAATCGCGAGCGGGATTCCGATGATGCGCATCACCGACGCGAGCTCGTAGAGCAGCTGCGTCGGCATCGGGAGCGTGCCGGCAAGCTGCGCGAGGGCCTGACCGTTGCCGGCGAACAAACCCACCAGCGCGAGCAACACGAACGGCCCGGCGAGCCCGACCTGCAACACGCGACGACCGGCGATACGGGCTTGCTCCAGCTCGAGCGACGCCTCGAACGAGCGCGCGAGGTGCTCGGCGCGCTTCACGTCGTCGTCGCGCGACGCGAGCACGCGCACGAAGTCGTCGGTCACTTCGGCGGTGGTCGGTGCCTGCAACAGCAGCGCGGCCTCTTTGCAGCCCGCACGCGCCGCGCCTTCAGGGAGCGCATCGACGAGCCGATTCACGGCGTCGAGCGAGCTGATTCCCGAGCGGCGCAGCGCGATGAACTGTTGCAGGACGAGGGCGCGCGCTTCAGCGTCGGTGGGAGCGCTCACTCCAACGCCTCACGAATGGTGAGCGCTCCGGTGCGGCCGTCCCAGCGGTAGTCAGACGTGACGCCGTCGCCGTCGAGGTCACCTTCCGCGATGGCGGTGAAGCTGCCGTCCTTCACTTCGACCGAGTAGCGGAAGCGCACCTCGCCCTGCGGAGCGACACCGAGCGATTTCCAACAGTCGGACACCGCGAACGGCGTCGCCTTCTTCGGCACCTCGCCCGTCGCGGGGCACGCGAGGAAGGCGCCCGTGTCGCGCCAGTGTCGGAGTTCCTGATGCGCGATGGCCGCGAGAATGGCGTGCGCTTCGTCCGCACGCGCGCGGCGAATCAGCGCTTCACCGGTGGGCACCGTGATGGAGACGACGATGCCCATCACTGCGAGCACGAACGCCAGCTCGGCGATCGTGAAACCGCGGGCGCTACGACGCATGAGTGTTCCCCTCCGAGCAAACCCCCTCTCCCGCGAGGGAGAGGGTTGGGGTGAGGGTGGACCATTTCGGTCCGTTTTGCACTCAGCGACGGCGTCGCATCAGTCCGAGCAACATCAGCAACGGGAACGCGAGCGTCACTTCAGACGTGCAGCCGCAGCCGCTGGTGCCCTTGAGCCCACCACCGCCACCGCCACCGCCGGTGATTCCACCGCCGCCGGTGATGCCTGAGCCGCCGCCAGCTGCCGAGCCGCCACCCGTTCCGCTTCCGCCACCCGAGCCCGCGTCAGAGCCGCTACCGCCGCCGGTCGCCGAGCCACCGCCGGTCGCGCCACCGCCACCACCAGTCGCGCCGCCGCCACCGCCCATGCCCGCGTCCTGGCGAGGAGGACGTCCGCCGCCACCGCCGGTCGCGCCGCCACCGCCGCCAGTCGTGCCGCCGCCACCGCCAGTCGCACCGCCGCCACCGCCGGTCGCACCGCCGCCACCGCCGGTCGCTCCACCGCCACCGCCCGTCGCACCGCCGCCACCGCCCGTCGCACCGCCGCCACCGCCGGTCGCTCCGCCGCCGCCGCCCATGGGGCCGACGCCCGCGTCCCAGCTCACGTTGATGTTCAGCGAACCGACCGTCACGCACTCACCGCCGACCACCAGCGAATCGGTCGAGAAGTTCCACTCGCGGAAGGTCACGTTGCTCAGCGAGCCGACGTACTGACCGGCGAGCTCATCTTGCGTGACGGAGGTGACGGTCACGCTGCCCGACTGCGCGAGGAAGCGCTTCTGGCAGGTCATCGTGTTGCAGCGCCGCCGCATCATTGGGCACACCTCGCAGCTCGCGAAGTCGGTGGTGGCGTCGAACATCACCGTGGTCGGCAGCATCAGCCCGAAGCCGAGGTAGGTCTCGACGGTGAGGAAATCCATCCCACCGTCGGCGGTCGCCGGAGGCTGCGTGTAGAAGTCGACGAACCCGAACTCGTCGATCGAGTCGTAACCCGCCGACGCGTTGGTGGTCGGCCAGCTCGCGAGCATCAAGCACGACGCGTCCATGCCCGAGCCCGCGTCGACACCCGAGCCCGCATCGACACCCGAGTCAGGACGGCCCGCGTCGACGCCCGAGTCGGGGCGGCCCGCGTCCGTCACTCCGGCGTCGGAGCCCGTGCCGCCGTCGCTGCCGCTGCAGTTGTTGCGCGTGCTGCCGGCGTTGCGCGGGTTCGCTGAAATCACCGTGAAGTCGTTCGAGTTGTTGTCGGTCTCGGTGCAGCCATTGCCGTTGCGCACTTCGACCGCCGCTGCGTTCAGCGCCGCCGCCGCGACCGCTTCGCTGCAGTTCGCGGTGCCGTAGCCGATGAAGTCGACGATGTTCGCTCCGGTGGGGCACGCGCCGCTCAGACCGGTGGAGTTGTTCACCAGCGCGACCTTCCCGTTGATGGCCGACATCGCGATGTTGTCGACCACGTCAGGCGTGACGGGCAACGCCGCGCCCATGCCGGTCGTCGTCTGCTCAGCGACGAGGAGATACTGGCCGGGCTGAATGGTGACGTTGGGCAGCGTGGTCGGGTTCCACGAGGTGCCGGTCGCTCCGGCGTACTGCACCGACCAGCCGTTGACGTTGACCGCCACGCTGCCGCGGTTGAAGAGCTCGATGTAGTCGGTGTTCCAGATGGCCGTGCCGTTGCCGCCGCCGCCGTAGACCTGGCTGATGACGATGCCGCTCGAGAGCGCGTCGCGGCGGTTGATGACGTCGGCGTTGCCGCGCTTGCGACCCCACGGCTGCTCTTCGCCACCGCACGCGAAGTAGAGAATCGAGGCGACGGCTGCGACAGCGACGAGGCGAAGCGAACGGGAGTTCTTCATGCGGGCGGCGTGCTTGTCACACGTGCGCATGGCTGATCAATCCCACGCGCGAAAAGCCCCGCGTTCGACGAAAACTCTCAGGCGCCGAGAACCTGCTTGGCCCGCGCGTAGTACGCGTCGCGGCTCGCCTTGCCGTTGTACCCACCGTTCACGCGCAACGTGATGGCGTCGAAGTTCCGCGCGTCGGCGTACGAGTTCAGGTTGCGGCTGTTCCAGAACCACTGGGCGATGCGGAAGCCGACTTCGGGAGTGGCAGCCAGCTCGGGGTGATTCACCAGGTCCACTCCGAGCGCGCGCGACGCGGCGGTGTAGTTGCTGCGGCCAGTGAGCTGAATCGGCCCGCGGCCCTTGTAGCGAACGCCATCGCCCGGCTGCGTGTTGCCCAAGTCGCGACGGCCTTCGTACGCGGCGCCCGACGCAATCTCTTCGAAGTACCGCAGCTGACCCGACTCGTGCGCGAGCTGCGCGAGGAACGCGGCCTGACGCAGCGGCGTGTTGATGCCGCCCTCGGCCATCGCGGCGTTCAAGTACGGCAGGTAGCGGTTGGCGTCAGCGGCCGAGAGGTTCGGCATGATGGCGCGCAGCTGCGCGGCGCTGATGCCACCGGTGGTCGGCCCGGGAACCGGACCCGTCGGCGTCACCGGAGTCGGCGCCGGCGTGCTCGAGCCACCCGGCAGGCGGAGCACCTGACCGGCGTAGATCATGTTCGGGTTGCTGATGCCGTTGAGCGACGCGAGCGCCGAGACCGTCGTGCCGTAGCGCGACGCGATGCCGGAGAGCGTGTCGCCCGAGCGCACGCGGTACGTCCCGCCACCACTCGTCGCCGGCGGAGCCGACGGCGCCGGCCCACCGCTGCCCGCGACGTTCAGGCGCTGGCCGACGTAGATGAGGTTCGGGTTGCGGATGCCGTTGCGCGCGGCGAGCGCGGAGACCGTGGTGCCGAAGCGCGAGGCAATCGACGAGAGCGTGTCGCCGCTGCGCACCGTGTACGACTGCGAGCCGCTGCTGCTGCTGCCGTTGTTCTGCGGCGCGGGCGCGGGCGTGCTCGAGAAACCGTCTGGCACCTGCAGCGATTGCCCGGCGTAGATGACGTTCGGGTTGCTGATGTGGTTCGTCTGCGCGAGCGCGGCGACCGACGTGTGGTACCGCGCGGCGATGCTGCTGAGGGTGTCACCGGAACGAATCGTGTACGTGCCCATGACCGGAGTTGTCCGCCCGGCCGCACGCCACGACTTTCGCGCGAACTGTCAAAGCAGCAGACAGATCAGCCGCATTTCCACCGCCCATTTCCGAGCGAATTTCAGGGCGGTGCGCCCGACAGAATCCACGCGCGCACGGTGTCGAGCTCCGCGGTGGTGAGGCCGCCGCCGGCCTTCGGCATCTGCGAGCCGAAGCACATGCCGCTGCCGGTGAGCTTGTTGAGCAGGTAGCTGTTGCTCAAGTCGTTGGGCACCACGCGCTTGCGGTTGGTGCACTGGCCCGAGGTGACGTTCACCAGGTTGGCGTAGCCCGTCGTCGCCGACGAGAGGTTGAGGCCTTCCGCCGGTCGAGCGCCACCATGACAACCGGAACCCGAGCACGAGTTCCGCACCCAGATGGGGTTCACGTCGGTCGCGTACGAACGCGGCGTGACGGCGCAGGTGCCCGAGGCGCTGCAGCTCGAGCCGCCGGGGCACGCGCCGCAGCTGCCACCACAACCGTCGCTGCCGCACTGCTTGCCGCTGCAGCTCGGACTGCACCCGCACGTTCCTGCCGCGGAGCAACTTTGACCCGACATGCAGGTGCCGCACGAACCTCCGCAGCCGTCGTCGCCGCACACCTTCCCGACGCACGACGGCGTGCAGCCACACGCGCCCGCCGTGCTGCAGGTCAGCCCGCCCGCGCACGTTCCACACGAGCCTCCGCAACCATCGGGCCCGCACGCCTTGCCCGCGCAGTCGGGCACGCACGCGCACGCGCCGGCGCCATTGCAGACCAGCGGCGCAGTGCAGGTTCCGCAGGAACCACCGCAGCCATCGTCACCACAGGTGCGGCCGGTGCAGCTGGGCGTGCAGGTCGCTCCGCAGCGCCCCGTCTGCGAGTTGCACGTCAGCATTCCCGCGCAGCTGCCGCACGAGCCGCCGCACCCATCGGGGCCGCACTGCCGCCCGGTGCAGCTGGGCGTGCACACGCACGCGCCGCTCGCATTGCACGTCTGTGGCGCTGCGCACGCGCCGCAACTTCCGCCGCACCCGTCGGGCCCGCACGTCTTCCCCGAGCACGCGGGCAAGCACACGCACTGCCCGCTCGCACCACACACCCCGCTGGAACAGACGCCGCAGCTTCCCCCGCACCCGTCGGCACCGCAGCTGCGCCCTGAACACTGCGCGGTGCACACGCACTGCCCGGTCGCGTTGCAGCTCGTGGTGCTGGCGCAGGTGCCGCAGGTGCCTCCGCAGCCGTCGCTGCCGCACGCACGACCCAGACAATCGGGCGTGCACGAGGTCGACGGCTGGCATTGGCCCGCGGCGGTGCAGTTGTCGCCGGGAGCGCACGCGCCGCAGCTGCCTCCACAGCCGTCGTCACCGCACGCACGGCCACTGCACGCCGCCACGCAGCTCGAGCTCGCGAGCGTCGTGAGGTGCGCGTCGAGCAGCGACTTCTCGCAGGCCTGCAGGCCGCCCGGAGGCATGGTGCCGTCGTCGAACACGCGCACGCGAATGCGCGACATCCAGCGGCGCACGTCGGCGTCGGTGTCAAAGTCGACGCCGTCGGTGGCGCCCGCACGCGCCGCTCCGGTGACTTTGACCGAGTGACAGGTCAAACAGTTGCGGGTGATGACCTCGCGGCCATCGGCTGAGGGGCACGCGGTGCTCACGACCTGACCGGGACACCCCGAGAGGAGTGCCGCGGCCAGAAGGGCGGTGAGCGCGCGCACGTCAGTTGATGGGCACGGTGCAGGTGCACTGACCCGCGGCGCCACACGGCGTCAGCAGCGGCGTGAGGCACGACAGGCCCGAGCAGCACGACGTTCCGCCCGCCGAGCAGGTCTGGCCCTGGTTCACGCACATCGCCGCGGAGCACACGCCGAATTCGGCGCCCGCGGGAATGGCGCACGTGGTGCCGCTGCAGCAGTCAGACGACGCGGTGCAGATGTCGCCCAGGCCCTGGCAGACGGTGGGCGTGCCGCAGGTGCCAACGCCCGCGTCGTTGAGCGAACAAATCTGCGAGCAGCAGTCGTTCGAGAAGCTGCACATGCCTCCGTTGGCGCGGCAGAGCGGGCCCGCGTCGGGGAGCATGCCGCCGTCGGGCAACACCATGCCGCCGTCGGGCAGCGTGATGATGCCGCCGTCGGTGGTCTCCTCGAGCGGGCGGCACACGTTGCCGAGGCACAGCCCGCCGCAGCAGTCGCCGTCCATCGCGCACGTTCCACCGAGCGGAGTGCAGCTCGCCGTGGTGCAGCGCAGGACACCGCCGTCGCCCGGCAAGCAGAGCGCGCCGTTGCAGCACTGGTCGCGGAACTGGCAGACGTCGCCCGCGGGAATGCAGCAGCCGGGCTGACCCGTGAAGCCGGTGGGGCACGAGCCGCTGATGCCGCCGAAGCAACGCGGAATGCCGGACATGTCGAGCTTGCAGACGTCCTTCATGCCGTTGCAGCAGTTCTGGCTGGCGTTGATCATCACCTCGCCGCCGTCGGGCAACTTCGCCGTGCCGCAGATGTTGCCCACGCCGTTGCACGACTGGCCGTTGTCGCAGCGACCGTCGGTGCACTGCACCGAGCCGTTGGGGTTCACGCCGCCGCCGCAGCACGCGTCATCGCCGGAGCACGACGTACCCGTGAGCCGACAGCCGCCCGCCGGCAAGCACACCGTCGCGCCGGAGCCCGGGTCGAAGCAGGTGCGCGAGCAGCAGTTGCTTCCACCGCTGCAGGGATTGCCTTCCTGCGTGCAGCCGCCACCGCCGCCGCCGGTGATGGTGCGGCAGAAGCCGACGCCGCCGTCGTTCACGCTGCACGCACGCCCACAGCACTCGCCGTCGCTCGAGCAGCGGTCACCGTTGGGCTGGCAGTAGTACGCCTTGGCGCACGCGCCTGACTTGCAGAGCGTCGAGCAGCACTCGCCGTTGCCGTTGCACGAATCGCCGAGCACCTTGCACGCCCCGCCGCCGGGGATGATGGCGCACGTGTTGGCGTTGCAGACGCCGGTGCAGCACTCCGAGCCCGACTGGCACGCCTGGCCGAGCGCGGTGCACGCGGTGCCTCCGCAGGTGCCGTTCACACAGTTGGCGTTGCAGCAGTCGGTCGAGGTCGAGCAGCTCTGGCCCGGGTCGCGACAGAACGTCGACGAGGTACAGACCGTGCCGTTGCAGGTTCCCGAGCAGCAGGGCTGCGAGGTGCTGCACGGGTCTCCCGCGGCCACGCACATGCCCGAGTCGGGCAGCATGCCTCCGCCGCCGGTCGTGCCTCCGCCCGTCGTGCCGCCGCCACCAGTGGTGCCTGCGCCCGTCCCACCTCCGGTGACGCCGCCGCCATCGGTCCCACCGTCGGCATTCGTGTTGGGGTTGCAGTTACAGCCAGCGAGCACCACCACACAGGAGACGGCGAAGAGCGAACGGATCATGGTTTCTCCTTGGGAGTGAGGGTGTGCCTCGCAGCGCGGAGGATCAGGCAAACGTCCGTCGATCATGAGAGAAGTGCCCCGTGGCACCCCTTCTCGTTCTTCTGGTCGGAGAGCTGACCAGCCCGCTCAAGCCGCACGTCGAAGCTGCGTTGCCGGCCGCGTTCGTCGCTCCGCTTCCTGAAGTGTCGACCGGGAGTGACGCCCCTCCGGGCCGCAACGTGGTGTGGGTGACGATGACCAGCCCCGACGAGGTGGTGCTGACGCTCCACACCGCGCGCATTCCCGGAGACCTGCGCCGCGAGCTGCGCTTCAACAAGAGCGACTCGCCGGCCGCGCGCGGGAAGACCATCGCCTTCGCGCTCTCGGTGCTGGCGAAAGAACGAGAGGCCGACCTCGCTGCGCTGCCTCCTGAGCCCGGGCCGCCTCCGCCCGTCGCGCCCGCGCCTCCCGCCGAGAAGGTGTGGGAAATCGAAGCGCGCGGCGTCGGCACGCTGAGTGTCGGCGAAGGTGCGCTCGGCGGCGGAGGCCAGGTGCTCGCGCATCGCTTGCTTCCGTTCGGTCTGAGCACCGGGCTCGGCGTGGAGCTCAACGCGTCAGGCGCGAAGGAGACGCAGCTCACGCAAGGCGGCGCGTGGGCCGAGGTGAACCTGCGCTTCGTGGGGCCCATCATCGTGCCGCGGCTGTCGCTGGGCGTGGGCGCGATGGTGAACGTGCTGGTCGGAAAGCAGAACGTGATGAGCACGGTGTGGCTGCCGCTGTTCCGCATCGCGGTCGACGCGACGTGGCGCTTCTTCGAGGGTCACGGCATCACGCTCGGGCTGGCGAGCCATCTGACGACCGCGGGCCTGCCCGTCGGCACGACCAACGGCACGGGGATGGGGATGGGCATGGGAAACACGAAGAACATGGGGACGTTGGGCCCGCTGTGGATGCGCGTGGAGCTCGGGTATTCGCTGGCGCTGTGACCGCCTGATTCCCGGGGCTGAAAGGCACACCCGTGTTGATGCTGCTCGCCACGCCACTTCGTCTCGTCGCGGACATGCCCGACGACGCCGCGCTCATCGACGCGGTGGCGCGAGGCGACCGGCGGGTCTCGGTGGCGCTCTACGACCGGCTGCGCACGGTGATGACGCGGGTGGTGAAGCGGGTGGCTCCGCGCGCGACTGATCATTCTGATCTCGTGCAGCAGGCCTTCGTGGAGCTGATCATTTCTCTGCGCGAACGGCCGACGGTGCGCTCGCTCGACGCGTGGGCGGCGACGGTGACGGCGCGCGTGGTGTTCCACCGGTTGCGTCGCGAGAAGCTCGAGCACCGCTTCGCCGCGGTCGAGGCCGACGGTGAAGTGATGACCGCGGTGCCGGCGCTCTCGTCGGCGAGCGATTCGCACCAGGTGGCCGCGCAGCGCGAGCTGCTCGAGAAGGTCTCGTCGGTGATGGGGAGCCTCAACTCCGGGCGCATGCAGGTGTTCGTGCTGCACGACGTGCACGGCTACGAGCTCAAGGAGATCGCCGAGATTCTGGGCCTCACCGTCGCCAACGCGCAGACGCGCCTGGTGCGGGGACGCAAGGAGCTGCACGAAGCGGTCGCCCATGACGAAGCGTTGAGCAGTGCGCTGCGGGAGGTGTTGCCATGAACGCCACGTACGACCGGGCGGTGGCTGAGCTGCTTCGCCGGCAGTCCGACGCCGTCCAGGCGGGGCCCGATGCAGCTGAGGTACGCAACCAACTGGTGAGCGCCATCGACGATGCGATCGTGGCGAATGCTCCGAAGACCGCCTCGAAGGTGAAGAAGGCGCGGCATGACACCGAGCCCGAGACGCGTTCGTCGGGAGCACTGCGCTGGGTGTTGCTCGGCGCGGCGGCGATGCTGGTGGTGGTGCTCGGAGCGGCGTGGCTGATGAAGCGCATGTCTCCCGACACGACGCAGCCGGTGCCGCCTCCGGCGCCGATGGAGATCGCCATCGTCGGCGGTGGGCGGCTGGTGAAGGGCCCGAGCGCGCGGGTGGACGTGAGCGGTGACGGCGCGGTGGCGACGCTGCGCATGGGTGAGGTGGCGGCTGAGGTGTACGAGCAGGAGCTGCGCATCGACACCACCGACGCGCAGATTTTCGTGCGGCAGGCGAAGGTGTCGCTCGAGACCGGAGCGGGCTGCGACGGCCGCGTGCGCGTCACCGTGCAGGAAGGCAGCGCGCGCGTGAAGGTCGCAGCGAAAGAAGTGACGCTGGAGGAAGGCGACGTGTGGCCGAGCTGCGTGGGCGTGAAGGACGTGCCGAGCGAGCCGGTGAAGCCTCCGCCCGCGAAGGTCGAGAAGCCGATGACGCTCGATGAGCAGAACGACTTGTTCCAGCGAGCTGTCGAGCTGCAGCGCGAGGGCGCGGTACTCGACGCGGCGGCGATGCTCGAGCGCATCGTGCAGAAGGCGCCGGAGTCTCCGCTGGCCGAGCCCGCGATGGCGCAGGAGCTGCGGTGGTTGATGGTGAACCACCGGGATCAAGCGACGGTGGTGGCGCGCCGGTATCTGCGGAAGTTCCCGATGGGCAGCGCGCGGGCCGACGCCGAGAAGCTCGTCGCCCCCTGACTCGAGAAACTCCCTCTCCCCCGCAGGGGAGAGGGTCGGGGAGAGGGCCCATCGAGCCACGGACTTTCGCGCGCGCAGAACACGAGTAGGTTGGCTCTCGTGTCGCGGCTCACCTTTCCAACGCTCGTGTTGCTCTGCGTGGCGGCTTGCCAGAACCAGGCGTGCCCTTCGACCGCCGGCGGCAAGTGTGATCCGCGCAACGCGAATTGTCCGAAGGGTTACGTCTGTGCGCTCGCTGAGGTCTGCACCCGCACGTGTGAGCAGACGAGTGACTGCTGGGTGAAGGTCGAAGATGGCTGCCGGTACACGTATCTCCCGGGTCAGCGCTTGCCCGACGGCGGCGTGTTCAGTGATCAGACGACGGAAGACGGCATCTGCCCCGAAACCAAGTTGATGGAGTGCGTCTCGGGTTACTGCCAGCGCGCTGCGTGCGCGGAGCAGAGCTGCGACTACGACATCTACGGACCGTCGGAATACAAGGGCAACCGCTCGATGGGGCCTGAGTCATGAGGGTGCTCTCGGTTCTTCTCTGCGCCGTCGTCCTCGCCGGCTGCGGAGTGTTCGCCATCCCCGGCACGCCGTGCACCAAGCACGAACAGTGTGGGCTGAAAGATGGCTACTGCTCGCGCGCGGAGATCTGCACGCGTGAATGCGGTGACAGCAAGCCGTGCCCTGAGGGGTCGAGCTGCTTCGCTGGCGGAACTCGCTCGGTGTGCCTGCCGAACTGCGACACCGACGCGGATTGTCTGCCGAACTTCCGCTGCGCTGATGAGAAGGTGTGCCGCGTGAAGTCGCCGCTCGATCCTCCTCCGATGCAGTGACGACGGCTCGGCTCGACGGGCCCTCTCCCCGACCCTCTCCCCTGCGGGGGAGAGGGAGAGTTTGCTCACTTCTTCTTCTTCACCTCGACCTCGACGAGCTTGGCGGTGCCCTTCCCCGCCTTCGCCTTCTCGAGCGCGTCGGAGAACACCTTCGCCTGCGCCTGCCACGCCTCGAGGGTGTCGTCGGCGTTGCCGTTGCCCTTGGGGTTGGTCTTGCGCTCCTCGACCTTCTGATTCGCGTTCTCGAGATACTTGGTCAGCGCGCGCTCACGAACCGCAGCCGCGCCGCCGCCCTTTGCGCCACCGGCGTTGGTCCACGCCTCGGCGTAACCGTTGAAGCTCGGGTCCGGCGAGTT
Organism: Archangium sp.; assembly: GCA_047600485.1. Taxonomy (GTDB): domain Bacteria; phylum Myxococcota; class Myxococcia; order Myxococcales; family Myxococcaceae; genus Archangium_A. The sequence goes on from JASGKS010000001.1 coordinate 6,615,401, forward strand.
GTTCTTGTCGCCAATCTGCGCCCACACCTGCGCGGTGACGATGTTGCCGGCAATCTCGCCCTCGGGACCCGACGCTCCCGCGCCCTGGAATGCGTGCGTCACTTCGTGCGCGAGCACGGCCGCGAGCGCCTCCGGGTTTTTCACCAGCTTGTCGGCGTACTGAATCTTCCCGTCCTGGAACGAGCCGAGGCCGCCCTTCTCTCCGCCGCTCAACTTCGTCGGGTCCGTCGCGCGCTGGCGCAGATCAGCGACCTCTTTCTTGTGCGCCTTGCCCCAGTCGGTGCGCGCGGCGAGCTCGATGGACAGGCCGACGTTCACGCTCACCAGCGGCTCGGTCTTCGCGAGCTTCGACACGGCCTTCAGCGTCGAGTCGTTCAGGCCCTGGACGATCTTGTTCACCTCGGCCGGCGCCGACGACTTCAGCAGCGCGTGCGCCACCTCAGCACTCGGAGCGGTCTTGCCCGACGCCACGGCCTTCACCAGCGCGGTGCGGTCGGCCTCACTCAACCCATAGACCGCGGCCTGCGCCTCGGCGGCCGGCAGCTTCGCCACCTTCGCGAGGAACGAGGTCGCGCTGAACGGCGGCGCCTTCTTCTCGGCACCGGCCTGCATCTTCCCCGCTTCGATTTGCTGGAAGACCGAAACCTTCCCCGACGGCAGCTCGGGGTTCGGGCCCGCCGCCACCCCGCGGAACGCGCCGCTGAGCGACACCGGCCGGTCCTTCTTGTTGAAGAACTCCGAGGTGACCTCGAGGCGCATCTTCGAACCCGACACCGGCTCGCCCGTCGGCGGAGCAGCAACCTGCAACGGCGCCGCGAGGCCCGTTGTCTTCGGAGTGGACGGCGTGCTCGTCGTCGGCTGCGGCCCGGGGTTGCGGATGGTGGTCATGGCGGGGACATTGTGCACCCGCTGTGCCCCTGTCGAAGCGCGCGAGTGATCACGACCCGCCCCGCCCGACCGGCCGTGACGTCCTGAGACATCAGCACCCGCGCGTCAGAAATCGCGTTTGCACTGCGCGTCGCGCTCGGGGTCGATGACCGCCTCGGGCAGCTCCGGCACCGACACGTCAGGGTGCTCGAAGTCGAACATGTCGAGCAGCGGCCAGGCGTTCGCGTCGCGTTTGGTGAGCGCGGGCAAATCGAACCGCGTCTCGACGAGCCGAGTCACCGAGGTGTGGTCGACGGGCACGTGCGACACGTACTTCCGCTTCGCGAACGGCGAGATGACGATGAGCGGCGTGCGGAAACCGAGGTGGTCGAAGCGCCGGCTCGGGTCTCCGTCGGGCAGCATGTCGTCGGGCTCGCACGCCTTCGGAGGCGGCACCGAGTCGTAGAACCCGCCGTGCTCGTCGTAGAGAAAGATGAGTGCCGTGCGCGGCCACTGCGGCGAGTGCATGACCGCCTCGACGATGCTCCGCGTGAAGAGCTGCCCGCGCTGCATGTTGCCCGCGGGGTGCTCGTCGTCCTGGTCGCCTTCGACGCCGCCGGTGAAGTTCGCCTCGACGATGGACACTGGCGGCAACGTGCCCGCTTCGGCGTCGACGAAGAACTGCGGCAGCATCTTGAAGTTGTCGTCATTGCTCTGCAGCAGCCCGACGAACACCGCGGGTGACGCCACGTCGCTCACGTAGGAACGCCACTCGACCTTCGCGCTGTTGAGTCTCGTGAACAGACTGTTGGTCGGCTTGTTGTTCACCTGCAGCGGCGGCAACCCGTTGCGGATGGCGCCGAACGACGTCGCGGCCCAGTAGTAGATGCGGTTGGGTTGCGTCGGGCCCATCACCGACGCGAAGTGCATGTCGGAGATCGCGAAGGTGCGCGCGAGCCCGTAATAGAACGGCAGGTCGGTCTCGTCGAAGTAGCCCAGCGCGCGCTCACCGTCGGGGTCGTTGCTGATGGCGAAGCCGTCGTGCTTGCCGTTGCCGAACTGCAGGTGCGAGCCGAACCACGAGTGATTCACGTCGGAGATGCAGTAGCGCGTCTCGTGAAAGCGCATCACCGTGCCACCGTCGGCGAGCGGGTTGGTGGCGGTGGCCGGAGCGACGTGCACGCCGCCGTGATTCAGCTTCGAGAAGTAGTGATCGAACGAACGGTTTTCCTGCATCACGAGGATGAAGTGGTCGATGGGAATCTGCGCGCCGACCTTCGTCCCCGGAGCGAGCGTCTCACTCGCCATCGCGCCCGGGCCGTACGTGCACTCCGCCATCTTCGCGCGCGCGGCTTCGTCGTCTGGCCCCGGCGGAGTCGACTTCGTGCAAGCCGCGAAGCTGATCAGCACAACGAGGGCCGAGGTGCGCATGGGACGGCTGCGTAGCAGAGCCCGCGTGTCGCTGAAGTGACAGTCTGGTGTTCGTGGTAGGCGCCCGAGTGGATGAGCGACTCCCCGCGAACACCGACGGTTGCCGAGTCGCAAGTCAGCGATTCGACGAAGGACGAGTCGAACTCGTCCTCGGAGCCGACGTCGCTGCCGACGCGCGCGCAGAGCCGTTACGTGTTCCTCACCGAGCACGCCCGCGGTGGCCTCGGCCGCGTGTGGCGCGTCTACGACCGGGAGCTGGGGCGTGAGCTCGCGCTCAAAGAATCGCTCACTGATGACTCCGCGGCGCGCAAGCGCTTCCTCCACGAGGCGCTGACCACCGCGAAGTTGGAGCACCCGGCCATCGTGCCCGTGCATGACGCGGGCGTGTCTGATCAGACCGGCTCGCTCTTCTACACGATGAAGTTGGTGAGCGGCTCGACGCTGGCCGAGGTCATCGCGTCCACTCCGTCGCTCGAGGCGCGATTGGAACTGCTGCCGCGCGTGCTCGCCGTCGCCGAAGCGGTTGGCTACGCGCACAGCAAGGGCGTGCTGCACCGCGACCTGAAGCCCGAGAACGTGCTCGTCGGAAAATTCGGCGAGACGGTGGTCATCGACTGGGGTCTCGCGAAGGCCGTTCCCACGACCGAGAGCGGGCCGGTGACCGACGCGTCGCTCACGCGGGCGGGCGCGGTGATGGGCACTCCGGGCTACATGCCGCCCGAGCAGGCCGCGGGTGACGACGTCGACGCGCGCGCTGACGTCTACGCGCTCGGTGCGTGTCTCGCGTCGGTGGTGAGCGGCCGCAAGCCGACGTCGATGGCCACTCCGCGCTCGGGAGAGCCGGGCGTGCAGCACTTCGCGCTCGAAGAGACGCGCGGCGTGCCCCGAGACCTGCTCGCCATCATCCGCAAGGCGATGTCAGCGGCGCGCAGCGAGCGGTACCGCGACGCGAAGGCGCTGGCTGATGACCTGAACCGCTACCTCGCGCGGCAGAGCGTCGAGGCGCACGAGTACTCGCTCGCCGAGCGCATCGCGCGCTGGGTGCAGCGCCATCGAGCGCTCGCGCTGGCGACGGTGACGATTCTCGTGCTCTCCGCGCTCGGAGCGACGCTCGCCACCTTCCGCGAGGCCGGCCTGCGACGCGAAGCGGAGACCAGCACGCGCTCGCTGCTCGAAGTGCAGGGCCGCACCGAGTTGAGCGCCGGGCGTCCACGCCGCGCGGCGGTGTACTTCGCCGAGGCGTTGAAGCGCGCGCCCGGCGACGCCGCGCTGCGCATGTTGCTCGAGCAGTCGGTGCGCTCGCTCGCCGCGAAGAAGTTCGAGCTGGTGGGCATGCAGCGGGACGTGGTCACGGTCGACTGGAGCCCTGACGGCAAATGGCTCGCGACCGGCGGTGACGACGAAGCAACGCGGCTGTGGAACGCCGAAACCGGAGCGCTCGCCAAAGCCGTCACCCAGCACGCGCGTGGGCTCGACGACGTCACGTTCTCGCGTGACTCGAAGCTGCTCGTGTCGTGCGGTGGCGACCACAAGGTGCGCGTGTCGTCGGTGGAGACGCTCGGCGAGGTGGCGGCGTTCGACGACCCGAATCCCTATCGCTGCATCTTCACGCCCGATGGTTCGCGCGTGGTGGTGGGAGATCAGAGCGGCGAGGTGCGCGTCTACGACTGGAAGACCGGGACGAAGTTGCACACGCTCGTGCAGCACACCAATCGCGCGCAGTACCTGGCGTTCGCTCCGAGTGGAGAGCTGGTGGTGATGGGCTGGGACCGCAGCGCGAGCGTGTGGGACGGCACGACGTTCACGCAGCTGCGCGTGTTGCGCGACTTCGAGTCGGAAGGTGCGGCCATCGCGTTCAGCCACGACGGCCGCTGGGCCGCGCTCGCGGAGAGCGACTTCTCGATTCACTTCTACCGGCTGCCGTCGTGGGAACACGCGCACCGCATTCGCACGCCCGATGATTCGCGTTTTCCGCGCATCGCATTTTCGCTCGACGACCAGCAGCTCTTCTCCGGGAGCGCGGAAGGTGTGGTGCGCGCGTGGCACGTGATGAGCGGTGCGTTGCTGGCGACCGTCGACGTGCAGCCCGAGGGAAAGTTGTTCGCCAGCGCGATGAGCCCCGACTCGATGCGGCTGCTGACGGCCGGGCTCGATGGTTCGGCGGCGGTGTGGTCGCTCGACGGCGTGCTCGACTACCGCGTCGTTCCGTTTCGCGACGAGACGCGACCCACCGTGTTGCCCGGAGAAGTCTCGTCGACCGGCCGCTTCGTGCTGCCTGACTCCACGGGGCAGCTGAACGTGCTGACGAGCGAGGGCAAGGTCGAAGCGCGGTTCGGCGTCGGTGACTGGCCGGGCTCGGTGGCGGTGAGCGAAGTCGCGGGCACGGCGTTGGTGTCGAACGAGCGGAAGGGCTTTCGCGATTTGAAGGTGCGGCGGTTGAGCGACGGGAGCACGGTCGGCGAGCCGGTGCCGCATCAGGGCATGATCATCAACACCGCGGTCACGCGCGACGGGCTGCGCTACGCGACGGCTTGCTACGACGGCAAGGTGCGCATCATCGACGCGCGCGACGCGAAGCTGTTGCTCACTGCTGAGGTCGCGAAGGACCGGTTGTCGGCGCTGACCTTCTCTCCTGATGGTTCGCAGCTCGCGGTGGCCGAAGGGAACGGCGTGGTGCACTTCATCGACGCGACGAGTGGAGCCGAGACGCGCAAGTTCACCGCGAGCGCGACGTGGATCGACGACGTCGAGTTCTCATTCGACGGCAAACGACTGGTGACCGCCGGCCGCCAGGACCATCGCGTGCGCGTGTGGGACGTGGCCACGCTGGCGATGCAGTTCGATTTCTCGGAGCACTCCAACAACGTGGTGCGCGCGCGATTCTCGAGCGACGGCAAGCGCATCGCGTCAGTCGGAGTGGACCACGTGGCGTTGCTGCACGACGCGACGAGCGGGCAGCTGCTGCGCTCGTGGCGCGGGCCTTCTCAGACCGCCGAATTTCTCGCCGGAGACACCGAGCTGTTGACCACCGGAAACGACGGCTACGTGGTCATCTGGAAGCTCGCTGCTGATTCGCGCAGCAACGCTGAGCTGTTCGAGGCAGTCGCGAAGCAAGCGCCGTGGAAGCTCGAGAACGGCCGGCTCACGCGTCGAAGTGAATGACGTCGGCGTACTTCTCCGTGTCGTTCAGCCACGAAGGTCTGGGTTCCTCGATTCGCAACGTCGCGGCGGAACCGCCAGGCAGCGGGGCGCCTTCGAGCAACGGCAACACCGACGCGATTTCGTCCCACAGGAAGACGATGGTCGAGCCGTCTTCGAGCACGAGGTCTTCTCCTTCGGGCGAGTAGCGCTTCGCGGTCTTCGCACCCGCCTTCACGTACAGCAGCGGCTTCAGGTCGAAGCTCTTCGCGAGGCGCCCGCGCGTGACGACGAGGAGCTCGGGCTTCTCGTCGAAGAGAAGTTCCTCGGCGTACTGCTCGAGGTTGGCTCGCACTTCTTCGACGGAAGACGAGACGTGGCGCTCGCCGTCGATGATGAGGCCGTACCAACTGCACTCCGCGTTGCGCAGCCAGCCGCTCGGGAGGTCGTCGTTCTCGGCCTCGGCGACCTTCTGGGCTGCGTCGAGCGCGGCCATCGCCCACGGTACGTCGGAGAAACGCGCGCGCGCAGTCGCGAAGCCGTCGAGCGTCTCGAGCGCTCCGTGTTGACCCATGCCCTGCGACGGAGCCCACGCCACGCGCGGCTCGATGAACTCTCGCCAGGCGTGCAACGAGTTGAGCAACGCGCGCGCCTGCGGACGCACGGCGGTCAACTCGGGAAGCTCGCGCAGGAACCACCGGCTCGGCTCGAAGGGGAACGTTCGCTCGAGCATCGCCTCGGTGTTGATTTCAGGTTCGGGCGCGCTCAGCGCCGCCAGCGCCGCGCGAAAGAAGCCGGCGTGCAGCAGCACGTGGTCGAGCGCACGGCCGCTGAGCTTCAAGTCCGATGAGCCCAGAGACGTCGCGCGCTCGACGGTGAACAACGCGCGATCGATTCCCGTGACGGGGCGCCCGTTCCAGTCTTCGCGCGGGCGCTTCCAACCTCCACCGGCTTCGCCCTTCATCGTGATGCGCTTCGACTCGACGGCCGCGGCAAAGCCTTCGCTGATCATCGCGGTGTGAAAGTCGGCGACGACGCTGTCGATGGTGCCGAGCCGGTTGTAGGTGCCGAACATCGGCAGCGACGCGGGAACCCAGCGGCCCTTCGTTTCCTCGAGGACGAGAATGGCGACCGCGTCTTCCGCGCGCAGCGAGAGGCCCGTGGCGTGGCAGCGGTAGTCGTAGAAACCCATGCGAGGCTCAACACCTCAGCCCGCCACGAAGGGCAAGAGTACGGTGCGGCGCGTGAGAATGGCGTTCGCGTTGTTGCTCCTCGAGGCGTGCGCCACGACGGCGCCGATCGAGAAGCCCGTCGAGCGCGCTGCTCCAGTTGCTGCACCCGTCGAGAAATCCGAAGACCTCGCGGCGCTCATCGACGCGGCGCCTCGCACCGACGGTCACGAGCAGACGCTCACGCTGACCGACCTCGCACACCGCGCGGAGACCGAGTGGCGCTACGACCTCGCCGCGAAGCTCTACGAAGAGCTCGTCACGCGCGCCGAAAAGGAAGGAGACCAGCGCGTGCTCGCCGAGCGCGTGTTCGACCTGGCGCGCATTCACCGCATCGTCGGGCTCTACGACCGCGCTCGAAGAGAAGCCGCGCGCGCGGAGAAGCTGTTCGGTCCGAACGCGAAAGAGCTCGGCGGCGTGCTGCAAATCGAAGCGTGGTGCGAGGTGATGATCGACGGCGACTTCGCGAAGGCCGAAGGGTTCGCCCGACGTGCGCTGGAGCTGACAGAGACGAACGGCACCACGCTCGAGGTCGCGTCCGCGCTCAACAACCTCGCCGCGTTCGCGCGCTTCACCGGCAAGTACGTCGAGGCCGAGCGTCGGTACCGCGAGGCGCTCAGTCGTTACGAAGACGCGGACGCGCTCGACACCGTCGGAGCCGCCACCACGCTCCACAACCTCGCTGGGCTGCTCTTCTCGCGCATCGGCTCGTCACCCGAAGTGAGCGGTCTCGAAGAACGCGCCGAAGTCGCGGCGACGAAAGCGCTCGGGCCCTCGCACCCGTTCACCATCGAGATCCTCGAGTCGTTGTCGAACATCTACAAACAGCAACGCCGCGGGCTGCGCTCCATCGAGGCGCACGAACGCGCGACGCGAGCCCGCGGCAGCAAGCCGAGCTGGTGCGTGAACGCGCTCGGCTCCGAGGGCTGCTTCGCAGCGTGTGGCCCGTCGAATCACTGCGCCGACGGAAAACAGTGCGCCAACCTCGGCGAACTCCCTGCGTGTCTCACCACGTGCGTGAAGATCGGCTCGACCGAAGGCTGCGCACCGGGCCTGGTGTGCAGCCCGATGCACCGCGGCGAGCTGTCGAAGACGGACGGCGTGTGCGCACCGCAGTAAGAACACCGACGCATGAAGCGTCTCGCTCCGCTGCTCACGCTCGCGTTGCTCGGCTGTGGTCTGGCGGCGCCGCGCTCCGCTGAATCAGTCACCGACGGAGTGGGCCGCGCGCGCTTCGAGACCCGCGCCGCCGGCTCCGACCTCGTCGAGGTGACGGTCCTCTTCCCCGCCAACGACGACGGCTCGCTCCGCGGAAAATCGCTGCCCGCGGTGGTCTTCGTGCAAGGCGGCTTCGTGGCCACGTCTCGCTACGAGTGGCAGGCCATCGAGCTCGCGAAGGCGGGCTACGTCGTCGCGCTCGCCGAGAATCAGTGGCAGCTCGCGTTCTTCTCGCTCGACGCCAACCAGGCTGCGCGCGCGTTGTTGGTGACGCCTCCAAGCGGCTCGGTGTTGGTGGGAGCCGTCGACGCCAACCGAATCGCCGTCGCAGGCCACAGCCTCGGCAGCGTGTCGGCGATGAAGCTCGCGCTCGAGGGCGACTTCCAGGCGGTGGTGCTCGAGGCCGGCTACCCCGACACCGCCGACGACTCGAAGTTGCCTGCCTTCGCGCGCCCGTCTCTCTCGCTCGCTGGAACGCTCGACTGTTCTGCGCGACTGGCCGACGTGCAGAGCGGTTGGGCGAAGCTCCCCAGTCCGACCGCGCTCGTGACCCTCGATGGCGTGACGCACTACCAGTTCACCGACAGCCAGAAGGAAGACGAGCAGAAGGGATGCACGCCGACCCTTTCGCTCGAGACTGCACACACACGCATCGCGCAGGCACTGCTCGCCTTCCTCGACTCGGCCCTGTCGGACGGCACGGTCAACAAGGCGGCGTTCAATCAAGTCGGCGGCGCGACCGTGGAGGTCCGATGACGCGCGCGAGCCTGTTGCTGGTGTTGGTGGCGGCTCCGGCGTTTGCGGAAGGTGGCTGGCTGACGGCGCGCGGTCGGCTGGCGCCGGAAGTGCGGCTCGAGGCGTGGGGCGGAAACCTGTCGTTCGGCGTGGGCCTCATCGTTCCCGACGTGAAGAGCCAGGCGCTGACGGTCGAGGCGCTCTACGCGTTTCGAGATCGCACGCTCGAACTTCGTGGCGGCCGGAGCTGGCAATTCACGACGACCGGCTTCGCGACCGCTTCGGCCACGCTCGTCGGAGTGGCGCACGTCGTGCCTGAAGGCCAGGACGTCGGCGTCGGCCCGCACGGCATGCTCGCGCTCTCGCTCGGAGGAAAGGTCTTCACCGTCGACCTCGCGCTCGAGAGCGGCGCGGAGTTCTTCTTTCACGCGGCGCTCGGCCGATTCCCTCAGCGCGGCGTGCTTGGGCTCAACCTGCGCCTCGGCGACTTCGGCTTCAGTGCGCAGGCGAAAATCGGAGCCGACATCGTGCTCGCCGGAAACGCGGTGGTGCGCGGTGAGCTGGTGCTGAGCGTTTCGTGGTTCGGCGCGAAGCTCTGATCAGCCCTTCGTCTCGCCCAGCTTCTGCTTGCCCTGCGCGTCGTAGATGATCTGCAGCACGCTCGCGAGCACGGTGAAGCTCACCAGCAGCGTCGTGCCCAGGCCCAGACAGGCGACGAAGCCGATGCTCCGCAGGCCGAGGTGATGCGCGAACCCGAGTGACGCGAAGCCGGCGATGGCGGTGAGCGTCGAGCTCGCGACGGCACCTCCGACCGAGCGCAACGCGACGAGTGGCGCCGTGCCCTCGAGGAAACGATGCAACAGGTAGAGGCCGTGACTCACTCCGAACCCGAGCAGAATCGGCAGAATCACGAGGTTCATGAAGTTGAGCCGGCTGTTCAGCATCGACAGCATGCCGAGCATCATCAGCAGGCCGACTCCGAGCGGAATCACCGACGCGAGCGCCAGCTTCACCGAGCGGAAATCGAGGTAGTGCATGATGAGAATCCACAGCGCGGCGAGCAGCACCGTCACCTTGCCGTCCCACAACACGATGCGCGCGAGCTTGGCGTAGAGAATCGCGAGACCGGCCGACGGGTACTCAGCGCCGCTCTTGCCTTTGATGACGCGCGTCTGATCAGCGAACGTGAGCAGGTTCTTGCCGTCCCAGAGATCGACCTTCGGGTACAGGAACGTGAGGTAGCCGTGGTTCTCGGGCCTGGTCGTCGCGAGGTGACGGAACTGCGACGCGTAGACCTCGGGCACGCCGTTCACGTCGAAGGGCTTCTTCTCGAGCACCTTCATGAAGAACTCCGCCTTTTCCTGCATCTCGGGCGGCAGTGACTTCACGTCGATGTCCTTCAGTTCCTCTCGCCACTCAGCGAGCACCTTCGCGTTGGCCTCAGCGGTGAGCGGCGGCGGCGTGAAGGTGTAGATGCTGACGACCTGATCAACCGTCGGGTACTTCGACGGGTCGACGTTGTAGTTGTGGTCCGGGTCGTCGGTCATCGCGTCCCAGATGTCTTTCGCGCCCGCAACGTCCTTCGTGTACACGGCGATGGGGTCGGAGCTGATGCGGAAGCGGCGGTTGATTTCGTCCTGCAGCTTCACGCTCGGCTGATCAACCGGCATCAGCGCGCGGGTGTTGTAGTTGAAGCGCACGCCGCCCTGGAGCCGCTCGAGCATCGTCATCTCGCGGTCCTTCGGAATCGGGAAGTCGGTCCACGGCACGGCGAACGCGCACACCATGGCGACCACCGCGAGCGAGCCGGCGAGCAGCAGCTTGGGGTTCGGCAACTTCTTCGCGCCGCTCTCGAGCTCAGCCGACGGAGGCGTCATGCGACCGGTCAACTTCTCCGGCCACGTCGGGTTGTAGTGGCCCGCGAGCGCGAGAATCGCCGGAGACCACGAGAACAACGCGAACGCGGTGATCATCGTGCCGAAGCCCGCGAGGAAACCGAACTGCGAGAAGCCGCGGAACTCGGAGACGAGCAGCACGAAGAACGAGCCGGCAGTGACGATGGCGGCGATGAGCGCGGGGCGGCCGGCGTTGATGAACGCGTCACGAATCGCGTCGTTCCACGGCTTGCCGGTGCCGAACTCGATGCGCGAGCGGTAGGTGAAGTGAATGCCGTAGTCGATCCCGAACCCCAGCAGGATGGCGGCGATGATGCTGGTCACCATGTTGAGCTGACCGAGCGTGATCTTCGCGAAGCCGAGCGTCATCGCGGTGCCGAGCACGGTGCCGCTGAGCACGATGATGGTGGGCCAGAAGCGGCGGAAGAAGACGGCGATGACGATGGCGATCAACACCAGCGAGGTGATGGTGATGTCGTCGAGCGAGTCGATGATCGCCACCGAGTCATCGACGTTGGTCTTGTACGAACCGGTGAAACCGAACGCGACCTTCTTGGAGTCGCCCATCAGCTCGTAGTCTTCGACGACCTGCACTCCCGACTTCTGCGCGGCGTCGTAGATGAGACCTTTGGTGAGCGTGGTGCCCATCTCGGTCGAGCCCGTCATCGCCGAGATCAACCCCTGCGTCTTCTGCAGTTGGGTCGAGTTCCACATCGGCTTGATGAGGATCATGATCATCTGCTTGTCGTCGCTGATGTAATAGTCGTCGCGAATGCTCTTCTTCCCGATCGCGGAGTACTTGTTCACGAGATCGGTGAGGTCGAGCTTCACCGGCTCGGTCTTGCGCAGCTCGATGTAGAACGGGTTGTTCCGACGGAGCTGATCCTTCAAGTACGCGTTGATGCGCTTCTTGCCCTCGATCAGATCCTCCGTGTGGATGAACAGGACCATGTTCTCCTGCACGAACTCGATGGGGATTTTGTAGGTGATGAAGCGCACCAGCGGCTCGCCGGTCTTCTCGTCTTTCGCCGCGAGCAGCGTGTCGTTGATGTCGTCGGCCAACTTCTTGAGCGCCTTCTCGTCGTTGCCGCGCAACGCGAGCTGCAGGTAGCCAGCGCCGCCGACCATGTCGATGACGCGCTTGACCTCCTTCACCTCGGGGAGGTCCTGGCTGATCAACGAGAGCTGATCAGACTCGATGGTCAGCTGCGTCGCGAGGTACGTCGTGACGGCTCCGACGGCGAGGAGCGCCAGCAAGACCCGCCCGGGGTGTTTCACGAGGATGTTGGCGTACGCGGTGATGGCGCGGGTGATGAAAGCTGACTTGTCACTCATGGCGCGTGCCTCATACTGACTCGGTGCCTGCCGTGCCCTACGAAGTTTCGAGCCTCCACCTGCACGCCTTCATCGAGGCGGCGAAGAAGGTCGGAGCCTGGGAAGGCGCGCAGCCCCACCTCGACCTTCGCGTGCGCATGCAGCTGGTCGACCTGCAGTCCAAGCGGTGGCTGCCGGGAGCGCTGCTGCAGGCCGTGTCGGCCGCCATCGTGAAGGGCTCGGGCGACGACGTGCTCGATCGGCTCAACTACGTGATGACGCGCGAGTCGCTGAGCCGCGTGTTGTTGCCGGTGGTGCGCATCGCGTTGACGCTCTCCGGGTCTTCGCCCGCCACCATCTTCTCGCGCATGCAGGACCTCTCTCGCGTCGCGACGCGCGGCGTGACGACGAGCTGGGAAGCGAACGGGGAGAACCGCGGCATCGTGAAGGTGACGTACCCCGAGCCTCCGGCGCACACCGTGCACATCGGTTGGCGCGGCGTGTTCCGTTTTGCGTTCGAGCTCACCGGGAAGATCGGCACGCTCACGCACGCGAACTACGAGGGGTCGAGCGTGTACATGCACGTGAGCTGGCAGTAGGGAGAGCGCGAGTGGCCCGCATCGTTCAACTGCAGAAGCCGAAAGAAGCGGTCGAGTTGATCGACATGCCGCTGGCTCCGGTGAACGACGGCGAGGTGCTGGTGCGCGTCGAGGCGTGCGCGTTGGGTCAGCTCGATTGGAATCTGCTCACGCTCGACGCTCCGCCGCGGCTGCCGCTCGTGCCGGGCCACGAAGCGGTCGGCGTGGTGCAGGCGGTCGGGCGGCACACGAAGCTGCGGCCGGGTGAGCGCGTGCTCGTCACTCCGCTCGAGAGTTGTTGTCTGATCTGTGCGTGGTGTCGCGCAGGTGAATGGCGCCGCTGCCCTGAAGCGAAGTGGCGCGGCATGCATTCTGACGGAGCGCTCGGTACGCACGTCGTCACGCAGGAAGCGTGTCTGGTGCCGCTCGAAGTTCCGGTGGGCATGCCCGATTTGCCCGAGCCATTGCCGCTGCCGCTCGCGGCGTCGCTCGCGCTGGTCGGCGGCTCACTGTGGACGGCAGTGGGAGCCGTGCGCTCGCTGCATCTGGTGCAGAGCTCGCGCGTGGCGGTGTTCGGTGTCGGTGGCGTCGGGCATCTGGTGGTGCAGGTGGCGAAGGCACTCGGTCACAAGGTGTTCGCTGATGACGCCGACCCGGAGCGCGTGAATCTCGCGAAGGAGCTCGGTGCGTCGGCGCTCGACGGGAATGTGGACGCGGCGGTGGTGTGCACTCCGTCGACGCAGGCGCTGCAGCGCGCGGTGCGCATTCTGGTTCCGGGCGGGCGGTTGGCGCTGACGGGTTCGTCGCCGACGGGGCGAATCGATTTGTCGGTCGCCGAGCTCGTGTGGCGCGGGTTGACCATCACCGGCGGTCTGCTCGGCGCTCGCGGAGATCTCGACGAGGGGCTGAGTCTGCTGCTCTCCGGGCGCGTGAAGGCGACTGTCGAACTGATCGGCCTCGACGACGTGCCGGCGCGGTTGTGGGCGCTGCGAGATCTCGGTTTTCCCGGGCGACTCGTCGCCCTTCCCCGCTGACTCTGCTCACGGTCTGATCAGCTCAGCCCACTCGAGAACTCTTCCGTCGCTGCAAGCCGTGAAGAGGTTGCCGTCGGGACCGAACATCAGACCGACGATCGGACTCGTGAGCTGCGGCCCCTGTCGCATCTTGCGCGTCTTCAGATCCGTCACGCGCAGGAACCAATCGCTCACATGCGCGACGAGCGAGCCATCGAGCGAAAACGCCGGTGGGACTTGCGTGAACTTGAGTTCGAGCGACGGCGAGCCATCGGCGAAGAGAATCACGAAGCCGCCGCCCGACCAGCACGCGACTGCGCGGCCTTGCGGTGCGACGACGGCGAGCGACTCCGAAGGAGCGTCGATGGTCCCGAGCGGTGCCCCGAAGCCGTCGAAGAGCGACACCTGCGTGCCGATGTTCACCGCGATGGTCGAACCGTCGAAGGAACGATTCACGCGCGGACGCTGAGCGACGCGCGCGAGCACGCGATCGCCGACGACGATCTCGCCGTTGCGCTCGGTGATCAGGCGATCGCTCCACGGAATCAGCAACGTGGTCGAGTCCAGCCAGTCGCGCCGGTTCGTCGTGAAGCCTTCGAGCAGCCGGTTCGCGTTGCGCCCGGAAATTCGCAGCAACTCTCCCGCAGCGTCGAATGCGAGGCTGTACACCTGATACTCGCCGCCCCACGACGACGACTCGGACGAATCGAGCAACTCGGGAATGGGAATCGACACGCCTTCGCGCGTCCACAGCTCGCGCGCCGAAGCGACGCGCGTGCCGTCGCGGGAGATCGCGAGCTCACCGAGCCCGATGCGCGTGTACTGGCGTCGCGTCGACGTGTTCCGCGGATACCAGGACGGGTGCGTGCCCGTGCTCTCGCGCTCGATCGGAGCGGCACGCGTGACGCGCACGCGCTCGTATTCCTCCGGGTAGTCATCGTCGGTCTGGTGGCGGAACAGCGTCACGGCGTCGTTCTCGACGACCATCGAATTGCTCTGCGGCTCTTCGACTTCGCGTTCCCACAGCAGCGCGCCCGCGCCGTCGAGCAGTCGCACTCGCTGTTGCGCAACGACGGCGATCCGCGACGCATCGGCGTTGGTGCCGAGGCTCGAAGCGCCGGCAGGCAGCTCGCACACTCGCGTGAGCGCTCCCGTCGTGAGCGACCAGCGGACCAACGTGTGGGTGGCTTCACCGTCGAGCTTCAGACTGAGGAACGCGACTCCACAGCGCGACTGGACCGCGGCTGAGCAGTTCTCACGCAGCACGGCGACGAGCTGACTCTTCTCGTACGCAGCGAGCCAGCCTCGGCCTCGGAGCAGCAACGTGTTTCCCTCGTCGCCGACGACCATTACGGAGTCGTTGGTCACGGGAATCGGCATGCGGTTCGAGCCGAAGCGACGAACGGCTCCGGCCGGAAGCGCGTCACCGATGATGCAGTTCATCGCATCCACGAACGGGAATCCGATCACGTCGGTCCGAGGGTGTCTTGCGGATTTGACACTGACTCCTGTCCTCCCGAGCGGAAGTGAGCGGCACGGCCTTCGCACAGCGCCCGCCAGTCGTTCACTTCAGGGGACCCCATGCGATTGCTTTGCCTCGCCGTCACGCTCGTTGCGTTCGGTTGTTCGACAGTCAGCAAGACCACCAAGCCTTTCGCTCCAGCTGCCGCGCCGGCGGTGCAGCCCGCGTCCACCGCCACGCCTGCAATGCAAATCATCCGAAGCGCCAACGTGGACACCAGTCCGACGACCGACAGCTTGCGGCGCACGTCGCTCGAGGCAAGCCCACTCGACAGCGCAGTCGTCATCGCGCTCGTGCAGCAGCGGCTGGCGGCGGTGACGCGCGAGGCGATTCGCGATGCGCTCGGAGACGTCACCGTGCCCTTCGCGGTCAAAGACTTTCTCGGCACGCTCGCCACCATCGTCGTCAACTCGGGCGACGCCGAGACGCGGCGGCAGAGCGTGATGCTCTCCTTTCTCCGCGTGACGCTCACCAGCTGGCTCGCGGCCTTCTACGAGGGGAAAGCCGACAAAGACTGCAAAGGAGAGTTCCTCCTCGACTCGGCCTACTCGGCCTTCGCCACCACGCCGGTGTTCTCGAAGCTCGGCTTCTCGACCGACGTGCCCGACCGCTCGACCGAATGCAGCACGGTCAGCGTGCTGATGAAGGACGCCGTCTCGGCCTGGTCAGTGCTCGAGGAGGAGGCGATCGATCGCGCGATGTCGCTCAACCAGGCGCTCAACACCTGCGTCGGCACGAACAGCACGCCGAGCACCAACAAGGACCTCGCGAAGTTGCGCACCATCGTCGACGAGGTCACCCGAGGCCGCGCGCCCGCGACCTGTCAGCGCGAGCGAGAACTCCTCACGGCGACGCTGCGCACTGACCTCAAGGCGATTCTCTCGACCAGCGGAGACGTCGACCTCAAGGATCTCAAGACCGAGCTGCAGAAGATCTCCCCGACGCAACTGCTGCTCGCGAAGATCGTCTTCGCCATCGCGCAGGGAAAGCCGGTCGACCGTGGACAGATCATTCAGCTCGCGAGCGCGCTCTCGAACGCGTTGAGCAAGTGGGTCGCAGAGGTCTTCCCGAAGGAACCGACCGGGACGACCTCGGGCGTCTACACCAGCGTCGCGATCGTCGAGCAGGTCCTGCGAGCGTTCTTCGATTCGCTGCCGGGCGCGCTCAAAGAATCGAGCACGTCGAAGATCGGAATCGATCTCGACGCCACGGCGCTGCTCTCTCAGATGGTGTCTCGCGTCGTCGATGCGAAGCGCCCGGGCTTCTACGTGCGAGCGACGGTCGGTACCGGCCTCATGCTCCCCGTGAAGCTCGACGACGACGGCAGCAAGGGAATGGCCGACACCCTCGCGTCCATTCACGAAGAACTCGGAGTGGGCTGGCGTTTCGCGGTCAGCAAGCAACTCCTCGTCGGACCGCATCTGGCGACCTCAGGCCTGCTCTACAAGCTCCAGATCAACGGAACGGCGCGCGACAGCTGGGCTTTCCTCGCGGGCGTGTCGGTGAACGTGTACCGGCTGATCGATCTCAGCTTCAACTTCGGCCGCTTCTTCTCGACCATTCCGCTCGGAGCCGAGGGTCACCACGCTCCGTTCAACGCGTTCCTGTTCAGCCTCCAGATTCCGCTCGCTGACTACCTCACCGAGTTGGCCAATCAGCACGAGGTGCAGAAGGGCGAAGGCAAGTGACCTTCGCGCTGGTGGCGCTGCTGTGGGGCGCGCTCCCTGAAGAAGCGAGCGCGGGTGGGCCGCAGCGCGTGCTCCTGAGAGACTGTTCCTCGACGGCGCTCTTCTTCGACCGGTCTGCGTTCATCACGGTTGGCGCGGAAGATCGCGTGGCCGTGATGCGCTTCGAAGCCGAGCGACCCGTGACGGTCGTGGTGCACCACCGCGGCGAGGTGAAGTGCAAGACCGGCACAGAAGGGAGCGTGACCGTCGGTCCGGGTGCGCGGGTCGCTCTGGCCGTGAGCGACTTTCGCCACCTCGTCGACGTTCGCCTGAAGTGGAGGCACGCCTGGGCGGTCGAAGACCTCAATCCGACCGAGCGCGGACCCGAGTTCATCGACCGCGGCGACGAGGTTCCGGAATGGGCGCCAGAGCAAAGTCGAATCGTGCCCATCGTCTCGAGCACCGGCGCCGTCGTCTGTACGGCCACGCGCGTGCGCCACGACGGGAAGCGCTGGTTTCTCACCGCCGCACACTGCCTGCTCCACAAGAACGGAACCCTTCGTCGCGATCTCTTCGTCGATCGAAAGGCCATCACCGCGGAGTCGGCCCTGGTCGATCAGAACTTCTTCGAGTGCTCACGACGAGAGGACTACCGAGAGTGTCTCAATCTGTTCGGGAACGACGTCGCGCTCCTCCCCGCGGGCGACGGCGAGGTCTTCGACGCGTGCGCTTCGAGCGGTGTGGACCAACGCGCGACGATCTTCGGCTACGGCCTCGACCAGGGTCGTGCTCCGGGAAAGCTGCAGTCCGGCGACTTCTACGTGACCAGCTGGCGCGAGAAGGCGCTGCTGGCGTCGCCTCAGCGCGACCAGATGATCAACCTCGGCGACTCGGGCGGATCAGGGTTCTCGCTCGACGCGCGGCAGTGCCCCGCCTGGGTCAGCTCGGGTGTTCTGAACTTCAACGGGCTCGATCGCGCGGTGTTGATCCCAGTCTCCACCGCTGTGCTCAACGACCTCACACCTGTCTTGCAGAATTGACACTGCGGGTTTGCACCGTCTGGTGCATTTGACAGCGCGCTCAGTCGGCGGCCCACGGGCTGCTGGTCGACGTGACCTTCTGCAGTTCCCACGCGGCGAGCGCGTCGACGCAGCGATCGAGCTCGCTGTTGAGCGCGCGCGCACGTTTGCTGGCCAGGTATTCCTTCGCGAACGCCTCGAGGCGAACTCCGAGGAACAAGCGCGCGAGCGTCACTTCGCTCTGCTCGAAGAACTCGACGAAGCGCAGCGCCATGCCGCTGCGCGCGTTGGGATCTCTCGGGTTCGCCTGATCAACGCGAATGATCTGCGCACGGGCGAGCACGGGATCTTCCGCGGGGTCGAGCGCGAAGCTGCAGCGCACCTCGGTCCCCACCGGCAGGAAGAACGTCGACGAGAGAAACGCCCCACTCACCGACACGTTCCCCGAGCGCAACGTGGCCTCGAAGCTCAGGTCCTCTCCGTCGCCGACCCACAGACGAAACGGCACCGTCATCTGCGCGCGCGGAAACTGGCGATGCTCGGGCCCGTCGTGGTTCGAGTCGAGCTGCGGCTTCGCGAAGGTCGACTTGCCTGCGGGAAGCTTCGACGGCGGAGGAGGTGCCGGCTTCTTGGTGGTCGCCATGGCCGGCAACCCTAGCGAGTCACTTCGCGAACGAACCGAGAATCGTGCACGCCAGACAGAGCGCCACCAGCGCAGCGATGACGATGCCCACCACCTTGAGCGTGTTGTTCGGTGCGGCGCTCGCAGGCGAAGCAGGAGGCGCGGAGGGAGCCGCGGGCTGCGAGGGCCCGACCCAACCCGAAGGCGGCGGTGGAGCGCTCGTGGCTGCGACGCCACCAGCACCAGGCCGCGCGAGCACCTGCTGATACGCGGCCGGCTTCACGCTGACCGACAACATCCACCGATTGCGAACTCGCCCGGGATGCGGGTCCGAGCGGCACACGCCTTCTTGCGTCATGTCGACGGTGTTCGCGTCGCCGTTGCCGATGGCCACTCCGACCCACGAGCCGGGGCCGAAGCCCACGCCGCCCGGGTTCTTGTCCTCGAAGTACGTCAGGCTGCTGATGCTCTCGCGCTTCGGAAAGCCGATGACGAGCGCCGACTTCCCCGCGCGCGCGGCGACGATGCGGCCCGTGCGCTCGACGGCGAGAGCTCCGAAGGGAGACTCGAACGAGACGAAGATGTCGAGGCCAGTGAGGTCAGCCTTCACGTTCTTCACGTGCGTGCCGGCGATGACGAGCCAGCACGGCCCCAGCGGGTTCCAATACGCGAGCGTCGCCTTCGCCGGTTGATCAATCGCCAGCGAGCGCACCTCAGTCGCGCCAGGCAGCTCGAACAGCTTGAGCACGCCCTGCCCGTTCACCACGACCGCCTGTCTTCCATCGCCGGAAAACGCAGCGTGCACCGCATCGGGCACGTTCAAGGTCGTCGCTTCGAACATCACGCCTTGCGCGGTGACGATGGCGAGCGCTCCGCTCGACGTGAGCACGATGTCGCGCGCGCCCTCGACGGTCTGCGAAGACAGCTTCTCGCCGTTCTTCAGCGCGAGTTCGAGAATCACGCCGCCTTCGCACAGCGCGTGCACGCGGTCGGCGCTCATCACCACCTGCAACACCTTCGACGGAGCAGGCGTCAGCCACGTGGGCCCCTGATCAGCCGAGTCGTACCCGAGCACGAGGTTCTCATCGGCGGTGACGAACACCGGCGCCGTCGCATGCCACGCAAAGGGAGCGGTCATGCGGTGCCAGACACCAACGTCTCACACCGAGTGCACGGAAACGTCAGGCGCACGCTACTGCGGCATCCACACCGTCGAGCGGACCGGGTCGAACACCACCGCGCCCGCCGAGAAGTAGTGCGAAGCCGCGACCTGCGCGCCGTTCGCGTTCCACGTGCCGATGCCGCCGCAGACGCGCGCGGCCGGTGGCGTTTCTTTCGCGAAGAGCACGGCGTTCGAGATGCGGTGGCCGGTGCCTCCGTCGAGGCCGACGAACTCGAGTGAGTGGCCGCTCGCGAGCCGCCAGGCGGTGACCGGCTCGTCGACTCCGACGCAGGTGGTGAGCCGCAGGTCCATGGCGGGGCTGCGCACGAGAGCGGTCGGCGCGCGCATGAGGATTTCGTTCAGGAACGGCACGTTGATGTTGATGGAGTTCGGCACCACCGCGTCGTCGAAGCCGGTGTCGAGCTGCGCGTACGCGACCACTCCGTCGAGTCGCAGGAGCAACGTCGGCACGTTCGGCACCGTCGTGCCCGGCCCCGCGTCTTGAACGATGGTGCTCAGCGGCAGGAGGTTGTTCAGGTTGTTCACGTAGAAGCCGGTCGAGGGCATGCCGACGAAGCCGGCGTCTTCGAGCTGCGCGGGCGTGCAGAACGAGCTCGCCGGCGAAGAGATGATCCGCCGCGTGACGAAGTCGATGGTCGTCGGACGCACGCTGAGGAAGTCGGTGCCGATGATGCCGGCCTGTCGCGGCGGCCCCATGAACTGCGAGAAGTCAGAGGTGAGGAGCGTGACCTGGCCCCACGAGCCGAAGAAGTCGAAGTCGGCGTAGGTGCACGTCGTCGCGGTGCACGAGAGCTGCGCGGGTTGCGAGAAGGCTCCGAGGTCGACCCAGGAATTCGTGCTGCCGAAGTCGATGAGGAACGCGGCGGCTTGCGCGGTGGTGCCGGTGCCGAGCGTCGCGTCGACGTAGAGCAGTTGCCCCGAGCGCTGCAGCGGAAGTGCGGGGCCCATGCAGCTCGGGAATTTCCAGGTGACGACGAGGCCCGCGTCTGGAGTTCCCGCGTCTGGAATTCCTGCGTCTGGAGTTCCTGCGTCTGGAGTTCCCGCGTCCGGAGTTCCCGCGTCCGGAGTTCCTGCGTCCGGAGTTCCTGCGTCGATCATCGTGCTCGCGTCCGGAATCGTGGTGCCCGCGTCCATTTCTGCAGCGGGACCGCAGGCCACCAACGTCAGCGCCAACACCAGCCACGAACGAAACATGCGCGCGCGCATACCAAACGTCCCCCCTCTCCCGCGAGGGAGAGGGTTGGGGTGAGGGTGGACCTGAAGTTCAGTCCGGGTCGCGCTTTCTAGATACAGTTTCACCCTCACCCCGACAATTGATGCGACTTCTTCCTCTCCTCCTCGCGCTCTCTGCCTGCGGCGGCATCACCAACAAACTCTGCGGCGCGCCCGGCCAGCCGTGCTGCGCTTCGTCGACCTGCGACACCGGAGCGCTCTGCTCCGCGGCCGACCTCTGCGAAGCGTGCGGCGGCGAAACGCAGAAGTGCTGCGGCGATTCCTGCTCGGGAAACTTGAGCTGCATGAGCGGCACCTGCGTCGCCGCCCTCTCGTGCACCACCACCTGCACGCTCGGCGCGCGTCGCTGCGCGAACAACGGCATCGAGACCTGCAGCTCCACCGGCGTCTGCCCCGAGTGGCTCAACACGCTCACCACCTGCCCGAGCGGCTCGCTGTGCATGAACGCCGGCTCCAACGCCGACTGCGTCGAGACCTGCCCCGGCGCGTGCACCGTCGACGCACAACTCTGCACCAACGAAGGCCTGCGCATCTGCGTCGCGAGCGGCGCCTGCCCCACGCTCAACGCGCTCACCGACGACACCGAAGCGCCCATCTGCCTCACCGGCGGCTCCATCACGCCCGAGCTCACCTGGGAAAGCCCGACGCCCATCGGTCAGCGCTTCATCGACATCGCGGGAGAACTGCGCGGCAGCTACTGGCTCCTCGACGACCTCGGCAACATCGTCCACTACGCGCTCGGCCCGTGGGAATACGAGCTGCGCCCCACCGCGGGAAAACGCATGAAGCACCTCGCGTCGTGCGGGCAGGGCTCCATCCTCTACGCGGCCGGTGAAGGCGGCACCGTCTTCCACCGCTCCGGCGGAACGTGGAACGAAGAGAGCGTCGGCAGCACCACGCTCCTCACCGACGTGGCGTGTGACTCGACGCGCGCGTTCGCCAGCGGCTCCGACGGCAAGGTCTACGTGCGCAGCGGCTCGACGTGGACCGGCTACGCCACAGGCGTGAACGTGCCCTTCACCTCGGTGACCTCGCTCTTCTCACTGCAGCAAATCTTCCTCGGCGGCGAGAACGGGCTCATCGTGAAGTGCGAAGCGGCGACGCTCCCGCCGACGTGCACCACGGCGACGACCAACACCACGGTCACCATCAACGCGCTGTTCGGCGACACGTACACCAACACCGTCTACGCGGTCGGGCCCAACGGCACGCTGCTCGAAGGCCGCGGTGGAACGTGGACGCGCGGCAACCTCCCGAACGTGACGGGCAACCTGGTGGGCATCACCGCGTACAACGACGGCATCGCGAGCATGAGCACCGCGGTGGCCATCGCCGACAACGGCACAGCCATCATCCGCCGCACGGACGCGGTGCAGGAAATCGTTCAGGTGCCCGACACGGGCCTCACCGCCGCGTGGGTACCGGCCGACGACACCGTCATCTTCACCGGCGACCACGGAGGCATCTGGTACCGCAACGGTCTCTTCACCTCGCGCCCCTTCTTCGCGCGCGGAGGACGACGGCCGCTCACGCAGAACCTCACCGCGGTGACGAGCATCGGCGGCGGGCGGCTCTTCGCGGTCGGCGAAAACGGCACGCGCGTGCGCCGGCAGAACGGCGTGTGGAGCGTCGACGCGCTCGGAGTGACCACCACGCAATCACTCCGCTCCATCGCCGCGCGCAATGCGGGCGAAATCTACGCCGTCGGCGACGGCGGCACGGTGATGCTGCGCCGCTACGGCACGTGGGTCTTCGACGCGGTCGGCCTCACCATCGAGAACCTCTCGAGCGTGATGCTCGACGACACGCGGCTGTGGGCGCTCGGCGAGTCGCACCTCTTCGAGAAGAACTTTGCGACGGGCATGTGGCGCTCCATCGCGCTGCCGCCCGCGTTCATGCCGCTGACGATGGCGCTCAAGAAGTCGGGCGGCGCCGCGCAGGAACTCGTGGTCGCTGGTGACCACTGCGCGACGTTCAGCTTCGGCCTCACCGACGACAGCTTCACCGCGGGGCCGCCGTGCACGATGCGCTACCTGCTCACCTCGGCGGCGTTCGCGTCGAATGGAGATCTGCTGGTCGGCACCGACGAAGGCACCATCTTGAAGCGCACCGGCACGACGATGAACTTCGAGAACGTGATGGGCGCGGTGCGACTCGAACCCTTCCTCGGCCTCATCGCGGACGGCTCGACGATGTGGGCGGTCGGGACGACGGGCGCGCTCTACCGGCGTGTGGCGGGCAACTGGTCTGACGCGGCGCCCGACGTCACGACGGTCGATCTCACAGCCGGAGCCGTCGACGACGCGGACGGTCTCTTCCTCGTCGGAGCACACGGCGTCGTCCTCCGCCGCCCCTGACTCCGCGAAGCGGGGAGAGGGCCGGGGTGAGGGGCATTCCCAAGCACAGCCAATGGTTTGCACACCACGTCGCAAGCCCGGAGTCAGGCCGGCATGTCGATGCCGCCCCCACTTCCGCTCGAGCCCGGTGAGACCCTCGTGATGTCCGGAGGTCGCGGCTGGCACGCGTGGCTCTTCACCATCGTGCTGATGCCGATGCTGTGCGCCTTCGTTCCGCTCTTCGCATTGCCGTGGCTCTTCTCGGGCCGATACTGGCTCACGCAGCGCCGCCTCATCTTCAAGACGCCACTGGGCAAACCGCAGGTGATGTTGCTCAAGGAGCTGAAGAACCTCGAGGTGGTCGGCAAGCGCGCGACGCTCTCGCTGCAGCACCCGGGCGGCACAATCACCATGCGCTTCATCGAAGACTTCCACCGCGTGTGGGGCGCGATTCTGCTGCTCGCCGAGCTCCCGGTGCCCACGCAGCTCGGAGCGCCGCAGGTGCACTACCGCGTCGCACCCTCGACGTTGACGTTCCCCGGCGGCTTTCAGGCGGGCTACGGCGTGAGCTTCAACCGGCAGCTGGTGTTCTTGCCCAACGAGCGCCCGCGCAACACGGTCGCGGAAGGAGCGAAGATCGCCGGTCAGCTCGCGCTCGCGTTGGTCGGCGTGCACATGGCGCGCTACCAGGCGAAGTTGCCGTTCGACGTGTGGCTCGGGCTGTGGCGGCACCTCTCGACCGCGGAGTTCGACGCGCTGTTGTCGAAGACGGCGGCGCTGCGCGGCGGGCGCGTGTTGCCGCTCGAAAACCTCGAGCACGAATCACCGACCCTCTACCGCGCCGGAGAACTCAAGCTGCGAGCCGCCACTCCCCTGTTCAGCTAACTCCCTCTCCCTGCAAAGCGGGGAGAGGGCCGGGGTGAGGGGCCGGTAGACCTCAGGGCCGCGGACCCAACAAGTCCCACCTGTTCCCAGCGAAGTCGACGAACACCGCCACCCGCCCGTACTTCTCATCGCGCGGCTCCGTCGCGAACTTCACACCGTGCGCCCGCATCCGCTTCTCCGCCGCAGCAAAATCATCGACGCGCAGAAACAGCCCGACACGCCCGGCGAACTGCGCACCGACGACGTGCTCCTGATGTGCATCGGCCTTCGCGAGCAACAGCCCCGTCGCACCACCGCGCGGCCGCACCACGACCCACCGCTTCGCGCGACCGTCGTTGGTGAGTGACGGCACGTCTTCGATGAGCTCGAAGTCGAGCGCGTCGACGAAGAAGGCAATCGCCTCGTCGTAGTCGCGCACCACGAAGCTGACGAGGTCGAGCTGACTCACAACTCGGTGATGGTGGTGATGGGCCCGGCGAGCCCGCGATTTTCCCAGCTCGGGTACTTCATGCGCAGCCCGCGCGGCTCGAGCGAAATCTCCGCGCTCATCACCACCTGCAGCGGCGGCTTGGTGAGCTCCGCGAACTGTCCGCTCCAGCCCTTCGAGAAATACTTCGGCGGCTGGCCCTCGCGCGTCACCTGGTACACGACGGGGTTCGACGACGAGAGCGACGCGAGCACCTGAATCTTCGCGGGCAGCTGCGACTCGAGGAACCGGCGATTCGGAGTGCCCGGCGTGAACACGTTATTCAACGCCACCTGCATGTCGCGCACGCGCTGCTTGATGGTGCCCGCCACCAGCGCCTCGTTCTGCGGAGCGACGGTGCCCTTGAACGCCGTGCGCACCTTCGCCTGCGCGGCCTCGGGCGTCAGGCCATCGAAGGTCTTCTTGATGATGAGGTCATCGGCGGTCGGCGGGCGCCCGAGTTTCTTCGGCAGCGAGATGTCCGGAGTCGGCGCAGGCAAAGGCTTGGTGATGGGATCGATCCGACCGGGCGTGGTGGGACGTGTCACGACATCGATTCGAGAGACCATGGGCACTCCTTATTAATAGGTGTGTCGCGCGCTCAGAACTTGAACCCGAAGCCGCCGGTGCCGCTCGGCCGGAACGCGACGCCGACTCCGCTGCCGGTGCCGTAGAGCGCGACGCCGGCTTCACCTTCGAGCACCACCACGAACGGGCCACCGACGAGGAAGCGCAGACCGAAGCGCGGCGCGACGACTCCGGCGACGCTGGTGAGCAGGCCCGCCGTCGTCCCCGTCTGCTGGAGCACGAGCGCGGGTCCGACTTCCGCTCCGACGCCGAGCCACACGGGACCGAAGCGCCACGAGTACCGCCAGCCGGCGCGCGCCTCGAGACCGGTCTCCGACACGATTCCGCGCGACGCGTACGCGACGGCGACCGCGAAGCTCAACCCGGGACCCAGCCGCGGCTCGAACCCCAGCCGCCCCGCGAGCTGCGCGCCGATGCCGCCGATGGACGGAACGACTCCGGCCGAAACACCGAGCACGCGCTCGCTCGCCCAGTCGACCGAGTCCATCACCTGCGTCGCGGTGAGCGCTCCGCCCTTGCTCGCGACGTTGACCGACGACGAAATCGCCGAGAGTTCGTCCCACTTCACCTCGCGGCGGCCCCCTTCGGCGATGGCGATGCGGCCTCCGAAGCTCTGGCCCTGTTTGTAGACGCGCAGTCCATATTGTCCCGCGGGCACGGCGACCTCACGCGTGGCACCGGTCGGCACTTCGGCGATGACCTGGTCTCGCAGCACGTCGCTCACCACGGCGCGCTCGAAGCCGAGCGGCAACACCAGCTGCGCGGTCGCGCGTTGGAGCGTGCTCATCACCAGCTCGCCCTGCCCCGAGAGTTTGTAGTCGTACGTCGGGTGCTGCGCGCCGACGGGCATCAGCGTGGTGCGCGAGACGGTCTGGTCGTAGGCGTAGCGGTAGGCCTCGGCGAGCGTGACCTGCTTGTCGCCCGAGAGGTCGGCCACGCCGCGCAAACCAGACACGAAGTGGTGCGTGAAGATGCTGCCCAGCACCTCGGCCGACTCGAGCGCGGCTTCGTTCTCGGCAGACGAAGCGATGAACGCGTCGCCGGTGCTCTGCAGCGTGTCGGTGAGCTTGATGGTGAAGGGGTCGGCCTGCTTGCCGCCCTTCTCGCGAAAGCCGGCGCCGCTGCGGCACGCGTCGACGACGACCACGCGCACGTCACCGATGCCGGAGAGAATCGACTTGAGCCGCGTGAAGGGGAGCACCTCGCTGCCGAGCTCGAGCGACTCTCCGTCGGAGTGACCGGAGAAATAGAAGAGCACCACCACGCGATTCTCGGGCGCTGACTTGATGGCGTCGGCCTGCGCGCGGAGTTTGCCGAGCGCGCCTTCGAGTTCCTTCGCTGATTTGCCCTGCAGCAACTGCAGGCGGTCAGGAGCGACGTCGCCCAGCTCGAGCAGCACGCGCGCGAATTTTCCGGCGTCGGTCTCGGCGTAGCGCAGGGGAGGCATGGTGCCCGCTCCGGCGTTGTTGCCGACGACGACGGCGAGCCGAACGGTCTCGGCGTGAGCGAGCGACGCGCAGAGCAACGTGAGAGCGAGCAGGAACCGCATGCGAAGGCGCAGCGTACAGCACGGATTCGCGAAGACCGAAAGCGGGCCCGGGTGAAGCGCATCGGTGGCAAGGTGGCAGGCCATGATTCGTCGTGCGTTGCAGCGTCTTCGGGAAGTGGGGCCACTGGAAGTGGCGCGTCGGGTGTCGGTGCGTGCGGAAGCCGCGGTGTGGAACCGGGTCTTCGTGGCGCAGACCGAAGGCGGGCCGTCGCCGGGCCCCGAGTTTCCGGAGTCCATCGCGTACGAGCCGTTGCCGTGGATGTTGGTGCGCCGGTCGATTGGAGCGCTGGAGCTGCAGCCGCACGACGTGTTCCTCGACTACGGCTGCGGCATGGGTCGAGCGTTGTTGATGGCGGCGCGTGCGGGGCCGCGGCGGGTCATCGGAGTGGACTTGATGGAGCCGCTGGTCGAGGCCGCGCGTCGCAACGCGGTGACGAGCCGCTCGCGCATCAAGTCGCCCATCGAAGTGCACGCGGCGGACGCGATGACGTGGCAGGTGCCGGATGATGTGACGGCGGTGTACCTGTTCAACCCGTTCGTGGGGTCGGTGATGGCGGCGGTGCAGGCGCGGCTGCTCGAGTCGTTGAAGCGCAAGCCGCGCGCGGTGCGGGTGCTCTACGCGCGGGTGGCGAAGGAGCAGAACTTGTTCGCCGGGCTCGATTGGTTGCGCATGGACCGCACGGTGGATGAGGGCGTGTTCCGTGATTTGCGGCTCGAGCTGTACGTCACGCGCTGATCACCGGTTCGTTAGTTAACTAACTAGCCTGCCAGCTGGCGCACGATCGCTGAATAGGCACGAATCTCCTCAGCAACCAACGAGCGACGATTGCGAAACCGGATCAAGATCTCTTTGATTGCTCGCGTTGCCGCTGGCGAACGATTCGCGACCTGCGTTGCGACGGCCCGCGCGTGACTCATCAACTGGTCCTCCTTGAGGACTGCATTGACTAAGCCAGCCTGAACGCCCTCCTCTGCCGTGAACCGACGCCCAGTGAGCAAGATCTCGGCACCGCGAAGAACTCCCATTCGCTCAAGCGCCAAGAACGATCCACCCATCCCAGGAATAATGCCAAGCGACAACTCCGGCTGCGAAAACCACGCTCCGTGTGCAGCGAAGACGAGATCTGACGCGAGCACCATTTCGCAACCACCGCCAACCGCCGGACCATTTACGGCGGCAATGAGCGGCACGGGCACTCTCTGAAGCTCACGCGCGAGTTGTTCAAAAGCCCGATGCGCATGAATCCATTCTTTGCTTGTCTGAGACGCCCGCTCGGATCGGTCGGCTCCAGAACAGAAGGCCCGGCCCTCGGCACTTAGGATCACAGCCCGTGCACTCCGGTCACGGCGCAGGCGGGATAGAAAACTGCACACCGTCCGACACATCTGAACCGAGAGCGCGTTGCGAACGGAAGGCCGATTGAGTCTAATTTCTGCAACGCCCTCAGATGGCCAAGTCAGAATCGCGAGTTCGTTCGTCATTATCTTGCCCCAATCGCTAGCACGACAGCTCCAGCCAAAATCATAGTGGCGCCCAACGCGAGCGGTATTGAGGGCCGCTCTTTGAGCAAGAAGACACCTAAGACGACGTTGAGCAAGATGCTCGATCGCTTCAACGCGACAACGTAGCCTGTAGTTGCCTCAGGACGCTCAAGTGCCAAGACCATAAAAAGCAAGGATCCCGCTGCCGCAACTCCGACACTCAAAAGTGAAGGTGAAAAGACAGAAGACCGCCGAATTTCAATTCGCGCAAGAAAGATTGACGCAACTACTAAACTAGCGACAGCCAAAAATCCCACCAAGCATCGACTTCGTGCGACTTCTTTCAATAGGAGCCCGTCGATGGCCCACATCATCGCGATGCCGATCCCCGCCCCCATCCATTGTCCACGTGGAATCTCGCGCTTTTCTTGCTGATGACGACCGAGCACAAATGTACCCAAAGCCACAACACCACATCCGATCGTCAGGGATGAGTCATAGAGCGATGTTCCGCGAAGGAGTTCAATCGTCACGACAAAGACAATGGATGTTCCAAGAAGTGGGGTCACGACAGAGACGCCGGCGTCGCGAATAGTTTTCGTAAGAAGATGATTCGAGGCTAACTCGAGGACTACATGCGCAACAAGGAGAAGCGGGAGTTCAGCGATATCTCGAAAAGACTCTTTCCGAGCAATCGCAACAACAAAGTAGACCAGTGAAGCCGTCGCAAACATCACACCATTAATTTGGCGTTGAGGAAAACCCTCGGACGCACGCTTATTCAAGCCATTGCGAGCGGCGTCAAATACAGCACTTAGCACTGCCAACAAAACCCAAACAGACATCACGCCACCGCGCGATGCAATGCATGAACAAGCGTCGGCCCGTCCAACTCTCCAAGGTAATCAATAATAATTCGCGTTGAGTCTCGAACGACCGAATGAGCGAGTTGCTTATCGAATGCGCGACCGGGACTACTCAAACGCCAAAGATATTCAATTCTCGAGGTCAGCGCTCCACCAAAGGTGAGCAGTTGACCCGGCACAATTCTAATCGAACGGCGGATCATCTGTTCGGCAAGCATCTGTGCCGCCTCCCGGTCAACCGGAAGCGAGTTGTTGTGCGCAAGAAGGAATGTCGCACCAGAGGGAATTCGAACCAAGTCGGAATTCTCGAACTCATTGCCAATAGTGGTGGCGATTACCACTCCCCCGCGCTCAAGACACTCCGCCGAGAATTTCCCCGGAACTGACGGCAAAATATCAGGTTGCGCATCAGTAAACGCAAGATCGGCGACAGCAAGTTCGACGCTCCGGCTGCGGAGCTCGCGAACGACGTCGGCACCGAGCGCTCCAGCGGCACCAACAACCACGGCTTGGCGAGTGTCTGGCGCCAATCTGTCTAGCGCGGCAATGACACCAGTCGCTGTGTACGATGACTTACCCCCGCACCCCCCTTTTTCTCGTGCAATGCCCAACACGTGCTCCGTGTGCCGGTGAAGTATGTCAGCAACACGGGCGAAGCGCCCAAAGTCCGGAGTGAGCTTCAGGATACCGCCCATTGCATTAAGTCTTGAGCCGATTGTTGCGAAGAGTTCATCGGCGATGGCTGTGAAACTTGGATTCGCCGGGTCTCTGAGAATCAAGTCAAACTCATTCGTCTTCGCACGAATTACGCACCTTCCACCTCCAACGCGAGAGCTATGCAGACCGGGCACCGAGGCAACTGACAATCGGCCCACTGCGATGTTGATTAGGCGGTTCTTGATTGCGCTCTCAAAAGAGGCGAGCGAGCGCACCGTCGCATCGGCCTCTTCGTCCGAGCATCTCGCATCAACAAGGCGCGTGCCACCATAGTGGTACACCACATCACTTCGTCCCTCATGAGCCAGCCATACGGAAGCGATGCGTGTGTCAAACATTTCTACTTCCATTCACTGCCTCCTTCAGAAATCGCGAGAAGCGCAGAGATGATTGCCCGACGAGCCCCTCGAAACGAGTCGATCGATCGAAGATATGTTCGTGCGCTCTCGTCCGCGGCATCATCGCTGACAATCTTTACACACGCAAAAGGAATGCCGAACCGAGAACACGTCTGCGCAACGGCAGACGCCTCCATGTCGAGTGCAATTGCGTCCAATGAGATTCCCGCCCGAATGCTCTCACGGGCCGCAGTTGAAGCGACGAACTTGTCGCCAGACAGGAGCAGTCCTCCGTACGAAATCGAGGCGACATTCGACAATGAAGACTTAACAATCTGCGCGAGCTTGATGTTTGCGCTAAACACAAGATCGCGATGATCGGACATTGCCTGATATTGAAGAGTGCGCTCTCCAGGGCGCGCCAGCCACGTTACGGAAGGAGAGATTCCGCCGAAGTCATGTTGGGCAAACGTCGTAGGAATCAGAATCGAGCCTACCTGGTGCTTTTCCGTGAGCGCCGCGCAGTATCCGAAATTCAGAACACATCGAAGATCAGAAGCCCCAGCCGCGAATGCGATGGCTGAGGCCGCTGCAACCTTGCCAACGCCGCTCAGCACAATGCACGACCGGGTCGGAATTGCATCTCGCTCGGGCGCGGTACGAAGATCAACAACGCGAATCGATCCGGGCAGGTCCACCCCATCGAGTTCCTCGCGCATGGCCACCTGAATTATGGAGGTCATTGTTCAAATCTGAGAATCTCGGGCGGCAGGTCTTGCGCGACGCGCAGGCCGTACCGTTGTGCCGCCTTGATATTGACACCGCGAAGCGGCGAGTCGCATCGCAGAATCGGTATCTCATAAAGAGCCTTCTTGCCCATTAGCCATGGAACGACAATTTGCTCAGCAGCGCGACGTCCCGAGTCGATGTCGTTGTTCGCGACAAGCGCGACCGCCCCCCGCGTCATGTCGGCCTCGTTACCTGCAACAAGCGCCACGGCAAGCGTGCGTGACAGTTGTGCAAAGTTGGCGTTGACGTAGTACCATCCAAACACGACGTCAATCTCGCGCGGCACAGCTTGAGCGTGTTCAATAGGAGTCACGGCGATGCCGGACTCATGAGAGAACTTGGCGATTCGATCGCGCACGATCACGTCTTGCGCGATTTGTGCATCATAAAGATACCCGAGTCGTGCATCAGGGAACGTTGTCGACAAGAAACGGAGCGCATTTTCAGGTGTCGCATAGGAGACGCCAGCGATGTTTCCGCGCCTCTTGTCGCCGTCCATGGACGAGACAAGCCCTGACGCTACAGGGTCGGTCACGCCAGCAAACACGATCGGCAGCTTGTCGCGATGTAATCGCAATGCATCGACACTAACTTGAGTACCAATTGTGAAGAGGAGTGCTGGCGGTCTCTCAAACCGCTCGAGCAGTTCTCGGACGGCGCCTTGATTTGCGGCGAAGTCGCGGTCGCTGCTTCCTGGTGAGCCGATCGTGCGCTCGAAACGAGGTGCCAGTCCAGTGGGCGCCAGCAATTCGCGGAGACGGCTCTTGAACGCATCTTCGATCGTGCGTGCGTACTCTGCGTCTCCGTTGAGCACAACCGCAACATCGACAATCTTCGCCCCATCGTTCTTTGCGGGCTGGTCGGATCGCGCAGCTGCGACCCCCGCGGCAAACACGATCAAGAATGGGACGAGAATCGTTAAAGATGCGGCAATCAGTATGCGAATCAGCCGGAAGCGATGCGGCCATTTCCAGCGCGCGACAGCTGCTTCACGAAGCGCGTTCACGCGATTTACGGCTTCGGCATACTCCGCGGCCGTCGGTTCTTTGTCTTTGAGAAGGGGCAGGCCGTGCGGTTCTAAGTGGAGAAAGCGCAAAACGGCAAGTCTGCCGGACTCCGCCATGAGTTCTTTATCCAACTGGCCAATCGAGAAGTCGACCGTTCCTATTGGGGCCGTGTTGATTCGAACAATGCAATGCCGGTTCGCCTCAATCGCAAGGTTCTCATCCTGCCCTAGAAATATTCTAAATACGTGTTTGAGAACGGTCGTCGCCGATAGCGTTGCATCTGACGGACGATCGGGCTTCGATGCATCGTGCAAATACAACCCGAGAACATTGGCGTGGGCCCATTCGCGGCGAGCTTGATCGAGTGCGAAGTTGGCAACAAGCCCACCGTCGAACAGTATGTTTTTTCCGACTACCTGTGGTTCAAAGAAACCCGGGATTGCGACGCTGCACCTTACGGCGTGCTCGACGTCGTCCTCAGGTGAACCGAAAAGGACGGTGTTCGGCGTGCCCGTGCTTGAGGCGACGACTAACGCCCCGTGTTTCAAGCTCCGGAACTTCGCCCCGAGGTAGTCATCCGGCTCAATTCGTTCACGGCCATTCGAATGCGGGCGCCAGCGCAATGCATGTTCGATAAAGCGACCAATCGGCTTCGTGCTGAAAGCGAATCCCCTGAAAAGAGGTACAAGGATTCTAAACCAAATGACTAACTCAAAAAAAAGATAGGCAATGGCGCGGAGCACGAGACGCCATCGAGGCGGTCGCGGTCTTTCACTCTCTCTCCATGGAGGTTGGGACCACTCCGGTTCCCAGCTTTCAACCAGAAAATCGGAGAATCGTTGCGCGTTAATGATTGCGGCTGTCGTCTTCGCATCGTAACCCATTGCTAGGACAATCGCCGTCATCGCACCTGCAGAGGTACCGGCAAATTGTTCGAAACGGACATCAACACGATTGGTCAGCTCCAGAAGTGCCCCAGCAAATGCGGCGCCTTTTACACCGCCACCATTGAACACAAGCCCAAACTTGGCTCCACGCTCGATCGTCGTTTCACGCTCCACAAGTCCCCCGGATTTCGCAGGCTACTGATTCTTCCCTCGTCAACACAATTGCGAAGTCGAGTCGCTTCCGAGATGTTGCGTTGGCGCTGAGGCAATTCGCGGAGCATCCCACTTGAACGGAGGCGATGAGCTTACGTTGTCTCTAGCGTGCCGAAACAGCGGCAAGTTGCATTCGTGTTTCGACAAGACACTCACGCGCGTACCCCAAGCGACGCCGCGTCAAGACCCTTCCAATTTCCGCGCGCCGCGTAGGGCACCAACCGCGTGAACAGCGACTCGGAAAAATGCCCGCCCTGCAGCGCCGCCTGCGCCGCAGCGTGATGCGCAGAGTCTCTCGCCCACCCCACGAGCTCCGCTTCCGAGCGCCACAGGGTGAAGGTGCACTGACGGAACACCGGCGCTTCGCCCAACCCGATCGAGAGCAGGCACGCCTCGCTCCGCGCGATGGCTTCCTGCGCCTTCGGCGCGTGCTCCCAGAACTCCGTCGCCCGCGAAGGCTTGATGGAGCCGCGCGTCAGCGAAGCGATGACTCCGCCGCTCGGTGCAGGGACGCTCAGCGCAACCGGCTCCACGGAGTCCCACGCGCCACGGCTCGCGTACGCGCGCAGCTTCATCGTCAGCCAGCTGTTCCCCCGCGCGCGATACAGCGCGAGCTGCTCCGAGCTCTCGAGCCACGCATCGGCCGCCGCGTCGTCGTCGAACACCGCGAACAACCCCTGGTGCGAAACGCTCGGCTTCAAACCAAACCCGCCCTCGTGACCCGAGCCGAGCACCTTGCGAAAACGCACTCCGGGCACGCGAGACAAGGGCCACCGCCCGAACATCAGGTTGCGGATGCCCGCCCACCGCGCGCCGGGCGCGAAGTCGACGATGGCGAGGACTGCGACTGAGCCGGGGGGCTGCACCGGGGCTCGCGTATCAGAGATGCGGGCTGCCCCCCCAACCAGGACCACTCCCCGGCAGCTCGCGGATCAGACCGTCTGCGAAGTACGTGCCGAAGCCTCTCCGCTCGGTGAGGCCTCTTCAGACTGTCCAATCTCCCGGACAGCGCGACCTCGACTGTCAATTCGGCAAGACAAGCTGCGAACCGTCTCGCAACCACACGCGCGTGCCCGCGGAGCTGCGCTCCACGCGCTCGGGAACTTCGAGCCATTGCTTCACTGCGCCCTCAGGCACGTCACGCCGCCACGCCGCATCGAGCTGCGCGGTGGTGTCGAACGTCAAATTCGCCAGCCGCCGTTCCACTTCGCCAGACTCGCCCATGCCCAGCACCATCGGGTCGAGCAGCAACCCCACCAGCGCCTCGTGGAGCGCTGCCCGCTCGCCCGCCGTCAGCTCCGACGCCGCCAACGCCACCCGCGCGCGCAACCGCTGGTCGAGCACCGGCCGCGGGCCCGCGAACTGCGTCAGCGCCGCCTCTCCGACAATCCAATCATCGACCCAACCGTGCGCCGTTCCATCGGTCACCGCGTCGTCTTCGGAGTCGAGGTAGCGCAACGCGCGCGCCAGACCCAGTCGTGACGCGGGCGCGCGGTCGGGCTCGTCGAGCTGCGTCTTCAAGCGCAGCCGCAGCGCGCTCACTTCCGGCGGAGGCCTCTCGCTCGAACACGCGGAAGCAAACGCCATCGCGAACCCCACCACCACACCCCACCCCATCGCGCGCCGAGCCATGCGGCAACTCTCAGCAACGCGCGTGCCTCGTGACGTGCTCGGGCGAACTGTCCAATCGAGTGGACAGCACACACGCACCAGTCGCTCTCTGACGTGTGGCGCTTTCGTTGCACTTGAAATTCTCGTGGCGATGCGCGCGCTCATCACCGTCGATCGGCTGGTACCTTCGCCGGTCGTGACCCATACAGATCGACTGAGGCTCGAGCGCACGTTGCTCGCTTCGCTCCTGAAGTTGACCCGGGAAGACGCAGACGAGAAGCAGGTGCGCAGCTGCCTGCAGCTCCTCGGCAGCGTCACCAAAGCGCGCCGCGTCTACCTCGAGGTCTACCAACTCGACGAAGACGAGAAGCCGCGGTGGCAGGTGAGTGAAGGCTTCTCCGATGACGAAGCCGACGCCGTGCACCAGCTCACCTCGCGCGGAATCGTCGCTGCGGCGCTGGCGTCGGGCGAAACGGTGCACACGCCCTTCGCGCTGCTCGACGACCGCTTCAAGGACCGCCCCAGCGTGCAGAGCCGTCGCCTCGAGGCCGTGCTCTGCGTGCCGGTCGGTGAGAACGGCGGCGTGCTGTATCTGGAAGGCGCTCCCGACGGAGGCCCGTTCCAACCCGAAGACGTCGAGCTGGTGATGGAAGTCGGAGCCGCGCTCGGCCCACTCCTCGAGCGTTTGTCGGAGCGCGCCGCGGCCCAGACGCCCGACTCCGACCCCACGCGCGCCTGGCGCGAACGGCTGCTCCTCACCGGAATGGTCGGCCGCTCGCCGCGCCTCGTCGAGGTCTTCAGCCAGGTCGAGCTCGCCGCTCCCAATCAGGTGCCGGTGCTCATCAGCGGAGAGACCGGCACCGGCAAGACCCAGCTCGCGCGCGTCATTCACGACAACGGCCCGCGCCGCGCGTTTCCCTTCGTCGAGCTCAACTGCGCCAACTTCAACGAGGGGCTCATCGAGGCCGAGCTGTTCGGCACCGTGCCCGGCGCGTTCACCGGAGCGACCAAGCGCCGCGGTCAGGTCGAGGCCGCGCACGGCGGCACGCTGTTCCTCGACGAAATCGCTGAGCTGCCGCTGAGCGCGCAGGCGCGGTTGCTCCAGCTGCTGCAGAGCCAGCGCTTCTTCCCTGTCGGCAGCACGCAAGAGCAATCGGCCAACGTGCGCTTCATGGCGGCGACCCACCAGCCGCTCGACAAGCTGATGGCCGAGGGCAAGTTCCGCGAAGACCTCTTCTTCCGCTTGAACGTGGTCACCATTCGCATGCCCTCGCTGCGAGAGCGCAGCGGCGACGTGCCTGACCTGGTGGTGGAGCTGCTTCGCGTCATCTCAGCCGAGGTCGGCTGCGCGCCGCTGCCGCCGTCACACGGGCTGCTGCGCTCGTGCCGCACGCTCGACCTGCCGGGCAACGTGCGCGGGCTCAAGTCGGTGCTCACCGTCGCGTTGCTGCGCGCGAATCAAGAAGGCGCGGCGCAGGTCGAGACCCACCACCTCACTCCGGGCAGCACCGACGGCCCGGCGCAGACCTTCCACGGGCTGACGCGCGCGTTTCAAAGAGACCTGCTGCAGCGCGAGCTCGATTCCACCGGGTGGAACGTTTCCGAAGTGGCGCGGCGCATCGATTTGAGCCGGGCCCATCTCTACAACCTGATTCGTGAACTTCAGCTGAGGAGCCCCACCAAGGAGAAGTGAATGGCCGCGACGTACGAACCTGCGAGTCTTTACAAAGATGCCATCGTCCACCGTCAGACGTCGCTGCCTTCCACGCGACAGTACTGGGCGTGGGACGTGATGAGTCGAATCGACCTCGAGTACTACTGGGTCGAAGCGACGACGTCGGACTTCCAGAGTTCCACGGACGAATCGGGAGACATCACCCTCATCAAGCTCACCGGCAACGTGGGCGCGACCGTGTTCGTCACGCGCAACGACTCCAACCTGTGGGCGCCGCAGCCGTCCACGCTCTTCTACCCGGGCTCCGGCAGCTCGGAGAATCGCGGCATCTTGCTCGTCACCGCCGCGTTCTTCCCGGACCACGGGCTGGAGCGCGCGAACTATGCAGATGGTGGCGGCAGCAAGTACCCGCGCCAGCTCGGCGAGCTCTTCGTCGCCGCGATGCGGGTGATGCGCACGCTGCGTGACACCACACCGCGGGCCGTCGACGAGGCCACCAGCCAACTCGACGTCGAGAGCCGCGAGCTCTTGAAGGGGTTCCTCGCCGGCGGCAAGGAGCGCTGAGCGATGGACGCCAAGATCACCCTATTGTCCGCGCAGGACGAGCAGCACCTGCAGGAAATCGCGTCGCGCTTTCATCAGCAGACCGAGGCGACCCCTTCGTATGCGACCGCGCTCATCACCTCGGCGATGGAAGCGCCGAACCCGCTCGCCGGAGTCTTGAAGTTCTCGGTGCGTCGGAGTGCCGGCCGTTTGTTGCGAGCTGATTTCGTCGGGCACGCGCTGCTCGAGCGGCCGACGCGAAAGAACGCTCCGATGAGCTACGGCATGAGCACCACCAACGCGCGGACCATCACGCTCGGCGTGTCGCGCGGGAAGTTCGTGGGGCTCGAGCTGCTCGACGCGCTGTCGCACGCGTACCCGGTGCCCGATTTGGTGGTGCGCTTTCTGCTCTGCGATGGGGCGAATTTTCCGCGCGAGTTCTTGAGCGCGTGTGTCGAGCGGCTGCGCAAGTTCAGCCCGCTCGCGGTGCTGCAGCTGAGCAAGGGCGGCGTACACGCGGGACATTTCGGTCCCGGTGGTTTTCAGGACAAGCACGCAGATCGCCTCGTCCCGTTTCCCTGAGAGGGTTGGGGTGAGGGTGGACCGCTTCTTTGACTGCGTTTCACCCTCACCCCGACCCTCTCCCTCGCGGGAGAGGGGGAGAAGTCGTGTATAGCTGCCGCAGTGTTCGCAGGGTTCCGCATCGAACGACTCCTCGCTGAGGGCGCTTCGGCGCGCGTCTACCTCGCACG
Organism: Archangium sp.; assembly: GCA_047600485.1. GTDB lineage: Bacteria > Myxococcota > Myxococcia > Myxococcales > Myxococcaceae > Archangium_A. The sequence goes on from JASGKS010000001.1 coordinate 6,652,769, forward strand.
CGACCCCACGCTGGACCGCGACGTCGCGCTGAAGGTCTTCAAGCCCGTCTCTGACAGCACGCAATTCCTCCGCGAGGCGCAGCTCACTGCGCGGCTCGACCATCAACACATCGTCCGCGTGCTCCACTGCGGCACCGAAGACGGTTCGCCGTTCCTGGTGCTCGAGTACGTCCCCGGGCCCACGCTCGCCGAGGTGATTGCCAAAGGCAGCCTCGACCCACAGCTCCCTGCGCGCGCCGCGACGGAAATCGCCGAAGGCCTCCGCTATCTCCACGCGCAAGGCGTGGTGCACGGCGACCTGAAAGCCGAGAACGTGCTGATGCCCACCAGCGGCCGACTGCGGCTGGTCGACTTCGGGCTCTCGGCCGCCATCGGCCAACGCGCTGACGGTCGCGGCACCGAGGACACGCTCTCTCCACAATGCTGGCTCGCTCGACACCAGCTCACGCCGGCCGACGACATCTGGGCGCTCGGAGTGCTCCTCACGCAGCTCGTCACCGGCAAACCGCCCTTCGCCGCGGGAGAAGTGAGCCGCGCCGCGTTCTCGAACGTGGCCCTCGAGCCGCCGCGCGTCGGTGGCCCGCTGGAGCCGCTCATCGCCCGCTGTCTGTCGTGGGAACCCGCGCAACGGCCCTCGGCCGACGACGTGCTCGCAGCGCTGCGTCAGCTCGAGCTCGAAGCGCACCCGCCGTTTCGCGGGCTGGCTCCATTCTCCGAGCGCGACCGCGATGACTTTCAAGGCCGCGACGCCGAGACCCAGCGCGGCCTCGAGCTGCTCTCGCACCGCGAGCCGCTCGCCATCGCCGGCCCGTCAGGCGTGGGAAAGAGCTCGTTCGCGCACGCCCGGCTCGTGCCGCGCCTGCGCGAGAGCAGTGCGGGCGAGCTCACCGTGCTCTCGTTCCGGCCCGGAGCGCAGCCACTGCGAACGCTCGCGCTCGCGCTCGGTGACGCAGCGCTCGAAGCCCAGCTGGCGGCCGAGCCCACCAAACTCGGCCCGCTGCTGCGTGGCGCGCAACGTTCTCGCAAAGGCCCGCTCCTGGTGCTGGTGGACCAGTTCGAAGAAGTCTTCACCCTCGCCACCAGCGCCGACGCCGACGCGTTCTGCAGAGCGCTCGCCGCGGCCGGCAGCGAATTCGTGAAATTGCTCGTGTTGGTGCGCGACGAATTCCTCGGTCGGCTCTTTCAATCTCCGCTCGCGAGCACCGACCTGCGCGTGCTCAGCCTGCGCCCGCTCGACGCCGGCGAGCTCGAGCGCGCCATCAGCGAGCCGCTGCGCCGCTGCCGAGCCCAGCTCGACCCGCCCTCGCTCGCGCGCCGCATCGCCGACGACGTCGCGCGGCAACCGGCTCCGCTGCCGCTGCTGCAGTTTTCCTGTCACGCGTTGTGGGAACGGCGCGGCGCGGGCAACACGCTCAGTGGCTCCGAGTACGACCGGCTCGGTACGGCGGCCGGCATTCTCGCCGCGCACGCGCAAGATTTCTCGAGCGCCCTCGACGTCGAGTCGCGCACGCACGTGCGGCGCCTGCTGCTCACCGCGGTGAACGCCGACGGCACGCGACGACCGGTGCCGCGCGCGACGCTGCCCGACCAGAGTCTGGTCGATCGTCTCATCGAGCGCCGGTTGTTGGTGGCGCGCGACGACGCGGGTGTTCCCATCGTCGAGCTCGCGCACGAGTCGCTCGCCACGCTGTGGCCCGAGCTGCAGCGCTGGCTGCGCGAATCGACCGACGCGCACCGGCTGCAGAGCGACCTCGAGACCGCGGGTGAACGGTGGGAACGCCTCGGTCGACGCGATGCCGACACGTGGCGCGAGAGCGTGCAGCTGACGCGCGAGCGGTTGGGCGACCTGCCGTTGTCTCCGCGCGCCGAGCGTTTCGTCGCCGCCAGTGAGCTGCTCGGTCAGAGCGCTGCCCGTCGCCGGCGCACGTTCTTCGCCGCCGCGCTCCTCGCTGCCTTCCTCATCAGCGGTGGCGCGGTGGCGCTCGCCCTTCGCTTCCGCGACAACGAGCGTCGCGCGCTCGAGCAGCAGGCCGAGCTGCTCGAAATCGCCGAGAACCTCGGAGCGGTGAAGCTCGAGTTCGCTCCACTCGACTGGGACGGAGAGAAGTTCACGCCCGCGAGTCTCGACGGCCTCGCGCGCTCGTGGCGTCTGTGGCCCGCGGATCCTTCCGACCCGCACCGCCCACGCCTCGAGCGCCCGCTCGCCATTCGAGATTTGACGTTGAGCGGCACCGGTGTGGTGACCGCGTCGTTCCTCGCTCCGGGTGGGCCCGCGTTCCTCGAGGTGTACGAGCGCGGTGGCGAGTGCCCCAGTTCGTGGATTCGCTTGAACGCACTTCCCGGTCTCGTCGAGCGGCGCAGTGGTCAGGTGTTGCAGGCGCGCATTCAGGTGCCGACGTGCCGCGCTTCCGCGGCCGATGAAGTCGCGCTGCGGCCCGGGCTGTGGCTCGACCGTCACGAAGAGCGCAACGCGTTGTACGCGCCCTTCGAGGCGATGCAGTCGGTGCATCACTACGACCACGTGCAGCCGCCGGCGAACGCCGATCTGAGCAGCGCGCTGTTGCCCGAGTACCCCGTCACCGGAGTCGACTGGTTCACCGCCGCCGCCTTCTGCCGCTGGCAGGGCAAGCGTCTGCCGTTGATGGACGAGTGGCGCGCGGCCGACGTGGAAAGCAGCGGCACGCCGAACCTCGATGGAACCGGCGACGGCTTCGGCGCGCTCGCTCCCGTCGACGCGGCGCTCGACGTGACGCCGCTCGGCATCCGCTCACTGCGCGGCAACGTGCGCGAGTGGACGGCGTCGCTGCGCGCTGACGGCACGCAACGCATGGCGCTCATCGGCGGCGGCGACTGGGTGATGAGCCACGAACTCGAAGCGAAGTTTCGCAGCGACGAGAACTTCAACGCGCGCCAGGGCATCGACTTCGCGCTCGGTGTGCGGTGCGCGCGACGATCCAGCACTGAGTGGTGAACGAAGGCGGCGCGTGTGCCAAACACGCGCCATGAACACGACCGACGTCACGGCGGTAGCGCGCGAAGCGATGGCGATGCGACGAGCGATGGCGATTGCGCAGCAGCAGGCGGCGCCCCTCGACCGCGGCTTGAAGGTGGTCGTCTTCCTCGTGGTGTGGGGCCTCTTCTCGGGGCTCGGGCTGCTCATCGGCGGAGGCGTCGGCGGCGCTCCGGGTGCTCCCGTGGGCCTGGGCCTCGGCATGTTCCTCGGCTTCTTCGCCGCGCTGTGGGCGAGCGCCGTCATCCGCATCGCTGCGCAGTGGGAACGCTCGGTGGTGTTGCGCTTCGGAAAGTTCCATTCGACGAAGGGGCCCGGAATGCTCTTCGTGTTCCCCGTCGCCGACAGCGTGCAGATGGTCGACACGCGCCTGTTGACGATGAGCATCCCCAAGCAGCAGGTCATCACGCGCGACAACGTGCCGGTGTCCATCGACGGCGCGCTCTTCTTCCAGGTGCGCGACCCGGAGCGCGCGGTCACCACCGTGCAGGATTACAGGTCGGCCATCATGCAATACGCGCAGGCGTCGCTGCGTGACGTCGCGGGCGGCATGAGCCTCGACGACCTGCTCTCGGAGCGTGAAAAGATTCAGGAGCAGATCGCGCAGCACGTGGAGTCGCGTTCGACCGCGTGGGGCATTCACGTCGACGCGATTCGGTTGCTCGACATCGACATGCCGGAAGACCTGAAGAAGATGATGTCGCGTCAGGCCTCGGCGGAACGCGAGAAGCGCGCCACCATCACCAAGGCCGAAGGTGACCGCGATGCGGCCGTGAATCTCGCGGCGGCGGCGAAGACGATGTTCGAAGCGCCGGGCGCGATGCAGCTGCGCACGCTGCAGACGTTGGATGGGTTGGGCAGCTCGCCGTCGAACACCGTCGTGCTCGCGGTCCCGGTCGAGGTGCTCGAGCTCGCGCGGCGGCTCGGCGTCACCGTCGAAGCGGGGCCGAGCGGGCGCGAGCGCTGACTTCGATTCAGCCCCTCACCCCGGCCCTCTCCCCGCTTCGCAGGGAGAGGGAGACAACTACTTCCAGTCGACCGTAAGCGTCGCGCTGCCGTCGGCGTTCTTCACGACCTTCGCCGCGTAGTCGCCGTTGCCGTTCACCTTCGCGGCGATGGCCTTCGCCACCTGCTCCGCGCTCTGACCGGCCTTGGTGCCGATGTCGGCGCAGTGCGCGAAGTACCACTTGTTCTTCTCGGTGTAGCCGTTGGTGGTGTCGAACTTCGGCATCGCGTCTTTGTCGAACTCGATGCCGATGGAGCCGCCGAACTCCTCCATCTTCTCGAAGTCGGACTGCTTCTCGCGCTGCGCGTGCGTGGAGCGCGTGTCACCCGGAATGCGCGTCTCGACGCCGTGCGCGGTGCCCTTGATGGTGAGCGACTGCTTCTTCGCGTCGTATTTCACCTTCAGGCCATCGTCGGAGTTCTTGATGTTCGACAACGTCACGTGAGCAGGAGTGCTGCGGCGAACAGGAGGCATGCGCGGCACACTGCCAGATCAATTCGCCGCTTTGAACGACAGCGGGTACTTCACCGCCATCGGCTTGCCGTCAGACGGCTTCGGAAAGCGCATCGCGAGGAACGTCTTGCTCACGCATTCGGTGACCTTCGAGTCAGGAAAGCCACTGCCCTGCGCCGCGGTGACGCGACCATCGGCGCCGATGGTGAAGGCCATCGTCAGCGTGCCCTGCAGTTTCGGATTCTTGAGCAACGCTGATTCGTAGCAGGTGCGCGTGCGTCCGGTCGCCGAGCGGACCGTGGAGAGAATCGAGTCGCGATCGAGGCTGCCGCTCGGAGCTGGAGCCGCAGGCGCCTTCTTCTTCGCCGCGGGTCCAGCAGGCGCGGGAGGAGGAGACGCCACGGCCGCGACCGGCTCGGGCGGAAGATCAGCACACGCACGGTCCGGAAGCTGCGCGCAGAACGGCCGCATCACCGCCGCCGACAGCGCCGCGTCTTCCTCGTAGTTCGAGTCCTTCGCCGTCGGAGCGATGGCCGCGATTCCCTCGCAGAGCGTCTTGCCCGAATCGAGCTCGACCATGCGCAGCACGAGCTCGTCTCCGCGACGCACGCCGACGATTCCGTAGCCGCGTTCCATCTCGCGCTTCTCCAGCTTCGAGCCGGAGAGCGCGTTGAAGAATGTGTCGAGGAAGCTCGGGCGGTACACGAAGGAGTCGGTCGCGGTGTCGAGCTTCAGCGGAAATTCCGAGCTCAAGTACCCATCGCGCTTGCTCGACCACGACTTGCTCTGCGCTCCGTCGAGCAGCACCGAGATGGCGGGCTTCAACGAATCGACCGTGCAGTCGTTCCACCGATTTTCGATGTCTGTTTTGCCGAGGGCCGCGAGCGCCTTCGCTTCGGTCTCGTTGCGCTTCACCTGAATTTCGTACGCCGCGTTCGCCGACGACATGAAGAGCAACGTCTTCGGCAGCACCAGCACGCTCGCCACGAGGAAGCCGACGAACATCGCCGCGAACATCCAGCCGATCATCTTGAAGCGTGCGCCGAAGCCGTCATCGGGAGCGAACACGCTCTCACCGTCGTAGCCGCGCGCGTGCGGGAAGCGCTGCTGAAACGGCGCGAGCGCTTCGGGCACGCTCTTCGCCCACGTCGCGATGCGGTACGTCTTGCCGTCGTCGGCGACGAGCACCACCGGGTAGTGCGTCACGATGCCTTGCACGTTCTGCACGATGGGGACCACCTGCGCGACGCGCTGCGGGTTGGCGAGCAGCGCGGCGAACTCGGCGGCTTTGACGCGCAGCCTCCAGATGGCGAAACCACCGCCCGCCATGAGCGCAGCACCGACTCCGGTGAAGGCGGGGAAGCCCGAGACGAGCCCACCGATGAACGGCATCGCGCCGAGCACGATGAGGGGAATCACCAACACGCGCTGCGTCTTCCACGTTCGTTCGGCGAGAGCTTCGAGTGACATGTGCGCGGCCTTGACCCTTCATCGAGAGCTGCGGTGACAGATATTCCGAAGCCCGGTGTTCAACGGGCACCATGAACCACGCACTGCTGAAATCAGCCCTGATTCTGAGCCTTTCCACGCTGTCGGCCTGCCAGCTCGCGACCGGGAGCGGGAATGTCGTTTCTGAAAATCGCGAGGTCTCGTCGTTCCGCAAAGTCGATGTCGCCGACGGCATCACGCTGCACGCGACGACCGGTTCGCGCGCGCTGAAGCTGACCGCAGACGACAACCTGATGCCGCTGATTCAAACCTTCGTGACCGGCGACACGCTGCACATCCAGCTCAAGCCGACGACGGTCGCTCCGGTGTTGTCGACGTTGACGGCCGACGTCAGCAACGACCTGTTCGAGGGCCTCGACGCGTCGGGCGGCTGCCTGGTCGACGTCGCCGCGACCTCGACCGACGACTTTCCCATCACCGCGTCGGGCGGCAGCGACGTCACCATCACCGGGCTCGCGACCAACACCGTCACGATGGACGCGTCGGGTGGCAGCACCATCACCTTGAGCGGCACGGCCGTGTCAGGCACCGCGTCGTCCTCGGGTGGCAGTGGCTTGAAGCTGCGCGGGCTGCCGATGCAGCGTCTGGCCGTCGACGCGTCGGGTGGAGCGACCGTCGTGGCGCGCGTCTCGTCGTCGTTGACGGGCAGCGCTTCGGGTGGGAGCACGGTGTCCATCATCGGCACGCCGTCCAGCCGGCTCGACGTCTCGGGCGGCTCGCAGTTGAACCTCAACGTGGAGTGAGTGGTGAGCGTCGGCGTCGAGCAGCTGTACGCGAAGTACGGCCCGATGGTGCTGCGGCGCTGCCGCCACCTCTTGCGCGATGAAGCGCGGGCGCTCGACGCGATGCAGGACGTCTTCGTGCTGGTGCTGCGCCATCAGCACCGGCTCGACGACGGGAGTGGCAGCTCGCTGTTGTTCCGCCTCGCGACGAACGTGTGCCTGAATCTGATGCGTGGCACCCGTCGCAAGGCCGAGGACGCCGATGACGAGAAGGTGCTCGCCATCGCGCAGGAGCTGGACGTCGAGAGTCGCGCGCAGGCGCGGAGCTTTTTGAATCGGTTGTTCGCGGATGAGCCCGAGACGACCGCCAGCATCGCCGTCATGCATTGGGTCGACGGCATGACCTGGGAAGAAGTGGCGCGTGAAATGAACATGTCGGTCAGCGGAGTGCGCAAGCGCGCCCGCGGAATCACCGAACGAGTGCAGGCCCTGCAGGAGAGACAGCCGTGAACGCCATTCCAGACTGGAAACTCGAGCGCTACCGCTTGAAGGAATTGCCGGAGAGCGATGCGCGCCTGGTGTCGGCCGCGCTCGAGAACGACCCGGAGCTGCGCGCGCGGTTGGCGGCGCTGGAAGCCGATGACGCCGCGACGCTCGCTGCGCATGCGCCCGCGCGGGTTGCTGCTCGTATCGAGTTGACGGCGCGTGACAGTGTTGCGCCGAAGCAGTCGCCGCTGCGCTGGTTGGTGCCGGTGATGGCCGTGGCCGCGGCGCTCGTGCTCGCCTTCGTGCTGCCGCGCAACACCGTGGACGACGACATCATCTTCAAGGGCGACGTCGCGCTGAAGCTGTTCCGTCTCGATGAAGGCTCTGAAGTTCCGGTGCGCCTCGTCGATGGAGCCCACGTGAAGTCGCACGATCTCGTTCAAGTCGCGTTCGACCTTCAGGGCGCGCAGTACGCGGTGGTGGTGAGCGTCGACGGAAGTGGCGGCGCGACGCTGCACTGGCCCACGTCGATCGCGTCGGACACGAAGGTGCCCGCGGCGTTCAAGGCGCTGCCGCAGAGCTTCGAGCTCGATGACGCTCCGGCGTTCGAGCGGTTCTTCCTGGTGGTGTCGAACGAGCCGCTCAACGCCGCGACGGTGCTCGACGACGCGAAGCGTGCGGGCCGCAACGGCACGTTGATCATTCCTCCTCGCGCGGCGCAGCGTTCACTCTTGCTCGACAAGGTGAACCCGTGAGCGTCGGGAGTCTGTTTCACCCTCACCCCGACCCTCTCCCTTGCGGGAGAGGGGGATCGTTTCCATGAACCTCGCACTTGCTCTGAGTCTCCTCGTCGTTTCGCAAACGCAGGCGCCGACCACGCTGCGTCGCTTCGCGCTCGTCGCGGGCGCCAACGACGGCGGCAGCACGCGCGTGCAACTCCGCTACGCGAACTCCGACGCGCGCGCGATGACCCGCGTGCTCACCCAGCTCGGCGGAGTCGACGCCCGCGACGTGGTCACCGTCGAAGACCCCACGCCCGAACAGCTCACTGCGGCGCTGCAGCAACTCCAATCACGACTCACGGAAGCCAAGAGCGGCCCAGCACGACTCGAGGTCTTCTTCTATTACTCCGGCCACAGCGACGAAGAGGGTCTGCTGCTGCGCGGAGAACGCCTCACCTATTCCGCGCTGCGAGCCAAGCTCGACGCCCTGCCCGCCGAGGTGCGCATCGCGGTGCTCGACTCCTGCGCCTCGGGCGCCATGACCCTGCTCAAGGGCGGCGCCGCACGTCCCTCGTTCCTGGTCGACGCGGCCACCTCGCTCAGCGGTCACGCGTTCCTCACCAGCGCCTCGGCCGACGAAGCCGCGCAAGAATCGGAGCGGCTCAAAGCAAGCATCTTCACCCACTATTTCCTGTCTGGTTTGCGCGGGGCCGCCGACATGTCGCGCGACGGCCGCGTGACGCTCGCCGAGGCGTACCAGTACGCGTTCAACGAGACGCTCACCCGCACCACCTCGACGCGCGCCGGCCCGCAGCGCCCGGGTTGGGACATTCAGCTCGTCGGCACCGGAGACCTGGTGCTCACCGACCTCCGCGCCGCTGACGCGAAGCTGGTGCTCGACGCTCCGCTCTCAGGCCGCGTGCACGTGCTCGGCGCCAACGGCGGCCTGGTGGTCGAAGTCGCCAAGCCGCCCGGAAAACCCGTCGAGCTCGGCCTCGAAGCCGGCGAGTACCGCGTCATCGTCGACGACGGCGCGGGTCACGTCGGAGAGACGAAGCTCGCGCTCACCTCGCAGGGCACGCAGGTGCTCACGACTGGCTCGCTGCAAGCCACCACGCTCGAAGCCACGGTGCGCCGCGGTGACGAGGAGCGTCCGTACTTGCCGGTCGACGTCGCGTTCGTGCCGCCGCTGAGCATCTCGGGCGTGATGGGCACTCCGCCGCGCAGCAACTTCGCGTTCGGCATCATCGGCGTACGCTCGGGCGCGGTCGACGGTCTCACGCTCGGCAGCGTCGGCGCGTGGGTCGACGGTCCGTTGAACGGAGTCGGTATCGGCGGCGTGTTGCTCAAGAACGGCAACATGACGGGGCTGGGAATTTCCGGAGTGGTGCACGTCACCGCGGGCGACCTCACCGGCTGGAGCGCGTCGACCGTCAGCATCGTCAGCGGCGAGCTGCGCGGCCTGCAGACCAGCATGGTGAACGTGACCGGCGGTCGTACCCTCGGTGCGCAGGCGGGCCTCGCCAACGTGGCCGCGGGCTTCACCGGCGTGCAGGCGAGTTTGCTCAACGTGTCGCCCATCGACTCCACCGGCGCGCAAATCGGCCTGCTCAACGTCGGCGGAGATCTCACCGGCGGCCAAATCGGTCTGCTCAACATCGCGCACAGCGTGAAAGGCACGCAGCTTGGTCTCTTGAACATCGCGGCCGAGAGCACTGCACCCATCGGGCTGTTGAGCGTGGTGACGAAGGGCAAGTTCAACGCCGCGGTCTGGGCGAACGAGACGTCGGTCATCAACCTCGGCCTCAAGCTCGGCAGCGCGAACGTGTACAGCTTCGCGGTCGGCGGCATCAACCCGCGCGGCACCAACGGTCGCGTGGTGTTGAGCGCGGGCCTGGGTCTCGGCGTCCGCGCGCGCTTCGGTGAGCGCTTCTACGGAGAGCTCGAGGGCACCTGCGAGAACCTGCTGCAGACCGGGCCGGTGTGGAGCAACTCCGGCCTGAGCACCGGCGCGCGGCTCAACGTCGGCTTCCAGCTCTTCGAGAAGCTCGCGGTGTTCGCCGGCCCGCAGTTCCACGTGCACGTCGCGATGAACAACGCCGACGTGAAGACGCTGTCACCGTGGGGCTTCGACGTGTCGCCTTCCGTTCGCCTCGTTCCGGGTTTCGTGGTCGGCGTGCAGGTGCTGTGAGCTGGGGCGGGTTGAGGTGCCCTGCCCCGCACCAAGCGCATGATTTCGCTCAAGGCACACATTCTGCGCAGAAGTAAGCAACTCGCTTCGAGCGACATCGAGAATGCTCGCAACCCGCCGCACTGCAGTCACTCCCAAGGACAAAGACCATGACCTCAGTGAAGAAGACGACGCAGACGCAGCAGAGCTCGCACCCCGCCGGCATCATGATGCCGACGAAAGATCAGCTCATCAAAACCTACCGCTCCATCACCGAGGCGGCCGAGAAGAACCACACCGCGAAGAAGCTCGCGCGTGCGCCGGCCGGTTGGGAGAAGGCGCCGAGCTACAACATCACGCGTCCGGGCCTGCTCGGCGTCGGCAAGACGGCGTACGTCATCAAGGGCGAAATCTACGTGAAGACCCAGGTCGTCTCGCCCACCGCGAAGCCGCGTTGGGAGAAGGTCGGTCCCGCGCCGCTGTTCTGAGGGCGCTACACTTCCGAGCGTGACGCCGACCTTCGCCACGCTCGGAATGCGACTCGCCCGCGCGCTCGGGTTCGACGTCGACCCCGAATACTTCAACGAAGACGCCTGCTGGACGCTGGTCGCCAAGCTCGAAGAATTCACCAACGAGCAGAAGAAGCTCGACCCGACGGTCCTGCACCTGCTCGAAGAAATCGCGATGACGCTCAACGTGCGCGGAGGCGACGCCACCCGCTTCCACGACGCCCTCGAAGCGCAGCTCGGCTCGTCACCCTTTCCCGCGAGCACCATCGTCAGCATCGTGCAGCACGTGCGCGGGCAACTTCACTTCGCCACTCGCAAGGCACCGGTGCAGCTCCACATGCACCATCGCGAACACGTGCCGCTCAAGTCGCTCGATTACGGTGACGATGACGCGGAGTGAATGACGTAGCTTCGGCCGCATGACGACCGAATCGAAGTGCCCCTTCAATCACAGCGCCGGTGGTGGAACCTCGAATCGCGAGTGGTGGCCCAAACAGCTGCACCTCGAGCTGCTGCACGCGCACTCCTCGAAGTCAGACCCGATGGGCCCGGGCTTCGACTACGCGAAGGAGTTCCAGAGCCTCGACCTCGCAGCGATGAAGAAGGACCTCGCCGCGGTGATGACGAACTCGCAGGACTGGTGGCCCGCCGACTTCGGTCACTACGGCCCGTTCTTCATTCGCATGGCGTGGCACGCCGCCGGCACGTACCGCGTCGGTGATGGGCGCGGCGGCGCGGGGCGTGGGCAGCAGCGGTTCGCTCCGCTGAACTCCTGGCCCGACAACACCTCGCTCGACAAAGCGCGTCGTCTCATCTGGCCGGTGAAGCAGAAGTACGGCCGGAAGATTTCGTGGGCCGACCTCATCATCCTCACCGGCAACGTCGCGCTCGAGACGATGGGCTTCAAGACGTTCGGCTTCGCAGGCGGCCGCGTCGACGTGTGGGAACCCGACCACGACGTGAACTGGGGCAACGAGAAGACCTGGCTCGCCGGTGACCAGCGCTACCAGGGCAACCGCGAGCTCGAGAACCCGCTCGCCGCGGTGCAGATGGGCCTCATCTACGTGAACCCCGAAGGCCCCGACGGAAAGCCCGACCCGCTCGCCGCCGCGAAGGACATTCGCGAGACGTTCGCGCGCATGGCGATGAACGATGAAGAAACCGTCGCGCTCATCGCCGGCGGTCACACCTTCGGCAAAGCGCACGGCGCCGGCCCCGCGTCGAACGTCGGAGCGAACCCCGAAGCCGCCGAGCTCGAAGCGCAGGGCTTCGGCTGGAAGAACGCGTTCGGCACCGGCAAGGGCGCCGACACCATCACCAGCGGGCTCGAGGTGACGTGGACCACCACTCCCGCGAAGTGGGGCCACGATTTCTTCAAGCACCTCTTCGGCTACGAGTGGGAATTGACCAAGAGCCCGGCCGGCGCGCAGCAGTGGACGCCGAAGAACGGCCAGGGGGCGGGCACCGTGCCGCACGCGCACGACGCCAGCAAACGCGGCTCGCCGTCGATGCTCACCACCGACCTCTCGCTGCGCTTCGACCCGGCGTACGAAAAAATCTCGCGGCGCTTCCTGCAGCACCCGGAGCAGTTCGCCGACGCGTTCGCGCGCGCGTGGTTCAAGCTCACGCATCGCGACATGGGGCCGCGCGCTCGCTACCTGGGGCCCGAAGTGCCGAGCGAAGAATTGGCGTGGCAGGACCCGTTGCCGAAGGCCGCTGGTCCGTCGATCGACGTCAACGACATTGCGACGCTGAAGACGAAGCTGCTCGCGTCGGGTCTGTCGATTTCACAGCTCGTCACCACCGCGTGGGCCTCGGCGTCGACGTTCCGCGGCTCCGACATGCGCGGCGGAGCGAACGGCGCGCGCGTGCGGTTGGCTCCACAGAAGGACTGGGCGGTGAATCAGCCTGCCGAGTTGAGCAAGGCGCTCGCCGCTCTCGAAAAGGTCCAGACCGATTTCAACGCAGCGTCTGCGCGCAAGGTGTCGCTCGCCGACGTCATCGTGCTCGGTGGGTGCGCCGCGGTGGAACAGGCCGCGAAGAATGCGGGCGTGACGGTGAGCGTTCCGTTCAGCGCCGGCCGTGTCGACGCCAGCGGCGCGCAGACCGACGTCGAGTCGTTCGCGGTGCTCGAGCCGGTGGCCGATGGCTTCCGCAACTTCGAGAAGGCGAAGTACCGCGTGTCGGCGGAAGACCTGCTCATCAACCGCGCGCAGCTGCTCACGTTGACCGCGCCGCAGATGACGGCGTTGGTGGGCGGCCTGCGCGTGCTCGGGGCGAGCGCGTCCAAGCACGGCGTGTTCAGCAAGAAGAGCGACGCGCTCACCAACGAGTTCTTCGTGCACCTGCTCGACATGTCGACCGAGTGGAAGCCGGCGGGCGACGTGTACGAGGGCCGCGACCGCAAGAGCGGAGCCGTGAAGTTCACCGCGACGCGCGTCGACCTGGTGTTCGGTTCGAACTCCCAGCTGCGCGCGCTCGCGGAGGTCTACGGCTGCGCCGACGGACACGCTCAGTTGGTGAACGACTTCGTCGCTGCGTGGGCGAAGGTGATGAACCTCGACCGCTTCGACCTGGGGCTCACCAACCGAGGGTGAGACCGGGCGGCTCTTCGCACTTGCCGGTCGCGTCTTTCCACAGCTCGCTGCTCTTCTCGGGCAGCCCACCCGACGTTCCACCGACGACGAGAATGCGACCGTCGTCGAGCAACGTCGCGGTGTGAAATTTCCGCGCGGTGATGAGCTCGCCCGCGAGACACCACTGCTTCATCGTCACCACCCAGCGCTGCACGCGCGCGGTGTCGATGGCGTTGGGCGGCTCTCCACCGATGACGACGATGTCACCCGAGCCGAGCCGCGTGCCGGTGTGTGAGCTGAGCGACATCGAGAGGTTGTTCTCGAACTGCTTCCACTCGCTCGCGCCCGGCGCCCACGTCTCGGCGTAGTTGGTCGAGCTGTTCGCGGTCTGGCCACCGATGACGTCGACTCGCGCGTCGGCGCTCTCGGCGATGACGGCGGTGCGCTGACGCGGCTCCGACATCGGCGGCAACGTCTTCCACGTTCCACTCTTCACGTCGAAGCGCTCCACGTCGGGAATGCTGACGCCCGGGCCGGTGCCGTTCTGCGCGGCGTTGCTGCGGCCGCCGAGCACCACCACGTTGCCTTCGCTGTCGCGCACCGCGGCGTGCAGCCAGCGGGCGACGTCGAGCGGCTTCTCCTTGCTCCACGCGTTGGACTTCGGGTCGAAGCGCTCGACCGAGGTGAGGTGCTGCCTTTGCTCTCGCGCACCACCCACGATGAGCACCGTGCCGTCGAGCAACAACGTCGCGGTGTGGCCGTTGCGCGCGTCGGTCATCGCTGGAACTTCGGTCCAGGTGTTGGCCTTCGGGTCGTAGAGCTCGCACGACGCGATGGCGACGAAACGGCTGCTGCCTTCGACTGATTGAAACGCGGTGCCGCCGGCGACCAGCACGCGGCCGTCGTTGAGCGTGGTCGCAGTGTGGTGGCTGCGGCCCATCGCCAACGGCGCGCAGGCCGACCACTTGTTCTTCTTCGGGTCGAACAGCTCGCAGGTGGCGAGCGTCGAGAGGCCGTCGGCACCGCGGCCTCCGAGGACCATGACGCGGCCGTCTTTGAGGAGCGTCGCGGTGTGATGCTGGCGCGCGTCCTTCAACGCCGGACCCGCGGTGACTTTTCCCTGCGCGAACGTGAGCGTGGAGAAGAGGAGGAGGCCGAAGACGACTCGGCTCCTCTCCCCGACCCTCTCCCCGCTTCGCAAGGAGAGGAAGTTCATTTCGGCTGCTTGGGCGGCAACGGCTGACGCGGCATGGTGCTCGGCCCCGTGACGCGCGGGCCGGCTGAGACCGGGTTCACCGGCGGCTTGGCCTGCTCGGGCGGCAACAAACCAGAGCGACCCGCGGCGGGCGTCTTCTCGGGCTCGGCCGCAGCGGCGGTCGGCTGCGCGGGCATCGGCTCGGGCGGCGTCGACAGCTCGCCACCGCGCTGATCACCCACCGCCTCGGAGTCGTCTTCCGCGAGCACGATGATGCGGTCACCTTCGGCGAACACCAGCGACGTGTCCTGCGGCGGGTTGATGAGCGGCGTCTCGCCCATCTTCATGTAGCCGATGGCGACCTCGCTGCGATCTCGCGCCACCTTCTGAATCGCCATCCACGACGTGTTGCGACCGGTGACGGCGAAGCACTCCACGCGCTTCAGGTACACCTCGTTGCCGTCGGAATCGAAGAGGTCGGCGAACACCGCGTTCAGCTCACGGCGCTCGGAGACCTGCGCGAGCAGCATCGACGTGATTTCCGAGCTGACGACGAAGTCTGCGCCGTAGTCGGTCTCGAGGAGGTCCTTCGTTCGCGGGTCGAGAATCTCGCTGATGATGCGCGGCTTGCGCTCGCCGAGCGGCTTGAACATGTCGCGCAGCAACAGCACGGTGATGACCGTCTTCGCGTCGGCTTCTTCGGGGTCGGTGTCGGTGTCGGCGACGACCATCGCCACCGCGAAGTCGGGCGAAATCACCTTCCGCAGCGCGTCGGGCACCGTCGGGTCACCCTCGACGTGCTTCAGGCGCAGGTTCTTGAGGCCGCTCACCTCGCCCTTGATGAACTCGGCGAACGACTCCTTGTCCTGGCCGGGCATCAGCCACGCCTCGGAACCGGGGAGCACGTAGTTGTCGAACTCGCGCAGCATGTCGCCCAGCTTGGGAGACTTGCCGCACACCAGCAGGCGCTCGGGCTTGCGCTGAATCGGCGTGGCGCCGCGGAAGTCGGCGGGCACTTCCGGCTGATGGGTCGCGGTCAGCGAGAACGAGTCGTCGTCTTCGGCGATGACGAGCAGCTCGTCCTTCTCTCCGAGGACGAACTCGTCGTTGGGGTTGATGATGCAGCTCGCGATGCCCTTGCCGCTGACGGTGCGCACGCCGCAGACCACGGCGTCCTTCATCTTCCACTGCGCGACGCCGAACGGCTGGCCGGCGAGCTCGGGGAAGTTCTTGAAGTAGAACTCGCTGCCCTCGTACGAGAGCAGGTCGCGATACACGGCCGCGAGACCGTTCTGCCGGGCGGTCTGCACCATCATGCGGCTCAAGGTCTCGGCCATCGCCACGACCTCGACGCCACCGGCGCCGAGCTGTTCAATCACCGGCTGACGATCTGCGTCGGCGAGCTCGACCACGCAGTGGTTCTTCTGCATGGCGTTGTTCACGCGGCGCAGCGCGAGCAGCGTCTTGATGGCGTTCATGTCGGCCGCGGCGTCGGCGTCTTCGTGGTCTTCTTCGCCCGGGTCCGACGAGAGGATGATGATGCTCTTCGCGCGGCCCGCTCCGACCTTGCGCAGGTCGTGCACCGAATACGGAGAGCCCTGACGCACGACCACGCGCGTGCTGAGCATGTCGCCCATGCGCTCCTTGACCGTGTTCTCGACTTCCTCTTTTTCTGTCTCGGAGAGGATGACGATGCTGGCGTGCGCCTGGTTGGAGTTCGCCTCGCGCAGCTCGCGCAGAATCGCGAACACCTTCTCGCCGTAGCCGAGAATCAGCGTGTGGTTCTCGTCGATGACCGGCGACTTGCCCTTGCGGAGGTCTTCGATCTTGTCGCCGATGGTCGAGCTGACGAGACCGATGAGCAACGCCACCACACCGACGCCGCAGAGCGTGGTCATGATGGCGATGCCGCGAACGAGCGTGCCTTCGTCGCCGCCCATCGTGCCGGCGTCGGCCACGCGGCCGGTCGCCCACCAGAGCGCTTCGCCGAAGTCGAAGAACTTTCCTTCGGTGTCACCCGCCTCGGGTTGCGGCATCGCGAGCCGCACCAGCGTGGCGTTGGTCAGCACCAACAAGAACGAGAGCCCGAAGAGACCCAGGAAGCGGGCCATCGGGCTCCACGAGAGAAAGCGATCAATCTGGTAGCGGATCTTGTCGCCCGTCGTGGGGACATCAGATTCGTCGGACATTTTCGTGGGGCTCCGGAGGGAGGAAAACGACGGGACTCTACTCAGGCCCCCCTCCGGAATTGATCAACATTCAGCGCGGCGAGGCCTCATTCCTCGTTGTCGTCCTGCTCCGGCGTGTCGTCATCACGGTCGTCAGCTGACGTCACGCTGCCCGGTGCGGGGGCTGGGACGTCGTCTTCTTCGTCGTCGGTCGTGTCGGCTTTGGCCACCCGGGAGCCCTCGTCGTCCTCGGCGCTCCACGAAGCCTCGTCCATCAATTCCGACTCGATGCCGTTGTCGTTCTCGAGCGACGCGAGCTCCTCGGGAGACTCGAGGTCCAGCTCACACGGAGCGCCCTCACCGTCGCGCTCGTCGTCCCACGCGTGCCCGTCGGACCACATGGCGAGCTCTTCGTCGGTGAACTGCGGCACGTTGGCCATCGCGGAATAGAGCGCGAGGTCTTCGGTCGAGAGGTACTGGTTGAAGGTGTACGCCAGCTCGTTGCGCGAGACGTGCGTGAGCGAGGCTTCCACGTCGAACTGCGTCCACGCGCTGGCGGGAATCGCGGCGTAGGTCGCGTCGAACGCGGCGTCGTACTGGAAGTAGAGCGCGCGCTCGGCGTCGTACGCGGTGTCGAGCGCGTAGAGCGCCGCGCCGATGTTCACGTTCGCCGAGGCGACGGCCTGCGCCTTCGGGAACTTCTGCTTGCCGTTCGCCGCCGGGAGCCACTGCTTCGGCGGTGCAGACTTCGAGAGGCCCGCCTTGAAGCCCGCGGTGGCGAAGGCGTGCGCGGTGCGGTCGGCGCGCGCGATGCTCTGACCGAGCGCCTGCTGGTACGCCTTCGCGCGCGGGTCACCCTTGGCGACCGCGGCCGCCGTGCGCTGCGTGAGCAACGCCACTTCGGTCTGCTGCTGCGCCAGCGCGCGCGCCGCGTCGGACAACTTCTTGTTCGACTTCACCTTCGGGTCCTTCGCGAGCCGCGCGAGCTCCTTGCTGCGGAGCTTCTGATCAGCTCCGAGCTTCTTCAGGCTTTCGCCGAGCGCTTTGGTCTTGTTGCTGGCGACTTCGATGCGCTGAGCGGTAGCGGGCTTCGCAGCAGACGTCGGCGGCTGCTTCGCGTCGTTGGACTTCTTGTCGGCGCAGCCGAGCAGCGAGAGCGCTCCGACGGCGGCGAAGGTCTTGAGAGTGTTGGTGGTGTGCATGCCCCCTGACGGAAGCCGCACCCACACCGTCGCAAATCAATCGCCCGACTCGAAAACCTGCCGAAACGACACGTCTAATTGTGACTGCACGGACATCAGCGCATCGCTCAGCTCATCGCCGCCGTGCGTGGACGAGAGCTGCGCGCGCGTCTTTTCCATCACCACCGCGCGTGCGTCAGCGAGCCAGCGGGCCACCGAAGCGCGGTGCACGTTGTAGGTGCGGGCGAGCGCGTCGAGCGTGGTGCCTTCGAAGTAGTGCAGCTTGAGCAGCGTGCGATCGCGCGGGCTGAGCGCGTCGAGCGCCGTGCGGATGGCGGCGGAGACCTGCTTCGCGGTGAGGCTGCGATGCGGTTTTTCCGAACCGCCTCCGCCCATCAGCGCTTCGAGATTTTCTTCAGGGCGTTCCTTCGAGGTGGCGCGCTTGAGATCGAGCGCGACGCGAACGGCGGTGGCTCGCAGCCAGGCACCGAGCGGGCCGAGCGCTTTGTATTCGCGAAGTCGCGGCCGGTCGGGAGCGAACAACCGCTCGAGCGTGGTCTGGTGCACCTCGTCGAGGAACGAAGGGTCGCCGTCGATGCGCGCGACGTTCGGCCGCGATTCGCGCAACAGCGTGTCGATGGCGCGCGCAGCGGTTTGATCTCCGCGCGTCGCGGCGAAGGCGAGCGCGAGGTCGTCGAGGGTCCCCGGCGCGGGAGAGAGCTCGGCGACGAACGCGTCGAACTCGGTGCGCTGTGCGTCGGAGATCCACTTCCGCTTCTGGTCGTCCATCAGCGCCGGACGCTACTTCAGTCGGCGGGAGAATCGCCGGAAGGTCGGGGGGAGGTGGACCTGTAGTCACGAGAACGGCGGCTACTTCAGTCGGCGGGAGAAGCGCGTCGTCGCCGGCACCAGGGCGCGCACACGCTCGAGCGCAGCGGGGTCGTGGTCAAGCACCGCCAGCACCCACTCCGCGCGCGCCTTCGCGAGGTGATGCGACTGGCCTTCTTGCATCGCCAACACCTGCCGAGCCGCCGAGCGCGCCGTGTCCTTCGAGCCGAGTGCGAGCGCGACCTCGGCGTCGTACGAGAGCGCGAGCGCGAGCAACGGTCCGGTCTCGTCGTCCGCCCGCTTCGCCAACGCCTCGCGCGCCGACTTCGCATCGCCACGCGCCAGCGCGTCTTCCGCGTCGATCAACGAGAGCAGCGTCAGTTGATCTTCGTCGACCTCGACCGGCGCTTGCGTCGGCTCGTTGGTGAGCGTCGCGAGCCAGTGCGTGAAGAGTGCGGTCTCGTGCTGCGCCCCTTCCGAATCGCCATCGGTCTTCGCGCGCAGCGCTCGCAGCCGGGCAAATTCCTCTCGCGCGCGCGGAACGTCTTCCTTCCACAGCGCCGCCAGCGTCAGCGCCCGCGTCGAGTCGACCAGATGCAACGAGTCCTTCCCCATGCGCGCAGCGAGGACGTCGCGGCCGCGAGTCAGCAGCGCTTCGCCCTCGTCGAACAGGCCCTGCTCGACGAGCGCCTGTCCTTCCAGCACCTCCGACGACGCGACCATCGGATCATCGGGCGTCAGCACGCGTCGCCACACCGCGCTGGCGTTTGCGAGTTGCGTGCGCGCCGCTCCGAGGTCTCCCAGATTCCAGAACGCGAGGCCGTACGAGAGGAGCAGGTCACCTTCCATCGCTTCGCCCTGCCCCAGCCGCGCGGCGCGATTCTTCGCGAGCTCGAACCAGAGCTTCGTTTCCTCCGGCGTCTTCGAGGCGCTCATGCGCGCGGTGGTGAACTCGAGCAGGAGCGCGTCGAAGCCGTTCGACTCACAGACCAGCAGACCTTCTTCGAGATCTGCGCGTTCGCCTTCGTGGTCTCCGTCGTCGAAGCGCAACGCCGAGCGGATTCGCAGCAACTGCGCGAGCACGTGGAACCGCTGTGTGCGCCGCGCTTGATCGATCAACGGCTCGATGTCGGCGCGCAGGGTGAGTTGATCTCGTCGATCGAAGCGCGCGTCGAGCTCGTCGGCTTTCTTCTGCAGATCTCCGTCGTCGTGCTCGAACTCGCTCGAGGCCTGCGCACGCACGAGGCGGTCTGCTCCACAGCGTGCGCGCGGTTGGCTCTGCAACAGATGGTACGCCGCGAGCCCCTGCGACCCGGGCCCCTGGTCTTCGAGCACGCCGTCGATGAGCGCGCGGTTCTTCTCGACCACGCGATCGAGACAGCGCAGCCGCAACAGCTGGAGCTGCGCACGCGACGTCTCGGTCTCGACCACACACGTCTGCTGCAGCAACTGCCGCGCTTCGTTCGCATTCTGCGCGAGCAGGGTCAGCGTGCGTTCTTGCGCGGCGCTCGAATAGCCACGCGTTCCGAGGTGCGCGCGCAGCGTCTGCGTCAAGGCTGTCGACTCGAGTCCATCGATTCCGGTCGCCACCTTCACACAGCCTTCGGGCAGCTCGGGCGGCCGCGTCGCACGCCACCACGCGAGCGCGGCGAACGCGGCGAGCACCGCGACCGCGATGCGCCAGCTGCGAAGCCGCCACCGCCCGGGACGTTCGAGCGCGTCGAGCAACGCGTCGATGGAAGGCCAACGCTTCGCCGGGTTCTTCTCGACGCCGCGCAGCCACGGGCGCTGGCCGGGAGGAACGCGCGTCGCGGTGCGCTCTCCGGTCAGCACTTCGAGCGCCGTCACGCACAGCGCGAATTGATCACTCGCCGTGCTGGCCGCAGCGCCCTGGTGCAGCTCGGGAGCCATGTACGCCGGAGTTCCCGCGAGCGAAGTGACGAGCGCTCCACCCTGCTTCGTCGAGTTCGGCGCGTGACGTGAGAGCCCGAAGTCCGACACGCGCACGCGACCATCGCGACCGACGAGCACGTTCTCGGGCTTGAAGTCGCGGTGCACGATGTTCGACGCGTGCGCAGCGGCGAGACCGAGCGCGGCCTGCTTCAACACCTGCGCGCGTTCTTCGAGCGTGCGCGGCGGAGTGGAGGCGAGCCACTGCCGCAGGTTCTCGCCTTCCACGAATTCCATGGCGATGACTTCGAAGTCGCCGTGCGTGAAGACCTCGTGCACCTGCACCACGTTGGGGTGGCTGAGGCGTGCGAGCTTGCGCGCTTCGTCGAGCGCTTTGGGCACGAACTTGAGCGCCACGCGACGCTCGAGCTGCGAGTCGAACGCGAGGAAGACCACGCCCATCGCTCCGGCGCCGAGCGGTGAGAGCACCTGGTACTTGCCGACCAGACTCCCCGGGAGTGGATGCGCGTCGGGCGCGGCCGAAGAAGCGGACTGCAGCGACGCGAAGACCACGCGGCAGTCGTCGCAGCTCTCGACGTGGCTGCGCAGTTCTGCCGCGCGTGATTCAGGGAGTGTGCCCGCGGCGAGCGCTGACAGCTCGTTGTCGTCGGGGCACATGAGCCCGTGGTCTACCGCGTCACTGCTGCATCACCATCCACTGAATGCGGACGCTGGTGTTGTTGTACTGGAGCCCGTCCACTTTGTAGCAAGTGAAGGTGAAGCCCGTGGAGTTCGCCCCTGCGGCGCTGTGGCAGATGAGCGGGAACGTCGTCATCGGGTGCAGGAACACCATTCCGCCCGAGCTCATCTGCGTCGGGAAGGTGACGGTGGTCGGCCCCGAGGCGGCCATCAACACGCTGCCCGCCTGAAACGTGTTCGGCGATTCAATCGGCCGCGTGGTGTGGAGCGAGCCCGCGTTGTCGAGCCACATCTCGTCGGTGTTGTTCTGACGGAAGTGAATCTCGCCGCCCGTGGGTCGATTGACGTAGAGGCTCGTGGCGTCGGCGATCATCGAGTAGTTCGTGCAGTTGTTCATCGTCGAGCCGAACAAGCTCACGCCGAGGAAGCTCGCGCCGCAGCCCGGGTCGCCGACGCTGAACGTGCGATTGGCGACGCCCTGCACGGTGAACTTCGAAGGTTTCGCAGTCGAGCCGACGATGACGTCAGCGCCGTTCTCGTAGTTGAGCAGCAGCCGACCCGTTCCCTTGCTGGTGAGCGAGAGGTCCTGACTCGGGCCACCGGTCGCGGTGATGCCGCCGAAGCCGACGCCGACGCCTTGCGCTCCGTTGGTGTTCTTCACTTCGAGAATCGGCACCAGCCACGACGTGCCGGTGAACGGAATGGTCGAGCTCACCTGCGCGGCGAGCGTCGCGGTCGGGTTGGTGACGGTCAGCCCGGTGAGCGCGCCGGTGCCCGTGATGTTGAAGCTCGCGGTCTGCGCGGTCGTGCCGTTGGCGATGACCAGCGCGGGGTCGAACGTTCCCGGAGGTCCTGCCATGCCCTGCGCTCCCTGCATGCCCTGGATGCCTTGAATGCCCTGCATTCCCTGCGGGCCTTGAGCGCCGTCAGCGCCCGGCATGCCTTGCGCACCATCGGCTCCCGCGGGCCCTGCTGGACCTGCGACGCCTTGCGGTCCTTCGGGGCCGGTCGCGCCGACCGCGCCAGCTGGACCCGCCGGCCCGGCGGGACCTTTTTCGCCGGTGTCTCCTTTCGGTCCACCGCTGCACGCTGCCAAAGACAACACAGACACTGCGACGAGTACTCGTTTCAGGTTCATGACTTCCTCCTGAAAACGACGGTACCGATGCGCGCGTCGCGGCCCGTAGTCATCTGGTCGAGCACGACGACTCTGCTAAGTCGGCGCTCATGAACTTCCTGCGCGCGCTGGTGTTGGTGGTCGCTGTTCCTGCCTTAGCTCAGACGTGGAACTCGAACGCGGGCGGTTGGAACACCGGCTACGGCACCGTCTACGGAAGCTTCGGCTACGCGATGGCCACGCAGAACATCTACCAGACGTCTCAGATGAACATGCAGCGGCTGATCATGCGGCAGGCGATGATCAAGAAGTGGGGTCTCGCCGCGGTCGAAGAAGCCGAGCGCAATGCGAAGGCGGGCAAGACCGGCAGCAACGCCGAGCTGCAGAAGCAGGTCGTCGCCGCGCCTGCGCCTCCGACTCCGAAGAACATCGGCGCGTTCAAGCCCGGCAAGAGCAGCAGCTACCAGCAGCTCGCGAACACGCTGGGCAGCACGAAAGAAGAGAAGGACGCCATCGCCCTCATCGGGAACGCGACCTCGCAGGCGTTCGACGCCGAGCCGAAGACGAAGGCGATGCGCAACAACGTCGCCGGCGCGTTCACGTTCTTCCTCGTCAGCAACCTCACCGTCGCCAGCGGGCAAGAGGAGCCGAGCGACGAAAAGGTGCAGGCGCTGTTTCAGGCCATCAATCAGGCGCTCGACGCGAACCCCGACTTCGCGAAGACCACCGGCAAGCAGAAGCAGGAGCTGTACGAGATGTTGATGCTCTTCACCGGCTTGCCGCTCGCGATTGCGGAAGACGCGAAGTCGCGCGGCGATGACGCGCAGCTCAAGCAGGCGCAGGAGCTCGCGGCGAAGCTCATCGAGCTGGTGTTCAAGGCCGACCCCGCGTCGATGAAGTTCTGATCAGGGCTTCTTCGCCTTCGGCTTCTCTTTCTTCGGCGGATCATCGGGCCCGGGCTCGTTGGGGTTCCGGCCCTCGCTCCATTCCTTCTCGGGCGCTTTGCAGATTCCGAGCGAGTCGCACTTCGTTCCCTTGCAGCACGGCCCGGGCGAACACGACATGCCGTTGCTCGCGCACGGCTGCCGACGCGGTCGCCACTGAGCGCTCGCGTCGAGCGAGAACAGCAGCGCGAGCACCAACGCCATTCGCAGCAGCATCGTCACTTCGCCTTCGGTCGGAACACCTTCGGAGCCTTCTCCGTACCCTCGAGAAAAGGCCCGCCGATGAGGTCGATGCAATAGGGGATGGCCGGGAAGACTGCCTCGAGACATTCGCGAATCGAGGCCGGTTTCCCCGGAAGATTCACGATGAGCGCGCTGCCGCGAATGCCCGCGGTCTGTCGCGACAGAATCGCGGTCGGCACCTTCTCGAGCGACTTCTTGCGCATCAGCTCGCCGAAGCCGGGCATCATTTTTTCGCACACCGCTTCAGTCGCTTCGGGAGTCACGTCGCGCGGCGCGGGTCCGGTTCCTCCGGTGGTCACCACCAGGCCGCATTTCTCGACGTCGCAGAGCTCGATGAGCGTCTTCTCGATGGTCGCGCGGTCGTCGGGAATGAGGCGCACCACGGCTTCCCACGGCGACGCGAGCCACTCGGTGAGCACCTCGCGAATCGCCTTGCCCGAGAGGTCTTCGTAGATGCCGGCAGACGCGCGGTCCGACAGCGTGACGACTCCAATCCGAGCGCTCATGCGGGGCAAATCTGGCATGGTGCGCGCCCCATGAGCATCAAGTCCGACCGATGGATTCGCCGACTCTCGCTCGAGAAGAAGATGATCGAGCCCTTCGAGCCCACGCTGGTGCGCACGGTGAATGGCCAGCGCGCGGTGAGCTTCGGTACCTCGAGCTACGGCTACGACGTGCGGTGCGCCGACGAGTTCAAGGTGTTCACCAACATCAACTCCACCATCGTCGACCCCAAGACGTTCGACCCGCGCAGCTTCGTCGACATCAAGGGCCCGGAATGCATCATCCCGCCCAACTCCTTCGCGCTCGCGCGCACCGTCGAGTACTTCCGCATTCCGCGCGACGTGCTGGTGGTGTGCCTGGGGAAGTCGACCTACGCGCGCTGCGGCATCATCGTGAACGTCACGCCGCTCGAGCCCGAGTGGGAAGGCCACGTGACGCTCGAGTTCTCGAACACCACGCCGCTGCCCGCGCGCATCTACGCCAACGAAGGCGTCGCGCAGATGCTGTTCTTCGGCTCGGACGAGGTGTGTGAGACGAGCTACCGCGACCGCGGCGGCAAGTACCAGGGCCAGACCGGCGTCACGCTCCCAAAGACCTGAGCTTCGACGATGACCGTTCGCAAAATCTTGAGCGCGCGCAGCGCGAAGCCGAAGGTCGAAGAGATGCTGCAGGCGCTCGTCGAGGCCGCGGTGTTCATCGGCGGCAGCGATGGGCGGTTCGGCGAAGAAGAGCTGAACGTGTTCATCGACACCATGCGCGAGGTCGTCACCGCGGCGGTGGGAGATGAGTTCGTCGATTCGATGGCGGCCACTCCGAAGCTGCTCGACCTGGCGCGACGTGCGCGCGCTTCGTTGCGAACGAGCGGTGAAGCGAAGTTCCTCGAGGCGGTCGCTCCGAAGTTTCTGAAGCACGGCCCGTTCGCGCGTGACGGCATGGTGCTCGCGTGGCGCGTGGTGCTCGCCGACGGCCGCGTGACGGAAAAAGAAGCGGCGGCGTTCGAAGCGCTCGCCAAAGCGCTCAACGTCGAAATCGACGAAGTGCGCGTGCTGAAGGAACTGGCGGCGAAGAGCGAAGCGGCGAGCAAGCTCGGTCACCGCGGCGAAAACATCGAGCGGCTGAACGCGCTGGTGAGCAAGGGCTGGGTCGCAGTGCCGGCGGGTGCGGACACGGGCTTCGACGCCGGCGTGCACCACCACCAACCGACCGGAGACGTGCTGCAGCTCGAGCTCGACGCGAGTGAGTCGGCGCTCCACGTGCTGGTCGGCGCCTCGATTCACCTGGTGTGTCTGTTCGGAGAAAACGTCGAGCCGTTGCTCGCGGTGCTCGATGGGCTGCGCAATTCGCTCACGCCCACGACGTTGATGGAAAAGCTGCCGGCGATTCGCGCGGTGTGCCCGGAAGTGTTCGTCGAGCGCGACGGAAAATTTCAGAAGGCGGAGTGATTTTCTCGCAGGACGTGGAGTGATTCCGATGATGCGGACGTTGGTGCTGTGTGCGGCAGTGACTTTGGTGGGCTGTGCTTCGACGACGACCAACAACGCTCCGGCGGTGGCGTCGCGTCTGCCGAAGATGAAGCAGTTCGTGCTCGCGGCGAAGGCTGAGAGCTGGGGCGCCGACCTGCACCAGATTCCCGCGGTGGTCATCGAGGCGGGCGACCTGCAGTCGGTGCCCTACATCTCGTTCGGCACGGCCGACATCGAGCTCAACGTGTACGGCGACCCGGCGGCGCCGGCGGGCATCGAAGTGGGCACCAAGAGCACCTCGCCTGAGACGCGCGCTGCGATTCGCGCCTTCGTGGCGAAGCAGCTGAGCGAGACCGATGCGAAGCCGCTCGCTGATTTGCCCGACGGGAAGGAAGTCGAGGCCGACGGCATGGCGCTGGAAATCACTCCGCCGGAAGCGGCCGATGGTTTCGGCGCGTGGTGGGTGACGGCGTTCCAGCCGGTGCTGGTGAAGTCGGCGCAGGCGTCGGTGGGGGAGATGAACGAGCTCGCGCTCGAGCCGAACGACGAGTTCAACGCCGCGCTGGCCGTGCCCGATGTGAGCTCCGCGACGGCGTTCATCAAGTACCCGCGCTACCGCGGCGGCGGGAAGAAGATCTACGCGACGTCCTTCTACAAAGAGGGCGGCGTGTACAAACGCCGCAAGTGAGCGCTGACAAGTTGTCAAAGCGCAGAGCCGCGTGAATCGGTTTTGAATTCACTCCGTTGAGCGCGGGCATGAACTGCAAACACGGAGCAGTGGTGGTCTCGGTGGCGGTGGCTCTCTGCGCGTGCGGAGAACCGCCGCCATCTTCGTTTCATGAGGTGCACCTGAACCCGCTCATTCGCAAGCGGCTGAATGGCGCAGTGGTGCGCACGCCGACGGGCCTCTCGCCGGCGTACGTGGGAGCTGCCGATGCCGGCCAGCCCACGCGCGCCGATGCGACGGGCTACTTCTTCACCGTGCCTCGAGGGCCGGCGCTCTTCCGCTACGCACCGCAGGAGTACGTCTATTCAGACGCCGAAGAACTCTCGCCGTGTGTCGACCTCGCGGGTGAAATCCCGTGGGTGTCCGACCCTGATGGGGGCGTGCCGTTCGATTTGACGCTCGTCGCTCCGTCAAACGCGGGAGACCTCATTCATCTGTCCGGGCCGACGTATCCATTTCTCATCGCCGACGCTGGAGCGCTCGACTACCGCAGGTCGTGGTCGACGCTCGTACGTCGCTTCGTGCCGGTGACGCTCTCGTATCTCGAGCGCGAAGACGCTGGCGCCGGCTTCAGTGTGCATCACACCACCGCCGTCGCAGATGCAGGCGTGATGGACGAGGCGAACCCGCGCGTGACGGCGACCTTCGTGCCGCTCGGTGCGAGCACGCCGGTGAGCGTCGATTGGAACGCCGATGAGCTCGCGGCGAATCAAGCCGGAGCCAACACGCGCGCGTTCGGCTCGCTGACCGTGAAAGTGCTTCGCGACGATGTGTGGCTCGCGTGGATTCAGGGGCCCGCGACCGGTCGGCAGACCATCGGCGTTTCCCTGGCAGCGGCGCAACCTACGCACGTCGAGGTGTGGACGAACTCCACGCGCTTCACGCTGGCGCAGGAAGAAGAGGGCTACCAGTTCTCGTTCGCCCTTCCCTGGAATGGCAGCGTCTCGATTCAGCCGCCGGGCCAGCCTCCGCGCGAGGTGGAGCTGTTTGACGGAGCGGACGGCAAGCGCGTGCGTTGGACTGCACCGGCGACGAAGCCGGGCGCGTATCGCGTGTCGTTCGTGCACACGCTCGCCGCGAATTCGTCGACGGTCCTCGGAACCATCTTCACCGGGGAGACCGAGGTGCCGGTTCCTGCGCTCTTCGCGGCGGACGTCTCGTACGTCGAGGTCGAAGCGCTGACGGGCGGTGGCATCGACGCGAACGGCTGCGTGACTGCCTACCGCGACCAGGGAGCGCCGTGGTCGCAGTTCCTCGCGCGCTCTCCGTGACTGCGTCGCGTCAGAAGCGGAAGCCCATCGAGAACGCGAGGCGCGGCGAGCCGAAGTAGCTCGCCAGCAGCGCGAGCTCGAAGCCTGCACCGCCGTCGCCGAACAACATCGCGGCGCCGAGCCGCACGGTGGGCACGGGCGTGAGCGCGAAGTGCCGTTCGCGTTCGATGCGTGCGCTCGCCACTTCGAGCGTGACGAGCACGTCGATCCACCCCTGCAGCGCGCCGTCACCGACGCCCGCTCCGACGAAGGGAGAAGCGGTGACGAAGACCAGCGAGGTCACGGAATCGTCGCTGGTCTCGCTGGTCGCGAGCGGCCCGTTGCGAATCACGCTCACCTCGCGCGGGAAGAGCACCACCTCGGTGCCCACCTGCCCGCCGAGACGAAACGCGCCGAGCCGCTTCATCAGGTCGACGGTGCCGCCCATCACGAACTCCGAGCCCTCGAGCTGCACCGAGTTCTTTCCGGCGTAGACCTTCGTGCCCTCGAGCCAGCGGCCGCCGGTGGTGAGGTTGAGGCTGACGCGAAACGGTTCGTCGGCCATCGCGTAACTCGCGCTCATCGTCAGCAAGAGAAGCAGCAATCGCACGTGCCGCTCGACGACGGGCGTGCGCTCACGATTCACTGCGGCGCTCACGATGCGTCGGTGGCTCTCCTTATTAATAGGTGTGTGCGCGCTGGGTTTGACCTGGTGGTGGTTCGCGGGTTCTCACGCGCGCAGCCAGCCCGAAGCGCCTGAGCGCTACCTGTTCCGGAAGTTGATTCCGAACTGGGTGGTCGCGCGCTCGCGTTCGCCGGGCGTCGAGTCGTTCGAGGCGTTGCAGAAGGCCGCCGCGCCGTGGCCGCAGGTGAAGGAAGCCATCGACGAACTCGAGCCCGCGTGGCCCGAGGAAGAGCGCATCAAGACGGCGTGCAGAGATTTGAACGCTGCAGCGCGCGATGCGGGGCTCGAGTTCTGGGTCGACCCGATGTTCGTGAGCCGGAACAAGCCGATTCTCACGACGTACGAGGTGCTCGAGCGCGTGAAGTGGAGCACGGTCGATGGAGGCGTCACCACCGAAGCGATTCACGTTCGGCGACTCGACCGGCTCAATCTCGAGCTGGGTTTGCTGGGACACGCGAGCGGCTCGCAGCCGGCGATTCTGCGCGACCGCATGGAAGTGAGCGTCATCGACCGTCTGCGCGTCGACCCCGACGAGTACCCGAACGCGGTGGACGAGCTGGCGACGAAGCTGTGGCGCGCGGAGCTGTCGAAGCTGGTCGACGCGAAGGGCCTCGACGAAGCAGAGCGGCGCGTGAACCTGCGCGAGAAGTTGCTGCGGGAAATGGAGAAGCGGCTCAAAGGCGGGCAGGTGCACGTCGAGCGGCCGCAGCGGTTGGTGTTCGGCGATGAGTACTTCGAGACGCTGGAGCCGTTCACCTCGACTCGGCGGCGTGGTGGTCCGCTGTTCCTCGCGTCGGACTTGCGAGCGCTGCAGCGAGCTGACGAAGCGCTGGGAGATTCGGCCGACTTGCCGACGCTGGTGCAGGTCATCGACCTCGAGGCGCGGGTGGTGGAAGCGCACGAGGTGCGACACGCGATTGATCAACGTGAGTTGCCGGTGCCGGCGTTGCTGCAGCGATTGGTGGGTGAAGGCGACTTGCGGTTCGGCCGCATGAGCGAGCGGGAACTGCGCGCGTTCATCGGGCAGCTGCACGACTCGAAGCCGCCGGCGTGCCTGACGGTGATTGCGCTGGCCCAGCTCGCGCGCGGGACGAGGGCGTCGGCGACTCCGCATTTCTTCGCGGCGCACACGCTGCTGGCGACGCTGGCTGATGCAGAAGCCGAGCGCGGGCTCACACAGGAACAGGTGGTCGAAATTCTCGGAACGCTGTGCGCGCTGTCCGACGCGGAGCTGCGCGGCAAAGCAGAGGAAGCGAACGTCACGCTCTACGGCGAAGCGTTGCCGCAGATCGCGCCGAAGTGAGTCGCGGTGTCAGCGATGGGTACACCTTTTCGCGAGGCCTTCGCAGGTCGCGTCACTGTCAGCGATGGGTACAGATCTGCGTGGCCGAGGGGCAACTCCGATTCTCGGCACGGCGCGCGCGACCTGAACTCACTCGCCCCAGCCTCAAGAGCAAAGTCGGTTTCACGTGTGCGTGCCCTGCCGAAAGTCGCACGTGCCTCTGACTCTCGAGCGAATTCACCTCAATCTGTACCCATCGCTGACAGTGACGCGACCCGCGAAGGCCTCGCGAAAAGGTGTACCCATCGCTGACAGGCGCTCCGCGTGGCACAACGCCGTGATGGAGCTCCAGACCGAACGCCTCATCCTTCGCGAACTGCGCGAAAGTGACTGGCCCGACGCTCTCGCGGTCGAAGGAGATCCCGCGGTCGTGCGCTGGCAGAGCTTCGACGTCCTCACCGAGGAAAAGGCGAAATCGAACCTCGCAAGGAGCATCGCTGCCGCGAAGGTCGAACCCCGCGTCCTCTACGAGTTCGCGCTCACGCTCAAAGGCGACGACCGCTACCTCGGCCGCGTCGGCGTGCACGTGACTCGTCCCGAGCATCGCGAAGCGACCGTGTGGATCAGCCTGCATCGTTCACAGTGGAAACACGGCTACGCACTCGAAGCGGGGCGCGCAGGCCTCGCGTTCGCGTTCGACGCGCTGAAGCTGCACCGCATCGGAGCCGACTGCGACCCGCGCAACGTCGCCTCAGCGCGCTTGATGGAACAGCTCGGCTTTCAGCGCGAAGGGCTGCAGCGTCAGAACTGGTGGCTCAAAGGCGAGTGGTGCGACTCGCTGCTGTTCGGCCTGCTCGCGTCGGAATGGCGCGCTCGCTAGCGCTTCGCCCGAAGCGAGTCGAACATGATTCCAGAGAGCTGCCCGAGCGGGATTGCGAGAATTCCGACCACCGCGGTCCAGACCTGATGCGCCTGGGCGAACAGCAACACCGCGGCTGTGGCGAGCAGTGCCGTGACCACCAACTGGAGCAGTAGGTCGAATCGCATCGGGCCCTCTCCCCGACCCTCTCCCCTATCGGGGGAGAGGGAGAGGCTTGCTTCAGAACGCTTCTTCGCTCAGCTCCATCGCCAGCAGTTCGCTGCGCGGCACGTGCTGCATGCGCGCGATGACGTCGGGGAACACCTCGTGCGCGAAGAACTTCGCCGACATGATCTTCCCCTCGTAGAACGCCACGTCATCGCCCTTCGCGGTCTTCTTCTTCTCGAGCGCCAGCGCCGCGTGCCGAATCAACAACCAGCCGATGACGACCTCGGCGAGCGAGAACAGCAGCCGGTTGCCCTGCAGACCCACGTGGTAGACGGACTCTCCGAGCTTCTCCATCAGCGCGCCCAGGCCCGCCTGCACCGCGCCCATCGTCTCCGCGAGCGCCGCGCGTTCCTTCTTCAGCGCGTCTCCACCCTCGTTCGCGTCGAGCGTGTCCGATTGGATGATGCCCATCAGCCCTTGCAGCGTCGCGCCGCCGTCCTTCGCAATCTTCCGCATCAGCAGGTCGAGCGCCTGAATGTGCGTCGTGCCCTCGTAGAGCGTGTCGATCTTCTGGTCGCGGATGTACTGCTCCACCGGGTAATCCTGCAGGTAGCCCGAGCCGCCGTACGTCTGCAGCGACAGGTTGAGCAACTCGTACGCCTTCTCACTGCAGTAGCCCTTGATGAGCGGAAGAATGAGGTCGTTGAGCGCGGTGAGCTTCGCGGCCTCGGGCGCCTTGTGACCGCCCTTCAGCTCGACCTGGTCCTGCAGCGACGCGTTGAACAGAATCAGCGCGCGCATGCCTTCGGCGTGTGACTTCTGCAGCAGCAACATGCGCCGCACGTCGGGGTGGTGAATCACCGTCACGCGCGGAGCCTTCTTGTCTCCCGCCTGCAGCAGATCGGCGCCCTGCTTGCGCTCCTTCGCGTACGCGAGCGCATTCAAGTACCCGCTCGACAGCGTCGCCATCGACTTGAGGCCCACGGCCATGCGCGCGTGCTCGATGACGTGGAACATCTGCTTCATGCCGTCGTGCACGTTGCCCACCAGCCAACCGACGCACGGCTTTCCATCACCGAGCGTCATCTCGCACGTGGCGCTCGCCTTGAGCCCCATCTTCTTCTCGAGGTTGGTGCAGAAGATTCCATTCCGTTCGCCGAGCGAGCCGTCGTCGTTCACCAGGAACTTGGGGACGATGAACATCGACAGCCCCTTGGTGCCCGGGCCCGCACCTTCCGGCCGCGCGAGCACGAGGTGAATGATGTTCTCGTTGGTGTCGCCCATGTCACCGTTGGTGATGAAGCGCTTCACGCCCTCGAGGTGCCACACGTCGTCCTTCACCTGCTTCGCCTTGCTGCGGCCCGCTCCGACGTCGCTGCCGGCGTCGGGCTCGGTCAGCACCATCGTGCCGCCCCAGTGCTTCTCGAGCATCGGGCCCACGAAGCGCTTCTTCTGCGTGTCGGTCGCGAGCGCGTCGATGATGCGCGCCAGCACGTTGCCCAGGAACGAGAACGCCGCCGCGGGATTGCTGCCGATGACCAGCTCGAACGCGCCCCAGCCCAGCGTCGGCGGAGCACCCATGCCGCCCAGGTGCTGCGGCAGCTCGAGCGTGTTGAGCCCGTTCTCGAAGTACGCCTGATACGCCTTCTTCATCGCCGGCGGCAGCGTCACCGTGCCCGTCTTCGGGTCGAACTGCAGCGGCACGCGGTCACCTTCGAGAAAACCCTCGGCCATGATGCCCGTGCAAATCGGAAGCATGGTGTCGAGCGTCTGGCGCGCGGTCGCCTCGTCCAAATCACCGAACGGCTTCTTGCCGAACGACGTCTCCTGAATGCGGAGGAACTCGAAGAGGTTGAAGGTGATGTCGCGAACGTTGGGCTTGTAGTGCGGCGCAGTAGACATGCGCGGGCTTCTAGCGCCGGTGCCGCCCCTGCCGCACGGCGAACTTCGAGAGTGAATCCGTCAGGCATCACCGGTGCCGTTCGACGGCTCCGCGTGCCCGGGCCGAACGCGCGTTTTCAGCTGGTGACCGACGCCCTCCTCTTCATCGGAGCGCACCGCAACGTCCCCATCGTCGTCACCGATGTCCACCTCGTGCCGGCTGCTCCGCCGGAGCTGCACATCGCGCTCGAGCTGCACTACCGCGTCGCGACCCCGGTCTGCTGCGGAGAGCCCGGCTGCTACGTCGGCTTCCTCGGCCGGTACCGCGAGCGCGTGCCCGAGGCGTTGCAACGTGCGCTCGCGCTCGACGCTCCGCCGCGCGTGACGATTCGCGCGATGCCTCGCCACGAGCCCGGCTACCGGCACACGCAGTTCTCGTTCGCCTGCTCTGACGAGTGGACCGCGACGTACGGACCTGAGCACTTCGCTACCGCTGCAGCTGGCCCAGCCGCACCGCGAACTTCGGCGGAGCGAAACCCCAGTGCGGCGGAATCGGCTGCTTCACCACGGTGAGCGCTTCCGCTGACCACACCCACAGCCGCGCCTTCTCGAGCTCTTCGCCGAGCGCCTTCAACGCCGCGGGCTCTTCCTTCGCCTTCATGCGCGCCTCGGTGAGCCTGAGCATCCACTCGCCCGAGCCGCGCATCGTCACGCGCTTCCCTTCATCGAGCGCGGCGTGCGCTTCAGCGTCCTTGTGCGCGAACCACAGCGCCAGGGCCTTGCGCGCCAGCAGCTGCGCCTCGAGCCATTCGAGCGGAGCGTTGCCGTGCACCGCCGTCACGCCCAGCTCACATTCCTTCGCCGCCTCGTCGAAGCGCTTCTGCGCCATCGCCACTTCAGCGCGCAGCACGCGCGTGATGCCGTGCACGCGCGGGAAGTCCTTCACGGTGGGCAACACCGCGTCGAGCATCAGCTGCGCTTGAGCGAGGTCGTCTTCCACCAGCGGGAACGCGGCGAGCTCGAACTTCGCCATCGCGCGCGTCTCGTCGCTCGACTCCGGCATGTCAGCTTCACGCGCGAGGTCGTCGATGAAGGTGAAGTGGCCCTCGATGCGGTCGACCTCGGCCTCGAGCAGCGACGCTTCCTGCGCCATCGCCTCTTCACGCAGCGCGCGCAGACAGTGCCGCGCTTCGCCGCCGACTTGTTTGGCGAGCGCGGTCTGCCCCATGTCGAGGTGGCCGCGCGCGAGCATCACGTCGAGCCTGCACGCGATGGCCGCGTCCGCCACGCGCGCTTCCTTCGCCGCCGCACGCAGCTCCGCCACCGAGGGCGCGACGCCTCGCGCTTCCTGCAACAACGCAATCTCGTACATCGCCTCCGACGCGCCGAGCAGGTCACCTGATTCGCGGAAGGTCAGCTGAGCCGCCCGCGCGAGGTCTTCGGCTTCCTTCTTCTGGTTCAACGCCACCAGCCGCTTCACGCGCTCCAGCTTCACGATGGCCTCGAGGTGCCTCTGACCTCGCGCCGTCGCCAATTGCTCGGCCGAGAGCAGCAGCTCCATCGCCTTCTTCGCGTCGGGCTCGAGCTGCGAGCGCACCCACGCTGCGCGCGCCTTGTCGGGTTCGGACCACTCGGCGTCGAGCGTGCGCCGTGCGTCTTCGAGCTGCCCCGACGCCGCGAGCGCCTCGGCGAGGGCGAAGCGAATCTCCGCGCGCGGCGGCAACTTCTTCAGTGCGGCGACGGCGTCACTCCAATTTCCGAGCGCGCGTGCGTACCGCGCCTCGACCCACGCACGTCCCTCAGCGGTGAGGATGTCGCGGTGCTCCCACGCGTTCTTCAACACTGGCAGCGCGGTGGTGCGACCCACCTGCCGTTCTTCGACGTCGGCGAGCCGCAGCGCGATGGCGCTGTTGGTGTTGTCTCCCTGCAGACACTCGTCGTAGCCGTTCGCCGCTTCGGCCCACGCGTAGCGCGCGAGCGCGAGGTCACCCAGCGCGCACTGCTCGGCGATGTGCCGCTTCGCCACCACGCGGGTGATGGCCGCGCGCGACGATGCGTCGACCTTGAGCCCGTGCGCGACCCGAAACGCGTCGAGGCCGTCACCGATCAGCTCGTCCAGATTCGGGCGGTCGCCGTCGAACGAGCCGCCGGGCCATTCGAGGTGCAGGTGGAACTTCTCTCCCTTGCCGCTCACCTTGCCCGTGAGCCACACGTCGAAGTCGAGGCGGCGACCGAGCGTTTCTCCCAGATCGGCCGGCCACGGAGCGGTCAACGCCGCGTCCTTCACCGCCTCGCGCGCCCACAGCGGTGGCACCAGCGTCGCGTCGGTCGACGCGCTCAGACCTGCTTCGGCTTCTTGCGTGGCAGACGCGGCGATCCACGCGTCGCGCGGCTCGAGGCCCGACTCGAACGGCAGCACCGCGATACGCGGCGGCCGCTTCACGTTCATCGCGCGCTTCGCGACTCCGACGCCGACGCCGGTGGCCGCGAGCGCCACCACGGCGACCAGCGCCGGCAACAACTTCGAGCGTGGCTCTTCTTTCTGCGTGAAGCGGGCGGCCACGTCGGTCGCGCGCTGCGGCCTGCGCGACGGGTCTCTCGACAGACACTGCGAGACGAGCTTGCGAACCTTGCGCGGTGCCGAGTCACCCTCGAGCTCGAGCGGCTGCATGAACAGACGCGCGCGCGCGATTTCGTCGTCGGTCATGCCGCTGAACGGCAGCTTGCGCGTGAGCGCCTCGTAGATGACGACGCCCAGCGCGAACACGTCGGCGCGCAGGTCGATGGCTTTGCGCTCGACCTGTTCGGGCGCCATGTACCAGGGGCTCCCGCCGAGCGCGGTCTCGCTCTGCAGCGCGGCGAGGCCGAAGTCGGTCACCACCACGCGGTCGTCTTCGAGCACCACGTTCGACGGCTTGATGTCGAGGTGCACCAGGTTGCGGCCGTGCAGCTCCGCCAGGCCCGCGCAGATTTGCTCGATGACCGGAGCGAGCTCCGCGGGCGTCATCGGCCGCTTCAGCTGCTCGAGGTGCTGGGCGAGCGTCGGGCCGCGCAAGAGCTCCATGGTGATGAAGTGAACGCCTTGATCAGACCCGAAGTCGTACAGCCGGCAGAGGTTCTTGTGCGCCACCGAGCGACCGATGCGCAGCTCCTGCTTGAGCCATTCGAGCGCGTCGCTCTTGTCGGCCGAGCCCGCGCGCAACGTCTTGAGCGCGATGCGCACCCGCAGGTCTTCGTCGTACGCCTCGTAGACCTCGCCCATGCCGCCGCGACCCAGCAGGCGAATCAACTTGTAGCGACCCGCGAGCACCGTGCCCGTGACGTGGCTCGGCGAACCACGCGGTCTCGATTCTTCGTCGCGAAGGGTCCCCACGGCGCCCGCCACTCTACCCTCGCGCGCGCGCACGTCCGTTTCGCGTTCTGGTTTCATCGCGCGCGTGAATCAGCCGGCGCGGCGCTGCCGCTGCCACGAGCGGCGCACCTCGACCAGAATTCGCACTCCGCCCTCGAAGCCACTGCCTTCTTCGAGCGCCTCCCCCAGGGAGTGCAGCAATTCGACGCACGCGCCGCGCAGCTCGCCGTCCTTCGCGGCGCGCGTCCATTCCATCACCACGCTGCCGTCTTTCGAGTCGGGTGCGAGCTCGGCCAGGTCCTGCACCGCGACGTACTCACGCGTCGTCAGCCGCCGACGCAGCAATCGCTCACACAGTCGAAGCAATCCTTCTCCGTGTGAGACGTCTTCGGAAAGCAGCGTGCGCGTCCACGCGACGAACTCAGCCACACGGACTTCGCTCGAACGGCGTTCAGGTGGTGGTGTCTCGAGTCGCGTTTCCAACATGGGTGAACGAAGAGCAACGCCCGTGCCTCGCGGGCTGATCAGCGAACGCTTCAGAACCGCTTGCGTGCGCGGCCGGCCCACACCCCCGATGTCCGGTGCCTGTCGTGCGCCAGTCCCGGGACGTCACGGCTGCCCGGGCAGCGACATCCGAGCGTAGCGGCTCGCGATTAGCGGGAGGCACGACCGTTGCTGAGCTAGAACGCACCCATGTCCGGAACCCTTCGCGACACGTCGGATCGCCGTTCACCGCACCTCCGCCCCGTGCTGATTCACGTGATGGGCTACGAGGACCTGCTCGCCGCGCCGCAAGGCCTGCGCATCGTCGAAGGCACGCTCGTCATCGGCCGCCGTGAAGAAGGCCGCAAAGACGGAGGCATGTGGCTCGACGACAAGCGCGTCTCGAGCCGCCACGTCGAGGTCGAGAAGAAGGGCGCGGGCGTGTTCGCCACCGACCTCGGTTCGAGCAACGGCACCATCTTGAACGGCAAGCCCATCAGCGGGCCGACGCGTCTGACCGACGGAGACTTGATCGAGGTCGGCCGCACGCTGCTCTGCTTCCGTGAGTTGCCCGAAGGCGACATTCCCGCGGGCGGTTGGGCGTGGGGCGGCGGTCGCACCTTCAACGCGGAGCTGGGGCAGCTCGGCAATCAGCTGGACCGCATGGCGCGCTCGGCTGAGCCGGTGTTGCTGCTCGGCGAAACCGGCGCCGGTAAGGAAATCGCCGCGCGTCGCGTGCACGAGTTGAGCGGCCGCAGCGGCCCGATGGTGAGCATCGACTGCGGCGCGATGCCGGAGTCCCTCTTCGAGTCGACGCTCTTCGGTCACGAGAAGGGCGCCTTCACCGGAGCGACGGAGCCCCGCGTCGGCGACATCGCGCGCGCGCACAAGGGCACGCTGTTCCTCGACGAGGTCGGCAACCTGCCGCTCGCCACGCAGGCGAAGTTGCTGCGCGTGCTGGAGACGAAGAGCGTGCGCCCGGTCGGCGGTCGCGAGCCGGTGGAGATTGACGTTCGCTGGGTCGCCGCCACCAACGCGTCGTTGAGCGACGAGTCGAGCTTCCGCAGCGACCTGCGCTTCCGTCTCGCGGGCTTCGTGGCGCGGTTGCCGCCGCTGCGTCGCCGTCGTGAAGACCTGGGCCTGCTCATCGCCGCGCTGTTGAAGGAAGCGGGCGTGAAGAAGGCGTCGCTCACCCGCAGCGCCGCGGGCCGGCTGCTCACGCACCCGCTGCCCGGCAACGTGCGCCAGCTGCGTCAGGTGCTGCGCGCCGCCGCGTTCCTCGCCACCGACGGCGAGCTGACCATCGACCTCGACTCGCTCGACGAGATGGAGGATTTGGGCTCGAACGCGCCGCCCGAGTCGGAGAACGAAGCCGCCGCGTTGCCGGTGCGCCCGTCGTCGCCGAGCTCGTCGAACATCGCCGACGCGATTCCCGCCGCGCGCATGTCGGCGCCGGAACGCAGCGTGCTCGAGGCCGCGCTCACCGCCGCGCAGGGTCGTGTCTCGGCCGCCGCGCGTGCGCTGAACACCTCGCCGCGTCAGCTCTACCGCTGGCTGGAGCGCATGGGGCTCGACCCCGATTCGTTCCGCAAATTGACCTGAGATCTTCGCCAGCGGTCGCGCGTTGAAGCCTTCGGGCATGCGTGCGCGAAAACGAATTCTGGTCGTCGAAGACGAGCTTCCGATTCGGCGCGGCCTCGCGGACGCTTTGATTTTCGCGGGGTTTTCGCCGGTGGAAGCCGCCAGCTGCGACGAGGCACGCCGCGCCGTGGAGGCCGGCACCTTCGACCTCGCGCTGGTCGACCTGGTGCTCCCCGGCGGGAGCGGTCTGTTGGTCGTCGACCATGCGCGCAAGCTGCAACCGGGTCTGCCGATCATCGCCGTCACCGCGTTGGGCGCTGAAGAGGAGCGCGTCGATGGGCTGCAGCGCGGCGTCGATGACTACGTCGTGAAGCCCTTCAGCGTGCGTGAGTTGCTCGCGCGCATCACCGCGGTGCTCCGCCGCTCGGCCGAACGCAGCACCGCGCCGCGCGAGCTGGTGCTCGGAGAATTGACCATCGACCTCGCGCGCCGCGAAGTGCGCAGCGGAGACACCGTCACCTTGCTCTCTGAGCGTGAGGGCGAGCTGCTCACCTATCTCGTGCAGCACGCAGGACGTGCTGTCTCGCGCGACGAGTTGATGCAGCACGTGTGGCGGCTCGAGCCAGGTGCCGTCGCGACGCGCACCATCGACATGACCGTCTCGCGGCTGCGCGAGAAGACGGGCGGCGACGCGCTGATTCGCACCCTGCGCGGCAAAGGCTACGTGCTGAAAACCTCCGGCGCTGAAGCACGACTCGGCCCCTCACCCGACCTCTCCCCGTTTCACAGGGAGAGGAGAGAGACGAATTGAGAGCGTGGCTTCTCCTCGCGGCGGCACTCCTCGGTTCCGCCCTCGCGCTGCTGGCGGTGAGCGTCAGCCTCGTGCGTCTCGACGAACGCGAGGTCACCAATGAGCAGACGCGCCTCGCACTGTGGCGCATGGAGCTGGTGCTGAGCCGCGTCGTCGCTGCAGAGAGTGCTCGTCCGTCGCGCTTCGACATCTCACCGAGCGGCGAGCTCTCGGGTGAACTCCTCGCACGCTACGTGCCGCAGCTCACCGCGCGCGACCAGACGGAGCTGCCCAACAACTTCGCCGCCGACTTCACGCGCCGCAACATTCTCGCCAACGCACCCGACCCCGAGCCGAGCCACTCCACGCAGCTCTCCCCGATGTGGATCGACGACGCGCTCTTCCTCGTGCGGCGCGAGTACAGCGGCGAGGGCGTGCACACGCGCGGCGTGATGCTCGACTGGCCGGCGCTGCGCCGACGACTGCTGCGCGAAGTGACCGACTTGCTCCCCGAAGCCGAACTGCGCCCCGCACGCGCTGCGACGCCCGACGCTGCGCTCCTCGCCTCGATGCCGCTCGAGCTCGTGCCCGGCAGACCCGCGCGGAGCGAAACGCGTGCTCCAGTTCGCGACGTGCTGCTCGCCGCGTGGGGCGCGTGGGCGGTGGTCGCGTTCGCACTCGTGGTGTTGGTGCACCGCACTCGTGCGCTCGACAAGCGACGCAAGGCCTTCGTGTCTGCGGTGACGCACGAGCTGCGCACGCCGCTCACCACGTTCAAGCTGTACGCCGAGATGCTCGAGGGCGGCATGGTGCCGGCCGACCAACAGTCCCTCTACCTCGCGCGGCTGCGACAGGAAGCGAACCGCCTCGGCTACCTCGTCGAGAACGTCCTCGCCTGGGCGCAGGTCGAGCGCGGACGGCGTCGCAAGCCGCTCGAAGACGTGGCCTGCGACGAGCTGCTCGACACCATCGTGCCGCGGCTCTCACAGCGCGCTGAGCTGGGCTCCTTCACGCTCGACGTGGGCGACCTTCCGACCTTGCGCGTGCGCGCCGACCGCATCTCCGTCGAGCAGGTGCTCTTCAACCTCGTCGACAACGCGTGCAAGTACGCGGCGCGCTCCGACGCGCGACGCATCGCGCTCACCTGCGCGGTTCAGGAATCTCGACTCGAGCTGACCGTCGCCGATGACGGTCCGGGCGTCGCCGCCGAGGTCGCGCGCAAGCTGTTCGAGCCGATGCAGAAGTCCGCCAGCGAGTCGGCCAATGGTGCGCACGGCATCGGCCTCGGTCTCGCGTTGAGCCGGCAGCTGGCGCGCGCGATGGGCGGAGAGCTCGCTTCACGCCCCGCTCCGCAGGGCGCCCAGTTCGTGCTCACCCTGCCGCTGGCCGAAGCAGTTACACGGCAGTGACGATCTGACGAGCGGCTCGCGCGTTCGACGCCGCATGATCAGACACCTCCTCGTGCCCCTGGCGTTGCTGCTTCCTCTCTTTCCGGCGTTCGAATTCGAAGACGTCGCGAGCGCCGTTCCTGCATCGGTTTCGAAGCCCGCCGAGCCGCAGCCGCACGAACCCGGCGAGCTCGCGCTCAGCACCACCAAGGTCGTCATCTTCAAGGACGGCCACGGCCTGTTCATCAAGACCGCACGCGGAGTGGCCGACGCGAGTGGCCGCGTGTTCACCGAGAAAGTCCCCGAGCAGGCGGTGCTCGGCACGTTCTGGGCGGTGCCCGACGACCGGCCGCTGCGCTCCACCATCGCGTCGTGGCACGAGAGCGTGAAGGCGCGCTCCGAAGAACGTTCGTGTCTGTCGACGCTCGAGCTGCTGCGCGCGAACGAGGGCAAGAAGCTCACGCTGGCCATCGGTGAGCACGAGCTGACGGTGAAGGTCATCGACGTGCTCGAGGCGAGTGGCACCGCGGCGGCGCCCGAGACCGAAGGCGTGTGGGAAAAGGAAGTGCAGCTCCGCGGCGCTGAGTTGGTGACGGTCGAGACCTCCGAGGGTGTGCGCCAGGTGCTCCCGGTGAGCAGCATCCGCACCGTGGCGGGCCGCGACCTCAACACGCACTGCGTGGAACGCCGTGAACTGGCGAAGCGCGCGCGACGGCTGACCTTCGACTTCGGGCCCGAGGCCGCGAACAAGGCCGTGTCGCTGCACGTGATGTATTTCACGCCCGGCGTGCGGTGGATTCCGACGTACCGCGTGAAGACCGGCAAGGGCGCGAAGGCCGAGGTCTCGCTGCAGGCGGAGATTCTCAACGAGGAAGAAGACTTCGAGTCGGCCACCGTCGACCTGGTGGTCGGCGTGCCGAGCTTCAAGTTCGCGTCGACCGTTTCGCCACTCGCGCTCGAGCAGACGATGCGCTCGACGCTGGCGCAGGCGATGCCATCGCTGATGCTCAACAATTACGGCCTCAGCAACGCGAACTTCGACGTGCGCTCGGGAGAACGCTCCTCCGAGGCAAGGGCGGGCACGCAGTCGACGGAGCTCAACTCGGTCGCCGCGCAGCTGGGCGGCGAGAACAAGCAGGACTTCTTCGTGTACCCGGTGAAGGGGCTCAGTCTGGCGCGAGGGGCGCGCGCGGTGGTGCCGCTGTGGAAGCGCGAGGTGCCGCAGCGTCACGTCTACACCGCGGAGCTCA
The DNA here is from genome assembly GCA_047600485.1 of Archangium sp. Classification (GTDB taxonomy): domain Bacteria; phylum Myxococcota; class Myxococcia; order Myxococcales; family Myxococcaceae; genus Archangium_A. Next base: position 6,693,860 of record JASGKS010000001.1, read on the forward strand.
CCGACGATGGCATGGCGCGCAACGTCGGCACGCTGCAGCAGAACATCGTGATGCATCAGCTGGAGCTCACCAACGACACCGACCTGCCCTTCACCACCGGCGCGGCGATGGTCACCGACGGAGATCTCCCGCTCGGCCAGGACGTGCTCGCGTACACCTCGAGCGGCGGCAAGACGCTGTTGCCCATCACCACCGCGCTCAACCTGCGCGCCGTGATGTCGAGCACCGAGCTTCAGCGCACGCCGAACGCGACGACCATCGACGGTCGCTTGTTCACGCAGCTCGCTCGACGCACCAAGGTCACGCTCTCCAACCTCGACCGCACGCCAGTCACGCTGCGGCTGTCGGTGAACGTCACGGGGAAGGTCAGCAACGTCACGATGCGCGGTGACGCGAATCAGCTCGAGACGTACGACCGCGTGAACTCGCACGGCACGGTGAGCTGGGAAGTGACGCTCGCTCCGGGCGCGCGGCTCGAGGTGGCGTACGACGCGACCATGCTGCTCTGAAGCGATCGTCCGGGCCGGTCGGAATTTCGGGGCCATTTCCGCCCGGAATTCCGACACCTACACCAGTTGATCCAACGCGTTACGGCGCTGCCCGAATCTCGTGGTGTGTTGTCTAAGAACGCATGCCACCGCTGCCTCCGGTGAAGGTGCTCTTCAGTCAGTACGGAGGCATGGTGCTGCGGCGCGCGCGGGCGCTGTTGGGCGATGAGCACGCGGCTCGAGACGCGGCGCAGGAAGTGTTTCTGCAGGTGCTGCGCGCGGAAGATCAATTCCGCAGCGAGAGCTCGCCGGTGACGTGGCTGTACCGCATCACGACCAACGTCTGTCTCAACCTGCTCAAGCACCACTCGCGTCGGCGCGAAGACTTCGCGGGTGAATTGCCGGAGCACCACGAAGAGCAGCGCGTCAGCGTCGACGAGAAGTTGTCGATTCACGCGGTGCTGGCGCGCGTGCCCGAGCCGCTGCGCGAAATCGCGACGTACTACTACCTGGACCAGATGAGCCACGACGAGATCGCCCGGCTCTGCAACGTCTCGCGCCGCACCGTCGGAAATCGACTCGTCGAGTTCCACGCAGCCGCGAGCCTCCTCACCGAGCCGAACAAGAAGGTGGTCTCATGACTGCGCTGCTCTCTCGCCGGGACGATCGCTGCCTCTCGGACCTCACGATGGATCGCTTTCTCCTCGGAGAGACGAGCGACTCCGACGAGGGCCGCATGCTCGAGCGTCACCTCGCGTGGTGCTCGAACTGCCTCGCGCGCGTGCAGTCGCTGCGCACGCTCTACGCGCACGCCGACATGCCGGAAGTGACTGATCAGCCGGCGCCGGTTCCCACTCCGGGGCCGATGCCCGCGCAGCGCGCCGATGCGGTGAGCGGCGTGCTCGAGCTGGTGCTGATGCGCGACGGGTTGCTCATCGGCACCGAGGTGTTCACGCCGGGCACGTGGTGCGTGGGCTCGGGCCCGCGCGCGAACTTGAAGCTCGACGCCAAAGGAGTGGCCGCCGAGCACGCGAAGCTCTCGTTCCGCAACGACCGCGTGATCATCGAGCGATTGCAGGGGCCGGTGTTGGTGAATGGGTATCGCGTGGAGCGCAGTGAGGTTCGGCCGATCGACGAGATCATCGTCGGGCCGTTCGTCATCCGCTCGCGGGTGATCAGTGGTCGGTGGTCGGAAGAATCTGCGCCGCCCAGCAAGCTCGCGGTGACTCGCCCGATTCGCGCGCTGCCGGTCGTGGAGGTCGAGGACGAGACGCAGCTCGTCACGGTTCCGGCGCAGGCTGCTCCGGTCGCTCCGGTGGCGCCGGCTGGTGCGGTTGCGGCGCTGCGACTCGATCTCTACTGGGGTGACGCACTGCAGGCGTCCGAGTTGGTGGCGGGCAACGTGCCGACGTCGGCATTCCCCGCGTTCGCGCCTGGTCGTGAGCCGAGCGCCGCGGCCGTCGCAGGTGGCTACCGACTCTGTGTTCCCGGTGCGCGCGTCGAGGTGTTGCGGAACGGGAATTGGATCAACGCTGGCGACGAGCTGCTCCTCGCCGATGGAGAACGCGCGCGTGTCATCGACGGTGCGCTGCGTCTCGAAGCGCGTCTGCAAGTTGCGCCGGCACTCGTGCCGCCGAAGCCGAAGACCGAGTTTCTGCGCGGCGGTTTCGTTCCGGCGCTGTCGTTCTTGATGCTCGGCCTCTTCGTCTTCGCCGGAGTCGCCAGCGGCATGGAGCCGGAGGACAGCTTCGAGCCGAAGAGCACGGCGAAGCTGTCGGTGTACATGGTGCCTCCGCCGCCGAAGACGAAGATCGAGGTGCCGAAGAACACGGCGCCCGAACGTGGCGACGTTCAGCCGAAGTCACCGGTGAAGCGCACGCCTGCTGCTGCGCCGCCTGCGAAGAATCCTCCGCCGCACCTCGCGGGCCTCGCGGGCATGAGCAAGGTGATGGAGCAGATCAACAAGCTGAAGAACTCCACGCTCCCCACGGGGCCGGGCAAGGGAGCGAAGCAGCCTGATCTCTTCGCGGGACTGGGAAAGATTGGCGGGAAGAACGGGGTGGGCTTCGGTCTTGGGCCTGACAGCGCGACGGGTATCGGCGCGACGGGCCTGAAGGGCACGGGCGAGATGAAGGCGGGGCGCACCGGCAAGGGTCGCGTGGGTGGCACGCTGGTCGGGCCCGTGTCGCGTGACGCGGTGGCGCTCAAGGGAACGATCGATCGCGACGCGGTGGCGAAGGTCATCAACGAGCACCTCGCGGAAGTGTCGGCTTGTTACGAGCGCGGGCTGCTGACGCACCCTGGGCTGAACGGAAAGCTCGGCTACGAGTGGGTCATCGGGCTCGGCGGTGAAGTGACGAGCGTGAAGATGAAGGCCGGGACGATGAAGGACGCCGGCGTCGCGAGCTGCGTGGGCAATGCCATCAAGAAGTGGAAGTTCCCGAAGCCGCGCGGTGGGCAGGTGACGATCAGCTACCCGTTCATGTTCCAGGCGCGCGATTTCTGAGTTGCTTGATGTGTATTCAGTAAGTGCTTTATCACTTACTGAATACACATCAGGCAACGAAGTCCGAGAAGAGACCCGGCCCCCGCCACTGTCAGCGATGATGACAGGGCCGAGGGGCACGTGCGGTTCTTGGCAGGGCATTCACACGTGACCCGACCGGCGGTCCACCCGGGCTTCTGTGAGTGCGGACCAACAACAGCACCAGGCGGAGGCAGTGGGCTCGGTGACCTGACGCACTGCCGACAATCGCGTCAGCCCCTCGGCCCTGTCACCATTGCTGACAGTGGCGGGAGGCGGGTGCCTTTTCAGACTCCGCTGCCTGATATGTTCTGAACAGGTAATAAATCACTCATTCACGACACATCAGGCAACTAAAGCAGGCCGAGATGATCCCTTCCAGCGAGTTCAGTAGAACGCCGCTCGATGAACGCGCGCCTTCTCTTCCTCGGTGGAGTTCTCGTCTTCGGAGCGGTCTCGTGCGGCAAGGCGCCGAAGAAGGACTGCGACGCTACGTCGTGTCCGGCCGGCTGCTGCGACCTCGACGGTGAATGCCAGGGCGGCACCCTGCGCGATGCGTGCGGAGCTCCCGGTGGTGTCTGCACGGTGTGCGGCGCTGATCAGCTCTGCTCGTTCGGCGTCTGCTTCGGTGGCAACACCAGCGGTGGCGGCACCGGCGGCGGAGCGACCGGCGGCGGTGGCGGCACGACTGGCGGTGGCGGCACGACTGGCGGTGGCGGCACGACTGGCGGTGGCGGTGCGACGGGCGGTGGCGCGACGGGCGGCGGTGGAGCGACCGGCGGCGGCGGAGCAACGGGCGGTGGCGGAACGACCGGCGGTGGCGGAGCAACGGGCGGTGGCGGAACGACCGGCGGTGGCGGCTCGACCGGCGGTGGACCTCCGTCCTGCACGAACATCACCGGAGATCGCCGCACGCAGGTCTGCCTGCGCTGGACCTGCGACCGCGTGGACCTCGACGAAGGCACCTGGGGCGGCAACGTCGCCGCGTGCATGCCGGGCGATCTCACGCCGGCCGCGCGCGCGAACGCGGTGAAGCTGCTCAACACCTACCGCTTCATCGCCGGCCTGCCGCCAGTGACGAACTCGCCGACGCGTGACGCTCCGGCGCAAGACTGCGCGCTGATGATGGACGCGGCCAACGCGCTCTCGCACACGCCCGACGCCGGAGCGCCCTGCTACACGACCACCGGCGCGATGGCGGCCGGCAGCAGCAACATCTCGAGCGCACGCGCCGTCGAATCCATCGACTACTACATGAGCGACTTCGGCAACTCGACGACCATGGGTCACCGCCGCTGGTTCTTGTCCAACCAACTCGGGCCCGTCGGCATCGGCGGCACGACCGACGCGAGCTGTCACTGGGTCATCGGCGGCAGCGGCACGGCCAGCATGCGCTTCGCTGCGTGGCCTCCGCCGGGCCCGGTGCCGCTGCAGGGCATCAACATTCCCAACGTCGGCACCGCGAACTCAGTCGATCGCACCGGGTGGACGGTGCAGACCTACGCGACGGCCGACAACCTCACCGACGCCGGCATCACCGTCACCGACCTCACCACCGACGCGGGGCTTCCGGTCACCATCAACCTGCTCGGCGCGAACTACGGCAGCCGCTTCGCGTTGCGCTTCGTGCCCAACGGGTGGACGTCGCAGGCCGGCCACAACTACGCGGTGAGCGTGAGCGGGCCGCTGCTCACGAATCCGATCAACTACGTGGTCGAGGTTGTGACCTGCCCCTGAGCTCGGTCCTGTTGCAGCAACTGCATTGAGGGACCGCAGGGCGCGGAGTGTCTCTGGCCGTGCACGACGCGAACAGCCCCTCGGCATCGAGCGAGTTCTGCGCACGTTCCGAGATCAGGGGTCGGGCTTGTTTTGGCTAGCCGGCTAGCCAGATCGGGACCGACGCCCCCACCCGCGCGGAATTGGGTCGAAGACCAGGGGCTGCTCGCGTCGTGCACGGCCAGAAACACGCCGAGCCCTGCGGTCCCTCAATGCAGTTGTCGTGCGACGCGAGACTACGCCTCGCACTCCGAGCGCTGATCCGTCAGCTCCCCCACCACCTCGAGCACGAGCTTCCCGTCAGCTCCGAGCTTCGCGCTCAGCGTCTTCTTCCCATCGAGCGGCGCCGACAGCGTGAGCGTCGCTTCACCAGTACTCGCGTTCACCTTGAACGTGCCGTTGTGCGTGACGACCTTCACCTCGCCATCATCGGTCATCACCTTGCGCGAGAGCGTGAACGCGCCGCTCGGCAAGAAGTCGAGCTCCGCCATGTTGCCGTACGCACCGGGTGACGGGCCGTACCACCTCACGGCCACCAACAACGCGCGCGCATCCGTCACCTTCGCCGGGTCCTTGCCCAACAACCGCTGATACCGGAGCGTGTCGCGAATCGACTCCAGGTCCGCGTCGCTCTGCATGCGCTTGCGCCGGCCCTCGTCGAGCTTCACCGCCGCCTCGAGCTCATCGAGCACCGTCGACTGATACGCGTCGAACTCACACACCTTGTTCTGCTTGCGCATCAGCCCGAGCGTGCAGGCGAGGTTGTAGTGAGACAGTGCGTGGTTCGGATCCGCGGCAATCGCCGCGCGGAACTTCTCGATCGCCTGCTCGTATTGCTTCGCCTTGTAGAGCTTGAAGCCCTCGGTGTTCAGCGACGCCGCGGGAGAAACAGGAACCGCCGGGGCTCCAGCCAGACACACACTCAACAGCAGCGCGAACGTCACGCAGTCACCTCAGGGTTTGGAACTCGGAGACTGCGCGCGACATTCCGCCGACGTTCGGCGAACTCAGCTCGGCTTCACACGCTCGAGAATCTGATCGACCAGCTTCACGCTGGTGAGGCCTTCGCTCTCGGCGGTGAAGTTCGGCAACACGCGGTGACGCAGCACCGGCCGCGCGAGCGCACGCACGTCGTCGACGGTGGCGGCGAAGCGACCGGCGAGCACCGCGCGGGCTTTCGCTCCGACCACGAGGTACTGCGACGCGCGCGGGCCAGCACCCCAGCTCACGTTGCGCGCCACGAAGTCGAGCGCACCCGGCTCCTTGGGACGCGTCGCGCGCGCGAGGTCGACCGCGAACTTCACGACGTGGTCGGGCACCGGCACCCGGCGCACGAGGTCCTGCAGCGCGAGAATCTGGTCGGGCGCCAGCACCTTGCTCAACGGAGCGCTCGGCCCACCCGTCGTCTGCTTCACGATCTGCACTTCCTCTTCCGCGCTCGGGTAGCCGACGTCGACGAGGAACATGAAACGGTCGAGCTGCGCCTCGGGCAGCGGGTACGTGCCTTCCTGCTCGATGGGGTTCTGCGTCGCGAACACCAGGAACGGCGGCTCCAGCGGCCAGGTGCGGCCCGACGCCGTCACGCGCTGTTCCTGCATCGCCTGCAGCAGCGCAGCCTGCGTCTTCGGCGGCGTGCGGTTCACCTCGTCGGCGAGCACGATGTTCGCGAACAGCGGGCCCTTCATGAACCGCAGCTCGCGGCGACCCGTGGCGCGGTCTTCCTCGAGAATGTCGGTGCCCGTGATGTCCGACGGCATCAGGTCGGGCGTGAACTGAATGCGGTTGAACGAGAGGTTCAACACCTCGGCCAGCGTGCTGATCAGCAGCGTCTTCGCCAGACCCGGCACGCCGACGAACAGGCAGTGCCCGCGCGAGAAGAGGCTGATCAACAGATGATCGACCACGTCGCGCTGACCGACCACGCGCTTCTCGATCTGCTCCACCACCTGCGACCGGGCCTTCGCCAGCGCCTCGACGGCCTTCAGGTCGTCACCGCTCACGTCACTCATGCGCGAACGTCGTAACGCCTCACGGGTCGAACGTCACGAGGAAGGGAGTGAACACCGACGTCGGAGTGCCCGACGCCGGCAGCGTGCGCGCCGCGTTCACCATGGTGCCAGCACCGTTGAAGTCGAGCACCGCGTGGAAGTGACTGGTGTCGTCACCGTCGTTCATCATGTTGTTGAAGTCGCTCTCTCCACCGCTCTGCCCGCCCGGGCCCTGCTGCCCGAGCAACGTGATGCTGCGGTGGAGTGGAACGGCCGTGAACGCCATGGTGTTCCCATTCGGGTTCCCGCTCGTGATGGTGATGTCGCTGAGCTGCGTCGCTGTGCCCAGCACCCCGCTGCCGCTGACGGGCAACGTCACCTTCGAGACGTTCATGGTGGCGATGGCGTCCGAAGTGCACACCGTCGGCGGAGTCGTCACGCCACCGCGACGGAACGTGCCGTTGCCGGAGTTGAAGCGCGCGCGCGTGATGCGCTTGCACATCACGTTGGGTTCGGTGGTGGTCGTGATCTGCGCGGTCATCAACAGGAACGCGTTGGTGCTCGCCGAGAGCGTCATGCCGTAGCTCGGGTTGCCCATGCCGCTGGTGGGAGCCGAGTTGGCGTGCACCACCGTCGAGCCCGCGAGGCTCACCACCTGGAAGCTCACGAAGCGGTTGGTGGCCGTACCGTTGGCGTCGAGCTGCACCTGCGTCGGGCTGTTCAGCTTGATGATGGGGAAGCCGTTGCCGTCGTTCTGGGCGCTCTCATAGGTGTTCGACATCAAGATGAACGAGTTGGCGAGCGGCGCCGAGCTCACCGTCTGCATCGCGGTCGAGCCGGTGAGGTTCACCCGGAAATGCTGCACGGTCGCTCCGAAGCCCGACGCGTAGTCGCGGCCGTACGACACCGTCTGCCACTTGATGTTCATCGTGCCGTTCGCCGTCTGCCGGTTGCACACCACGTTCACGCCGCTCGAGTTGTCGAGGTGGCACTCCACGTTCTGGTCACTCGCGTCGAGCGTGTTGCCCGCCTGCGAGGGCCGGCCCGTCGAGGTGATGATGAGGAACGTGCGCGAGATGTCGTCGTTCGGAATCGGCACGCCGATGGAGCACGGCAACGTCGCCACCGAAACCAGGTCACACGAGCCACGACGCACCAGCGGGTAGACGGTGAGCGAGAGCACTCCGTTGGTCGAGCCGGCCGTCGCGTCAGACGCGGTGAGGTTGGCGGTCGCCGCGGTGGTCGCTCCAGTCGGTGTCGCTGAGCGGCCGCGCACGTAGACGGTGGTCGAGTTCATGCCGTGCGGGATGGTGAGCGTCGCCGGAGCCGCCGCCGTGCAGTCACTCGACGTCGACAACGTGCCGCCCGTCGCCACGCTCGGCGTGACGATGGTGGTGCCGTTGTTCAGCACTGCGTTCGCGCCGTCGCGACGCTGAATCGTGTACTGCTGACACGCTCCGGCTTCGAGGTCGGCCGTGCCCGTCACCACGAAGGAACCGGCCGCTCCCGTCGGCGTCACCGTCTGGTTCGGAGCGGCGGTGAGCACGCCCGACGTCGCAGACACCGTCGACGAACCGCCGCCGGTCGCGAGCATGAAGAACTCGTTCGACGCGCTGAAGCCCGAGCTGATGGTGAAGTTCGAGATGACGCTGGTGCACGCCGCGTCGGAATAGAAGGTGAGGCCCGCTCCGGCCGTCGCGGTGGGCGTCACCACCGTGTCCGCCGCGGTCAGCGCGACGTTGTTCGCCGCATCGAGCGTCTGAATGATGCCCGCCGACACGCAACCAAAACGCGCCGGAGCCGCCGTCGGCGGCTGCTGCCAGTTGAGCTTCGCGACGGCGCCGGCCGTGACGTTCCACGACTGGTTGGCGCTCAACGTCGGCCCCGTGCCCGACGCCGTGATGGTGTGCATCGTCGCGGTCGCGGGGTTGAAGGTGAAGGTGCCGGTGGGGCTGGCCGAGGTGAGGTTGAAGGTGGTGCCGGACGGAAGACCGCACGCGGTGCGCGCGAAGAACGTCGCGGTCGCCGAGCTGCTGGTGGTGATGGTGTACGGCGACGACGGCAACACGGTGTTCATGAACGCGTCGCGCAGCTGCACCGTCAGCGACGCGCTGCACGAACCCGACGTCACCGAGCCCGCGGCGTTGCTGAAGAAGATTTCAATCGGCGCCGCGGCGTTGACGGTGGTCGTCGCGGTGCCGGTGAGCATCGGCGACATCGAGGTGGCGACGATGGTGGTCGTGGCCGGCGCCGTGGCCAGGGTCGCGCGCGCGAAGACCGGGTCGGTCGACACCGCGCTCCCGTTGGGGATGACCACGTTCGCGGTCGCCATCGCGCCGGCGCAGGTGGTCGGCGTCGACGAGAACGAGAAGCGCGGGCTGCTGAACGTCACCGACAAGGGCGGGTCAGCCACGATGTCGTTGGTGAAGTTGTCCTTGCGGTGCACGACGATGCTTTGCGCCGTGCAGGTGCCGGCGGTGTACATGGACGGCACGTTCTCGACGAGCAACACCGCGAGCGGGCCCGGGCTCACCGTCAGACCGAGCGTCAGCATCTGCCCCGCGAGCGTCAGCCCGAAGCTCGGCGTCGCGGCGATGGTCGAGCGCACGCTGAAGGTCTTCGACGAATTGCCCGGAGTCACCGGCAAACTCGTCGTCTGCGCAGTGCCCGTGCAGTTGTTCGAGTCGAACGCCACGATGCTGCCGCTCGCGACCAGCGCCATGGTCGTGGTGCCACCGGGAATCGGCACGAGGTTGCCGAAGCTGTCACGCCGCTCGATGGTGACCGTCACGCAGGTGTTGGCCGCCACCGACGCCATGCCGCCGGTCGGCGCGACGAACGCGAGGTTCGGAGAAGCGGGGCTCACCGTGAGCGTCAATGTCGCCGTCTGTCCGCTCAGAATCGCAGACACGTTCTGCGGAGCAGGCCCGCCGGTCGGCGCCGAGGCGGTCGCCTTCACGTAGAAGGTCGCGCGCACGTCGTTCGCCGTGAGCGGGATGGTGGTGATGGCCGCCATCGAACAACCCGAGTCAGGGTGAATGGTGGTGCCCGACGGCAGCGTGAAGGTGACGTTCTGCGCCGAGCCCAGCGGCACGTCGTTTCCGAACGAGTCCTTCCGCGCGATGGTGACGGGCGTGCAGCCACCCGCGGTCTGCGCGGCAGACGCGGTGCCGAGCAACGTGTTGGGCGTCTCGAACACCAGCGTCGGCGTCCCCGGAGCGACGGTGAAGTTGATGACCGCGTTGGTGGTCGCGACCGCGGCCTGCACCATGTGCATGCCCGCCGTCTTGGGGCGAATCGAGAAGCTGGTGGTGTGCGTGTTGTTCATCGTCACCGGCCCGCCCGCAGCGCCCATGCAGTTCTGCTGCGCGTAGAGGTCCCACTGCGTGCCGTTGGGGAAGGTGATGGACACGTTGTTGTTCCCGCTCGTCGGCGCGTTGTTGTTGAACATGTCGCGGCGCGAGAGCGTGACGTTCTGGCAGGCGCCGGCGGTGACGCTGGTGCTGCCTCCGGCGGGCACGTCGACGATGAGGCTCGGCATGCCCGGCGTCACCGTCAGCGTCGCGGGCGTCGAGGTGCTGAAGCCCGCCACCGTCGCGGTCAATTGATACGGAGTCACCGGCGACGTCACCGTGTGGCGCGCCGAGAAGCTCGCGCTGCCCGTCATCGTCGGCAACGGCAATGAGCTGCCGGTGCACGCGGGCGCAGTGCCCACCGTGACGCCTGCGGGGTTCGAGCCGACCGTCACCGTCTGCGCAGTCGTGAACACCGTCGGGTTGTCGAAGGTGTCGAGCACGTTCACCACGTACTGCGCGGCGGTGCAGCTGCCGGCCTGCGCGGTCTGCGTGTTGGGCACGCCGAAGCTCAACTTCGCCGGAATGTTCGGGAGAATCGAGTTGCCGGTGAACATCGTGGGCGGCGGGTTGAGCGTCGACGAGGCGCTGATGGTGAAGTTCGACACCGCGCGATTGCCGCGGAAATAGATCTGCGTCGAGGTCTGGCCCGAGGGCACGGTGACCACGCCGTTCAAGTCGGTGAGGCAGCCGGCGCCCGTATAGAAGTGGAACGACGAGTCAGCGCCGGGCGTGGTGAAGAGGTTGAAGTTGAGCGCCGTGGGGCTCGACGCGAGGTTCATCGTGGTGTCGCGCAGCTCGATGGTGATGGGGCTCGCGCTGCACACGCCTGCGAGCGTGGTCTGCGGCTGACCGGTCCACGCGAAGGTCGAAGCAGGGCCCGACGAAATGATGATGTCCTGGGTGTCGGGCAGAATCGGCGGCACGGTGATGTTGGCCGCCGCCGTGATGCGCGTGCCGGTGCCGGTGCCCATCGAGCCCGCTTGAATGTTGATGGCGGTGGCGCCGGCCGGCAGCGTGAAGTCGGTGAGCGGCACCGTGCAGCCCGTGTCACTGGTCTGGAAGAAGCGCACCGGTGCCGCGCCCATCACCGACATCGTGAGTGGCAACGACATGTTCAGCGGCGAAGGGTTGTTGAACGAGTCCTGCAGCTCGACCACCAGCTGCGCGGTGCTGCAGAAGCTGGTGGTGAGCAGCGCGAGCGTGCCGTTGGTGAACTTCAAGTGGTGCGGCGTGCCCGGCATCACGTTGAAGTTCTGCATCGCTGCGGTGCCAATCGACGGAGCGGCGCGAATGGTGTGCGGCCCGGCGCGCTTGACGCTCAAGTACACGGTCGCGGTGCCCTGCCCCGGCTGCAGCATCACGGTCGGCGCCGGCGTCATGCAGTTCGCGTCGCCGTAGATCATCTCGTCGGCAGGCACGACCTCACCCGGCGTCGCGCTCAGGTTGATGGTGGTGGGCGCGTCGACCGCGGTCGGCAGATTTCCCATGTCGAAGAACTCGAGCGAGATGGGCGTCGCTCCGCACGTTCCTGCGTTGAGCGTGAGCGGCTGATTGGTGAAGCGGATGCCGGTGACCGGGCGCGGGTGCACTTCGACCACCGCGGTGCCCGGCGTCGGCACACGCGAGGCAGTAGCAGTGAAGGTGTTGCTGCCGAAAGCCGTCTCGTCGGCCTTCAAGAAGACGTCGATGAACGTGGTGTTGAAGAGAATCGGCAGCGACGTGAGCGCCATGTCGCCGCAGTTCGACGTGTTGTGCACCGTCACGCCGGTGATGGACGAAGTGAAGGTGACTGGCGTGTCGCGCACCGCGGTGCGCGGGCCCGAAGCGTTCGCCAGCTCGATGCGCACCGGCAGGCAGTCGCCGCGATTCATGGTCGGCGCCATCGGCGACACCACCACCCGCTCGGCTTGATCGAGACAGAAGGTGGCGGAGCCGCACTCCGAGTCGTCGCAACCGAGGTTGGAGTCACAGTCGGTGTCGACCTGGCTCGAGCACACCTGCGTCGCGCCCGGGAAGATGGTCGCGTCGTCGTCGCGGCAGTCGGGGCCGCCCTTCACCGCCGACACGAAGCCGTCGCGATCACCGTCGAGCGCCACGCCCGGAGGGTCGAGCGAGAGCTCGAAAGGCAACACACCCGACTCGGGGAACGTCGCCGGCTCGAGCCCGCCCTGCGCGTTCAACTGGAGCGTCGACTCGTCGTCGCACTTGCCGAGGTAACCGGTGACCTGCAGGTTGACGCTCGCCGGGAGGTCTTCGCCGCGCAGCACGCCGAACACGAGGGTGTCGTCGGCCGGCCGCTTCACGATTTTGTACTTCTTCTCGACCGCGTCCTGCAGCACCGCGAGCTTGATGCAGTCGGCGCGCACCTTGGTGGTGCCCTGCGACTTGAGCGTGACGGTGACCTTGAGTGCGGCGTCGGGAGGCTTGCAGCCACTGAGCGCGGCGAGTGCCGCGAGGGTTGCCGGGAGGAACCCGAGTTGACGTCTCATGTTCGAACCTGGAGCGCTCGTTGTGGGGGCCGACTTCAGGCGAGCGCGAGTACCTAAGAACTCTAGCGCAGCCGTGATGTGATGCCGTGTGTGTTCTTCGTCCTCTCCAAGCTGCTCGACATCGCGGTCGACCCCTTCTGGTGGAGCTTCGTTTTGCTGCTTTCCGGGCTCCTGCTGGCCCGCGTCGAGCGCCGGCGCAAGCTCGGTCACGGGCTGAGCGCGGCCGGGCTCGCGACACTGTTTCTGTTCTCGATGCCTCCCGTCGCCAACCGACTGTGGCGCTCGCTCGAGAGCGGCGTGGAAGCGACCATGAAGACCGGCGAGCCGTACGACGCGGTGGTGTTGCTCGGCGGCGCGGTCACTCCGGCGGGGAGTCTTCCCGACGAGCCGGCGTGGAACGACAACGTGGAGCGGCTGCTGACGGTACGCGCCCTGCTCGCGAGCGGTCAGGCGAAGGTCGCCATCGTGAGCGGCGGAGCGCTCGGCAGCGGGCTCCCGTCGGAAGCCGAGTACCTCTCGCGCGAGCTCATCGCGATGGGCATCGCTCCCGAGCGCGTGGTGGTCGAGCCGAAGGCCAACAACACGCGCGAGAACGCGACGGAGAGCAAGAAGCTGCTCGAGCAACTCGGAGCGAAGCGTGTGCTGCTCGTCACCAGCGCGTTTCACATGCCGCGCGCGGTGGGCTGTTTCCGCGCGGTGGGCATCGAGGCCGACGCGCGCCCCGTCGACTTTCGAATTCGTGACACGTCGCTCGACCCGCACCTCGCGCCGCGCGGTGAGTACCTGGGCTTGAGCTCACGCGCGATTCGCGAGTGGCTCGGCCGGGCCGTGTATTCGGTGATGGGCTACACGAAGAGCTGATCAGCTCGCGAGCACCGCACGCGCGCGCGCGTCGAATTGCGCGAGCACCACGTCGGCGTGCAATTCCAACCACGGTCGCAGCAGCACGAGGAGCGGGAGGCGCGTGAACAACTCAGCGAGCCGAGCGCGCCAGGAAGCGACGTCGGCGTCGAAGCGCGCGCGACGCTCGGCCGTCATCTTCGAGCGCTCTTCTCTCAGGCGCGCCACGCCATAGGCGACGTGACGTGATTCGTCGCGCTGCAGCCGTTCCATCGCCATCGCGAGTTCTCCCAACGTGCAGCGATTGCCGACGGAGAAGAAGCGATTGTCACTCTGCGACGAGAGCAACGCAGCCGAAGCGCCGAACAGCGAGTGACCGAGCGTCTCGATGACGAGGTGCGTGCCGATGAGGAGCGCCGGCAGCTCAGTGGCGCTGCTCGCGTCACACAGCAGCTCGCGCAGATGCGGGTTCACCGGGCGCTCGATGGCGAGTCGGCGGCGCGCGTCGACGAAGAAGGCGACGTGTCGTTCCTGCGCGCGGAGCTGACGCTCGGCGAGCTGCCGGCCCTCGGCGGAAGTCTCGAGGAGCACCGCGCGGCGGGCCGCTCCGAGCACGGCGCGCTCGCCCTCGAGCACCTGCGCGACGACGTCGGCGACGATGAAGCGCAGCCACGCCGGGAGCGCCTCGAGCCCGAGCGGTGTGTCGACGTCGGACTGTTCTTCAACGCGAGCGAGAAGGACGGTGAGTGGTCGCATGTCAGTCATTCGCTGCAACGCGTGCTCCGGATGCGGGGACGGAATTCCGCGGGCCTGCGAGCGGTGAATGTGCAGTTCGCTTCACAGCGCGGGCACGAAGCTTCTCTGTGACACACGCGGGCCTGTGACACCGCGCGTGTCACCAGCGCGGTCTTCGCGATTCGCGCACTTGCGCGTGGCCGACGGTGGTGGCGCGCCCATCGCAATCAGCGGGCCGCATGAACTCCAACGCGCTGGTCGTCACGCCGCCCGCCGCTCCAGATTTCTTCCTCGCTGCGCGCAGCAGCCAGGACGAGGTGATGGACGACGTGCGCGTCGACGAGCGCGATTACCGGCAGTGCCTGGCGGACCTCGCAGCAGTGAATCGTGTGACGCGCACGCACGCGCCGATTGTGGAGTGGGTGAGCGCGCAGGTGAAACGACTGCCGCGCCGAAAGCTGGTGGTGCTCGACGTGGCGTTCGGGCAGGGCGACTTGCTGCGCGAGCTCGCGGCGTGGGCGCGGGAGCACGAGGTCGAGCTCGAGCTGCACGGCGTCGATCTCAACCCGCGCAGTGCGGTGAACGCCCGCGCCGCGACGCCGGCGGAGCTCGACATCACGTTTCACACTGCCGACGTGTTCGCGTTCTCGCCGGTCGTGCAGCCCGACCTCATCGTGAGCTCGCAGTTCACGCATCATCTCGAAGAGCGCGACGTGGTGCGCTTCCTGCGTTGGCTGGAGCGCACCGCGAAGCACGCGTGGTTCATCGCCGATCTCGAGCGCAATGCGTTCGCGTTTCATGGCTTCCCGCTGTTGTGCGCGGTGGCGGGTGGCACTCCATCGTCGAGCGCGATGGGCAGGTGTCGATTGCGCGCGCGTTCCGTCGTGAGGAGTGGCGTGTGCTGGTCGCGGACGCGCGAGTAGAGGCGACCGTCACGCCGAGCTTCCCGTTCCGTCTCGCGATTTCGTCTCGCTGAGTTTGCGCGAGCGAGCCTTGAGGACCGAAGCGGCGGCGAGTTCTGGCCGTGCACGACGCGAGCAGCCCCTCGCATCGGGCACGGCCAGAAACACGCCGACCCCGCGGTCCTCAAAGCAGTCTGCGCGCGTCGCCTTCACCTGCACGCGTGGACATGCTTCAAGCGCCCCATGCGCGCCGCGCTCGTCGCCCTCTTGCTCACCGGCTGTGGAGTTCCCGTCACGTCGATGGACGGCAGCATCGCTGACGAAGATGCGGGCACTCAGAGCGACGCAGGCACGACGCTCGATGCAGGCACGTCACAAGACGCAGGCGCGTCGCAGGACGCAGGCACTCCACAAGACGCAGGGACGCAACAGGACGCAGGCACACCGAGCGACGCTGGCATCATCGACGCCGGCACGAGCACCCTCGCCTACCCCGTCGGCACCAAGCACTCCCCGCTCACGAACGAAGTCGTCGCGCACCTCCGCGCCATCGCGGCGCTGAACACCACGCGCGCGCCCAACGTGCTCTCGAAGGTCGGCGACTCGAACACCGTGAACACCGGCTACCTCAACTGCTTCGCCGGCAGCTCCGTCGACCTCGCCGGCCGCACCTCGCTCGACGCCGCGCTCACGCACTTCCGCGGCGGCATGGTGCAGGGCTCGAGCGCGTTCACCCGCACCAGCCAGTCCGCCACCATCGGCTGGAGCGCACAGTCAGCCGTCGCCGGCACGCCATCGCCGCTGCAGCAAGAAGTCGACACCGCGAACCCGCGCTACGCGACGGTGATGTTCGGCACCAACGACGTCGGCTTCATGAACCCCGACCTCTTCGGCCGCAGCATGTTCACCATCATCGACACGCTCTCGATGCAGGGCGTGGTGCCCATCATCACCTCGGTCCCGCCGCGCGACGACAGCACCACCGCCGACGCGTGGGTGCCCCGCTACAACCTCATCGCGCGCGGCATCGCGCAGGCGCGAAAAATTCCGTTCGTCGATTTGAACCGCGAGCTGCTCCCGGTGCCCGCGCACGGCCTCAGCGGCGACGGAGTGCACCTGAGCACCTACTTCACCGCCGCCGGCGCGCGCGGCTGCGTGTTCACCACCGCGGGTCTCCACTTCGGTCAGAACGTGCGAAACCTCGCGACGCTCGAAGCGCTCGACCGCGCATGGCGTGCCGTCGAGACCAACACCGCGAGCGACACCACCGCGCCGCGCATCGTCGGCTCCGGTCTGCCGGGTGATGAAGTGGTCATCGGCTCGCTCCCGTTCGTCGACGCGCGTGACACCCGCACCGACGGAGCGGCCAACATCGCGAGCTACCCGGGCTGCAACGCCGTGCAGAGCGAGAGCGGTCGCGAAGTGCTGTACCGGCTCGAAGTGACGCAGGCCATCAACCTCCGCGCGTTCGTCATTTCGCTCGGCACCAGTGACGTCGACATCCATCTCTTGTCGTCACCTTCCGGCAGCGCGTGCCTCGCACGCAGCGACAAGGTCCTCACCCGCGCGATGACGCCCGGAACCTATTGGCTCTCGCTCGACACCTTCGAGGGCTCGAGCGGCGCGCTGCCCGGCGAATATCTCCTCGTGGTGATGGCCGAGTGAGGGCAACGCAGACGCAGATGCCGTGGTGGAAGGGCTACCGCGCAGGCTCCCAATCAGCCGAGCCGAGCAGCGGGGCGATGCAGATCAACTACCACGGTGCGCGCGTCACCGCCGGGCAGCAGCGAGCGGTCGAGCGCGCGGTCGTCAGCGCGCCGCGCATGCAGGCGACGATTCTCGAAGCCATCGTGCAGGCGTACCCCGCGAAGGCCACGCGCTCGTCGCTGAAGAAGCTCATCGAGCCCTGGGAACTGCTGGTGATGAAGGAAAGCCACGAGGGGCTCGCGTACGTCGCCTGGGGCTTCAGCTGCGCGTGGGACCCGTCGGGCTTCTACGTGATGACGCACGCGGAGCGCATCGTCGCCGTCGGCGACTTCGACGTGCTCACGTACCCAATCGCCGACCCGCAGAGAGCGCCGCGCACCATTCGCAGCGCGACACCGGCACAGCGCACCGCCGCACGCGAGCGCGCACGCACCGCCGCGCGAAAGAACCCGCCCAGACTCGCTTCCCGCGAAGAGCTTCAAATCACGCTGCCAGTGTGGGCCGGCTTTTCGTCGAGGCCCGGAGAGAAGGTCGCGAAGGGCTCGATCCTCGTGAGCGTGGGGGAGGACGGAGACGACGTCACGGCTGCGCAGCAGCGGGCCTACCGCGCGTTGATCAAGGAAGCGCGCGCCACCCAGACCGTGCTGCTCGACGCAATCGTCGCGAGCTACCCCGAGGCGCGGCGACGATTCGATGGCTTCTTCATGGCCATGCCCGAGCAGGTGAACCGCAAGAGCCTCGAAGACCTCATCTCACTCACCAGCGTGTGCATTCACGACGTCGAGCGCGGTGGGCTCGCCTACGTCGGCTTCTCCTTCTCGTGCGCGTGGGAGCGCGAGCACGGCCTCGGCGTGATGACGCTCGGCCGGCGCATCGTGAAGCTCGGCGGGGCCGACACCGCCATCCTCGGGTGGATCGCCGCGAGAGACCGCGACGCGTGAGTGCGGGTCACCCGCTTGCATTGCCACGCGCCCCATGTGGCTCACGCTCGCCGTATCTCTCTTCACCGCGCAGGTTCGTGAGGTTCCGCTCACGAAGTTCAACCAGCTCGCCGACGCGCGCGTGATTCACGCCGTCGCCACGTCGCAGAACGGACACACCGTGTCCGTGTGGACGCGCTGGTCCGAGTCGGCGCCGTGCCTCGGCTGGTCCTTCGACGACGAGGGTGAGAAGCCCGAAGGCCTCGGCGAAGTTCCCTGCCCCGCCGCTCCACCGCGCGGAAAGCGACACCTCTTCCTCGACTCCAAACTGCTCGGAGCGCCGAAGCAGCTCGTGCCCGTTCTCGACGCACAGCGCGGTCTCGTCGCGCTGCAGTTCCCGCACGCGCTCGGCGTCGCGCGCGACGAAGACGGCACGATGGTTGGCGCGTGGGGACTGGGCGACTTCACGCTGCGCGGCCTCTCGGTCGGAGAGCACGACTGGCTGCTCTGGGTGCAAGACGCGAAGGGAGTGGACCGTTTGTTCTTCGTCGACCCCGCGGCGCTGACGTCGGGAGAATTCGGCGACCCCGCAGTCGAGACCATTCCACTCATGAACGTCGGCTTCGGGTGGAAAAAGGAATCGACCAAGCAGCAAGTCGGCCCGTGCACGCTCGAGCGCCGCGGCGTGATGATGGATGAGCAGACGCTGTTGCTCGACTGGCGCGCGTCGACCTCACGCATCGAGCTGCGCGCGACGAGCGTGAACGGAGAGCAGAAGGTGTGGAAGCTCGACGCCGCGGGAGGCACTCCGGTCGCCGGCCTCGACGTGCAGCGCGTTCACTTCGCGCGCGACGGCGTGTGGCGACTGCACGTGCGGTTTCCGTGGCCGGTGTCGCAGCTCTCGCTGAGTGAGACAGACAAGCCGGCGCGGCGCTTGAGCCCGGTGGTGTCTGCGGTCGGCGATTCGATGTGCGTGATGAAGGACGGCGTGCTGCGCCCTTCCGACTTCACGCTCGATCCACGCTGGCGCTGAGAGTTCCCGCGTTACGCTGCGCGCCCTCATGACGGCCCAGTGTTCGCTGCACCCCGAGTCGGAAGCCATCTCCGCCTGCACGCGCTGTGGCCGTTTCTGCTGTCACACGTGTCTCGTCGAGCGAGACCCGCCGCTGTGCTGGTCGTGCGCGAGCAGCGTGAAGGACCCGTTCGAAATCCGCGCCCGTTACCTCGACGCGCTGCAGGGCATGTTCACCGCCATCAAGCTGGTGCGCTCCGAGCTCGTCACCATTCTCCTCATCACGCTGGTGTTCTCGATTCCCGCTTCGCTGCTGCACCTCGCGCTCGAGAACGCGCAGAGCGAGAGCGCGAGCGGCGCGCGCCAGACGGTGCAGCTCGACAACGCCTACGACGGCTTCATCGGCATCATCGGCACGCAGGCCATCGTGCTCCTCTTCTTCGCGCGCCTCGAAGGGCGTCGGCTCACGTTCGGCCAGGCGATGCGCGAAGGTGGCTCGCGTTGGGGGCGCGGCGTGGGTACCAACATCCGCTCCGGCTTGTGGACGCTGCTGTTCTTCCTGTTCCTGATCATCCCCGGCATCTGGAAGTCGGTGATGTTCGCGTGGACGTCGATCGCCGCGATGCGCGTGCGCGAAGATCCACTCCCGTGGTCGGAGCAGCTGGTGCGCGGCCGCTTCTGGACGACGTTCGGTTACCTGCTGGTGTCGAGCGTGCCGGTCATCATCGCCACCGCCTTCAACCTCGCGCTCAACGCACTGCTCGACTCACTCGAGGCGCCGTACGGAGTCGGAGCCGCCGGGTTGTTCGTTCAAGACTTCGTGCTCCGCTTCGCCGACGACGCGCTCACCGCGGCGATGATGGTGTGCGGCTTCGTGATGGTGCACCGCGACGCGAACGTGACGCTGCCCCCGATGGAATGGAACACCGGCACGCCGCCGCTCGCTGATCAGTCGCTCTCGCGCTCGACGTAGTCAGCCGCTTCGTCGTCGGCGATTGCGCGCGAGAAGTGAATGATCTTCACCGTAGTGTTCGCCGCGTCCCACCGGCCTTCGACCCACACGCGCACCGGCCGCGAACCCTTGCTTACCTGCCGCACGCGATCTTCGAAGCTCACGCCGAGCGCGGAGTCGTTCATCTTCACGCTCAACGCTCCAATCTTCAGCACCCACGGCTCACCGGGAAAACCACCGGACACGACCGTCAACGGCACGCGGATCACGCCGTTCCCCACGCCGTCGAGCCACGCCTTCAACGGCCCCTCGGAAGTGATCGAAGGACCCCGCTGTTTGGCCTTCTCGACGTACGGGACCATGCTTCCCACGGGTGCCTCCACAGGGGCCTTTTCGGGGGTCGTCGCACAACCCGCAAGAAGGGCCAAAACAAGAATGATTCTCACGCGTTAGAACCTCACTTAAGCGCCCTGCGACAGCCTGAAACATGGTAGACGGAGAGCACGTTTTTCGCGCGAATTTTCATCGCGTGATCGAGCGCAGAAAGAGCATCACTTGGACCAGACGTCGCCCACCAACGAAGCGAAGAAACCAGCCGAATACAACGCCGCCAGCATCACCGTGCTCGAGGGCCTCGAGGCCGTTCGCAAGCGCCCCGGCATGTACATCGGCGACACGTTCTTCCGAGGGCTGCACCACCTCGTCTACGAAGTCGTCGACAACTCGGTCGACGAAGCGCTCGCTGGTTTCGCGACGCAGGTGAACGTCTTCATTCACGTCGACAACTCCATCAGCGTCATCGACGACGGCCGCGGTATTCCCGTCGGCCCGCACCCCACGGTGCAGGGCATGGACACGCTCGACGTGGTGATGACCAAGCTGCACGCCGGCGGCAAGTTCGAGAACTCGGCGTACAAGGTGTCGGGCGGTCTGCACGGCGTCGGCGTGTCGTGCGTCAACGCGCTCAGCGACTGGCTCCACGTCGAAGTGCACAGCAGCAACGGCAAGGTCTACCAGCAGAAGTACGCGCGCGGCGTGCCGCAGCAGCAGGTGACCGAGGTCGGCACCACCGAGAAGCGCGGCACCAAGGTGAGCTTCCACCCCGACCCGACCATCTTCGAGGTGAAGGAATACGACTTCGACACGCTCTCGGCGCGCCTGCGTGAGCTCGCGTTCTTGAACGCCGGGCTGCACATCACCATCACCGACGAGCGCAACAACAAGAGCCACGACTTCAAGTTCGAAGGCGGCATCACCAGCTTCGTCGAGTACATCAACTCGGCGAAGACGGTCATTCACGAGAAGCCCATCACGTTCAAAGGCGAGAAAGACCAGGTCCAGGTCGAGATCGCGATGCAGTGGAACGAGGGCTACGACGAAAAAATCTTCACCTTCGCGAACAACATCAACACGCCCGAAGGCGGCACCCACTTGTCGGGCTTCAAGGCCGCGCTCACCAAGAGCATCAACGGCTACGCCGAGCGCACCGCGATGTGGAAGGACATCAAGGAACAGCCGACCGGCGACGACGCGCGCGAAGGGTTGAGCACCGTCATCTCGGTGAAGATTCCGCAGCCGCAGTTCGAGGGTCAGACCAAGCAGAAGCTCGGCAACTCCGAGGTGAAGGGTCTGGTCGAGAGCATCGTCAACGAGAAGCTCCAGACGTGGCTCGACGAGAACCCGCAGAACGCGAAGAAGATCATCGGGAAGATCGGTGACGCCGCGCGCGCCCGCATCGCCGCTCGCAAGGCGCGTGAGACGGTTCGCCGCAAGGGCGTGCTCGACGGCATGTCGCTGCCGGGCAAGCTCGCCGACTGCCGCGAGAAAGACCCGTCGCTGTGCGAGCTGTACATCGTCGAGGGTGACTCCGCAGGCGGCTCGGCCAAGCAGGGTCGCGACGCGAACTTCCAGGCCATTCTTCCCCTGCGCGGAAAGATTCTGAACGTCGAGAAGGCGCGCATCGAGAAGATGCTGAGCAGCGAGCTCATCGTCACGCTCATCACCGCGCTCGGCACCGGAGTCCGCGCGGGCAACAACACCGAGGACTACAAGCCCGAGGACATTCGCTACCACCGCATCATTTTGATGACGGACGCCGACGTCGACGGCTCGCACATTCGCACGCTGCTGCTGACGTTCTTCTTCCGTCAGATGCCGGAGATCATCGAGCGCGGGTACGTCTACATCGCGCAGCCGCCGCTCTACAAAATCACGCGCGGCAAGAAGGAGCTGTACGTGAAGGACGACGAGGGCAAGGACCAGTTCCTCCTCGGCATCGCGGGTGAGCGCACGCGGCTGGTGCGCGGCGACAAGAGCGAGGTGAAGGGCAAGGAACTGATGGGCCTGCTCGAGAAGGTCATCAAGTACGAGAAGCGCCTCGAGAAGATGTCGCTGAAGAAAGACGCGCGCGTCATCGACGCGTTGATTCAGGCGACCACCATCGAGGCCGAGACGTTGAAGGACGACGAGCAGGCGGCCGATCAGTTCGACGCCATGCTCGAGTACCTCGAGACGCGGCACCCCGAGCTCGTCGAGTGGCTGGCGAAGAACTCCACCAAGCGGCTCGCCGACCCCGAACACTCCGCGAAGAAGTACATCATCGCCACCGAGGTGAACGGCTCGCCGCGCGAGACCACCATCGACGTGCCGTTCCTCACCTCGCCCGAGTTCAAGGAACTGGTGGCGCTCAAGGAGAGCTTCAAGGCGTTCGGCGCCGCTCCGTACGAGCTGCACATCGGTGACGCCGAGAAGTTCCTCGTCGCGCACACCTACCAGGACGTCCTCAAGCACGCGCTCGAAGACGCGAGCCACGGCGTCGCCATCCAACGGTACAAGGGCCTCGGCGAGATGAACCCCGAGCAGCTCAAAGAGACCACCATGGACCCCAAGGTCCGCACCATGATGCAGGTGAAGGTGAGCGACGCCGTCGAGGCCGAGCGCATGTTCTCGCTGCTGATGGGTGACGAGGTCGAGCCGCGGCGCGAGTTCATCGAGAAGAACGCGCTCAACGCCACGCTCGATCTCTGAGGTCTCACGGTGCTCGTCTTCGGCCTCGCGCTGCTGCTCGCTCAGACGCCCGCGGCCGAAGACAAGGAGTACCGCGAAGCGTTGAAGCGCAACGCCGCCATTCTGAAGCGCGACGCCGAAATGGACGCCGCGTTCAATCGCGAGCTCGCTGACTGGAAAGCCGGCAAGGCGTCGACCGCGTGGGGCCCGCTCCTCGACGAGCCTGACGAAGTGAGCGCCGGGCACGTGAAGCTCGATCTCTTCGCCGAGAAGGTCACGTTCCGGCCGACGAGCGACGTGCGACCGCTCGACGCCACCGAACGCGCGGAGCTGCAGAGCATGTTGCGCTCCGGCGTGTTCCTCCGCTCGCGGCCGTCGCCCGGCAAGTGCGGCTTCAACCCGTCGCTCGGTCTGTTCTGGAAGAAGGGCGAGCAGCGCGGCTCGCTCGTGGTGTGCTTCGAGTGCTGCCAGTCGCTCGCAGAAAACGTCGGCATCGCGAGCGTCGACTGTCAGAAGCTCGAGGCGTGGGCGGTGAAGCGCCTGTTGGTGCGAGACCCGAAAAAATGACGATTCTCCAAGCACGCTTCATGGAACCCGAGGCGCTCCGCACGCACCTGCGCGAGGCGAAGGTCGACGCCCTCACCCGCACCGCCGACACCGGAGTGCTCGACGACGAAGCCGCGCGCGCGTTGAGCGAGTGCATCACCGGCTCGGGGGAAAACGGCGGCGCGCTCGATCTCGACGGCGCCGAAGACTGGGAGACGCGCTTTCTGCTCGTCTCGTCGCTCGCGCTCGCCGACGACGCCCTCGCTTCGCAGTTGATGGAAGGCGGCTGGCTCGATCGCCGCGGCGTCGGCGCGCACGCCTTCGGCTCGTTGCCGCTGCGCATCGTGAAGCGCCAGGTGTCTCGCGAGTCGCTGCGCGCCGCGCGCGAAGCCGTGCAGTTCGGGTGGGAAAGCGAGCTGGTGAATCTGCTCGAGAGCGCCGCGCTGCGGGCCGAACGCGCCGAAGAAGAGCACGTCATCTTGCTGCGCGACCGCGTGCCCGCGAGCTCGAGCGCCGCCAGCACCGAGCACGCCGACGGTGACGACGGCTCTCGACTTACTTCCCTGCTCGCGCAGCTGCGCAACCTCGACGGCAGCGACCTCACGCTCACCGTCGGTCTGCCACCCACTGCGCACGGCGCGTTCGGCTCCCGCGCGCTCGGCGACGACGCGCTCACGCCTGACGACATCGCTGAGCTGCTCGCCAACGCGGTGAGCGCTGATTCGCTCGAGCTGCGCGGGCCATCAGTGCACTCCATCGCGTCGGAAGAAGTGGGCCGCTTCCGCGTGACGTTGAGCACCGAGCGTGGCTTCCGCGCGGCGACCTTCCGCGCGTTGCCTCGTGTGCCGCCGACGCTCGACTCGCTGGGTGTCTCTCCGCTGGTGAAGGCCCCGCTGATGCGGCTCGAGAGCGGGCTGGTGTTGCTCGCCGGAGAGCCCGGCAGCGGCCGCACCACGTTGCTCGCGGCGCTCCTGCAGCAATTCATCAACGACGGTCGTCACGTCGCGTCGCTCGAGGAACCGCTGGGGTTGCCGCTGCGTCCCGGGCCGGGCGCCGCGCGACAGTTCATGTTGGGCAGCGACGCCGAGCCTGACGACTTCATGCGCGCCACCAAGCTGCAGCCGCTCGACGTGGTGGGCTTCGACCTGGTCGACGACGGCCTCGGGCTCGAGCTCGCGCTCGACGCCGCGATGGATGGGCGCCTCGCGGTGTGCGTCTTCCGTGCGCCGAACGTGGCGATGGCCGTGCACCGCGCTGGAGTGCTCGATGCGAGGTTCCACCGCCTCGCCGAGGGACTCGCGGCGTTCTGCTACCAACGCCTCGCGACCTATGACGGCCGCCGCACGCTCGAGCTCGACTTCCATCTGCCGAGCGTCGCGTTGCGACGGCACGTGCGCGCGCACGACACGCCGCCGCCGCCCATCGCGTTCGAGACCGAGTCAGTGGGTTGAGGCCGTGACGCGCGAGCGCGCGAACTGCCAGCCGAGCACCGCAATCACCGCGTAGACCACCAGCGCCACTGCCTCGGTCGCGCGAATGTCGGGCGGAAACGTGGTGAACGGAAACGTGAAGAACATCAGCGAGCCGGCGATGCAGAGAATCGGCAGACCGATTCGTTCCGCGCGCGTGCGGTTGGCGCCATCGCGCAAGTAGAGCCACGCGGTGCCGAAGAGCAGCACGTTCTCGACCGTGAACGTCAGCCACATCGAGTGCCACATGCCGAAGCCGAACTTCGGCTCACCGCCGTCGAGGAGCAGCGGCAGGTCCGGCCGGTGCGCGATGAGGTCGCACACGAAGTGCGAGAAGACGCACGCGGCCATCAAGAGCGCCGCCGCGCGGCCCTGACGCATGACGAGCAGCGCGCCGAGCAGAGACCAGCCGAGCGACGCCACGAGGCTGTGTGAGTACGGGTAGAACGCCAGGTCGAGCGGCACGACGGCGGTGATGCCCGGCACCACGATGGCCTTCTCGATTCCCGCGATGACCATCGAGGAATGGAGGATGTCGAGCCACACCACGGCAATCATCGACTGCCACAGTGGCAGCCGCGGAGTGGCGCGGCTCGCTGCGAAGGCGACGGCGTAGTGACCGATGATCATCAGCGCCGACGATACCGACATCGCGCCTCGATGCGCGCGAGCGTCTGCGCCAACAACGGGTCTTCCTCGAGCTGCTGAACGATGGCGTCCACCAAGCTCGGCGAGGCCATGCGCAGCTTGCGCAGCATCTCTTCGACGTACTTCTTCAACTCCTCGTGCTCGGTCATCACAGCAGAATCACCAGGCCGAGCGTGACGCTCAGCTGGTGCCTCCACGGGCGATTGAGTTCGACGAACACGTCGTATGAGCCGCGCAGCGAGAGCGCGAACGATTCGTGAAACACCCAATCGATGCCCACCGATGGGCCCGCGCCGAGCCCCCACACCGCGGAAGGCTGCGTGAGGAGAATCGTCCACGTGAGCTGGGCTCCGGCCCACGGGCGGAACTGCTCTTCGAGGAAGAGGTAGCGAACGCCGAGGCTCAAGCCGGTGCCGAACACGCGCCCGACTCCACTGGGTGTGTCGGCGCCCGCCGGCAGCTCGGCGATGACGGCCGGAGCGCGAGCTACGAATTCAAAGCCGCTCTCGAGGTAGCGGTCGAACTCGAGCGCGAGCCCGTACTGCGCGCCCTGACCGATGACGGTGTTGATCAGCGGGCCAGCGCTGAGTGAGGAATTGTTGAATTGCGCCTGCGCGGCGCTTCCTGCGAGGCAGGTCAGCGCGGCGAAAAGTCTCAGCTTCGTCTTGAGTTCCACGTTCGTCTCCGTGGCTCGCGGGAGAAAGTGCGAGCACGGGCGACGACGGGAGCAGGCTGCGGCACGACGACGAGTTCTTCGAGCGCGTTGGTCACCGAACGAACGACGCTGCGAACGAAGGAACGCAGCCAACCGGTGGAAACGAAGCGCACGAAAGAGGTATCGGTCGGGCACCGACACGAGTTGCGCGCGGGTCTGTAACCTCATTGATCATTCGCACGTAGGAGCGTCATGGGCTTCCTCGTACTGCTCGCCGTCGCCGCCAACCCGCCGGAGCTGGGCAAGGTGAAGTGGGAACGTGACTTCGACGCAGCCGTGCGTCGCAGCAAGGAAACGCAGAAGCCGCTGCTGGTGCTCTTCGACGAAGTCCCGGGCTGCAGCACGGTGCTCGGCTTCGGTGAGTCGGTGTTGAGCGACGCCGACGTCGTGGCGCGCATCGAGCGCGACTTCGTTCCCGTCGCGGTCTTCAACAACATCGGCGGCGCTGACGCGAAGGTGCTCGCGTCGTTCGGTGAGCCGACGTGGAACAACCCCGTGGTGCGCGTGATGGACGCCAATCGCCGCGAGCTGACCGCGCGCTTCGAAGGGCCGTACACCAAGGACGCGTTCGCGAAGGTGCTCGACGCCGTGAAGCCGAAGCTCGAGACGCTCACGCTCGGCGCGGCGTGCTTCTGGGAATGCGAAGCGAAGTTGGGAACGCTCGACGCCGTGCGTGCGTCACGCGTCGGTTTCCTCGAGGGCGCTGAGGTCGTCGAGGTGCAGTTCGACCCGAGCGTCACGCCGCGCGCGAAGTTCCTCGAAGAAGCGAAGCGCCTCGACTGCGCGCCGAAGGTCTACGCCAACGGCGTGATGCGCTACTCCGAGAAGGACACCAAGTACTTCGTGAAGGGCTCGGCGCGCTCGACGCCGGGCTTGAGCGAGCAGGACCTGGTGCGCCTCAACTCCAAACTCAGTCGATGAGGCCGTCCCACTCGGCGCGCGACCACTTGAAGACGCGGCGCAACACGCGGCTCGTCTCGAACGCGCGGCCACCGGTGCCCAGGCTGTCGACCGGCAACGCCGAGAGCATTCCGTACGCGGCGGCCCATGCGCGCGGCTCGGGTTTTTCGGCGAGGCGTTCTCCGAGCGCGACCGTGACCTCGGGAATCGCGTAGCTGCGTTTGGTCTTCGGCATGCGCTGCAGCACGGCGAACGCTCCGTCGTCGTCGCCGCCAGTCACGAGGCGCGCCGCCACCTTGCCGATTTCCCAGTGGCGCTCGAGATCGAGGTTCTCGATGGCTGCCGCGCGCGCGCGTGTCGCAGCGTCAGGAGCCGCTCCACGCATCGCAGCGATGACGAGACCCGCGAGCTGCGCCGGGTCCTTCTCTTCCAGCGCGCGAGCGAGCGCCTTCTCTCCGAGCTGCGGCCAGAGGCGACCGTCGGCCTCGAGCGCGTCGATGGCGGAGTCGAGCTCACCGTCCGCCAGCGCCTCGAGCGCCGGAGCCGCATCACCGAGCGACGCGGCCGCGAGACAGCGGGCGCGTGAAGAACCACTCTCCCTGTCGAGCCACGAGCGCGCGAGCGTCGCGTCGAGCTGCGCCATCAGCCGCACGCACTGCAGCCGCTCGTCGACCGTCGTGGCCTTCTCGTGACGGCGCGTGACGTATTCCGGCGCGGTCTCGAAGTTGCGGCGCATGCCTTCTTCGAGAATGCGGGCGCGCACCTCGGTGGTCGACAGGCCGTTGAACCACGAGAGGCACTCGAACGCGTCGTCGATGGCGCCGAGGCCGAGGAAGCCGTCGACCGTCATGTACATCACGTCGAAGTCGTTCGACGCGCAGGCCTTCGCCAGCTTCTTGAAGTCGGCGAGCCCACGCGGAGTCGTCTCACGCAGCAGCACCACCTTCTGACCCGAGCGCAGCTTCGGCGCGTGCGCGAGTGCGTTGTCGAACTCCCCCAACGCCAGTCGCGCAAGGGCGACGCGCAGCCGCTTCTCACCCGGGTTGTTCTCGGGCTCGATGGCTTTCTCGGCTGCGTCGAGCTCCGCGCTCGCGTCTTTGCCTTCGAGCAACTGCCGCAGCGCCGCACGCAGCGCCTGCCCCTGCGGAGCGAGTGACGGCGTCTGCTCGTACGCTCGCGTGTAGAGCGCATCGTCGACGGTCGCGAAGTAGCGGCGGGCGCGGTCGAGTTCTCCACGCACCGCGCACGAGAGCGCGAGCTCCAATCGCACGCGCACGGCTTCGTAGAGCTGTGACGCCTTCTCCATCGCCTTGAGCGCGGCGTCGTCCATTCCCGCGCGGTGGTAGAGCCGACCGAGCAGCAGCGCGTACCAGTTGCCACGCCACGCATCTTTCGCCTCGGCCGCTTCGAGCTCGATGAGGGCCCACAGGTCGAAGAGCTCACGCGGCTCGACCGACACACCCCAGCTCGGAGCAGCCTTCGCTCCGCCGCCGTGCACGTCGC
Source organism: Archangium sp. (assembly GCA_047600485.1). Classification (GTDB taxonomy): domain Bacteria; phylum Myxococcota; class Myxococcia; order Myxococcales; family Myxococcaceae; genus Archangium_A. The sequence continues at coordinate 6,722,336 of JASGKS010000001.1, forward strand.
GCACTTCGGGCGGCAACGACTTCGGCTCGGCGCGAATCGCGTCGGCGAACGAGGCGAAGCGTTTGAGCGGCGCACTGTCCAACGGAGCGCTGGTGCGACCGTCAGCCCAGCCGAGCAACTCGAAGGCTTCAGCGTCGTGGCCGTCGGGCACGATGAGCACGTCGCCGAGCAACGCTCCCCACACGCGCGCGCCCGGTTTTCCGAGCGGAAACTGTCCCGAGGCGTAGCCCTTCAAGCGCTCGTTATTGAGCGGCCCGTCGTCGGTCGGCGTGTCGAACAGCGCGCGCAGCGTGAACTTCGGTTTGTCGGCGACATCGATGAAGGTGAGCGTGCGGCCGCTCCACGCAATCAATCGCTCACACGGAGCCCACAACAACCCGCGCGGCTCGCTGACCTCGAAGGTGCTGATCAACCGCGGCGCCGCGCTGACGCTCCACACCTGCACGCGCTCTTCGGTGTCGATGAAGGCGACGGCATCACTCTTCGGGCCCCACGCGAACGGGTCGAAGTCACCGGGCCACGAGCCACGCGCGTGCGGCGGCACGTCGATTCTTCCGAGCAGCGACACGCTCTTTGCCGACGCGTTCACCTCGAACAACGCGATGCGCTGAGGCTCGTCTTCGTCTTCGCCTTCGATGACCGCCAGCCGCTTGCTGTCGGGGCTCCACGTGAGCGACTGCACGCCGTTCGCTTCGAAGTTCGCCCAGTCGAGTCGCGCGCCGTCGGCGTTCCACAGCTGCAGGCCGTCGTTGATGCGAGCGATGAACGCTCCGTTCGGAGAGAACGCGACGGGGCCGTACGACGACTCGAGCCACGCCAACTTTCGCGTTCGCAGATCGATGGCGAAGAGCTGGCTGTGGGAGTTCTCGGCGAGCAACTTGTCCTTCGCCCAGCGCAGCCGCCCGGGAGGCTCGATGCGGCGCTCTTCTCCGTCGGCGTCGTTGGCTCCACGCCAAGCACCGTCGGGCACGCCGGGCTCCATCCACTTCACATCGCCGTCGAGCGTCGCGAAGCAGCCTGGAATGTCGGTGCCCTCGATGGGCGGAATCGGTTTGCGCGTCTTCGGGTCGTAGGAGGAGCGCCAGCACGAGACGAACACGCGCTTCGAATCGGCAGCCCAGGTGAAGGACGGTGGACGGCTCCAGCCGTCGGTGAGGTACAGCTCGTCGTCGATGCGCCCGCCGAGCACGAACGGGTCGAGGAACACGATGGCGTTGGTGTTCGCTGCGAGCGCGAGGGTCTTGCCGTCGGGGCTCCACTGAATGCAGCCCGCGTAGTCGGGCCAGCCGACGCCGCCGTCGATGGAGAAGTGATTCACCACGCGGCCGCTCGCCACGTCCCAGATGAGCAGGTCGCCGCCCGCGTCGTAGTCCTCTCCGACGAACGAGCCGGTCGCGAGGTGTTTGCCGTCGGGGCTCAGGCCAACCGCGATGAGCTCAGTGCGGTGGAGGAAGGGATGCAGCAGCTGCTTGCCGCCGCCCTTCGCCTTTTTCGCCGGTGCTGGCGCTTTCTTCGCCGGCGCTGGCGCCTTCTTCGACTTCGCCGGCGCGGCCTTCTTCGCGGGCTTCTTCGCAACCTTCTTCACAGGCGCAGACGGCTTCTTCGCCGCCGCCTTCTTCGCCGGCTTCTTCTTGCTCGCCATTTCCGCGTGACCCCCGAATCGAGGAAGAGGTGCAGCTACTCGTAGACGAGGCGCAACGGGCCGGGGAACAGCCACGCGAGACCTTCACGCAGCCGGTCGCGCCAGTTCTCCCAGTTGTGACCGTCGCGAGACTCGACGTACCGAATCTCCATCTCGGTGTTCTGGAGCATCGGCACCAGCGAGCGGTTCTCGTAGATGTTGCGCTCGTGCATGCCGCAGCTGATGAACACGCGCTCCGCGACCATGCTCGGGTTCTCGCGGAACTTGTTCATGAACTTGGTGATGGGCTGAACGAGGTCGCCGCGCTCCGACTTGTTGCCGAGGTCGGTGAAGGTGAACGTGCCCGACTGCAGCAGCAGCCGGCTGTAGAAACCCGGGTAGCGCACCGCGGTCGAGAGTGAGGCCACCGCTCCGAGCGACGCGCCCATCAGACAACGGCCGCGCGGTTGTCCGAGCAGCGGCAGTCGCGACTCGAGGTCGGGCACGGCCTCTTCAGTGACGAAGCGCGCGTGACGCTCGTCGTTCATGTACTCGCCCATGCGATTACGGCTGCCGCTGAACGCGACGATGAGGTCGGGGATTTCGAGACGGTGAATCAGGTTGTCGAGCACCGTGCCGAGGTTCGCGAAGCGCAGGTAGTCGGGGCCGTCGTGCACGAAGACCAGCGGGTAGCGACGCGTCTTGCGGAAGCGCGCGGGCCGGTACACGAGAAAATCGCGGCGCTCGCCGAACGCCTTGCTGTTGACGACCCACTGCTCGAGCTTGCCCTCGGCCGCTTCAGGGTCGCGCTGCGTCCACGGAGGCACGACGTAGCCATCGCCGTGCACCACCGAGTTCGCGCCGTAGGGATCGATCGCGTGGTGGCGGTTGAGCGGGTCCTGAATCCACTGGCCGTGACCGCCGCGAACGACCTCGAGTTTGTATTCGAAGCGCGATTTGCGAGGGAGATCGAGCGTGAGGTACCAGAGGTTGGTCTCGGGCAACCGCACCAGCGCGTTCGAGTTGTCGAGGCCCCACACCCACGTCTTCAGGTACACGCCCTCGGCGTCGCCGCGGAACACGAAGGTGACCTTGGTGCCCTCGACGATGGGGAACGTGTGGTCGCGCATGAACGCGTCGACCGCGGCGGTGTCGGGCGTGTTCACCTTGAGCAGGTCGATCGCCAAGAATCTGCGTCGCGCCGGTGATCATGACGTCCACCCCGGGCTCACGGTGCCGTCCTGCTTCAGGAGCAACGTACCTTCCGAGCCGAAGAAGCGGTCTCCGTCGAACAGCACGAAGTCGCCCTGGTCGAACGCCACACACTTGCTGTGCGAATAGCGGCGGCTCAACCAGCCCACGCGCAGCGGATCATCGAGCTTCAAGCGCAGCTTCGGGTTCGGCAGCGGCACCACGCCGCGGTGCAACCCGAGGCCCTGCTCGAGCACTTCGCTGATGCCCGCGCCCTCGGGCGGACTCTCGTGAAAGAGAATGACGCGCTCGCTGGTGACCATCGCGCCGCCGCTCCAGGCGACCAGCGCGTGGTTCTCGGTGAGCAGCTCGTCGAAGCCGAACATGCGCAACCGGTTGAGCAACACCGCGACGTGACCACCGGCGATGGCCACCACGCCGACTCCCGACAACAGCTTGGTGAGCTCAGCGCGATGGCGCGCGATGGCGGGCCGCTGCAGCGGTCGCGTCTGCAGCTCGTACGCCTCGCGCAACGCGGTGACGCGCTCGAGATGCTCCGCATCGATGCGGCGAATGTGCTCGAGCGAGACGCGCACTTCTTCGGCCTCGAGGTCGGTGCCCGCCGCCTTGCGCGCGATGTCGAGCGCGGCGTCGAAGGTGCGCTCGAGGCGCAATTTGTAGAATTCCTGAATTTGCCGCAGCTGGTCCTGCCGGGCGCGATGCGCGCGCGCGTACTCGGGGTCGGCGGCGAACACCTGCTCGCCACGCTCGTACAAGCGCAGGTTGATGATCGGCCGCTCGAACTGCGCCGCGAGGTCTTCGTCCTGGTCTTCGCGTTCCTGCCAACCCGCGGTGACGAGCGCGATGGGTCCCTCTTTTCCGAGCGCGCGAACGACCGCTCCGAGGCTTTGCTTCAGCTGCTGGGGACCCAGCAGTGCACCCTTGAACTTGAACGACGACACGCGGCGCGGATGATGCGGCGCGAGGGTCGCGTTCTCAAGAGCGAATGCCGCTCGATGTACGCCTGCACGCGACACCTGCACGGACGGTGAGTCACCTGAGGCGATGCTGCACCAGCGCGAACACCTTCTCGCGCAGCCATGCATGACCTTCGTCGTGCTGGTAGCGCTCGTGCCACATCAACGCCGCCGGAAATTTCGGCAGCGGCGCGGGAGCCTCTCGCGTCACGAGGCCCAGCGTCACCGCGAGCTCATCGACCAACGCGCTCGGCGCGTTCATCAACAGGTCCGAGCCGGCGACGAGCATCAGCCCGGCGAGGAAGGTCGGCACTTCGGCGCCAACGCGACGCGTGAGGCCTTGCTTCTCGAGTGAGCGCGACACCGCGTTGGGGCTCGCGTTGCCGGTGCGGACGACGACGTGACCGAACGAGAGCCACCGCTCGACGGTGAGAGCACCTTTGAGAATCGGGTGGCCGCGGCGGGCGACGACTCCGAACTTCACGTCGCCCAATGAACGAGAGCGAGTCGACGGCGGCGCAGAGCGCATCGGAGCGAGCGCGAGCTCAGGCTCTCCCGCGGCGAGCCCTTCACCGAGCGCCGGAGGGAGTGTCACCACCCGCAACGAGATGCCCGGCGCTTCGCGGGTGAGCGCGCCCACCAACACCGGCAAGAGCGGAGCGAGAAGGTCGGGCATGCCGAGCACGAACGTGCGGTGACTGGTGCGCGGAGAGAACGGCTCGCTCGGCAACACGACCTGCTGCAACGCCCTCAGTGCATCCGCCAGCGGCTTCGCCAGGGCCAGCGCCCGCGGAGTCGGCACGAGCTTGCGGCCGTCGGGCACCAGCAGCGGGTCTCCCAGCTCGGCGCGCAGCTGCCGCAGGCGGTGACTCATCGACGACTGCGAGAGGCCCACCCGCTTCGCCGCGCGCGTGACGTGGCGCTCCTCGAGCAGCGCGTGGAGCACGTAGAGCGACGCGGGGTCGAAGGCACCGTACGGACTAGTCATCGACGTACACCATGCCTCGCATGAATTGCATCGATTGGAACCATACCTTGCTGATGCGTACCGTGGAGCCCATGAAGATCTTCATCACTGGCGGTTCAGGCTTCGTCGGCGGTCACCTCATCGAGCGGCTCTCGAAGCACCACGACGTGCGCGCGCTCGCCCGCAGCGAGGCCTCGGCAAAGACGGTGCGCGGCTACGGAGCGACTCCGGTCGACGGCGACTTGAGCTCGGTCGACGCGAAGCTGCTCGGTGACGCCGAGGTGGTGGTGCACGCCGCCGCGTGGGTGAAGTCATGGGGCAAGCGCGCCGACTTCGTCGAAGGCAACGTCGAGGGCACGCGCCGCATGGTGGCCGCCGCGAAGGCCGCGGGCGTGAAGCGCTTCATTCACATCGGCACCGAGGCGGCGTTCTTCGACGGTCACGACCTGCTCGACCTCGACGAGACGGCGAAGACTCCGGCGAAACAGAAGTACCTCTACAGCGAGACCAAGGCCGAAGCGGAACGACTCGCGCTCGCTGCCAACGCCGACGGCTTCACGGTGCTCGCGTTGCGGCCGCGGCTGGTGTGGGGCCCGCGCGACGCGTCGGTGCTGCCCGAGGTGCTCGAGGCCGTGCAGAAGGGAGCCTTCGCGTGGATCGACCGCGGCGAGCAGCGCACCAGCACCACGTGGGTCGGTAACCTCGCGCTCGCGGTCGAAGCAGCGCTCACTCGCGGCGTCGGTGGTCAGGCGTACTTCATCGCCGACGAAGGCACGCGCACCATGCGCGAGTTCCTCACGGCGCTCGCGGCGACGCGCGGGGTCGCGCTGCCCGAGCGCAACGTGCCCGGCGCACTCATTCGCCCGCTGGCGTCCGCGGTCGAGTCGGTGTGGAGCGTGTTCGCCCCGAAGTCGAAGCCGCCGATGGTGGGCTTCAGCGTGTCGATGCTCTCGCGCTCGGTGACGGTGAAGACCGAGAAGGCAAAGCGTGAGCTCGGCTACGTGCCAACTGTCAGCGTCGACGAAGGGCTCGCGCTCCTGCGCACAATGTGACTTGCTGCACGTGGGTGTGCAGCTCCCTGCACACGCCTGCCACCCAGTCGGCCGGAGTCACTGGGGCACGTCACCTGCAGCGCCCGTCCACCATGCGCTTCGTCTTACTCGTCGTGTCGTGCCTCGCGTCGCTTTCCCTGGCGCAAACGCAGCCGGACACGCTGACTCCGCCGCCGCCTCCTCCGCAGCAAGACGTCGAGCTGCAGCAACTGCCGCCGATTCCGCCGAGCACTCCCACGTCGGGCTACGTGCCGCAGCCGCTCAACCGCAAGCGCGACACGGGCCGCTACAAATACGACCCCGCGTACGGCGTGCCGCCCGGGTACCAGTTGATCAGCGAGCCGCGGTGGGCCCTCGTCGCGGTCGGCGCAGCGATGTTCGCTGGAGCTACGGCGTGGACCGTCGTCCTCGGCAGCTCGATGAACGAACCCATTCACATCGTTCCCATCGTGGGGCCCATCGTCAGCACCGTGAACGCGTGGAACTGGGCCGGGACCAACTCAGGGCGCGGCGTCGCGGCGTTCTTCTACACGTGGCTCACCATCGTGGAGATTGGCCTGCAGGCCGCGGGCATCGCGTGCCTCGTCGCGGGCTTCACCGCGCAGACGCAGTACCTCGAGCGTGAACGCCCACCGCGCGTGACGCTCGTGCCCGTGCTCGGGCCCGGCTTCGCCGGTGCGTCACTCGCAGCGCGTTTCTGACGAACGATCGTTTCTTCTCTCGTCGGCAACCAACGCCCTGTCGCGTTGGCTGATCAGTCACACCCTGGAGAACGCCATGAGCCTCTCACGCCGCGCCCTTCTCGTCGGAGCCGTCTCGTCAGCCGCAGCCCACGCCGCGCGCAACGAGCACGGCTTCGAGCAGACCAACGTCGAGCTCATCGTCGAAGGCCTCGACCCCGCGCACGACGGCATCCGCATCGCGCAGATCTCCGACATTCACGTCGGCATGTGCACGCCCGAGAAGCGCGTGCGCGCGGCGGTGGCGAGCATCAACGCGATTCGGCCCGACCTCGCGGTGCTCACCGGCGACTTCGTGACGTATTCGAAAGACCCGCTCCCGCACGTCGGTGAACAACTCTTCGGCATCGACGTGCCGACCGTCGCGGTGCTCGGCAACCACGACCACTTCGTCGACGCCGATGACGTCACGCGCTCACTCGACAAGTGCGGCTACGCGGTGCTCCGCAATCAACACGCCGAGCTGCGACTGCGCGGCGTGCGCTTCAACATCTTCGGCGTCGACGACGGAGGCACCGGGAGCGACGACGTGCACCGCACCTTCGACGGCGCTCCGAAAGACGGCTCGCGCGTGGTGCTCACCCACAACCCCATCACCGTGCGAAAGCTCCCGCGCGACGAAGGGCTGCTCTGTCTCTCGGGCCACACGCACGGCGGGCAAATCGTCATTCCGCCCATCACCGATGCGCTCTCGACCGCGCTCGGCCAGCCGTACATTCGCGGGCGGTACCTGGTGGGCGGCAACCAACTCTACGTGAACCGCGGCCTCGGCTTCGGCCGCGAGATGGAGTTCGCCCATCACGGCTCGGAGCCGGAGCTCTCGGTCTTCACACTCCGCTCGCCCGAGGCGTTCGGCGGCATCGGGCGTTGAAGAAAGGTTGCACGCGCTGGCGAGTCGGTGCGTCCTCTGCACGTGCTGCCTCCGATTCCCCACTCCACCGCCAACGCGCATCACCTGCTGTGGCACCCGACCGAGAAGAAGCTGTGGCTGCTCGACCTGCACGGCAAGCAGCTGTGGCGCGTCGAGAAGGACGGCACCGGTGAGCTGCTCTTTCGCGGAGACGCGCTCGGCCTCGACTCGCTGAACCTCGCCTACCAACACGCGAGCGGTTTCCATTTCGACGCGGCTCGCAAAGGCGTCGTGTGGTTCGTCGCCACCTACGACCGCGTCTTGCTCTTCGTGCAGAAGAACAAGAGCTTCGTCGAAGTGAAGCTCGAGAACGGCTTCACGCCCGCGAGCGCAGACGTGTTCGTCTTCGACCCGAAGCGCAACGTGCTGGTGCACTTCGTCAGCACGCGAGCGATGAGCGTCGACGAGAACGCGGTGCGCGAAGCGCGTGGTGGAACGACGGTGCGTGAGCTCGGCGTCGACGGCACGTGGAAGGACGTCGGCACGCCGCTCCCGAGCGCGCGCGGCATGTACACCGTCGGCGGTTGGGACGCGGAGCTCGGCATGAGCGTGCTCGTCGACGACGCGAAGAACGAGACGTGGGGTTGGAACGGGAAGGAATGGAAGAAGCTCGGGCTCTACCCATTCTCTCCGTGGCAGCCCTTCACTGCCGGCCAGTCGCCGAAAGGCGGCCTCGTCATCGTGCAGAAGGAACGAGGCCAGAGCGAGACCGCGCAAATCGCGCAGCTCGAGAAGGGAAAGTGGTCGACGCGCGACGCCATCGGGCTCACCGAGTGGGGCGGGCTCGCGAATGGCTTCATCGCTGGCCCGTGGTTCGGCGCAGGCACGCTGCAGGCCACGCTCGGCACGTACGACGGCAATCGCATCTTGCCCACGGGTCGGCCCGTGCCGCAGCTCGAGTTCGGGAGCGTCTCGGGGACTCCGCGTTTCTTCGGCACGCGAAGTCACGTGCGAACCAACGCGCCGAAAATCGCGCCGCTCAAGTTGTCGACGGAACTCAAGAGCAGCGGCTCGCTCGCCGACGATGCGCTCGCGCACTTCGCCGAGACCGCCGGCGATTTCAGCGTGAAGGGCGATGGCGAGGTGCTGCTCGACGGCAAGCCGTTCGCGAAAGCGCCGAAGGCCTTCGTCGCGCGCACCGAGACGAACTTCGGCGGCGACGGCGCGGGGACGCTGATGCTCGTCGGCGGCGAAGTCACCTACGGCAGCAAGCGGCTCACCGACACGTGGCGCGTCACCAACGGCAAGTTCGAGCAACTCGCGGTGACCGGCAAACCACCGGTCGTCACCAACGCGCTCGTCGGTTTTCACGCTCCGAGCGCGACGTGGGTCGTCTGCGGAGGTCGCGACAAGAACTACCGGCGGCCCAACACCACCAGCACGCTCGACGGAAAGAAGTGGGCCTCGTTTCCCTCGAAGCTGAGCGACGAGAAGCGGTCGACGCCGGAGACGTACGACACGCACTCGTTGCTCGCGAGCGACGGGGTGAGCGGTGAGCTGCTGCTCGTGCGCGGCGGGTATTTCGCGAAGAAAATCTACGCGTGGCGCGGCGAAGGAAAGTGGCTGTTCGTCGCGAGCTGCGAAGACGAAACGCTCACGGGTTTTGCGTGGGACCAGGCGACGCGCTCCATCGTCGCGGGGAGCAGCACCGGCACCACGACGCTACAGCTCGGCGCAAAGCTCGATGCGCTCCCGCGACCGAAGGGCAGCAAGCCGCTTGCGCCGAAAATCGCGAAGCAGGTGTGGCTGCAGCGCGACGCGGGCGACGCACATCACTTCTGGTTCGCACACCTCGAGGGAACGGGCTGGGTCGAACGCTGGGGTGCGCGCAGCCCAGCGGCGAAGCTGAAGACGAAACGCCACGCGAAGGCAGAGACGTACGCCGCAGCAGTGCAAGCGCGGCTCGACGCCGGCTTCGAGCACGCGCCCGAGAAGGAGCTCGCCGCGGTCGTCGACGGGCGCACGTCGTTCCGCCCGAAGTTCGGCAAGAAAGGCGACGACCTCGCTGGCGGAGTCGCTCCCGGCATCACGGCGAAACAGTGGCCTCACTGCGAAGAGTGCAAGAAACCGATGACGCACCTCCTCACGCTGAACGCACACCCGCAGCGCTTGCCGCTGAAGAAGCACGCCGCGCTCTCGGCCTTCATCTGCAACAACGAAGAGACCGCCGGCATTTGCGAAACGTGGGACCCCGACTACGGCTCGAGCGCGGTGCTGCTCTCGAAGAGTACGAAAGGTGGCTTGAAGCGCGCGCCGGGCGACCAACTCTCAGCGTTCCGCCTCAGCTACGAAGAAAAGTTCGAGCCCAACCCCGAGCACGCCGACGAAGAGGATGCCGAGGCGGTGCCGAAGGTGAACGGCTACCCGGGTTGGTTGCAGCAAGACGCGACGCCCAATTGCGGCAAGTGCAAGAAGCCGATGCGGTTCGTCGCGCAGATTGGTGAGTTCGACGACGCGCTCGGGTTCGCGGGCGGCGATGCGTACATCTTCTGTTGCGAGTCGGAGCACGGCGGCGCGGTGCTCTGGCAGCACTGATCAGCGTTCCGTCAGGCCGACTCGACGCGAGAGGTTCGACGAGAACACGCCTTGCGGGTCGTACTTCTGCTTCACCGCGCGCCACGCCGGGAGCCGCGGGTACATGCGCGCGAACGTGTCGGCGTGCAGGAACGCGTCCTTGCCCAGGTACACGCGACCGCCGAAGTCAGCGACCATCGCGTCGAGCCGCGCGAACAACTCAGCGAGCCCGTCGATGACCGGAAAGTCGATGGCCAGCGTCCACCCCTCGGTGGGAAACGAGAGCGGCGCAGCGTTTTCCTTCCCCAACTTCTTGAGCACGTTGAGCGACGGGAGCTGATTCGCCGCGACGATGGTCTCGAGCAACGCGCGCAGGTTCCGCGCTCCGTCTTCTTTCGGAATCACCAACTGGTACTGCGTGAAGCCGCGCTTGCCGTAGCCGCGGTTCCACGCGCCGAGCAGCACGTCGAGTGGGTAGAAGAACGAGTCGGCGTGCGCGATGGGCGCTCCGCGCATGAGGAACTGGTGGCCGAGCAGGTGCACCAACCGCAGCGTCGCCGCGTTGACGGTGAACTCCGGCAGCATGAACGGCACGTCGAGAAACGCGTTGCCGTTTCCCCGCAACGGGTCGCTCGCGAACTTCGCCGGCAATTCCTCGGGAGCCGCGTGGTCGCCCGCGGTGAGCACGCCGAAGCCGAGCCGCTCGCCGGTGTAGAGCGGGTTGATGCTCGCCACCGAATACGGGAACTGCTTGTCCTGCTCGAGAATGAGGTCGAGCAGCGCCTCGAGGTTCTTCGCTTCGAACGAGCGCTGCTTGAAGAAGGTGGTGCTCACCTTTCGCAGCTGCACGGTCGCTTCGAGGATGACGCCGAGCAGGCCCATGCCGCCGAAGCTCGCGAAGAAGAGGTCGGCGTTCTCGGAGCGGCTCGCGGTGACGACCTGCCCGCTCGCCAGCAGCACGCGCATCGACTTCACCGATTCGAGGAACGAGCCGTGCGCGTGGTGCGCTTTGCCGTGCACGTCGTTGGCGATGCAGCCGCCGATGGTGACGTAGCGCGTGCCCGGAGTGATTTTCGGAAACCACCCGCGCCCCGCGAAGTGCTCGATGAGCTGACTCAACGACACGCCCGCTTCGCAGCGCACTTCGCCGGTCGCTTCGTCGAAGCCGAGCACGCGATCGAACTTCGTCAGCCCGAGCACCGTGCGCCGGTCGTTGACCGCGGCGTCTCCGTACGAACGGCCGAGCCCTCGAGGAATCGTGCCTTCGACGTCGAGCGCGCGGCGCACGTCGCGCTCCGTGTCGGGCTCGACGAGTTTGCACTGCACGCGCGGATACAGACCCCAGCCAGACAGCTCGACCATCGCCGCTGCAAGATACACTCGACCGCCATGGTGGCGACTTTCACTCTGCTGCTGGCGTTGTCGGCCGAGCCTGCGACGCCGGTACCCACACTCAAGTCGCTCTCGGGCCTCAACGTGAAGGCACTCAAGCCGTGGCTGATTCAGAACCTGCCCTCACTCGCGAAGTGTGGCCGCGCTGGCGCACCGAATGACAGTGAAGAGGTGCGCGTGCGCGCGCAGTTCTCGAGCACCCCCGACGTGAAGGTCGAGCGCGTCGACGCCGCGTTGAGCGACGTGACGTGCGTGAAGACCGAAATCGAGAAGTGGAAGAACGACGGCCAGCAGCCGCGCGCTGGCGCGTTCAGCTTCGTGTACCGCTTCCGCGCGACGCGTTGACTACCGCGCGATGACCTTCACGGTTTCACCAACGGTGTTGAGCATCGAGCGCAGCTGGTCGTAGTCGGGGTGCTTGAAGCGCAGCCACGCGTTGGCCATGTAGCCCGCCGACACCGGCTGGGTCGGAGTGCCCTCGGGCGGCAGATGCGCGTCGATCATCCACTGGCCGAACGCGCGCTCGACCTTGTCGACGCCCTTGTACCCGGCGATGCGACCGTCCTGCGTGGGACGCAGCGCGATGATGCCCGTCGAGAACCGACGCGAGAGCCGCGCGCCCGGTCGGCCGTGCACCACGGCCATCGCCCACTCCCGGTACAGGTCGACGTCGTTGGCGACGTTGTAGAGGTCCCACGCGCGCACGCCCGGCGGCCGGCAGCCGATCTCGGAGAACTTGAGACCCTTGGGGCCCGCGAACCATTCCATGTGCGTGGCCGAGGTGCCGATGTCGAGCGCGCGCACCACCTTCGCGCCCAACTTGCGCAGCTCCTGGTAGCCCTCGGCCGAGTCGATGCGATTGGTGGTGACGAACTGAGGGCTGATCCACCGCGTGCGCATCGCCTCGAGCACGTTGGGGTAATAGTGCGTCGCGAAGTCGTGAACGATGCGGCCGCCGATGGTGATGGTGTCGTAGAAACCTTCGTGGCCTTCGATGAACTCTTCGATGGCGACCGAGCGGCCCTTGTCGAGCCCCAGCTCACTCGCGGCGCGCTGAAGGTCGGCGATTGAATTCACGCGCGCGGTGCCTGATGCGCCGGCGCCATCGCGCGGCTTCAAGATGAGCGGGAAGCCGACCTGCTTCGCGAACTCGATGGCCTCTTCGACTGACGACACTGCGCTCGAAGCGGCGCACGGAATTCCCGCTTCGCGCAGCGCGGCCTTCATCGACGGCTTGTCGCGGCACAGGAACGACGTCTTCACCGACGTGCCCTCGATGCCCATCGCCTCGCGCACCTTGGCGGTCGACATGATGTGCGCTTCGACCGACGCCTCGAGACGATCGATGCGCTTCTTCGAGTTGATGAACTTCGCCGCGCGCAGCACCGCGCCTTCGTTCACCACCGAGTCGACTTGCTCGTAGTGCGAGAGCCACTGCCGCATTTCACCGTTGAGCGAGTCCTTGCTGCCTTCGCCGATGGCGGTGACGGTCGCTCCGACTTCTTTGAGCGCGCGTACGAAGAACCGCTGATTCGTCGGGAAACGGGGCTCGATGAAGACGACGTGCATGCGCGAACGGTACCAGCCGCGCGAACGCGTGAGTCACTTCTTCGTCGCCGCGAGCGCGTCGCGAATCGGCGCCACGATTTCTTCGCGAACCGTTTCCACCAGCTCGGTCGCGGTGCGGTCGTACGAAATCACCGGGAGTTTCTTCGACGACGGGTTCAGCTTGCCGGTGCTCGTCGCAAGTTGAGCGACGTTCTCGACCTCGATGAGCCGCACGTCGTATTCGCCGAGCACCGGGAAGACGCTCCCCACCGGCAGAATTCCCTGCCCTTCGACGGCCATCGACTTGAAGCGCGCGTTGCCCGTCACGGCCCACGCTGCTCCTTTCTCACGCGCAGCCTTCGCCGCCGCAGCACCGGTCGGGTCAGCCACACCCAGCGGAGTGAGCTCGACCACTTCCCACCCCGCACTCGAGAGCGCTCCCACGATGGCCGAGGTGAAGTGATGCGCGGCCTCGGCCGAAGGCGCAGTCGCCAGCGGCTCCGCTTCGCGCTTCTCGTCGATGAACACCGCCACGCGCTTGCTCGAGAGCGCGCTCGTCGTCGCACAACCCGTGAGCAGCATCGTCACTGCGAGCAGCACGACACGCATGTGAGTCCCCCTCAGCGCAGCTTCGCGTAGAGCGCTTCGTACGACTGCACCTGATGTTCCCACGAGAAGTCCTGCAGCATGCCGTTGCGCTGCAGCCGCCGGTACACGGGCCGGTCGCGGTAGATGTTGAACGCCGCTTCGAGCGCCCAGTGCACCGCCTGCGCGTTGTAGTCGTCGAACACGATGCCGGTGCCGGTGCCCGTTCGCGGTGACCAGAGCTGCACGGTGTCGGCGAGGCCGCCCGTCTTCCGCACGATGGGCACCGTGCCGTACTTCAGCGCGTAGAGCTGCGTGAGCCCGCACGGCTCGTACTTGCTCGGCATCAAGAAGAAGTCGGAGCCCGCCTGAATCCAGTGCGCGAGCGCGTTGTCGAACTGCGTCTGAAAACGCACCTGCCGCGGGAAACGGCGACGCAGGTCGTGGAAGAGCCGCTCGAAGCGCTTCTCTCCGCTGCCTTGCACCACCAACTGGAACTTGCCCTCACGCAGCGCGAGGCCGAGCGCGTCGGGCAACAGGTCGAAGCCCTTCTGACTCGCGAGGCGCGACACGATGCCCAACAGCGGAACACCGGGGAGCGACGGCAACCGCGCACGTGAGAGCAGCTCGCCCTTGCACAGCTCTTTTCCCTCGAGCCAATCGGGGCCGTAGCGCTGGGGAATGTGCTTGTCGGCCTGCGGGCTCCATTCGTCGTAGTCGACGCCGTTCAGAATTCCGAACACCGACGATTCGCGCGCCCGAAGGAAGCCGTCCATGTTGGCGCCGAACTCCGGCGTACGAATTTCGCGCGCGTAGGTCGGCGACACCGTGGTGACCGCGCTCGCGTAGAGAATGCCGTGGAGCAGGAAGTTGATGCGGCCGTCGCGCAGCTGGTCCTGATGCAGCAGGTGCTTGTCGCGCAGCAGGCCCGTCTCGGGCAGCACGCTCGCGGGAAACGCGCCCTGGTAGTTCAAGTTGTGAATCGTGAGCACCGACCTGGTGCGCCCGAAAATCGCTCCGTCCCACGCGAAGCGCGTCTTGAGCAGCAGCGGCACCATCGCCGTCTGCCAGTCGTTGCAGTGCACGACGTCAGGAGCGAACCGCATGCGCTGCGCCGACTCGAGCGCCGCGTAGCAGAGCACCAGGAAGCGCAGGTGTTCGTCGCCGTCGTGCGCGTAGATGGCGTGCCGCGCGTAGAGCTGCGGGCAGTGCACGAAGAACATCTCGAGCGTGGAGCCGGGGAGCTGCGCCGCGAAGATGCTCACCTCGAACGACCGCGTGCCGAAGCTCACCCGCAGCCCGCGCAGCGAATCGATGGAGCGGAAGCGGTACTTCTGCTGCTCGATGCGCGAGTAGAGCGGCATGAACACGCGCACGTCGTGACCCTTGCGGTGCAACGCACGCGGGAGCGCAGCGGCGACGTCTCCCAGCCCGCCCGTCTTCGCGAAGGGCGCTACCTCGGAGCTCAGGAACAGCACGTTCATCGCGAGCCGAACGGTATCACCGGCCCTCGGCGAGCCGGTCCCAAGAATCAGCGCGTGCGCACCTTGCCGACCTCGAGGGCGTCGAACCAGTCGATGAACCGCTGCACGTCGTCGCCGCGGTAGATCGCTCCGTGTTGAGGGCAGAGCATGCGCGGCTCGAGCTCGCGAGCGAGCTTGCACCAGGCGGTCTTGGCGTCGGCGCTCCCCATCCACCGTTGGTGAAAGCCGCGCGCGTGCGCGATGTGCTCCTCGAAGTTCTCGACGAACAACGGCGCCCCCGCAGGCACCAGCGCGGCACCGATGTCACCGGTGAAGAGGATTCGCGAGTCATGATCGAACAGGTGGTGATTGCCGGGCGAGTGGAGGAAGTGCGCGGGCACCGCTTGCAGCTCGAGCGTGCCGACCGTGATGCGCCCGCCCGCGTCATCGAGCGGAATCAAGGTGTGCTCATCGCCACCGAAGTGGGGAATGAAGGTGCACCACATCCAGCTCGTGTAGCAGCGGATGGCGGGGTTGAAGTCGAGCCACAGCGCGAGCGACGAGATGACGTCGGGGTCTTGATGGCTCGAGAAGATCCACTGCACGTGGCGCGGGTCGGCGCCTTCGCTCAGCGCCGAGAACACCGCCGGGAAAATCTCCTGGCCGCCCGGGTCGGTGAGCAGGCTCACGGTGCCGTCGCTGATCAGATACTCGTTGGTGTCGATCAGATGATTCGGCCGCGACGGGTCGCGAGCGATGACCTTCCAGCTACGAGCTCCCTTCTCATGGAGCGTGACCATCTTCTTCATGCTGCCTCCCGTGTAGACCGTTGAAGTGCTCGCCCGCAGTCGAGGACCTGCGCGGCACGTTCTCCGAACTCGCGCGCGGCCAACATCAAGACGGTGCGGTCGTCACCACTCGCCGCGGTCGCTTCGATCATCGCGGTGCGGGAGAGCGCGGTCGCCATCAAGCCGAGCTGCCGGAGCTCGTCGAGCGTCTCGCGCAACGCCAGCAGCTCGGTCCTGCGTCGAGCCCGGGTCGCTTCCTCGCGCTGCAGGATTCTCGCGTCGGCCTCGTGACAGCGCGCCATCTGCACCAGCCGACGACGGCGCACGAGCGTCTGAGCCACGCATTCGGCGGAGACGGCCGAGGCGCACGCCTTGCGCAGCCGCTCGACCAGCAGCGTGAGGTCATCGGCCCAGGATCGCATCTGCGATGACACCTCTCGAAACCCGGCCAGCGTCAACGAACGGTCTCGGGCGCTGCGCACCAGCGCGTCGAGCGCGTGCACGCGAACCTCACAGGCCCGTGACTCCATGGCCTTCGCTGCCTCGTTGAATTCGACGATCAACTCGAGGCCAGAGGCGCCGGCGTTCATGCCCGCAGGTTCAGCAAGTGGTGGACCAGCGATGTGCGCGCAGAAGTTTCGCCGTCACTCCCGCAACGGATTCGCGCTCTGCGCGACCTGCTCACGCAGCCACTGATGCGCTCCGTCGGCTTGCCGCAAGGGATGCCACAACTGCACGACGTCGAGCGCGTCATGCGGAATCGGCGAGGGATGAAGCTCGAGCGGGAAGTGCTCCACGAAGCGCGCTGCGACTCGCTCTGGCAACGCGGCGATGACGTCCGACGACGCGAGCACCCACGGCGCGACGAGGTAGTGCGGAAGGAACGCCACGATGTTTCGGCGCAGCTTCGTCTTGCGCTCGAAGCGGCCCTCGGTGCCTCCGCGCGGTGAGACGTGCAGCTGCGGCATGGTCAAATCGAGCTTCGCGCGCGGGCCGCGAAACGCGGGGTGCTTGCGGCGCGCCACCACCACGAACTTCTCGCGCGCGAGCACCTGACGCTTCAAACCCTGCGGCGGGGCGTCACCCGGAGCGAGCCCGAAGATGCCGAGCACGAGGTCGACCTCGCCGGTCTCGAGCTCACGGAGCGGAAAGTCCCGGGGAGGTGCGAGCACCCGCAGCCTCAACCCGGGGAAGCGCGCCAGCCGCTTCATCAACTCGGGCAGCACGATGAGCTGCGCGTGGTCGCTCGCGGTGATGACGAACGTGCGCCGGTCTGTGCTCGGGTCGAACGGCCGCGGTGGCTGCAGCGCCTCGGAGAACTGCTTGAGCGTGGCCGCCACCGTTCCATGCAGCGCGAGCGCGCGGGGCGTCGGCACCATGCCGTCTCGCGTGCGCACCAGCAGCGGGTCTTTCAGCGCCTCTCGCAGCCGTGCCAGCGCGTTGCTGGTCGCCGGCTGCGACAGCTTGAGCCGCGTCGCCGCCCTGCTGACGCTGCCTTCCGTGATGAGCGCGTCGAAGACTCGGAGCAGGTTGAGGTCCATATTCACGAATTGAATACTCCAGATTCGTTCATTGATGCGGCGGATGTGGCGCCCACGGCCCATCTTCCGCGCCATGAAGAAGCTCGCGCTCGCTGCCGTGTCCGTCGCCGTGCTGGCCGTCGTGCTCTGGCCTGCGTCTCTCCCCGCGGTTCAGCCGCACTCCTTCGTGCCCTTGCCGACGGCGACCACGCCGCTCACCGTGTGCTGGGTCGACACGGGAGGCCTCGACGCTCCCGCGCGCTACGGAGCTGCGGGGTTGCCGACCGCCGATGCATGGCACGTCACCTCAGCGGCGCTGCTGGTGCGCCACCCGAAAGGCGACGTGCTCATCGACGCAGGGCTCTCGCCGAACGCCCAGCACGAAGCGAACGAGCTCGGGGCGTGGAAGCGCTTCGTCTTCTCGCAGACTGCGGGGCGCAATCAGCCGCGACGCTCGCTCACCGAAGCGCTGCGGCAGCTCGGCGTGACGAAGCTCACCGCCGTGATTCTCTCGCACGCGCACCCCGACCACATGGGTGGACTGGTGGCGCTCCGTGACGCGCCTGTGTGGCTCGCCGCCGAAGAGAAGACGTTCATCGAGAGTGGCAACACGGTGGTGATTCCCGCGCACGCTCGAGCGGTGAGCGGTCGCATGGCCGCGTTGAACTTCGAGCGCGTGCCATTCGCGAACTCCGATACGCGGGCCGACGTCTTCGGCGACGGCTCGGTGGTGGTGACACCCGCGTTCGGCCACACGCCCGGCAGCATCAACACCTTCATCAATGCTCCCGGCGGGCGGCTGGTGCACGTGGGTGACCTCATCAACCTCCGCGAGTCGCTCACGCGCGAAGTGCCGAAGTCGTTCGCCATGCGAATGCTCACCGACGAAGACGTGCACGCCACGTCGGAGCAGGTCGCGCGTCTGGTCGAGCTGAGCAAGGCCGACCCGAAGCTCACCATTCTCCCCGCGCACGACAGGCCCGGGTGGTCGGCGCTCTTCGGTGACGACGGCCTCGCGGGCGCGCCACCGTGTGTCCAGTGGTGAAGCCGGCGCGCGTAATACTTCCGAGCTATTTCCGGCTCTCGCCCGCGCAGCTACGAATCGACGGATGGTGGCCTCGCGTGGCGCGTTGGTTGGCTCGTCGAAGTGCATGCGCACGCTGAACGAACGAATCGACCGCGCGGCCGAAGGTGATGGTTCCCTGCTCCTGCAAGGCGAGTCGGGCTCGGGCAAGGAAGTCGTCGCCCGCGCAGTGCACCAGCGCAGCGCTCGCGCTCGCGGCCCGTTCGTGGTCGTCGACTGCGGAGCGCTGACGCCAGGCCTCGTCGCCAGCGAGCTCTTCGGTCACGAGCGCGGTTCGTTCACCGGCGCCGACGCGCGCTCCCTCGGAGCCTTCGAGCGCGCCGACGGCGGTACGGTGATGCTCGATGAACTCGGCGAATTGCCGCTGGCCCAGCAGGTGGCGCTGCTCGGTGTGCTCGAGCGCCGCTGCTTTCGGCGCGTGGGCGGCACACAGGACGTGCCCGTCGACGTGCGCGTCATCTCGGCGACCCACCGGCCGCTGCGCGAGCTCGTCGGCTCGGGCGCGTTCCGGCTCGACCTCTTCTACCGCGTGGCGGTGCTCACGCTGCAGGTGCCCTCGCTGCGCGAGCGCCCGCAAGACCTCGAGCCCTTGATGCGCCACTTCCTCTCGGTGCTCGGCGTCGACGATTGCGCGGTCTTGTTTCAGCCCGAGACGCTCGAACGTCTGTGCGCACACACCTGGCCCGGCAACGTGCGCGAGCTGCGCAATCTCGTCGAGTTCACCGTCACCATGGGTGAGCTGCCGCACCTCGAGGTCGACCCCGCGGACGACCGTGCGGTGATGCTCCCCGGCCCGCAGCTGCCGTACGGCGACGCGCGCGCGAACCTGTTGCTGCGCTTCGAGCGTTCCTACCTCGACCGGTTGCTGCGCGAGGTCGACGGCAACGTGTCAGCCGCCGCGCGCCTCGCGAAGATGAACCGCACGCATCTCATCGACCTGCTGCAGCGTCACGGGTTGAGCCCGCGCCGCGCGCCCGTGCTGCGGCTCGCGAGCGAAGCGCACTGAAGTTCAGAAGCGATCGTCGGCCGGCCCGACCGTCGTGACCGGCGGAGTGATGAGCACCTGCTGCTGGCTGCCCGGAGTGACCGGCAACACCAGCGTGAAGCGGCTGCCCTTGTTCATCTCGCTGGCCACGCGCACCACGCCGCCGTGGCCCTCGACGAAGCTCTTCACGATGGCGAGCCCGAGGCCCGCGCCGCCGTACTCGCGCGTCGACGACGAATCGACCTGGTAGAAGCTGTGGAAGATCTTGTCGAATTGATCAGCCGGAATGCCGACCCCGGAGTCCTCGACGAGAATGCGGTAGCCGGGCGCGTTCAGGTCGGGTTGCTGCTGCACCTCGGTCAACGTCACCGACACCTTGCCGCCCTTGGGCGTGAACTTCACGGCGTTGGTCAGCAGGTTCACGACCACCTGGCGCAGGCGATCTCGATCTCCGGTCACCATCGCCATGCGCGGCGGCACCTTCGCCTCGAGAATCACGCCCTTCTTCGCGGTCTGCGGCTTGAGCGAGCTCACCGACGAATTGATCAGCTCCACCGCGTCCATCGGCTCGAAGTTGAGACGCACCTTGCCCGCTTCGATCTGCGAGATGTCGAGAATGCTGCTGATCAACTTCAGCAGGGTCTCGCCCTTCTCCATGATGGTGCGCACGTAGTCGAGCTGCTCACCGTTGAGCGCGCCGGCGAGCCCTTCAGCCAGCATCTCCGAGTAGCCGATGATGCTGGTGAGCGGCGTGCGCAGCTCGTGACTCACCGTCGCGAGGAAGGCGCTCTTCAGGCGATCGAGTTCCTTCAGCTTGGTGTTCGCGTCTTCGAGGCGCTTGTTCCGTTCTTCGAGCTCGCGGTTGCTGTCGAGCGTCGCCTCGATGTGCAGCTGCGAGGTGAGGAACATCTTCTGGCCGCCGAACAACATCGTCTGCAGCAGCTGCCCGAAGTGCAGCATCACGCGCGCGATGGTGCCTTCCGGAGCGCGACGCACCTTCTCGACCAGCGCCTTCGCGTTGCCGATGTCGAAGCCTTCCGAAATCTCGGTCAGCGTGCGTGGCGCGAAGTCGCGCAGGTCTTCGGGGAAGAACGGGCCGAACACCACGCGGCCGAGCGTGTCGCCTTCCCACATGATGGGCACGATGAGGTACCGCAGCCCCGTGAAGCACGGCACGGTCAACATGCCCTTGCTCGCGGGAATCAGGTCGGGCTCGAGCACCGGCAACCGCGCGCCGTGCGAGAGCGCGAGCGGCCCGTCTTTCACGCGACCGACCGTCGCCGTGCAGCGCCGCCGCCCCTCGGGGAACGAGAACACGTAGCCGCAGAAGTCGCCGTTGCCGATCTTGATGTCGGCGATCTTCCCGCCCTTGTCGTCGAACACCTTGATGCCCACCCGGTACAGCTCGACGAAGCCCTTCACCACCTCGGTGAAGGACTCGGTGTCGAGCATCTCGGAGAGCGAGATGCGTCGCTGAAGGACGGACTCGCCCTGTCTCACGGGCGCGCTCCCTGCCGCGGAGGCAGCACCTTCTCGAGCTCGGTGCCGGTGACGTCGATGTTGGCGAAGACCTGGGTGAGGAATTCCTTCTCGGTGAGGCCGATGGCCTTGCTCAACGACGCGCGCGCTTCGAGCGAGCGGTAGGCGCTCTGCAGCACCGCGAACAACGTCTCGAGCACGCCGACCCCGCGAATGGCGATGGCGCCGACCACCGGCTCCTTGCCCTTCTTGCGCGTCTCTTCGATCTCCGCGTCGGTCTTGGTGTCGGGGAGATCTCGCTTGTTGTACTGAATGACGATCGGCGTCTGCGCGGGGTCGAGGTTGTTCTCCCGCATGTTCTCCTGCAGGTTCTTCCAGTACGCGTTGTTCTCCTGCGCGGCGGAGCGGCGGCTGTCGGCGATGAAGGCCACCGCGTCGGCGCCCTGCAACACGATGCGGCGCGTGGCGTTGTGAATCACCTGGCCGGGCACGGTGAACAGCTTCACCTTCACCTTGAAGCCGTTGGCGGTGCTGAAGAAGACGGGGAGCAGGTCGAAGAACAGCGTGCGGTCGTCGTGCGTTTCGACGGTGAGCAGCCGGCCCCTCACCTCGGGGCTGGTCCGCTGATGCACCATCTGCAGGTTGGTCGTCTTCCCCGAGAGACCGGGGCCGTAATAGACGATCTTGACGGTGAGCTCGCGCTGCGCGTGATTCAGTTGCACGTCGGCGGAGTCTGCGTCCGAACGCGCGGCTCACCAAGCACAACCCTCCACAACCCGATCGGTGCGGTCACACCGTATTGCTGATGTCCGAGCGCCACTGTGGCCGTTACGCACACACGGTGTGCGTCATGAAATGTCTGCTCGTGCACGCCGTTGAAGTTGGTGGTTAGGATCAGATCCAACAGGCCGAGCAGAACTACTTACGGAGAGGCAATGACTGAAAAGCAGCTGGACTCGGCCGGTTCGACTCCCACTCCCCCGATGCCCGTCCCGACCGACTGGAAGCAGGTGAAGTTCGCGGCGCCGACCGACGAAGACATGAACGCGCTCGCGCAGCTCCGCTCGGGTTCCGACCCGTGGAAGTCGCGCGGCGAGACGCAGGCCGAGAGCCTCGAGGCACTCACCAAACTTCGCCCGTTCATCTCGGTCGGCAAGTTCAACGGCGGGTTGAGCGGCTACGTGACCATCGAGCGTGACGGCCCGGTGCCCGGCGCGGCGTACCTGCGCAACATCGTCGTGAAGCCCGAGTTCCGTCAGAAGGGCCTCGGCCACGTGATGCTCGAGCAAGGTCTCTCGATGGCGCGCGACATGAACCGCAAGACGCTCGCGCTGCGCGTCGACCCGGCGAATGGCCCCGCCGTTTCCTTCTACCGCAAGGCCGGCTTCACCACGGTTGCCACGGTGGTGTCGAAGAAGAGCGGCAAGCTGCGGCTGTTGATGAGCCGCGAGCTGTAAGTCGCCCGCACTCACTCTTCGCGCGGTGCACGAGCGCCCTGATCTCCCACGAGGTCAGGGCGTTGGTGTTTCCAAGCTCGTCGACTACTTGAGCGCCTGCGTCTCTTTGTCCTGCGGGAGCGTGGCCTTCGCGAGCTCGAGCAATTTCTTCCGCGCGGGCTTCATGTCGAACGTGCCCTGCGGCACCCAGCGACCGCCCTGCTTGCCGAGCGCGAACAACACCTCGTTGCACGAGAAGCTCACCACCGCTTCGAGCGTGTCGAGGCCCACCTGCATCTGGAACGAGAGGTGCGGCACGAAGCGGCACTTCGCGACGTCGGCGTCGAAGCGGTAGCTCTTGTCGTCGTAGAGCGCCGAGCGCAGCGCCTCGAGCGACTTGGCGTCGAGCTCGTTGCCCGGGTTGCCGCGCACGAAGTCACTCAAGATGGCCTTCGTCGGGTCAGGCCGCAGCCCGCCTGAATCAGCCACGCGAAACACCTGCACCTTCGTCGCGTTGGCGATGCCGTTGAGCACCGTGTCTCCGAGTGCTTCGCTCACCTTCGGCATCGGCTCGGTCACCGGCGGAGGCGGAGGCGGCGGCCCCTTCTTCTTCGGCGCCTTCGGTGCCGCGGCTGACGCGACGAACGCGGTGAGGAAGACGACGAGCAGAGTGAGGCGCTTCATGGCGCCCTTCTGTCACGAGCCAGCGGCGAGGGGAAAGAAGTCCGCCAGCAGCTGCTCTGACCGTCGTGGTGGTGTCCCGGGAACCCGCTTCAACGGAGGCAACACCGGGCTCACCGTGCGCGCCATCACCACTCGCAACGAGTCGCGCAGCCGCACCCAGTCTTCGTCGTCGCGCGGGAGCGTGTCGGCCAGCTCGGCCCACGCGCGCACACGGTGCACGCCGCCCGTGAGCGGAATGCGACCCGGCGCTCCGCCCATCAACTCGTGCGCGAGCATCAGCAACGCCGCGCGCGCGTCTTCACCGAGCACCGCCGCGCCCTCGGTGTGCCGCTGCAGCAGGAACTTGAGCGCCTCGCTCTCCTCTTCTTCCTGCACGCGCACGGGCGCGAAGTGCTCGGTGACGAACTGCGTGCGCAGCGCGAGGGCGTGCGTGCGCCAGAACTCGGCGGCGGCCAGCACCGCCGGGCCGCTCTTCGTCTTCGCGCGCCCACTCTGTCGCGGTGCGACGGCCGCGCGGCTCTTGAGCCACCGCTCGACGCCGCCGGTGCTGTCGACGCGCGCGATGCGAGCCCAGGCTTCGGCGAGCGCGTTCTCTCCGTCACGCCACACCGGCCGCAGCCGCTCGTGGTCTTCGAACGTGAACGACACGGTGCGCGCCTGCCGCGGGCGGCCGAACACCTTCGACACCTCTTCGTGAAAGCGCGCCAGCCGCGCGACGAGCGGGTCTTCGGCGTCGAGCACTTCGCTGGCCGCCGTCTCCCGCTCGTGAATCGCCACCTTGCGCGTCAGGCCGATGGTCGAGACGACCAATTGCTCGAGCGACTCGTACTCGCGCGACGTCACCGCTTCGTCGAGCGACGAGAGCAACTTCGCGACGCGCTCCACGAGGGTGCGCACCGCGCTGGCCTTCGCCCAGTTCTCGCTCGTGGCGCGTCGACGTGCGCGTTCCACCAGAGGCCGCAGCTCGGGCAGCGAACGAATCACCGCGCGCGCGATGTCGGCCACTTCACGCACCCGCGTGCGCCAACGCCAGCTCTCGAGTGCGGGCACCAGCGCCTCGAGCCGCAATCTCGACGCTTCGAGGAGAGCCGCTCCACCTTCGAGCGCACGCACGTGGTCCTGGTCGGAAGCCGAGCTCAACGCGAGGGAGTCTGACCCAAAACGCAACTCCGCGGGGCTCAGCGTGTTGGTTCAGCTACGGTTCTCCTCCCATGTTCCTCCCGGTGGTCGTCTGTCTGCTCGCGCTCGGCGCGGCACCCGAGAAGTCCGCGCCCGCGCCGGCCGATGCCAGGCCTCGCCTGGTGGTGAACGAGTTCGTCGGGCTGCGGGTCGCGCCAGAAGAAGCGCAGGCCGTGAGCGACGCGGTGGTGACGTACCTCGCCGGCCGTGGGCTGTTCGAAGTGCTCGGGCCGCGCGACATTCAGACGCTGCTGGGCGCTGACCGTCAGCGCCAGCTGCTCGGCGCCTGCGAGTCGGACGCCGTCGGTTGCAGTCTCGATTTGTCGAAGCTGGTGTCGGCGCGCTTCGTGTTGTCGGGCCAGCTCGCGCGCGTCGGCACCGCGTACCAGCTCACGCTGCAGATGGTGGACACCGAGCGCACGCAGACCTCGGCGCGCAGCAGCAAGCTCGCCGGTTCGCTCGAGGCGATTCGCGAGTTGGTGCCGTACGCCGCGTCGGAAGCGACGGGTTCGCCGCTGCCTCCGCCGCCCTCACGCGCGATTCCCATCACGTTGCTGGTGGTGGGGGCGGCGACGGCGCTCTCGGGTGCGGGCGTCGAAGTGCTCGCGCTGTCGCGTGAAGCCCAGCTCAACGACGAGCTGTGCCCGGGTGGGCCGTTGCCCGATGGCCGGTGCGCCGGAGTCAGTCTGCGTCCGCGCGACTTCTACGTGCAGCAGCAAAACTCGCTCACCGTGCAGAAGGTCGTCGGCATCGGCGTGATGGCAGCGGGCGCGGTGTTGCTCGGTCTGGGCATCTGGTTGATGCCGCCCGACGACGCGCGCACGCGCATCAGCGCGCGGCTGGTGCCCACGCCCAACGGCTTCGCGGTCGCAGGAGGGTTCTGGTGATGCGTCGCGCTCTGCTCTTCCTCGGCGTCATCGCGCTCGTCACCGCCGCGTGCACCGGCGTCTTCTTCGACAAGGGCAACGCGTTCCCCTGCGACTTCAACGCGGGCCTCGGAGTGCGCGACGCGGTGTGTGTCACCGGCGACGTGTGCGGCACCGACAATCTCTGCCACTCCTATATCTATGAGGGCCCGCGCTTCGAGGGCCCGGCGCGCGTACCGACCTTCGAGGACAACGAGTTCACGAAGCTGCACCCGCTCACGCTCGACCAGCCCGTGGTGTTCCTCGCCCGCGCGCCGACTGCGGAATCGGGGCCGCTCATCGCGCAGCTGGCCGACGGTCGCGTCATCACGTCGAACAAGAAGGGTCAGCTCGCGACCAGCCCCAACCCGCCCGACGCGTCGATTCGTGACGCCGTTTTCTATCGCGGTGAGTTCGAGCTGCCGGGCAACAACGTCGTCGAGGCGCAGGCGCTCGCCGGTGTGCGCGCACTCCCGGGACAGTACGGGCCGCTGGCGTACTTCGCGGTGGTCATCGACGGTGGGCCGAGCGTCTCGAACAGCTCCGGCGACATCGCGCGCTCGCTGCGCATCACGCCGCCCGCGGGGCACGACTTGCTCCCCACGCTGCAGGGCATCACGCCGCCGCAGGGCGGGCCGCAGGGTCAGATTTTCGCGGGAGAAATCGGGCTCGGCCCGCCCGCACTGGAGTTCAAGACGCTGTACCCGTTGAGCATCGACGCGGGAGATCCCATCGACGTCGGGCTGTTGATGCGCAGCGCGCCGCTCGTCACCCCCGAGCCCGTCATCCTCACGCAGACCGCGCTGTGGGTGATGCGCACCGATGCAGGCTTCGACGAGTTCCCGGCTGGGCCGTTTCCCGGGACGGCGGTGATGCGCTTCAACGGGCCGGGGACGTTGATGTCGGTCGAGACCGCGAACGTGCTCTCGGCGTGGCAAATCGGAGTGACGCGCGGCGAACACACGCTGCAGCAGCCGTGGGCCGACTGCACACCGTGCCGAGGTACCGGAAATGTGATGCGGCGCGCGACGCCTCTCCCGCCGCAGCTCGGGTTGGGCGTCGAGGTGTTCTGCTTCAAGCCGTCGGGGCCGGGACAGACCGAGCCGCAGCTCCAGTTGTTGCAGGTCACCGGCAGCACCGCGGTGATGCCGAGCGACCCGTGCACCACCGAGACCGTCGCGCTTCCGCTCGACACGCGGCAGCTCAACGTCGTGACGAACATGGGGACGCAGGTGTCGGTGGTCGGCGCGGCGGGTCAACGCGGCGTCGCGGTGGGAGGCAAAGCCGGCCAGGTGTGGTTCGGCGAGACGCTCTCGACGATGCAGCCCATCAACCTCGATCGCGTTCCGCTCGACGTGACGACCACCGGCGTCGAGGCCGATGGCGTGACCTCGAATCGGCTGCTCGCCATCACCGACCGCTACACCGCGGTGAATCAGCCTCCGGTGCTCGGAAAGTTGCCTTCCGGTTTCCGCCGGCTCGACGCGCTCGAATTCGGCGGCAAGAGCTCGCTCACGTTGCTCGCCGCGATTCACGGCATCGAAGGCTGGGGCATTCAGAACGACGGCGTGCTCGTGAAGTTCGACATCGACGAGAGCGAGGCGACGGACTCGACGGTCTCGTTCGGGCCGCGCATCGTGACGCCCGCGGGTCAACCCATCGCCCAGACCATCGGTGGCGAGGCGTTCCTCGATCGCGACGGTGGGCCGCTCGCGATGGTCATCGCCGCCGACGACGCGCTCTATTACGTGCAGACCAAAGACGTGCAGCTCGGCGAACAATCGCTGACCAGCCTCGCGCCCGAACTGCAGCCCGAGCCGTCGGTTCCCATTCGCAGCCTCGCGCTCGAGCGCACGCCGCTCGGCACCGATGGCGTCGACCGCGCGCGCGGTTACCTCGTCACCTCGCGCAACGTGTTCGAGTGGAAGCTGGGTGGCGCTCCGGCGCGTTGGAGCAGCCGGCCGCTCATCGTCTCCGACGGAGAGCCGATGGAAGTGTGGTTCGACACCACGCGCAGCGCACTCGGGCGCGTCGGCTATTCGGACGGTCGCATCTTCACCTTGCCCGGCGGCTACCAGCTCTCGGTACCGCTGCCCGCGGCCGACGGCGGCACGCTCAAGATTCTCGACTACGAAAACTTCGGCGGCTGGCCGGTGGTGCTCGCGAGGCACGGCCTCTTCGTCGCGCGCTGGGACACCGACCCCAGCGGCAAGCTGCTCAACAAGTTCCCCGATGGCGGCGTGAATCGCCCGATGGAGTGGCGTGAAATCACCCAGCCGGGAGGACTTCGCCCGTGGGCCGACCGTGAGCACGGCAAGCTGTTCGTCTCGAGTGAGCGAATCGCCGACGCGGGCACCGAGTACAAACTCTTCGTCTTCGTCGACGACGCCGTCTACCAGGCAGGCGCGTTCACCCGCTGATGCGTCTGCTGTCGCTCTCGTACTCGCGCTTTCGCAACCTCGAGCCGCTGACGCTCGAGCCGTCGCCGCGCGCGACCATCGCCGTCGGGCAGAACGGCCAGGGCAAGACCAACTTGCTCGAGGGGCTGTACCTGCTCGCGACGTTGAAGCCGCTCCGCGCGAATCGGTTGAGTGAGTTGATTCGCTTCGGAGAGCACGACACGAAGGTGACCGGCCGCTTTCTCATCGCCGGCGCCGAGCGGGAAATCAGCGTCGAGGTGATTCCCGGTGGGCGCACCGCGTTCGTCGACGGAAAGCGCGCGTCGTCGCTCGAGGCGTATTTCGGCGGTGTGTCGGTGGTGGCGTTCACGCCCGATGACTTGTCGGTGGTGAAGGGCGGGCCCGATGGCCGCCGCGCGTTTCTCGATCGCAGCGTGTTCAACGTGCAGCCCGCGTATCTCGACGAGAGCCGCGAATACGGCCGTGCGTTGAAGAATCGAAATCGGCTGCTCAAAGACCGCGCGCCCATGAGTCACCTGCAGGCGTGGGACGCGACATTGTCGAAGCTCGGCGCGCGGCTGTGGGCGCGACGGCGAACGTTGATGGTGTCGCTCGCCGAAAAAGCGCGCGCGGCGTTTCAGCGCATCGGCCGTTCGGAGCTGGAAGCGAGCTGGCTCTACGAGCCGTCGCACTTCGGTGAAGGCCTGGTGTTCGCCACCGCGTCGGAGAGCGAGCTGGCGGAGCGCATGTTGTCGCAGCTCGACGCGCGGCTGACCCGGGACGTCGAGCGCGGTTTCACGTCGGTGGGCCCGCACGCCGATGACGTCGACATCACGCTCGGAGAGAAAGCTGCACGCGCGTTCGCGAGTCAGGGCCAGAGCCGCGCGCTGGTGCTGGCGTGGAAGGTGGCGGAGATCGAACACCTGCGCGAGCGAAACGGCTTCATGCCGCTGCTGCTGCTCGACGACGTGTCGAGTGAGCTCGACCCCGAGCGCAACGCGTTCCTCATGAACTACCTCGCCGAGTCGGGTGCGCAGACGTTGCTGACGACGACCGATGCCGCGTTGGTGCAACGCGCGGCGGGCCCGGAGACGCGGTGGTTGAACGTCGCGAACGGACGCATCGAGGTGCAGCCGTCGCCGTGAACGGAATGGAGTTCAGGCGTCGCTGTTGAGGGGAGCGTGCGCTCGACCCTGCTGGTGTTCGCGGTGCTCCTGAGTTCAGCGTGTGCTCGCAAGCCCGGCCCCGTCGAAGGGCTGTGGGTCGCGGCGGAAGACGAGGGATTTCTCGAGGTGGTGAAGCTCGACGAAGGGCGCTGGAGCTTCGCGCTCGCCGAGGAACCGACGACTTCGTATTGGCTCTGCGCGGCTGAGGGCGCGACTGGTGACCTGCAGTGCGCGGAGCGACTCGGTTGTTCGCGACGCGTGCGTATCGTTCCTTCGGGCGACGCAATGCAGGTGGTGTTCGGCGAGGGCTGGAGCGGAACGTGCGCAGTGAAGAGCACGCAGCATGAGTGGCGGCTGCATCGCACCGACGCGCTGAAGATCGTGGTGCACCCCTGGGTCGAGGCGATGCGCGAGAGCGACCTGGGCGCGTCGGGCGGCCGAATGCTCTACGCCGCGCTGGGCCCCGACCCGATTCAGACCGCGACGTTGCTGCGAGATCGACTCGCGAAGGAGCTGCGCGCGGCGGACGTCGACGTGAGCACGCTGAGTCTCGACGACGCCTCGACGTTGCTCACCGGCATGCAGTTCAGCCTCGCGCTCTCGTGCGTCCAGCTGAGCCCGCTGGGAGATCGCTGTGCGTTGCCAGGAGAGAAGGAAGAAGACCCGCTCCCCGTCATCGATGCCGCGGCCAGAGAGAGCTGGCGCCGGTTCTCGACGAGATGACCGCTCGCACTCAGCGCAGCGGAACGCGGGTCTCGCCGACGCCGACGTCGACCACGCGCGCCTGACCGTCGGGCATCAAGAGCGTCACGCCCTTCACTTCACGCGCGCTGCTCAACACCACCGCGTCCGCGTCGAGCGTGAGCCGCAGTTGCTGCACCGCGAGCAGATGCTCGGCGAGCGCGCGCAGCGTCGTGACCCACAGCTTGTTCTGCTTCTGATGTTTGCCGAGCCGCGCGAACACCTCGTCGGCCTCGTCACTCAAGCGATAGCCGTTGGGAATCTTCTCGAGGAGCGACCATTGGTCGAGCCGTGTGCCGGATTCCTCGATGAAGATGTCGAGGTAGGTGTGCGCGATGAGCAGGCCGCGTTCGTTCTCGAGCCGCTCGAGTGACTTCTGCGACAGCCGCTCGAAGAACTCGCCGCGCTCGAGCGCCATCCACCGCGAGGGAAACAGCCACAGGTCGCCGGCGAGCGGGTGTTGGTAGAGCAGCGGCGTCTTCCCCGAGAAGAGATTCAAGTCCTTCAGGTGGTCGTCGTCGCCGCTCCATGCGTAGCGAAACTTCGCGTCGGTCAACGCCTTCAGCGTGTCGGCGCGCCCGGAGTTGGTGAGCGCTTCGCAGTTCGTCGTGGGCTGATGATCGATCCACGTGGTCGGCTTGAACTTCGCGAGCAGCTCGAGCCCCTCGACCGTCTTCTCGGGCGAATCAGGATCTCCCGAAGCGGAGTGTGAGCCGATCTCGATTCCGTCGGCGGCGAGCGCGTCGAGCAGCTCAACGAAGCGCGGGTCTTCCAGCTGCGCGGCGTAGCCATTCGACGGCAGTGAGAACACCGCCTTGGTCATCGTCAGCCCGCGATTGGCGAAGCCCTTGTTGCCTCCGCGCGCGGCGAGCGGCGCCTTGTACGTCGATTTGCCGTACATCAACGCGCCGAGCCGCGTGACGTTGGCTTGATCAGCGTGATCAGTCAGCACGAACGCCGCGCGAAAACCGTTCGGAAAACGCGACAGCAGCGGAACGCTCGTGGTGCCGGGCAGCACCTGCAGCGACACGCTCAGCTTCTCACCGGCGATCACCTTGCGCGCCGAGAGGTCGACTTGCGGAGGCCGCGTGACGATGGGCTTGTCGGTCGCTTCCTTCACGCACTCGCTCCACAGATGAAACGGGTGCGAGGTCGCCACGTCGACGTCGAGGCGCAGCTTCGAGCTCGTGAGCGACATCGCCTGCGCATGACCGATGAACGTCACGTCATCGAGCACCGCCACCTGCGGCGTCAGCGCATCGGCTCGCACCGGCGGCGCGCGGAACTTGAAGTTCTCGTCGAGCATCTTCGGCTTCGACGCGACGACCGGCAGCTCGACCCACGCGCTCTGGACTTCTCCGCTCTTCGAAAAGGTGACGGTGGTGTCGATGCCCCGAGTGGTGGCGTCGAACTTCCAGCTCGCGCTCGGCGTAACGAGCGTCGCGACGAAGCCGCCGTCGGTGCGTTCCCATCGCGCGTCCTTCGCGTCTTCGGTGGGCAGGCCGTTCAGCTGCACGTGCGCTTCAGGTTTCAGCGCGAGCGGCGTTCCTCCATCGGGGCGCGCGAGCGCGAGCGTGGTGCCGTCGAGCGTGAGCGACCAGCTGCCGCTCTCATCGCGAGTCGGAGCTGGAGACGGAGGCGGCGCTCGCGACTTGCCGCGCTCGAGCATCAGCGCATGCAGTGACTGACCGAATTCCTGAAACGCGGGGTCGTCTTTGTCGAGCCCCTTCATGACGATGGCGACGATGTAGCGAGCGCCGGGCGACTCGATGAGCATGCCCTCGGCGATCTCCTTCCCGAGGATGCCGGGCTTCCCGTAGTACTCGGTGTCGCCGAAGCGCTTCTGAATGCCCTTCGAGAACAGCGCGAGGCCCGCGTTGTGAAACACCGACTTGATCAGCCGCGAGTCGTCGGGAGTGACGAGCTTTCCCTGCTCCATCATCAAGAAGTAGCGAGCGACCTGGCGCGCGGTGGCGGCGATGCGCAGCTGGCCTTTGGGGCTCTTCGGCCACGGAGCCGACGGCGTCCACCACAGCCCTCCGGCCTTCTCGTCGTAGAGCTTGTGACGCGCGACGGCCTCGACGATCGACGCGTGCGTGGCCCACGCAAACAACGCGCTCGCGTCTTCGTTCGACGACGCCTTGATCATCCGGTCCATCGACGCGCGCAGGTTGATCAACTGCTGCGGCTGCTTCGTGACGTGCGCCTTGTCGACCACTCCGAGGAGGATGGCGATTTTCCCGAGCGAGGCGGGGAACGTCTCCCAGTCAGGACGCACCGCGGCGGCGGCGAGCGCGTGAGGATTCGTCAGATCCACCAGCACCAGCGAGAGCTGTTCATCGGCGAGCGCCTTCGCGAACGCAGGCCGCGCTTTCAACAGCGCGTCGACCTGCGCCTGCAGCTCTTCGTCGGGAGCGCCCCAGAGATCGGTCTCGAGATCACCCTTCGCGTCGAAGAGCGAGAGCTTCTCGGGGCCGGAGTGCTTCTTGATCTTCTGCGCGTGCGCGACGCCAGCGAAGGCGAAGGTCACGATGATCAACACCCACGCGCGCATCACTTCGTCTTCACGCAGTTGGCGATGATCAGGTGGTCGTTTTTCTGCTCGGTGCCATCGGCGTAGCCGAACCGCATCGGCACCTTCTTCGCGTTCTCGAACAGCGCCTTCACTTCGTCGACGTGCGGATCATTCTGCGCCTCGACGAGGAACGGCTTCTCGAATTTCCCGAACGCTTCGACCTTGCAGCCCTTCTCCTTCCATTCCGAAGGAGGCACGCCGGTCGAGTCGCTCACCATGAACACCGCGTTGGCGAGCAGCCAGTTGGTCAGCTTGCTGAAGCCGCCGTCCCACAAGAGGTAGCTCGCGGCCTTGGTCATGGCGGTGACGCGGCCCTTCTTCTCGAGATGCGCGATGAGCCCTGCCGGCAATTTCTTGTTCGCGAGGTTGGCGGCGAAGTGGCGATGAATGCGCGGAGTCGCGTCGCGCTGACCCTTCGGCACGAACTGCACCTCGACGTTCGCGAACGCCGGAGAGAAGTCAGGGCTCTTCCACTCGTCGTTGAGCTTCTTCGCCTTCTTGCCGTCGAGCGCGTCGATGTCGTCGAGCGTGAGGTAGTGCAGAGAGCCGTCACTCTCGAGGCGGAAGAAGCGCACTGAGACCGGCTCCTGGCCTGCGAGCGCGAGCCCCATGAGATGCATCGAGAGCTGCGCCGGCAATTCACCGCGCTGCGCGTCGGACATCTCTTCGGAGACCGAGTCGTTGTTGATGAGCGTCGACTCGCTGACGTCGGCGATGACCTTGAGCGACTTCTTCAGCACCTTCGCGTCGCTCAACGACTTCCACCGTCGCGGGTCGCCGGCGAGCTCGAGCGAGATGGTGGTGACTTCCTGCGCCTCCGGGAAGAGCTGCAGCGCCGACATCAAGTCGCCACCGCCGAACGGGTACACCACCGAGGTCGGGAGGCCGGCCGGTTTGTGCGGAGTGAGAAAGCCGTTCGCCTTCTTCCCCCACTTCGAGGTGAAGCGGTCGTAGCGGCGCTTCTGCTTCACGCACCACTTGTCGACCACGCTCGCGTCGATGCCCGATGGCGTCGCCTGGCAGGTCACCAACTCGAAGATGGGGCGAACGTCGTCGATGAACTCCGCGGGCGCGGGCGAAGCGACCGCGGGTTGATCAGCCGCGGCCAACGTCAATGCGAGAGCGAGTCCGAACACGCCTTCGAAGAAGACCACGAAAGCGCGGGCCACTCGATTTCGTGACCCGCCCGAATTGCATCCTCACTTCGCCGGCGGGAGCAAGACCGCGTCGACGATGTGCACGATTCCGTTGCCGGCGCGGGCCGAGCCGAGAATCTGCGCGTCGTTCACGTACGTCTTTCCGTCCTTCACGTGGAAGACGACGTTGCCGCCGTTCGCAACGCCCAGCTTCATGCCTTCCTTCATGGAGCGCACTTCGTAGACCGACACCGCCACGTGGAACTTGAGGATGTTCTGGAGCGCTTCTTTGCTCTCCGGCTTCATCAAGCCATCGAGCGTTCCTTTGGGGAGCTTGTCGAACGCTGCGTTGGTGGGCGCGAACACCGTGAACGGTCCGGCGTTCTGCAGAGAACGCACGTACTCGGCGGCCTTGAGCGCTGTGACGAGCGTGGTGTGGTCAGGCGAGCTCACGGCGATGTCGACCACCGTCGCGGGAGGTGCGTCGGCCGCGAGTGTGAACGACGAGAGGAGACAGATGATGGCGAGGGAAGTGCTTCGCATGTGAACCTCCGGGTGCGACGTGAAAGCAGGGCCTCAAGCAATGAGGTCCATGCGCTGCGCTCGACGGAGCGCAGCAAGCGTGGCGATGGTGCCCAGCGCGGCGGGCCAGGCGATGGCGACCGTCAGCGCGAGTGCCGGGCCCAGCGTGTTGGCGAGCCAGAAGCCGACGGGGCCGAGCACTGACAGCTCGGGGTCGGTGCTCGCCAGAATTCCCACGCGCGCGGCTTCGACGGGGTTGATGGCCGAGAGCGCGAAGACGAGCTGCGGCGGCAACGAGGTTCGCAGCAGCACGGTGATGAGCAGCACATCGTGGAGCGCCGCGGTGACGACGAAGAGCAGCAGCGACCACACCATCGCGCGCTCGGCGTTGCGCGCCCAGGTTGAGATGAACAGACCCAGGCCGATGAACGCGAAGACCAGCGCCACGCTGACCCCGACGCTCTTGAAGGCGATGACGGCCAACCCGGGTTCGGGCTCGACGAAGAACGCGGCGACGAAGCTGCCGATGAGCAGCACGAGCAGCGGGCCGACGAGCACGATGAGCCGCGAGACGAGCAGCGAGAAGAACCACGTCGAGCGCTTCACCGGCTGGGTGAGCATCAGCTCGCAGAAGCCGCTGGTGCGCGCGCGCACGACGGCAGCGTGGGTGGCCACCAGCACCACCAACGGAAACACGAGGATGATGGCGTTGGCGAGATTGAGCAGCACTCGCGAGAGACCGGTGAAGCCGAGCACGGTCGACTCGCGCAGGCCGAACCACACGAAGGCCCCGGCGAGCCCGAGGTAGATCAACCCGGTCAGCGCCACCCAGCGCGAGCGGAGCGCGTCGGCAAGCTCGAGCCGAAGGAACGCAGCGAAGGGACTCATGGCAACACCTGCTCGGTGCCCGGCCGCGCCTTCTTCGCGACAGCCGCGCGCACCTCGTCGAAGCCCACGCCCTCGTTGGCCGGGAGGAAGCCGAAGTCCATCGGGGTCTTGCCCGCCGCGAAGCGCGTCTGCGCGGGGTCCACCCACCCTTCTCCACGCGGATCACGGACCCAGCGCGCGACGACCTGAGGGTGCTCGCGGTCTTCCCACGAGATGAGACAACCGACGTCGTCGAAGAACTTTCGCTGGCCGTTCTCGAGCAACAGCTGCGCGCTCGGCGCCTTCTCGCTCACCAGCATCGAGCAGTGCGCGCACGCCTGCTTTCCCCACCAGGGTTCCTGCGGAGCGGCCGGCCCGCGCGCGCAAGCGG
Organism: Archangium sp.; assembly: GCA_047600485.1. Lineage (GTDB taxonomy): Bacteria > Myxococcota > Myxococcia > Myxococcales > Myxococcaceae > Archangium_A. Next base: position 6,757,153 of record JASGKS010000001.1, read on the forward strand.
TGGCGAGCAACACCACCGCGACGAGCCGATTCCAGGTCATCGCGGAGCACTTCATCGGACACCTCCCGGGCGCAGCGTGATGACGTTGTCGACGCTGGCCTGCGCGCCCCACTGCATGTGTTCGAGCGCGGCGTCCTGCACCACGCGGCCCTCGTCGAGCTGCACCACGCGCTGCACGAGGTGACGCACCTCATCGACGCGGTGGCTGCACAGCACGAGAATCGACGTCGCGGGCCGCGCGAGCACGTCGTCGAAGAAGGCGTTCCGCGCCGCGGCGTCGAGGTTGGCGGTCGGCTCGTCGCACACCAGCACCGGCGCTTCGGCGGTCAGCGCCAGCGCGGCGAGCAGCTTCTGCTTCATGCCGCCCGAGAGGTCGCGCACGCGCGTCTTCGCCACGGCGTCGAGGTCGAGCCCGAGCCGCCGCGCACGCAACGCACACGCCCCCGGCTCGCGCGAGCGCAGGGCGCAGAACGCAGTGACCAATTCCCGCACCGGCGCGTCGAGCGGCGGAGCGACCTGGGGCATGCACGCCAGACTGCGCAGGGCGACCTCGGGTTCGCGCGCGACGTCACTCCCGAACAAGGTGACGCGCCCCTCGACGCGCAGCAACCCACACAGCGCGCGCAGCAGCGTGGTCTTGCCCGAGCCGTTGGTGCCGACGAGAGCCACGCGCTCACCGGGCTTGATGTCGAGCGACACCGCGTCGAGCGCACGCACGCGGCCAAACGTCTTGCTCACGTTCTGAAAGGAGATCATCGCGGCACCTCACGGTGGGGACGCATCGCGGGCGTCGGGTCTTGCAGCAGCAACGTCGCGCCGAAGTACGGCAACGCCGAGGCCACCGCGTCGTAGAGCCCGAAGGCCGCGGTGCCGTGGAACCAGTGGAGCTCGGGGTGGGCGTCGCTGATGCCCGAAGACGCGCGCTTCACCTGGAACGCGACGTCACCCACGCCGTCGGAGTCGAGGTCGTAGCCGGCGTACGCCGCCCAGTGGTTGCCCGCGAAGTCGATGCCCAGCGCGTCGCCGTTCCCGTCGACCTCGACCAGCGCGTCGTTGTCGAGGAAGTCGTTGTCGGTGAACCGCGCGCCTCGCTCGCTGGAATGGGTGCGCAGCGCGCAGGCGTTGAGCGCCAGCATGTTCTCTTCGAACACCACCGGCTGCTTCGGGTCGCGCGGCGTGTAGTCGAGGTACAGGCCGGTGGTGTTGGCGACGATGGCGTTGCGGCGCAGCGTCACTGCGTCGCTTTCCTTGAAGCCGATGCCCATGCCCGCTGGCCCGCGCGCGCCAGACAGCTCGTTGTCCTCGGCGAGCACGCGGGCCGAGTACATGAAGAAGATGCCGACGGTGTTGCCGCGGAGCACGCTGCGCCGCACCGTCGAGTCGTGCGCGTACATGAAGTGCGTGCCGTAGCGGCCGCCGGTGATGCGGTTGTCTTCCAGCGTGACGTGGCGCGAGTACCAGACGACGAGGTCGCGCACGCCGCGCACGTCGAGCCGCCGCACCGTCGAGCCGTGCGCTTCCCACAGCTTCACGCCGTCGCCGCGCTGGTTCTCTTCGATCTCCGCGCGCCCCTCGATGCGGGTGTCCTCGAGCAGACAGGCGTGGCACTGCTCGAACGCAATTCCATACAGCGTGTCACGCACCGCGACGCGACGGACGGTGGCGCGCTCTCCGGTGAGCTTGAGCGCGCCGTCTTCGAACGACACGCGCGCGCCGGAGCCCTGGAAGGTGACGTCTTCCACCACCACGTCGTCGCCGTGAATGCGCAGGATGGTGGCCTTGCCGCTGCCCTGCAGCACGGCGTTCTCGCAGCCGTGAAGCGCGAGGCCACGCTTCACCTCGAAGTCACCCTGCACCGTGCCGCCGATCCACACGTCGCGGTCGCTGCCCTCGAGCGCGGCCTTCAACGACGCCGCGTCACGGCTGGCGTTGGGAGGGCACGGCGGCGAGAGCGGACCGGCGGCGGTCAGCAGCGTGAGGAGCAGGGCGCTCACGTCATTTCTCCACGCTCTTGAGGTAGCTCAAGATGAATGGGAGCTCGGTCTGCGGGTTCACGCCCTGGTTCGGCATCGGCGTGAGGTGCTCGACGAAGGGCTTCTTGGCGGTCTCGTCGTCTTTGATCATCACGTCGGGGCGCAGAATCATCTTCTTGATCCACGTTTCGTCGCGGCGCGCGGTGACGCCCTTGAGATCAGGACCGACGAGCTTGCCGCCGCCGATCTTGTGACACGCCGAGCAACCCTTGGCGGCGAACGTCTCCTCGCCCTTCTTGATGTCGGCGGGCGCGGTGCTGATGGTGAAGGTCGGCACTTCGATCTCCACCTTCGCGGGCGCCGCGGGCTCGGCCGGTGCGGGAGCCGCGACCGCCTGCGGCTCGGGTGATTTGGGCGCTTCGGTCGGCTTTTCGTTGCACGCGGACAACACGAGTCCCGCGGCGAGGATGATTCGCTTCATGACTGCTCTCCTGGTGGTGAACGGGTGAGGTGGGAACCGGCTACTTCGCCTTCGGCTTCACCATGAAGTAGCCCATCATCTCGAGGTGCAGCGCCGAGCAGAACTCGGTGCAGTACATCGGGAAGACGCCCGGCTTGTCGGCGACGAACTTCACGTTCTCGTGCTTGCCGGGCTCGAGCGACAAGTTGATGCCGTACATGTCGATGGTGAAGCCGTGCACCTGGTCCTCGGCCTGCTCGACCGAGGTGATGTGCAGGTAGACGATGTCGCCCTCTTCGACCTCGATGCGGTCGGGCGTGAAGTGGCTGCGAATGGCAGTCATGTACACGTTGACCACGTTGCCGTTGCGCTCGATGCGCTCCTTGCCCGGCGTGACGGCGAACTCGTCCTTCTGATCAGTGTAGGGGTTGGTGCCCATCGGGTAGACCTTCATGGGCGCCAACTTGTCCGCCTTGATCATCTGCGCGTAGTGCGGCTCGCCGATGCCGATGGGCATGTCGGCCAGCAGCTTCATCTTTTGTCCGTCGATGCCGACCAGCTGGAAGTTCTGCGGGTAGAGCGGACCGATGTTCGCGAAGCGGTCGATGCTCATCTTGTTCATCGCCACTACGTACTTGCCGTCGGGGCTGACCGTGTCGCCCTCCGCCGCGAGGATGTGGCCGATGTTGTAGTGAACCGGCAACTTCTCGACGACCTTCAGGGTCTTCAGGTCCCACTTCGCGACCACGCTCTCGATGAACACCGAGGTGTAGGCGAAGCCCTTGTCGTCGTAGACGGTGTGCAGCGGCCCAAGGCCGATCTCCACCTGCCCGCGAATGCTGTCCTTGAACGGGAGGATGTTGAGGCCGTAGCTGTCCTTGCCCTCGAACGTTCCCGCCTCGATGAGGTTCTTGATCTTCTCGAAGCGATACACGGTGGCGTGCGTGTCGAGCTTGCCGCCGACCACGATGTCTTCACCGTCGGGAGTGACGTCGACGCCGTGCGGTGACTTCGGCTCTGCGATGAGCGTGAGCACCTTCTCCGGCCCGGTGACCTCGAGCGGCAGCACCTTCACGCCCTTGATGGTCTTCGCCTTGCCTTCCTTCACCAGCGCTTCGGCCTTCTTCCAGTTGATGACGTGGAGGAAGTCGGTGTCGTTCTGCGACGCGCCAGACTCGACGGGCGGGTTGCCTTCGAGAATTCCGCCCGTAGCCATCTCGGTGTTGAAGCTGTTGATGAAGATGTAGCCGTCAGACGCGCGCTTGCCGGAGTCGGCGAGGTCCTGCGTGTACGGCGGCAGCTCGACGCCGAACGACTCGCTCTCGACGATGCGGCCCTTCGTGCGGTCGAACTTCCAGAACATCGCCAGGCCGCGGTACTTCTCCTTGTACTGGCTGACCGGCACGTACTCGCGGCCCAGCGGCGACGGGTACTGGCTGGTCTCGATGACGTAGTCGGTGTTGGGCGTGACGAAGGCGCCGCCGTGGTCGGACGCGACCAGCGGGTTGGGCACGATCTGCTTCGTCGCGAAGTCCGACAGGTCGACCACCGCCACGCGCGCGTTCGCCTTGTCGTTCACGAAGAGGAACTTGCCGTCGTAGTCGCCGTTCATCTCGCTCAGGTTCGGGTGGTGCACGTCGGCCCACGCGAGCTTGCCGCCCTTGTATTGCTGGCCACCCTCGAGCACCTGATCAGACAGACCGCCGTAGCCGTAGCCCTGCCACGGCTCGGGCGTGAACACGCCGAGCACCTTCAACAACCGCATCGAAGGCACGCCGATGGTGAGCACCTGACCAGACTGACCACCCGACGCGAAGATGACGTAGTCGTCCTTCTGCCCGCTGGGCTTGTACGTGAGGAGCGCGGCCTCGACGTCGGCTTCGCTCAACTTGCGCTGAGCCATGATGTCCTTGAGGCCCGCGCTGGCTTGAGCGACGGGAGCGGAAGACGGCGTGCCCGGCGTCGAGCCCGAAGAGCAGGCGCTCACGGACAGAACGACGAGGGCGAGGAGAAGACGTTTCATGTGAACCTCCGGGAGTTGCGAGTCGTGACGGCGCGCTGAAGTGCGAGCGATGTGCCAGCGCTGATCAGGAGCGCGGAGCGAGCGCAGCGCGTCGATTCGCTGCAGCGCGTGCGCGCGAGCCCGAATTCACGCAACCAGTGCGCACCGGCATGTTCCGCCGCCGGTTCACTTTGAAACCGCCTCGTATTGCTTGAGCTTGCGCCACAGCGTGGTGCGCCCGATGCCGAGCACGCGCGCGGCGTCGACCAGCTGACCTCCGCAGGCGTCGAGCACGCGCAACACGTGCCGCTTCTCCGCCTCGTAGAGCGAGAGGAGCGGGTCGTTCACCGTCAGCGCCGGCTGCAGCACCACCTCGGGCAGATGCGCCGGCTCGATGGCCTGGCCACGCGCGAGCTGTGCGGCGCTGCGCACGGCGTTGTGAAGCTCGCGCACGTTGCCCGGCCACGAATAGGCGCGCAGCGCACCGAGCGATGCCGGCACGAAGCCGGCGTGGTTGCCCTGCTGCTCGAGGAACATCTCGGCGAGCGAGAGCACGTCGTCACCGCGCGCGCGCAGCGGCGGCACTTCGAGCGTGAACACGCTGAGCCGATAGAAGAGGTCTTCGCGAAACCGCCCGTCGCGCACGAGTCGTTGCAGGTCGTGCACGGTCGAGCACACCAGCCGTACGTCGACGTGCACGGGTGCGCCGCCGCTCGGGTGAACTTCACGGTCTTCGACGACGCGGAGCAGCGGCCCTGCACCACGAGCGGGAGGTCTGCCACCTCGTCGAGAAAGAGCGTTCCCCCGTGCGCCACTTCGAATGCGCCGTGGCGCAACACCGCGCCGAAGAGCTCGAGCGACAGCGCGTCGACTTCGCCCGCGGCGCAGTTGAGCACCACGAACGGCCGGTCGCGCCGCGGACTGTTCACGTGGAGCGTGCGCGCGAGCACCTCTTTCCCGACGCCGGGCTCTCCACGCAGGAGCAGCGGCTCGGGAGCACCCGCGAGCGCCTCGAGGCGCGAGAGAATGGTCTGCATCGTCTCGCTCTGCGCGACGAGTCGGCGGCAGGTGCGCGGGCCGGCGTGCTGCTCGGCCGCGGCGCTGCAAATCCTGCACAGCGTGCCTCGCTCGACCGGGCTGCTGCACGTGAAGGGTCCCAGAGCCATGCGCAGATGCGGTGCATGGACGGTACCGGCGCGACGCTGGCGTGCCCGATGCACCGCAGGCTGCGCATGAAGATCTACCTCTCGCGCTTCTACGCCTTCCTCGCGCAGCCGCTCCGGCCGGTCTCGCGCGTCGTGCTCGCGACGCTGGCCGTGCCGCTGGCGCTGGCGTTCTTCCAGCCGCTGTGGCGCATCTCGATGGAAGCGCCGCAGTACCCCGCGGGGCTGTACCTCGACATCTACGCGCACACCGTCGAGGGCGGGAACGGCGGCCAGCACCTTCAGGAAATCAACACGCTCAATCACTACATCGGCATGCGCACGCTCGATCGCGCGGCGATGACCGACCTCGACTGGATTCCGTTTGCGCTCGGCGCGCTGCTCATCTTCGCGCTGCGCGTGGCCGCCATCGGCAACGTGAGCTCGCTGGTCGATCTCGCGGTCGCCACCTTCTATGTGAGCGCCTTCGCGTTCGGCCGCTTCGTCTACACGCTGTGGGTGTTCGGTCATCACCTGAAGCCCGATGCGCCCGTGAAGGTGCCGGGGTTCATGCCCGCGGTGCTGGGCAGCAAGCAGATCGCCAACTTCACGACGCACAGCGGGCCACGCGAGGGCTCGTTCCTCCTCGGCGTCTTCGTGTTGGGCGTGCTCGGCGTACTCCTCTTTCACCTCGTCGCAGGGCGGCGTGAGGCCGTGCGGCAGGCGGCGCTCGCTGGCGCGGCGGCTTGACCCATGACGACGCTCACGCAACGCCACCTGCGTCTGGGCGTGGTCGCGACGCCCGCACGTCAGGCCGCGCCATGGACACCGTTCGTCGTCGCGTCGCTCGTCTTCACCGTGCTCGTCGGAGCGCTCACCGGCGCGCTCGACTTGTGGACGTTGCGCGTCCTCCAGACTGCGGTGCCCGAGGCGCATCGGCAGGCGCACGCGCTCGGTCAGCTGTTCGGCTTCCTGTGGCTGCTGACGCTCGGCGTCTCGCTGCACCTCGCTCCGAAGTTCTTCGCGCACCCCGAGCCACGCCCTGAGCTGGTGCGCGCGCTCGCGTGGTTCGGCATCGGCGGCGTGGTGCTGCTCGTCATCGGCCGCTTCGGCCGGCTGGTTCCGCACTCCGCTTCACTCGGCGCCGTCGGTGCGTTCGCGCTGCTGGTGACGATGACCGCGTGGCTCCACTGGCTCTCGCAGGCGTGGAGACAGGGCGTCGCGCCGAAGGAGCCGCTCCACGCCTTCATCACCGCGGGCGCCGCGTGGTGGTGGCTCGCTTCGCTCGGCGTCATGGCGTGGACGTGGTGGCCCGCGAAGGTGCCGCTCGAGGCCGTGTGGCGCATCGCGCTCTTCGGCGGCGTCGCGTCGTGGCTGTGGGGCGTCTTCTTCCGCGCAGGAATCTGCACCTTGCGCGTGCAGCGACCGACGCTCCGCTCGCAGTGGGTGCTCTTCGGCATGTGGCAGCTCGCGAGCGCCTCGAGCGTGCTCGCCGTGGTCTTCGACGCGCGCGCGCTGCAATTCACCGCCGGCCTCAGCATGGCCGCGGCGTGCGCGCTGTTGTGGCGCAACGTGCGGCCCTTCTCGGGTGACGGCGTCGCGGCGCTCGGGGCGCTCCAGCCGCGCGCGGTGCAGGCCGGCCTGGTCTTCGTCGCGCTCTTCGGCGCACTGCAGGCGTGGGTGGCGCTGCGCGCGCTCGAGGTGTGGAGCCCTGCGTTGCTCGACGATGCCGCTCGGCACGCGTTCACGCTCGGCGCGGCGACTCTGCTCGCGTTCGGCTTCGCCGGGCGCATGGTGCCCGGCTTCCTCGGAACCTCTCTGCGTTGGCCGCGCGTCTACGACGTCGGCGTGGTGCTCGTGGCGTGCGGCGCCGCCGGTCGATTCGCCGAGCTGTCGGCCCTGCCCGTGATGCAGCGCCTCGCGGGGGGCTCCGGTGCGCTCGCGGCCCTCGGCGTCACGGCCCTCACCGCCTCGCTGCTGCGCTCGATTCGCGCAGGACGCGCTCTGCAGCAGGAGCGCGCGTCATGAGCGTCAGAAAAGTAAGTCTTTGCTTACTTCTATTGGCGGCTCCTGCGGCACAAGGCGCGGCCTGCTGCCTGTCGGTCTCGGTGGTCGGGGCCGGCCGGCTCACCGCGTGGGAAGCGGGAGCAGCGGGCGTCTCGTCTTCTTTCGCGCACAGCACCGGGCGCTGGAACGGCGCCAGCACCTGGCGAGCCTTCGACGGCGGCCTGCTGGAAGACGAGCTGCGCTTCGAAGCGTGGGGCATCGTGCGGCTCGCCGACGCGTGGCAGCTCTCGGCGCGCGTGCCGTGGGTCGTCGGTTTCCGCTCGGCGGGTGACGTGAACTCGGTCGGCACGGGCCCGGGTGACGTCAGCGCCGCGATTCGCTGGGAAGCGGTGCCGCTCGGAGCGTGGCTGCACGTACCGGGCATCGCGTTCACCGCCGGCGTCACGGGTCCGACGGGCCGACGGCCGGAGCAGGCCACCGACACGCTCGGAGCGAGCATCACCGGGCGCGGCGCGTTCGGCGGAAGTCTTGGCGTGACGGTCGAGGAGACGTGGAACCCGTGGTTCGTGCGCGGAGACGGTGGAGCGACGGTGTTCGCTCCGTTCACGCGGCAGGACCTCGGCGCGTCGCAGTGGCTCGGCCCCAACCTGCAGGTCGCGCTCTCGGGTGGCCGCGAGTTGTTCGAGAAGCTGGTGCTCGCGCTCTCGGTGCGCGTCGACCACGACTTCCCGTACGCGCTCGACGGTCGCGTCATCGCGGGTTCCGCGGCGACCACGCTCTCGGCTTCGGCCTCAGCCGCATGGAAGGTGACCAACCACTGGACCGTCACGGCCGCCGTCACCGGCGACGCGCTGGGCGTCAACCGCGAGGCGCGTCTCGCCGCCACCCTCGGAGTTCGTCATGGCTTCTTCTGAGCTGCGCCGCGCCATCGCTGTCGCCGTGCTGGTGTTCGCGGGCTGCGCGACGTCGAGCTCGTCGCGCGGGTTGCAGCACGCGACGCTGACCTCGACCACGCGCGCGCGCACCACCGCGCAAGAACTCGTCGCCGCGTCCGACGGCACGGTGTTCGTCTTCTGGTCGGGCGGCTGCCCGTGCGTGCGCCGCTACCAGGCGCGCATCGAAGCGCTCGCGGCCGAGTGGAGCGTTCGCGGCATCGCGTTCGTGCAGGTCTCGAGCAACGCGGGAGAGAGCATCGACTCGCTCGCCGACGTGGCGCGAAACCGCGGGCTGAAGCTGCCGCTGTGGCGCGACGACGAAGGCGCGCTGGCCGAAGCGCTCGACGCGCGCACCACACCGACCGTGGTGTTCGTCGCGCGTGATGGCCGCGTGCTCTACCGCGGGTGGATCGACAACGAGCGCGCGCCCGGAGAAGACGGTCGCGAGGCGTGGCTCGAAGACGCGCTCGTAGGCTTCACCGCGGGCAGGCCGTTCGCCAGCCGCACGCCGACCTGGGGCTGCACCATCACCCGCTCACTCGCGCGCTCGTCGGCGCCGCTGTGTCACGTCGTCACCGAAGAAGGAGTCACGCCATGAAGTTCTTTGGGCTCTGCGTCGTTGTGTCGCTGTTCGCATGTGGGCCGCAGCCATCGGCCACTCCCGACTCCACGCTTCGTGCGAGCGCGACGAGCGGTGAGCTGACGGTCGAACTGCGCTCCGACGAGCCGCTGCACGTCGGGCAGAACGTGGTGCGCTACCGGGTGTTGCACGACGGCGTCGACGCACCGCACGCGCTGATCACGCAGACGCCGCGAATGCAGATGATCATGGGCTCGGGCGAGACCCCGCACGGGTGCCCGCTGAAGAACCCCGACCACGAGCCGAACGCCGACGGCTTCTTCGAGGGGCTGCTGGTCTTCACCATGCCGAGCTCTGTCGACACGCGGTGGTCGCTCACGCTCGAGGTCGAGCTGCACCACGGCGCGGCGCCACTGCTCGTCGACTTCGGTGAGCTCGAGATTGCTGACTCCACGTCGCGGCAGTTCGCGATGCGTGACGGGCAGCGCGTGATGCTCACCGCGGCGCTCGAGTCGAAGCCGAAGCTGGGAGCGAACACCTTCATCGTCACCGCGCATCGCGCCGAAGACGCGGCCCTGCTCTCGTGGGTGCCGGTGACCGACCTGACGTTCAGCGTGACGCCCGAGATGCCGGTGATGGGCCATGGGTCGTCGAACAACGAGGCTCCGGTGCCCGGCGAAGACGGCCTGTACCGGGGCACGGTGAACTTCATGATGGCCGGTGACTGGGTGGTGCACGTGGGCGCGCGCGCTGGTGACGTCGCGCTGACGACCTTCGACGTGCCGTTCACCGTCGAGTGAGCATTGCTTCGTTTTGACGAAACATCGGTCGGCGCGTAGCTCACGCGCATGTTGAAGACTCAAGTGCGCGCCGTACAGCGCGCGTATCCCCGCATCTACGTCGCGTGTCACACCGACCACCGCGGCCGTGGAACCACGCGCGACTCGGTCTCGCCGCGCGACGAGGCCATCCTCTCGCACCTCGACTTGAAGGAACCGCTCAAGCCCTCGACCCTCGCGAAGCACCTGGCGATTGGAATGCCGACGTTGTCGGAAGCCATCGATCGACTCGAGGTCGCCGGGCTCGTGGAACGCCGTCGCGCGGTGAAGGACCGACGTGAGGTCGAGCTGCGACTCACCGCTCGCGGAGAAGCGCTGTCGGCCGCACAGTCGGTGCTCGACGCGACACGGCTCGCTCGCGTGCTTCGCCGCCTGAGCGCCACCGAGCGAAAGTTGGCGGTGCGCGGCATGGAAGTGCTCGCGCACGCGTGTCGGGGCACGCCTTGAAGCTCGCGCTCATCATCATCGCGGTGCTCGTCGCGCTGGTCCTCGTGATGTTCATCGTCGGAGCCATGCTGCCGAAGGACCACGTCGCGTCGCGTTCCGTCACGCTGAGCGTCCCGCCTGAGGTGGTGTTCGCGCTGATCAGCGACGTGAAGAACGCGCCGTCGTGGCGCTCGGGCCTGAGCGCCGTCGAAGGTGATGAGCAGCGCTTCATCGAAGTGACACGACACGGGCGAATTCCGTTTCGCGTGCTCGAGAACACCGCGCCGAGCAAGCGGGTGGCGCAGATTGATGATCCGTCGCTGCCGTTCGGCGGAACGTGGACGTGGGAGCTCGTTCCCGAGGGAACGTCAGGCACGCGCGTCACCGTCACCGAGCGAGGCACCGTGGGCCCGCCTCTCTTCCGCTTTCTCTCGCGCTTCGTGTTCGGCCACGACGGCACGCTGAAGCAGGTGCTGAACGACCTGCAGCGTCACTTCACGACGACGTCCCAGAGCGCTTCGTAGAAGCTCGTCGCTCCGCGAAAGTCGGGCTGCGTTCCGAGGAAGAACGGAGTCTCTTCCGCGCTGATGGTCGCCACGCCGAAGAACGGGCGAAAGAACCACGCGGCCTGCGCTCCGACGAGCAGCGACATCGCGAGCCAGCACGCGACCAACGCTCGGCCACGCGAAGCGGAAAGTGAAGTCGCCGCCACGACGCTGCGCGACTGCCGAATCAACGCCAGCGTGCCGCAGATGCCGATGAGCACCACGTTCGCCGCCATGAACAGCGGGTACTCGTGCAACCCGCACTCGTCAGGCCGCTCGAGCGCACGCGAGAGAAACAGGCTCACCGTGGCGAACGACGCCAGCAACACCGAGGCGTCGCGGAACAGCGAGAAGCTCAGCGTCTGCACCTGCGCGAATCGCAGCCGCGCTCCGAACGCTGCCGCGACGACGAAGTACGCCACCGCGCATACCGTCGCCGTCACCAGCAGGAACAGCGGGAACTTGATGACGTTGTGCAGACCGAACCGAAGGCTGTGCACACAGCCGATGGAGAAGCCGTACAGCGCCGCTCCGCCGATGAGCGTCAGCACCAACCGCTTCACAGCTCGAGCACCGACGCCAGCCGCCACGTGATGACGAGGAACAACACCGTCCACATCACGAACAGCGGCGTGAGCGGCCCACGAAATTCTCGCAACCTGCCGACCGCGTGCTGCGAGCGCAGCGAATGAACCACGCCCGCGAGCACCGAGACGCTGAGCAGCACTCCGGCGATGCCGCGCGCGGTGACGAGCCCATCGCCCACCGTCGCGCCCAGGAACCACATGATGGGGAAGAAGCCGAAGGTGAAGAGCGACGCGACAGAGCAGATGAGCAGGCTCAAGCTCAGCGTCTGCGGCAACGTGAGGCGCGTGCCGACGAACGCTCCGACGACGTGCAGTGATGGAGCGCAAATCGCGACCGACCCGAGCAACAGCGCGGGCACCTTCCAGAACCCGGCGCCCGACAGCACCACACCGAACGGCACCGCATAGAGCACCGTGCCCGCGAGCAACGCACCGACGAGCCACCACAGGTTGGCGGCACGCGCGACGCTCGTGAAGAGACGTTCGCGACGGGTGAGCACCAGCGAAAGCAATTCATGAGGGCGAAGCGCGGCTTCGCGAAGTTCTTCTTCGGAGTGCGCGGAGACGTCGACGGTGAGCGGCGCGTTCATGAGGACAGACGCTGCTGCAATACGACTCGACGCCGAGCGGCTCCTCGGTGAACGGTCGATTTCTCGAGCCGAGTGGTCTCTCAGGCACCGCCGTGCACGGGGAACAACGCGCTCGCCAACACGCGCGCCGGCATCGTCAGCCCCTGCCCCGCGAGCTCATCGCGCAGCACCTGCAACCGCGCGGGCCCGAGCGGCTGCCGTTCCCAATACGAATCGGTCGCGGTCGGCACGGTGGCGAGCTCTTCCATCACCAGCTTCACGTGCGGCGACACCTCGGTGAGCGCGAGCAACTTCTTCCACCGGTCGACCAGTTCCTGAATCGGAGCCCCGCACCCGCCGTTCCAGTGCGCGCGCCGAAAATCGTTCGAGTCCATCACTGCGCGCCGGTAGCTCGCTCCGCAGGTCTGAAAGCACTCGCACGGTTTCACCAGCGCGCCGCCGCCGCATTCCGCGCACGACCATTTCCATTGGCCCCGGTCCCAGTCGGCCCCGCAGCTTCGGCATGCGCTCATGAATCAGGATGGTAGCGTCTCGCGCACCTTGGCGAACGTGACCCGAAACATCGGCCTGTCGCTCGGCGCAGACATCTGTTGGCCCCTCTGCTTCGAGCACATCATGAAGAGACTCGCGCTCCGCATTCCGTACCGCGGAGACACCGTCGACTTTCACGTCGAGCGCGTGACCATCGAGCCGTTCAACCTCGCGCAGCCCGTCAAATACGACGTGGTCATCGACCGCCTCACGCACTGGTACGACGTGACGCGCGAGTGGATCAAGAAGTCGGTGTTGATGGACGGCTTGTACGTCTTCAACAACCCGTGGGCCGTGCAGTCGATGGAGAAGCACACCAGCTACGCCGCGATGATGGCGCTCGGCATGCCCATCCCCGAGACGTGGATGGTGCCTCCCAAGTCGTACGAGCAGCTGCCCGACTTGAAGCCGACGCTGAAGCAGTACGCGCAGCTCTTCGACCTCGCCGCGCTCGGCAGGAAGATGGGCTACCCGCTCTTCATGAAGCCGTACGACGGCGGCGGGTGGAAGGGCGTCACGCGCATCAAGGACGAGGCGGCGCTCAAGAAGGCGTACGACGAGTCGGGCACGCTGGTGATGCACCTGCAGAAGGCCGTCGACCCCTACGACCGCTTCGTGCGCACCATCGGCTTCGGCCCGCAGACGCACTCGGTGTTCTACGACCCCGACGCGCCGCTCCACGACCGCTACACGATGAAGAAGGAAAAGGAGTTCCTCACCGACGCCGACGCTCAGGTGCTGCGCGACACGACGCTCACCATCAACGCGTTCTTCGGTTGGGACTTCAACTCGTGCGAAGCGCTGCGCAGCACCAAAGACGGAATCTGGTACCCCATCGACTTCGCCAACCCGTGCCCCGACTCGCAGGTGACGTCGCTGCACTACCACTTCCCGTGGATGGTGAAGGCGTACCTCAAGTGGGCCATCTTCACGTCGACCACCAAGCGGCCGATGCGCAAGGCGTTCGACTGGGAACCGTTCTACGCCATCGCGAAGGAACAGCTCCCGTACGCCGAGAAGCTGAAGAAGTACGGAGCGCTCAGCCGAAAAATCCTGCAAGCGGACGAGTTCGAAGAATTCTGCGCCACGCACCTCAAGCACCTCGATGAAGTGGCCTGGGAGTTCTTCTCGACCGACGCGGCGAAGGACGCGATCCGAAAGAAAGTGACAGCGCTCTTCCCGGCCCACGAAATCGAGCAATTCACCGAGCTCTTCTTCAAGCGCATTCAACAGTGGCGCGCTGATCAGAAGTGAACGCCGAGACGCGCGGTCCCGGGCATCGACTCACCGAGCGCTACACCCTCATTCGCGTCGTCGGGCGCGGCGGCATGGCGACGGTGTGGGAAGCGGTGAACGCCGCGGGCCAACGCGTCGCGCTCAAGCTGCTCCACGACACGCTCGCGCAGAATCAAGAGAACGTGGCGCGCTTCTTTCTCGAGGCACGCAACGCCACGCGCATCGCGCACCCCGGCATCGTGCGCGTGCTCGACACCGCGCAGACCGACGACGGCACTCCGTTCCTCGTCATGGAATACCTCGAGGGCGTTTCGCTCGAGACCTTCCTCGAACGGAACGGGCCACTCGATGCGCAGCAGACCGTGAGCGTGCTGGTGCCCATGCTCGACGCGCTCGCCGCAGCGCACGCCGCCGGAGTGATTCACCGCGACTTGAAGCCCGGCAACGTCTTCATCGCGCTCGGCAAGTCGCCGTCGGTGAAGCTGCTCGACTTCGGCATCTCGCGCGCCATCACCAACGAGACGCGCCTCACGCAGACCGGCATGTTGTTCGGCACGCCCGCGTACATGTCGCCGGAGCAAATCGAAGGCACCAAGGACGCCGGGCCGCCCGCTGACCTCTACGCGACCGGAGCCATCGCCTTCGAGCTCGTCACCGGCGCGCCTCCGTACACCGCTGCGAGCGCGCTCGCCCTGGCGGCGATGGTGGTCGCCAAACCGCCACCCGCACTCGCGAGCGTGAAGCCCGGCCTGCAGCCCGCGTTCGCCGCCGCGATTGATGCATCGCTTCGACGCGACGTGAACGAGCGTCCGGCAGACGCGATGGCGTTCAAGCGTGCGCTGGTAGCTGCCGTCACTCCCGACTTGCAGTGGCCGTTCGAGCGCGCGGCGCAGTTGCTCGAGCAGAAGCCGCGCGACGACGTCGAACCGCATCGCCTGCGGCGCGTGCCTCAGCCGACGCCGCCCATCGGTGCCGAGGTGACGCTCGCGGTGCTCGCCGAGCGCCTTCGCACCACCGAGCGCACGTTGCCTCCCGCGCTCGCCGTGCGGATTCTCTGCGACTTGCTGCTCGACCCCGAGACGCCTCCTTCGTTCGGGCTCTCGCACATTCGCGTCGCCAGCAACGGAGCGGTGCGTGCCGTCGCTGGAGTTCCGAAGCGACTGCGCTTCGCCGCCAGCGTGCAGTCGACGCTCGCGCCCGAAGCGTGGGACGGAAAGCCGGGCGCGCTCAGCTCGCAGTTCTCGGCCGCGGCGGTGCTGACGCAATTGCTCACCGGCGTCGCTCCATTCGAGGCCGCCGATGAAGCGACGCTCGAGCAGAAGCTCCGCGCGGGTGCGCCCGACCTCGCTGCGCTCCCTGCTTCGTTGCGCGCGACGGTGCAGCGCATGCTCGCCGCCGACCCGCTGCACCGTTTTCCCGACGCCGGCTCGTGCGCGAACGAGCTCGCCGCGCCGTTCAAGAGCGCACCGCTCTTCTCGCGCGCGCACGAAGAGCTCGCGGCGTTGTTGCGCGCGACGAGCCAGGTGCAGCCGCCGGCACCGGAGGTTCCGAGCGCACGCGCAACACCGCCCGAGACGCGCCGCGTGGGCCCGTTGCTCGCGCTGCTCGTCGTCATCGCGGTGGGCATCGTGGTGTGGCGTACGCGCGGGCCGTCGCAGGTGTTGGTGCAACGCGAAGACGGAACGCTCGAGCTGATGAACGTAGACGCGTTCGACGCGAGCGCGCCTGTGGCCCAGACGGTGGTCACGTCGAGCGAATACGCCGTGCAGACCAGCCCACCCGGAGCGGCGCTGTGGCTCGATGGTCAGTTCCGCGGCAACGCGCCCGGCACGCTCGCCCTCGAGGGAAACGGAAAGGCCACGCTGCACCTCGAACTCCCCGCGCACGTTCCGCTCGACGTGCCGCTCGTGCCCGACGGCAAGCCACACCCGTTGACGCTGAGGCTCACGCGCGCGCCCGACGTCACGCTCGCCTTCGCGACCTTCGAGGTGCTCGACGACGATGTGCTCTGGCTCGACGACGTGCTGGTGGCACGCGGCCCGATTCGCTTGCCGGTCGAGGCCGGAAAGACACACCGCTGGGAAGTGGAGCGCGGTGGCACGCGGCTCGAGGGGCGCGGCTTCTCGTTGAGCACCGGCGAGGAGAAGACGCTCGATGCACCGCGATGACCCACGAATCGCGGCTCGGACGACGAACGTCAGATGATTCGCTGGTTGTGGTTGTTGACGCTCGCTGCGGGCCCCTCTGAGCCGACGCTGGCGCAGCGCAAGGCGTTCGCCGAGCAGCACCGCATGAAGCTCAGCTTCGATTGGAAGAACTACGACGACTGCCAGAAGGTCGTGGGGCCCGCGGCGCTGCGGTGCGACAAGCCGGTGTGGATTTGTCAGCGCGGCATGTCGGGCGGCATGTGCAACGGCAGCTTCTTCGAGTCGCGTGGAGTCACCTTCGAGCTGCAGGAACCGACCGCCGCGGTGCTCGACGCCACGCCGCTGCCGGAGCTGATTCTCGAAGAAGAAGCGGGCGACTCGTGCCCCGAGTGCGAATGCAACAGCGACATCGGCATCACGTTCGCTGCCGGAGCGACGGAAGCGCAGAAAGAACGCGAGCGCCGTGAGTTCGCGAAGCTCGTCGCGCGTGAGCACGAGAAGTGTCTCAAAGAAACCGCGCGGCGGCAGAAGGCCGAACGCCTGGTGCGCAAGTGCACGCTGTTGATGGTCGACCCGTGCCGGCAGGAAGCGTTCATCCGCTGCACGGGAAAGAACGTGGGCGACATGGCGCTCAACAAGACGCTCCACTTCTCGTTCGCGCAGCAGAGCGACGGCGGCGCACCGCTCGGTGGCGAGTGGGAAGTGCAGGAAGAAGAGTGAGCGGTCGAGTACATCGCGGCTCATGAAGACGACAGCGAAGTGGTACTCGCAACGCCTGCAGCGCGACGTGCGCATGGTGCGCTGGGGCACGTTCGGTCAGCCGGTGCTCTGCTTCCCCACCGCGGGCGGCGACTTCGAGGAAATCGAGCGCTTCTTGATGATCAAGGTGCTCTCGCCGCTCATCGACGCGGGGCGCATCAAGCTCTACTCGTGCGACTCCATCGCGGGCATGGCGATGGTGCAGCAAGAAGGTTCAGGCCCGCACCGCCAGTGGGTGCTCAACCAGTTCCACCAGTACATCCGCCACGAGCTGGTGCCCGCGGTGCGCACCGACTGCGAGAACCCGAACATCGAGCTCATCTCGACCGGAGCGAGCATCGGCGCCTTCCACGCCGCCGCCGTCATCTGCCGCTTCCCCGACGTGTTCAGCAAAGCCATCTGCATGTCGGGCACCTTCGACATTCGCCGCTTCATGAAGAGCGACCGCTTCACCGACGACTACTGGGTGAGCTCTCCGCTGCACTTCGTGCCGACGCTCAAAGGGCCGCACCTCGACAAGCTGCGCGAACGCTTCATTCTGATTCCCAGCGGCGAGGGCAAAGCCGAAGACATCAGCGAGTCGTGGGCGCTCGCGAAGGTGCTCGGCCGCCAGGGCATCCCCAATCGCGTCGACTCGTGGGGCAAGCAGACGCCGCACGACTGGATGACGTGGCGCGAGATGTTGCCGAAGTACCTCGACCAGCTCGTGAAGTGAGCCGCGCGGTTTCGTGGCTGAACTGCAAAGGCGCTGAACATCGACGCGGTGAGTCGCAGAAGCACCCACGTCGAGAACAGCGCCATGACGATCCATCGACGACATTTCCTGAAGGCCTCGGGCGTGCTCGGTCTCGCGCTCACCGGCTGCGGGCCCGACGCGACGCTCGTCAGCGCTGACGACTTCGGTGGCGACGAGCTCGCCTACGACGAGTCGGAGCTCACCGCTTCCTTCACGCTCGACAACACCATCTTCCCGCTCGGCGTGATGGCCGGCGACGTGTTGCCGCACCGCGCGGTGGTGTGGACGAAGGTCGACACCAGCTCGCTCGAGCCGATTCGCCTGCGCGTCTACAAGGAGAACGCCGACGGCACGCGCACGCGCGTTCACGGCGCTCCGCTCGAGGCGACCGAAATTTCAGACGCCGGCTTCGTGCACGTCGACGTCACCGACCTCGAGCCCAACACGCGCTACGCGTACCGGTTCCTCATCGACCCGGGCGCGCAGAACAAGAAGTACCGCGTCAGTCACACCGGCTTCTTTCGCACCGCGCTGGCGAACGGCTCACGCGGCACGTTCAGCTTCGCAGGCATCTGCTGCACCAACCCCGTCACCGGCGAGCGCGACGAGTTCAAGGTGCTCAACGACGCGAGCCGGCGCAGCGACCTCGCGTTCATGCTCCACATCGGCGACCACGTGTACGCGGACCACGCGAAGACGCGCGAGGAGTACCGCACCGTCTACGAGCGGCAGTGGAATCGGCGCGGCATGAAGAACCTCCACAAGTCGGTCGCGCACTGGGAAATGTGGGACGACCACGAGGTCGACAACAACTGGAACGTCGAGACCATCAGCGACGCGCGGCTGCGCGCTGCGCGGGGAGCGGCGTTCGAGCACCGCCCGCTGCGTCGCAACGCCGAAGACCCGAACCGCTGGTACCGCTCGTTCAAGCAAGGTGACTCGGCAGAGTTCTTCCTGCTCGACGTGCGCAGCGAGCGCCTCGCGTCGACGCGCGGCAACGCGATGAGCGACAACCCGCCCGAGCAATTCATCTCGATGGCGCAGCTCAGGTGGCTCAAAGAAGGCCTGCGCAACTCGACCGCGGTCTTCAAGTTCATCGTCACGCCGCAGCCCATCACCAACTGGCCCAACTCCGACGCCGACCGGTGGGACGGCTACCGCCACCAGCGCGCCGACCTGTGCGATTTCATTCTCTCGCGCGGAAAGTTCGAGGAGCGCGGGCTCACCGGCGCGCAGCGTCGCGGCATCTTCTTCCTCGGCGGCGACGTGCACATGGGCAGCATCGGGCACCTCGATGCGCCGGGCGGCGCGTTCCACTCGCTGCGCGAAGTCGTCATCGGTCCGGGCGGAGCGGCGAACCCCAGCGAGCGCGTCGGCTCTCTGCAGCGCAACCACACCGGCCCACGCGAGCAGTTCCAGTTCGTCACCGGCCGCAACAACTACACCGTGCTCACCGTCAACCCCGACGCTACCGGGCGCGGAGGCAAGCTCACGATTCGGTATGTGGGTGTGCTCGGCAGCGAGGACCGCGACGTGTTCCACGAACAGGTGTTCGAAGTCTGAGGCGTTCGCGTCTGATCAGCTATGATTCCCTCGAAGGCGACCTTCGGAGGGGTTTCTGGGAACCGAGACGACCAGGGCGCACAAAGAGATCGAAGTCGAACGCGACGCGAAATCCGGCCGGGCTTTCGTGCGCGCAGTGCTCGCAGACCTCCGCGCGCTCGAGCGAATGCTCGCGGAAGGCCGTTTCGAGAAGGGCGTCAAACGCATCGGCGCCGAGCAGGAGATGTTCCTCACCGACGCCTCGTATCTCCCAGCGCCCGGCGCGCTGAAGATGCTCGAGCGGTTGAAGGACCCGCACTTCACGACCGAGCTGGGCGCGTTCCAGCTCGAGATGAACGCTGATCCCCACTTCTTCGCGGGCACGGGCTTCTCGGAGCTCGAGCGCGACATGTCGGGGCTCGTGAAGAAGGCATGGGACGCCGCCGACGCGCTCAACCTCCACGCGGTGCTCATCGGAATTCTCCCCACCATGCGCCAGGCCGACCTCGGCCTCGAGAACATGGTGCCGTCGCCGCGCTACCTCGCGCTCAGCAAAGCGGTGCACGACCTGCGCGGGAGCGATTTCGAGTTCTCGATTCAGGGTCTCGACGAGCTCGTCATCTCGCACGACTCGGTGATGGTCGAAGCGTGCAACTCGAGCTTCCAGGTGCACCTGCAGGTCGACGCCGACGACTTCGCGCACCAGTACAACCTCTCGCAGGTGCTCGCCGGGCCGCTGATGAGCGTGGCCTGCAACTCGCCGCTGCTGTTCGGCAAGCGGCTGTGGGCCGAGACACGCATCGCGCTCTTCCAGCAATCGGTCGACACGCGGAGCAAGACGCAGCACCTCCGTTCCGCCGCGGGCCGCGTCACGTTCGGCACGCGCTTCGTCGAGAAGAGCATCACCGAGATTTTCCGCGAAGACATCGCGCGCTTCCGGGCGCTGGTCGGCACCGACCTCGACGAAGACCCGATGGCGGTGTTGGACCGCGGGGGCGCTCCGCAGTTGAAGGCGCTGCGGCTGCACAACGGCACCATCTACCGGTGGAACCGCGCGTGTTACGGAATCATCGACGGCAAGCCGCACCTGCGCATCGAGAACCGCGTGATGCCTTCGGGCCCGAGCGTCGCCGATGAAGTGGCCAACGCCGCGTTCTGGTGCGGAATGATGGTCGACTTCGCGAAGCGCTACGAAGACATCACGAAGCACATCGACTTCGACCACGCGGCCGGCAATTTCTACACAGCGGCGCGCGAGGGCTACGTGGCGCCGATGTACTGGCTCGACGGCCAGGAAATCTCCGCGCAGAAGCTGGTGCTCGACACACTGTTGCCCTCGGCTGAAGCGGGCCTGCGCTCGCAGAAAATCGCCGAGGCCGACATCAAGCGGTACCTCGGCATCATCGAGCAGCGCGTGCGCACCGGCCGCACCGGAGCGCGTTGGCTCACCGGCTCGCTGCAGCGCATGAAGGACGAAGGTAGCGCGGGCCAGCGAGCGAGCGCGCTGGTGGCGGCGACGTTGGCGCGACAGCGTTCTGGAAAACCGGTGTCAGAGTGGGAGCAAGCACACTTGAGCGAAGCAGGCGCGACCAAGCACACCTACCAGCGGGTCGAGCAGTTCATGACCACTGACCTCTTCACCGTCGAAGTCGACGACGCCGTCGATCTCGTGGCGCACATCATGTCGAGCGAGAAGGTCCGCTACGTGCCGGTGGAAGACAAAGAGCATCGGCTGGTGGGTCTCATCAGCAACCGCGCGGTGCTGCGCTTCCTCGCCGACGGTGGCCACACGAAGGACATCAGCGTCTCCGAGCTGATGAAGAAAGACGTGATGAGCGTCGGCCCGCACACACTCACGCTCGAGGCGATTCACCTGATGCGGAAGAATCGCATCGGCTGTCTGCCCGTGTTGCAGGACGGCAAGCTGGTCGGCGTGTTGACCGAAGAGAACTTCCTGAAGATTGCGGGCGATCTGCTCGAGGCGCAGCTGCGCGAGTGAAGTTCGACAAGAAGGCGCTGAAGGCCGAGCTGGTGGCGACGCTCGAGAAGACGCTCGCCACGCTCGAGGCCGCGCACGCCGACACGCGTGAAGCGGCGACGCACGAAGAAGCGAAGCCCGAGAACGACAAGGACACGCGCGCGCTCGAGCAGAGCTACCTCGCGCGTGGCCAGGCGATGCGCATCGAGACCTTGAAGGCAGGTCTCGCCGCCACCGGAGCGATGTCGCTCGCGAAGACCGACGTGGCGAAGGCCGGCGCGCTGGTCGAAGCCGAAGACGAAGACGGCGAGACGCTGCGCTACTACCTCGCGCCCGAAGGCGGCGGCACCAAGCTGAAGGGCGGAGTGCAGGTGCTCACGCCCGTCTCTCCACTGGGCGGTGCGTTGATGGGCAAGCGCGACGGTGACGAGGTCGAACTCACGCTCGCGGGCAAGAAGCGCGTGCTGAGCGTGACGTCGGTGAGCTGATCAACGACCCGCGGCGCGGAGCATCGCCGTCGCGCCGCGCACGCGGAAGGCGCTGGAGTCGAGGAACGTCAGCCGCGCGCCACCGAGCTCGAGACCGTCTCCGCTGCCGAGCAGAATCACCGAGCCGGGCTGCACCACGATGTCTCCCACGCGCGTGCTCGCGCCGTCGGCTGCGACGCTGAGGTGCCACAGCTCGCCCTTCTTCTCGAGCACCGCGTGCGTTCGCGAGACCGTGGCATCCGACACCACGATTTCGTTCTCCGCCGCGCGGCCAATCTGCAGGCGATCTCCACGGCGCAGCGGGAAGCAGAGAGGATCTCCGTTCACCGGGCGCGACTCCGCGTCGTGCCGCGTGTCGACCACGCTCTGATCAGCGCTCGCCTCGGGTGGCGTCCAACCGCTGAGTTCCCACACCAACCAGGAGCACGGGTAGCGCTTGTCGAACCCGCTCGCGTCGAACGCAAGCTGCCGCGACAAGAGGGACATTGGAAAGCCGACGATGGAATTCAGCATCTGTACTGAATTGAATAGCGGCGCGTTTCTGGCTCGCCGCTCCGTCTGCGCGAGTGAGATT
The DNA here is from genome assembly GCA_047600485.1 of Archangium sp. Classification (GTDB taxonomy): domain Bacteria; phylum Myxococcota; class Myxococcia; order Myxococcales; family Myxococcaceae; genus Archangium_A. The sequence goes on from JASGKS010000001.1 coordinate 6,779,230, forward strand.
TGACTCGCCACGCGACCGCTCCCGCTGAGTACAACCGCACCATCATGCGACTGATGTACGTGCTGAGCGCTGTGCTGATCACAGCGTGCAAGATCAACGAGCCCGGGCTCACGCTGCTCGCCTCGGCCGAAGACGCCGCGCTCATCAACGACGGCGTCGCGTTCGTCGGGGACGAGCGCATTCACGTGAAGGTGGTCGGCAATCCCACCGCGGAGCTCGCGTCGCGCGCGGGCGTAGTCATCGCGCTCAGCACGTCGAGCGAGCTCTGCGATGAGTGCTACCGGCTCGAAGGCAGCGGCACGTTGCTCCACGCGAAGGGCGGCGGAGTGCTCGGGCGGCAGTACGCGCTGTGGAACGCGCTCGAAGCGCTCGGCTACCGCTTCCCGCACCCGCGCTTCACGAAGAAGCCGGCCGAGTTCGCGAGCGCTCCGGCCGACGCGTTGAACCGCACCTTCACGCCCGAGGTGAAGCGGCGGCGCGGGCTGCATCTGCACACGCTCCACCCCATCGAGACGCTCTACGACTTCTGGATTCCCGGCGAAGGCAACCTCGACGGAGCGAAGCGCACCATCGACTTCCTGGTGAAGAACCGCGGCAACTTCCTCGAGTGGTGCGCGCTCGACGACATCATGAAGGCCGACACGCTCGCGAAGTGGAAGCCGCACACCAGGGCCATCGTCGACTTCGCGCACGCGCACGGAGTGAAGACCGGCATCGCGATTCAGCTCTTCGGCCAGAGCAACCTGCAGAACGCGTTCGACCTCATCGACGACACGAGCGGCGACCCGATTCCCGAGATGGAGCGACGGCTGCATCTGCTCCTCGACGACAGCGGCGGGTTCGACCTCATCGCGCTCAGCTTCGGTGAGTTCTTCGGAGCGGAGCCGGCGCGTTTCGTGGCTGAAGTCGACAGCGCGTACGCAGCGATGCAGCGTGTGTCACCCGGAGTGGCCGTCAGCGCCGCGATTCACGTCGGCAACTTCGACAACCTGCGCGTCGACTACATGGGAACGCGGCAGCTCTATTACTTCCTCGTGCGCTACGCGAACCCGGCCATCGTGCCGTGGGTTCACACCACGATGTGGTTCAACCTCTACGAAGACGCGGGCCTCGCGTACCTGCACGACCAGTTCGACGAGCACCGCGCGTTCCTCGAGGCGCGACTGCGAGCGGGCCAGAGCGCGGGCTACTACCCGGAGTCGGCGTACTGGGTGGCCTTCGACATCAACATTCCGCTGTTCGCTCCGGTGTACGTGCGCTCGCGGCACCTCGACCTCACGCAGCTCGCGCTCGCCGGCGAGCTCGACGACCACATCTTGTTCAGCTCGGGGTGGGAATGGGGCTACTGGCTCACCGACGCGACGACGTTGCGCATGAGCTACACGAAGGGCGCCGCGTGGGACGACTCGGTGCGCGACGTGTACGCGGGCTGGGGTGCCGATGGCACGAAGGCCGCGTCGTTGATCAGCCGGCTCGGCGAAGCACAGCACCGCGCGCTGATTCTCGAGCGGCTCGCGGCGTACGCGGCGAGCAGAGATCAGATCATCGACACGGGTGATCAACTCGGCATCTTCAGTCAGCCCGACCGGCCGGAATTCAGCGAAGTGGTGGCGATGATGCCGACCACTCGCGAAGACTTCCGCACGCGCGTGGTCGCGAAGCTGAAGGTGCACGCCGACGAGCTCGCGGTGCTGGCCAGCGAAGCCGACTCACTGCCCGGCGACGACCCGGTGCTCGCCGAACTCAAAGATGGAATTCAAATCACCGCGACGCGCATGGCGTTCATTCACGCGCTGTTCGGCGCGACGGTGGCGAACGACACGGCGCTGCTCAACTCAGCCGACGCGTCACTCGCGCGCGCGAAAGAAATCGTTGCCCGGCGTCGCCGCGCGCTGTGGGACCCGGACCCGCTGTCCATCTTGCGCAACAACGCGAACCCGACCTTCTACCAATACGGCTACCTGCGCGAAGGCGACACGCTCTGCTTCTGGGAACGTGAACGTGCGCAGGCGCGCAACGCGATGCTCGCCGAAGGCAACTTCGTCGCGGGCTGCGTGCTGTGACTCAGGGCTCGAGGAACTTGCCGTTGTCGCTCATGCACGAGCTCTGCACGTCGGCGCGCGTCTTCGGCGGGTAGAACCAGTCGTTCACCTTGCTGCCGTCGCCCTGCGTTCCGACTTCGCAGCCACCGACCGAGCCGGTGCGCGGACACTTGCCGTCCGACGACACGCCCTGCGCGACGGAACAGGTGCCCTTGAACGCCGCGGCCGCGAGCGAGTCGACGCGCTCCTGGCAGCGATCTTCGGTGTGCATCGCTCCGGCATCGGCGCGGAAGTCACAAGCCGCCGAGCCCAGCGCACCGCAGCCCGAGAAGACGAAGCACACCAACGCAGAGATGAGGATTCGGGTCATGGACGCGAAGTATCGACTACGAAGTGCGGGTGCGCACGATTCTGCTCGGTGTGGCGGTGTTGCTGCTCGACGTGTTCCCCGGTGGCTGTGGCTGTCGGCCTTCGACCACCGCCGGCCCGTGCAACACCACGTGCGACTGCAACGCGAGCATGAACGCGCCGCTTCGCTGCGTCGGTGAGTGGGCCTGCAACGCCCAGAAGACCTGCGAGTACTCGTGCTTCGACAGCTGCGGCACCGACGGCGGCTGCGCCAACGCGGGTGAGACCTGCGTCGACGGCGCGTTCTGCAAGACGACCCGCACCTGCCCTTGACGCATCGATTACCAACAGTCATCAACGAAGCATGAATTCGTAACCAGACCTGATTGCTCCGCCGTGCGTTGATGCACGTCATGGAAGCGAACACGGTGTGGAAGCAGCGGTTCTCGAACTGGGCGTGCGGAGCGCTGACCGGCGCGGTCGGGCTGGTCACCGGCGGCGTGGTGATGGCGGTCTACCGGCTCATCAGCGCGCACACCTGGGGCACCTTCCCTTCGACGCCGCTCACGTTCGCCCTCACCTTCGTGGCGCTCGACGTCCTCTATTACTGGCAGCACCGCGCCGAACACCGCCTGCCCGCGCTGTGGGCGATTCACGCGGTGCACCACCAGTCGAACATCTGCGACACGTCGGTCTCGCTGCGCACCTCGATGTTCGCGCCGCTCAGCGTGCTCACCTTCCACCTCGTGCTCGCGGTCGTCGGAGTGCCGTTCAAGACGTACTTCCCCGCGTACCTGCTCCACACGGGGCTCATCTTTCTTCTGCACTCGCGCACGCCGCGAGCGCTCGACCGCGCGGGCTGGCTGCTCAACTCGCCGTTCCTGCACCGCGGCCACCACAGCAATCACCCGCGACTGCGCGGCAAGAACTTCGGCGGCGTGTTCATCGTGTGGGACCGGTTGTTCGGCACCTTCGAAGCGCAGTGCGAAGACGCGACGGAGTTCGGCATCGGTCAGGCCGGGACTCCGCTCAACCCACTGGTCGCGAACTTCGCGCCGCTCAGAGCGGCAGCCGCACGCTGGCTTCCCCGGCGAGCAGCGCGCTGAGAATCTGCGCGGGCGCTCCGGCCGAGAGGTCTCCGCCAATCTCGAGTGAGCGCTCGGTGAGCACCACCTGCGCGACTCCCGGCGTGAAGACGATGGGCGGCGCGTGCATCGAGAACGCGACCAGCTTGCGACCGAACCCGACACGCCCGCGCAGCGCGTTGGCGAATCGCTCGGCGCCCTGCTTGCTCTCCGGCAGGTGCAGCTCGACGCCGTCTTGCGTCTCGTCCCACACCAGGTCGAACAACGCGGCGTCGATGTCGCTGCCTTCGCTCGCGAACCGCTTCTCGACGGTGGCGCCGAAGCCCGCATCGTCGAGCAGACACCGGCGCGTCAGCGGAGAGAGCAGCAGCGGGTCGGCCTTGCGCAGCTCCTCGAGGAAGCCCTTCGCGCTCCACGTCTCTGCGCGGTCGAGCTCGCGCGAGTCGATGCACACCAGACGTCGCACTTCGACGGCCCCGTGCGGCGTGTCGATGCGCGGCAGCACCGGGTCGATGGTGGCGAGCATTCCGACCAGTGAGCTGTCGGGCATCATCGCGTGGTGCGCCGGCTGAAACGGAATGCGCGTCATCGCCACGCCGCGAAACGGCACGCAGTCGTTGGGGCGAATGTCGCTCCCCTGCGTGAGCACGTAGCGCGCCTGGTGGCGCAGAAACGCGTCGGCCCACGGAGACAGCGGCGTTCCCTTCGGCACCGCGAAGCTGAACTCGTGCATCAGGCCTTCGCGAAACTTCTCGGGAGAGAGCGCGTGGCTGAAGCCGTACGTCATGAGCAACGTGTAGGAAGGAAGCTCGACCATGCCCACGCTCCAGATGGGCGGACCGCCGTGCTCGAAGCTCAAGAGGCGCGAGGGGTCCATGGCGTGCATCACGTTGCCGCCCAGTGACTGCAGCGCGTCGTCGAAGAGCGTCACCACGTCGTCGCGCACGGGCCGCGTGTCGCCGCCTTTGAGCGAGAACTCGGTGCGCACCGTCTGCGAACCGTCGGAGTTGTGCTGCACCGAGGTCTTCACGGCGTCACGCGGTGGATCGCTCTTGAACAACTTTCCGAGGAAGCCCATGCGCGCCTGACACGCCAGTGGCCTGCGAAGTGCAATCCGCGAGGGCGCGCCGTGCGTACAGTTCGACGCCATGACGCTGGTGCTGATCAGTCTGCTGCTGGCTGCTCCGACTGCGACTGAAGACATCGCGGTCGCGCGTCAGACCGCGAGCGCACAGAAGTTCGAATGGCTCGCGTACGCGCCCGAGTCGTTCGCGCTCGCGAAGAAGCAGAAGAAGGTCGTGCTCATCGATTGCGCGGCGGAGTGGTGCCACTGGTGCCACGTGATGGACGAGACGACCTACCGCGACCCCGAGGTCGGGGCGTGGCTCGCGGCGAACGCCATCACGATTCGCGTCGACATCGACGAGCGGCCCGACATCGCCGACCGCTACGGAGACTGGGGGTGGCCGGCCACGATTCTCTTGAGCCCCGACGCCGAAGAACTCGGCAAGTTCCGCGGCTACCTGCCGCCCGAGAAGCTGCTCGGCATTCTGAAGACGCTCGACGCAAAGAAGCTGCTCGAGGCGAAGCCCGAACCGGCTCCCGTGAAGCGCGCCGTACTCAACCAGTCGGTTGAATACGCGAAGCAGCGCCTCGACTGGTTCTGGGACGAGAACGAGGGCAGCTGGGGTCTGAAGCGCAAGACGCCGGTGGGCATGAACGTGCAGTGGTCGCTCGCCGAAGGCTCGAAGGAGTCACTCGCGCGCGCCGACTTCACGCTCGGCAAACAGCGCGCGCTCATCGACCCGGTGTGGGGCGGCCTCTCGCAGTACAGCGGCGCCACCGACTGGAACTCGCCGCACTTCGAGAAGTTGATCAGCTACCAGGCGGCCAACCTCGTCGCGTACTCGCAGGGCTACGAAGCCACGAAGAAGCAGCAGCACCTCGACGACGCGCGCGCGCTGTACCGCTACGTCACGACCTTCCTGCGTTCACCCGAGGGCGACTTCTACGTGAACCAGGACGCCGACTTGAACGCGCACGACCGCAGCAAGCCGTTCGTCGACGGTCACACGTACTACGCGCTCGACGATGCGCAGCGGCGCAAGCTCGGCGTTCCGTGGGTCGACACGCACGTCTACGCCTCGGAGAACGGCAAGGCATTGCTCGGGCTCATCGCGTTCGCGAAGGCGAGTGGTGACGCGACGGTGCTCGACGCCGCGCGGAAAGCGGCCGACCGGCTCGCGCAGACCCACGTGCTCGCCGACGGCAGCGTGAAGCACGAGGCGAAGAGCAGCGAGAAGGGCCCATTCTTGCTCGAGGACGCCGCGTGGCTCGGGCTCGCGTACGCCCAACTCGGCGCGGCGACGAATGACGCGAAGTACGTCGACCTGAGCCGCCGAATTGCGGCGCGCATGGTGGCGCAATTCGGTGACGCCAGAGCCGGGTTCTTCGAACACACGGTCGATGCCGACGCGGTCGGCGTCTTCGCGCGGCGCTCGCACCCGTTCGCGTCGAACGTGACGGCAGCGCGGCTGCTCGCGGCGGTCGGCCAGCAGGACGCGGGGCGAAACGTCCTCGCGGCGGTGAGCGCGAAGGAACGGCTCGAAGGTGAGTTCGCGTGGTTGGGCGACTACCTGCTCGCCGCGAAGGAACTCGGACTGACGAAGTGAATGTCGCAGTCGCACGCACGTCGCGAGGGCGTGCTTTCGCTCGCGCTCGCCGTGGTGGTTTCGCAGCTCCACCCCATTCCCGTGCAGGTGGAGCCGCCGGAAGCAGTCGCCGTGCGCTCGTTCATCGATGATCACCTCGTCACCTTCGAGGCCTTCAACGCGCCGCGCCGCATTCGCCAGGGCAGCCGCACCTTCAACGTCGACGACGACGATTTCCCGAGCGCGTTCTCGCTGCTCCCCGAGCTCCACACGCTCGCGGGCTCGGTGCAGGACAACTACCGCAGTGGCATGCGGTGGACGGCCATCGGTACCGTCGTCGAACTCACCGGAGCGCTCACCGTTGGAATCCTGCCGGTCATCAACCTCGCGGTCGGCATCTCCACCACGGTGATGATCGCCGCGATGATTGCAGCGTCGGCCGTCACGGTGGTCGGGCTGGTCATCACCTTCATCGGCCTGCCGGCGTTGATCAAATCGCAGGTGCAGATGTTCGAGCTGGTGTCCCGCTACAACCACGAGCTCACGCGACGGCCCATCACCGTGCTGCCGACCGCGCCGCAGCCCGCGAGCGTCGCGCCGGTGTTGCAGTTGGAGATTTGACCACCGCGAGCTGGACCCGCAGCTCGAAGTGCTCGTTTCCGTGCTCGAACGGCAAGCCGTCCCACGCTTCGAACGCGGGTTGATGCGCGGGCACCCGGCCACTCTTCGGCAGCCATTCGCCGTACAGCCACTCGAACGCGCGAATTTCCTTCTCGAGTGAGCCAGAGAACTTCAGCTCCGCCACCGTCATCGCCGGGAAGCGCGTCTCGCTGACCGGCTCGTCGAGCACTACGTCTTCCGCGATTTCGAGCCCCACGTCGTAGCGGCACTTCTCGAGCGGCACGAGCTCGGGCTCTTCCCACTGGTAGCCGAGCCACTGCTGACGCTCGAGCTTCCGTTTGCGAGCCCACGCGACCATCTGCGACGCGGCCTTCTCGACGCGACCGGGCTCGAACGGGCGGAAGACGCGCACGTACGCCACGCGCCGCGCTGGAAGCTCGCGCAGCCGCACCGAAAACCCGTCGTCGTGCTTCGCGAGCGGCACCTTCGTCAACTTCGCGCGGCCGTCCTCACGCCACTTCTGCAGGTCGAAGCGGCGTGGCGGCGTTCCGAAGTGCGCCTTGAAGCTGCGCGAGAAATCACTGCTCGACGCGAAGCCCAGTTCGAGCGCGATGTCGGTCATCGACCGTTTGGTGTGCGAGAGCAGATACAGCGCGCGTTCGAGCCGGGTTCGCTTGACGAAGTCGTGCAGCGTTTCGCCGACCTGCGTGCGGAAGATGCGGTGGAAATGAAACGGAGAGAACGCCGCGAGCTTCGAGAGTTCTTCGAGCTTGAGCGGCTCGTCGAGGTGCCGCGTCACGTGGTCGATGACGCGATTGATTCGGCTCGCGTAGTCGAGATTCGCAAGATCCGACAAGTCGCCCATGCCGCGCGAAACGTAGAAGCGCCCGCATGAACCTTGGAAACTTTTCGCTGAGTCTGGTGGTGAAGGACCTCGACGCCTCGCGCGCGTTCTATTCGAAGCTCGGCTTCGTGCCCGGCAACGGAGACGGCAAGGCGTGGCTCGTGATGCAGAACGGCACGACGAAGATTGGCCTCTTCAAAGGGATGTTCGAGCGCAACATGCTCACCTTCAACCCGGGCTGGGACGCGAACGGAAAGACGCTGCCGTCGTTCACCGACGTGCGTGAGCTGCAGAAGGAAGCAAAGCGTGCGGGGCTGGCTCCGAGTCCGGCAGCTGATGAGTCGAGCCAGGGGCCCGCTCACTTCATGTTGATCGACCCTGATGGGAACCCGATTTTGATCGATCAACACGTGTGAGCCGCACCAGCGTGCCGAGGCCCACTCCGATTGCACTCAGGCCCACGAGCCAGACCAGACCTTCGACGAGCAGCTCGACCGAGAACGTCGGCACGTAGTCGGTGTGGGCTCCCTCGGGCAGTCGGAGCAGGCAGAGCGAGGCGGCCATCACCGCGCCCGACGTGAGCAGACCCTCGCGCGTACTTCGCGTCGAGGTGAGCAGCGGCGGCAGCACGTACGCGAGACAGGCGAGGAGCCACAGCGTGCGCACGTCGTCATTGCGCAGGTGAAAGAGGAACGCCGCGAGCATCGGCACCGGCACCGGGCCGTCGTCGGGAATTCCGTCGAAGTCGGCGGCGTAGAGCACAGCCGCCGCTCCGAGCAGCAGAACGAAGGCGACGGCAGCGGCGACGCGGAGCTTCAACGAACTCAGGTTATCGACCCGCGACGTCCGACGCGGCCGCTTTGCGAGCGGTTGCGACGAAGGTCTGCGAATCGGTCGTCAGCGACGCGATGTCGGCTTCGAGCGAACCGACGAAGGTGCGCGCCGAGGCCGAGGTGATGCCGCTCGAGCCGCAGAACGCCGCGTACTTCTCCATCACCGCCGAGTAGCGGTTGATGCCCGCCACGTAGGTCTCCATCAGCGGCGGCACCGCCTTCATCGGCTCCAGGTATTCCTTCGCGAGCGACTGCTGGTACTGCGCTTCCTTCGCCTCGCGTTCGGCCGAAGACGAGTGCTTGAGCTGATGCGCGGCCTCGATGCGCTGGCGGACGCTCTCGAGCGAGCGGCGGACCGATTCGGCTTCGCGGCGGCCCTTCTCGAGCTGACGGCGGGAACTCTCGAGGCGAGCGAGCGCTCCTTCGAACTCGTACTGGAGCTTCCCGTTCTTGCACTGGGCGAAGTGTTCCTGCGCGGTCTTGAGTGAAGCGGCCGCGGCGGTCAGCGCAGGACCTTCAGCGCGCGCGGCGAAAGAGGAGAGGACGAACAGCGACACGACCAGGGTGCTGCGAGGTGAGGAGAGCATGGGTGGCTCGCGCACATGCAGCCGCAGTGCCGAGGTTGATCAGCCGCAGAAATCGACTCGACCCTTCACCCGACCCGCTCCGCGTTTCGCGAGGAGCGGGAGTTCAGCCACAGCTGTGTTCAGCCGCCCGCGTAGAGCGTGACGTCGGTCGCCGCGGCGAAGCTCATCTTGTACGCCTCGTCCCAGTTCGGGTGGCGCACCATGAGGTGTCCGTCGCTCAACAACGTCTGCTTCCAGTTTCGGCGCTGCGTCCCGGGCCGCAGCAGCTGCTCCTCGACCACCCAGTCACCGAACCGCCGCAGGTACTCGCGCAATCCCGTGATGCGGGTGATGCGGCCCTGGCCGAGCGCGCGCTTGAAGATGATTCCCGCGTTGTATTTGCGCCTGGTGCTCGCCTCGAACGAGCGCCAGCAGGCGACGCGCGCCCACTCGCGGAACAGGTCGATGTCGCCGGTGTAGTTCATCTGGTCGACGAGGTGCGCCCCGCCCGGCCGGCACCCAATCTCGCCGAACACCGCCTCGCCCTTGTTGGTGAGGTACCACTCCATGTGGGTGAAGCCGTCGCCCATCTCGAGCGCCTTCAAGACCTTGCGGCCCAGCGTGATGCCCGCGCGGAGTTTGGGCTGCTCGATGTCGCGCACCGTGATGATGACCGGCGAAATCCACTCTTCGCTGCGGGCGATGAGGGGCTTGGGCAGGTACGCGGCGACGTTTTCGTACGCCGGCTTCCCGCCGATGGAGACCGTGTCGTAGGTGAATTCCTCGCCGTCGATGTATTCCTCGCAGCTGGCGACCTCGACGTGCCGCATGGCCGCGATGGCCGATTCGAGCTCGGGCTTGCTGCTCACCTTGTAGGTGTCGGCGCTGCCTGCTCCGGCGATGGGCTTCAAGATGAGCGGGTAGCCAATGCGCTCGGCGGCCTCGCGAATCTCGCGCTCGGTCTTCACCTTGAACGCGTAGGGCACGCGCAACCCGGCCGCCTTCACGCGGTCCTTCATCAGCTGCTTGTCGCGAAAGCCGGTGACCTGGTCGACCGTCATGCCCGGCAGGCCAAAACGCTCACGCAGTCTGGCGGCGAGGATGACGAGCGGCTCCCAGTTGCTGAGCACGCGGTCGATTTGGCGGCCGCGCAGCCACGCCGAGACGCGCTTGATGACGTCGTTCTCGTCCATGATGCGCGGCACCTGCAGGTAATCGGCGAGGTGCGGCTTCAACGACTGCGGGAGCCCCCGGCGCGGCGTATCGCCCACACCGAAGACGTTCGCGCCGACCTCCGCGAGGCCGCGCGTGTACTGCTGCATTTCGGGGGGGTAACTCGGCGCCAGGAAGACGACGTTCATTGGGGCGCGACGTTACCCTCGCCCGCTTCCAGCTCCTTCAACATCTCGTCGTACGCCTTCTGGTCTTCCTCGCTCATCGGCTCGGGCGGAGGCGCCGGCATCGGCCCCTGCCCCAACGACAGCACCATCTCGTTGCTCGTCGCGATGGAGTCGCGAGCGATGCGCGACACCGAACCTTCGGGCCCCAGACAGTCACCACGATGCACCAGATAGAAATTGCCCTTGTCGTCACGCACCACGGCCGCGGGTTTCGCGTCCCCACTCATCACCGCGCGCAACGTGAACGAGCCCTGCGCCGCCTTCATCGACTTGCACGGCGGCACGTTCGGCAGCATCGGCATCAGGCGGCCGCGCGCTTCGTCGCCCTTCGCGGTGAGTTCGGTCGCCAGCTGCGCGATGAAATCGACGGGAAGGTTCGACCAGCGCACGGTGAGCGTGCCGTCGCTTCCATTCGGCACCTGCAGCTCGCGGTCTTCGAGCAGCGCCGCGACTTCGTCGAACGTCGCGCCGGCAGTCGTGAGGTTGAGCTTCTTCCCTTTGCTCTTCATCGGCGCGCGCTTCGCCAACTTCTCTTCGGTGTCGACCAGCACCAGATTGCCGCCGCGTCTCGTCGCGAGCCCCGCGCGCTTCACGACGTCGTCGAACACGAGGTCCCACGGTTTGTCCTTCACCTCGAGGTCGAACGCCGTGCGCCGCGAGCGATCGAGCACCACGACGTTGAGATGCGCGACCGTGCCGAGCAGCGTCAGCACCTGCTCCGCGGTGACGCCGCGCAGCGAGAGCGTGACGGGCTTGCCCTTGCCCGAAGGTGTCGGCGGAGCGGCGAGCAACAGGGTCGCGGCGACGAGTGAAGCGAACATCACCGCACGGTGACACCTTCGTCCTGACTCGTCACGAAGTCAGGCCGCGGCGGCGCTCGGCTCGACGGAGTTCAACGCCTCGTGCAGATGATCGACCCGCAGCGGCTTGGTCAGCACGCGGTTCATGCCGGAGCGCAGACACTCCGCCTGGTCTTCGAACGAAACGGCGGCAGTGAGCGCGAAGATGGGAATCGTCAGGCCGCGCGCGCGCAGTTGCCGTGTGGCCTCGTAGCCGTCCATCACGGGCATGTGGCAGTCCATCAGCACGAGGTCGAACGGTCGCTGCTGAACGACGCGCAGCGCCTCGGCGCCGTCGTTGGCCACCGTGACCTCGTGCCCCAGGCGCTGCAGCAGCCGCTGCGCGACGAGCTGATTCACGGTGTTGTCGTCGACCACCAGAATCGAGAGCCGCGCGGTGCGCTGGGCGTTCGAAGCGCGAGGCGTCGGGCTCTCACACACCACCACTGGCAACAGCACGGTGAAGGTGCTGCCTGCTCCGGGAGTGCTCGCGATGCGCAGCTCTCCGCCCATCGCGTCAATGAGCCGCCGCGTGATGACGAGGCCGAGCCCTGTGCCGCCATGACGACGCGTGGTCGAGGCGTCGGCTTGCACGAACGGAGCTCCGATGCGCGCCAGCACTTCGGGCGTCATGCCCTCGCCGGTGTCCTTCACGTCGAGCCGCACGCGCTCACCTTCCATCGTGAGCAGCAGCTGAATCAGACCGCCCTCGGTGAACTTCACCGCGTTGCCGACGAGGTTGAGGACGATTTGGCGCAGACGCGTCGGGTCGCCGCGCAACCACTCCGGCACCTCGGGCGCGATGCGCAGCGCGAGGGTGTTGCGGCGTTGCTCGGCGCTCACGCGGAACAGCTCGACCACCGAGGTGGCTTCGGCAGCGACCGACAGTGGAATCGACTCGAGCGAGAGACGGCCAGCTTCGATCTTCGAGAAGTCGAGCACGTCGTCGATGACCGCGAGCAACGTGTCGGCGCTGGTGCGCACGATGCGCAGACCTTCTTCGAGGCGCTCGGGGCGACGCTCGTCGGCGAGCGCGGCGGCCATGCCGATGAGCCCGTTGAGCGGCGTGCGCAGCTCGTGGCTGATGGTCGCGAGGAACTGGTTCTTGGCGAGCGTGGCGCGCTCTGATTCCTGCTGCGCGGCGATGAGCTTCAAGTTCTTCGAGCGCAGCGCCTCGATGGCCTTCTCGGTTTCGATTTCGTACGCGCGCGCCACGAGGAAGATGGCGGTGCACACGAAGAAGACGGTGGTGATGCGGCGATTGAGCGGGTGGGCCTCGAGCGCGGCAGCGGGAACGACGTCGCGGTCCATCAACATCAACACCGCGGTCGAGACGACGATGGCCGCGACCAGCGTGGCCCAGCCGGCCTTGCGCCCTGACGTCGCCAACGCCAGCAGCGGAGCGACCGGCATCCACATCAGCGAGCCGATGCCTTCACGCCCGGCGGCGAGCGCCATCGCTCCACACACACCGATGCCGATGGTGATGACGATGGAGACGATGAGCGCGCGCGACACGCCCCGGCGATGACCGATGAGCGCGAGCATGCACACCAACAACATGCCCAGCGTGCCACCCGCGGCGAAGGCGAGGCCCTGGAACGCCTGCACCACGAGTGACGCCGCACACACCACACACAACGTCAGCAGCAAGGCGATGAGCTTGCGCCCGCGGCTGTCCGCTTCATGAGGCGGCAAGAAGGTGTTCCACACCCATTGCCCAAGGCGACCTGGGAACGACACGTGGATCAGCTAACGCGCCACGTGCGGCGCGAACTCGTGTCAGTTCTCTGACGCGGGCCGCTCGACGACGAGCGTCAGCAGACTGCCGTTGGCAGCGGCAGCGGCGGCTCCGTTGGCGAGGGACGCGATGTCTGACTTCCACTCGCAGCGCGCGGGGGCAAGGTCGATGAGCGTGAACGGCGAGGGGCTTTGCGGCGGCGAGAAGGTCTTCACCGGTTGATCAACCCGCGCCAGCTCGACGCCTCCGCTGATCAACGTCGCCACGTCGACGGGCTTCGTCTCGTCGTCGAAGTGCAGCTTCACCGGCGCGTAGCTTTCGGTGTCGGCAAAGAGCGCGAAGAACGGGCGCAGGAGTGCGGGGAAGTCTTTCGGCATGACGCGCGGCGGGCCCGCGCCCACGAGAATGACGGCCGAGTACCCGCGCGCGTGCGCCGCGGAGAACGCGCAGAGCAACTGCTCTCGTGTGAGCGAGGCTTCCAGCGCGATGCCGAGTGAAGAATTGGGGCCGCCCATTTCGATGTCGGCGTGCCGGTCGATCGCCTCGGCGATTTCGGCGCAGCTCCTGCCGCTCAAGTACTGCGGGTAGCCGTACCCCTCGGGACGCGAGAGACCCGCGAGCCGCACGAGTGGATCCGTGGTGGCGAGCACGCTGTTCAAGTCAGCCGAGCTCAGCGTTCGCTCGGTGAGGAGCAGCACGCCGCGAAACCCGACCGCGGTGACGAGCAGCGCAGCCGCCGCGAGAATGCCGGCGCGACGTTCGCGCTGCGCGACGACCACTCCACCGACCACCGCGAGGCCGATGGCCGCGAGCGTGCCGAGGGCGCCGAAGCGATCGAAGCGAGACGCTTCCAGCGCCACCTGGAAGAGGACTTCGGCTTTCTGATCAGGCGACACCATGGCGACCGCGCGGAAGCCCTCGCGCAGCTCGACCGCGGTCAGCAGCGAACCGCCCATCGACACCGTGAGCGCCAGGAAGCCGAGCGCGCCGAGCATGGCGGCCAGACGATTCGGACCACCGAGGACCGCGAGGCCTTGACCGAGCGCGACAGACAAGCACGCCATCAGACAGACGCTCGACGCGAGCAATTGCAGCGAGAGCAACTCGCTGATGCTCCCCGCGAGAATCGTCGCGCGATCGGCCGGAGAGACCGCGCTCATCGCCGCCATCACCGCGTCGAGGCTGCTCTTCGCGCCGAGGAACGAGACGAGCAGCACCAGCAGCCACACCAGGCCGCTCGCGGTCGCGGGGAAGGTGCCGCGTCGCGCTCCGAGGAACGCCACGACGGCCGACGCGATGGTGGCGACGATGCCCGCGAGCAGCACGCCGTAGCTGAAGCCGCCGCCCTCGACGAACATCTCGGCCAGGCCGCTCAAGCCTCCGCGACGCAGCAAGAAGAAGAGCAGCGCGAGCGCGAAGGGCATCGGTCCGACCATCAACAGCGCGCTCCCCACCGCGACCCACGCTGGCGCAGGTTTCGCGCTCGCGTCGTTCGGCTGCTGCGCGGAGAGCATTGGTTCGATCATGCGCGCACTGTAGTAGTCACCGCGGCATGCGCACCGTCGTCTTCGTCGTGCCCTACCCCGCCGAAGCTTCGATTCGCTTCGCCCGCGCGTTCTCGGAATTGAAGGCGGTGCGGCTCATCGGCCTCGTGCAGAAGCCGCCCACTGGCGCCGCGGCGAAACCGTTCGCGAACTTCGTGAAGGTGCAGGACGCGTTCGATTCGCGGCAGATCATCGAAGGCTGCGAGAAGGTGCGAAAGAAGTACGGCGGGCTTCATCAAATCGTCGGCGTGCTCGAGCCGCTGCAGGTGCCGCTCGCCGAGGCGCGCGCGCACTTCAAGATTCCCGGGACCGACGCGAAGACCGCCGATTCTGTTTCGCGACAAGGGCCGCATGAAGGACGCGCTGCGCGCTTCGGGTCTTCCGTGCGCGCGCCACAAGGTCATCACCTCGCTGGCCGACGCGATTTCGTTCGTGCAGCAGGTCGGCTTCCCCATCGTCATCAAGCCGCCCGCGGGCGCCGGCACCAAGGCGACGTGGCGCATCAAGAACCTCGAAGAGCTGCAGGGCGTCATCGCCGCGATTCATCCGCGGCCCGACAACCCCACGCTCGGCGAAGAGTTCCTCAAAGGGCGCGAGTACTGCTTCGACACCATCACGGTGCGCGGCAAGGTGTTGTTCGAGAACGTGAGCCGCTACTACCCGGGCCCGCTCGAGGTGATCGAGAACCCGTGGATCCAGTGGGCGGTGGTGCAGCCGCGGCAGCTGACTCCGGACCTCGACGACGCGCGCGCGATGGGGCGGCAGGCCATCAAGGCGCTCGGGCTCGCGACCGGCTTCACGCACATGGAATGGTTCCGTCGCGACGACGGCTCACTGGCCATCGGTGAAATCGCCGCGCGTCCTCCGGGCGCCAACTTCGTCGAGATGATGGGCTTCGGGCACGACGCCGACATGTACCGGGCGTGGGCGCGCGCCATCACCGACAACGCGTTCGATGGTCCCTTCGAGCGGAAATACGCGGTCGGCTGCGCGTACCTGCGCGGCATCGGTCGCGGTCGCGTGCAGCGCGTGAGTGGAGTCGCCGAAGCCAACGCGCGCGTCGGCAAGCTGGCGGTGAAGTCGAAGTTGCCGAAGGTGGGCCAGCCGAAGTCGGACCACTACGAGGGCGAGGGCTACGTCATCGTGCGGCACCCCGACACCGACGTGGTGAAGGCGGCGGTGAAGACCATCATCGAGACCATTCGCATCGAGTACGCCTGACATGCCGACACCGAAGATTCCGAGCAGCATCGAAGGCGTGGTGGAGATCGAAGTGTTCCGCAGCATGGAGCACCGCTACTGGCTCCTCATCGAGATTCCCCACGGAGCGACGCGCCGGTCCGAATACGACGCCGTCGCGCGCAAGCTGAAGAGCCCGCTGCCCGCGCAGCTCGAGCACTTCTTCTACGTCAACACCGACATCGGCACGCCCGAGGGCGCGAGGTGGATCGGCAAGACGCTCGGAGCGCATCGCGTGAACGTGGTGGTGGCGCGCTGTCTGGTGCCGCGCACGTTCATCGACACCAATCGCGTGCTCGGCGGCCAGGCGGGTGAAGGCCTCACCGGCTCGATGCCGACGTACATCACCGATTCGAACGACGCGACGTACCTGCAGGGGCTCCACACGCAGTACCACCGCGTGGTCGACGGGCTGTACCAGGAGATTTGCCGCAACTCCGACGGGCTCGCGCTGCAGCTGCACTCGTACGCGCCGCGCTCGGTGGGCATCGAGACGGTCGACGCGAACATCGTGAAGGCGCTCCACGTGGCGTACGAGCCGGCGAACTATTCGCGCTGGCCCGAGCGGCCCGCGGTCGACCTCATCTGCTCGACGAAGGACGGAAAGTTTCACGCGGCGCCGCGACTGGTGTCGGCCGCGGTGCAGGCGTGGAAGGAAGCCGGCGTCACCGCGACCGAGAACGGCACGTACCACCTGCACCCGGTGACGATGGGCATGACCTACGCGCAGGCGTTCCCGCATCAGGTGGTGTGCGTCGAGATGAACCGCGGCCTCATCGCCGACCCGTTCGTGCCGTTCGGCGAGTCGCCCATCAGCGAGGCGAAGGTCGGGCAGCTCGTCGCTCCGCTCGCGCGCGTGCTGCATTCGGCGCTGTCGGAGCCGGTGTGAAGCAGGCGCTCGTCGCGTTGTTGTTCGTTTCGGGTTGCGCGAGCTCGACACGCTTCGCGCGGCCCGATGGCCTCGAGGTCATCACCATCACGCACGACAGCACCAACGTGCACGTCGTGAAGAAGGACGCCGCGGTCTTTCTGTTCGACAGCGGGTACGAGAAGAACGGCCCGCAGCTCGAGGCCGACCTGCGCGCGCTGGGCATCGACCCTGCTTCGGTGAAGGCCGTGGTGGTGAGCCACGCGCACGCCGACCACGCCGGTGCTGCGCGTTTCTTTCACACGCATTTTGGAACGCCGGTGGTGCTGGGCTCGGGTGACGAGCCGATGTTCCTCGCGGGCCAGAACGAGCCGCTGTGTCCGCAGGGGCTCATCGCCAACCTGCGCTGGCGGGAAGATCAGAGCGGCCACTACACGGGCTCGAATGCTGACGTCATCGTGACTGGTGAGCTCGACTTGAAGCCGCTGACGGGAATCGACGCGCGCGCGGTGCTGGTGCCGGGTCACACGCGCGGGAGCGTGGTGGTGGTCGCGGGCGACGTGCTGCTGGTGGGCGATTTGTTTCGCGGCAGCATCGTCGGCTCAGGCGCGGAGACGCACCTGTTCATGTGCGACCTCGAAGAGAACAAGCGGAACATCGCGCGCGTGATGAAGGAGATCGCGCCGCAAGCGAAGCAGGTCTTCACCGGTCACTTCGGGCCCGTCACGCCAGAATCGGTCCGCGAACACTTCGAAGTGAAATGAACAAACCCCCCTCTCCCGCGAGGGAGAGGGTCGGGGTGAGGGTGAAACGCGAAGCACGGCGGCCGTGCTGATCCTCGACACGAGTGATCACCGAGCCTCGAGCGTGCGTGCCCTCTCAGGCGCAGCGTCGTGCGGCTTTCACCCTCACCCTGACCCTCTCCCTCGCGGGAGAGGGGAGCTTTATTCCTCGGGCTCTTTCGGCGGCGGAGTACCGCGCTCTTCATCGAGCGCCTTCAACGCCGCGTCAGCCTTCTCGAGCTCAGTCGCCGCTTTCTCCATCTCACGCTCCAGCGGAGCACGCTTCGCCTCGAGCGCCGACGTGTCACCGCGCGCCGACTCAATCTTCGCCTGCAGCTTCTCGAGCTTCGCGTTGATGGAGTCGTAGCGCGCCTGCGCCTTCGCCACGCGCTTCTGCAACCCGACCCGCTCACCATCGACGAGCTTCACGTCGACCGTGGTGGGCTTCGGCACGTTCTTGAGCGTCTTCGTCAACGTGGTGTGGTTCTCGGCGCTGAAGCTCAGCTCATGCTTCTTCTTCGGCTCGAGCCACACGTCGAGCGGCGTGCTCCCGACCGCGAGCCCATCGACGGTGACCGCCGCCACCGGAGTCGACTTGAGCGTCACCTTCGTGCCCTTCACCAACGTGAACTGCAGTTCGTTCTCTCCGGCCGAAAGCAGCTTCCGCTCGCTCGCCGCCTGATACCCGTCAAGCGTGACCACCACGTCGGTGACGTCAGCGTCGAGCAGACTCGTGGTGCCCGGCGTCTTCGCGAGCACTTCCTTCCCACCGACCAACACACGCGCGCCCTCGGGCTCCGAGGTGACCTTCACCGTCGCGCCGCGCTTCAGCGTGAAGCTCAACGTGAAGTGCTCGTTCGCGTTCGGCGTGCGCTCGACGGAATCAGGGAAGAAGCCCGCCTGCTCGACGCGAATGACGTTTCGCTCGGTGGCGTTGAGCGGCGTGTCGAGCGGGCTCGTGCCTCGCTTCTCGCCGTTGACGAACACCGTCGCGCCCGGCGGCTCGGTGGTGATGTTCGAGAGCGGGTGGAGCCCGAGCGGATCATCCTTCCCCGTGGGCACCGACTTCACCGGCGCTTCCTTCGGCGGCGGCTTGCCGGCCTGACACGCGGTGCGCGTGGTCTCGAGCCACTTCGCGAGCGAGCGCTGCTGCAGGTCGAACGCGAGTTCCTTGCGATCTGAATCGTCGAGCGTCTTCGCGTTCTGCACGATGCACGCGCACACCTCTTTATCCGTGCCTGCCGCGGTGCAGCGGCGCATGAAGCCCTCTTCGAAGAGCACGCGGCGGTCTTCAGCGCTCAACGGAGCGGTCATCGAGCGCGTGATGGCTCCCGCGAACAGCACCACTCCGATTCCCGCGACGAACGCGAGGACCTGCAGAATCGCCAGAATCAGCGCCACCCAGCGCGAGCCGGTGCCGAGGTCTTCGTCCTTCCAGATGAACCAGCCGAAGAGCCCGGGAAAAATCGCGGCGCCGAACGCGCGCAACCAGTCCGCTCCGCCCGCGCGGAAAATCCACACCAGGATGCCGACCCAGATGAGCGAGCAGCAGCTGCTCCCGCCGGTGCGTTGGCGGTCAGCCGCGAGCGCGACGGTGCTGCCGAGCACCACGAAAGCGATGAACCACCACGGAGTGCGCTTCATCGTTGGCTCTGACAGCGCGTGACTATTGAGGAGAATTCGACAGGGAGTGGTCGGCCCTGCTGGTAGCGCTCGACCACGTCCCACAGCGCGTCGCCTTCGAAGCCGTCGTACAGCCCTTCGATGACGCACACGCAGGCCTTCTTGCCTTCGCACTGCGCGACCGAGAGCGGCTTCAGACACGACGCGCCGCGCCGGCGAATCAGCACCTGCATCTCTTCACCCGTGAAGAAGTTCGCGTCGGACGCGAGCGCACGCAGCTCGCCTTCGGTGAAGTCGCCCGTGATGGCAGGAATGAGGCAACCGCAGTCGAGCTTGCTCTCGAGGCCGGTCTTGCCCTTCTTGCCTTCGTCGCAGCTGCGCTCGAGCGCGCGCACGATGGCCGGTCGTCCGGTGAGGGAATCGCAGCCCGACAGGATGATCAGAGTCAGCGCCGCCCAACGCTGCATGCGCGGGAGCGTACGTCAGGGTTGCGCAACTTGCGCAGGTCATGGCTCTGTCAGCGCCCAGGGACGACGCGAGGATGCGGGGGCGCGGCGGTTGCTCCTGCTCGGGCGGCATGAACCCAACCATGCTGCTGCTGGCTTTTCATCTCGTGAGTGGAGCGACTTCACCGCAACCGACGTGCAGCGAAGAAGAATGGTCACGCGAAAATGAAGACATCTGCGCGGAGAACCGGGCGCTCAAAGTCTACGGCCGCACGCACGGCGAGGTCTCGTTCGGTTACCTCGGCCAATGGAGCAACGAGAGCAACCGCGCGCTCGAATTGAAGCCCTCGCAGGCGGGCGACCCTCCGTTCGCCGGGAGCATCACCGAGCCGTTCCTCGGCAATCCGTTCTCGGGGACGTTGTTGTCGGGCGCGACGCTCGAGAGTCGCGTGGTCTACGACGGCATTCGCATCACCGCGGGTCTGCGCTTTCCGTTCATGAACTACCGGCCGAGTGACACCGCGCAGGTGGTCAACGTCGGTGGCGTGCCGCGCGAGGTGTTGGTGCGCTCCGTGTCGCTGTGGGACGTGCGCACCGGCATCGGGTTCGAGTTCGCGACGCGTCGGGTGACTCCGTACTTCGACGTGCTCGGTGATTTTCAGAACATCAGCACGCAGTTGGTCGTCGATGGCCAGCCGGCGAAATACCAGGGCACCGCGTTCTCGCTCGGCGGTCGGCTGGGCATGCGAATTCAGATGCAGCATGCGTTCATCGCGTTGAGCGCGGAAGCGACGGCGCTCGGGCCGCTGCGTGTCGGTGGTTCGGCTCAGCTCGGCTTCGCGTTCTGATCAGCGCTCACTCGAGATCCCACGAGCGTTGGTCACTGATCAACGCCTCGAGTGCGGTCGGCACCGTCGCGAAGAGCGGCGACGGGAGCGCGTCGAGCGAGAACCACGCCCACGACTCGACCTTGTCCGGTTCCTTCACCGTCGGCTCACCGCTCGCCCAGTCGGCCGCGAACGCGAGATCGACGTAGTGCCTGGGCGCGTACTGCACGGTGTTGAGCACGCGAAGGAATCGCACGTTGGCGATTTCGCAACCGGTCTCCTCGAGCACTTCACGCGCCGCGCACGCCGCGAACGATTCGAGGTGCTCGAGGTGGCCGCCGGGTGAGGCGTACTCGCCTGCTCCGTGCGAGCCGCGGCGTTTTCCGAGCAGCAGCTTGCCGTCCTTGAAGACGAACACTCCGATGCCGACGCGTGGACGTTCCTGCATGACGGTCATTGTGGCTCGAAGAGCTCGGTTTGGCCGGTGATGCCCTTCAGTTCGAACGCACCGACGGACTTCGCGGGCGTCTCCAGCACGTTGGCCACCGGAGCGCTCACCAGCACCTGCTTCCCCAACTTGCCGGTCATGCTCTCGATGCGACTGGCGAGATTCACCGCGGGCCCGATGGCCGTGAAGTCGAGCCGCGAGCTGCCGCCGATGTTGCCGTACGCGACCTCGCCCAGATGCAACGCGACGCCGAACGCGAGCGGACCCTCTTTCCGTTCTCCACGTTTCACGTTCAACGCCGTCAACGCATCGAACGCACGACGGGTGGCCTTCACCGCGTTCTGCGCGACACCCTTCGCGTCGCCCTTCACGGGGAAAATCGCGAGCAGCCCGTCGCCG
This sequence comes from Archangium sp., assembly GCA_047600485.1. GTDB lineage: Bacteria > Myxococcota > Myxococcia > Myxococcales > Myxococcaceae > Archangium_A. Next base: position 6,800,376 of record JASGKS010000001.1, read on the forward strand.
ATGAACTTCAGCACCTGGCCGCCGTGGCTCTCGATGGCCGGCACCTGGCACTCGAAGAACTCGTTCAGCACCGCGATGATTTCTTTCGGCTGCCGCTCTCCGCTCAACGACGTGAAGCCGCGCAGGTCGGAGAACCAGATGACGCAATCGATGAGGTCGGTGTCGCCGCGCTGAATGCGACCCTTCAAGATGCGCTCGCCAGCGTCGTTGCCGACGTACGCGTTGAGCAAGTTCACCGCGGTGCGCATCAGCGCCAGCGTTTCGGCGACCCGAGAGAGCGGCCGCACCACGTGCTTGATGGAGTCGAGCTGATCAGCCGTGAAGCCTCCCGGCGCGCGCGTCGCGAAGCTGATGGCGTGACAGGTGCCGCCCATGAAGTGCAGCGGACAAAACAAGATGTCGGTGTAGCCCTGCGTCTTCAGCTCGAGCAGGTCGGGCGAGCTCACCTTCTCGTCGAGCACGTGCCGCACGTACTGACCGTCTTCGAACACGCGCGCGATGAAGCTGCGCTTGAAAATCTCCGACTGCAGAAATTCCCACGACGCCTCACCGACCTGCGTCTTGCCGTCGCTGGCGTTCCACACGAAGCGACGGCCCATGATGGAAGGGTGAAGCGTGCGCACGAACGCGGCCATGCGCTCGACGGGGACGCCCGCGGCACGCAGCTCAGGACCCATGCGCTCCAGCACCGCCATGGGAGTGGGCGCACCGGGCGCTCCATCGACCAGCCAATCGAAGATCGCCTGCACCGAAGCCAGGGGCATGGCGCGCATGATGCCAGTCCTGCTTTCGTGGGTCGCTGTGAGTCCGAGCGGGGGACCCCAACAGCTCGTGTACGACGTCGGCGTCGAGAGCCTCTTCCGCGGCATCGGAGAGAAGCTCACGCCCGAGCTGCGGCTGCGCGTTCGCAAGCTCGGCATCGACCTCGATCAAAAGCTCCTGCCCGGCTACCCGAAAGACGTCTGGGTGCGCGTCGTCGACGAGGTGGCGCGCGAGTTCAGCGCGAACAGCGACCTCGCTGCGGCGCGCAAAGAATTGGGGCACGCCATTTCGCGTGGCTTCGCTGATTCGACGATGGGCAAGCTGATGGCGCCCGGAGTGCGGCTGATGGGTGTGCGGCGCATGCTGCTGCGACTCCCGAAGAGCCTCACCATGAGCAACAACTTCATGCGCGTCGCCGTCACGCAGACCGGCTCGAACCTCGTGCGCGTCGAGATGAACGAGCCCGTGCCGTCGTCGGAATTTCTCGCGGGCGTGATCGAAGCCATCATCACGTACTCGGGTGGAAAGTCGTCGACCATTACGTGGGCCGCGGAAGGGCCGTTGACGGTGTTCAGCGTGGCCTGGGCCGACTGAGGGCAACCCAGCAACACAGCTCAACAGGCAGGAACTTTTGGGCCGGCTTTCTGGTTAAAACGGAAGCCCAGTGTTCGAGCCGTCCGCACCGTCTCCGGGACCCGCTCCCGAGCCCACGCCGCTCCCCAAAGACTCGCAGTCTCAAGGCCGTGCGCTGCGGCTGCTGCGTGAGGTTCGAGCGGCGCAGGCGCGCGCGCTGCTGACCACCGGTCTGCTCCTCGGAGTCATCAGCTTCCTCGTGTTCCTCATCGCGGGCGCGTGGGTGGCCAGCGTGCACCCGCGCCCGGGCTTCGCGCTGATCATCGGCGGCGCGGCGTCGATTCTGATCTTCCTCGTCGTGTTCGGGCTCGTGCTCCCGCGCCGCCGCGTAGGTGACGACGAGCGCACCGCGAAGCTGCTCGCCGCGCGGCTGCCCGAGCTGAACCTCGATCTCCTCGCGGCCGTCGAGCTCAGCCGCGCCATCGGCAAGCCGGGCCAGGACTTCTCTCCCGACCTCGCGCGCGCGTTCTTGCGCGACGTCGATGCGCGCGCCGCGAAGCTCACCGTCAGCAAGCTGATTGATCAGAAGCCCGTGCAGCGCGCGTCGATGGCGCTCGTCGCGACGGTCTTCGTGGTGCTGGCGTTGATGGTGACGCAAGGCAAGACGCTGCGCGCGGGGCTCACCGCGGCCCTCACTCCGGCGGAGAAAGCCGAGCCCACGCGACGTCAGCCCATCACCGGCGACATCGAGCTCACCTACCGTTACCCCGCGCACACCGCGCTCGAGCCGCGCGTCATCAGCGGCAGCACGGGCGACGTGAGCGCGCCGACGGGCACCGAGGTGACGCTCAAGACACGCGCCGATCGCGACGTCGAGAACGCGGCGTTGATCTTCGGCGAAGGCAAAGACGCCAAACGCGTGCCGCTGCGCGTCGAGAAGCGCGAGCTGAGCGGCTCGTTCGTCATCAACGAGAGCGGCGTGTTCCACGTCGCGTTCCTCGACGGGAATGAGCTCGTCGCCGAAGGGCCTGATCAGTCCATCACCGCCGAAGCTGATCAGCCGCCGCGCGCACGACTCACCGCGCCGGTCGACGATCTCGAGATCGACCCGAAGAAGCAGGCCGTCACGCTCAAGTTCGAAGCGAGTGACGACTACGGCCTCGCGGCGCTCGACCTCGTCTTCACGCCGATGGGCGGCGCGCCGCAGCGCATCTCGCTCAAGCCCGACGACGGCCGCACCACGCGCGGGAGCTACCAGTGGGACCTCTCGCCGCTCGCGCTCACGCCCGGCCAAATCGTCACGTACTCGCTCGAGGCGACCGACAACGACGCGGTGAAGGGGCCGAAGAAGGGCACCTCGAGCGTGCAGCGCCTCAAGCTCTACAGCTCGGCGGAGCACCGTCGTGAAGCGCTGCAGAAGGCCGAAGCGCTGTGGCTGCGGCTCATCGACCACCTCGCCGACCGGATGGAAGGGCCGGACCGCGAGTCGAAGACGGTCGACGACGCGGTGACGGGCAAGGCCGCCGACGAGCGCGGCAAGGTGCTCGCGGACGACATCCTCCAGCTGGGGCACGAGCTGAACGACGATCAAGATCCACCCGTCGAGTTGATGTCGGCGCTGATCAACATCGGCAACGAGCTGAAGACCGACGTGGGCCAGGTGAAGACCACGCGCGAATTCCTGCTCCGCATCACCGGTCGCATCGCGGGCACGGCGGGCAAGACGCAGTTCGTCGATCCGCGCGCCGGGAGCTACACGCAAGACCTCCAGCGCCGCCTCGCCATCACCATCGTCACCGACATGCGGCACTCCGAGAAGAACGTGCTGTATCTCGAGGCGCTGCTCGACCGCGCGCGGCTCGACGCGATTCGCGAGCTCGCCAAGCAGCTGCGTGAAGACCGCAAGGAACTGAGCCGGCTGCTCGACGAGTACAAGGCCGCTCCCGATTCGGAGAAGCAGAAGCAGCTGCTCGATCAAATGCAGGCGCTCAAGCAGCGCATGCTCGAGCTGCAGCAGCGCATGCTCGAGCTGAGCAAGAACATCCGCGACGACTTCATGAACGCCGAGGCGCTCGACGAGATGCAGGAGGAATTCGGCCTGCAGAACAAGCTCGACGACGTCGAGAAGCTCATCCGCGAGGGCAAGACCGACGAGGCGTTGAAGAAGATGCAGGAGCTGTCGATGGACATGGACGACTTCCTCGACAGTCTCGACAAGGCCAGTGACAAGGCCGACGAGCAGATGGACCCCGAGCTCGTGAAGCAGTTCAACGACTTCAACGACAACCTCGACGACGCCATCAAGAAGCAGGACGCGTTGAGTGAGAAGACGCGCGCGCTGCGCGACAAATATCGTCAGCAGCAGAAGGAACGCATCGCGAAGCAGGGCGAGGCGCTCAAGAAGGAATTGAAGGACAAGCTCGATGAGCTCGAGAAGAACTGGCAGCAGTTCGACTCCACGCCCTATCGCAATACCGACGAGAAGCTGCGTGACGCGCAGGCCGCTCGCAACGCGGTGGAGCAGGCGCTCGACGCCAACGACTTCGATCTCGCCAGCGAAGCGGCTGATCAGATGGAGAACGCCGCCCAGCAAATGCAGTCGAACTTCGAGAGCGACCGCTACGTCGCCGAGCAGCTCGGTTCACGTGACCCGCGCCAGATTCGCCAGGACGCTGATCGCCTCTCGCGCGACACGAAGAAGGCCGAAGAGGTCGCGCGCAAGCTGCGTGACCTGTTCCCGCAGTCCGGTCAGCAGATGAGCGACCAGGACCGCCAGCAGATGAACGAGTACGCGCGGCAGCAACGGCAGCTGCAGCAGCAGGGGCAACAACTGCAGGAGCAGATGGACTCGCTCAACGAACGCGCTCCGCTGTTCAACGAAGAGGCGCAGCAGCAGATGCAGCAAGCCGGGCAGCGCATGCAGGGCGCGGGAGATCGTCTGCAGAGCAAAGACGCGAACCGCGGCTACGGCGAACAGCAGGGCGCGCTGCAGTCACTGCGCGGGTTGCAACAGTCGATGGGCGAGTCGGGCAAGGGCAAGGGCAAGGGCATGCCGATGCCGCTGCGTCAGCGCTTCGGCGGGCGTCGCAACAGCAACGAGAAGGTCGAGATTCAAGACGAAGACCCGGCGGCCGGTCAGCGCGAGTTCCGCAAGGACGTGATGGACGCGATGAAGCAGGGCCAGCCCGACCGCTACAAGGAACAGAACAAGAAGTACTACGAGGAGCTCGTGAAGTGAGCCGCTCCGTCGTCTTTGCGCTCGCCGCGCTCGTCTCGTCTGTCGCCTTCGCGCAAGAAGAACCCGACCTCACCGCCATCAAGGGCGAAGCGCGCGCGCGCATTCAGAACATCGACCAGTACCTCGACGACTGGGACCTCGAGTCGGCGAAGACCGAGCTGGCCGCGCTCGAGAAAATCGCTCCCGCCGACGTCGAGCCGCTCGCCTACTACCAGGGCCGCATCGCGTTCGAAGAAGGCCGCTACGAAGACGCGTCGAAGCTGCTCGAGAAGGCCGGCCTCACCGACAAGCCGGCGAGCTGGGTGCGCCTCGCAAAGGAGACCGGCCAAATCGTCGCCAACTACGCGAAGGCCGAGAGCGACCACTTCATCTTCCTGTACCCGAAGGGCCGCGACGAAGTGATGGTGCCGTACGCGCTCGAGGCGCTCGAGAACGCGCGCGCCGCGCTCGAGAAGGACCTGGGCTACGCGCCGCCCAACAAGGTGCGCGTGGAAGTGGTGTCGACCGCCGGTGAGCTCGCCAAGGTCTCGACGCTCACGCGTGAAGCGATTCGCACCACCGGCACCATCGCCATCTGCAAGTTCAACAAGCTGATGGTGACCAGCCCGCGCGCGCTCACCTTCGGCTACGACTGGCTCGATACGCTCTCACACGAGTACGTGCACCTCGTCGTCAGCCGCAAGTCGCGCAACACCGTGCCCATCTGGATGCACGAGGGCCTCGCGAAGTACCTCGAGTCGCGTTGGCGCGGGCCGGCGGGCGGAGCGATGACGCCTCCCACGCTCGCGCTGCTCGGTCTGCGCGTGAAGAAGAACACCCTGGTGCCCTTCGAGAAGATGCACCCCTCGATGGCGTTGCTGCCGACGGCCGAAGACGCGGCGACGGCCTTCGCGGAAGTCTTCTTCGCGCTGAAGCTCATCGACCTCGAGGGCGGGCCGCAGGCGCTGGAGCGGTTGCTCGACGAGATGGCCAAGGGCGTGAGCGACCGCGCAGCCGTCGAGCACGTGATGAAGCGCAAGTGGCCCGCGTTCGAGACGAGCTGGATGGCGTTCTTGAAGAAGCAGCCCTTCCCGCGCGAGCTGATTCCGCCGTCGTCCTTCGAGAAGAAGGAACTCACCGAGAACGTGAACGCGGAAAAGAAGAAGAAGAACCGCGAGGTGAGCTTCGGAGACTTCGTCGAAGTGGCGGAAACCGACGCGCGCCGCGACGCGCACCTCGGTGAGCTGCTGCGTGAACGTCAGCACATGAAGTCGGCGGCCGAGATGTACGGACGCGCCTACAAGGCGGTCGGCGACAAGTACGAGTCGGTCTCGAACAAGTACGCGCTCACGCTGCTCGAGCTTCAGAAGTTCGACGAGGCGGCGAAGGTGCTCGAGGCGAGCCTCACCATGCACCCCGGGTCGGCGCCGACCAGCGTGCACCTCGGCCGGATCTATTTGCGCGCCAAGAAGTGGGAAGCCGCGCGCACGTCGTATCTCGCGGCGAACGCGGTGAACCCGTTCGACCCCGAAGTGCACGTCGCGCTGTATGCGATTGCGACCGAACTCAACGACGCGAAGCTGCAGGCGCGCGCGAAGGATGCGGTGGTGCTGCTGCTCAAGGTCGAGCCCGCGGTGGTGCCGGTGTTGGCCAAACGCTTCGCCGCGTCGAGTGACCTGGCGAACGTCGACTTGTCTGCGAATGGCCCGCCGCCAGCCGCTGCCGTCAAACCCGACGCTGGAGGTTGAACGTGCTGCTCTCGCTGCTCGCGATGTTGGTGGTCAGTGACGTGCCTCCGGCTCCCGCTCCCGTCGATGCGGGGACGCCGGCCGTCTCGTGTCGCACGGTGAATGACTGCTGGCTCGCTCCTGATGGGAAGGCGATTCCGCGGCCACCGAAGCTCAAGTGGCGCGCAATTCCCAAAGGCGATTGCGGCAAGAACCTGCTGTGGCTGCGACACGAGCTGAAGTGCGAAGAGAATCAGTGCGTGTCGAAGTTCCGCGGCGACATGTGCTGATTCACCCGCCCATCGCGCGACGCAGCTGCACCCGAGCGAGCGCTTGCTGGTAGCGCGAACGCACGAGGTTCAACTTCGCCTGCGTGAGCGCTGACTGAGAGTCGAGCAAGTCGGTCGTCGTGCCGCTGCCCGCCTGCACCACCGCCGCCGTCACGCGATACGCCTCCTCGGCGCTCGAGAGCGCAGTCTTCGCGACGTCGATGGCCGAGGTCGCCGCGCGGAGTTGATCCATCCGAACCGAGACGTCGCTGCGCACCTGCAGCGTCAGGTCGTTGGTCAGCAGACGTGCCGCTTGGGCCTGATGCTCGGCTGAACGATGCGCGTACCACTGCGTGCCCCACAGCCAGAACGCCCACGACGCGCGAACGCCGATGTACGCCGCGTTCTGCTGCGCGAGCGTTTGCCCGTCGACGCGCACGTAGGCGGCGGTCAAGTCGATGTCGGGCAGCAGCGCGGCGAGCCGCGAACGCGAGGTCGCTTCGGCCGCGTCGAGCAACCGCACCTGCTGCTGCAAGTCACTGCGCGTCGAGAGCGCGGTCGAGGTCGCGTCGGCAACCGACGGCACGGGCTTGTCCGCTTCGGCTTCCAGGGTGAGGGGAGCAGCGAAGTCGACGTCAGCGTCGAGCGGAAAACCGAGCATCGTCAGCAGCGACGCGCGCGCCGCGGATTCCTGCACGCCGGCCTGCAGTTCCTGCTGCTGAATGTTCGCGCGCGCCACTTCGACGCGGAGCACGTCAGCGTTGGTCATTGCGCCCGCCTCAACGCGCGCCTTCGACACCACGAGCTGTTCCGCCAGCTGCTTCTGCGAGGCCTGCGCCACTTCGCGTGCCGCGCGCGCCTCGTAGAGCCGCAGGTAGTTGGTCTCGACCGCCTCACGAGCTGCGCGCTCCGTCGCCACCACCACCGCATCGGCCGCCTCGGTGTTGGCGTTTGCGGCCACGAAGTCCTGCGAGAGCTTGAGCAAGCCGACCACGGGCTGGCGCGCCGAGAGCGCGAGCGTGTTCACATTCTGGTCGCGCACCGTGAGCATCTGCGGCCCGAACGAGACCTGAAACGGACCGTCGTAGTGCTGCAGCTCGTCGCTCACCCCGAGCGCGGGCAACATCTGTCCACGCACCGAGCGCGCCCCGTCGGCCGCGGCCTCCCTTCGCTCCCGCGCCGCCTCCATCTGCAAGTTCAACTCGATGGCGCGCTTCACTGCGTCCTCGACCGTGAGCGTCTCCGTCGCGGAAGCCACGCTCGCCACCGCCACCACTGCGAAAATCAGGGAACGCATGTCACGACTCCGGAGCCTGCTTCGCCGACGCTGAACCAGCCGTGTCGGTGCGCACCGTCACCACCGCCGACATGCCCGCGCGAACGGCGACGTTCGGCTTGTCCGCCCAGCGAATGCGCACCGGCACGCGCTGCACGACCTTCACGAAGTTGCCCGACGCGTTGTCGGGCGGGAGCAGCGAGAAGCGCGAGCCCGTGCCGCCCGAGAGACTCTCGACCACGCCGCGGAACTTCTGGCCGTCGAACGCGTCGATTTCGATTTCGACTTCCTGGCCGGGCTTCATCTCGCCGATCTGCGTCTCCTTGAAGTTGGCCACCACGTACGAGTCCTGCGGCACCAGCGTGGCGATGGCCATGCCCGGAGCAATCAGCTGACCGACGCGCGCGCCCAGCTTCGACACCACGCCGTCGCTCGGAGCGGTCACCGTCGCGTACGAGAGATTCAACTTCGCGAGCTCGAGCGCCGCTTCCATCGTCGTCACGCGAGCAAGCGCGAGGTCGGCATTCGCGCGAGCCGCCGCGACCTTCGCGTCGACCGGCGTGTTGGTGTCGAGCATGCCGTTCGCTTCGGCCACGCGGCTCTGCGCCACGCGCCGCGACTCTTCCGCCGAGCGGAGCTGCGCTTCAGCCGCCGCCAGCGCCGCGCTCGACGCGTCGAACGCCGCCTGCGCGTTGTCGAGTCGTTCCTGCGGCAGCGCGTTCGCCTGACGCAGCTGGCGCGTGCGCTCGAGGTCGGTCGTCACGCGCCGCACATCAGCCTGCGCGCGAATCAAACCGGCCTTGGCCTGCGCGATGTTCGCGTCGGCGCTGCTCACCTGCGCGAGCGAGGTCGAGACCTGCGCCTTCGCCGACGAGAGACCGCCCTTCGCGCCGGCTTCCGACACGCTCGCCTGCGCTTCAGCCGCCGCGGCCTGCGCCTTCGCCGCCGCGAGGTCACCTTCGGCCTGCTTCACCTTCGCGCGAAGATCAGCAGTGTCGAGTTCGACGAGCACGTCGCCCTTCTTCACCAGCGCGTTCTCGCTCACCTTCACCGCCACGACCGGGCCACCGACGCGCGCCGCGAGCGGCACCACGTCAGCTTCAATCTGCGCGTCGTCGGTCGTCTGGCGATGCGCGCCGAGCGTGTGCATTACGAAGTAACCGGCGATGACGACCGCGCCGACACCGAGGAGCACGAAGGCGCGCTTGCGCCCTCCCGCTGCACGAGCGGTCGCCGCGCTCTCGGCCTTGCTTGCTTCGTTCACCACTTCAGGGGCTGCAGTGCTGGTGCTCATGGTCACTCCATTTCGACGTGTGCGGGGGCGCCGGCTGCGGCTGCTTGTGCAGGCCGGCGGAGAAGAAGAATTGCGGGGAGAATGGCGACGAAGCAGAGCGCGCCGATGACGAAGAGATGGTCGAAGGCGATGACCATTCCCTGCCGCGCGACGCGACCTGCGAACTGCATCAATGCCATCGAGTGCGCAGTCGCCGCGTCCATGCCGCGCGCGAGCAGACCGTTCTCGGTGGCCGCGAGCCGCGACGCGACCTCGGGCCGGTCAGCCGTGAGGTGCGCGCGAACTCCCGCCGACGCGATGATGGCGTGCCGCGAGAGAATGGTGGCGAACGCCGCGACGCCGACCGAGCCGCCAATCTGGCGCATCAGCGAGCTCAGACCCGTCGCGTCCGACATGCGTTCGCGCGGAACGTTCGAGAGCGCCACCGTCTGCAGCGGCACCATCATCAAGCTCATGCCGAGGCCCTGGAACAGCAGCGACGACATGATGGCGCTCGACGAACTCTCGAGCGTGAGCCCCGAGAGCATGAACTGACCGAAGGCCGTGATGATGAGACCCGTGCCCGCCATCACCGCGGGGCTGAGCCGCCGGTACAACATTCCGGCGATGGGCATGCAGGCCATCATCGCCAGCGTGCGCGGCATCAACGCGAGACCCGATTGCGTGGCGGTGAAGCCGAGCAACTCCTGCATGAACAGCGGCAGGAGGAACATGCCGCTCATCATCACCGCGAACATTCCCGCGGCGGCGAGCGTGCCCGACGCGAAGGTGCGGTCCTGGAAGAGGCGCAGGTTCACCGCGGGCGCTTCAGCGGTCAGCTCGCGAATCACGAACGCGATGAACGCGAACACCGTGAGGATGGTGACGCTCACGATGAGCGGCGACTCGAACCAGTCAGCGGCCTGACCTTCTTCGAGCAGGTACTGCAGCGAGATGAGCGCGGTCCACAGCAGCGCGATGCCCATCCAGTCCATGTGCTTGCGCTGCTTCTCGGCTTCCTTGCGCGCGGCTTCCTTCAGGTCTTCGGGCTCGTGCACGAAGCGCGAGACCATGAAGAACCCGAGAATGCCGACCGGCACGTTGATGAAGAAAATCCACGACCAGTGGAAGTTGTCGACGATGAGGCCGCCGAGCGTGGGGCCGAGCGCGGGGCCGACCATCACCGCCATCGCGAACAACGCCATCGCGGTGCCCTGTTCTTTGGGCGGGAACGTCTGGCGCAGAATCGCCTGCTCGGTGGGCTGCAGCGCGCCTGCGCCGAAACCCTGAATCGCGCGGAAGATGATGAGCGACGGCAGGTTCCACGCGAGCCCGCAGAGGAACGAGCCGGCGACGAACAACAACAGACACGCGAGGTACACGTTCTTCTGGCCGAAGAGCCGGCCGAAGAAACCGGTGAGCGGCATCACCATCACCGTGGCGATGGCGAAGCCGGTGCTGATCCACGTGATTTCCTGCACCGTGGCGCCCACCGCTCCGCGAATCTGCGAGAGCGCGACGTTCACGATGGAAGCGTCGATGGCGCCCATCAACGTGCCGAACGTCACCGAGACCGCCACGAGCCACTTGTTGCTCTTGGGCTTCGCGGGCGCGGCGAACGCCGGCATGGGCATCGCTGCGGCAGTCACGGCTTGCTCTTTCTGGAGCCAGTGCCGGCACCCTGCAGGAAGAAGTCGACCACCTGCACCACCGCGACCTCGGGCGCCAACACGTGCGGAGAATCAGCCGCCACCGAGAACAACCCCTGCACCAGCCCCTGCATCGCGAACGCCTGCACGCCGTGCGGGTCGGGCGCGATGGAGCCCTGCTTGCGGCCGCGCTCCAACACGCGCTCGAACATCTTGGTGAAGCGCTCGCGCATTTCGGCGCGCTTCTTCGCGTCGGGCATCGCCTCGCCCTGCTTGATGACCAGATAGATGCGCGCCCAGCGCGACTGCAGCGGCGTCAGCATCGCCAGCAACTGCTCACGCACCGGCAAGTGCTGCGACGCGGCTTCGGCTTCCTTCACGTCAGTGAACAACTTCTCGCGGTGCGAGCTGAGCAGCGAATCGACCAACTGCCGGCGGTCGGAGAAGTGGTTGTAGAGCGTGCCCACCGCCACTCCGGCGCGCGCGGCGATGACTTCCATCGGCGCCTGCATGCCCTGCTCGACCAGCACTTCCTGCGCCGCCTCGAGGATGGCCGCCGCCGTCGCTTCGCGCAGCCGTTCCTTCAGGCGAACCGGCTTCGGCTGAGCCTTCCTTCTGTTCGGTGAATCCACATTCATGCACTGATGAATGCTCTTCAAACACTGACTTGTCGAGTCAACTTGCGTGAAGTGGAGATCTGCCCCGCGCGCTTCACTTCACCGGCACGTAACCGGGCGGAACTCCGCGCTGTCTGATCAGGGTCTGCAGCGACTCCACGGCGTCGGTCGCCTTACGGCGGAGCGTGGGGTCGGTCTTCACGTCGACGGTGAACAGCCCGAAGCGGTTCCGGTAGTCGCCCCACTCGTAGTTGTCGGTGAGCGACCAGTAGTTGAAGCCGATGACGTCGATGCCCTCGGAGCGCGCGCGCTGCAGCCAATAGATGTGGTCGCGCAGATGCTGACTGCGCGTGTACCCATCGCGACGCGGAAGCCCGTCGTCGAGCGACATGCCGTTCTCGACCACGTAGAGCGGGAGCGAAGGCGCTCGCTGGTGGTAGTCGCGCAGCGCGGTGAGCAAGGCGGCCGGAGCGAAGTTGACGCGCCAGAAGCGGCCCTTCGCTGCGTGCGCGACGGACAGGTCGGGCGTGAGCGCGTAGTAGAAATCGAGCGCCACGTAGTCGATGCGGTCCTTCACGCGGTCGAAGAACCAGTCGTCGAACCACGACGCCGGAGCGGGTTCCCACACCACGTTGGTCGAGACCGGCGCGCTCGGGTCGTAGCGACGCAGCGTGGCGCGCGCGTGCACGTGCATTTCGGTGAGGCGGTCCTTCGCGCGCTCGACCTCGTCGTCTCGCAGCGAGCCGTGCCGCCGCTCGAGCGTGAGGAAGTACGACGCTTCGTTCAACGTAATCCACCGTGCGCCGCGGCCCGCGTAACGCTTCGCGACCAACTCCACGAACTCGGCGAACGAAGACAGCACCAGGTTGTTGCCCAGCCCGCCTTCGTCGAGCACCCAGCCGGGCATCACGAAATGAAGCAGCGTCGGCATCGGCGTGAGGTGGTGCTTGGCGAGCGCGGCGAACACCGCGTCGTAGAAGCGCAGTGCGTCGGCGTCGATGACACCGCGGGCGGGCATGACGCGCGCCCATTCGATGGAGAAGCGGAAGGTGTTCACTCCGAGGCTGGCCGCGAGCGCGATGTCCTCTTCGAAGCGACGCAGGAAGTCGACGCTGTTCTCATACGGCTCGTGGCCGAACTCGCGCCGCGCGACGTACCGCGTCCAGTTGCTGTCGGGGGCCGAGCCCTCGCTCTGGAAACCCGACGTCGCGACGCCCCACTGAAAGTCGTCTGGCAACGGAGCGACCGGCACCGTCGCGCAGCCACTCGTCAGAAACAGAAACAGCACCACCACCGCTGCTCGCATCGCGACGCGGGAGAGTACTCTTCGGGCGCTCCTGGGAGATTCAACATGAACGGCTTCTCGGTCGAGGCGTTCCGACGCTTCGTCGACTCCGACGAGGTGGTGGTCATTGCGCTCGGTGACGACCCCGCGGCGTGGCGCGCGAAGTTGAACGCGACCGAGCCGTGGCTGGCGTCGTCTCCTCCGCACAGCGCGGAGATCGACGTGCTCTTCGGGCGACCGACCGGCCTCGGCGAGCTGCTCTTCTGTCGCAGCGGAGTCATCGTGCGGTGGTGGGTCGGGCACTCGGGCACGCTCTCTGCTCTCGACGTGAAGCCTGACGTCGAGGCTCCGTTCACGGCGGAGCGCTACCGCTCGCTGGTCGCGGAGGTGCGCGGCATCGAAGACATCGAGGCGGAGTGGAGGCACGCGACTGCGTGGCGTGAACCGGTCGACGAGATTCCTCGGCGTTTCACCCTCACCCCGACCCTCTCCCTCGCGGGAGACGGGGGCGTACAGCGACTGTCATTGGACGGCAGCGGCTCGGCGACGTTGCGTCGCGGCGCGAGCGAACTGCAGGGCTTCTGGCACCTACGCACTGACGGCGACCTCGACCTGCACTGGAAGCGCTTCGTGCACGACGAAGACGCGGACCACAGCGCGAGCGCGTCGGACACGGATCAACGCGAGGTCTGGCACGTGGGCCAACTCGGCGGCGTCGTGCAGGTGCGGCCCTCACGTGGACTGCTGCCGAGGCTCACCACCGCACACCGCGTGTTCGTCACGTCTTGATGCGCAGCTTCTGAAACCGACGCAGCACGTCGCGCTTCAGCGAGCGCTCGTAGACCTCGAGCCGCTCGGCGTTCATCAAGTGACCGAACGGATTTCGCGGGTCACCGCTGTCGTCGGCGTCGCAGTTCTCGAACACCGCCTCGTGCGCGCTCTCGAGGTCGAGCTTGATGCGGCGCTCGACGCGCTTGCGTTCCTTCGCGTTGGCGGCGGGCCACAGCTGTTCGAGCAGCGTCCACCCGAGCTGCGAGTGAAACGACTCGTCTCGCGTGAGCGCGGTGACGACTTCCTTCGCCAGCGGGTCGACGGTCACGTCTCGCGTCGCAGCCAGCAACGCCGTCGACAACGTCTCTCCGATGCACAGACTTCCGGTCAGCGTCTGCAGCACGCGCACCTTCAAGGACTCGCGCTCGTCGCTGCGCACCCACTTCGGCTCTCCGGGAATCTCGTCGGTGCCGCCGAGCGCGTTCACCAGCCGACGGCACAGCTCGACGTGCCGCGCTTCGTCTCGCACCACGCGCACCGCGGCGGTGATGGTGTCGAAGGCGCAGCCCAGCTCGGTGAGCTCCATCAGGAACTCGGTGAAGCCGACCTGCGAGCGATACTCGTCGAGCGTGCGCAGTTCCCACGACTCGCGCGCCCAGGAGATGGTGTCAGCGTCGTAAGTGCGCGCATCGAACTGCTCGAAGGCGCCGAGGTGCAGCTCGGCAGGCAGCGCTTCATCGAAGAAGCGCCGTTGCACGGTGGCGAGCCCCTCGTCGGCCGCGCCGAGGTGCAGTGTCACAACGAGCAGTTCCGCTTCACGAAGCCCTCGAGGTTGACGCGCACGCGCGGCTCTTCGGTGAGCAAGAGCGTGGCTTCGGTCTCGAGCAGCAGGCTCGGCGTGTTGGCCGGAGGGTCGAGCGGGCCCGTGTCTTCCGGCGTCGCCGCGTCGCTCGCGCGGCGATGGAATTCGGCCTGCGCGCGCTTCACGCCCCAGTCTTCGAGCGCTCCGACCAGCACCGACAACGGCCGCGGCTCGGGCCCGAGCATCGCGGCGAGCGAAGCGTTGGGCGTCAGCTCGACCTCGAGCGCGAGACCGAAGGGAGTGATTTCTGCCGTCACGCCCTCGAGCGTCGCGGCGTTCAACTGCGCGAGCGCTTCACCGATGCTCACACGCTGCCGCGGGCGCGCACGCGGCGGCGGAGGCGGCGCCGTCACGTCAGGCTGCAGCTTCGGCGGCGAGGCCTTCGGCGCAGGTCGCTTCGCAGCCTTCGAAGGCTTCGAAGACTTCACGACCTTCGCCTTGGGCTTCAGCTTCGGCGCGAGCCTGGTCTTCGGCTTCGACTTCGGCTTCGCCTTCTTCGCGACGGCCTTCTTTTTCGCGGGCACACACTCTTCTTATTGAGGCGTGGGCGGCGGAGCGAGGGCCGTCTCTTCCATCCGCACGGGCAACCCCGCGAGGAGCCGGCGCGCGACGTCGGCCACCGACGTGCCTCCGAGAATCGCCAGCGGCGAGAGGTTCTCGGTGAGCGCGGCAGCGAACTCCTGGTTGCCGAGCGTCTTCAAGGTGGCCACCAACTCGGGGTGCAACGCGGCCATCTGTTCCTTGAACGCAGCGGCGCGCGCTTCGAGCTGCTGGCGTTCGACCGCGACGTGACGCTCCATGCTCGCGGTCTGCGCGGCAGACGAAACGGTGAGTGCCTCAGCATCAGCGCGCGCTTTTCCGAGCGCCTCGAGCCGCTGCGTCTCGGCCTTCGCTTCGACCTTCGCGACCGACAGCGCGCGGCGAGCGACCTCGAGCTCGGCTTCGACCACCAGCGTCTCCTTCTGCGCGGCCCAGATGGCGCGAGCGACGGCCTCACGCGTTTCCTCGGTCGCGAGGCGCAGCTGCTCGCGTTTGCGCGCGACCTCGGCGGTGATGGCGGTGCGCTGCGCGTCGGTGAGCAACGTCTCGACGGCTTCATCGAGGATGCTCACGTCGAGCACCTCGACGTCGTAGACGTTCATGCCGTTCTCTTCGAACTCGCGGCCGGTGCGTTTCTCTCCGCGCTTCTCGCCGAGCACGGCGGTGCGCAGAATCTCCGCTGACGACGCGTGGAAGCGCTCGATGGGCACCATGCGCACCGCTGCGCGCACCAGACTCCCCAGGTGGTCGCAGAGAAGGCCGACGTAGTTCGGCACCGAGAACCAGCGCGAATCGTCGACGCCTTCGTGACGCAGGAAGCTGACGCGGTACGAGAGGCGCACTTCGAGCTCGACGTGGTCGGCGGTGCGCACCTTGATCAGATCGCTCACCTTGTTGCCTTCCACGCGCAGGAAGCACGTGGGCAACAACGCGTCGCTGCTCTTCGGAGTGCCGGTCGACAACTCCAACGTCTCGAGCGTTTCGTCGAAGGCCAGCACGCGCACTGCGGGCCCGCGCACCACTTCACGCGAGCGAGTACCGGTGACGAGCACCGCTTCACCCGGAGGCACGTTGATGGTCGGCGCGCGCGAGGTGTCGAACTTGCCGAGCTTCCAGCGCTTCACGGTCTCGGGGTCGACCGCGCGAGACACACGCTCGACCTGCGTGGGGTCGGGCAACAGCGCGATGGGACCTTCGACGGTGCGCACCGCTCCGGTCTGCAGGTCGCGCAGGTACACCGCTTCCTTCGCGGCGAGCTGCACGGCGCTCACTTCTCCGAGCACGTCGAGCGACTCGGTGGGGAAGAAGTAACCCTCGCGGCCTTGCACGAAGAGCTCCTGGCCCGCCTCGTAGCGACCTGCCGGCACGGCCTCTCCGTCTTTTGCTTCGAAGCCCTGCAGCACGCGCACGTGCAAGCCGCGCTCACGCTTCAGCGGCCACGCAGCGAAGACGCGTGCGCCGTTCTTGATGAGAAATTCTTCCCACGCCTCGGGGAACACCACGGCGGGACCGCGCTCGAAGCGACGGCGACCGCGAGGCCCGCGCAGCACGCAGTACTGACCATCGAGGAGCGTGACCGCGTTGCGCACGTAACCGTTCTTCTCGTCGGGCACGACCTCGAGGCCGGTGCGCGGAATGAAGAAGCTGGTGTCGCTGCCCTTGATGATGCGCTCGGTGCCGATGGGCGCCTTCTCACCTTCGACCGCGTCGTAGACGCGCACGCGCAGGTACTGGTCTTCGAAGAGTTCGTGACCGGCGACGACGCGCGCTTTCTGGCCGGGCCACAGCGGGAACGTCGCGGGGCCGGGCACGACGACGCGGCGACCGACGAGCAACTCCACTGCGGAGTTGTTGCCTTTCACCGGCTTCACGCCGCCGTCCTTCGCCGGGTTCTCGAGCACCACGTACTGCGCGCTCGACGCGGTGACGAAGGCGAGCACGCCGGTGCCCTCTTCGTTGCGCACCGGTTGGAAGCGGTCGTTCTTCAGCTCGACGAGACGCTCGGTGTTGCTGAGCGAAATCTTCGTGGGCCCCACGTAGAGGACGATGTCGCCCTTGGTGAGGTCCTGCACGTAGGCGTACTCATTCGAAGCAACGAGAATGTCGCGCTCTCTGCTGTCTCTGTCGGCCATGCCCCGAGACAGAGCGAGCGACGTGCCATGTCTCAAACGCCCGCAGCGAGGCCGCGCGCAGCACCGTTTCGATGCGCTGTCTCGGGACGTCGCGCGCTGAATCAGCGCGGCTTCTGATCAGCATTCGCTGCGACGAAGAACGCGCACTCGCGCACCGGCTGGGGCGGGTACTTCGGCGGAGTGCCCTGCGTGCACATCAAGAACGTCGAGCGCGCCGTCTTCACCTCACGCAGGTGCTGACACCCGCGGCACTTGCTCTGCGCGAAGGGAACGTCGTCGCTCACGCACACCTCTTTACTAGGCTTCACCGCGTGGACGACCTCGCGCTCGCTCGCGCCTGCCTCGACGGAGACACCGCCGCGCTCGGCCAACTCGAGACCCTGGTGAGCGTCGAGGTCCGCCGCGCCGTCTCTCCGCTCGACCACACCGGAGTGCTCGTCGACGAAGTCACTCAGCTCGTCCGCGAACGCCTGCTCGTCGAAAAGAAGCTCGCTGAATTCTCCGGCGAAGGCTCACTCGCCGGCTGGCTCCGCGCGGTCGCAGTGCGCGTCGCCCTGAACGCGATGCGACCGCAGGCGCGCGAAGAACTCGTCTCGCAGCTCCCTGACGCGCCGCTGGCCGACCCCGACCCCGAGCTCGCGCTCTTGCGCGCGCGCCACCGCGAAGCGTTTCGCGCCGCCTTCGCCGAAGCGCTGCAAGTCCTCTCTCCGCGCGACCGCACGATTCTGCGCCTCACGTCCATCGACGGGCTCAGCCTCGCGCGCGTGGGCCAGATGTACGGAAAGGACGCCTCCACCGTCTCCCGCTGGCTCGCCGCGAGCCGCGACGTGCTGCTTCAGCGCACCCGCGCCAGTCTGGCGCAGACGCTCCAGCTCAGTGACTCCGCGCTCGATTCGGTGATGCGCGCCGCCGACAGTGAATTGCACCTGAGCATCGCGAGATTGCTCCAGAGTTCGGTCACTTGAGAAAAATGCAAGGCACCGCCGCAGCCCGTGTCCTCTCATCAGGAGGTAGTCATGTGCCCTGATGAAAACACCCTGATGAAGTTCGCGAGCGGTGCCGCCGGAGAATTGCCGGCGCTGGAAGCCCACCTCGATGGCTGCGAGTCGTGCCGTCGCGCGGTGGCCGCCGCAGCTTCTGAACAAACCCTGCCCGCGACCCTGGCGACGCATGCGTTGACTCCGGGTCAGCGCGTCGGCCGTTACGAAATCGAGCGCGAGCTCGGCCGCGGCGGCATGGGCGTCGTGTACCAGGCGCGCGACGTCACGCTCGACCGCCGCGTCGCGCTCAAGCTCCTGCACCAGCGTCGTGACGAAGCCGCGCAGGCGCGACTGCTCCGCGAAGCGCAGGTGATGGCGAAGCTCACGCACCCCAACGTGGTGCCGGTGTTCGAGCTCGGCGAGTGGAAGGGCGAGGTCTACCTCGTCATGGAGCTGGTGAACGGCGTCACGCTCGAGCAGTGGTTGAAGCGCGAGAAGCACCGCCGCTCCGACATCATTCACGCCTTCGTGCAGGCCGGCCGCGGGCTCGCCGCCGCGCACGCCGCCGGAGTGGTGCACCGCGACTTCAAGCCCGCCAACGTGCTCGTCGGTCTCGACAACCGCGTGCGCGTGACCGACTTCGGTCTCTCGCGTCCCGGCCCCGCGCTCGAGCTGCCCGCCACCGACTCCGCCGTCGTCACGCGCGACGGAGCCATCGTCGGCACGCTCGCGTACATGGCACCCGAGCAGCTCGACGGAAAAGCGGCCGACGAGCGCAGCGACCAGTTCGCGTTCTGCGTGTCGCTCGTCGAAGCGCTCACCGGCCAGCGCCCCTTCGAAGGAGAGAACTGGGCGACGCTCGCGCAGGGTCTCTCGAAGAAGCCGCGGCTCGGAGGCATTCCGGTCGCGCTCCGCGGCGTGCTCCGCAGAGGCCTCGAGCGTGATTCGGCGCGCCGCTACACGTCACTCACGTCACTGCTCAACGCCATCGAGCGCTCGCAGCAGCTGGGCTGGAAGTCGGTGGGCGCGACGGCGGCGGTCGCCGCTGCGGTGGGGCTCCTCTTCGCGTTCCCCGGAAAGCTGCAGCCCACGCTGCAGCGACTCACTGCCTCCGAAGACCTGGTGCCCATCGTCACCGCAGACAGGGACCTCGAGGAGGGCACGGTCATCAGCATGGAGATGCTGACCCAGCGCGTGATGCTCTCGCACAACGTCACCTCGTCCATCGTGAAGCCGGACAGCGTCAGCTACATCGTCGGGCAGAAGTTGCTCGTACCCGTGCAGAAGGGCGACGCGCTGCTGTGGAGTCAGTTCCAGACGACGCAGCAAGCCGCCGCGGAAGCGGAAGTGCAGGTGGTCGTCGCCGCCGTCGACATTCGCGAGAACACGCTCGTGACGATGGAGATGATGAAGCAGATCAGCATGCCCGCGCGCTTCGTCACCTCGTCGGTCGTGAAGCCCGACAGCGCGTCGTACATCATGGGCCAGAAGATTCGCGTGCCGGTGCAGGCGGGCGACCTGCTGCTGTGGTCGCAGTTCGAGCAGATGCCCGAGAACGGCGTGCGCGTGTTGGTCGCGGTGAGAGATTTGCCCGAGGGCTCGGTGCTCGACCCGTCGCGCATCGCCGAGGCGACCGTGTCCGAGAACCTCGCCACCTCGTCAGTGATGCGACCCAAGCAGAGCGCGCACGTGTGGGCGCACACGCTGAAGAAGCCGATGAAGAAGGGCGACCTGTTGCTGTGGTCCAACCTCTCGGGCGAAACCATCAGCGTCGACGACGGCGTGCCGATGGACTCGGTGCTCGACGTGGTGAAGAAGAACATGTCGAAGCTCGCGCCGTGCCTGCAGAAGCCGCCGTCGCTGAACACCGTTCGCGAGGCCAACCTGGTGTGGAGCGTGCGCGCCGATGGTTCCGCGTTCGACGTGCACCTCGACAAGCTCGCGCTGCAGAACAGTGAATTCGAGGCGTGTCTGTCGAAGGCCGTGGGGGCGCTGAAGTTCCCCAAAGGCGCGCGCGCGACGTGGGACGCGGCGATGCAGCTCACGTTCGCTTCGGTCGCCAAGGAGAAGCTCGAGCCCGCTGACGTGATGAACGTCGTCGTCGAGAAGAAGCAGATGCTGGCGATTTGCGGAGCGCAGGCAACTCCGGGCACGTCGGGACAGGTGGTGCTCGAGTGGAACGTGCAACCCGACGGCAAGCCGTTCGACGTCCACGTCGCGACCGAATCGGAGCAGCTCAAAGACACGCCCATGGCGCTGTGCTTCGTCGACGTGGTGAAGCGCATGCAGTTCCCCGAGCACGTGGTGCCGGCTGAACCGATTCGCTTCCCGTTCATGTTCTGAGCAAAGTGGCGGCACATGGCTCCACGCGAGAAGCCGCTCAGTGCCGCACGTCGTCTCGAGAAGTCGCTGCCGAAGTTGTCGCCCCTGATGCGCGAGGCGTACGCGTCGATGTGGTCCGAGGACCAGTGCGCGGCCTGGGGGCGACGCACGAAGGGCGTCGAGGTGGCGAAGCAGGCCAACGAGTGGCTGCTCGTCGCCGACGGCGCGCTGAAAAAAGCCGGAGCGGAAGACGTTCCGTGGTCGCGTCAACGCCTCGCGTGGGTCGCGTCGCTCACCGTGCAGCTCGAGAACGAGCTCGCCGGGAAGGTCGACGACGAGATTGCGGCGGCGAAGACGCTGCGTGACGAGCGGCTGGCGGCGGCGAAGCAACTCCGCGCGCGGGTGTTGAGTCGCTTGTCGCTGTTGGTCGGCGGCGACGGCGCGCGGGGCGCTGCGTTGAAGGTGGCGAACAAGGGCGCGCGCACGGTGGACGAGGTCGTCGAGTCGCTGAAGTCGTTCGAAGCGCTGCTCACGCACTGGCGGAAAGAGGCACGACTGCGCCTGCTCGCTGATGAACTCCACCTCGACGAGGCGGTCGTGGCGCAGCTGGCGGAGATGCGCGATTCGCTGTCGGAGGCAGAGCTTTCTTCGGCGGCCGTGCGGCCCCTGCGCGGGGACAGTCCTTCGCTGAACGTGGTGGAGGGCCGAGTGCTGCGCGAACTGCGCGCGCTGCAGCTGGCTTTCGACACGGCGAGGGAAGAAGGGCTCAACGTTCCCCGGCTGAAGGTGCACGCGGCGGTGAAGGCGTTGTTGTCGGGCCACGAGTGAGCTGCGGCGCGCGGGAAGTTCGGCGCTGAAGCGGGGCAGTGGCTCCGCGAGTCGTGTAACGAGCGATGCGAGCCGTGTAACGACGCCGCGAGTTCTGTAGCGGCTCCGCGAGACGCGTAACGGGCAATGCGAGGCGCGCGACGACGACGCGAGTTCTGTAGCGGCTTCGCGAGAGGCGTAACGGTCAATGCGAGGCGCGCGTCGACGACGCGAGTTCTGCACCGGCTCCGCGAGCGCGCGTAGTGGCTTCGCGAGCAGTGCAGTGCATCCGCGAGCGTGCGCAACGCCTCGGCGATCTGCGCGGTGCTTCCGCGAGCGTGCGTAGCGGCTTCGCGAGCGTCGTCAGTGCCGTCGCGAGCGTGCGTGGTGGCTTCGCGAGCGTCGTCAATGCCGTCGCGAGCGTGCGTAGTGGCTTCGCGAGCGTGCGTAGTGGCTTCGCGAGCGTGCGTAGTGGCTTCGCGAGCGTGCGTAGTGGCTTCGCGAGCGTCGTCAGTGTCGTCGCGAGCGTCGGCAGTGGCTTCGCGAGCGTGCGTAGTGGCTTCGCGAGCGTCGTCAGTGTCGTCGCGAGCGTCGGCAGTGGCTTCGCGAGCGTGCGTAGTGGCTTCGCTCGCGTCGTCAGTGCCGTCGCGAGCGCGCGCGGTCGCTTTTCGAGCGCGCGTGGTGGCTTCGAGCGAGAAGGCTCAAGGCGAGCGCAAGTGTTGAGGGACTCGCGCCCTGCCGAAAGGTGCTCGTGCCCCTCGGCCACGGGCGAATTCCGCTCACGTTTGGGGGTGATGCAATCTGTACATGCCCGGGCAGGCTGGATTGCCGCACCCCCCGCTTGAGCCACGAGTTGGACCCCACCTGAGTGGAATTCGCACGAAGCCGAGGGGCTGCTCGCGTCGTGCAGAGCAGAGAACCGCCCCACCGTGCGGTGCCTCGATGCAGTGTGCGTTGCGCGAGAACTCCACGAGCGTCGCAGCCGAGACGAGCTCGGCCACGGGGGACCGCTCACGTTGGGGGTGGTCCAATCTGTACATGCCCGGGCAGTCTGGTTTGGACCACCCCTCTCGAGCCACGAGTTGGACCCGTCCACGGCGAGCGCGGAGCGACCACGCCGGTTAGCCTGCGGCCCATGACCGGCATCATTCACACGCTGGAGCAGCAGCACCGCGCCCTCGAACGTGAAGTGATTTCGCTCGAAGGCGCGTTCGCCGCGAAGAGCGCTCGCGGAATCCGCGCCTCGCTCGACAAGCTGAACACCATGCTCACCGCGCACTTCGGCCTCGAGCAGCGCGAGTTCTACCCGGCGTTCCTCGCGCGCGCGGCGACCGCCGATGCCGAGGCAGCGAAGTTGATCAACCTCTTCCACCAGAACCTCGACCGCATCGCCGAGGGAGTGCTCGCGTTCTTCAACCGCTGGAAGGGAGAGCTCGACGCCGCGCGCCTCTCCGAGCTCAACGCGGAGTGGAAGACGACGCTGAAGATTCTGAACGGCCGCCTTCGTGACGAAGAGAAGGTGCTGCACCCCATCTACGTACGGCTGTTCTCGACCTGATCACTGCGCGCTGGGCGGCGGCAACGGCGGCGGTGAGTCACCCGCCGGCGGCAGCGGCAACGGCATCGGCGCAGGCGCAGGCGCGGGCGGCTCGACGGGACGCTCGTACGAATTCTGCGAGCCGAACAACACGCCGAGCCCCGCCTGGAAGATGAACCCGCCGACGCCCACCGCGCTCGCGCCCGTCGCGCCGCTGACGACACCCGAGGCGAAGAACGGCACCACGAAGCTCACCTCCGGCATCAAGCGCAGCGGTCCGACGTTGAGTGCGATGCCGACCGACGCTCCGGCGCTGAGCAAGTCGACCGCGGCCGTGCCAGTACCGCTCGAGGTGGTGATGCCCACGAGGAAGAGCTGGTTGAGCAGCTTCGGGCCGAACACCAGCTCGTGCCCCGCGAAGTCGATGCCCATCAGCACCGGCAGCTGCGCCGAGAGATTGCCCGCGAAGAGCCCCGCGACGCCGAGCCCGAAGAAGCCGACCTGAGGCGCGATGGACAAGTTGAAGCCCGAGTCCATCGTCGGCGAACGGAGGATGGCGAACTTTCCTTCCAGCCCGATGCCGCTGAAGCCGAGCCGCGCGCCGAGCTCCGCGTGGTCCGACACGCCGACGCGCACGCCGCCTTCAATCATCGGGTAGCCGGTGCCGGTCGTTCCCGTGGGGACGCCGGTCGGAGTGCTCGCCGTGGTGTTGGCGGTGATGATGCCGCCGCCCTCGCCTGCGACCCAGCCCTGCACCGCGCCGCGATTGAGCGTGCGTGCCAGACCCATCGTCGACGTCGAGACACACCCCATCGACGTCACCGCCAACAACGCCATCACATGAACTCGCACGGGCTTCTCCTCCCCAGGAATGAGGGACGGCGAAGCTAGTTCATTCCTCGTCGTCGTCGTTGCTGCGGAAGAGGGGCTGGCCCGTCACCGGCCTCCACTTCGGCGAGTGCACGATGGAGAACTCGCCACTGCCCGGCACGTCGACCAGCTGCGAGCTGATTTCCAGCTTCGAGCCGGTCTTCGACTCTCGCACCACGAGCAGCGTCCACTTTCCGCTCGGCACCTTCTGCGCCACGCCGTCGCGCACCTCGATGAGGTTCCACTCGTCGATGAGCTGCGCCATGTCGCTGAGCGCCGTCTTGTCGCCCGACACCAGCGCCATGCCGCGCTCGTCTCCGCCGTCGACCTTCACCTTCACGTCGATGCCGTCAGTCGCCTCTCGCAGCTCGACGTTCACCGTGCCCGAGCCCGCGACGTCGATCTCCAACGGACGCCAGACGCGCTTGCGGTCGTACCGCACCATCAACACCCACTTGCCCGGCGCGAGGCCCTTCGCGAGCTGCGAGCCGTCGTTCGAAGGAGCGGCGTTGAAGTTCTTCACGTCGCGGCCCTTCACCGCCTGCAGCCCGACGCGCGGCAACAACGTGCCCTTCACGTCCATCACGCGCGCAATGACCACGCCGCCCGCCTTCACCGTCACGTCCTGCTTCGTGGCCGACGGAGCGAGCGGCACGATGGTCATCAAGTAATCAGGGTGCGTGACGACGAGCTGCGTGACCTCGGGGTCGACGCGCTGCAACCGGTAGCGGCCCTGCGGGTCGGTCTTCGTGCTGCTCACTTCCGACAGCACGTTGTTCGCCGGCACTTCTCCGGCAATGACGTCGACCGTCGCGTTGGGAATCGGGTTGCGCGTGGCTTCGTCGAGCACCACGCCCGACACCGAGCGGCCGCGCGTGAGCTTCACGTCGGGCACCTCGTTGGGCCCTTCCTTCGCGACGAACGTCAAGCTGCGCGGCGCGAAGCCGGTCGCTTCGAAGAGCAGCTCGTTGTTGCCCTTGTTGGCGTTGACCTCGAACTTTCCGTCGAGCGTGTCGAACGGCTGTCGCCCCGCGCGGAACGCCTTCACCGGCGCTCCGGTGTCGTCGATGACGCGGCCGGAGATGGTCGTCTCGCGTTTGAGCTTCAGCACGATGCGGTCGTCGGGCGCGGTGATGGGCTTCGCGGCGCGCATGCGTTCGACCATCACGCTCACCTGCGCCTTGCCCGCGGGGAGTGTGTCGATGACGAAGCGGCCCTCGGTGTCGGTCGCGGCTCCACCGATGGCGCGCGACTCGCCTTCGAACGACACCGCGGTGACCTCGGCCTTCGGCACCGGTTTGCCCGACCAGTCGAGCACCACGCCCGCGACCTTCACGCCCTTCACCGGCTGCAACGTCACGGTGGTGAGCTCGCCCTCTTTCAGCGTGACCTTCTTCTCCACGCTCCACAGCGGCATGCCCGACTCGAAGCGCGCCATCGCGCTCACGATGTCGTCTTCTCCCCGCGGCGTGAGTCCCTCGAACGCGAAGCGGCCCTGCTCGTCGGTGCGTTTGGGCGCCACTCCCGGAGCGAGCACGTCGACGTCTTTCGCTGGAACGCCGTCGAAGCCGAGCACCTGGCCGCTGAGCCGTGCGCCGCGCTTCATGGTCACCACCACGTCGCTCGACGGAGCCACCACCGGCTCGAGCGTCGTCACCGCGTAGCCTTCGGCGTCGACGCGCAGCGTGAACTTCCCGGGCTTCACGTCGAGCGAGAACGTGCCGTCCTTGGAGTCGGTGTTGTCGGCGATGCCGTCGGTCTCGATTTCGTCCATCGCGTCTTCGTCGCGCTCGGCGAACGCGTCCATCGACTCGGCGACGATGGTGAATTCCTTGAGCAGCACGCCCGGAGCGGTCTCGACGCGCCCGGTGATGTTCACCGCGCTCTTCAACACCAGCTTCACGTCACGCTCGGTGGTGTCGATGGTCTTCGCGAAGTAGCCGCGCTTGCGCGCCGTGAACGAGTGCTCGCCGGGCCGCACCACCGCGAGTGCGAAGTGGCCTTCGGCGTCGCTCTTCAACTTGTGCCACTCCTCGCCGTCGTACATCGACACCTCGACGTCGGGAATCGGGTTGCCCTTCTCGTCGGTGACGCTGCCGCTCATCGGCTCGCCGCGCTGCAGCTCGATGGTGACGCCGCTCTGGTCTTCGCTGCTGCCGACCATCACCTCCGCGGTGCCGATGGCGTCCTTCGATTCGGCGTACACCTGGTAGCGCCCGCTCGAGATGCGCTTGAAGGTGAACGTGCCGTCGCCCGCGGTGACGACCTCGCGCTTGTGACCGCGGCTGTCGATGCGCACCTTCGCGCCCGAGACCGGATCTCCGTCGAGCACCACGCCGCTCATCATGCGCGGAGCGGAGAGCTCGAACTCCAGCTTGCGGTCGCCGGCCTGCATCACGTCGGCGAGCTCGGGCATCAGATCTTCGTGCATCGCGACCACGGTGAAGTGGCCTTCCGCCATCGGCCCGAGCTTGAAGGCGCCCTGGTCATCGAGCACCACTTCGTAGAAGCGCGCGCGCTCGTCACTGACCGCGGTGACGAGAATGCCTTTGGGGCTCGCCTTGTCGAAGCGCTTCACCGTGCCTTCGATGTAGTGGGCGAGCTGCAGCTCGAGGTTCAGCTTCGTCTCGTCGCGCGTGACGTTCTCGCGCACCGCGACGAAGCCTTCGCCGTCGGCCCACACCGTGAGCACCGAGTCGTCGAGGCCTTGAAGTTGGAACGTGCCGTCGAGCTCGGTGGTGGTGCGGGCGAGTGGAACGGCTTCTCCGGCGCGCGAGGCGACCCAGTCGGCGACCTGCGTGAGGCGCTCGTCGCAGCGGTAGCCGTTCAACTTCTCGTCAGGGCCGTCTTCGCTCTGACAGGGCGTGGTGGCGAGCGTCTCCACGCCTTGCGTCGCGAGCGCGGTGACGACGATGCCGCCTGCTGGCGCGCCGTTGCGCGTGACGATTCCAGAGAGCGTGCGTTCGCCGCGCGGGGCGATGGGAGCCGTCCACTTCGACTCGCGCACCAGCGCTCGCTGTTCGTCGAGCGGCATGCGCGGCTGCGGAACGGTGACGGGAGTTCGAGACCACAGCCAGAAGCCGATGGCCGAGGCGAGGATGAGGACGACCGTGACACTGACCACGCGTTTCATGCGCGAGGAGAGCTTATGCTCGCGCGCACTCCGCCATGCTCCTCTTGATCGAAGGCCCGTTGGACAGTGACCGAGCGGACAACGACCGTCTTGGGTTGCGAAGCGCAGCGCGAGCGATGGGTCACCGCACGCTCGAACTTCCGCTCGAAGCCACGCTCACCGAGACCGACCGGCGCGTGCCGGGGCTGGAGCGCGGTGACTTCGAGTGGGGTTTTCTGTGCGGAGACATTCCCTCGCCCGAGCGCTACCGCCGCATTCACGACGAAGCGCGCGCGGCGAACGTGACGTTGCTCAACGACCCCGTGCAGCACCTCGACGCCGTCGAACTGCATCGCACCGTGAAGCGGCTCGACGGACTCACCGCGCGCACGGCGGTCATCGAGAACGCTGATCAACTGAGTGGCGCGCTCGCCGAAATCAAACCGCCGGTGTTCTTGAAGAGCACCATTCACTCGCGCAAATGGTTCGGGTGGAAGGCGTGTGTCGCGGACGATTTGCAGCACGCGACCGAGCTGACGCGCACGCTGTTCAATCAGAAGTCGACGTCGCGAGAGCGCGTGCTGGTGCGCGAGCTGTTGCCACTGCGACGCACCGGGAGCGAGTACGAAGGCTTCCCCATCGCGCGCGAGTACCGCTTGTTCGTGCTCGATGCCGACGTGGTGGGCATGGGTTTCTATTGGCCGTTCGGCGACCCGTTCGGCGCGCCGACGGAGCGAGAAGAACGCGAGATGCGTCAGCTCGCGCACGAGGTCGCGCGGCGCACGCGCGTGCCGTGGCTGTGTGTCGACGTTGGGCAGCTCGAAGACGGCGAGTGGAAAGTCATCGAGACCGGAGACCCGTGTTGCTCGGGGCTCGCGACGGTCGATGCGAAGGTGCTGATTGGCGCGGTGGCGCACGCGCTCGAGCTACGCGCCGGGTGCTGACTCTCCCCGACAGCTGCTGACTTCGCCCCACATCTTCGTCGCGCAAGCTCGCGATGCGTCTTGGCGCGCGCGCGGTGTTGGCGTTGCATCACCACTCCTATGTTTCGTGTCTTGCTGATCAGCGCGCTCTGTCTTTCGGGGCTCGCGCACGCGCAGAACCAATGCACCAAGCCGCCGCCTTCGACCGACCCACCGAAGGACGCGCTGAGCGACACGCGCGTGCTGCGTCGTGCGTCCATCGCTCTCACCGGCACCACGCCTTCCGCTGCTCGCTACGAAGCCATCGCTGCGCTGCCGGTTGATCAACGCGCGGCTGCAATCGATGCCGAAATCGACACGCTGCTCGCGTCACCGAAGTTCTACGAGCACATGGTGCGCTTCGGTCACGACTGGCTCGCGGTGCCCGCGTACACGAAGGGCGCGCAGGGCGACGCGTACCAGGGAGACATGTCGGGCCACCTCTTCCGCTGCGGTGGCTCGTCGATGCACCCCAACGCGTTCTACGCGGTCGGAGAAAACGGCAGCCCGCAGATGCAGTGCGATTCTTCCTCCGTGCTCGTCACGTCCGTCGAGCCGTGGTGGGCGCCGGGCACGACGGTCGACGTGCTCGGGCAGGCGGGCACCAACGTCTCCACCGTCGTCGACTCGATGGGCCGCACGCGCGACTGCGGCCTCGCGAGCGGCGGCTACTACGACCCCGAGCTCGCCGCGGGCTGCGGGTGCGGGCCCAACCTCGTGTGGTGCGCTCCGCTGGTCGGTTTGAATTCGGGCAGCAACCACGACCTCTTCAGCTCGCAGCGCCGTCACCCGTTCGAAGAACCGGCGCGGCTCTTCGCGCATCTCGCGTGGCACGACCGACCGCTGTCAGACCTCATCGTCGGCAACTACTCGGTGGGCACGAACTGGCTGCGCGCGCTCTACGTGCGCCAGGGCCGCCAGCAGGGAGCGACCGATGTTCCCGTCAACTGGTGGAAGGCGAGCGCCGACACGTCGCCGAGAGATCCGCTGCATCCGGTTCCCGAAGATCCGCAGGCGTGGCGTGAGTTCACCGTGCAGACGCTGAACCCGTTCCTGCTCTCGCGGCGCGACTACCAATACGACCCGCGCACCACGACCATGCCGCCCGACGGTCTGCCCGCCGCCGGAGTGCTCACCATGATGGGCTCGCTGTCTGCGTTTCCACGCGAGCGTGTTCGTGCCGCGCGCTTCCTCGAGATGTTCGCGTGCTCGTCGTTCAACCCGCCGCCCGCGGGCCAGACGTTTCCTCCGTACGCGGGTGACCCGGCGACTGGCGGAACGTGTCTGCACTGTCACCGCGCGCTCGACCCCGCGGCCATCTATTTCAAGCGGTGGGATTTCGGCGCCGAGAGCTACTACGTGCCGTGGCCGTTCATGCCCGGCGTCGGTCGCTGGCGCATCAGCGCGGCGTGGGTGAGCGGCATGTATCCGCACTCCGCGGCGGACAACTCGCCGGGCTTCCGCTGGCGCAACGCGTTCAAGCCGGGAACCATCATGACGCCGACCACGCAGGCCGAGGCGACGGCGAACCCCGAGGCGCTGCTGCTCGACACCATGCCCGCGTCGTATTCGCTGCTCGGCGCGCAGGGCGACGGCACCATGGGCCCGCTCGGGTTCGGCAAGCTGCTGCTCAACTCCGGGCAGTTCGACAAATGCGCGGTGCGGAAGATGTACTCGCGCTTCATCGGGCGTGACCTCGACCCTGCTGCAGAGGCTGCGTACGTCGACGCGCTCGCTCGGGAATTCGTAGCGAGAGATCGCAAGATGAAGCCGTTCATCAAGTTCCTCTTCACGCAGCCCGAGTTCCGGAGGGGCTTGTGATGAAGCGGCTCTCTCTCTTGTTGGTCCTCCTCGCCGGTTGCGAGGGAATCTTCGGGCGTCCCGGAGATGGAACCGACGCTGGCGGCTCAGGCTCGATGGACGATGCGGGTTGTCCTCCCGAGGGAAAGAACGACGAGATTCGGCTCGCGCTTTCTCCCGCGTGCGGCAGCTGTCACTCGGTCGGCAACAAGCCGTACTTCGCGTCGCTGTCGGCGTTCGAGAACGGCATCGTGTACGACGAGAAGTGGGTGAAGCGCGGCGACCCCGACGGCTCGGCGTTGATCAAGCTGCTGCAGGGCACCAACGTCGGGAGCTACCCGCAGATGCCTCCGGGCGAGACGTACGCCGCGGTGCTCTCGAGTGGCCGCGTGCACATCACCATCGACGAACTCAAAGAGTGGATTCGCGATTTGCCGCCGCGCGGTGCGGTGAACGAAGGGCCCGCTCCCGAGGCGTTCAACGTTCGCCGGCTGCGCGCCGACGAGATGGTGCTCTCGCTGATGGACCAGATTGGTCTCACCGTCGAAGACTTCGTCGACACCTCGCGGCCCACGTGGCGCGAGGAGGAATACACCGCGCGCGGCGGAAGATTGTTCGTGTGGCCGACCGACTGGGCGCCGGGAATCAGCGGGCAATACGTGTCCGACGCGCGCACCACGGAGCGCTACGAAACGCTCGGTGGGCCGGTGGTGCTGCAAGGCCGCAAGCCCGACGTCTCGCTCGGACCCGCGGCGATGCAGACGCTGGTTCAGATGAGCCAGGCGTGGTGCAAGTTGGCGGTCGAGAAGCAGGGCAACACCGCGGTGCTGCGCGGCGTGACGCTCACCGACACCAGCGCGACGAAGGCGACCGAAATCAAAGCGAACATCGCGCAACTCCATTTGCGCATGCTCGGAGAGGTCGCGACGAGCGCCGACGTCGACGAAATCTATTCGCAGGTCTACCTCCCGCTCGAACCTGGCAGCACGAAGACCGCGTGGATCGCGGTGTGCGCGTCGTTCGTTCGTCACCCGAAGTGGCTCTCGTACTGACCCATGAATTCTTCACGACGCACGATGCTGAAGTGGGCGCTCGGAGCGGGACAGCTCGCGCTGCTCGACAAGTTCAACCTGTTGCGCAGCGGCACGGCGCGCGCGGCGTCACCTGACGCGCCGTCGCGGCTGTGCGTCATCTACCTGCCCGGTGGTTT
This sequence comes from Archangium sp., assembly GCA_047600485.1. Lineage (GTDB taxonomy): Bacteria > Myxococcota > Myxococcia > Myxococcales > Myxococcaceae > Archangium_A. The sequence continues at coordinate 6,830,929 of JASGKS010000001.1, forward strand.
CCGCCCGCAGTACTACTTCTGGCCGATGGAGGACGCCGACGTCGATTCGGTCGTCCCTCCGCCCGGAGATTTCATCGGAGAGCCCGTCTTCTTCCGCGCCAATCAGCTGGTCGACCTCGCGCCGGCGAACGGCAACTACAAGCCGCTGCGCCTCTGGCAGTCGTGGGACCCGATGAACCCCGCGAATCGCGCGAGCGGGTTCTCTCCATCGATGTACGGCTTCACGCACTTCGGGCTCGCGAATCAGATGTCTGTTTTGCACGGAGTCGACCAGGGCACGGCCGACCACGGCAGCGCGTTCGTCTCGGCGATGTGCGGTGTGGCCTCGCCTGACTTCCGCGCGCCGGCGCTGCACTCGGTGGCCGCGAACTTCCTGCACGCGCGCTACGCGTCGTCGCGACCGCTGCCGTTCGTGGTGGTGACGAGTGAGCGCGGTACTCCGGTGGCGCAGGGGCTGCCGTCGCACGCCGCGCCGATTCGCGTGCCGTCGATTCAGGCGCTCACTCCGCAGATGAGTGACAACCCCGCCGACAACCCGTGGTGGGACAAGTTGAACGTGCGCACCGAAGCGCCCGAGCTCGACGTGCGCGGCATGCCGATGAGCACGATGCTCAAGACCACCACGCTCGAGCGCCACACGCTGAATCAGCCGGGGAAATTTCTCGGCCGCTCGACGACGAAGGTCGACGGTTTCCTCGAGGGGCTGCACGGCTCGTTGCGCAGCGTGAGTCGCGTGCTCGCGGCAGACGTCGTCTCGGTGCTCGAAGCGCAGAAGGGCATCGACTACCTGACGACCAATCGCGCGCCGTACCTCTCGAACTACTTCATGAACGAGTTCGGGTATTCGTTCGGCGCGGCGAACTTCCACATGACGACGCTCGAGCCGCGCATGGACATGGCGCTGCGGCTCTTGAAGTCAGACCTCACGTCGGCGGTGCACCTCGCGCTCAACCTCGACTTCGACACGCACAACGGGCTCGGCCACGCGTTCAGCTGCGCTCACGGCCGCGCGCACATGGACCTCATCGCGCGCTTCTGCGGTGAGCTGAAGAACACGCCGGCGCCGGGCTTGCCGGGCAAGACGTTGTTCGACGACACGCTGGTCGTGGTGCTCTCCGAATTCGGCCGCAGCTGGTACCAGGGCAGCGACGACCATCACCCGTATACGAGCGTGATGTACCTGGGCGGCAACGTCGCGGGGAACCGCAGCATCGGCACCTACGACCGCGGCGGCTTCGGTCAGCCGGTGAATCTCATCGAAGAGAACGGTCAGCCTTCGATGCGCGTGCCGCGCTCGGCGGACGCGGTGACGACGGCGATGCGCATCATGGGGCTCGAGTTCCACGAGTTCTTCATTCCCGGCGGGTATGGAGAAGTCGAAGGCCTGCGGAAGAGCTGATCAGTGATGCGTTGGTCTTACTGAACGTGCTGCGACGACTCCTCACCGGACTCACGGCGATGCCCGCGCTCCTGCGCCGCATGCGCACCAACGGCGACTTGTGGCGCGCGTACCTCGGCCTCACGCTCAAGCGCAGTGTGGTGGTGCTGATTCTCGCGTCGCCGTTCATCGCGCTGCGCGTGGAAGACCTGCGCGACGGCGATGACGATGACGACGAGGAAGAGCGCGTGACCGGAGTGGTCGGCACCACCTGGAACTGGGCCGTCTCGCTCGCCGGTCCGCTCATCGCCGCGCAGTGGCTCGTCGTCGCCTTCACGCGCGAGTTCGACGACCGCATCTCCGACACGCTGGCTCGCACCGCGGGCGTCACTCCCGAAGAAGCGGAGCCGCCGAAGAGCCCGCCGCAGCTTCGCCTCGAGTGGAAGTGGCTGCGCAAGCGCATGCGGCGCCGTCTGCAGGTCTTCCTCGCCGCCCTGCCCGGCTTCATTCTGATCAGCTTCTTCTTCGGGCTCTTTCCCGAGGACTTCATGCTGCGCGCCATCACCTCGGCCGTCGGCGCACTGTGGACGTTCTATTGGCTGGTGGTCGGAACGGTGAGCAAGTCAGCGAGCGGTTGGACGACCGAAGGTGCGGCGCCACCACTCCTCTTCATTCGCGGCATCGCGAAGGTTCCGTTCATCGGCTGGCTCGCGAAGATGTGGACCCGCATGGCGAAGGCGATGTTTCCGCCGGCGGAGATGGTCGAGAGACACCCGCTCGAGCTCGCTGGCCTCACGCTGCTGCGCCTGACGGGCGTTGTCCCCTTCGTTGCGTTGGTGTGGCGTCCGATCGTTCCGGTCGCTGTGAGCTCGATCGTTCAGCCCGTCCTCTCGTCACACGCTGAGTCAACGCGAGCAACGTCGTCGCAAGACTCCTGAGGTCGGCGAGCCGACGACCTCGAGGAAACTGGGCCCTCTCCCCGACCCTCTCCCCTATCGGGAGAGAGGGAGCTCCTCCGATTCCGGCAGCGCGCGTTGCGCGATGACGTGCCACGCTGACGTCGCTTGGCCGAGCTGACGTCTTCCACCAGCGCATCGATTCACACCGCGACGCTGCTCGGGCGATTGCGGGGAACTCCGGGGCTGTGGCTCTTCGTGGTGCTGGCGTTGCTCGCGCCGGTCATCCTCTGGCTCGAGTGGATGGTGGTGCGCGCCGAAGCGAGCGCTCCTGATATCGGCTTCGATATTCAGCGCACCTCGCAGCTGCGAACCAAGGTCGCCTTCGCCGACGCGCGCTGGCCCGGCGTGAAGACCGGCGACACCGTGAACTCGGTCAACGGCGTGCCGATGACGGCGCAGAATTTCTGGCAGTACCGCGTGGCGCTGAAGCCCGGCCCCATCGACGTCGAGTTCGAGCGCGACGGCGTTCCGTTCGTCCTCCACGCCGAAACCGGGCCGCCGCTGTGGAGCATCACCGCGGCGTACGTCGCTCGCATGGTGACCGGCGCGCTGTTGTTGCTGATTGCGCTCGGCGCGTTCTTGATGCGACCGGGCGGAGCGGTGAGCTGGTTCTTCCTGCTCTTCGTCTACTCGCTCGCGCCGCTGACGATGATCACCGCCGGCTTTCTGCCCGACGCGCTGATTCTCTACTTCGTCGTCTACTCGCTGCTCTCGCTCTCGCCGACCATCGGGCTGCTGCTCTTCACCGTCTTCCCGAAGAGGCTCGATGTGAAGTGGTGGCACTACGCGCTGATGGCGGTGCCGGCGCTGTGCTTCGCGCTCTCGCACCCGCTGCGAATTCTCGTGGGAGACCGAGAAGGCTCTTCGTTCGGCTTCGAACTCGCGACACGCACGTGGGCGGGCGTGTGTTGTCTCGCGCTCCTCATCGGCCAGAGCGTTCAGGCACGTCGCGCACGCAAAGCGGGAGATGCGCGGCTCGCGTCGCTCTACCGCACGCTCGTTCTCGCGACGTTCCTCGGCCTGCTCGCGCCGGTGGTGCTGTCGTCGATTGCGCGCGCGCTGCGGCTCGACGGCTCACTCGCGTCGGAGCTCACCGCCACGCTGGTGCTCGCGTTCGCCGTGATGATGGCGTGGGTGTTGATTCGTCACAATCCGCTCGCGGTCGACCGCTATGCGGCGTCGGTCGTCGGCTACGTGGTGACGGTCGGCACGCTCGGCGTGGTGCTCGCCATCGGTCTTCTCGGAATTCCCATCGCCGCCAGCCGGCTCGGGCTCGCGCAGAGCTCCGAAGCGCTGGTGGCTGTCACCGCCGCGGTGAGCATCTCGGTCGGCCCCGTGTACCGACGGCTGCGCAAACGCGTCGACCGCTATTTCTCCGAAGAACAGGCCGACGTGATGCAGACCGCCGAAGTGCTGCGCAACGTCGCCGAGGCCGTGCTGCGCAAGCCGCAGAACCAGGCGCTCACCTTCATCGTCGAATCGGCGCGCGTGCTCGGAGCGGACCACGCCGCGCTGTGGCAGCTCGATTCGAGCGGCAAGGGCCTGCAGCGCGCCTTCGTGCTCGGCGCGAAGGTCGAAGACGTGCCGCGACTCGCGCGCGAGAAGCAGACGGTCGAGCTGCTCGAGCGCGCGGGCGGTGTGAGCGGGCTGACGCCGACCATCGCGTCCGAAGCCGCGCAGCAGGTGTTGTGGCAGCTCAACCTCGTGCTCTCGGTGCCCGTTCGCGCGCACGGCGTGGCCGTTGGTTTCCTCGGAGTCGGGCGGCGGCCTTCCGGCTTCGGCTACCGCGAAGAAGACGAAGCGTTTCTCTCGGCGCTCGCGAGTGAAGCGGGCGTGGCGCTCGAGCGTGGAGACCACATCACCACCATCGGTCGCTATCGCGTCGAGCGGCGGCTCGCCTCGGGCGGCATGGCGGAGATTTTCGTCGCGTGGCAGCTCGGGCCCGGCGGCTTCGAACGCAAGGTGGCGTTGAAGCGATTGTTGCCCGAGCTCGCGGAAGACCCGCGCCACGCGGCGTCACTGCTCGATGAAGCGGCGGTGTCCGCGCGGCTGTCGCATCGAAACATCGCGCAGGTGTTCGAGGTCGGGCTCGAGGGCGGCCAGCACTTCATCGCGATGGAGTTCGTCGACGGGCCTCCGCTGCGCGCGCTGCTGGCGGCCGCGAGACGTGTGGGCGCGCCGATGCCGTTGAACGTGTTCCTCACGCTGAGCGGTGCGTTGCTCGCGGCGCTGCATCACGCGCACACCGTCACCGACGCGCAGGGAAAACCGCTCGGCGTCGTGCATCGCGACGTGACGCCCGCCAACGTGCTGCTCACCAAGCTCGGAGAGGTGAAGCTCGTCGACTTCGGCCTCGTGCTCGCGAACGCGCGGTTGTTCCGCACGCAGACCGGCGTGGCGCGCGGCACGTTGCCGTACATGTCTCCGGAGCAGGCGAGCGGCGACGCAGCGACCGTCGACTTGCGCACCGACATCTATTCGGCGGCGGCGACACTCTATGAAGCGCTCACGCTGGTTCGCGCGTTTCCCGAAGGGCCCTTCACTTCGCGACCTGCGCTCGCGAGCACCGCGCGGACTGATTTGCCAGAAGCGCTCGACGCGGTGTTCGAGCGGGCGCTCTCGCTGACTCCAGGAGCGCGGTTCGACAGCGCGCAGGATTTTTCGCAAGCGTTGGTGAAGGCAGCTGGAGTGGCGGCCGCGAGCGAGAATGAGCTTGGCGCCTGGGTCGAGTCGCTCGCGAAGGAAGTGGGGACCAATCCCGAGATGCCGAAGCGGACTCCGGGCGCGCATGAGGCGACGGCTTCGCTCGAACGGACGACGATTCCGCATCATGAGGAACGTAAAGCTTGAACGGCCCCTCACCCCGACCCTCTCCCCGCTTTGCAGGGAGAGGCAGATCAGATTCTCGATTTCGGGCAACACAGAACCATGCGACTGACGCTTCTGGCCGGTTTGATTTCGTGTGCAGCACTTGCGCAGGAAGCTGCGCAGGAGACGCCTCCTCCGCTCGAGCCTGCGACGGTTGCGAATGCTCCGCTCGACGCTCCGGTGGCTGCACCGGCTCCGGTGGAAGAAGTGAGCGTCGACCCGGGCGGGCGCGTTCGCTGGGGACTCGGCGGTGGCATCGGCTGGCACTCTCCGTACGGCGCGTTCGGGCTCAACCTCGAAGGCCGCATCGGCACGCAGTTGGGCAGCGTGGTCTCGGCGTATCTCGCCATCGGCGCGCACATCGGCGTCGGCGCGAGCGCGGGCGTCACCGGCCTCGGAGGAGCCGCCACCGGCACGCTCATCGGCCACTTCACGATGGGCGCGCTCGTCGAGCTGCTCTTCGCCAATCACTTCAGCGTCGCTGGCGGCCCCGCGTTCGGGCTCGGCGCGATGGGGCTCGGCGGTCTGGGCATCGCGGTGAACGGAGGCACCATCACCGGCGTCAGCGCCGCGGGCTTCAAGCCGGGCTTCGACTTGCGGCTGGGCTGGGGCTTTCACTCGCCGAACCCGCGCACGCACAAACGTCGCGGCTTCAACATCGGCGTCGACGTGCTGACCTTGCTGCACCCCAACGGCACGCAGACCGAAGTGACGACCGACTTCAACGGCGCGCAGACTACGGTGCAGAAGACGAGCACGCTGGTGACGGTCACGCCGATGCTCACGCTCAGCTACGAGTCGCGTTGATCTCATGACAGTCTGCGCGGCGTGACTCCTTCAGTTGATTCGATGCGTCTGCGCGCGCTGGCGCTCGAGGTCTTGAAATCGGTTTCGAAGAAGGGCGACTGCATCGCCATCACCGGCTCGGTCGCTCGGGGAAATGCGACGCGCGACTCCGAGCTCGACTTGTGGATTCTCGGCTCGCGCAGCGGCCGCTTCACGAAGAACGTGCACGGCACCAACGTGCAGCTGCTCTGTCAGCGCCCCGAAGAAGCGGTGGCGTTCGACAACCTCTGTCTCTTCGAGGTCGACGACCTGCTGTTGCTCGACGACCGCGCGGGCGCCTTCGAAGCGCTACGCCGCGTGTGGAAGAAGCAGCGCCGCCGCGTGCGCGCCGAGGTGATTCGCGGCACGCAGAAGCAGACCGAGCTCGAGCTCGCGCGCGGCCAGCAGGGCAGCGAATGGCACCGCGCGACGTTCCTGCGGCTCGCGGCGTGGCGGTTGTTGTGTCTGCGGGTGTTCATCGACCACGGGTGGCGCGTGCCGCGACTGCATGCGCTGCGTGCGTCGTTGCCCAAACCGCTCAGCAAGCGGCTCGACGAAGTGCTCGCGCTCCCCAAGCCGGCGAACGCGCGCGCGGCGGTGAAGCTGATGAAGGGCGTCGAGCGTGAAGCGCGTCAGCACGTCGACCTGGGCGACTACGCGTTGCCGCACGCGCTCGACGCGAAGGTGAAGACGGCGCCCGACGAGGCAGCATTCCTCGCGCGACAAGAGCTGGTGAGCGACCTTCTCCCCGCGGTCTTCAACACCTGGGGCATCACCGACGTGCGTGGCGTGGAGCTGCTGGGTCGCGTCGCACCCAACACCGCGAAGGCATTTCAGCTGCTCGAGCCCCGCCCGAAGAAGGGTGACGTGAAGAAGCTTCAAGCACACGTCGCGGCGATTCAGCGCGCGTTGTGAAGCGCGTCATGACACGAAGCGCCCATGCCTGAGACTCCGAAGCCCCCCGCTGCCCCGAAGGCCCCCGCTGCCCCGCCCGCGCCCGCTCCCAAGCCGGTGCCCGTCGCGTTCACCCACACCAAGCAACCCGACTGGGGCGTTGGGCTGGTGCTCAAGAACGAGCCCGAAGATTGGATTCTGTTCTTCGAGAACGGCGGCGAGAAGAAGCTGAAGAAGAAGTTCGCCAACGACATGCTCACGCCGGCGACGCTGGCTCCCGACGCACTCGCGGCGCTGACGGCGCGCGCGCACGGCCGCAAGGTGAAGGCCGCTCCGAAGCCGAGCGCAGGTCTGTTGCCCAAGGCGCGCGTGAAGACCGGCCCGACCGCGCGCTTCGCGACGTTCAAGGAACAGCAGGTGCTCTTCGAGAAGCTCTTCGTCGGCGGCTTCAAGGGCGAGACGTACGTGAAGGAAGAGCGTGAATCGAAGGACGCGGCCATCGAGCTCGCGCAGCGCACGCTGAGCAAAGAGGCGTTCGAGAAGGGCACCACCGATTCGCTCTTCGAAGCGGCGCGCGCGGTGCTGGCCGCGACCAACCTGGTGTTCCCCATCGAGGGGCCGATTCCGTTCCGTCAGCTCGCGGGCGCCGACCGTGAGGCGGCCATCGCGGGCCTGAAGAACCTGCTGCACGGCAAGGAGGCGTACGGTGACCGCCTCGCGAAGTTCGCCGGCGCCCTCAACCTGAAGGACGGCAAGTCGGAGCCCAAGAAGGTCTCGTGGACGCTCGCGACCTACTTCGGCGCGCTGTTCGACCCGAAGCAGTACATCTGCGTGAAGCCGACCGCGTTCGCGAATCAGGCGCTCACGTACAAGCTGCCGGCCGACAAGTCGGCGCCCATCGACGCCGCGGGCTACGGCCAGTTCCTCGCGGTGGTCGAGAAGACGAAGACGCTGCTCGCGGAAGCCGGCCACGAGGCGCGCGATCTGCTCGACGTCTACACGTTCATCTGGCGCACGCAGGGCTACAAGGCCGAGGCCTGAACCTCACGGCGGTTTGACGGACGCGACCTCGGGCGCCGCAGCAACCGGTGCCTGAGCCGCGCGCGCCGCGATTTCTTCGCGCAGTGACTCGTTGTTCCAACCCGGGTCTTTTTCCCGGTGCTGGCCGTCGAGCTCGTTCTTCATCGACTTCTCGAAGTTCTCGAGCGCCTTGCGCGCTTCGTTGAACCAGACGTCCTGGCCCTTATCGAGGTACTGCAGCATCTCCTCGATGGCCGCCTCGTCGTGCTCCTTCCACTTCTGTGCGATGCGATGCGCGGTGTGCGCGCGCACGCCGACCTGCTTGAGCGCGGCCTGACCCATCTCGAGCGAGCTGCCCATGGTCTCGCGGAAGATGCGCGTGATGCCGAGCCGCCGCAGCGCGTAGTAGTGCTGACGGTTTCTCGCGCGCGCGACGATGGGCAATTTGGGGAAGTGGCGGTGCACCAACTCCGCGACCTCGATTGATTTTTCCGGGTCGTCGATGGCGAGCACGAAGAGCTTCGCGTTCGCGCAGCCGGCGGCCATCAGCAGATCGAGTCGCGACGCGTCGCCGTAATAGACCTTCGAGCCGAGGCGCCGGAGCATGTCGACGATGGCCGGGTCCAAATCGAGAACCGTCACGCCGTAGCCCGACATTCTCAACATGCGACCGACGACCTGACCGACGCGACCGAAACCGGCCATCACCACGTCGGCTCCGTCGTGCGCCACTTCGTCGTGCGCGCGCTTCGGCCCACCATCGGCGACGCGCGGAAGAATCACGCGCTCGAGCAACATGAAGAGACCTGGCGTGGCGAGCATCGACAACGCGGTCACCGCGATGAGCGGCCGCGAGACGTCGTGCGTCCACACCTTGTTCTGCTCGCCGAAGCTGATCAGCACGAAGGCGAACTCGCCGACCTGCGCGAGACCGATGGCCGTCAACCAGCGCGCGGGACGGTCGAGTTTGAAGAAGCGACCGAGGCCGTAGAGCACCGCGCTCTTCGCGAGCATCACGCCGAAGAGCAGCCCCGCGATGAGCAGCGGGCTTTCGATGATGAGCTTGAAGTCGATTTCGGCGCCCACCGAGATGAAGAACAGACCGAGCAGCAGACCCTTGAACGGCTCGATGTCGCTCTCGAGCTCGTGGCGGTATTCGGAATCGGCGAGCACCACACCGGCGAGGAACGTGCCGAGCGCGGGAGAGAGACCGACCGTCTCCATCAGCCACGCGATGCCGACGACGAGGAAGAGCGCGAACGCGGTGAAGACCTCGCGCAATCGCGTCTCGGCGAGAATGCGGAACGCGGGGCGAATCACGAAGCGGCCGGCGAGCACGATGATGCCGACCGCTCCGATGACGAGCAGGCCCTGCACCCAACCCGGCCGCGCGCCGACCACCGTCTCGCTCGCGTGCTCGACTTGCACCGGCGCCGTGACGCCACCAATCGCGAGCAGCGGGAAGATGGCGAGAATCGGAATGACCGAGAGGTCCTGGAAGAGCAGCACCGAGAACGACGCCTGACCGCCCGAGGTCTTGAGCAGGCCGCGTTCACCGAGGCTCTGCAGCACGATGGCGGTCGACGACATCGCGAACACGCAACCGACGGCGAGCGAGAGACGCCAGTCGACTCCGGCGATGACTCCGACGAGCGTGACGACGGCGGCGGTGCCCGCGACCTGCAGGCCACCCAACCCGAAAATCGGTTTGCGCAATTCCCACAACAGCGACGGCTTCAATTCGAGGCCGACGAGGAAGAGCATCATCACCACGCCGAACTCGGCGAAGTGCATGACGTTGGCGCCCTCGCCTCCGACGAGCTTGAGGACGTTGGGGCCGATGATGACGCCGGCGAGCAGGTACCCGAGCACGCTGCCCAAGCCGAGGCGCTTGGCGATGGGCACGCAGGTGACGGCGGCCACTAAATAGATGAGTGCCTGGAAGAGGATGGAGCTGCTCACGCGCGCGCCTCCTTCGGGTTCAGCGGCGGCGGAGCGTCGCCGCGCAACACGGCATCGAGCGGGAAGTTGATGCGCTCGGCCTTCGAAGCGCGTTCCAAGTCGAGGTGGTCGTCGCGCAGCGCAGCGAGCAACCGTCGATAGTCGTGCGCGAACGGAGCGACGTGTTCGTCATTGTCGAGCCGCAGCGCGCTGTGCACCACGAACGGCGCGAGGAACTTCATGCCGCACAGGTGCGCGGTCTGGTCCCACGGGCTGAGCAGCGTGCGAATCGAGAACCGGTTGAAGCCTTCCGGGTTGTACGCAGCCTCCGGGCCGCCGGTGCTGATGACGTTGACGGTGAGCTTGCCCTTGAGGTGGTGGCCCTTCGAGCCGTACGCCCAGTTGTGCTCGAGCACGAGGTCCTGCCACTCCTTCAAGATGGCGGGCACCGAGTACCAATAGAACGGGTGCTGAAAGACGATGACGTCGTGCTCGAGCAACAGCTGCTGCTCGCGCTTCACGTTGATGCGCAGGTCCGGGTACGTCTCGTAGAGGTCGTGCACGCGAACGCCGTCGACGTCTTTCGCGGCGTCGGCGAGGCGACGGTTGACGCGAGAACGTTCGAGAACCGGGTGCGCGAGCAGGACCAGAATGCGGCGTGGCGCCATCGCGCGAACCTAGCCGCGCGAGCCGCGCTCACCCACGGAATCGAGAGCGGCTGATCCGCCGAACGCCCGGTTTTTTCCGATGTGCGCTTCGAGCGCCACTACGCTGCCGCGCCGGAACTTCAACGCCGTCTCAGACGTCGAGGACCTCATGCGCTTGCTCCTGATCAGCCTGTTGCTGTCACTCCCCGCAGTGGCCGCTGAAGATGCGCCGGTCTCGCTCACCGCGAGCGACGGCACGGGCCTGAAGCTCACCAAATTCCAGGCGCGCGGCGTGGTGTCCGACCCGCTGGCCTTCACCGAGCTCACCCTCACCTTCCAGAACCCGCTCGACCGCGTGCTCGAAGGTCAGTTCAAGGTGACGCTGCCTCCGGGCGCGACGGTGAGCCGCTTCGCGATGAAGCTCGATGGCCGCTGGCAGGAAGGCGAAGTCGTCGAGCGTCAGGCCGCGCGTCGCGCGTACGAAGATTTCCTCCACCGCCGGCAGGACCCCGCGCTGCTCGAGCAGAGCGGCGGCAACGAGTTCACCGCGAAGGTGTTCCCCATTCCCGCGAAGGGCGTGAAGGAAGTCGTCATCTCGTACTCGCACGACCTGGTGCAGAAGAACTCGACGTATGTGTTGCCTTTGAAGGGCATGCCGGAAATCGGCGAGCTCGACGTGAAGGTGACGGGCGTCGATGGCGACGGCGTGCTGAGCAAGAAGTCGTTCGTTCCCAACGCTGACTTCGTCGGAGTGCCGAAGCGCAATCAGCTCGGCGTTCGTTCCGGTGACCTCGTCGCGGCGCGCGTGATTCCCGTCGACGCCACCGATGCCGATGCGCTCACCAACTTCACGCTGCTCGTCGATTCGTCGGGCTCGCGCGCGCTGGGGTGGAAGGAGCAGACGCAGCTGGTGCAGAAGCTGCTCGCCGCGGTGCCGACCGCGACGGTGAACGTGCTGGCGTTCGACCAGGAAGTCGCTGCGATTTATTCGGGCGTCGCGTCGGGCTTCGGTGACGCGCAGGCGAAGACGCTGCGTGACCGCAAGGCGCTCGGCGCGTCGAACATCGAGCTGGCGTTGAAGGCGGTGGCTGCCAAGCCGACTCCGCGCGTGGTGGTGCTGGCCGACGGCGTGTTCACCGCCGGAGTCATCGAAGGTCCGAACCTCACGGCGCAGGTGCTGAAGCTGAAAGCAGCCGGCGTGAAGCGGCTCGACGCCATCGCGGTCGGTGGTCTGCGTGACGAAGGTGCGCTCGCGCGAATCGCGCAGGGCTCGCTCGAGCGCGACGGCGCGGTGCTCGATGGCTCCTTGCCGGCGACTGAGCTCGCGCGTCGTCTCGGGCTGTCGACGAAATCGAAGCTCGAGGTGAAGCTCGATGGAGCGACCGCAGTGTGGCCTCGCATCGTGAGCGGCATTCAGGCCGGCGACGCGGTGCTGGTGTACGCGCAGCTGCCGGCGAACGCTCCGTTCAAGGGCACCATCGGGGGCAAGGCGATGGCGGTCGGTGACGGTCAGCTCGCTTCCATCGAGCGGCCGTTGCTCGAGCGCGCGTGGGCGAAGGCGCGCATCGATTCGCTGCAGGACCAGCTGGCGAACGCCGACGGTGCTCCGCAGCGCGAGGCGTTGAAGAAGGAAATCGTTCAGGTCTCGACGCAGAACCGCGTGCTGTCGTCGCTCACCGCGTTGCTCGTGCTCGAGACCGAGAATGACTACGCGCGCTTCAACATCGATCGCAAAGCGCTGACCGACATCCTCGTGGTGGAGAACGGAGTGGTGAAGCGCAGCAAGCGCACGGCCGACACCATCGTCGTCGCGCGCGTCGAGAAGCTGCCTCCGCCGAAGAAGCCCGAGCCCGTCGCGAAGGAAGCGAAGGCCGAGGCGAAGAAGATGAAGCGTGACGAGAGCGACGACTTCAAGTCGTCCGACGGCAAAGAAGAAGAAGCCGAGAAGAACATGCCCGACGCGAAGCCGGCGCCGATGGAAGTCGCGGCCAACACCACGCCGACCGTCGAGCGTCCGCCGCCTTCGCCGGCTCCTGCTCCTGCGCCGCCGCCTCCTCCTCCGCCCGCGACGCAGGCGCCTGAAGCCTCGCGACGCTCGATGGACTCCGCGGGCCCGAGCGGTGGTCAGGCGATGCAGAAGGGCAGCGACCCGTACACCGGCAAGTTCAAGGAAGTGATGGTCGCGCTCGAGACCGACAAGAAGAAGGGCGTGGCGCTCGCGACCGGTTGGCACGAAGAGCAGCCCGGCGACATTCTCGCGCTCGTCGCGATGGGCACCGCGCTCGAGGCGGCCGGTGACCTCGCCACCGCCGCGCGCGCGTACGGCAGCATCATCGACTTGTTCCCCGCGCGTGCGGACCTGCGTCGCTTCGCGGGCGTTCGTCTCGAGACCATCGCGGCGGCGCTCGAGCTCGCCATCGATTCGTTCGCGAAGGCGGCGGAGCAGCGAGCCGACCACCCCGCGTCGCACCGCCTGCTCGCGTTCGCGTTGCTGCGCGCGGGAAAGCCGGAGAAGGCGTTCGAAGCCATCAGCAAGGGCATCGCGCAGCGTTACCCGGAGGGCCGCTTCTCGGGCGTGGACCGCATTCTGCGCGAGGACGCGGGCCTCATCGCCGCCGCGTGGATCAAGGCCGAGCCGTCACGCAAAGGTGAAATCGAAGGGAAGCTGAAGGCGGCCGGCGGTTGGGCCGAGAGCGAGCCGTCGCTGCGCTTCGTGTTGAACTGGGAGACCGACGCGAACGACGTCGACTTCCACATCACCGACGCCAGGGGCGGGCACGCGTACTACTCGCAGAAGGTGCTCGCGAGCGGTGGCGAGCTCTACGCCGACGTGACGACCGGCTACGGCCCGGAGTGCTTCACCATTCGGCTCCCGAAGGGCCGTCGCGCGGCGCCGTACACGCTGCAGGCGCACTACTACTCCATCGGTCCGATGGGCGCGGGCATGGGCAAGCTGGAGATCATCGAGCACGACGGCAAGGGCGGGCTCACGTTCGAGCAGCGTCCGTACGTGGTGATGGTGAACCAGGCGTACGTCGATCTCGGCGTCGTGAAATGAACGTCGCCATCGCGGTGCTCTCGCTCGCGCTCGCGGGCGAGCCGCTGGTGGTGAAGGGCCGCCAGGGGAACATCACGTTCCCGCTCGGGGAGGTGTCGTTCGCCGACGAGGTCGTCGCGCAGGACTTCGGCAAGAAGGGCCTCAGCGAGAAGTACCAGCGGCCGACCTCGGAGCTGCTGGGCAAACCAGACAAGAAATCATTCACGCTCGGGTGCGGTGGAAGCATCACCGTGCGCTTCACCGACAACGCGGTGGTCGATTTGCCGAACGCTCCCGACCTCTACATCTTCGAAGACGGCCCGAAGGTCGAAGCGACGGAGCTCGAGCTGTCGGTCGATGGCGTGAGCTGGGTGAAGGTCGGTCGCATCGAAGGTGGCACCGCGGAGATCGACCTCGCGGGCAAAGTGCCGAGCGAAGAAATCTACCAGTGGGCGCGACTCACCGATTTGGAGTCAGCGTGCAACGCGCAGTGGCCCGGAGCGGACATCGATGCCATCGGCGCGATGGGCTCGGCGTACCGGCTGCAGCTGGGCACGGAGGTGCTGTTCGATTCGGGCAAGTCGGTGCTGCGCGACCTGTCGCGAAACGAGCTGCACGCGCTCGCGCAGAAGATCACCACGATGGGCAAGGTGCGCATTCGCGTCGATGGTCACACCGATTCGCAGGGCGCCGACGCGTGGAATCGGAAGTTGTCGCAGGCGCGCGCTGAAGCGGTCGCGGCGTATTTGAAGATCGAGCTCGAGGGCGTGCGCATCGACGCGGTGGGGCACGGCGAGTCGCGGCCGGTCGCTCCGAATGACAGCGAAGAAGGTCGTCAGCGCAATCGGCGCGTGGAGCTGCTCGTCGTGCCTCTGCCGCCTTGAGCTCGACCCGATGACGTGACCTCGGGCGCACACACAGCGCCTGAATGAGCGAGCTGGTGGCGTGTGACGCGCGCTGCCCATCGCACGCGAGCCCCTCGACCTCGAGCGACTGGCTCGCAAGCCGTGTGCTCCTCACGAGTTTGGTCGCAAGGGGGGTCGGGCGGTTTTAGGCTAGCCGGCTGGCCGTTTTCGGACCGACCCCGCGTGTTGCGAGCAAACGGTCTGCGACCAGTCGCCCAAGGTCGAGGGGCTCGCGTGCGATGAGCAGTGCGCGTCACACCGCCACCAGCTCGCTCATTCCGGCCGCTGCGCAGTGCGCGACCTTTCAGCGCACCTTCTTGCGGCGCGCGCGCGATTCGTTGATGGACTTCTGCTTGAGCCGTGAGAAGCGCAGGCCTGCCGCGCCCATCACGGTCTCGATTTCTTCGGCGTCGAGATCCTTGAACGCCAGCTCTTCCTGAATCTCGCCGTCGTCGACGCCTTCAGACTTGAGCTGCTTCGCGAGCGCGTACGGAGAATCGGGCCGTACGGGCGACACGTAGTCACCCTCGCCCTCGCTCTCCTCTTCTTCTTCGATCCGCGCCGACTTCTTTCGCGCAACGCGCTTCTTCGGCGCCATCGCATCGACTCCGCCCCGCTCGAAGACTTCGGCCTCGAGCGACCAGCACACCCACAGCGCGAACGCGCCGTACGCCGTGCCGAGCGGGAAGTTCGCCAGCGCGAGCACCGCGAAGACCGTCTGCAGCCCGCGCCCGCGCCCCTTCTCGATGACGTACCCGAGGTACGCCGACGGAGCGGCGCACAGCATCACCACCGCGCCGATGAGCGCGAAGATGTGAAACGGCATGTGCTCGCCCATCATGATGCCGACGACGATGAGCAACGCCACGTAGAGCGCCGCCATCAGCCAGTTCAGGGTCGAGAGGATTCCGAGCACGGCCGTGATGCTCGCACGCGGGAGAAACCACTGCGCGCGAAGGGTGGTGTCACTGAACCCGGACGGCCCCATAGAAACCAGTGGCCGCGAAATCGCGTCACGTGTAGCCAACACGTCATGCAGTCCCTCGAAGAGAAGACGTTGTTGCAGACCGCGCTGACGATGTGCCCCATCTCCGATGACCCGGAGCGCGCGTGGGCTTTCCTCGTGTTCTGCGGCCTGGTCGAGACCCGGGCGCACGCCGACTTCATCCGCCTCGCGAACGAGCAGTCGGGAAAAATCACGGCGCTCGGCGACTCGCTGCTCGACTTCGTCACCCGCCGCGCCGAGATGGTCGACCCGGGCTCAGCGCTCGCGCAGAAGTTGTGGACGTATTTTCAGGTCGGCTCGTCGCTCGAGCCTGAGCCGCAGCTCGGCTCGGAGATGGACGAGGGCACTCAGCCCGGCATCACCGGCCCGGTGCTCGTCGAGTCGTGACCGAGCGCCGGGCGCGCGGGAATCTCTGGCTGCTGCTGGCGATTCTTCCGCTCGTCTCGGTGTCCTGCTGGTTCTGCTTGCGCGAAGACGACAGCGTTGAGTCGTCGCCGCCTCCTGCACTCGCGCCCACTGACGTCGCGCAACCAGAGCCCACACCACTCGAACCGCTCACCATGCCCGACGGCGGCTTGGGCGACGGCGGCTCCGATGACGCAGGCGTCGACGGTGGTGTCGATGCGGGCCAGCCCCGCCGGCGTGGTGAGCCGACCGACGCTGAAATCGCGGCGTACGTCGCGCGGTGGAAGGAAGCGCTCGCTCCGGTGCTCGGTTCGTTCAAGCCGCAGCCGCCCAAAGCGCTCCTCGCGCGCGCGAGCGAACTCAACGAAGTGAAGGACCCGACGGAAAAGAAGAACGAGACGCCCGAGGTCGTCGACGCCGGCTGCCAGAGCGGTCAGCACTCGCTGATGCTCGCCGCGCGCGCGCCGGTCGACATCGTGGTGGCGGTCGACACCTCGGGCTCGATGTTCGTGGGAGGCCTCGATGCCGCGGCCGCATTTCTCGCGCGGCTCGAGTACCGCCTCGTCGAGGGCCGGGTCGACTACCAGCTGCTCGTGCTCGCCGAACCATCGCAGCTTCGACTGACGACCGACGCGGGCGTGACGAACGCGGCGGTCGCCTCGAATGACGGGCTCGACGTGCTCTTGCGCACTGCGACGCAGTTCACGCCGGGGTGGCTGCGTTTCATTCGCCCCGAGGTCGAGCTGCGCATGGTGCTCGTCACCGACGACGCGCCGTATTTCCGCAACACGGCCGCCAGCTTCATCAAGCGAATCGAAACCACCTTCCCCGGGAAGAAGGTGAACTTCACTGTGCTGGGCGGCTTCGGGCCCGTCGACCGCGACACCGTGCTCAACCCGAACGATCCAATCGCATCCAACGTCTGCACCAGCGTCGACCGTCCCGCGCTGGTCGGCGTGAACGCGGGCACGACGTACCAGTCGGTCGCGATGCAGACCGGCGGGCTGCGCGGTTCGCTGTGCAGCCAACTGTCGGGAGCACGACTGGCTGACGTGCTCGCAGGCGCGAGGCCGACGTCGAGGTGCGAGTGGCCGCTCCACCCCGCGATGCGGGTGCGCAACGCGCACGCGGTCGACTTTCGCGGCGCGTACATCTCGCTCATCGAGGAGTGGAAATACGAGAACTGCGGCTCGCAGCGGCGCAGCTATTTCCTGCGACCGGGCGGACTGGCGCTGTGCCCCGACACGTGCACCGAGCTCGAGTCGCGGCGCGTGCAAGACGTGCTCATCGACGTCGACTGCATTCCGTAGTCACAGCTCAATCTGACTCCCCAGCTCGACCACGCGATTGGGAGGCAACCGGAAGTACGCCGTCGCCGGCCGCGCGTTCTTCGACATCCACCCGAAGAGCGCCTTGCGCCACGTCGAGAGTCCACTGCGCGAGGTGGGCAACAGGGTCTCGCGCCCGAGAAACCACGAGGTGTCCATCTCGCGCAGCGTCAGCCCGTTCTGCGCGAACGCCTGCAACAGCCCCGGCACCTCGGGCGACTGCATGAAGCCGAACCGCGCGACGACGCGCACGAAGCCGTGCTCCAGCGGAGTGACCGTGAGCCGCTCTTCCTGCGCGACGTGCGGCGTATCGGTGGTCTGCACCGTGAGCAGCACCACGCGCTCGTGCACCACCTTGTTGTGTTTGAAGTTGTGCAAGAGCGCCGGCGGCGTGCCGCTCGCGTTGCCCGTCATGAACACCGACGTGCCCGGCACGCGCAGCACCTTCGTCACCGTGAAGCTCTCGAGAAACGAGTCGAGCGGCAGTGACGTTTCCTGCAGCCGTTCGTTGAGCACCACGCGGCCCCGGCTCCACGTCGTCATCAACAGGAAGATGCCCACCGCGAGCGCGAGCGGAAACCAGCCGCCGTCGAGAATCTTCACGGTGTTCGCCACGAGGAACGAGGTGTCGATGACGAAGAAGCCGCCGAACACGAAGAGCGCGAGGCCGAGGCTCCACTTCCACATTTCACGCGCCACGAGGAAGGCGAGCAGCGCGGTGATGACCATCGTGCTCGACACCGCGATGCCGTACGCCGCGGCGAGGTTGCTCGAGGTCTTGAAGCCCAGCACCAGCGCCATCACCGCGAGCATCAGCGCCCAGTTCACGCCGGGCACGTAGATCTGCCCAATCTGCGTCGCGCTGGTGTGGACGATTTCGAGTCGCGGGCAGAAGCCCAGCTGCACCGCCTGCCGCGTCAGCGAGAACGCTCCTGAGATGACGGCCTGCGAGGCGATGCACGCCGCCGCGGTCGAGAGCGCCACCAGCGGCAACACGGCCCACGAAGGCGCGAGCAGGAAGAACGGGTTCTCCACCGCCTTCGGGTTCTCGAGCACCAGCGCGCCCTGGCCGAAGTAGTTGAGCAACAGCGCCGGCAACACCAACGCAAACCACGACACACGAATGGGCTTCACGCCGAAGTGACCCATGTCTGCGTAGAGCGCCTCGCCGCCCGTCACCGCGAGGAACACGCCGCCCAGCACCAGCGAGCCGCCGACGCCGTGCGCGAGGAAGAACGACACGCCGTGCATCGGGTTGAGCGCCGCGAGCACCGCGGGGTGTTGCATGATGCCCTTCATGCCAAGCGCGGCGAGCGCGAGGAACCACAGGAAGGTGACGGGACCGAAGAGCGCTCCGACGCCGCCGGTGCCGAAGCGTTGAATCGCGAAGAGCAGCACCAGCACCACGATGCTGAGCGGAAGAATGAAGGGCGTGAAGCCGGGCTTCACCACCGCGATGCCTTCCAGCGCGCTCAGCACCGAAATCGCAGGCGTGATGATGCCGTCACCGTAGAGCAGCGCCGCGCCGAAGATGCCGAGGCCGACCACCACCCAGCGCGCGCGCCCGCCCTTGCGCATCACCAGCGCCATCAACGCCAGAATGCCGCCCTCGCCGTGGTTGTCGGCGCGCAGCACCAGCGCGAGGTACTTCACCGAGACGACCAGCACGAGCGCCCAGGTGATGAGCGAGAGCACTCCCAACACGTTGGTGTCGTTCACCTGCAGCGGCTCGTGGCCGCCGAAACATTCGCGAAAGGCGTAGAGCGGGCTGGTGCCGATGTCGCCGTAGACGACGCCGAGCGCCGCGATGCACAGGGTCACCAGTTCCCGACCCGTCGGCTGCGTCCGTGGACTCATGCCCCCGGGGTTACTGAGCAGGGCCTCAAGGAGACGTAGGAAGCCGCGCACCGCGCATCAAGGAAACATCAAGATGAACGGCGAACCGCGCGGTTACGAGGCGACGGGAGTATCAACACCAGCGTCATGGCCTACCTGCTGACTGCTGGCCTCATCGCCCTCGCCACCACCGTCGGGCTCTTTGCGCGAGGCCACTTCGCCGAGCCCGATGTGGTGATGCTGTACCTGCTGGTGGTGGTGGTGGCCGCCACGCGCTTCGGTCGCGGGCCCGCGCTGGTCGCCTCAGCCTTGTCGGTGCTGGCGTACGACTTCTTCTTCGTCACTCCGAACTTCACCTTCGCGGTGGCGGACGAGCGGCACCTGGTCACCTTCGCCACGCTGTTCATCGTCGGCCTGAGCATCAGCGCGCTCGCCGACGCCGCGCGAGCGCACGCGTTGAAGGCGCACACCGAGGAGCTCAAGTCGTCGCTGTTGTCTTCCGTTTCGCACGACCTGCGCACTCCGCTCGCGGCCATCACCGGAGCGGCCACCACGCTGCGCGACCGCGGCAACGACTTGCAGCCCGGGCAACGCAACGAGCTCATCGGTGCCATCTGCGACGAAGCGGAGCGGCTCGAGCGTCTGGTCGGCAATCTGCTCGACATGTCGCGGCTGCAGTCGGGCGTGCTCGAAGTGAAGCGCGAGTGGGTGCCGCTCGAAGAAGTCATCGGCGCGGCGCTGGGTCACGTCGAAGCGCAGCTCGGCGAGCGGCCGGTGCACGTGCAGTTGCCGCCGACGTTGCCGCTGGTGCCGGTCGACTCCGTGCTGCTCGAGCAGGTGTTCACCAACCTGCTCGACAACGCGTCTCGCTACACGCCGCAGAAGAGCGCGGTCACCATCTCGGCGCGACAGGTGGGCGAAGCAGTCGAGGTGAACGTCGACGACGAAGGGCCGGGGCTCGAGCCCGGGACCGAGACACGCGTGTTCGAGAAATTCTTCCGCGGAAAGAAGGTCACCAGCGCCGGGGCCGGCCTCGGCCTCGCCATCTGCCGCGGCGTCATCGAAGTGCACGGAGGCACACTGACGGCCTCGCGCGCTCCGAGCGGTGGCGCGCGCTTCACGCTGACGTTGCCCCTGGTGGGCCAGCCGCCTCCGCCGGTTCCCAAAGAGCTGCAGGAGGCGCGGTCATGAGCGTCGACCCCACGGTGTTGCTCATCGAAGACGAGCCGCAGATGCGCCGCTTCTTGCGCGCGTCGCTCGATGGAAACGGCTTCAAGCTCGTCGAGGCGAGCACCGCTGCCGAAGGGCAATCGCTCGCCGCGAGTCACAACCCGGAACTGATTCTGTTGGACCTCGGCCTGCCCGACGGCGACGGCATCACGTTGACGAGGCAGCTGCGCGAGTGGGCGCGCATGCCCATCATCGTCATCAGCGCGCAGGGCCGCGAGGCGAACAAGGTCGAAGCGCTCGATGCCGGAGCCGACGACTACCTGACCAAGCCCTTCGGCGTGAACGAGCTGCTGGCGCGCATGCGCGTTGCGCTCCGCCACGCGGCGGCGGCAGGTGGAACGACCGAGCCGATGTTCGAGCTGGGCAAGGTGAAGATCGATCTCCAGCGCCGCGAAGTGACGCGCGAGGGAAAAGACGTGCACCTCACGCCCATCGAATACCGGCTGCTGGTGTTGCTCGCGCAGCACGCCGGCAAGGTGCTGACGCACGGCCACATCTTGAAAGAGGTGTGGGGCCCGGGCAGCGCGCAGCAGACGCACTACCTGCGCGTGTACATGGCGCAGCTGCGACAGAAGCTCGAAGACGACCCTGCGCGACCGAAGCTGCTCATCACCGAGCCCGGCGTCGGCTACCGATTGAAGGACGGCGTGTCGCCCACTTGAGCGAGCTCTTGATGCCGCCTTGATGTGCGGCCGTCGCGTCTTGACGCTGTCCTGATCAGCCCGTCGCTACACCACGCGCATGTGGTCAGCCGTCGCGTTGGTCCTGGCAGGAACGCCGCCCGACTTCTCGTGGGCGCCGGCAAACGGTGGAGCTCCCGACCGTCCGCTCACGTGGGGCCCGTTCTCGGGCGAAGTGCGCGTCGACACCGTCTACCACTACAGCTTCGCCAACCCGGTCGACGACACCATCAGCGGCTCGAGCGAAGTGTTCCGCCACGGCGAGGTGCAGGTCACCCAGCTCGGGTTCGGCGGCGATTTTCTGTACAAGAATGTGCAGGCCCGGCTGATGACGCAGTTCGGGATGTATTCGCAGACCACTCCGCGAAACGACGCGAGCCCGTCGCGCGGTCAGTGGAACCTCGCCGACGCGTACCGCTACATCTCCGAGGCGTACGCCGGGTACCACTTCGACGTGCTCGCGGGCATCAACGTGCAGGCCGGCATCTTCATGTCGTACATCGGCCTGTGGAGTTATTACAATTTCGACAATTGGACGTACCAACCGTCCTACGTGAGCTCGAATACGCCGTGGTTCTTCAACGGTGTTCGCGCGCAAATCTGGATCACTGACTCGCTGAAGATTGAGCCGTGGCTGGTGAACGGCTGGCAGTCGTACGGCCGCTTCAACAACGGCCTCGGCGGCGGCGGGCAGATTCTCTGGCGGCCGACGGGCGCGCTCAGCCTCGTCAGCAACAACTACTTCGGCACCGACACGCTCGGGAACGCGATGCGCTACCGCGTGCACACCGACGACAGCGTCTCGGTGAAGTACTTCGAGTCTCCGGGCGGCGTGCTGAGCAAGGCGGCGGTGTCGCTCACGCTCGACGCTGGCTGCGAGTTCGGCGGCGGAGTGACCTGCGGCACTCAGTATTTCCTCGGCTTCATGGCGTACCACCGCGCGTGGTTCTGGTCTGACCACCTGGCGCTCACCGTCGGCGGCGGAGCCATCACCAACCCGGGCCGCTACCTGGTGTTGCTCCCGCCCATCAACGGCGCGAGCGCTTCATCGGGCACTCCGTATTTCACGGCGAACCCGGGCGACGGCTTCGACGCGTGGGACCTGCAGGTGACGTTCGACGTGATGCCCATCGGGTACCTCACCGCTCGCACCGAGTTCAATCACCGGGCGGCGAGCGTTCCGTATTTCACGGGGCGCGGCGGCGTGACGCCTCCGGGTGGCAATCAAGGCGGTGCGGGCTCACTGGTCGAAGGCTGGACTCCGGATCTCTCGCGCACCGAAGACCGGCTCACCTTCTCGCTCATGGTGAAATTGTGAAGACCGACGCTCCTGGAATCGTGTTGCCGTTGCTGGTGCTGCTGGTGTGCGTGCCAGTCGTCTTCTTGCGCGTGAATGATCAACAGACCGCGCTCGCCACGGCGTTCTCGACCCTGGCCGTGCTCGCGCTGGCGCTCGGACGGGGAACGAACGAGCGCATCCGCCGCGTGCGTCGCCAGTGGTGGTGGTGAATACTGCGGCGCATGCGCGCACTCCTCTTCGTCGTGGTGTGTCTGTCGTCGGCTCTCGCGTTCGCGGGTGACCTCACGGTGCAGGACCTCGCGAAGCTGAAGGCTGATCAAAACAAAGCGCGTGACGCGGTCGCCAAGAAGTACGGCGACAAGCCGAGCGGTGAGCAGCGCCGCGCGATGGTGAAGGAACAGAACGAGGCCGCGCAGGCGGTGCTCGACAAAGCCGGAGTCGACGAGAAGGACTACGTGCGCGCCACCGCGCGGGCGAACGGCAACGACGTCGACCAGGTGATGAAGGCGATGGAGAAGGCCGAAGAGGCGAAGAAGAAGGCCGCGGCCAAGACGGGCGGCGCAGGCACCTCGGGTGACACGAGCGGTGGAGGAACCGCCGGTGACCAGGCTGCCGACGACGCCGCTGCTGCCGCCGAGATGGACAAGCAGATGAATCTCAAGAGCGGCGGCAAGAAGAAATAAATCTCCCTCTCCTTGCGAAGCGGGGAGAGGGCCGGGGTGAGGGGCTGGTGCAACCTCAACCGTCGAGGGGGAACTCACATGAAGGCCGTGCTCAAGGTGTTGCTCGGGCTCACGCTCGGGCTCGTCATCGCCGAGTTCGCGTTCCGCATGCGCGACGACGGAGCGTTTCCGCATCTCAACTTCTACGTGGCCGACGAAGCGCTCGGCGCGCGGCTGCAGCCCAACGCGTCGATGAAGCTCCGCGTCGGCGAGAACAACCCGCTCACCACGGTGACGACCAATTCTCGCGGCTACCGCGGCGCGGAATGGGCGGCGCCTTCGCCGAACGACGTGCTGGTGGTCGGAGACAGCCAGACCTTCGGCCTCGGCGTGAACGACGACGAGACGTTCAGCGCGAAGCTCGCGAAGGAACTGAACGCGCCGGTCTTGAACCTCGGCGTGCCGACGTGGGGCCCGCTCGAATACTCGGCCGCGCTCGAAGAGCAGTTGAAAGACCGCAAGCCGCGCGCGTGCGTCTACGTGCTCAACCTCGCCAACGACCTGTTCGAGGCCGACCGCCCGAACTCGAAGCGCCACAAAATCTGGGACGGCTGGGCGGTGCGCGCAGAGACCGCGCCGGCGTCGGTGACGAACTTCCCGGGCCGCTCGTGGTTCATGTCGCAGAGCCACCTGGTGTTCGGCGTTCGCAAGCTGATGCACAAGAAAGACGTGTTGGACGAGGGGTTCCGCTCGGAAGGTTCGTTCACCGACGTGGTCGCGGCGTCCGAGACGATGCGCGCCGAAGCGGCCGATGAGCCGACGAAGAAGTTCCTCGCCGCGCGCAAGGAACTCGACGACCAGCTCCGCGCCGTGAGCTCGAAGCTCGAGGAGCACTTCGAGCAGAAAATCTACGACGACGACGAGTGGGCGACGAAGTTGAGCGAGCGCGCTGGAGAGAACCCCAACGACATCTTCGACGAAGACGGTGAAGCGGGCCGCAGCGTGAACAGCACCGCGCTGCATCTGGTCACCGCGGCGATGTCCGACTCCAACAACGACGCGTGGCTCAAGAAGCTCGCTGATGAGAAGGGCGACCCGGAATTGAAGCGCATCATCGACGAGCGCAAAGAACTGCGCGCCAAGATGCTCGCGCTGCGCATCGAGTCGCAGGCCCTCAACGAGGTGCCGCTCGATCGCGTGCTCGCGCGAACCAAGAAGGCGTGTGAAGCGGCGGGCGCGCGGCTGCTGGTGGTGACCTTGCCGCTCGACGTGATGGTCTCGCCCGACGAGTGGAAGAAGTACGGCACCAAGCCCATCGACCTCACGCCGACGGTCGCGCTGCGCCAGAGCCTCACGCGACGCATCGAAGCGCTGGGCGCCGAAGCCGTCGACCCGACGTTCGCGCTCGCGGCGGTCGAGCCCGGAGCGTTCCTCGACAAGGACCTGCACATGACTCCGAAGGGTCACGAGCAGGTCGCGGGAGTCATCGCCAACATCCTGCGCTCGCCGCCAAAGGCGCCGGTGCTGCAGCTGCCTGCCGGGCGTTCGTGGCTGCCAACGCAGGCGGAGTGCGAGGCCGCTCCGGAGTGCACGGTGAAGGGCAGCTCGAAGGCGAAGTGTTCGACCAAGTTGATTCGCGAGTGGCTGTTCGTCGACTGCGAGCTGTCACCCGATGGGCCGCACCTCAAGCTGGTGAACGTCACGAGCGGCGGTCACGGCGACGCGTACAGCGCGAGCAACGGGCGTTTCTACGTGCCGATTCTCGAGGGCGACTCGGTGCGCGCGACGTTCTCGTGGTTCATGGAAGAGCGAGAGCTGCAGCTCGATTTCCCCAAGGGCGGGAAGCTGGCGATGTCGTTCACCGACGCGAAGAAAGCGTCGCCTCCCGCAAGCTCGAACGTCGCTACGCCCGCCGCGTTCCCCGAGACCGACGTGTCGTGCCCCGCGGGCGAGCTGGTCTCGGGCGCGACGCGGCGGTGCGCGAAGCCGTGCTCGGCTGATCATCGCTGCGCCGAAGGGCAGCATTGCGAGCCGTGGCCGACCGGAGAGTTCTGCGCAACGCCTTGATCCGCCTCGGGCGAAACGGGAATTACCGGGCCGAATATGTAGGGCATGGCTCCAGTTACGAACCGACCTGCTCCGCGAATCCCACCTCCCCCGCCTCGCCCTGCGCCGGCGCCAATCCGCCCTCAGGCCCCCGCTCGTAGTGCTCCGCCGCAGACGCTGACTCAGCGGGGCGTCAGCTTCTTCGAGCGCAACCGCACCAACCTGCAGCAGACCGGAGCGGCCGTCATGCGCGCGCGGACGCAGCTCACCGACGCCGCCAACGCTGCGCGTCGCCTGCAAGGAAATCCGGTCGTCAACGCGCGCAACACGACGTCGACGTTCGGTCGCGCGATGCGCCCGCTGCGCATCGGTGGCTCGGTGTTCGGTATGGCGAACAACGTGCGTCGTCTGCCGGGTCAGATGGCGACGGCGTTCACCGACATTCGCCGCGCGTTTCGCACCGGCTCGGCCGCCGACCGCATTCAGGCCGAGCGTTCGTCGCGCACCGCGCTGAGCACGTATTCCACCATCGGCGACACGGCCGCCGCGTTCCGTCGCAACGCGCGGGCCGCGACGTACGGCGTGACGCGCACCATTCAGCAGCGTGCTCCGCAGCTCGCCGCGCGTGTCGGTGAGACCGCGACGCGGCTGGCTGAATCGAGCGCGGCGCGCATCGCGACCCGCGTCATCTCCAACCCCGCGGTGCGCGCGACGGCTTCGGTCGCTGGCCGCTCGCTCGCGCGCTTCGTACCTGCCGCCAACGTGGCCATCGCCGCGCTCGACATTCGCGAAGCGCGCCGCGCGCTGGCCGACCCGAACGCCAGCACCGGCCGTCGCGTGACGTCGGTCATCACCGCGATTGGCTCGACTGTCGCGGCCTCCAACATCCCCGTCGTGTCGCAAATCGGCGCGGCGGTCTCGACCATCTCGTCGGCGATCGGCTGGTTGTTCTCATGATTCGTCACAAGCTCGCGGCGATTCCCGAGAAGGCTCAGCTGCAGTTGCCGGTGGCGATTGCTCCGTCGCTCGACGCGTTGGTGGTGAAGGCTCCGAAGGTCGTGCCGTTCACCGCCGAAGACCTGATGCTCTTCGCGGATCAGCTCGCTCGTGAGCGCGCGCCGAAGATGAAACGGAAGTACGGAGAGAAGCTGCAGCTCGGAGACGTCGCCGTCATCGACGTGCTGGCGTACCACCAGGGCAAGCTGCTCCCGTTCAGCGCGCGTCAGGGCATGGAGATTGAAGTCGGCGCCGGCGATTCGCTGCCGTGGCTCGACGAGTCGCTGCTCGAGTGCGCGGTCGGTGACGGGCTCGAGCTGCCGGTCACGTTGCCGAACGACGAGCTGGTCGAGGCGATGCGCGGAGCCGAGGTCACGTATCTGGTCGACGTCGTGTCGGCGTACCGCGTCGAGCTGCCGTCGGTGGACAGTGCGGACTTCTTGTCTCTGCTGAGCCGCAAGGCCACGACGCTCGACGGCGCGATGGAAGAACTGTCGGAGCAGCTCGAAGCGCAGCGCATCGCCGAAGCGTGGGAAGAAGCGCGCGAGTGCGTCATCGACGAGCTCGTTCGTCGCACCGAGGTAACGCTCTCGCCCGAGCTGGTCGACGAAGAAATCAAGCGCGCGTGGATGCGCGTCGAGCTGCCGCTGCTCGAGTCGAAGGGCTTCGAGCCCGATGAACTTCGTGAAGCGCTGAGCGGTTGGCTCGGTGATGGCCCCACGCGCACCGACGCCGAGCGCAGACTGCGGCTCGCGCTCGGAGTGAAGGCCTTCGCCGAGAAGGAACAGCTCACCTTCGACAAGGACGCGATGAAGTTGATGGTCGACGACGCGAAGGCGCGCTTCGGAATCAACAAGGAAGAGGTGCGCAAGGCGCTGAAGGACCCGCGCGCTCCGGCGCACGACCAGATGGTCGCGGTCGGAATTCAGATGCGCGTGCTCGAGCTGGCGATGAGCGCTGCGAAGATCGACTGGGTGTGAATCAGCGCGGCGTGATGGGCGCCTTCTTGAACCGGCCCCACGCGACGAACGCCGCGAGACCACCCATCACGAAGTTGGGCACCAGGCCGCCGTACTCTCCACGCGAGACGTGGAAGCCGGCGGCGAGAATCATCACCACGACGAGCCCGGCGGCGGCGAGCGCGGTGAGCTTCGGCTGAATGCGCGTGAGCGACGGGAGCAGCAGCCCGATTCCTCCGAGCAGCTCGCTGACGCCGATGAAGCGCACCAGCGCGGGTGGAACGGCGCCGGGCCACACCATCTGCTTCGCGAGCTCTTCGATGGGCGCGGTCGACTTCATGAGACCCGCCATTCCGAACGCGAGCGCGAGCAGGACCTGAACGATCCACAGCGCGATGTTGAGACCCTTCGAGGGCTGGGTGGTTTCGGTCGACATGACGTGGTTCCTGTTCGTGCTCCCGGTGCCTGCATGGCCCGTTGGTACCTGTTAGTAACTGGCCATGCCGAGAGCGCAAGAAGGCACATTGATGTCACCGGGTCTGAAGAAGGTGGCGGTTCCAGTTCGCGCGGTCGACCCGGCGTGCATGGCGGTGCGCGACGTGCTCTCGCTGGTCGGCGACAAGTGGAGCGTGCTGGTGGTCGGCATTCTCGGCAACGGCACGCAGCGGTTCAGCGAGTTGAAGCGCTCCATCGAGGGCATCTCGCAGCGCATGCTGACGCTCACGCTGCGCGGGCTCGAGCGCGATGGCTTGGTGAAGCGCACGGTGTTTCCGACCGTGCCTCCGCGGGTGGAATACGAGCTGACGAAGCTCGGCCGCACGTTGCTCGGGCCGGTGAGCGCGCTCGCGAGCTGGGCGAACGAGAATCACGAAGAGCTCACGGCGGCGCGGAAGAAATACGAGCTCAAGAATCCCCCTCTCCCGCGAGGGAGAGGGTTGGGGTGAGGGTCGAAGACTCAGCGAAGTCTGGCTTGCGTCTGCACGTCAGCGAACTCAGCAACCGCTGAGAGCACCGCCTTCAGCACCGGGCTCGCGCGTCGCTCCGGCAGATAGAGCACGAAGATGTCGATGCTCTGCCCCACGTGCGTCGGCAGCACGCGCACCAATCGCTCGTCGGCGACTTCCGAGAACACGACGTGAAAGGGCAGCAGCGCAATGCCCACGCCCGCGACCGCGGCCTCACGCAGCGCCGAGAGATCATTCGTCACCAACCGCGTCGCCACCGGAAACGAACCGCCCTTCAGCCTCGGCCACGCGGGCGCGCTGCCTGGCGTCGCCATCGTCAGCAGCGCATGGCCCTGCAGCTCATCGATGTTCTGCGGCGTGCCGTGCGCCTTCAGATAGTCGGGTGACGCCACGGCGATGAGCTCGGCTTCCGCGAGGCGCCGCCGCAACCAGCCGCTCGGCTCCGGAGTACCCATCACCAACACCGCGTCGAACCCGTCTTCCAGCCGCAGCGACTGCCGGTCGGTCACGGTGAGCTCGAGGTCGATGAGCGGGTGACGCGAGTGCAGGAACGCGAAGAACCAACCGATGAACGCGCCGCTCACGCCGGCCGGCATCGCGAGGCGAAGTACCCCTCGTACTTCGTTGCCGGTGGCGAGCACTTCTTCCCGCACCGTTTCCAACTGTGCCAACGACGCAACGGCGCCCTCGACCAGCCGACGCCCGGCGGTGGTGAGCACGAAGCGATGCGTGGTGCGCTCGGCAATCTTCAACCCGAGAATTTCTTCCACGCGCGCGAGGCGACGACTCACGGTACTGCGCGGAACTCCGAGCTCGCGGGCGCTCTGACTCACCGAGCCGGTGCGGGCGAGATTCACCACCGTTGGAAGCAGCGGGAGGAGTTCTTCCATGCCCCGGGCCCTGTAGCACCAACGCACCACCAGATGGCATGCATGAGGCATCGACGAGACACCCCTTTCCGGTGCCTCATGCGTCGCATGCTTGGTTTCTACGACGCCGCTCCGAAGTTGCAGTCCAGCGAACAGGTGCTCGGCGCGTACAAGTCGTTCCTCGTCGCGCGCAACGGAGAAGGCTTCTCCGCGCGCGAGCAGAAGATGCACGAGGTCTTCGACGCCACGCGCGCTCCCACGGCGCGGAGCATCGACGGCACGCACTTCAATCAGGTGTACCTGGGCGCTCCGGTGACCGGCATGAGCTCCGACGAACTCGCGCTGCTGGCCTTCGTGAAGATGAACGCCGGCGAAGCGTACGGCGTGGAGTGCGTGGCGAAGGCGCGCGAGCAGGAAGTCGAGAAGCCCGGCGTGGCGAGCGACGTGGAAAAGCTCATCACCCACGAGGAGATGTTCCACACGCGAATCCTCCTCGGCGCGGCGGGCCACTTCGACGGCGGTGATGGTCAGCGGCTCACGGTGCGCGGCGCGTGGACGCCGTCGGTGATGGTGCGCACGCTCATCGGAGCGCTGGTGCACGCGCCGCGGTCGCTGTTCCACCCGGTGCTGCTGGGCGCGGAAATCGCGGGCGTGTTCGCTTTCAACTGGATGCTCGAGCGGCTCTCGTCGCTGTTCCCCGAAGCGCCCGCAGTGCGGGAGTCGATGGAGCAGCGGCTGCACGAAGTACTCGTCGACGAGGTCGGTCACATCGCGTTCAATCGCGTGCTCGTCGGAGCGCCGGGCCGAGCGGTCGCTCGCAGCATCGCGTCGCAGGTCGTGTGGGCGCAGCAGCTCACGTCGCCGGAATTGAAGGCGCTTGGTTTTGATTCATCGGTGCTCAGCCGGATGAGCACCTTCGACCTCAGCTCGTTGCCAGCCGAGGTCCAACGTCGCGCGTTCTTCGCGTGACGGTCTGGGGGTGGAGTCGTGATTTCTCTCGTGCTCGTGGTGCTGGCCGCGCCTCCTGAGGACGCGCCGTTCAAGTTCGTCGAAGAGGTCGGTGACATTCGCGTCGAAGCGCGCCCGCGTGAGGGTTCTGACTTCAGTGAGCTGCGATTGAGCACGGTGACCAACGTAACGGTCGACGCGCTGTGCACCGCGGCGTTCGGTGATGGCTCGATTCCGCCCGGAGATCCGTACGTGCGTGAGCGCAGGGTGTTGCGCGAGGTCTCGCGTGATGAGCGCATCATGTACGACCGCGTGGTGCCGCCGCTCGTCTCGGAGCGCGACTACGCGGTGCGCGTGAAGCGTGAACGCGGGCAGACGAACTGCGTGGTGAAGTTCGATTTGGCGAACGAAGCGGCGCCGCCGCCGGTCGCAGATCGCGTGCGCTTGCCGCGGCTGACCATCACCTGGCGCTTCGAGAAGAACGCCGAAGGGAAGACGACGGTCGTCTACACCGCGCACTCCGAGCCGGGCGGGAGCGTGACCGCGTTCATCTCAGAGGGGCCGCGACGAAAGACCGAGATCGACGTGGTGCGGCGCACGCTGAAGCGAGCCTCCGGAATCTAAGTCTCCTCTGGAGAGGCGGCCATGAGTTGGGCGGCGCCCAAACGAACTCACGCTGCCTCACCTGCGTGCACGCTCGCGGCGTGGCACGGTGGCACGCATGCGTTGGTCGCTCCTCTGTTTCACGCTCGTAGCGTGCGCCCCACCCGACCCTGACTCGGCTCGCATCTACGCCTTCGAAGAAGACCGCGAATCGGTTCGCTCCGCGCTGCATGGCCTGAGCACCGCCGCACGCTTCACGCAGGACACCGACCTCGAGCGCGCTGCCGCCGAGCTCGGGCTGGGGCTCGTCCTCATCCGCGATGGGCAGACGTGCCCCGGGTGTTACGAGCTGATTCCCCGCAACGAGCGTGTCGTCGAGCTGCATGCGTCGACCGAGCTGGGCGTGCAGTACGGCCTCGCGCACTGGCTCGAGTCACTCGGTTACGGCTTCTTTCACCCGAACCACACGCGCGAGCCCGAGCACTTCCCGAAGAAGCTCTCGCTCACGGCGGCGAAGTACGTGCCCGAGATTCCGCGGCGAGGACTGCACCTGCACACGCTCCACCCCATCGAGCCGATGTTCGATTTCTGGGTGCCGTCGGACGAACACTTCGAAGGCGCGAAGGCGACCATCGACTGGCTGATTCGCAATCGCGGCAACTACATCCAATGGGCGGCGCTCGACGACATTCGCAAGGACCCGGCGAAGGCCGCGCAGTGGCGCGTGCACACCAACCGCATTCTCTCCTACGCGAGCGAGCGCGGCGTTGAGACCGGGCTCACCGTGCAGCTCTTCGACAACGCGTCGCTGCAGCAGTCGTACACGCTCATCGATTCGGCGCGCCCTGATGACGAGGCGGCGTTGACCGAGCGGCTGCGCACCGTGGTCGACGGCGTTCCGTTCGGAAATCTCAACGTGT
This sequence comes from Archangium sp., assembly GCA_047600485.1. GTDB lineage: Bacteria > Myxococcota > Myxococcia > Myxococcales > Myxococcaceae > Archangium_A. The sequence continues at coordinate 6,862,156 of JASGKS010000001.1, forward strand.
CGTTCGGCGAGTTCTTCGGCGCCGACCCGCAGGCCTTCATCGACAAGGTCGACACCACCGAGCGATTGCTGAGCGCCATTCGTCCTGACGCGTCGATGTCGGCGGTGGTGCACGTTGGCGACACGCCAGAGCTGCGCGTCACGTACCAGGGCCGCGAGCAGCTCTATTACTTCCTCGTGCGGTACGTGAACCCGCGCATCATCCCGCGCGTGCACACGGTGATGTTCTACAACTTGTTCGATTCCGCGGGCGGCGCGTACCAGCACCGTGACTTCTCGGAGCACCGCGAGTTCCTGCGCGAGCGCATCGAGCGCGGAGTTCCCGCGAGCTACTACCCGGAGTCGGCGTATTGGGTCGCGTTCGACAACTCGGTGCCGACGTATTTGCCGGTGTACCTGCGCTCGCGCTTCACCGACCTCGCGGGCATTCGCGCGCTGGCAGACACCGGCTTCGCCAACCTCGATGAGCACCTGGTGTTCAGCAGCGGTTGGGAATGGGGCTACTGGCAGAACGACGCGATGACGCTGCGCATGTCGTACGCGCTGCCGTCGAAGTGGAGTGACGGGCTCGACGCTGCGCTCGGCCCGACGGCGGGCGACATCGCGCGACGGCTCGGTGAGGTGCAGCACCGCGCGCTCATCGTCGAAGAGCTCGCTCCGTGGTTGGCGGGGAGAGATCAGGTCATCGACGCTGCGGCCACGCTCGGCCACATCGCCGCGCCGGATCGCCTGGCGTTCTCCGCGTTGGGTGCGGACTTCGGCGCGACGCTGCAGAAGCTCGAGACGCACGCGCTCGAGGTCGAAGCGCTCGCGAGCGAGGCGTCGCCGCTGCGAGGTGACGATGCGTTCTTGAACGAGTTCGTCGACGGCGTGGAAATCACCGCGGCGCGCACGCGCTTCATCTGGGCAGTGGCTTCCGCGGCGCGCGCCTTCAATCTGGGTCAGCCGCACGACGCGTTCCTGCAGCAAGCGCAGGATGCCTTCGCGCGCGGCACGCGACTCGCCGGACAGCGGCGCGTTGGGTTTCACCACCCGAACCCGTCACTGCTCGTCTCCGACGGGAGCAACCCGACGTTCTACGACTACGGCTATCTGCGCGACGCGAACACGCTGTGCTTCTGGAAACGCGAGCTCGCGCAGGTTCGCAACCTCGTCGAGAACGCCGGGCTCACGGTGCCCGGCTGCGTCCTCTGAACTCCCCCTCTCCCGCGAGGGAGAGGGTCGGGGTGAGGGTGGACCGAAAGAAGTTCACTTCGGGAGTCGGAGGTCGTTGAGCACTCGCCGAGACTGATCACGGCGGATTGGCGGGAGACTCTCGTCGTTCGCGAGTTGCTCCAGCCCGTCGAGCAACTTCCACTTCCGCCCACCAGGCGGCAGGCGATGCAGCTCGAGTGACGGTCCCGGCACGCGACAGACGCGATCGACTCGCACCAGCGCCTGCGAGCCTTGCGCGGCATCGATGACTCCGAAGATGACGACGCCCGTCTGCGCGAGCAGTGAATCGAAGAGCAGCGCGTCGTTCTCGCGCCACACGCGACGCGGCTCGAACGGATTTTCGATACCGAGCTCGACACTCCCGCCGCGAAGCCCGAGGAACGAGCCGCACGTCACTCGCGTCGAGCGCGCGACCTCTTCTTCGATTTCCGCGAGCGTCAGCTCGGCGTCAACCGATGGGAGATACCGACCGACGAGCCGGTACTCGGTGATCATCTGACTGCAGTCGAGCTCGAGCACGCCGAGCTGGCCGCGCACGTGAATGGTCTGCCCCGGCTCGAAAGACTCGCCGCTCGCGACGCTCGGAGCGTCAGCCCATTCCTGCGGCAAACACGGAGGCAACGCCTCGACGCGCGCACTCCATTCGCGCCAGGTCTGTGCGCGCACGTCAACCGCAACCGGTTCGGGGCGGTGCGCACAGCTCATCGCGAAGACGGCGAAGAGAAGAAATCTCACTGGCGGCAGCGCCCCGCACGGCCCGCGCCGTTCGCGCACTTCGGTCGAAACCCGGGATGTCCCTGCGCACACGCCATCAGCGCGACGCAGTCGGCTGCGTACTGCTGGATGCACGGCATGCTCGTCTCTCCCCACACTTCCGTCTTGTCCTCGAGCAACTGCTGCGCGCACCGCGAGTACTGACTCAGCGCGTCCTGATGCGGCAACGGCGGGTCATCTTCGAACTCGTTCACCGGATGGAAGACGATCTTCTCGAGCGGGCCGTTCACCGTGAATTGTTCATCGAGCCCCTCGAAGTCGAAGGTGATGACGAATTCCTGCGGAGGCTCGAGGGGAATCACCGCGCTCACGGCTCCGACACCACCACCGCTCAGCGCGAGCTCGTTCGCATCACCCTTCGTCACCATCACCGAGCGGCCGGACCGACAGAACACGCGCAGCCACGACTTCGCGATGCGCGCCTCGCATTCATCGAGAGTGGTTTCGATCGGAATCTGCGGAGCCTCGTCCCACTCCAGCGGCGTCGGCAGCTCGGCCAGCTCACTTCGCGGCGGAGCCGGCTCGCGCAACGTCTCCGCGATGACCTTCGCAACGACACCCTGCCCCTTCGGCGTGAGGTGAAGATCTCCGTCGAGAAACGCTCCCGGTTCCGTGGCGCGCAGCGGCTCGAGCAGATCGACCGCACGCATTCCCGCGGCGCGCGTCACCTCGACGAGCTGACGATTCAAGGTGAGCGTGCCCTCGAGATCGATCGGCTCCGCTCCGTACTTCTTCCACTCGTCACGCGAGACCTGCACGTCGAGCGGCAGCACGACGAGCGTCACCTGCACACCCGGGTGCGAACGCTCGAACTCCGAAAGCAAGTCACGCACGCTCGTGACCAGCGCCGGAGGCAGCGGCTCGGCCGAAGGCATCGACCACCGCAAATTCTGAATTCGCGCGCGCGCTTCCTTCTTCTCGGCCTCGAGCGCGAGCCGCTTCGCCCGGGCGTTCTCGATCGCCTTCAGTTGCTGCTCACGAAACACCGCGCGCTTCTTCACGTCTTCGATGCGGGCATTCTCGAGCTGCTCAGCGGCGAGCCGAATCATGTCCGCGGTGATGGTCACGCGGCGCGACATCTCGAAGCCGCCTTGCCACACGATGTCTCCGGGGTTCGCGTTCGCCGTCTTCTCGAGCCGGAAGCCACGCAGCGGGCCGGTGCCGATGTGCTGCTCGGGGCCTTCCCACGCCTCGGCCTGCTCCGGCTCGGGCGGCTGCTTCTCGAGCGTGCGTTTCTCTTTGAGCAGCTCTTCATTCACCGCGCTACGCGCGCTCTTGTCGGCGACTTCATCGCGCGGCGCAGGCTGAAGCTCGACCAAATCCTTCCAGTGCCCTTCTGACTTCAGCGACTCACTGATGTCCTTCCCCGCGAGCCAGCGTCGCAGCGCGTAGACCAGATGGGACTTCGCCATCAGCGCGTGGCGGAACGGAAACTGCGTCACCTCGCCCGGAGCGTTCTCCTTCCGCACCGCCCAGCCGTCCCACACCGCGTGCCGCGTGGTGTTCGGCCGCGTGAGCTCGAAGAAGTCGTTGCTCGCGTTGAGTACGAACACGACATGCTTCGCCTTGCGCGTCTTCAGAAGCTCGTCGGCGGTCGCCAGGTATTCGCGCGGGCCGTACGTGGGAACGCCAGCGTTCAGAACCGGAACCTTCAGCTCGGCCGCGAGCACCGCCGACGCAGTCTCACCATCTTCCACGCCCAGCCCGAAGACCTGGGAGTCACCGACCACGATGACGTCTTCTCCCGTCGTCGCTGGCCATTCACCGCCTCGGAAGCCGAGCGAGTTGGTGCGCGCCGTCGTGATGGGGTTGACGCCGAGCTTCAGACTTTCGCTCGCGTTCGACTCGAGACGAACCGCGCGCTCGGCATCGGGCACGTAGAAATTCACATGCGGGAACGACGCATCGTCTCGTGCGCGGAAGAGGAACTCCGCCGCGACGAGACCGATGGTGAGGCCCACGAAAATCTGCAGCGCCTTCTTGATCACATTCCCTGCACGCCGGGCGCGGTGGCGACGTCGTACGCGAACGTGATCTGCGACTGCGCGCGCGGCTCCAGCTCGACCACCCACGTCGCGAAGCCGTTCTCGTCGACCTTCGGCTTGGGCGTGGTGCGCTTCGCGCCGAGCGTGATTTTCACCTGCTCGATTTCCGAGACGGGCATGCGCTCGATGACTTCGATCTTCTTCGGCTCGTCACCGAGGCTCGACACGTAGAGCCACACCGTCTTCGTCATCGTCTTCCAGTCGGTCGACGTCGCGTCCTGCGTGCGGTCTCGCTCGGTGCGGGCGAGGCGCAGCGTCGAGTCGGGCCCGAACGACAGCTTGAACTCCTCACCCGGAGCGACGAACAGGACCTTCGTCCAACCCACGAAGCCGTTCTGCAAGAGCAGCTCGACCGGCCCCGCGAGAATCGGGAACTTCGCTTCGTTCTTCTGCAGCGACGTGAGGAACACGCGCAGCTCGACCTCGGGGTACGCGACGAGCTTCTGCTGGGGCGTCGCGCTGAACTCGAAGAGCGGCACGGTGTTCGGCCGGCCATCGCTCGGCACGGTGCACGGACCCTTCGCCTCGAGGTTGCGAATTTCACCGCCGTCGTCGACGCCCGGCAGCTCGACGGTCGAAGGCGGAGGCGCACCACCGGGCCCACCGCTCGCCTTCGCTTTCTGAATCACGACCTCGCGCGCGGCGACCACCAGCTTCTCGTTCTTCTTCTGCGCGGCGAGCAGGTCGTCGGACAACAGCGGCGGCTCGATGCCGAGCGACGCGCGCGCGGTGGAGAACACGAGCTTGCAGTTCGCCCAGTCCTCTCCGGTGTTCTGCCAGACGCACGCGCGGCTCTCGAAGCTGAACTTGCCGTCGGCCAGTCGCGCGGTGTGCAGCGGGCGCCACAGCGCGTTGGGCACCGTGTACTCGAAGGTGATTTCCACGTTCGCGTCGGCGGTGGTCACCACGTCGGCCTCGAGCCACGTCACGAAGCGCGAGTCGGGCCGGTCGAACGCCTGACGCTGATTCACCAGGCGCTGACGGTCTTCGACCAGGTCGCGCTGCTGGTGCTGCAGCTCGAGGTGCTTCGCGCGCAGCCCGCGAATCTTCTCGAACAGCCCTTCGAGCAAGTCCTTCCACGGCGACTGCGGCTGGCCCCACGACACGTCTTCGGGCAATTCGGTGAACGCGCGGGTGAGCACCTGCTCGAGCCGTTCCTTGCGGCCGTCGACGAGGCCCGCGTCTTCCACCAGGCGACGCCACTGCTCGGTGAGCTTCTCGATCTCGAGCTCGAGGTTCTTCAACGCCTCGGGCTTCTCGCGTGGAGCCACCTTCATCGCGCGGCGCACGCGCACGTCGCTGACCTTCGCTCCATTGGAAGCGACGGCGCGCAGCGACAGGTCCTGCAGCACGGGCGCGACCTCGGGCACCAGCACCAGGTGTTGCCCCGCGCTCAACTTCACGCTGCCCACGCGCTGCACCTGCGCGCGGTCTTCGAGCAGCGTCACCTTCTTCACCGGCGCCTCGAACGTCACGGCCTTCTCGGGAAAGAGACTCATGTTCACGCCTCCCTTCGGTTGCCGCCGACGAGTTCATTGTTCGCGTAGAGCTTCACGCGGTACTGCGCGCTCAACTTCTGCGTCGCGCCCGGCTTCACGGTGAACGTCCACTTGCGGCCGCCTTCGATGACGCGCCCGCGCTCTTCTTGTTTGTACGGCTCCCACGGCGGTTTGACCGTGCCCTCGTCGACCACCACTTCGGCGTCGGGTGCGGGCTGCGGCACGCGCTCGCGGATTTCGCAGTTCGCCGCGCGCTCGAGGTTGTTCACCACGTCGAAGCTCAGGTCGTGAATCAGCTCGTTGGTCGCGACCACCTTGTCGCCCGAGCGCTGCTCGACGTACTTCGTGTTGCGCGCGACCTTGATGCCCTGCTCCACGCCGAGCGAGAGCTTGAAGTCACCGCCCGGAGCGACCGACGGCAGCCGTGTGGTGAGCACGTATTCTCCGCCGACGCTCACCTCGACCGGCCCGGGCAGCAGCGGAATCGAGATGGGGTTGCGCACCAGCGCCTGGCGGTAGACCGACGTGTCTTCACGCGGCACGCAGACGTAGAGCACTTCGCTCGTCGCGGTGCGCGTGCCCACGGGAACCGAGTGGAACGTGCCATCGCTCGGCACGTCGACCGCCGCGTCGGTGTCGTAGACGTAGTCGTACCAACCGGCCTCGGAGCGCACGTCGACGGTTCCGTTCGGCGCCGCGAGGTTGAACAGTTCGTGACCCTGGCGCTCGGCGTTCTCCACCAAAGACAACACATCGAAGGTGACGACCAGGCCGAGCGCAGAGAGTGAGTCGGTCAGTGATTGACGGCGATCGACTGGCGTGAGGCTCCCGCGGGTGTGGGCGCCCGACGCGCTCAGTCGCAGCGACGCGTAGAGCATCACGTCGAGCTGCGCCTCGACCTCACCGCCGCCGCCGAACTCGTCGCTCTCTTCCTTCATCATGTCGCGCGCCGCGGCCTTCTTGGCCTTCATCGGCGGACCACCGCGACCGCCCGGCGCCGGAGCCGGAGCAGCCATCGCCGGCGGAGGCGCGGGAGGCGGCATGGCACCCGCCGACGCGCCCATGCTCATGGTCAGCGTGCGCATCGACACCGACTTCTCGCGGCGCACTGAGCGCTCCTCTTCCATCGAATCGTCGAGTGACGCTTCGGCGGCCGGCGCCATGTCGGGCTCGGGCGGCTGGAGCATCGGAGGCGCGGCGACCACGATGCCTCCCGAGAGCGCAGGCGGCTGCCACGAGGGAATCACCGGCACTGCCGCGCGCGCCGAAGCGAGCCCACGGTCGTAGTCGAGGAACAGCGAGCTCGCGCCCTGCGGCGGAGGGCGGAAGCCGCGCTGCGACGGCGGAGGCGGCTGCGCGCGACCGATGCGAATCGCTCCCAGCTCGGGGAGCTCGGTCCAGCTCATGGGAGACGCGGTGGAGAGACGCAGCGTCACACCGCGCCAGTCTTCACCGGTGCGCTGCGCGACGACGGCGCGCATCTGCAGGTCGGCCTGCGTGCAGTCGCGCGTCATGCGGCACTGGTAGGCAGGCGCCCAACGCGCGCCGAGCACGAAGTACTCGAGCACCAGGCGCGCCTTCTTCGCCTTGTCGGTGGTGACGAGCGTGGCGGTGACCGACTTCTGCAGCTCGTCGGGCTTCACGTGCCACGCGGTCGAGGCGAGCGAGATTTGCCGCTGCAGCTCGCGCTGTTTTTCTTCGAGCTGCTTCACCTCGTCACGCGCACTGCGCATCAACGCGATGCGGGCGGCGACGGAGTCTTCGTAGAGCTGCTCCATCGCCACGCGCGCGCCCATCGGAGCGGGCGGCGGCATCTTTCCCTCTTCACCATCGGGGCGCGGGAGCACGTTGAGCGCGCTCAGGCGATCGAGCTCGGCCTGCAACTGCGCGAGGCGGTCGTGTTGCACGCTGAGCGCGTCTTGCACCTCGCGCAGGGCCTTCGCTTCGGGAGCGACGGGCGGCGTGCCCCGCGGCGGCGCGAACAAACCGACGCGCACGTTGGACAGCAGGAGCATCTGACCTTCGGCTTCCAGGCGAACGCGCACCGTGTGGTCGGCGAGCGCGAGCGGGAGGCCGGTGACGAAGACCTCGGGCGGTGTCCCTCCCGAGAAGTCGAGCTCGGCGGTCCGGCGAACGGTGGCTCCGCGGTGGTACAGCGTGACTGATTCGACGCGCGTCTCGATGGGCTTCACGTGGGTGGTTCCCTCCGGGCGTGGAGAAACCCACGCCCTCATCGAAGGTTCCAACGAAAACGCACGTGTTCTTGTGACAGCCCAGCGGCCCACCAGCTCGGGGAGGCCCTTGACGGTGTGGTGCACTACAAATGTAATGCACGCATGAAGACGTCGCTGCTGCCAGCCACGCGGGTCGACCCGAAGTTGCGGGTTCGCATCGAGGCGCTCTTGAGCGAAGGGGAGACGCTCTCTTCCTTCATCGAGTCGGCGGTCCTGAATCAGGCGAACTGGCGTGACGAGCAGCGTGCCTTCGTTGCTCGAGGTCTCGAGGCCGAGGCGTCGGGCGACTGGGTGGAGCCGGCTGCCGTGTTCAAAGCGGTGCGCACCGCCGCAGGGAAGAAGCGCCGCAAGAATCCATGAAGCGGTATCGCGTTCTCTTCTCGCGCACCGCGAGTCGCGACCTGCAACGGCTCGCCGCGTTTCTTCGCTCTCGCGACGCTGCCGACGCCCGGCTCGTGGAGCCGACTCTGCGTGCTGCGGTGGAGGCGCTGAAGCGCCTTCCGTTCCTCGGCCGGGTCGCGGCCAACCAGACAGACCCGACTCTGCGCGAGTTGCTCATTCCGTTCGGCGCGACCGGCTACGTGCTGCTCTATCGCGTGAGGACCGGAGAGATCAGGGTGCTGGCTGTTCGGCATCAGCTCGAAGGGCAGTACCAGTAGCGAGGCGCCCGTTGAGGAACGAGTCGACCTCGTCCCACGCGGCGTCGCGCAGGAGGATGTCCTGGTGGCCGACGCCTTCGAGGCGCACGAAACGGCGTGGGCCCGCGAGCGCTTCGTAGATTCGCAGCGAGTGTTTCATCGGCAGATACGCATCTTCCGAGCCGTGCAGCAGCAACACCGGCACCGTGATTTTCGCAGCCGACTTCACCGGTGAGACATCGGCGACGTTGAAGTGCGCTTCACGCTCGGCGACCTCGACCGCGCGTGCCTGCGCCTTCGCGTCGAGGAAGAAGGGCGCCTTGTCCCGCACCACGGTCTGCAAGTCGGCGAACGGTGCGCCGGCGACCACCAGCTTGATGCGCGGGTCTTGCGCCGCGGCCTGCAGCACCACCGCTGCGCCCAGAGACTCTCCGACCACCGCGACCGGCAGCTCGCGACCGAAGCGCGCGAGCGCGGTGTCGATCACGAGACTCAAGTCGCCCGCTTCCTTCGCACCGTACGTGACGAATTCGCCCTTCGACTCGCCATGCGCGCGCTGGTCGTAGGCGACGACTGCGTAGCCCTCGGCGACGAAGCGCTCGGCGGCCGAGACGAAGTGCTGACGGTTGATGTCCTTGCCGTGCACGAAGACCACGACGGCGCGCGGCGTGTCTTTCGGAGCGAAGCGCCAACCGAACAACGCGACGCCGTCGGTGGTGGTGACCTCGAAGTTCTCGTGCGGAATGGAGGGCTCGCCGATGACCGGGACGCGCATCGGCATTACCAACGCGCCGGAGGCGAAGTTCCCGGCGACACAGCCGGAGAGAACGAGACAGAGAAGCGGTGCAAATCGCATCGCCGTGGCAGGTGCACGACGTGTGCGCGTGGCAACGGGCTGATCATTCGCGGCCGTTGCGCAGCGTTCTGCGCAGCTCACGTCACGGAGGCGACACAGCACTGCACTGGGGAGGGCAGAGCACTCGGGTCTCGGGCCGTGCACGACGCCAGCAGCCCCTCACGTCGAACGAATTCTGCTCACGGCACTCACCACTTCGTGAATTTGGCTGTGCCCACAGCCACTTTCACGTACTGGTGAAAAGTGAGACAAATTCCCCTCAAATTGAGGAGCACCCGCGCTTTCTGGCACGGCCGAGAACTAGAAACAACGACCCACCCCAATGCAGTTGATCGATCGGTCCGCTCGGAGCGAACAGCCATTTTTACGAAATCGTGCGCCGTCATCAGCGATACGTGACCGGGCCGTCGTTGCCGTTGCGACCGTTCGAGCCGTCCCAGCCGTTCGAGCCGTCGTTGCCTCGGTAACCATCTGACGCGCTCGGCAAGGTGGTCGTCACCGCCGACGTGCCGCTTCCCGTAGTGCACGTCGTTCCCGAGCCACCGCGACCCCCATCTCCGCCGCGGCCGCCGCGACCACCGTCACCGCCGCGACCGCCCGTTCCTCCGCGCGAGACGATGATGCGACGCACGAGCTCGGTGTCTTGCTGCGGACACGGCCCCGGGCACCGCAGCTCGACCTGCACCGGACCGCCATCTCCCGCAGGCCCACCATCGGTGCCGTTGCCGCCGGAGCTCCCGTTGCCGCCGCTGCCGCCTGAAGTCGCCGGAGACGAAGGGCACGTCGCGCTGCTGCCGCTCACTCCGCGCGAGCCGTCGCTGCCGCGGTAGCCGTCAGTGCCGTTCTGCCCATCACCACCGCGACTGCCGAACTCGAACGCGCGGCTCGTCATCTTCGGCACCACGACGAAGCGTCGCTCGGCCGACTGGCTCACGCCCTCGAGCAGCAGGTAGTCACCCGCGCTGGTCGCCATCACATTCACTGCGGGCCCGACCTGGCCCGTGCTGCCCGAGAAATACGAAGCGCTCGGCTCGAGGAACTGCACCGGCACCGAGAGTGACGTCACCAGCTTTCCCGACAGGCGCACGGCGACGAGCAGCCCTTCACCCGAGCGCGCGAGCTCGAACACCTGCTGCATCGGCATCGAGTCAGGCAATCGCGCCACGCCCTCGCCGTCGACTCGCATCGCTCCCGCGAACTCGACCTCGCGCGCATCGATGCACGGCTCGACGCGCATCGCCTCGGCCGCCTCACAGAGCGCGAGCGGCTTGCTGTACTTCACCGCGAAGCGCAGGTGCGGCTTCAAGTCGAACGCCGGCATCACCTCGTCGTGTTCCGGACCCGGAGCGACGAGCGCGGCGACCTGCTTGTACGTGTTCTGTCGAATCTTCACGTTGAAGGGCAACGGCATCGGCAGCTCCGGCCGCTCGAGCGCGAGTGACTTCACCGGCTGCGCCCAGCGCCCCGTCGCCATCAGCGCCTTCTCGACTTCATCGGCCCTCGCCTTCACCTCCGGCCAATCGCTGCGCTCGATGCGCAAGCGCACCAGCCGCCGCTTCGCGTCTTCACGCAACGACGCGCTCGGCACGCGCGAGGCCATGCGCGTCAAAACCAGATCGTCCTGCGCCGTGTTGATGAGCTCGGTGGTGAGCGGCTGGCCTCCGTACTGACCGTGGTCGAGCTCGAGCGTGGTCATCAACGCGTAGAAGACCGGCGGCGACGCGGGGTTCACTTCGTTCATGCGCTTCATCAACACGTCGAGCGAGGCCGACGGTTCACGCGGGCGCGCGTCGAGCACTTCGTTCACCGCGATGAGCCGCTCGGCGCCCTTCGGGTCTTCGAGGAGCGCGAGCACCACCTTCGCCAGCCGGCCGAGCAGAAACTCTCGCGTCGCGGGTGGAATCGCGGGCACCAGCAACTTGCCGCACGCACCCCAGCGCTGCGGAGCGAGCGTGTCTTCGCGCAGCGCTTCGACGAACGGCTCGGCGAGCTGCTCATCGAGTCGCTGCAACGGACCCGAGCCGCACACCGCGACGTCGGCGTTGTCTTGCGTGAGGTAGTGCACCAGCGCGTCGCCCGGCCAGCGCGCCGAATCTTCGTTGAGCTGCTCGAGCGTGTACGGGAGCGGGAACTGGTGCTTGCAACCCGCGAAGGTGAACACCGCCACCAGGGCCAGGCTCAGTCGGAGCGACATGTGGCGAAGCTGATCAGAGGCCCGCCAGCGCGCGCCAGTAATATGGAGTGCAGCGGATTGCGGTCCGCCCGCGAACGACCGGGTAATATGGTGTGCCGCCATGACGCCCGTGCTGCTGGCCGTGCTCGCCGCAGGTCCCGCGCCCACGGGTCCGGTAGCCGGTGCGAAACACACACTGTCCATCAGCGAAGCGCGCTCCATCTCGGGCACCATCGGCGGTCGCAAAGCCGAGACGGAACCGCTGCCACAGCTCGGAAAAGTCACGGTCGCGTGCAGCATCGTCGCAGCTGACGGAATGCACCCCACTTCGCTTCAACTCACGGTGAGCTCCGGAAGTTCCGGATTGAAGGGCCGCGAGTTCACCGCCGAAGTCATGAGCGGAGAGCTGGTGTTGCGCGACAGCAAAGGTGTGCCGACGCGCGAACAACTCGACGCGACGCGGAGCTTCAAGCCGTGGATTGCGGGCCTGCTGCGCGACGACCCCATCGTGACGGCCGCGCGCAGTGGTCGTGACGGCTGCAGCGAAGACGCTCGCGCGAAAGTGCTCGATGCGACCGCACACGAGGTGCACCGACTCGTCGGAGGCGACGGTCCCTTCGAGCTCGCGCCCGGCGGCGAAGCGACGTGCGCCAAGAAGCAGAACGGCACCTACCAGCTCAAGTTCACCCTCACGTTGAAGGGCGCCGAATACACCGCGGCGTACGCGTTCAAGGGCACCGTCGAGATCGGCCCGAAAGCGTGGCACGCCAACCTCGACCTGAGCGGCACCGCGAAGTTCGAGATGTCTGGTTACGGCGCGAAGGGAAAGATGACGGCGACGTGGGGCGTGAAGTCGGCGCTCAAGTAGCCAACTGGGCAGCGTGGCCCGAATTCGTTCGTGTTAATTCCTGACGAATGCTGCGAATCGCATTCGTCGTCGCGATGGTGGCCGCGCTGATCAGCGGCTGCGCTTCGGTCACTCCCTCACTCACGCGCGTGCCGGTGCAAGACGAGCAGAAGCTGCTCGCCGCCGTCGAGGCCTACTACCGCGCGGAGACGCCGGAGCAATTGCAGGTGGCGCTCCTCGCCGCGCAGGCCGCCGGTAAAGACACTGCGCTCTTCCACGACCTCGCGGCGCGTCAGGCCCAGCTCGAAGCGCGTGACGCCGACGTCATCGCGCACCTCGTCGCCGCGCTGCTCGACACCAACGACGACGTGGCGCTGATGCACCTGCACCAGCTCGCCGCCAACGACTTCACGTGGGAGCAACGCCCGGTGGTGCGCGGGTTGTTCAAGGCGTTGTCGGAAAGTCACCCCGACCCCGAGGTGCGCGCGCTCGCCGCGTTCCAGCTCGCGCCGATGCTCAACGCCGAAGGAGACCTCACCGGCCGCGACACGGTCATCGGCGGCATCCCCGGTCAGCTCGACTTCTCGTTCGTCGGCACGTGGGACAACGACCAGGGCAAGGGCTTCGACCTCGAGCTCGCTCCGGAGCTGCGGCCCGACTTGAGCGAGGAATACGAAGGCCGCGCGGGCTCGCTCAAGTGGAGGCACGACGTTCCGAAAGACGGGCGCGGCCGCTACGACCTCCTGCAGCTGATGACGCCCACGCGCTGGTCGGCGGCGTTCGCGCAAGGAACGTTCGACGTCACCGCCGCGGGCAACCACGCGTTGCGCATCACCACCAATGATCCACTCAAGGTGTGGGTCGACGGCCGCCTGGTGTTCGCCGCCGCGCAATTGGAACGCAGCGTCTTCGACCAGCTCGTCATTCCGCTCGAGCTCAAGGCCGGCAAGCACACCGTGCTCATCAAGTCCGCGCACCGCGAAGGGCTCTGGTACCTGCACGCGCGCGTCACGCCGTTCGACGGAGTTCCCTTCAAGCCCGCGCTCGAGTCGCTGCTGCAGTGGCGCGTGCGAAACCTGATGGCCACTCCGGCGCGCATGGTGTCGAACTTGGTCGGTTGGGCGCACCTCGGCGTGGGCGGAGCGACCACCGTGAAAATCGCTGACGCCGCCGCGGCGCGTCTGCCGAAGTCGCTGGTGATGCGCTCCTGGCTCATCGACGCGCTCTGGTACAACCAGGAGCGTGGTCGCACCGCCGACCTGCTCGCCGCGCTCGACACCGAGGTGGGCGACTCGCTCCCCTTCATTCGGCTGCGGCAGGCGCGCTTCCACCAGCAGCAGGGTCTGAAGCAGAAGGCGCGCGAGCGTTTGCTGCAGCTGCAGAAAGACAAGCCTCAGCTTCGCGAGGTGTGGGACCTGCTGGTCGACGTGTGGCGCGGTGAAGGTTGGACGGAAGACGAGCTGCGCACCGCGAAGGAACGCGAGCAGAAGTTCGGTAACACGCCTGATGACGACATCGAGCTCTCGCGCTCGCTGGTGCGCTACGGCAAGCGCGCCGAGGCCATCGAGGTGCTCGACAAGATGTTGCGTGCGCTGCCGTATTCGCCCGAAGCGCTGCGCCGTGAAGCCGACCTCGCGTTCGACGCTTCCGATTTCGAGGAGGCGCGCCGTCATCAGGAGGCTCGGCTCGAGTCGTGGCCCACCGACTACTCGACGTGGCTCGCGCTCGCCGAGACGCAGCGACGCCGTGGAGATTTGAAGGCCGCCGAAGAGGCGCTCTTGAAAGCCGAGGCGCTGTCACCCGAAGCGTCGATTCCGCGGCAGCGGCGCGGTGACCTCGCGTACGAGCGCGGCGACACCGCGGGAGCGATTGCGTTGTGGAAGCGCGCCGTCGAGCTCAACCCCGAGAACGAAGCGCTCGCCAACCGCGTCGACTTCCTCTCGCCCGAGACGCGCGGCCCGTGGATGGCCGACGTGCCCGACGAGACGAAGTTGGAAGCGCTGTGGAAATCGCGCGCGGGCCTGAAGCAGGAATCCGGCGCCGACGTGGCGTATCTGCTCGACCATGAAGTGACGCTGCTCAACACCGACGGCTCGACCTCGAACGTGGTGTCGGTGGTGATTCACGCCTTCAACGCGCAGGGCCGCGACCGCATCATTCGCCAGTCGGTGGGCGGCGGACGGCTGCGCGTGCTCCACGCCTACGCAGTCGACGACAAGGGCCAGCGCTCGGAAGCGAGCAGCGAGCGCAACAAACAGATTTTCTTCCGCGGCATGCAGCCAGGCTCGACGCTGGTGTTGCAGTACCGGCTCGACTCCCCGCCGCGCGGCTATCTCGCCCGGTACTACAACGAGACGTGGAGCTTTCAGGGCGTCGGTGACCAGCGCGAAGAATCGACGCTCGTGTTGTGGGCGCCGCTGAGCGCGAAGCTGCACGAGTTCCAGGTCGGTGAAGTGCAGCACACCGAGGAGAAGCGCGGCGATTTGCTCCGCTTCACGTGGACCACGAAGAAGACGCCGCCGCTCATCAGCGAGCCGTCGATGCCCACCGTCGGAGAGCTGGCCATCAACCTCTCGCTGTCCACCGTGCCCGACTGGAAGGTCTGGCTCTCGTGGGAACAAGCGCTGCTGGAAGGCGTGTTCCGCGACAGCCCCGAGCTCGACGTCATCGCGAGCGGCTTGAATCGCGGCAACCCCGACGCGCAGGAAAAGCTCGACCGCATTCACACCTTCGTCATGGAGGAGATTCGCTACCAGCAGGACTACGAGACCTTCATCGCCGGCGTGAAGCCGCACCCCGCGTCGATGACGCTCGAGCGTCGCTATGGCGACTGCAAGGACAAGGCGGTGCTGTTCATCGAGCTGGCGCGCAAGCTCGGCCTCGACGCGCACTTCGCGCTGGTGCGCACGCGCGACGTCGGCCCGGTGAAGAAGGACGTGCCGATGCAGCAGTTCAACCACGCCATCGTGTACGTGCCCGAGCAGCCCGGCGTGGCGGCGCGCTTCTTCGACCCCACGGCTGAATTGCTCGACGTGGCCGCGGTGCGCACCGACGACGTGGGCACCATGTCGCTGGTGTTCGACCCGAAGACGAACATCCACACGTGGCGCGAGATTCCGTTCCAGGACGCGTCGTTCAACGCGGAGACCACGCGGCTCTCGCTCGATCTCGACGGCACCGGCGGCGCAAAGGGCACGCTCACGCTCGAGACCGTCGGCCGCACCGGCTCGCTCATTCGTCGCATGGCGAAGAACGAGCAGGTCTTCTCGCAAGTCGGTCAGCGCATCGCGAGTTCGTACCTGCCCAACGCCACGATGTCTGATCTGCGCGCGCTTGAAGTCGAGTCGCTGCGCGTGCCGGCCGCGATGCGGATGGAAGTGAAGAGCAGCACGCTGGCGCGCACCGAGGGCGACACGCTGCGGCTCAAGCTGCCGAGCGACGCCAACCCGCGAAACACGTTCTCGCTCGCGACGCGCAAGCACCCGCTGCTGCTCGGCACTCCGCAGCTGAACGCGATGGAGCTCGAGCTGACGCTGCCCGAGGGCTTCGAGGCGAAGAAGCTGCCTGCGTCGGCGACGGTGACGCTGCCGTGTCTGTCATTGAGTCGCGAGGTGAAGAGCGAAGGCCGTGTGGTGAAGAGCAAGCAGACGTGGCGCACCACCTGCGAGCGCATTCCTGCGCAGGACTACGCGGCGTACCGCGCGAAGCTCGACGACATGGTGCGGCTGCTCGACGACGAGCTGGTGTTCGGTCCCGCGGCTGCGAAGGGCGCGCCGAAGAAGCCGGTCGCTGCTCCGGCGAAGAAATAGCTCTTACGGACTCAGCGCGGGCAGCAGCTCGAAGCCGACGCGGCGGTTCTGCTCGAGGCACGCCGCGTCCTTGCCGTCCTTGCAGAGCGGCTTGCTGTCGCCCCACGACGCGCTCTCGATTCGCTCGGGGTCCATGCCGCACTTCACGAGCTGCGCGCTGACACTGCCCGCGCGCGTCGCCGAGAGTCGTGCGTTGCCCGCGCGCGTGCCTTTCTCGTCGGCGTGACCGATGACCTTCACGCGAATGTCGGAGCGCTCCGCAGCGAGCTTGCACACCTCGGCGATGGTCGCCAGGAAGCGCGACTGAATCACGTCGGAGCCCATCGCGAAGTACACCGTCTGCGGCAGCATCTCGCCGTGCCCGCGGGCGACGACGACCTTCTCCACCACTTTCTCCTTCGCAGGCTCGACGTCAGCGCAGCCGTCGTCGTCTTCGAAGCCGTTGCGCACTTCGGCGATGAGCGGGCACTTGTCGCTCGCGTCGGCCACTCCGTCACCGTCGTGGTCGTCTTCGGGGCAGCCGTCGCCGTCACCGATTCCGTCTTTGTCTTCCGCCTGCGTGACGCACTTGTCGACGTCGTCTTTGAGACCGTCGTTGTCGGTGTCGGCCACCACCACGGGAGCGACCTCGACGGGCCGCGCCGCCGGCTTCTCGCTCGCGAAACCCTCGAGCGGCACCACGACGTTTCCGCCGAAGGTGAGCAGATGCCCGTCGTCGTTGGGCCGCAACTCGTCGGGCTGCACGATGTGCTGGTAGCGCGCCATCAAGCCGAGCCCGAGCCACTTCGCCGGGTAGAAGGTCCACCCTGCGCCCGCATCGAAGGTGAAGCGGAGGAACGGGCCGGTGAAGCCCGGGCCCACGTTGAAGTCGACGAACGGCCCGCCCGCGGTGGGATGAAATTTGAACGACGCACGCAGGCCCACGGTCGCCGTCGCGAGATTGCCCGGCGCCTGATTCGCGACCGGGTACCACGCAGAACCGATGCCGAGCTGCGCGAACAAGGGGCCGATGAGCCGCACGCCCGCGCGCACGTTGCCGCCGCCGCCCCACGTGAAGCGATCTCGATACGTCGGCGTGAGCATCATCTGGCTCGTGCCCTCGAGACCGAACGTCAACGCACCTGGAGAACCCTGCTGCTGCGCGAACGACACGGCGCTCGACAACGCGACCACCAGAGCGAGCGCTCTCATCGCGTCACCTGGATTTGGTAGCTCGCGCAGTTCACTCCGCCGGCGGGTCTCAACACGCGAATGAAGATGGTGGCGGGCCACGTCACGTTGCGCGTCTGCCAGAACGAGCCAGCGACGTTGTCGGTGAAGGCCCAGTTGGTGACGTTGATGCCGCACATCGCGCCGCTGCTGCACGTCGTCCACACCTGCATCGCGAACGCGTTGCCCGGGTTCGACGCGAACGCCACCGTCGGCGTGCCCGTGCCGTGGAGCCCCGTGTCCGGGTTGAACGGGAACTGCACCGAGTACCAATCCTCCTGGCCGTTCGCGGGAATCGAGCTCACCGGCGTCAGCACCACCGCGCCGACCGGCAGCGAACCGAGCGACATCGCCGCGCCGCACGTCTCGCTCACCGCGTTCACGCACGAGCTGCCGCACACCGTCTGGCCCGAGGGGCACGAGAAGGTGCACGCGCTGCCGAGACAAATCTGGCCCGACGCGCAGGTGATGCCGCAGCCGCCGCAGTTGTTGCGGTCGGTCGTCGTGTCGCGACACGTGCCGGAGCAATTCTGCGTGCCCGCGGTGCACGACACCTGGCAGCTGCTCGCGGAGCAGACGCGGCCGGCGGCGCACACCACTCCGCAGCCGCCGCAGTTGTTGCGGTCGGTCGTCGTGTCGCGGCACGTGCCCGAGCAGTTCTGCTGACCCGCCGCGCAGCTGACCTGACAGGTCCCCGACGAGCAGACCTGACCGGCGGCGCACACCACGCCGCAGCCACCGCAGTTGTTGCGGTCCGTCTGCGGGTCGCGACACGTGCCGCCGCACAACAGCTGGCCCGACGCGCAGCTCACCTGACACGTTCCGCTCGAGCACACCTGGCCCGCAGCGCACGTCACGCCGCAGCCGCCGCAGTTGTTTCTGTCGGTCTGCGTGTCGCGGCACGAGCCGCTGCAGTTGGTCTGTCCCGCTCCGCAGCTCACGGTGCACGACGCGCCGACGCACACCTGACCCGCGGAGCACATGACATTGCAGCCGCCGCAGTTGAGCCGGTCGTTCTGCAAGTCGCGGCACGTGCCGCCGCAGTTCGACAAGCCCGTGCCGCAGCTCACCTGACACGCGCTACCCGAGCAGATGGAGCCCGCGGGACACGCGTTGCCGCACGCGCCGCAGTTCAAGCGGTCGGTCGCCGTGTCGCGGCACACGCCGCCGCAGTTGGTCTGGCCACCGCCGCAGCTCACCGTGCACGCGCTCGACTGACAGACCTGGCCCGCGGCGCACGCGCTCCCGCAGGCGTTGCAGTTCAAGCGGTCGGTGGTGAGGTCGCGACACGTGCCGCTGCAGTTGGTGAGCCCCGTTCCACAGCTGACCTGACACGAGCCGCCGCTGCACACCTGGCCCGCGGGGCACGACGTTCCACACGCTCCGCAGTTCGCGCGGTCGGTGGTGAGGTCGCGACACGTGCCGCTGCAGTTCGACAAGCCGGCGCCGCAGCTCACCGCGCAGCTTCCCGACGAGCACACCTGACCCGCGGTGCACGCCACGCCGCAGCCGCCGCAGTTCGCGTTGTCGCTGCTGACGTCGCGACACACGCCGCCACAGTTGGTCTGACCGCCGCCGCAGCTCACGGTGCACGTGCTCCCCGCGCAGACCTGCCCGGCGGGACACGACGTGCCGCACGCGCCGCAGTTCAAGCGGTCGGTGGTGAGGTCGCGACACGAGCCGCTGCAGTCGGTGAGTCCACTTCCACAGCTCGTGGTGCACGCGCTGCCGCTGCACACCTGGCCGGCCGCGCACGCGCCGTTGCACGCACCGCAGTTCAAGCGGTCGGTGGTGAGGTCGCGACAGGTGCCCGAACAATTCGTGAGGCCGGTGCCGCAGCTCACGGTGCACACGCCGCCGCTGCACACCTGACCCGCGCCGCACACGTTGCCGCACGCTCCGCAGTTCGCGCGGTCACTCGCCACGTCACGACACACGCCGGTGCAATTGGTGAGTCCACCGCCGCAGCTCAAGGTGCACGCGCTCGAGGAGCACACTTCGCCCGCGCCGCAGTTGGTGGTGCAGGTGCCGCAGTGCAGACGGTCGGTGGTGAGGTCGCGACAGGTACCGGAGCAGTTCGTCAGTCCCGCGCCACAGCTCACGGTGCACGCGGCGCTGCTGCACACCTCGCCCGCGCCGCACCCGACACCGCAGCCGCCGCAGTTCGCGCGGTCGGTCGAGAGGTCGCGGCACACGCCGGTGCATTCGGTGAGTCCCGCGCCGCAGCTCACGGTGCACACGCCGCCGCTGCACACCTCGCCTGCGCCGCACGGAGCTCCGCACGCGCCGCAGTGCAGACGGTCGGAGCCGAGGTCTCGGCACACGCCTCCGCAGTTGGTGAGTCCACTGCCGCAGCTCACCGTGCACGCGCCGCCGGTGCACACCTGCCCCGCGGGACACGAAGCGCCGCACGCGTTGCAGTTCAAACGGTCGTTCGACAAGTCGCGGCACACGCCGGAGCAATTGGTGAGCCCCACGCCGCAGTTCACGGTGCACGAGCTCGCGCTGCACAGCTGTCCCGACGTGCACGCGTTGCCGCACGTGCCGCAGTTGGAGCGGTCGGTGACGAGGTCACGACACACGCCGCCGCAGTCGGTGAGCGACGCTCCGCACGAAGTGGTGCACACGCCGCCGCTGCACACCTGGCCCGCCGCGCACGCGTTGCCGCACATTCCACAGTTCGCGCGGTCGCTCGCCACGTCACGGCACACGCCGCCGCAATCGGTGAGCCCGCTCGAGCAGCTCACCTGACACGTTCCGCTCGAGCACACTTCACCGGCGCCGCACGTCACGCCACACGCACCGCAGTGCGCGCGATCGGTCGCGAGGTCGCGGCAGGTGCCGCCGCAGTTGGTGAAGCCCGCTCCGCAGCTGACCTGACACGCGCCGTTGCTGCACACCTGCCCGGCCGCGCACATCGTTCCGCACGCGCCGCAGTTGGTGCGGTCGGTGCCCAGGTCGCGACACGAGCCCATGCAGTCGGTGAGTCCCGCGCCGCACGTCGTGGTGCACGCGCTGCTGCTGCAGACCTGGCCGTTGCCGCACGGAGCACCGCACGCACCGCAGTTCGAGAAATCGGTGGCGAGGTCGCGACAGGTGCCGGAGCAATTGGTGAGCCCGGTGGTGCAGCTCACCTGGCACATGCCGGCGCTGCAGATGCTGCCCGACGCGCAGGTGATGCCGCAGCCGCCGCAGTTCAGTCGGTCGGTCGCCGTGTCACGGCACGAGCCCGAGCAGTTGGTGAGCCCCGAGCCGCAGCTCGTCGCGCACGTTCCACCGACGCACTGCGTGCCGGCGACGCACACTGTTCCGCACGCGCCACATGCAAGTGGGTCGGTGGTGGTGTCGCGACAGATGCCGCCGCAGTCGGTGAGTCCGCTCGCGCAGGTGGTGCCGCACGTTCCGCTCGAGCACACCTGGCCCGACGCGCACGCGGTGGTGCAGTTGCCGCAGTGCAAGCGGTCGGTCGCGGTGTCTCGACACACGCCGCTGCAGTCGGTGAGCCCGGAGCCGCAGCTGACCTGACACGTTCCGCTCGAGCACACTTCGCCCGCCGCGCACGCCACGCCGCAGCCGCCGCAGTTCAAGCGGTCGGTGCCGAGGTCGCGACACACGCCGCCGCAATTGGTCGAGCCCGCTCCACAGGTCACGGTGCACGCGCCGCTGCTGCACACCTGGCCCGCGCTGCACGCGTTGCCGCACGCGTTGCAGTTCAAGCGGTCGTTCGACAGGTCGCGACACACGCCGTTGCAGTCCGACATGCCGGAGCCACAGCTCACCTGACACACGCCGTTGCTGCACACCTCTCCGGCGCCGCAGGTCGTCGCGCACGCGCCGCAGTGCAATCGGTCGGCGGACAAGTCGCGGCACACGCCGGAACATTCGGTGAGCCCCGCGCCGCAGCTCACCTCACACGCGCCCACGGTGCAGACGAGACCACTCATGCAGCTCGTGCCGCAGGTTCCACAGTTCGCGCGGTCCGTGGAGAGGTCGCGGCAGGTGCCGTTGCAGTTGGCGAGGCCGCTCGCGCAGCTGAGCTGACAGGTTCCGTTGCTGCACACCTCGCCCGCGCCGCAGGCCGTTCCGCACGCTCCGCAATTCAACCGATCAGTTGAATAATCGCGGCAGGTGCCAGCACACAGCGAGAGGCCCGCACCGCAGCTGACCTGACACGTGCCGTTGCTGCACACCTGGCCGGCGCCGCACGACGTTCCGCACGCGCCGCAGTTGGCGAGGTCGGTCGAGGTGTCGCGGCAGGTGCCGTTGCAGTTGGTGAGGCTGCCGCCGCAGGTGACGGCGCACGTCGAGTTGCTGCACACCGTTCCCGACGGGCAGGCGTTGCCGCACGCGCCGCAGTGCAGCCGGCTCGCGGTGAGGTCGAAGCACTGACCGTTGCACTGAGTCTGGCCGCTCGGACATGCGACCTGACAGAGGCCCGCCTGACACGCTTCTCCGACGGCGCACGCGTTGCCGCACGAGCCACAGTCATCGGGGTCTCGCGTGAGGTCGGCACAGTGCGTGACGCCGCCCGAGGTGCAGGTGGCGAGCATCGCGCTGCAGGTGAGCTGGCAGGTGCCCTGGTCGCAGACGAGGCCGGGGTCGCACGCAGTGCCGCACGCGCCGCAGTGACGCAGGTCGGTGTTGGGGTCGACGCACCGGCCTTCACACTGCAGCTGGCCCGAGGGGCACGTGAGCGAACAGCTGCCATTCACACACACTTCGCCGCTCGCGCAGGCGGTGCCGCACGCTCCGCAGTTGCGCGCGTCGACGGTCGCGTCGACACATTGATCAGTGCACCACAGCTGCGTCGCGGGACAGGACGCGAGCGGGTCGATGCCTGCGTCTTCGATGAAGCCGCCCACCAGAGGCTGGCAGACGCAACCGCTCAACGAAGACCACACGAGCACGACGGTGAAGCGGGCGAAGCGAGTCACGGGCGCTCCAACGAGAACGTTCACAGCAGCTCACCGACGCCGACGCGGGCGCATCAGACCATGGCGGCCCGAGCGCAGCTACACGCTCACTCTTCTTCTTCGAGGAGATTGACGCTCAGCGTCTTCGACTCGCCGCCGACGATCTTCACCGTGCGCTTGCGAGTCTCATTCAGCCCCACGTTGTTCAGCTCGACGAAGTGTGGGCCTTCGAAGAGCCCCTTCACCGTCACCGGCGTCTGTCCGTACGTCTTGCCGTCGACCTTCACGTAGGCCCACGGGTCGGCCTTCACGACCAGCGTGCCGCGGCTCAAGGTGTTGATGGTGGTGGTCGCGCCGGCTTCGAGGTTGAGCTTCACGGTCTGCTCGAGACCCGCGGCCTTGTTGATCAACCGCAGCGTCAACGCACCCGCCGGTCGCTTGAGGGTGAGCGGCGTCGCGCCGAGGTCGTCTTTTCCTTCGAACACGTGCGCGACGATGGGCAGGCCTTCGAACACGATGGTCGCTTCACCCGCCGCCGCCTTGCCCGGACCGTCGGAGTTGGTGGTGTTGGTCGGCAGCACGATGACCGGCTGCTGCGAGAGCTTCCACACCTGGTAGCCGACGCCGCCACCGACACCGATGACGAGCATGCCGACGATGACGAGCCACAGGCCCGGGCCCCGCTTGGCGCCCGCGGGCTTCGGCTGCGGCGGCGGAGAATCGAAGCTCAGGTTCGGAGCAATCGCCGCGGAAGGAAGCGGTGCGGGCTGCTGGAGCAACGGCGGCTCACTCACCTGCACCACCGGCAACGCATCGCGGCTGCGGCGCGCGGTCGGTTGCAACAACGCGCGCGTCTGCTCTTCGACCGTGGGAGGCGTCGAGTGCACCACCACGCCTCCGCCCGTCGCGCTCACGCTCTGACCAGCCCATGTACCGCTCACCACCGAGCGCAACGCGGGGCCGGAGCGCTCTTCACTCGCTCCACTCGCCAGCTCGCTCAACGCGGTGCGCTCGGGGTCACCGGGCGGCCACAGCTTCTGCATGTAGTCGCCGACTTCTTCCGGGTCCGCCGCGCGACCGACTGCTGCCTCGACAGCCTGCCGCAAGGCGCGCGCCGATTCGAAGCGCGTGTCGGGGTTCTTCTCGAGCGCCATCATCACCACGTTCGAGAGCGCGACTGAGACCTCGTTGGTGACTTCGTGCGGAGGCACGGGCCGCTCTTGAATCACCGCGAGCGAAACCGCCGCTTCGTTCGGCCCGGAGAAGGGACGCTTGCGGGTGAGCGCGCGGTACATCACCACGCCGAGCGCGAAGAGGTCTGCGCGCCCGTCGATGGGATTGCCGAGCAGATACTCGGGGGCGATGAAGCCGTGCTTGCCCTTCACTGTGCCGGCCGTGGTGGCGCTCGCGAGCAACGCCGGAGTGGCCGCCTTCGCGATGCCGAAGTCGACGAGCCGCGTCTGACCACTCAGGCTGACGAGCAGGTTGTCGGGCGAGACGTCGCGGTGCACGAGCCCCAGGTGCGTGCCGTCGCGGTCGCAGAGCCGGTGCGCGTAGTCGAGGCCGCTCGCCGCATCCATCGCGATGCGGGCGATGATTTTTTCTCCGGGCGGGAGGTTCTTCTCTTTCGCGCGCTTCAGCATGCGCGAGAGCGAGAAGCCCTCGATGTATTCCATCGCCAGGTAGAGGACGCCGTTCTCGTGCCCGAGGTCGAAAATCTGAACGCAGTTGGGGTGGTTGAGCCGCGCCGCGAGTCGGCCTTCGTTGACGAACATGGTCACGAACGAAGGGTCGTTCGCGAGGTTGGGAAGAATGGTCTTCACGACCACCAGTTTTTCGAAACCGGCGATGCCGAGCGCGCGCGCGAGCCACACCTCGGCCATGCCGCCCGTGGCGAGGCGACCCAGCACCTCGTAACGCGTGAGCCGAGGCAGAGGAGTGGACACGCGCTGCAGACTCTACTCAGAGTGCCCGCGCGTGCCCCGCCCGAAGAAACCACCGCGTTGGTTGGAGGCCGCGAGGCTGCGCAACGACGGAACGCCGGCCGATTGGCTCTCCCGGGCGCTGGCGCGCTCGGGCGTGATGCCCCTCAAGGAAGCCGAAGAGGCGATTCGGGCCGGTCGCGTGGTGGTCGATTCGCGCGTCGCCACCGAGCCGCTGATGCCGGTGACGGTGGGCAAGAGCGTGGTGAAGGTCGACGACGCGAAGGTGTCGCTCGACTGGAAGACGCGCGTGCTGATGCTGCACAAGCCGGCCGGAGTGGTGACGCACGGCTCTGACCCGCAGGGAATCGGCACGGTGTTCGAGGTGCTGCTGTCGGCACTGCCCGCGGAGCTGTTGCGCTTCGGGTGGCACGCCGTGGGCCGGCTGGATCGCGACACGACGGGACTGCTGCTGTTCACCAACGACGAGAAGTTCGTCGCGCATGCGACGGCGCCGGAGACGCATCTGCCCAAGCGTTACGTCGCGCGCGTGAGCGGTGAAGTGACGGACGAGAAGCTGCAGACGCTGCGGCGCGGCGTACAGCTCGAGGACTTCATGACGCGGCCGGCGAAGGCGACGCGGCGAGAGGCCGATGTCGTCGAGTTGGTGCTCACCGAGGGCAAGTTCCACCAGGTGAAGCGGATGCTGGGTGAGGTCGGGCTGCCGACGCTCACGCTTCATCGCGAGGCGGTGGGCACGCTGGAGCTCGACGTGCCGGAGCGTGCACTGCGCGAGTTGAGCGACGACGAGGTCCGCGACAACCTCAGCTATCCCCCTCTCCCGCGAGGGAGAGGGTCGGGGTGAGGGTGGACCTCTATTTCGCCGTCGTGGGCGGAGGCGGGTTGAGCGCCGCGGAAATCACCCGCGCCGCGCTCGGAGCCGCGAGCGTGCCGCCGCTGTAGCCAGTCGAAGTGGTCTCGATGCCCACGTAGACGACGAACGGAACGCGGTCCTGGGTGGCAGCTTCAGCGAGCGGAAACCCGGCGAAGTTCGCCCAATTCACGCCGTCTTCGATTTGCCACGTGCCGGTCTTCCCCGCGACGGCATGCAACGGCAGCCGCGCGGGTGCGCCCGTGCCGTCGTCGCGCGCCACGGTCTGCGCGAGCAACAGCTGCATGCGCGTCGCCGTCTTCGCGGTGAACGCCTGCCGCGCCGTCTTCTCTCCCGCGCGCGTCACGGCCACCGGGTGGTACCGCCCCTCGTCGGCGAACGCGCCGTACGCCGCCGCAATCTGCAGCGGAGAAATCTCGACGTCCGCGCCGAACGCCACGCGGTACCGCGCAGGAGGCTCGAGCGTGCGCACATTCGGCACGTGGCCCTTGCGCATCTTCGGCAGCATCGTCTGGTCGAGCTGCAGCGACTCGTACAGCGCGGCGAGCGGCTCGGCGCCCAGCTGCTCGGCGACCTTCGCGGTGCCGATGTTCGACGAGAAGACGAGCACGTCTTCCACGCTCATCTCTCCGCGCGGCACGCGGTCGTTGATGATCTCCTTCTCGCCGAGCCGCCACTTGCCGCCCTCGCCCATCACCGTGGTCGTCTCCTCGACCACGCCTTGATCGAGCGCCGCGGCGATGGTGAACGACTTCATGACCGAGCCCGGGTCGACGGCGCGCGTCGCGGCGAGCCACGGCTCGTTGACCGTGCCTTCACGCCCGCCCATCGCGAGGAGTGCTCCGGTGGACGGGTCGAGCATCACGATGACCGCCCGCTTGTTGGCCGGCTCGGCGCTGAGGCGATCGAGCTCGGCTTCGACCACGCGCTGCAACGAGAGGTCGATGGTGCAGTCCTTCGCGCCATCGCAGAGCGCATCGCGCGCTCCTTCGGGTCCGACGACCCGCGCCTGCGAGGCACAGGCGACACACGTGGCCAGCAACACTGCGGTCGAGAACACACGAAGAGTGGGCATGTGCCCGGCGTGGAGCAACGCGAGTGCCAGCGCATGACTCAGATCAGTTGCTGGGAATCACCGCGGTGTTCCCGCACTTCCCGGGCTCGCGAATCGGCGGTCTCGGCACCACGCGCGCGCTCCACACCGTGCCGGGGTCGACGAACATCGAATTCACCGCGTCGACCTCTTCCTTCTCCCACGTCACCGGCCCTTCGCAGTTCGGCGCCGAGAAGAACCACACCTTCGCCGCGGGAAATGACACGGGAATTCGCGACTCGAGCAACACGCCGTTGGCGCGCAACTCCGGAGTGGAAGGCGGCAACGACTCGTCGACCACCAGCGTCTCCTCGCCTTCGACGCAGCGCCAGTTGCCGAGCCAGTCGTACGCGCGAATGCTCCACTGCGTCTCCGGCTCGAACAACCGCACGACGAAGTGACACGAGCCATTCCCGAAATCACAGCCGTAGAACCCGCTGCCGAGACAGTGCGGGTGCTCGTAGAACCGCACCGTCTGCATGTCGAAGTCGCCGGTGACGTGAAGCCGCGCGGAGTTCGACGACGCGGGGTTCGGGCTCGTCACCTCGGCGCGAAAGACTCTCGGCGGGACGGTGTCGGTGAGCAACGAAATCGTCGCGCACTGCGAGTGTTGACCCGTCACGTCGGTGCTCTGCACGGCGAAGCTGCGCGTGGTGTTTTCGGGCAGCACCACCAGCACGCCGTCTGATTCGAAGCGCTCCTTCGAGAGCACGTGCAGCACCGCTCCGCCGCAGGTGTCTTGAAACAGCGTGACGAACGCCGCGTCGGGCGCCGTGCCGCTGAGCGAGAAGCGCGGCTGCAACGAAGGGCTGGGAGGTGTCGACTTCAGCGTCGGTCTCGGCGGAGCAGTCTTCGGCTCGAAGCGCACGCGCAGCGGTGTCGAGCATTCCGAGCGCTCACCCTTCGCGGTCACCGCGCGCGCGGAGAACACGTTGTCGAAGAGCGGCACCAGCGCCACCTCGACGCCTTCGGCCAGGGCCTCGCTCGACACTTCTTTCAAGACCGGGCCTGCGCACGCTTCGTCGACGAACAGCCGCACTCGCGCGTCCGGCGGAGCGGTGGCCTTCAACTTCACGTTCGCGAAGGGCGTTGGTGATTCCATCGATTCGAAGAGGGGCGCTTCGGGAATGCCGGGAGTCGGTGGTGGTGGTTCGCAGGCGATGAGCAGTGACGCGAACAGGAGCATGGCCAGCCCCTCTCCCCGGCCCTCTCCCCGCTTCGCATGGAGAGGGAGATTCATCGCGCGGAGATCTCCGACAGCGCGGTGATGGGCACCAGCGCGCCCGCTTCGTCGACGAACGACACGCGCAACGTGAGCGCGCGCAGGTTCGGAGACTGCGAGATGAACGCGCCCGGCTCGTCACAGAACTCGCTCTCGCGGTCGAGCTTCACCGCGTCGAGCCGCGCCGTCCCACCGGGATTCCACTGGTCGTAATCAACCACGAAGTTGAATTCGTACTTCACGTTCACCGCGGCGCGCTCGAGCACCAGCCCGTGGAACAACATGGTGTGGAGGATGAAGTCCTCGCCGAAGTTGAAGACCAGCGTGCGCGTGCCGGGCGCGAACGTGTACGGGAGGAACCGCCCGTCGGTGAGCGGGCACGGCTTCACGTCGATGAACGGGCACTCACCACCACGTGAAGCGGGAGCGTCGCGCACCGTGACCTGCACCGGAGTCCAGTCGGTCTCCCGCCGCGTCTCGACCGGCACGTAGTCGACGCGACCGAGCGAATCGATGGGCACTTCCTTCCACTCGAAGGCGTGCGTGATGTTGCGGCGCCGGTAGTCGCGATTGAGCGCGTAGTCGACGTTGCTGAACTGCGGGCCACGCCACGCGATGGCTCCGTCGACCTCGAGTTCGTCGAACGATTCGTCGTTCGAGCCACGCCACGGGCCGAGCTCCAAATCGGCGTCGGGAAACCAGAAGCGCCGCACGAGGTGGTACGACGGGTTCGGCGCGTCGGACTCGATCGAGAAGAAGCGACGGTCGTTTTCTCCGCCCGTGATTTCCTGCCGCAGCACCGAGAACGAGAAGCGACCGTCCGCGTCGGCGGTGGTGACGTCGAGCGGCTCCAACGCCGAGCAGCGCGACTTCGAGGCGACCTTGTTGCGCAACAGCCGCACCTCGACGTTCGGCTCCGCGGTGCCTGAGACGAGGAACGTGTCTTCCGGCAGTGGGCACGCGCTCCACCCCAACCACAGACCGAGCCACGCGAGCCGTCGCAACACTCAGTACCTCGCCTTCGCCCCGAGGAAGGGCAGCACGGCGGGAATGGTGAACGGCGTCTTCTTCAGCACGCGCGTGTCTCCGGAAGGAAGGACCTCGTAGGTGTAGCCCAGCACTTCGCGCGTGACGCTGGCGTTGAAGACGTCGAGGAACAGCTCGAAGGTGAAGGCGCTGAAGGTCCACGTACGCGAGATGCGAGCGTCGACGCGCGCGAACGCCGGGAGCCGTGGCTCACTCGTCAAACTCTGCGGAACCCACGTCGGCTGCAGCGTGCCCGGGTCGAGCCCTTCGGTCATCGCGCGGCTGCTGATGATGCCGCTCTCGGGCCGACCGGTGTTCACGTGCAGACCGAGGCTGACGTGAATCGCGAACGGCAACACCACGCCGCCGGTGAGATGCAGCACGTGCGCTTGATCGAACTCGAACGGCACCCAGCGCTGCTCGGAATCGGTGACGCGCCCGCTGCCGTCGAAGTCGAAGACCGTGCGCAACCGCTCGCTGCGTTGAAACGTGTACGAGAGCCAGCCGAACCAGCGGCCCTCGGGTCGCTTGCGAATCATCAGCTCGAGGCCCCACGCGCGGCCCTGCGTCGACGACGCTCCTCCCATGCGCGCGCGGTTCTGCAGCAGGTCTTCGAGCGAGTACTCGATGGGTCGGGTGATTTGATTCCAATACAGCGAGCCGGTGGCCTCGAAGCCGAACGGGAGCAACGCGTCCGCACCGACTTCGGTCTTCACCGCTTGCTGCAGACCATCACGCAAACCGGCGAGGTCGGTGACGGGGAGATTGAGCAACACCGTCGGCGCTTGATGCGCGAGTGACGCAGCGGCGCGGAAGCCGAGCTCGTTGCTGAACGCGTAGCGAACCAACAACCGCGGCTCCGGAGCGAACCGCATCACGTCAGGCGCGTCGACGAAGTAGCCGTCGAGTCGCAGACCGAGCTGCGTGGTGAAGTGGCCGGCCTTCCACTGCAGCTCAGCAAAGCCGCCGACGAGCGCTCCGGCGGTGGCGGGCTCGCGGAAGCTCGCTGCGGGTCCACTCATCGCCGACGGGTCACGGTCGATGTCGAACTTGGTGCTCTGCCGTTCGACGTCGAAGCCCAGACTCAGCTCGAGCGCGTCGCTGAGCGCGCCGTCCCACCGCATGCGGCCGCCGATGGATTTTCGCGCCATCAAGAATTGCCCGAAGCGCACGTCGTCGCGTTCGCCGAGGAGCCCGAGCTCTTCGATGCCCGCGGTGAGGCCGAGCTCGAGCTGACCTCCGAGCGCGGGGCGGCGGTATGAGAGGTCGGCGCGGTGGAACTTGCTGGTGAGCAGCGCGGTGAACGTCCCGGGGCCGTTCGCTTTCACGCCCGCTTCGTCGATGACGCCGAGCACCAGCGCGCGCACTTTGCCGTCGCCCACGTTCCAGACCACGCGGCCCTGGTAGTCGCCGAAGCTCACCACCGGTGTCGGCAGCGGAGGCGTCGGTGGAAACACCGCCTTCGCAATCGCCGCGGCGAGTGGACCCGCGTAGCTCACGCGGCCCGCGACGGTGACGTGGAGATTCAATGGCTCGATGGGCACCGCGACGAACGCGCCCGCGTTGAGCAAGTCGACGCTCGCGGTGACCTGCAGCTTCGATGATGGTTTTGCGAGGCGGCCGTCGATGGCTCCACCGAGGAGCCGGCCGAGTCGCGCGGGCAACACGCCGGGGAAGAAATCGACCTTCTCGATGAAGTCGGGGTGCACCACGCCGGGCCCGCGAGCAGGTGGTACAGCTGGGGAACCTTCACGCCGTCGACGAAGAAGCCGGTGGCCGCTGGCTGCGCGCCTCGCACCACGGGGTACGAGAGGCCCGAGGCGATGCTCGACACGCCCGGCAACAACATCGCCACGCGGAACGGATCGCCCATGGTGCCGGCGATTTCCTGCAGCTCGACGCGCGAGAGTTCGATGCGTGAAGGGCCTTCGTCGCGACGCGCGCGCACGACGGTTTCCCAACCTTCGACTGCTCGTTCGAGGCGGTAGCGAACCTCGACGCGTTGGCGCGGAGCGAGCGTCTCGGTGACCTCGAGCGGGCGAAAGCCGGACGCGCGCACGAGCAGTTCGAGCGTGAGGCCACCGTCGGCGTTGCTCGTCTCGGTGGTGAGCTCGAAGTGGCCCTCGGCGTCGGTCTGCGCGAGCACCGTGCCTCCGTCGCGCAGCACGAGCTCCGCGAGAGGAATGGGCTCTCGCGTGCCGCGCGCTTCGACTGAGCCGATGAGCGTCGCACCCTCACCCCGACCCTCTCCCTCGCGGGAGAGGGGGACAGTTTGTGCGAGGGTCAGGACGACGAGAAGCGCGAGCACGTCACGCGAGCGACGCGACGATCTTCTTGAGCAGCGCCGACTCCTCGGGCTTCACCTTTCCATCGGCGAGCACCAGCGTCCGCGCAGCCATCACCGCATCGTCCGCTCGCGTCTTCAGCAACGCATAGTCGGGCTCCGCGGGCTTCTTCCCTTCCTTCACGTCTTCGAGCAGCTGCTGCAGCGCCGCTTCGGGAACGGTCCAGCTTCTCCCGAGCGACAGCAGCAGCTGCGATTCCTGCTGGTCCACTCCTCCGTCCACCCACGCCACGTGCACGAGGAGCTTCAGCACTTCGAGATTGAACGTGTCTTCGGAGGAGCTCACAGACGCGCGACGCTACACCTTTCGCGCGGCCGCGCGACGACTCAGCGTCACCAACCCGCCGAGCGCCAACACGGCCAGCGAGAGATCGAAGCCCGACGCCGAGCACCCACTCGCGCCGCGGTCCGGCGAAGCGCTCAGCTTCAGCGATGACGTCGCCTCACGGTTGTTCGGGTACGAGCGGTCGGCGAACGCCAGGTGCGCCTGCAGCTGAATGTCGTACTCACCATCGACATCGGCCGTGAAGCTCGGCACCGAGCCGTCGAGGTACGCGTACTGCCAGTGGCGCGACGTGCTCACCACGCCCTCGGGGTTCACCACCGCCGCCTTCGAACCCTGCGGCCGCGACTTCACGGTCCACGCGTATTCGATGGCCGCGCCGTTGCGATTGGCGAACAGCGGCAGACGGAACTTCTCACCAGCCTTCAGCACAATCGAACCACCGGCGTGCACGCGGAACGGCCCGTTCGGGTCGAGGCAGTCCTCTTTGTTGTTCGGGTCGACCACCACGCAGTACTTCGCATCGCAGCCATCACCGAGGCCGTCGCCGTCGTCGTCGAGCTGCAAGCGATTGCGCAAGAGCGTGCAGTTGTCCGCCGTGTTGAGGATGCCGTCGTTGTCCATGTCGAGGTCGCACACGTCACCCATGCCGTCGAGGTCGGTGTCGAGCTGCGAGGCGTTCACGGTCGCGAGGCAGTTGTCGAAGGTGTCACTCACGTTGTCGCCGTCGACGTCGGCGTTGCAGCGCGCGTCGGCGATGGGCGTGTTGCCCGGGTTCGGCAACAGCGGGCACACGTCGAGCGTGTCGGGAATTCCGTCCGCGTCGTCGTCGGGGTTGCACACGTTGCCGAGCGAAGCGCTGGCGCTCGTCTTCAGCTGGTCGCGGTTCGGAATGCTCGGGCAGTTGTCGACGAGGTTGTCGACGCCGTCTCCGTCCATGTCGGCGTCGCAGCCGTCTCCGCTGCCGTCGCCGTCGGTGTCGAGCTGACCGAAGTTCGAAGCGGCCGCGCAGTTGTCGCACGCGTCGCCGATGCCATCGCCATCACCGTCGAGCTGGTCGCGGTTGCTCGCGAACGCGCAGTTGTCGGCGTCGTCCGACTTGCCGTCACCGTCGGCGTCGTCGGTGTACGCGAGCGTCTTGCCGTCGTCCGTCATCGCGACCCACACCGAGCAACCGCAGCCACACCCGCAGCCGCAGCCGCCGCCCTCTTCCTTCGGCTTACCGCACATCGAGCCGAGACACTCCGGGTTGTCCTGGCTCTGCGCGAACGCGGGCAGCGCAGTGAGACAGGCGAGCGCAAGAACGATTGGGAGTGTCTTCATCGGGCTTCTCCTTGTGGTGAGCCCGACTCGTGAACTGTCGTACTTCCCGCGGTTCAACCGCTCGAAGATCAGCTGGTTGCGTCAGGTCGCAGCAGCAATTTGAACTCCGCCTCGAGGGCGTCGGCGGTGAACGGCTTGTTGAGCCGGCCGGTGAGCGGCTGCGCGAGCAACGTCGCCAACAAATCTTCGGGAGCGAACCCCGAGCAGAACACCACCGGCTGCTCCGGGAGAATCTGACGAATGGCGAAGAACGTGTCGCGCGCCGAGAGCCCGGGCATCATCAAGTCGAGCACCACCAGCGCGGGTTTTTCTTTCGCGGTGGCGAGCAGCTCGAGCGCCTTCGCGCCGTCGCTGGCTTCCATCACCCGGTAGCCGAGGCGCTCCAGCAGCCGGCCCATCGAGCGACGCACGAGGTCTTCGTCGTCGATGACGAGAATCAACTCGTGCCCGCCGCCCGGAGCCGCCTGCGCCGCGCTCGACTCGACGCTCGGCGCGTCTCCCGCGACGACCGGGAAGCGCAGCTGAAAACGCGTGCCCTCACCGACTTCGCTGTGCACCGTGATGTCGCCGTCGTGACCGCGCACCGCCGAGTCGACGGTGGCGAGCCCGAGGCCCGTGCCGCGCCCGCGTTCCTTGGTGGTGAAGAACGGGTCGAAGATGTGCGCCATCACCTCGGGCGCCATGCCCATGCCGGTGTCGATGACGTCGAGCCGCACGAGCCCGGGTTGATCATCGCTGGTGCGGAAGGTGAGCGTGCCGCCGTCGGGCATCGCGTCGCGCGCGTTGAGCGCGAGGTTGATGAACGCGTTCGAGAGCTGCGCGGAATCGGCGAGGAGCCGCGAGTGCTTCGCGTTGCGCTCGACCACCAGCGTGATGCGCCGGTCGAGCGTGCGCTGGAGAATGGTGAGCGCGTCGTCGAGCACGAAATGCAAATCGGTCGGCACGCGGTGCGAGTGGTCCTTGCGGCTGAACTGCAGCAACTGCCGCGTGAGGCTCGCGGCCTGTGACGCGGCGGACAAGATGGTGCCCACCGACTCCTGACCCGACGCGCTGAGCGGTTCCAGCTTGAGCAACTCGGACGCGGCCATGATGGCGCCCAGCATGTTGTTGAAGTCGTGCGCCACGCCGCCGGCGAGCTGGCCCACCGCGTCCATTCGGCTGGAGTGACGCAGCCGTTCCTCGATGTGCCGTTCTTCGGTGACGTCCTGAATCGCGCCCGAGAGACGACGCGGCTCGCCTTCGGGAATGCCGTGCAGCCGCACGCGGCGTCGCTTGCCGCCCGGCCGCTCGAGCTCGACCTCGAGTCGAAACGGAGCGCCGCGCTGCAACCCCTGCTCGTGCGCGACCCGCACCGCCTCGCGGTGTTCGGGCACGAAGCGCGCGAGCGCACCGTCGAGCGTCGGAGTGAACTCGCGCTCACTCACGCCGAAGATGCGGAAGGTCTCCGAGGTCCACACGAGCGTCCTGGTGCGCCCGTCGTATTCCCAACCGCCGACGTCGGTGACCGCCTGCGTTCGCTCGAGGAAACGCTTCTGGCGTTCCAGGTCTTTCACCACGCTCTGCTGCTCGGTGACGTCGAGCGCGAAGCCGGCCACGCCCATCACCTGACCGTCGGTCGAATAGACCGGGAACTTCGTCGAGAAGAACGTGCGCACGTCGGGCGGCACCTGCACTTCTTCGAAGCGCCGACTCGGCATGCGCGAGGCGAGCACCTCGCGGTCGTTGTTCACGAAGGCGTCAGCCTGTTCTTTGGCGAACAGCTCGTGGTCGGTCTTGCCCTCGACGGTCTCGCGCGAGGTGCGGAACGCGTTGACCCACGCGTTGCTGATCAACATGTACCGGCCATCGAGGTCCTTGATGAACGCGATGACCGGAGAGTTGCGGATGAATTGAGTCAGCAGGTCGAGCACGGGCGCTGTCCTCTTACTCCACCCACGAGAGCGGGCTCGACGGCGTGTGCAGCCGCGTGACCGTCACGTCGCGCACGTGCTTCTGCCCGTCGGGCGTGACGACCTCGAGCTTGTGCGGCCCGACGCTCACTTCGAAGCGCCCCGGAGCAAACCCCACCGACTTGCCGTCGACCTTCACCTCGCCGCGCAGCAGGGCTTCGCCGCCGATGCTGATCAGTCCCGTGCCGGTCTCGACCACGACCGCGGGAATCACCTTCGTCGGGACCTTCGGTCGCACGACACCTTCAGTGGGCGCCGGAGTGGACGCGTCGGGCACGAACGACTTCTCGGGAGCCGGCACTTCCGCTTCCACTTTCGGTTGCGTGTCGACGACAGGCTTGAGCACCACCGGAGGTGGAGGCAACGGCTGCGGCTCACTGAAGAGCACCGACACGCCGACGCCCGTCACGCCCGCCAGACCGACGACGAGAAATGGAACCCACGCGCGACGCGTCGGCTTCGGCGAGCTCGCGACGACCGGCTTCGACGGCACCATCGGCGTCGCCTGCTCGATGAACGCGTCACGCGACGGAGCGACCGACGCGACCCACTCCGCCAACGCCTTGCGCGGCTCGGCACCGGCGGCTTCTCTGACCGCGATGGCCGAGCACGCGAGCGCGAACGCCTCGGCGCTCTCGTAGCGTTCGGCTTTGTTCCGCCGCGTGGCGCGCGCAATTACGTCGCGCAGCTCGGGGTGCACGTCGAACGACAGCGTGAGTTCCTGGCCCGCGAGCAAGTCGACCAGCGCGTTCTCGTCGCGCAGCGCGCTCTCTCCGGTGAGCAGCGCGTGCAGCACGCAGCCGAGCGCGAACACGTCGGTGCGCGCGTCGAGCGAGCCGCGAATCGCCTGCTCCGGAGCCATGTACGCCGGCTTCCCGCGCGCCACGCCACCGACGGTCTTCTCGGTGCGCCCTTCAGCGAGCGCGATGCCGAAGTCGGAAAGCTTCACGTCACCGCCGCGCGAGACGAGGACGTTCTGTGGGCTCACGTCGCGGTGCACGATGTTGAGTGGCTTGCCGTCGTCCGACGTCGCGGCGTGCGCGAAGTGCAGCGCGTGACCG
Source organism: Archangium sp. (assembly GCA_047600485.1). GTDB lineage: Bacteria > Myxococcota > Myxococcia > Myxococcales > Myxococcaceae > Archangium_A. Next base: position 6,897,482 of record JASGKS010000001.1, read on the forward strand.
ACCGTCGCGCACACGTGCAGCGCGAGCGCGACCGGCATGGGTTTGCTCATCGCCCGGCCCCACTTCGCGAGGCGCCACACGTCGAAGCCGTCGATCAACTCCAGCACCTGAAACGCGCGGCCCGCTTCGACGCCGAAGTCGAGAATCGAGACGATGCCCGCGTGGTGCAGGCGGCTGGTGATGCGCGCCTCGTCGAGGAACATGCGCTCGAACGCGCCACCATCTTCTTCCTGCCGCGCGAAGAGCTGCTTGATGGCGACGCGCCGTGTGAAGCCCGCGTCACCGTGCGCGACCGCGAGCCACACCTCGGCCATGCCGCCTTCCGCGAGACGGCGCTGCAGCTCGTAGCGGCCAGCGAGGCGCGTCATGGGTTGAGCTCTTGACGACTACGCGAACAAGTCTTTCACGACATCGGTCAGCTGCTTCGGCGCGCGCACCGGGTGGTAGTGCACCGTCAACGCCGAGGCGAAGTCCTTCGCGGTCGCCGGCCGCTGCGTGCGTTCCTTCTCGAGCGCCGAGCGCACCAGCGCTTCGAGCGGCCCCGAAATCTCGTCGCGCCGCTCGCGCACCGAGACCTCTTTCTTCGCGCGAATCGCTTCCGTCAATTCTTCGAGCGTGTTGCCGACGAAGGGCTGCTCGAGGGTGAGCAGCTCGTAGAGCGTCACGCCCGCGGCCCACAAATCGACCGACGGCGTGTGCGAGCCCATCAGCGCTTCCGGAGCGAGGTACGTCGGCCGCCCTTCCTTCAACGCGCGGCGCGCATCGCCCGAGCGGCGCGCGGTGCCGAAGTCGCCGAGCTTGATGGCTCCCGACTTCGCGATGAAGACGTTGTGCGGAGAGACGTCGCCGTGCACCAGTTCCCACGGCGCGCCGGTCTCGTCTTTCACGCCGTGCACCGCCGAGAGCGCGTCGAGCAGCACCTTCACCAGGTAGCAGGCGACGTCGATGGGCAGCTTCTTCTTGCGAGAGCGCGCGCGGCGGAGAATTTGCGAGAGGTCGTGGCCCTCGACGAGCTCCATCGCGAGGTAGTGCTGACCGTCGACCACGCCCGAGTCGACGAGCTTCACGATGTTGGCGTGCTTGAGCAGCGAGAGCGTCCTCGCTTCTTGCTCGAAGGCCTTCACCGCCTTCGCGTCACTCGCGCGGCGAGCGTGGAGCCGCTTGAGCGCCACCTGGTCGCCCTTGCGCGGCCCCTCGAAACCGCGCGCGGCGTGCACCACACTGGTGCCTCCGGTGCCGAGCAGCGTCATCACTTCCCACGGGCCGATGCGCTCGGGGCCTCCGTCACCTTTCGCAGCGGGAGGCGCGAGCGCGTCGACCTTTTCCTTCACGCCGGGCTTGGAGTCGGAAGAGAACTGCACCGACACGCCCTGCTCGGAGACGTTCACCACCGTCGCCGGCGCAGTCACTTCGCCGGTCGGCAGCCGAATCTCGACCTCGACCTTTTCGCGCAGCACCGGCGGCGGCGTCAGCGTGCGAAGCAGCGCGCCACCGGCCGACACGTTCTGCACCACCGCTTCGATTTTCTTGTCGCCGACCAGCACCGTGGCGGGCGCGATGACGGGCAGACGCGGCTCGGAGCGACGCTCGGGACTCTGCGCGAGCACCTCGTCGAGCACCTTGAGCACTTCGTCGGGCAACAGGCCGAGCCGCTGCACGCCGCACTGCTCGAAGCGGGACAGGAACTCGGCGCGCGCGCGGAAGTCGTCGCTGAGTTCCCACACCTTTCCGCCTGCGTGCTCACCTGCGTTGGTGATGGCGGCCTGGGTGCCCTCACTGAAACGGTCTTCGCGGAAGCGGAGAATGACGAAGAGCTCCGGGCCGCCGAGGCGCAGACCGAGGTCGACCTGCAACAACGCCTCATCGAGGGCAGACAGCCAGATGTCGACGCAGCGGATGGCGCTCTGCCGGCGGTGACCTGATGCGTTCTCGAAGACGATCGCGCGCTCGACCGTCTCAACTCCGGCGCTCACATCGACAAGTGTAGCCCGGAAACACGCGCTCGCCTTTCACCTCGTGCGATGATGCGTGCGCGATGTCCGGTGATCGTCGTTTTACCGTGGCTCAACTCCGCGCCCACGAAGACGCGAACGAGTTGAACTTGCGACCGCCGGACGGAATTTCACGCGCATTCAACGTGGCCATTGGTGACCCGCAGGCCTCGCTGGCGATGTTCCTGCGGGTACTCGATTTGAACGGGCTCCTCGGAGAGAACGGCCGAATTCGCCCGGAAGTGGGCCTCGTCTCGCTGGGAGATCATTTCGACTGGGGCCGGCCCGAAGACCGCGAGAGCGCGACCGAAGACGGCACGCGCATTCTGGCGTGGCTCGCCGCGCACCCGCCTGATCAGGTGCAGATCATCGTGGGCAACCACGACCTCGTTCGCGTGGGAGAGCTCTCGAGCTTCACCGACGCGCAATACGTGGAAGCACGGCAGCTCGCCGAGATGGCCATCAGCCCCAACCGCGTCGCCGAGTTCAAGGAGCGCTACCCGATGCTCGCCAGCCCGGCGGTCATCTCGCGCGACTACTCGTGCTTCGACACACGGCAGCGTTCGCTCGTCTCGCGGTTGTTGAAGAAGAAGCGGCTGCGGCTGGCGGTTGCTCCGTCGAGTGACCTGCTGCTGGTGCACGCCGGAGTGACCACCGAAGACCTCGAGGTGTTCGGCCCGCTGCCGGTCTACGACGCGCCGACCATCGCCGCGACGCTCAACAACTTCCTCGATGCGCGCGTGGCGAAGTGGAAGGGCGATGGGCCGCTCGACCTCGCGCCGCTGCACGAGCTCGGTTCGGCCGAAGGTGGAGAAGCGCGCGGAATTCTCGCGCACCGCCCGGCGAACCCCGAGTTGAAGAAGACCGACCGCGCCGCGCGACGCTACGACCCGCGGCTGTTGCCCAGCGGCGTGACGCAGGTCATCGGCCACATCAACGACAAGAAGTGCCGCGAGCTGATGGGAAGCTGGGCCGAGACGCCGAAGCACGAATTCGGTGTGCTGCGCGGCCTGAAGCTCGGCATGAAGCCGAAGTACCACGCGCGCTGCGATGACGAAGACCGCCTGGTGTTCGTCGACGGCGCGATGAACATGGTGGCGCCGTTCGAGTACGAGCTGTTCGACCTGGAATTGCGGCAGCGGTTGATTCTGCGCTGACTACTTCGCGACCGGCTTCAACGACTGCCGCTGCAGGAAGCGCACGAAGAGCTGCACCACCTCGGGGCGGAAGCGATGCGCGACCTTGGACCCGATGAGCTCGACGATTTGGTCCTTGGGCATCGCCTCGCGTGAAGCGGTCGCGGTGCTGAGCGACTCGTACGCCCGCGCGAGCGCCACGATGCTGCCCATCAAGCCAATCGACGCCATCGCGCCGAGGCTGCCGGGCCGTTCGCGCGTGCCCCAGTCGAGGTCCTGCTCGACGAGAATCGACGACCACGACGCCGCGGCTGGAGCATCACCCAGCTTCACGAACGGGAAGCGCACCGAAGTCTTCCGCGCAGCCGCGATGGCTTGTTGATCAGCCTCGGTCAGCTTCCCCGCGCGCTCGAGCATCTCGTCCTTCAAGTCGAAGTTGCCCACCTCGCTGAAGAACGACACCTGCGCCAAATCCATCAGCTGTTGATGCTCGAGGCCCAGCTCTCCGCCGAACATCACCGCGAGCATCATCACGTTCGCCGCGTGGAACACCTCGGCTTCGGCGTTGCGCTTGCGCGGCGTGAGGCCCGCGAAACGCACCATGCGTGAGTGCGCGGCCGTCGCCACCTCGTGGAAGACCTGCCGCACGTCGGGCATCTCGGCGCGCGGGTTCATCTTCCGCTCCGTCATCCACGCGCGGAACCCGAGCACCAGGTCGACGTACCGAATCATCGCTTCGCGCGAGAAGTCGGTCATCGGCGACGGGCGGATGTCGGGCTTCGCCGGCTTCGGCTGCTGGTTGTTCGCCGACACCAGCGTGATGGACGAGGTCTCGATGCCTTCGGCGTTCGCGCCCGCAGCGAGCCAGCGCACCAGCAATTCCAATTCAGCGCGCGGAGGCTGGCGCGTGAACGTGAAGCCCGCCACGCCGCGGCTCTCGAACGCCTTCTTCACGCGCTCGACCGCGCCGTCGTTGCCTTCGCCGACGGGCGCTCCATTCACGGTGAGCGAAGGAGAGGTCGTCACGCTCGCCTGCGCGCCCGCCGGCAGCAGCGCCGCGAGCGTCTTGCTGATGCGGGTGAACGCGGTGTCGAACAATTCGCTGTCGAGCTCGACGAGGCGCGAGGCCTGAGAGAGCGCGTGCAGGTCCATCAACACGTCGCGCCACGCGGGCGGGTTGCGGTCCCACCTCCGAAGCTCGCCGACGTGCGACGTGGTCTCGGCAATCAACGCCGCCGAGCGCAGATGCCGGTCGGCCGCCGCGCGCACCGAATCGCCCTGCGACGAATCGTCGTTCACGCGCTGCATGAGCGAGGCCGCGTCGTCGCCCTTCATCACCGCGAGGCCTTCGAGCACCTCGACCTTGCGGCCTTCCGACTTGGCGCGACCGAGCAGCGGGCGCTGTGCGAGCTCGCTGGCCATCATCGACAGCGCCTCGGGCGAGTTCGACTGGCCGATGGAAATCCACAGCGCGCGGCGTTCCTGGTCGGTGCGGGTGCTCGCGTTGTTGGGCTCGACCACGCCCTTGAGCGCCGCCAACACGCGCTCGGGGAAGTGCTTTCCGAGGAGCTGAATCGAGTGCAGCCGCGTCTCCGATTCCTCGTCGGTGACGCCCTGGCACACCAGCTTGTACGCGTCGTCCGAGCCCGCGCGCGCGAGGCCGGTCAACACCTCGCGACGGCGTGCGGGGTCGAGCCGGGCGAGCAGCTCACGCACGATGCGCGAGCGGTCTCCGACGCGGCCCTTCTCGAGGCAGTACACCAATTCCATGATGCGCCGCGGCCGCTTGGGCGCGAGCAAGTCGATGAACGGCTGCGGGCTGAGCGCGCACAACGACGCGAGGCCGGGGAGCAGCGCATCACGCGACGCAGCGAGGTCGATGTTCTCGAACAGCGAAATCCACGTCGGGCCGAACGCGGGGCCAAAGAAGGCGATGAGCTTGCCGAGCCCTTCAGCATCGGCCGGCTTGTTCTCGCGCAACCGCAGCGAGATGCGACGCGCGTTCTCGGTGGTCGCGAACTGCGAGATGGCGAAGTCGTACGCCCACTTGTGCAGCGCGTCGGCCTCGCCGTGGAACTTGAGGCGCTCGAGCAACGTCGCGAGCGTGCCCCACGCTTCCGCCATGAAGAGACCGTCGATGGCGCCGGCCAGCCGCTCGGAGACGAGTGATTCGGGCTCGACGTACTTGAGCAGCCGCGCGGCGTGGTCGGCGTAGCGCACCAGCAGGTGCAGCCCTTCGTCGCGCGCGAGTTCCTTGCGCACGCTCTCGAGCTCGACGGCGGTGCCCAGACCCGGGCCCGTGTCGTAGAGCCGCATGGTCGTCGCGTCGGCCATCACCACCGCGGCGCGAACTTCAGGCGTGCTCGCGACTGGATTTGGCGGTTGCTGCTGCGCGGGAACGTGCGCGGCGAAACCGCCCGAGCGCGACGGCGGCGGAGCGAGCGGCAAGCCCTGACCGGGACCCGGCGTCGGCGGGCGTGAAATCGGCAAGCCGCGGCCCGGCCCCGGCGTGTGCGGAGAAATCGCGGGCGGCGGTGGCGCGCTCGCGACGGACATTGGCAGCCCGCGGCCCGGCCCCGGCGTGTTGAGCGGCAGACCCTTGCCCGGCCCCGGCGTGAGCGACGACGGCGCGTGCTGAGGGAACGAGCCGGAGCTGCGCGACTTCGTGCCCGGCGTCAGCGGACCCGCGGTGCCGCGCGCGTTGAACGCTTCGATGGGCACAGCCGCGGCAGTCGAGCCGACGGTGATGCGCATGCCGCCGCCATCATCGTCATCGTCGTCTTTCTTCGCAGCGGGCGGCGGCGGAGGCGGCGGAAGCTTCTGCGTCGACGGGCGCGCGACGGCCGCGGTGGCGATGGGCGTGAGCCCCGACATGTCGACGTCGGAGAAGAATTGATCGAACAGCTCCTCGCTGTGCTTCTTCGCGGCGGCGCTCTGCAGCGGAGGCACGACGGGCTTCGCGGCAACGGGCGTGGGCGGTGAAACAGCCGGCGGCGGCGGCAGCGGCTGCGTGGTGCGGGCCATCGGCGCACCGAACGCGGCGAACGGGTCACCTCCCGCAGCGGGAACTCCGCTGGGCGGAGAGATGCGTGAAGGCGAGAGCTGCTTGGCGACGTACGGCGTGGCGACGGACGCGGGCGTGGGCGACGTGCCGGGCTTGTTCGGAGAAGAGGCCGGCTCTTCCTGGTACTGCGTGGCGAGCGAGGCGAGCTGGCGAGTGCCGACGCGCACGCCGCTCCCGGCGACGAATTCTTCGAGGGCCGAAGCGAGCTCGCGGCAATTCTGGAAGCGAACGTTGAGGTTCTTCGCCATCGCCTTGGCGACGATGTTGGCGTACTCGCGCGGCACGTCAGGAACGCGGCGCGTGAGCGGCACCGGGTCGGTCTTGATGATGTCGGCGATGAGCTGTTGATCAGGTACCTGCTCGTACGGCCGCGTGCCGGCAGCGAACTCGTAGAGGATGACGCCGAGCGCGTAGACGTCGGCGCGCAGGTCGGCCTCTCCGATGATCTGCTCGGGAGGCATGTACGCAATCTTCCCCTTCACCGTGCCGTCGAAGGTCGCGGCCTGCGCACCGGTCTTCGCGATGCCGAAGTCGACGACCTTCACCGCGCCGTTGCGCGCAATGAGCATGTTGTCGGTGCTCACGTCGCAGTGAATGAGGCCCATCGGCTTGCCCGACGCGTCGGCGAACTCGTGCACGTACGCGAGGCCTTCACAGGCTTCTTCGATGACGCGCGCGCCGACGGCGAGTGGAATTCGGCGGTCGGGCGAGGCGCGCAGAATCGAGCGCAGGTTCGGACCGTCGACGAATTCCATCGCGAGGAAGTACGTGCCGTTCACTTCACCGAAGTCGAAGATTTGAACGACTGCGGGGTGCGCGAACTGCGCGGCGATGCGCGCTTCCTGCAGGAACATCGAGACGAACGATTCGTCCTTCGCGAGCGTCGGCAGAATGCGTTTGATGACGAGTGATTTCTCGAACCCGCCGGGTCCGATGACTTTCGCCAGAAACACCTCGGCCATGCCGCCCGTGGCCAGCTTCCGAACCAGGTGGTACCGACCGAGCTGTTCCCCTTCGCTCGCCATCGCCGGGCGCATCGTAGCGACGCAACCACCTGAAACACACGCGAGTTCAGTCAGCCTGCATGCCCGGCCAGGAGACCTCGCGCGCTCGGAAGAATTCGACTTGCGAACGGGTGAGCCGCGGGCCTTGTGAGCTGAGTCGGCGGAGGTAGTCCTTCAGGTCGCGAGAGGCGGGCCGGGACCAGCCAAGCTCTGCGACTCCCAGCAATCGCGGGAAGATCATCGACTCGAGCTCTGCATCGGAGTCGATGAACTCGGTCCACGCCGCACCCTCCACACCTACGATCGACGACTCAGGCACACCTTCGAGCAGATCGACCGGTTCCCAATCGTAGGAATGGGAAACGCTGACGAAGCCGGCCCAGAAGGTGCCCACGTCCTTCGGCGTGTCGAGCGCGTACTGCATGTCGAAGTAGAGCCGCCTGGCGGGCGACAGCAGGATCAGCGCTCCCTGATCAGCGGCCTGCTTCGCGAGTGCCGGGTTCACCCAGTGCTGCACGATGGTGTTCGAGTCTGCACCGGCGCGCGCGAGCTCTTCCCAGCCGATGACGTGTTTGCCGTTCGCTTCGATGGCGGTGCGGGCGCGGTTGATCATCGCGCGGTAGTCGTCGAGCGTCGTCTGCTGCGCTTCGTCGCCGCCCAGATGAATCCACGGCCCCGGAGTGAGTGACGCGACCTCGCCGATGACGTCGTCGATGAAGGTGAAGGTCTCGGGCCGCGAGGCGCAGAGCGAGCTGAAGCCGACCATCGTGCCGGTGTAGGGCGCGGGCGACACGCCGTCGCAGTTGAGTTCGGGAAGTGAAGCGAGCGCGGCGGTGGTGTGGCCGGGCAGATCGATTTCCGGAACGACGACGATGAAGCGCGCCGCCGCGTAGTCGACGAGCTCGGTGTAGTCGTTGCGGGTGAGGAAGCCGCCCTGTCCTCCGCCGACTGCCGTCGAGGCGCCGATGGTGGTGAGCGTCGGGCGCGTCTGCAGCTCGAGCCGCCAGCCCTGATCATCGGTGAGGTGCAGGTGGAGGCGGTTCAACTTGTAGCGAGCCATCACGTCGATGAGCTTCTTCAGCTCGGCGACCGAGAAGAAGTGGCGCGCGAGGTCGACCATCAGCCCCCGCCAAGGGAAACGTGGGCCGTCGTGAAGCTCGCCGGTGAGGAGCGCGAAGGAGCCCGGCGTGTCGTACGCAGGCAACAGCTGCAGCAGCGTCTGCGTGCCGTAGAAGATTCCCGAGAACGTCGGCGCGCTGATGGTGACGCCTCCTCGCGAGACGCGAAGTGAATAGGCCTCGTTGCGCGCCAGCGCGTTCGGGCCGAGCTCGAGCGCCTCGAGTCGAATGGTCGCGCTCGACGCGGTGCTGACGGGCCATTCCCAACCGGTGCGCGCGCGAAGCTCGGTCGCGAGCAGCTCGGCCATCGGGAGGAGCTCGACGCGCGAGACGCCGATGTTGCTGCGCGGGTCGAAGGTGTGCACTCCGGAGGCGGAGTCGACGAAGGTCTCCTCGGGCACCGGGAGAACCGTGTCCCACGTCTGCACGGGCGCGGGTGCGCACGCGGTGACGAGGAGAAGTGCGAGCCCCACGAGTCGCGTCACGAGCGGGCTCCCAACGACTGCCACGCGAGCGCGGGGAGATTCTTGCGCAGCCAGGCGGGCGAGAAGTCCGCGCCGAGCAACCAGCGGCGGCAGGCCTCGTGACTGGGCCCGAGGAGCACGACGTCGAGCAGCTCGGGTTCCCATCGAGGGAGTTCTTTCGCGAAGGGCTTCAGCCGACTCAGCAACGGAGCCATCGCTTCTCGCTTTCTCTTCACGATGCGCGCCTGCAACGCCGGAGCGAACCGCAGCCCGACGGCCTCGTACATCACGCGCGCTTCTCGCTCGTGGGCGAAGACCCAGTCGAGGTGTGAGCGCACCAACTCTTCGACGAGCTGGCGGGCGGTGGTGGCTCCTTCGAGCTTCGCGGTGAGCTCGGAGAAGAGGCGCGCGAAGATTCGCTCCAGCAGCGCGGCGGTGACGTCGGGAATTCCGTCGGGGAAGAGGTGGTACACGCTCGACGGGCTGGCCTTCGCCGCGGCACGGATTTCTTCGATGCCGGCGCCGAAGACTCCGCTCTTCGCGAAGCACGACAACGCTGCGTCGAGAATGGCTTCACGGCGCGAATCGCCGTCCTTGCGTCTCATGTGAAGGGTGGACCCTACACGAGGTGCGCGCCGATCACTGGGCCCTCTCCCCGACCCTCTCCCCTGTCGGGGAGAGGGAGTTTCGATTTGGAATGTTCCTCCAACTAGAGGAATACTCCAACTCAACATGGACCTCATCCTCACCGGAGCCTCGCGCGGCATCGGAGCGGCACTGACTTCGGCACTGCGCCAGCGCGACGACCTGCGGCTCTTCCTCGTCGCCCGGGACTCCAGCCGACTCGAAGCCCTCGCCGCGCAGTGCCGGAACGCGAAGGTATTCAGCGTCGATCTCGCGAGCGTGCAGGCCGCGAGTGAGCTGGGGCAACGGCTCGCGAGCGAAGTCACGAACGGAGCAACCCTCATTCACAACGCCGGCCTCTGGCCATCAAAGCTCGAGCTCACCGCCGAGGGTTTCGAGCGCGCCTACGCGGTGAACCACCTCGCACCGCTGGCGCTGCAGGAGCCCCTGCTCGAAGCGAAGCTGCTCTCGCGGGTCCTCGTCGTCGGCGCCGGCTTGATGGTGAAAGGCCGCTTCGACGCCGCGAAGACTCCGAGCGGCAAAGACTTCTCGAGCTTCCGCACCTACGCCACCACCAAGCGCTGCTTCGCCGAAGCGACCCGCGCGACGGCCGCACGACAGCCTGAAGTCGACTTCGCCGTCGTTCACCCCGGCGTCGTGAACACCGAACTCGGCGCGCGCACCGGCCCGCTCGGCTGGCTCCTCAAACTCGTGAAGCGAAACTGGGAATCCCCGCAGCTCTGCGCGGCGCGGCTCGCTCGGTTGCTCGAGCGTTCCCGCTGGTCGCAGCCCGGAACCGCCGCATGGTTCTTCGAAGAGGCGCAGCAGCCGTGGCCGATTTGATAGACGGCGATCATGTTCCCGGTCGCGGTCATGCTCGCTGTGTCGCTGCAGGCTGCACCTGACGGCCGCAGCTCGGTGACGGTGGTGGTCGACGGCCCCGCAGCGGGCGAGACGCGGCAGACGTTGAGCAGCGTCACCCTCCCGGTCGAGCTGCGGCTCGCCGATACGCCGACCGCGCTCGAAGCACCGACGCAGAGCGCATGGCCCGCGAAGCTCGCCGCCGCCCGCAAGGCCTATGTCGGCGCGCAGTTCGCCGAATGTCTCAAGCAGCTCGAAGGTGACTCCGCTGTGCCCGAGCTCCTCTCGACTGGCGAACGCGCGCTCGCGGCCCGACTCCTCGCGTGGCGCGCCGCGTGTCACACCGGAGCCAACCAGCCGCAGCCCGCGCGCGTCGCCGCCGAAGCGCTCGCCACCTTCCAGCTCGCGGTGCCCGAAGACGTGGGCTCGATGACTCCCGACGTCGAGGCGCTGTTGGCTCGAGCCGTCACCCAGGTCGGAGCGACCCCGCTGCGAAAGCTGCGAGTCGAGAGCACTCCGTCGGGTGCGTCGGTCGAAGTCGATGGTCGGCCCGCCGCCTGCACTACGCCCTGCACCGTGGATGTGTTGGCCGGAACGCACGTTTTGAAATTGTCGGCTGATGGCTACAGCCCGTCGTGGCAGTTGGTGGCTCGAGACGACACCACCGCCGCGACGCTGCAGGCCGCGACGCCCGAGCTCGCCGCGAGTCAGTGGCGCGCGCGCGTGCAGCGTGGAGACGCGGTCGACTCCGATGCGTCGGTGAAGTTGCTGTCGAATGCGCTGCGGGCGCCGCGTCTCGCGGTGGTGACGAGCGACGCCGCGGCACCGAAGACCCTGCGCGGCGCGCTCGCCGTCGACGGAGTGCTCACCACCCGCGCCGAGCGCCTCGGAGACGCCGAGGGCCTGGTGCGCGACCTGCTCGTGCGCGGGCTCATCGTCGAAGAGACGCCTCCTTTCTACAAACGCTGGCCGTTCTGGGTGGCGGTCGGTGTCGCCGCCGTCGCCGCCGGAGTGACCACCGCCGTTCTCGTCAGCACTCGCCGCACCATCACCAGCGTGGAGCTGAAGCCGTGAACGCGCGCGCACTCCTCTTTACTGCGGGACTCCTGCTGCTCGGCGGTTGTGTGGAGACGCGCTCCGTCGCGTTGACCTTCGGCTCCGATGGCGAAGGCCTCGATGGCTTCATGTGCAAGGACAGCACGGACACGCAGCTCCTCTCTCGTTTGCCGAGCGGCGGAAAAGCGAGCCTGGTCATCGACTTCATTCGCCTGGGCGGCGTGCCCGGGTGCCGCACCGGTCAGCTGATGAAGTGGTGTGGCTCGCACGACTGCTCGGCGATTCAGCAGACGCGCTCGTGCGTCGAGGTGAAGTTGCCGGGCCCGAACGCGGCGCGCGAAGAGCTGCGCACGCAATTGCTCGGCGCGATTCGCGAGAGTGGTGGGTTTCAGGCGCTGGCCGATGCGCCCGATGAGTTCGTCATCGTGCGCGTGGTCGGGACGGCGCAGTCGTGTGATTCGCTCCTGCCTTCGGGTGACGCGCCGCTGCCGGCGTTCGACAAGTCACAGCTCGTCGGGTGCGCGTACAGCTGCCCGGTGTTGCTCGACAAGGTCGACCAGGACGTCTACCTCGGCTTCGAGACGCTCACCGCGTCGTGCGAGCAGGGCGTGCGCATCTGCAGCGACGGCCAGCTGCAGTGGCAGCCCTGATCTCCCTCTCCTTGCGAAGCGGGGAGAGGGTCGGGGTGAGGGGCAGATACGAGCAGAGCCCTGATGGATGCTTCCGTCTGATCAGCCCCTCTCCCCAGCCCTCTCCCCGCTGTCGCAGGGAGAGGGAGTCATTCGCCGCGGAGCTTGTGCCGCTGCAAGAGCTCGATGAGATGCGAGCGATCCATCTTCGCGTGACGTGACGCCGCGCTCACGTTGCCGCCCGTCACCTCGAGCAGCTTCTTCAAGTAGTGCACCTCGAACTTGTTCAGCACCTCGGCGCGCGCGTCCTTGTACGTGCGCTCGGGCCCGGGCATCGCGTTCGGGTCGGCGGTCGAAGCGCTCGTCGCATCGAGCTCCGGCGGCTCGCCCATCGCCAGCGTCGCCTCGACGAGGTTGCGCAGCTCACGCACGTTGCCCGGCCAGGGATGCGCGCGGAGCGCAGTGAGCGCGTCCTTGTTGAACAGCGACTCCAGCTTCGCCTCGCTGCCCGCCTCGCGCAGGAAGTGAGTGATGAGCAGCTCGAGGTCTTCCGCGCGCGAACGCAGCGGCGGCACGTCGAGCTTCACCACCGCGAGCCGGAAGAACAGGTCGAGACGGAACTGCCCGCTGTTCACCGCCGCGCGCAGGTCGCGATGCGTGGCCGACACCACGCGCACGTCGACGTTCAATTCTTCCGAGCCGCCGACGCGACGAAAGCGCCGACGCTCGAGCACGCCCAGCAACGACGCCTGCAGCGTCGGCGACAGCTCACCAATCTCGTCGAGAAACACCGTGCCGCCGTTCGCGCGCTCGAAGGCGCCGGCGTGGCGGCGGTCTGCTCCCGTGAACGCGCCGCGCTCGTGACCGAACAGCTCACTCGCCACGAGCCCCGGAGAGAGCGACGCGCAGTCGACGGTGACGAACGGCTTACCCGCGCGCGCGCCGCGCTCGTGCAGCGCCATGGCGATGAGCTCTTTGCCCGTACCCGACTCGCCCTGCAGCAGCACCGCACTGTCGCTGCGAGCCGCCTTGTCGATGCGCGCGAGCAAGGTGCGCATCACCGGCGACTGGCCCTTCAACGGCCCGAGTGAATCGTGCTCCGAGAGCTCGACGCTGCCGGTCTTGCCGCTGCCGACCTCGAGCTGCGTGTGCCCCAACTGCAACACGGTGCCCGGAGGCACGAGCGCTTCGGTCAACGCGAGGCCATGCGCGAGCGTGCCGTTGGTCGAGCTCAGGTCGCGCACCGCCACCTTGTCGCCACGGCGCGAAAGCTCGACGTGAAAACGCGAGACCGACGGGTCAGTGAGCTTGAGGGTGTTGCCTTCCGCGATGCCGACGGTGAGCGCCTCGGTCACGTCACTCACTGCGAGGCCCAGGTCTGGTCCTGCGACGACACGCACCGACAACGTGCGCACCGGCAACCCCACGACCGCGATGGGCAGCGTCCCTTCACTCATGGGTGCGCGTTGTACTTCACCCTCACGGCTCCGGGCTGTCGGCTGTTCCCGACAGCTGTCGGCTCGACCCGACAACCTTCGGGGCCTGATCCAACGGAAGGGCCGCGGCGCGCCGTTTGCTGACGGGTCCCGGCATGAACTTCCAAGCCAAAACAATCCTGGGGGCAGTCGTCGTAGCGATGCTGAGCGCGTGTCCGCCCAACCCGACACCCGATGGCGGCGCAGGCGGAGGCTCGGGCGGCGGCGGAGGCGTGACTGGCGGTGGCGGCGGCGGAGGCGATGACGCCGGCACCGGCGGCGGCGGTGGCGCTGGTGGTGGAAGCGGCGGCGGCTCGGGTGGTGGAAGCGGTGGCGGTAGCGGCGGAGGCATGGGTGGCGGCATGGGCGGCGGTATGGGTGGCAGTGGCGGCAGCGGCGGTGGCGGCGGCGTGACCGGCCCCATCCTCTCGCGCGTCTCGCGCTCGACTCCGGTGGACATCACCGAGAACGACACCCTCATCGCAATGGTGAACCAGGACAGCAACTCGCTGTCGTTCTTCTCGTCGGCGACGAAGACGCGCACCGCGTCGGTGAACTTCGCGAACGACTCGATGCCGGTGTCGGTCGTCCTTCACCCTGACGGCACGACGGCGTTCGTCGCGCTGCGCCGCTCCGGTGAGCTGGCGAAGGTGACGGCCATCGACACCATCAACCCGGTCGTCTCGGGCACGCGTGCGACGGTCGGCGCGGAGCCGACGGGCGTGGCGCTCACTCCGAGCGGCGCGGTCGCCGTGGTCGCGAACTTCAACGAAGGCACGCTGAGCTTCGTCGACACCGCGAGCATGAGCGTGATGGGCACGGCGAACGTCGGCGGCAACCCGCGCGCGCTGGTCATCAGCAACGACGGCGACACCGACGACTTCGACGAGAAAATCTACGTGACGCAGTTCTACGGCGAGGCCACCGCTGAGATGAGCGACAGCGGCCGCGTCGGAAAGGTGCAGGTGGTCGACGTCAACACCCGCTCCGTCACCGCCACCATTTCACTGCAGCCCATCGCGGACACCGGCTTCAACGTCGCCCTCCCCGACGGCGGGCCGGGAACCAACGTGGGCTGCGGCATCAACCAGCTGTTCTCCATCACGCTCAACAACGGCAAGGGCTACGTGACGAGCGTGTGCGCCGCGCCGCAGGGCCCGGTGTTCAAGTTCACCAACGTGTTCGCCGCGGTGTCGGTGTTCGACACGGCGACCAACACCGAAGACACGGGCATCGCGGGCACGGCGGCGTTGAGCAAGCTCGTCGCGGCGCAGGGCACCTCGACCTCGAACCTCCTCGGCGTTCCCATCGGCATCGACTTCAAGCCGAACAGCAACGTGGCGTACGTCATCTCGCAGGCCGGCGACACGCTGCAGCGCATTCACTACACCGGCGTGACGACGGGTCGTGGCCCCATCGTGCTCGGCCCCGACAACGCTTTCGCGCAGATGTCGACGCGCGGCACGGGCGGCATCAAGGTTCCGCTCGGCGTGGTGGTCGCCCACACCCGCAACAACGCGTACGTCGCGAACTGGGCGGAGCGCTCGCTGTCCATCGTCGACCTCGCGGCGCAGGTGCTCGACACGGACGTGAACTCCGCGACGCTGCCGACGGCGAACACGCCCGAGGCGCACGTGCTGGCGGGTTTGAAGTTCTTCTTCACCGGCACCGGCCGCTGGTCTGACCGCTCGGTGAACTCGTGCGGCTCGTGCCACCCCGACGGTCTGTCGGACCACATCACCTGGCAGTTCGCCGCTGGTCCGCGTCAGTCGACTCCGCTCGATGGCACGTACGCGAAGAACAACCCGAATGATCAGCGCGCGCTCAACTGGTCGGCCATCTTCGACGAGATGCACGACTTCGAGCTCAACACCCGCGGCACCGCGGGCGGCAAGGGCGCCATCACCACCGGCACGGTTCCCAACGACGTGCAGTTCAACCTGACCAACGGCGTCACGCTCGACGGCGGTGTGAACAACGTCACGCGCAACGACAACCTCTCGGGCAGCACCAAGGCGGTCGTGGCGAGCGCGGCGTCGGTGAAGGACTGGGACGAAATCGACGAGTACGTGAAGACCATCAAGCCGCTCAAGCAGCCGCGCGCGCTGGTCGCCGCTGACGTCACCGCGGGTCGTGCGTTCTTCGAGAACAACAACTGCCAGTTCTGCCACTCGGGCCCGAAGTGGACCATCTCCCGCGTGCCGTACACGCCGTCGCCCGAGAAGAACGGCTCGTTGCCCGGTGTGAACCTGTTGCCTGCCGCCGCGACCGGCCTGCGCACCGAGAACAAGTCGCAGACGCTGCCTGGTGGTCTGCAGGCGAACCAGAACACCGACACCCTGAAGATCGACGTCGAGCGCGGCGTGATGCTCTTCAACGGCATGACCGGCAACGTCGGTCCGGAGCGCATCACCTGCGTGCTCCGCAACGTCAACACGTTCAACTCGGCGTCGACCATCGAGCGCAAGGCTGACGGCACTCAGGCGCAGGGCATCAAGGGCTTCAACCCGCCGGCGCTGTTGTCGGTGAACGCGGGCGCTCCGTATCTTCACCACGGCGCGGCGCGCACGCTCGAAGACCTCTTCAAGCCGCCCTTCTCGCACTGCCAGTCGGCGTCGGCGAACTGCCTCATCAACGGCGGCACCACCGCGCAGGAGCAGACCGAGATTCGCCAGCTGGTCGCGTTCCTGAAGTCCATCGACGAGTCGACCACGACGTTCGCGGTGCCGGCGGCGCAGGACATCTGCGGCGGCTACTGAGTCTTCTCAGTCGGTCGTGACTTTCGCGGCGAGGTGCCTCACGGTGCCTCGCCGCTGTCGTTTCTCGGCTCGCCCCGGGGCACGTGAAACCAGACGGTCTTTCGTGTCATGACCTCTTCCGTGGCATCACGGCCGTACCGAACCCTGCTCGTCTTCGCGCTCTCCTTCGCGCTGACGTTCTCCGCGCTCGAGTGGTTGCTGCGCGCGTTGAGCAGCCCGATGGCGAGCATGATGGAGCGCTCGCTGTTGCACGCCGCGCTCGCGTTCGTCGGCATCGATTTGGCCGTCGGAGTGGTGCTGGTCTTCACGTTGGTCGCGCGGCTCCGCCTCGAGAAAGCGCGCACGCCCGAGACGCGAACGCCTCCCGCGGTGAGCGTGCTGTTGCCGGTGTGGAACGAGGGCGCGGGTGTGCAGCGCACCGTCGACGTGTGGCTCGCGCAAGAAGGCGTGGAGTTCGAGCTGCTGGTCGGTGATGACGGCTCGAAGCAGCCGGTGACCCTGCGGCCCGACCCGCGCGTGCGGCTCTTCCACTTTCCGCACGCGGGCAAGGGAGCGACGTTGAACGCGCTCGCCGTGCACGCGCGACACCCCGTGTTGCTCACCATCGACGCCGACACGCAGCCTTCGCGCGGCGCGTTGGCGCGGCTGGCGGAAGCGTTCCTCGACGACGAGGTCGAGCTCGCGGCAGGAGTCGTTTCGATTTCCAACGGGCGCGACGGCTGGCTCACCGCGAATCAATCGGCGGAGTATTTGAAGAACGCGCTCGCGCGCATCGCCTGGTCTTCGCTCGGTGCGCTGGAGCAGGTGCCCGGCGCGTTCGCGGGAATTCGCGCGTCGACGTTTCACGAGGTCGGCGGTTTCCCCATCGACTCGCTCACCGAAGACTACGAGCTCGCGTGGCGTTTCGTGGCGAACGGCGTGAATCGCGGCAAGCCGACGAAGGTGGTGACCGTGTTGTCGGCGCAGGTGTTCACCGAGGGGCCGTCGACGGTGAAGGGCCTCATCGCGCAGCGCACGCGCTGGTTCGCCGGGTTCCTCACCACGTTGATGCGCTTCTGGCATCTGGTGCTCGAGCCGCGCGCGGGCACGTTCGGCCTGGTGCGCTTTCCGTTGAAGGTCATCGACGCGGTGTTGCCGTTGCTCGCGTTCGTGTCGCTGGTGGTGCTGGTGCGCGGCGGAGTGGACGCAGCGCTCGGCGTCTCGACGCTGTCCATCGCGCTGTTCGTCACGCGCTGGGTGTGGGACCTGGTGGTGTACGGCCTCGCGTTGCGCGCGTCGCGGCAGCTCGGTGATTCGCGTGCGTCGGCCGAGGCGGCGCCCACTCCAGTCGTCGGTTGGTGGCTCACCGCGTGGGAAGCGTTGACGTGGGTGTGGCTCAAGCACGTGTCGGCGCTGCGCGGCGTGGTGTTCGCGGTCGCGCGCGTGCGGAAGTGGGAAGCGTCGCGACGGCTGAGCGGTGTATGAGGCACGTCCTGTGGCTGGTGTTGTGTGCGGGGTGCGTGACCGTGCCGCCGCCGCGTGCCGGGTTCGACGTCGCGCTGACGGTCGATGATTTGCCGCTCCATGGGCCGCTCAGCGCCGAGCGACCGCCGCTCGACATCGCCGAACGTTTCATCGCGGTGCTGCGCGCTCACGGCGTGCGCGGGGTATATGGGTTCACCAACGGCTCGCGCGTCGAGCCAGGCACGGAGCCGGTGCTCACCGCGTGGGTGAAGGCGGGCCATCACCTGAGCAACCACACGTGGTCTCACGGGAGCTTGAACCGACTCTCCGCCGAGGAGTTCCTCGCCGACGCTTCGCAGAACGAGCAACTGCTCGCGAAGTACGAGCCCGATGCGACGGCGCGCTTGTTCTTTCGGTACCCGTTCTTGTTCGAGGGCGACACGCTCGAGAAACGCGAGGCGGTGCGACGCGGGTTGTTCGAGCGCGGCTTCAAGCTGGCGCACGTGTCCATCGATGCTGACGACTGGGCGTTCAACCCGCCGTTCGTGCGCTGTTTGAAAGCCGGTGAGCGCGAGAAGGTGGCGGAGCTGCGGAAGTTGTTCATCGCCACGCACCTCGACGAGTGGGAACGCATGCGCGCGTTGAGCAAATCGCTCACGCAGCGTGACGACGTGCCGCAGGTGTTGCTGCTGCACCTCGGTGCGGGTGACGCGGAGTTTCTCGACGAGTTGCTGACGGCGTTCGAGCAACGCGGCGCGCGTTGGGTTTCGTTGGACCGTGCGCTGGCTGATCCGTTCTATGGAATTGATCCCGCGCTGGCGCAGAAGTCGGGCGCGGCGTTTCCGTATCGCGTGGCGAAGGCGCGCGCGGTGAGCGTCGATGCGCCCATCTACGCGCGCGGGCTCGAGGAACGGCTGGAGACGTTCTGCGAGGGCGCCGAGTGACCTAGTGCGCTGAGTCCTACCCCGGCCCTCTCCCCGCTGTCGCAGGGAGAGGGTGCTGAGCGCTCAGCGGCGCTTGATCAACAGCACTGCGCCGAAGACTGCTCCGAGCGTGAGAATGATGGTCGCTCCGCTCGCGACGTTGAGGTGGTAGCTCGCGATGAGACCGATGACCGAGGTCACCACGCCGATGATCAACGCCCAGGCTGCGACTCCCGAGAGCGTCTTGCCGAGCATGCGCGCGGTCGCCGCGGGAATGACGATGAAGCTCGAGACCAGCACCACGCCGACCGTCTTCACGCTGACCACGATGATGAGCGCCGTGAGGCCGAGCAGCAGATAGTCGAGCGCCGCGACGGGAACTCCGGACAGCGCGGCGAGGTCGGGGTCGAACGTCGCGTACGCGAGGCGTGACCAGGTCGCGAGCAGCGCGACGAGCGTGATGAGCACCACCACCGCCACCATCCACATGTTCTGCGGAGAGATGGCGAGGATGCTGCCGAAGAGGACGGTTTCGACGTTCACCGGTTTGGCGTTCACCGAGCGCAGGCCGAGGAAGAGGACGCCGAGCGCGAAGCTGACGGAGAAGAAGACTCCGGTGGCGACGTCGCCGCGCAGCTTCCCGCGCCGCAGCACGTAGACGATGCCCATCGCCACCGCGAGCGTGAACGGGAGCGAGACCCAGCCGGCTTGATCGACGCTGACTCCGAGGAAGAGGCCGAGGCCCAGACCGCCGAAGGAAGCGTGCGCGAGGCCATCGCCGAGGAAGGACAGGCCTCGCTGCACGACGAAGACGCCGATGAGCGCGCAGAGGCCGGCGACGGCGGCTCCGGCGACGAGGGCGCGCTGCATGAACTCGAGTGCGAGGGGCTCGGTGAGGAAGTTCATGTTTGACCCTCACCCCGACCCTCTCCCTCGCGGGAGAGGGGGACATGGACGTCAGTCTTCATCGGGGGCCGCCTTGTGGTCTTGCGGAGGCGCGAACGCGAGCGCGGTCAGTCGGTCGTGTCCGAGCAATTCATCGGGCAAGCCCCACGCCACGAGTCTTCCGGCTTCGAGGTACACGATGCGCTCGGCGGTCTTGGTCACCGCCGCCACGTTGTGAGTGACGAGAATCGCCGCGATGTGGTCGCTCTTCGAAATGCCCGCGAGCAGCTCGAGAAATTCGCCGCGGCCCTTCACGTCGACGCCCGCGGTCGGCTCATCGAGGATGAGCAGTTCCGGGTTGGTCACCATCGCGCGCGCGAGGAACACGCGCTGGGTTTCGCCACCCGAGAGCCCCGCGAGTGGCTTGTCGATGAGCTTCTCGCCGCCCGTCTTCACCAGCGCGAGTCGCGCCTTCTCGCGTTCTTCGGCCGTCACGCGCAGCGGCCACTTGCCGCGCAGGTTCGCGACGATGAGCTCCACTCCGGTCGCGGGGAAGTCTTGAGCGAACGTCTTGCGCTGCGGCACGTAGCCGATGGCGCCGCGCGTGTTTTCGAGCGGAACTCCGTTCACTTTGATTTCACCGCGCGTGCGCTTCATCAGCCCGAGGGCCGATTTGAGGAACGTGCTCTTGCCTGCTCCGTTGGGGCCGCAGAGACAGACGAATTCACCTTTGGGAATGTAGAAGGTGATGCCGTCGATGAGCGTGCGGTCGTCGACGTCGACGCCGAGGTTCACCACGTCGAGCACGCGCGGCAGCGACGGGTCGGGCACGGTGCCCTTGAGCGTCGTCGTCTCGCTCACTGCAGCGCCTTCTCCAGCACCGCGGCGTTGGAGCGCAGCAGCTTCTCGTAGCTCTCGACGCCCGGCGTGCCACCGACCGGGTCGAGCTCGAACAGCGGCAGCTTCGCTTGATCAGCCACGGTCTTCGCCGGAGCACGGTCGAGCTGCGGCTCGCTGAAGAGCGCAGCGGCGCCGGTCTTCTTCACCGCCTCGAGCACCTCGGCCATGTACTTCGCGGTCGGCTCGCGGCCGGGGAACGGCTCGATGACGGCGGCGAGCTCCAGCTTGTAGCGCGCGATGAAGTAGCCCATCGAGGCGTGGAAGGTGACGAGCTTGCGCTTGGTCCACTTCGCTTGCTGCGCGTCGATTTCGGCGTGCAGCGTGGCGAGCGACTTCTTCACTTCTTCTCCGCGCGCCTTGAAGCCGTCGGCGCCGGCGGCATCGAGCTTGGTGAACTCGGCGACCAGCACGTCGACGGCGGTCTGCATGCGAACCGGGTCGAGCCAGAAGTGCGGGTCCATCGCGCCGGGCTCTTCGCCTTCGTCTTCGTCCTTCGCGACCTCGGCGGCGGCGGCCTCACCGACGTGGTCTTGCGTGAACGGCTGCGGGCTGCACTTCGGCGCGAGCTCGAGCGACTGCACGTTGGGCGACGCGGTCTTCACCAGCTTCTCGGCCCACTCGTCCATGCTGAAGCCGGAGAGCACGACGAGCTTCGAGTCGGCGACGCGCGCGACCTCTTTCGGCGTGGGCTCGTAGCCGTGCTCCGATTTTCCGGGCGGGAGAATGAGGACCACGTCGAGCCGGTCACCGGCGACGCGCTTGGCGATGTCGTGCAGCGGGAAGATGGAGACGGCGACGCGCGGCTTGGCGGCGGCTGCGGGCTCAGACGGTTTGTCGGTCTTGTCTTTGGGACAAGCGGTGAGGACGACGGCTCCGAGCGCGGCCAGCAGGAGGGGTCGGGACATGGGCGCGCAAACTACTCACTCCATGCCGACCGTGTAGCGGTACTTCGGGAGCGGGGCGTTGGTGGATTCCTCTCCGTCGTAGCGGAGCTGCGGGTCGGCGCGGGAATGCTCGACGTTCTTCACCAGGGTCTTCAGCGTCTTCACGTCGTCGTCGCTGAAGCCGGTCTCGCGCACGATGAGTTGGTCGAGCTTCGAGAGCAGTGACGCGTTCTTCGTGAACCACGGCACGTCGGTGCTCGACAGTGAGCTCTGCGAGAGATTGAGCACGCGCAGCGTCGGCGGCAGACCGGTCTGCGCGAGGAGTTCGAGCAGCGAAGTCGTCGAGGCGAAGTTGGTGAGCGTCAGGGTTTCGAGCGGCGACTTCACGAGATTGCGCAGCGCGGAGCCGAACTCGTTCGGCCAGTTCGCTCCCTCGGAGTAGCCGGTGTCGCCCTCGTCTTCGGGGAAGCTGTCGAACGTGATGTACGAGTCGGTGTCGTCGACGTGATTGACGGTCCACTCTTCGTTGAGGCGCAGCTCGAAGTGCTTCAGCTTCGGGAGCGTCGCCTGCCCGAGCATGTCGCACGCTTCGCACGGCTCGACGTCGCCGAAGTTCTGACCGGCGAGGCGCAGACCTTGAAGAGTGAAGGACTCGAGGAGCGGAGCGTTGATGGCGCCGAGGGTGAGCTGGCGCACATCGGCCGTGACGAGCTTGAGCGAGCGGAGTGATTTCCAGAGCGGAGTGAGGGCGCCGAAGTCGACGAGGTTGTTGGCCGGGTCGAAGTCGCGCGAGGTGAGGAGCGTGACCTGCTCGGCGCGCCCGTCGATGAGTTCGAGGGCCGGCGGCGAGCTGCTCGCGAGGTTCGTGATGAGGTCGTCGAGCTCGATGATTCCAGGAGCCATCGGAACGGCGACGACGCTCAAGGTCTGCAGCCGCTCGGAGCGCGGGTTGTCGAGCACCAGCTTCACGACGTCGACGAGCGTTTCGGCGCGGGTGGCGCGCACCGTGGCGCGGTCGATGAAGCCCCAGCGCCAGTCGAGCTTCACGTTCGCTCCGACCTTGCCGAGGAGCTCGGGCCCGAGGAACGCGGAGCCGTGCTGGATGAGCCACTCGTTCTGTTTCGTCTCGTCGCCGGCGTTCACCAACATGATGAATTCGCCGAGCAGGTCGCCCTGTTGCTGGAGCGCGTCGGCGTAGACGAGCCATTCAGAAGCGGGTGCGTCGGAAGGAGGAGCGCGCATGGTGGCGCAGCCTACCGAGCAATGTCGGCCCCGCATGCGATGGGGTGGGCATGCACAAACTGATGAGGTCGTGGGTGGCGATGCAGCAGGCTCTGCGCGCGGTCGACAGCGTGAACCGTTTCTGGGCGAAGTCGTTGGGGCTCAACCCTGAGGACGTGCTGCTCCTGATGTTGCTCGCGAGGGAGGAGCACACCCTCACCTCGCTCGGAATTGCGACCGGACGGGTGCGGCAGCAGGTGCATCGCAGCTTGTTCCGGCTCGAGCGCAGGCATGTCGTCGAGGCCGCGTCGTTCGCGCGTCGAGGGCGCGTCAGCCATTGGCGGCTGACTCAGTACGGTGGGCGGATGGTGCGCTGCCTCGAGCGACGCATGGAGCTGTGGGAGCGAGAGCTCGAAGGGCGCGTGAACGTCGAGACGCTGGTTCACGAGATGCGTGGTGTGTTGCAGACGCTCGTGAATCGAAAACTCGATGGCTACTTCGCGGGTCTGTATCTGCCGCACGAGGTGGGGACCGACCCGAACCTCGAGTTCCTTCGCGAGGCGATGGAGTTGAGGGAGGAGTTCAGTGTGCTCGAGGAGCGCGCCTCACCCGTCGAGTCGCGGAAGGAGCTTGCTCGGCAGCACGTCGAGGCGACCGATCTTGCGGAGGGGAATGAGTCGGCGGCGGCGTGGGAGCGGCTGTGGAACTGATGTGAGTGGCACGGCTCTGCCGAAAACTGCATTGAGGACGATGGGGTCGCTGTTCTCCGCGCCGTGCCAGACGATGCGCGAGCCTCTCGGCTTCGGGCGACTGGCTCCTCGCGCCGTGTGCCACTTCTGGCTCGAATTGGTGCTTCATCAGCAAAGCTGACAGTGGCGTGCCCCGTCGCGACCCCGAGATTCTCATCAGCAAAGCTGACAGTGGCGCAGCACCGCGCGACCCCGAGATTCTCATCAGCAAAGCTGACAAGTGGCGCATGACGATCACGCCTTACCGGGATCCGATGACGCCGCCGCCGAATGAGAGCCGGCGAAAAGGGTGACGGCACGTAAGCAAGAAGAGCGTGACGTCGTGGTGTCCCAGACTGGTCGCACTGTCAGCTTTGCTGATGAGAATCTCTGGGTCGCGCCGAGGCGCGTCACTGTCAGCTTTGCTGATGAGAATCTCGGGAGCGCGACCGGGCGCACGACTGTCAGCTTTGCTGATGAGAATCTCGGGGTCGCGCCGGGCAGCGCCACTGTCAGCTTTGCTGATGAAGCGACCGCCAATTCGACCGCAGAACCGGCACACGGCCCAAAATCGCCAGGCGCTCGAAGCCGAGAGGCTCGTGCATCGTCTGGCACTGCGCGGAGCACTGAAACACCATCGTCCTCACTGCAGTTTTCCGCCGCGCTCATGCCACAGTCGGCGCGTGAGCGATCCACGAGAGACCATCGTCACCGCCCAGAAGCAGCACGCGGAAGGCAAGACCCAAGACGCCTACCGAACCCTGCGCGGAGTCTTCTCCGGAGTCGGCGAATCACTGCGCGACGACGCGCTCTTCTTCGACGCGATCTCGTTGCTCGCCACCCTGAGCCACACCTTCGGCGCCACGAAAGTCTCCGCCGCGCTCAAGCAGTGCGTCGCCAAACGTGACGACACGCAGATGCTCTACGACGCCGCGTACCAGCTCTACGAGGAGCAGCAGTTCGCGCCCGCCTCCGCACTGCTCTTCCGCGCGAACCGCCTCGCACCCGGCCAACCAGGAATCATCGCCGAGCTCTCGAGCGCGCTCGAAGCCCAGCTCCGCTACGGCGAAGCAGCGCTGGTGCTCGAACAATCGAACACCGCCGAAACAGAACCACTCTGCGCGTACCTCGCAGGCTTCAACTGGCTGATGACCGGCGACCTCGAGCGCGCGAGTTCGCACTTGAAGCGGCTCGCGACCGAGACCGACGAGCGCATGGTCTTTCAGCGCAACATGCTCGCCGGCATGGTGGCGCGAGCCGAAGCCATGCGCGCAGCCGGAATCTCCCTCGAAGGGCTCGCGCTCACCGCCTGGCAAGGAGCCATCAACGGCACCGTGCTCCTCCACGAATCACCGCACGGCTACGAGCAACCGATGCACGGCCGCTACGCCTTCGTCTCCGACAGCGCCGGGCTGCAGCGCGAAGGGCTCGAGCGATTGAAGGTGGTGTTGAGCGCGACGAACTCCGCTCCCGCGCGCATCGTGAGTGCTCCGGGCCGCGAGAGTCGACTGCTCGGCCTCGCAGCGGCGAAGACGCTCGGAGCGCCCGTCGCCGAGTGGACGCCCGGCTCCGAGAAAGGTGCCCTCGTCGTCGCGTGGACGCTGGAGAGCGTTCCCACCGACGAGCTGCTCAAGGCGTTGTCGACGCACGCTCCGGCGAACCGGCTGTTCGTGCACGCGTCGTCGTGGGTCGAACCGTTCGGCTACGCGCCCGACGTGACGACGCTGCTGCACCAGACCATCACGCACCCGTACGCGGGCGGTGCGCTGCGCGTCGACCCCGCGACGCAGAAGGTGACTCGCAGTGAACCCGACACGCGCGCTGATGAGGTGCTGGTCGAGGAAATCGTCGCCGCGAAGATCTCGGACCCGAGCAAGACGTCGCTCGAACACGTCACCAGAGTGACTGGCGCGCTCAGGAGCGTCGACGCTTCGCATCGCGCTGGGCTGTTCGCCCAGAGCGGCCGTAGGCTTCGTCAGCGCGCTGGCGGCCCGGTGTTGAGCAATCGGTTTCTATGAACGCGTTTGACCCTCACCCCAACCCTCTCTTGCTTCTGCTGCTGCTGGTGGCTTGCGTGCCGCCGAAGACCGAGCCACCTCCGGCGCGCACGTTCTCGGTGAGCAACGGCTTCATCCGCGACCCCGACGGACGCGCGGTGATTCTGCGCGGCGCGAACGTGAGCGGCCGCCACAAAGACCCGCCGTACTTCGACTTCCACGAAACACCCGACTTCGAACGCATGCGCGACGAGTGGGGCATGAACTCGGTGCGCTTCCTCATCTCGTGGGCCGCGCTTGAGCCGACGCGCGATGCGTACGACGACGCGTACCTCGACGAAGTGGTGCGCAAGGTGAAGCTCGCGACCGACGCCGGGCTCCTCGTCTTCCTCGACATGCACCAGGACCTGTACGGAGTCGGTTTCCCCGGCGGAAACGGCATGCCGCGCTGGACCTGCGACGAGTCGAAGTACGCGAGCTACCGCCCGGGCACGACGTGGTTCTTCAACTACCTCTCCGCCGAAGTGACCGCGTGCTTCGACGGCTTCTGGGGCAGCCGCGACTTGCACGCGAAGTACGCCGCCGCCTGGAGCCACGTCGCGCAGCGCTTCGTCGACGCACCACTCGTCATCGGCTTCGACCCGATGAACGAGCCGTACTGGGGCTCGTATCAACCCGACTTGCTCGAGCAGGGCCGCCTCGCGAGTCTGTATCGAGACGTCATCGCGGCGGTGCGCGTGCATCGACCCGACTGGCTCGCGTTTCTCGAGCCCGTCTCGAGCCGCAACATCGGCCTGCCCTCGAAGTTGCCGACCTTCAGCGAAGGCAACGTCGTCTACGCGCCACACTCCTACGACGGCACCGCAGAGCAGGGTATGGGCTTCGACCCGACCCGCCGCTCGGTGCTCATGGAACAAATCGCGAAGATGCGCACCGAAGCCGACGCGCGCAACGCCGCGCTCGTGCTCGGCGAATACGGCGGCATGACCAACACGCCGGGCATCAGCGAATACATGGACGCGGAGTACGACGCCGCGGGGCTCCAGCGCGCCGGCGCGATGTATTGGGATTACGGAAAGAACGACGGCTACGCGCTGCTCTCCGCCGATGGCACGCCGAAGGCCGACCTGCTGGCGATGGTCGCGCGCCCGTACCCCGCGCGCGTCGCGGGCGAACCCGGAGCGTGGGCAGTCGACGGCGACACGTTCACCTTCCGCTACGCGCCGAATTTCGCGCTCACCGTTCCCACCGTGATTCGCGTCCCAACGGGCACGTTCACCGCGACGTGTGACGGCTGCACGGTCGAAGCGAAGAGCGGAGCATTCGAGCTCACGCCGACGAGCGGCGTCACCGAAGTGCACTTCACGCTGACGCGCTGAGCCCCAGGCCTGCTCCGAGTTCACCAGCGGAAGCGCACGCCGACGCTGATGCTGCAGTACGGCCACGTCATGAACGGCGGAAAGCGACGCATGAAGCCCGGCTGCGCGGTGCCCATCGTTCCGCGCACGTGCAGCACCTTCCACGCGAACTCGAACACGCTGCCGAAGCGAAACGCATCGGGCTCGTTTGAGATGGGCATCCACTGCACGCGCGCTTCGAAGCGCAGGTCGCGATCTCCGAACAGCACGCCGAACGACGGCCCACCACCGGCGAGGAACGCGAAGATTCCGTACCACTCGCCCGACGCCGCGTAGTGCACGTTGCGCATCTCGCCATCGACGCCGATGGTCAGAAATTTCGCAAACACCGCGCGCCCGGAAATCTGGTGCTCGAAGCCCGCGTACTCCGTGAACGGCGGCCACCACACGCCCTGCACCCAGCCCGAGAAGATGAAGTGCTCCTCTTCGTGAACGAGGTCGATGCGACCTGATGCGCTGGGGCCCCAGCCGAGGCTGTCGCCGAGCGCGAAGCCGGCACCGAGCCCGAGCTCGCCCCGCACTTCCGGAGACGCCATCAACACCGCACTCAACACACACGCGCTCAGCACGCGCGGGCCCTGATCAACATTCGTGCCGACCACACCGCGCGGGGAAAGGAGAACACCCGCGACGCGCACGTCATGACGCCGCTGTCGTCAGAAGAGGCTGACTTCGGAGCACGCGTTCACTCCACCCGGGAACTGGAACGTGACCTTCTTCGCCGTCACGCCGCCATCGACCGCCACCGTCACCCACGCGGGAGTCGAGCCGACCAGCAACATGCCCGCGTCGCGACGACGCCTCGGCAACGACGACAACGCGCGCTGCGAATAATCGAATGTGCCCTGCTGCGTTGCCGCGAGCCCGCCGTCGGCGTCGAAGAACTGCGCGACGATGATGGGCGCTCCGACTTCGAGCTCGCGGAACACGACGCTCTGCACGCGCTGCGGAGTCGGCAGCTCAATCGACACCGACATCCGCGAGCCGAGGTCGAAGGGCTCGGCCACTCCGTCCGTCAGCGGACACGGAGTTCCGAGCGAGCCGCAGGCCGCGCCGCGGCTCAACGCCGTGCGCGTTCCCACCACGGGAATCTTCTGGCTCGCCGTCAACCGCACCGCGTTGAACGTCAGCCCGTCGAACGGGCTCGTGCCGCTCCCCATGCGCTGACCCGCCACCGCGCTGAACGAGAGCTCGCCTGTGAAGTCTTCGGCGTGCAACTCGGAGAACTCCATCGGCCGCGTCACCGGCTCCATCGTGAAGGTGTCGAAGTACACGTCGTCGACTTCCCAGAACAACCCGCCATCGCTGCTCTCGAAGTCCGCGCGCTGCGTGAGCGTGCCGCCGTCGACCGAGTTCACGTCGTACACCGGCGTCAGCGACAGCAACCCGTTCTCCAGGCGCGCATCGGGCACCCAGTCGAAGAACGTCGCGAGCTGCGTCTCGTTGGCGATGCCGATGAGGTCCGTCTCCGCGACCGTGCCGGACGCGAACGTCACCCGCACCTTGAAGCAGAAGAGTCCCTGCTGACTGAGGCTCTGCGTCTGCGCGCGGAACACCTCGAAGAGGAACGCTCCGTCGGCGTCGGTGGTGGTGGTCTTGAACGCGCGGAACTCGCCATCGCACGCGCCGGAAAAATCGGCCGACTCCGCGCGCAACATCTCGACCGTCAGCCCTTCGACTCCGTTCGCTGAGACGACCTGGCCGTGAATCGGAAAGATGTCGTCGGGGTTGAAGCACCCGGCGGCGAGCAACGAGAACATCAGCAGCGCGCGGGTCCGCATCAGTACACCACCTTGAAACCAATCGTCGGCAGCACGATGGGAGCGCCCTGCTGTTCCTTGAGCGGCGCTCCGTTCTCGTCGAACCCGTAGCTGAAGCCGTACACCTCGGGCCGCACCAGCACGTTGAAGACGTCGAGGTAGATGTCGACCGAGAAGTTGTTGAACGAAATCAGCTTCGACGCGCGCAGGTCGAGCCGTCCGAACGCGGGCAAGCGGTCGACCTGATTCAACGGCACCGGCGCCCACACCTGCCCGCCCATGCCGTCGCTCACGAGGCGCGAGGTGCGCGAGCTGAACTCGCCTGACTCGGGGCGGCCGGTGTTGAGGTGGAACGACGCGCTCACCTTGAAGCCCGCAGGCAGCTGCACTCCGGCGACGAGGTTGAGCGAGTGCGCCTGGTCGAACGCGAAGGGCAGCATCTCCGTCGCGTCGGTGACGTTGATCTGATCAGCGTCGTAAATCGCGAACCGCCGCATGCGCTCGCTGCGCATGAACGTGTACGAGAGCCAGCCGAAGAAACGGCCTTGCTGCGGCAAGCGCACCATCACCTCGAGGCCGTACGCGCGGCCCCAGCGATTTCCCGAGAAGCGGTCGTCGAGCGAGGAGATGCCGGTGACGAACTCCGCGAGGCTGCGCTCTCGGGCCTGGAAGATGTGGTTGTAGAAGACGTCGCCCGACACCTCGAGGCCGAACCACGGCAGCGTGCCCACCGCTCCGACGCTGAACTGCCCGACTTCCTGCAGACCGGTCTTGAGCGCGCCGGCGTCGGTGACCGGCAGCGAGATGAGCAACATCGGCGCTTGATGCGCGAGGCCGGCGCTGCCGCGGAAGCGCAAGAAGTCCCACGGCTCGACGCGCACCTCGAGGCGAGGATCCACCGACGGCAGCAGGAAACTCGGCGCGAGATGCCACGTGTCGACGCGCACGCCCGCCACCACCGTCACCGGCTTGTAGAAGAACGCCGCCTCGACGAACGAGCCGGTGAAGACACCCATCACGCGCGGCTGCTTGAGCAAATCGCCGCCCGCACCCGCGCCTGCTCCGACGCCCAGCGTGGTCTCGACGTCGCTCGTCTGTCGCTCGGTGTCGAAGCCCGCCTTGAACTGCAGATGCTCTCCGAGCTCGAGCCGGTACGAGAGCCGCGTGGTCCAGATGAACCGGTTGAGGAGGAAGCTGCCGATGCGTTCCTGCTTCTGGTTCTCGCCGTAGAGACCCATCGTCTCCCAGCCGATCCACGTGCCCGCTTCGAGCGTGCCGGGACCGATGGGGTACTGCGCGCGCAAGTCGACGCGATGGAAGATGGACGTCAGGTACACGGAGGGCGTTCGCTCGACTTCCGACTTCGTGCCCACGCGGTCGCTCGAACCGAACGCGAGCAGGCGGATGTTGCCCTTCCCAATCTTCTGCTCGACGCGCGCCTGGTAGTCGTACGACTCGAACACCGGCTTGATGCCTTCGCCGAACGCGCCCGCGGCGGAGAGAGCGCCGAGCAGCCACGCCGAATAATTGATGTGGCCGCCGACCGAGATGTTGGTGCCGCTCTCCTTGATGGGTACTTCGACGAACGCGTTGGTCTGCAGCGCGTCGGGAGAGACGACGACGTGCACGCGGTCGTCGCGGGCTTTCGCGACCTGCGCGCTCACCACTCCGCCCGAGATGCGGCCGTACCGCGTCGGCGCGTTCGCCGGGTAGAAGTCGATGCTCTCGATGAACTCGGGGTGCACCACGGAAGCGCCCGCGAGCAGGTGGTACAGCTGCGGTACGCGCACACCGTCGAGGTAGAAGCCCGTCGCCGCCGGCAGCGAGCCGCGCACCACGGGGTAGGAAATTCCCGACGCGGGCGTGACGACTCCGGGGAGCAACATCACCACGCGCAGCGGCTCACCACCGGTGCCCGCGACTTCGCGCAGCTCGGCGCCGGAGAGCGAGATGCGCGAGAGCTCGGCGCGATCGACCTGACCGCGCACGATGGTCTCGTACGGTTTCGAGTACTGGCGGTCGAGGCGGTAGAGCAGCTCGACCTGCTGGCCCGGCTTCAGCGTCTCCTTGAAGACGCGCGGCTTGTGATTCGGAGCGATGACGCGAATTCGCACCGCGCCCGCGGGCAACGAGAACTCGAGGCGGCCTTCACCGTTCGTTTCTCCGAGCGAAACGCCGCCGTCTTCGAAGCCACTCTCGAGCGCGGCCTTCGCGGCCTTCTTGCTGAGCTTCTCGCCGCTCGCCACGTCGGGCAGCCAGCTGAACTGTGCGAGCGAGATGGTCTCTCGCGTGCCGCGCGTGAGCACCTGGACCTTGAGCGTGGCGTTGGTGCCGGCGTCGGGTTCTTCGAGGGCGACGGGCGCTTCGAAGCGATAGCGGTACGCGAGCACCACGCTCACCGCGACGCCGTCACGCATCGCGGGGTCGAAGCCGAGACCGCGCGCGGCGTTGAGAGCGGCGGTGGTGAACGGCTCGCCCGGGCTGTCCTTCACTTCGACCGCGCTCACGCTGCCGTCGGTCTCGATGGTGAGCATCAGCTCGACGTCACCGCCGATGAGGCCCGCTTCCCTTGCAGCTTCGGGCCACGGCGCTGGAGAGGTCTGCACCAGCACGGGCGGGAGAAAAATGCCGGCGTCGATTTCGGCAGCGACGTCGATGATCAGCCCGCCGTCGATTCCCGCGTCTTGCGCGCGAGCGAGCGAGGCGGCGACGACCACAACCAGAGCAAGACAGCGCACGGGCGCTGAGTTGCCACACGTCAGTCGGGCGATCCACCGCGACTCTCGGGAACAGCCCTGGTGAACAGCAGGGCAAACCGGGTTTCGGGCCGTGCTCGACGCCGGCAGCCCCTCACTTTGAGCGAATTTCGCTCACTTGGTTCACCACTTCGTGAAAGTGGCTGTGGGCACAGCCAGATCCACGTAGTGGTGAAATTGAGCCCAATTCCCCTCAAACCAAGGGGCACGCTTGCTTCTCGGCACGGCGAACACAACCCAAACCACTACCCATCTCAATGCATTTTCCCGTGGCCCGCCGCAGCAATCGAACAGCCACTTTCACGCAGTGGTGCCCGTCCGCCGACGCGCGCGCCGGCTGAACGCCACGAGCGCGGCGAACGACAACAGACTGACCGGATCGACCGAGGAGCAGCCCTGCTGTTGCGCAGCCGTCTCACTCGTGTCGAGCAGCGGCACCTTCTGGTGAATCTTCGCGATGTTGTTGGTGAGGATGGTCGGCGTGCCCTCCTCCGGCACCGTCGCGATGCTGAGTGCCGCCGGCAGTCCGTCGAGCTTGGTGCTCGGCTTCACCATCCACCCCTGCTCGGTGGTGACCTCGGTCTCGCCGCAGCCGAAGTCCTGAATCGAGCGATGTTCGCGCGCGACGTCGGGCAGCGACGCGTTGAACGCGAACACCGGGTCGACGTTCATGTCCTCGGGGTTGAGCGTCGTGTACAGCCGCGTGAGCTTCGGGAACTCGTCGAACAGCGCGAACGCCTCGCGCGTCGGCTTCACGTACTGCGTGAAGATGTCGTGCGCGAGCGCCGGAGCGTCGAGCGTCGCGGTGTACCCCGTGAACTTGTCGGGGTTCTCCGTGCGGTATTGGCCCAGGTAGTAGCCGAGTGAATTCACCCACGTGTTGGCGTCGACTCCGACGGCGGCGGGCACCGGCAGCTGCTTCACGATGAGCGACACGACGAGCGGATCAAAATTGTCGGCGCGATCGAACTGCGCACTCTTGAGCTGCGCGACGAAGGCTTCGGGGGTCGTGGCAGCAGCGAGGTCTGCCTCACTGCCGAAGCGCGAGAACGGCAACTTGAGCGGAGTCGTCGGCCCCGCGTAGTCGGTGACGAACGCGTGCTTGCCCGGCGCTTCACCGACCGCGCGGGTGACGATTTCGGAATAGTTCGTCACGCCGCTCGCCCAGTTCAGCAGCGCGTCGTTGATGGTGACGTGCGCGTAGTTGCGGGGAATGCCGCGCCCCTGCCCGAGCATGAAGACCTGCACGCCCATGTTCGGCGTGGCGCCGACGCTGGTGAGCGTGATGGGAATCATCGGGTAGCTCGACTCGTACTCGAGGACGATGGGCGTCACGTCTCCTGCGCTGCGGTCCGACTGCAGCTTGAGCGCGAGGAAGTACGCGCCGGGGTTGATGTACGGGTCGACCGCCGAATCCGTGCCGGTGGGGATGAAGTAGCGGTTGTCGTTGAGCCACTTCAGCATCGCGGTCTTGTCGGCCGCCGAGAGCACCGCGAAGTCGTACGGGCCGACCGAGCCCTGCTTCACCGCGACCGTGCCTGCGTCGACCGTGCCGTCGGTCCCGCGGTTGCTCGCCAGCCGAGCTGGTGCGAAGGCGCAGCCGAGCTGAATCGGCCGGCACTTCACGTTGCCGGCGGTGGTGAACACCGGGTCGGTCTCCTCGAGCAAGCGGTTGAAGAGTTCGTCGCTGCCGGTCTTCAACGTCGGCACCGACGGCAACGGCAACAGCCAACCGAAGTCACTCGCGTTGCCCGAGTACTGAATCTGCACGTGCGCGATGACCTTGCCGTCGCGGACCGCGAACACGATGCGCTCGCCCGCTTGAATCACGGGCGTGATGGTGGTGCTGGGTGCGAAGCAGCCGCAGGCGTCGGCGGGTCGGCTCCAGAGCGCGCAGGACAGCGCGACGATCGTGAAAGCGATGCTGCGAATCATGAAACCTGTCTAGCACGCAACCACGCGCTCCCTCTCCCCGCAGGGGAGAGGGTTGGGGAGAGGGCCCTACGCAGCCGCGCGCACGTACTCCGCGAGCGTTTCGAGCAACCGCTCCCGCGTCACCGGCTTCGCAAGGAACCCATTCATGCCCGCCGCGCGACACTCATCAGCGTCTTCCGAATGTGCTGACGCCGACACGCCGATGATGGGAAGCGTGTGCCCCGCCGCGCGCATGCGACGCGCGGTCTCGAGCCCATCGACCTTCGGCATGTGCACATCGAGCAGCACCACGTCGTAGCCCTGCGCGAGTTCACCAACCGCCGACTCACCGTCATCGAGCGTGGTCACCGAGCAGCCCGCCGACTCGAGCAGCCGCTGCGCGACGCGTTGATTGACGCGGTTGTCATCGACCACCAGCACGCGGTGCTGCAACCGCTCGTCGGCGCGCACGGGCCGCTGAGCTTCCAGCGTCGCGACCTCCAACGGAATGCGCAGCGAGAAGGTGCTGCCCTTCCCCGCGACAGAAGTCACTCCAAGCTCACCGCTCATCAGCGCGGCGAGCTCTCGCGAGAGATGAAGCCCGAGTCCGCTCCCGGAGTGCGTGCGCGTGCGCCCGGTCTCGGCCTGAACGAAACGACCGAACAGCCGCGCCTGGTCTTCAGCCGAGATGCCGATGCCGCTGTCGCTCACCTCACACGCGAGTGTTGAGCCGTCGGCGCGCAGCATGACCTTCACTCCACCGCGCGAAGTGAACTTGATGGCGTTGCTGATCAGATTGCTGAGCACCTGTCGCACGCGACGGCCATCGGCGCGCACGGCCTGCGGCAGCTCGGGAGTCACACTCACTTCGAGCGTGAGCGACTTCCTTTGCGCGAGCGGCTGCCACAGCCCGCGCAGTTCGGCGGTCAGCAACTGCAGCGACATCGGCGCCGGCTCGAGCTTCAGCTTGCGCGCCTCGAGCTTCGACAAATCGAGCAGGTCGTCGATGAGCGAGAGCAGCACGTCACCGCTGGAGCGAATGGTCTGCACCATGTCTCGCTCTTCCGGGTCGAGCGTGCGCGTGAGCAGCGCGTCGGTCATGCCGAGCACCGCGTTCATCGGCGTGCGGATTTCGTGGCCGACGTTGGCGAAGAAGACGGCCTTGGCCTGCTCGGCCTCGACGAGTCGCACCAGCGCGCGCTCCCGGTCTCTGGCCAGCGCCTCGAGCAACGCCACGCTCGCGCCCAGCGTACAGACGAAGTTCATCACCCGCGTGAACACCGGAGCGGGGTCGACCGCAGGAACGGTGAAGCCCGCGTGGCCCGCGACCACCGCCACCGAGCCCGCCAACATCGCCGCGCCGAACCACCAGCGCACCTCGCGCGTGTCGAGCAGCGTGGCCGCCATCAGCGGCATGAGGAAGAGGTAGCCCAGCGTGGTGAGCTCCATCGGCGAGGTGGTGAGCGCTCCGGCGGCGAGCATCACGGTGAAGACGCCCGCTGCCAGGCGCACCACACCGCGCGGAGCTTTCGAGAAGAGTCGCAGCGCGATGGCGGCGACCACCGCGTCGATGGCGTTGAGCGCGGCGAGCGCCCAGAGGTCGGACGCCGCCGCGAGCACTGCCGACACCACACTCAACGCGAGCGCGATGAGCAGTGTCTTCAGGAAGACCCGACTCCGCGCGCGTTCGTCTTCGGTCTGGGCCTCGGGGAGAAGGCGATCCAGACGGTGTTGCACCGACGTCATCGATCAGATTGCTAGCGCCCGATTCCAACGAAGGTGAACGTCAAGACGTTGACGCGCGAATGAGTGGCGCCGCGGTGGGAGCGCGTTTCAGCCTCAGTCGAGCAGCACACTGACGTCGAACTCGCTGCCGCTGTCGCTCGGGTCCGCTCCGGAAATCCACACCCAGACCGTGCCGGCCTGGACCTGCTGAATCAGCGTCTCGCTGGCATCGATGGCGCCCGTGTCGGAGCAGGCCGCGCTGGTCGCTACCGCGCAGCTCGCGCCGGTGAAGAGCGAGATGACGGGGTCGAAGTGCACGTTGCCACCCGTGCCATGCGGCGTGACGGTGACGTGGAGCGCGCCCGCGACCGGAGCGACGATTTTGTAGACCACGTCCTTCGTCTTCTGCGCGCAGGTCGGCGTGACGCTCGGAGTCGCGAGCGAAGTGTCGGAGATGGACGTGCCGACGTAGTCCGTTCCCATCTGGGTGAGCGTGATGGTGCGCTGGTTGTCGCAGGTGTCGCCGTCGAAGCCCGCGCCTTCGCCGGTCGCTCCGCCTCCGCCCGTTGCGCCGCCGCCCGTGCCGCCACCGGTCGCGGTGCCTCCGCCGGTGCCTCCGCCGGTGAAGAGCCCGCCGCCACCTCCGGCGCCGGCGTCCTTTCCCGGGTTCATCGAGCCGCACGCGACGAGAGACAGCGAGAGGACCAGCACTGCGTTCCGCATTTCATGCTCCTGTTTTTTTCCGGCCGGGCGGCGCGGCGGAGCAATGCGCGTGCCTCGTGTCTCTCGTGCGCGCACCCCGCGCGAGTTGTCGGGAACAGGCGACAGGTGTCGTGCGCAGCCGACAGAATGCGCGCGTGAAATTCGACGACGCGTCCTGGCACTACGGCGGCAAATTTCCCAAAGGGCTGCCGAAGGAAAATGGCGGCACGCACATCGGTCTGTTCGTCGCGTGGTGCATCGAGCACGACCTCATCGGACGCAGGCACTTCACCGAGTCACGCAAACAAGTCGACCGCGTGCTCGCGCGGAAGATGACGGGCCGCGACTTTCTCTTCGAGGTGCTCGACGAGAAGTTCTGCGACGAGGACCTCGTGCCGCTCGGCAGAAAGTTCACGCGCGCCTACTTCAACGACGGCAAGTACATCGACCACTACCTGAAGACCTTCGGCGTGAAGGACGACGGCTCGGTCTACACGGTGAAGGACACCTGGGAGAACTACGAGCGGCTCAAGCCGGCCATCGAGAAAGCGTTCGGCGCGTGGGCGAAGAAGAACCCGTTCGCGGCTCGCAAGAAGCGTCGCTGATCAGCAGTGGCTCGCCGCGAAATTGCCGGCGATGAAATCAGCGAGCAACCGCACGCGCGCTGGCACGTACTTCGACGCGGGCATCACGAGGTGAACGCCACCGCCGCTGATGCTCCACTCGGGCAACACGCGCTCGAACGGCGGAGCACCCTTCTTCGCGCACGCCGACGTCATGAAGATGGGCATCAACCCGATGCCGGTGCCGCGCGCGGTGATGGCGCGCATGAAGCCGAAGTCGTCGACGCTCAACGCGCCGCGCACCGTCACTTCGCGCTCGTCGTCACGCCGCGAGAGCTTCAGCCGCGCCTTGCCCTGACGGCCGCGGAACAGAATCAGCTCGTGCTCTGCAAGGGCGTCGACGTTCCTCGGCGCGCCGTGCTTGCGCACGTACTCAGGCGTCGCGAACAGCCCGAGGTCCGACTGCGCGAGCTTGCGTGAGATGAGCGACGAGTCGTCGAGCCGACCCGCACGCAGCGCGAGGTCGATGCCTTCCTCGATGAGATTCACCTGGCGGTTGGTCACCACCACCTCGACGTGAATGTTCGGGTGGTCCTTCGAGAAGCGCGCGAGCAGCTCGGCCATCGGGTACGCGTCGTTGGGCAGTGAGAGCCGCACCACGCCGCTCGCGTCGTCGGTGGCGTGACCCACCTCGGCCTGCGCTTCTTCGAGCGCCGCGCGCGCTGCCTTCGCCCGCTCGTAGAACGCGCGACCCGCTTCGGTCAGCTCGAGTGAACGCGTGGTGCGCTGCAGAAGCTGCGTCTCGAGCTCCTTCTCCAGCGAAGTGACGGCGCGGCTCGCAGTCGACTTCGGCACGCCGAGCGACTTCGCGGCGGCGGTAAAGCTCCCTTGATCCACCACCTTGAGGAAGACGGGAACGCGGCTCCAATCCATGTTGCATGAATAGCAACAAAGCGTTCGAAACGCACAATCTAGTGCTGCTGGCGCAACGGCCTTATTCGTGCGCCCATGACCAAATACCTCGCGCACCTTCCCCGCCTCTTCCTGGGCCTCGTCTTCACCGTGTTCGGCATCGCAGGGTTGTTTCACCTGATGCCGCAGCCGCCGCTCCCCGAGGGCATCGCCGGCACGTACATCTCCGCGCTCGGCGGCACGTACCTCTTCACGCTGGTGAAGCTCACCGAGGTGGTGGCCGGCGTGCTGTTCCTCGCCAACCGCTTCAGCGCGCTCGCCGCGATTCTCATCGCGCCGGTGGTGGTGAACATCTTCGCGGCGCACGCCTTCGTGCTGCCCGGCGGTCTGGGCCTGCCCATCGCGCTCGTCGCCGCGCTGGTCTTCGTGGCCTGGCAGCGTCGTGAGGCCTACCGCCCGCTGTTCGTCGCGAAGACGCAGACGGCTGCGGCGGCTTCCGAGCCGAGCGCCCGCACGCTCGCGGCGGCCTGATTCGTCTACAGTGCGCGGCTCGTGACTGCGCCGCGCCACACGCTCCGACTCGAGGCTGATCGCGCGCTGCTCTACGACCGCGTCGCGCATCAGTACTTCCCGCTCAGCGCCGGCGAGGCGTTCCTCTGCACCGCCGCTGCCGAGGTCGGGCTCGACGAAGCGACGCGCCTGCTCGCGCAGAAAATCGGCGACGACGACGCGAACGACTTTCGCGCGCAGCTCGAAGACGACGGAGCGCTGAACGAAAACGGCTTCACCGGCCGGCTCCTCGAGCAGCGCGACATCAAGGGTGCGTACGCCGCTCCGCTGGTGTGCCACCTGGGCGTGACGCTGGCGTGCAACTTCGCGTGCAACCACTGCTACTCGTCGAGCGGCCAGCGCGCGAAAGACGAGCTCACGCTCGACGACATCAAGGGCCTCGTCGATCAGCTCGTCGACATCGGCTGCATGAAGCTGGTGCTCGGCGGCGGCGAACCGTTCCTCCGCAAGGAACTGGCCGACATCGTCGCGTACGCCGATTCGCGCGGAGTCGACTGCTTCGTCCACACCAACGCCTCGCTGGTGCGCGCTGAAGTCCTCGAGCGCCTCGCGAAGACGCCGCCCGCCTCACTCGCCGTCAGCCTCGACGGCCCCGACGCGCACACCAACGACCGCGTGCGCGGACCCAAAGCGTTCGAGAAGACGATGAAGGGCCTCGAGGTGCTGCGCGCCAATTGGCCGCACGGCTTCAACCTCTCGGTCACCATCACGCCCGAGAACGCCACGCTCACACCGCAGCTCGTCGCGCTCGCGAAGGAACAGGGCGCCAACGTGTTGCTGCTGCGACCCGCGTACCCCGCCGGCGAAGCGATGAAGGACACCTCGCTCATCTGCGACCGCGAGACGTTCGCGCGCGCCATCGACCTCGCACGGCCCGAAGCGAAGAAGCTCGGCGTCACGCTCGACGCGCCGCACCCGCATGAGCAGGGCGAGCCCGACTTCGAAGGCTTCGGCTGCGTCGCGGCGCGCGTGGTGCTCGGTGTCGACCCGCGCGGCAACGTCACGCCGTGCCTCAATCTCCCGGGCGGCTTCGACAGCGGCAACATCAAGGAGAAGAAGCTGCAAGACCTCTGGAAGAAGGGTCGCGGCTTCGTGCTGCTGCGCGCGCAGGAAGCGGGTCCTCAGTGCAGCACCTGCAAGCACTACGAGACCTGTCGCGGCGGCTGCCGCGTGCGCGCCCTCTATTCCGAGAACGGTCTCGGTGGCCCCGACAGTTGGTGTCACTATGAGCCGCGCGAAGTTTCGAAGCAGACCCGCCGCACACGCACAGGAGCAACACGATGACGGTTCGACGAACGGGCACTCGCACGCCGGTGTCCAGTGGTTGTGGTTCTTCTTCGACGCGCGGAACTTCGAAGCCGTCGCCGCGCAAGCCGGTCGCCACGGGCTGCGGCACCTCGTCGAGCTCGGGCAGCAAGGGCTGGTCGGCGAAGACCGGCGGCAAGGTGAGCGACAAGGTCAGCCAGCGCAGCAAGGACCTGCTCGACAAGGCCGAGGGCAAGACCGGGCGTCGCACCACGTCGAGCGGCTGCGGCACGTCGTCGCCGAGCAAGCCGTCGCCGCACAAGCCCACTCCGAAGCCGACGCGCACGGGGTGCTGAGATGAACCAGCACCGACTGTCCCGCTTGAAGCGATTGGCGACGGGCGCAGCGTTGATCAGCTCCACGCTCGCGCTCGGCGAAGACGTCAAGGCGCCGCCCGTGAACCCGGGCCCGCCGACTCGCATGAACTCACCGGGCAAGCAGAAGCCGGTGGCGGTCGACGCGGGCGTCGTCGATGCGGGCGTGACCGAAGAACCGGTGAAGCCCGATGACGGCCCGCACGTGAACAGCCCGCCGCCGCAGAAGCCCATTGCGAAGCCGCGGCCGCCGAACGTGAACTCGCCGCCTCAGCCGACCACGAAGTGAATCGAAGCTGACGTCAGGCCGCGGGTGTCGGCGCTGTCCGACCCTGCGCCATGTCACCGTCGCTCCCCGCTCTCCGCGCCGCCCTTCGTGCTCGGCCACGAGACGCGGCGTTGCGCGCGGTGTTCGCCGATTTTCTGCTCGAGCGTGGCGACCCCAGAGGCCTCTTCATTCAGGCGCAGCGCGAAGGACGCGTCGAAGAAGCGCAGCGCCTGCTCGAGAAATACCGCGTCCACTTCGTTCACCCGTTGCCGCATGGCGCTGACGTGGACTTCGTCGATGGCTTCGTCGACGCGTGGCGCACGACGCCCGACGAATTTCGCCGCGCGGGCAGAAGGATGTTGCGACACCTGCCGCTGCGCTCGCTCACCTTGAGCGGAGTGCGCCAGGTCGACCTCCAATACCTGCTCGCCTCGGAAGGTCTGGAGTGCGTCACCACGCTCGTGCTCCACCAGCTGCGCATCGGCGCGCTGCAGTTGCTGGCGAGCAACGACTTGCCGCACGTGCGCGTGCTGCAGGTCTCCGGCGCGCTGATGGAATCGCAGCTCGACGCGCTGCCCGACACCGACGTCGCGCGCCGGCTGCGCAGAGCCGCGACGCCACCGACCCGCGGCCGCCCGTTCTTCTGGATCGACGAGCGCTTCGAGTCACCGTTCGCGCAGTTGGGCTAGACCTCGCGCTCGCGTGACGAGCACCATCTTCAGCCGCACCGCCGTTCCCGATGGAGACACGCTCGGGCTCACGCGCGAACACGAGCTCGTCGCGCAGCCGCGCAAGGGCACCATCGACTGGGCGTCGTTCAATCGCTCACAGTTCGATGAAGCGAGCCTCGAGACCGCGCGCACGTTGTGGAGTCACCGCGCCTTCACCGAGTTCCACTCGCTCACGCACTTCTCGCAGCTCAGCTCACAGCTGCATCTGCTCGGCGCGCCGCTCGACTGGAGCGGTGCCTTCGCGCGCATGGTGAGCGACGAGGTACGCCACACCGAGCTGTGTCTGCGAATGGTCGAAGCGCTCGGCGGCTCGCGAGACCTCACGCTTCCTTCGCTCGACGGCGTTCATCAGACCGTTCCGCAGGGCACGCTCCGCGCGCACGTGCGTCGCACCGTCATCAGCGCGTTCTGCATCGGCGAGACGCTCTCGGGGCGCATGTTCAAGCGCTGCCTCGCGGGCGCGAACGTGCCGCTGGCGCGCGACGTGGTGACCGCCATTCTCGTCGACGAGACGTTCCACTCCGAGCTGGGTTGGGAATTGGGCGCGCTCCTGATGCGGCCCGACGAGGCGGTCGCGACGGAAGTCGCCGCGCTCGAAGCCGAGCTGCCGAAGCTGTTCGCTGATTTTGCGCAGCAGTGTCTGGCGACGAAGAGCGCGGCCTGGGCGCGCGCGCAACCCGAGTTCGACGACGGTCCCAACTTCGGCACCATGAGCACCGCGGGCTACGCACACGCCTTCTACGAGGGCATGGAGCACGACGTGGTGCCGGGCCTGGAAGCCATCGGACTGGGTCACGCGCGCGCAGCGTGGGAGCAATTCATCGCCACGCGCCGCTATTGATCAATTCAAGCGCTTGCTGAGCGCGTCGAGCCGCTTCTTCAAGTCGGCCAGCGCCTCGGTGGTCGCCACCGACGCCGAGCTGAGCGCGCGCTCCAACTGCGGCTCGAGCTGTTCCCACTCACTGCGCACCTCCATGCCGGCGAGGTGAATCTTCAGCTTCAGCTCATCGCGCAACGACTTGAGGGCTTCGAGATTGGGGCTCTGCATGGTGAGTCTCCTTTCGACTGCGTGATGTTCCGCAGACACTTCAGGACTCGTGCCGACACCGCGCTTCGCGTGGTTGCACCACTCGACGGCGCAAACACGCCTCATCGCGCGAAAAGGCTGCGCTCAGTCGGAGTCGGTCATCGCCAGCACCGCGAGCCTCGCGTCGGGCCGCAGACACACCAGCCCCACGTCGAGCACCACGTGGGCGAACCAATCGCTGTCGCTCTCGAACTGCGCCCACTGGCACTGCTCGGCGAGCGCGTTCACCTCGTCGAACGAAGCGTTGTCGGCTGCTCCGGTGAGCGCGCGCAGAGAACGCCACGCGAGCAATCTCCCGAAGGCCGCCGAGCGCGCCGCGACGTACGCGCCTCCACACGTCGCGAGTTGCAGCAACAACGCCATCACTTCGCGCGGCGTGCTGGCGCGCATCTTCGGCGGTGTTCCCGCGGCGAGGCAGTCGAGCTTCAGGGGAAACAGCGCGAGCGTCTCGACTCGGAGCGGCGCGCGCTCGAGCTTGAACACGCGGCCTTCCCACGTCGAGTTGGGCGCGAGTGCTTCGTCGCTGAGCACCGACGCCATGACCCGCGCATCGCAGCTCTGCTCGACCGCCGCAGTGGCCCACGTGCCCGGCGAGCCGTTGACCGCCCAGTTCATGCCGTCGAACTCGAACCAGTTTCCGAGCGTGTCTCCACGGCGCGCCGAGGTGCGGATGCACTTCTCTTCGAGCGGCAGCACGCGCAAGGGCAGCGCCTTCAGTGGATGTTGCGACGGCAGGCGTTCCCAGAACGCGGTGACGAACGGCGAGCGCGCGACCTCGCTGCCACGCACCACGCGCTCCTGAATCCAGCACGCGAAGAGGTCCTGCAGTGAAGGCTCGGGGCCGAACCACTCAAGCTCACGCTCCAGCATCGCGTCGTCTTGCGCGTAGGCGAGCAGCGCTCCCAGGTTGCGCGCCGGAGCATCGACCAGCGTACGAACGCCGCTTCGGTGCTGCTCGCTCTCTGGAGGCGTCTTCGCGAGTTCCAGGAAACGCCGCAGCGCATCGGGCTGCTTCAGCATGCCGAGCGCGCGAAACGACGACTGGTGCGGCCAGCTCTGCAGCAGCGGGTGCTTGTGACTCGCGCGGTGCAGCTCGAGCAGGAACGTCTCGTCGTCGCGGCGAATGGCGTCGGTGATGGACGTCTGCAGCAACCGCCAGTCGTCTCCGTCGGCCGGCGCGCCGGTGCGGGGAAAGCGCGCGACGAGGCGCTCGACTGGAGTCAGAAGCCGACCACCCACGCGTTGATTTCGGTGCCCGAGTACGTCGTCGCGGTGCCGAAGGTGGTGGGCAGCGCAGTGGTGATGGTGAGCGAGCGGTACGCGGTGGTCGCGGTGTTGGTGCCGTGGAACACGCTGGTGTCGGTGCTGAAGTTGCTCATCAACCAGTACGTGCCCGCGGTGACGGTGGTCTGCGCAGTGGCTGGGATTTCGGTGCGGCCCGCAGTCGACGTGACGGTTGCCGTCGAGGCGACCAGCGTGCCCGGTGCTCCGGCGGAGTTCGTGTACAGCGCATAGCGCGCGGTGGCGCCGCTCGGAGCGCTCGAGAGATTGATGCCGAAGTGCGTGAGCGTGAACGTGGCCGGCACGGTGATGGTGTGCCCGAGCAGATACGGCCCCTGGTGCGTGTTGGCGCTGCTGAAGGTGCCCGAGTTGCCGTAGCGCACCATGCCGCCGCCGCCGGTGCATTGACCGGTGCTGCAGGTCTGCGTGCCGCTGCACACGTTGCACGTCGCTCCGTTGATGCCGCACGCCGCGAGCGTGGTGCCGGTCATGCACGTGCCGCTCGCCGAGCAGCAGCCCGCGCAGTTGGCCGCACTGCAGGTGGTGCTCACGCACTGATTGGTGGTGCACGTCTCGCCGCTGCCGCACGAGACGCAGGCGTCACCGCCGAAACCGCACGAGGCGTTGGTGGTGCCCGACAAACACGTGCCTCCCGAGTTGCAGCAGCCGGCGCAGTTCGCAGGGCTGCACGACGGAGGCGTCACGCACAGACCGTTCGAGCACGCGCGCCCGCCGGAGCACGCCTGGCAGAGGTTGCCGCCCGAGCCGCACGCCGCGGTGTTGTCGCCCGCCTGGCAGAAGCCGCCCGAGGTGCAGCAGCCGGCGCAGTTCGCGGGGCTGCAGGTCGCTCCGCCACCACCGGTCGGGCCGCCGCCACCGCCCGTCACTCCGCCGCCGCCGCCCGTGACGCCGCCACCGCCGGTCGTTCCACCGCCGGTCACGCCACCGCCTCCGCCCGTGACTCCGCCGCCTCCGCCCGTCGCTCCGCCGCCGCCGGTCGTACCGCCGCCACTTCCACCGCCGGTGCCGCCACCGCCTCCACCGCCCGCGAAAATCGGCGGCTGGCAGAAGCCGAAGTTGCACTGGTAGTTCGAGATGCACGCCTGGCACATCGCGCCGCCGCTGCCGCACGCGGTCGGAAGCGAGCCGGGCTGACACGAGCCCGTGGCGTCACAACACCCGGTGCAGTTCGACATGGAGCACTTGTCCTTCGCGGGTCCGCACGAGACGACGAGTGAACCCAACGAGAGACAAACGACGAGCGGCAGAAATCGCATGAAGCGTGCTTACCCCAGTTGAGGTGGTGTAGGCGGGGGGCCCATGACGATCGAGGTTCGCCCCGTCCGCGGAAAGAAAGAGCTCGAAGTGTTCCTGCACGTGCCGTGGAGCGTGGGCATGGACAAGGAACCCAACTGGGTGCCGCCGCTGCTCGACGACTACCGCAAGCAGCTGAACCCCGCGAAGAGCATCTTCCTCGAGCACGGTGAGCTGGAGATCTGGACCGCGTTCAAGGACGGCAAGCCCGTCGGCCGCATCAGCGCGCAGATCGACACCGACTACGACAAGGTGTGGCCCAACGAGCCGAAGACGTGCTTCTTCGGTTTCTTCGAGTGCGCTGACGACGTCGAGGTCGCGAAGGCGCTGTTCGCGAAGGCCGAAGCGTGGGCGAAGGAAAAAGGTCGCGTGCGCATGCGCGGTCCGTTCACGCCCGACACCAAGGGAGAGGTCGGCGTGCTGGTGAACGGCTTCGACAAGCCGTCGATGATCGGCACGATGTGGAACCGCCCGTTCATGGACAAGCTGATCCAGGACGCGGGTTACCCCAAGGTGAAGGACGTCATCGGCTGGTGGTACGACCGCTCGCAGCCGATGGACGAGACGACGAAGAAGCTCGCCGACAAGACGCGCGCGCTTCCGAACGTGAAGATTCGCAAGATGGAGCTGAGCGAGTTCAAGCGC
This sequence comes from Archangium sp., assembly GCA_047600485.1. Taxonomy (GTDB): domain Bacteria; phylum Myxococcota; class Myxococcia; order Myxococcales; family Myxococcaceae; genus Archangium_A. Next base: position 6,941,909 of record JASGKS010000001.1, read on the forward strand.
GAAGCGAACATCATCCAGGAGATCTACAACGAGGCCTGGAAGGAGAACTGGAACTTCACTCCGTTCACCAACAAAGAGCTCGAGGTCATCGCCAACGACTACAAGATGTTCATCGACACGAACCTCACGTTCGTGGCGGAGATCGACGGCAAGCCCGCGGCGATGTGCTTCGCGATTCCCGACATCAACGAGCTGATCAAGGACTTCAACGGCGAGCTCGGGCCCATCAACATCGCCAAGCTGCTGTGGCGGCTGAAGTTCAACCGGCCGAAGAACATCCGTCTGATCATGCTCGGCGTGAAAGACGAGTTCCGCGCGTCGCGAAAGTACGGCGCGCTCGTCGCGTGCCTCTACGAAGACATCGCGACGCACGGCAAGGCGGCCGGCTACCAGTCGAGCGAGCTCTCGTGGACGCTCGAAGACAACGTCGGCATCAACCGTGGCATCGAGCGCATGGGCGGCAAGGAATACAAGCGCTGGCGCATCTACGAGAAGCCGCTCTGAGCAATCTCTCCCTCTCCTTGCGAAGCGGGGAGAGGGTCGGGGTGAGGGGCCGCAGCTGATCAGCTGACGCGTCAACGGTGTGGCAGGTGGCACTGGGCGTTGCCCGACGTCACCGTTGTTGATGCGCGTGATGCACGAGAGCGGCGTGGTGCGGGTGCGGCAGACCCGTCAGGGCGCGATGGCGTACCCGACCACCGACGCACACGTCGGTCGCTCACTCGATCTCTACGGGCAGTGGGCGCAGGCCGAGCTCGAGCTGTGCGGCCTGTTTCTCAAACCGGGCTCCATCGCCATCGACGTCGGCGCGAACCTCGGCACGCACGCGGTGTCGTTCGCACAGCGCGTCGGCCCGACCGGAGCGGTCATCGCCTTCGAGCCGCAGCGCCTCATGCACCAGCTGTTGTGCACCAACGCGACGCTCAACGGAGTCTCGTGGCTGCGCGCAGTGCACGGCGCGGTGGGTGCCGAAGCTGGAGCCATCACCGTGCCCGACGTCGACTACTCGTCGAGCGGAAACTTCGGAGGCCTCTCGCTCGCGGCTCCGGCGAACGGCGGTGACACCGTGCCCCTGTTCGCGCTCGACACGCTCGGGCTGCCGCGGTGTGCGTTGATCAAGATCGACGTCGAGGGAATGGAAGGCCAGGTGCTCGACGGCGCGCGCGCGCTCATCGCGTCGACGCGGCCGGCCATCTACTTCGAGCACAACGCGCCGAACGGAGCGCCCGACGTCATCGAGCGGCTGCTCCGTCACGAGTACGCGTGCTTCTGGCACTTCAGTCCGTTCTTCGACGCGAAGAACTTCGCGGGCGAAACGAAGGACGTGTTCGGCGGGCTCCTCGACGCGAACGTCCTCGCAGTGCCACGCGCGATGGCCGGTGGACTCGAGACGGTGCTGCGGCCGGTGCTCAGCCCGCAGGACACCGCGCACCAAGCACTCGCACGCTGATTCCGCGCGATGAAGAGGGTCGTGGTGAGAGGCGAGCTCCCCCTCTCCCGCGAGGGAGAGGGTCGGGGTGAGGGTAAACCTGCAGTTACCCCTCGACGCGATTACGCCCGAGCTTCTTCGCGCGATAGAGCGCGGCGTCAGCACGAGCGAGCCACGCACTCGAAATCTCACCACGCTCACGAGTCGCGACCCCGACGCTGACCGTCACTCCGAGCTGTTCCCCCGCCCACGGCACGCGCAGCGAAGCGATCGCCTCACGCAAACGCTCCGCAGCCTTCATCGCCTCGCCGTGCGGAAGCTCGCTGATCAACGCGACCATCTCTTCACCGCCGTAGCGCGCGACGAAATCCGAACGTCCACGGAACGCACGCGCCGCGGCGTTGGCGACCGCCTTCAGAATCGCATCACCCGCGGGATGCCCGTACGTGTCGTTCACCTTCTTGAAGTGATCGATGTCGAACAACAACACCGCCGCCGGAGTGCCGCTGATCATCGCGAACTCGCTGGTCTGCTCGAAGCGCACGTCGAACGCCTTGCGGTTGAACAGCTGCGTGAGCCCGTCGGTGTTCGCTTCACGCCGAGCGACCTCGAGCTGCGAAGTCACCGAGCTCAGCTTCGCGGCCAGCGCCGAGAGCTGCTTCTCCTGCCGTTCGCGACGAACCTGCAGCGCGGTCTGCACCTGCTTCACCGCATCGAGCGCAAGCTTGCGCACGTCGGCCGCCGGAGCGTTCTGCATCGCCGCGCTCAAGTGGCCCATCGATTCGTTCAGCTTCTGATCAGCCACGTCGCTCGCCGACGCTTCGCGATTGAGCGAAGAGATGAACGTCCACACCACGTCGCGCAACCCGTCGACGCTCAGCGTGAACTCGCTCTGTTCCTGTTTTCGCTGCGCGGTGAACTGCGCGCGCAATTCAGCGAACGCCTTCGCGCCCGCCCCTGCCGCTCCACCGCTCGGAGGCGCGATGCCGGTCAGCAGGTGCTGCGACCATTGATCGAACAACGCCTGCGTCTTGCGCGCGTCTTGCCGCTCGAGGTCGAACGAGAAGCGCCCGTAGTCGCGCACCACGCCCGCGAGCGTGTCGAGGAGCTGATCATCGGGGCCCTTGCCCATCTGAGAACGGTAAGCGCCGGCCACGCACCACGCGCGACAGTCAAAGTCGTGACGCGTAGAATTCGCTCGTTCGTGACCGCGGTGCCTGACGTGATTCTCGAGTCGCTCGCGGCACGACCCGACGACGTCGGCGTGTGGCAGGTGCTCACCGACTTTCTGCTCGAGACCGGAGCGCCGGGCGCTTCCCTCGCGATGTGCGAGCTGGAACTGATGAAGGGCATCTCCAACCCCGATCTGCTCGGTGAGCTGGCCGAGGCGCGCGCGCAACGCGAGAAGCTGCCGTTCGAGCCGTGGGGCGGGTACCCCGCATTGTGGAAGTGCGGCTTCGTGGTGCGCATGCAGCTCTCGTTGCAGAGCCGCACGTCGGAATTGCCCGCAGTCTTGAAAGCACCAGCGATGCGCGGGCTACACCACCTCATCTTGAGTGAAGACTCGGGACGCACGGGCGCGCTGCTGTTCGGTACCGAAGAAGAGCGCCTCGCGTGGCCGACGATTTCGCAGCGGCTGCCGACGTTGTTGGGAGCGGTCACTCCGCATCTGCGGCGGCTCTCGTTGCGTGTCGAGGAACGCTACGTGCCGCTGCAGGCCGAAGAGCAGCGCGCCGCGTTGCGTGCGTTGCTCAGCGCGTTGCCCAGGAAGCTCGACCGGCTCGACCTCGCGCTCGGCGTGCTGCACGAACTTTCCATCGAGCCGCTGCTGGAGCTGATCAGCCAGGTGCCATCGGTCTGCCTCGATGGAACGCGACTCCCGCTGAGCCCGGGCTTCGCTGATCAGCTGCAGAGCGTGAGCACCGGACACGTGTATCTGGCCGGCACCGGGCTCTCCCCGCGCAACGTCACCGCCAAAGACTGGCTCGCGCCCGACGTGAAGACCTGGCTCGAGTTGGAGAGCACGGGCGCGCTGGTGCCGCTCACGGCGGTCGCGACTCCGGACGGTTTCGATTCACCGGCGTGGCCGCGGCTGCGCGCGTATCTGCAGAAGGACCTGCTCGGCTTCTCGGTGCAGGGCGAGCTGCTCGAGCCCGGAGCGGTGCTCAACCTCGACGACGTGCTCGCCGTGTTCAGGCGGCGCTGAGTCAGCGCGTGCCGTCCCACTCACCGCCGTCGTCGTCCTGATCTCCGTGACCCCACGTGCCCTCGAAGGAGTGCCCGTCGGCGCGAAACACGAAACGCATGCGACCGTAGCGGTCTCCACCTTCGTCCCACCGCCCGCGCAATTCGTTGCCGGTGATGGTGCCTTCGAACGAGCCTTCGATGGTGCCTTCCACTCCGGGCTCGGGCCGCGCGGTCGTGGTGTACGTCGCCGTCACGCGCTCGCCCTGCTGCACCATCGTCACCACCGCGACGTAGTCACCGCCGCCGATCCACTTCGTGTTCCACGGGCCGCTCACGTCGGGCACTGGCGTCGACGAAACGGTCTCGGAAATTCCGTACACGTAGCGCACACAACCCGACATCAAGGCGAGCGCTGCGCAGCTAGCAATAAGGAGTGATCGCACGAGGGACTCCGACGGAGAGCCCTCAGCCTGACTTCACTTCCCGAGCACGTCCATCGCGGCGTTCACCACGCCCGAGTACTCCTGCACGGTAGTCGGCGTGTGTGCGTTGCCGCAGAACCATTCAGGGAGACGCGCGTCGCCTTGGTCTCTTGGTTCCGGACAACGCCGTTTTCAGCACTGCGCGTCGCCGCTCGACTACTTCTGTCGGCGGTAAAGCTGGCTCCATTCGAGGGAATATCAATCCCACCGCTCCTCCGACCGGCCGGAGTACGGCGTTCATCGTGTCGATGGTCGGGTTCGAATCGGGTTTGTCTTCAACGACCTGCAGTGCCGATGTTGAGATCTTCACGAGGCGTGCAAAGTCCGAGCGATTCTTCCGGAGCACCACAGCGCGAAGAAACCGCACCGCATCACCGAACCGCCACTCACCCTGGTTTACAAGAGCGGCCACATCTTCCAAGAGATCCTTGCGTTCCATCGGGCCCATCGCTGCGAGTTCATCGCGCTTCAAAGCAGACCCCACTCCTTCAGCCGCTTGTCCGTGCGCTGAAGTCCCAAGCCTGGGAACTCAAGAGTCTCTTTCGGCAAGCCGAGTTTCATCAGCAGCACTGGCAGATCTGTGAGCTTCTCGCCGAGTTCCCGCAGTCCGTCACGCACTGTCGCCTCATGTTCTCCAAAGGTCGAGATGACGCCCTGCCAGTTAATGTCGCCGCCCCTCTCGAGAGGCCCCCACGTAGTGGACCGGGCGATACCGTCGAGATCCATCTTCATCGGCGCGAAGTCGTACACCGGGGACAGACAAACAGCGTCCTCGCTCTTTAGGAGTGACGTGTTCCGACCGTGGTTATCGGAGTTACCGAACACGAGGTTGAGGACGTCTCGCCGGACATACTCAAGAAGAAGTGCCGGCCATGAGGATGCCGGGACTACCTTTCGCAACTCCGCGAGCACATCTTGGTGTCGCAGTCGCGAGCCAGGACCAGCAGAGAGGAGCGAATACATCGACTCCACTCCCAGGCGCACTTCTTGACCGTCACGACGGCGTACGTCGAAGCGGGGCAACCACAGGCTCGGGCCGGCCTGTCCCTCGCGGAGTTCCATACCCTCGGTAGAGATGGTGTCGATGCCCAACTCTGCGAGAGCCCGATAGAAGACGTACTCCGAGCGGAGGATGAGCTGATCGCGTTCGTGCCTCGTTCGAGCGAACTTCACGAGTAAGTGACTCGCCGAATCTCCTGGTTCGTCCTGCCAGACATCGATCCAGACTCGGCCATCGGGATCTTTCCGCAGCAGCAGTTTGGGGGAATCACCGCCAGCGCCGGTTGCTCCGCCAACCTGCGCGCCATGCTCAGCGGCCCATTCGATGAAGTCGTGTTCTCGCTCGACGACAGCGTCCGCGGGAAAGCGGCGTGGCGGGCTATTTGACCTTGGTGGCACCGACTCTGCGATGCGCAGGTTACCCACTGGCGCCACGGTGCCTTGGCTCAGGAGACGTAGATCGCTGCTGGGTGCGTCCGCAAGCCCAAGCCGATTGAGCCACCAGCGCCGCGCATTGGCCATTGGTCGGACGTCATCAAGAAACGAAGGCCATTTCGGAGAGAGCGTCGGACCGAAGGTCAGTGGAAGGCGCAGGCTCGCTGCTGTGTCGAAGCGGTGCGATCCCAGCCGAGCCTCCAAGTAGGCGAACTCGTACTCGAAGTAGCACCGTCCAACGTCGCCAGTGGCGTCTGGAAACTCAAGGATCGCAGCCTTCTCCCAGCGGCCGTCCAAGAGCATCTCCAGCGTCAGAGAAGCTGTCATAGTATTTTATAATATCTTATCCAGCCTGGTTCCGACGCCGAAAATATACTTTAAAGTACTATGGGCGCTCGCGGACCCGCACAATTACTACTAAAGAAGTAATCCGCCTCAACGCGAGCTTCACTTCCCGAGCACGTCCATCGCGGCGTTCACCACGCCCGAGTACTGGACCTGCCAGAGGTGCGCGAGCGGCGTGTTGTGCGGCCCTTCCATCAGCACCGTCTTCGCGCCCGGCATGGCGAGCTGCGCGGTGGGCATGTAGCCGTCGCCGTCTTCGAACACGCCCTTCTTCGGGCCGAGCGTCGGAGTGCCGGTGGTGCCGATGATGGTCACTCCACCGCTGACCTGATTCTTCTGACGGTCCCAGTTGGTGTTGAGGTCGTTGATCATCTTGCTGCCCACCGCGAGCTCGCGCGCGGCGTCGTCGACGTTCTTGATGGGGTCGCCCACCACGTTGCCGATGTTGCCCAGGTACGTGCCGTGTGACGCGGGGCCGATCATTACGGTGCGATCGATCTTCGGGCCCTTCGACGGGTCGCGCTGATCCAGATACAGCCGGAAGTCGGTGCCGCCCGCGGAGTGCGTGATGACGTCGACGTCACCCGTGCCCGTCGCCTTCGAGATCGCCGCCATCGCGTTCGCAATCTGCGGAGCCTTCAGCGTCGGCGACGCCCACGGGTCTTTGTATTCGACCTCGAAAATCTTCGCGCCCTTCACCTCGGCCGCCGTCGCCTCGCGTCCCTGCGAATCGTTGAGGCGGAACTTGTTCTGCTCCGCGACGTAGACGACGACCGGACCGTTGGCCTTGTTGCTCGCGAGCTGATCACCCAGCCCGTCGAAGCTCTTCGCCGGCATTGTCAGCCCGGGAATCATCACCACCGGCCGCTTCAACACCGGCGGTGCGTTCTTCGGCCCGTACGCCACGCGCTGCGCACCCGTCAGCGCTTCCGGCGCGCCACCCGGCTTCAGCTTGTTGAACACGCGATCCGACATCCAATCCTTGCTGGCATTGAAGAGGTCGATCTTCGGACCCGGCCCCTGCTTGAAGGCGTCGGGCGTCACCGCGTTCTTCAGGTTCTCGAACCCGTTCTTCAAGTTGTTCAACGGAGCCCACCCGCGCGCCTTCGCCGCAGGAGCAGGAGCAGCAGCAGGAGCCGCGGTCGCCGCAGCCTTCGGAGCCGAAGTCGGAGCGCTGCGAACCGCCGGACGTGAAGCATCGATGCGCGAGGTAGCCATGTGCGCATTGTCGTCAGAGGTGCGCTCCGGTTCATCGGCAGAGCGCGACAATCTGATGTGCAAACCGCGACATCTCACGCATCGTGGCTCTGCACTCCGACTCACTCTCGAGGGTTTGGCACTCCATGCGTTTCCAGTTCGCCGTCTTCCCGCTCGCGCTCGCGTTCGCGGTGTCGTTGTCCGCCTGTTCTCCCGCGTCGCAGAAGTGTTCGGCGTCCACCTGTCCCAACGGTTGCTGTGACGCTTCAGGCTCGTGTCAGGCCGGCTCGTCGGGCCTCGCGTGCGGCGCGGCCGGAGCGATGTGCACGCAATGCCAGCTCGGAGAAATCTGTACCTTCGGACAATGCAGCTCCATCACCGGCAACGGCGGTGGCGGCGGCTCGAGCGGCGGCGGTGGCGGAACGGGTGGCGGCTCGACTGGCGGCGGAAGTGCGGGCGGCGGTAGCGCGATGGGCGGCGGCAGCGCGATGGGCGGCGGCAGCGCGATGGGCGGTGGCAGCGCGATGGGCGGTGGCGGCGGCTCGACTGGTGGCGGCGGCGGCTCGACCGGCGGCGGCGGCGGAATGCTCGACCCGTGCGCCGGCACGCTGACTCTGTGCGGCACGCGCTGTCTCGATCTCTCCGCTGACCCCGAGAACTGCGGCACCTGCGGCCGCGTGTGTGGCCAGGGCGAGGTGTGCAACCGCGGCTCGTGCAACGTGCTCCCCAACGACTGCACCATGCAGAGCAACGGCTGCGGCGCGGGCTACTACTGCGACCCCGTCAGCAAGCACTGCATGACCGGCTGCCGACTCACCACCGACTGCCCGATGGGAGCGACCTGCAGCATGGGCACCTGCTCGTGCGGCCCGGGCCAACACGCGTGCGGCCAGGAATGCGTGGCTGACGACGCCGCGACCTCGTGCGGCTCCCGCTGCGGAGCGTGCCCGCAACCTGCGCACTCCACCGCGACCTGCGTCGCCGCCTCGTGCGACTTCACGTGCGCCAGCGGCTACGTGCTCAACAGCGCCATGTGCGTCGACGTCGATGAGTGCGCCACCAACAACGGCGGCTGCAGCGCGAACGCGGCGTGCACGAACACCGACGGCTCCCGCACCTGCGCGTGCAACGCGGGCTTCACCGGCGACGGAGTGACCTGCACCGACATCAACGAGTGCGCGAGCAACAACGGCGGCTGCGACGTGAACGCGATGTGCACCAACACCCCGGGCTCGCGCACCTGCACCTGCGCCACCGGCTACACCGGCAACGGCACCTCGTGCGTCGACATCGACGAGTGCGCAGCGGGCAACGGTGGCTGCGCGACGAACGCGACCTGCACCAACACTCCGGGCGCGCGCACCTGCGCGTGCAACGCGGGCTTCACCGGCAACGGCCTCACGTGCACCGACGTGAACGAGTGCCTCACCAACAACGGCGGCTGCGCGGCGACCACCGCGGGCGGCGTGTGCACCAACACTCCGGGCACGCGCACCTGCTCGTGCGCGACGGGCTTCACCGGCGACGGCTTCACCTGCACCGACGTGAACGAGTGCCTCACCAACAACGGCGGCTGCGCGGCGACCACCGCGGGCGGCGTGTGCACCAACACCGCCGGCTCGCGCACCTGCTCGTGCAACACCGGCTTCACGGGCAACGGCTTCACCTGCACCGACATCAACGAGTGCCTCACCAGCAACGGCGGCTGCGCGGCGACCACCGCGGGCGGCGTGTGCACCAACACCTCGGGCTCGCGCACCTGCTCGTGCAACACCGGCTTCACCGGCGACGGCTTCACCTGCACCGACGTGAACGAGTGCCTCACCAACAACGGCGGCTGCGCGGCGACGACTGCTGGTGGCGTGTGCACCAACACCGTCGGCTCCCGCACTTGCTCATGCAACACCGGCTTCACGGGCAACGGCTTCACCTGCACCGACGTCAACGAGTGCCTCACCAACAACGGCGGCTGCGCGACGACGGCGAACGGTGGCGTGTGCACCAACACCGTCGGCTCACGCACCTGCTCGTGCAACACCGGCTTCACCGGCGACGGCTTCACCTGCAGCGACGTCAACGAGTGCCTCACCAACAACGGCGGCTGCGCGGCGACCACCAGCGGCGGCGTGTGCACCAACACGCCGGGCTCGCGAAACTGCACCTGCGCCTCGGGCTGGACGGGGAATGGACTGACCTGCACCGACGTCGACGAGTGCCTCACCAACAACGGCGGCTGCTCGGTGAACGCGACGTGCACCAACACGCCGGGCTCGCGGAGCTGCGCGTGCAACTCCGGCTACGCGGGCAACGGCATCACCTGCACGCCGAACGGAGACACCTGCGCGGCGCCGGTGACGTTGACGCTCAACACGCCGTTCTCCGGCTCGACGGTGGGCGCGGTGAACGACTACGCGACGGCGCTCTCGCAGCTGTGCGATGGCGCGACGCTGCCCGGCTCCGACACGGTGCACGTCTTCACGCCCGCGACGACCGGCTCATTCCGTCTCGGCATCACCGGCTTCGCGGGCATTCGCGTGTGGCTCGCCCCCACCTGTGGAGCGGCAGCGAGCTGCGCGGGTCTGGCGCCGGAATACAGCTCGAGCACCGCGCTCAACTTCCGCGGCACCGCGGGCGTGCCGGTGTTCATCGTCGTCGATTCAACGAGCAGCCCGGGCGCGTACACCTTGAACGTCACGTCCATCGCGACGGTGGCGAACGAGACGTGCGCCAACGCGGCACCGCTCACGCTCGGCACGCCGGTGACGGCTTCGCTCAGCAACGCCATCAACGACGTGACGCTCCTCGCGTCGTGCGCGAGCCCGCCGTACACGCAGCCTGAGCTCGTCTACAGCTTCACGCCGTCGAGCACCGGCAACTACGTGCTGCGCGAGACGACCTCGGCCGACGTGGTGATGTGGGTCGGCACCGGCTGCACCGGCACCTGCGTGCTCGAGACCGATGAGCCGGAGTCGATGCAGGTCGCGCTCACCGCCGGCACGCAATACTTCTTCTTCGTCGAGCCCTACACGACGGCGACCTCGTTCACGATTTCGCTCGATCAAATCGTCACGCCGCCCAACGACACCTGCGCCGGAGCCGTCACCCTCCCCGTCTCGACCACCGTGAGCGCCACCACGCTCGGCGCGGCGAACGACTACGCGGGTCCGCTCTCGTCGGCGTGCTCGTCGATTGCGGTGCCGGGCAATGACGTCGTCTACACGTTCACGCCCGCGACGACCGGCTCGTACTTCGTGACGGTCACCACCAGCAACGGAGCGACCGACACCTGGGTCAGCACCACGTGCGGCGATTCGAATTCCTGCGTCGCGGTCGAGCCGGCCATCGGTTCCAACTTCGTGTTCCGCGGCACCGCGGGCGTTCCGGTGTTCCTCACGGTCGATGGAACGTCGGCTACGAGCCCGGCTGACTTCGGCATCTCGGTCGAGCCCATCACGCCGCCGGCGAACGACACGTGCGCGACTGCGCAGACCATCTCGGTCGGCATGCCCACCAGCGGCACCACCATCGGAGCGGCCGACGACCTCAACCCCGTCACCGCGTGCGGACCGACGCGGCGCGCGGCCGACGTGGTGTACAGCTTCACGCCTCCGACGACCGGCCCGTACGTGTTCCGCGAGACGACCTCGGCCGACGTGGTGATGTGGGCCTCGAGCGCGTGCGATGGAACGTGCAGCGGCTACACCGATGAGCCCGAAGAGCTCATCTTCAACGGCACCGCGGGCGTGCCGGTGTTGCTCTTCCTCGAGCCGTACTCGCAGCGCGCGGCGTTCACCGTCGAAGTGCTCGCGGGCACCGTGCCCACCAACGACACCTGCGCGGCGACGCAGGCGCTCACGCTCGGCACTCCGGCCAACGGCACCACGTCGTTCGCCAACAACGACTACTCCGGCACGCTCAACACCACGTGCGGCGGGCTGGCGGTGAACGGCCGCGACGTCGTGTTCTCGTTCACGCCGGCGTCGTCGGGCAACTTCAGCATCGTCACCACCACCACCGGTTGGTCGCCGACGGTCTGGGCCTCGACGGCGTGCGGCGCGACGGCGAGCTGCGTGTCGGCGCAGTCGAGCACGTTGACGCAGGTGGTGCGTGGCACGGCGGCGACTCCGTTCTTCGTCACCGTCGATGGCACCGACATGACGAACTCCGGCAGCTACACGCTCACCGTGAACTCGGTCGTGGCGCCGGTGAACGACACGTGCGCGACGGCCACTCCGTTGACGAACGGCGTCTCGGTGAACTCCACCACCGTCGGCGCGGTGAACGACGTGCACCCGCTGCCTTCGTGCACCACCAGCACGCGGCGCAACGGAGAGGTGATGTTCAGCTTCGTGCCTCCCACCAGCGGCACGTGGTTCTTCCACGAGACGAGCGGCTCCGACGTGTTGATGTGGGTTGGCACGGTGTGCGACGGCTCGTGCCTCGCGTACGTCGATGACCCGGAAGACATCGGGCTCACGCTGACCGCGGGCGTCACGTACTACCTCTTCGTCGAGCCGTACTCGACGCCGGGTCCCATCACCGTCATCGCGAGCCCGAATTGAGCCACAGAGTCTTCGGTCTTTGCGTGGCGGCGTTGATCAGCACCGGCTGTCCCGGTGTGGTGTCGGGCGACGATGCGGGCAGCATGGTGGACTCGGGAGTCACCGCGATGGACGGCGGTGACGTCGACGCGGGCACCGGCACCGACGCGGGCCTCACGTTGCCGCAGTGGCGCGTCGGCCTTCCGCTGCTGGAGTGGACCGAAATTCCCAACACCAGCGGCGCCGGCGGAGCAGCCATCGACGCCTGGGGCGCGCTCGCCGAGAACAAAGCGACCGGCGAGCTCTACATCGCGGCGTCGGGCGGCCACAGCGACAGCGCCGACAACCGCGTGGTGAGCATGAACCTGATGGCCGACGCTCCGACGTGGACGTTGCGACACGCGGCGAGCGCGAACCCGATGACCGACGTTCTCTATTACGCCGACGGGTTGCCCACCGCGCGTCACCTGTACGCGCATCTGCACTACCTGCCGTCGATAAACGCGGTGCTGCTCGGTGGTTGTCGCTACGGCTACGGCGGTGGCACGCCGACCGGCCCGGGTATGGACGCGTTCGACCTGACGACGAACCAATGGCTGCCGCGCCAGACGCTCGCCGACATCACGCCGTTCAACGGCTACGTGGTGGAAATCGACGGCGCGGGTTCAGCGTGGTCCACCTCGGGCAATCGCTTCGTGCCGTCGACCAACACGTGGAGCACGCCAGGCACGGGCCCGGGCCTCGGCCGTTTTCCGCATGCCACCGCGCCCGCGCGCAATCTCATCTTCAGCCTGCAGTACGGAGACGGTCAGGGCTACGACCTGAACCTCGGCGTCGTCGCGCGCAAGCTCGACACCACCACGGGAAACTCGGTGGAGATTTCGTTCACGCCGAGCACTGCGCTGACGGAGTTCATCGCCGCGCAGCCGACGTATGCGGGCATGGACTTCGACGCGGCGAACGACCGCTTCCTTTTCTACCACGGTGGTGAAACCGGGAAGGTCTACGCCATCACGCCCAACGCGACGAACACGTGGAGCATCAGCGTGCTGACGACGACTGGCCTGCCGGGGGTCACGCCGACCTCAGGCTCAGGCATCAACAAACGCTTCCGCTATCTGCCCACACTGGACGGCTTCGTGTTGATGCCGCGTGGTGGGAGCAACTTGTACTTCCTGCGCACACGGTGACTTCACGTAGCATTCCGGTGCGATGTCGAACCTGCGCGCAGCGGTGGTTGGTGAGACGGTGGTGCTCGTCACGAACGCGACGAACCCCGAGCAGGAAGAGTGGGACGCGTACCTCGTGAAGCTCGGCGAGCATCTGAACGCGCGCGCCGGAAAACCGGGGCGACTCATCGTCTTCGCGGGTGGCGGCACGCCGAGCTCATCGATGCGGCTCGGGCTGCGCAACGTGGTGAAGGAGCGGCCGCTGCAGACCGCGGTGATTTCTGATTCCGCCGTGGTGCGCGGCATCATCGGCGTGTTCGCGCTGTTCGTGAAAGGCACGAAGCCCTACGGCGTGCGCGATTGGAAGGCGGCGCTCGAGTACGTCGGCTTTCCGTACGACAAGCTCAACGACCTGGTGAACGAAGTGAAGGCGATGGACTCGCAGATTGGCGGCTGCGTCGCGGTGGCTGATCTCGTGAAGACGAAATGAGCTGACGCGAATCTGTTACTCCCACGTTGCGTCGTCGCGCAGCGCCGTTCCGATTTCTTTCACATCACGCGCGGCAAGCTCGCGAGGCAGTCGTGTGAGGTATTCCACGAGGTCGTCGAGACCAACGACGTGAACGCCGTCAGGTTCGCGCGTACCTCGGACATCTGCGAGAAAAACCAGGACGGGTTGAATCCAGGTTCTCAAGCCGACTTCGGACAGACGCGCGTTGATCTCTCGCGCCTGCTCCTGAACCTGCTCCGCCATGTCGCTCTTTCGCCCGTCGACAACGATGCCGCGCTTGCTCGTCTTCACGTCGCCGCTTCGAAATTTGGTATCGAGCACGAACGCGCCGGGCGGGCCAACGACGACATGATCAGCGTTCCAGCGTCGCCCAATCATGCGGTCGTGCACCACGACCCACTGGCTCCCCAATTTCGCCAGCTCTCGACCAACGGCTTCTTCAGACTCGGCGCCGACGCGCCATGAACGATCCGGAGAACTGACGAGTCCGCCTGTCACTCTGCTGAGAAAGCTGCGGACAGGGTTCTGCTTCGCAAGCGCATCTGCGATGTCGCGCGCGCCTTGCCCAGCCTTGCGATTACTCGACTCCGTGAGGGCGGCACATTTCGAGCACAGCGAGAGTTCTGCTTCGGTAAGCGCGCCGCAATTCTCGCAACGCCCGAGTTGTCCGTTCTGTTGCGCACTCCAGTGCGGCTTGCACAGCGTGTGACCCTTCTTGTTGATCTCCCGCTTGCACCCATCCACCGCACACGAACTCGCCATCGCTCAACGATAGCGAGATCGAACCGATAGGCCACGGAGCGCAAGACTCAGTCCGCGGAGTGCTCACGGAACGTGCCGGGGGTGACACCAGTCCAAGTGCGGAACGCGCGCACGAACGCGGCACTGTCGGCGTAACCCACCTGCTCAGCCACTTCCGCGAGAGGCTGGTCGGTGTGCCCGAGCAATCGCTCCGCCTGCGCGCGACGCACTTCGTTGAGCAGCGCGGCGAACGAGCCGCCATTTTCTTCGAGCCGACGCTGCAGCGTGCGCGGAGTGACGTGCAGCCGCTTCGCCACCTTCGCGAGCGTCGCACCACCATCAGGCAAGAGCTCGATGACCGCTCCGCGAGCGCGCTCGTACGCGTCGTCGACGTCACCACAGCGCTCGAGCACCGCCGCGCCATGCATCTCGAGCGCGCGATTGAGCTCGGCGTCTGAGCCCGTCGGCACGCGCTCCAGCGTCTTCGCTGAGAACGAGATGCCGTTGCTCGCTCGCCCGAACGCGATGTGTTTGGTGCCCAGGAACTTCGCCACCTCATCCGGACAGCTCTTCTCGTCGTGCGCAAACCACGCGCGCACCGGCAGCACGTCGTCGCCCATCATCTCGCGCGCAATCTGCAGAATGCGCGTCACCGTGAAGAGGTTGCCCTGCCGCCCCACGCCACCCTTCTTCGGAGCGCGGTGGTGCAACGCCACCTCGTCGCCATCGACCTCGAGACTCCAGCGCACCAGCGGGTTGATGAGCGCTCCGTAACGCGCCAGCTGCTCCATCGCGATGCGGCCCGTCGGCGCGGAGCGCAGCCCGAACTCCAGCAGCCCATACGCGCCGCGCGACATGCCGAGCGCGCAGTGCAGACCGAACAACGGGTCGCCGAGCAGCTTCGAAGCATCGGCGAGCAACGCACCCAATTCGTCGAGGCTCACTTCGGGCGCCGCGATGCCATCGGCGGTGCGCACGTGCAGGTACTTCTTCTCGAGCGACTTCGGGTCCTTCCCGCTCATGCGCGCGTACGTGAGGACGTACGGAACGAGTGCACTGGTGAAGCGCTTCGCCTTGAGCGGTCGAGCCATGCGGTGGCGCACGATGCCACATCGACGGTCAGGGACCACGAGGCTGATCAGTCCGCACGCGCGACTCGCTTAAGAGTCCATTTGACTTGATTCAACGACACCATGCGACTCGATCATCCCGACACCCATCTCTTCGTGCTCACCGGCGCCGGCGTCTCGGCCGAGAGCGGCATCCCCACCTTCCGCGGCAGCGGCGGTGTGTGGAACGGCGAGTCGGTCGCGCGTGTGGCTTCGCTCAGCGGTTTCGTGCACGACCCCGCGCGCGTGTGGCGCTTCTATTCGGAGCGACGCGCCGCCGCCAGCGCGAAACCGAACGCCGCGCACTACGCGCTCGCAGAAGTCGAACGTCGCCTCGGCGACCGCATGCTCCTCGTCACGCAGAACATCGACGGCCTGCACGCCGCGGCCGGCAGCACGCAGCTGCTCGAGCTGCACGGCAATCTCTTCAAGTCGCGCTGCTCACGCTGCGAGCGCGAGCCGTTCGACGACGCCGCCAGCTACGAGGCGCAGCGACTGCCTGCCTGCGGTCGCTGTCACGCGCGCGGTGAGTTCGCGCTCCTGCGTCCGCACGTGGTGTGGTTCGGAGAGCGCATCGCGCGCGCCGACCTGGAGCGCATCGAAGCCTTCATGCGCCGCGCCTCGACCTCGAAGCACTTCGTGTTCCTGGCCGCCGGCACCAGCGGGCTCGTCGCGCCGTCAGCGCAGCTCGTCGACGCCGCGCGCTCGCTCGGAGCAGACACCTGGCTCGTCAACGCCGACACGCCCGCCAACGCGGCGAGCTTCCACCACGTGGTGCTCGGCAACGCGTCGACCGAGCTGCCGAAGCTACTGGCACTTCCCGCCAGCGGTGCCGGTCGGGCTGCTGGCGACGCACATCTGTGAGCCCGGACACGCGACACAATCGGCGCCGTCGTGACCACACACCGCGGTGTCGCGGCCCGTCACGCACTTGCCGCTCGTCGGGTCGCAGCACCCGTCGCAGTTCGCGGTGCTGCACGTCGTCGAAGGGCCGCAGCCGGTGATGAGGCTTCCTGCCACGAGAACGATGAAGAGGAATGAGCGCATCACGCGGCGGTAGCAGAGCCGCTCACGCGCACAACGCTCGCGCACTGCAGTGAGGAATCACGCCTCGACCGAGCTCAGGTCTTCTGAGTCGCAGGCACGGTGGTGCCGATGAGCTCGCCCGCGTTGAAGCGACGGTCCACCTCGGCCTTGATGAAGCGCTCGATTTCCTCGGCCGAGCTGAACTTCATCGCCTGCTCGAGGATGTTCACCGCGTCTTCCTTCGTCATCTGGCGAATCACGTTCTTCACCATCGGAATCTGGCCGGCGGTCATCGAGAACTCCTCGAGGCCGAGCGCGAGCAGCACGATGGTGAGCGCGGCGTCACCGGCCATCTCGCCGCACATCGCGACGGGAATGCCGGAGTTCTTGCCGGCACGAATGATGTTCTCGAGCGAGCGCAGAATCGCGAGGTGCAGCGGCCGGTACAGGTACGCGACGTCGCGGTTCTGCCGGTCGATGGCCAGCGAGTATTGAATGAGGTCGTTGGTGCCGATGCTGAAGAAGTCGGCTTCCAGCGCGAGGCGGTCCGCGATCCACGCCGCGCTCGGAGTCTCCACCATGATTCCGATGGGGAACCGCTTGCCGACCGGCACGCCCTGACGCGAGAGCTCGCTGCGGCACGCTTCCAATTCCGAGCGCGCTTCGCGCAGTTCCGAAATCGAAGACACCAGCGGGAACATCACGCGAATGTTGCCGTACGCCGACGCACGCAGCAGCGCGCGCAGCTGCACGCGGAACAGCTCCCGGTGCGAGAGGCAGTAGCGAATGGCGCGCAGGCCCATCGCCGGGTTGTTCTCTTTGTCGTGCTTCTTGCCCGGCACCTTGTCGCCGCCCAGGTCGAGCGTGCGAATGGTCACCGGCCGATTGCCCATCGCCTCGAGCACCTGCTTGTACGACTCGAAGTGCTCTTCTTCGGTCGGCGGGTGCGTGCGATTGAGAAACAGAAATTCCGTGCGGTACAGCCCGATGCCCTCGGCGCCGTGCGCCAGCAGCGACGGAATCTCCTCGGGGAATTCCATGTTGCCGTTCAACCGCACGCGCACGCCATCGAGCGTGACGGCCGGCAATTCGGCGGTGCGCAGCGCGGCCTGCTCGCTCTGCAGCTGCCGGCGCATCGTCTCGCGGAAGAGCGCGAGCTGTTCTTCGCTCGGGTTGACGAGCACCAGCCCGCGGCGACCGTCGACCGCGACCATGTCTCCGCTGCGAATCGACTCACACGCCTTGCCAAGACCGACCACCGCCGGAACTTCACGTGCGCGCGCGACGATGGCGGTGTGTGAGGTCTGGCCGCCGAGGTCGGTGACGAACGCGCCGATGCTCCCCGAGCGCACCAGCATCGCCGCGTCAGCCGGAGAGATGTCGTGCGCGCACACGATGGCGTGCGGAGGCACCTCGAGCTCCTGGTCCACCACCTCGCCCATCAGGTTGCGCACCAGACGGTCGGCGACGAACTCGATGTCGCTCTTCCGCTCGCGGAAATATTCGTCTTCGAGGTTGTCGAACTGGTGACGCAGCCGCTTGCACACGCGGCGCACCGCCCACTCGGCGTTGATGGTGTCTTCTTTGATGAGCCGCGAGACCTCCACGATGAACATGGGGTCGTGCAGCATCATGCGATGCGCCTCGAGAATGAGGCCGTGCTCTTCACCGTCTTCGCCGAGCCGCTTCTTCAGGTCTTCGAGCTGACGGTCGGACAAATCGATGGCCGTCTTGAAGCGCAGCACTTCCGCTTCGGTCTCGGTCTTCGTCAGCTTGATCTTCGGAGTGCGAACGCGCTTCTCGTCGAGGACGAACGCGTGCCCGACGGCGACGCCGGGACTTGCACCGATGCCCTGGAAGGAGACTGTTGCACTCAAAACGAGTCACGCAGACCGTACAACAACGGCGCAGCGTCTGCGCGTACGTCACCGCGGCCGGCGAGAGCCCTGCGGAGTGCCGTGCGCGTTCACCCACCCCGTCGCCGCGAGACCGAGGTCGGGCACCTCGAAGAACAGCAGCCGCTGCGTCGGCACATGGTCGAGGATGTCGATGTCGGACGGGCTGAGGGCCAGCCACTTGCCGTTGAAGCCCGCGAGCGCCGCGCCGTAGACGGTCGCTCCGCCCGACTCGTTGAGCTCACAGCGCTCGACCGCGCCGCCGGCCGCCGGCACCAGCTGGGCGCGCGCGCGGTCCCACGAACTCACGATGAGCGCTGAGCCGTTGCGCGTGAGGAACGCCGACTGCGAACCGTCACTGGCATCGTCGAGCAACGTGGTCACCGCGCCGCGGGCATCGCGCCGGTCGACGCGCAGCCGAGGAGGCCGCAGCGCGCCGTCCCACGCGAGACGCCAACGCGCGCCGTCTGACGCCAGCCCGCCCGAGGCTCGCGGCAGCTGCTGACCGGGTGGCACCACCACCTGCCCGTCGAAGGTGTTTCGCTCGGAGTCGTCGCTCCACACCACCCGCTCGCCATCGACGTACAGCGGCGTCTCTTCACCGATAGTCACCGGGCCGCTCGTCGTGCCGTTCGCGTCGACGCGCAGGTACGTCGAGGCCGAAGTCGTCGACAGCGTCGAGACCACGTGCGCACGGTGCGCTGAGTCGAGCAGCAACGCGCGCGTGCGCCCCGGCAAGGACACGCGGCCCAGCACGGCACCGCTCGACACGGAGAAGCGCACCAGCGACCAACCGTTCGCCGTGGTGTGACTGACGGCCCACGCCTGCCCCGAGCCGTCTTCGGCCATCAACTCCACCAACTCGCCGCTCAGCGTGCTCCACGCCTCCTGACCGGTGAGCTGATCAATCGCATGCAACCCATTGGCAGACACGATGAAGAACGCGCCGGCCAACACCTGGCCCGAGCCCGACGCGGTGGTCGGCCCGAGGTCGCGGCGGAAACGCTCGAAGCCCGTGGCGGTGAACGACACCGCCTCGCAGCGCGACCCGCATTCCACCCAGAACCAGTTGCCCGCGTCGTCGTGCAGCCCGTCGAAGCGCAGCCAGCGTCCCGTCGCGACGTACGACCAGCGCGCCTCGAGCGGCTCCGGCGCGGGCCGCACGCAGCTGCGTTGATGACACGCACCGGCGCCCTGACAGAGCGAAGCCTCGGCGCACGTGAAGCCCTCGGGCGGAGTCACCGCGCGGCACGCACCCGCGAGACAGACGTTGGCGAGCTCGCACGAGACGTCACCACACGGCGTACCATCGGCGACCGGCCCCACGGTGCAACCCAGAGCCGGGTCGCAGCGCGCGGCGAGGCAGGGCTCGGTCGGCGCGGTGCACTGCAGCGTCGTGTGCTGGCAACCGGAACCCACGGCGCACGAATCGACGGTGCACGGGTTGGCGTCGTCACAAAGCGCCGCGCGGCCGATGCACACGCCGGACGAACACGAGCCCGAGTCGACGCACGCCGCGACGTCGGAGCAGGCCGTCCCTTCTTCCGCTGCCTCGCGCACGCAGCGCAGTTGATCAGCGTCGAAGCGCACCACCTCGCACGGCCCGGCGGCACCGCACGCTTGCTGCTCCACGCCTTCACCGCGCAGCACGACCGTCGCGCCACCCAGCTCGAGCACGCCGTCGCTGAGGCCGGCTTCCGTCGGACTGAAGGTGACCTCGAGACGCTCCTCGGTGCCTCCGCCGACGGTCACCTCATTGCGCACCGAAAACGGAGCGGTCGTCGAGGGCGTCAACGTCACTGGAACGCGCGTGCGGTTGGTGATGGGCAGCACCGCGACCCTCGAATATCCGAGGGCGGTGGCGGGGAACTGCAGCGAATCTGGCAGCTCGAGCGAACCCTCACCGACGCCAACCACGCGCGGTCGCTCGCATCCCACCAGCGCCAACAAGAGCACCACCCCGAACGCACGTCGCACGTCCCGCCGCACAGCAAATGAGGTGCCGCCGCGTGAACCCCGGTGCTACGGCGCACGGCTGACGTGAGCGGGCTCGTCAAACGCCTCGAGTGGTTGATGAAGGTGTGCCTCGCGGTGGCGATGTCCATCGTGTGGTGGCGTGCGCGCCGTTCGGTGGAGCCGGCCCGCGCGAAGCAGCGCGTGCTGCTGGTGCGCATCGACAATCGCGTCGGAGAAGCGCTCCTCACCACGCCGCTCATCGACGCGCTCGCGAACGCCGGCCACGAAGTGCACGTGCTGACGCACCCGAAAATGCGCCGCGTGCTCGACGGCCACCCGAACGTCGCGAAGCTCCACGACTACTTCGCGAAGTGGAGCGTGCTCTCCGCCCTGCGCGCGCTTCGCTTCGACGTGGTCATCAACTGCGGCAACTGGGACCTCGAGTCCGTGACTTCCGCGCTCGTCGCGCGCGCGTGCGGCCCGAAGTCGGTGGTGGTCGGCCCGGCGAACTTCCCCTCGGGCTGGTTGATGGACGTGGGCGTCGCTGCGATGCGCGATTCGCGCTCGGAAGCCGCGCAGCGCAGACATCTCGGCTCGCCGCTGGTGAAGATGGAAGGCCCCGCGAAGCTCTCGTTTCGCCCGACGCGCGAGTTCCGCGTGGTCGAGGGCCGCTATGCCGTCGTGAACCCGGGCGGGCGGCTCGGCTTTCGTCGCGTCTCGCCCGAGCGTTTCGCCGCCGGAGCGCGCGCGCTGCTCGAGCGCGGAGTGACTCCGCTCGTCACCTGGGGCCCCGGCGAAGAGGCGCTGGTCGACGAGGTGGTGAAGCTCGCTCCGGGAGCGGTGCGCGCGCCGGCGACGACGATTGATGAGCTCGCCTCGCTCATGCGCGGCGCGGAGCTCACGCTCTGCAACAACACCGGCCCCATGCATCTCTCGGTGGCGGTGGGCTGCCCGACGGTCGCACTGTTTCTCCACATGGAGGTCGCGCGCTGGGGCCACGCCTTCGCTCCGCACCGCATGATTGACCTCACCAACGCCGCGAACGCTGATCAGCTCGTTGCCGCTGGTGTGCAGGTCTCTGCACAGTCATAGTGTCTGTCGTTGTTTTGTACCGTCAGCATCTGGCGTGGCCGACGCCGATGCGCTGAGGTTCCCCGCCATGACCCCATTTCGTTCGACGTTGCTCGCAGCGCTCATGTTGCTCGGTGCGTGCGCCGAGCCTTCCGTTCCCCCGCGTGCGTCAGGTTCGCTCGCCGTCTCTCAAGACGGTCTGACCGTGTTCGCCGCCGACACCGACAACGGGCTGCTGCTCGTGGTCGATGCGAAGACGCTCGAGAAGAAGGGCGAAGTGAAGGTCGGCGCCCAGCCGTTCCGCGTCTCGGTCGGCAACGACGGCACCGTCTACGTCGCGAACCGCGGCAGCCGCAGCGTGAGCGTCGTCTCCCCGAAGGACTTGAGTGTGGTCGCCGAGCTCCCCACGGGCGTCGACCCGGTCGGCATGCAGCTCTCCGCCGACGGCAGCAAGCTGTACGTCGTCTCGGCGACGTCGGCCGATGACACCAGCTTCGGCACGCTCACCGCGTTCGACACCGCCACGCGCGAGCAGCGCTGGGTGTTGCCGGTCGGCGAGGAGCCGCGCGGCCTCGGGTTGATCAGCGGCGAGCGCGCGGTCATCAGCCAGTACAAGTCGGGCCGCCTCGTCGAGGTCGACCTCGCGAACGGCACCGTCAGCAAGCCGAACGTCGAGTTCTACGGCGCGCTGAACGCGCAGGCGCTGCAGGGTCCGCGCAGCGCGTACGGTCTCACCTCGTTCGCGCCGCGCGCGATGACCGACGTCGCGGTCAGCCCCGACGGCACGCGCGCCTTCGCGACCATGATGCTCTCGCGTGAAGCGCCCATCCTCACGCAGCCCACGCCCGACACGCCTTATTACAAGGGCCAGGGCCCGCAGCTCGCCGGCTCGGTCTCGACCGGCGGTCTCGTCACGCTCGACAACAGCACCGGCTCGCTGACCCCGCAGGTCGATGACGTGAGCGGCTATGGCTACGGCATCCGCTACGACGCCACCATCGGCGGCACCGCAGCGACGACCGCCGGCGACCACCCGCAGACCAGCTTCGCGGTGAATGGCTTCGACTCGTCGCCCATTCTTCAGGGCCCGAGCGTGGCGGTGGTCGACAGCTCCGGTGACTGGCTGTTCGTGGTGAACAAGGAATCGAGCAAGCTCGCCATCGTCAGCGCGAACCGCAACGTGGCGAAGCCGAACCAGGCCGCGAGCTCCAGCCCGTACGCGTACAACCAGGTGCAGCTGCCCTCGGTGCACAGCACGGCCTCGATTGGTGCCGGCGCCGACGGAGTCGCCATCCTCACCGACAACAAGACCACGCTCGTCTACAGCCAGTACGAGCACAAGCTGCAGAAGTTCTCGCCGGCGAACGACGGCACGCTCGCCCTGCAGGGCACGTCGATCGCGCTCGCGCCCGACACGCTGCCGGCCGACGAAGTGCTCGGCCGCAAGATGTTCCACGACGCCAACAACCGCATGATGTCGGCGGTCGAAGCGTCGGTCGCGTGCAGCAGCTGCCACCTCGAGGGTCGTGACGACGGCCACACCTGGCAGTTCCCCGATGGTCCGCGCCAGACGCCGACGCTCGCGGGTCGCGGCATCAAGGCCACCGCGCCCTTCCACTGGAGCGGCGAGTTCCCCGACCTCCAGGCGTTCCTCACGCACACCATCACCGCGCGCATGGGCGGCAAGGGTCTGTCGCAGATCGAGGTCTCGCAGCTGAACGCGTACGTCGACTCGGCGCCTGCTCCGGAAAACCCGTACCTGCAGAAGAACTCGCCCGAGCAGATTGCGCGCGGCTCACAGGTCTTCGCGCGCGCGGGCTGCGACACGTGCCACTCCGGTCAGTGGCTCACCAACAACACCAACGTCGACGTCGGCAGCCTGGTGCTCTCGGGCATCAACCCCGACAACGGCCTCGTGATGCAGGGCCTCAACGTTCCGTCGCTCAAGGGTCTGGCGCGCAGCGCGCCGTATCTGCACGACGGCTCGGCGATGTCGCTCAAGGCGCGCGTGCTGAAGAACCCGGGCGACAAGCACGGCGTGACCAGCACGCTCTCGACGGCTGACGTCGACGACCTCGTGGCGTACCTCGAGACTCTGTAATCAGTACGCTTCAACGCCGTTGCCGACCGGGACGAACAACATCCCGTCGGCGGCGGCAAACCCGGCGAGCGGATTCGAGACGTTCTGCTCGTCGGGAGTCCGTACCCCGCTCACCGCGAACGACGACGCGAGCGAGCCATCAATCACGTTCACCGCGAAGAGATGTTGGCCGCTCGCCACGATGACGTGCGGGCCGACGACGATGGGCGCGGTGTTGATGGTCTCGGTGCCCGCGTCGAACGTCCACGCGATGGAGCCACCGTCGAGTCGCAGCGCGCGCACCGACGTGCCCGGCGTGGTGAACGCCACGTCACCCGAGAACGCGGGAATGAAGCGGCTCGAGTACGTGCCCAGCTCGAGACCCGTCGTGGCGCCGAGCATCAGGTTGCCCATGAAGTCGCGCGTGAAGATGCGGCCCTGGTACGCCGCCACGTTCTTCCCGCCGCCGCCCGAGCACGCACCCGAGTGGTGCCACAGCTGCGCACCCGTCGAGGGATTGAAACCCCACGCCTGATTGCACGCATACGAGACGAACACGCCGTTCGGCGTCACCGCCGGTGAGCTCGTGTTTCCGTTCGCGACGGGCATCGTCCAGCGCACGCCGCCGTCTCCTGCGTTCAGCGCGTACACGGTGCCGCCGCTGCCCGCGGCGCCCGTGTAGACGAGTCCGTTCGCCGCCGTCGGCGCGGAGTCACACGAGTACTGACCCGGCACCTGGCGCGCCCACAACACGGCGCCGCTCGCTGCATCGACGGTGGTCATGAAGCCACTGGCGTTGATCGCGAACACGCGGCCGTTGTCGTACGCCGCCGCGGCCCACCAGTACGTGCCGCCCAAATCGACCGGCCCCCACACCACGGCGCCGGTGAATTGATCGAGCGCCCACAGGAGATTTCCGTAACCGGCCTGGTTGGTGTGCGAGACGACGTACACGCGGCCGTCGGCGACGACCGGGTAGCCGGCGGCTCCACCCAGGTCGCGCGACCAGCGACGGCACAGCGGGAGTCGGAGCAGATCATTCGGCTGCGCGCCGGTGTGCGCGATGTCGACCTGGTACGTGACCGAGCTCGTGCCGGTGGGAATGCGCGGGTAGCAGCCGGCGTCGTCGGGGCCCGCGTCGGGGTCGAAGAAACCCGCATCGCGCACTCCGGCATCGGGAGTTCCAGCGTCCGGCTCTCCGGCGTCGGGTTCGCCCGCGTCTGGTGTTCCCGCATCGGCTTCACCGGCATCGGTCTCTCCAGCATCAGGCGTCCCCGCATCGGGCCGGCCCGCGTCGATGAAGATGCGCAACGAGCGCCCGAGAATCGACACGCGCACCTGAGGCGACGTGCTCGCGTTCGACTCGATGAGCAGCGTGGCGCCGTCAGCTCCTTCGGTCATCGGCGCGCGGTAGCGAACGTTGAGGGTGAAGCTCGCTCCGGCTTCGAGCGTGGGCGGGAGCATGCCGACCATGAACGCCTGCCGCGTGTCTCCTTCGAGCGTCGCGTTGGTGAGCGAGAGCGGCGCGTTGCCGGTGTTGGTCAGCTCGAGCGTGAGGTCGTTCATGCTGCCGGGCGAGCGGTTGCCGAAGTCGAGCGCGAGCGGCACGACCTGCAAGTCACCGCGCGCCGAGGAGATGTTGGGCCCGCAGTCACAGCCCGACACCACGACGAGCAGCAGTCCCGCCAGAGCGATGCGCATGGAGCGCGATGCTACTCACTCCAGGCGAGGCGGTAACGGAACGCACTGCGTCCCCGCGCACGCGACGACCACGCGCACCTGCCACGCGTCGAGCGTCCACTCGTTGCCGGACCACGTGACGTCTTCGGCCGTCGTTCCGTCGAGCACGCGAATCGTCCCCGTCGTCATCGAGTCGGGGAACACGAGTCGCTGCCGCGCGGACAAGCTCGCGCCGATGGTCTGTCGAGCGGTGTCGAGCAACTTCGACTGCGGTCGCACGCGATCGACCTCGAGCAACATCGTCGCGTTGCGCACGTTGCGGGTGCGCGCCTTCTGCACGGTCACCACGCGGCGCGACAAATCGAAGTCGAGCCACTGCCATTCCAGCGGAGGACTCACCGCGAAGCCGGGAATCGAGAGCACGTTCTTGCGCCCGTCGAACTTCCATTCCGGCGGCTCGTGCCACGCGCGCAGCAGCTTCGAAGTGCCTTCTTCGAGCGCGTCGAGCACCGAACTCAATTCAGCGCGCGTCACCCTCGAGGTCGGAGCGAGCGTCACGCGCTGCTCGGTGCCCAGCGCCGCGACGTCGACGTTCCACGTGCGGCCTTCTCGCGTGAGGCTCAGCGTTCCCGCGAGGCGGTCGTCGGCAACGACGCGAAAGCCGCGCCGCTCGAGCGTGAGCCACGTGGCGTCGAAGACTTCGTCGGTCGCGCCGCTCCACGAGCGCGTCGCGAGCGCACGCGCTTCGGTCTCACTGAGCGGACCACTCGAAACACAGCCGCTGATCAGCACCACGAAGAAGAGAGACCGCGCCAGGTTCAGAAGCACTTCCACCGCTTCACGGGCACGGGCGCAGAGAGTGCCTTCGACTCGTACGCCACGTCTTCCACCACGCGGCCGTTCAAGAACTCACGCACGCCGCGCGCGCTCCACACCGAATCACTGAGCGCGACCTCTCCCGCTTCCGCGAGCGACTGCAGCTTGGCCGCGAGGTTCACCGTCTGACCGAAGTAGTCGATGCTGGCGTTCAACTTCACGGCGATGCACGGCCCGGTGTTGAGCGAGATGCGCAGCCGCGTCGCCGAGTCCTGCCGGTCCTTGTGAAACAGCGCGTGAATTTCGGCGCACGTCTTCACCGCGTCGAGCGGGTCGGTGAACGAAGCCATGATGGCGTCACCGATGGTCTTCACCACCGCGCCGCGATTCTTCGCCACCAGCGGGAACACCTCGGTGAAGTGCTTCTTCACTTCCATGAAGGCCGCCGGGTCGCCGCGCTGCGCGTACATCGCCGTCGAGCCCACGATGTCGGTGAAGAGAATCGTCTGCTCGCCGATGGCCAGCTGCACGTCGGCGGCGAGGTAGTCCTCACTGAAGAGGTCGCGGTACTCCTGCAGGTTGAACAGCTGCGCGGGTCGCAGCGCGAAGTCGTTCCAGCCGGCGGCCTCGAGCACGAAGCGCTTCGTCTCGGCGCTGTCGTTGATGAGCTTGATGGCCGGCTTCGGAGCGCCTTCGAGCTTCGGGTGCTCGGTCGCCTTCCACTCGAGCGCGCTGGTGACACCTTCGTGCGTGTCGAGCACGCCGTACGACTTGCTGCCGTGGGTGCGCAGGCGCCAGCGGCCCGAGCCGAGCTTCGGCTCGACGACGTACGACTCGCCGGGCTTCAGGTCGCGCTGCAGACGAATGTGTTCCTTCTTCGCCGGCTCCGCGCTGCAGAAGGTGCGCACGGCGATTTCACGAATCGCCGGGTGCACGTGGAACGTGATTTCCACCGACTCGGGCGTGTTGGAGCCGAAGTCGATCTGACACACCTCGCAGCTGCCGCTGGCCTTCAGCTCGCCCAGCTCTTCGGACTTGCTCGTCGGGCCGCGGCAGTGCGGGCAGATGAGGTCCCAGCTGATTTCGAGCAGGCCTTCGCGCGTGGCGTGCAGCGCGACGCGGAGCAATTCCTGCTCGTCGACCTTCCACGCCCGCGCGCGCTCGCGAATCTGAATGCGGAAGAGATCGATTTCATCGCCGGTGCGAATCCATTCGACGAGCTTGTCGACCAGCTTCACGTCAAGCGAGTGCTTCACCAGCTCGGCGCGAATCTGCGCGATGCGGCCCTCGGCGTCGGCGCTCAGCGGGTCGGCCGGAGGAAGCTCGAAGACCGGCTGCAGCGCGTTGAGCTGCTCCGTCACTTCCTTGAACACGCGCACGAAGTCCTTCTGCAGCGTGGGGAAGCCGAGCTTGTTGATGAACTTGCCGAAGAAATTTCGCGGCACCGCGCCGAAGTAGACCGACACGCGCGTGCGCTTTTCGTCGAGCGGCGTGAAGACGAACACGCCGAACACGGCCTTGCTGAACCCGCGCTTGTAGACGCGCAGCGACTCAATCCACTCGCCCGACACCCAGTTCCAGGGAACCTCGAGCCATTCCTGCTCGATGCCCAGCGGCGCCGAGCTGCCCCAGCGCTCCGAGCCGCGGTCCTCGAACTTCATTTCCTGCACGCCGAGCGCGCGATTCATGCGCGAGCTGTCGGCGACGATGGGCCACACCTTCTCGACGGGGAGGTCGACCTCGAAGTGCCACAGCCACTCGACGCGCGGCTCCTTCGCGAACTCCGCGGGCCAGGGGTGGAGCGCGAGAACTTGCTCCAACGTGAGGGCGCTGCTCATCGCGCGCGAGCGTACCGTCGTCGCAGCCAGCACAACACGGCAATCAAGACCGCCACCGGGCTGGTGGAGCAGGAGCCACGCACACCCTCGTCGCTCGGCTCACTCGGAGTCTCCACGCCCGCGTCGGCCTCTTCGCCCGCATCGACGTCTTCGATCCCAGAGTCGGGAGTTCCCGCATCTGGAGTTCCCGCGTCGACTCCGCCTGCGTCGAAGTCCGCGTCAGGAGTTCCTGCGTCGACGACGACCATGCCCGCATCGAAGCCTGCGTCGGGCGGCACGTACGTTCCACCCGGCGAGACGATGGTCACCGTCACGCGCAAATCGGTCGGCATGTAGAGCGCAGACACCGTCGCACCGACGTTTTCCGGAGCGGGCTTCACGTTCATCGTGTCCTTCAAGATGAGCGCGACGCGTCGCGTGCCCTGCGACCAGTCGACCTGGTTGTATTGGTAGAAATTCGTGAACGACGTGGTCCACGTGTAGACGCCGGGCGTCGTGTACGCCGGAGCCTGGTCGGTGCACGCGTAGCTCGGCGTCGCCTCGAAACAGATTTGGTAGCGCGTCGCGGTCGTCGTCGGTTTGGTGAACACCTGCAGGCGCACCACCGCCGTGCCGTGCGAGTAGTCGATGGGCGACACCCAGTTGCTCGGCGTGCCAGGCAGCGGATCGACGCGGTAGTGCGAGTCGGTCGTGGTGGTCGCCGAGTGCGTGTACGTCACTTCGGTCAGCACAAATTGATCAGCCAGCGCCACCGCGCTCGACATCACCAACCACGCCGACACGAGCCGCGTCACTCGAGCTTCACTTCGACCATCTCGCTGGTCGCCGGCTCGCCATCACCCGCTTCGAAGTCGATGACGAACACCACCATGCGCCCCGTGGGGTCGGGGTACGCGGCGACCTTCGCCTTGCGCACCTTCTTGCCGACGTAGTCCGCAATCATGCTCTTGCCGGTGAACTTCTTCTTTCCCTTCTCGGCGATGAGCTCGAGCTTCACCGCCTTGCCCGCGCCTCCGAAGGTGGTCGCCGCCTTGCCGTCGGCCTTGATGGTGACCTTCACGCCGTCGAGCGTGGTGCTCTTCGTGAGCGCGTGCGTCTTCTTCCATTCCTCGAGGCCGGTGACGTCCTGCTCGTCACCGCGCGCCGTCGTGACCTCACGCCAGCCGAACGTCTTCTTGCCGTTGAACTCGTTGGTCCACGCGTAGGTCTCGCCGTCGGCGGTCCACCCGAGAAATTCGCCCTGCGTGAACGACAGCGGAGCACCGTGCAGCACCAACGAGAGCGCGAGAGCAGTGAGCATGCGCCCGCAGATCTAGCTCAGCGGCGGCGCGACTTCTTCGCCATCAACCACGGAGGCACCGGCGCGTCGTCGTTCTTGCGGCTGGTGCGCTTCTTCTTCGCGCTCGCGATGGCCTTCATCGGTTTCGCTTGCGCCGTCGCGACAGACTCGGGAACCGCGAGCAACTCGGGCTCGTAGGTCGCTTCGGCTTCGGCGCGCGAAGACGTCGGCTGCTCGAACGCCACGCTCACCGTTTCAGTCTGCGCGTCGTCGAGCCACACCAGCGGCGGCTTCGGCGGAGCGGGAGGCGGCGCCAGCAATTCGGGCAACACCATCACGCCAGCGACTCCGGCGAGCCCCACCACGAACGCGGCGAGCACCGGCCAGCGACGCTTCGGCGGCGGCACGTTCTTCTTGCGCTTGCGCGACGGAGCGACCGCCTCGAACAACTGCACGCGCGGCGGCGGCGCAGCCGTGACTCCCTCGCCCTGCAAGCGGGGAGAGGGGCCGAGTGCAGCAGAAGCGTCCGGCGTCGGCATCGGCGTCGGCGCACGCACCGGCATCGGGTCGAGCTTGGGCAGCTGCGCGCGCAGCGACTCCTCTTCCTTGCGGCGCGGCTCGAAGTGACGCGCGACGAACTGCGCGCGGAGTTCTTTTCGCCACGTGAACGCCGCCGCGGCCTCGCTCAACGCGAGCGCAAACTCACGGCCGTTGGCGTAGCGCTTCGAGCGGTCAGCGCTCAGCGCGCGGGAGATGACCTCGTCGAGCTGCGCGTTCACCGTGACGTTCAGGCGCGACGCGGGAATGAAGTGGCCCTCGCTCGCGAGCTTGAAGTGCTGGTCGAACGACTTCGCCTTGCGCACCTTCTCGCCGGTGAGGCACTCGTAGAGCACCGCGCCGAGCGAATACACGTCGGCCTTCGGGTCGGGCAGCCGACCTTCGAGCAATTGCTCCGGAGCGAAGAACGCCGCCATCGCCTCACGCAATTCGAGCCACGAAGCGCCCTGCCCCATGCAGCGGAACAAGCCGGTGTCGTGCAACCGCGCCGAACCATCGAAGCCAATCGCCACCGACTGGTCGCTCACCAGACCGTGCGCCGCGCCGTGCGAGTGCAATTCACCGAGCGCGCGCGCGACGTCGAGCACCGCACCGAGCGCGAGCCCGAGCGGCACCGACTGCCCGTTCTTCTTCATCGCGACGGTGAGCTCGGTGAGCGTCGCGCCGCTGGCGAGCTCGGTGACCCAGAACACACCTTCTTCACTCGTCTCGCAGGGGAACACCTGCACCAGCGCGGGGTGCGTGAAGTGGCCCGCCCACTCGGCGTGATTGCGAACGTCGCGCGCGAGCACCTCGGGCAGCTCGAGCCGGCGCATCACGACCAGCGCCGGCGTGACACCTTCTTCACGGCGCACCGCGAGCAGCGTCTTCGCTCCGCCGTCGGACAATCGACGCAGCACGGTGCACGAGCCGAGCTCGAAACCCTCGAACGGGTCGGCCTTCGCTCCGTCACCGCGCAGCGTGAGGCGCGCGAGCGGCGACTTCGCTTCGGCGATGCGGCCGTGCTTCGGCAGCTCGGCGCGGTCCCAGGGCAGACCGATGCAGAACTCCTGGCCCGGGAGGAGGAAGGTCTGCGTCGGGATCCGGAGCTCGGTGGAGGTGCTCAAGGCGTGGAGCAGAGAGCAACGACAATGCCTGCTCCGCAAACGCTGCAATCACTCGCGCGATGTAAAGGAATGAGGCGCGAAGTGGTGTGGAGAGGCACCGCGCCCCGCCCGGAAATCGGGCACATCCGAACCAACGGCGTTTGCAGTCACCCGGGCGTGACGTCGATGCGCGCGGGCGTCCAATTCTTCGCGCGGCGAGCGCGGCGCGCCTCGGCATCTTCGGAGTCGTAGGCCGTGAACTGCGTCGGATCAGCCGTGAAGCCTTCCGCGCGCTCGAGCACGTCGAGGTTGATGACCGCACGCGCCGCGGAACCGGTCTCGACGGCAGCGACGAAGACTCCGCACGCGGAGCAGATGAGAAAGTCGGCGAGCCGCAGACCGAAGCGGTAGCGAATCACCTTCGACTCGTCTGCGAAGCGCACCACCACGAGCCCTTCGGGGTCCGACGTGTAGCGCGGGCGGTGTTTCTTGCAGAACGTGCAGCCACAGAGCCGCACCGGGAGTTGATGCGGTTCGCGCATGGTCGCCAGCTCGACCGTGAGCGCACCGCAGTGACAGGAACCGCGAAGCATCGGCATGGCTAGACCAGAGTGAGCGCCTTCTCGACGAGGGGAATCTGAGCGGGGTTGATGGCGACGCGCGCGCGCTCGAGCGAAGCCCACTCGGCGCGGTCGACCTCGGGAATCTTGATGCGCTTGCCGCTGCGAGGTGGGTGTTCGATTTCGATGATGTTCGAGTCGAGCGTCTCGACGTCGAAGTCGCCCACCAGGCCGAACGCGACGACCTTCTTGCCGCTCTTCTGCGTCACTTCTCCCAGCGGAGTTGCGGGACCTCCGGGCGCGGGCGAGCCCGTCTCCTCGAGAAATTCACGCCGCGCGGCGGTGAGCGGCTCTTCGCCCGCTTCGATGAGACCTTTGGGCAGGCCCCACGCGCCGGCGTCTTTCTTCGCCCAGAACGGCCCACCGAAATGAACGATGAGGACCTGCGGCGTCCCATCGGGTCCGCGCCGCACGAGGGCGATGGCTGCACTGCGGTCACTCATCGAACACCTCCGTCACCTTCACCTTCCACGAAATTTCCTCGAGCAACTGTCTCAGCTCGACGTTGCGAGCTATTCGACGGTTGCCGCGCTGAATGATCACTTCGGCAAGCGGCGCCACGTCAGCGAGTTCACGCAGTCCGTCGCGAAGGCGGCGTGCAGCATCGGACTCCAGCGACTCCTTCACGAGAACACTCGCCACCTTCAAACACGGAGCCCGCGCCGGCAACGTGAACGACTCGTCGGGAATCAGCTCCACCCGTTCGATCGTGAAGGCCGCGGCGTGCGTGAAGAGCAACCGCAATTCGGAGGTCCACGACGTGGCCGCGCAGATGAAACCGAGCCGCCAATCGAGAGAGACCGCGCTGCCCACGAGCGGACCCACCACGCTGCAGTCGTGCTCCACGAGCAACTCCGCACGCCACGACGTCGCGTTCGCAGCGGACAGCTGAATGTACTCACCGAGGCTCGCGCCGCCGTTCTGCTCAGCGAGCCACTCGGCGTAGAGCAGTCGGCGTTCGAGTGAGGTCGGTTGTTCGATCACCGCCTGCTCGAGCCCAACGTCGCGCGGCAGCGTCAATTCCTTCACGCGCGCGTCGGACCGGTTCCACGCGCGCCAGCGCTCGCGCAGGTTGTCACCCTGCTGGCGCAGCCGATTGAGTCGCACGATCCAACCAACGTCGCTCGAGAACCCGGGCCCCAGCATCTGCGCAGCGAAGGCATCCTCGACTCGTTGTTGCTCGGAAGGATCCGACAATCGCGCCCGTTCCACTGACCACGCGTAGTCGCGCTCTTCGGTCGGGAAGCGATTCACGACGTCGAGCACCTTGCGCGTCACGTTCGACGTCGAGTGCAGAATCGACAGTACGCCCTCGCGTGCGAGCTTTCTCCAGCGCGCATCGACTTCACGAAGATCATCGTCGTCCACGCCTTCGCCGAGCGCCGCCGCTTCGCGCGTCCAGAACTGCCGCAGCGGCTGCTCGAGGTCACGAATGAACAACGCACGCGCAATCGACGCTTCAGGGTCGTCGGGCATGGGCAGCGACGCGTGCACGAGCCTGGACGCTACTCGGCTCCTCGACCGCGCGCTGCACGAGGCGACGGAACCACTGATGCACCGGGTCACGCCTCAGGAGCTCGGGGAAGTACTGCGCCATCGTGAAGCCGGGCAGCGGCAGCGGAGCGTCCACCACAGCCAGGCCGCGCACCTCGCGCCACGACTCCGCGACGCGTCTCGGCACCACCGCCACGCTGTCGTCGTGCAGCACCATCGCGGGCGCCGTGCCGTAGTGCGGAGCGCGCAACACGACGTTCCGCCGCAGCCCCAGCTTCGCCAACGCCGAGTCGACGAAATCAGGCCCGAGCCCGCGCGCCGAGATCTGCACGTGCGGCAGCTCGGCGAAGGCCTTCGGCGTCCACCGCTGCAGGGCGCGGTTGCGCTGGCCCAGCACGCACACGTTCTCGTCGGAGAACAGCTTCTGCCGCACCACTCCCGCCGGAGCGTCGACCATCGGCGCCACCGACACGTCGTACTTCGCCGCCGCCACGTCGCTCAGGTTCGCCGCCATCGCGTCACTGCGAAAGTGAACGTCGAGTCGCACGCGCGGTGCTTCTTCGCGCAACGACTCCATCAGCCGCGGCAACACCACGAGCTGTACGTAGTCGGACAGCAGCAGCTTGAAGGTGCGCTCCAGCGTGCGCGGGTCGAACACCTCGGCCGCCAGCAACGAGCCCACGCGCTCGTGCACGTCTCTGACTCGCGCCTCGAGCGAGCGTGCGCGCGGAGTCGCCTCGAACTTCCCGCCGACGCGCACGAACAGCTCGTCGTTGAGCGCCGAACGCAGCGCCTTGAGCGAGTGGCTCACCGCCGACTGCGTGCGACCCAGCCTTCTTGCCGTCTCGGTGACGCTGCCCGTCTCCAGCAGCAGCCCGAGCACCGGCCAGAGGTTCCAGTCAACTCCATCGATGGCGTTCATGAGCACCATCAACGCCATGAATTGGCTTCATGCGCAAGGCGGACGCACCATGCCGCGCATGACCACCACACTCCTGGTTGCACTCCTGCTGTCTGGTTCCCCCGACGTAAAGGGCTCGTGGAAGAGCGCCGCCGCCGAAGACATGGGCAACGGCTCGTTCTGCACGCGCGACTTCACCCTCACCGATTCCACCTGGGCGCTGACCTTCACCATCTACGCGGACAAGGAGCTCAAGACGCCGCTGGTGGCGATGAACTTCGAGGGCGGGTGGAAGGCGACGGGCGATTCGAAGAGCGTGCCCGGCGCGAGCGAGGCGACGTTCGAGTTCAAGAAGAAGAGCGTGACGCTGCACGCGAAGGACGCGGCGAAGGGCTTCGGCATGGACGGTTGCGGACTCACGCCCGGCAAGGCGAAGGACGTGACGAAGACGGGCTGCAGCTTCGTCGCCAGCGTCGAGAAGTACGGCCGCGAGTTCGACCTGCTCAAGCGCGACGGCGCGCAGCTCTTCTTCGGCGCGCGACCGGCTGATGGCGACATGGGCTCCGAGGCGAAGCGACCGACCGCGCTCGGAGCGCCGTTGATCAAGAAGTGATCACTTCCTGCCGAACAGCTCGTTGAACATCTTCTGCGTGTTCGGGTCGGTGTTGCCGCTGATCTCCGAGGGGTTGAGCTTCGTCAGCAGCTTCTTCTCGGCGGCGGTCAGCGGCACCATCGGCGTGTTCTTCTTGTCGGCGTCGTTGTTGTACTCCTTGAAATACTGACCGGTCTTCGCGTCGCGGTAGATGGTGACGTTGTTGTTCCGGTTGCCCATGTCGCGCGTCTCGTCGATGGGCGTCGACACCGTGAACTCCGTCGAGCCAGGCGAGAGGCCGAGGTACTTCGCGGTGTCGGGGTTCACCGTCATGAGGCGCTCGGCGGTGCCCTTGGTGAGCGTCTCCTTCACGCGCGAGAGATCGAGCGACGTGTACGGCGCGACCTTCAGCCGCTGCGCCGAGCCGATGCGGTCGAAGTTCTTCGCGACGGTGGTGTTCGTCAGGTCGGCGCTGTCGTCCTTCTGCTTGTCGGCCTTCTCCGCGGAGCGGAAGAGCGAGGTCTGCTCGTTCGCGCCGGCGATGACGCCGTCGCCGTTCAGGTCGGACGACGCGGCGTTCACGCCCTTGCGACGCAGCGAATCGACCGAGAGCTTCTGGTCCTTGTTGGCGGCGAGGAACTCGCTCAGCGAGAGCGTGGTCTTCACCGGCGGCTCGGGCAGCTTCTCGAGCGGGCGGTTCTGAACGGTCGTCGAGACCTTGCCGGCCTCGGTGCTGATCAACTCCGGCTGCTTCGTCTTCGGCGCTTCCGGCAATTTCTCCAGCGGCCGATTCTGAATCGTCGTCGAGACCTTGCCAGCCTCGGTGCTGATCAACTCCGGCTGCTTCGTCTTCGGCGCTTCCGGCAATTTCTCCAGCGGCCGATTCTGAATCGTCGTCGAGACCTTGCCAGCCTCGGTGCTGATCAATTCCGGCTGCTTCGTCTTCGGCGCTTCCGGCAACTTCTCCAGCGGCCGATTCTGAATCGTCGTCGAGATCTTCCCGGGCTCGGTGGTGATGGGCGCGTCGGGGCCCATCTTCACGTCGACCTGTTCCTTCACTCCGTTGCGCTGGGTCTTGCCGCCCTCGGCGTTCTTGATGACCGACGTCGGCGCGTTGGTCTCGAACTTGTCGGGGAACAGCAGCTTCCCGCCCGCCTGAATCTTGTCGACGTTCTGAAGGCCGTTCGCTTTGGCGACCTGATCGACGGTGAGCGTCGTCTTGAACTCGCGGTTGTGCGCCGCGACCATCTTCCCGAGCGTCGTTCCGTTCTGAATCGTCCTGATCGTCATGCTCCGAGGACGAGGCCTGGAGCACCACCGTGCGGGGGCGGAAAGAGTCAGGTGAATCAGGTGGTTACGGGAGATCGATGACGATCTTGCCCGCTGCACGGCCCGATGCGCTGCGTTCCCACGCGTCGGGCAGTTTCTCGAGCGGAAAGCGCGAGTCGATGACGACGCGCACCGCTCCACGCTCCACGAAACCATCGAGCACGCCGAGGTCGACCGCGTTCGGCTTCAGCAACACCGGAGTCACCTTGCGGCCTCGCACCAGATTCAGCGCCGCGTGCGCGAAGACGCCCGGCCCGGGCAGACACGAAGCAAAGCGTCCCTGCGGCGTGAGTCGGTCCAGCCAATCTCCCGGAGAACTGCCGACGCAGTCGTAGATGACGTCGAACGGAGCGACGCCCTGCCAGACGTCGCTCTTCGTGTAGTCGACGACTTCCTGAGCACCGAGTGACCGCACCAGCTCGACGTTGCGCGTGCTGCACACGCCCGTCACGTGCGCGCCCATCGCGCGAGCGAGCTGCACCGCGAAGTGCCCCACGCCACCCGACGCGCCGATGATGCACACCCGCTCCGTCGCTCCCTCGAGCTTCAGCCCGCACCCATCACGCAGGCCCTGCAACGCCGTCATGCCCGCCAGTGGCAACGCAGCGGCTTCGCCGAAATCGATTCCGCTCGGCATCGGCCGCAGCACGTCGAGCTGCGCGACGACTTGTTCGGCGTTCGCTCCGCCGTTCTTGCTGAGCAACCGCGTGTGCACGCGCTGCCCGACGCTGAAGCCCTTCACGTTCGCGCCGAGCGCCGCCACTTCTCCCGCGAGGTCGTAGCCAGGAATGAAGTCTGGAAAGCGCGCGAACAAGATCGGCCGCGCCTTGCCGCTGCCCTGCTTCCAGTCGATGGGGTTCACGCTCGTCGCGCGAACGCGCACCAACACCTCGTCGGGGCCGGGGGTCGGCGCCGGCAGCTCCTTGAGCCGCGGCTGCATCGAGTAGTCGTCCAGCGTCATCGCGCGCATGACACGCGCATCTAACTCACTGGAGCAGGCTGAGCAGGAACTCCGTCGGCGTGCTGCGCAGCACTTCGACCGAGCACGACAGCTCCATGCCCAGATGCGAGAGCGAGCCCTTGCTCAACTGGAAGCGGCCTTCGCGCAGCTGAATCGCAGTGAGCTCGCGACCTGAAGTGACGTTGGTGACGAGACTCCAGCGCGCGGGCAGCTCGGGGTGCGTGGGGTCCTGCAGCGCGAGATGATCGAACGTCATCACCTGGCCCGTCGCCAGCCCCATGCCGGGGACATCGGCCTTCATGGTGATGCTCACCTGCGCGGTGAACGGCAACGCCGAGTAGCCGACGTCAGGCGTCGCAAGCGGGTTGGTGAGCGCCTCCAGCACCACCGCGGTGAAGCTCGCCGACTCGCACGTGCGGCGCTCGACGCGACGCGAGCGATTCAAGATGTCGCGCGGGAACGGCATCGCCGCGAGCTCCGCCGACAACCCGCGAATGCCCGGCTCGAGCGAGCGCGTCTGCTTCAACACCACGCGCGCGGGAAACGGCGTTCCCATGCTGAGCGCCGGCCAGCCCTCGGGCACCTGACGGAACTCGAAGTCCAACACCTGTGTCGCTGACTGCTGCGCGACGGGCTTGCCGGTGTTCTCGCGCTCGAGCCACAGCGTGGTGACCGCCTTCGCGTGGCCGAACGTCTCGAGCAGCTCGGCGTCGGTGAGCAACACGGTGCCCATCGGCACCAGCGTCGACGGCCGAATGCGCTCGATGACCGGAGTCGACGTTCCCGCTGCGAGCGTGACGCGATCGATTTCCGGCAGCGCGGTGGTGGTCGGGTTGGTGACGCTGACCGCTCCGGCTTGCACGTTGAGCTCCATCACCACCGTGCCGTTCTTCACGGTGCAGAGGAACACGCCGTTGCTCTTCTCCTTGTCGTCGTCGAAGCGTGCGTGCACCACCACCGCCATGTTTCCCGAGAGGTGGTCGATGTTCTCGAGCGCACGCTCTTCGAAGGCCTCGGCGGTCCAGTACGAGGCCCAGGTCTTCTTGATGGCCCACTCGATGGTCTGCTTCTGGTCGCCGCTGTTGGGCTGCAGCTGCGCGTCGAGGAAGCCGGTGTTCGAGTCGTAGAGGCCCGCGCCGTTGAAGCCCTCGATGTCTTCCGCGGTCGACGACGAGCGGAAGCGCAGGCCCTGCAGGTACGAGTAGTGGCCGAACTGCGCACGGAGCGCCGCGGTGAGGGTCGCGAGCGTGGTGGCGTTCATCGGCGTCTTGCGAATGAGCTGCTTCACGCCGCCGTCACGCACCAGGTCGCCGAGCGTGTCGCCGGGCGGGTGCGCGGCTGTGAATTCCTGCAGGAAGGTCTGATCAGCCGGAGTGGTGTGCGTCTCGTTGAATGACGTCTCGCCCTCGAGAACGAGGTAGCGCACGCGTTGATCTTCGTTGAACCCCGGAGCGACCAGCATCGCCTCGAGCCGCGGCCGGAACTGCGCGAGGTGCTCGACGTACGGCCGAATGCTGATGGCGCCCACCGCGTCAGGCGTGGCGTTGGGAGCGCCCGCGAGCAACCCGAGATAGCCGGTCGCCTTGCCGCCGATGCCGGGCCGCAGCGTGTCGGAGTCGTCAGCCGAGAGCGTGCGCAGGTCGACGGTGTACGGGAGCGTGGCGATGTCGACCTGCGTGACCGCGGCCGCCGGCTTGCGCTGGCTCTGCAGCCACACCGAGTACTGCGCTTCGCTGATGGGCTTGATGATCAACTGCCCGGGGCCGGTGGACTTCACGACCACCGGAGAGCGGAAGCGCGCGAGGTCGAGCAGCTCCTGATCATCGATGACGCCCGCGCGATACGCGTTGGGAATGCCGCGGTTCTTCGCGAGCAGATTGAAGTGCGCCAGCGGCGTCTGCGGCACCGCGGTCACCACGCCCGCGCACTGCGGGAGGAAGTCGGGCACGTCTTCGAGCAGCAAGATGTCGGTCGAGGTCGTGTCGTCCGTCGACTCGCCACTTCGCTTCACGCGCAGCCGGCCCGCGGTGATGCCGTCGTTGTAGACCTCGAGCTCGCCCGGCGCGGTGAGGTCCTTCAGGCGGATGATGCGGTCGAAGTACTGCAGCTGCTTCGACTCGATGTCCTGCGCGATGACTTCCTGCTGCGGCGAGCGCACCACCCACACCACCTGCGAACCGATGCCCGCGGGCAACGTCTTCTCGAGCTCGGCGAAGAAGCGCACCAGCTCGGCGTGTGACGGCGAGTCGGAGAACTCGAGCTGAAACGCCCAGCGCTCCGGCCGGTCTCCGCTCGCGATGACGTGAATCAACGTGCCGAGGCCGAACGCGCGCGGAGGAACGAAGAGGCCCAGGTCGTAGAAGCGCGGCGAGTAGAGGCGATCTCCGTCGACCCAGCGGAGGTCGAGCGGCAACACGGTCTCCTTCTTCGCCCACGCGTAGATGTCGGCGATGGTCGCGAACTCGTGGCCGGTGACGGGAACGATGCCCTCGCGTCCCGGGATGCGCTGGCCGTTGAGCAACCGGAACCAGTACCACTCGTCGTGCAGCGCGTAGAACGAGTTGTCGAGGTAGCGCACCGCCTCTTTGTCGCTGCCGAAGCCGGTGATGATGAACTTGCCCGAAGTGCGACCGTGCTCGGTGATGGCGAGCGCTTCGAAGTCGCTCACCGCTTTGATTTCGGTCTTCGCGTGGTCTTCGAAACCGTCGGTTCCCGGGCCCGGGCAAGCAGAGGTCACGGCCAGAACGAGGGCGAAAGCCAGTCGACGCATGGGAGGGTGGGATTCCCTCGCAAGACTGACACCATCACCGAGCGAAGACGAATCGAGCACTTAGGTTTGACCCGCCCTCAGAAATTCGCGGGTTGCTTCACACCCACGCCCATGAGGACTGGCGAAAAGTTCGGCAGCTCAGCATCCTTTGTCAATGGTGCGGTGGTTCGGTTGGTTGACTGATCAGTTCGTTCCTCCCACCACTTCTGAAGAGCGAGCGTCGCGGTTCAGGTTCGGAGCGCAGGCGTGGATCATCGCGTGGCCGCTCGCCATCGCGTGGACCATCGGCTCGGCGGTGCAGGGGCTGTGGCTCGGCGCGGCGATGAACCTGTTGATGGTGGTCATCGGCCCCATCGCGTTGTGGGGCATGAAGCGCACCGCGTCGCTCACGCCGTGGTTCCAGATTT
Organism: Archangium sp.; assembly: GCA_047600485.1. Taxonomy (GTDB): domain Bacteria; phylum Myxococcota; class Myxococcia; order Myxococcales; family Myxococcaceae; genus Archangium_A. The sequence continues at coordinate 6,981,412 of JASGKS010000001.1, forward strand.
CGCTCGCGGGCGCGCTGTTGCTCTACGGCCCGGGCTCGCTGTCGCAGACGCCCATCGAAGAGACCGCACTGTTCTTCGCGATGATCATTCCGCTGGTCGCGGGTTTTCTCTTCGGCGTCGCGAGCGCGTTCCGGTGGACGGTGGCGACCGCCATCGCGACCATCGGTGCGCTGCTGCTCGCGCGGGAGGGCTACAGCATTCAGGCCACCGACCCCGCGCCGCTGCTCTCGAAGATCCTCAACATCCTCACCGCGCTGGTGATGACCGCGGGCTTCTCGGCGAGCTTCTTCATCGCGCAGCAGCGCGCGCTGGCTCGCGCCGAAGCGGCGAATCGCGCCAAGAGTCTCTTCCTCGCCACCATCAGCCACGAGATCCGCACGCCGATGAACGGAGTGCTCGGCATGACCGAGGTGCTCCTCACCGAGACGCGGGACGAGCGCACGCGCGAACAGCTCGGCGTGATTCAGCGCAGCGGCGAGCTGATGGTGTCGTTGATCAACGACCTGCTCGACCTCACCAAGCTCGAGGCGCAGAAGCTGAAGCTCGAGAGCGTCGACTTCGACGTGCACGCGCTGGTGGCCGACGTGGCGCGGCTGTTCGAAGCGCGCGCTCGCGAGAAGAACATCGCGCTCGTCGTGGGCATCGAGCCGGGCCTCGAAGCGGTGCGCAAGGGCGACCCGCTCCGGTTGCGTCAGGTGCTCTTCAACCTGGTCAGCAACGCGGTGAAGTTCACCGAGCGCGGCTCCATCACCATCACCGTCTCCGCGCGCGCGGGGCAACTCCACTTCGCGGTGCACGACACCGGCATCGGCATCTCGGCTGAAGCGTTGCCGCGCTTGTTCTCGGTCTTCGAGCAGCAAGACGCGTCGACCACGCGGCGCTTCGGAGGCACCGGCCTCGGCCTCGCGCTCTCGAAGCAGCTGGTCTCTTTGATGGGCGGCACGCTCGAGGTCACCTCGGTGGCGGGCGTCGGTTCGCACTTCTGGTTTCAGCTCGCGCTCGAGAAGGGCGACCCGTCGCAGCTGCGCACGGTGGTGCCCGCTCCGCGGCCGGCGAGCCCGCGCGTGCTGGTGGTCGACGACAACCCCATCAACCTCCGCGTCGCGCGCACACTGGTCGAGAAGGCCGGGTTCCGCGTCGACGCCGTCGCGAGCGGCGAAGAGGCCGTGAAGCTCGCAGCGCAACACGACTACTTCGTGGTGCTGATGGACTGCCACATGCCGGCGATGGACGGCTTCGAGGCGACCACGCAGATCCGCGAGCTGACCGGTCCCCGCGGGCGCGTGCCGGTGGTGGCGCTCACCGCGTCGACCAGTGAGGAAGACTTCGAAGCCTGCCGTCGCTCGGGCATGAACGAGGTGCTCACCAAGCCCATCTCGCTCGAGGCGCTCGCGCGCTCGCTGGCGCTGGTGACGTTGCCGACGAAGCGCGCTTCGAAGACCGCCGACATCAACTGACGTCAGAAGACGTCTTCACGACTCAAGCCTGTCGTCGGCTTGCAAGCGTGCGTCGATTCATCGAACGAGTCGTCGTGCCCCGCGTGGCAGCGTGCTTGCTTCCCTCCCCACCATGACCCTTCGTGACCTTCGACGCTTCTTCGTCGTCGTGTTGTCGCTGTTGGCGGTGCCCGCGCTCGCGCGTGATTGGTTCGTCAGAGAAGGCAGCAGCGGCAACGGCTCGCAAGCGAACCCGTTCGGAGATCCGTGGGAAGCGCTCGACAAGTGCGAAGCGGGAGACAACATCCACGTGGCGGCGGGCAAGTACTACGGCCAGCTCGACGGCGCGGTGTGGAAGCTCGCGTTCCCGCGCATCTCGCTCTACGGCGGCTACGACAAGGACTTCAAGAAGCGCGACCCGTGGACGAATCTCACCGAGCTCACGTTCAAGGCGGGCAGCAAGAACAAGCCGTGGAACAGCTCGCGCATCTCGACGGGTGACGACTACTCCGGCTCGCGCATCGACGGCTTCGTGTTCAACATGGAATCGCAGAACGACTACGACGACTCGGGCTCGCTCGATCAACGCAGCCGTCAGCCGACGCCGCTGGTCATCGATCAACCCGGCGTGGTCATCGCGAACAACATCATCGTCAACGCGTCGAGCGAGGCCATCTCGATTCGCCCCGGCGTCATCGTCGAGAACAACATCATCGTGAACTCGTACTCGAGCGCCATCAAGATGACGCCCGGCACGACGCTGCGGAACGACACGAACACCAAGCCCGCCATCGTGCGCAACAACACCGTCGCCTTCACGTGGGACCCGAGCGAAGCGGGCACCGGCGGGCAGCGCGGCGCGGCGATTCAGTACTCGGGCGGTGGGTTGGTCATCGAAGGCAACCTGCTCATGAACTCCGACAACCAGGGCGTCACGCTCAACGCGAAGCCCGAAGACCTGTCGCTCAAGAACAACACCTTCTTCCAGAACCTCTTCAGCAACGTGAAGTGGATGAAGCCGGTGCCGGTCATCATCGACGACGACACGATGGATGTGCTCGACGAGGTCGGCTTCAAGGCGGTCGCCGACAACGAGGTGAAGAACCCGAAGGCGAAGTTGCCGAAGGAATGGATGGACCAGTTCTCGCGCCGTCAGGGCGTGAAGCCGGGCCAGGTGAAGATGGACGAGTGGAACGAGCTGCGTCGCACGCTCGGCCTGCCGGTCATCGCCACGGGAGGAAAGGCGTACGAGGGCTTCGCTCCGGCGTGGAAGACGAAGGACGCGCTGGCCCTGCTCGACATCACCGCGGTGAAGACCGGCGCGCGGCGCAAGGCGCTCACCGTCGGCGCGTTCTCGGAAGCGGGCCCCGCGGCGGTGCAGCGCGACTACGTGAAGAGCGACGTGAAGCAGCTCGAGACGCCCGACGCGATGCTGGGCAAGGCGGTGATTCTCGTCGTCGGTCTCGGCCAGAGCACTGCGCTCACCTACGCCAAGATGGACGGAGCGACCGCCGACACGCACGACGCGACGTACCTGTTCGACACCAAGGGCGAGCAGAAGATCATCGGCGCGTACAAGAAGGGCTCCACCATCGCGCGCACGATGGACAAGTTCGCCAACAAGCGCCTCTCGAGCTTCGGCACGCCGCCGGCGTTGTTCGTCGCGAAGGGCGTCATCACCGCGACCAACATGGTGCCGCGCACGGGCATCGTGCTCGACAGCTTCGAGGAGCAGGAACTCTCCCCGCTCGACGCGATGGGCGCGCGCCCGAAGGGCCGTGACTGGTTCGTGCGCGCGGGCGCGAAGAACGGCGACGGCAGCAAGGAGAAGCCGTTCAAGGACCCGTATCAGGCGCTCGAGAAGGTCGAGGCGGGCGACTCGATTCACGTCGCCGAGGGCGAGTACACCGGCAAGCTGCGCGCGGCGAAGTTCGTCATCGACATGCCGTTCATCGCGCTGCTCGGTGGCTACGACGCCAACTTCACCGAGCGCGACCCGTGGAAGCACCCCACCCTGCTGCGCTTCATTCGCGACGCGAAGAACGACTACGGGCAGGGCTACATCGTCGAGGGCGCGTTCGACCACCGCGGCACCATCGTCGACGGCTTCGTGTTCGATCGCCGCGACTACAACCTCTACCAGGACGACGGAGACCTGATGGTCGACCGCTCCAACCGCAGCGAGTCGGTGTGGCTCGCGTCGCCGGGCTCGGTGGTGCGCAACTGCACGTTCGTCAACGGAGCGACCGGCGCGCTGCTGATCAGCACCGCCTCGCTGGTCGAGAACAACGTGTTCATCAACCACGTCGGCGCCATCGTCACCGTGCGTCGCGGAGACGACAACACGCCCACGCTGGTGCGGAACAACACGCTGCTCTTCAGCTGGAACGAGAAGTTCGGCCAGGGCAACGTGACCACCGGCTACGGGCTCAAGTTCGACACGCAGTCGCGCGGTGTGGCCGAGTCCAACATCATCGCCTTCATCGACAACCACGGCATCGAGGTGTTCGGCGACCCGAACGACGTGTCCATCAACAACAACGTGTTCAGCCACAACCTGTGGTCGAACTACGAGACCTCTCCTTCGATGAAGTTCATCGACGACGCGACGATGAGCCAACTGCCCGCCGCGGGGTTGAAGAGCGCGAACGGCAACGTGGTGCAGAACGTCGACCTGCCGCTCGATGCGAAGTGGTTCGACGTCTACACGCACCGCACCGCGCCCGTGCCCGGCAAGGTGGCGATGGATGACTGGAATCAGCTGCGCGACATGATGGGGCTCAACCTCATCGCGACGGGCGGCAAGCCGGGCGAGGGCTTCGCGCCGATGTACGACTACAAGAAGGCGCTCACGCTCTTCCCGAAGAAGGAAATGAAGGCCGGAGCGAAGAAGACCGCGCTGAGCGTGAAGTTCGACGGCGTGGTGCGCGAGGACCCGAGCTTCACGTGGGACGACACCGATTGGGACACGCTCATCGCTGACCCCGCGAAGCTGGCGGGCAAGCGCTTCGCGGTGCGCGCGTCGATTCGCGGTGAAGACAACAAGTACCTCACGCCGGGCATCGACCAGGCTGCGTATGCGAGCTGGTACTTCATGAAGCCGCAGGACAACGGTCGCGCGAAGAACGTGTACGTGAAGCGCGGCACGAAGTTCGAGCGCGCACTGCGCAACGCGAAGCCGCTCGGGCCGGGTGAGAAGGCCGTCGAGGTGTTCGTCATCAAGGGCACCGTGCAGGCCAACGGAGACATCGTCGCCGACGTCATCGTCAAAGAAGACTGAGCCAACAGCAGGGAGGGTGGGTGTCGTCGGGGGCACGCTGAACGCGTGCTCGTTTCGCGCGTGCGGAGGTGCTCCCGAGCGAATTTCTGGCTGCGTCGCGCTGGCTGCGACGGGGTCGGGCTCGTTTCGGCTAGCCGGCTAGCCAATTCGGGACCGACGCCCCCCGCCCTGCCCGAAATTCGCCCGAAGCCGAGGGGCTGCCGGAGTCGTGCACCGCTCGGGAACCCGACCCCACTGCCGTTCCTCACGGCAGTTGGTGCGCTCGTTGATCAGTTCACGCGCTCGTTCCGCTTCGGCATGCTCCGCCCCGCATGACGCTCGCGCAGTTCATGATTCCAGTGATGAACATCGCGCTCGTGACGGGCGTCGGCATCGTGCTCCCGCTCGCGCTGCGCGAAAAGCTCGTGCCGTGGCTCGTCGCCGCCGTGTGCGTCGGCATCTCGATGAACGTCGACGGCTCGCACTCCACCGCGGTCGCCTTCGTGGTCCCGTGGACGCTGCTCACCGTGCGCAGCGGCCTCCGCGCGTTGCTCGACGAAGAGTGGTGGCTCGCGATGGCCGCGGGTTTCGCGGGCACGGCGAGCATCGCCCTCATCACCTCGCGGCTGCAGGCCACTCCGTTCGGCATCACCGAGCCCATCGTGAAGCTCACCGCGCTGCACTTCACCTACGCCGGTGCCGGCACGCTGATGCTCGCGCAGCGCCTCAACGAGCTGCGACCGTCGCGACTCACGCGCGTCACGCGATGGCTGGTCTTCATCGCGCCGCCCATCGTCGCCACCGGCTTCGTCACCAGAATCTCAGTCGCGCAAGTCGGTGGCGCGCTGGTGATGACGGCCGGCGTGTGGCTCGTCGCGACGCAACAATTCTCCGACGCAGTGAGAGGCCGCGCGCGCGTGCTGTGGTGGCTCTCGTCACTCGCGCCGTGGGTGGCGATGGTGCTCGGCGTGGCGTGGGCGGCGAACCTCTACTGGCCGTCGATTCCCGCGCTCACGGTGGTCGACATGGTGCCCACGCACGGAGCGCTCAACGCCTTCGGCTTCGTGCTGTGCGGCCACGTCGCTGCCTGGCTCGAAACGCGCGAACGCTGAACGCTCACCCGCCGTCGAGCCCCTGCTTGCGCACGATGACGCCGCCCATGCCGACGGCGAAGGGCCCGACGTCGCCGAAGCCGCCCATGCCGTAGAACGCACGCGTGGTCGGTGACGGCACGACGCTCCACACTTCGGAGTTGGGATCGAAGTGCCACAACACGCCGCGGCCGTTCGCGAGGACTCCCGTCGAGCCGCCGTCGTCGCCCGCGGCCCAGATGTCTCCGCCCGGCATCACGTACGTGGCGCGCAGGTGACCTGCGTCGACGGTGTCGGCGACGAAGCCACCATCGGGGAATCGGCGCCACGCGGTCGCGGTGCCGACGATGGAATACAGCGAGCCACCATCAGCGAAGTTCTGCGCGTGAATGGCGCGCAAGGTGCGGAACGTCTGCGGGATGTTCACGACGTCGTTCCAGCTCGAGCCGTTGTAGCGGCGCACGCCGCCGAACTGCGCGCCGACCACCATGATGTCGCTCGACGACAGGCCCCACACGCCGCGCGGGTTTCCCGGCGTCTGCGCGAAGGCGTACATGGCCATCGCTCCGCTGGCCGACGAGAAGATGTTCGCGCTGTCGTTGATGAACCAGTACGGGCCGCCCGGAGCGCCCCACGCGCCATACCACTCGGAGTCGTTCCCGAAGTCGTCGGTGACGAACACACCCGCGCTCTGCCGCAAGTAGTCGCGCCTGCTGCCGACCACGAAGACGCGGTTGGGCATCTCCGCGAAGCACGCGTTCCAATTCGTCGACCTCGTGGCGCGCACCACCGAGTCCCACCGTGCGCGATCTCCGACCACGACGCGCGTGAAGACGACCTGGTCTTCCGACGCGGCGTAGGCCTGCGAGGCGTACGTCATGGTGTCGGCGAAGCCACACACGCCGCGCACGTTGGTGGTGCCACCGAAGAAGAGCTCGCGCGCGCCGCCGTCGGTGACGAGCGCCATGGTGCCAAGGCCGCCCGCTGCGAACACCGTGTCGATGGACGTGGGCGTCACCGCGTAGAGCCCCGCATCACGCGTGAGCGGCGCCTGCACCAGACCACCTTCGTCGAGCACACGCGTCACCACGCCGGAGAGCGTCGAGACCCACGGACCACCGAGGGTGAGCGTCATCGCTCCGACGCCGCCGGGAATGTTGGGGCCGTACTGCCGCCAGCCCGCGTCGGTCTGCCGCTCGAAGATGTTGCCGAACGATTGGTTGGTGACCTTCCACCCGACGTAGAGCTCGGGGCCGGCCGCGGCGAAGGCCATGGTCTCGCGCGTGTTGGGGTTGCCGTTCCACGGCGTCTCGCCCTGCCACATCGTCGCGTTGAGCGACGGCAGTCGATACGCGCGCGTGGTGGTGGCGGCGAAGACTTCACCGGTGTCGAGACCGGCGAGCGCGAGCACGTCGAAGGTGTTGCTGGGGTTGAGCCCCATGGTCGTCCACGTCGTGCCGCTGCGCTTCAAGATGGAGCCGCCGTTCGCCGCTGCGAAGGCCTGACCCGTCGGAGCGACCCACAGCGCGTTGATGCGGAACGCGCCCGGCGTCAGCTCGCGCTGCCACGTCGTGCCGTTGAAGTGCACGATGACGCCTTCATCACCGGCGACGAACACGTCCGATGGATTCGTTCCGTGCACCGCGTAGAGGTCGACCGTGGTGCCGACGTCGACCATGAAGGTGCGCTCGCCGTTCCAGAACAACACGGTGCCTGACTCGCCGACCGCCCACACCGTCTTCGGGCCGAACGCGAACGCGCCGAACAACGCGTTGCCCTGCGGGAGCGGATTTTCCCAGCAGAAGCCCTGCTGACAGAGCTTCGGCAATCCACACTGATTCGCGGTGACGGTGCCGCACTCTTCGGGGGCGAAGCACTCGCCGCATTCGATGCTGACTCCGCAGCCTGCGTCGAACGCACCGCACTGCGCGCTCGCCGGGCAGCTGCCGACGGGAATGCACGGGCCCGCATCGACCGCTCCGGCGTCGGTTCCCGCGTCGTCTGCTCCCGCGTCGATTCCTGCGTCGTCTCCCGCGTCGACGTCACCCGCGTCGGGCGTGCCGGAATCGACGGAGCCCGCATCGACGCCGCCGTCCTTCGCTCCACCGTCGGTGCCGCCGTCGTTCTTCTTGGGAGGCTCTCCGTCGGCAAGTGGATGGCAGTAGTCGTCAGGCCAGCACTGCTGATCAGCCGCGCACTCGCCGTTCGCTCCGCAGCGATAGAGGACGTTCGACGGCAACTGGCAGCCGTTGATCATCGCGACGGCGAAACCCGCGAACACCAGCACTCTCGCGCGCGTCACCATGCAATCACCGCCGCGGTGCCGAGGCCTGCGCCGACTGCGAGCGCTCCGATGCCGCCCAACACCAGCGGCGTGCTCGAGTCGTTGAGCTGCTGCGCCTGCTGATACGTGAGCGTCGAGCGCAGCCGGCCGTCGTCATTCGGCGCGCCCTGCGAGAGCGGACCACGCGAGACCGCTCCCACGGTGAGCAGTGCGGCTCCGGCGAGGAGCGACGCGACACCCGCGCCGCCCAACACCAGCGACGGCACGTGCGAGCGCGCGGGCGGGGGCGGAGGCGGAGGCAGCAACGGCTCCTCGGTGTTCTTCGGCGTGAGGTCGGTCGCCACCGGTGCGTCGTCTTTCTTCGGCTCGTCCTTCTTCACCTCGGGAGTCGGCGGTGGCGGCGACAACCGGTTCTTCACGCGCGCCGCGAAGCCCTGCAGCAGCGACGCGTCGAGCTTCGCCTTCTTCGGCAGCAACAGACTGTCGGTCTCGACCACCGTCTCGTCACTCACGCGGAGCAGCTCGAGGCCGACCGAGAGCTCGGAGTCGATGATGGCGACGCTGAGCAGCACCACCCACGGCACCTTGAGCTGACGACCGAGCTCCGCGAGACACGCCTTCTTGCCGTTGCAGTTCGCCGAGTCCTTCACCGAGATGCGCGCGAGCTGCTGCATCGCCGCTTCGTTGGTCATCGCCAACGACACGCCTTCGCTCGCGAGCAACTTCGACGCGTCGGAGGTGAGGGTCTTCGCAGTCGCAGCCGGTGCCGCCGTTCGCCGCCCCAACAACACCACCGTCTGTTCGCCATCGGGAGCGGCGGTGAGGCTCAACCCCACCAGCGCGACGAGCCAGGACATGCCCGCAAATCTCTCACAGCCACGCCACTACCGGGTGAGGAACAAGCGCTCCCAATGGTCGAGCTGCTTTGCAATTTTTCCGCGCGCCGCGGGCGAGTCGGCCATGGTGATTTGCACCTTGTATTTGGCGAGGTACTGCAGCGCCGCGGGATCAGGCGACTCGCCCTCCGGGGTCTTCTTCCGCAACCGGGCTTCGAGGCTGGTGACGCGCTTCTTCAGCTCCGCCTCGCTCGGAGGTTGGCGCAGGTCTTTCTTCGGCAACGTGCCGTTCGGCAAGGGCGTGAGCTCGTCATCGGCGTCCTCGTCGGGCTCGCGCGCGGTGTCGGGAATGGTACCCACCGCGGGCACCTCTGGCGGCTTGCTGGGCGCGGGCTGCTCGACGGTCTTCGTCGGCTGAGGAGGTGGCGGCGTGTCGTTGACGACTGGCGGCGTTTCAGACGGTCGCGTCACCGCGTAACCCACGGCGAGCAACACCACGATGCCGGCTGCAGCGAGCAGCGGCACGGCGCGCGACGTCGCCGCTTTCGGCAGCGCTTCATCGGTCGGCGCTTCGAGCTTCGCGGCCGGCAGCGCGTCATCGGTCTCTGCCGACTGCGCGCGCTCGACGGCGCGTTGTCCCGATGCGCGCGCCTGACGCACCACGAACTCACCCGAGAGTGAAGGACGCGGGCCTTTGTTGAGCGAAGCAGCGGTCACCGAAGCAGCGCCCAGCGACTCGAGCATCGGCAGGAGCAGCTCGCGCAGCTCGTCGGCAGACTGCGGCCGCTCTTCCGGCTTCTTCGACATCAAGCGGAAGATCAGATCATCCAGCTCGACGGGCACCTTCTTGAGCGAGCTGACGCGCGGCACCGGAGCGCGCACGTGCGCCACCATCACGTCGAACGGCGTGGGCGCGGTGAACGGCACCTGGCCGGTCAACATCTCGAAGCCCATGCACCCCAGCGCGTAGAGGTCGGTGCGTGGAGAGACCGCTTTTCCCTGCGCCTGCTCGGGCGCCATGTAGTCGGGCGTGCCGGCGACGGTGGCCTTCGCGGTCTGCTCGGTGACTCCGCTGAGGGTCGCCGATTTCTTCGCGAGCCCGAAGTCGAGCAGCTTCAAGAAGTAGCCGCCGTCGGGTTGGTCGCAGAGAAAGACGTTCGAGGGCTTCAGGTCGCGGTGGATGATCTGCGCTTTGTGCGCCGCCCCGAGCGGAGCGCACATGTCGAACATCAACTGCACCGCCTCGAGCTGCGGCAGCACGCGCCCGGCGAGGTACGCCTCGAGGCCACGGCCTTCGAGGTACTCCATGATGATGTACGCGCGCCCGTCGGGGAGCCGGCCGATGCCGAAGATGCCGGTGATGTTCTGGTGGTTGATGGCGTTGGCGGCCTGCGCCTCTTTCACCAACTGCTCGTAGTCGTTGTCGCTTCCGACCTTCAGCACCTTGATGGCGGCGCGCTTCTGAATGACGGGGTGCAGCCCGCGGTAGACGATGCCCATGCCGCCCGAGGCGACGGCTTCCTGCACCTCGTACTCGCTGAGGCGCTGCCCGATGAGGGGATCTGCGGGTTCGGTGTCGCTCACGAGTGGACGCGAAGACTCATAACCCGAAGCGCAGCGCGCTGAACGCCGATTGAAATTGCTGAACGACCAGCGTCGCTACCTTGACTGGACGGCACGATGGCCAAGGCTGCGCGCCGAAAGATGCTGATCGCGACTCCCCCCGGCTGGCAGGCAGGCGACCTCGTCGGCGGGCGCTTCACGTTGCTCGGTCGGCTCGCGTTCGGCGGCATGGCCGAGCTGTGGCTCGCGCGGCAAGGTGGCCCGCAGGGTTTCTCGCGCCTGGTGGTCGTGAAACGCGTGCTCGAGGCGCGCTCGAACGACCGCGAGCTGCTCGACATGTTCATCGAGGAAGCGCAGCTCGGCGCGCGCCTGCAGCACCCGAACATCGTGCACACCGTCGACTTCGGTGAAGAGGCCGACGTCCCCTTCATCGTGCTCGAGTATTTGTTCGGCGAGACGTTCGCGCGCGTGCTTCGCGAGAGCCGCGTGCAGTCGAAAGACTGGCCTGCCCTCGCTTCGGCGCGCGTGATTTCCGACGCGGCGCTCGGGCTCGCGTCGGCGCACGAGCTCAAGGGGCTCGACGGTCAGCTGCTGAACATCGTGCACCGCGACGTGTCTCCGCAGAATCTGTTCGTGACGGTCGACGGTCTGGTGAAGGTCATCGACTTCGGCATCGCGCGCGCGGTCGATCGCCGCAGCCACACCGAGCACAACCAGCTGCGCGGCCGCGTCGCCTTCATGTCGCCCGAGCAGATTTCGTCGCAGCCGCTCGACGCGCGCGCCGACGTCTTCGCGCTCGGGCTGGTGCTGTGGGAAGCGGTGACCGGCGGAGCTCCCGACGCCAGCAACGACCCGGTGGCCATCATGCACGAGCGCGTGTCGGAGCGGCCGATTCCCCGAGCGCGCAGCCGCAACGCAGCGATCTCGGAAGCGCTCGACGAGGTCATCGCGCGCTCGGTGGAGAAGGACCTCACGCGTCGTTTCCAGACCGCGCGCGAATTTCACGAGGCGTTGGAAGGTGTGCTCAAGGCCGAGGGCGACGTGCCCACGGTGCAGGTGGCGGCGCTGCTCTCCGAGCGCTTCAAAGACAAACACGCCGCGCGCTCGCAGCTGGTGCAGCGGCTGGTGACCGAGACCAGCACCGCGCGGCTGAGCACGTCGACCATTCGTGCGCTGCGCACGGTGACGGAAGACATGCGCGCGGTGGCGACTCCGCCGAGCGCGGCCGACGTCACGACCGGGTCGAACGACGCGCCGGCGGCTGAGCCGAAGTCCATCGAGATTCAGATCGACGAAACACCGCAGCGCAAGTCGAAGGTGCCGTGGGCCATCGCGGCGCTCCTCCTGCTCGGGCTGGGAATTGGTGGGCTCGCTGCGTGGTACGCGCGCCAGGACCGTTCACAGCCGGAGGTCGTCGCCGCGCTGCCTTCACCTCGCGTCGATGCGCCCGCGCAGCCCCAGCCCACGCCCACTCCGACGCAGCAGCCCGAGGCACCGAAAGTTCCAGAGCCGACGAACGTGGTCACGCCCTCGGTGCCTGCCGTGCCGAAGGACCCCGAGGTGAAAGTCGTTCCGCGCACGCCGAAGACCGGCAAGCCCGCAGCGGCCACCGGACTGTTGCGCATCGACACGGTGCCGTGGACGCAGGTGTACCTGAAGGGGCGTAAGCTCGGAGACACGCCGTTGGTCGACGTGCCGGTGCCCGCGGGCGAGCTCGAGCTGACTCTGGTGAACGACGAAGAGAAGATTCGCACTGTCATCGGCGTGGAAATCATCGCCGGCCAAATCACCACCAAACGACTGCAGTTCTGAACATGCTCACTTCTCTGGTCACCGCTCTCGTCGTCACGGCCGCGCCTGCTGACTGGCTCGCAGTCGCTGAGAAGCAGTGCTTCGAGATGCAGTACCCCAAGTGTCTCGACTCGCTCGAGCGCGCGTGGGTGCGCGAAGGCAACTCGCGCGAGCAGGTGATTCGCATTCTCGAGCTGACGGGCGTGACGGCGGCGCAGGTGAAGCAGAACGCGCGCAGCCAGGAAGGTCTGCGGCGGTTGTTCCTCATCGACTTCGCGCACACCTTCACCGGTCGCTTTGCGCCGCGCGTGAACACGCAGATTCTCGAAGCGAAGAGCTGGGTGGGTCAGGTGCGGCCGCTCGCGTGGAGTGCGGCTCCCGCTGAGCTGGCCGGTGAGCATGTGCGCGCCGTTTCGATTCGCATCACCAACGACCCGATGAATCTCGGAACGTTGGTGAGGTTCCACACGCGCGCGGACGGCGGCGAGTGGAAGGTGAACGAGGTGACCGTCGAAAATTCCGCGGCGCGGCTCGACGTCGACGCGGGCGAGCTCGAGTGGTGGGCCGAATTGCTGACGGGAAATCGCGGCGTGCTGATGCCGGCGATGGGAAGCGAAGCGAGCCCGCAGCGTGAGCGCGCGACGAAGGCCCCGGTGGTCGCGAAGACCGTGCCGACCGATGACGTCGCGAAGAAGCCCGGGCCGGTCGCCGCGGTGGAGAACCTGAAGCAACCTGCGCCCAGTGCGGGCCCGCGTTTTCGCCCGGCGGCTTGGGTGATGACGGTGACGGGAGCGCTCGCAGTCGGCGCGGGAGTCACCTTCGGGGTGATGTCTTCTTCGGCGCGTCAGCAGTTGATGATGCCGGTGCTCGACTCGGCGGGCGTGGTGCAGAACCAGACGCAGGCTGAAGCGTACGCGACCAACGCACGCATGCAGCGCGACGCGATTCTGGCGATGGCGCTGAGCATCGGCGGAGGTGTGGTGCTCGCGACCGGCGTGACGCTCTTCATCGTCGGTTCAGTCGTCGGCGTGAGTGTGCCCCTCTGACCCGCTGAATCAGAGACAGCTGCAGCCGCTCGCCATCGACGCTGAGTTTCGCGGAGTCAGCGGCGCGACCACGAAGTCACTCGAGTTGTCGTTGGTGTCGATGCACGCCGTCGCAGCACCAGAAGAATCACGGCGGAACATCGCATCGGTGTTGACCAGGTGCGGAGGCGCGTTCTGCGCCACGCCCGCTCCCTCACGACAATTCGCCGTCGAACCGAAGCCCACGAGGTCGACCACCGTCGCGCTCGCGGCCATCGTCGGGCAGCCCGTGCTGTCGACCGCGACGGCCACCGCGCTGTTGGCGAGCAGCAACTTGCCGGTGGTCTGAGACATGTCGGTATTGGTGACGGCATCGGGGGTCGGCAACGCGACACCGGTCCCCGACTGCGCGAAGCGCACGAGGAAGAAACCACCGGGCGGAATCGACGCTCCCGCCGCGAACGCGTGCGAGACGTTGAAGGAAGTGGTGTTGGTCGCCGACGCGTACTGCAGCGACCACCCACTCAAGCTCGCCGCGGTCGTTCCACGGTTGTGCAGCTCGACGTAGTCGGCGTTCGGAGTCGTCGCGCCAGTGCCACCGCGTCCGTACACCTGACTGATGACCACCGCGGGCGCGCACGCCGCGCCATTGAACGTCGCCGTGTTGTTCGGAGGCGCCACCGGCGCAGCACGACGGTCGGTCACGCTGCTCATCACGGTCACCGTGTACTGCGTGCCCGGCACCTGAGCCGCGGTGGTGAGCTGCGCGACGCGCGGGCTCGCGAGTGACGCGGCGCTGATTCCGAGCGGGCTCGAGGCACCGTCGATGATGGAGAACGCTCCGGCCTGCACCGTCGACGGTTCCAAATCTCGATTGAAGTTCACCAACACGCGCGAACCGGTCGGCGCATCAGCGCTCAGCACGCGCGGCGCAGGACACGTGCTCTGCATCACTTCCGCCATCGTCCACGCGGAAGGAAGCGCTGACGGACCCGCGCGCCACAGCGGCGCGTTCGGCAACACCACGGTGCAGCCCGGCGCGAGCGACTGCTGACTCATGAGCGCGGTCGGCAATCGCAGCCGCAACGCGAGACCGCCATCGACCGTGCCCGACGAATCGAGCGACACGGCCTGGTAGCCGTTCGAAGGGAACGACGGGTCGGCCGCGACGTTCGCCACCAACGACACCAGCCGGCTCTCGTACTCATCGAGGCGCGTCGACTGCGTGAAGTCGATGGTGTCGATGGCGCTCGTGAAGCCGAGGAGCGACTGGCCCGTCGCGGTGCGCATCACGTCGGCATCGAGAATCAATCGCAGCCCCGCCACGCGACCGACGTGGTGCACGTCGAGCGTGAGGCGGTCTCCGGTGCTCAGACCACCCGCGATCATCGTCGGGTCGAGCGCGACGAAGATTCCCGGGCCCGCCGCGCTGCCTTGAATGAAGAAGCCCGGACCGTCATCGACGCCCGCATCGGGAACGAGCGGCTTGAGCGCCGTCACGAGTGCTCCGACCACCGGCATGCTCACCATGCCGCCGTCGCCGAAATCGGCTTCGAGGCGAACGGCGCGCAGTTGATCATCGACCGAGCCGCCATCGGTGGAGCCTGCGTCGGTGCCGGCGTCGGTCCCCGCGTCGTCGGTGCCCGCATCGTTGGAGCCCGCGTCGTCACCGCCGTCGTCGACGCCGCCTCCGCCGGTCGAACCGCCACCGCCGCCACCACCGCCACCGCCGCTCACGGCTCCGCCACCGCCAGTGCCTGCGTCATCGCCACCGCCGGTTGCGCCGCCGCCACCCGTCGTTCCACCGCCGCCGCCGCCGCCCGTGACTCCGCCGCCTCCACCACCGGTCGTGCTCGTCGCACCGCACACGCCGTCGAAACAGCGGTCAGGCGCGACGCAATCGGAGTCCTTCGAGCAGTGGTAGCGCAGCCCGCTCAAGTCGACGGGCGACGGATCACACGCGCTGATCAGCACGAGGACGAGCCACGAGGAGCGCCAGGAGAAACGCACGGGGCCTGAATGTACCCGAACGACTCTTCAGGCAAACAATCGGGCGAGGAGTCGCGCCGAAGTTCTGATGGACGTCGCGCCCACCCGCTGCGCCGACGAGAGCGTGACCGGCGCGTTCCAGTCGAAGTTCACGAGCCGTTCGAGGTGGCCAAACTGCACGCAGCCCTCGAGCGAGAAGATGCGCACGTCGTCACACGCGCGCGCCGCGAGGCGCAAATCTCGCGCGAGCTGCTCGAAGGTCATCTTGGGGAGCGGATCAATTCCGCCTCCGGTGCTGCCGACGGCGACCGCGCGCACGCCGTGGTGCTTCGTCCACTGCTCGGTGAGACCGGGCCCGAAACGACCGAGCAGGCTCGAGTAGATCATCAGCACTTCGCGCTCGACCTCGACGTCGAGTGAGCCCGTGAAGCGCTGGAAGAACGCGCTCGACGCCGCGCGGTCCTCGAGCATCAGCGGGAACTGGTAGCTCTCGATGCTCCAGCCTTCGCTGCGCAGGCGCTGAATGAGCGCTCCGTATTGATCGAGCGCCCGCGCGCGACGACCGCGATTCCTCGAGCGGCCGGCCCACGCGCGCAACGCCTTGAATGGCGTCTTGAAGAACACCTCGAGCTCGCGCAGATCGGGCTCGAAGTCGAAGCCGAGCGAGGTGAGCGAGAGCCGATGCGCGTCGCGCCAACGCAGCAGCGATTCGACGCGCGCCACCACGTGCTCGTGATTTTCCGGAGTGGCGAAGTAGCCGTGCTGCGAATCGAGCAACAGCCACGCGCTGACGTTCACGCCTTCGCCGGCGAGCCGCTGTACCGCGCGTGCACGCTCGTCGCCCAGACAACGAAGGCCGATGGTGACTCCGGCGTTCAGCGCGCGGAGCTGCTCGAAGAGCTTCGGCGTCTCGAGCAGCGACGTGAGCTGCTGCGCGTCCTGCTCATTGAAAAAGGCGAGGCGAGAGGGCTTCACGGGCGTTTCTTGAGCGGAGGCGTTGTGACACCGAATTGGGCGTCGGCCAACGGGGCCATGTCGATCTCCACCTCGTTTCCGCTATGACGCGCCAATGCTGATTCCAGAATCAATTTTCCGGGTCGCGGCGGTGCTCGGGGTTTTGGCGTTGGTGGGCTGCGGGCCTCCGGGCGTGTCGGCGGATGCGGGCAGTGATTCAGACGCGAGCGTCTCGACGGGCGGCGGTGGAGGTGGCGCGACCGGCGGCGGTGGTTCTGCGACGGGTGGTGGTGGCTCAGCAACGGGCGGAGGCGGAACGACCGGCGGCGGCTCAGCGACAGGCGGCGGTGGCGCAGCGACGGGTGGCGGCACGACGGACGACGCGGGCACCGACGCAGGCATCGTCGACGCGGGAACGCCGAGCGTGTCGGACCCGGCCGCGGCGTGCAGCGACGCCCAGGGAGAGATCTACACAGTGTCGGCGAGCGGCAACGAACCGCTCGGCGCGCGCCTCAAGTGCCACTTCGACCGCACGCTCACCGCGATGCAGGTGATGATGGAAACGCCGTCCGCTCCGAGCAACCCGAGCCCGGTCGACCTGCACCTCCTCGCGTACCGCACCAACCGTCGCGGCCCGGCGGGCAACCTTCCCGGCGTCGGCACCGCGCGCGTGTATCTGCCGCGCAACGCGAAGAGCGGCCCACTCCCGGTGGTGGTGGTGATGCACGGCAGCGTCGGAGTGGCCGACAATTGTGCGCCCTCGACCGAGATGAACGGACTCTTCAGCCTCGCGCTCCCGTGGGCGTCGCGCGGCTACGCGGTCATCGCGCCCGACCTCGCGGGCCTCGGCAACGCGGGCGTGCAGGGCTACGTCGACAACCACGACACCGCGATGTCGGTGCTCGACGGCATTCGCGCGCTGCGCTCGTTGCTGCCCGGCGGAGCGCTCGACGGTCGCGCGATTCTCATCGGCTATTCGCAGGGTGGTGGCGCGGTGCTCGCGGCGCAGACGCTCGAGCGCTCGTACGGCTCGGGCGGGCAAATCACCGCGGTGGTCGGAGTCGCTCCGCAGTTCTTCACGCGGCTCAACTCGTTCGGCTACGTCGGCATGCTCCGCAACCCGACCGCGCTCACCGTCGCGCAGGGCTACACCAAGCCCGTCGTCGGAGCGCTGCGCCACTACGCGTGGTTCGAGAACACGCTCGGTCCCGGTCACGGGCTCGACGCGTTCCCTGCTGATGGCGGCCAGGGCACCGTCGACGCGCTCGAGCGTCGCTGTCTCATCGACCTCGGCGCGTGGCTGCCGAGCAATCGCACGCGCGTCGGCGAGCTCATCGACGAGAACCTGCGCACCACCTTCCTCGCGTGCGTCGATGGGCCGACCTCGGCGGGCTGCGTCCCTCCGGGCAAGCCGTTCTACGACGGGCTGGTGAGCGACGTGATGGCGGGCGACTCGCTCGGCTCACCGGTGCTCTACCTGCAGGGCGGCCTCGACACCGTGATGCCCGTCGGAGAAGAGGCGGCCTGCAACGTGCCCGCGATGCGCGATGCCGGCGTGCGGTTGACCTACTGCACCGACAATTTCGCCGCGCACAACAACATCTACGACCGCAACGTCGAGCTGGTGCGCACCTGGGCGGAGTCGACGGCGTACGGAATTCCGGCTCCCGCCTGTTCGAACGCGGGGTTGCTGGCGTGTCCTCCGTGACTTGACTTCAATTCGTGAATGGCATTCACTCTTTTATGAATGATTCACGAAACAGCCATCAAGACGACTCCGCGCGCGCGCCGGCGTGACGCGAACACCTCGCGCATCCTCGAGGCGGCGATGGAGCTGGTGGCCGAGGGCGGGCTCGACACGCTCTCGATGGGCCGGCTGGCCGAGGCGGTCGACTACACGCCCGGAGCGCTCTACCGGTACTTCCCCAGCAAGGACGCGCTGCTCGCCGGGCTGGTGGGCCAGGTGCTCGACGAGCTGCAGGCGTTCCTCGTGCAGGGAGAACTTCCTGCGCAGCCGCTGCAGCGGGTCTTCGCCCTGGCGCACGGCTTTCGGCGCTTCGCGAAAGAGCGGGCGCACGCGTTCGGCTTCCTCTCGCGCACCATCGCCGAGCCGCGGGTGTTGTTGCCCGGCGCCGACGCCAACCCCGTCGCCGAGCGCGCCATCGCGTTGCTGGAATTGATGGCCACCGCGCTCGAGGACGCGACGAAGGCCGGGCTGCTCGACGCTCCTGAAGGTGGGAGCGAGCTGGAGCGCACGTTGTGTCTCTTCTCTTTGCTGCAGGGGTTGTTGCAGCTGCAGAAGCAGTCGCGGTTCGAGTCGGCGTTGATCTCACTCGAGCCGCTCGTCTCACACGGCGTGCGTACGCTGCTCATCGGCTGGGGTGGAAAGCCGAAGCACGTCGACGCCGCGCTTCACGCTCACGGAGGCCGTTCATGATTCTCGCCGCGCTGCTCGGAGTGCTGACCTGGTCGTTGATGGAGTACTTGATTCACCGCTTCCTCGGGCACGAGCCGAAGACGCGGCCCAACCTGTTCGCCACCGAGCACGTGCGGCACCACTCCGAGGGGAATTACTTCGCGGCGTGGTGGAAGAAGGTCGCCGCGGCGGCGGTGTTCTTCGCGGTGTTGAGCCCGCTCGCGGTGTGGGTCGCCGGAGTTTCGCTCGGGCTCTCGTACGCCGGCGGGCTCCTCGGCTTCTACGCGTTCTACGAGGTGCTGCACCGGCGCGAGCACGTGACCGCGGGGTTCGGCGCGTACGGCAGGTGGGCGCGCCGGCATCACTTCGCGCACCACTATTCCGACACGCGCTTCAATCACGGCGTGACTTCGCCGCTCTGGGACCTCGTGTTCCGCACCTACAAACCAGTGCAGACGGTGCGCGTGCCATCGCGCTTCGTGATGCCGTGGCTCAAGGACCCGTCGACTGGCGCGGTGCGCTCGGAGTACGCGGACGTGTTCTTCGTCGCGTGAGCGTGAGCTTCGGTCACACCAGGCGATGACCGCCGTCGACCGGAAGCACGGCGCCGGTCATGAAGCCGTTCTCCATCAGGAACATCGCGGCGTGCGCGAGGTCGGCCGTCGTGCCGATGCGCTTCACCGGGAGCCGCTCCGCGACGCGCGCGAACATCGCCTGCTTGTCGCCGCCCAACTTGTCCCACAGCGCGGTGTCGACCCAGCCCGGTGAGATGACGTTCACGCGCACGGGCGCGAGCTCGAGCGCGAGGGCGCGGGCGAGTGAAAAGAGCGCGCCGTTCGCAGCAGACACGGCGGCGCCCGAGGGACCGGGACGCTCGGCGGCGACTCCGGCGGTGAGCGTGAAGGAGCCGCGCAGCTTCACGTGACGCGCGAGGAGCAACGCTGCGAGCACCTTGCTGTCGAGCACCTCGCGCACGGTGGCGACCTTCATTTGCGTCAGCTTCTCGCCCGCTCCGCTGATGGCGGTGGTGACGAGGTGGTCGACCTCTCCAACTTTCGCCGCGAGTGATTGGACTGCTGCTTCGTCAGCGACGTCGGCCACCACCGCGGCGTGCGCTTTGATTTCACGACGCACGGCTTCGAGGCGAGTCTCGTCGCGGCCGACGAGCGTGACGCGCGCGCCACGTCGCAGCGCCTCCTCAGCGATGCCGCGACCGATGCCTGAGCTGCCACCCACCACCACGATGCTGCTGTCTTTGAGGTTCATGGCGCACAGTCAGCCCCAGAGCGGACTCGTGGCACAATCGACAGAATGAAGAAGCACCATCCCGAAAATGGAACGGCGGACTTCAGCGACCTTCCGCTGTTCCTCGCCGTCGCGCGGTCTCAGAGCTTCGCCGCCGCCGCCCGGCAGACCGGAGTTCCCTTGAGCACCGTGAGCCGCTCGGTCGCGCGGCTCGAGGAACGGCTGGGCGTGCGGCTGCTCACGCGCACCACGCGGCGGGTGACGCTCACGCACGAGGGCGCGTTGCTGCTCGAGCGCACGGGTGGTCTGGCCGACGAGCTGGGCGAGCGGCTGCGTGATGCGTCGAGCGGAGTCGATGAACCGGCGGGCGTGTTGCGCGTGACGGCTCCAGTGGTGACGGGCGCGGGTCCGGTGGCGCGGGTGCTGCGCAAGATGCTCGCGACGTTCCCGCGGCTGACGGTCGAGCTGCACCTGGGCAACGAGCTCGTCGACCTCGTGAAGGAGCGGTACGACCTCGCGATTCGCAACTCGGCGGAAGAGACGCCCGGGCTCATCGCGCGGAAGTTGTGGAACTTCTCGTTCGCGCTCGCAGCGTCACCGGACTTCGTGAGGCGCGAATTGCGCGGCCGTCACGTGCTCGACGAGGAGACGTTGCGCTCGGTGCCGTCGGTCGCGACGCGGCCCGCGCCGGTGTGGCGATTCAGGCGGAAGAATGGAGAGTTCGCCGAGGTGCGGCCGAGGCCGCGGCTGGTGGTGAGCGACCCGCGTGTGGCGGCGGAGACGGCGGCCGATGGACTCGGCGTGGTGTTCGCTCCGCGGATGGCGATTGAGGCGTGCGCGAAGAAGTTGGTGACGCTCAGCACCACGCTCGGAGAGCCGGAGTCACGCGTCATCTACGCGGTGTATCCGTCGCGGCAGTTTCTTCCCGCGCGAACGCGCGTCGCGCTCGAGTGGCTGCAGCGCGAAGGGTCGGGGTGAGGGTCGACCAGGCCGCTTCAAGCAGAACTGACCTGCTTCTTCACGAGCGACGGCGTCTCACGCCAAGCAGCGCGAGCGCGAGCCACGCCACGCTTGCGTCGAATGCAGTGCAGCCGCAGCCAGGTCGAACGTCGGAGCCTCCTCCGCCCGCACCGCCGCCGGTTTCCCCACCGCCGGTCGCGGTCCCGCCGCCCATCGTGCTGCCGCCTCCTGTTGCAGTGCCGCCTCCCGTCGCTGAGCCGCCGCCGGTCGCTGAGCCGCCGCCGGTCGAGCCGCCGCCGCCACCGACAACTGCTTCGCTCGCACAGGTCGCCGAGCAGCCGTCGCCGCTCATCTGATTTCCGTCGTCACACTGCTCGCCCGTCTGCACGATGGTGTCTCCGCAGCGCGCGAGGTTGCACGCGTTCGAGCAGGCGTCGTCGTTCAGCATGTTGCCGTCGTCGCACTGCTCGCCCGTCTGGACGATGGTGTCTCCGCAGCGCGCAGTCGTGCACGCGTTCGAGCAGTCGTCGTTGTTCACCATGTTCCCGTCGTCACACTGCTCGCCTGACTGAAGGATGGTGTCTCCGCAGCGCCGCAGGTTGCACGCGTTGGAGCACGAGTCGTCGTTCACGCCGTTGCCGTCGTCGCACTGCTCGGTGCCTTGCACGAACGTGTCGCCGCAGCGCGCGACCGTGCATGCGTTGGTGCACGCATCGATATTGCTGGTGTTGCCGTCGTCACACGGCTCGGTGCCCTGCACGAAGCCGTCGCCGCAGGTCGCGAGTGCGCAGACGTTGGTGCACGCGTCTTCGTTCACGGTGTTCGCGTCGTCGCAGGCCTCGGGAGGTTGCGTGAAGCCGTCACCACACCGCGCGAGCGTGCACGCGTTGGTGCACGCGTCTTCGTTCACCGAGTTCGCGTCGTCGCACTGCTCGCCTGTTTGCCGAATTCCATCTCCGCAGCGCGGGAGCGTGCACGCGTTGGTGCAGCCGTCGTCGTTGACCATGTTTCCGTCGTCGCACTGCTCGGCGCCCTGGCGGAATCCGTCGAGGCACATCGCGGTGACGAGGGTCGAGACAGGAGAGCCGGCGATGGGGCCCTGGTTCAACGCCACGATGGTCGCCGTCCACGTTCCAGCCGAGGTCGGCGTGTAGACCACGTCGTAGGTGCCGTCGTTTCGATCGACGATGGTGGCGCCGAAGGTGGTGGTGCCGTCGGTGGCGATGGCTCCGAAGAGCGAAGCGAAGCCGCTGGCGTGCACGTCTTCGCCGCAGCTGCCGCGCGACTGCATGCGCACCGTGACGGTCTGCCCCAGAATCGCGGTGCTCGGCGTCGGCGGCAGCACCATGCTCGCGGCGGTCGGAATGCTCGAGCGGACGCTCACGTTCGACACCACGGCCGACGTCGGTCCTGCGAAGCGCCCCGACGCGACAGCGAGCAAGGCGCCTCGCGCGAAGAGCGACTCCATCTCTGACTGAAGAAGCTCGACCTCGAGCTCGGGCGCGTAGAACGGTTCGCCCGGCACGATGATGTACGTGCGCAGCCAGCCCTTCGCAGGACCCGTGCGCGTCTCGTCACGAGTCCAGGTGATGCGAATCGGTGTCGTCGCGGCGAGCTCGGTGCCGAACGTCGACTGACACGCAGACCACCACGGCCAGGCGCAGTAGCGCTCGCGCAGGACTCGCGCCCACCCGCGCTGTGCGACCGCGTGATTCGCGCTGTTCGGCAGCGGCCCTCGGGTCATGACGGCGACGTGGCCACCGATGGGATCGCCGCCTCCGCTGCTGACGTCGTCGAACTCGATCGCGAGGCTGTTCGGAATGTTCTCGTAGCCCAGCACCCCACTGTCGACCGGGAGCGGCAGCGCGTCGGCGAGCACGACCGAGATGCCGGAGGCCGTGGAAGAAGTGAGCACCGTGAAGTCGAGCTGAAAGTCGTGCGACACGTCGATGCGATCGTTGAAGAAGACCGCGTTCGGGAGCAGGCGACCATCAAAGCCACCATCCAGGCCTGCACCGGGGCCGGCGTCGTATGCAGGGCCGGCAGCGAGCTCAAAGCCGCCATCGGTGAGCACGGTCGCGTGGCCGAGCAACGTCTGCGGTGGCGCAATGGTTCTCGTCGGTGCCGAGCAGGCCGGAGGAATCGCGTCGACGAGCTCGAACTGGAACTCGGGCTCGTGCAGTCCGCGATGCGCGTAGAAGAGATCGACCGGGTAGTTGCGACCCGTCGCGAGCCCGTTCGCCGCGGCGAAGGCATCGAGGGGAACCGCGAGCGTCTGGCGCGAATGCACACCGCCGAGGTCGGCCAGCAACTTGCCGTTCCAGAAGACCCACAGGTCGTCGGCCGACGCGAAATACAACGTGGTGCCCGGGACCCAGGGCATCTGCTCGTGGAGCTCCCACGTGAAGTTGCGATTGGGATTCGGCTCGGCCGCAGATGGAGTGCGTTGATCGAGAGGGTAGAAGTGCGAGCTCGTGAATCGCGTCACGCCGGTGGTGCTCACGTTTCCGCTGAGCACGAGGTCGAGTGGCCGTACCAGCGTCGCTCCTGCGTCGGGAGAATCGTCCCACCATGCGTTGAAGCTGCTCGGCGAGGAGACGGTGGTGAGCGTGGTCGGCTGAAACACCGGCTTGTTGTTCGCGCCGAGCGTGGAGGCGACGAACGCCGGCACGTCATCTCCGTTCGCGGACGAGAAGTCGGCTTGCGTCGTGCGGAAGTCGCGGAACGTCCCGGTGACGGTGCGAATCGGCCCCGGCGTGATGGCGAAGGTCGCGCAACAGTTGCCGAAGCTCGAAGCGCTGAGCCCGCTGACCGTGAAGCACGCGAAGTTCGCGGTCGAGAACGTGGGAGCGCCATAGTTCACGACGGGCCGACCGGGGCTCCACGTCACCAGCCAACCTGCATCGGCGTTGGTCGAGAGCGGCGTGATGACCATTCCAGTGGGGAGCGGCGTGTTGCTGAGCGTCAGGGTGTCGCCCCCGGCTCGATTCGAACGCGCCGTGAGCAGCAGAGCGGCCTCGAGTCCCTGCGGAGTGTTCGCCTGCTCGCCACAGCCAGCGGTGAAGACCACTGAGGTTGGGGGCGACGCGACGACGTTGAAGATCAGATCGAGCGGAACCACCGAACCACCACTCGCGGTCAGCAACACCTGCACCGAGGCTTCGCCCAACGTGGTCGGAGTCCACTGCAGCAGGCCCGTCGGACTGATGGTCATGCCAGCAGGCGCGGCGACCGCCAGACCCGAGCTCGCGATGGGAGCGAACGACAGACTCACCGTCTCGTTCGGAGGCGCGGTGACCGGCAGGGAGATGCTGTTCGACTGGTTCTGCACCAGGCCCATTCGAAGCACCGCGGTGGTGCGCGCCGAACGCGGCGACGAGAGCAGCAACGCGCTGCGCATCAGGAACGGGCGAGTCGAATTCCCATCTTGCAGTGGCGTGACACGACAGCAGTCGTTCACCTCGATGGGCGTCGAGCTCGCGGTGAGAGGAACCACCACCTGCAGCGTCGCGTTGGCGTACAGGCGGTCATTGGCGGCGTCGGTGGCAACCACCTGGAGAGGAATGGTCTGCACCGTCGCGCCGCCGTTGATGCGGAGCGAGAAGTCGTTGATGAGCGCTCCGGGGTTCGCGTTGGCGCCAGCCGGCGTGTAGGTCGCGCTCCGCCGCAGGGCGAGCTGCACGTTCACGTTGAAGCGCGCCTGGGTCGACGAGACGAACGTCGTGTCACGCACCCAGTCGATGGTTCCGCCAGCGAAGCGGGTCGCCAGGGCAGGGCACGCGAAGAACAGCACGGCGACCACGACCAGTCGAAGAGCGCGCACGGCGGCGCAGCCTAGCAAGGCGGTCGAGACGACGATGGCCAACGAGCTCGCTGCCTATGTAGCGCGGGCGACCGGAGTCAGGGCTGCACGACGGCCGGGAAGTTCGCCGAGCCCTGAATCGTCGCGGTGCACGAGGTCGCGACTTCGCACTTCGTCACCATCGAGTTCACCAGCCAGCTCAACGTCACCGTGCCGTTCGCGCTCACCGTCTGCGTCGGAACCGGAGTGGTGAGCGTCGTGCCGAGCGAAGTGCCTTCCGCCCACGTCGCCTCTGCTCCACCGTTCGGCGTGAACGAGACCTTGTAGCTGCTGGTGCCCTGAGACGGCGGAGAGGTCAGCCAGCGCAGCATGTAGTTCGAGCGCAGCGTCGCGGGCGGCGAGTCGGCGATGGCGGTGCCGAGCTCGAGCGTCGTGACCGTCATGTTCATGGTCGTCACTTCATCGGTGAAGATGATCTCTCGCGGCGTCGACTTCATGTCGGGCGTGATGAGGAAGCCGGGGAACTGGCACTTGTCGGCTTCGTTCATCTGCATCGGGTCGAAGCTGCCGGCCGAGGCCGCGACGTTCTGACCGTCGAGCGTGGCGCGCAGGTTCTTCACCGCGCCGCACGCCGTCTTGGTGTTGTCGTACGTGAGAATCACCTGGAGCGCTCCGCCGTTGCGGCGCTGAGCGGTGATGACCGGGCTGATCAACTTGCCCAACTCCGGCGTGGCGGGACCACAGCCAGCGAGGAGCGCGAGCGTCACGAAGGCAGCGAGAGCACGTGAATTCATGGCGCGCGGACCAAAGCGCAGTCAGCGCGTTCCGACCACCAGTTCCGCGATGGCGCGACTGATGCGGTGCCCGAGCTTCTGCTCGACGTCGAGGTAGATGGGCGAGCTGTTCAGCTCGAGGAACACGAAGCGCCCGTCAGTCGTGCGCTTGATGTCGATGCCCGCGAAGCGCAGTCCGCATTTCCTTGCGGCGTCTCGACAGTGTTGGACCACCGCGCTCGGCAGCTCGACTTCTTCGTAGCGCGCGTCACCCGACGAGTAGACGGGGTCGTCGCGAAAATCGAGGTGCTGCGACGGAGTGCGAATCGCGACGCACGAGACGATTTCGTCTCCCGCGAGCATCACGCGGAGATCGTCACCGTCGATGCGCTCTTGAAAGATGACCGGCGAATTGCGGACCGCGTCGAGCTCGTCGGCGCTCTCGAGGTCGGCGAGGCGACGGGTGATGGCTCCGCCCATGAGCGGCTTGAAGATGACGTCGTGCGTGTCCTTCGCGAATGCGCGCACCGCGTCGGGGTCGTTGCTGATCAACGTGCGGGGCACGCTCGCGCCGACGCTGCGCAGCACGTTGAGCTGAAACGGTTTGTACTGGAGCACGCTCCCGGCTTGCGGCGGGTTGATCAGCCGCGCGCCTCGGTCCTGCAACGCGAGGAGCCACGCGACGAAGTACGACGCGCGCTCGCGTTCCTGCATGTAGCGGATGAACCAGTCTTCGTAGAGCACGAGCTCCTGGTCTTCTTCGCGTTCGAACGACGGCGCGTACGGAGCGGGGATGCTGCGCAGGTAGAAGCCGCGCACGTCGGTGAGGTCGACGCCGCGGTAGAGGAATTTGCCGTCGAGCTCGCTGAGCGGAAGACCTTCGTCGAGCGCGTCGCTGCGGATCAGCACGTCGTCTGCGCCGAGCGCGCGCACTTCCTTCGCCACGGCGTGGACCTGGAGATCATCGTCAGTGCCAAAGATGCCGACCCGCATGACGTGTTCGCGGGGCAAATGTACTCTGCGCGCGCGTCATTTCTCTCGTCGTCATCAAGGAGCGCTCCACATGAAGGTGAAGGGTCACAAGAGCCTGCCGAAGTACGAGCTCGGGAAGAACAAGAAGAAGGAAGAGAAGAAGATGACGACGATGGCGCTCGGCGAAGAGAGCGCGAAGAAGCCCGGCAAGCCGGGTCAGGTCACGACCAAAGCGCTCGGCGAAGAGGGCAACGCGAAGCCGGGAAAGCCGGGCGGGACGTTCACCACGATGGCGGTTGGTGAGGAGAGCAACACCAAGCCGAAGCCTCCGGGCGGCACGTTCACCACGATGGCGGTGGGTGAAGAGGGCGGTGCTCCGAACAAGCCCGGCAAGCCTCCGACGATGACCACGCTCGCGGTCGGTGAAGAGGGCGGTGCGCCGAACAAGCCGGGGAAGCCCGACGTCACGACGCTCGCCGTCGGTGAAGAGGGCAACGACAAGCCGACTAAACCCGGGAAGCCTGACGTCACGACGCTCGCCGTCGGTGAAGAAGGCAACAAGCCGAAGCCGCCGGGTGGAACGTTCACCACCATGGCGCTCGGTGAAGAGGGCACAGGCTCGCGCTGAGCGGCGGTTTTGGTCCACCCTCACCCCGACCCTCTCCCTCGCGGGAGAGGGGGCTCTGAGCCGCGGCGCGTCTTCTGCGTTTCGTCTTCTGCGTTCTCAGAGCTTCAGCTTCTTCGTCGTCGTCTTGCCCGCGCTGATCTCGACTTCGATCGCGCGCTTGATGCCCTTGGCGTCGTTCACCAGCGTGAGCACGTGAATGCCCGGCGGCAACGTCACCTCGACCAGCGGCGTGTCGCCCAACTTGCGCCCCTTGAGAAACACCTCGGTGTATGGCGTCGTATCGAGCGTCAGCTTCCCCTTCGCGATCTTCACCGGAGTCTTCACCGGCTGATCAGTCTTCGGCGGCTCGACGGGCTTCGGCGTCTCGGCAGCGAGCCCCGCATCGACCGCAGCAGTCGGCACAGGCGGCGGTTCCTTCACCGGCTCCTTCACGACCACCGGCGGAGGCACCACCTTCGCGATGACCGGTTCCTTCTTCGGCTCCTCGGACGACGGCAGATGCGTGACGAGGTACGCGACACCGACCAGCAACACGATGCCGACACCCACCGCGATGGCCGCGCGCGCTTTTCTCTCGCGCTGCATGCGCGCGAGCGTCGGCTCTCCGACCTGCGTGGGAATTCCTTCGACCACGGGAATCGAACTTCCACTCGCGGTGACTTCCGGCGCGCCGAGCGGTGACGGCGCAGGAGCGAGCTCGGCCGCCGGCAACGTCGGGTGGCTGCGAATCGGCGAGAGGTGCTGCGGCAAGTGCTTCAACTGCGACGGCGTCTTCGCCGACGGCTCGAGCGAAATCTGCGCGATGCGCAATTTGCCCATGCGCCGGTCAGCGTCGAACAGCCCGTTCATGAACTCCGCGACCGCGCGCTCGCTGCGCACGTACTGCTGACTCACGAGAAACGACGCGAGCGCATCGGCGAGCTCAGCGGCGCTCTGGTAGCGCTGCTCCAAATCGCGCTCCATCGCCTTCAAGATGATGGCGTCGAGCGCCGGCGGCACCTGCGGCCGAATGCTGCTCGGCACGGGAATCGGAGCGCTCACCACCGCCTTCAACGTCGCGAGGTCGCTCTCGCGCTTGAACGGCCGCTGCAGCGTCACCAACTCGTAGAGCACCGTGCCGAGCGCGAACACGTCGCTGCGGCGATCGAGCGGATCTCCCGCGGCCTGCTCGGGAGACACGTACGCGACCTTGCCCTTCAACGTGCCGGCCGCGGTCTTCGTGATGTTCGACTCCGCGCGCGCGATGCCGAAGTCCACCAGCTTCACGGTGCCGTGGTACGTGACGATGACGTTCGACGGGCTCACGTCACGGTGCACGACGTTTTGGGGCCGGCCGTTCTGATCAGTCAGCTCGTGCGCGAAGTGCAGACCGGTCGCCGCTCCGACGATGACGTCGCACGCGGTGGCGATGGGCACCATGCGCTCGGCGCGCTTGCTCGCCTGCATGATGCTCGCGAGGTCCTCACCGGGGAGGTGCTCCATCGCGAGGTAGTACTGCCCGCCGACTTCGCCGAAGTCGTAGATGCGCACCACGTTGTTGTGGTCGAGCGTCGCCGCGAGCCGCGCCTCGTCGAGGAACATCTGGACGAACTCGTCGTTGCTGCACAGCTCGGGGAGAATCACCTTCAGCACGGCGGTCTTCTCGAAGCCGTGCGGCCCGCGCTGCACCGCGAGCCAGATCTGCGCCATGCCGCCCACCGCGATGCGGCGAATCAGCCGGTACTTTCCGAACTCGATGGGCTGAAGCCCGTCGGCGCCAGGGGTCTGATCCACGCGGTCGGTGCGCAGCTTACTCCGCCACACAGAGCAGACCACTTCATGAAGCCGCGAAACTCAGCGCGAGTAGAGTCCGCGCATGTCCCTCTTCGTCTGCGTAGTCGCCGCGACGTTGGCGGTGGCTCCTCCGGAGCTGAAGAACGCCGAAGGGTTGATGGCGAAATACAAATACGCCGAGGCGCAGGCGCAGCTGAAGAAGGCGCGCGCGGCGAAGGGTCTCGATCGCGCGAGCTTGCTGCGCATTCTCGAGCTGCAGGGCATCGCGGCGGGACAACAGCGACAAGCCGGGCCCGCGACGCAGGCGTTCAGCGAGCTGCTCACGCTCGACCCGGGTCACAAGCTCGCCGAGGAATTCGCGCCGCGCGTGATGACTCCGTTCTTCGAGGCCGGTCAGGCGGTCAACGAAGCGGGCGCGCTCGAGCTCAAAGCCGCGGCGGTCTCGGCGAGCAACGGTCGACTCACCGCGCTCAACGTCGAGGTGCCGAAGGACGCGCTGAAGCTCGTGCGCTCGTTGGTGTTCCACATCTCCATCAACGCGCCGTGGTCGACGCGCACCGTTCCACTCGAGGGCGGCAAGGCGAGCACGCCGGTCGACGCGACCGAGGTGCAGTGGTGGGCGGAGCTGCTCGGAGAAAACGACGCGCAGTTGGTCGTGCTCGGGTCCGAGAGCAATCCACTGGTGGCGACGCCGCCGGCACCGATGGTGAGCGCGACTGCGCCGCCTCCGCTTCCGCCGTCAGCCGAACCGGTGGTGACGAAGAGCGCGAGCAGTGGTGGAGCGGTGCGCACGGCGTCGTTCTTCGTGATGGGTGGCGCGGTGGTGGCCGCGGGAGTCGGCGCGTTCTTCGGAGTGCGCTCGTCGACGGCGCTCGGTTCCATCACCGGAGCGACGCGAGATGATCAGGGCCGCATCACTTCGCTCACCGAACGCGAAGCCGCCGCGCGCGGTGCGCAGGCCGCGAGTGATGGGCTCATCGCGAACATCTTGTTCGTCAGCGCGGGAGTGGTGGCCGCGGCCGGCATCGTGATGTTCATCGTCGGCGGGCCGGAGACGCCCGCACGCGTGACGCTCGCTCCTGCGCTCGGTGGCTTCGCGCTGAGCGGGAGCTTTCCGTGAGTGTGGTCGAAGGCAAAGCCCCCCTCTCCCGCCAGGGAGAGGGTCGGGGTGAGGGTGAACCGCACCACAATCTCAGCGCGCGATTCGTCGGAGGGGCGCGCAACACGTCGTGGCGCTCGCCGCTGCTCCTCGCGGCGTTCGTCTTCGCCGGCTGTCAGTGCACTCCGCCAGATCTCTCGCAGCAACGCTTCGCGTGCACGACGCTCGCCGATTGCGCCGATGGCCACGACTGCATCGACGGCGAGTGTCGCAGTCCCTCGAGCAATGGAGACGGCGGAGCGACCGGAGGCGGCACAGCGACCGGAGGCGGCGCAGCGACCGGCGGCGGCGCAGCAACTGGTGGCGGCGCAGCGACGGGTGGTGGCGCAACGACTGGCGGCGGCGCTGCAACCGGAGGCGGCGGCGGCGCGACTGGCGGCGGATCCACAACCGGTGGTGGCGGTGGTGCCACTGGTGGTGGCTCAACGACCGGAGGCGGCGGCTCGACCGGTGGCGGAGGCGGCACCTGCACTCCCGAAAGCGACCCCGACTTCTGCACGCGACTCGCAAAGAACTGCGGCAGCGTGACGGCGAACGACAACTGCTCCGTCTCGCGCACCGCGACCTGCGGCACGTGCAACGGCGGAAACTTCTGCGGCGGCGGCGGCGCAGCGAACGTCTGCGGCCCCTGTCAGCCCGAGAACGACGTCGGCTTCTGCGGCCGCCTCGCGAAGAACTGCGGCCAGCTCACCGCCAACGACAACTGCAACGTCCCGCGCACCGCGATGTGCGGCAGCTGTACTTCACCGCTCACCTGCGGCGGCAGCGTGACGCCGAACGTGTGCGGTGGCGGCCCCATCTGCACCGCCGACTGGTGTTGGAGCCGCCCGCAGATTCAAGGCAACCATCTGCACGACACCGCCGTCGTCTCAGCGACCGACGTGTGGGCCGTCGGAGACATCGGCACGATTCTCCACTGGGACGGCACGGCCTGGGGCAAGGCGCCGAACACCTTCGGCGATGATCTCTTCGCGGTCTGGGCCAACGGCACGAGCAACGCGTGGGCGGCCGGGCGTGACGGCACCATCCTCCACTGGAATGGAAACGACTGGTCTCCGCTCGGAAACCTCGCCACCAACCAGACCATCTTCGGCCTGTGGGGCAGCTCGACGAACGACGTGTGGGCCGCGGGCACTGGCGGCGTGCTCCGCCGGTGGAACGGCTCGACGTGGGTCGCGGCGACGAGCAACACCGCCAACACCTTCTACGGCCTCGGTGGCTCAGCGACGAACGACGTGTGGGCCGTCGGCGAAGGCGGAATGATTCAGCACTTCAACGGCACCGCGTGGAGCAACGTCACGAGCCCCACCACCAACGAGCTCGACGGCGTGTGGGCGAGCAGCACGACCAACGCGTGGGCCGTCGGTGACAACGTCATCCTGCGGTGGAACGGCACGATGTGGACCGACGTGACGCCGACCACGTCGACTGGGTTCTTCGGCGTGTGGGGCACCGGACCCAACGACGTGTGGGCCGTCGGCGATCGCCTCACGATGCGCTTCAACGGCACGTCGTGGAACGCAGTGGGCACTCCGGTCGCGAGTGAGTGGCACGGCGTGCACGGCGCGGGCAGCGAAGTGTTCGCGGTCGGAATCGGCGGAGCGACGATGCGGTGGACCGGAATGGCGTGGACCGAGCTCACCGCGGGTCCGTTCGAGACGCTCTACGGCCTGTTCGCGTTCTCGACGACCGACGTTTGGGCTTCAGGCTCGCGCGGAACGATTCTGCACTTCGACGGCACGACGTGGACACGCTCCAACTCCGGTACGACGAACGACCTCAACGCGCTGTGGGGCTCGGCGCCGAACAACATCTGGGTCGCGGGCGACAACGTGATGAAGCGGTGGAACGGAACGTCGTGGACCACCCAACCCGCTCCGCCGCGGCAGATCTACGACCTGCACGGACTCTCGGCGAACGACATCTGGGCGTCGGGCGTCGACGGTTTGATGATGCACTACAACGGCACGAGCTGGTCGGTGGTGAACACCGGCATGTCGACCACCAACGACTACAACACCGTGTGGGCCCTCGCCGCGAACGACGTCTGGGCGCTCGGTGACAACGGGCTCGCGGGCCACTGGGACGGCATGAACTGGAGCGTGGTGGCGCCGTTCATCACCACCAATTCCGTCTACGCGATGTCGGGCAACGCGGGCACGCTCATCGGCGTCGGCCCGGGCGCGACCATCGTGAAATTCTCGGGAGGCACGTGGACCGACGTGTCCGTCGGCGGCAGCGATTACTACGGCGTCACGATGGTCACTCCGAGTGAGAGCTACATCGTCGGTGGCGGCGTCTCGATGCGCTACGACACCGTCTCTCCGCAGCAATACCTCGACCTGCCGAACTACTACGGGTTCTACAACATCGCCGCCATTGCACAGCCCAGCGGCCCCGTGCTCTTCACCGTCGGCACCGCAGGCGGGGTCCTGCAACACAACTGACTTCGTAACGTTTTCTCTCCTCGGCAATCAGGCGTCGGGGACGTTAGGTCCCGCTCCGTACCCATGGCATCCGCTCCCGTCATCGCTTCCGTCGCTCGCGCGCTCCCGCCGCACTACCACTCGCAGGCAGAGCTCTCGCAGGGCCTTCAGGACTACTGGCGCGAAGGCGGCCACCACTTCAACAAGAGCCGCGTCGATTCGTTGCACGCCTCGGTGCAGGTGCGCGGGCGGCACCTCGCGATTCCGATGGCCGACTACCCGCCGCTCAACACCTTCGAGAAGCGAAACCAGGTGTGGATTCGCGAGGCGGTGAAGCTCGGTGAACAGGCCGTGCGCGACGCGGTGAAGAAGGCCGGGCTCTCGCTGCAAGACATCGACGCGTTGTGCTTCACGAGCATCACCGGTCTCGCGACGCCGAGCATCGACGCGCGATTGGTGAACAAGCTCGGGCTGCGCAACGACGTGAAGCGGCTTCCGATTTTCGGACTCGGCTGCGTCGCGGGAGTGGCTGGCACCGCGCGCGTGAGCGACATGCTGCGCGGTTTTCCCGGGCACAACGCGGTGCTGCTCTCGGTCGAACTGTGCAGCCTCACCGTGCAGCGCGATGACCTCTCGCTCTCGAACATCATCGCGTCGGGGCTGTTCGGCGACGGCGCTTCGGCAGTCGTGGTGCGCGGAGGCGACGCTCCCGGCGATGGACCGCGCGTGCTCGCGAGCGAATCGGTCTTCTACCCAGACACCGAAGACGTGATGGGTTGGGACTTTCTCGATTCGGGTTTCAAGGTCGTGCTCTCGGCGCGCGTGCCGGAGATGGTGCTCACCAACGTGCGCAACAACGTCGACGGTTTCTTGAGCAAGCACGGCGTGAAGCGCAGCGACATCAAGCACTGGGTCGCGCACACCGGCGGGCCGAAGGTGCTCGAGGCGTTCGAGCAGGCACTCGAGCTTCCACCCGACGCGCTCGCGCGAAGCTGGGAGTCGCTGCGCTCGGTCGGAAATCTCTCGTCGTCGTCGGTGCTCTACGTGCTCGGTGACCTGCTCGACTCGGGCGTCGCGAAGAAGGGCGACGTCGGCCTGATGATGGCGATGGGCCCGGGCTTCTGCTCGGAGCTGGTGCTGCTGAAATGGTGAACTCGCTCTGGCTCTACACGGCGCTCATCGCGCTGGTGGGCGTGGAGCGGCTCGTCGAACTTCGACTCTCGGTGCGCAACGCGAAGTGGGCGTTCGAGCGCGGCGCGAAAGAGTACGGTCAGGGCCACTACCCGTTCATGACCGTGTTCCACACCGCGTTCCTCGTGGCGTGCGTGGCGGAGCCGTGGCTCTTCGACCGGCCCTTCGTTTCGCCGTGGGGCTTCCTCGCGCTCGCGTTCGCCGTCGGCGCGCAGCTGTTGCGGTACTGGGCCATCACCACGCTCGGCACGCGGTGGAACACGCGCGTCATCGTGCTGCCGAAGGGAGAGCAGTTGGTGAGCGGCGGGCCGTACCAATTCGTGCGGCACCCGAACTACGTCGCGGTGTGCGTCGAGCTGCTGGCGTTGCCGCTCATTCACGGAGCGTTCGTGACCGCGGTGGTCTTCACGATTGGAAATGCGCTGCTCTTGCGCGTGCGCATCAAGGTCGAGGAGACGGCGCTCGGTCTGCGCGCGGAGTAGGACGTGGCGCATGGCGATTCTCTTCCGTGCGGCGGTGCGAGCTGACCTTCCTGCGATGTTGGCGCTGCTGGCTGACGACACGCTGGGCACCAAGCGCGAGGTGAGCAGCGAGGACCCGCGCTACCTCGCCGCGTGGGAAGCGGTGACCACCGACGCGAATCAACACCTGCTCGTCGCCGAGCTCGACGGCGCGGTGGTGGGCATGATGCAGATGACGCGCACGCCCGGCCTCTCTCGCGCAGGAGCGTGGCGCGCGACGCTCGAATCGGTGCGCATTCGCAGCGACCTCCGCGGGCGTGGGTACGGCGGGCAGTTCATCGAGTACGCGATTGAGTTGGCGCGCACCCTCGGGTGCCGGTTGGTGCAGCTCACCAGCGACGTGCGACGCGAAGAAGCGCATCGGTTCTACGGGCGACTCGGCTTCGTCGCGTCGCACACCGGCTTCAAGCTCGAGCTCAAGTGAGAGTCGACGTCGCCATCGTCGGAGCGGGTCCCGCCGGCCTCGCCACGGCCATCGGCGCTGCGACGCGCGGGCTGACGGTGCACGTGTTCGACAAGCAGGGCTTTCCCATCGACAAGGCGTGCGGTGAAGGGCTGATGCCGTCGGGCTTGTCGGCGCTCGAGCGGCTCGGCGCGCTGAAGTTTCTCGACCGTGCTGATTCGGCGGAGTTCCACTCCATTACCTATGTGCAGGAGAGCGGCGTGCGCGCGGTGGGCACGTTGCCCGCTCCCGGTGGGCTCGGCGTGCGTCGCCTCGCGCTGTCCGCAGCGTTGCGCGCGCGCGCGGTCGAAGCCGGAGTCGTGCTGCACGAGAAGACCGGCGTGCGCACACATCGCCACGTCATCGACGGCGTCGAGCTCGAGACGGAGAGTGAAGTCGTGCACGCGCAGGTGCTCATCGCGGCCGACGGGTTGAACTCGCTGTGCCGGCAACGCGAAGGGCTCGCTGGGCCGGTGGCGAAACATCGGCGGTTCGGTGTGCGGCGGCATCTGCGCGTGAAGCCGTGGGCCGCGACGGTCGAGGTGCATTTCGCGGAAGGCGTCGAGGCGTACGTCACTCCCGCGGGCGTCGAGCGCGTGGGCGTCGCGTTTCTGTGGGACGCGTCGAGCGCGGTGAGTGAAGAGAGCGGCTTCGATGCGCTGCTCGCGCGTTTCCCCGAGCTCGCTGAGCGCGTGCGCGGAGCTGACTTCGATTCGTCGTCGCGCGGCGCGGGCCCGTTGATGCAGCACGTGCAGCGGCGCGTCGCACCGCGGTTCGCGCTGGTGGGAGATGCCGCCGGCTACGTCGATGCCATCACCGGTGAAGGGCTGACGCAGGCGTTCGACGCGTCGGAAGCGCTGGTCAGTGTGTTGCCCGAAGTCATCGCGGCGCGCGGAGCGGTGGAAGCGTTCGGTGCGTACGAGCGCGCGGCCGAGAAGTCTTTCGTCAGGTACGCGCGGCTCGCGAACTCGCTGCTGTGGCTCGCGCGACGTCCCCAGTTGCGGAAGTTCGTCGTCGCGTCGCTGGCGAAGAGCCCTGCCCTGTTCGAGCGAGTCCTCGCGTCGGCGCTGTAGTTTTCTGCTCGGAAATTCGCGCCGAAATTGCGGCGATTCTGTGCGTGGCGTTTACAGCCTGAGGCCGATTCTCAAACGCTGCGAAAGCCGACCATGCGGGACCATGAGCATTCGTGTGGCTTCTCCGTTGGTGCCGACGCTGCCTCCTCCCACGCCGTTGCCGGTTCCGACCGCGGGACAGGTGAAGCGCGCTGAGACGCAGTTGAAGAAGCTCGGATACAGCCCGGGCGCAGTCGACGGTCGCCCCACCGCGGCGTTCTCGTCGGCGCTCAAGGAATTCCAGGCGGCGTGGGGTTTGTCTGCGACCGGCACGCTCGACGACGCGACGCGCTCGAAGCTCGACCACACCGCGGAGCGGCAGCACGACGCGAAGGGCAAGTCGGTCTCGGTCGGCGAGAAGTCGAAGAGCATTCTGAAGATGGAGCAGCTGCTGGCGCGGCTCGGTTACCGCGTCGGAAAGCGCGACGGTGTCTACTCGCGCGAGACCGCGGAGGCGGTGAAGGCGTTCCGCGCTGATCAGAAGGAACTGAAGGACGGCTTCGGCTCGATGAGCACCGGCGCGCAGAAGGTGCTGCAGCGCGAGGCGAGCTCGCTGTCGCATGCTCCGGAGCGTCGCCGCGTGAAGGCCACCGCCGCGCAGACGCAGCTCGATCGCGCCACGCTGAACGCGACGCGCGCGGGCATCAAGGAAGGTGACCACTCGCGCGTCGTCGCCAACGTGCAGCAGCACTTGCGCGCGGCGGGCTTCGACCCCAAGCGCGTGACCGGCACGTTCGATGAGCGCACCGCGGGCGCGCTCAAGGCGTTCCAGCGTCGCAGCAAGCTCGAGCCGACCGGCGTGGTCGACGCGAAGACCTGGCGCGCGCTGCGCAACGCGCGGATGGAAGCGACCTCGGGCACCAGCCCCGCGCAGCGGCTCAACGAGCGCAGCGGCGCGGTGAAGGCGAGCGAGAAGCTGCTCAAGAAGCTCGGCTTCAACCCCGGGAAGATCGACGGGCTGTTCGACAAGCGCACCGAGAAGGCCGTGCGTGCGTTCGAGCGCCGCGAGCACCTCAAGGTCGACGGAGCCATCACCACCGGCGAGCTGTCGAAGATGAAGAAGCTGTCGAAGGGCGTCACGCTCGGACAGCTGCACGCCATCATGCCGTCGCTGCCGATGTCGAAGGCGCGGGCGTATTTGCCGCTGCTCAACCGCGCGATGGCCGAGGCGCACATCAACACCAAGTCGCGCAAGGCGATGTTCCTCGCGCAGCTCGCGCACGAGAGCGTGCAGCTGCGGTTCTTCGAGGAGATTGCGTCGGGCGCGGCGTACGAGGGCCGGCGAGATCTGGGCAACACGCACCCGGGTGATGGCGTTCGGTACAAGGGGCGCGGGCCGATTCAGCTGACTGGTCGCGCGAACTACCGCGCGGCGGGGAAGGCGCTGCACCTGCCGCTCGAGGCGCAGCCGAAGATGGCGGCGCGCCCGTCGGTCGGGTTCCGCACGGCGGCGTGGTTCTGGACGAGCCACGGACTCAACGCGCTTGCGGACCGTGGTGACTTCATCGGCGTCACGCGGCGCATCAACGGCGGTACCAACGGGCTGTCGTCGCGGCAGGCGTACTACCGCAAGGCGCTGCGGGTTCTCTGAGGCTCGTAGAACGTAAGTAAAAGCTTACTTTTGGTTCACCCTCACCCCGACCCTCTCCCTCGCGGGAGAGGGGGATTTGTTTGGGCACTTCGTCCGGCCCTTCACCAGCCCTCGCGGGCATCACTCCAGGAATGCGTCGAGCCGCGCGATGCGATCTCCGTCGAGCGTCAGCACGTGGAGCGCTGCCTTCACGCCATCGCGGAACATCGTCAGCGCCGGCTGACCGTTCGCCGTCGTGAGCTCGACGCGGAACGAGCCCGCGCTGCCAGGCACCAGCACCATGCCGGCCAGCGACGCTCCGATGTTCGCCGCGCCGCGGAACCACACCGGCATCGGCGGCATGGTGAGCACCGCGTCTTCTTTCAGCAACTGCACGAGCAGCCCGACGTCGCTGCGTTCCCACGCGGTGATGTAGCGAGCCAGCAGCGAACGCGTCGTCTCGTCATCAGCCGCCGGAGCACGCACCGCGCGATTCTCTTCGAGCGTCGCCCTCGCCCGCTGCAGCGCCGAGTTCACCGCCGCGACCGACAGCTCGAGCAGCTCGGCGCACTCGCTCGCCTGCCACCCGAGCACGTCGCGCAACAACAACACCGCGCGCTGTCTCGGCGGCAACCGCTGCAACGCCGTCAGGAACGCCAGCGACACGCTCTGCCGCCGCGAG
This sequence comes from Archangium sp., assembly GCA_047600485.1. Taxonomy (GTDB): domain Bacteria; phylum Myxococcota; class Myxococcia; order Myxococcales; family Myxococcaceae; genus Archangium_A. The sequence continues at coordinate 7,019,312 of JASGKS010000001.1, forward strand.
TAGCGCGCTTCGGGTGACGCTTCTTCGGGCTCAATCCACTCGTCGGGGCACGGCTGCAGCCACGGCACCTCGACGTCGGGCGCCATCGACGACAGCACGGCCGCGCTCGGCTCACCCGGCCCGCTCAAGTCACTCGGCAGCACGCGATTCTTCTTCGCTTCGAGCGCGTTGAGGCACGCTGACGTCGCCACGCGATACAGCCAGCCGCGCAAGCTCGAACGACCCTCGAAACCACCGAGGCCCTTCCACGCCTTCACCAGCGAGTCCTGCAGCAGGTCTTCGGCGTCGTGCGTCGAGCCGCTCATCCGATAGCAGTGCGCTCGCAGCTCCCGGCGAAACGGAGCGACCAGTTGCTCGAACGCCTTCGCATTTCCCGCGCGCGCCGAGGCGAGAAGTTGTTCGGAACTCATGCGGGACTTTCTAATCCTGAACCGGTCGCCGTCGCCCCGCCAACTCGAGCGAGTCGATGCAGCGATGAGTTTTCGACGCAGCTCCGGTCTTCACCCACGTCACCTCAACTCGACTGGAGACACACATGAGCTTCGAACACGTATTGCTGTGCATTCGCGGGACGTTGGCAGCTGGCAGCGACCGCAACGCCGCGCGCGAGACCCACAACGCCACCGCCGGCGACCCCGAAGGCGTGAAGGCCGCGAAGGCGCTCGGCGACCTCTCGCACAAGGTGTTCGTCACCTCGGGTGGAGAGAAGAACGGCGCGAAGAACGACGAGCTCCTCATCCTCGACATCTGGCAGACGCCCGAGGCGATTCAGAAGTTCTTCAGCAACGGCGCAGTGCAGGGCGGCGGCGCACGGCTGTTCAAGAATCGCGAACCGGTGGTCTTCATGCCCGCGAAGGGCGCGATGACGTTCAACATCGTCGCTCCGATGAACAAGACCGAGCGCTACGTCGCCGTGCTGCGCGGCAAGGTGAAGTCACCCGAGGCCACCATCGACGCGTTCAAGGCGCACCAGCAGCGCTTCATCAATCCCGGGCGGCAGAACGGCCAGCTCTCGCACGACCTCTACGTGCGGCTCGACGGCCCGGGCCCCGACGGGCTCATCGAAGTGCTCGGCGTCGACACGTGGAGCGACTTGAAGGGCATGCAGGCGCACTACGCCGAGGTGATGGGCGGGCTGATGCCGCTCTTCGCCGAGCCGCCGGTGACGAGCGTGTGGACGCAGCCTCCGGGCGCGTGGGTCGAGTGGTAACGCCCCTCATGGGGTACGGTCCGCGGCATGAATGGAGCCTTGCTGGCCGCGGGCGCAGTCAAACTCTTCGTCGGAATCGGAATCGGTGGTCTCGGCGTCGCGCTCGCGTGGAAGTTGCTCTCGCGGGTGCTCTCGCGCGGTGAAGGCATTCCGCTCGAGGACAACGGCGCCGCGGGAATTCTGCACGCCAGCGCGCTCATCTCGCTCGGGCTGCTGGTGCGCCAGGTACTCTCGGCGCTCTACGACACCATCGACCTCTTCCTGCTTCGCGGAGAGCTGCTGAAGACGTTGCCGCGGGTTCTTCTCCTCGGGGGGATTCACATCGGCCTCGCGCTCGGCCTGGGCGCGTCGATTCTTCTGCTCGGCGTGTGGCTGTTCAATCGGCTCACTCCCGGCATCGACGAGGTCGCCGCGGTGCGCGCGGGAAAAATCGGTCCGGCGCTGGTGCTCGGCGCGATTCTGGTGACGCTCTCGCTGCTCGCCGCTCCGGGGCTCGAGGCGTTGCTCACGGGTTTGATTCCGCTCCCGACGTTGCCTGAAGGCGTGGGAGTGACCGCTTCGTGAGATGGGCTGCCGGACCAGGGCAGCCGATTGCGCCGATGCCGCCACCGGTGCGTGCGCCGGCGCCTCCGCCGAAGAAGGGCGGTGGCTGCTTCAAAATCGTCATCGGCATTCTGGTCGCCTCGTTTCTCTTCTGCTGCTGCATCGTCAGCGCCGCGCTCGAGAGCGCTGACGACCCGCTCAACTGGCAGCAGGTGGTGCAGGCGCCCGACGTCGGCCCGCGCACCAACCTGGGAACTGCCGTGGTGCCTGATGATCTCCGCGCTGATCAGACGCGACGCTACGCGTGGCGCGAGCGGCTCACCGCGTTCGAGCTGCGCTACGGAATTTCGGACGACGTGCATCGCCAGGTGGAAGACGATTTCGCCGAGCTGTCGGAGCGCTTCGACTACCGCCCGGGAAAAGGCACGAGCTTCACGTGGCTCCCGCCGCCGGCGTGCCGCGGTCGCGAGTGGAACTGCGTGTTCGACTCGCTCGCCAGCGACAGCAACCAGAACATTCTCGCGCTCACCAGGCTCTTCAAGCAGCGCCAGGAAGCCGAGCAGCTCGATCAACGCGAGCTCGCCGAGCTGGTGATCAGCTTCGTGCAGAACATCAAGTACCGGCTCCCCACCGAGGAGACCGCGGCGTTCGGCCTGCTGCCTCCCACCATCGTGGTGAGCGACGGCAGCGGTGACTGCGACAGCAAGGCGTTGCTGGCGACGATTCTCCTGCGACAACTCGGCGTCGACGCGGTGGTGCTGCTCGGCTCGAGCCTGGGTCACGCGGCGCTCGGCGTCGCGCTGCCGGCGCAGGGAAAGAAGTTCGGAAAGAAGTACGCGTTCGTCGAAGTGACGACGCCGGGGTGGACGATTGGGACGATTCCTCCCGGCTACGACATCGCGGGCGCGTGGAAGGTGATTCCCGTCACCGTGTCCAAGGGAGAAGACGATTGAAGACGCGTGGCCTGTTCGCCGTGCTCAGTGCGTTGGCGTGGTCTGCGTGTGGTCCGACTCCGACTCCTCCGAGTGATGCCGGTGTCGATGCGGGAGTCGTCGATGCGGGCACCGACGGCGGTTCGATGGACTTCGACGCCGGCGTCTGGGACGGCGGCCTGCTGCAATTGAACGACGTCTCGGTGCTCTTCCCGCTCGCTTCGAGCGCGACCGAGCTCTCGACTTCGAGCTTGAAGCCCACGGCGATCGGCTCGCGCGGCATGTTGTTTCCGCAGGCCACGTACGACGCGGTCGGGCACATCAGCGGCAGCTCCGGCAATCCTCCGCCGGGTGGAATCGGCGAAGCGCTCTACCCTGACCTGCACATCGTCGCGGTGCGCGTCGACCCGTGCTTCGCCGAGCTGAACCCCGACCCGCATTCCACGACGTGTGAGAACCAGCTGCGGTTGATCATTCAGGAAGTGAAGGCCACCGGAGGAACCGGCAACGGCTTCGACTCCGCGATGCACGTCTTCTACCGGCTCAACCGCGCCGAGGTGCTCGCGTTCGCGCGCGGCGTGGCGATGCTGCGTGAAGCGAACGCGCCGGGGCAACGGCTCGGCAAGCTCGCTCCGCATCCGGTGATGGTGACGCAGGGCCTCGGCGGAGCGATGGCGAGCGGCGTGCGCGCGTTGATTCTCCGTTACGCCGGCGTGCAGAACTTGATGCGCGTCACGAAGCTGAGCGCGTCGACCGCCGGCTTCGGTTGGGACTTCTCGGGCTTCGACATCGCGCCCAACGGCACGCTCACCGCGATGGTGATTCCGTCGCTGGCGATGAACGCCACGTCGCAGTCGCTGTTCTCCGGCTTCAGCATCACCTCGCCCGAGGCGTTCTTCTCGCCGAGCACCACCAGCGCCGACGACTTCACGCGGCTCTCGAGCTCGATGTCGGCCGGCATGCTCACCATGCAGGAGCGGGCCACGGCGTTCGACGCGCTCATTCGCGTGAATCACCCCGCGCGCAATTCACCGAACACCATCGACTGCGCGAGCTGTCACTTCGCGACGCCGACCTCGGTGCTCATCGCGAAGGCGAAGTACTCACTCGACGAAGCGACGACCGCGGGCGTGTTCACCGTGACCGGCCCCGCGGTGTTGCCGACGGAGCTCGTGCCGACCTTCCAGACGACCGGCGGCTTCAACGTGCACGCGTTCAGCTACTTCGACGCCGAGCCGGGCATCAACCAACGCGTGGTGAACGAGTCGGCTGCGGTGGTCGAGTTCCTCAATTCACCGTGAGCGCGAGCGTCAGCGGCTCTTTCTGAATCAGACACTTCTCGGCGCTGCACACGCTGAACGCGATGATGCCGTCGAGCTTCGCGGCGCCCGCTTCCTGCGCGGTAAAGGGCAGCTCGAATTCGGCGGCGCACGAGTCTTCGGCCTTCTCGGCGCACGGAGTCTTCTTCGACGCCGTCAACGGCACACGGTCGCCCGAGAACTTCACGGTGCTCGACGGCGTGACCTTGAACGCCACCGGGTAATCGGGGTTCACGTGGAACCCGTCTTTCGCGGCGACGTTGATCAACGCTGAACCGCCCTGCCCCGCAGCGACCGCGCCCTTCGCGGCGATGGAAAGCGAGAACGGGTTCGCAGCCGCGCTGACGGTGTCGGCCGGAGGAGGAACAGCGGCCGGCTCGTCCTTCTTGCAGCCGACGAGCACCACTCCGAGCACGAGGCTCAGTTCGAGTATTTGACGCCGCATCCGTACGCTTTCGTGTCGTTGGTCTTCACTGCGCGCTTCGCCGCGAGATCCTCGAGCGCCGCGTCGACGTAGTTGATCAGCACTCCGCCCTGCGGCGACTGGCCTTCACCGTCGGGCGAGTTGTCGATGGCGCCGCGGTACACGAGGTTGCCGCTCGCATCGACGATGAAGAGGTGAGGCGTGTTGGTCGCGCCGTACGCCTTGCCGACCGTGCCCGACTCGTCGAGCAACACCGGGTTCTCCATCGCGAACGTCTTCACGCCCGCCTTGCTCTTCTCGGCGCCGGCGCCCTGCTTGCCCGCTCCGCCGGAGTTGATGGACAGCCACACGATGCCCTTCGCCTGCTGCTTCTTCGCGGTGTCGACCAGCGAGCCCTTGCCGTGCGACGCCTTCACGAACGGGCACTCGGGGTTGAACCACTCGAGCACCACCGTCTTGCCCTTGAACGAGCTCAACGAGACTTCCTTGCCGTCGAGGTCCTTCAGCTTGAAGTCAGGAGCGGGCTTCCCGAGGTCGGCTCCAGCGAACGCAGGAGCAGCGACCAGCATCACCAGCGAGAGCAGTGTCTTCATGAGCGACCTCCTACCACGCTCAGTTGAGGTGATCTCCGCGTCGACTCCACCGGCATGAAGCCACTGCGCTCATGGAGTCGCCGCGGCATCACCTCAACTGAGCTTCGGGTAACAAGCTCAGCGCGGGAGCGCCTTCTTCGCTTCCTCTGGAAGCAACGGCCACAGCACCGCGCGTTTCGCCTCGGTCTCACGACCCTCGAGCACCGCGAGGTCCTTCGTCGCCGCGAACAGCGCGACCTTCGCTTCGATCGACTTCGGGTCCTTCGCGATCATCTCGCGCGCGGGAGCCTCATCGCCCTCACGCACCGAGCACAGGGCTCGCAACGCACTCGGCAGCTCCGACGAGTCACCCTCGACGAGTTTGCGCGCTGACTCGCAATCACCGCGACCGACCATCCACAGGGCGCGGAAGCTGCGCTTGATGGGCGACGAGCCCACGAGGGTCGGACACGCCTGCGACTCGAAGTCACCTTCCATGCTCGCGGTGAGACACGACAGCGACGCGCTCGGCTCTTCCTTGAGCTGCGCCTTCGCGTCGGCGTAGCGGCCCAGGTCGAGGAGCAGCAACACGTAGTCGTCGCTCCACAGCCGCGGTTCCTTCTTCGCGGCGATCGACAACGGCTCGACGGCGTCTTCGTCTCGTTCCTGGCGCATCAACCCGTGCGCGAGCAGGCCCTTCGAAATCGCCCAGCTCGGGTGTTCCTTCTGCATGTCCTTCTCGAACGCCTCGAGGCCCTGGTCGTCCTTCAGCGCGACGAGCGTGTCCATCTTCAGGCGGAGCAGCCGCTCATCTGACGCGTCGTCTTTCAGCGCCTCGTTGAGCACCACCAGCGCGCGGTCAGCGTGACCCGTCGAGGTGTACAGCACGCTCACCAGGCCCGGCTGCGCGGTCTTCTTCTCGGGCAGCAACGCGACGCCTTCTTCGGTGCGGTTCGATTCGATCAACGCCTGCGCACGGAGCAGCGGGTAGAGCTCGTCCTTGCTCAGGTCCTTCCCGTCGGTGAGCGCGATGATCTTCGCCCAGTCGTTCGCGCCGTACGCGTTGATCAACGCGACGCGATCGATCCACCCGTCGTGAATCTTCGGCAGCGGCCGCAACGACGCGGCAATCAACAGCGCGCTCACGAACAACGCGACGGGCAGGCGATTGCGACCACCAGGCACCATGCCCGAGGTGATGGCGAGCCCGAGCACGAGGCCCGCGATGGGCGAAATCCAATCGGCGCCGATGACGGGCATCAACGCCAGCCACGAAATCGTCGTCGCGATGCTGCGCTTCTGCGCGGGGTCGTTCCACAGCGCGCGCCAGCTGCCGTAGCGGAACCATTGCAGCGTGTAGATGCCGCCCATGATGACGAACAGCGGCGCGCCGAGCCCGAGGAACACGCCGTCGCGCACGATGCTCACCGTCGCGACCGTCGCCATGCCACCGACGATGAACAGCAACGCGAAGCGCAGCGAGCCCATCACGCGCTCGAACGACGTCGCGAGGCTGAAGCCCATGAAGATGTTCCACACCAACAGCATCGGGCTGTTGTGCACGAAGCTCGCGGTGAAGAGCCGCCACCACTCGCCCGACCACAGCCCCGCGCGATTGGCCGCGCCGTGCGCGATGGCGTTGTTGAGGTCGCTCGCGTCGCCAGACTTCATCATCGCGAGGAACGTCACGCCCGCCGCGACGAAGGTGAGCATCGTCAACGGAGCGCCCACCACCATCGACATCAGCCGATTGCCCTGCCCGCCGCTCTCGTCGTCGTGTTCGTCGCTCACGTCACGTCCCCAGGTAATGAAGTGCCAGCGCGCGTCGATGCGCCGCGTGGCGGTGCTCGAACACGTAGACCGCTTGCCATGTTCCGAGCTGCAGCGCGCCGCCTCGCACGGGAATCGAGAGCTGCGTCTGCGTCAGCGCCGCGCGCACGTGGGCCGGCATGTCGTCGGGCCCTTCGTCGTCGTGCGTGAAGCGTGCGTCGCCGTCGGGCACGAGCTCGGAGAAGAAGCGCTCCAGGTCGACGCGCACCGCGGGGTCGGCGTTCTCCTGCACCAGCAGACTCGCCGACGTGTGGCGGATGAAGAGTGTCAGCAGCCCATCGACCGCGTTCTCGGAGCGCAGAAACTCACGCAGCGCCGCCGTGACGTCGAAGAAGCCGCGCCCTCGTGTGGCGACCGTCAGCTCGTGCTGTGCCTGACGCAGCGTCATCGAGCGGTGGACTATGACATGAGCGCCGTGAGAGCCACGTCGTCGAGACGCGGGGCGATGCCTGTGACGCACCGCTGTCCCATGGGGCACGCCGCTCGCTGAGCGCGCCAACTGTTTGATGCGTCTGAGCGATTGACCGGCCGTGCGCGAGGGCTTTGCGACGGCACCGCGTTTGCTCAGTGGCGGCGGCATGCGCGCACTCTTCCTGGGTCTACTGATGGTGTGGTCGTCCGGCTGTGTTCCCGTGCTGGCCTTCGCGCTCGCACCTGCGGGAGAGGCGCAGCGGCGGCGAGAGTGGCGAGCGCGCGAAGCGGCCTACCGCGCGCAGTTGACCATCGACGCGGCGGCAGCTCGAAAGCACTACAACGAGACGGTGCGTGACGCGCCCGAGGTGGCGCTCGCGACGCCCGCTCCCGCAGAAAGCCTCAGCCCGCCGCCGTTGCCCGTGCAGGACCCGCCGCGGAAGCCGCTCGCTCCGCTCCCGTGCGCGACACGTTGATCAGCAGGCAAGCTTGCTGGGGGAAACAGCTCAGGGCACCGCTGCCACGTCGACGACCGCGCGGAACAAAATCTCGAGCCCGCGGTGCACGTTCTTCACGCTCACGCGCTCGTTCTTGCCGTGGAACGTGGCGAGCTCGTCAGCGGTGACTTCGAACGGCACGAAGCCGTACGCCCGCGTGCCCTTGCCGCGCGCGAGAATCGAATCGGTGAAGCCCGGAGAAATGACGGGACCCGCGACCGCGTTGGGGTGACCCATCACCGCGTAGCGCGCGAGCGCGTCGAAGAACGGGTCGTCCATCTCGCTCACCGCGGCCTCGAAGCTCTGCACCACCTCGAACTTGATGCCCGGCACGTCTTTCACCAGCGCCTCGAGCTCGTCCTGCAGCGCCTTGGGCGTCGTGCCCGGCAACAACCGGCAATCGAGAATCGCCGACGTCGACGAGGGAATGACGTTGGGCGCGCTGCCCTTTCCATCGAAGCCCGTCACCTGACACGTATCGGTGATGCCCGCGCGCGTGGTCGGCTTGGCCAGCAGCTTCTTGGTGGCGAACGAATCGACGAGTGACGGCCGCTGCATCACGAAGCCGTTCAGCCCGCCGTTCTTCTCTCCGGCTCTCCGGAGCATTTCGTAGAGAGCAGGCTGAATTTTCGGTTTGGCCTGACGGGCGGCGAGTTTTTCGAGCGCCTGCACCAGCCGCGTCGGAGCGCGATTGTCGGTCGGCGTGCTGCCGTGACCGGCTTCACCTTCGGCGGTGACGCGCAGCCAGAGCACTCCTTTTTCACCGACGGAAATGGCGAACGAGGTCTGCCCTTCCTGCAGCAGGTCCTTCACGCCCATGCCGCCTTCGTTGACGAGGTGACCGCAGTCGATGGTCTTCCACAGCTCGTCACCGACGATGAGCTTCATGCCGCCTTCGGCCACTTCTTCATCGGCGACGGCGAGCAAGATGACGTCGCGACGCAATGGTACTTTTTTTCGGGCGAGCCACCGGAAGGTCTGCAGCTCGAGCGTGCCCATGCCCTTCATGTCGAGCGCGCCGCGGCCCCATATTTGGTCGTCCTTGATGACTCCCGACAGCGGCTGCGCGTCGGCTTCCCAGGTGTTGGCTTCGGCGGGCACCACGTCGATGTGCGAGAGCAGACACAGCGGCTTCTCGCCGTCGGGTTTGGTGGCCTTCAGCCGCGCGATGAGCGAGCCGCGCCCCGGAGCGAACTCGTGAATCTCGGCGTCGATGGAGTCCTTCGCGAGCTCGGCTTTGAGGAACTCCGCGCCGAGCGTCTCGTTGCCGGGCGGGTTCATGGTGTCGAGGCGGAGGTACGACTGCAGCACGCCGACCGCTTCGTCACCCGCGGCCTTCCAGTCCATCTCGTCGCCGTATTTGTTCAAGCCCGCAGGCGCGTCGTGCAACGCGCGCGGAGTGGTGGCGCACGAGCACGCGCAGAGAACGTTCGCGAACACCAGAATGCAGAGGCGCATGGAGGGCCTGTTAGCCGTTCGCGCTCCAGTTGCCGAGTGCGGTTCAGCGCGACACAGTGCGAACTCACTTGAGCGACACGATGTTGACGCCCACACAGCAAATTCTCGCAGGGCTCGCGGGGCTGCTCGGCGGAACGCTCTCGGGCTTCTTCGGAGTGGGCGGCAACGTCGTCTTGATTCCGCTGCTCAGCCTCACGCTGGGCCTCAACCAACATCAGGCGCAGGGCATGACGCTCGCGGCGCTGCTGCCGCCGCTCGGGTTGCCCGCGGTGTGGCAGTACCGCAAGGCCGGCGTGCCCCTCTCGTGGAAGGTGGTCGCCGCGGCGTGCGTGGGGTTCATGGTCGCCATTCCCCTCGGCAGCGCGCTCGCCAACGTGCTGTCGGCCATGGCGCTGCGACTCATCTTCGCGGTGTTGTTGTTCGCCACCGCGGTGCGCACCTTTCGCGCGCCGAAAGAAGAGACGAGCGACGAACATTCGGAAATTCCGCCGCGCTTCGTGAGCGTCTCGGTGCTCGCTGGTTTCGCGGGCGGGCTCGGGAGCGGCTTGCTCGGCATCGGAGGCGCCATTCTCGTCATTCCGCTGCTGCGTCGCTTCTTGAAGATGTCGCAGAAGCAGGCGCAGCTGACGTCGTTGGCGATGTTGCTCCCGCCGATCGCGCTGCCCGGCGTGCTCGTCTACGCGCAGGCGCAGGAAGCGATGCCCTGGAGCGCGCTCGTCCCCATCGCGTGTGGCTTTCTCGTGGGCGCCTTCATCGGCGCGAGCCTGACCCGCGTGGTGAGCGCCGCGCGACTGCAGCGCGGCTTCGCGGTGGTGCTGCTCACAGCGTCAGCGTCGCTCATCTTCGCGGCGCTGCGCTGACGGGAAATCGCCTTCGCTCACTGCACTTCGAAGATGAGGTGCGCGTTGCCGGAGCCCGCCGCGTCGTAGCCCTTCACGATGATGAAGGTCTGCAGCGGAGTGGTGCCGGCGCTGTTGTCGACGATGATGGACTCGATTTCGCCGCCCGAGCCATCGTCGACGCAGTCGGAGGCCACGGTGCCAGCGCACGTCGGCTGCATGTCGATGAGCACGAGGTCGGTGGTGTCGAAGCCCACGCCGATGACCTGCAACATCTGCATCGGCGGAATCGTCACGTCGTACACGACGTCGTTGCCGGTGGGCGGGCTGCACGTCGCGCTCACGTCGATGGCGTTGTAGTCGGCCATCGCCACGGCGAGGTCGACCTGACGCGTCGCGACGCCGTTGGTGAAGGTGATGACGTCCGCTCCGGTGCACACGTCGTTGCTCGCGGTGGTCTGCACCGCGCTGGTGCTGAGCTCGATGCCGAACTGCGTGTTGATGGGGTCGTAGGCGCCGAGCACCACGAAGTACGTGCCTGCGGCGAGGTTGCCGACGAAGACCGTCTCGTTGCCCGAACCCAGGTCGGAGCACGAGAGCGACGTGCCGGTGTCGCACGGGTCTCCGCGCAGCTCGAGCGCGGGGTCGGAACCGTTCACCGACGTGGCGGTGACCACCACGCGCTGCGGAGTGGCGAGCGTGAATTGATAGACCGCGTCACCGCCGCTGTAGAACGAACAGGCGATGGAATAGTCCTGCACGGCCGCGGCGAGGTCGATCATCTGGCTGGTGTTGGAGACGAGCGTCGCGGGCGAAGCGCAGGTGTCGTTCGCCGGAGGGAACACGGGCGCGTCGAGCGCGAGGCTGAGCCCGAAGTTGCCTGCGGCCGGGCGGTACGCCTGGAGAATCACGAAGTACGTGCCCGCCGGGAGATTGTTGACGGTGATGACTTCGGGCGAGCTGATCTCTTCGTCCTTGCAATCGATTTCACCCGTGTCCATGTCGCACGGCATCGCGCGCAACGAGATGACGGCGTCCGAGCCGCTCATGCTGGTCGCGGTGATGATCGCCTTCTGCGGCATGGTGGTGGTGAACGTGTAGACGACGTCTCCACCGGTCGCGTTCGACTGACACGACAGGTCGTAGTCACGCGCGCCGGTGTTCGCGTCCACCGACTGCGTCATCGCCGGCACCAGCGTGGTGGGCATGGTGCACGAGTCGTTCATCGGCGGAGGCGGCGGCGTGGTCGTGACCACGTTCAGCTGGAACGCTCCGCTCGACGCGCCCGTCGACGAGCTGTCGCCATCGACGACGATGAACCAGGTGCCCGCGGGCACTCGACGCGCGATGGCGGACGCTGGCGTGTCCGAATCACAACTCAGCTCGTTGCCCATGCCTCCGGCGCACGCGGCGAGCAGCGACACCGCGGGCGAGAACGAGCCCATCGGCGTCACCGTCACCAGGATGTCCTGCTCCGCGGTGGTGGTGAATGAATAGAAGACGTCCGGCTGACGGCCCGACTGGAAGCTGCAGCTGAGCTCTGCGTTGCCGTTGTCGTTGACGGCGCCGACGGTGGTGCCCATCACGCTGCCCATGCCGTTGGTGAGCGGAATGACTTGCGCCGAAGCGCAGGTGTCGTTCGCGGGGCCCGGCACCGCGTCGCGCAGATCGAAGGTGAGGTCGACCTGCCCCGGCACGTCGGAGCTGCTGTAGTTCTCGACGAGCACGTACCAGGTGCCAGCGCCGAGTCGATCGATGGACAGCGTCTCGGTGGTGCCGCCGGTGTCGACGCACGAGACCTCATTCATGTCGGCGCACGGCGCGGAAACGAGCGTGAGCGTGAGGTCCTGATCAGTCGTCGCCGACGTATCGGTCGCGGTGATGGTGACGCCCTTCTCGGTCGGAATGGTGAACGAGAGGATCAAGTCAGCGCCGTCGCTCGTGCCGCTCGAGCACGACGAGCGGTACTCGTTGCTCGCCGAGCCGAGATCGACCTGCGCCGTCGCGCTGGTGCCACCGTCGAAGTCGACCGCGATGGCCTTGCCGCAGATTTCTCCGGGAATGAAGACGCCGCCGTCATCGAGCGGATCGACGCCCGCGTCGAACGCACCGCCACCACCGCCCGTCGCACCGCCACCGCCCGTCGCGCCGCCGCCGCCGGTCGTGCCACCACCGCCGGTCGCGCCACCGCCGGTCGCTCCACCGCCACCAGTGCCGCCACCACCGCCGGTGCTCAAGATTTCGCACAGCCCGGTGTTGCTGTTGCAGACCGAGCCGGCGGAACAGCCCGTGCTCTTGCACGACGTCTTGCTCGGAGAGCCACACGCCGACAACACGAGCGCGAGCACTGCCACCGCGAGGAAACTCAACGCGAACGAACGATTCATGTGTGGAACTCCGTGATGCCGGCCGGGAAGGGCTTCCAGCTCTACTACAAGCAGACGAAACAGTAGCGTCGCGCCACATGCTCACTCCTGCGCTCGTCGTGTTGGCGTTGACCGCTCCGCCCACTCCTGCCCCAACTGCCGCTGCTCAGAAAGAAGACGTGGTCGCGCGCATCGGCAAGGCACTCGACTGCAAGCCGACGACGAAAGACCCGCTGCGACCGTGGTGCATCACGCAGCTCACGACCGACGCGGGCTTCACCACTCCGAAAGAAGGAACGGTGCTGGTGGGCCTGAGCGTGCCGCTGCCCGCGTCGAAAGACGTTCGCGAAATTCTGCTCAAGGCGACTCGCGTGAGTGCGCTCGCGTTTCAGGGCGGCAAGGTGAAGTTGACCGACGTGACTCCGGACAACGACGACGAGAAGAGGCAGCTGCTCGACGTCGCGGTGCAGGTGTCGATGGTGCTCAAGGACCAGGCCGATTCCATCGCGGTGCCGAAGGGGCTCTCGGAATATCTGCCGACGCTTGCTGCGGGCGCCGCGAAGTCGGGGCAGACCGTGAAGAACTCCGCGAAGGGACCGGCGACGTGCAAGTTCAACGCGCCCGCGCGCTTGTGGACGGTGCAGCGTGGAGCGCTCACCGCCTACGTCGTCGCGGAGGACACCGACGACGGCGCGTGGATCAACGTGTACCCGGCCGTGCCGTTCAAGTGACTCGCTTCGAGCTACAGCTCGACCAGCACGCCGAGTGAGAAGGTGATGTAGCCGGTCACTCCGCTCGCGAACGGGAGCGGCGCGAGCGCGCGGAATTTCGCGTGCACGGGGCCGACGATGCGAAACGCGATGCTTGCTCCGAGCCCGAGCGTGAAGGCGCTCACGGTGTCGACCAGCTTGCCGTCGATGCCGAGCTTCTCGTTCACGAAGCGACCGTCGAGCCACACCTTCGACCAACCGATGAGCAGATGCGGCGAGAGTGTGAAGCGCCACACCTCGAAGCGCGGCCCGAGCGTGCCCAGCACCTGCAGTCGATGCGTCGCGCCGAAGGAGTGCGCTCCGCCGAGGTATTGGTCGAACACGTCGTACGGCTCGGCCTGGTAGCCGATGAGGGCGCCAGCCTCTCCAATCCACAGCTCGCTGAAGCGGTGCGCGTAGCTGCCGCCGACGAAGCCGCCATACGCGGGACGCAGTGAGGCCGAATACGCGCCGCTGCCTTCGACGCTGACCGGCGACTGCTGCGCGAGCACGAGCGCGGCGACGATCGCAATCATCGAGCGTCCCACCCACGCGAGTGCAGCACGCGCAGCGCTTCCTTGAACGAAGGCTCGATGCTGTTGATGTGGTCGACGGGAAAATCGAAGTCAGTGACCTCGATTCCGCTACTGAACTTCTTGTCGCGAGCCTGCTGAGCGAACGTGCGCACCGGCACCACCATCTCCGGGCCTTCGAGCGTTCCGGCGGTGAGCACGAGCGTGCGTGGAACGTTCCACGACGTCGGCAGGTCGAGCAGCGACTGGTGAATCGCGCCGCCGGAATAGATGAGTGAAGGGCTGGCGGCGACGATGGCTCCGAAGAGCGGCGCATCGGCCTGCTGCGTCAGCGCGTGCGCACCGAACAAACCGCCGAGCGAATGACCGAACAGCGCGCGACCGTCGCGGTCTTTGCGCAGATGAAAATCATCTTCGATGGAAGGAATGAGCTGCGTTCCGAGGAAGTGATGGAAGTCAGCCGCGCCGCCCGAGCCACCGAACACGTCATCACCGGGAATCGTGTAGTCGCGGTTGCGCCCGCGCGCGTTGCCTTCGCCAGTCGCCGAGTTGATGCCGACGATGACGACTTCCTCGAGCTCGCCGCGTGCTTCAGCTTCGCTCGCGAGCCGCGCGGTGGTGTCGAACTCGTTGAGTGACGGCACGCGGCCATCGAGCTGCAGAATCCACGGGAAGCGGCGGTCGGGCTCGCTCGCGAACGACGGAGGGAGACGCACCGTGATTCGGAACGTGTCCATCGGCCCTTCGACGTCTCGCTCGCGGATTTCACCGGTGATGGGCGGCGCGCACGAAGCGAACACGACCATCAGAGCCAACGCGGAGCGTTTCACGGAACGGGCGGAGGCGCAGGTGCAGGAGCCGGTGCAGGAACCGCAGGCGTCGTCGGGTTCGCACTGCCCTCGGGGAACTTGAAGCCGAGGTACGTCGCGTTGCTGATGCCCATGAGCAACAACAGCGACTCGGGGAATTCCGGCATCGACATCACCGCGGCGACCGATCGAATGAAGACCACTCCGAGCAGCACGGTCCACACCACGACCTGCACGCGGTGAAAGCTCGTGCCGTTGCCGTCATCGGTGATGTCGCGGAGGAAGTGCGTGCGGTCGAGCAAGTCGTCGATGACGGCGATGCGCTTCTTCTCGGCGTCCGTCGCGTTCGCGCCCTTCTCGAGCAACGCGCTCAGCTCGAGACGCAGCGCCTTCGCGCCCTTCGCTCCCGCGGGACTGCTGCCGATGAGCAACGAGCCGAGGCCCGTCGCGCCGCTGATGCCGAGCAGCCCGAGCGTCTGCGGAGGAATGCGCTCCAGCGTGCCGGTGACGATGAGCACCGCGACCACGCACACGAAGACGATGACGCCCCAGAACGCCATCTGACTCTTGCCCAGCGAGTAGTACCCGCTGTTCCCGTCACGCAGCCAATCGCTGCGCACCAGCATCACCAGCATCAGCAGCATCGCGACGAACGCGCCGATGGAGACGATGGTGATGGTGTTCGGATTTCCGACCGAGAGCGTCACCACCTTGTGCTGCGTCGACACGACCTGCGCCACGCCGTTGGCGATCGACAAATAGACCGGCACTTCCATCTGGTAGCTCTGGTGTTTGGTGAGCAGCGCGTCCCACGCCTTGCGGTTCAGGTCGTCGCTCGAGTCGCGGTTCAGCTGAAACGTGAGCAGCACGTCGCCGACCGTCGCGGGGTTGATGCGCCCGTCGGGAAATTGAATCGGCGCGGCTTCGGTGAGGCCGTAGGTGAGGTTCGAGAGCGGCACTCCGTCGAGCACCAGCGTCACCAACTTGCCCGGTTGCACGGTGGTGAATTGCGTACGCAACGCAGTCGCCGCCGCACCCGACGCGCGAATCACCAGCGAGTCGTGCAGGCGGTAGATGTACTGCGGCGCGTCGCTCTGGCTCTTGTCGGGCACGAGCTCGAGCACCGCGGGCACGGCGTCGGCTGCCTGATTCTTGATGGGCACCATCGGCGTGCCGGGCGCGCCGGGAGTCACGACCGGGGCTGGCGCGACGGTTGGAGCCGCGTCACTTCCCGCGTCTTGAGCACGCACGACGTACGCCGTGACCGTCGACAGCATGGCCGCGACCGAAATCCACCGCATGGGGGAGCGCATTCAGTTGATCAGCGTGCCATGCCCAGCCGACACGGCGAGTTTTGCGGCTCACTTCGCCTGCGCGCGCAACTTGCTGCAGACGTCGCCGTACAACACCGGAATCAACTTCGCCGCCGAGCCGTACGCGTTGCCCACCGCGCTGCCGTTCACGTCGCTGCGAAAGCTGTCGATGTTCTCGAGACTGGCGGTGACGGTGACGCTCTTCTGGCGATGCTCGACGGTGAGCGTGAGGCGTTTGGGAATTCTCGCCTTCACCTGGCTCGAGCCGCTCTGCACGTATTCGTTCCACACCATGTCGGCGTTGACGCCGATGACGTCGCTCGCCGCGGCGATGACTTCGGCAGCGGGCCGGCCGCGACGCGACACCACGTCATCTTTCACACCGAGGGCGTCGCGCACGCAGCGGTCGAGGTCGGAGTCTTCGAAGCCCGTCGTGAAATACAGCGTCTTGCCCTTCACCTTTTCGGCTTCGGCCTTCGCACTCTCCGCAGCCGCAGCGTTGGCGACGGCTCCGCATTCGAGCTGCAGCTCAGCCCATTTTCCAGGCAAAGAAGGATCGGCCTCGAGCAGCGCGGTGAAGAGCTTGTCCATCAGCGCGGTCTTCTTCTTCACCCACTCCGGCTCGGCGTTCTTCGGGTTCTTCGCCGCGGAGAGCTCGCTCGCGCGAATGCGGTCCCACTTGTTCGCAATCAACTTCGCCGCCTCAGCGCGGAACTGTTTGCGCGCGGCGCTGGCTTTGAGGCCCTTCACCGAGCTGCGCGTGAACTCGAGGCTCGAGTCTTCGACGAAGAACGCGTCGGCGAAGCTCGGCAGAAAACCCTCGTCGGCGTACTTCACGAGGTAGGCGAGTTGCTCGTCGTAGCGCTTGTCATCTTTCGACGTGCAACCGCTGATCAGCACCACGGCCACCGCGACGAGCGCTCGTCTCACGCTGCGCGTTCTACACCTGCCGCAGCCAGTTGCTTCACGCCGCGCGCATTCCACACGCCCTCGGCGATGAACACCGCGAGGCTCGACCAGATGAGAATGAAGCCCAGCCAACGCCCGCTCGACATCGCTTCGTGGAACACCAGCACGCCACACAGGAACTGCAGCGACGGAGCGAAGTACTGCAGCAATCCGAGCGTGGAGAGGGGAATGCGGTTGGCGGCGGCTCCGAAGGCGATGAGCGGCAACGCGGTCATCACGCCCGCACCTGCGAGCAGCAAATTGGTCTTCGCGCTCGCGTGACCGAACGAACCTTCACCGTGCGCCTCGAGCCACAGCAGGTACCCGAGCGCGAGCGGGAAGAGCACGGCCGTTTCCCACGAGAGTGATTCCACCGCGCCGACGGCCGCGCGTTTCTTCACGAGGCCATAGAGCCCGAACGACGGAGCGAGACCCAGCGCGATCCACGGCGGGTGTCCCGCGTCGATGGCGAGCACGAGGACGCCGAGCAGCGCACCACCGAGCACCAACCACTGCGCGCGACGCAGCTTCTCTTTGAGCACCAGCACGCCGAGCAGCACGCTCACCAACGGGTTGATGAAGTAGCCGAGCGACGTCTCGACCACGTGCCCGTTGTTCACCGCCCAGATGTAGAGGAGCCAGTTGAACGAGACGAGAAACGCCGCGAGCGTGAGCAGCCACAACTTCTTCGCAGGCGTCTCGCGCACCCAGCGCAGACGACGCACGCCGACGAGCAGCAGCAGCACCACGCCGAGCGACCACACCACGCGGTGCGAGAGAATCTCGAGTGAGCCGAGCGGCTTGAGCAGCGGCCAGTAGAGCGGGAAGAGCCCCCACATCAGGTACGCGGCTGCGCCGAGGAAGAGGCCTTGTCTGCTGCTGGAGACGTTGCTCACGACGCGGACTCAGATACACCCGAGCCCTTCGCCTCGCTGCACTTCCGGGGAATGACCGTCATGCCTGCGATGAAGAAGTTCGAATCTGTACCGGCGTATCTGAAGGCACAGACGCCAACCGCGCGGAAGATGCTGAGCGCGGTGCGCGCGTTGATCAAGAAGGCCGCGCCCGACGCCGAGGAAGTCATCAGCTACGGCATCCCCGGGTACAAAATGAACGGTCGCACCGGCGTCTTCTTCTCGGGCTGGGCCGAACACTTCTCGCTCTACCCGGTGACGAGCGGAGTGCGCGCCACGCTCGCGAAGGAAATCGCGCCGTACGTCTCGGGCAAGGGCACGCTGAAGTTCAGCTACGACGCGAAGTTGCCGAGCGCGCTCATCACGAAGTTCGTGAAGGTGCGACGCGCCGAAGCGCACGCGTTGAAGAAGCGATGACCGGGCCGCGGCGGCTGATCATCGTGGTGGGACTGGTGCTCGCCGCGACGGCGATGTGTCTGTTCTGGCCGCGCAATCAGCCCGTGCGCGTTGAGGTCGAGGGTCGCGTCGTCGAGCACTGGTGGGAACGACGCGTCGACATCGAGCGCTTCGACGACTGGTGGGGCGACGGAAAATGTTCGACGGTACCTCGCGGTGCGCGCGTCATTTCCCGGGCGAACTTGAAGACCGGAACGCAGCGGCAGGGCAACCGGTACGTCGACGTCTACGAAGAGATGTGTACGTGGAAGCTGTTGTCGTGGAGGTCGGCGCGCGAGGTCACCACGCAGGAAAAGAGCGCAGCGCCGAGCTGGCCGCAGCCGACGCTCGCGTCGTGCGACGGCGGAGAAGAAACCGGCTGCGAACGTGAAGGCCGGCGCGATGAGACGTTGAGCCTCGTGGTGCAGACCGAAGACGGAGGCGTCACGCGGTGCTCGATCGACGCGGTCCGGTGGAACTCGACGCGCGAAGGCGCACGCGTCTCGATTCCAGTCATCATCTATGCGTCGGGCTCGCAATCGCACGACTGCAGCCAGCTCGTCGTGCTCGACGCCGGTCGTTGATCAGGCGTGCTGCGGTGCCAGACCCAACTTCTGCCGCAGCTGCTGCCCACCAATCGCCATCGTCTTCTTGAAGAGATGCCAGCCCGGTGAGCCGCCGACCGTCTTCTGAATGAACGCGTGCGACGCGGCCTTGTCGACGAACGCCGGAGTGAGCGAGTTCGGGTCGACGAAATTTTCTCCGATGGCGCGCGCGATGACGTCTTCGGGCGTGGTGCCCATGCCGTCGCTCCCGTACGCCGAGGTGATGAGGTCCTGGCCCGCCTTGCTCAGCGGCTGCGTGAGCAGGTCGCTGAAGAAATACGTCGTCTTCCCGGAGTCGGCCCAGAAGGTCTCGAAGGCGCTCTTCATCCACTCCGCGTCGAAGGGAGCGTCGCCGCGCGCGTCGATGGAAGCTGCGTACGAGCGCACCATGCGAGCTCCGTTGTTCGCGCCCTGCCCTGCGCACGGGTCCATCGAGACGGCGGTGTCTCCGAGCGCGAGCACGCTGCGTCCCGAGGGCAACGTCGCCACCGGCCCGCGCACGCTGGGCAGCACTTCGCCGACCAGCCAGCCGTGTTCATCGGCGAGCGTCGCGTCTTTGAACCAGTCCCATTCCCACGGCATGCGCTCGCGAATGAGCTCTTTGATTTTCTCGACGACCGCGTGACCGTCTTTGCAGTCGCTGAAGCGGTCCCAGCTGCGGCCGGGAATCGCCTCGATGAGCGGAGCCCACATCGCCTCGCCGCTCTTGTGCAGCACCGGGTTCCAGAACGTCTCGCCCTCTTCAGGGCTGATGTTGAACTTCACCGGCGTGAACGGCACTCCGGGAATCTTCTTCGGGCCTTTGACGATGGCGACCGCGAGCTTGCGCGGAGGCGAGTGACGCAACGAGCGCGCTTCGTCACGCGCGAACAACGAGCACAGCGGGCCGCGACCGACGCCGACGAAGGTGAGGTCGTGCTCGGCGGTAATCTTGTCGAGCCCCGCGACGTCGACGGTCTGCACCACCACACGACCACCGCGCTCGGTGAGGTCGTCCATCCATCGGGGAATCTGCAGGCGCATGTCGACCGCCATCGCCTTGCCCGTCACCGGAGCGACCGCCGTCAACACGCGATTCTTCGCGTTGAGGCTCAGCGTGAGGTGCACGCCGCCGACCATCTGACCGACGTCGCCCCAGTGCGAGAGACCGAGCTCGTCTTCGAGCGCGAGCGTGCCGCGGAAGCGGCCGGCGACTCCGGTGGGCTTCGATTCGTGCAGCCACTGATGCGTGGTGCGTTCCGAATAGAGCGTGACCTCGTGCCCGCGCTTCTTCAGCGCGTGCGCCATGTAGAGCCCGATGAGACCGGACCCCACCACTGCAAACCGTTTCGCCATCTTCCCCCCGGACAACGACTCAGAGCTGATTGACCCAGACCCCAGCAGGCTCGGTGACGGCGAACAACTTCTTCCCGTGCACGGCGAACTGAATCACGCGCGGCAGTCCGGTGAAGCCTTCGTTGAACGCGGTCCACGACGCGCCCTTGTCGGCGGTGACGAACACGCCGGCGCCGGTGACCGACGCGTAGATTTTCCCGTCGTTGACGAACAGCGAGCTGACGCCCTTGTTGGGAGGCAGTCCCTGGCTCACGGCGGTGAAGACCACTCCGTCGCCCGAGCTGTAGACGCCGGAGTTCGCGGTGGCGATGTAGAGAATTCCCTCGAGCGTCTCGAGCCACAGCGTGTTGCTCATGCCGGGCTTGGTCGGAGAGGTCTGCCACGTCACGCCTTCGTCGGTGCTGCGGCCGATGGTCTCTCCGGCTGAAGCGAAGATGGTCTGACCGACGCGCTCGAACGAGTTCACGCCGGTGTTCATGCCGAGGCCGGTGGCCGACGCGCTCCACGTCATGCCTTTGTTGGTGGTGCGAAACACGCCACCCATCGGGCCGCTGCTGGCGTTCATGCCCGCGAGCGTCGTCGTGCCGGTGGTGAAGAACGTGTACACGCTGACGGTGTTGGGCATGCCCGTGTTGGCCGCGCGCCAGGTGACGCCGTGGTCGGTGCTGCTGAAGGTCGCTTCTCCGCCGGCGAGCAGCGTGGTGCCGGAGAACGCCATGAACTCGGTCTGAATCGGAGCGCCGCCGTCGAGCGAGAGCTTCAGGTCAGACGCGGCCCACGTCGCGCCGTCGTCGGTGGTCTTCGCGATGCCCTGGCTGTGCCCGACGAAGATGGAGTCGCCGTCGACCAGAATGCAGATCGGCGAGGCGTCGTTGGGCAGCGCGGCGACCTTGGTCCACTTCGTCGCGGGTCCACCGCCGGGACCGCCGCACGCGAACAGCAGTCCGGACACCGCCAGTGCAAGTCGTCGCATGGGCGCACCACACATCATCCGCACCAGCGCGACAAGCAACCATCCACCGGACCGATGGCGTCCATCGGCCCATCCGATTGGCGAATGGGGAATCGGTTCTCCATTCTTCAGACGAATGGAGAGCACATGGACGCCTCGCTGATTTCGATGGCTGCACTGGCAGTGGTGATGTGGGCGCTGTTGGGCGCGGTGGTGGCCCGCCATTCGCGGGCGCTCGCGGTGCGGGTGATGGTGGTGACGGCCGCGTGGCTCGCCCTCACCGCGCTCGTCTCGCGCGCGGGGTTCTTCGAAAGCTGGGCGCCGCCGCGCATCGTCGTGCTCCCGCTCATCACGCTCGGCACGATGTTCTTCGTCGCGCGCACGCAAACCGCGCGAACGCTGTTCGCCGCCACGCCGATGCAGCTCGTCGTGTTGCTGCAGTCCTTCCGCATCGCAGTCGAGCTCACGCTCTTCGCGCTCTGGAAAGCGGGCCACGCACCGCAGCAGGTCACCTTCGAGGGTCGCAACTTCGACGTCTTCGTCGGGCTCGCGGCGCCAGTCGTCGCGTGGCTCATCGCGCGCAACCGGCTCTCGAGCGCCGCCATCGTGGCGTGGAACGCGCTGGGGCTCGCGGTGCTCTTCAACACCATCGTGACGGTGCTGACGTCGGTGCCCGGGCCGCTGCACGGCGAGTGGCCGGGCGCTCCGTTCAGCGAGCTCGGCGCGTGGCCCATCGTGTGGCTGCCCGGCTTCCTCGCGCCGCTCGCCATCGCGCTTCACGTCACGTCCATCCGACAGGCGCTGATGCGGCGCGACTACGCTGCGGCGCATGGCAGCTGACCTCGACCTGAATCTCCTCGTGGTGTTCGAGGCGTTGTGGACGGAGCGCAGCGTCACCGGAGCGGGACGCAAGTTGGGCCTCTCGCAACCGGCGACGAGTGGAGCGCTCTCGCGGCTGCGCGAAATGCTCGGCGACCGGCTCTTCGTCCGCGGCAAGCACGCGCTCGAGCCGACCGACCGCTGCGTGGCGCTCGCGACGCCGCTGCGCAAGTCGCTGCTCGAGCTGCGAGGAGTTCTCGCCGGCTCGACGTTCGACCCGAAGACCACGGCGCGCGTCATTCGCATCGGAGCGGTCGATGCCGCCATCGCGGTGCTGATGCCCGCGGTGCTCGCGCGAACGATGAAGGAAGCGCCGCTCGCGCAGCTGCACGTCAGCGCCATCGACCCCACGCGCGCGACGCAGCTGCTCGACGAAGGTCAGCTCGACCTGGCGTTTTCTCCGGTGCCCACGAGCTCAGCGACGGTGCGAGGTCGGCTGCTCTACCCCGTCGACTTCGTCATCGCGGTGCGTCCGAAACATCCACTGCTCAAGAAGCCTGCGACGCTCGACGACTACCCACGGGTGCACGTTCGCTTCGAGGGTCAGCCGCACGTGCGCGCCGAGGCGACGATGAGCTCGTTCCTCGCGGTGCCTCCGGTGCTGCGCAAGACCGACGCGTGGGCGTTGTTGCCCGCGCCGTACGCCGAGCCGCTCGCGCGCGACGGAGTGCTCGCCACGTTGAAGCGCCCCGCGCACCTCACCGTGCCGCCGCTCAAGATGCAGATGTTGTGGCCCGAGACGCAGCATGACGCGCCAGCGAGCACGTGGCTGCGCGAGTTGATTCTCGAAGTCGCGCGCTCGAAGTGAAAACTCCCTCTCCTTGCGAAGCGGGGAGAGGGCTGGGGGAGAGGGGCTGATCCGTCCTCAGCCTCCGAAGCTCACTTCCGGATCAGCGGCTTGTACTTGATGCGCTTGGGCATCAACGCATCGGCGCCGAGGCGCTTCTTCTTGTCAGCCTCGTAGTCCTGGAAGTTCCCCTCGAACCACTCGACGTGCGAGTCACCCTCGAACGCGAGGATGTGCGTCGCCACGCGGTCGAGGAACCAGCGGTCGTGCGAGATGATGACCGCGCACCCGGCGAAGTTCTCGAGCGCTTCCTCGAGTGAACGCATGGTCTCGACGTCGAGGTCGTTGGTCGGCTCGTCGAGCAGCACGAGGTTGCCGCCTTCCTTCAGCGTCTTCGCGAGGTGCACGCGATTGCGCTCACCACCCGACAAGTCCTTCACGCGCTTCTGCTGATCAGCGCCCTTGAAGTTGAACCACGACAGATACGCACGGCTCGCGACGATGCGGCCGCCGAGATCGATCTGATCGAGCCCCGCGCTCACCTCTTCGAAAACCGACTTCTCGCCCGCCAACGTGTCGCGCGATTGATCGACGTACGCGACCTTCACCGTGTCGCCCATCAAGAACTCGCCCGCGTCCGGCTTCTCGAGCCCGAGCATCATCTTGAAGAGCGTCGTCTTGCCCGCTCCGTTGGGCCCGATGATGCCGACGATGCCGTTGGGCGGGAGCTTGAACGACAAGTCATCGACCAGCAGCCGCTCACCGAACGCCTTGCGCAGGTTCTTCACCTCGATGACGCGGCCACCGAGCTTGGGCCCGGGCGGAATGTAGATTTCGCCCGTCGACTCGTTCTTCTTGTTGCGCTCGAAGTCTTCGCGCATCTGCTCGTAGCGCTCGAGACGCGACTTGCTCTTCGCCTGACGCGCCTTCTGCGAGCTCGACACCCACTGCAGCTCGCGATCGAGGAACTTCTGGCGATACGACGACGCCTTCTCTTCCTGCTCGAGGCGCTTCTTCTTCTGGTCGAGCCACGACGAGTAGTTGCCCTTCCACGGAACGCCCTCGCCGCGATCGAGCTCGAGAATCCACTGGCACGCCTCGTCGAGGAAATACCGGTCGTGCGTCACCGCCACGATGGTGCCCGGGTATTCCTTCAAGTGCGTCTGCAGCCACTGCACCGACTCGGCGTCGAGGTGGTTGGTCGGCTCGTCGAGCAGCAGCAGGTCGGGCTTCTCGAGCAGAATGCGGCACAGCGCGACGCGGCGCTTCTCACCGCCCGACAGCTTCGTCACGTCCATGTCGCCGGGCGGCAAACGCAGCGCGTCCATCGCGACGTCGAGCCGCGAGTCGAGGTTCCACAAATCGTTGGCGTCGATGATGTCCTGCAACTTCGCCTGCTCGGCGAGCAGCTTGTCGAAGTCGGCGTCGGGGCTGCCGAGCTCTTCGGACACCTTGTTGAAGCGGTCGAGCACGTCCTTGAACGGCTTCACCGCGAGCTCCACGTTGCCCTTCACGTCGAGCTTTTCGTCGAGCTGCGGCTCCTGCGGGAGAAAGCCGACCTTGGCCTTCGGGTCAGGGCGCGCCTCGCCCATGAACTCCTTGTCCCAGCCCGCCATGATTCGCAGCAGCGTCGACTTACCGGACCCGTTGGGACCGATGACGCCGATCTTCGCGCCGGGGAAGAAGCTGAGCCAGATGCCCTTGAGGATCTCCTTTCCGCCTTTGACCTTGCGGAGATCCTGCATCGTGAAGATGAAATTGTCGGCCATGGGGCGCGGCGTAGCACACGCGTCACTTCGCTTCGGTCAGTTCCTTCTGCTTCGCGTCGAGCTGCGCTGACGTGATGCCGCGGCTCAGCTCTTCCAACTTCTGCACGTCGGCGAACGCCTTCTCCGCCTCGGGGCCGTAGCCCGCGAAGCTGCGCTCGGTCGGCGGGTAGCCCTTCGTCGGCCCTTTGCTCGCAGCGAACGCCTGCGGACTTACCGGCTGATTCGGCGCGGCGATTTCATCGAGCGGCCGCGACGGCGTGAGATTCGACACGGCGATGAAGCCTTCTTCCCGTGCACTTCCACCTGATGAAAACGTCTGTCTTTGTCACTCGCGCCGAGCCACTTCACCTCGGTCCCGGGCGCGAGCACCGTGGGCATCACCGCCGCTGACGTCGCCTTCGGCTCCTTCAAGAGCTTCACGCCAGCGCCCACGACATAGAGCGAGCCGCCGCGCGCCACCGCTCCGGCGACCAGCGCGAAGCACGCGACTCCCACGCACACGAGACGAGTCATGGGCGAGACACTACCCTCGCCTCCATGCGCGTGTTCCTCTTCGTCGTCTTCGCCCTGAGCTCGACCTCGCTCGCCGACGAACCCAAACCGCGCTGCCTGCTGACGAAGGACGTCAATCTCCCCTCGGCCGCGTGGCTCGGAAAACGCTACGCGCTCACCTGGTACGGGAGCACCGAGGGCGCGAAGAAGCCGGCGTCCGAGCAGAAATTCGTGCTCGTCGAGCCGCAAGGAGAGCTGGTCGGCAAGACGCCGCGCGACCTCACCGAGGCCGACGGCTTCTCGTCGGTCATGGGGCGGCTCCGCGTCGGCCCCGCGAACGTGCTCGGCTTCACGTGGAGCGACGACGCGAGCGGCCAACGCACCGCCGCGTTCCGCACGCTCGACTTCACCGGCAAGCCGTCGTCACCCGTCGTCACGATGGCGAAGGAACATCTGCCGCACGGAGACCAGACGGCGCTCGCGTGGAACGAGAAGGCGAAGCTGTGGACGCTGGTGTTCATGGGCACCGAGCCCACCGAGCGCCCCGGGTACGTCACGCACCATCTCTACGCGTCGACGTTCAAGCCCGGCGCCGCGCTCGGAAAACCCGTGCAGCTCGACGCCGAAGAGAGCGTCAGGAGCGGTCACTCGCTCTCGGTCGAGGCGCGCGGCGGTTGCGTCGTCACGGCGTGGGAAGGCAGCAAGGGCGTCACGCTCGCTTCGCTCTGCGACGGCAAGGTGCAGCGGTGGACGGTGAGCGAACCTTCGACCACGAAGAGCCCGATGCAGGCCACCGTCGGAGTCACTCCGAGCGGCGCCACGCTCGTCGCGTGGGTCGATGAAGCGCCGAAGACTCCGACTCCGGTTGCGCCCTCGGCGGGAACGAAGACTGGCGCTGCGCCCTCGCGGCCGTGGAACGTGCAGCCCGACACGAGCTTGCCGCGCACCTCGGTGTTCTTCGCGCTGGTCGACGAGAGCGGGGCGGTGAAGCTGCGCGGTCGGCTCGATGCAGGAGGCGCGGCGCAGGGTCCGATGATCAACGCGCACGCCAGCGGTTTTCACGTGACGTGGTCCGAGCAGCAGCTCGACAAGACCGAGAAGGCATTGGTGGCCCGCATTTCCCCCGAGGGAAATCAGCAGGGACCGGTGATGACCATCGGCGGCGGGTGGCCCGGCCCCATCTGGACGACGTTCGCTCCGCGCACGGGCACGAGTGAGACGGGGTTGATGATCAACCACCCCGAAGCTCCAGATTGCGCGCTGAGCTGGGTCAACCTTCGCTGATGTGGCTACAGTGCGCGCGGGCCGACCAGGGACGCTTCGATGCTTCGACTCCTCGTTTCTCTCGCGGTGCTGCTCTGCGCGTGTGGCCGCTCGCCGCTCGACCCGAATCTCGAGCCCGACCCGCCGATGACGATGACCGCGACGCAGCGCGAGCAGCCGCTGTTCGTCTTCACCAGTGACGCCGACGAGTGCCCGGGCAACGGCGTCGAGAGCGACTTGAACGTCACCACCAGCGGCGACCGTCTGGTGCTCATTCACTCGCAGCCGCAGGGTGAATGCAGCAACGCGGGCGGCGAGTACGTCGTGGGCCGCGAGCAGAACACCACGCGCGATTATTTCTTCGGCTCGCACGCCTGCTACTTCCTCCCGCGCAGCCTGTCCGACAATCGACAGCTCTTCTGGGGCCTCGCGCGCGTCTCGCAGACCGCCGCGTTGTTCGAGGCACCGCAGGGCTGGTGCATCACGCAGCTCGACGGCCACTCGCAGCTCGCGTCCGATTCCATCGTGAAGTCGTGGGCGCTCTACCCGAATGAAAAGGCAGCGCGCGAAGCGCTCGGCGCGTTGAAGACCTCTCCATGACGAAACGTTCGCTCTGCGCGCTGGTGCTCTTCGCACTGAGCTGCGGCACCAACACTGAAGTGGAGCCGCAGGTCACCATCACGCAAGGCCTCTACGGTCAGCTCACGCAGAGCTGCATGGGCACCGGCTGCGTCGGCACTCCGCGCGTCGGCACCAACGTCGCGTGGTTCGACACCAACCCGTATTCGACCGACGACGCGGGCGTGAAACCGAAGGCGGTGTTCGAGAAGGTGACCACCACCAACGGCTTCTACGAATTCGCGCTCGACGCTTCGGCGCGCGGCTACCTCGCCATCGGAGAAGACCGCACCAACGGCGTGCAGTACTTCACCGCGACCGGCGCCACGATTCCGCGTGGGCTGGCGCGCATCGACTGGCACGCCGGCCCCGGCAACGACGGAACGTGGACTGACGTGCGGTGAAGCTCTTCACGCGCGAGCCTCGCATCGAAGCGGCGCTGCTCCAGCGACGCGACGACGTGCGTGAGTGGGCGGTGTACGCCGACTGGCTCGAAGCGAATGGCAGCCCGCGCGGTGCGCTCGCGTCGTTGATGCTGCGTCGTGAAGTCACGCCGACGTTCGCGCTCACCGAAGCACTCAAGGCTCACGGCGCGCTGCTCAGCGACCTCACGCCGGAGCCGCTCAAGAGCCTCGGTACGCGCGGGCTTCCTCGTCTCGCGCCGGTGTTTCGTCGCGGCTTCATTCACTCCGCCGGAGCAGCCGACGCCACCGACTTCCAGATGCTGGTCGAGCACCCGAGCTGCGCGCTGCTCGACACGGTGATTTTGAAACCCGACGGCATGCCGGCGCTCGCCGCGTGGCTCGAGACGGTGAAGGCGCCGCTGCCGTGGCGTCGCGTCGAGGTGCAGTTCAACGCGCAGAACCAGGACGTGAATCTCACCGCGCTGTTCGAGCGCACGCCGCGCCTCGAGCACCTCACGCTCGCGCTCTGGCAACCGCCGTCGTCTCTCGAGCTGCGTGGGCTCGGCGCCGAGTCGGTCACCTTCCACGGAGCGACTCCGCTGATGCTGCGCGCGCTGCTCCCGTTCAAGGAACAGAAGCTGAAGCGGCTCGAGGTCTGTCAGGGCCGCAACGAATACGGAGAGCGTGACGAGGGCCAACTCGACGAACTCGTCGAAGCGCTCGGCTCGTTGTTCAAGCGCCTCGACGAGGTGGTGCTCGAAGGAGCGATTGGCGAAGACACCCGTCGCGCGTGTCTCGCCGGTGCGCGGCCCAAACGCGTCGTGGTGCGTGCGCCCGAGCCCATCGCTGATTCGTTCGCGATTTCAGAAGAACGCGAAGAGACGTCGTTCGCGCTCTTCAACCGCGCGCTCACGAAAGACGATGAAGCCGCCATCACGCAGTACGCGAAGCTCGCGGGCGTGACGCGGCTGGTGGTGCACACCCGCGTCGTCGACCTCGGCGCGCGCCAGCTCTCGCTGCTGCGACTGCATGGAACTGGAGAGGCTCCACTCTTCGCGCGCGTCGTCGCGCAGCACCTCGTGAAGGGCGACCGCACGCTCGACGCGCTCGCGCTCACGCTCTCGCAGAGCAACGACATCACCAGCACGTGGGCCTTCGGGCCGCACCTCGCGCGACCTGAGACGCCGAAGAAGACCATTCCCGTCGCGCGGAGAGAGGAAGGCCGTTTCACGCGACATCAAGTCGTGCGCGAAGCGTGCGAGGCGTTGCTCGGTTTCGACGCGGGCCTCGACGTGCTCGAGGTGCTGCTCAGCGCGTTCGATTTTCCCGAGGTGCGCACGCTCATCGGCGAGCCACCTTCCGGCGCCGAGCAGGTGCCGCTCTTCACCGACTTCGTGAAGGACGAGCCGGTCGAAGAAGAGGAAGAGGACGAAGACGAAGACGGGTACTACGACGACTACGAGGACATGGGCGGAGCCGACCGACGCGACGCGCTCGCGCATCAGGTCGGTGACGACGGCCCGAATGATCCGCGCTCCTGGTACGACGACGACTTCGAGGAATTCGGGAGCAGCCAGTGGGGCGCAGCTCCGGAGAACCTTCCTGAGTATCCACGGCCCGAAGCGCCAGCGCCTGCTTCGGAGCCCGTCGTCATCGGCGCGAGCTTGAAGCCGACCGCCAACGCGGAAGACGACGACCCTGAAGACGACCTCGATGCGCGCACGCACGACGCGTGGTCTGCCGATGCCGAAGAGCTGTGGACGGAAGGGCCGGTCGACTTGCCCGAGCATCACCGCGTTCCCATCGGTGAGACGTTCGAAGAGGACGAAAACCCGGGCGAGCTGCCGCGCGGAACGTACGTGCCTGACGCAGTTCCCTGCGCGCAGTGTGGACTGCTGCGGGAGACCGAGCGCTGCGAGCTGTGCCGCGATGAAGTGTGCCGCGAGTGCGCGGGGGTGAAGTCGTTGGCTGATTGGGAAGAACGACGCGCGTTTCATTGCGCGCAGTGCACTCCGAGCTCGGGGAAGTACGTCGCCGTGAAGGCGCGGCGATGAACTACAGGTTCACCCTCACCCCAACCCTCTCCCTCGCGGGAGAGGGGGAAACTGCATCTATATAGATGAGTGCCTCAAATTCGGTCCGACATCACCCGACATCGGAAGCTGATCAGCCCTGAGCCGTTTTCCTACACTGGTGGCTCTTCTGCGCATGCGCCGGCTCCTCCTCTCAGCGCTACTCGTCTCAGCTCTCGCAGGCTGTGAAGGCGCCATCGTCGGCCCGCCTGGTATCGGCCCCGCGGGAGCAGGCTCAGGAAACGGCGGAACCGGTGGCAACGGCGGAGGCAACGCGCAACCCGCCGAGCTCGGCCTCGTCTCGATTCGCCGGCTCAACCGCGTGCAATACGAGAACGCACTCAAAGCGCTGTTCCCGGGAAACCTCGGCGCGACGTTCATCGCGCAGACCACGTACCCGAGCGCTTCTCCGAAGACGGGCCTCGCCTCTGGTTTCTCGAGCGACTCCGAGAACGGCACCGTCAGCACGCAGGACGAAATCCTCCTCGAGGACGGCAGCGAGTCGATGGCCAGCCTGTTCCTCGCGAACGCCACGACGTTCCTCCCGCAGCTCTGCCCTTCACTCTCGAGCGGCTTCACCGACGCGCAGGTCGACGCGTGCGTGAGCGGCTTCATCGACGACTTCGGTCGTCGTGCGTTCCGCCGCCCGCTCACCGCGACCGAGCGCACCAGCATCAACGCGCTCTACACCTCGCTGCGAGTCGACCAGTCCGCGGCCGAGTCGTTCAGCGCGCTGCTGCAGTACTTCTTCGAAGCGCCCGCGTTCCTCTACCGCGCGGAAAAAGGCACCGGCACCACCGGAGTCGTCACCCTCACGCCGCACGAGCTCGCCACGCGCCTCGCGTTCCTCCTCACCGACGCACCGCCCGACGCCGCGCTGCTCGCCGTCGCCGATGACGGCACGCTCACCGACCCGACGGTGCTCCACGCGCAGGCCGAGCGGTTGCTCGGCAACTCACTCACCCAGCCCACGCTCGCTCGCTTCGTGCGCGAGTGGCTCCGCATCGACCTGCTCGAGTCGCTCGACGACGCCGACGTTCAGATTCCCGCCGCGCGTCGCGACGCGCTGTTGCGTGAAGTCGAAGCGCTCACCGCGACGTCGTTCAACCCTTCGAGCGGCTCGATGCGCGACCTGTTCGGCGTCACGCAGCTGCCGAGCAACGCACAGACCGCGACGTTCTATTCAGCCAACGGCGACGTGCGCCGCGGCGTGCTCTCGTCGGCGGGCTTCCTCATCGCGCACGCGCCCGCGGGCCACCAGACGCCCATCATTCGCGGCGCGTTCGTTCGCAAAGACGTGCTCTGCCAGCCGCTCGCCACGCTGCCGGGCAATGTCGACATCAACTCCCCGCTCAACGACACGCGCGGTTTGCCGACGGCGCGCGAGCGACTCGCTCCGACCACCATGCGCACCGACTGCATGGGCTGTCACCGCGACATCAACCCGCTCGGCCTCGCGCTCGAGCGCTACGACTCGCTCGGCCGCTTCCGCACCACCGAGAACGGAGCGACCCTCGACACCTCGGGCACCATCACCTTCCCGCTCGCCAACGAGACGTGGACCTTCTCCGACGCCGACGCGTTCCTCGCGCAGGCTTCGCAGAGCCCGATGGTGACGACCTGCGCGACGCAGCGCTTCTTCCGCTTCGCGCTCGGCCGCCAGCTGCTGCCCGCCGAAGTGCCGTACCTCACCTCACTCGGAGCGCCCGTGACCGAAACCGGCGGCACGGTGCGCAGCTTCGTCTTCCCGCTGCTCGACAGCGAAGCGTTCACTTCCTTCCGCCGAGAGGATTCACCGTGAAGCTCTCGCGACGTCGATTCCTCACTGGAGCTGGTGGCGCCGCGCTCGCGCTGCCGTGGCTCGAGGCCTTCACGCAGAAGGCGCACGCGCAGACCATCACGCCTCCGCGCCGCATCATCGTGGTGGCGTACCCGATGGGCTTCATCCGCACGCACTGGCAGCCGAGCACCGATGGCGCCGGCTTCACGCTGCCGTTCATCACCGCGCCGCTCGAGCCGTTCCGCAATCAGCTGTTGATGGTGAGCAACGTCGACAACGCCATCTGCAACTTGAACAACCAGCACGCGTTCGGTCACCCCGCGAAGAAGGAAAGCGCGCTGACCGGCACGTTGATGCGCGCCGCGTTCTCGGGCGACCAGAGCAACACGCTCGCCAACGTCATCAGCGACCAGGCGGGCAGCGAAGCCGGCGGTCCGAACAGCGAGAGCATCTGCCACTTCATCGGCACGCGCATTCGCGGCACGCGCCCGTTCGCGTCGGTCGACCTCGGCGTCAGCGGCGAGAACTACGACATCAACGTGATGCGCTCGGACTTCTGCTTCGAGGCCGCCACCACGCCCGTCGGTCTGCAGTGCAACCCCGCGCGCGCGTTCGACCAGTTCTTCGCCAACGTCACCACCGACGCGCAGCAGCTCGCGCTCCAGCGTCGCGCGCGTCAACGCAAGAAGAGCGTGCTCGACCTCGTGCGCTCCAGCTTCCAGGACCTGAAGACCGGGTTGAACGCCGGAGACCAGCGCCGCCTCGACGAACACGCGCAGCGCGTGCGGCAGATTGAAATCGACGTGCAGAACGCGGCGTGCGCGAAGCCCGCGGGGAACTACGGCACGCCGGGGCCGAACGCGCCGTACACGCCGTTCCGCAATCTCTCGATGCGCGAGCGCTGCGGTCTCATGATTCCGCTGATGGCCAACGCGATGGGCTGCGACCTCGCGCCCGTCGGCCGACTCGAGTTCATCGACCAGCAGTCTCCGTACTTCGGCATTCAGAGCGTCGACGACGCGCGCATCGCGTGGGCGAGCGCGCAGACGCCCAACGATTGGCACGGCATGGTGCACGGCGACGTGTCACCGGTCGACGGCATCGCGACGCGTGGCACTCCGCCGGCGCAGTATCTGCTCGACGGCTACCGCTTCTTCTACGAGCAGCTCGCCACGTTGCTCGGTGCGCTGCGCGCGATTCCCGAAGGCAATGACGGCCGCACCGCGCTCGACAACACGCTGGTCGTGATGTGCAGCGACTTCGGCAACGGCAACGGGCACTCGTCGAACAAGCTCGGCTTCACGCTCGCCGGCAACCTCGGAGCAGCCCGCACCAACTTCCACTTCAACGGCAAGGGCACCAACGACGACTTCTACACGCGCACGGCGTTCAATCACTCGCACGTGCTCAACAGCGTGTTGAAGATGTTCGACCTGCGCGACTCGGGTGGAGCGCCCATCGAGCACTTCGGTCTCGAGGGCTTCACGGCGGGTCAGGGAACCCTGCCCATCTTCAGCTGACCCGGCCGACTTCGCCGCATCTGCGCTGATCCACTGCGCGTTTCGCGCGGTACGCGGCGTGCTCTTTCCTGGTCGCATGAGTCCAGGAGCCCTGGTGGTGATGTGTGCGCTGAGCGCGGCGAAACCGGCGGCGGTGCAGGTGTGCTTCAAGACCCCCGCGGGCACTTCGATTTTCTCCAGCAACGCAGAGCCGTACTTCCGTTCACTCGGTGGCAACGCGGGGTGGATGCTCGACTTCGACGTGCTGCTCGATGGCGAGAAGCCCGAGAAGATTTCGAAGGCCGGGCCTTCGTGCGTGCGCGCGTGGATTCCCGCGCGGCAGGTGAAGAAGGTGAGCGTGTCGTTCGACCGCGTGCCGCTCAACTTCACGGCCGCCGCGCGCGAGGTCGACCTGAAGCTGAAGCCCGATTTGTGGTTCGACGCCGGCACCGTGGTGCTCGAGCGCGAGCCGTTCGCCGTGATGCACCAGCGCGTCGAAGGCGAGCTCAAGCTCGAGCGCAAGACGGCCGCGGGTGAGCTTTCCCTCGAGAAGCCCGACGCGCTGCCGAGTGGTGAGTACGTCGTGAGCTTCGTGCCCGCCGCGGGACCGACGCATCCCTGCACGGCGCGTGTCGAGGTGGTCGCGATGGGCACCGTGACAAAGGAGAAATCGCCCGGGCTGCTGCGCGACTTGAGCGAGCACTACGCCGACAACGTGCTGCCGAGCGTGTTGGCCGCGAAGAAATTGAACTGCGGCGAAGCAGAAGAGGTCGTCGCCGAGGTGGTGTTGCTCGACGGCGTCTTCATGCGCCCGATGCAGCCCAAGCTGACGAAGGTCTCGGTGCCGTCGAAGGTGACGACGTTCGAGTTGAAGCACGACGACAAGGTGTTGCCGCTCGGTGAGCCGGTCACCATCACCGTCGCGCCCGGTCAGTTCCTCGAGGTCGTCGCCAAGCCGCCGAAGCTCGCGTCGCGTTGATCAGGGCGCAGGCGGGTAGCGCTGTTCGAGCTCGCCGACCACGTTCGCGGTCTCATTCACCACGCGCTGACTCACGAGCGCATTCGAGCCGAAGTAGCCGAGCGCGCGCAGCGTCCGTGCACGAGACACGCTGCCGAGCGCGGTGAGGTCGAACGTCGCTGACGTGAACTGCTCGGTGAATGAGCTCACGTCGATGCCCGCATCCACCGAGCGCGGAGTCACCAGCGTCGTCGCCACGTGACACGACACGCACTGCACGCTGCCTGCGGTGTGCAACGTCGGGTTGTCGACCTCGAGCAACGCACGCACCGAGTCACGCTGCTGCGGCGCGCTCGCGTTGCGGAACATCGGCTCCATCACCACGCGCTCGAACCCGAGCGGAAAGTCCGCCACCGGAGTGACCTGGTACGAGTCGCCGCCGAACAGCAGCACTTCCTGCTGCGGCATCATGATGGACGGAATGGTGATGGGCCCGAGCACGCTGCCGCCGTTCGGAATTTCTTCGCCGCGAAAGACCCACACGATGGCCGCGCGCTCCGATTCCTGGCCGAAGAGAGTGAGCCGAATCAGCCGCTGACTCTGCGCGTAGCGGGCGACGAGCGCTCCGAGCCGGCTGCGAAATTCTGAGTCGCTCGTGAAGGCGGTCGACACCTGCAGCGCCGAGCCGCGCGCGACGTTCTGTCTCACCGCCAGCGCTCGCAACGTATCGACGACTTCCGGCATCTCGCCGCGCGGAATGGGGAAGAACGCGTGCATCGTCACGTCTTCCACGCTCGGAGAAACCGTGCCGAACACCGGCTGCAGCACCAGTCGCAGCGAACCTTCGCGGTCGGCGCTGCATGGCATCGCGTCAGTGCGGTCGCACACGTCGAAGCGCACGCCGAGCACTCGCAGCCGCTCGAGGTCGGTGCGCACCACCGGCTCCGCTTCGGTCAGTCGCGTGAAGGCGCTGAACGGAATGATGGTCTGCGCTGCCGGAAACGGCGTGCTCGCGTCGAGACCTTCGAGCGGCAGGAGGAACGTCACGTCGTTCAAACCGAGCAAACGCTTCTCGGTCGGAACGAAGACGCTCGCGTCAGCCGCGCCGCCATCGAAGCCACCGTCGACTCCCGCATCGCTTCCGCTCACCGGAGTGCCGCACGCGCTCCCGAGCAACGTGACCGCCAGCAAGCTCGCGAAAAGCCGAATCATGCCCCGCATCCTCGTGGAAAATTCCGACACCTGCACACCTGCCACGAGCCTGTAGCCAACGCCCGGAAATCGATCGACGATGCGCGCCCCGATGACCCGCGTGCTGGTGGTGGACGACGACTCGTCCGTGCTCCAACTCCTCGAGGTGGTGCTGCGGCACGCACGCTACGAGGTGCTGCTCGCCGAAGACGGCAAGGCCGCGCTCGAGGCGTTGAACGAGACCATCGACGTGCTGCTCTGCGACAAGAACCTGCCGGCGGTGGTCGGCACGCAAGTCGTCATCGAAGCGCGCGCGAAATTTCCGAAGCTCACCACCATCTTGATGACGGCTGCTCCCGAGGCGTTGGCGCTGAGCCAGTTGGGCCTCGACGGGTACCTCGCCAAGCCGTTCCGCAGCAACTCGCTCGTCGTGCACACCATCGAGTCTGCGCGCACGCGCCGTCGTTCCACGCTCGAGCGCGCGGAGCTCGAAGCCCAGCTCGCCGCCACGCGCCGGCAGCTCGAAAAGCAGCGCTAAAGATTCCCACCATGCCTCCTCCTCCCAAGAAGCCCGCGCCGCCACCGGCGAAGAAGCAGAGCGAATCGTTCATCGGCAACGACTCGGCCACCATGATGACCGAGGAGACCTTCGAGGAATTCGAAGCGCGCATGCGCTCGCAAGAAGACGTCCCCGAGGGAGCGACCAACACCACGCCCGCGCACGAAGCGAGTGACGAGGGCGACGAAGGCTTCGACGGCGAGGAAGACATGAACGAAGACGACATGGACGAAGACGACGTCGACGACGAAGAAGAAGAGTCGAGCGACGACGACGCGGGTGACGACGACGACGAGCCCGAACAGAAGTTGGGGCCCGGTGGCCGCCCGCTCGATCGCTTCGGCGTGGAGTGGGACTACGTCAGCCACGAAGGCATGGGCTTCAACGACGACGACGATGAAGACGCCATGACGTTCGAGAAGAACGGCAAGACGTACTTCAAGCCCGACTGGGGAAAACTGCGGCCCGGCGACTTCGTGAAGTTCTGGAAGGTGAACTTCGCGCTCGAGGAAGCGGGTCAGGAAGAGCAGAACGACGACAACCCGGCGTACGCCGCGGCGCTCAAGAAATACGGCTTCCGCAACCGCAACAACTGGAAGCGCGTGCATCACTGCTTCATGCGCCACTACGCGAAGGACCCGGAGTTCACCAACGCCGCGCTCATCGCCCGCCAGGAAGGCACGCGCGATGCGATGCGCAACGCGGTGAAGCCCGGGATGCTCGACCCCATCGAGGGCGTGTCGCTGCAGCTCTACGCGAGCATCGCGGCGCAGCAGATGTCGGTGCAGGGCGCGGCGTTCGTGAAGCTGCTCGCCAAGCACAAGCTCGACGAAGCGAAGTTCGCGCGCGTGTCCGAAGCGTGGATGGCGCGCATGTCTGATCAATCAGACCCGATGGCGGCGGCCGCGATTGCCACCGAATACGGCAAGGCCTTCGCGGGCGGCGGAGTCGGTCAGTACGGAGCGAGCGCGCAGGAAGCCAGCAGCTCGATGGGCATCAACGACAAGGTCGCGGCGAGCAAGACCAAGGGCGGTGCGGGCTCGATGACCTTCGACAAGTACGTCGAGGTGATGACCGCGCAGTCGTGTTGGGCGCAGCAGGGCAAAGACGTGAATCAGATGTTGAAGAAGGTGTTCAACATGAACGCCGTCGACTGGTCGAACGCCTCGGCCTACTGGTCGCAGAAGATGTCGACCGACATCAAGCTGATGACCGAGCAGTTCCCGGTGCTGCAGGAGAAGTACACGAAGAAATACATGGCCGGCGCCGAAGACCCGGACAGCGATCTCGACGTGTGAGGCTCGAAGCCCCGTGTCCTCTTTTCGCGCGGTGGCATACCGCGCGTTCATGAAACGGATCTTCGTCTTCGGGTTGATGTGCTGGGCCTTCGCGTGCGGAACGAGCTCGGGCGTCGACGGCGGGTCTGGTGGTGGCGGCTCAGCGATTGGCGGCGGCGGAGCGACCGGCGGCGGTGCTGCGACCGGCGGCGGCGGCTCAGCAACTGGCGGCGGCGCGACAGGCGGTGGCGCAGCGACCGGCGGCGGCGGTGGAACGACGGGCGGCGGCGCGGCGACAGGCGGCGGTGGCGCAGCGACGGGCGGCGGCTCAGCGACCGGCGACGCCGGAGTGGACCCGACGTACACGCTGGCCGCAGGCGACTGCTTCTTCTTCGCGACCGCGACGAGTCAGGACTCGATGAGCATGAACTGCGGAGACATGGTGGCGCTCGGCGTCGACATCTCGAGCAATTCGGGGTTCTGCGACCTCCCGACGACCTACGCGTCGTTGAGCGCGGTGCCGACGAGCTACGCGAGCTGCTCCTGGAGTTCGTACGTCGAAGTGAACCTCGGCCCCGACACCGGGCATTCGCTCATCGTTCGCGACGCGGCGATGGTGCACCACTACCGAATGCGCATCGTCTCGAAGACCGGCTCGCTCCGCTTCTCGTTCGATCGCATCGACTGACGCTCGACGTGTGATGCTGCGTCACCATGTCCGCCGATGCGTTCCTCGCCACCTGGGCAGCCCTGACGCAGCAACTCACGCAGCTCATCGACGCCGCGCTCGATGTCGAGCCACCGGGTGGCTTGCCCGATTCGTGGGCGGCGACGCTGAAGCAGCTCGGCGTGAAGCCGCTCGGTGACGACGCGCGCATCGCGGCCATCAAGGAACACAAGCAGACGAAGGGCGCTCCGCTGCCTGAGGTGAGCGCGTGTCTGACCGCGCTGTCGACGCTCGCGAAGAAGCAGCTCGAGCCGCTGCGTCGAGGGCTGAGCGCCGAGCAAGCACTCGCGGTCGACGACGGAGTGCACCGCTTCACCGACCAGGCGCTCGCGCACTACCGCGCGAAAGCGACCGAGAAGAAGAAGATGTTCGGAGCAGCGAAGGCGCTCGCGGCGCAGCACCAATACGGCTCAGGGCTCAACGCGACGGCCTACGTGCTCGGCTGCGCGTCGTGTCACGCTCCACGACTCGGCGATGCGTTGCACTGCGCGTTCTGCGGCGGACAACTGGAGGTCGTGTCGTGAGCAACGCTGTCGAACGCTGGCAAGGGTTTCTCGACAAGGTGCGCGCGCGCTTCAAGGAAGTGCTCACCGAGGCCGACGCAGGGCTCGATGAGCTCATCGCCACGGAGGTCATCGACCCGGGTCCCGTTGCCGCTGCGACCAATGAAGTGAAGGGCCGGCTGTTTGGTCTGCGCGACAAGATTGGCCCCGCGTGGACGAAGCTCGAGGCCGAAATCGGAGAAGCGCAGCGAGACCTCGAAGACCTCGGCCGCGAGCTCGAGACCGAGATTCTGAAGGCAGCCGACGAGTTCGACGACATCGTGCGCAAGAAGCAGCTCGCGCGACTCGAGGAGCTCGCGAAGGAAGAGCTCGCCGCGCGAGTGCTCAAGTGCACGCGCTGCGGAGCGCAGTTGCCCGAGCCCGCCGTGCTGCACCGCACCGAGAACGTCACCTGCACGCACTGTCAGGCGGTGAACACCGTGCGACCGGGACCTGCGACCGCGATGGCCGCCGCGCTGCGTCCGCGGCCGAAGAAGTAATCACGGGCCGTGCAGCACGAGGCCGTTCTGCCCGACGAGATAGACGTCACCCGGCCCGCTCGCCCACGCACCGGTGAGCACGCTCGTCGTGCCGCTCATCTGCTGCGACCACGCGGTGCCGTTCCAGTGCATCACGCGCCCCTGATTTCCCGCCGCGTAGATGTCGGTCGCCGACGTGCCGAACAAGCCGCGCATGATGCCGTTGCCCATCGACGGGTCGGTGCTCCACGCGGTTCCGTTCCAATGAAGAATTGTTCCACCGTCGGTGAGCGCCCACACGTCGGTCGCGGTGAAGCCCCAGATGGCGGTGATGCCGAACGTCGTGCCGGCGTTCACCGTGCTCCACGCGCTGCCGTCCCAGTGCAGCATCGTGCCGAACCCGCCGGCCCACACGTCGTTCGCCGCGCGACCCCAGACCGCGAGCAGACCGTTCGTCGTGCCGCTCGTCACCGTGCTCCAGCTCGTGCCGTCGAAGTGGAGGATTCTTCCACTTCCACCGACCACCCACGCGTCGTTGGCGGCGAAGGCGGTCACGGCGTTGAGATCGTCGGTGGTGTTGGTGGTGACCGTCGACCACGCGCTGCCGTCCCAGTGAATCAACTTGCCGCCCTGGCCCACGGCCCACACGTCACTCGCGCCGCTGCCTCCGACGCCGAGGAGAATCTGGTTCGTGCTGAGACCGGTCGGCACCTTGCGCCACGCCGTACCGTCGAAGTGCACGCTCTGCCCGCCGTAGCCGACGGTCCAGATGTCGTTCGCGCTGTGGCCCCACACGCTGCGCAAGAACTGAGTGGTGCCAGTGCTCGCGATGCTCCAGCTCGTGCCGTCGAAGTGCCGCAACTCACCGCTCGCGCTGCTCGCCCACAGATTCGTCGTGCTGGTGCCCCACACCGAGAGGAAGTCTTCGGTGATGGCGTCGACCTCGATGGTCCAGTTCGTTCCGTCGAACGCGCGCAGCCGGCCGAACTCGGCGAGCCACACGCGTGTGGAACTCGCCGCGAACACGCCGTTGATGGTGCCGGTCGCTCCGGTCGTGACGCTCGACCACATCGTGCCGTCGTAGTGCAGCACCGTGCCCTGCCCGACCGCCCACACGTCGCTCGCCGAGGTGCCCGAGAGCTGCGTCAGAGTCGCCGTGACGCCGGAGTTCACCGCGCTCCACGCCGTGCCGTTGAAGTGCAGCAACGTTCCCGACGCGCCAACGCACCAGAGATCATTCGCCGCGCTGCCCCACATGGAGTTGAGCGCAGACGTGACGCCGCTGGTCGCCGCGCTCCACGTCGTACCGTCGAAGTGCTTGAGCGTTCCGCCTGCGCCGCCGACCCACACGTCGTTCGCGCTGCTCGCCCACAGCGCCGAGAGATCATTCGTCGTGCCCGCCGTCGAGAAGGTCCACGCAGTTCCGTTCCAGTGCATGACCGTGCCGCTGCCGCCCGTGGCCCACACGTCGGTCGTCGAGGTGCCGTGCACTCGCTTCAGCTCGCGCGTGCCGGGATTCATCACGCGCGACCAGTTCGTGCCGTTGAAGTGGATGATGGTGCTGCCCGTGCCCACGCCCCACACGTCGTTCGCGCTCGGGCCCCAGAATTCGTTGAGGCCGCTCGAGGTCGGGAGCGGGCTCACCTGAGTCCACGTCGGAGTCGCTGCGCCGCCGCCCGTCGCG
Source organism: Archangium sp. (assembly GCA_047600485.1). Lineage (GTDB taxonomy): Bacteria > Myxococcota > Myxococcia > Myxococcales > Myxococcaceae > Archangium_A. The sequence continues at coordinate 7,059,286 of JASGKS010000001.1, forward strand.
CCACCACCGCCTGTCGCTGAACCACCGCCGGTCGATGAACCACCGCCGGTCGATGAACCACCGCCGGTCGCTGAACCACCGCCTGTCGCTGAACCACCACCGGTCGCTGAACCACCGCCGGTCGCTGAACCACCGCCGGTCGCTGAACCACCGCCGGTCGCTGAACCACCACCGGTCGCTGAACCACCACCGGTTGCCGCACCGCCACCTGTCGCGCCGCCACCACCCGTCGCACCACCGCCGGTCGCAGCGCCACCACCGGCGCCAGCATCGGTTTGCGACATCGAGCCACACGAAGCGAACACCGCGACGACGAGCACACCGACGACGATACGCAGCATGGAGTCCCCCTGATCAGGTGACGCGCACGCTACGGATCCTCATGGTGTCGAACGCCCACCACCGCGGGGGATTTTCGGGGGAGCCCGTGATTCAGTCCGCGCACCGATGGGCCTGTGGGACTCGATTCGCGCGCTCTTCTCCGAGCCACCCGGGCCGGTCATCGACACTTCGCTGCGTCGCGAGTGGAAGTTCGCGCACGACACGCAATGGGACACGCGCACCATCGATGCTCAATCGCTCGCGGTCTTCGCCGACTGGCTCGAAGAAAACGGCGACGCGCGTGCAGAGTTCATCCGCCTCGCGCCGACTCCAGAGCGTTTCACCGCGTTCCTGCGCGCGAACGCCGAGCCGCTCTTCGACCGCCTCGTACCGAAGCTCACGTTCGAAAACGTCCGCGGCCAGCACGGCAGCCCCGAGGAACAAATCGACCTGGAGTGGACCGACGGCATTCTCCGCGGTGCTTCCGTGCGCACCAGCAAGGTCCGCGACGACGCGCAGTTCCTGCTGCGCCTCCCCATCGCGCGCACGCTCAAGCACCTCGCCCTCGGCCTGCAGGAGCCACTCGACCCGCTCTTCGACAGCGAACAACTCTCGGCACTCGGCGAGCTCGGCGCGCGACTCGACTCGCTCTTCGTGGGCGACTTCCGCTACCCGACGGAGTGCGAGATGAGCTGGGCGCAGCTCGGCGACGTCTCCGCGGTGTGGAAGTCGCTGCCGCAACTGCGACGACTCAAGCTGCGCGGAATCGTCGAAGACCTCGGCACCGTCGAGGCGCCGAAGCTGACGCACTTCACGCACGAGACCAGCGGCCTCACGAAGCTCGAGCTCTCGAAGATCACCGCCGCTCGTTGGCCGGAGCTCACGCACCTCGAGCTGTGGTTCGGCAGCGACAACTATGGTTCCGACTGCGTCGTCGATGACGTCGTCCCGCTGCTGAACCGAAAGCTGCCCTCGCTGCATCGGCTCGCGCTGCGAAACTTCGCGTACGTCGACGGGTTGATCGAACGACTCGCGCCGAGCCCGCTGCTGCAACAGGTGAAGGAGCTCGATCTCTCGATGGGCATGCTGGCTGAAGAAGGAGCCCAGGCGCTCCTCGACCACCGCGCGCGCTTCGCGCATCTCACGGAGCTGAACCTGAGCGACAACTTCATTCCGCCCGCGGAGCTCGAGCGGCTCACGCAGGCGTTCGGCACTTCGGTGAAGCTCGGAACCCAAAAAGAAGAAGACGGCGATTATCGATACGTCTCGGTGAGCGAATGAGCACTTTTCCGTTTCCGTACTTTGGTCACGCCTACAGCGAGTCGGTCATCGTCGACGTGAGCGTGTGGTTCGCGCGCGAGCCCGCGTCGCACGAAGAAGTCGACGCCGCGCTCGGAGAAGACGTCACGTGGAGCGGCTCCGTCGCGAACGTGAATCACCTTCGCGGCTCGTCGGACAAACGCGACGCGCGCATTCCAGCGGCCATCAAATCGGCGTCGCTGAAGCTGTACGGACTGGGGAAGACGGTGGCGAAGCCGCTCATGTTCGGCCCGCACCTGGTGGTCGACGAAGCGTTGCGGCGGCTGCACGCGAAATTTCCCATCGCCTTCGCGGTGCGCGAGCAGGGCTCGAAGGACCGCTTCACCGAGTGGCACGCGTGGAGCGTGAAGAACCGCGGTCTCGCGTTCGAGCGCATCGAGGCGCTGCTGAAGAAGAACCCGCCCGCGTTGGTGAAGCGCCGCGACTTCGACTGGATCGCTCCGTGGTTGAAGGCATCGACGGATCTCGCGCGTACGTGCACCACGAAGACCTCACTCGCGTTGCTCGACGACGGTGAGAAGGCGGCGATGGGAGACCTCTTTCTGCAAATCGCCGAGCACGCGAAAGGCAAAGACGGAGACGTCGCGGAGAGTCGTGAAGCGCTCGAGGTGCTCGCCGAAAAACTCTCGGGCCCACGCAAGCCTGTCGTCGGCGCGCAAGGCGTTCTGGATCAGATCGAGAAGGAAGCGCTCCAGTTCGAGTTCACGAAGATCAAGTTGAGTGAGTGCCCGACGTACGAGCGGATCAAGGAAGACGACTCGGTGCGCTTCGCCGTCGCGGTGTTGGCGACCGAGAAACAGCTGCGCTTCCTCGAGAAGCTGAGCGGCAATCGGCCGGGCAACACGTCCATCGCCTTCGGCGCGGATGATCAGCAGCAGATGCAGGTGAGAGATCGACTGGTGGGCTCACTCCTCCGCCGCAAGGGAACGTTCGGCGACGGCGACGCGACGAAGATGCTCGAGGTGCTGGCGAGCACGATTCGTCCGCTCGGGTGGTGGCTGCCGATCGAGCTCATCGCCGAGAAGCTGCGCGAGGTGAAGCCCAAGTCGCCCGCGTTCATCAAGGCGCACCAGAAGTTGCTGAAGTCGAAGTACGCGCTCGACAGCTCCGACACCGATCGCTGGTTCAGACGAATCTGACGTCTAAACGAAACGCGTAGGCGCTTCGGTGTCTGGGCGGTGCCCACCGCGGATCGTACTTTGGCCGGATGCCACAGCACTTCACGAACCGCCGGCTCGCCCGGTTCCTCGTCGTCATGCTGTTCACCGCTGGCTGCTCAGAGATGCCGAGCGGAATGGACGCAGGCGGAGGAGGCGCGCAGACCGGCGGCGGCTCAGAAACGGGCGGCGGCTCGGCGACGGGCGGTGGTTCCGCAACAGGTGGTGGCACTGCGACGGGCGGTGGTTCCGCAACGGGTGGTGGCACTGCGACGGGCGGCGGTGGTTCCGCGACCGGTGGCGGCACTGCGACCGGCGGCGGCACTGCGACCGGCGGCGGCACTGCGACCGGCGGCGGCACTGCGACGGGCGGTGGCACTGCGACGGGCGGCGGTGGTTCCGCGACTGGCGGCGGCACTGCGACGGGCGGCGGTGGTTCCGCGACAGGCGGCGGCTCCGCAACGGGCGGCGGCTCTGCGACCGGCGGCGGCGGCTCCGCGACGGGCGGTGGCTCCGCAATGGACGCTGGAGTGCAGTGTCTCCCCGGCTTCGCGGACTGCGACGGCAACGCGTCGAACGGATGCGAGGCCGAGCTCGCGTCCGACCCGAACAACTGCGGCATGTGCTTCAACTTCTGCGACGGCGGCCCGCAGGCACAGGGCGTCTGCAATGCGGGCGCGTGCGTGCTCGCGTGCGGCGCGGGCTTCGGCACGTGCGACGGCAACGCGGTGAACGGCTGTGAGACGAACCTCACGACGGCCGTCGCGAGCTGCGGAGCGTGTGGGCTCTCGTGCCCCGTGCTGCCGCACACCGCCGCGTCGTGCGCGACCGCCGAGTGTCGTTCCTTCTGTCTGGCCGACTACGCAGACTGCAACCGCACGCTCACCGATGGGTGCGAGCAGTCGATCGCCGACGACGAGTCGAACTGCGGAGCGTGCGGCGTCACGTGTGGCGCGGCGGAGACCTGTCTCACCGGAGCCTGCTCGTGCACCGGCACGTTCGACTACCTCTTCCCGCCGACGCCGCGGAACGAGGTGACGCTGTCCAACAACAGCTTTACGTTGAAGCTCTCGTGCGCCATCTCTCCGGCGTCGCTCACCGGCTTCAACCTCAAGGTGCGCGGAGCGAACGGCGGCCTGGTCGCGGGAACCACCACGCTGACTGCGCCCAACGAAGTGACGTGGCGCGCGGCTGGCTCGCGCACGCTCCGCGCGGGTGAAGCCGTCGAGGTGCTGGTGCCCGTGGGCCTGCGCAGCCTCGACAACTCCAAACAAATCTCGAGCTACCGCGTGCTCCAGGGCTTCGTCGCCGCGTCGTCAGAGGGCAGCGGCTTCTTCACCACCGGAGCGGCCATCGCCTGGAGCTCGACGCCCGACATCAACTTCGGGCTCGGTGATGTCGACGGCGACGGCGACCTCGACCTCGTCACGACGCAGGGCGTGCGCCTGAACAACGGCCAGGGCGGCTTCAGCACCACCGTCATCACGCTCGGCAACGCGAGCATCTCGAGTGGCGTCTTCGTTCGCGACCTCGACGGCGATGGCTTCGCCGACGTGTATTTCAACGGCGACATGGACAGCACCATCTACTGGGGCGCGGCGACTTCACCGCTGTCGACGACCACCACCGTCGCGGAGTCGGGCCTCGGCGTGTCGGTCACCTTCGGCGACGTCGATGGCGATGGGCTGCTCGACCTCATCATTCATGGCAACACCACGCTCCTCGCCACGCGCGTGCGAAAGCAGCTCGCAACGCCGGCGCGCACGTTCGGAGCGCGCACCCAGTTCGGCACGCAGGATCGCCGGCTGGTGAGCCTGATCGATCTCGATCGCGATGGTGACCTCGACATGGTGCAGGGGAACGAAGGGTACGAGCTGCTCCTCGCGAACGACGGCCTGGGCGCGTTCACTGCCATCACGACCACCAACCTCGGCGCGACGGGCAACGCGGTGCGAGGCATGGCGGCTGGCGACATCAACGGCGACGGTCTCGCCGACGCGCTGCTCGTGCAGCTCAACGCCGCACCCGAGCAACTCCTGCTCGGTAACACCACGGGCACCATGACGGCCTCGACGACGGGCGTCTCGGCGACCGGTCAGGTCGAACTCGCCGACCTCGACGGCGACGGCGACCTCGACGCGCTGGCCATCAACGGCACTTCGCTCGCCATCTTCTCCAACAACGGCGCCGGCTCGTTCTCGGGTGGCGTCACCAGCATCAGCGCCGCGCGCTTCGCGCTGGGAGACATCGACGGTGACGGCGACGTCGATCTCATCACCCGCTCGACCGACGGCAGCACACTCACGCTGCGCTTCAACGCCTGCGCTGGCGGAACCTGCGGCTGCGGCAACAGCATGATCAACGGCACCGAGGCCTGCGACGACGGCCCGACCGGGTCGGCCTCGTGTGACGTCGACTGCACGTTGCGGGTGTGCGGAGACGGCGTGGTCAACACGCAGGGCGGTGAGCAATGCGACGACGGCAACCTGATCGCGACCGACGCGTGCAACGCCTGTGTGAGCACCACGTGCAGCGACGGCGCGCGGAACCGCGACGAGACTGACGTCGACTGCGGCGGGAGCTGCTCCGCGAACTGCGGCGCAGGAAAGAGCTGCGTGACCGGCGCCGATTGCCAGAGCGGTCAGTGCTACGGGTACGTGTGCGGGTATCGCGCCGACTTCGAGAGCGGGCCGTTGCCGAGTGAGTTCAGCACCAGCGGCGCTGCGCCGTGGGCGATCGACCCGATGTACCCCATCGGTGCAGCGGGAACTTCGAACAGCCTGCGCTCGATCATCAGCGGCGATCTCGCGGCGACCGGCGCGAGCAGCATCTTCCTCAGCGCGACGTTCGGCGGCACGACCAACCAGATCAGCTTCCTGACCAGGACCAACACCATCGACACGCACGGCGCGCTCGTCTTCTTGATCGACGGCGTCGAGGCGCGACGGTGGACCGGGCCGCGTCGCACCAACGACGGCGTGAGCAGCGTGTTCACCGTCACGCCCGGCGCGCACACCTTCACGTGGCGCTTCCAGCTGATGAGCCCCTCGGGCGCGTTGCTGGTCAACGACCCGAAGGACCGCGCGTGGGTCGACGACATCGTGCTGGTCGGCGGCGCACCCTGATCAACCGCATTCCGGCACCGCAGGACCGTTCCACCAGCACCACGCGGTCTTGCTCTGTTCATCAACGGCGACGGAGATGTGACGACCGACCCAGCCGCGCCTGCCTTCGTTGGCCGGAGGAGCAATACCGCTTCGCACTCGACGGAAGTCGCGCAGACAAGTCGAGTTCGACTAATTCAGACCGCAATATCGGGCAACGCAAAGGCGAGCGTTTTCGGTGCATGCTGCTTTGCAATTAATGCGATTGCTGTCAGCTGCGGCACGTCCCTCGGTGCGATAACTGGATTCTGGCGCGTACAAAAGCTCTGCACGGCCTTCTTGAACCATTTCTGCTCGAGTTCGAGCTCGAGGGCGGTTGTTGTCGTAATTTTCGATGCTTCAAGAAGGCGAAGCGCCATCTGGGTAAACCGACGAGGGAGCAACGGCCCCTGCGTCTTGGAACCAAGAATTGCAAGCATCTTGATGCCGTCTAGATTCTCGCCAATGTGCTTCCCCAGTTCGAACTCGGAGCGGAACGTGTCGACGTCCCGCGCTTCTGCCGCACGCGCTTCGCAGAACTTCCTATCAACGAGCTCGAGCATTCCGGCCAAAGAGGCAAACTCACGCTTGCGTTCCTGCGGGTCTGATCCGGATTTGTAAATGACTTCGTGCTCGATCTCAGACCAAGCGTGCTCAAGCAGACTACGCACCTGAATCTCAAACTTGAATGGCTTGAGTATGGCGCATTGCCGCCTCCAAGACTCTGAGACGCGTCCAACCAGATGGACCGATCGGTACCCGAATTCAGCGCCGCCGAGCGCCGAACGCTTGTCGATGCTACGCCTATCGTCGATCTCTAGATGCTCACGAATCACTTGGGCGATCGGGTCTACGTGATCTGAAAACAGAACAATTACTCTGCCGCCCAATAGATCCGTGACTTGCCGAGCCGGCTCCGTGTACTTCTTCCTGAGAATCTTTTCACGCAGCGAAGCAGTGTCCTTCGGCCGTGCACTAATCGCGTGGATTTCTGAAGCACGACTCAACAGCACACGCTCGAGAAACGACCGAAGCTCGTTGCAGGCGGTGACTAGTTGCTCGCGCCTAGTGTCAAGTCGCTCAACGAATTTCGTGCCAGCGACGAGCACTTTCGTCTTCATAGCGCGGCTTTAATCCGCTCAACGAGCACGCCGATTCGAGCCTCGCGCGGTCCAATGTTATCTGTTTGTTGGCTCGCGCTAAGAATGTACTTCTCGACATCTGGTCCCTTGCGCATGTTGACGTCCGCGCTGAAATCACGAAGAACTTCCCCAAGGAGTTTTGCCGTCAGCTTTGCTGGCAACTTGCCTCTCTTGGAAAGCCTATCTACGGCACCAACAAGCGAATACAAGTCAACCGGCTTGCGGAATCGCGGCGCCAGAACAAACGCGTCCTCAACTAGGCCCAGAATGGCACTAAGGCGTCTCTCAACATTCGAAGCGGGCGTAAACTTGGTTTGCTCATACGCCTGATAGTAGAGGTCTACTGAAGCCTTCTTGTCCTGGGGGCCTTCGACGAGAAGAATCACAAGCTCTGCTGCAAATTCAGTCTGCTTCATGCGCCTTCGAGCGCCCTTTGAAATGATGTTGTGGTCTGCCCAGAAATCCCACTTCCCAAGACCACCGACAAATTTCGCAAAATAGCCGATATATTTTGCGTGACGTAGTTCTTGTGGCGCCAGCTTCACAACGTACTTGTTCATGCGCTCAAAAATGTCGCGCATGTCCGCGTCTCGATACCCAGAGAGTTCTTCGATCGTAAGGTCGTAGTTCAGAATCCTGTCTCGATTGTCTTGCGAAAGGTCACTGAAGTGTTTGTTCTTCAATGCCTTCGGTGCGCTGCGTGTGAGCGCATATCGATCGTCCAAGAAATCGAAGATCGCACGGAGGCGTTGTTGCCCGTCGATCACTTGGTACGCCGGCTTCCCGTCCCGCGCCGATGACGTTCGATGAAAGAAGATCAAGGGGATCGGTCTGTCGTTCAGGATCGTATCGATCAGGTACGCCTTCGCGTCGCTCGGCCAAACAGCATTCCGCTGAAATTCCGGCGCCAAGTTGAGCTTCCCCGCCTTGTACAGATCATGAAGCAGGGAGATGTCTTTGGTCGTCTGTGTTCTTTTCGGCATTTAGCAAGCTTCTCGCAGGCGAATGGTTCGGGCAATTCATTTGTCTGCTGGTGATTTCTCAGGCGTCGATTTGCGGCCGCTTCGCGTCCGGCCAGTCGACGTGGAAGAACTTCCCGCGCGGCTGATCAACTCGCTCGAACGTGTGCGCGCCGAAGAAGTCGCGCTGCGCTTGAATCAGATTCGCCGGCAGCGACGCCGAGCGGTAGCCGTCGAAATACGAGAGCGCTGAAGCGAACGCCGGAGCAGGCACTCCCTCGAGCGCGCACGCCGCAACCACCTTCCGCCAGCCGCTCTCCGACTTCTTCACCGCTTCCGTGAAGTACGGATCCATCAACAGATTCGCGAGCGACGGATTGCGCGCGTACGCCTCGGTAATCTTCTGCAGGAACCGCGCGCGAATGATGCAACCGCCTCGGAAGATCTGCGCGATGGCTCCGAAGTCGAGCGTCCACTTGTGCTCCGCCGCCGCCGCCGCCATCAACTGAAAGCCCTGCGCGTACGCCGCGAGCTTCGAGCAGTACAACGCATCACGCACCGACTCGATGGTCACTCCGAGCGAGTGCGACTGCTTCTGCACGCCGATGATCTTCGACGCCGCCACGCGCTCTTCCTTGCGCGCCGACAGGAACCGCTGAAACACCGCCTCCGCAATCGTCGCGCTCGGCACACCGAGGTCGAGCGACGACGTGCTCGTCCACTTGCCTGTCCCCTTCTGTCCAGCGGCATCGAGCACCACCTCGACGAACGGCTTTCCCGTCACCACATCGCGGTGCTTCAGCACCTCGGCCGTAATCTCGATCAAGAACGAGTCGAGCTCGCCGGTGTTCCAATCGCTGAACACCTTCGCGCATTGATCAATCGACAACCCGAGCACGCCCGTCAGCACGTGGAACGCCTCGGCGATGAGCTCCATGTCGGCGTACTCGATGCCGTTGTGCACCATCTTCACGTAGTGCCCCGCGCCGTCCGCTCCGATGTACGTCGTGCACGGCACGCCACCCACGACGGGCTTCCCCGGAGCCGCGCCCAGCAACGGCTTCCCGGTCGTCGCGTCGACCTTCGCCGCGATGTCGCGCCACACCGGCTCGAGCAACTTCCACGCTTCCTGCTTTCCGCCCGGCATCAGCGACGGCCCGAAGCGCGCGCCTTCTTCGCCACCCGAAACTCCAGAGCCGACGAACAGCAAACCCTTCTCGCCGAGCGTGCGCTCACGCCGAATGGTGTCGGTGAACAGCGCGTTGCCGCCGTCGACGATGACGTCGCCCTTCTCGAGCAACGGCACGAGCCCATCGATGACCGCGTCGGTCGCAGTGCCGGCCTTCACCAGAATCACGATTCGACGCGGCCGCTTGATGCTCGCCACGAAGTCCTTCAGCTCGAGCGCCGGCACGAGGAACGCGTGCTTCGCCTCGGCCGCGAACTTCTCGGTCACCGCGCCGGTGCGATTGAAGACTGCGATCTTGTAGCCATGGTCCGCGATGTTGAGCGCCAGGTTCTGGCCCATCACCGCGAGTCCGATGAGTCCGATGTCGGCGCTTCCCGCGGCAGGTTTCGCAATGGTCATGTTCGGCGTTATTCCACGTCACTCGCGCATGATCGATCTGCTCTGGGACATGGAAACGAGCGACCCGGATGACTTCCTGACGCTCTTGCTTCTGCTCGGCCATCCGCGGGTGACGCTGCACGCCGTCACGGTCACTCCCGGCACGCCCGCGCAAGTCGGAGTGGTCCGCACCGCGCTCGCCTGGTTCAACCGCACCGATGTCGCCGTCGGCGTCACGAACCTCGAGCACCCGAAGAACTGTGTCTCGCAGTGGCACTACGACGCGTACGGCGAAATGCCCGCATCGCGTGACGCAGAACCCGCAGGTCCGCTGCTCCGCGAATTGTGCGTGCGACCCGGGATGACGCTGCTCACCGGCGCCGCCCTCAAGAACCTCGGAGCGGCTCTGAAGCTCGACGGCTTCGCGCTCGATCGGCTCGTGGTGCAAGGTGGCTTCGCAGGTGAAGGCGTGGTGCCGAGCGAGAAACAGCTCGAGAAGTTCCGCGGCAAGGTCACCTGCCCGACCTTCAACTTGAACGGAGACCCCAAGTCGGCGCTCGCGGCCATCGCGTCACCGGCCATTCGCAGCAAGCGCTTCGTCTCGAAGAACGTCTGTCACGGCGTGGTCTACGACGAGGCGATGCACGAACGCTTCGCGCCACTGCGCACGAAGTCGCGTTCGCTCGAGCTCATCTACAAAGGCATGGAGCATTACCTGCGCAAAGGCCACGGCAAGGCGTTCCACGACCCGCTCGCTGCGTGTTGCGCCATCGACGAGTCCATCGCCACGTGGGCCGAGGTCGAGCTGTATCGAGCGCCGAACGGTGAGTGGGGCTCGAAGCTCGCTCCCGGTTCCGGCGTGAACATCATCGTGGGCTACGACCCGGAGCGGTTCTTCTCGGTGCTTACGGAAGCCTCGAAAATCTGAGGGCTCTTCACACTTCCTCACAGAATCAATTTCGGCGCGCGCCGGTCTTTCTCCACGCGAGGCAACGAAGCCCCGCCACAAGGAGGAACACCGTGTTCAAGAAAATCATCGTCGGCGCTGCACTGACTCTCTCTTCACTCGCGTTCGCTGGCCCGCATCATGGCGCGGTGCCTGTCGCGCCCGTTCCCGCTCCTGCGGCGAACATGAACAACGACCGCTTCGACGTCATGCAGGGCCGCATGCTGCTTCGCGAGCTCGACGCGCGACGCAGCTTCCGCAGCCACGACATCGATGCGCGCATCAGCGCCTTCATCACGTCGGAGATGAACGAATCGCGCCGTGACTCGCGGCAGCTCTCGCGGTTGCTCTCCGACTTCTCGCGCGTGCAGGGCCGCTTCGACTACCGCGCCACCGCCGAGAAGCGTCGCGTGCTCACCGAGGCCATCTCGATCGCCGAGCGCGATCTGCGCGGCAACGGTAACGGCAACGGCAATCACTTCGGCCGTCGCTGAGTCATTGGTCACGGCGCTCGAACCCAATAGACGGGCGCCATGACCGTCTTCGAACGTCTCGACGTCGAGGTGATTCGTGCCCGTTCGCCCCGCGACCATCGAATGGTGGCTCCAGCGCATTTCACGTTCACGCCCGAAGGCGGGAGCAACGTGCTCGAGGTGCGCGCGAACGAGCTCGTGAGCCCGGTCTGGTACGCGTGGTGGGACTGAGACGAGCATCTCCCTCTCCCCCGCAGGGGAGAGGGTCGGGGAGAGGGCCCGTCGAACTCAGAGATCGAGGAACCAGGTCGCACTTCGAGCCGCGCGGTGGACGAGCGCCGCCGGCAACTTCGACGCGGGATCAAACCGCGCTTCGTGCGCTGCCGCCCGCTTCGACTCGCCCACCACCAGAAACCACACCTCTCGCGCACCGCGGAACGTCGGCATCGTGAACGTCACGCGCTGCGCCGGAGGCTTCGGAGAATCGAGCACCGCGGCCACGCGCACGTTCTTCTCCTGCAGCAACCGATGCCCCGCGAAGAGCGACGCGACGTGACCATCGGGCCCCATGCCGAGATGAATGAGGTCGAGCTCATCAGGCAGCTGGCGCGCGTAGTCTTCAGCCGCGGCTTCCGCGCTCAACGCGACGCGCACCGGGTGCAGCTTCGCCGTCGGAAGCGCTTCACGCGCGGCGCGATAGTTCGAGTCGGCGCTCTCGAGCGGAACCAGTCGCTCGTCGCTCAGGTAGAGCTCGATGCGCGACCAGTCGAGGCCTTCTTCCTTCGCCAGCTGTGGGTACATCTTTACCGCCGAGCCGCCCGTGAGCGCGCACGTGAAGACTCCGCGCTCGGCGATGGCGGTCTTCGCGGCCTGCACGAAGCGAGTGGTGAAGTCAGACCAGGACGCGGTGATTCCGTGCGCAGGCGTCCATTCCATCGCGACGCGCGCGGCTTCCCAGGCGGGCGTGAGGACTCGCGGTGAGAGAGCCGTGGTGAGGACTTCTGCGTCTCTCAGCAGCGTGGGTGCTGGAATCTGCCCCTCTCCGCCCTCTCCCCGCGTTCGCAGGGAAAGGGAGTCGCTCACTGCCAGTTTCGGTTCATTGCCCGTGCGCGCTCGGAGCCACGCGACCATCCACCGCGCTTCGCTGATCAGCTGATCAGGCGCGTTGATCACATAGCTCTTCGGCTTCGTCGGCATCGCGTCGACGGCCTTCGCCACGTCCTGCTGCCAACGCGAAATGCGCAGCCACGCGAGGTCGATGGCCTTCGAGCCGAGGTGCCGCACGCTCTCGACTTCCACTCCGCGCGAGTCGAACACCACGCGGTCTGCCACGCCGACCAATTCGTCGAGCAGCGGGCTCTCGTCGGGCACGCCGACGCACAACACCGCCGTCGGAATGTCGGGCACCAACAACGCGCGCGTGAGCGACGGCAGAAAATCGACTCCGCTGCGGCGCGACTCGAGCGTGATTTCCTCGGTGCACAACATCTTCCCGCCGCCCGGCAACAGCTTGCAGCGCGCCGACACGAACGCGTCGAGCTCGTTTCCTCCGCTCGCCGTCGCCTGGTGGTGAATCAGCAGCGTGCGCGAGGGAATCGCTTCCACCACCAACTCCGAAAGTTCACGCGCGCGCTCGAGCGCTGCTTCCGACTCGGCGTACACGACGAGATTCCACGAGCACGCGCGCATCACCGCCGTCGTGCCGTTGGCTGCCTGCCGCCACAGCGCGGCCAGTTCGCGCTCGATGCCCGCGACGTCGACTCCGATGGCGTCGCCCTTCTTGAAGCGCTCGACGGTGCTCGGGCTCGAGGTGAACATCAGGGCCGCCTCCACTGGTGTCCGTCGCGCAGCAACATGCGGTCGGCCTCGCTCGGCCCCCACGTGCCCGCCTCGTACGAATGCACGCCGCCGCTCATCGATTCCCACGCGCGGTGCACCTTCGAAATCCACTTCCACGACGCTTCGACCTCATCGCCGCGCGTGAAGAGCGCCTGGTCTCCCAACATGCAATCGAGCAACAACCGCTCGTACGCTTCGGGCGGCTCGTTGCCGAACGACGTGCCGTAGCGGAACTCCATGTTCACCGGCTGGATGTCCATCGAATTGCCCGGGACCTTCGCGCCGAAGCGCAGCGACACGCCTTCGTCGGGCTGAATGCGAATCGCGAGCACGTTCGGCGACTGGCCCTTCGACGCGCGCTCACCGAACAACCGCAGCGGCGCCTCGCGGAACACGAGCGCCACCTCGGTCACCTTCTTCGGCATCGCCTTCGCGGAGCGCAAATAGAAGGGCACGCCCGCCCAGCGCCAGTTGTCGATGAAGAGCTTCAGCGCGACATAGGTCTCTCGCGCGCTGCCCTTCGTCACGCCGGTTTCTTCCTGGTAGTCGATCTGCCGGCGGCCGGCGATGGTGCCCGCGCGGTATTGCCCGCGCACGACGAATTCATCGAAGCGCCCCTCGGGAATCGGGCGCAGCGCTTTGAGCACCTTCACCTTCTCGTCGCGCAGGTCGTCGGCGTTCATCGAGACCGGCGGCTCCATCGCGGTGATGGCCAGCACCTGGAAGAGATGGTTCTGCACCATGTCGCGCAGAATCCCCGCCTGCTCGAAGTAGCCGCCGCGTCCCTCGATGCCGATGCTCTCGGCACCCGTAATCTGCACGTGGTCGACGTAGCGGCTGTTCCACAGCGGCTCGAACAGCCCGTTCGCGAAGCGCAGCACCATCAGGTTCTGAACGGTCTCTTTCCCGAGGTAGTGGTCGATTCGGTACACCGACTTCTCATCGAGCACGGCAAGCACGTCGCGGTTGAGCTGCTGCGCGGTCTGCAGGTCGACGCCGAACGGCTTCTCGATGATGACGCGGCGAAAGCACTCCGGCTTCGGAGTGCGCCCGACCAACCCCGCTGCTCCGAGCTGCGCGACGGTGATGGGAAAATTCGAGGGCGGCGTCGAGAGGTAGAAGATGCGGTTGCCCTTCACGCCGCGGTCCGCGTCGATGCGCGTGAGCCGCTCTTCGAGCGCCGCGTAGCTGGGGCCCGAGTCGTATTCGCCCGCCTGGTAGAACAGCCCGCGCGCGAACGTTTCCCATTGCGCGTCGTCGACAGCCTTGTGCCGCGCGAACTTCGCGCACGATTCCTTCATCTCGTTGCGGAACGCTTCGTCGCTCATCGGCTTGCGAGCGAAGCCGACGATGGCGAACGACTCGGGCAGCGCGCGCTCGGAGAACAGCGTGAAGAGCGCCGGCACCAGCTTGCGTTTCGTCAGGTCTCCCGACGCACCGAAGATGACGATGGTGCACGGCTCGGGTTGACGTTCAGTGAGCAGGCCTTCACGCAGCGAAGTCGTCGCCATGGCGGCGAAAGCTACTCACGGCACGGCGCAGGTGCCCTCGAATCCATCAGGCGCGACACCGCACCCCGCATGACAGCCGGTGCACCGCGAGGCGTTCTGGTTCGACACGTGACGTTGCGGCGAGACCTGTTCCCAGTACCAACCGTTCACGCCGCCATCCGCACGCCGCGTCATCACCGTCCACTGCAGCACGGGGCCGGTGCAGGCGACGTCACCGAAGTCACGCTCTTCCTTGAGCACCACTGCGCCCTCGGGAAAACCCGCGTCGCGATCTCGATACGGCCCGAGCGCGCTGGGCGACGCGAGAATGCGCACCAGATGCGAGTCGTGCTCGGAGCTCGGGCGGCACCCGCGCACTTCGACGTAGCTCTTCGCGTAGTCAGCCGGAAAAGACGGCTCCGGCTCACACGCCGCGAAGAGCAACAGCGCGAACGGCGACCACCTCACTTCAACTTCACGACGCGAATGCGGTTGTTGCCGGTGTCGGAAATCTTCAGCACGTCACCGACGACCTCGAGCCCGTACGGCCGCTTGAGCAGCGCGCTCTTCGCCGGGCCGTCATCACCCGTCGTGCCCGGAGTGCCGCACGTACCGACCACGGTGTGAATCACGCCCGCGGTGTCGATGGAGCGCACGCAGTGGTTGTACGTGTCGGTGAAGTACAGCGTGCCGTCGCCGCCGAACGCGAGGTCGACCGGGTTGTTGAGCAGCGCCGACGTCGCCGGGCCTTCGTCACCCGAGAAGCCTTTCTGCGCGACGCCCGCGACCGGCGCGGTGCCGGCGATGCGGTGCACCACGCCCTGCGCGTCAATCTTGCGGATGATGGCGTTGCTGGTGTCGGCGAAGAACAGGTTGCCCGCGGAGTCGAACGCGATGCGCCCGCCCGGGTCGGCCGATTGACCGAACGGCTGCGCGATGCGCATCGCCGTCGCAGGGCCTTCGTCGCCCGCGTAGCCCGGCGTGCACGGCTTGCTGCACTGCTCCATCGGCACGCCGCACGTCGTCTTGCCGCTCATCATCGGGCACGCGACCGGAGCGACACCCGACGCGCACGCGCCCGGGCCCGCCGGCATCGGAGCGTCAATCACGCAGTGCCCCGCGTACAGCGAGATGTTCCCCGCGGGGTCGATGGAGCGCAGCACCATGTTCGCCTGGTCCATCACGATGAGATTGCCGTTCGGCGCGAACGCGATGCTGGTCGGCAGGTCGAGCGCAGCGGTGATGGCCGGGCCGTTGTCTCCGAAGTACGCGCGACGCCCGTCACCACACGTGTCGACGATGGCGTTGGTCGTCAGGTCGAGCTTGCGAATCTTCGAGTTGTGCCACGCCGCGATGATGATGTTGCCCTGCGCGTCGAACACCATCGCCGTCGGGTGGTTGAAGTCCGAGTTCGCTGGATCATCGAGCGTGCCGCCGAGCTCACCGCGGCCGGCGACTGCGCGCATGACGCCGTCGCTTCCGACTTTGCGAATGCGGTGGTTGTTCCAATCGAGAATGAACGTGGTGCCGTCAGACGACGTGAGCGTGTCTTGCGGCAGCGACATCTCGGCCTTCAGCGCGGGGCCGTCGTCGCCCGAGTAGCCGTTGGTGCCTGCTCCCGCGATGGTGCAGATGTTGCCGACCTTCGATTGATCACACGGCGGCACCGGCGGCGGACCACACGCGACACCGACGAACGACAAAACCAGAAGCGCGCGCGCGTTCATTTCGCCACCCGGAGGATGCGGCTGTTGATGGTGTCAGACACGTAGAGGTTCCCGTCCTTGTCGAACTCGATCGCGAACGGACGCTTCAACTTCGTCTGCGTCGCGAGGAGATCATCGTTGTCGTCGAGGCCGAACTCGCCGCTGCCGACCACGGTGGTGATGTTGCCGGTGGTGAGATCGATGGCGCGCACGCGCTGGTTGTCGGTGTCGGCGACGTAGAGACGGCCATCGGAACCGAACTCGATGTCGCGCGGGTTGTTGAGCTGCGCCTGCAGCGCGGGGCCGTCATCTCCCGCGAAGCCGCCGGTGCCGGTGCCCGCGATGGTGGTGATGACGTTGGTGGTGAGGTCGATCGCGCGAATGCGGTGCGAGAGCGTCTCCGACACGTAGAGCTTGCCGTCCTTCAGCGCGAGCCCGCCCGACGGCTCGGGGTTCGAGCCCGCCTCGAAGTTGAACGAACACCCGAGCGCCGGCCCGTTGTCGCCCGCGAACATCTTCGTGCCGTTGCCGGCGATGGTGGTGATGACTCCTGCCGCGTCGATCTTGCGGATGCGGAAGTTCTGCTGGTCGAGGATGTACATGTTGTTCTGCGCGTCGACCTCGAGCGCCTTGGGCTGCTTGAAGAGCGCGCCGGTGGCCATCGCTCCGTCGCCCGAGAAGCCGGCGCCCGCGCCCGCGATGATGTGCACGCGACCGTCGGGAGTGATCTTCCGCAGCTTGTGGTTGTGCCACGCCATGATCAGCATCGAGCCGTCGCTGAGCTGCGCGAGATCTGTCGGGTGGTTCAGCTGCACCTCGCCGCCGTTCGCGCCCGCCGCGCTCTTCTCGTCCATGTTGCCGGTGCCGTCTCCGGGGAAGACGGGGTCGGTCCAGCCCACGACCGAGCGCACCTTGCCGTCAGCGTCGACCTTGCGAACGAGGTGGTTGTTCCAGTCGATGAACCACGGCGTGCCGTCGGCCGCGAACTTCATGTCCATCGTCCAGTAGAGCTTGGTCTCGAGCCGGCCGAGGCCGTCGCCGTTGAAGCCGTACTGGCCAGGCATGCCGAGCCACGTGCACGCGTGACCCGACTCGTCACAGTGTTTCGCCGGCGGAGGCGGAGGGCCACACGCAGCCATCGCCGCGAGGCTGATCAACGAACTGATCAATCGTGTACGCATCAGGGAATCTCCGAAATGTCGTTCAGACCGCGGTGCAACAGCACCCCGTCCTTCAAGGGAAACGTCAGCACTTCTCCACCGACCGCCCACACGCCGCCGCTCGGATCAATCCACACCGAGTGCAGCGATTGATTCAGCGTGAAGCCGGTGCGCTCTTCCGCCCAGCCACCATCGATGCGCGCGAACACCGCACCGTATTGCCCGACTGCGAAACCCGAACCGTTCTCCGCGAGCGCCACGCCCACCAACGACGGCGCGTCGGCCGGGCTCAGGTTGATCCACTCGCCGCTCACGTTCTCCACCAGCTTCCCCGTTCCGAAACCGCCGACCGCCACGAAGCGCGAGCTGTTGGCGTGCACCGTGAAGAGCGACTCCCCCGTTCCCGCCGACACGAGCGAGAAGCTCGTGCCGTCCCAGTGCAGCGTCTTTCCCGCACTGCCGACCAGCCACACGTCATTCGCGTCACGCCCCCACACTTTCCAGAGGGCGTCCGTGTCCACCAAACCCGGCGGAAACCCGGGAGCATCACGCCACACGCCGTTTTGCAGCCGCCACGCGAATGCACCTCGCGCGCCACCGGTCTCGGCACCGACGGCCCAGACGTCATCAGCGCTCGCGCCCCAGATTCCAGTCACGACTGCGGTGCCGGGCGTTGGCATCTTGGTGAAGGCGCCGTTCTCGAACTTCAACATCAAGCCGTTCTGGCCGCCGAGGAACACGGGACCGCCGCTCGCAAACCCAAACACCCACCACAGGTCGCCCGTCGCGTTGGTGTCGAGGCGAGTCCACGCCGTGCCGTCGAAGTGCAGCACCAGCGGGCCCTTGCCATCACCCGTGTCGGAGCCGACGGTCCACACGTCACTCGCGCTCGTGCCCCACACGCTCAGCAGCGCGTTGGGCAGTTTCTTCGCGACCTGTTGCCAATGCGGAGGCGTCGGAGGCGGCGGGCATGCCGCGACACTCGCGAAGACCGCACAGCAGCTGATCAGAACCCGGAGCGTCTTCATCGCTTGTGCTTCACACAGCGTCGGCCACGCTTGAGACAACCTCGCCAGAGATTTGGGTCACGCACAACCTCGGAAATTTGAGGTCCCACGGCGACTCGTTCGAGAATCAAAAGCACATGCGGCTCTCCTGGTTGTCGCTCCTCCTCTTGGGTTGCAGTCCTGGTCCGGTCCTCACCGATGCGGGTGGCGGCCTCGACGCTGGCGAAGTCATCACCGACGCCGGCACGCGCACGTTCTGGCCGACGAACGCGGTCGCTTTCACGCTGCGAACGGGCGGGCCCTTCGAGCCGTCGTGCGCCGCCAGCGACGGAGGCCGCGTCACCACCACGTACACCGTCGAGCTCGACGCGGGGCAGATGACGTACGACGTGTGCTTCACCGAAGACGGCGGCTTCGGTTCACCGTCGATTCACCGCGAAGGCTCACGCGCCCTCACGCCGACCGAGCGCGTCGACCTCGACGGCTGGCTCGGGAAAATCACGGAAGCGACGACGACGCTGAGCTGCGGGAGCGACAGTCCGGTCCTCACGCTCCAGGTGACGAACTCGTACACCTTCGTTTCCTCGTACATCGAGGTGCGGTCGTTCGACCCGCCGAGCTGCATGCCGCCGATGGGAACGCGCATTTCGGGCGGGTGGTTGGTCGCGGAGTTCCTCGAGCGTCGCGTGCGGTGAGTTAAGGAAGCGTGCATGGCGCTTCCTCCCTGCGGGCTGTACCGAACCACGGCGGTCGTCGCGGGCATTCCCGCGGGCCGGCTCGTCTACTTCCACAACCATGGCAACCCAGGCGCGGGGCTCTACCTGCCGCAGAGCTGGACGCTCAATCGTGCGCAGTGGAATCGGCAGGGCCACACGCTGCCTGATGAGCAGAGCGCGTCGTCACTCGCGCCGTTGCCCGCCGAGGGGCTCTACGTCGTGAAGAGCACGTTTCATTGCTGCGAGAAGAAGTGCGTGGAGTACCCGGCGCAGCAGTTGGTGCAGCTCGGCTACGACGGTGAAGCGACGCCGCTGTTGTTCATTCCCGAATTCACCGCGCGCGGGCTCGGGTTTCCCGAGCGTGGGCAGAAGCTCGACGCGGCGCATTTCGGAAAGATGGAGTTGGTGCGCGTGGCGCAGGGCCGTGAGGAGCAGAGCGCGCCGGCGGGCGGCTTCGTTCACTGAAACTGCACTGAGGAAGCGCAGGGGTGGGCGGGGCTGGGCGGTGATTGCCCTCAAACTGAGGGGCACGCTCGCCTCTCGGCGCGGCGAAGAACTGCGAAAACCGGCCCACCCTCAATGCCGTTGGCCGCTCTGCCGCAGCGCACGAACAGCCACATTCACGATTTGGTGACTGAACATCAGCTCGGACGCAGCAGGGGCCGCAACGCCGTGCGCATCTCGCCGAGCGCTTCCTCGAGCGTGAACGTCACCCACGGAGCCTTCTTCCGATACGACTTCCACTTCCCACGCGACCCGCGCGACATGCCCCACGTCGCGTCGTCGAACAGCGCATCGAGCAACGTCAGCGGCAACTTCTGCGTCGCGAACGAACGCACGATGGCCTCGCGCGTGAGCGCCGGGTCGAGCTTCACGTGACGCGCGAACAGCACCAGGTCAGCCACCGTCTTCGCGTGCCACTTTCCGCGCGGGCCGTGCTCGACGAGCGAGTGCGTCTTCCACCCGAACATCACCTCGGGCACCACGGTGCGCCACGGCAGCCCGCGCACCGTCAACGGCACCGGAGCCGCCGCCAGCTGCTCACCCCAACCGAAGTCGACCTGCGTGGTCACGCCTTGATGCGTGAGCGTCGCGCGCACGCCCGGAAAATCGGTCTCCTCCCAGATGGTGTGCACCAGGCACGCGACCTCGGGGCGCGTCGAGAACACCTCGCGCACCACCGGCGTGATGGTCGCCGGCGTCCACGTACCGTCGACCAGCACGTCGATGTCGTTCGCCTTGCGCCCGGGAATCCACAGCTCGGACAACAAGGAGCCACGCAGCACGAGCTTCGGCCCGAGCGTCGAACTGTGCAGCCAGGTGAGGACCTCGTTGATCACCCCATCCACCCCGCGTCGATTTGCGGCGCCGAGTCGAACACCGTGAACTCGCGCGCGCGGTTCTTGAGCGGCAGCCCGAGCTTGCGAATCTCGTCGATGATCAACTCGAACCGCGCGTCGGCCGTCACGCGCCCCACCTGATACGAGCGAATGGTGATGAACCGCTCCGGAGTCGTCTTCCGCAAATTGCGCGACACGTAACCGCCGTTCGCGGCGCACTTCTCCTGCAGCGCGGTGACGTCGAAGTCCTCGCTCGGAATCAACACCGTCGCGTGGTGCTCGAAGTACACGTCGCGCGGCAACGAGCGCGCAGACTCGTCCGACTCCGGAGCGCCGAACGCCCGGCCCGTCGCCTCGATCTTCATGCGCGTGACCTCGAACCCGTCGCGCATCAGCGCGCGCGCGAGCTCGAGCACCTGCTCCCGCGCCTGTGAGAGCGTGCCGAGGTGGTAGCTGCCGGTCATGGGCTGCTCCGCCTGCGCGGTGTGCGCCGGCATCACGATGTGCAGACACTTCACGCCCAGCCGCTCGCACGACTTCGCGAACGCCGCCATGTCGCACGGCTTCACCGTGACGTGCGCCTCGAAGTAGCCGGGCGTGCCGTCACCCCGCACGTGCGCCGCCAGCTCGAGGAACGGGCGCTGCCGCATGTTGATGAGGAACTTCGAGTCACCGAGCTCGGCGATGGTGCGCGAGTAGCCATCGGGGATCCACACGCGGTCCCAGCCGTAGCCGCCGTCACCGCGCGCCGAAGACGCGACGCTGCCCTCGCCGCGGCCGGTGAAGACCACGACGTCGGAAGAACCAGTGGCCAGCGCGACGACCACGCGCGTCTCTCCGCGACGGCCCGCGAGGCGCGCGCAGAAGCCCTCGTCACCGAGCTCGCGATGCAGCTGCTTGAACTGCGCGCCCGTCAGCGGAGCCTCGCCGTCGATGATCAACTGCGTGTTCTCGACGAAGCACGGCCGCTGCAGCTGCGCGAACGCCGACGCCACGCGCGCGCGCGCAATCGTCTCGAGGTCGGTCACGCCCTCGGGTTTGGGCAGCGCCAGACGCGAATACTCCACGTTCAGGCCGGCGAGCAGGCGCTGCGTCTCCTCGGCATTCCAGGAGTTCGGTGTGACGAAGACGAGTGGAGAAGACACGATCGTGGACTTTATTGGCGGGCGCTCCGGTCGGGCGGCGTTTAATGCTCAAGCCGCCATGACCAAGCCAACCCTGACGTACTTCGACGTGCCCGTCAGCCGCGGGGAAGAATGTCGTCTCGCCTTCGCGGTCGCCGGAATTCCATTCACCGATGAGCGCCTCACGCGCGAGCAGTTCGACGCGCGTCGCGAGACGACGCCGTACGGCGCGCTGCCCGTGCTCACCCTCGAGGGCAAACCGCCGCTCGCGCAGAGCAACGCGATTCTCCGCTACATCGGCTCGCAGCACGGCCTGTTGCCCACCGACCCGTGGGAATCGGCGCACCATGAAGCGGTGCTCGCGTCAGTCGAAGAAATGCGCGGCCGCCTCGGCCCCACCAACCGCATCAAGGACCCGGCCGAGAAGCAGAAGGCGCGCGAGGAATTGGTGCGCGACTATTTCCCGGGCTGGGCCGCGGCGCTCGAGAAGCAAATCACCGGGCCGTTCTTCGGTGGCGCGACGCTCAGCGTGGCCGACCTGAAGGTCTACACCGCGCTGGTGCCGCTCCTCGGAGGCCGCGTCGACCACGTGCCGCCCGAGCTCTTCTCGAGCAAGCCGAAGTTGAGCGCGCTGTTCGCCGCGGTGAAGGCGCACCCGAAGGTCGCGGCCTGGTACGCGCCGCGCTGAGACTTCACACGCCCGTCGGCGGAGGCGGAGGCGGCAACAGCTCCGGCACCGTCGGCGGCTGGTTCCGCAGGAAGAGGGCGCGATCGATTTCCTTCACCTGCTTCGCCGCGTCTCGTCGCGTGGGGCCCTGCATCAGCAGCAACACCAGCCCCGTGATGACGACCGGAGCGGCGATGGCCATCACGATGCCGCCCACCACCATCGTCGAGAACAGGAAGATGCCGACGCCGACGGTGAAGCCAATCGCTCCGCCCACGATGAGCAGGCTGGGCAGCAACACCGACGGCGCGCTGTCCACGAGGCGCCTGCGTTCGGCTTGAAGCTGTTCGTTGGTGAGGTCTGCGAGCTTCGGCGTCGCGGCCGGAGTCGCAGTCACCGCGACCTGCGCCTCGAGGAGCAAACCCGCGCGCGGAACGGCTTCGCTCAACAAACCGCCCTGCGTCACGAGCAGCGTCGTCACCAGCACCAACGTCATCGCGCGATTCTCCTCACGGGCCGGCCAAAGCGCGGTGCATTCTGCGCCCATGGCCAACCCCACCGCTACCTTCCAGACGTCCCTTGGTGATTTCACCGCCGAACTCTTCGTCGACCAGATGCCGCTCACCGCCGGCAATTTTCTGAACCTCGCGAAGAGCGGCTTCTACGACGGGCTGCATTTTCACCGCGTCATCAAGAGCTTCATGATCCAGTTCGGGTGCCCGTACTCGAAGGATCCGAACTCGCCTGATGCGGGCACCGGCGGTCCTCCGACGGGCGACATCAAGGACGAGTTCACCGCCAAGCTGAGCAACGAGCCGATGACGCTCTCGATGGCGAACACCGGCCGGCCCAACTCGGGCGGCAGCCAGTTCTTCATCAACACCGTGCACAACGACTTCCTCGACTGGTTCTCGCCCGGCCCGTCGCGCCACCCGGTGTTCGGGAAGATCATCAGCGGCCAGGACGTGGTGAAGAAGATCGAGATGACGCCGACGAGCGACGACCGCCCGCGGACTCCGGTGAAGATGATCAAGGTCACCGTCAACGGCGCCTGAAGTCGTGCTGCTCGTCTTCTTCGGCCTGCCGGGAGCGGGAAAGACCTTCGTCGCGAAGCGCCTCGCGCAGCGGCGGAAGTTCCACTTCCACGACGGAGACGACGAGCTGCCGGCGGACATGCGCGACGCGATTGCTCGTGCCGCGCCCGTCACGCCGGACATGCGAGACCGCTTCGTCGCCGCGCTGATCAGCAAGTCGAAGGAGCTGATCAGCCAGCACGCGAACGTCGCCTTCGCGCAGACGTTCTTGAAGGCGATGCACCGCGAGCGGTTTCGCAGCGCGATTCCGGCTGCGCGCTTCGTGCTGGTTACCGCTCCGGAGGAGACGCGTGTCACCCGCCTCGCGCGTCGGGCGCATCAGCCGCTCGAGCCGGCCTACGCGCGGGCGATGACCGGGCTGTTCGATCCACCGCCGGGCGATATCGAGCTCATCGCGAACGACGGTGAGCTGCGGGCGCTCGACGCTCAGCTGGATGCCCTCACGACTTCGTGAAATCGGTCGTTCCGCCTGCGGAACTTCGCGGCGCTGCGTTGCCTGAATGGTGGTAGTTGTTGTGGGTTTGGGCCATGCCGAACGCCCAACGTGCCCCACTTCTTCGAGCAAATTGAGCTCACTTTCACCACTTCGCGAAAGTGGCTGTGGGCACAGCCAGATTCACGAAACGGTGAACCGTGCGACCAATTCGCCATCGTGCGGCCGCAGCTGCCTGGGGTGAGCACGCCGGTCGAGCACTCGATCGTGGCGGCTCTGGCGTGTCGAAGCCGGTGCCGGTCGTTCCTGCTCGAGGGTGGTGGACCCATCGCCCACCATTCCGGCCTCGCCCGCTCGTCGCATTTTCCGCAGACGAAACGACTCCTCGCCGCGCGACGAGTCGTGCGCCTGCGTCGTGCGCCGCGAGTCGTGCACCGCGAGTCGTCGTGCACCGCGAGTCGTGCACCGCGAGTCGTGCGCCGCGAGTCGTGCGTCGCAAGCCGTGCGTCATGTTCGCGAGGTGCCGAGCATCGCGTGGCGCGTCGTATGCCCGCAAAAGCATCGCGCTCGAGGCGCCCCCTTTGTTGGGCAGCCTCGAGCGCGTTGTTACAGCGTCCCCCGAAGAAGACTCGCGTCGCTTACTTCGACTCGCCGATGAGGCGGAGCACCGTCTCCGTGCCGCGCTGCGCGTTCGACTGCGACGCGTACATCTCGCTGCGGCCGATGACCGCGCCGTTCGCCGCCTTCAGCACGAAGTAGAACTGGCCGTCCGCCGCCGCACGAACCTCGAAGCGAGCCGCAATCGCGCCGTTGGTCTTCACCGAGGCCACACCGTTCGTCGCGCTCGCCTTGGTGGTGTACGCCTGCGACTGGAGCACGATCTGGCCGTTGTTCGCCTTCAGGTGGAAGTAGTACTTGGTGTCGAGGCCCTTGAAGATCTCGAAGCGGGTGTCGAGCTGCGCCGCCGCGCCCGTCGAAACGATGTTCGCCACGACCTTCTGCACCGTCGCCGCACCGCGCTCCGCGTTCGCCGCCGACGCGTACATCTCGCTGACGCCGATGATCTGGCCGTTGCTCGCCGCGAGCACGAAGTACTTGCTGCCGTCGCTCGCCTCACGCTGCAGGTAGCGCATCGCGTTCACGCCGTTCGCCTTCACCGACGCGATGCCGTCGTTCGCCGAAGCCGCCGACGCGTAGCCCTGCGACGCGAGCACCTTCTCACCGTTGCCCGCGAGCAGGTGGAAGTAGAACTGGCCGTCCTTGCCCGTGAACGTCTCGAACTTGCCGGTCTGCGCGGCGAGCTCCGACTCCGCGTCCATCGTGCCCACGTCCTCACCTTCGATGACGGCGTCAGCAGGGCCACAAGCGGCGAAGGTCACGGCGAGCATCAGGAGCGAGGTGCGGAGGGCGTTCATGGGATTCTTTCGGTGTGCTGCGAGGATGCAGACCTGATTTGCAGCGCACGTACCAACACCCACACAACCGCAACCCATTGAACTCACGACCAACCCAGAACCCGTGAGGTTGCATCAATGCAACATGAGTTGCTCATCATCAGAACACGATGCACCATCGCAGCATGGAATCGCTCGACACCGACCTCCAGCTGCACTCGGCCGACATGGAATCGGTGGCCCGGCGCCTGGTGGAGCTCGCCTGCAAGCGCACCGAGACGCGCAACGGCGCGGTGTTCCTCTGGGACACCAAGGCCAAGGGCCTGGTGGTCGACTTCCACATGGTCGAGGGCGTCATCGTCACGCTCCCGGGCACCGGCAGCGTGCTGCGTCCGCGTCGCGACGGCCGCCCCAACGGCATCGCCGTCACCTGCTACGAGAACGACAGCCCCTACCTCTGCAACGACACCGAGAAAGACCCGAACTACGCGCGCTACTTCCTCGACGTAGCGTCGGTGCTCGCCGTCCCGATTCCGTACCAGGGCAAACCCATCGGCGTGCTGACGGTGAGCAGCACGCTCAAAGACGCGTTCGACTACGCGCACACCTTCGCGCTCGAAGAAGTCGCCACCGCGTCGGCGAAGTACCTGCGGCGCGCCTCGCTCGCGCGGCAGACGAAGGCCGACGGCCGACCCTTCGTCATCAAGGGGCTCTCACCGGGCTGGCTCGAGGTGGAGCGCAAGCTCGAGCAGGTTTCTCCGACCGACGCGCCGGTCCTCGTCACCGGAGAATCAGGCACCGGCAAAGACCTCGTCTCGCGCGCCATTCACTTCAACAGCAAGCGTGCCGGCAAACCGTTCGTCACCGTCAACTGCGCGGCGATTCCCGAGACGATGCTCGAGAGCGTGCTCTTCGGTCACGTGAAGGGCGCGTTCACCGGCGCCTCGTTCGACAAGATCGGCGAGTTCCAGAAGGCCGACGGCGGCACGCTGTTTCTCGACGAGCTGGGTGAGCTGCCGCTGATGCTGCAGGCCAAGGTGCTGCGCGCCATCGAGCAGGGAGAGGTCACTCCACTCGGGAGCAACGCGCCGCCGGGCCGGGTCGACGTGCGCTTCGTGTGCGCCACCAACCGCAACCTTCCGCAGATGGTGCGCGAGGGAAAATTCCGCGACGACCTCTTCTTCCGCGTGGGCGTCATCACCGTCGAGCTGCCACCGCTGCGCAGCTACAAGGACAACCTGCCCATTCTCGCGCAGGTCTTCCTGCAGCAGTCGGCGCAGAAGCACGCCCGCAAAGTTGGAGCGCTCTCGAAGGACGCGATGGCGGTGCTCAGCGCGTGGGACTTCCCCGGCAACGTGCGCGAGCTGAAGAACTCCATCGAGCACGCGGTCATCATGGCGCGCTCCGACACCATCGGCGTCGACGACCTGCCGCGCGCGATGCTCACACCGCAGACCGCGACCGCCGTGAAGAACGAGCGCGTCGCCAGCGCCCCACGGACCCTCGCGCAGATGCGGGAGCTGTGGCTCGCCCCCCAGGAAAAGAAGTACCTGAGCGAGCTGCTCGATGCGCACCACGGCCGCATGGACCAGGCGGCGAAGGCCGCGGGCATCAACCGCGTCACGCTCTACCGGCTGCTGCAGAAATACGACCTCAAGGTGCAGCGCCGCGTCGCGCGCGACTGAGACAGACAGTTTGAAATTTCGGATCTACGCTCCGCGGCATGTTCACCACCCAACGCCGTCGCCCCAGGGGGCTTTGATGAGCCAGAACGAAAACGAGAACGAGTCGAGCGAGAACGAGGGAGGCGGAGCTCCGTCCGAAGTCGAGATGCTCGACAAGGCCCCACCAGCCAGCGCCGCACTCCGCGCGAAAATTCTCGCCGACCCCAACGTCGCCAAGGTGGCCGCCAAGCTCGGCACGCCCCTCGAGGAGTACGTGAATCAGATCGCGTACTACATCAACAACCCCGACGTCGTTCCGGCCGTCGCCATCATGAGCGATGAGGACATCAAGAAGCACACCGGCAATGACGCGCCGACCTTCGAGCAGCTGCGCGACGCCGCCAAGGCCGCCAACGATGCGTTCATGGCGGGCCAGGCTCCCAGTGGCTTCGAGGCGGCTCGCAAGAACACCGTCGACATGCCGTCGTCGGGCGGCGAGCAGGTGAAGCCGACGAAAGCTGATCCGGCGCTGCAGGACGCGATCAAGAAAGGTCGCTTCCCGTCAAAGGGCTGATCTTGCTGTAGTTTGTTGTGCGCAACTTCCTCTCTCGGCGCACGAGAATCTCCTTACGTTTTTCCTCTCCCTCTCTCCTCAGGTGACACATGGGCTTGTTCAGCGGCATTGCGAAGGCAGTCGGTGGTGCGTTCAAGGCGGTCGGCGACTTCGCCAAGAAGGCCGTCTCGATCGGCGCTTCGATCCTCAACAACCCGATCATCGGGACCGCGCTCAAGCTGTTCCCGCTCACCGCTCCGTTCGCGAACGCGGCCAGCCTGGTCCTCAACGTGGCTGACGGTGCGCTCAACAAGGGCGGCATCGGCGGCATTCTCGGTGGCCTGATGAAGGGTCTGCCGGGCGGCGCGGGTGGCCTGCTCAGCAAGGCCGGCTCGCTGCTGTCGGGCGCGGGTCTCAGCACCATCGGCAACCTGCTGGGCAAGGCCGGCAGCAGCGGCATGATCAGCGACATCGTCGGCGGCCTGCTGACCCCGGAGCGCTCGGAGCAGAAGACTCCGGTTGCTCAGGCCGAGATGTTCAACCTGAACCAGATGTCGGCGTTCAGCTTCGCCAACCTGTTCAAGAACAACGCTGCCGCGGCCTGAGTCGAACACCGATTTCCCTCCCACGAGCGGGCGCGTCCTCACGGGCGTGCCCGTTTCGTTTTGCGGGACTCAGCGCAACGCGCGAAAAAGAAAACGGGGTGGAGGCGCCCGGTCGGTTGCCCCCACCCCTGACTTTCCACGCACGAGGCGCGGTTCGTCACTCAGCTTTGAAAATCAGCTCTGCTTCTCGACGCGCGCCGCTTCACCCGCCGCGTTGGCGTCGGCTTCAATCTGCTGCGCGGCCTGGATGTCGACCTGCTTCAGGAGGTCCCACTCCATCTGCCAGTCACGCGCCATCGAGGTCTGGCCCTGCTGGCTCTTCGCCGCGCGGGTCGCCTGCACCTGGCACGACGTCGGCGTGGGCGCGCTGCCCTGGAAGAGGTAGCGGCTCGAGCTCGTCGCGTTGCCGTTCTGCGAGAACTTCCACTCCGTCTCGAGCGTGAGGCCCGCGGCCGCGTCAGCCGACTTCACCTGGAAGTCGCGAGCGAACAGCATGGTGCGCGCGGCGGCCCAGATTTCGTTGCACGGCTTCTGGTACGTGTGGCCCATCGTCGCGTTCTGGATGTGCTTGCTGCGCGCAGCGGCGGCGCGCATTCCGGCGCAACCCGTGACGGACATGACGGCGAGGCTGAGGACGAGGATCTTCTTCATGGTGCGGCTCCGGTTTCTTGAGTGACGACCGGCCGTCATTGGCCGGAAGTGCCCATCAGTCGCCGCACTGATTTTTGGTGGGTAGGTGTCGCGAAAAAACTTCTGCGACTAGTGGAAGTACCAGCCCATTCCGATGGTTACGAAGCCGAACCACTCGAAACGCTGCGTGGCCTGGTTCCAGAACACCATCGGACCCGCGCCGAATTCTCCGGCAAAACCGCTCTGACTCATCCACTGCACGCCGAGCTCGGCGTGGAACATCTTCCCCCAGATGTCGTCGTAGCCGAGCGCCACCGGCTGGCCGTTCACCGACAGCGAGCTGTGCCCGCGGTCCCACAGCGCGAAGCCGTAGTGCGCTCCGACGCTCACCGTCGGGCTCCACGCTGAGACGAGCGGAATGATTTTCACCGTGAAGTCGATGCCGGGGCCGACGACGTCTCCGGCGAAGGTGAGCGAGAGCCACGACTTCGGCAGCCACGTGCCCTCGAGCACGATGATGCCCTTGGTGCTCACCAGCAGGAACCCGAGGCCCCAGCGCTTCAACAACCGCGGGTCGTGCGCGAACTCGTCGGCCACTGCTTTCTTGAGCGCTTCGTTGCGTTCGATTTCAGCGCGCAGCACCTTTTTGCGCTCCGCGAAGCGCGCCACCGACGGGTCTTCGCCGAACGACGGGTCGAGCGACATCGCCTCGTCGAGCGCCTTCATTTCCTCTTCGCGCTTTCCTTCCTTCTGCAGCTCGAGCGAGCGAATCAGGAGCGCCCTCGCCTTGCCGCGACGCGCGCGCGCTTCGTGCGGGTCTTCCGCGAGAATGCGGTCGAACATACCCAGCGCTTCGTCGACGTCGCCGTTCGCCAGCTTTCCGCTCGCCGCCCAATCGGGAAGCACGCTGCCCTTCACCAGCCCGCGCTCGAGCGGCACCTTCTGGTAGTCGAGCCGCGAAGCCCACAGCACCGCTCCCGGAGCGAGCGTCACTTCCGCCACGTCGATGCCGTCGGTGGTGGGCCGCTTCACGTGGTACGTGCCCGCCGCGAGCTGGAGACGACGTCGCTCGGTCGGGTGGCTGCGCGCTTCGGCGACGAGCCGTTGATCATTTCCGTCGACCACCACGTAGCGGCGGCTCTGCTCGACCTCGAGCTCCAGCGTGCTGGCGGCCGCGACGAGGCGCGTGAGGGGAACGTCTCCCTGTCCCTTCAACGAGAAGCGGAAGCCCGGGCGCTGCGGCAACGCGGTGCTCTCGGTGTCGCTGCGCGTTCGCTCGTACGCGTAGGTGTACGCCTCGGTGAGCCGCACCACGCCGTCACCATCGGTGTCGCCCGCGCCGCGGAGCGCCGAAATCCAATGGTGCGTGAAGAGCGAACCGGCGAGCGCGCGTGATTCCTGCGCGAGCTCGTCGGCGCCCGAAGACGAGAGCAGCGCGAAGCCACTCACCGGCTCGTCGACCTGCAGCTTCACGGCCGCGACCGGCGTGGCGCCCTTGGTGCCGAGAATCGCTCCGGAGCGGCAGGAGTCGAGCACCGCCAGTGAGAGCGTCGCCTTCGCGCTCTGCAGCCGCTCGGCGAGAGTGGTGAGGTTCAGCGCCGGCCCGCGCAGGTGGAGCGCCGTCGCGTCGGAGTGACCCGAGTAATAGAAATAGACGAGCGTGGTCTCGTTGGTGGCGGAAATCATGCCGTCGAGGCGATCGAGCGCGGACGTGAGGTCCTTGGTCGTCGGGTCGAGCAGCAGCGTGGTGTCCTTCTCGGCGAACCCACCGAGCTGAACCAGCACGTCCTGCATGCGCCGCGCGTCGTCGTGCGCGTAGCGGAGCGGCCGGTCGGTGGCCCACCCCTCGTTGGCTCCGACGAGAATGGCGTAGCGGCGTTCGGCGAACGCGCTCGTGGAGAGGACGAGAAAGAGGAGCGCGAGAATTCGCGTGGTAAGTCTCACCGCGTGTCGGAGCGGACGGACTTCGAAGCGCTGTACCGGCGTTACGGGCCGGCGCTCTTTCGTCGCTGTCGTCATTTGCTCGGCTCGGACGCCGAAGCGCAGGACTGTCTTCAAGACACGTTCCTCGGGTTCCTGAAGGGGAATTGGCGGGGGGAAGCGCAGCCGTTCACGGTCCTGTACCGAATCGCGACGTATCAGGCGATCGACCGCCTGCGGAAGCGGGGGCGGTGGTTCGGGCGCGCAGACAAGCTCGAGGTCCGTGAGACGGAGCACGACACGTCAGTCGAAGAACAGGGTGTGGCGTGGGCAGCCCAGCAGGGCACCACCACCGAAAACGAGCGGGTCGAGTTCGCGCACGACCTCGCCATCCTCACGAAAGGTGAGGACGACTTCACGATGACGGCCGCTTTGATGCACTGGGTCGAAGGCCACACGCTCGAAGAAATCGCGCAAACACTGGGAGTGACCCGGAAAACTGTGTCCGCACGACTAACTCGATTCATGGAGCGCGTGGCCGAGCGGAAAGCGCAGAACGCATGAGGGTGGTCGAACAGTTCCGCACCCCCGGGGCGAGGTGAATCAATGAAGCGCAAACTCACAGACCTCCACCTCGAGCGCTACGCGGCCGACGCGCTGAACCCTGTCGAGCGAGAGCAAGTGAAGAAGGTGTTGGCAGAATCTCCGGCCGACGCGGAAGCATTGCGGCTGTTGGAAGCCGACACCGCGGCCTTCCTGGTGAAGATGCCCGCCGCGCCGTTCGCCGAAAAAGTCATGCCCACGCCGAAGCCGTCGCCGTTCCGCCTCTGGTGGGGAGCGCTGGTGGCGGTCGCGGCCGCGGTGTCGTTCGTCGTGTTCCGCCCGGTCGAGCAGCCCGACATCATCGTGAAGGGCGACGTGGCGTGGAAGGTGACGGCCAGCGGCAAAGCAGTCGCGAGTGGCGCGTCGGTTCGCGAGGGCGACACGCTCGAATTCGAGGTGACCACGGGTGCTCCGCGCTGGGTGGCGGTGGTCTCGCACGCGCCCGATGGCTGGTTCGTCTACGTGCCGGCGATGAAGGTGGAAACCGGGCATCTGCTGCTGCCGACCGGAGCGAAGCTGGACGCGACGAAGGGCTCCGAGTCGCTGCACCTGCTGTCGTCTGAGGCGCCGTTCGACGCCGACATTGCGATGGCCGCGTTGGTGAAGGGCGGAGCGCCGACGGGAATTTCGGCGGAGCGTATCGAGCTCACGAAGCCCTGACGCTCAGTCGCGCGCGAGCGCAGCCTGGAAGGCAGGTTTCTTGAGCAGCGGCGCGAGCGGCTTCGCGTTCTTCAACCGCCCGTCGAAGTTGATGAGCCCGTGGTTCTCGAAATTTCCGGGCCATCGCCGCGCGACGTCGGCCGCCTCGGTGACGACCTTCAGCGCACCCTTCTCGTTCTTCGTCGCCGCGCACAGCGACGCCGCCATCGCGCTCGCTTCGATGTACAGCCGGTAGTCGCGCGTCGACTCCGCCTTGGTGCGCGCGAGCTCGAACTGCTCGAGCGCTTCGAGCGGCTTCTTCTTCTCGAGGCCCGTGCCCAGACACGCGTGCACGATGGCCTGGTCGAGCCCGAGCACGTCACGCGCGCGCGTCGCTGCGTCGACCGGCCTGGGAGCGGTGCAGAAATACTCGGCGAGGAACACCAGGTCCTTGCTGAACTTGCCGGCCTTGCCCTTGAACGCCTTCGCTCCGGTCTCGTGCCACGCGAAGCGGCCGGAGCGCGGGTGCAAATCGGTCAGCTCGTGAAGCTTCACGTCTTTCTTGCGCGCGGCCTCGACCGCGGGGCGAACGGCGTCGACCGCTTCATCGAGCTGCCCGAGCCGCGCGAGAAACAGCCCACGCACGGCGTTGATGACGAGCGGCTCGCCGGCTTCTTTTTCAGCTGCAGACAACAGACGCTTCACGGCGTGCGGCGTGGCGGTCTTGCGCAAATTCGAGAAGAGCGAGTCGAAGGCCATGCGCAGGAGTGTAGAACGCGCTCCATGTTCTACGCGCTCGTGTCTTTCGTGGTGGCGGCTGCTCCTCCGGGTCTCGACGTTCCGGCGATGAACACCAAGGCGGTGCCGGGCGACGATTTCTACGGTTACTCCAACGGCACCTGGCTCAAGAAGACTCAGATTCCCGCCGACCGCGCGAGCTACAGCTCATGGACCGCGGTCTCCGAGAACCTCGACGCGCAGATTGCCGCGCTGGTGAAGGACGCGGCGGCCGACGCGAAGGCCACCGGCGAAGCGCAGCAGCTCGGCGCGTACTTCACGGCCTTCATGGACGAGAAGGGCATCGAGAAGCGTGGGCTGACTCCGGTGCAGGCGCAGCTCGACGCCATCGACGCGCTCGCCGACAAGACCGCGCTCGCGCGCGCGCTCGGAGCGTCGATGCGCGCCGACGTCGACCCGCTCAACATGACCGAGTTCCACACCGAGCATCTGTTCGGCGTGTTCATCGCGCAGTCGCTCGACGAGCCGACGAAGAACGCGGCGTTCCTGCTGCAGGGCGGCCTGGGCATGCCGGACCGCGATTACTACCTGTCGGAAGACGCGAAGATGAAGGCCACGCGCGCGAAGTACCGCGCGTACGTCGAGCAGCTGCTCTCGCTGGCGCACGTGCCCGACCCGGGCCCGAAGGCCGAGCGCATCCTCGAGCTCGAGACGAAGTTGGCGAAGGTGCACGCCAGCCGTGAAGCGTCGGAAGACGTGGCGCAGGTGAAGGCGTGGAAGTCGAGCGAGCTGGCGAAGACCGCTCCGGGTCTCGAGTGGGCCGCGTTCCTCGAGGCCGCCGGGTTGGCGAAGGAGCCGCGCCTCGTCGCGTGGCAGCCGGCCGCGCTCACCGCCATCAGCGCGTTGGTCGCCTCGGAGCCGCTCGAGACGTGGAAGGCGTGGCTCGCGTTTCACGCCGTGAACGAAGGCGCGTACGTGCTGCCGAAGAAGCTGGCCGACGCGAGCTTCGACTTCTACGGCCGCGAGCTCGCTGGAGTGACCGCGCAGCGTCCGCGCTGGAAGCGTGCGGTGCGCGCGACGTCGGACGCGCTCGAGCTGCCGATGGGTCACGTCTACGTGCAGAAGCACTTCCCGCCCGAGGCGAAGGCCGCGGCGATGCAGATGGTGACCGACATCAAGGCCGCGTTCGCGCGTCGCATCGATGCGCTGACGTGGATGGCGCCGGCGACGAAGAAGAAGGCGCAGGCCAAGCTGGCGACGCTCGAGGTCGGCGTCGGTTACCCCGACACGTGGCCTGACTTCTCCGGGCTGGTGGTGAATAAGGACGAAGCGTTCGGAAACTTCGAGCGCGCGAGCGCGTACCGCTACCAGCTCGCGCTCGGAAAATTGGGCAAACCCGTCGACCGTGGCGAGTGGTGGATGGGCCCTCACGTGTTGAACGCGCTCAATCTCCCCGTGCAGAACGCGCTCGAATTCCCCGCGGCGATTTTGCAACCGCCGTTCTTCGACGCGAAGCGCGACCCGGCGCTCAACTATGGAGCGATGGGCGCGGTCATCGGCCACGAAATCAGCCACAGCTTCGACAACACCGGCGCGAAGTTCGACGAGAAGGGCCTGCTGACCGACTGGTGGACCAAGGACGACCTCGCGCACTTCGAGGCCGAGGGCAAAGCGCTGGCGGAGCAGTTCTCGACCTACGAAGCGCTGCCCGGGCTGCACGTGAACGGCACGCAGACGCTGGGTGAGAACATCGCCGACGTCGCCGGGCTCGCCGCGGCGTGGGACGGCTGGCGCGCTGGGTTGAAGGGCAAGGACGCTCCGAAGGTGCAGGGCTTCTCGGGCGAGCAGGCGTTCTTCGTCGCCTACGCGCAGACGTGGTGCACCAAGGCGCGGGAGCCGGCGCTGCGCGCGCAGGTGATTGGTGACGGCCATGCGCCGGCGCAGTTCCGCGCGCTCACGGTGCGCAACCTCGACGCGTGGTACTCGGCGTTCGACGTGAAGGAAGGCCAGAAGCTGTACCTCGCTCCGGCCAAGCGCGTTCACATCTGGTGACGCCGCACAAAAACCGGATCAGTTCCGGAAAATGTGAGTCGCCTTGGCGTTGAGCACCGCGATGAGCTCGGCGATGAGTTCGTCAGGGCGCTCGTGAATGGACCGCCAAGTCCACTGAAGCACGGTGTAACCGCGGGCATTGAGCTCGTTGATGCGCTTGCGGTCGCGCTCGAACGCCGCGAGGTCAGAGTGGTAGGCGTACCCGTCCGCCTCGACCACGACCTTGAAGTCGGCGAAGAGAAAATCGAGGCGGCGGAAGCGACCGTGAACCCGAACTCGCTTCTGGAGCACCACGGGCGGAAGCCCGCGCGACTCGATCAGTTCGCGAACGCGCACCTCCAGCTCGCTCTCGGTCGGGCCGTCGCCACCACGATAGAGACTCAGCAGCGACCGAAGGGCCGCGACTGCGGGAGCCGAACCCGCTCGTTGGATGGCAGCCTCGAGCGCGTCGAGCGTCATCCACCGTCGGGAAAGCGCCTCATCGGCAGTCGCCCGAAGGGTGTGCGCGTCGAGCTCTCCGGCGAGATCGACCAGCGTTCGCGGGACACTGGTGACGCGAAAGCCACGCGCCGACGCGATGTCCTTCTTGTGGAACGCCTTCGAGTGAATCAAGCGAACACCCTCGACGCATCGGGTGTGCCGCAACCTCGACACCACCAGCGACTCGTCCTGAAAGTTGCGAAAGCCATGCAGCGCTGCGGCGCATGAGTGGGAGAAGAGAAAGTCCTTCACCAGCCACAGCGACAGCGCACGAAGCGATTGTTCCCACGTCTCGCTCGAACCTTTGATGCGAAACACCTTCGGGTACACACGCTGCCAACGGCCCGTTCGCACGCGATGCCACAGCTGCTCATCGGTTAGATGTTCGAGCACCTGTGCTCGGCTGATCACTCCGTGCTGCCGAGCCGCCAGCGCGAGCACACCCACTTCACCCTGCCCCATCGCCTCATCCCCCGTGGTCGGCCCACTGCCGATCGATCGAGGCAATACCACCAGGCACCGACATCGCCGGATGACGGCTCACAAATGCCGGATTCCTTCCGGTTTTTGTGAAGCGGCTACACGCCGTCCCACTCGGGCAACGGCGTGAGCTTGCCACCGTCGAGACGCCACGCGCCGACGATGCCTTCGCGCGCGGCGTCGAGCCCGTCGAGCTTCGCCACGCTCTTCGCGTCGTCTTCGCGGCAGAACAACACCAGCTCGCGCAGCCCGAGGTAGACGCGCAGCGGCACCGCACCACCGGTCTTCTCCATCGCCTGCTGGTGCGAGAGCGTCAGCAATCGCGCGGCGTCGTGACCGTCTCCGTGCGCGAGCGCCCACAGACCCGTCGGCGTCGGAGAGAGCCGCAGCGCACCCTGTTCCAGCTCGAGCGCACGCACCTCGGTCGGTCGGGCAGCGAGGTTCTTCCACGCGGCTTCGTCGAGCTCCTCGAGCGTGATGCGGTACGCCGCGAGCAACCCCTCGGGCACGTAGAGCACCGCTTCCGGGTCGTCGACGGCGTAGAAAATCCACAACCCCGCGGGGCCTTCGCGGCGCACGCTGCCTTCACCACGCTCGAGAAACGCGGAGTCGCGCACCACCGGCAGCACCTTCGCCAACAGCTGCATGCGGCCCGGCGGAAGACCGAGCGTGCGTTCAGCCAGCTCGCGCGCGAGCAGCGTCACGCTCTCTTCGAGCGAGCGGCCCACTTGCACGGACTCGTCGAAGAGCGCGCGGAGATCGAAGCGAGCCACTCCACCGCGGCCGAGACGAATGGTGAGCTGGCCCTTCGCAATCACGTGAGGCGTCGACTGCGCGCGGAGCCGCTCGATGAGCGCGCGCGTGAAGTCGTCGAGGTTGGGAGGCGCGCTGACTTCCTCGCGCGTGGTGGCCTGCGAATCGAGCTCGGCCAGCAACACGCGCGCTTCGTCATCGACCGGGTCGAGGTGCAGCGCGTTGTTGAGCAGCAATCGCGCTCGGGAAAATTCCGCACGTCGCATCGCGACCACTGCGAGCGCCTTCATCGGCTCGGGGTCATCGGGCTGCAGGGTGAGCGCTTCCTTGAGCGGGGCTTCGGCTTCGCTCCACTTCTCGAGCGAGATGAGCGCCCGGCCGAGCGCGAGATGCACCTGCACGTCGCGCGGAAAATCGCGGCGCACCGCTTCGAGAATGGGCAGCGCTTCTCGCACTGCGTCGGCGTTGATGAGCGCCTGCGCGACGGTGGTGCGCCACACGGGGCCGCCTTCGCGTTGCGCCGCGCGCTCCAGCTCGGCGAGCTCGGCGTCGGTGAGCCGCTCGCCGGCCCAGACTTTTTCTTTGATGCGCTCCAGCTCCATCGGCCTCCCAGCGAGGGTGCAGAAACTTAGTCTCACCGGCGCGGCATTGACGATACTCGCGGCATGAGCGCACCCACTCGCACCGTCACCCTGATCAACGGAGATGGCATCGGCCCCGAAGTCGTCGACGCCACGCGCAAGATTCTCGAGGGCGCGAAGGCCCCGCTGCAGTTCGAATACAAGGACGCGGGCGCCGAGGTCGCCAACAAGTACGGCACCAACCTGCCGAACGAGACCGTCGAGTCGGTGCTCCGCAACGGCGTGGGCTTGAAGGGCCCGACCGCCACCGGCATCGGAGGTGGTCAGCAGTCGGCGAACGTCGGACTGCGCAAGCGCCTCGACCTCTACGCGTCGCTGCGGCCGGTGAAGTCGGTGCCGGGCGTGAAGACGCGCTACGAGAACGTCGACCTGGTGGTGGTGCGCGAGAACACCGAAGACCTCTACGCGGGCATCGAGCACATCGTGGTGCCGGGCGTGGTCGAGTCGCTCAAAATCATCACCGAGAAGGCCAGCACCCGCATCTGCCGCTACGCGTTCGAGTACGCGACGAAGCTCGGCCGCAAGAAGGTGAGCGCGGTGCACAAGGCCAACATCATGAAGTTGAGCGACGGCCTCTTCCTCGACTGCTTCCGCAAGGTGGCGCGCGAATTCCCCGCGCTGCAGAGCGAAGAAGTCATCGTCGACAACCTCTGCATGCAGCTGGTGAAGAACCCCGAGAAGTACGACGTGATGGTGATGGAGAACCTCTACGGCGACATCGTGAGCGACCTCTGCTCCGGTCTCGTCGGCGGCCTCGGCGTCGTCCCCGGAGCGAACATCGGTCACTCCTGCGCGGTCTTCGAAGCGGTGCATGGCACGGCTCCCGACATCGCGGGCAAGGGACTCGCGAACCCCACCGCGCTGCTGATGTCGACCGTGATGATGCTCGACTGGCTCGACATGACCGAGCACGCGCGGCGCATCGAGAAGGCCGTGTGGAAGGTCTACACCGAGGGCAAGGTGAAGACCGGCGACCTCGGCGGCAAGAACAACACCGCGGAGTTCACCAAGGCCGTCATCGACGCGATGGTCTGAGCTTCACTTCGAATTCGGCTCGTGGGTTCAGCGGACGTGCGCATTTCAGTTCTGGTTGTCGTGACGTTGCTTTCGAGTGGCTGCTTCCGCGGTGAGGCGCCGCTGAGCGCGAAGACCATCGAGGCGTCTTCGGCTGGCTACACCATCGAGGTGAAGACGCTCCCGGGCCTCGACGTGGACATCGAGAGCCAGCGAGGCGTCGCCGACGAGAACGGCATCGCGCGCGTGAAGCTGACGGTCGCGTCGTTGAGCTACGCGAAGACCTCGCGCGACATGAACGTCACCGTGCGCGGCACGAAGGGGCTGACGAAGTACTTCACCTCGAGCCGGATCGCGTTGCCGTTCTCGCCCGAGGTCGCCGAGAAGCTGCCGGCGGGCGACGCGTGGTTGCGCATTCTCGGCGGAGGACCGCAAGGCGTGAGCGGTGGCACGCTGTGGTTCTTCGGTCCCGAGGTGGGCGGCGCGCTGCTCGCTGCCGACGGGAGCCTCGCGCTCCAGGTGCTGTCGTCACCCGGGGCGAAGGTGCGTGTCGCCGGGCATGAAGCGACCGCCGACGAGATGGGCAAGAGCGAGCTCAAGTTCGCTGCGAGCGAGGTGTTCGGGTTGATCACGATTGATCAACTCGGCGCCACCAGCGGCGAAGACGTCGAGGCCAGCGTGAACGGCAAGCCGGTTGCGCTCCACGCGCAGTGGACGCTGGAGGGCAAGCAGCTGCGACCGCAGCTCGAAAAGCCACTCGGCGGGGAGCGCGCCAGTGAGCCGATGACGCTCTTCTTCAACGCGCGCGGCACTCTGTTCGGCGGCGGACGGACGGGGAAGCTCTCGAGCGTCGACGTCGTCGCTTTTGGCACCGAGCAGGCCGAGCGAAAGGTCGCCGCCTGCGGTGGGTACCACCTCCTCAAGCCGGGAGAGACCGCGACCGGCGCGGGCGTCTCGGTGGAGCGCGTCGCCATCGACGAAGAAGTCGTCGCGCGCGATGCGCACACCGGCAAGGAGCTGGGCCGCAAGGTCTTCGCCGCGTCCGACTACTGCCCCAGCGAGCTGCCACGCGGCGAGTCGGTGCTGAAGACGAACATCAGCGTCGACGAAGTGAACACCTGGCTCAAGACGCTCTGAAGCCGCTCGCCCGGGAACATTCGCCACGCTCTTCGTTGGAAGGGCATGGCGATCGACGGCATCAAATCGGGCTCCCCTGTCATTGCGCAGCAACCGGCTTCGGCTTCGGTCGAAGTGCAGCAGCCGAAGCCGCCGGCACCGCCGCCTCCTCCTCCGCCTCCGCCTCCGACCGAGGCGTTCGATGACGCGAAGAAGAAGCCGCTCTCCATCACCGGAAAGTTCTCTCCGCCGCCGACCGTGGGGTCGAACCGCTCCGACTTGAAGGAGCTGGTCGCGAACCAGCGCTTGATGGCGTTCGGTGGTCTGGTGGGAAACAACACGACCGCGTCTGCGCCGCTCGAGACCTCCGACGTGCGCGAGGCGATGAACGCCAAGCCGCCCAACCTCGAGGTGGTTCGCAAGGGCGTCTCGGCAGGCCTGCTCGACGACCAGTCACCGCACATGAAGGGCATCGCGCTGGAGCAACTTCGCGCGAGCGGCACGGACGCCGACAAGGAGGCGATGGTCGACCTGGTCAAGAGCTGCAAGTCGAAGGTCGAGCTGCGCGACGTGGTCGCGAATGCGACGAAGAAAGGGGACCCTCACGGGTACACGCCAGGCCAGGCGGACTTCCACAAGTACGACAAGCTGATGACCGACGAGCACCCGTTCTTGATTGCGGATTGGCTCAACCCCGACAGCAAGACGCTGCCCGACAATCTGTCGAAGCCCGGCGACCCGAACTCCATCTCGAATCGTTTTCACATCGAGGACACGACGAAGGTGCCGGCGCAGCGGCTCGACGAGAAGGTGTCGCTCGACCCGAATGATGTGGCGGCGCGGCGGAAGTTCATCGACCACACGACGCAGACCGATGCCGCCCGTCAGGACCCCGCGGCGCACGGGAATGGATGCGCTCCGACGGCGGTCGTCGTTTCGTGTCTGCAGCAGAGCGACCCCAAGGCTGCGCTCACCAAGCTGTGCGAACACAATCTCAAGTTGTCGCCAGACGATGAGTCGATGAAGGCCCTCAAGGCGAAGCTCGACGGCGGCAAGCCCATCACGCGCGACGACATCAACAAGCTGCAGGACTCGACCTACGCGGCGATGCAGAAGACCGAGAGCTCGATGGGCGGCGGTGCGAACAAGACCGTGAGCCTCGGAGCGGTGAAGAAGTTCATGGCCGACTCGGGCGTTGGTTATTCCGGAGGCGTGCCGGCGCTGGTCGACAACGATGGCGCGCGCGACAAGTACGGCAACCAGTCGGCGGAACACTACGTGCTGATCAACGAGCGCAAGGGCGAGGTGTTCGACCCGTGGCCGCGCGAGGGGGCGCACCAGTTGGTGCGGCGCGATGGCATGGGCGGTGGTGTGTACGACGCGGGGGCGTACGAGACGTACCGGCACTCGATTCAGGAATCGGCGCAGCCGCTCGCGCCGATTCTCGATTGATCACAGCGTCTTGAGCAGCTCGAGCGCTTCGAGGGCCGGCGGAGACGACGGCAGTTCTTTCACGACGCGCTCGAGTTCCTTCTTCGCCTGCGGCTTCTTGCCGAGCGCGAGGTACGAGCGAGCGAGACGCACACGCGCTGACGCTTCGAGCACCGGCGACGGCTTGCCGCGCAGATAATCGTTCAGCACCTTGATGGCCGCTTCGTGCGCTCCGAGCTCTTCTTGCAGGAGCGCCGCGAGCACCGGCCGCGCACGCGCTGCATCGTCGCTCGTGCCAACGGTGATGACCTGTTCGTACGACGTGCGCGCCGACTTCGCGTCTTGCGTGAGGCGCTGGCAATCAGCGAGCACGCGCCACACCGCGGCCTGACGTCGATGTTCGTTCGCCGAGCGCTGCACCTCGGGGAGGATTTTCGCGCACTGGTTGCTCGCAGCCGCCTGACGCCACGTCGACAGTTGCGCGGCGCTGACAGGCTTGAGGCTCGGTGTCGGCGCGCTCACGCCTGCGTCCGGTTCTTCGACGCCGGCGTCGACTTCGACCGGTGCGACTTCATCGTCCGGCTCGCCGAGTTCCTTGAAGCCCGCTCGCGTGAACTTCGCGCGCGTCGCCGTCGTGGAGTCGAGCGAGAGCGTCTCACCCGCAGCCACGTCGTACTCCGCGCCCTGTTTGCTCACGCGCACCAGACCTTCGATCACCGAGACGCGCACGCCGTCGTTCTGACGCTCGACGCGGAAGCGCGTGCCGACGACCTTCACTTCACAATCGCCCGCGCGCACCACGAACGAGCTGCCTGGAGCGCGTTTCTTCACCGAGGCCGCGACGCTCCCGCGCAACAGCTTCACTTCGACGCGCGTCGCCGTGCGTTCCGGAAGTTCGACCGCGCTGCCGGGGGTGAGACCGATGGTGTCGTCTCCCAAGACTTCGCGGCGTGATTCGGTCGTAGCTTCGAGCGTCGCGACAGCAACTGGCGTTTGCGTTTGCGGGCGCAGCGCGAAGATCAGCGCGACCGCTGCGGCAGCGAGCGCGAGGCCCATGACGACAGGCCGAAGCGGTGCACCGCGTTTGGCGCGATTGATCAACCGTCGTGTCGAGAGATCATCTGGCGGCGCGAGGTGCGGAGCGGTCTCGCGAGCGAACGATGCGCTGAACGAGCGCCACGAATTCACGAGCGCCTGACATTCAGCGCACCCAGCGAGATGCGACTCGAACTCGACGCGCTCCTCGGCGCTGAGCCGCCCATCGAGATACAGCTGAGCCTGGTCGTGCGCGCTCATCGGCGTTCCTCCGCCTCTTGAAGCTCACGAATCAGCACGCGCGCGCGATGCAGCCGCGTCCACACCGTGTTGACGCTGATCTCCAACGCCTTCGCGACTTCGTCGGCGCTCAGTTGCTCGACGAGACTGAGAATCACCACTTCGCGAAACGGCTCCGGCAACTTGCTCAGCACGCGCTCGACGTCACCCGCGCCTTCGAACGTCGTCGCGACCTGCTCCGGCCCTTGAAACAGCCGCGCGAGGAACGAACGACGCTGCGAACCCTCGGAGAGCCGCCGCGCTTTGCGCAGCGCGATGCCGCACAGCCAACCTTTCAGCGTCTCTCCGGGCCGGTACTTCGGAGCGAGGTCGACGAGCGCCAGCATCGTGTCGTGCGCGATGTCTTCCGCGGCGCTCGAGTCGAGACGAGGCGCCTGCCGCCGAATGACGGCGTTCACCACGCCCCGGTAGCGCACATACAGCGGCCCGAGGGCGGTCTTGTCGCCACGCAGAAGTCTCGTCATCAGCTCGTCGTCCGTTGGTTCCGACACTGTTCCCGCGGGGAGCTACAGCCCTTCCCACCCAACTGACAAAACAAACGTGAGCTTCAGATTCGCCGTGCGAAACAGCGTGGTTGTGTCTTCGCGCAGCTCGGCGCCGAGGGGCTGGTAGCCAGCGAGGACACTCACGCCAACCGCCGCTCCGCGATTTTCCGTGCGCGCGTGCAGGCCCAGCTGCACCGACGCGAGCGCAGAGGTGAGCACCTGGTCCGACACCGAGAACCACGCGGCCTCGAGCCCCGCGAGGAGCTGCGGGCCGAGCGAGAGCTTCCCGCCACCGACCTCGAAGCCGCGATACAGCGAGAGATTTCCGCCGAGGAACGTGGCGCTCGCGTCGACCGTGCCGCGCATCACGCGCGAGCCGCCCGCTTCGACTGCGAGTCCGGCGACGAAATGAAACGGAAGTCGCAGCGACAGGCCGAGTCCTCCGCGCGCGACGGGTGCAGCGCCGACTCCACCGGCGAGCGGGTAGTCCATCGAGCCGCGCGCCCAGAGCTCGAGCGGGTGCGGAGGCTCTGGCGGAGGCGGCGGCGGCGCGACGACCACGGGCGCACTCGGCGCGATTTGCTCGCGCACCGTCGAGACGACCTTCTTCACCTCGACCGGGAGCGTCTGCGGCGCGTCGAACAAATACGCCGTGCCGAGCAACTCACGCGCGACGAGCGCGAGGTTCACTTCGGCGCTCGAAGAACGGTCGGTCTCGATGGTGCGCACGAAGGCGCGACCGGACCCGAGAGCCACGAGATGCACCAGCACCTGCTTCGGGAGCGGGAACGACATCCACACCACGGCGAGCGCGTCGTTCGCGCGCGCTTCGGGGAGCACCTCGGCGATTTGCGTCGCGAGCGAGAGCGACGAGAAGTCGGCGCGCGGCGCGGGGACTCCCATCACCATGAAGCCGTCGAGCGCGACGGTGAGCTCTTCGTAGAATTTCTTTTCGCGCCGCTCGACGTCGGCGGGAGAGCCCACGCGAATCATCACCACGGTGGGCGGCATCGTGGCGCGGACGGTAGGAGCTGCGCGTGCGGTGACGGCGCAGATGATCAGCAGCAGCGCAGAGTGCTTCACGGCGCGCACCGTACTCGATGACGGGCCCTCTCCCCGACCCTCTCCCCTGCGGGGGAGAGGGAGATTCCTTAGCGCGTTCGCATTCGCCAGACTCCGGCACGACCGTTCGACGAATAGAGGAGATGGTGACCGTCGTCGTACGCCATCGTTCCACCCATCGCGGGGCGCGGGCTCGGCACTTCGGTCCACGTGAGGCCGTCATTCACCGGCGACTGCAACCACTTCGCGCCCATCGAGCAGAACTCGGGGAAGTAGCAGTTGCTCGCGTAGATGTTCACGCCGTCGCTGACGAGGCCTCCGAGAATCGGGCCGGTGCCGTCGATGCGCGTCCAGTCGTTGGGCATTCCCGTCGGGCTGCGGAAAATCGCGTCGCTGCCGGCCTGGTACCACACGCCATTCACGCGAATGAGCTGCGAGCCCTGCAAGTGACTGGTGGTCATCCCGGGAATCACGGTCCACGTCGAGCCGCTGTCGTCCGAGCGGTAGAAGCCGTTGCTCTGCGAACCCCACAGCCAGGTGTGCGAGTTCTCGAGGAAGAAAATCACCTGACCTTCGCGGCCGTCCCAGCTCGCCTGACCGTCGATGAGCCGCCACGTCTGGCCCGCGTTGAAGGTCTCGGCGATGCACGTCGAGGGGTGCGGCGCGAGGCACTCTTCGTGGAACGTGAGCAGCACGTGTTGATGATCAGCCGGGTCGATCGCGACGACGTTGGCGAAGTGGTACGTCAACGCAGACATCAACTGTGGCTGTGATTGCGGCGGCCAGATCAGGTCCCAGTCCGCTCCGCCGTTGATGGACTTGTAGAGGCCGCTGCCCTGCGCTCCGTAGCCGGCGTTCGTGTAGACGACGTTCGGCTCGACGGGGTCGACCGCGACCGTCCAGTTCATGCCCGAGTTGATGTTGGTGGAGTTGCGGCCCGACGTCGCGACCCACGTCGCTCCGCAGTCGGTGCTCTTCCAGAATTTCCCGTGAATCGTGCCGACGTAGACCGTGCCCTGATTCACCGGGTCGGTCGCGATGGCGAAGCCTTCGACGTTCATTCCCGGCGGCGTGATGTTCTCGAACACGCCGGCGTCAGCGAGGTCGTCGCACGCGCCGAGCACCACCGGCGGC
Organism: Archangium sp.; assembly: GCA_047600485.1. Taxonomy (GTDB): domain Bacteria; phylum Myxococcota; class Myxococcia; order Myxococcales; family Myxococcaceae; genus Archangium_A. The sequence goes on from JASGKS010000001.1 coordinate 7,103,619, forward strand.
ATCACGCCTGCGTCGCGCGGAGTTCCGGCGTCGATGACGGCGCTGACTCCACTGTCTTGTGCTCCGGCGTCGACCGCGACGACGACACCCGCATCCGCGTCTTCGACTGTGCCCGCGTCGACGTCGGCCACCGCCGGCTGCTGATCAGGCAGCGACTCGACGATGACCGTGCACCGCGTCAGCGAACAAGCGACCAACACCCACACGGCCGTACGCAATGACGAGGGCATGCCTCTCTTCCTGTGAGCCCCGGCCGGCCTTCCCGAACTTTCGAAAATTCCCGGGAAGGTTCCGCCGCGCCCGATGGAACACAGGTCATGACGCGCACGGGCCCGATGTTGCTGCTGCTGGCGTTGACCGGGTGCGAGGGCGTGCTCGCAGGTCCGCGCGGTGACTCGGTCCCTTCGACTTCACCGAGCGAAGCGCTCGACGCATGCGCCACCGTGACGGAACGCACCGTGCTCCCCGCGCGCGTGCGTCGACTGCAGGCGAACGAATACCGCAACACGCTCGCGACGTTGACCAGCACCACTCCGGCGCTTGAGTTCCCCGTCGACCCTGCGCCGAACGGCTACGGCACACGCGCTGATGCGTTGCGGGTGAACGCTCCGCTCGTCGAGCTGCTGTGGCGCGAGATGCCCGCACTCTCGACCACCACCGCGCGCACGCTCGTCGCCGCGTCCTCATGTAACGCCGGAGCGACCTGCGCACGCACCCTGCTCTCTTCGTTCGGCGCGCGCGCGTATCGCCGTCCACTCACCGACGAAGAGCTGAGCGACCTGGTCGACGTCTTCACGGTCGGCGCTGACGGAACGGACTTCACGACCGGCGTCGCCCTCGCGCTCGAGGTCGTCTTGCAGTCGTCGTCGATGTTGTTCCACACCGAGCTCGGCGCTGGAGGCCTCACGCCGCACGAGACCGCGGAAGCCCTCGCGTATCTGCTCACCGCTGCTCCGCCCGACGCAGAGCTCACGGCGCTCGCCTCGCAGGGCCCGCTCGATGCCGCGACGCGGGAGGCGCAGGCGTTGCGCTTGCTGGCCACTCCGGCGGCGCGCACCGTGCTCGGAGATTTCGGCGCGCAGTGGCTGAAGGTCGACCACCTCGGCACCAACGTGAAGCAGGGCTTTCCGCAGTGGACCGCGCTTCGCCCGAGCGCGCTCGACGAGACGCGCACGTTCGTCGCCACCGCGATGCTCGAAGGAGAGCCGCTGCGCACGCTCTTCACCGCTGATTGGACGACCACTCAAGACGCGAATCTCGGAGCGCACTACGGCGCCACGGCGCTCTCAGGAATGCGATGGAAATTGCCGAGCGAGCGCGCCGGAGTGCTGAGCCACGCGAGCGTGATGGCGACGCTGGCCATCGGTTCCGAGAGTGCTCCGGTGCAACGCGGGCGGTTGGTGCGCACGCGACTGATGTGCCAGTTCAAGCGCTTTGCTCCGCCGGCAGATTTGAAAATCACGATTCCCGCGCTCGACCCCAACGCGACGACGCGTGAACGTTTCGCCGCGCATTCGTCGAACGCGACCTGCCAGGGCTGTCACCAGTTCCTCGACCCCATCGGCTTCGGCTTCGAGAACTTCGATGCCATCGGTGGATTCCGCACGACCGAGAACGGCAAGCCCATCGACGCGAGTGGACAGCTGGTGCAGACCGACGTCGACGGCACGTTCACCGGCGTGCGCGAGCTCGGAGGGCTGCTCGCCAACAGCGCCGAGGCCCGCGACTGCTTCGCGCAGAACTGGTTCGAGTACTCGATGGGCCAGCCGCTCGACGAAATTGGAATGCCGGCGCTGTGCTCGCTGCGAGACGCGACGCACGAGTTCACGACCACCGAGCAGCCGATGAAGTCGGCGCTGCTGCAGATCATCCGCTCGGACCTCTTCACTGCGCGGACTCCGTGACCATGGCCTCCATCGATCATCAACGAAGACGATTTCTGCGCGCGCTGGGCACGACCGCGGCCGCGTTGCCGTTCTTCTCGCTGCTGCAGAGCTCGGCGGTGCAGGCGCAGTCGATGTCGCCGAAGCGACTGGTGCTCGTGCAGTCGGGCTACGGCGGCATCTGGGATTCGTTTCGCCCGCGCGTGACGGGAAACGACGCGCCGCTCACTGCGGAGTCGCTCAACTACGCGGGTTCGGCGCTCGCACCGCTCGCTCCGTTCGCGTCGAAGATGCTGGTGCTCGAAGGTCTGAGCGTCACCGCGGGCTTGATGCAAACCGGGCCCACGATCGACTCGCGCACGCTGTACGTGGGGCACGACCACAGCACCATCGCCGCGTGGACCGGTTGTCCCATCGTCGACGCGACCGACAGCAGCAAGCCCACCGGCCCGTCACTCGACTTCGCGCTCGCGCAGCAGCTGGCGGGCAACACGCCGGTGAAGACGTTGCAGCTGGGCATGGGCGGCTACATCGGCATCAACAACAGCTCGACGATGTCGTTCAACGCGTCGGGCGTGGCGATGCCGTCGTTCGGAAACCCGGCCAACGCGTTCGACCTGCTCTTCAGCGGCGGCGGTGGAACGTCTGATCCATCCGCGTTGCTGCGACGCAAGGCGGTGTTGAACGCGCTGCAGAAAGATGCGCGTCGGCTGCAGTCGCGACTGGCCGCACCCGAGCGGCAGAAGCTCGACGAGCACCTCTCGGCGTTGAACGACATCGACGCGCGCATTTCTGCTCCGCCGCCGGTGTCGTGCACCGCTCCGACGCGGCCGCAGCCGAGCAACGTGCTCGACACGGTGACGACCAATCAACTCTCGCTGGTGCGTGAAGCGCTCGCGTGTGACCGCACGCGCTTCGTGTCGATGGCGTGGAACCTCGGAGGCAACGCGACGCCGGGCCTGCCGGAGAATCTCGACATGCACGGAGAGGTCGCGCACCGCATCGAAGACATGGGCGCGCCCGGTGTGCTCGCGCGTGAGCAGATGACGCAGGTGCAGGCGTGGCACGCGCAGAAGCTCGCTGACTTCGCCGCGAGTCTCGCCGCGACGCCCGACGGTGATGGCTCGCTGCTCGACCACACGTTGATCATCTGGACGCAGGACTTCGGCCAGGAAGTGCACGGCGGTCTCAACATTCCCTACGTGCTTCTCGGCGGCGGCGCAGGCTTTCGCATGGGCCGCTATCTGCGCGTCGGCATGCCGCACCCCACGAATTGGGGCGTGCAGGACCCGTGGCGCTCGTACGTGCCGCACAACAAGCTGCTCGTGTCGGTGATGAACGGCTTCGGCATTTCGGGCGACACCTTCGGCAGCACCGAATTCAGTGGGCCGTTGAGCGGGCTGACCTGACAGACTGATCAGACGTGCGTCTCGTCGTCGTCTTGCTGCTGTCGCTCGCCTCGGCCGCTCGCGCTGCTGCGGACTGCCCGACGCTTCAGTTCGAGCCGTGGCTCACGTTCGACGACCACGACCTCGTGCAGGACGTGCGCAGCGTCGACTTGAATCGAGATGGCCGCCTCGACTTCGTGGTGAGCGAGAGCAACTACGACTTCGTCTCAGTCTTCATCAACACCGGCAACGGCTTCGACGAACTGCATCACGTACCGACGGGTGAGCAGCCGTACCCGCTCTCGTTCGCCGACGTCGACGGTGATGGCCAACTCGACATCTGCACCGGCGGAGGCGACCGCTCGCTCGCCATTCTCTTCGCGCGCGATGGTGGCTTCAGCTTCAGCGCGCCCACCGTGGTGCCCGACGCAGGTGAAGCAGCCATCGTCGGGTTGGTGGTGAGCGACTTCGACGGTGACGGTCACGTCGACAGCAGCGCCGGCGGGAATTTCGCGAACACGCTCACGCTGCTGCACGGCCAGAGTTCGACGACGTTCACGCCGTGGATGGTGTTCGACGCGGGCACTCCCATCGGGCCGGCTGCGCGCGCTGATTTGAATCGCGATGGCCTCGAGGACGCGGTGTTCACCTCGTATTTCTTCGGAGTGTCGGTGCTGCTTTCCCAGCGCGGCGCGACACCCGCGTTCTCGCAGTACCGCTCGGCGCTGCCGTCGAATCACGACATGGTGTTGGTCGCCGACCTCGACGCCGATGGTCGCCTCGACATCGCGCAGGCCGGCTACCAGGGCGTCGCGAGCTATCTGCAGAACGTCGATGGAACGTTCACTCCGAGCGTGGCGGTGATGGGCGAGCCGACCGAGTTGTTCGGGCTCGCGAGTGGTGACTTCGATGGTGACGGGCGCGCGGATCTCGTGGCGAGCGACGTGCAAACCCGCGTGCGCTTCTTTCTCAACGAGCCAACGGGCTTCACGACGGCCGGAGAAATTCCTTCGCTCGCGCAGCCGCTGCGACTGGCGACGGGAGACTTCGACGGCGATGGCCGCGTCGACGTCGTGCTCTCGACCTATGCCAGCTCGAAGATTCTCGTGTTCCGCAACGTGACGGCATGCGCGCGCGTTTCCGATGGCGGAGTGGTGGGGACGACCGACGGCGGCGCGGGCGTTCGCTGGTACCCTGTGGGCTGCACGTGTTCGCACGGTGACGCGTCGCTGCTCTGGTTCGCGCTGTTGTTGCTCCGCGCGCGGCGACGAGTCGCGTAGGGAGCACGTCGAGGCGACCGTTCTCGCCGACGGAAATCCGCAACTGCATTGAGGACGAGAGTGTTCGCTGTGCTCCGCGCCGTGCCAGACGATGCGCGAGCCTCTCGAGCTTCGGGCGACTGGCGCCTTCGCGCCTTGTGCCAATTCTGGCGGCTCCGAGATTCGCATCAGCAAAGCTGACAGTGGTGCGCCCCGTCGCGACCCCGAGATTCTCATCAGCAAAGCTGACAGTGCCGCGCATCCCGCGACCCAGCGCCCGTGCGTGTGTGCGCCCGAGGCCGTGTCACCGCAGGTTGAAGCGTGCGTGCGTCTCGTGCTGATCATTCCAGGAGACGAACGGCAGCCCGAGCGTGTGCAGCGGATGATCAGTTGGGAGCGCTTCCGCAGCCGCGAGCAGCGCCTCACGATCTTCCTGCGTCCACGAGGGCTTCGTAGTCCCGGGGCGATACATCGCTGAGAGCTCCAGCGTGTGAAGCCGCGGCAGCCGCAACAGCGCCAACGCCCCGCGCAGCGTCACGGCGCCAGCGCGATGCAGTTCCACTGATTCGAGTGTTGCGGCGCTGGGTGACTTCACGAGCACGGAAACGAAGGAGTCGGTGAGCTGGTCACTCGCCAACGAGAGGCGCTTGAACCGACACTTCGAGCCTCGTTCGAAGAAGACGCGCAGCGTCGCCTCATCGTGAGGGTGACCGCCACCCCGAAGCCCGAGTTCCTCGAGGGGAAGACGCGCGAGCCGCGTGAACGCCGCGCGCCACTCGGCAGCCGACGCGCGGCCGAAGTTGGTCATCCGTTGCTCGAAGATCGACCGCAGCGCGGGGAGCTTCTCGTTCGATGCGAGCGCGGCGAAGAGCGCTGGGTGCGCGCCGACATGGATCAACGAGATTGCTCTCAACTTCGGTGCGTCGAGCCGCGTGAACAGCTGCTCCCAGTCGTTCGCGTTCGCGCCGCAGCCGGTGAGGTTCAAGGTCTGCAACGAATCGAAGCGTGCGCCCCTGGCGAGCGCGGCCACGGCGCGCTTGGGCGAGCCGACGATCTGCGTGAGTGACAACTCGCGCACGCGCGCCATCGCCGGAGTGGTCACCAACTGCTCGAGCTGCGTCGGCGTGAAGTGACGGTTGTCGAACACCAGGTGCTCGATCGGCCAGCGAGAGAAGAAGCGCTCGCCGTGCTTCGCGAACGCCGCTCCCGTCATGGCCACCGTCTGCGGGAAGCCGCGCACGAATCGGTGCTTCGGGTACGACACGTATTTCGCGAGCTCTCCGGCGTAGTTCTTCCAGCTCGTCTTGAGCAGCGTGTTGACGCGGCGTTGAAGCTCGACGTTCGTCCCACCGCGCGCGAGCTGCACCTGGAGGCGGATGAACTCGCCGCGAGCGTCTCCACGTTCTTCGAGCCAGTCGGCATAGACGAGACGCGGACCATCGTCGTCGGGCGCCGCGGTGATCGCCTTCAGCAGTCCATCTTCCTCGTCAGCGTCGCGTGGCGCCGCGACCTCGAGCTTCGCACTCACGGGCAGCTCGATGCGGTTGGGCTGGTTCGGGTCGGCCGCCCAGCGCGCTGCGAGTTCGCGGTTGTGCTCGAGCTTCGTCTTCCAGCCGTTCAAGAGCGGCCAGGCGTTACCAATCGCGCGACGGTCGAAGGTCTCGGCCATGCCCAGGGTCAGTCGACGCTCGCCGTTCTTCGTCGTCCACGTCGCAGCGAGGCGGTGCACGAAGCGACCGCTGAGCGTCAGGCGCTCGATGGCGATGCCAGGTTCGCGCAGCGCGCGCGAAATCAGCGCGAGGGCGATGGCGAAAGAGCCGTGGCCCAGTCTCAGGCGCGATGAGAGCGAGTCGATCGCGCGAAACGACTCCTCGCTCAGCTCGACCCCGAGCGCGTCGTTCACTTCGTGCAGCCGTCCCGCGCGGGCTGCGGCCTCCAACGCCACGTAGTCGTGCTCGCGCAAGCCCCGAGCATGCCCGACATCAGGGCAACACGACGCGCCAGAAGCCCGCGTTCAAGTTCGACGTGTAGAGAATCCGATGATCAGGATCGAAGCTGAGCTGTCCCGCGTTGTTCAGCATCGGTGACGGCAACGTCGACCACGTGAGGCCGTCGTCGCGCGAGATGAGGAACGGCTGATACGGCTGCGGGTTGCCGCCCGGGTTCCACGGGAAGCCGCGGCTCGAGACGATGGTGGTGCCTTCAATCACCGTCATTCCGTTCACGAGATTTCCGGAGTTCTGCACCGCGCTCCACATGATGCCGTCGCTGCTGCGCAGCACTCCGTTCGACGTCGCTTGAATGAACGTGCCCGCCGAGGTGTGCACCAGGTCTCCGGTGCCGTGCGCGATGCCGCCGCTGATGAACGTCCAACTCTGGCCGCGGTTGGTGGTGCGCCACAGGCCGTTGGTTTCGGACTTGAAGATCCACGTGTCGCTGTTGCCGAGGAACGAAACCGTCGAGCCCTCGCCGCCGTTCCACGACGCTTCTCCGTCGACGATGCGCCAGGTCATGCCGCCGTTGAGCGATTCACCAAAGCACGCGTTCGCATGTGGAGCACCGCACGCCGCGTGCATTCCGAGCAGCAGGTGCTGCGAATCGGTCGGATCCATCTGCACGCCGCCGACGAACCCGGGAACACCCATCGCGTTCGCGGGCGGCCAGATTTGGTCCCAGTCCACTCCGCCGTTGATTGATTTGTAGAGCGTGGAGTTGTTGCCGTCGTGCAGGTTGTACCCGCTGTTCGCGTACAGAATTTGCGGGTTGGTCGGGTCGATCGCCATCGTCCACTGCCGCCCGGAATTGATGTCGATGGAGTGCCGGCCGGTGCTCACCTTCGTCCACGTCGCTCCGCAGTCGGTCGACTTGAAGATGCCCGCCTGGCAGCTGCCGAGGAACACGTTGCGACGGTCCGTCGGGTCCACGACGAAACTCCCGCCGTAGTAGCAGTTGGTGCTCACGTCGGAGCGCGCGGCGGGCGGCGTGAGTTCTTCCCAGACTCCAGCGTCGGCGAGGCCGCTGCAGCCGAGCACCACGTGCGGAATTCCGGAGTCGACGATTCCCGCGTCGGGAACTCCAGCATCGACGACTCCGGCGTCGACGAGTCCCGCGTCTGGTTGGCCCGCATCGAACGTGTTCGTGATTCCGGCATCGGTCGCAGGCGAACCACCGTCGTCAGCGCCTCCACCCACTCCGCAACCCGCGAACACCACGACCAGGACCGCGAAATGAAGGCGCATGCCCCTCTTCCCGCGACCCGGAGCCGACCTTCCCGAAAACCGATTTCACCTATCGCTCACACCCGATGCGCGTCGAGCTGATGGCCAGCTCGTCCATCCACATCTCGTCGGTGTTCTGCGCGGTGATGAACTCGAGAGTGAAGTCGCGCCACGCCATCGGCGGCCAATTCGTCACGTGCATGTTCGGAACTCCGAACGGGTTCTGCGGTTCCGCGGGGACGTCCTGCTCGTCCATCCACACGTGGACTTCCTGTGCGCTCGGCTTCACTTCCCATTCGACGCACACCCAACGATTCACGGGGAGCACGTCGCGCGAGGCCACTCCGGTGTCGCCGTTGTTCGGGCCGTACTCATTCATGCCGAATTGATTGTGGTAGCTGCCGAGCGTGAACGTCTCCCCCGGAGCGGACACCCAGATGTACGTGAGGTGCCAATCGGGAATCGGCTGCGCCCAGCGCATGAAGACGCGCAGGAAGAAACCGTTCTCGAGCCACGGCCACTGTTGCTTCGCGCGCACTTGAACGCCCGAGCGCAGATGCAACGCGCGTGAGCCGCGCGCCACCTGTGTCGAGTCTTGTCGAGCGAAAGCGGTGCTGCCGGCGGGCGGCGGGTAGTGCACCCAGAGCGCGGAATCGAACGTGTCGCCTTCGAAGCCATCACACACGGTGAAAGCCGAATCGCAACGCGACGCGCCGAAGAACGTGCCGCCGTCGGAAGGCTCGAAAGGTGTGCCGGCATCGGGCGTCGGGCCAGCGTCCGGAATTCCCGCGTCAGGCGAAGCACCTGCGTCCGGAATCCCGGCGTCGAGTTGCTGCGTCGCGCCCGCGTCGTCTGGAACTCCGGGCGTGGGCGGCATCGCGTCTTGCGCCACACCCATGCACCCCGACAGCAGCAACACGAGGCTCCATCGCGTCATGTGAGCAATTCCCGCGAGACGATTCGAACCTTCCCGGGAAGGTGACGTTGGGGTCGCGGGAAGAGAGGCATGCGCACGTTTCTGCTGATGTCCCTCGCAGTGTTCTCGGCGTGTTCCGCGACCGTGAGTGACATGGAGATGGACGCTGGCAGTGGCGGCGGCGTCGCAACCGGCGGTGGAAGCGCGACAGGCGGCGGAAGCGCGACGGGCGGAGGTGGAGGAGCAACCGGCGGAGGTGGTGGAGCAATCGGCGGAGGCGGTGCAACCGGCGGTGGAAGCGCGACGGGCGGAGGCGGCGCAACCGGCGGCGGCACGACCGGCGGCGGTGGCGGAATGGTCGTGCTCGGCCCACCAGGAACGTGGACCAACGTGACGCCCAACATCGGGGGCCTCACGCTCGGCATGTTCGGAATCCAGACGATGCTCGCGGACCCCGCGCGACCGGGAGACTTCTACTTCTCGTCGTCGGCGACTCCGGGCTTCTTCAAGAGCACCGACTACGGCGTGACGTGGACGAAAATCTCGAGCCACTCGCTCACCTACGGCTGCGCGGGCGACCCCAACCCGAACCGCGACCCTTCGACTCCGTTCTTGATGTGGTGCTGCGGCGGCTACGGCAACGGAGTGGCCCGCACGCTCGACAACGGCGTGACGTGGACCAACGTGCAGACCAACAACGCGGTAGCGGGCACGTTCTCGAACGACCCGTACGCGATGGACGTCGACCCGTACGACAACCAGCACGTGCTCGCGGGCTTTCACGGAAACCCGGGCTTGAGCGAATCATTCAACGGCGGAGCGACCTGGACGACGGTCACCTCGGTCGGCGCTGATCAGGGCACCTCGAACTATCCGTTCTTCATCGACACCGGCAACGCGACGACCACGCGCGGCAACTGGCTGATCATGTCGCAGTGGGGTGATCAGATCGGCGGCATGCACCGCACCACGAACGGCGGCATGACGTGGACGCGTACGAACTCGCTGCAGCACGGGCACGGCAACGCGCAAATCTTCCAGAGCGGTGGAGGCGTCATCTACGCCGCGGGCCTCTCCGGCTCGGAAGGGCACGGCGTGTACCGCAGCACGGATTTCGGAATGAACTGGTCGCGCGTGAATGATGGCACCGCGCAGAACGGCGTCTTCGGCACGGGGAACTACGTCTACACGGACAACGGCTGGGCGAGCGCGGGCGGACAGAATCAGGTGCTGCAACGCTCACCGCGAAATCAGGGCACGACGGGCACGTGGGAGAACTACGTGATGACTCCGCCGATGGGGAACGGCTCGGGGCACGCGGCGGTGGTGCGCAACCCGACGACCGGCAAGTGGGTCATCGTGATGGGCGCGTGGACCGCCGGCATCTGGCGTTACGAAGAGCCCTGACGCCGTGGCTACGCTGCTGCACCGTGACCGAAGACGTGTGCGTTGCGCAGCTGCAGGAAGCACCTGGCGATGACGCGAGGTGGGCGGTGTACGCCGACCTGCTGCAGGCGCGCGGCGACCTTCGCGGTGAACTCATCGCACTCTCGCTGACGCGCAAGTCGCGCCGCGAACGCCTCTTCCGCCAGAAGCACCACGCCGCGCTCGGGTTGACGGCGGTGCTGGGACTTCTCGACGAGAACCGGCTCTCCGTCGACTGGGAGCACGGCCACCTCGCGACGCTGACGCTGCAGCGCGGCCAACACGTGCGTCGAGCGCCCTGGTCGTTGCCGCGCGTGGTGAACGAAGTGCTCTCACACCCGCTCGCCTTCGCGCTGCATCGCGTGAACGTCGCCGCGCCTGCGAACGATGAAGACGCGCAGGCCCTGGTCGAGGCTCTCGTCGCGAACGGCGCCGCGGTGAGCGATCTGACGCTGTGGCTCGAGGGAACACGTCTTCACGCCGCTCCGCTGCTGAGGCTGCCGCTGCTGACGAAGCTGAGCCTCAGCTCGGTCGCCACGCTCGACTCCGCCTCGGCTGCGCGGCTCGAGGAACTCACCGTCTTCGCCTTCGATGAACAGTCGTGGGAGTGCCGGCTCGGCACGCTCGAGGCGCCACGGCTTCGCGCGCTCTCGCTCCGGTCGTGGACCGACACCCGCCCTGCGGTGTCACGTTGGGTGCGCGAGGCTTGTCGCGCTCCGAACTTGCGGCGGCTTTCGCTCGAGGTGCGCTTCACGTCACAGGTCATCGAGGCCATCGCTGACTCCGTCTTTGCGAAGAGCCTCGAGAAGCTCTCGGTCATCACCATGGACGAAGCATCAGCGGAGGTGCTGTTGCGCCGGCGTGCCGACCTGCCTCGACTGATCAGCGTGAGCGCGCATCAGCAGCGCGTACCGCAAGCGACCGAGCTGCGTCTGCGCGCGGAGTTCTCGGGACGCTGAAGCAGCTCACGGGAGTGTTGCCGGTGCGGTAAACCCTGCCGCCATGAACCTTCGAGTGCTCGTGGCGGTGGTGGTGGTTGCGGTTCTGTGTGCGTGCCCCGGTCCGTCGACCAACGACGGCGGCGTCGGCGGCGGCGGTGGCTTCTTCGGCGGCGGCACTGGAGGCGGCACGACCGGTGGCGGCACGACTGGTGGCGGCACGACTGGTGGCGGCACGACTGGTGGCGGCACGACTGGTGGCGGAACGACGGGTGGCGGCACGACCGGTGGCGGCACGACCGGCGGTGGCGCGACTGGCGGAGGGACGGGCGGTGCGACCGGTGACGGCGCGTTCTTCCACGACGTCGGTGGCTCGCAATCACCCGACGTTCGCACCGACAGCACCGGCCGCTTTCACGCGGTGTGGGACACCGGCGCGTCGGGGCGCAGCGTGGAATACGCGACGTGTCTGGGCGCCTGCGGTTCCGAGAGCGCGTGGACCTTCGCCACGCTCTACCGGCAGCAGAGCCAGGGCTCGGTGAGCGACGCGCGGTTCGCGGTGGGCGCCAACGGGCAGCTACACGTCGTCTACGGGCGCTTCCTGAACAGCGTCGCAGAGACCATCTACCTGACGTGCGCGTCGAACTGCGCCAGCCCCACCAGCTGGCAGGAAGCCAACCTCACCAGCTTGTTCACCGCGCAGATTCTCGCTCCGTTCCGCGGTGCGCCGATCGTGGTCGACGACAGCGGGCGGGTGAGCTTCGTCGTCAGCGACGGGTACCCCACGCTCGCGACCTGTGGCTCGAATTGCCTGAACGTCGCCAGCTGGTCGAAGGGCACCTTCCGCAACACCGCGGTGCGCACCCAGCTCGCCGCGCGCGGCACGACGCTCCACATGGTGTTCCATGACGGAACGGTGCTGCGGTACGCGTCGTGCGCCAGCAACTGCACCGCCGAGGCTTCGTGGAGCCAGTCGGCGATCGGCTTCGTGCACGACGGCGCGCAACCCACCAACATCGCCGTCGGTGCCGATGGTCGCGTCAGCATCGCCTACAACCAGGGCACGACCAGCCCTTCACAGTCGCCGCAGATCCTCTCGCAGGCAGACAAGGTGCTCGTGTGGCAGTGCGCCGCGAACTGCAACCTCGAGGCGTCGTGGTCGGGCGTGATTCTGGGCGCGGCCGGCGACGGGCAGGAAGGCATGGCGCTGGCCGAGATTGGCGGCGCCCTGATGCTCGCGATGTCGACCGACAGCCAGCTCAGCGCAGCAATCTGCACGTCGAACTGCACCACCGGGACCCAGTGGAACCTCGGCGGTCTCGACACTGCCGCCACGATGGCTGCGGCCATCGACCCGTACACGTACTTCTCGTGCTCGGGGAACCGGCCGCAGATCGCTTCGTGGAGCCCGAAAGACCCGTCGGTGGCCATCAGCCCGACGACCGGCTCCCTCGTCACGGCGCATACGCCGGTGGGCCACGTGACGTGCGGCGGGAACACCTCGAACGCCGGTACGGTGCTGCGCTTCGTCTACACGGAGTGAGCGTTGGCGCTCCGCTGCCCCTTGCATCGCGTCGCGTGACGCACTTCCCTTCGGTGCATGCACGCGCTCCTCGTGGTGTCTCTGCTGGCGCAGCTCGATGGCGGCTGGGTCGATGATTCCGCCGTCACCTCGGTCGCCGTCTATTTCTCGCCGGGAAACACGTACACGAAGGGTTTCCCGAACCACAAACGCAACTCGTTCCAGGAGCTCTGTCACAAGGTGGCCGAGGGCTGCGCCTTCAACCGCGCGGTGTGGAGCAGCGTGATGGCCTCGTTCGTTCTCGAGCCAGACGGCGAATTTCGAAAGCTGAAGTTCGAGCACTACACGCTCGCAGCGCGAGGCAGCTTCGCGAAGTGCGTCGTCGATGGGCTCGTCGGCAAACGCGTCAACGCTTCCGACACGTCGTCACACATGATGTGCGACACGAGCGACACGGCGATTTCTCAGCTCGACTTCGAGCTGCTCGCCGAGCGCATCGCGGGCTGCGTGGGCAAGGAGACGCCCATCAAGAAGCTCGACCTCTCGTGGGTGCAGAGCGTTCAAGGAAACGCCGTGCGCTTGTCGAACCTCGAAGTGAAGGGCGAAATGCTCGACCTCGAGACGGAGAAATGTGTTCGCCGCGCGGCGACGGTGCCCGACTTCGAGTTCAGCGCTGACGACCCGCCGCCGTTCACGCGCATCGAGCGAAAGCTGACGGTGAACACCTGGTACCCGGGCCGCCCGGAGCCGGAAGATCTGACCGACCCGACGCCGGCGCTGAAGAAGTTCAAGAAGCCGCTCAAGCGTTGACGGTGATGGCCTTCCACGCGAGCAGCGCTCCGTCAGACTGCTGCGCCGTCTCGCACACCACGTCACTCAACGTCAGCGAGGCCTGGCTCACCACGTTGTCGCTCGCGTTGAGCACGTAGCCGTTTCCCGAGGGCGCGGTGTACGAGCTCACGCTCGAGTACACGCTCGTCTTCAGCGTCTCGGGGAAGAAGAGCTGCGAGGTGACGTACGCCGTGGTGCCGACGCTCACCTTGAAGTGAATGTGCGTCGCGCGGCCCGAATACCAGCCGGGGAAATTTCCATCGAACGTCACGCGGCCATCGCTGCCGGCGGTCTGAATGCCGCGGCCCCAGAGCGCGGCGGCCGCGGTGCTGCTCCCGCCCGTGCAGAACGAGTCGTTGTTGCCGTCGATGTCGCCCGAATAGACGCCCCTGGTGTCGCACATCCAGATCTCCACGGTGGCGTTCGGCACCGGCTGGCATTGCGCGTTCACCACGATGAGCTCGAGGCGCATCGGCACTCCGGCGTAGCCCTCGCTCACGTCTTTGCGCACCAGTGACGGCGCGTGACACGGACCTTCGGTCGACGACTTGTAGACGTTGCACGTCGAGCCGACGCCGCTGGCGAACGGATTGCCGTAGTCCTTGCCGCTCAACACCGACGTGCCTTGCGTCGCCCACGTTCCGGTCGTGCCTGCGTCGGTGACGGCGCTGCCACCGCCCGTCGCTGCGCCGCCGCCCGTCGCACTTCCGCCGCCGCCGCCCGTCGCACTTCCACCACCGGTGCCGCCATCGCTCTCGGTGACCGGAATGCCGCAGTTGATCAACGCCAGCGCGCCGATGCCGCCACCGAGCATCTTCAACACGCGCCGTCGCGAACTCCGCTTCTCTTCTTCACGCATGCGCCAACCCTTCGACGAATGGAGCGAGCGCCGGGAGCAACGACTCCCGATGCGCGCGCAGACAGGTGCGAACGGCTTCGATGAAGACCGCGAGCGGAAACACGAGCGTGGGCGGCACTTCGCTGAACTGCGCGCTCAACGCGTCGAGCTGCTGACCGTGCGCGGCGAGCTGTCGTTCGAGTTCGACGAAACGCGGGAACACGCGCGCGAGAATCCCGGGCGCCATGCGGTGCTGCGCGTGCAACACCTGAACGCGGTCGACGATTTCTTCTTCCAGCTCGTGGAACGTGTGCGCGAGTTGGCGCGCGAAGTCGTCGTACGCACGCACCAGCGCGACACCATTCGGCCCGAGTCCCGAGGGACCCAGCGCTTCGACCGCGCGCACGAAGCCGCGACCTGCATCGCGAACGGACGAATGATCGACCCGAACCACGTGAACCGCCGCGTCGAAGGCTCTCTGCGCGCTGTCGTCACTCTCGGCGTTCACGACCGTGCTGTGTGCGGTGCGTGAAAAAAGCGATCACTGCAGAAGCAAGACCGGGCACAACGGGCGGGTGAACTTTCGGGACCTGGTCTCGCGCGTTCCGAAACGCCGCGTGTTGCAGTTGATGAACGTCTACCCGCCGTATCTCGGCGCGGGCGTGCGCGTGGCCGACATCGAGGGCGACGGCGACCGTATCGACGCGCTGATCATCGAGCTGCGCACCACGTTGTGGAATCGCAACTACGTCGGCACCGCGTTCGGCGGCTCGCTCTATTCGATGGCCGACCCGTGGTTCATGTTGCTGCTCGGCTGGAAGCTGGGGAAGCCGTACGTGGTCTGGGACAAGGCGGCCACCATCGACTTCGTGAAGCCGGGGCGCTCGACGTTGCGTGCGCGCTTCGAGATGCCCGACGCCACCGTCTCTCAAATTCGCTCGCAGCTCGACGCAGTCGGCAAGGTCGAGCCGCGGTTCGAGACCGAGCTTCGCGACGAGAGCGGCACGTTGATCGCGCGTGTTCGCAAACACCTGCACGCGCACAAGCCGCGCTGATCAGGGCGTCTTCAATTCAGCGAGCCACTTCTTCACGTCGGCCGCGGTCTTGTCGGCTGCGTACCGCTGCAGAAACGTCTCCGCCGCGCCGATGGCCTGCTTGCGAGCGTCGGGCGAGCTCGAAGCCTGCGACTTCAGCAGCCGCACGTTGATCAGCTCAGCGTCACGCACGCACTCGAACAACTTCCCGCGCAGCCGGCTGAGCCGTGACGCGATGAGCGGCGTGCCGAAGTCAGAGCCGGGATTCTTCGCGACCGTAAACGACGCATCGAATTCGTCGCGCATCGGACTGCCGGCTTCGACGGCTTCGCGCGCCGACTGCAGCGCGGCCTTCGCGTCGACCGCTTCGAACTGCTTCGCGCGCATCAGCGCCACGTCGCACTTCGTCTGCGCGTCGTTGCCCGCGCGCTCGAGCGTGAGCGCCGCAGTGGTCGCGGGATTCTCTGCCCAGGCGACTGACCCGACGACCAGCAGCAGGAGTGGAATGCGCATCGCACCTGACTACTCGGTGTTACACCCGCGCCGCCATGATCTCGAAGACGGTCATCCTCATCCGCATCGCGCTGGCGAACATCTTCTCGAGCATGCTGAACCTCTTCGTAGGAGCGGTGCTCCTCTTCGGAGCGGCCCTGCTCGTCATCGGTGGCTCGGTGTTCTCGACGCTCGACGAAGCGCTCAGCAAGAGCATCGTCGGCTCCATCACCGGTCACATGCAGGTCTACGGCGCACGCTCGAAGGACCCGCTCGAAATCTACGGCCGCGTCGACGGCAGCGACTCCAACCTCACGCCGCTCGACGACTTCAAGTCGCTCAAGGCCGACCTGCTGAAGATTCCCAACGTGAAGCGCGTGGTGCCGATGGGCGCGGCGACTTCGATTCTGAGCTCGGGCAACACGGTCGACGTGACGCTCGAAAAAATGCGCGCGCTGGTGCGTGAGCAGAGCGAGGGCGGCACCGAAGCGGCTCCCAAGCGCACGCCCGAGGAATACGAGCGGCGCATGAAGTCGCTGCAGGGCCACGTGCGCAACATGGTCACCGTCATCATGAAGGACATCGAGCGCGAGAAGGAATTGGTCGCCGAGACCGAGCTCGATCAAAACCAGCGCGCGTTCCTCGCGAGCATCGACACCGACGCGTTCTGGGCCGACTTCGACGCTGCGCCGCTCGACAAGCTGGAACTGCTCGAGAACAAGCTCGCGCCCATCGTCACCGACAGCGACCTGCTCTTCATTCGCTACCTCGGCACCGACCTCGACGCGTACCAGGAGACGTTCGATCGCATGACCATCACCCAGGGCGAGAAGGTGCCCACCGGTCACCGCGGCATCCTGCTGCCGAGCTTCTTCTACGAGGAATACCTGAAGCTGAAGAACGCGCGCCGCCTCGACAAGATTCGCGATGCGCGTGCCGCCGGCCGCCTGTTGTCTGACGAGAGCGACAAGGAATTGCAGCGCTTCGTGCGCGAGAACACCTCGCAGACGCGAGAGATCGTGCTTCAGCTCGACGGCATCGCGACCGCCGAAGCGGTGAAGAAGCTGCAGGGTTTCCTCTCGGAAAAGGAGACCGACCTCGCCACGCTGCTCAGCAAGTTCTTCGCGGTGACTGATCAGAACTTCGACGCTCGCTACAAGTTCTTCTACGACGAGCTGGCGCCGATGCTCTCGATGTACCGCGTGAAGGTCGGCGACACGATGACGCTCCGCTCGTTCGGGCGCTCGGGCTCGCTGCAGACCGCGCTGGTGAAGGTGTACGGAATCTTCGAGCTGAAAGGCCTCGAGAAGTCGCCGCTCGCCGGAGCGAACGCGCTGGTCGACATGATCACCTTCCGCGAGCTCTACGGTTATCTCACCGCCGAGAAGAAGGCCGAGCTCGACAAGCTGAAGGCCGAGACGGGTGCGAAGGAAGTGAGCCGCGAGAACGCCGAGGCCGATTTGTTCGGTGGCGACGCGGACGTGGTGACCGAGGTGAAGGCCACGGCCATCGACGACAAGCTCGGCGGCGCAGACGGCCCGAGCGCGAAGGCGCGGCGACTCGGTGAGACGTTCACGCCGGAAGAGATCGACGACGGCATGGTGCTCCACGCGGCCATCGTGCTCGCCGACGGCTCGGAGCTGGCGCAGTCCGCGGCGTTGAAGGACATCGAGAAGTTGTTGTCGGGCGGCGCTCCGAAGGTGGACGGCATGAAGCTCGGCGCAGCGAAGGCGCTGGTGGCGGGCGGTCAGCTCCCGTTCCGTCTGCTCGCGGCGCTGAAGGCCGTGACCGACCTCGAAGACAAGCGACAGAGCGGGAGCTTCGAGCCCGAAGCGGCTGCGCTGCTCGAATTGCAAGACGCGCTGAAGGGTGAGCGCGCGAACCTCGAGCCGAGCATCGTGAGCACCATCGACGCGTTCATCGAGAGCGCGCGCCCGCGCACCTACGCCGTGAGCTGGACGTCGGCGGCCGGCTTCCTCGGCAAGTTCATCGACTTCTTCCGCCTGCTGCTCGCGGCCATCGTCGTCATCTTCGTGTTCATCGCGCTCATCGTGGTGACCATCGGCATGACCATCGCGACGCTGCAGCGCACCGCGACCATCGGCACCATGCGCGCCATCGGAGCGCAGCGCGGCTTCGTGATGATGATGGTGCTCGTCGAGACGGTGATGTTGGCGCTCACCTTCGGCACCATCGGAGCGGGCATCGGCTCGCTGGTCGTGAAGTGGCTGCACGTGCGCGGCATTCCCGCGTTCCGTGACGAGCTGTACTTCTTCTTCAGCGGCCCCGTGCTGCGGCCCGAGCTCACGTCGTCGGGGCTCATCACCGCCATCGTCGCCACGCTCGTCGTCAGCGTGTTGGCCGTCATCTTCCCGCTGGTGCTCGCGACGCGCGTCGCGCCCATCACCGCCATGCAGTCTTCGGAGGCCTGATCATGAACGCCACCTACATCGGCATTCCGGCGGCGCTCGTCGGCCTCTTGCTCGGCCGCTTCATCGTCAAGCGCTACCTGGCGCCCGGGCTTGGGCCGCTCCTGCGCATCGCCTTCAAGTCGCTGTGGCAGCACCGCCGTCGCACCGGCGTGTTGATGACCGCCATCGGTCTCGTCACCGCGCTGATGGTCTTCTTGCTCGGCGTCGGCGAAGGCATGAACCGCTCGCTCGTCGAGTCGTCGACCACGCTGATGAGCGGCCACGTGAACGTCGCCGGCTTCTTCAAGGTGACGGCGGGCCAGGCCGCTCCGGTGGTGACGCACGCGAAGGAAGTGACCGACGTCATCCGCAAGGAAGTCCCGGAGCTGACCTACATCGCGTCGCGCGGCCGCGGTTGGGCGAAGGTGGTGAGCGAGAGCAGCTCGATGATGCTCGGGCTCGCGGGCGTCGACATCACCGGTGAGAAGGGCCTGCAGAAGGCGCTCAAGGTGAAGGAAGGAAAGCTCGAAGACCTCGCGCGCCCCGGCACCATCATGTTGTTCGAGGAGCAGGCCGCGACGCTCAACGTGCGCGTCGGTGATGCGCTCACGATTTCGGCGCCCACGCCGCGCGGCGTGAACAACACCGTCGACGTGACCATCGTCGCCGTGGTGCGCGGCATGGGCATGATGAGCCAGTTCTCGTGCTTCTTGAACGAGGTGACGCTGCGCCAGCTGTATCAGTTGAAGGACGACACCACCGGCGCGCTGCAGGTCTACCTGCCGACGTCGGACCTCGAGCAGGTGAAGAAGGTGCAGGCGCGGCTGCGCGATGCGCTCGCGAAGTCGGGCTACCAATTGCTCGACGACGACCCGCGCGCGTTCTGGTTCAAGTTCGAGAACGTCTCTCGCGAGCCGTGGGTCGGTCAGAAGCTCGACCTCACCAACTGGCACGACGAGGTGAGCTTCGTGGCGTGGACGGTGGACCTGATGAGCTTCGTCTCGTTCTTCCTCGGCTCGGTGCTGCTGTCGGTCATCGGCGTCGGCATCATGATCGTGATGTGGATTTCGATTCGTGAGCGCACCCGCGAAATCGGAACGCTGCGCGCCATCGGCATGCAGCGCGCGAGCGTGCTGGTGATGTTCCTCACCGAGGGCATGTTGCTCGGGCTGCTGGCGACGGTGGCGGGCGCGGTGGTGGGCGTCATCGGCTCGCTGGCCATCAACTCGGCGCAGGTGACCGTGCCGGTCGGCGTTCAGTTCGTGTTGTTGAGCGACAAGCTGGTCGTGATTCCGACCGCGGTGTGGGTCATCACGGTGGTGATGTTCATCACCTTCGTGGTCACGTTCATCTCGGTGATTCCGGCGTTCATCGCGGCGCGGCTGAAGCCCGTGACGGCCATGCAGCACGCGGGGTGAAAGATGCTCGGCATCAGCTTCGGTGAGCTGCTGATTTGTGGAGTCGCGGCGATCGTGCCGCTGCTCGCCATCGTCGGAGTCGTCGCCCTCATTCGCGGCACATCGCAGCAGACGAAGATGGGCATCAACGTGAACCCGCCGAGCGCGTGCCCGAAGTGCGGAGCGGGCCTGCCGCAAATTCGCGCTCCGAAGAATCTGCGTCAGGCGCTGTGGGGCGGGTGGACGTGCATCAACTGCAACACCGAGCTCGACAAGTGGGGTCGCGTCATTCCGTGAGCTCGCTCGTGCTCTCGCGCGAGGCGTGGGCTGACGGCTCGGCGCACCGGTGGCTCGAAGAACGTCGTGACGAGCGCGGAGTCATCGAGCTCGGAGAAAACCGCTGGGCCATCGTCTCGCACCGCGCGGCGAAGGAAGTGCTCACCGACGCCAGGCGCTTCACCTCACGCTTCGGCACTGGCCCGCATCACGTCGCGCCCGTGGCCGGTCAGTCACTCAACCTCTCGGACCCGCCAAATGTGAGAAACAAAACCCCCTCTCCCGCGAGGGAGAGGGTCGGGGTGAGGGTGAACCAAACCGCAGAGCGGCTGATCAATTCTCAGCCACAAAATTGGGTCACGGACTTCGCCCAACCGCTAGCGCTGCAGGCCTTCGGAGATCTCTTCGAAATCGAAGACACCGCCACCCTGAACGAGCTCGGCCGACTCACCAGAGCCCTCCCAAGAGCCCCAGACCTCGAGTCATTCACGAGAGCCGACGCGCAGCTGCTCGACTTCCTCCGAGCGAGACCCAATCTGCTCGTAGGCGCTTCGGAATTGACGGGCCAAGACAGGCTTTATCTGCAGCGACTCTTCGCGCAGACGGGCCACGAGTCGACGGCGATGGCGATAGCGCTCTCGCTCGAGCTGCTGGTGCAGAACAACCTGCCGTTCGACTCCTCACCCCGAGCCGTCGACGAGCTGTTGCGTCTCACGAGTCCACTCATCCGTTTCGGCAGAGAGACGACGAGCGAAACGACACTCAACGGCGTGCCGCTGCCAGCCGGAGCGCGAGTCCTCGTCTTCTTCCCGCTCGTGAATCGCGACCCGGAAGTGTTCCTCGAACCGAATCGCATCGACCTCGCGCGCGAGAAGAACCCGCACCTGAGCTTCGGAGCCGGCCCTCACGCCTGCTTCGGAGCCGACATCGCGCGAACGGTTCTCTC
Organism: Archangium sp.; assembly: GCA_047600485.1. Taxonomy (GTDB): domain Bacteria; phylum Myxococcota; class Myxococcia; order Myxococcales; family Myxococcaceae; genus Archangium_A. Next base: position 7,124,393 of record JASGKS010000001.1, read on the forward strand.
TGCCGCCCTGCGTGCGATGGCGAGCCGCAAGCGCCCGCGGCACGCGCGTTCGACGCCGCTCGTCAGCGCGGTCACGCGCGGTCTCGAGGCGCTGCAACTCACGGAGTGAAGTGCTTTCCTCAGCGCATGGGTTCTGACCTCTTCTCCGTGCGCGTGCTCAAGAAGAGCGAAAACACCGCGACCCTCGAAGTGAAGAGCATTCATCCCGGTGCACTGGCCGCGCCGCGCGACGCGGGCTTCGCCCTGATGGTGTTGCACGACGGCGCTTCGCGGACCGATCCACTCGCCAGGGAAATCGGTTCGAGCGAGCTGCTCGACGCGCAGTGGCAGCAACGGCACGTGAAGAACTTCATTTCGACGGTGAAGGGCCGAAAGGCGAAGACGCTCGAGCTGACGGTCACCGTCACCGACCCCGCCTGGCTGCGTCACGCCACGAGAGGAAAGCGCTGGGCCAGTCGCGCCTTTCAGCTCGTCGCCAACTACGACGCACCGAAGGCGCCAGCTGCGAACGAGGGCGAAAACGGCTTCGAGCCCGTGCCGCCGAAGGTCTTCGCCGCGCTCGGAGTCCCGAAGACGAAGCTCAAGCGCCTCGAGATGCCTGCGTTCGGTGACGGCGCGTATCGCGTTGTCGAACGCCATGCGGCAGCGAAAATCACCCCGGCGCTGCTCAAGCAGTGGGACGGCCGAGCCGTCGAGGTGGTCGGTCTGTATTCCACGATGCGCGGTGCACTCATCGAATCGGGAAACCAGAGCGAGGTGTTTCGCCTGTTCATCGGCGGAAGCATGCTCAGCAGCGGCTCGTTGCAAGGCGCTCGCTCCATCGGCCTGCTCGAGCTCAAGCCCAGGGCGCGGTTCGGAGAGCGCTTGAAGTATCCGCTCCCGCGCGCGGACTGAGCATCACCGCTTCACGGAGTACGGCCGCAACTCCGGAGTGCGCTGGCAGTACTTCACCGCCGCTTCGCTCAGCCGGTAGTACGCGCTGCCTTCACCGCTCAAATCGGGAGCGCGGTGCTCGTTCTTCACCGTCGCGAGCCAGGTGCGAATCTCGAGGCGCTCGTTCTTGTCGAACGCGTCGCCCTCACCGACGGCGTCACCGATGAAGCGGCACATGTCTTCGAAGCGCGCGTCCCAGTTGATGTTGCCGTTGCGGAACGCTTCCGACGCGAGCCGCCCGGTGCAGCGAATCAACTCACCCTGCAGCGTCGGCGCCTCAGCGCGCGCGGGCACGAGCAGCTTCCACAATCGGTCGTGCTCCTGCTGCCACTTCGCGCCGGGCGGACCGTCGGGAATCCGCCCTTCGGTCATCACCACGACTTCCTGTTTCTTCACCTCGGGCAACGCGTCGGGAAGGTCGGCGAACAGCTCCTTCATCGGGTTGCTCCATGAGCGCGCGAACTGCGCGGTGCCTCCGAGGAGTGGATCGGCTCCCTTCTCACGCAGCAGCTTCACGATGTCGGCGTGCTTCGCGTACACCGCGCGGAACAGCGGCGTGTTGCCGAAGCGATCGAGGTGATTCGGGTTCGCGCCGTGCTCGAGCAGCCACCGCACCGATTCCAACTTCCCGCCCTGCGCCGCGAAGTGCAGCGCGGAGTAGCCGCGACTGTCGGTGGCCTCGAAGTCCAAAGCCATCTTCGCGAGCTTCTCGAGCGTCTCGACCTTGCCGAAGAACGCCGCATCGAAGAGTGCTTGAGACATGAATCAGCGCTCCAGCGGGTTCGAGCGAATCCACTTCTCGATGTGCTCGATGGCTTGCGCGAGCCGCCCTTCGCGCGGACCGTCGATGAACGCGAACGGCCAGCCGCGCCCGGTGAGCAACCGACGGAACTCGACGACCATCTGCTTTCGCGCCTCGGGCTCGTCGCGTTCCTTCGGGCCCTTCCACGGCGTCGCGTCGTCGAGCAGCAGCGTGAAGCCAGGGCGCATCGGCTCGGCCTTGATGGGCGTGCCGTACAGACGCTTGGCCCACAGCGCGAGCGTGAGCTGATCAGTGTCGGCGATGAAGAAGCGCCGCGCGGTGTTCCTCGCCGCGTCCCACGCACCACGCTGACCGTTCCACACGTCGCCGCGCAGTTGGTAGTCGCTCGGCGTCTCGGGCTCTCCGCCGCGAATCCAGTCGCTCAGGTATTCGTGGGCCACCGAGGTCTGAAAGTGACGACCGAGCGCGCTCGCGAGCGTCGACTTGCCTCCACCTTCGGGCCCGACGAGCGCGACCGACGACGCGAACCGCGGCCGCAAGTTGGGCGCGATGTCGTCCCACCACTTCCACGGAGCGCGCCGCACCGCCGTGCCACTCACCGGCACCACATCGCGACTCACCAACTCGAACTGCAGACCGACGAGCTCGGCGAATCGCTTCGCGCTCGGCTCTCCGCTCACCAACACCTTCACCAGACCGCACTGCTTCTGCGCCTTGAACCAGTCGACCCACGGACCCCAGAACGCATCACCGACCGGTTCACCGCGACCGCCGACCGAACTCGCCCACAGCGTCGGAGCGAGTCGTGCACCCGGCAGCGCTCCAATCACGCTGGTGCGGCGCGCGGAGAAGTCGATGAAGTCGTCGGCCCACGTCGCGATGCAGACGTGCACCTTGCCCGTCACCGACGCCGCAGCGTGATTGAGGAGCAACGCGTGACCAGAGTGAAACGGCAGAAAACGCCCGAGCACCAACGCGTCACCTTCGAGGGGTGGCGTGCGGCCCTTCGCGAGCTCGGCCTTCGAACGAATCCACGTCGTGTAATCGGGCGGGGGCGCTCCACCTTCGGTCGTCGGCTCGGGAGGAGGAGGCGGCGGCTCGTAATACCCACCGCCGTACCACGCGCGCGTTTCGTCGTAGCTCATGAGCTCGGCTCCTCGAGCCAGTGCGCCTCGTCGGGCACCGGGTAGTCGTCGAAGAAGCGCACGTCGATGGGAGCGGCAGAGCTCACGACCACCCAGTGCGCAAAAGGCGACGGCTTGATGGCGATTTCGGTATCGCTCACTCGACGGACTTGAGGCCACCGTTGCTGCAGCGGCGACTCGACCTCGATGGGAATGCGCGGCACCGACGCGCGCGGCGGCGGAATCGGAGCATGCGCCGCGTCGACGATGGCGGTGAGGCGTGACTCCGTCGCGGGGAACATCGGCAACGCGAGCAGCGGTTCGGGCGCGGGCGCGGTCTCGGCGAGCGCCTGCAGCTCAGACGGCGCGACCGGGTTCGCCGCTTCTGACGCGACCACCGCCGGCATCTCGCGGCTGCGCTGACGCTGACGCAATTCGTAGCGAATGATGTCGCTCACCAGCTCGACGTCTTCGGGCTGCAGTTCGAGCGCAATCTTGAGCGCGGCGATGGCGCGGTTGGCGTGGCCGAACTCCATCAGCAGCTGCGCGGCCATGCGGTAGCTCGAGACGGCGGGCTCGGTGCGCTCGAGGCGCTTGAGCAGCTCGGCGTGCTTGAGCCACAGCGAGCTGTCACGCGGAGAGACGGTCAGCAGCTGGCGGTACAGCACCTCAGCGCGCTCGTAGCGGCCGTCGGCGATGAGCCGGCTCGCCTGTTCCTTGAGACGGCGGAGATCCACGCGAGCGAGAGCTACTCGGTTCGCGCACAGATGGAAACGACTGGAGCATCGGGCGTGGCGTACGCGCGCGCCTGATCAGCACAGCGGAATTTTTCACCCAACGCCTTGCAGTCGTCGTCGGTGGTGCAGGCGGCCGAGCAGCGCGTGCCACCCTGCGCGAGCTGGAAACACGATGCGGGAGCGTGACAATCGCCGCGCCACCGAGGGCCGTGGTGACCGCAGTCTTCTCCGGGCTCGCGCACCACGACCTTCGGGCCGCCGCAGTGCGGGAACACGTCGAGCAACACGAGAGCGGCGACGAGCGTGAGCTTCATGAGCGCGTCGCAGCGTAACTGTTACGCGGAGTGCATGAAGCGTTCACCTGCGCGGGGCACGGTGCGCGACATGTGTGAGCACGACGAGACCCTGACGCGACTCGAGGCGATGTTGGTGTCGCTGCGAGATCAAATGGACCGGTTGTCGGAGCGCGTCGACGCGCGGCTGGCAGATCAACAGCTCGCGATTTCGCGATTGCGCATCGACCTCGCGAAGCGCCCGGTGGGCTACGGTCCGCCGAATGCACTTCATCGAGATGATGCGTGAAGGCGGTCCGTTGGCCATGGTGGCCGTGGCGCTCGGCTTCCTCGGCGTCATCCTCGGAGGCATCGCGCTCGTCCTCGGTCTGGGCGGCAGCCGAGCGGGCTTCGGGCTCGGCATCGCCACGCTGATTCTCGCCACACTCGCCAGCGCGGCCGGCATCGGCGGCACGCTCATCGGCAAGAAGCAGGTCGAGAACGCACTGCTGTTCGTCGACAACGACGTCGACAAGTCGCGCATCTTGAAGATGGGTCACAAGGAAGCGTCGGGCGCGGCCACGCTCGGTGCGTTCGCGGCGCTGCTCCCGTTGTTGCTCGGCGCGGTCGGCGCGTTGTCGGGCGGGCGCGCTCCGGGGCCTTCATCGCGACGACAGGGCATCGACCTCGCCGCCGGCCCGCAGCCCGAGACGAGCGGTCGCGCGGTACTCGCAGTGGTGTTCATCGGCATCGCGGCGCTCGCAGCGTCGGGCGCGTGGGTGACGGGCCATCGGCCTCCTCCCACCGCGAAGTACGACTTCGATGAAGCCGACACGCAGTCCTGGGAGCTCGCCAGCGCGGTGAACGAAGCGGAGCTGGCAACACAACCGTTCGACGCGCACCCGAAGCCGAAGCTCTCTGACGAGCTGCCGGACCGCTTCGCCACCACGACCGGGCTGAATCGCGAGGAGGAATACTGGGCTCGCATCGATCGCGCCTGCGTGAGACTCGAGCGCGCGCTCGACCCGTACTGGGCGTCGAGTGACCACCACGCCTGGCCACACACGCTGCAGAACGTCCCCGCGTCGGTGGCGTGGAAGCCGGCCGCGAACGCGTGCATCAAGGCGCAGCTCGAGCCGGTGAAGGGGCGCGGCCTGGTGACTCGGTCGGTGATGACGCCCGACGCGATGTTGACCAGCTCGCTGCTGCAGGACGACGAGCTTCGTCAGCGCATCATCGTGAAACGAGACACCATGGTCGACGAGCCGCCGGCGGAGGACGAACCCACCGTCGGCACTGCCTCGCTCGATCGCGAATCAATTCAACGCACCGTGCGCGGCGCCGTCCGCAACGTGCAGAACTGCTTCGAGCGCGCGCTGGTGAAGAACCCCAAGCTCGAAGGAAAGCTCGAGATCGAAATGATCATCGGCGCCACCGGCAAGGTCACCAAGGCGTCAGAGGTCGACACCTCGTTCCCCGACGCGGCCGTCACCAGCTGCGTGGTGAAGGAAATCGAGAAGCTGAAGTTCCCCGCGCCCGTCGGCGGGGGAATCGTCACCGTGCGGTATCCGTTCGTGTTCAAAGCAGCCCAATGAAGCGAGTTCTCTTCTTCACGCTCGTCGTCCTCACCTCTGTCGCGCTCGCGCAAGGCAAACCGGCGCCTGCCGCGTCGAAAGATGCCGGCGTGGCTGCTCCTCCCGTGAGCGCAGCGGCGAAACCCGATGCCGGAGTCGCGCTGCCGGGCACCGCTCCCGCCGCGACGTTGGCGGACCTGGAGAAGGCGCGAAAAGAAATCGCCGAGCTGAAGAGCAAGGTCGCCGACCTCGAAGCGCGGGTGACGAAAGCCGAAGCGCTCTCGCGCGACCTGGACTCGGTGAAGACGAAACTCGAGAAGCTCGACAAGCTCGAAGCGCGCCTCGACGCGGAAGACGACCGTCGCGAAGCCGAGGAGCGCGAAGTGGCGCGCAAGAAGTCAGTCGCCGCGCAGAACTCGCAGATGTTGAGCGGTGCGCTGCAGTCGCTGTCGACGGGCAACACCACCAACGTCGACGCGTGGCTGCGCAGCGCGGAGCAGAACACCGGCGGCAACACGCAGAAGCTCGTGCAGCTCGCGCGACAGGCGCTGGCGCAGCAGGACCTCGTCGCCGCGCGGCAGTTCCTCACGCTCGCGTTGATGGAACCGCAGTGAGCCGCTGCAATCACTCACCCGCCACCGCGTAGCAGCTGGCACATGAACGAATCCTGCTTCGTCTGCGGTGCGCCTGCAGTTCGTCGCGAGATGATCACCACCGGCTACCGCCCCGTTCACCAGCACGGAGGAACGTCGAGCCTGCCGACCTCCGGCCCGGTGCGAGAGATGAAGCCGCTCTGCGCCACCTGCATCGCGAAACAAGACGTGCAGATCGCCGAGGCACGCGCGCGGTTCCGCCGCTTCCGCGCGGTGGCGCTCACCGTGTTCGCCGTGTTCTTCGTCTTCGCCCTCGCCGTCATGGTGTGGATGATGAAGGCGCCGGCGTGAATAAGCAGAGCGGTCGCTCCGTATGAGCGAGCCGTGAACGAAAGCTGCTTCCTCTGCGGAGCACCTGCGCTCCGCCGCGAGATGATCACCACCGGCCGGCAGTCGATCCACCACACGCACACGCGCAACAGCCACGTCGACTCGGCGACCACGCGCGAGCTGAAGCCGTTGTGCGCAGGCTGCATCGCCGAGCAGGAAGCGCAGGCAAAGCTGGCCCTCAAGGTCGCCGGCACCGGGCTCGCCATCGGCGGCGGCTTCTTCGCGCTGACGTTCCTGCTGCCGTTCCTCTTCTGTCTGGGCAGCGCCGCGGTGCTCGGCGCCCTCGCGTGGTTCGCCGAGCACCGCTGATCAGCTGATCAGAAGATGTCGAGCAGGACCGCGGCCGGCCCAAGGACCACGTACTTGCCGTACTTCCCCGCCGGAGAGTCGAGCGCCGACTTCGCGAAGTCGCCGATTTCGCCGCCGAGATCCACCAGCGCGTCGAGCGCGTCTTCGGCCGCGTCGATGCCCGCGTCGGCGAGGTTCTTCAGCTTCCCGACCGCGTACTCCGCCGCCTGGCCGCCGATGCCCGCGAGGTCCTTCAGCGCGTCGACGCCCGCCGCGCCGAGGTCCTGCAAGCCGTCGAACACCGCCTTCGCGCCCTCGGTGATGTTGTCCTTCCACGCCTTCGCGACGTCGAGGAACGCCTTCGCTCCGTCCTTGATGAGGTCCTTGCCGAAGCCGATGGCCCACGTGACGCGGTTGTCGATGAAGTCCTTGATGGCGATGGCCGCCTTCTTCGCCGCCGCGCCGCCCGACTTCACGATGCTGCTGAGCGTGTCGCCCACCCATTGCGTCGCCTGGCTGAGCGCCTTGCCCGGGTTGTTCGCGATGTAGCGGAGCGTCTCGACCGCCGCCTCGCCCGCATTCTTCAGCGCCGACACCGCTTCCTTCGCGAACGCCACGCCCGCGCGACCCGCCGCTTGCGCCGCGCTGCTCACGCTTTCCCACGCCTTCTTCGCGAGCGCACCGCCGGCCTTCAACGCGCTCAGCGTCGCTTCCTTCGCCATGCGGCCCACTTCACCCGGGTGCGTCGCGGCCCACGCCACGACGTCGATGGCCTTCTCGCCGAGCTCGATGGCCTTCTTCATTCCCGTCTCGAGCGCTCGACCGGCGCCAGCGACGAGGTCCTTCGCGAGCTCCTTCGCGTTGCCCTTCAAGTTTTCCCAGCCGGCCTTCAGGCCTTCGATGGCCTGGGTCGCTTTCTTGTAGAGCGCCTTGCCCGCATCGGTCGCGAGGTCGAGGCCCTTGCCCGCGAGGTCCTTCAGCCCATCGAGCGCCGCTTTCGCCGCCTCGCCGGGGTTCTTCGCGAGCCACGTCAACGCTTCGATGCCCTGCTCGCCCAGGTCCTTGAGCGCCGACACGGCGTCGGAAATGGCGGCCTTCGCTTCGCCCGCCAACTTGCCGCCCGCACTCACCACCGCGTCGAGCGCGTCGCGCGCGGCTTCCACCGCCTTCTGGCCGTACTTCTTCGGGTTGCGAATGACGTCGGCGAGCTGGTGCAACATCTTGCCGCTCGCCTTGAGCCCATCGCCGGCGAACTCCGCGCTGCTGATGCCCGCCTGTTTCGCGAGCGCGATGCCGCCCTTCGCGGCCTTCTCGACGCCCCACTGCACGAGCTGCGCAGCGCCCTCGGGCCCGTAGTACGCGGCGAGCGCTCCGACGCCGAGCGGCCCCATCGACGCGGCGTACGCGACGTTCACGCCCTTCACCCAATCGGGCGCTTTGTAGTTCTTCGGGTCCTTCTGCATCTTCGCCTTCTCGGCGTCGAAGCCGATCTCCAGCGCCAGCTCGACCGCGCCGAAGCCGAGGCTCGCCACCACGTCGCCCGCCACGCCCACGCCGGTGGCGTCGAGAATCAGACCCACGGCGGCGTCCGCGACGTTGAGGCCCGCGATGCTCACCGCCAGGAAGCCGAGGTCCTTGTTCTGGTCGCGAAGGTCGACGGCTTCCTTCGCGAACTTCGCGGCGTCGATGGCGTTGGGAATGGTGCCTACGCCCGGCGCCAGCTTGCCGACCGTCTTGAGCGCCTTCATCGCCGCTTCACCGGTGAGCTTCACGCCCATCTTGTCGAGCAGCTTCTCGAGCCCCTTGAACAACTTGCCGGTGAGCTTGCTGTTGCCGGCCTCGACGATGGGCCCGATGAGCTTGAGCGAGCCCGCCAGCTCGTCAGCGGTCATCTGCTCGGTGAAGCGGCCGAGCGCCTTGAGCGCTCCGTGGTCGAAGTCCTTCACCAGCTTCGCGACGGCCTCACCGGTCTTCGCGTCGAGCTTGCCCGCGAGCTTTCCGAGCGTGTCGAGCAGGTGCGGGTCTTTGAGCGCCTGCTGCAGCACTTCGCTCTCGAGCCCGCCGACCGTGGTGAGCAGGTGGCCCGCCGCCTTGTCATCGAGCGTGGCGAGCTTCTTCTCGAGCGCCGCGAGCGCCGCGGGGTCGTTGCTGAGGGCGCGCAGCACCGGCTCGAGCTTCTCGGGCGTCACGCGCTCGGCGAGCTTCTGCAGCCGCGCGGTGTCGGCGGGTGAGAGCTTCTGCGCGAGCCGCGGGTCGAGGCCCTTCACCTTCACCTCACCCACCACCGCCATGGCCTTCATCAGCTCGTCGGCGTCCTTCGCGCCGCCGCCTTCGACGAACTTCTTGAAGGCCGCGAGGTCCTTCTTCAGGTCGGGCACTTCAGCGAGCAGCTGTGCTCCGGCGAGCGCCTTGTCCTTCGCGGTCGCTTCCGAATCGAGCAGCGTGAGGGCGTTGCCGGCGGCGCGCATCGAGCCGTTGAGCTTGCGCAGATCATTCGCCAGCTGCGGAGCGCGCGTGCCGGCGAAGCTCTTCAGCGCCGATGCGAGCTCGAGCGTGGCCTTCGCCTTCGCGGGCCCGGTCTTCGTCGGATCCATGAAGGCACCGATGGCTCCAGCGAGCGCGCTGCCGGCGGGCAACGCATCGAGCGCGCCCTTGAGCACGCCCTGCAGTTCCTTCGGCGCATACACGTCACCGGCGAGCTTCGCGAAGTCGAGCGCGCCCTTCGCGCGTTCGGCAGCGTTCTTCTTCGGGTCGCCCAGCACCGCCAGGGCCGCGAGCGCTTCCTTGTTGGTCGAGAGCTTCGCCAGCTTGTTGTCGGCGATGCCGAGCTTCGTCAGCAGGGAGCCAATCGAATCGGGGAACGTCTTCGAGAGAGTCGCGAGCGCGTCGAGTTTTTCCGCGGCGCTTCCCGTCGCCAGCTTCTGCATCGAGTCGAGCACCGCCTTCGCCGACTCCTTGTTCATGTATTTCAGCTCGGGGAACTGCTTCTTCAGGTCTTCCACCGTGGTCGGCACGCTCGTCGAGGGCGCGGGAGGCGCCGCGTTCTTCAAGACGAAGCTGTGCACGACGAACTGATCACCAGCCGGCGCCGGCTTCGGTGCGGGTGCAGGCGCAGCGGCCACCGAAGCAGCGGGCGGCGGAGTGGTGTTCGCAACGGGGGTCGGGACACGGCTGGACGCTTTGGTGACGGGCATGACGAGCTCCTGTTCGAGAGGGAACGACTGCTCGTCAGGAGTGCAAGCGTGGGTCCGCGTTCACGCGCGCGTCGAGGCGCCGTGACGTCTCAAGACAGCGACGCGCGATCGAAAAACGAGGATCCGTGATTTCCGAAGATCAGTTCGCGCGATGTCTCACGCGAACGCGATGCCATCGCGACGGCCTGTCGGCTCGAGCCAACAGGTGTCGGTTCGGGCCTACTTCTTCGCGGGCTCCGCCGGCTTCGCGTCGTCGGCCTTCTTCTCTTCCTTCGGCTTCACCTCAGCCGCGGGCGCCGCGTTGCCGAGCACGCTGATGCTCTTCGCTGCGGGCGGAAGCAGGTGGTCGACCTTGCCGAGGTACCAGGCGATGCCGAGCGACGCGATGATCAACAGCGCGAAGTAGAGCTTCCACGGGCGGCGCGCCTCGGCGTACGGGTCTTGCGTGTCGAGCTTGCTGCCCGGCGGCAACTTCGGCGTCTTGGTGAGCGACGCACCAAAGGGCACGTTCATCAGCGCGTTGGCGTTGACCGCCCAGCCGTTCGCGTCGAGCAACGGGCCGATGTTGCGCTGACGCAATTTCAGCCACGCAATCAGCATCGACGGGCCGCTGATCAACCCGAGCAGGCCGACCACGCCGAGCGGCATCCACACTCCGAGACCAAAGAAGCTCTGCAGCAGCGCGCCGATGGCGGCGGTGATGCCACCGACCGCGACGCCGACGGCCGCGACCACGCCGATGTCGAGCTTCTTGGGCTCGTTCTCGACCTTGCCTTCTTCGCCGGCCTTGCCGACCGTGGTGACGCCCTTGGTGAGCAGGTCGTTGCTGTCCTTTTCCTCTTCAGCTGCGCGCTTGGCGACCTGCTCTTCGATGAAGCGAATGACCTTCTTGTAGGGGCTCCAGAACGCCTGCGGAATCGAGATGGGGTTGTCGATGATCTTGGTGACCGTCGCGTCCCAGTCGCGGCCCTCGCGGTCCTTGAACAGACCGTTGCGACCGACCATCAGGTTGTCCGCATCACCGGCGGTGAAGGCCGCGACGATTTGCATCTTCTCGCTCGTCGCCGGGCGAACCACGTCGCAATACGCGAGGAAGCCACGCGACAGCGGAGCCATCGTGCCGTGCTTCGCCGCGTCGTCGACCTTGATGCACAGCTCGCACTCGCGCGTGTCGAGGAACAGCGTGCCCACCTGGAAGATGGCGGGCTTCTTGCGCTCGTAGAAGTCCTTGAACGAGACGAAGTTGTTCGAGAGCTGCAGCAGGTCGCGCGTGTAGCGAACCAGCTTCTCGACGCTGGCGATGGAATTGGCGATCGGCTCCTGCGCCTTCTCTTCGGCGAACAGTGCGTCGAGCGAGGTCTTGTGCGCGTCGGTGTTGAGCGTGCGCAGACGGTCGACGCCGAGCTTCTCGACCGAGCTGCCCGGCTTGCTCGCCTGCCACGCCTCGAACGCCGCGAGCCGCGTCTTGATCTGCCCCCACTGCGCCTCGGTGAGGACCTTCTGATCAGAACAAATCGGGCGCACCGTCTTCACCGCGAAGGTGTGCAGCGCGTCGGCCCACGCGGGGTTCACGTTCTCCTCGAGCGGGAGCGGCTTCTTCGCCTCGATGCGCGCCAGCGGGAAGTTCTTGATCTCCTCGCTGGTGATGGACAGGTCCTTCGCGGCGACCTGCAGGTATTCCTTCTCTTCGCGATTCAGCGCCGCGGCCGCGCGCGAGTCGAACGCCGCGAGCCGGCAACGCGCGAAGTAGTCGTCGACCTTGGTGCGCACCACCTTCATCGACTCGAAGGCGGCGACGGTGTCTCCCTTGAGCGGCATGAGCGCGGTGTCGGCCTCGCCCTTGGTGAGCCAGCCCATGTACTCGCCGACCGCGGTGAAGAACGCCTTCACCTGATCAGCGTTCACGCCCTTCTTGCCCGACTTGTCGTCGCTGCCGCCGACGGTCGCGATGACGTCGGCGATGAGCTGCTTCTGCTCGGGCGTCTTCGCGCTCTCGGCCGGAATGACGCCGTCGCCGTTGAACGCCATCTCGTGGAACGCCTTCACCGCTCCGGCCGAGTCGGGCACCGAGATGCTCGTCGCGCTTTCCTTGCCCAGGCCGCGCAGCACGGTCTTCGCCGCTTCGTGCACGCGCTTGCCTTCTTCGGTCTCGGTGTTGATGGCGGTGAGCGGCAGCTCGGCCGGCGCCTTCATCAGGTCGTCGTGGTTCTTGAGCAGCGCGCCCGTCCACTTCACGGCGGCGATGAGCTCGGGAGCGCGAATGCGCCCGTCCTTGTCGGTGTCGATGAGCTCGAGCGTGCGCGCGTCGAACGCGAGGCCCTTCGTCGGGCACGCGAGCGCGACCCACAACTTCCAGTCGAGCTGGTCGAGGTTGAAGAGGTCCTGACCGCTCTCGAAACGAACTTGATCGAAACCACCAGCACGGAAGAACTGAAACGCTCGGGCCATGCGCGGCGTCGTAGCGTTCGAGGGGTGCAAAGCAAGAGATCTCGGCTACGAGCCCGGCCATGACGGAAGCCACGCGACGCGGGTCGGGGTTTGGTTGGGCATTCGCGACGGTGTTCGTCACGATTCCCACCGTCATCTTGATGATTCTGGCGTCGTCGTTTCGCGCCGACTCGAGCGAGTGGCTCGTGCGGTTGGACCGCCAACAGTCGGGTCTTCCCAATGGAGAACGGTACGTCACCGGTGAGGCGCAGCTCGCGAGCGGCAGACCTCCGCTGACCGCGCCGATGTCGCAGCGCCCGTGTCTGGCCTGGGAAGCCGGCGTGAACGTGAACTGGACGACGAAAGACTCGGAAGACCGCGACGTGTCGAACACCGAGGAGATTCGGCGCAGCGGCGCGTCGACGCGCTGGGTGGTGGTCGATGAGCGCGCGGGTGTGCTGGCGACGGTCGACGTCTCGCGGCTCGAGTTGATCGCCGCGCGCGACTGGCGCGAGGTGCCCGGAATTCCCTCGTGGGCCGCCGATTTCGAGAAGACCGGCGACGATTCACTGAGCGGGCCGCACACGTACGGAGCGCACGAGAAGGTGTTGCTCGCCGGCGAGACGGTGACGTTCTTCGCGAAGGGTGCGGAGCGCGTCGCGCCGCTCGATGGGCACGAGCGGTTGATCATCTTCGTGGGCACTCCGGCCGCGTGGCGTGAGCAGCTCGAGGGCATGCAGACCGCCGCGACGTGGATGCTGCGCGTCGGCGGAGTGCTCGGGTTCGTCGCGGTCTGTCTCGCGATGATGTTCCTGCGGGCGCAAATCCGGCTACGACGTTCGAATGGGAAAGCTCGATCCGAACTCGGTTCCTGAGTCGCGCGCCACGCGGTACCCGCGCCGCTTTCAACAGCACGGCGGGGGCGACATCACCAAACGTGCCTTTCGTCGCCTCGCTCCGCTCGCAGGCCTCACGCAATTCGGAGTGAACCTGGTGCGCATCGAGCCCGGCGGCATGTCGTCGCTGCGCCACTGGCACACCGAAGAAGACGAGCTGGTGGTGATGCTCAGCGGCGAGCTGGTGCTGGTCACCAACGAGGGCGAGCAGACGTTGCGCGCAGGAGACCTCGCGGCGTTTCCGAAGAACGTGGCGAACGGGCACCACGTGTTCAACCGCTCGAGCGCCGACGCGACGTTCGTGGTGGTCGGGCCGAACGTCGATGGTGACATCGCGTACTACTCCGACGTCGACATGATGGTGGGCCCCGGCGACGCGCCGTTCCGCACGCGCGCCGGCGTTCCCTACGAAGACTGACCGTCGGTCCAGTTCCAGAGGGCGGGCTGGCCGGAGTTCTCGGGCAGCAGCGCGCCGTCGGTCTTGCCGGGCCGCACGAACTTCGCGCGGAAGACGACCTCTTCGTTGCGTTCCACGCGCCACATCGCGCCTTCGACGCGGTCGAGCGCGCCGTGAAAACCGTGCGCGCCGAGGAGCTGATCAATCGCCTCGACGGAAATCGCGGCGCCGCGATGAAGCACGTGCGGGCGCACGAAGTCGCCCTTCTTCAGGCGCGAGTCAGCGCACTCGGTGCTGAGCGAGATGATGCTCTTCGACGCGTCGTCTTTGACGCCCGCGCACAGGTCGAACACCACGAACGGCTCGTGGCTCAGCTGGTAGCGCGTGGAATGCGCGAGCGCGAGCCACTCGCCCACCATCCATTCGCGCTCGGTGAGCACTGCGCGGAAACGCTTCTCGTTCGCGGCGACCCAGCGCGCGAACATGCGACGGCCCGGGTTCTGCGCGGTGGTGGCGCGAAAGCCCTCGCGGCCGAGCGCGATGATTTCTCCGTCGAGCAACGTGACGGCCACGCACGAGCCGTCGAGTTTCTCCTGCACCACGACCGAATCGCCGGGACGGCACGCGTGCGTGCACCACCGCGCGAGCTCACGCGGCGCGTGCGTGTCGTTCTGGCCGGTGCGCGAGCCCGGGAGGTGCGGAATTTTCGTGTACGCCTTGTGGCCGAGCGGCTTCTCGTCGTGAGGGGCGTTCATGGCGCACCGCTCGCCGTCACGTCCGCCCCCGCGACTTACCGGTCGCCGTGCCGCCCGCGATGATGTGCGCCAGCCGCAGCGGCTCGGGAATGATGCCGTGCTCGGTGGTGCGCTCGAGCATGCCCTCGGCCTCGGAGAACGTGAGCCCCGCGCGCTGCACCCACACGTCGCGGCACTTCTCGGGAGTGCCCGCCGCCTCCATCAACTCGCGTTTCGCTTGCCAGCCATCGACAGCCTTCACCGCCTCGAAGATGAGATGCAGGCGCGGGTTTTTGCGCGCGACGACGAGCACCGGCATGTCGAGGTTCTTCGACAGCGTGTGAATGTCGACCACGTTGAAGCCACCGAACGTGATTCCCTGCAGCAGCACCGCGCGCACGTGCGTGAGGTCCTTGTCCTGCACGAGGCGCGTCATGGTCGCGGTGACGTCGGTGCCGTCTTTCTGAATGGCGTCGCGCACCACGATGTCGAGCCGCGTGCCGGAGCACACGCAGCCGATGAGGCCCACTTGCCCTTTGGAGCCGCGAACATGCGGTGCGTCATCGAAGCCGATGACGTTCGAGAGGCGGCGCGCCCAACGTTTGTGTCCAGGGTTCAGGGTCATGGCTGTGGTGGTGCGTGGGGACGCGTTTGGTTGTAGCAAGCCTGACATGCAGCCAGCCCGTCACATCGCCAACGTGAAGTACGCCATCCGCAACATCGCCGCGGAGGCCGCCAAGCTCGAAGCCCAGGGGATGAAGATCCTCTCGTGCAACATCGGCGACCCGCTGAAATTCGACTTCCAGACGCCTCCGCATCTGGTCGAGGTGGTGACGAAGGCGCTGCGCGACAACTGCAATCAATACGTGCCGAGCGCGGGTCTGAAGGAAGCGCGCTTGGCCGTGGCTGCGGCCTCGAAGACGCCGCTGCGCATGGAAGACGTGTTCATCACCTCGGGTGTGAGTGAGGCGCTCGACCTCGCGCTGACGTCGTTGCTCGAGCAGGGCGACGAGGTGCTGCTGCCCTCGCCCGGCTACCCGCTCTACAACGCCATCGCGGCGCGCCTGCAGGCGAAGGTGTTGTCGTACCCGCTCGATGAAGAGAAGGGCTGGGCCATCGACGCCGACGCCATCGCGAAGTTGGTGACGCCGAAGACGAAGGCCATCGTGGTGTGCAACCCGAACAACCCGACCGGCGCGATCGCGACGAAGGCGCAGCTCGAAGCGGTGCTGCAGATCGCGCGCAAGCACGGGTTGGTGGTGCTGTCGGATGAGATCTACGACCGCTTGCTGTTCGACGACGTGCACGTGCCGACGTCGACGCTCGCGAACGACGTGCCGTTGATCACGCTGAATGGTTTGTCGAAGGCGTACCTCGCTCCGGGCTGGCGCGTGGGTTGGCTCACGTTCAACACGCCGAAGCTGATGCCTGACGTGATGACCGCGGTGCAGCGGCTGGCCGATGCGCGTCTGTGCGGGCCGGGGCCGTTCCAGTACGCCATCAAGCCCGCGCTCGAGGGCTCGCAGGAGCACGTCCCGGCGATGATGAAGAAGCTGCGCTCGCGCCGTGACCTGATGGTGTCGAAGCTGCGCGCGATTCCGGGTGTGAGCGTCGTCGAGCCGAAGGGAGCGTTCTACGCGCTGCCGCGGTTGGACCGGCAGTGGCCGGGTGGCGACGAGCAGTTCGTGCTCTCGCTGGTGCGCGAGACGGGCGTGTTGTTCGTGCACGGCGAAGGTTTTGGTCAGAAGCCCGGGACGCAGCACTTCCGCGTGGTGTTCCTGCCGCAGGAAAACGTGCTCACCGAAGCGTTCGATCGCCTCGCGCAGTTCATGAAGAAGCAGCCGCAGGGCTGATCAAAGAGTCCCCCTCAGGGTCGGGGTGAGGGTGCCGCTGCAGTCTGTAACCGACGGCCGCGTTCGTACGCACTGCTTCGCATGAGCGCAGCCATCGTCATCGCCGACGCGTCCGGGGTGATCATCTTCTGGCCCCCCGCGGCTGAACGGCTCCTCGGTCACTCCGCGTCAGCCGTGCTCGGCAAGACGCTCGACGTCATCGTCCCCGAGGAATACCGCGCGATGCACTGGGCGGGCTTCAAGCGCGCGCTCCACAGCGGTCACGCGAAGGTCGAAGGCGAAGTCGGGCCGTTCCTCGTGCTGCAGCCCGATGGGCGAGTCCTCGAGATTCCAGGCCGCCTCACGCTGATTCGCGACGCGAAGGGCATCGTGTTCAGCGCAATGGTCGTCTTCGGCTGAACTCGATTCCACACCCGGTACCCGAGCGGTACCAGGCGTGGAACCGAACTTCACGCCGCGCGCGATTCGGCGGGGTTGGGCGACTTCCGCGGCACCGCCGTCCCGGTCGCGAACGCCACGGCCTGCTCGACGACCTCCCGCGCCTTGCGGATTCCGTCGTGGCCGTGCCCTTGCGTCTCGATGAACTGCGCACCGGGCCACGTGTCGGCGAGCTGCCGGCTCTTGCCGTGCGGCGTCACCACATCGCTCGCGTCGTGCATCACCAGCGCCTTCACCGCGCCCCACCCAGCCGCGTGCCGTCGCAGATCGAGCTCGTCGATGCTCTTGCCGATGATGGCCTCGACCTTCGAAATCATCTTGTCCTGCGCGCGCGTCGACAACCCGACCTGGTTCGCGAAGTGCCGCAGGTACGGAGGCATCTCCACCGGAGGCGCGAGCAGCACCAGCCGCTCGACCTGCATCCCCTTGGTGAGCGCGTAGGCAGTGGCGGTCGCTCCGAGCGAGTGCGCGACGATGAGCTTCGGAGTGAGCCGCCGCGTCAGCGACTCCACGGTGTCGGCCATCAGCGGCAGTGTCGCGAACTTGCCCTCGGTACGGCCGTGCGCGGGCAGGTCGACCGCCACCACGTGAAAGCCCTTCGCCACCAGCGGCTCGACGAACGCGCGCAGCTGCGACGCGTTGCCGCTCCAGCCGTGAACGAGCAGCGCCGTGCCCGCGGGACCACCGGAGTTCCATTCCCACGCGGCGAGCGAATGGGTTCCGGTATCGAGCACGAAGGCGCGGGCGCTCGAGTTCAACGCGCCCCACCGGTCTTCGAGCCGCATCGGCCGGCCCCAGAGCTCGAACGCCTTGTCCGCCACCCAGTCGGGCGCCACCTTCTCAGCCACCTGCACCACCCACTTTGTAAATCGAACGTTCGTGCTATTTTTAGGCAAATCGGCGGTCATGGTGAGGCTCCTGTCGGTTGAGGTTCAGCTGCGGTGGGAAGCGACGAGGCGCTCGAACGCGGTGCGCGCGCGCTCGGCAGCGCGGCGGTCGCGGAGCAAGCGCGAGAACATGTGCATCGCCTTCAAGATGCCCTCGAGCTCGAAGGCGAACTGCTCACAATCAGTGCCCTTCTTGAAGTGACCTTCGTCGACCGCGAGCTTCACGGTCTTGGCGAGGGCTTCCTGGAAGACACGCTCGGACTCGGCGAGCACTTCACGCGGACGGCCGTCGACGTCATCGAGCTCGGCGTGGGCCTGCGTGAAGATGCAACCACCGGGCATGCGCGGGTCGGTTCCCCACGCGACCCAGTTCTCGAAGACGCGCTTCAGACGAGGCAAGCCGCGCGGCGCCTTGAAGGCGTCGATCATCACGCGCTCGGTGAAGCGGCTGCTCGCGAGGTCCAGCACCGCGACCTGCAGCTCTTCTTTGCTGCCGAAATGGGCGAACAAACCGCTCTTGGACATCTTCAGCTCGTCAGCCAGAGCGCCGATGGTAAGACCGTCGAAGCCGTCGCGCCCCGCGAGGAGGAACGCGCGATCGAGGATTCGCTCTCGGGTCTCTTCGCCCTTCGACATGGATTGAGGATAAGAACGATCGTTCTAAAAAAGCAAGTCGTTCACACGAGCACCAGTCATGACAGGGGTTTCCACCACCATCGCCGCCATCGCCACCGGGCCCGCAGCGGGAGGCATCGGCATCATTCGCGTGTCGGGTCCCGAGGCACTCTCCGCGGCTTCACGCGTGGTTCGCGGGTGGCCGACGAAGCCCGAGGCGCGTCACGCGTACGTGGTGCGCTTCGTCGACGAGAGCGAGCGGGTGCTCGACGAAGGGCTCGCGCTGTACTTCGCGGCGCCGCGGAGCTTCACCGGTGACGACGTGGTCGAGCTGCACACGCACGGGTCACCGAAGCTGTTGTCGATGCTGCTGAGCGCGATTCTCCGAGGGGAACACGTGCGCCTGGCGACTCCGGGCGAGTTCACGCGGCGTGCGTATCTGGCCGATCGCATCGACCTCACACGCGCTGAAGCCGTGGCCGACCTCATCGCCGCTGAATCAGAAGCACAGGTGCGCGCGGCAGCGGCGCAGTTGAGCGGTGAGTTCGGCGAGCGGTTGTCGCGGGTGAAGGCTCCGCTCCTGGCGCTCCAGGCCGACGTCGAAGGCGCGATGGATTTTCCGGAAGAGGCCGAAGGCGCTGAGAAGGACGCGGCTGGTCGGCTGATGGAAATCGAGAAGAACGCGCGTTCGCTTCTGGATGACGCGAAGCGTGGAGCGTTGGTGCGCAAGGGCGCGCGCGTCGTTCTCTACGGCCCAGTGAACGCGGGGAAGTCGACGCTCTTCAACGCCTTGCTCGGCGCGAATCGTGCGCTGGTCGACGAGGAGCCCGGCACGACGCGCGACACGCTCGAGGGAAAGCTCGAGCTGCGCGGTCTGTCGGTGACGCTGGTCGACACGGCTGGCCTTCGCGAAGGAGCAGGCCGCATCGAGGCAATGGGCATCGAGCGCACGAAGGAAGCGCTGGCGACGGCTGACGTCGCGGTCGAGCTCGTGCCACCCGGCGCGGTGGCGACGCGCAGCGACGCGCTCATCGTCCACACCAAACAAGACACCCTCTCCCTGCAAAGCGGGGAGAGGGCCGGGGTGAGGGGCGATGGTTCCCTCCGCATCTCGGCCAAATCGGGAGCAGGCCTCGACGAGCTGCGCGAAGCCCTCTTCGCCCGTCTCGGCGGAACGCTCGCCGGAGCCGTGGTCAGCAGCAGCGAGCGTCACGTGCGCGGGCTGAGCGAGCTGGTCGAAGCCCTCGAACGCGCCAGCAGTGCGGCTTCCGTCTCGACGCTCGAAGTAGTCGCCGGAGAAATCGGTCTCGCGCTGGCGGCCATTGCCGAGCTCGACGGCAGCGACTCGCGCACCGAATTGCTCGACGCGATCTTCCAGCGCTTCTGCATCGGGAAGTGATCAGTCCCGAACGATTCGGCGCGACATCGGGTGCGCACCGAAGAGGAGCGTCGCGCTCGTCCCGCAGTAGCCGGTGCGAAGTCGAATGCCCATCGCGGCAAGTCGATCAATCGCTTCGCGGTTCGTCGGAGTCGTCGTCGCGAAGCAGATCTCCTCTTCGCGGTCGCGCCCCTCGAATGCGTGCAACTGCAACAACACGACACCGCTTCGCACGCACTGAGACTTCAGCGTCAGCCTCTGAAGATCGTCGTGCTTCAGCGGCGCCACCAACCCAACCGTCCAGACGCTGAGTGCTGTCGCAGCCATGACCGCGGCGCTCTGCGCGCGTCGTTGCGACGGCAGGACATGCACGACGATGAAGTAGACGAGCGGCGCCAGCGGAATGATCAGAAGCTCGAACGGAGTCACGGTCGTCACGGCGGCGACCATCGCCGTGAACACGCCAGGTTTCATCGTCGCCCACACGCTCGAGAGGAAATCCGAGTTTCGCCTCGACTCGCAAGAGCGGGGAACGACTCGCGCACCACGAGCGTTCGGCGACCGTGAATTTCCTTCTCCTCGCGATGCTGCTGCAGGCCGAGCCAGACAAGCCGCATCACGTTCTGCAATGCGACGACGCGCGCCGGGTCTTCGACGCTTTGGTCGCCGCCGGGGTCCCGACGGACTCGAACTCGACCCTCAAGATGGAAGAACTGAGCTGCAGCCTCGGCTCCGGGCCGCCCGGAGTGAAGATGACCTACGGCTGCCACGCTCCGATGGTGACGGGCGCGAAGGCCGAACGCTTGTGGGACGCACTCTCGAAGACCGGCATCCAGGCGGTCGGCGGAATGATGAACTTCGCGTTCATCTTCAGCGACGTGCGATGTGAACAAACCCCGCGCGGCGTCGAGTGCCGGCTCACCAACGAGATGCAGGCGGGCAGCGGAGACCTGCGCGGCGACAAGGTCGTGAAACTGCGCAAGACCTGTGCGCGCTGATCAGAGCCCGGGAAGATCGTTCGCGAAATCGAGCCGCTTCTTGTCGGCCGCGCTGCAGCCCGTGCGGCACAGCTTGCCGAGCGCCGCCTTGTCCTTCGGCTTCAACTTCTTGTCGAACTTGTACGTGTTGTCGGTGCCGAACTCTTCGAGCATGCGCGACCGCTCGCTCTTCACCGCTTCGGCATTTCCGCTCGCCTCGAGCGCGTCAATGAGCTCCATGCGCTTCGACACCGCGACCGAGTCGATTTCCGCCTTGAGCGCGCCGTTGCCGCCGCTCGTCACGCGCCGAATCGTCGGAGCACCGCGCACCGTGAACGTGCCGAAGTCGATGACGCCTTCCGCAGTCGCGTCGACTTCGCGCACCAGGAACCACTGCGCGTTGCCGTTGAAGTAGCGCACGCACAGCGGCGTCTCGGCGGGCAGCTTCGCCTTCTGTGCATCACCGAACACGAAGCGCACGAAGCCCGCGACGGTCGCCTGTCGCTTCGGGTTGATCAACGCGTTGGCGTTCGCGCGCGTCGTGGTGCGTTCGGGTCCGGTGCCCGCTTCACATTGATCAGACGCACCGCGCTCGTGCAGCGAAACCACGCCTTCCGCGCCGCCGCCCGCGACGCGAAACGTGCCCTGCACCCAGAGCAGACCAGCGTCCGGCCCCTCGACGATGGGAGGCGGAGCTTCGATGCCCGCATCCACCGCCTCAGTACCCGCGTCTTCATCGGGCCCAAGCGGAGTGCCAGCGTCGATCACGTCCTTCTGCGGACACGCGCACAGCGCGAGCAACACCACGACCAGTCCGAGTCCCCTCACGTGGGCGATGGTACTCGCGCTCAGTCCGGGCACCAGACCACGTCGCTCGCGAATTTCGTCCAACCCGAGCTCGACGACAGCGCCAGCGTCCACGCGCGGCAGATGTCGGCGTCGTGTTGGACCATCACGTCTGCGATTCCGTCGTCGTTGAGGTCACCAGCAAATTGCAGCGAACAGTTCGGTGCCGGCCCGAGCGCGAGAGACTTCGTCTTCGAAGCGACCGTGCACGTGCGAGCGTCGAAGCGAGCGTCTCCCCACTTCGGCCGAGGAGCGACGTGACGAATCGGAGCCGACGGCACTTCGGCTGCCAGCGCGCGAAACGCACCGGGTCGCATGTCGTTCGCTTCGATGATGAACACCGGAGCGCAGCTCACCGCGTACGCGAAGTGTGGAACGGCATGCGGGCCTCCGGACTCCGCACCTCCGAGCTGGCGATTCGTCTGCTCGAGAAACTTCCCGAGCGCGACGACCTCCGATGCGCAGACCGCGAACGTCTTCTTCGACTGCTCGTCGCTCAACCTCTCGCGCAGCAGGACGCGGCGGTCTTCGCTCACGAAGTTGCGAATCACGCGCGGCGCAGGCGCGACGACCTTCGGAAACGGAGCGACCGTCGTGACGCTTCCTTCGCGCACACAGCGAAAGCCGATGCGATTCGTGTGCGCGTCGCGCATGGCGGCTCCACGCGAACAGCGCGGCTGCGGAACGAGGTCTTCCTGACCGCCGCGCGTTCCTTCGTAGCCGCGCGGCCAATTCGCGGCCTTCTGCACCCATTCCGTCGCGCCATGTTTGTCGTCGACGAAGCCAATCAGCTCGGAGCCGACGTCGGCGAAGTATTCCCATTCGACGTCGGTCGGCAGTCGCCCACCCGCCCACGCGCAGAACTTCGCGGACTGCTCGAAGTCGACGCACGTGATGGGCAGCGCGTCTTCGAGCGTGTCGCAGTTCACTCCGGCGGCGGGTGAGCACACGCCTGCATCGACGCAGCCTCGATATTCGCCGACCGAAATGCGCTGCGGCGTCATCGAGAGCGCAGGCATGCGTTGAGTCGTGCTCTTCGCGGCCGCTCCGACCGAAGTGAAGCCGCCGTCGAGCTCATCGGAACAGCCGAAGACGAAGGTTCCTGCGGGAACGTGTCGCCAGGTCAGCCCACCGTCGCTCTGCGCCCACGCACCACTCGCGAGCACCGCGGTCAGCCAGACACACCATCGAGTCGTTCGCGTGCACATGTTCGGAATGCTCGTCGTCCGAGTGCAATTCGCGGGGAAGTTCAGAACGAGCGCTTCGCGAACCAGCCGAGCGATTCCCAGGTGCGGACCTTCAACTCGGTCGTGCCGATGCGCGGCGCTGAGATTTCTGCGTCGGCGGCCTGCGTGCTGGCGCAGGTGTCGAGTTCGACGTGTGACGAGCCGCTGGTGAACGTCACGTCGACGCACGAGGTGTCGTCGCTCGCGACCTGCACGGTGAGCTTCAAGTCCTTCGCATCGACGCTGACTTCTTCGAGCGAGCCGGTGCGGCAGATGCGCAGCGCGAGCTTCGCGCCTTGAACGACTTCTTCGGGGAGATGCAGCGCGAGCCGGCTCGGCGATTTTCCGCCGTCGCACGTGCCGTCTTTCGTCACGCGAAATGCGAGCACGCCGCCGAGCACCGAGGAACCTTCGCGAGCGGCTCCGGCCCAGGCGGAGACTCCGCAGAGCAGCGCGCCGACGATGGCGAGAGCGCGCGCGACGCGGCCGAGCTTGCCCTTCCCCGTCGCGAACGGATTCAGCCGCGCGCGGACGGCCATCAGCACGAGCGCGAAGCCGACGACCATCGGAATCAAAGCACCCTTGAGAGGGCCTTCGCCGACGAGACCTCCGAGGACGGTGGTGAGCAGCCGCGACGCGCCTTCGCCGAACGCGACCAGCACCGAAGCGACGAGCGCGAAGCGCTTCCAATCACCTTCGGGCTCGAGCTCCCCCTGCTTCTCTTCACTCACGCGGCGGATTGTCGCTCGCCGTGGAGCCACGTCCACTCAGTCATCGTCTCCCTCTCCTTGCGAAGCGCGGAGAGGGCCGGGGAGAGGGGCTGATGCAACCTCAGCCGCTGCTGCTCGACGCTTCGCCTCTTCCGCCTCTGCGGCCAGCGCGCGCCGTTTCGCCTCGAGCTCGATCGCCTCTGCCTGCGCTTCGGGCGCGAGCGAATCGAACTCACCCATCAACGACTCGGTGCTCATCGACGCCGCCGGAACCGGAACAGCAGGCCTCGGCGCCGCGCTCGTCGCAGGCATCAGCCACGCGGGCGTCGGAGGAGCTGACCCTGGCTGCGGAACCACACTCGCCGCCGTCTCCGCGCGCTTCTTCTCCTCCGCCTCCGCGGCCAGCGCACGTCGCTTCGCTTCGAGCTCGATCGCCTCCGCCTGAGCTTCCGGCGCGAGCGACTCGAACTCGCCCATCAGCGACTCGGTGCTCATCGACGCCGCCGGAACCTGAGGAGCAGCTCGCGGCGCCGCACTCGTCGCAGGCATCAACCACGCAGGAGTCGGCGGCGCCGACGCGGGTTGCAGCACGACGCTCTCCGCATCCGCACGCTTCTTCGCTTCCGCCTCCGCCGCGAGCGCACGTCGCTTCGTCTCGAGCTCGACCGCCTCAGCCTGCGCTTCCGGAGTGAGCGACTCGAACTCGCTCATCAACGACTCGGTGCTCATCTGCGCCGCCGGAATCGGAGCAACCACCCGTGGCGCCGCGCTCGTCGCCGGCATCAGCCACGCCGGCGTCGGCGGAACGACTGCGACCGCATCCACCGCCGCTTCGAAGCTGCTCTCCGCCTCAGCCTGCTTCCGCGCCTCAGCCTCAGCCACGAGCGCGCGTCGCTGCGCCTCGAGCTCGACCGCTTCAGCCTGCGCCTCCGGAGTCAGCGCATCGAACTCACTCATCAGCGATTCGGTCGCCATCTCACCGGGAGCAACGACGCTCCGCTTCGCCTCCGCCGCTTCCATCTGCGCCGCGAGATCATCGACCGACGCATCGAACTGGGTCGTCGCAACCACGGCCGCTCGGGGAGCCGCATCCACCGTCGGCCGCATCAACCACGCCGGAGTCGGCACCACCGAAGCCGCCGCCGCGCTCGCAGTCACCTCCGCCGGTGCGACGACCTCAGCCACCTCACCCGGCGCCGGCGCCTGCACCGGCTCGAACTCACGCATCAACGCCTGCGTCGACGCATCGATCGGAGCAACAGCAACAGCAACAGCAGCGGCCGCGACGCGCGACTCTTCCTCCGCAGCACGCGCCGCCGCTTCGACGGCCGCCACCTGCAGGTCCGCGTCGAGCGAATCGAACTCGCGCATCAACGACTCAGTCGACATCCCGCCTTCGGGAATGAACTCGCCGCGCGGCTCGATCGGCTCGTCGACGAGGTCCTTGAGGTCGTCGAACGAAGCCGTAAACCCGCTCGCAGCCGCACCGGGCTCTGGCTGATCAGCCACCACACCTTGCACCGGAACATCGACCGTCGATCCGAGCGCCTCCTTCTGCGCCCGCGGCTGCGCGTCGAAACCATCGCCTTCGTTCCTGCGATGTGTCGGACGCTCGAACGGCTTCGCGGCTTCCTTCTTCTTCTCGGCCTCGCGCTGCTCAGCGAGATCTTCGCCGAGCACCCACTTCACGACCTTGCCGAGCAGCCCCACTCACTCACCTGCATCGAGCGTCGGCACGCCCGCATCGGGCACGCCCGCGTCGACGACCTTCTTGCGCTTGTCGCGTTCCGCTTGCGTCTCGACGACGAGCTTGCCGCGCTTGTCGTATTTCCACTCGCCGACCTTCTGCCCCTGGTCGAAGCGGCCCACCGACAGCACGCCGCCGTCCGCGTACCAGCTCGTCCACGTGCCCTCGGGCAGACCGTTCGCGTACGCGCCCTCGAAGCGCGGAGCGCCATCTCTCCACGAGCCGCGCCACACGCCGGCCTCGATGCCGCCATCGAACTGGCCTTCCATCATCACCGCGCCGTTGTCGTGGAAGTACTTCCACGCGCCGTTCGGTTTTCCCTCGGTGAGATAGCCCTGCTTCTCGATGCCGCCGCTCGGGTGCCAGAACGTCCACAACCCCATCGGCACCATGTCGATCGAATCGTCTTCGCGCGCGCGACACACCATGCAGCCGAGCGTTCGCTTCTCACCGTCGGCGGTCCAGTGGCCTTCCATGCGCGCGCATTCTTTCGCGGCGTCGGCCTGGTCCTGACCATCGACGTACTCGACGTCACGCCACGCTTCGCCCGTCGACCAGAACGTCTTCCACTCGCCCTGATTCGCGGTGCCGACGCGCATGCCCGTCTCGCTGGTCTTGCCGGTCGGGTGGTACTCGGTCCACACCCCGTTGGGGATGTCGCCTTCCATCGGCCCTTCCGACTTCAGCTGCTTTCCCCAGCGCCAGAATTTCCACTGACCGGAGCGGTCGCCGTCCTCGTAGTGGCCGACCCAATCGGGGTCTCCGTTGCTGTAGTACGCCTTCCACTCACCGACCGCGCGGCCCTCTTTGTATTGGCCAACCAAGCGCCGCTGACCGTTGGTGTGGAACCACGTGTACGCGCCGTCGCGCCGGCAGTTCGAATAGTTCTCCTCGACCATCACGCGACCTTCTTCGGTGCCCGTGCGCCACGGCCCGATGGGACAACCGTTCTCGAACGCGCCCTGCTCCGCCATGCGCCCGTTCGGGTGGAACACCGTCCACGAGCCGGTGCCGTCGCGAATCGTCGACGAGCCATAGAGCGTGCCGTCGACCGCGCGCCACTCGTGTCGGCCCTCGGGAACTCCGTCGTCGTAGAGCCCGCGACGCAGCCGCTCACCCGTCGGGTGGAACTCTTCGTACATGCCGCTCTGGCGACCCTTCGAATACATGCCGCGCCACCGCAGCTTCCCGTTGCCGTCGTACCCGAGCCACTGACCGTCCTCGCGGTTCTTCACGAAGCAGCCTTCGCGGCGCTGCTTGAAG
Source organism: Archangium sp. (assembly GCA_047600485.1). Classification (GTDB taxonomy): domain Bacteria; phylum Myxococcota; class Myxococcia; order Myxococcales; family Myxococcaceae; genus Archangium_A. Next base: position 7,150,655 of record JASGKS010000001.1, read on the forward strand.
TCGACGACCCACTCGCCGCCCTTGTTGTCGCACGCATCGGGCCCTTCACCGACGCGGCGCCCGCTCTTGAACTGCACCTCGCGCCACTTGTCTCCGCGCGGCAGGTACTCGGTCCACATTCCCTCGGGGAAGCCGCGCACCATCGGACCCTCGAGGTGCTTGAGGCCCGTCTCGCGGTGGTAGAGCACCCACGTTCCCGACTCGCGCCCGTCGGTGAACGAGCCCTCGCGCTCCTTCTTTCCCTCGTCGTTGAAGAACACCCACGGCCCGACGCGCTTGCCGTCCTTCCACTGGCCGCGCTCCTGGAGCTGGCAGGTGTCGTAGTAGCGCTCCGACGCGCCGTCGCGTTTGCCGTTCTTCCACGTGGTGCGCTCGATGATTTGGCCGCCGCCGAGCTTCTTCACCCACTCGCCGTCGTTCTGCCCCTTCACGCGGCAACCCGACAGACCGCCCACGTCGGCCCACTTGCCGCCTTTGCTCTCGCACTCGCGTTGATCAGCGAGCGCCGCGGTGCCGACGAAGAGAATGATCAACGTCGCACGCATCACGGACCCAGCAACCCTTTCAGCGCCTTGTCTGCGCCCACGCGCACCGGGCTCCCGTCGAGGCTGCGCAAATCGCTCTGCGTCAGCGAAACCTTCGGAGAGAACGCCGCGTTGTTGAACGCTTCGATCGCCTTGTCGGGATCATCACCGCTCGCGCACGCCAGCTGCGAGCCGTTGTCGTCGAGCAGACACGCATCGACCGCCTTGCTGTTGCCACGCCCCGTCACCGTGATGCGGAACGGAGCCTTCTCCTGCACGTCGAACCGCGGCGAACGCGAGAGGCGATCTGCGACGTCCTTGCCGGTGGTGCTCGAGTCGCTGCTCACCACTACCGGAACCTGCAGTCGCATGATGCGGAACGCGGTCGGCCAGCGCTGCAGCAGTTCCTGTTGATCAGCCCGCGCGTCGGTGTTGCGCCCGAGCTTCACCAGCGAGCCCGCGCGATACGCCATCACGCGCCACCGCCACAACGCATCGCGCTTCTGCATCTTCGCGAGCGCGGCTTCAGCGAGCCGAATCGCTTCCTTCCAATTTCCCTCGCGCCACGCGACCTCGCCCTCGAGCGCGTCGATGAGCGGAGTGGCTTCCGGAAACTTCGCGTCGACTTCGCGCGCACGCTTGATGGACGCACGCATCACGCCGGTGCCGACCACCTCGATGAGGTCTCCCGTGCGCCAGTGCGACCAGTCGCTCACTTCGCCCATCGCCGGGCGCGTCAGCAGCAGGAGCCGGTCGTCGCCGCTCAACAACTGAATCAACCCGCGACGAACTTCCCAGCGAGCCGCGACGAGCCGCGCGAGCTCCGACGCGAGAGCGGTCGGCCCCGACGGCAGCGGAGCCATCGCCATCTCTTCTTCCAACTGCGTGATGCGACCATCGAGCGCGAAGTCGTAGCGGAGCACGCGCGTGAGGCGCTCGATCTCCATCGAGCTCGACGACGCGCCCATGCGCTGCTGCTGGCCGTAGAGCTCCGCGGCGAGCTTCTCGGCTTCCTTGTTCTGACCGACGGCCTCGAGCAAATCGACGAGCACGCCGCGGCGCACGAGCGCGAAGTGCGGGCGGTAGCGCTTCTCGATGTACGAACTCTTCGACGACTCGAGCGCGGCGACGGCCTGCTGAAACTGGCCCATCACGATGGCGAGCGAGGCAATCTGATTGTCGACCGGGTCGATGCAGTCTTTGAGCTTGCGCGCCTTCGCCGAGAGCTGCTCCGCCTCGTCGAGCTTGAGCCGCGTGAACGCCGCGCTCGCCGCGTTGCGCACGATGGTGCAGTTCTTCCCGCTCGTCGCGTCGACGCCCGCCATCGACCACTTGTACGTGCCTTCGCGGTCGTGCTCCTCGAACGCGATGGAAAGCAGACCGTTGTAGCCGTCAGCGCGGTCGCCCTCGTCGTCACTCGCGGCGAGCTTGGTGGCGATTTCTCGCGCTTCCTTCATGTGCCCCGACTTGAAGAGCGGCCAGATGCGCAGGTACGGCGGCGGCGGGCCCCACTTCTTCTCGAACCCGTCGAGCACCGCGATGGCCTCTTCGTTGCGGTTCATCTCCGCGAGAATGAAGTGCTCCTCGAGCAGACACTTGATGGCCCACTCGCGGTCGGCGTCGTCGAGAATCTTCTCCGCCTTGCGCACCCAGGCGAGCGCGCGCGGGTGATTGCCTTCTTCGTCGTGGTGAATGCGCGCCATCGCCCACGCTGCGGGGAACGACTTCGGATTCCCGGCGAGAATCTTCTCGGCCTTGTCACGCGCCTTGATGAAGTGCTGCTGGTCGACCTCGTCGAGCAGCGCGCGTTCGTCGGCCGTGAAGGCATCGCCGAACGCGGCGCGCGCGGCGGCCGAGCCCAGCAACACCACGGCGAGGAACGCGGCTCGAAGCATCACGCCGCTCCGAGCGTCGATCGCGACAGCTTCTCGATGGGAGCGCGCATCGCGTCCTTCACCAGCACGTCACCGAGCACGCCAGGCATCAGCTCGAGGCGGTGCTGGAAGAGCGGGCCCGAGAGCGCCTCGATGTCTTCCGACGAGACGAAGTCGCGGCCCTTGAGCACCGCGCGCATCTGCAGCGCGGGCACGGCCTGCACCAGACAACGCGTCGACACGCCCTGACGCGTGCGCTTCGGGTCTCGCAGGCCCTGCGCGATGTCGACCAGGCACTGCTGAATCGCCGGAGACACCGCCACCTTCGAGCGCATCGTCGCGCGCGCCGCCAACACCTCACCGCGCTGCACCTGCGGCAACTGCGAATTGCCATTCGCTGCGCGCGGCTGTCCCCACGTCTTCACCACCTGCAGCTCGCTCGCCGCGTCGATGTGCTTCATCGAGAGCTTGAAGAGGAAGCGGTCGAGCTGCGCGAGCGGCAGCGGGTACGTGCCCACCGAGTCGAGCGGGTTCTGCGTGGCGATGACGAAGAAGAGGTCGTCGAGCCGGTGGCTCACGTTGTCGACGGTGACCTGCTTCTCGGCCATCGCCTCGAGCAGCGCGCTCTGCACCTTGGGCGAGGTGCGGTTGATTTCGTCGACCAGCAGCACGCTCGCGAACACCGGGCCGCGGCGGAACGAGAAGGTCGAGGTCGACGGCTCGAACAACGTCACGCCCGTCACGTCGCTCGGCAAGAGGTCGGGCGTGAACTGCACGCGACGGAACGAGGGAATCGACGCGGGGTCTTTGGCGGGCATCTCGACGAAGCCGTTGCCCAGCGCCTTGGCGAGCGTCGTCTTGCCCGAGCCCGGGTAGTCCTCGAGCAGCACGTGGCCGTCGGCGAACAACGCGATGAGCACCAGCTCGATGATGTCGTCGCGGCCGATGACGTCGTAGCGGATGCGATCTCTCAGCCGCGCGGCGGTGTTGCGAACGTCGTCCAACGTCATCGCACTCAACATGGGTCTGCTCTCCTCGAGGAATTCATCGCGTGAACCACCAACCGATGGGGTTGAAGAAGCCGCCGACGCGCTGCCACACCGGCCACGACTTGCTCAGCTCCGCGCGCGTCTGTTGCGCGAGCGTGCGCATCGAATCTTTCGTCGCCGCGTCGTCGTGACCGAGCGCCAACTTCAGGTGTGCGTGGGTGAGCGGCACGAAGCTCGGAGCCTTCGGCGCGAGCCGTTCGGCGTGGCGCTCGCGACTCTCTCCGGGCAGCCGCGGCGCGCCGAGGTCGGACAGCGCGTCGAGCACCGAGCGGTACACCAGACGATGATTCGCGGTCGCCAGGCGGCGGTACGACTTGATGACGAACGCGGCAATCGTCGCGGCGATGAGCGCGCCCAACACCGAGAAGCCGATGAGCTCCCACGGAATGACGAGCGGCGTCTTGTCGTCGAGGCCGGGCGGCTCGCCGCGCGCCAATTCTCCAAGCGCCGCTTCGAGGTCTTGATCGACGTGCGCCGCCGGAGGCTCGTCGCTGCGTTCCGGCACGATGTCGAAGGTCACCCAACCGACGCCGTCGACGTACATCTCCGGCCAGGCGTGCGCTTCGTTCGCGAAGATCAGCACCGCTGAGCCCGCGCCGCGCTGCTGCGTGCTGACGCCGTACCCAATCGCCACGCGCGCCGGAATGCCCTGCGAGCGGAGCAGGAACACCGCGGCGTGCGCGAAGTGAACGCAGTAGCCGCGCTTCTCTCCGAAGAGGAACGTCGCGACCGGGTCGTCGCCCGAGAGGTTCTTCTCGGCGAGCGAATAGAAGCCTTCCTTCTCGAGCCACTGCTTGATGGCGAGCGCCTTGACGATGTCGTCGCCGACGAAGCGAGGGTCGGTGTCGCGAATGATCTCGTCGCTCAGCTCACGGTAGCGCGGATCATTCGGGTACTCGGTGTAGTGCGCGAGCCGCTCGGCGCTCCAGTCTTCGGGCACCGCGGTGCGGCCCAACATGCGCTCCACGCCACGCAACCCGAAGTCGGACTGCACATCGTACGCGGCGACGAAGCGACGCGGGTTGGGGTTCGGCAGCGGAGCGAACTGCGTCGGAAAACCGACTCCGAACAACTGCGCGTGGTCGGCGAGCAGATACATCGAGGTGCGCAGCTTGCGGTGGAACGACGGCACCTGCGGCGTGACGACGTCGATGGGTTTCCCCGCGGGGAATTGCGTCGGCACGTCGGTGTCGAAGGTGCCCGCGGCGTCTTCGATGAGCCGGTCACCGACCAGCTTCGAGCGCACCGCCTGGCGGAAGTAGAGCGCGTCCGCGTCGGGCAAGTCGTCGTGCAACACCGCGACCGCGATGGGCTCGGGCGGTTTGCCGCCGCTGCTCCCACCACCGCCGTTCTTGTCCTTGTTCTTGTCGTCCTTGTCCTTGCTGTTCTCGTCGCCGCGCACGCCGAGCTCGTCTTCCTTCGAGACCTCGACCTTCGGCGGTTGGCTCAGCAGCAACACGAGAATGCCGCCCACGAAGAGCAACATCATCGCGGCGAGACGGCGCGCGCGGCTGGCCCGCAGAAGCAAGAGCGCAGAGATGGCGGTGGCGGTCACGCCGAGCACGGCGAGCACCGGCTCCGGCTCGATGCCGTGACTCCACGCCCAGTCGCTCAAGAAGCGCGGCTGGTGAATGCGCATGTGGCGGTGGTCGCGGAACGCGTGCGCGACGGCGCCGATGACGACCGCGAGCTCGAGCACCGAAACGGCGTGCCAGCGCGACGACGCGAGCCGCAGCGCGAGGAAGAAGCCGAACGTGGTGAGCCCGAGTACCAACGCATCGGCGAGCACCAGCGTGAAGCCCGCGGGCAGGAAGCTGGCGAACGACGAGAGCAGCGCCGCGAAGAGCTGGCCCGCGAGCGCGAGCACCACGCCTGTGGCGACCCAGCTCCCCATGCGCAGCTTCGCGTCTTCGAGCTTGAACGCCAGCCACGACGCGCCGAGCACGCCGGCAATCGCAGCCATCAACCCCGGCGGTGTCGCGAGCGACCAGAAGTAGACGGTGACGGCTCCGGACAGGAGCAGCGCCTTCAAAATCGACATCGTGCGCGAGTCGCGAATCACAGCAGTTGCCCCGTCGCGCGATGAATGACCCGCACCGGCAACCCTTCGGCCTCGAACGTGGCGCGCAACTTCGCCAGGCCCGGCCGCTGCGAGTCGAGCTCAGCGGGAGGTTGGAAGAGGAACGACTGCAGCCGATTCGCAGCGGGCGGTTTTTCACCCGCTTCGTCGACGCCGATGATGATGGTCGCGTCGAGGCCGCGCGCGCGCACGAAGCTCATCATGCGCTCGCGCCACGGGCCGTCGACGGGCGGCGCGAAGAAGAGACACGAGTGCATGCGCGACGGGTCGATCTGCGACGCCATCGTCTCCAGCGATTGCCCTCCGTTCTCCTTCACCTTTCCGGAGTCGACGATTTGCTCGATGGCTTCACCCGGCGTGCGGGCGGGCGAAGACGAGCCGTCGGCGGAGAACACGAGGTCGGTGCCGAGCAAACCAGCCTCGATGTAGAGCCGCGCTGCGCCCGCGGTCGCTTCGTCTTCGGGGCCCGCGACGAAGAACGCGACGTTCACCGGACCCGGAGCGAGCGCGCGTTCCGGCATGCGCACCAGCAACTTCCGCGAGCGCGCGTAGACCTTCCACAACACGTGGCGCACCGGGTCGCCGTGCGCGTACTGCCGCATCTCGACCATGTCGCCTTCGGTGCGGCCGGTGGGGTTCGCCATCGCGTCACCCTGCGAGCGACCGGCCGCGAGCGTCGCGCCCTGCTTCGCCGCCGCCGGAGTGACGCGCAGCGCGCAGTCCCACGTCACGTCGAAGCTCAGCTGCGCGAGGCCGAACACGTCTTTCACCGTGAAGCGCCGCGTGAGTCGCGAGAAGCGGCCGCGTTCCTTGATGGTGACGACCTCGCTCAACACGCCGTCGAGGTACTCGAGCTTCACGTCAGCGTGGCCCGGGTCGATCCACTCCAGAGAGATGTCGAGCACCAGCCAACGACGCAGCGACGGAAAACGGAACGTGGTGCCGTTCGGAGCGAGCGTCTCGAGCGATTCAGGAAGTCCGACCTCGAGCTTCTTCACGTGGCGACGCAGCGAGAGCGTGCCGACCGTCACGATGAGCGCACACACCGCGATGAGCCCGCTCGCCACCACGCCCGACGGATAGAGGAGGAAGTCGCCTTCCTTCGGGCTGAACACGAAGATGATGAGGAGCGCGAGGCCGAGCAGCACCAGCGCAGCGATGCGCAGCGGAAACAGGCGCCGCACGAGCCCCCACCAGCGGCTGATTCGCTGCCTCATCAGGACGACCTTCGTAGCACTGAACTCCCGGCTGAACGGCTCCCACGAAAGGGAGGATGGGAATGGGACAACCGTCGCCGGGTTTCAGTTCACGGTCTTTTCAGAACACAACCGAGCGGACGTGTGGTTGCGGGTTCGGGGTCTTTTCCGGCCAGCAGTTTTTCGAGCGCGCTGCGCAGGTACGGCTTCGGTTCGGCGCTCGTGGTGTCGACGCGTTGATCATCGACGCCGCCGAAGTAGCGAGTGCGACCGGAGCGATCGATCACCACCACCGTCGCTGAAAAACGAACGCCCAGCGCGTCGGCCCACAGGCCCTTCTCATCGACCACGATTGGAAAGGGGTACGCGCGTTTTTCCGCGGCGGATTTCGCGCGCTCGGGTGTGGCCGTGGTCTGCGCGTCGACCGCGATGAAGCGCACCGAGGGAAACTGCTTCGAGAGCTCGATCAGTCGCGCATCGTGCGCGCGCACCACGGGGCATTCAGCGGAGAAGAACCACACCACCGTGAAGTCGTGCGCCGAGACTTCGGTCGAAAGATCAGCCGGCAAGGCGCTGATCAGCAGCGTGAGCGCGAGGCTGATCATGACCACGTCCTCATCAACAGCACCGAGGCGTTGAACGTCGCGAGCTCGTTCAGCGCGAAGGGCAACACCACCGAGAGAGAGGCCTGCAGTCGCCACCGTTCTCCGAGCGGAGTGGCGAGGGCAAGGCCCGCCGTGGTGCGCGAGCGCGCCGTGTCGGGGCTCCATTTTCCGTCGATCCACGAGGGCAGCGAAGCCGTGCTGTTGGCCGTGAGCGCGAGCGAGAGCTCTGACTCGAAGCTCCAGGCGAGTGCTCCACCGAGCGAGAGGCCCGGGCCGAAGACCTGCGTCAACCCGAGCGCCGTTCTCGGCAGACGTTCTTGCAAGAGCACCATCAGCTGCGCGGTGAGCTGCCCCCAGCGTTGTTCGATTCCTGCTCCGAGCGAGGCCTGCCACGAGCCGGAACCGACCGCGTCTGCGCCGAGCACCGAGTGAGCGTTCTCGGGAGCGGTTCCAGTCGGCGCGAGAATCGACGCGAGCACTGCGATGCCAGGGCGCGACGCTGATTCACCCGCGAGCAAGAAGTCGTGACGGAACGAAACGGCGACGTCTCCGAGTGAAATGGCACCTTCGTTGAGACCCGGAATCCAACGCGCGCCGACGTCGAGCGGTAGCGACCACGTGAGCTGGCCGTTTTCACCGACGCGCAGGGTGTGATGCAGCGTGAGCACCACGTCTTCGCTGCCGCTGTTCGCCGGTGTCGGTGTGAAGTGGCCGCGCGCGTCGGCGCTTCCAAACTGCGTGAGTGAGCGCAGCTCGAAGCCCACCAGCGTTTCCTCGTAGGGAGTGAGGCGTGCCGGCGAGAGCAGACTCGCTCCTGCGCAACACGCCTGCGCGTGCGCGACAGCGGGCGCTGATGCCGCAGCGAGCGCCAGGCCGATTCGCAGCGCGACCGGCACGCGCTTCATGGCACCTGCACCGTGAACGTCGCGTGGTCGTCGCTTCCGAGCGTGCAGCGCAGCTCCCAGGTGCCGGGCATGGTGAGCACGAGCTGCGACACGTTGAAGCCATCGCCGTCACGCTCGACGACCGGCTCCACCGAGCTGCCGTGGCCCATCGCCGGCATCCACGTCACGACCTCGAGCGAGTCCGGTGGCTCGTCGCGCTCGATGCGCACTGCGTTCGTACCGCGCGTCATGCTGGCCAGCTCGACGAGGCGCGTCTCGAGCCCGCGACTGCTCACGACGGTATGAGTCGACGGTGTTGCCGCAGCAACGCCGCAGCCGCTGAGCGCGAACGCCCACGCGGCGAGAAGAAATCTCGACACGAAAAACTCCGATGAATGAAGAAGAGAGAACGAAACGGTGAGCTGATCAGCTCGCGCTTCGCGGAGGCGGCGCTCTCACTTCACTGCTCTCGAGTGATTCGAAGGGAACGACTTCCCACTCGTGCTCGAGCTGCAACGGCATCAACCGCGCGACGGGCTCCGGTTCGGGCAGCGACACCCACGTGAGCGGAGAGAACGTCACTTCATTCGGCGTTCCGCACCCCGGCGATTTCTTCGACACGCACGGGCCAGCCGGTGGCTTCTTCGCGTGCGACTTGCACTTGCACGCCTTGCCTCGCGCGACGCAGCAGCACGACTCGCGTTCGGGCATTGCTCCGACACCGAGCACCATGAGCTGCAGGCTCAGGAGCAACAAGGTGAGGAAGCGCTGAAGCAGCACTCCTCTTCAATAACTCAGTCCGCTTCGAGGAGCGTCACTTTGCAGTCGTAGGTCGGGTTCGTGAAATCGACCATGTCGAGTTCGCCGGTCATTTCGTCAAAACGCCCCAGCATTCCGGGGATGCGCGGGCCGAGGTCTCGCGGTTCTGAGCCGGGCATTCCGGGCTGGCCCGGCGGCGTGGTGTTGCCAATCGCACTCAAGGCGCTCAACACCTGCATCGCGATCATTCCCACCGCGGCGCGACCGTCGAGGTCCTTCGGCTTGAGCTTGCGCCGGAATTTCATGATGCCGTCGAAGCGCCAGACGCTGCGCAGCGGGTGTTTGGCCGTGCCTCCGTCGTAGGTGAAGCGGAGCGCGACTTCGTTGGCCTTCTCGGTGACCCACGCGTCGAATGGCTTCAAGCCGCTCGGGCTGATCATCTTCACCGACTCGACCGCACCCGAGTTCGACTGATGCACTTCGACCAGCGCGTAGAGCTCGAGGCCCGCGCGACCGTCGGCGAATTCCTGCATGCGCGCGCCCGCCGCCAGAAAATTGACCATGTTGATGGCGTCGGGACTTCCTGCGGCCGCAGCCGACGCAAGCGCGCTCGGTTTCTCGATGCTCTCGAGGCGACCCTCGGGCTCTGCGTAGGGCGCTCCCGTTTTTCCGTAGCGCTCGGCGCCGGCGAGCCAGCTCTCAGCGAACGCCTTTCCCACTTCGCGCGGAGAATTGGTGTCGATGAACTGCGGCACGTCATCGGTGGCCGCACGCAGGGCGACGCCGAGCTCTCCGTATGCGGGATCAGGCAGACCGTTCTTCGCGCGCGCCTGAGCGAAGCCGTGTTTCAGGAAACCGCCGACGCGTTCTTCGACGCGCGCCTGTTCATCGGCGAGCAGCTCTTCTTTCGAGGGCATGTCGCTCGGGTACAGCGTGCGGCCGCGCGGAGACTCGGCGACGACGGTCGGAATCGCGTCGGTCGATGGAGCGCTGAGCTGCGGTGCTTCGACGGGAACGTCCGTGGTGCCAGCCGCACCAGTCGTTGGCTTCGCTGGAGCCTGAGCAGGCGCTGAACGTTTCTTCTTCGACGACGACGGAGCCACGGTCACGACCACCGGCGCAGGTTCCGGCTTCGGCTCCGGCTTCGATTCAATCCACCGAATCTCGGTGAGCACGATGCGCTGCGGCTCTTCAGGAGGCGGCGACGCGCGCTCGCTGCTCAAGGCCACTGCAATCAGACACACGTGGACCAGCAGCGACAGGCCGAACGCCACCACGAGTCTTCGCCGCTCCCGGCGGGCCACGGCGACAAGACGCCGAAGCCGCGCACCGATTGCGACGTCACTTCACTTCGCGGGAAACCACGGCATGAGCCGCGAGGTCGTGCGCTGATATTCCGCGTACGCCGGGTACTTCGACTTCGAGATGCCCTCGGTCATGTTGGTCGAGCCCTGGAAGAGCGCGGTGAGCACGATGGCGCCCGCGATGCTCCAGTGCAGCCACTCGCCCGACGCGACGACAGCGAAGCCGTACACCACCCACCACTGCGACACTTCGCAGAAGAAGTTCGGGTGACGCGAGAAGCGGAACAGACCGGTGGTGCAGAACTCCGGGCCGCTCTCGCCGCGCGCTTTTCGTTCGGCCTTGGCCTTGTGAAAACGCCACTGCTGTTCATCGGCGACGGTCTCACCGAGGAGCAACGCGAGAAACGCGACGGCGAGCAACACGTCAGCGATGCCGAGCCCGGCGGACTCGTATTTCGCGACGGTGATGATGGGCGCGACGATGAGCAGCAACAGGATGTTCTGGAACGGCGCGATGAACGTGGCGTTGAAGAGCTGAAAGCCGACGGGCCCGATGCGCTCGCGGAGAATCGCCCAGCGGTAGTCCTCTCCGCCTTTCTTGTAGCCGCCCTTGCGCGCGAAGTTGAACGTCAGGCGCGCGGCCCAGAGCGTGGTGAGCACGGCGATGAGCACCACGCGCGCTGACGCGAACTGCGACTGCGCGGCGATGATCCACGCGTACACCGCGGGAATGATCGACCAGATGCGATCGACCCACGAGTACTCGCGGGTCACGACCGAGAGCAGCCAGCACACCGCAATCACCACGGCGCACAACTGAACGACGACGAAGTACGGATCGAAGAAGGCGTGAAGCACGCGCTTCTCTTAATCACGCGCGCTTGCGCCCGCGACGCTCAAAATCTTCGGGCACCGCCGCCCACTGCCCCTCGCGAGCCAGGTTGCGCACCAACACGATGGCCGCCCACATGCGGAACGGCCTCCACTGCTCGGCAACCTTGGCGTAGTCCGACTCCGGCCGGCCGTAGGCGTGAACGAACGCGCGCAACACCCGCGGCTCGGTGACGGGCAACACGTCTCTCACGCTCGCGCCGCGCATCAGCATGTGCGCCGCCGTCCACGGCCCGACGCCGTGCAATTCCTGCAACGACTCGAGCGCCGCTTCGGTCGGCATCGCGAGCAGACGCGCCGGGTCGAGCTTTCCGTCGAGCGCCGCGCGCGCGATTCCGTGCAGCACGTCCATCTTCGCGCTCGCGATTCCGGGAAACGCCTTCACCTTGAGCAACTGCTGCGGAGACGGCACGAGATGCAGTCCTCCGACGAGCGAGCCGTGCGCCTGCGCCAACCGCTTTCGCAACGCGCTCGCCTGCTTCACCGAGCTGCGATGCGAGAGCACTCCGCTCAACCCCGCCTCGTACGGCGACGGAAAGCCCGCGGTGAAGAAACCGGGGAAGAACTTCTTGAGCCGCCCCATCACCTCGTCGCGCTCACCGACCGCCGCCCACGCGCGACCATCGGCGTCGAGACCCATCATGCGCGAGAGCTGATTCGTCAACGCTCGCTGATCAGTCGTGCCAATCGCCTCGACCGAAAGCTGCGAGCCGCGCTGCCACAAGGTCGCGCTCACCGCGTCGAACGTGCCGTCGAGTCGAACGCCGAGCTGCAGCCCGCGCTCTTGCAACTGCGCCGCTCCGCCCATCGGAGCGAACCCTGCGTAGAACTCCGCGACAGCGGAAAGAGAAAACCCGAACGGCGCCTCGAGCTGGAAAGAAGTGGTGTTGGTCATGTGCGCATCATCGGGACCAACCCTGACAAAAGCCTGTCAGCGATGTTTCGGGCGTGCATTTCGAGCGCGGGGTGCTTCAAAGCCGCACATGACCACTCCCAGGTACTTCGCGGTGTTCGCGGTGATGCTCTCGGCGGAGGCAGCGTTTGCGCAGAACCCACCTCCCGGCGGCACGAATCCCAACGAGTGGTCGGCCCCTCCGATGACGGGCGCGCCCGTGGCGAAGGCGGTCGTGCCCGCGGGCGACGTGGTCGGCACCGGCATGCAGTTTCACGGAGAAATTTCAGGCGGCACGGCGGGCTTCGGCGGCTCGGCGTCGTTCGGCATCGGCTTCAACCGCGTCGCGATTTTGTTCACGCCGGCCATCACGCTCACGGGCGCGAACACCGCGGTGTTCACGACGTCGATCGAAGTCTCGGTGCGCATCTACTTGAAGCAGCGCGCTGCCGGAGCGCTCGTCGGCTACCTGCACCCGGGCGCGGGTCTGCTCGTGTCGACGGCCGGTGGCAGTGGACTCGGCCTCGGCGGCACCGTCGGCTTCGGAGCGGGCGCTGAGTACCTGCTCACGAAGAACCTCGGCTTCAACGTCGAGCTCGGGCTGCGGTTGTCGGGCACGTCGGCGGGCATCAACACGACCACGGGTCTGTTCGGCATCAACACCGCCGGCACCGTCGGCATCGTTCTGCACACCTGATCATTTCTTACGCTCGCGCGAATCCGCCGCGACGCGACCGAAATCCACATCCTGCTCGGCTGCGAGCCACGCCATGCACGCGTACGCGCGCGTCGCCTGAGCAATCTGCGCCGAGTCGATCTTGTCGACCGTGTCATTCGCGGTGTGGTGGAAATCGAAGTACCTCGACGCGTCCTGGCGCACGTCGAGCACCGGCACACCCGCGGCACGCAGCACGCTCAAGTCGGCGCCGCCTTCCGCATGGTCCTGCTCGACGCGAACGTCCAGCGGCACCAACCACGGAGCCCACGTGAGGAACTTCTCGCGTGCCGCATCACTCGCGAGAATTCGCGTCGCGCGCGCCTTGTCGGTGCCCGAATCAGCCTCGATGCCGATGACGATTTTCTCGAGCTCGGTCTCGTGCGCCTTCGCGTACGCCTTGCCGCCCGCGAGCCCGCTCTCTTCGTTGGCGAACAACACCACGCGCACGGTGCGCTTCGGAGCGCGCTGCAACGTCGTCATCAACCGCGCCACGTCGAGCACGATGCCGACGCCCGCTCCGTCGTCGATGGCGCCGGTGCCGAGGTCCCACGAGTCGAGGTGCGCGCCGAGCAGCACCACTTCTTCGGGCTTCTCACGCCCGGGAATTTCGCCGACCACGTTCGCGCTCTCGACCGGCGGCTCTTCGCGCGAGAGCAAGGTGAGTGAGAGCTTCACCGGCCCGTTCTTCAACAAGCGGTGCAGCAAATCGGCGTCGGTCGTCGCCAACGCGCCTGAGGGGATCTTCGCCGGGTCGGGCCCCTGCGAGCCGGTGTGACCCAGGCGGTTCTGATCAGTCCCGACTGATCTGATCAACGACGCCACCGCACCGCCCGCCAGCGCCTGCATGCCACCCAACCGACGAATGCGCGCCACCGCGCCGTAGCCCGAGCCATCGACCGCACGCCGCATCGGCACGTTCACGAACAGAATCTTTCCGGTGAGTGAGCCGGGCTTGATGGCATCGAGCGCATCGAGCGACTCCACCTCGACGACTTCACCTTCCACTCCGCCCTCGGGCGTCGACGTGCTGTGACCCAGACCGACGACGCTCAGCGTCTGCTCGTACGGAGCGACGATGCGCGCCGACTCGCGCCCACGAACCCAGTGCGGCACGGTGACGGGCTCGGTGTGCACGTTCGAGAAACCGAGCCGCTTCATCGTCTCGACCGCCCACGCGACCGCGCGCGTCTCACCCGGACTTCCCGAGAAACGCGCACCCGCGGTGTCGCACAACGACGTCGCCAGCTCCGCGCTCTGCGTCGTCGCGCCCTGCAGCTGCGTCAGCTCGTACGGAGGAATGGGCGCCTGTTGCTTGAGGCCCGAGGTGGCACACGACACGAACGTGAACGACGAGACCAGGGCGGCGCGGAAGGACCTCACGATGCGGGGGATTTACGAGGACGCACCCGCGCGCGCGAGGAAAGTTGCGAGCGTTGGTTGCCGCTGAAATCGAAGACGATCCACCGAAGCGCCACATGAATTCGCGCGCCTGCGTCGCTCACCGACGAGCATGGGCCGCGCAATTCGAGCTGTATTTCTCGTCGCGATGTCTGGCTGTGTCGGACAAGCACCGCCGGTTCGCCTCTCCGGAAATCCGCCTCCGCCCTCGACGCCGAGTGGAGTGCAGCCCGACGCGCCCCTCCGCAAGCTCACGCGCTCGCAGTACCACCGCGCCATCGTCGAACTCTTCGCGCCGCTCGGGTGGACGGAGTCGCCCGCCTCGCGCTTTCCCGCCGATGAGAGAAGCGGTCCGTTCGCCACCAACGTCGTCGCGTTGCCGACTCCGCTCGACGTCCCTCACGTTCGCGGCAGCGGAGTCACTCGCCACGAAGGCCGCGCCCGAAGCCGAGAAGCTCACCGGCTGTCAGCAGCTCACCGCTGACTGTGCTCGCAGCGCGCTGCACGCCTTCGCGCGGCGAGCGTGGCGACGACCGCTCACCGATGCGGAGCGCAGTGGTCTCGATTCGCTCTTCGAAGGCCGCGAGGTGCGCGAGGCGTTCACGCTCTCACTCACCGCCGTGCTCGCGTCGCCGAACTTCATCGACGTGGTGGAGCTCGGAAAACCGAAACTCAGCGGCTTCGAGGTCGCGACGCGTCTGGCCCTGATGCTGCGCGGCTCGATTCCCGACGACGCGCTGCTCGACGCGGCCGAGCGCGGTGAGCTCGACACGAGCGAAGGCATCGCGACGCAGACGTGGCGGCTGTTGCGTGATGACCGCTCCGTCGCGGCGCTCAACTCGTTTCATCTGCAGTGGCTCAACCTCGAAGACGCGCCCGAGAAGAGCCCGCAGCGCTACCCGTTCTGGAGCCCCGACGTGCACGACGCGACAGCGGCCGAGACGTCTCTCTTTCTCGACACCGTGATTCGCCGTAGCGACGGCCGCTTCGAGACGCTGATGAGCGCTCCGTTCTCGTTCGTGCCCTCGCCCGTCGAGCGCATCTACGGACTCAAGCCGACGTTGCCGGGTGTGATGGTGGGTCTCGACCCGGCGAAGCGCGGCGGCCTCCTCACGCAGCCGCTGTTCCTCGCGAAGCACGCGCAGCCGAAGTGGACCTCGCCCACGCAACGCGGCGTGGTGCTCACGCGCGACGTGTTGTGCATGCCGCTGGGCTCTCCGCCGCCCAACGTGAACCTCGAGCCGATTGGAGTGGACACCACCGGACAGCTTTCGCGCCGGCAGCTCATCGAACAGCACTCCAACAACCCGAGCTGCGCGGGGTGTCATCGCGTGTTCGACCCGCTCGGCCTGGCGTTCGAGCACTACGACGCGGTGGGCGCGTGGCGCGACACCGACCTCGATGATCAATCGACCATCGACTCGACCGTCACGCTCGCGCTCGGAGACCCGGAGCTCGACGGACCGGTGAAGAGCGCGGCGGAGTTGATCAAACGGCTCTCGAAATCGAAGGCCGCGCGCAGCTGCTACGTGACGCAGTGGTATCGATTTTCACTCGGAAGACTCGAGACGGCCGCTGATCAACCCGAGCTGTCGGCGCTGCAGAGACGCTTCCTCGAAAACGACGGCGCGATTCCCGACCTCCTCGTCGCCATCACCACCAGCGATGCGTTCCGGAGCCGCGCACCATGAACCGTCGAAGCTTGTTGAAGGCCTCGTTGCTGTTGCCGTTCGCTTCGTCACTCGTGCGCGCGCAGTCGCTGGGCGTCGTCGCGCCGAAGAACCTGGTGGTGCTGTACCACCCGAACGGACTCGAGCCCGGGTGGAAGCCGACGATGAAAGACGGGCAGCTGGTGATGCCCGCAGTGTTGAGCGCGCTGAGTCCTTTCGCGAACCGAATTCTCGCGGTGCACGGTCTCAAGAACGGAGTTCGCAACGAAGTCGCCGCGCACGCCGAGGGCATGACCGGCATGTTCACCGGAGCGCAGATTGCGAAGCACGACGCGTTCTCGGCGCATCCTTCGTTCGATCAACTCATCTCCGAGCGCATCAGCGGTGGCGGCGCGCCATTCACCTCGCTCGAGCTCGGCGTGCAGTCGCAGTCGGGCTTCGGAGCGGGCGGCAATTCACAGGTGATGATCTACGACCGCAACGGCCGTCGTCAGCCCGAAGACGACCCGTCGGGCGTGTTCCGTCGCTTGTTCGGTGGCGGCATGACCGCCGAAGCGCAGGCGCGCGTTCGTGCGAATCGCCAGAGCGTGCTCGACCTCATCAAGGGTGACGTGGCGCGAATCCGCCCCGCGTATTCGACCACCGAACAGCACAAGCTCGACGCGCACCTCGACGGAATCCGCTCGCTCGAAACGCGGCTTGACGCGGTCGCCGCGGCGAAATGCACGCCGGCCGCGACACCACCGGCGATGGACGACCAACAGCTCGCTTCATCGGAACAGTTCTCGACGCTGCTCGACCTGCAGCTCGACCTGCTGACCACCGCGCTGCAGTGCGGCCTCACGCACGTCGGCTCCGTGCAGCTGAGCAACAGCACGAGCGGTCTGCGCATCCCCGGGACGAACACCGGCCTCGGTCTGCACACCACGATGCACACCGGCACGCGCGCGGACAAAGTGCTCATCAACCAGTTCTTCGCCGGCATCGCCGCGCGGCTGCTCGGAAAGCTCGACGCCGTGAAGCGCGCGGACGGGAGCTCGCTGCTCGACGAGACGCTCGTGGTGTGGGGCAGCGAGATGGCGGTCGGAAATCATCTGCGTGACCCGGTGCCGTTCTTCGTCTGCGGTGGCCACGCGACGCGCGGGGCGATTCAGACCGGCAAGGTGCTCGAGTTCACCAGCGGTGAGCGGCACACGCGTCTGCTCCTCTCGGTGATGGAGGCGTTCGGCGTCAGCGGCCACTCGACGCTGGGAGATCTCACCGACGACTCCAGCCGCGGCGTGTTGCCGGGGGTGCTGCGATGAGATGGATCATCCTGATCCTGATCAGCGGCTGCGCGACTTCGGGAATTCCGTGCACCGTTGGCGAGACGCGCGAGTGCAAGTGCAACACCGGCACGGCGACCATGACCTGCGTCGCACCCGAGGGAGCGTGGACGGCGTGCGGCTGCGCGTCACGTGAAGGTGTCGACGTCGCGGTCGCGCCGGCTCCTCCTCCGCCGAGCTCGTGCGGTGGAACGGCGTGCGCTCCGATGACCGAGGAAGACACGGAGGTCGGCGCGAAGGGCTGCTGCACCGACGACGGACGCTGCGGCGCGAGCAGCGATTTCATCTTCGGGACACAGTGCGTTCCTCGCGGCGGTGACGTCGGCCGCGCGAGCGACTCGTGTCCTTCGGAGTCCGCAAACTTCATCGACCTCGAGGGGTGTTGCAGACCTGATGGTTCTTGCGGCTTGAGCATCGACACGGTGCCGAACTTCGATCTCGGTTGTCTCGAGCGCACCGAGATGGAGCGGCTCGTGAATTCCGGATCTGCATCGCGCGACAAGTTGTCGCGGACCTTCTTTCTGCCCGTGGTGCCTGCGTCGTTCAGTGCGAAGCAATGCTCGTACTGATTTCACCCTCACCCCAACCCTATTGCTTCACGACCAGGTCAGCCTTCTTCAGCGTGACCTTCCCAGGCCAACTGCTGCTGAGCGTCACCTTCACGTCGGTCGCGCCGCCAGCCGGCACTTTCACCGAGCAGCCCAACTTCCCCTTGCCGCTGCGCGAATGCGAATCACCG
Source organism: Archangium sp. (assembly GCA_047600485.1). GTDB lineage: Bacteria > Myxococcota > Myxococcia > Myxococcales > Myxococcaceae > Archangium_A. The sequence continues at coordinate 7,168,563 of JASGKS010000001.1, forward strand.
AAGTTGGTCTCCACCCACGACATCTTCACGTTCATCGCTCCGAGCGGATTGCACGACGTGCGCGCGACCTCAGCTCCGCCCTGTTCGAGCACGATGTCGTAACGCATGGTCGCCGAGCCGACCCACTCGGCATCGATGTCCGTCCAGAAGTCGACGTCACCCGCCTCGAGGGTCGCAGTCGTCGTCGACGTTCCATCGGCCGAGAACGCCGCGCGCCCCTTCTCACTCGCGCAGCCGCTGAGCACCACGAGCACTACTCCGAGCACGATTCGCATGGCGCGTGACATTGCAGCTCCAGTGCCGCGATCAAACCGACGTGATTTCTGCCGAGTCGAGCGGCCAATCCGTGAGACGTCTCAGGACTGATCAACGCCGAAGCGCGAAGGTCGACGTCCCGGGCACCAGCGAACGGCAGTCGAGCCACGCGTGCCGCTCGAGCAATTCATCGGTCGCGACCATGCCCGCGTCCTGCTCGAGGAAGTGCACCACGAGAAATTCGAGCGCCGGAAAATCACGCGCCCGTTCGAGGATGCGCGTCGCGTTGGCGCTGGCGTGAACCTCGAGGGTTCGCAGCTCGGGCGGCGGAGCGCGCAGCAGCGCTTCGAGCAACGGCACCGAGCCATCACGCAGCTCACGCAGCGAGGCGAGCGGCGGCACTTCTCCGGGAGGCGGCTCACTGAGCGGCCCGCGGTAGTAAAGAATCAGCACCGCGTTCCACGCGAGGTCTGCGGCGAAGGTAGGTGCCGACCACTCGAGTTCGAGGTTGCGACGAAAGCGCCGCCGCAGCGTCGTGCCGAGCGGCGCGTATTCACCGAGCTGCGGACCGCCTCCGAAGGTGACGGTGAGCTGCGCGTCAGGCCGAATCGGGTCTGATTCACCGAAGCCCAGGTGTTCTTCGAGCGAGAGGAACAGCCGAGGGTCGGGCGCGCGAACGCCGGCACGAACACCACATCGGCACGCACCCTCGTCGGGCAGCCGCCGATTGCACGCGGCACATCGGGAAATCATCAGCCGAGAATTTCGGACTCGGCCTGCAGCCGCTTCTTCAACGCGTCGTCGGCCTTCTCAGCCAGCTCGAGGAGCGTTTTCTTGAGCGCGAGGCGACGCTCTTTTTCCTGCTCGAGGTCACCCTGCAGCGTGGCGACCTTCATCTCGAGGTCGCGCGTCGCGTCGGCGATCTTCAGCTCGAGCACGTTCTGCAGCAGATCGAGCTCGGTCACCTTCTGAAACGCGGTCGACTCGCTCTTGCGCAGCGACTTTTCCATGTCGCGCAGCGAATTCGAGAGCTGCTCGCGTTCGACCTGCGTGCGGCGGTGCGCAATGGCGTGCTTCACGCGCTCGACGACCAGCATGATGCTCTCGAACGGCTTGAGCAGATAGTCGTCAGCGCCGAGCTTCATCGCCTCGAGCACCGACTCGGTGCTCACGAACCCGGTGATGATCAGACACGCGCACGACGCGTGCTTCTCACGCACGTAGCGCAACAAATCGAGCCCGCTCTTGCCGGGCAGGTTCTTGTCGGTCACCACCGCGGCGAACTTCTCGTTCTCGAGCAGAATCATCGCGTCTTCGGCTGACAGCGCCTTGCGCGTCTCGATGTTGCCCTTCTTGAAGCCCATGCCCAGCACGTCGAGGATGGCCTTCTCGTCGTCGACGAGGAGCACCGTCTCGGGGACCACCGTTTTTTCCGAGCCGCTCATGGGGAGGCCGCAGTTTCGACGCGCGAACTTCTTTGCGCGAGCGGTTTCTTCAATTCAGGAGACGACATGGTCAATTTCTTCATGGATGGCGGCTGGACGATGTTCCCCATTCTTCTCGCGGGGTTCCTGCTCACGGCGCTCTCGACGATGCAGGCGCTTCGCCCCGTGCCGCGCCGATGGACGACGCTCAAGCTGCTCGCGGCGCTGGTCGGCGTGCTCGGTGTGCTCGGCTTCGTGCTCGCGGCGCGCACCACCATCCACAACACGCAAGACGCGACCGACGACGTGCGCATGAAGATCATCGTCGCCGGTCTCGCCGAATCGTCGAACAACCTCACGCTGATGCTGACGTTCCTGCTGATCAGCTGCGCGGTGTGCGCGGTCGCGTCGACGCGAGAAGGCGCGCAGTGAGCCTGAGCGCTCGCTCAGACGAAGCACTGCTCGAGGCGTGGCGCTCAGGTCAGCTCGCCGCCTTCGACGCCCTCTACGCGCGCTACGAGCGGCCGCTGTTCGGCTTCATCGTGCGTCAGCTCGACGGAGATCGCGCCGAGGCCGAAGACGTGCTGCACCAGACCTTCATCTCGGTGTTGCGCGAGAAGAGCGTGCTGCGCGTCAGAGCCCTGCTCTACGACGTCGCGCGCAACGCATGTGCGAATCGACGACGATCGATCAAGCGCGGCGACGCGGTGCCGAAAGACGAAGCGGGCCTCGCGGTCGCTCCCGACGAGCTGTTGATGAAGCAGCAGGCGAGCGCGGCGCTGCAGCGTGCGCTGACGCGGTTGCCGCCGACGCTCAACGAAGTGTGGTCACTGCGAGCGGCCGGGCTCTCGTACGACGAAGTGGCGAAGACGCTGGGCGTTCCGCTCGGCACGGTGAAGTCGCGGCTGCACGAAGTGGTGAGCCGCCTGCGCGAGGAGATGCGTGATGACGTGCACTGAGATGAAGCGAGACCTGATGGCGTGGCAGCTCGGCGACCTGCACGGCGAGGAGCGCGTGAAGCTCGAAGCGCACGTGAGCGAGTGCACGAGCTGCGTTCGCGAGTTCATCGCGTTGAAGCGCGACGTCGAGCTGGCAGAAGACGGACCGGCTCCTTCTTTCGCGGCGAAAGAGAAGCTGCGTCACGCGGTGAAGTTGGAGCTCGGTCTCGTGCCCGGCCCGTGGTGGGAGCGGCCGGTTGCGTTCTTCGTGGGCACCGCGTCGGTCGCGTGCGCCCTGTTGATCGTGATCAACGTTTGATCACTTCATCGTGCCGAAGCCGTTGATGACCGACGACGACGCCAGGTACGTCTTGCGGCGCACGCGGTCACCCGAGTTGCCCTCGATGGTCTGGATGTACGTCTTGCCGCCGCGCTTGAAGACCTTCTCGACCATGCCGACGTGATCAGCCCAGCCGTGGCTCCCGTCCCAGCGGAAGGTGACGGCGTCGCCCGGCTGCGGGTTGCTGCGGCCCTTCCAACCACCCTGCTTCTTGATGGCGTCCGCGACACCCTGCGCCGACGCGGTGTTGATGTGCAGACCGGCCTTCTTCGCGCAGTAGCTGACGAAGTCGGCGCACCACGCCTCGGGCGGACGACCGAGCGCCTTGCTGAACGGGTTGCGATTGCCCGCGCCTTCGTGGAACCCGAGGTGCTTGCGCGCTTCGGCGAGCAGCTTCTGCGCCTTGGTGGACGGGCGACCGCTCACCGGAGAAGTCGGCGACGTCGAACCCGGCTTGGTGGGCTTGCTCGGCTTGCTGGGAGCGCCGGGCTTGAATTGATCATGCGTGAGCGCCGACCACGTCTTGTTGCCGACCACTCCGTCGACCGCGAGGTGGTGCGCGCGCTGGTACTTCATCACCGCGGCTTTGGTCTTCGGCCCGAAGTCTCCGTCGAGCGGACCCGGCGAAATGCCCGCGGCCTTCAGTTCCTTCTGCACCTGCAGCACTGCATTTCCCTTCGAACCAGAGCGCACCAGCATGTGATTTCTCCTCGAGCGATCAGCGTGGGTGCTCGTTTGTCGGCGCGAACCATTCCGGAAAATTCGGAAATTTCGTCAACGCGCCTGACAATCCCGAGGGAATTCCGCAGCGAATTTCCCCCGGGATTTTCAATCAGCCGACGGCGGTGATGATGCCGGCGCCGACGGTGCGGCCACCTTCACGGAGCGCGAAGCGCATGCCCGCCTCGATGCCCACCGCGCGCTGGAGTGCAAAACCAACCATCGCGCGCTCGCCCGGCGTCACCACGCCTCCGCGCACGTCGAGCGTGCCGGTGACGTCGGTGGCGCCGAAGAAGAACTGCGGCATGTAGCCCGAGCCGAAAGCAGTGCGGCGACCACCTTCGGCGGCGGTGAGCGTGAAGAGCTCGGCCTCACCCGAGCGGTGCGGGTGAATGGTGCCCGGCATCGCGACGAGCACGCCGCGCGCGAGGACCTCGCGATCGACGCCGCGCAGGAGCAGACCCACGTTGTCGCCCGCCACCGCTTCGGTGCGCTCCTCGTGGAACGCCTCGATGCCGGTGACGACCGTCCTGGTGGGCACGCCCGCGGCGACGCCGACGAGCTCGATGTCCGCTCCGAGCGGGAGCACACCGCGCTGCACGCGACCGGTGACGACCGTGCCGCGGCCCGCGATGGTGAACACGTCTTCGATGGGCATGAGGAACGGAGCCTTCACGTCACGGTCCGGCACCGGAACCTTCGCGTCGAACGTCTCGAGGAGCTGCTCGATGCTGCGCGTGTCGTCGCACAGACCGCGGCCGTCACGCATGGCGTTCAACGCACGGAGCGCCGAGCCACGCACGAAGGCCACGTCGCGGAAGCCGTTCTGCTCGAGCAGGTCCTTCGTCTCGAGCTCGACGAGCTCCAGCAATTCCTGATCAGCGACGTCGCACTTGTTGATGAAGACAACGAGGTGCTTCACGCCGACCTGGCGCGCGAGCAGCACGTGCTCGCGGGTCTGCGGCTGCGGACCGATGGAACCGTCGACCAGCAACACCGCGCCGTCCATCTGGCTGGCGCCGACGATCATGTTCTTCACGTAGTCGGCGTGGCCCGGGCAGTCGATGTGCGCGTAGTTGCGATGCGCCGTGCGGTACTGCACGTGCTTGATGGTGATGGTGATGCCGCGCGCGCGTTCCTCGGCGCCGCGATCGATCTGCTCGAACGCGAGCGCCTTGCCGCCGTACTTCGCGGCCGCGACGTTGGTGAGCGCGGCGGTGAGCGTGGTCTTGCCATGGTCGACGTGACCGATGGTGCCGACGTTGATCTGCTGCAACTTCGTGGTGCCCATACTGCCTCCTTGGTGGTGGGGCGGGCTCTGCCCCGGTGAAGGTCGGAAAAAGAAAACGCCCCTCGAAGCCGTGCATGGAGCCGACCGAGTCGGGCCGCGGATTGCGGCACGCGACGGGGAGGCGACGCATGAGACAGCTTCGAGGGGCGGTGGCTCTTTCGAGCTCAATTCCTCAAATCATGCGCGTGCGTCTGATGACTCAGACGATGACGACGATGATGAGGAAGAGGATGAGCGCACGCCTCATGGACGAGCGCCGCTCGCGCAAGCTGACCTGTGGTCTACTCACCGCTTCATGAAGCGCCTCGTTCGGGTGTTCTCGAGCAAAGAAGCTGCTGATGAGGCGGACGTCGACTTCTGGCTCAAGCGCCCTGTTCGTGAACGCATCGCGGCCGTCGAAACCCTGCGCAATTTCCTCCATGGACCTTCCCCAAGACTGGCGCGAGTTCTTGTCGTCGCTGAACGGGCAACGCGTGAAGTCCGCTCGAACAAACTCGCGGCCGGTCGACCAAAGGACCTCGCTGACGCGGCGACCCTGAGTCACCTGGTCAAGCGTCGGCGCTGACTCTTCTTCTTCACGGTTTTCTTCGCGGCGGGCTTCTTCGCTGTGGCCTTCTTCTTCGGTGCCGCCGACTTCTTCTTCTTCGCGGCAGCCGGCTTCTTCTTCGGCGGTGCCGGGCGGACGACTTCGAACGAACGCACGCGCACCTGCTCGAGCACCGCGTTGAACGCATCGGCCGAGCGCGACGCCAGTTCTGCTTGCAACGCCTCGACAGAGTCGACGCCCGGCACGTCAGCGACGAACGAGCGCCCCGGTTTCCACCCATCGATGTAGCCCAGGTCGAACGCCGGCTTGATGCACAGCCCGAGCACGTCGTCGGTGAAGCCCGGAGCGACCTCTTCCATCATCTTCCAGTACGGCGCCTTCGGGTCTTCGTCGGTGCTGCCGCTCGTCCAACACTCCTCGCCGTCGGCATCGAACGCGTTGATCATCAGGAAGTCGCCCGAGCCGAAGAAACCGTAGAGCGCGTACGCCGGTGTGCCCAGCTCGCGCGCGAGCGCCGCGGCCGTGCGGCACAGCAGGTCGAAGTCCATCTGCAGCTCTTCACGCTCGTCGAGCGGAGCCACGATGCAGGTCGCCGGCGGAGCGCTGCGCGTCGCGACGTCGAAGTCGATGGCGGGGTGCTCACAGCTCGCGCGAACGATGGCCTCGAGCTTCGACGCGTCGTGCGTGTTCCCCGGAATCCAGACCGCGGCGGCGTGACTCATTCCCATGGGCGCGCGGCATAGCGCGACATCGCGTCAGCTCGCGCGCCTTCGCGAATGACGACCTGTCCATTCGAGCCGCCCCGTCTCGAAGTCATTCGGGGAGATGCAGCGCGGCACGACGCTCGCACCGTGGCGCGCGCTCCTGGGAGCTCGAAACGAAAGCTCCGTCATGCACCACCGTCGTCATTTGCGTCGCGGCGTCTCGCTCATCGAAATCGTCGTCTACATCACCATCGCGTCGATGCTGCTCGCGGCCGTCGCCGTGTACGCGGTCGGCGTCAGCAAAGACTCGCAGCGCACCATCGCGTTCTCAGACGTGAAGACCGCCGCCAACGCGCTCGAGATGTATCGCGCGGCGACTGGTCACTACCCGGAGCCTGATCAGGGCTTCACTCAATTGATCAAACGCCGCACGTTGAAAGCCGTGCCGAAGGACCCCTGGGGAAACGCACTCGTTTGGAGGCTCGATTCGAATGGTGAGCCAGTCGTGATTTCGCTCGGTGCCGACGGGAAAGCAGGTGGAGATGAGGACGCTGCCGACATCGATTCCTCGATGGAAGAGCCCGACTGACCCGCACGGGGTGTGAACTGGAGTGAACACCTTTGGGTTTCACTCTCGCCGGAGCGCGTTGCATCCCACATCGAAGGACCGGGAGAATGCGCGGCTCATGCGCCCGGTCCTGCTGTTGGTCATCACCGTCTTCGCGGCGGGCTGTGAAGGCTCACTCATCGGTCCGCGCGTCGAGCGTCCGGTCGACCCCAACCTGCCCGAGGGCGCGCCGCGCGAGCTGCCGTCCGACTCGTCACGCGCGCCGCGGCTCTCGCACCTCGAGTACGAAAACACCGCGCGCGATTTCCTCGGGCTGCAGCAGTCGGTCGGCATCACCAGCGCGTTCGTCACTGACGCGACGAGCACCACCTTCAGCAACAACGGCGGCGACCTCAACGTCACCGCCACGCAGTTCACCGACTACCAGACCGCCGCCGAAGACCTCGCGCGCCGTGCCACGCTCGACCTCGCGGCGCTCACTCGCGTGGCCGGCGGCTCGTTGCCGACAGACGACCGCGCACTCATCGACGCCATCGGCCGCCGCGCCTTCCGCCGCTCGCTCACCGGCGCCGAGCTCGATGCGTACCTGACGCTCTTCGCGCTCGGTCCGACCTACTACCCGACGATGAGCGCGCGGCTCGGTGGTGCACGCATCGTCATCGAAGCGCTGCTGCAGTCGCCGCACTTCCTCTACCGGCTCGAGCTGTCGACGGCGGTGACCGCCGAAGTGATTCCGCTCTCGGCCACCGAGCTGGCGAACCGTCTCTCGTATGGCTTGTGGCAGTCGATGCCTGACGACGCGCTCCTCGACGCGGCGGAAGACGGCTCGCTGCTCACCGCCGACGGCTACACCGCGCAGGTGGTGCGTCTGCTCGCCGACGCGCGCGCGAAGCAGGCGACACAGAGCTTCCACGCGCAGCTCCTCGAGCAGAGCAAGTACGCCGACATCACGCGCTCGACGACGCTGTTCCCCGAGTTCAACGCCGCGCTGCGCGAGTCGATGCGACAGGAGCAGATTCGCTTCGTCGACGACGTGCTGTTCACCAACGGCGGCGGCCTTACCGAGCTGCTCACCACGCAGGTCACCTACGTCGACTCGAACCTCGCGCGCGTCTACGGCCTCACCGGCACGTTCGACACCAACTTCCAGCGCGTGCAGCTGAGCGATGGCAAGCGCGGCGGGCTCTTCACGCAGATTGGTTTTCTCGCGGCGCACGCCACGTCGACCGCGAGCGACCCGATTCACCGCGGCGTGTTCCTGAACCACCGCATCCTGTGCGCGAACTTGCCGGCGCCTCCGAACAACGTGCCGCCGCTGCCGAACCCCGACCCCAACGTTCCCAAGACGCTGCGCCAGCGCATCACCGAGTTCACCGGAGCGGGCACCTGCGGCGCGGGCTGCCACGGCACGATGATCAACCCCGTGGGCTTCGCGTACGAACACTTCGACGCGCTCGGCCGCTGGCGTGACGTCGACAACGGCCTGCCGGTGAACGCGGCCGACACGTATTACTTCGGCGTCACGCCGCGCAGCTTCGACGGAGCCCTCGAGCTGTCGAACGCGATGGCCGAAGAGCCGATGGCGCACCGCTGCTACGCGCAGAACTGGGTGCAGTTCCTCCACGGCCGCGGGCTGAGCGAGGCTGATCAAGCGATGATCAACCGCGTCGGCAAGAGCTCACACGCCGACAAACTTCCGGTGACCAACATCATGCGGCTGCTCGTCGAGAGCGAATCCTTCAAGACGCGCCCGGCGCAGGTGACTCCATGAATTCCTCTCGCTGGAGTCGTCGCCGGTTTCTGCGTGGCGTCGGTGGCGTCGCGCTCGCGTTGCCGTTCTTCGAGGGGCTGTGGCCGAAGCAGGCCTTCGCGCAGTCGATGCGGCAGCGCTTCCTGATGGTGATGCGCGCCGGCAACGGCATCGTGCAGGAAGGCAGCGAAGCCGGTGAACGCTTCTGGCCGCGCTCGGTCGGAGCCATCACCGTCAACGACCTGAAGGTCACCAACGTCGACCGCGCGACCAGCGTCATCGGCGACTACGCAGCGCGGCTGTTGATGGTGAAGAAGGTGCGGCTGCCCTTCCCTCGCAACTCGTGCGGCCACGCCGAGGCGATTCCCCAGGTGCTCACCGCGCAGAACCACACCGGAGGCACCAGCAACTCTCCGCTCGCGCTCGGCCGCTCGGTGGACTGGTTGATCAGCGACAAGTTGAACGGTGCGGGCGCTGCTCCGCTGACCTTCATGGCGGGCCCGACGAACACGTACATCGGCAACGGCCTCTCGTGGAGCGCACCGCAGCAACGCGCCGCCGCCGAGCGCTCACCGATGAGCGCGTTCATGCGCCTCACCGGGCTCTCGAGCGCGCCGCCCGAGGTGCAGCAGCTCGTCGCCAATCGCCGCAAGAGCGTGAACGATTTGGTGCGCTCGCAGCTGCGTGACCTCGTCGCGCAGTCGCAGCTCTCGACGAAGGACCGGCAGCGCCTCGACCAGCACCTGACTGCCGTGCGCGACATGGAGTTGCAGATGTCGTGCGACTTGCCGGCTGATCAGGCGACGCTGGTGCGCGGCATCACGTCACCCGAGGCGAACGACAACCGGCCGACCGTCGTGCAGCGCTTCATCGACCTCGCGGCGTGGGCGTTCAACTGCCGGCTCAACCACGTCGCGACGCTGCAGGTCGGTCACGGCAACGACGGCACCGAGTACACCATCGACGGCGACAAGCTCCCCAGCTTCCACTGGATCAGCCATCGCATCTACGCCGACGGCTCCGAGGGGCAAACGATTCCGAACGCTGTCGACCTGCATCACAAGGTCGATGTGCTGCAGCTCACGTTCTACAAGTACCTGCTCGATCGCCTCGACTCGTACGCGTCGCCGTATGGCGGCACGCTGCTCGATGATTCCGCGGCGTGCTGGACGAACGATTTGGGCGACGGCCCTCCGCACGACGCGTCGAACACGCCGTGGATCATCGCGGGCTCGGCTGGCGGCACGTTGAAGACCGGGCAGGTCATCGACCACCAGAAGAAGAACATCAACCTGGTGCTCAACACGTTGATCAACGCGATGGGCATCAAGAAGGCCGATGGCTCGAACACCGATGATTTCGGTGATGCGTCACTCGCGAAGGGCGTGGTCGCGAACTCGCTGGTCTGAGCAAGACAGCATTGAGTGGGCAGTAGGCTCGGTTCGCCGGCCCTGCGCTCATCACCAGCGTGCCTCTCGAGCTTCGCGCCAGATTTCCTCAGTTGCATCGCCGGGGTCGGTCGATTTTCGGCCAGCCGGCTGGCCTTTTTTCAACCGACCCCCCCTCGGAAAATTCCGCGCGAGGCTCGAGGGGCAAGCGCGCGACGAGCATGACGCGCGACACCGGCCCCACCTGCCCACCCAATGCTGTTTTCAGATCAGCGCTCAGTCCCACCACAGATAGATGTGTGGCACCTCGAGCGACTGGGCGAGCGCTTCGACGCTCCCCACGCCCTGGTCGACGAGGTCCGGGCAGAATTCGTAGAGCTCGTTCGCGAACGCCATGCGGTCGTCCGGCTCGCGCGACAACGCGAACTCGATGGTGTCCGTCTCAGCGTGGAAGATGTCGACGCCGTACGTGCGGTGCCACGTCGCGAGCTGCTCGATGACGTCTTCCGTCTCGAGGCCGTGGTTCATTCCATTGCTCTCCGCGTGCCGCAGAATGTCGGCCTGTGAATCACCGGCGCCGACCGCGAGTTCGACGAGCCCTTCGTTCTTCTCCGCGCCGAGCCAGCGCGTCGTTCCCAACCACGCCACCGTTCCGGGCGGGAGTTGTTGGCGCACCTGACTCAGCTTCTCGACCGCGTGGCGATCGACCATCGCGCCGCCGCCGCTGATCAACACCGAGATGCAGTCGGCGTGCGGCTCGCGCCCGAAGTCGCGCGTCGAGTGGTCACGCACCTTGCCGAACTTCGCGAGCACCTTCGTCGCTGCTTCGCGCCACGTGTTCATTGAATCGCCTCGATGCGGATACCACTCGCAGTGGGAGTGAGTCGGACCTTCCATGGGCCCGGTACCGCTCGGCGCGCGCAGTGAAGGAGTCCTTCCCACGCATCGATGCTCGTCGATTCTCTCGCACGCAGATGCCGCCGCAAAGAGCCCGCGGCGTGGAGCGCTTCGGTGAGGTCGACGGGGAACGTGGCCTCGAACGGCTCGGCGAATTTTTTGCGCGCGCAGGTGGTGCGCGCCCAGAGCTCCAGTGAAACCAGCGCGTCTGCTCCGGGTTTGGTGCGCGCCTCGCGGGCGGCCCAGGTGAGAAACGTGTCCGCCAGTGGCCTGGTGTGCGTGAAGTGCGCTTCGAAGTGTTCGGACGCAACGAACGGCGCGAGCTGCGTCAGCGTCGGAGCGACGGCCGCGCGCGCGAACGGCACTTCACGGTCGAGCTGCTCCGCAAGGACCGCGAGGCGGAAGCGGAGTTCCTCCGTCGGCTCGCTGTGAATGGAATGAAAATACGGCCACCACTCCGAAGCGCTCGGCGTTTCCGCACGGCCGTCTCCGCGCTGCGCAACGAGCGGCTGGCGTTCGCGCAGCTTCGAACGCAACTGACTCAACACGCGGCGCGCGACGGGTTCAGGGTGACCGTCTCCCTCGTACGTGACGGCGCACAACGACGACGCGCGTTGGTTCAGCTCGTCGAACAGCGCCCACGTCTCGTCGCGAATCGGCTGGGGGTGATCATCTGCGTAGAACTTCCCATTCACCACGCCGCCCGCGACGTGCAGCTGCGCCACCTGCGCGAACGGCAACGCACCGATTCCCTCGAGCAGCGGCAACCCGCGCGCGAGCTGATGCGAGACGAGATGACCGACGTCGATGAGCAATGGACAACCGGTCGCTTCGTGGAGCCGCGACATGAACTCCACCACGTGCATTCCACCGCGCGCCGTCATCACCACCGGGTTCTCGATGAGCAGCGGCACCGGCATCGCGTCACGCACGTGCCGCACGTGCGCCACCGCGTTCGCCAGGCCTTCCGCGTCGAGCCGCGGCGTCACGTACAAGTAGCCGGGGAACGGCACGCCCTGGTGGTGCCACCAACCGACGTCGTTCGACACCCACGGGCTCCCCACCGCGCTCACGTGCTCGGCGAGCAACGCGAGTCGCTCCGGCGATTCGAGCTCCGGGCCGGCGAGGTTGAGATGCACCGGGTGGTACAGCATCGGCGTCGTGGCGCGCCGCTTTTCCAGCTCGGGAAACAGCGACGCCTCGCGACGTGCAGCGTTCACGTCGAGGGGCGCGGAGTACTCGATGAAGTCGAAGAGACCCGGGTGCGCGTCGAGCAGCGCGAACGGTCTCGGCACGTCGGTGGTCTGCGCGTTCGACGAGAGACCCAAACCGAGCTGAGGGAGCGCCATCGATTTTCGTGTTACGCCGCCACGCCCATGCACTCAACGACGCTGTGGCTCGCGCAGACGTTCGCCGCCGCCTTCCTCGCAGTGCTCTTCCTGCAGTCGGGCCTCGACAAGGTCCTCGATTGGAAGGGGAACAAGGAATACGTCGGTGGCTTCTTCGCGAAGACGCCGCTCAAGCGCTTCAGCACGTTCCTCCTCTTCAACATCACGGTGATGGAAGTGCTCGCGGGCGTGTCGTCGGCTGCCGGAACGCTGGGCGTCTTCCTCACCCGGGACTCACACCTCGCGTTCATCGGCGCCGTGCTCTCGACGCTCGCCTTCCTCTCGCTCTTCTCCGGTCAGCGTCTCGCGAAGGACTACGCGGCCGCCGGCGCGATGATGCCGTACGCGATGTTCGGCATCGCCTCGATTCTCCTCCAGGGCAGCAACCTCTGATGCTCAGCGCGCGACGGCGAGTTCGTGCGCGAGCTCCAGCATGTCGATGACCTCGTTGGGCGCCTCGACCACGCCGGTGGTGACGATGGTGATGCGCTGACCGCCGCTCACCACCTCGAAGCGCGAGCCCGAGCGCTGCATCAATTCCTTCGCTTTGGGCGACCAGAAGTCAGGCAACGCCTTGCCCGCGCTCGCGGTGAAGCTCGGCCCCGAGCCCGCGACGTACGGCTTGGTCACCACCGTGAGCCACGCGTTGGTGTTGTAGCCGCGCAGGTGCTCCGCGACGCTCGCCTCCGACGCGACGCCGTTGTTCACGAACGCCGTCGCCACGCCATCAGGCCGGTCGGAGAGCAGTTGCTGAAACCCGTGCTGCCCCGGCCCGATGCGCACGCCCGCCTGCTGCGCCGCCGGCACCACCTTCTGGTTCCACGCCTGCGCCGCGCCGATGAGGACGCCGTAGAGGTACTTCCCGATGAAAGCGAACGCGACTCCGAAGACCACCAACACGACGAATCCCATGTGCAGCTCCTTGTGGGTCGTTGGACCCTCGGGAGCCGGCCCGCGTGATTCCCGTCGTTGAGAATCACATTCCCGAATTCAGGAATCAGCGCAGGTCGTAGCGCGTGATGACCGGAAAGTGGTCGCTGGTGTTCTTCGCGTAGTTGGTCACCACGGTGTCGGGGCGCACCACCTTCGCGGACTCCGGCACGAAGCGCGCGAAGAGCTCATTGGTGGCGAGGTGGTGGTCGATGGTCGAGCGGAACGCGGCGGTGGTCGACTGGTTGTTCGCGGTGAGCGCCTCGGTCGCGAAGCGGTAGTGGGCGGCGTCGGCGACGAAGTTCGAGAACGGTGAGGTGCGCGCGCCGTACGTCGAGACGTCGATGTCGTCGTTGAAGTCGCCCACCACCAGCACCCAGCGCGTGGGGTACGTGGCGTCGAGCCAGGTCTTGAGCGCGGCCGAAGAGCGCGTGCGGCGCGTCCACCCGTCGGAGTTCGCCATCGCCTTGAAGTGCGCCACGACGATGACCAGCGTGCGAGCCGCTCCACCTTCGGTGAACGAGAGCTTCACTTCCATCGGCGGGCGGCCGGCGAAGTCGTACGCCGCTTCGGTCACCACCACGCGCGCCGAGTCGAGCGTGAAGCGCTTCTTGTAGAGCAACGCGACCTTCTGCTCGCCCGACGAGTAGTACGACGCCCCGCCCGTCACGCGCGGGTCGGTCACGAGAATGCCGTCGTACGCGGGCAGCGCCTGGAGCAGCAGCTGGAACGCGCGCTCGTCGACCACTTCCACCAGACCCACGAGGTCGAGGTCCATCTGGCGCAACACGCCGCGCACGTTGAGCTGCTGCAGCCGCTCGTCGGTCGGACCCTGGGTGGCGTCGCCGAACCACTCCACGTTCCACGAGCCGACGTCGACGGTGGCGTCGAAGTTCTCGGAAGGCAGCCGCGACAGCTCACCTTCGGCTTCGGCGAGGTCGGAGTCGTCACCGCCGATGCGGGACTGCGCGTCGGGGCCACACGCGGCGAGAGCGAGGAGGAGAAGCGAGAGAGTCCAGTGATTGGTCTTCATGGGCCGGCACCCTGCCGCCAGCTGGAACATGAGAACATGTCCAGTTCTCGCATTTTCCATGTGCCAGTTTGAGGCTACGGTCACCTGCGCATGCGCTCGGAGACGTCGCTTCCCGACATCGAGGTCGATCGCCGCTCGCACGTACCGTTGCCTCAACAGCTCGCGCGCTCGCTCATCGACGCCATCCGCAGCGGGCGGCTCGCCGCAGGAGCGCTCTTGCCCGGCACGCGGCCCTTCGCCGAGCAACTCAAGCTCCATCGCAACACGGTGGTCGCCGCCTTCGACGAACTCCGCGAGCAGGGTTGGCTCGAGACGAGCCGCGCCTCGCACACGCGCGTCACGCGAACGCTCCCGACGAGCGAAGTGCACGTGCACCTCGAGCACGCGACTCGCAAAGCGACGCCGGGCTTTCTGCTGCGGCCCTTTCACAACTCCGCGCGCAGCTTCGAAGCGGTGGGCCGCGAGGTGCTCGACTTCACCGGAGGTCTGCCCGACGCCCGTCTCTTTCCCTCGGCCTTGCTCGCGCGCGCGTACCGTCGAGCGCTGAAGCTGGGCAGCGGCCGCGCCCTCGCGTTCGGCAGCCCCGCGGGCTCACTCAAGCTCCGTGAGCAACTCGCCCGCTCGCTCGCCAGCCGCCGCGGAGTGCACGCCACCACCGACGAACTGCTCATCACGCGCGGCAGTCAGCTCGCGCTGCATCTGCTCTCCATCGCGCTGCTTCGCCCCGGAGACGTGGTGGCCGTCGAGTCACCCGGCTACCCGTCGGCGCGCGAGGCCTTCACGTTGCTCGGCGCGCGCCTGCTGCCGATTCGCGTCGACAGCGAAGGGCTCGACGTCGATGCGCTCGAGCGCGCGCTGAAGGGCACCGCCATTCGCGCGCTGTACGTCACACCGCATTGCCACGACCCGACCACCGTGACGCTGTCGGCGACGCGACGGCTGCGACTGCTCGAGCTCGCGCGGCGACATCGGTTCGCGGTCATCGAGGCCGACTACGACCACGAGTTTCAGTTCGACGGCGCTTCCGTTCTCCCGATGGCGAGCGCCGACCCGTACGGCGTCACGGTGCTGGTGGGCACGCTCAGCAAGGCGGTCGCGCCCGGGCTGCGCATGGGTTTCGTCGCCGCTCCGAAGACGCTGCTCGACACGCTGCTCGCCATTCGCGGCCAGGTCGACCGGCAAGGCGACCTCGGTCTCGAGAACGCGGTCGCGGAGTTGATGGAAGACGGCGAAGTGCTCCGCCATGCGTTGCGTGCGCGGCGCGAATTCCAGGCGCGACGCGACGTGCTCGTGCACGCGCTGCGCGCGCAACTCGGCGACACGCTCGAATTCGACGTGCCGCGCGGAGGGCTCGCGTTGTGGGCGAAGGTGCACGACGTCGACGTCGAAGCGTGGGCTCGAAACGCTCGCGAGCGCGGCGCGCGCTTCTTCACCGGCCGCCAGTACATGCCTTCGGGCAAGGCGATTCCCTTCGTGCGGCTCGGCTTCGGTCATCTCGACGAGAAGGAGCTGCAGGAAGCGGTGAAGCGCATCGCCCGCGCGCGCTGACGCGTTGGTTTTCACACCGACCGCGGCTGTGGGGTCGCGACGTGCATGGGTGCCGACTACATCGGGTTCATTGGCTGTGAATTGCAGGCGCCGCTGGGGATCGACGGCTTCCTGCGCATGCTGAAGCTCCGGGCATATCGCGCGGCCGTCGAGTCGCAGGTGCCGCCGGAAAAGCGCGCCGCGGTTCAAATCACCGTCTCGGTGAACGGCGTCGAGCGCGACCTGACCTACGCCGACATCATCAACACGCTCGGCACGTTCGACGCGGGCTGCCCGTCATGCGCGGGGTGCGTCGTCGGCCAGGGCAAGCCAGTGGGCTGCTACCGCTTCGTCACCTACCCCGTCGACGCGAAGTTCGAGTCGCTGCTCTTCGACTTCTTCGTCTCCGACGTCGACCGCGCGGGCTCCATCGGCTCGCAGTTCTTCGACGACGTGGTGAGCAAGCAGGGCACCGAGACCGGCTGGCATCGCCGCGGCGAGCGCGCCCTGGCGCAAGGGCAGCTTCAGAAACGCGGCGGTCTCTTCACGCGCAAGAAGTTCGACAGCGCTCAGTTGCTCGCCACCTTCTTTCTCCCGAGCGCCGCGACCCAGCGCTTGCCGCCGGTGCAGCGCTTCGCGTTGCTGGTCGCGTATTCGCGTCTGGTGCGTGAGTTCGTCGAGTTCGCGCGCAAGACGACGCCGCCCGGAATCTCCCGCACGTTGGACGAAGTCGACGCGCTGCAGGCGATGGTGCTGGGTGTCGTCGCGTCGTCGACCAACGGCGGTGGAACGCTGTACGTCGACTCCTGAACTCCTGAGTCGACACTCTCTGCTACAACGCGAGCGCGAGTCCGGCCTGGGGCTCCGCAAGGAACAGCGTGCGCATGCGCCTCCTCCGTCTCGCATTCTTTCTCGCCCTCGCCTGCTCTCCACCACCGACGCCTGACTGCATGCGCAGTCAGGTCTCCTCTGACGGTTTCATCAACGGCGCGCAGGGCGGCTTCGGCGGAGGCGTCATCGGCGGTGGCACGGGCGGAGGCTTTGGCACCAGCGTGCAGGTGCGCTTGCCGGGCGAGCCCATCACGCTGCGCATGGTCGCGCCGCTCACCTCGTGCGCCACCGACGACCTGCGCGTGAGCGTCGAAGTGCTCGGCCCCGACAGCCAGCCCATCGAGCACACCGACACGCAGCTGCAGCGCGCCGCCGACTTCCACGTCGAGATCTCCACCACCTTCACGCCGCAAGAAGCCGGCACGTTCGTCGCGCGCGCGGTGTTCGAGCCCTCGCTCGGCGTGCGCACCACGAGCCTCAACATCCTCCACACGTGGGAAGGGCAAGGCACGCCAGTCGCGATTCCCGCGAGCGTTTCGTGCAGCAAGGCGCTGTGGCCCGTCACCTCGAGCTCGGTGGCGTGCGAGAGCATGAACGAGGTCATCTCGGTCGTGTCCAGCGACGGCGGCGTGAGCAGCTTCGTGGGCCACGGTCTCGTCGCGGTCGGTGACGTGTTGTGGAGCGAAACGCTGGCCGGAAATCTCGAGCGCCGCGTGCCCGACGCCGACGGTGGCTTCACCATCACCAACTCGTGGACCGGCTTCGGCTCGACTCCGATTCGCGGTCTTCACACGCGCACCACGGCGGTGCGTCGCAAGAACGTTGGCAACTCGGTGGCGACTGCGGTGGTCATCGACGGAGGCACGGTCGATGGTTTCTTCAGCTCGTCCGACCTCGACACCGCGTACTTCTTCTACGAGCACGACCAGACGGTGCGCGTCGCCGGCGGCTTCTCGTGCAGCGGGTGTCTGCAATCAGTCGTGGGCTTCGACAATGAAGTGGTGTGGCAGCAATTCGGAGTGGGTTCGGTGCTCAGCGGCTTCAAGCGCCCCATCACCGAGATGACGCAGTTCCGCCCGCCGCAGCAGTCGCTCAACGTCTTCGCGCGCACGTCGGTCGCACCGCTCGAGCCGCTCGAGCGCTGGCCGTTGTGGGTCGACCCCGCCGACCGTCAGGCGCTCTCGATTCTCATTCACCCACGAAGCGGCGCTCTGAACTGGACCGTGTGGCCGCGCGCGCGCGTGGTGCGCGTCGGAGCGGAGCACGTGTTGATCAGCACCGACGCGGGAGTGGTGGTCGCTCCCATCGAGCCGTGACGATGCGCGCGCTCTCGTTGACGTCGCTCGCTCTCGCGCTCTGCGCGTGCCCCGACCCGCAGCAGGGCGAGGGGTGTCTCGACCCCATTCCCGACCAGCGCACGTTGCGCGCGCCGCTGGCAGATCGCGCAGTGCAGGGCCTGCCCGTCACGCGCACCATCGAGGCACCGCTGACCAATTGCGGCGCGACGCCGAAGGCGCAGGTCGACCTGGCCGCTCCGGGCAATCGAGTCGCGATGCCTGATCAGATTTCAGGCGTGAGCGTGACCGGTCAGGTCGTGTCGGTGTCCGTCACCTTCACGCCCGACGCGCCGGGAACATGGCGCGTGTCGGCGCTCTTCCCGGGCCTGGGCTCACGCACCGTCGACGTCGAAGTGATTCGCAGCCGCACCGACGAGCCCGTTCCGCTCGCGCTCCCGGCCGCGGTGAATTGCCCGAAGGGGCCATGGGTCTTCGAAAGCCACGCGGCGTGCGAACAGCCCGACGCTTCCATCGCGTGGTTTCCGCTCGACGGCGGCGCGGTGAACGTCGTGCCAGGCAGAGAGCTCGCCGTGGTGCAGAACGTGTGGTGGCTCTTGAACGTCGCCGGCGACACGCTCGAACGCTACGAGTGGGACGCAGGGCTCACGCGCACGCACCAGTGGAGCAACGTCACGTCGACTGCGCTTCGCGGCGTGCACACCACCACCAGCGCAGTGCGTGCGACCACCGGCTTCAGCGTGCGCGTCGTCGACACCGACGGCTACGACCAGGTCGTCGACTGCTGCGGCGCTTCCAGCTTCGATACCGGAATCCTCTTCGCCGAGCGCGACGCCGACGACGCCGGCGGGTTGAGAGTGCTGGCCGCGTCGTTCCAGGACGAGTGGGTCGGCGTCGAGCCGCACGTGGTGTGGACGCACGTGAGCGAGCAGCTGTCTCCGCACGCTCGCCCGTTCCAACAGGTGATGCCGACCGCCTCCGTGTTCTTCGTCGCGCCCAACTTCTTGAAGCCGCCGCGCCAACCCCTGGCCCGCTGGCCGGCGTGGAGTCAGGCCGACGGCTTCGACGTGGTGGCCACCGAACGGCGCAACGGCATCGAGGTCTTTGCCTGGCAGGGCCATCACACCTTGCTTCGCGCGAGCGACGACGTGTTCCTTTTCTGGCTGCCCGATGGTGGCTTCGCGACGGCGAAGTACTGAATTTGGCCATCAACCAATTGATTTCATTGCGTCAGTTGCAGCGTCGCAACTTTTGACGCAACGTGTCGACAACCTCGTACCTTTCACCACCACCACCGACCATGGAATCGCAAGCTGACAGCCTGGAGCAACTCATCCGCAGCGACGAGCTGCTGGACCCGGGCTTCCCTGCGGTGCCGAACTTCGCGCCCACCCCGCCCTGGCCTGCACCGTCACCTCGGAGTTCTCCGCAGCGCCAATCGCTTGCCCCGAAGGCTTCGCACCACCAAAGTGCCGCCCTCATGTTGCAGGAGCCCACGCCCGAAGCGCCGCTGCCGTTCGGGCGCTACGAGCTGATCCGCCGAATCGGAGCGGGAGGCATGGGTGAGGTGTTCCTCGCGCGTGAAGGCGGAGACGCGCCGCGCGCCGTGGTGGTGAAGAAGGTGCTGCCGAACCTGGTGGCGAACCGCGCGTTCGTCGGCCGGTTCCTCGACGAAGCGAAGGTCGTCGTGCGGCTCAAGCACAACAACATCGCGCGCGTGTACGCGATGGGCGACGTCAACGGCGAGTACTTCCTCAGCATGGAATACGTGCAGGGGAAGACGGTGAGCCGCTTCACCAAGCGCCTGCGCGACCGCAAGTTGGACATGCCTCTGGGCATCGTGCTGCTGCTCGGCGAGCGCGTGTGCCACGGCCTGCAGTACGCGCACGACGCGAAGGACGAAGGCGGCAACCCGCTGCACCTCGTGCATCGCGACCTGTCGCCCGCGAACGTGTGCATCAGCTACCGCGGCGACGTGAAGATCATCGACTTCGGCGCGGCGCAGTCGACGCTGAAGGAAGAGCAGACCGCTCCGCGCGTCGTCATCGGCAACCTGACGTACATGGCGCCCGAGCAGGCGAAGAAGCAAATCGTCGACGGGCGCGCCGACATCTATTCGTGCGGCGTGATGCTGTGGGAACTGCTCTCGTGGCACGCGCTGCCGCAGAAGGGCGACCCCATCGAACGCTGGCGCAAGGCCGCCAACCCGTCGTGGGAAGCGCCGTCGCAGAACCAGCCGTCGCTGCCGCGTGAAGTCGACGACGTGATTTTGCGCGCGCTGAAGAAGGAACCGAAGGACCGCTACAACACCGCGACGGAGTTCGGCGAGGCGTTGAAGAAGCTGCGCATGAAATACGCGCCCGACGTGAATGAGCGTGACCTGGGCGATTTGCTCGCGCGCGTGTTCAGCAAGGAAAAGTCGGGCGAGGACGCGGTGCTCCACGAGGCGGTGTACGGGAAGACGCTCAACATTCCCGACGCCGACAAGACGCGCCGCGTGCAGCTGGTGCCGCCGACCGCGCTCGCGTTCGAGCACACCGCGGTGTTGGCGAGCGCCGACTTCGTCCCGCAGGATGATCAGGACATCACCGACCCGGGCCGCGACGACCCGCAGGCCGCGGTGAACACCCAGAGCGGTGAGAAGAGCGACATGGGCACGCCGACTCCGGCGAAGGACCCGCGCTCCATCAAGCCCGCGGGCCTCGAGGCGCGCTCGCGGCGCACCAGCTTCGGCGTCACGTTCAGCGAAATCGAAGAGCCGGTCATCGAGCAGTCGCTGGTGCAGGAGATCGACGCCAGCGACGACTTCATCGACCCGATTTCCGACCCCGAAGCCGACACGCGCACGAATGTGGCTGGCGCGCGGTGGAAGACGGCTGTGCTCTTCGGCGGAATCTTCCTCTTCGCCATCGGCCTCGGCTTCCTCGCCGTGTGGCTGGCGTTGAAGTGAGGCGGGGCCGCGTGTCATATCTCATGGAGATATGACATCCTCCGCTGATGGCGAAGCCGTCGGTGTCCAGCACCGCGAAGGTCTTTTGGTCAGGCCGCAGTCAGGCCATTCGGCTTCCGCGCGAATACCGGCTCTCGGTTCGCGAGGTGCGCATTCACCGCCAGGGCAAGAGTCTGGTGCTCGACCCGATCGACGAGGCGACCGACGCGAATGGGTGGCCGCTCCGCTTCCTGAAGTTCTTCCGCAGCCTCGAGGTCGATGAGCGTCTCGACCTGGGGCCTCGCAACACTCCGCATGAGCGAAAGAACGCGCTGAAATGAAGCGCCGGTTTCTCCTCGACACGAACATCGCGTCCTTCGTCATCAAGGCCACACACCCGAAGGTCCTCGAGCACCTCTCCAGGCAGCCACGCGCCAACGTCGGAGTCAGCCTCATCACCGAGATGGAGCTGCGGTTTGGTCTCGCGCGCCTCGACCACGCGCAGCAGCTCGAAGAGCGCGTGAACGAGTTTCTCCACGCAGTGCCGGTGCTCGACCTTCCGCACGACATCGCGACGGTCTACCGCACCGTGCGTGCCGCGCTCGAGAAGCCCGGGAAGGCCATCGGCCCGCTCGACACCATCATCGCCAGCCACGCCGTCGCGCTCGGCGCGGTGCTTGTCACCAACAACGTGCGTGAGTTCGGTCGAGTGAAGGGTCTGCGTCTCGAGGACTGGAGCCGATGATTCCCTACCCGTCTGCAGTCGGCGCTTCGAGCCCGCTCGCTTCCGTGTCGGCTGAAGCCACCATCGGCTCGTCTTCACTCGGCCCCGGGTTCTGCGTCGTCGACTCCCGCTTCGCTGAGACGCTCGTCACGACGCACGACCGCTGGTTCGAGCTCGAGCTGCGCGACGAAAAGGACGAGCTCACGCGCGACCTTCCCAACGTCGGTGAAGAAGCGCTCGCGCACCTCGACGAACAGGGCATCGCGCGCGTCGGCACGGTCGTCGCGCCGGGCACGCTGCTCATCGGCCGGGTGACGAAGCGCGGTGACGGCGTCGAGCTCTCACCCGAAGAAAAGCTCCTGCGCGCGATTTTCGGAGAGAAGGCCGGCGACGTCATCGACACCAGCCGTCGCGTGCCCGCGTGGACGTTCGGCGTCGTCAGCGCGGTGGAACGGGCAAGCGCGGGTGATGGCAACACACCGCTCGCCCGCGCGCGCGAAGCCGAGCTGGCGTTCATGCGCGAGGCCGACGACGAGGAGCCCGCTGCGAAGAATGGGCCGAAGACGCGCGTGCAGGTGACGTGGACGCGGCCGCTCGAAGTGGGAGACGTGCTCGAACTCGACGGGAAGCCAGCCGTGGTCTGCGAGATTCGTCCGCTCTCCGGCGTGCAGCTCGAGTGCGCCGCGGTGTCGCCCGGCTCCCGCGTGCGCGTGAGCAAGACGGTGATGGCGCGCGACGTGATGCACGCGCGCAGCATCGGGCCGTACGACACGTTCTCGCAGCAGCCGTACGACGACCGCGAGTCGTGGGGTGGCCAGCGCGCGAGCAAGCCGCTCCTCGCCGCGCTCGCGAAGCACGCGCCGTGGAACGCGTGGGAGCTGCTCAACTTGAAGTCCGACGTCGTCAACGCTCGCACGCGCGCCTACGAGTCGCTGGTGAAGCGCGAAAATCCCGGGCGCGATTACCTCGAAGCGCCGCAGGACCCGGAAGTGACTGTCGCGCCGACCAGCCCAGCTCCGAGCGGCGGCGGCATGAAGGACATCTTCAGCTTCTTCGAGAAGCCGAAGTCGGGAGTGGATCAACCCGAAATCGTCACCGTCGTCTCGGCGTGGCTGCGCGCGATGGGCGTGGAGCTGAACGTCACGAACTCCGGCGCGACCGCCGAGCTCTCGACCGACGAATCGATTCGCAAGTACGCGCACGGCGCGATTCGCACCGCCGACGAGCTCGACTCGCAGAAGGTCTTCGGCCCGAAGCGCGACTACGAGTGCCAGTGCGGCAAGTACAAGCGCATGAAGCACCGCGGTGTGGTCTGCGAGAAGTGCGGCGTCGAAGTGATTCAGTCGCGCGTTCGGCGCCAGCGCTTCGCGTTCATCGAGCTGCCCGAGCCAGTGCGCAACCCGTTCCTCTTCGAGCGCACGCTGACGGTGTTGCCGGTGATGCCCGCGGGCCTGCGACCGGCGAAGTCGTCGCTCAACCCGCTCTACGCGAAGGTGTTCGGCGCGAGGGGCGCAGAGCTCGCCACCATCGTGAAAGACCTCTTCTTCGAGCTCGCGCACCGCGTGAACAACGCCTGGGCGCGCTTCACGTTCGAGAAGCCGGTCGACTATTCGGCGAAGGCGACGCTGGTGGTGGACGAGACGTTGCCGCCGGGAACCTGCCGAGTTCCGCGCGCCGTGGCGAACGAGCTCTTCAAGCCCATCGCCTACGGAGTGCTGGAGTCGAAGGGCTACGTCACCACCATCAAGAGCGCGAAGAAGATGCTCGAGGCGCAGAAGCCCGAGGCGCTGCGGTGCGTCGACATCGCGAGCGCGGGCCATCCGCTGCTGCTCGTCAGCCCCTCGCACGTCGTCGCCCGCACCGTGTTGGTGTGGGAGCACCCGGCCATCGCCGTCGATTCCGCCACCGCGCGCATGCTGGCGACGCGTGAGGTGCAGGCGTTCTTGCCGGTGACGACGCAGGCGGTGTTGGAATGCCTGCCGCTCGAGTTCGCGCTCGGCACCGACGCCGAGGTGGGCGGCACCGAGTCGTGGCTCTCGCAGGCGCGGCGCGACGGCAAGCTGGTGATGCACGCGCTGTCGTTCGGGCGGAACGTCGACGCGCTCGACGACGTGCTGCTGCGGTTCGCGCTCGGTCGTTGGCCGACGGCTCCGGACGCGAGCGTGCTCGACCAGTGGGACGAGGCGCGCCGCCGCCACGAGCAGGAAAGTGAAATCACCCGGCCCGACGCCGGCGAGAGCGGCGCAGCACCGCAGAATGAGTGGCTCTCGCGCTCGGTCGACGAGCTCGAGGTCTCGGTCGCCACGTACAACGCGTTCCAGAAGCTCGGGCTCAAGACCATCGGAGAGCTGGTGCAGAAGACCGAAGCCGAACTGCTGAAGACCGATGGCTTCGGGCGCAAGAGCTTGAAAGAGGTGAAGGAAATTCTCGCCGACATGGGTCTGGGTCTCGGCATGAAGCTCGACTGAAGCGACGACATGCAACCATTTGGTTGCGTTTGGTCGATGACTCGCGCTATCTCAATGCGCAACCCGGAGGTTGCACATCATGGCGACGACGAGCGATCGCATCGAGAAGCGCATCACCTTGAAGGCGCCGCTCTCCCGCGTGTGGAGCGCCATCAGTGACTCGCAGCAGTTCGGTCAGTGGTTCGGCGTTCGCTTCGACGGCCCGTTCGTCGCGGGAAAGGCGATGGTGGGCTTCATCACGCCGACGACGGTCGACGCGGAGATCGCGAAGTCGCAGCAGCCGTACACAGGCAAGCCGTTCAACGTCACCATCGAGGCCATCACCGCGCCGACGCGCTTCGCGTTCCGCTGGCACCCCTTCGCGGTCGACGAGAAACACGACTACTCGAAGGAGCCGACGACGCTCGTCGAATTCGTGCTCCAGGAGACGAAGGACGGCACGCAGCTCACCATCACCGAGTCGGGCTTCGATCAGGTCCCCCTCGAGCGCCGCGCCGAGGCGTTCAAGGCGAACGACGGCGGCTGGGCAGCGCAGACTCAACTCATCGCGAAGTACCTGGCTCAATGAAACAAAACGACTGGAAGAACCTGAAGCGCTCGGTGCCGGTGTTCGCGGCGCTCGGCGACGAGACGCGGTTGTCGATGCTCGGCAAGTTGTCGCGCGAGGGGCCGCAGAGCATCGCGCGGCTCTCGGCGGGCTCCGACGTCACGCGGCAGGCCATCACCAAACACCTGCGCGTGCTCGAAGATGCGGGGCTCGTGAGCAGCAAGCGCGACGGGCGTGAAGCGGTGTTCGCCGTGGAACCCGAGGGCTTCGAGCGCAGCAAGGAGCTGCTCGACCTCATCTCGCGCCGCTGGGACGAGACTCTCGAACGGCTGCGCGAATTCGTGGAGTAGCGTCACGCGCTCCAATGAGAGCGCTCGCGTTGCTGTGTGCGCTCACGGCGTTCGCGTCGTGGGCTGATTGCTATTCCGACTCCGAATGCGGCGGCGGCAAGTGTCGCAGCGGCAAGTGCACCACCGCCGGAGGCCAGTGCTATTCCGATTCGGAATGTCCCGGCGGCAAGTGCCGCAGCGGGAAGTGCACGACGGCCGGAGGCCAGTGCTACTCCGACTCCGAGTGCGGCGGAGGCAAGTGCCGCAGCGGCGTGTGCACCACGGCGGGCGGCCAGTGCTACTCCGACTCCGAGTGCGGTGGCGGCAAGTGCCGCAGCGGCGTGTGCACCACGGCGGGTGGTCAGTGCTACTCCGACTCTGAGTGCGGCGGAGGCAAGTGCCGCAGCGGCGTGTGCACCACCGCCGGAGGGCAGTGCTATTCCGATTCGGAATGCCCCGGCGGCAAGTGCCGCAGCAGCAAGTGCACCAAGTGAGCGCGCTCTCGAAGCTGCCGAAGGTGAAGCAGCTGATCAGCAGCAAGAAGCACGACGAAGCACTCGGGTTGCTGCTCGCCGCGTGGCGCGAGTGCCGTGACGCCTCGCTCGCCGACGTCATCGACCGCGTGTCGGCGCTGATTCAGCGGCCCGAGCTCACGGGCAGCGCGAAGAAGCGGCACGAAGAATTCCTCGCGCTCGCGCAGCCGAAGAAGCACGACCCCGCTGACCTGGGGCGCATGCTCGCGTTCCTCGGAGAGGGGCAGATTGCGCAGTTCGTCGCGGAGCTCGACGCGCTCGAAGAACTCCCCGCCGACCCGCGCTTCACGCCGCGCGCGCTCGACCTGCTGCAGAAACCCAAAGCCACGAGCTCGACGTCCTTCACGGCGTGGCGTCGCGTGTTCAACGCGCTCATTCGCAACGAAGACCTGCGCGCGGTGAAGGTCCTCGAGACGCTCGACTTCAAGATGATTCTCGGCGCGGGCGGCGACTATTCCGCGGCGTTCTTCGACGAGCGCAAGGTGAAGACCGTCGCCGCGCTGAAGAAGGTGAAGCCGCAGACGCTCGGAGCGGCCGATGCAGCGCTGGTGAAGGAACTGCTCGGCTCGCAGCAGGCCTCGACGCGCGACGTGTCATCACTCGAGGCGGCGGTGTACGCGGCGAGCGATGACCTCGCGCCGCGCTCCGTGCTCGCCGACGCGCTGCTCGAACAGAACGACCCGCGCGGAGAGTTCATCACGTTGCAGCTGAAGGGCCGGCTCACCGGCGCAGACCGCTGGCGCGAGTTCGACTTGCTCGAAGAACACCGCGACGCGTGGCTGGGTCCCCTCACGCTCACGCTCAACAAGTGGAACGAGTACGTCGAGTTCAAGAACGGCTTCGTCGACACCATCGAAGTCGCTGCCGACAAGCCGCACGCCATGAAGGTGCTGAGCGAAGCGCCGCAGTTCAAGACGGTGCGCACGGTGTTGCTGAACCTCGGCGACACCGACGCCTTGCCACTCGAACTGCTGCGCTCTGCTGCGTTCTCGAAGGTGACGGGCCTGGGCTGGCTGCGCGCCGCGGCGTTCCAGCAGGTGCTCACCGCGAGCGAGCCGTGGAGCTACGAGAAGCTCGTCTGCTGGGAGCCCGACTACGACAACATCTCGCGCGACGTGTCGTTGCTGCGCAACTCGAAGGCGATTCCGCGCGTGAAGTCACTGAAGCTGAGCGGCTATTCCATCAAGCCCGCGCAACTGGCAGCGCTGTGGTCGAGCGCGCTCGGAAAACGGCTCGTGGAGTTCGGCTCGACGCAGGGCATCTACCGCGTCGCGGAATGGGTGAAGGAAATCGAGAAGCACGGTCTCGACGCGCGGCTCGAGGCGTTCGACCTGGGCTTCAACTTCGGTGGGCGCGACTTCGCCGCGGTGCTGCGACGCGGAGCGGACGGCCGACTCTCCGACCTCGAGGTCTGCAAACGCCAGCCGGACCACGCGTACGGCACTCCGAAGATTTCGCGGCTCGCGGAAGAGCTCGGAAAATTGCCGGCCGACCGGCTCACGTCGTTCCGCTACCTGGGCAAGCTCTCGAAGGGCGACCGCAAGTTGCTCGACGCGGTGCTCGCTCGTCAGAAGAGCCTCACCATCAACGACCTGCGGTGAACCATGAGCCATTCCCACTCGCACCACCACACGCACTCCGTCGAGCACCACCTTCACGTCTCAGCCGGTGGGTACGACGCCGACATCAGACGCTTCGTGCCGCACTACGACGAGGCGATTGGCGTGGTGGCCAGCGAGCTGGGTGACTTCAGCGGGCACGTGCTCGACGTGGGAACGGGAACGGGAGCGCTCATCGCACCGCTCGCGAAGCACTGTCCGCGAGCGCGCTTCACCGGTCTCGACGTCGACCCACAGATGCTGGAGCAGGCCCGCAAGCGGCTCGCTGAATTCGGAGAGCGCGTGCAGTTCGTGCAGACCACGTTTCTGCAAGCGCGCGGGCCCGTCGACGCAGTGGTGGCGTCGCTCTCGCTGCATCACGTCGAGAGCCGCGAAGAGAAGGTGAAGGTGTACGCGCACCTGCGGAGCATCACGCCGGTGTTGATCAGCTCCGACGCGATGGTGCCCGACGAGCCGAGCGTCGCGCAGAAGCTGTGGGACGACTGGACGGCGCATCTCATCCGCGGCGGTGATTCGCGCGAGGAAGCGCAGCGGCGCTTCGAGTCGTGGAAGCGCGAAGACTTCTATTTCCCGGTCGAGGAAGAGCTGGCGATGCTGCGCGAAGCGGGCTTCCGGGCCATCGAGCTCCGGTGGCGGCGCGGCCC
Source organism: Archangium sp. (assembly GCA_047600485.1). GTDB lineage: Bacteria > Myxococcota > Myxococcia > Myxococcales > Myxococcaceae > Archangium_A. Next base: position 7,196,182 of record JASGKS010000001.1, read on the forward strand.
GCTGGGCGTCATCGTCGCTCGCTGAGTTCCCGACTCGGCGCACGCCCGAACTTTCGCGCGTACTCGCGGCTGAACTGCGTCGGGCTCTCGTAACCGACCTCGAAGGCGACGCTCGAGACGGTGGCGTCTCCTGAAACGAGGAGCCGGCGCGCTTCGAGCAGGCGCAAACCCTTCTGGTACTGCAGCGGCGACGACGCGGTCACCGCCTTGAAGTGCTGATGAAACGACGAAACGCTCATGCCCACGCTGCGCGCGAGCTTCTCGACCACCATCGGCGCGCGGAATTCCTTTCGCAAAACAACGAGCGCGCGGGCGATGGCGCTGGCGTGACTCCCGTGCCACAGCAGCCCGCGCAACATTCCGCCCAGCGGTGAGCAGAGCAGCCGGAAGTGGATTTCCTTGAGACGCATCGGCGCGAGGACTCGAGCCTCGAGCTCCGAGTCGGCGAGTTCGAGGTAGCGGCGAACGGCGTCGAGCAACTGCGCGTCGGCGCGATGCACTTCGAGCGCTTGCGCCGTCGACTGCGTCGCGAGCTCGGCCACGTCTTCGTAGAGGCTGCGCAGCACATCGAGCTCGATGCGAATCAGCACCACCAGGTACGGCGCGTCGCGAACGCGCGAGACGATGGGCAGGTCGTGGCCGATCAACGCGCACTCACCCGCGCCGAGGCGACAGGTGCGCTCGCCGAACGTCATCTCTTTTCGCCCCTGGAGAATCAGGCAAAGCATCGGGTCGTAGATGGTGGCCTCGAACTCGGTCCGCACGTGCTGGCGGAGCACGTGGAGCCCCGGTCGCGGCGACACCATCTGAGGGTCGGTGCGCGTGGAGGGCGGAATGAGCTGCTGCGCCTGTCGCGACACCCGCTGAAGTTCTTCGACGACGTTCACCGCCACATTCTGTGAAGGCATGGAGAATCAGGCAAGCCATTCGGAGCCCTGGGCAGGCGAGTTGCGGACCCGAAACGTACTTTTCGACTCACCATGACCAACCCCTACGACGCCCTTCCCGCTGTTCCGTCATTCACTCTCGCCAGCCGCGAGCTGAAGCCCGGCGAGCCGATTTCGCGCGGCGACGTTTCTCCGCACCTCACCTGGAGCGGCGCTCCGCCCGACACGAAGAGCTTCGCGCTCACGATGTTCGACGCCGATGCGCCGACGCCGAGCGGGTTCTGGCACTGGGCGGTGATGGGCATTCCACCGAGCGTGAGCACGCTCGAGCGCGGAGCCGGCGCGGCGAATGGAACTCTGCTCCCTCGCGGCGCGGTTCAGCTGCCCAACGATGCGCGTGTCGCGAGCTTCATCGGCGTCGCTCCACCGGCAGGGCACGGCCCACATCGCTACTTCATCGTGGTGCACGCGCTCGACGTCGAGACGCTGCCGATTCCGAACGAGGGAACGCCCGCGTACCTGTCGTTCCTGATGCTGAAGCACACGCTGGCGCGCGCGACGCTGGTCGTCACGGCGGAGACGAAGTCATGAAGCTCTACGCGTCTCCGCTCGCGTGTTCCGCCGCGGTGCAGATGGTGCTGTTCGAGCTCGGCATTCCGCACGAGGTCGAGTTCGTCGACATCTACGCGCAGCCGCACGTGCTCATCGAGAGTCGCGCGGTGTACTCGGCGTTGAACGCAAAGGACGCAGTGCCGGCGCTCGAGCTCGATTCGGGTGAGTTGCTGACCGAGGTCGGCGTCATCCTGCAATTCCTCGGCGACAAGAGCGCCGAGTCACCGCTGCTCCCGCGCTTCGGAACGCTCGCGCGGTACCGCGTGATGGAGTGGCTCAGCTACATCGGCTCGGACTTTCACAAGACGATTGGCCCGCTCTTCAACCCGAAGATGCCGGAGGACGGAAAGGCGCTGCATCGGCAGAAGCTCGAGCGCGTGATGCGCTACTTCGAGTCGCGGCTCTCGACGAACGACTACCTCACCGGGCCGGACTTCACCGTCGCCGATGCGTACCTGTTCGTGATGATGGGCTGGCCGCCGTACTTCAAGGTCGACCTGGGGCCGTTCCCCAACTTGCAGCGGTACCACGCGCGCATCGCCGAGCGGCCGTCGTTTCTGCGCGTGAAGGAGCTCATCGCTCCGATTTTGGAACGCGTGAAGGTCCCGGTATTTCCGTCGGGCCCTCTCCCCGACCCTCTCCCCTGCGGGGGAGAGGGAGGAGTTCAGCGCGACAGCTCCCAGTTCGTCCCCACACGCTGCCAGCGCTGACCATTCACGTTGCAATGCGTGAGCTTCGCGAACGGTGGGAACCATTCGAGGAATTGCGGCTCGAACGCGCCGTACCCGAGAATCTCGAGCCGCTCGAGCCGCCACGGCATACGTCGCTCGAGGAGCGCGGTGAGAATCGGCAACGGAACTCCGCGCAATTCACGCAGGCCACTCATCACGGCGTGCGAAAGAAAACCGACCACGCGCGGCAACGACACGTTCCACTGCAAAGCGCGCAAGTCGATGACCCGCACCGAGCGCCAGAAGGAATGTCCGGTGAACTCCGCGGCGCGTTCTCCCGAGAGTCGGCATTCGACGACCACGCCCTTCTCGAATCTCAAACCATCGTTGCGCAGCGCGCGTGACAGCGGCCCCAGCCACCGTCGTCCGTAGTCGCGCAGCAAGCGGCCGAGGCGGCGTTTCTCGGTCGGCAGCAGCGCGCCACGATGCTGGAGCACCAGAAATTCCCCGCGTGGATCTCCGAACTCGTTCAGCCAATCGGCGGTGACGAGCCGCTCCGCGTCGGACAACGACTCCAGCGGCGGCGTCTTCGGCAGCTCGACGGGCAACACGTCACTCGGCGTCGCGGTTGGCAGCGCACCACACAGCTGCTGCGTTTCCTGGCGCAACCAATGTCGTGACGCGGTGGTGCCTCCACGTTGCGCTTGCACGAGTGGTGGAAGCCAACCGCGTGCGCGCGGGTCACCAATCGACGCCAGCGTCGCGAACGCACGCCGCCACGTCGCGCGATGGGCAGGCGCGGCGAGTGAGTCTTCATTTTCGAGCGCGAGCCTCAACGCCTGCGCCACGCGCGGGTCCGGAGCGAACGCACGCAACGCATCGAGGTGCGCACCGAACGCGTGATGCGTTGCCGCCGGCAGCGAGCTCAATAAAGAGGAGAGCTCCCGCGACGACGCAGGCTGCGGCCGGGTGCGCACGAGATGGTCGTGCAGAGAATCGATGTTCAGCGCCAGTTGCTCGCAGCGACACGTCCGCCACCGCGCCAGCGCCTGATGGAGCGCGCGTTCCATGACGGGGGCCTCGAGCGGGTGAGCGACAGCAACATGCGCGGGCCGACGCGGCCTTTCGCCAGGCCTGACTTGTCCAGTAGTTACGGTGTGTTGCCGGTTCTTTGCACCTGTTTGGGGCGTTCCGGGTCTGACCGCTCCTATGGTTCTGATGCTCCTCGTCGTCGCTTCCGTCGCTGCCGCTGCCTGGCTGGTGCTGGAGCGCAACAACGAGCTGTTCGTTCTCGACTGGCGTGACGGTGAGACGCGCGTGGTGCGAGGCAGCGCTCCGGCGCGGCTGCGTCACGAGCTCGCGCGTGTGTTGGCCGCGGCGAACGTGAACGTCGCGCAGGTTCGTGTGACCGCGCGTGCGTACAGCGCGCGTCTCACCGCGCACGGCGTCGACACGGCGACGTTGCAGGAACTTCGTCGCGCGCTGCAGGCCGTGCCGTTCGCGAAGCTGCAGACCGCCGACACCGCGTCGATGCGGAACCGCGCGCTGCGTTTTCTGGGCGTGAGCTCGCTGGTGTGGTTGTTCGGCACGGCTGACGAGTAAGAGGCACGTGAGAAATGATCTGGCCTCTGCTCGCCATCGCAGCGCTCGTCGGCTGGCTCGTGTTGGAGCGCATGAACGAGGTGTGTCTGTTGTCGTGGCGCAACGGTGAGATGCGATTGGTGCGTGGCTCGGTGCCGGCGCGGCTGCGCATGGACATCACCGACGCGCTGCGGAGCATGAAGATTGGCAGCACGCGCGTGCGCATCGCGAAGACCGAGCGCGGCGCGCGCATCACCGCCAGCGGGCTCGATGATTTTCACGAGCAGCGGCTGCGCAACATCTTGCAGCTCTTTCCGCTCGCGCAGCTGCGCAGCGGCACGGCTCCGACACAGAACCGGCTGCTGCGTTTCTTCGGCTTCGCTTCGCTGATGTGGATCTTCGGTTCGCGCGACAGCGACGACTGATCACTTCAGCAGACGCGGGAACGCACCGGACTTCACCTTCGGCAACCCACGCACCGACTGCGCGCGCGAGGGCTGCGGAATCTCCTTCGGGGCCTTCTTGTCGAACGCCGGCCGTTGATCAGCCATGGAGATCAACCGCTGATCTTCCTCGGTGAGGTCTTCGAAGCGCGCGCCGTACTGCTCCTGCGCTTCGTCGGGCGAGTCGGGGTCCCACCCGCCGTCGACGTCATCGATGGTTTCGCTCGGGCCGGTCACGTTCGCTCCTTCACCAGACTCACTCGCGCACGAAATACGTCGGCGTTTCCTTGCGGCGCCACTGACCGAACTCGAAGTTCGGAGGCGAGCCTGCCTGCGACACTCCGGGAACGCCAGGCGCCCACTCGCCCGTCACCGCGGCGATGTGGCCGTGGCCCGCAGCGGAGACCGCGGCGAAGCAGAGCTTCCCGTCCTTCGCGGCCTGAATGGCTTCGGCGGCGCTGACCTTCTTCCACCCGCTGCCCGGCGCGTTCATCTTCTTGAACATGTCGTTGGCGAGCATCGGGTTGCCGTTCTTGTCTTCGAGCCCCTTGTACCCAAACTGGCGCGCGTACTTGTCGGCGGCCTGGTTGCAGTGCGTGACCGTCGGGGGCGACGACGGCTGCAGCGCAGGGTCGGTGGTGAGCCCAATCTTGCGGACCTTCTGCGCGAGCGCGGGGTTCATGCCCGGCGGCAGGTGATTCAGGTCGACCTTCTCGATGTACTTCTTCGCGGCGCGCTGCGTGGCTGCGGGCTTCTTCGGGGCGTGCTCGGTGACGCGATTGCGTTGCGTGGACGTGACGGTCATGGCGATTCGACTTCCTTGTTCGCTTCGGGTGGAGACAGCGGCTTCCAGGCTTTCGCCCACGGAGCTCGCCATCAGATGCCCAGATTCTCGCGAGCCCGATTCAAAAGTTTCCGCGCGAGGCTCGATGCCTCAGCGCAGCGCCTTCGCAAGCAGCTGCGAGGTGATGTGGCGCGCGCGCCGATGGGGCTTGAGCTGAATCGATGACGGTTTGTTCACAGGACCGGTCGCGAGCACCTCGACCAGCATCGCGACGTCGGTCTTCGAGCCCCAGATGGGCTCGACGGTGAGCTTCGAGAGCGAGCCCTTCTCGTCGCGCGTGAACTCGAGCGCCCAGCCGCGTGATTCGAGTTCGAGCGACGTGAGCTCGCTCGCTTCGAGCTTCTTCCACCAGCCGCTCGCAGGTGCCGCGAGGCCTTCGACTCGAATCGAGGTGAGCTGCTTGAAGAGCGGTACGCGCGCGAGCCACGAGAAGGCGCGCGCTGGTTTTGGACAGCCGACGATGAGTCGCGTGAGCTTCGGGAAGACCTTCGTCGTCAGCTTCTCGGCGAGTCCCAACTCCGAATCATCGAGCCGGAAGTGCAGCGACGTCAGCGGCCAGGTTCCGTCGAGCAGGTGCTTCAGGAATTTCTCGTCGTAGAACTCGAGCGAGCGAAGGCTCGGGAGCTTCGAGAGCAACGCCGCGGTCGGCTGCTGATTCGAGGTGACCAACCCGAGCCGCGTCACCAGCTTCCACTCGGGCAGCGACAGCGCCTTCTTTGGAATCTCTTCGTACTGCGCAGTTCCTCCGGCGAAGAACCCGTTCTCGAAGTGACGGTCTTCCTGCCTGAAGAACGGGTCGAGCTCGCCGGCCCAGCCGCGCAGGTTCGATTTGATCAACTTCGTCTCACGCGCAGTGCGTTTGCCTCCGAGCTGCAGCGAGATGAATTCGCCGCGCTCGTCTCCCTGGGACGTGAGTGCATCGGCGTAGACGGCGCGAAGGGCGAGGTCGTCCGGGTGCTCGTAGATTTTGGTGAGCAACGACTTCGCATCGCCCGCGCCAGCGTCTGGACGAGCGCCGAATTCAGCGAGCATCGCGGTGGCGAGCTCGAGCGACTTGCCCTTCGGTTGCGCGCGCTTCTTCAGCTCAGCGGCAACTTCACGAATCGACGGACCCGAGCGGTGCGCGTGCTGACCTCGATTCGACTTCCCCATGCGCTGAAGGACGAAGTCGGCTTGCCGCGCGTCTCCGAGGTTGGCGAGCTGCCACAGCAGATGGAACTCGTAGCCCTCGAGCCCGCCGTACATCTTGTCGCTGCGGATTTCGTACATCGTCTTCGCGCGCAGCAGTTGCTGCAGGTAGCGGCCGAGACGTGGATCCGCGGGGAGGTCGACGAGCTGATTGATCAACTGCGCCGCCTCGAGCCACTTGCGCGGCATCGGCACGGCGACCAGCCGCTCGAAGTCAGCGGGGTCCTTCTGCTTCACCACGGCGTTCCAGCCAACCCACTGCGCGGCGAGCGGCTTCTTCAGCAACGACGCGCGGCCTTCAGCGGCGCGACGCGAGACCGCGTCGATCAAATCGGCGAGCACCGTGCCCTGTTCGTCGCGCCACGCGAGGAGCAACGTGGCCAGCGCCGATTCGAAGTCGCGTTTCCCGAGTGCGGCGCGCGCTTTCTCGAGGTGGGCGACGCTCACGACGCGAGCATCTTCTCGAACTCGCCCGACGTCATGAGCTTCTCGAGGTCGCTCGCGCCGCCAACGAACGTGCCGTTCACGAACACGTGCGGGAACGTCGGCCAGCCGACCCACATCTTGAGCGCCAGCCGCTTGCGCCAACCCGAGAAGTAGCTGCCGTACTGCAGGTATTTGTATTCGACCTTCTTCGCGTCGAGCAGCGCGCGCGCCTTGCGGCCCGGAGCGAGACCCGACACGCCGACCACCACGACTTTGTTCGACGCGATGGCGCCAGCGACTTCTTGCACGAGGTCGGCGTTGAACGCGTCACGCGCTTCGGAGATCGCCGGGTGCGACGGAGGACGTTGAGGAGCAGTCATGTGATCAGCCTTTGATCTTCTTGTTGTCGGGGTCGAACAGCGGCTTCATCGAAGCCATCGCCGGGTACTTCTTCTCCGCGATTTCGACTTCCCACGTGCCGGACTCGATGAACTTCGAGTCCACCACTTCATTCCCACCTTCGATCATCGCCAGGCCGACCGCTCCACCGAGCGTGTGGCCGTACGAGCCCGCGCGCACGTAACCGACGCGCTTGCCGTTTCGCCAAATCGGTTCAGCGTGGAACAACAGCGGCTGCGGGTCCTTGACGAGCACCTGCAGGATTCGCCGCTTCAGCGGACCTTCGTTCTTCTTCCGCAGCACCGCGTCCTTGCCGATGAAGCCGTCGGGCTTCTTCAAGTCGACCGCGAAGCCGAGGCCCGCTTCCAACACCGAGTCCGTGTTGTCGATGTCGTGGCCGTAGTCGCGGTAGCCCTTCTCCATGCGACACGACGCGAGCGTCTTCAGGCCCGCGTGCTTCAGGTCGAACGCCGCGCCCGCCTGCACGAGCCGGTCGTACACGTGCACCGCCTGCTCGCTCGGAATGTAGAGCTCGTAGCCGAGCTCACCGAGGTACGTGATGCGCACGCACAGCACGCGCGCGAAGCCGATGTCGATTTCCCGCGCGGTGCGGAACGGGAACGCTTCGTTCGACAAGTCGGTCGTCGTCACGCTCTGCATCAGCGCGCGCGACTTCGGGCCCTGAATGTTGATTTGCGCGTAGCCGCTCGTGACGTCCGACACGAACGCGTGCGAGTCGCCGAAGATTCGCTTCATGCGCGTCTGCACGTGACGGTGCGCGGTGTCGCTCGCCACCACCCAGTAGTTGCGGTCGTCGAACTTGGTGACGGTGAGGTCGGCTTCGAGCGTGCCGCGCTCGTTGAGCCACTGGGTGTACGTGATGCGGCCGGCTTCTTGGTCGACGTCGTTGCCGGAGAGTTGGTTGAGCAGCCGCCCCGCATCGCGACCTTCGACGCGGAACTTCGCCATGAACGACATGTCCATGAGGATGACGCCTTCGCGCGTGGCCTTGTGCTCCGCTTCCCAGTTCGGCCACCACTTCATGCGACCGAACGAGAGCTCGCCCGGGTCCGGAGTTTTCCCGCGACCCGCGTACCAGTCAGCGCCTTCCCAGCCGCTCACGTCCTTGAAGTACGCGCCTTCGTCGACGAGCCGGTGGTGGAACGCGGGCTTCTTCGCGTCGCGCGCGGTGGTGAACGACTTCGTCGGGTAGTGGCACTGGTAGACCATGCCGAGCGACTCGACGGTGCGCGTGCGGCGGTACTCCGGGTTCGATTGATAGGGATGCAACCGGTCGGGGTGCATGCCGGTGATGTCGTAACCGGGGTCTCCGCTGGTCACCCACTGCGCCATCAACTTGCCGATGCCGCCGCCAGTGAGAATGCCGATGGAATTGAGACCACACGCCGCGAAGTAGTTCTTCACCTCGGGCACTTCGCCGACGAGCGGGCGGAGATCAGGCGTGAAGCTCTCCGGACCGCAGAAGAATTTCTTGATGCCCGCGGTCTGGGTGATGGGCACGCGCGCCATCGCCTTCTCGAGGTACGGCGTCATGCGCTCCCAGTCGGGAGGAATTTCGCCGAACGAAAAATCAGACGGGATGCCTTCGATTTTCCATGGAGCGCAGACCGGCTCGAACATGCCGACCATCAAGCCGCCGCCCTCTTCGCGGAAGTAGCCGTAGCTGCCCGGGTCTTCGAGCACCGGCCAGTTGCGGTCGATGCCCGGGATTTGCTCGGTGATGAGGTAGTAGTGCTCAGCGGCCTGCAGCGGGAGCGAGATGCCGTTCTTCGCGGCGAGCTGACGGCCCCAGATGCCGGAACAGTTCACGACGTAGTCGCAGCTGATCAGCCCGTGCGGCGTTTCCACTCCGACGACCGCGCCGTTCTTCACGACCACGTTCAACGCCGGAGTGTCTTCGAGAATCGTCGCGCCCTTCAGCTTCGCGCCCTTCGCGAGCGCCATCGTCACGTCGACCGGGTTCGCGCGGCCGTCTTCCTTCACGTAGAAGCCGGCGAGCACGTCGCTCACGTTCGCGATGGGGAAGAGCTCCTTCACCTGCGACGGAGAAATTTCGTGCACGTCGACGCCGCACAGCCGGTTGAACGCCGAGACGCGGCGGTATTCCTCGAGGCGGTCCTTGTCGCTCGCACACTCGATGAAGCCGACCGGGTTGAAGCCCGTCGCCTGGCCCGTCTCGGCCTCGAGTCGCGAGTAGAGCTTCGCGGTGTACTTGCGCAGCTCGGTGCTCGTTTCACTCGTCGAGCCGAAGGTGACCATCAGGCCGGCGGCGTGCCACGTGGTGCCGCTGGTGAGCTTGTCGCGCTCGAGAAGAACGGTGTCTTTCCAGCCGAGCTCGGCCAGGTGGTACGCGACGGAAGTGCCGATGACGCCGCCGCCGATGACGACGACGCGCGCGTGTTTGGGGACGCCAGGAACAGTCATGGCGCAGGCGCTTAGCGCATTTCAGAACACGTGGATCGACGACGGAATCGAGAGCATCGCGCGCAGCTCTTCGGCCGTCGCTTCGATGGGCGTCGAGGCCACCTCGATGCCGTAGTCGTAGACCGGGTCGTGGCCAGTGATGACTTCGTTGCGCACGAGGCCGAGCCGCTTCACGTGCTTCATGAACGGTTGCTGCACGAGCGCGCGCAGCCCGTACTCGCTCAGTTTGTTCGACGTGACATCGAGCTCGTTGAGCTTCGGCATCGGCACCGTGAGCAGCGCCGGCAGACCGCGGAACCGGTTGTCGGGCAGCGCGAGCTGTTCCATCGCGGGAAGTCCTTCAGCTTTGACGCGCGCGACGAAGGCGACGAGGTGCTCGTCTTCGAGCTCGCAGCCGGAGAGGGAGAGCGTCTCGAGCGCTGCGGGCTCACACGCCGCGAGCAATGGCGTCACGAACGTCGAACCTTCAGGACCTGACGTTCGCTGCACACGCACCGAGACGCTGCGCAGCGAGCGGACCGCGAGTGAAGCGAGTGCCTTCTCACCGAGGCCATACGAGTTGACGTGCAGCTGCTCGAGCGCGTGCAGCTCGGGCCAGAGCTTCGCCAGCACGCTCGGCTCGCGCAGGGAGATCGAGAGCGAACGCAGTTCGTGCAGCCAGCGCCCGGCGGCCAGCGTGCGGCCCGCGTCGACCGTCGAGGTGATTTGCAGCTTCTGCAGGCCCGGGCCGATTCGCTCGAGGAACTGCGGGAGCACGCTCGGTGTGTGCTGCGCATCGAGGAGCAGGAATTCGAGCCGCTCGAAGTGTCCACCGTCGACGAGCGCGGCGAGCATCTCTGGCGACGCGGTGCTGCTCATCCACAATTGGCGCAGCGGGTAGCGCTCGAGCCACCACGCGAGGTGCTCAGGCTTCGCCGGGAGCGAGAACGCATCGGGCACTCCGCCTGTTTCGAGCAACGAATCAGGGTGGCACCACGACCAGTTCGACTCGTACCAGGGCGGGCGCGGGTACCAGCGCTGCACGTTCGCGTTCAGCAGCTCGGTGACGCGCGGTTTGACGTTCGCGCGCTCGGACTTCGGCACCTGACACAGGCGCAGCAGCTCGCCTTGATCATTTCCCTCGGCGAGGAACGCATCGGCCAACACACGACGCGCATCGATGTCGCGCGGATTCGTGCGGATGTGTTGCCACGCCGCTTCGAAAGCCACCGCTTCAGTCCCAGTGCAGCTGCCAGCGCGCTCGCGCGTCACCGGGTTTCGGCTTCGCGGTGCCGGTCGCGAGGCTCTTCCCCGCGTCGTCGAAGAGACGCATGTCGTACTGCGCGTCGGACTTGGCGTGCATGAAGTACACGGTCTCGCCGTTCACCTTCGAGCTCGTCGCTTCGACGGTGCGACCGGGGAAGTCGTGCTTCAGGTCGTCGTACGCGGCTTTCAACTTCGCGTTCGGCAGCTCGCTGCGCTTCAACACCAGCGCGGTGCCGAAATACGGCTTGTTCATCGGCTCGACGGGGCTGCCGAAGTAGTCCTTCTTCACGAGCTCGACCCACGCCTTCGTGCCCGGCTTCTCGTACGGCTTCACGTCGAACACCGCGACCGACTTGCCTGCGTATTTCTGCGCGAACTCGACGAACGAGCGCGCCACCTTGCTGGCGTTCTTCAGCTCGTCACCGGTGAGCTTGCCGTCGTGGTCCTTGTCGGCTTTCTCGAGCGAGGCGATGGCTCCGTCGAGCACGCCTTCGACGCTCTTGATGGAATACGGACCCGCGTTGTCGGGCCAGCTCAAGCGCGCCATCGCGTCGCCGACCAGATTTCGCGCGGTGTAGTTGTCGCGCACGCGAATGCGGCCGCTCTCGTCGTGCGAGACCGCCTTGTCCTTGTCGACGTCGAGCTTCTTCAAGAGCGACTTCGCGAGCGGCAGCGCCTTCTTCACGTCGTTGATCTTGATGTTGGCCATGCGCGGGACCTTACTCACGGGCATGCGAACTCTGCTCGTGGTGATTGGTTCCATCGCGGTGACGATGTGGTCGTGCGGTCGTCCGTGCGCGACGGCGAAGTGCCCCGAGCAGTGCATTGACGACGTGGGCCGCACCAACGGCGTCGCGGAGCGACCGGCTCCTTCGGTTCAAGGCTCGTGCGGTGGCTCGGTGACCTGCACCACCGGGTGTTCGTGCAGCGGCGCTGGCGATGGTGGAACACCGTCGTGTCTGTGCACCGGAGCATTGCCGCCGAGCGGATTCGTGTGCGTGTCGACTCCGAACTGCGGCGCGATTTCGTGCGGGAACAATTGCTCGTGCGCGGACGCCGGTGCTTCCATCTGCTCCTGCAACTGAAACGGAGTCTGCTTGCACGCGCTCGTTCTGGTCTTCGCTTCCGTCGTCGCTGCTCCGTGTGACTCGAGTTGTTCGGTGGTGCTCGACGCCGATGCAGGACGAAATTTCTCAGGCGCGTCGATTCGCGGAGGCACGGTGTGCTTTCGCGGGGGAACCGTGCCGAATCTCGGATTGCACGATTTTTCGCCCGACGCGTCGGTGACGGTGCGCGTGTGCGACGGCGTGCTGCGCGTCGCGGGCGGAACGAACTCGGTGGCGGTCGATCTGCGCGACGTCGCGATGCTGCGGTTGTCGGGTGACGACGGTGACGGTGGGCGCGCGTTGATCATCGACGGCACCGATGCGGGGTACGTGATGGGCGTGGCGTTCGGCGGCTGCGCTTCGAGGGTCGAGATTGATCATCTCGAGGTGTTCGGCACCTCGTACACCTCGCTGCGCATGGGAGCGGAGACCGCGAGCTGCCCTCAGCAGCGCGGGCTGTTCGTGCATCACAATTACTTTCACGACGTGGGCGGAGAGGGCTCGTTCGTCGGCATGAATCGCGAGCCGACGACGTTCACGTGGGCCGACGTCGAGTTCGCGTGGAATCGCGTCGAGCGCTCGGGGTACCAGGGGCTCAAGTTCGGGCAGGTCACGAACCTGTGGGTGCACGACAACGTCATCGTGCAGGCCGGCTTCGCGCACACGCCGGGTGAGGACACCGGGTTTCCCGTCGGGCCTCGCGTCGAGGGCGTCTACGAGCGGAATCTCGTGCTCGGAGCGACGAGCGATTGTCTGGCGATTGGTGGGCTCGACTCGAAGGTGCGCGCGGTGAACAACCTGTTCGTCGACTGCGGCAACGCCGGCATCGTGCTCGGCGGAGTGGGCCACACGGCGGCGCGACGAATTGATCTGATCAACAACACCATCGTGCGGCCGGCCGCGGACGGCGTGCTCGATTGGAGCGCAGGCGATGGCGGCGGCGTCATCGTGAACAATCTGGCGATCGATCTTCCGCCCGGGAAGCGCGTCACGGCGCTCAAGCCGATCTTCGATGCGGGAGCGAATCTCGCGGTTGCGTCAGATGCCGGCTTCGCGTCGTTCGACACGGGCGACGTGACGGCGTGGCGACTGGCGGCGGGAAACCCCGCGGTGAATGCGGGCGTGCTCGCAGGAGTCGACAGCGATCTCGAAGGGCTGATCCGCGACTCGATGCCGGACCTCGGTGCGCATGAGTTCGGTGCGCAGCTTCCGGTCGTCGACGCCGGAGTCGTGGATGCTGGAGTCGACGCAGGGACCGATCGCCCTGCCGCCGACGCGGGTGCGAGTGTCGACGCGGGTGAGGTGGACGCTGGCGTGATGAGCGTCACGGACGGAGGAACTGATCAGCCCGCGAGCGGTGGCTGCGGCTGCACGTCGCTCACGTCTCTCGCGCCGCTACTCGGCCTGCTCGCGTTCAGAAGACGAAAGACAGCTTTGGGTGGGCAGTGGTGACAGAGCCCGACGCCCACCGCACCGGCACTCTGATCAGCCGGCCGAGCCGCGCCACGCCTTCCCGAAGCCGCCGGTCACCACGAAGCGCGGAAAATTCACCCACTGCTCGAGGAAGATGCGCGCCACGCCTTCACCGCGCGACGCGAAGGGAATGGGCGGGTTCTTCTCGATGCCGTGCCCGCGGCCCTGCGCGATGACCGCGATGGCCATCGAGAACAAACCGACCAGCGGCGTGACGAAGCCCCACACCCAGCCGAACAACACCAGCAACGTGCCCCACTGGAAGAGCGGCACCGTCAGCACGTGAATGATGAGGTTGGTGCGACTGGCGTGGAACTCGGGGTAGCCGCGGAACTGCCAGGCCAGCAGGCCGCCTTCTCTCTGCACTCCAGAACTCATGGGCGGCGAAGAATGAACCCGTTGTCGCCGACGAGCCAGAGGTGTTCTTCGTCGACGCCGTCCATCGCGCGAACCGGCTGCACGTCGGTGGGGAACACCGTCCACGTGCCGTTCCACAGCCGCACCTGGCCGCGCGCGCCCGAGACGTAGAAGCGACCGGGAGCGAACGCTTTCACGGCATAGAAGTCGTCGGTGCCTGCGTCGGCGGCCGGCTTCATCCACGTTCCGGCGAAGCGCGTCGCCACGAAGCCCTGGTCGCCCACCAGCGCGAGGTCGAACATCGACGACGACGACGAGCCGCGGAACGTCGGCAGTCCCGAGCCCAGCATCTGCAGATTGTCGAAGGTCTGCCGCCCGTCGTCGCGCACGCGCAGCACCACGGGCACGTTCGCTGAGTTGCGCCCTGCTCCGTAGAACGTCGAGCGCGCGGAAATGCTGCCGGTGCTGAGCGTCAGCCCCTGGTTGGTGCCGACTACCTGCGTCGCGCCCACGCCGTCCCACGTGACGCGGCGGCCGTCGCGCATCAACAGCTCGACCGCCACGCCGCCGTCGACGCCGACGAAACCCGAGATGCCCACCACCGGGTCGGGAATCATCACGCTGCCCTGGCAGCCGGTGCCCATGCGGTTGGCGATGGCGATTCGCCCGATGCCCGGGTTGCCTCCGGCGACGAAGGCGCGGCCCGTCGCGGGGTCGGCCCACACTGCGTTCATTCGACTCGGGCAATTGTTCGAGCGGTCTGAAAAGCCCGCGTCGGGCAGGTAGAGGAACAACTTGTCGCCGCCCGCAATCCACACCGAGTCGGGCCCGAACGCGCTCACCGCCACGAAGTCGTTGTCGTTCGCGTCGAGCGTGCGAATGCGCGTGAAGCCTGCTCCGCCGTCGCCGCCACACACGCCGTCGTCGCGCACGCCGTCGCAGTCATCGTCGAGTCCGTTGCACACCTCGGTGCCGCCGGGGTGCGTGAGCGCATCGAAGTCGTTGCAGTCGCCGCCCGCATCGACGCGCCCCGGCCCGCAGAGCATCGCCTCGGTGCCGTCGAGACCGAACGAGTCACCGTCGCTGTCCTGCAGGGTCGTCACGTCGCAAGCCACGACCACACCCGCGTCGAACTCGGCCGGCACGGTCAGCGTCAGCGCATCGGCCAGCTTCAGCATCTCGCCGCGCGGAATCGTCAGCTCGATTGACCAGAGACCGGGCGGCAACCCGGGCGGCACCATGGCCTTCACCGTCTTGCCGTCGACCCACTTCACTTCCGACAGGAGCACCGTCACCGAGCCGTTGGTGGCCTGCGCCGCGACCGGCGCCTGCCACGGAGAGCTCGCCGGCTTGTCGAAATCGAACACGCCGACGGGCAGAAATCCGTCGCCCTTCATTTCGATGGTACCGCCTGCCTCGGCGACGAGCTCCGAGGGCACTACTGCGTTGAACGTCGGCGATGGCGGCGGCGTGACGCACGCAATGAAGAAGCAGAAGACGACTGGCCACGCGCGAAACATCGGGTGTCGAGGTTTGATCAAAAGCGTCCGCAGCGCCAACTCGTCGCCGGCTGGGGAGTTGCTTCGTTCGGGGTATGCTCCCGCGCCGGTGCGCGTCCTCGTCCTCGCCTTGCTCGCGATGGTGGTGTCGGGGTGCCAGCTCCCCACCAACGTGCGCTACCGCTGCGAAGCCGACGGCACCTGCGCGTTGAGCGGCCAGGTGTGCGGCCCCGACCGGTACTGCCACCCGCCGACCGACCTCGAAGATGACGGCGGCCTCAAGCTCGATGGCGGCCCGTGCGTGAAGCGCGACGTGACGATGGAGTGCGCCGCCGCCGAGTGCGGCTTCGTGTTCGACGGCTGCGACTACGTCGACTGTCAGCGCGACTGCCCCGCTCCGCAAGAATGTGGAGTCGACCGGCCCAACCGCTGCGCGATGCCGCGGCTGTGCACGTCGGAAGGCTGGTGTTGGGAAAACCCGTTGCCGCAGGGCTACGACTTGAACGCCGCCACGCGCCTCGACGCGCGCCACGCGTGGTTCGTCGGAGAAGCCCGCACCATTCTCTTCTGGGACGGCGAGCGTTCGGCGCTGCAGCACAACCCCGCACCGGGCAACACCAGCCTCGAAGACGTGTTCGCGTACTCGGCGAGCGAGGTCTACGCGGTGGGCAGCCAGGGCGTGATGCTGCACTTCGACGGCACGCAGTGGGAACGCGAGCAGGCCAATTCGCAACCGATGGCCACGCTGCGGTCGGTGTTCGCGTTCGGTGACGGTGGCGCGCTCGCGGGCGGCAACGGAGGCCTGCTGCTCAGCCGTCGCGCGCAGCTCGAGCCGTCGATTCGCTGGGCTGTCGAGAACCTCGGCACGAATGAAGACGTGCGCGACATCTTCAGCGACCCCGACGGCCACCCGCTGGTGCTCACGCGCCGCGGTCAGCTCTACACGCGCGGCCCGCAAGGCTGGGAAGTGTACGACCGCGCTGCGGTGATGACCGAGACGTACGCGGGAACTCCGTGGTTCGGCGGCGTGCTGGTCGCCGGCTACGGCAACAACGGCGTCTCGATGGCGTGGCTCGCACCCGACGCAGGTCGCGACGGCGGCAACTGGGAACCCATCGACGGCGGCTTCGTCGTGCAGGAGCTGCAGCCCGGCGACGGAGGCCTCTTCCTCATCGGTCAGAACGGCCAGTTCGGCTTCTACGACGACGCCGGCATCTTGCGGCTCAACACCAACTTGAACCTGCCGCTCACCGGCATCTCGCACACCGGCCACACGCTCCTCATCGCGGGACAGAGCGGGTTGATGGGCACCGCGAATCTCGATTCGACGAACCCCGCGACGGCGGTCACCATTCGCAGCAGCGCCATTCCGCGGCGCGGGCAGAACTTCAACGCGGTGTGCGGCACGTCGCCGACGCAGCTCTTCGCGATGGGCATGAACGAGACCGGCGGCGGGCCGCGTTGGTACGAGCGCACCGAGGGCGCCAACGGCATCGAGTGGAAGATGCGGGAGTTCGGCCTGGGCGGCACCAACGCCCTCTACGGCTGCTTCGCCGAGAGCGACCGGCAGTGGTTCCTCGGAGACGACACCAAGTACATCCTCCTCGCGGGCGGGCAGCCGACGTATTCCGACTTCACCGGCAACTTCGGCGGCGTGTACGTCAGCGCGTGGGGCGCGCGCGGCGCGGGCTACTGGTTCGTGCGCACCAACTCGCGCGACCTGACGCTCTCCGACAGCGGCGTGAGCGGTGATTTCGAGGGGCGCTCGGTGAGCAGCAACTCCGACCTGCGCGCGGTGTGGGGCCTCGGCGGAGACGACATCATGACGGTCGGCGTGAGCGGCACGGTGTCGCGCTTCGACGGCATGAACTGGACGAATCGCACGCTGGGCACCGAAGACCTGAACGCGCTGCACGGCGTGCGCATGGGCACCGGCGCGCGGCGCTTCGTGGCGAGCGGGAGCAATGGCGCGGTGGCGACCTTCGACTCGTTGGGCGACGTGGCGGCCATCATCGACCCCGCGGTGGAGCTGCACGAGGCCTTCGTCGCTCCGAGTGGAGTGGCGTACGTCGGCGGTCTCGCAGCGGACGGCGGCGGTGTGTTGTTTCAGCAGAACGTGCCCGGCGGTGCGTGGACCGAAGTGCCGCTGGCCAGCCCGCGTGAGGTGACCGGCATTTTCGGCCTCGTCGCGAACTCGAAGGCCCCGCTGTGGTTGGTGGGCCCGCGAGGAATGATTCTCCGCAAAGACTGATCGTGTCACGCTCGTGAGCGGGGGCTTTCGAACTGCATGAGCGGCACTCTCGCGGCCGTCATCAGCTACGCGCTGTTGCTGGTGCTGTGGGGCATCATCCTCGGGCTCTACGTGCGCCATCGGAGGCACGCGCAGTCCGACTCGCTCATCGCGCTGTTGCTCACCGTGCTCGCACTCGACGCGTTCAAGAGCGTCTTCGAGAGCGCCTACTTCGGGCTGCTGTGGGCCTCGAACTACGGCGTGCTGCCCGCGAGCTTCAAACAACTCGGAGAGCCGTGGCCGCTCGCGGGCGTGAAGCTGCTCAACGTCGCGGTGGCGAGCGTGGTGCTGGTGCGGCTGGCGCGCTTCTGGGTGCCGCAGGAACTGCAGCGTCGCGAACAACAGCGCCTCGACCTGCAGGCCAACCTGAAGCTCGCGCGCGACAACGAAGAGACGCTGCGCCTCGCGGTGAGCGCCAGCAGCAATTTTCTGTGGGACGCCGACCTGCGCACCGGCCGCGTCACGCCGTCACCCGAGACGGGCGTGTGGCTGGGCTACCCGCCGAGCGAATGGCCGCCCGAGCCGTGGGACACCATCGTGCACCCCGAAGACCGCAAGCGCGTCGGCGGCTCGATTCTCGCGGCGATGAAGGGGCAGACCGCGTCGTACGACTTGAAACACCGCGTGCTGCGCAAGGACGGCAAGGTCATCTTCGTGCACGCCACCGGCGTGATGGCGCGCGACGCGCAGGGCCGCGCGGTGCGTTTCGTCGGAGCGGTGCGCGACCTCTCGCGAGACCTCGAAGAAGAAGCGGCGCGCGTGCAGACGCAGAAGCTCGAAGGCCTCGGCCTGCTCGCCGGCGGCATCGCGCACGACTTCAACAACCTGCTCACCGTGGTGAATTCGAGCATCGAGTTCGCCACGCGCAGCGGCGTCGAGCCGTCGCGCAAGACCGAGGCGCTCGAGACCGCGAAGCTGGCCGTCACGCGCGCGAGCGTGCTGACGCGTCAGTTGCTGGCGTACGCCGGGCGCGCTCCGGCGGAGCACGTGCCGCTCGACCTGAACGAGCTGGTGAGCTCGATGGGCGACCTGCTGTCGGTCACCGTCTCTCGCAAGGTGAAGCTGCTGCGCGAACTCGACGCGAAGTTGCCCGCGGTGAAGGGCGACCCTGCGCAGCTGCAGCAAGTCGTGATGAACCTCATCACCAACGCCTCGGAGGCCATCGGTGACCGCGAGGGCCAGGTGACGTTGAAGACCGAGCACCTCACGCTCGAGAAGCCGCCCCCGCTGCGCACGGGAACGGTGAGTGGAAAGCTGGTGCGGCTCTCGGTGCACGACAGCGGCTGCGGCATGAGCGCCGAAGTGCAGGCGCGCATCTTCGACCCGTTCTTCTCGACCAAGGGCAACGGGCGCGGGCTGGGGCTCTCCGCGCTGGCCGGCATTCTGCGCTCACACGGAGGCGCCATCGGCCTCGAGAGCACTCCGGGCGCAGGTTCGACGTTCACCATCTATCTCCCCGCGCTCGACGCGCCGTTGCCGAAGGCCGCGCCCGCCGTGAATGTGCGCACCGAGAAGTTGTCGCTGCGCGTGCTGCTGGTCGACGACGAGCCACTGCTGCGCAAGTCGGGTCGCCGCTTGCTCGAGCTGCTCGGTTGCTCGGTGCACGAAGCGGAGACGGGTCGTCAGGCGCTCGAGAAGGTGCGCGCCGACGCCAGCGCGTTCGACCTGGTGTTGATGGACGTCACGATGCCCGAGATGAGCGGCACGGAAGCGCACGAGGTGCTGAAGGAAATCGCGCCGAAGCTGCCGGTGATTCTCTCGAGCGGGTACAGCTCGGGTGACGACGCTCCGCCGACGGGGCCCGGGCTGCTCACGCTCGCCAAGCCGTACACGATTGAGCAGCTCGAGCAGGTGCTGCGTCGCGCCGGAGAGCTCAGCCAGCAGCTCCACTCAGCGTGAGATGACGAGGTGGAGCACCAGCTCGATTTCGTCCTTGTTCTTGATGAGCCCCAGCGCCGCTGAATACGGCTTCACGCCGAAGTCGCTGGTGCGCAGCTTCACCTTCGCGTCGCCTTCCATCACGCGGTCGCCGGTCTTCACGGTGAGCGAGAAGTCGACCTCCTTGGTGACACCGTGCATCGTCAACTTCCCGAGGCATTGCAGCACGCCGTTCTCTTCGCGGTACACCTTGGTCGACACGAAGCTCATCGACGGAAACTTCTTCGCGTCGAGCTGCTCGTCGCTGAGCATGTTTTCCTTCACCTTCTTCTGATCAGCCTCGGGCACCTGCGGGCCCGTGACGCCGTAGCGCTTGCGAACTTCCGGCTCGTCGGGAACCAGCGACGCCACGTCGACCTTGACGCTCAGCGACAGGGTATCGATGCGGTCCGGGTCTTCGAGCGAGGCGGTGCCTTCGAACTTCGTGGCGCGCACCACGTGGTCGTGCGCGAGGCCGGCGGCGGCTCCGGTCTTCCACACCTTCACCACCAGCTCGCTCTTGTCGACCTCGAGCTTCCACGGCGACTGCGAGAGCACCAGCACGGTCAGCAGCGAAATCATGCGCGTGCTCTAACGCTCTTCTGACCCGCTGTGCACTCCAGTGGTCACTGCCTTCACCGTCCGGCAGGAATCGACGTGTACGTGGCGGCCCACATCGTGCGCTGGGCCGCGGAGCGTGCGAACATCACGGCCGCCGGCGCGAGCCAAAAGGGGACGCGCTGCGTGATGCCCGGCCGAGTTTTCGCGAGGACACCATGCGTACTCCTTCGTCTCTGTTCTTGATCACCGCGTCCGCGATGCTGGCGCTCTCCGCGTGCAACTGCGGCGGGTCGGTCGGTGCGCCCTGTCAGAGCAACATGGACTGTCTGCAGAGCCTCGCGTGTCTCGACACGCAGATCTGCGCGCCGAAGTGCGCCGACGACATGGAATGCAAGACCGACGAGAAGTGCTCCTCGTCGGGCGGCTGCGTGCCGAAGACGGGCTGCGGAGATGATCGCGACTGCATGGCCGGCCAGGCGTGCACCGCGACCGGCACCTGCGCCCAGGCCTGTCAGGGAGCGATGAGCTGCGGCTCGACCTCGGTCTGTCTCTCGAGCGGCACCTGCGCGACGAAGTGCACCAACCCAGGCGACTGCGGCATGGGCGAGAAGTGCTCGGCGGCCGGCGGTTGCATTCCCAACAACGGCTGCGGAGCCAACAGCGACTGCGGCGGCGGGCAGCTGTGCAACGACATCGGCAAGTGCGTGAACGACTGCCGCACCGCGGGCTGCAACCCGGGCGCGACGTGCTCGAGCGATGGCACGTGCGTGCCGGCCGCTCCAGACGGAGGGCAGATGACGTGCGGTGGTGAGCTGTTCCAGGCCGCGAAGGTGAACTCCAACATGCTCATCGCGTTCGACAAGTCGGGCTCGATGAACGACCCCATCAGCACGGGCGGCATGAGCAAGTGGGTCATCGCCACCACGGCCATCAAGCAGGTCACCATGCAGTACGACTCGCAGATTCAGTTCGGAATGATGATGTTCCCCGCCGGCTCGGCCAACAACCAGCAGTGCGTCCCCGGCCCGGTGAGCGTGAGCGTGGGTGACATGCGCGGCGCGCAAATCGCGACGGCGCTCGACATGAACGGGCCCGGCGGCCGCACGCCCATCGGCGGAGTGCTCACCGCCGCCGGAGCCGTACCCGAGCTCGCCGACCTCACGCGCGCGAACTACGTGATGCTCGTCACCGACGGCACCGAGACCTGCAACGGCGACGGCGTGATGGCCGCGACGCAGAACCTCGCGCAGAAGGGCATCAAGACCTTCGTCATCGGCTTCGGTGGCGAGGTCGACGCGACCAACTTGTCGGACATCGCGACGGCGGGCGGAACGCCGCGGCCGGGCATGACCAAGTACTACCAGGCCGACGACGCGCCGAGCCTGCTGGCCGCGTTCAACACCATCGCGCAGGGTGCGCTGGGTTGTGAGTACCGCCTCGCGACGCCGCCGCCCGACCCGAGCAAGGTCTTCGTCTACGTGAACGGCGTGCTGCAGAACCGCGACATGACGCACGCCAACGGGTGGGACTACTCGCCGGCCACGGTGCGCATCACGTTCTACGGCGGTCTGTGCAACCTCGTGGCGAACGACGCCAGCGCGCGCGTGAGCATCGTGTACGGCTGCCGCGACGACTCGCTCACCGAGACCGATCGGCGCGACGGCGGCGCGGGCTTGCCCAACGGCTCGGCGTGCAACAACAACACGGACTGCGTGAACGGCGTGTGCGTCGGCAGCATCTGCGGTCTGCCGGTCGGCTCGCAGTGCACGATGGGCACCCAGTGCGCGTCGACGGTGTGCCTGATGGGCGTGTGCGACCCGGGCATCAACTGAACGGCGACCTCATTCGAGCTCGAGCCACGTGACACGGAGCGAACCCTTCGCGGTTCGTTCCCACTTCACGCGAAAGGTGTAGTTCTCGCCGGGCGTCTGCACGCCGCCGAAGAGGTGCGTGGGGCTGTGCACGATGAACTGCTCGATGGCTCCGACCTTGAACGGCGCGTCGGGCGTCAGCAGCTCGTCGATTCGCAACCGCACCAGCCAGTGGCTGTCGGCGTCGAGCGTGAAGGCCGGCGTGCCGACGTCGCGGTCTTCGGGAAAGCGCGGGGCTTCGATGAGCGTGACGCGAATGCGGCCTTCATTCGCCGGAGCCGTGCGCCGACGTTCATCGAGCGTGACGTTCGACGGCAGCAGGCCCGCGTCGACGTGCTCGAGCTCTGCGGCGAGGCGTCGCATCTGCTCCTGGCTCTTCTCGATTTCCTGCACCGCTTCGGACTTCGGCTTCGTGCACGCGCAGAACGCGAGGAGCAGCAACGCGATGGGCAGACGCACGGGCATCCTTTCTCTGCCGCGCTCTGGCGCGACCGACGGGAAGGTGACACAAACATGCCGCCTCAGGTCTTAAGGGAAGCCGGTGAAAATCCGGCGCGGTCGCGCCACTGTGAACCGGGAAGCTCCGCAGGATGACGGAGCCCGGGCTGCTCGAAGCACCACTGAGTCCCCGCAAGGACTTGGGAAGGTGAGCAGCCTGGTGAAGCTCGGGAAGCCAGGAAACCTGCCTGCGGTGATGCGTCCTCTCTCTTCGCGAAAAGAGAGACGAGGGCACCCGTGGGTCTGCTTCTCGCGCTCATTCTTTCGCAAACGTCTGCGAGTGACGCGGGGACCGCCGTGCTCGATCCCGCCCCTCACCCTGACCCTCTCCCCGCTGACGCAGGGAGAGGGAATTTTGAATTGAGTGCGGTCGATGTCCCAGCGCCGCCCGCCGAGTCCGAGCCACTCCCGTCCTCTCCGACCGTGCGTGACCCGAGCGCCGCCATCACCACGCGCGACGCGAAGGACGCGCGCGCCGAAGCGAAAGACGCGAGCGAGCTCATCACCACCACGCCCGGCTCCGTGCTGCAGGACGCCGGTGGTGCTGGACAACGCAAGACAGTCTCGCTGCGCGGCGCGGCGCCGAACGCGGTGCTGGTGTTGCTCGACGGCATTCCGCTCACCGGCCCCGGCGCCGCGATGGACCTCGCGCGAATTCCCATCGCCGCGCTCGAGAAAATCGAAGTGCTGCGCGGTGGCGGCTCGGCCCGCTACGGCCCGGGCGCGATGGGAGGCGTCATCAACCTCGTCACCCGCGCGCCTTCCGAGCGCACCACGCTCTTCGCCGACTTCACGCAAGGCAGCTTCGTCACCTCGCAGCTCTCCGCGGGCGGCGCGACGCAGTTGCTCGGAGGCGACGGGCTGCTGCTCCTCCACGGCCTGCGCAGCGAGGGCACGTTCGACTTCCAATACGACCCGCAGCCCACCATCGCCGGCAACGAGCTCACCACGCTGCGTCGCGCGAACAACGACGCCTTGCAGGGCGGAGGTCTCGCGCGTTTTCGCCGCAAGTTCGGCAACACGCAACTCGACGTGATGACCGAAGGCACCGTCGAAGCGCGCGGTCTCGCCGGGCCGGTGCAGAACCCGTCACCTTCGGCGCGGCAGAGCAGCGGTCGCGGCACGCTCTCGGTGCGCACGCAGACCACCTTCGACGCGGGCGGCACGCTCTCGACCTTCGCGTACGGCCGGCTCGACGACACCACCTTCGGCGGCAGCTACCTCGGCGCAGGCAACTACCACCAGCTCGAGTCGTCGGTCGGCGGCGAGGTGGTGTTCAACAAGCTCTTCTTCACGCGCCACGGCATCACCGCGCTCGTCACCGGCGGCGGTGATTTTCTGCGCGAACCCTCGGGCGCCAACCCGGCGTGGGGCCGCCTCGGAGCGATGCTCGCCGACGAGCTGCTCCTCTTCGATGGAGCGCTCTCGCTTCACGGCAGCGCGCGCGTCGATCTCGCCGGAAAGTTCTTCGTCTTCTCGCCCAAGCTGGGAGTGACCGCGCAGCTCCCGCTCGGCTTCGAGCTGCGCGCGAACGCGGGGCAGGCCAGCCGGCCGCCGAGCTTCTCCGAGCTGTACGTGGTGCAGGGCACGCTGTTGCCGAACTCCGAATTGCGGCCCGAGCGCGCTCTCACCGGAGACGTCGGCGCGGCGTGGAAACACGAGAAGGGTGAACTCAGCGCCACCGGTTTCCTCGCGCTCTACGAGGACCTCATCAGCTACGAGTACTACCCGCCGAACCTCGCGCGTCCGTACAACTTCTCGGCGGCGCGCGTGGGTGGCGTGGAAGTCGACGGCACCGCGCGGCCGTTCACCTGGCTCGAAGCGACCGCCGGCTACACGTGGCTCGACACGCAGAACCTCCGCGATGACCCGCGGTACTACTTGAAGTCGCTGCCGTTCCGCCCGAAGCACCGCGTGCACGCGCGGGTGAGCGGCGGCCCCGAGTGGCTCAAGGGGCGCGCCGAGCTGGTGTACCAGTCGTCGCAGTTCGTGAACCGCACCGAGACGCTGACGTTGCCCGACCGCGCGATGGTGAACGTGGGCGTGACGGCGCAGCCGCTCTTCGCGTGGCTGCGACAGCCGCGCATCACCGTGAGCGCCGAAGTGAAGAACCTGCTCGACGTGCAGACGCAGGATTTGGACGGCTATCCGCTCCCGCCGCGGGCTTTCTTCGTGACGGTCGGCGTGCAGTGGGAGAAAGAGGCAAAGCAATGAAGCGACTTCTCTTCGGTTCGTGGCTGGTGGCGGTGTTGGCGGTGTTCAGCGGCTGTCCTCCGATGGGCGTGGTGTGCAAGCCGGGCACCGTGCCGTGCGGAACGGGCTGCATCGACCCCACGTCCGACCGTCGCAACTGCGGCGCGTGCGGCACGGCGTGCTTCGCCGGGCAGGACTGCAACGCCGGCAGCTGCGCCTGCCGAGCGGGCACCACCGCCTGCGGGAGCGACTGCGCAGTGCTCGACTACGACGCGAAGAACTGCGGCCGTTGCGGCAACCAGTGCGCCATCGGTCAGGTGTGCGAGCTCGGCGCCTGCCAGCAGTCGTGCAGCATGGGGCTCACGCGCTGCGGCGCTTCGTGTCTCGACACCAGCGGCGACACGCTCAACTGCGGCGGCTGCGGCGTGGTGTGCGAGCAGGGTCAGCGCTGCAGCGCGGGCGTGTGCAACTACCCGGCGGTCGCGGCCTGCTACTGGAGCGGGCAAATCGTCGGCTTCGACCCCGCGAGCGGCGTGAAGGGCCCGCTGAGCGACGTGGGCACCAACCCCGCGGCGCTCGCGCAGCTGGGCAACGACACGCTGGTGTCTGATCAGACGGATCATCGCATCTACTCTGCGGCGCCGACGCCGAGCGGCACGTACGCGATTTCGAATCGCGCGAGCCCCGCGGGCTCCGTCGCCACGCAGATGCTGGTCGACCGCCCGTACGTGTACGTCGCGAACGCGGGCTCGGGCTCGGTGCTCGTGCTGCAGGAAGGCGTCGACGCCGGAGTCATCACCCTCGACGCGGGCGTGAACGGCACGCTGGTGCTCGGCACGGTGACCGAGATTCAGCTCGGCATGAACACCTTCCCGCAGGGCGTGGCGAAGGTCGGCTCGACGTTGTGGGTGCCGCTGTACGGAGGCTTCGGTGCCGACGGCGCCGACGCGGGCCAGGAGCTGGCAAAGATCGACGTGACCAACCCGGCGATGCCGATGCTCAACGGGCGCGTGTCGTTGAAGAACGTCGATTTGCTCGCGTTCGATGGAGGCACTCCGGTCGCTCGGCCGTGGGCCATCACCGCGAAGGGAACCGACGTGTACGTCGCGCTCAACAACCTGAACCCCGACACCTACGTGCCGCAGGGCCCGGGCCTCGTCGCGAAGGTGAACACCACGAACGACATGGTCTCGGTCATCGACCTCGGAGCGACGCAGTGCCTCAACCCGCAGTGGCTCTCGTTCGTCGGGGAGCAGCTCGTGGTCTCGTGCGGCGGGCAGATCAACTACTCGGCGACGTTCTCGGTCGACTCGGTGGTCGCGGCGGGCGTGGTGGTGGTCTCGAGCGGTGGCGACGTGTTGCCGAACAAGTTCGATTGCTCGGCTTCGGCCGACGTCGACGCGGGCTTCTTGCCGATGATGCCGGGTCGCTTTGCGGCGTCGAATGGTCAGGTGGTGCTGACTGATCAGAACGGTGGGCGCGTGGCGATTCTCGCGGTGACCGATGCGGGCGTGACCGAGGTGCGCGGCGTGTCGACGGCGCTGGCGATTTGTCCGGTGAGCCCGACGTCGGGTGTCGCGAACGTGGCGGATGTCATCACGCGCTGATCAGCCGTGGGGAGCGCGGCTGGTTTCAGCGCCTGACGCACGGGCGAACGGCGAGCGTGCCTCTCGGCGCGTGGGAAAGGTTCTCATGTTCACAGCGACCAGACAGCGGGACGGGCGCGCGCTTTCAGACATGTCATGGCTCATGACGCGGCCGTCGTCAGGCATGACGACCCCGGGAACCCGTGCGGAGCGTCACGCCGTCGACGAACTCCATGGCGATGCCGCTGCCTTCGAACTCGCCAGCGTCGTGAACCTCGACGAGGAGGCAGCGGAACGCAGCAGGTCATTCACCCGCGCGGCGACGCGCGGTCGTCGAGGCACGGCGCGTTCTGATCAGTCGACCCTGCGGTCCTTCATTGCAGTTCTGGCGCTGATCTCCGCGCCCGCGCTCGCGCAGGAATGGCTCGGCCCGCCGCCGCCGATTCCCGCGACGCGCATCATCACGCTCGCGCCGAGCATCACTGAGACGGTCCTCGCGCTCGACGCGAAGTCTTCACTCATCGCGGTGAGCCGCTTCTGCGAGTTCCCCGAAGTCGAAAAGCTCCCTCGCGCGGGTGGGTTCAACGACCCGTCGGTCGAGACCATCGTCGCGCTGAAGCCGCAGGTCGTCGTGGTGCAGAAGGGCCCGGGAAATCAGAAGCCCGTCGAGACCCTCGCGCGACTCGGAATTTCCGTCCTCGCGCTGCCGCTCACCTCGGTCGACGACGTCTCGCTCGCGATGACCGAGTTGGGCCGCGTCACCGGCAAGACCGACCGCGCGAAGACGTTGGTGGACGAGCTCGCGAAGGCCCGCGCCGACGCGCGCGCGACGAAGGTGAAGACGCCCAAACGCGTGCTCTTCGTCTACGGCTTCACGCCGCTGGTGGTCGCGGGGCCGGGGAGTTTTTCTGATCAACTCCTCGCCGACTGCGGAGCGGCCAACGCCGCGCAGAAGGCGCCGACCGCGTACCCGACGTTCTCGCTGGAGTCCGTGGCGCGGCTCGCGCCTGACGTCATCGTCGACGCGGCCGACGTGAAGGACGGCAAGGCCGAGCTCGAACAACTCGGCCCGCTGAAGAAGGCGAAGTGGGTGACGCTGCCCACCAAGGATCTGCTCCACCCCGGCCCCGCGCTCGCGAAGGCGTTGCCGATGCTCTGCCCGCTTGTGCGCTGACTCCGGGCAGCACCGGTGCGTGAAAATGGTCGTTGCGCCTTCTGTTCTTCGCGACGCTGCGTTGCCTGAATGGTGGTAGTGAGGGCATGTTCTGGGCCGTGCCGAACAGCCGGCGTGCCCCTTTCTTCGAGCAAGTTGAGCTCAATTCCACGACTTCGTGAAAGTGGCTGTTGGAACAGCCAGATTCACGGAATGGTGGCGCAAACCCATCATCGCCCCGGCGCAGCCAGAGAAACGAAGCCCGAAATTCGCCCGAAATCTGATCAGCAAGCCTGAACGGGCACTCGCCGAACGAGCCCCAAATCAACACCACCCTCAATGCCTGTATCGGGGCGTTCCGCGACCTCGGTACGGGTCGACTTCCCGTGACCGCTGCCCTAGACGCCCACCCATGCGCAGCCAGCCCTGGGTCCTGACCGCCGCCGCTCTCGTGATGCTCATGTCGTGTGGAGTCCCGCTCGACGAAGACGAAACGGCCCCGCAAATCGGCGTGCGACGTGACGGCATCGTCGGCGGTCACGTCTCGTGGGGCTACCCGCAGGTCTTCTCGCTCTTCATGGCCTTCAACGACGGCAGCGCGGGCACGTGCACCTCGACGCTCGTCGGCCGGCGCACGCTCCTCACCGCGTCACACTGCGTTCGCAACGACACCAAGCGCCTGGGCGCCACCTACGTCGACGCGACCAACGCCACCGACGCGCGCCGCCGCTCCGGCAAGATTCTCGCGTCGCAGTGGGTCGCCAACCCGCTGTGGATCAGCGCCAGCGACACCGACGAATCGAACTTCGACGTCGCGATGGTGCAGCTCGAGCGCGAGCCCTTCGTGCGCCCCATCACCTGGAACACCGACATGCTCGACCTGAGCTGGCGCGGCCGCACCGTCGAGGCCACGGGCTACGGCGTGCAGAGCACCACCGGCAGCGACTCCGACATCAAGCACAACATCACCATTCCGATTCAGTCGGTCGCGTCGGCCACGCTGGTGACGGGAACCAACGTCCCGCTCGCGGGCACCTGCTTCGGTGATTCCGGCGGGCCGATTCTCGCCAACTTCGCCGACGGCAAGCGCGTCATCGGCGTGAACTCCAAGACGCGCATGGCCGAATGCGGCCCCGGCACCTCGACGCGCCCCGACGCCAACGACGCCTTCATCCGCGCGACGTTCGAGCAATACGAGACCGCGTCGTGCCTGGCGGATCAGCGGTGCCAGACGGTCGGCTGCGCGACACCCGACCCCGACTGCGCGTGCGTCGACGACGGCGTGTGCTCGACGGCCTGCGTGGCGCCCGGCAGCGACCCCGACTGCGCGTCGGCGTGCGGGAGAGACGGTGTGTGCGCCGCGGTGAGCTGCTCCTTCCCTGACTTCGACTGCGCGCTGCTCGGAGCGCCGTGCGGCCGCGATGCGCACTGCGCGTCGCGTGTGTGCCGCGACAGCCCGCAGCACCCCGAGCCGTACTGCACGCAGACGTGCGACACGTCGACGCCCTGCCCCACCGGCTTCGAGTGCAACGCGGGCGTGTGCCGCTACCCGATTCTGCCGACCGCCGCGATTGGAGAGGCCTGCACCGCAACCGGCACCCTGTGCGAGGGCACCGAAGCGGTGTGCGTGGTCATCACCTCGCAAGGGCCGGACCCGAAGTGCCGTCAGCGCTGCTTCGAGAACGACGACTGCGGGCGCGGCATGGCGTGCGTGCTCGACGCGACTGGCGACAAGGCGTGCGGCGCCATCATCACCGCTCCGCGGGGCGACGTCGTCACCCTCCCCGCGGGTTGCTCGAGCGCGCCCGCACTGCTCGGCGCGCTCGCTCTGCTGCTCCTGCGTCGTCGACGCGCCTGATCCGCTGATCAGCTGACCTTCAGCTGCAGGGCGTCGAACAGGTTGAAGCCCTGCTTCGCGAGCTCGGCGGGAGTTCCCTCGAACTTCCACAGCTCGGTCGTGTCGCGCACCTCGTCCTGCGCCTTCACCTCGAACGAGAAGCCCGGGACCGAGACCTCCTCATCGATGTTGAAGCCGTCCTTGGTGTAGCTCGCGACGCTGACGTCGAGGTTGGTCTTGGTGCCGAGCTGTTTCAGCGCGCCACCGAGGTCTCCCTTGAGCGCCGTGCCGAGCGCGCCGACGAGGTCCTTGGTCTTCGCCTCGCCCGAGAGGTTGATTTCGAGACCGCCCTCGCTGCCGAGATTCAGAGGCAGCCCTTCGGTCGCGACGCCCGCGTGCACGTCGACGCCGAGCGACAGCTTGGTGGTCGAGTTCTCGATGACGTTCTTGCCGACCTTCTTCATCGCGCCGACCGGGTCGCTCACCACGTCGCCGAGGCCCAGGTTCTCGGGCAGCGGAATGCGCGTCTCGGCCTGAATGGTCGCCGAGCCGTCGATGCTGCCGCCGTTCAGCTTGCCGCCCAGCGAGGGGATGTCGACCGGAGCGCCGAGCGCGAGCGAGCCGCTCGCCTCGAGGCCCTGCTCCAGCACCAGCGCCGGAGGCTGACCCTTGGTGATTTCGAGGCGCGCGCCGGTGGTGACCGCTCCCTTGATTTCACCGCCGTAGCCGAGGCCCGCCGTCTCGCCGAGCGACGCCTTCGCTTCGGCCGAGAGCTCGAGACCGACGCTGCCATGGTCGAAGTGCTGCGCGATGTCGGCGATTTCGTCGCCCGCCGTCGCGCCCGTCAGCAGCGCTCCCGCCGGGCCACCAATCGCCGTGGCGACGCCGATGCCACCGATGGTCTCCGCGGCCTTGGTCACGTCATCGAGCGAGGTGAACTTCATCGTCGCGTTGGCCACGCCAGTCGCGTTCGCTTCACCTTCCGCCGACGGGAAGCCCGGAAGCTTCAGGCCGCCGAACACGCCGCCCGACAACTTGCCGGTGAGCGACATCTCGTAGCCGTCTTCGGTCTTCGTAATCTTCATCTCGACCTCGGCGCCGCCCTGCACCGCGGTGAGGCCGACCTTGCCGCCCACGGCCATCGTCACCGTGTCTCCGGGCGAGTTCAGCTTCGCGACCTGGCCGTCGATGTCGAGCGCGTCGGCCGCGAGTTCACGCGCGTGGTCGCCGACCCAGTTGAGCGCCGCGCCCGCGAGCTTGAGGCCGTTCTTCGCCGCGTACTCGGCCGCTTCGGTCACCTGCTCGGTGGTCCACTTCGCCGCGTCACCCGCGAGCTCGACCGTGCCCTTGGCGACGTCGACCGTCATCTCGGCCGCCTTGCCGACGACCTTGAGCGCGCCCTCGGCCGCGTCGCCGACGAAGCCGACCACTGCTCCGGCCGCGTCACCGACCGCGCCGACCAGCTCGCTGCCCGCGTGAATCACCGCGCCGCCGGTGTGGTCCCACGCGCTCTCGAGCCACGACTTGTCGTGACGGTCGAACAGCTCGTCCTTCGCGTCGTCCTTGCCGTACGCGTCGAGCCGCGAGCCGAGCGCGGCCATGAGCTCCGGGCCACCGCCCGCGTCGGCGTGCTCGTAGAACGCGTCGTCGACGTGCATCAGCTCGCTCTCGTCGGGAATCTTCTTCGCGAGGGCGTCGCCGATGAGGAACGAGCCAATCTCTCCCGACTTGGTGGCGACGTTCGAGAGCGCCTTGATGGTGTCCTTCACCGCGGCCTTGTCGGTGTCGCCCGTGAAGCCGTCGTCACCCGCGTTCTTGCCGATGACGTCGGCAATCTTGTCGATGGTCGGCTGCGCCGCGCGAATGAGCGCGTTGTTGTAGGCCTTGTCGCCACCGGCGGTGAGGGACTCGAGCGTCTGCGACGCGGCCTTCGCGGCGGCGGCTTCGTTGCCACCCTTCGCGCGCGTGTCGTCGTACGCCTTCTGCACGTCGGCAGCGCCCTGCGCGGCGCGCTCTTCCGGAGTAGGCGGTGTGGTCACGGTCGGCGCCGGCGCCTTCGCGGCCGCGGCGCGGTCGAGCGCATCGGGGCTGACGAAGTTCGACGGGCGCGGAGCGGACGCACGCGCAGCACGCAATTCCTCGATCGACAGCTGCGGCGCAGGCGCACCGCCCAGCTGCGTGGCGGCCCGCTGACGGAGCGCGCGACCCAGGCCCTTGCTGACCTCGTCCTTGCCGAACACCTGGCGAACACCCGACGCGGTGGTGCGCTGGTCAATCTTCGCGGAGAGGGCCTTCTTGTCGGCGGCGCTCACGCTCTTCGCAGCGGCCTTCTTCGCAGCCTCGGCAGCGGCCTTCTTCGCGGCGGCGGCGGCCTTCTGGCGAGCGGCTTCTTCAGCACGACGACGGGCTTCTTCGGCGCGGCGGCGGGCTTCAGCAGCAGCACGGGCGGCGGCAGCAGCAGCGGCAGCAGCGGCATCATTGACGGCCATGGTGTGGTTCTCCCGGAGTGGGGCGGGTGTTGGAGGGATCTCGCAAAAACTGAGAATCGGTATTTCGCGGCGCGTGTCAGGCGGCGTGACAACCACTCTTCCACGGCCTGTGTTTTCACGAAGTACGCGCGTCGGAGGGCGTCACCCGGGAGTGACGACCCACACGTAATTCTCTCTGCGCTGATGTGCGCGGATCTGCACTGAGGGTGGTGTTGTGACCCGAATGTCGAGGAGCTGCTTGCGCGTGCACGGCCGAAAACTCGCGACCCTGCCGTCCCTCAATGCCGTTGCTGACTGATCAACGCTCGCCGCGTCGGTCACCGCCACCGCGCTCTTCGCGACGCAGGTTCTGAAACGCCTCCCACTGCGTGGAGTCGAGCTGGTCTCTCATCATCTTGTCCGTCTCGCGGCGCTGCGTGGTCATCGCGCGCAGCGTCTCGGGCGGAGGGTACGTGCCGTCGCTGCGCTCGAAGATGGCCTTGCGCGACGTCTCCTCGAGCAGCAACCGCTCTTCGAGGAACCGCTGCTGACCCGAGCTCAACTTCGCCTCCGTGACGAACGCCTTCCACCTCGCCGCCGCGTCCGTCGCGCGCTGAAGCCGCAACGCCATGCGGTCCGACGCCCGCTGCTTCGCCTGCTCGGCCTGCACTTCCTTCACGAGGTCGGCGAGCGCGGCGCGGCCAGCATCGTTCGCGAAAGAAGACGGCCCGGCGCTGAGCGCGTGCACCTCGTCGCGCAGCTTGATCACCTCGGTGAGCAGCGTCGGGTCGAAGCCCGCATCGTTGGCGTCGACCGAGAGCACGCCGCGCCGCTCGAGCACCACCACGCGGTCCCACAGCTTGCTCGAGTCGTCTTCGAGCAGCTCGACGCGCTTCTTGAGCTCCAGCACGTCGTCACCCAGCCGCGAGTCGTTCGCCGCGGCGACTGGAGCAACGGGCGCCGGCGGCTCGCGTGAAACGAACGACATGCCCAACGCGAAGAGCGCGATGCAGAGGCTGAGAATCGGCAGAGCACGGGCCATGGCGCGCGCATACTCTCACAGCCCATGCGACTCGAATTCGTCGAAGGCACCTCGAAGAAATTCTGGGAGGCCGCGCTCGACGGCACCACGCTCGTCGTGAAGTGGGGTCGCATCGGCACCGCCGGCCAGGAGAAGAAGTATCCGTTCCCCAACGCCCGCGAGGCGCGCGAGGAACACGACGCGCTGGTGCAGGAGAAGTTGAAGAAGGGCTACCAGCGCACCGACGCGCCGAAGGCTCCGCCGCGCAACGCCGACCTCGAGGCCGCGATGTTCGACGCGCTCGACGATGCGGCGCCCGCGCTGGTGTACGCCGACTGGCTGCAGAGCAACGGCAACCCGTGGGGTGAGCTGATCAGCGTGCAGTACGCGCTCGAGAAGAAGCCCAAAGACAAAGCGCTCAAGAAGCGTGAAGCGACGCTGCTGAAGGACCTGCCGTTGCCCCACAAGGACCTCGGCACGGTGAGCTGGCGGCGCGGCTGCATCGACGCCATTCACTTCTTCAACGAGCAAGACTGGATGGACAATGGCTACGACGTTCTGCCGCTCGCGCGTGGGCTGTTCGACCTGCCGCACTGCGGAGGCCTGCGTGAGCTGCGCACCGGCGTGATTCGCTGGGACAGCAACACCGAAGATGTGCCCAACGTGCTGGCGGAAGCAGCGAAGCGGCCGTTCGCGTCGCGCGTGAAGCGGCTCTTCCTGGGAGACATTCCCGACAACGTCGACATGGACCACCACACCATCGGCGACGTGCGGAAAGTGTCGAAGCAGTTCCCGGGACTCACGGAGCTCAAGCTGCATTCGGGCGCGGCGTCGTGGTCAGGCCCGACGAATTTCGAGTTCGGTCCGCTCGCGCTGCCGAAGTTGAAGACGTTGATCATCGAGACCTGCGGGCTGACCAGCAAACGCGCGAAGCAGCTCACCGACAGCACGCTGCCCGAGCTCGAGTCGCTCGAAGTCTGGGTCGGCTCTCCCGAACACTCGGCCAACGCGAAGCTGAAGGACCTCGCGCCGATTCTCGAGGGCAAGAAGTTCCCGAAGGTGACGAAGCTCGGGCTGATGAACAACGAGTTCTCCAATGAGCTCGCCGCGGCCCTCGTGAAGAGCCCGATCGCGGCGCGGCTGGAGTCACTGAGCTTGTCGATGGGCGTGTTGAGCGAGAGCGGCGTGAAGGCGCTGTGCGCAGGAGCGAGCGCGTTCCCGAAGTTGAAGACGCTCGACGTGTCCGACAGCTACGTCGTCGCGGCCGACGTGAAGGCGTTGAAGAAGGCGTTCGCCAAACTCGAGGTCATCGCGAAGAACCCCAAGGAGATTTATCCGGACGACCCGACCGGCCGGTACGTCTCCGTCCACGAATGAAACTCCGTCTCCTTGCGAAGCGGGGCCGGAATGGGGGCAATGGGTCCACCACCCTCGAGTCGGCTCAGCCGTCGACGCCTTCGACGCGGGGCCCGTGGCGAACAGTTCACCATTTCGTGAATTTGGCTGTTGGAGCAACCATTTTCACGTAGTCGTGGAAAACGAGGCCAGTCACTCGTAGATGAGGGGCTGTCGGCCGTTCGGCACGGCCCAGATACCCTTCATCACTACCACCATTCAGGCACGCCGCGCTGCGAAGCTCCGCAGGCGGAACGACCGATTTCACGAAGTCGTGAGGCGCTCAGTCGACGAACACTTCCGCCGCCGCCTCGTGGCTCAAGAACCCCACCGGACTGAACGTCGGCCCGTACGCACCCGCACCCTGAAACGCGAGCACGTCGCCGACCTGCGGCTGCGGCACTTCGACGTCACTCCCGAGCGAATCGAGCGGAGTGCACAGCACGCCACTCAACGACACCTTCTCGAGCGGCGCCGTCGGCCGCGTCACGTTGAGCACCGGCGCGCGCGCCGCGTTCTTCGGCAGCATCACCTCACTCGCTGCGAGGAGATGATGAATGCCTCCATCGAGCACCACGTACTTCACGCCGCGTGACGACTTCACATTCACCACGCGCGTGACGTAGAGCCCGGCGGGCCCCATCAACCACCGCCCCGGCTCGAAGAAGAGCGTCACCGGCCGCGGAAACTTCGCCGCCATCGCCTTCAACTTCGGAGCGAGCGCTTCGACGTCGAGCTCCGTCCCCGGAGCAATCGCCCCAAACCCGCCGCCCAGGTTCAGCTCGTCACCACCGACACGCTCGAGCAAATCGAAGCCGACGCGCGCGACCTCGAGCACGCCGGCGACGCTGGTGCACTGCGCTCCGGGGTGCAGGTGCACGCCGACCACGCTGACGTTCTTCGGAACGCGCACCTCGCCGAGCGCTTCTTCATCGATGCCGAACACGCGCGGGCCACCGGTGAACGCGAGCCGGTACGCGCGAAACGTGGTGGAGGGATTCACGCGCAGCCGGGCGCGCACGGGCACTCCGAGCTCGCCGAGCGCATCGAGCTCACGCTGCGACTCGACGTTGAGCGTAACGCCTGCACCGACGAAGCGCTCGAGCCGCGTCTTTCCCGGGCCCGCCACGCTGATCACCTTGAAACCCGCCGCACGCGCCGCGAGCAGCTCGCCTTCCGACGCGACGTCTGCGCCATCGAGCAGCGGCGCGAGCACCCGCAGCACTTCAGCGTGGGGGTTGGCCTTCACCGCACACAGCAGCTTCGCGTCGAGCACGCGCAACCGCCGCACGCGCTCCGCGAGCACCGCGCGCGAATACACGAAGCACGGCGTGCGAAGCGCGTGCGTCTGATCAGCCGACAGCGAGAGCCACATAAAGAAAAACGGCCGGAGCTCGAAGGAGCCCCGGCCGCTCAAATCAACACAACGTCGGCTCGCTTACTTGCCGAAGCGGTAGGTCGTGAACTGCGCGTCCATGCGCGTGTCCTGACCGCCCGAGAAGTTGTCCATGCAGCTGTCGTCCGTGTAGTCCATGAAGTTGGTGATGGGGTCGACGCCGGCCTTGTTCGGGCCGGACTTGCAGGTGTCGCGACCCACCGGGCAACCGAACGCCGCCGACTTCTCCGCCGGCGTGTCGCTGACCGAGTCGCCGCTGCCGTTACACCCGCCTTGGAACGTGTGGTACAGGCCCATCCAGTGGCCGACCTCGTGGGTCGCCGTGTCGCCGAGGTTGTACGGCGCAGCGGTGCCGCCGGGCAGCGACGAGAACAGAATCACAACGCCGTCCATCTTCGGCGAGCTGTTGTAGCTCGAGGGGAACGTCGCCCAACCGAGCAGACCGCCGCCCATGTTGTTCGAGTAGATGTTGAGGTCGTCAGCAGTGCCCTTGCGGAGCGCGTTCTTCATCTGCGTCTCGCACGTGCCGCCCGAGCAGGTGTACCAGGTGGCGTTCGTGGTGCGGTCGGTCGACGTGAGCGTGAACTGCCAGCCCGCCGACGCGTACGCCGCGTTCAGCACGGCGATCTGCTGCGCAATCTGCGCGTCCGACACGTTGCCCTGCGAGGTCGACGTGCCGTTGTTGATGACGTGCCAGTAGACGGGAATCGTGCCGCCGGTGACGGCCTGGCGAGAGACGCCGGCCTTGTTCGCCGAGAGCGCCTGCAGCGCCGGAGCAATCTCGAGATCAATCTGCGCCTTCGCCGCTTCGTCGGGCTCGATGGTCGAGCAACGCTGGAACGTCGGCTGGAGCTGAATGGGAGACATCTCGTAACCCGGTTCTTCGATTTCGATCGGGTTCACCATCGAGGAACAGCCGATGACGAAAGTGGAGACCACGAGCGCAGCGCCGAGAATCTTCTTCATTGTGTTCTTCCTCCCAGGGAATTTTCCGAACAGCGTGTGCTGTGCGGAAAGCGCGCGGACGGTATCAATCTCTGCGTTGACGTCGAGCAGCCACCTTCACTTTCCGACAGAAAACTTCAGTGTGTGTCGGAGACTGTAGGTGTCTCACCCCTTGAGAAATCGCCAACAGCTCACGAGGGTTGCGACGGCCTGGTCCACTTCTGCCTCGCTCGTGTGGCGACCGGTCGTGAGACGCACTGCGCCAAGCGCGAACCTCTCGTCGAGACCGAGCTCACGCAGCACCGCCGGCGCTTCTTCGTGCCCGTCGTGACACGCGCTGCCTGTCGAAGCTGCGAGCTGATCAGCAGCGCGCGCGAGCAGCGCAGTTCCGCTCACGTTCGGAAACACGGCGTACGTGGTGTTCGGCAGCCGCACAGAATTCTGCGCGGCGATGATCAACCCGGGCACTTCGGCGCGGAGCTTCGTCTCCAGCCGCTCGCGCAAGTTGAGCAACCGCGCGGCGAGCTCAGCGAGGTCTCGGTGCGCTGCGACGCACGCTGCTCCGAAGCCGACGATGGAGGCGACGTTCTCGGTGCCCGCACGCAGCCCGCGCTCGTGACCTGCGCCGAGCTGCTGCGCGTGGAGTTCGACGTGACGGCGTTTCACCAGCGCGCCGACGCCCTTGGGCCCATAGAGCTTGTGCGCGGCGAGCGTCAGCAGGTCGAAGTCCTTCACCTCGACCTTGCCCGCTGACTGCGACGCGTCGGCGTGCAGCCACGCTCCGTGTTTCTTCGTGAGCGCGAGCAACTCAGGCAGCGGCTGCAGCACTC
Source organism: Archangium sp. (assembly GCA_047600485.1). Taxonomy (GTDB): domain Bacteria; phylum Myxococcota; class Myxococcia; order Myxococcales; family Myxococcaceae; genus Archangium_A. The sequence continues at coordinate 7,233,319 of JASGKS010000001.1, forward strand.
CGGTCTCGTTGTGCGCATGAATCACCGAGAGCCAGCGGGCGCCGTTCAGCGTCGCATCCAAAGCAACGAGGTCGAGCAGACCGTCAGTGCGCACCGCGACGCGATGCACTTCATGACCCGCACGCTCGAGCGAATCCAACACGCGCGCAGTCGCGGGATGCTCGACGCGCGTGCTGATCAACTTCTCGCGAACTCCGGGCCGAAGCGTGCCGCGCAGCGCGAGCGCGGTGGCCTCGGTGCCGCCGCTGGTGAAGATGACCTCGTCACTCGTCGCACCGACGAGCGCTGCGACCTGTGCGCGCGCCTTCTCGACTGCGTCCTTCGCGGTGCGCCCGTAGGCGTGACCCGACGAGGGATTTCCGAAGTGCGTGGTGAGGAAGGGCAGCATCGCCTCGACGACTTCCGGCAACAGCGGCGTCGTGGCGTTGTGGTCGAAGTAGAGCGGCCCGCTGCTCACCGCGGCTCGCCGAACTTGTTGGCGATGAGCGCGGCGATTTCATCGAGGCACGGCTTGCCGCCTTCGCCAGTGCAGCGAATGACGACCTTCATGCCTTGCGCCGCGGCGAGCATCAGCACGCCCATGATGGACTTGCCGTTGACCGCCTGGCCTTCGCACTCGAGCTCGACCTCGCACGCGTAGCGATTGGCCACTTTCACCAGCTGCGCCGCAGCGCGCGCGTGGAGCCCGAGTGCGTTGATGATGGTGAACTCGGCTTCGACCTTCTCGGCGCTCACGGGGGCCCCTTCTACACCAACGCTCCAACGACAGTGGCGATCGCCGCCGCGGCGTACAGCAGGACGAGAGGAGGCACTTTCCGCTCGAGGAGGAAGACCGCGAACACGCCGAGGCCCAGACACGCGAGGCCGGGCAACGGGCCGGAGCCACCGAGCACTCCGAAGCGCGACGCGAACCACACGCCGATGGCCGCGGCGCACGCGGCGGCGATGGTGCGCAGCCGGTTGCTCCACACCGGAACTTTGAGCGCGGTGAGTCGGGTGACGACGTTCGCGCCCTCGCGGTAGCCGGTCGCGAAGAGCCACCACCGCGTCGCGAAGTGCACGGTGTTGTACGCGACGAGGAAGAAGAGCGCGGCCCACGGCCCGATGAACGGCACCATCACCGCGGCGAGCGCTCCGACCGCGGGGCGCAGACTGAGCCAGTAGAAGCCGTCACCGAGCGCGGCGAGCGGACCCATGAGCGTCTGCTTGAAACGCACCACGTCGTCGCCGGTCGCTTCACCGCGAGCGACGCGCAGCTCCTGAAAGAGGATGCCGCCCACCAGCGCGGCCGCGGCGTAGGGGTGCGTGTTGAACGGCGTGAGGTGGCGCTGCACCGCGGCCTTGCGCGCGTCTTCGTCGGGGAAGAGGTGCGGCCACGCGGGCTCGAGCACGTAGAGCAGCCCGAGTGACTGCATCGCCTCGGGTGAGAAGCCGGCCTGAATGAACAGACTGCGCCACGCGATGCGCCAAAGCGTGAGGAGCGGGAGCTGAGCGGTCATTCCCACCTCCCGAGCACGAGGAGCGCGGTCACCGTGACGAGCACCGCCGTAATCGCGATGCGCCCGAACTTCGGAGCGTGACTGCCGTGCACCGCGATGGCCGCCGCGGCGACACCCATCGCGGGGAAGGCCCACGCGAGCCCACGCAGCACCTGCAGCGGAGCGTCGTGCACGAGGAAGCGCTCGAGGTGCGGGCCGATGAGCGCCGCGCTGCCACAGAGCAGTCCGTAGAAGACGAACTGCGGCCACATCGCGCGCAGGTTCTGGCGAGCGGCCTTCTTCAAATCGCCCGAGCTCGCCGCGGTCGTGGCGCGCGTGAAATATTTTCGGGCGCGCGAGTCGAGGCGGTTCTCGAGCAGCAGGCCTGCGCGGCCGAACGGTGCGCAGATGAGAATCGCGACGCTCCACAGCGCGGGTGTCGAGTCGGAGCCCGCGGCGTCGGCCATGCCGGCCGTGAGCGCGGCGCCCATCACGGCGGGGAGCGTGTCGTGGTCGGGGTGCGCTCCGCCGAGTGAGGCGCCGCCGAGGTGGAAGAGCTCGAAGACGAGGCCGACCATCAGACCGCCGACGACGTCGTCGAGCAGCGCGCCGGTGGCGGTGGCGGCGACGAGCGGGCGAGAGGCCATCGCCTGAAGGAACGCGCGTCGCTCGAGCGCGAGGAGCCCTCCGAAGATGCTGGTGACCAGCACGGTCAACGGCGACACGGCGCGCATCCTCGCATCGGCCAGCAAAAATCTCCCTCTCCCTGCGCAGCGGGGAGGATCGTGCAACCGCCGTTCTCCCTCTCCTTGCGAAGCGGGGAGAGGGTCGGGGTGAGGGGCCGTGCAGTCGCCAACGCGCGACGCAGAAGCACGGCTCGTTTGTGACTTTACCGCCCCTCTCCCCAGCCCTCTCCCCGCTTCGCAGGGAGAGGGAGATCTATGTTCGAGGCGTGATCACCGTAGTCACCGACGGAGCAGGAGCCGAACGCACCGGCCGCCCGGGTGGCTGGGCCTTCATCATCGTCCGCGGCGACGAAATCCTCGCGCAGGGCACGGGCCGGGAAGCGAAGACCTCGAGCCTGGTGATGGAGCTCACCGCCGCGCTGCGCGGACTCGAAGCAGCGAAGCCCTTCGACGAAGAACTTCAGCTCGTCACCGATTCGAGCATCGCCATCGACGTCGCGAAGGGCACGTTCTTGCCGAAGCCCGCTCGCTACCACGCGCTCTGTCATGAGCTCCGCGCCGCGTTCCTCGAGCGAAAAGCCACCGCCCGGTGGGTGAAAGGACACTCAGGGGACAAGTGGAACGAGCTGGTTGATCAACTCGCAGGCGCAGCGCGCGACGAGGTGCGGGAGATTTCTTCTCAGCGTTCTTCGCAGCCCGCAAAATGAACCGTCGTGGCGACGCCATTCGCAGCGAAGTGGGAAGTCACCTCCCTGCGGTGGAACCACGGTTCCTTCGTCGAGGCTGCCAAGGTCAAGCCGCTCCAGAATCAAGACGTCGGTGACTGGTGGGTCGAGCGCCCCGTCGCAGGTCTGAAGCCCACGCACCTCGCGCGCGTTCAGCGGCGCTGGTGGCTCGCGTCCAAGCTCACCTCTCCGGCGTGGCCGGCCATCATCGACGCCGGTGATGACGCGGGCCCGTGGGCGGTCATCGAGTCGCCGGGGCGCCGCACTGACGGCACGTTTCCCTTCGCCGACCCGAAGCTCGCGCTCGCCGCCATTCGCGGGCTGGCGCTCGGCACCGCGGAAGCCGAGCTGTTGCTCCTCGAGCACTGCACTTCCCCGCACCTGAGCATGCGCGCGTCGATGCTCGGCACCAGCGAGAGCGGCCGTCTGCACATGCACCTCGCCGCGCTCGACCCCGAGCCCGATGCTGGTTTTCCGAGCACTCCAGTGACGTGGATGTGGACCGCCGAAGAGCTCTTCGGTCAGCCCGAGAACGCGCGCTCGAACGTCTTCGCGCTCGCGTGGCTGCTGACGCTGATGCTCACCGGCAAGTCTCCGTTCGGTTCGCCGGCAGAAGGCCAGTCGGAGACACAGCGCCGCGAAGCCCTCAAACCGCTCGTCGCGCAGCAGAAGCTCACGCTGCAACTTCCCGAAGCCGCGAAGGGCGCCGAGCCGATTCTGCGTCGTGCGTTGAGCGCCCTGCCCGCGCAGCGCTACGCGAACTCGCTCGCGCTGGCCGAGGCGTTGATGGCGCTCGCTCCGGGTTCGCCGTCGGTGCGGCTGACGTCGACGCTCGACCTGCCGGTGCCCGAGCTGGAAGCGCGCTTCGAGACGCTGCCGCCGCTGCTCGAGAATCGGCTCATCAACGCCGCTGATGATTCGGTGAGCTGGACCGACCTCGCGCAGCAGCTCGACGTGACGAAGTCACCGCGCGCAAAACTCTTGCGTGGAGACGACAGCGTTCGCGCCGAGCTCACTCCAGCCATCGCGGGCGAGAAGCTGACGCTGCAGTGGCGCAAGGCCTACGTGCGCTCGATGACGGTGGAGCCGGAGAGCGAAAAAATCGTGCACACCGAGGCGCGCATTCTCGAGCTCACCGCGTTGCTGCAGCACCCGTCGCTGCGCTTCTTGAACGAGCTGACGCTGGCCGGCCCGCTCCCGCACGCTCGGTTGTGGCTCGAGGTGTTGCAGCGCACGGCTCCGAACGCGCTGCGGCGAGTGACGACCAACGCCGTCGGGGCGAAGGACCAAATCGCCACCGACATCGCGTTCCGCTTCCCGAAGTGGACCTGGGTGTGGGGCAAGCCCAGCGCCGCGGCCGGCTTCTTCAAGCGCCTGCTTGGAAAAAGCTGATCAGCGCGTCGCGAGGGTCAGCAGCGCGAGCCGCATCTCTTCCCACGGGCTGCCGAACGAGAACGTCGAGCTCTCGTCGAGCAGACGCTTGGCTTCAGCCGCGTCGCCGGTGCCGCGCACCAGCTTCTGGAAGCGGGACACCACCGTCACCGCCCACGCAGACGCGTCGGGGTCGATGCGGAAATACCACTCGAAGTAATTCTCGAGACGCTGCGCAACGGAACGAACGGACTCAGGCTGCATACGACCTCCTGGGTTCTGTCCTGCTGTGGAAAGCGCCGGCCTCTGTACTGCGTGTGCTGCTTCCTCGAAGTTCATCGGAGGCCGATTTGCCGCCTCCGGGTGACATTGTGACGACTCTCACGTCACCTTGCAGTGGATTGTTGGGGTGCGATCTTCTGCGCACAGATCGCACCTGATCGATTTCAAGGACTTACGGCGCGCGACGTTTCAGAAAAAACCGCGCACCCACTCGATGATGATGTCTGCGGCGCTCGGCTGCGTGGCTCCGATGCGGTCGTCGTTCGAGCCACGCGGGTTGTGCATGTACACATCTGCGTTGGCGACGGCCGGCAGCAACAGCGTCGCGCCGAGGAGCACCGCGGTGAGCTTCGTCTTGATGGGCTTTCGCATGCGCACTGCTCAGTGCAGCTGACGCACCAAACGACAACGCCCCCGAATTGCTTCGGAGGCGTCGCGCACTCACCGATGACGTCCGAAGACGTCGTCAGCAGGTCAGAACTGGTTCCACAGGTACTGGTTGGTGACCTCGTGGTGGAACTGAATTTCGGGGACCTTGATCATCGAGCCCAGCGCCTTGCTGCAGCGGTCGGCCTGTGCCTGCTTCACCTCGGCGTACTTGGTGAGCACTGATTCACCGAGCACCTCGGTCATGTACTTGCTGCCCTTGAAGAGGCGGATGCCGTCGTAGATGTTGTCCGGCAGGAAGCGCGTGCGGCTCTTCTTGCTCTCGTCCTGGTCCGAGCCCGGCCCTTCGAGCGCGGTGCGCATCAGCGAGTAGAAGACCATGTACGGGTTCGCGTCGGGAGCAACCGAGCGCACCTCGATGCGCGCCGACTTCTCGTTGCCCGTGGGGATGCGCACCATCGCGCCGCGGTTGTTCGCCGACGCCTTGATCTGGTTCGGCGCTTCGAAGTGCGGGTCGAGACGGCGGTACGCGTTCACCGACGGGTTCAGAATCAGGCACAGGTCGTCGGCGTTCGAGAGGATGCGATCGATCGCGTCCCAACCCGGCTTCGACAAACCGTCCTGGCCCTTCGCGTCCCAGAACAGGTTCTTGCCGGCCTTGTTGAACGACATGTTGGTGTGCATGCCGTTGCCGTTGATGCCGGTGACCGGCTTCGGGAGGAACGACGCGGTGCACTCCAGATTCGCGGCGACCTGGCGGCAGAGCAGCTTGTAGAGCTGCACCTGATCAGCCGTGATGAGCGCCTCGCTGTAGCTGAAGTTCATCTCGAACTGCGACGGCGCGACTTCCGGGTGGTCCTTCTCGTTCTGGAAGCCCATCGCGCGCTGCACTTCGGCGGCGCCGTCGATGAACGCGCGCAGCTTGTCGCCCGGCAGCGAGTGGTAATAGCCGCCGATGCTCACGTATTCGAACTTGCCCGTCTCGTTGTAGTGGCGCTCCGCGTCGCGGCCCTTGAAGAGGAAGCCTTCGATTTCGGGAGCGACGTGACAGATGAGCTGCTCCTTCTTGAAGAGCTCCTCGCTGTAGTTCTTCAGCTTGCTGCGCAGGTCCGACGGGTACGGCTGGCCGTCGCGGCCCATCACCTCGCTGAACACCAGCACCTTGCCGGGACCGAACACGTCGGCCGGCAGCCAGTAGAACGCCGACCAGTCGATGTTGAGGCGGAGGTCAGACTCGTGCTGCGCCGAGAACCCGCGCACCGACGAGCCGTCGAACGTCAGGTTGTCCTGGCTCTTGAGGAGGAACTTCTTGTCGTAGTCCAGCATGTGCAGCCGGCCTTCGAGGTCCGTGAAGCACACCGTCACCGCCTTGATGCGCTTCTCGTCCTGCAGGTACTTCATGCGCGCTTCCTTCAACTTCTCCGGGTTCTCCCGGTTCACGCGCGACTGCTTCACCTGCAGGTTCATTTCCTCGAGCTGTTCGTAGGGAATTTCGAGGAAGTCACGAAGCGGAGTGCTGGTCATGTGGGGCTCCAGACGGCGGGTTCGAAGGGCATCTGACACAGTGATTAAGCTTCGTCGAGCCCCTTTAAGGTTAAACATCAGGAAATTAGTGTCGGCCTCATGAGCGGAAGTTCACACGCCGGAAGAACCCTGAGTCGCTGCGAAGTGTCGATGGACGCGGGCATTTCCATCTCGTGGGAGCCGGACCCGGACGGCTCCATCGAACACGGCATGCAGCACCACCGGGACGAGGAGGCCCAATTTCTGTCTCTCATCGACGCGGCGACGCCGGCCATCGAAGTGCTGTTCGACGAGCTCGAGAGTGCGGGCCGCAAGTTCAAGACGAGTGGAGCGGAACAGCGCGAGAGCACCGGCATGCCCATCGTGGAGCTCACGGTGCGCTGCGAGCCGCCGTTCAAGCAGCACGAGCTGAAGGCGCTGGTCGAACGAATCGCGCGATTGATCAACGCAGGCGCGCACTGACCTTCACGACGTTGTGCAACGCGCTGCACAGCCTGGATTCGTTTCCCGAGCGGAGCGCACCCGGTCTGCGAATTGCTGAGGCGGGCGACATGATCTGCTCAAGTGCCTTCATGCGGACCCTCCTCGTTGCAGTGAGTGTCGTCGCCGTCGCTTCTTCGTGTTCCCCGATGATGACGCCTGATGCTGGCGGGCCGGCGTGCCCGGCTCCGAGCGGCAGCGGCACCATGCACGGCGGCAGCGTGAGCATGGCCGAGACGTGGACCGCCGAGGGCAGCCCGCACATCATGCCGTACGACACCAGCATCTACGCGCCGCTCACCATCGAGCCGTGCGCCGTGGTGACGCTCGCCGCCGGAAAGACGGTGACGGTGAACCCCATGGGCTCCATCACCGCGAACGGCACGGCGACGCAGCCCATCGTGTTCAAGAACGCCGACGGCGCCGCGGCCTGGTCTTCGGTGCGTTTCATCGGAGGCACCGGGCACCTCTCGTACTTCACGTTCGAGAACGGCGGCGACCCGCTCAACAGCGTGCCCGACTTGTTCGGCGCGCTCGACGTTCGCAGTTCGCTCGTGGCGCCGACTGCTCCGGAAGGCGTGCTCTTCGTCGACCACGTCACGGTGCGCGGCTCGAAGTCACCGGGCGTGCGGCTGCAGGCCAACGGTGGCTTCACCGCTGACTCGACCGCGCTCACCATCACCGGCTCGGCCTCGCACGCCATCGTCAGCGACGCGAACGTCGCGGGCACGATTCCGCCCGGCAGCTACACGGGCAACACGTTCGACGACATTCTGTTCGTCGACAACCCGGGCATCCGCTGGGACATGACGCTGCACGAGCGCGGCGTGCCGTACTACTCGGGCGGCACCAATCAGAACGGCGTGACCGGTGTCGGCGCGATCGGTGGAGCGACGCCCATCGTGCTCACCATCGAGCCGGGCGTGCGCTGGAAGTTCAAGAAGGGCACCGGCATCTTGTCGGTCGACCCGGGCGGTACTCCGTCGCGCGGAGTGCTCGTGGCGCGCGGCACGGCGGAAAAGCCCATCGTCTTCACGTCGGACTCGGCGACGCCGATGGCGGGCGACTGGCTCGGCATCTGGATCGGCGGTGACGACAGCCGCAACGTGCTCGACCACGTTCGCATCGAGTACGCCGGGAAGCTGATTGGAAACACGGGCAGCAACTCGTGCCAGTCGGTCATGGACGGCGTGCACACCAACGGCGGAGCGATTCGCGTGTACCACGCGCCTCCGAGCTCGCTGATCAGCAACACCGAGTTCGTCGCCAGCGAGACCAACGCCATCGATCGCGGGTGGCGCGACGACAATCAGCCGAGCTTCATCGGCGTGGGCGCGGGCAACACCTTCACCGGCATCGGGCAGTGCAAGGAAACGCAGCCGCGCAATTCGAACGGCGCGTGCCCGATGGGGCCGGTCTGTCCCTGAGGCTCACCAGCTGATGCGAAACGTCGCGCCGGTGTCGCCGCTGGTGACGGGCGCGGCGTCGGGGAGTCGATCCATCGCAGCGGTGGTGACCTGCACGCCGGTAAGGCCGGTGTGCTCGAGGCCGGTCTGCAACATGCCGCGGTAGAAGCTCGGGTTCTGCACGTGGTTGCACCACAGCTCGAAGAGCGATGGCCCGAGCTGCGTGAGCTTCGTCTCGGAATAGTTGTTCCCGGTGCGGAGCGTCTTCGCCATGCGCTCCAGCGTGCGGCGCGGCCCGAGCAGCCGCATGAAGCCCAGCGTCGCGCGGCCGATGACGGTATCGGTGTACGCCGTGATGAAGCGGCTCCCGAGCGCGAATTGCTGGCGGTCGTACGGCTGGTGCGGCGCGACGAGCTCACCGGCGTAGTTCACGACCTTGCGCCACGCGGCGAGCGGGTACGCGGGCTCGAGCGGCTTCGAGAAGTCGACGCCGAGCTCCTTGAAGCGCGCCTTCGACTGCTCGGTGAGGAGCGGACCGAGCGCGCGCTGGAGTGACTCCGCTGCCTGAGAGAACAGCAGTTGCTCGGCCACGCGAGCGTCTTACTGTGAGGGACATGTCGCAGCACTTCCTCGCGCCGCCGTTTCACCTGCCCGACGGGCGTGATGCGCGGCTGGTGCGTCATCTTCAAGACGACGACTGGGCGGCGGCGACCACGATGTTGCGTGACGTGGTGACCAGCGCGACCACCGAGTGGAAGTGGCTCGTGCTGCTGGCGTACGTGCGCTTTCGCGACGCGAGCGACGTGCTGCCCGATGAATTGACCGACGCTTCACGCGAGGCGCTGGGGTTGCTCGAGCGCGCGATGATGAACGGGGCTCCGCTCGAAGAAGTGGCGCCCTTTCGCGAGGCGGTCGAGCGCACGCTCGATCAACTCTCGCGCGGTGAAGAGGCGCTGCTCGCGCGGCTCGGTCGAGATGACGACGCGAGCGCGATGACCGACGACGAGCTCGAGAGCGTGTCGGTGTTGCTCGCGCGCTCTCAGCCGGCGCGGGCGGCGAAGTTGTTCGACGTGCTGGCGGAGCGGCAGAAGGACTCTCCGGTGCGTCACGTGAGTTCGGCGCGCGCGGCGCTGGCCCGCGTGGCGGCGGGGAGGTTCGACGAGGCGAAGGCGGCGCTCGATGACGCGCTGACGCACGACTGGTCGACGCGGCCGCTGGCGGACGACCGGCTCACGCTGGAAGCGGTCGAGACGACGTTGCTGGAGCACGCGAGCGGCGCGGAGTTCATCGCGCTGTGGCACCTGGCGACCGAGCGTGGAGCGGCGTTGGCGTTCCCGTTTCCCTCGGTGTGGCCGCATCAGGAGCGGCTGTTTCAGCGGTGTCTGACGTTGCGTGATTTCGCGAAGGCGCGCGCGTTGGCCACGCGCATCGAGAGCGAGCGCACTGAGATTCCGCGCGCTCTCTCGGAGCGACTCAAGGCGATTCACATCGAGCAGGCCTGATCAGAACCCCCTCTCCCGCGAGGGAGAGGGTCGGGGTGAGGGTGGACCTGCAGTGTGGGAGCGCGATTGCGCTGCCGTTGCGCGGCCCGAGTCGCTACTGAATCTGCGCGACGGAGATCGTGATGGGCGCATCGCCCGGCGACACGATGATCTCTTTGTCGACGCGATAGAGCGGGCCGACCAGCACGTTGAAGAACTGCGCGTTGCTCGGCCACGCCGAAGCGACCAGCCCTGCCGTCGACGATTGCATCGCACTACCCGCAGCGGCGGCCGTCGGCGGCGCGGGCCACGGCACGAGGCGCACATCGACGCCGGGAATTGGAGCACTCGTCCGCGCATCGACGACCGTCCCGCGGAACAGCGGAGCCGGCTTCAGCACCAGCCGCGCGGTGTGCTTCTTGTCTCCTTCAATCTGCTCGTTCTTGCGAGCGACGAAGAGCACTCCGGCGTTGAAGCTGGTCACGAGGAGCCGAACGTTGCCGCGCAGCACCTGCACGGTGCACGGAAACTCTTTGCAGGTGAGCACCTGGTCCGTGAAGACCAGACCCAACGCCGTCGTCGCGCCCGGCCCGGTGACCTCGACCTCGTACTCGACCGTCGATTCGAGCTTGAGCCTCACCGATGCATTCGGGCCGACGGCGCGAACCGGACGAGAACGCTTCTCTCCGCTGGAAGCCGTGATGGCGACGGCTGACTCGCCCGGAACCAGGAACTGGAACTCGCCGCTCGTGTCGGTCACCACCTTGTGAACACCGTCCGTCACCGTCGCGCTCGGGACCGGGAGGCCGCGTTCGTCGACGACCACTCCGGTGATGGCGAGGTCCTTCGACTCGAGCCGCACGAGTTGCATGCGTTGCGTGGCCGCGGTGACTTCGAACTGAGGTGGAAACGTGCGCGTGGGCGCAATCACCGTCCACAGGCCGTCGGAGAGCGGAAGGCGCGCAACTCCCGCCACGTCGACCAGGCCGCTCACTTCTTCCTTTCCGTTCCTCAGCGTGAGTCGCGTGCCGACGTCTGCGACGAGCCGCTCGTCGAGGAGATCGAACTGCACGTCGTGAGCGGCGGTTTGCGTCGGTGCGGCGTCCGGTTGTGCCGTCGGCACTGGCGAAGGCGCGCTCGGAGTTGGAATCGGAGTCGCGATCGCAAGCGGAGCCGGCGTCGGCGTCGGATCGACGTTGGCGATTGGCTCAGGCGTCGAGATGACCGCGGGTTGATCAGACAGCTCGCGAACTGCCCACGCCGCGACGAGCACGATGATCAACAGCACCGAGATCAGCAGCGCGCGACGCATGGTTCACGGAATCGTACCAGTCGCGAACCGGCTCACGCCGTGGAGCGAGGTCGCTTCTGAAACTTCGGTCCACGTCACGCCGTCGGTCGAGCGCAGCCGCACCGGAATCGTGGGCGTCGGATAGCGCGTGCGGTTGCCGACGAAGTACCCCTGTTGGTCCCAGTGAATGCTCTCGGCCGAGAGGTTCGGCTGCTGCGTGTTCCACTGCGTGCCGTTCGCCGAGCTGATCAGGAAGTTCGTGTACGGCGCCATCGGGCGCGTGCCGATGAAATAGACGGTGTCGTCTTTCACGGTCGCGCCGTTCACGCCGGAGACGTCGACGCCAGCGACCGCCGTCCACGACGTGCCGGACGCGGCGAGCGTGCCGAGCGTGTTGCCGAAGACGGCGTAGAACGCGCGATGGCTCTCGACCCAGATGATCAAGTTCGCCTGCGTGTTGTTGAGCGCCGGGAGGTCGGTCCACGTGCTTCCGTCGCTCGAGACGCTGGTGATGTGCACCGCAGGCATCGCGTAGGAATTGCCGACCGTGACGAAGCGACCGCCGCCGAACGCGACCGAGCGGTGGTGGAACGATTGGTACGGCGCGGGGCACATCCAGGTGAGCGCGTCGGTCGAGTAGCAACGTGAGCCGTTGCCACCGGCGGCGACGAAGCGGCCGTTGCCGTACGCGCAGCCGCCGAACCAGCTCGCGTCGGCGCGACCGGCCATGCCGTCGAGCGTGGTGAGCGCGGTCCACGTGAGGCCGTCGACGCTCGAGCGGTACGTCGCGTTGCTCTGGCCTCCGACCGCGAGGAAGCGGCCCGCGCCGTAGCAGAGCCCGCGGATCATCGTGTCGGTGTGGCCGTCGGCCCAGTCGGCGTCGGTGGGTGCGAGGTCTTGCTGGTCGCCCTGGATGGTGAGGTTGCCGTCGGTCGTCGAGTAGCGGCGGTCGCCTCCGACTCCGACGGTGAGGAGCGTGCCGGTGCTGCCTCCGCCTGTTGCTGCGCCGCCGCCTGTTGCCGCGCCTCCGCCTGTTGCTGCGCCGCCACCGGTTGATGCGCCGCCACCAGTTGATGCGCCGCCACCGGTTGATGCGCCACCGCCGGTTGCTGTGCCGCCGCCGGTTGATGCGCCGCCGCCGGTTGATGCGCCACCGCCGGTTGCTGTGCCGCCGCCTGAGCCGGCGTCGGTGCTCGGCAACGGTTCGGGACAGGCGACGAGGATCAGTGACGCGAGGAGGAGACTTGCGCGCATTGCATCGAGCCTACCGGGGGAGGGCCGGAATGGTGGGCGATGTGTTCACCACGCGAGCGCTCGCCCGGCGCTTGCGCCTTCGACACGCCACTGCGCCGCGCCGGTCTGAGTGTGACCGCGCAGAGGTCAGCCATGCAGCTGCGTCGGCGCGATGGCGAATTCTTCGCACTTGAGATCACCATTTCGTGAATTTGGCTGTTGGAGCAGCCACTTTCGCGAAGTCGTGAAAAGTGAGCTCAATTTGCTCGAAAGCGAGGGGCACGCCGGCCGTTTGGCAGGGGCCAGACCATGCATTCACTACCACCATTCAGGCACGCTGCGCCCCGAGTTCCTCAAGGGCGCAACAGCCTTTCTCACGAATCGGTGCCTCACGGCAGCAAATGCCCCTTGCCGAGCGTGAACGCGAACTCCCGATCTTCCTTCGTCACCACCGCGCCCGCGTCGAGCAGCCGCTTGATCATCCGCTCACGCCGCGACTCGTCGAGCGGAGGAATCCCTCCGTCGGTCTTCCACGGCGCGCCAATCAGGGCGAGGTGCAGCAGCGAATTCCCGAGGTACTTCTGGTTCGGGTCGCCACCGTTGCTCAAGAACGCGTCGAGCTTCTGTTCGTCCATCGCGAGCATCACGCCCTGCATGTCCGCCTGTGATTGCAGCGTCGCGACCTTCGAATCGACCGCCGCGATGTGAATGGGCGCGAAGAACACCACCACGCCGGCCACCGCCCAGGCCGCGAAGCCGAGGCGCGCCGGCAAGCCACTCAAGAACCTCCGCAGCCCCGCTCCGCCGCCCGAGCGAAACACCGCCACGTTCAAACCCACGCGCGCCATCGCGAGGAAGAAGGTCGCCGCCGCCCAGCCCATGCCGCGAATCGCGCGCGTCCCCTGCGCTGCCACACGCTGCAAGTCGATCTCGATCCGCGGAGGACTCGTCAGCACGTCGAACAGATTCGCGCCGAGCGTGAGCACCACGAAGAAGCCCGCGAGCAGCATCAACACCACCGCGCCTTCGAGCGCCGACACGTCGCGCTGCGTGCCCGCGACCTCGGCCTTCAAGGACGCCAGCTCGTCCTGCACCTCACGCACGTCGTCGGCCAGCGAGCCCACCCACTCCGCGAGCCCGTCGCGCGAGGCCTGCAGATGCACCTCGGGGTTCACCGTCGTCTTCCCCTCGCGCCACGACTGCGAGAGCGGTGAGAAGATCTCTCGCGCGTACGCGTCGACCAGCGCGCGCTGCACCGCGGTCAGCGGCTTGTGATGCGCCAGCGCGTTGCGCACCAACCGCGTGCCGTCGAGATAGGTACGCAACGTCGCGCGACGGTCGCGCAGCATCGACAGGAACTGATCGACCTCGAGCAGCGGCTGGTAGCGCGGCCACTCCTCGCGATTGACGAACAGGCTCGCCAGCTCGCCGAACGTCATGCCGGTCAGCACGTCGCCACTCGACGACGCGCGCTTCCACTTCTCGATGGAGTCCGGCTTGAACGTGTTGCGCAGCCGCGTCACCAGCGCGTCCTGCGTGCGGTAGCTCTCGTTGATCAACTCGCGCAGCACCAGCTCGAGCGCGCGTACCTTCGCCGAGGTCGTTTGCTCATCCGTCGCGCTGATCAGCTCCGGCCCTGCGACGCCGACCTTCGCCGCGATGACCTCCAGCCACTGCAGCGCGCGCAGCGACGCCAGCTCGATGAACTCCGCGCGACGCGCCGTGTCCGACGGCGTCGAATGCCAGCGCTGCACGTCCGCCAACGCCGACTCGAACACCGAGAGGTCCGACTCGTTCAACCCGATGCGCTCCGCGAGCGGCTTGCGACCGAGCTTCGACTTGAGCGTTGCCCATGCGACCTGGTCGCCCGTCGTTCCACCGAGCGCCACCACGATGCGAGAGAAGACCGCGTCGACCTGCGCCTTCACGCGAACGCCTTCGCGCTCGCCTCGGCCACGCTCGAAAATTCCTGCTTCGCGGTGTCGTAGTCGCGCAGGAAGAACGGGTCGAAGAGCGGGAAACAGTCGGGGAACATCAGCGCGTCGTCGTCACTGATGATGCCTTGCGTCGCCAGCGAGCGAACGTGCTCCGAGAAGCGCGTGCGAATCGTCTCCCGCTCCGCCGCGTCGATGGTGCGCGCGTCACGCAGCCGCGACGCGAGCTCGTTCGCCAGTGGCGGCAAGCCCAGCAGCGGCTGATACCGCGCGAAGAACGCGAGCTGGCCCGTGAGCCAGCGCCGAAAACCACGCTCAGTCGACCGTTCCACGCGCACCTCGACGGAACCCTCGGCGCGGAACGCGAGTGCAGGCGAAATCCGCTCGGCCCACACCAGCTCGAACACCGCGTCGACCAACTCGGGCAGTGACAGTCCGCGACCGAGCCGCGCCACCACGTCAGACACGAACCACAACCCCTGCTCGCGGAACGTCGGAGCGCCCACCAACTGCACCCAGTCGCGAACCATCTGCGCGCGCGAGTGGAGGTTGTTCCAGTTCACGCGCGTCCACTGAAAGTCGGCGACGAAGAACTTGGTGTATTTCTCCTCGAAGCTGGACCACGCCGCGCCGCGCGTGCCGAGCGTGCCCTTCTCTCCACGCAGCACGAAGCGCGTCACCTCGCGCGCGAGCCACTTCAAGTCGCCGCGCTGCGAAGGCTCGAGACTCTGATGCAGCGGAAGAATGCGGCGCTTGCCGAAGTCGTAGCCCGCAGGCGCAAGTGAGCTCGACGCGAGCGACGCGACGAACGTCATGTCGGCGAACACCAGCGAGATGGCCTCGCTCATCATGCGGTAGGCGATGTACGCGCGGCGGTGGTCGTCGGAGTCGGTGCCGTCGAACAGCAGGTCCGGCATCAGGTGATGCATCACGTCGTGAAAGAGGTACGTCGCTTCGTGAATCGCGTCGCCCTTGGGCACGAAGGGCAAGCCGCCGTTCAAACCCGGGAACCAGTAGTTGCCCTCGCGTCGGCTCTTCGCCGAGCGGAAGAACACGCCGGAGCTCACCACGAAATCGAGCGCGCTCTGCAACGGCGACGGGAGCTGCGCGTAGAGCGGGTGTTCGAGCAACAGCCGCGCGTCGGTGGTCCAGTCGGCGAGGAAGTTCCACTGCAGGGCCTTGGGCTTCTCGAGCAGCAGCCGCTCCTTGACGAAGGCTGACAGACATTGCTCGCGCGCGGAGTTCTTCAGGCCCGCTTCGCTCATCTCGTGCAGCGTCGAGCCGGACGCGGACGTGAACGCGCTGTCCCAGTTGAAGACCTTCGGGTCGTCGGGCCGCAGCTGCGAGGCGTCGAAGGTGCCGGCGACCTCACGAATGTACGAGCGGCGCACGACATCGCCCTGCTCGTTCTTCACCCACGCGTGCAGCCGGCAGATGTTCCGCGCGGGGCCGACGTACCCGGGACGCACGAGGTCCCCGGCCGGGTCGAAGATGTTGCTTTCATCGGAAAGGACCGCGCGCGCTTCGTCGAGCCAACCGAGGAGAACCGACTTCGACTCCGTCGGTGGCTCGACGTGAAGCGTCTGCGCGTGTCGCCCGAGGAAGCGGCGGTACTCCGCCACCTTCCACGGGTTCTGCGTCATCAGAACGACGCTCACGCGCCGCGCTTACTTCCCAGCGTGCTCGCAGGACTTCTGGTGGCCGAGGTCGCAGCCCTTCTTGTAGCTCTTCTTCGCGAGCACCTTGTTGGCCGGCATGCCTTCGCCGTTCGCGTACATCACGCCCAGGTCGTAGCAGCCCGCGCCGTAGTCCATGTTGCAGGCCTTCTCGAAGAAGGTCTTCGCGTTCGGGAGGTCCTTCTCGCGGCCTTCACCGTTCAGGTACATCACCGCGACGTCGTAGCAGCTGGCGCCGGCCGTCGAGTCGGTCTTGCCGCACGACTCGCTGAAGAGGTCGAACGCCTTGTCGAGGTCCTTCTCGCGGCCGTCGCCGTTCAGGAAACGGAACGCGAGGTCGCGGCAGCCCGGGTTGTTCTTGCCGTCGCACGCCTTCTGGAAGCAGTCGCCCGCCTTCTTCGGGTCCTTCGCGAAGCCCTCGCCCTTCAAGTGCATCACGCCTTCGTTGGTGCAGCCGCGCGCGAAGCCGCCGGCGCACGACTTGGCGTACGACTCCGCCGCCTTCTTCTTGTCGATGTCGACGCCGAGGCCGTCGTCGTAGATCCAACCGAGGTCGTCGCACGATTCCGCGCTGCCGTGCTGACAGCCCTTCTCGAGCAGCGGCTTGGCGAGCGCGTACTCTTCGGAGTCGATGCGGGCGCGGCCGGCCTTGGCGCACGCCGACGCGTTGCCCTTCTTGCACGCGGCTTCATCAGGCGCGGCGGCGAGAGCAGCGAGGGACCACAACGAGGAAACCAGGAGGGCGCGTTTGAGCATGGGAGCGGAGATTACCCGCGACCGTTTTTTCCCCAACAGGGGAAATGATCACCGACATGCGCACACCCACCCGCGCGGTCTCGTGATGTCTCAGGACCCCGGCGATTTCGCAGCAGCCGGGGTGCGTGGACCCCAGGGCACTTCGCAGCGTGGCGCGTTTGCGCGGGCGCGCGTCGTGAACTGCCGAGCGCGCATGAACACACTCAGCGCAGGCATCACGCTCACCGGACGACGCAGCAACAACGAGGATGCCATGCTCGACGCTTCTGCGCTCGGGCTGTTCGTGGTGGCCGATGGACTCGGCGGCTACGAGGGCGGAGAGATTGCGTCGAAGCTCGCCACCTCGACGCTCGGCACCTTCATCGAACAGAACCGGCGCGACCCGCAGGGCACGTGGCCCATTCGCGAGCAGAAGTCGCGCTCGTTCGAGGAGAACCTGCTCGCCGCCGCCGGAGTCGCCGCCCATCGCGAGATTCTGTCGCGCAAGGAAGGCGCGCTGCGGCAGATGGGCTCGACCGTGGTGGCCGCGCTGATCAGCGGACGGACTTTGACGGTGATGCACTGCGGTGACTCGCGTCTGTATCGCCTCCGCGATGGAGCGGTGGTGACGCTGACGAGAGATCATTCGCTGTGGGCGGAGATGGATGCCGCTGGCCTCGCCGGAGACCGCGCGACGTTCGCGTACAAGAATCAGATTACGCGCGCGCTCGGGCTCGATGGTCACGCGACGTGTGACGTGGCGACGCACTCCGTCGAAGCGGGAGACGTCTATCTGTTGTGCAGCGACGGGCTGTACGACCCGCTCGACGAAGCGCGCATGCGGGCGGGGCTGTCGCTCGAGCCGAGCGCGGCGGTCGATGATCTCTCGCGCGCCGCGTACGAACTCGGGAGCGCCGACAACATCACCGCAGTGGTGGTGCGCGTGAGGTAGCTTCGCGTGATGCCCAGACCCGTCGCGGTGTTGCTCTTCGGTGCACTCGCCGGTCTTGGTCTCGGCGGTGTCGCGCAGCTCCTCTATTCGTATCCACCCAACGTGAGCGCTGCGGCCCTGGCCGAGCTGCTGCCTGAAATCGCTCTCGGTGCAGGCATCGGCGCCGGCGCCTGGGCTCCGCTCGCGCTCGCGTTCTCGTTTCTTTTCGAGCGCGCGATGAAGAGCGGCAGCGTGGTGCGCTTCACCGCGGAAACCGCAGGGCTCTTCCTGCTCGGGGTCGTGGTGCTGTGGTGCGCCGGTCGGTTCGGCATGGGCTTCAGCAAGGACTTCGCGCTGCGGCACGCGCTCGCGTACGTCGTCCCCGGAGCGCTCGGCGCGTGGCTCGGTGGCTCCCTCTCCTTGCGAAGCGGCGAGGTCAGAGGCTGATCAGGCAACAGGCTCGCAACGTCGTGCTCCCTCTCCTTGCGAAGCGGGGAGAGGGCTGGGGTGAGGGGCTGATCAGGCACTCACAGGGTGAGGACGCTCACGGTCGGCTCCGCGCCGGTGTGTTGCTTGTCTGAATCCCACACCAGCAGCACCTGCTCGCCGCGCTTACCGAGGTCCTGCTTCACGACGATTTCGCGCGCAGCCGTCGCGGGCTCCGAGAGCGACGCGTGGTCCATCAACTCCGGAGTCACGCCCCACGACAGCGCGAGTCGACGGCACGTCGGCGCATCAGCCGCCAACGCAATCACCGGAGCCGCCGGCCGCTCGCTGCTCACCACCCGCGCCGTGTTCCCCGAGCGCGTCGGCACCACCACCGCGCGCACGTCGAGGTCTCCCGACATCAGCGACGCCGCGCGTGAAACCGCCGAGGCGATTCGCAGCCCTTCGTCAGGGTCGAACGTCGACACCTTGCCGAAGTAACGATGCTTCCAGCTGTAGCCCTCGACCAGCCGCAGCACGCGGTCCATCGTCGCCACGGCTTCCGCGGGGTACTGGCCGCTCGCCGTCTCGGCCGACAACATCACCGCGTCGGTGTGCCCAAACGCCGCGCTCGCCACGTCGGTCACTTCGGCGCGCGTGGGCCGCGGGTTGTCGATCATCGACTCCAACATCTGCGTCGCGACGATGACCGGCTTGTGCAGCTTGCGCGCGAGCCGCACGAGCTCCTGCTGAATGAGCGGCACTTCTTCGGCGGGCATCTCCACGCCGAGGTCACCGCGCGCGACCATGATGCCGTCGCTCACTTCGATGATTTCTCCGATGACCTCGAGCGCCTCGGGCTTCTCGATTTTCGACACCACCGGTGTCTGCAATTGATTGGCGGCCAGCAACTGCTTCAGCTGCCGCACGTCTTCCGCGCTCCGCACGAAGCTGAGCGCGAGGTAGTCGACGCCCATCTTCGCGGCGAACAACGCGTCGTTGCGGTCCTTGCCGGTCAACGCCGGAGCCGACACCGCGACGCCCGGCAGGTTGATGCCCTTCTTGTCCTTCAGCTTTCCGCCGTGCACCACGTGGCACTTCACGTCGATGCCGTCGGTCGAGAGCACCTTCAGCTCGAGGTTGCCGTCGTCGAGCAGCACGCGGTCTCCAGCCTTCACGTCCTTCGCGAGCTCTTCGTATTCGGAAGGAATGCGGCCGGGCTTGCCGAGCTCTCCGGTGCGCGTGGTCATCACCACTTCACTGCCGGTCTGCAGCTCGATGCTCCCGCCCTCGAATTTTCCCGCGCGAATCTTGGGGCCGCAGAGGTCGGCCAGCACCGCGACGTGTTTCTGCGCAGCGAGCGCAGCCGCGCGAATCGTCTTGTAGGCCGCCGCGTGCAGTTCGTGCGTGCCGTGCGAGAAGTTCATGCGGAACACGTCGACGCCGAGGCTGATCAACTTGCTGATCATCTCCGGAGAGCTCGACGCCGGGCCGACGGTGGCCACGATTTTCGTGCGACGGCGCTTCAACATCACCCGGGACAAGTCGAGAGACAGAGCCATGCGGCCCATCGTGCCCGACTCACTCGTCGTCGTCGTCGAGTTCTCTCGGAGGCGCAGCCGCCGCGAGCTCAATGGTCGTCGAGCCGCCGCCGTTCATCATCGCCACGACAGGCTCGCGATTCGCGAACGCTGCGCCGTCAGCGGCAACGTCTTCGCGGTAACGCAGGCCGAGCCCGAGCACCTCGAACGTGTCACCGTCCATCGCGACCCAGCTCATCGTCGCGTGCTTCGTCTTCTCGAGGCCGCGATACACCCAGCACGGGTTGAGCTCGACGCGCTCGCCGTTCACGCGCACTTCGTCATCGAACTCGAGCGGACCAATTTCGATTTCGACGATGTTGTCGCTGCTCACTCCGGCTTTGAACAGGGCCGGCTCGCGCAAGGTCAGCCACGGCCCGGTGCCATCGGCGAGCAGCTCGAACACCTGACCGATGTGCGCCTGGAGAAAGTGCGGGCCGACGGCGAACACTTCGAGTCGCGGCCGCGTCGCGGCACGCCAGCTCGTCTCCGGCCCGTGCTCGAGCTGCGGAAGCAGCGCCCAGTGTTCACGCAGTCGCTCCACGTCGAGTGGGCGAAAGAACGGGCCGAAGCTGATGCGCTTGAGACGCGGCTTCGGGCGCTCGGTGAGCACCTGCACCCAGCTCTTCGCGTGCCAGTTGCCTCCGAGCGTCGCGAGCGCGAACTCGATTTCTTCCGCCTCGTCGAGTGCGCCGCGTGCGACCTCGTCGACCAGCGCTGAAATGGCGTCGAGGCGGCCGTCACCGGTGCGCGTGGTGCGGCACGACACCAACCAGCGGCGCTCGTCGACGCGGTGGATGCCCATCAATTCGACTGCGCGATGGAACGTGCCGCCGCCGAGGCCGGGCCGTTCTTGAAGCGCTTCAAGTACTCGCTCGCCACGACCTTCGCCTCGTCCTTGCGGCCTGCGCGCGCGAGCACGTCGAACCATTCTCCGAGCGCAATCGGCGTGGTCGCCGCATTCGGAGCTTCACGCGCCGCCTGACGGAACCACTTCACCGCTCCGTCGACGTCGTGCTGCATGTCGGCGAGCTTGCCGAGTCGAATCGCCGCTTCGCTCGCGCCCGCTGAACCCGAGAACCGTTCACGCACCGCGAGCCACGCTTCGGTCGCGCGCGCCGGCTGCTTCGCGTTGAGCGCCACGTCACCGAGCACCAGCACGTCGCCGCGCGGCATGGAGTTCGCGAGCCACGTGAAACCCGCCTGCTCCGCGGCGTTCATCGCGCCCTGCGCGTCGCCCTGATCAGCCAGCTGACGCCACGAAGCGCCCGTCGCGCGCGGCTTCTCGACCGGCGCGGGTTTTTCCGACGGCGTGCTGCGCTTCACGCGGCGCGTGACGTTCTTGCCGTCTTCCGACGCCTGCTCGCTCGAAGGGAAGTCGAGGTACAGCGACGCGCTCGCCGGCTCCGCGAACGCCTCGAGCTTCTGCTTCGTCGTCACGCGCTGACGCTGCAGACCCGGGCCTTCGACTTCCACGATGCCGTCGTCCATCTCGACTTCGAGGCCGCTGGTCTCCGGGTTCCATCGCAGCTCGAACTGCGTGCCGATGACGTGCACGCGATACGGACCGGCCGAGAAGACCCACTTCGTCTTCTGACGATGCACGACCGACACGTGCGCCGAGCCGCGCTCCAGCGCGACCTGCGCGCCATTGGGGCCAACACCGAGCAACCGCATGCGGGAATCTTCACGCACGCGCACTTCGGAGCCGTCGCTGAAGTCCATCACGCGCTCGCCGCCGCGCGCGTCGACGAACTCCACCGGCGTGCCAGGCTCCCCACGAACCTGGACGCCGAGCGGAGCGTCGGGCCACACGAAGAAGGTCACCGCGGCAGCCAGCGCGGCAAAGGCGAACACCGGAACGGCGCGGCGGAACAGCGAAGGCTTCGGCGCATCGATGCCGTGCAGCTTCTCGGCGAAGCGCGAACGGGCCGCGTTCAAAATCTCAGTCGAGTTGCGCTCGGCGTCGACGGCCTTCTCGTAGCGCTCGGCCACCTTCTTCAAGTCGAGGGCGCTCATCGGCGCACCTCCAACACGCGAACCGGTGCGGTGACGTCGGCGGTGCGCGACTCGGAGAACGGCGTGACGTTCTGCTCGGTCTTCGTCTCTTCAGACGCGCTCGACTGCTCGAACAACGCGCGCAGCTCGCGGTCCTGGTCGCACGCGCGGCGGAACTCTTCTTCGGCGCGCCAGATGCGGCGCTTGGCAGTCGAGAGCGACATCTTGAGCGTCTCCGCCACTTCGGTGAGCTCGAGGCCTTCGAGGTGCCGCAGCGTGAAGGCGAGCCGGTCGTCGACGCTCATCGAGTCGAGGACCTTCTTCACCTTGCGCAGCACGAGGCGTTCTTCGAGCGCATCGGTGGTGGTGGGAAAAGGAATCACGTCTTCTTCGACTTCGGGATTTCCGAGCGGCAACCACGAGCGCCACTTGCGCCGCCGCAACGTCTCGCGCGCGGTGAAGACCGTCAGCCCGCGCAGCCACGGCTTGATTTTGTCGGCCTCGCGCACGCGCTCGATGCCTTCGAGGGCCCGCGCGAAGATGTCCTGCACCAGGTCTTCGAGCTCGCGGTCGGGGCCCATCACCTTGCGCAGCACGCTCAGCACGTAGGGCGCGAACTGGTCGTAGAACTGGAGCCACGTTCCGGGCCGTTTGGCCTTCAACGCTTCCAGCAGTCGCTCGTCGGTCGACGGAAAGGCCACGGGGCTTTTGCGAGCGAGGAGCGCCACGGGAGCCCCGGTGACTTCGGGCTTTTTCCGCGGTTCAAACGCCCACATCTCGAGGGTTTGGGTGAAGGAGCCCATGGCCAGGTGTCCGATGTGTGCGAGCACTGCGCCAAGGGGTGAAGGGGTCGTTGATCCAGCGGGTTGAGCGTCGTGAC
This sequence comes from Archangium sp., assembly GCA_047600485.1. Classification (GTDB taxonomy): domain Bacteria; phylum Myxococcota; class Myxococcia; order Myxococcales; family Myxococcaceae; genus Archangium_A. The sequence continues at coordinate 7,255,823 of JASGKS010000001.1, forward strand.
CCGACCCGCTGGTGAGGAGAGGAGTCCTCAGTTCGTGGAGTGGAGCGTGCGGCGACGGCGGATCAGCAGCAGAGCTCCAGCTGCGACGAGCAAGAACGGAGACGAGCTGCACGAAGCGCCCGCACCCAACGCGTTCATGCGCAGCGACGACGTCGATTCGCGGTTCGCAGGGTACGCACGGTCGGCGAACACCAGCTTCGCCTGCAGCTGCAGCGCGTATTCGCCATCGACGTCGGCGGTGAAGCTCGGCGTCTGACCTTCGCCGTACTCGTACATCCATCGCATCGACTTCGCGACCGAGCCCATGGGGTTCGCGATGGCGGCCTTCGAACCCGCGGGACGCTGCGTGACGGTCCACACGTATTCCATCGCCGCGCCCTGGCGATTCGCGAAGAGCGGCAGTCGGAATTTCTCTCCAGCCTTCAAGGTGACCTGACCGCCGCCGTGCACGCGGAACGGGCCGTTGGGGTCGAGGCAGTCCTCTTTGTTGTTCGGGTCGATGACCACGCAGTACCGCGCGTCGCACGCATCACCGAGGCCGTCGCCGTCTTCGTCCCACTGACCGCGGTTGCGCGCGCCGACGCAGTTGTCGGCGGAGTTGAGGATGCCGTCGTCGTCGAGGTCGAGGTCGCAGGTGTCTCCGCGGCCGTCGAAGTCCTGGTCGAGCTGATTCGGGTTCGCGGTGACGAGGCAGTTGTCGAACGCGTCGCTGACGTTGTCGCCGTCCTGATCAGCGTTGCAGCGCGCGTCGGCAATCGGAGCGTTGCCCGGGTTCGGCAACAGCGGGCACGTGTCGAGCGTGTCGAGAATGCCGTCGCCGTCGTCGTCGGTGTCGCACGCGTCTCCGAGCAAGTCGCCGTCGGTGTCTCCCTGCCGCGGGTCGGGCATGGAGGTGCACAGATCACTCGCGTTCGGAACTCCATCGCCGTCGAGGTCGGCGTCACACGCGTCGCCCGCGGCGTCTCCGTCGCTGTCGAGCTGCGCGAAGTTGCTCGAGCTCGCGCAGTTGTCGCAGGTGTCTCCGACGCCATCGCCGTCGCCGTCGCTCTGATCTCGATTCGAGGCGAAGGGGCAGTTGTCGAAGTTGTCTGCTTTGCCGTCACCATCGGCGTCGTCGGTGTACGCGAGCGTCTTGCCGTCGTCGGTCATCGCCACCCAGACCGAGCAGCCGCCGCCAACGCACACGCCGTCGACACACGCGCCGCCACCGCCACCACCTTCTTCTCTCGGGCGGCCGCACTGCGAGCCGAGGCATTCGGGGTTGTCTTGCGCGAGCGCGGCAGTCGAAGCGAGGGCGAGGAGCAGTGCGATTCGTTTCATGCCTCGCAGGTGAACCGAGGTGGTTTTCACGGCTCAAACCGGAGACGCTGACGCACGTGAGCCTGAGCGAAGCCGACCTCGCGACGCTGTTTCAGGAAGGTCGTGCAAAGCGGCGCGGCATGGCGCTCTTTCGCGTCGGCATCGTCTGGGCGGTGTGCGCGGTGTTCATCGGCATCGGCATCGCGGTGGGCGGCGCTTTCCTATGCATCTCGGTCTTCACGACCGGAGCAGTCGCCGTCGCGTTCCTCCTCGACGCGGTTCGCAATCTCGGCGGGTCGATGCTCTTCGTCATCGGGCGCGTCACGCACAGTGGCTGGGTGACCGATGGCGATGGCGATGGCGGGCTCGCGAAGGTTCCTCGCGTCACGGTCGACGTCGAGGAGTGCTTCGTGCGCACGACTGCGGGCACGCGAACTGATCTCCCCGGTGCGCCGCGCCTCTTCGTCATCGAGATGCCGCAGTGGCTCGAGCGGTTGAAGGCGGATCAGCGCGTGGTGCTGGTCTGTCTTCCGTCGAGCACCGACCCCGTGCACTGGCGTGTGCTGAGCTGAGCTGAAGCGCCTTTAGCGCGCAACGCCGGGGAGACTCGGTCCGCCATCGCGTCCGCCGCCGATCACGGAACCACCATCGGCTCGCTCGAAGCCGGGCGCGAAATCGAGCACCACGACCGCGGGCCTCCGCCGCGCGATGACGTGCTGGCCGTAGCGCGTGTCGTAGCGAAACGCCGTGCCTCCATCGAAGGCGTGCGGTTCATGCACACCGTCGACGAGCTCGAAACCCATCTCGCCTCCATCGCGCTCGACGAACACGTACGCGCCCGGGCCCAGCAGCCAGCGCACCTGATTGCGATGCACGCGCTCGAAGGTGATGACGCCTCCGTCGGCAAAGCGCAGCTCGATCGCGTCGACGCCGCGCACCATCGTTCCCGCGGGCACCAGATTCGCGCGCGCCTCGACGCACAGGTCTCGCGGCGCTCCGATTTTCGCGGGCGTCTCGATGCCGGTCGCCACGCACGTGTTGTCGCAACAACCGTACGTCGCCACCAACGCACCCGAGCGGTCGAAGTAATTCGTGTCTGCGCAGACGCCGTGGTTCGACGCGCTGACCCACACTCCGTCTTTCGTCGAGCCGGTGCTCGGCCCGCTGCACTTGCCGTACAGCAACCATTGCTCTTCGGCGCTCCACACGCCGTCCGCGAGGTCGGTCGCCACGTCGATGCACGCAGGTTTTCCGGGGCGAGTGCAGTCGAGCGGTTCGCGCGTCTCGCACAACCCCACGAGCAGCACGCACGGAAGCAGCAACCGGGTCACGCGGCAGAGTGTGCTACGAGCGCGCCCTCGATGACGACCGCCTCTACGCCGACGCTCGACCAGATTCAGACCTTCGAAGGCCGCTACCCGAAGCAGCTGTGGTCGCTCTTCTTCTCGGAGATGTGGGAGCGCTTCAGCTTCTACGGCATGCGCGGCGTGCTGACCTTCTTCATGGTCAACCAGCTGGCGATGGCCGAGAAGACCGCCAACCTCCAGTACGGCGCGACGCAGGCCTTCGTCTACGCGTTCACGTTCATCGGCGGTCTCTTCGCAGACAAGATTCTCGGCTTCCGTCGCTCGCTGTTCTGGGGCGGCTCGCTGATGATTCTGGGTTCGCTCATTCTCGCGGTGAACCCCAAGGACTTCTTCTTCATCGGCATCGCCTTCAACATCGTCGGCACCGGCTTCTTCAAGCCGAACATCTCGACCATGGTCGGGCAGCTCTACAAGGACGGCGACGCGCGTCGCGATGCCGGCTTCTCTCTCTTCTATTCCGGCATCAACGTCGGCGCGTTCCTCGGCGGCTACATCTGCGTGGCGCTCGGCAAGAGCGAGTCGCTCGGCGCGTACTCGTGGAACGCGTGCTTCGCGGCGGTCGCGCTGGTGATGACCATCGGCGTGGCGTGGTTCGGCGTCACCCGCCACTCGCTGGGCCCCATCGGCCTCAAGCCCACCGCAGGCACTCCGGACGAAGCGAAGAGCGCGTGGAAGGAATACGCGACCTACGTCGGTTCGCTGGCCATCATTCCGCTCATCGTCGTGATGGTCTCGAAGACCGAATACACCGACTATTTCATGTACACGATTGGGCCTCTGACGCTCGTGTACATCGGGTACGAGATGACGAAGTTCTCGTCCGTCGAGCGCAAGAAGCTCATGGCGGCGATGGTGTTCGTCATCTTCTCCATCATCTTCTGGGCGTTCTTCGAGCAGTCGGGTGGCTCGCTGTCGCTCTTCGCGGCGAACAACCTGAAGCCGTGGGAGCTCGGCGCGGTGAAGGTCGACCCCAACGGCGTGAACAACGCGGCGAACTCCATCTTCGTCATCATCTTCGCGCCCATTCTCGGGCTGGCGTGGGTGTGGCTGGCCGCGCGCAACAAGGAGCCGAACACCGTCGTGAAGTTCGGCATGGGCTTCTTGTTCCTCGCCGGCGCGTTCTACGTCTTCTACGCGTGCCGCTTCTTCGCCGACGCCGCGGGCATCTCGTCGCTCGGGTTGTTCACCTTCGCGTACTTCGTCATCACCTTCGGCGAGCTGTGCCTGTCGCCGATTGGCTTGAGCATCATGACCAAGCTGTCGCCCAAGCCGCTGCAGGGCGTGATGATGGGCATGTGGTTCCTGGCGTCGGCCTACGGGCAGTACGTGGCCGGGTTGCTCGGCGCAGGCATGACGTCGCCCAACGAGAACGCGACCGCGCTCGACAAGCTGCAGTCGTACACCGCGGGCTACGGGCAGCTGGCCATCTACGCGCTGGTGGCCGGCGTGGTGTTGATCGCCATCTCGCCGGGCGTGCGCAAGCTCATGGGCGACGTGAAGTAAGGCGCTTCGCGAAGTCGAAGAACACCGGAGCCAGCTTCGACGGCAGGTGCGCGACGACCAGTCGCACGCTCGAGTTCGCCGGAGCCCACTGCACGAACACCTCGTCGAGGAACTCTTCACCGAGCTCGACGACTCCGGTGAAGTCGAGCGTCACCTCTCCGGCCATCACGTCCATCAGCAGCAGGCGCGCGGACAGGCGGAACACTGAGCCCGCCGACGCGACCTCGACGCGCTGCCGAATGGGAATGACTCTCGTGTAGCGGCGCGCGCGCGCTTCACCCGACACCGTCACGCGACCGCGCCGCACCGATTCGCGCAGGTGTTTGTGCACCGCCTGCCGCGAGACCTTCGCCTCGCGCGCGACCTGCGAGCTGCTGAACGGCAACCCCGACTCGATGAAACGTTCGACCACCGCGGCGAGCATCACGAGGGCGAATGCTACGTGCCGCAACAGGCTCCGCCATTTTTCGGCCAACCAGGTTGACGATTCGGGAGCGCCGGTTGACGTCGAAAAAATCGTCAACGTTGTCGATTCTCGTCAACGCCGAACGAACGAGTCCGCGTCGTTGCGCGCGAGAATCAGCAACTGGTTGATGATTCTCCCGCTCAGACTCAGGGAAGACGCCACGTGTAGCCAGGGTCGGGCACACAGCTCGGCGCGATGCGAATCAGCTCCCAGCCGCCTTCGCTGGCGATGACGGGCGCTCCGCTGCCGGGCCGCGTGATGAGGTAGTTGAAGAAGCCGTGCTGGTGCGGAGTGCCCGGCATGTACAGCGGCGCGTTGTGGTGCAGGTAGGTGGTGCCGCCCGTCCACGCGAGGTGCGCGGCGTCGATGCGCAGGCCGCACACGTCGCTCTGCTTGCTCGCCGCGAGCATCAACCGATTCACGGTGCCGAAGTCGTCCCACGCGGAAGAACCCGCGCGCTCGGGGTAGCTGCCCACGTCGCCCATGGTGAGCGTCTTGTGGTTGAGCGCCGACACGCCGACACACAGCAACGCGGCGATCATCGCCAACCTCGCGGGCTGCTGCGGCAACGCGAGCGTGGCCACGCCGAACAGCGCGCACAGCACCGGCATGACGGGCAACAGGAAGCGCAGCTCCTTGTGTTGCACGAAGAGATGCAGCGCCATGAAGAGCACCAGCGTCAGCAACACCGGCCACGCCTTGCGCGCGGCGGCGAGGAGCGAGATGCCGAGCACCACCGCGACTCCGGGCATCGTCAGATAGACGTGTTGGAAGAAATACGTCCACGGCGCGGTGCCCCAGCCCGCTCCGATGTTCTTCTCGATGTTGAAGCGCCAGTAGACGACGGCGGAATGAAACAGCCCGCCGAACTTCGCGGTCGGCACCGAGTGCCAGGCCGCGGCGTCCCACACACCGAGCACGAGCGCCGAGACGACGAGCGTGGCGAACACCGTCTTCAGCGGCTCTCGTTTCAACGTCGGAGCAGCGCGCAGCACTTCGAACAGCAGCGCTCCGACCGCGAGCACCACGACGGCTGCTCCAACCGGCGTCGTCACCTGCCACCACTTCACGTCGAGCGAGAGCGGAGGCTGCGCTGGCGTCGACCAGCGCGACACGACGAGCAGCGCTACGCCCGCGATTCCCGCCCACTGGATTCGCACGAACCACTTCGAACGATTCGTGTGCTCGCGCCACAGCGGCACCAGCAGCGCCAACACCACGCCGACGCACACCACCGCGCACTGCAGGCGAACGATGGTGGCGAGCCCGAGCAACGCGGCGCCCACCAACCGCCCGCGCACGGTCGCCGTCTCTTCGAACACCAGCGCGAGGCCCCACACCACGAGCGGCGCGGCGAGGTTTTCGGCCATCGCGCGCGCGGAGAAATAGAGACTCAGCGCGCACAGACTCCACAGCGCCGCGGCGACGGCTGACTCGAGCTCGCGCGCTCCGAAGCCGCGCGACAATCGGTACACGCCCAGCGACGCGCTCGCCGAGACCGCGACGAACACCAGCTTCACCACGTGCACGTACGTCTCGGGGCCGGCGCCGAAGAGCTTGCAGACCCACAACCACACCGCGACGAAACCGGGCACCGCCCACGTGCGCGCGCCCTCGAGAAATTCCCACGCCACGAGGCCGTGACCGAACACCAGCCGATGCGCGGGTTCGAACGATTGGTAGATTTCGTCGGGCCAGTTGATGCCGTCGTCGCCGAAGACGATGCGCACCTTGAGCACCACGCCGAGCAGCAGCGAGCCCCAGAGCACCGCGCGCGCGTTGGTCTCCTGAGGCAACGACATGGACGCGTCCTCTTACTCCCCGGTCTGGCCCCCGGGTGGACGATTGCCGCTCGTGTGCTCTGATGCTGTCCTTCGTCCTTCGTCGGCCAGGGGGCTTCTTGATGCGCTCGTTACTCGTCGTGCTTCTTCTTCCGTTGAGCGCTCACGCAGCGTCGGTGTTGTTGGTGCCGGAAGACGACAAGGCGCGCGCGGTGGCCGCCGACATGGTCGAGCCGCTGTCGGCGAACAAGTTGGTGGTGAAGACCGCGCCTCCAGGAAGCCCGGCGGTGAACTGTCTGTCGAAGCCCGACGAACGTGTGGGCTGTCTGGTCGCCATCGGAGAAAAAGCGAAGGCCATCGCGGTGCTGGTCGTCACCGGCGGGCTCAAGGGCACGAAGGGCAACGTGAGCATCGAGCTCATCGCGAATGGCGACGTGGTGAAGAAGGTCTCGGCCAACATCAGCAAGGGCAAGGTGAAGCAGCAGGTGAAGGGGCCGCTCAGCACGCTGCTCAAGTTGATGCCCAAAGGTGACGCGTCCGCGCCCGTCGAGCAGGCGAAGGTGACGGTGAGCGAAAAGGAGCCTGATCAGCCCGCGAAAGATCCCGAGCCGGTGGTGAAGAAGGACCCCGAGCCGCTCGCCGACAATCCCTACGACGCGCCGAAGAAGGAGCCGACGCTCACGCCGGAACCGAAGAAGGACCCGGAGATTGATCTCCGCACGCCGACGCCGACAGCGAAGAAGCCGAAGGTCGCTGCGTGGGTCGTGACTGGTTTGACCATCGCGGCTGCGGGAACGGCGGCGACGTTCGGCGGCCTCGGCGCGTCGAACAAAGGAAAGCTCGACGCCATCAACTCCGACGGCAGCTCGAGCCTCACGTACACCGAAGCGCAGGCGCTGCAGACCACGGCCAACACGCAATTCACCGTCGCGCTCGGAGCGGGCATCGGAGCAGGCGTCGGCGCAGTCGTCAGCGGCATCTTGTGGGGGGTCGAGTGATGCAGTCGTCACGTCTGGCGCTGGTCGCGCTGTTCTTCGCTTTCGCTGTCTCGGGCTGCATGTGCGCGCAGCTTCCGAACGCGACGTTCAAGTGCGAGCCCGACCACACCTGCGCGCAGCCTGGCTTCGAGTGCGGCAACGACAATCGCTGTCATCCCATCGGCAGCATCAACAACGATGGCGGCTCTACCGACGCGGGTGTCGATGCGGGCACGCCCGACGCCGGAACGCCGGACGCAGGTGACGTGGATTCGGGAGTCGACGCGGGAGACACCGACGCGGGCGTTGATGCGGGCGACATGGACTCGGGCGTCGACGCAGGCGATGTCGATGCGGGCGACACCGACGCGGGATTCGATGCGGGAACCGACGCGGGCTGCACGCCGACCGGCGCCATCGACGAGCCCGACATGCTCGGTGCCGACGTCGACTGCGACGGCTTCGACGGAGACCTCTTGCGCGCAGTGTTCGTCGACCCGGTCGGCGGCAACGACGGAAATGCGGGAACGCGCGCGATGCCGAAGCAGACCATCGCGGCCGCGCTCGCCACGGGAAAGACGCAGCTCTACCTCGCGACCGGCACGTACACCGCGGTCGACGTGAGTGAAGCGGTCGCGGTGTTCGGTGGCTACACGCCGAGCGGTGCGTGGCCGCGCACGTCGACGCGCAGCGTGGTGACTGGCTCCTTCACCGCACAACCGTCGGACGCAGGACGCGTGGTGTTCGAGCGGCTCGAGGTGAATGGCGACGACGGCATGGGCGCAGGTCAGGCCGCGGTCGCGTTGCGGTTGATCAACACCGCATCCACTTCTGTGTTGTCTGATTTGAGAATCGTCGCGGGCACGGGCGCGCTCGGCAGTCCTGGAGCCGCGGCCGCTGCATCGCCGACGGGAAACCCGGGCTCGGCTGGCGTGGCAGGAGACACCGGCAGCAACGGCGGCTCGGGCGGCAACAGCGCGAACTGCGGCGACGCGGGACTTTCACCGCACGGCTTCGATGGCGGCGCGGGCGCGACGACGACTCCTGGCACGGGCAACGGAGGTCACGGCGGTGCAGTCGCTGGCTTCGGTGGAAGCCCGGCGGTGTGCGATGGCGGCGCGTGCGTGCCCGGGCCCGGCGACCCGGCGCTCGACGGAACAGACGGCATGATGTCGGCCGCGCGCCCCGCGGAACCGGCGCCGACCTTCCTCGGCAGCGTCATCGCGAATCAGTGGACGGGCGCGCAGCTCGGCACGTGGGCACCCGCGTCGCACGGAAATCCCGGAGGCGGTGGTGGCGGCGGCGCGGCTGTTCTCGACATCGCGATGGCCATCGCTGCGCGCGGCGGTGGCGGTGGCGCGGGTGGCTCCGGTGGGTGCGGTGGCCGCAGCGGCGGAGCAGGTGGACCCGGCGGCGCGTCGATTGGTGTGTTGTTGATCGACTCTTCGCCGACGTTCAGAAACGTCACGCTGGTCACGACCGCGGGTGGACGCGGCGGTGATGGAGCGACCGGCGCGATGGGCGGAACCGGCGGCGCACCCGGCACTGCGGGCGCAGGCGAAACGGTGCCGCTCGGAACCGGAGGCAGCGGCGGGCTCGGTGGACGCGGCGGTCGCGGTGGCGCGGGACGGCAAGGCCCCGGCGGTTGGGGCGGCCCGCTCATCGGCGTGTTCTGCAGCGGCACTTCAGCGCCGACGCTCGACGGCACGACGACGTGGCCGACGATGGGCATGGGCGGCATGGGTGGCAACGGAGATCCGAACGGGCGCGCGGGTGGAACTCCGGTGAGCGGTCTGTCGACGGGATGTCCGTGAGTCTTCGCGGCACGTGGTTGATCAGTCTCGTCGCGCTGTTGATCAGCACGACGGGTTGCGAAACGCCCAAACGCCGCGTGCGGCCCGACAGCAAGGCCACGCGCGCGAACGTCGGCCTGCCTCCGTCGAACGCACCGCCACCGAAGCGAATGTGGATGCACGTCATCGACGTCGGTCAGGGCTCGGCGACGCTGTTCGAGTTTCCGTGCGCGGCGATCCTCATCGACACGGGTGGCGAGAGCAGCTCGAACTTCGAGTCGAACAAGGCGCTGATGGCGTACCTCGAGGCGTTCTTCGCGCGGCGCGCTGATTTGAATCGCACGCTCGCGACCGTCTACATCACGCATCCGCACATCGACCACACGCGCGGGCTCCCGCTGGTGTTGGAGAAGTTCAACGTGCAGCACCTCGTCACCAACGGTCAGCCGCGCGGCATCGACGGCGCGGTGTTGGAATCGGGCGGCGAAAATCAGGAGAAGGCCGAGAAGCTCTTCGCGAAGAAGAACGCGCTGCGCACCGTGGCCCGCACCGACATCGAGAGCGCCGAGGGCGTCACTGATGGAAACATCGACGCCGTGTCGTGCCCCGAAGCGGGAGTGGACCCCGACATCCGCATCTTCTGGGGCGGGCTCAAGCAGAACCACGAGGGCTGGGAGCAGAAGGCCTTCAGCAACGCCAACAACCACTCGCTGGTGATTCGCGTGAGTATCGACTCGCACGCAGTGCTGATCACCGGCGACCTCGAGCTCGAAGCGATTCAGTCGTTGATCAACTCGGCGGGCACGTCACTCAACAGCGACGTGCTCATCGTCGGTCACCACGGGTCGCACAACGGCACCAGCATGAGCCTGGTGAAGACGGTCTCGCCGTGCATGGCGGCCATCTCGATGGGCACGGTCGACCGCCAGGAAGATTGGACCGCGTGGATGTACGGACACCCGCGCAAGGTGTCGGTGCAGACGGTGCACTCGGGTCTCGGTTGTTCTCGGCCGCCGCGCGACGTGCAGGTGGCGCTCGGTCAGCGACGCTTCGAAGGCTTCACCGTCGAGCACGCGCTGTACGGAACGGGCTGGGAAGGCACCATCGTCTTCGAGCAGACCGAGCGCGGCACGTGGAAGGCCGTCACCGAGCGTTGAAAAAACATAGAGTCCGCCGCCACCATGGCCAACGTCATCGAAGAGTCGAAGTCGAACCGCGCCTCGTGCCGCACGTGTCGTCAGAAGATCGACAAGGGCGTGCTGCGGTTTGGTGAAGAAGCGCCGAACCAGTTCGACGAAGGCACCACCAGCTACTTCTGGCACCACCTGCTGTGCGCGGCGAAGAAGAAGCCCGCGCTGGTGAAGGCCGCGCTCGCCTCGTTCTCGGGCACCGTGCCCAACCGCGCTGAAATCGACGCCGCGATGGCCGGCGCAAAGCCCGCCGCGGGAGAGCGTCCGTATCCGTACGCCGAGCGCGCTTCGACGGGCCGCAGCCGCTGCATGCAGTGCGACGAGGCCATCGAGAAGGACTCGCTGCGCATCGCCATCGAGCGCGAAGTCGACACCGGCAGCTTCATGCGCAAGGGCCCGGGCTACCTGCACGTGCACTGCGCCATCGAGAACACCGGCGACGCGCAGCTCTTCGAGAAGGTGAAGAAGAACTGCCCTGAGCTGAAGCCTGAAGACCTCGCGCTGCTCGTCAACGACGGCGGTGGTGACGACGGCGACGGTGACGACGAAGCAGAGTGATCAGCGACCAGATCAGCGGAAGTAACTCGCCACCTGCCACGGGTGAAAACCACGCGTGAGCAGTGGGCTGGACCCGGGCTCGATGCGACGCAGGTCGAGCTCGATGCTCTCTCCGCCGAGCGTGCCGCTCACCGACAAGCCACCGGCGATTTCCGCGAAGTGCAGCTCGCTGTCGAGCCGCGGTGATTCGGTGGTGCGCAGCGCGAGCGTGCGGGCGGTGAGATCGACCTGCGCCACTCCGCCGACCCACGCTCCATCAGCGCGCTCGACGAAGAACGACGAGCCGTTCGAAACCGCGCGCACCCATTTCGCGTCGGCGCCCTGCTGCGTGACCATGAACTGCCCGCGCAACGGTGAGGCTTCCTCGTCCTCCGTCGCGCCGAGGTTCTCGAGCGGAATGGCGATGACCACCAGGCCCGCCACCACGCCGAACACCACGCGTCGTCGCAAGACCTGCTTCGGCGTCACGGACTCCGGCTCGGGTGCGGTGAACCACTGGCGCAACACGCGCCACGCTTCTGGAGCCGACAGCCACAACGCCATCGCCAGAAAACAGAACGCGCGCAGCTTCACCGGCACGTCGAAGAAGCAATCGAGCAGCACCACGTTGCCCATCGCCGCGACCGCCACCAACGCTCCGGCGACGGAAGTTCGACGCGAGATGAGCAGCACGCCCGCGAGTAGCTCGATGAGACCCGTCGCGCGCTGGTACCAGGGCGAGGTGCCCATGAAGCGCCACAGCAACCCCATCGGGCTCATCTGGCCCATCGGCATCGCGAGGTCGAACGAGCTCGGCAGCGGGAATTGCTGCTGCGTCACCTTCGCCATGCCGTAGGTCAACATCGCCGCCATCAACACCAGACGAAGCAGTCCGTCAGTGAAGCTGCGCAGCCTCGTGTCATCGGTCGACTTCGTGCGCGAGGCCCACACCGCGGCCACCACTGAAGCGACGAGCAGTGACACCACGAGATGAAACCACTCGGCCGGCGCGTCGGTGCTCGGAGCGAAGGGACCGAGCTCGACTCCGAAGAGCCCGAGCACGCCGCGCGCGACGGCGTCGTGCAGCCACTTGGTGCCGACGTCGAACATCGCGCCGATGAACGGCAGGCTGTCGAGCGGCTGCGGAAAAAGCACCAACACCCACATCACCAACGCGAACCGAGGCCCCAGGCGCCGAACCATGCGCCTTCGACAGCGCCCGTCCCGAACGGTTCCAAACCGCTGGCTCCCGGCTTTCGACCGTTCGCCCCGGGCGGAACCGATTTCACTTCACGGCGAGCGACAGTCTTCCCATGACGCCGCGCTTGCGATGGCTGTGGTGGTTGCCGGTCTTCCCGTTGCTCGGTGTGTCGGCGCTGGTCTTCGAAGCGAACGGAGGCACCGTCACCACGCTGGTCTCACTCACCCTGCCCGCGCTGTGCGTGACGCTCGCGCTCGGTCGCCGTACGGCGAGCTTGGTGGTGCTCACCGTCGGCGTGGTCTTCGTGTTGAGCCGCTTCGGCCACACGCCTCCGAGCGCGGTTCAGTCGTGCGTCGAAGAGAAATGCTCGAGCGGCAGTTGGTGGTGGCAGCGGATCATCGACGAGCGCGAAGCGACGCGTGCGGGCCTGTACCTCTCGGGCCATCTGGGCTCGATGCCGACCGGCGGTGCGGAGTTCAAACGCTTCGACTCGCTCATCGACGCACAGTGGAAGGCCGCTCAGCCGGCGTGGCGCAACGGGCCGAACCCGCTGCTCATGACCTCGTCTCCCTCGCGCGTGGAGTCGTTGCGCTTCTCGGCGAACGGCCCGCGCAAGCGCCCCGCCATCATCTTTCTGCACGGCTTCGGCGGCTTGCTCTCGCTGTACGTGCGCGCGGTGGCCGACGGAACGCACGGTGAATACGACGTCATCGCGCCGGCGCTCGACCCGCTCGGCGAGTGGTGGACCGAGCGTGGCCAGGCCGTCATCGCGCACACGCTCGACACGTTGCCGCCCGAGGTCGACCGCTCGCGGGTGTATTTGATTGGACTCTCGAACGGCGGCATCGGTGCGAGCGCAGTGCTCCAGCACCCGAAGTTGGCGAAGCGCTTCGCGGGCGTGGTGTTGCTCTCGGGCGCGGGCTCACTCGAAGACCTGGAGAGCGCTCCGCCGACGCGGGTGTTGATGATCAGCGGCACGCGCGACTGGCGCTTTCAGGGCGACTGGGTGGCTGATCAACACGGACAACTGGCGGCGCTCGGCACCGACGTCACGTGGAGGACGTTCGACGCCGACCACTTCCTCCTGCTCACGCACACCGAGCAGTGGACGCGCGCGTTCACCGAGTGGACCGGCTCACGCCGCAGCGTGGGAGTACAGGTCCTCCAACCCCGTCTCGACGAACGCCTTCCACTTTGAGAGCTGCGCCGACTCGAGACCCCAGAGCTTGAGCTCGGCGGTGTCTCCGACCGACGCCGTCACGCGCGCGTAGAACGCCGCGTCGCCTGCGTTCACGCGCACCACGCGCTCGGTCTGCAGCGGAATGCTCACGGTCATCGCAACCGCGGAGCCCTGCTGCAGCTTGCACTCGGTGACGAGCCCTTCGTAGGTGACGTGCAGCACGCGCTGCGCGACCGCGGCTTCATCGAGCACGTTGAGCTCGTAGTTCTCGTTCTTGCCGGGCTCGACCTCACGGAACGCATCGAGCGTCGGAGGAATGAGCGGCAGCTGCTTCGCCAACTCGGCGCGTTGATCAGCCGTGAGGTTCTCGAACACTGCGAGGCTCTCGGCGGTGACGCAAGGCACCTCGTCCATCATCTTCACGAGCTGATCAGCCAGACGCACCGCTTCGAGCATCGGAGAGGTGAACTGCGCGTCGTGGTGCCGCGTGATGACCTCGACGAGCGAGTTGGGCAGGCCCCAGGTGCGGGCGATCATGCTTCCGATGTCGACGTGGTGGCGCTCGACGACGGCCCACGCTTCAGCCTCACCGACACTCGCGCCCTGACTCTTGAGCACTTCTTCGAGCACGCCGATGGCCGGGGCACGACCGAGGTCGTGCAGCAGCCCTGCGACGAACGCCTCGTCAGCCACCACCTTGAAGAAGCCCGCGACCACGCTCGCCACGTGCGCCGACGCCAGCGACTCACGCCACGCGCGTCGGCGAAGCGAAAGCATCGAGCCGTTCATGGTGCGCTCGTGCATCTCCTTCGCGATGCCGACCTCTCGCAACGCCTTGCGGCCCAGCACCACGATGGCCTGTTGCAGCGAGCTCACCTCGCGGCCCCAGCGGTAGCGCGCGGAGTTCGCCAGGCGCAGCACGATGGCGGCGATGGTCTGGTCTTTTTCGAGAGTGCTCTTCAGCGCGGCGAGCGGCGTGCGCTCATCGGCGAGGAGCTGCATCAGGCGCAGCGCCACCAGCGGTGACGGCGGTGCGCGAACGGCGCCCTGCTTGATGCGGGCGGCAATCAAAGCTTCGAGATCCATGGGTTCTGGGAACCATCGACACGCCTCGGCGTTTTCTGCAGGTGCGACTCGTGACCACCGCGTCACCACATGGGAGCCATCTCTGCGATTCGAGGAAACTAATTCCCCACAAATGAGAGAATCCATTTGCTCCTGCCGCTTCGTCTCCGGGAGCACACCCCAACGCTTCACTCATCAGGAATCTCGCCATGCCCGTGAACAGCCTGTCGCGCAGCACGCAATCCGTCCGTACGAATTCCACGCGCACCACGACGGCCACGCGCAGCACGCGCGCCGAGCGCACGACGCAGGTGGGTCACTCTTCGCGCAGCTCGTACGAGAGCGCCCGTTCACGGTCGGCGGATCGCGCCAGCCTCGCCGGTTATGCAGGTCGCGGTCGCACCGCCGGTACGCGTACGGAGCGCGCGCAGGTCGGTTCGACGACGGGCACGCTGCGCCGCGGCATGCGCAACGAGAGCGTTCGTTCGCTGCAGCAGCGCCTCACGCAGTCGGGCTTCGACGCGGGTCCTGCCGATGGTCGCTTCGGTGCTCGCACTGAGCGCGCGCTGCGTGACTTCCAGCGTTCGCGCGGTCTGCGCTCGGACGGTGTCGCCGGTCGCCGCACGTTCGGCGCGCTCGGCGGCAGCAACGGTTCGAACAGCACCACGGGCACCGGTGGCACGAACGCCACGACCGGCGCGACGAACAACAACAGCACCGCGCGCGGCGTCGACGGCGTGGCGCGCATGGATCAGGTTCGCAACGGTCGCGGCCTGGCGACGGGCACCATCACGGTGAACGGCCACACGTACCAGTTCAACTCGGGCTCGGGCTCGAAGTTCTCGACGCCGACCGGTGAGTTCCGCGTCACGGCGCACCGCAACAGCCGCTCGGACGCGGGCTTCACGCGCAACGGCGTCGGCTTCAGCTTCCGCATGGAAGACCCGCGTCGTCCTGGCTCGGATCGTTTCTACGACCCGCGCGCTGGACGTGATCGCTCGTACCTGCGCATTCACCCGGACGGTGGCGCGCGCGGCACGTCGGGCTGCCTGGGCATCGTGGGTGACGCGGCGACGTTGAACCGGTTCCGCGACGACATGAATGCTGAGCTGCGCCGCAACGGTGGTTCGTACACCCTGCGCGTTCAGTAATTCCTGATCTCCCTCTCCTTGCGAAGCGGGGAGAGGGTCGGGGTGAGGGGCTGAAGCGGGCTCTGCCGCTGATTGCTCGTCTCGGCCCCTCACCCCAGCCCTCTCCCCGCTGCGCAGGGAGAGGGAGTTTTGTTAGCGACAAGCTTCGAGAGTCGTGCCGCTCTTCGCGGCCTTCACGCGCAACGCTTCGTACGCTTCGCAATCTGCAACACGCTGCAGCTCTGCCGCGGGCGCCGTCCAGCTCGCGCGCTCGAAGGTAGCGTCCTTCTTCGAACACGCGCGCAGTTGATCTCCCAACGCCGCGACACCCGCGCTTCCCTTCGCACGCCACGTGCGCGTCGCGAGCTCTGGCAGCCCGTCGAGCAACGCCTTGTCACACGACTTGAGCCGCTTCTCGTCACGCTCCGCGGCGTCATCGAGCAGCATCACCGCCTCGAGCTTCTTCGTGAACACCTGAAAATCTTCACCGGTCGGGTACTTGTCGAGAAAGCCCTGCCACTGCGCGACGGCTTCTTCACGCCGCCCGAGGATGACGAGCATCTCCGCGCGCTCGTTGGCGACCTTCGACGCGAGCTGCTCGCGCTTGTCGGCCGGCTCGGCGTTCAGCTCCTTCGCGGCGAGCTCGAACCAACCGCGCGCCTCTTCCATGCCCTTCTGCGAGCGCTGCGCGACCGAGGGGCGAATCGCAAATTGCTCGACGTCGCTGCGATACGGCGACCACCCCGAGCCGAGAAAATTTCCCAGGTCTGCGGCCACACTCGTCGGCGTCGCGTAGTCCCAGACACCGACGTCGAGATCGAACGTCTTTTCGCTCAGGTCCGACTCCGCGTCGTCGAGCTTCGGGTCGACGTTCTTCCCGCGCACCGCACGCAGCTCACTCACCAGCGCCGTAGCGTGCGTGACGAACAGGCGCTCGAGTCGCTCGACCTCCGCGCGCTTGCCAGGCTCGACGTACTTCGCTTCGTCCTTCTTCGCGCCGAGCAGCGCCTTGAGCTGCACCAATGCGAGGTTTGCGAGACCCATGCGCGCGGCGATGGCGCGCGACTCGGGCGGCTTGCCGAGCTGAGCGGTCAGCTTCTCGGTCAGCGTCTTCACGCGATCATCGAGCACGCCGCCGCGCTTCTTCTGCGCCTCACGCAGCCGCTTCAGAATCTCGGCGTACTGCTCCTTCGCGAGCGTGAAATCAGGAGCGAGCCGCACCGCTTCCGCCAACTTGCTCTGCGCGTCGGTGAGCTGATCTTTCCCCGCGAGGTCCACGCCCTGTGCCCAGCTCATCACCGCGGGCAGCGACGCGTGACCCGAACGCAGCGACTCGAACTTCAACCGCAGCGCCGCGAGCAGCTTCTTCACCAGCTCGTCTTCGAGACTGAAGATGTCGTCGGGCGAGCCATCGACGCGCACGCTGGTGACGACGGTGTTGCCCTTGAGCTCCATCACGCGCACCGAGAGCGACACCTTCGGAGCGACCGCGCTCACGCCGCCGAGCACGAGGTGCGTCGCGCCGAGCATCTTCCCCAGCTTCGCGCGAGAGGCCGGGTCGAAGTTCGCCGTGTTCTGGAGCTTGAGTTCCCGCCGCACGTCGTCGAGGCGCGTGCGTTCGACGAGCTCGAGCCCCTCGGTCGTCGAGAGATCAGCGATCAAGATGTCGGCGAGCCCGCGGCGCAGCACCTCGTTCTGCGGGTCCGGCGTGTTGTTGTCGAACGGCATCACCGCCAGGCGCACGGGTGAGGCCGCGAGTGCAGCGCTGATCAGCAGCGCGTGAATCACCGACCCACCACGAGACGAATCGTGTCGAGACGTGACGCGAGTTCTTCAGGGTCCTTCGCGGGGAGGAAGCGTGACGTCGCTCCGTCACGCGGCACCTCGAGGAACGTGCTCGGCAGAAACGCGGTGAGCTCGCCGACCAGCCGCTCGAACTGAATCGCCGTCGCGCCCTCGACCTTCTTCTCCACCCGATAGAACGGCAGCGCGAAGTCACGGTCGATCGCCGCCGCGTCCATCATGAAGGTGTTGGTGTTGAAGACGGGAATCGAGTCCTGATCAAACTGCGCGGGGAAGCGGAAGCCCTCGATGATCTGCGGCATTCCGTTCAAACGCGCGGGTGCTCCACCCTTGTCGCCCTTCGCCTTGCGAACCACCTCGGCCGACAGCGCGACCTGCTTGTCGAGATGTGCGCCGATGACCGCGGGGTCGAGCGACGCGCCGAGGTTGTCGACGTTCGACATCATCAGCAACTTGCCGCCGGCCGCGCGGAACTTCGCGAGCAGACCGCTGCGACGAAACGCGAACGAGAGGTCACCGTGGCCGGTCGCGTACGGCGACACGTCTCCATCCGCTTCCTTGAACAACGTGCCTTGCGGCGTGAGTCGCACCGAGACGAATTGCGGGAAGACGTGGGTGTTCGTCGCTCCGAGCTCTTTGACGTGCTGCTCGAGGCGTTCGTGCGTGGTGAAGCTGCTCATCACGTACACCGGAGCGCTCTTCGACACCGCGCGCACGTCGTCGAGCTTGAGCTGCAGGAAGGTGCGGCCGTCGATGACCGGCACCACCGCCTTCACCACGCCGCCGAAGCGCGTGGCCATGCCGCCGGCGAGGATGATGACTCCCACTTCGTTTCGCTCGAGCGCCGCCTTGCCCAGCGCCGAGAGTCGCGCGTGCTCGGGCGTTCCGTTCTCGGGCAACACGCGCAGGTCTTCGCCAGCGGGCGGAGTGAGTGTGCCGGTGACGGCGTTCGAGCTCGCGGGCTGCGAACAGCGCGCAGCAAACGCGTCGAGCTGAGCGGAATCGAAACCCCAGGGAGCGAGGCGGGACAGGAGCGCGGAATCGAGCTGCATGGCGACGCAGCATGCCTCAGGCGCCCGCGCGCAGATTAAGAAGTCACGCGGTGAGCGACGAAAGCGAAGGCGAGAGCGGAAAAGCCGGCATCATCATCTCGATCGCGCTGACGGCGGCGGTGTTCGCGGGGCTGTGGGCCTGGTCGACCTGGAACCGCGCCAACGAGCTCGAGTACGGCGAAGGCCGCCTGAAGAACGCGTTGGTGATTCCCGGCGCGAACCCGGTGCTGCTGGCCGTCGAGTCGCTGGAGTTCTCGAGCGAAGACAGCGACGAAATCGTCTTCCGCCTCACGAGCTACGACGCGCGCACCGGCAAGCGCATCGCCCGCAAGAAAGAGGTGCCGTGGCGAGACTGTGCTCCGGCGAGCGAGGGGCTCGCGTGGTGCTACGGCGACGACTCGACGCTCGAGGTCATCACCGTGCCCGCGCTCGAGACGAAGTGGTCGGCCGCGGCGCTGAGCGCGAAGGTCGGTCAGAAAATCATGAACGTCACGCAGCTCGACGTGAGCGCGAAGGGTGGCTTCCGCGCGACGCTCGCTGACGGCAAGAAGGTCGAGCTCGACGCGCAGACACTGAACGCCACGCCGCAAACCGAAGCTGCGCCGCGGAAATCACGACCGAGCCCGAAGTTGTTCGACT
The DNA here is from genome assembly GCA_047600485.1 of Archangium sp. Classification (GTDB taxonomy): domain Bacteria; phylum Myxococcota; class Myxococcia; order Myxococcales; family Myxococcaceae; genus Archangium_A. Next base: position 7,274,806 of record JASGKS010000001.1, read on the forward strand.
GCTCGATTCCGAACACCGAGCGAGAAGGTCTGTGCACGCGCGGACAGTACGGAGCGGAGCAGCGCGTCGACACCGGCGACGGCTGGCTGCGCATGGACGTGTTGGCCGACGTGCCCGGCGGAATGATCATCGCCGTGAACACCAGCCTCGATGACGCGGTGAACGAGCGGCTCATCGTGCGACTCGACGACAAGCTGAGAGAAGTCGGCGCGACGTCGCTCGGAAAGCGACACGGCTACATGTCGCACGACCTCGTGTGGGTGACGCCCGACGAGCTGTTCGTGCTGGTCGACAAGGAATTCGACACCACCATCGCCATCGACGCGACCTCGGGACGTCCGGCGTGGCGCGTACGGCACTAGCGAGCGAGCCGGTACTCAACGAACGACGTTGATGTCGGTGCTCTCGAGGATGGACTTGTCGAAACCCTTCTTCGCCACCTCGACCATCGCGAAGCCGAGCTGCCGCGTGCTGGTCACGTACTTCGTCATGCCCTTGAACAGTGGGTAGAGCGGCGCCGCGAACACGTACATCCACTTGTACGCGGGCGTCTTCGATTTGATGCCGTCCATCGGTTGGATGTAGCCGGGCCGGAAGCAGTACACGGCCTTGAAGCCGACCTTCTGCAGCGCGTTCTCCGCGGCGCCCTTCACGCGCGCCCACATCGGGCCGGACTTCTCGGTGGAGTCGGTGCTCGCTCCGGAGATGAAGCAGAACGTCGCGTTGGGGCTCTTCGCGTGAATCACCTTCGCGGCGGCCATCGTGAAGTCGTACGTGATGCGGCGGTAGTCGGCTTCGCTCATGCCTCCGCTGCTCACGCCGAGGCAGTACTCGACGGCGTCGACGTTCTCGAAGGTGCCGGCCGGGATGCTCGAGAAATCGGTGAGGTCTTTGACGAGCACGTCTTCGAGCTTCGGGTCCTTCTGGTCGAGCGGCGTGCGGCCGACCGAGAGAATCTTCGTCACCTCGGGTCGCTTGAGCAGCTCGAGGAGCACGCCCTGGCCGATCATTCCGGAACCGCCGAAGAGAATGATTTTCATGGGCGCAGAGTTACGGCGCGCTCCGGCGGCGAGCCACGAAGAAGTGTGAAGTTGACGGAGCGCGCAGGCGGGCTGAAGTCCCGCGCGTGCTGCCAGCGGTCGGAGACGTTCTTCAGTTCGAGGTGAAGTCGGGAGTGGCGCTGCTGTTTCGCGTGGTCGCCGAAGATGGCGAGTCGCGTTGCGTGGTGCTCACTCGGTGGACCGGCAAGCCGCTGTCGAAGTCGCTGCCGCGCGCGGCGTCGATGTTCGAAGTGCAGCCGCTCAAACACCACGCGTGGGACCGGCCGATGATTGGCGGGTGGGTTTCGGCGGCGGCTCCGTCGAGCGTCAAGACTGTCGGCCGGGCGAAAGTGAAATCGGTCGAGGCGAAGCGCGTGATGCATCCGCGGGAGTGGGTGCTGGCGAAGAAGAAGACGAAGGCGATGGGTGAGCGTGTGCTGCCGGTCGCGAGCTGGGACGGGTTGCTCCGCGATGCGCGCGCGCAGTGGCGGTGGGACCACGAGCGGGAATTGGTGCTGGAGGAAGAATCGCGCATCGAGGTCGGGAAGGCCGAGGCGCTGAACGCGTACGTGGCGAAGACGTCGCGCGGCGTGAAGGGCTTCATCGGCGAGCGGTTCTTCGAGACGTGGGACGAGCGCGTGCCGAGCGAGGTCGTGAAGTCACTCGAGGCGTTGATGCAGCGGGCGGCGAAGGCCATCGACAGTGGTGGTGATGCGGCGACGAATGTTGGTGCGCTGGTCGATGCGTTCTTCGACGTGGATTACGACTTCGATGAGTTGGATCAGGAGGAGTTGCTCGCTGTCGCGTCGCGGCTCGCGCGCGCGGCCGGGCTGAGTGACGCAGAGTTCGAGTCACTGCTCGATTGATCTCCCTCTCCTTGCGCCAGCGGGGAGAGGGCCGGGGAGAGGGGCCAATCTCGCGAACGACTCGCATCTGGGCTCTGCCTGATCAGCCCCTCACCCCAGCCCTCTCCCCGCTTCGCAGGGAGAGGGAGTTTGGTTAGCCGTAGCGAACTTGAATCGTTTCGATGAGCGCGAGCAGCGCCTGGCGCACGCCCTCGGTGGTCGCGTGTTTCACGAGCGCGGTGCCCTCACCTTCGTACCCGCTCGCGCGCTGCTGACCGACCTTCGGCGCACGCAGCTCGACGAGCGCACTGCCGCACTTCGCCTTCGCCTCTTCGACGCCGATCACCTCGACGACGCGCTCGCCCTTCCCCTGGCCTCGGAAGAACGCTGCGCCGGCGGCCCACTTCCGCTCGGGCGGCGTGAAGCGATCGAAGCTGATCAGCTCCGCCCACTTGCTGATCATATCGACCTCATGGGTGAGGCTCATCAGCGGCATGATCTGCACGCCCGGAGGCCGCGCGCCGACCTCGCTCACGTACATCTTCCCCGCGCCCGCGAGGAACCACTCCATGTGCGTGATGGCGGTGCCCGTCACCTGCGGGTCGGGGCCGAACAGCGCGTCGAGCGCCGCTCCGTTGATGGGCGCGAACTCGGTCCACGGCGCTTCGACCTCGCGCGGGAGCAACACGCAGTACTGCATCCAAGGCGTCTCGAGCACCTCGAGCGGCGTGGGGAAATACCGCGTGCCCGAGCGCCACACCGGCTTGCCGTGAATCGACACCGTCTCGCACGTGAACTCGCGCGCGCGAATGAACTGCTCAGCTTGCAAGGGCCGCTGCGCGCTGGGCTCGAGCCCCAACTTCGCGAGCGCGGCGAGGTCTTCCTTCGACTCGACGCGATGCGTGCCGCGAGAACCGACGCCGGCCTGCGGCTTCACGATGATGGGAAAACCAACGCTCTCGATGAACGCCTGCAGCTCGCGCGATGACGAGACGAGCTGACTCGCTGCCACGGGAACGCCGGCCGCGCGCAGCACTTCCTTCATCACGTCCTTGTCGCGAAAACGTCGCGCGATGTCGGGCTTCATCCCGGGAATCGATGCGAGCGCGCGCGCCTCGGCGAGTGGCAGCTGCAGTTGCTCGAGCGCGCCGGTGAGTCGCTCGACCGGGCCGAGCCCCTGCTTCAAGCCCGCGAGTGCTTTCGCGAGCTGCGCCGGGTCCGACACGTTCGCGACGCGGTAGTGGCCGCCGACACGCGCGCGCAGTTCGGGCGGCAGGCCGCGCTCCGGGTCCTGGCTGATGACCGAGAGCTTCACGCCTTCGAGCTGTGCGAACGCGGTGACGTAGCGGTTGGTGTTCTCGAGGAAGTGAGGCGCGACGAGGGCGACGTGCACCATTGCGCGCACTCTACGCGATACAACCCGCGTCGATGCGGACCTACAGCGTCCTCCGCGTGACCGAAGCGAGCGGCATTCCGCTCTTCGAGCAGCACGTGCGACGGCTGGGCGCTGATTCGCGCGGAGCGCTTCGTCACTTCGCGTCGCAGGCGATGCCCGGCGTCTACCGGCTGTGGTGGGACGGAAAGCAGTTCGACACGCTGAAGCTCGAAGGCAGCGCGCTGAAGGAAGGCCTGCCGACGCGCTTCGCCGTCTCTCCGTTCGCCGCGCAGAAGGGTCGCTTCAGCAAGCCCGCTCCACCGAGCGGCTACGACAGCGTGCGCATCGACGGCGTCTCGACGTTGCTCACCGACGCGAGCGGAACCGAGCTCTACGAATCGTGTCGCGCGTCGCTCCTCGCATGGGACGGAAGCTCGCTGGTGTTGCCGCCCGAAGACGTGCCCGCCGTTGCGTCGGTGGCCGAAGCCGAAGTCCTCGCGCGCTTTCCATTTCGTCGCGCGCAGCTCCTCGTGAAGTCCGATTGGCCGTTGCTGTTGCTCAATGCAGTCATCGGCACGTGCGGCATCACCGTCGACGGGAGAGTCCCTTTCCCGGTGGATGTTCGAAAACAGCTCGACTCGGTGCTCACCGCCGACGGGTAGATTGCCGCGACCATGGGCTTTCGAGTCGGCTGGGTCGCCACGCGCAACACCAACCTCGAAGAGGTCGTCGAGTTGCTCGGGCTTCAAGTCGAACGAGCGATGACCGCTGACGACTTCGACGTCGGCATTCGCGCGCTGCGAAGCAAGGAGTGGCTCGTGGTGAGCGGCGATGGATCCGACTACCAGGACGTCGTCACGGCCTCGCACGCCGAGAAGCTGTCGAAGGGCGGAGAGGCGATGCACTTCTGGTGCAGCGACACCTCGATGGGCGCCACGTTCTGCTGCTACCGCGATGGGAAAGAGGTGTGGTCCATCGAGTACGACGGAAGCGAAGGCCCCGGCGAACCGGCGACGACGGGCATCCTGCCGCCCGCGTGGAACGAGATTCTCGCGCAGTGTCGCAAGAACCAGGACGCCGACGGCCGTGAGGTCGACCACATGTACGACGCCGCGCCCACGCTCGGTCAGGCGCTCACCGGCTTCCGGCATGACCACTTCGAAGAAGGCAATCTCTTCAAGCTGACGCAGCGCTGATGCGACCTCAGGTTCTGGCGTTCACTCCGAAGCAGGCCGACGCGCTGCCGCTCGAGGTGCTTTCGCTCGACGGAAAGAACGTGCAATTCGAGCGCGAGGCGCACGGGCACCGGTTCTACGAATTGCTCTACGTCACGCACGGCACCGGCTGGCACCGAGTAGGGCTCGAACGCGCGAACGTCGGGCCCGGCTCGCTGCTGCTGACTGCTCCCGGAGAAGTGCACGACACGCGCGGACTGGTCGGCGTGCGCGGCTGGCTGCTGATTTTCGAAGCGGCGGCAGTGCGCACCAGCACCACCTCGGTCACCGAACTGCCGTCGGAGCTCGCGTTCCTTCCCTTTGCTCGTGGAGCAGGCGCGCCCGCGGCCTTCGTCGTTCCTCGCGCCGAGCGTGACGAATGGGCGCTGCGGCTTCGTTCGCTCCAGCGTGAGACGACGGGCGGCGCGCTCGGTCGCACGCAACTCTCGCGCGCGGAGTTGGATGTGGTGTTGATCAAAGCCGCGCGGCTGGTCGCTCCGTCACTCGGGCTCGGCGCCGCGCATCGCCCGCTGCTCGCCGAGGTCTTTCAGTTCATCGACGCGCGGTACACGCGACCCATCTCGCTGCGTGACGTCGCGAAGGCAGTGCAGCGCAGCCCTGCGCATCTGACGACGGTGGTGCGCGAGTCGACCGGCCGCTCGGTCGTGCAGTGGATTCACGAGCGCCGCATGGCGGAAGCGCGGCGATTGCTGCTGGAGACCGAGCTCGAGGTCGGCGAAATCGGCGAGCGCGTGGGCTTTCCGGAGCCGAGCTATTTCGTTCGCCGGTTCCGCGCGACGCACCGGGTGACTCCGCTCGGCTTCCGCAAACCGAAAGAAAGTACCATCGCCCAGAAAGGCCGCGCGTTTCGCCAAAAGAAGCGCTGACCTATTTCTTCGGGCATGCACTCACTGCTCACTTCGTTGCTGCTCACCGCTGCTCCCGTTGCTGTCCACTCCTACACCGCCGCCGAGGCGCAGTTCTCGGTGAAGACCTGGCTGGTCGAGACGCCGAAGGGCGTGGTGGTCATCGACACCCAGTTCACCGTGTCCGAGGCGAAGGCCGCCCGAAAGAAAGTGGAATCGCTCAAGAAGCCGCTGTTGGCGGTGTTGTTGACGCACGCGCACCCTGACCACGTGAACGGCACGGCGGAGCTCATCGCCGGTGACCAGAACGTTCCGGTCGTCGCGCTGAGTTCGGTGAAGGACGTGCTCACTGCCATCGATGGTCCCAAGCGCGCGTACTGGGGCCCCATCGTGAAGGACGAGTACCCGAAGACGACGGTCTTCCCGACGAAGCTGCTCGCGGCGGGTGAGTCGGTCACCTTCGACGGTGTGGAGTTCAAGGCCGTCGACGTCGGCGTCGGCGAGAGCTCGGACGAGACGGTGTGGGTGGTCGGCGAGAACGCGTTCGTCGGCGACCTGGTGATGAACAAGGTGCACCCGTGGCTCGCCGAAGGCCACAGCGCGAAGTGGCTCGAGTCGCTCGGTGTCGCTTCGAAGCTCGCGGGCGTGAAGAAGGTGTTCCCCGGTCACGGCGAGGCGGGTGGTCGTGAGCTGTTCGACTGGCAGAAGCGCTACCTCGAGGCGTACCGCGCGAACGTGAAGGAGCTCGCGAAGGGCAAGGCCACGCTCGACGACGCCGCGAAGAAGGAGCTCGAGGCGCGCATGGAGAAGTTCCTTCCGAACGGTCAGCTGAAGATGCTGGTGGCGATGAGTGCGGACTCGGTTGCTGGTGAGCTCGCCTCGAAGTGAGTGCCTGATCAGCCCCTCTCCCCGCTTTCGCAGGGAGAGGGAGTATGTCGGGGTGATGCGGATGAGCGCCGGGGTCGTCGCTGAACTGCGAATCGCCGCTGAGCGTGCCGCTCCTCATGAGTGCGTTGGCGCATTGCTCGGAACCAGCGATGAGGTGACTCGCTCGCTGCTCCTCACCAACGTCGCGCGGAATCCAAAAACTGAATTCGAAGTCTCGGCGCGCGACTACCTGCACGCCGAACGAGAAGCCGAGCGGGCCGGGTTGCGGCTCCTCGGCTTCTTTCATTCGCACGTCGACGCTCCGGCCGTTCCCTCGGCGAAAGACCTGCAGCACGCCGCCCACTTCGAGCTGAGCGTTCTCGTCTCAGTCGCGAATGGCAAAGCCGCCACACCCGTCATCTTCCACCCGCGCGCCTGAGGAGGAGTAGCGTGCGCCCCCGTGAGTGCCCCTGACTCGCTTGCCTCAGCGCTCGACGCTGAGCGCGAAGCGACCTCCAAACAGATCAACCCGCTGCGACTCGCGGGCGTCGGTCTGTTCTGGCTGCTCACCGTCTCGCTCGGCTTCATCGCGAATCAACCCGCGTGGCGCGCGAACTTCGCCCTGCTCTCGACGTACTTCGGAGCGGCCGCGGTGTTGTGGTTCTTCGGTCGCCGCGCCGGCACCATCGCCCGCCACTTCGCGCTCGGTCTCGCGCTGGTCGACGTGCCTTTGGTGTACCTCTTTCAACGCGGCACCTTCGACACCTCGACCAGCGCCGGAGCAGTCGCCGGCTTCACCATCGCGCTCTACGCGGTCATCGTCGCCGTCAGCGCGCTGAGTCTCGACGTGAAGCAGGTCGCCGCGGTGGCGGTCATCGCGAGTGGCTTCGGCATCGCGCTGCAGCTCGAAGCGGGCATCTCCATCGGTGGCTGCGTGTCGACGCTGGTGGTGCTCGGCGTCACGGCCATCGCCGGCTTCCTGCTCTTCCGGCGACTCATCTCACTCATGAAGCGGCTGCTCGACGACGTCGCGTATCGACGAAAGCTGCAGCAACAGCTCGAGCACTCCGACCGCATGTCGACGCTCGGGTTGCTGTCGGCGAGCATCGCGCACGAGGTCGGCTCGCCGTTGCTCGTGCTGCAGGGAAATCTCGAGCTGCTGCAGATGCAGGCGGAGAAGCGCGCGCTGACCGCCGACGAAGTGCGCGACGGCGTGACCCAGGCGCTCAAGGGCGCGGAGCGCGTGAGCCTCGTGCTGCAGGACATTCGCGGCATGGCGCGCACCGACGCGACGAAGGAATCAGAGGTCGACGTGAAGCGCGTGGTGGAAGGCGTCGGCAAGCTCACGCGCTCGGAAGTCGCGCGCAAAGCGCAGCTGCTGTTTCAGTTCGCCGACACGCCGAAGGTGCGCATGAGCGAGTCGCGGCTCTCGCAGGTGCTGCTCAACCTGGTGCTCAACGGAGCGCAAGCCATCGAGGGCGGCGAGCGCGGGAAGCAGAGCGTGACGGTGGCGACGAAGACCACGGCCGACGGTTGGGTCGCGATTTCCGTGACCGACACCGGAAAGGGAATCGCGCCGGAGCATCGGGCGCGGTTGTTCACTCCGTTCTTCACCACCAAGCCGGTGGGTGAAGGCACCGGCCTCGGTCTCTCGATTTCCGCTCAGCTGGTGCGCGATGCGGGTGGCCGCATCGAGGTCGATTCCATCGTCGGGCGCGGGACGACGTTCACCGTGATGCTGCCGCCCGCGTCGATGAAGCGGGAAATCATGAGCGGGCCGTCGAGCTGGCGTCAGCAGCCCTGACGTACCTCGACTCGGGGCGAATCAGCCGACCCGTCGCGCGCTGCTCCGCGACGTGCGCGCACCAACCGGCGACGCGCCCCACACCGAACATCGGCGTGAAGAGCGTGCGCGGCAGACCGACCGTGTCGAGCAACACCGCGGTGTAGAACTCGACGTTCGCCTGCAGAGAACGGTCGGGGTACTTCTGCGCGAGCACGCGCGTCGCGACCTGCTCGACGGCGCGCGCCAGCGTGAGTCGCGAGCTCGACACGCCCTGCTTCTCGAGACGCTCGACCGCGCGCTCGAGCACCGCGGCTCGCGGGTCGCGCACCTTGTAGACGCGATGGCCCATGCCCATCACGCGGCGGCCAGCGTCCAATTCAGCGCGCAGCCACGGCTCGGCGTTGTCGGGCTTCTTCACCGCGTCGAGCATGTCGAGCACCGGCCCGGGCGCGCCGCCGTGGAGTGGACCCTTCAACGCGCCGATGGCTCCCGTCACCGAGGACACCAAGTCGCTCTGCGTCGACGCGATGACGCGCGCGGTGAAGGTCGAGGCGTTCATGCCGTGGTCGATGACCGCCACCAGGTACGCGTCGAGCGCGGTGGCGAGCACGTCGGTCGATTCGCCCTTCACCATGCGCAGCACGTCGGCCGCGTGCGGCGCGCGTGGGTCCGGCGCAATCGGAGCGAGACCGGCCCGCTTCCGGCTCCACGCCGCCGCGAACACGCCCGTCGCCGCCGTCACCTGCGTCGCGTCGAGTGTCGAGGGCAGCTGCGCGATGGCGGCACGCAGCACGTCCATTCCATCGGTGAGCTCGAGCGCTGAGCCGAGCGACGGCAGTCGCGCGAAGGCCTCGACGCGCGCGGGGCCGAGGTCGACCTTCGGCACGCCCCACAACGTGGCGCACACTTCTTCGAACCGACGCGTGCCCGAGAGTTCGTCGACGCGCGTGCCGGCGATGATCAACTCGCCACGCTCTCCGTCGACGTGAGACAGGGCCGTCTCGGCCACCACGATTCCCTCGAGTCCATGAGCGATTGGTTTCATGGACTCAGAGATAGGCTCGCCGCGTGCCGCGCGAACGTGGATTGAACAATCAACATGAGTGGCTGACCGCCAAGGAAGCCGCGGACTTGCTCGGGGTGCGAACGGCGACCATCTACGCGTACGCGACGCGCGGTTTGCTCGGAGCGACTGCGCGCGGGCCGGGCAAGAAAGCGCTCTACCCGCGGCATCTCGTCGAGACGCTGCGCAAGAAGGCCGCCGCGCGCGCGGGGCACGGAGCCGTCGCCGCCGGGGCATTGCGCTGGGGTGAGCCGGTGCTCGACTCGAGCATCACGCAGCTCACGGTGCGCGGGCCGGTGTACCGCGGGAAGCGCGCCATAGAGCTGGTCGAGAAGCCGTACGAGCGCGTCGCGGAGTTGTTGTGGGGCTTCGAGGCTGATTGGTCCGCGCGATTGCCTCGCGTCACGACTCGTGGAGCGCGGCCTTCTCTGCACGCGTGGATCGACGTGGTCGTCGCGCAGAATCGAACGACCGATTGGCGCGTGATGGCTCCGGCGTTGATGCATCGACTGGCGTGCGCCGCGGGCGAGCACGAGGAGGCAGCCGAGCGCGAGGAGTCCATCGCTGGTGCGTTCGCGACTTCGCTGTTGGGACGGAGCGCGACCAAGCAGCAGCTGCGGTTGATCAACGCGGGGCTGATTCTGCTGGCTGATCATGAGCTCAATCCGTCGACGTTCGCGGCGCGCGTCGCAGCGAGTGCACGTGCACCGTGGGTCGATTGTTTGATCAGCGCGCTGGGAGCAGCGGCGGGAACGAGGCACGCGTCGGCGTGTGACGACGCGGAACGATTCTGGCGCGGCGTGCTCGCGACGAAACAACTCCCGTCGTTGGAGAATCCACCCGGCTTCGATGCGGGCGCGTATCCGCAGGGCGATCCGCGCGCGGAGAAGTTGCTGACGATGTTGCGGCCGTCGCTCAACGGGCCGACGCGGAAGCGTGTCGATGAAGTGTTGGAGGCCGTCGACGACGCGACGGGTCAGTTGCCCGCCGTTGATTCAGCGCTGGCTCTCACCGCGGCACAGATTGGGTTGCCTATCGGCTCTGCGACTTTGATTTTTGTGCTGGGTCGCGTTGCGGGGTGGCTTGCTCATGTTGAGGAGCAGCGTGAGTCCAGCGATCCGATTCGGCCTCGCGCTCGATTTGTCGAGCCCTTTCCCTGACCGCTATTTCGATGGCTGCGGCTTCACGTGGTGACGCCAGTTGGTGTTCTCCACGCCTGCGTCGAACCGCTTCGGGTCTCTCGCCGCGAGCGCTTCGGCGAGCGTGCGCCACGCCACTGACGAACTCGGCAGTCGCGCGAGGTCGCCGCTTCCGAGAACGGTTCCGTCGACGTGCTCGAACGCCTCGACCACGTTCACCACCTTCGCCTTCGGCACCTTGAGCGCTTTGATGACCTTCGCGGCCGGCGGAAGAATCGACACCTTCGCTTTGATCAACGCCAACCGAATCGCGAGCACGTCTGGCCAGTGCTCGACCACTCCGGTCACCGACTGCTCGGGCCGCAAGTCGAACTTCGCCGCCGTCGCTGCGTCGACCTTGAACTTCTTCGCGCTCACCTTCAGCGGCCGCGCGTCGACCAGATACCGGCCGCCGCTCGCCGGCACCTTCGAGCCGTAGAGGTACTGCTGCACGATGGCCGGCCACTCGGCCTTGCGGTCGAGCAAGTCACCCTGCACCACCTCGATGAGAATTCCCCAGTGGTCGCCCTTGTCCTGGCGCACGGTGATGACGCGCATCGCGTGGTACTCGAAGTGTCCCGCCGACGGCCGCAGCCCCGGCCACGGCATGCGCTCGCTCATCTGTGCCGCGGCGGCTGCATCGAGCACGCGCAGCACGGTCGCGGCAGTCAACTCCGCAGGACCCACCTTCAGCCCCGCGCTCTTCAACGCCTTCGCCGCCACCTTCGGCGAGCGCTTCGTCATCACCTCGTACGCGTTGCGCGCGTCGGCGCCACCGCTCTCGGCCGCGCGTGCGAGCGCGACCCACGCCTCGTCACCGTGTTTCTCGAGCCACTCCGCGAGCGGGCCGAGCCGATCTGGATCTGCGTCACCATCGCGACGAACCCGCAGCACCGCGTTCACCGCCGGCGCTCCGATGGCCGACAGGTGCGTCCACACGAAGTTGAACGGCAGCGCGGGAATCGAGCCGACCTTCCCCTTGATGCGATCGAGCAACTGTTCGAGCCACGGCAACACGTCGACGCCGAAGCGCGACACCGCGTCTTGATTGTCCCAACCGCGGAGCATCGGAAATTTCCACTCCAGCCCGCCGGCGGCCGAGACGAATTCCTTCGCGTCGGCCAGTGAAAGCAGCGAGCCCCACACCACGTCGGCGTTCTCGCGCGTGTACGCCTTCATGGTGCTCAGCACCGCGCGCGCTTCTTCGAGTGAAAACAGTCCCCGTTCGTCGAGTGCCACGCCCTCGCGCTTCGCCACCTTCGCGATGTCGATGGAGAGTTTCATTCGCTGATCAGCGCAAGACGAATCCAAGTCCGAAGGGGAGGCGCGGCATGGGGCGCGGCGCGTGCGTGATGTCGTCGAGACGCAGCGCTTCGGCCGCGTGCTTCTTGAGCCGCTGATAGCCGGCGACCACCACGATGAGCGGCACGGTGATGAGCGGGAGCACGAGCACGACGGCCGCTCCGCCCTGCTTGGCGAAGACACCGATGAGGAACAGCGCAGCGTCGTAGGTGCCGTGGAGCAGAATTGCGATGCCGAGCCCGCCGAGCAGCCCCGGCCCGACGTTGTCGAACTTCTTCCGCGCGGCCCAGTAGCCCATGAAGCCGGCGTAGATGGCGTGGCCCGGCACCGCGAGCACCGCGCGCACCACGAACATGCCGAACAAGCCCGCGGGTGATTCAGCGCCGAGCAGGTAGCCGACGTTTTCGACCAGCGCGAAGCCGAGGCCCGCGCGCGTTGCGTACACGATGCCGTCGAGCCGCTCGTCGAACGCGGTGCTCTTCCACACCACGAAGTAGAGGACGATGGCCTTCGCCGTTTCCTCGGTGAGACCCGCGACGCCGTACGCGGTGTAGAGCGCGCCGAGCGCTCCGCCGGGGTTCAGCTTCTCGAGCCCGAGCTGAAGAATGATGACGGGAATCGTCGAGAGGCCGCCGAACAGAGTCGCGAGGTAGAGGTGCTTCTTGGGTTCGGGTCGCTTCGCGTCGAAGCGCGCCACGATTGCCATCAGCGCGATGGCCGGCAGCACACCCGAGAGCGCGAGGATGAATTGCATCGTGGGGAGACCGCGGTTTTACCACGCAGCGGTGTGAAGCCAGTGCGCTGAGAAGTCGGGGCGGAGTTCACCGATTCGTGAGAATGGTCGTTGCGCATTAGGAACATCGTCGCGCGGCGTTGCCTTGATGGTGGTGGTGATGACGGGTTCTTCGCTGTGCCGAACGGCGATCGAGCCTCTCTTCCACGAGCAAGTTGAATTCAATTCTCACGACTTCGCGAAAGTGGCTGCTGGAACAGCCAAATTCACGAAGTGGTGAAGCAATTGAGCGAAATTCGCCCGGAACTGAGGGGCACGCCCGCCGTTCGGCACAGCGCGAAGAACCCGCCATCACCACCATTCAGGCCAGTAGCCCCGTGATTTCACAGCGCTTTACGGGTTCCGCCGCCCCATTTCGTGGACGTTCTCGAGAGCCCCTTTCCTCCCGAGGAATCATGCGAACCCGCATCGTGCCGTTGGTGGTGTGTCTGTCATTGAGCCTGGCCGCGTGCCGACCGAGCACCACCGAGCCGACCGTCGATTCTGGAACTCCTGCGGTGGTGCCGTCTGCGCCGCTGACCGTCACCGCGGTCGTCGACAACGGCACCATCGCCGTGAGCTGGACGCTGGGCGCCGACGCGTCGAGCGCTTCGCAAATCGTCATCGCGCGCGCCGTGGTGCCGCAGGCATCGAGCCGTCCCGCGGCGACTGAGCTGCAGATCATCGCGGGCCTGGCGACGACCGACGCGCGCTTCGTGGACCTCGACGTCGAGGTCGGCAAAATCTACGTGTACGCCGTCGCGCTGCGTTCGAGCGGCGGCCGCAGCGCCTTCACGCTGCAACCAGACTCCGTCGCGCTCGCGATTCCGACCAGCACCTGCGCGCGCACGGTGACGGCGACCGACTCCGACGGCGACACCTTGAGCGACGTCGCCGAAGCCGCGGGCTGGACGGTGCTCATCGACGAAGACGGCACCGGCACGCTGAGCATGCGCACGGTGAAGAGCAGCGCGTTCTCCGCCGACACCGACGGCGACGGCGTGTGCGACGACGAAGAGAGCTCGCTGCGTCTCGACCCGCGCAAGGCCGATTCCGATGGCGACGGGTTGACTGACTTCGACGAGGTGAATCGCTGGGGGAGCTCGCCGACCGACGTCGACTCGGACAACGACGCGCAGGGCAACCCGATTTTCTACGACGGCTCGGAGCTGCTCACCTTTCACACCTCGCCGACGCTCGCCGACACCGATGGTGATGGGCGCTCCGACTTCGAAGAGATCAACCAGAACAACACCAACGCGCTGGTCGCCGAAATTCCGCAGCCCGCGCTCGCCGTGCTCGGCCGCATGCGCGTGGGCGTCGACCTGCAGTTCGAGAACGGCACCACGCAGAGCGACGCCGTCACGCAGAACTTCGAGCAGGGCACGAGCAACGCGCTGACCAAATCGTCGTCCTCCTCCTCGCAGCACTCGGTGGAAGAGGGCTTCACGGTCAGCACCGAGGCGAGCGCCGGCTACCCGTCGGGCGCGAGCGTCGAGGTCACGGGCTCCGTCTCGGCGAAGGAGACGTACGTGAAGGACACCTCGTCGAGCGTGTCGCGCAACTCGGCGAGCGACTCGCAGGAGACGTACGAGAACATGAGCAGCGCGGCCATCAGCAACAACACCACCGTCACCGGCGGCTCGCTCGCGCTCGACTTCGAAGTGCGCAACGAGGGCACGCGCACCTTCCAGCTGAGCAACGTGGTGGTGACCGCACTGCGCCGCGACCGCAACGACCCGACGCAGTTCACCTCGGTCGCCACGCTCAACTTCCCGACGACCGCGAACAACCTGGTGCTCGCCGAGGGCCAGAACGCCGGGCCGATTCGCGCCACCGCGGCCATCAGCGGCAACGCGGCGCTCGACCTGTTGAGCAACCCCGACACGCTCTTCTTCCAGACCGCGAACTTCTCGCTCACCGACAAGACCGGCACCGCGTTCTCGTTCGCGATTGGTGAAGAGACGACCAGCCGCACCGCGCTGCTCACGCTCGACTTCGGCGGTGTTCGCCCGCTCGAGCGTTACCGCGTGGCGACCAACGTCGAGCGCAACGCCACGGGCAAGACCGCGGGCGCGCGTCTCGGTGACGTGCTGCGCGACGTGCTCGGTCTGCAGCCGGGCGTCGGTTTCGAGACGGCGACCAAGGGCAGCGGCTCGGGCGCGAAGGTGCTCATCAAGCTGCGCGACGTCGCGTCGACCCCGACGCAGATTGATGGAGGCACGGGCGCCGGCCGGTTCTGGGTGCTGTTCGCGACGACCAACCCCGACACCACGCTCGCTCCGGTCTCGCAGCGCATCACCGCGCCGACCGTCGACTTCGAAGACATCGTGTTGATGCCGCGCGATTCGCTCACGCTCGCGTACGTGGCCGACGTGGACCGCGACGGGCTCTTCGAGCGCGAGGAACTCACCTACGGCACGTCTGATCAAATCGCCGACTCTGATCAGGACGGTCTGACCGACTTCGAAGAAGTGCGCACCGGCTGGACGGTGGCCGTCGACAACGCGTTCTACCGCGCGCACCCGAAGGTCTTCTCGATTCCCACCGTCGCTGACGCTGACGGTGACGGCTGGACCGACCCCGTCGAGCGCATGCACGGCACCGACCCCAACCGCCGCGACACCGACGGTGATGGTCTGCAGGACGACGTCGACCCTGCTCCGGCGGAAGGCCCGCATGGCACGTGGGTCAAGGTGCTCGGCACCTCGGCGAACGAGACCGCGCTGCAGGTCTTCCCGCAGGGTGACGCGCTCTTCGTGCTCGGCACGTCGACGGGAGACATCGACGGCGACTCGGTGAGCGGCGGTCCGTTCGTGATGGCGCTCGAAGCAACGACGGGCGCGACGCGCTGGGTGAAGCAGCTCGAAGGCAGCACGAAGTTCTCGAAGAAGCTGACCTTCGCGGGCGGCAAGGTGCGTTGGATTTCAGACGTGCAGCCCAACGTGCTGCCGGGCGTCACCACCGCGGGCATGAACGTCGTCTCGTTCGACCCGATGACCGGTGCGACGACGACCAGTGACTTCACCAACGCCGGCTCGAACGGCAGCTACGCCATCTCGAAGGTCGCGGCGTCGAACTCGCTGGAGCTGATGGCGAACGGACACTCCACCTGGTTCGTCGCGCCGTTCACGCAGTTCAGCGGCAACCCCGGCATGCACCTCGCCGACGTCGACGCGAACGGCGGCTTCGCCGGCACCAGCACGCTGAGCATGGGCGAGACGAACTCGGCGTACACGTTGATGTCGACCAGCTCGAGCGGCTCGCGCTGGGCGTTCACCTACGACTACCGCGACTCGACGTGCGCCGCGGGAGGCACGCGCATCTTCATCAGCGCTGGCGGCGGCAACTTGATGGGCGCCGCGGCCATCAACACGTGCCCGAGTGGAGCGACTCCGCCGCGCCTCGTCGCGCTCGACCACCGCGGAGGCATCGTCATCTCGTTCGTCGGCTCCAGCGGCGACACCATCGAGCTTCGCCCCATCACCGGCTTCGGCACCGCGTGGTCGAAGAACTTCGCCGGCGTGTTCGCTTCGTCAACCGCGCGCGTGTCGTCGATTCAGAGCGACGAGGTGAACCAGTACTACGTCGGGCTCTACGCGACGTCGGGCACCGCGCCGTCGGCGGCCGTGCAAATCCTCACTCCGTCGGGCGGAGTGCTCGACACGCTGCTCCTCGGCAATTCGACGACGCGCATCGCCGGCGTCTCACGCGACCCCATCGGCAACCTCTTCCTCACCGGCTCGTCGGTCGGCGGCTTCACGCAGTTCGGCATGGGCCTCGGCGGTGACGACCTCGTCATCGCTCGCAACCCGCAGATCACCTTCGGGAACTGATCATCATGCGCACCTCAAAACTCCTCCTCGCTTCGTTGGTGTTCATCGCCGCGTGCAAGCCGGCCGAGCAGATGATGCAGCCTCCGCCCGGGCCCGAGCTGCAGAAGCCCGCGGCGCCCTCGATGCTCGCCGCGACGCCGGGCGCCGGTTTCGTTCGCCTCGTGTGGCGTGACGAGAGCGACGTCGAAGAAGGCTTCATCATCGGGCGTGTCGCGTTGGCGTCTCCCACCGCGACGTTCACCGCCGCCGAGCTCACCGAGCTGACGCGCGTCTCGACCGACGTCGTGTTGTTCCGCGACACGCCGATGCTCGCGCAGACCTGGGGCTACGGCGTGGCGGCGTTCAACGCGGCCGGCACGTCTGACTTCGTGCTGCTCTCGCAAGGCGTCTCGGCGTTCGGCACCACGGGCAGCGGTTGCCAGGTCGCGGTGCCGAGCGTGGAAGACGTCGATGGTGACGGGCTCTCGAACGAGGCCGAGCTCGCAGGGTGGACCGTGCATCTCAACTTGAACGGTCAGATGCAGTTCAGCGACGTGGCGGTGACGAGCTCGCCCACGCTCGCCGATGGAGACGACGACGGCCTGTGCGACGCGGAGGAACTGATTCTCCGAACCAACCCGACGCTCGCCGACACCGACGGCGACGGGCTCACCGACGACGACGAAGTGCTCATCTGGGGCAGCTCGCCCATCAACGTCGACAGCGATGGTGACTCCACCGGCAACACGGCGTTCTTCGACGGCTCGGAGCTCACGCGCTTCGGCACCTCGCCCACGCTGGCCGACACCGACGGCGACGGCCGCACCGACTTCGAAGAAATCAATCAGAACTCGACCAACGCGCTGGTGGCTGATCTCCCGCAGCCCAAGCTGCAGCTGGTCGGCACGGTCGACGTGACGGTGAACACGCAACTCACGACGGGTGCGATGACCACCACCAGCACCACCACTTCGCTCACGCGCGGTCAGGAGATGAGCACCGACCGCACCAACGGCGTGGCGAGCTCCACCACCTCGGAGATGAGCATCGAGGCGAGCCTGAGCGTGTCGGCAGGTTTCCCCGACGGCGTGAGCGCAACGGCTTCGGCGAGCTACGGCCAGAGCGAGACGCGTATGAGCGAGACCTCGACGTCGTTCGAGCAGAGCACCACGTCGACGGCACGCCAGGCGTACGAAGCGGCGACGAGCCGCGAGGCGACGCGCAACGAGGTCATCACCGACGGCAAGCTCGCGGTGCAGTTCAACATCACCAACGCGGGCTCGCGCACCTTCGAGCTGCGCGACCTGGTGGTGACCGCGATGACGCGCGACCCGAATGATCCGTCGAAGCAAATCTCCATCGCCACGCTCGAGATGCCGGCCGCGGCGCAGATGGTGACGCTCGGTGACGCGCAGTCGGCCGGGCCGTTCCGCGTCGAGGCGACCGTTCCGGCGAACGTGGCGCTCGACTTGCTGAGCAACCCGTCGGGCCTGGTGTTCAAGCCGGCGAGCTTCCAGCTGGTCGACCGCACCGGGACGAACTTCGCGTTCACCGTCGGAGAGACCACCGCGAATCGCACCGCGACCATCGTGATTGATTACGGCGGCGACCGGGCCCTCGAGACGTACCGCGTGGCGACCAACGTCGCGCGCCTCGATGGTGGCCAGTTGGTCGGCCTCAAGATGTCGGACGCGCTGAAGGCGGTGGGCCTCATGCAGGGAACGGGGTGGGAGGCACAGTCGAGCCCGCGTGGCGTGCACAAGTTGACCAGCGTGCGCGGCGTCGCGGCTCAGCAGCGGAGCAGTGGAGGCGGCACGTCGAAGTTCTGGGCGGTCATCGCGTCCGACAACACCTCGAGCCGCGTGCCCGCTGCGACGCGGTTGCTCGACCCGATGAAGAACTTCGAAGACGTCATCATCATGCCGCGCGACAAAATCTTCCTCGCGTACGTGAGCGATGAAGACGGCGACGGCATCTTCTCGCGCGAGGAACGTCTGTACCGCACGTCTGACACCTCGACCGATACAGATGGCGACGGCATCAACGACCGCGACGAGATTCGCGTCGGGTGGAACGTCTTCTCGACGCTGCCGGTGTATTCGAATCGCCCGCACGTCTATTCCGACCCGACGCGCGCCGACGCCGATGGCGACACGCTGACCGACCTGCAGGAGCGCATGAAGGGCACCGACCCGAATCGCTCCGACACCGACGGTGATGGCGTGCGCGACGACGCCGACGCCGACCCTCTCAAGGGCATCACGCGTCCGCTGCTCGCCGCCTACGGCACGCTCGGTGGCACCACGCCGATGGACATCGTGGTTGACGAGGCCGGTCGCATGGTGGTGCTGGGCAGCGGCGGCGTGGACGTCGACGACGACGGCGTGCTGTCGAACAGCTTCAACCGCCAGGTGTTCATCGCGGGCTTCGACGCGCAGGGCCGCAAGCGCTGGGCGCACGAGCTCGAGCTGCTCGACTCGACGACGGTGATGAGCAGCCTCGTGAAGGGCGCCAACGGACACGTCTACTTCTACGAGAACCTCTACGCGGGCGCGTTCCCCGGCGTGGCCGGCGGCTATCAGCTCGTGGAGCTCGACGAGAACGGCATGGTCGTCTCGTCGGTCGCGGTGAGTGGTGGTGGCGGCGGCTTCAAGCCCACGCTCTTGCGTCGCACTTCGAGCGGTGACTTCGTCACCATGGGCAACGCGCCGTTCAATCAGGGCTTCCCGCTGCGCGTGCTGGTGTTCAGCGCGACGGGCGCGACCGTGGGCTTCAAGGAATTCGCGCCGCCGCGCTTCTTCTCGGACCCGCCGTTGCCGCGGACTGATCAGATTGCGGTGTCGAACGCGGGCATCATCCTCACGCTGCGCGGCTGCGAGCTGCAGGTCTACGAGCGCACGCTGGTCTCTGCTCCGACCGTGCGGAACGTGTGCGGCGACTTCGCCGATGCGCAGGCGCTGGTGTTCGGCGACGGCGGCGACCTCTACGTCTCGAAGGCCAACCGCACCATTCACTACTCGTCCATCGGCGTGCAGCTCTGGAACAACGTCTCCACGGGAGTCGACTTCGTGAACTCGATGATCGTCGACCGCGTGGGCCGCGTGTTCCGCTCGACGCAGACCGCGGTGATGTCGGGCCCGAGCTCGTTCGGCGTGCGCGTCATCGACGCCGCGGGAAATGAGACGGCCAACTCGACCTTGCCGTCTCCGGTCTTCGCGGGCCCGGCCGACGTCGACTCCAACGGGAACTACTTCCTGCTCGGTCAGATGTACGACGGGCTCGGTGGCCGCCTCCCGCAGCTGGGCGCGGCGGACCTGGTGATGATGCGCAACCCGCAACTCATCTTCCCGTGAGCCGTGCGCGTGGCGTATTCGTGCCGCGCATGTCGTCTCCCACGCGCCACGCGCGGCTCATGGAGTTGTTCGATGAAGGGTGTGAGCTCCCGCGCCCCGAGGTGAAGGTGTGGCTCGCGAACCTGACCGGCTTCGACGCCGGGCTGCGCGAGGAATTGGCGGCGATGTTGGACGCCGACGACCGCTCCGAGGTGTTCAACACCAAGCAGGGCGCGGCGTTGCTGGCGCGCGAGCTGCTCGACAGCGCGGTGGCGAAGGCTCCGAAGCTGCCCGACGCGCAGTCGCCGGAGCCGACACAGCTCGGAGAATACGAAGTGCTCGCCAAGCTCGGAGCGGGCGGCATGGGCAGCGTGTACCGCGCGCGCCAGAAATCGCCCGAGCGCGTGGTGGCGCTGAAGACGCTGCACCCGTGGCTGGTGTCTCCCGCGGCGCTGGAGCGGTTTCGCTTCGAGTCGCAGGCGCTGGCGTCGCTCACGCACCCGGGAATTCCTCCGGTGTACGCGGTCGGTCAGCACGAAGGCCTCGTCTACTTCGCGATGGAGTTGATCGAGGGCCTGCCCCTCACGAAGTACGCCGCGTCGAAGTCGCTCGACGTTCGCGCGCGCGTCGAGCTGCTGGCGCGAGTGGCGGAGGCAGTGCACCACGCGCACCTGCGTGGCTTCGTGCATCGCGACTTGAAGCCCGACAACGTGCGCGTCACGAGTGAGGGGCAGCCCAAGGTGCTCGACTTCGGCATCGCCGCGGGCCTCGGCTCGCTGCGCGCTGAGGTGGCGGGCACTCCGTCGTACATGAGCCCGGAGCAGTTCGATTCTTCGGCCGGCGTCGACGTGCGCACCGACGTGTACGCGCTCGGCGTGATGCTCTTCGAGTTGCTCACCGGCCAGGTGCCCATCGTTCCGCACTCGCCGAAGCTGGGGACGCTGCGGGAACTGAAGCAGCACAGCGCGCCGCGGTTGATCAGCGTCGAGCCGAAGCTGGGGCGTGAGCTCGATGCCATCGTCGCGCGTGCGCTCGCGGTGCGCGTGGAGCAGCGCTACGGGAGCGCCGCCGAGCTGGCGACCGAGCTGCGCCGGTGGTTGCAACACGAGCCGGTCGAAGCGGTCGGCGGTGGAGCGACGTACCGCGCAGGCCGTTTCGTTCGTCGCAATCGCGCGCTGGTGTCGTTGCTGTCGTTGTTGCTGCTCGCGTTGATCATCGGCGTGTCGGTGTCGACGAAGTTCTTCCTCGACGCGAAGGCCGAAGCGAAGAAGGCCGAGCTCGAGGCGAGTCGCGCGAAGACCTCGGCGGAATTTCTGGCGAGCGTGTTCGCGGAAGCCGACAGCGACAACGCGGGCGGGCGCGGCGCGACCATCGGAGTGGCCATCGACCACGCCGTCGAGAAGCTCGAGAAGGAAGAGATTGATCCGCACGTCGAGGCGTTCCTTCGCGCGTCGCTCGCCAACACCTACGTCGGTCTCGGCGAGTGGCAGCACGCGAAGACGCAGGCGCTCGCCGCCGCGAAGGCGTACGAGAAGGGCCAGCTCCCCGACGACGAAGCGCTGAGCGAAGTGCTGCGCGTGGTGTCGGAGGTGCAGGTCGAGACCGGCGCGATGAAGGAAGGCGTCGAAGCGGCCGAGCGCTCACTCAAGCTGGAAGAGGGCTTTCACCCGGGCGTGCCGCACGACCACACCGCCTATTCGCTGCACGTCGCGGCCATCGCGCATCGCTTCGACAACGACGTGAAGGGCGCGCTCGAGCTGCATCACCGCGCGGTGGCGATGGAACGCGCGCTGCTCGCGTCGACCGGCAACTCGTATCTGGCCGATGCGTTGGATCAATCGTGTCTGACGCTGGTGACGTTCGGTCGCTACGACGAAGCGCGCACCGCGGTGACCGAGTCGCTGGCGATGAACGAGAAGAAGTTCGGCCGCGAGCATCAGGTGTTCGCCATCACGCTCGCGCATCTGGGGTACCTCGAGCTGAATCAGGGAAATCTCGAGGCAGCGCGCAAGGCGTTCATCGAGGTGAACGCGGTGCGGAAGAAGACGCTCGGGCCGCAGCACATGCGGTACGCGCAGGGGTTGCACAACGCGGCGCAGGTCGAAGTGCTCGATGGAAAGTTCGACGCTGCCGAGCCGCTGCTCGATGAGTGTCTCGAGGTGGCGAAGAAGGCGTTCGGCGAGAACACGGGGCGCTACGCGTGGCTCGAGTTGTTGCGCGCGCAGATTCTCCTCGGGCACGGGAAGGCGGCTGAGGCGCTCGTGCTCATCGACAAAGACCTCGAGCTGATTCGCGCGCACTACGGCGAAGAGCGCGACGCGACGCTGCAGGCGCTGGTCATCAAGGCGAAGGTCGAGAAAGCGCTCGGGCTGCAGACCGACACCGCGGCGAAAGCGAAGGCGCTCGGCGCGAAGATGTACGGCGAAGACCACCCGCTGTACCGACGCCAGGCTGACGCCCTCTGAGCGGCCCCCTCTCCCGCGAGGGAGAGGGTTGGGGTGAGGGTGGACCAAAACGAGTAAGCAGGGCCTTCGTGTTGTCGACCGACGAACTCGTCCCGCTGCTCTACGAAGAGCTGCGAGCGCTCGCAGGAAAGTACGCGGTCGGCGGAGCGGTCGAAGTCTCTCCGACCAGCGTGGTGCACGAAGCCTTCCTGAAGCTGAAGGACGCGAAGCCCCACGAGCTCGAGCACTTCAAGGCGCTCGCGGCGACCGCGATGCGCCAGGTGCTGGTCGACCGCGTGCGAAAGAAGAACGCCGCGAAACACGGCGGAGGACTCGAGCGCGTCACCTTGTCTCTCGCGCTCGACGAGGGCCGCAACGAGGCGTGCGACGTCGAAGCACTCGACGCGGCGCTCACCCAGCTCGAATCACTCGACGCGCGACAGGCTCGCATCGTCGAGCTGCGCTACTTCGCCGGCCTCACCGTTCCCGAGGTCGCGCGAGAACTTCAGGTCTCAGCCAGCACCGTCGAGAAGGAATGGCGTCGCGCCCGCGCCTGGCTCGGCGCCCAGCTGCAGCCGCGCTGACTTTGTGAGCACTGCAAGGCCGTTCAGTATATACAGTCTGCCATGAGCACCGACTCCGAGCCGGACATCATGGAACCGACGTTGTGGCGCCGCGACGGGTGGACCGCGCGGGTCATCAAGAACGAAGACGACGACGGGTGGGCGGTCGAAATCCGCAAGAAGGGCATTCCCGAGCCGGCGTTGATCAGCCCGTGGGTGATGGGCCGCGACAAGAAGAACCCCAAGCCGTTCGACGCCAACGCGTTCAACACCTTCGTGAAGACGGCGTCCGAGGTGCTCGACCGTTCGCGCACGCAGCGTGACGCGGCGCTGAAGAAGCAGCTCGACATCGCGTGGGGCGGCAAGTGGTTCAAGGTGACGCTCGAGCAGATTCCCGACGAATACGAGCCGCGTGCGACGTTGAGCGCGACGAACGACGCGGGCGAAACGGTCGCTCGCTATTCGGTCGCTCCGAACTTCAAGTTCACGCGCGACACGGCGAACGCGTGGGCGCAGGGCGGCTTCGAAGAACCCTGAATCAACGCTCGTTCCACCACGTGCGCACGTCGTCGAACTTCACGACGCGGCGCACGGGCGGAAGGCTCTCGAAGAACTTCGCTCCGTAGCGTTTGCGAAGAATGCGCACGTCGCCGAGCGCCACCACGCCGCGGTCCTTCGCGGTGCGAATCAACCGACCAAAGCCCTGCCGCAGCGCGAGCGCGGCCTGCGGCACCTGGTACTCGTCGAACGGCTTTCCACCCGCGTCGCGCACCGCGTCCATGCGCGCGGCCTGCAGCGGCTCGTTGGGCGGAGCGAACGGCAGTCGATCGATGATGACCATCGACAGCGCGTCACCCGGCACGTCGACGCCTTCCCAGAAACTCTGCGAAGCGAACAACACGCTCGGCGCTTCGAGGAACTTCTCGAGCAACTGCCGCCGCGGCGCATCACCCTGCTTGAGCACCGGCACCTGCAGATGCGGAGAGACGAGGCCGTGCACCTCGTCCATGTGACGCAGCGACGTGAAGAGCACGAACGCGCGGCCACCGCTCAACCGCAGAAGCTGAAACACCTCGCGCGCAAAGAGCAGCGTCCACTCGGGCGACGACGGCTCGGGCAGATACCCGGGCACGTAGAGCAACGCCTGCTTCGAATAATCGAACGGTGAATCGAGCTCGAGCGCTTCCCACGCGCGCCCCGTGAGACCCAGCCGCGCGACCGCGTAGTCGAAGCCCGACTTCGCCTGCTGTGCCGTGCGCAGCGTCGCCGAGGTGAAGACCACGCTGTCGACCGAGTCGTAGAGAAACCGCGACAGCGATTCTCCGACGTCGATGGGAGCGGCCCGCAGCGTCAACGTCCGCCCACGCGTGCTCGCCCAATACACTTGCGTCGGGTCGTCAGCCTTGACGGTCACCGTGAGCGCGGTCGCCAGCTCGATGGCTCGACGGTGAAAGGAGCCGAGGTCGGCGTCGTCGGGCGGGCAGAGCGCGGCGATTGCTCCGAGCGTCTCGAGCAGCAGCAGCGCGTGCGGCTTCGCGTCGTTCAACGTGTCGGGCAGCAGACGCCGGTCGCTGAACTCGAACGCGTTCTCCGCGGGGAGCGATGGCCCGTCGCCATCCATCGGTGGAGCGAGCGCGTGCAACACCGCGGTGAAGAACCGCTCGGTCTTGGTGCGCAGCTCGAGCGCGAGCGCAGTCAACGTCGGTGCGCGCGGGTCGATGCCCGGAACGCGCGCGAGCACATCGGTCGCCAGGTTCGCGAGCCGCCCGCTCGAAGCGGTGAGCCCGAAATATTCGGTCGCCACGTCTTCCAGCGCGTGCGCTTCGTCGAAGACCACCGCGTCGTACGCAGGCAACACGCCGAGCTCGAGCTCGGACGTGCCTCTCAACTTCAGCGCCAGGTCGGCGAAGAACAGCGCGTGGTTCACCACGATGAGCTGACAATCGGTCGCCTGCCGCCGCGCGCGCGTGACGAAGCACTGCTCGTAGAACTGGCAGCGCGCTCCGGTGCACGCCTCGCTGGTGGTGCTCACCTGGAACCACGTGTTCCAGTCGTCGGGCACGCTGGTCTCCGCGCGGTCGCCCGTCTCGGTCTCCATCGCCCACTCGCGAAACTCGTCCCAGTGCTCGGCGTCTTGCGGCTGCGAGAAGAGCGGTTGTTGCTCGAAGCGCTCGAAGCGCGCGGCGCAGAGGTAGTTGTTGCGCCCTTTGAGCAACGCCGCGGTCACCGGCAGCCCGACCTCGTCGCGCAGCAGCGGCAGGTCCTTGGTGAAAATCTGTTCCTGCAGATTGCGCGTGGCGGTCGAGATGATGACGCGCTTGCCGCTCAGCGCCGCGGGCACGAGATACGCGAGCGTCTTGCCGGTGCCGGTGCCCGCCTCGGCGAGCAGGAAACGCCCCGCGTCGAACGCGTCCTTCACCTTGCGCGCCATGGTGAGCTGCGAGGGTCGGTGCTCGTAGCTCTCGAGCGCTCCGCTCAACGCGCCGCCCGGGCCGAGGATGTTGTCGACCGTGAGCCCGTCGGGCGGCTTCCACCGTTCAGTCACCGTGTTCACCAAAACACTCGTGCGCGCATGGACTCCACCGATTAGTTCGGCGCGCATGAAAACCATCCTCATCACCGGAGCGACCAGCGGCATCGGCTACGAGGCGTCCATCGTGCTCGCGAAGGAAGGGCACCGCGTGGTGATGGTGGGCCGCGACCAGGCGAAGACCGAACGCTGCGTGAACGAGGTGAAGCAGAAGTCGGGCGCGACCAACGTCGAGTACTTGCTCGGTGACTTCGCGTCGCAGAAGTCGGTGCGTCAGCTCGCCGCGAACTACCTCGCGAAGTACGACCGTCTCGACGTGCTGGTGAACAACGCGGGCACCGTCTTCAACGAGCGCAGCGTCACCGGCGATGGCATCGAGTCGACCTTCGCCACCAACCATCTCGGTTATTTCCTGCTCACCACGCTGCTGCTCGACCTGCTGATCAAATCGGCGCCGGCGCGCATCGTGGTCGTCGCGTCGACCGGCCACTACCGCGGCACGATGGACTTCTCGGACCTCGGCTTCGAGAAGGGCGGCTACGGCATCATGAAGGCGTACACCCGCAGCAAGCTCGCCAACGTGCTCATGACGCGCTCGCTGATGAAGCGGCTCGAAGGAAAGAACGTCACCGTCAACGCGCTGCACCCCGGAGCAGTCGCCACCAGCATCTGGACCGGCGCGCCCGGGTGGAGTCAGCCGATTCTCGCGGTCGTCAAATCGCTCTTCATGATCAGCCCGCAGGAAGGCGCGCGCACCATCACGTATCTCGCGACGTCGCCCGAGGTCGCTGGCCAGACCGGGCTGTACTTCGAGAAGAACAAGCCGCGCACGCCCGCCAGGCTCGCGCGCGACGAGGCGCTCGCTGAGCAACTGTGGCAGCGCAGCGAAGAGCTGGTACGTCCCAGCGCGTGACCTTCCCCACGCTGAGCGCCGAGTACGACGAGGGGTATTTCGACAAAGACGAGCAGGGCTGGGTCGCGAATCGCACCAGCGTCGTCAGTCGCTCCGACGGCACGGTAAAGGTTCGGCAGTGGGGCGACAGCAATGGGCGCGACCCGTACGACCGCACCTACGAGACGCGCATCGTGCAGGTATTCGAAGCGCTCAAGCTGGTGAAGCTCGAGCACAGCGGTTGGTACTTCGACCTCGCGGCAGATCGGCTGATCAGCGCGACGAAGACCGAATACCTCGTGCGACGCCCCGCGATCGGTGAGTGGTGGTCGACGTCACGCATCGCGCGGTCCATCGATTCGCTGTGTCTGGTGGCGAACGTGCTCGGAGCTCCGGTGGTCAACGCTCCACCCTTCGGCGGGCTCGCGCAGCGCGGAGTCGGCGTCGATCGCTACACGTTCACCTTTCAGGAATTCTCGTTGCCGCACGCGGCGCGCCTCACGCTCACCTGGCGACCGCCGATTGGCGCGGAATACGTCACCGAGCTCGGCCTTCTTCTCGCCGTCCGCGAGCTGGCCATCGGCCTCACCGTCTCTGAGAAGGGCGAGCTGTTCGTTTCCGCCAACGGACCGTTCGAACTTCGAGCTGCTGCTCGCGAAGCAGCAGCCACTGCGGAGTGGTAGACCTCGCGCCGCGTGCTGAAGGTCCTCGTCACATCCGACTGGAGACTCGACCGCTCCTTCGCTCGTTTTGGTCGCGACACGAAACGGCTGAGCGCGGCGCGCTTCGAGGCGCTGGAGCGGCTCTTCGCCGAAGCAGAAAACCAGGGCGTCGCAGCGGTGGTCGTCGCCGGTGACACCTTCGAGACGCCGAACCCGTCGAGCGCGACCCGAGAGGCAACGCTGTCGGCGCTGCGCAACCTCGAATGGAAGAATCGAACGCTGCTCTTCGTGCCCGGTGACCGAGACGCGCTGGTCGACGGCAGCGTGTGGAGCGATTCCGACTTCACGAGCGCGCTGCCTGAGTTCGTGAAGGTCGCCAGCAGCGAGAATTTCGAGTTGATCCCCCTCTCCCGCGAGGGAGAGGGTCGGGGTGAGGGTGCGACTGCAGTTATCGTCGCCCAGCCGTGCATGTCGCGCGTGCGAGGACCGAGCAGCATCGCGCCGCGCGCAGAAGGTGATTCGCGCGTGCGAGTCGGTGTGCTGCACGTGGTGAACGCCGTCCCCGAGCGCGCCGACGCCGACGTGCTCGCGCTCGGTGGCCGGCCTCATTTTCATTTCTCCGACTCCGCTCGACGCGTGGTCTTCCCGGGCACGCACGAGCCGTTCGACTTCACACCGAATCAAGGTCAGGCCGCGCTCCTCAGCATCAACCCGCAGACACGCCAGGTGGTCATCGAGCCGCGGGCCGTTGGCGTCCTCGGCTGGGAAGCGGTGAAGCTGAACTCGCTCGAGTCGTTGCGTCGGCTCGCGCAGCGTGAGGACCTGAAGACGCGCGTGCTGCGCGCTGACGTCGACGCCGCGCTTTCACTCGCCGACTTCGAGACCTTCGAGCGCGAACTCGACGAGCTCGATTCGCCCGAGAACGAAGACGTGTTCCTCGAGTCGGACCGCACGAAGCTGACGCTCGCTCCGTCGCAGACCAACGCGGCCATCGCCGGCTGGCCCGAGGTGTTGAAGCGCACGGCGAAGGAACTGCTCGTCGAGTCCGAAAATCCGCAGCGGCGCACGGTCGCTCTACGCGCGCTGACGCATCTCGCGCGACTCACCACTCCGGAGCGCGACTGATGCGCTTCAACCATCTGACCGTGAAGCACCTGCGCGCCGTGATTCGCGCGGAGCTCTCGCTCGGCCCGAAGCTCAACGTCCTCTACGGCCCGAACGACCTCGGCAAGTCGACGCTCGCCACGGCGTTGCGCGCGGCCCTGCTCTTCCCGAATTCAGGAGCGCTCGCCGAGTCGCTCGTGCCCTGGCAGAGCGGAGAAGAGCAGCCCGAGGTCACGCTGCAGCTCACCGATTCGCGCGGCACGGGTTGGCGCATCTACCGCCGCTTCACGAGCCCCGACGAAACGCTCGAGCAGACCGACGACAGCGGAGCGTTCCACCAGGTCGCGAAGGGCAAGAAGGTCACCGAGCGGCTGCGGAACTTGCTCGCGTGGGGACTCCCGGCGACTCCGCGCAAGGGCAGCGCGCCGTCGAGCTTCCTCACCAGCGCGCTGGTCGGTGAGCAGGACCACGTCGCTTCGATTCTGGAAGCGAGCCTCGACGACGACGCTGATCAAACGGGTCACGGTCGCATCGCGAAGGTGCTGTCGGCGCTGGCGAGAGATCCGCTCGTGGTCGCCGCGCTCGCCGCGACCGAGAAGGAAGTCGGCAAGGCCTTCACGCCGCAGGGAAAACGAAAGGCGTCGAAGTCGTCTCCGCTCGCGCTCGCGCTCGCCACCGTCGAGACGCTCACTGCTGAACTCGAGGAACGCACCCGCGCCGCTGATGAGGTGAAGCGGCTCGAAGCGTCGCTCACCGCGCTCGAGAAGAAACGCGACCAGGCGCAGCAAGAAGCCGAACGCGCGGAAGAGAACGTGCGCACCGCCGAGCGCCGCTCGAGCAAGGGTGACACCGAAGCCACGCAGGCCGTCATCGAGAGCGCGCAGCAGGCGCTCGACGCGCACGACGAGAACGCGCGCAGGAAAGCCGAGCTCGACGCGAAGGTGCAGGCGGCTCAACACGAGGTCGCCGAGCGCACTACGGTCGCCGAATCCGCGAGCCGCGCCGCGCAGAACGCCACCGCGCAGGTGCAGTCGCTCGAGGCCAGCGAGCGTGACGCGAAGACCTCGAAGGACGCGAGCAAGCGCGCGGTCGCACGCGCCGAGCTCGAGAGCACCATCGCCAGTCAGCAGCTGAAGGTGAGCGAGCTGACGCAGAAGGTGCAGGCGGCGAAGACCTCGCAGCGCGGCGCTGACGACGCGAAGACGCTCGCTGCGACGAAGACGAAGCTCGGTGGCGAGCTCGCGGCGGCGAAACAGAAGCTCGACAAGTTCAAGCAGGACAGTGAGCTGACGAGCGGCATCATCGCCTACGGGCAGTGGCGCAAGGCTCGCGACGCGCGCGACGGCAGTGAGCAGTCGCGCATCGAGCTCACCTCGGCGCGCGCTGACCTCACCGAGCGGACCACCGAGCGCGAACACGCGAAACGCGAGGCGAGCGAGCTGCAGGCGAAGGCGGCCGACCTCGAGCTGCATCTGCCCGACGCGAAGTCGCAGACGTTCATCGCCGGCATTCGTCGCGAGCTCGACCTCGCCGAAGCCGCGCTGGGCGGAGGCTTCACGCTCCACGTGCGTCCGCGCACCGACGGGCTGCTGCGCGTCACGGTAGATGACGGCTCAGCGACCGAAGAAAAGGGACAGGCCGAGAAGAGCTTCGAGGTCGAGAAGCGCGCCACGCTCGGGTGGGGCAACTCACTCGACCTCGAGGTCATCGCTGGCGCTCCTGAAAAACGCCGCGAGCTCGAGCACCTGAAGAAGCGGTGGAAGACCGAAGCGTTCCCCCACCTCGACAAGGCCGGCCTGCGCTCGGTGAAGGAGCTCGACGAGAAGGTCGAAGCGCTCGCGCAGATGCGCGCGAAGTACGCCGCGCTCTCTTCGCGCGTGAAGGAACTCGACGCCGAGGTCGCGCGACTGCAGGCCCGCTTCGACGCGCTCGAAGAACGCACGAAGTCCGCGCCGTCGGAGAAGGAGCTCGAAGAACGCAAGGCACGCATCGGCCGGCTGCCGCTGCCGTTGCTCGAGCAGGCGTTCGGCACGCTCGGCGCGCGGTGGGAACTCGAGACCAGTGAGCAACACGCGAGCACCAGCAAGGCACTGACGGAGACCACCGCGCTCGTCGCGAAGCTCGAAGGCGAGCTGCAGCTCGTCGCGCATCGCCTCGATGAGGCCGGCGCGCGCCAGTCTGTCGCTCCGGGTCAAGACGAAGCGGCGCTCACGCGCGCATTGAAGGACGCGGAAGGCGAAGTCACGCGCAGCAAGCTGCGCCTCGCGTCGCTCGACGAGGGAAAAGCCGCGCTCGATGCGCTGCCCGCGCAGCTCAAGAAGGCGAAGGACGATGCGACGAAGACGGGCAAGGCGAAGGAAACGGCCGAGGCTGCGCTCGACGACGCGACGGGAACGCTGAAGGAACTGCAGGGCGAGTTGAAGGCCGTGACCGCTTCGCTCTCGAAGAGCCAGCGTGAGCGTCTTGTCGAGAAGCTCGAAGCGGCGAAGGCGAAGTTGAGCTCCGCGTCGTCGAAGGAAACGACCGGAGAAGTGAAGCAACTGCGCAAGGCGGCGAGCGAGGCGCGCACGGCTGCCGACAAGGCCACGCAGGCGTGGGCGTCGTCACTCGGGGCGCTGGAACGGCTCGGCGGCGCGAACGTGTTCGATCGTCTCGACGAGACCCAACAAGCGCTCGCGCGCGCACAGCAGAAGGCCGAGCGGCTGAGCGTCGACGCCGATGCGTGGAAGTTGCTGCACGAGACCGCGACGGCGGCCGAGAAGGAATTGAGCTCGAACTTCGGTGCCGCGCTCGCTGCGCCGGTGAGCCGCGCGTTCTCCGAGCTGACGAAGGGCCGGTACGGCGCGGTGAAGTTCGACGCTTCGCTGCAGGCCCAGGGCGTGGAGGTCGAAGGAGCGGCGAGCACGGGCGACATCGACGCGTTGTCGGTCGGCACGCGCGACCACCTCGCGACGTTGACGCGGCTCGCGCTCGCCACGCATCTCGGTGCGCCGGTGTTGTTGGATGATCAGCTCGTGCACTCCGACGCGGCACGGCTCGGCTGGTTCCGCAAGGCGCTCCTCGAGGCGGCAGAGAAGACGCAGGTCATCGTGCTCACCTGCCGGCCGCTCGACTACCCGACGGAGGCCAATGGCGCGCGGGTGGTCGACCTCGAGAAGCTGATCACCCGCCGCTGACAGCTCCCAGCCCTCTCCCCGCTTCGGGAGTTAACGACCGGCGGGAATCGTGAGCAGCGGAACCGGCAACGCGCCACGTCCCGCCTGCATGTTGAACAACTGCACGAGCAACATGAACGTGCTCTTCGATTCCAAATCATCATCGGCGATGAAGAACCACGTCCCGCGGTGCCGCACCTTCACCGACGCATTGCTCGGCTCGCTCGCGCTGAACCGCACGCGGAACACGCCGTCGAACATCTGCTGCCAGTCGTACCGTTTCCCGGCCGCGTCGCGCGTGATGGTGACCAGCCCCTGCGCTTCGTGTTCGGGCGGAACCTCGACCGCCTGCGAGAGATAGAAAATCGCTCCGAGAATCGAGCGCATGTGCACGCGCACCGACGACGGGTCCGACCGCGTGAGGTCTTCGGTGAGCCGAATGCGCGTCGCAGTGGTCTGCAGGTCGAGCAGCTCGTGCGCCGTCTTGAACGGATCCGAACCGTCGGCGTCGTCGTCGAAGTTGAGCAACCCCGAATCGCCCGTCGCCTCGTCGCGCACCACGCCGATGCTCAGGTGCCCCTGTAGCTGCAGCGCTCGCAGCGCACGAATCAGGCTCATGAAGCGCGACATCTCCGGCGGCAGCTCCGGCGTCGGCCCCGTCGCAGTCGGAGCGTTGGTGATGCGGTTCAAGCGGTCGACGGTGAGCTGCAGCACGCGCGCGACGCTCCAGCCCGACGACGCGACGGTGGCGATGGTCTGCAGCGAAATCGGGTTCACCAGCCGCTTCACGAAATCGTCTCCGCGCACCGGTGAGAACGTGGTGGTCGGCGTCACCGACATCGTTCCGTTCATCGAAGCGCCGGGCGTCGGCGCAGGCGGCACGAGCGGCACGGCGATGTTGAGCCCCACCGTCGACACCATCGTCTGCTGCGTGGTCAGCGACGCGACGTCGAGGAACGCCGGCGTGTCGCGGTATCGAACCCGCACGATGTTGAGCAGGAACTGCGTGTCCTGCGTCTTCGCCATGCTCTCGTTGTAGGCGGCCTGCACGTCAGGGAGCGTCTGCGCGCCGAGCGTCGCGCAACCCGTCAGCGAAGCCAGCGTGAGCCAGAGAAGGAAGGAGCGCACGCGGGGCGATCTACCCTGCACAATCCACCTTGGCTGCTTCGTTCGTAGGTGTTCACCCGGCTGGAGGCCCCATGTCGCGCATCGCGTTGTCGCTCTCGTTGATCAGCACCGCGCTCGTGGGTGCGGGCTGTTCGTGTGGAACACCGCCCAGCACGTCACCGATGGTGACCACGTCGCCGACGATGCTCGACTTCGGCACCATCGCGCCGGGTGCGACGGTGACGCGCGAGGTGGTGGTGAGCAACTCCGGCGCGAGCGTGGCGGTCAGCAGCACGCTCGCCGCGCCGTACAGCAGCGACAACGCGAGCTTCATGTCGCTCACCGGCATTCCCTTCACGGCGACCATCGCGTTTCGTCCCACCACCGTCGGTTCCTTCGCGAGCGCGTGGACGTTGAAGGACTCGCAAGGCAACACGCTCGCGACCGTCACGCTGCGCGGCGAAGCGGTAGCGGCCACGACGTGCGTCGACGCCGACGGCGACGGAGCGACCACCAACTGCGCGTCAGCCACCGACTGCAACGACTCCAACGCGTCCATTCGTCCGGGCGCGCCCGAGGTCTGCAACGGCGGCATCGACGATGACTGCAACCCGTCGACCATCGAGAACTGCGGCACGGACGCGGGAGTCGACGCAGGCATCGACGCCGGAGCATGCACGTGCACCGACGACCCCACCGACTGTCAGACCGTCGCCGCGTGCGTGCTCGATGCAGGCCAGAGCGTGTGCTTCAACTTCGCGTTGCCCGACCGCACCGCGTGCACGCGCAGCGCGACCGACGGAGGCGCCGGGCTCTGTCAGACGTCGCAGTGCGTGGAGTGCATCAACGCGTCCGACTGCACCGAACTCAATGGCACCGCGACGGTGTGCGACCTGGTGACGTGCAACGCCGGCCGCTGCGAGTCGGTGCGCCGCCACGACAACACGAGCTGGAAGGTGACTCCGCCGTTCACGAACGAGCTTCTGATCAGCACCGGCGCCGTTCCGCTCAAGGCGATGTGGGACGGCGAGACCTTCGCGGTCGCGTACCAGACCGTCGATGGTGGGGCGTCGGTGCGCCGCATCGACCGCGCAGGAGTGCTCGGCGCGAGCATGAACATCGACCCGCGCGTGAAGGACCTCGCGTTCTCCGGCGACCGTTTTCTGCTCGTCACCGAAGAGCCCGCGGGCGGCGCATACCCCTTCGCGTACATCGGCAGCTCGTTCGCGTTCTACGACGGCGGCACGCAGCAGAACGGAGCGACCATCGTCGACTTCGGCAGCACGAACTCTCCGGCCGATTTCCGCTTCCCGAGCGTCGCGGGTTCGACCGACGGCGGCTTCATGGTGGTGGCGACCGCGGTGTCGTTCTTCTGGTCGAAGTACGTGCTGCTTCCGAGCGGCACCGCGGGAGAAATCACCTCGCCGAATCGACCTCGCTACACGAACGTGATGGGCGCGCGAAATGGCTACACGCTGTCCGCGACTGATCTGATCAACGGAGCGGGCCGCGCAGAAGGCGGCGCCGGTTTCTTCCCACGCACGCAGGTTGGTCCCAACCCGGGCAGCTACAACCCGGTCGCGATTCCGTTCAACGCGCCGACGAACCCGAGCAACCTCGGCGCGTGCTGCGTGACCGGACCGCGCCTCGCGAGCAACGGCAACACGTTCATGTACGCCTACGGCTGGGACAGCGTGCAAGGCCTCGTGCGGCCGTTCGACGCCAACCTGCAGCCCGGAGCCGACCGTGTCTACGTGAACAGCAACGCGCTCTACGGAGCGAGCGAGAGCGCCGAGTTGCACTCCGACGGCTTCAACTTCCTGCTCGTCGAATTGCCGACCGGGCAGACGTTGCGATTGCTGCGCATCTCTCCGGTCGGTGAGTTGCTCGACACGCCGCCGTTCGACCTCACGCCGATGGATGGCTTCGTCGAGAGCAAACCGAAGCTGGTGTCCGATTTCGCGGGGAGAAATCTCATCGCGTATCAGAAGACCGAAGGCGCGCAGATCAACACCTACGCGCGACTCTTCACGACGTGCCCCTGATCAATCGAGCCCGCGCGCGACAGCCTCGAGGAGTTTGACTCGCAACGCATCGTCAGGTGCAACCTCTCCGGGAGCGGGCTGGCGATAGAAGAGATCGAACGTCTTCGACTTCGCTGGCGGCTCGAAGGGCCGTGCGCCACGCGTGACGAGTTCCACCGTCAACGACTCCGCGCCGCGCGTGAGCCGAACCCACGGGGTGCCGTCGTTCGATTTTCCGAGCGCGACGACGGTGAAGCCCTCGAGCGTGAGGCCGACAGGAAGTCCCGCGATGGTGACCTCGGGTGGCTTCGCCTCGGACGGTGGACGCTGCACCACCAACGTGACCATCGGCGGGCGCGCGTGGTGGAACTTGGTGTACTCGCGCAGCGGCGGCAGCCAGGCGAGGCCGATGAAGACGGCGACTCCGACGGCGAGAACTTGAAGCGGCCGCTTGAAGTCACGCGCGAGCGGCGCCGGCGAAATCGGGTCACGCACGAACGCCGCGGCGACGAGCAACACCATCGCCTGCGGGAACGAGATGGGCGTCAGCAGCCACACACCCGCATGAAAGAGGAGCAACAACACCACCGCGATGCGCCGCAGCCGCTGCGAGAACGGCAACAACACCGCCGACGCCTGCGCGAGCAGCGTGAAGGCGGCGAGCGCGTACGCGACGGCCGCGTGCTCGAGAACGAAGAGCGCCAGCGCGTCGAGCGCGCGTGAAGAACCCCAGTGGTGTTGCGAGGCGATGGTCGAGCGGAGGCCGGAATCAGTCACCCAGCCCAGGCCCGAGGTGAACAGCTTGCTGGTGACCGCTCCGAGGTAGCAGGCGGCGAGTGCTCCGAGCGCGCCGGCGTTCGCGAACTCTTCTTTCTCTCCACTGACGATCCACCCCGCGAGCCAACCGAGGAGCACTGCGCCCGAGAAGAAGAGAAACCGCATCGGGCCTTCGAGCAGCGCGGCTTGTGCTTCGACGAGGACACCGACGCTGATCAGCGCGACGAGACCGCTCAACACCGGACGAACGCCGCGCGAAAAGAACCAGCCGCTCACGAACGCGACGGAGCCGATGGTGAGGAGCGCGGGCGGGTTGTTCCCCAGGCCCAGCAGCATGGGTGAGGCGAACGGGTGCGAGACGACCGAGCGCTGGAGCGACCACAGGAAGACCACGGCGAACACCGTGTCGACCATCATCAACAGTCCGAGCACGCGACGCATCAGCGCGGCACCGCTCGGCAGCGGGTGAGTTCACAGTGTGGAGTGCGCGTCGCGCCGTCGAACGAGAACACGCGCCGCACCAACTGCAGCTCGCGCGCGTTCGCACCTGGCGTGCCCGCGCTCTGCAGCAGCTGCGCCTCGGTCTCCCGATCGATGTAGGGAATCGACGACGCGCCCTCACAACGGCTCGATTCCAGAGGCCGCCACGCCCACGAATCGCACTGCACGTCCTTGAACGAGTCGACCTCGAGATATTCCCCGCCCGCGAAGAACATCACCCGGGCCGACGCTTCACCGGCACTGCCCGAGTACATCGGGAACTGTGACACCGGGTAGAAGTTGCCAACCCCGCGTGCTGCACCGAGAAAGCCCGCGAGCACCAGCACTGAAACTGCGGTCGTCGCGCGCATCGCGGTCGATCCATATCAAGCCGGGAGTTAGGCTCCGCCCCTCACTTCACGTCGTCAGGAGCCAATCCCATGGGCATCGACTCTCTGAAGTCTGGTTTTTCCTCGGTCGTTCAGCAGGTCACGCAGAAAGTCGAGGCCAAGCTCGAAGAGCTCAAGCCTGCGCCGCCGCCTCCTCCGCCGGCGCTCAAGCCGACGGAAGAATTCACCGACGCGAAGAAGAAGCCGATGAGCATTACGGGCAAGTTCACTCCGCTGCAGCCAGGCGCGGCGGGCTCGGTGAAGTCAGACCTCTCAGCCGACGTGTCGAGTCTGCGCGCACTGGCGAACACCGGCATGGCCGCCAACGCCATCGGGCTCGGGCGCGACGTCGAATCGACGGCCGACGGCAAGGCGCTGAAAGACGCCATCGCCGAGGGCAGCGACACGAAGATCGACAAGCTCGTGAACTCGCACCCCGAGCTGCTCAAGGAACTCACGCCCGCCGAGAAGGGCAAGGCGCTCGAGACGCTGCGCAGTGGTTGGACGAGCGGAGATGATCAGAAGGCGATGGTCGCCATCGTGCGCAGCTGCGAGACGAAGGGTGAGCTGCGCGCCACGCTGCAGGCCGCGTCGGGCGGCACGTCGCAGAAGGACATGCACAAGTACGACAAGCAGATGACGGACTTCCACCCGTACCTGATTGCCGACCTGCTCAACCCCGACAACAAGAGCCTCCCTGAGGCGCACCCGAAATCCATCACGGCGAACGACCACGTGAGCGGCGTGGGCAACTACCCGACGCCGAACATGGACGACAAGGTCAGCTTGAGCCCGGGCGACGAGGCGTCGCGCAAGAAGTTCCTCGACACGCTGACGCAGGTCGACACCAAGCGGCCCGGAAATGATCCGAGCGAGCCGAGCCTCTACGAGCCGCGCGCGTACGGCTGCGGCCCGACGTGCATCATCGCGTCGGCGATGCAGGGCCCCGACCCCAAGGGCTCGCTCTCGAAGCTCTGCGACTACAACTTGAAGAACATGACGGACCGCTACGGCACGAACGTCGGCGATTCCGAGAAGGCGCAGCTGCAGGACCTGAAGAAGCGCATCGACAACGGAGAACAGATCAGCCGCAAGGACATCGACCTGCTGCAGAAGACCACCTACAACGCCGCGCGCAACGCGGAGTCGAAGCTGCCCGACGCGAACAGCGGCAACGAGTCGATTGATCAGCGCGCGATTCTCACCGTGCTCAAGGACTCCGGCATCGGAACGGCAGGTGGCGTGCCCAAGCTCGTCGACACGGATCAAGCGCCCGACAAGTTCGGCAAGACCAACGCCGATCACTTCGTGCTGCAGCAGAAGAACGGCGAAATCTACGACCCGTGGCCGCGCAAGGACGGCAAGCAGATCATGCCGGCGGGCTCTGACGCGGCGAAGCGCTACGAGCAGTCGTTCATCGACTGAGCGCATGCAGAAAATTCTCGCGGCGGTGGCGCTCGTCGTGGCGTGCGCATGTGGCACGCCTGCGGGCAATGAAGACAGCGGCGTGACGGGTGGCGGCGCAGCGACCGGCGGTGGTGCCTCAGCAGGCGGAGGAGGCGGCACGACCGGCGGTGGTAGCGCTACGGGCGGTGGCGGAAGCGCGACAGGCGGCGGAAGCGCGACAGGTGGCGGCGGCGCGACTGGTGGTGGCGGCGCGACTGGTGGTGGCGGCGCGACTGGTGGTGGCGGCGCGACTGGTGGCGGCGGCGCGACGGGCGGTGGCGGCGCAACCGGAGGCGGTGGAAATCCCTTCGAGGGAATCGACCCGCTCGCCGACGCGGGCAACGCGCAAATCATCGACGGTGGTTTTCAGTTCACCGAAGGCCCGCAGTGGGTGCCCGCGCTCGGGTCGCTGCTGTTCAGCGACATCCAGGGCAACACGATTTACCGCTACACGCCGCCGTCGAGCGTCACGCCGTTCCTCACGCCAAGTGCCAACAACAACGGCATCGCGCTCGCGCCGAACGGAGATTTGATCCTCTGTCAGCACGCAGGACGCGTTACTCGCATGAGCCCAGATGGCGGTCAGGTGGTGCTGGCGAGCACCTTCGACGGAGGCACGCTGAATTCTCCGAACGACGCGGTGGTGCGCAGCGACGGCACCATCTACTTCTCCGACCCGAGCTACGGAGGCACGGGCACGGTCGGCTTCCGCGGCGTGTATCGCATCACTCCCGGCGGGCAGATTTCGCTCGTGTACTCGACGACGACGGGCCAACCGAACGGCCTCGCGCTGTCGCCCGACGAGACGATTCTCTACCAGGCCGACTCGCAGCTCTCGGAAGTGCGTCGGTACGACGTCGCTCCTGACGGCACGACGAGCAACGGAGCGCGCTTCACGCTCACCAGTGCCGGCGGGCCCGGAGGCGCGGGCGGCGACGGCATCACCACCGACGTGAATGGAAATCTCTACGTGAGCACCAGCGTGGGCGTGAAGGTGTACCGGCCCGACGCGGGGTACCTCGGCCGCATCCAGGTCGCGCAGGAGCCGGCGAACTGCGCGTTCGGAGATGCCGACCACCAGACGCTCTACATCACCGCGCGCACCGCGATTTTCCGAGTGCGGCTCAACGTTCCGGGACCGTACTGATCATGATCACCTCGACACTGATCAGCACGCTGCTCGGCGCGACGCTCTTCACCGTCTCCGGCAGCGCGAAGACCGAGTGCGTCCTCTCGCGGTGGTCCGCCGACTTCAAGACGAGCGAAGAAGTGACGCGCTGGAAGGGTCCGTGCGGCTATCAGATCTCTCCTGACGCCAAACGAGTCTTCATCACGGCGAACAACTCGATCGTCGACCTCGAGACGCGCGAAGCGACCGAGGTGAAGAAGGACCCATTGCCTCGATACGTCATCTTCTTCGCCGACAACGGCGCGCTCCGTTCGATTGGCTTCACCGACAAGCGCGACGAGCGCGGCTTCGTGTGGAAGGGAAAGGTCTTCCCGGTGGGCGAGGTCTTCAACGGCGAGGCGCGACTCGCGCACGTCTTCGAGTGGACCAGCGGCGACTGGAAGGAAATCGAGACGCAGTCCATCGACTACGCGCAGGGCGGATTCGCGGAGCAGGGAATGCTGCTCCATCTCAAGTCGTATCCGGACGAGACGGAGCTCCCGACGAAGCGCACGCGTGTCCTCACGCCGGAAGAAGCGCAGTCGCTGCCCGCCTTCGAGGCCGGCGGCACGTATTCGACCAAAGACGGAGTGATCGCCTTCGCGAACGTCGCTGGAGATTTCTGCTTCACGCCTCCGCCCGTCGCCGCGAAGACGAAGAAGGGCTGGAAGGAGCTCGTCATCAAGGCGAAGCCCGGTTCTGAAGATTGCGTTCAGGTCTCGCGCGGTCGCGGAGCCGTTCTGCTCAGCACGAGTCTCGCGCGGCCGACGCTGTTCTCTACCTCGACGGGCGCGAAGCTCTGGGAAGCCTCGAAGGAAATTCTGTCGGCCGACGTGCGGTGATCCGGGTCGATTTCCGGGTGTAACGCGGCTTGATCACCCCACCGCATCGATATATCTACACGTATCGATGAGCACCTCCGCAGCGTCGCAATTCCTCGTGGTCGGTGAGCGCACCAACATCACCGGCAGCCCCAAGTTCGCGAAGGCGTTGAAGGCCGGCGATTGGACGGAATGTCTGGCCATCGCGCGCCAGCAGGTCGAGAGCGGCGCGAACATCATCGACATCAACGTCGACGAAGCGCTCATCGACGGCGAAGCGACGATGGTGAAGTTCCTGAACCTCATCGCTTCCGAGCCCGACATCTCGCGCGTGCCGGTGATGCTCGATTCCTCGAAGTGGACGGTGCTCGAGGCGGGCCTGCAGTGTCTGCAGGGCAAGGGCATCGTGAACTCCATCTCGCTCAAAGATGGAGAAGCAGAATTTCTGCGACGCGCGCGACTGCTGAAACGCTACGGCGCTGCCGCGGTGGTGATGGCCTTCGACGAGCAGGGCCAGGCCGCCACGAAGGACGAGAAGGTCCGCATCTGTACCCGCGCGTACCAGCTGCTCACCAAGAACGGCTTCCCCGCGGAAGACATCATCTTCGACCCCAACATCCTCACCGTCGCCACGGGCATCGAAGAGCACAACACCTACGCCATCGACTTCTTCGAGGCGACGAAGGTCATCAAGGCGACGCTGCCCCGCTGCAAGGTGAGCGGCGGCGTCAGCAACGTCAGCTTCAGCTTCCGTGGCAACAACCCGGTTCGCGAAGCGATTCACACCGCGTTCCTCTTCCACGGCATCCGCGCGGGCATGGACATGGCCATCGTCAACGCCGGCATGCTCGGCGTGTACGAGGAGATTCCCAAAGACCTGCTCGAGCGCGTGGAAGACGTGCTCTTCAACCGCCGCCCCGACGCGACCGACCGGCTCGTCACCTTCGCCGATGCGCTGAAAGCGCAGCAGGGCGGAGCGTCGAAGACCGAGGTGAAGGAAGACCTCGCGTGGCGCAAGGGCACCTACGCGCAGCGGCTCTCGCACGCGCTGGTGAAGGGCATCGATCAATTCGTCGAGCAGGACACCGAAGAAGCGCGCCAGGCGTTGCCGCGGCCGCTCGACATCATCGAAGGCCCGCTGATGGACGGCATGCGCGTGGTCGGCGATTTGTTCGGAGCGGGAAAGATGTTCCTCCCGCAGGTCGTGAAGAGCGCACGCGTGATGAAGCGCGCGGTCGCGTACCTCACGCCCTTCATGGAAGAAGAGAAGAAGAAGGCCGCCGCCGCCGGAGCCGACGTTCGCTCGCAGGGCCGCGTGCTGCTCGCCACCGTGAAGGGCGACGTGCACGACATCGGCAAGAACATCGTCGGCGTGGTGCTCGCCTGCAACAACTACGACGTCATCGACCTCGGCGTGATGGTGCCGATGGACAAGATTCTCGCGACGGCGAAGGAGAAGAACGTCGACGTCATCGGCCTCTCCGGCCTCATCACGCCGTCGCTCGACGAGATGGTGAGCGTCGCGAAGGAGCTCACGCGCGAGAAGTTCGACGTGCCGCTCCTCATCGGTGGAGCGACCACCTCACACCCGCACACCTCGGTGAAGATTGCTCCGGAATATTCGCCCGGCGTGGTGCACGTGCTCGACGCGTCGCGCGTGGTGAACGTGGTGAGCGCCCTGCTCTCTCCCGAGCAGAAGCCGACGCTGTTGAACGAAGTGCGCACCAAGCAGCAGCAGGCCCGCGTCGACTTCGAAGCGCGTCGTGTGCAGCGCAAGATGCTCACCCTCGAGCAGGCGCGCGAGAACAAGCAGAGCTACGACTGGGCCGGCATCGACATTCCGAAGCCGAGCTTCACGGGCACGAAGGTGTTCAGCGACGTGCCGCTCGCCGACCTGGTGCCGTTCATCGACTGGGGCCCCTTCTTCAACGCGTGGGAACTGTTCGGCGCGTTCCCCCGCATTCTCGAGGACGAGAAGGTCGGGCCCGAGGCGCGGAAGTTGTTCGCCGACGCGCAGGCTTTGCTGTCGCGCATCGTCAAGGAGAAGCGGTTCACCGCGAACGGCGTCATCGCGTTCTGGCCGGCAAACTCGGTGGGCGACGACGTCGAGCTGTACTCCGACGAGTCGCGCAGCAAGGTCATCGGCTCGTTCCGCATGTTGCGACAGCAGGTCGAGAAGCCGGAAGGTCAGAAGAATCTCTGCCTCGCGGACTTCGTGGCGCCGCGTGAATCAGGCCGCATCGACTACTGCGGTGGCTTCGCGGTGACGGCCGGGCTCGGCGTCGAAGAGTTCGCCAACAGCTTCCGCAAGGCGAACGACGACTACTCGGCCATCATGGTGCAGGCGCTCGGTGACCGGCTCGCTGAGGCGTTCGCTGAATGGGCGCACAAGCAGGCGCGCGTCGCGAGCGGCTTCGGAGCGAGCGAGCAGCTCACGAATGAGCAGCTGATCAAGGAGCAGTACCGCGGCATCCGCCCCGCGCCCGGCTACCCCGCGTGCCCGGAGCACACCGAGAAGGGCACGCTGTTCGGTCTACTCGACGCATCGAAGGTCGCCGGCATCACGCTCACCGAGAGCTTCGCGATGTCGCCCGCGTCGAGCGTGAGCGGCTTCTATTTGAACCACCCCGACGCGAAGTACTTCGGGCTCGGCAAGATTGGCCGCGATCAGGTCGAGGACTACGCGCGCCGCAAGAACATGAGCATCGACGACGCGGCGAAGTGGCTCGGGCCGTCGCTCGAAGAATCGGCGACCGCGAAGGCCGCGTGATGATCCCCCTCTCCCGCGAGGGAGAGGGTCGGGGTGAGGGTAAACCTGCAGCTCACCTCGACGCGAAGCTGGTGAAGGCTGTCAGCGCCGACCGCGCGCGATGAGCGGACCGGAGCCGTCGCCACCCGCGATGAAGATTTCAGTCGGCGACGTCACGTGCACCACGCGCCCGGTCGAGCCGCTGCCGAAGCCGGGGAACTTGTCACCGAGCGGCTTGAACTGCGTGCCGTTCCACAACAGCCCGTTGCCGACCGCATTCGTCGAGACGTAGTAGCCGACGGCGAAGACTTCGTTCGCGCTCAGCCCACCGATGGCGTGGAAGAGCTGGCCTGCTCCGGTCACCGAGATGCGCGTGAAGTTCGTGCCCGTGCCACGCGCCACGTAGTCGTACGGACCGACGACGTACGACTGGCCGTCGACGACTGCTCCGCCGGTGTAGCCCGTGAAGTTGTTGCTCAGCGTCACCGCGCTCGAGGCGCCCTGGTCGTAGAAGACCACCGCGTCCTGGCCCGCGATGTACATGCCGCCGTTCGCGTCGAACCAACACGCGCGCGGGTAGTCGATGGGCAGGTTGGTGTTGGTGCGCGTCCACGTCGAGCCGTTCCACTCGAAGAGCTGGCCGTGGTTGCTGGTGTCGCTCACCACCGCGGAGATTTGATTCGGGCCGCGGCCGCAGAGCGCCTCGCCGAAGAGATTCCAATTCATGCCGCTGTTGAGCAGATCGAGCGTCTGGAAATCGGAGTCCTGCGTGCAGCCGCTGGTGCACGTGCGAATCGCGCGCGTCTGAATCATCACCACCGTGCCGCCCGAGGCGTAGAGGTCCTTCGAGCCGTATTGAAAGGCGAACTGCCAGGCGAACGCGCCGCCGGTGGAGTGGAAGAGATGTCCCGTGTCCTGCACGGCCCAGAGGTCGTTCGCCGTGCCCGAGAGCCCGATGATGTACGAGGAGCTCGTCGCGCCGCTGATGCCCATCGCGGCCCACGTGAGGGGCGCGAGCCCTCCGCCTCCGCCCGTCGTGCCGCCGCCTGTGGATCCGCCTCCGCCGGTCGCGCCGCCGCCACCACCCGTCGTGCCTCCGCCGCCCGTCGCGCCTCCACCTCCGCCGCCAGTTGCTCCGCCGCCGCCGGTGAACAGCGAGCCGCCTCCACCTCCGCCTCCGCCGGTGCCGGCGTCTCGTTGCGGACTGAGCGGTCCGCACGCCGAGAACATCGCGAAAATGATCAGCAGCTTCTTCATGAGCTCACTCGCAGCGAATCGACTGCAGCACGTGCTCGAACATCGCGTCATGCGCCCCCGGCCGGTCCGCCTCACTCTCGAGCGTGACGCGAACTACCAGACCTCGGTGTGAGAACACGAGGGCCACCGCCTTCCTCGCGGGAATGTGCATCGGGCCACTCGTGCCATCGGTGCTCTCGACGCACTGCAGGTCCTGCGCGGGGTTCTTCGCGACGAGCTTCTTCGCGGCGACGCCGCAGACTTTCGTGGTCTGAACCTTCTCGAACTTCCAGCCGGGCCGCTCGGTGCGAAAGGCTTCGAGGCTCTCGGCTTTTTCGGCGCGGACATTCACGCGGAACTTCTCGCCGTCGGCGGTCTCGGTGACCTGAAACTGCGTGCTGCCTCCGCTTTCCCACTTCGCTTCCGTCACCGCGCCGTCGAGAAAATCGACGCGCACGGATTCGACGGTGCGCGTGTTCCAGGTCACTCCGCCATCTGCTGCGAGCAAGACTGACAGCATGAGGCGAAACATGGGTCGCCCAGCTTAGTCGCGCTGGAGCTCGTCATGTCCGCATGACCTCCCCGTCGGTGCGCGGACGAATGAGGCAGCGCATCGAGATGTGGTCCATCGTTCGCACGGTTGAGCTGGCACCGATCGAAGTCGTGAACGGCTCCCCGCTGGTGTTTCGCATCGAGATTCTTCGCCGCACACCCAGGCGCTTCGTCGCGAAGATCTGGCGCATCGAGAGTCACCGCATTCGCCCCTCGGTTCTCACGAACGGACATGAGCTGTCGGATGTCGAGGTCCTCTTTCGAGAGGATCACGTGTCGCCGCAACGCGACTTCGCGAGCGCGTCGCGTGCCTTGAACGGCGCAGTGCGGAAAATCGAGACCCAGCTGCGAGTGAAGATTCTCCCTTCGACGTGACGCACGCACGTGTTCGATGGTGCGCGCGTTCCACACCACCGACACCCGCGGCTGACAGCAGCTAGCGAAGCATTCGTCACCTCGCAGCTGAGCCGCGCTACGTTTCGCCCCCCATGCTGGTCAAAGGCAACGCGTGGCTTGCGCGCAACGAAGCCATGGAGAAGCAACTGGGCGTCGAGAAGTGGCGTGCGTTCCTTGCGAGGCAGAAGCCGGCGTTCCTCGCTCAACCGGTGATGCCCATCTCGAAAATCCCGGTTGATCAATTCCTCGCGCTCCACGACGCGTTCGTGAAGGAATTCTTCGGCGGCGACGAGATGATCTACTGGCGCTTCGGCGAGACGTCCGCCGAGTGGGCGCTCAAGAATCAGCTCCGCGGCCTGTTTTCCGAGGGAGAAGGCCGCCGCTTCCTCGGCTTCAGCCCCAACATCTACAAGGGCTACTTCGACGAGGGCGAGCTGGTGCTCGAGAACGCGCCCACCGAGGTCGACCTGATCATCCGCGGTATCGAGATGCGGCACGTGTACTTCGAGTACTCCATCGTCGGTTTCGCGGTCGGCGGCTTGCGCGTGCTCGGTGCGCCTCACAACCCGGTCTGCATCAAAGGCTTCAGCAAGGGCGACGACGAAGTGCGCTACCGGTTCCCCGTGCAGAAATGATCGAGCGCTGAGGCTGATCGGCCCGTCACCCCGGCCCTCTCCCCGCTTCGCAGGGAGATGGAGTTATTTTTTCGGCGTCCACTTCACGCGCAGTCGAACTTCCTGCGTCTGCGCTGCGCGCGGCGTGATGTCGACCGTGCCTTCCACCTCGGCGAAGCGAAGCAGGTAGGCGACTGCTCCCTTCCACGCGTGGTCGGCCACCGGCGGCATGGCGTCGTCAGTGCCGATGCTGAGCGTGCCTTCCGTC
This sequence comes from Archangium sp., assembly GCA_047600485.1. Lineage (GTDB taxonomy): Bacteria > Myxococcota > Myxococcia > Myxococcales > Myxococcaceae > Archangium_A. The sequence goes on from JASGKS010000001.1 coordinate 7,319,638, forward strand.
GGACCGATGGCGTCCCACCGCGCGGTGAAGCCCTGCGTGCCTCCGCTGATCAACGTCTCGAAGCGCTCCAGCAACGCGCGCGGGCCGCCGCCCATCATCGTCATGAACAGCCGCGCGAGCGGAGCAATGATTCCCTTCAGCGAGCCCTCGGTCGCGAGCGCCATCACCCGCTCGACCTCTTCGTTTCCACGCGTCGCCGCGAGCGTGGTGTACGTCTCGTCGAGCGCCGTCCCGGGGTGAAAGCGTTTGCTGTGCGGCTGCTCGAGCACCGCCTTCGTGCCCGGCGTGACGCGCGCGAGGATGTCGTCGAGGTAGCCGAGCGTGCGCAACACCTGCACCACGCCTTGAACCGTCACAGCCTTGTGCGCATGCGGCATCGCGCGCGGAGTGTACTCTCCCGCGCCATGACTGACTCCCTCGTGCTCCACGTCGACGCCAACTACGAATCACCCTGGGCCCTGTGCGCATTTGTTGCGCTCGAAGAGAAGAAGCTCGCGTACTCGCTCAAGACGCACGTGCTCTCGAAGAAGGAGACGTTCTCCGCAGATTTCAAAGCGCGCACCCATCGCGTGCCTGCGCTGCAACGCGGTGACTTCTGGCTCGCGGAGTCGGTCGCCATCGCCGAGTACCTCGCCGAGTCGTTCCCGTTTCCGAATCACCCGCGGTTGTTCCCCGAAAATCTCGAGGAGCGCGCGGCGTGCCGTGAAGTGCAGCACTGGCTGCGTACCGACGTGATGGCGCTGCGGCAGGAACGCCCGACCACCACGCTGTGGTTCGAGCAGCGCCTCGTGAAGTTGACCGACGCCGCGAAGGAAGCGGCCAAGCGACTCACCGACTACGCGTCGACGCTCGTGAAGCCGGGTCAGAGCACGCTGTTCGCCGAGTGGTGCATCGCCGACGTCGACCTCGCGCTCGCGCTGATGCGACTGCATCACAACGGCGACGCGATTCCCGAGCACCTCGCGAGCTACGCGCGCGCGAACTGGGAACGGCCGAGCGTGAAGAAGTGGCACGCCCTGCCCCGCGAGCGGAGACCGCTCTGATGCCGACACTCGCGATTCAGTTTGCGATGGCCGGAGAGGCGCAGCCGTTTCTCTCGAGCGGCGCGCCGTTCACGAAGTTGCCCGCCGACGGCACGTTCGGATTTCAGTACTTCCGGCGTGGCGATGTGGTCGTCGCGTTTCCCGGCCCACACCCGCGCTTCGGAGTCGACGCCATCGGGAGCGTTCCCGCCGCGCTCCTCACCAACGCGGTCATCAGCCGGTTTTCTCCGTCGCGGATGATCAACGCGGGCACTGCCGGCGGGTTTCAGAAACGCGGCGGCGCGATTGGTGACGTGTACCTCGGTGCTTCTCCGGTGGTGTTTCACGACCGCCGCATCGCGCTGCCTGGCTTCGAAGCGATGGGCGTGGGGAGTTTTCCCGTCGAGAGCGATGCCGCACTCGCGGAGAAGCTGGGTTTGAAGCTCGGCACGGTGAGCACGGGTGACTCACTCGACTGCACTCCGGAAGATGCGAAGCGCATGGACGCGAGTGGCGCTGCCGTGAAGGAGATGGAAGCAGCCGCCGTCGCGTGGGTGTGCGAGCGGCACAAGGTGAAACTCGTGTTGATCAAGGCGATCACGGATCTCGTTGATCATCAGGAGTCGACGGCTGATCAGTTCACGCGGAATTATTCGCTCGCCGTCGGGAATCTGAGCGAGGCCCTCGGCAAGGTCGTCGCGCACTACACAGCGGCCTGAATGAGCGAGCTGGTCGCGTTTGTTCTGCGCCCTGCTCGCCGCTCGCGAGCCTCTCGACCTCGGGCGACTGGTTCGCCGGCCATTTGCTCGCAACACGCGGGGGGCGTCGGTCCGAAATCGGCTAGCCCGCTAGCCAGAACGAGCCCGACCCCCCTCGTAAAAGTCGACTTCGTTCACCGAGGCAGCCCGGTCGCTGCGAGCAAACGGGGCGCGAACCAGTCGCCCGAAGTCGCGAAGCCCATGAGCAGCGAGCAGGGCGCAGAACAAACGCGACCAACTCGCTCCTTCAGGCGCAGTGTCTGCGCCCGAATTCACTTCATGCCGACGAAGATTTCGTGAACGTCGTCATCCTCATCGAGCTCGCTCAAGAACTTCTCGACGTCCTTCATGTGCTCGGGAGCCACCGCGACCGGGTTCTTCGCGCGCCACACCAGCGCCGCCGTCGACACCTTCCAGTTCGCGGCTTCCAGCGCCTTGCGAACCGCGTCGAGGTCCGTGGGTGACGTATAGAAATGAGTGACACCCTCCTCGCCCGCCTCGAGATCCTGCGCGCCGGCTTCGATGGCCGCCGTCTCCGCATCAGCTCCCGCGGGACCCTTCGCGTCGATGGCGCCGAGACGATCGAAGTCCCACGTCACCGCTCCAGTGGCCGCAATCTGCCCAAGCCGGAAATACCCACGCACGTTCGCCGCGGTGCGAGTGCGGTTCTCGGTGAGACACTCCACGACCACCGGCACGCGATGCGGGCCGAAACCCTCGTACGTCACCGTCTCGTAGTTCACCTGCTCATCGAGCAGACCCGCGCCCTTCTTGATGACGCGGTCGAGCGTGTCCTTCGTCATGTTGACGCTCTTCGCGTAATCGATGGCAAGCCGGAGCTTGGCGTTCATCGCCGGGTCGGCTCCGCCCTTCGCGGCAATCATCACTTCCTTGGCCGCCTTGCTCAGCAACTTCGCCTTGGCCTTGTTGTTGGTCTCGCGACCCTTCTGCTTCCATTGAGCGCCCATGCGCCTGCGCAGATACCATGCGCGCGCATGTCAGACGCTGAGTTGATCACCTCCGCGATTCGTTCGATTCCCGACTACCCGAAGCCGGGCATCCTCTTCCGCGACGTCACCACGCTGCTCGGCAACGCCGCCGCTTTTCGCGCCACCATCGACGGCCTGACGAAACACGCCCGCACGTTGAGCCCGCAGAAAATCGCCGGCCTCGAAGCACGCGGCTTCATTCTCGGAGGCGCCGTCGCTCACGCCCTCGGCCTCGGCTTCGTACCCATTCGCAAAAAGGGAAAGCTGCCCGCTCAGGTGCACCGTCAGCAGTACGCGCTCGAATACGGCTTCGACGAGCTCGAGGTGCACGTCGACGCGGTCACCCCGGGCGAACGCGTCCTCATCATCGACGACCTCATCGCGACGGGCGGCACTGCGGCAGCAGCGCATGCACTCCTGCAGCGAGTCAGCGCGACCACCGTCGGCGCCGCGTTCGTCATCGATCTCCCCGACCTGGGTGGAGCGCAAAAGCTCGCCGCGCTCGGCCTCAACGTGCACTCGCTGGTCGCCTTCCCCGGACACTGAGCCCATGAGGGACTCGGCGGCCGCAGGCATTTCGTTCCTCGCACTCCCGCTGAGCGCGGCGCTCTTCGTGCTCGGAATCAGCACCACCGACGACGCCGACGTCACGCACCTCATCACCGAAGCATTCCTCTACGGCGGGTGGTCGATGTACGGCGTGCTCGCCTGCGGAGTCGCGCTCACCGTCATCAGCGCCGTCGCCGCCTACCGCTTCGCGCAAGGCCGCCCGCTCGTGCTCGTCGCGAGCTTCTCTCTCGCCATCGTCACCATGGGCATCGCCGCGGGCGGTTTCCTCGTCAGCATGGATCGCTCGATGGCCGCGATTCGCACCGCGTGGTGGTCCGACCGGCCGGTCATCGTCATCGGCTCGCTCGGCGAAGCGTTGTGGCCGGTGTGTCTGGCGGCCCTGATCATCTCCGCCGTCTTCGTCACGCAAGCGCTCGGTCTCGCCATCACCAACAACAACGCAGAGGACCGTCGCGCAGCGTGGTTGGTGACGCTCGGAATCGCGTTGCTGGGCGGCTGGCAGTTCTCCGTCGCACGCTCGACGCTCACGCAAATCGACGCGTTCACCAAGGTCGCGCACGCCGCGCCCGTCGACCGTGTCACACCGTTGATCAACGCCACGTCTGCGCTTCGCAACTCGCAAGTGCTGGGCGTCATCATGCTCGCCGGCGTGTTCCTCACCGTCGTCGCCGCCCTGCTCACGCTCCGCGACAGACCACGCTCACTCGCCGGAGTGGTGTGCGCGTTGCTCGTTCCACTCACGGGGCTCGGCGGCTTCCGCGCGCTCGCGAATGAATCGAAAGAAGCGCGCTGGGTTCGCACCTCGTCGGGCCTCGCCCGTCCACTCGTGCAGCTGCCCGGCCTCGCCGTCACCGAGCGCAATCCGTTCGTCAGCGTCGGAGAGCGGTACCACAACCTCGACGACGCGCAGGAACCGCTCCTCAACATCGTGCACGGCGACACGGCGCAGTTCGCGCTCGAAGAAGACTTCTCGTTCCGCGTGTTCACCGGCCTGCTCGTCACGCTTCGCTCGATGCGCGTGCCTCGAGTGGCGCTGGCCGGCGCGACGACGCTCGAGACTCCGAGCGGCACGCCTGACGCGCTGAGCGCGAAGTTCGTCGAGCTCAGCGGAGTGGAAGCCGTGCTCGGCCCCGAGACCTGTCCTCCGCCTGGTTGCGCCACGCTCGAGGCGAGTGGTCTCACGTGGAACGGAGAGCTGTTTCCGTTCTCGACCACCGCCGGTGCGAACCCCGACCGCGACCCTCGACCGATTCCGTTTGCACTCGAAGGACAGACTTCAGCGTCGTTCTTGAAAGCGGCGCTCGCGGCTGGTTCGAAGTCACGTCAGCTGCTGCTGGTGTTCCCCAACCCCTGAGGTCTTCGCCATGGCCAGACTCGATCCGCACTCCATCACCGACGACGCGCAGCCGCGCACGAAGCACCTCGAGTGGAACGTGCACGTCGACTTCGAGCAGACGCGACTCACGTGCACCGCCGCGCTGCACTTCCACGACGCGGCGAGCGCCGACGGTCCGCTCGATCTCGACGCGCGCGCGTTGTTCATCACCAAAGTCACCGACCTCGAGGGCGGCCTCGTCACGTGGGAAGAATTGCCTCGCGACGCGATTCTCGGCTCGCCGTTCCGCGTGCACCTCAAGAAGGGAATGAAGGGCGTGCGCATCGAGTACCGCACCGCTCCCGACGCCAGCGCGCTGCAGTGGCTCGAGCCGTCGATGACGCACGGAGGAAAGAAGCCGTACCTCTTCTCTCAGTGTCAGGCGATTCACGCGCGCAGCGTGGTGCCGTGTCAGGACACTCCGGCGCGCCGCATTTCGTACCGCGCGTCGCTCGAAGTTCCGGCCGGCCTCGTCGGCGTGATGGCCGCCGCGCCGCGCACCTCGACGAAGAACAACGTCTACGAGTTCGAGATGCCGCAGGTGATTCCTCCGTACCTGGTGGCGTTCGCGGTCGGTGACCTCGCGAGCAAAGACCTCTCGCCGCGCTCGCGCGTGTGGAGCGAGCCGGGACTCCTCGAGAGCGCCGCGTGGGAATTCGCCGACGTCGAGAAGCACATCGAAGCGGCCGAGCGGCTGTTCGGAGCGTACGACTGGGAGCGCTTCGATTTGTTGGTGATGCCTCCGTCGTTCCCCTACGGCGGCATGGAGAACCCGCGCCTCACGTTCCTCACGCCGACGTTGCTCGCCGGCGACCGCAGCATGGTGAACGTCGTCGCGCACGAGCTCGCGCACTCGTGGACCGGCAACCTCGTCACCAACACCAACGCCGAACACTTCTGGTTGAACGAGGGCTTCACGGTGTTCGCCGAGCGCCGCATTCTCGAGGCGCTCGCGGGCCGCGAAGTGTCGGAGCTGCACGCCGCGCTCGGCCGTCACGACGTCGAAGAGGCCATCGCGCGTTTTCAGAAAGCGGGTCAGCCGGAGCTCACGAAGCTGCGCACGAAGTTGGACGGCATCGACCCCGACGAGGCGTTCAGCGTGGTGCCGTACGAGAAGGGCTACCTGTTTCTGCGCACGCTAGAGACTGCTGCGGGCCGCGAGGCGTTCGACGTGCTGTTGAAGTCGTGGCTCACCGCGCACCGCTTCGGAGCAGCCACCACCGACGACTTCCTCGCGCATGTCGAGAAGCACGCGCCCGGGTTGCTAGCGAAGGTGAACGCGAAGCAGTGGATCGACGAGCCCGGCATTCCCGCCAACGCGCCGCGCGCGGAGTCGGCGAAGCTGGAAGCGCTGCGGAAATTCGAAGGCGCGATTCCCGAGGCCGCGCAGGTCAGCGCGTGGACCGCGACGGAGTGGCAGCTCTATCTCGACCGCGCGCCGCGCACGCTCACGGCTGATCAACTGAAGACGCTCGACCAGCGCTTCTCGCTGTCGGCCGCGAAGAACACCGAAGTGCACGTCGCGTGGCTGCAGTTGGCGCTGCAGTGCGGCTCGTCTGTCGTGTTGCCGCAAGTCGAATCGTTCGTCGGGAAGTACGGCCGCATGAAGTACCTGAAGCCGTTGTTCGCCGCGCTGCACGCACGCGCTGACACGACAAGCACGGCGAAGGTGCTGTACGAGAAGAACAAGGCGCGCTTCCACCCCATCGCGCGGCAAGTCATCGCGGGAATGTTGGCGAAGTGACCGCGGCCGTTCTCATCGCGGCGCTGTGTTTCGGACAGGCGCCGACGCTGACGCCTCCGCCGCTGCTCGCTCCGGGTGAGGTGCCGGCGGTGCTCGACGGCAAGCTCATCGGCGAAGAGCGTGCGCAGTTGGGTCGCGAGCTCGCGCAGCTGCGCAAAGAACGGCCGCCCATCGGCTACTCGGTGCTGATGACGAGCGGAGGCATCTTCACCTTCGTCGTCTCCGGCTTGCTCGCGGCGAACGCCAGTTCGACGTTGCTGGTGCCGTCCATCATCGGGCTCATCGTCGGAGGCGCGTGCGCGGTGGTCGGCATCGTGCTCGCGATTTTCGCCGTCACCCGGCTCAGCGACGTGAACGAGCGCATCGCGGTGAAGCAGAAGGCCCTCGACGCGTTGCCGCGCGCACCGGTCTCCAGCGACCCGGTTGGTCTGCCACCACCGCTCTGACCGGGGGCAAGTTGCAACTTTCGGCGCACTGGTGTTGATGGCGCGACTGAAGGCCGCACCTCGAGTCGGAGTACGCCGTGATTGCCTGGAGTCGCATCGACAGCCGTTTGATTCACGGGCAGGTCATCGAGGCGTGGTTGCCGCACCTCGAGGTGTCGCGCGTGGTGGTGGCTGACGACGAAGCGTCGAAGGATCCGCTGGCTCGCGCGGCGTACGGCATGGCGGTGCCTCCGGAGATTGAGCTGCTGCTCGGTGCTCCGAACGCGCTCGACTTCGGTGCGCTGTCGCGTGATTCGGTGCGGACGTTGGTGTTGTTCCGTGACGTGAAGTCGGCGGTGGCAGCGCGCGCACACGGGTTGCCGAATGGTCCGCTCAACGTGGGCAACGTGCACAGCGGGCCGGGGCGCGTGTCGGTCTCGCGCAGTGTGTTCCTCGACGAGACTGATTCACGCGCGCTCGCCGAGCTGAACCGCGGCGGGATGGAAGTGCGCGTGCAGGCCGTGCCGAGCGAAAAGCCACTGGCGCTCTAGCTGCGGTCAACCCTCACCCCGACCCTCTCCCTCGCGGGAGAGGGGGACGATTGCTCAGTCTTCGTTCATTCGAACGATGCTGAAGCTGCAGCCACCGCGTCGCGCCTCGGACGACGTGATGTCGATGGCGCCGTTCTCGACTTCAATCTCCTGCATCACGCCTTTGAAGCCCTTCGCGAGGTGCACCTTCGAGCCCACCGGCAACGTCAGCCGCGGCCGCACGTTGGTGAACGCCTGACCGAGGCGCACGCAGTCGTTCATGATTTTCTGCTCGCCGTTCTTCGGGTCGAACAGGAAGTACACGCTCGGGAATTGAGCCTCGGGCAACACACCTTCGACCACCGACTTCTGGCCCTTCTCGTCGGCGATGGTGAAGCGCACGCGGCGCTGGGGCAGCAACTCCGCGGCCCACGAAAAATCTCCGCTCACGTCGCCTCGGCTGATCAACACCGCGCTCTGCTTCTCGTTCTCCGCGCCCAGCTGCATACCCACGCGAACGATGAACGGCCGCTTCGTTCCGAGAATCGGTGAATCATCGACCGTGATGTCCTGCGTGCCGTCCCACTTCAGGCCGAAGAAGTCGGGCGTCGCACCCGTCGCCGGAAACGCTGCATGAAGTCCGTTGCCCGAGCCGTCGAGCAACCAATGCCCCGGTGACTTGAAGTTCCACTTCGCGAGTTCCCAGCTGAAGTCACGCTTCCCCGCGGGCGGACGCGATGGATTCCCGAGCAACCCGGGCAACGGCGCGGCGAGCTTCGGAGGCGGCTGCGGAGCCACCACTGCTTCCTCGCGCGGCAGCTCGACGGGCATCGCCACCTCAGTGCTCTGACTTCGCGTCGCGACCACCGCGGCGCCGAGCACGCCCATCACCGTCGCTCCGATGAGACCGATGACGAGGAACGGGTTCGTTCGGCTCTTCGGCCGCGGCCCGACGCTCGCTCCGTTCAACGCCGCCAACGCCTGGTGCGCATTCTCGAAGCGGTCTTCCGGCTTGCGCGCCAGCAGCCGCGCGAGGAAGCGCTCGAACTGCACCGACACGTTCACGTGCCGCGCGAAGTCGAGCTCCATGCCGGAGTTCATCAACCGCTCCGGCGGCTGCCGCGTGAGCAGATGAATCAGCGTCGCGCCGAGGCCATACAAGTCGCTGCGCTCGTCGACCGAGCCACCCAGCTGCTCGGGCGCCATGTACCCGAAGGTGCCCACCAGGGTGGCGCGGTGCGTGCCGGCGTTGCGCACCACGCGCGCCGCTCCGAAGTCGACCAATGACAACACACCGTCGGCGCTCAAGATGAAGTTGTCTGGTTTGACGTCGCGGTGCACCACCAGCGGGCTGCGGTCGTGCAGGTACGCGAGCACGCCGAGCGCCTGCTTCGCGAGCGCGGTGACTGACGCTTCGTCGAAGTGCTCGTGCTCGAGCCGCTGCGTGAGCGACTGCCCGGTGACGTATTGCTGGGCGAGGTAGAGGCGGGTGTTCACTCCGCCGCCGACGGTGAAGCTCTTCAGGAACTTCGGAATGCGGGGATGATCGAGCGCCTGCAGCAGCTTCGCTTCGCGCTCGAACGCCTCGAGTTCCTGCGCGCCGGGCACGAGGGAAAAGACCAGTTCCTTGAGCGCCACCTTCGCGCCGTTCTCGTCTTCCGCGAGGTACATCGCGCCGTGCGGAGAGCGGGAAATCACCTTCAACACCCGGTACGGCCCGGCCCGATGCGCGATGCCGCAGTGCCCGCAGCGCTCGCCACTTTCGCTCGGCGCCTGACAGCCGACGCAGGTCGCTGACGACACGCTCGCGAGGTCCACCGCCACCCGTTGCATACGCACCAATTTAGAGAGACGCGCCCGGGTTGACCACGAGGGAGGAGCATGGTTCTGCTCGGGTGTTCTCCCCACTGCCCCGGGCCTCATGAAACCCAATCTTCGCGCTCCCGCGACGCTCGCCGCGCTCGTGCTCGCCGTGGTCCTGCCCGCGTGTCAGTGCCAACGCCGCGCCGCCATCGAGACGCCCATCGCCGAGCTGCAGTCCTGTCCCGAGGACGAGCGCTGCGAAACCGGTCTCTGCGACGCCGAGCCAGGCGGCGAAAAAGTCTGTCTGCGCCCGTGCACGCAAGGCTGCCGCGGCTCCGACGTGTGCACGCGACTCTCCGGCGACCGCTTCGCCTGCGTCCCCGAGCGCGCGGGCCTCTGCAAGGAATGTGAAGTCGACACCGACTGTCCCCGCGTCGCCGACAAGTGCATCACGCTCGGCGGAGCGAAATTCTGCGGCCGCGACTGCTCCTTCGACGACACGTGTCCCTCGACGTTCCGCTGTGTCGACTCGACGTCTGCCGAAACCGGAGCGTCCGTCGGCAAGCAATGTCAGCCCGTCACCGGAACCTGCGAGTGCACCGCCGCGACGACGGGCCAGCAGGTGCCGTGTGAAGTCACCAACTCCGCGGGCCGCTGTCTCGGCGTGAAGGTCTGCGAGCCGCCCACCGGTTTCAGCGCGTGCAGCGCGAAGACGCCGGCCGTCGAGACCTGCAACAACAAGGACGACGACTGCGACGGCAACACCGACGAAGAGCTGGGCCAGCTGAGCTGCGGCGTCGGCGAGTGCGCGCGCTCGGTGAATGCGTGCGTCGACGGCGTGACGCAGACCTGCGTGCCGGGAACTCCGGCGACGGAGATTTGCAACGGCAAGGACGACGACTGCAACGGCGTGAACGACGACGGCGCGGTGGTGCAGACCGAGATTTGCGACGGCCTCGACAACAACTGCAACAACCAGATCGACGAAGGCTTCGACCTCGCGGGCGACGTGAACAACTGCGGCCAGTGCGGCCTCGTCTGCTCGATTCCCGGCAACACCACCGTCAACGCCTACGCCTGCGTCGCGCGCGTGTGCTCCATCGGCAGCTGCTCGATGGGCCGCGCGAACTGCAACCAGCAGTACGCCGACGGCTGCGAGGTCGACGTGACGACCGACACCATGCACTGCGGTCAGTGCAACCAGGCGTGCATGACTCCCAACGCGACGCCCGCGTGCGTGGTCGGCATGTGCCGCGTGGGGATGTGCAACCAGGGCTTCGCGAACTGCAACGGCCAGGTGATGGACGGCTGCGAGGTCGACACCACTTCTTCCGTCGGCAACTGCGGAGCGTGCAACGCGGTCTGCAACGCCGCCAACGCCAACAACTCGTGCGTCAACTCGGTGTGCCAGTTCACCTGCCAGGCCAACTGGTGGGACGCCGACGGCATTCGCAGCAACGGCTGTGAGTACGCCTGCATTCGCAGCAACAACGGCGTGGAGCAGTGCGACGGCATCGACAACGACTGCGACAACCGCATCGACGAAGACTTCGACCTCACCAGCAACCCGCTCCACTGCGGCATGTGCAACCGCGCGTGCTCCGCTCCGTTCGCTTCGACGGCGTGCACCAACTCGAGCTGCGGCATCACCAGCTGCAACGCGGGCCGCGCGAACTGCAACGGTCAGTACGTCGACGGCTGCGAGGTGAACACCAACGTCGAGCTCAACAACTGCGGCGGGTGCAACCAGCAGTGCGCTCCGCAGAACGCGACGCCTCGCTGCAACATGGGGAGCTGCCAGATTCAGTCGTGCAACACCAACTGGGCCAACTGCAACAACCAGGTGAGCGACGGCTGCGAGGTGAACACCACCACCTCGACGCAGAACTGCGGCGGCTGCGGCATGGCGTGCAACCTCGCGAACGCGGCTCCGGTGTGTCTCAACGGCATCTGCGCCATCGGGAGCTGCTTGCCGGGCTTCTACAACTTGAACAACACCGCGCTCGACGGCTGCGAGTACGCGTGCAGCGTCACCAACAACGGCGTCGAGGCCTGCGACAACGTCGACAACGACTGCGATGGCACCATCGACGAGGGCTTCAATCTCTCGAACGACTTGAACAACTGCGGCATGTGCGGCCGGCAGTGCGTCGCGCCCAACGTCACCAACGCGGCGTGCGTGGCGGGCAGTTGCACCGTCGTGCAGTGCGCGGCGAACACGGTGAACTGCAACCTGCAATTCCCCGACGGGTGCGAGGTGAACACCTCGGGCGACGTGAACAACTGCGGCTCGTGCGGAAACATGTGCGCGTTTGCCAACGCCACGCCCGCGTGCAGCACCAGCACCTGCCAGATTCAGAGCTGCAACACGAACTACCGCAACTGCAACAACGTGAACGGCGACGGCTGCGAAGTGAACGTCTCGAACAACCCCGACGCGTGCGGCAACTGCACCACGGTGTGCCCGAATCGCCCGAACGCGGCGCGCTACTGCAGCCTCAACGCGTGCGGCTTCTCATGCATCCCCGGGTTCCTCGACCAGGACGGGCTGTCGGCGAACGGCTGCGAGTACACGTGCACCATGATGGGCGTCGACGACCCCGATGATTTGGGGACTGATCAGAACTGCGACGGCATCGACGGTGACGAGTCGAAGGCGATTTTCGTCGCGCTCACCGGCAACGACTTCAACCCGGGAACGAAGGCGCTCCCCAAGCGCACCGTGCAGGCCGGAGTGAACGCCGCGAACTCGAGCAAGCCGCACGTCTACGTGTCGGAAGGCGTGTACGTCGAGACGGTCGCGCTGCGCTCGGGCATCTCCATCTACGGCGGCTACTCGGTGAGCGCGAACTGGACTCGCAACAGCGCGCTCTACACCACCACCATTCAGCAGGACCTCACGCAGAACGGCCGCGTCATCGCGATGACCGGCAGCAACATTCTCGCGCCCACCACCGTCGCGTACCTCACCGTGCGCGCCAACAACGCGAGCGGCTTCGGGGCGTCGACGTACGGCATTCACTGCGTGGCGTGCACGTTGCTCACCGTGAAGCGCGTCAACGTGTACGCGGGCTCGGCAACCTCGGGCACCGGCGGAGCGAACGGCGGCGCGGGCTCTCCTGCGGGCAATGGCGCGGGCGGCAGCAACGGCTCGTGCGACGGCGCGGCGGGCGGCGGCGGGCTCGGCGGCTTCTCGGTGTGCGGGCGCACCGGCGGCAACGGCGGCAACGGCGGAGCCGAAGGCAGCAACGCGGGCCAGGGCGGCGGCCTCGGCATCATCAGCTCGTCGGGCGGCTCCTCGGGCAATCAGTGCAACGCGTCGTCGACGCTGTGCTTGAGCGGCGGCTGCACGGCGGGTCCGGGCGGAGGCGGCGCGAACGGCAGCAGCGGCGGCGCGGGCTCCAACGGAGCGGGCGGCAACAACGCGATGCTCGTCGGCCAGTTCTGGGAAGTGTCGGTCGGCGGCGACGGCACCGACGGCGCGGACGGCAACGGCGGCGGTGGTGGCGGCGGCGGTGGTGGCCAGGGCGGCGCGTGCGTCGATGACGGCGGCGGCAACGGCGGCGGTGGCGGTGGCGGCGGCGGGTGCCACGGCACGTTTGCGCGCGGAGGAAATCCCGGCGGCTCGTCGTTCGCGGTGTTCCTCATCAACTCCACCGGCATGCGCATCGAGAGCTCGACGCTGACGTCCGGCTCGGCGGGCAACGGCGGCTCGGGCGGCACCGGAGGCAGCGGCGGCTCAGGCGGCAGCGGTGCCGGCGGCGCGAACTCGTGCACCGGTGAAGTCGGCGCAGGCGGTCGCGGCGGTGACGGCGGCAACGGTGGTCGCGGCGGCCACGGCGGCGGCGGTCAGGGCGGCTGGTCGTACGCGATGTACAAATTCAGCTCGACCCCGACCATCGTGAGCGTGAACTTCTTCGGCGGCTCGGCGGGCATCGGCGGCACGTCGCCGGGCAACGCGGGCGCGAACGGCGTCTCCGGCAACTTCAACTGAAACTCCCTCTCCTTGCGAAGCGGGGAGAGGGCTGGGGAGAGGAGCCGAGCCGAAGTAGAAGCACCCGCGTGAGCGCCCCCACGTCGCTGCAGATTCCCGTCTCGCGTCTCCTCGCCGACGAACAGTACGACCTCAAGCTCGAGCTCATCGAGGGTCAGGAAGGGCTCGACCATTCCATCTCGAGCTCGCGCATTCAGAAGCCCGGTCTCGCGCTGACCGGCTTCACCGAGCACCTGCACCCCGAGCGCGTGCAGGTCTTCGGCAACACCGAGATTTCGTACCTGCGCACGCTCACTGAAGACCAACAGCGCGACGTGCTGAGCAAGATGTTCGACAGCCACCTCGCGTGCGTGGTCGTCACCAAGGGGCTCGAGATTCCGCGGCCGCTCCTCGAGGGCTGCAAGCGCACGCGCCTCGCGTTGATGCGCACGCCGCTCATCTCGTCGGCGTTCATCTCTCAGGTGCAGTCGTTCCTCGAAGAGGCGCTCACCGCGACCGGCTCGCTGCACGGCGTGCTCATCGACGTGTTCGGCGTCGGCGTGTTGCTGCTCGGAAAATCAGGCATCGGTAAATCTGAAATCGCGCTCGACCTCATCATGCGCGGCCATCGCCTCGTCGCCGACGACATCGTCAACCTCACGCGCCGGCAGGGCGACGTGTACGGCCACGGCAACGACCTCATTCAGCACCACATGGAGATTCGCGGTCTCGGCATCCTCAACATCAAGGACCTGTTCGGCGTGGCCTCGGTGCGCGACAAGAAGAAGATCGAGCTCATCATCGAGCTGGTCGAGTGGGCGCCGGGCGCGGAATACGACCGGCTCGGGCTCGACGAGAAGACGATGTCGCTGGTCGGTGTCGAAGCGCCGCTCTCGGTGGTGCCGGTGCGTCCCGGCCGCAACATGACGACCATCGTCGAGGTCGCAGCGCGCAACCATCTGCTCAAGCTGCGCGGTCACCACTCCGCGCTGGAGTTCGCCGAGAAGCTCACCCGCGCCATCTCGAGCGCGGAGGGTCGCGTCGGAACCCCCATCGGAACGAGCGGTGTCCGTCGTCACGATGAGGAAGAGGTGGAGTAAGACTCCAGACGGTTTGAAGAGCATCCTCGTCATCAGTGGAATGTCGGGCTCGGGCAAGTCGACCGCCATTCGCGCCCTCGAAGACGCCGGTTGGTTCTGCATCGACAACCTGCCGGCGCCGCTCCTGCTCAAGGTCACCGAGCTGGGCGAGTCGAAAGACCAGCTCGCATTCGTCATCGACGTGCGCGAAGGCCAGTTCTTGAAGGACGCTCCGCGGTTTCTCGAAGACGCACGTCGCGCGGGGCATCACGTCGAGGTGCTGTTCCTCGATTCGTCCGATGAAGCGCTGACGCGGCGGTATTCAGAGACGCGTCGACGTCATCCGCTCGCCGGCTCGGGCGGAGTGGCCGAAGGCATCGCGAAGGAACGCGAGGCGCTCACCGCATTGAAGCAACACGCGGAGCACATTCTCGACACCAGCTCACTCACCGTGCACGAGCTGCGGCGTGAAGTGACGACGCGGTTCGGTGGCGCGAAGGACGGGCTGTCGCTCACCGTGATGTCGTTCGGCTTCAAGTACGGAGCGCCGAGCAACGCCGACCTGGTGTTCGACGTGCGCTTCCTGCCGAACCCGTTCTTCGTGCCGGAGCTGAAGGCGTTCACCGGGCGCGACCCGCGCGTGGCGTCGTTCGTGCTCGACCGGCCCGATACGCAGGAGTTCATGACGAGGCTCGTCGAGCTGCTCGAGTTCCTCGTGCCGCGGTACCAGAAGGAAGGGAAGACGTACGTGACGGTGGCGATCGGATGCACGGGCGGGAAACACCGCTCGGTCGCCATCGCGCACGCGCTCGCGGCGCGGCTCAAGCAGTCGCCGTTCGGTGCGCATACGAGTTTGATCGATCGCGATTCTGAGAAGGAATGATCAGCGGCTGCTCTTGAGGGGACCGAAACACGACGACCCTGCGGTCCTCAAGGCGTCTTTGGTTTCGTCGATGACGCCTTCGTGTGACTCAGCGGGCGCCGCCAAAGAATCGTCTCTCGATTTCACGCAGCTCGCGCCAGCAGTTGTCGGGCGCGTCACTGCACCCCTTCACTTCATCGAGCTCGCGCCTCGCGGTGCGACGAGTTGCCTCGGGCAGCGACTTCAGGCGCGTCTCGAGCTTGCGCCACTTCTTCTGCACCTCTTCGCGCGTGTGCTTCTGCGGCACCTTCGTCGCGAGCTGCGGCTCGGGGTCGGGCTTCGGCGTCGGTGTGACGGCAGGCACCGTCGGCGGCTCGACGGGAATCGGCGGCGGAACGATCTTCTGCTCGACGACCGGAGGCGGCGGCTTCGCATCGTCACCGCGCGACGAGAGAACCTTCACGGCAATCGCAATCAACACGACCACCAGCAGCGTCGCGACGATCGCCGCGGGCAGCACCCATTTCGGCGTCGCCGCACGGTCGCGCAGCACGGGCATCGCCGCGTCCGTCGGCGCGAGGTGCTCGGGGTCGGTCTTCACTTCCTGCCGCCGCGCGACCGCGGGCCGCTCGGGCTCGGTGATGACTTCCTGCAGCTCGCGCTTCGACTTCGACTTGCGCGGGAGCGGCACCGCGATTTCACGCTGAATCTCCTCGAGCCGCGCGCGCACCTCGAGCGCTGACTCCGGGCGATCTGCCGGGTCCTTCCGCAGCAACTCCTGCAACAGCCGGTCAAGCGACTTCGGCACGTCGTTGCGCAGCGAACGCACCGACACCGGCGCGAGCGAGGCGTGCTGATCAAGCAGCGCCATCAAGTTGCCTTCGTGGAACGGCGGGCGACCGACCAGCATCTCGTAGATGACGCAGCCGAGGCTGTAGAGGTCGGTCTGCGGGCCGATGGCGTCTCCGCGCGCTTGCTCGGGCGAAATGTAGAGCGGCGTTCCGCCGATGGTCGTCTGCTGCACGCGCTCTCCCACGTTGCCTCGTCGCGCGAGGCCGAAGTCGAGCAGCTTGGGGAACGTCGTGCCGTCGCGCAGCTTGACCACGAAGATGTTCGCCGGCTTCAAGTCACGGTGAATGATGCCCGCGGCGTGCGCGGCCGAGAGCGCCGACAACACGGGCAGCAGGAGCGTGATGACGTCGTTGGGCGCCATGCGGCCGTGCTCGGCGAGCTCTTGATCGAGTGGAGCGCCCTCGAGCAACTCCATCACCAGGTACGGCTCGCCGGTCGGCAGGTTGCCGAAGCTGAAGATGTCGACGATGCCCGGGTGCCGCGCCGCGCTCACCGAACGCGCTTCCTCGAGGAACCGTCGCGCGTGCGCCGGGTCGTCTGCGAACTCGCGCTTCAACACCTTGATGGCGACCGGCCGGCCGATGACCGGCTGTTCCGCGCGGTACACGAGGCCCATCGCGCCGCTGCCGAGTGGAGCGATGACGCGGTACTCGCCCAGCGTGGCGCCGATCAGCGGGTCGGACTCGCTGCTGAACGCGCGGATGCGGGTCTTTTCGTCGAACGGGTTCTCACCGAGCGCAGGAGCGTCGGGCATGCGTCGTCGAACCGTCGGCTCGAGCGGCGGCGCGTCAGAGTCATTCGCGTCATCGCGGTCGTGCGCGCTCACAGCTCGTTCAACCAGGCCACGAAACCACTCTGGCACGAGTCCCCGCCGAGGCGAGAATGGCCGCATGCGCGACGAGGTGCTGTTTTCTGCTTTGCGGAGCCGCTACCCGAACGGTTCCATCTCCGAGGTCGAGGTCGAGGGCGATGCAGTCGTGATTCGCACCGCGCGGCCGGGAATTCTCATCGGCAAGCAGGGCAAGGTCGCCGAAGAAATCGCGACGTGGCTGCGCGAGCAGCGCGGGCCGGACACGAAACTGCAGCTCGTCGAAATTCGGCGCGCGGAAATCGACGCGGTGCTGGTCGCCGATGCGGTGGCGATGAAGCTCGCGCGTGAAGTTCCGCTCGAACGCGCGGTGAACATGCAGGCCGAGATGGCGATGCGCGCCGGAGCGAAGGGGTGTCGCATCGTCGCGAGCGGTGGCGTCATGCACGAGTTCAGCGTCGGCGAGCTCGATGCCGCGAAGAGCAAGTCGTTCACCACCAGTCGCGAGTGGGAGCCGCCCTACACGGTCGATGACGACGGGAATGAAGTGCCGCCTCCGCCGCGCGAAGGGCCGCCACCGGTGTTCACCGTGACCGTGACGATTTCCGACTGACTCCCTCTCCTTGCGAAGCGGGGAGAGGGCTGGGGAGAGGGGCCGAGTCGAGCATCAACGGCCGAGCACGCATCTGCCCCTCTCCCTGGCCCTCTCCCCGTTTCACAGGGAGAGGGAAGCATTGTGAGAGACTTCGCTCATGCACGCACTGCTCGTCTCGTTCGTTCTCGGAGCGACGATTCAGGTCGGCCCCACGCGCACCATCACGCAGCTGAGCGGCGTGAATCAGAACATGGTGATGCCGGGCGACGTCATCGAGGTCGACGGTGATGCGACGTACGGCGCCGTACGGTGGACGCGCTCGGGCACGCAGGCGATGCCGATTCGCATCGTCGGCCTTCGCGTGAACGGAAATCGCCCGCGGCTGATGGGCGGAACGAACACGCTCGAGGTGCAGGCCGACGACGTGGTGGTCGAGGGGTTCGAGCTCACGGGCGGCACGTTCCGCTGCTTCTTCCATCACGGTCATCGGCTCACGCTGCGCGACTCGGTGGTGCACGACTGCGCGGCGCACGGAGTGCTCGGAGCTGATCAGGACTCCGGCTCGCTGCTCATGGAGTTCGTCGAGGTGTATCGCTGCGGCAACGGTACCTCGCAGCACCAGGTGTACATGGCGACCGACGAAATCGCGCATCCCGGCTCGGTGTTCCGAATGCAGTACTGCTACCTGCACGACGCGAACGGCGGCAACAACGTGAAGTCGCGCGCCGAGCGGAATGAGATCTATTTCAACTGGATCGAGGGAGCGCTGTACCACGAGCTCGAGCTCATCGGCCCCGACCCCAACGGAGCAGCGACCGGCTGGACCATCGACACCGCGCGCGAAGATTCGGACGTCGTCGGCAACGTGCTGAAGAAGGTCGGCACCAGCTTCGTGGCGCGCATCGGTGGAGACGCGACGGGGTGGTCGAAGGGCCGCTATCGGTTCGTGAACAACACCATCATCACGTCGACCGGCAGCGGCGCGGTGTGGCGGCTGTTCGATGAACTCGAGAGCGTCGAGATGCACAACAACGTGCTCGTCGTGAACGGCACCGGAGCGCCGAACGTGATGCGCGCGGCGGCGGGTGAGTTCACGTGGACTGGCGGCACGCGCAGATTGAGCGGCTCGAACAACTGGGTGCAGACCGGGGCGAGCAACATTCCGGCGGAGTGGACCGCGACGGTGAGCGGCGCGAGCCCGAGCGTCACGTCGTTGATCAATGATCCGCGGCCGATGACCGGGAGCCCGTTGATCAATGCGGGCACGGCGACGCAGGTCGCTCCACCGGGAGCGATGTTTCCGAATCCACTCACGGCGGTGGGGTTTGAGCCGCCGTTGCGCATGTTGATGCCGGGTGCCGCGACGGCGCGCGTGAGTGCGGGCGTCATCGACATCGGTGCGTTCGAGTTCGGCAGCGCGAGCGGTGGCGGCGGTGGCGGCGCAACGGGCGGCGGTGGCGGATCAGGTGGCGGAGCGGCGACAGGCGGCGGAACTGCAACTGGTGGTGGAAGTGCGACCGGTGGTGGCGCTGCAACGGGCGGAGGAAGCGCGACGGGTGGTGGCGCTGCGACGGGCGGCGGAAGTGCGACTGGTGGTGGCACTGCGACGGGCGGCGGAAGTGCGACTGGTGGTGGCGCTGCGACCGGCGGTGGAAGTGCGACGGGCGGCGGAACTGCGACCGGTGGCGGAAGCGCGACTGGCGGCGGAAGTGCGACTGGTGGCGGCGCCGCGACCGGCGGCGGAGCTGCGACCGGTGGTGGAACTGCGACTGGTGGTGGCGGCGGCGGCGATGGCGTTGCCGGCGGGTGCGGGTGCGCCTCGCTCGACGCGACACTTGCGCTTGCTGCGCTCGCACTGCTGAGCGCACGCCGCCGTGCTACTGCAGTCGCACCCTCACCCCGACCCTCTCCCTCGCGGGAGAGGGGGAATTTTTGCGATGACTGACAGCCTGGTCGAGATCTTCACTGACGGAGCATGCAGCGGAAACCCGGGCCCCGGCGGCTGGGGCGTGCTCCTCAAGTACGGCTCAAAAGAAAAAGAGCTCTTCGGCGGCGAGCCCGACACCACCAACAACCGCATGGAACTCACCGCCGTCATTCGTGCGCTCGACGCGCTGACGCGCCCGGTGAAAGTGCGTCTCCACACCGACTCGACCTACGTGATGCAAGGCATCACCAAGTGGATCCACGGCTGGAAGAAGAACGGCTGGAAGACCGCGAGCAAGGACCCGGTGAAGAACGCCGACCTCTGGCAGCAGCTCGAGCGCTCCACGATGCCGCACGACATCGAGTGGAAGTGGGTCAAAGGCCACGCGGGCCACGACGGCAACGAACGCGCTGACGCACTCGCCAACAAAGGCGTGAAGCTCGCGCGCAGCTGATCATTTCTCGAGCACGGGCAGCACGATGGACGTCGGCTCCTTCGCCGAACGCGACACGCGCTGCGTCGCCGTCACGAAGTCAGTCGGCCGCGCCTTCATGATGCTCGGCACGAAGCGCTGCGGGTTCCGGTCGTAGAGCGGAAACCACGTCGACTGAATCTGCACCATCAACCGATGCCCGCGCTGAAACACGTGCGCGTGCGTGCCGAGCGAAAACTCGTAGCGCAGCACCTGATTCGGAGTGAGCGGCGCCGCGCGCTCGATGCTGGTGCGATACCGCCCGCGGAAGATGTCGCTCGCGATCATCAACTCGAAGCCGCGCAGGTCGCTCCCGCCGTCGGTGGGTCCCGCGCCCTCGGGGAAGACGTCGATGAGCTTCACGACCCAGTCCGAATCGGTTCCCGACGTCGCCGCGCGCAAGTCAGCCATCACCTCACCCGCGATGGTGACGTCTTCCGTCAGCGGCTCGCTCGCGTACGTGAGCACGTCCGGCCGCCCATCGACGAAGCGCTGATCTCTCACCAGCCACGTGTGCCAATCGTCGGTCTCCGACAACAGCGCAGGAATGGGCCGCGGCGAGAACGGCACCGGCTTCGACGGATCCGAAACGTACGTGTCCGCACCGGTCGCTTCCGTCGGCGGCTCGAACGACACCTTTCCCTGAGCGCGCAAATACACCCGCCGCTCACGATGCTCCGGAGGCCACGCGTCGAAGCTCCGCCACGAATTTTCTCCGGTGAAGAACACGCGCGCTTCGGGCAACGGCAGCCCTCCGTCTTCGAAGAGAAAGTGCGAGAACCAGATGCGGCGAGCAGCCTTGAATTCCTCACTCGTCTTCGAGCCGAACTGCAGCGCGCCCAGTGACTCGCCGGTGTCCCACCAACCGCCGTGGTACCAGGGCCCGAGCAGCAGGAAGTTGCGATGCGAGTCGTCGAACTTTTCCATCGCCTCGTAGCTCTTCACCGGCCCCCACGGGTCTTCCTGGTCGAACAACCCCGCGACGTGCAGCGCCGGAACCGTGCTGCGCTCGACGTGCGGAGGCAGCGCGCGTTCCTTCCAGAACGAATCGTGCGCCGGGTGCTCGAGCACGGAGTTCCACATCGGAGAACCGCCGTCGAAGTACCGCTCGTTCACCGCCGCCGCCGTGCCGAGCGCGAGGTACCAGTCGTACAAATCGCGACGCTCGAACGCGACCAGCGAGTCCTCATCGCGCTTGCCCTCGAGGTACCAGAGCCACTCGACGGCGTACGCGATGCGAAACGCGCCGTGGTGAAACAAGTCGTCACCAATCCACGCGTCGCCGACGCACGCCTGCTCGAGCAACCCAACGTGCGCAGGGTGCGGTGTACGTGCGCCCATGAGCGACGCCCAGGCCGGGTACGACGTGCCCGCCGTCACCACGCGCGGAGCCACCCGCGGCTCGCTCTTCGTCAGCCACTCGATGAGGTCGTACGTGTCTTCACTCGCCGCCGGGCGCGCATCGAGCAATCCGAACGTTCCTTCCGAGTCGAAGCGGCCGCGCTCCGAGACGAAGACCGTCAGCATGCCCGGCGCTCCGAGCGCCGACGCGTCGGGCTCGAAGTACTCGCGCTTCATCTGGTACGGGTTCCTGACCAACTCGACCGGGAGCGACCCATCGACGTCAAGGTCTCGCACCAGCCACGCGTGCAGCCGCACGCCGTCGCGCATCGGAATCATCACTTCGCGCGCGAGCCAGTGACCTCCATCGGCGACGGAAGAGTCAGGCACACCCGACGTGTCACCCGAACCATCAGCGCTCGAGCGAGAAGTGCACGCCGCGAAACAGCCCACCGCGAGGACGAGGAGCGCGCGCATCGGCGCACCTTCGCACCACTCCGCGCTTAGACCAGCAACTCCGCGATGGGCGTCGTCGAGAGGCCCTGATCTTTTCCGACCGACGTGATGCCGGTGCCGAGCGACTTGAGACACGTGAGCAAGATGTCCGACGTGTTGCGGCCGTTGCTGGAACGGAAGTGGTAGCCCGACTTGAGCGCTCCGCCCGCCTTGCCCGCGATGAGCACCGGGTAGTCGTTGATGGAGTGGTCGATGCCCTCGGCCACGTCGCTCGTGCAGAGCACCACCGTGTTGTCGAGCACGTTGCCCGTCGTCCCGTCGATGGTGTTCTTCAGCGCGTTCAACGTGTACGCGAAGTTCTTCATGGTGAAGATGACGGCTTCGTTCACCTTGTCCTGCAGCGCGGCCTCGTGCGTGTTCGAGTGCTCCGAGTCGCGCGCCTCGTTCGGCGTGAGGAACTTGAAGCAGTGCCCACCGACCGAGCCCGAGAACTGAAACGACGCCACGCGCGTGAGGTCACACGCGAACGCCATCGCCAGCAGGTCGCTCATCACCGTCGACACCGCCTCGATGGGCTCGATGCCGCCCTGGTCTTGATTGCTCATCGTCACCGCCGCCGGCTTGCTGCACGACGAGGTGATGACCGGCGGGAGCGCGAGAATGCGCGTACGCAATTCAGAAACGCTCGTGAGGTGCGCGTCGAGGCGAGCCTTGTCGCGCGCGCCGAGCTTGTTCTGCAGCGTGCGCGCGTCGTCCTTCACCGCGTCGAGCACCGAGGCGCGCAGCCCGTCGCGCGGGTCACGCGGGTCCTTCGGCATCAGGCCCGCGAAGAGCGAGTTGTAGACGCGCGCGGGGTTCACTTCCTGCGGCATCGGCGAGTCGGGGCCGCGGTGCGAGGCGTACGCGAGCGTCGGGCCTTCGCCGGTGGTGAAGCGCTTGCTCACCGCGAGCTGCAGTGACTTGAACTGCGTGTTGCCCGCGATGGCGTCGGCCGCGATTTGATCAACCGACATCATTCCGAACTTCGAGCTGTACGGCGCTCCGCCGGGCGGCAGCGGAATCAGCGGAGAGCCCGAGAGCAACGCGCACGCGCCGTTGTGATGGCCGCGCACGTTGGGCGTCTTCACGTTGAAGCCCGAGACCACGCTCACGTAGCTGCGCACGTCGATGTTCCGCGACGCGTCGACGAGCGGCGCGAGCTGCTCGGTCGGTGTGTACGTCGTGCCGACCTGCGCCGGAGTCCACTTCGAGCGAATCACGCCGTTGCCGAAGAACCACGTCACGAAACGCCGCGGCGGCGGAGTGCCATCAGCGAACGCAGTGCCATGCCCATTGAGCATCGCGTCGAGCGTGGGCAACGCGAGCGCCGCGCCCACTCCGCGCAGCAGGTGACGACGGGAGAGCTTGAACGACTTCACGGCGCCTCCGGAATGCCCGAGCGGAACGCTTCGCTCGCGGCGAGCTCGATGAGCAGGGTTTGGTAACGGTAGCCCGACGCCGCGAATGCTTCGCTAGCCGCGCGCAACGGTCGCGCTTCAGTCGGCAGGTCGACGTGACCCGTGCCCTGGCGGAACACCACGCGCGTGAGGCACGACATCACCCGCGGATCTTCACGCAGAATCGCCGCGAGCCCCACCGCGTCGGTGAACGTGCCCTTGTCTTCGAAGGAGCCGGTGGTGTCGATGGGCAGCCCGTCGTCCATCGTCTGCACCTTGCCCGTCGCGTCGAAGCCTTCGAACGCGAAACCCTGCGGGTCCATCATCACGTGGCAACCCGAGCAGCCCGCGTTGCCCATGTGCAGCTCGACCTTCTGGCGAAGCGTGCGCTGCACGTTCGGCGGCGCCGCCGGCAACGTGGTGTTCACGTCGGGCGGCGGAGCGGGAATCGTCTGGCACAACAACTTCTCGCGAATGAAGCGGCCACGGTACGTCGGCGAGTTCGCCGCGGGGTGCGACTGCAGCGAGAGGAAGCTCGCCTGCGTGAAGAGACCGGCGCGATTGGCGGGCAGCTGCACCGTCGACCACCCCGTCACCGCGGTGAGGCCGTAGTGACGCGAGAGCGGACCGTCGACGAACGTGGTGCGGCGCGTGAACACGTCGCGGAAGTCGGACGACGGCACGTCGAACGCGAGGTCGAGCAGTGAGCGCCGCGTCTCTTCCTTCATCGAGCGGCCGAGCGTCACCGCGTCGAAGCCCGGGTACTTCACCGAGTCCTTCGCGAGATGATCGAGCCCGTTGAGCTCGAGGATTTCGTCGAACAGCGCCGTCATCGCGTTGCGCGCTTCGCTCTTCTGCAACAGCCGCGCGGCCTGGGTGCGAACGCCCGCTTCGGTCAGCAGCTCTCCGCTCTCGGCGGCCGCACGAAGCGCATCATCGGGCGGCGCGTTGGTGAGGAAGAACGAGAGCCGCGAGGCGAGTTCCCACGAGCTCAGGCGGCGACGCTCGGGGTTCGCGGGGTCGGTCTCGCCCGTCTCATCGAGATACAAGAACGCGGGCGACTGCAGCAGGCCCGCGAAGAGGAACTCCACGCCCTTGTCGAAGTCGTCGTACGCGGTCGCGGCCTGCACGCCGATGCTCGTCCACCGCGTGAGCTCGTCGCTCGTCGCGGGGCGGCGGAACGCGCGCGGCACGAAGCGCTCGGCGACGGTGCGCATGCACGTCGCGTCGCTGCTCGAGCTGGGCGTGCATGTGATGAGCTGGCTGCGACGCGCGGCGAGACCGGCCTGCGCGGCGAGGTAGGCGTTCGCCTCGTAGTCGTTCACCGCGGAGCTCGAGACCTCGAGCATCGTCGCGCCAACCGCCGAGAGCCCGTTCACCGGAACGTCGCGCGGAGGAACCACCGGACGCGCGGCGTCGGGCCCGAGCAAATCGGCGATGGCGTTCACGTACTGCGAGCCCAACAACAACCGCGGGCGCAACGGCGCAGGAGCGAACGCCGGCAGCTCAGGCTCGGGCACCGTCGGGTCGAGCGGGTCGACCGGGTTGGTCATCGGCGGGCGCGTGCTGCGCTCTCCCACGATGGTGCCTTCACACGCGGTCAACGCGAGCAAGGGCAGCGGCAGCAGCATGAAAATCGAAGCGCGACGCATCGCACTCTCTATTGCAACGTCGGATCCCCCGAAGGCGCGCTCGCAAGCCACCGAAACCGTTGCGCTCTTCGCCCATTTCCGAGCGAAAAGTGGAGCATCGAAGCGCGTGGTGACCACTCCAGTTCACACCACTTTCTCGACCTGTCGAAAGCGTTGGCGCGCGCCTCGCAATGCCGAAGCCGCGCCCGTCGCTTCGCGGGTCCGGAGCCACGCATGCTCAGCCTCGTCGTTCTGCTCACCGCCGCGCAGCCGTTCTCGCCGATTTCGCTCTCCGCGCCGGCTGACCTCGAGCTGAGTGCGTGGACCACGCTCGCGCCCGGCGTTCGCATTCGTTTTGGTTCGTCGCCGCTCGCCGTGCAGACGTCGCACACCGGAACGCTGCGGCTCTCGGTCGACAGCTACGACGCCTTCACCACACGCCGCATGGACTCGCGGTGGAAGTGCGTGCCCGGAGAAGGTTCGCGATGGAACGTGAACGAGAACCCCGACGTGCTCGCGGTGCGCGTGCCGGTCTCGAGCACCGTGACGTTCGTGCCGACGCTCCCCGTCGTCGCGCGCACCACCACGCGATTGCGCTGGCAGCTCACGCTCGTCACGGGTGACGTCATCGACGGCACCGTTTCGCTCGCGACGCCGCTCACGCTCAACGCCGCTGAAGGTCGCTTCCTCGACGACCTGCGCGGAGTGGGACCGGCTGCACTCTCGCGTGATGGACGCACGCTGCACTTCGTGCGCGTCGAGCGTGATGTGTGCGGAGACACGCAACTGCGCACCCTCGAGCTGTCACCGAGTGCGGGCACGCCGCTGATCAGAAACACCGAGTGGGAGCTGGTGCGCGATGGTCCGTGGCTCTACTCCCGCCGCCCGGGCGCGAGCGCGTTCGCCGAAATCCGCTCGGAAAACATCGTGTTCCTCGGCTTCCCGTATTCGCTCGAAGAATCGGCGCGCACTGAGGACACGGTGAAGCTGCGTGTAGGTGAATTCTCCGGCTGCTTCGGCTCGAACTGTGGTGACCCGGTCAGTGTTCGCGAACGAACTTTTCTGCTTCAGCACGATGGCCACGTCATCGCTCTGCCCTGACGCATTCGCGCCACACCCGGGCGTAGAATCGCCGCGTGTCCCGCGCGGATTTCATCCGCTTCGAGCCGCACCTGCCACCGCTCCTGCCGCCGCCAGGAGGCCACCGGTCACGCTGCGAACGGGCGCTGTCGAGCTGCCCACGCGCTCGGCTGATCAGCATCGGCGTCGACTGTCTCGAACACGCCATCGCCAACGCGACGTTTCAACCGCAGCTGCGTGACGTGCTCGCGTCGTTGCGCGGTGGCGAGCCTGAGCGCGCGCGCGGCGTCGTCGAGAAGTTGAAGCAGGGCAACGCGTCGCTCGAGCACGCTGACGCGCAGCGACGGCTCGCGGCAATGCATGCGGTCGAGTCGCTGCTGCTCTGCGGCTCGTCGGAGAAGCCGCTGCACGACCTCTCGTTCGCGTTGAGCATGCTGGTCGCGGCGAGTGATTTGTCGCTCACCGAGTTGGCGTGGCAGTCGGAGCTGGTCGTCACCGGAACCCCGGTGGAGCGCCGCGTGGTGCAGGTGAGTGATTGGTCGCCCATTGCCGCGGCGCTGTCGATCGACGAGTTCGTTTCCGGAGCGGCGCAGCGAAAGTTCGTCGGTCCACCGGTGTTGCGCATCGCGCGCTGGCTCGACGCGACGCCGCGTGGGTGTCTGATGCAGTTCTGCCAGCAGCTCTTCGCGACGACGGCGCGGGAGCTCGCTCCGTTGCTCGAGCCTTCGCGCGCGGAGGAATTGGTGCGCACGCTCGAAGTGGCGCGAACACCCGACGCGGCGGTGCGGTGTCTCATCGAGCGCTGGCTCAACGGGCCCGAGCCGCTCGGTTCTCAACGCGCGCACGCGCTGCGAGCGGTGGCTGAGGCGACGCGCGCGTTGGTTCATCCCGAGCTCGCGTCGATGCATGCGAGCGATGCCATCAAGTCGCGCTCGGCGGCGGCGAAGAATCACGTGGGGTCGTGGGTCGATTCGCTGAACTTGCTGCTGACCTGCACCAACGTGCCGCCCTGGTGACTGCAGGTTCACCCTCACCCTCGCGGGGCTCGTGGATATAGAAACGCGCATGCGTCGTGCGCTGCTCGCGGTCGATCTCGATGGAACACTCCTCTCTCGCCGCGGAGTCGCTCACGACATCGACGTGAAAGCACTCAAGGCCGCGCGCGCTGCAGGCATCGTCGTCACCATCGTCACCGGCCGCCTCTTCCCCGGCACCAAGCCGACCGCCGACGTCCTCGGGCTCGACGGAGTGCTCGGCTGCGCCGACGGCTCGCACCTCGTGCACACCGACGGCTCCACGCTCGACTACACGAGCCTGCGCGGCCCCGAGCTCGCGCGACTCCGCGACGCGCTACGCACCACCCGCGTGAGCACCTTCCTCCTCGCGCGCGAACGTGTCGTGCACGACGAGGCCGGCGTTCCCTTCCTCGACTACGTGCGCACCTGGTCGCCCGACGTGCATCAAGCGAAGGACGTGCTCGACCACGACGCGTGGGAACACCACGAAGGCATCACCGCGGTCGTCGGAGTCGCCGAAGAAGAGAACATCGCGGCGGTCGTCTCGCGCACCGGCCCCGAGTCGCACGTCATCTCGTTTCCGCTCG
This sequence comes from Archangium sp., assembly GCA_047600485.1. GTDB lineage: Bacteria > Myxococcota > Myxococcia > Myxococcales > Myxococcaceae > Archangium_A. The sequence continues at coordinate 7,346,969 of JASGKS010000001.1, forward strand.
GGAAAACCGGTCTGCACGGCTTCCTCGCGCGCACGAAGACGACCAACAAGGGCACCGCCCTGCAGTTCCTCGCGAAGCACAGCGGCGTCGCGAACGAAGACACCGTCGTGGTCGGTGACTGGCTCAACGACGTGCCGATGTTCCGCGTCGCCGGCCGCTCGTTCTGCATGGGCCAGGGCCCCGACGAAGTGAAGTCAGCCGCGACGCACGTGCTGAGCGAGACCGCCGAGCTCGGCGGAGGCATCGCCGCCGTGGTGAGAGATCATTTCGGCGTGAAGTTCTGATTCTTCGCGAGGTGGGCGAGCACCGCCGCGATGGTCTCTTGCGGCGATTCGCGATGACAGAAGTGTCCACCGCGCACCGGCACCACGTCGAACCCCGCGTCGAAGTGCGCGCGCGTGCTCTCGTAGTCGCTCACGGCCACGGCCGGGTCATCCATTCCCGCGATGACCAGCGTCGGCACCTTCACCTTCGGCTTGAGAAACTCCGGAGAGCGAATCGCCGCGGCCCGGTAGTAGCCGAGCGCCGCGTGCACCGTGCCGGGCTCGCGGAAGCAGGCCTTCACCGGCTCCATGTCTTCCTTCGTGAACTTCCACGTCGGTGACCAGCGCCGCGTCAGCATCTCGAGCTCGGCGAAATCGTCGCGCGCGAAGCGTGACTCCGCCCAGGGCAACGACAGCGAACCGAAGTGCCGCAGGCCCCACGCGATTTTCCACGTGAACGCCAGACGCACGCGGTGCGGAATCGCCACGCAGGTGAGCGAGAGAAACTTTTCCGGAGCGACGCCCACCGCGCCGTACGCCAGCTCCGCGCCCCAGTCGTGACCGACGAGGTGCGCCTTCTCACGGCCGAACGCCGAGACCCACGCCGCGCCGTCGTGCGCGAGGTCCGCAGAGGTCGTGTCGCGCGGGCCCGCCTCGCTCGGCGCATACCCACGCAGAAACGGAGCGACCGCCCAATATCCCGCCGCCGCCAACGCGCTCCCGAGCTCGGTCCACGCGTGCGGCGAATCGGGAAAGCCGTGCGCCATCAACACCAGCGGCTTCGACGAATCTCCCCACTCCAGGTACGCGAAGCGCAGCCCATTCGCCGAGACGGTTTTGGTCATTCGCTCAGCAGCGTGCTCACGGTCGCGCCGACGAGTCGAGCGTCTTCAACTTTTCCCACACCGCCAGCACGCGCGCCGCATAGCCATTGGCTGGAGACGAGCCACGCACCAGCGCTCCATCGACCGGGCCCGGGCCGCGGTTGTACGCGGTCAGCGCCAAATCGAGGTCGCGGTACATCTGTTGGTAGAAGCCGAGAATCTGAATGCCGGCGCGAATCGAGACCTCGGGCTCCGTGAGGTCCTGCTCGAGGCCGAGCACCTTCTTCCAGTGCGGCATCACCTGCATCAAGCCGATGGCGCCCTGCACCGAGCGCGCTTTCGGGTCGAAGTCCGACTCCGTGTACATGATGGCGAGCACGAGGTTCGGGTCTTGCCCGAAGAGCGAGCACTGCTGCTGCACGCTCACCGCGATGCGACGACCGAGCGTGTGGTCGAGCGCGGGCTTCAGAATCAGCATCTTCAGGAACAGCGCTTCTTCGTGCGTGTGACTCGAGACCGCGCGTGAGACGTCGGCCAATCCGGTCGCGACCGTGCGGCCTTGTGTGTCGAGGCCCGTCAACTGCGCGCGCTGTTCTTCGAGCTTCGCGAGCAGCGCGTCGTCGGTGCGTTGCAATTTCTCGAGGCGCTCGTTCGACGCGACGCCGAACGCGATGAGGCCGCCGCCGAGCGCGAGATTCAGACCGACGCTCGCCATCACCCAGCGGCGCGTCGTCGGCTTCGTCGGATGGTGAACGCCCGCCGACAATGCGACCACTTTCGAGGTGGGCGCGTCGTCGACGTTCGCGGCGGCTGCTGGTGCTTCGACGAGCGCAGCCGCGGCCGCGGCGCCCAGAGGTGTCGCTTGCTCCATGTGCTGCCTCCCCGAAGAAACGTGGAAGCTGATCAGCTCGTGTTGCTGCGCGCGGGAGCGATTCGCCGTTGTCTGAACAGACACGTCAAAGCAATTCGTGAGAGCAGAACGAGTCCGGCAGGTTGCGTGCCCTGTGGAACACGTTTCGTTTCGACCTCGCCGGAAAAAACGTGCGGGGTCGAGCCCACGGCAAAAACGTCACATGGGTGAAGGCGTCACGTCGTCGAATTTGCGCAAGTCGATGACGATGCCGTTCTTCGTTTCGCTCACCACGTCGGCGAGTCGAACGTTCCACACGAAGGACGACGGCTCCCAGACGTAGCGGCCGTGCACGGTCTGCAGCGTGGTCTCGTCGGTGCCGGTGACGGCGAGGTGCAGCTCGGCTTCTCCGGTGCGGAGCGTCTCGATCGACGCGCCGTGCAGCGGGCTCGATTCGTCGAGGCGGTGCATCAAGTTCCACGCGCGCGCGAGATTCGGAGCGTTGTCGCGCACCAGCTTGAGCTCTTCGCTGCGGTACATCACCGGCTCGTTGGGCACGCGCACGGTGCGCACCACGTTCATGCGGAACTGCGCGTCGAAGATGCGGTTCGAGCGGCCGTTGCCGATGCGCACGCAGAGATGCGGGAAGCCGTCGACGCGACCGAACGTGGCGCGCTTGCTGAAAATCACGCGGCCGCGAATGCGTGCGAAGCGCACGAAGACGAGGCCGGTGAAGATGGCGGTGAAGACCAGGCCGACGAGCGACTCGAAGGTGACGAGCAGGTGCGCCGCGGTGGTCTGGGGGAACATCGCGCCGTAGCCGATGGTGGCCATGGTCTGCACGCTGAAGAAGAACGCGTCATGGAAGCCGCCGCTCGCGTTGGCGACACCGCCCGTCGCCATGAAGCCGAGCGCGAAGAGCGCGTTGAGCAGCAGGTACGTCGCGCTGATCAACCCGAGCGTCGCGGGCCACGAGAGGCCGAGAATCGAATGCGAGACGTCACGCAGGTCGATGGGCCGGTCGTCGAGGACCGTCATCTCGTACGACGCATGCTCGACACGACGGGTCTGCGTTCGGAGTGGCATGTGCGTGATCTACAGCACCGCGACGGAGCGCGTCGTATTGCTGGAGATGCAGCGAGTTGGTGATTAATCACTCATTCACGACACATCAGGCAACGAAGTCCGGAAAGGCACCCGCCCTGACGCACTGTCAGCTTTGATGACAGCTCGCTCGCAGAGAGGGGCACGCGCGGTGTTTGGCAGAGCTTGCGCAGACCGCCCCAACTCGCCGTCGCTTGTGCTGCTGTTTGCCGGCCCCACGAGTCGAGTCGCTGCGTCCGTGCATCGACAGACGCATTCTGGCTCCAACGGGGCGAGTGGTTCGGGGTTCACGCGCTTTGCCAAACACCGCGCGTGCCCCTCTCCCCGGGCGGCCGTCATCAAAGCTGACAGTGCGGCGGGCCGGGTGGCCTTCCGGATTTCATTGCCTGATGTGTCGTGAGTAAGTGATAAATCACTCACTCGCTGCACAACGAACAACGCGACAACCTCGTCACTTCTTGAGGAAGTTGCGCTCCCACTCGTTGAGCGCGCGCTCCACCTTGGTGCGCTTGGCGGCGGAGTCAGCAGCCGCGGCGTCGATGCGATACCGACCGAGGAACTGCAGCGCCGTCGGGTCGAGGTTCTTCTGCTTCTTCGCGCGCGCCTCGAGCTTCCCGATGCGGTCCTTCAACTGCTTCACCGTCGGAGGCGGCGGCGCAGGCTTCACGTTCTTCTTCGGCGGCTGCTCCTCGTCCTCGCCCGCATCCACTCCGACCGCGAGCACGAGCGCGCCCGCATCGACCACCTCCGCCGCGACGCCGGCATCAATCTGCGCAACAGGGACAGGGACCGGAACTGGCGTCGGCGTCGGCGTCGGCGTCGGCACAGGTACCGGCGGAACGAGCACGGCGACCACGTTCGGGTCTTCGAGCACCGGCGCTGCGTCAGGCCGCGTGAGGAACCAGATGAGTCCCGCGAGCACGAGCCCGAGCACGATGACGGCGGCGACTCCTTTGCCGTTCGCGCGCCGCTCGCGACGCACCACCGACTGCTCGCTCGGCGTGTGCGTGGTCACGCTCGCCACCGGCGGCGGCCGCTCGTCCTGCGCCGGCGTCGACATCCGCTCGAACATCGGAGGCAACCGCGGCGACGACGATGCCGTCCCTCCCGGAACGAACGCCGCGTGCTGACCCGAGCCGCGCGGCCGCGGATTTCCGAGCGCCACCACCGAGTCTTCGAGCAACGCGCGCACTTCTTCCACGCTCTGCGGCCGCGCCTCGGGCGCCTTGCTCAACATGCGCAGTACCAGCGCATCGAGGTCTTCGGGCAACGACGGCTCGACCTCGCGCGGCGGCCGCGGAGCGACGTTCACGTGCGCGACCATCACGTCCATCGGCGTCGCACCCTGGAACGGCACCTTGCCGGTGAAGAGCTCGTACGCCAGCACGCCCAGCGCGTAGATGTCGGAGCGCGGAGAAATCGAGAGCCCGCGCGCCTGCTCCGGCGCCATGTAGTCGGGCGTTCCGGACACCGTGGTCTGGTTGGTCTGCTTGGTGTTGCCGTCGAGACTGACCGCGCGCTTCGCGAGCCCGAAGTCGAGCAGCTTCAAGAACCGTGAGCCGTCGGCCTGACGACAGACGAAGACGTTCGACGGCTTCAGATCGCGATGAATGACGTTCGCGCGATGCGCCGCCGCGAGTGGCGCGCACATCTCGAGCAACAACTCGAGCGCGGTGAGCAACGGCACGCGCTGGCCCGGCTGTCGCTGCAGCCAGATGTCGAGCGGGTCGCCGTCGAGGTACTCCATGATGATGTACGGCCGGCCGTCGGGCAGCGAACCCAGCCCGAAGATGTCGATGATGCTGCGGTGGCCGATGGCGTTGACCGACTCCGCTTCAGCCACCAATCGCTGCACCTGGTGTCCATCACCCGCGACCTCGGGCTTGAGCACCTTGATGGCGACGCGCTTTTTGATGACCGGCTGAATGCCCCGGTACACCACGCCCATGCCGCCTTCACCGATGGGCTCCAACACCTCGTACTCGCCCACCCGCGCGCCGATGAGCGGGTCCCGCTGGAGCGGAATCGGGGGCGGCATGGGAGGGGGTTGCTGAGCCACGGTGGGGAACCCACCCATATTCCCACGTCGCCGCGCTGTTGAGAGTTACTTGATGCGCGAGAGCGCGGCGTCGAACACCGCTTCCTCGATGCGCTCCAGGGCCGGCTCCTTCAAGCCGGTGAACTCGCAGACCAGCCGCGTGGTGGTGCCGGCCTGCTTCTGCGCCACCTTCACGATGGCGTCGCCCTGCACCGGGTCGACCGAGCGGCCGAGCGAGAGCACGAAAGCCGTGCGGTCTCCCTCGCGGAAGCTGCCCTGCACGAGCGTGACGAAGCCCTCGCACGAAATCTCGCGCGTCATCGTCTTGTAGAGATTCGAGAGCTCGATGTTGAACAGCTGCGCGACCTTCACCACGCGACGCGGCGGCAACGTGCCGGCTTCGAACTTCTGACCGAGCGACTCCATCAGCGAGCGCGCGAGCTCATCGCGCAGCGCGAGGTACTTGTTCTTCTCCAACGGGTTCAGCGCGCCGCGTTTGTTCTGGTCGTGCAGCGTTCGGAAGGTCGCGAACCACTGGTTGGGATCCATGCAGGTCCGACAAGGCTAACGCGCTCCCGGTTTCAGTCGAATCGGACGCCCGCCCGTTCCGCTTGCCGTGGAACGCCTACACGCTGACTCGGGAGGTGACCGTGCTGATCAGCTGCTCGAAGACGCCATCGGGCTGCAGGCTGCCGTCGATCCGCGCGAAGTGCGGCTCGGCTGCCATCGCGAGGAAATTGCCGCGCACCTTGGTGAGCGCATCGAGCGTCTCGAAGAGGTCGACGCCTTCTCCGCGCGCGCTGATTCGCTCCAGCGCCACCTTCGGTTCGACGTCGACCAGCACCACGAGGTCAGGCCGCGGAGCGAACTCGCGATTCAGCTTGAGCAACGCCTGCGGGTCGAGGCCACGTGCGCCCTGATACGCGGCGGTCGAGTAGTAGTAGCGGTCGACGACCACCACCGCTCCGCGCGCGACGGCGGGCTTGATGAGCGTGGCGACGTGTTCTTTGCGATCGGCGACGAACGCGGCGAGCTCGTCTTCGGGAGACATGCGTGCGGTGAAGCGCGCCTCGCGAATCTTCTTTCCCCACGGACCATCGGTCGGCTCGCGCGTGCGCACGACCTCGCGGCCCTTCGCGGCAGCCCAGTCGGCGAAGCGACGCGCCTGCGTGGACTTGCCCGAACCGTCGATGCCTTCGAACGCAATGAGGAGACCCTGCGGCATGCGCGCCACTGTACGCTCGCGCGAATGATTCACGCACGACCTCTCGACGCCGAGGCCTTCAAGCCGTTCGGGCGCGTCATCTCGGCGGGGCTGCAGCAGGGCAGTGAGGCGAATCAAGGCACGGCGGTGCGCTTCGACTTCTGCACCGACTTGATCTCCACGCGGCCCGAGGCGAAGGCGAACCTGGCGGTGTTCCGCTCGACGTCGCGCTCACTGCCGTTGGACGTCGTGTTGCTCGAGCGGCACCCGTGCTCGACGCAGGTGTTCTTGCCGATGGTGGTGCAGCGCTACCTGGTGTGCGTCGCGCCCAACGCGGCCGATGGCGGTCCCGACGTGTCGAAGCTGCAGGCGTTCATCTGCGGGCCGGGCCAGGGCGTGGCGTACGCGCCGGGCACGTGGCACCACCCGATGGTGGCGCTCGATGCGCAGGGCGAGTTCGCGATGCTGGCGTGGGAAGACGGTGGGCCGCGCGACTGCGAGATTCAGAAGTTGAGCGCGCCGGTCACCATCGCGCTGTGATGGCCACGGTCGCGCTGGCGTTCGGAATCATCACGGCGTTGATCAGTGTCGTCTGCGCGTTGCTGGGCATCGCGCGGCGAGGGAACGGCGGCTTCCTCGGTTTCGTGGCGGTCATCGCGTCGCTGGTCGGCGGAGTGCTCACGCTGATCCTTGCGATTCTGTCGCTGATCACCTCGGCTGATCACACGCTCGGCTTCGTCGCGCTCGGGCTCGCGCTGGGAAGTCCCGTGTGTGCGGTGTTGCTGGTGCTGTTCTTCATGCCGAAATCAGCGTTCCGGCTGTGACGGTCCGCTGATCAGCCTGAAGGTGTGGTGGGTCGATCGTGCACGTGCGCTGTGCCTTCGACGCGCAGCACCTCGTCTTCGGGCGAAATTCACCCCTGCATTTCGCTCGTTCATCCACGACAACGTGGATCTGGCTGTGGGCACAGCCACTTTCACGAAGTGGTGAAATTTCGCGCGAAGCAGAGGGGCTCCATCGCCTTTGGGCAGGAGGCGCGGACCCACGACGACCCTCGCTCCTCAAAGCCACCAGCTCACTTCCCGCTGAGCGATGGCGGGCCGTAGCGCCCTTCCTTCTCCAGCTCCAACTTCGGCAACGTTCCCCCGGCCAGCGCCGCCGCGAGCAGATCGCCATTCTTCGCGTTGCCCAGCACCAGCATCGCGCTCCGTCCGGTGAGCGCCTCCTGCACGACGGGCGCCGACTGCACGTCGCCGTCGATGAGAATCAACAACCGCCGCTTCACGACGCGCGCGGTGAGCGCGTTGAAGTCGCTCGCGCTCTGCTTGTCGAAGTCGAGCATCAGCGAGGGCATGGGGTCACTCCGCTGCTCGACGCCGACGATGTGCGGCGACACGCAGTTGCCAGTGCGCAGCGCAAAACCGGTGATGCGCGCGTCGATTTTCTGGAACGCGAGGGTCACTCCGGCATCGCCGACCGCGTCTTGAATCGTCTCGCGCTTCGTCGACGCCAACCCGCAGCTCGAGTCACCCGCGCGATCGACCTCGATGGTCGCCGGCCACTCACGCTCGCACCAGCGCTGCGAAAAGTTCGCGTCCTCCTCGCAGAACTTGAGCTCACCCGAGAGCGCGAGCAGCGCTTTGATCTTCTCGACGTCGCCGCCGCCGGGCAGCCGCACGGTGAGGCGTTGGTCATCTTCCGAAAGCTTCGCGGTCAGCTTGAGGTACGCGAGCCGCCGGTCGACCACCGAGCGCAAATCGCTGAAGCCGTCGGGCTTCTTGTAGGTCAGCGCCAGTCCGCGCTCCGGCTGCGCGCGCTCGGGACAACCACAGAAGAGAAGAACGAGCAGGAGCCGCTTCACGCGGCGAACACTAACCCTCAGCGCGGAGCCGACGGAGCAGGAACCGAGAACTCCATCGCCACCGAGCGCTCGCCGAGCCGGCGCGCGCCATCGTGACGGGTGATCAGCAGACACAACGCCCGATTGAAGAGGTCGGTCAGCGCGCGCTCACAACGAGCCTCACGCAGCTGCTCCACCGGCATCGCCTCGACGTAGACCTCGTTGGCCTCGAGCAAGGTGTTGATCAGATGCTGCACGAAGGTGTCGTCATCGACGCGACCTGCGGCCTGCAGCAGCGCGGTGCGAATCAGCGAGTCTTGCGACAGCGTTCCCGCGAGCGAGAGCTGGCGGCCGAGCGCGTCACGCACGTCGACGATGAAGAGTGCCAGCGCACCGCCATCGAAGGTACGCGCCGCTTCACTCACCGCCACGCGCGCCAGCATCGGAGCCGCCTCGGACAACGCCTCTCCCAGCGAGCGCCCGTCCTGCAGCGCGGCCACCAGCACGCGCGCGCCCGCTTCGGCGTCGGGGCGCGGTTTCACGCGTCGCCACACGTTCGAGAGCATCGAGAGGCCGGGGAGCGAAGACATGCTCCATTGTCCGACCCCGCTGGATTTCGAGCTTCGAGAGAACTGAAAGCCGCGTTGACGTTTTCGAGCGAATTACCGGGCTGATTTTTCGCCGGATTTCGCCCGCGAGCGCATAGTGCGCCGCATGAGTTCGAAGTCGCCGTTGAGCGAAGCGGAGCTGAAGTCGTTCCTCGAAAAACACGCAGGCTGGGCGGTGGAGAGCGGCATGTTGGTACGCACCTTCGAGGCCCGAACCTTCCTCGCGGCCATCGACTTCGTGCACAAGGTGGCGAAGGTGGCCGAAGCCATCGACCACCACCCGGACATCGACATTCGCTGGCGCAAGGTGACGCTGCGGCTCGTCACGCACGACGCGGGCAATCGCATCACCGGTCTCGACGCGCAGGTCGCCGACGACTGCAGCAAGCTCTTCGCCGCACACTGAGGAGGAGCGCATTAAATGAATTCAGTCCCTCCCGCTTCACTCGCCTTCCCCGTCATCATTCAGCGCAACTCGTTCGGGCCGCGGCTCGCTCCGCATGCGGGCGACGTGTGGCGCGCGATGCAGGACGTGGTGGTCGACGAGTCGAGCTCGGTCGGCTGGACGCCGGAGCGCTACGTCGAGGCGAACACCATGTTCGTGGTGCGCACCATGACGGTGAAGCACGAGCGCGAAGTGAAGATTGGCGAAGAGCTCGTCGGCCGCACCTGGCCCTCGCGCGCGCGCCGCCAGATGCTCTTCACGCGGCAGGTGCGGCTCTTCTCGAAGGCCACGCAGCCCGAGCTCATCGCGTCGGCGACGCAGGAATGGGCGTATCTCTCGCGCGACCTCGAGCCGATTCGCGCGGGCAAGGACATCTTCGACGCCTTCACCATCGTGGAAGGCCACCCCGACGTCGAGCTGCCGTCCTTCGTCGCCGAGGCGAACCAGAAGCAGCACGTGTTCGACTTCACCACCTGGTACGGGTGGATGGACCCTCACGGCCACGCCAATCACGCCGCGTACGTCGACTACTGCGACGAGGGCATTTCGCGCGTGGTGGCCGAAGAAGGTGGCAACCCGCACGGCCTGGTTCCCGTCGCAGAGACGGTTCATTTCCGGGCGGCCATCGGGCCCGCGGCGCTCATCACCGTCGAGACGACCAAGGCGGGTCACTCGCACGGCGGCTCGGTGCACGTGTACAAACACCGCATCCTCACCGGCGAGCAGGTGTGCGCCACCGCCACCACGCTGCGAAGACTCACGTAAGCTCGGGAGTTCCATGCGCCGCCCTGCTTCTGAAGAGGCTCTCTTCCGTCGCTCCACGCAGTCAGAGCGCAACGCTCCGCAGGCCGAGCGCCGCTCGCAGATGATCAGCCTGCACTTCAAGGTGCTGGTTGGTTACGTGGTGCTCGCCGCCGCGCTGGTCGGAATGTTCTACGTGGGCCAGGCGTGGGACTGGTCGATCAAGATCACCGCCGCCTTCGCCGTCACGCTCGCCCTCGCCGTCGCGCTGCCCACCGTGCTGTTGCGCGTCGAGCGCGTGCGCATGTTGAGCCGCACCGCGCTCGAGATCAGCCAGGGCGACATCTCGCGACGCGTGAACACTGCCGAGTCCGCCGTGCGCGACGACGTCGATGAGCTCGCGGTCGCCATCGCCATGATGCAGGACTCGTTGCGCGAGCTGGTGAGCTCCATTCAACACACCGCCGAGTCCGTCGCCGATTCCGCCACCGCGCTCGAAGGCAACGCCGCCGGAGTCGACACCCGCGCCGCGCAGGTCGGCGAGTCGATGAAGCGCATCGCGCAGGGCGCCGAAGTGCAGAGCGCGCTGGTCGCTCGCGCGTCACGTTCCATCACCGACATGGCCGCCGCGCTGCAACGCACCACCGCGAGCGCGGAAGAATCGACCAAGGCGACGGCCGCGACGAGCTCCGCGGCGGTCGAAGGCAGCACCGCGGCGCGACTGGCGAGCGAGAAGCTGCGCAAGGTCTTCAGCCGCGTCGAGGCCGCGAGCCACGAGGTGTTCAAGTTCGGCGAGAAGACGCAGGAGATTTCGAAAATCGTCGACGCCATCACGCAGGTCGCGTCGCAGACCAACCTGCTGGCGCTGAACGCCACCATCGAAGCCGCGCGCGCCGGAGAATACGGACGCGGCTTCGCGGTGGTCGCCGATGAAGTGCGAAAGCTCGCCGAGAGCGCGGGGAAATCGGCCGAGGCCATTTCACGCCTGGCGCGCGACATCTCGCAGCAGTCCACGCACGTCGTCGGCGCGATGAAGGAAGGCATCGAAGAGCTCGCGCAGTCGCGTGAAGACGTGACCACCATCGTGCGCTCGATGGGCAACATCAGCGACTCGGTGCGCAGCGAGGTCGAGAAGGTCGCGCAGATTCACCAGTCGGCGCGCGAGCAACAGCTGGGCTCCGAGGCGATGGTGCAGGCGGTGAGTGAAATCTCCGCCGTCGCGCAGACCAACGTGCAGGCCACCGAGGCCGTGAAGCGCGTCATCGAAGAGCAGACCACCGCGGTGCGGCAGATGAAGAACGCGACCGAGGAGCTCACCAATCTGTCGCTGCAGCTGCAGAGCGTCATCCGCCGCTTCCGCACCGGAACCTGAGCCTTCGGTGCGCTTCGTCTTCCTCCTTCTTCTCGGCTCGCTGCTCGCGTGCGGTTCTCGCACCGGCCCGCCCCCGTGCGTCACGACGGCAGACTGCGTCGCCTCCATCTGTGTCAGCGGGCAATGCGTCGCCGCTCCTGACGGCGGAGGACCGGGCGGTGGTGGCGGCACGACGGGCGGTGGAGGCGGCGGCGGAACGGACGCAGGCAACACGGTGGATGCCGGCCGACTCGACGCGGGCGCGACGACGTACCCCGATGGCGGCTCCATCTCGCGTTACTGGGACGGCGGCTCGTGCGCGGTGAAGACCGACTGCCCGTGCTTCTCGAGCGATGACTGCGGGCCGGGCTTCTTCTGCCATTCCGAAGACACGACGGGCACGAAGGTGTGGTGCGTTCCCGGAGCGCGCGGCCCTGGCGCCGTCGGCGCGCCGTGCAGCAGCGAAGCCGACTGCTTCAGCAGCCTGTGCATCGAAGCGTCGGACGGAGGCAACGGCTGTAGCGCGCTGTGCGAGACGGCCGCGGAGTGCGCGCCTTCGTTGCCGCAGTGCCGCTACATCGGCTTCGGCGTCGATCGATCGATCTGCAGTCCCTGATCAGAGCATTGCTCGCAGCGACGCCGCTTCGAGCCGCGCCTCGCGCGACAACTTCCACGCCCGCGAGAACCGATGCGCGATGGCTCTTCGCGCGATGGGCAGTGACGTCACGACCACCACCAGGATTCCCAGCACCAGCAGCGCCCACGCGAGCTCGAACTCGTGTCGCATCATGCGCGACAGCGAGATGCCCACCATCGCCACCACCGGAGTCACCGCCAGCAGCGCGAAGCCGAACGCCATCACGCGCGCGCCTGGCGACGTCGTGTCTTCGCGCAGCTTCCGTTTTTCCCCGCGGTCGAGCGTTTTCTCCCAGCTGTCGGCTTCACGCTCGAGTTGATCAGCCAGCAGCTGCAGCTGCAGCTCGCTGATCATCCGCGCTTCGATTTCCTTGATCCGCGCCTGGGCCTGCTCGAGTTCTTCTCGCGCTGCGCTCATCGCAAGCCCTCCACGAGCAGCACCGCGAACGAGGCGACGATGGCCGCTCCGCCGAAGGTGGCGTCGAGTGTGTTGGCGCCGGTGATGAGCAACACGCAGCCCACGGCCAGCACCACGATGCGCAGCGCCGCGCGCTGGGCCGCCTCCCACATCGGCACGTTGCCGCGCGTGCGACGTTTGTGAATGCGCTCGAGCGTCTGACGCGCGCTCGCGAACGCGGTGACGCGCCGCTGCTCCTTCTCTTCCAACCTCAGCAGGCGGTCGCGAGTCTCGCGGAGCAGCTGCTCCACGTTCTCTTCGTCCGCGAGGCTCATTCCGGCGGCAAGTCGTCCAGGCGATACCGCTGCGGCTTGTTCTTCCCCGCGCTGACCTGCAGCGACAGCTTGCGCTTCACGCCGTCGTCTCCGCGAATGATGACGAGGTGCGTGCCCACCGGGAGCGAGAAGCTGATCAAACTCCCCTGCCCCAGCTTCGTGGAGCCCTTGGTCACCGTCGCCTCGGGAATCAGCGCGAGCGTGACTTCACCCTGCTCCTTCACCACCGGCCGGCGCTGATCAGGGTTCTTCGGAACGTTCGGATTCGGGTTCGGGTTGTTGCCCACCACGTCGGGGTTCTTCGGCGGGTTTCCGACCTGCGGTGAATCGGTCCCGGGAAGGTCGGTGCCCGGCACGTCGGTCCCGGGCAGGTCAGTGCCCGGCAGCTCTCCAATGATGGGCTTGGGCGGCGGAGGCTGCGGCGTCTGCATCACCTTCCACACCACCGCGCCGACACCGAGCGCCATCACCACCGCGAGAATGGGCCACATCTTCGACGACGAGCTCGGTTGGTACGTCGGCACCATCGCCTCGGTCATCGCCTTCTGCTCTTCGCCCTGCGGTTGCCGCGCACCGAGCGGCTTGCCATCGAAGTCGGTGCTGTCGTCGGTGCTGCGCTTGAAGGCCTGCGCCTTCACCTTCTTCAAGTTCTTCGCCGAGACCTGGCCGCCGCGCGCGGCGCGCAGCTTGTTGGCCGAGATGGCCGGCTTGCGCGCCGACTCTTCTTTCTCGCGCTCGTGCTGCGAGCTGCGGCGGAAATCTTCGACCGCGCGATCGACTTCCGAATCGTCCTTGCTGCCGGCGACGTCGAACAGCCGCTGCGCCGATTCAATCTTCTCGGCGAAGCGTTCCTTCATGAAGCCCGCGCGCTCCTCGGCATCGAAGAGCAGATGACCGCACGTCTGCGACAACGCGCGCGCCATCTCGCGCGACGACTTGAACCGCTGATTCAGGTCGCGCTCGAGCGCCTTCATCGCCACGTCGCTCAATTCGCGCGGCACCGAGGGCTCGACCTCGTGCGGCGGCACGATGGGCTCGCTCAAAATCATCTTCAGCTCGAGCAGCTCGGTCTCGGCCGAGAACAGCCGGCGGCCCGTCACCATCTCCCACAGCACGACGCCCAGGCCGAACACGTCGCTGCGCGGATCAATCGTCTCTCCGCGCACCTGCTCAGGAGACATGTAGCCGGCCGTGCCCTTCACCGTGCCGGCGCGGGTGCGAGCGAGCGCTCCCTTCGCCTTGGCGATGCCGAAGTCGAGCAGCTTCACCTGCCCGTCGTACGTCACCATGATGTTCTTCTGCGCGACGTCACGGTGGATGACGCTGCGGTCTTCGCCGTTGGGCAGCTTGAAGGTGTGCGCGTAGTGCAGCGCGAGCGCGCAGTCGTGCACCACCGACGCCGAGTAGCCGACCGGCAACACCGCCTGCTGCCGCGCGCACGCTGCGACGACCTGGTTCAGGTCCTGGCCGGCGATGAATTCCATCGCGACGAAGAGACCCGCCTCTTTGTCGTTGCCGAGCTCGAACACCTGGCAGATGGCCGGGTGCGAAAACGCGCCGGTGACGCGCGCTTCGTCGAGGAACATCTTCACGAAGTTCTCGTCGCCCGCGGCCTCGGGAAGAATGCGCTTGAGCACCACGAACTTTCGGAAACCACCCGGGCCCGCAGTCGAAGCGAGGGAGAGCTCAGCCATGCCTCCCTTCGTCAGCCGCGTCAGCACCTCGTATCTGCCGACGCGCGCGCCCGTCATCGCGGCGCGGACTGTAGTGCAAAGTCGTCGATTCGACCTCGCCTCTTCACCTCGGGGCCGACCGGCAGGGCTGTGGCAACCGTGGGGAAAGCTGATGGAAAAGTGACGGAGGGTGTGGGGAATCGAACCGCCATCGACCCACATGTGGGACCCGTTGGAAAACCGGGCTGGTTGTCCACACCATGCCTTCGGGCAAGTCGTTCAGTTCGTTCGGCTTTCTGGGTTCTCCACAATTCAGGCGTCCCTACTGCTTCCACTGCTTGATCAGATCACATCTTCAACAAGCAGAAGTGGTGGCACATCGCGCGCACTAAGGTTGTGACTCGTGGCTCGTTCACTCTCCATCGTGGTGTTGCTGATGGTGGCTGGGACGGCCTGCAAGGACCCCAGCGTAACGGGCGTGGAAGCCACGCTGCGCTTCGATCCCGACGCGTTGGTGTTCGACCCGGTCTTCGCCGACGGAGACGCACGGCTGCGCCAGGTGGCCATCGTGAACGAGGGTCGCGCGACGGTCGACGTCACGTGGATTGGGATGGCCGCTCCGTTCTCAGCCGAGCTGCCCTCGCGTCTTCCGCCTGGCTCGACCACGCTCACTGTTGCCTTCACGCCGACCGTCGCCGGCCGCTTCTCGCAATTGCTCGAGGTGAAGGTCGCCAACACCAACCGACAGCCAGCGACCTTGTCGCTCGAAGCCATCGGCAAAGAGATTCCCTCGTGCGTCACCGCCGAGCCGTGCCAGGTGGCGCACTTCGACAAGACGACCGAGTCGTGCGTCGCTGAAGCGGTCGCCGACGAGACGCCGTGCAACGCGGACACGGTGTGTTTGATCAACACGCGCTGCATCTCCGGCCGCTGCGTCGGTGACGCCAAGCCGTGCAACGACGGCAACCTCTGCACCATCGACGTTTGCTACCCGAAGACGGGCTGCGAGTTTCTGGCGGCGCCTCCGTGCCCCGGTGACGGCTCGTGCATGGAAGGAACGTGCGACCCGGCCACCGGCTGCGGGCTCAAGCCGCGCGAAGACGGCTCGGCGTGCGGTGGTTTCACCGGCTCGTGCACCGAAGTGAACGTGTGCATCGGCGGCGTGTGCGAAGTGCGCGACCCGCCCGACGGCTACGTGTGTCGGGAAGCGAGCCCGTGCAATTCGGAAGGTCGCTGCCAGGGAACGGTGTGCGTGCAGGCGAGCCAGCCGACGGGCCTCACGCCGTCGTGGAAGCTCGACACGTCCATCTCCAGTGACCCTGATGGAGGCGCAGCGCCGCCGCGGCTCCACGACTTCGTGCTCGAGGCCAACGGCTCGATGTCGCTCTCGGGCTTCTTCGACGCACCCGCGGTGCTCCGTGCGAATTCAGCCAACGCACTGCAGGCACCGCTCGGCTCTTCGCGTCGCTGCATCTTGTGGAACCAGCGCTACGTGTGCGCCGACTACCCGTCGTCTCCCAACGGCAAGGTGAGCGCGCTCGACCTCGCGACTGGAGCGACGCTGTGGACCTTCGACATTCGCGCCAGCAACCCCGAATTCCTCGAAGTGGTGAGCACCATCTTCCTCGCGCGCCTGGTGGTGCAGGACAGCGACCGCCTCGCGGCCATCTTCGAGGCGTACCCGCGCAACGTGCCCGGTGACTCGACCACGCAGTGCCGCCGCTACTTCCTCGCCGTCATCGACGCCGCGGGCCAGCTGGTGCAAGCGCAGCAAATCGTCGACCCGCTGTTCGACACCTGCAACCACCCGCACCCCTACGGCGTGGCGGCTGACTCGGTGGGCAACTTGTTCATCTCGTATTCGCCGACCGTCTCGAACCAGGCGCCGCTGGTGCCCGCCGACACGACGTTGATCATCTCGTTCTCGCGCGACGGTGTGTTCCGGTGGAAGCGCCTCAACACCGGCATGCGCGGCGGTGAGCTCGCGGTCGCGCGCGGCCTGCTCTACGCCGAATATTCGAGCGTGGTGCTCGACGCGACGAACGGTCAGCCGCGCTTCGCCCTGCCCGGAGAACTCGGGCGCGCGGTGGTGTCGAACGACCGGTTGATTCCCGCTCCGGTGCAGGACGGCACGACGCTGCAGGGTTTCGAAGCGGGCATCTCGACGCTGCGGTGGACGATGACGCTCAACGGCTCCGAGCAGTTCTGGTCTGATCAACTGCGCCTCGCGAACTGGTCCACCTCGAAGGGTCCGCGTGTGGTCGCGCTCACGTGGGTGAAGAACCTCGTCGACCTGAACGCTCCCTATTCGCTGCTCGGTGTCGACGTGCAGGACGGCACGCGCGCCTTCCAGTGTCCCGTCGACGTCGGTGACCGCACGCCGCCGCAGCTGTTCGAGGTCGCCACCGGCTCGATTGGAATGATGAACGGAGCGCTCGACGTGAACGGCGCGCCGGGCTGCAACAAGTGCGACCCGCCGCTCGCTGGCAGCTCCGGCACGTTCTATTCGATTCCGACGTCGCGGCTGTCTCCGGCCATCGCGCCGTGGGTCGGCACGTTCGGCGGAGCTGGTCACGACCACCGCGAGAATTGAGCGAATGCGCGCGGCGCTCGCGCTAAAAGCCGCGCATGAGCCGCATCGCAGTCATCATGGGCAGCGCGAGTGATTGGGACACGCTGCAGCACGCGACCATCACCCTCGATTCCTTCGACGTGCCCTGGGAAGCACAGGTCGTCTCGGCGCACCGCACTCCGGAATTGATGTTCGACTTCGCGCGCACCGCGGCCGACGAGGGCTTCTCGGCCATCATCGCGGGCGCGGGCGGCGCGGCGCATCTGCCGGGCATGGTGGCCTCGCTCACGTCGCTGCCGGTGCTCGGTGTGCCGGTGCAGTCGCGCGCGTTGAACGGAGTCGATTCGTTGCTCTCCATCGTGCAGATGCCGGCCGGCGTGCCCACCGCGACGTTCGCGATTGGCTCGAGTGGAGCGGTGAACGCGGCGCTCTTCGCCCTGCGCATGTTGGCGGTGAACGACGCGCAGCTGCGGGTGAGGCTCTCGGCGTACCGCGAAGAGCAGGCGCAGAAGTCGCGCAAGTCGACGGGTGATTTGAAGTTGCCGGCCGACGCGAAGAAGAAGGCGGCGAAGAAGCGCTGATGTCGACCGTGGGCGTCCTCGGTGGAGGGCAGCTCGGGCTGATGCTCGCGGAGTCGCTCGACCGTCTGGGCCAGGCCGTGGTGGTGCTCGAGCCCGACGCTGATTCTCCGTGCGCGCAGCGGCGTTCGAACGTCATCGCGAAGGGGTTGAGTGACGCGGAAGGCTTGAAGGAGTTCTTCTCACGCGTCGACGTCGCGACCTTCGACTCCGAGAACGTGCCCTTCGAGCCGCTGAAGCCGTACGCCGCGAAGCTGGTCCCCTCACTGCGAGTGCTCGAAGTGAGTCAGCACCGCGTGAAGGAAAAAACGTTCCTGCGCGACGGCGGTTTTCGGCCGGTGCAGTTCGTGGTGGTGCGCGCAGGAGACGACGTGCGCGCGGCGGTGCGAGCGTTCGGTCTGCCGTGCATCGCCAAGAGCGTGCTCGGTGGCTACGACGGCAAGGGCCAGTTCAAGCTGCGCACCGAAGAAGACGTGGCGCGCCTGCCGAGCGGCGGCGAGTGGGTGCTCGAGGAAATTCTCTCTCTCGAGGCCGAGGTGTCGTGCCTGGTGGCGCGTGACGCGCGAGGCAGCGTGACGTTCCCGGTCTTCGAGAACCTGCACACCGACCACATCCTCGATCTCACCGTGTTGCCCGCGCGCATCGCGCAGAAGTGGCAAGACGAAGCGCGCGTGGTCGCGAGTGGAATTGCTGCAGCGCTCGACGTTCGCGGCTTGCTCACCGTGGAGTTCTTCATCGGCGCCGGGCGTGATGGCGAGCGGCGGCTGTACGTGAACGAGCTGGCTCCGCGGGTGCACAACTCGGGGCACGTCACGCGGCAGGCGTGCACCGTGTCGCAGTTCGATGCGCTCGCGCGCGTGCTGGCAGGCGTGCCGGTGGTTCAGCCCGAGCTGCACCGCGGCGCGTGGTGCATGGGGCAGCTGCTCGGCGACGTGTGGCTCGCGCAGGGCCGCGCGGGTGGTGAGCTCGGCCTCGACGCGTGGAAAGACTTTCCCGACGTGGTCGATGTGTATGTGTATGGAAAGCGCGAAGCGCGGAAGGGCCGCAAGATGGGCCACTTCGTCGTGCACGCCGACACACCCGAGCGCGCGCTCGAGAGAGCCCAGGCCTTCCGGCAAAGGCTCTCGGCGCGCTGAGCTTCAGCTCAACGGCAGGCCTGAGGCCGGAAGTCGGAGATGGGAGAGCAGCGCGTGCTTCCGCTCAACGAGCAGATGAGCTGCGAGCACGTGGTGACGTAGGTCGCGGCCTGTCCGCACGCGGGCGCGCCTCCAGCCCAGCCCGGGTTTCCGATGCAGTTCGTTCCGCACGCCGAGCTCACGCAGGCGTTGGTCGCGGTGAACTGCTGGGTCTCCTGGCTGTTGCAGTCGAAGTCGTAGCCGCCGCAGCCCACGCGCGCGGTGTCCTGGAAGCCGGTTGCTCCGGGGAACGCGCGCGCGTCGCTGTCGCAGCAGTCGGTGTTGTTCGCCGTGCGCCCGCTCGGAATGCCGGTGCCGCACGTGAACTGCGCTGCGCCCGCTCCGAACATGTCGGCGTCGTTGTCGGCGTAGCTGGCGGTGCACGTGCCGCTCACGCACTCCTGGCCTGACGACGCGTTGGTGCACGTCTGGCCGTCGATGCGCTTGGGCGCGCACTGGCCTCCGGGCTGGCAGAAGTGCGTGCTCGTGCAATCAGCCGACGTGGTGCACGAGGTGCCGCACGTGGTGCCGGAGCACTGGTAGCCATTGCACGAGACGGTCGCGCCGCTCGGGTTGCACACCGCCGCGGAGCCATCACAGAAGCGCGCCGGCGTGGTGACGCCCGCGGTGCAGCTCTGCGGACCGCACTGCATGGTCGACGGTTGCACCGCGTCCGACGGGCAATTCACCGACGAGCCGTCGCACACTTCCTGCGTGTCGCAGGAATTCACGGCGGCGCGGCACACGTCTCCAGACGAGCGGCGGGAGTCGGGCGGGCAAGCGGCGCCGCTGCCAGTGCAGAGCTCGGCGATGTCGCACGCTCCGCCGGCCGCGCGGCACGTGGTGGTCGCGGCGAGAAACGCGTCGGCCGGACACGTCGCGGAGCTGCCGGTGCACACTTCTTCGAGGTCACACGCGCCCGCCGCCGCGCGACACACGGTGCTCGCTGAGGCGAGTTGATCAGCCGGGCAATCAGCCGAGCTCCCCGTGCAGTTTTCCGCAGTGTCGCAAGCTCCCGCAGCGGCGCGGCAGAGGGTCGTGTTGGGTGCCAGCACGTCGGCCGGGCACGCCGCGCTGAGACCATCGCACCGCTCGGTGGAGTCGCACTGACCGTTGGGCGCGCGGCAGATGCTCCCCGCGGAGAGCAGCGCGTCGCTCGGGCAGACGCCGGTGGCCGGGCAGTCTTCCGCGATGTCGCACTCGCCTGCCTTCGCACGACACACCGTTCCCGGCGTGCAGTTCTGACCACCGCCACCGCCACCGCCACCGCCGCCTCCGCCTCCGGCTCCTCCTCCTCCTCCGCTTCCACCACCAACGCCTCCGCCACCACCTGCGCCGCCACCAATGCCGCTGTCGGTCGAGCCGGCATCACCAGCACCTGCGTCGTTGCTGACGGGCGCGGCCTCACACACCTTTTCGGTCGCGCTGCACTGCTGGCCGAAGGCGCAGTCGCGATCTTCCATGCACGGAACCCGGGTTCCGCAGCCTGCGAGGGCGAGCATCGACAGGACGAGAACGATTCGATGGATCATCACGGCGGCGGCGCAGAGCAACCCGCACGCCACTCGCGGCCATGCGAATCACCGTGCAGAGCCCGGCCGCTGAACCGTTCACTGAACGTTCACTGAACAGTTCACCTCGCGGGTCGCGCCATCACTGCACCGCGGTGGTATTGGTGCGAGCGGGATGAGCAACTCCGCGCTTTTGGCGAGCACCCTGCCGCCGCCGCCGCCGTTGCGGAGCACGTCGTCGCTCCCGTTCGCGCTGACGGTGTTGTGCCACCCCGACTGGCAACGGTTGGGCGCGGTCGCGCTGCTGCCGCGGTTCAGCGAAGGCGTGCCGCTCGAGTTGTCGCGCGTGAGCCCGGGCTTCGTCGACCCGCTCTCGCCGCGAGAGCCGCTGCCGCTCACCGACCCGTTCTTGAGCCGCAGCCCGGTGATGCTGACGTGGCGCGAGGGCAAGGTGCACGTCGCGCCGCGCTCGGAAATCGAGCTCTCGGTGCAGGGCGCGCGGCTCACGGCGCCGGCCGAGTTCGAGCTGCCGCCGACCGGTCTGGTGCTGATGCTCGGTCGACGCGTGGTGCTCCTGCTGCACCGGCACCCGGGCCGCTGGCGCGAGCACACGCACGGGCTGGTGGGTCAGAGCCATTCGCTGCTGCGCGCCATCGACGAGCTGCACCAGGTCGCTCCGACGCAGCTCCCGGTGCTGATTCGCGGAGAGACCGGCACCGGCAAGGAACTCATCGCACGCGCGATTCACGAGCTGAGCCCCCGCGCGGGCAAGCCATTCATCGCGGTGAATCTCGCGGCCATCGCGCCCAGCGTCGCGGCGTCCGAGCTCTTCGGGCACGCCGCTGGTGCCTTCACCGGAGCCAGTCGCGGCCACCCGGGCTACTTCGCCGAAGCCGCGGGCGGCACGCTCTTCCTCGACGAGATTGGAGAGCTCGGCACCGACACGCAGGCGATGTTGTTGCGCGTGCTCGAAGGCGGAGACGTGCAGCCCGTTGGCTCGAGCCGGCCGGTGCGCGTCGACGTGCGCGTGGTCGCCGCGACCGACTCAGACCTCGAGGCGGCGCTGGCAGACGGTCGCTTTCGTCCCGCGCTCTTTCACCGGCTCGCTGCGTTCCAGCTCGGCCTCCCTTCACTGCGCGAGCGGCTCGACGACCTCGGCCGGTTGATGCGGCACTTCTCCGATTTTCAGGGCGAGCTGCTGACGGCGCCGGCGGTGGAACGCCTCGCGCTCGCACCGTGGACGGGGAACGTTCGCGAGCTGCGCAACGTGCTCGGCCAGCTCACGCTCGCGAGAAAGGCGAGCCCGGGTCCCCTCGAAGACCACCCCGCACTCGCCAAGCTGGCGCAGGTGAACGCCGCGGCGCCGTCGCCCGCGAACGAAGCGGGCCCGGTGGATGATCAACGCATCCTCGAGACGCTGCGCGCGCAGCAGTGGCGCCTCTCCGCGACCGCGCGCGCGCTGGGCATCTCTCGCACCACGCTCTACGCGCGCATCGACGGGAACCCGTTGCTGCGAAAGGCGTCAGACGTGCCCGTGGAAGAACTCAAGGCGGCGTGGGCGGAGTGCGGCGGAGACGCCGAAGAGGTCGCGCGTCGACTCGAGGTCTCGGCGCGCGCCATCGTGCTCAGGGTCAGGGCGCTGGGCCTCTGAACATGGAGCCGGCCGCGGGCCTGGAGATTGAGCGCTACCGCCTGCTGCGTCTGCTCGGCGTGGGCGGCATGGGCCAGGTGTGGCTCGCGCGCGACGTGAAGCTCGGTCGCAAGGTGGCGCTCAAGCTGTTGCGCGCCGACCGCTCCGACGAAGGCTGGAGACACGCGCTGCTCCTCGAAGCGCAGGCGATGGCGAAGCTGTCGCACCCGCACATCGTCACCGTCTACGCGTCGGGTGAATGGGAAGGCCGCACCTTCATCGCGCTCGAGTATCTCGAAGGCCCCACGCTGCGCGAACGGCTCGCCGCGGGCCTCGCACCGAAGGAAGCGATTCGCATCGGCGCGCACCTCGCGAGCGCACTCGAGGCCGCGCACGCCCGCTCGCTGGTGCACGGTGACGTGAAGCCCGAGAACGCCGTGGTGCCCGAAGACGGTCGCGTGCGGCTGGTCGACTTCGGCCTCGTGCATCGCACCGGCGAGTGGGTCGACGCGCACGAGGGCACCGCGGCGTACCTCGCGCCCGAACGCACGCAGAGCTCCACCGCGACCGCCGCCAGCGACGTGTTTGCGTTGGGCGTCACGGTTCACGAGCTCCTCACCGGCCGGCGACCCGCGCCGGACGTCGACGCGACGCTCGAGCCGAAGCTGCGCGAAGTGCTCGCCGCGTGTCTGCAGCGCGACCCCGCGAGTCGTCCGCCCGCGGGCGTGGTGGCGTCGTCGCTGCTGCATCTGCTCGACGCCCGCATCGACACGGCGCGCCTGCCGTTCCGTTCGCTGCGCGCGTTCGGCGTCGATGATGAAGCGCTCTTCTTCGGCCGCGACGCCGAGGCGCAGTCACTGGTCGAGCGGTTGCGGCGCGCTCCGCTGGTGTCGGTGATTGGGCCTTCCGGAGTCGGCAAGTCGAGCCTCGTGCAGGCGGGTCTGGTGCCGCGTCTGCGAGAAGCCGCTCGGTGGCGGGTGGTGACGGTTCGACCTGGAGCGAGGCCACTTCGCGCGCTCGCCGAGGCGCTGTGTGAAGGCCGCTCCGCGTGGCAGGCGCAGCCGACGCTCGAGGCGAACGCGCCGCCACCCGCTGCTCCCGCCGAGGGTCTGGAGCGAGCGTTGCGCGAAACGCCCGCACGCCTGGCGCGTGAGCTGGCCACGCTCGCCGAGGGAGGCGCGACCCAGGTGCTGTTGGTGGTGGACCAGGGCGAAGAGGCGCTGACCCACAGCCCGCAGGAAGCGACCGCGTTCTTCGGCGCGCTCGCCCACACCGTCGAGGAGCCACACCCGCGCGTGCGCGTGGTGCTGTGTCTGCGCGAAGAGTTTCTCGGGCCCGCGGTGCGTTGGGCGGGTGCGCCGCTGGGAGACATCGTGGTGTTGAACGCCATCGAGTCGACCCGGCTGGTGCAGACGCTCGAAGGGCCGCTGGCCCTCGTCGGTCATCGCTTCGAAGACGAACGCCTCGCGACCGAGATGGTCAACGCGGTGAGCGGCTCTCCGTCGGCGCTGCCGTTGCTGCAGTTCTGCGCCGCGAAGTTGTGGGACGCGCGCGACGTCGAGCATCGGGTGCTGCGCCGCAACGCGTTCGTCGCGCTCGGCGGCGTGGTGGGTGCTCTCGTGCATCACGCCGACGCGGTGCTCGCCGGCCTCACCGCCGAAGAGCTGAGCTGGGCGCGCACGCTCTTCATGCGCGCCGTGACCGAATACGGCACCCGCCGCGTCAACAGCGAGCGGCTGTTGCTCGAAGGGCTGCCCGCGGGCGCGGCGCAGGTGCTGGCGCGACTGGTCGAAGGCCGCTTGCTCGTCGCGCGGCGTCAACACGAAAGCGACGAGCCGCAGTTCGAGTTGGCGCACGAAGCGCTGCTGTCTGAGTGGACGCGGCTCAAGCGCTGGCGCGAAGAAGACGGAGAACGCACCGCGCGCATGGCGGAGCTGCGCGACCGCGCCGCGCGCTGGGAGCAACGAGGGCGCACTCCGCTCGCGTTGTTGCCGGGCGCCGAAGCGTTGGAGGCCGCGCGACTGGCTGCGGGAGAGCCGCTCGAGGCCTCGAGCCGGGCGTTCGTCGACGCCTCGGTGAGCGCGCAGCGAAGTGCACTGCGCACGCGTCGAGCGCTGGTGGGCTCGGCGTTGGTGGTGCTCACGGTCTTCGTGGTGGTGCTCCTCGGGTTGTGGCGTCGCTCGACGGACAACGAAGCGGCCGCGCGACGAGCCGAAGCGCGCGCGTTGCTCGAGACCGCGGTGGCAGCAGAAGCTCGGCTCGACCCCTTCGAGGCGAGGGCGCGCGCACGCCGCGCGATGGAGCTGTCGGACGACGTCGCCGTGCAGCAGACGTGGTTTCAGCTCGAGCGCTCACCGCTGCGCGACGGCATTCGCACCGACGGGCCGGTGTGGGAGGTGTCGTTCTCGGCCGACGGCGAGTTCCTCGCGATGGCGCGCGAAGCGAACGACGTGCTGGTGGTGAACCTGCGCACGCACGAGCGGCGATTGCTGCAGGGCCATCAAGCTGAAGTGGTGGTCGTGGAGTTCGACCCGTCGGGGCGCTGGTTGTTGTCGGCTGATCATCTCGGCGAGGTGCGGCTGTGGGCGTGGCCGCAGGGCACGAGCGTGGTGCTCGGCCAACATCGCAGTGAGGTCTACTCGCTGGCGTTCTCACCCGACGGGCGCTTCGCGGCGAGCGGCTCTCTCGACCGTCGCGTGTTGCTCTACGACGTGGCGGGCGCGCGCGTGTCCAGAGAGTGGGAACTCGACACCGTGGTGCTCGGCGTCGCCTTCGCCGGAGACGGCGCGCTGCTCGCCACGAGCCCCTCTCGCAAGCTGTGGGCGCTCGAGCCCGTCGACGGTGGCGTACGCATCGCAACCGCGGTGCAGAGCGAAGTGACGTCGGTGACGGTGGTGGGTGATGGCGGCTGGGTGGTGACGGCAGGCAACGACGCCACCGCGCGCGTCTTCGAGCTGGCGAGCGGCGAGCAACGCGTCGTCACCCGCGCGCACGTGCAGCCCATCTCCGAGGTGACGTCGTGGGGCACTTCCCGTTTCGCGACCACCAGCACCGACGGCACCGCGCGCGTGTTCGAGCTCTCCACGGGACAGGAGCTCGAGGTGTTCGGCCCGTACCTGGGGGCGCTGTACGACGTCGCTGCGAAGGGTTCTTCGCTCGCGCTGGCGGACGGTGACGGGGTCGCGTGGGTGGTGGACACGTCGGAGCGCGCGAGAGACGGACTCGACCACGGCCAGCGCGGACCGCTGCGCTTCGTGGCGGCGAGCCGCTCGGGGCCGTGGGTGGCGACGACGGGTGATGAGCCGACGTTGCGCGTGTGGTCCGCGGAGGGCGGGCTGCCGCTGCGCGTGTTTCGCGCGGGCACCAAGCCGCTGCGCACGCCGTCGTTCTCGGCCGATGGGCGCTGGGTCGCCGCCGGGAGCAACGACGGCCGGGTGTATGTGTTTGGTTTGACCGACGCCGCGCCGCGTGTGCTCGAGGGGAGCCCCGAGGGTGTGAACGCGCTCAGCTTCGCGCCGCACGGAGCGGTGCTGGCCTTCGGTGGGCGTGATGGGCAGCTGCGGGTGGTCGACCTCGATGACGCGACCGGCACGGTGCGCGGCGTGAAGGGGCACGGCACGTCGGTGGAAGCCGTGGCCTGGTCGGCTGACGGTCAGACGCTCGCCAGCGCGTCGCTGGGTGGCGAGCTGGCGTGGTGGCGCGCGCCGTCGTTGGAACTGCTCGAGCGCAGACAGCTCAGCGCCGGCTTTCAAACGCTGGCATTTCTCGACGACGGGACGCTGCTCGCGACGACCGACTCGGCGGTGCTGACGTTCGATGCGAAGCGCGTGGCGCTGCAGAGCCTGCGCACCGAGATGCTCTACGACGCGCAGCTGCTGCCGCAGGGCCGGGTGTTGCTGGCGCGCAGCTCTGGCGACGTGTTGGAGCTCGAGCTGGCGAGCGGCTCGACGCGCGTGTTGGCGAGTGGCCGCCCCGCGCACGCGGTGACGCGCACAGCGGACGGCCGGTGGCTGGTGTGGGGCGACGAAGACGGAACGCTGCATCGCGTACCGTGGGAATCGCTGCCGAAACTCCCAGCCGTCGTGCCGCATGACGCGGTGCCCGACGTGGTGCGGACGTTCTCGGCGCTCCCGGCGTCGACGCCGACGCGTTTGCTGGAGCTGCCCTCCGAGGTGCTCGCGCTCGGCTTCGAGACCGGTGACGTCGGGCTGTGGTCGCGCGACGGCCGGTTGCTGACGCTGGAGCACGTACACGGCCCGGTGGTCGAGCTGGTCGTCGAGCGAGGCGTGTTGGTGGTGCGCTCGACCGAAGACCGGCTGCTCATTCCGCTCGGGGCGTTACTCGAGACGCGCGCGCAGTTGCTGCAGCGATTTCGCTGACCAATACACTGCACACATTTGTACTGTCATTAACGGCACGCCTGGGCGCGCGACTCCTGAAGCGGAGAGCAGCGCGTGCTGCCGCCCGTCGAGCAGATGAGCTGTGAGCAGACGGTGACGTAGGTCGCCGTCACGCCGCACGCGGGAGTGCCAGACACCCAACCCGGGGAGCCGAAGCACACCGAGCCGCAGGTCGAGCTCACACACGCGTTGGTCGCCGTGTACTGGATGCTCTCCTGCGAGTTGCAGTCGAAGTCGAAGCCGCCGCAGCCGACACGAGCGGTGCTCTGGTAGGCCGTCGCTCCGGGGAACGCGCGCGCGTCGCTGTCGCAGCAGTCGGTGTTGTTGGCCGTGCGCCCGTTCGGAATAGCAGTGCCGCAGGTGAACGTCGCCACGCCGGCGCCGAACATGTCGGCGTCGTTGTCGGCGTAGCTGCCGGTGCAGGTGCCGCTGACGCACTCCGCACCCGAGGCCGCGTTGGTGCACGGCTGGCCATCGATGCGCTTGGGCGCGCACTGACCGCCCGGCTGGCAGAAGTGGGTGCTCAAGCAGTCACCCGACGTGGTGCACGAGGTCGCGCACGTGGTGCCGGAGCACTGGTAGCCATTGCACGAGATGGTCGCGCCGCTCGGGTTGCAGACCGCCGTCGAGCCATCGCAGAAGCGCGCAGGCGTGGTGACGCCGGCGGTGCAGCTCTGCGGGCCGCACTGCATGGTCGAAGGCTGCACGACGTCCGACGGGCAGTTCACCGACGAGCCGTCGCAGACTTCCTGCGTGTCGCACGAGTTCGCGGCGGCGCGGCAGACGTCGCCTGAAGCGTGACGGGTGTCGGTCGGGCACGCTGCGCCACTGCCGGTGCAGAGCTCGGCGATGTCGCACGTTCCAGCAGCAGCGCGGCACGTGGTGGTCGCAGGGAGGAACACGTCGGCCGGACACGCCGCGGACGTTCCCGTGCACAACTCGTCGACGTCACACGCACCCGCAGCGGCGCGACACACGGTGCTGGCCGAGGACAATTGATCAGCCGGGCAATCGACCGCGCTTCCCGTGCAGTTCTCCGGAGCGTCGCACCCACCCGCAGCCGCGCGGCAGATGGTCGTGTTCGGCGCCAACACGTCGGCCGGGCACGCAGCGGTCACACCGTCGCAGCGCTCCGTGGCGTCACACGCGCCGTTGGGCGCGCGACAGATGCTGCCCATCGAGAGGAGCGCGTCGCTCGGGCACATGCCGTCGGCCGGACAGTCTTCCGCGATGTCGCAGTCGCCTGCCTTCGCGCGGCAAACCGTGCCCGGCGTGCAGGGCTGTCCACCACCGCCACCGCCACCACCGCTTCCTCCGCCTGCACCACCTCCGCTGCCGCCGCCGGAACCGCCTCCCGAGCCACCACCCGTGCCGCCGCCGGCTCCACCGCCACCACCGATGCCGCTGTCGACCGTTGAACCACCGCCGGTGCCGCCGCCCGTGCCGCCGCCATTGCCAGCGTCGGTCGCGGGAACCGGCTCACACATCTTCTCGCTCGTGCTGCACTGCTGGCCAATTGCGCAGTCGCGATCTTCGGTGCACGGAATCTTGGTTCCACAGCCGGCGAGGGAGAGCACCGACAACACGAGGACGATTCTTTTGGTCATCACGGGCGCGGAGCATAGCAACCGCGGGGCGATGATCAGCTTTACAGACAGTGCCCAGCGCTGCATTGCACCGAGCAGCACTGCGATGCATTGAGACAGGTGGAGCCCGACGGCAGACACATCGTCGCTCCGCAGCGTCCGCCGTTGCACATGCCTGAGCAGCACTGGCCCTGCGCGGTGCACACCGCGTTCACCTGCAGACACGAGCCGCCGCCCACGCACTGGCCCATCACGCAGTTCAGTCCGGCGCAGCAATCAGTCGGAGAGCCGCACGACTCCATCAACTGACGGCACTGCTGGCGGCAGGTGAACGTCGCCGCGCTGCAGAAGCCGACGCAGCACTCGAAGTCCTGCATGCAGCTCGCGCCGCCGGTCACGCACGCGGTCGGGCGGCAGAGCCCTGCTTCGCAGCGGCCGTCGCAGCAGTCCTGGTGGTTCGCGCACGAATCACCCGACGTCACGCACATCGGCTTGCGACAAATCGTGCCCACGCAGCTGGAGCCGGTGCAGCACTCGCTCGAGGCGCCGCACGAGAGGCCGGGCGCGGTGCAGCTGCCGTCGCCGAACGCGCAGCGGCCACCGACACATTGCTTCGAGCAGCAGGTCGAGCCGCTCAGGCACGACTCATCGCCGAGTCCACAGCCGCATTGACTGTTCTTGCATTGCCCGTCGCAGCAATCGGAATGGAAGAGGCAGTCGCTGCCCGCTGCTTTGCACGCGAGGAGACATTGACCGTCGGTGCACGTGCCTTCGCAGCAGTCAGCGTCGGCGTTGCACGCCTGGCGCAGCGCCGTGCACATCGGTTTGGGCTGCACCACCGGGCTGCAGCCCGCCAGCGCGAGGAGGATGATGACGGTCGAGCGAAACAAGACGACTCTTCTTAGCCCGACCGAATTCCACCCTCACCCCCAGCCCTCTCCCTCGCGGGAGAGGGGGACATTTGTAGTAGGTCGCGCGCGTGACCTTCGCGGAGCTCCTCACGCAATGGCGCACCGCGCGCCACCCGTCGACCTCGGGCCTCATCGAGGCCATCGGCTCGAAGATTCGCCACGAGCCTCCGAAGTTGCCGAAGCTGAAAGGTGAAGCGACGCGCGCGTGGCTCAACGGCGTGCAGACGGAACCGCCGACTCACCTCTCGGCCCGCCTGAAACAGCTCACCGTGTTCTCGAGCGGCAACACGTCGTCTTCGGTGCTGTGGCCACTCTTCGAAGCCATCGCGCGCTTGCCGCCCGACCCGCGCTTCGCCACCGCGTCGGTCGATTCGCTGGTGCAGTTCGCGCAGCTGCACTCGCAGAAATTGTTGCGGCGCCTCTTCGACTGCGTCGAGCAGCACGGCGATGCGAGCCACGCGCATCGGCTCGACCTCGAGCTCCCGTGGCGCGTGCTCACCGCCGGAGTCGAGACCCGCGGCCGTCGTCTCGTCGAGCGGATGATCAACACCGTCATCACCGCGCCCGAGATTTCTGATCAGCAGCGCAAGCAACTCCTCGCGCAGGAATGGGTAGTCGAGAAAGCCGGCCCGCCGACCGACCCGCTCGAGGCGGTGTACGCCGCTCCGCACGACCGGGCGCGAAAGCAGGTGCTCGCCGACGTGTTGCTCGAGCGCGGTGAGCCACGCGGAGAGTTCATCTCGCTGCAGCTGCAGAACGCCTCGCCGCGAAAGCAGGCGCAGCTGCTCAAGAAGCACCAGGACGAATGGCTCGGCCCGCTCTCGGAAATCATCGACACGCGCGACGCGAAGCCGGTCTTCACCGACGGGTTCGTGAGCGAAGTGACGGTGCGCGAAGTGAAGCGCAATCAGTTCCTCCTCGCGGTCGACGCGAAGGAATGGGCGACGGTGACGCGCGTGCGGCGTGGGTTGCAGCGGCTCGCTCCGTCGATGCGCGGCTTGAGAGCGACGGGTCCCATCGGCCAGGACGTGCTCGAGCACTGGGCGAAGGAGAAGTTCGAGCTGCCCTCACTCGAAGCGGTGTGGCTCATCGGCAACCCGAAGGACATGGCCGAGGTGCTGCAGAAGACGCCGCGGCCGCTGCCGGTCGTGACCGCCGCGATTCCCGGGTACCACGCGACGCGCGAGCTGCGGAACGGGCTGGCCGAGCTCGCAAAGGTGCCGGGCTTGAAGCGGCTGCGGCTCGGCTCGTTCACCGTCGACGTGGTGCCGCGGCTGATTCGCGAAATCACGCTCGAGTGGTTTCCGAAGACGCTCGAGGTCATCGAGTACGGTGATGAAGACCGGCAACTTCGCCTCGAGCGTGACGGCGATGGGTGGGCGCTGCGGCTCTTCGATGCAGAACCGCCGCACGTCAGCTCGCACTGGAAGGACCTGCTCTTCGGAGTGCGCGGCATGGTCCCGAAACGACTCGAAGTGAACTTCAGCAGTGGAGAAGGCATCGCCGACGTGGCGGACTTCACCGCGCGGCTGCACGACTTCCGAACGCAGCCGAGCATCCGCTACGACCAGTCGTTACCCGTGTGGTGAACATGAAACCAAAGACGAAGAGCGCCGGGCTGCGGCTCGAGCGTACGAGCGCCTCGAAGCAGCACGACGGCAAGACGTTCAAGAATCCCACCGGTCGCGGCCCGGGTTTGAAGGGCAACCCGCTGCCGATCATCGGTGAGTATTTCTTCGGCACGAATCAGCGCATGCCGCCCGCGCCGTTGCCGTTGCTCAAGCCGCACGCCGACTGGGCGAAGAAGCCCGACCCGGGTCTGCGCGTGACGTGGCTCGGTCACTCGACGGTGCTGCTCGAGTTGGATGGCTTCAAGGTGCTGACCGACCCTGTGTTCGGAGAGCGCGCTTCGCCGTTGCCCTTCGCGGGACCGAAGCGTTTTCATCCGACGCCGGCCTCGCTCGACGAATTGCCGGAAGTCGACGCGGTGCTGCTCTCGCACGACCACTACGACCACCTGTGCCGCTACACGATGCTGGCGCTCGCGCAGAAGACGATGCCCATCGTGACCTCACTCGGCGTCGGAGCGCATCTCGAGGCGATGGGAGTCGCTCCGGAGCGCATTCACGAGCTCGATTGGGGCGAGCACGTCGACATCAAGGGTCTGCGTTTCACCGCGGAGCCGTGTCAGCACTTCTCGGGGCGCGGCTTGTCAGATCGCAACTCGACGCTGTGGGCGTCGTACGTGATTCAGACCGCGCAGCGGAAGGTGTTCTTCTCGGGCGATACGGGTCTGACCGAGCAGTACAAGGACATCGCGACCAAGCACGGCAAGTTCGACCTGGTGATGCTCGAGGTCGGCGCGTGGCACGAGAGCTGGGGCGACATCCACCTCGGGCCCGCGAATGCGTTGACGGCGTTCGACTGGCTTGGCGGAGGCACGTTGCTGCCGGTGCACTGGGGCACGTTCAATCTCGCGCTCCACGATTGGGACGAGCCGGCCGAGACGTTGTTGTCGCTCGCCACCGAGCAGAACAAGCGCATCCTCACGCCGCGGCTGGGCCAGGTGTTCGTGCCTGATCAGCTTGATCGTGCGTCGCCGTGGTGGCGTGAAGTGAAGGAAGCAGTGGCGAAGACGCTCGCGCCGACGTGATCAATTGATCAGCCGTTGATCCACTTCACCGGGCCGCGCACGTAGTCGATGTACGGACGCCAGCTCTTCGGCACTGGGCCGCGCGGCAGGAGCACGGTGGTGAGACCCGCGCGGTGCGCCGCCTTGAGCCGCTCCATCGCGCCCTTGGTGGTCGAGATGGTCTTCACGAACATCCTGGTGTGCGCGGCGTCGGCGATCTTCTTCGTCTCGACGAAGGTCTTGAGCCCGCCCTTGCCGTACTCGAACGGCTTGCTGCCCTTGGCTTCGTACTCGACGCGCACGCCGAGCTTCGCCGCCTTGCGCAGCATGTATTTCATGGAGTGGATGCGGTACCCGTCCTTCGAGCGCAGGCGGAAGACTTCCTTCGCGGTGAGGTCGCTGATGCGCGCGTTCTTCGGCAGCTTGTGGAGCGGGTCGTAGAAGCCGCCGCGCTTGAAGACGTCGCCCCAGTGCGTGTTCACCGGAACGCCGTCCTTGGTGATGTTCACGTCGAGGTCGATGGCCTTCTCGTGCTTCGCGGCGTGCTTGAGGCCCTGCACCGAGTTCTCGAAGCGGTAGTTGTCGGCGTGGAGGAAGTGGCTCCACTTCTTCGGAACCTGCGGCGGCTTGCGGCTCGCCGGGTTGTCGTTGCGAACGCCGAGGCGAAGCACCTGGCCCGACTTGAGCGGCTTGCTGAGGTCGTTCAACGCGCCGAGCTCGGACTTCGTGATGTGGAGTTTGCGCGCGATGGACGCGACGGTGTCTCCGGGGCGCACGCGGTAGGTGATGGAGGACGCAGCGGTGCGAGTCGCAGCGCGCGTGACGACCGGAGCCGCGGCGCGCACGGCGGCGGTGAAGGTGCTCTCGACGCGGCGGACGACCGCGGCCGGAATGGTCTTGGTGATGGCGGCGGCCGACTGGAGCTCGGCTGCGAGGCGCTGGAAGGTGTTGCGCGTGGTGGGGTTGATGGAAGTCATCGTGCGGATGTTCGGCCGCACGGATCAGCCCGAATTCCGGGCGTTGTGCTCGTTCGGTTTACAGAAACGCCCTGGGAACGAAGGCATTTTCAGGGTCACTTTCACTGCCGAGAGACGAAGCAGCCCCTCGCTGCGAGCGAACTTTCACCACTTTGTGAAAGTGGCTGCTCCTACAGCCAGATTCACGAAGTGGTGGACGCGAGAGCGCAATGAAGCGCCGAATTTCGCGCGAAGCAGAGGTGCTCTGTGTCGAAGGCACGCGGCGCGCGCGTGATCACCACTCGTCCCCTTTGAGCTGTTCACGCGACGGGCTGAAAGGAGATGACGCTGTACGCGATGGCCTCTCCACTCCCGACGTTCGCGTAGTGGTGCTTCTGATTTCCGCGGAACGCGACGACATCGCCTGGTGAGAGCCGATACGTCTCACCCGCGACGGTGAGCTCGAGCAGTCCCTTCTCGCACGTGAGGTACTCACGCGTGCCCTCGGTGTGCGGGACGCCGGTGAGCCGTGCGCCGTGCGGAAAGTGCATGCGCTCGAGGTCGAGCCCCGCGAGCGATTCGGGCAACAACTTCCGCAAAGCGACCGGCCCACGTTGCCGCACGGGCAGCGCGGCGACCGGCACCAGCGTCACTTCACCAATCGGCCGCGCGAGCAGCTCCTCGAGCCGCACCTGCAGCGCGTTGGCCGCCTTGATCAACACCTGCAGCGTGGGGTTCGCCTCGCCCGACTCGAGATGCGTCCACGTCGCGCGGGGAACTCCGGCGAGCTTCGCCAGTTGCGCCTGACTGAGCCCGCGCTTCTCGCGCAGCTGACGCACGTTGCGAGACAGGTTGCCGCTCTCGGAAGAACCAGTCGCCAATTCATTGGCCATCGTGACGACAGATTGGCAGCGGCAGGGCACAACCACCACCATGAACTCCCTGAACTGGAACGAGAAGAACGTGGTCATCACCGGCGCGTCGCGTGGACTCGGTGCTGCGCTCGCCGACGTGCTCTCCGCGCGCGGAGCAACCGTCGTCCTCGTCGCTCGCCACGAGAAGGCGCTCGATGAGATGGTCAACGGGCTGCGCGCGAAGGGGCGGAAGGCGTTCGGCATTCCCGCCGATGTCGCCGACAAGGACTCGACGCATCGCATCTCCGGGCTCGCGGCGGCGATGGTGGGGCGCGTCGATGTGTTGATTCACAACGCGAGCACGCTCGGGCCGGTGCCGCTGCGCGCGTTGCTCGACACCGAGTGTGAAGACCTGGCGGCGGTGCTCGAGACCAACGTGGTCGGGCCGTTTCGGCTGACCAAGGCGCTCGTCGGGCCGATGGCGCTGCGCAAGGCGGGGACGGTGGTGCACATCAGCTCGGATGCGGCGGTCGAGGGTTATGCGACGTGGGGTTCGTATGGGGCGAGCAAGGCGGCGGCTGATCAGCTCCATCGCGTGCTCGCTGCGGAGTTGAAGGCCTCGGGTGTGCGGGTCATCAACGTCGACCCGGGCGAGATGGATACGCAGATGCATCGCGACGCGATTCCCGAGGCGGACCCTGCGTCGCTCGGTCGGCCCGCGGACGTCGCTGCTCGCATCGTTCGCGCGCTCGAGGATGAATCGCGCGCTCCGAGTGGGGCTCGGGTGAGTGCTGCTTCGTTTGCGGAGGCATCATGAACGCGCTCAATGTTCGACGGGCCCTCTCCCCGACCCTCTCCCCTGCGGGGGAGAGGGAGAACGCCACGCAGCCCCCTCTCCCCCGCAGGGGAGAGGGTTGGGGAGAGGGCCCTTCCCGCATTCCACACCTGCTCGTGGTCGACACGGGAGCGCCGTTCATCACCACACTCGACGCACTCCCTTCGCTTCTGCGCAAAGGCGATCTCGTCGTGCTCAACGACGCTGCAACCTTCCCCGGCTCCATCCACTTCCACCACGCCGGCCAGCAGCTCGAAGTACGCCTCTTCGAGAAAATCCCGGGCGGCTTCCGCGCCGTGCTCTTCGGTGCCGGCGACTTCCACACGCGCACCGAAGACCGCCCCGCCCCGCCGAAGCTGAGCGTCGGCACGCGACTGCAATTGTCCCCACGGCTGCAGGCGATGATCAGCGCCGTTGATCACCACTCGCCGCGACTGCTCGACCTCACCTTCGCGCTCACCGACGAACAACTCTGGCGCGCGGTGTATGCGATTGGAAAACCCATCCAGTACGCGCACCAACCCAACCAACTCCCGCTGTGGTCGGTGCAGAACGTGTTCTCCGAGCGCCCCTGGGCCGCGGAGACGCCGAGCGCTGCGCACCACCTGAACTTCCAGCGGCTCTCCGCCCTCGAAACGCACGGCATCAAGCTCGCGAAGCTCACCCACGCGACGGGTCTCTCGAGCACCGGCGACTCCGCGCTCGACGCTGCGCTGCCCTGGCCCGAGCGCTTCTCGATTCCACGCGCGACCGTCGAAGCCGTGCAGAACGCACAGCGCGTCATCGCTGTGGGTACGAGTGTGATGCGCGCGCTCGAAGCCTCCGCGGCCACGAACTTCGAGCAACTGGAAGGCATCGCGACGGGCGCCATCGGCCCCGAGACGCAGCTGCGCGTGGTCGACGCGCTGCTCACCGGAATTCATGTGCCCGGCGAGTCACACTATCGCCTGCTCGCCTCGCTCCTCGATTCGCGCGCGCTGCAGGTCGCAACCGACCTGTCGCTCCGAGCGGGATTACAGGGGCACGAGTTCGGCGATGTGGCGCTCGCGATGGCTCGTCATTGAGCAGTCACGCTGCCGATTCGCTCGGTGAACATTCGAGGGACGCATGGGTTTTCGGGAGTAGACTCGCCGCGGAAAACCGGTGGCTGCCAACCCCTCTTTCATCGCGCCGAGCTCCGCGCTCGATCGCCGCCACCTCGGCAAGTACGAGGTCCTGTGTCGCCTCTCGACGGGCGGCATGAGTGCGATCTACCTCGCGCACCAGACGGGCCTCGCCGGCTTCAAGAAGCTCGTGGTGTTGAAGACGATTCTTCCGGACATCGGAGGCGAAGAAGACTTCGTCGGCATGTTCCTCGAAGAGGCGCGCATCACCGCCGTCTTCAACCACCCCAACATCGCGCAGGTCTTCGAGCTCGACACCGACGAAGGCCAGCTCTTCATGGCGATGGAGTTCGTCCAGGGCTGCACGCTGGTCGAGATGGCGCGCGCGTGCCGGCAGGCGAAGGAAGCGATTCCCGTCGGCTTCACGCTCGCGTCGACGCGCGACACCGCGCTCGCGCTTCACTACGCGCACAACTTCACCGACGCGCGCGGCCGCCGCCAAATCGTGATTCACCGCGACGTCGCCGAGAAGAACATCATGGTGACGTACGAGGGCGTGACCAAGCTCCTCGACTTCGGCATCGCCAAGGCGCTCGGCCGCAGCGGCCGCACCAGCATCGGCATGGTGAAGGGCACCTCGGGCTACATGTCGCCCGAGCAGATTCGCGGTGAGCCGCTCGACCCGCGCAGCGACGTGTTCGCGCTCGGCGTGGTGATGCACGAGTGTCTGACCGGCCTGCGCCTGTTCCACGGCAAGACGGCCGAAGAAGGAATGATGGCTGCGCTGCGCGAAGAGGTGCAGCCGCCCTCGAAGTGGAACAAGGAAGTGAACGCCGAGACCGACGCGGTGGTGTTGAAGGCGCTGCAGCGTGACCGTGAGAAGCGTTTCGCGACGGCGCTCGAGTTCGCCCGCGCCATCGAGAAGGCCGCTCCCGGAATGTTGTGGCACCCGGAGCAGTCGGGCGAGCTGGTCACCAAACACTTCAGCGACCGTCGCGCCGAGACGCGCCGGCTGCTCGAGTCGACCGAGTTCGGCAGCGAGACGACGGGCGAAGTTCGCGTGCAGTCGGTGCTCGCGAAGGTGCGCGCGTCGGCGGGCGGCGGTTTTCAGTCGAGCGATTCACGCCCCGGAGACACGCCGAAGAAACCCGCGCCGTTGATCAGCGCGCCGAAGGTCGCCACGCCGCAGGACACCGACGAGTCCACGCGCCCTGGAGTCACTCCCGGCGATTTGCAGCGCACGCCGATGTCGAACCCCGTGCAGCAACAGGCGACGACGCAGCGAGATGATCAACCGACCAACCCTGCGCGTCCGAAGGCGCTGCGCGTGCCGAGCACTCCGGGCATGCCGGCGGCGCAGCTGAAGGCGAGCAGCGTCACCGCGCCCGAGCCCGCGCTCAATCGCCAGTACTCGTACGGCGACGACGACGACGAGCGCAGCGACAAGACGATTCCGGCCACCGCGCTGCCAGAAGAAATCAAGAACCTGCGCGCGCAGTTCGCTGCCAAGCGCAGCGCCGCGACCGTGCCCGCGGGTTCGGCTGCTGCGCAAGCGTCGGACCTCTCGAGCACGCAGCGCGACAAGGTGCTGACCGAGAAGAACGAGAACTCAGTGCCGCGCCCCGCGCCGCAGCCGCCGCAAATGCCCGGGATGCCGCGGCAGAGCGGCGAGACCATCAGCATCACCAACAAGGGCAACGCGATGGACTGGGAGGACGACGAGGGCGTGAAGACCGCCATCGCGCGTCCCGGTGAGCTGCCCGGCATGGCTGAGCTGCGTGCGCTGCGTCGCCCCGTCTCGCAGCCGTCGAACTTCAACGCTGGCGCCGGTGATGCGCCCGCTGCTTCGCAGCCTTCACTCGAGCCGCTGTCGGCATCGCAAGGTGACCTGCCGGTGGTGGCTGGAATGTCGACGCAGAGCCAGGCCGACTTCGACGCGGTGCGCCCGCGCCGCACGGGTCTCATTCTCGCGTTGCTGGTGCTCGGTGCGCTCGCGGTGCTCGGTGCATTGGTGTTGCTCGACGTGTTGCCGCTGCCGAAGTTCGGTGCCGGTCCGCGGGTGGGCTGAAGATGATTTCGCGTCGCACGGTGCTCGGCGTCACGCCGTTGCTGCTGGGCGCGAAGGTCGACGCAGCGAGCCCGAGCGGAACGTTCGAAGTCGAAGAAGTCTCGTTGAGCGATTTGCGCGCAGCGCTCGATGCGCGTCGTGTCACCAGCGTGCAGCTCGTCGAGGCGTACCTCGCGCGCATCGAGAAGCTCGACCGCGCCGGTCCTTCGCTGCGCAGCGTCCTGGAGTTGAACCCCGACGCGAAGCGCATCGCTGCCGAGCGCGATGCCGAGCCGCTCGCGGGCAAGCGCAGTCCGCTGCACGGCATTCCCTTCCTCGTGAAGGACAACATCGACACGGCTGATCAGCTCCACACCACCGCCGGCTCGCTCGCGCTGCTCGATGCGCCGACGCCGAAAGAAGACGCGGGGCTGGTGAAGCAGTTGCGCGCGGCGGGCGCGGTGTTGCTCGGCAAAGCGAATTTGTCGGAGTGGGCCAATCTTCGCGGGCGGTCCTCGACCTCGGGCTGGAGCGCGCGCGGCGGGCTCACGAAGAATCCCTACGTCACCACGCGCAACGCGTCGGGCTCGTCGTCGGGCTCCGCCGTCGCCGTCGCGGCGAGTCTGTGTGCGATGGCGATTGGCACTGAGACCGATGGCTCCATCGTGTCGCCGGCTTCGGTGTGCGGCATCGTGGGCTTCAAGCCGACGGTCGGCTTCGTCTCGCGCTCGGGAATCATTCCGCTCTCGCACACGCAGGACACGGCTGGCCCGATGACGCGCTCGGTGCGCGACGCGGCGCTGGTGATGGACGCGATGTCGGCCGTCGACGCGCGTGATGAGGCGACGGCGAAGCGGCCCGCGAGCACGAAGGGTGTTTCGTTCGTCGGTGCGCTGAACGGCGCGACGCTCAAGGGCAAGCGGCTCGGCGTCGTGCGTCGCCTGGTCGACGCGGGCTGGTCGACTGCGCCCGTGATGCTCGAGGCGTTGAAGGCGCTGCAGAGCGCCGGAGCGACTCTGGTCGACGTCGAGCTCTCCAGTCGCGGCTACGACGAGGCCGAGAGTGACGTGCTGCAGTTCGAGCTGAAGAACGACTTCGACGCGTACCTCGCTGCGCGCGGCGGGAAGATGAAGACCATCGCTGACGTGGTGGCCTTCAACACGGCGCACGCGAACGAAGAGCTCACATATTTCGGTCAGCAGCTCTTCGAAGACGCCGTGACGCGAGGGCCGTTCACCAGTACCTCAAGGCGCTCGAGACCTGCGGAGCCGCGCGACGCGAGCTCACCGCGCTGCTCGCGAAGGAAAAGTTGGACGCGGTGGTCGCGCCGACGGGCGCTCCGGCGTGGCTGACTGACTTCATCAATGGAGACACCTACGGCTTTTCGTTCTCCACGCCCGCGGCGGTCGCCGGTTGCCCACATGTGACCGTGCCGATGGGCTTCGTCGCGGAGCTGCCGGTGTCGCTGAGCTTCGTCGCAGGTCCCTGGGATGACGCGAAGGTGCTCGCGCTGGGTCACGCGTTCGAGCAGCTGACGCATGCCCGCAAACCTCCGCGCTACTTCACGCGCTGAGCGCACATTCGCTCGGAGTACGATTGCGCGCGTGAGGGCCCTCCTGGCGTTCGTGGTGCTCGCGTCGACGTTGGCGCTGGCTGAAGAGTCGAAGCCGTTGCGCATCGCAGTGCCTGGCTTGCGAGGCGTGCGCTTGAGCGAGCAGGAGCTCGAGTTCTACGCCGAACACCTCGCGCAGAATCTCCGCGCGCCCGGGTTGGTGGTGGTGACGTCGCGCGAGATTTCGACGCTGCTCGGCATCGAGCGGCAGAAACAGTTGCTCGGGTGTGGTGATGGCGCGAACTCCTGTGTCGCGGAGCTCGCCAACGCGCTCGGCGCGGACGCGGTGGTCCTCGGTGACGTCGCGCGCATCGACGACACGTTTCAAATCAACCTCGAGCTCATCACGCCGAGCGATGCGTCGGTGCTCGCGCAGGGCTCGCGGCGTGTGAGTGGTCAGGTGGCGTCACTCGATGCGCTCGCGTCGTTGGGGCGTGAGCTCGGGCGCGGATTGCTGACGAAGAAGGGTCGCGCGGTGCCTGCGGAGCTGCAGGTGCAGACGAGCGCGGGAGCTGCTCCGCCGCGCGCGTGGTCGTGGGTTCCCGTCGGAGCGGGTGTCGCCATCGCCGGTGCGGGTGCGCTGTTTCTTTCATTCGCCGAAGCCAATGCGGCGGTGCTCCGCAATCCGACGGGTGGTGC
This sequence comes from Archangium sp., assembly GCA_047600485.1. Lineage (GTDB taxonomy): Bacteria > Myxococcota > Myxococcia > Myxococcales > Myxococcaceae > Archangium_A. The sequence goes on from JASGKS010000001.1 coordinate 7,386,319, forward strand.
GCTCAAGCCGAGCTACGCCGCGCAGATTCGCGACGAGGGGAAGTTGTTCCAGGCGCTCGGCGCGGTGTTCCTCGGAGTCGGCATCGCAGCGACCGCCGCGGGTTTCGGGCTCGTGCTCTTCGGGCCGCGTGAGACGCCGGCGTCGGTGTCGTTCGTGCCGCTTCCGGGTGGAGCGGCGTTCGCGTTTTCGGGAGCGCTGCCATGAGAGTGCGCCTCGCGTTGCTCTCGCTGCTGTTCGTTGCAGCGTGCGCTGATCTCGACGCGGCCTATGGCGTGTGTGTCGACGGTGGTCGCTGCTCGCAGTTCGACAGCGACTCGGGTTCGAGCGGTGGCGGTGCTGCGACGGGCGGTGGTCTCGCGACCGGCGGCGGAACTGCAACGGGCGGCGGAACTGCGACAGGCGGCGGTCTCGCAACGGGCGGCGGAACTGCGACGGGCGGCGGAACTGCGACGGGCGGCGGTCTGGCAACAGGCGGTGGCGGTGGCAGTGCGACAGGTGGCGGTGGCAGCGCGATGGGCGGTGGCCTCGCGACAGGCGGCGGCAGCGCGACGGGCGGCGGCGGCAGCGCGACAGGCGGCGGTGGCGCGTCGGATGGAGGGTGCGGCACGTGCACGTTCAACTTCGGCGCGAACTGCGTGCCCGCCGGCATGAACTTCCGCGACGACTTCTGCGGCACCGGCGGAGTCGAGTGCGTCAACTGCATGACCACCAGCGGCACGTGCGAGTCCGACGGGATCTGTCACTCGTGGCAGCGTGTCTACACCGAGCCACAGAACTACCCGCTCAACGCGGTGTGCTCGGCAGGCCCGGGCGAGGCCATCTTCGGCTCCTCGCAACAGACGCTGGTGTGGATGCACGGGCCCTCGAATCCGCAGCGCGGCTTCTACTCGGGCATGGATACGCAGGCGTGTTTCGTCGACGGCCAGACGGTCTACACGGTCGGCACGTGGGGCAACCAACCGGTGTGGCGCGCCTTCACCGCTCCGTGGGACGGCGGCAGTAGCCCGGGCACGCGCGAATTTCTCGTCGGCGACGTGCTGCTCACGGTCTTCAAGGCGGGCAACGACATCTTCACGGGCGGAGTCGATCTCAACTCGCCCATCTTCTACGTGCGCGACGCCGGTGGCTGGTCATCGGTCACGCTGCCGGGCCTCAACTTTCCCATCTTCGACGGCGTCGGCGTCGGTCCGGGCGAGTACTTCGTGGTGACGGGCACCGCGAGCGGCGGAGAGCTCGGGCACAAAGTTCCGGGCAACTTCTTCGAGGTGCCGCTCCTGCACGCGGGGACCACCATCGCGCGGAGCGACGCGGGCACGTTGTGGATTGGCGGCGACGGACTCTTCGCGCGCGTCGATGGCACGGGCGGGCCGATGTACTTCGACGCGGGTCAGGGCGTGCTGCTGTGGGGCAGCTGGGCGCCGGATGATCAACACGTCTTCATGGTCGGCCGCGACGACTTCTGTCCGGGCCTCGTGGTGCGCTTCAACGGCACGACGTTCAAGCGCACGTGTCTGAGCCCTCGCACCATGGTCGGCATCGACGGCACCAGCCTCGAGGACATCTGGGCTTCCGACAACGACGGCGGCATCTGGCACTACTCGCGCTGAGTGTTTGGTGCACCCTCACCCCAACCCTCTCCCTCGCGGGAGAGGGGGCTGCTACTTCACGTCGAGCTTCCAGATGGGCGTCTCGGCGTCGACCTTGTTGTCACCGCTGAACTTCGTCTCCAGCAGCACCGACTGCACGGGTGCGTCGAGCTTCTGCACGCCGGCGATGTCGGCGCGGCTCTCGGTGATGAACCACGGCACGAAGTCGTGCGTCTGCGCGAGCGTCTTCAGCTCGTTCGCTTTGTAGTCCGTCGTCTTGTCGCGCATCTTCGCTCACGACGTGCGAGGCGTCGACGTCGGGCAATCCCGCCTTCTCGAGCTGCTTGATGGTGAACGTCTCTTCGCTCTGCGTGCGGGCGGTGACGTAGAAGACGTCGGCTCCGGCGGCGGCGGCGCGCTTGGCGAGGGAGATGGTCGATTTGATCTGCGTGTCGTTGGCGTAGTTCTCGCCCTTGAAGAACTCGCGGAAGAAGAGCGCGCTGAACTTCTTGCTGTGCGCGTCGGTCATCTTGAGCAGCTTCGCGGTCTCCTTCGCGTCGTTGCCCATCGACTTCGACGTCTTGCCCTTGAAGTAGTGCGTGCCGTTCGCCTTGTCGAAGGCCTTGCCGATGGCGAGCACCCGGCCGCGCGTGTCGACCAGCGTGTTGTCGACGTCGAAGGCGACGGCCACTTTTTCCCCGCGGGCGGTGCGCTGTTTGATTTCTGCAATCGCATCACGGAGGTACTTCGAGCCGCTCACGGTGGGCATGACCGAAGTGTGACACGGGATGTGTTTCCAATGATGGCTGTTGTGAAGCGCGTGAGACGACCCCTCGTGGTCTTCGCGGTGTCCGTGGTGGTGTTCACCGTCTTGTGGCGGGGGGACTGGCACGTCGCGCCGGCGCTCGCGGAGCCCACAGATGAGTCAGCCACGGGAACCCTGCGGCGGAACGCGCGCGTCATCCTCATCACGCTCGACGGTCCGGTGCGCGACGACGTGTTCTCGAGCGTGGCGATGCCGAAGCTGCACGCTGCGTTGAGCGCGAAGAAGGGTGTGTTGCTCGAAGGGCGTGCGGCGTCGTCGATGGCGTTGAGTCTCCCCGGCTACCAGGCGCTCGCGACCGGAGTGGTGACCGACTGTCTCGACAACGATTGCCCGCGCGTCGGGCAGGAGACGGTCTCGGAATTTCTCGCGCGCCGGCTCGGCGGTCCGGTTGATCAATTCGCCGTATTCGCGTCGTGGTCGCGATTGCGGCGCGCGGCGACATCGCACGATGGAGCGGTGCTGGTCGACGCTCCGGACGACACGACGCCGAAGCCCGGCGGGCCGCGGTGGAGAAACGCGCGCTTCGATTCGCAGACTTTCGATGCGGCGCTCGCGCACTGGCAGCGCGTGAAACCGCGGTTCCTGCAGATTTCGTTTCTCGACACCGACGAATGGGCGCACGCGGGTTTTCGCGAGGAATACGAAGAAGCGCTGCGCGAGGCTGATACGCGCGTGGCCCAGGTGATGGATTGGATCGACGCGCTGCCGCCCGAAGAAAAAGCGGTGACGACGTTGATCATCACGGCTGATCACGGCCGCGGACGTGCCGATTGGCGCGAGCACGGCTTCTTCGAGCGCGGGAGCGGCGAGACGTTCTTCGCGGCGTTCCCCGCGCGCGGCGTGAGTGAGGCGCGCGTGGTTGATCAACGCGACGTGCGGCCCACCATCGAGCGGCTGTTCGGGTTCTGCACCGAGGGGCGGCGGCGGCGCGGTGAAGGGCGCCCGCTCAGCGTGGTGGTCGGCGAGTTGCCGTGCGCCGAGTGAGTGTCATCTCCAGTGGTCACTTCGCTGGAACGCCGACGCTCCAATGTCAGCCGTGACGTGAGCGACTTCCGCGACTTGCAGGGCCGCTCGACGGCATCGCGGTTGCTCTTGTCCACAGCGTGCTTCGCACCACCCTTCTCTTCTGCTTCCTGCTCACCGCCTGCGAGGGCCGCGTCAGCGACCTCGGCGACGTGGGAGACACCGTCGTCACCATCCGCGACCGCAGCGGCCCGCAGCTCGATTTCAGTTGCGACGCGGCGACAGTCGAGACGCGCGCGCCGTTGCACTGCACTGCCAGCGCCACGCATCCGACCGGTGAGGCGCTGAGCTGCACACTCACCTTCGACGACGGCCGCTCCTCCATCGAGCTCGGTGACTGCTCGCTCGCCGCCATCACCCGCGAGGTCCGCAGCTCGTCGCCGGGCATGCTCACCGTCACCGTCATCGCGCGCGACACGTCAGACCGCGTCGCCACGCACTCGGTGCAGGTCTCCATCACCGGTCTTCCCAACCAGCCGCCGACCGTCACCGCGTTCACGGCGAATCCGCTCACTGGCAAAGCGCCGCTCACCACCACGCTCGCCTTCCGCGTCGCCGACCCCGAGGGAGATGCGCTCACCTGCACGCTCGACGGCGCGCCCATCGACTGCACGGCCGGCATGACCACGCTCACCTTCCGCACTCCCGGCGCGACGAAGGTGAAGCTCACGGTGACGGACTCGGGCGGGCTGTCGGCGAATCAGGAACTCACGCTGGACGTCACGCCGCCCACGGTCGATCTCAACATCGCGCGCATCGAGTTCGGACAGACGGTGGTGAAGGAACAACTCGCCCTCGTCGCCACCAAGCCGGCGTTGCTGCGCGTCACCGTGCTCGCCAACGAGCCGAACGTGAGCGCGACGGTCGACGTCGAAGCGACGCAAGGCAGCACGCTCCTCGGCAAGCAGCGCCTCACGGGGCCTGCGCAGATTCCGCAGATGGAAACGCCGGGTGACTTGAGCAAGTCGTTCCGTTTCGTGATGCCCGCGGCGTGGGTGACTCCCGGTGTTTCGTTGCGCGTGCGAGTCGATGCTGACGATGCGCTGCTCGAGGCCGACGAGACGAACAACGACGTGACCTCGCTGCCAACGGTGACGCCCGCGCGCCAGGTGCACCTCACCTCGGTGCCGGTGATGGGGCCCGATGGAGCGGTCGGCCAGCCGCTCGACCTCGACGACACCATCGCCGCGGTGTGGCCCGTCACCGGAGTCGAAGCGAAGACGCGCGCGCCCTTCACGTGGACGCAGGAAATTTCTCCGAGCGACGCGAACTCGTGGGCGGCGCTGCTCGGTGGACTCGCGCAAGCCAAAGGCAGCGACGGGAGCGACCGCAACTACTACGGCTGGGTGCGCGCGAACTTCGGCGGAGGCGTCGCCGGCATCGGTTACCTCGGACAAGCGACCGCGACGGGCCGCGACGATTCAGCTCAGGTCGCCGCGCACGAGCTGGGCCACAACTTCGGTCGCAACCACGCTCCGTGCGGTGGAGCGGCCGGTGCCGACCCGAGCTACCCGTACCCGAACGCGCGCATTGGAACGTATGGGTGGAACGGCTCGCAGTTGCTCGCGCCGACGCAGTTCGTCGACTTGATGAGCTACTGCAACCCGGGTTGGGTGAGCGACTACTCGTACGAAGGCGTGCAGCGTTTCATGGAGGGTCGCAACGAGTTCGACCCCGGCGCGGTGCTGCCGTTCATCGCGGCCGATGACGTGGTGATGTTCGCCGGCCGCGTGAGCCCGGACGGTGTGGTGACGCTGAGCGACCCGCAGCGCTTTCACGGCCGCGTGAGCGCGCGCCTCGACTCGAGCTCCACCGTCGTGGTGCAGAAGCTCATCGATGGCCGCGTGGTGCGTGTGCCCGTCACGCTCGTCGAGACGTCCGAAGGCGAGGAAAAACAATTCGTGGTCGTCACGCCGTACGTCGGTGAGCTCGCGAGCTGGGCGGTGGAGCTCAACGCTGTCGTCATCGCGCAACGCGAAAGCGACACGCGTCCGTTCACGCCCGTCGTGAAGCTCGCGCGCGACGGTGAAGCGGTGCGCGTGACGTGGACCGGCGCACACTCGCTGCTCGTGGCGCACGTCGCGGCGAACGGAGAGCGCACCACGCTGACCGTCGACGCGCGTGGAGGCAGCGTGGTGGTTCTTCCTCCGCCGGGTGGCCGCTTCGAGGTGAGTGCGTCAGATGGAGTGCGCTCCGTGGCGAAGCAGTTCGAGAATCGCTGACGGCTGCTCGCAAAGCCGCCTCGCACTGCCGCGCATTGGAGCCACGCGTGCGCGCGAGAGCCTCACGCAACCGGGCGATGCCGTTGAAATGATCCACCCGGAACGACGCCTGCAAAACACCTCCTTGAAAGGAAGGTGCTCATGGCTCGTTCGTCCACGTTCAACATCGCAGCTCTCTCAGTGGCAGCGCTCATTCTCACGTCGGCGTGTGGTCCCGACCCGACGTACACGCGGTGTGTCGAGGAGCGGAAGGCGTACTGCAACCGGCTCTTCGCGTGCGTGATGCTCGGCGGTCTCTCGGTGCAGGTGAACTTCGAGAACGAATCGCAGTGCGAAACCCAGGAGACGAAGAAGTGCGAGCAGGTCACCACCGCGAACGCGTGTCCGGGCGGAACGAGCTCGTCGTACTCGGCCGCGAAGCACGACCAGTGCATTTCTGATCAGAGCTCACAGAGCTGCGCGTCGTTCGCGAATCGGCCGACGAGCTGCTCGAGCTATTGCTGCACGACCACCGACGGCGGGACGTGTTGATCAGAACACGCAGGTGCTGAGCGTGCACGCGGGCGGGAAGCCGATGCCCTGGTTGCAGCAATCGGCGTTCGCGCTGCACCGCTCACCCGAGCGCGAGCAGTAACAGACGTTGGTCGTGGTGCCGCCCCACGGCGGCGGCTGGCATTGGTACGGGCTTCCGCGCGTGCACTCCGCCGCCGTGTTGCAGATGTCGTAGCAGCGATTGGTACCGTCGCTGGCGCCGTCGCTCGCGCACACACCGTCGGTCGCGCACGAGCCGCCCGTCTTGCGGCACAGGCCTCCGCACCAACCACCGCGGTCGGGGTGGCAGATGCCCGACTCGCACGCGGCGTTGTTGCCGCACGCGGCGCCGTACTTCGCGAGGTTCTTGTCCTTGAGCTCGCAGCGGCGGCTCCACAGGTTGCAGCCGTAGTTGCCGCCCGCGCGGTTGCAGTCAGCGTCGGTGTTGCACAACGGCGTGCACGTGTTCGGCCCGTCGTTCCAGTCGTAGTCGGGGTTCTCGTGACACGCGTATTGCGCGCGACAGCCCGACGAGCCGCTGCACTGCTGGCGGCAGAACTTTCCGTACTCGTCTTGCGTGCACGCGCTGCCGGCGGGGCAGCCCCACGACACACCCGCGTCGAGGCCGCAGTTCGACGTGCCCACGCACGAGCCCGAAGGCCAGCCGGTCGCTGCTTCGGTACGACAGATGCCCGACGCGCATTGCGTGTTCGCGCTGCACGCCTTGCCGATGACGAGGTTCATGCACGCCGCGGTCGACGCGCAGTTCGAGTCGGCGCAGTCGATTTGTCCGTTGCAGTTGTCGTCGACGCCGTCGGTGCAGCTGCTCTCCATCGCGAAGCCGACGCAGTCGGTGTCCTGGCAATCGCTCATCGCGTCGCCGTCGTTGTCGAGGCCGTCGTTGCAGATGGACTCGGACCTGCGCTGCGAGCGGCAGGTGCAGCCGTTGCCACACGAGGCCATGTCGCAGCCGGTGTCTTCGCAGTCACGGTCGCCATCGTTGTCGTTGTCGAGCGTGTCGTTGCAGTTGCCGCCCGTCTCGGCCGCTCCGGTGCCGCACAGATTCGTCGGACCGCTGCAGTCCATGGTGTCGGCGCAGTCACGCAACCCGTCCATGTCGTTGTCGTTGCGGTCGGTGCAGTTCGTCTCGTGCTTCGCGCCGCCGTTGCACGTGCAGCCCGTTCCACACGCGGTGCCGTCACAGTCCGGCCCGTCGAGGCAGTCGGTCTTGTTGTCACCGTCGTTGTCCATGCCGTCCGTGCACGCGGTCTCGGTCTTGGTGTTGTTGCGGCAGATGCAGCCCGCTCCGCACGCCTGCATGTTGCAGTCGGGGTCGGCGCAATTGGTGAGGCCGTCGCCGTCGTTGTCGGCCGTGTCGGTGCACGACGTCTCGAACTTGCCGAGGTTGCGGCACTCGCAGCCGGTGCCGCAGCTCTGGGTTCCGCAGTCGGGGTCGGCGCAGTCGAGAGCGTTGTCGCGGTCGTTGTCGAGGCCGTCGTTGCACGCCGTCACCGCTTCCGTCGCGCGCGCCTGCAGACACACGCAGCCCATGCCGCAGCTCTGGTTCGCGCAGTCGGAGTCGGCGCAGTCAGCGCGCGTGTCGTTGTCGTTGTCGAAGCCGTCGTCGCAGATGCCTTCGCCGCGCTGACCGCCGTGGCACGCGCAGCCCGCGCCGCACACCACGCCCTCGCAATCGGCGTCGGAGCAATCGCTCATCGTGTCGCCGTCGTTGTCCTGCATGTCGCCGCAGTTGGTCTCGCCCTTCACGCCGGCGTCGGTGCAGCTGCAGCCGGTGCCGCACGCCTGACCCACGCACTCCGAATCCTTGCAGTCGAAGGTGCCGTCGTTGTCGTTGTCGACGGTGTCGTTGCAGGCCGACGGAGCTTCAGCGCCGCCGTCTCCACAGCGCGGACGGGAGCGGCAGTCGAGCTCCTGGCAGTCGATGAGGCCGTTGCCGTTGTCGTCGATGTCGTTGTCGCAGATTTCGAAACGCTGACAGGTCACCGCGGTGGTGCACGCCGGGTCGGCGCAGTCGGTGAGGCCGTTGCGGTCGTCGTCGATGGTGTTGGTGCAGTCTTCGAGCACGCGCTGGCAGGACGCGTTGCTGAAGCACGTCGGGTCGAGACAGTCGGTCTTGCCGTCGCCGTTGTCGTCGAGGCCGTTGGTGCACAGCTCCTTCTTTTCGGGCGTGACGACCATGTTGCTGCACGCAGCAGTGACGAGCGAGGCAGCAGCAGCCAGGACCAGAAGGACACGTTTCATGTGGGGCAGGCGGACCGTAATCGAGCCGAGCCGCGAAGGTCACCGTGGTACGTTTCGGTTCCTCCCGTGGCGCGCGTGCTCGCTCTCCTCCTGCTTGCTGGCGCGCTGCCTGCTCAGGCGCAGTTTCTCTCGGGTTCCGGCGGGCGTCTGTGGCTGAGCGGCGGTGGCGCGGCGCGTCTGCACAACCAGACCCTGAATCAGGAACTCGAAGTGCAGCTCGGCTCGACGTCACCGACCAACCTGCACCTCTCGGCCGCGCTCTTCCCGCACCGCTTCATCGGCATCGACGTCGAAGCGCGCTCGGAGTTCTTCTACGGCTGCTGCGACGACCGGCTCCCGAAGCGGCCCAGCGACATGAAGGGCGTGGTCTTCCAGCCTTCGATGGAAGCGAGCGTCTCGCTCGTCGGTCGCGCGTTGCCGACGTCGTGGCTCGCGCTCGAGGCGCATCTCGGGCCCGAATACACGCTGCGTTCCTACGTGTTCCCCGAGTTCCCCGACCCGATGGGGACCAACTTCCGCACGCGCTCGTTGATTGGTCCGCAGCTCTCCGTCGCGGTCGTCATCGCCCCGGTGCGTTTCTTTCAAGCGATGATCTTCGCGCGCGGCTCGCTGCTCTTCGCTCCGGGCCTCGCCGACTTTCAGGGCGCGGGCGCGCTCAGCGTGGGCGGACAGCTCTCCATCGGCGCGCTGAAGCTCGGGCCGCTGCAGGCCGGCATCGGCCCCACCGCGGAGTACATCACCGGCGGCGTCGTCGTCGGCGCGCGCAACTATTCCATCGGCGACTTCCGCTTCGGGCTCGGCTTCACGCTGCAGCAGTGGGTGCCCGATGAGGAGAAGGTGGTGGTGCCCGAGACGCCGAAGCCGCTCGTCGGTCGCGTCGCGCTGCAAGATGGCTCGCCCGCGCTCGACGCGAAGGTGTCGCTCGATGGAACGCGCAGCGCGACGACCGACGCGAACGGCCGCTTCACGTTCGACCTGGTGGCCGCGGGCCCGCATCACCTCGACGCGACGAAGGAAGGCGTCACTGCCGCGAGCGCTGAATTGACGATGCCGACGACCGCCGACGTGGTGCTGACGCTCGGAGCGCCCACCGGCCCCGGCCGCATCACCGGCGTGGTGAAGCAGCCCAGCGGAGTGCTCGCGGGCGCGACGTTGACCGCGGTGGAAGCGAACGTGACGGTGAAGAGCGCGAGCGACGGCAGCTACGCGCTCGAGAAGGTCGGGCCCGGGCCGGTGACGGTGAAGGTGAAGGCCGACGAGTTCAACGACGCGGAGGAAGTGGCGCAGGTCGCTCCGGGTGGAGTGGCGACGCTCGACTTCGCGATGGTGCCGAAGGCGGTGGCGGTGCAGGCCACGCTGCGCGGCTTGATTCGCGCGAAGAACGGCGAAGCGGTGAAGGCGACGGTGCGCGTCGTCGAGTTGAAGTTGAAGCTGCAGGTGAAGGCCGACGGGCGCTTCTCGGCTGATGTGCCGAGCGGGAAGTACACGTTGATCATCGAGGCGCGCGGCTACGTGACGCAGACCAAGACGGTCGAGGTGTCGGGTGGTGATCAGGCCATCTTCCACACCGAGCTCGAGCGGTCGCGCTGATCAGCTCATCAACGCCGACGCCGCAGCATCAACACGCCGAGCGCCCACACCAACACCGAGCCTTCGCTGCAGCCGCACGAGGTCGAGAACAACGAGAGCGGTGCTTTCGTGCCGCCATCGCCCGTCTCGCTGCCGCCGTCCTTCGGCTCGATGGGGCCGCCGTCCACTCCGCCGTCTTGATTCACCGGCCCGCCGTCGGTCGAGAAGTCACGCACCAACACCACGTGCGGCAGCATCGCCGCCGAGGTGTCGTCGAAGTCGGTGAAGCCGAGCACCGCGAAGCCATCGTCGAGCTGCGCGACGTCGATTCCCCGCCCCGAGCCGAGCGCCACGAAGCCCGGCTGACCCAATCGCGCCACGCCCAGCCCACCGGTCGAGTCGACGGCCGCGACCCACGGCGGCCTCCCCGACGCCGCGCGCAGCTCGAGCAATTTCCCGGGCAAATCGAGCGACCCTTCGAGCATCAACGACGGGTCGGGCGGAGTCACCGTCGCATGCAACACGCGCTGCTGCTGCGCCGCGGCCCACAACAGATGAAACGAACGCCCGTCGTTCGCGACCGCCACCGGGCCGGCTCCGGGCAGGTCGAGCGGCATGAGGGTTTCGAACGACTCCCACGCGGGGCCGTTCGCGCTGTCGTACGTAACGAGGCACGCGCGCTTGGGCGCAGGCAGGCAGTCGAAGTCGAACGCCGACGGAATGCGACCGAGCATCACCGCGCCACCGCTGAGCGGCCCACCATCGGCGTCGTAGGTGGTGGTGGTGAGCGAATCTCCCTTCGTCCACGCGCCGTGAAATTGAAGGCCGTCGAAGAGCAGCTGCGGCGCGCCATCGCTGGTGTCGGCGAACACGGGGTGCAGCGAGCCATCGATGCGCGAAATCCACGTCGCCTCGACGCCGATGCCGTTCGGCGTCTTGAGCCGGCGCACCAGCAACGCGCCCGACGCGCCCATCGCGACGTCGAGGTCGATGAGCTCCGAGTTGGGGTCGTTCTGCACCGCCAGCGGAGTCGTGCTCAGCGTGATGCTGTCGCTCCCGGTGGCGTGCCCAATCCACGTCACGAAGGTGGTCGTCTTGCCGTAGCGCCACGCTGCGACGCCGCGCCCGCCTTGAAACGAGACGTGTACGTCGCTCTGCACGAGGTGCGCTTCGGGGCTCAAATCGGTCACTGCGATGTTGCTCACCGGGTTGGTCAACTTGATGAGCGAGATGTCGCGGTCTGGCGCCGCGCGATTGGTCCACGTGAACCAGGTCGTGACGTCGGAGGTCGCGCTCTGCAGCTGCGAGGGCGACTGGGCGGCCACCATCGGCACCTGGAACATCGTGCCCGAGAGGCTGATGTCGTCGAAGTGCAGTTGCGCTGCTTGCGAGTCGAACGTCGCCAGTACCACCGCGGTCTTCAGACTGGCGAAGGTCGGGCTCTGTCGCATCGCGAAGGTGCGCACTTCGGGAAAGAGGTCGGTCGGGCTGTCGAAGTGGAGAAGGTCGACCCACGGCGCGCCCACCTCTTCCACCGCGAGCCACGAGTCCTCGAGCGCGGGCCCGGTGTGCACCGCCGCGCTTCGCAGCAGCGTCGAGGCCGGAAGCATGAGCGCGCCGCGCACGTTGGCGCGCTGCCCTTTGTTGAAGAACAGCAGGTCGTCGACGGTCTCGGCGGCGATGACGTTGTAGCCGTCGCCCACCGAGACGGCGGTGCGCACCACGCCCGCATCGACGCCCTGAACGACGAAGGTGTCGGTGGTGGGGCCCGCGGTGAAGAAGTCCTCCACGGGCTGCACCACGAGCTGACCACTCGCGCCGTCGGTGGCCTGAAACGCAATCCACCAGCGGCCAACGCCTTCGACGAGTGACGGCGCGCGGGCGTCGACGCGCACCTGCTCCGCCAGCACGTCGAGCGTCACGCCGTCGAGCTTGATCAGATGCACTTCGGTTCCACGCAACGTGCCTTCCTGCCAGGCAAGGAGAAAGTCAGGGCCTGCTCCGAGCAGCGCGGGGTGTGACTGCGGCTGAAAGTTGAGCACCAGCGGCCGCGCGAACGGTGTGCTGCTGCCGTCGGTGCGCGCCATGAAGAGGTCTTCGCGACCGCGCCGTGTGTCGACCCACACCGCCATCGCCACGCCAGAGGTGTTCACCGCCACCGTCGGCGAATGGGCGTCGTTCGAGAGCCGGCCACTGGCGCGCGCGTCGCTGAGCAGTTGCTGGTCGACCTGCGCGAGCTGCGCGAACGCCGGGGTCGCGAGCAGCAACACCACGCCGAGCGCGCTCGCGTTTCGTCGCCGCGACACCAGCGCTGCCACCGCGAACGCCAGCAGCCACCACGACGCTCCACTTCCGCTCGAGCAACCGCAGCCGGTGCTGTTGAGCGCGAGGGGATTCGTTCCTCCGTCGGGGCTGACCATGCCGCCGCCGTCTGCGCCGGTGCTGCCGCCATCGTTTCCACCATCGGAGCCGAGGCCGCCGTCGACACCGGCGTCCACTCCGCCGTCGGGCAAAATCGTCGGAGCGAGCGTGAAGGGGATGATCCACGCCTGCGAGTTGAACTGCGGCGTGAAGCGCTCGAACGCCACCACGCCCTGCGGTCCACCCGTTCGCGTCGCGACCCCGCGCGGGTTCAGCGCGTCGAACACGAAGGGCCACGGCGCCGGCGTCGACACGTCGACCAGCCACGTGCGTGAACGCAGTGTCTCCTCGAGCGCGACCACCACCGGCATCGTGCCCACCACGTCGATGCTCTCGAGTGGAATTGGTGAGCCGAACTCGTCGACCAGTTGAACGCTTCGTGAGTCGACGAGCGGCATGCCGCGCGAGGGCGCTGTTCCGAAGCCGAGCATGGGCGTCTGCACCATGTTGACGCTCACCACGTCGACGAACGCGATGACGTACTGCTGCCCGTCGTTGGTGAGTGACACCGGCCCGGCCGACCGCTCCACGCGGTAGGGGTTCATGTTGTCTTCCACGTGCACCAACACCACGTCGCCGGAGATGGGCGCCCAGAAAGCGACCGCGCACGACTGCGTGGCCACCAGACAATCGAGGTCGAAGTTCATCGCGGTGCGGGGTGCGACCAGCTTCGACATCGACGTGCCGGTGCCGTTCGCGACGGACACTTCGAAGCCCATGCCGCTCAGCACGCCGATGCGGAAGTTCGTGCCGTCCCACGCGACTTTGGGCGGCGCCGTCGGCGCGTTCGCCTGGAAGCTGAACGAAGGGCCGTCGCGGTGCGTGCTGGTCAGTCGCTGCAGGTACGTGGTCCGCACGCCGTGCGTTCCGTCGGCGAATTCCACGCGCACCGCGATGAACGCGTCCTGAACGCCGAGCGCGACGTCGAGGCCGTCGAAGCGCTCTCCGGGCTGCGCGTTCAGCAGGGGAAACGCGCCCGGAAAATTCACGTTGGGGTTGCCCTGCGGGTCGAGCCATCGCGCGCGCACCACGTCGCCGCCTTCGCGCCACACTGCGATGCCGACGTCGCCGCCGAAGTACGAGACGCGCACGTCACGCTGCGTGGACTGCGACTGAATGGGGAAGTACTGCGACACATAGCCACCGTCGCGATTGGTGAAGAGCGCGAACTCGACGTTGTGCTGCTCGAGCGGACTCCGCGTGGTCCACCCGGCGGCGAGCGTCTGCCCGCGCACTTCGGCGGTGAGGTCGGCCAGGTTCTGAGCGCGCGCGAGGTTGAACTGCGCGTACGACTGGAACTGCGCCGTGGTGACGTCGTTGAGCGTCAGGAGCCGCGAGCCTCCGTCGGCGCCGCTGGTGGTGAAGGCCGCGACGGTGAGCTTGTTCTCGAACACCGACAGCGACGGACTGAAGGAATCGGGAATCGAGCCGCTCGCCTGCCCTGCTCCGGTCTTTCGCCAGTGCTCGACCACCGTCGTGTTGCCGAGCGGCTCGGTCCACGCGGCATAGATTTCGTTCTGGTCGCCCAGCAGCAGCGTCGGGTTCACGCGCTCGTTCATCGTCGGCGGCAGCGGAACCTCGGTCGCGTCTTCGATGAGGAAGAGCGCGTTGCTCGCGGTCTGCACCAACATCGCCTGGTGTCCGTTGCGCGACGCGATGGCGGTGTCGACGATTTGCCCTGCAGCGGTCGGGTAGCTCCACAGCGTCGCGTTGCTGTTGCCCGCGAAGAGGTCGTCGACCACCACCACCGTCGCCGCCGTGCCATTCGCCGCGAAGCCGAGCACTGGCCCGAGCGCCGGGTCGTACGTCAAACACGGCGTGCGCCCACCGGCGATGGAGATGCCCGCGGTCTGCCCGCTCGAGATGACGTCCGGCACTCGTGCGACGTGGAGCTCGGGCTGGGCGGCGTTGCTCCAATCTTCGAACGCGATGATGACGCCGCCGTCTCGCGCGGAAATCAGCGCCGGCTTGCGCTGAATGCCGGGCCACTCGAGGAGGTTCTGCAGCTGCAGTCCGTTGCCGGGCGTGATGACCGCTCCGAAGATGTCGGGAGCGCGCGTGCGGCGGTCGTCCGACCACGCTCCGATGACGGCCAGGCCCGTGGTGTTCCACGTCAACGTCGGGTCGGCTTCGTCCGATTCGGAGAAATGCGGCACCGTCGACGCAATCGGCGCGAGCTGATGTTCCGTCACCGGAAACACGAGCGGGTCGATGTGCAGCGGGAAGGTCAGCAACGCTTCCGGCACGACGAGCTCGAGCGCACCGTCGACGCGCAGCACTTCGATGGGCGTGCGTTTCCCCGCGGCGTTCACCACGAACGCGGTTCCGTAGCCCCAACCTTCGCTCGCGCCGGGTCCAGCGAAGAGATGCCCCTTCGCGTTGCGCTCGAGCCACGGTCCTTTCGCCGCGAGCCGCACGCGCAGCGCGCCGCTTCCCTTCGGCGCATTGGCGATGAACAGCTCGTGCTCCACACCGTCGTCGCGCGACGACCACACTTCGCGCACGTCGCAGCCGCGCTCGACCGTCACGCTCGCTTCGTCGATGACGCGTCGCTCGAAGCGCGTCACGCAGCGCGCTGCTCCCTCTCGTCTCACTGATTCCAGTGCCAGCGTGAGGCCGGGCAGTCGGAGCGCGCCGTCACCTGAGACCGGTGGCGCAACTTGCAAGAGAAAGACGAGTGAGAGGGAGAGCACCTGCGCTCGATGGTAGCCCTTCACGAGAGACTGGGCGAAGGTCCGGCCATGACGCAGGTGGTGGCGTTGCAGAGTCTCTTCGAGGGGCTCTTCGTCCGGGCACTTCAGCCGAACGGCACGTTCAAGGAGAGGCTCCGCGAGAAGGGCTTCGATCTGTCGCGCATGCAGCCGCGCTACCCGATTCAGGTGTGGATCGACTGCGTCGACGTGGCCATCAGTGAGGTGTACCCGCAGCTCTCGCGGTCCGATGCGTGGGCCGCCATCGGTGACCGTTTCGTCGAGGGCTATTTCCAGACGCTCGTCGGCCGCATGATTGCCACCACGCTGCCGTTTCTCTCGGCGAAGACGTTCGTGGGCCGCTCGCCGCGTTTCATCTCGACGGGCCTCGACGGCGTGCAGCAGGAATTGAAGTGGGAAAACGACAAGACCGCGCTGCTGTCGATTCGCGGCGGTGGCGAGCTCGCGGGACATCTGCTCGTCGGCACGTGCCGCAACGTGTATCGCCGAATGAAGATTGAAGGCGTGAAGCTCGAGCCGAAGGCGCTCGGTGGTCTCGACGCGGAGTTGCGCACCACTCTGCCGTAGGTCCGCGCATTGGACGCCGAGCGTTCGCCCAAGTGAAATGCGGGCGTGGCTCGCGTCGCCGTCCCATTGTGCCTCGCGCTGATCAGCCTTGGGTGCGGGCGCACGGAACTCTTGCCTCCGACCAGCACGCGGCTCGACGTGTGCGGCGATGGAATTCTCAGCGCCGGTGAGTCGTGCGACGACGGCAACACGGTTGATCAAGACGCGTGTCTCAACTCGTGCGACTTCGCGAAGTGCGGAGACGGTGTGGTGTGGGCCGGTCGCGAGCTCTGCGACGACCCGTCGCAGCTCGACGCGGGTGCTGCGACGTGCACCGCGAACTGCACGCTCATCACCTGCGGCAACGGCATTCGCGAAGGCGCCGAGCCGTGCGACGACGGGAATCGCGACGAGAGCGACGCGTGCAGCAACCGGTGTCTACCCGCGATTTGCGGCGACGGCCTCGTGCAGCGCGGTGTCGAAGCGTGCGACGACGGCAACACCGACGACACCGACTCGTGCGTGACGGGCTGCGCGGCCGCGCGCTGCGGTGATGGTTTCACCTGGGCGGGCGTGGAGCCGTGCGACGACGCGAACACCGACCAGACCGATGACTGCTTGAGCGGCTGCATCGCAGCGCGGTGTGGTGACGGCATCGTGCATCGCGGAGTGGAGGCGTGCGACGACGCGAACACGGATCAAGGCGACGCGTGTCTCTCGTCGTGCGTCGCCGCGTCGTGCGGCGATGGCGCTCTGCAGCGCGGCGTCGAGACCTGCGACGACGGAAACCAGGACGACTCGGACGCGTGCGTGCGCGGCTGCGTGCCGGCGCGCTGTGGTGATGGCTTCACGCAGGCGGGCGTCGAGGAATGCGACGACGGAAATCTGGTCGAGCTCGACTTCTGCACCAACGGTTGCCGGCTCCCGGTGTGCGGTGACGGTGTGCGCGCGGGCGCGGAGCAATGTGACCTCGGCGCTGCGAACGGAGACACGCCCGCGTTCCGCATCACGCAGCCCAGTGGCACCAACATCGGCACCGACGCGCTGGTGCGCAGCCAGACGGTGCAGCAGTTCTACGACTACCGTTCCGCGAGCTCGCACACCGGGCTCGAGCAGATTGGTGAGAGTCGTATCTATCTCTTCGCCAACGCGCTCACCGGGCGGCTCTCGCTGGTCACCACGCACGGCATCGACTTCACCGGCCCCGGGACTTCACAGCCGATGTCGACGGTGGAGTTCGACATCACCGGTCTGCCGTCGGGCGTGGCCGTGGAAGTCGCCGATGACACGCCGAGCGAATTCTTCATGGGCGCGGCGGGTACGGGCACGGCGTTTGGCAGATGGATGTTCAATCAGAACAGCGACGGTGGTGCGTGCGGGCCGCTCCCGTTTCCCGGGCGCTGGAGCATCACCGTCACGCCGCGCTTCATGACCGGCATCACCACGTGGGGCTGGGTGAAGGACAACGGGCAGCGCATTCCGCTCGACATGACGCAGCCCATCACCATCACCGCGCTCGATACCTCTTCTCTGTGTCGCGCTGACTGCACTGTGCCCGTCTGCGGTGACGGCAACTTCGACGCCGGAGAAGTCTGCGACGACGGCAACAACGTCGACGGTGACGGCTGCTCGGCGGACTGCCGGCGGTTGAACTGATACAGGCGCGGCATGCGCATTCCGAAGGCGGCGTGGGGCATCGTGAAGGAGGTGGCGCGCCATCTCCTGCGTCGGCCGGTGTGCGGGCTGGTCGCCATCGCGAGAGACCCGAGCGGCCGCATCGTGCTCATCAAGCGCGGCGACACCGGCGAGTGGTGTCTTCCCGGCGGCACGTTGGAGTGGGGCGAGACGTTCCGCGAGATGTTGCCGCGTGAGCTGATGGAAGAAGCGGGCGTCGAGCTGCTCTCGGCCGGAAAGTTGTTGGGTGTGTATTCGAACCCCGAGCGCGACCCGCGCTTTCACGCGGTGACGGCGGTGGTCGAAGCGCGCGTCTCGGAGCCGAAGAAGGCGCCGATGAATTCGCTCGAGATTCTCGAAGTGCGTGCGTTCGAGGAGAGCGAGATTCCGAGTCCGCTCTCGCACGGCATGAGCGATGTGCTGCGTCGCGCGCTCAGCGGCGAGCAGACGTGGGAATGATCAGCGCTTCGTGGTGAGCCACAGCAACTGCTTGCGCAGCGCGCGGACTTCTTCGACGCGTGGATCTTCCGGCTGCGTCTCTTCGAAGTTCTTCGCCTCGACGAGCGCCTCGGCGAACCGTTTCTCGCGGGTGAGCGCCACCAGCATGCTCAAGCGAATCTCCGGCTCGAAGACGCCGTTCGGGAAACGCGCGAGTGAAGAGCGCCACGTCTCGATGGCCGCCGCCGATTTTCCACTCGCGGCCTGAGCGCGCCCGAGCTCGAACAGCGAAACCTCCGCGGTGAGGCCGCCGTCATTCACGCTCGGCTCGCTCGGCGTGGGGCCGAACGCAGCAGGCTCGGGCGTCAGCCCACTCGGAATCACCGGAGTCGCCGGCCAGAACCCGCTCTCGCCCTTCGCCAGCGTGCGCTCGACGCCTTCACCGCTGCGCACCACCGCTGTTCCCTCGTAGACCGTGACGCGCGTGCCTTCGCTCAGCACCTCGGCGGCGAAGCGGCACTCGCGCGCGAGCACCGTCACCTGCGGAGACTCGATGCGCAACGTCACCGGTCGCTGCGTCTGCAACCGGCCTTGCTGCAGCTGCACCGCGCCGTCGTCACGTCGTTCCCACTGCGTGTTGGTGGCGACGACCAGCTCGGGCTCACGCGCGCGGAGGAAGCTCGCGGTGCCGAGCACACCGACCAACATCGCCGTCGCACCCGCGAAGAGCAGCACGCGTTTGCTGGTGCGCGGGCGCGTCGCCTTCGCGAGGACGCCGTCCCACCCGCTCGCCACGTCCATCGGGCGCGCTTCGATTTCCGACGCGCGGCGCACGACTTCCGACGCACGCTTCTCACGCGCGTCGCTGCCATCGGTCGCGCCATCGCGCCAGGGCTGGAGCTCGCTCATCGCGCTCCCTCCGCTTGCTCGAGCCGCTCGACCTCGGCTGCGAATTCACGTCGCGCGTAGAAGAGCCGCGACCACACCGTCTTCAACGGAATCGACAACGCGAGCGCGGTCTCTTCACCGCTCAAGCCCTGCAGCTCGAACAGCACGAACACGTCGCGCTTGCCGGAGCTCAACACTTCGAGCGCGCGCTGCACGAGCTGAGAGGCCTGCTTCTGCTCGAGCGTGCGCGAGGGAGATTCGGCGCTCGCGAGTTCCTGCGCGTCTTCGAGGCCGAGCCAGCGCTTCCACGTCGCGGTGCGGCGGCGGGTGGCGGCGACTTTGGTGGCGACTCCGTAGAGCCAGGCGGCCGGCGAGTTGGCTGCTGCGAGGTCGCTCGATTTTCGCAGGGCGACGACGAAGACCTCCTGCACGAGATCATCCGGGTCGAGGCCCGGGCCCGCGAGACGTTGCAACGCGAGGCGCAGCCCGGGCGCGTGCGTGACGTACAGCGAGCGAACGTCATCGAGCGAGAGCTCGGCGTTCGCAGCTGCGACGTCGGTCTGGGCAGTCACCAGCACGTCTCCCTTGTGCCGCGAGTCGCCAAAAGCTTCATCAGGGCCAGGCGATGGATAAGCCAAGCACGACGCCTACTTGCACGCTTCCGACGTCGAAGGTCGGGCCACCGGCGACGACGAATTGGTCGGCCGGAAGCCGCAGCGCAGCCGAGCCGCGGAGCATCAGCAGAAGCGGGCCGATGAGCCGCAGCCACGCCGTGCCGACCAACGCGGGTCCGAGGCCGAGCAGTGCCGTTGAGCCGTTGTTGGTGAAGCCGCTCGCGGCGGCGGTGATGCGGAAGCCACGCAGGCCGAGGCCGGCGTCGAAGTGAAGGCGCTCCCAGCCGAAGCGAACGCGCGCGGAGAGTGTGAGCGATTGAGTGCTGAAGCTGAGCTGACCCGGAGCGCTGATCAGCGTGACGTTCGCGTCGAGCGCGCCGTCGAGTGAGACGCCGAGCCGACCGAAGCCGACGTCGGCCGTGAAGACACCGAGCGGAGTGACTGCGGTGTTGATGACCGAGCTCACGCCTGCTCCGACGGCGCCCCGAATCTCAATCTCACTCCCTCTCCCTGCGGAGCGGGGAGAGGGCTGGGGTGAGGGGCCGGGCGAAGCAGAAGTAGCCGGAGCCGGAGGAATCACCGCAACAGGAGCAGCGGCCACGACACTTGGTTCAACGACCACAGGTTCGACGCTCGGAGCGCTCGGAGCGCTCGAATTGACGGGCTCTTCCTCTTTGACTGGCGCCACGACGACCGGCCGCGGACTCGGTTTCTTCACGACGACCGGAGCGGGAACAGGAGCCGGAGCTGGAGCGACCGGCTCACTCACGCCGAGTGCCGGCGCGGAAGCCCACTCACGAATCAGCGCGACCAGTGCGAGCTCGAGCCCATCGCAGCCGTTGCGCAGCGGAACGGTGCGCACCAACAACCGCGCATCGCGAACTCGCCGTGCACGCAAACGCACGGCATCGCCACTTCCGGACACGTCGACGTCCAGGCCGCCAGACTCGACGAGCTCGAGGCCCGCGCGACTCAGCGCCGCACGCAGCGAGTCTTCACTCACGCATTTCGTCTGTGGAGCGACCGAGAGCGAGACCGACTCCGCGCGCGCGACGAACGCCACCGTCAGCACGATGAACAGCGCGCGCTTCAGCACGCCTGACCATCGCACAGGGCCAGAATGGTGGGCGCTGGTTGAGGGTGAGAACGCGGAAGTCGACTCACACAGCTGCGTGACCACGATGGCGAATTGCCCTCACTTTTCACCATTCCGTGAATTTGGCTGTGCGCACAGCCACTTTCACGAAGTCGTGAAGATTGAGCTCAATTTGCTCGATGCAGAGAGGCACGGTCGCCGTTCGGCGCGGCCAAGACCCGTCACCACCACCACCCATTCAGGCGCTTTTCACGGAGTCAGCGCAGCGGCACCCGTGCACGAGGTGCTCATCAACGCCGTCTGCGGCGTCTTGAAGTCACTCTCGAACAGCGTCATCTGCAGATTCGGCGGCACGAGGATGGCCGGGCTCTGCGACACATCGAGCCGCGCGAACGTGCACGCCGCTCTCCACGTTCCGACGTCTTCGTCGACGAGCTCCGGCGCCTCGGCGAACCAGAACTTGAACTGATTCACACCCGGAGCCACACCGGTCGCCGCGGCCGTCGCGAGCATCGGCAGTCCCGACACGGTGAAGTCGTAGCAAGTCGTCCCGTTGCTCTGCGTGCGCTCCGAGAGCACCGAGGTGATGCCGCTCAACACCGAATCAGCGAAGTGTGGATCCGTCGCGGCGGCGAGCTCAGCAACGTCCGTCACCCCATCACCATCACTGTCGGCCGCCGTGTCGATGCGCACCTTCGGGTCGAGGCCCCACCGCACTTCGAGGCCATCGGGAATTCCATCGCGGTCGGTGTCGACGAGCGTCTGGCTGGTGCCCAGATAGTTCTCTGCGAACTGGCTCAAGCCATCTCCATCGTTGTCGCGCGTGGTGCAGCCCAGCGTCGCCGGAGCATTCGGATCACACCCGCGCGTGTCCTTCACATGCGGGTCGAAGCCCTCGCTCGCGCGTCGCGTCTCGAAGAGATCATCGAAGCCATCACCATCAGAATCCACCGAGCGCGGATTCAGGTTCGCGGCGGCTTCTTCGGAATCGGGAAGACCATCACCGTCCTGATCAATCGCCCACGCGCCTTGCCACGCGGTCGCCAGTGCGAGCTGTGGAATGAACGCCTTCTTCACGTTGCGCGCTGCGAACGACTCCATGTTGATGCCGCCGAAGTTCATCGCCGCGAGGCCGTTGGCGTTGGCGAACTCCGAGAGGCTGCCGCCACCGCGCGTGGTGAGGTCCTGCAGCATGGTGCGCGCTTCGACGTACGCGTACGCCGCCGGCGACGGAGGCGCGACCGGCCCGGGCCAGCGCTGCTTCAAACCCCACAGGTCCTGGCAGGTCGGACCGCAGACGGTGAGCGCCTGATCATTCGTCCAGAACACGGCGTTGAAGCGCACGGCTCCGACGTGATCAGTGGTCTCGAACGCGCGCAGCAAGTCGACGTAACCCTGCAGCTGCGAGTCCTGATTGCGATCCTGCCCGGCCAGGAAGCCGGTGATGGCGTCGGGGTCCATCGGGTCGACGAGGTTGCAGAACGACGGAGCGGTATCGGCCCATACGCCGTGCGGATTCAGGTCGTCGGCGTACGTCGTGAGCGTGTCGTTGCTCGAGCACCGCGGCGTCGGCGGCCCGTCAGTCATCAACACCACCACGTAGCGCGTGCGCGGCAGTTCTTCGGGCGCGTTGGCCTTGGCCTGCGCGATGTCGTTGGCGATCACCGAATACGCGTACGCGATGGCGCCCTGCGTATCGCTCGCGTTGCCCAGCTCCGACTGAAGGATGTTGATGCGGTTTCGCAGCGAGCTGTCGGGTCGAGCGAAGTTCTGACCAATCACCGGCGGCCACACACCGCGCACGTTGGTCTCGAAGGGAACGAACGCCACCGACACGTTCGGTTGCGATTCGAACGCGGTCATGAGCTGGTTCAGCGCCCTCACGCGCGCGGGTTGCGGCTGAAACGGGTAGCCCGCGTCGCCGAAGCCTCCCCATGTCTCACAGAACCCCGGGCTCTGCTGCGAACCCGGAGGATCTGTCACGCACGTCGAGCCCGATTGATCGACGAGGAGCACCACCTTCACGGGAAACCCGGCAGGGTCCGGCACCGCGGTGCACACCTGTCCGGTCACGGTAAGCGTGTTCGGCGGGCCCGCATCGACGTTGGTGCCGATGGGCGTCATGCGCGGTGAACAGGCGGCGAGCACCGAGGCCGAGACGAGCAGCGCAGTTCGCGTGTGCATGGTCCCCGCTGTGCCGAGAATTTCGAAAAGCTTCATCGCGAGGGGAAAGAGCGAACGGTTGCGGGTGTTTTCAAAGCTCAGCGAGCAAGCCGGTCGAGACCGCAGGTCGCGAACTCGACTGGTCGTAGACCAGTCGGAGGCGAACGAGCGCATGAAATAGATCGGCCGCGCACGCCGCGCGTTGAACGCCTCCACCCGGAGGTGTGTCTTGCGGCTCCCTGTCACTGCCACGCTGGTCACGATGCTCGGTTGTGTTCACGCGCAGTCCACCCTTCCCCAGGACCTCGCCAGCATCGACGCCGTCGCGTTGCGCGCGCGAGGACAGGAAGGCCTCGATGCGTTGCTCGATCGCTACGACGCGACCAATGACGCTGAAGAGCGAACGCGCCTGGTCGACGTGATCACGCAGGTCGCCGCGCAGAAGGACGCTCACGTGTCGCGGCTGTATTGGTACGAGGACCTCGACGCCGCGCTCGCCGAAGCGAAACGCACGAAGCGTCCCGTGCTCTCGCTGCGCATGCTGGGCCGGCTTGATCAGGAATTGAGCTGCGCGAACTCGCGCTTCTTCCGCACCACGCTGTACGCGAACGCAGACGTGTCGAAGTACCTGCGCCAACACTTCGTGCTGCATTGGAGCTCGGAGCGTCCGGTTCCCGTCGCCACCATCGACTTCGGTGATGGCCGCAAGGTGACGCGCACCGTGACCGGCAACTCGATTCACTACGTGCTCGACGAGAACGGAGCGGTGGTCGACGCGCTGCCCGGCCTCTACGGAGCGAAGCCGTTCCTCGAATCACTCGAGCGCACGCTGAAGCCCGCGATGGCGTCGGGCCGCTTCCGCGAGCGGTGGCACGGCCAGGAGCAGGAGCGAATGCTCGAAGCGTTCAACGCTGATCAGAAGGCCGCGGGCATCACGCAGGTGAGCTTCTCGTTGCCGACGCTGCCCGGGCTCGACATCGCGGGAGTGTGGCCGTCGAGCCGTGACGCCGTGCCGATGGCGATGCCCAAGGCGATGGTCGAGCTGCCGATGGTGCGCGGACTGGTGCCCGACGGTGGAGCGCAGCTCGAGAAAGACCCGACGCCGTGGGAACGGCTCGCGTCGGTGCGCGCGAAGGGCTCGAAGCTCGACGCTCGCAGTCGCGCGTTGGTGTTGTCGAAGAACCCGGTCGACGTGACGTCGCCCGACGTGCCGAGGCTGAGCGACGCGCTCGCGAAGCAGATGATCAGCCGCCTCGAAGACAGCATCGCGGCCGACACGGCGCGCAACGAGTACGCGCTGCACGCGGTGATTCATCGCTGGCTGCAGGAGAACCCGAACGTCGCGTTGAAGGATTTGAATCGCGAGGTGTACGCGCGGTTGTTCCTGACGCCTGCGACCGACCCGTGGCTCGGCCTGGTGCCCGCCCTCACGTGGACGGGACTGCCGAACGACGGAATCTCGCTCCGCTGATCTCACTTCATCGGACCGACGTATCCACGCTCGCGCAACTGCTTCTGAACCAACGCCTCATGCGCCGCGTGCACCGGAGCCGCGGCCTCGACGCCGTCGAGCAACTCAATCGCAGCGGCCATCGCTTCGAGTGACGACATCCCACCATCAGGAGCAGCGCGCAGACTCACCCTTCCCTCGCGCGGCGGCACGCACCACTGCGGCAGCTTCCGCAGCTCGGGCACGCGCTGCATCATCTTCCGCGCCTGACTCCACGAGCCGTCGAGCACCACCAGCGTTCGCGGCTTCGGAACGGGCACCGCGGTGTCTCCGCCGGGCCACAACAACCACACGTCCTGATCAGCGCGGAGATCATCGACCCGCAGCGGCGCTCCTTGCGCTCCGAACACGCGCACGTCGAGCGACGGCACGACGCCGCTCGCGTGACGGCCGGTGTTGCTCCGTTGCGAGAGCTCGAGGACGTGCTGAATGAGCACCACCCGCGTACGTTCACCGCTCATGCGCTCACTGCTCATTGCTGCTCTCCTGTGCTTCACCACGACCGCGATGGCCGACACGCCTCCCGACGACGGAAAGATGACCGAAGGCAGCGCTGACTACACGCGCACGTTGAAGCTCGTCCTCGAACACAAGACGGGGAAGATCGACTTCAAGACGTTGGAGAAGAAAATCCTCGAGCTGAAGTTGCCGCCGCATTCGCTCGGAGATTTGTACGTCACCGCGCCCGTTCCGCAGCCGCCGCCGGGCACGAAGTTCGACCCTGCGTTGATGCCTCCCGACTGGGTGGGGACCTGGGGCGAGGTGGCGATGACCTTCTGGCGCGGGGCGTTGAGCCAGAAGGACTACGACGCGCTCCACAAAGCGGCGCACGGAAAGCTGCCGGGCTTCCCGAACTGCAAGCCGAAAAATTGATCAGGGCTGCGCGCGTGACACCGTTACAGGCATGCACCAGCGCAAACATGAACGTATCTCGAAGTGCCTGCCCATCAGCATCGCGTCGCCGCAGCGTGCGCCGACCGATCGCCGAGCGGCGCTCAGCTCCGACCTCTCGTCGGCCGGCTTCTGCATCGAGACCACGATGATCCGCACCGCGGGTGAAGCGGTCACCGGCTACGTGCTCCACGGCAACAAGGAGCTCACCTTCTCCGGCAAGGTGAAGTGGGTGCAGGCCGGCAACCCGATGGCGAGCACCTGGCACCGCATGGGCGTGGAATTCACGCGCGTCTCGCCGGGCCTGCGCGCGCTCTTGTCGATGCTGTCGTCTCAGCGCTGAGCGGAAGGCAACACTGCGCGCAGCTCGTTGCTGAGCAGCGTCTCGAGCTCGCGAATGTTGCGGTACTGCAGACACCGGTGCCCCTTCACGTCGAACCGCAGCTCGTTCACGTCACGCACCAGCAGAATCGTGGGCACCTTCGAGGCCCACGCGTAGCCGACCTCGAGGTACACGTTGGGGTTCGCGCCCGTGAGCTCGGCGACCACCACCTTCGCCGTCTCGATGCGCGTCAAGATGCGCTGAATGATCAGCCCCTCGAACACCGCCGCGTCGACGCGCTCGCAGAGCAGCCCCGCGGCGTGCACCGGGTTCTGAATTCCGTAGTGAAAGACGTCCTCGAACTCCGGAGCGAACGGCATCGCGACGAACGCGTGCGGCTTCTGCTCCACCGACTGCACACCGTGCGTCGGGAGTGAGGGCGGCTTCTCGACCACCACCGCCGACTGGCTCGACGGCCGCTCGATGCGGAACGTGTCTCCACCGAGCGTGACGCCCGGCAGCCCGGGCAACTTCGTCACCAGCGTCTGGTGCAGCCGCTTGGTGCGCGCCTCGCGCTTCTCGACGATGACGATTTTCTGCAGCGTGGCCGGCAACGCGCCGCGCTGAATGCCGTCGATGAGCCCGCCCGCCAACGCGAGCACCGCTTCGCCTTCGTCGAGGCCGCAGTTCGCGCCGTGCACGGTGAGCGCGAGCGTGCGCACCGGGCCGCCGCGTTCCTTCAACACCTCGAGCGTGCGCGAACCGAACATCCGCACGTCGTGGTAGCCGAGGTGACTCAACGGCACGGTGCCGAGGAAGAGCACGTCGGTCGCGCGCAACGCTCCCTGCGACGGAGTGAAGCGCGGCGCGTTCACCGGCGCCTCGAGCGAGCGTTTCGAGATGCCCTTGGTGGCGAGACGGTCGGCCACCAGCCCGTCGGAAGAATGAAAGCCCTGCGCGTACTTCACCGCGAGCACGTCGGCTTCGACGTCGAGGATGTCTCCGTTGAGGACGGTCAGTTCAATCGTCGTCGGCACGAGCGGAGTGTGCGCGATTCAGAGCGTCTGCACGACTCGGAACTGCACGTTCACCGGTTCACGCGGCGTGGAGTTCGTCAGCCGCGTGCAGAGCGCGCCCGTGAAGAGCACCGCGTTCTGCGGCTCGTCGTAGTGCCAGGTCGCGTCGCTCGGGCTCACGTTCTGTCCGTCGATGAGGACCGCGAGGTAGCCCGGCTGGCTCGGTCGCTCCTTGAGCCTGAATTGGCAGATGTCGACGACGGGCTCGGAAATTTTCGCGAGCGCTTCCTCGAGCTCGGTCGCGTTGCGAGCGGCGTAGAAGCTCTGCGCGCACTGGTGCGTGGTGGTGTCGCACGCTCCGCCGCCGCACTCCGCGGTCGTTCCGTTCGGGCACGTGCGCGCGAAGCCACCTTCGTTCGCCATCGCCTGCAGCACCGCCGGGCCGGGCCCCGACACGACGTCGGCCCCGAAGCCCACCACCGCCGTGCGGATGTTGCGCTGGAACAACGACTTCACCTGCGCCACGGCGTTGTCGGAATCGAGGCAGCCGATGGCGCAGCGGTTGGCTCCGAGGTCACACGCGCCGAGCGTGCAGGCGCAGGCGTTGGTGCGCGCCGCCGGACAGCCCGCGCCCACGCAGTCGCAGATGGCCGCGGGGTTCTGCGCGTTGCAGTTCGGCACGCCGTCGGTGAGCAGAATCACCAGGTCGTCGCGCTGGTCTTCGAGGTCGAGCAGCGAGGGGTTGGTGCCGACGAACTCCAGCGCCGCGCCCGTCGGAGTGCCGCCGATGGGGTTGTTGGTGATGGCGCGCAGCGTGGTGTTCACGCGGCCGGCGTTGCTGATCAACGCCTGATCAGTTCCCTCATCGTTGAGCGTCGCCCCGGGAATGCTCTCGTTCACGATGACGGGTGGCCGGCATTGGTCAGCATCGGCTTGCGGGAACACCGTGAGCCCGAAGCGCGCCACCGTGCCGCGGTTGGTGAGGAACGAGTCCATCGCTGCGCGCATTTCGCTGACCCGCGTGGGGCAGGTCGCAGGGCAGCGGTTGTTCTGCGAGTTGCCGCAGTTCGCGGGACAGGCGGGGTTGGTCGGGTCGGTGGGAAACAGCATCGAGCCCGAGTTGTCGACCAGCAGCATCACGTTCGGCTTCAGCCGGTGGCTGGCGAAGATGATGATTTCGGTGTGCTGGCTGACGGTGAATGGCTCGACCCGGTTGAACTCGTACGTCTGACAGGCCGTGAGCGACACCACGACCACTGCGAAGAAGCGCGAGCGCTGCACGTGACCTCCTGAGTCCCTTTCGGGGATGAGTGGAGGCGGCCGCGAAAATCCGTTTCGATGCGCGGCGGCATGGTCCTCAAGTCGCGCTTCCGGGTGCACGTGGTCGGGCCCATCTGCGCTTTCGTCGAGCAGCGCGGCGGTGACGTGCGGGCGTTGCTTCGACGTGCGCAGTTGCCCGCCGACGCGAACGCGCAGCCGTGGGTCGAGATGACGTTGCCGGCGCTGCATCGCTTTCACGCGGAGGCCGAGCGGGAATGCGGCGAGCCGTTGATGGGTGTGCTGGTGGGCCAGTCGTTGCCGCCGAGCACGTGGGACGTGATTCAGCTCGCGTGTCGCAGCGCGAAGACGCTCGGCGAGGCGCTGCATGCGGTGCCGGCGCTCATCGGGCTCTTCAACGTGTACGTGGAGCTGCACGTCGAAGCGAACGAGCGCGAAGAGACGCTCGACCATCGCATCGCGGGTGAGCCCGAAGGTCTGTCGCGACATGGCAATGAGCTGTGGGTGTCGACGGTGCTCACGCAGATGCAGCGCGTGACGGGCGCGAGCGTGAAGCCCACGCGCGTGTGGTTCGGGCACGCGAAGCCGAAGGTGGCGGCGCAGGTCGCGCAGCTGCTCGGCACGCCGAACGTCGCCTGGGGAGCGGGGAGCACGGGTCTCGCCATCTCCGCGCAGGACGCGAAGGCGAAGGTGTTGTCGGCGGACCCGATGACGTCGCAGGTGCTCGACCGACTCGCGTCGCAGGTGTTGCAGCAGACCGTGCCGCGGCGTGGAACGTCGGCGCTGGTGTACGGCGCGCTGCGGGAATCGATGAAGGGCCGCGTGCCCGGCATTCGCGAGGTCGCGAAGAAGTTGGCGTTGAGTGAGCGCTCGCTGCAGCGCGGGTTGCAGGAAGAGGGAGCGAATTTTCGCGAGCTGGTTGATCAGGCGCGCAGAGACCTCACGCGCGAGCTGAGCGCGCGGGCGGTGCCGCTCGATGAGGTCGCTGATCAATTGGGGTACGCGGACACGGCGTCGTTGCGTCGCGCGATGCAACGTTGGGGCGTGTGAAACTGTCCTCAAAGCAGTTGGCGTGTCGTGCCGCATCACTGGCGGGTCGTGCCGGAAAGCCAACGCACCCCCGTGCGACACCTCGCGTATGAAAACGCTCCTCGTCGCGCTGCTCCTCTCAACCTCGGCATTCGCGAAAGATGAACCCCGAGACAACCTCATCGGCGCGAGTGTCGTCGGCTTCGCAGGCTTCCTCCGCCTCAACGTCGGCTCGTACGAAGTCTTCTACGAGCGACGCTTCGGCTCCCACGGCGTGATGGCGACGTTCGACTTCATTCACGTGCACCAGGGCAGCGAGCACGTCGGCAGCCACCAATGGACCTTCGGCGGAGCCCTCACCTACCGCTTCTTCTTCGACTTCGCGCCCGGCCTCTTCATCGGCCTCAAGGCCGGTCTGCGCCGCGGCTTCGGCTACTACATGGTGCACACCACCGAGGGCATGGACCGCACCGACCTCGTCAACTCGCAGTGGTCTCTCATTCCGCAGGCCGGGTTCCGCTTCGCACCGCTCCCGTGGCTGCGCATCACCACGCGCTTCGGCCTCGGCTACGGCGCCTACACCGTCACTCCGAAAGACCGCACCGACGCCGCGGCCCTGCAGGCGGCGACCATCTCGCGTGACACGCTCGGCACGCAGTCGCTCGTCATCGACACCGAGCTGTCGTTGGGATTTGCCTTCTGAGTGCTATGCAGCGCGCATGCGAAAGCTCCTGCCGCTGCTCCTGATTGCCGTCGCCGCCAGCTGCACGCCGATGCGCAACATCAAGACCTCGAGCCTCACCTTCCTCACGCAGGCCGGAGCGACCATCGCCGTCGCGCGCCCGCAGGCCGAGGTGCTCCCCGCCGTCGAGCAGCTCTTCAGCGACCGCGGCTTCATCGTCTACGACCGCAAGGACGTCAGCCCGACCAACAAGGTCCTCTTCATGAAGGGCAACCGCGACCGCATCAACCGCCGCGGCCGCTCTGACCAGTACGGCAACAACAACCAGCCCTACAACCCGCAGCCCACGGGCTACGACCAGTACGGCAATCCGACGTACGGCAACCAGCCGCCTCCCAACGGAGCGACCACCAGCTCGGGCGCCGCCAACCCCGCGGGCACGCAGCCGTCGACTCCACCGAGCGAGACCAGCGCGATGCGCGAGCAGAACTACGTGTCGCGCGACGTGGGCTCGTGGTTCGCGGTGCGCGCAGTGACCGAGAACGGCCGCACGGTGCTGACCTTCTACGGCAAGCCGACGGTGTTCAACGCCGAGGGCTGCGGCGATGGTGACTCGAATCTGCGCGACACCGGCTACTCGTGCCGCGACTTGTTGGTGCGCGCCGACTGGCCCGGTCAGCAGCTCGTCGAGGGCCGCGAGGAGACGCAGGTCATCAGCACCATCATCGCGCTGCTCGGTGAGCGCTGGCCGCTGCAGTGATCAGCTGATCAGACCGTGACGCCGAGTGACTGACCGGTGCTGGCCATCACTCCGGAGCCGAACGTGGTGAGCGGCAGATCGAGCAGCCGCGCGATGTCCATGTGCAGGTCGGAGATGGGGCGGCGCGTCGCAGCGCTGCCGATGCTCTGACCGAACTTGAGGTCGCTGCCTCCGCCGCACAGCAGCATCGGCAGGTTCTCCGAGAGGTGCACGTTTCCGTCGGACATGTCGGAGCCGTACATCACCAGCGTCTCGTTCAGCAGGTTCGCGGTGCGCAGCTTCACGAGCAGGTCGGCGAGCAACCCGGTCTGCACCACGTTCACCTGCTTCAAGCGATCGATCGACGACTGCGTGCCGCCGTGGTGCGCGACCGCGTGGTGGCCCGGTCCACTGCCGAGGCTCTCGGGGAACGTCATCTGCTCCGAGACGCCCGGGCCGTACATGATGCTCGCGACGTTGGTGAGGCCACACTGCATCGCCAGCACGATCATCTGGTGCATCAGCTGGAACCGCAGCACGTAGTTCTGATTCGGCAGCGTGAAGTCCTGCGTCGGAGCGCCGAACGGAGGCGTGCAGGTGTTCACCTGGCCGAGCCCGTTCTCCACCTCGCGCACGGTGTCCATGTACGACGCGAGCACCGGGCGATACGTGGCGGGCAAACGATTCGACAACCGCGTCGCGTCCTTGTGCAACGAGTCGAGCACGCTGCGCTTGCGATCGTGCAGATACGCAATCTGCGCGGCGCTCCCGGCCTCGGCGCCGAACAACTTCTCGAACAGCTGCCGCGGGTGCGGAATCGGCGAGCGGAACTTGTCGGGCGCCTGCCACGAGATGCGGTTGAGGTAGTCGTTCGAGTACCCGGGGTGATCGTTCAACGGGTGCACGTGGTAGTAGATGCCGCCGATTTCGAGCGAGCGCATCGACGACGGCCAGCGATCCGCGGCGAATTGATCGAGCGTCTTTCCGCAGCGTGAAACACCCGGGTCACCGAGCACCATCGGCTCGGCCGACAAGAAGCCAGCGCAGTTCTGCCAGTGCGGGTCGTGCCCCGGAAAGCCGTTGAACAACCCGCGAACGATCATCGCGTTGCTCTGCAGGTTGTTCGAGACGAGCGGCGCGAGCGCTTCGCTCCAGTTCCAGTTTCCGTCGACGCCGCTGGGCATGTGCGCGCCGTTGGGCACGTAGACACCGATGAAGCGTTTGCGCTGCGTCGATTGCTGCGCGCGCGCGACGTGCGGAGCGAGCAGCGGCAACGACAACGAGATGCCGAGCGACTTGAGGACGAGGCGGCGGTCGAGCTTCACGGCGTCACCTCGGTGAGCTGCATCGAGCGGTCGAGCGCGTCGAGCGTCATCTGCTTGAGTGTGGGCGTCGAGCCGTCCATCGGCCGCGCGATTTGCCGAGCCACGCACAGCTCTCCGTCGAGCGGCCCGCGGTTCAACCCGAACGTCAGCAACTTCTGCGCGACGCACGCGCGGTAGTCGGGGTTGTTCTCGATGGCGGTGGTGAGCTGGTTGGGGTCGGCCACCGTGACGCCGTCGAGCTTCAGGTCGGACGTGATGGGCGCTCCATTGGGGTACGCGTCACGCCACAGGCCCTGTTTGTCGTACTTCTCGAGCGCGAGCCCGATGGGGTCCATCATGTTGTGGCAACCCGAGCAGCGCGTCGCGGCGCTGCGGTGCGCGGCCATCTGCTGCGCGAGCGGCAGGCTGCGATCGATGTTCATGATGGACGCGTTGATCTCCTCGAGCGTCGCGGCGTCGAGGTGCGGCAGCGAGCGGCACAACAGACGCGTCAACGCCCACAGCCCGCGGTGAATCGGCCGGCGGAACTCGGAGCCCGTCGCGGTGCGCGTGAGGAAGTGCGCCTGCTGCAAGAGACCACCGCGCGTGTTGCCGTTGATCTTCCGCACCAGGTCGTTCCCCATCGGGAACGCGAGGCTGTAGTGGTACGCGAGCGAGGCGTCGGCCATCGTGAAGCCGGGCGAGAGCAACCGCTCCGCGGGCAGGTCGCTCTTCAACACCTCGGCGAACACGTCGCGCGGCTCGGCGATCATCGACGCGGTGAGCGGACCCAGGTCGGGCCCCTCGCGGAAGTCGAGCCACTGGCCACCGAAGTGCCGCGTGAAGCGCGCGTTGTCCGATTCGATCAACCGCGCGGCCTGCGCCTTCACGACTGATTGATCATTCAGCGCGCCGCTCTCGGCGAGCGTCCACAATTCCTGATCAGCCACCGAGCTGCGGAAGAACAGCGCGAGGCGAGACGCGGTGCCGTACGCGCGCTCCGAAGTGTCGAGACCGTTGGGCACCAGCTCGGGCTTGAAGGTGAAGTTCGGCGAGAGCAGCACGGCCTGCAGCACCGCCTGCATCGCCTCATCCACAGGCTCGGGGAAACCGGCAGCGCTCGCGGCCTGCCGCTGCGACTCGAAGAGCGCGCGGTAGTCGGTGGTCTCGTCGGCGCGCACCGGGCGACGGAAGCCGTGGCTCGCGATGCGCGTCACCAGCGGCCCGACGCAGTTGTCCCACGTCCACGCGGCCTTCAGCGGAGTGGCCGTGTACGCCATCGAGATGGTGTGGCCCGTGGTGTCGTAGCTGGGGTTCGCGTTGGGGCTGACCACGAAGTCGAGCAAGTCGCCGCGCACCACGTTCACGTTCAGCGAGAAGCTCGCGTTGCCACCGTTCGGAATCGTCTGCGTCCAGATGGCGTTGCCGTTGCGGCGGATGTTGACGATGACGCCGTCGCCACCACCCGGGTCTGCGTCGGCGAACGAGCCCGTCAACGCGATGGTTCCATCGAGCGGAGTGGTCCACCGCATCACCGGGTCGACCGTCGAGCCCGGGTGCATGCCCGTCGCCCAGATGAGCGCGTTCTCGTCGGGCAACTTGCGCCACAGCGAGCGCGTGTTGTCGAACGACATCATCGTGTTCGCGCTGTCGCGGTACGACCAGCAGTCACGGCCCTGCGTGTCGCTGAAGTCGATGGTGCCCGAATAGCTCTGCTTCACCGTGCACACCGGAGTCTGCGGCTGCGCGGGCGTCGGGCAGTGCGAGACGAGCGCGGGCGTGGCGAGAATCGTCTTCGCGAGCCGCTCGGTCGTGTCGAGCTGCACCTCGAGCGCCTGCGAGTCGATGCGCTGCTCGCTCATGGTGTCGAAGCCGTACACCTGCGCGATGGGCGTCCACTGCGTGAAGTAGTCGTTGGTGACGTCGATGCCGAGCACGTCGCTCACCATCGCCTGGTACTCGTAGTTCGAGACGCGCAGCAGCTTCTGCACTTCCTGGCCGGTGGGCTCGCACTTCTCTGGAGTGGTTGGATCGTCGATGACGGGCGGCGTGACGACGGGCCGCTCCGCGCGCGGGCCGACCAGCGAGCCTTCGCAGCTCGTCAGCGCCAGCACTGCAGCAATGCTCAGGAGGAGGCGATTCATGATCAGGGGCTACCCTTCTGCAGATTGTCTCACCTCTGACGTGCTGGTTTCTGCTGCAAACTCGAGTGACTGACACTCTCAGGTGACGAGAAAGCGCAGCCGCACGATTTTGCTGAGATCGGCTCTACTCTGCGCCCATGCGGCGAGTCCTGATGGTCTTCGCAGTGGCAGCCTGCGTCACCGGTTGCCCGGGAATCGTGGGCGGTCCGACGGGTGGCGGCTCGGGTGGTGGCACCGGAGGCGGCTCGGGCGGCGGCACCGGCGCAGGTGATGGCGGCGCGGCCGAGGTCTCGGGCTGTGGCGTCGAGCAGCTGCTCTCGGCGCGCTGTGTGTCGTGTCACGGCGTGGTGCCGATGAACGGAGCGCCCGTCTCGCTCAACACGCTCGCGGCGCTGCGCGCTCCGTCGCAGACCGACGCGACGAAGAGCAACGCCGAGCGCTGTCTGATCAGAATGAAGGAGCCGGTGCTCCGCATGCCGCCCGAGCCCGAGGCCGTGGCGACGGCCGATGAAATTGCGCTCGTCGAGACGTGGATCAACGCCGGACTTCCCGCGTGCCCGATGCAGCAGCAGAACGACGGCGGCACCGACGGCGGCGGAGTGGTCATCGACCCCGACCCGAACCTGATTCCGCAGAACGAACTCTTCATGTGCAACGCCGGCGTCGAGAGCGACGCGCCCACGCGGATGCGACGACTCAATCGCTGGGAATGGACGCGCAACGTCGGCGGCTCGGTGACGCGCAGCTGGACCGGCTTTAGCTTCTTCGACAACCCGTTCGACCCGAGCGCGAGCGAGCGCTACTCGAGTTACTCGCGCGACGAGACGCTCGATGAGTCGATGATCGAAATCTTCCTGCCCATCGTGAGCGAGGCAGGTCCTCCATGGGCGGGGCCGTACACCGGGAGCAACCGCCTCGAGCGTCTGCGCAACGACACCTCGCTGCGCTGCATGTACCAACAGTTCCGGCCCAACGCGGCGTGCGTGCGGCACTACCTCTCGGAGTTCCTCGAGCACGGCGTCTATTTCCGCCCGGCGCGCACCGACGAGCTCGACCGTCTGCAGACGTTCGCGACCGCGGTCATCATGCAGGAAGTCACTCCGGACGGCGGCTTCGACGACGACACGCGCACGCACAGCATCACGCGTATCTCGAACGCGGCGTGGCTCACGACGGGCGCGATGTTCCGCGAAGAGTTCGGCGACACATCGCTCGACGCCGGCCGCGTGACGCTGACCGATTGGCAGCTCGCGCAGCAGCTCGCGTACGCGGTGGGCAAGCGCGCTCCGGGCGCGACGCCGCTGTGGGTGTACCCCGATTTCTCGGCACCCGAAGAAGGTCACATGGCCGACATCGCCGACGCCGCGCGCGATGGAGGCATTCGTCAGGGCGCGGTGGTTGATCAGCTGTACCGCAAGTACGCCGGCGGCACCGACGCGACGCGGTTCGATCTGATCATGGACTGGCGCGTCGAGCGGCGAAACGCGCGCGGCGAGTATTGGCTCGGCGACGGCGTGCAGGGCTTCTTCCGCGAGTGGCTCGGGTATTCGAACGTCGCGTCGATTTTCAAAGAACGCCCCGAGGCGACGTCGGCCTACGACGATGGAGACACGTCGCCGTATCGACGGCAGCTCTCCTCGTACGGCAACTTGATGGACGGGTACTACGGCTACGAGTCGATCCTCACGCAGCAGATGGACGACGTGATTGCGCGCGTGGTCGTGAATGATCAAGACGTGCTGCGCAACCTGCTCACCACGCGGCAGTACTTCCTGCCGGCGAACGTGAACGGTGGTTCTTCAGCGAGCGCGATTCAGTGGACGGGACAAATCTACGGCACCGAGGTGGTCATCAATCAGACCAACGCCGAGCGGTGGCGCATGATGCCGATGCTCGAGCGCGCCGGCGTGTTGACGCACCCCGCGTGGCTCGGAGCGCACGGCGGCAACTTCGAAGACGACCCGTCCATCGTGCACCGCGGGAAGTGGGTGCGGGAAAACCTGCTGTGCGGTTGGGTGCCTCCGCTGTCGTCGGTGCGCGTGCAAGCGATGGTCGGTCCACACGCGGCGAACAAGAACGCGCGCGCGCGACTCGATGAGGCGACGGCGAGCCAGCAGTGCCAGGGCTGTCACTCGCTGATGAACCCGCTCGGGTATCCGTTCGAGCTCTACAACCACGCGGGCTATTTGCGCGTCGAAGACCACGCGGCCGATGGTGGCTGGAAGCCTCCCGATGGGACGACGGTGTTGAGCGGTTTGCCCGACCCGACGTTGAACGGGCCGGTGCGCGACGCGGTGGAGTTCAGCGAGAAGCTGGCGGCGTCGCCGTGGGTGAAGCGCTGCTTCGTGCGTCACACGTTCCGTTACTTCATGGGCCGCGCAGAAAATCGCACCGACGCGTGCACGCTGGCCTCGATGGAGCAGGCGTACGACACGAACAACGGCTCGTTCAACTCGATGGTGAGCGCGCTGCTGCAGAGCGACACGTGGAAGTCGCGCCGAGTCCCTGGAGCAGCAGAATGATCAACGCGAAAAGTCGGGGTGAGGGTGAAACATGAAACGAAGATCATTCCTCAAGGGCGCCGCAGCCTCACTCTTCGCGCCACTGATCAACGAAGCGCTCGCGCAAAACCCGACGCCAGCGCGTTTGGTCCTGGTGCTCGAGTGCAACGGCATCTACCCCGAAGCGTTCCTGACGATGGCAGCCCGAACTTCGCTCGGGAACACCGCCGTCGGCTCGCGGCACAACTTCGCCGACACGTACCCGGCGCAAGCGCTGACCCTCGCGAATGATCAACTCGCCACGGCGCTGTGTCTCAACCCGCTCGCAGCCGCAGGCCCGGCCATCTCGCTGGTGAATCGCTCCGCGACGGTGCTCGGCCTCTCCTCGACCATCAGTGGAGGCGGCCACTCGAGCGGAACCGGCGCGCTCTCCTGCGCAGTGAACGGCTCGGCCGCAACCTTCGACGCCGTGATGGCGCCACGCCTCAAGCGCACCGCTCCCTTCGACGCGATTCGACTCGGCACGTCGTCCTCGCTCACGCCCATCGTCTACGAGACCTGCAGCTTCGGCCTCGGCAAACCCGCCGGCATCCTCGTGAACCCGACGCTCGCGTACGACACGCTCTTCGGCTCCATCGTCGGCGGAGCAGGCTCGGGCCAGGAGCGCTCGATGCTCTTCGATTTCGCGCGTGACGACGTGCGCGCGGCGCTGGCGACGTTCAAGGGGAACTCGAACGAGCGCCTCAAGCTCGAGCGCTACTTGACCTCGCTCGACAACCTTCGCGCGCGCGAAGGCGTGTTGATGTCGATGGGCCCGTCGGTGCGGCCACTGTTGCCGGTATCACCGTCGATGAATCCACTCCTCGCGGGCTCGGGCACGCCCGACTCGATGAAGTGGCTCGAAGCACAATTCCAGATTGCGACGGCCGCGCTGCTCGGCGGGTTGACGAACGTGGTGGTGCTCGCGTCGGGCTCGAGTGGTTTCGACGTGCGGTACGACTCCGCGTTGACGCAGTCGGGTCGTCACGACTTGCAGCACGGCATCGACACGCCCGCGAACTGGACGGCGATTGCGGCCATCACGCGCAAGCACGTCGACCTCGTCGCGCAGCTCGCGCGCACGCTCGAGTCGACTCCCGAAGTGGGAGCGACGGGCTCGATGCTCGACCACACCGCCATCGTCTACATGTCCGACAACGGCGAGCAGCACCACGCGACGGGCGTGGAGTGGCCCCTGTTGCTGGTCGGCGGAAACGCGCTGGGTCTCAAGACCGACGGCCGCACCGTGATTTTCCCGCGCGACGGAGCGAGCGCGAATCGTCAGATGTCGAACGTCTTCAACTCGCTCGGGCACGCGTTCGGCGACGCCACGTTCGACATGTTCGGAGCAGAAGGCACCAACCGCATCGCGCCCGGCCCGCTCAGCGAGCTCTACGCGTAGCCTTCGCTGGCTTCTTCTTCGGAAGTGCTGCGCTCTTCTGCGCAGCCACGGCCTGATCAGCAAACGCGTCCCACGACTTCTGCGCGGCCCAGGGAATCACCACCCATTCCTTCATCGCGCGCCCCGTCCCCGACGGGTCGAACAGCACCGCGCCCTTCACCTTCATCGCCTCGCCATGCGCGTCGCCCTTCAGCTTGAAGACGATGCCGTTGCCGAACAGCCCTCCGAACGCCTTCCCCTCGAGCTTGAGCGCAGGCATTCCGAACATCGCGCTGAGCTCCACTCCGCGTGGGGCGAGTGACTTCGCGAGCGCCTCCCAACGGGCCTGGGTCGCCGGAGTCGTCGGTTCTGGTTTCTTCATGGCGCCGCACTCTACGTAGAATGTGTCGCCCATGACGCGCTCCCTGCTTCGCCTCGCCATTCCGGCCGCGGTGGTCGCGTTCGTGCTCGCGTCGTGTTCCGCCCCGCCCCGCGACGGCGCCGTTCGCGTGCGCGTGGTGCTCGAGCCGGGCCTGCTGAGTCAGTGCATCAAGGTCACCGCGTTCGACGGCGACGAGACGCGCGAGACGCTCGGCATGAGCATCAGCGCGATGGACACCGAGCGCGTGGTCGGCATCGGCCCCAACGGTTTGACGAACCCCATCACCGTGCGCGCGCGCGGCTACCTCGACCGCGCGTGCAGCGCGGGCCAGGAGACTCCGGGAGAATTGAGCGAGCCGGCAGAAGCGACGTTCACGTTCCCGGTGAACATGGTGACGCTCACGCTGCGTCCGGTGAACTCGCAGAACGACGGCGGCTTCGATCCCGACGGAGGAACGGACGCGAGCGTCGACGCGGGCGAGATGGACGCCGCAGTCGATGCTGGCGACAACGACGCAGGAATCGACGGCGGCGGTGAACTCGACGCGAGCGTCGATGGCGGAACCGACGCAGGCAGCAGCGATGCCGGCCTCGACGCAGGCACCGACGCGGGCGTCGACGCCGACCACGACGGCTTCTCTCCGCCGCAAGACTGCGACGACACCAACCCCAACGTGTACCCGGGCGCGACCGAGTCGTGCGGCAACCTGCTCGACGACGACTGCGATTCGTTCGCCGATTGCGCCGACACGATGTGCATGAATCAGCCGTGCGCGAACGGCGGCGTGTGCGTCGGCACCTCGTGCATGCAGCTGGTCGAGACGGTGTGCAACGACGGCCTCGACAACGACCTCGACATGCTCATCGACTGCGCGGACCCGCAGTGCCTCGCGCAGAACTGCAGCGACTCGAACGCGTGCACGCTCGGTGACCGCTGCGTCGCCGACGGCGGCTGCGAGAAGACGAACGACGTGATGTGCACCATGCCTCCGTCGGTGTGCTTCGACCCTGTCGGGACGTGTCAACCCGATGCGGGCGCGAGCTGCAGCTACACGCCGAACACGGCCTCATGCGACGACGGGTTGGCGTGCACGCTGGGAGATGTCTGCAACAGCGGCGTGTGCGGCTCGACGACGCTCGCGGGCTGCATGTCTCCGCCGGCGTGTCACGACGCTCCGGGTATGTGCACCGAGCCGCTCGGCGCGTGCGTGTATCCGCTGAGCGCGTTCGGAACGGGCACGTGCAGTGATGGAGACAACTGCACCATCTCCGACACGTGCGACGGCGACGGCGGTTGCTTCGGCACGCGCGTCACGTGCAACCCGAACCAGTGTCAGACCAGCAACGGCTGCAACTCGATGGGAACGTGTCAGTTCATTCCGCGCACCGGCCAGGCGTGCGACGCGGGCATGACGACACCGGGCAGCTGCGACTCGATGGCGACGTGCACCAGCGCGCCTCCGCCGTTGTTCCCGTTCACGACGAGCAACTTCACCGAGAACCAACTCCCGGCGAGTGCGGGAGCGACGCTCAACATCTCGTGTGACGTGACCATCAACACCGCGGGTGGCTCACCGAGCATGGCGGCGAATTCGTGCGGCGCGTCGCTGCCGCCGTTCGTGCTCATCACTCCGACCAATGGCCAATCGACGGTGTTGTTCCGTCTCGCGTCGCTGACGATGAGCTCGGGCACGTTGACGCTCACCGGCGACCGACCCGCCATCTTCGCGGTCACCGGCAGCGTCACCATCGCGAACGGCGCGCGCATTCTCGCGGCGAATCAGAACGCGCCGTCCGATTGCGGCAACGGTGGTGCGGGCGGCACGCAGGGCTCGGGCAGCGGTCGAGGTGGTGGCGGCGGCGGCGGGTTCGGCAGCGCGGGTGCCATCGGCGGCACGAGCGGAGGTGGCGGCGCCGGAACGGTCGGCGCAGCCAACGGCACTGATGATCTCAAGCCGATTCGCGGCGGCTGCCGCGGCGGAAATGGAACCAACACCGGAGGCAACGGTGGCGGCTCGGTGCAGCTCACGGCAGCGGCGGTGCTGACGGTGAATGGAATCATCACGGCTCCGGGCCGCGGTGGTCCCGGCGGAGACACCGGCGGTGAAGCGGGCGCGGGTGGCGGAAGCGGCGGCGCGATTCTGCTCGAGGCGACGACGTTGACGCTCAACTCGATGTCGGTGCTCGCGGCGAACGGCGGCGGTGGTGGCGAGGGCGGCTCGCTCTTCCAGGGCGAAGACGGAGAGAACGGCACCGAGTCGGGCTCGCAAGCGCAGGGCGGAGCAGACGGCAACGTCTTCGGCGGCAACGGTGGAAATGGCGCTGCGGGAACGACGGGTGCGGGCGCGGGTCAGAACGTCGGCAACGACGTGGGCGGTGGCGGTGGCGGCGGCGGCGCCGGGCGCATTCGGCTGAACGCCGCGGGCATCTGCTCTCGCGGAGGCATTCAGTCGCCGCCTGCGAGCACCAGCGGCTGT
Source organism: Archangium sp. (assembly GCA_047600485.1). GTDB lineage: Bacteria > Myxococcota > Myxococcia > Myxococcales > Myxococcaceae > Archangium_A. The sequence continues at coordinate 7,426,584 of JASGKS010000001.1, forward strand.
CCGTAACTTCAGCGCCGGAAGAGCACGATTTCCTCGCGCGTCTGGAAGACCACGAAGTCCTGTGTGACGGAGCGCTTCACGAGCGCCGGCGGCGGCTGCCACGCCTCGAGCGTGAGGTCGCGTCGCACCGACAAGAACTTCCCGTTCCAGCTGAACGCGGGGAACGCGACCTTGGTGTCGATCATCGAGTCGGCCTGCGCCTCGAGGAAATGCACTTCAGGGTCTCTCGTCGCGCTCGTCACGCGCGCGATGCCGATGATTCCGGTCTCGGCTCCCCGCAGCCAGATGACGTCGCCTTCGCTCGCCGCGCCGACGAGGCCGCTGCTGTCGACACACCGCACTGATGCATCGGGCTGCTCGTCACCGATGGCGCACAGCTGCGTGGGAGTCGCGATGCCGAGCACCGAGCCGCTGCGGCTCGCTCCGGGCGCGGCCCCTGCGACGGGCAGCGTGCGCGTGGTGCTGATCAACCCGCCGTCGCCCTGCACGGTGACTTCGATGGCCTCCGCGCTCGCGCGCACGAGTGAGTCAGCGCTCACCGACAAACTTCCGGGCGCGAACGGCAGCGCAATCGTCGAGCGCGCGAGACCTCCATCGACTTCGACCGCGCGCGTGAGCGTCGAGCTCGTCCACCACCACGCGGTTCCCTGCGAGCACGCGAGACCGAGCACGCCGAGCTCGGAGAAATCGACGCCGCCATCGTGCAGCACGCTCACTTCCTGGCCGCGTCGGCACACCGCGCGCTCGGTGAGGCCCGCGACCTCGTCACACGGCATGGCGTTGGGAATGCGCAGCGCAGGCACTTCCGCGGTTCGGTCGGCGAGCACCTGCACCAGGCGTCGCGCGACGCCGAGCGAAGGCTCGAAGCGGGCCGTGATGAAGTACACGCCCGGGGCCGGCGGAGTGAACGTCACCATCGTGGTGTACCCGCGCGTGTCGCTCGACGTCGGCGGCGTGAAGGTGTGCGCGATGCTGGTGTTGGAAGCCGAGAGGATTTCCGTGCCCACGGCGTTGGCGACGGGGTTCCCGTCCTGACAGAAGACCGCGGGCGGGAGCAGCATCTCGATTTCGGCGGGCGCGCCCTCGAGCACCACCACGACCGCAGTCTTGTCACCCCGCGTGGACGAAGGGCTGCACTGCGGCACGCGCTGCTGTGGCCCGCAGGCCACGAGGAGCAACACGGCGAGTGGCGAAACGCGAATCACGGCGGAAGTTTAACGAGAGTTCGGGCGCGGACGTATCGGCACACGCGTCGCATACACTTCCGCGCGTGCGGATCATCAAAGCGGTGCTGAAGGTGCTCCTGGGTGTGACGCTGGGGCTGATCGTCGCTGAGTTCGCCTTCAACCTGCGAGACCACGGCGCGTTCCCTCACGTGAACTTCTACGAGGTCGACCCGCAGCTCGGCGTGCGCCTGCGGGGCAACGCCACGATGCAATTGCAGGTCGCGGGCACCAACCCCGTCACCACCGCGGCGACCAACTCGCACGGCTTTCGCACTCCGGAGTGGCCAGCTGAAGCCGGCAAGAACGAGGTGCTGGTCGTCGGCGACTCGCAGGTGTTCGGCCTGGGCGTGGAAGCGAACGAGACGTTCAGCGCGAAGCTCGGCGAGGAATTGAACGCCACGGTGCTCAACGCTGGAGTGCCGACGTACGGGCCGCGCGAATACACGGCGGTGGTCGAGCAGGTGTTGCAGCAACGCAGACCGCACACCGTCGTCTACGTGCTCAACCTCGCGAACGACTTGTTCGAGGTCGATCGCCCGAACATTCAGCGGCACAAAGTGTGGGACGGCTGGGCGGTGCGCAGCGAGACCGCACCGAGCGAGGTCATGGAGTTCCCGTTTCGTCGACAGCTGATGACGCGCTCGCATCTCGTCTTCGCGCTGCGGAAGTGGATGCACTCGGGTGGTGCTCCTGCGACCGAGGGTTTCGCGACCGAAGGCACGTGGAAGGACGTCGCGGCCGCGGGCACGGGCGTGACGCCGTTGCCTCCGGAAGACGAAGGTGCGCGCAAGCTGCTCGAGGCGCGCGCAGACCTCGACAAACAGCTCGAAGCGCTCGCTCCGCAGCTGGAGCAGCACATCGAGCGAGCGGTCGACGACAACAAATACGTCGAGCAGTTGAAGCCGCTCTCGCCGAAAGGTGGAGACCCGCGCGACATCCTCGAGGTGCGATTTGCCGAGGGCGCGCGGCGCGTCGAGCTGACGGCGTACCACCTGTTCATGGCCGCGGTCGGCGAGGCGAAGAATGATCAGCTGCTCGAGAAAATCGCCAAGCAGGGCAAGGACACCGAGCTGCTCGCGTTGCTCGAGAAGCGCCGCTCGTTGCGCGCGAAGTTGGACGCGCTCAAGCCCGAAGGTGAAGCGCCGCACGTGCAGCCGATGGACGCGGTGCTGCTGAAGACGAAGGAAGCGTGCGACCGCGTGGGCGCGAAGTTGGTGGTGGTGGCGTTGCCGCTCGACGTGATGGTGAGCGCTGAGGAATGGAAGAAGTACGACGCGCCGGTGCTCGACATGAGCGCGACGCGGGTGCTCACCGAAGATCTCGTGTCGCGCGCGGAGCGCATCGGAGCGATGGGTGTCGACCCGACGGCGGCGCTCGCGGCGGCGGAACCTGGCGCGTTTCTCGACGGTGATTTGCATCTCACACCCAAAGGGCATGCCGCGCTCGCGAAGGTCATCGCAGAGGCGATTCGAAAGCCGGCGAAGACGAAGAGCGCGCTGACGTTGCCCGAGGGGAGAAGCTGGCCTCCGACGGAAGATGAATGGCGTCGCAGCGGGGAATGCGTAGTGAAGGGAAGTACGGCCGCGGGGTGTGAGACGAAGATGGTGCGCGAGTGGCTGCGCGTGGTGTGTCGAGAGCGCGATGACGACGCACCCGATGGGTACGAGCGGCTCGACGGCGTCGAATTGATCAGCGGCGGTCACGGTGATGCGCGCATCTTCCGGCTCGATACGGGCGTGGCTTTGTTGCTGCCGGTGCTGAAGGGCGACGACGCGAAGGCGCGCTTCATGTGGCAGCGCAACGTGCAGCAGCTCAACTTGAAGTTCGCGGCCGATGCCGAGGCGCCGGTGATGTTCTTCGACAAGGCCGTGAAGCGGGCGAGCAACGCGAAGGTCGAGGTGGCGGAGTGGTACGACCCGAAGAAGGACCCGCGGGGAGATCCACTCTCGCCGCCGAAGTGTCCTGCGGGTCAGAGCGCGGGAGGGGCGATGTTGATTTGCGCTCCGTCGTGCGACGCGAACACGCCGTGCGCGAAGGGCCACTGTGAGCCGTGGCCGACTGGTTCGTTCTGCGCGGTGCCGTGACTAGGATTCACACGTGGCTCGCCTGCTCCTCGCGAAGTTGATGCGCCCGTTCCGCTGGAGAAGTCCGCGGAGCACCGCGCGCATGCTGCTCGACTTCGCGAAGGCGGAGCGCTCGAGCTTCTACGACATGATGGAAGCGGCGAACGCGACGAGCGACGTGAAGCGCAAGGCGCAATACGTGGCGCACGCGGTCGACGAGGCGCGGCACGCGAAGATGTTCACGCTGCGGGCGCTCGAGCTCGACCCTTCGCGCTCGGCGGATCCGTCGTTGTATCAATCTGATTTCGAGCACCTCTTCACGCGGCTCGGCGAAGCGAAGTTCATTTCGTTCGTGCATCTGGGTGAGAAGCGCGGTCGCGCGCAGATGGCGATGTTCCGCGACGAGCTGCAGTCGCTCGAGGGAACGGCGAAGGCAGACACGAAGACGAAGGCGTTGCTCGACGCGGTGATGCGCGACGAGGTGAATCACGAGTCGTATTCGTTGGTGCTGTCGAAGGAACTCGGCGGCTCGCTGATCAGCGCGAGAGCGTGGGAACTGCGACGCGGCTGGCTGCGCGCCGGAGCGCTCGTCACCGGGCTCGTCTACACGGTGTTGATGTCAGCGCTGTACCTGCTGCTCTTCCCGCTGGCGTTGATCGAGAAGAGCCGCCGCCGCACTGGGCCGGGGTGAGGGTGAGCGCGATTCTCGGAATCAGCGCGAACTACCACGACGCGGCAGCCGCGCTGATCATCGACGGCCAGCTCGTCGCGGCGATGCAGGAAGAGCGCTTCTCCCGCATCAAGAACGACCCTGCCCTGCCCTTGTCCGCAGCGCGCGCCTGCCTGTCATTGGCGAAGCTCGACCCGCGCGCGATCGACGAAGTCGTCTTCTACGAGAATCCGTACGGAAAATTGGAGCGCGTGCTGCTCTCGATGCTCCGCACGTTCCCGCGCTCACTGCGGCAATTTCCGCGCGCGCTCGCGTCGCAGCTCGGCAGCAAGCTGTGGGTGCTCGACGGGCTCGCTGACGGTCTGGGCGTTCCGCGCGAGCGCATCACGCACCGCGAGCACCACGCGTCGCACGCCGCGAGCGCGTACTTCGCCTCTCCGTTCGAGCGCGCGGCGGTGCTCACCGTCGACGCCGTCGGAGAAGACACCAGCACCGCGCTCTGGCTCGGCGAGGGCCGGAAGCTGGAGTGCAAGGAGCGCATCGCGTTTCCCCACTCGCTCGGGCTGCTCTATTCCGCGCTCACCGCGTACCTGGGCTTCGAAGTGAACGAGGGCGAGTACAAGGTGATGGGGCTCGCGGCGTTCGGTCAGCCGAAGTTCCGCGCGGAGTTCGAGAAGTTGGTGCGGCTCGACGCGGATGGGCGTTTTTCGCTCGGGCTCGACTACTTCGATTCGCACACCAACACCGAGGTGGGGTTCTCGACGCGGCTCGAGACGTTGCTGGGGCCGCGGAGAATGCCGGGCACTCCGTGGAAGCTCGAGGGAGAGATCAACGAGGCTGATCAACGCGCGGCCGACGTCGCGGCGACGTTGCAGGCGGTGCTCGAAGACGCGCTGCTCGCGCTCGCGCGTCGGGCGAAGGCGGTGACGGGAGCCGAAGCGCTCTGTCTCGCAGGCGGGGTCGGTCTCAACGCAGTGGCGAACGCGCGCTTGTTTCGCGAGGCGGGCTTCGCCGAATTCTTCGTGCAGCCGGCCGCAGGTGATGCGGGTGGAGCGCTCGGTGCGGCCCTGCTCGCGGCGGCGGAGCGAGGTGAGCCGCGCACGAAGTTCGAGCACGCGGCGTGGGGCGCTCCGGTGTCGGGCGACGTTGCGCTCGCGCTCGCACAGGGCCTCGGGTTGCGTGCGCAGCGCGTGTCGTCGGTGGTCGACGCGACGGCGGAGCGGTTGCTGAAGGGAGACGTGCTCGCGTTCGTGCAAGGCCGCTTCGAGTGGGGCCCGCGGGCGCTCGGGCAGCGGAGCTTGTTGTCGTTGCCGACGCCGGTCGCGGTGAAGGAGCGGCTCAATCGCGTCATCAAGCGACGCGAGCCGTTTCGTCCGTTCGCGCCGATGGTGTTGGCTCCGCGCGCGGGGGAATTTTTCGGGCCGTTCGCGCCGAGGCTGGCTCCGTTCATGACGACGGTGGCGGAGGTGCGCAGCGACGCGCGCGCGAAGTTGGAAGCGGTGACGCACGTCGACGGGACGGCGCGGCTTCAGACGGTCGCGTCAGACACGCTGGTCGGCGGGTTGCTGGAGCGCGTCGGGCGCGAGACGGGAACGCCGGTGTTGTTGAACACGTCGCTCAATGGCCAGGGTGAGCCGATCGTCGCGACCGAGGCCGATGCGTTCGCGTTTTTTCTCGCGCACCCGGTCGATGGAATGATCATCGACGACGTGTTGATCGACCGCTGATTCAGATCTTCCCGGTCTCGACGAACCGCTTCACCTGCGCGGCGAAGACGGGCCAGCCCTCGGCGTTGTGCGCGTAGCCGGGGTCGTCAGAATCGATCTCATCCTGGACGATGCGCAGACGCGTGCCCGCCCCTTCGCCCTCGAGCAGATAGCTGAGCCGCGAGCGGAACGTCTTCGGGCCCGGCTGCCACGTGGGCCCCGCCTGATGCACGAGCACGAGGCGTTCATTCGGAGCAGCAGCGAGCACTTCACCGACGACGTGCGCGATGTCGTTCCCCTTGCCGTCGTCACCGCGGTACTCGTACTTCGCTCCTGCTTCGAGGCGCGCTGGAGCGAGCACGAGCCGGCAGCCGAAGAAGAGCGCGGCGACGCCTTCGGGACTGGTGAGCGCGTTCCACACGGCGGAGCGCGGTGCAGCGACTTCGATCGACGCGGAGATGGTCTTGTGGGTCATGCGTGTGACGGTACGTGCTGCGCGGCTGGGCGACTTGTAGAAACGCGACATGGCTCGGTTGAAGGCGGCTCCGGCGCGCGGGTTGATCAAATCGCGGGCTGCGGTGGCGTTCAGGCACGAGCACCATCGGTACGAGGTCGACGCGCCGCTGAATCGGAGCATCGAGCACTGGTGGTCCGTCGCGTGGAGTTTGCCGAAAGGTCAGACGCACGCGCAGTCGTCGCTGCCGCACCCTTCGATTCACGTGGTGTGGGAAGGCGATGCGGTCGAGGTGGTCGGGGTCGTGACGGGCCGATACACGCGTGTGCTCGAGGGCGAGTCGCGGGCGTTCGCGGCGAAGTTCAGGCCCGGCGCGTTTCACGGAGTGCTCGGCAGCTCGGTCTCGGCGTTGACGGATCGCATCGTTTCGCTCGGAGAAGTGGTTGGAGCGAAGCGGGCGCGGCGTTATCGCGATGCGTTACGAGCGGCGCGTGATGATCATGCGCGCGTCGTGGTGGCGACGGAGTTCTTCTCAGCGCTGGTTCCCGAGCCGAGTGCCGACGCCGAGTTGTTGGCGGGGCTGGTGCAAGCGGCGACGGTCGATCGAACGGTGACGACGGTCGAGGCGTTGCGCGAGCGAGCGGGAATGCATCTACGCGAGCTGCAGCGGTGGTTTCGCGAGGCGGTGGGCATCAGCCCGAAGTGGATGATTCAGCGGTACCGGTTGCACGAGGCGCTGCTCGCCCTGGAGAAGAAGGGGCGCGACGTGCCGCTCGCGCAGTTGGCGGCGGAGCTCGGGTACGTCGATCAATCGCACTTCGCGCGAGACTTTCGTGCGCTCGTCGGCGTCGCGCCATCGGCCTACGCCAGGCAATGACGCCGCTCCCGCGAGACCCGGCGACTGCTTGATCGGCAAGCGCGCCAGCGGTCGACGCGAAGGCGACGAGATCAGATCACATGAGTTCAGAGATAGCCTCGTGGTCGTGACCGCAGCCGAGCTCCTCGCCCTCGCCGAGCTGCCTGCCTCGGAGCGCGACGCCGCGCTCGACACCTTGCTCGACCTCACGCCACCTCGCGACAGCAGCAGTCCCGGCGACAACTTGATCGGCTACCACGCCAGCGGTCTCGCTCCGGTCTGCCGCGCGGTGCTCGATGTGCCGATGATGGCGAGCGACGTCTTCATCGATCTCGGTGCCGGTCGCGGTCGAGTCGTCGCCATCGTTTCGGCCCTCACCCGCTCGCGCACTCGCGGCATCGAGCTGCAGCCCGAGCTCGTCGCCGCGCCCGCACGCGGAGTCACTCTCGAGCACGCCGACGCGAGAACAGCTTCGCTCGACGACGGCACCGTCTTCTTTCTCTACACGCCGTTCACCGGCAGCGTGCTCGCCGAAGTCCTCTCGCGCCTCGAACTCGTCGCGAGGCACCATGCGATTGTGGTCTGTGCGCTCGGTTTCACCCTGCCCTGCGCGTGGCTCACGCCGCGCGAGACCGACGCGTTCTGGTTGACGATCTACGACAGCGTCGTCGCCGGAGTTCCGTCGCGCACGTCCACCTCGCAGGTCCCCGATGAACGACTCGTCCGCCTCGCGCACGAACGTCGGTAGAGTCGGAGCGCATGCTCACGCGACTGGCGGTGCTGCTCCTGATGACGTCGCAATTCTTCCCGCGCACCGTGGCTGATCCGTCGGGGCGCTATTACGGCGTGAAGCAAGTCGGAGCGGACCCCTATGGCTACCAATCGCTCGAGCTCACGCTCACTGCGAAGGCGACGACGGCGACGATGATCTGGGTTCGTCGCGACGAGACCGACGAGCGCGAGCGCAAGGAACTCACGCTCACCGACTTGAAGATCGATACGCATGGTCTGTCGGCGACGGTCAAGGGAGCGCGCCCTGCTGGGATTCCCGCGACGTGGAAGGGCAAGTTCATGACGAAGGCTCCGCCTGCGAACGCGAAGGGACCGGTCCAGGAAGGACTGCTGCTCGACGGAGATTGGTTTCTGGAAGTGACGGCCCCATGACGACGCGCGAGCTCATCGTCGATCGCCCCGGAGCTGCCGACGTTCCGCGCACCATGCAGCGCGTGGAGAAGGCGCTCGTCGCGGCCGGCTACTCGGTGTCGGCACGCGGCTTCGCGGAGCTGCAGCTCGTCACGACCCGCGGCGGTCCACTTCGAGCGACGGTGCAGTTCACTGCCGAGCGCGTGCGCTTCATCTTCGCTCCTGCGGCTCCGGGTGCGTCGCTCCCGACGGAATCGGAGCTCAGTCGGCTCGCTGATTCCGCGCTCGGAGACGGCGGCAGCTCGGCTCCCGGCGCGGCGTCAGTGCCGGCGGCGAGCAGCGGCCTGCGCTGTGGAATCTGCGCGACCGTGATTCCCGTCGGAGCAGCCGAATGCCCGACGTGCGGAATGCCGACGCGTTGAAATCCAAGCTTTTGCTTACATTCGTGATGGCTCCGCAGTGCGCTGCTGCGTGGTGAGAGGCGCCCCCGCTCCAGCTGTTCCTCGAGCCCGCCGCTCCGCTTTGTGAATCCAAGCTTTTGCTTACATTCGTGATGGCTTCGCAGTGCGCTGCTGCGTGGTGAGAGGTGCCACGCCGCAGGTATTCCTCGGTCTGCCGCTTTGCGTACATTCGTGATGGTTCCGCAGTCCGCGGCGTGCGTGGTGAGGCGTTCCTCGAGCCCGCTCCGGCTTTGTGAATCCAAGCTTTTGCTTACATTCCTGATGGCTCCGCAGTGCGCGGCGTGCGTGGTGAGGCGTCCCCGCTCCAGCTGTTCCTCGAGCCGGCCGCCGCTTTGTGAATCCAAGCTTTGGCTTACTTTCCTGATGGCTCCGCAGTGCGCGGCGTGCGGTGACAGGTCTCGCCTTCTTCGCTCGGCAGTCCGTGGTGAGAGGACGTGCGCTGCGCCTGCAGGCATCGACTCGCCGCCGCGCCGGTTTCTGAATCCAAGCTTTTGCTTACATTCGCGGGGCTCAGGGCGCGCGCGAGCCGAATGTTCCTCCGCCGCCCGCAAACTCAGCGTGGATCTGCAGGCGGCGCACGGTCACGGCGGTGCAAACACGAATGTCGCGCCGGCTGCGAGCGGATCTGAATCCAAGCTTTTGCTTACATTTGTCGCGACTTCATCCCTGTGGCGCGCCCGGTCACGGTCGCCACGTTGCTCGGTGGTAGGACGTGGCCGTGCTCCCACGGCTCCTGTTGCGACTCGCTCAGCATCCAGAAGTGCTCGCACCGCGTGTCGGTTTCAGCCTGGTCGAGCACGCGTGGCATTTGGCGGAGCTCGAGCGCGAAGGCTTTCAGCTGCGAATTCAGCGACTGCTCCACGAGCGTGAACCGCAGCTCGCCGACTTCGATGGTGATGCACTCGCCCGCGAGCGGAACTATCGGAGCCGCGATCTGCTCGAAGGTGCCCGCGCCTTCCTCGCCGCGCGGGACCACACGGTCGCCGCGCTCGCACGCATTCGTGGAGCCGACTGGCTGCGAGCAGGGTGGCAGGACGGTGTGGGTCGCGTGGTGCTTCGCGAGATGCCGACGCGAATTGCGTCACACGATCGCGCGCACGCGCTCGAGTTGGTCGAGCTTCTCCCCGCGCGCGATGAACTTCGGGCCGAACTCCTCGCGTTCGCGAGCGCTCTCCCCGTCCACGTTCATTCGCCGTGTCGCACTGCGACCGCGGCCGGCCCGTTCGTCGCCCCGGCGCTGGTCGAGAAGCTCGACGCGCCTCGCCTCGAGGTGGTCGCGGCCGACTTGAAGATGAGCAAGCGGTCACTCCAGCGCCGACTGCAGGCTGCCGGGTTGACCCTGCGGTGTTTGATCGACGAGGCGCGGCTCAGCGTGGCGTTCGAGTCGTTGTGCCGCGGTCACTCCACCGACCGCGTTGCGATGGACGCGGGATTTTCTGACCGCACGGCGCTCTCACGCGCCCTCAAGCGATGGACGGGCACGAGCTCACGCGAGTTGCGTGGACGCTGCTGAGCGCTGCGCCACTGACTCGTCCAACAATCAGAAGACGCCGGCGAGGCTGAACATTTCGCTCGACGAATCCAGAGCGCATCGCGGGCGCTCGCGTCGCTGCGTCGTTTCGCGGAGCGAGAGCGATCGCATCGATCGTGAAGTCGGTCACGGCCGAGTCGATGCTCACGTTTCCAGCGGCGTCGGTGGCGCGGGCGATCGCGACGTGCGGCCGGGCGAGAGCACCGAGGGCTCGACACGGGAGCGCTCGCAGCCGCGGAAGGACTTCCCAGTCCACCGCGCAGTGACGTGCATCGACCTCTTCGAGCCGCACGCTCGCGCACAGCGCGGTGAACAAATCGACCGGGCGAGAGCACCGAGGGCACGCGAGGTTCATTCCGACAGCTGCATTCGACACGGGAGCGCTCGCAGCCTCGGAAGGACTTCCCAGTCCACAGTGCAGTGACGTGCATCGACCTCTTCGAGCCGCACGCTCGCGCACAGCGCGGTGAACAAATCGACCGGGCGAGAGCACCGAGGGCACGCGAGGTTCATTCCGAGAGCTGCACTCGACACGGGAGCGCTCGCAGCCGCGGAAGAACTTCCCAGTCCACCGCGCAGTGACGTGCATCGACCTCTTCGAGCCGCACGCTCGCACACAGCGCGGTGAACAAATCGACCGCCGACCACCCGATTCGGAAGTTGCGCAGCACGAGCTGACGCAACCCGGGCGCTGCGACGCCGGCCGCCCACCGCGGCAAGTCCCCGAGCTGGGGAAACTCGGTCGCAACCGTCCAGTGAGCACGCACGGGCCGATTGACGATGGCCGTCAGCTCGAGTCGCTCGAGCTGCGGGAAGCTCCACGCGTTCAAGGCGCCCCAGGGGAAGACGTGCGCTCCGAGCACGAACGAGCGCACCGGTGAGCTGCGCCCTGCCCTGCCGCCCAGATCGACGGTGCGCACCACGACCACCGCGCGCTCGAGCGTCTCGATGCTCAGCGCGGGCCCGCAATCGACGGGGCCCAGGAAGTGCGTGCCGCCTTCGTCTCCATTCACCTCGAGCACACGCAACTTCGGGCGCACTCTGCCAACCAACTCGACCTGCTCGTCGAGCGCGACGCTCGGGTTGTCGAGCACCAGCTCGTCGAGCAAGCGCCCCGACGGGTGTGTGAACAACAGACGCAGCGCTTCCCACGGAGGTGAGCGCACGCGCGAGAGGAAGCCTCGTCGCCACACCGCATCGAGCCGCGCCAACACCGCATCGCGGCCGCCGAGCGTGGCGTCGGTCGCGAGCAGATGGCGTTCCCGCTCCTGCAAGACGCGACGTCGCTCGGCGTCGGCGGTCGAGTTCAGCTCGAGCTGGAGTCGAATGAGTTCGCCACGCGCCGCCTCTCCGCTCGCGAGCAGCTCGTCGGCGTAGACGAGCCACGCGTCTGCCGGAGCGTCACGCAGCGCTTCGATGCGGGCGTCGGCCGCGGCCACGGCTCAGCGCACGACGCACGCGGTGCCGTCGATGGCGAGCGACACGGTGTCGAGCACCTGCGCCCACGCGGCGACCTCGCAATCGAGCGCGCCGTCCTTGAACTTGAGGAGCGAGCGCGCCTTCTCGGCATCGACCGGCACCTTCACGGCGTTCTTCCCCTCGAAGGTCGCCGCCCAGCCGCACGTGTTGCAGCACGCCTTGCCGCAATACATCTTGGTGCAGGTCGTCGCGGCGACGCTCACCTTGCCCGCGTCGGCTCCGGCTTCGCACTTCGGGAGCGCGTCGAGCACCGCCTTCAACTCGCTGCTCGCGACCGCGTCGCGGCCTTCTTTCGATTCCGGTGTCTCAGACCCTTTGGTGGTCTGGCAGGCAGCGGCGAGCAACACGCACGACAACAGCAACGTCTTCTTCACGGTCAACCCTCCCACGAGAGACTGCGGCACACCGTCATCGCCGCTTCGACTTCTTCGCGCCGCGCGCTGCCGGTGGTGGAACACCAGATGGTGCGCGGCCCGGTTTGCCGCACGCCGAGAAACGCGTCGCGCGACTGCCCTTGCGAGGTCACGGAGTAGCGAACACCGAGAAAGGTGTCGACCAACTCTTTCTCCTGCACTTCAGCACCTTCGGCTTCGATGGCCTTGAGGAACGCCTGCGCGTCGGGGAACGGGCGGGTGGTGCTTTCGAGCTGCAGCACCACGCGGCCATCGGGGCCCACCTGCAGGCCGCCAGTGAACTGCGCGGCGCGCCACCCGTCGGGCAGCGGCACGCGCAGGCTCGAGCGCGGCTCGGGCGGCTTGGCGCCACTCTCGCTGCAGGAGCAGGCACACAGCGCTCCGCACAGCAGGCCGATGGTGCGCGGAGAAAGCACTCAGCTCTTCGCGGCAGGCGACGGAGGCGCGGAGCGGCCGCCAGTCAGCCCTTCCATCTTCATGGTGCCGTCGAAGCTGACTTCGCGCTCCATGGTGATGGTGGGCGACTCGATGGTGCCCTTCACCTTCGCGCCCTTGTGCAGCTCGACGACGCTGGTGGCGCGAATGAGGCCTTCGACCGTGCCGCTGATGATGACGGTGCCGGCCGAGATTTCGGCGTTCACGCGAGCGGACGCGCCGACGACCAGCACCTCCTCGGTGTGGATCTGCCCGCTGTACTTGCCGTCGATGCGGACCTGGCCCTTGAACGACAACTTCCCTTCGAACTCGCTGCCCTTGCCCAGCAGCGTGTCGATGTCGGCTCCACCCATCTTCGCGGACACGGCGCTCTCCTCGTTCTTTGAATTGCCTTTGTCGAACAAAGCCATCGCTTCACTCCTGTTTCATCGTCATCGCCGAATGAGAGCGATGAGTCGGTCGAGGTCTTCGTAGCTGAAGAAGTCGATTTCGAGCGTGCCTTTACCTCCGGCGCGCTCGACGAGGCGCACTTTTGTTCCGAGGCGGCGCTGAAGGTCTTCGACCAGCTTGCGCGCTTCGGGGCTGCCCTTGGCGGCCGAGGCCTTCTTCTTCGTCGAGCCCCCTGCTCCGCCGCGGGCCGCCTTCACGCGCGCTTCGGTCTCGCGCACCGTGAGCTTGTCGCTGACGATTTCGCGCGCGAGCGTCACCATCTCGCGGCTCGAGCCCAGGCCGAGCAGCGCGCGCGCGTGGCCCATGTCGATGTCCTGCTCGGCGACGAGCTGCTTCACTTCGTTTGGCAGGTGCAGCAGCCGCAGCGCGTTGGCGACGCTCGAGCGGTCCTTCCCGACGCGATCTGCCACCTGCTCCTGGGTCAGCTTTCGCTCTTCGACGAGGCGACGGTACGCCTCGGCTTCTTCGAGCGGGTTCAGGTCAGCGCGCTGAATGTTCTCGACCAGCGCGAGCTCGTACGCCTCGGCGTCGCTCGCCTCGCGAATGATGACCGGCAGCTCGGTGAGGCCGGCGCTCTTCGCGGCACGCCAGCGACGCTCACCCGCGATGATGCGGTAGCGGCTGCCGTCCTTGCGCACGAGGATGGGCTGCAGCACGCCTTGTTGTTTGAGCGACGCGGCGAGCTCCTCGAGCTGCGCGGCGTCGAAGCTGCGGCGCGGGTTGGCGCGGTCAGCGGCAATCTGCTCGATGGGCAGCCTGGTGACGCCGGCCGCTCCGGCCTTGTCCATCTTCTCGACGGGCGCGCGTGCGTCGGCGAGCAACGCTCCGAGGCCGCGACCGAGCGCGGGTTTGCGATTCTGAGGAGGAATGACTTTGACGACGCCGGGCATGGGCAGGTGCCTCGTTAGCAGTTGTTGAAGAGCACTCATGTTGGTTTCAGCGCGCGGGCGCGGATGCGCGCGGTGACGGAGCGGCCTTCTTCAGCTTCGCCTTGTCGCGCTTGAGGAGCTCGCGAGCGACGGCGAGGTACGCCTCGCAGCCCTTGGAGCGGATGTCGTAGAGCAGCACGGGCTTGCCGAAGCTCGGGCTCTCGGCGAGGCGCACGTTGCGCGGAACGACGGTGTTGAAGACGAACTGCGGAAAAACGCGGCGCACTTCTTCGCTGACCTGGTGGCTGATGTTCGCGCGCGAATCGAACATCGTGAGCACGATGCCATCGACCGCGAGCTTCGGGTTGAGCGAGCGCTGCACCAGTTCGATGGTCGAGAGCAGCTGCGCCAGACCTTCCATCGCGTAGTACTCGGTCTGGAGGGGGATGAGGACGGCGTCGGCCGCGGTGAGCGCGTTGACGGTCAGCAGACCCAGCGACGGCGGGCAGTCGATGAGCACGTAGTCGTACTTGCGGCGGATGCCGTCGAGGGCGGCGCGCAGGCGCTTCTCGCGGTGGTGAACGATGGTGACCAGCTCGACCTCGGCACCGGTGAGGTCGGCTGTGGCAGGTGCCACATCGAGGTAGCGGAGCTCGGTGGGGAGGATGACCTCTTCGATGGGCCGTTGGTCGATGAGGCAGTCGTAGATGGAGCCGTTGAGCTGGGTCTTGTCGATGCCCAGGCCGGAGCCGGCGTTGCCCTGCGGGTCGAGGTCGACGAGGAGGGTCTTTCGTTCAGCTGCGGCCAGTGATGCCGCGAGGTTGATGGCGGTGGTGGTCTTGCCGACGCCGCCCTTTTGATTCGAGATGCAGATGATTCGCCCCATGGGTCTGGCCTCTTACTCGACGGGTCTGACATGTGGGTGAACCGTCGGGACCTTCCTCTGCTTTTTTGAGGGCTTTTTTCGCGGTGACGCGTTTCGGGAGTGCGCTCAGCGTTCCACGTGGAACACCGCGACGCCGCGCGGGTCGCCGGAGACGGGCAGGGCGAAGGTGCGGCGGCTGACCAGGCGGCAGCCGGCGGCGGTCGCCAGGGTCTCGAGGGCGTCAGCGGCGGGCGTCTGGCCCATCATGGTGACGATGCGGCCGCCGGGGCTGACGTAGTGGCGGGCGAGCTGGAGGAAGGGGCCCACGTCCATGAAGGCGCGGGAGATGACGCAGTCGGCGACGGGGATGTGTTCGGTCTCGGGTTGGCCTTCGGCGCGTGCGTGGAGGGCGCGGACGCGCGTGGCGACGCCGGCCTTCACGGCGGCGGACTTGATGAAGGAGACCTTCTTCGAGACGGCGTCGACGAGGGTGACGCGCAGGTCAGGGAGCGCGACGGCGAGGGGAATGCCCGGGAGGCCGGCGCCGGCGCCGAGATCGAGCACGTGCGCGGTGCCGATGACTTCAGGGAGCACGGCGAGGGAGTCGAGCAGGTGCTTGTCGACGATCTCCTCAGGGCGGGTGATGGCGGTGAGCGAGACCTTGGGGTTCCACTTCAGGAGTTCGTCGGCCCAGGCGAGCAGCGCGGTTCGGGCACTGGCGTCGAGGGCCAGCTGGAGTTTCTGAAGGCCTGAGTCGAGGAGGGCAGCAGCGGAGTTGTCCACAAAGCAACCGGGTGGAAAGAGGGCAGGGGAGCGGTTTCGCACAGCTTCTCCACAACGTTCCACGTGAAACAGTGCTCGTGTCGACTCACGTGTTCGTCGGCGTGAGTCTCTTCGTCGGCGTGAGTCTCTTCGTCTGCGTGAGTCCTCTTCGTCTGCGTGAGTCCTCTTCGTCTGCGTGAGTCCTCTTCGTCTGCGTGAGTCCTCTTCGTCTGCGTGAGTCCTCTTCGTCTGCGTGAGTCCTCTTCGTCTGCGTGAGTCCTCTTCGTCTGCGTGAGTCCTCTTCGTCTGCGTGAGTCCTCTTCGTCTGCGTGAGTCCTCTTCGTCTGCGTGAGTCCTCTTCGTCTGCGTGAGTCCTCTTCGTCTGCGTGAGTCCTCTTCGTCTGCGTGAGTCCTCTTCGTCTGCGTGAGTCCTCTTCGTCTGCGTGAGTCGCTTGGGCGCCCACAACTGCGGTGTCGGGATGTCGCCAAACTCATCGGACACTCCTCTCGTGTCGGTTCTCAGTCCGTACGCCTCAGTGCTTCGTCTCGTTCTCGCGTCTCGTTCTCGCGTCTCGTTCTCGCGTCTCGTTCTCGCGTCTCGTTCTCGCGTCTCGTTCTCGCGTCTCGTTCTCGCGTCTCGTTCTCGCGTCTCGTTCTCGCGTCTCGTTCTCGCGTCTCGTTCTCGCGTCTCGTTCTCGCGTCTCGTTCTCGCGTCTCGTTCTCGCGTCTCGTTCGATGATCGTTCTGCCTCGTGCGTCGCGTGACGCGCACGGCGCGTCGACGCGAGCGCGCTCACGTTTGAGCGCAATGGTTCGCGTCTCGCCTTCGGCATGTTCCACGTGAAACACGGTCGCGCACTCCCTGCGATCGATCTGGAGCCGACAATCAGACCTCAGCGCGATCGAGTCGCAGCGGGAGGCGGCAAATCGGCCTCAGCGCGATGTCGACGGCCGCGCTCAGCGTTCGCGTGTCGCAGCAGGAGGCGGCAAATCGGCTTCTCCGCGCTCCCGTCGCAGCGCGACGAGCAGCAGACTCAGGGCTGCCGGCGTCATTCCGGGAATCCGGCGCGCCTGGCCCACCGTGTCGGGCCGCAGCCGCTCGAGCTTCTCCATCGCCTCGCGACTCAGGCCCCGCACCGCGGCGAACGCAAACGCGTCGGGAATGCGCCACGCATCGTGCGCTTCCGTCTTTCGCGTCCACGCAGTCATCGCCTGCTTCACGTACCCCGCGTACTTCGCCTCGACCTCGACCTCAGCCGCGAGGTCATCGGGCAGGGCGGGGCGTTCCGCGTCTTCGGTCGCCAACGACGCGTAGGTCACCTCAGGTCGACGGAGCCGCGTCAGCAGCCGCGCGCGCTCCAACCGCTCCAACTCGGTGCGCACCGCCGCGGCCCGCGCGCGTGTCGACTCGAGTTCATCGCGCTTCACCAGCCCAACGCGCGCTCCGTGTTCACGCAGTCGGAACTCCGCGTTGCCTTCACGAAGCGTGAGCCGATGCTCACTGCGGCTGGTCATCATGCGAAACGGCTCATCGACTCCGCGCGTGACCAGCTCATCGAGCAGCACCGCCCCATGTGCCTCGTGCCGACCCAGGACCAGCGGCGCTTCTCCCTTCGCTGCGAGACCCGCATTGATTCCGGCCAGCAGGCCCTGGAACGCAGCTTCCTCGTACCCTGACGTGCCGTTGAGCTGACCCGCGAAGAAGAGACCTCCGACCCGCTTCGTCTCGAGCGTCGCGTGGAGCTGCGTCGGCGGCGCGTAGTCGTATTCCACGGCGTACCCGTAGCGAGCCACCTCGACGGCCTCGAGTCCGGGAATGCTCCGCAAAAAACGCAGCTGCACCTCGGCCGGCATGCTCGTCGACAGCCCGGCGGGGTACACGAGGGGTGACGTCGCGCCCTCCGGCTCGAGCCACACGGTGTGGCGCTGACGTTCTGCGAACCGCACCACCTTGTCCTCGAGTGACGGGCAGTAGCGCGGTCCGCGCCCGACGATGTCTCCCTTGAAGAGCGGCGACGCGTGCAGGTTAGCGCGCAAGATTTCGTGCGTCTCACGCGTGGTGTACGTGACGTGACACTCCAACGCGGGTCGGAGCGGAAACGGTGAACGTGGCGTACGCAGCGAAAACGGCCGCGGCGAGGCTTCGCTCGGTTGCACCTCGCAGCGCGACCAATCAATCGAGTCACGCAGAAGCCGCGCCGGCGTTCCCGTCTTGAAGCGACCCAGGTCGAAACCCAAAGCGCGGAGCGAAGTCGAGAGGCCCGTCGCGGCAGCATCACCCAGGCGTCCGCCGATCGACTTGTCCTGACCCACGTGCATCAACGCCTGCAGGAACGTGCCGGTCGTCACCACGACCGCCTTCGCGCTGAACGCTCGCCCATCTCCGAGTCGCACGCCGTGCACGCGTCCACGCTCGACCTCGAGCGCCGACGCCTCGCCTTCCACCACCTGCAACCCCGGCTGTTCCGCCACTGCCGCCTGCATCACCTCGGCGTACGCATCGCGCTCGCACAGCACGCGCGTCGCGCGCACCGCCGGGCCCTTCGATGCGTTCAGCGTCACGAAGTGCGTTCCGGCCAGGTCGGCCGCGCGCGCCATCTGCCCGCCCAGGGCGTCGAGCTCGCGGACGAGGTGGCCCTTCGCCGTTCCACCGATGGCGGGGTTGCACGACATCACCGCGATGCGGTCCTTCTTCATCGTCACGGCGAGCGTCGAGAGGCCCATGCGCGCGCACGCCAACGCCGCCTCGCAGCCCGCGTGGCCCAGCCCGATGACGATGACGTCGAACGTCTCCACAGGAATCCACAGGTACCACGTCCCTCGGAGGAGGAGCTGACCGTGGCGGAATCCACAGTTCTCCACAGGCTTTCCACAGGCTGTTGAGTCGCGAACCCAAGCAATTGCGCGAGCCTGCGTGCGAGCCTCCGTTTCACGTGAAACATCTCAAAAGTAAGCCGCAGCTTACTTTTCGAGCCCCTGTGCAGAACGGAAGACCCCTGAAAAGTAAGTGAAAGCTTACTTTCGCTCAGCGCTTCAGGGTCGCCACGACGGGATAGTGGTCTGAGCCGCCGGCTCGTACGGTCTTTGCGGACAAGAAGGTCAGCCCGCGCGCGAGTACGTGATCGACCTGAAACACGGCGGGCCACGAGAACACGGGACCGGGGAAGGTCGCTCCGCACGAGGACGTCGGCAGCAGACACCCGCGCCGCCACCCCGCGTCGTCGAGCTCGTGCATCGCCGCCCCCACCGGCTCTTCGTTGAAGTCACCCAACAGCACGACCGCGGTCTTCACCTTCGCGTAGCGGGCCACCATCGTCTCGGCCTGCTTCTTCCGCGTGGTGGCGTTCTTCGACAGCGTGTCCAACGTCACGCCGTCCTTCCCGCCGGGCGGAATCAAGTGCACACACAACAGCTGCACCGGACCGCCGTCGAACTGCACGGTCGCTTCCATCGCCGGAATCTTCACTGGCGGCACCGGCCCGGTCTGCACGTTCGCCAGCGGCACCTTCGACGCGAACCCCACGCCCCACGTCCCCTTCTGTGGCGCGAACGAGCGATACGGGTACCGCTTCGCCAACGTCGGCGAGGACTCGAGCGCCTTCACGAACGTCGGTGTGAGCTCCGTCAGACACACCACGTCTGCGTTCTCCGCCTCGATGGCATCGAGCGACTTCGCGTCGTTCGCGCCTTTGAACAGCACGTTGAACGCCATCAACTTCAGTTCCGGTGGCGGGACACCCGCATCGGCCGCACCGCCCGCGTGGGCACACAGCGACACCGCGAGGCTCACCGCACACACGAATCGCGTCATGGCCGGACGTCGTGCAACACGACGACCAACGCGCACGAGCGGTTCCGGGCCGGATCGTTCCTGAGGTGGGCGATCGGTCCTCCGACGAGCGCTGGATTTCCGACGCGCCACGTTCGTTCCGGTGATGTGAACACCACTGGGTTCCGCCGCGCAGTGCGATCGTTCCGATGGTGAACGCGTTCGTGCTCATCACCGATCACAGCGTCGCCGCGCGAAGGTGCGCCGAAGCGCGCGCACGAACGGGCCCGGTTCCGCCGAACCGGTGGCTCGAGCACCGCAATGGACGAGTTCCGTGTGTGTGGTGTTCGGTTCGCTTCCGTGGGTTGAACGGATTCGTGCTCCGCCGGCATCCCTCGCGCAGTTGATGGTCAGCCCGAGCGTCGCTGCGCGAAGGCGGTGGCTGGCACGACGTGTCAACTGCCGCGCAGTGCGATGGTCGGCGCTCGTTCCGATGGAGACATGAACGCGTCGCTCGCGTGGTGAACGCGTTCGTGCTCCTCCCCAATCAGGGTGCCGTTCTCCTCGAGTGGTGCTGCGCGAAACTGTGGAGAGTTCGCTGCGCATGCTTCCAAGCGCGCACCCGCGATGGTCGGCGCTCGTTCTGATAGCGGGATGAACGCGTCGCTTCGTGCTGGTCCGGTTCTCCTCGAGCGGTGCTGCGCGAAACCGTTCGAGAGTTCGGTGCCCTACAAGCGCGCGCCGCGCAGTTCGAACGCGTTCGTGCTTCTCATCGGGTTGCGGTTCTCTCGCGTGCTGCGCGAAACCGTTCGAGGGTTCGCTGCGCCTGCTTCCAATCGCGCACCCGCGCGCAGTGCGATGGTCGGCGCGGTCGTTCTGATGGAGGCATGAACGCGTCGCTCGCGTGGTGAACGCGTTCGGTGCTCCTCACCAATCAGGGTGCCGTTCTCCTCGAGTTGTGCTGCGCGAAACTGTGGAGAGTTCGCTGCGCATGCTTCCCAAGCGCGCAGCGCGCAGCGGCGCGCTCGTTCCGATGGAGGCATGAACGCGTCGCTCGCGTGGTGAACGCGTTCGTGCTCCTCATCGGGTCGCGGTTCTCTCGAGTGTCGCTGCGCCTGGTTCCAAACGCGCAGCCGCCGCGCAGTGCGATGGTCGGCGCGCTCGTTCCGATGGAGGCATGAACGCGTCGCTCGCGTGGTGAACGCGTTCGTGCTCCTCACCAATCAGGGTGCGGTTCTCCTCGAGTGGTGCTGCGCGAAACTGTGGAGAGTTCGCTGCGCATGCTTCCAATCGCGCACCCGCCGCGCAGTGCGATGGTCGGCGCGCTCGTTCTGATAGCGGGATGAACGTGTCGCTTCGTGTTCCTCACCAATCAGGGTCCGGTTCTCTTCGAGTGGTGCTGCGCGAAAACCGTTCGAGGGTTCGCTGCCTACAAGCGCGCCGCGCAGTGCGATGGTCGGCGCGCTCGTGCCGATGACGGGATGAACGCGTTCGTGCTCCTCATCAGGGTGCGGTCCTCCTCAAGTGGTGCTGCGCGAAACCGTTCGAGGGTTCGCTGCGCCTGCTTCCAAGCGCGATGGTCGGCGCGCTCCTTCCGGTGCTGCGCGAAACGCTTGGAGCATTCGCTGCGCTGCTTCCAGGCGGTGTGCACCCAACGAGCCCCGCGATGGCTTGCACCGCACCGAGTCGGGCCTGAATTCCCCGCGCAAGTGGTTGATCCCCCAATCCACTTCCCACGAAATTCGAGTCGCGGAACTCACCTGCATGAACCGAGGTCCAGACGCCGTGCACCCCAGCCCACTCGCGCTCGAGCAGCTCCTCGCGGGCCAGGGCTCCGCTGAAACCACCTCCCACCTGCTCACCTGCGAGGCGTGTCGGCTCCACCTCTCCGCGATGGAAGCGAGTGCACGCCGCTTCTCCGCTTCGCCCAAATCACTCCGCGCGCGCGAGGCTGCGACGAAGGCCGACCGCCGCTGGAAGCAGCGCGCCGCGAGCTTCACCACCCTCACCGTCGCCGCTCTCGCGTTGATCAGCCTCGGCGCTCCACGGCTGATCAGCCAGCACACGCCGAACGAGAACGACCCGACGCCCAGCACCACGCCCATCGCCAAAGCACCTCAACAGCAACCCGGAGCGCTCCGTCGCCAGGGCCGCGAAGTGCTCGAGCCGCGCCCCGAAACGTGGCCGACCCGCATGCGCAAGGTCCCCATTCGGGGCCGCGACGTCGAGTTCGGCCAGGGCGCGCTCGAAGCGTCACCCGACGACGGCCCTTCGCGCCCGTTCACGCTCACGCACACCAGGGTCGACATCAACGTCACCGGCTTCATGCAGACGGTCTCGGTCACGCAGACCTTCCGCAACCCGTTCGCCTCGCCGGTCGAAGCGGTCTACGTCTTCCCGCTCCCTGACGACGCCGCGGTGCACGCGATGGAGCTGCACGCCGGCACGCGCGTCATCAAGGCCGAGATTCAGAAGCGCGCGCAGGCTCGCGCCACCTACGAGCAGGCGAAGGCAGAAGGCCGCCGCGCTGCGCTGCTCGATCAAGAGCGCCCGAACATCTTCACCCAGTCGGTCGCCAACCTGCTCCCGGGCGAGACCGTCGAAATCACCATCCAGTACGTCGCGCCGCTCGCGTACGACGACGGCATCTACACGCTGAACTTCCCGATGACGGTCGGCCCCCGCTACATCCCGGGCGCCGCGCTCCCCGGAGAATCGCAAGGGAAGGGCGTCTCGCCGGACACCGACCGCGTGCTCGACGCGAGCCGCATCACCCCTCCGGTGACTCGCAGCGGCCGCGACATCGAAGTGAACCTGCACGTCGACGCCGGCACGGTCATCGAAGACCTGTGGACCGTCTCGCACAAACTCCAGGTCGACCGCCCCGCGAGCGCGCGCGTCGACATCACGCTCGACCCGTACGACACGCTCCCGAACAAAGACCTCATCGTGCGCTGGCGTGTCTCGGGCCCGATGGCGCGCGCCGCGATGCTCGCCGCCGGCGGAGCCTTCGCGCTGATGCTCAACCCCGAGCAACAAGTCGCCAACGCGCCGGTCACGCCGAAGGAAATGGTGTTCGTCATCGACACCAGCTGCTCGATGAACGGCCCGCCGCTCGACGCCGCGAAGCTCGCGATGGAGCAGGCCCTCGCGCAGATGAACCCGCTCGACACCTTCATGCTCATCGACTTCGCGGAGACGGCGAGCAGCTTCCACGACACGCCGCTCCCGGCGTCACAGGCCAACGTCGAGCGTGCCGTGCAGTACCTGCGCTTCCTTCGCTCGCGCGGCGGCACCAACCAGCTCGCGGGAATTCGCCGTGCACTCGCGCGCGATGAAGACCCGTCACGCGTGCGCATGGTGCTGCTGATGACGGACGGCTTCATCGGCAACGAAGACGAAATTCTCGCCGAGACGCGTCGACTCCGCGGAGGCGCACGCGTGTTCGGCTTCGGCGTCGGCACGTCGGTGAACCACTACCTGCTCTCGCGGCTCTCCGAAGAAGGGCGCGGCTTCTATCAATACGTGCGCCCCGACGAAGACTCGTCGGACGCGGTGAACCGCTTCGTGCGTCGCGTGCGTCGCCCGTTGATCACCGACATCACCGTCGACTGGGGCGGCTTGCCGGTGGCCGACGTGTTGCCTGACCCGTTCGTTGATCTCTTCGACGCGCAGCCGCTGATCATCCAGGGCCGCTACCGCAACGGAGCGCGTGGCACCGTCACCCTCAAGGGCCGCCGCGGCACGCAGAACGTGGTGTTCGAAGTGCCGGTCACGTTCGACACCGGCACCGATGGCCGCGCGCTGTCGATGGCGTGGGCGCGCAAGCGCATCGAGAAGCTCAGCGCGTCGCAGTACGGCACGCCGCGCGCCGACGCGATTGATCAGATCACCGCCATCGGCCTCGAGTACCACCTCGTCACGCCGTACACGTCGCTCGTCGCCGTCGAGCAGGAACGCGTCACCAACGTCGCTCCCGTCACGGTCACTGAGCCGACGCTCGCGGCTGATCCGTCTTCGGCTGTCGCGGTCACCACGCCGACCGTTCCTTCCACCGGCGTGCCCAAGCCGCCGACCGCGATGAACCCGTACGGCGGCGGCACGGTGCCGAATGGAGCAGCCAACAACGGCCTCCTCGGCGCGCTGAAGGGCAAAGGCCACGCGGGCGTCGGCACCGGCGAGCTCAACAACGCGCTCAATGGCACCTTCGACTCGCGGCTCGGCACCGGCGGAGAAGGCGGTCAGGGGCAGGGCTCGCTCGGCATGAAGGGAACCGGCGTCGGTGGCGGCGGCTTCTTCAAGACCGGCGGCGCCGATGTGAGTGGCGCGCTCGAAGGTCAGAGCGGTGCTGGGCGCGGTCGTGGCGGCGGGAAGCTCGGCTACGTCTCTGGAGTGAAGGGCAACGACATCACCATCACCGGTGGTGACGTCGGCGGCACCACGAAGCTCGAGGAAGGTCGCTACTCGGTCACCGTCGACGCGCCTCCGAAGGCTGACCCGGCCCCCGCGAAGCCGAAGCCTGCAGGTCCTCCGGTCGTGGCGGCGAAGCCCGAAGAGCCGAAGCCGGCGAAGGATACCGGTGACGACTTCAGCTACGCCTTCGGCGCGCCGCGCAATCCGCCGACCGCGAATCCCAACCCGAACGCCGGGAAGAAGTCCGTCTACATCCCGCCGGCCCCCGGCCAGACCAAGGAGACGCTCAGCCAGTCGGACCTCTTCGAGGGTGTGCTCGGTCGCAAACATGAGCTCGCCGCGTGCGTCGCGCTCAAGGAAGCCGGCACGACCGGAACGATCGTCATGGAGTGGAGCATCACGCCCGACGGCCACGTGAAGAAGGTTGCCGTCGCCGTCCAGTCCGCGAACTTCAAGGGCACTCCGGTGGCCGAGTGCTTCGCCCGCGTCATCAAGACGATGCTCTTTGCCCGCTCGCGAGTAGCGACCGAGCACATTCAATTCCCGTTCAAGTTCTGACCCCGACCATGGCCCTCGACATCGGAGAGCTCTTCGAGCGGTACCACGGGGTCGTCTTCCGACGATGTCTGTCATTGCTGCGCAACGACGCCGACGCGGAAGAGGCGGTGCAGGAAGTCTTCGTGGCAGCGATTTCCGGCTTCGGTCGGTTCCGGCTCCGAGCGTCGCCGCTCACCTGGCTGTACTCGGTCGCGACGCGGCATTGTCTGCAGCGGCTGCGCAATCAGAATACGCAGGCGCTCAAGCGCGCTCTCTTTCGCGAAGACGACGCGGAACTCACCGAGGGCGACTTGCCGTTGCGCATGGACCTCGAGCGTTTCTTGTCCACGCTCACGCTCGAGCAGCTCGAGCTCGTGACGCTCGCCTGGCGCGATGGACTGACGCACGAGGAAATCGCCGAGGTCACGCGCCAGTCGCGCAAGACGGTCGGCAAGAAGCTGGCCGCGCTGCCGCGGAAGGTCGAACGGCCTCCATCGCGACCATCGCTCTCGCCCACGCCCGAACCGCTCAAGCCGGCGCCTGATCAGTCCGCGAGCTGACGCGCGGGCTTGGTTCCGCCCGGAAACGTCGCGACCAGCAGCTCGAGAAACGCTCGCAGTCGCGCGCTCACCAGCCGTCGCGACGGGTGGACGACCGAGAGCACCACCTTCGCGCTGATCAGATCTCCGAAGTGAACCAGCCGACCTCGCGAGAGGTCCGCCTGAATCAACGTGTCCGGCAGCATGCCGAAGCCCGCTCCTTCGAGCACCGCGTCGCGCACCATCGCCAACGTCGACAACCGCATCGTCGCCTGCGGAATCACCTCGAGCGCCTTGCGCCCGTTCGCGAACACCCAGGGCACCGCTGCAGGAGCATTCGTGAACAACGCCATCGGCAGCGCGCGGCATCGCTTCGGGGTGAGCGCTCCGAACGCCGCCACGAACTTCGGAGCCGCCACCAGCTGCATGCGGCAGTCAGCCAGCTTGCGCATCACGAACTCCGTCGTGTCGGGCGCGTTGACGCAGATGGCGGCGTCGAACCCTTCACCGAGCAAATCGAAGCGGCGGTCGGCGACGACGATCTCCAATTCCACCTTCGGAAACTTCGCGTGGAACTGCGCCGCCAGCCGGCCGAGATAGAAATTTCCGAACAACGTAGGAGCAGCGATGCGCAGCGACCCCGACGGCTCGCCGCGGCGTTTCGAGAGCAACGTCTGCTCGAGCTCGCCGATGCCAGCGAGAGTGGGCTCCGCGGTGTGAAAGACCTCGGCGCCCTCGTCGGTCAGCCGAAACGTGCGCGCGGTTCGATCGAGCAGCCGCACGCCGAGCCCTTCTTCGAGCTCACGCACGCGACGAGAGAGCGACGACTTCGGGACGCCGCCAGCCCTCGATGCCGGAGCAAACCCGCCATGCGTCGCCACCAGGATGAAGTCGTTGAGTGCGTTGAGATCCATGTCCGCACGTCGTTCCATATTTGGGACGCTTCGTCCAATCGGCGATGTCTTGGCCCATATTCAGGACGTGCGCAGAGTGCCGTCATGATCGAGTCCATCGACGGCATCGAAGTGCATTTCACCGAGCGCGGGACGGGCGCACCCATTGTGGTGCTGCACGGCGGCGCCGGGCCCTTTTCGGTCGTTCCCTGGGCCGAGCAGCTCTCTCGCGCCCGGCCCGCGAGAGTCATCACGCCGACGCACCCCGGCTTCATGGGCACTCCGCGGCCGGACTCGCTCACCGACGTTCGTGGCCTCGCGAAGGTCTACGCAGGCTTGCTGCGAAAGCTCACGCCCCAAGGCGCGCTCGTCATCGGCAATTCCATCGGTGGGTGGATTGGCGCCGAACTCGCGCTGCTCGCTCCTGAAGTGGTCACCACGCTGGTGCTGGTGAACGCCGTCGGCATCGAGGTTCCTGCGCACCCCGTCACCGACGTGCTGTCGATGCCGCTGCCCGAGCTCGCGAAGCTCAGCTACTTCGAGCCGGAGAAGTTCAAGCTCGACCCGTCGAAGCTGACGGCTGATCAGCAGGCTGCGTTCGCTGCCAACCGCGTCGCGCTGAAGCTCTACAGCGGAGCGACGATGGTCGACCCGACGCTGCGTTCACGGCTCTCCGCGATGAAGGTTCCGACGCACGTGGTGTGGGGCGAGGCCGATCGCATCGTCGACGCCGACTACGGCCGCGCGTTCGCCGCTGCGATTCCCGATGCGCGCTTCACGTTGCTCCCGCGGTGCGGGCACCTGCCGCAGCTCGAAGCACCCGAGGCGTTGATCAACGCGGTCTGAGGGCTGATCAGGCACGCGGCGAGCTCGGCCCCTCACCCCAGCCCTCTCCCCGCTTCGCAAGGAGAGGGAGACAGGAGCTGATCAGACCGCCGGCGCGCTGCTCTCCGCGAGCTTCTTCAGCACCTCTTCGCTCGGCGTCTTCTCCGCGTCACGCAGCCACGGCTCGATGGCGATGATGACCATCTGCTCGTCGCTCATCATTCCGTACGGCCCCTGCTGTGGAGCGAGCAGCAACAACCGCTTCGTCTCCGCCAGCGTCGCCGTCCACACCGGATCGACTCCGAGCCGCGCGCGCTCTTCCTCGATGAGCTCGACCACCGGCACGAGCAACTTCGCGTGCTCCGCGGTCAACTTGCCGAACGGAGTTGCGTACGCGTCGGCGACTGCCTCTCGCGCTTCGTCCAACTTTCCTGCCGCGAACTTCTCTCTCGCTTCCTTGAGCCGCTCGGGGATTTTTTCGAGCTCGGCGCGCGTGCTCCACACGATCATCGCGATGAACGCCGCGAGTAGCGCGACCACCACGCCGCCGCCAATCGCGAGACCCATGCCGCCGAACAGCGAATACGCCTGATACGTGCCGACCGCTGCGCCGAGCAGCCACACCGGCAGGAAGAAAAGTCGCGCCTTCAGCCCGACCACTTCGCCGAGGCCGCCGATGACGACCGCCAGCACCGAGATGGTGAGGTTCTCTCGCGCGCCGCCGAACGTCCCGGGCTCCAGCTTCTCGAGGCCGACCCACGCCAGTCCGATGAGCAGACCGACCGGAATGGCCCACAAGTTGAAGACGATCATGGCCGCGAGACCCGAGAGCCCTGCGCGAGGTGCAACAGAATCGGCACAAATCGTCCGCCCGCCGTGGCCCCTCACCCCGGCCCTCTCCCCGCTTCGCAAGGAGAGGGAGAAAAAATGTGACTGAAAATGGGCAGGCCTGTCTGGGGCGTGAATGCCACGCCTCGCCCTTCTCTCACTCCTCTTCTCTCTGTCCGCGTTCGCCGGCCGCTCGTCGCGTGCGCTCGAAGACCTGCAGGACCTGGTCGAGGACTCCGATGCTGACTGCGCGCGAACGCTCTCGCGGAAACTGAACGCGCTCGCCGACGCGCTCGACGACGGCTCGTCACGCAGCGTGAAGAAGGCCGTGCGCGAAGTGCGCGGCTACTCCGAAGAGCACTGCCCGAAGAAGTTGAACGCGAAGGTCCGACGCGCGCTCGAGAAGCTTGGCGAGAGCAGCAGCAAGCGCCGCGACGACGATGACGATGACGACGAGGAAGATGGCGACCGACCGCGCAAGAGCCCCGCGCGCATTCGTCGCGACTGCGGCACCGGACCCGACGACCCGGCGTGCGAGAGCAGCACCTTCGACACCATTGCGTTTCGCGGCCTCGTGCAGTCACTGCAGTCGACACAGAACGAGCTGACGAAGCTCGACCTGGTGCGCAACTCAGTCGCGAATCAGCGACTCACCGCCGCGCAATTGGGCCCGGTGCTCGACGCATTTCAGAACGAGCTGCTGCGCCTCGACGCCGCGCGCGCCGCGGTGCCCACGGTGGTCGACCCGCAACACGCGCTCGTCCACGCCAGCAAGTGGCGCAACTCGCTGCTCGCCGCCGACTTCACCCGTCTCCTCAACAACCGCTGAAAGGCTCACATCATGTCTCGCACTGCACTCCTCTTCTCTGTGTTGATCAGCACCGTCTCCACCGTCGCCGTCGCGCAGAACTCCGCCATCAGCATCAGCTGCGGAGAGTGCAGCCCGTTCCAATCGATTCAGGTCGTGTTCGACGGCCAGGACATGGGCGCCAATCAGCCGATGCGGATCATCGACGTGTCGCCGGGCCAGCACGAGGTGAAGGTCATCAAGTGGAAATCGCCGTTCACCACCGAGGTGCTCTACACGGGCATGGTCGATTTCCCGAAGGGCACCGAGCTCCGCGCGAAGGCCACCAAGGGCAAGCTCGACATCTACGGCAAGGGTGCGTACACGCCGCCCGCTCCGGTGGTGACGGGCCCGACGCAGGAACAGGTCGACGCCGCGCGCGGGCTGGTCGACGACGCGAAGGAACAGCTCGACGAATTGCAGGAGAAGGTCGAGGACGCCGACGACGAGTGCAGCGGCAAGGTGCTCGGCCGGCTCGGCTCGCTCGAAGACGCGATGGGCGAGGCGCTGCGGGCGACGAGCCGCGAGTCCATCGACGCGGCGGTGAATCGTGCGCTCGATGCACAGAAGACCATCAACGCAAAGTGCGAGAAGCGCTCGACCAAGAAGTGGTCGAAGAACATGGAGCGCGTCGTCGCTCGTCTGCAGAACGCTTCGCGCTCGCTGTGACCCCAAAATCCGACCTCAAACGACAGTGTGGGCATGCGCTCTTTTGGCCTGGTCCTCGTGCTGCTCGCTCCCGCTGTTTTTGCTCAGGAAATCAACTCGGCACCGCCGCTGGTTCCGGCCGCTGACGCACCGCCGCCCGCGCCTCCGCCGACTCCAGCGCCGGTGCGAAACCTGCCGGTGGCGAGTGCCCCCGTCGGCCCGGGCATCTCGCTCTTCGACCCCGACCGCACGTACCGCTTGCTCGACCTCGGAGTGACCGGCGGCTTCAACAACCCCGGCGGCATCATCGGCGCCGAGGCTGATTTCAGAATCTTCACCGCGTACTTGAGCGGCGGTCTCTCGGGCGGGCAGGGCGCGTGGGGCCCTCGCGTGAGCGCGCACGTTCGCGCGTATCCGTTCGGAGTCGACGTCGCGGGCTTCTTCGCCGAGGCCGCGTTCTCGATGAACTTCGGCGGCATCGCGGAGACGAAGTTCAACGGCGAAGTCACCGAGCGCGCGGAGAAGTTGGTGACGCCCGTGGTGCACGTCGGTGGTGGTTGGCGCCAATCGCTGAACCGCTGGACGTGGCTGTTGGTGCGCGTCGGCTACGGCTTCCGCTTCACCGACGACAACATCCGCTACCAGTTCACCACCAACGACGGACTGCTCGGAGCGACGTTGGCGCTCTCGCAACCGGGCGGTTTCTCCATCGGTCTCTCGGCGGGCTTCGCGATCTTCTAAGCTCGGGCGCGTGCGCCGCGCTCCGTACTTGCTGCTGCTCGCCGCTCTGAGCGTGTGGAGCGCACCGCCGGTTCCGACTCCGCTCTACGTCATCGACGGAGGCTGGGTCGCACGCCGTCCCGCGCTCGGCTACTCGCTCCCGTCGAACACCTCGCCGGCGACGACGGGCGCTGAAATCGAATTCCTCACCGACCTCGGGCTCGACGCCGGTTTCTTCTTCACGCCGCGCGGCGGAACCGGTCAGCAGGACTTCACGGGCCCCGTGGTGACGCCCGACGCAGGCAGCTACACGTGGCGCGCGCGCGGAATCGAAGACGGTGGTCTCGTCTCGGCGTGGAGCGCGAGCGGCAGCTTCAGAATCGATGATCTCGCCCCTGCGATTCCGTCGTCGTTCACGGCCTCACTCGACGCCGGGTTTCTCACCATGACGTCGGCCGCGACGACCGACCTCGAGAGCGGCCTCGGCTACTACCACTACGGCCTCTCGCGGATTGATCAGCTCGACGGCAGCGTCACCTACGCGGGCACGATGGACCTGCGCTCCACGACGGTGCCGACGTTGACGGTGCTGCTCGGCCCGGGCACGTGGACCGCGGGTGTGCACGTGCACGACGCGGTCGGCAACGCGTTCGTCGCCCAATCGCTCGTCGTTCCCAACCTCGTGGTGAACAGCACGACCGGGATTTCGGCGCCGCCTCCACCCGACGTGATTCGCGGAGACGGTGGAACGTGGGCGACGGCGCCGTACGTGCCCATCGACGTGGTTCGCTTCCGCGTCGACGCGGGCAACATCGGCAACGTCGTCGGCTACGTGCTCTCGCGAAAAGGCCGCACCGAGACCGAGTGGGAACTGTGCGACTACGGCGCGGGCCCGACCATCGTGCAGACGCTCCCCGCAGGAGATCAGGATGTGCGGCTCGCGGTGTTGGCGCTGAACGTCGTCTCGCCGTGGTCTGCGCCGGTGCGTGTGTTCGTCGACACCGACAATCCGAACTCGCCTGACGTGCGCGCGAGCGTCGACGGCGGCGCGGTGCTGCTCTCGTGGCCTTCGACGCGCGACAACTTCGGAGGCAGCGGCGTGCTCGAGTATCGCGTCACGCGTTGCTGCGTCGCTGACGCGTCGGTCGCGCACCCCAACGTGCCGCACGTGCCCGATGCGTCCATCACCTTCACCGACGCGCCTGGCTTCGGAGCGTGGACGTGGTCGGTCTCCACCATCGATCGCGCTGCGCACGAGGGAATTCCGACGAGCGTGGTGACCTCGATTCCTCCGAATGCGCCGACGAATTTGCGAGCGGCGCAGGCCATCACCAATCAGCCGCTCTCACTCGCGTGGGACGAGGACCGCGACGGCGGCTTCATGCAGACGTGGAGCCTGACACGCCTCGACGCGCTCGATGCCGGGACGTTGATCAACGGGCTGATCAATCTGCCGCAACTCACCGACGACGCGCCCGAAGGCCGCTGGTCGTACGAGTTGTTCGCCGAGGTGAGCGGGCTGCGCAGCCCTGTCGCGCGACTCGACGGCGTGGTGCGCGACGTGACGGCGCCGGTGGTGAGCGTGCCTTCGGTGACGCGGCTCGGCTCGCGCACGGTCGAGGTGAGTTGGTCGGCGAGTGACGCGCTCTCGGGCCTCGGCAGCGTGCGGCTCGAGCGTGAGACCGTCGGTTCGATTCCGGTTGATCTCGGCGCACAGACTTCGCCCTTCAGCGAGACGCTCGCGGTCGACGGCACGCACCACTACCGCGTCGTCGCCACCGACCTCGCGGGCAACACGGCCACGTCGTCCTTCAGCGCCGACTTCGTTTCTCCGGGCGCAGGCCTCGTCATCGCGCCCGTCGAATCGCAGACATTGCGGTGCGCGCAGACCTTCGAACTCGACTTCAGCGCCAGCGAGAGCGCGACGTGGTCGTTGCTCGACGCTCCCGACAACGCAGACATTGACGCGACCACCGGTCACTTCACGTGGACGCCGTCACCTGCCGACGAAGGCACGAAGACGGTCCGCGTGCGCGCGCAAGGGGCGAGCAGTGTGGACCAACGCGACGTCGAGCTGACGGTGGGCTGCGAGCGTGAGCGGTACGGCATCTCGTGCGGCTGCACGGCGTTCGACGCGACCTCGGTGGTTGCGCTCGCGTGCCTCGCGCTGCTTCGTCGCAGACAACGCGACTGAGTCGTGTCATGCCCTCGACCGCCGTCGAACTGCTTCAAATCTCCGGGAGTCACGCATGCCTCGCAGCTTGCCTTTCGCCGTGTCGCTGCTCGTCGCCGTTGCCGTGTTCAGCGCGTGTCAGGAAGACCTGACGGCCGAAAAGGCGAAGTGGGATTCGATTCAGAAGGAATGGTCCACCAAGGTCGAGAAGACCAAGAAGGGCCAGACCGAGCTCACCGAGAAGCTGAAGGTCGCGGCCATTCCCGCTGAGGAGACCGAGCTGGTCGCCGAGAAGGCGGCGCTCGACAAGTCGGCCGAGGGCATCACCACCGCCATCGCCGA
The DNA here is from genome assembly GCA_047600485.1 of Archangium sp. Taxonomy (GTDB): domain Bacteria; phylum Myxococcota; class Myxococcia; order Myxococcales; family Myxococcaceae; genus Archangium_A. The sequence continues at coordinate 7,458,500 of JASGKS010000001.1, forward strand.
CGCCGAGAAGTCCATCGGCACCGCGAAGGCGTCGATCGACGGGCTCATCGCCAAGGGCAAGAAGGTGCCGGTCGAGGTCGCGCTCAGCGGCACCAAGTCGACGGTCGACGGAGTCATCTCGCGCGCCGAGTCGCTGGTGAACGCCGGCAGCGCGTCGCTCGAGCAGCTGCTGCGCAAGGTCACCACCGCGGGCGCCGAGCGTGAGGCCGCCAAGTCGCGCACCGCCGCGTGGAGTGGCGAAGTGAAGAAGAAGGGTGGCCTGATGGCCATCGATGATCTCGTGTTCAACGCTGATCAGCTCGCGGTCGAGAAGTCGCGCGTCGCGCTCACCTCGCTGCAGGCCACGCTCAAGACGTGCGCCGAGTTGCGCGTCGAGGTGGTCGTCACCGCGGTGAGCGAGTCGGCCGAGCTCTCGACCAAGCGTGCGGACGCGCTCAAGGCGTTCCTCACCGGCAAGGGCATCGACGCCGCGGTGTTCGCGAAGGTGAGCGGCACCTCGGTGAAGGAAGGCGACGAGAAGGTCGCGGTGACCGTCACCACGCCGTGCAAGTAGGCTCATCGCGTGAGCGACGCGCCCGAGCAGCCCAAAGCCCCTGAAGCGACTCCGGTGGCAACCGAGAGTGCGCCTGCGCCCACGCCCGAGGCTCCGATTCTCGGGACGGCGTACGACCAGGTGCAGAAGCTGAAAGCCGACGGCGTCTCGCGCGAAGAAATCATCGAGAAGATGAAGGCCGCCGGGCACGACGACGAGTCGGCCAAGGTGCTCGTCAACTCGGTGATGGGCGCGATGCCGTCTGATTTGCCGAGTGCGCAGCTCTCTCCGGGCACGAATGCGTTGGCGCCGAGCGTGTTCGCGTTGAGCGACATCGGCCTCACCGGCCCGAGCCACGTGGTCGGTTTGTATTGGATGGGTTTTGGTGCCGCGATTCTCATCGCGCTCGCGCTCGCTTCACTGATGACGAGCGCAGGCTTCGGAAAGCTCCCCACCGGCGTCGCGTATTACGGCGTGCGCCTCGGTGGCGTGTTCTCGATGGCCTTCATCGGTTACGGAATCTTCCGGTACTCGCAAGCCGTGGTCATTCGTCGCAAACCCTGAGCGGGAAAACGCATGCGCAAGGCGCTCCTCGTGTCCGCGGGAGTGGTGCTGCTCGCGTTCGTCGCGTGCTGGTTGCTCGGTGGCGAGGACGCTCCGGCCGGTGCTTCGTTGCCGCCCGGTGATGGCACGACCTCGTCGCCCCGTTCGCGTCCGTCGTTCGATGACGAGGCCGCGTCGGGTGGGCTCGGCGCGGGAGGCGCGCTCGGTGCTGATCAGAAACGCAGCGACGTGCAAGACGGCACCGACGCCGCGACGGCGGCGTTCGTCGCCGACGCACAGGAAGTCGCCGCTGCGGTGAAGGCGCTCACCGACGCCACCATTCGCAGCCGGCTGCAGCAGAACGCGGCGCGCGCGAAGGCCGAGGTCGACCGCTTCTGCGAGCTCAACGAGAAGGTGAAGAAGTCGCCGCTGTTCGACGAGAAGCCGGGCACGCGCGACGCAGCCATCTTCATGGCCTCGCGCGTCGACTGGGAAGGCTCGGGCTCGGAGCCGCCGCGCTACGGCTCGCTGCATCTGCCCGACGCAATTCGCGAGAAGACGCGCGGCAATTTCTTCCTCACCACCATCACCGACGCTGACCTCCAGGGCCTCGACTTCGGTTGGTTCAAGCAGCTGCTGCAGTTCGACGTGTGGACCTTCGGCGGTGACGGGAGCGGAGAAGAGCTGCGCTACGCAGCGATGGTCTCGTCGATTCCCAACTTCGTGGTGCTGCAGCAGTGGGTGAAGTTGCGTTTCGCGCGCGCGCTGCGAGACGGAGATTGGAACGACGCGGTGCTCGAGGTCAGACACCTCGCGTACCTCACGCACACCATGAGCATCGCCATCAGTGATGCCATCGCGATTTCGCTCTTCAAGTTGGAACTCAAGGCGCGCGAGCTCGCCGCGCAGCTCGGAGTGGCCGCCGTCGCCTCACTCCCTCCGCCTCCCGACATGTCAGTGCTCGATGCGCAGCGCGCGACGGCGGTGAAGTCGGGGTGGTTCGTCGCGCCTGGCGTGGACAAGGAGACGCGCGACAAGGCGCTGGGCTGCACCGCGCTGCCGTGCACGACGTTGGTGGAAGGCATGTCGCTGCACTCGTCGTTGCGCACGTGGGCCGAGCCCGACGAGCTGCAGGGCTTTCTCGACGCCACGAAGGGCTTCACGCAGTGCGATGCGTCGATGACGAAGCGGTTGATGAAGATGCCGCCCGCGACGCTGCAGGACCTGCACTGGTTGCTGGAGCAGGAAGACGGGCCGCTGCTGCCGACGTTGGATGGCGGGCGTTGATCAGCTGATCAGGTCTGCACGCGCACGCAGAACGCGGCGCTGAAGAACGCGCGCGAGGTCACGGTCTCTCCGAAGATGAGCGGCGCGCCGGTGAGCTGCACTCCGAGGAACCGCCACGCGCCCCACACCTCGGCGATGGTTCGCGACGGCGTGAAGTTCGTGCCGAGCGGGAGCCAGCTGAACGCCACACGCAGCAACAGGTCATCGCGGTCCACCAGGCGCACGCCGACCGACGGGCCGCTCGCGAAGTCGAGCTCGGTGCGCGTGGGCGTCAGGTACGGGTGCAATTGTGTCGCGAGCCCGACCGAGACGTACGCGAAGGCCATGCGCATCGCGACCAGCACGTCGACTGTGGAGCTCGTCTTCGACGACACGCCGCGCCCCGAGGCGCGGAACTCGAGGCGGTAGAACTCGTCGGAATCGAGCTTGGCGTCGACGTCGACGTTCGCGAACAACACCGCGGCCAGCCCCGCTTCACTGAGGTGCGCACCGGCTGCGAGCGAGAACTGCGGAGCGGGTGAAGAACTCGACGACAGCGCCACCACCAACATCAGCGGCTGAAGCATGGGCGGGTGCCCACAGCATTCGATGTGCCAGCTCGACTCGAAGAAATATCGAGTGGTCCGCTCGTGCCCCGCTCGAAGAACGATGCAGCAGCGACATCACGGTCATGCGTGTATGAGACCCACCGTGCTCCTCGACACCCGCGGCAAGTTGTTCCTCGCGCTGAGCGCGTTGTTCTGCACGGCGCTGGTGGTGGGCGACATCATCGGCGGCAAGTTGACCGGCGTGCCGTTGTTCGGCTCGGTGCATTTCCTCTCGGTGGGCTTCATTCCATTTCCCATCACGTTCCTGCTCACCGACCTGCTCAACGAGTTCTACGGAAAGAAGGCGGCGCGGGTCGTCACCTTCGTCGGGCTGGGCATGGCGGTGTTCACGCTGATCATTCTCACCGTCGCTGTGGCCGTGCCGTGGCACCCCGAGACGCTCAAGCCGGAATGGACGGGGCTGACGCCGGCTCCGTACGACGCGGTGTTCTCGAGCGGTCGCCGCATCCTCATCGCGTCGATGGTGGCGTACGTGTTCGCGCAGTTGCTCGACATCGCGGTGTTCCACAAGTTGAAGAGCATCACGCACGGCAAGCTGCTGTGGCTGCGCGCGACGGGGAGCACGGTCGTGTCGCAGTTGCTCGACACCGTGGTGATTCAGAACCTGGTGTGGAGCGGGAACCTCGACGTGCCGAAGTTGATCAACCTGATCATCACCTCGTGGCTGGGAAAGATTCTCATCGCGCTCTTGCTGACTCCGCTCATCTACGCGGGGCACGCGTTCGTCGAGCGGGTGCTGAAGATCGAACCGCAGAAGCCCGACGAGGCGTGACGTGGCCGCTCGAGCTCGGAAGAAGAAGCGCGAGAGCTCACGCTCGGAAGAACTCGAGGCCGCCGTACTCGCTGACCCGTCGGCCGATGCGCCGCGCCTCGTGTACGCCGACTGGCTGCAGGCAGAAGGTGACCCGCGCGGTGAACTGGCGGTGGTGCAGTCGGCGCTGCTGACGGCTCGCGGTGCGGCGTGGGCTCGATTGAAATCGCAGGAACGCGCGCTGCTCGATGAACACGCGGCGACGCTCTACGGGCCGTTGATTCGGTGGAAGCGCGCGCGGCTCACTGGAGTCGAGTGGCGCTGTGGCTTCATCGACGGAATTCGCGGCGGTGATTTTCGCGACAGCGCGACGCTGAGTGAATTTCTCGCGCACCCCTCGGCGCGCTTCGTACGCCGGCTCGAGGGAGTCGACGTTTCGGGTCGCATTCCTCCCGCGCTCGAGCGGTTCGCGACGTTTCGCGGCGTGTTCAAGGAATTGCTGGAGCACCCACGGCTCAAGTCGCTCGACTGCAGTCTCGCTGCGGGCACGTTCCCGAAGAATTTCTCGCACCCCGCGCTCGAGGAACTCGAGCTGGAAGAAGCTGATCAATTCCTCTCGGTTTTGCCGCGCGCGAAGTTGCCGAAGCTGAAGCACCTGGCGCTCGGGTTTCGCGGCGACGTCGTGCGCAAGCTCGGACCCGCGCTGGCGAACGTGAAGACCGAACGGCTCTCGTTGCGCGCGTCGGCGATGTTCGACGCGGTCGCGTTTCAGTTTCTGGCGCCGGAAGTTCAGGCGCGCGCGACGCAGCTCTCCTTTCACCACGACGTGAACTTCAACCGCAGTCGCTTTCCCAACGTGAAGAAGCTGGTGGTCGAAAGCGGGGAGGGCGATGGCGAAATCTTCGAGACGATTCACGAGTCGCTGCCTGCGCTCGAGGAGGTCGAGCTGCGATACCCGAGCGACCGCGTGCGTTTCTTTCGCGCGTTCGCGACCTCGGCGGCGGCTCGCAAGGTGAAGCGGCTGCGCGCGCGGGTGAGCAAACCGGCGGCGGGCCTCGCGCTCACCGAAGGCTCGTGGGACGCGCTGGAGCACCTCGAGGTGAGCTTCGACGAGACGTTCAGTCTCGAGTACCTGCAGGCCGCGAAGTTCTTCGGTGCGAAGTGCTGGGCGAACGTGAAGTCGGTTCGTCTCGAGCCGGGAGCGGAGTCGGTGCTGACGAAGGCTCCGTTTGCGAAGACGCTCGAGACGCTCGCGCTGACGGTCGACCACCCCGGCTCGCTCAGAAAATCTCTGCGCGCATTCCCGAAATTGAGAAAGCTGATTCTCGACGGCCCGCGACAGTTCGACGATTTCGAGGAACTCGGTGAGCTCGACGAGCGAGGCATTGCGCTCGAGTGGATCTCCCGCGCCTGACCCCCTCTCCCGCGAGGGAGAGGGTCGGGGTGAGGGTGTTCACGCCGTCGCAGCCGCTGCAGGAACCGCGGGCTTCACGGTCTCCTTCAGCGCAAACCCGATGACGATGCCGATGACGACCGCCGCGTAGAGCACGTCAACCCCGCGCTCGAACGTCGGAGCATCACCCTTCACCACCACCATCAACACCGTCACCACCACGCCACCGGCGTTGCCGAACAACATGATGAGCCCGGTCGCAGCGCCGGCCGCCTTCTCCCCCGCGACCGCGCTGCACATGTCGAGCAACAGCGCGAGCGCGGGCAAGAAGAAGAACCCGAGCGCGCCGGCGCAGATCATCACCAGCGTCTCATCACGCGACGTCGCGACCGGCACCGTGAACGCCAGCGCGAGCGCGACCGAGCCGATGAGGAACGGCTTGCGACGCTTGAACTTGTCGCTCAGCGCGGGAATCACGATGGAGCCGATGATGCCGCCGATGATCAACACACCGCCGATGACTCCGGCCTTCACCGCGTCGAAGCCGTTCGGAGCGAGCATCGGCTCGAGCCACGTCGTCAGCCCGTTGAAGTAGCCGAGCCCGAGAAACGAGACCGCCGAGAGCAGCACCATCTCGCGCGAGCGCAGCAGCTTGCCGAGTGGCACGGGCTCGTCGACGACGTTCGCGCCCTTCGCGCGCACGAAGAGCACCACCAGCACCGCGCACAGCACCGTCGCCGCGGCGAACACAATCATCGTCCCCTGAATCTGAATCGCCTCGACCAGCGGCGGAGTGGCCGCCATGCCCGCCGCCATGCCGAGGAACATGCCCATCGTGCCGAGCCCCGTTCCCAGCGCCGACGCCTCGGGCGGGAACCAGTCACCGACCAGCTTCGAGATGCTGTTCACCACGAACGGCTGCGAAATCGCGATGCCAATCTGCGCGACGAGCAGCACCCAGAAGCTGCCTTCGTAGATGCGCACGCACGCGAACACCGCCATCAGCACCGAGCCGAACGCCATCGTGAACGGGTAGCCCTTGCGGTCGGTCCAGATGCCGGCGGGCACGCTGAAGAGCACGTACGCGAGCGGGAACACGAGCACGAGCGTCGACGCGAGCCCTTCGCTCACCGAGTACTTCGTCTGCACCTGCGTCAGCAGCGGCGCGAAGTTGAGCCACAGCGCCTGGTTCACGCCGGCAGCGAACATGAACAGCAACAGCACGACCCACTTCCGGCGACTCTCAATGGCAGACATGGATGTCTTTCATTTGGTGACGAACACGAACCCATCGCCCTCGTGGCGCAGATACCGCCCACCTTCCACAGCGTAGAAGTAGTCGAACGTCGGCGCGAACATGCGGCGGAAGTCGTCGAGCGCGAGCCGCACGTGATGGCACTTCACCTTCTTCGCCTCGCCGTCTTCGCACGTCGTCTCTTCGACGTACTCCACGACCATCGGGTAGACGGAGCCGTCGGCGTTGTCGACGTCGGCAATCGAGAAGCGCACCTTCTTGCCTTTGCTCCACGCGACGGTGGCGAGGCGTGCGTCGAGCGCGTCGCTGTCCCACAGGCCCGCGTGCTTCACCGTCACCTTGCTCACGTTGCCCTTCGCGTCGGTGTGCTCCAGCTCGGCGCCGGTCGCGGTGTAGGTGACCTTCGTGCTCTTGCCGTCCTTGCGACGCGTGGTGGAGAGCGGCGTGCCGTCGGGCTTGCTCTTGTTCTCGAAGCTCCAGTTGGGGTGCGTGGCGTTGATCAGCACCACGTCGTTCTCACGCTTCACCGTCCACACCATCTTCTGACCCGACTTCGTCGTCATCGTCGTCACGCCATCGGGAGGGAACGCATCAGCCCACACCAGAGAGGACCACACCGTCGCGGCCAGCATCGCGGCTCGCATGTGCAACTCCTTTCACAGCACGTGCAGTCGACTGCACGGTGCTGATCAGAAACGCAGCAACACTCCGAGGCCCGGGCCCGCAGTCGGGACCAGGTGGAGCGTGACGGGTGCAGCTTTGTTGCCAGCGCCTTTGGAGGTGTACGACTCCCAGCCGCTGATCAGCTGGTTGGGCGCGGTGAAGATGGTGAGCTCGCCGATGGCGATGCCAGACAGCGCGTTGATGGCGGCCGACGTCCACCGGCCGTAGCCGAGACCGAGCACCAGCCCGATGCCGATGTTGAAGAGCACGTTGCCGGCGTGAATGAGCCACGAGCGTTGAAAGCGCTCGGCGTCGTTGCCTTCGCGCAGCATGCGCTCTCCCTCGGCGAGGAGCTGGCAGGTCTTCTGTGCGTCGCTCGCGTCGTTGGCCGCGGCGCGCTTCGCGAAGACGGGGCCGGCGTCGAGCACCTCGAGCGGGCCGAGCACGGTGAAGGCCACGCCGACGCCCGACGAGAGCGCGCCCCAAATCCAATCGGGAGATTCTTCCTTGGGGAACACGCCGATGAGCGCGAGCTGCGCGACGGTGAGCGCTCCGTACGCGCCGCCCCAGATGCCGGTCCATCGCTTCGCGGCGTCGGACTCTTCGGTGAAGCGCGTGCTCAAGAAGGCGAGCCGTTCCTCGGCGCTCTGGTGCGCGAGGCTTCCGTCAGCGGCTTCTTTCGGAGCGGGGCACTCCACGGCGTGTGCAACGAACGACACAACCATCAGCGCGACGACGAGCGTTCGGTTCATGGAGGCGGGCGGACTGCAACACACGTTCCGCGCCGTGTCTCTTTCGTCACTCCTCGAGGAGGACGCGAGCGCGTGCGCCGACCCAGGCTCGGCCCCAGCGCCAGAGGAAGATGGCGGTGAAGAGCAGGCCGGTGCCGATGCCGAAGCCCGTCGCGAGCAGCTCGTCACCGCGGTCGTTCATGAACGCGAAGCAGATTGCCCCGCTGATGCAGCCGATGACGAGCGCGCCGAGGATGGATTTGATTTTGAACTGCAGGCCGCGCGGGTTGGTGAAGCCGCAGCGAGGGCAGGGCACGAACCACAGCGTGCGAGTGGCGACGGCGACCGCGTCTTCGAAGGCCTTGGTGCGCGCGCCTTCTTCTGCGGTGTCGGGCCAGCCCGCTTCGTCGCCGTAGCCGGTGGCCGTGACGGTCGCGCGCGCTTTGTAGTCGCAGCGACCGCAGTCGTAGTCAGCGCCGAAGGAGTGTTGCGCTTTGACGCTGGTGCGCGGAGCCATGGTGGTCGGAGTGAGGACCATCTCAAGGCACAGCGCTGCTGACGATCACAAACCCATCATCGACGAGCACGCGTCGCGAACGAGCGAGCGCCGCGAGCCGTTCACGCTCTTCGCGAGGAATCGCCCACGTGTCGCCGCAAGCCGGTTGCTCGAGCAGCCAGGTCCCACCACTGAAGCCGTCTCCCTGCGGACCACCGAACGCATACACATCACTTCGCTCACCGAGCCATGGCACGAGATTCCCGCTGACCAACAACGGCCCCGGAGCCTTCCGAGCGAGCTCGATCGCAGCCGCAACGGCAGCTCGTCGCCCGTCAACATCGTCACACCCGCTCGACGCGCCCCAGCCTTGCGCGCCGCTGACAGACTTGAAGTCCCGCCGCAGCAGCGACTCATCGGTGAGCAGCACGAGGCCGAAGGTGAGCGCGATGGCCCACCACGCCGGAGTTCTCGCTTCCATCCACGCGGCGAGCACGAGCACCGCGGCTGCGGCGACGACTGCGCCGTAGTGGTCTCTCCAGGCCATCGAGAGAAAGCGAATGCCCAACATCGGGAGCAACGCGAACGACAGCAGCAACGCCGGTCGTGAGCGCGCCTTGCTGATCAGCAGCCAGATGATCAACGGAACGAACGCGACGACGAGATCTCCTGCGCCGGCGAGCACTCCGGGTGCGAAACGCTCACTCCACGTCGAGCGAAACGGCTGCGACGCGTAGGGCATGACGTCGCCGAACAGCATGGGCCGCAGCACGAACGCGAAGAGTCCCCACAGCGCGCTGATTGCCGCCCAGGTCGCAGCGACCCGCCGCGGAGCTCTGCTCCACACGAACGGAATCAATGCGATCCCGACGAACGGGAACTCTTCCTTGCAGGCGAAGAGCAGCACCAGCACGACGAGTGCGACGCGCCACCGCTCGAGAATCAGCGCCGCCAGCAGCCAGGCCATCGGAGCCATCGCCCACGTCGTGGGATGAAACGGAAACCCCATCGCCTGCGACACGCCGACGTGGAGTGCGAGGAGCACGCTCAGCGTCCAATGTGCGCGAGTCGATAGTCGTTGATTCGCGGCGAGCCACCACAGTGCGCCGAGCGCGATGACGCCGCTGAGCGCTTCGATGATCAGCCCGACGCTCGCCGCGGGAAACAGGCGCGCGAAAGGAACTCCGAGGAAGAGAATCGGATCGAAGTGGTCGTTGAAGAGGAAGATCTGCCGACCGCTGAGCCACGGGTTGGGTGGGTCGAGGGCGAGGCGAGCGAGGCCCTGCGAGTAGATGCCGAAGTCGTAGTTGCTGAACCCGAAGTGGTGCGCGCGCAGCCATGTGGGCACGCTGATCAGCAGCACCTGCAGCGCCGCACTGACGAAGAACGCTGTTCCCCCTCTCCCGCCAGGGAGAGGGTTGGGGTGAGGGTCGACCAAAGCGAGGCGCAGCCTACGTCACGCGAGCCGCGGCGCCGCTCTGATGAAGAACGATGGGGGTGAGGCGGGCGCATCGACGACAAGCACCCTCACCCCGACCCTCTCCCTCGCGGGAGAGGGGGACTCTGCGCACCTGCGAAAAGGTCCACGACCCTCGCGGGGGACTCGTTACGCGAGGCCGACGAGCTGCCGACTGACGACATCGAGCCGCTGCGCAGCCGCGTCATCATGCGCGTTCGGGTTCGGCGACTTCAGCGGCCAGCCGCCCTTGTTCGCCGCCCGCTCGCGGTACATGCCCAGCTGGCTGTAGTAGTCGCCGCTGTGCGCCGGCACTTCGGGCGAGAGCAGCGCGAACAATGAAGTCTGCGCGCCTTCCCACGGCTCGATCATCCCCGCGAGGTGGAGAAACGGCCGCAGCACGAAGTCCTGCATCCACGTCGGCATGGTGCCTCGCACCAGATTCGTACGCACCCAGCCGGGGTGGACGCTGGCGACGGTGACTCCGGTGCCCGAGAGCCGCTTCGCGAGCGCCTTCGCGTGCAGCAGGTTGGCGAGCTTCGACTGCGCGTACGCCGTCCACCCGTCATACGCGCGCCGCTCGAAGTTCAAGTCGTCGAAGTCGATGCGGCCTTCTCGGCCCTGCGCCTTGTCGTGGTAGCAGCTCGAGAGCACCACCACGCGCGACGGCGCACCCTTCTTGAGCGCCGGGAGCAGCAGCTCGGTCAGCAGATAGTGGCCGAGGTGGTTGGTTCCAAACTGCATCTCGAAGCCGTCCTTCGTCTTGCCGGCCGGGGTGTTCATCACGCCGGCGTTGTTCACCAGGCCATGCAGCGCCTCACCGCGCGCGAGGAAGGCCTCGGCGAACGCGCGCACCGACGCGAGGCTCGCGAGGTCCAGCTCGGCGACCTCGATGCTGCCGCGCAGGTTCTTCGCCTTGAGTTCATCACTCGCCCGCTGGCCTTCGGCGGGGCGACGGCACGCGAGAACGACGCGCGCTCCCTGCCGGGCGAGCTGTTCGACCGTCACCAGGCCGATGCCGGAGTTGCCTCCGGTGACGATGTACGTCTTTCCGGTGAGGTCGAGCGACAGCAATTCAGGGGGACAGAGGAGCGGTTTGGCCATGGCGTGACGTCCTTTCGGTTTGGTGACCGGCGGTCACCTCAGAGAGTAGATAAGAAACCGGTGGTCTCTTGTCAAGAGACCGGTGGTCACTTGGGCGGAGCGGCGCTATGGTGTCCCTGTCATGAAGAAGCGGTTCACGCGGGCGAGGCAGCCCGAGCAGAAGGAAGAACGTCGCGCGCACCTGCTCGCGACGGCGCGGGCGATGTTGCAGGAAGGTGTCGAGCTGAGGACGTTCAGCCTCAACGAGCTCGGCCGCCGCGCGAAGATGGCGAAGGCGAACATCTACCGCTACTTCGAGTCGCGCGAGGCGGTGCTGCTGGCGCTGCTGGGCGACGAGTCATCGGAGTGGATCGACGCGCTCACGCGACTGTGGCCCGCCGACCGGCCGCAGGTGTCGCTCGACGCGTTCGTGAAGGGCCTCGTGCACACCATGACGAAGCGGCCGCTGATGTGCGAGCTGCTGTCGATTCTGCCGTCGGTGCTCGAGCAGAACCTGAGCGAGGAATCGGTTCTGACGTTCAAGCGCTTCTCGTTCGAAGTGCTGAGCCAGGTGTCGACGATGTTGGCGCAGCGATGCCCCGCGTTGACGGCGCGCGGGCACGCCGAGCTGCTCAACGCCGCGGCGACGGCGATGGTGGGTCTGTACCCGACGACGCACCCACCGCCGGCCGTGGCGAAGGTGACGGCCGAAGGCGACCTGCGTTTCTTCCGTCGTGAGTTTTCGGTCGAGCTCGAGCGATTCCTCCGCGCGCTCGCTGCGGACGAGGCGAAGCGCCGAAGCGACGACTGAGATCGACCGGCCAAGAGCTAGAAGGCGCTCGTGCCCACTGAGAACGCCGCACTCGACGCCCTCCCGAAAGATTCGCCGTTCCGCGCCGCGCTGACGTCGCTGCTGTCGAGCGACGAGAACGTGCGCGCGAACGCGACTGACGTGCTCTCGCAGTTCCACCGGCCGTACTGGGAAAAGCAGGTGAAGTTCAAAGAGTCGCTCGTGCTCGCGACCCTCGGAGCCATCTTCGAGCTCGACTTCCCGCACGACGACGACGGGTTCCGCCGCGGCGCAGGTGACGTCGTGTTCCGCTTCATCGGCTCCGCGACTCCGAAGGTCTTGCAGAGAAGCACGGCTGGCCGAAATCGACCTATCAGCGGCTGTACACCGAGCTCGCGAAACACGTGAAGCACGCCGACGCGCTCTTCCCCGCGCTCCTCGAAATCAAGGGAGGCGCCAACGTCTTCCTCGTCGACCTCGCGCTGCGCGGGATGCGAAGCGGCACGTTGAAGCCGGCGAAGGTGCAGCACGCGTTCAAGAAGCTCGCGACCAACCTCGAGAAGTTCTCGCGCGAGGGAAAAGGGAAGTCCGAGAAGGCGGCGAGCAGCCGGCAGGACTTCGCTGCTCGACGTCGCAGGGTTCGTCGGCGACGCGAAGGTGGTCGCGATTCTGCGCGCGACGCTGAAGTACCCGCACGCGTGGCCGCGCGTCTTCGCGGTCGCGTCACTCTTGCGGCGCAAGGAAGCGGTGTCCGACGAAGTCATCGCCGGGATTGCGGCTGACGCGACCGTGCGCACCACGCTCTATTCGCTGCTCAAGGGCCTCAAGGCCTCGAAGCGAATTCCCGCCGCTCAGCGCTCACGCGACGCGTTCGCCGAGGCCGACATGGTGCAGTGGCTCAGCCACCCTGGAGAGCTCGGCCGTCCGCCGGACGCGCTCGAGAAGATGGCGGTGTTCACCACGAAGAAACAGGTGCTCTACGTGTGGCGCTTCAAGTCGAACGGCACGTGGAAGGCGTCGACCTCTGGCGTGTACGAGCTGAACGCCCCCGAAGGTCCACTCAGTGGCTCAAGCACGTTCTCGAGCTTCGAGGACTGGTCGAGCAACGACGCCGAGGGTCACGCGAACGAAATTCTCGAGACCCTCGGGAAGTGGGCGCGGGCGAAGTAGCGCAGCGCGAGAGATCTGAGCAGGCGGGTGCTCCCTCGCTGGCCTCAACGCGTCTCCCTCGCGCGGCTCAACGCGCTCTCCCTCGCGCGGCTCAACGCTCACTTCGCGGCAATGTCGCTGCGTGGTCCACCCTCACCCCGACCCTCTCCCTCGCGGGAGAGGGGGACTCTCACTTCGCGGCGATGTCGGCGCCCAACCCGGCGACCCACACTTTGTGCTCGTTGCCGTAATACAGGTACGCGCGGCTCGCGGGACCGACGTACTTCCCGGGCACCGCCGCCACGAGCGACACCGGCACGCGGCGCTGTTCCTTCGGCGTCATGCCGCGCCAGTACAGAACGACATCACGTCCGCGAATTTCGTACGCGTCGATGCTCTTGGCCTTCACGAGTTCCTTCAACTGATCAACCCGCGGCTCGAGCCCGCCCGGCACTCCGACGATGGCCACCACCGTCGGCAGCTGCGCATCGGTCAGGTTCGTCACCCGCGCGGTCGCCTCGACCACGTCACCCTCATTCAACGCCGGCTTCGACAGCGCGACCTCGAGACCGACCTTCGTCTCGGGCGACGACTCCGGCTTCACACGGTTGCTCTTCACCGACACCGACCACGGCAGCTGCCCACCGCCGGTCTGCACCAGCTCGAAGGTATGCGCGCCCGGCGACATCAACTCCGACGCGTCGGTGAACGCGAGCTCGGTGTGCGTCGAGCCGTCGTACTTCACCGGAGCGCCCAGCGGCTTCCCGTCGACCAGCAGCTGCACCTGGCCCGGCTTGCGCGACTGCGAGCGCACGCGGTCGTATTCGAGCACCGCTCGCAGCGCGAGCACCGTGCTCTGGGTCGCGCCGTAGCTGCCGTCCTTGCTCGCCTCACTCAGACCCTTGATGGCGCGCTCGACGTTCGGAGTGAACTCCGCGTTGCCCGAGCGCAGCCAGCCGACGACCGCGAACGCGGTGGTCTCGATGCCGAGCGAGACGCCGGTCGAGCCGACGATGCTCTGCGTGCCGCCACCGACCATGCCCTTGTCGTCCTGCTTGCTCGCCAGCTTCGACAAGAACTTCTGCGCCGCGTCCTTCTCTCCGGCCAATTGCATCACATTCGACGCAACGGCAATCACATACGAATTCGCAGAAGCGTCAGCGGCGCTCCGAACGCGAGCAATCTCACCCTGCAGGCCCTTCGCAGGCTCACCCGACTCGAGGAGCGCCCAGGTGATGTACGCGTCCGACGTGTCCTTGTCTTCGATCCACGTGTGCAGCGCGCGGCGCGCGCGGTTGAAGCCGCCCTTGCCGTCCTTCTGCTTCATCAACCACTGACGCGAACGCGCGAGCATGTCGCCGTCGACCGCGCGAACCTTCGACATGTCGGTGAACTCGAGAATCCCGAACGCGGTGAGCGCCTCGTGGCCCGGGTCCTCACCGAACCACTCGTAGCCCTTCTGCTTGCACTCGAAACCGGTGAGGCGCTTGTAGCCGCGGTCGAGCTTGTCGGTGGCATCGGCGACGACGGCGGCGTCCGCTCCGGTGTGCGTCTTGAAGTACTGCAGCGCCATGGTCATTGGGTACGTGGTCGACGAGGTCTGCTCGAAGCAACCGCTCGGCTCCTGCACGAGGGCCTTCAGCGCGCTCGAGAGATTGCCCGCGGGAGAGGGGTAGATGACGACGCGAGTCACCACGCTTCCGGGCACGGTGTCCGCCGCGAGCGTCAGCTCGAACTTCGCCTTGCCGTTGGTGGTGAGCAGCCCGCCGCCCGCCTGCTGCACGGGGAAACCCTTCGGCGCGATGGACAGCGGGCGGGTCAACACGTCCTCATAACCACCGGCGCTGACGTTGAACGTCAGGTCAGCGGTGCGCGTCTTCGCGGGAATCGTGAGGTCGATGATGCGGCGCGCGCGCTCGTCGGCCTTCAGCGACAGCCCCGACGGAGCGGCGAAGCGCAAGTCGGCCTTGGTTTGCAATTGCATCGTCACGCTCGACAGCGGCTCGCGCGTGCCGTTCACGAACGCGACGGGCAGACGCACGATGTCGCCTTCGGTCACCTCGAGCGGCAACTTCGCCTCGACGTAGAAGGGCTTCACGCTCTCCAACTTCACCGAGCCGGTGCCGAGCACACCGCCGCTCGTGTAGCCATCAGCGGCGACCTTGAACGAAGTCACCGCGTCGCTGAGACCGAACTTCACGGTGGCTTCTCCATTGGCGTCGGTCTTGGTGGCGGCAGACCAGAACAACGTCTCGGCGAAATCGAGGCGGTCGTTCGGCTTGCGGCCCGGCCGCACCTGGTGCGCGAACTCGCGCACGGTGATGAACGCGAGCTGAATCGGCATCTCCTCGCCGGCCATGATGCGCCCGCGCTTGCCCCCGGCGGCGATTTTGCGGTCCATCGCGATGATGTCGTTCGCCACGTCCTGCTTCGCTGCCTGCGCGGGAGGAACCTTGGCGACCACCACGGGCTCGGCCCTCGGCGCTTCGGCCTTCTTCACGTCAGGCATCGGAGCGACCGGCGGCGCTGCGACCGCGACGGGACGATTGGGCGCCTTCGCGGGCGGCGCGGGCGGAGCCATCTGCGGCACCGGCGCGAGGTTTCGCGGCACGGCGCCTGGAGCACCACCGCGCGGAGCCATGTCATCGACCTCAGCCAGCTCAGCGGTGAGCTCGTTCTGGTAGTCGCGCATCGCGAAGACGCGGCGGCCCTCGTCCTGCTCGCGGTTGATGAACTCGCCGACGTTGTACGTGGCGAAGCGGCGCCAGCCCTGCGTGCCGAGGAGCAGGTCGACCGCCACCTTCGCCTTCGGGTTCGCGGCGTCGAGGTAGACGTGTGCGTCGGCGAGCTCGCGAACGTCGCTCTCGAGGAACACCATCACCGGGAGCGAGGGTGCCTGCTCACGACGGTCAATCATTTCCTGTACAGAATCATCGGTGACGGTCAAACCAATGAACGCAGGCGCAGGTTTACCGTCGATGGTTGTCTTGACTTTGAGCGTGACGGAGTTGCCCGGCGCATAGCGGGGCTTGTCCTGCTCGACCTTGATGGAGAGCTGCTTCTTCGACTCGCGGAAGAGCAGGCGCTCGGCGAGCGGCGTGCCGGACTTGTCGGAGACGGTGGCGATGAGCACGCCTTCCGCGTCCTTCGCGTCGAGCTCGACGACGTTGTTCTGAGCGCCGCGCGTCGACAGGGCGGGAGCGGGGTGCGTGAGGGTGGCGGTGCTGAGCTCGACGTCACGCTGGCGGAGCGAGACGGTGACGGAGCGGTCTCCGGTCCACGCGATGGCGAGCTTCGCCTTCGTGCCCGCAGGAATCGTGTCGCTGGTGGTGGTGATGACGGCTCCGTCGTTGACGACCGCGGGCAGCGCGACAGTCTTCTTCACGTTGGCGGGCTCGGTGACCTTGAGGGTGTACGACTGGCCGCTCGCGGGAGTGAAGACGAAGCGGCCGCGGCCTTCGTGTTCGGTCTTGAAGCGAGCGACTTCGGTGCCTTTCGAATCGACGACGATTCCGGCGATGTCGGCGGGCTTCTGCGAAAGCGTGCGGCCTTCGAGGTACACGCGCGACGGGAGGCCGGCCACGAGGTCACCGCCCTCGGGGAAGAGCGTGATGTCGAACGAAGCGACGAGGAGGGGAATGGTCTTGGTGGCGGTCTCGACGACGCCGCCGTCTTCGATGGTGAAGGCGATGGAGCCTTCGCCGCGCTCGATGTTCTGCGGGAGCTTCAGGTTGACGGTGCAGTGACCGGACGGGTCGAGGGAGCAGGGGGCTTTGGCGACGTCGGCTCCGTCGACGCGAGCGACGGCGGTGATGCGCGCGCCGGTGGGGATGCCGCCTTCAGCGCGTGAGGTCTCGAGCGTGGCGACGACGGTGTCGCCGGGGCCGAAGCCATCGCGGGCGAAAGTGATTTGCGACTTGAGGCGGGGCGGGCGGTAGACGCGAACGTCGAACTTGCGCTCGCCGGGAGCGGCGCCGGCCACTCCGGCCGCGAGAATCGAGAACTCACCGCCGGCCGTGCCCTCGGGAATTTGCCAGGAGAAGCCGAACGCGCCGTCTTGAACGAGCGTGCCGCCGCCGGTGAGCACCTCTCCCTTGGGGCCCTTGATGGTGATTTGCGCGTACTGCTGTTGCGCGGGCACGCGGGTGGCAGCGTCGAGCACCACGCCGCGCACGAGGACGGTTTCGCCGGCTTTGTAGACGGGCTTGTCGGTCGAGACATGGGTGAGGAGCCGGTTGGGGCCACCGAGTCTCTGCGTCGTCGCGGGGTCAGCGGTCTTCGGAGCAGCGGCGACGACCATCAAGCAACAGGCACAGAGCAAGAGTCTGGACATGGTGGGCTCGGAACGTTCAGCGAGGCAAAACGATCTCCCTCTCCCTGCGAAAGCGGGGAGAGGGCCGGGGTGAGGGGCCTTCAAAGCACAAACGTCAGGCCGTTCTCCCGCTTCATGCGGCGGGGCCGAAGGTTCGGGTCAACTCGCGCGATGGCCTTGAGCATGAGCCGTTGCATCCGCGCGTAGGCGGCGGCGTTCGCGGCATGGAGTCGAGCGAACGAGCCTGGGATGTCGTCGAGATCGACGTGCTCGAGCAGCTCGGGCCCGACGAAGCGGCAGATCGCGACGAGGCGAACGGCGTCGCTCACGAACTCGCGGTGCTTCTTCGCCTGCTTCATGCGGATGTGAATGGCCGCAGCGACCTCGTTCGTGAGGAGTTGTTCGCGCGTGTCGCGATGCAGCCAATCAGTGGGGTCGTCGTCCCAATGGAAGCCGATGCCCAGCTCGAGAAGGTGACACCACAATTGAAAGGCATCACGTCGAGTTTGGATTCGTTTCGGAAGCTCAAATCGAATGTGTTCAATCATTGGAACACCAATACCAGATGGGTCCGACAAGTGACCTCGACCCAGGAGTTCTCCTGGTAGGAATTGGGGGAATTCCTGGTCAGGTTGGGTCGATGCTCACACTGCGCTTGTTTCACGGTCGCCGTTCACTCGAAGAGAAGCTCAGCGACTGGGGACACGACGGTCCGGTGCTTGGTCCGCTGCGGTCGGTGAATGCGACGTACTGCGAGGAGCTGCGACTCGAGACGACTGACGGGCTCGTGGTTGCTCTCAGCGTGATTCGAGGGCTCGTCTATTACGGTGGTGTTTTCTATGGAGACTTCGAGATCGGAAACGAACTCGATGCGACGGAACAGGCAAACGAGCCAAGGTCTGCACTTCGAAGTCCCGCGTTTCAGAAGGCGCTGCGTGAACTGAGCGAGTCGGAGAAGCCCGCTCGAGTAAGCAAGCGCTTCGCCGAGATTGCTTCGGTATTTCTCGATGCGGTTCGCGAAAGCGAGGGCGAGGCGGCCTCGGTACGTCTTGGCGAGGCCATCACTAGGTCCGTGATGCTCTCTCGAATTTGGACCTGTGCCGCTCAAGGGCGAGTGGATCTGGTGAGAAACGCGTCGGCTTTTGTAGACGACGCCCCTCAAGTCTCTGAATCCAGCGAAGTCCCTCTGCGTCGCGAATCCGGCGGGACACAACGAGTCGATGGTCTTCGTCGAAAGTGATGAGCAAGCGATCGAAGGCGCGGTCAACAAGCGCATTCAACAAGAGTCCGTTTGTCGGGTCAGATCTTCGAGATGCATCGGCAGACCAAGGAATGATGTGACTTGCCGTGAGTAGTTGTGGCACGTCGATACCAGTCAATGCGCAACGCCCGAGATACGCACTCAGGAGCATGTTGCGAAAATAGCGCTGGTGGAGTCGCTGAGTTTTGGTCCCACGCCTCTCGGATTCTCCACTCGGGCGCGCAAGGTCGGTGGGCTCGGGCGCTGGACCCAAACGAAAGGAACGCAGGGCGGTTTGCATCTCAGCGATCACTCGATCGCGTCGCTGGGCGAACTCAAGCCACAGAGCTTCGTCTGCCCGACTGACGTTCACGCTACCTTTGCGTCCTGACTCTCGGAACCGCGGATCGAGGCTCGCAAAGTTGGTTGCTTTCCGAATGACGGCGCTCGGCGACCGCTTGATCCGCCGTGCAATAGACTTGATTCGGTCGTTACTCAGATTCAGTCGACCGTACCGTTCGGTGAGGTAGAGCTCGAGGGCAACGAGTTGCTGAGGGCGCGTCCAGTCGGGTTCTCGCATACGCAAACGCTCGCGTGTTTGGCGTTGGACATCCAGTTCATCGAGCTCGAGAGCGCCTTGAGTTCTGTGTACCGTTCGACGCATGGCGAGTGTGCGGCGGCCGGCGAGTGGTCTCTACGATCAACCCATCACCACCGAGCTCGATGCATCGCTCGGTGAACTTGCCGAAGAGCTGCGAGAAGTCGTTCCGCTCGTCGCGTCAGACGCTCCGCGCCAGCTCGCGAGGCTGTTTCACGACCGACTGATTCACGCACTCGGCTCGCTGCCGAGTGAGGACAAGCTCGAACAGCAACTCAAGCTCACCAACAAGCTCTTCCAACTCGTTGCCTCAGAAGCTCCGGCTGGAGGAGCGAACGAGCGCATCGCTGAGCCAGGGCGTCGGCTCCTCGCAGTGCGTGACGAGGCTCAAACGGGGTTGGGCGCGGCAGTCTCACCAGTGCGACCGCTGATTCCACTTTCGTCGAGCGATCTCATCGTCAACGGCCATCACGACATCGCACTTGGTCCCGAGGTTCGGCGTGAAATCGCTTCCGCTGATCAGGTCGACCTTCTCTGCTCATTTCTCAAGTGGAGCGGCCTGCGCCTCGTGCGTGACGAACTCGAAGCGCTGATCAAGCGCGGCAAGAAGCTGCGCGTCCTGACCACCGCGTACATGTCGACCACGGAGCCACGCGCGCTCGACGAACTCCACAAACTCGGTGCTGAAGTTCGTGTCTCTTACGACACGACGAAGACACGGCTTCACGCCAAGGCGTGGCTGTTTCATCGCGACTCAGGCTTCTCGACTGGCTGTATCGGAAGCTCAAATCTCTCTGCAGCGGCGATGCTCGATGGCCTCGAATGGAACGTTCGGCTGTCGTCGCGAGACAACCGCCCCATTCTCGAGAAGTTCCACGCGACCTTCGAACAGTACTGGGCGGACTCCGAGTTTCGCCGTTACGACTCGGAAGAGTTTCATCGAGCCGTTTCGCAGCAACGTCGTGAAGCCGGTCGCCACTTCTTCGTCGTCGACGTGCTGCCGCGACCGCACCAGCAACAAATGCTCGACGACCTGGCCGCGGAGCGAGAGCACGGCCACTTCCGCAACCTCGTGGTTGCCGCGACGGGGACGGGCAAGACCATCGTCGCTGCGCTCGACTATCGCCGCTTGCAGAAGCAGAGCCCGCAGCGCGACAAACTTCTCTTCGTCGCGCACCGTCGCGAAATCCTCGAACAATCGCTCGATGCGTTCCGCGCTGTCCTTCGCGACGCGTCGTTCGGGGAATTGCTCGTCGGCGGCCAGGCACCACAGCGTGGCACGCACGTGTTCGCCAGCATTCAGTCATTGAGCGGTGATCGGCTTTCCGCGATCAAGCCGAGTGACTTCGACGTCGTGATCGTCGACGAGTTTCACCACGCAGCCGCGGACACCTACGAGGAGCTCCTCGCGCGCGTGAAGCCGAAGATGCTTCTCGGGCTCACCGCGACGCCGGAGCGAACCGACGGCAAGAGCATTCTCCATCACTTCGATGGGCGCATCGCTTCGGAGCTCCGGCTCTGGCAAGCGCTCGACCAGTCGCTGCTTTCGCCCTTCCACTACTTCGGAGTCGGAGGTGCGCCTGATCTCAGTCGCGTCGAGTTCGTGCGCGGACGCTACGACTCCGCGGCGCTCAGCAACGTCTACACAGCCGATAACTTCTTCGCGATTCGCGTTCGCCAAGAACTCGAGCGACGCGTGCGCGACGTTCATTCCATCCGCGCGCTGGGGTTTTGTGTCGACGTCAGACACGCCGAGCTGATGGCGCGGGAGTTCACGCGCAATGGCCTCCCGTCACGCGCAGTTTCTTCGAACTCGAGCGATGCCGACCGTGACGATGCTCTGCGTGCGCTCGAGCGCGGCGACATTCGCTGCGTCTTCAGCGTCGATCTCTTCAACGAAGGTGTCGACCTGCCAGACGTCGACACCGTCCTCTTCCTTCGCCCGACTGAGAGCGCGACCGTGTTTCTGCAGCAGCTCGGCCGCGGCCTGCGCAAGAGCGACAAGAAGGACTGTCTGACGGTGCTCGACTTCATCGGCAACGCGAGTCGCAAGTTCCGCTTCGACCTGCGCTACCGAGCGATCGTCGGAGGCACGCGGCACGGCGTCATTCAGCAAATCGAAGACGGCTTTCCTTCACTCCCCAGTGGCTGCGTCATCGAGCTCGACAAGCAGTCGCAGGAATCGGTTCTCCAGAACATTCGCAGTGCGCTCGGCCTCGGTCGCACGGCTCTCGTCGAAGACCTTCAGGCGCTTGGTCCGCAGACGACGCTGCGCGAGTTCCTTCACGAGACGAACTTGGAGCTCGAAGACCTCTACGCAAGCGATTGGTCGTTCGCCAAGCTCCGTCGTGCTGCTGGCTACGATGCCGGAGAGCCCGATGAGCGTGCGAAGCAAATCGAGCGCGCGCTTGGTCGCCTCTTGCATCTGGACGACAGAGTTCGAATGGAGAGGCTTCGCGAGTTGCTCGCGCAGCCGACGGCCCCACGACCGAGTGCGGACGTTCTCGCGCAGCGCTGGCTCTTCATCTTGCTCGGGAACGCTCGACTGCCCTACGCCGAGATGAAGGATGCGTGGACGCATCTTTGGAAGCACGACGAGCTTCGTCGCGAAGTCGTTGCCGTGTTGGACGAGCTCACGGAGCGAAATCGCAATCTGACGATTCCGCTCACTGGTGCGCTTGCGCGTACCGAACTCGCCGTGCACGCGACGTACTCGCGCGACGAAATCATGGCGGCCTTCGATGAGCGGGCGAAGAGCGGAGGCTTGAAGCAGCCGCGCGAAGGCCTGGTGAACATCAAGGCGCTGAACCTCGACTTGTTCTTCGTCACGCTCGAGAAGTCGGAAGACGACTACACGCCGAGCACGCTGTACGACGACTATCCAATCAGTCGCTCGCGCTTTCACTGGCAGTCACAGAGTGCGACGCACGAGACCACCCCAACGGGTCGGCGACACATCGCGACCGGCATCAAGGTCGGTCAGCCACAAGCCATGTTGTTCGTTCGACAGCGCATCAAGGACGAACGCGGTGAAACGATGCCGTACGTCAATCTCGGTCGCGTCAGCTACGTGAAGCACATCGGCAATCAGCCGATGTCCATCGAGTGGGCGCTCGAACACGACATGCCGGCGTGGCTGTACCAAGAGACCAAGCCGGCAGCCGGTTGATCAGACTCACCCTCACCCTGACCCTCTCCCTGGCGGGAGAGGGGAATTTCTACTGACCTCGCGCGATGACTTCGATCTCTCCCAGGGTCGCGATGTCGTAGCCCTGGAACTTCCCGGTCACCGTGTCGAGCGTCACTTCCACCACCCGCACTCCGGTGCCCGGCGCGTTCACCGTCGTGCCGCCCGTGAGCGCCAGCGGCCCGCTCTGCACTGCCTGCCCAACCTGCGTCGTCTTCGCCACGTCGCTGAACAGCTTCGTCGTCGACTGCGTGACGCGAATCGTGCTGTCGCTCCGCTGCACCTGATTCCACAGCACCACTTCGCGCACCTCGAGCGGCACGGGGAACGTCAGCGTCAACACCACGCCCTGCCGCACGTTCTGCGGCGACTTGTATGCATAGAAGAGGTTGTCGATGCGCTCGACCTGCCGGTCCACCAGCGCGCTGAGTCGACTCCCGTTCGCGTCACTCGCGCTCGCCGTCACCACCGCTCCGGGCGCGAGGTTGGTCCAGCTCGCGAGCTCACGCTGCATCGCTCCCGCCGCCGGCACCGCAATCATCGAGTGTCCCGCATGGCAGCCCACGCACACCTGCTGCACTCCGCGCACGCCGTAGTTCAGCCCTGCCACGTGCGCCAACGCGTCCGTCAGCGGCTGCGCCACACCGTCCGTCTGCGCGATGCCTCCGTCGGCGCTGCGAATCTGCTCGAACAACGACACGTGCGCAGGCGGTGAAAGCTCCGCGAACCCGGCGGGCGTGATGCTCGCCCGCTCGAGCTCGATGGGCCAGTCGATGACCGGGAAGCTGCCCTGCGAATGCCGCTGGTAGTTCGTAAACCCAATCAACGTCGACGCCGTCCCGATCGGAATCGCAGACACAATCGGCACGTCGACCGCCGCATTCGCATACACATTCAGCACCGTGAACGTGAACCGCCCGTCCTGGTCGATGGCTCCGGGTATTCCATTCAGCTGCTGCGCGGTCGGCATCGCGTTCACGTCGCTCGTCGTCAACGTCGTCGGCCGCGGAGGCGTCTGCGCCACCGCCGTCGTCAACAAGGGCAGCTGCGGAGGCTTCATGCGCGGCGCGACCACCCGCGCTCGCAGCTCCGCCGTCCCCGGAGCGTCGTAGAGCAACGTCTGCCCCGAGCCGTCGCGCGACATCACGTACAGCCCGTAGTCCTGCCCCACGTCGCCCGTCAGCGCGGTGCGCGAGAACACGATGCGCCCGTTGCGCGCCATGCCTCCGGTCACCGGCAGCACCTCGGGCTCGCCCGCGTAGAGCTCCTTGTAGATGCCGTACGACGGAGCACCGTTCTTCGCGTTCGGCTCCACGAAGGCCGTGCTCGCCGTCTGCACCTTGAAGCTCCCCACCACGCCCTTCCAATCGACCGGCCCGCGGTGCAGCTCGCGAATGCCGCCAAAGCCCGCCGCTTCCGTCATGTTCAACATCGGGAAGAAATTTCCATACAACACACCGTCGTCAGCGAACGCTCCGCCGTAGAAGTGGTTGTCCAATTCGCTGCGGTATTGCCCGGTGAACATGTGTAATTCTGTGCCATCGGGCTTGATGCTCGACGCCTGCCACGCGTTGCGGAACATGGTGTCGTTCTGCTGCCGCGCGTAGCGGTCGGCCGTCAGCCCGTTGTGCCGCTTCCAGAGTTGCTCCGTCGCCTGGTAGTCGATGCCCAGCACGTCGTTGCGCCAGCCCACGTTCGGCACGCCCGTCTCGTCATTCCCGCTCGGAGGCGCGTCGCTCAGGTCATCGGTCGGGAAGTGGAAGTTGCGCCACCACCGCGCGTAGACGAGCGCTCCGGTGAGCGGGTCGACCACTGCGCGATCTGCTCCGTTCCGCTCGCTGGTGATGCGCTTCAACTCCGTCCCGTCATCGCGCACCACGAACAACTGCGACGCGCGCGCGCCCGAGTAGTGCCCGTACGAGGGATACCGCGTCGAGCTGAACACCAGGTGCACGTCGTCGGGCAACCAGATGGGGTCGTAGTCGTCGTACCCGCTCAGCGACGCCGCCGCGGGGCCGAGTCGCTTCTGGTATTCCATGTCACGAATCTCGTCGGGAATTCCAATCGCTCGCAGATTCGAACCATCCGCGTTCATCACATACAGTCGCCACGCGCCGGGGTTCGCGTATTGGCCGCCGTTGCTCGAGCCCGCTCCCGTCACCGGCCACGCCGCACCACCCGCGCGCGCCGGCAGACCCGCGAACACGATGCGTGTGCCGTCGTACGAGACCGCGGGCGCGTTGACGTCGACCAGGTTGAGCGACGCCGCGGTCGGAGCGGAGCCGTCGATGAGCGTCGTCAGCTCGCCCGACGCCGACAGCAACATCAACTTGCCCGGAGCGGACGGCCGCGTGCGCGAGTGCGCTCCGACGCCGGCCATGTCTTTCGCGGCGTCCCAATAGAAGGAGCCGTCAGGGTGAATCTGCCGCGACACGAACACCAGCGGCACGCCCACGCCGACCGCCATCGCGCCGCCGCCGCCGCCTCCTCCTCCTGAGCCGCCAGCGCCGCCGCCGTCCACTCCGCCGCCTCCGCCCCCACTCCCGCCGTCACCTGTCTTCGAAGTCGGACAGGCCAACAGCACCAGCGACAAGACCGCCACAGGGACGATGCGCATGGTGCCGCAGGCTACTCAACCGACGGTCGTCAGAAGGAACTCGCCGGGCGCAAGAACTTCGGCGACACTCCGCTCCCGCTGAAACAAGCCCAATCGCAGAGGGGGAAGTTCATGAAATTGGTCCGATCGCAGGTCCTCGTCGCTTTCCTCGGTTTCGCTGCGGTTGTTACCAGCTCGTGTGTTCCGGCTCCTCCGACGCCGTGTACCGAGTGCGGCGGCGTGTGCGTCGACACCCAAACCGACACCGCCAACTGTGGCAGTTGTGGCAACGCCTGCGCGGGCGGCACGGCCTGTCGCGCCGGAGTCTGCGTCGCGACCTGCGGCCCCGGCCTCACGTTGTGCGGCAACGCGTGCGTCGATGCGCGCACCAACCCGGCCAACTGCGGAAGCTGCGGCACGCAGTGCGCGTCTGATCAGGTCTGCTCCAACGGCACCTGCGGCACGGTGTGCCCGGCGAGCCAGGAAGTCTGCAACGGCACCTGCTCGACCATCGCGTCCGACCCGCGCAACTGTGGCCAGTGCGGCCGCATGTGCCCGAGCGGCGCCATCTGCGAAAACTCCAACTGCCGCTCGGCGTGCGGCTCGGGCCAGCTCTCGTGCGACGGCGGCGCGTGCTTCAACCCCAACACCGACAACTCGAACTGCGGCGCGTGCGGCGTGACGTGCCAGTCCGGTGAGGTGTGCAGCAACGGCATGTGCGGCACCTCGTGCAGCGGCGGCCTCGCCACCTGCACTCCCGACGGCGGCGTCGCGACCTGCGCCGACACGCAGACCGACAACGCCAACTGCGGCCAGTGCGGCCGTCGCTGCGCGGCCGGAGAGACGTGCGCCAGCGGCAACTGCGCGGCGACGTGCGGCACGGGCCAGACGCTCTGCACGCAGAACCCGGGCTTCCCGTACTGCGCGACGCTCACCACCGACAACGCGAACTGCGGCGTGTGCGGCACCACCTGCGCGTCGGGCGAGGCGTGCTTGAACGGAACGTGCTCGACCACCTGCGGCACCGGCCAGACGCTCTGCGGCGCGGACGCCGGCGTCGGCGGGAACTGCGCCACGCTCGCCTCGGACAACACCAACTGCGGCATGTGCGGACGCGCGTGCCCCGCTGGTCAGGCGTGCAGCAGCGGCGCTTGCGTCACCCAGTGCGGCGGTGGCTCGACGATGTGCGGCGCCAACTGCGTCAACACCGTCAACGACCGCGCGAACTGCGGCATGTGCGGCCAGGCGTGCGCGGCCGGAGAAGTCTGCGCGGCTTCTGTCTGCCAGCCGACCTGCGGCGTCGGCAACGTGGCGTGCACCGGCGCTGACGCGGGCGTCCTCTGCTCCGACCTCACCACCGACAACGCGAACTGCGGCGTCTGCGGCCAGGCGTGCGCGACGGGCAATGGTTGCACCGCTGGCTTCTGCCCGACGGTCGCGAACACCTTCGTCACCGCGGCGTTCGCAGCGGGCGTCATCAACCTCTCGACCACCAACATCACCAACCACGTCTGCCCGCAGGGCGGTGAGATGGTGCGGTACTCGGTGACGGGCCTGACGGCGACCACCGCGACGGTGAGCGTCACTCCGAGCGCGGGCTGCCTCGTGACGGGCGACGAAGTGCTCCTCATCAACCTGCAGGGCACGGCCACCGCGAACGGCAACGTCGGCAACTACGAGCTGCGCCGCGTGACCTCGGTCAACGGCACCACCGTCACCTTCCAGACGCCGAAGACGAAGTTCTACGGAGACAACGCGGCCGACGACACCAACCTCGGCACCATGCGCACCAACCAGCGCGTCATCATTCAGCGCGTGCCCAACTTCGGCACCTTCCTCACCGGCGCGGGCACGTTGACCGCCGACGCGTGGAACGGAACGACGGGTGGTGTCTTCGCGCTGCGCGCCACGCGTCGCATTCAAATCAACGGCGGCGGCATCGACATGGCGGCCAAGGGCTACGACGGAGCGCCGGTCAACAACGTCGTCTCGACCAGCGGGCGTCAGGGCGAGAGCATCAACGGCCTCGGCGTCGCCGATGAGCGCAACAACTTGAGCGCGTCGGGAGCAGGTCGCGGTGAAGGCGGCGGCTGCCCCGGCAGCTTCAACACCACCGGTCACTCGGCCGGCGGCGCAGGTCACGCCATCGCCGGCAACCGCGGCACGTCGCTGTGCTCCGGAGCGGGCGGTGCGGCCATCGGCTCGACGTTGATGACCAAAATCTTCCTCGGCGGCGGTGGCGCGTCGGGCGGCACCGACAACTCGCTGGCCGACAATCCTCCGGGCGGTGCGGGTGGCAAGGGCGGCGGCATCGTCATGCTGCTCACGCCGTTGGCTGAGTTCTCGGGCCCGGTCGACGTGTTCGGCGCTGCGGGTCAGGGCGACGCTCCGGGCACCAACTGCCCGGGCAACACCTCGACCACCTCGTGCTGGGACTTCAGCGGCCCCGGCGGCGGTGGCGCGGGCGGCTCGTTCTTCAGCAACGCGGTGGTCGTCAACGGGAAGAACTTCATCCGCGCGCACGGCGGCAACGGCGGCGACGGACGAATCCAGAACTTCTACGCAGGCGCCGCGGGCAAGGCGAGCTACGGCCGCGTGTTCCCCATGGAGACCACCTGCGCCGACTTGAACGTGGCGTACGGCGACAGCGAGCACTTGTTCGCGTTCGATGGCGATGCGTCGAAGCCGTACCTGGCGTTCTGCACCGGCGTCGGCGGCTCGACTCCGCGCATGTACCTGAGCGTCTACAACCGCGGCGCGACGCAGAACTTCGCCACGTATGACGGTCGCTCCTTCGGTCCGGGCACGAATATCGTGACGACGCGCTTCACGCGCTACGGCTTCAACCCGCTCACGCGCCGCATCGACCCCAACGACTTCACGTTCTCGACGTCGTCGGGCTCGGTCACCGGCGGTCCGTTCGGAACCTGCGGCGCGGCCTGCACCGTCAATCGTTGGCCGGCCGCCTCGACGGGTGACTGCGTGAGCAACTTCTCGCAGACCGGCACCGCCAACCTCGACCTGCGTGGTCTGCCGTTCGCCGTCTCGACGCGCAACGCGTGGACGCCGGTGGGCTTCAACCCCGGAGGCTCGTCGATTCAGTCCATCGGAGCGCAGGTGGTGGCCATCACTGGTGGCGGCTTCTGCGGAGAGAACTTCCCCAGCACCTTCGCGAACCGTGAAATCGAGCTCACCTACGTGGCGGCTCCGCAGACGTGCACGGTGCTCAAGACGAACATCCCCACCGCGACCGATGGTGTGTACGCGGTTTCTCCCGACCCGGCGTACCCGGCGCTCCCGGTGACGTGCGACATGACGTTCAACGGCGGCGGGTGGATGTTGCTGCAGGACAGCAACTCGCTCGGCGGCAACCAGTTCTACTTCGAGGGCGCGATGCCCATCGTCCCGGGCAGCGCGGCGTATGCGCAGCTCGCCATCACGCGCGCCTTCGCCAACGCGGCGAGCGTGGTGCAGTTGCGCACCGCCGGCCTGGCGGGTTCACGCTCGGCCACCACCACCGCCGGAGCGACCGCGATGACCAACCTGCGCGCGGGCGACCTGCTCAACCGCACCGCGTTCGTCGCCGCGGAATGGACCGGCCCGATGACCAGCGTCACGCCGAGCCCGTTCACCGCGACCTGCGCGGTTTCGTCGCTGACGTACCCGAACCTGTACCACGCGTGCGGCAACGCGAACGGCCTGCACTGGTTGTCGGACGTCTCGAAGTGGAACAACTCGATGCCGGCCAACGAGCAGCTGCAGCTGTGGGTGAAGTGAGCGAGTCACTCGCATGTCGACCGACGACAAAGAGAGACACCTTCAGACCATCATCAAGCCGTCGGAGCGGAACGAGGCCGACGAGTCGACGGTGAATGACGCGCCTTCTCCCTTCGCGCAGGCCGCGGCGAAGGGGAAGGTGCCGGTGCGGGCTGATTTGCAGGTCACTCCGGGCGTGGGCACGCCGGTGCAGCTCGACGACGGGCTCGGGCCCACGCGGCATCGCGACCCCGTCATCGGCGCGCAGGTCGGCGGCTACGTGGTGAAGGGCCGCCTCGGCAGCGGCGGCATGGGCATCGTGTACGAGGGCGAGCAGCCGATGATTGGCAAGCGCGTCGCCATCAAGGTGCTGCGGCCGGAAGTCGCCGACAACCCCGACGTCGTGCAGCGCCTCGTCGCCGAAGCGCGCGCGGTGAATCAGGTCGGGCACCGCGGCATCATCGACGTGTTCGCGTTCGGTGAATTGCCCGACGGCCGGCAGTGCATCGTCATGGAGTACCTGGACGGCGAGTCGCTCGACGCCATCCTCCAGATGTTCGCGAAGGAACGTCGCCTGATGCCCATCGGCGACGTGCTCATCATTCTCGACGAGATTCTGAGCGCGCTCGCCGCGGCGCACACCGCGGGCGTCATTCACCGCGACCTGAAGCCGTCGAACATCTTCCTCTGCCGGCAGCGCGATGGAGCGCGCTACGTGAAGCTCCTCGACTTCGGCATCGCGAAGCTGGGCGTGCTGGGCGGAGCGACTCCGGTTTCGCGCGCGTCGTTGATGGTCGGTACGCCGTCGTACATGGCGCCCGAGCAGGCCAAGGGCGGCAACATCGGCCCCGCGATGGATTTGTACGCGGTGGGCGTGATGGCGTTCGAGATGTTCACCGGGCGGCTGCCGTTCATCGCCGACTCGGTGGTGGCGGTCATCATGGCGCACCAGCAAGACGCGCCGCCGAAGCCGTCGAGCATCGTGCTGTCGATTCCCGACGCGGTCGACGAGATGGTGCTCAAGCTGATGTCGAAGCGGCCCGAAGACCGGCACGCCTCGGCCGATGAGGTGCGCCAGGTGGTGCACAACCTGCGGAAGGAATTCGCGGACACCACCACCAAGCGCATGCAGCTCGAAATCACCATCTCCGAGCGCGAGAAGGCCGCGGCGATTGCGCGCAAGGGCGAGGCGGTGCTCGAGGAAGCGCGTCGCTCGGGCGGTGGTGTGGTGCCGTCGATGCAGCCGATGGGGCAGCCGAGCTCGATGCAGCCGATGTTGGTGACGGTGCCTCCGGCTGCGAAGCCGCCGCCGTCGCCGAACGAGACGCGCGCTGATGGTGTTCCGCTCGAGGCGCTGCAGACCAACCTGATTCCGCAGAAGCCCAAGCCGGTGAACGCGCCGGCGCAGCTCGCGCAGACGAACAAGGATTTGCCGAACGCCGGGCCGACGGTCGAAGAGCTCGCTGGAGTCGGTGGGCAGAAGTCGAATCGCGGGTTGATCATCGGGCTCGTCGCGCTGGTGGCGGTGCTCATCGGTGGCGTGGTGGTGGTGACCGGTGGCGGGAAGTCAGGAGCGACTGATCAGCCGAACGCTGCCGACGTGAAGGCTGCGGCAGACGCGAAGGCTGCGGCGGACGCGAAGGCGGCGGCGGACGCGAAGGCGGCGGCAGACGCGAAGGCGGCGGCGGACGCGAAGGCTGCGGCTGATGTGAAGGCGGTCGACCCGGACGCGAAGGCTGCGGCGGACGCGAAGGCTGCGGCGGACGCGAAAGCTGCTGCGGATGCGCAGGCTGCTGCGGATGCGAAGGTCGCTGACGCGAAGAAGGCCGCCGACGATGCGAAGAAAGCGGCGGACGATGCGAAGGCCGCTGCTGACGCGAAGGCTGCTGCAGATGCGAAGGCTGCTGCCGACGCGAAAGCTGCTGCGGCAAGCAAGACGCCTGGCCCGGGCCCGGGCACGGTGAAGAAGGCGTCACCGACGGCGAAGCTGGTGGCCCGCGTGAAGAAGCTCGACGCGCGACTGGCGAAGGCGGCGGCTGCGGGCGGCAGCGTCGACCTCTATGTGAAGCAGACGCAGAAGATTCAATCGCGTCTCGACGACCCGACGTTGGCTGACGACGAGCGCGACCGCCTCGAGTCGGCCATCTCGCGCCTCGAGCAGAGCACCGATTTCTGATTCTGACGGGAGACGACCATGCTGACCCTCTGTCTGGCGATGACGTTGAGCGCGGCGCCCTCGGGCGAGGCGTACGTGGTGCTGATGCGCCGCTCCGGAGTGCCGCAGGCCAAGGCGATGGAGATTGCCAAGGACGTCAGCGCGCAGCTGAACGCGTCGGGCGTGCCGGTGTCGGCTCCGGTCGATGACTTGTCGAAGTGCAACGGCAAGAAGCCGTGCCTCGTCGACGCCGCGCGGAAGAAGAAGTTCGCGGCGGTGGTGCTGGTCGAGGTCGGCACCGTGCTCGACGACGCGTTCGCGCGCGCGGAGGCGGTGTCGGTGGAAGAAGACGGCAAGCGCATCGCGCTCGCGGAAGCTGACGGCAAGTTGACGACGCTGAGTGAGACGCTGAAGACGCGCGTCGCCGTCTCGTTGGTGGGTCCGCTGCAGACGTTGCTCGGCATCTCGGCTCCGCCGGTGGTGGTTGCGCAGCCTGAGCCGCCGCCCACTCCGGCTGTCGAGAAGCCCGTCGAGAAGCCGGTGGTCGCGGAGAAGCCCGTCGAGGTCGTGAAGAAGCCGCTCCCGGAAATCAGTGACACGCCCGCCGAGAAGCCGTTCATGACCACGCAGCGCACGGTCGGTCTCGTGGTGGCCGGTGGTGGAGCGGCGACGCTCATCGTGTCGGCGATTCTCGGAGGCAGTGCCGCGTCGGCCGCGGGTCAGTACACGTCGCTCTGCCCCGCGGGGACGCAGTGCAACAACCCCGAGGCGTTCAAGGCGTGGCAGTCGGCCGCCGGAACGCAGAACACCGCGCTGGTGGTGATGGCGGTCGGTGCGGGTTTGCTGGTGACGGGCGGAATCGTGTTCCTCACCGGTGGTGGTGGAAGTGCGCCGGCTGATGCTCCGTCGGCTGACGTGTCGTTCGTGCCCCTTCAGGGCGGCGGAGCGGCCGTCGTGTCCGGCAAGTTCTGAGAGCAGATCCCCCTCTCCCGCGAGGGAGAGGGTCGGGGTGAGGGTCGGCCGCAGCACTGAGGGGCGCGGACCTACTGCTTCGTCAGCCGGAAGGTGATCGACGTGATGGTGCCGATCGATCCCGTTCGCACGCCTGCTCGCAGATGCGCCGCGGTCACCGACACGTGCGCGCGCGGCGTGATGACCTCGAAGTCGAGCGTGTCGATGTCGTGCGTCTCGAAATCGAAGCCGGTGGTGATCAGCTGATCAGCCGTCATCGTGCAGCCGCCGCTGCTCCAGCTCGGCATCGTCGAGTCCTGCACCTTGGGCATGATGGCGGTGACGCTCGACGCGGTCGACGGGCACCAGATGCCCATCTCGACGTCGGGTTCGCTGTTCGCGTCCCACACGTCTTCGACGGTCAACGTCGCCGGCAGCATGCGCCACGTCGACGTCGGATCGATGTTGCACGCGTTCGACAGACAAGA
This sequence comes from Archangium sp., assembly GCA_047600485.1. GTDB lineage: Bacteria > Myxococcota > Myxococcia > Myxococcales > Myxococcaceae > Archangium_A. The sequence continues at coordinate 7,490,520 of JASGKS010000001.1, forward strand.
GTCGGGAGAGGTGCAGGTCGCGCACGTCGCTCCGCCGGTGCCGCACTGGGCGTCGGTGTTTCCCGTCTGGCAGACGCCGTTCGCGCAGCAGCCACTCGCGCAGTTCGTCGCGTCGCAGGTCGTGCCTCCGCCACCGCCGGTCGAGCCACCGCCGCCGGTCGCACCGCCGCCGCCCGTCGCACCGCCGCCGCCCGTCGCGCCACCGCCACCGGTCGCGCCTCCACCGCCGGTCGCACCACCGCCGCCGGTCGCACCACCGCCGCCCGTCGCCCCGCCACCACCTGAGCCGCCGCCGGTGGCTCCACCACCGCCGCCGCCGAGCACGCCCGCGTCTTCGTCGAGGAACGGACCGGCGTCAGCCTGGCCGGCATCAGCGTACGGGTCACGGGTGTGGAATTCGGTCGCTCCGCAGCCGACGAGGAAGACGCCAACGGAGAGGGCACTGAAAAAACGCATGGGCGCGTTCTGCCCGGATCCTCACTGCGTGGTCAACGTGCCCTCGCCAGCTGAGGCATTCAGGTTCCGCGCCGCCACCGGTGCGAGCTGCCGCGCGACGGCGCCGATGGCCAGCGCAGCGATGAAATAGAGCGGCGGAATCCACAGCGCGACGCCGTCGAGCAGCACGTCGCGATGGAAGAACAGGCCCTTGCCGACCAGCGTGTGCTCGACGATCCACCCGCCGGCTCCGGCAGAGAGCATCGACAGCACCGCGACGAGCGTGCGGTCGACCGCGGCCCACAACGCCACCGCCATCGCGAGCAGCAACACGGCGCGCCCCGTCTCACTGAGCGCCGTGAGGAAACCCGACAGCGCGTACGCCACGACGAACGCGCTCATCGTCAGCGTCACCACGCGCGCGCCGGGTGCCGCGGGCTCCACCTTCATCACCCGCTCGGTGAGCAGCCGCCCCAGCCCGATGGCCAACGCCGCCCCGCAGAACAACGGAGGACACCACCACACCGACTTGAGGAACTGCGCGTCGGGATACCAGGTTGCTCCGGACCAGGTGTGCAGGCCGTCGAGCAGCGGCCCGGCGGTCGCTCCGAGAAAGGCGAGCACAGCGGCGGGCTTTCCGAAGCGCATGCGCACACCTTAAGGAATCTGCCCCGCGTGTCGAAGCCTCGTGCAGATGTCCGTCAACCGTCGCCGGTTCTTCCGCGTGCGAGCGGGGTTGCGCTTCACGTTCGCCTGGGATGGCGGCTTCGAGCTCTTTCGCACCACCGACGTGAGCGCGTGCGGAGCGTCGGTGCTCAGACACGTCGTCGACTCCGCGATGCCGGCGCTCGGTACGGTCGGCGAGTGCGCGTTCAACCTCGAGTCGATGGAGATTCGGTGTCTTGCGAAGGTGGTGCGCGTGCAGCTCAACGGCTTTGCCGTCGACTTCATCGACGTCGAGCGCGCGCAGGAAGATCGGATCTGCGGGTGGGCTTTCCGATTCTCCACCAGGAGTGGCCAGCTCGCGGACTGATCAGCTGATCAGTTTCACCCTCACCCTGACCCTCTCCCTCGCGGGAGAGGGGATTTTGCGGGTGGTAGCCAGTTCGCGGACTGATCAGCTGATCAGGTTCACCCTCACCCTGATTGATCAGAAGTAGTAACGCGCGGCGAGGGTCGAGGTGAACAGGTCCCACGGGTTCGCGACGAGCGAGGTGGTGAAGCGCGTCTGCGACGAGACCGCGGTGTTGATCGGCTCGAGCGGCAGCGACGTCACCGTGTAGCGCGCCTCGTACGTCAGCCCCGCGCGCACGCCGGCTTCGATCGACAGATTGTCGAGACCGATGAAGCTGAAGAAGATTTCGACGCCGGCCTTCGCGCTCGCGTCGAAGGTGAGCGCGGTCAACACGCCCGCTCCACTCGCATCGGGTTGGAAGCGCGAGAAGCCGAGTCGCAGCTCCGGAGCGACGAACAGAATCGTGTGCCGCGTACTCGCCAGCATGATGGGAACGCCGACGTGCGCGAGCATCTCGGTGGTCGCGGGGCCATCGCCGGCCTGACCTCCCGGCATCGGCGCCACGTCGTTGTAGCTGCCCGAGACCATCGCTCCGACGCCGAGCTCGACGGCGAGGCGACGCACGGGCGTCCACCACCGCACGCCGAGAATCGGAACGGTGGTGCGCTGCACGACGTTCAGCATGCCGCCGGTGATGACCGTGTCGGGCTGCGCCTTCAGCACGTTCGCCGTGCCGAGGAAGCCGATGCCGAACGAGCTGCCGAGCCGGTCGCGTGCCGAGGGCGGTTCAGGTGCGGCCTTCGCAGCAGGAGGCGGCTCGAGCGGCGGCGGCGCGACGACGACCGGAGTGCCCGCGTCTTCCGGAGCAGGCTCACTCTGCGCGAGCGCCACACCGCTCGACAACACCACCGCCATCACGAGGCGCTTCATCGGTGCTCCTTGGCTGATCAGAAGAACGTCACGCCTGCTTCGCGAAGAATGCGCGTCACGCGCTGCATCGGGAGGCCCTGAATCGCGGTGCGGTCACCATCGATGCGCTCGAAGATGGCCTGCCCGCGGCCCTCGATGCGGTAGCTGCCGGCGCAGCCTTCCCACTCTCCGGTGCGCACGTAGCCGTCGAGCTCGTCGTCACTCAGCGGCCACACCGTCATGCGCGCGGTGTCGACCTCGGTCACCACGAAGCCGTTGGCGATGACGCACACTCCGGTGAAGAGCTCGTGCGTGCGACCGCGCAATGAAGCGAGCTGAGCGCGCGCGGCCTTCGCGTCGGCTGGTTTTCCGAGGGTCGAGCCGTGCAGCGACGCGAGCTGATCAGACCCGATGATCAACGCTCGCGGCTTGCGCGCGTAGACGGCGCGGGCCTTGCGCTCGGCGAGCAGCGCCACCGCATGTTGCGGCGGAGTTCCCGGCGGGACGATCTCATCCACTCCCGGCGCTTCGACGGTGTACGGCAGACCAAGCGCGTCCATCAGCGAGCGACGGGCGGGTGAGGTGGAGGCGAGGATCAGCTCGTCGAAGATCACGGTGCTCATGAGTTCACTTCTTCACTTCGGCGACACGCGGAGCTGCACGTACGCCGACGTGAGCAGTGGCGTGCGCGGATCGAACGTGAAGTCGACGTAGTGCGCTCCGGATTCCTTCTCGTTCGCTTCGACCTTCACGCGCCCGACTTCGGCGTCGTCAGCGGTGTATGCGCGCAGCTCGAGGGTGCCGCTGAACGCCTTCTCGAACGTCACGTACGCGGTGACGGTGTGCGCGGCGGTGCCGTCTTCGGCGCGGGTGGCGCGGGTGACGCCCACTCCGTTCGCCGCGACCGACTCGTCGAGCTTCACCTTGATCTGCTTCAAGCCCTTCTCGAAGCCCTCGCCGACGCCCTTCACGACTTCGCCGGTGCCCTCGATGACGGTCTCGGCGGCCTCTTTGCCTTCTTTCTTCGCGGCCTCTCCGGCGCCCTTGAGCATCTTGGCCTTCATGGCGACGAGCATGTTTCCCTCGTCTTCGGCCTTCTTCAGTTTCTCCTCGCGCGACATGCAGAAGCAGCCGGGCGCGACGATGAGCGGAACCAGGAGCACGACCAGGCGCGAGCGCATGCGCGTGACTTCAAGCACGCAGCCACCAATCCGCAACCAATTCCCACATTCGAAGACAATCACTGCAGGAGCCCGACATGACCGCGATCACCCGGACCACTTCGACCCCGACCACTGCTGCCACTCGCCCGACGGAGCCGCTGAGCTCCGGACTGCAGGCCGCGGCGAACGGACAGTTCATCAAGAAGGGTCAGTCGGGTGAGGGCGTGCTCGAGCTGCAGAAGGCGCTCAACGCGCGCGGCTTCCGCCTCGAGGAAGACGGCAAGTTCGGCCCCGCGACGGAAGCGGCAGTGCGTCAGTTTCAGCAGGCGACTGGAGCGCACGTCGACGGTGTGGTCGGGCCCGAGACGGTCGGCAAGCTGCAGGGTGTTCCTCCGGGGACGAACCCCGTGAGCACGTATACGCCGCCGAGCGGGCCGGGGCCGGTTGCTCCGTCGACGACGGGGACCGAGCGCGAGCAATACGACTTCTACGCGTCGATGGTGCGGCGCGCGGGCGGTGAGGTGTGCCCGAACGGACAGCCGACGGTGCTCGGTCTGCGGCAGGGCGTCGGTTCGTCGGCGCGCCGGTACGATGATCAGTTCGTGGTGCTGACTCCGGATGGGCACGTGCAGCGCTTCACGGGCGCGACGCATCCTGGACAGAATTCGTCGACCGCTTCTCCGGACGTGACGGGTGATGGGCGCGGCGACGTCGGCATGATTCGGCCGGGCAACTACCGCGTGGTGCCCAATGGTGATCACGCCGGTGCTCCGTCGTTCCACGTGCGCACGCTCGGTGGCTCGGGGAATCTGAACGGCTGGCGCGACACGAATCACGATGGGCAGTTCAGTGATGCCGAGCGCGCGGGGTCGGAGCGGCGCGGTGACACGCTGTCGGGTGTGCTGTTCCACCAGGGCGGGTCGAACGCGCCGTCGTCGATCGGTTGTCAGACCATGAGCCCGGCGGAGTACCGGCGGTTCCTCGATGCGGTCGGCGGTCCCCGCGCGTCGTTCACGTACACGCTCGTCAGCGTCTGACCACCTGGGCGAGGGTGGACCTGAAGTCAGTCCTGAGCGACGGTGTCGATGCGAGTCTGAGCGCGCTGATCAGGAGTCTTCGGTTCTCCGGGCAGCAGCGCAGCGAGGGCGAACTCATCTGCCACCGGCCCTGAACTGATCAACGCCGCGCGAAACTCACGACTCGATCGGAACCGAAGCGCGGGCTCTTTCTCGAGAGCACGCTGGAGCACATCGCGCATGGGCTCAGGCAGCTTCGGAGCGCCGTGCCGAATCGCGTCCATCGTCTCGAGCGGCGTCGGCGCATCGAAGGTCCTGACTCCGGTGAGCAGCTCGACCAGCAACGACGCGAGCGCGAATTGATCAGACGCCACGGTCAGCGTCTTCCCGCTCACCTGCTCCGGAGACATGTATGCGTACGTGCCTTTGCGCACGCCGCTGCGCGTCTGTTCCTTGAGCTGTGTCGCGCGCGCGATGCCGAAGTCGGCGAGCTTCACTTCGCCCAGCCGAGAGAGCAGGACGTTGGTCGGGCTCACGTCGCGATGCACGATGCCGAGCGCGCGGCCTGATTCGTCGCGAGCTTCGTGCAGTGCGTGAAGGCCGAGGGCGAGCTCGGCTCCGATGAAGCGAACGACTTCCGGAGCGAGCGGGAGGGGCAGTGCGGCGAGCTCCACTCCGTCGACGAGATCGAGCCGGACCCACGCGCGGCCCTCGAAGATTCCGCAGTCGTGCGCTTGCACCAGGTTGCGATGGGAGAGTCGCGCTTGCAGGCGCGCTTCCTCGAGGAACATGCGCTCGAGCTCGGGCTCGCCGACGAGTTCCTCGCGGATGGTCTTCACGACGATGATTTTTTCGAAGCCGCTCGCTCCGAAGGCTCGGGCGCGGAAGACCTCCGCCATGCCGCCTTGACCCAGTCTCGCTTCGAGCTGAAAGGGCCCGAATGCTCGCGGAAGCATCACGGCGTGGAGCATACGGTGCCGAGCGCCAGCCGCGTCGCGCATCGAGCGCGCAGGAGAACTGCATTGAGGAGCGAGGTGGCTGGGTGCGGCCTTCGCTCTGCCTCTCCGACCGTGCCCCTCGAGCGTCGGGCCACCCTCGGGTGAGCACACCTCCATTGCTGACGAGCGCTCCGCCGGCCCCGAGAATCACGTCAGCAAAGCTGACAGTGGCGCGGCCCGACGAGGCTTGGAGAATCACGTCAGCAAAGCTGACAGTGGCGCGGCTCGACGAGGCCCGGAGAATCACGTCAGCAAAGCTGACAGTGGCGCGGCCCGACGAGGCCCGGAGAATCACGTCAGCAAAGCTGACAGTGGCGCGGCCCGACGAGGCCCGGAGAATCGCGTCAGCAAAGCTGACAGTGGCGCGGCGCGACGAGGCCCGGAGATTCACGTCAGCAAAGCTGACAGTGGCGCGGCTCGACGAGGCCCGGAGAATCGCGTCACCAAAGCTGACAGTGGCGCTGCTCGACGAGGCCCGGAGAATCGCGTCAGCAAAGCTGACAGCGGCGCGGCGCGACGAGGCCCGGAGATTCACGTCAGCAAAGCTGACAGTGGCGCGGCGCGACGAGGCCCGGAGAATCGCGTCAGCAAAGCTGACAGTGGAACGCGCGAGTTCGCTCGATGCGCCTCAGTGTCAGCGATGCCGACGCGTCGCAGCGACTGTCAGCTTTGCCGACGGCAATTCGGCGGCTCGTCGAAGGCGCGCCACTGTCAGCTTTGCTGATGAGCGCGTCGCTTCATGATGCGTCGCGACTTCAGCGCGACTCGGGCGGAGCGCGCGCCAGCGGTGGAGGTGGGCTCTCCCGCTGCGTGGCCCGACGCTCGAGGGGCACGGTCGACGAGGCAGGGCGAAGGCTGCACGCCACCACTCCGTTCCTCAATGCCGTTTTCTCTCCTCGTGCCGCGGTGCTTTGCTGCGCCCTGCTCGACACCGCATGACCTCGACGCGCCTCACTACGCAGATTGAATCAACCGGCGCTCCCGTCCGCTGCCAGCTCGTCGTCGTCGACGGCCCCGACCTCGGTCGCGCAGTAGCGCTCGACGGCCCGCGCACCATCGGCACCGCGAGCACCAACGACCTCGTGCTCACCGACGAGCGCGTCTCCGGCAAACACTGCGTCATCACGCCCGACGGCGCGCGCTTCACGCTCCGCGACGACGGCAGCACCAACGGCACCTGGCTCGAAGGCGTGCGCGTCAACGAGGCGGTCCTCGAACCCGGAGTCACTCTCAAGCTCGGCCGCACCTTCGTCCGCATTCAGCCGCTCACGCGCGCGCTCGAGTTGCCTCCGTCGAACGCGCGGCGCTTCGGTGAGCTGGTCGCCGAGAGCCTCGCGATGCGCGAAGTCTTCGCCGTGCTCGAGCTCGCTGCGCAGAGCGACGTCACCGTCCTCGTCACCGGCGAGACCGGCACGGGCAAAGAGCTCGTCGCCCGTGCGCTCCACGACGAGAGCGCTCGCCGCAAGAAGCCGTTCGTCGCCGTCGACTGTGGAGCGCTCCCTGAATCGCTGCTCGAGAGCGAGCTCTTCGGTCACGTGAAGGGCGCGTTCACCGGCGCGGTGTCGGACCGCAAGGGCGCCTTTCAACGCGCGGACGGCGGGACGTTGTTTCTCGATGAGCTCGGTGTGGTGAGCCCCGCCGTGCAGGCGCGGTTGTTGCGCGTGCTCGAGACGAGACAGGTGAAGCCTGTCGGCGCTGATCAAGAGAAACCGGTCGACGTGCGCGTGGTCGCCGCGACTCCGGTCGACCTGGCCACCAAAGTTGCGAGCGGCGCGTTTCGGTCTGACCTCTTCTATCGGCTCAGCGTGCTCTCGCTCGAGCTGCCGCCGTTGCGTGCGCGCCGCGAAGACGTGGCACCCATCGTCACCGAGTTGCTGATCCGCCGCGGGTTCGACGTCGCTCCGAAGGTGGTGGGCACCAACCTCGAGCGGCTCCTCGTGCACGCGTGGCCGGGCAACGTGCGTGAGCTGCGCAACGTCATCGACCGCGCGCTCGCGTTGTCACCGGGCGTGCGTGAGTTCGAGAAGCTGCGGCTCGGGTTCGAGGCGATTGCTCCGAGTGGTGGGCTCGGCGTGCGCGTCGATGTTCCGTACAAAGACGCGAAGGACTCGGTGCTCGAGCAGTTCGAGGCTCGGTACTTGAGCGAAGTGCATCGCCAGCACGATGGGAACGTGAGCGCAGGTGCTCGGTTTGCAGACGTGGATCGCAAGCACTGGCGCGAGTTGTTGCGCAAGCACGGGTTGGTCAATGACGGCTGAGGCGCTTCGAGCTCCCTCACCCTGACCCTCTCCCAGAGGGAGAGGGGATCTTCGATCTCACGAGAACGTCGTGAACTCGATCGACTGCAGCGACGCGCGCAGCTTCGAGGCGAGCAGCACTTCGCGCTCTTCCGCCAACCACGAACGGAGCACTCCAAGCGTTCGCACGTTCACCAACGACTCGCGCGTCGCCAGCCAGCGCAGCGTGCCGATCCACGGGCCGATCAACTCCAGCACCTGAACCTGCTCGAAGCCGGTCGACTCGATGACGTACTGCACGTCACACGGCCGCTGTTCACTCAACACCAGCCGTCGCAGCGGGTTGTTGCGCAACAGCCTGCGGCCCCACGAACGAAACTCGCTCGCGCTCGCCGTCCACGTGTCGATGAAGCCATCGCGGAACACGACGTTCGCCGTCGCCGGCAAAGGATGCAGGAAGTGCGAGCGATAGCGTGCGAGCAGCTCGTTCGCCGCCTCCTGATTGCCCGTGCACTGCGCGGTGATGAACAGCCCGCGCGGGTCTCCACGCTCGGTCAACACGTCGGCGTAGACCAACCTCGGTTCGAGCGCGGCGCCACTCGACGCGACGTGCTCGCGGGCGAGGGTGACCACGGAACGAGGGCGGGGCGAGGGCATGGCGCAACGACTCCGCTGCCGCTCGGGACTGACGCCGAGGTTCAGGTAACCTGTGCGCACTTTGACTCTCGTCTTTTGCCGGCATTGCGGAGGAAGCCACGGCGCCGACAGCAAGCGCTGCCCGCGAACGCAGATGGGCATGACGGAGCCCGGGCTGTGCGGCATGCAGGTCGACCGCTACGTCGTGGAACGGCTGCTCGGCGCCGGCGCGTTCGGCTCGGTCTACAAAGCGCATCACTCGCGCACCAAGGCCGAGGTCGCCTTCAAGGTGCTCAAGGCCGAGTTGATGACCAACGCCACCATCCTCGAGCGATTTCTGCGCGAGGCGACGACGGCCGCGAGCGTCGGCAGTGAGCACGTGGTGCGCGTGGTCGACGCCGAAATCACCGCCGACAAAATCGCCTTCATCGCCATGGAGTACGTCGAAGGCGAAGACCTGAAGTCGCTCTTCCTGCGCGAGGGAAAGCTGCACCCCGTGCGCGCCATCGGCCTCACGACCCAGGTGCTGCGCGGGCTCGCCGCGGCGCACGACAAGGGCATCGTTCACCGCGACATCAAGCCGGCCAACATCCTCGTCACGCGCAAACGCAACGTGCACGGGCGCGAAGAAGAGCTCGTGAAGATTCTCGACTTCGGCATCAGCAAGGTGACGGGCGCCATTCCGCTCACCGCCGCCGGAGTCACCATCGGCACGCCGACCTACATGGCGTGGGAACAGTTCTCCGATTCGCGCGCCGTCGATGCGCGCACCGACTTGTACGCCGTCGCCGCGATGCTGCACGAGCTGCTCACCGGCCAGAAACCGTACGACGCCGAAGACATCCCCTCGCTGATGAACAAGGTGCGCATTCGCGATCGGCTCAAGCTGCGCGACCTCATGCCGTCGCTCCCGTTGCCGCTGTGCGGCGCGGTCGAGAAGGGCCTCGAGAAACACCAGAGCGGCCGCTGGCAGACCGCGCGCCAGTTCATCGAAGCCCTCGAGCAGACGCTCGCGTTGTTCGACGCGGCGCCTCCGCTCGCGCCGCGGTTGCCGGCCGTGGTGCCCGAGAAGAACGACAGCGGCGAACGCTTGCTCGGTGACTCACAGCGCGACGTGGGAACGAAGATTCGCGCGCCCGCGCCGGCGCAAGAGACGAAAGCGTCCGCGGGCTCTCAGCTCTCCGAGACCGAGAAGGGCTGACGGCGCCGCAGCAGGAAGAACACGAGCGCCAACACCGAGAACGTACCGACCGGAGTCACCTCGCAGCCCGCACTCGCCGTCGAGCAGGGCGGCGCGACGAACGTTCCGCCGAAGACGCCGCCGTCGGGAATCGTGCCGCCGTCGAACACGTCGGTGACGAACGAAGCGGTGAAGCGGCCGGTGAGCGCTCCGTCGTTGCGCGTGCCCTGCATCACGAAGGTGTCGGTCGAGCCGTGAATGCGCTCGGAGCCGTTGCCGGTGTCGAGCAGCGACGCGCCACCGATGATGAGCAGCGGCTGGCGGCCACCGTCGGAAGTGAGGAACGCCGACGGCCCGAGGTCGAGCGGCAGTTTCTTCAGGTCACTGCACTGCAGATTGTCGGCGAGGAAAACCGTGCGCCGCGTGCCTCCGAGGATGTCCTTGTCGGTGACGCTGACGGCGGCGGGCGAGGTGAACGAGACGCCGACCGCGCTGCCCGTCACCGAGGTCGACGTGATGGGCTGATCACAACCGCACAACACCAGGACGACTGCGAGCGCATGAGCCGAGCGAGCGTTCATGGCGCGCGCTGATCAGCAATTCGCAAGCCAGCGCTCCACGCTCTGATCAGCCGAGCGGTGGAGCATCGCCGCGCCTTCCGACTACGACCGCCGTGTCGCGATGACCTGCACACCGCCGCGGGGCCGGAGCGTGATGACGGGCTCGGGCTCGAACTCCTGGCCGGGCACGAGGCTGACGTGCATCTTCTGCAGAATCGTCGTGAGGATGAGCTGCGCCTCGACCATCGCGAACATGTCGCCGATGCACTTGCGCTGCCCGAGCGAGAACGGGAGGTAGCTGCCGTGCATGCGGCGCGGGTCTTCCTGCAGCCAGCGGTCGGGGTCGAACGCGAGCGGGTCGGGCCAGTACTCCGGCAGGCGGTGAATCGCCCACGGTGAGATGAAGACCAGCGCGTCCTTCGGCAGCAGATAGCCCTCGACGAAGTCGTCTTCCAGCACGCGGCGGCCGAGGCTCCAGATGGGCGGGTAGAGCCGCATCGATTCCTTCACCACGTTCATCGCGAAGGGCAGGCGGTGCACCGTCTCCATCGACGGCAACGCGCCCTTGAGCACGTCGTTCGCTTCGGCGACGAGCCGCTTCTCGACGTCGGGCGTGCGGCCGATGAGCGTCATCGTCCACGAGAGGTTGTTGGCCGTCGTCTCGTGACCCGCGAGGAAGATGGTCATCACCTCGTCGCGCAGCTGCTCGTCGGTCATGCCTTCGCCGGTCTCGGGGTCGCGCGATTCCATCAGCATCGCGAGCAGGTCGTCCTTCGGGCCGCCGCCCTTGCGACGCTGCGCGATGAGGTCGAGCACCACGCGGTCGAGCTCCTCGGCCGAGCGCTTGAAGCGCTGATTGCCGGGCGTCGGCATCCATTCCGGAGCGGAGAGCGGGTGCAGCGTGCGGTGAATCAGGTGCTCCAGCACGTCGGTGAGCGCGGCGCCGACGTGGTCGGCTTCTTTCGTCACGTCAGACGAGAGCAAAGTCTCGCCGACGATGCGCAGCGTGACGCGCATCATCTCCGCCGCGAAATCGAACGGCTTGCCGACTTCCCAGCGGTCGACCATCTCGCTCGCCGCGCGCGTCATCACCTTGCCGAAACCGGCGAGGCGCTCGCGGTGGAACGCGGGCTGCGCGATGCGGCGCTGGCGCTTCCAGAAATCGCCTTCGCTGGTGACGAGCCCGTTGCCGAGCACGAGCCGCAACATGTCGTAGCCGCGCGTCTGCTTGACGTAGTTCTTCACGTTCGCGACGAGGATGTGGTGCGCCAGCTTCGGCGTGCCGAGCACGAAGCCTTCCAGCGTTGGCAGCGGGAGGTGCGTGACGGGGCCGAACTCGAGCGTGGCGCGCTCCATCACCTTGAGCGGGTTTTCCTGCAGCGCGCCGAGCACGCCGACGATGGGCTTGCGGCCCGGGAAGGTGGTGGGGATCAGCGGTTGTGCCTTCGAGGGGTCCATTGCCTGCGCCGTGTTCATGGGACAATAATGTGAGCAATCACTCATGTCTCTCAACTCGCATTCGAAGAGAGGGCGTCACCGGCGGGCTCCGAACCGGTCACCCAAGGCCGATTCCCCCCGGAAATTGCCCCGGCAGGAGCGCGCGCAGGCCACCGTCGAGGCCATTCTGCGAGCAACTGCTCACATTCTGCGAACGAAGGGTTGGGACGAGTGCAACACCAACGCAGTCGCCAAACGCGCGGGCGTGAGCATCGGGTCGCTGTACCAATACTTCCCTTCGAAGGAGGCGCTCATCGCCGCGCTGGCCGAGCGTCACGCGCAGGAGGGCCTCAAGATTCTCGTCGACTCGGTGGCCGACGCGCGCACGCGGGAAGTGCCACTCAGCTTCGCGGAGACGGTGCGTCACTACATCTCGGCGATGGTGACGCTGCACGCGCACGATCCGCTCTTGCATCGCGTGCTGGTCGAACAGGTGCCGCGGCTGCACGGTGGGCAAGAAGTGATTCGGCGCACGTCGTCGCATGCGGGCGGTCTGGTGCGCGCGTGGCTCGAGACGCAGAAGGAACACGTGCGCGCGGTCGACCTCGACGTCGCGACGTACATGCTGGTGACGGCGGTCGAGGCGATTCAGCACCTGCAGGTGGTCGAGAAGCCCGAGAAGCTCACGCGCGAGGTGCTGGTCGATGAGCTGGTCGCGTTGGTGCTCGGTTACCTCGGCGTGAAGCGCTGAGGGCCGGTCGGTAGGTCGGCCTCGATTCGATTCCACACCAGGTACCTGCCGTGTACCTGATGTGGAACCGAGTTCTGCGGGCGCGCGATACGACTGCGTTCGAGGAGGCGTTTCGTCACGATGAGGCTGCTCGCGTTCGTCTTGCTCGCGTCGTTCGCCGGCTGCGCTCACATCCAGCTCGTCGGTGATGAAGGCGCAGTGCCGGTCTACCCGCTCTCGCTCGAGCAGACGCGCCGCGAGGTCGTCAAAGCCTTCGCCGCCCGTGGCATCGCGCTCGAGCCGACGCAGGAAAACGCGAACGTGCTCGCCAGCCCGGCGGTCGAGACGAAGACGGAGAGCATCGACACCGAGAGCGGCTCTCCGCGCATGCGCACGCTGTACACCTCGTCGCGGCGCTGGCTGGTGGTGCTCGAAGCGCGTGGGCCGAAGTCGACCGCGGTGCGCGTGCTGCGCGGCAACGTCGATGCGTGGGCTGATCAAGCCGAGCGCTCGCACGTCATCGCTGCGTCGAGTGGACCCGCCGTGCTGCGCGGTGAGGTGCCGATGAAGTTCGCGGTCGATGCGGAAGCCGAGGCGGCGCTGATGTCGGTGCTCGAGAGCGTGCCGTCAGTCGAGGTGATGGATCCTGCAGCGGCCGAGGAACTCAGCGGCGAGCTCACTCCGGCGTTGCCTGCGTCTCCAACCGCGCCTCGAGGCACGGGCCTCTGCAACGTCGAGCTCGGCGCGCTGCCGCTCGAGGACGGCGAAGTCGTTTTCCTCGCCGACCCGCTCGGAGCGAACGAGCCGCTCGCCGCGCTCGACGCGTTCGCCTGTGAAGCCGCGCACCGCTCGCTGCCCATCACCTTCGCGCTCAGCATTCCGCTCGACGAACAGCCCGCGCTCAACGCGTACCTCTCGTCGAACGGTGACGCCGCCGCGCGCACCACGCTGCTCGCTCGCAGATTCTGGCTGCGCGACTGGCAAGACGGCCGCAGCAGCCTCGCGGTGCTCGACTTCCTCGAGCGCATTCGCGTTCGCCGCGCACGCGGAGAAGCCGTCACCGTCCTCGCCATCGACATCAACCAGGCAGGCAACCCGCGCTACGCCCGCGCCGCGGCGGTGTTGCTGCGGCACCGCGAAGCAAACGGCGGCCTCACCATCGCGTTCCTCGGCAGCGTGATGGGCAGCCGCCGCATCGGCGGAGAGTGGGACGCGCAGCTCCGACCCGTCGGCGCGCGCGTCGCCGGAGTGCTGCCGGGAAAAGTGAAGTCACTCGACGTCGCGTTCAGCGCAGGCAAGCACTGGACGTGTCGGCTCGGAGAAAAAGGCGCGCTCGATTGCGGAACGTTTCGCGCGGTCGCCGGACCTCGTCAGCGCGTCGAAGCCGTGACGCCGCATCTCTTCGTGCGGCTCTTCCCGAGTGGAATTTCGCCCGAGGGTTTCGACGGCGTGTACTTCGTGGGCACGCTCACGCCTTCACCGCCCGCCGTCGGATCGAAACGCATCGACGAAGGCGAACCACCGTCGAATTCCAGCTCACGCTGACGCGAGCGAGCGCCATTCGTCTTCGGAGATGAGCAGCGCGCCGGTCGCTCCGCCGTCGACGAGAGCTTCGAAGAGCTCCATCACCGCTTCGTAGGGCGCGGTGCCGAAGTCGATCTCGAACTTCCAGCCGGTGCGCGTGCGCAGCGGGTCGCTCAGGAAGTGCACGAGGCCGCGCGGCCGGGCCTGCGTCGTGGCGACCACCGCATCGTCGGCCGTCGAGTAGCGCTCGAACCAGTTCCGCACGAAGTCGAAGTTGAGCCCGCGCCGCGCTTCGACCACCACCTGACACGCGTCCCACGCGAAGGGCTGCACGTTCACGTCGAAGCCCGGCAGCAGCTCGTCGAACGACGCCGGCTCGACCGGAGCGACACCCGGGCTCGCGATGATGAGCCCGCTCGCGGTCCCATCGGCGGTCGGAATCACCACGTCCTTGCGCATCCACAAGTCGAGCGGGCCTTCGCGAACCGGAGTTCCGCTGCCGTCACGCAACGCCGCTTCGGGAATCACCGTACGCGCCGCGGTCGAGAGTGAGCGGAGCATCAGCTCGAAGTGCGTCACGTAGCTGCGGCGAACCTGCTCGAGGACTCCGGCGATGGTGAGTGCCATGGGTTGGTAGATATTAAGACCGATCAGTCACGTCAATATGGGCACTCTCTATTACTGTGCGCCGAATGCCTCTCAGAACGCTCCTGGTCGCAGGCACGAAAGAGGGCACCTGGGTTCGTTCGTACGAGCTGCCCATCGCTCCGTTTCCGGGTCTGGGCATTCGGCTCGACACCTACGACGTCGTGAACGTCATCGACGTGCTGGTCGGAGATCCACGCTTCGAAGTGACGTGCATCGTTGGTGCGGAGAAGGGCCAGACGCTCACTCCCGTGATTCTCGAGCGGCTTCGCTTCGAGCAGGCGCCGTACCCGTGAGTCGTTACTCGGTGCGCATCGCTTCGACGGGGTCGAGCTTCGACGCACGCGCCGCGGGGTAGATGCCGAACAGCAGCCCCGCACCGGCGGTGAGACTCAACGACAGCACCACGGCCCACATGGGAATGATGGCCGGCACCTCGAACAACTCGCGCGCGCTGATGGCGATGCTGCCGCCGAGCAGCACGCCGAGCGCTCCGCCGGCCGCACTCAACGTCACGGACTCGACGAGGAACTGAGAGAGGATTCGCATCCGCCGCGCTCCGAGCGCCATGCGCACGCCAATCTCGCGCGTTCGCTCGGTCACGCTCACCAGCATGATGTTCATGATGCCGATGCCGCCGACCAGCAGCGCGAGCAGACAGATGCCCGCCGTCGCCGCGGCGACCATCGACGCGAGGTCGTTGAAGAGCGACGCCGAGGTGTCGTTCGAGAAGTAGTCGAAGTCGTTCTCGTCCTGCGGAGAGAGCCCGCGAATCTTCCGCAGCCGCGCCACCACTTCGTCGATGGCCTGCGGCACGTCGTTGGGGTCGGTGGCCACCAGCGCGATGTTGGTGTTTCGCGACTTGCCGAACGCGCGCTCGTACGCGGGCCACGGCAGCACCGCGAAGTTGTCCTTCGACTGGCCCATGATGGCGCCCTTGCGCTGCGCGATGCCGATGATTTCGAACGGCACTCCGCGCAGCCGCACTTCGGAGCCGATGGCGTCACCCGCGGGGAAGAGGCGGTCCGCGATGTCGGCGCCGACGAACACCACGCGCCGGCCCAGCTCGATGTCGGTGGAGACGAGGAAGCGGCCGGAGCCGACGGTCACTCCATTCGCTTCGGCGTAGTCGGGCAGGCCGCCGCAGACGTCGACGTTCTGCTTGGTCGAGCTCTCCTTGGTGGTCACCTTCTCGGGCTGATGCGGGTACTCCTCGATGGAGACGGCCTTGATGTGCGGCAGCTCACGGAGCGCCTCGCCCATCTCGCGCGTGAGGTCGGGGCGCTTCTCGATTTTTCGCCAGTCGCGCGGGCCGAAGCTCATCGCCGGCCACTTCTGCACCTGGAACGCGCCCGCACCGAGCTGCGCGAAGTCGGTCGAGAGCTTCACCTTGAGGCCTTCGGTGAACGACATCATCGCCACCACGGTGGCGGCGGCGATGACGAGCCCGAGCAGCGTGAGAATCGAGCGGAGGATGTTGCCCCGCAGCGTGCCCAGCGCCATCTCGATGGTGTCGAAGAAGGCCAACATCACTCGTGCCTCAACGCTTCGACGGGGTCGAGCTGCGCGGCGCGCCACGCGGGCCAGATGCCGAACACCAGACCGACGACCGCGGAGAAGCCGATGCCGAGCGCGATGGCGGATCCGCTCACCGTGGCAGCGAGGGGAGACGCGAGCGCGATGAGCTGAGCGAGACCGAGACCGAGCGCGGTGCCGATGCTGCCTCCGAGCGCGGCGACGATGGACGACTCGACGAGGAACTGCAGGAGAATCGTCGAGCGCCGCGCACCGAGCGCTCGCCGCACGCCAATCTCACGCGTTCGCTCGGTCACGCTCACCAGCATGATGTTCATGATGCCGATGCCGCCGACGATGAGGGTGATGAGGCCGACGCCGATGGCCACTCCGTAGAGCGAGCCGGTGAGCTGGTTGTAGGTGCGAAGAAATTGTTCCTGCCGGTTGAGCGAAAAGTCGTCTTTGCGCTCGGGTGGCACGCGACGCACGCGGCGCAGAATTTCGACCAGCTGGTCCTCGAGGCTCGACAGATTTTCCGGAGCGGCCGTCACCGCGATGTTGAGCCCGCGCTTGCCGCCGAAGTCGCGGAGGAACGCGGTGTACGGAACGATGGCGTTGGTATCCATGCTCTGGCCGAGCATCTTTCCGCGCCGCTCCATCACGCCGATGACCTGAAAGTGTTTGCCCGCGAGCGTGATGCGGCGATCGACGATTTGCTCGGGCGTGAAGCCGGGGAAGAGGCGGTCGGCGACGTCGGCTCCGAGAACCACCGTGTTGCGCGTGAGCTCGACGTCGGTCTCAGCGAGGAAGCGGCCCACGGCCACCGAGCCCGAGCCGGTCGCGAGGTACTGCGCGTTGGTGCCGATGATTTGCACGTTGGGCGCTTCGTACGAATCACGCGCGAGGTCGCTCTGCGTCATGCCCATCGGCGCGACGGCGAGCGCGAAGGTGGCTCCGCGGTCGATGGCTTCCAGCTCGCGCTTGCCGAGGTCCTTGCGGTTGCGAAGTTCCCACCACTCCTCGCGACCGTTGGCGAACCACGCCCACTTCGACACGTAGAGCGTGTGCGCGCCGAGGCTGGCGATCTGCGTCTGGAACGAGGTGTTGAGGCCCTGAATGATGGCCACGATGGTGATGACCGTCATCACGCCGATGACGATGCCGAGCGTGGTGAGGAAGCTGCGCAGCCGCGCGCCCACCAGGTTCTCGATGGCGATTTGGAACGCCTCGAGTGTCTCTGCAAACGCACGCTTCATGCGGCGTGGTCCTGGCTGCCCGGCCCGTCGCTCAGCACCTTGCCGTCCATCAACCGAATCGCGCGCGGGCAACGCGCGGCGAGTTTGGGCTCGTGCGTGACGAGCACGATGGTGTGCCCTTTGCGGTGAAGTTCGGAGAAGAGCCTGATGATTTCCTCACCCGTCGCTGAGTCGAGGTTACCGGTCGGCTCGTCGGCCAACAGAATCGACGGAGTGCCGACCAACGCGCGCGCAATCGCCACGCGCTGCCGCTGACCGCCCGACAATTCGTTGGGCCGGTGGTGCATGCGCGGCGTCAGACCGACCGACGCGAGCGCGGCCTCGGCGAGTTCGCGGCGTTTGCGCTTCGCCACGCCGCGGTACACGAGCGGCAACATCACGTTCTGCAGTGCCGTCGCGCGCGGCAGCAGTTGGAAGGTCTGAAAGACGAACCCAATCTCCTTGTTGCGCAGGTCGGCGAGCTGGTTGTCGGTGAGCCCGCGCACGTCGGAGCCGTTCAGCGAATACGTGCCGCTGGTCGGCGTGTCGAGACAGCCAATCACGTTCATCAACGTCGACTTGCCCGAGCCCGACTGCCCGACGATGCCGACCCACTCGCCCTGCGAGATGGTGAAGGAAACGCCGTTGAGGGCGCGCACGGTCTCACCGCCCACCACGTAGTGCCGGTGGAGCGTGTCGACGACGATGAGCGGCTTCCCGGCGGCGGCGGTGGAGTTCATCCCTTCTTCTCCGGAGGCGGCTCGCCCGGGTTCTCGGTGAGGTCCTTCACGGGCTTTCCATCGCCCAGGTCCTTCGAGAGCACGCGGTACGGCCCTTCGACCACCTTCTCGCCCGCGTTCAAGCCGCCGACGATTTCGATTTCGGTGTCGCTCGCGAGGCCGGTCTCGACCTTGCGAATCTTCGCCACGCCGTCCTGAATCACGAACACGCACTTCTGCATCGGGTCGCGGCGAGCCTTCCCCGGACGCGGCTTGAGTTCGGTCTCTCCGGGAGCGCCGCTCATCAAGTCTTTGTCGGGGCGCACGGTGACGGCCTGAATCGGCACCACCACGGTGTCATCGCGCGTGTCGGTGAAGACCGAGGCCTGCGCGCTCATGCCCGGCAGCGCGTTGGTGGTCGGCGTGGTGAGCGCGAGGCGGACGAAGAAGGTGGTGACTTCGCCCTCGGTACCGGCGTTCTTCACGTTCGCGTTGCGCGCGACTTCGACCACCTTCGCCGAGATTTTCTGGTCCGGCAGCGCGTCGACTTCCACTTCCGCGAGGTCGCCTTCCTTCAGGTAGACGACTTCCTGTTCGCCGACCTCCATCTTCATCTCCATCTGCGAGAGCGTGGAGATGACGAGGATGACGTCTTCGGAAAAATCGGAGCCGCGCACGCGCTCGCCGATTTGCTTCTCGCGCTTGGTCACCACTCCGTCGATGGGAGCGGTCAGCGTGGTCATCGAGAACGAGTGCTTCGATTCACGCAGCGAGGCGTCGGCCTGCGCGAGTCGACCGGCGGCCGCGTCGAGGCGCGCCTTGGCGGCCATGTAGTCGGCGCTCACCTTCTCGACCTCGGCGGTGCTCGCGACGTTCTGCGTGGCGAGGCGCTGCACGCGCTTCACGTCGAGGTCGAGCTGCGCGACGAGCACCTTCTGCTGCTCGACGTCGGCCGCGGCGGACAGACGCGCCGCTTCGCTCTGCGACAACAGCGCGCCGTACCGGCGTGAGTCGATGGTGCCGAGCGACTGGCCGGCCTTCACCACGTCGCCTTCCTTCACGGTGAGCGAGAGCAGGTCGCCGGTGATGTTCGAGCTCAACTTCACCTGCGTCGCGGCCTGGAGTTTTCCTCCGGCGGTGACGACGCGCGTGATGCTGCCCTTGCGCGACATCACGGTCTGCACTTCGAGCGGAGGCGTCGGCTTGGGCATCACCGAGCTGGCCGTGATGCCGGCGATGGCGAGCACGAAGACGACCGCGAAGATGCGGCCCTTCCAGCCCATGCGTTGCGGCGGTGACGAGTCAGCCGGCGTTTCGGTCTGCGGGGATTCCATTTCAGGTCTCCAAAAAGAAAATCAGTGCGGTCCACCCGACGCGGCGGGCACGACCTTGAAGAGCGCGAGGTACGACGCGAAGAGCACGAACATCACGAGCGAGGTGCGGAGCGTCGAGGCTTTGCTCGCCTTCGCCATGCCCGAGCCGAGGAGGAAGAGGGACCAGAGCGTGAAGAGATCGAGCGCGCTGGCGACGGCCATCGCGGGGCCCGGGAGGGAGAGCGTCTTCGGCAGCCACGCGGCGAGCGTCGACGGGAGCAACGTGGCGAGCGCGTCGGGATCGATGGGCGCGTGCGCGCGCGCGGGAGCGACGAGCAACAACGCGCGGAGGGCCTGCGGAATCAGCGCGTGCGCGGTGACGGTGAAGGTCGCTTTGAAGGTGGTGCGGGCGCCGGCGATCCAGAACGCGAAGAAGACGGCGATGGTGATGAGCAGCGCGCTCACCACCGGCAGGAAGGCTGCCTTCGCCCAGGTCGCGACGTGGTGGAGCTTGATGGCGTTCTCGATGGCCAGCTCTCGCTCGTGCGGCGTGAGGTCACCCTGGAGCGCGTTGCCCGCGACCGCTTCGGCGTCGAGCACCGGGAGAATCAGCGCGGCCGCGAGGAGAGAGAGGAGTGTGGAGAAGACCAGCGCGCTCAACACCCGCCGACGAGCGACCGCCGAGGCGAGGCCGTGCGCCGGCTGGGCAAGCGTCGACCAGATGACGGAGCCGTCTTGTGCGAGTTCTGAAGTTGCCATCTGAAATGCCCAGCCCGAGGAGTGCGCACCTTACGCCTGAGCGGGCGTTCTATTTCCGGCTGTTGCGAGGTTTTGGCGGGGTGAAGCGATTGAAATTGCTGAAGAAACAGAAGCCATGGGAAGGGTGGTGGGGTCGGTTGAAGGACGCCGTGCGCGAAGTGGGGCAGCCCCTCGCCACGATCAAAGTGGCCGCACTTCTCACCACTACGTGAATTTGGCTGTTCCAGCAGCCACTTTCACGAAGTCGTGAACCTGAGCCCAATTTGCTCGTAGTCGAGGGGCAAGTTGGCCGTTCGGCACAGCCCAAATCCATGATGACCACCACCATTCAGGCAACGCAGCGTTCGAAGTCGCCTACGACACAGCGACCATTTTCACGTACCTGTTCGCCTGATTGGCCCCTCACCCCGGCCCTCTCCCCGCTTCGCAAGGAGAGGGAGGTCACTTTCGGTTCTCGAGCCGAATCACGCAGCGCAGGCCGCTCCACGTTTCGTCGATGGCGCAGACCTTGTTGTCGACCAGCCCCATGGGCAGCGCGACGGCGCGCACGGTGTCCTCCGTGATGTCGGTCTTCACGCCCGACGACTTCTTCGGCCACGCGGCCCACAACCCGCCGTTCTGCTCGAGCACCTTCAGCTGCGCCTTGAACTGCTTCGCAAGCTCCGCGCGCTCGGTGACGAAGACCACAATCACGTCGTAGCGCGCAGCCTTCGGCGAGCTCTTGATGCCGAGCGTCTTCGGCGCCTCACCGACGACGAGCACCTTGCTGCCGTCCTTGATGCCCAGCTTCTTCGGGAGCGGCGTGCCTGAGTACCCAGCCATCGCCCTCTGATAACTCAGCGCGCATGGCTCTTCACGTTCGACCCGCGACGCGCGCCGATGTGCCGCTCATCTTCCGCCTCATCTGCGACCTCGCTGAATACGAGCGCGCGAGAGACGAGGTGAAGACGAACGTCGAGGCGCTCACGGAGCAACTCTTCGGCGCGCACCCCGGAGCCGAAGCCGTCATCGGAGAAATCGACGGCACGCCGCGCGGCTTCGCGCTCTTCTTCCACAACTTCTCGACGTGGCACGGCAAGCGCGGCCTGTACCTCGAAGACCTCTACGTCGAGCCTGCGTCGCGTGGCTCGGGCCTGGGCAAGGCGCTCCTCGTGCACCTCGCGAAAATCGCGGTCGAGCGGAAGTGCGCGCGCTTCGAGTGGTCGGTGCTCGACTGGAACGAGCCGGCGCTGAAGTTCTACGCAGCGCTCGGCGCGAAACCGATGACCGAATGGACGGTGCATCGCGTCGACGGAGAAGCGCTGCTTCGACTTGCGCAGACGTGACAGACTTGGCGCATGCGCGGACTGCTCGTGGCAGTGGTCGTGGCGTGTGCGGGGTGCGTTTCCATCGAGAATCCATTGCTGGACGCGGGCTCGACCGGCGGCGGCGGTGGAGGAGCTGCGACGGGTGGAGGCGGTGCGACCGGAGGCGGAGCGGCGACGGGCGGCGGCGGCGCGACAGGTGGTGGCGGCGCGTGCACTCCGAGTTGGTCGTGTAGCGCGTGGGAGCCGAGCGGCAACTCGCAGGCCACGCGCTCCTGTCTCGACACCAACGCCTGCGGCGTGACGACGGGCAAGCCGAGCGAGGGGCCGGCGGCGCTGCCGTCACTCGACCTCAACTTCTACAAGTGCCGCGTGCAGCCCGTGGTCGACCTCACCTGCTCGATGATTGGCTGCCACGGCAAGGAAGCGGAGCGCGCGTACCGCCTCTACGCCCGCGGCCGACTGCGCGCCGACGAGCCGGTGTGCGGAGGCATCTGCAATCAAGACTGCGGCGTGATGGTGAGCGCGCGCGACGTCTCGTCGGCGAACCACCACTGCTCGGGCCGCAACCCGCTCACCATGCTCGAGTGGAGCCGCAACTTCGATCGCGCGCGAGCGACGGCGGTGATGCTCAACGCGCCGGCCGACTCCGAGTTGCTCACGCAGCCGCTCGCGGGCTCGCCGTTCGCGCACGCCGGCGTGAAGGTCTTCAACGACACGAATGATCCGCGGTACCAGGTGCTCCTGCAGTGGCTCGGCGGAGCGACGCTGGCGACGTGCAACCCCTTCCCGAACTGATCAACCATGCGCGCACTGATCATCACGAGCCTCGTCGCCTCTCTCCCCGCGCTGGCCTGGGAGATTCCCTGCAACTGGACCAACGACACCACCACCGCGGCGAACGAAGCGGGCGGCGGCGGGTTGTTCGCGACGGGCGGGAAGAAGGACTACTCCGTCACCTGCTCGGCGTGTCACCAGGAGACGCTCACCACTCCGGCGGCGAGCACCATCGACACCAACCTCGCGTTCAGCCCGGCGCTCACCATGGTCGGCAACGTGGCGACGTTCATGCCGGGCCAGCGGTACCAGGTGACGGTGACGCTGACCGGTGAGAACCGCGGGCTCAGCAATTGTGGAACGGCGGAGAACATCAACACCTTCGCGCTCACGGTCGAGGACGCGAGCGGAGCGACCATCGGCTTGCTCGAATCGGACACGGGCCAGAGCTCGATGTCGTGTCTGACCGGGCTGAGCTCGATGAACTGCAACGGGTCGCTGCCGGCGAGCGGCGGCACGACGTTCATGGCGGGCGATTGCCACGCGGTGGCGGGCTACGGCGCGGGGCGCACCACGTGGACGTTCTTCTGGACTGCTCCGGCCGGCACTGCGACCACCGAGGTCACGTTCTTCTGGGGCGCGGTGGACGGCGACTGCAAGATGAACTCGTTGAAAGACGAGGTGAAGGAGAAGCGGCTCGTCGTGCGGCGCTCGGGTGCGAAGGCGCCCGCGACGACGAACAAGCGCAAGAAGTGGAAGTGGGCTGCGTTGATCAAGTGATCAAGTGATCAGCTGATCAGTAGCCGCCCTCGTCGACCCACGATTTTCCGCCGAGCCAGCCCTTCACTTCTTCGGCTGACGCGGGGCGCGTGTCGCCACCTTTCATTCCGGGGACCATCACCTTCGAGGCGGCGGCGTCGGAGAGCTGCGTGACGAGCCACTGCTTCACCGGTTCCTTCGGCTCGACCTTGCCGCTCTCGAGCTCGGTGACACGGGCCTTCACCTGGGTGAGGAGCTTGCTGAGCACGTCGCGGTTCACGTTGCCGGTGAGGTACGGCGCGTTGGTCATTCCCTCGCGCGGGCGAATCGCGGCGTCGGTGTTCGACACCAGCGCGTCGTCGAGCCACTTCTTGAGCTCCGAGACCTGCACGGGTCGCGTGCCGTAGCCCTTGGCGACCTTGCGCACCGAGAGCTCGAGGTCGGCGGTGAAGGCTTTGAGCGATTCGATTTGCTGCTTCGCGGTTTCGGGAGGGAGCGCGTCGGCCATCACGCGACCTTAGCTTTCAGCCGCAGAATCAGCACGACCAGCCAGGCGATCGCGAGCGGCGCGAGCAGACACGGGAGGATCATCGTCGCGTAGACCGATTCCGCGCGCACGTAGTCGAAGAAGGTGCACGGCCACTCGCCGTCCATGAAGCCGTGGCAGACGCCGTTGTAGTTGATGACGCCCGACGCGAGGCCGAGCGCGAGCGGCACCAGTGGCGTGACGAAGGTCAGGCCGAGGAGCACGCGCGTCGAAGTTCGCATCGCCATGAGCGGTGAAGTGAAGCACTCCGAGGTGACGATGACCGCTGTCGCGAGGCGAGCGGTCGAAAACAGCAATGGGGTGGGCAGTGGGGTCGGTTGGCCGGCTCGGTGCGCAATCGCCGACGTGCCTCTCGAGCCTCGTGCCCGATTTCCTCAATTGGCTGGGGGTCGGACGATTTTGGGCCAGCCGGTTGGCCGATTATCGACCGACCCCTGCCTTGAAGCTCGAGAGGCACGCTCGCGATGAGCGTGGAGCCGGCCAACCGCCCCCCACTGCCCACCCCAATGCTGTTTTCGTCCACGCTCAGTAGTGCCGCTCGAGCACGTACCAACCGAACGCGCGCAGCATCACCTTCGCCAGCGAGTCCTCGACCAGCGGAGTGAGCGCCGTCCACGCGTCGTCGACCAGCTGCTTCGCGTCGTGCATGCAGCCCTCGAGCGCGCCGCATTCCTCGATGAGCCCGATGGCTTCCTTCACCACCACCGGGTCCTTCGACTTCATCGACACCAGGAACCACAACCGCTGGCGCTGATCAGCGCTCAACTTTCCGAACGCGCGCGCGACCGGCAACGTCACCTTGCCCTGCGTCAGGTCTTCACCCTTCAACTTCAAGTCACCCTTGAAGCCGCGCAGGTTGAGCACGTCGTCGACGATTTGGAACGCGAGCCCCAGCGCGTCGAAGTACCGACCGACCGCTTCGATCTGCTGGCGCGAGCCGCCACCGGCGACTGCTCCCATGCGCGCGAGCGCGGCGGCGGGCGCGGCGGTCTTCAGGCGGTGAATCGCCAGCACCTGCTGCTCGAGCGAACGGAAATCGCCCGAGGCGAACGCGGCGGGCACGAACGACTCCAGTCCGTCGAGGTCGATGGCCTGACCTGCGTGACCTTCGCGCAGCGCCTCGAAGTAGAGGTCGTACAGCTCGAGCTTCTGCGTGTCGGTGACCAGCGAGCGGCGCAGCAACCGCTCACCCATGAAATACGACGCCGTGCCTGCGTTGATGGCGAGCGGCTCTCCATAGATGAGGTGTGACGCGGGCCCGCCGCGGCGGATCTCCGACTTGTCCTGCACGTCGTCGACGATGAGCGAGCCGACGTGAATGAACTCGGGGAAGGCGATCCACTCCGCGAACTTGCGTGAGTCGCCGAGCACGATGTCGCAGCACGCCAGCGCCGCGTACGAGCGCCACGACTTGCCGCCGCGGTCGGTGATGACGCGCACCGGAGCGACCATCGTGCGCGACAGCTGCTTCAGGTCGACGCCGTCGAGGTAGTGCTCACGCCCCGGAGCAGCCACCATCTTCTCCGCGTGCTCGCGCGTGAGGTCGAGTGGCGCGTGCGTGGCGACCGAATCGCGCACCGCTTCGCCCACGCTCTTGAAGAAATCATCGAGCGTCTCGGCGCCGAAGAAACCGCTGCGCTCCACGAAGCCGCGGCCGCTCACGAGCTTGCCGTGGTGCGTGCCCTTCACGGTGCAGCCGCCTTCCCAGAAGGCCGGCTTGCTGATCACCGTCACCAGTTCCTGATCAGCGAACACCGCGTCGACTTCGAGCGCGAGCTGCGCGCCGGGAATTTTCAGCGAGAACCCGAGCGGGTATTTCTCGAACGTGCGCACGCTGCGCCACGTGCCGCGCGGCTCGAGCGTGAAGTCCGTCACCGCCTGTCGAGTGCCATCGGCGCCCGTGACGATGGCCCAGCGGCCCTTGCTCTCCTTCGTCTCGGAGTGCACCAGCTCGTAGACGCTGACGTCGGTGCCGTCGTCGAGCTGCGCCGAGACCCAGTTCCACGCGATGACGCCGAGGTCCGACTTCTCCGCGGCCGATTGCTCGCGCGTGTACGTGCCGAACTCGTGGTCGTACCAACCGCTGCCGCTCGCCGCGACCGGAGCGCCGTCGACTACCAGCGTGCCCTTCACCGCGCAGCGCGGAACGAAGACGTAGAACATGTCTTCGCCGTGAACTCCGCGGACGACGCCGTCGTTGCCGTGGCGCTGTGGAGGTTTCTGCAGCTCGAACTCGAGCTCCGCCGAGACCGGAGAGCGCGGGCCTTCTTCGCTCTTCACGAAGACGCGGTAGCGGTTCGCTCCGAGCTTCTGGAACTTCAGGCCGCCGTAGTCGAGGTCGAGCGTGCTGCTGGAGACGCGCACCGGCCCGGGAAAGAAACGGTCGGGCAGCGGCACCTTTCCGCGCTCGAGCATCTCGCTCACCGCGCGGTTGAGGCGCTCGTCCTTCGCGCCCTGTCCCTTCTTGATGCGGTCGAGACCGATGGCCGGCGCGTTGGCGTCGACGAAGCTGCGCGCGATGTAGTCGCTCTTCGCGTGGTCACTGAGCGCCCACGTCAACGAGTGCGCGTACTCCAGCGTCCCGTCGGGGTTCTTCTTGTTGATGATGCGGAAGAACGCCGCGAAGAACGAGAACGCGCGGCCATCGGCGGCGGTGAGGTGCGCGTTGACGTACCACCACTCGGTGGAAGACGAGGCGTGGGGCAGGTCGTGAACGTCGAGGTCGATGGGGCCTGGACCAGGCCAGTCGCGCGGAACGTTCGTTGGGGAAGGGGGTGCGGTCACCCGGGCCGTCTCTTTCTTCAAGCTCCCCCGTTTGCGAACGACGGCGGAGCCTGCCTCAAGTGATGCGGGGGGCGCAACGATCGAGCGTGCGCGTCAGCTGGTGGAGCCACGCCCCGGTTTCGAGCATGCGCTGGGTGACGATGGCGTGGGTCCACCCGAGGGCCGACAACGTGGTGCGCTGCTCGGCGTCGAGCTCGAATTGCGTGCGGCGGCGATGCCACGTGAAGCCGTCGCAGTGCAGCGCGACCTTGTGCTCGGGCCACGCGAAGTCGATGCGCATCACGTAGTGGCCGTCGTCGAACACGTCGTACTGAAGCCGAGGCGCGGGGAGCGAAGACGCGCGCAACGCGCGGCGCACGTGGGTCTCGAGCGGTGACTCGGTCGAGACGCCACCGCGCACGTCGAGGAGATGGAGGAGGCGGCGCGCTCCGGGCGTGAACTTCGACTTCACGAGCGCGAGCTGCGCGTCGAGCTCGTTCTCGAGGAACGGGTTTCGGTACTGCGCGGCATCGAGCGCGATTTCGAGCTGCGCGTCGGTGAGCGTCTCGGCGACGTCGAGCAGCGTGCGCGCGAGCGGAGTGACCCGCAGCGTCCCGCGTTCCTCGGCCTCGAAGGGTCGCTTCGATTGGTGGACGACGTAGCGGGCGGGGAGGGCCGGAATGGTGCGTGATGACGTCACGACGTGAATGTCGGCGCGGCTCTTGAAGCCTTCGACTCGCCACAGGAGCGCCGCGGTCGAGTGTGAGAGCGCAGAGCCCGGCCCACACAGCAGCGTCGGCGCGATGGCGAATTGTTCCCACTTGGGTTCCTGCGAATCGCGAACGCGAAGCGTGGCGCCGACGAACTCGGTGAAGCGTCCGCCGTCGACGAGCCACCGAATCGCCCCGCGCGTCATGCCGAGCTCGGCCAATTGGTCTCGCGCGACGACACCCCACTGCTTCGCCAGCAAACTTTCGAGCTTTGGTTCCACCATTTCGTGAATATGGCTGTTCCAGCAGCCACTTTCACGAAGTCGTGAAGAAATGAGCCGAATTCGCCCAAAAAGAGGAGCAAGCCGGCCGTTTGGCAGGGCCTGGAACCCGCCATCACTACCCTCATTGAGGCACGCCAGCGCACGAAGTCTGAACGTACGCACAGCCATCCTCACGCGCCGGTCCCGATGTCAGTGATCTATGCGAAGACGCCCTCATGCGCCCGCGCCTGCAAATCGGCCTCGCAGTGATTCTGCTCTCCGGCTGCCAGTGCTTTTCCCCGGTGTCGGAAGACATGGACGGAGGCTCGCGCACTGACGCCGGCGTGACCACCGACGCTGGCCTCATCCGCGAATGCACCTCCGCATCGCAGTGCGCCACGACCAGCTCGCGACCGCCGTGCTGGTCGGCGAGCCCGGCCACCCGCTCCTGCTTCGACGCGCGCTGCGTCTACGACTGCGGCTCGCAACCGCGCACCTGCACTTCGAGCAACGGCACGTGCCTCACCTGCGACGGCGGAGTGAACACCTGCGCGAGCGGCTGCGGCATCATTCAACCTGGCGAGCAGGGCCGGCTGTACCGCAACTGCGGCGACGGCGGCGCGGGCGAGCTGCTCGGCGGCTATCGCATCAGCTACGCGCAGGGAGCGACCTGCAACTTCGTCATCAGCACCGACGCCGGAGTGGGCGGCACGCTCGACGAGCACGGCGGTGACGGCACCTCGGTGGCGCAGCTGAACCTCGAGCCTGGCGTCAGCTGCACCGTCACCACGCTCGCGACGGCGCTCAACCGCACGCTCATCGGCTGCTCGCAGTGCATCTACCTCCTGGAGTCACCGTGAAGGCCGACCAGGCAGTTCACTCGCTCTACATTCAGGCGACGCGTAAGGCGGCGAAGGGTGCCATCGAAGACCACCTGCGCGCGCTCGAAGAGAGCCCGACGTTCCCCGCGGTCTTCGTGCGCGAGGCGATGAAGGCCAGGCCGCTCTCGACGGAGACGTGGACGGACGTGCTCAAGGCGCTGTCGCGCACCACGCGTCAGTACTCGGTGGGCGACAAGGCCTTCATGTCGGCGCTGAACGACCTGCAGGAACCGTGGCTGCTCGCGGCGATTCAGGCGGCGACCGTGAGTGATGACGCTCCGCTGGTGGTGCTCGCGGCGCTGGCTCACGACGGGAGTGAGACCTCGCACGACGCGTTGCTCGCCGAGTTCGAGCGCGCGCGTACGGCGAGGGATGACTGGGCGCTGCGGTACAAGCTGAAGCGCATCTGGCGCTACGCGAAGCAGAACACGTACATGCAGGCGCTCGACGCGACGGTGAAGGCCGAGCTCGCGTCACGTGACGGCGTGAAGGCCGAGAGCAGCATCGCGAAGAAGCTGGGCCTCAACGTCGAGCTGCTGAAGTTCTACCTCGAGGTCGACGGCGACAAGCCGAAGGGCGCGCGCGAGGTGCATCTGATCATCTCGGCCGACGACCGGCACTCCGGGTTGCCGACGCAGGCGCTGGGCGTGGAAGAAAAACCGCCGCGCGATTTCTTCAAGGTGCGCGAGTGGCTCTCGAACGTGACGAAGAAGGAACGCATCACGTGGAACTGGGACACCATGCGCGTGCGGACGAATCTGCGCGGGAAGCACCGCGACGCGATGGTCGAGTGGTTGCGTTCGCTGCGCGCGAGTCCGCTCGCCGCCTGAGCTGATTCATGCGCTCGCTGATCAGCCGACTGAAATGGGCATCGGCATGAACGTGAGCGCGGTCATCACCCACGTCACGTAGACGACCACCTTGCGGCCGCGAGTGAGCGGTTCGTCCGGGCGTTCGACGGGCGGGTGCTCGGTACGCACGATGCGTGTGACGAGGAAGAACCACATCAGCCACGACAGGCTGAAGAAGAGCGAGAGCAGCAGCGCGCCCTTCGCGACGCGCACGCCAATCGCCTCGGCTTTGTCGCCGTAGAACGCGTGCGTGACGTGGCCTCCGTCGAGCTGACCGACGGGCAGCAGGTTGAGCATCGTCATCAACTGGCCGAACCACGCCGCGAGGAAGATGGGGTGCACCACCAGGTCCTGGCCGGGCTGCATCTCCGGATGGAGCAGATGCGCGAGACCCCACGTGAGCAGGCTGTCACCGAACACTTCTCGCTGCGGGAACGAAGGCTCGACGGTGCCGCGCAGCACGTGACTCGCGTACTCGCCGATTTTCCCCGCGAGGCTGAGCAACGAATACGACGGCGGAAGGTTGGCGTCGAAGTCGTCCGGCAGCGTGACGACCTCGCTCAGCATCACTCCGACCACGAGCATGGGAATGCAGATCAACAACCCCGCGAGCGGTCCCGCGGCGCCGATGTCGAGCAGCGCGTTGCGGTTGGGAATCTTGCCGCGCAGGCGGATGACGGCGCCGAGCGTGCCGAACCCGAGCGGAAACGGAATGAAGTACGGCCAGCTCGAGTCGACGCCGTGGTGCCGCGCCATGAAGTAGTGGCCGAGCTCGTGCGCGAGAAGAATGCCGACGATGGTGAGCGCGAAATAGCCGCTGCCCCACGCCTTGTCGGCCTCGGAGCCGATGACGCCGCCGTCGAAATAGAAACGGCACGCGAGGAAGGTGGTGACGCACGTGAGCAGAAAGAGCGTGACGTGGAGCGGCTTGTTCACCGGTGTCGGCGTGCTCGTCGTCTCGCTCATTGCTCGCGTCTGAATCTCAGATTGACTGCAAGAAGTCGCTACCTATGCTCCGCGCCGTCGGTTCGAGCAATTCATTCACCCGTTCAAGGAGCTCCACATGAAGAAGGGTTTTCTCGCCGTCGTTCTCGCCGCCGCGGTCTCGGGCTGCACTTCCGTCGAGTCGGCGACCGTGGCCAGCAACGAGGTCACCGCGAACGGTGGCGAAGCCATCGCCGTGATTCAGGCGACGTCCATCGGTTGGACGCTCATCTTCCACCTCGTCGACATCGTGACGTCTGACCTCGACCAGGTCGTGAACAAGCTGCTCGTCGGTGAGGCCAAGGCGATGGGCGGCACCAAGGTCGACCTGAAGGGCGCGTACACCACTCCGCGTCACGGCATCTTCGCGCTGGCCGGCAACCTGATTGGCTTCCCGTCGTCGGGCGCCATGGGCATCGCGGTCAAGTAACGCGTGACGCCTTCCGTTGCATCGCGCCCGCTCCGTCTTCGTGATGGGGCGGGCGTCGTTTTTTTCGCGCTGCTGACCGGTTGCACTTGCGCGCCGTCGACAGGGCCGAGCGGTGCTCCTTCTGCGGTGCCGAGCGTCGGTGACGTGAAGCGCGTGCTCGCCGAGCGCGAGAAGCGGCTGTCGTCGTTTCACATCGTGGTGAGCACCGATGAGGGCGAGCACCACGCGGAGCACGAGTTCTGGTTTCGCTCGCCGAACAAGAGCCGCGGGCATCTGAAGGTGCCCAACGAGGTCGAGCTGGTGTTCGACGGCGCGAAGCTCTCGCGGATTTTGTACCCCGCGAAGGTGGTGGAGCCGGTGCCGCTCGACATGCCCCCGCAGCAGCGGGCGTTCTTTCTGGCGTCGACGTTCATGCCGTTTGCTCCTGAGGGTTTTCGGACGCCGCTGTTGCCGATGAGCGGTGTGAGCGTGACGGTGAGCGGTGAGCGCGTGACGTTGGACGTCGACCCGGGTGAGGGCGTGAAGGTGAAGTACGTGCTGCGTTGGCCGAGCGGCGATTTCCTCGAGAAGCGAACGCTGGCCGCGGGGAATGAGCGCGTGCTCAAGGTGCTGGCGGAGAAGTGTGACGAGAAGTTGAAGCTGTGCGTGCCGGTGAAGTTGGAGGAGTCGATCACGGGCCTCGATGGCGCGGCTGAGGTGCTCGGGCGGACTGAGGTGACGAGCGTGGAGTTCAATCCCGCCTTGAGTGAGCAGTTCTTTTCTCCCTGAGTCTGCTGGGGGCTGATCAGGCGCTGAGGTCGTGTCGAAGCTGTGCTCGTTTCGGCCCCTCACCCTGACCCTCTCCCCGCTTCGCAAGGAGAGGGAACCATCGATGCGACTCGTGCGTTGAGCCCAACGTGCTCAGTCAGCTCGCCGCGTTGATCATCACCGCCTGCCCTTCGACCGGCACGGCCGTCATCGTCGAGACCGGCGCGCACCGCATGGCGCTGTGCGACGGCGGAACCGAAGTGAAGAGCTACCGCGTCGCCATCGGCTCAGGCGGCATCGCGAAGAAGCGCGTGGCGTTCGCGCAGACGCCGCTCGGCACGTACACGCTCGCCGCTCCGCGCGGGTCGGCGAACTACCACGTGTTCATTCCGCTCGTGAACCCGGACCCCAAACGCTTCAGCGCATGGGCCATCGGTCTTCACGGCCCGCCGCGCGACACGAAGGACTCGGGCGACCTGAACGTCAGCAGCGACTGGACGTGGGGCTGCATCGCCGTCGCGTCTGATCAGCTCATCGACGAGGTCGCCGCCTTCGTGCGCGAGCGCAAAGTCACGCGCGTCGAATTCCGGGAGTAATCTCTCGCGCCGTGAGCGCCGTTCCACCGCCTGGCCTCGTGCTGCCCGACGCGTGGTTCGTCGCCTGCGCCAGCGAAGAGCTGAAGCACAAACCGCTCGCGCGAATCATTCAGGGCAAGCCGCTCGTCCTCTTCCGCTCCACCACCGGAGTCACCGCGCTCACCGACCGCTGCCCGCACCGCAACGTGCCGCTCTCGATGGGCCGCGTCGCGAACGGCGAGCTGGAGTGCACGTACCATGGCTGGCGTTTCGACGGCTCCGGCGCCTGCACCACCGTGCCCGGCCTCCTCACGCAAGACGCGTCGCTCAAGTCGCGCTGCGCCGAGCGCTTCGCCGCGCGCGAGCTCGATGGCTTCGTGTGGGTGTACTCGACGCCCAACGCCGAGCCGACACACGAGCCGTTCCGCTTTCCGCACCTGAACGACGCGGGCTACTCGACCGTGAAGCGGCGGTTCGTCGTCGAAGCAGGTCTCCACGCGAGCATCGAGAACACGCTCGACGTGCCGCACACCTCGTTCCTGCACGGCGGGCTGTTTCGCACCGCGGAAAAGAAGAACGTCATCGACGTGGTGGTGAAGCGCCATGCGCGCCACGCCGAAGCCGAGTTCATCGGAGAGCCCGCGCCGCGGGGACTCGCGGGTCGAATTCTCGCTCCGGGTGGTGGCGTGGTGCAGCACGTCGACCGCTTCCTCGTGCCGTGCATCGCGCAGGTCGAATACCGCCTGGGCCCGAAGAGCCACTTGATGACCACCACGGCGTTCACTCCGGAGAGTGACGACTTCACGCGCGTCTATGCGGTGGTGACGTTCAAGCTGCCGGTGCCTGGCTGGCTGGTGAAGCCCTTCGTCGCGCCCATCGCCACGCGCATCTTCGCGCAGGACCGCGTGGTGCTCGCGCGGCAGCGGGAACAGGTGAAGCGCTTCGGTGGCGAGAAGTACACCAGCACCGAGCTCGACGTGCTCGGGCCGCAGGTGACGCTGTTGCTCAAGCACGCGCGCGAGGGCACCACCGCCGACGCGCACGAACACCGGCTGCAGATGCGCACCTGAGTTAGAAAGAACGACGCGTGAAGGTCCTCTGTCCTCAATGTGAGCGGCTCCTCGAGCTGGAGAAGTTCCGTTCCGAGGGAGCGGCGTTGATCATCACCTGCACGCGCTGCAACGCCGAGACGCGCGTCGACGCCGGCGGCTCGGTCACGCCTCCTCCTGAAGCGCCGAAGCCTGACCCCGTGCGCGTGCCTCCGCGCGTGACGCTCGCGTCGAGCCCCGGTGCGTCGAACGTGGTGGTGTTGCGCACCGCCAGCCACGACGCCATCGCGCGCGCGGCCGCCGCTTCCGAAGCGCCGTTCGCGATTCCCGAAGGGCTCTGCCCCAAGTGCGTGGCGCGCAAACGCGAAGACGCCGAAGCCTGCCCGCACTGCGGCGTGCGCTACGAGTTGTTCGAAGAAGCGACCGCGCTGCCGCCGAAGGCGTTGCGCGAAGAGTGGGTGTTGTTGCTGCAGGACTGGGGCAACGACGGCAAGCACCAGCAGCTGCGTCGCAAAGCGCAACAGCTCGACGCGCTCGCGCAGGTGGGTCGGCTCTACCGCCTGAGGCAGGCGAACTTTCCCGAAGACCCGTTCGCCGCCGAGGCGCTCACCGACATCTTGCGGTTGGCCGCGGTGCCGATGGGCATTCCCCGCTCCGATGAAGCGGGGGCCGAGCAACGGAAGAGAATCCTCACCGGCGTGGTGGTGGTGACGTTTCTCTTCCTGGTGGTGCTGCTGATCAGCGTGATGTTCCGCGGCGCTGGGCCGGCGGACTGATCAGTTCTCGGGGAATGCGGTCCAGCCGGCGGTCCAGTCGTCGGTGCCGACCGCGCCCACGAACGTCGCGGTGGCGTCGAAGAAACCGTCGCCCGGAGGAACCGCGCCACCCATCAGCGCCGGCGAATCAGACAGCGGCTTGAAGATGGGAGCCGTCACGCTGGTCGCCGACGCGAGCTTGGGGTCGATGTCGAAGCGGTTGTTGAGCGACGGCGCGGCGAGCTCGGTCGGCTCGTCGAACAGGTTGTCGTTCGAGGTACCGCCGTCAGCCAACGCGGCCGGGTGGTAGTCGACGAGCCCCATCGGGTTCTGGAAGAAGATGGAGTTCTTCACGCTCAGGTTGCCCATCGTCCACTGCGTCTTCGACGGGTTGCCGTCGATGATGGCGCCCTTGTCGGTGAAGTTGGTGACCACCACGTTGAAGAGGTGACCCGCCGTGCCCGCGCGGAGAATCATGCCGCGCGACGGACCTTCGGAGGCCGCGGTGTCCGGGTTCCGGCCGACGAGCGTGACGTTGTAGAGCGTCGGCGCGCTGCGCGGCGTGAGGTCGGGGTTGGTGGCGTCGTTGTCGGCCTCGATGCCGTTGTTGCCGCGACCGGGAATCTGCGCCGCGATGACGAACTGCGCCTTACCGGTCCAGCCCTTGTCCCAGTCGAGGCCGTCGTCGTCGGAGCCGGTGATGACCACGTGCTTCAGGTTCACCTTGCCGCCGAAAATCTCGATGCCGTCGTCGACGCCGCGGTGCACCTGCACGAAGTCGATGGTGGTCGCGCTGCCGCACGCGTTCAACGTGATGCCGTTGAGCTCGTTGTTGGCGGAGAGCGGACGGCCGGCGAACTCCACGCGCACGTACTTGAGCGTGCCGCAGTCGTACGCGTCGTCGGTGCCGCCGTACTTGTTCTTCGGGTCATCGACGAGACCCTCGGCGTTGTTCTCGCCGCCCATGGTGTTGATGGTGGCGCGACCGAGGAACACGATGCCGCCCCAGTCACCCTGCACGCTGCCGCGCTGACCGGCAGGCAAGCTCGAGGTGAACACGATGGGCGCCGCCGCCGTGCCCGCCGCGACCAGCTTCGCGTCGCGCGAGATGATGAGCGCCGAAGCCGCGTCACCCGCGATGGTGGTGCCGGCCTCGATGGTGAGCGTGGCGCCCGTCACGTAGGTCAGCTGCTTCAGCACGTAGACCTTGTCCTTCGTCCACGTGGTGTTGGTGGTGATGTCGGCCGTGACGTCCTGCGTGGTGGTGGAGCCGCCGCCTCCGCCGGTGCCGCCGCCCGTACCGCCATCAGCAGCCGGAGTCGCCGGGCACGCCATCAAAGACAAACTCAGTGCAATGACACACATCGAATACAGGGTCTTCATTTCTTCACCTCAGGTTGTGGGGGATCGAAGTTCCAGGAGAGCGTCGCCAGCAGCGACACGCCCGGAGGGTTGACCAGCACGTCGACGCCGTTCTGCTGAAGACGAACGGCCTGGTTCAGGATGTTGCTCGCGGCGACCTTGAGCGACAGGCCCGCGCCGAGCGGCTGGGTGACGGTGACGTCCAGCCGGTGGAAGGGCTGCTCGATGACGTCGGGCAAGCCGTTGAAGCCCACGTCCGAAATGCGTGGGCCGTACACGTTGTAGAAAACGCCCGCTTCGGTCTTCCACGTGGGGTGCGTGAAGGTGATGAAGGCGTTGGCGATGAAGGGCGACTGACCCTGCAGCGGCCGCGTCGAGTTGGTCTGCGGCGAGTTGGGGTCGAGCGTGATGCGCGAGGCGATGAGCGACACGTTTCCGCCCACCGAGACGGGCTTGAGCACCGGCGTGAGGCGGCCGAGGTTGGTGCGCGCTTCGAGCTCGACGCCGAACAGCGTCGCGGCGAGCGAGTTGCGGAAGGTGATGTCTCCAGCGAGCGAGCTGGTGCCGTAGATGACGCGCTCGATGGGGTTCTCGAACTGCTTGAAGAAGCCGCTGAGCGCGATGACGTCGCTGTCTCCGAGGAACCACTCGCCGCGCAGGTCGGCGTTGTGGATGCGCGTGTTGACGAGGTCGGGGTTGCCGCTGACGTTGCGGCGGCGAACCATGTCGAAGAACAGGAACGGAGCGAGCTCGCGGAACGACGGCCGCGCGAGCGTGTACGCGTACGAGGCGCGCACGTTGAGGTCCTTGTGCGGCGACCAGACGAGGTTGGCGGTCGGCACCACGTCGACGCGCTGACGATTCACCGGCGTGAGTCCCGCGGAGACTCCGGTCGCGAACGGCGAGCCACCCACCAGCGTCTGCGTCGAGCCTTCGACACGCACGCCCGCCATGCCGCGCAGCGTGGCGAGCGGCTTCCAATCGACGGACAGGAAGCCGCCGTAGACGCTCAACGTCGACGTGTAGCGGTCGAAGGCCTGCGTCGTTTCTTCGAGCGTGAGCACGCGGTCGCCGCCCACCGGAGGACCGAAGCGGTCGGGCACGAGCAATTCTTCGAGCGGATATTTCTCGAGCTCCGCGGTGAGGCGACCCAGGTAGCGGAAGCGGCGGCCGTCGAACTGGCGCGCGGAGTACTGCACGAGCCCTCCGCCCTTGAACTTGAAGGAGCGGAACGGCACCGAGAGATTGAGCGTTCCGCCCGTCGAGTCTTCGTGGAGGTCGAGGAAGAAGCGCTCCACCGAGTTGGGTTGGATGCGCACCTGCGTCGAGCCGTCGGCGTTCACGAGGTAGCGCGCGTCGCGGATGTCGGGCTCGCTGCGGTTGACGCGCGAGTAGTTGAGCTGCCACTCCACTTCCGAGTCGCCGAGCCCGGGGAAGCGGTGGTTGCCCTTCAGTTGATTGAAGAAGAGCTGGCGTTGCGTGAACTGCAGACGGCTCGCTTCGACGTTCTGCGATTCCTGCTGGTCGAAGCCAGAGGTGGTCGTCGCGCTGGCGTCGGTGTTGAAGAGGTACAGACCGAGCGCCGAAATTTCGTGGTGCTTGTCGAGCTTCAAGCCGACGTTGGCGAGCGCGCTGGTCGCTCCGCTCACGGTGCCGATTTCGGTCGCGTACGAGCTGCTGGTGTTGTCGAGCGAGATGATCTGCAGGTCGAGGTGCTGCCGGCGCTCACGGCGTTGAACCTGCGCCGAGACGAGGAAGCCGAGCTCTGATTCCTTGCCGAACTTGAAGGTGTTGCCGATGGTCGCGCCGAGCGTTCCGTTGGGCGCGCCGAGCACCATGGCGGGCGTCCACCGCTGCGAGAAGGCCGAGGCCGCGGCGCGCTGCACGTCGGCGTTGACGCCGGTGCCTCCGATGCGCGCGGGCACGAGCGGGCTGTCGGTCGGAATCGCGGAAGGCAACGCGCGCGTCGAGCTGCCGAAGCCGAGCGTCTCGCCGAAGGTGGCGCTCTCGTTGGGCCGCAGCACGCCGGTGGTCATCGAGTCGCCGCTCAGCTGCGCGCGGAGCTTCACCTCGAGCTTGGTGGGGAAGGTGTTGGTGTCGATGGTCACCGAGCCGCCGGCGAACGTCGCGGGCAGGTCGGGCGAGTACGTCTTGATGACGTTCAGGTTCGAGAGCAGGCCGACGGGGAAGAGGTCGAGCGGCACCGACGGCTCGTCGGGCTCGGGGCTCGGCATCAACGTGCTGTTGAGCAGCGTCTGCGTGTACCGCCCGCCGAGCCCGCGAATGTAGACGTACTTGCCGTCGACCAGCGTCGCGCCGACCACGCGCTTCACCGCGTCACCGGCGTTGGAGTCGGGCGTCTTCGCGATGGCCTGCGCGCCGAGCGAGTCCTGCACCACGACGGCCTTCTTGCGTTCCTGCACCAGCGCCGACTCGTTGCGCTTGTCGACCTTCGCTTCGACCACGACTTCCTGCACCGCGCGCTGGTCGCGGGAGAGCGTGACGTCGAGCGCGGTGATTTCTCCGGCCTTCACCTCGACGTTGCCGATTTTTCGGCCCTCGTAGAGCTCGTAGAAGAAGCGCAGGTCGTAGGTGCCCGGCGGGAGCTTCAGCTTGAAGTTGCCGTCGACGTCGGTGAGCGCGGATTTCTTGAGCGGCGGCGCGTTCGGAGTCGGGCCCGCGAGGACCTTGATGGTCGCTTCGATGAGACCTTCGCCGGTGCGCGCGTCGGTGACGCGGCCCTGCACGCCGACGAACTTCTTGTCCTTCGACTTCGGCGCGCCGGCGTCGGGCACGTCGGTGGGCGTCGCGAGCAGCGGCCCCGCGTCGACCGCTTCGACTTGACCGGCGTCGACAGGCTCGAGCGCGCCCGCATCGACGAGTTCGCCCGCGTCGACCTCGGTGCCGGCGTCGAAGCCCGCGTCTTCTTCACCGGCGTCCTGCGCCAGCGCGAGCGTCGAGCTGCAGAGAATGACCGCGACCAGGAGGCGATTCACGCGGCGCTATGTGCGCTCGCGCCGTGGCGCAGTGCGTTCTTCCGCGTCACTTCTGCATCACGCCCACGTCACGGGCCCGCAACGACGGCGCTCGCTTACAGGCGAATGGGAAGCGAATAGCCGCCGGGCAGCGGAGGACCGAGCAGCCCCGCGAAGCTGAGCTGCTTCACCGAGGCCTTCAGCGTGCCGACGTCTTCCTGGGTCGCGAAGCCATCGATGAGGTGCAGCGTGAGGTGCTTGAGCGCGGCACGGCCTTCGACCAGGGGCCGCAGCCCGGCGACTTTTCGCAGCGTGAGCTTCTGCAGCTTCGCGACGTGCGCCGACTCGACGAGGTTGCGCATCACGTTCTGTGAACCGAAGAGGTCGGCCGACGTGAGCGGGCACTTCGTGAGCACTTCGTTGATGCTGTCGATTTCCTGCTCGACCTTGAGGTGCGTCAGCTCGGTCCACGCGGGTTTCACGAAGAGGCGATCGACGTTGGGCCCGAAGCCGAGCAGCTCGAGCGACCTCAAGGTCGGAATCGCGAGGTGCTTCTTCGCAGGGAGCCCTTCGGTGCCGAGCGTGAGGTGCTCGAGGCGTGGAAGGCGCGCGACCACCTCGCCGAACTTCTTGATGCCGGTGGGACACGAGAAGCGCTTGAGCAGCTCGAGCTTCGAGAGCGCCTCGACGTCGGCGAGCCACGATGCGTCTTGCTGCGCGGCGGTGCCGAGGTTGCCGAGCTGCACTTTCAGGTGTCGCACGAAGCGCAAGGCCGGTGACGCGAGCACGGTCGAGAGGAGCACCGCGTGGTCCGCTCCCTTCACGCCTTTCAGGGTGAGGGTGTCGACGAAACCCCAGCGCCATTCCATGGCCAGCGACTGCAGCTCGCGGCTGCCGATGCCGAGGCTCTGACGAAGCTTCGTCGTGAGCTCCAGCTCGAGGAGCGGGTTCGCTTCACGGTCGGTGGTCTGCAGCACGATGAGCGCGCCGAGTGGATCTCCACGAGCGGTGAGGGTGTCGGCGTACACCAGCAAACGCGCCACACTCTGCGCGTCACCTGCTGCTGCTCGCTCGAACTCCGCGGCGGTGGGTTCCACGTCGCACGATTCGTACATCGCGGAGCGGAAACGCGCGCCATTAACGTTCGCGCCGATGCTTTGGTTCGTTGTGTCGTTCGTCGTGGCCGCAGAGCCGTCGGAAGCGCAGTTGCAGAAGCAGTGCGAGGCGAAGAAAGCGAGCGCGTGCCGGGAGCTGGGCCTCGCGCTGGCCGCCGACAAGAAGGCAGACCTGAGACCGGCGTACGCGGCGTACTCGCGCGGCTGTCAGCTGCAGGACACCGCCTCGTGCAATTTCGCCGGCGTGCTGCTGATGGACGGTGTCGGCCTGGCGCGCGACACGGTCGAGGCCGAGCGGCTCTTCCACCTCGCGTGCGAGAAGGACTCCAGCGCGGCGTGCTTGAACGAAGCGCAGTTGATCAACAGCCAGGGCAAGGACCCGACCAAGCAGATCAAACGCGCCTTCGACCTCTCGAAGGCGGGCTGCGATGCCGGTGAGCAGTCGGCGTGTCGCGACATGCTGCGCGCGTCGGACGCCTCGCCGAAGTCCATCCTCGCTCCCGAAGAAGTGGTGCGGGTGGCGACACGCTCCTGCAACCTCGGCGCAGACTGGGCGTGCGGCACGCTCGCGCTGGCGTATCTCTCGGGGTACGGCATCAAGGCCGACGCTGCCGAAGCGAAACGGCTCGCGAACTCGGCGTGCGCGAAGAACGACCGTAACGGCTGCGAGGTGATGTCGCTCATCGCGTTCAAGGCCTCGGAGTGGGCCGAGGCGCTGCGCACCGCGACCATCGCCTGCGACGGCCGACATCCGCTGGCCTGCTACGCGAAGGGCGCGGTGCTGATGGGCAAGGGCTCGCTCGCGCCCGACTACCCGAAGGCGTCCGAAGCGCTCGAGCAGTCGTGCTTCCAGGGGTATGGCGAAGCGTGCGTGACGCTCTTCGCGTTCGCTTCCAAGCTGAAGGTGGAAGGCGACAAGTTGAAGCGCGTCGAGGAGCGCTCGTGCCGCGCCGACCGCCCCGCGGCCTGCAAGAAGGTGCTGGAGCGCAGCGAGCCGCCGCCCGAGTTGCTCGAGTTCGCGCTGGACTCGGTGTGCAAGAACACTTCGGGGCCGTTCAGCGAGCCGAAAGCAGGCGCCGAGGCGTGCGAGAAGCTCGCCGGCCTTCGTGAGGCGCGCGGTGAGTCGAACGTCACGACGCTCTACGCGACGTCGTGTCGCGTCGGCCGGCAGACGGCGTGCGAGAAGGTGGCCGCCGCGGCCGACGCGAAGGGCACCGAGCGGCTCGACGCGCTCAAGGTGTTGTGTGGTCCAGGAGCCAGGCAGTGGTGCGCTCCACTGCTCAAGGAGTACGAGCGCACGCCGCCGGCCGATGCGTCTGATCAGAATCATCCCCCTGGCGCTGGCTTGCATGCATGCCAATGGCCCCGAGTGCGCGCGACTCGAGACCGCCGTGAAGTCGCTGTCGCAAGACCGCGGCTACGTGCGGCGCGAGCTCGACGAGCTCTGCTCTCCGCAATTCCCCTCGGTGTGTCGCGCGGCCGAGAACATCGCGGGCGGCGTGTCGGCGTCGGGCGGCAAGCTCTGCGCTTCGGGTGACCTCGACGCGTGCGCGCGACTCCCCGAAGACGACCCGCAGGTCTTCGCGTGGGGCCTGGCGATTCAGTGCAAGGGCGGTCGCGCGGCCGCGTGCAGCACGCTCGCTGCGAAGAAGACGCCGGAGTGGGGAACGTCGCTGGCGAAGGAACGCTTCGTGGCTTCCGCGTGGCTCGCCTCACTCGGAGACCTGAAGTCGGCGCTGCTGCCTGACTTCGACTGCGCGCAGGACAGCGAGTGTCTCGAGGAGCAGTTCGGTGACGAGGAGAAGAAGCGAGTGGCGCGGTGGTTCAGCTCACTCCCGCGCGAAGCGACGCTGCGGCACCTGCGTGACGCCGACCTGTGCGGTTGGGCGCGCGCGGTGGGCGTGCCCGCGTCGGAGCTCGAGGTGCCGCTGCGCCACGAGATCTACGTGAAGGACCCCCGCGCGGAGCTGACCGTCGACGGCAAGACGGTGCCGCTCGATCGCCGCTCGAACGACGTCGAGGTCTGCGCTTCGAACTGGAGGCTGGGCTCCTCACGCGGCTGGTACGAGCGCGGCGAGCTCGAGCTCGAGGCGAACGCGCTCCGCTTCAAGCCCATCACCTACGGTGAAGAGCCGCCGCCGGAATGGAAACCCGAAGGTGGCTTCGGTCTGGGCTTCGAGCTGATGGCCGGCGTTCCGCCCGCGGGGAAGGACTTCATCGACGACACCGGCACCTTCGCGATTCGCGCCGGCTTCCAACTGCAGGAGCCCATCACGTACGTCGCGCGCGCGAGCCTGGTGTTGCCGGTGGGGCTCAACCCCTTCGGGCTCACCATCGAGTTCGGCGGCAGCTTCGGAGCGCTGTTCACCAACGTGGTGCGCTGGCGCCCGCTGCAGGCGCTGGCCGCGATGTGGTTCTCGTTCGCGAAGGAAGACGCGCGCATCATGTTGGTGCCCATCGTGAGCACGAGCATCGACTTCGCGCTCGGTCAGCAGCAGCTGTCGCTCGACGTGGGCGCGAAGCTGCCCATCAGCTTGACCGACAAGAACATGCAGCTGCCGCTCGAGCTGACCGTGGCGCCGTTCGCAGGGCTGACGTTCACGCCGACGTTCTGATCAAGCGTGTTCGCTATTCCATTTCGGCGCGTGCCAGTGGTTTTGTATGCGGGTGCGGCGGCTCTGTGTCGTGGCGATGGTGCTCTCAGGCTGTATCGAGATGATTCCCGCGGCAGATGCGGGCGGCTCGATGGACTCCGGCGCGGTGGTCGACGCGGGTGTCGCCGACGCCGGTGTCGACGCTGGTCTGCGTGACGCGGGCGTCGACGCAGGTGTCGATGCAGGCACTGACGCGGGCATGTCGACGGACGCGGGGAGCGATGCGGGTGTCGATGCAGGCATGTCGACTGACGCGGGCCGCGACGGAGGAATCGACGCGGGGTTCGATGCGGGCACCGACGCAGGCATGTCGACGGATGCCGGTCGCGACGCAGGAGTCGACGCGGGCACTGACGCAGGCATGTCGGTCGACGCCGGACGCGACGCAGGAGTCGATGCGGGAATCGACGCAGGTCCGACGGCCGCGTGCACGACGGGCTCCGCATGCGGTTCGGGCATCTGCCTGACCGACGCGGGCGATTGCTTCAACTGCCTCGCCGACAGCGAGTGCGGCTTCGGGCGCCTGTGCGGCACGGGAATCTGCGAGCCCGCCTGCATGAACACCACGCAGTGCGGAGTCGGCCGCGAGTGCTGCTCCGGCCGCTGTGTCGACTTGCAGCGCGACCCGGGTCACTGCGGCATGTGCACGCTCGGCTGCAACGCCGATTCCTTCTGCGCGCGCGGCTCGTGTCACGACACGCGGCTCTCCGAGCTCTGCGCGATGCCGGAAATCGTCGTGATGCTCGACGGCATCATCGACGACGACGACGCGGGCCATTCCATCGCCGACGTGGTGACGCTGCAGTGCGCGCCGAACGTGACGTCACGCGCCGTGGGCCAGAGCGACGCGGGGCTGCTGCGCGTCAGCGACGGCGAGCCCATCGCGCTCGGAGAAATGCTGGTGATGGGCGGCGGCTCGTTCCGCCAGCGCGGAGTGGCGTGGCTCGAGAGCACCGGCAACGCCGAGCTGTTCGACACCAGCACCGTCACCGACGCCATCTACAGCCTGCGCGATGGAGGCGTGGTGTCGTCGATTCCGTTCGCGATGCTGAGCCCCACGCATGACCGCGTCGTCATTCAGCTCGTGCGCGCGCCTTCGGGAACGCTGGTGCTCAACGCCGCGGGCTTCACGGGCGCAGGCACGCAGGCCGCGGCGCACTACTTCGTGAACGTGCTCGCGCCGACGCACGCGACGTTGATGACACGTTGGTACGTGCTCGATTGGAACGACACCGATTCGAGCGGCGCTCCGAGCGCGGGCGACACGTTCACCGTCATCGCCAGCGGGCCGTAACTCAGCGCGAGCCGCCGCTCGTCGCGCCTTCAGCCGCGGGCTCATTCACCGCATCGGCGAGCACCGCGAGGGTCTCGACTCCGCCGCCGCGCACCTGGTCCATCACGTCGAGCGCGTGGCCGTAGTCGAGCGCCGAATCGGCGTCGAAGAACACCACCTTGTCGGGGCGCGCGTTCAGCATGCGCAGCAACCGCGCGTTCAATTCCTCGCGCGGAATCGCTTCGCCGTTCACCTTGGTGGTGCCGTCCTTCTCGACGGTCAGCACCAGCGGCGGAGTGGCATCAGGCGGCGGAGGCGGTTGGTTCTCTTCGGGCTTGGGCGGCACGTTGAGCCACACCTGCTTGCTCAACATCGGCGTCACCACCATGAAGATGATGAGCAGCACGAGCACCACGTCGACCAGCGGCGTGATGTTCATCACCGGCTTCACCGCCGAGCGCTTGCTGCCTCCGCCTGAATCGAGATCGACACCCATGAATCACCCCTGCTTGTTGGCCTTGTCGATGACCTGCAGCGCCGCGCCGGGAAACCCAATCTCCTGACAGCGCTTGAACATCGCGCGCACCTTCCCGTACGCGAGGCCCACGTCGGCCTTCAGCACCACGCGCGCGCCCGGGTTCTTCGAGTGCAGCGCCGTCAGCCGCTCGACGAGCACCTCTTCGCTCAGCTCTTCCTTCTCGAAGAACAACTTCCCGTCCTTCGTGAGCGTGACCGTCGTCGGCTCCGAGGGGCCGTTGCCCTGATCAGGGTTCAGAATCGAGGGCAACGTGACCGACGCACCGGCCTCCATCTGCGGAGCGACCACCATGAAGATGATCAACAGCACCAGCACCACGTCGACGAGCGGCGTGATGTTGATGTCTGGTTTGGCGCCCGCGCGGCGGCGAGGCGAGCCGGTGTCGAGATCAGCGCCCATGGTGAATCAGCTCTCCGTGGCGGGCTTCAGCTGGTTCGGCGCAGCGGCGACGGGCAGCGCGAACTCCGGCGTGTCGGTGCGCGGCGCGACGAACGCCGGCGGGTGCGCGACGACGCCCGGGACCGCGTGACGCGCCTCGAGGAAGTCGAGGAACTCACCGCGCGCCTGCTCCAGCGCGAGCATCAGCGCATCGGCCTGCGCGCTCAGCCAGTTGAACGCCAGCACCGCGGGAATCGCGACCACCAGACCGAGGGCCGTTTCGTAGAGCGCCTCGGAGATGCCGAGCGACACCGCGCCCAGTCCGCCCGAGCCTTCCTTCGCGATGCCCTGGAACGCGGTGATGATGCCGAACACCGTGCCGAGCAGACCGACGAACGGCGCGATGGAACCGACCGACGCGATGAC
Source organism: Archangium sp. (assembly GCA_047600485.1). Taxonomy (GTDB): domain Bacteria; phylum Myxococcota; class Myxococcia; order Myxococcales; family Myxococcaceae; genus Archangium_A. The sequence continues at coordinate 7,534,662 of JASGKS010000001.1, forward strand.
GCTCATGCCGCGGCGCACGTCGGCGGAAATCGCCTCGGTCTTGCGCAGCAGCTCACGGCGCGTGGCCTCGACCGGCGACAGCGAGCCCGGCTTGCTCTTCACCGCGAGCCACGTCTTCGCGCCGGCGCCGAGCAGCTTCGCGAGGTGACCGCCGTGCGAGTCGGCCAGCTTCTGCAGACCCGCCATGTCGTCGGCGTCGAGCAGCGCGCGCGCCTTGTTGGCGAACTGACGCGAGAGTGAACGCGAGCGCCAGAAGACGAACAGACGCTCGAAGAAGAGCGACAGCGCCGCGAGCGCCATCAAGGTCAGCGTGCTGGCGACCGCAATCGCCGGAGGGCCCATGTGGTCGATGATTTTGGTGATGGTGTCCATGTTCATTCCCTCAGCGAGAAGGTGATGTTGACGATTTTGAAGACGGTGATGGGCGCGCCCTCGAGCGTGGCCGGCTCGTACGTCCACGTGCGCACCACGGAGAGCGCCGCCGAGACGAACGGCTCCTCTCCCTTGAGCACCTGGATGCGGCCGACGCGTCCATCGGCCTCCACGACGATTTTCAGAACGACCTTCGCTTCTTGACCCGTGGTGCGCGCGCTCTCGGGGTACTCGGGCTGCGCGTTCTCTTCGTTGGGCACCGGCGGCTCGGCGTCTTCCGGCAGATTCACCGGGCCGCTCGGCTTGCCGACCGCGGCGATGACCGGCGCTTCTGATTCGTCGTCGTCACGCGGCGCAGCGGGCGCTTCGTCCATCTTCCCGTTGCCGGTTCCGCCGACGGCGACCGCGATGGCCTGCACCGCGGTGTCACTTTCTTTCGGCTTCTCCTTCGGAATTTCCTTCGGAGCGACCATCGCCGCAGGCGCAGGCGGCGGCGCGACTTCCACCACCACCGGCGGCGGAGGCGGCTTTGCTTTTGGCTTGGGCGGCGGCGGGGGCTCGACCTTCACCGGCTCGGGCGGCGGAGGCGGCGGACGGAAGCTCACGTCGACCTGCTTTTCCTTCGTCGCGACCGCGGGGCGAGCGGCGAGCGCGGCGGCTCCCGCTCCCATCGCGCCGAGCGTCAACGCGGCGAACACCAACGACACGACCATGCGCTTGCGAAGCGCGCCGACGTCCGCAGGCTGAAGCTCGAATGCGTCGAACATCTCGACGCGCTGTGTAGAAGTGATGCTGGGCAGCGGCGTGTCGCTTGTGTTCCGGATTCGTCACAAGATCAGCGAGCCGCGCAGGTACACTCCGCTGCGCGTGAAGTCGCTCGCTCCGATCCTCGTCGTCCTGCTGGTTTCCGGCTGCGCGACCACGGGTCTCGAGTGCTCCGCTCACGGTGGAACGGCGTGGCGGCAGGTCACTTCGCCGCACTTCGCGATGGTGACGAATCTGTCACCTGAAGAAGCGCGCGCCTCGATGCTGAAGCTCGAGCTGTCTCGCGCCGCGATTCTCCCCGCGTTGCAGGGCACCGAGCTCACCACCGACCCCGTCGAGGTCGTGCTCTTCCAGAGCGGAGCCGAGCTCACCGCGGCGACCGGCCTCGATCAGAGCTTCTGGAACGAAGACTTCCGCGGCCCGCTGCTGGTGATTCAAGACGACGCCAACATCCTGCTCTCGAACCCGCAGCTCGAGCGCACGCAGCACGAGCTCTCTCATCTTTATTCGTCGCGCATCTTCCGCCGGCTGCCGCGGTGGGTCGCCGAAGGTCTCGCGTCGTACCTCGAGACCATCACGCTCGACCCGAAGGAGAAGACCGCGCGTCGTGGCAAAGCCAACCAGACGCGGCTGGGCGACATCGAGCAGTGGGACTTGTTGCCCGTCGAGTCGCTGTGGGCGTGGACGCAGCTCGAAAAGGACAAGCCGGGCCTCGAGCAGCACCGGCTCTCGAGCGCGTGGTTCTGGGTGTACTGGCTGCTCAACGAGCACCGCACCGAGTTCGAAGGTTTTCTGCGCGCGCTCTCGAAAGGTGACGAGCCCGGAGCGGCGTGGCGCAAAGCGTTCCCTTCGCTCACCACGCAGCTGATGACCGAGCAGAGCACGAAGTTCCGCGCGGAAGGCCGCAGCACCGCGCAGTCCATCGAGCTCTCGCGCGTCGATTTGCAGATTGCAGAGACGGCGCTGCCCGATGCGCGCGTGCACGCGGTGTTGTCGCGGCTCGCGTCGCTGCGCGGTGATTGGAAGCGCGCGGCGGAGCAGGCCGACGTCGGCGCGCAGATGGACCCGAATGATTTGCTCGTGCTCGAGCAGGTCAGCGTCACGCGCTCGCAGCCCGACGAGCGCATCAACGCCGCGGAGAAGGTGACGCTCGCGGATCCGAAACGCGTCACCGGGTGGTTGCTGCTCGGCATGTCAGCCAGCGCGACGAAGGAAGCGGCCCTCAAGACCGCGCTCGAGCTCGATTCGTCTCAGGCCACCGCGGGAGCAGAGCTCGCCGTCCTCGCGCGCTCGAAGAGTCAGCTGAACGAGGCCATCGATTGGGCGCGGCATGCGTACCGCTCTCCGGCGAACGCGCGCGCGCTGGCGATGAGCGCAGATGTGTTGTTCCAGTCGGGGTTGTGCGGAGAGGCGCTCAGTCTCGAATTGCGCGCGCTGGAATCACTGCCGCACGTGCAGGAGCAGAGCATCGGGCCGAAGTTGCACGGCAAGCTCGATGAGCTCGCGGCGTGCGCCAAACGCTAGAGGTCACGGCGCAGACGGCGCTTCGCGCTCCAACACCCACTCGTCGTTCACCAGCCGCGCGGTGATGCCCTGGTGTTTCAGCTCCGAGAGTTTTCGCTGCAGCGCCGCTTCACTCGCCTGCGGATTCTCAGGCACCAACTTCGCGCTGCCGTTGTCGAGCGAGCCCTGCATCACCCACTCCTCACGCGGGCCCGCGTGCGGCCCCGAAGTCGGAGCGAGCTTGAACAGCGCCACGAACAGCAACAGCAGGCCTGCACCGAGGCCGATGAGCTGGCGCGTCGACTTCGACATCGCACTCGGTGCCGCTGCGGCTTGCGGCGGTTTCGGTCTGGGCCGCACGCGCGAGGGCGACGAGACGACACGCGAAGGAGACGAGCGAACCGACGAGCCTGACGAAACCGGCTGCGGCTTCGGCTCGGCCTGCACGCGCGCGAGCTCGACGAAGCGGCTAATGCATTCATCGAGCGTGGCGAGCAGGTCTTGCGAGCTCGCTCCGCCGTCGAGCGCGAACGTCGAATAGGCGACCAATCGCTCGCGCGCGGCGACCACTTCATCGGTCAACGCGTTCAACCCGGGAACATCGATGGAGATGGCGCCTTCGATGCGCTCGAGCGCCACCACCGCACGCCACGCGCTCGCGCTCGCCCAGGCGAGCTCGGTGCCGGCGCCCACCAGCGCAGTGCGCGCTTCGTCGAACACCCACTCGGGGAATGACGTGAGCACGCGGAGATGACTGCCCTCGATGTCGTTGGCGACGTCTCCGTGCGCGATGATGGCGGCGAGCGCGTGCTCTTTGGGAGGCAGACCGAGCGGCCACGGTCGCCGCGCGTCGTACTCGACGTGCACGGTCTCTCGCAGCGCAGGCGCTTCGAGCGCTTCGATGGCAGTCATGCCGCACGCTCCATCGGGAACGCGAGCTCGGCGAGCAGCGCCAGCAACTCAGGCGTCGGAGAGAACGGCACTGCCACCAACATCGAATGCTCTCCGCGCGGTTCGACGCGCGTGATGCGCACCCACATCTTCACGGGCGCAGACGACGGAGCGAACTCGAGCTCCTCGAGCTGATTCGCGTTCTCGGTGCCGCTGACCTCGAGGTGGATTTCCTGCGCAGACTGAATCCACATCTTCGCGGTGCGCGCACGGCCCAGGCGCGCGGTGTACGCGATGCCTTCGTGTGCGTCGGCGGGCTCGGCGGCGACCAGCGACGGGCTCGACGCGAGCGGTGAGTCACTCGAGAACGCAGCAACGGTCGACGGCAACACGGTCAGCACGCCGACGATGGCCTCACGCGTCTCGTCGTCGAACAACGCGAGCGAGGGGTGCTCGACGGTCAGGGCCTGACCCGATTCCAGCACCGCGCACAGCTCGTCGGACAAACGCACCAGCGCGGTGCCTGCGCTCAACGCTCCGCTCGAGTGGTGTTGCGAGATGGCCTCGGCGACCTGCGGAGGCAGACCCCAGTGCTGCGCGAGCATGGAGCCCAGCTCGACGTGCTTCTTCATCGCCAGCGCGAGCCACTCGTCGGACGAGCGCGCGGGCAGGTTGCGATGCTGGGAGCAGATGAGCTCGAGCGTGCCGAGCGCGACGAGCACTCCGACGTCGTGGAGCAGACCCGCGAGGAACATCGGCTCGGGGTCGAGCCCGTAGAACTTCGCGAGGCGCTCGCACAGCACGGCGGCGGTCAGCGCGCGCTGCATCACTTCACGGCGAACGGTGAGCAGCGGGCCGGCCGCGTTCGACGACGAATTCAGACTCGACGCGAGCGCGATGCGGCTCAGTTCCTTCTCACCGATGCGCTGCACGGCCGTCGCGAGGTTGGTGGTCGCACCACCGCGCGCGAAGGCTGCCGAGTTCGCGATACGCATCACCGCGGCCGCGAGCATCGGGTCGAGCATCACCGCGGCGACGACGTCTTTGAGCGAGTGGCGCGGCGAGGCGACCAGGTTGCGCAGACGCAGGGCGGACTGCGGCTGTGGGAGAAGGTGCACCGCCTTGCGAGCGACGCGTTCTTCGAGGGCAGCGGCGAGATCCACGCTCTCCTACGAGAGCAAACCCCAGGCCCGCGCTCAGGTACGCGAAGCTGCGATCAAGACGCAGGGTCGAGTTCGACGTTCTGGTCCGCTTTGACCCGCGGCGAACGCCCGAAGAACTTCCACGGAACGCCCGGTTCGCGGAACGCGTCGGCCGGAATCTTGTGCTCCAGCTCGGCGTGCAGCGCGGGCAGCTTCGACCAGTGCAGACCCGGGCGGTGGTGGTGCGCGGTGTGGTACCCGAGGTTGCCGGTGAGCACGTTGTAGAACGGCTGGAGGATGTTGTTGCACGCCTCGAAGTCGTTGGCGGTGCCGCGATCAGAGTGATGCGCCCACGTCGCGAGCGCGGTGCCGAACAGCATCACCAGCGGCACCATCACGAACAGCAACAGCCCCGAAATCGGCTTGTACGCGACCAGCGCGCTGATCAACGCGAGGCTGATCAACCCCATGGTGAGGAAGATCTTCTTCTGACGCGGGTGCTTCGCGGCCACGCCCCACGCGCGCGGGTACGCGGTGATGGTGGTCATGAACGCGTATTCCCACTCGCCCATGCGCGAGCCGTCTTCGCGGGCCCAGCGCGACTCGTCCTTCTTCTGGTCGAGGTAGTTGAGGTGGTGACCCAACGAATGGTGGAGCACCCACGCCTGGCTCGAGACGCCGGTCTGCAGCACGTAGACGATTTCGAGCAGTCGATTGGTCCACGCGTAGTGGAACGTCGAGACGTGCTGGTGGTGGTGGTTGAACGCGCAGATGCCGGCCTTCGGCAACATGCTGATCAACGCCCACGCGAGCACGAAGAGCGGGTGGTCGACGAACGCGTACACGCTCACGTCGATCGCGAAGATGAAGAGGATGGCGGCGACGGGGAGGCGGTCTTCGGGATGACGAAACATCGAAGTGCGCGCTTATTCGCTCACCTGTCCGCTGGCAAATCGACGATGAACCGGGCGCCACGCGGCTGTGCCGGTTCGACCCGAATCGTGCCGCCGTGCGCCTCGACCGCCGTCTTGCAGAACGCCAGCCCGATGCCGTGACCGCCCTCGTCGGCGCGCACCCACGACTCGAAGATGCGCTCGCGGTCGGCCTCGGGCACGCCAGCGCCGCGGTCTTCGACCACCAGCTGTACGCGGTCGCCCACGCGGGTGAGCGAGACCTGAATGGTCTCCTTGCGCGGCGTGTATTTGAGCGCGTTGTCGACCAGGTTCTGCGCCACGCGGGCCAGCAACGACGGGTCAAAGGTGGCTTCTGCGTCGTTCGCATCGAGCGCGAGCCGGTCAGGTTGAGAACGCAGCTGCAGCCGCGTGAGCATCAGCGCTTCGAACAGCCAGCTGCGCAGCGAGACGGTCTGCGGCCTCACGGTGAGCGCGTGCTCTTCGGCCCAGGCGACGTCGAGCAGCGACAACACCATGCGGTGCAGTTGGTGCGACGCGACGTGCAGGTCACGCGTCACCTCGACGCACTCGCCGGTGGGGAGCGGCTGTTCGAGCAGCCACTCGGTGTTCTTCAACATCGGCGTGAGCGGGTTCTTGATGTCGTGCACCAGCGCGGTGATGAAGTTGCGGCGCGATTCTTCGATGGCGCGCAGCTTCGCGTTGGCGGCCTCGAGCTCTTCGGTGCGGCGGCGCAGCTCGAGGTGCGTGTCGACGCGCGCGAGCACCTCGGGGAAATGAAACGGCTTGCTGACGAAGTCGATGGCGCCCAGCTCGAACGCCTTCACGGTGTTCACCGGGTCCTTCGCCGCCGAAAGAAACACCACCGGCAGGCGCGTCGCGTTCCACGTCTTGCGCAGCGAGCGGCAGACCTCGAAGCCGTCGAGGTCGGGCATGTTCACGTCGAGGAGCACGAGGTCGGGCGTGGCTTCGTTCGCGAGTCGCAGCGCTTCACGGCCGCCGCTCGCGGTGCGCACCGCGTGGCCGTGCGCGGTCAGCAACGTCGAGAGGATTTCGAGATTGTGCGTTGAGTCGTCGACGACGAGCAGATTTCCGGTCACGTCTGGTTTCCCCTCCAGCACCCGAAATGATCAGTAACGGGCCCGCAGAAGAGGGCGTCAGAGGTGTGGCGCGCGACTACAGCGTCGCCGCAATCTGACGCAGCGCCGCGGCGCAATCGCCGGTGAACACGTCGCCGTGTGAAGGAATCAGCTGCTTCGGCGAGAGCTGCGCGAAGTCTTCGAAGAGCGCCTTCACCGCCTTCAAGTCGCGCCCCACGCGCTTGCGCACCGGCTTGGGCAGCAGCGGGTGCGCGGCGGTGAAGCCGATCAACCGCATCACCAGACCGGTGAGCCCCTTCTGGTGCGGGACGTTGGTGAAGACGTCGGCGGCGATGAGCGCTCCGTGCGCGAAGAGCACCTGCTCGTGCGTGAGAAAACCCGTGACCGAGAACCAGCGCTGGCCGGTCTGCGACGGGAGGTGCGCGATGTCGCTCGCCTTCACGCCTCGGTCGGAGAGCTCCTTCAAGCCCGCGGCGCACGCCCACGCTTCGACCTTCAACTTCTCGGTGAACGGGTGCGCGTCGAGCGCGTGAAAGTGATTCGGCAACACGAGGTGGCGCGGCGTGCCGAGCTTGTTGATTTCGTCGAGCGTCGAATCGGGCACCGGCACCGCGTTGTAGAAGAGCAGCCCGTCGTCGCGCTTCACGATGGTCATGCGGCGCGGAATCGAGCGCGGACCCGGGAGCTGGTCGTCGATGGTCCACAGCCCTTCGCCGCGCGGAGTGAGAGGGCCAGGTCGATTCACGGTCCAGGGACGAGTCATGCGGGCCGTCTACCTGATACGCGTCGCGCATGAACGCGTTGCGTGTCGCACTCGGGGCAGTCTTCCTGTCGGCGTGTGCCAGCGCTCCGGTGAAGTGGCCGGCTGCTCCCGCGGTTGAGTTGTCGCCGAAGAAGATTCTGGTGGTGGTGACGAGCAACGACCGCTTCGGCGCGCACGAAGAGAAGACGGGCTTCTGGCTGTCGGAGGTCACGCACTTCTACGAGGTGGTGACCGCCGCCGGTTATGCGGTCGACTTCGTCTCGCCGCTCGGAGGCGCTCCGCCGTGTGACGCACGCAGTGATGATCGCGACGAGCCGAGCAACAAGGCGTTCCTCGCCGACGAAGTGAACGCGCGGTTGCTGCACAGCAAGAAGCCCGACGAGGTGAACATCGACGAGTACGTGGCCATCTACTTTGCTGGCGGCCACGGCCCGATGTTCGACTTGCCCGAGAACGAGCCGCTGAAGGGTTTCACGCGCGCGATGTACGAGCGCGGTGGCGTGGTGAGCGCGGTGTGTCACGGCCCGGCGGGGTTGCTGAACGTGAAGCTGAGCGACGGGACCTTCTTGCTCGCGGGGAAGAACGTGACCGGCTTGTCGAACATGGAGGAATGGCTCAGCGGAAAGCAGTCGCTGGTGCCGTTCTCGCTCGAGGATCAGCTCGGCGCGCGCAGCGGCGGGAAATACGTGAGCACCTTTCCGTTCAGCGAACACGTCGAGGTCAGCGGGCGGGTGATTACGGGACAGAACCCGGGCTCGACGCGCAAGGTGGCCGAGGCGTTGGTGAAGGCGCTGGCGAAGTGAAGAGCGAGCTGCGGGTCGGTGATTGTCTGAACGTGTTGCGCGCGATGCCGGCCGAGTCGGTGCACGCGTGCGTGACGTCTCCTCCGTACTGGGGGCTGCGCGACTACGGAGTGACCGGGCAAATCGGCGCCGAGCCGACGGTTGATCAATACGTGTCGTCGTTGATCAACGTGTTCCGTGAAGTGCGCCGCGTGCTGCGCAAGACCGGGACGTTGTGGCTCAACATCGGTGACTCGTACACCAGCGGTGGCCGCACCTGGCGCGACGCGGACAAGAAGAACCCCGCGCGCGGAATGACGTATCGCGCGCCGACGCCGAAGGGTTTGAAGCCGAAGGACCTCATCGGCATTCCGTGGAAGCTCGCGTTCGCGCTGCAGGCGGACGGTTGGTACCTGCGAAGCGATGTCATCTGGAGCAAGCCGAACCCGCAGCCCGAGTCGGTGAAGGACCGGCCGACGCGCGCGCACGAGTACGTGTTCCTGCTCTCGAAGAGCGAGCGGTATTTCTACGACGCCGACGCAGTGAAGGAGCCAGCCGTCGATGGGCGCTCTCGGCGTGCGCGACGCAGCGTGTGGACCATTCAGAGCGAGCCGCTGCGCGAGGCGCACTTCGCGACGTTTCCTCCGAAGTTGGTGGAGCCGTGCGTGTTGGCGTCGACGAAGAAGGGCGAGGTGGTGCTCGACCCGTTCTTCGGCGCGGGGACGGTGGGAGTTGTGGCATCGGCGCTGGGTCGCAAGTACCTCGGCATCGAGCTGAACGAGGACTACGCGAACATCGCGCGGCGCCGATTGAAGCTGAGGGAATGATCAGCCCCACGTCCAGATGCCGTGCACGAGCTCGAGACTGAAGCTGAGTTCCGTCTTCAGCCCGAGCGCCGCCATCAACTTCTTCGCCTGATCAGCAACGCGCGCCTCACCCTCGGCCACGCTTGCGTTCGAGAACTCGTTCGAGCGGTACGCCGCCATTCCGTCCTTCTTGAAGACGAACCAGCCGCCGTTCTCGAGCCCGGCCTCCGCGCTCTTCGCCATCACGGTCTCGAGCGGAATCGGCAGCGCGCCTGAAGAAGTGCGCGGCACGTCGAAGCCCAGATGCAGCTCGAGCTTCGGCACCTCGCGACACATTCCCTCTCGCGGCAGCCAGTCGAACGCGCCGTGGAGGACCTCGTAGCGCGCATCGGTCCGCACGCTCCCGTCGGGCAGCAACGTCCACTCGCCGGTGTACTCCTCTATCTCCGTCATTCCGCCGTGCGCTTTCGTCGCCTCGAGCACGGCGAGCATCAACGCCTCGTCGCCATCGCCCAACTTCCCGGTGATGAACGCCTCGTCATCAGCTCGCGTGATGAAACGAAAATTCGGCAGCTGCGCGTAGATGCCGAGCTTCTTCTTCTGCGGCCCGAGGAAGAGCGAATCAATCGGGTACAGCTTGAGCTGGCCCTGCGCGGCGGGGTGCTTCACGTACACGTCGCGCGCGATGCGACGCACGGCCTCGGTGCTCGGCGCGTCGATGTGAAAGTGCACGCGCGTCGAGCGCACGTCGTCGGCGCGGAAAGCAGGAATCGGAAAATACGAGCGCGTGCGTCGCGGCTCACCGAACAAGCCGTCGAGCGTGTCGAGCGCCTGACGCTCCACTTCTTCGGGTGAGCGCGAGGCGTCGAGCCGCACGAACACGCTGCGAGGAAACCAATCGGCCGCGGGCTGCGAGCGTCGATACACCTCGAGCCGCGTGCGCGCCTTTTCCGGAGTGTCCGTCGAGCGCGCGGCCCGCGACACCTGCCGCTTCGCCGCCGTCTCGTCATCAAGCTCGAGCAGCATCACGACATCAGGCTCGATGCCGCCGCCGCGCAGATTCTCCAGGTCCGCGCGCGAAGGCGGGTAGCCGTCGAGAATCCACCCGAACTTCGCGCAGTCGGCACGCGCGAGTCGCTCGAGCACCAGGTCACGCATCGTCTCGGCAGGAACGAGCTGACCCGCCTTCATGAAGCCATCGACCTTCACCGCGAGCGGGTGCGTCGGCGTCTTCGACACGAGCTCTCGCAGCAAGTCACCGGTGCTCACGTGCGGCAACGACCACGCGCGACTCAGCTTCGCGGCGAGCGTGCCCTTGCCCGAACCCGGAGGACCCGCGAGCACCACCTTCGGAGCGCGCAATGGCTGTGAGGTTCGCGCGAGCAGGAATTCGCGCACCGCAGCAGTGAACGACGCGTCGTCGGAAAATCGCGCGCTGACGATTTCGGGGTTGCCGTTGATCATCGCCGACGCGCGCTGATCAGCTCCGAACAACGCGAGCACGGGCTTGCCGAGCTGCAACGCCCGCGCAGCCATGAAGCCCGCGCCAGTCGAAGGAGACGAGAAATCTCCGATGAACGCATCGCTCGCGGCGAGCAACTGCTGATCATGCGCGAAGATGGCGGCATCGCCTTCCGGCAGGTCCACCGAGTGCGGGTTCGCCATGTGCCGCGTGGTGACGACGCCGAACCGTTCCAGTGCCCGAGTGCGGCGGCCGAGGGTCTCAACCCCGTCGACCCCTCGAACTGCGCCGGAGAAGTAGAGGTGGATCACACCCGCATCAGACCTGTCCGCAGGCTCCCGCGGTCAGAAAAATGCACTCGGCGTTTCGCAGGTTTACGCTTGAATGATCGATCTCGTGACGTTCCCGACACAAGGAGTCTGCCTTGAGAATTCTGCTCGTTGCCGTGGTTGCCACCGTGAGCCTCCTCTCTCTTCTCAACTGCGGCCCCGCGACGATGCAATGCGCGAGCGGCGCGTGCTCCGACGCAGGCCTCGTCATCAACGAGCTCGCGGGCAGCGGCGGTGACTTCGTCGAGCTCTTCAACGCGAGCGACACCGCGGTCGACCTCTCGGGCTTCGGCATCACCGACTTTGATGACGCGGGCGTTCGCTACTCGACGTCGCTGCGCTTCGTGAACGGGACGAGCGTCGCGGCGCGCGGCTACTTCACGGTGATGCTCGAGGCCAACTGCCCGACGACGGTCACTCCGTGCGTGCGTGGTGAGTTCGGCATCTCGCAGAGCGAGGGCGACGTCATCACCTTGCTCGACGCGCAGAACAACACGGTGCTCCAGGAGGCGTACCCGGCCAACGCCGCGGCCTCGGGCTCGTCGTGGGCGCGCAGCTACGACGGAGCGCCTTCCTTCGAAGTCCAGCGCCGCTCACCAGGAGTGAAGAATGCGCCATGAAGTACTCGCTGCAGTCGTGATGCTGTCGGCGTGCGGAACGCCGAGCGGTTCAGATGCGGGCGTCGACGCCGGCGCTCAAGACGCGGGCAGCACCATCACGGATGCAGGCCAGGTCATCGGCACGTTCCAGATTCTTCACACCGTTTCGCAGTTCGGAGACTCGTCGTCGTTCTTCGGCAAGGTCTTCGACGGCACCACGCCGGTCACGACCATCTTCAGCACCGACCTCACCGATGGTGATTGCCGCGTCGAGACGCCGCGCGTTCCGTTCTGCGCGACGCCGTGCGGTGGCAGCGCCGCGTGCGTGGAAGACAACGTCTGCCAGCCGTACCCGACCTCGCGCAACGCGGGCACGCTGACCGCGACCGGCTTCTTGCTCGACACCGGCACTGGCGGTGGCGGTGGCTCGACCGGTGGTGGTGGCGGTACTGGCGGAGGCAGCACCGGAGGCGGCTCGGCAGGCGGTGGCACTGGCGGCTCGAGCGGCACCTTCGAGATGACGCCCATCAACAACGGCTACCAGGCTCCGGCGAGCGTGACGTTGGCGATTCCTCCGTTCGCGGACGGCGCGGCGTTGAGCGTCGTCGCGGCCGGGAGCGGCGCGGTGAGCTCGTTCACGCTCAACACCACGGGCGTCGCGCCCATCGCGCTCACGCAGACGACCTACAACCTCGCGTCGAACACCGCGCTCGATTTGCAGTGGACGCCGGGCAGCACGTCGACCGCGGCGCGCATCGAAGTGGAGATCGACATCAGCCACCACGGCGGCCTGCGCGGTCAGATTCTCTGCGAGACGAACGACGACGGCTCGCTCACCATCGGCTCGACGCTCACCACGCGGCTCATCGGTCTCGGTGTTTCGGGCTTCCCGACCATGGTGGTGCGTCGCGTGAAGAAGGGCACGACGGGGAAGGTCGACTTCAAGGCCGTGTCCTCGACTGAAGTGGGTCTCACCATTCCGGGCCTCACGTCGTGCACCGACGACTCCGAGTGCCCGATGGGCCAGACGTGCCAGACCGATTTGCGCTGTCAGTGACCTTCGAATTCTTCGAAAGCCGAATGACTCACACCAATCGATTTCTCCTGGCGATGTGTGTTGGTTTGGCCGGCGGGCTGATGCTCGCCGCGTGCGGCATGCCCGTCTCCGAGAACTGCACGCCGCAGAATTGCGCGAGCGGGTGCTGCACCAGCGCAGGCGCGTGCGTCGCCGGCACTGACGCGACCGAGTGCGGCTCGAACGGCAACCTGTGCACCAACTGCGCGCAGTTCGCGCAGACGTGCGCGAATCAATTCTGCGTCGGCACCGGCACGGGCGGCGGCGCGACGGGCGGCGGCACGACGGGCGGAGGCACTGCGACCGGCGGAGGCACTGCGACGGGTGGCGGCGCTGCGACCGGTGGTGGAGCTGCGACGGGCGGAGGCACTGCGACCGGCGGCGGAACTGCGACGGGCGGCGGAACTGCGACGGGCGGTGGAACTGCGACGGGCGGTGGAACTGCGACCGGCGGCGGTGGAGGTGCGACGGGCGGTGGTGGAGGTGCGACGGGTGGCGGCACTGCGACCGGCGGCGGCACCGCGACGGGCGGTGGCGCAGCAACGGGCGGCGGAGGCGGCGCAGTCGACGCTGGCCCGCTCCCGCTCTTCAGCTTCTTCGTGACGAGCTACGCGGCGATTCAGCGCCTCTCGGGCAGCACACAGGGTTTCGGCGGAGACCTTCGCTACGGCGAGACGGGCCTCGGCTCAGGCCTCCGCGGCGCAGACAAGATTTGTACTGAGATTGCGGAAGCCTCGATGCCTGGCGCGGGTGCGAAGGTGTGGCGCGCGTTCCTCTCGGCTGATCAGGGCGAAGACGGCGGCGTCGTGCACGCGAAGGACCGCATCGGCAACGGCCCCTGGTACGACCGCAACGGTCGCCTCTTCTCGATGACGCTCGCGAACGCCATCGGCGCGAACCGTCCCATCGGCTGCAACACCACCATCTGCAACGACCTGCCGAACGAAGACGGCGTGCTCAACCACGCGCCCAACGGAACGCAGGTCGACAACCACGACATGCTCACCGGCACCAACAGCCAGGGCATGCGGTACACGTCGGGCACGTCGAGCTTCAACTGCCAATCGTGGACGACGAAGAGCACCACGGTGAGCATGACGGGGCGGCCGCGCGTCGGTCACTCCTGGCCCGCAGGCAGCGGCATGAACTGGATGAACGCGCTCACCGAGTCGGGCTGCGGCGCGGGCGTGAACCTCATCGAGATGGGTCCCCCGATTCAGGACGCAGGCACCGTCGGCAGCGGCGGCGGCTACGGCGGCTTCTATTGCTTCGCACTCACGCCATGATCAATCGCTCACTCCTCGCGCTCTGTGTGTTCGCCGTCGGCTGCTCGCCCGCGGTCTCGTCGCAATGCAACGTCGACGCTGATTGCCCGAGCGGCAACACGTGCTCGTCGGGCATGTGCGTGCTCTCGAGCACGGGCGGCGGAGGCGGCGGTTCCACGACGGGCGGTGGCTCGGCAACCGGTGGCGGTTCAGCGACCGGCGGAGGCGGCACGACGGGCGGTGGTTCCGCGACGGGCGGAGGCAGTGCGACGGGCGGTGGCGGTGGTGACGTCGACGCGGGCACGGACGCTGGAGTCGATGCCGGCACGCTCCCGCTCTTCAGCTTCTTCGTGACGAGCTACGCGGCGATTCAGCGTGTCTCCGGCAGCGCCCAAGGCTTCGGCGGAGACCTGCGTCACGGCGAGATGGGCCTCGGCGCGGGCCTGCGAGGCGCCGACAAGATTTGTACTGAGATTGCAGAAGTCTCGATGCCTGGCTCGGGCGCGAAGGTGTGGCGCGCGTTCCTCTCGGCTGATCAGGGCGAAGACGGCGGCGTGGTGCACGCGAAGGACCGCATCGGCAACGGCCCCTGGTACGACCGCAACGGCCGCCTCTTCGCGATGACCCTCGCGAACGCCATCGGCGCGAACCGTCCCATCGGGTGCGCCACCGCCATCTGCAACGACCTGCCGAACGAAGACGGCGTGCTCAACCACGCGCCCAACGGCCAGCAGGTCGACAACCACGACATGCTCACCGGCACCAACAGCCAGGGCATGCGGTACACGTCGTCGCAGTCGCAGCTGAGCTTCAACTGCCAGTCGTGGACCACGAGCAGCACCACGACCAGTGTGACGGGCAAGCCGCGCGTCGGTCATTCGTGGCCCGCGATGAGCGGCATGAACTGGATGAACGCGCTCACCGAAGGTGGCTGCGGCGCCGGAGTGAATCTCGTCGAGATGGGTGGGCCGAACGGGCCGACGGTCGGCAGTGGTGGCGGGTACGGTGGGTTCTATTGCTTCGCGTTGACGCCATGAATTCAAGAGCCGTTTTTGTATTGTCTTGTTTTGTTCTCGCGGCGTGCAGCGCGCCGCAGCCGACGTCGGACGCAGGGGTCGATGCCGGCCCGTCGCGCACGTGGGACTGCACGGCCACCACCGCGAGCCCGGAGTACTTGAAGGAGGTCGGCTGCCTCACCGACTACACCGCGCTCGCCAGCGTGCCGGTCAGCGCGTCGATTCCCGGCGCGCGCTCGGTGAAGGTGGTGCTCGATACCGCTGACTCCAACGCGCTCTATTTTCAGAACAGCGTGCTGTACCAGGTGCACTACGAGTTCGCGTCGACGCACCTGTCGGGCGGTGCGCTGCCGGTGGTGCCGTCGCTCTCGTCGTTCAACACCACGGAGTACTTCTCGCCCGAGCGCCGCTTCATCCTCGCGGCGGTCAGCTATTACGAAGGCCCGCAGGTGTTCGCGCTGGAGTTCAGCCCGTACGACACCGCGAGCGCGACGATGATGCAGACGCTGTTCGACGCGGTGAAGGCGCACGCGTACTTCGGCGACAAGCTGGTGTTCCACCCGACGTCGGACGCGGTGGCGCTCGAGGCGAAGAAGGCCTCGTTCCCCATCATGACCACCGACGATTTGTACGAGGGCATCGACTACCAGCCGCTCACGTTGTCGACCGGCGTCGGGCGTCTGCGCTTCAGCACCGCCGCCGCCGTGTCCGCCACGCCGCCCTCGAGTCAGGACCTGCTGGTGCTCGACGAAGCGCCCAACGACATCTCGGTCGTGCGCGGGCTCATCACGCAGACGTTCCAGACGCCGCTCTCACACATCAACGTGCTCTCGGCGAATCGCGGCACGCCGAACATGGGCCTCAAGGGAGCGCTCACCAACGCCACGTTGCGCGCGCTCGATGGGAAGCTGGTGAAGCTCACCGTCGGCGCGCTCGAGTGGAGCGCGGTCGAAGTGACGCAAGCCGAAGCCGAAGCGTTCTGGACCGCGCACGCGCCGACGCCGGTGGTGCTGCCCGCGCTCGACCTGGTGCCGACGGGAATCGTCGACGTGCAGGACTGCACTCCCGACCCGACCGATGGCGGCACGCTGCGAAACGCCATCAAGGAATCGGCGCGCGCGTACGGCGGCAAGGCGGCGCAGTACTCGATTCTGAAGCGCATCGGCGACGACAAGGTGCCGGTGAAGCCCGCGTTCGTGGTGCCGATGAAGCACTACGACGACTTCATGCGCGACAACGGGCTCTACACGCTGGTGCAGGGCTACCTCGCTGACTCCTCGTTCCGCACCGATTCCGCCGTGCGCGTGCAGAAGCTCGCCGAGCTGAACGCGGCCATCATGCAGGGCACGGTGCGCCAGGAGCTCATCGACGCGATTCTCGCCAAGGCGGCGACGGCGAACTTCGCGGGGAAGAAGCTGCGCTTCCGCACCAGCACCAACTCCGAAGACCTCGACGGGTTCCCGTGCGCGGGTTGTTACGAGTCACACACCGGCGACCCGACCAACGTGCCTGATGTGCTTGACGCGATTCGACAGACGTACGCGAGCGCGTGGAGCTTCCGCACCTTCGAGGAGCGCAACTTCTACGGCATCGACCAGTTCAGCGTCGGCATGGCGCTCTTGATTCACACCAACTACCCCTCGGAAGAAGCGAACGGAGTGGCCGTCACCGCCAACCCCTTCGACGCGGCGGGCATCGACCCGGCGTTCTACGTGAACGTGCAGTCGGGAGGAGACGCCGAGGTCGTCGCTCCGCCGCCCGGCGTCACGTCTGATCAATTCCTCTATTATTTCTCGCAGCCCAACCAGCCCATCACCTTCCTCGCGCACAGCAACCTCATCGCTCCCAACACCACCGTGCTCACCACGACGCAGACGTACCAATTGGGCAAGGCGCTCGACGCGATTCACAAGCGCTTCTCGGCGGCGTACGGCCCGGCGGCGGGGAACCTCGGCTGGTACGCGATGGACTGCGAGTTCAAGTTCGACGACGACGCCACGCCCGGAAACGCGACGCTCTACATCAAGCAGGCGCGGCCCTACCCGGGGCGCGGTCAATGAGTGACGGCGTTCAGCGCTTCGAACGTTTCGAGTTCAAGTACTGGGCGCCGATGGTGCGGGTCGAAGCGGCGCTGAAGTTGCTCGCCGGCTTCATGCAGGAAGACGAGGTCGCGAAGCAGGCCGGCGCGTCGCAGGTGAACACCTCGCTCTATCTCGACTCGCCGCGCTTCACGTTCCTCGAGCAGCACGTCAGCGGCTCACCCGACCGCATCAAGCTGCGCGTGCGGTATTACGGGCTCGCTCCGAAAGGCGACTGCTTCTTCGAAATCAAACGCCGTCAGAACGCGGTGGTGATGAAGAAGCGCGCCGTGGTTTCGCTCGACGAGACGCGGCCGTTCCTGCTCGACGTGACCAAGGCGCTGCCGGCGTCGGTCGCTCAGAACGAGGCGATGCAGAACTTTCAGTATCTCGCGCTGCGGTGTCAGGCCGAGCCGAAGCTGCTGGTGCGTGCGCAGCGCGCGGCGTACCGCTCGGTCGACGTGGGCACCGACGTGCGCCTTACCGTCGACACCGAGATTGCGTGGCAGCCGACGCGCGGGCCGGACTTCTTGATGCCGCGCGAAGGGCTGTGGCGCTACGTCGGTGGTGAAGATGTGGCGGCGAACCGCGCGCTGGTCGAGGTGAAGTTTCGCGACTCGCGGCCCTGGTGGCTGGGCGAAGTGGTGCAGCTGCTCGGGCCGTTCCGCGTGTCGTTCAGCAAGTACGTGGCGGCGGCCATCGAGGCGCGGAAGGACCCGTTCTTCACCAGCGACGCGGCCTGACGTCGGGGAAAAAATCGCCGCCAGAAATGATCGGTTCCGCTCGGGCGCTGACACAATGCCGTCACATCCATGAACACAGCGAATCCGCCCGACCGGCGACGGAGGAGCCGTCACTGCGCGAAGCGCAGAGGGCGGGTGAGCGCATGAACCCCGGTGACTTCGATCTCATCACCGCCGCGTCGAGTCTCGCGCTCGCGCTCGGTCTCTCGTTCGCACTCTCCGCGCTCTACACCGCGACCTACCAGGGCGTGTCGTACCTGAAGGGGTTCGCGCAGACCCTCGCCCTCGCGGGGCTCGCCAGCGCGGCGGTGATGTTGTGCGTCGGTGATTCCATCGCGCGCGGCATCGGCATCTTCGGCGCGGTCAACCTCGTGCAGATGCGCAGCACCATCAAGGACACGCGCGACCTGATGTTCGTGTTCATGACGCTCGCCATCGGCGTGGCCTGCGGCGTCGGCGCGTGGAGCATCGCGCTGCTCGCCACCGGGCTCTTCACGCTGGCGATTCTCTTCCAGACCTTCTCGGACTTCGGCTCTCGTCGCGGCGTGTCGGCGGTGCTGCGCGTGAAGGTGAGCGCTCAGGCGTTGACCACGCTGCCCGCCGTGCTCGCCAAGCACACCTCGCGCGCGATGCTCAGCTCGTCGCGCTCGCTCGGAGCGGACGGCGGCGCAGAACAGACCTGGCAGCTGCGCATCTCCGGCCCTCCGGCGCAGGCGGCGTTGCTGGCAGAATTGCCCACCGCGGGCGCGGCCGAGGCGTCGCTGTTGCTGCAAGACGACTCTCTCGAGGTGTGAGCTGCGATGCGCAACCCACGCGACATCACCTTCAAGTTGATCTTCGCCCTCGGCTTCTTCGCGAGCGCGATGTTCCTCATTCAAGACCGCGGCGGTCTGTCGGGCGCCGCGATTCCCGCGTACGCCGAGAGCATCGAGCACGCTGTCGCTCCGGTGGTGACCGGCCGCATCCTCACCGTGAACGTGTTGCTCGGGCAGGAAGTGAAGAAGGGCGACGTGCTCTTCACGCTCGATGACCGCGCGATTCGGCTCGAGCGCGAGCGCATGCGCAGCGAGCTCTCGCAGCTCGAGGCCGACCTGAATGCGCAGCTCGCGATTTCTCGCACCCAGGTGGTCGACGCCACGCTGCGCAGCTCGTCTGCGCTCGCTGACGAGTCGGCCGCGCGCGCCGAAGCGCAGTCACTCAAGACCGAGCTGGAGCGCGTGGAACGTCTTCGCGCCGACAAGCTCGTCGACGCCGCGACGGAGACCGAAGTGCGCCGCAACTACCTCGCCGCCGCAGCGCGCGTGCAGGTGTTCGAGCGCCGACGCGCGCAGATGCCCGAGCTCTATTCGAACAAGAGCACTCAGCTCGACGTGCAGACCGACGCGCGCGTGCAGCCGTTCCGCGAAGCGTTGAAGGCGAAGCAGGCCGCCATCGCGCAGCTCGACTTCGAAGTGGAGCAATACGAAATCAAGGCGCCGGTCGACGGCACGGTGTCGCTGCTGGTGCACCCCGTCGGTGACGTCGTTGCCTCGGGCGTCGAAGTGCTGCGCCTGGTGCGCGGTCGCCGCGGTCATCTCGTCGCCACGGTGCCGGAGGAGCGCGCGAAGAATCTCACGCCGGGCTTGAAGCTCACCGTGCGCGCGTCGCGCGGTCTGTGGAGCGAGAAGATGAGCGGCACGGTCATCGAGGTCGGCCCGTCGGTCGAGCAGCTGCCGCTGCGGAGCTGGTTGTCTCCGCAGTGGCCGCGCTGGGGTCGACGCGCGGTCATCAAGGTGGAGGGCGACTCGCACTGGCAAGCGGGAGAACGGCTCTATGTTCAGTTCTAGCGTGCTGTTGC
Organism: Archangium sp.; assembly: GCA_047600485.1. GTDB lineage: Bacteria > Myxococcota > Myxococcia > Myxococcales > Myxococcaceae > Archangium_A. The sequence continues at coordinate 7,554,101 of JASGKS010000001.1, forward strand.
TCGCGCTCGCGGCTGCTCCAGCAGAGGTCACGCTCGACGACGCGCTGAAGTTGGCTTCCGAGGGCAACGCGCAGCTGAAGGTTTCGCGGCTCGAGGTCGAGGTGGCGCGCTCGCAGGTGCCGCTCGCCCACGACTGGGAGATGCCGAAGTTTCGCGCGCAGCTGAACGACATCGACGACGTACCGACTGGTCAGTTTCGCTGGAACGCCGGGCTGCAGTGGCGGCCGCCGAACCCGTGGGAATGGAAGAACGGCACCGACTCGGCTGAAGCGAAGTTGCTGCAGTCGCAGCTCGAGCTCGCTGATTTGAACTGGAAGGTGATTCGCGACGTGCGGCTGGCGTGGCTCGACGTGTCGGGAGCCGCGGCGCACGAGAAGCTCGCGCGCGACACGGTCGAAGTGCGGCGCAAGTTGATCAACGTGCTCAAGAAGCGGCTCGAGCAGGGGCAGGGCACGCAGATTGATTTGAACCTCGCGCAGCTCGGAGAGACCGACGCGCGCCAGGAGCAGCTGCGCTGGCAGAACGCGGGCCTCAAGGCGGCGCAGTCGGTCGCGTATCTCGTGGGGCAGCCGGTCACTCCGATTCCGGCGACGTTGTCTGACGAGCCGCCGGTGTTGCCGCAGCTCGAGTCGCTCGAGGCGCGGTTGGAGAAACACCCCGCGCTCGAGGCGTTGCGCATGAAGGTCGTCGCGTCGGAAGCGGCGGAGCGGAATCTCGCCGCGAAGCGCTTGCCGTGGCCCGAGGTGCAGGTGCGGCTGCGGCAGAGCGTGAAGCCGACGCTCGACCACGACTTGCTGATTGGGCTCACGATTCCACTCGCGATTACTCCCGCTCCGCAGCTCGACGTCGCGAAGGCGCTGACGGTGCGCAACCGCGCGCAGCTCGACGCCGAGGTCGCGCAGATGCGCTCGGAGCTGCAGATTCTCCTCGCGCGCGCGGAAGGTCTGCGCGACCGGTGGCGCTCGTTCGAGCAGGACTACAAGACGACGCTCGCGTCGCATCGGCAGCTGCAGGCGCGCGTGCTGAGTGAAGGCTCGCTCGACCCGACCCTCTTGCTCACCGCCGACAGACAAGCCATCGACCTCGAGCACAAGCGGCTCGAAGTGCAGCTCGACCTTGCGCGTACTCTGGTGGAGCTCGAAGGCGTCGCGGGTCCGCTGACCGAGCCGAGCAAGTAGCTCGACTGATGCAGTGATTTCGCGCTGCGGACGCGGAGCGGCATGGTGCGCGCATGGTCATCACCACTGAAGCCGAGCTGCGCGCCGTGCTCGGAGGCGAAGCCACTCCGCTCGTCAAAGCGAAGGTCGCAACGAAGCTGAACTCGCTCACGCGTCAGTTCATCGAGCGCTCACCGTTTCTGTGTCTGGCGACGAGCGACGCGAGCGGCACGTGCGACGTCTCGCCGCGCGGAGACCCTCGTGGCTTCGTGCGCATCATCGACGACTCGACGCTGCTCATCCCCGAGCGGCCGGGCAACAAGCTCGCCGATTCGCTGCGCAACATTCTCGCGAACCCCAACGTCGGCCTGCTCTTCTTCATCCCCGGAGTGGAAGACACGTTCCGCGTGAACGGCCGCGCGACGTTGATCACTGATCAATCACTGCTCTCTCCCTGCGCGGTCGAAGGGAAGACGCCGAAGCTCGGTATTCACGTCGAGATTCGCGAGTGCTTCACGCATTGCAGCAAGGCGTTCATTCGCTCCGGGTTCTGGAAGCCCGAGAACTTCGTTACGCGCGATTCGCTGCCGACCAACGGTCAGATTCTGAACGCGCTGAGCGGCGGGGCGATTGATTCCGCCGAGCATGATCGTGAGCGCGCGGCCCGGTACGCGCGTCGCGAGAACTTCTACTGAGGCGGAGCTCGACTCGGCCCCTCACATCGCGTCGTGCTTGAGGACGATCATCTTCTCCGGCGCCATCTCGTGCATCGTGAACGGGATGCCGCCCACGCCGTAGCCAGACTGCCGCCGGCCAGCGAACGGCATCCAATCGGTTCGGAACGCGGTGTGGTCATTCACCATCACGCTCGACGCGTCGAGCCGCTGCGCCGCGCGCAACGCCGGCGAGATGTCGTTGCTGAACACGCTTGCCTGAAACGCGTACGGGAGCGAGTTCGCCACGTCGATGGCCGCGTCGAGTTCGGTGAAGCCGTACACGCAGGTCGTCGGACCGAAGACCTCGAGCGTCGAGAGCTTCACGTTCGGCGGCGGCTTCACCACGATGCTCGGAGCGAGCGTCGTCTCCGACAGCGTGCCGCCTCCGATGACGCGCGCTCCGGCTTTCGCGGCCTCGTCGACCCACGACTGCACCCGCACCACTTCGCGCGGCAGAATCAGCGGGCCGACCTCGGTCGTCGGCAGCACCGGGTCGCCCACGCGCAGCTTCGCGACGCGCGCCGAGAAGCGCTCCACGAAGTCTTCGAGCACGTCCTGGTGCACGAAGATGCGCTGCACCGAAACGCACACCTGACCCGCGTGGTAGTAGCCGCCCTTCGTCAGCGGCTCGATGACGCGCTCCAGCTTCGCGCTGCGGTCGATGATGACCGGCGCCGCTCCGCCGTGCTCGAGCGCGCACCGCGTCCCGGGCGGCAACTTGCTCCGCAGGTACCAACCTACCTTCGCCGAGCCGATGAAGCTCAGGAACGCCACGCGCGTGTCGGTGGCCAGCTTCTCGGCCAGCGCGTTGTCGTCGGTGATGAGCGTCTGGCACCACGGCTCGTCGAGACCCGCTTCACGCAGCAGCGCGACGAGACCGAGGCACGACAGCGGAGTGGTCGCCGCGGGCTTGATGATGACCGGCGCTCCCACCGCCACCGCCGGAGCGACCTGATGCACGATGAGATTCAGAGGGTGGTTGAACGCCGAGATGGCAGCCACCACGCCGATGGGTTCCTTCGTCGTGAAGGCCCAGCGCCCCTCACTCGCCGGCGTGAGCCCCATCGGAATCTCGCGGCCCGCGAAGTTACGCAGCTCATCGGCCGCGTTGCGCAGCCCGTCGATGGCGCGCACCACTTCGACAGCGGCATCGGTCCACGGCTTGCCGCCCTCGCGCGCGATGAGGCGGGTGAAGTGCTCCTGTTTCTCCGAGAGCAGCTGCGCCGTCTTCAGCAACACCGCGCTGCGCTGGTGCGTCTTCAACCAACCACTTCGGTTGCGAAACGCCGCGGCGGCCCGCTCGAGCTTCTTCTCGAGTGAGCTGGCGTCATCTGCCGGCACCGACTCGATGGGCTTGCGGTCGAACGCCTGAACGACTTCGAGCGTGCTCATGTTTACCCCTCGGCATTCGTGACCGGCAGACGCTGCTTCAGCTCGTCGACGAGCACCTTCGTGTTTTCGGAATAGTCGATCGGTACCACCACGAGCTGCACACCACCCTCGGTGAACACGCGCTCGAGCGTCGGCTTGAAGTCCTTCACTTCAGTCACGCGACTGCCCTTCGCGCCGTAGGCCTCGGCGTACTTCACGAAATCGGGATTCCCGAACGTCATTCCGAAATCAGGGAAGTGATCGACCGCCTGCTTCCACCGAATCATTCCGTAGGCGTGGTCTTCGAGAATCAGCACCACCACGTTGAGCTTCAAACGAACGGCCGTCTCGAGTTCCTGGCTGTTCATCATGAAGCCGCCGTCGCCACACACCGCCATCACGCGCCGCTTCGGGTGGAGCATCGAAACCGTCATGGCGCTCGGTAGCCCCGCGCCCATCGTCGCGAGGGCGTTGTCGAGCAACAGCGTGTTCGCCATTCGCGTTCGGTAATTCCGCGCGAACCAGATTTTGTACATGCCGTTGTCGAGCGCGAGCACTCCGTCTTCCGGCATCACCGCGCGAATGTCGTGCACCAGCCGCTGCGGCGTGAAGCGGTCCTCGGTGGCGCGCGCGCCGATGCGCTCGAGGATTCCCTTCTGCAGCGAGCACAGCGCGCCCGCGTTCGGCACCTTGCCCTCGAGCCGGTCACCGAGCAGCCGCAGCGAGGTGCTGACGTCGCCGATGACTTCGGTCTGCGGGAAGTACACCTGCTCTATGTGCGCGGGCAGGTAGCCGACGTGAATCACCTGCGGCCCGGCTGGACCCATCAAGAACGGCGGCTTCTCAGCCGTGTCGTGGCCGATGGTGACGATGACGTCCGCGCGCTCGATGGCCTCGTGCACGTAGTCGCGCTCCGAGAGCGCCGCGGTGCCGAGGTACAGCTCGCTCGCTCCGGCGACGGTGCCCTTGCCCATCTGCGTGGTGAAGAAGGGAATGCGCGTGCGGTGCACGAAGCGCGTGAGCGCGTCGGTGGAGCGTGGGCGTGACGCCGCGGCGCCGAACATGAGCAGCGGTTTCTTCGCGCCCCGAATCAGCTCGGCCGCGCGGTCGAGCGCGGCGTCACTCGCGGCTGGGAGCAACGGCTCGTGCGGTGGAATCAGCGGAGTCGCCTCGCACGTCGCGCCGGCGATGTCTTCGGGCAGCTCGAGGTGCACCGGCCCCGGGCGCTCGGTGGTCGCCACGCGAAACGCCTCGCGCACCAGCGTCGGTACGAGCGCGCCCGACACGACCTGCTGCGACAGCTTGGTGAGCGGCTTCATCGCCGCGATGGTGTCGACGATTTGGAAGCGCGCCTGCCGGCTCGACAGAATTCCCTTCTGGCCGGTAATCATCACCATCGGCATCGCGCCGAGCAGCGCGTACGCCGCGCCGGTCGCGAGGTTCAACGCGCCGGGCCCGAGCGTCGAAAGACAGACACCCGGCTTGCCGGTGAGTCGCCCGTAGGTGGCCGCCATGAACGCCGCGGCCTGCTCGTGGCGCACCAGCACGAGCTGAATCTTCGAGGTGCGCAGCGCTTCGAGCAGATCGAGGTTCTCTTCACCGGGGAGCGCGAAGATGCGATCGACTCCCTCGTTCTCGAGCGCAGCGACGAAGAGCTGCGCGCCGTTCACGGCGTCACCGCGAGCGGGAGTTGCTGCGCGGTGGGGCAGGGCAGGAACACCGAGGCCTGCGCGGTGGTCGACACGTACACGCGCAGGTACGACGCGTGCGGGAACACGCCGGTGACCTCAATCTTCGCGACGTTCGCGCGCAGACAACCGAGGTCGCCACCGAAGCCGACGTCGTTCGACAACTTCTGGCGCACCGCTGCGAAGCGCTGACCCAGGTCCAACTTCAACGCGGCGCGTGCCTGGTCACGAATGCCGTCGTGGTCGAGCGACGCCTTCAGCCCGAGCAGGAAGCTCTTCGTGTCGACCGTCGGCTCGAGGTCGGGAATGCGCAGCTCGTTGTCGACCACCACCGGGTGCCCGATGAAATAGAGGTCACCGTCGAGGTTCGCCGAGAGCCCCGCGGCCTTGATGGGCCCCGAGAGGTGCAGCTTCACCACCAGCTCGTCCTTCTGCGACGCGTAGACCTCGGGGTTGGCGAGGTAGAGCTCGGGGTACGACTTGCTGAAGAACAACTTCCCGTCGGTGAACGCGGCCGACATCGCGCGCGCGAGCTCGTCGTACTTCGCGGCGATGGGCACCACGACGGTGAACGGACCCGAGGGCAACGTCGCGACGTTCGCGAGCGGCGGAGGCGTGGGCTCGAGCTGCGCGTCACCGCACGGCATCGTCACCGAGGGTTCGACCACGAACGCGAGGTCCTTCTCGAAGCCGCCGGCGATGACCGTCGGCCCCGCTTCGATGCTCGTCACCTTGAGCGACGCACACGCATCGGCGTCACCGACCTTGAAGGTGATGGGCGCGGCGACGCGCGCGTACGCTTCCTTCACGCGCGGCGTGAGGTCCCACGCGAAACCTTCGAGGTAGTCCTCGGTCATCTTCTGCGCGGTCTCGAGCGCGCCGGCGAGGCCCTGCAGCGTGCGCAGGCGCATGTCCTTCGACTCCAGCTTCGCCTTCGCGCCCTGCATGCGGAACTTCCAGTCGGACGTGATGACCGGCTCGCCGACCACCGACGCCTGAATGGGAATGATTTGCTTCCCGATGACGGGCAGCTCGGCCTCGATGGTGAGCTCGGTCTTCACTTCGACGCGCGCGTCGGCGAAGCGCAGCGTGAACGGAGAGCGCGTCCACTTCACCGGGCGCGGGCCGCGCAGGTCGAACTGCAAATCACCCGTGGTGGGCACGGTCGAATCGAGCGCGTGCTTGAAGCCGTCGGCCGTCGCAGCGATGTGCACCACCAGCTTCGCGGGCAGCGGGTCGGGCACGAGCGGCGCCGTCGATGCGCCGGGGCGCGACGGGTAGAGCGGAACTCCGGCACAACCGACCAGCACGAGGGACGCGAGAGCGAGAGCGCGCATGGGGCCGAGTTCTAGCCAGCCGCGCGCGATGTCGGGAGTGGTTCTAGAGCCGCGTGGCACGTCGATGACGCCGCAAGCTGAACAGTGCCATCAGGGCGAACGTGAACGCCGCGACGTCGGTCGAGCCGCAACCACAGCCGGGCCGAATCTTCCCGGTGTCGATGCGCCCGTTGTCACCGTCACCGGCGTCGCTCTGAGGCTGCGGCTGCTCCATCATTCCCGCGTCGGGCTCGGGCTGCTGCATGCCGGCGTCGACGATGCCCGCGTCGACTTCTGGAATCACACCGCCGTCGGCGTCGAGCTCGGGCTCCGGGCACGGCGCGAACACGTCGAGCGAAGTGACGGTGCTGCCACGACCATCGGTCGCGAACTTGAACCACTGCTCCCAGCGACGGCGATACGTGTCGACCATCGCAATCTGCTGCGGAGTCGCGGTCATGCCCTGCTGCACCGCCAACGCGAACGCGACTCGGAAGCACCGCTTGGTGTTGGGAAACGCCGGCGTGCGCACGCCCTGCGCCCGCACGAAATCAGCGACGCTCACGCGCACTTCACGCTGCGCGCTCACCGTCTGCGTTTCTCCCGCGCGCAGCGGCGTTCCGATGAGCCCCATCTGCGAGCCGTCATCGAGCACCAGCATCGGCGGCGTGAGCTCGGGCGCGAGCAGACCCATGAAGTACTGATCCATCGGGCCGTATTTCCGCGCGCCACCGGCGAGCCGGTACATGCCTCCACCGAGCGGCGTGATGAAATTTCCGTACATCACCGACTGCGTGTCGGCGAGGTGGCTGTAGTGCACGCCCGCGGCCGAGACGCGATTCATCTGCATGCCCATCAACGGCATGCGGTCGTCGCTGCGGTGGAGCGCGTCGAGCATTCCATTTCCGGTGTCGAACGCCGACAGCACCATCCAGTGATGACCGAACTCGTGGCCCATCACCTCGATGCCCGTGGTGCCGCTCGGCATGGTGCCGCTCGGAAACGCGGGCAGCAGAAAATCATCGTCGGGGTTGGCGGGGAGATTCTGCAGCGGGCCCATGAACGCGCAGTGCAGCAGCCGTTGCGGACTGCCGAACTCGCTGGGCTGCAACACGATGAGCGGAGAACCCCACACCACGCCGCTCGTGTATTCCGCGCGCACCACCGTGCCCTTCGGCGTCGCCGGACTTCCAATGGCCGAACCGCTGAGTGGATGCGTGGTGAAGACGAAGACCGCGTCGAACACGTCGGGCTTCACCGAGTACACGCCCTTCGACGCGAACGCGCACAGCGTCGAGCCGAGACCCGCGATGAGATTGTTGGTGGTGTGACCGGTGCCGCTCGGGTCAGGCACCACGACGACGTCGCCGTTCACTTGCCCGACCTGCGCGAGCAACAGGAGCAGCGCGACCGAACTCAAAACCGCATCCCCGCGCTCACCAGGCCGCCGTCACGCATCGGCGCGGCGCCAATCTGGAACTTCGGCATCGCGGCTTCGATTTCGGCGGTGTGTGAGAACTCGAGCGCGAGCGTGCCGGCGAACATCGCGCTCACCACGCCGAGCTCGGTGGCGAGCATGGCGCCGGTGGTGGTGCGCAGCGAGCTGATGCCGCCGAAGAAGTTTTGCGCCAACGCGTAGAGCCCGACCGAGGCGAAGGTGAAGAGGCCGGCGAGACCGACTCCTGCGAGCGCCGCGCCGAGCGTGCCGCGGCCACGCAACGCCTTGTGCGTGCCCCAGATGGCCGCGGCGACGCCGACGCTCTGCACGAGGCCCGCAGCGATGCCGAGGAACGGGCTCAGCGCCCCGAGCCCGATGGAGAGCAACGCGGCGACCGTGGTGGTGGCGGCGCTCACCAGCGTGGTGACGGCGACGCGCCCGGCGTCCGCTCCGCCCCAACGGCTGGTGGTGCCGAGCCCGTCGAGTTGGCGGCCGCGCAGGTCGAGCGCGATGGCTGAACCTCCGGCGAGGAAGAAACCCGCCGCGGCGAGAAAGGGAACGTGCCCCACGGTGGTGGTCACGTCGATGTCGCGCGCGATGTTGATCATGATCAGCGCCAGAATCACCGCCGGGAAGAACGCGACGTAGGGCGTGAGCAGACCGCCTTTTCCTCCGAGCGCAGAATGCACGCCCCAGGCGGCGGTCATCGACACCACCGGAGCGAGCACCGACAGCAGCAACTGAAACGGCCCGATGCAGCCGAGGCAGCTGGCGCCGAGCGTTTGATCGAGCGGCATCAACGCCACCATCGCGGCGAAGCCCACCAGGCCACCTGCGAACGCTCCGAGGAACTGCTTCACGCGCGCGTCGTCGTTCACCTTCGGCGTCGCGACGGGCAGCTCGTCGAACTTCACCGCGTCTTCGTTCATGCCCGGAGTGGCCTTCGCCGCCGACGTGTCGCTCGGAGTGAGGTCGGGGTCAGACGGCTCCGCAGCGCCACTCAACACCACACACAGGACCAGCGTCGGGAGCATTGCCGAACCATATTCCGCTGCGGCGTGGGAGTAGTAAGGAACCCACCATGACCACCAGCACCGCGGCGGCCCCGCTCACCTTCGACGCCTTCTGGCGCTGGCTCAGCGACCACCGGAACTGCGTGCTGCGCGTCGGGAGCGCCGACGTGATGCTGATGGACAACGAGCTCGTGCACTGGGACTTCTTCGACGAAGACGAGCGCGCGGTGGTGCAGGCCATCGTGGGCAAGGCGCTGGTCGGTGAAGTGGTCATCGAGCGCGCCGACGTGTTGTTCGTGCAGGCCAGCCCTGATCTCGAGCAGCCCGGCTCGCAGGCGTGGAACTTCGAGCTCATCGGCGGCAACAAGGGCGAGAACTTTCCGCTCTTCAGCTTCCTGCTCACGCACGGCATGGAAGGCGCGGCGGGTCATCAGGTCCTGAAGCACTGAGACGCTGAGCGTGGCCTGCACGCACACGCAGTCGTCGCATTGTCCTGTCTGCGCGGCGACGCTCGAAGCGCCGCCCAGTGAGCTGGGCCAGACGTACGTTCGCGAAGACATCGGTAAGCCCGACGCGGAAGTTCTCTCCGCGGGGCAGAACATCGGGCGCTACGTGGTGCTCGAGCGACTCGGTCAGGGCGGCATGGGCGTCGTCTACACCGCGCATGATCCACAGCTGCAGCGCGTGGTCGCCATCAAGGTGCTGCGAAGCTCGGTCGCCAACGGCAAGGCCTCGACCTCGGGGCAGGCGCGCTTGCTGCGTGAAGCGCAGGCGATGGCGCAGGTCGCGCACCCAAACGTCGTGCCGGTCTACGACTCCGGGCCGTTCGGCAGCGGCATCTTCATCGCCATGGAGCTGGTGCGCGGCGGCACGCTCGACGCGTGGAACAAGGTGAAGCCGCGGCCGTGGCGCGAAGTGCTGCGCGTGTTCGGTGACGCGGGCCGCGGGCTGCAGGCGGCGCACGCACGCGGTCTCATTCATCGCGACTTCAAGCCGGCGAACGTGCTGATGGGAGAAGACGGTCGTGCGCGCGTCACCGACTTCGGGCTCGCGCGCGCCACGCGCACTTCGAGTTCGTCGGTCTCATCGGGCTCGTCGAGTGGTGAAGACCCCATCACCGATGAGGTGTCTCATTCCTCTGGCGCGCTGAGTCTCGACCAGCCGCTCACCCAGGCCGGCATGTTGATGGGCAGCCCGGGCTACATGGCTCCGGAGCAATACGACGGCGCCGACACGTCGGAAGCGACTGATCAATTCTCGTTCTGCGTGTCGCTCTACGAAGCGCTGTACGGCGCGCGGCCGTTCCCGGGAAAGAACGTCGCCGAGCTCGGCATCGCGACGCGTGCGGGCGCAGTGCCTCCGGCGCCGAAGGGCAGCGAGGTGCCTCCGTGGATTCATCGCATCTTGTTGAAGGGGCTCGCGGTGAAGCCCGAGGAGCGGCATCGCTCGATGAGCGTGCTGCTCGAAGCGCTCGCTGATGATCCCTCGCTCAAGCGCCGGCGCGGTGTGTGGTGGTCGGTCGCGGCCGCGGTGGCCATCACCGGAATCGGCTCGGCCGCGTGGTGGAACTGGAACAACCGCACGCGCACCTGCCAGGGCGCCGAGCTGCTGGTCGGCAAGGTGTGGAACGACTCGGTGAAGTCGCGCTCGGAAGCCGCGTTCCTCGCGACGCAGGTGCCGTACGCGAAGGCGAGCTGGGCGCTCACGCGCGACGCGCTCGACCAGTGGGCGCGCGAATGGTCGGGCGCGCGCACCGAAGCCTGTCTCGCCACCAAGGTTCGCGGTGAGCAGACCGAGCGGCAGCTGCTGTTGCGTATCGAGTGTCTCGATCGTCGCCTCACGGAATTGTCGACGCTCGCCGAAGCGTTCTCGCAGGCCGACGCGCTGCTCGTCGCGGGCTCGGGAACCGCGGCGTCCAAGCTCTCGCCCATCGCGGCGTGCGCGAACGTGAAGCAGCTGCAGGACCGCCGCGCGCCTCCGGAAGAGTTGGCGGCTGAAGCGCAGACTCTCGCCGAGCAGATTTCGCGCGGGCGTGCGCTGGTCGCGGCCGGTCGGGTCGAGGTCGCGCGCTCCGAGTTGGAAGCGGCGTCGCGCCGCACCGGTGAGCTGAAGCTCTTCGCGCTCGAAGCCGACGCGCGCGACGCGCTGGCGGAATTGAACTCGCTCGAGCGTCGCTTCATCGAGGCGCGGCAGCAGTTCACGCTCGCGTTGCGCGCGGCCGAGGTCGCCGGTGACGACGCCACCGCGGCGCGCGTGTTGTCGCGCATGGTGTCGCTGGTCGGTTGGCGCTTGGGGAAACCCGATGAGGCGCGCACCTGGGCGTCGCTCGCGTCGGGAATTCTCGAGCGCATCGGCGGCGACACGCTCATCGCGGCGCGCATCGAAGAGGGCCTCGGTGACGCCGAGTGGCAAGACGGCAATCGCGCTCGTTCGCTCGTCGCGTATCGGCAAAGCCTGTCGCTGTACGTCAAGGCAGAAGGGGAACAGACGCTCGACGTGGCGCGCGTGCGCAGCTCGGCGGGCTGGGTGCTGACGGAGCAGGGTGAGCTCGACGCCGCGCGGAAAGAAATCGATGCGTCGCGTGTGTTGCGCGAGCAGCTGCTCGGGCCCGGGCACCCGACGCTCGCCGACACGTGGAACGATTTGTCGGTGCTGGCGGCGGAGCAGCGCAATTACGCCGAGGCGCTCGCGAACGAGCAGATGGCGGTGCAGCTCTCGGGCTCGTTGCTGGCGCGACGACTCGCTGCGGAAATCACGCTCGCCACCACGCTCGTCTACGCGGGGAAACCGGCCGACGCGTTGACGCTCGCTGAAGCGCTGCGGCCGCAAATCGACATCGACACCACCGCGGCGTCATGGGTCGAGTACGGGCGCATTCGGGTGCTCGCGCTCACGCGGCTTGGTCGTCTGAAGGAAGCGTGGTCCGAGGGGCGCACCACGTTGACGGAGCAGGAACGCAAGCTCGGCAAGCTGCACCCTGAGGTGGTCGCGACGGCTGACGTGTTGAGTGAGACCGCGCTCGCGCTCGAGCAGTGGCAGGAAGCGGCGGACTTGAGTGAGCGCTACCTGGCGATGAAGGCCACGCTCGGTGGAGCTGATTCACCGAAGACCGGAGAGACGTTGTTGCGCTCGGCGCAGGCGCATCTCGAATTGGGGAAGGTGATGGAGGCGGCTCCGCGCGCGGAGCGGGCGTTGGCGGCGCTCGAGAAGGGCCGGCCGGACCGTCGCATTCGCGCTGAGGCGCGGCGCGTGTTGGCGGCGGCGTTGCTCAAGACGGGCGGAGAGCCCTCGCGCGTGACGGCGCTGCTACAGGAAGCCAAGGAAGAGGCGCTCGCTGAAGGTGACACCGCGCTCGTCGAGAAAATCGAACGCACGAAGTGAAAAACCTCTCCTTGCGAAGCGGGGAGAGGTCGGCCGCAGGCTGGGTGAGGGGCGGATACGTCCTCAGCCGTTGATGCTTGGTACGGCCCCTCTCCCCAACCCTCTCCCCGCTTCGCAAGGAGAGGGAGTCACTCTTTCGCGAGCTGCTTCAACGCCGCGTCTGCCGCTTGCTGCCCGCAATCAGGCTCGCCCTTCTTCTTCGGCAACGCCTTCAACTTCTCGAGGCCCGGCATCGCGTCCTGCGAGCGGAAATCGACCAACCGCGTCGCCGCCGTCCGCCGCACGCCGCAGTCACGGCTGGTGAGCGCCTGCAGATACAGCTCCATCAACGGCAGACCCTGGCCCGCGTATTCGAGATCGACGAACCGCAACGCGCCCCACTGCGTCCACCGGTCTTCGCCCTGCGCGAGCAGCTGAAACGTCGGCAACACGTTCGCCTTCGGGAACGACGCGAGCAGCTTGCGCAGCTTCGGCGTCTCCTGATGCCCGAAGTCATCAGCGAGCGCTTCGAGTGAGAGCGGCTCGAACGTCGCGCCCTGCGGAGCCGCGCTCATCACCTTGAACTCGTCTTCGTGCCGGCCGACCTGGTGCAGCGCGGTCGCCTTCAACTGCTGCACGGTCCACGCGCTCTGAGCGGTCGCTCCGAGGTCTTCGATGATCTGCAGCGCCTCGCTCCCGCGATTCACCTCGAGCAGCCGTCGCGCCTTGCGCACGGGGTCGAACCACCACACGCCGAACGCCGCACCCATCATCGCCAGCACCACCACGCCGGCGATGAGCGCGGCCTTCCAGCTCAAGCCGCCTCCGCCGCGCGGGCGCAGCGCCGACGACGGGGGCGCAGGCAACGGCGCCGACAACGTCAACGGCTGCGAGGTCGCGAGCTGAAACAACGCCGCGGCGGTCTGCGGGCGCTTCGACGGTTCCTTCTCGAGACACGAGCTCACGGCCTGCACCAGCGCGGGGAACGTCGCCAGATGCGGAGCAGCCGTCAGCAACGGCACCGGCACCTGATGAATGTGCTGCGAGATGAACTCGCGCGGCGACGGCCCGGGGAACGGGTGCTTCCCCACCAGCGAGCGGTAGAGAATCACGCCCAGCGAATACAAATCGCTGCGCGCGTCGAGCGACTGTCCCATCGCCTGCTCGGGCGAAACGTATTCGGGCGTGCCGAGCACGATGCCAGCCTGCGTGACCGAGCCCTTCGCGCTCTCTTCGTCTTCCACCAATCGCGCGATGCCGAAGTCGAGCAACCGCGCCTGCTCGAAGCCGTCGATGGTGCGGGTGACGATGACGTTCTCGGGCTTCAGGTCGCGATGCACGATGCCCTTGGCGTGAATCGCCGCGAGGCCCTGCGCGAGCTGCATCAGCAATCGCTCACATCGCTCGATCGACAGCGGCGCTTCACGCTCGAGAATCGACTCGAGCGTCTCGCCCTCGACGTACTCCATCACCAGCACCGGAGCGTCGCCCTCGCTGCCGTAGTCGATGATGCGCACCACCGCGGCGTGCTCGATCGAGCTGAGCAGCAGCGCCTCGCGACGGAAGCGTTCGGCGAAACCCGGAGTGAGCGTGAGGTCGTTGCGCAGCACCTTGAGCGCGACCTGGCGGCCGAGAGAGACCTGCTCCGCGAGATAGACGAAGCCCATGCCGCCGCGACCGAGCAACCGCACCACGCGGAAGCGCTCGCCGAGCACCAACGCGCCGGGAAGCAGCGCTGTCGTCGGTGCGACGAAGGTCTGTGACGGAGGACCCGACATCGGTTTCTCTTTTTTCACGCGCGTCACCGAGACGCGAGAAGGTTCAGGGTGAGGAAGAGAGTTCCCGTCTCTGGGAGAAGTTTCAGCGTGAGGAAGAGATTCCCCTCTCCCTCTGGGAGAGGGTTCAGGGTGAGGGAGCCCGAGTTAGGCTCCGCGCCCATCATGTTCGCAGCCGTCCTCTTCGACCTCGACGACACGTTGATCTCCGATGAACTCGTCAGCCGCGAGTGCGCCTTCACCACCGCGCTCGAGGTCGCCCGCGACGACGAAAAAGCCCGCGCCATGGCACACACCGTCGAGAAGGAAGCCCGCGCGCTGTGGGCCGAACTTCCGCAGGCTGCCGCCGCGTACGCGCAGCGCGTCGGTCACTCCGCGGTCGAAGGCATGTGGGCGAGCTACGACGCGCGCATTCCCGAAGAAGAAGCGCTCGACCGGGAGACGAAGCGCATTCGCCCGCTCATCTGGGAGCGCGCGCTCGCGACGCACGGCCTGCGCGGCGACCCGGCGGCGATGGCGCGTCGCTGGTTCCACTCGCGGCTGCAGTACCCGCTCTTCCCCGACACCAACGAAGTGCTCGCGCGCCTGCGTCCGCTCACGAAACTCGGAGTGGTCACCAACGGCGTCGCCGGGCTTCAGCGCCGCAAGTACGACGGCTCGGGGCTCGCGCACTGGTTCGACGCGGTGGCCATCTCCGGCGAGGTGCGCATCGGAAAACCCGAGCGCGGCATCTTCGAGTTCATCACCCGCGAGCTCGGCGTGAAGATGAGCGACTGCGTGATGGTGGGCGACAACCCCGAGCGCGACGTGCAGGGCGGCATCAACGCCGGCATGAAGACGGTGTGGATCGACCGCGGCTTTCGCAAGCCGACCGTGAAGGCCGACGTCACGGTGAAGTCGCTCGCCGAGTGCTGGAACTGGATTACTGCGACACGGGGATGACGAGCCGCCCGCTGCGGTAGTCGTCGACGGCCTGACGAATTTCGGCGTCGGTGTTCATCACGAACGGGCCCATGCGCGACACCGGCTCTCCGAGCGGCCGGCCGGCGAACAACAGCGCGCGACCATTTTCTCCCTCGAAGCGCACCTCGCTGCCGGGACCGAGCACCGCGAGTTCTTGCGCGCGCACTTCACGACGCGAGTCGCCGACGCGAATCGAGCCTTCCGTCACGTACAAGAAAGAGGAGTGCGCCGTCGGCACCGGCAGCGCGATGACGTGGCCTTTCTCGAGCGAGAGGTCGACGAACAGCGGGTCGACGTCGATGCCACTCACCGGCCCGGTCTTTCCTTCAGCCGTGCCGGCGACGACACGCAGCTTGCCCTTCTCGAGCGCGACTTCGGGAATCAGCGCGGGCGCGATGTCCTGGTAGCGCGGCGGAATCATCTTTCGCTGCGCCGGGAGATTCACCCACAGCTGGAAGCCCCACATCAGGCCGCGTTCCTGCTTCGGCATCTCGGAGTGCACGATGCCGCGGCCCGCAGTCATCCACTGCGCGGAGCCGGGCGAGAGACGACCGGCGTTGCCGACCGAGTCGCGGTGCTCCATCGCGCCGTGAATCATGTACGTCACGGTCTCGAAGCCGCGGTGCGGGTGCTCGGGAAAACCGGCGATGTAGTCGTCGGGGTTCTCGGTGTGGAACTCGTCGAGCAGCAGGAACGGGTCGAGCATGCCCAGGGCGCGTTGGCCGAGCGCGCGGTTGAGCTTCACGCCCGCTCCATCGCGCGTCGGCTGCGCAGGCAGCACCAACGTCACTTCGCGGCCGGTCGTCGGAGCACTCTTGCGCGCGCAGCTCCACGCGAGCGCGGCGGCACCACCGAGAATCAGCTCACGTCTCTGCATCGGCGTTGGTTCTAACAAGCCGTCGACGACCGCGCAGGCGTACGCTCTGGCCCATGCGCTGGGTCTTGCGAATCATCGTGGTGTTGGTCGCGGTCGCGCTCGGCTTCGGAGTGGCCGCCAAGCTCTTCATGTCGCGCGCGTTGCAGCCGCCTGATCCACCCGCGCTGGTCGAGCGCATTCGCGAAGTCGCGCGGCTCGAGACGCTCGAGGTGCGGCTCTACAAGCGCGTGTCGTTCGCTCCGGAACCCGAGCCGGCGCAGACGGTGTGGGGTGACGTCTTCAACTTCTTGAAGCAGGCGGTGGCGGCGAAGTCGGGGCGCGCGCTGGTGTTCGCCGACGTGACGCTGGGGCTCGACCTCACGAAGCTGACGGCGGATCAGCTGCGCGTGAAGGGCAGCAAAGTCGAGGTGGCGCTGCCTCCGCTCAAGGCGCAGGTGAAGCTGCGGCCCGAAGACACCGAGGTCATCGACTCCAACCTCGACTCGCAGCAGACCGCGAAGTTGTTCGAGCTCGCGAAGGACGCGTTCGAGCGCGAAGTGCAGGCCGACCCGCGCCTGCAGGAAAAAGCGCGTGCTTCGGCGGAGCGTCAGGTGCGAGCGCTGCTGATCACCGCGGGCTTCACCGAAGTCGTCTTCGTGCCGTACCCGATGGTGAACGGCCCGACGAACTGAGCCCTGCTTGTGTAAAGACAACGGTGTCTTTACAGTGACCACATGTTGCTGAACGTCCGCCTCGGCGCCGAAGAAGAGAAGATCGTCCGTGGCCTTCGACGCGCGCGGGTGAATGTCTCCGAGTTGGTGCGACGCGCCATTCGCGAGAATGCCCCTCGTTCGAAGGGCACCGAGGATCGGGTGTCTCTCATCGAAGAGATCATCCGCGCGCATCCTGACGAAGGTCCTCACGAACGCCGTCCCGCGTTGGATGATCGTCGAGCGATGAGCAACGCCATTCGGCAGCAACTGCGGAAGCAGCGTTGAAGCGCACCGTTCTCGTCGATACCGGCCCGCTCGTGGCTCTGCTGGACACGCGCGACGGCTTGCACGACCGCGCGATGCGCGAACTCAAGCTGCTCCGAGGCGAGTTGAAGGTCGAAGTCCCCGTCCTTGTCGAAGCGCACCTCTTCCTGCAATCGAAGGCCCTGCGCGCGAGAGTGGTCGAGGCCTTCGCCCGAGGCTCGTTCATCCTCGGCGACGCGGGCGTGGCTGAGCGCACCCGCTACGCACTTCAATGGTTGGAGCGTTACGCGGAACACGCTCCGGACTTCGCTGACGGGTGGGTCGTCGCCGCGGCAGATGTCGAGCGAGCAGCCGTGTGGACGTTCGACTCCGAGTTCAAGAGCGTGTGGCGCACGCTCTCCGGCAAGCGAATCAAGCTCGTGCCGTGACCGTCAGGCCAGGCGACGGCGACGCAGCACCAGCAACCCGAGCGCGAGCAGCAGCGGCTCGATGCCCGTCATGCTCGTGCACCCGCAGCCCGTCGTCTTCGGCGTCACGATGACGTGCACCGTCGCGTTGCCCACCGCACCGGCCGCGTCGCGTACGTAGAGCACCAGGTCGAGCCGGGTCTGCGCCTTCACTTCGGGCGCCTTCACCGTCACCACCGAGGCGGTCGCGTTCTCGAGCGTCATGCGCGGGCCCTCGCCTTCCTGCTGCCAGAGGAAGGTGAGCACGCCCATTTCGGGGTCGCTCGACGCCGAGCCATCGACGGTCACCGTGCCACCACTCTCGACCGTCACGTCCTGGCCCGGCCGCGCGATGGGGCCCGCGTTGTTGCCGCGCACCACGATGCTCACCACCGCCGGAGCACTGGCCAACGTCGCGTCGCGCGCCACCAGCTGGAACGTCAGCGTGGTGTTCGACGTCACCGTCGGCGCGCCGAACGCCGGTGAGAGGCCAGTCGGCACGAAGAGCTCCACCGTCGGCCCTGCGAGCTGCGTCCACAACACGGTGGTCGCATCTCCATCGGGGTCGACCACGAAGCCGTTGAGCACCACGGTGCCTCCCGAGTCGACGAAGCCATCGGCGAGCGCGGTCGCAGTGGGCGGCCGGTTCACGTTGCGAATGGTGAGAGTCACCTGATCAGTCGAGGCGGCCACGCCATCACTCGCGCGCAGCTCGAACACCACGGTGGTCTGCATCATCACTTCCGGCGCTGCTCCGCTCAGCGTGAGCCCGTTGGTGGCGCCGACCGTCGTCGCCGGGCCCGACACCTGCCGCCACGAAAGCGTGAGCACGTCGCCATCAGGGTCCATCGCGGTCGCGGTCGCGGTGAAGGCCGAACGCTCGTCGATGAGCTGATCAGCGCTCACCATCACCACCGGCGCGCGGTTCACCTGGCGCACGTGAATCACGACCGAGTCGGTGTTGATCGAATCGATCGTGCCGTCGTTCACCCGCAGCGAGAACGTGAGGTCGGTGTCGGCGCTCACTTCAGGAGCGGTGAACACACCATTGCTCAACGTCACCATCGGGCCGGCGGTCTGCGTCCACGTCGGAGTGAGCATGTCGCCGTCGAGGTCGGTCGAGAGCGCGTGCGAGAGCGTGACCTGCGTGCGCTCGTCGACGGTCTGATCAGCTCCCGCATTCGCGACGGGCGGCCGGTTGAGGCACTGCCCACGATGATTCACCACGCTCGGGAACGGCGTGTTGGTGAGCCCGGTGATGGCCACGTCGTCGATGTCCCAGCCGAGCTCGCTGGTGTTCTGATCAGAAGCGACGCGGAAGCGCAGCTTCACGTTCTGCCCTGAATACGTGGTGCCGAACGCGAGCGTGGTGGCGCCCATCATCGGGTACGCGGCGTTTTGATTGACGAACGCGGGCCGGCCACCGAGCGGGTTGCCCGAGGTGTTGGTGAGCGTGCCGTTGTACGCCGGAGTCGCCGTGGTGCCGACGTCGGTCCACGTCATGCCGTTGTCGGTCGAGAGTTCGACGACCGCTCCGTCCCACGCAGTCGGCGTCCCGCCGGCCGTGTATTCGAACTTCCATCGATTCTGGAACGTGACCTGGAACGCGCCGGTGCCGACCGCCAGCGTGGGGCTCTCGGCGGTGAGGTCCGACGTGCCCGGCGCATCGAGGCCGAAGAGGTGGTGCGTGAGCGGGTCGAGCTCATCAATCTCCCACCCGTACGCGGCGGCCGTGCCCGTCGCGCGCCCGAACGTCCACGCGGTCGGCACGCCCTCGAAGTCATCGCTCGCCGATGACGCAGCGACGCTGTCTTGCTGCACCACGAACGAAGCAGTCGCCGTGCGCGGACCCGCGGTGCGCAGCGAAGGGTCGGTGAAGCTCACGGTGAACGTCGCCGCTTGCCGCGCGGTGATGCCGGCGGGCAACGTGACGAACGCATCGACGCTCGCGCTCTGCAGCGGCGTGATGGTGGGGAAGGTGAGGACCGCGGGCGTGATGGTCGCTCCGGTGACGTTGCTGGTGACCGTCGCGGTGAGCATCGACAGGTCGCCCGTGCCCGCGTTGCGCAGCGTGATGTGGAGCCGGCCCTTCTCACCGACGTCGAGCACGCCGTCGCGATCGCAGAAGTTCGCCGCGTCGTCGTCGGTGAGCGTCGCCGAGACGAACGACACCTCGTTGCCGGTCTGGAAGTCGTCGACCGCTCCGACGAGATCGACCGACTCACGCGCCGGAGCGATGGCCTGCAGCCCGAGCCCGCGCCGCGCGAAGGCCTGCGCGAAGAGCTGGAAGTCCTGCGTGCTGCCGGCGACCGCCGCGGCGAGAATCGCGTCGCGCGCTTCGACGAACGTGGGGTTCGTCGGCATCGCCTTCATGCCCGCCACGAGGTACCGCATCATCCGGTCCTGCGCCTGATTGAACGTGAGGCGCGGCGTGTCGCGGAGCAGCGCGACGTAGCACTCCCACAACATCACGGCCCACACCTCGCCGACGTTGTGCACTTCCGACATCGCCGCGGCCGCCGGAGCGAGCGGGTGCGTCGGCAGCGTCGCGCCGTCGCTGATGTGGTGGAACACGAACGCGTTCTTCCCGAAGTCGACCGAGTACGGCGCGCGGCGAATGCCGAAGTACGGAGCGTTGGTCGGCAGCGCCGTCGAGTCGGTGTCCCAGACCGCGAGCGCGTAGGCGCCGCCGAAGTTCGCGTTGGCCGAGCCCGGCGCGTCGGCCGCTTCGGTGGTCATCAACAGCGCGACGGTGTCGCCCCAGCCTTCACCCATGCCGCGCGCCTGCTGCGTGCTGAGCCCGGGAATGAGGCGGTTCGAGATGTAGTGGCCCCACTCGTGCGCGACGACGGTGTTGTCGACCGAGCCGTCGCGGTTGGGCGTGGTGGTGCGCTGCAGCGTCGCGCTCACCGTGCCGCTACCGAGCGCTGACTTGAGCGCCGCGCCGTCGGCCTGCGAGAGGCTGAGCGACGCAATGGTGATGGGCGTGGTGATGGTGGTGTCCGCCGCCATGCCCGGAGCCGCGCCAGCCGCGTTGTTCACGAGAATCATTCCCACGCCGCCGGCCTGCTGCACGCGCAGCGCCTTGCTCTGGAACGAGCAGGTGCCGCGATCGACGAGCACGATGGCTCCGCTGACGTTGTTGGTGATGGGCGTGCACGCGTCGGTCACCGGCGCGGTGCCGTCGTTGGCGAGGATGATGTTCGCCGTGAGGTTGAAGCTGGTCGGGCCGAACGCGGCGGTGTTGGTGCCCATCGAACCGCCAGGGCTCAACGTCAGCTGCGCGAACGACGGAGGCACCCACAGGAACATCTGCATGCGCGGGCGCGCGCCGTCGGCGGGCGTCGACATGTTCGCGTTGTTGAGACCTGCGGAGTCCTGCGACTCGGCCTTGATGGAATCGCCTTCGACGCCGCCGCGGCCGAAGTTCAGCGTCTGCGCGTTGCCGGCGGCCTCGTTGAAGCCCTTGTCGTACCAGGCGTCGTGCAGCCAGTTCACGTCGTAGAAGAGCTGCGCGATGCCGGCGCTGCGCTGCGCCGCGCCCGCGGGCGGTTGATCAATCACATACAGATCATTGAACTCGTTCGCGCTCGGCACGCCGCGCACGTCGCCGGTGTTGAAGCCGTCGGGCGAGGTGATGTCGGCGTAGGCCTCGACGTTGTTGCCGGTGCTCTCGGTCGCTCCGGCGCCGAGCCAGTGGTCCATGGTCGAGATGTTGGCGTACGCGAGCGAAACGAGGCTCGGCTGCACGAACGGCAGCACGCTGAAGTCGTTGGTGCCCGTGGGGTGCGGCGTCGCGCGGCCGTTGGGGCCGTCGAGCGGGCGCAGCGTCATCGGGTCAGCCCACACGCGATAGGTATACGTGTCGTTCTCGGTGAGCGAGTGACGCCACAGCACGCGGCCATCACGCGCGGACACCACGGTTCCGAACATCTGTGCGGCGGTCGAGTCGCGCGGCGCGGCGTCGAGCTCGACGTAGTACGCGGGCACCAGCGCGCGGCCATCGACGTCGGGGAAGAGCACCTGCATTGTGCGCGCGAGACCGATGTGGTGCGACTCGAGTGCGGGAGCGGTGAAACGCAGCGCTCCGGCGGAGTCGGTGCCCGCAGCCTGGAAAGCCGCGGGCGACACGAGCGGGCCGTACGCTCCTTCGAACGCGACGCTGAGCGCGGTGGCGGGCGCGAGCGAGAACTTCGCGTCGCCGAGCGGGAGCGACGAGAACGCGCCGCTGATGGCGATGAGCTCGAGGCGTTGGTTGAGAATCACGCTGAGGCGCTCGTGGAAGACATCGAGGCCGTTCACGGTGTGCTCGAACTGAACGACGACGGCGCCGTCACCGAGGTCGTGCACGTGCGCGAGCTTCGACTCGGCGAGCTGCGCGGGGTTCCAGCGGTAGAGCGGCGCGAAGTCGAAGAGCGCGCGGCGAGCGGCTTGCTCCGGCGAGAGACCGGTGGCGCGCAGGTCGGGAGCATTCGGTGCGCGAGGCGCCCAGAAGAAGGTGGGCGTGCCGAGGCGCGGCTCGGTGCTCGAGATGCGGCCCGCGGCGACGGCGGCCTTCATCGCGGGCGAGAGCGGCGCAGGCACTGCGAGCTGCTTGCGCGAAGCGAGGAAGACGTCGACGTCGGAGCCCGGCGCAGCGAAAGCCGAAGTGGTGGCCAGCGCGAACGTCGCGGCGAGAAGCGTGCTCGTTTTCATGTGGGGTCCCAGGAAGGCCTGCGAGTCGGGTTTCAGCGCAGTTCTCACCCGTTGTCTTGCTCGGGGACGTCAGTCGCCGGGTGATGATCTCGTGGCGAACTTCAGACGGCGTCGGTGGAATGGACCGAGTCGATCCACGCCTTGAACTGCTCCGGCGTAGTCGCCGCGAGCCGATGCATGTCGTCGACCTCGATGAACCTCGCGTCGGTGCCCTCGACGAGCTCGCGCGAGTGCTCGAGCGGAACGGTCTCATCACGCGTGCCGTGCACCACGAGCACCTTCGCGGGCAGCGGCTCGGGCAGTTTCGACGGCGGCAACTTCGCGCGCTCCGCGAGCAGTCGATGCGCGGGACACAGCAGCACCGTCGGCCCCTTCCACTCGCCGCACGCGAGCAGCTCGAGCGCCACCGCGCCACCGAACGACGAGCCCATCACCACGTCGATGTCCGGGTTCGCCTTCAGTGCCTCGCGCTGCACGTCGAGCGAGCGCTTCCACATGCGCCGCGTGATGGCCACGCGCATCGCTGGGCTCGAGAGCACGAGCAGCACCGCCGTCACCGCGACGAAGAGGACTCCGCCGCGTGTGGAGAGCGCGAGCGCGATGATTCCCGCGAGCACCGGCAGCCAGGTGAACGGGTCACTCAGAATCGCGCGACGATTCGACGGCATCTGCAGCGCGACGACCTTGAAGCCGGCGCTCTCGAGGGAACGCGCCTTCGCCCCGCGCGGACCGGACTCCAGGCCGTGAATGAAGAGCACCGTCGTCATCTCCGCCGTCCCTACCGCACTTCATCGAGCAGGGCGGCGTCCGGGTTCGCCGAGGTCCGAGCCGGGCAGGAAGTGCTGGTGCGGCGTCTCGAGGGCGACGCGCGTCTCGCTGATTCTCCACGCGAGGGCATACATCCTGTCGTCGACGACGAGCCGAACGTCGCCGTTGCGTCTCTCGCGCCGCAGGGGGTCGACCCGCGGCTCGGCGGCGATGAGTTCGAGGAGTCGCTCGAACTGTCGCGGCGCGCGGAGCTCGACGGCGACCCCGACGAAGCTCCCCTGCACCACCAGGGAGCGCTTCACCAGCGAGAGGAGCACCGCGCCTTCGTTCAGCACACCGATGTCGCGAGCTGCGCGCCGCCACGCCTCCACCGGACCTTCGAGCGCGTCTCGCATCGCCACGGCGCTTCTGCGCAGCGCATTGCGGCACAGCTCTCGTCGCAGGTCGCGAGCGAGTCGCCGCTCGGCCCATTCGTACACACACTCGGAACACTCCACCGAGGTCCCCTGCCACTCGAGACAACTCGAACACGCCAGCCAGGGAGCACCGACTTCATCGACGCGCGGCTCGACGTGACACCACACGTCGTTCGCGAACGAGACCTGCACGTGAGGGCACGTCACCTTGAGCCACTGCAGGCCGTGAACGTCGCATTGCATGAGTCCCATGGCGCGCCCGACGCGCGTCAGAGTCGCGCACTGACGGGGCGGTGATCAGACTCGTTGCGATGCGCTTCGACGCGCGCGTCGCGCAGCTCGACGCCGAAGCCGAGGAGGTGATCGATCATCAACCCGGGGCCGGTGCCCTGGTCTCGGGTCGGCAACGAGCCGCTCGGCAGCACCACGCACTTCGCGCCGAGCGCCGGCTCGACCACTTCGCGCTCGATGTTGAAGTCGCCACCCACCACGCACCGGCCGCCGATGGACGCGACCGTTTCGCGCAGGGTGATCAGCTGATCAGCCCGCTTCTCACCCCAGCTCACGTGCGTGCTGATCAGCGTGACGCCGTCGACGTCGACCGCGAGAAAGCCCTTCCCCGGGTCGCTCTCGTACGTCGACGCACGCTTCACCTTCGCGCCCGCCGGAGCGAGCACCACGAGATGCTCGGTGCGATCCTTCACGCCCGTCACCGACCGCTTCGGCACGCGGGGATAGAGATGACTCAACACCGCCCGCTCGGGAAACGCGCTGCGCAGCGCCGCGACCACGTCGCCGCTCACTTCCTGCAGCAGCCCGACGTCGCAGTTCAACGCGCGCACCGCCGCGACCACCGCGTCGACACGAGTCTTCTCGTCGGCCCAGTGCACGATGCACGGCTCGCCATGCACTTCGGCGTGCACGCGATGCAGCACGTTCCAGGTGAAGAGCTTCATCCGCGCTCCAGATGTTCGTGCGTCTTGCGCGCGAGCCACGTGCGAAACCGCGCGGGGTCGAAGTCGGGGTCTGCACAGTCTTCGAGCACCGAGAGCGACAACAACGCGAGCGCCGGCAGCAACACCGTGAACCACGTGTCTTCGAACGGAGGCACCTTCTCCTTCCGCTCGGACCACTTGTGCTTGCGCACCTCGTGCACCACCTCCGACACCTTCTTCACCTGCAGCGCCTTCACGCCCGGCCCGAAGCCCGCGAGCGCCAGCCACAAGAAGGTGCGCGCGCGGCCTCCTTCACGCAGTCGCTGCGACACCGCGTTCAACATCGCCGCGATGTCGTCGGTCGAGTTCGTCGTGCTGATGGCCTGCACCAGCCCCTCGTGAATCGACGCCAGCGCGCGCTCGACCACCGCTTCGATCAACCCTTCGCGGCTGCCGAAGTGATGCAGCACGGTGGGGTGTGACACGCCGACCTGCTTCGCCACTTCCTGCAGGCGAATGCCGCCGGGGCCGACCTCGCGCAGCAGCTTCTCCGCTGCGTCGAGAATCGCCGCGCGCGCCTCGTCGGCTGAACGTCGCTTTCGAACCGGCGCTTTCCGGGTGGCCATGTCTTCTCTTGCCCCCGCAAGTCCGCGCCGTCAATCGAAGCTGACAATGTTGTTCGTTACTGTTGACAGGATTGTCGGCAGACTTATAAACATCATTGTCAGCAACCAACGACGAGACGACAGGAGCCCGCCATGACCGCTTTGCCCCGCCGCCACTACGACCTTCCCCGCGCCGGAAAGGCGCTCAAGGACCTGCTGGCCAACCCCGATGACCTGCCGAAGGTCTTCACGGTCATCGAGTCGCTGCCGGGCAACGCGTTGAAGCGCATGCGCGACCGCATCCTCACCACCGAAGAGGGCCGTCAGATGCTGAGCGATGAGCCGAACATCGTGCCGATTCTGTCGAACCGTGCAGCGCTGCGCGCTATGCCGGAAGGTTCGTTGGCGCACGCGTATTTGAAGTTCGTCGAGAGCGAGAACATCAGCGCGGAAGGCATCGTCGACGCGGCGGGTGTCGGAGAGGCCGCGCACTACCAGGACGAATACACCTGGCAGCACGACCGCATGCGCGACACGCATGACCTGTGGCACGCGGTGACTGGTTACAAAGGTGACGTGCTCGGTGAGCTCGCGTTGCTCTCGTTCACGCTTGGCCAGAACTGGCACAACGGCATCGCGTTTCTGATCAGCGGGGCCGTCGCGCGCGGGTTGTCGAAGGAAGACAGCTGGCTGTTGGTGGAAGGCTTCGTGCGCGGCAAGCGCGCGGCGTTCTTCCCGGGCGTGCGGTGGGAAAATCTGCTCGCGCTGCCGCTCGCCGAAGTTCGGGAGCGGCTCGGCGTCGGATCGCCTCCGAAGTACACGCCGGTGCGTACCAGCGAGCTGCGCGCGCGCGGCGAGCTGCAGCCCGCGTGAGCGTTGCCTGCTTTGTAGAAACTGCACTGAGGCGGGTCGTGTTTCAGGGTTCTGGCCGTGCCACGAAGCGAACGTGCCCCTCATTCCTGAGGGGAGTTCGGCTCATTTTTCACCACTACGCGGATCTGGCTGCTCCCACAGCCACTTTCACGAAGTGGTGAATCACCTGAGTAAAATTCGCACGAAATGAGGGGCTGCCCGCGTCGTGCACGGCCCGAAACCTCGTACGCCTGCTGTCCCCCAGTGCAGTTTTGCGGCTCAGTAGAAATCAGCCGACCCGCAGTGCGCACACGTCGCCGCGCTCGTGTCCGTGAGCTTCCCGCACTGCTTGCAGCCCACGCGGCGCGGCTTCTCTTCCTCCACGCTCGTCGCCGCCACGGCCGCGTCGGCCCGACTCCCGAGCTCGAGCCGCTCGCCCTTCGTCACGTACCCGCTCGCCGCGATGCCCGACGTGAAGACGAACGTGAGCTCCCTGCCGTTCGACGACACCTCGAGGTGATGCTTCGTCTCCGTCGAATGAAGCGAGCTGCTCGAGCCCTTCGCGTACCGCAGCTCGACGCGCGCTTCGCCCGGGTGGCGCTTCTCGACCACGTACCCCTGCACCTCGCACAGCTGCCGCTCCGCGCGTCGCACCGCGAGCTGCGCGTCCATCACGCACGGCCGCACCACCTTCGCCTGGCTCATTTGCGCACCACCTCTCCTGACGCCGACGCGCGGCTCTCGCGCCACGAAATCCACGTCGAGATGGCGAGCGCGAGCACGGTGGTCCACGCGAAGATGAGAATCGAGTGCTCCCGCTCGGCCATGCACCACACGCCCGCCGCCAGAAACAGCAGCGCCATGGGCCACATCCACCGCAGGAAGACCATCGCCGCCATCGTCACCGCCGAGATGACGAACGCATCGCGCGAGAGGTGCACCCACGGCTCCACGTCGAGGAAGAGCCCCACGAAGCGGCCGAAGCACATGTAGGCCATGCCCGTCATCAGCAACCAGAAGACCTGCCGGTTGAAGCGCGTGACGAGCAGGTTCTTCCGCATCGCGAACGCGCCGAGCGCCATCAGCAGCGTCACCAGCGTCGGAAAGAAGACCACCTTGAACGGCGTCACGTTCGAGTCGCGCTGCGCGAACAAAGTCGTCACGCCCACCAGCGCGGTGGTGAAGGCGAGCCCCATGGTGCGCCAGATGCCTCCGCGGCGTGGGTCGACCTCGCGCATCTCCGCTTCCAGCGCGTGGAGCCGCTTGCTGCGCGTCTCCACCAGCGACTCCACCTTCTGCAAGCTCGCGCGCGCGGCTTCGTTCTCAGGCCACTGCACCAACGCCTGCTCGAGCCCGAAGCGCGCTTCCGACAACAACCGCTCCAGCTTCGTGCGCTGCTCGTCGCTCGGCGCGTCGACGGAAAGCAGCGGCTCGACTTCCACCACGCGGCGCTGCGCTTGCTCGAACAACGCGCGCGCATCGCGGTGCTTCACGTACCGCGTCAGCGCCTCGCGAAACGCACGCGCGCTCTCGGGCCGCTGCGCACGGTCGACGTGACACGCGCGGTTCGCGAGCGCGGCCAGCTCGGTGGGCACCGTCGGCCCGTACGTCATCTGCGGAGAGCTGCGCGCGTGCAGCAGCGACTCCGTCACGCTCGTGCCCGGGTGCCGATGTTGCCCGGTGAGGAGCAGATGCAGCGTCGAGCCGAGCAGGTACACGTCTGTGCGCGCGTCGACCGCTCCGCCGTTCACCATCTCTGGAGCGAGATACGCCGGCGTTCCACACAGCGCGGTGGCGACGGTGCCGCTGCGCGTGGCGACGCCCCAGTCCGCGAGGTACACGTCGCCGAAGCGGCCGATGAGCACGTTCTGCGGCTTCACGTCGCGGTGCACCACGCCGCGGCTGTGCGCGAAGTGCAGCGCGTTGCAGACCTGCATCAGAATCTGCAGATGCCCGGGCAGACGGTCGTCGCTCGTGCCTTCCCAGTTTTCCCAGTCGGGGTGACGCGGGTCGGAAATCAGCGCGTCCCACGCCACGCCTTCGATGCGCTTCATCACCATCGCCGGCTGGCCGTTCGAGTCGAGCCCCAGCGCGTGCACGGGAACGATGCTCGGGTGCTCGAGCGAGCCGGTGATTTCACCTTCGAGCAGAATCGCGGCGCTCGCCGAAGCGCCTGCTGACGACTTGCTCGTCTTCACTGCGACGTCGCGAATCAGCGAGTGCTGCCGCGCGAGCAACACGCGGCCCATGCCGCCTTCTCCGATGACGCCGCGCACCTCGAGGTCGGCCGTGCTCGACGGAGTTCCACTCGCCGACAGCTCGCGCAGGTCGACCGACAACGAGGGAAGTTGCCTCGCCGTGGTCGTCGCGGAGTCAGCACGAATCGTCTCTCCCGGAGCGAGCGTGGGGTCGACGGCATGCAGATCGGCAGCGCCGGACAATGTATCCATCGGGTGTTTTCAGACCCTACCCCGAGTGCTAAGGCCGCCGCCCTCACCCGTGAGCGGCAGGGGAGTCGCTCACACAGCCCGGTACAGACATGACCAACAAGTTGCCTTTCGTCACCCGAGGAATGCTCCTCCTGGCGGCGCTCGCGCTCACCGCGTGCCCCAGTGGAAAGAAGTGCTCGACCAACGCTGATTGCGCTTCAGGACAGATTTGCAGCCCGATGTCGGGCACGTGCACCACCGGCACCGGTGGCGGCACCGGCGGCGGCATCACGGGCGGCGGCACGACCGGCGGCGGTACGACCGGCGGAGGCACCACGGGCGGCGGCGCTACGGGCGGCGGCGGCGGCACGGGTGGCGGAACCGGCGGCGGCACCACGACGGGCGGCGAGACCTGCGACACGGCTTCGCCGATTCAGGCCGGCACCATCATGGCCACCACCGCGGGCACCATGGCCGACATCAACGCTGACTGCACTGGCGTCGACAACCCGGGTCCCGACCACGTCTATTCCATCACCGTTCCTGCCGGTCAGCGCATCGACGTGAGCGTGGTCCCCGGTCTCAGCGACGCGGGCGTTCAGTACGACACCTCGGTGTATTTGATCGAGGCTCCGGCCTCGAACTGCCTCGCCGACGCAGACGCGGGCGTCATGGCAGCGTGCCTCGGTGGCTCGGACCACTCGGCGAGCGCGGCGACCGAAGACGTCAGCTACTTCAACACCGGCAGCACGCCGAAGAACATCTTCATCGTCATCGACAGCTACTACGACGTCGATCAAATCGGTGACGACGGCGGCGTCTCGATTCTCGCGTCGGGTCCGTACTCGATGACCATCGGGTTCTCGACGCCTCCGGCCGACGACACGTGCGCGGGTCCGGTCACCCTCACTCCGGGCACGCCGCTGACCATGCAGTCGATGGCGAACTACGGCGACGACTTCAACTTCGACAGCGTGGGCATGGACTGCAATTTCGCGAGCGACGTGGACCGCGTGTACCAGATCACCGTCGGCGCGGGTCAGCGCCTCACGCTCGACATCACGCCCGAGGGCGCGTCTGATCTCGACCTCTCGCTCAACCTCGTCGATGGCGCGGGCGCCTGCGGCGATGCCTGCGTGGCGAGCATCGACGACGGCTACGACGGCGACCCGGAGCACCTCGTGCTCACCAACCGCACGGCTGCAGCGGCGACCTGGCTCATCATCGTCGACAGCTGGGGCGGCACGGGCACCTTCACGCTGTCGGGCGTGGTCGACACGCCTGCGGCTGACGAAGTGTGCAGTGGCGCGACGCCGCTCACCGCCGGCACGCCGCTCACCAACCAGACCACCGTCGGCTACACGAACGACTACGAGTTCGGCACCAACTGCGGCTCCGGCACGCTCGATGGCGACCGCGTGTACCAGGTGAGCGTCCCCAACGGTCAGCGCGGCGTGGTGACCATCACTCCGACCAACGGCGATGGTGGCACGTTCGCTCCCAGCGTCGCGCTCGTGCAGGGCATGGCGTCGCAGTGCGAGGTGATGCCGCGCGTGTGCACCGCGAGCGCCTCGGGCTCCACGGCCGTTCACTCCGCGAGCTGGTTCAACTCGACCGGCGCGGCGGCCAACGTGTACGCCATCGTCGATTCCTCCTCGATCGCGGGTGGCCAGTTCTCGCTCTCGTACTCGACGGCGACGCCGGCGACCGATGACCTCTGCTCGACGTCGACCACCGTCCTCTCGGCGGGTGTCGTCACCGGCAACCTGAACGGCTTCTTCCCCGACTACCCGAGCGGCACGCGCTGCGCTTCGACGAGCGGCGCTGACCGTCTGTACCGCGTCTCGGTTCCGGCGAACCAGCGCATGTCGGTGACGATGCAGCCCACCGGCGTCGACGCGGGCTTCGACGTGGCGCTCAACCTCGTCAACGGCCCGGCGGCGGCGTGCGACATGATGCACACCTGCTCGGCGGCGGCTGACACCAACGGTCGCGACAAGCCCGACACGCTGGTGTTCAGCAACATCGGCGGAGCGGCCTACGACGGCTTCCTCAAGGTGAGCGACTACTTCTCGGGCACCGCGGTGACCGATTACTCGCTGACCACGTCGTTCATCGCGGTGCCGGCGGGTGAGGCGTGCACGCTCCCGCAGACGGCCGCCGCGGGCATGCTGCTCGCGCAGAGCAACGTCGGCATGAGCTCCGACACGCGCATCAACACCACGGCGACGAACTGCGAGAACCGCAACGGCGACGCGGACCGCGTGTACTCGGTGAACGTGCCGGCTGGTCAGACGCTCACCGTCACCGTGACGCCTCCGGCGGGTCTCGACGGCGGCACCGGCAATCAGGACGTGGCCATCAACATCATCGACGGCGCGGCTTCGACCTGCGCCGACGTCATGATGTGCGCTGCTTCGTCCGACACGGGCTTCGGCGGTGTCACTGAGACCGCGACGTTCATGAACTCCACGGCGGCGGCGAAGACCGTCTTCGTGCAGGTCGTCTCGTACCCCGAAGGTCTGTTCAACGTGAGCGTGCAGCTGCAGTAAGCGACGTTCACCAGAGCTGTGAGGCTCGACCTGGTGCGAGCCGAGAAACACAGCAGTCCACGCGGGCCGGCGGGGCAACCTGCCGGCCCGTCGTGTTTTTCAACGATGAAGAAACGATGAAGCTTCGAGCGCGCGCGCGAGGGAAAGTCGGGGCGTGAAGTACGCGGCGCGCATCGGGCTCATCGTTCTTCTGGGCGCTCTGGGTGCGTTCGAAGCGCTGTTTCTGGCCGAGCGCACGCGCGGTCACGAAGCGCTCGCCGCCGAACGTTCTCTGCGGGCCACGCGCGCGACCGAGTTGCTGCGAGAAGAACTGACGCGCGAGCTCGACGTGGCGGAGGCGCGCGTCGAGGCCTTGGAGACGCTGCCGCTCCTCGAGGAAGACGGGCTGTTGTGGTTCCAGGATGGGCTGCAGCGCGTGCCGCGACTCGCGGGTGTGTTGCCGCTCCCGGTCGAAGGTGAACGCGCGCTCGAGATGATCCGCGCGAGCGTCGAGGGCCGCGAGAGTCTGCGCAGCGACGCAGGTGTGAGCGAATCCTCGGCCGTGAGACGCGATGCCGGCGAACCTCTGCGCGGCGCCAGCATTCCGGAGATCCTCCGCACCACCGTCGCGCGCGATGCAGGCGCTGTGATTTCGCCGGGTGACTCGGGCACGCCAGGACGCGACGGCGCGAGTGGTCTTGGAGCGTCGGAGCGCGATGCGGGCGGCACGGGCACTCCAAGACGCGATGGCGCGAGTGTTGACGCGGGCGCCGTGACTACGCCGAGCGGCTCGGGCACGCCAAGCCGCGACGGCGCGAGTGGTCCTGGAGCGTCGGAGCGCGATGCGGGCGGCACGGGCACGCCAGGACGCGACGGCTCGGGCGATGTGGGCGCGGTGATTTCACCGACCGCTGAACTCCTGCGCACCGCGAACGGGCCCGGAACTCCCGCTGAGAAGGTCTTCCGCGCGTGGCCGTGGCTCGAGCGAAAGGAAGCGGCGGCGCTCTGCGTGCGACTGCAGCGTGCGTCACCGAAGGACACGAGCCTCACGGCGGCCTGTCAGCGCGGGCTCTCGGCGAAAGCGGTCGTCGTTCCACCGCTCGCCGACGACATCGTGACCGCCTTCGCCGAAAACGACGGCACGCGCTGGCTCGCGGTGAAGCGCGGCACCGATGTCCGCGGCTCGCAGCTCGATCTCGGCTCCACCACCGCGCGCGTGAAGGAACTGCTCCACCGTCGCGCCGTCCTCGAAGAGAAAGACGACGCGCAGGTGGTCGACGCGCAACCGCTCCCGTCACTCGCGGTGCTGAGCCCGCGGCTCGACGAGGCCGAAACGGCGCTGATCAGCGCGTTCTGGCTCAAGACGTCGTTGCTGATCATCACTGCGCTCCTCGGACTCGCGGTCGTCTTCCTCATGCGGCTCGCTGAAGCGCGTGAGCGTCAGTCGCTGGCGCTGCAGCGCGAATTCATCGCCACCGTCAGCCACGAGCTGCGCACTCCGCTCGCCGGCATCCGCGTGCTCGCGGAGACGTTGGAGCGAAAACTGAGCGCCGATTCCGCCGCGCGCGACTACCCGAAGCGCCTCGTGCTCGCGGTCGACGGCCTCGGGTTCCTCGTCGAGAACATCCTCTCGTTCAATCGCATCGAGGCCGGCCGACTGCAGCCGAAGAAGGAGCCGTTCGCTCTCGCGTCGCTGGAGTCCATGCTGCGCGAGGACATCGCGTTGATGGTCGAGCGCCCGGTGCAGCTCACCTGCGAGGGGCTCTCGACGCTCGGCACCGTGAGCGCCGACGTGACGCTGCTGCGAATTCTCGTGCTCAACCTGCTGCGCAACACGTGGAAGTACGCGCGGCCCGACAACCCGACTCCGCACTTCACGGTGACCGGCCGCGACGACGGCACACGCGTGGTGCTCACCTTCACCGACGACGGGCCGGGCATCGCCGCCGACGCGCACGAGCGCGTGTTCGAGCCGTTCCACCGTCAGCCCGGTGCGGAGTCATCGAACGTGCGTGGCTCGGGCCTCGGCCTCGCGCTCTCGCGGCGCATCGCTCAACTGCACGGCGGCACGCTGCGCATCACGTCGTCCTCGGAGCGGGGCACGACCTTCGAGCTCGTGCTGCCGCGCAGCTGATCAGGCCGCGCCGAACTCGATTCGATACTTGTGCTGCAGCGGCAGCAGGTCGGTCGACACGCACCGCCCACCGCGCGCGAGCGAGAAGCCGACGTCCATCATTCCCGTCCACACCGACGAGACGATCTCCGGCACGACGGTGGGGAAGGTGAAGGTCACTTCTCCGCCATCGCCCTGCTGGGCGAACACCGCCTTCACGCCGCGCACGCCGACCGCGGTGAAGGTGTCGACGCGCGAGAAGAGCGCCACGCCCCGCGAACGCGAGAACGTGAGCACCACCGAGACCAGCGGCCGCACCAGCACGCCCATGCCGTCATGCGACGCGCGAATCGAGAGCGTGTCGACCACCGCGCGGCCGTGCTCACGCTCGAGTGCCTGGAGCAGCTCGATGAGGTTCGTGCCCGGCCACCAGGTTTGATCATCAGGCCGGTCGACCATCGACTGAGTCGCGACGCTGAGCGCGGTCGCTCCCTTGCCGAGCCGCGACATCGCGCGCGTGAGGGAGCGAACGTAGCTGCTGTTCACTTCCCAGATGGCGCTCACGCGACCCTTAGAACCGCGCGAGCTGCGGTGAGCCGCTCGGCGGCGGAATTCCGCCCGGCGGCATCGACCCGAATGACGGCGTGTTGCCTGCGGGTGGAGTGCTGCCGCCCGGAGGTGGCTCGATCGACTTCGCCCACTCGATGATGGCCGCTTCGGTCGGCGCGCACTGCGCCTGAATCGGCATGTTCCCGAGCTTCATCGCCATCGCGAAGCCCGACACCACCACCTTCACCGCGCGGCTCTGCGTCGCCACGCCGATGGCCTTCACACGCAGGCCCTTGTGCAGCATCTGGTCGAGCCAGAACGGCACCATCGAGCGGTGAATCGAGTTGGTCGTCGCGGGCAGCGAAGCGATGAGCGTGATGGGAGCGCGGGCAGACGCCTCGAGCAGCTCCGGAATCAACGGAGCGCACTCCGACGCGACGATGGTGTTGTTCTGAAACCGCACCACGTACACGTTGGGGGCGGGAACGTACAAAGTGTTCGGCGCCGACGACATGAAGCGAAGATTAACGAGGTCGCGCGCGCCGTGTCACGACAGCTGTTGCTGTGGGCGGAGGTCGGCAAACGGCGATGCACTCGCCCGGTAACGTGGCTCGAGCAAAGACGACTCAATGTTGCCCCGCTGCCAGTGACGTACGCCCACGAGGTAACCCGCAACATGTTCGTCGCCCGGGAATTTCAGTGAGAGCCGTCGCTCGGCCTTCTCGACGTCGTGCGCCGTGGCGTTCACCAGCTGCACGGCTTCAGGCAGCACCACTTCCGTCGGCAGCCCGCGCTCGACCGCCAACACGTGCACGAGGTTGTTGGGGTTGTGCTGCGCGAGCACTTCCTTCGGGTACGAGGCGAGGTCGTTGAAGAACGCCACGGTGCGCGTGCAGGCGCGATTGAGTCGTTCGAAATCCGGGTCGGTGAGGACCTCTTCACTGAGTCGCAGGCCCTGCGCGAGCTCGATCAACGCGCACGCCGTGTAGACCGCGGAGTCGTACTCGCGCTGCACGAGGTACGCGTCGAGGGCGGGCGTGGTGTTCGCCAACCAGTGACGACACGCCGGCAACGTTCCGCGCAGCAGGTAGTCGGCCGCGTGGGCGGTGAAGCGCGAGAGCCACGCGGCGCCCATCAGCTGCAGCGAACGCTCGCGAAACTCGAGCAGCAATGCGTCGAGCGGAGTGCAGTCAGCGGGCTGTACTCCTTCACTCAACAACGCGAGCGCGTGCGTCGCAGCCTCGGTGGCGTGCTCGAGCTTCAGCTCCGGACCGCCGGCCTCTCGCTCGTCGTGCGCGTCGTCGAAGAAGAAGAGCCAGTTGCACCACAGCGCGCAGACGCGAGCGCGCTCGACGCTCGCGGTCGGGTACACGTACGGCACCAGGGTGTTGAAGGCGGCGAAGCGACGGCGGTTGCGCGCGTCGAGCAAGCCGAGGCGTTCAGCATCTTCAGTGGTGAGTCGTTCGATGGTGGCGCGCTCGGGGTGCAGGCGCGCGCCGGTCAACATCACGAAATCATCTCGGTGCAGCATGTCGGGGGAACTCCGCTCGCGGAAAAAAGCGCGGCGCGCGTACCACAAATGGGTACCCCGATTTCAAGAGGGCGGCAGAGCGATTTTCCGGCGAGCGATTCGTTCCCGAAAACCGAGAAGAATCAGCTCACAACGTCACGCCAATTCCCACGACGGGGCCGTTGATGCCCGGAGCAGTGGTGAAGAGCGTCCCGATGTTCCCCGACTGGGTGGCGTCGATGATCTGCAAACGCCAGCCGACGTGGAGCTCGAACACACTCCACTGCACCACGAACGCCGCGCGCGCCTCGAGCTGACGGTACGGGAAGACGGTGAGCATCACCGCGCCGTCGATGCCCACACGGCCGAACATCGAGCGCACGTTGGTGCCGAACATCGGGCCGGTGCCGGTCACGCCGTCGCGGGTCATGATGTCGACGCCCGCCAGCGCGCGCAGCGTGAGCTCGTCGCTGGTGAAGAACGCCCAGCCGGCCATCAGGTTGAACTGGTGAATCTGGATGTTGGTGGTCGTCGACAGGAACGCGCTGTAGCTGCCGAGGAACCCGAAGCGGCTGATGTCGAACTCGCCGCGCACGTTGCCGACCACGCCGGCCGCGGTGTTCATCAAACCGATGGAGCCGGAGAGCAGCCCGAGGAAGTGCTTGGTGCGCGCACTCTCCATGTACGTGAGCTGCTTCTTCGTCTGCTGCCCGGGGTTCGGTTGCGGGCGCTGCTGATACTGCTGATTCGGGTACTGCTGCTGGTTCGGATACGGCTGCTGCTGATTCGGGTACTGCTGCTGGTTCGGGTACTGCTGCTGATTCGGATACTGCTGGTTCGGATACGGGTACGGCTGCTGGTTCGGGTACGGCTGCTGCTGGTTCGGGTACGGCTGCTGCTGATTCGGGTACGGCTGCTGCTGGTTCGGATACGGCTGGTACGGCTGGTACTGCGGCTGCTGCTGATTCGGGTACTGCGGCTGCTGGTTCTGCGGAGGGTACGCGGGCGGCTGATCAGTCGGCTGATCAGCGGGCACCATCGGAGGCGGCGTGAACTCCTCTTCCTGCGCGAGCGCGGCGGAGGAAAGCGCGACCGACAAGCACACCAGCAGGCGAGAAAGCATGGCCTGCTGACGAGAAGAGTTCCGTTTCATTCAGTCGCGAGCTTACCGCTGC
Source organism: Archangium sp. (assembly GCA_047600485.1). Taxonomy (GTDB): domain Bacteria; phylum Myxococcota; class Myxococcia; order Myxococcales; family Myxococcaceae; genus Archangium_A. Next base: position 7,589,755 of record JASGKS010000001.1, read on the forward strand.
TTCCTGATGGTTGCCCCTCGACCCCGAATCGATCACCCGCCGAAGAGGCGCGACAAGAGACCGCGCGGCTTCTCGGGTGGGGCGAAGGCGAACTCGACGGTGTTGCTCTCGAGTGCACCCGAGAACGCACGTGGATTCGCGGGGCTCTGCGAGAAGCCGTGCGCCGGCGGCGCCTGGAAGAGCAACGTCACGCGATAGGTGCCCGCGGCGAGATGGTCGTAGCTCCACCCGACGTTCGGCGGGCCACCAGCGGGCTGCGTGCACGCCAGTGGCTCATCACGTTCGAACGACGCGCCGGGCTCGAGCTCGGTCCAATCTTCCGGAACGCCGCACGGCAACACGGGGCCACCGCCAGGTTTCATTTCAGCGCCGGACGCGTCGACCACGCGCATGCGGCGGTTCCACCAGAAGGCGAGCGCGACGGGCGCAGTGCCGTCGTTGGTCCACGTGCTGATCAGCCGGGCTCCGTCGACGCGCAGCGAGAGCTTCACGCTCACACGCGCATCGGCATGACGACCGCGGTGTACGACTTGTCGCCCGGAGCGTGCAGCACGCCGGGGCTGTGCTCGTCGCCGAGCTCCAGCGTGACCTCGTCGGTCTCGAGCGCGCCCAACACGTCGAGGATGTAGCGGGCGTTGAAGCCGATGGTGAGCGACGGGCCGCGGTAGGCGACCTCGAGGTCGTCCTTCGCTTCGCCGAGCTCCGGGTTGTTGGCCGTGATGCGCAGCAGGTTCTCGCTCAGCGACAGCCGCACCGCGCTCGACTTGTCGGCCGACAGCAGCGCGATGCGCTTCAGCGCGTCGAAGAACTGGCCGCGCTTCACCATCACCTGCTTCTCGCCCTCGCGCGGAATCACGCGCTGGTACTCGGGGAACTGGCCGTCGATGAGGCGCATCACCATCGAGAGGCCCGGCTTCTTGAAGAGCGCCGAGTTCTCGGCGAAGCCGAGCTGGCATTCGGCGTCGGGCGCTTCGTCGAGCAGACGCTTCAGCTCGAACAGACCCTTGCGCGGAATGATGACGCCGCTCTTGAGCTTGAAGTCGCCCGAGAGTTCACGCTCCACGAGCGCGAGGCGGTGACCGTCGGTGGCGACCATGCGCACCTTGCCGTTCTCGCGCGGCTCGAAGAACACGCCGTTCAAGATGTAGCGGGTCTCGTCGTTGCTGATGGCGTACGACGACTTCTTGATCATCTCGAGGATGGTCGCGCCGGTGAGCTTCACCGCGTGGCCCGACTCTTCCTTGGGCAGCTTCGGGAACTCTTCCGGAGCCATGCCGACGATCTTGTAGTGCGCCGCGCCGCTGGTGATCTCAGCGTAGTTGTTCGGCAGCTTCTTCAGCGTGAGGTGCGCGTCGGGGATCAGCGAGACGATGTCGAACAGCGTCTTCGCGGAGACCGTCACCGCGCCGGGCTTCGTGACTTCAGCCTGGTGTTCGCTGACGATGCCGATGTCGAGGTCGAACGCGGTCACCGTCACGCCGGTCTTCGACGCGGTGATCAACACGTTGGACAGAATGGGCATCGTCGCCTTGCGCTCCACGATGCCCTGCGCGCGGTGCAGCGCCTTCTTCAGCTCGTCGGCGGCAATCCGGAATTCCATAAGGGCGTGACGTGTAGCCCGTGAAACCACTCCGGTCGAGAGGCGAATTGCCGAGCTAATTCATGGGACTAGCTGCACGAACGAGTCGTATTTGTTCTCGATGTGCTTCACGTAATCGACGGGCTCCTGACAGCGGCAGAAGCCGGTGCGAACACGTCTGGCGTATTGCGGTCGCGCCATGAGGCCCATCGCTTTCTCGACGTTCCCGCTCCACACGTTGGGATCGAGGGAGAGCTCCTTCGCGAGGCGTCGCGCGTCCTGCACGCGGCCGAAACCGGCGTTGTAACCAGCGAGCGCGAAGCGCACGCGTTCGTCGAGCGGGAGGGACGGCTCGAGTCGCTGCACGAGCTGGTTCATGTACTTGATGCCCGCGTGCGTACCCTGCTCGGCGTCCTGCAATTTCGTGAAGCCGAGCTCCTTGCCGGTGGCGGGCATCACCTGAAACAGCCCAAGCGCGCCGGCGAAGCTCTTCGCTTTGGGGTCGAAGCGTGACTCGCGCCACGCCTGCGCCGACATGAGCCGCCAGTCGAAGCCGTACTGCGTGGAGTACTTCTTGATCAGCGGATCATACGGAGACAGCGAGCCCGTCTTCGCGGTGCTCAGCTCGCGCGCTTCGGTGAGCGCTCCTTTGTTCTCGAAGCAGTGCTTCTTGAGCACGTTGTATTCCATGCCCCGGTAGACCTTCTTCACCCACGCATCGAGCGCGGCGGCGAGCAGCGGGTTCTCCTTTCGCGTCGCGAAGGCGATGGGCACTTCGCTGGTGCCCGACAGCGCGAGCGGCGCCTCGAGGTTCTTGCGGAACAGCGCCTCGGCTTCGAAGAAGTGCGAGTCGGCGACGGTGAGGTCGATGACGCCGTCGTCCACGTCGGCGAGCAGGTCTTCGACCTCGAGGTCCTCCGGCGCGTCGTTCAACTTGAAGCCGTATTGCTCCGCGAGCGGCCGCAGCTTCTCGGCGTACGAGCTCGACTTGCGCACCACCACCGTGCGGCCCTTGAGGTCGTCGAAAGAAGTAAGTTTTTGCTTACTTTTCTGCTGCACGAAGAGCTCCTTCACCGTGAGGTACGGGCGGGTGAAGGTGACTTCTTTGCTGCGCTCGGGCGTGGCGGTGAGTGAGGCGGCGATGACGTCTCCCTGGCCGGCCTTCAGCATCGGAATCAGGTCGGAGTAGCTCGGAGCGAGCACCACCTCGAGCGTCAGGCCGCGGCTGCGCGCGAAGGCCTTGATCAACTCGTAGTCGAAGCCGTCGCGGTTGCCCTTGTAGAGGTAGAAGCTCACCGCGTTGTTGCGCGTCAGCACGCGCAGCGTCTTGCGCTTGTCGATGACGGGCAGGTCGGCGGTGACGCTCGCTCCGTCACCTTCTTCGAACGCGTGCGCGATGAGGAACGCGTCGAGCTTGCTCTTGAGTTGCTCGTCGGAAGGCTTGAGCGCGAACGCGATGCCGCGGCCCTTGGCGACGGGGAAGAGCGCTTCGAGCGAGGGCAGGTACGTCTTGATGACCTCGAAGCGAACGCTGTCGATGACCGTCAACTCCGACACGCCGTCACTGACTTCCTGGGCGAGCTGATCAGGCGCTTCGAGGCCCGCGCGTTCCCACGCCGTGACGCCCGGAAGCTTCGCGAGCGACTCGGCGAACGCGCTGCCTTTGGGAATCACGACCGTGCGGCCCTTGAGCGCCTCGGGCGTTCGCGGCGCGTTGGGCAACTTCTTCTTCGCCACCAGCAGCTCGTCGACGCTCAACGTGGAGCGGGTGAAGGCCACCAGCTTCTTGCGCTCGTCGGTGACGGTGAGACCGGCGGCGATGACGTCGCCCTTGTTCTCGAGCAACGCGGGAATGAGCTCGGCGAACGACGAGACGGGCACCTGCTCGAGCGCGCGGCCTTCCGACTTCGCGAAGGCTTCGAGCAGGTCGAGCTCGCGGTGCACCGGGTTGGCCTGCGGCGGCAGAAAGTCGTCGACCTCGGAGCGAACCAGCACGCGCAGCGGTGGCGCGGCCGACTGCGTGAGGAGCAACACCACGGTCAGCGCGTGCATGCAGCCAGCGTACGCGAGACGACACCTGGCAAGGCGCTCGTGCGCAGGAACGCCGTTCGCGGGTGGCGAGACTTGCGCGAGTGGGGCGCGTCGTGGTCTGTGCGCGCTCTCGCTGAAACATTTCGCTTCATTTGGAGTTGTGATGCGCGCTCTCGTCCTCCTCGCCGTGCTCTCTCTCGTCTCGTCGTGCACGCCGGAAGCGGCGGGGCTCGCGCGCACGCCAGAGGGCTCCGGAGCGATGGTGAAGTTCGACGTCTTCCACCGGCCGCTCCCCGACATTCCGCTGCCCAACGACTTCGCGACGCGCTTCGACGCGACGAGTCCGACGAAGCGGCGGCTCAACGCGAGCATGTTGGCTCCGACGGTGTGGGAGACGAAGACGCGCACCGCGCTCGACGAGCTCGATGGCTGGGGCACGCTCGCGCCCATCACCGTCGCGTTCGACGAAGCGCTCGACGTCGAGAACGTGATTCGCCGTCATCGCGGTGACCGCTACGAGAACGCCGACGACGTGCTGCTGGTGGTCGACGTCACGCGCGGCTCACCCGACTTCTGCAAGGCGATGCCGATTGATCTCGGCGACGGCCTCTTCCCCGCGCGGCTCGATCGCCCCGACTACTACCCGTCGGAGCCGCACGGCGTGCCCACCAACCTGCTCTTCGAAGAGACCGAAGAAGACCTGAACGGAAACGGCGAGCTCGACCCGGGTGAAGACACCGACATGGACGGCGTGCTCGACCACCCCAACACGCGCAGCGCGAGCGACCCGGAGTTGCTCACGTTCTACGAGCGCGAGACGAAGACGCTCATCGCGCGCCCGGTGATGCCGCTGCGCGAAGGCACGACGTACGCGGTGGTGCTGACCAGGCAACTGCTCGACGTGCACGGCAACCCGGTTCGCTCGCCGTTCCGCGACATCAACCACGCCGCGCAGACCAAGGCGCTGCAGCCGCTCGCCGACGAATGCCTCGCTTCACTCGGCCGCACGCTCGACGACGTCAGCTTCACGTGGAGCTTCACCACGCAGGTGTGGACCAAGCCGCTCGTGACGGTGCGCGACGGTCTGTATGGACTGGGCCCGCTCGCGCGGTTGTCGACCGAGTTCCCCGCGGAGATGACGCTGCGTGACGCGCGCGCGAGAGGAACCGGCGTCTACACGCGCCTCGTGCCGGGCCCGCTCTTCCTCGACATGGCGAAGAGCCTCTATTCGCAGTTCGGCAGCGGCAACTCGACGGCGCAGGAAAATCTGTTCTTCGACAACTTCGCGTTCATCGACTTCCACGCGGTGGGCACCATCGACTCGCCGCAGTTCTTTCCGCGCTTCGAGGAAGACGGGAAGACGCAGCTCTCGCTGAATGATCAGATCTGGAAGCTGAACACCGAGACCGGCGAGGCGTTCACGCGGCACGAAGGCGTGAACTACTGGCTGATGGTGCCGAAGAACCGCGGTGGCAAGCCGGCGCCGCTGGCCATCTTCATTCACGGGCACGGCTCGACGAAGTTCGACGCGATGAACGTCGCCGGCTTCCTCGCGCGCATGGGCATCGCGACGATGGGCATCGATGCGCCGAGCCACGGCGTGGACGTCGACCCCGTGCTGCTCGAGGTGGTGAAGGGGCAGTTCAAGCAGCGCGGCCTCGAGGGCATGGGCCAGGGCATCGTCGAAGGCCGCGCGCTCGACCAGAACGGCGACGGCAAGCTCGACAGCGGCGTCGACTACTGGACCGCGTACATCATGCACACCCGCGACATGGTGCGGCAGACGGCGGTCGACCTGTTCCAGGTGATTCGCACGCTGCGCAGCTTCGATGGTCAGCGCACGTGGAAGTACGACGCGAATCAGGACGGCGTGAACGACCTCGCGGGAGACCTCGACGGAGACGGCGTGCTCGACATCGGCGGCACCGCTCCCATTCATCTCGTCGGCGGTTCGCTCGGAGGCATCATCAGCAGCTACGTCGGTGGCCTCGAGCCGCAGGTCGAGACCGTGATTCCCATCATCGGCGGCGGAGTGCTCTCGGACATCGGCACCCGCAGCTCGCTCGGTGGTGTGCGCGACGCGATGGTGTTGCGCATGATGGCTCCGCTGGTGCTGGTGCACGACGGCGCGGTGTTCGAGCTCGCGCCCGACCTCACCGAGGGCCGCGAGGTGCGCATCGCGACGCTGAAACACACGCCGAAGCCCGGCAGCCTCGCGGTGCTCACCAACCTCGACACCAAGGAGTGGCGCTGCGGCCGCGTGCAGCCCGACGGCAAGCTGCGCGTCGCGGTCTCGAGCGACAAGGGCAACCGGCTCTCGCTCTCGTTCTACGCCGACGAGCTGAAGTCGCAGGAGCGCGAGGGCTGCGTTCCTTCGGGGAGCCCGGTTGAGACCGTCGACGCGTTCGACGCCGACGCGAAGTTCCAGCAGACGAAATACGCGGCGGGTGATGCGTTCGTCGCGGTGACCGATGGCTTTGGTCTGCGCCGCGGAAACCCGGAGCTGCGCCGCATGCTCGGTCTCTCGCAGGTCGCGCTCGAAGGCGCGGACCCGGCGAACACCGCGCCGTTCCTCCACGGAGAACGCACGCTCACCTACGGCACCGGAGAGACCGTGCAGACGCGCGCGTTCTACATCAACACCCAGGGCGACCCGGGCGTGCCGACCGCGACCGGCGTGGCGATGGCGCGCGCGGCGGGCCTCGTCGAGTTCCGCGCGGTCGATGCGCGCTACGGAAAGACGGTGCAGCAGGTGTTGCTCGACACCGGCACCGTCGAGGGCGCCGAGTCGTCGGGCCGCTTCAAGGACTCGATGGGCAAGGACGTGATGATGGACGTCGAGAATCTGCAGAACCTCTCGGCGGCGGGAGATGGGTTCGACGCTCCGCGCCTGACTCCGCCTCTGCGCAACGTGCGTCGCAACACCGCCGCGCAGGGTGGCGGCATCAGCGCGCAGCTGTTCCCGATGATGGACCCGCTCGGCGTGCACGGCTTCCCTCAGCCGAAACCGGAGAAGGCGTTCGATCTCGGCTCGCTGTTGATCAACCAGATGATCCGCTACCTCGCGACCAACGGAGAGCAGCTCGACTTCGACGCCTGCCAGTTGAATTGGTCGTGCAGCTGGTTGCCTCCTACGAACTAAATTGAGGCGGTGAGTCTCGAGAAAGCGGTCGCGGCGAAGGACGAAGCAAAGAAGCTCGACGCGTTGCTCGCCGCGTGGCGCAAGCAACGCCACCCGCGCATCGCCGACGTGATTGATCAGGTCTCTGTTCCGCTGGTGAAGGCTGCCGGCGGCGCGGTGAAGGCGAAGAACGTCCCCGAGCGCACCAGGCAGTGCATCGCGTTGCTCGAGCGCGGCGGCGCAGTCGACATCGGGCGCGTGCTCGCGACCGAATGGCCCGGCACCTGGGAACCGGCGTTGCCGCTGGTGAAAGCGCTGTGCGCCGTCGCGGACGACCCGCGTGTCGCGAACGAGTTCGCCCGGCAAATCGACCGCACGCAGTACGACACGTGGACCAGCAAGAATCTGTGGAGCCCGCTCTTCACGCGCTTCGACACGTTGAAGGACGCGCGGCAGCTGCCACTCCTCGAGGCGCAGTTGAAGCGCGCGAAGGGCGAGTACTACGCGCGCGACATGCGCTCGATGGAAGAACGCTCGGTGAAGGTGCTGCAGAAACTGAAAGTGCCGAAGCTCTCGGCAGCCGACGAGAAGTGGCTCGCGCAGCTCGAAGCGCCGTTCTCCGGAGCCGCCGCCGCGTCGAAGGACAAGAAGAAGGGCGGGGCTGAATTGCTCGCAGCCGTGTTGGCCAAGCCCGACGACCTCGGCCTGCGCGCGGTCTACGGCGACTGGCTCACGCAGCACGGCGACCCACGCGGTGAATTGATCAGCCTGCAGCTCGCCGCACCGAGCGAGAAGTCGGAGAAGCGGATCAATTCGTTGATCAAGAAGAACTGGGCGTCGTGGCTCGGCCCGCTCGCCGACTGGTTCACCTTCGGCTACTCGCGCGGAGTCAGACCGCCGCTCTTCAAGGCGGGCTTCCCGTACTCCGGCCACGTCAACGCGCCGAAGCACGGCGCGGAAGACACGCTGCGCGCGCTGCTCGAACGTCCGGAGTGGCGCACGTTCGAGGTGCTGCAGGGCTGGCCGCAGCAACAGGTGCCGCTCCACGAAGTGCTGGCGCACCCGAACTTCGCGCGCGTGCGAGCGCTCGAGTTCGCGCCGCAGCGCTCGCACCTCGCGCAGTTGATCGAGCTCGCTCCGCCGCTCGACGAGATGCACGTGAGCTTCGATGACGACCTGCCACCGCTGAAGCTCGAGCGGTTGAAGAAGTTGCGGAGGTTGTCGCTGCATCCGTCAGACGTCACGCGCGCGACGAGCGTGCTGCCCCAGCTCGACGCGCTCTGCATCGACAGGGTCTACGCCGATGAACTCACCGCCGAGCACTGGAAATTGTTCGAGAAGAGCGGAGTGCCGGCGATCGACCTCGGCGCTCTCATCGTCTCCCGCGAGCGCGGTGCGAAACACTTCACGACGCTCACGCTGCGCTACGACCCCGAGGAAGGCGCGCTCGAACATCTGCCGACGACCTTGAGCGAATTCGGAGCGTCCGAAGTGCCGCTGGTGCTCGACGCCGAATCACTCACCGCGCTGAAGCGCCGCTTGAAACGCTTCCCGAAGCTCGACCCGAAGACGCTGCCGATGTCGAAGAAGTTCGAAGCGCCGAAGCAGGTGCACGCCACCCTGGTGCTGCACAACACGCGGCTGCTCGACGAGCGGAAGGTGAAGCGCCTGTGGGAAATCTTCACCGACGACTTCGGTGCGACGCTCGACACCTTCCAACCGAACTACGCCTCGAAGCGGCCGCTGGGTGACGACCCGGTCGAGAAGCTCCTCACCTGGTCGCGCAACAAGGGCACGCACACGCTCTATCTCTCGCGCGAAGGCGGGCAGACCGAGTTGTCGCTCGGTAGAGACTCCAACTACTCGCACCTCGAGTTGCCGTACTTCGACGCCGACCGTTTCGTCGCTGCGACGCGCGCGCTGGTGGCGTACGTGAAGCCGAAGGTCGTGGAGTTCGCGAAGGTCGAAGTGAAGGCGGGCGAGTCGCTCGCGCCGCTCGAGAAGAAGATTCGCTCGTTCACCGGGAGCGCGAAGTGAGCCTCGAGAAAGCGGTCGCGGCGAAGGACGAAGCGAAGAAGCTCGACGCGTTGCTCGCGGCGTGGCGCAAGAAGAAGCACCCTCGCATCGCTGACTTGATTGATCACGTCTCCGCGCCGCTGGTGAAGGCCGCGGGTGGAGCGGTGAAGGCGAAGTCCGTTCCCGAGCGCACGAAGCTGGTCCTGTCGATGTTGCGCAAGCCCAATGCGACGGACATCGGTCGCGTGCTGCTCACCGAGTGGCCCGGCACGTGGGACCCCGCGATGCCGGTGATGCGCGCGCTCGCGAAACTTCCCGACGACCCTCGCGTGGCGCAGGCGTTCGCGCAGCAGATCGACCTCACGCAATACGTGAGCGAATCGGCCATCAATCTCTATCGGCCGTTGTTCAAGCGGCTCGATCAACTCGCCGACGTGCGCACGAAGGAACTGCTCGAGCGGCAGCTCACGCGCACCAAGAACACCTACTACGCGCGCAACAGTCGCAAGCTCGAGGAGCGCTCCGTCGCGGCCATCAGCAAAGTGAAGGTGCCGGCGCTCACCGCGAGCGAAGAGAAGCTGCTCGCTCAGCTCGAAGCGCCGTTCGCGACGTCGACCGCTACGAAGAAGGAGCGCGGCAAGAGCGGAGAGGAGTTGTTGGCGGCGGTGTACGCGAACCCGTCCGACCTCGGTTTGCGCGCGGTGTACGGCGACTGGCTCACGCAGCAAGGAGATCCGCGCGGGGAATTGATCAGCCTGCAGCTGGCTCCGGCGACGGCGAAGTCGGAGTCGCGCATGCGCAGTCTGATCAAGCAGCACTGGCGCGCGTGGGCGGGGCCGATCTCAGACTGGTTCACGAGCGGCTATTCGCGAGGCACCGAAGTGCCGGTCTTCAAGGCGGGCTTCGTGTCGAGCTGTCTGGTGCAGGGACCCGTACTCGGCGATCAAGAGGCCGCGTTGCGCGCGCTGCTCGAACACCAGGAGTGGCGCACGGTCGAGAAGCTCGTCACCTGGCCGACGTTCACGCTCGGAGTGCACCACGCGCTCGCGCACCGCAACTTCCCGCTGGTGAAGGAGCTCGAGTTCACGCTGCAGCACCGCGACCTCGCTCCACTCGTCGAGTCGAAGGCCGGCGGCAACCTCGAGCGGATTACCGTGTGGCTCACGAGGGACGACCCGGCCGTGGACCTCGCTTCACTGAAAGGCGTGCGTCACCTCACCGTGCACCTCGAGTCGCTTCCGTTCGTCGAAGCGCTGCTCCCGCAGCTCGAGGTGTTGAGAATCCAGCGTGGAACTCCGACCGAGTCGCAATGGAAGGCGCTCGAGAAATCGAAGGTGAAGACCGTCGAATACGAGGGCTGCCGGGTCTCGCAGAACTTCACGGTGCTGGAACGCCTGTGGCCCTCGCCCGACGAAGAGAAGGAACTGCTCGCGGTCTTCAAGAACTTGAAGGTCGCGAAGGCCGAGGGTCCGCGTCGCGTGTCGTTCGACGTGAAGGCTCCGCTGCGTGAAGACGCGCAGATCGAAGCGGTGTGGAAGCTGCTCACCACCGACTTCGGAGTGACGTTCGATTCGCTGAGCATCGGCGGCGTGAAACACGAGCTCGGCTCCGAGCCGGTGAAGCGCATTCAGGTGCGGTGCCGGAATCAGAAGAACTATTACATCGAGCTCTCACATCGCCAGGACAGCGGAGCGAGTGTGCTGTTCTGGCACCGCAACACCGACTTCAAGGGCATCCCCGCTCCGGACGTCGAGCGATTCCTGGGCGCGTTGCACTCGCTGGCTGCTCTCGCACCGAAGGAAACCGAGCTGGTCGTCGGCGCCGAAGGCAAGCACGTCACCGCGAAACTCGATTCGATGGCAGGCGTTGAAAAGTTCGTTCGTGCGCTATGACGTCGGAATGCCCAACGTCAGCCGTGCCTCCATCGCCCACGTCCTCGAACGCGCAGCCAAGACCATCACCGACGCTGCTGGAACCGACGGTCGCGCGAGCCGCGCTGACGTCACCAAGAAGCTCAAGGAACTGACGGGCACCGAGAAGACGCTGGTCGACACGTTCTTCCGTTTCATGGACCACCTCGACGCTCGCGCCGGTGCGGCGGTGACCAAGAGCGACATCACCAAGGCGCTCGCCGAGGCGAAGGAGAAGCTCGTCAACGCGTACGACGTCGACCGCAACGGCCTCTCGCCCGAGGAGCGCGCGAAGATGGGCCAGGTCGGTCAGCTCGCCGCCACCATCGCCGAGACCTTCCGCACGCCGACGTACGCCGCGCGCGAGGCCGTCGAAGTGCTCGTCACTCCGAAGTGGAACGCGGCGGCGCTGCCTTCCATCGACCCGTCGGAACTCTCGTCGTCGGCGAAGAAGTCGTTCGACGCGAAGACCAAGCAGGCCGAGCGCATGGACGGGCTCATCGATGCTCCCGTCGCGCGCAAGCTCACTGCGGGCGGCGAGAAGTTCACGGTGGTCGCCCAGTTCACGCACGACTCGTTCAACATCGAGCTCTACAACTCGAATGGCCGCCGCGTGTCGCACGGCTCGGGTTGGGGCACGCCTGATCAGCCCATCGAGTGGAAGTGATTTTCCGAATCGCGTGCGCGCTGGCGGCGGTGCTGCCGTTCGCGGCGCACGCTGATGAAGTGACGGGCACGCTCGAGCGGCGGCTGGCGATTCACCGTCAGCTCATCGACGCGACCGGCAACAGCTGCGCGTTCCTCGCGTCGCTCTCGAATCAGATGCCCGAGTCGGTGGTGCTCTCGCGCGTGCAGTACTCGCGCGTGCCGGGGCTGTTTTCCGTCGAGCTCTCCGAAGGCACCACGGCTGAAGCCGAAGAGTTGCTCGGTGGCATGGTGACGGCGCGGCTGTGCTCTTCACCGAGCGCGAAGGTCGAGAAGGGCGTGGTGAAGGGCTCGTGCGTCTGCGCTTCGTCGCTCGACAAACACACCGTGAAGTCGTCGACGCGCCTCGGGAGTGGAAACGAGGACGGCGTCATCTCGGTGAAGAAGACGCAGCTCGACGGGACGAAGTCGTTGCTGCCCGAGACTCCGTCGGTCGATGAAGCCGAAGCGTCGATGCGCGAGCTGGCGTCGAAGTACGGCCTCACCGAACTGACGCTGGTGCGCGGCGCGCAGAAGACGCTCGGGCCGGTCGATGCCTTTCCCATCGTGATTCACGCGCGCGCAGAATCGGCGAACGCCACGGGCTTCATGTGCGAGCTCGGTTTCCTGCGGCGTGTGACGTCGGTGGAGTCGGTCGAAATCTCGAACCCGCGCGTCGAGGGTGATGGCTGGAACGTGGAATTCATCGTGACCACCACCACCTGGCGCTACCGCGTGGAAGACGACACCAAGGACCTCACGCTCGAGACGCAGAAGTCGGCGGCGGCTCCGAAGCAGGGGAGTGTGCAGATTGGTCGCCTGCGCAGCCCGTTCGGTCCCGCGGTCGCGCGGGCGGGCGAGTTGCTCTCGGGGCCGCAGCGCGCGTTGAAGGGCACCGAGTGTCGCAACGTGAACTCGAAGACGCTCGCGGCTGACGCGAAGTTGGAGACGCTCACCGTGGTGTACGGAAATTCGAAGTGCCTGATGGTCATCGACGACATCGGCGCGTGTCGCGTGTGGAAGCGCGGCGAGCTCGGCGCCGAGGGCTTCAAGTTCGGCGACCTCTACAACGGCATCGCGACCGTGAGCCGTGTGCAGACCGGAGCGGACAAGGGCAGCAAGCCCGTGGTGCGCGAGTTCAGCGTGCCGTCGACGAGCCCGCCGCCGGGCTTTTGTCCCTGAAGTGGGCTTCGCGCAGCTCGACCTTCGGCAGCGAGGACCACAGCTCGGGTTGATGCGTCTCGACCACGATGCGCGTCAGCGTCTTCACGCGCGCGACTTCGGCTGCGCCCTCGCGCCAATCGCCGACGAGCTCCAGCGTTCGCAGGTTCGGGAGTGGACGCGTCAGCACCGCGAGCAGCTCGTCGGGCTTCTTCACGAAGTTGCCCTCGACGCCAAGCGTGTCGAGCGGCGTCAACACGGAATCGGGAACGCGCGCGAAAATCCACGGGGCGCTGATCAATCGTCGCAGCGACGGAAATTTCGCCGCGCTCAGCCACTCGGGAATCGGCAGGTTGGTTCCACCGTGCACGTCGAGTGACTCGAGCAGCGCGAGGAGCGGCTCATCAGCGAGCGGAACGTCGGCCGGTCGCCCGCAGCGCAAGGTGACTTCACGCGCGAAGCCGCCCCGGTACACGGTGCGCCCTTTCAGTGCGCCCTTCGCGAGTGAGCCGAGCCAGGTCTTCTCGTGCTTCTTGAGCAGCGTCGCCACGCCCTTCGTCGAGCCGCTGCGCTGCAGCGAGAGGAACGTGCCGCGCGGGTCATTCTTCTCGAGCAGCCAGTCCATGAACGTCGCCACGCGCGCGTCGTCGCCCGGCGCTTGCGCGATGAGCTTCAGAAAGTCGGTTTCGTTGCTCGGCGCGTTCGTCTTCGGGCGTGTCGGAGCGGGCGCGACGACGCCTTCGACGTCGGGCAACGCGCGCTCGAGCCAGATGAGCGACGGCACCGTGCTGCTCAGGTGCTCGGCCGTCTTGCGATGTGAGCGATTGCCGTGCACGCACAACAGCAGCGCACACACGGTGAAGACCGAGGCTTCGGCGCTCGCGTTGATGGACGGACGCAGAATGAAGTTCGCAGCGGCGTCCGCGATTCGCGCGTCGACCGGAAACGCGGCGAGCATCACGGCGCGCTCGGCCACCTGCGTCGCGGGCCCGTTCGCGAAGGTCTCGAGCAGTGAGTCGAGCTCGTCGCGATGCACGTGCTCCGCGCGCTCGAGCCACGCCTCGTGGAATTTCTTCGTGGGGAGCGGGGTCGCGTCGGCCTTCTTGCTGCTCCACTTCGCGCGTGGCCCGAGCGCGAGCTGCAGCGCCCTCGTCACGCGCGCATGCCAGACGGGCACGAGCTCATTCGGCGCCTTCGGTGACTTCAGCTTCGCGAACGCCGTGCCCTTCGCGCCGTGCAGCCACGCAACTCCGGTGGCGGCGGCCGCGGTGCCCAGTTGCTCGCGAAAACGAATCGGAAATTTCGTGAAGAACTCGACCGCGGTCTTCGCGTGGACAGCGTCGCGAGGCGCCCGCGTCAAGTCGAGGAAGTGCGCCTCCATCTTCGGCGCGCTGAGTTCGGCCCACATGCGCCCGAGCGTAGGAGTAAGCGTCGCGCATGGAGCAGAACTTCTGGAGCGCCCGCTGGTCGGAAGGAAAAATCGGCTTTCACGAAGGCACCGCGAACCATCACCTCGAGGCGTTCCTTGACCGACTCGGCCCGCCGGGCGTGGTCTTCGTGCCGCTGTGCGGGAAGGCGTTCGACCTCGCGTGGCTCGCGTCGAAAGGCTTTCGCGTCATCGGCGTCGAGTGGGTGGAAGACGCGGTGCGCGCGTTCTTCTCCGAGCAGTCGCTCACGCCAAGCGTGTCGAGCGAGGGCAAGCTCAAGCGGTACGAAGCGAAGGGCATCACCGTGTTCGCCGGTGACGTCTTTGACGTGACGAGCGAGCACTTGAAGGACGTGACGGCGCTCTACGACCGCGCGGCGCTCATCGCCCTGCCCGAGGCGACGCGCGCGAAATACGTGGCGCACCTGCGCACGGTGCTGCCGGCGACGGCGAAGCGCGGGCTGCTCGTCACCGTGGAATACGACCAGTCGAAGATGGACGGACCTCCGCACTCGGTCGTCGAGGCCGAGGTGCGCGGCTTGTGGGCCGGCGCGGGTGTCGAGTTGTTGCGCACCGAGAAGGCCGACGGTCCGCGCTTCACGAACCTCGAGGGGCTCGAGAAATGTTTCGCGCTCTCGCCGCGCTGAGTGTGCTGCTCGTCGGCTGCAACGCCGGCCTGCATCCGTACGACACGTGCGTCGACGATGGCGCTCCGAGTGATGCGGGCTTTCCGGCGCTCGCGGCCGAGTTGCTGGTGCCCGACGTCGATACCGGCGTGACCTTCTACCGCGACACGCTGGGCTTCACGCTGTTGCGGAACACCGCGGCGCAGAAGAGCTGCTTTGCCGAGCTGGAGCTCGAAGGAGGCCGCGTGATGCTCTCGCACGTGCCGCGCCCGACGGGTCCCGACGACGGCATCGAGCTGCGCTTCGTGGTGCGCGACGTCGACGCGATGGATGCGCGGTGCCGCGAGCGCGGTGTGCCGTACGTGCGTGCGCTGGCTGATCAGGAATACGGCCTGCGCGACTTCGTGGTGCGCGACCCCTACGGCTTTCGCGTGCGCTTCGGCACGCCGCGCTGATCAGGAGCTACTGCTTCATTACGCGCGTCGAGCGTGCGGGCACTCGCACCGAAGGCCCGGCGACCGATTCCATGTTCAGCAAGTCGCTCAACGCTCCGCTCGGCAGGCCGCTGACCGTCTGCTCGGTGTCGCCGCGGTTGATGGCCACGTAGAGCGTCTCGACGCCGTCGCTCATCGAGTACACGAAGGTGTCGTTGGTCGCGGACAGAGACGTGCGCTTGCCGCGCCGCAGGGCCGCGTGGTCGCGACGCAGACGGCCCAACGCTCCGATGCGCGCGCGCAGCCAGAGTTGATCAGACGAGAGCCCGCTCCACTGCATGAAGCGCCGGTTGTCGGGGTCACCGCCACCCGCGAGCCCGATTTCGTCGCCGTAATAGATGAGTGGGAGTCCAGGGCTGGTGAAGAGGAACGCGAACGCGTTCGCCATGCGCTCGAACGGCGCGAGATACCCGGGCACCTGCGGCGGGTTGTTGAACGCGCGGTCCTTGCCGTCGGAATACGGGTCGCCCCACATCGGCGTGTCTTCGGCCATGTGAATGATGCGGCCCAGGTCGTGGTTGCCGACCCACGGGCTCATCAGCGAATTCGCTCCGTAGAACGAGTCATTGGTCGCGACGAAGTCACGCAGCGACGTCATCGGCGCGCGGCGCGAGATGATGCTCTCCAGCACCTGCAGCCGGAGCGGGAAGTCGAACTGCCCGTCGAGCTTCGTCTTCGGGTCGACGAACGACTTCAAGTAGTCGCGGTTGCCGAAGTCGTAGGTCTCTCCGACGAAGTAGATGCGCGGGCGCGGGCTGCGCGTGGCAGCCACCTTCTCGACTTCGGTGCGCAGCGCGAGCAGCCACGACTGGTCGACGTGCTTGATGGCATCGAGACGGAAACCGTCGGCGCCGGTGTCGACCAGCAGCTTCACCGCCTGCTGCACCGAGTACTCGCGCGCCGCGGCCACCGTGTAGTTCCAGTGCGGCAGGTAGCTCGTGAACCAGCAGCGCTGACCCTGCGCGTTCCACGGGCACACGCTGCCGTCGTCGCACACGCACTGCCCACCGTTGTACGCGAGCGGCCAGAACCACTCGGGGTGCTGCGTGAAGAGCGCGGAGCTCGAGTGCACGTGCACCATCGCGAAGTCGAAGAGCACCTGCAGGCCGTTGGCGTGCGCGGTGGTGACGAGATCGACGAGGTCTTGCTTGCTGCCGAAGCACGACTCGGTCTGCTCGAGGTCGATGGGCCAGTAGCCGTGGTACGCGGAGTAGGTGCGGCCGTCCGCTCCGAGGCCACCGACCGTGGCGTTCTTCACCGGCACCGTGAGCCACAACACGTTGACGCCGAGCTGCGCGAAGTAGCCGTCACGAATCTTCTGCGAGACGCCCTTCCAATCGCCGCCCTTGTACTGGCCGCTCGGGTCCGCTCCCGCGATGGTGCAGTTGTTCGACGGGTCGCCATCGAAGAAGCGATCGACGAAGACGAACGACATCACTCCGTCGCGCCAGTCGAACGCCGCGGCCTGCGGTGAATTCGGTTCGCAGGTGAAGGTCGTGCACGACACGTTCGCGCGCACGCTGTTGCCTCCAGCCGACAGTACGGTGTTGGCTGGATCCGTCACCCACAGCGAGTTGTTGATCAGAAATTTGTATTCGACGTCGCTGCCGAAGCCCGCCGTGATGCGCGCGACCCACTGGTTGCCTTCACGCACCATCGGCACGCCGACCGTCCACCCGTCGGGAGCGAAGGTGCCGCGCAGCGACACGGTCTGCTCATCGAGCGCGCGGAAGCGGAACTCGAGCTCGCAGCGGCGGTACGGCTCCTGGCAATCGGTGCTGCCAGCATCGACTCCGTCTGAACCAGCATCGATGCCCGCGTCCGTCCCGCTCATCGTGGGGCCGCAGGCGGTGAGCGCAGAGAGACAGAGCAGGGCGGTGAGTCGAGACATCAGCGTTGCTTCAACCACGAACGACGTGACCGCAGCAACGCGAGCAGGACGAGCACTGAGAATCCACCGCTCGCGTCACACCCGCATCCCACTGCGAGTCGCCGAGGCGCAAGTTCGCCTCCGTCGGCACCGAGTCCTGCATCGCTTTGCGAGACGCCCGCGTCGTTCACGCCCGCATCATCGACGCCTGCGTCGACACCCGCGTCGACGGGACACGAGAGGTCGAGCTGCACCACCTGCGTCGCTGACGCGTTCGGCCCCTGACCCACGACGAGCACGCGCGTGCTCCCCATGCCCGCGGGCGGCGTCCACATCAGCTCGCCGCTCGAAGAATTCACGGCGAGCCCGGTGGGCAGTGGAGTCGCGTCGCAGCTCCGCACTCCGTACGTGATGGGCATTCCACCATCGGGAATCGGAATCGCGTTCATCGGCAGCGTGAACGGCACACCGCACTCGACGGCGAAGATGACCGGCGTGCCGTCACACAGCGTGCACGTCATGCCCGAGGTGTCTGCGGGGCAGGTCGCGTTCGTGCCGTCGCACGTCTCGGCGACGTCGCACGAAGCGCCCGACGGCCGGCAGACCGTGCCGGTCGAGCGCGGTCGGCACTGGCCGGTGCCCGCGCACGTCTCGCATTGATCAGCCGCCGTCGCGCACGCGCGATTGCAGCACGTGCCCTCGCCGCACACGCCGCTCTCACACTGCGAACCGTTGTCGCACGTGGTTCCGCTGCGCCGGTCGTCGATGCGGCGCACGAAGAACCGGCGCGACGACGAAGCCTCGTCAGCGAAGAAGTGCGTGAAGCCCACCACCCAGTGTCCGGGCGCCAGCGGAGCGAGCGTCGGCTCGACGTCGGAGCCGGTCTGCGTGACGACGGGGAACGGGCCGGTCACGCTGCCGTCGACCTGCACGCGCACGCCGACGAGGTCGCTCATCGGGTCGACGTTGCTCGCCCACACCACGACGTACTGCAGCCCGTCGAACACGACTCGAGGGCCAGAGTTCCACGGGTCGACGGCCTCTCCGATTTCAATCAACGACCCGACCGGCAGACACGACGCGTCGAGCCGCTGCGCGACGATGAGCGGCGTGTACGGGAACATCGGGCGCTCGGAGACCCACACCGCGAGGAATTCGCTGCCCGAGCTCGCGACGCGCGGCCGCGCTTCGTAGTGCCCCTGGCCGACGTCACGTCGCGCACCGACCATGGGAACTCCGCCGACACCGAAGCCCGTCACGCAGCGCGCATGCACGAGGTAGTGCTCGCTCCACGAGACGAGCGTGGTGTTGGAGTTGCCCGCGTACGCGACGTCGAGGTTGAAGATTTCGGGCTCACCACTCGACACGAGCTGATGCGCGCCGAGCCCACCGTCGTGCAGCAGTTGATCAATCGTCACGCCGCCGTCTTCGCTCGCCGTCGCGAAGGTGAAGCCCTCGGGCGTCCACTCGGGGTCACTCGCGCTCTCAGCGGGGCTGTTCATGAACGACACCACGGGCGGCACTTGCACGAGCCGTTGGTTGAGCCGCACGCCCTGCGTGAAGTTCGCGCCCGGCGTCAGCAACATGAACCCGTGCGGCGAGCCGCCGATGTGCCGACCGACCTCGAAGTTGCCGAGGTCCACCACGCCGCCATCGCCACCCAGCAGCGCCAGCAGCTGCGAGCCGTTCTCGGTCCACAGCGCCGCGAAGCCGTATTCGCCCGAGAGCACCGTCGGCTCGAGCTGCGCGCGGCGGGCGAAGAGCGGGTCGACGACCTCTCCGGCGTCGAAGCGATTCACGAACTGCGCGACGGAGTGGATGTTGCGCGTGAAGTCCCGGTACTGCACCAGGGTCTGCCCGTCGCGCGCCGACGCGAGGTGCACTTCGTCGACGTAGTCATCGCGCAAGATGAATTGCGGCTGCGTCGTCGCCGGCGCGGTGCCCAGCCACAGCGTGGTCGGCTTGGGAGCGCCGGTGAGCCACGCAGCGACGATGGTCGAGGAGTCGAACCCGAGCGCTTGCCCGTATTCGTCTTCGCTCGTGTTCGCGAGGAAGCCGGCGCTCAACACGGTGCCGGTGGTCGACACGCGCGCGAGGTTCAAGTCGCGCACCGGCGCGAGTCCTTCTTCCCACGACACGAAGAAGCTCGCGCCTCCGTTCCACGAGAGCTGCGGGTTCGATTGATCACCCGAGCCGCCGCTGATCAGAAACGGAGCGAACACGCTGGTGCCGCTGACGAGCGCGCCGAACACGTCGAGGCCATTGGCTCCACCGTCGGGATTGCCGGACCACACGACGAGCGAGCGAACTCCGTCGGACGCGATGGCCGGGCCCACGCCTTCACTCGTCGCGACGTTGAGCTCCGGCACCAGCGGGTTGCCTCCATCGAGCTCGAACACGCCGCCGTCGCCGTCGACGCCGTTCACGCGCAGCATGAAGTGCCCGACCGGACCCGCGGGGTAGAAGATGTCGGTGAAGGCCCAGACCGTCGGCGTGGTGCCGCAGCTCAGCGCCGTCGAGCCAATCTGGTAGCCGCCGATGCGTGCGAACTGTTGCCGCTGCAGCTGCAGGTCGGTGAGCAGCACGCCCGTCGCTTGCGACGACGACGTGACGAGGAAGGTGAAGGTGTTGCCGCGGCGACACGCGACGGCGCCGCCGACGTCGGGGAGATCAGCGTGGTTGATCAACAGCCGCACGCCGGGCACCTGCACGCCGCCGTCGACGTCGAGAATCGCGCCGTAGAGCTGCGGGAACGACGAGCGGTCGTCCTGCCACCACATCACGTAGGTGTCGGGCGTCGACGCGACTCCGGTGCCGAAGCAATAGAAAGGCGTGGGCTCGATCTCGTTGCCCGGCTTCGCTTCGATCAACGAGCCGAGCGTCGGTTGCGCGAGTGCAGAGGTCGCGACGGCGAAAGCGCAGCACAGCGCGACACGAAGCATCGAGCTGCGGAGTCTAGCTCACGGCGAGAGGAAGCTGCCCGTCACGGCGCGCGGGTGCACCGGGAAGGTGCGCTGGCCGATGACTCCACCGTCGAGCGTGGCGGTGACGCTGATGCTCGTGCCCGGCACGTTGAAGATGATCAGATCGCCCGACGACGACGTCGCGCTCAGCATGCTCGACGGCAGGCCGCTCGCACCGACGTACCGCACGTCGCCCATGGGCACCGTGACCACTGCGCCTTCGACCGAGTTGCCGGCGCAGTCTTCGACCGAAATCGCGAGCGCCGCGTTGCCGTCGACCAGCGTGACGTTGGCGAGCGCCGCAGCGAGACCCTGCGTCTGGTAGTCGAACATCACCAGCTCGAGCCCACCGCGGTCGTAGCGCCAGGGCGCGTCAGGCAGCGCGTACGCCACGGCGAAACCGGCATCGACGTCGAGTGAAGTGGCGCGCACTTCTCCGTCGAAGGGCAGACAGCCCGCGTCGTGCTTGAGCGTGTACGCGCCCGCGTCATTCGAGAAGGTGGTCGCGACCACCGTGCCATCGAGCAAAACCAGGTCGAGCTGAATTCCAGCCATCGGCGTGCGCGAGAAACCCGCGCGCGTCGTGATGCCGCTGAGAACGAGCTCGGCCTGCCCCCCTCCGGGACGAGGCTGCCCAAGGCACGAGAAGTCGTAACCACCGTCCCACCCTGCGTCGGTGTTCCCCGCATCGAGGCGATCGACGAGACACATCGGCGCGGGCCCGGCGTCGAAGCCCGAGTCCATGCCGCCGGTGTTCACGCCGGAATCGATGCCTGCATCAGTGCCGGTGGGCGTTCCACAACCCACGAGCGTGATGCTCAGTGCCAACGCAGAGAGACGCATGTCGCCGTCATATCCTTGAACTCAGTTGCGCTGATCAACCGTCGCCCTCGCCAGTCCTCGAAACCGCATGAGCTCTGGCTCGTCGACGGCATCAGCTCCACTGAGTTCGGTTAGTTCGGCAACTGCACGCCGCGCGACGAAAGCTCGGCCTTCACCGCCGCCTCGGCAGCGAACCAGTCGTTCGCCGGAGAACCACCACGGAACTGACGCGCCTGCGCGCGCTTGAACGCCTCGCGGCGAATCATGAGCTCGAGCTCGGCGCGCTCGATGGTCACCACCTGCTTCGTCTCGACGACCGCGACCGTCTCGAGCGCGCTCATCTCGTCGCGCGTCACGACGGTGTGCGTCGGCGCAGACGGAGTCGGCTTCACCATCTGCACGCGCACGCGCTTCACGGCGCGCTTGGCGCCAGTGGTCAGCTTCGCCTTCGCAGCAACGGCGCGCTTGGTCTTCGCGCTCTTCTCGGCCCGGGGTTTGGTGGTCATGGGGCGCGCGCTCTAGCGCATCGAGGCGACCTGCTGCCAGTGCACGACGTCATTTCGGGACCTGATTGCGCACCAGCCGCTCCAGCACGCCGGGAGCGAACCGCTGCAGCGTCAGCGCGAGGCGGTCCTTCCCGATGCGGCCGACGTACGCTTCCGACTTCTTCGCGCGCACCGCGTTGAGAATCTGCGCCGCTGCCACGTCGGGCGAGATGCCGTTGGCGATGTCGTCACCGGTCTTGTTGGTCGGAGAGCCGTCGGCGGTGAGCGCGTTCTTCGACACGTTGGTGCTGACGAAGCCCGGGCAGATGACCGTCACGTTCACGTTCGAGTCTGCGACCTCGGCGCGGAGACAGTCGTAGTAGCCGTGCAGCGCGTGCTTGCTCGCTGCGTACGCGGAGCGAAGCGGCGTTCCGATTTTTCCCATCACGCTGCTGATGACCACCACGTGACCACGCTTCGCTTCGAGCATCGTCGGCAGCGTGGCCTTCGTCAGCGCGATGGCGCCGAAGTAGTTCACTTCCATGATGCGACGGTGCACGTCCATCGCGGTGTCCTTCACCCACGAGCGCTGACTGATGCCGCCGTTGTGCACCACCACGTCGATGCGACCGAAGCGTGAGAGCACCGCGCGGGTGTCGGCTTCGAAGTCGCTGCCGCTCGCGAGATCGAGCGGGTGAATGAGGATGTCGCTCGTCCCGCAGGCCTTCGCGACGCGCTCGAGCTCGTCACGACGGCGCGCGGAGAGCACGAGCTTCGCGCCCGCCTTCGCCCACGCCACGGCCATCGATTCGCCGATTCCGGAAGAGGCTCCGGTAATCCACACCACCTGGTCCTTGAACATGCGCGCGCGTGTACACCGCGTGAGCGTCAGCCGAGCAGCGAGAGTTGCTGTCCCGGGCTGTGCGGAGGTTCTGTCTCCGTCAGCGGTCCACCTGGCAGCGCGTTGATGCGTCCCGCCGCCGCGCTCCCCGAGAGGAACGCGTGCTCGACCGTGTTGCCGAGCAGCCAATCGCCGCACACCGCGAGCTGCAGCTTCTCGTCCCACAGACACGGTGCACCGAGCGGCTTCGCGACGCTGGCGTGCTTCCAGAGGAACGCCTTCGCGAACGACGGCTCGAGCGGTCGCACACCCGTGGTGACGAAAAACGCCTCGAGCAACACCGGCAGTACTTCTTCGGGCGTCTGCGTGCGGTGCGCGGCGCTCCACTCGGCGCTGGCGTGGAGCACCCACGACTCGCCGGGCAACTGAGGCCGCTCTGGTTTGCTGGAGTTCTTTCCCATCCACCCCAGCGGGCCGACGTGGCTGTACGAGCCGTCGAACGCCACGCCGGTGCCCTGCGGGAATTGCGCGAGCACCGACCAACATGGTTGTGACACGAGCTCGCGCAGCCTGGAGCCGAGCTCGTACGACGACGGGTCGACCAGCTCGGCAGCGATGGACGGAGGCGTCGCCACCACCGCCACGTCGAATTCTCCGAGCGCGTGACCTTCGGAGTCGAGCAATCGCCAGCGCGCTCCGTCGCGCGTCAGCCCGCGCACCTCGGTCTCGAAGCGCACGTCGAGCTCGAGCGAGAGCCGCTTCACCACCGCGTCCATTCCCGGAGCACCGAGCAGCCGCACCAGCTCGTTGGCGTGCACTCGCTGTGGCTCGCCTTCGATGGTGCCGTTCCACCGCGTCAGCACGCGCTCCTGCCACCACGCGCGCGCCCAGCGAGCGAAGCGCTCGTCCTTCACCGTGAAATACGGAGCGCCGAGGTCGAAGCGCAGCTCGCCTTCACTCACCGTCGCCAAGCGTCCACCGGGCTGCGGAGCTGCTTCGAAGACGCGCACCCCGTGGCCGGCGTCTTTCAACGCGCGCGCGGCGGCGAGCCCGGCGACTCCGGCACCGACCACCGCGACCGTGAGCGGACTTCCGCGCGCGGCCCGGTGCACGCGTCGCTCGTACTCACTCACCGCGAAGCGCGTGGCTTCGACCTTCGTGTCGCGCGCGCGCACGGTGCCGAAAATCGGAACCTCGGGCTCGAAGGGCCGGTCGAACGCGCCGAGACACCAGAGGATGCCGCCGTACGAGCCCGGGTCGCGCCCATCGAGCGCGAAGCGGTGGTTCAAATCAATCATCAGCGCGAGCGCTTCGGCGGCGGTGCGCGTCCACTTGAGCAGTTGCTTGCCCCACGTCATGCGCACGTGGTTGTGCACTTCTCCGTGCGTGAGCAGTTGTCGCTGCGCCGCGTCCCACAACAGGTCGCCGGTCTGCGCGCGAGCGAGCTGTTCCCACGACGGGAGCCAGCTGCGGCCATCACGCTCGTGCTGCTTCAACGTCTCTCGCGCCCACTGAGGCAGCGCTTCGACGGTGTCGTGCTTCGGGTGATGCAGACAGAAGTTCCACGCCAGCTCGCGCCACACGAGGAACTCGTCGAGGAATTTGGTGGCGCCGGCGCCCTTTCGCGCGGCCGCTTCGCGCGCCACGAGGAACGGAGAGAGGTGACCGAAGTGCAGCGCCGGTGAGAGCCGGCTGGTGCCTTCTTTGAGCGGCGCCATGCGGTCGAACTCGTAGTGCACCAACTTCGTGTCGCGGAACGTCGTCCAGCGCGCGAGCGCGGCGGTGGTGCCTCCGGGCGAGTGATGCACCGGCGCGACGGTGTGGTCGATGTCACACGAGGCGACGAGTTCGGGAATCGACGCGCTCTGCAAATCGAGCGGTGTAAAGGGAAGACTCGACGGCAGCCATACACCGTAAGGCGGCGGCGCTTCGGAGACGTACAGTGTACGGCACGCGGCTTCCCACGCCGTACGCCGCGCTTCTCGAAACGACGACGCGCGCTCGAAGGCATCGGCGCTGAACACCGGCGCGACGCACGACGCGTCGACTCTCCACAGCGGAGCGACCTTGCCGACCTCCGCGTCCCACGAGGTGAAGGGCTCGACGGGCATGAAGTCGGTGACGATGAGCGAAGCCTGTCGAGCGAGGTCCAGCAGAACCGGTTCTCTGGCTCCTTCGCGCTCGAGATGAAACGCGTAGCCGACGCCGAACTCCGCGCACTGCCGCTGCACGTCGCGCGCGCCCTCGAGGAGATACGTGTGCAGCCGGTCGGACGCGTAGCGGTAGCGCTCCGACACCGCGTGGTAGACGAACACCTTCTTCTTCAGCTCGCGCGCGGCGGCCAGCGCGACGTCGAGCGCCGGGTTCTCAGTGACGCGCGCGGCGATGCGCATCCAGTAGATGACGAACGCTCCGTCGTCGCGTGGACTCGGCGCACGCGGCGCGACACGTTCCTGCAGGTGCGGTGGCAGCACTGGAATGAGTGTAGACGTGTTGCCCGAGATGTCGCTGATCACTCCCTCCAGACTGCAGGCGCTCGTCATCGTCGGTGGCCTCACCGCGATGTGCGCTCAGGTCTTCGCGCTCGGGAACATCGGGTGGACGGACGTCGACTCAGTGCCGCGCTTGAGCGACGCGCGGGCGTGTGAACTCGCGCTGGCGCAGACGTCCGAGTACGAGCGCGGCGAGTGCAAGGTCGAGCGCTTCGACGACCGCCTCGGCGTGGTGCGCGTGGGCCGAAACTACGTCTGCTTTCTGCGGGGGGCGCGCTGGTTCGTCGCGCTCAATGACGGCGTCACCCCCGAAGACTGCCCTTCCCTCGCGCTGGGCGAAGACGACACCATCACCTCGCTCGACAAGGAAGTGAAGCTCGAGGCGAGCTGGAGCGTCATCGCTCGCGGGTCCCGCGACACGCACCTGACGACGATGTTCCGCGAGAACGTGCGGGGCGTGGGCCGCGTGTGGCGCATGAGTGACCGCGGTGCTCCTGCGACGTGCCCCGACGATTTGATCGAATCAGAAGTCGAAGCAGTCGACATGAACCTCCTGCTCCCGAGCGGACATGAGGCGTCGTGGCACTACCTCACCAGCGACCGCATCGGTCTGGCGCTCAGCGCTGATCAATACGGTGCGCCGTTTGACGTGCGAATGATTCGGCGCGACGTCGAATACCTGCTCCTCGTCGACGCGCGGGAACGGCGGCAGCCGGCGCGCGATTCGACCGGCTTCATCAGCGGGCGCCTCGCGCTCGTCGACTGGAAGAAGCAGACGCTGCTCTGCGAGACCGACTTCGAGCTCGACCAATCTCCCGATTCAGCGCGTGAAGCCGACGCGCCCGCGCCCTACATGCAGTCCTTCAAGGAGCAGGTGAGCGGCCTGCTGACCGAGAAGGTCTCGGTGATGTCCAACCAACGACTCAAGCTGCTCAAGACCTGGTGACCCATGGCTGACAACGACTCGCGCGCTGGTCTCGTCTATTTCACGCGGCAGATTCTCGACTGGACGACGGCGACGCACGCTCCGCACGACGCGGCGCTGCAGCAGGCGTTCGACGCTCCGGCGAAGGCGGGCATGCCGGCCATTCAGCTCGCGCCGTCGGAGGCGAAGCTGACCGAGCTGCTGCTGCGGCTGGCGGGCGCGAAGAAGGTGGTCGAGGTGGGTACGCTCGCGGGCTACTCGGCGTTGCGGCTCGCGCGCGCGTTGCCGCCCGATGGTCACGTGCACACCATCGAGTTCGACCCGAAGCACGCCGAGGTCGCGCGTCAGGTCATCGAGAAGGCCGGTGAGAGCCAGCGCATCACGGTGCACGTCGGTCGCGGTGTCGATGTGCTGCCCACGCTCGAAAAGCACGGTCCGTTCTGCGGCATCTTCATCGACGCCGACAAGGAGAGCTACGACCTCTACGGTCGCTGGGCCGCGAAGCACGTGCGCCCCGGCGGGCTGCTGCTCGGCGACAACGTCTTCTTGTTCAGCAATCTGCTCGACGAAACGCCCCGCGCTGCGGCGATGCGCCGCTTTCACGAAGAGGCGAGGTCCCATTTCGACACGGTGTGCGTGCCGACTCCAGACGGACTGTTGCTGGGCATCAGGAAGTAAGGCGCGTGAATTTCGCCCGCGACTTCGCGCTATAGAGGCGCCATGAAAAAACTCGCACTCGTCCTCGTTGCTTGTTTTGCGGTTCCCGCGTTCGCGGCAGACCACATCGTCACCGTGACGTTTGCCGACATCGCCGGCATGAGCACCAAGAACGGTGAGAAGGTCGACCCCGCGATGTTCAGCTTCGGCCCGGCGGTCGCGGGCGCGGAAGAAGACCAGTCGGCGGCCAGCAGCAGCGGCTTCGGCAAGAGCAAGGAAGAGAGCTGCAAGTGGGCGCTGCTCGCGAGCTTCGTGAAGATTCAGCAGAAGGCGAAGGCGATGAACAAGAAGGTCGTCGGTGTGCGCACGTACGCGGGTGCCACCGAGGGCGCGAAGGCTGATCAGCTCGTGTGCATCGCCGGCGCGATGATCGTCCGCAGCACCGTGAAGGTTGGCTACAAGTAAGGCTCGACCTGAAAGAAGTAAGAAGCACCGCAGTGTCGACCACCTCGCAAGACAAACTCTTCGGGCTGCTCGCAGTGCAGCTCGGGTTCCTCACCACCGAGAGCCTGAAACACCACGCAGCGAAGTTCGCGCGCTCGGGTGAAACGGGCTTCGGCACGTGGCTCGTCAAAGAAGGCGTGCTCACCCTCGCGGACGTCGCGCTCCTCGAGGCGTGCGCCGCGCGCGGCATCAAGACCCACCAGACGGCCGCGCGGGCGCTGAGCGCGTTGACCATCGGCGCGCAGGCGCTGACGCAATCGTTCGTCGGCTTCGACGACACCGTCACCTCTGCGTCGGGCGAGCGCGGCATCGTCAGCAGCGAATCACTCGAGGGCCTGGAGTTCGTGGTGCCCGAGATGTCGGGCCGCTACTCGAGCAGTGATCAAGAGCTCGGTCGCGGAGGCCTCGGCCGCGTGCTCGCGCTCAAGGACCACGTGCTCGGCCGCACCGTCGCGTGGAAGGAACTACACAAGACGCGCGCGGGTCGCGACCTCGACACCATGGCGTCGATGGAGCAGGAGGCGCGCTTTCTTCGCGAAGCGCGTCTGTGCGCCCAGCTCGAGCACCCGTCCATCGTGCCCATCTACGAGGTCGGGCGACGACTCGACGGCGCGCTCTACTACACGATGCGTCGCATCGAGGGCCGCCACCTCGGCACCGCGCTCGACGAAGCGAAGACGCTCGAAGCGCGATTGAAGTTGATGCCGCACCTCATCGCGGTGACGCAGGCGCTCGCGTACGCGCACTCGCGCGACGTGCTCCACCGCGACGTGAAGCCGCAGAACGTGATGCTCGGCCGTTTCGGTGAGACGTACCTGCTCGACTGGGGCCTCGCGAAGGTGAAGGCGCAGACCACCAGCGGTGACGCGCCGCTCGCTCCCGACATCAGCGCGGGCATCAACGTCGGAGCGGTCGGCACGCCCTCGTACATGAGCCCCGAGCAGGCCGCGGGTCGTCACGACATCATCGACCACCGCACCGACGTGTGGGGCATCGGCGCGATGCTGTATCAGGTGCTGACTGGGCGCCCGCCGTACCTCGGCACCAGCCCCGTCGACTGCCTCGCGCGCATCTTGAAAGACGACGTGCTGCCGGTGAAGGAACTCGAACCCGGAGCGCCGAACGACCTCGTCGCCGTCTGCCACAAGGCGCTGCAACGCAACCCCGACGCGCGCTACTTGAGCTGCTCGCAGCTCGCCGCCGACCTGCAGGCCTGGCTCGAGGGCCGCACGGTGAGCGCGCGCGAGTACACGACGGTTTCTCGCGCGTGGCGGTTCGTGAGGCGCCACAAGTTCGCGACCTCGGCGGTGACCGCGCTGTTCCTCGCGCTGGTGGTGACGGGCTCGTTGTTCACCATGAGTCTCAATCGACAACGGCGCGAGGCGCGCGCGTTGTCGGGCACGGTGCTCGAGGCGTTCATCGATCAACTCGCGTACTTGCCGGGCGCCGAACCCATCCTCGACGAGATCGCCACGCCGTCACTCGTCTACTACCGCGCGCAGGGCAACCTCTCGGAGAGCGAGGAGCTGCTCTTCGGTCGCACGCTGCAGGCGATTGGTTCGACCAGCCTCACCGTCGGCCGGCACGACGCGGCGAAGAGCGTGTTCACCGAATGCGTGCAGCGCTTCCCGCTCGACGTGCCGCGCGCCGCGACCGACGCCGACTACCGCTCGGTGGGCGTGATGTGTGCGATTGGCCGCTTCGACGTGGCGAGCGTGACGGATGATCAGTCGCAGCTCTTCCAGCTCTCCGCCGCCGAAAAAGCGGTGCGTGCGTGGGGCCAGCAAGACCTGCAGAACCACCGCTGGCTGAAGGCGCTCACGCTCGCCTACGCGCGGCTCGCGACGACGGCGCAGAACGCGGCCGACGGCGATTCGTTCCAACATTGGATCGAGCTCGAGTTCGCGACCGACGTGCAGGCGCTGAAGGCCAACCCGAAAGACCCGTTCCTCCTCACCAACCACGCGGCGAGCAGCACGCGCCAGGCGGTGGCGAAGTTCAAACCGTCGAGCCCCGACGAAGCGATGAAGATTGCGGAGCAGGGCCTCGCGAGCATCGAGGTGGTGCCGAAGTCGGCGCGCACGCCGCGCGTGTTGCGCGTGTGGCTGGGGCTGCTCGAGCAGAGCGTGCTCATCGAGACGTGGGGCAATCGCCCCGAACAAGCCGCGAAGCACGCCGACGTCGCGCGCGAGGTGTTCGACCAGTTGGTTGCGCTCGAGCCCAACGACGTTCAGGGCCGCGCCATCTACGGCGACCTGCTGCTCTCGCGGCATCGCTCGTGCGACGCGCAGACCGTGTACCAACCACTCGTGGAGCGCGGCGTGCGCGGCGCGTACTTCACCTCGTGGCTGCTCGCGGCCGTCACCTGCGAAGGCAAGGGCGTGGCGGAGCTGACGCTCGAGCAGGTGCGCTCCAACGACGACCCGCAGGCGCAGTGGCTCTACGCGCTGTGGTTGTTGTCGGTGGGGCGCACCGCCGAGGCGACGCAGCTGCTCTCGGAGTGCGCGGAAGCCTCGACCTCCGCGCCCGTGCAGTGGCCGCGCGGCGTGTTCGATGAGCTGCCTCCGCGCATTCCAGCGGCGCAGCGTGACGCGGTGACGAAGTTCATCACCGAGGCCGAGACGTCCATCATGAACGACGAGGAAGAGAACCCCGCGTACGTTCATTTGCTGCAAGCGCTGCGGAAGTAGCGCGGTTCAGGGGTACGCCCAGCTGACCGTGCGCACGGTGTGGCGCGTGGGGTCGGCGAGCAGCAGCGTGTTTCCGTTGATCCAGCTGAGCGTGAGGCTCCCTCCGAGCGTGGTGTCGCTGATCCACGTGAAGCCCTGGCCGTTCGAGACCTGCGCTGGCGTGAGCGGCAGCGTGCGCACGGTGGTCGAGTAGTTGTACTGCGGCGTGCGCGGGAAGGTCTGGCCAGGCACCACGTGGCGAATCGCGCCCGCGTAGCTGCTCCCGACGATGCCCCAGTCGGCCACGAAGATGTTGCCCGCCGCGTCGACCGCGACGCTGTTCGCGCCTCCGAAGCGCGCGTACGAGACGTCGCCGTCGACCATCACTCCGGCCTGCCCGTTGAAGAGGCCAGCGATGTGCGTGATTTGCCCGGTGAAGCTCACCGCTTCGAGCGAGATTTGCCCGTTGATGACCACCATGCGGTTGCGAGGCGCGTCGACCACCAGCTTCTCCGGGTAGAAATTGGGCGCTGACGCGAAGAGCGTCGTGACGTCGCTGTTGGGCTTGATGCGACGAATGGTGTGATTGCCCTCGTCGGCGACCAGCACGTCACCATTCGTGTCGATGGCGAGGCCGACGGGAGAGAAGAACCGCGCGTCTTGCCCGCGACCATCGCGGAAGTCGAACGCGTAACACGGCGGCTGGTAGCCAATCGGACACAGCATCGGCAGCGGGAGGCCCGCGAAAATCTCCGGCGTCGCGGCGTAGTGCGGAATCTTGAAGACCGTGTGGCGCAGCGTGTTCGTGAAGTAGAGCGCGCCGCCGGCATCGACGACGAGGTCACCCAACTCGCCGAGGTCGTACGGAATCGTGACCCTGCGCGTTGGTGGTGATGGCGCGCGGCGTGTCGAAGCGCGACACGAGAAAACGCAGACCGTCAGTCGGGCCCGGGTACGGCGCGAGACCGGCGTAGTCAGCGATGCCTCCGACGGCGTTGGGCGGAGGCCCGGGGTTGGGAACGCGCTGCGAGAGAACGACGAGTACGAGAGCGAGGGAGAGGTTCATGCCCCGTGGAGACCGGGCTCCCGGTTTTCTTTCACGGGAGCCCTCAACCCCTCGAACTGACGTCGAATCTCAGCGCTCGATGCGACCCATGCGACCGCTCTGGAAATCTTCCGCCGCCTGCTCGAGCTCCTTCCACTCGTTCATGACGAACGGGCCCCAGCGCGCCATCGGCTCCTTCAGCGGCACGCCCGCGAGCAGCAGCACCTCGGCGTCCTGCTCGGCGCGCATCGACACCACCTCACCCGGCTCGAGCATCGCCATCATGCCGTCCTTCACTTCGCGCGCGTCGTCGCCGACCTTCACCGCGCCCTTGAACACGTAGAGGAACGCGTTGAACTGCGCGTCGAGCGGCTGCTGCACCGCGGCTCCGGGTTTCAACGACCAGTGCTGGTACGCGATGGGTGTGCGCGTCTCGATGGCCGCCTTCACGCCGAGCGCTTCACCGGCGATGACCTTCACCTTCACGAGGCCGTCGGGGCTGGTCGCGGTCGGAATGCGTGACGAGGGGAGCTCCTGGTAGCGAGGCTCGATGAACTTGTCGCGCCTGGGCAAGTTCACCCACAGCTGGAAGCCGTGCATGCGCCCGCCATCTTTCTGCATGCGGTGCGAGGGCATCTCAGCGTGCACCACGCCTTTGCCCGCCGTCATCCACTGCACGTCGCCCGCGCCGATGAAGCCTTTGTGGCCTGCGGAGTCTTCGTGCTCGCTCTCGCCCTCGAGCACGTAGGTGACGGTCTCGAAGCCGCGATGGGGATGATCAGGCGCGCCGACCGCTTCACCCGCCTCGTACTCGACCGGCCCCATTTCATCGAGCAGGAGGAAGGGGTCGACCTGCTGCAGCCCCGGCGTCGGGAACGGACGGCGAACGACGAAACCACCGCCCTCGAGCTGCTTGTGCGCGGGAACCAATCTCTGAACTTCACGTGTCTTCATGCCTCCACGGTTAACCATTCGGATCTGACCTTGCATGAAGGGCCCGCCATGCGTTCGCGACGTCTCCTGTGGGCCACAGTGGTGTTGCTGAGCGCTTGCGACGGCGCGCTGGAGCCTCCAGCCACCCAATGGCGCGTGTACCGTGTCGATGAAGGCGACTCGCTGGGCCACATCGCGTTGCAAACCGGCATCGGGCCGACGCTGTTGCAGAGCATGAATGGCCTTTCGGGCGACCTCATTCACTCGGGTGATGGCCTGCTCGTGCCGCGCACGCCGAAGACCGAAGCGCTGCCGGTGTGGCGTCGGCCGGCGGCTCCGCCCGAATGGAAAGCGTGCCGCGACGTGGAGTTTTTTCCGCGCGTCGGTGACTGCGTGGGCAACGCGTGCGCGACGTTGAGTGACGAGGAAATCGATGAGCCGTTCCTCGAGCTGAAGCTCGGCGAGACGACGTGGCGCACCGAGTACCCGTTCGCCTTCGGAGTCGACGGTCTGCATCACGCGCGCGTGGACCTCGACGGCGACGGGAAGCGCGAGTCGGTGGTCTCGGTGCGCGAAGGCGTCGGCAACGGGCTCGCGCTCGAGACCTGGCGGCATCTGGTGGTGAGCGACACGCTCGGCCCGCTCGCGTCGTTCACCACCAACGACTACGGCTTCTCGTTCGTCGAGCAGGAGCGGGGCTGCGCGTTCCTCGCGGTCACCGCCGATTGGAGAACCACGCAGCTGCGCGGCGAGGGGCTCTATTTCATGGGGCAGCTCCACGTGGTGTCGAAGGGCCGCTTGGTCGCCGTCGGCCCCGAGGTCGCGCGGCGGCTGACGAACCGCTTCGACACCGAACGTTTCGCGACGCTCGAAGAAGAGGT
Source organism: Archangium sp. (assembly GCA_047600485.1). GTDB lineage: Bacteria > Myxococcota > Myxococcia > Myxococcales > Myxococcaceae > Archangium_A. Next base: position 7,621,890 of record JASGKS010000001.1, read on the forward strand.
TCAGCGGCGTCACCCCATCGACTGGTTCACCTCGACCGGAGCCTTCGTGTGGACCGACGCACCCGACGTCGGCGTGCGCTGCACCGAGCCGCAGGCCTTCACCGTCGAGCGCGAGCTGGTCTTCACGCTGGAGCATGATGGTGCGTTCGACCTGCGCGGCTGGCAGGACCCCGACGAGCCGCCGAAGAAGATGTACGACGCGTTGATTGACGAGCGCACCTCGGCGCGGCGACTCGAAGGGCTGGTGACGCTGGCACCCGGAGCGAAGCCCACCGCGCGGTACTGCGAGTCGACACGCGACGGCGCTCCGTGGGCCGAGCTGCGGTTCTCAGAAAACTAAGCTTTTACTTACATTTTTCAGCGTTCGAACGGGCGCGCGTGACGCCGAGGAGTCCTTCAGGCTCTCGAAGTAGTACCGGCGGAACTGGAGCGTGGCGCGGTCGGTGCGCACCGAGAGTTCGTCACCCGGAGGAGGCACTTCGGCAGGCTGGCTGCTCTCGACCACCGCGCGGTCTTCCTCGACGATTTTGCGATTGCTCCAGTTGAAGACCGGGTTGAGCAGCGGGAGCGTGGCGAAGGTGCGCGCGCCGGCGACGATCATTCGCGTGTGGCTCGCGTCGACCGGCACGCAGATGGCGTGCATGCGGAACACCTCACCCTTCGTCGGAATGTGCAGCACCATCACGTTCGGCCGGTACCACTCCAGCAGCGCTCCGGAGTCGTGGCGGTCGTCGAGCGTCGAGGTGGTGCGCCCGCCGAACGGAGCGTCTTCCCACGTCACGTCCATGCGCGAGTCGTCGCGCAGCCACGGCCGCACGAAGCGCCCGATGGTGCCGCGGTGCACGAACGGCACGTGCGGGCTGTCGAGCATGTTCTCCATCGCTCGCGTCCAGTGCGCGTTCCATTCGACCTCGAGGTAGGTGCGCGCCGCGCCGTACATGGTGAGCGCGCTCGGCACTTCGGGCTCGGTGCGCGTGGCCGGCTCTCCCGGTCGCGGGTCGGGCGCGGTGTAGAGCCACAACAGCCCTCCGACTTCGCGCACCTGAAAGGACGTGGCGAACAGCCGCTCGCGTTTGGCGTCGGGGTTCAGCGGAACGTGTCGCACGCCGCCGTCACCGCCGAACTTCCACGCGTGAAAGGGGCATTCCAGGGCTCCGTCGCGCTGCTCGCCGAGCGAGAGCTTCACGCCACGATGCGGGCAGCGATCGAGCAGCGCTCGGGGCGTGCCGTCGACGTCGCGGAAGAACACGACGTTCTCTCCGGCCACGCGCACCGCCAGCGGCTTCTTCGCGCCGAGCCGTCGCGAGAGCGTCACTGCCGTCCACACGTTCGCGAAGCCTTCGAACATGCGTCGAGCCTAACGACGCCAGTTCCGACGTGCAATCTTTGTATAAGGTTCGTGTCAGGTGTGTAAATCGACTGATCGATCCGAAACTTTCCGGGCAACAGAGCGTTGAAAGGGAATCGAACGAAGGCGACGCACATGGTCAGCGTCCTGTCCCCGCGCTCATGGGAGCGCGATGCCTGCGAAGTCATGCGGGCGCCAAGGGAGTCTGGACGTCCAGCGCCTCGCGGGAGTTCGTCATTCGATGGAGTAGATGTGTCGGAACGTGCCGCGCGCGAGCACGTCTTTTCGCGACGCGCGCACGTTGAGCACCTCGACCGTGTACTCGCCGACGTGGCTGGCGAGCGTGCCGAGGGCTCCGAGCTCGAAGGTCTGCGTGCTCTCTTTGCCGTCGCGATCTTTGAAGCCCAGCGTGACCGTCAACTTGCCCATGGTCTCGAGCATGAAGCTGGGCCCCGCCGCGCTCGCTTTGGTGCTGCCCGCAACCACTGCCGCTGCCGCTGCTTTCAGTGCCGTTCGACGCTTCATTTTCCGAACGATACCGCCCCATTGAAGCATCGCGTTGAGTGTCGGACCCTCGTGCTTTGTTGAGAGGGTCATGAGCACCGCACAACTGCGTTTCGTCTCGGGAAGCCCGCCCACTCCGCAGGGAAAACCGCTGCTGCCGCGCGACGTGCCGGCCGACCTCGTGTTGCGCACCGCGACGACTGATCAGCGCGAGGCGTTGCTCGTCGGCCTCGCGCTCACCGGCATCGCGACTCCCGGCGTGCAGGACGCGCTGCGACGCGTGGCGAGTGAGGCCAACGCGCTGGCGCTCACGCAGACGCTCGAATCACTCGCGCGCAAACACACGCTGGGCTTCATCGTCGACGCGCTCGAGCTCGAGTGGTTGCTCGCGCTCGGTGCCGCGCGCGGAGTGGCCATCAACGACATCCTCGCCACCACCGACTCGGTCTCGCGTCGCGGCCTCACGAAGAGCGAAGCGCGTCGCATCGAGGACAACTTCGCGCACACGCTCGACCCGTCCTCGGTGCGTTTCTGTTTCACCACCGGTGTGCAGACCATGGGTGCGGGCGCGATGGTGGTGGGCAACACCATTCACGTCGATCCGACCGACCCGCGCTGGGGGGTGAAGCGCGGCACCACGCTGCCCGAGCGGCCCGAGGACGAATCGTGGGACTCGTTCAACGGCGTGCTCCTCGCGCACGAGCCGACGCACATCTGGAGCTACCAGCACCAGGGCTCTCGCTACGCGGTGAACTCGCTGACGGATCAAATCGCCGCCATGCAAGTCGGCACGCGCGGCGGGGCGTACCTCTATTCTCCGGGCAAACCGCACTTCATCGACTACGGCGAAGAACAGCGCGCGATGATCGTGCAGGACTACATCGCGGCGCTGCGCGGCAAGGCCGAGGGTGAGAAGACGAGCCTCACCATCTACGGCGGAACGCGCGACGTCGACGAAGTGCTCGGCACGCTCGAGCGCTACGTGAAGCAGATGCGCGCGATGGGGCCGGGTCAGCCCGAGCCCGCGGGTCGCCAGCCGGAGTGGATCGTCTGCGCGTGTTTGAAGCCCTTCACGCAGGACGGCATCGCCGGTTTCCTCGGCGCGCAGGGCTCGGTGCTGATTGCCGCCGCGGGGAAAGCGTCGACCGATGCGCTCGTCGACGGTGTCGCGCATCGCGACGCGGGCAAGATTGCGGGCGGCCTCGCGGGCGTCACGGCGGCCATCGCGGCGTCGGTGATTCCGCGCGAGCAGAACGACGCCGGCGGCGCGAGCGGCGGCAGCGCGATTCTCGACCAGGCCGGGATTCCGCGCGGCGTCGAGCTCGCGAAAGACGGCGTCTCGGGTTCGGTGAAGGTCGGGTGGGACGCTCCGGCTGCGGGACAGGGCCCCGGTTTTGCGAACCCGCGCGTGGAATGGGGGGCGGGCGTGCATCGCGACGTGGGCGACGTGCGCGTCGACGCCGACGGCAAGGCTGTGGTGGCGATGAGCGGACAAGTGCAGGCGGTGAGCGGCTCGGCGAAGGTGGGAACTGATCAGACGTCCATCGAGCTCGGCGGTGGAATGCAGGCCGAACGCGGTGCGCAGCCCGGGCGCGCGTGGGCGCACATCGAGCTGGTGACTCAGCCGGTCACGGTGCACGTCGGTGGAGCGACCACGCAGACGAAAGGCGTCACGCAGACCGCCGCCTTCGACACGCGCGTCGAGACGCAGGGCATGACGGTCACCACCGACACGCAGTTCTCACGCGACCACGGCGACGCGCCGCTGGCGTTCGACTCGGCGACGGTCGGCGTGACGGGCCAGCTCGCCCCGGGGGTGAGTGCGGGCGCGAGCGTGAAGCTGGTGCCGAAGGGGCTCGATGAAGTCGCGGCGCAGCTCGCGGCCATCGGTGACAAGGGCTCGCTCAGCGTGGCGGCGGAAGGCACGAAGCTGACGACCACTCCGACGGTGGGCGTGACGGTCACGGCGACCGACAAGAAGACCGGAGTCGCTGTTTCCGGACATGCGCAGGCCACGCCTTCGACGGGAGAAGTGCAGGGTGGCGTGTCGGTCTCGGTGCCGCTCCCGGAGCCGGGGAAGAAGTAACTGGAGCCCTGCCGATGACGACCTGTGGTTCGTCAGCTACGGTTCTGCGGTTTTCGACCCCAACGCTCCAGGAGACAACACGTGAAGATTCGCGGTGGAAGTGGCGGCATCAAGAAGGTCGCTGCAGACGCGCCGGTCGGTAAGGCGAAGGGCGGCAAGGGCAAGAAGCCGGGTCGGCCCATCATGAACCCGATTCCGAGCAAGCCCAGCAAGCCCAAGCCGACGCTCAACCCGATTCCGGGGAAGCCGGGCAAGCCGACGGGCCCCATCATGAAGGTTCGCGCCGATGAGCCGCTGCCTGGCAAGCCGGGGAAGCCGCACGGTCCGGTGTTGAACCCGATGCCGCCGGGCCACAAGCCGACTGGTCCCATCGTGAAGGTGCGCGCCGACGAGCCGGTGCCGACCAAGCCGACCGGGCCCATCATGAAGATTCGAGCCGACGAGCCGGTGCCGGGCAAGCCGCACGGTCCGATTCTCAACCCGCTGCCGGGCCCCATCATGAAGGTGCGCGCCGATGAGCCGTTGCCGGGCAAGCCGGGGAAGCCGCCCATCATGAAGATTCGCGCTGACACGCCGGTTCGCCCGACGGTGAACCCGATGCCGAACCCGAAGCCGAAGAAGACCGAGACCTGATCAGTTGATCGCGGTCGTCGCTGCGGGCGCCGATGAAACCGCGCTGGGAGTGCAACACGCTCTCACGCGGCTCGGCGCCCGAGTCATGTTCATCGACACTTCACGAACTTCGTTCGCGCTGCGGGAAGACGGCCGCGCGTGGGAAGCGGAGTTCGGTGCGGTGTACGTGAAGTCGCAACACCTCGCGGTGCCGCTGTTCGACGTGGAGCAGCTCGCGCAGCGCAAGCCGAAGAGCTGGCCCGCGCGGTGGGTGGCGGAGCGCGAGCACCACGCGGCGGTGACGTCGGCGTTGCGCGCGCTCGAGCTGCGTGGAGCGCACTTCGTCAACTCGGTCGCGAAGTTCGAGGTGCATCTGCTCAAGCCGCTGCAGAGCGTGGTGTTGCAGCGAGCGGGAGTGCGGGTGCCGGCGTCGTTGACCACGAATGATGCGCAGGCGGTGCGCGCGTTCGCTTCGGAGTTCGGCGACGTCGTCTACAAGACTCCAGCGGGTGGTGCGTTGGTGCGGCGGTTGACGAAGGAGGACCTGAGCGCGCGGCGGTTGGCGGCGTTGGCGACGGCTCCGGTGTTGTTTCAGCAGCGCATCGAGGGCGATGAGTTTCGCGTGACGATGTTGGACGGGGTGTGCGTCGGCGCGTGGAAGTTGCCGGCACGCGGCGTGGTCGATGCGCGGTTGGTGATGGAGCAGGCGAAGAAGGTGAAGTGCCCTGCCGAGGTCGAGAAGGCGTGCGCGCGCGCGGCGAAGGCGCTGGGTCTGGTGTTCACCAGCGTCGATGTGCGAGTGAGCGATGAGGGCGTGCCGTACGTGTTGGAGTGCAATCCGACGCCGTCGATCGCGAGCTACGAGGACGCGCGGCGAAGTCCGGTGCTCAGGGCGCTCGCGCGGCATTTGATCGAGCGGGCCGGGTCGTGAACGGGTGCTCTTTGATCTCCGCTGGTGGGCGCCCTCGCGCGGTGCGAGCGGTGAACGAGCGGTGCCGCTCGGCCAATCAGGCGAACAAGTACGTGAAAATGGTCGCTGCGTCGTACTCGAGTTCGAACGCTGCGTTGCTTGCATGGTGGTGGTGATGACTGGTTTGGGCCGTGCCGAACGGCCAGTTTGCCCCTCAGCTGCGAGCGAACTTGGCTCAGGTTCACGACTTCGTGAAAGTGGCTGCTGGAACAGCCAAATTCACGTAGTGGTGAGCAGTGCGGGCATTCGATCGGGGCGAGGTGCACGAGCGGAGTCCTGCGGAAGCGGTCGGGCGCTCGCAGGGCGAAAGCGTCGTGCGTCCGGTGCACGAGCGGAGTCCTGCGGAAGCGGTCGGGCGCTCGCAGGTCGAAATTGTCGTGCGCGCGGTGAACGAGCAGCGCCGCTCGGAAACGAAGTTGATCTGCGCCGCGGTCGGGCGCTCGCAGCGCGAACGCGTCGTGCGTCCGGTGAACGAGCGGAGCCATTCGGAAACGAAGTTGATCTGCGCTGCGGTCGGATGCTCGCGGGACGAGAGCGCGGTGCGCTCGGTGCACGAGCGGAGTCCTGCGGAAGCGGTCGGGCGCTCGCAGGGCGAAATTGTGGTGCGAGCGGTGAACGAGCAGCGCCGCTCGGAAACGAAGTTGATCTGCGCTGCGGTCGGATGCCCGCGGGACGAGAGCGCGGTGCGCTCGGTGCACGAGCGGAGTCCTGCGGAAGCGGTCGGGCGCTCGCAGGGCGAAATTGTGGTGCGAGCGGTGAACGAGCAGCGCCGCTCGGAAACGAAGTTGATCTGCGCTGCGGTCGGATGCCCGCGGGACGAGAGCGCGGTGCGCTCGGTGCACGAGCGGAGTCCTGCGGAAGCGGTCGGGCGCTCGCAGGGCGAAATTGTGGTGCGAGCGGTGAACGAGCAGCGCCGCTCGGAAACGAGTTTGATCTGCGCCGCGGTGCCGAGGGCACGGCGTTGAGCGAGCGGGCCAGGTGACGGCGTTCTTCATCGAAGATCTCGTGGAGTCGCTGCTCGGGCCCGAGGCGGTCGATGTGTCCCGGGGCGCGCGACGATTCATTTCGCGCGAGGTGTTGAGCGCGGTCGGGCCGATTCGCGAGGCGTTTCTCTCATCGGGGAAGGTGAAGCACGTCGCGCTCGAGCGCGTGTTGCGTGAGGGCGTCGCGAGCGCAGTCGCGGCGGGGTTGAAGCGCGCGCGTTTTCGTCGGCACCATCACGCGGCGTATCGGATCGAGATCTCGGCGCTCGACGCGCTGGCTGATTCGCCGCTGCGAAAGTTCGTGCGGTGGCTGGCCACCGATGACGCGGCGCGATTTCACGGCTGGTTGGCCGGATGGCCGACAGACGGCCAGGCGCTGCACGCACGACAAGTGCAGGTGGCGCGCGCGCGGCGGGGCGACGAGTTCCCCGTGCACGTCGACATGGACGAGGAAGGTTTGGCGGCGGTCTACAACTTCAGTGAAGGCTTTGACGCCGCGCGCGATGGCGGGGAGCTGTATTTCCCGAGCGCGAAGCTGGTGCTGCCTCCGATCTTCAACACGATGATTTTGTTTCGGCCGAAGAACGCGCCGCACGGCGTGTCGGAGTTGGTCGGGAAGAAGACGCGCTACAGCGTGACGGCGTTCTTCTCGGTCGCGTGACGCCGCCGGAACCTCGCGTGTCGTCTGATGTCCGAGCGGCATGGGCCTTCGCGTCGCGCGCATCTGGTGGGGCGAACGGCTCGTTGATCAATTCGTGCTCGGCGACGGCGAAGAACTTCCAGCAATGAGCGCGGGTCTGCGCGCCGAGCTGATCAATGACGTCGAGATCGCGCGAGCCGGCTCGTCTGCCGGTGCGTGGCGCGAGTTCGTGATTCCTGCGGCGTTGAGCGTGTGCTTCCTCGTGCCGCTCGCCATGCCCTTCATTCCCGCGAGCTGGTCGCCGGCTGACTTTGGGCGAGCGACTTTTCGCGCGGGCACGGTCGATCTCGGCCGTCGCGTGCGGCCGGTTCTGCTTCAGCGAGCGTCGACCGCGACTCCCCACTTCGCGAGGACGTTGGCGGCGTCGAGCAATCACTTCAGGCCGAAGGTGGGCGACACCGCAGGCATCAGCGGCATCGGCACGACTTCCCGGGACGGGCACGTCGGGCCGTATGGTCGGCTGCCGATCATCGACGGCCCACTCACGCCCGAGATGATCCGCCGCGTCATCCGCGAGCACAAACACGAGCTGACCGAGTGCTACGAGTCCGCGCAGGAGATGAGCGCGAGCGTCTCGATGAAGTTCACCATCGGCCCCGACGGCGCGACGCGAGACATCGAGGCGCCCGCGTGCGTCTCGCGCCACCTGCGCACCTGGACCTTCCCGCGACCCAAAGGCGGCGGGTCGGTCATCGTCAGCTTCCCGCTGCGGTTCGCACAAAAGTAAGCAAAGACTTACTTTTTACGGCGTTTGCAGCTCGGCGCCGTCGGTCTCGAGGAAGCGCATCGCCTGCTCGCGAATCACGGGAATGTCCCAGATGACGTTGTGCCCGTTGTAGTCGGCCGCCTCGCCATACGACTGCGGCAGCACCTGCATGAACGCGTGCTTGTTGCCCGCCGCGGGAGCCGTGAGCCGCAACGCATTCGCCAGGTCACTGCTCGTATCGAGCGGAATGACCTTGTCGCCGATGCCCGCCTGCAACAGCACGTTCACTTCGCTCTTCACGCTCGGAGCGACGTTCACCGGGTCGCCCGGGTCGAACAACGGCTGACTCACCGCGCGGAACAGCGGGAACGCGGCGATGTACTCCGGAGAATCGAACGCGATGTCGGTCTGCGCGACGATGAGCAGGCCGATGAGGTCTTGCAGGAAGCGGCTCATCACCACGTTCGAGAGTCCCGCGCCCGGCACGTTCAGCACCGCCGTCGTGACGCGATTGGAGACGGGCACGAAGCCGCTGCCCATGATGGCTCCCATCGAGTTGCCGAAGTAGCGCACGCGTGGAGCGAGGTCGGGCACCGCGTCGCCATCGATGTCGATGGTCGGAATCGCGGCCTCGACCTGCAGCAGGTCGAACGTCATCTCACGCATGCGGTCGCGCAGCGCAGGCAAGTCGTCGACGGTGAAGAAGCCGGTGAAGTTGCCGCGACTGCCGTGGCTCGGCGCGTCGATGCCCAGACAACCGAGCCCACGTGCGGCGAGCGGCTCGGCCCACTCGAGACAGAACGCGTCGGCCACTCCGGTGCGCGGCGTGTTGCGCGCGTTGACGCCGTGCTGCCCCATCACCACCGGCCAGCCTCCCGCGGGCTTCGGGCCCTTCGGCAACGAGAGCACGAAGCGCAACGGCACCACTGGAGCGGCCGTCGGGTCAGCGAGCCACTCCGGCTTGACGATCGTGCCGTTCTCGCGGAGGTCTCGCGCGCCGAATTCTCCGATGACCACGCGGCCGACGTGCGACGCGGGCCGCGCGAACGGGTGCGCTTCGAGCCACGGGTTGAGCACCGTCCAGTCGTTGTCGGTCGGCTGCCACAGGCCGACGGGCCGCGAGCCGTTGTTCTCGTCGGCGACCACCGCGTGCGGAGGAATCGTCACCGCGCTCGGGTGCGCGTCGGCCCACGTCGCGAACGACTTCGGCGCGGCGGTGATGTTCCCCGCGCGCTGCGGCACGGTGAAGAGGATGTCGTCAGGGCTGACGGTGAGCGCGGCGGCGATGAGCGGCCACTCCTGCGTGTGCGCGCTCGCCCAGGCCTTCCCGCGACCGAAGAAGACGCCGGCCTTCGTCTTCGGCCCGCGGAGGACGACCAGCAGTCCATCGTGCAGCTCGGGCAGGGGAATGGTCGGGCGCGTGGCGATGAATTCGGGGTAGCCGTAGGGCAGCGCAAGGTTGCGTTTGGCGAGCGTGTCGCGCGGGTGCTCGACGGCGACGTTGCGTTCCAGCACCTGCCACATGCCGTTGTCGCCGCGCACCATGCGCACCACGCACTGGCAGCCGATGAGGCTGTCGGGGTCGAGCGCTTCACTCGCCGGGAGCAACGTCGCGCCGAAGCTGCCGGTGGCGTCGACCTCGCGGGCGAACTGCGCGCCGATCTTGTTGAAGTAGGAGGCCGAGCGCGCGGTCACGGCCTTCTGCGGGAGGAAGGGCTGAAACCAGCGCGGCCGGAGACCGCCCGTGCCGAGGAGTCGCTCGTCGGGGAACGGGTTGTCGAGACTCTGCGCGTCGTCGGACCACAGGAAGTGGGGTGGCTCGACGGTGACGGGCGGGCTGCAGGAGACGAGCGCGAGAATGAAAAAGGCACGGAGCGACTTCACGGCGCCGACCGTAGCGCGGCGCGAGTGGACCGAGGCGCGCGGCCGTCGAGGCGTGTCGCCTCGGCGGTTCAATAAAGTAAGTTTTTGCTTACTTTCCCGGGCCCGTCAGAAGAAGCAGAGGCCGCCGGGGTTCGGGAAGTTCGGGTTGCACTGGCAGCTCTGGCACATGTTCCCGTTCATCCCGCAGGCGTTGTTCTCGGTCCCGGGCTCGCACTGATCAGGCGCCGCGCAGCACCCGCCACACCCCGAGAAGTTGTCGCACCGGCACGTGCCGTTCATGCATCGCAACCCGGCGGCGCACGGCTGACCGCTCGTGCCGCAACCGCAGAAGCCGTTCATGCACGTGTCGCTCGTGGTCGGGTCGCACGGCTGGCACTCGTCTCCACACGTGTCGAAGTTCGTGAGCTTCGACTCGCACGAGTTGCCCGAGCAGCAGCCGCCATCGCACGACTGCGGAGTGCACACGCACTGGCCCATGCCGTTGCACGCCGTCCCCGCGGGACATGCCGGGCCGGTGCCGCAGCCGCACGTTCCTCCGTCGAGCCGGCAGACGTTGCTGACGTTCGCGTTGCACGCCACGCAGCTCGCGCCGTTCTGTCCGCACGCTCCGGCCGATGGCGTGGTGCACGTGCCGTTCGCCGCTCCGCCCAGGCAACACCCGCCGGGACACGAGGTGGAATCGCAGACACAATTCCCGCCGCTGCAGCGTTGACCGACCGCGCACTGCGCGTTGCTCCCGCAGCGGCACTGCCCGTTGGAGCACTGATTCGAGCGCGTGGTGTCGCAGGCGATGCAGGCTCCACCGTCGATGCCGCACTGCGCTTGCGAGGGCGTGGTGCACGTCATGCCGTTGCAGCAGCCGGTCGCGCACGTCATCGAGCAGCCCGCGCACGTTCCGTTCACGCACGACTGCGCTCCACAGTTGGTGCACGCCGAGCCCGCCTGACCGCACTGCGTGCTGCTCGGAGTCGTCACGCACGTGTTGCCGTTGCAGCACCCCGGACAGCCCGAGCTCGTGTCGCAGACGCACGTGCCACTCGAGCAGCGGAGGTTGGGCCCGCACATCGCGCCGCTCATTCCGCACGAGCACGAGCCGTTGAGACACGTGTCGGCTTTCTGTGAGTCGCAGACTCCGCACGCCGCGCCGTTGGTTCCACCGCACGAGCCGGGTGCCTGCATCGCAAGTGCGATGCATTGACCACTCGCCGTGCAGCACCCGCCGGGACACGACGAACCGTTGCACACACATTGCCCGGCGGTGTTGCACTCCTGCCCGGAGCCACACGGCGGATTTGCGCCGCACCGGCACAGCCCTCCGTCGCAGGCGTTGGCGTTGGTGCCGCAGCCGACGCACGCGTTCCCGCCCGCACCACACTGCGCGAGCGTGGGGCTCGGCACGCAGGTGGTGCCTGAGCAGCACCCGCTCGGGCAGCTCGCCGAATCGCACTGACACGCCGTGCCGGTGCAGTGCTGTCCCGCGGGACACGCCGGGATGTTTCCGCAGCCGCACGTTCCATCGTTGCGACATGCATTGCTGGTGAGAGGCGAGCACGTGCTGCAGGTGCCGCCGTCGCTCCCGCAGGCTCCGGTCGTGTGCGGCATGCAAGTCGTGCCGTTGCAGCAGCCGTTGCCGCAGCTGCGCGACGTGCACTGACACGTTCCACCCACGCATTCCTGGCCGTCGCCGCACGCAGGGTTCGTTCCGCACTTGCACTGACCACCGGTGCACGTCGACGTCTTGATGGGGTCGCATGCGCCGCAGAGCGCTCCGCCCACTCCGGTTCCACAGCGCTGGGTGGTCTGGGCTCCGGCACCGACGCACGCACCGTTGAAGCAGCAACCGGAGCAGTTGGACGAATCACAGCCCAGACACGCGCCGGCATCACAACCACTCGGGCACATGTTGCAGCTCACGCCACCGACGCCGCATTCGTTCGCGCTCTGTGAAGTGCGGCAGATGCCCTGTGCGTCACAGCAGCCGTTGGGGCAGCTCGCGGGCGAACACTCGCAGTGGCCGCTCACGCAGCGCAGACCGGCCTGACAGGCTCCGCCGTCACCACAGGCGCACTGCGCGTCGTCGGTGCAGGTGTCGGCGCGCGTCGAGTCGCAGGCCACGCACGCCATTCCATTCGGTGCACAGGCGTTCGCGGAGCGCGCGCGGCACACGTCGGTGGCGTCGCAGCAACCGTCCTTGCAGCTCGCCGGGGTGCAGCGGCAGGCGCCACCCACGCACTCGAGGTTTGGTCCGCAGCCGGCGTCGAGGTTGCCGCACACGCAGTCGCCGTTCACGCAGCGGTTGGAATTGAAGGTGCACTGCTGACAGACCTCGCCGCCCGTTCCGCAGGTCGCCGGACTCGCGCCCTGGCACACGCCGTTGAAGCAGCAGCCGGACGGACAGTTGCCGATGTCGCAGCCGGTGCACGTGCCGCCCTTGCACTCTTCACCGCCGGGGCAGGTCTGGCAGGCGCGACCGCCGTTGCCGCAGGCCGTGACGTCGCTGCCGCCGACGCAGCCGCCGTCGAAGCAGCAGCCGGTACAGTTCTGCGGGGAGCAGGTGGTCTGCGCGCCGCCGCCGGTTGCGCCGCCACCGGTGCCTCCGTCGCCGCCGCTTCCGCCGCTGCCGCCACCTCCGCCCGTGATTCCGCCGCCACCGGTGATGCCGCCTCCGGCGCCGCCGCCGTTCATTGCGCCGCCGCCGTTGCCTCCGCCGGTGGTGCCTCCGCCTCCACCTGTGCCCGTCAGCTCACACACGCCTTCGATGCAGAGTTCGTCTTCGGCGCAGTCAGCTTGCGTGGTGCACGAGTAGCGGACGTCGTTGCGAGGCGAGACACAGGTACAGCCGGCGAACGAGACGAAGCCGACGACGACGAGGAGACGACGCACGGGTCAAACCCTAGCGTGAGAGGTTCCCACTCGCGCGTACGTCGCTTGGCCGGTGACCAGCGGCTCAGTGCCGAGATCAGCCCCTCACCCCGGCCCTCTCCCCGCTTCGCAAGGAGCGGGAGTCTCAGTGCGAAATGTAAGCAAAAGCTTATGTTTTCCGCCATTTCGCAAGGAGAGGGGTCAGCCGTGCTGCTCGAGCCAGGCGTCGGCGAGCTTCTTCACCTTCGAGGTCGGCTTCGCGAGGTGCTTGATCAGCTCGACCGCGCGCGGTGACGCGAGGTCGGCGTACGACGCGAACGCGTCTGCCTGCCTCGTCCCGGGATATTGCGAGACGACCTTCAGCTCGGTCTCGAGCGTCGCGTCACCGCCGAGGAAGAAGAGCCGCGCGGGCGACGGGCCGTTCATCATGTTCTGCACCTTGAACTTGAACGCTTCCCACAGCGCCGCGAACTGCGAGGCAACCCACGCGCTGTCGTCGTCTGCGCAGAAGCAGAGGTCGTTCACGTTCGACGGGTCGTCACCATCGCTGCGCTGGTACGACTTGAACTTCGTCGAGTACTTGTACCCATCGGTGGCGATGCCCGCGCGACCGTGCAGCATGATCTTCAGCTGCCCGGCGCGGTACTCGCCCTTCTTCGCTTCGAGCACCGCGAGCAGTCGCTTGCGCGCCGCGGCCGATTCCTCGGGCAGCGCGCGAAGGAGCAAACCGTAGAGCGGATAGAACAACGCGCCCACGCCGCCGTTGTCCCACGCCTGCTTCTTCATGTTCTCGATGCCGTCGACGTACGCACTCACGATGGCCGACGGCCCGACCATGGCCTCGATGGCCCGCAGCGTGATCGGCCGGTACACGAGCTTCGGCATGCGGTCGCGCAACAGCTTCTGCGCTTCTTCGACGTCGAGCGGCGCCGGGTTTTCTTCGAGCGTGAGCTCTCCGACAGGCGCGTTGGGTGACTTGCGCAACTCCGCGAGCGCGACGTTCCGCGCCACCGACGAATGCGACCAGTTGATCTTCTTCCCCGGAGCGATGTCGGCGGTCAGCTCAGCGGGCGCCATCGCCGAGCGATGACCGAGCGCGAACTGGAGGTCCAACTGCGGCGTGAGCGCGAATCCCTTCTTCACGTACTTCGCTCCGAACGCGCGCTCGCCGTTCTCGTACGCGCGATTCACCACCGCAGGCGCTTCGACTTTCGCGGTCGTCTTCTTCTTCGCAGCCATCAGGGCATCGCTCCGGGCAGGAGTTTCTTCGTCTCGGCGCGCAGCGCGTCGAAGGTGGTTGACTCGAGATTTCCGATGAGGCGCTGCACGTGGTTCTGGTCTCCATCGAGCAGCGACACGCGCGCGTCGTTGGTGGCGCTCACCTTGAACCCACCGAACGCTTCTCCACTCACCGCGTAGAGCGACACGTCGGCGTCGAACTTCCCCGGAGCGAACTGCTTCGTCTCCAGCTGCAGCTCGGGCCGCGTGTAGAGCCGCTTGCGAATCACCAGCACGTACTTCGCGTGCTCACACGCCTCGAGGTACGCGGTCGCGAGCGACGGTGAGAGCCGCGTGACGCTGTCCTTGAACAGATGACCGATGCGCAGAATCGACACGCACTGCAACAGCGGCAACGAATCGATGGTGCGCAGCGGAACGTCGTGCGGCGCCTCCATCACCTCGGCGAGGTCGTCTTCGTAGACGAAGAGCACGTCACTCAGCGCTCCGCTCGGGGCCTTCAGCGTGTTCTGCGTCAGCGGCTCCGCCGTGCGCGGCAGCGAAGAGATGGCCTTCAACGCCGCTTCGACCGCGGGCTTGTGTTTCGCGATGACGTCGTCGGTCGACTCACAACCGCTCAGCGAGAACAGCGCCACTGTGAGCAGCAGTGTCCACGTGCGAGAGGCCATGGAGCGAGGGTACTCTCCGCGCCCATGTCGACCGAAGAAGAACTCAAGGCGGAGTTGGCGAAGCTCAAGGCGGAGAACGAGGCGCTCAAGGCGCGCACCAGCAAGGGCATCTCGCTGAAGGTGTCGGAGAAGGGCGCGGTCTCGGTGTACGGCATGGGCCGCTTCCCGGTGACGCTCTACAAGGAGCAGTGGCTCAAGCTCATCGACATGGGCGAGGACATCAAGCGCTTCATCGCGGAGAACAACGACAAGCTCAAAGCGAAGGAGTGACGAACCATGCAGACGGTTCCGCTCACCAGCGTGCTCCATCGCGACACGCTCGAGATGATCGTCGGTGGCCGCACCTTCGCCCGCGGCCAGGAATGCTTCGGCGAAGGCCGCGTGCTCGGCGTGCAGACGCAGGGCGGTGAGCTCGCGGGTCTCGTGAAGCCGCAGGAGACCGGTCGCCCTCCGTACGAAGTTCGCATCTGGGTGCGTGAAGACGGCCTCGCGTTCGACTGCACGTGCCCGATGGGCAACAACCGCAACATCTGCAAGCACACCGTCGCGGTGACGCTCGCGCACCTCGACCAGGAGAAGAAGCGCGCGCAGGCGCAGATGTCGCAGCTGCGCGAGAAGCTCCTCGACCTGTCTCTGCGCGACCTGCTCGACGGCCTGGTCGAGCGCGCACGCACGGAACCGGCGCTCCTCGCCGCGCTCACCGAGCTCATCTCGGACTGAAGCGAGAGTGGGACACCCGCGCAGCAACGCGTGACACGGGTGGGACAGTCTGAAGCATCTCGCGGACCTGCGAGGCTGGCCGCGCTCGTGCACTACCGGCGGGCATGACTGCTCTCGTTCAGCTTCAGGACGTGATTCCGCCGCGCCTGGGTGTTCTCGAAGGTTCGGCTCCGGCGACGCGGCAGGCGGTGTTGGCGCTCCAACGTGCGGCGCAGGCCGACGCGACGCTGTTGCTCCTCGGCGAAACGGGAACGGGAAAGACGCGCGCCGCGGAGCTGGTGCACGCGTGGAGTCACCGCGCGAATCGACCGTTCCTGGTGCTCGACTGCGGAGCGACTCCGGCGAATCTGCTCGAGGCCGAGCTCTTCGGTCACGAGCGCGGCGCGTTCACTGGAGCCAGTGCGCGGCGAGTGGGCATTTTCGAAGAGGCTGAAGGCGGCACGGTCTTCCTCGACGAAATCGGCGAGCTGCCGCTCGATTTGCAGACGCGGCTGCTGCGCGTGCTCGACGAGCGGCGCGTGAAGCGCATCGGGCAGAACCACCACACGCCGGTCGACGTGCGCGTCATCGCGGCGACGCATCGCGATTTGTCGGAAGCGGTGCGCGCCGGGCGCTTCCGCGCCGACCTCTACTTCCGCCTCGCGGTGTTTCCGGTGCGGCTGCCGTCGCTGAGCGAGCGGGCGGGTGACGTGCCGACCCTGGTGAACGCGTTGTTGGAATCTCTCGGCGCGACGCCGCGCTCACACGCGCATTTGTTCGACGTTGCGTTTCGCCAGGGGCTGTCGACGCGCTGTTGGCCGGGCAACGTGCGCGAGCTGCGGAACTTTCTCGAGCGCGCGATGCACGGCGTGCCGAGCGAGGAAGCGCCGCAGCAGGTGGTGCCGCTGCACGCGTTTGGTTCGCTCGCCGAAGGTCGCGCGCGCGCCATCGAGGCGTTCGAGCGGCAGTACCTGCGGGAGCTGATGGCGCGGCACGAGGGCCGGGTGCGGAACGCGGCCATCGAAGCGGGAGTGGACCGCGTCTACATCTACCGGCTGCTTCGGAAGTACCGCGACGCGCTGTCTTAAGCGTCGGTGGCGATGCCGAAGCGCTCGAGCCAGCGATAGACCTGCTTGCGGTCCTTGCCGAAGAACTCCGCGGTCGCGGCGATGCTGCCTTCGAGTCGCTCCATCACCAGCACGAGTTCCTCGCGGCTCGGCGTGCGGCCGCGCGGCACGAGCACCTCGAGCGGCAACGCCATCGGAGGCGGAGGCGCGGGCCTGTTCTCGGTGAAGGTGCGGTCGATCAACCGGTCGACCAACGCAGCCGGCAGATGCTCGCGCTGCACCGTTCCGCCCTGCGCTCGAACGCGCGCGACGTGAAGCACGGCCTGCAGCTCTCGCACGTTCTGCGGCCACGGGTGCAGCGCCAACGCCTCCGCTGCGTCAGCGCTCAACGTCTGCGCGCCGAGGAAGCGACGCGCGAGAGCGAGCGTGTCGTGCGCGCGTTCACGCAGTGGCGGCACGCGAATCGTCCACCACGCGAGACGCGCGAGGAGGTCTTCGCGGAAACGGCCGGCCGCGACTTCCGCCGCCAAATCACGATGCGTCGCCGCGATGACGCGCACGTCGACCTGCTCGGTGGTGGTGCCTCCGACGGGTCGCACTTCACCGCGACTCAGCGCACGCAGCAGCTTGGCCTGCACCTCGAGCGGCAGCTCGGCGACCTCGTCGAGGAACAGAGTGCCGCGATGCGCGGCCTGAAAGAGACCGGGCGTCTTCTTCACCGCTCCGGTGAACGCTCCGGGCTCGTGGCCGAAGAACTCGCTCTCGGCGAGCGCGGTGGTGATGGCTCCGCAGTTCACGGGGAGGAACGGACCGCTCAGCGCGCTGGCGCGGTGAATCGATTCGGCGACGAGCTCTTTGCCGACGCCGGTTTCGCCGAGCACCAGCACCGGCAATTTCTCTTTCGCGACGAGCGCAATCTCGCCGCGAACGCGAGCGAGCTTGAGTGACGGGCCGGGCAGCGTCTCGGTCTCGGGCGGAAACTGCGAGCCGTGCGGCAGCAGCTGGCGCTCGAAGCACAGCACCGCGGTGCCGGCGCGAATGATCTCTCCGCCGTTGAGCGGAACCGACTGCACGCGTCGGCCTTGAACGAAGGTGCCGTTGCGGCTGCCGAGGTCTTCGAGCTGCGCGCGCTCTGGCTCGAGCGTGATCTTGAAGTGCTGCTTGCTCAGCTCGGCGTCATCGAGCTTCAGCGCGCCATCGCCCTCGGGCTTGCGGCCCACGACGAGCGTATGACCGGGCTCGAGCACCAGCGTGCGGCCCTCTTCGGGCCCGTGGAGAACGACCACGCGCGTGAGCACGGTGCCTGCCGGGTTCTCGCGGCCTGCTGCGGTCAGCGTGTCGTCGGCGGTCTGCGACATCTACCGCGGGCGTAGCACGCTTTCAGGCACGCACTCAGGGGCCGATCTGGTTGAGCGCGGAGTCGTCGAAGATCAACGAGCCCCGCTGGCGCGCGGCCGGGCGGTCATTGCATTCGCGCGGAATACGCGGAGCCGCTGCGCCTTGCGCGGGGTCGTAGTCGTAGAGCTTCGGGCAGTTCTCGAACTTCAGATAGTCGGGCGTGGGGACCCACCGCGTGTGGCTCAAGCAGGCCGCGCCAGTCGGGAGCCAACCTGCTTCGAACGAGAGGCCGTTGGCTGCGACCTCGGCTGCGGGGCTGCTCACCTGCACGGGCACGTCGTCGTCGATGTTGATCAGCGTGCCTGCGTCGGTCCACGAATTCCCGTCACCGCAGTAGTCAGCGCGCGCCGCGCGAGTGCACGTCTGGAAGAGCGTGCGTGCCTGCGAGTCGGTGAGCGTGCCGCCCGTCCCGGGGAGATCAGCGTACGGGTAGTAGCCCCACCGGTGGCACTTGGTGATGACGCCACGGCTGCACGAGAACGTGAAGAGGTTGCCGTCGGCCTCGTCCTTGCGAGTCGCGGTCGCGTCCCACCACCCCGGCGTGGCGACCGCGACCTTTCGAGCGTCGAAGTCTTCCCCACACAGATGTTCCCAGGTGCCGGTGTTCGCGTTGCGAACCTGAACCTCGTAGCGCTTCACGTTCGGCAAGTCGGTGCGCACCGGCGCCGTGATGTTGTTGGCCGTGAGTTGTGCGCGGCTGATCTCGGGCACCACCGAGAGGATGCGCGCGGGCACCGCGTTGCCGTTGAAGTCGACCGCGCTGAATTCGTTCGCCGTGAAGTTGCGATCGACCAGAAACGGGAAGGTCGCGTTGGTGGCGCTCAGCGAGAGGTTGAGCGACTGGCTGCTGGAGTACGCCGCGGCCATGATCAGGAACTGACCCGATGACGGGCAGGTGAAGGCGACGCGCGCCTGCAGACCCATGTAGTCGTCGTTGTGGGCCAGAAACGCGCTGTCGCACGGATACGTTCCCGAGCACGCGGCGAGCATGCTGTCGATGTTGCTGTAGTCGCGCACCGTGACCTGCGACGACGGCGTGCACTGACCGCTGGCCGCGACCGCCCAACCGCAGCCGCGCCACTCGCCGTAGGTCGTCGACTGACAAGGCGAGAGGCTGAACGCGGTGCCGTTGTACGGAGACTCTTTCACCACGAGCTCGCCGAACTTCAGCTCCGCGCGATCGGCGAGTGACGGCTGCGCGCGCAGGAGGCTGCGCAGCGAGAAGCCCTTGATGGCGCCGATGCCGAGCTCATAGCCCTGACGTTCGAAGCCCTGGCGCTCGAAGCCTTGACGCTCGAAGCCCTGGCGCTCGAAGCCGGCCTGCCGCACCTGCGCGACGGGAGCGCCGGACTGATCAGTGATCGACTCGACGCCACAGCTGCTGAAGACCACCACGAGCATCGCCAGACCACGCTTCATCGGTGAGCCTCCCGTCGGGACGAACCGCATTGCTATCGCGCGAGGTCGCAGCGTGTCGAGGCTGTCACGCGCAGAAGTGGCGTGGTCACGCTCGCGGCGGGGTGATGTCACGTGCACTTTGCCCCGCGTCACGCGTTCTGAGTCGTGCTGTCACAGATCGGCGCACACCCGCAAACCGAGGAGTGGATCTCGGTGCGACGGCTCGGAGAACTCGTGGTTGGTGAGCTGCGCGGTGACCTTGCCCTGGTACCAACTGCCTCCGCGGTTCACGACCTGCGTCGCGTCGCGTGCGTCGATGGTCCATTCCCAGACGTTGCCCGAGACATCGAGCAAGCCGAACGGACTCTTCGCGAAGTGTTGGCCGACTTCATCGGGGCCGAAGCACTCGGCTTTGCGGTCCCAGGTGAGATCGAAGTTCGCGTCGCGCGGCGTGAGCACGTCACCAGTCGCGAAGGTTCGACCATCAGCGCCGCGCGCTGCGCGTTCCCACTCGAGGTCGTTGCAGAGACGCGCGCGCGGCAGCCGCCCCGAATCGCGCAGCCACTTCACGTACGCCTGAGCGTCGTCGAACGAAATTCCCGAGACCGGCAGCTTCGACCATTCGACCGGAGCGCGAGTGGGACAGCCGTCGAACACCAGCGCTTCGCCGAGCGCCACTTCGCGCACGCGCTCCGACGTGGTGAGCCGCAGTCGGAAGCCGCGCGGTGTGTCGAGCAACGTCACGCCGTGCACCATCCAGCTGACGTCAGGCAGATGTTTCGCGCGCTCGGCTGCCGGCAGCGCGCGCAAGAACTCGAGCCACTGTCCGAACGTCGTCTCGGTGGTGCTGATCAGAAACGCGTTCGTGCTCGCGCGATGCATCGGCTCGGCGTTCAAGAAGAAGCGCCGCATGCCGTCGTCGCCTGCGGTGCCGGTGAGAAATTCTCCGGGTGGAATGAACACCAGCGGTGACGGCACGCGCGCGGCTTCGGGGAGCTCGAGGTCCAGCGTGCGCGGCGCATCTTCCGGCTCGAGCAAGAGTGGAACGACAGTGGGCGCGCGACCGTCGGCCTCGAGCGTCAACGTGACACTGCCGGGCGGAAGCGTGAGCGTCAGCGGCGTCGTCCCTTTGTCTTTGGTTCCGAGCTTCACGCGCGCTGGCGGCGTGCTGCGAACGTTCACCACCACCGGCGCGGAGGCGGGCAGGGCGTTGTCCTTGCGAATCGAATCGGCGAGCGCGCGACGTTCCGTGGCGCGGGCGAAACGCTCGCGGGCCATCCACGTCTCGGTGAGCCGATGCGCTGCGTCGTCGTCTCCGAACTGCAGAGCCTCCTGCGCGGTGCGCGTCGAGAGCTCGAGCGCGGCGTCGGCAGCGGCGCGCTCTTCGAGCACCTGCACCCACGCGGCCTCAGCGTCATTGCGCTTGCCGGCGTCGAACAATGCGAACGCTGCGCGCTGTGAGGTGAGCGCGCGCTCGGTGGCCTTCGTCGCGTCGTCGCGCGCGCGTGTGGCCCAGGCGAGGTGAAGCTCGCGCGCCTGACCGAAGTCGTAGCGGCTCTTGAGCGGAACGGAGATGGCGGTGAGGAGCACCAGCGGCACTCCGATGATCAACGCGCGCCGCGTGACGCGCTGACGACCACGCACGCTTCGGGAGCGCGCGAGAAATTCGTCGGCCGGGAGTGAATCGAACTCCGGCAGTTGCGTGGCGGGCACGAGCGCGTCGTCTGCGCGTTTGAGACGTTCCCACTCGTTGCGAGCGCGTTCGAGTCGCGCGACGAGGCGCTTCCGCTCACGGTCGCGGTCGGCGAGCTCGCGCAGCGCCTCCCACCGTTCGACGAGCGCGTCTGACACGAGCGCGGCCATCGACTCCATTCCCTCGCGGCGAACGACGACGAGGCGCGCGCGCACCAGCGCATCGAACGCGCGTCGGGAAAGAGACTCGCTTCCAATCAGCCCTGCGACCGGGCGCGATTGGCGGCGGCCTTCGGGCGAGACGAGCGCCGACAGCAGAGACGTCGCTCGTTCGCGCAGCTCGCGCTCGAGACCGGCCAACACTTCTTCGGCGTGACGAACGAGCGCGCCGTCGACTCCGCCAAGCTCGTCCCACGCGGCGCGGGTGAGCAATTTGCGAGTGCGGTCGCGACGCGCCCAGAGCTCCGAGAGCGTGTGTTGCACCAGCGCGAGACCACCGGGCTCTTCGGCGGCTCGCGCGAGCTCGTTGATCAATTCGTTCGATTCGAACGTGAAACCCGCGGCTCGCGCGGGGCCCGTCACGAGTTCCTTCGCGGCGTCCGGACTGGGTGCGCGCAGCCAGAGGAGACTCGCGCCGAGCGAATCTCCGAGCGAGGGAAGGCGGCTCAGCGCTTCGAGTGCGTCGGGTCGCGCGGTCGCGAGCACGGGAAGGGTGGTCAGCGCGTGTGTGAGGTGTTCGACGCCCGCGACGCCGAGCAGCGACTCGAGCGGGTCCACCAGCACGGTGACGCGACCGCCGAGCCGCTTCGCGATTTCTGCGGGCCGCTCACGCAGCGCGACCGCGAGCTCCGCGGCGGGGACGTTCAGCTCGAGCGACAGCCCTTCGACGAGGTCCTGCCACGGTGACTCACTGCGCAGCCGAACCGATTTTCCCTCGAGGCGCGGGAGAATTCCGGCGAGGCAGAGCGAGGTTTTTCCAGACGCAGAATCGCCGACCACGGTCACGAAACCGCTCGTCAGGCGCGAGACCGCTTCGGTGCTTTCGGCGACGCGACCGAAGAATGTCGTGCGATGCGCAGCCTCGAACGGGAGCCAGCCGCGGAACGGTGAATCGTCGGCGGTGAGTGACGTGGCGGGAGCGCTGATCAGTCGCTCGAGCTCGATGCGCAGCTCGTTCGCCGAGGGGAAACGCGCGTCGGGGCTGCGATGCAGGCAGCGGTCGACGAGGGCGGCGAAGGTGGCGTCGATTCCCGGGGCGGCCTGGAGCAACGGCGTTGGCGTTGCGGTGAGTTGCTCGCGTGCGAGTTCGGCAGGGGCGAGACCTTCGAGCGGCGCTCGGCCGCTGGCGAGTTGGTAGAGCACCGTGCCCAGCGCGAAGACGTCGGAGCGTGGGGTGGCGGCTTCTCCTCTCCAGAGTTCGGGTGCGAGGTAGAGCGGGGTGCCCATCACCTGGCCGTGCTGTGTGTGATCAACCCTCACCCCGACCCTCTCCCTCGCGGGAGAGGGGGACCATTCAGCGGATGGTGCAGTTTCGTCGGCGGTCGTGGTCGGCGGAGTAGGTGCGACCGGCGCGGATTGGACCGCGGGCGCTTCGTTGGTTTCCGTGGCTCCGAGCTTCGCGATGCCGAAGTCGAGCAGCTTCACCAACCCGTCGGCGGTGAGCATCGCGTTGGCGGGCTTGATGTCGCGATGCAGCAGTCCGGCGCGATGCGCGGCCGACAAGCCGTTCGCGAGACCGACGGCGAGCTCGAGCACGCGTCGCCACGGCAGCGGTCGCTCGAGCGCGGCGAGCGTGCGGCCCTCGAGGAATTCGGAGACGAGGTACGGGTGCCCGCCGGTTTCGCCGACGCGGTGAATCGCGACGACGTTGGGGTGCTGCAGTCGCGCGAGCGCGCGCGCCTCGGCGAAGAAGCGCTCGCGCGTCGCGAGGTCGAGTGTCTCGGTGAGGAGAAATTTGATCGCGACCTGCCGCTCGAGCACGCGGTCGTGAGCGAGCCATACCTGGCCCATCGCGCCGTGTCCGAGCGGGCGGAGCAGCCGGTAGTCGTCGAACTCCGTTGCTGGCGTCCACTCCGTCGCCACGTCGCGTGGCAACGTACCAGTTCAGCGATGAGTTACTCGCGCGTCGTCACGCTCTCGAGCGCCAGCACACGCAACACCGCCGCGAGGTGCTGCAGCATGACGGGCACATCTGCCTCGTCTCGAACCGCAGCCGCGCAGCTCGCGACCAGGTCTCGCGCCGCCGACGGAGGGAGCGCAGCCAACGCTTCCTGAATCGTCTTTCGCGGAGCCGCCGTGCGAGCGGCCTTCGCCAGCACCGCGAGGACTTGCTCGAGCTGCGCGGGGCTGACTCGCTTTTGCGTGAGCTGCAATGCCGCCGCGACGGACCACAGCCCCGACAATTCCGGTCGCGCGAGGCCGGCGCCATCGCGATAGCCCGCGTCGAGGTAGCGAACCGGGGTGAGCGCCAACAACTGATCAGCTTCGAAGTGATTGGGAGTCATTGGGGGAACGCCACGCTGATGGTGGACACCTTGTTGTGGCCGGCAATGTCGAACTTGTTCTCGTCGAACTGCTTGCGGGTGATCCAGTTCGTTCTGCCGCTCCACGGGTCGTGAATGAGGAACTCCTGCTTCGGACCGCTGCCCCTGACCGCAGTGGCGAGCACGATGTGGCCGTTGTCCGTCGCGTCGGCGACGCGAATCGGAGTGGCGATGCCCTGCTGCAGTTGCGCGGCGACCTTGTCGAGCTTCTGATCAGTCGTGCCGGTGCGATCACTCGCGTAGCGAAAGCCGGTGTACGTGCTCATCGAGTTGACGACTGCGTCGGTCGCGTCGGAGTCGCGCGTGCCACCCGTGCCCTGTCTGCGCGTGGTCGTCGTGCCTTTGCCCAGTCCAGTCAGCAGCGCCTCCTGTTCCTGCGCGAGTGCTGCGTTCTTCGCGGTCGGCGAGTCGAGATCGGCATCGCTCACGTCGGAGTTCGACGCGGCCGTGCGCACCGACAAAGCGTAGATGGGGTCGTACTCACCACGCAGGGCCTGGGCGGTGGTCGGTGCGCAGGTGTCGCCGTACTGCTGCATCACGCCGTTCCCGATTTCACGGTCGCCGGCGAGGGTGAGGTCCTCCTTCTGTCGAACTTCCATCCAGCCGTGAATCGTCTTGTCGAACTCAGCGACCTCGGCGACGGAGTGGCCCGACGCGAGCGCCTTGTAGAGAACTACCTTCTCGGTGTCGTTCTTCGCGCCGCTGATCAGCCCCTGAAACTGCGCGCGGTCGGCGGTCGAAAGCGCCTCGACCTTCTGCTGCGCGCGTGCGACCTGCGCCTTCCCAATCAACCCTCGATCGGACGTCGCGGCGTTCAGCACCCGCAGATCCGCCTGCGACATCGGAACGAACTTCTCGCGAACCGTGCGGTCGGCATGCTTGGGCGTGCGATGCGTGGCGCCGGTCGAACTCGAATCGCCGTCGCCCACGCTGGCCTGCAGCTGACTCGGTCGGAACGTCGGCGCCTTGCTGTGGTGCTGCGGCGGCGGAGGCGGCGTCGAGCTCGGCCGTGGATCGAAGCTGCTCGCTTCGTGCATCACCTGCGTGGCCTTCGCTTCGACCTTCTGCGCGACGACCTTCGTTTCATCGACCGCGCGGCGACTCACATCGGAAGCAGTGTTCGTGATGCGCTGGAGCACGTTGGTGATGGACATGCGCCACTGCTGAGCACGAGCGATGCCGCGTCCAACCGTGGTGGATCACGTGCGCGCCCTGCGTCATTTCGTGAACGCGCAGTTCACCTGTGAACCGTCAGTTCACACGCTCAACCGCGGGAATACCTCGGCGCGAGACGTGAACACCTCGTCTCCGAAGCGGAACATCTCGTCACCGCGCCGCAGCGCGAGCGTGCGCTTGACCACGAAGTCGAACTCCAGCGGGTTGAGTTGATCGAGTTCGTTCAACGCCGCGCGCTCGGCTTCGGTGATCAACCCCAGCCGCACCAGCTTCGAGGTCTGAATCAGAACCGTGATGGCGGGGAGCGGATAGTCGCTCCCGTTCAGCAACCGCGAGTGCCATTCGCGTCGCGAGAGCGCGCTGATCAACGGCCGCCCGGCGCGATTGGCCTGCGTCATCGCCGAGATTTCACCGAACAACTTTCCCTCGTACTTCTTCTCTTCCATCAGCCGCGTGAAGAGGTCGAAGTTGTCGACCCACGGAGCGTTCGCTCCAGCGTTCGGGAGATCGAGGTCGGGGTTTTCACCGAGCGAAGCGCAGTGCGCGACGATGACCTTCACGCCGGCATCGAGCGGTCGCCGCAGATGGAGCGGATTGCCGAAACGCTGCGCCTCTTCCGCTTCGACGGCCTTCTCTTCTCCGGCGTGCGTGAGCAATGGCAGCCCGAGCTTCACCATCGCTTCGTAGAACGCGTCGCACCGCTCGCTGCCCGGGTTCATCTGCATCGCGTTGGGCAGCCACTTCACGGCGATGGCTCCACCTTCGGCCGCGGCGTGGAGCGCTTCGATGGCGTCGGGCCGATACGGGTGCACCGACGCGCACGGCACGAACAGGTCCGGATGTTCGCGCGCGATGCGGCACACATATTCATTGGGCGTGTGGAACTCGGTGAGCTCGGGGCGCGGCTTGCCGTCTTCTCCGTACGTGCGGTCGAACGCGAGAATCATCGCGCGCCCGTGAATCAGCTGAGAGCGCACGCGCGTGACGAGCGCGTCGAGGTATTGCTGATCAGCGTGTGCTCCGAGGTCGGCGATGCCCGCGGCCGCGACGTAGATGCCGAAGCGAAGCGATTTCGTCATCGAGGGGTTCACTTCGCAGCCCGTGCCGTCGTGACCGAGCCCGACCACGTGCACGTGGGTGTCGAGCACCTTCTCGGGGTCGAGGTTCTTCCATGCGCGTCGCCAGAGCAGACGTGCGCGGTCAGAGAGCAGTCCGTTTTCGAGGGGCGGTGGGCGTGCGAGGCGGAAGCACGATGAGAGTGCTCCTGCGGCTGCGGCGGTGAGAACGGCGCGTCTTGCGAACTTCGGCCCCTCACCCCGGCCCTCTCCCCGCTGGCGCAAGGAGAGGGAGTTTGTCTCGTTCATGGCGCGAACGTCTTGGCGTCGATGACGAAGCGGTAGCGCACGTCGTTCTTCAGCATTCGCTCGTACGCGACGTTGATGTCCTTCGCGGCGATGAGCTCGACGTCGGCACCGACCTTCTTCTCGGCGCAGAAGTCGAGCATCTCCTGCGTCTGCTTGATGCCACCGATGCTCGAGCCCGCGAGCCGGCGGTTGTTGTTGATGAGCGAGAACGACGACACGCGCGACGGCTGCGGCGGAGCACCCACCAGCACCAGCGCACCGAACGGCGCCAACGTGCCGAGGTACTGATCGAAGTCGTGATCAGCGCTCACGCAGTCGATGATCAAATTGAACCGATTCTTGAGCCGCTTGAGCGAGCCCTTCTCGGTCGATGACGCGAAGTCCGCCGCGCCGAGCCGCTTGGCGTCGGCTTCCTTGCTCTTCGACGACGAGAGCACGGTGACCTCCGCGCCCATGGCCGCTGCGAGCTTCACCGCCATGTGACCGAGCCCGCCGAGACCCATCACCGCCACCTTGTCGCCGGGCTTGCAGTTCCACTGACGCAGCGGCGAGTAGGTGGTGATGCCCGCGCACAAGAGCGGCGCCGCGGTCTGCAGGTTGAGCGACGCGGGAACCTTCAGCGCGAAGTGCTCGGTGACCACCACGTGCGTCGAGTACCCGCCGTACGTCGGCGTCACGCGATCCATCTCCGTGGAGTTGTAGGTCCACGCCGGTTGCTGGTCGCAGAACTGCTCTTCGCCGATGCCGCACGACGAGCAGGTGCGGCAGGAGTCGACCATGCAGCCCACTCCGGCGAGGTCGCCCACCTTGAACTTCTTCACCTCGGCGCCGACCTTCAGCACGCGCCCGAGAATTTCGTGGCCGGGCACCATGGGGAACTTCGAGTTGCCCCACTCGCCGCGCGCCTGGTGGATGTCGGAGTGACAGATGCCCGAGTACAGAATCTCGAGCTGCACGTCGCGCGGGCCGACCTCACGTCGCGTCAGTTGAAACGGCGCCAGCGGTTGATTCGCAGCAGTCGCAGCCCAGGCAGAGACGTTCATGCTCGGGAGAATTACTCCCGGGTCACGCCGCCGTCGCGCTCAACTTCGACCACGCCGCATCCATCACGGGAGCCCAGTCCTTCGCGCCGCTCGCGCGCTGGTACCACGCCGCGGCGAACGTCAGCTCGAGCTCGCCCTGGTTCATCGACGTGACGCGGTCCATCGCCACCTGTGCGTTGGTCGGCATGCCCGATTCGCCGAGCTTCACCATCAGCCCGTCGCGCGTCTCGTCGCGGTTGAAGTCGTAGCGAAGCTTCGGGTCGCACCCGAGTCCCGCCACGCGACGGAGCACGGTCAGCTTCTTGCGCCGCGTGCGCGTGAGCAGCGACGGCAGCACCAGCACGGCGATGAGCGCGACCAACGCGTAGCCGCTCGGAATGAACATGTAGCTCTCGACGGACTTGCCCCAGTACAGAACGAACGGCAGCGCGAAGATGGCGAACGCGAGCCACACGCGCAGGTAGCCGAGGAGCACGCTGATCAAGTTCAGCTTCACCTGCTCGCCCGAATACGAGTGCGTGCTGCTGCGGCCGTGCGACTCGAAGTGCTCGTAGGTCACGCACATCGACTGAAACGGAATGAGCGGGCCGACGAGCGAGAAGAAGCGAGTCGAGATTTTGTGGTCCTGTGCGCCGGCGGTGCCGGGCACGTTGTCGACTTCGCCGATCAGCATGGTGAACATGGGTGTGTTGATTGACACCTGCGCACCAGTTCACGTGCAAAGGGGGTTTTCTCGCGCGGAAACCGAGCGCATGCTCGATTGAGCCATGGCGCAGTGGATCCAGACGGTGCTCGCGCAGTCGGCGGAACTGCAGCGAGCGCGCTCTCTCGACGACCTGATGCGAGTCGTGACGTCGGCCGTGCGCGCGGTGTCTCGCTACAACAGCGCGTGGATGGCGTGGATCGACCCCGACCTCGATTCGCACGTGCGCATGCTCGCGCTGCAGGGCTCGGTGCTGACGACGTGGATCAACGCCATCGCCATTCCCATCGCCGGTGACGCGATGATCAAGGAGATCATCGATGGTGGCCGACCGGTCATCGTGAACGACGCGCGCGTCGACCCGCGCACCAACAAGGACATCGTCGGTCAGCTCGGCAACCGCACCATCATCAACGTGCCCATCGTCACCGGCGGCCACATTCGCGGCTCGCTCGGCGTCGGCAGCTTCGGCGACGAGGGCGTCATTCCGCCGACCGAGCAGGAAATCGAAGCGCTCACGTTGTTCGCCACGCAGCTCGCTCCGGCGTTCGATCGCATCGCGGCGCTCGATGAACGCGATCGCGTCGAGCGCGAACGCCAGAAGCTGGTCGACCACCTGCAGAGCCTCGAGCGCGTCGAGTTGATGGGCGTGCTCTCGGCGGGTGTGGCGCACGACATGAACAACCTGCTGAGCGTCGCCATGCTCGCGGTCGAGAGCGTGGGTCACGCCAAGGGCCTCGACGCCGAAGACCTGAGCGCGGTCGACGACGCGTCACGCGCGCTGACGAAGATGCGGGAAATCAGCCGGCAGTTGCTGCGGCTGGGTCGTCGTGAAGAAGCGGTGCGCACCGAAATCGATCTCAACGCGCGCGTGGCCAGCACCATCAAGCTCGTACAGCCGTCGATTCCGCGCGGTGTGCGCGTGCTCCACGAGCGTGACGGTTCGCCGCTCATCGAAGGTGACGGTGTGCAGCTCGAGCAGGCGCTCGCGAACCTGGTGCTCAACGCGCGCGACGCCGTCGGAGACCGCGGTGTCATCACCTTGCGTGTCGATGAGCGTCAACTGCAACTCGACGCGCTGCCGCCTTCTCCGCGTTCGCGACCGGGCCGCTTCGCGCACGTGCGGGTGACCGACACCGGGCCTGGCCTCACCGAAGAAATGAAGAACCACATCTTCGACCCGCTGTTCACCACCAAGCCCACCGGCACGGGCCTCGGCCTCGCGGTGGTGTCGCGCGTCACCGAGCAACACCAGGGCTTCGTCGCGGTCGAGAGCGAGCCCGGCCGTGGCACGAGCTTCGATCTCTACTTCCCCGCGCTGTGATCAGCTGATCAAGGCGTGCAGGGAGGACGCGTGCACATCATGCTGGTGCACGTGCTCGACTGGCACTCGTTGTAATCCGTGCAGCTCGCGCCCTCGCCCTTCTTGTTGGCGCACACGCCGCTCATCATCTGCGCGGTCGCGGTGCAGTACAGGTTCGACTGACACGCCGAGAAGCCCGGGTACGTGCACGGCGCGTTGAGCCCGGCCGGCGGCTGGCACACACCCGTCATCATCTGCAGCGTCGCGGAGCAGGTGAACGAGGCGGCGCACTCCGAGCCGGTGTACGTGCAGCTCTGATTCGCGGTGCGGCGCGGAGCACACGTGCCCGCCATCATGCCGCTCGGCACGTTGCAGAACGCATCGCCCGAGCAGTACTGGCCCGTCGTGTTGTTACACGCGCCTCCGACCGGCACCGGCGTCGCGTCGATGCAGGCGTTCGCCGACGAGCAACGCAAGCCGTCCTGGCAGCGGCGAGCGCTGTCGCACGCGCCGTTGAGGGGCACCAGCGGCACGCACGCGCTCGCCACGCACTGCAGACCGAGCGCGCACTGTGAGCCCTGGCACGATCCGTTGAGGCCCACCTTGTTGGGAGGCGTGCCGCACAGGTCCGACGGCAGGCACACCGCCGTGTCGACGCACTGCTGCGGGTCGGTCGAGCCACCCATCGGCGCGCACGACTGACCGCTGTTCACCAGCGCGACGCAGCTGCCGTTGTACGCGAAGCCGTTCAACACGCAGCGCTGATCGCCCGTGACCGGCTGGCCGATGGCGATGCGATTGACGCAGCGGCCCGGGCACGTGGTCGAGAGGTCGCAGTAGAGCGAGTCGAGACACTCGGTCTCGGCGAAGCAGTTGCCGTTCGCGCCCACGGTGCCGTCGATGAGGTCTTCACCCGGGCACCAGTTCACGTCGGGGGCGTCGCACGGCAGCGTGGCGAAGCGCGCGAGGCAGCGCTGGTACGCGGCCTCGTCGAGGACGATGCGGCCCGAGGTGATGGACGGCGAGGCCGCGCTCGACGCACACGTGGTGCTGAGCAGGTTGCGGAAGTACTCCGCGTAGCCGGTGGTCGCCGCTCCGCAGCGCACCATGCGGTCGGAATAAGCCTGCCCGTAGGCGTTGCAGATCTGCACGAAGCCACCGCCGGTGCCGCCGCCCGTGCCGCCGCCGCTCGTACCGCCGCCGGTGGTGCCACCTCCGGTTCCTCCACCGGTGCCGCCGCCCTGCGTGCCGCCACCGATGCCGCTGAACGTGCAGACGCCCAGTGAGCACATCGTGCCGGCGCCGCAAGGCTGACACGTCGAGCCGCGCGTGCCGCACGCCGTCGCCAACGAGCCACCCTGGCACGTGCCGCTCGAGTCACAGCAGCCCGTCGGGCACGACGTGGAATCACATTTCTTCGTGCAGCCTTCGAGCAGCGCGAAGGTTCCGAGCGCAAACACGACCAGCGCGACGCGGGAGAGAGTGGGCATCCCCGCGTCTTACCGGCTGAGCTCAGGGCTTGGTAGTTGGCGCTGCCGCAGGTTCAGTCGGAGCGTTCTGCGGCACTCGCCAGCCGCCACCGAGCGACTGGTAGATGTTCACCATCGAGAGCAGCAGGCGCTTCTTGGTTTCGATCAACTCCAGCTGCGCGTCGAGCGAATCGCGCCGCGTGAGCAGCACTTCCATGTAGTCCGCGCGGGCCGACTGAAAGAGCGTGGTCGAGATGTCGACCGCCTGGCTCAGTTGATCAACCTGCTGCAGCTGCAGGTCGTACGTCTTGCCGAGGTTCTCGTACTTCACGACCTGGTTCACCACGTCGGTGAAGGCCTGCAGCACCGTGCGCTCGTAGTTGAAGACCGCCTGAATCTGATGCGCGTTCGCCATGCGGTACGACGCTTCGATGCCGGCGCGGTTGATCAGCGGCGCGATGATGTTGCCCGCGAGGTTGTAGAAGATGCTCTCCGGCGTGTTGAAGATGTGCGTGATGTTGAAGGAGTTGTAGCCAACCGCCGCGTCGATGCTCAGCGCGGGGAAGAAGCGCGCCTTCGCCGAGCCCACGTCCATCTTCGCGGCCTCGAGCTCGAGCTCGGCGGCGTGCACGTCGGGCCGATTCGAGAGCAGCTGCGAGGGAACGCCGGTCGCGATCGACGTGGGGAGCGGATCATTGAGCGCCTTCGGGTTGCGCGCCACGGGCTGCGGAAAACGGCCCACGAGGAAGTTGATGCGGTTTTCCGCCTGCACCCGTTCCTGCTCGAGGTCGAAGAGGTGGCTCCGGTTCTTCAGCACTTCCGCTTCGAAGCGCTGCACCGCGAGCTGCGTGACGCGCGCGGCCTGCTTTTCCAGTTTCACGATTTCGAGCGCGTCGGTCTGAATCTTGATGTTGTTGCGCACCACCTCGAGCTCGTTGTCGACCGCGATGAGCTCGAAGTACGAGCGCGCAATCTCCGCGACCAGCTGGGTGATCATGAAGCCGCGCGCTTCGAGGCTCGCCTGCGCGCGGAAGTCGGCGGCCTGCGCGGCCTTTCGCAACTTGCCCCACACGTCGATTTCCCACTGCGCGGTGAGGCCGAACGCGAAGTTGCCGAGGTTGGCGGGCACGCCGTGCGCTTCGTCGCTCACGCCACGCCACGTGGTGCCGCCCACCTTGTCGATGCCGGTGGTGAGGCCCGCTCCGACGCGCGGCCAGTATTCACCGCGCCGCGCCGAGGTCTCGGCGTTGGCGATGATGATTTCCTGGAGCTGGATGTTCAGCTCCTGGTTGTTCTTGAGCGCGGTCTCGATGAGCGCCCGCAGGTCTTCGTTGTGGAAGAACTCGTTCCAGCTCTGCTGCGCGACGCTCTCTGCAGCAGTCGGCGGCGGTTGCTCGGCGACACCTCCATCGACCGGCATTTGAGCGTCCTGCCGGAACGCGTTCGGCACCGCCTTGCTCACGTCACGCGCGGGGTTTTCTTCGAGCGTGGGAATGCAGCTGCTGAAACTGATCAGCGCGCCGATGATCAGACCGACTCTCCATCGCTCACACATGGCGAGCGACCTCTTCCGCCAACGGCTCTTCATCTTCACCCTTGATGAGCGAACGGCCCGACGCGAGCGTGCCGAACACGAAGTACAGCCCCGGCACGATGAGCACGCCGAAGATGGTGCCGAACGCCATGCCGCCGAGCGCCGAGGCACCGATGGTGCGGTTGCCGATGGCGCCGGGGCCCGTGGCGAGCACGAGCGGAATCAGACCGGCGATGAACGCGAACGAGGTCATCAGAATCGGGCGGAAGCGCACCTTCGCGCCTTCGACCGCGGCCTCGAGCACCGTGGCGCCCTGCGCGTGTTTCTGCGCGGCGAACTCCACGATGAGCACCGCGTTCTTGCCGAGCATGCCGACCAGCATCACCAGACCGACCTGCGCGAAGATGTCGTTGGCGAGCCCCATCGCCTTCAACATCACGAACGAGCCGAGCACACCGAGCGGCAGCGAGAGCACGACGGCGAGGGGAATCAGGAAGCTCTCGTATTGCGCCGCGAGCACCAGGTACACGAACGCGAGCACGATGATGAAGATGACGATGGCTTCGTTGCCGCGCTTCGCTTCGTCGAACGACAGACCTTCCCACGCGATGTCGTAGCCGCGGGGCAGGGTGGCGGCGGCGACTTCCTTCACCGCCTGCACCGCGTCGCCAGACGTGTAGCCCTTGGCCGGCTCGCCGCGAATCGCCGACGAGTTGTACATGTTGTAGCGGGTGATTTCGTTCGGGCCCTGGGTCTTCTTGATCGACATGAAGGCCGAGTACGGCACCATCTCGTCGCGATCGTTCTTCACGTAGAAGTTGAGGAGGTCCGACGGGTAGCGGCGGAACTCCGGCGACGCCTGCGTATAGACCTTGAAGAAGTTGCCAAAGCGGATGAAGCCCTGCTCGTAGGTAGAGCCGATGAGGATGTCGAGGTTCTCCATCGCCTTCTTGATGGAAACGCCCTTCTGCATCGCCAGCGTGTTGTCGATGACCAGCTCGTACTGCGGGTAGTTCGCCGCGTAGAACGTGAAGAGTCCGGTCAGTTCCTTGCGCTTCTTGAGCGCGTCCATGAACTCCTGATTGATGCGATCGAACTCGTGGTAGTCGGTGCCGTTGTTCTTATCGAGCATGCGCAGCGAGAAGCCGCCGGCGGCTCCGTAGCCAGGCACCGCGGGCGGCTGGAAGAACTCGACCGTCGCGCCGATCTCGTGCGCGCGCTCTTCCAGCTCCTCGATGATCTCCAGCGCGTTGTGTTTGCGCTGTGACCACGGCTTCAAGTTGATGAGACACGTGCCGGCGTTCGAGCCGCGGCCTTCGGTCAGCACCTCGTAGCCGGCGAGCGACGACACCGACGCCACGCCGTCGACCTTCTCGGCGATTTCCTGCAGCTCGCGCGAGACGTCGTTGGTGCGCTCCAGCGTCGTGCCCGGAGGCGTCTGGATGATGGCGTAGATCATTCCCTGGTCTTCGGTGGGCACGAAGCCGGCGGGCAGAATCTGGTTCATCGCCGCGATGCCGAGCGAGAACAGCAACAGCACGCCGAAGGTCACCGTGCGGCGGTGCACGATCTTCTGCAACATGCCCGCGTACCGCGTGGTCCACCGGTCGAACATGCTCGAGAAACCGTGGAGGAAGCGGTCGAGCGGAGAGCGCTTCTTTTCCTGCCCGTGCGTGTTCTTGAGGATCATCGCGCACAGCACCGGGGTGAGCGTGAGCGCCACCACACCCGAGAGCACGATGGACGACGCCATGGTGAGGGCGAACTGCCGGTAGAAGACGCCGACCGGACCGGTCATGAAAGAGACCGGCACGAACACCGCGGTCATCATCAGGGTGATGGCGATGACGGCGCCGCTGATCTCTCCGAGCACCGCCTTCGATGCCGCGTACGGCGTCAGCGTCGGGTTCTCGTGCATCTTGGCGTGCACGGCTTCCACGACGACGATGGCGTTGTCGACCACCACGCCGATGGCCATCACCAGCGCGAAGAGCGTGATGAGGTTGATGGTGATGCCGAACGCCTGCATGAAGATGAACGCGCCGACGAGCGACACCGGCACGGCGAGCGTGGGAATCAGCGTGGACCGCCAGTCTCCGAGGAAGACGAACACCACCAACGCCACGAGGACGAAGGCCTCGAACAGCGTGTGGATGACCTTCTCGATCGACGCGTCGAGGAAGCTCGAGACGTCGTAGCTCACCTCGTAGTCCATGCCGTCGGGGAAGCTGGTCTTCTTCATCTCTTCCAGCTTTTCCTTCACGTCTTCGATGACCGCCGACGCGTTGGAGCCGTAGGTCTGCTTGAGCACGATGGCCGCCGAGGGCTTGCCGTCGAGGTTCGAGTAGATGTCGAAGAATTCACTGCCCAGCTCGACCTGCGCGATGTCCTTCAAGCGCAGCACTTCGCCCTCGGGCTTGGCGCGGATGATGATGTTCTCGTACTGCTCGGGCTTGTTGAAGCGGCCCTCGTAGACGAGCACGTACTCGAGCGCCTGCGCCGATTTGCCCGAGGCCTGACCGAGTCGGCCCGGTCGACCGATGACCGACTGGGTGCTCACCGCTTCCATCACCTCGTCGACGCTCACGTTGTACGCGCGCATGCGGTCGGGGTTGAGCCACAGGCGCATCGCGTAGCTGCGCGAACCGAGAATGCGGGTCTGCGAGATGCCGTGAATGCGCGAGAGCTCGGGCAGCAACTTCACGGTGGCGAAGTTGTAGAGGAACTTCTGATCAGCCGACTTCTCGGTGCTGAACAGGTTGACGTACAGCAGCATCGACGGCTGCACGGGGTTCACGATGACGCCTTCGAGCTGCACCAGCGGCGGCAGGCGGTTCATCATCTGGTCGACGCGGTTCTTCACGTTCACCAGCGCGGTGCTGGGGTCGGTGCCGAGCTCGAACACGACCTGAATGGTGGCCTCGCCGGCGCTGGTGGCGTCGGAGGTCATGTAGCTCATGCCGGGCACGCCGTTGATGGCGCGCTCGAGCGTGATGAGCGTCGACTGCACGAGCACGTCGGCTGACGCGCCGGGGAAGTCGATGGTCACCATCACGCGCGGCGGCGACACCTCGGGGAACTGCGAGACCGGGCGCGAGCGCATCGCCAGGAGCCCCACGAACACCGTGAGGATCGAGAGCACGATGGCCAGCACCGGCCGGTGCATGAAGGCGCCGGTGACCGAGGAGCGCTCGGGTTCCTTCCCGTTGCCGTTCTTCGGGCGCGGAGGCGATGGCGGCAGCGGCGGCGGAGGTGCGACTGTGGTCGCGTCGGTCTTCGGCTCTTCGGCGTTCGAAGAGGCTTTGGTCTCGTCAGTCATGAGGCCACCTCACTCCGCTCGCACTTGCAGATGGGCGAGCACGTCGAGCGGTGGCTGGAAGTCGGGGATGATCTCGTTGCCGTCGCGAACCTTGCGGAGGCCGTCGATCAACACGCGCTCCTTCTCGTCGAGCCCGCTCGACACCACGTACACCTGCGGCAGCTCGGCGGAGACGGTGATGCTGCGCGAGTGCACGACGCCCTTCTCGTCGACGACGAACACGAACTTCTTGTCGAGCACCTCGAAGGTGGCCTTCTGTGGAATCAACAGGGCGTCATCAACCGTGCTGCTCACCAGCACCTTGCCGGTCTCGCCGTGACGCAGGAGCCCCTGGGGGTTCGCGAACGTCGCGCGAAACGCGATGGTGCCGGTCTCGTTGTTGAAGTCGGCCTCGATGGTCTCGACCTTCCCGGGTTGGTCGAAGAGCTGACCGTTGGCCATCATCAGCTTCACGGGAATCTTGTCGTCGGCGTTTTGCTGCTTGAGCTGCAGGTACTCGGCTTCCGCGACGTTGAAGTAGACCCACACGGTGCTGTTGTCGGACAGCGTGGTGAGCAGATCGCCTTCGCTGATCAGCGAGCCGAGCCGCGCCTGAAAGCGGCCCATGATGCCGTTGAACGGAGCGTGAATTTCAGTCAACCCGCGGTGCGTGCTCGCCAGCGCGACCTCGGCCTGTGCGCGCGCGAAGTTCGCCTTCGCCAGCGCCAGCTCGTTGGGCGACACGACGTTCTTGTCGGCGAGCGTCTGCGTGTTCTTGAGCTCGATTTCGGTGCGCATCGCTTCGGCCTGCGCCTTCTGCAGCTCGGCCTGCGCGATGAGCGGCATGATCTGGAACATCTTCTGGCCGACCTTCAGGCTCTGGCCTTCGTCGACGAAGACGCCCTGCAGGTAGCCGCGCTCCAGCGCGCGAACTTCGATGTGCTGAATGGCGCGAATCTGGCCGACGTAGTCGCGCGTCAGCTCGGTCGGTTTCCGGATCGGGCTGGTGACCTGGTACTTGGGTTTCTCTTCGACCTTCTCGTGCTCGTGACACGCGCAGAGCGAGAGGATGATCAGCGACGGCAGTATTCGATTCATCGACATGGCGTCATGCCGCGCTGCACTGCGAGTGCCAGCAGCGGATCAGCCGCACACGTTGAGGAATTTCGCCCGAAGCCGTGTCGCGACGACACTCCGCGTGTCATTCCGACACGCTCTGAGTTCCAAAACCGCAACCGCCTGAGACCTGACTCGCGAGGCGGCTCGAAGGTGAAAATGATCAGCGCTCAGTCGCTCAGTCGGGGTCGCACGCCTCGGCGAGGCCGACGCCGTAAACCACATCGGCCATCGCCTGAGCTGCGCCCTTGTGCCAGCCGGCGCCCGAGGCCGGAGCGGTCCACGCGCCCCACTGGTCGTTCGCGAGTGATTGAGAGAGCGCGCGTGCTGCGACCTCGCAGTGCAGCGGAGCCGTCGGTCGTCGCGCATCGCCGATGAGCAGACTCGAGAGATGACCGGGCCGTTCTTCGAGCCACGACGGCTCACTGCCCTGCGTGCCGATGCACGACGTCAACGCGCCCTGCGCATCGAAGGTGCACTGCAGCAGCTTGGCCCACGTACCGTCGACGTCGATGGCGGTCGAGCCCGCGCGGTGCGGCATCATCACCGCTTCGTATTGATCAGCCATGGTCCACAGCGTGCGTCGCGTGGCCTGCAGCTGCGTGCGCGCGCCCCACTGGTTCTCAACGCCCCACAGGAACTCGCTCGTGAGCGCGGTGTACATGAAGTTCTGCTCGGTGGTGCAGGTCGGGCGGTTGCCGTCGTCGCCCGTGCACGCGATGCCGCCGAAGAAGTTGTCGGTGCCGAGCTCGCCCATCAAATCGAGGAGCAGGTCGCGACACTGCGCTGCGAGCTGCGGTTCGCGCACGTACTCGGCCGCGTAGCGCAGCATGTTGAAGTGCTGCACCGTCTGGCGAACGATGACGCGCTCCGAGACCCACTGCTCTCGTGGACCGGTCGTGCCGTATCTGCGCAGCGCCGTGCGGCACGCCTGCGCGAACGAATCACGCACCGCGCCCGACACGTGCACCAGGTACGCCTCGTCGCTGCCCTGGTCGTACAAATAGTCATCGGAGTTCCACCCCGTGCGAAAGGCACTGCCAGTGACCTGATTCGCGCCGAGCAGATTGCTGCCCGCGGTGAAGCCGCTGCGAAGGTCGCCCGCGTCAGCGCGCGTGCCGCGGTCGTAGACGTGCGCTTGCAGGAGCGTGAGCTCGAGCGGCAACGCGAAGTCCCACACCCAGCGCGGAGAGCCGGTGCGGAACCACTCTGCGAATTCCGATTGGCTCGCGCTCCAGTAGTTGGAGCCGTTGGTCGAGGCCGATGGCTGATCAGCGTCGGCCGCCCACGGGTCGTTGCCCAGCGTGTCGGGCCACAGCAGGCCGTATTTCTTCCAGCGCTCGAAACCGAGCAGCGTCGCGTCGTGGAGTGAGGCGATGCGGCCAGCGTACGCGTCGAGGCGCGCGCCGCTGCTTCGCGTCGGGAGTCGTGGGCGCACCTGGCTCTGATTGAAATCGTCGAGTGCGGTGTGCACGAGGAGTCCACGTTCCAGCGTGGCCAGGGCAGCGCGCGTGTCGGCGTGCAGTGTGGCTGCGTCGACGGGACCCGACCCGAACGAGAACGCACCGAAGCCCCAGCGCGCCTGCGCTTCTCCGAGTGCGACCGGCTCGGCCACGAGTGCGTACGAGAGCGTCGTGCCGCTGGCGCTCACTGCGATCGGCTCGCGGAATCGCAGCCACCCGGCGGTCACCGAGGCGTGATGCGCGCCGAGGTCGAGGGCCACCGCGGGCTCGGAGTACGCCTCACGCTCTTCGACTTGGGTGCCGTCGACGAGCGCACGCGCGCGTCGCCACACGCGCACGCCGCCCACCACGCGCGACGAGCCGTGGCCTTGAATCACCTGACTCGATGCTGGCTGCGCTCCCGAGCGCATGAAGAACGAGTCGCCCTGCACGGCGTGCGTCCACGCGTTGGCTGCGAGCGAGACGTTCCAGCGCGCGGCACGCACGCGGTACAGCTGGCTGTAGAAGTCAGCGCCCTCGGGAGAGAGCCCGGACGTCTGCCCTTCGCCGCATTCGTTGCGGAGACTCCACTCGAGGCCGACCGTCGACTGCCCGCGCTGAAAGGTGAGCCGCGCCACCCACGCCAACGGTGATGCGCACGCACTGCCCGAGGGTGCTCCACGAGCGAAGTGGCCGTGTGCGAGCACCACCACGCGCGCCGGTCCTTCCTCTTCTATTGCTGCGTCGTCGAGTGTCGGCGCGAGCGTGAGGTTGCCGTCGTCCACCACCACCGGTCCGCGCGGGAGTGTCGGAGAGAGCAACTCGGTTCCTCCGACGCGCGCGCTGATCAACAGGCCAGGGTCGGAGAGGTCGAGCTCGAAGTCGGCGGCGCCGGTGCTGATCAGCAGACGAGCACCGACGCTGCGCGCGAGTGACGTCTGCGTCGCGGCTGTCGGTCGCAGCACGAGCTGCAGGTGCGCGGTGGCTCGAGCGGCGACCGTCACCGGCACCGAAACACCGACCCACTTCAGCGGCGCGAGGTCGTCAGCGACGATGGAGTTCCACCGGGCGACGGCCGTGAGCTGCGCCGGGAGAACTGCACCGCTCGCGTCGATGACCTCGAGTCGCGCCACGTCGGTCACCGCGAGCGAGAGCGGGAGTGGCACTGCTGAAGAAGCGACCTCGGTGCGAGCGAAGTCGAGATCGTTGATCACCTCGAGGTTCGCGAGCACGCCGCCGTCACGCATCGCAACGGCGCCGGCGTCGGCGAGCATGGTGCCCGCGTCCGCAGCCTGACCGGCGTCGAGCATCTCTGCTCCGCCGTCGTCGAGTCCGGAGTCAGGCGACGCACCGGCATCCATCATCGGCTGCGCTACGCCGACGCAACCGCACAGCAGCGCCACGAAGAAGATTCCCGCGAGGCCAAGGGTCAACTTCAAGAGCATGAGGGCCGTGTCACGCCAGGTGATTCGCGGCGGCGTCGCGAAACGCGTCGTCTTGATGCGTCCCTGCCGCCACTTGAACATCGGGCCACGTGCGCCGCGGAAGAAGGTCGTCATGCACGAGCGCGACAGCAACTCGTGCGCCGCGCGAAGTGCACGGCAACACGTCGTCGAGACGCGGGCCGATGCCTGTGACGCACCGCTGTCCCATGGGACACGCCGCTCGCTCGGCGCGCCAACTGTTTGATGCGTTTGAGCGATTGACCGGCCGTGCGCTTGCACTTCAGCGCGGACATGAAACTCACGACCCTCGCCCGCATTTCCCCGAAGCAGGTCACCACCCGCGCGAACGAGCTGAAGCAGCGCGACGCGTTGGCGCTCGATGTTCGTGCGTCGCGGTTGCCGACGACGCAGACGGTTCCTCCGAGCGCTGATGGCTTCGAGCCAGGTCGTCGTGGCTCGCCCGGGTCGTCACCTGCAGCTGATCAGCTGGCGGCCGCTCCTGCCGCGTCGATTCAGCTCGCGCTCGAGGCTGCGGTGAATCGTCAGCTCGCTGCGGCGGGGCTGCCGACGCGAGCGTCCGCGACTCCGAACACGCCCGGTGCTGCGGGCCGCTCTCCCGTCGATACGAGCTCGCCGCCCGACTCGAGCGGTGTTGATCCGGATCCCGCGTCGACTCCGCCGGCGCCTGACTACGGCCCGGGCTTCACCACCGGTCCCGACCTTCTTTCGTTCAGCAGCGCGCAGGAAGCGCAGGGAGGCCGGCTGAGCACCGAGACGAAGACCGAGTCGACCGACACGCAGAGCAGCGACGGCAGCCAGCACGTCAAGGAAGAGACGACCACCAAAGAAGATGACGGCACCGTCACCACCGATCGCCAGACGCACGACAGCGACGGCAAGGGCAACGTGCGCGAGGAGCAGGAAGTGATTCGTCACAACGCCGACGGTTCGGAGGAAGGGCATCGCAGCGTCACCAACGTCACGCCCGACGGGAAGTCGACGACCAGGACCGAGGAGTGGAAGAAGCCCGCGCCTTCGTCGACGCCCAGCCCGACGGCGGAAGATCGTCCGGCCGATGTCGACCTGCAGGCGACGCTTGCGAAGAAGCGCGAGCAACTCACCACTCCGAGCACTCCTGATTCGCGACCGCCGGCGGACCTGGAGCGACTGGCGCGCGGTGTGGCGTTGTCGAAGGCAGCGAAGGTGAATCTGCGGCCTGATGCGGAGCCTCGGCCGAGCGGTGCGCCGGTTCGACCGGCGCCGCCGAAGCCGGCTGATCCCGTCGAGCCTGAGATGGCCGGACCGCGTGGGCCGTCGCCGCGTCCGGTCGGTGGAAAGCCTTCGGGTCCGCGCGGGCCGCTCGGCTGAGTAGTTCCCGTTGACCCTCACGGGCGTCGGGTACAGTCAGAGCGAGATGGCGACTGGTGGGTATTGCCCGGCGTGCGGGAAAGATTGGCCGACGGGCGGACGCTGTCCTGACGACGGCACGCAGCTGGTGGCGTTGAAGACCGTCGAAGATCCACTGGTCGGTCTCGACGTCGACGGGCGCTTCACGCTTCGCGAGCGCCTCGGCCGCGGCGGCATGGGCGCGGTGTATCGCGGCTACCAACACTCGGTCGGCCGCGACGTCGCGGTGAAGGTGATGACGCTCGGCGAGGGCGACGAGACCGCGAGCAAGCGCTTCATGCGCGAGGCGAATCTGCTCGGTCAGCTGAAGCACCCGGGCATCGTGTCAGTGGTCGACTTCGGGCAGCTCCCCGACGGCCGGCTGTATCTGATGATGGAGCTCGTCGACGGTCTCACGCTCGACGACCTCGTGCGACGCGAAGGGCCGCTCCCCGTCGAGCGCGCGGTCGCCATCGCCGTGCAGGTGTGTGACGTGCTCGAGGTGGCGCACCACCGCGGCATCATTCACCGCGACCTCAAGCCGTCGAACGTGATGGTCACTCCGACGCCGTCGGGGCGAGACGTGGTGAAGGTGCTCGACTTCGGTCTCGCGCGCTCACTCGCCGATTCGCAGCGCTTCACCAGCTCGGGGCTCATCGTCGGCTCGGCGCAGTACCTCGCGCCGGAAGTCGTCGGTGGTGGCGACGCGACCGCGGCGGCAGATTTGTACGCGCTCGGCGGCATCCTCTTCTGGTTGCTCAGCG
Source organism: Archangium sp. (assembly GCA_047600485.1). Taxonomy (GTDB): domain Bacteria; phylum Myxococcota; class Myxococcia; order Myxococcales; family Myxococcaceae; genus Archangium_A. The sequence goes on from JASGKS010000001.1 coordinate 7,663,292, forward strand.
GTGAGCTGCCGTTCGGCTCGAAGGCCAGCTTCACCGAAGTGTTCCACCTGCAGGTGATGAACAAGTTGGGCCAGCTGCCGCCGCTGCCGCCCGCGCTCGACCGTTTGGTGCGCGTGCTGCTCGACCCATCGCCCGATCGTCGGCCTGCGTCGGCGGCCATCGTGCGCGAGATGCTGGTCGCCAACGGTCAGCCGACGACCGAGCCGAGCAACATCGTGAAGCCTCCACCGCGCCGGCTTCCGGTGGTGATTGGTGTGTCCGCGGTCGTCGGCATGGCTGCCGTGTTCGCCGTTCGAATGAGCGGCGTGCTGGGCCCGACCGACGAACGCGTCGACTCTGGAACAGTCGCCGTCATCGAAGTCCCTCGCGTGGTGGACGCCGGTGTCGATGCCAGCGTTCAGGCCGACGACACGACCCTCGACGCGGGGCTCGAGCCGGTCGTTGATTCCGGTGCGCCCATCGCGGTCACACCGACCGTCGACGCAGGGCATTCAGGAAAACGGCGAGACGCGGGCGTGAGCAAGAAGCGCAAGCGTGACGCGGGTCCGTCGGACGAGATGCCCGGCGATTGGGTGCCGTAGGGGCGCGCTTCACCAGGTGAACGAGGCCTGGAGCCCGTTCGCGCGCACACGCAGCACGCTCATCACCTGCTGCGGCGCCGGAGCACCAACCAGCCACCACACCACACCCGTGACGACGAGCGCTGCTCCGGCAATCCACCCGCCGTAGGTCACCACGCGCTCGCGACCGAAGCGCTCGGCGACGAGGTCGAACGCGGGCCCGGCTTCGAGCGCGTTCGCCTCGGCCTGGCTGCCACGCGCGACGCCGTAGAAGATGGTGCCCACGATGGCGGCGGCCACTCCGAGCCCGCCCGTCACCAACGGCCCGGCGAGCGGACGCGAAGGCGGTGGAGGCTCGGTGAGCACCGTCTTCTCCGTCTTGATGTCTGTCTTTGTCGTGTTGTCTGTTTTGTCGGGCTCGACCTTGTCCGGCTCGGTCTTCTCGACTTTCTCGGGCACGACGGCGACGACGGGCGGCGGAGCAACGGCCGAGACCACCAGCCCAGCAGCCGCCTCGATGTGCTGCGTCCACTCGAGCTCGCGCTGGCGGAAGCGCAGGTCCTGAGCACCGTTGGTGAGCCACACCTTGCGTTCGCCGACGACCTTCCACGCCTCCTCGAGCCCGAGACCGGGAAAGAGAACGAGCGTCGCGTCTTCGGTCGCGCGCACCACCACCAGCGCGTACGGGCCGATGCTGAGCTGATGCTCGGCGGTCGCGAGCGCGTCCTTGAACCACGTGGGCGGCTGCGTGCCGACGCTGCGGAGCCGGCATTCTTCGAGAAAGAGCCACGCCTGCGGCCAGCGCTTCATGCGCCCGTAGGTGAGGGCGATGTTGCAGAGATTCTCTCGTCGCGGAATGAGCGCCTCGGCTTGCTTGAATTGCTCGAGCGCGGCTTCGAAGCGGCCGGCGCGCGCATGCTCGACACCCCGCGCGCTGGCTTCGAGCGCTCGCTTTTCCAGGTCTGAAGGCGCGCTCTGAGACAGCAACAGCGCGAGGACGAGGTGACTCATCGAAGCGCGAATGTACGGTAAGAGGCCCGAGTGCGCGCGCTGCTCGTCACCCTCATCGTCTGCGGCTGTGCCTGTCTGGAGGACCCGCGGCCCAGGGTGCCCACCGACGCCGGCACCGGCGCAGACGCCGACGCAGGAATTGATGCGGGCGCGTGCGGCGCGCGTGCTTCGCCCGATGCGGGTGGAGCCTGGCCACCTGCGGGTTTGGACATCGCTTCAGTCCGCACGGTCGATCTCGATCTCGACGGCATCGACGAGCTGGTCGTCGGCGTGAGCGCTCCAGATGCCGGGTACTACGTGCTTCACGGAGAGGCGACCACGCTCCCGACTCGCTGGAGCGGTTTCTTGCCGCTGGTGGGCACGCAACCGTCGCAGCTCGCGATCGCAGACTTCAGCGGTGATGGCTGCCCCGACTTGTTGGCCGTCGGCACAGGCCTCGATGGTGCTGGCATGCCGGCGCTCGAGACCGAGGTGTTCCTCGGCTTCACCGGTACGGGCAACCTGCAGTTCGACGTGCCGGCGCCGCGACGCTTCGAGCACTTCTCCCAGAGCGGCCCGACCTGGGGCTTTCACAACGGTCTGGCCGTGGGCCACTTCGATCCCGGGCCGTCGCTCGACGTGGTGCGGCTCCGCTCGTACTACGCGGAAGTGATTCGCTTCGATTGGAACGCGTTCGACTCGTCGTTCGCCTTCACCGAGCTCCCGGGACCGGGCGAACCGTGGGGGGCGAATTCTCTGTGGAACGTCGCCGGGGCCGCCACCGCGGTGCCGTCGCGCGATGGCGGCGTCGATTCGATCCTCGCGATGTCGCAGCGTGGGTTGGCGCGCTACCGCGGCACCGACCTGCTCATGTCGGAGTCGCTCGCTTCGCCCGAGCCGCTCAACTTTCCGCCGCCCCAGACGTTCGTCGATTTCGACGGCGACGGGTTCCCGGAGGGAGTCGCCGTGAGCTCCACCGATGTGTGCTCGACCACCGTGCTCCGCGTCGAGCCGCGCCGCGAAGCGTCCTGTGTGCCACGCTTTCTGGCGCTCAACGAGCGCGACAGCTTGATCGCCGAGGAGCTCGACACCGGTGGCGTCGACATCGTGCGCGCCCTCGTCACCGATGCAGACCTCTATCTTCATCACAACGCCGTGGAGCAGGGTGACGGCGGGCTCGGTGGGTCGCTGCGCGCGGGCGTGTCGCTCTCGCTGCCGACGCCGCATCGCCTCGCCGTCATGCACGCGCGCGGGTTTGGCCCGCGCATCGTGGTGGTGGGTGGTGACGGAACGCTCGCGTGTCGCCGCGTCTCCGGTGGAACGCTGCAACCGTGTCCCTGATCAGCTGATCAATTGATCAGAACTGGTTGAGCCACATGCCGAAGACGTCGTAGCCGGGCAGTTGCTGCGCGAGCACACCGCACGGCAGCGCCGGCACGGAGCCACCGAGCGTCGGGAGACAAAGGCCCGCCGAGAACTGGTACCCGTCGGTCATGCCGCCCGTCGTGAAGAAGCTCGGCAGGTAGTTCATCTTGAACTTCTGATTGGAGCGCGTGACGTCGCAGCTCACGGCGATGGCCTGGAAACCCATCGCCAGGCACTGGCCGGTGTTCGCGTTCACCAGACGCACCTCATCGGGTGCGCCGGTCGGAGCGAGGTAGAAACCCTGCCGCGGGTCACGCGCCACGCGCGGCAACGAGGTCAGCCCGCGCACCGCGTCGAGCGTGAGCACATTGGGCGTCACCTTGTTCGGGTCGTCGACCAGCGTGATGGCGAATTGCGAGCGGGCCTGCACGATGGCGTTCATCAAGTCGGCGAACACGCTCTGCAGCCCGGTGACTTGAAACGCGCGCGCGCCCGGACCCTTCTGCGCGAGCGTCGCGGCGAGCTCGAAGTTGCCATCGCGAATGCAGAAGCCGCCGTCGTCGCTCACGCCGACGTCGAACGCCTGGCCGAGACCGACGGGGCCGCCGCGCAATGAGATGACGTCACCCGAGACGTCGATCACGCGGAAGGTGCCCGAGCCGAACACGCGCGAGCCGTCGAAGCCGAAGCACGAGAGCACTTCGTCCTTCACGACGCGCGTGCGCGTCAGCTGCCACACGAAGGTGGTCGAGGGGAACTTCTTGCGCAGCTGCAGGGTGACGAGCTCGCCACCGCTGCCCGGAGCAACCCGCGAGATTTCGACTGCGATGGCGACTCCGGCTGAGCGCACCTGCGTCGCGTTCGCGCAGCGCGCGTGCGTGAGCACGAGGTCGGGAGCAAGCAGGCTGCCCGAGCACGGCGATGCGCCTTCGACGAGCACACCGCCGAAGGTGGCTTCGTTGCGGCCCATGCCGTTGATGATGGCGTCGGAGCGGGTCTCCACTTCTTCTTCGGCGGTGGCTCCTTCACGAGCACCGCACGCAGCGAGCGACAAGAGGACGACGAGAGAGGACAAGAGGGTTCTTTTCATGACGGCCGGCAGTGCAACGGACCTGCCGTGCGTGAGCGCTGATTCATCGTGCTGCGACCGGCGCTGCACCCTGTGACAGACACTGTGACGCCTCAGGGTTGCCAGACGCGAAGTCGAACACTTCGGCGCGCACGGTCTTCGCAGAGCGAGCGGCCATGCGATTCCTCGCGTGCGTGGTGGTGTCCGTCGTCTCGTCGGGCTGTGCGTTCACCTTCGACCTCGCTGGAGGCCCGCGTCGCGAAGCCGTCGCGATCTCAGAGCGGAAGCTCGAGTCAGAGCTCGAAGCGCGAGTCAGTGAGTCTCCGCGCGCGATGAGCACGCTGCGTGGGGTTCAGACGCGCAAGCGCGTGGGCACGGTGCTGACGTGGACGGGGCTCGGCTCGTTGGTGCCGTGCCTCGGGCTGTCGGCGGTGTCGTCGGTGAGCAAGGACGCGGGCTCGCTGCTCGTACCGCTGCTGAGCGTGTGTGCGGTGTCGATTGCCATCAACCTGGTCGCGGTGTTCGTGAACCCGTGGCCGACGACGTGGGGCAGTGTGTTGCGCAGCTACAACGAGGATTTTCCCGAGACGCCGTGGTCGTCGGACTCGATGGGTGTGCCTCGCGCGGCGACGACGAGTCCGTGAAATTGGCTGTGGCGACGTACAAGATTCGATGCGCTGCGTTGCCTGAATGGGTGAGGTGATGGCTGGTTTCGGCCCTGCCAAACTGCCGGTTTGCCTCTCATCTACGAGCAAATTCGGCTCCATTTTCACGACTTCGTGAAAGTGGCTGCTTCAACAGCCAGATTCACGTAGTGGTGAGCCAAGTGAGCGCAATTCGCCCGCAGCCGAGGGGCACGCGGGCTGTTCGGCACGGCCGAGAACCCGCCATCACCACCACCATTCAGGCGTCGCTGTCCTTCCAGGCGAGCCCGAACGCTTCGATCCATCGATACACCTGCTTCCGGTCACGCTCGTAGTGCTTCGCCGTCGCGCGAACGCTCCCGAGCCGCTCGAGCGTGGCCTGCAGTTCCTCACGCGTCGGAGCCGCTGGCTTCACACTCTTCGCCGGCTTGGCGACCGTCTCAGCAGCACCACCACCGGGCGCATCGAACAACCACGGCGGCAACGCATCGAGCGTCAGCTCACCCTTCGCGCCGAGCAGATGCACCAGGCGATCGAGCGTCCGCAGGTTCTCAGGCAACGCCGCGCGCACCACGGCCTCCACCACCTCGGCTGACAGCGCGAGCGGCGGCGTGCGTACGCCTCGCTCCTGCGCCCACTTGCGCTGCAGTCGGCACAACCACTCCACGACATCGCACCGCCGCTCGGACAACGCAGGCACGCGCAGCTCCCACAGCGCGAGGCGCGCATAGAGGTCACGGCGAAACGCGCCCTTCTCGACTTCGCGCGGCAGGTCGCGATTGGTCGCGGCGATGATCAAGACGTCGACCTTCACCGCGCTGGTCGCGCCCACGGCCATCACCTCGCGCTGCTGCACGGCGCGCAACAACTTGGGCTGCAGCTCCGCCGACAGCTCACCGACCTCGTCGAGGAACAACGTGCCGCCCTGCGCCGCTCGGAAGAAACCGTCCTTCGCCGAGTCCGCACCGGTGAACGCGCCCTTCGCGTGGCCGAAGAGCTGGCTCTCCGCGAGCTGCGGCGACAGCGCGCTGGCGTTGACCGCGATGAACGGCCCCTTGCGGCCCGAGAGCCGATGGAGCTCGTTCGCGACCGATTCCTTGCCCACTCCAGTCGCGCCGATGATCAACGCCGTGGTTGCTTCACGCGCCGCACGCGACACGTCTTCACGCAGCCGCACCATCGGAGCCGCGAGCCCGGGCAACGCCTCGGTCGGCTGACTCGTCGCGCTCGCTGCGCCTGGCCGAAGCTGTTCGTAGACCAGCACCGCGTCGCCGAGCCGCAGCACGCTCTGGTGTTGCAGCGCGCGGCGTTGTTCGGCCTCGAGCTCGACACCATCGACCGTGGTGCCGTGCTTGCTGCCCAGGTCGGTCGCAACGTGCGTGCGCGCTTTCTCGTCCCACGTCAGCTGCAGATGCACCTTCGACACCGTGGGCACCGCGAACGTCACCGTGCTGCCCTCGCGGCCGAGCGTCAGGTCCGCTCCGTCGAGCTCGACCTGCGTCACGCGATCGAGGGGAAAGACGAGTGACAAACGCGCCGGAGGCCCCGAGGTACGCGAGACGCGCGGTCGCGGTCGAGAAGCAGTGTCGGACACCGCGCCGTTCTACCTCGACCTCCCGTTCGCTGCTTCCTGAACTGCGGGCTCCCGCCCGTCCTTTCCCTCCCACGAGGAGGTCTGTGCGACTGCCGTCCACCACGCCGCGCTCGCGCTTCACGCCACGCTCGCGACGTCTGCGCTCGTCTCGAGTTTTCGTGCGCTGCTCTCGCTTCTGCCTTCGTGGCGCGCATCACCGCACCACGGCTCGTCGTCGTTGATCAGTACGCCTGCCAACGCTCGAGCTCGACGCTCCCGCCGGTGACGAAGTCGGCGACGAAGCCGATGAAGCCGCCGCTCTGGCCGAAGTTCTGCGTCGTCACGCGGTACTGCGCGAACGGCGCTCCGTTGCGCGTGAACGCATCGCAGCGCGCCGACCAGAACGATTCTTGCGAGGGCTTGCCGTCGGTGAACGCCTTCGCCGTGCGGCAGTTCGTCCACCGGTATTCGTCGGCCCCGATGCGCAACGAGCCGCTGTCGACACGCACCGCGTCGGACGCGCTGCTGGTGCGACCGTTGAGCCGCGACGTCACCATGCGGAACGTCCACTGCTCGTCGACCTGCCGCGTGACGATGCCGCGCGAGAGCGTGCCAGTGAGTCGATACTGGTTGCGGTACTCCGAGCCCGTCGAGTCGCTCTCGAAATACGTCGTGCCGACCGAGCGAACGTCGACCTGGTTCACCACGCCGTCGACCGTCACCGTGCCGCGCCCCGAACCGGTGAAGCTGCCCTGTGTGCTCTGGCCCGTGAGGTCGAGATCGAACTTGTTCGCCACCGTCACGTGGAAATCGAGCGCCCAGTTGCCGCGGAAGAACTCGTTCGGGTTGTCGGTCTGCACCACGCGCACCTGAAACTCCGCGCGCCCGCCCTGCGGGTTCACCACCACCAATCGGTCCGCCGGACCCGCCTGCCACGTCGCCGTATCGATGCTCGCCCACGTCACCGTGCCAGTCGTCTGCACCATGCCGGTGTTCGCCCACGTCGCCTGCAGGCTGAAGATGAGCAACTGACTGAGCTGCGCGCCGTCCCACGCGACGACTTGCGGCCCGACGTGCGACGCCTTGAGCAGCGCGTTCACGTCATCGACGACACCCGCATCGGTGGGCATCGGACCGGCACCAGGGCCCGGGCCCGGCATTCCGCCACCGCCCTGCGTTCCGCCACCGCCCGCCGTGCCTGAGCTGCCGCCGCCGCCAGAACGCGCGAGCAACTCCGCGAACGGATCTCCCGCGTCGGGCTTCGACTCCACACCACAGCCGAACATCAGCACCGCACCGCACGACACCATCGAGAGCATTCGCATGCGGCGGCCTTCAGCAAGCGACGCACCACGCGCTTTCCCTCGGAACGACGCCGTCCCAGCACCGTGTGACGCACGGCTGTCCCATGGGACACGCACCAACACGCCGACGTCCTTCCGCGCACCTGGCGCTCGGCACGCCGCGTGGATTGAGCGCCTGCATGACCACTCGACTCCTCGCACTCGTACTCTCCATCGGCTCGGTGTCGTCCTTCGCGCAGGCCAACCCGCAGCTCCGCATCAACGGCCGTCGCCTCACGCAGCAGGAGCTGAAGGTCGTCGCGTGGCTCGAACAGACCACCGGGCAGAAGAGCGTCCCCGGCGACTACTGGTACGACAACGCCACCGGCGCGCTCGGAAAGTGGGGCGGCCCGACGATGACCTTCCTCCCGCCGGGGCTCGGTCTGGGCGGCGCGCTGCCGGCCAACGCGTCGGGCGGCGGCATGGGCCAGCTCACCGGCGTCTTCATCAACGGCCGCGAGCTGCACCCCGTCGACGTGATGAACCTCACCGCGCTCCTGCAGACGCAGGTGCAGCGCGGCCGCTGGTGGGTCGACGCGCAGGGCAACTGCGGGCTCGAGGGTGGCCCGCCGCTCTTCAACCTCCACGCCGTGGCGCGCGCGAACGCGAAGAGCAACGACTTCATCCACAAGTCGTACGGCAAGGGCGAGTCGACCTATGTCGGCAAGGGCTGCGCGGCGGTGAGGCGCGCAACCAGCGCTACGAGGTGGCGGCTCGCTCGGGAGCGGCGACGACAAGCGCAGCTACAGCTACTACGCGGGCTGCGAGTGAAGCGCTTCGGGCTATCTTCGGCTCAGTGTTCCCCGCCAGACGAGAAGTCCTCCGCGCGAAGTCAGGAACGCTGACGGAGACGCCGCTCCCGCTGCTGCTCCACGCATTGCTGGTCGAGGAACGCTCGGCGACGCTCGAGCTGCAGCTGCGCAACCTCATCAAGCGCGTGCACTTCGAAGCCGGAGTGCCCGTCGGCTGCGAGTCGAACCTGCTGCACGAGACGTTCGGCAAGACGCTGGTCACGAAGAACAAGCTCACCGAAGCGCAGCACCACGCGCTGCTCGCGGAGAGCGCTTCGACGGGCAAGCCGCTGCAGACGCTGGTCGTCGAGAAGCAGCTCGTCTCGGGCTTCGAGCTCTTCAAGCTGTTGCAGAACAACCTCGCGCACACGCTGCTCGACGCGTTTCGCTGGGGCGACGCGAAGTGGAAGCTGGGTGACCTCGACGACGTACCGACGCCCATCAAGATGAACACCGCGCAGCTGGTGTACCTGGGCGCGATGCAGCTCCCCATCGCGACGCTCGATGCGCACTTCGCGCTCGATGATTCGAAGCTGCTCGCGCTCGCGGTCGACGTGAACGAAGAGTTGAAGTTGCCGGCCAAGGACCTGCGGCTGGTGCAGACGTTGAAGAAGCGCGCCTCGCTCGCCGAGCTGCTCAAGCTGCCCGGCGTGAAGCGCTCTGAAATCGGCCGCAAGCTCTACGCGCTGTGCGTGCTGGAGTTCGTCGACTACGCCGAGGTGCTCGACGCGAAACCGAAGGCGCCGTTCCGCTCGAGCAGCAGCAGCTCCGCGCTGACGCAGCTGCCGGTCGCCGAGCCCGTCGAGCCGCCCGCGAAACCGCCCAAGCCCGTCGACGACGAGAAGCTGATGAACGCGCTCTCGGCGGAGTTCCTCTCGTACCGCACCAAGGACGCGTTCGATTTGCTCGGCGTGACGCCCGAGACGCCGGTCGCCGCGCTCGCCGCTGCGTTCCTCGCGAAGTGCGGGCCACTGTCTCCCGCGCTCTTTCACCACCCCGACGCGAAGAACCGCGCCGAGCTGTTGTTGCTCGCGTACGCGCGCGCGTATGGGCAGCTGGTCGAGCCTGATCAACACGCGCTCCACCGCAAGCGTCGCGAGAACCTCGCCGCGAGCCGCAAGAAGGAAGACCACAGCAAGGCGGCGGAGCACTTCAAGATTCGAACGGAGCTGCTCGACGCGCAGTCGCAGTTCGTCGAAGGCAAGAAGCGGCTCGAAGACGGTCAGCTGAAATCGGCCATCGAGCACTTCCAGTACGCGGCCGACATCGAGCCGACCGGCAAGACGCTCGCGTATCTCGCGCTCGCGCGGTTCCGTCAGGCGCCGGAGTTCGCCGCCGAAGCGTCGCTGCAAGAGCTCGCCGAAGCGTGCACGCGTGATCCTCAATGCGAAGAGGCGTGGGCCTTCCGCGCCGACCTCGCGCTGTCGCTGAGCCGCAAAGAAGAAGCAGCCGATGCGTACCGCCACGCCGCCCAGCTGAACCCGAAGCAGGGTCGCTACCAGACCGCTCTCAAGGGCCTTACGAAGCGCTAACGGGCTGGAATAACTTAGGTTTGTCTGATGGTGCGACAAGGTGTGACCTTGTGCGCAACTTCTCGACACGGCGCCCGATAAGTCCGCATCAAACGAGTCAGCCGTTTTTCTTCGTTCGCTCCGCAGTCCTCCTGGGAAACCGCCAATGACCATCACCAACCTCCGCAATCTCGAGAAGCGCTTCACGACCGACACGAAGTTCACCGCTGACGAGGCGAAGCTGCTGCTCGACTCGACGAAGGACTACGGCGGCGTTTCGAAGGGCGAGAAGACCGAGCTCGCGGCGATTTTGAAGCGCAACGCCGACAAGCTCGAGCCGGCGGCGAAGGCGATGATCGAGAAGTTCCTCGCCGTCGACACGGCCATCGTTCCGCCCGCGAACTCGGAAGTGATTCGCGCGGTGAACGGCACCAACTCGGCGAGCTTCGAAGACGACACGGTGTTCCTCGGCCGCGACGGCAAGGTGCACGGCGAAGCGAACGTGCCGGCGTACACGCGCAGCTACGACGCGACGAAGGAAGGCCCGCTGCGCTTCCGTCACGGCAGCGACGTTCCCAAGTCGACCATCGTGAAGGCCGATGATCTCGCCGCCGCGCAGAAGAACACGCCGGGTCAGGCGCTCGACGCCGCCGCGAAGATCTTCGGCGCCAAGGTCGACGGCTTCGAAAAGATGGCCAACTCGAAGGACTTCTTCAACAAGGACGCCGATTTCTGGTGGGGCAAGTGCCACGCGTGGACCTGGTCGTCGCTCTCGAACGAGATCAACAAGCTCGTCGACGTGCCGGGCCCGGTGGGTGAGCGCGGTCTGTGGGTGGGCGGCCAGTTCATGTCGCGCGCCGACCTCGGCAACTGGATGATGGCCGTGTCCGACAGCATCTCGATTCAAGACGGCAACCAAATGTTCGACTCGAACATCAGCGCGGTGGACCTGCTCAAGGGCACGCAGCAGTTCCTGATGAACAACGGCGGCGGCGTGGTGGCCGACGTGTTCAACGACGCGAAGAAGGGTCACAAGGAAGTGTGGAACCAGCCGTTCGTGTCGAGCGACGTCACCACCACCACGCTCAACGCTGATCAGAGCAAGGCGGTGCTCGAGCTCGCCAAGAAGGAAGGCATCACCGGCACGAGCGTGAAGCAGGTCAACATCGTCGGCACCTACGGCGTCGAGATCAGCGACGACCACGAGGGTGACCCGGGCCGCAGCAGCAAGTCGTGGAACATGTACGCGGTCGTCGACGCGAACGGCAAGGTGCTCACCGCGTACATGGCCGACGACGCCAAGCTGAAGGACGCGGCGGGTCTGCCCACCAAGTCGACCGACGACGTTCCCGAGTACTTCTGGAAGCCGACGCTGGCCGCCATCAACGACACGCTCGCGGGCAAGCCGAACAACACCGTGAACTGGGACGCGCACGGCAAGGAGTTCTCGTTCTTCGTGCAGACCGTGCTGAAGAAGGGCGTGCCGGCCACCACGCGCACCGCGTTCGAGAAGGAATTCGCGGCGCTCCCCGCGGGCAACGTCGCTCCGGCGAAGGTCGCCGAGCTGGCGCGCAAGTACCCGGGCATGGCCAACGCGTTCTCGCCTGATCAGTGGAAGGCGCTCATGGCGCCTCGCGGGCTCGACGCGAAGACGTTCGGCGCGGCGTGGGTCGGCTGATCAAACTCGCTGCAGTCTCGATGGCGCAGCTGCTGATGATCAGCGGCTGCGCCTTCGTGCATTTGAAGAACGACATCGAAGACGGCAAGCGCGCCGCGTTCGTCACCTCGATGGTCGACGGCGTGAGCGGTGACGCTCCGGTCTACGTGGTGCTGCGCGTGGGAGCCGAGCGTCGCGCGGTGCTGCGGCTCGCTCCGGGGTTGCGCGACTTCGGCCTGCTGGTGCGCGTCGGAGAGCGGAATGATCTCTTCGCCTTCCAGGATGTGAATCGCAACCAGCGCTACGACGAAGGCGAGCCCTTCGGAGAGCTCCGCGGCCTCGGCGGCGTGAAGCCCGTCGGTCGCTCGACGACGCGATTGCCGCCGGTGGTGCTCGCTCCGAACACGCAGGTGCTGGCGATGTTCGACCTCACCGAGGTGAAGCCCGAGGCCACGAGTACCTTCGGAGAAGTCGTGGCGCTCGATGACCTGCGCTATTCCGACGAGCGCGTGAGCGAGGGCATGTGGCTGCCCATCACCGCGGCGTCGCGCGGCGGGTACGGCATTCACTTTCTCGAGCCGCATCGCGAGGGGCGCACGCCGGTGCTGTTCGTGCACGGCATCAACGGCTCTCCGCGCAATTTCACCGCGCTGCTCGAGCACCTCGATCGCACGAAGTACGAGCCGTGGGTGGCGTACTACCCGAGCGGCATTCGGTTGCCGGTGTTGGCCGAGGTGTTCGCGCAGCTGCTCGTGCGCGCGAAGAAAGACCTCGGGTTGACGCGCATCGTGGTGGTCGCGCATTCCATGGGCGGGCTCGTGTCGCGTGGTGCGCTGTTGCGATTGGCCGAGCGCGGTGAGACCGGGCTGGTGAGCACGTACATCTCGTTGTCGACGCCGTACGGCGGGCATTCAGCGGCGGCGACGGGGCTCGAGTACGCGCCGCAAGCGGTGCCGAGCTGGATCGACATCGCGCCGGGCAGTGCGTACCTGCGCTCGCTCGAGAAGCCGCTGCCGATGCCGTTCTTCCTCTTCTTCGGAGTCGGTGGCCGTGGAGATCGCCTCGACGACAACAACGATGGCGTGGTGGCCGTCGAGAGTCAGATTGTTCCGTGGGCGCAGGACGAGGCGAAGCACATCTACGGCTTCAACTTGAGCCACGGCGGGATTCTCAACTCGGCGGATGTCGAGGTGAAGCTGTGGCCGCTGTTGCAGTGAGGAGCTCCGGCGCGACCGGGTAGAGCACGCGCGCGCGGTGGAAGAAGAGCTTCTCTTCGCGCAGCACTGAGACGTCGTGGCCGCGCCGGCGCACTTCTCTCCACAATTCGTTTTCGCGGAAGACGTGCGCGCCTTCGCGAACGAAGCGGTGGTTGCGCTCGAAGACGCGGTATTTGAGTTCAGGTTGCGCGTCGGTGCGCAGCTCGCCTTCGAGGAGCTTGTCGGTGAGCCACAGCCGCACCTGGAAGCGCGAGGCGGTGTCGTTGCGAAAGCGGAGGTCGAGGTAGTTGTAGAAGAGCGTCGCTCCGCTGCCGAACGGCACCACGCGGCCGGAGTCGGGGAACGGGTCGAGGCTGTGGTGGTGGCGCTCGACGACGGTGAGCGGGCTGTGCAGCACCAGCCAGTGGAGCATGTTCGCGAGCTGGCAGAGGCCGCCGCCAACTCCGGGGTGCGCGCGGCCCTCGCGCAGCTCCATGCCTTCGACGAAGCCGCGTGCGCGCGTCGGTTTTCCGACGAGCTCGTAGAAGCTGAAGGTCTGGCTCGGGCGCAGCACGATGTCGGTGAGGAGCGGCAGCGCGACACGCAGGTTCTGGACCTTGCCGTGCTGGAGCGCGAGGTCGACGCCCGGGGCGTGGCGGATCAATTTCGAGGTGTGTTTGAAGACGCGGTGCGAGAGCGGTGCTGCTCTGTCGCGGGCGAAGTCGTGGGCGCCGAGCCACCGCTGGGCGTGGCGAATCAGCCGCAGGCGCGCGACGGAGAGTGAGTAGAGCGCGGGGTGCCAGCGGCTGGGCTGCAGCATCGACGGAGTGGTTTGCAAAACCGACTCCCTCGCCCTGGGGCGTCCTCGGTTTCTCGCGGTCGGCCACCATTTCGTGAATTTGGCTGTTCCAGCAGCCACTTTCACGAAGTCGTGAAAACCGAGTTCAACTTGCTCGAACGAGAGGGGCACGCCTGCCGTTTGGCATGGCGCGAAACGAGCCATTACTCCCACCATTCATGAACGCCAAGCCATGACTCCGCTACAGCGCAACGACCAGTTTCACGAACCGGTCGCTCAGCCGTGCTTCGCAGCCTTCTTCAGCAATCGCGAGATGCGCTGCGTCTTCGTCTCATCGACGCACAACTCCGCGTGGTGCCGAGCCGCTTCGAGGTCACGCAACCGGTGCTCGTAGAGCTTCGCGAGCCGCAGATGCAGCTCCGCCTTGTCGTTCGCATGAGCGAGCGCGCGCTGCAGTGCCTCGACCGCCTCCGCGAAACGCCCCTGGCGACGGTGCACTTCGGCTTCGAGCGACGCCGCCGCTCCAGCAGTTTCTCCGAGCGCGGCGCGAGCCAGAAATCGCAGCGCGCGCGCCTCATCTCCGCACCGGCACGCGACGTTCGCGAGACCGAGCGCCGTCGCTGGCAACAACGGATGCCGCTCACACCACGCAGCCGTGAGCCGATGCACCAGGTCGACCATGCTGCGCACGTCACGCTCGTTGTGCGTCAGAACCCGCGCGAGCGTCCCGACCCGTCCCGTGCGCAGATAGTCGAACCACGCGGCGGGAATGTGCGCGCCACTCAGGTCTCCCACGCGACGGACGTCGAGCACGCGGCGCTCGAGAGAGTTCAACGTCAGTTCCTCGAGGTGATGGCGGAAGACGCGCCTCGCGCAGTGCAGAAGATCGACGTGCGGTAACTCAGGCGGCGGAGCCATGCGGTTCATCACGAACCGCGCGCGCAACAGCGGCCAGTCGAAGCTCTTGCCGTTGAAGCTGATCATCACCGTGGCGCGCGTGAGTTGATCAGCCAGCCACGCGAGCATCGGGCGCTCCTCACCCGGCGCGGCGAGGTGGAGCTGCGTCAGCGTGAATGTTCCGTCGTCAGTCAGGTGCGCCGTGCCGAGGAGGAAGGCGACGGTGCCCGTGCCTCCGTGAAGTCCCGTGGTCTCGGTGTCGAGGAAGAAGGGGCGGGTGGTGTCGAGTGGGGTCTCACTGAGCGACAGTGACGTGAGCGCTTCAGCCTCGAGCTGCGCCGACTGAAGAGTTCGTTCGACTCTGTGAAGGCGTCCGAACGGGGTCGACTCGGAAATGATCAGGCGCTCGAGTGGACGGGCCCTCTCCCCGACCCTCTCCCCTGCGGGGGAGAGCGAGACACCACCGCCAAGTCGCGCGAGCCTCGCTCCGAGGATGCTCATGCGCGCGTGATGACGTTCAGCACTTCACGCGCCATCGCCTTGCGTCCGTTCGGGCCAACGCACGACGGACAACCGGTCTCGCACGCACATCGCTCGAGCAAGTCGCGCGCGCCTTCGAGCAATCGCTCTCGCTCCTCGAAGAGACGTGACGCGAGACCAACTCCGCCGGGCACGTGGTCGTAGAGAAACAGCGTCGGCTCGTACACCGCGTCACCGCGCGAGCCGCTGCCGTCGCGTGAGCCCACGCACCGCCCCAGGTCGCGCGGGTCGATCATCAACCCCACCGCGGCCACCGTGTGCATCACCGCGTTCAAGCCGTTGAGTGCATCGAGCAGGTCGGGCCGCGTGCCCACTCCGCGCGCGATGAGCGTCTGCATCACCGGCTCGGGCACCGTGAGCCACCACGCCGTGGTGTGCAGCTGCAGCTCCGGCAACCGGACGTCGCCGTAACCGACGTTCTCATGCGTGTGGAACTTGATCTTCTTGTACCCAACCACGCGCTCGACCACCGACACGTCGCCTGCGCCCAACTCCAGCGCGAGCCGCTTCTCCTCGCTCGCGCGCGAGAGCACCGTGACCTTCGTGTAGGTCATCGCGTCGGTGAAGTAGTCGGGCTCGACGGGGCGCACGAACGCCTTGTGGTTCTCGAAGTCGAGCTTCTCGACCTGAAACTGGCGCCCGTCGTGTTGGTAGATGGCCTGCTCGTGCAACATGGTGTGCGTCGAGCGGAAGTCCATCTCGGCGATGGTGAGGTCGGTGCTCAGGTCGACCACCACGAAGTTGTCCCAGCCCACGCTGCGCAGGCTGACGTCGTTCGCGGGGTACGCATCGGCGCTCCAGTGCCAGGTCTTTCCGGTCGCGTGCACCACTTGATGCGAGCTCAGGTAGTCGAGCACTTCCTTCACCTGCGAAGGCTGCACGTCGCGGAACGACTCTTCGCTCTCGAACGGCAGCTCGAACGCCGCGCACTTCAAGTGCTGCACCAGAATCTCGACGTTGTCGGGGTCGATGCGCGCCTGCTCGACCGGAGTGATGAGCAACTCCTTCGCAGTCGCCGCCACGTATTGATCAACCGGCGCGCTCGACGTCACCAGCAACGAGAGGCTCGTGCCCTGCCGACGACCCGCGCGGCCGAAGCGCTGCCACAGCGCCGCGACACTCCCCGGCCAACCCGCACACACCACCGCGTCGAGTGAGCCGACGTCGATGCCGAGCTCCAGCGCGCTGGTCGCCACCACGCAACGCACGTCGCCTTCGCGCAGCCGCCGCTCGATGTCGCGACGCTCCTTCGGCAGATAGCCCGCGCGATACGCGAGCACGAGCTCGGGGCTCAGCCGCGATTCCGCCAGCGCGTCGCGGATGTACTTGAGCATCACCTCGACGGTGTTCCGCGATTGGCCGAAGAGCAGCGTCGGCACTCCGGCCTTCACGAGATCGGTCGTGAGCCGCGCGCTGGCCTTCACGTACGACTGCCGCACGCCGAGCTCGGGGTTCAGCACCGGCGGGTTGTAGAGAACGACGCGCCGGTCTCCTCGCGGAGCGCCGCTCTGCGTGACGAGCGAGACCTCGCGGCCGAGCATGCGTGAGGCGTGTTCCTGCGGGTTGCCGATGGTGGCGCTCGCCATCAGGTACTTCGGTTTGCCGCCGTGAAAACGCGCGATGCGATCGAGCCGGCGCAGCACGTTCGCGAGGTGCGAGCCGAACACGCCGCGGTACGCGTGCAGCTCGTCGATGACCACGTACTCGAGGCCCGCGAAGAAGCGCGCCCAGCCTGCGTGGTGCGGCAACACGCCGGCGTGCAGCATGTCGGGGTTGCTCAAGATGATGCCGCTGCGTTCTCGCGCCGCGCGGCGTGCGTCGGCGGGCGTGTCGCCATCGAAGGTGATGGCGCCGTGGTCGAGCCCGGCGTCCTTCATCAAGCCGCGCACGGCCTCTTCTTGATCTCTCGACAGCGCCTTCGTCGGAAACAGAAACAGCGCGCGCGACTGCGGCTTCTGCGCGAGCGCTTGAAGAACCGGCAGCACGTAGCAGAGCGACTTGCCGCTCGCCGTCGGAGTGGCCACCACGAAGTCGCGGCCCTGCTGCGAGAGCTCGAAGGCGTGCGCCTGGTGCGAGTAGAGCTGCGTGACGCCGCGTTTCTCGAGCGCGCCGCGGATGCGCGGGTCGAGTGCCTCGGGCATCGGAGCGTTCTTCGCGCCCGTCCCCTCGAGCAATTCGTCGAGCACCACGTTGTCCCAGACGCGTCGCTCACTGCGCCACGCCGAGAGGAGCTCGTCGACTCCGGTGATGCCGTCCCACGGGGTGCTGCGCTTCTTCGCGAAACTGATCTCGATGCCCATGTCGCAACGACTGTACGGACGTGCAGCACACTGCTCAAGTTTTCAGCTGTACCAGGACGTCAGCTCACGACGCGATTTCGTCCGCCGCCCTTCGCTGCGTAGAGCTTGTCGTCCGCCAGCTTCACGTCGCTCGGCTTCACCACCGTCGCCACGCCCGCCGAAATCGTCACCGGCCCGGCCTTCGTCGAGAGCGACTGCACCGCGAGCCGTACGCGCTCCGCAAACCGCACCGCGCCCGTCACGTCGGTCCGCAACACCGCGAGGAATTCCTCACCGCCCCAGCGCGACACGAAGTCTCCGGTGCGCGCGCTCCCACGCAGCGCATCGGCGACGGCGATCAACACCTCATCACCCACGTCGTGACCGAAGGTGTCGTTCACGCGCTTGAAGTGGTCGACGTCGAAGAGCGCCACCGTCGTCGTTCCCGCGGCGAGCGCAGCCTCGAGCTCGGCCTCGGCGGCGCGGCGGTTCGGCAACAACGTCAGCGCATCGGTCGACGCCGCGGTCTGCGAGAGCTTCAGCTCCGCCGCCTCGCGCGTCATGTCGGTCCACACCGCGATCCACGGCCGCTCGACGAGCGCGAGCTTGTGCAGCTCGCGGCGCAACACGCGGTGTCGCGGCTTCGCGAGCACGAACTGCGCGGCTTGCGACTGCCCGTCGGTGATGGTGCGCATCTGCTTCATGCGCGCGAGCACCTTCTCGGGCTGCTCACTCATCGACGCCACGTGCCGAGCCGCATCATCGGGCGTCCACCCGAGCAGCTGCGTGCGAGGCACGTCGAAAATCTCGCCCATCGCGCGGTTGGCGTACGTGCAGCGGAACTGCGGGTCGAACACCACGATGCCTTCGGGCAGCTCGTCGAAGATGGTGAGCATCTCTCCCAGCTGACGCTCGACGAGCTCGGTGGCGTTGCGCCGCTGCACCTCGAGCTCGCGCTCCGCTCCGATGTCGCGATGCACGACGGCGAACGCCGCCTTTCCACGCCACCGCACCGGGTGCGGAATGGACTGAATCAAGTGCTCGCTGCCGTCGCGCGAACGCAGCCGCCGCTCGATGCGCATCGCCGAGCTGCCGACGGTCTGCGAGTTCGGCACCACGAAGTCACGCTCGGAGCGCATCGCGAGCCCGCCCGGCTCCACGCCCAGCACGTGTTCCGCCGCGGCGTTCGCGAAGAGAATCACGCCGTCCTGGTGAACGCTGATGGGCGCCGCAACTGATTCGATCAACCCGCGGAGCTGATCAGATTCGCGCTGTGCACTCAGCCGCGCCTTTCGCGACTCGAGCTGCTCGACCACGATGGCCGCGAGGTCGGTGAGAATCTGCGTCTGCTCGGCGCTCAGCGTGCGGGGCTTTCGATCGATCGCACACAGCGTTCCCAGCGCGCGCCCTGCGCCGTTGATCAACGGTGCACCGGCGTAGAAGCGAATGTGCGGATCTCCCGTGACGAGCGGGTTGTCAGCGAAGCGCACGTCTTCTCGCGCGTCGGGCACCACCAGCGTCTTCTGCGCGGCGACGGCGTGCCCGCAGAACGAGATGTCGCGCGGCGTCTCGGCGGCCGGCAACCCGACCTTCGACTTGAACCACTGTCGCTTCTCGTCGATCAACGAGACGAGCGCGATGGGCACTCCGAGCACGTTCGAGACGAGGCGCGTGAGTCGGTCGAACTCAGCTTCCGCGGGCGTGTCGAGGACCTCGTAGCTTCGCAGCGCTTCGAGGCGTTCCGGTTCGTCGAGCGGCGTCGGGGGACTGCGCATGCGGTCCTCAGTCTTGCCCGGCCACCGCTCCTCTCGCCACACGAACGACTTTCATGCGTCAGGAACCCGTCACCCGATTTCAATGCCATCAGCACGAGCACGCTCGGCTGAAACCGCCTCGGCGACGGTGCCCTTCGGGTGTTGGTACCAGCCGCGGCCGTCTTCCTGCTCCGGCTTCGCGCGCACTTTGATCAACGTGAACATGCCGCCCATGTCGATGTTGCCGAACGGCCCGGGTCCACCGCGCATGGGAATCGAGTTCGGCGGAGCAGCCATCTGCATCTCGCCCATCGACGCCATGCCGTCCTGGCCCATGGTCATGTAGCCCGGCACCAGCTTGCGCACGCGCGCGTCGATCTTCTGCGCGTCAGCTCCGAGCATGAGCGGGAAGCCGTGGCCCATCTGGTTCATCACGTGATGCGTCATGTGGCAGTGCATCGCCCAGTCGCCCGCTTCGGTCGGCACGAACTCGAACACGCGCACGCTGCCGACGGGCACGAGGAAGGTGGTCTCGGGAATGCGCGCTTGCGGAGGAACTTCGCCGCCGTCGGTCCACGTCAGCTCGGCGCTGACGCCGTGCAGATGAATGGGGTGATGATCCATCGGCGAGAGATTGCCGATGCGCACGCGCACGCGCTCACCGACGCCACACACCAGCGGAGCCGTCGCGGGGAACGCCTTGCTGTTGAAGGTGAGCACGTTGAAGTCGCTCATCGCGTTGGGGTCGGCGCGACGCGTGCCGGGTTTGATCAACCACTCGTGCGCCATCAACACGAAGTCGCGATCGACGCGCGGACCCTTCGGAGCGCGCGGGTGCACGACGATCATCCCGTTCATGCCGAGCGCCATCTGCGTCATCTCGTCGGCGTGCGGGTGGTACATGAACGTGCCGGCGCGCTTGAACGTGAACTCGTAGAGAAACGTCTCGCCCGGCTGAATCGCGCGCTGCGTGAGCCCGGCCACGCCATCCATCCCGTTGGGGAGAATCACGCCGTGCCAGTGCACGCTGGTGACCTCGGGCAGCTTGTTGGTCACGTAGAGGCGAACCTTGTCGCCCTCGGTGACCTCGATGGTCGGGCCCGGGGTCGAGCCGTTGTAGCCCCACGCGCGAATGGTGAGACCCGGAGCGATCTCGTGATCGAACTCCTCGGCGATGAGATGGCCGACCTTCACGCCGTTGATCATCTGGAGTGGAAGCGTTGATCCGTTCGGAGTGGTGATGGCGCGCTGACCACCGGGCGCGGCAATCACAGGAACAGGAGCCACCGCCGCAGCGAGCACGCTGCCGACGAATTCCCGCCGATTCATGACTCCCTCTCCTTGCGAAGCGGGGAGAGGGCCGGGGAGAGGGGCCGAATGATCGCAAACATCAGTGACCTCCTGAGGCGTTGTCAGAGCCGTTAGCCGTAGTCGGAACGCCACCCAGCTCGAGCGGACTCACGCGTCCCGCAAGCAACAGCGTCATCGCCGCCTTCGCTCTCGCCGCATCCAACATCGCGTCGACTTGAGCGAGCTCGGTCTCCGTCACCGAGCGCTGCGCTGCGAGCACCTGAAACACGCCGAGCTGCATCGCGTTGTATTGCAGCACCGTTTCCTTGAGCGCCTTCTGCCGCGCGGGCAACAACCGCTCGCCGTAGTGCTTGCTGCGCTTGGTCGACGACTCGAGGCGATTGAGCGTCTGTCGCACCGCGGAGCGAATCGACAGCGCCTGACTCTCGGCCTTCGCGCGCAGCATGTCGTACTCACTCTTCGCCGAGAGCTGGCGGCCCTGCTGCTGGTCGAGAATCGGCAGGCTCACCGCGAAGTGCGCTCCGAGTTCCCAAAGATTCGCGTCGCGCTCGCCGTGAAAACCAGCGACCAGGTCGGGCATCCACCCCTCGACCTTCGCGAGCCCGACCTTGCGGCTCGCAGCTTCGACGCGCGAGAGAAGTTCAGCGAGCTCGAGGCTGGCCTTGATGGCCTTCGCTTCACTGAGCTCGTCTTTCTCGGCAGCCGTCGGAGCCTCGAGCGAACCCGCGAGCGAGTACTGCACCTGACGGCCCTGCAGCCCGAGCTTGCGCGTCAGATTTTCGCGCGCGTCGAGGAGCGAGTTCTCGGCCTCGGCCACCTGCACGCGCGCGAGCTCGACTTGCGCGAGCGTGTTGGCGACGTCCATGCCGTTCAGGTTCCCCTGCTTCTCGAGCTCGGCGGTCGTTTCCCACGTGGCCTGCCACGACTCGAGCGCGCGCGTTCTCAGCTCGAGTCGTCGCGACGCGGCCTGCACGTCGAAGAACGCGAGCCGCGTGCGGTAGCCGAGATCGAGCAGCGCGCCGGCGGCCTTCAAGCGCTCTGCGTCGAGCACCGCCTCCGCCACTCCACTGCGCAGCGGAGTGAGAATCGTCGCGGTGACGTTCAAGTCGACGCCGAGGTCGAGCTGAATGGGTTGCGGACCGCCGGGGTCGCGGATCGACATCTCCGCCATCGGGTTGGGCAGCAGGCCCGCCTGCACATACGCGCCGCGCGCGATGCCGAGCTCGGCGAGCGACGCGCGCGCATCGCGGTTCGCCAACATCGCCACGCGCACGGCGTCTTCAGCGGTGAGCGGGCGGTCGAGCAGCTTCGCGACTTCTTCCGGCACGTTTTCCGGCACGTCGAAGCGCGGCAGTGAGAGCCCTTCGAGCGACGGCGAGCGAGTCAGCACAGTGCGCTCGACGCCGCTCACCTCACTCGACATCGAAGCGCAGCCGCTGATCAACAGAACCACGAAAGCGATCACCTTCTGCTTGCGAAGCGGGGTCGTCATTTCGCCTCCGGGTGCGCGGCGACGAACTTCGAGCGGCAAGAACTCGAGCAGAAATAGTTCTTCTGTCCGTCGAGCGTGAGCGAACCGCCACCCGCCTTCGCCGGATTGATCTTCATGTGACACACCGGGTCTTCGACCTTTTCATCGACCGCGGCCGGAACCGGTGCCTCGGTGACGTGGTGCTCATGCGGCTTGGCCGCCGGAGGTTTCACTTCGGGCGCCGGAACCTCGGCGGGCGGAGCCATCGGCATCGAGCCGTGGTGCTGATGCGGCTTCGCCGGCGCTGGCGCGTCACCGACGTCGAGCGGCGACTCGGCGTCGAGCACCGACCCCGCGGGCTTGCGCGGAGCCGCCGCTGCCTCGACGCTCAACGCAGAATCTGCGGTCGGCTTGCGATGCTCTTCGGGGCCAGCACACGCGCAGCACAACAACACCAGAGTCGACACCAGGGTCTTCATGACCGGGAGACGCAGCATGGCCGCGCCTCTTACACCTCACGTGCCGTTCAGTGCTTGCACGTGCAGTCGACGCAGCCGTGCTCGGCACAGGTGCCGCACGCCGACTTCACCTGCTTCTTCAGCGCCTCACGCGCGCGATGCACGCGGACGTTGGCGTTGTTCGTCGTGATGCCATGCGTGCTCGCGAAGTCGGCCACCGACTGCCCTTCGACCTCGAGCGCCGAGAGCGCCTGCGCGTACTCGGGCTTGAGCGTGCCCGCGAGCTGACCGATGCACTGGCAAATGGCGTCTCGCGTGTCGGGAGCCGGTTGGTGCTCGTCGCCGAGCTCGCGGGTCAGCTTCTCGAGCGCGAGCTGTGAGGCGCCAGCGCGTCGCGCGCGATCGATGAGGGCGTTGCGCAGCACCCGGTAGAACCACGCCACCGCTGTTTCGAGCTCGACGTCTTGCGCGTGCGGGAGGCTGCGCACGAACGCGTCCTGCAGCACGTCTTCGGCCTGCGCGCGGTCTCCACCGAGGCGGCGCTCGAGAAAGCGCAGAAACTCGCGGTGACTCGCCACCAGTTTTTCCAGCACGGCGCCCTCGGCATTCATCGCTTCGCTGACTAACCCGCCGGCACGCGCGGTGCTCCCCTGAAAACCAGACTGTAATTCGCGCAACGGGTGCGCGTTTCCCGGTTCGAAGTCCAACGAAGGGAAAGGAAAACCACATGCGCACCATCGAAATGAAGGTCACCGAAGCGGGCTTCGAGCCCAACGAAGTCCACCTGCTGGCAGGTGAGGCCGTGCAGTTCAGCATCAAGCGCGTCGCGGCTCGCACCTGCGCCACGTCGATCGAGTCGCCGGGTTTGCTGGCGAAGACGCGCCTGCCCCTCGGCGAAAAGGTCGCGGTGGAAATCACTCCGCGCGAACCGGGCAGCTTCCGTTTCGGCTGCTCGATGAACATGCACATCGGCGGCACGCTCGTCGTTCAGCGCTGAGGAACGGCCATGTCTTTCGCGCCCGCTCACGCTCACGTTCCCTCCCACGTGTCGATGCCGACCGACGCCGTGGAATACACCTGCCCGATGCACCCCGAGGTGGTGCAGCTCGGTCAGGGGTCGTGCCCGATTTGCGGCATGGCGCTCGAGCCGAAGACCATCACCGCCGAGGCGCCGGAAGACCACGAGCTGACTGACATGACGCGCCGCCTGTGGGGGAGCGCGTCGTTGTCACTCCCGCTCTTCGTGCTCGCGATGGGGCAGATGTTCATTCCCTCGCTCGCACATCTGCCGCGATGGCTCGAGCCCGCCCTGGCGACGCCCGTCGTGGTGTGGGGCGGGTGGCCCTTCTTCGCGCGCTTCTTCAACTCGCTGCGCACCTTCAACCTCAACATGTTCACGCTCATCGGCCTCGGCGTGGGCGTGGCGTACGGCTACAGCGTGGTCGCGCTGGTATTCGGTGCCTGGTTCCCGCCCGAGCTGCGCGACGCGCACGGAATGATCTCCGTCTACTTCGAGGCCGCGGCGGTCATCACCACGCTGGTGCTCGTCGGTCAGGTGCTCGAGTTGCGCGCGCGCGGTCGCACGGGAGCGGCGGTGCGGGCGTTGCTCGGGCTCGCTCCGAAGACGGCGCGCGTGGTGACCGATGACGGAGACCTCGAAGTGCCCGTCGAGCATCTCGCTGAGGGCGACAAGCTGCGCATTCGACCCGGAGAAAAGGTCCCCGTCGATGCGTTGATCATCGAAGGTGAGAGCGCGGTCGACGAGTCGATGCTCACCGGTGAGCCCTTGCCGGTCGACAAGAAGCCCGGCGACGCGCTCATCGCCGGAACACTCAACGCGCACGGCTCGCTCGTCGCGCGCGCGCAGAAGGTCGGCAAGGACACGCTGCTCGCGAGCATCGTGCAGCAGGTCGCCGACGCGCAGCGTTCGCGCGCTCCGATTCAGAAGCTGGCTGATCAGGTCTCTGCCGTCTTCGTGCCGGTGGTCATCGGCGTCGCGTTGCTCGCCCTGGGCGTGTGGTGGTGGCAGGGCACACCGTCGCTCGGGTTGGTGAACGCGGTCGCGGTGTTGATCATCGCTTGCCCGTGCGCGCTCGGTCTCGCCACGCCCATCTCCATCATGGTCGCCATGGGGCGCGGCGCGTCGGCGGGAATCCTCTTCAAGGACGCCGAGGCGGTTGAGACGCTGCGCACCATCGACACGCTGGTGGTCGACAAGACGGGCACCCTCACGCTCGGCAAACCGAAGCTCGTCGGGGTGTGGCCGCAGAATGACGAAGTGCTCCGTCTCGCGGCGTCGCTCGAGCAGGGCAGTGAGCACCCCATCGGCGCGGCCATCGTCGAGGGCGCGAAGGAACGAGGGCTGCGACTCTCGCCGGCGAGCGCGTTCCAGTCGTTCTCGGGCATGGGCATCATCGGCGTCGTCGAGAGTCACGCGGTGCTCGTGGGCACGCAGAAGCTGCTCACCGAGAAGAACGTCGCGTCGTTGCCGCCGGCGTCCGCGCTCGAAGAACGCCGACGCGCCGGCCACACCGCGATGCTCGTCGCCGTCGATGGAGTCTTCGCCGGCATCGTCGCGGTGATGGACCCCGTGAAGGCCACCACGCGCGCCGCGCTCGATTCACTGCGGGCCGAGGGCGTGAAGGTGGTGATGCTCACCGGCGACAGCGCGACGACGGCGAACGCGGTGGCGAAGTCGCTGGGCATCGAAGAAGTCGTCGCCGAGGTGCTGCCGGCCGACAAAGCGCGCGTGGTGGCGGAGCTGAAGGCGAAGGGCCGGGTGGTGGCGATGGCGGGTGATGGCGTGAATGACGCTCCGGCTCTGGCGACGGCGCACGTCGGCATCGCGATGGGCACCGGCACCGACGTGGCGATGCACTCTGCGCACGTCACGCTCGTGAAGGGAGACCTGCGGGGCATCGCGCGGGCTCGCGTCTTGTCGCGCGCCACGATGCGCAACATCCGCGGCAACCTCTTCTTCGCCTTCGCCTACAACGCCCTCGGAGTGCCCGTCGCGGCGGGAGTGCTGTTCCCGCTCTTCGGAGTGCTCCTCAGCCCGATGCTCGCTGCGCTGGCGATGAGTCTGTCCTCAGTGTCGGTCATCGCCAACGCCCTGCGCCTGCGCAACGTGAAGCTCTTCGAAACACCCTCCGCGCGAAGCGGGCAGAGGGTTGGGGCGACGAGCCAATCCGTCTAAATGCGTGGGCATGCGCCTGCTCATCGCGTTGCTGCTCGCCTGCGGCTGGGACTACGAGACGTTCGTCGCCGAGACGGGTTCTCTCCCGTGCGTCGAGGCGGTGGCGGTGCGGCAACCTCCGAAGCACTCGCCGGTGTTGTTGCAACGTCGAGCTGACGTCGCCGAGCTCGCGCTGTTCCTGATTCCCTCGTCGCTCGCCGCGCACGACGCGCGCACCCAGGCGCTGCTCCACCTCGGGAAACTCGACCTCGCGCTCGCGAGCGCCCGAGCGCGCTCCGCACTCGCGCCCGACGACTACGGCTCGCGCGCGAACCTCGGCACGGTGCTCACCTTCACCGGCGACCTCGACGCTGCGCTGGTCGAAGTGAAGGCCGCGCTCGCGAAAGAGCCGAACGCGCACTTCGGCCGCGAGAAATTCCACCAGGACTTCCTCGAGTACCTCATCGCGCTCAAGGCCGACCCGAAGCTCGCCGAGCAGAAAGACTTCCTCGGGCTCACGCCGAGCTCCGACGCGAAGGACGTGAAGCCGCAGTCGCTCGATGCGCTCCTCTCGATGCTCGGTGTCTACGGCGCGGCCGACAACCCGCATCTGCTCTTCGCGCTCGGCAACGTGCTCAACGCGCAAGGTGACAAGAAGCTCGCGTTCGCCGCCTGGAAATCGGCGCTCGAGAAGAAGCACCCCGCGAAGAAGCTCCTCATTCCGGTGATGGAGAAGATCAGCGTCGACGCGCACGACGCGTGGAAGAAGACCATTCCCCCTGATCAGCTCCGCGAAGACAGCCCGCTGCTCAAAGAACCGCGCGACACGAACCCGCTCGGAGAAGGCCACTGGAGCTTCGGTGATCAATGGGCCGGCTTGTGGATGTCCGCGAACGAGCGCACCGACCGGTGGGTGGGCCGGCAGAAGATTCTCTCCGAGCTCGAGGAAAAGCAGCTCGCGATGGGCCTCGCGGTGTGGACCGAGTCGGGCTCGCAGCAGCTGATCAACTACCAGCGCCGCCTCGGCTTCCGCTGCCCGACCACCGAGCCGATGCGCGCGGGCCTCACTCCCGGAATGTTCGACGCACCGAGCGGCAACGGCGCCATCACTGCCGAAGGCCGCGCGTGGCTCGAATCACTCGAGGCGCTCGTCGCCGACGTTCAAGACGCGCGCAGCTGCGAAATCGTGCGCCCGGCATTTCTCGAGCGCTTGAAGAAATCACCGCCGCCGAAGACCGCGCTCGCCGCACGGCAATCGGTGCTCGCCGACCCGACGACGCGCGAACGTTTCAACGACGTGTTCGATCGTCTGGCGTTGTTGCTCAGCAAGTGCGCTCCGAAGAGCGGCAACGCTCAGGTGCTGACGGCGCTCAAGGCAGGCCTTTGAGCCCGTACGCGATGAACGCGTGAGGCGTATGGTCCGCGCCGTGCGGACCCTGTTTCTGACGACTGTGTCGATGATGTCGTGGTTCGGCTGTGCGACCTCGGCGCCGGTACCTTCGAAAATCGCAGCAGCGGCTCCTGCAGTGGCAGCACTCGACACCACGGCGCCTCGGTTTCGCCTGCCGTCGAGCGCGCGCCCGACCCGCGCGAGCCTCGAGCTCACCATCGACCCCGAGCAGACGTCGCTGCACGGTCGCGCGACCTACGACGTCGAGGTGCTGCGGGCGGTCGACGTGCTGTGGCTGCATGGCGTCGAGCTCACCGTCGAAGCGGCCACGCTCGGTGGAAAGCCGGCGACCGTGCTCACCGTGCCGGAGGGCGGGTTTCTCGGGTTTCATCTCGCGTCGCCGTTGCCACCCGGCCACGTCGAGCTCGCCATCACCTTCACCGCGAAAATCGACCGCGAGAAGAGCCGCGGCGTGTACTCCGAAGCCGAACGCGGAGTGCGGTACGCGTACACGTTCTTCGAGGCGATCGACGCGCGCCGCGCCTTCCCGAACTTCGACGAGCCGGGCTTCAAGATTCCGTGGGCGCTGACGCTGCACGTGCGCAAGGAACACGTCGCGCGCGCCAACGCGCCCATCGTGAGCGAGCGCGACGAGCCCGGCGGCTTCAAACAAGTCGTGTTCGCCGAGTCGAAGCCGCTGCCGAGCTACCTCGTGGCGTTCATGGTCGGGCCGTTCGACGTCATCGACGGAGGTGTCGCCGGGCGCGCGCAGACGCCCATTCACTTCGTCGTGCCGAAGGGCCGCGAGGGCGAGCTCGGCTACGCGAAGACCATCACGCCGAAGGTGGTCACCGCGCTCGAGGACTACTTCGACATGCCGTACCCGTTCGTGAAGCTCGATGTCGCGGTGGTGCCGCGCTTCTGGGGCACCATGGAGCACCCCGGTCTGCTCGCCATGGGCCAGCCGCTCACGCTCATTCGCCCCGAGCAGGAAACGCGAGAACGGCAGGAGCGCTACGCCAACATCGCCGCGCACGAGCTGGCCCACTACTGGTTCGGAGATCTGCTCACCATGGCGTGGTGGAACGACACCTGGCTCAACGAGTCGATGGGCCAGTGGCTCGATCTGATCATCACCGACGCCGTCGCGCCCGCGTGGCACTTGCGCGAAGACGTCGATCGCCCGCTCGACGCGCTCGCACGCGACGAAGCGCTCACCGCCAAACGCATTCGTCAGCCCGTCGAGACGCCGCAAGACATCGAGGCCAGCTTCGACGGCGCGCTCACCTACAACAAAGGCAACTCGGTGCTGACGATGTTCGAGCACGCGCTCGGCCGCGACGCGTGGCGTGACTTCATGCGCACCTGGGTTCGCAAACACGAATGGAAGAACGTGTCGGCCGACGACTTTCTCGACGACCTGTCGGCCGCCTTCGGCCCCGCGCGCGCTGCGCAGTTCCGCACCTTCCTCGAACAGCCGGGCGCGCCGTTGCTGCGCTCGAAGGTCGCGTGCACGGGCGGCAAGGCGACGTTGACGCTCACGCAGGAACGCTCGCTGCCCGCGGGCACGAAAGACGACGTCGCCCACGAATGGAAAATGCCGGTCTGTTTTCGCTTCGGCGACGCGAAGCAGTCGAGCCGGCAGTGTGTCGACCTCGAGGCGCACTCGACGACGGTGACGCTCGACCGTTGCCCGACGTGGGTGGTGCTGAACGAAGACGGCGCCGGCTATTTCCGCTCGGAGGTCGACGCCACCGCGCTGAAGGCGCTCTTCACCCCGCGCTCGCCGCTGGCTTCGGCTGCGCGTCTGGCCGTCACCGAAAAGCTGATGCTGCTGGGTGATGTGTCGGCCGCGGTCGACCGCAAGGAAGTGCCCATCGAAACGCAGCTCGCGCTCGCGCCGCTGGTCTTCTCCGATGCCGACGCGCGAGTCGCCGCCGGGGGCGTGTCATTGGCTCGCGTGCCGTCTGACCCGCTCGATGACGCCACCTGGAAGAAGCTGCGCGCGTGGCAGCGGAAGGTGTTTGGGGCGCGTGCGCGCCAGCTCGGCTGGAAGCGGCAGCCCGGCGACAGCGACGACGTGCATCGGCTGCGCAGAATGTTGCTGTGGTTGGTGGCCGAAGACGATGCGGCGCTCCGCGACGAAGGGGCGAAGCTGGGGCGCGCGTGGTTGGCCACACGAACCGGCATCGCTGATGACCTCGTGCCCGTCGCGTTGCGGCTCCTGGCGCGCACTGGCTCGGCTGCCGACTTCGACGCGCTGGTGCAACGGGCGCTCGACACCGGAGATCGCGACGAACAGGCGCGGTTGCTCTCTGCCGTGGGGAGCTTCACCGACCCGAAGCTGCTCGAGCGCGCGCTCGCGTTGCTCAACGACCCACGCTTCGACGTGCGTGATTCGGCGCGCGTGCTCGGCGCGGCACTCAACACCCGCGACAACCGCGCTGCGACCTACACCTGGCTCGAGAAGCACCTCGATGAAGTGCTCAGCCGCATGCGTGACGACGAAGCGAGCTGGGTGCTCAGCGACGTGGCGAGCGCCTGTTCGGCCGAGCTGCTGCCGCGCGCGAAGGCGCTCAGCGAGCCGCGCGCACCGAAGTACGGAGGCGCGGAAAACTACGTGCGCTCGTCGCTCGAACAGAGCGCGATGTGCGTCGCGCTCTCGAAGGAGCAGCTCCCGGCCATCGTGAAGTTCCTCACGGCAGGCCCTTGAACACGATGCCCAGCGACACGCCGTAATACGCGTCGGTCGCGGTCTTCGTGCCGGCCTTGTCGAGCGCGAGCGCGTGCACGGTGACGTCGACGCCCAGCCGCACGTCGAGCCACTTCCACGTGCGGAACGCGAGACCGCCCTTCACGTCGAACGCACTGCCTTTCGCCTCGGGGAAGAAGCGCGGCATCGCGATTTCGCCCAAGCCCATCAACCACGTCGCGCCCGCAGCGACGTCGAACGTCACGCGCCAGAATTCGATGAGCCGCAGACTCAAGGCGAGTCGCGGGCCCTGCATGCTCACGTTGGGAACCGGCGGTCGCGGCGTGCCGTCGTTCGCAAACGGCGACGACGTCGCTTCGAACAGATGGTACCCGGCGTGGAACGCGGGCTCGGCGTAGCGGAACGGCAGGCGGAACATCATGCCGGTGCGCAGCTGCGTGGTGCTGCCGACGAAGCGAGTCCCCTCTGTACCGAGCGAGATTCCGTAGTCGGGCGCGGTGTCGACGCGCATCGTGATGCCGACGTCCGCTCCGCGGTCATCGACGAAATACGCCGCCGGAAACCACTGCACGTCGAGCGTCAAACCCGTCGGTGAAGCGCCGACCGCGGTGAGCGGAGTCTCAGGTGAGCCCGGCGCGTTGATTCGCAGCGCGCGACCCCAGAGCCGCCAATCGACTCCCAGACGCAGCTTGTCGCGCACCGGCACATCCGCCGGAGGCGCCGCCAACAACACCGCCGTGACCAACGCCCAGCTCATGGCGACTTCATTTCACGGCGGGGTGCGCTTTGTCCCACGCTTTGCCTTCCTTCGAGGCGAGGAACTCTTCGAAGCCCTGCGCGTGCGCGTCGAACGAAACGCCGGTCGCCTTCTCGCACGCGCCCATCCACTTCGCGGCGTCGGCGAATTTCTTCTCGAGCAGCGCCAGGTCGATGAGTGAGTAGTACGGCTCGGGCAACGACGGCTCGCGCTTCACCGCGGCTTCGAGCGACGTCTTCGCTTCGCCGAGCTTCTTGTCTTCGGTCAGCACCGCGCCGCGGAGGTAGTCGAACCACGCGTCGGCGCCGGCGCGCTTCTCGACGGCGGCGATGGCCTTCAAGCAGTCAGGCCACCTCTTGCGCAGGAAATAGAAGTCGATGCCCATCACCTGAGCGGCCGCGTCGTCGGGGTACAGCGTCAGGTAGCGCGCCATCGCCTTCGCGTAGGCCGCCTCGTCGATGCTCGAGAGCGCCGAGATGTACGGCTTGATGAACAGCCGGTGCTCCTGAACCTCTTTCGGCAGCCCGGTCCACACGGTGCGCACGCCTTCCCAGTCTGACTTGATCGACGCGTCGTTGATCTTCTGCAGCGAGTCGATGTGCTTGAGCAGCGACTGCTCCTTGCCGAGCATGCGGTCGAGCGAGTCGAGCTTCAAATCGGCGAGCACCGGCAACGCGAGCAGCCGCACGTCTTCCGAGCGGAAGCTGCCGTTCGCGAGGTCGTAGAAATCGGCGATGCGCAGCGTGCCGACGCCGTCCTTCACCACCAGGAACTCGACGAAGTTGAACGCGCCACCTTTGTAGAGCACGCGCAGCTGCACGCCGCTCTGGCCGTCGATCTTCACGTTTCGCATCCACCGCACCGAACCGCCGTTGCCCGTCTCAGCGGCGAGCGCGCCGAAGCTCTGGCGGAAACCCTGCGCGAGACCCTTCACGAAGCCGCGGCGAAAATCGTCGGGAACCTTCGTGCCGTTAAGCGCGCGATCGAGCAGCAGGTTGCCGTCGACCTTCGAGGTGACCGGGTCCTTGCCGCCCATGAAGTCGGCGGCGAGCGCTTTTCCGAACTCGGTCAGCTCAGCGTCCGTCGGCGGAGCGGCGGCGGAGCTGATCAGCGACAGCGACAACGCGAGAGCGAACATGCCGCTCAGCTACCAGAGAATGACGGCCGTCGTGAGCAGCGCGAGCCCGACGGCGCCAGCGCCTCCTGCGAGCCCGAGCTGCAGCGTCGACGACTCGTTGATGCGCTGCGCGTCGGTGCCCCGCAGCTCCGAATAGAGGAGCCCGCCCGGGCCCATCGTTCCGGCGTTGAGGGGCCCGCGCATGATCAGCCCGTTGATCAACAGACCGATGCCCGCGCCCAGCGCGGCGATGCCGACACCACCGAGCAGGAAACTGCCCGCGCGCGAACGCGACGGAGGCGGCTCGACCGGCAACGTCTTCGTATCGACCGGAGGATTGGTGATGGGGTTGGTCGCGACCGGCACGTCGGTCGGCGGCGGCTTCACTTCGACGGGCGGTGGATCAGGCTTCACCTCGACCGGCGGTGGCTCGGGAGGTTTCTGCGTATCCGTCACCTTCTTGCCGAACGACTCGAGCTGCGACGCCTGCACGTCTCCGCGCTTGGGAAGCAGCAGCGACTCGCGGTCGACGACCTCTCCCTTCGCGACGCTGAACACCTCGAGCGCGAGGCTCTCTTCCTTGGCGATGACGCTGACCGAGACCAGCACCAACCAGTCGACCTTCAGCTGCTTCGCGAGCTCGATGAGACAGTCGGAGCCGCCGTTGCACGTGATGGCGTCTTTCAAACCCAGCGCGGCGAGGCGCTTCTTCGTCTCGGCCGCGGGCAGAACGACGGGCAGGTTGAGCCGCGTGGCGACCTTGTCGGTGAGCGACGCGGCCTCGGCTGCCGGAGCCGCCGTGCGTCGAGCGAGCACCACCGCGGTGGTGGGCTCAGCAGTCAGCGCAACCAGCAACAGCGCGGCGAGCATGCGTGACGAACCATCGCACGCTCACTCAGTGATTCACAGCGCCGACCACGACCGCGCCGTTCTCGTTGCCATTCACATCGCGCAGCGCGCCAGCAGCGACGGTCACCTGGTAGCTCCCGCTCTGCGTCAATGCGGTCGCGCTGATCCACGCTGCGTCGCTCTCGCTCCACGCGAAGCTCTGCATCGACGTCGACATGTCCGGAGCGCGCACCTCGGCCATCAACGTCGCACCGCTCGCGGGGTGCACGTGCGCGCCGTTCCGCGGGTTCGCGTCGTCGTCGAACATGCGGAAGTGGCCGATGGGGTCGTCGATGTCGCTCGCGCGAATGGTGGGGTTCGGCGGGAAGCGGCCGTCGAGCGCCAACTTGTCGCTCACCAACTTCACGCTCGCCGTCGCGCTGGTGGCCTTGCTCACCGTGAAGGTGCGGCTGATCAGCTCGTACGATTCCGCCGCACCCGCGCGCTGCACTTTTCCTCGCGCGACGAAGCGGTACTCGCCGAGCGCGGTCGAGGGCACGGTCTCGAAGAACACGCTCCACGCGTGTGTGCGCGACGTCGCGGTTTGATCAGCCGCCCACGTCGGCGTGGCGGCGTAGCGGATCATCAGCTCCGGTCCGTTGATCAACGGCCGCGTGGGGCTCGCCATCACCTGCACGAACGCC
This sequence comes from Archangium sp., assembly GCA_047600485.1. GTDB lineage: Bacteria > Myxococcota > Myxococcia > Myxococcales > Myxococcaceae > Archangium_A. The sequence continues at coordinate 7,696,184 of JASGKS010000001.1, forward strand.
GTGCCCTCTTTCTTCTCGAGCGAGACCTGCGGCAGACCGAGCGTGGGGTCACCGCCCTCGAACACGAAGGTGTGCGTCTGCAATCGCTCCGCGTCCATGGGCTCGGTGACGGTCGCGGCGACGCGCGGCGAATCGGTCACCGCGTGCGGAGGCGTCTCGGGCAACGGCATCGCGTCGACGGCCGGCTGCGTCTCGTCGATGGTGGCCGCGAAGGTCTCGAGCTCGCTCAAGAGGTAGGGACCGAACTTCCACCCGAACGCGGAAACCGTCGGCTCGTACCCGCCGCGCAGCCAGTCATCTTCCTCGAGCAGATAGCCGAAGTGGTCCTGCGCGTAGCCGACGGGCAGCGTGTACTGCGCGCCAAAACCCGCGAGCGAGGTCTCCATCTTGCGCGTGAGTCCGGTGCCGGGCTCTCCGGGCAGCGAGAAGAAGATGAGGTCTTCACCGAGGCGCACCATCGACAGCGACGAGCGGAACGCACGCCGACGCTCGAGCGGCAGGCACAACACCTGCGACGGAGTCGACACCACCGCTCCGCACGGACCAGGCCCGCCCGCGGCACACTGCAGACCGCCTGATTCGGGGAATTCGCCCTGTGCGTAACCGATGGCCGCGCGATCGATGAGGATGCCGCGCTCGCGGAAATCGAGCCGCACCTCGGTGCCTGCTTTCGCCGGGGCCGCGCGCGCGTAGGCGTCGCTGATCAACTTCGCTGCCGCTTTGCCCTGACGCTCGAGGTTCTGCAGGTCGTCGTGCCCGAACGGACTCCCCTTCGGCGAGACGTCGCCTGCAGCGCCCTGCACGTAGACGACGGGAACGCCGAGCGCGTCGCTCGCGTAGAGCTCCATCGCGCCCGGGCCTTCGGTCGATTGCAGCGTGTTCTGTTCGCCGAGCACCGTGCCGTGCATCGCGTAGTGCACCAGCGCGGTGAGTGGCCGCACCGGGTTGCCGCTCTCGTCGACCACGTCGAAGCGAATCACCGTCGCGTTGGTGTCGCGGAAGTCGTAGCCGTAGATGGGGTCATTCTCGCAGCGCCGGTCGTTGTTGAACGCCGACGCATCGACGGTCGCGATGCCGTAGCTGACAGGCTCGAGCGAGGCGAAGGCCTGCGCGATGGAAGCCATGATGGCGTTCACCAATCGCAGCTCGGCTTCGGTGTCGTAGTGGTCCATCACCAGCGCGACGAAGTCGGTGCCGTTGGGGTCGCCGAGGTGCGCGGGCGGCATGAAGCGCGCGGGCCCGGCGTGCGTGTGCGTCGCGTAGAGCAGCACGTTGGCCGTTTCTCCGGCGGCGGCGAGCGCGTTGCGAATGCGCGTGCGGAGCGTCGGCGACACGATGGTCAGGTCGAGGCGCACCAGCGCGACGCGAGAAAGTCCGTTCGTCAGCGCGAGGGTGCGTGCGGTTGGCTCGGTGTGCACTCCGCGGCTCGCGGGAAATTGTTTCGCCCACGTCGAGCCGGGGTCACTGCCCGGGCGTTGACGCAGGTAACCGCCCATCGCCATGCCGACGGGTTGATCGAGCTTCACGGTGGCGACGCCAGCGCGCAGCGGGCCGGGCTTCGCAGGCGGCGGAGGCGGCGGAGGGGGACAAGCTGAAAGGGTGAAGCAAAGCGCGAGCAGCGACCACGAGGACTTCATGCGCGGCGGTATAGACCGGCCCGCTGCGCAGGAGGGCATGGCGAGTCGCGAAGCCGATGGGGTGAAATGGTGTTCCAGGGGGGGCACGTGAACTCAGACGACGAAGTTCAGGTGGCGGTGCGCACGGCGGAGGCAGAGCTCTCGAAGGAACGCGACGAAATCTCCGCGCGTGCCGACCAGCTCCTTCAGGCTGACGTGTTGCACGCTGCGCTGCAGAACACGGAATCGAATCGCGAACGCGCCTCGGCCCAGGTCGAGGAAACGCTCCGTGGCTACGACGCCAACACCTTCTTGCGAGTGGAAGTTCTCGCCGCGGGCCTGGGAATCGCGTTGATGCTCATCGGTCTGACGCTGTTGCTGAGTCCGCTCATCGGTGGGCTCGGGTGGTTTCGATGAGTCGCTCCGATCGATCTCAGCTCGAAACGCTTCAGGGCGAGTTGCGCGAAGTCCGCGAGCAACGTGAGCAGCGCGTCACCGATGAACTCGAAGCGCGAAAGGTCGCCTACCGCACGCGCATCGCGTCGCTCGAGAGCACGATTCGAGAACTCGAGGCCCGCGTGGCGACTCAGGTGGCGACCCGCGACCGCTACAACTTCGCGGCGTGGCAGGGGAACGTCGCGCCCACCGCGATGGTCTGCACGCTGGTCGTCGGTTACGGAATCTTCGCGCTGCTCGGCTTCGAGAAGGCCGACCCTTCCGTCACCGCCGTGGTCGGCGGCCTGCTGCTGGCACTCGGTGCAGGCCTGTTGCGTTGGGGAATCCTCCGCAATCGGCAGAACACGAGCGCATGGCGTCAGCGGATTCTGAAGGAGTGAACGTCGAGTACGTTCCCGGCTGATGGACGTCGCGCGCATTCGCACCAACGACACGTGCAATCTCTCGTGCGCGTTCTGCACCGAGCGGCGGCCCGCCGAGACGCCGTCGTTCATCGCGGCCGGTGCAGTGAAGGCGCGCATCGACGCGGCGGTGAAAGAGGGCGCGAAGGAACTCATCCTCACCGGTGGCGAGCCGACGCTCCGAAAGGACCTGCCGGAAATCGTTCGCTACTGCGCGGGCCTCGGCGTGCGCGTGGTGCTCGAGACGAACGCGACGAAGATAGATGAGTTGCTCGCTTCGAAGCTCACCGCGCTCCACGTCGCGCGCGTGCACGTTCCGCTCTCGCCGGGCGAAGACGTGTTGCAAGGCATGCGGGCGCTGCACGCCGCGGGCATCAAGCTCGAGGCGTCCGTTCCGCTGGTGCGCTCGAACGAACAGCAACGCCAATCGCTGATCAGCGAACTCAAGGCGTCGCAGTTGATCACCGCCATCGTCGCCGTGATTCCCGTGAAATCGCCTGATCCGCTCGAACTCCTCACGCTCGGAGAAGCCGGCCGCGCGCTCGAAGAACTCGACACGCGCTGCCGTCACGAAGGACTCCCGCTGCGACTCGCCGGAGGAACGCCGCTCCCGCCGTGTCAGGTCGAAAAGCCGACGCGCCTCTCGCACCTCTTCACCCTCACCCGAGGTGGAGCAACGCGCGCCGACTGTGCGCGCACCGGCGACTGTGCGACCTGCGTGGTGAACGACCTGTGCCCGGGCCTGCCGCTCGGCGTCGAAGCGAAGGCGAAGCCGCTCACCGACGACCGGCTGCGCCGCAAACTGAGCACCGCCAGCAGCACTGAAGAGCAAATCGAACGCGAGCTCATCACCCGCGACGTGCGCCGCCGACCGAGCGGAGTGGTGCGCGAGAACATCGTGCGCGTGAACTTCCGCTGCAATCAGGCGTGCACGTTCTGTTTCGTCTCCACGCATCTCCCGAGCGCGAAAGAGGCCGCCATCGAAGCCGGCATCCTCGAGGTCGCACGCGAAGGAGGCGTCGTCACGCTCTCGGGCGGCGAGCCCACGCTCAACCCGAAGCTCGTCGACTACGTGAAGCTCGCCAAGCGCGAGGGCGCGAGCGAGGTCGAGCTGCAGACCAACGCGACCAAACTCGGAGATCGCGAGCTCACGACCGCGCTCATCGCCGCCGGAGTGGACGTTGCCTTCGTCTCGCTCCACGGCTCTCGCGCCGAAATCTCGGACGTCGTCACCGAAGCGCCCGGCACGTTCGAGAAGACGGTGCTCGGCCTCGACGAGCTGCACCGCACGAAGGTCGAGCTGCGCATCAACTTCGTCTTCTGTCAGAGCAACCTGCGCGACTTCCCCGCGTTCGTCGAACTCGCCTCGACGCGCTGGCCGCGCGCAGCGTTGAACGTCAGCTTCGTCGCGCCGAGCACCGATGTGGTGCCGCGCGATTCGAAATTGATTCCGCGCTACGCCGACGTACTGCCGTTTCTCGCGGAAGGGCTCACGCTCGCGGCGTCGCGCGGCACGCGCATCATCGGCTTCGACTCGATGTGCGGTGTTCCGTTCTGTCTCGTGCCGCAGAACGTGCGCGCGCAGTACACGCAACTGCAGGCGGCTCCCGATGACCGCGGCGAGTTCGTGAAGACCGAAGCCTGTCGCCGTTGCGCAATGGAAAAGCAGTGTTTCGGTCTGCGCCGCGGCTACGCGACGTTGCACGGCACCGACGAGCTGCTCCCCATCTCACCGTAGCTTCGCGAGCGGCACGCCAGCGTTCGTCGCCTCTGACTCCGCCGTGCGAAGCGCGTGTTCCGCCGCATCGAGTTCGCCGCGCCGAAGCACCAGCGCCGCACGTTGCGCCGGCGACGCCGTCGTCTCCACACACGCCGTCTGCGAAACCGTGTTGCTCTGTGGAGGCGAGCGGATGACGACCGGTCTTTGACCCGCGCGCGCGGGCAACACGGTCCTGGGTTGCACCGTCGCCGTTGCCGTCGCGGTCACGCACTTCGAGCTCGTCGCCGCGGACACTTCTTGCGCTGCGCTTCGCTCGAGCAACTGCAGGCGGCTCACGTCAGCGCGCAACACGTCGAGCCGCGCCCGCCACCACGCCGTGTCATCGGCGCGAGTTCCACCATCAACCAATACCGCCGGCCGACCATCGGCGTCGATGACCGAGACGACCGCCTCCACCGGCTTGGCAGACCGAGGCGCTTCGTCTCTCAGCCCGGCGTGCACCACGCCAGAGGCATCGGTCCAGGTCACGAAGTCACTGCTCTGCGCGAGGAGAAGAAGAACGAGGGTCGTCATGCGGCGCCGCATGACGGGCGAACCTTCGAATCGATTCACCGCGAAGCGCTGAAACGCTGAAACAGCCATGAAGAAACCGTGAAGAAGAGAACCGGCGCTCCGGGGTCTTCTCTTCACATGAACGTGAACGCCAAACGCCTCGTCCCGCTGCTCGCCTCGCTGACCATCACCGCCTGCTCCATCGCCAACTACGGCCCGCAGCCGCGCATGGTGATGATGGAAGAGCAGCTCCCGCCCGGCATGAACACCGAGCGCTACGAGCGGCTCGACGACAACCCGTTCTTTGCAGCGAAGGACTCTCCGCTCTCCACCTTCTCCATCGACGTCGACACCGCGTCGTACGCCAACGTGCGCCGCTTTCTCGAGCAGGGCAGCAAGCCGCCGAAGGACGCGGTGCGCATCGAAGAGCTGATCAACTACTTCAACTACCAATACGCGCCGCCGACCGGCTCGAGCCCCTTCGCGGTGCACGCCGAGGTCTTCGCCTGCCCGTGGGAACCGGCGCATCGCCTCGTGAAGCTCGGCCTCAAGGGCCGTGAGGTCGACGTCTCGCAGCGTCCGGCAGCGAACCTGGTCTTCCTGCTCGACGTCTCGGGCTCGATGGACTCGCCCAACAAACTGCCGCTGCTCAAGAGCGCGCTCAAGATGCTCACCACGCAGCTGCGCGAAGACGATCGCGTCGCCATCGTCGTCTACGCCGGAGCGTCGGGCCTCGCGCTGCCGTCCACTCCGGGTTCGCAGCGCGGCCGCATCGTCGCCTCGCTCGACGAATTGCAGGCGGGTGGCAGCACCAACGGCGCCGCCGGCATTCAGCTCGCGTACCGCACCGCGCAGGAACACTTCATCAAGGGCGGCATCAACCGCGTCATTCTCGCGACCGACGGCGACTTCAACGTCGGCGTCAGCAGTGACGGAGAGCTCACGCGCCTCGTCGAGGAAAAGGCGAAGTCGGGCGTGTTCCTCACCGTGCTCGGCTTCGGCATGGGCAACTACAACGACTCGATGCTCGAGAAGCTCGCCGACCGCGGCAACGGCAACTACGCGTACGTCGACAGCGAGCAGGAAGCGAAGAAGGTGCTCGTCGAGCAGGCGAGCGGCACGCTGCTCACCATCGCGAAGGACGTGAAGATTCAGGTCGAGTTCAACCCCTCGCGCGTCGAGTCGTATCGGCTCATCGGCTACGAAAATCGGCTGCTGCGCGCGCAGGACTTCAACGACGACAAGAAGGACGCGGGTGAGCTCGGTGCGGGCCACACCGTCACCGCGCTCTACGAGGTGATTCCCGTGGGCAGCGGCGCGACCGTGAACGTGCCGACCGTCGACGCGCTCAAGTACCAGCGCGTGTCGCCGAGCCTGAACGCCAACGCGACCGCGAGCGATGAGTTGATGACGGTGAAGCTCCGCTACAAGGCGCCCGAGTCCGACGAGAGCCAGCTGATGTCGTTCGCAGTGCGTGACGCGAGCACTCCGGAGTCGAGCGATGCGCGCTTCGCCGCCGCCGTCGCGGAGTTCGGCCTGCTGCTGCGCGATTCTCCGTTCAAGGCGAACGCGAGCTTCAAGCAGGTGACCGAGCTCGCCCAGGCCGGAGCGGGAAATGATCCCTACCGTCGCGAATTCCTCGCGCTCGTCCAGCGCGCCAGCAAGGCCGACTGATCAACTACTGCGGCTCGGTTTCCTCGAAGACGCGCATGGTGCTCTTCACCGAGAAGCCCTGCTGAATGCGCTGCGGGTCGCCTTCGTGGCTCGGGTACCGCCAGTACCCGAACTGCTCGCGCAGACAGGTGACGAAACGCGACTGGTCCAGCGCGCCGCTCACCGAGTGAAAATTGTCGACGCGGCCGGTGTTGATGACGAGCCAGTTCACCAGGTACGAGACCGCGGCCTTGTCGGCGATTTGCTGAATCTCCGCGGCGAGGCAGTCCTTGATCAGAATCCCGTAGTGCTCGTTCACCGCGACGAGCTTCTCGTGGCTGATCAACTGGCGGTCGGGCAGGTGCTCCTTCGAGAAGTCGTGGAACACGTAGAAGCCGAGCACCGACTTCTCGAGCTGCCGGCACGCGTCGACACCTTTCAGCTTGTCGTACGCCGCGCACATCACGTCGACCGTCGGAGTGCGCGCCCAGTAGCGTTCCTCGAGCGGCAAGGTGCTCGCGAACGCTTCGGCGCCCTGCAGCGCGCTCCTCGCAGCGTCTTCCGTATTTCCATCGGCCAGCGCCAACTTCGCGCGCGCGTCGAACGCCGCCTGACGCACGTGACCGTTTCGGCCGTCGATCGTCTCCGCGATTTTCGTGAGCGCTTTGCTGGCCGCTTTCGATTGCTTCTGATCAGCCGCGAGCGCGAGCGCCACCACGAGATCAGCCCGCGCGACCATCAACGTGTCGTCGGCTTTGGCGTAGAGCGCTCGCGCCGAAGCCAGGCACGCCGGAGCGGTTTTTCCGGGATTCTTCTCCGCGCCCAACACGCACGCGTCTGCAGCGCGGACTTTCTCAGCGCGTGACTTGTCGTACGCCTTGATGGCGTCGAGCGCGCTGGAGCGACACGCTTCCACATCATTCGGCCCGCACGCCGCGAGCCACTTCTCGTCGATGCCGCTCAGCGCCTTCGAGTCGTGCAGCGCGACCGCCGCCGCTCGAGCCAGTTGCTGTACACGCACGCGCTCGGGTCCACCGAGCACGAAGGCGCTCAGCTCGAGCAGCGCCACCGCATCTCTCGCCCCCGCCGCATCTCCGCCGGTGAGCTGCTTCTTCGCGTTCGCGAAGTCGGTCTCGAACGTCGCACGCAGCGTCGCGTTGGGGTCGTCGGGCAGCGGCGGCCTGGGCACGTTCCGCTCGGGCTCGAACACCTTGAGCTCCTTCTGCGGGCCGAACGCGTTGGCGAGGTCGTCTTCCTGCGCGAGCGAGGCGCTGGAGACGAGCGTGAGAACGAAGAGCCGACGCCACATGCGCGCAGCGTAACTCCCTCTCCTTGCGAAGCGGGGAGAGGGTCGGGGTGAGGGGCCAATCGAGCACATCGGCAGAAAGGGCCGGAAGTTTGCAGCGCGCCGCGGCCCATGCCGCTCACCGAGGGAAGTCGGATTTTCGCAGCCCGCGAAGCTGACAGCCGTGTCTGTGACGTGCGTGTCAGTCTCCTGCTCGTCGCGCTGATCAGCTCCGGGTGCACCACCACCAGCGTGACGCAGCGCACCGCGCTCGGAGTCATCCCCGCAACGCCGGCGACGCTCGCCGGCACCTCGGGCATGGCGCTCACCTCGCGCTTCATGCCGAGCGCGCCGATCCCCGAGAAGAGCACTGCGACGGCGACTCCGTATTTTCAACCCGAGCTGAGCGGCGTGGTGCGCGTCGGAAAACACTTCGCGGTGAGCGGCCGCACCTCGTTCGTGTCGGGCTCGTTTCCGCTGCAGCCCGCGGGACTCGGCCCGGGAATTCCGGAAGACGCGCTGTCACTCGAGTCGACGCTCGGGCTCGGCTTCGAGCTGCCCTTGGGAGATCGCTTCGGTCTCATGGCCGCGCTCGAAGCGGGCCTCGTCTTTCCGAGCGTGAACGTGCGCGACACCACATTCAACACCCGCACCGTCGAGACCAACGTCCGCGGCACGCTGCGCGGAGCCCTCGGCGCCTTCGTCACGTTCGGTCCGCTCCGTCTCTACGTCGCGGGGGAAATGGGAGACATCATCACCAACGACGCGACCAGCCTGCGCACGCGGTGCTTCGGTTGTTTCGACACGGAGACCGGCACGGTCGGCGCGCAGGGAATTCTCCTCGTCGGTGGCGGCGCGCGCGTGATGCTCGGGAAGTACGTCTCGGTCGCCGCGGAAGGGTGGACCGGCGCTCAATTCGATGCGCGCACGTTGCCGTTCATCGGAGCGGCCACGCTGCGCGTCGGCAGCTTCGACATTCCACTGTTCGATCGCCCGCCGCCGCCAGTCTTCGAGCCGCCGCCCGTGCCCGAATGGGAAGACCCCGCTCAGGCGCCAGCGCCGCTGTGACATGCGCTCGTTCGCCTGCGACAGGTCTTCGACCAGAGTTCTCGACCTGCGGTCTCGACCGGTTCGCTCGCTCTGATCAACGCGGGCGAAACGGCTCCGGCGCCGGAGTCGCCTTGCGCCTCAGGTCACCCCAGCTCAACCCGACGGTGTGCACGATGATGATGCCGATGACGACGATCCACGCGCCGACGGTGCGGTTGTGAACGTCGAACAAACCGAAGTCAGACGCGGCCCACACCAACGTGCCCAGCAGCGCGGCGGTGAGCACCCAGCCGATGACGCCGAGCGCCTTCCACGTCGCGCGCCCGAGCACCACCCACGCGATGGTGAGAATCACCGTCATCATCGCGAACAGTCCGTTCACGTGCGGCCAGATGCTGCGCGCGTAGTGCGCCCACGAGTAGCCAGTCGGATTCCAGGTGCCGAGCACCAGCGCCGTCGAGATGGCGAAGCGCAGACCGAGCGCCGCGGGAAACGAGAGCCGCATGCTGCGTTTGTATCAGCGGCGTTGCTCGCGGCGCTCTCCGTTCTCTCAGGCTGTGGCGTCACGCAGACCATGACGCAAAGAAATGGTCTCGCGCCGCTGCCGGGAACTCCGGTCGGTCTGCCCGCAGCCTCGGGCATCGGCCTCACCGCGCGCTTCGCCGCCGGCAACATCGACCCGCAGCCGACCTTCGGCGCCGTCACGCTTCCCTACGTGCAGCCGGAGCTCAACGGCACCGTGCGCGTCGGGCGCTTCAGCTTCAGCGCGCGCGCGTCGTTCGTCTCGGCGGTCTTTCCCACGCACGACCCGGCCAACGGTGCTCCACCGCTCTTCAAGAATCAGGTCGCGGGCGAGACCGTGCTCGGCGTCGGCTACGAGTTCACCATCGGCAAGTACTTCGGCTTCGTCGCCGCGGGAGACATCGGCGCCATCTTCGCGAGCGTCGCGGTGCGCGATTCGTCGGGAGTGATTCGCAGCACCCCTGAACTCTCAGCCGTGCCTTCGCTCAGTCTGGGCACGGGCCCGTTCGTGAACTGGGGTCCGCTGCGCGTCTACGCGGGGCTCGTGCTCGGAACCATCTACGGCACCGAGTGGAGGACCAACTCGCTCACCAACTGCACGCTCGCGCCCTGCACGATGGAGATGGGCATGTTGCTCGCGGGCGGCGGCGTGCGGCTCCGCATCTCGAGCGTGGTGAGCGTCGGCGGCGAGCTGTGGACCGGGTGGATGGAAGGCAACACCATTCCCATCAACGCCAGCCTCACGCTGCGGCTCGGTGACTTCGACATCGCGCTGCCGAAGAAGGAGCGCCCGCGGAAGAAGAAGCGTCACGAGGTGAGCGGGCCTCCACCGCCCGAGTGGCAACCGCCGCCCGAGCTGCCACCCGCACCGAACGAGTCGACCACGCCGCCGCCTCCGCCCACGTTCTGAAAGCCGCTTGCACATCGCTCGACCGCTCCGGGTTTCCCAAAGCGGCTAGAACGGAACGCGTCGCATGGCGAAGAAGGCTCCCTCTCTCGAAGAACACCTCCGCTCGCGACCCGATGATTGGGCGTCGTGGCTCGTGTTCGGCGATGCGTTGCTCGATCAAGGTGACGTGCGCGGCGAGCTGATTCGGCTCGAGCATCAGCACGCGAACGCTCGCTCCGGACAGGACCGCGTGGCCGATGAAATTCGCGCCTTCATCAAGCAGCACCAACCGACGTGGCACGCGCCGCTCCCCGAGGGAGCCAGGCCGCAGTGGCTCCACGGCTTCATCGTCGGGCTCGAGCTGCAGTGGATTGAGGGCGCCAGAGAACGACTCGCCGAATTTCTCGCCTCGCCGCACTCGCGCTTCGTGACCTCGCTCGCCATCACGCGCATCGGCGAAGAGCTCGCCGACGAAGAAGACGACTACGACGAGGAAGACTTCGACGAAGACGGCAATCCCATTCGCGCGGCGCTCGACGCGAAGCAGGTCACCGCAGCGCTCGGCTCTTTGCTCGCGCTCGACCTGAAGCAGCTGCGCACGCTCTCGCTCGCCTACGTCGGTGTCGGAGAAGCCGGTGCCGCGCTGGTCGCCGAAGCGAGCGGTCTCTCGCACCTCGCGCAGCTCGATCTGCGCTTCAATCTCATCGGCAACGCGGGCGCGAAGTCGCTCGCCGCTTCGAAGCACCTGCACGGCCTCAGCGCGTTGCACCTGCAGAGCAACGAACTCGAAGCCGCTGGAGCGAAGGCGTTGGCAGCAGCGAAGTGGACGCGCCTCGAGTTCCTCGACCTGCGTCGCAACACCATCGGTCCCGCGGGCGCGAAGGCCCTGGCGGCGTCCACCTCGCTCTCGACGTTGAAGCGCTTGTGGCTGCAGCGTGAAGACGTGGGCGCCGCTGGCGTGACCGCGCTCGCAAAATCAGCAACCCTCCCCGCGTCGATTCGCGGCTTGTGGAAGGGCAAGGTCGAGTTCGCAGCAGGTGGAGACGAAGATGACGAAGACGAAGACTGAAGCGCTGCGCGACCGCTACTTCGAGCTGCTCACGTCGAAGTCAGTCGCCGAGCGTCAAGCGTTTCGCGACGAAGTGAACGCGCTCGACGTCGAGGCCTGCACGCGCGTGAGTGGCTTGCGCGTGCACTGGCATCCCACCGCGCGCTTCAAGCAACTGCGGTTCTTCGAAGCGGAGCGGCTCGACGCCGACGTGCGCGCGCAGTTCGCTCATCCCGCTCCGGCGCTCCCGCACCTCGCCGCCGGTTTCGTCGACCCGCAGGAACTGAGCTTCCGCACCTTCGAGAACATCGTCTCGCTCGACGCGCTGTTCTCCAGTCCCGCGAGTCTGAAGCTCGAGGACCGCGTGCGCTTCGGCAAGAAGCAGGTCTACGCGTTCAAGCTCGGAGCAGACGACGTCACGCGCGCGAAGCTGCTGCAGCTCGACTCGCTCGGTCTCTATGCGCCACCGCTCAATCAAGGCTCGCGAGGCGGTGAGCGCTTCATCTTTCACTCCACGGCGCTCGCTGACGGGCTCACCGCGGCGGTGAAGGAAGGACTCGGCGCGTCGCTGCTCAACGGCTTCGCGCACGTGAACCCCATCTTCCGCTGCAATCGCTTCGAGCCGGGCGACGAGAAGTTCCACGAGCACTTCGACACGCCGTACTTCGACGCCAATCGCAGACACATCAGCAAGTGGACGCTGCTGCTCTACCTCACCAGCGGCAAGGGAACGCCGGCGCTGAGCGTGGAAGGCGAGGGCGTGCTGACCGACGTGCCCGAGTTCACCTGCGTGGTGCTCGACCAGGCGCTCGCGCACGAAGGCCGTGCGTTCGACGCGGGCCGCAAAGTGTTCCTGCGCACCGAGCTGATCTTCGAAGAGCCGAAGTTGGAGCACGACCCGAAGCTCGCCGAGACGTTCGGCCGCGCGGTGTACCTCACCGGTGAGAGCGTGTTCCGCCCCGAGCTCGAGAAGCACGCCGAGGCTGCGTACAACCTCGCTGCGGCGGGACACTGGCGTGGCCTCGCGAAGGTCGACACCGCTCCGCTCGTGCAGAAGAAGTTCGGCGCGCATGCGTTCGTCACCAACGGCTTCGACTTCTGGTTTCCGCGCGAGCAGTCGCTCACCGATGCGGCCGCGCTCGCGTTGCTCGATTTCTTCAACGCCGAGGTCGACGGCAAAGCGTTCCGCAAGACGTGCAAGACGAAGGTGGTCGACGAGCTGCCGAAGTCGCTCGATGTCGCTTCTGCGTTGACGGTGCTCGACAAGGAAGCGCTGTTCCCACCGAGCGAGGAGAGCAACGGCGCGTGCTGTCCGTTCCATCGCGGGCTCTCGTTCGACCCCGTACGGCACGACGAAATCATCGACCTCTACGAATCGGCGCAGCGCTTCGCGAAGAAACACGTCGGGCCGGCGCCGGTGTTGCTCATGGGCGATGAAGTGTTCATCGACCCGTCGCGCTTCGTGGTCGACGGCGACAAGGTGCACGTGCTCTCGGAGCAAGCGCTCACGCCGGTGAACTTCGCCGCTTGCTGGAACTTCGGTGGCAGCCCCGACAACTACGTGGGCGTCGACTCGATGGTGACCGCGCTGCAGCCGCTCGTGCCGCCCCTCTCGTTCGGAGTGGAAGGCGCGTACTGGCACCTCCGCCTCGATTTCTTCCGCAACTCGTGGCTCGTGAAGGAGCGCCGCCTCGAGGTGCCGATTCCGCTCATCCGCAACATCGACCCCGGCCAGGCGGAAGACGAAGGCGAGACGCCGTGGCTCGACGCGGTGGGTGACGAGCTGGTCGACGACACGGCGCCGAAGGCGAAGTCGACCGTGTGGTGGGGCAACGACTCGCCGCTGTTGCGCGAACTCACGGCGAACGGCTTGAAGCGCTTCCACTGACTCTCGGGGGAGAGGGGCCGCCCGTAGTAGAAGCGAGTCACAGATGCCGAGCGTCCTGGTCGTAGAAGACGATTCAACGCTGCGACTGGCGCTCGCAGACAATCTGGAAGACGAGAAATACGAAGTAGCGACCGCGGCCACCCTCGCCGAAGCGCGCAAAAGCCTCGCGAGCAAGACCCCCGACGTCATCGTCCTCGACCTGATGCTCCCCGACGGAGACGGCACGTCTCTCTGCCGCGAGCTCCGCAAGGCAAAGACCACTGCGCGCATCATCATGCTCACCGCGCGCACGCTCGAAGACGATCTCGTGAAGGGCTTCGACGCCGGAGCCGACGACTACCTCGGCAAGCCGTACCGCCTCCGCGAGCTGCTCGCCCGCATCGGAGCCCTCGCCCGCCGCAACGCAACGGCCGCCGGCGGCGACACGAAGCACACCGTGGGCGAGTGGACAGTCGACGAAGCCTCGCGCACGGTGACGAGCGGCAAGACCAGCGTCGAACTCACCCGCAAAGAGTTCGACCTGCTGCTCTTCCTGATCAAATCAGGTGACGCGGTCGCCACGCGCGACGCCATTCTCGACGCGCTCTGGGGCGACGTGGTGGTCGACACGCACACCGTCGACAACTTCATCAGCTCGCTCAAGAAGAAGCTGAAGCTCGACGTGAAGACCGTCCGCGGCGTCGGCTTTCGCTTGGGTAGATAGGCTATTTCGGGCTGCCTGTTCGGCGGCGAACACGAGCCAACTCATACCCGTCGGGAATCGGCTTGAACGGTGAATCCGGGCTCACAGCATGACTCTGGAACTGGCGGAGTGATTCAACGTTTATTCTTCCACCGACAAACTCGTCACCGAGTCCGCCGCGAATGCGAACAATCATGCGTTCCCATTCATTGCGGGCTGGTCCGCGGACGAGAGAGTCTCCGTACCGTCGATTGTTAGACTGCGCGACAAAGCAATGCACATCCATTGATGCTGCGCTCGTCAGTTCGTCAAAGAAGGACGTATCTCTGTTCCATTCAGGAACACAGAGCAGATCGATCTTTCCACGAAAGTTCTGCCGATGGGTTGCGTTTAACAACTCACTGCAAATGAGAACCCCAAAGAAGAGGCCTCGATGTCTGTAGATTGGCTTGGGGCGATTCGGCTCGTACTCTGTCAGAGTGCGGTTCGAGATTCTCCACAATTCAACTCGTTCGACGTGGGCAGGAGATAGTTTTGGTTGCCGAAGTAACCAGTATTGGCCGCTGGGCCCAGCGAAGCACAACAGGACTTCGTTGAGGACTGCCGATTCACCAACAAGCTGATATTCGAGGCCGAGCACTGAGGTGGTTCCTCTGCTCGCGGCTGATCTTGCTAGGTCAAGAGCAAATCTGCGGGGAATGCTGAGTTCGGGCGTGACGCAAATATCAACTGTGTCGTGAAAGTTCATTCGATCGAATGCCGCGTTCAGTCGATTTGAACGGGCCTCGGATTCGACGGGCGAACCCTGCGCAGCTCGTACGAACCAGTCGTCAGCTGTCTCGATGTTGCCGGTCGCAATCACGAGCGCCCTGAGCCGCTCCTTGGACCAATCAGGGAATGGGGAACTCAGAACTCCATTTTCGATTTGTGGTGGCTTCGGTGGCCGCTTGCCCGTGAGCTTAATAACCACGCGCCGCCAATCGTTCGAGCCGTCACCAGCGAGAAGGGTAAGAGCAGAAGCGGATGGTGGTCTGGCAGCCAATGTTAGCCAATTGGCGAGATTCGTAAATGAAGCGGAGTTGCTGGGAGCCATCGCGCGAGACAGAAGCGAGGACAGACGCTTCGCCGTTCGTGTCAGAGGTCTAAGGCGAGGGAGCTGATTTATCCAATCTGGGGGAGACGCCGTCGCGATAAGCACAGCACCCAGTACGTTCTCCCAAACTGGGCGCAAGCCGAAGTCGCCAACGAAGGCGGAGGAAGAGAATTTGTGGAACTTTACAGCATCGAATCCGACAGGAACGTTGAGAAATGCTCCGTATAGCTCCGAGAATGTTGATTGGAGTCGCGCGCTGCTTGTTCCGCTTGGCGGAACCGAGCCAACCGAAACGACCATCGAGTCTTCAATTGTCGACTTAATATAGTTGCGGAACTCGGCTCCGATGTTCTTGCGAACTTCGGCGATTACGTCACAAGCAACGCGCAAACGGCGACCGAGATCGGCTGCCAGTTCGTCGTTCGCGGAGAGAATAGTCAGAGCGATGAATTCTCGAAGGTGCTTGGTTGTTGAAGGGAGATTTGCGGCCGCCGTCGCTATCGGGGCGAGGCGATCGTAGATCTTCTTCCATTCTGGCGCCCAGTCGTGAGGGCTAAGATTTGCTGTATAACGGCTGAAGCGTGAGAGTAAGGCGCTGAAAGTCCATCGCTTAACAGCGAGCGTTTCAGAATCACGTATGTTACGCCCAAGCGTTCGTCCAGATCGCGTTTCTATTGCGAGATCTGTGAGTCGCCCGAGTGATTCTCGGCTTGGCAATGAGCGCCACTCCGACGAGAGCCTCGAAAATGATGCGTGAAGTTCTCGTAGCAGTACCTTGGCGTGCTCGGCTCCTACTATGAGCGATTTTGTTTTTGTTGAAGACGCTTGGATGGTCCCTTGATGTGGTGAGTCGACGAGGGCCTTCTTGAGGATGTCCTCTGGCTTGTCTCCCGCACCGACACCTCTCACGAGCAGAAAGTCATCGACATATCGTCCGTAGTAGATCGTACCGTGAATAGAGCTGATCTTGGCGTCGACCTTGGCTAGCGCAGCGTTGGCAATTACCGCAGAAGCGGGCAGGCCGATTGGAAGGCCGAGCCCAGAACCGGAACCATTGGTTGCAACGACGGCCTCGACAAGTCGCTCGGTCAATCGCAACTTGTCAACGTCAAGATTCAGAATTTCCTGATCGAGGAGGAACCGCGCGTCGACTGACCCGTAGAAACTCTGGATATCGAAGGCGAGAATTTCGGCCGACTGGCCTCTGCTTGCCATCTGACGCGCCGCGCCGAGCGCACGGTCTCGCCAGCGGGTGTAGCTGCCAATGTATGGTTTGAAGGAAGGTCCTTGTGAGAACAGGCGGCCCTTGCGGTCCAATCGCAGCCTGTTCCCGTACGAGAATCTTGACTGTTGCCTTTCGAGGATGCTGCCAACCCGGTCCATCCAGAGTGAAGACAGGAGCAATAGGGGCAAGTTCGGCATGAACAGTCGGCGGTAGTTTGGTGACAGAGCCTTTTCCGCTGCTGCACTCGAAGATGGATCGAGGTCGATCTCTTCTTCGTCGGACTGTCTCGGAAGTAGAAAGACAGTTCCGCCGGCGCCAATACTGCTTTCAGGATTGTTGATGCTTGCGAGAACCGAGTCGAGATTCTCGCGGAGATTCTCTTCGAAGGTTGCGAACTGCAACGCCGTCGGGAGACCGCGTTGCTCGTGCATATCGGCCTTGCATCGACGATACGCTGCGAGCAGCTCAAGTCTTGTGACGGACATTCTTGGAGTATCGCTACAACCCGCATGGCCGCAAATTTCATCAGTCCGGAATCACGCCGAACACTTCGATCAACACGAACACGATGATCAGCAGCAGCCCGACCGGAATGATCAGCGTCCACCACGACGCCTTTTGATTTTCGGGAGCAGCCACGACACCTCTATATAGCGGTCCATGGCTCGCAACCTCGTCATCGTCCGCCACGGCCAGAGCGCGTGGAATGAGAAGAACCTCTTCACCGGCTGGGTCGACGTCGATCTCACCGCCCTCGGCGAAAAAGAAGCCCGCGCCGCCGGAGAGCAGATCAACAAAGCCAACCTCCGCTTCGACGTGATGCACACCTCGCTGCTCACGCGCGCTTGCCGCACCGCGCACCTCGCGCTGGAAGTCACCGGCCAGACCTGGCTGCCCGTGAATCGCACGTGGCGCTTGAACGAGCGGCACTACGGCGGCCTGCAGGGCAAAGACAAAGTCGAGATGGTGAACCAGTTCGGAGCTGATCAGGTGAAGCTCTGGCGCCGCAGCTACGACGTGCCGCCTCCGCCCGTCGCGGCTGATCACGAACACCACCCTTCGCGTGATCCGCGCTACCGCCTGCTCGCGCCCGACGCGATGCCCGCTTCCGAGTGCCTCAAGGACGTCGTCGCGCGAGTGCTCCCGTGGTGGCACGACCAGGTCGTCCCGCAGCTGCGCGCCGGTCTCGACGTGCTCGTCGTCGCTCACGGCAATTCGCTGCGCGCGCTGATCAAACACCTCGAGAAGATCAGCGACGCCGACATCGTGGAGCTCAACGTCCCCACCGGCATGCCGCGCCTCTATCGCTTCAAGGAAGACCTCTCGCTCGCCGAAGCCCCGCGCTACCTCGACGAAGCCGCCGCGAAGGCCGGCGCCGAGGCCGTGAAGAACCAGACCAAAGCGGGCTGAAGACGGTTTCTGCCGCTGCCGGCCACTCAAGGCCGTGCCCGAGAAAACCGACAAATTCCCCCGATATGTTGGGCGTGTACGCTCCGTTCGCGGGTGGGGTGCAGGCCTTGCGCGCTGGCTCCAGACCTGCACTGATGATCCACCCGAACCGGCCAAGACAGTTTCTGCCTCTCGTTTCGCGCAGTTCCTTTCCCGTCGTTCCTCAGAAAACCGAGGTCTCCCCATGAAGAAGCGTCTGTTGACTGCAGCTCTCGCCGCCTGCCTTTCCTTCGCTCCTGCCTGCGCGCCCAACGCCGCCGGTGGTGGCAGCACGGCCAACGGTTCGGTCGGTGTGTCGCGCGATGACGCGCTGCTCTACGCCGCTGACCAGGACCTCGACACCGTCTTCGTGGTCGACACCAAGACCCAGGCCGTCACCGCCAGCATCAAGGTCGGTCGTCAGCCCGAGAAGCTGCTCGTCGGTGGCGACGACACGGTCTTCGTGACCAACCGCCTCGACCGCAGCGTCTCCATCATCCGCAAGGGTGACACGCAGGAATCGGCGCGCATCTCGGTCGGCGTCGAGCCGGTCGGCCTCGCGCTCTCGGGTGACAACCGCACCCTCTACGTCGTCAACGCGACGTCACTCACCGACTCCGACTTCGGCACGCTGCAGGCGTTCGACACCGCGACGCTGAAGATGAAGTGGGAAGTGCCCGTCGGCCAGGAGCCGCGCGCCATCACCCTCATGGGCGACGGCAAGGCCGCCATCTCGCTCTACAAGCAGGGCGACCTCGTGATGGTCGACCTGAGCGTGGGCAAGGTCATCAAGTCCGGCACCGGCGTCTACGAGCAGCTCAACGCCAACGTGCTCGGCATCACGCAGGGCGGCGGTGCGCGTGATCTTCCGCTCGGCGGCGGCGCGTCGCCCGCTCCGTTCGACCCGAACTTCCCGAACAACCAGACCGGCCCGCGCACCGCGCGCCCGATGGGTCTCGAGGCGATGACGGTTTCGCCCGACGGTCAGCAGCTCTACGTCGCGTCGCTCATCGCGACCGACACCGTGCTCAACACGCAGCCCGGTGGCGGCGTCAGCGAGCCCATTCCCGGCGGCAGCTCCGGCTACGGCGGCGGCTCGTGCGGCACCACGGCGGTCGCGGCGCCCGCGCTCCTCACCTTCGACTCCGAAGGCAACGCGCAGGTCGATGACCTCACCACCTGCCAGGGCACCGACAGCAACCTCCGCCCGCCGATGCTGCTGACCTCGCCCATCCCCGAGATGCCGGTGCAGGGCGGCAAGGCCATCGCGCTCGAGGCGACCGGTCGCTTCCTCTTCATCGCCAACTACGAGTCGAACAACGTCGCCGTCGTTCCGACCTCGACCACGCGCTCGCAGACCAGCTTCGGTGAAGCGGCTGACTTCGCGCCGGGTGGCTTCAAGCTCGCCAGCGGCACGGTGAGCCAGCTCGTCAGCGTCGGCGCGGGCCCGTCGGGCATCGCGGTCGCGCACGATGGCAAGTCGGCGTGGGTGTTCAACTCGTTCGACCACTCCATCTCGAAGCTCGAGTCGGTCGGCGGTCGCGTCTCGAACGCGGGCACCTTCAAGCTCACGCAGGAAGAGAAGCTCTCGCCGGAAGCCGTCGCTGGCCGCAAGCTGTTCTTCAGCGCCGTCGACCCGCGCATGAACAACCCGAGCACCGGCATCAGCTGCGGTACGTGCCACCTCGAGGGTCGCGAAGACGGCCACGTGTGGAACTTCCCCGATGGTCCGCGTCAGACCCCGTCGCTCCAGGGTCGCATGCTCGCCAAGACCGCTCCCTTCCACTGGAACGGCGAGTTCAACGACCTCCTCGCGTTCATGACGCACACCGTGACCAACCGCATGGGTGGCAGCGGCGTGTCGCCGGCGATGGAGACGCAGGTCGCGGCCTTCATCGAGTCGATGCCCGCGGCGGACAACCCGCACAAGGACACCGCGCCCGACCTCATCGCGCGCGGCAAGGACGCCTTCAACAAGGCCGAGTGCGGCACGTGCCACAACGGCGAGACGATGACCGACAACACCTTCGCTGACGTCGGCACCTTCGTTCGCACCGGCGCCGTCATCGACAACCTCTCGTTCCTCCCGAAGGGCGGCTTGAACACCCCGTCGCTCCTCGGTCTCGCGCGCACCGCGCCGTACCTCCACGACGGCAGCGCGCTCACGCTGAAGGCGCGCATCATGACCAACAAGAACCTCGACGCTCACGGCAAGACCTCGCGCCTGTCCGACGGCGAGGTCGATGACCTCGTGGCGTACCTGAAGGCCCTCTAACTTCGAGCGGTTCGAGCAGTGTGCGACCTCCTCACACCCCGTGAGGAGGTCGTTTCATTTGCGGGAGTGCGAACAGATCTTCGCGCGGTGTTGTCCGTTTGAGGACGCCATGGCCCTCGAAGTCAAAATCGCGAGTCCCTGCACCGTGAAGTGGGAGTCGATGACGCCGGTCGGCGACGGCGAGCGTCAACGCCACTGCGCGCAGTGCAAGCTGAACGTCTTCAACATCAAGGAGCTCAGCGAGAGCGACGTGCGCGCGATGCTCCTGAAGGCCGAAGGGCGCGTCTGCGGGCGCATCATGAAGCGCAAGGACGGCACGGTGCTCACCAAGGACTGCCCGCGTGGCGTCGAGGCGCTCCGCAAGCGCGCGATGCTGGCGATGATGGGAGCGGCCGCCCTCTTCCTCACGCTCATCGGCGTGCGCATCGGCAGCCGCAAGGACGAGTGCCCTTCGACTTCCGATTCCTGGTTCGACCGCACCGTCAGCGCGCGCTTCTACGAAGTGCGTGAAGAGCTGCGCGACACGAAGACCTTCGGACCGGTGGTCGAGCGGTTCTGGCCGCGCGTGACGGTGACCGCGGGCGCGATGGTGATGATGCCGCCTCCGACGCCGACTCCGGTGCCCGTCGTGGAGGCGCCGTGACCCTCGAGATTCGCATCGCGTCGCCGTGCACCGAGAAGTGGGAGGAGATGAGCGGCGATGAGCGCGCGCGTCACTGCGCGAAGTGCAAGCTCAACGTCTTCAACATCAAGGAGATGACCGAGCCTGAAGTCCGCGCGCTGCTGTCGAGCAAGACCGGTCGCGTGTGTGGCCGCGTGTATCGCCGCGCTGACGGCACGGTGCTCACCAAGGACTGCCCCACGGGTTTGAAGCTGGTGCGCAAGAAGGCGCTGATGGCGCTCGCGATGACGGCGTCGATGCTCGTCGCGGGAACCGCGTACGCGATGGGTCGGCAGCCGGCGGCGTGCGTGAAGCCGGGTGCTCCACAGAGCTGGTTCGATCGCATGGTCACCAGCAAGGTCATCGCCGCGCGTGAAGAGCTGCGTGAGACGAAGACACTCGGCCCCGTCGTCAACGAGCTGTGGCCGGTGGAGCGCTTCGAGATGGGAGACATCGGCCCGTGAAGATCTCCATCGCCGCGCCTTGCAACGAGAAGTGGGAAGCAATGACTCCGGTCGCGGGGAACGACCGGCAACGTCACTGCGCGAGCTGCAAGTTGAACGTGTTCAACACGAAGAACTTGAGCGAGGCCGAGCTCGAGGCGCTGCTCACGAAGACCGAGGGCCGCGTGTGTGGGCGCATCTGGCAGCGCGCTGATGGCACGGTCATCACGAAAGATTGCCCGCGCGGTCTGGCGTTGCTGCGCAAGCGCGCGCTCGCGGCGTTCACGATGGCGGCGACGCTGGTGCTCGCGGTGATCGGTTTCGCGTTCGTGCGCGGCAAAGGCAAAGCGTGCGCGGTGACGCTGGCCGAAGACGAAGACGCGACGTGGTTCGATCGCGTCGTCACCACGCGCGCCATCGACGCGCGAGAAGAGCTGCGCACCACGCACACGCTCGGCCCGCTGGTCGACAAGCTGTTCCCGGTGCCGGTCGTGCCGCGCGTGATGATGGGCAAGATGAAGTACGTGCCGCCCACTACCACTGCGCTTTCTGAGTGATGATGCGCGAACTTCATGTTCGCCACCGACGCTGAGTCCGAGGCGCTGTTCGAGAACGGCTACCCGCACCTGCGCGTGCTCGAGGCGGGGCATCCGCACCAGAAGGACGCTGCGGCCTGGGCGCTGAAGGCGCTGCGCATCTACGACCCTGACGTGTACTTCGTGCGCTGGCCGCAGGAGGTCGCGTACCGCTTCGTGCGCGCCATGGGTGCCAGGCGGGTGAAGGGTCCGGCGAACAACATCTGCTCTCCCGACGCGAAGGACGAGGAGCGCCTCGCGCAGGTCTCCGGTCCGGTGACGGCGAAAGAAGCGAAGGCCATCGTCGAGCAACTGACCGACAACCAGAGCATCCACCGTGACGCGAACGTCGAGAACGCGCTGTTGCTGCTCGAGGCGATGGTGGGAGGCGAGCTGGTCGTCGACACAGCGCTGGCGCGCTACGAGAAGTTCTCCGCGAAGGACCTGGCGTTCGGCAACCCCCACGACGTGACCGAGGTCGCCTACACGCTCGGGCATCTGCTGCGGCGGCTGCCTGCGCCAGCGGCGAAGAAAGCGCGCGCGCGCATGGAGGCCTTCGTCGCGAAGAAGCCGGCGTCCAGCGTGCGCGAGCGCTTCCAGATGGTGGTGGGTGGCGTGCAGGGCATCGAGGACTCGGGTTGGGCGAAGGGCATCCACATTGCGCACTTCGTCGACGACCCGTCGTTCATCCTCGAGCACGCGGACACGGGCGGCGCCACGCTCGACCTGTCCATCGCGTACCGCGCAGGGCCCAACGCCGAGAAGGTGCTTGCGGTCTTCGAGAAGCGGCTCAAGAAGGTCGAGGCGTGGCGCTTGCCGTGGCTGGTCGAGGAGCTGTCCCACGTCGCGTCTCCGCGCGCGGTGGCGATGTTGAAGGCGCTCACCGCGAAGAAGCCGGTGGCGGAAGCGGCGAGGGCAGCGCTCGCGGCACGCACGGGAAAGAAGGTGGCCGTTGCGGCAGCCGCGAAGCCCATCAATCGCAAGAAGCTGGAAGCCGATGCCGAGAAGCGCTTCGAAGACCTCTCAGTCTGGACGGCGAAGCAGCTGCGGGCGGCGAAGGGCGTAGCGAAGAAAGAAGCCGCGTTGCTGAAGGAAGCGGTGGACCGCTACGCCGACATCCGCACCGACCTGGGCGAGCCCGCAGAAGAGAACGTGGTGCACTTCTTCGGCGCCGACGGCGTGGGCTACGGCAAACACCGAGAGCCGGCGTTCCTCCGAGCGAAGCCGAGTGATGCCGAGCTGAAGCGGTGGCTCGCGCTGATCAGCTGACGTCGCGCCCGCGATCAGATCAGTCGAACGCGCGACGCCCGAGCACGGACTGACGGAACTTACCGGGCGAGCAACCCACTTCGCGCGTGAACGTGTTGGTGAAGTTCGAGAGGTCTCCGAAGCCGACGTCGTACGCGATGTCGGTGACGGCCTTGTTGGTGTCAGCGAGTTGCTCCACCGCGGCGCGCAATCGACGGCGCACGAGAAATCGGTACGGCGTCACGCCCACCACGCGCTTGAACGAGCGCAAGAAGTGGAACGGGCTGAGCCCGGCGACACGCGCGAGCTCGAGCAGCGTCACGTCGGTCTCGTAGCTGGTCTCCAACTTCGCGAGCGCGGCGTAGATCGCGTCGGTGTTCTCGAGCGGCGTGTCCTTCGCTTTGGTTCCCGTTCCCGCGAGCGACAGCACTTCGGTGGCGAGCGACACGCCGAGCTCTTCGAGACCCAGCGGTGCCGCGCGCGCCTTCATGCGGTGCTGCGCGAGGTGCCGCAGCGCATCGAGTCGCGGGAGCGGCGGCAACACCGAGCGCGCGAAGTAACCGCTGCTGCGCTTCGGCGAACCGGCGAGGCGATCGAACGTCTCCTGCTCGAAGCGGAAGACCAGGCACGTGTCGTGGCCCGCGTGCTCGTGCGAGACCTCGTAGCTGCGGCCTGGATCAGCGAGCAGCAACGAGCCGGTGCTCAGCAATTGCGTCGAGCGGCTCGAGCGAAAACCGAACACGCCGTGCGTCACCATCGAGATGGCGGGCCACGCGAACGTCTCGGTCTCGGGCCGCGTGCCCTTCGGCGAGAGACAGCAGTACTCGAAGACGCGGACCACTCCGTCGGTGGCCAGCGGGCGCTGTTTCGAGGTGCTCACGACAGCAATTCTCCCCAAGTCGGCGGTGGTGCTGCGCAGCGATGGTACCGGCCTCAACCCGCAGTCGCAGGAGAAAGCACCATGGCGAAGAAGGAACCCACCGCAATCGACCACGTCGGAGTGACCGTCAGCGACCTCACCAAGTCCCGCGCGTTCTACGCGAAGGCGCTCGCGCCGCTCGGGCTCGAAGACAGCAACGGCTCGTTCGGACCGTTCGCGCTGATGGAAGGAAAGAAGGCCACGGCGATGCACCTCGCGTTTCGCACCAGCGAGCGCGCGAACGTCGACGCGTTTCACAAAGCGGCGCTGAAGGCCGGAGCGAAGGACAACGGCGGCCCCGGCGTGCGCAAGGAATACGCGCCGAACTACTACGCGGCGTTCGTCATCGACCCCGACGGCAACAACGTCGAGGCCGTCTGCTACGCCGAGTGAGGAATCACTTCAGCGCGTCCTTCTTCTCGATGGCTTCCCACCCGTTCTGCACGGTGACCATGAAGCCGCGCGGAGAGGCGTGAACGAAGAACAAGAAGCGGCTCCCTGGTTCGCTCGCGCTCGGAGTGAATCGGGGAGCCGAGAACGAGGCGCCGTTGGGGTTCTTCTTGCGCACCATGCAGTCGAAGAGCGCGGTGGGATTCACGATGACCTCGAGCGTGGTGCCGGCTTTCGGCGGCGACTTCGCTCCGTCGCCGTTGGTGCGGAGGACTTCCTTCACCACCACGCGCCACAGCTGTTCTTCGCAGCCTTCGGCGTTCTTGCGCGTCGAGGTGAACGGCGTGGCTTTCTCGACCTCGAGCACCAGCTCGCTTTCGGCGGAGAGTTCTTCGAGCGACTTGTTCTGGAAGACGGGCTTTCCCATGAGCACCAATCCCAACGCGAGCGCGAGTGATTGCATCGCTTGACTGTATTCGACAGGGTTGGGCGCATGCGCGTCTCGCTCGTCGTCTTCGCCCTCGTGGTGCTCGGCTGTGGAACTCCGTCGAAGAATGACGCGGGGACGGGCGGTGGCGGTGGCGGCATCACCGGTGGCGGCACGACGGGTGGTGGCTCGGCGACCGGCGGTGGAGGCGGGAGTGGTGGTGGTGGCTCTGCGACGGGCGGCGGCGGTGGCGGTTCTGCGACGGGCGGTGGTGGAGCGACTGGTGGAGGCAGTGCAACGGGTGGAGGTGGCGGCACCGTCGACGCGGGGACTCCTCCGGACGTGACCGTGACCGTGGGCAACTGCGCGATGCCGACGCCATGCGCCGGAAATCTGCAGGGCACCTGGTTCTACACGCAGGCGTGCGGCGACGCCCCGCTCGCGGACTTCAAGCAGACGTGCAGCAGCGTGACGTTGATCAGCTCCAACTCCGTGCTCAGTGGTCGCGTCGATTTCGTCGGCGTGAACGTCACTCGCCATGTCGAGACCACGTTCGACACCACGGTGAACTTGCCCGCGCAGTGCACGACGGGCGTCGGTCTCTCGTGCAGCAGCGTGCAGGGGTTGTTGCGGCAGTCGGTGCCGACGGCGACGTGCGTGTCCGGCATGGCGGGGCGTTCGGGCTGCGACTGCAACGTGACGGGCACCGGTGGGCTCGATGAGGCCGGCACGTTCGTGAACGACGGCGGAGTGCTCACGATCACCACGCCGAACAAGACGCGCACCTTCGACACCTGCTTGAGCGGCGGGACGATGCTTCAGGTGCGCGAGACGACCTCGGGTCTGTCCGGCACCGAGCGCGGCACGAGCGGCCTCACGAAGCAGTGACCGGCAGTGAAGGCCAACAGAACACGACACGACCGCGATCCCCCTCTCTCGCGAGGGAGAGGGTCGGGGTGAGGGTGAAACTGCATTGAGAAGGCGCAATCCGCAGCGCGCTTGTGCGCCGCGTGCGCGCGACGGTGTGCGCCGCGTGCGCGCGACGGGTCCCTGAAACTTCAGGTCCACCCTCACCCCAACCCTCTCCCTCGCGGGAGAGGGGGCTGCGTCTGGCTTGCAGCTTGCTCCTCGGCGCCGCATGCGAACCGCGACGCTGAACCGTGGCCTCACTGCCGCGGCCTTGGTGTGTCTGCTCACCCATTCGACCGCAGCGCGCGCGGCGGAAATCGTGGAAGTCACGTTGCAGTTCACGGTCGACGACGTGGCCGCGGTGACGACGCGGCTGCGTGAGGTCATGGCCGCGCACCCGCAGGTGGAGCAGGTGAACTTCCTCGAGCAGAACGCGTCGAGCGCCACGCTGCGGCTTCCAGTCGACGACGTGCCTGCATTCCTCGATGCGGCCGCAGCGGTCGGCCACGTCACGCGACGCGAAGTGAATCGCAACGACGTCACCGCGCAGCTGCGCCAATGCGCAGAACGTCAACGCGAAGTGCGCATCGAGCTCGAACGACTCGAGCGTTCGAAACCCAACGACGCGGACGAAGCGATTCGACTCGCCGACAGCGTGCGGCAGCGTCGCGTTGACACCGAAACGCTCGCGGAAGAATGCCGCGTGACGAAGGAAGCGTCCGAGCGCGCGACCATCTTTGTGAGCGTCAACCCGCTCGTCCCACCCGCGCCACGCCCAGTCGATCCACATTTCTTTCCCGGAGTGCGCGGCACCCATCTCTTCGATGCGAGCGCCAACGGAGCGACAGGTCTCCTCGGTCTCGGGCTCTCGGCGCGCTTCGGCGAATACGTGACGTTCGAGGCCGACCTCTACCGCGCGCTCGAATCGCGCAGCTCGTTCCTCGATGGATTCATCATGTCCGCGGGCTTCGACATCGGCTCAGCGCTCTTCGGAGTTCGAAGATTCTTCAGCCCACACCTCGGCGTGCGCGCGGGAATTCAGCGCTCACCGGTCGAGTCGATTTCGCCGCCGCAGCGACGGCCGGCGTGACGCTGGTGCAGCTGCAGTACTTCCAGCTCGACGCGCAGGTTCGGCTGTGGGGCTTCTTCGGCAATCGAGCCGGCGCGCATCTCGGCGTGCAGAGCGGGCTCGTGGTGGCCTTCGGCTTCTGAGGCGAGCTCACTGCCGCAGCCAGCGCCCCATCCAATACGCCACGCGGAAATCGACTCCCGAGTTGAGCACCGTGCCCGTGCCCGGCGACGAGTCGTTCGGCGAATAGGGATTCGAGCGCCAGTAATAGTTGCTCCGCGGGCGCACGCGCATCGGTACCGGCTGATCAGCGACGAGCGAATCATTGCGGCCGACTTCTCCGAGCACGTTCACCACCGTGCCGTCATCGAGCGTGCACACGCCCGCGCGAATCTCATCGTCATCACAGTTCATGCGCGGCGCGTCCCAGAACGGAGCGGCCGGAAATTCTCTCAACGTCTGCACGCCCTGCGTCAGCGCCTGCTCGCGCGCCGTCGCCAACGCGTCGCCGTCGGGCTGCGTCGCGTGCGCGTAGATGACGTCGAAGAAGGTCTGCTTCGCTTCCTTCGGCTGCCGCATCGGCTGCTCGGGGCGCGCGTAGAGTTCATCGCGAATCGCGCGACGAATCAGACGGCCCGCGGTCTCTCCCGGCACGTAGCGCTGCGCGAGGAAAGCGCCGGTCAGCGCCATGTTGTACCCGGAGTAATTCGACAGCGTGCCCATGTCGACGAGGTGCGCGTTCACGTCAGCGCTGCGATCGAGCCGCCGCTGCGCGACGAGCGTGTCGCTCAAATACGCATCGAGCTCCGCGTCGTCCGACACCGAAGCGAGCGCGCCGACGATTCCGAGCGACATGATGGAGTGCACGCCGTTGTCCGCGCCCGCGAGATAGAAGCGATCGATCGCGTTCTCGTTCAGCAGGCCGTTGTACGTGACGCGCCCGTCAGCATCGGGAATCTCGAGGTCGTAGCCCTCGGTGCCCACCTTCATCAGCGCGCGACCGACACGCGTCGCGTCTTCTTGCAAGCGCGCCTTCAGCTCGGCCGGAAACGTGGCGTCGCCCGCGAGCACCTCGAAGCTCACGCCGAGCCCCATCGCCCAACCGACGATCATGTCCTTGCTCAGCGAGTCTTCCCAGATGAGCGAGGCGTACGCGCCACCCGAGTTGTCCGCGCGCCACGTGCCGTTGTTCTTCACCGCGGGGAGCGGCATCCCACTCCCGTCGAACAGCGGCGTGGTGTCGAGCGGCATCGCGGCCGGCAAATCAGTGCGCAACAGCGAGCGCGCCATCACGCCGGGCACTCCGGGAATTCGCGCAGCGGTGTCGAGCGACTCGAGCCCGCGCAGCAACTGAGCGCGCGCGATTTCGACTTCGGCGCACGACGCGCCTGAGTCGCGCAGCACTCCGTAGCGGAACGCGTCGGCGGCGATGCCCACTCCGGCGTAGAGCCCGGCCGACTTGGTCCACGTGCCGAGCGTGCTCGGCGAACGACCGGTCGCGGCCTCGAAGTCGAAGCCGTCGGACGTCGCGAGAAATTGCGCGATGGCGTCGCGGTTGAGCGGGTCGGTGACGATGAACTCCGCGTTCAAGCCAGTCGCGAACGCGTTGAAGGCGTGGAATTGGCGGTCGTGCAGGCGCGCTGCCGCTGCGAGTGTTTCGTCGAAGCCGTCCTGACCCGGCCCGGGAATCAACGTGACGAGTCCGTTGCGATTCGAGTCACACGGCGGAGGGCCCGCTGGCTGCATCATCGGCGGCGCAGTGCACGAGGCGAGCAGGGCCACCGTGCTGATCAACAGAAGACGCATGCCCCACGTTCATACCCGTGCGAGCAGCAAGCGCGTGAGGCGATCTTTCACCGCGTCCGTTTCTTCGGCGAGGGCAGACTCGAGGAGCACTTGCTCCGGCTGATCAGCGCGGCTGGCGCGCGCAATCCAGCCACCTGCGCTGTCGCTCGAGTTCGGCGTCTGGCTCTCGAGCGCGAGCACTTCGCGTTCTGCGCGCGGATCAATGGTGGCGTGCACGATGAGCGCATCACCCGCGAGCACTCCGAGTCGTGACGCGAGCCGCGCACCCAGACCGATGACGTGCTCGTCCCAGAGCTCGAAGCCCTGCACGCCCGCGGGAATCGTTCCGCTCGAGGCGAACATCAACAGCACGGCCTTCGGAGCGTGCTCACGCATCGCCTCCGCCGCGCGCGCACTGCGTTGCTCGACCTCGCGTTTGGCCTCTTTGATCTTCGTGACGTGCCCCGCGCGCTCGAGCCGCTCGTAGAGCCACGGCTTGAAGATTTCGTACGCCAGACTCGCGGGCAGGCGTACGCGCTCGTCTGACGTGATGACGAACCTCGCGGTGCCCGCGTAGTCGACCACCTTGTCCACCGAGCGCAGCGAGCCACGTTCGGCGCTCAGAAATTCGCTCAACGACACGAGTGGCCGCTTGTCGGGCCCGGTGATGACGCGACCGAAGGCTCCGTTGCTGACGAGTGCCTCGAGTGACTCCTGCAGCATGCGCACTTCGTTGCGGATGATGATGGCCGGCGCGTTGAGCTCGATGAGGCGGCGCGTGCGGTTGTTGCGATTGATCACTCGCCGATAGAGGTCGTTCAAATCGCTCGTCGCGAAGCGCCCTCCATCGAGCGGAACGAGTGGACGCAGCGCGGGCGGCAACACCGGCCACTGCTCGACGAAGAACTTCGACGCGCTCGGGTCTTTCGCTTCGGCAGCCTTCTTCAGCGCGGGAGCACCGCTGTTCGCCCAGTCTTCGTCCAGCTCCGAGCCATCGAGCGTTTCTTCGCTGTAGAGCAGCCGCTCGAATTTCTTTGCGTCATCGATGCCGAGCAGCCTGGCGACGGGTGCGCGCGCGAGCGGGTTCATCAGCGGCACCGCGAGCTCGATGCGGCCCAGATTCACCGCGCGCTCGGGGCTGTCGGTCACACCGAAGATGTGTTCACAGAACAACCCGTCCTTCTCGGGGCGGAAGGTCCGGTAGTTGATGGTCTCGGGTTTCTTCACCACGCCGGGAGCGAGGTCCTTCAGCGCGGCGGTGGTGAGGAGCTTGATGCGCGGGCGTTCCCACGAGAAGTCGACGTCGAAGCCGAGCGCCAGGAGCAACCGCTCGAGCGTTCGCGTCCGCCGCGGCACGCCAGCGACGCACGCGGGTTTTCCGAGCACGATGCTCTCGTAGGCCTTCACGCGGCCTGGAGCGTCGTCGGACTTCACGGTGATCAACTCGTGCACGGTGTGCGTCGCGCCGCGATCGAGCAGCGCGAACAGCTGCGCGCCGGTGACGCGTTGGCCGCCGAACTGGTCCTTGCCCGAGAGCGGCATGTCGCTCACCACCGAGTACGGACCAATCGAGCGCGTGTGCAGCGCCTGTTCGGCGAAGGGCTCGAGGCGCGTGACGACGTGCGCTCCGTCGAGGCCGGGCCACTTGAGCTCGAAGTCTTCGTCGTCGGTGAGCGCGGTGACGACCTCACGTTTTCCGGCAGCCTCGAGCACGTCGCCGACGCGCAGCGGGAATTGCGTGAGCACCACGACCTTGACCACGCGCGGGTCGGACTTCTTCGTGCCCTCGTCCATGGTGATGGAGTCGATGGTGCCGGTGAGCCCGGGTGGACATCGCAGTGAGCCATCGCGACCGCCTTCGACGCCGAACGCAGCGTCGACGGACTCGTTGATCTCCTCGGTCGCTTCGTCGTCGGGCGGAGCGCCGCGGCGATCTGGCACCACGCGGCCGATGAGCACCATGCCGGCTTTCACCTCGGTGCCGATGCGCGCCACGCCGTCGTCTTCGAGGTGCGTCAGCGTCGCTGGGTCGACGTCGGGCAGGTCGGCCGTGAGCCGGTCGTCGGGGAAGACCTTCACTTCGAGCGTTCGCTCGATGAGGCGAACCAGGAGGTTGGCTGCGGTCTTCGAAGCGATGATTCCAGGGCCAGCGTGCGGCGTGAGCTGCATGGTCGCTCCAACCCCTCAGTCTCACGAAACGTGCACCGGGGCAGGCGCACGCGGGTCAGGCGTATCATCGGAACCATTCCACCCCCGCCGAAGTCTGAGGTGATCATGTTCGATTCCGTTCTCAGCAAGGGTCCTGCGCCGCGTCGTCGTTTCGGTATCGGCACGTTCATCTCTGTCGCCGCGCACGCCGCGCTCATCGGGCTCGTCGCGTTCCTCACGTCGAGCAAGCCGGAAGAGAACGTCGCGCCGATGCCGGACCTGAAGTTCTTCGCGTCGCGGCCTGCTCCGCGTGGCTCGGCGGTGAAGTCGCCTGCATCTCCGGTGAAGAAGCAGCAGAGCGCGACGAGGAAGCAGACCAAGAAGTTCGTGCAGCCGACCGCCATTACCGAGCCTGCGCCGCCCGCGGTGGATGATCAGGACGACGTTCCGCTCGATGACGGGCCGTCGGTCGGCGCGCTGCTCGATGGCGACGACAACGACGATGATTCGTTGCCTCCGGGCGATCCCAACGGCACTGACGACAGTGATGGTCCCGGTGGTGGCGGGGAAGAAGTCGTTCCGTTCGGCGAGGGCATGACGCGGCCGGAATGCGACCGAAGTGTGTTGTCTGATCTGTACTCGCGCAGCCGCGAAGCGCGTGAGGCGCGCATCGAGGGCTCACTGATTCTTCAGTGCAGCATCATGGCGACCGGCGAAGTGCGCGACTGCCGCGCCATCAAGCCGCTGCCGCATCTCACCGACGCAGCGCTCGAGGCGATGACGCAGATGAAGTGCAAGCCGGCCACGTTCCAGGGCCGCCCCATCAGCATCAAGTACGTGCAGAACTTCCAGCTCGTCCTCCCGCACTGAGCCCCCTGGAGAGGGTCGGGGTGAGGGTGTGACTCGACTATGCTGCGAGCATGTTCGAACGCACTTCGCTCGCACTGCTGATCAGCGCAGTCATCGTCGTCGCCTGCGGACGCACCGCTGAAACCGGTGATGGAGGAACCGGCGGCGGCGCGACTGGCGGAGCCTCGAACGGCGGCGGCTCAGCGACGGGAGGTGGCTCTGCGACAGGCGGCGGCGCTGCGACAGGCGGCGGCTCTGCGACAGGCGGCGGCTCTGCGACCGGCGGCGGCTCGGCACTCGGTGGCGGTTCAGCGACCGGCGGCGGATCAGCGACGGGCGGCGGTTCAGCGACTGGCGGCGGCTCAGCAACCGGCGGCGGCGGCGGCGGTGGCATGAGCATTCGCCTCTGCGGCGGCTTCGCGGGCCTCACCTGCAATCAAGGCGAGACCTGCAACTACGAAGACAACATGTGCGGAGCCGCCGACGGACAAGGCGCCTGCGAAACCACTCCCGGAGCATGTCCAGCGAACGTCGACCCGACCTGCGCGTGCGACGGCAACGTGTACGGCAACGAGTGCCTCGCGCGCGCTGCAGGAAGCGACGCGAACGTGAACGGCGGCTGCACCGCACCGCAAGGCACCTTCTCTTGCGGCTGGCGTTTCTGCAGCAAGGGCACGACCTATTGCGAGTCGACGACCGGCGGAGCGTTCGGCAGCCCTGGCCAGCATCTCTGCAAGCCGCTCCCGACGGGCTGTGGCAACACGCCGACGTGCAGCTGCATCGCCGCCACCGGCGGCTGCCAATGCACGCAATCTGCGAGCGGAGATCTCACCGTCCGCTGCTTCGCGCCCTGATCAGTGTCGTCCCGCACCAGCAATCTCTCGCTCAACCGCGTCGACTGGGCGATGCGCGAGCAGTTGCTCACGCTCGCTCCGAGCGCGTTGCACGCGTACTTGCTGACGTTGCCGCTGCAGCAAGCGAGTGAGGATGATCAGCGCAGCGAGGCGCGCGTCAGGGACCTGCTGACTCACCTCGACAATCCGCTCGAGCGATTCCTCCTCGAGCGTCATGGCCTGCTGACGGGTCTCCGCGTCGACCGCCCGCGCTACGCATCACGTGCGCTCGAGCTGCTCGAAGGCGATGCCTCGATTCGCGACACTCTGAGTCAGCTCGCGTTTCCGAGCGGAAACACACGCATGGGCGGAGAAGTCTGGCTGACGGATCCACTCGTCGTGCTTGCGAGCGTTGACCCGCGCACTGCGCGCGACCTGCTCACCGCCGCAGAGCAGATGCGCGACTGTCGCGAGCCCTTCACTCCGCTCGAAGGCGCGCCCGGCCTCGTTGAACTCCTCGGTGGGCTCGACGGCGAAGGTGAACCGCGCGACCGCGTCTTCGAGCCCGCACACGTCGCGAAGCTGGTCGACCTACGAAACACTCGCGCGCCGCTTCCTCGTTTCCTTCCGATTGCGCTCGAGGCGCTCGATCTGTGGCGCCCCGACGAGCACGAAGTCGATCTCGAGACCTTCATCACCCAGGAACTCGCGTTCGTCGTGCGGCTCTACGCCCACGCTCGCAGCGAAGGTCATGGCGTCGACGTGCACTGGCACCCGAACCCGTGAAACAGCTGTGAGGGTGATTGTTGGTTGTGTCGCGCTGAGCGTGCGGCTTGTTCGAGCGTGCTGAGGCGCTTTCGAGCGAATTTCTGGCTGCGTTCCTCTGGCTGCGCCGGGGTCGGTCGAAAAAGGGCCAGCGGGCTGGCCGATAATCGTCCGACCCCCCGACCTGCGCAGAATTCGCTCGAAGTGGAGGGGCTGCTGGCGTCGTGCACCGCGCGGGAAACCTGCCCCCACTGCTGTCCCTCAATGCAGTCAGCAACTGACGCCCGCTGCCACTAAGGTCCGGCCGTGCTTGCTTCCGTCGCGCTCACCGCGCTGCTGCTGACCCGTCTCGACTCACCCGTCACCGACCGCGCCGAGGCCCTCGCGAAGGAGGCGCTCAAGCTCGGCAATGATCCGCGCGGTGCCGCTCCGCTGATGCGGCTCCACGCGTTGCTCGACGACGTCGACGACCTGAATCTCCTCGCCGAGCCGTACACCGCGCTCATCTACCGGCGAAACACCGAGCCGCACGTGCGCGCGCTGGCGAAGCTCTTCATGGCCGACGTCGAACGCGCGCGCGGCCGCACGGTGAAGGCGACCGAGCTCATCACCGAGCTGGGCTTCATTCAGGACTTCCACGTCGTCGGCTCGTTCGACAACGAAGGCAAAGGCGGCTGCGACACCGACTTCGGCCCCGAGAGCGCGCTCGACCTCAAAGCCAGCTACCCGTCGAAAGCGCGCGAGGTGGGTTGGCGCAAGCCGCACGCGAAGACCGTCGATGGCTTCGTCGACCTCTCCCTCGCGCTCAAGCCGAACACCGAAGCGGTCGGCTACGCGCTCACGTGGCTGCAGTCCGACGTCGAGACCAAAGCGGTCCTCTCATTCGGAGCGAGCGGCGGCCTCAAGGTGTGGGTCAACGGAACGAAGGCGCTCGCTTCCGACCGCTACAACCTCGCACGGATGGATCAGCACCAGGTGCAGGTGAATCTGCGCAAGGGCTTGAACCGCGTGCTGGTGAAGGTCTGCCAGCTGTCCGGTCCGTTCGGCTTCTACGCGCGCGTGGAAAAAGTCGAAGGGCAGAAGGGCACCATCACCGTCGCGTTGCCCGAGTCCGTTCCTCCGCTCGAAAAGGGCGCCGCCCCGCAGCCCGTGCTGCAGCCCACGCTCGCCGAGTTGTTGGAGAAGAAGCTGAAGGCCACTCCGAACGACGCCGGGCTGCGCGGTGACTACGCGACGATTCTCTCGTGGACGCGCGCGTTCCCCGACAGCGAGCACGCGCCGTCGACCGAAGCCGAACGCGCCGCGCTCAACGCGCCGACCGACGTCGAGCTCGCGGTTCTCGCCGGCTCGCTGCACGACGACGACGTCAACGACCGCCGCCGGTTCCTCGAGCTCGCGCTCCAGCTCGACCCGAAGCACGCCTTCGCTCGCCTCGCGCTCGGTCAGCACGAGCTCTCGCGTGAGCACCCCGAGCTCGCGCTGCAGCACGCCGAAATTCTGCTCGCCGCCGCTCCGAATTTCGGCCCGGCGTGGGTGCTCAAGATTCGCGCGCTCGAAGCGCTCGGCCAGAAGACCGCCGCGTGGAGAGCCGCCGAAGAAGGCTTCAGCAAGCTGCACGTGTTGCCCGCACTCGCGCGAGAAGCAGTCGCCGCGAGCCGCCGCGCAGATCGCCTGCAGGAAGCGGTGGAACGCGCCCGCGCCGTCATCGCGCTGCGCTTCGACGACACCAACACCCGCCGCGGTCTCGCGAGCCTTCTCGCTGATCTCGGCAAGGTCGACGACGCGGTTGATCAGTACCGCAAGCTGCTCACGCTCGATCCGTTCGATCAGGGCTCGATGCTGCGCCTCGCTGAATTGCTCTCCGCGAACAATCGCCTCGAAGAGAGCCGCTCGATGTTCGAGCAGGCGCGCCGGGCCGCTCCCGACGAACCGGAAGTGTACGAGCGCGAAGGCAAGGCGCTGCTCCACGCCGACTTGAAGAACGACGCCATGGCCGCGCTGCAAAAGTCGCTCGCGCTCCGCCCGCAGAACCCCGCGCTCAAGGAAATGCTGCGCACGTTGCGCGGGGAGGACACCGCGAGCACCACGCCCGAAGCGTTCGCGCTCGCGACGCTGCTCGAAGAAGCGAAGAAGCAGCCGGCCAGCACCGACGACGCGCTCATTCTCGGAGAAGTGACGCACGTGCGCGTGCAGCCCTCGGGCCTCTCGAGCCGCTTCTCGCAGGCCGTGGTGAAGGTGCTCACTCAGCGCGGCGTGGAAGGGTGGCGCTCGCTGCCCATCACCTGGTCGCCCGACCGTCAGGAAGTGCGGGTGCTGCGCGCGCGCATCACCAAGCCCGACGGCAGCGTGGTCGATTCGTTCGGCGACGAGGAGCGCAACATCAACGAGCCGTGGAGCGGCATGTACTACGACGCGCGCGCCCGCGTTCTGAGCTTCCCGGCGCTCGCTCCAGGCGACGTGCTCGAGGTGCAGTGGCGCATCGAAGACACGTCCATCGACAACCTGCTCAGCGACTACTGGGGCGACGTCGATTCAATCCAGTCGACGTCGCGCAAGCTCCACTACCGCTACGTGGTCGACATGCCCAAGTCGCGCCCGCTGGCGTGGAACGCGAAGCAGCTGCCGACGTGGGTGAGCGCGAGCTCGAAGGAAGAGGGCGAGCACACGCTCTACCGCTTCGAAGCGAACGACGTGGCGAAGGTGATTCCCGAGCCGAGCATGCCGGGCTGGTCGGAGGTCTCGACGCCGCTCCACCTCTCGACGTACCAGAACTGGGAACAGGTCGGCCGCTACTACTGGGGTCTGGTGCGCGAGCAGCTGGTGCCCAACGACGAGCTCAAGCGCGCGGTCGAAGGCGCGTTGAAGGGCGTCGACAAGAACGACACGCAGAAGGTCGTCGCGGCGCTGTACGGCTTCGTGGTTACGCACACGCGCTACGTCGCGCTGGAATTCGGAATCCACGGGTACAAGCCGTACCGGGTCGACCGCATCCTCGCTCGCAAGTTCGGCGACTGTAAGGACAAGGCCTCGCTCATTCACGCCATGCTCAAGGTCGCAGGCGTCGACTCGAAGCTGGTGCTGCTGCGCATGCGGCACCTCGGCACGCTCGCTCCCGAGCCGGCGTCGCTCGCGGCGTTCAACCACGCCATCGTCTACGTGCCGAAGTTGGACCTCTTCCTCGACGGCACCGCGGAATTCCACGGCTCGCACGAGCTCGCGCCGAGCGACCGCGTGGCGAACGTGCTCATCGTCGAGCCCGATGGCGTCAGCCGTTTCATCACCACGCCCGAGGCGAACGCCGACGACAACCTGAGCACGCTGACGCTCGACGTGACGTTGAAGCCCGACGGGAGCGCGTCGGCGAA
Organism: Archangium sp.; assembly: GCA_047600485.1. Lineage (GTDB taxonomy): Bacteria > Myxococcota > Myxococcia > Myxococcales > Myxococcaceae > Archangium_A. The sequence goes on from JASGKS010000001.1 coordinate 7,732,353, forward strand.
GGGCGCGCAGGTGACGCGCGGGCAGGGCGCTCCGGAAGCGCGCCGCACGTACCAGACCGCCGGCACGCGCAACGCGATGTTCGAGCAGACGTGGGCGCAGAGTTACCCGGGTCTGCAGGTGAGTGACTTGACGGTGAGCGACACGACGGACCTCGAGTCGCCCATCACGCTCAAGTTCGGCATCACCATGCCGCGCTTCGCGGAAGTGGGCCCGGGCCTGCTGCGCTTCTTCCCCTTCGGTGCGGGCCGCGCGTTCACGCAAGCCGTCGCGCCGTTGTCCGAGCGCAAGCAGGACCTGTTGATGAGCGGCGTGTTCGCGAACGAAATCACCATGAATTACGCGCTGCCTCCGAACTTCACGGTCGGCGAGCTGCCGCCCGAGGTCGTCGAAGATTCTCCGTTCGGCACGCTGCGCATCACGGTGGAGAAGAAGGACGGCAAGCTCCGCGCCTTCTCGCGCATCGCGCTCACGCGTGCGCGCATCACCGCGAAGGAGTACCCCGAGTTCCGCGCGTGGTTGATGAAGGTCGACCAGGCGTTCAGCCGAAAGTTGGTCGTGCAGCAGGGCGGCCAGACGGCGTGGCGCTGATCAGCTGATCAGTTACCTCGTCTCGGCGAGGAATTTGTCGAGCGCCGAGAAGTAGACGGTCGGGTCGTCGAACATCACGTAGTGATGGGCGCCGGGCACGACCACCAGCTCGTGCTTCGCGATTTGCGAGAGCTGCGCGCGAAACAGTTCCTGCTGCGGCTCGCGCACTTCTGGCGGCACGCTCTCGGTGGTGAGCAGACACATCACGGGCGCGCGGATCGACGACACGTCGCGCAGATCTCGCGTCATCGAGTCGTAGAAGCCATCGGCCATCACCGCGGGAGTCGAGCGCACGGCTTGATCAGCCAGCCGCGCGGCGATGGTTTGATCATTCATCAGCCGCGAAAATCGCGAGCGCATCATCTTCGCGAAGCGCTCCGGCGGAGCGTGGCTGAGCGCGTCGCGGCCCTCCGCGGCTTCGGGGTCGATTTCACCGTTGAAGCGCGAAGGTGGCGTGTCGATGGAGAACACGCCGCCGATCAATGCGGGCTCGCTTTCCGCCAACCACCACGCGACGGACGCGCCGAACATCAACCCGACCAACACCGCGCCTTCGAGGTGATGCTCTTTCAGATACGTCGCGAGCTCGGTGCGCAAGAGCGGCATCAGCGGGCCCGCCACCGGCGCTCTCCCGGCGAAGCCCGCCACCTCGACCACGTGCACCTGGTAGCGGCCCTTCAAGTGCTCGACCGTGGTGTCCCAGGCCTCGCGCGGCATGGCGAGATCCGGCAAGAGCACGACCGGCTTTCCCGAACCGCTCGTGGTGACGACGAAGGAAGTGGGCACCGACGCACAGCCCGTGAGCAGAAGCAGCGCGAGGAATCGAGCCATGCCGACGAAGATTCCGCGGTGTCACTTTTGTTCAAAAAGCGCGTGATGTTGTTCTTTACAGTTCTGATCCCACAACATCCCACCCGCTCGCTCCGACAACTCTGCAGGAGCGCTCGCCATGACCAAAATCACTAAAAATTCCAGCCCCTTGCAGACCCCTAAAGAGGTCTCGAAGTTCCAGAAGCAGAAGACCGCCGAAATCGTGAAGAACGACGACGGCTCGGTCACCAAGCGCCGGGAGACCGCGCGTGGCTCGAAGGAACTGACGACCCGCGAAGGCAAGCTGCTGGAAAAGTCGACCGAGTACCGCCGCACGTCGACCACGGCGAAGGGCTCGCAGACCGATTCGTCGTTCGCTGACCGCAACGACATGTTGGGTCGCCGCTCGCTCGAGAAGCGCACCGAGACCATCAACCCGCGCGGTGATTCGAGCGTGAAGCTGCAGACGCGCGACGTGTTCGGCATCGACAAGACGTCGACGCAGAAGAGCACCACGCGCGAGCGCGGCGACACGACGACCACGCGCAACACCACTTCTTCGTTCGACTCGCGCGGCAACCGCGCCAACTCGAGCGACGTGACCCGCGTCACCACCAACGGCGGCACCACCGTCACGCGCAACGCGAAGGACGCGAGCGGCTCCGAGCTCACCACGCGCTCGTCGACCACCTACGAAGACGGCAAGTTCACGCTCTCCGACGGCGCCGACTGGACGAAGAACAAGTCCATCGAGCGCAGCTACATGAAGGAGACGGAGTTCGATTCGAAGCCCATCACCGACAAGGCCGACAAGATCACTCCGTGGATCGGGAAGATCTTCAAGGCGCTCGGCATCGAGCAGACCTGGTCGTCGCAGGTCGACCCGTCGCGCATGACCGAGAACACGCTCTTCCAGAACGACATCGCGAAGGTCGGCTCGCGCGTCGGCATCACCGGCGGCCAGTCGCTGACCATCGACCACACCGGCATTCACGGTCAGTTCAATCGCGAAGCGGTGGCGGGCATCACGGCTGAAGTGGGCGACCACGTCGAAGGCAAGTACGGCTCGGCCGACTACCACGCGCGCGCCACGGCTGAGGCTTCGGCCAGCGTCGACGCGCAGGGGAAGATCGACGCCAACGGCCTCGACGCCACCGTGACGTTGCGCGCGGGAGCGAAGGTCGAAGTCGACGCCACCGGCCACGCGCAGACCCAGAGCGTCACGCTCGGCGGAGTCGAGATGCACGCCGCGGCCGACGCCCACGTGCGCGCCTCGGCGGAAGTCTCGGCTGAAGCGACCGGCACCGTGAAGATCACGCGCAACCCGCCCACCGCCGTCGCGCGTGGCACCGCGGGCGCGTCGGCGGTCGCGAAGATCGAAGGCGAAATCACGCTGTCGGCTGGTCCCTTCGCGGTCACCGGCTCGGCGTACGGCAGCGCGGGCGCTGAAGCGCGCGCCACTGGCGTCATCGGTTACGAAGACGGCAAGCTGAAGATCGGCGGCAGCGTCGGCGCGGCGCTCGGCCTCGGCGGCGGCGCCGGCGTGACGGTCGAAGTCGACGTCGCGCAGATCGGCGAAGCGGCGAAGGGCCTCGCGGACGTCGACGGTGACGGCCAGCTCGGCTTCGGCGACGTGGTCGCGGCCGGAAAGAAAGCGGTCGACGTGGCGCGCAACGTGGCGCACGCGGCTGACGTCAACGGCGACGGCCACCTCGGCCTCGACGACGTCGGAGCGGCCGCTTCGAACGTCGCGCACAAGGCCGCCGACGTCGCGCACAACGCGGCGAAGAAGGTCGCGAGCTGGTTCGGCTTCTGATCAGCTGATCATTCGCGCCAGCGAATCTCGTACGACGCCTCGCGCTTGTTCCTGTCGTAGAGCGCGAGCGTCACCGACGCTTCTTTGGCGTCGAGCATCTTCAACGCGCCCTGCAGCACGCCGACGAATTGCTCGATGAGCGGGCTGGCCTTGCCCGACCACACGGGGAGAAATTCGGGCCGCATGCGGGTGATCAACACCACGTGGCCCTTGCCGCGCTCCTGCAGCTCGGTCTCGGTGTAGTTGTTTCCGTTGCGCATGTTTCGCCTCATGCGCGACAGCGTTCGCCGCACGCCGATGGCCCGCGCCAAAATCACCATCGCCTTGCCGATGGTCGTCTGCGCGAAGCCGCCCATGAACTCGCGACCGAGCGCCGCGCGCGCCTCGTTCGTCGGCAACGTGGGGAAGAGCTCCGCCACCGCCACCTCTGTCGCCCGTTCCCACTCTCCGAGCGGGTAGGCGCTGAGCAGTGGCTTGCTGAAGTCGAACCCGATTGAGCGCAGGTGTGCGACGGCCGCGGGGCTGAGCTTCCCTTCCGTCGCCCGTTTGAGCGACTCCACGCTCGACTGAAAGACCACCGCTTCGCTCACGGCGCGAAGGTTAATGCGACCGCGCGCGAAAGTTGCGCGGCTGATGGAAGGCGGTACTCACACTCGACCAGAGGGCTGATCCGTACTCTTCTTCGGTCGGGGTGCCGGGGGAAACGCAAACCAGAGATGAGTGACGCAGCGAGGCTCGAAGCACAGGGCAAACTCGAAGAGGCGCTGAAAGTCTTCGCCGGTCAACGCGACTGGGACGGAGCAGTGCGCGTCGCGATGGCGCTCAACCGGCACCTCGAAGCGGCGCACTTCTGCCTCGAAGCGCAGCGCTTCTGGGACGCCGCGGTCTGCTTTCAACGCGGAGGCGCGCTGCAGGAATGCCTCTCGGCGCTCACGCGCATCGTTCCCACCAACCCGCGCTACCAGCAGGCGGTCGTGCACGCGGTGCGCGTCGCGGGGTTGATCAACACCTCGCTCGATTCACTCTCGACGTGGCTGATGCCGTTCATCGGGCACGCACCGGCCGCTCCGGTCGAGGCCGAAGCGATGAAGGCCATCGCCGAGTCGTTCGCGGCGGCAGGAAAAGATCGCCTCGCGTCGTCCATCTTCCGCACGGTGCTGACCGCGTTCCCCGCCGACGAGGACGCGCGTGAACGCTTCGAGGAACTGGCGAAGAAGCCCGTGGCCGCGACGCCCGTGCACGGCGCGGTCGAGTCTTCGCAGAGCGGGCTGACGTCGGGCGTCTTCAACTCCACGCCTTCGGGAGCCATCAACCCGTCGACCATTTCCGGCATTCGCTCGTCGACGTCGGGCATCGCTCGCGCGATTCGCCGCAAGCTGGGCTCGCTGCTGGTCGAGAAGGGCCTGTTGTCGCTCTCGCATCTCGAGCGGCTCACGCGCGAACAACCCGAGCTGACGCGCAGCGAAGTGGCGCTCGCGGAAGCGGTGGTCGCAGCGGGCCTGGTGAAAGACGTCGACGTGCTCAAGACGCTCTCGGAGCAAGCCGGCATTCCGTACATCATCGACTCCGAGCTGGTCGGCTCGGTGAGCCCCGAGGTCGCGCGCGTCGTCACCGAGGAGCAGGCGAAGAGCTGGCACGTCGCTCCCATCAAGATCGTCGACCGCGCGCTGCACGTGGCGATGGAAGACCCGCGTGACGTGGCGTTGATCGACCGGCTGCGCTTCGCGACGCGGCTGAAGATCAACCCGTTCTACGCGACGACGTCGGGCATTCGCCGGGCGACGAGCAAGCTGTACCAGGGCTTCGACCCGGAAGAGAACGTGCCGGAGTGGCACGGGCAGATGTTCGACCCGACAGGCGGCGCGACGTTCGAGCCGTTCTCCGACCGCGTCACCGGTACGCGCGAGCACAACTTCGACACCAACGAGTTCGCGCTCAAGGACGCGCTCGCGAGACGACTCCCCACCAAGCCGCCGGTCGCTGCGGGTGCTGCTGCGCATCCTCCGATGCCGACCGTCGGCGCGAAGTTGGGAGAGCGGTATCAGCTCGAAGCCATCGTCGGCGAAGGCGGCTCCGCTTCGGTGTTCCGCGCGCTCGATCTCGAGCTCAATGAGCACGTCGCGGTGAAGGTCTTCCACCCGGCGACCGAGCGCGAAGCCGAGACGCTCGTGGCGCGCTTCAAGCTCGAGCTCTCGTTGTCGCGCGCGCTCAACCACCCCAACATCACGCGGCTGTTCGACCTCGGCAGCGCGGGGCCGTGGCGCTACCTGTCGATGGAATTGCTCGAGGGCGCAGACCTCGCGCACAAGCTCGAAGAGGCGCGCGGCGCGTTGCCGCTGCGTGAAGGGCTCTCGTGGCTCGAGCAGGCGTGTCACGGCTTGCAGGCCGCGCACGAGCGCGACGTGGTGCACCGCGACGTGAAGCCGCAGAACCTGTTCGTCACCAGCAGCGGCGTGGTGAAGCTGATGGACTTCGGCATCGCGCGCAAACGCACCGCGCAGGGGGTGACCGTGACGGGAATGATTGGCGGCACGCCCGAGTACATGTCGCCGGAGCAGATCAACAACTTCTCCGACGTCACCTTCGCCACCGACCTCTACGCGCTCGGCGTCACCGCGTATCAGCTCTTCACCGGGCGATTGCCGTTCGACTTTCCCGAGCTCACGCGACTGCTCATCGCGCAGGCCTCGGAGCAACCGGCGCCTCCTCGCTCGCTGAACCCGGCGATGCCTGAGCTGCTGGAGCGACTCATTCTCACGCTGCTCGAGAAGGATCCGGCGAAACGCCCGCCGAGCGCCTTGTGGGTCGGGCAGCAGCTGCGAAGCCTGCGACTGCTTTCGCGTTGAACGCGTCGTGAGCCACCAGTTCGTGAAATTGGCTGCTCACACGCTGCGGACGATGGGTGAACTGCGCATTGATGGTGGGTGGTTTTTCGCTGCTCGACGCCGTGCCGACAGGCGAGCGTGCCCCTCATTTCGTGGGGAATTCGATTCACTTTCACCACTTCGCGGAAGTGGCTGCTGGAACAGCCAAATTCACGAAATGGTGACTTCGAGCGCGTTGCAGCTCATCGCTTCATGCACAGGTAGTTGTCGTTCCAGGTGTGCGGGTCGCTCGGCTCGAGCCACTGCACGCACTGGTAGCCGGCGATGGGCCCGGCCATCGACCACCGCAGCTGCCACGGTGAGAGCGGCGGCACGCAGAGGTAGTTGTCGTTCCACGTGTGGTCTGCCGGCTCGGCGCCTTCGTTGATCTGCGTGCAGCGCATGCCCGCAATCGGCCCCGCCATCGACCACCGCGCTCCGATGTTCACGTCGGTGCAGAAGTAGTTGTCGTTCCACGTGTCGGGGTCGGCGCCTTCGTCGATCTTCACGCACGTCTTTCCGGGAACGGGGCGGTAGCAGCTCCAGGTGCCGATGCCCGCTCGGCGTTCACAGTCGGGCCCCGGTGGCGGCGCGGGGTCGACGCACTGTCCGGCCTGACACGTCTGCGAACCGTTGCAGCACTGGTCTCCGCAGCGCGTGTGGCCCGCGGCGCACACGTTCGAGATCTGCACCCGGCAGTGCATGCGCTGCAGCGCCGGAGCACCCATGTGGAATCGGCAGCGGCAATCAGACGCGTCGCCGCTCACGAAGCCCATCGCCTCGCTCTGCCCTCCGCCGTTGGGCGCGTTGCCTTCGGCGCTGCACCACCCACCGCTGTCTCCCACCGTCAACGCGATGCACGTGTCACGCACCGTGCCCGCAGGACAGGCCCCGCCGATGACCTTGTTCTCTTTGTGACCGAAGGGGCCGGCGATGAAGTTCTCCTCGCGGTTCAAGAAGACCTGCGGCTGTTGCTCCGGCGGTCGGCCGTCGAAGCAGAGGTAGTTGTCGTTCCACGTGTACGGGTCAGCCGGCTCGCGCCACGGCACGCACTGCTGGTTGGCCAGCCGGCCCGCGTACGACCACGTGAAGTAGTACGGGCAGGTGTTGGCGACGCAGAGGTAGTTGTCGTTCCACGTGTGCGGGTCGGCCGGCTCGCTGATTTGCGTGCAGCGCTTGCCCGCAATCGGCCCGGCGCTCGACCACTGGATTGCGCAGGCCGTCGGGTCGCTCCACGTGCCGATGGGGCCGCCTGAGCGGTACATGCAGAGAAAGTTGTCGTTCCACGTGTGTGGGTCGGCGGACTCGGCGATTTGCACGCACGACGTCGCGCCCGCCACGCGGCCCGCGCAGTTCCACTCGAACGGGCCCGTGCGGAAGTTGCACGAGTCATTCGCCGGAGCGCCGTAGTACCGCTGCACGCCCTCGACGTCGGTCGCGCTCAGACGGCCGCCTCCGTTGAACGACGGGTTGCAGTAGTTCATCACCGAGTCGAGGTCCCACGGGCCGACCATCACCACGCCGTCCGCGGCGCCGGGCGCGTTGCCTTCTCCGGCACACCACTGGTTGATGACGTCGGGCCGGTTCTGCTCGTGAGCGAAGCCCAGCGCGTGACCGAACTCGTGCACGCCGATGGCTTCGATGCAGAACTGCCTCGAGCCGCCGAGGCAGCCGCTGAAGGGCTGCTTGCCGTCTTTCGTGAACGTGAACACGAAGTTCAACACCATGCCGTTCTTCTTCCCGTCGAGGTCGGTGCCGAGACCCTCGGTGTGCGGCCACGCATCGGCGACCTGAATGCGAATGCCGCGAAAGCCGCTCGCCGGGCACGTGCCCCAGCCGCTGAACGTCAACCCCGAGCGCGCCTGCCAGGAGTTGGTCACCGCGCTCTGCACCCAGCCGCGCTCGGTCGCGTTGTCCGACGATTCCCAGCACACGGCGATGTTCTTCGTCTTCCACAGGCGATTCGTGTCGACGTAGAGCGGCCAACTCGTGCTGCTCCCGCCGGTGACCGTCACCTGTGCCCACGCGGAAACGCCCGCCACGCACCACAACAGCCCAAGCAACCTCGTCATGAGTTTCCCCGCTGGGTTCGAAAAAGAATCCGGCCCCGAGCGGGTGTGCCGCGCGGGCGCCGGACGGTGAACGACCGCCCCCCGCGGCCGACGGCGGCACTCTGCGAACGACGTGCCCACGCGCGTGCACGGCGACCGTGGGGGATCGTCAAATCGGCGAGACATCGGCGCGCGCGACCGTCAAATCCACGAGCCAACGCTGCGCGCGCCAAACGCGCCACACCCGCCGGTGGCTGTCTGATTCTTCAGACACCCGACGCCGGTGCAGTGAGCGGCAGAACGCTGGCGCTCGCGTTGCAGTGAAGCTGACCCATGCTGCAAGCGCTCATCACCGTCGATCGTTCGCTGCTAGCTTCGCCCGCCGCGATGGGGGGAGACCGAGCTCGCAGCGAGCGCCAGCTGCTGGCAGCGTTGCTGAAGCTGACGCGCGAAGACGCCGACGAGGCGCAGGTTCGCGCGAGCCTGCGGCTGCTCTGCACCATCACCCGCGCGCAACGCGTCTATCTCGCGCTGCACGAGGCCGACGAAGACACGCCCCGCTGGCAGTTGAGCGAAGGGTTCTCGAGTGATCAGACCAGCGCGGTGCAGGCGCTCACTTCGCGCGGCATCGTCGCGGCGGCGCTCGCCTCGGGGCAGACCATTCACACGCCGTATGCGCTGCTCGACGACCGCTTCAAGGACCGGCCGAGCGTGCAGAGCCAGCGCCTCGAAGCGGTGCTGTGCGTGCCCGTCGGCCAGCAGGGCGGTGTGCTGTACCTCGAGGGCGTTCCCGAAGGCGGCCCGTTTCAGCCCGAAGACGTCGAGCTGGTGGTGGAAGTGGGCCAGGCGCTCGGGCCCCTGCTGCGCCAGCTCTCGCGGTCAGCGAATGCGAGCTCGCCCGACCCGACGCGCGAGTGGCGGCAGCGGTTGTCGCTCGAGCGCATCGCGGGGCGCAGCGAGGCGCTGGTCGACGTCTTCAGCCACGTCGCGCTCGCCGCGCCGAACCACGTGCCGGTGCTCATCACCGGCGAGACCGGTACCGGCAAGACGCAGCTGGCGCGCGTGATTCACGACAACGGCCCGCGCCGCGGTTGCCCGTTCATCGAGCTCAACTGCGCCAACTTCAGCGACAACCTCATCGAGTCGGAACTGTTCGGCACCGTGCCGGGCGCCTTCACCGGAGCGACTCGTCGTCGCGGCCAGGTCGAGGCGGCTCACGGCGGCACGCTGTTTCTCGACGAAATCGCCGAGCTGTCACTCAGCGCGCAGGCGCGGCTGCTGCAGCTGCTGCAGTCGCAGCGCTTCTTCCCCGTGGGGAGCACCGTCGCGCAGAGCGCCAACGTGCGCTTCATCGCCGCGACGCACCAGCCGCTCGAGAAGCTGCAGGCCGAGGGCCGCTTCCGCGAAGACCTCTTCTTCCGCATCAACGTGCTCTCGGTGCGCATGCCTTCCCTGCGCGAGCGCAGCGGCGACGTGCCGCAGCTGGTCGAAGAGCTGCTGCGCGTCATCGCGCAGGAAGTCGGAGTGACTCCCATTCCCGCGTCGAAGGGGCTGCTGCACGCCGCGCGCTCGCTCGACCTTCGCGGCAACGTGCGCCAGCTGAAGTCGGAGCTCACCATCGCGCTCTTGCGCGCCACGCAGGAACGCGCGGTGCAGGTCGAAGCGGCCCACCTCACGGGCACGACCGAAGCACCGCCGAACACCTTCCACGCGCTCACTCGTTCGTTTCAGCGCGACCTGTTGTTGCGCGAGCTCGAGAGCGCGTCGTGGAACGTGAGCGAGGTCGCGCGCCGAATCGATCTCAGCAGACAGCACCTCTACAACTTGATCCGAGAGTTCAAACTCAAACCCCCAGCCGAGGACTGAAATGCCCAACTACGTCGCCGAGCAGTTGTACGAGAAGTCGTACCGTTTCCGAGCGAAGTCGCTGCCCGCCACCGACCGCAAGTACTTCTATTACGACATCATCACGCGCGCGGGCCTCGAGTACTACGCTATCGAAGCCGACACCTCGAGCTTCACCAGCCTCAAGGAAGAGTCGGGCGACGTGAAGTTGATCAAGCTCGATGGAACCGACGGCGAGAAAATCTCGAACCTGTCGCGCAACTCGCCCTACGTGTGGTGCCACTACCCGTCGTCTCTCTTCCACCCCGACCCTGAGGATGCGCGCGCGACGCGCGGTTTCATGTTCGTCACCAAGGAGTTCTTCGAGACCTACAAGCTCGACTTGAAGGAGTACGCGACGGGCCCCGACAAGTGGCCACCGCGCCTCGGGCAACCGGAGCACGCGCTGCTCAAGCAGCTCGCGCGCGCGTACCCCGGGCTGGTGCTCGACACCTTGCGCAAGATGAAGTTGACCGAGGCGGAGTACAAGCGGCTCGTTCAGTCGCTGGGCTTGCAGTGAGGGCGCGATGGACTCCTACGTCACCATCTTGTCCGCGCAGGACGACGTGCTGCTCACCGACATTGCGCTGCGTTTCGACCCGGCCGTGGCCGAGCCGAAGGATGTGAAGCACCAGCTGATCATCTCCGCGATGGACGCTGCAGACCCGCTCGCCGCGGTGCTGCGTTGGAGATGCCAGCTCGCAGGCGGTGGGTTGGCGCGCGTCGACTTCGTCGGCCACGCCGTGCTCGGCTCGAAGAACGGCTACGGCATGCACGCCAGCAACACCGGGCCCGTGGTGCTCGGCGTCTACAACGACAAGGCGTGCGGGCTCGAGCTCATCGACGCGCTTCAGTACGCGTACCCGCGCGCAGATCTCGTGGTGCGCTTCATCCTCTGCGACGGCCACGAGTTCCCGGCCCCGTTCCTCGCCGACTGCCTCACCCGGCTGCGCGCCTTCGCACCGCAGGCCACGCTGCTCTACACGCCCGAAGGCGTGCAGCTCCCCGAGTTTGGCGCCGCAGGCTTCAGCGCCGACAACCGGCTGCACGTGGTGAGCGACGGCGGCGCGACGATGCGGGTGGCGTGACTCGTGTTTAGCTGCGCCCCGGGATGGAGCGGGGCGCCCTCACCGACACTTCGTTCACCGGTTTCGAGGTCGAGCGGCTGCTCGCCGAGGGCGCTTCCGCGCGCGTGTACCTCGCGCGTGACGTCACGCTCGACCGTCGTGTCGCGCTGAAGGTCTTTCACCCGCTGCCCGGCGACCCGTCGCAGTTCCTGCGCGAGGCGCAGCTCACCGCGCAGCTCGACTCGCCCTTCATCGCGCGCGTGTTGCAGAGCGGCACCACCTCGGTCGGCCACCTCTTCCTGGTGCTGGAGTACGTGCCCGGCGGCACGCTCACCGAGCTCGCGCGTGCGGGCTCGCTCGACGACACCGGGCGGCTGCGACTCGCGACCGACGTCTGCGAAGGCCTCTCGTATTTGCACGCCCGCAACCTGGTGCACGGTGACTTGAAGCCCGACAACGTGCTGGTCGGTGCCGACGGTCGGCTCCGGCTCGCAGACTTCGGGCTCGCGACGCTGGCAGGTCAACGCGGGCACGGCCGCGGGAGCGGCATCTGGCTGTCTCCACAACGGTGGACCGCGCAGCACCAGCTCACCGCCGCCGACGACATCTGGAGCTTCGGCGTGCTGCTCGCTGAGCTCCTCACCGGCTCCGTGCCGTGGACTGCGCAGGCCGTCAGTCAGGCGGTCTTTTCGAGCGTCGCGCTCGAACCGCCTGCGTTGCCCGGCCCGCTGGGCGCGCTCGCGAAGAGCTGCGTGGCATGGGCCCCTGAACGTCGACCGACCTCGCAGGAAGTGCTCGAACGGCTGCGAGGTCTCGAACTCAAGGCGCACCCGCCGTTCCGTGGGCTCACCGCCTTTCTCGAGAGCGACGCCGCCGATTTTCATGGCCGCGACGAAGACACCGAGCGCGCGCTGGAGCTGCTCGCGAAGCCGGCGCCGCTCATCGTCGTGGGGCCCTCGGGCGTGGGAAAGAGTTCCTTCGCGCACGCGCGCCTCGTTCCGCGGTTCCGCGCGCAGAGGTCGAACGTGCGCGCGCTCACGTTCCGTCCGGGTGCGCACCCGCTGCGTTCTCTCGCGGCGACGCTCGGGCAAGACGCACTCGGTGAGCGTCTGCTCGAGGACCCCGGGCATCTCGCGGTGGTGATGCGCGCTGCGACGCGCACGCGCGGTGACGGCGTGCTGCTGGTGGTGGACCAGCTCGAGGAGGCGTTCACGCTCTGTGACGAGCGCGAGCGCGCGAGCTTCTTCGCGGCGTTGACGTCGCTGCGCGCGGAAGAAGGCGTGCGGCTGCTGTTGCTGGTGCGCGAAGATTTTCTGGGGCGCGTGTTTCAGACCGAGCTCGCGTCGCGTCAACCCGCGGTGCTCGGGCTGCGGCCGTTGGGCGTCGAGCAGCTCGAGCGCGCCATCGTCGAACCGCTGCGGCGGTGTGCGGGTTCGCTCGAGCCGCCGACGCTCGCGCGCCGCATCGCTCTCGACGTGGTGGCCCAGCCCGCGGCGTTGCCGCTGCTGCAGTTCGTCTGTCACACGCTGTGGGACCGGCGAGACGAGCGCGCGGTGATGCGCGGCGAGCAGTACGAGCAGAGTGGAGGCGCGGCCGGAATGCTCGCCGCCTACGCGCAGGACTTTCTCGAGACGCTCGGTCCCGCAGCGAAGGAAGACGCGCGCGCGACGTTGCTCAGCATGGTGAACCCCGACGGCACGCGTCGGCCCGCGGCGCGCGCGACGCTCCCTGCGTCGTCGGTGGACGAGTTGATCAAACGCCGGCTGCTGGTGGCGCGCGAAGAAGGAACCGAGGCGGTGGTCGAGCTGGCGCACGAGTCGCTCACCACGTTGTGGCCCGCGCTGCGAACGTGGCTGCTCGACTCCAACGACGCTCGGCGCGTTCAGCACGACCTCGAGGTCGCGTCGGAACGCTGGGAACGGCTCGGTGCACGCGACGCAGACACGTGGCGTGAGAGCGTCAGCCACGCGCGCACGAAGCTCGACCGCTTGCCGCTCTCTCCGCGCGCCGAGCGGTACCTCTCGGCGAGTGAAGCGGTGCGGCTGCGCGCTGAGCGCCGGCGTCGCACGCTCTTCGCGGTGGCGCTCGGTACGGCCGTGGCCGTGGCGGTCGGCGCGACGCTGCTGGCGCTGCGCTTTCGCGAGAACGAACGCCGCGCTGTCGCCCAGCAAGCCGAGCTGCGCGAAATCGCCGAGAACCTGGGTGAGGTCGAGCTGCAGTTCGCTCCCTTCGATTGGGACGGTCACGCGGTCACGCCCGCTCGCGTTCCGCCGATGAATCGCTCCTGGCGGTTGTGGCCGGTGGACCCGTCGGATCGCGAGCGCCCGCTGCGAAACCAACCGCTCGCCGTGCAGAACCTCGAGCTGCGCGAAGACGGCGCGGTGTTTCTCGCGCCCGGTGGAGACGCGTTCCTCGAGGTGTACGAGCGTGGTGGAACGTGTGGCAGCAGTTGGCTGCGATTGCTGCATCTGCCCGGCTACGCGGAGCGCCGGCGCAAGGAGCGCTTCGTCGCCCGCATCGAAGTGCCCACCTGTCGCGCTTCACAGAGCGGTGAGGTGTTGCTCCGCGACGGGCTGTGGCTCGATGCGACCGAGGTGCCCAACGCCGTCTTTGCGCCCTTCGAGAGTCAGTTGCTGTGGACTGGTTACACGCGGGTGCTGCCGCCGGAGACGCGCACGCTCGAGGTCGGCGCGGGGCCGCTCGGGCCAGTGACTGGAATCGACGCGCTGACGGCGGCCGCGTTCTGCCGCTACCTGGGCAAGCGTCTGCCGAGCGCCGACGAATGGAAGGAAGCCGACCGGGCGCCTCGTCGGAGCGGCCGCGCGAACGTCGACGACGAGAAAGACATCTGGGCCGGGCCGACGCTGGTGAGTGACGAGGGGCTCGACGTCACCACGCAAGGCATTCGAGGTCTCGACGGCAACGTGCAGGAATGGACCAGCACCAACAGTGACTTCGACCCGCGTCAGGCCACCCGCTTCGCGCTGGGTGGCGACTGGACGATGCCCGTGGCCGTCGCTGGAGACATTCGACTCGTCAATCGCCACCCGCCGCAGGTCATCGACTTCGCGCTCGGCGTGCGGTGCGCGCGCGGGACCGCCGACGAGTGGTGAGCTCTCGCGTTGAATGCGGAGCGCACTTCTTCCGTAGGTGGCAGCACCCCATACACCGGAGCCCCAATTGAGAACGCGCGTCCTCGTCGCGAGCTGTGTGTCGATTTTCGTCGTCAGCTGCGGAGTGCCGATGACCGTGAGTGATGCGGGCACGGGCGGTGGCGCAGCGATCGGTGGCGGATCTGCAACGGGCGGTGGATCGGCGACGGGCGGTGGCGCAGCGACTGGTGGCGGTGGATCCGCGACTGGTGGCGGTGCTGCGACTGGCGGTGGCGCGACGACGGGTGGCGGTGCTGCGACTGGCGGTGGTGCGGCGACTGGTGGTGGCGCTGCGACTGGTGGCGGTGCGACTGGTGGCGGTGCGACTGGTGGCGGCGTTGCGACTGGTGGTGGCTCGGCAACTGGCGGTGGTTCGGCGACTGGCGGTGGCAGCGCGACTGGCGGCGGTGGTGCGGCGGTCGACTGTGCCGGCGACTGCGTCGCGCTTGGTTCTTCTTGCTCGCAGCTTCCAGACTTCACCGTGCCGAGCTGCGAAACGAAGTGTCAGAGTTCGAGCATCGTCTCGAGCAACCTCGATCGCTGCTCGCCTGCGCAGAGCGGCATGTGCCAACAGGCGCTGGCGTGCGTGATGGACACTCCCATCAGCGGCATGGGCGGAAACGCGACGTGTGAAAACGTCTGTGCGCGCTACGCGCTGACGTGCCCCGCGATCGACGTCGGATCGTGCGTCGCGAGCTGCCAGGCGAACGGAGCGAACGGTCTTTCCGTGTACAAGAATTGCGTCTTCTTCATCCCCTCGTGTCAGGCGCAGTCGTGCATCGCGCAGGGGCTGGCCATGGTCGACGGCGGCATGGGCGGTGCTGGCGGCTCGACGGGTGGTGGCGGTGGCTCGACGGGCGGCGGCGGTGGCTCGACGGGTGGCGGCAGCGGCGTCGGTGGTGGCGGCGGCACGATGCCTCCGGCCGACCCGACGAACTTGAGCTGCACGAACTTGATGGACCCGCGCGTGACGTGGAGCGGAACGACCACCACGTATTACTTCCTGAATCGCATCGGCTCCGCTCCGGGCACGGCATGCAACGACAGCGGCTTCCAGCCCCTGAGCGGAGTGGTCGGCAACAACTCGAAGTCGATGGTGTGCTCGCAGTACGGCGAAGTGCGCGACATCTTGATTTGCGCGGTCGATGCGCAGGGCAATCGCTCGATGAGCAAGCGCATCCGCGTGACGTGTCCGCCGACTGCAGGAGCGAACGGCTCGTGCACCGCGTCGCCGTGAGTACCAGTTCGTGAAAACGGCTGTTCAGGCACTGCGAGAGGTCGGAGAGAACTGCATTGAGGGTGGGTGGTGTTTGCGGGTTCTTCGCCGTGCCTCAAGGCGAACGTGCCCCTCAACTTGAGGGGAATTTGGTTCAGGTTTCACGACTACGTGAAAGTGGCTGTTGGAACAGCCAAATTCACGAAATGGTGGCCTGAAGTGCGTGAAATTGGGTCGAGGTGAGGGGCTGATTGCTTTTCGGCACGGCCCAGACCGTGCCCGCCCCTGCGCTTCCTCAATGCAGTTTCACCCTCACCCCGACCCTCTCCCTCGCGGGAGAGGGGGCCGTTCGGCACGGCCCAGAACGTGCCCGCCCCTGCGCTTCCTCAATGCAGTTTCACCCTCACCCCGACCCTCTCCCTCGCGTGAGAGGGGGCCGTTCGGCACGGCCCAGACCGTGCCCGCCCCTGCGCTTCCTCAATGCAGTTTCACCCTCACCGTCAGCGCCAGCCGCCGCCGAGCGCCGCGTAGAGCGATACCGAAGCGACGTGCTGTCGACGCCAGGTCTCGACCAGCTCCAGCTCGGTCTGCAGCGCGTTCTGCTGCGCGAGCAGCACCTCGAGCCACGTCGCCTTCCCCGCGCGGTACAGCGCGTCCGCGGTGTCGATCATCTCCGCGAGCTGCGCCTGCTGATTCTTCTTCAGCTCCAGCACCCGCGTCAGGTTCTGGTGATTCGCCACGGAGTTCACCACCTCGACGTACGCACCGAGCACCGTGCGCTGGTAGCCGTACATCGCCTCGCGCTGCAGCGCCTTCGCTCCGTCGAGCTGCGCCTCGATGGCCGTCCGGTTGAGCAGCGGCGCCACGAGCCCGCCGAGGAAGTTGTAGATGAGCGACTCCGGCAGCCGTACCAGGTACGCCGGGTCGAACGCCTGCACGCCGATGCCCGCGCTCAAGTTGATGTTCGGGAAGAACGCCGCCTGCGCACTCTTCACGTCGTACTTCGCGGCCTCGAGGTGGTGCTCCGCGAGGCGCACGTCGGGCCGGTTGCGCAGCAGCTCCGCCGGCACGCCGACGCTCGACAGACCCGCTGGCTCGAAGGACTCCAACCGAGGCCGCTCGATGGGCCGCGGGAAACGACCGAGCAGCTCGTTGAGCCGATTCTCCGCCGCGATGACCTGCTGACCTACCTCGACCTCCAGCGCTTCGGTCGCCAGCACCTGCGCTTCGAACTGCTGCACCGCCAGCTCGGTCGCGCGGCCCACGCTGCGCTGAATCTTCACCGCCTCGAGCGCCGTGCGTTGATGCGCCACCTGCCGCGTCAGCACCTCGCGCATGCGGTCGAGCGCGCGCAGCTCGAACCACGCGGTCGCCACCTCGGCCACCAGACCCGTCGCCACGACGTGCACGCCTTCCGCGCTCGCCAGCACCTGCTCGGCCGCGGCGTTCTTCTGATGCCGCAACTTCCCCCACAGGTCGGCTTCCCAAGACGCCTGCAGGCTGAGCGCGAAGTCGCCGAGATTCACCGGCACGCGCTGGTTGGGAAGAATGTCGGTGGTCGCGTTGCCCGCACCGTCCATCGTGTACAGACCGAACTTGCGCACGCCCGCGCCGACACCGATGTCGAGCCGCGGAAAGAGCGCTCCGGTGGTGCGCGTCACGTTCGAGCGCGAGAGCTCCACGCGTTCGGCCGCCATCGCGAGCGTCTGGTTGTGATGCAGCGCTTCGAGCACCAGCGCCTCGAGCTGCGGGTCGCCAAACCAGGTGCTCCAGTCGAGCTGCGCGGCCGTGCCGGCATCGGGGAGCGCCTCGAGCGCGGCGTAGACGTCGGGCAACTTCTCCTGCTCGCGAATCACGACGGGGTCGAACGCGGTGCAACCCGTGACGAGGAGCGCCAGCGCGGAGAGCTCACGTCGCATCGGGCACCTCCGCAGTCGCAGCAGGCTCGGGAGGATCCGCGGGCGCGACGGGTGGCTCGCTCCGCCGCAGGCCCTCGCGCACCAGCACGTAGAGGCCCGGCACCAGCAGCGCGCCGAACAGCGTTCCCACCACCATGCCGCCGACCGCCGCGGTGCCGATGGTGCGATTGCCGACCGCGCCTGGTCCGGTGGCGACCGCGAGCGGCAACAGACCCGCGACGAACGCGAGCGAGGTCATCAGAATCGGTCGCAGCCGCTGCCGCGTCGCTTCCACCACCGCGTCGAAGGGCGACCGACCTTCGCGACGTCGCAGCTCGGCGAACTCCACCACCAGGATGGCGTTCTTCCCGAGCAGACCGATGAGCATGATGAGCGCGACGTGCGTGTAGATGTTGTTCTCGAGGCCGGTGAGCTTCAGCAACGCGAGCGCGCCGAAGACACCAGCAGGCAGCGAGAGCAC
Organism: Archangium sp.; assembly: GCA_047600485.1. GTDB lineage: Bacteria > Myxococcota > Myxococcia > Myxococcales > Myxococcaceae > Archangium_A. The sequence continues at coordinate 7,750,181 of JASGKS010000001.1, forward strand.
CACCACCAGCGGCAACACGAAGCTCTCGTACTGCGCCGCGAGCACGAGGAAGACGAACACCAGGCAGATGAGGAACACGTACGCGCCCTCGTTGCCCGCTTGAATCTGATCGCGCGCGATGCCCGACCAGTCGATGGCGAAGCCGCGCGGCAATTTCTGGCGCGCCACGTCCTGCACCGCGGCGATGACTGCGCCCGAGCTCACGCCCGCGCGCGCGTCGCCGGTCACCTCGGCCGACGGGTACATGTTGTAGCGAGTCGTCTTGTCGACGCCGTGCGTCTTGCTGAGCGAGATGAACGACGAGAGCGGCACCATGTCTCCGCGGTCGCTCTTCACCGAGATGCGCAGCACGTCGCCCGGGTGCGCGCGGTAGCTCGGCAACGCCTGCACCATCACGCGGTACATCTGCCCGAAGCGGATGAAGTTGGTGACGTACTCGCTGCCCAGCAACGTCTGCAGCGCGCTCATCGAGCCGTCGATGGTCACGCCCTTCTGCGCGGCTTTGTCGATGTCGACGTTGAGCAAATACTGCGGGTAGTCGGCCTGGAAGATGGTGAACGCGGCGGCCACCTCGGGTCGCGCGCGCAACGCGGTGATGAAGTCCTGCACCACGCGGTCCATCTCGGTGAAGTCACCGCGGCCCGTCTTGTCGAGGATGCTGAGCTCGAAGCCGCCGGCGTTGCCGTAGCCAGGCACCGGAGGCGGCGCGAAGTACTCAATCTGCGCGTCCGACAATCCCTTGCTGCGCACCTTGAACTCTTCGATGAGTTCGTTCACCGAGCGGGTGCGCTCGTGCCACGGCTTCAGGTTCACCAGCACCGTGCCGTACGAGGGGCCGGTGCCATCGGTGAGCACGTTGGAGCCCGCGAGCGTGGCAATGCTCTCCACGCCGTCGATGTGCAGACCGATGGCGCCGAGCTCATCGACCACTGCCTTGGTGCGCTCCAGCGTCGCGCCCGGCGGAGTGGTGATGGCTGCGTAGAACGTGCCCTGGTCTTCGATGGGGATGAAGCCCGACGGCAGCGCGCGCGCGAGCAGGCCCGTGCCCGCGCAGAAGAGCACCAACGCGCCGAGCGTGACGGAGCGCCGCACCGCGGTGCTGGTGACCAACCCCACCAGTCCGCGCTCGAGTCGACTGAAGCGCGCGTCGAACCACGCGAGCGGTCCGCGCTTCGCCTTCTCGTGCGGCTTGAGGAGCAACACACACAGCGCGGGCGTCAGCGTGAGCGCCACCACACCCGAGAGCACGATGCTCACCGCCATGGTCACCGAGAACTGCCGATAGAAAACGCCGGCCGGGCCGCTGATGAAGGCGACGGGCACGAAGACCGCCGACATCACCAGCGTGATGGCGATGATGGCGCGCGCGATTTCGTTCATCGCCGCCTCGGTCGCTTCGAGCACCGGCGTCGTCGGGTCGCGCTCCAGCCGCGCGTGCACCGCCTCGACCACCACGATGGCGTTGTCGACCACGATGCCGATGGCCAGCACCAGCGCGAAGAGCGTGATGAGGTTGAGTGAGAAGCCGAGCGGCAGAATCACCGCGAAGGTGCCGACGAGCGATACCGGCACCGCGATGATGGGAATGAGCGTCGAGCGCCAGTCCTGCAAGAAGACGAACACCACCAGCGCCACGAGCAGGAACGCCTCGAGGAACGTCTTCACCACTTCTTCCACCGACGCGTCGAGGAAGCGGCTGACGTCGAAGCTCAGCTCGTAGTTCATGCCGGGGAGGAACACGTCCTTCTTCATCTCGGCGAGCCGCTGCTTCACCTGCGTGATGACCTCGCGCGCGTTGGAATGCGGGAGTTGCTTGAGCATCAGCGCGGCGGAAGGGCGGCCGTTGAAGCGCGATTCGACGTCGTAGAAGGCGGTGTCGAACTCCACGCGCGCGACGTCGCTGACGCGCAAGATGTCTCCGTCAGCGCTCGCGCGAATCGGAATGCGCGCGTACGCCTCGGGCGTGACGAACTTGCCGGTGTACTTCACGGCGTACTCGAGCGGAGAGCTGCCCTTGTCGCTGTTCTCTCCAATCTTTCCCGGAGCGGCCTCGACGTTCGCGGTCTGCAGCGCGGCCACCACGTCGTGCGGGCTCACGCCGTAGGCAATCATCTTGTCGGGCTCGAGCCACACGCGCACCGCGTACTCGCGCGCTCCGAGGATGTCGGCGAACCCCACGCCGGGAATGCGGCGCAGCTCGGCGAGCACGTTGATGTCGACGAAGTTGTAGAGAAACTTCTCGTCGAGGCCCGGGTCGCTGCTCTGGATGTTGAGGTACATGAGCATCGCCTTCTCGTCCTTCGCGATGCGCACGCCGGCCTTCACCACCTCGGGCGGCAGCTCATCCATCACCTGGTTCACCCGGTTCTGGACGTTGATGCTCGCGACGTCGGGGTCGGTGCCCACCTCGAAGATGACGCTCACCATGCCGACGCCGTCGTTGCCCGCGTTGCTGGTCATGTACTTCATGCCCGGCACGCCGTTCACCGCGCGCTCGATGGGCACGATGGCGGCCTTGGTCACCACCTCGGCGTTCGCTCCCGTGTAGTCGACCGTGATGACGACTTCGGGCGGAGCGATGTCGGGGAACAGCGTGATGGGCAGCGCGCGCAGACCCAGCAGCCCCAGCAGGGTGAGCAGAATCGAGATGACCAGCGCGAAGACGGGACGTCGGGTGAAGAAGGTCGTCAACATCGGGAAGCGAAGCTCGCGAGTGAGAGTCAGCGGGAAGTGGTGCGGGTCGGCTCGGGGCGCACTGCGATGCGCTCGCCTTCCTTCACCTTGTGAACGCCCTCGAGGACGATGCGGTCGCTCTCGGTCACGCCCGACTCGACGACGAAGCTCTCGTCGAGCCGCGCGCGGGTGACGATGCGCGTGGCGTGCGGCCGGTCTTCGGAGTCGAGCACGTAGACGTAGAGCAGCTCTTGAATCTCGAAGGTCGCCGCTTGCGGCACCACCAGTGTGCGGCCGAGTTCGGTGCGCACCACGACTTTGCCCGTCGAGCCGTGCTTGAGCAGCCCAGCCGGATTCTGGAAGCGCGCGCGGAAGGCGATGTTGCCGGTGTCTTCGTCGAACTCCGTCTCCACCGCGTCGACCGTGCCCTGCTCGTTCCACAGCTGGCCGTTGGCGAGCTTGAAGCGCACCGTCTTCGGCGTGTGACCGTCGGGGCCGGTGGTGCCGAGGTATTCCTGCTCGGAGAGGCGGAAGTAGACGAACACCTCGTGGGTGTCGGTGAGCGTGGTGAGCAGCTCGTCTTCGTCGATCATCGCGCCGACCTTGCGCGGAATGCGATTCACCACGCCGTCGAAGGGCGCGCGCACCTGGCCGTAGGAGAGGTTGATTTGCGCCTGGCCTTCGTGCGCCTGCGCCTCTTCGAGCTTCGCAGTGAGCGCAGCCACCTTCGCCGTCGCCAGCTCGTATTCGGTCTGCGACGAGATTTTCTTTTCGAGCAGCAAGCGCGTGTTGGTCTGGTCGACCTCCGCGGCCTTCAGCTCCGCCGCCGCGACGTCGATGGCGGCGCGCGCCTTCTTCACTTCCTGCGCGAGCTCGCGGGCGCTGATGGAAAACAACAGCTGCCCCGATTTCACCGCCTGGCCTTCGTCGACGCCCAGCTGCTCGATGAAGCCCTTGAGGCGCGAGCGGAACTCCACGTAGCGGACCGCTTCGACCTTCCCGACGTATTCCTTGTCGACGAAGGTGCTCGTCACGTGCGGCGTCCCGACCGGAAACTCGGCGAGCGCTTCTTTGACCTGCTGCTCCGCGCACGACGTGAGCAACGCGAACGCGGCCGCCGGCACGGCCCACCTCAAAACTCTCGAGAACGATTCCACTGTGCCGCGCCGCATCAGCAAGGCATGGGCCTGAAGTGATTTCATGCACTTGGATGTGGTAGTCGAGCGCCGAAGTCTCTTTTTGCGACTCTGGAGTGACAGAATGCGACTCGCGACGCGCATGACGCTCGTGCTGGGCGGAGCGGCGGTGGTGCTGTTCGGCGGCGAAGGGTTGCTCGATTTGAGCAGCCAGGAGAGCGACCTGAAGGCGGTGGCGGTGCGCGAGACGGAGCTGCTCGGGCGCGCGCTGCAGAAGGCGTTTCGCGACGCGATTCGAGATCGCCAGATTGAAGACGTGGCCGACACGCTCGCCGCGTTGACCTCGGTCGAGCCGACGGTGGCCATCTTCGTCTACGACGAGGAAGGCGTGGTGGTGGCGACCTCGAAGGGCGCGCAGCCGAACAAGTCGACCGACGCGCTCGCGCTGCGCGGCCGCTCGAGCCAGGTGCCGATTTGGGAATTCGATTCCGAAGACGCGCCGACGCGGTTGCGACTCGCGATTCGTCTGCGCCAGGAATCGGTGGGGCAGAGCTCGGCGGTGGTGCTCTCGCGGCCGTTGAGCGATTTGCAGCGCGACCTCGCGGCGAGCCGTCGCTACATCGCGGGCAGCACGGCGCTTTTCATTCTCGTCGTGGTGGGACTCACGTACCTGCTCGCGCAGCGCTACGTCGGCCGGCCACTCGAGGCGCTGGTGGCGGACATGCACAAGCTGGGCGGTGAGAGTCGCGAGCCGCTCACGCCGGGTCTCGATGAAGTCGCGGAGACGCGCGCCGAATTCGCTCAACTGGTCGTCGCGCTCGACCGCGCCCGCGCGCGCACCGCGGAAGAAATCGAAGCGCGTCGCACGCTGGAGCGCGGCCTGGAGCGCGCCGACAAGCTCATCTCACTCGGGCAGCTCTCGGCGGTGATGGCGCACGAGATTGGTTCTCCGCTGCAGATTCTCGAGGGGCGTGCGCGCTCGCTGCTCAAGACTCCGGGCGACGCCGAGGCCACGCGGCGGGTGGCGGACATGCTGGTCGAGCAGACCGAGCGCATCACGCGCATCGTGGGGCAGATGTTGTCCATCACGCGTCGTCGGCCGCCGGTGCGCGCTCCGCTCGATGCGCAGCAGGTGGTGAAGCGGGTGCTCTCGCTGCTGGAGTTGGAAGCCGAGCGTCGCGGCGTGCGGCTCGAGCTGAACGCGCACAACGCGGGGCGTGTGCTGGCCGACGCTGATCAATTGCAGCAGGTGGTGCTCAACCTGGTGCGCAACGCGCTCGACGTGTCTCCGCGCGGGTCGAAGGTCTCGCTCACGTTGAGCGGTGACGAGAAGAACGTGGCGTTGAAGGTGAGCGACGAGGGCCCCGGGTTGCCGGGCGTGCCGCGAGACCAGCTGTTCGAGCCGTTCTTCACCACCAAGCCCGACGGGAGCGGCCTGGGGCTCTCGGTGGTGCGCTCCATCGTGTTGGAGCACGGAGGCGACGTGCGGGTGCTCGACGCGGAGAAGGGCTTTTCCATCGAGGTGCGTTTGCCGCGCGAAGAGCAGACCGGGAGCGCGTCATGAGCGCACGCAAGCCGTCGCTGCTCGTCATCGACGACGACCCGGGCATCGTGGCGTGGCTCACCGAGTCGTTGCCCGACGAGGGCTTCGTGGTGCGCGGAGAGACGTCTGCGCGTCGCGCGCTCGAGACGTTGACCACCACGCCCTTCGACCTCGTCATCAGTGACGTCGAGATGCCCGAGCTGCGCGGCATCGACTTGCTGCGCGAAGTGAAGAAGGTGCGGCCCGAGCAGATGGTGCTGCTGGTCACCGCGTTCGGGAGCATCGACCTCGCGGTGCAGGCCGTGCGGCTGGGTGCCATCGATTTTCTTGCGAAGCCCTTCAAGCTCGAGGTGCTGGTGCTGGCCATCGAGCGCGCGCTGCGGGAGACGACGTTGAAGCGTGAGGTGGCGCGACTGCGCGACGAGGTGGCGACGCAGCAGCCGCACGGCATCGCGGCGAGGAGTGCGTCGATGCAGCGCGCGGTCGAGCTGGTGCGTCGCGCGGCGCCGAGTCGGCTTCCGGTGCTCATCACCGGAGAGTCCGGAGTGGGCAAGGGCGCGTTGGCGCGCGTGCTCCACGAGATGTCCGACCGTCGAGCGGGGAAGTTCGTGCAGCTCAACTGCGCCGCGCTGCCGAGTGGATTGGCCGAGGCGGAGCTGTTCGGCGTGCGCAAAGGCGCCTTCACCGACGCGCGCGAAGACCGCGCCGGCATGTTCGAGCAGGCGAACGGCGGCACGTTGTTCCTCGATGAGTTGGGTGAGCTGCCGCTCGATTTGCAGCCGAAACTGCTCCACGCGCTGGAGTCGAACGAGGTGCGGCCGGTCGGTGCGGCGGTGCCGTTGCAGGTCGACGTGCGCGTGGTGGCGGCGACCAATCGACCGTTGGAAGAGGCGCTCAAGGAGCGACGCTTTCGGCCCGACCTCTACCATCGCGTGAACGTGGTGCGCATCGAGGTGCCGCCGCTGCGCGAGCGTCGCGAGGACATCGAGGCCATCGTTGATCAAGTGCTCGCGTCCATCGCGCGGCGCGGCGGCACGACGGTGGGTGTGACGAGCGCGGCGATGAACTGGCTGCGCGCGCAGGCGTGGCCGGGGAACGTGCGCGAGCTGGTCAACGCGCTCGAGCGCGCGAGCACGATGGCGGGGCGCGAGCTGCTGACGCCGGAAGATTTCGCGAGCTGGGTGTCACGGCCCGAGCAGAGCGCGGGGTTCATCGACGAAGCGCTCGCGGGTGAGCTCTCTCTCGAGCAGCTCGAGCGCGTCTACATTCAGCGCGTGCTCGAGAAGACCGGCGGCCACAAGGCGAAGGCCGCGCAGATTCTCGGGCTCGATCGCCGCACGCTGTACCGCAAGGTCGCCGAGCTCGATGAGGAGTGAGGAATGAGTCTCCCTCTCCCTCGATAGGGGAGAGGGTCGGGGAGAGGGCCCAGCGAACTCAGCTCGCCGCAGCAGGCGGAGCCGCAGGAGGCGGCTTCACCGGAGGCGCGGGCGGCTTCGGCGACGCCTTCCACAGCCCACCGGTCGAGAACGCCTTCCATCCCCACTTGAGCCAATTCAGCAGCGAGAGCGCCATCCACAGCGACCACGCCAGCATCGCTCCGCGGTACACGAGCATCGGCACCGAGATGACGGTCGCCGTCGGCAGCGACGCGCTGGTGCGGTCCTGGAACCAGCGCAACAGCCCCGCCGACGAGCCGTTGCCGCTCACCTGCATCTCCGGGTCACCGAGCAGACCCTCGTAGACCGACGTGCCGAGGATGATGAGCGCGATGCCGGTCACTCCGACGATGGCGAGCTGACGCAGGTTGAACCAGCCCGAGCTCAGGTTGTCCGACTTCTCGCGCCACCCGAGGAACAGCAGCCACGCGAACACGAAGCCGATGGCGGGAATCGGAACCTGCGAAAGGCCGAGCGCGAGCAGCACCCACTTCAGCGTCGAGAGCGGCGTGTAGTTGGTGCGCGCCAGCGCGATGGAGACGACGAGCAGCACCAGCAAGAAGCTCCAGAAGAGCACCGCGGGGCCGAGGCCCGGGCCGCGCACCAACAACACCCAGCGGTCCTTCGGCACCTGCACTTCGAGGTCGGCGTTCACCGTCGGAGTGCCCACGTCGACCGCCGGCGTCTTCCACGTGAAGCCCATCGCGTTGCCGTCGCGCCACGTGAGCACCACGCTCTGCGAGCCGGGCACGAGCGGAATCGAGACCGTGCGCCCTTCCTGACGAATCGGTTGCTGCACGCCGTTGATGGTCACGCTCTGCAGCGTCGCGTTCTCCGGCAGCGTGAACGGATGCAGACCGCCACGCGAGCTGCGGAAGTTCGCGGTGTACGTCACGTCGGTCGCGCGCGTACCCGGAGACACGGAGAGCCGCGATTGATCGATGGTCAGCGTCTGGCCGCCGAGCGCTTCGGGGCGCGCGACTTCGACCGTCACCGTCTCGCCGGGCCACGGGTGCCATTCCGGCAGACGCACGCCGCTCGCGTCCTGTTGATGCACCACGGGAATGCCCGCGAGCGTCACGTGCCACACGCTCGACACGTCGAGCCGCCACACCTCGACCCACGGCAAACCCGTCGGCGCCGCGAGACTCAACGACGGTCGCGCTTCGAGCAGCGAGGTCCACGTCACGGTCGTCTCCGACGGAGGCATGTTCACCAACGCCTTGCCGGCCTGCACGCGCACGTCACTCGACGTCACCGACTCACCAGGGAGCAGCGGCACCTCGAGCACCACCGCGCTGCCGGTCGGCGTGAGGCGCTCGACCGTGGTCTCGACCGTCCACTGCAGACCGAGCACCAGCGTGCGCTCCACGCGAACGAACGGAGGCAACGTGCCGACCTGCAGCGCCGCCGCCTGGCCCTTGTCGTTGGTCGCCTTGCGCGAGAGCTGGAGGTTCTCGTCGGCCACTCCGTCTTCGTGCAACCCGTCGAGCGTCCACCCGTCGAGCTTCGCTTCCACGCGATACGCACGGAGCGGCAGCGCAATCTGCACCGTGTCGCGGGGAGGCAGCGCACCTTCGAGCTGCACCTGATGTGCGCCCGGGCTCACCGCGAGCCACAGCGAGCCATCGGGCTGACGACGCAGACCTGCGGTGGGCTTGCCGTCGAGCAACACGGTCTCCGGCACCCACTGGTTCGCGCTGCCGGGGAGCGGAATCGCGGTGTCCGCTCCGCTCAAGACTTCGAGGCGCACGCGCAGCGTCTTCGGTGACGCTTCGAGCTGCAGCCGCGGGCTCGACGCGCACTGCGGAGCGCAATCAGGCTTCTCCAACAAACGCGTGCGCAGTTGCTCGAGCAACTCAGCGTCTGGCGCGTCGGCATTTTCACCAGCCGCGCGCGCGGTCATCGGCGTGAAGAGCAGCGCGAGGAAGAGCGCCGCCACGCCACCCGCACTCGCCGCGGTCTTCACCATCTTCTTCAAGCCGCCGGGCCAGAAGCCGCCGGGCAGACCGAGCACCACCAGCAGCAACAGCGCGAGCAAGCCGACGCGCAGGAAGGCGAGCACGAGATTCACGGTGGGGCCGAGGAAGAAGAACGACAACTTCTGGTCGTGCCGCACGGGGCCCGAGAAGGTGATGGTGACGGGGTTCCAGTCCCACCGAGGGAGGCCGGGGCCGGTCTGCACCGTCGCGTTCTTGTCGTAGTCGCGCGGGTTGAGCGCGCGCTGCTTCTTCGCCGGGTTCTTGGTCTGCGCCTGCTGCTGCATCGGCTTGTCGACGTCGACTTCCTTCTCGTCGGTGTTGAAGGCGCCGCGGAAGTTCTGATCAGGCGCGCCGTCCCACCCGTTGGAAGCGGGGAAGAAGCTGCTGCCGCCCAGGTCGCCCGCTTCGTTGCGCTGGTACTGCGCCATGTTCTCGAAGTTGTACTCGCTGTACGTCTTCACGCCTCCGAGCTGTCTGTTCTGTGAAAGCGCCGGGTACATGCCCTGCCGTACGTGCTGCACGGCGAACATCACGGTGAGAATCACCAGCACGCCCCACGACGCGAAGCGCGTGAGCTTCAAGAAGCTCTTGAAGCCTCCGACGGGCAGCACGCGGAACAGGCCCTCGAGCACCAGCACCACCAGCCACGAGATTTGCGGCACGTCGTTTTCCTGCCACGCGAGGCCGAGCGAGACCGCGGCGAGCGCGCCCCAGGGAATGCCGAACAGGCGGCCGATGGCGACGGCGATGATCAACACCAGGAACAAGTCAAAGAGCGTCCACGTGTCGACCCAGGTGCCGGGCACGGAGTCGGCTCCGCTGGCGCTGATCAACCGCCAGCCCGGAGGCAGCTGCAGCGTGGTCTGCACCGAATTGAAGTCGGCGTCCCACGAGACGGCGGAAATTTCGGTGATGCCTCCGGTGAGCCGCGAATCGGCCTCGAGCGCCAGCGCGCCCTGACGGAGTTCGACGCCCGACTTGCTCTGTGCGTCGAGCCGCGTGATGGATTGATCAGCGCCCGTCGTCACGACGCGACCCAGCTCGGTGCCAGGCTGCACGTCGAGCCGCCACGAGCGGTGGAGCTGCCCACCGATGCGGTCACTCGCGGTGTACCCGGTGCCGTCGAAGTCGAGCCACAGCGTGCGCGAGAGGTTGAGCACGTCGGGCGCGGGGTCGCTGTCGCCGCGGCGGCGCTCGCTGAGCTTCATCACGTCCTTCGCGCCGATGGCGTACGAGGGCAGGTTGCGCCACTCGCCCGGCAGCGTGGTCTGCGTGGGGTCGACCGCGTTCACGCCTTCCACCAGCACCTGACGCAGCGAAGGGCGCGCGTCGAAGACCCACACTTCGTCTCCGTCGAGCCACGTGCCCTGCGGATCGGGCCGCGCGAGCTCGGCGACGGGACCTTCACTGCGCGCGGTGAGCTGAATCACCCACGTGCCGGGCCGCACTTGAATGCGCAGGTGGCCATCGCTCTCGACGCGCATCGGCAGACCGCTGGTGAGCGCCATCGGCACGAAGCCCGTCGGCAGCGCGCGACCGAACTCGACTTCGCGCGAGCGGCCCGAGACCTTGAGCGTGAGCTGCGTGACGAGCAGGAGCGGAATTTCATCGGTGACGCGGCGGTGCACGTCGAGGTCGACGTGGTCGGTCTCTTCCTGCGTCGATTCGCGCTGCAGGAACACGCGGCCTTCGCCATCGCGGTTGGGAATGGTCACCACCTGACCCTTCACGGTGAGCGCGACGAGGCCGGTGTCCGCAGGAATCAGCAGCGCCTCGGGCATCGAGTCCCAGAGGAAGTCGCCGGTGACGGTGTGCTCTCCCGCGGTGAGGAGGACCGACGGGTGCGCGCCCGAGTCGCTCACCACCACTGCGGGCTTGCCGTCGACTTGCACGTTCTGCGGCCAGCGCTTCGACTCACCGGGCAGCGGGAGCCACGCGTCGACGCCGTACACCTTGAAGCTCTGCGTGAAGCGGCCTCCCTTGTCGTCGAGCGTCAACGCCAATCGGCCGGGCCAAGCGCACGCGCGCGTCTCGGAGTTCTGGAGGAACGGGCACAGCGAGCTGCGCTCGTGGTGCATCACCCACGGAATCCACTCCCGCAGCGCGGAGGGAATTTCGGTGGTCTTCGGAGGAACGGCGAACGCGAACGTCGACAGCAGGGCGACGACGGAAACGAGCGAGCGCATGTGGGCGCAGAGGAACACACCTCACGCGGAGCCGGTTCCGAATTCTGCGCGCAGAAAAAAAGCGCGCTGGTGAGAGCGCGCTGCGGGGCACTGCGACGTTCGACCGTGACGTCAGAGGACCTTCTGCACGGCCTCGCTGAGCTTTTCCTTGCTGACCGCTCCGGCGATCTGGCCGACGACCTTGCCGCCGCGGAAGAGCAGGAAGTTCGGCAACGAGCGCACGCCGAATTGCTGCGCGGTGAGCGTGTTCTCTTCGATGTTCACCTTCACGACCTTGAGCTTGCCTTCGTGCGCGGTGGCGAGCTCGTCGAGCTTGGGTTCCATCGCGATGCAGGGCGCGCACCACGTGGCCCAGAAGTCCACGAGCACGGGCGTCGTGGCGTCGAGCACTTCGGCTTTGAACTGGGCATCAGTGAGGGGGATGGTCTTGGCCATGGCGCCGACCCTACCCGAGCCGAAGGCCGACGCGGGAGTCATCTACCGCCACTCCGTCGAGGCCCTGCTCGATCATGTGGTGCGTCGGCGACGACTGCTGACCGGCGCCGAGCTGCGTGACCTCGGCCTCGAGAAGCCGCGCGATCTCGACAAGGACACGTGGGAGCGGTTGCTGCGCACGTGCGCGCGGAAGTTGAAGCCCGACGGCACCGAAGACGAAGGGCTCGAGCTGCTCGGCGCGGCGATGCTCGAGGGCTACGCGGCGGGGTTCGTCGGGCGGTCGCTGTTTCTGGTGTTGAAGTTGATGGGCCCGCGCCGCGCGTTGCTGCGCATGGCGGAGAACTTCAAGACGGCGGACAACATCACCGAGGTCACCGCGACGGCACACGCCGAGAAGCACGTCGAGATGGTGTTCAACGACATCGGGAACATGCCGACGTACATGCGCGGGTTGTTGTCGACGGCGATGACGATGCTCGGCGCGCCGAAGCACGAGGTGACGTTCGCGGTGCTGCCGAACGGCCACACGAAGTTCGACGCGAAGTGGAGCTGAGTGGAGAGGGCCCTTCAGTTACGAACGCGGTGCTTCGACCTTGAACCGACCCGTCACCGCGGTCAGCGCATCGACCGACGACTGCAGGTCCTGAGCAATACGTGTCGTACGCCCGGTCGCATCGACACACTGCTTGACCAGGTCCGCGACATTCCGAGCGCCCTGCACAGCCTGCTCACTGCTCTGCCGCTGCTGCCGCGTGGCGACGGCAATCTGCTGCGCCGCTTCCTTCGTCCCGCGCGACAGTTCCTGAATCTGCTGGAACGAGGTCTGCGCGCGCTCGGCGACCGACACGCCGCGGTCTGACGACTCGACGCTCTCCTTCGCGCGAACCACTGCCACGTCGCCCGACGCCTGCACGCTCTCGACGATGCGGCCGATGTCGCGCGCCGACTGCGCCACGTTCTCGGCGAGCTTGCGCATCTCGGCAGCGACGACGCTGAAGCCGCGACCGACTTCTCCGGCCTTGGTGCCTTCGAGCGCGGCGTTGAGCGCGAGCAAATCGCTGCGGTCTGCCACCTGCTTGATGACCTGCGCGATGCGGCTGACCTGCTGCACGTCGGCGTTGAGCCGCGTGATGGCGTCCGCCACTTCCTTCGCCTCGCGCCGAATCTCGGTCATTCCGCCCACCATCTCGGCGACCACCGCGCGCGCTTCGTCGACCGCCTGATTCGTACGCAGCGCCGCCTGTTCGACGACTTCCGTCGAGCGCGTGATGCTCTCCGCGGTGCGGGAGAGTTCCTCGAACGTCGCGGCGATTTGCTGCGCGTAGGCGCTCTGCTGGCTGGTGACGTGGGTCTGATCACCCGACGCCGCGTTGAGTCCGCGCGCCGCGTCGCCGAGTCGTCGCGTGAGCCCGACCATCTCCGACACCAGCGAGCGCAATGACTTGAGCATGTCGTTCACCGACGAGGCCATCGACTGCACCTCGTTCGCTCCGCCGACTTCAACCTGCTGCACCGACACGTCACCGAGCGCGACTTCGCGCGCGACGCGGGTGACGACGCCGAGCGGGCCGGCGATGGCTCCGGAGAAGACGAGCGCGAGCGTGAGGCCGATGACCACCGCGGCGAGCAGCACCCACAAGCCCGCCACCTGATTTTCACGCTGCTGCGCGCTGAACTTCTCGAGCGAGAAGCGCACCACCATCGCGGCCTCGTAGTCCTGGTCGCGCGCGGTGCAGCGCACGTCGAGCACCACGCCGCGCTCGATGGAGCACGTCCCCGCCTCGGGAATTTCATACTTCCCCGCGGGCAAATCGCCCTGCACCTGCACCGTGGCGTCGCCGCTCTTCACTTCGATGAAGCGCTTGCCGTTCTCGCGAATGACCTTCTCTTTGGTGATGGTGAGCGCGCCCTGCTGCGTGACGTTTCCGCCCGCGCGCACGCCTTCGAAGATGCCGTTCAATTCGCTCGGAGTCGCGAGCCCATCGCGAATGAGCCGCATGATGGGCGCCGCGTTGTTCACCGCGAGCTGGCCGACGCTGACCGCCTGGCGCTCGAGCGCTTCGCCGGCTTGCTCGTTGAGCCGGCTCGGGAAGTAGATGGACGTGAAGAGCGCCACGGCGACGCACGGCACGACCACCGCAATCGCCGCCTGCACGCGAATCGAGAGTGCTGCCCAGAGGCTCCCCATGGGCGTCACATAGTCCAGAAACTCACGGGAGTTGCGCCCCGTCGCCCGCGTGCGCGCAAGGCGTGCGCGTCAACCGGGTGACGGCTGCGCGCTCGGTGAACCGGCGTTCTGATTGATCAGCATGCTCGGCTTGAAACAGCGGCTCAGCCACGTGGGGCTCTTCGAGTCGCTCGACGACGCCGAGCTCGAGCGCGTGATGGAGCTGTCCGAGACGCGACTCTTTCCGCCCGACGCAGTGATGCTGCGCGAGCAGCTGCCGGCCGATGCGTTGTGGGTCGTGCTGACGGGAGACGTCGAGGTCTCGCGCGACGGTCGGGTTCTCGCTGAGCTGGGTCCTGGATCCGCGCTCGGTGAGCTGAGTCTGTTCACGCATCAAGCGCGGCGCTCGGCGACGGTGCGCGCCATCTGTGCCGTCGAGGCGTTGCGCATTCCGGTCGACCCGTTCCGCAAGATGCTCGCGGCGCACGACCTCGCGGCGTTGAAGATGGTCTCGAACCTCGCGCATCAGATGGCGCAGCGGTTGGTGGCGCTCAACGATCGACTGCTGAGCGAAGGGAAGAAGGGGCTCGCGGTCGCGCGCTCGGAGCTGCGACGCACGGTGCTGTGAGACTGCTCTCGAGTGAGAGTGGTGATGCGGGTTGCGAGACGCGCTGCCAACGACGGTGGAGCACCTCGGGAAAGGGACGCGCCCCGTCGACCGTGAGCCAACTGGTCTCGCAGCGACATTCGCATCAAGCACGTCGTCCAACTCACTCACTGCCCTCAGCTCAGGCACGACAGGGTTTCGCGGCGCCCGCGCTTCTCGCGTAGCCGATGCCTGACGCGCCAACGTCGCTGATCAGCGGGCATCACCTGCTTCACAGCGAGCAGGTCTTGCTCACTTCATCCGACGCGCGCCTGCGGCACCGCAACCTCGACGCCCGCCTCGCCGAGCTGCCCCGAGAACTCGACGTCGGTGTGCGCGACCTCGCGCGTGAGCCGCCGATACGCATACGTCGCGCCCGGCCAGAGGAACGAGTTGCGCCCATGGTCATCGAGGTACCAACTCGTGCACCCGCTCGCCCACACCGTCCCAGGCATCTTCGCCTGCAGCTCCTCGTTGAAGCGTCGCTGCGCCTCGGCCTTCACTTCGACCGTCGTCGCGCGCTGCTCGTCGAGCGCTCGCAGGTGCTGCATCACGAAATGAATCTGCGACTCGATCATGTAGACCATCGAGTTGTGGCCGAGCCCGGTGTTGGGCCCCATCAAGATGGCCATGTTCGGAAAGCCACTCACGAACGTGCCGCGCCACGCCTGCACACCGTTCTTCCACGCGTCGTGCGCGAGGCTCTGACCGCCGCGCCCCGTGACGTTCATGCGCGTGAGCGGCTTGGCGATGTCGAAACCGGTGCACCACACGATGGCGTCGCACTCCACGTGGCGACCATCGGGAGTCGTCACACCCGTCGCCGTCACTTCGGCCACCGCGCTCGCCTCGAGCTTCACGTTCTCGCGGTTGAACGCCGGGTAATAGTCGTCGGACACCAGCGTGCGCTTGCACCCCATCGCGTACTGCGGAGTCAGCGCCGCCTGAATCGCCGGGTCCTTCACCTGCCGCTTCAAGTGCCGTCGCCCGAGCCACGCGCCGATGCGCATCATCCACTGCGCGCTGGTGAAGCCCGACGCCCGCGACTCGTTGCGCACGTAGATGCGAGCGCGCGCGAGCTTCATCAACGCCGGCACCTTCGCGAACAGCCACTTCCAGAATCGACCGATGGGCGCGTCGTTGCGCGGCAACACCCACGCCGGAGTCCGCTGGAACAACGTCAGGTGCTTCACCTGCTTCGCCAACGCCGGCACGACCTGAATCGCCGACGCGCCGGTGCCGACCACCACCACGCGCTTGCCGCTCAAGTCGATCGACTCGTCCCACGCCGCGGAGTGCAGCTGCGGCCCCTGAAACGACTCGCGGCCCTTCACGTCGGGGAACTTCGCGTAGTGCAGCGCGCCCACGCCGAGAATGAGATGACGACCAACATGTGATTCGCCGCCCTGCGTGTGCACCACCCACGCCGCGCGCCGCTCGTCCCATTCGGCGCGCACGACTTCCTGGCCGAAGCGCACGTGTGGCTGCACGCCGAGCTCGACCGAAGTGCGCTGCAGGTACGCGAGGATTTCTTTCTGCGGCGCGTAGTGGTGCGACCAGTTCGGGTTGGGCGCGAAGCTGAACGAATAGAGATGAGAGGGCACGTCGCAGGCGCAGCCGGGGTAGCGGTTCTCTCTCCACGTACCGCCGACGCCATCGCCCTTCTCGAGCACCACGTACCGCTTGCCCGCTTTCTCGAGCGCCGCGGCCATGCCCAGGCCGCTGAAGCCCGAGCCCACGATGATGGCGTCCTTCATGTCAGTGAGGCTTTCCACGCGTCGAGCAATTCACCACCTCCGCGCGCCGAGGGGTGGAAGTCCCGCGCGAAATATTCGGCCCACGGTTTCACCAGCGCGCCGAGCGCGTTGGGGTCGATGAACAGGAAGCGGAAGAGCTGCCACCACCCGCGCGGAGAAAACAGCGAGCCGCGCTTCGCCGCGAAGAGAATCAAGTTGGGCCCCATCAGGCCCCAGAAGAAGAGCGTGACGAGGAACATGATGCGGGAGCGCTCGAACCACGTGCCTCCAGCCTGCTGGTACACGTCGAACGCGACGCTGCGGTGCTCGTTTTCCTCAGCCGCGTGCCAGCGCCACAGCTTCTGCATCGTCGGGTCACAGCCCTCGAGCACCTGCGGCCGGGAGAGGATGAACTCTCCCATCAACGACGTGTAGTGCTCGAGCGCGCAGGTGAGCGCGAGCTGCTTGCGCGGGCTCAGAATCTTCGTGGCAACGAAGAGCAGCAGGCTCACCACCTTCTCGAGCCCCTTCACCGGCAGACCTTCTTTGATGAGCCGCTCGTTGTACGCGACGTGTTCGCGCGCGTGATGCCCTTCCTGCAGACAGAACGCGGTGACCTCGGCCTTCAACGTCGGGTCGGTGATGAGCGGCAGGTAGTGGCGCACGCTTTTCACGAAGAACGCCTCGCCCACCGGGAAGAAGATGGACAGCTGGTCCCAGTAGGCGGTGACGGTCACTCCGCCCGGGTGCCAGTCGCGCGGAACGTCTTGCAGCGGAAAACGGAAGTCGCGGGGCTCGATGTTCATGCGGGTTCGAGAATGCAGCAGCCACGCGGCGATTGCGCCTGAGCGCGCTGTGCGCACGTGCCACCGTGTTGTCTTTCTGGGCCACACGGGCGAGCGCGCTCTGGAGTAGACCTTCACGCGTGCTGCTCGCTGCGTACGCCGCGCATCTGGTCGAGGTGTCGAGTCGCTTCGGCGTGGAAGCCGACGAGCTGCTCGGGCCCTTGAACCTCGACGTCGGCGCGCTGCTCGACCCGGCGACGCGACTCGACACTCCGCAAATCGTCGCCCTCATCGAGCGCGCGCGAACGCTCACCGGAGAGCCCGGCTTCGGCGTGTACCTCGGCCTCGCGATGCGCGCGTCGTGGCACGGCTACCTCGGCTTCGCGGTGCTCACCGCGAAAGACGTCGGCGACGCGCTGCGCATGGGCGAGCGCTACGTCGCGACCCGCACCACCGCGCTGGCGTTCAAGCTCACGCTCGAAAACGGAGAAGCCGCGGTGAGCGTCGAAGAGCGCGCCGACTTCGGGTCCGCGCGCGACGTGATTCTGCTCGCCGTGTTGCTGGGCTTCGCTTCCATCGGGCAGGCGCTGGCGGGCAAGGAACTCGAAGGCCGCGTCGAGCTCGCGCTGCCGCGGCCCGACTGGTTCGAGCGGCTGACGCGCGAAGTGCCGCGGCTCGAGCGCGTGCGGTGGGGCTGCGGCGCACACCGGTTGCTGTTCGACGCGAAGCTGCTCGAGACGCCGTTTCAGCTCGCCGACGCCACCGCGCAGAAGCTCGCGGCTGATCAATGCGAGAAGGAACTCGCGGCGCTCGACGTGTCGTCGGGTTTCTCGGTGCGCGTGCGCGAACGCGTGCTCGCCGAGAGCGGAGTGCTCGACGTCGACGCGGTCGCGAAGTCACTCGCCGTCAGCACCCGCACCTTGAAGCGCCGCCTCGCCGCCGAAGGCACGAGCTATTCGGAGTTGCTCGAAGCCGAACGTCGCGCGCGCGCCGAACATCTGCTCAAGAACACCACGCGCTCGGTGAAGGAGATTGCCGCCGCGCTCGGCTACGCCGACACCGCCGCCTTCTCTCACGCCTACACGCGGTGGACCGGTAAGTCCCCGTCAGAAGGTCGGGCCTGAGAATTGATGTCTCCCGGGTGACACCGGGCTGTCACGTGCGCTGCCGAACATTCCGGGCAGCACATGATCAATCCAATTCCGAGTCAGTGGAATGTACCCGCGAAGTTCCGCTCCCGCATGGGCGAGGGCGCCGGACGACAGCGGCACATGGTCGAAGAAGGGCACCTGCTGTTGGTGCTCCACGAGGTCCCGAAGGCGGGCGCGCCCGAGCGCACCGCGCGGCTCTTCTGGCGCGACAAGCACGCGCAGTGGAAGACCAACGGCAAGGGCAACGGAGTCGGCCCGCTCCGCGACCACCTCGGTGAGTTCGAGCGAGCCGTCGACGCGCTCGAAGACGACGGGCGCGAAGCGAACTCGGCGCGCGAGTGGTTCGAGCTGCTCAAGGCCGCGGTGCCGTTGCAGCGCGCGGTGCATCACCTGGCGCGCGTGCTCCAGGCGGCGCGCGAAGCGGTCGACGACCGTGAGCTGATCAATCTGCGCGACCGCGCGGGTGACGCGGAGCGCGCCATCGACCTCCTCACGCTCGAGGCTCGCGACGCCATCGACTACGTGACCGCGCGTCAGGCCGAAGCGCAGGCCGCGCTCTCGCTCGAGCTGGCGCGCGAGAGTCACAAGCTGAACGTCATCGCCGCCGTGTTCCTGCCCATCACCGCGCTGGCCAGCATCTTCAGCATGACGCTGAAGAGCGGCCTCGAAGGGTGGGGCACGTGGTTGTTCTGGTTCATCGTCGCCGGCGGCGTGAGCCTCGGGCTCTACATGCGCTCGCGACTCACGGCGAAGGTCGAAATCACCTCGCGCACGCCTGAAGCTGAGCCCGCGCGCGCAGCCGCGGAAGAAGTCACTGCGGCATGACGATGGGAGCGCCCGACGTCACCACCGGTTCCGGGTCGGCGAAGCGGCGCAGAATCACGTCGTCGAGCCACACCGAGCCGCCGACGCTCCACTTGCGGAAGCCGATGTTTCCCGACGTCGGGCCGCCGGGCACCACCTGAACCGCGGGGAAGATGCGAACGCCGTCGCGGAACACGTTCATGTCGCGATCGCGCATCGAGACGCCCACCCGCATCCACTGGTTCTGAATGGGCGCTGAAGAGTTCGTCGCGACCTCGCTCCAGCTGCCGTTGTTCATGCGCGCCAACGTCCACCCGGTGGTGTCTTCGAGCGTCGTCTCGTAGTGGTTCAACATCGTCGGGTTGCCGGGCTGCACGCGAACGCACTGCGAGAAGTTGGTATCGCCTGTGTTGTCGGTGAACCACCACGCCTCGAGCAGCACGTCGGCTTCGTTCAGCGCCGGAGTCACTTCGATGAATTGATCGATGTCCATCGTCTCGGTGGGGAACTTGAGCGCGCCCGTGCCGCCGTGCGCGCGGTCGTTCGCCCAGGTCCACGGCCCGCGGCGAATGCTCCAGTTGGCGAGCGTGCCGCCCTCGAAGTCGTCGTGGAACAGATAGACCTTCTCAGGTCTCGCCAGCGCAGAAGCGCCGTTGAATGGGCCAGCGAAGAGCGAGTAGCGCGTGTCGGGCACACCCATCGCGAGGTCGGCCTGCGCGGGGAACCACACCCGCATCGTGCCTGCGTCGACGCTCTGCACGAGGCGATCGACCTCGACCCAGCCGGCGTCGCTCGCGAAGTAGACGCGGAGATCATTTCCGTTCGCGCTCACCATGCCCGCGTCGATGGCGTCGCGCGCGTCGAACACCGTCTGCAGCGAGTAGCGCGTGTACCCGCCCGTCGGAGCGACCGCGCCCACGCCCGCCGACACCGTCAGCGGCCAGCGGAAGCGCCCACCCATCGGCCCGCGCTTGCGCACCGTCAGCTGCTGCGTGGCCATCAACGTGCTGCCGCTCGTGAGGCTGATGGTGAACTGGCCTTCTTCGTTCGCGATGACGCCGTACGTCGCACCGGGCTGGCCCGCCATCAGACACGCCGGGCTGGTGAACACCGTGAGGCCCGCGTCCATCGGCACGGTGGCCAGCGCGCCCGAGACGCTCGTCACGTTGCCGTACATGTCGCGCCCCGAGAGCACGAACGGGCCCGCGCATTCTCCGGCCGCGATGACCGCGGGGCCATTCGACGCGAGTGACGTCGCCATGCTCGGGTCGATGTTCGCCGCCTGCTCGACCGACGCCACGAACGGACCGCTCGTCGAGGCGCGCACCGAGAACTGACCGGCGACCGTTCCGCTGTAGCGCACCGCTGCTTCACCGCCGTCGGTGATGTCGATCGACGAGACCTGCTGCGTGCACATCATGTCGGTGAAGAAGTGGAACGGCGCGCCCGCATCACTCGTGAGCGCGACGGTCACCGGCTGCTGCGAGAACGTGCGCGAGCCGGCGTCGTCGACGAGAGCAATGATCAGCTCGGGTGAACAGCCGCCCGCGTTCACGCGCACTGGGGGATTCGAGAACGCGACGCCCGTCGGCCCCGACGGCAACACCACGATGCTGCGCGACGCGGACTCGAGGCCGGGGCTGGTGACCACCACGTCCGCTGTCTGCGGCATCGTCGCGCGCAGCCACACCGACTGCGCCGACATCAACGACAAGCCTGTCGTCGGAGCGCCAGAACAACTCGACTCGGTGAAGAAGGTGAACGGGCCTCCGAGCATCAACGTCGCGCCGACCGCCGGAGAGGTCAGCGCTTCGTTCGCGTCGCGCACCACCACCGTCAGCGGGCCTGCGCACTCGCTCACGCGAATCGAGCTCGGCGCGTCGGAGATGGCGAGCTTGGTCGGCACTCCGGCGCAGGCCATGCCCTGACACGCCGGGTCGCTGCACGCCGTCTTGCCGTTGCAGTCGTGGTCGACCGTGCCGAAGCACTGCTCCTTCGCGCCCGGCGAGACCGAATCATCGGCGTCGTTGCAGTCGCCGCCACCGCGTGTCGTCGAGACGAAGCCGTCCGAATCGACGTCGCCTTCCACCAGCGACAACGTGGCGTCGACGATGCGGTTCGAGTCGAACGTCGCGTCGACGAGCGCGCTCACGCCGTTCGGTTTGTCCGCCGTCATGCAGTCGGCGCCGATCAACGCGGTGGCGCGCAGCGAGATGGTCGCGCCGAAGCCAGGGCGCGCGATGGCGACGACGTAGTTCTGCGTCTCCTTCGCCGCGTCGCGCGGAAACGCAACACTCGCCTGCCGAGCGCGGCCGCCCTGCTCGAGCACCTCGACGAGGTAACAGGTCTCAGCGCGCTCCTCGCCGGTCTCGAGCGTGACTCTGATGACGTCACCGCGCCCGCCCGAGCACGCGCTGATCAACACCACCGACGCCAAGGCGAGGGAGCGCCGCACGTTCGTTCTCCTACCGGCCCCGCGGCTGAGTCGCCAACCGTGCCATCACCGACTGAATGTTCGCCTGCGCGAGCGCGAGGTTGAGCCGCGTGAAGTCGATGGGCTTGGTGAGGAACTGCGTCGCGCCGAGCGGCTTCACGTCGGCCTCGGAGTAGCGCGTCACGTACGCCGTCATCACCATGATGGGCAGATGCGGGAGCACCGGCAGGTTCGCGTACGACGGCACCGCGCGCCCGAGCGGCATGCCGCGCACCAGCTTCACCAGCATCAACCCATCGAGCGTCGAGCCCTGGAGCTCGATGTCCATCAACAGCGCGTAGAGCGAGGCACCGTGCGCCTTCAACTTCTCGCAGGCCTCGACGTCGGTCGTCGCGCCCACCACGTCGTAGCGGTTCTGCAGGCGCAGCTGCGTGAGCCGGAAGGTGTCCGGGTCGTCTTCCACGTAGAGAATGAGCGGCTTCGTGGGTGAACTCACGACGGGTGGCGCAGTGTAGTGGTGTCGGCGCTCCAACCCAACCGCTTCACCAGCAGCGGGTCACCCGACGGCTTCCACACGAAACCATCGAGCAGGTAGTGCGTGGTCTGCGGCAACGAGAGCAACGGAACGAGCAGCGTGAGCGCGACGCCTTCGAGCTCGACGCTGCTCTCTCCGAAGAAGACCGCGTGGTCGTGCCACACCAGCCGGTCCCAGAGCAGCTCTTCTCCGAGCGCGAACGCCCACAGCAGCAGCAGGAAGCCGAGCACGCCGAGGCGAAGCACCGCGCGCACCACGCGACCGAAGCCCGCTTCTGCCTCACGGCTCATGGCGTAGCGCCGCGTGAGCACCAGATACGGCACGCCGTGGAGCGCGACGTTCATCACCGTGAACGCGAGGTCGCTCTTCGCGAGCACGATGCCGCCGAACCACGCGAGCCACGTCGCGAAGAGCAGGGCGGCTTTCCCCGCGTGAAATTGCCGTCGCGAGAGTGAGAACACCACCCACGCGCCGAGGATCGAGAAGTGCAGCACCAGCGCGACGGTGCCGAGCACTGCGGGCAAACCGCTCACGAAGTCGTGTTCCTTGAACCACCAGAAGGGCAGCGGGAGATGCGCGTGCCACCACACCACCGGTCCCAGCGTCGCGGCGTAGATGGCGAGGCGATCGAACCGCACCACGTTTTCCGAGTCGCGCGCGCGGCGGCCGTAGAGCACCATCCACCCGACTTGCTGCCGCACGAAGTGCCACACCGCGATGTACGCGAGCACTCGCCAGAAGAACTCGGCGCTCACGGCGTGCGCGGCGACACCGAGCGCCCACGCGAGCAGCGGAGCCCCGGCGTAGAGCAACGGTCGACGCTTCAATTCCTCGCCATCGAAGTAGGTGCGGAACAGCGTCGACCACACGTGCGCGACGTCGATGAAGACCACGAACACCAGCCAGGCCCACGGCGGCGTATCGCCCGCGACGCCCACGCTCGGCAGGAACCACGCGAGCGCGAAGCTGATCAGCGCGGTGCCGGCGAAGGCCAACGTGTCGGTGGTGCGGGAAAACAGCCACGCCTGCGTCACCTGGTCAGCTTAAGGCCTGTTCGGTTCGGCGATTTCCGTTCGCTCGAGTCGGCGCGACTGAACGGCCATGGGGTGGGCAGTGGGGTCAGTTGGCCGACTCCGTGCTCATCGCGTGCGTGCCTCTCGAGCTTCAGACCAATCGGTGCCCGGGTCGGTCCCGAAATGGCTAGCCGGCTAGCCAAAACAAGCCCGACCCCCCTCGACCAGTTGAGAAAATCGGGCTCGAAGCTCGAGAGGCAAGTCGGCGATGAGCACGGCGGCGGCCAACCGAACCCACTGCCCACCTCAATGCTGTTTCGACCGTTCGCCCGCAACAGGAGCGCCGCCCGGCTGAGTCGCACCGACGGGAACAAGGTCTCTCGCTCCGCGGTCTGATTCTCACGTGCTCGCGCTCACGCTGCCGTTGCTGCTCGCCGCCTGGCCCTTCGATTCGCACTCATTGCGCGAACCCGAGCTGCCGATTCTCCCCGTGCGCAAGGTGCGCGTCGCCGTCGACGCCGGTCACGGCTTCGGAGACAACATCGGCAACGTCGGCTGCCGCTGCCAGCGTGAGATGGACCACACGCTCCTCGTCTCCCTCTACCTCGCCGACGCGCTCGAGAAGACCGGCCGCTTCGAGGTGCTGCGCACGCGCGTCGGAGAAGACCTTCCGCGCTACCAGTCGCGCATCGCGCAGCTCGAGAAGTGGAAGGCCGACGTGGTCATCAGTCTGCATTCCGACGCGCGCGGGCTCGCCGCGCCGGTGACGCAGAAAGACGGCAGCGTGTGCTGGGCCAACGCCGAAGAACCCGGCTTCTCGGTGTTGTGGAACGACGAAGGCCCGGCGTTTCACACCCGCGAGCGACTCGGGCGCGCGGTGGGCACGCGGCTTCGCGACGCGGGCTTCATGGCCTACTCCGGCATCAACTACGGCGACCTCTACTGGCAAGACGTGCTCGAGCCCTCGGGGTGGATCGACAAGCGCCCGTTGAAGAAGCGCGTCTACTTTCTGCGCGCGAGCCGCACGCCGACCGTCATCATCGAGACGCACCACGCGCTCGACCCGGATGAGGTCGCGCGGTGGGACGAGCCGCGCACGCTCGAGGTCTTCTCCGCCGCCGTCGCGGCGAGCATTCTCGACTTCATGCAGACGAAGTGAGCGGGCAACATGCGCGGCCATGCTCGCGCTCGCGTTGTCGCTCGCTGTCGCTGCGTCTCCTGGCTCGATGGAAGAGTTGTTCGCGAAGGTCGACCCCGCGGTGGTGACGGTGCGGGTGGCGACCAAGACGTTCACCGAGAACGAGCGCGGCGCCATCATGGCGATGCAGATCTTCACCGGCTCGGGCGTGCTGGTCGAAGCGAGCGGCTTCGTGGTGACCGCGGCGCACGTGGTCGAAGACGCCGAGCAAATCGAGCTCCACTGGGCCGATGGCTTCAAGACCAACGCGCGCGTCATCACGCTCTCGCGCACCGAAGACATCGCGCTGCTCAAAGCCGACGCCGTGCCGGCCAAGCCGGTGGTCGCGGTGGTGGGCGACAGCAACGCGCTCAAGGTGGGCCAGCGGCTGTTCGCCATCGGCGCGCCGTACGGTCTCGAGCACACGCTCACCGCCGGAGTGGTCAGCGCGCTTCGCACCAACGACCGGCCGGGTCTGTTGCCTCGCCACCTGGTGCAGACCGACGTGGCGTTGAATCAGGGCAACTCGGGCGGGCCGCTCTTCAACGAGAAGGGCGAGGTGATTGGCATCGCGAGCTTCATCCTCTCGCAGACCGGCGGGAGCGTCGGGCTCAACTTCGCGGTGCCGAGCAGCACGGTGCGCTCGCGGCTGTTCGAAGAAGCGCTGCCGTACATCGGGGTGAGCCTTCGCTACATCTCGCGCGACGTCGCCGAGCTCTTCAACTGGCCCTACGAGGGCGCGTTTCTCGTCGAGACGGTGCGCGAGGGCAGCCCGGCGGAGAAGGCGGGCTTGAAGGGTGGGTCAGCCGCCTCGGACGTGGCCGGAAACAAGGTGAAGCTCGGCGGAGATTTGATCTTGAGCGTGAACGGCGTGCCCGCGACTGATCCAGCGAAGGTGGGCAAGGCGCTCCGCGCTCTCAAGTCGGGTGAAATGATCCGCTACGAAGTGATTCGCGGCGGCCAACCGTTGAAGGTCGACGTCCCAATTCCTTCGGGGTTCTCGGTGCCTGCGCTCAGCAAGCCGAAGTGAAAGACGACCACGCACATGCGCGTGGGTGTGCTGGCGTTCAACGGCACTCGAAAGTGACGGAAAACGTCAGTCGCCGGCAATTTTCTTGTCGCAAGCGGGTGAAAGATCGAGGCTCCCGCCGTCGGCCCGCTGGTTGCTTTGTGCGGCGGCGCTGATCCCCACAACACCGAGGAGCAACATGAAGAAACTTGCCAAGAAGGGCTTTACTCTCGTCGAGCTGATGATCGTCGTCGCCATCATCGGCATTCTCGCCGCCATCGCTATCCCGAACTTCATCCGCTTCCAGGCGCGTTCGAAGCAGTCGGAAGCGAAGACGAACCTCAAGGCGGTCTTCACCGGCCAGAAGTCGCGCTTCGGTGAGCGTGACCGCTACTCGTCGCTCATCGCAGAAATCGGCTTCGCTCCTGAGCGTGGTAACCGCTACGCGTTCGACCTCGGCCCCGTGGCCGGTGGCTTCGGCAACTGCCTCGCCGGTACCCTCGAGCCTCGCTCGGCCGCGACCATCACGGCGGGCAGCTACTCGGGCGTTGAAGCCGACCAGCTCCGTTACGGCACCACCTTCGCGACTGCGCCCCTCAACACCAACGCCACGGCCGGTGCCGGTACTGTGACCTGGGCGATTTCTGGCGCTTCGGCGACCGCGGTCCCGTCGGCGAGCGTCGGCTATGACCTGACGAACTGCCCGCAGTGCGACTTCGCGGCCTGCGCGGTCGGCAACGTCGACAACGACGTCGCCTCCGACGTGTGGCGTCTCAGCTCGCAGTTCGGCGTCATCGGCACCGGTACGGCGTGCTCGGAAGCGACCCCGACCGGTACGCAGGAGCAGCCGGGCTCGTCGATCAACACCAAGAACGACGTCAGCTGCGCTCTCTGAACCACTTCGTCTGACATCGGGGGGGCGGCGACCCAAATCGCCGCCCTCCTTTTGTTTGAGGGAAACCTATGCGCGCCAAACGTGGCTTTACGCTGGTTGAGTTGATGATCGTGGTTGGGATTATCGGCATCCTCGCCGCCATCGCGATTCCCAACTTCATTCGCTTTCAGGCCAAGTCAAAACAGGCTGAGGCGCGCACCAACATGAAGGCTGTCTTCACCGGAGAGCGCAGCCGCTTCGGTGAGAAAGATCGATACTCGGCGGCCATCGCAGAGATCGGCTTCGCCCCCGAGCGAGGCAACCGCTACCTGTACGACCTCGGGCCGCTGGCGGGCAACTTCGCAAACTGCGGCGCGACCCCGGGTCTGCTCGAGCCTCGCTCCGCAGCGACCGTCACCCCGGGCGGGTACCAGGGCGTCGAGGGTGACATCGCGCGCTACGGCAGTTCGTACTCGACGACCAACTTGCTCAACGGCGTCGGCAGCGGCTTCGGAACCGTCACGTGGATCCTCAGCGGTGCATCAACGACCGCCGTTCCCACCAGCAACGTCGGTTACAACATCGGCAACTGCCCAAACTGCGACTTCGCCGCGTGCGCCGTCGGCAACGTCGACAACGACGATGCGTCTGACCTGTGGTTCATCGGTTCTCAATTTGCCCAGCTCGGTGCCGCCGCTTGTGCCGAGGCGACGCCCACCGGCCTGCGTGAGCCTGGTGGCACGCCCATCAACGCCAAGAGCGATGTGAGCTGCCAGGTTCCCTGAGTGAGCTGAGACGAAGCAATGCGCAGCAGGTGGCTTGGGCTTTGGGTCGTCGCAGGAGTGATCGGCTGCTGGCTGGTAGCCGCTCCACCCTCGCGCCGCCTGCGCGGCAACGACTTGCGCCCGGTCGTCCTGCGACCCGGCGTCATCAACACCGTCAGCCGTTCGATCAAGCCGATGTTGATCGACCTCTATTGGCTGCGAACCCTCAACGCCATTGGCGACGCAGAATCGGCAGAGAAGAACCGCTCACTCTACGAGTACGGGCGCGTCCTCACCGACAGTGACCCGCGGTTTTACCACGCGTACATCTACATCGGTCTCAACATCCCCTTTCAGACGGGCCGCCTGACGTGGGCCAACGGTGAATTGGCGACCGACTTGTTCCGCCGCGGGCTCACGCAGTTCCCCGACGACATGCGGCTCCACCTGTACCTGGGCTACGCGCTCTACGCGCAGATGCAGCAGTACAAAGAAGCGTCGGCGGTGTTCCTCGAGGGCAGCCGCAAGGTCGGAGCCCCGTCGTGGATGGGGCCGCTCGCCGCGCGACTGCTCGCGCACTCCGGTGACGCGCAGGACGCAGTGGCCATCACCGAGCAGCTGCTCGCCAACGCCACCGACGACGAGACGCGCAAGGACTTCGAAGGCAAGCTGTTGCAGCTCAAGGTCGAGGTGCAGCTGCAGCAGCTCGACAAGGCCATCGCGGCGTTCACCGCTGCCGAAGGTCACAAGCCGGCCGACGTCTACGAATTGGTCGAAAAGAAATACGTCACGGGTACGCTCGAAGACGTCGCCGGTGGCCAGATGTCCATCGGCAAGGACGGGCGCGCCACGTCCACCTCCATCGAGCGCCGCTACGAAATCTACGAGCAATGACTCAGGCCGCGATTCAGATCGAGAAGCTGTCCAAGGAGTACCAGGTTGGCTCGTTTCGAAAGCAACGCGTTCAGGCGCTGCGTGATCTGTCGCTGACCGTCGAGCCGGGCGTGGTCTACGGGCTGCTCGGCCCCAACGGCGCCGGCAAGTCGACCACCATCAAGATTCTGCTCGACCTCGTGCGGCCCACCGGCGGCACGGCGCGCGTGTTCGGTCATTCGCCCAACGCCGTCGAGGCGCGCTCGCAGACCGGCTTTCTCCCCGAGAACCCCGCCCCCTACGAGTACCTCACCGGTCGCGAGATGGTGCGGCTGTCGGCGCAGCTCAACGGCATGCGCGAGCCGGAGCTCACCACGCGCGTCAACGCGGTGCTGGAGCGCGTGGGCATGACGGGCGCGGCCGACCTGCAGGTTCGCCGCTACTCGAAGGGCATGATTCAGCGCGCGTCGCTGGCGCAGGCGCTGGTGACGCAACCGAAGCTGCTCGTGCTCGACGAGCCGACTTCGGGTCTCGACGTGCTCGGCCGTCAGCTGGTGCGAGAGATCGTGCTCGAAGAACGCCGCCGCGGAACGACGGTGCTCTTCTGCAGCCACATCATTCCCGACGTGGAGTCGCTGTGTGACCGCGTGGCCGTCATCATCGGCGGCAAGCTGGTGCGCGAGGGCACGGTGGTGTCGCTGCTCAAGAACGACCAGGCCATCGTCGAGGCGACGGTCGAAGAGGCGAAGCCCGAAGTGCTCGAGACGTTGAAGCCGAAGCTGGCCAGCGTCGAAGCGCTCGAGTCGCGCCACGTGTTGCGGTTCGACCAGGTGCACGACCGCGAGGTGTTGGGCACGTTGATCAACTCGGGAGCGCGGCTGACGCAGCTGCGGCGCGTGCAGGTCTCGCTCGAAGAGCTGTTCTTGAAGGCCGTGAAGGAAAGCGGCCAGCGCGTGGGGAGTGAAATTTCATGACTGCGCTGCTCGCGCTCATCGTCAACGGCTTCCGCGAGTCGCGCCGCAATCGGGTGACGGTCGTGGTGTTCCTCTTCGCGTTCGCGATGATCTTCGCCGCGACGTTCGCGCTCGAGTTCACGGTCGTCACCTTCGCGCGCGTCATCACCGACATCGGCCTCGGCGTGATGAGCCTCATCGCGGTGTTCTTGTCGATCTTCCTGTCGACCGCGCTGCTCCCGAAGGAAATCGAGCGGCGCACCATCTTCATCGTGATGTCGAAGCCCATCAGCCGCAGCGCGTTCGTCGTCGGTCGCTTCCTGGGCGCTCTGGCCACCGTGGCGTTCGTGACGTTGATCATGGCCGTGCTGTTCTGGGCCCAGCTGCTCGTCCAGGGCGCACCCATCGGCCACCCGCATTTCGCGGCGTTCGTCGGCGTGCTGCTCGAAGTCATCATCTTGAGCGCGGTGGGCTTCCTCTTCGCCACCTTTGCTTCGCAGTACGTGGCGGTGAGCTCGACGATCGGCCTGTACTTCGTGGGTCACATGTCGCGCGACGTCTACGCGATGGCCGTCCGCTCGGAGTCGGCCATCACCAAGGCCCTCGCGTACGCCGCTTATTACCTGCTCCCCAACCTCGAGCGCGTCGACTTCAAGCAGCGAGCGACGTACCTGGACCCCACGAGCTGGGGTGAGCTGGGCAGTGCCACCGTCTACGCGCTGGCCTACGCGAGCGTGCTGTTGGCGCTGGGCTGCTTCCTCTTCGAGCGCCGAGACTTCAAATGAGGGCCGAAGAGGCTGGGCTGAACGCCTGATCCGTACGGCACGACGAGTTGCGGCGGGGCGGTGCGCGGTATAGTGGTCTCACCAGTCAGGAGTCGTCCGATGGTGGGTCTCGTCATCGCAGCGCATGGTCGTCTCGCCGAGGAGCTCCTCGCGACGGCTGCCCAGATTGTGGGCGACGTGCCCGCCGCCACTGCCTGCAGCGTCGCTCCCGACACGTCGCCCGAGCAGCTGCGCGCCACGATTCGTGAAGCCGTGCACCGCGTCGACCAGGGTGATGGCGTCATCGTCTTCGCCGACCTCGTCGGTGGCAGCCCGTGCACCCAGAGCCTCTCGCTGTGTCAGCAGGCGAAGCTCGAAGTGGTGACCGGCTTCAACCTGCCGATGGTGTTGAAGGCCAGCTTGCTGCGCAACTCCGGCCGCTCGTTGGCTGAGCTGGCGCGTGAGCTCGCGTCGTACGGCCAGCGCGCGATTACGTGCGCGACTGATTCGCTTCGCCGCGCTGCGGGTTGATCAGCTCGGCCTTCGCGGCCGCACCGCCAGGTACTGCTTCGGCCAGCTCACGAAGTCGACGTTCTCCGCCTGCGCGTGACGGTGCGTCAGGTACGGGTCGCTCAAGTGCTCGCGCGCCATCGCGCACAAGTCGGCGCGGCCCGCGGCGACGATGGTGTTGGCGTGGTCGGCGCTCATGATGCCTCCCACCGCCATCACGGGAAGGTCGGCGCCCACCTTCACCGCTTCGGCGAACGGCACCTGGTACATGCGGCCGTATTCGACCTTCGACTCCGGAACGTTGCCGGCTGACGACACGTCGAGCACGTCGCACCCGCGCGCCTTCAACTCGCGCGCGAAAGCCACCGTGTCTTCCACCGTCTGCCCCGTCGGCCCCAGCCAGTCGGTCGCCGACACGCGCACGCCCATCGGCTTGTGCTTGGGCCACACCGCGCGCACCGCTTCGAAGACCTCGAGCGGGTAGCGCATGCGCTTCTCGAGCGAGCCGCCGTACGCGTCTTCGCGGCGGTTGGTGAGCGGCGAGAGGAAGGTCGAGAGGAGGTAACCGTGCGCGGCGTGCAGCTCGATGAAGTCGAAGCCACACACATCAGCGCGCTTCGCTCCGTCGACGAAGGCCTGCTTCACGCGCGCCAGGTCTTCCGCGTCCATCGCCTTCGGCACGTGACAGGTCGCCTTGTACGGAATCGCCGACGGCCCGAGCGTCTGCCACGGGTTCTGGTCGGGCTTGAGCCAGGTGTCGCCTTCCCACGGCAACGACCAGCTCGCCTTGCGGCCGGCGTGCGCGAGCTGCATGCCGATGGCCGACGTGGAGCGCGTCTTCACGAAGTCGACCACCCGCTTCCACGCCGCGGCCTGCGCGTCGTTCCAGATGCCGGCGCAGCCGTACGTGATGCGGCCTTCGGGTGAGACGTCGGTCATCTCGGTGATGACGAGCCCCGCGCCGCCGAGCGCGCGGCTGCCGAGGTGCACGAGGTGCCAGTCGTCGGGCACTCCGTCGGTCGCCGAGTACTGGCACATCGGAGAGACGACCACGCGGTTCTGCAGCGTCAGCTCGCGCAGCTTGAAAGGCGCGAAGAGCGGCGGCGGCGGCGAGCCGTTCGACTTGTGCTTGCTGTGGGCGCGCTGCGCGAACTCGGCGTCGGCGCGCGCGACGAGCTGCGGGTCGCGGGTGCGCAGGTTGTCCCAGGTGATGCGCTTGCTGCGCGTCATCAAGTTGAACGTGAACTGCGCGGGAGGCTGGCTGACGTAGCGCGCGGCGTTTTCGAACCACTCGAGGCTGGTCTGCGCGGCGCGCTGCACGCGAATCGTCTCGGGCTTGCGCGCCGTCTCGTAGGCGTCGAGCGCGGCGTTCACGTTCAGCGCGTGCGTCTTCATCGTCTGGTGGAGCGCGATGGCGTCTTCCATCGCCAGCTTGGTGCCCGAGCCGATGGAGAAGTGCGCGGTGTGCACCGCGTCACCCATCAGCACCAGGTTGCCGTGCCGCCACTTCTCGCAGCTGATGGTGGGGAACGTGCGCCAGATGGACTTGTTGGGGCACAGCCGTTCGCCGTTCAGCTCGGTCTTGAAAATCTCCTCGAGGAACGCGACCGATTCGGCTTCTGATTTCGTGTCGAGGCCGGCCTTCTTCCACACGTCTTCGCGGCACTCGACGATGAAGGTCGAGCGCGCTCCCGAGGGCTGCATCGGCTCGCCGTCCTTGGTGAACGGGTAGGCGTGCACCTGGAAGAGGCCGAAGGGCGTCTCCTTGAAGTGGAAAGTGAACGCGTTCAATTTCTGCGTGGTGCCGAGCCAGGTGAACTTGCACTTGCGCCAGTCGAGCGAGGGGCGGAATACGTCGGCGTACTTCTCGCGCAGCGGGCTGTGCACGCCGTCGCAGCCGATGACGAGGTCGGCGCTCTTCACGTCGTCGTAGGTGGTGTCGCGGTTGAACTGCACCTTCACGCCGAGCTCGACGCAGCGTTTCTGCAACAGCTCGAGCAGGTCCTTGCGCGCGAGGCCGCAGAAGCCGTGCCCGGTGGAGACGGTCTTCTGACCGCGCACGAAGGTCTCGATGTCGTCCCAGTAGGCGAAGCGCGACTCGATGGCGTCGAGCATCGGCGCGTCGGCGTCGCGGAGGTTGCCGAGCGTTTCCTTCGAGAAGACGACGCCCCAGCCGAAGGTGTCATCGGGCTTGTTCTTCTCGAAGACCTCGATGTCGATGGAAGGGAACGACTTCTTCATCAACAGGGCGAAGGTGAGACCCGCGGGGCCTCCGCCGATGCAGGCGATGCGCATGGGGCGCGTCGTAGCTCAGAAGCTCCCCACGGTGGTCCACACGAGGAAGTGACCGAAGCCGGAAGCGACGAGCGAGCCCCTCGTGAGTTCGCGCGCTGCGCCGTAGACGAGGCCGACGCAGAACTTGCTGGCGAGCGAGAAGGGGCGCGGGTCGAGGTGGTACGCGCTGAAGATGGCGGCGGTGGCGAGCAGGCCGACCACGCGGCCCCAACGCGCCACGAGGAGCGGCTGCAGGTTTCCGCGGAAGAGTGATTCTTCGATGAACGCGGCTTGCAGACCGATGGCGATGAAGACCGCGCGCTCGCTCGAGCTGTAGCCGGTGATGGTCTCGAGGTCTTCGCTGAGCGTCGCTCCGACGACGAGCGAGGTGAGGACGTTGATGGTGATGGAGAGGGCTCCGACGGCGACGCCGAGCGCGAGGTGCGGGGCGAGGGCGTCAGCGTGCCAGCCGAGCTGGCGCCACGAGCCGTGGCCGTTCTTCACACTCGCCTGGCGCACGAGAACGAGCGCGGCGAACGCGGAGCTGATCAGCCACACCACCCAGAACGTGGGCGTCGAGTCGTAGGGCCGCTCGGGGTTGGTCGTGAAGTGGACGATCGCGCGGATGGCGAAGACCGTGACGCAGAAGACGGCGATGAGCGCGAACGCGCGGCGCAGAGTCATGCAGGAGAGAGGAACCCGCGCGCGGCGAAAAGTTCACTGCATTGATGGTGGTGGTGCTGGCGGGTCTTTCGCCGTGCCGAAAAGCGCGCAGCCCCTCGACTCGAGCAAATTCTGCTCAGGTGCGGCCACCACTACGTGAATTTGGCTGTTCCAACAGCCACTTTCACGCTTCGGTGAAAACCGAGCAAAATTCGCCTCAAAACTGAGAGGCAAGCAGGCCTTTTGGCACGGCGAAAGACCCGCCACCACCACCACCATCAATGCAGTCTTGACCCACGCTCTGCAGCGCCAAGCAGCCAAATTCACGTAGCGGTGGCCGCAGCTGAGCCTGCGTCAGTGCTGCTGCACCGACCAGATGACGGCGTAGTGGAGCCCGCCAGCGATGAGCGTGAGGAAGTGAAACACCTCGTGATACCCGAGCACTGCGGGGTTCGGGTTCGGCCAGCGGCGCGCGTAGACGGCGGCTCCGACGATGTAGGTCGCTGCACCGGCCGCGAGCATCAGGGTGCGGGTGACGCCGATCCACGGCGGCAGGCTGTAGACCATCGGCGCGGCGCAGAGGCCGAGCACCACGTAGACCAGCGCGCGGGCGATGCGGCTGCCGTGCAGGTTGATCATCGCGTGCACCATGCCGCCGACGGCTCCGAGCCACATGCCGATGAGGCCGGGCGTCGCCGCGTCGGGTGACTGCAGCGCGGCCATCGGCGTGTACGAGCCGGCGATGAGGAAGAACACGCCGAGGTGGTCGACGGCTCGCAGCCGATTGCGCGCGGCGTGTGACCACATCGGGCGGTGGTAGAGCGCGGACAGCCCGAGCATCAGCATCAGCGAGACGCCGTAGATGATGCCGGCGACGTAGCGCCAGCCATCGATGGGCGCGATGCACATCTCGAAGAGGCCGAAGAGCGACGCCACGAAGCCGACGAGGTGAAACGAGCCGCGAAATCTCGGCTTCACTTTCTCTTCTGCGGTGGGGACCTGCTCCGCGGCGGTCATCGGAAGGCCCGCTGCCTGCCCGAGTGTGCGGCCCCTGTCATCACCTTCGTTCCCAGTTCTGTACGTCCGCCTGGTGTGAACGCCCTGCCGAAAACCGCACGTGCCACGCGGCCCTGTCATCATCGCTGACAGTGGCGGGAGCCGTGCGTGCTTTCAGACTTCATTGCCTGACATGCACTGAACAGGTGATTAAGCACTCACTGACGACATCTCAAGCAACTCCACTCAGCCATCGCGACGCGTCCTCGAGCCTTCACCGTCTTCGCGGGCGCCGTCTCGCGAGTCTCAGCACGAGCCACACCACTCCGAGGCCGAGGCCTTCTGCGCTCGAGCAGCCGCAGCCGGTGCGGCAGTGTCCGTTTCTGCAGGTCGCGCCACCGGTGCACACCGCGTCGTCGCTGCAGACGCGCGTGCAGGTTCCATCGACGCACGCTCCGCCCACGCACGTTGCTTCGCTCGCACACTTCGCTCCATCAGGCGCGCAGTCGGCATCACTCGCTCCGCACGCCACGGTGCACTGGCCGTCGCTCGCACAGCAATCGACATCGACGCTCGCGCAGCCGTCGTCGCAGCGCCCATCGCTCTGGCAGCGGCAGTCGACGTCGCTGCTTCCGCACGCTGCGTCGCACGTTCCGTCGGCGCGACAGCAGTCGGAGTCGGCCGCGCCACACCCCGTTCCGCACAGTGCGTCGCCCGCGCGGCAACGGCAGTCGACGTCGGTGTTTCCGCACGCCGAGTCGCAGGCTCCATCGCTCTTGCAGCAATCGGCATCGGTCGCGCCGCAGCCGACTCCGCACGTGCCGTTGCTCGCGCAGCAGTCGACGTCTGCCGAACCACACGCCGAGTCGCACGTGCCGTCGCTCTTGCAACAGTCGGGGTCGGTCGAACCGCAACTCGCTCCGCAGCTTCCATCGGCGACGCAGGGTGAACAGTCAGGGTCGGTCTGCGCGCAGCCGCGCACGCAATTGCCATCGGCGACGCAGGTGCAATCGGGGTCGGCGGTCGTGCACGTCGCGGCGCAGCGGCCGTCAGCGGTGCAGCGCGGTGGATCATTCGCGGCGATGAAGGCGTCGATGAAGTCGCGGTGCGAGTCGACGCGAATGTCGATGCCCTCGTCGCACAGCGCGGTGCCCGGCGTGCGCGAGTGAATGCCGACCACTTCGGCGCCCGAGAACGACGGGCCGCCGGAATCTCCGACGCACAGGCCGTTCATCGAATCTCCGAACTGAATGTGGAGCGGCGTGGCGGCCGTCACGCTGAGCGTCGAGGAGCGCCGTGTGCCCGAGGTGGACGGCATGTTCTCGACGAGCCGCCCGTAGCCGACGACCTTCACCATCGAGCCCACCGGGTTCGCGAAGTTCGACGACATCGGCGCGGGCGTGACGTTCACCGGCGCGCTGGTCAGCAGCAGGGCAGCGAGGTCGTAGTCGCTCTCGGAGTCGGCCACGTTCCACATCGGATGCCGCGCGATGGTGACCACCACGATGGTGTCGCTGAGCATCAGGTTCGACGTGTCGGGCTTGTTGAGCGCGCGCACGGTGACCGACGCCGCTCCGTGAAACGCCGGGTCGACGCAGTGCGCGGCGGTGAGCAGCACCCGCGGAGTGACCAGCACCGCGCTGCAGATGACCGCGCTGCCGGTGTTGGTGCGGATGTCGAGCAGGAAGACCTGGTTCTCGGTCGGAGCTGCGGTGCCGTTGAAGACCGCCTGGCTCACGCTCGCCGCGAGCTCTGGTTCCTGAGACGGAGCGCAGGCGCAACACCACGCGACGAGCAGCAGACAGGAAAGGGAGCGCACGACCGGGAGCGTGGCTCAGCTGCGCGGCGGACGCACGCGCCGGGTGGCAATCGCGTCGAGTCCTCCGAGCGCACCAAGGGCCTCGACGAGCTCGTCTCGCAGCCGCGCGAGCGCTTTGGCGCCGAGCTGCTGCTCGAGCTTGCGGGTGACCTTCGCCCGCGCTTCCCGCGAGACGCGCAGGCACTGCTTGCCGCGCTTGCTGAGCTGCACGCGACGCTCACGCTTGTCGGCGCCGGGAGCGGGCTCGACCAGGCCCAGCTCGGTCAGCTCGGCGGCCCACTTCGAGACCACCTGCTGCGAGACCTCGAGGTCGCGGGCGATGGCGCTCACCGAACGGGAGCCGTCGATCAGCCTCTGCACCACGTAGCCATGCGAGCGCGCGAGGCCGGCGAAGCCCTGCGCTTCGAGGCGCTCGAACACCGCCTGCTCGAAGAGCTGACTCAGGAAACCACCGAAATGACCGACGTCGAGGAGGGGTGACTGGAGATCGAGTTGCACAACCAAGGTTGTACAACTAGGGTTGTGCAATGTCTCCAACCAATCTCGACGTGGTGCGTGGGTATCTGGCGGCCTTGCAACGCTTTGCGGCTCCGGACGAGCTGGCGGCGTTCTTTACCGACGACGTGGTGATGAACGAGCTGCCGAACCGGCTGGTGCCCTCGGGTCGCACGCGCTCACGTGACGAGCTGCTCAGCGCGTCGACGCAGGCTCCGAAGGTGCTCGCCGAGCAGCGCTACGTGATTCGGCGCGAGCTCGAGCTGGGTGACACCGTGGCGCTCGACGTCGACTGGTCGGCGACGCTCAAGGTTCCGCTGAGCCAGACGCCCGCGGGTGGAAAGTTGAACGCTCGCATTTCGATGTGGGCGCGCCTTCGCGATGGTCGCATCTGCGAGCAGACCAACTTCGATTGCTATCAGCCGTTCTGAAGGTGCTCGTACCGGCCCCTCACCCCGGCCCTCTCCCCGCTTCGCAAGGAGAGGGAGTTAGCGGAGGCGGCGGGTGACGGCGGCTTCGGTCGCGGCGAGGCGCTGCACGTAGCGCGCGTCGAGCGTCTGCTTCGTCTCGGGCCACGCGCGGCCGGGCGTGCCTCCGTCGAGCGGCGGTGACGGGTCGTATTCGAGCGAGAGCTGAATGGTGCGCGCCGCGGCTTCTCCGCACAGCTCGGCAGCGAGGGTGAAGGCGAAGTCGATGCCGGCGGTCACTCCGCCGCCGGTGAAGACGTTCCCATCGCGCACGGTGCGGGCCTTGACCGGCGTCGCGCCGACCGTGGGAAGAAGGTGGTGGTAGGCCCAGTGCGTCGTCGCGCGTTTCCCGCGCAGCAAACCGGCGGCGCCGAGGACGAAGGCTCCGGTGCAGACGCTGGTGACCCATTTCGCGCGCGCCCCCTGCTCGGAGACGAAGCGCATCGTCTCGTCGTCGCCGATGGCGGCTTCGATTCCAAAGCCACCCGGCACGCAGATCAAATCGAGCGGCTCACACGTCGCGAACGTGCGCGTGGGAACGAGTGACAACCCGCAATCGGAAGGAATCGGCGCGAGCGTCTTCGCGGCGAGCACGACCTCCGCGCCCGGCATGCGATGCAGGACCTGCAGCGGCCCGGTGAAATCGAGCTGCGTGAGATTCGGAAAGAGGACGAAGCCGACGCGCATGCTGGCTGAGTAGCAGGCACCGCGGCGACGGCGCTCGTCACGTGAGGCGTCGTGTGCGCGGCACAGAAAGCCCACCCGACTGCCCACCCAATGCAGTCTTCACTCGTCGAGCAGGTTCTTGATCGACTCGCCGCCCGGAGCGAGCTTGAGCGCGTCGGCGTAGTGCAGCAGCAGCGCGCGGTTGTCGCTCACGTTCAGGTTCTGCAGCTCGAGCGCGCCGATGCGGTCTTCCGGAGAGAACGCTCCGACGGTCTTCTCCATCGACAGCTTCTCGGGCGCGTACGCGGACTGCGCAGCGTCGGTCTTCAGAATCGTCACATCGTCACCGCGACGCAGTTCGAGCGTCACTTCACCGGTGATGGCCGTCGACACCCAGCGCACCAGCGACTCGCGCGCCAGCATCGCTTCGGGGTCGTACCAGCGGCCTTCGTACAGCAGGCGACCGAGGCGGCGGCCGAGCGTGCAGTACAGGTCGGTCGTGTTTTCGTTGTGCACCGCCGACAGGATTCGCTCGTACGTGAGGTGCAGCAGCGCCATCGCCGGCGCCTCGTAGATGCCGCGGCTCTTGGCGTCGATGACGCGGTTCTCGATCTGATCAGACATGCCGAGCCCGTGCCGCCCGCCAATCTTGTTCGCCTCGAGGAACAGCGACACCAGCGACTCGTAGCGCTTGCCGTTGAGCGCCACCGGCACGCCGCGCTCCCACGTCACCGTGACCGTCTCGGCATCGACCTTCACGTCGCTCTTCCAGTGCGCGACGCCCATGATGGGGTTCACGACCTTCATCGACTTGTCGAGGTGCTCCAGGTCCTTCGCCTCGTGCGTCGCGCCCAGCATGTTCGAGTCGGTCGAGTACGCCTTCTCGACGCTCATGGTGTGCGGCAGGCCGATGGAGTTGAGGAACTCCGACATCTCCTTGCGGCCACCGAGCTCCGTTACGAACGTGGTGTCGAGCCACGGCTTGTAAATCTTCAGGTCGGGGTCGACGAGAATGCCGTAGCGGTAGAAGCGCTGAATGTCGTTGCCGCGGTGCGTGCTGCCGTCGCCGAACACGTGCACGTCGTCGGCCTTCATCGCGCGCACGATGGCGGTGCCCGTCACCGCGCGACCGAGCGGAGTGGTGTTGAAGTACTTCCGACCGCCCACGTGCAGGTGGAACGCGCCGCACTGAATCGCCGCGAGCCCTTCGCGCGCCAGCGCGTCACGCGTGTCGATGAGCCGCGCCACCTTCGCGCCGTGCTTGAGCGCGATGGGCGGAATGTCGTTCACGTCCTTCTCGTCGGGCTGCGCGAGGTCGGCGGTGTACGCGTAGACCTCGACGCCCTTCTTCGTCATCCACGCCACGGCGGCGCGGGTGTCGAGACCACCCGAGAATGCGAGACCAACCTTCGTGCCCTTCGGAGGAAGCTGTCGGTGAATTCGGCTCATGCGCGAGGCGCGACATGAGGCTTTCGTCGCCGCGTTGCAAGCAACAACGCTGAACCGAACAGCACGCTCGCGAACGCGTCGGTCGCACCGCAGCCGCAGCCCATCTTCGAAGGCATGTTGGGCACTCCGCCCTCGGGTGGAGTGCCGCCGTCGCCCGCCACGACGTTGATGGTCGCGCAGTGGTGGTAGTAGCAGCCGCCCGGCATGTTCAGCGGGTGGTTGGACATGAACTCCAGCACCTGCAGCGTGCAGTTCGTGCACGTCTTGTCGGCCGGCAACGTCACCTCAATCGTCTGCTTCCCCGAGAACGCCGTGGTGTGCACCAGCGCGCCGTCGACGAGCACCGGAAATTGCGGGTTGGGATCGATGGGAGCGCTGCCACACGCCGTGGTCCCCGCGTCGACCGGCGGCTCGGCGGGCAAGTCGCCCGGGCCGTTCAAGCCGAGCGCGACGCGGTAGTGCCCGGGATGAAAGATGGTCTCGCTCAGCTTGATGGTGATGGTCTGACCGGCGACGAAGGTGGTCACCACTCCGCTCGGCGTCGACATGCCCTGGTCGCCGCACGGAGGCGCTTTCTGCGGGTCGCCCAGCAGGTTCTGCTCGGAGTCGTTGGCCGGCGCCTCGAGGATGAAGTGCGCCAGCGCAGGTGAGGTCACCAACAACGAAGCGGTCATCAACATTCGCGTGAGCACGCGCGCACCTTAATGACAGTCTCGCGTCCATGCTCTTCGTGTTGGTGGTGGTGCTGGGCGCGACCGAAGTGCACGGCGCGGCGTCGACGGGCGTGCAGGCGACCGAAGGCGTGCGCATCGTGCCCTTCGTGCACGGGCAGCTCGGCGTGGCGCGCGAGTTCGGCGAGGTGACGCTCTCGGGCCGGGCGTCGGTGTTGCTGCAGTTCGACGCGTTCGGCTCCGCACTTTCGGGAGAAGACCTCGGGAGTTCCCTCGACGTCAGCGCGCGCGTGCGCCGCGGGTGGACACTCAACTTCCGGCTGCTGCCGCTCAACGCCAACGTGCTGTTGCCGACGACTGACTGGGCCAATCGCTGGGGCCGCACCACGCAGCCGTTCAGCCCCGCGCTGTCGGTGTCGCTCGACGGGCCTCAGTTTCGAGCGTGGCTCGCGCTGCGCCCGGGCATTTCATTCACGCGCCCGATTCGCTGGAGCCAGAGCGTGTTGGCCGGAGTGGCGAGCACCACCAGCTCGGGTCTGCGCTTCGACGTGCGCGGCGCGGTGCTCGACTACGGCAAGCTCCTCATCGACCCACTCCAGTCGGCGGTGCTGTCGAACTTCGCGTTGGTTGGCGACGCGCTCGCCGGGTACGTGTGGAACGAAGACGTTGGGCCCGCGCTCGACTTCGCGACGTACCGCACCGACCCGACGCGCTTCGAACGCTTCCTCGCGCGCGAGCCTCGTCGGCACGCGAACGCCGCGCGCGTCACGCTCGAGGGAGGTTTCGGTACTCAGTGGTTCGCCGGCGTTCCGCAGTCGGCGGGCTTCGTCGACCTGCAGGGCCGCGTGCGACTCGGGCCGGTGCGGGTCTTCGCGACGGGCCGAATTCGCACCGCGACGCAGGTGAACTTCGACACGGCGTTGAAGCTCATCGACCAGGGCCAGAGCCTGCCGGAGCTCACCGCGCTGGCCGGCGCCGACGTGCAGATTCTCGAGACGGGGCTGCGGCCGGGCGTGTTGGTGCGCGTGATGCGGACCGCCTCGCCGAGCCCGGCCGAGCCGCCCACCGAGCTCACCACCATCGTTCCTCCTTCGCCGGGTGCGACGGGGCTCTCGGTGAAGTTCAGCCTCACATGGCTCGCGGGAAACATCGGCGGAGTCGCCGGTGAACTCGAGCTCGGCAGCGGCGGCGTGCGGTGGTTGTTGCTCGGGCAGGTGCGGTTTTGAGACGCGCGCTCGCCCTGAGCTTCGTGGTCTGTGCTCGCGCGTCGTTCGCGGCGGAAGAGCCCGAAGAGCCGTTGCGTCTCGACGGAGCGGCCACCGCGGGCGTGATGACGCTGTATCGCGCGCCGCTGCGAGACCCCGCGCAGGAACTCGACGTCGAGCCCATGCTTCACGCTCGCGTCGACCTCGAGCGCGAGTCGGGTCCGTTTCGAATCATCGGTCGCGCGTCGGTGCTGGTGAGCTACCCGGGCACGCTGTTGCCCGTCGACCTGGGCTCGTTCGTCGACGCGTCGGTGCGGCTGCCCGAAGACGTGCGGCTCTCGGTGCGGTTGGTGCCGTTCGCGCAGAACGTGTTCCGTGTGGCGTTCGATGTGGCGAACCATTTCGGTGAGCCGCCAGGTCCGTTTCGGCCGGCCAGCTTCACTCCATCGATGAACTTCACGGCCGCGGGCCGCTGGTGGCACGCCTCGCTCGGCGGCGCACTGGGCACGGTGCAGGGTTCGGGAATCATCATCTCGCCGCCCGCGTCGGTGCGCAGCCCGTGGATGATCGCCGCCTTCGGTGTGCAGCACGAAGGCTTGAGCAGCGACCTGCGCGTCGGCGTCTTCAGCGTCGAGCAGAGCATCAACGACGCGGCCAACAACCCTCCGCTCACGCGCACCGCGACGGCGCTTCGGTTCGCCTGGGCGCGCGGCGCGGCGGGGAGACCCATCGACTTCGTGGTCTACGGAAATGATCCCTCGCGCTTCACGGATCAATTCAGCGCGCTGCCGGCCGTTGGTTTCGGCTTCGAGTCGGAGCTCGAGCTCGGTGCAGCGGAGCCGCTCGACGCGCGCCCCGTCGGTCTGGCGCTCTACGCGCAGCTGCGGCTCGCGGCGATGCTGCTCGAGCAGCGCGTGTTCGTGACGTTGCGGCTGCGCACACCCAGCCAAATCTTGTGGAGCAGTCCGTTCGCGGTGCTGAACTTCGACTCGGTCGACCCGGCGCTCATCGCGCAGGTGGGCTTCGACCGTCGCTTCGGGCCGGTGGTGCTCGGGCTCGCGACGCGCATCGCGCAACCGGCGGTCGTTCATTTCTTCGGCAACCCAACGCCTGGTGCGAACCCACCGCCTGGCCTGTCTGGCGTGCGAGAGGCGTGGGTGAGCGGCGTCGACGGCCTGACTCAGTACTCTTCCGAGCGGGGCGCTCCGCCGCGAGTCGGTCTCAAGGCCACGCTGCGCCTCGACGTGGGGGCACACCTGACCGTGCTCGGCGAGGTGGACACCGATTTTCTGCGCGCTCCGTCGGGGCCGATTGGCCAGCTTCAAGAGCGTGACCTGACCACTGTCACCGCTCACCTCTTCGC
Organism: Archangium sp.; assembly: GCA_047600485.1. Classification (GTDB taxonomy): domain Bacteria; phylum Myxococcota; class Myxococcia; order Myxococcales; family Myxococcaceae; genus Archangium_A. The sequence goes on from JASGKS010000001.1 coordinate 7,791,835, forward strand.
GCAGCTGCACTGATGGGTCGACGCATGCCGACGTGCGCGGGCCGAGCGTGTGTGTGATGTAGGAGGCATGCGCCTGCTCCTCCTCGCCGCCGAACCCTCGCCGCACGACTTCAACCCGGTGCGCGAAAACCTCGGAATGGCTGCGATGGCGGTCATCGTCTTGGTGGCGTGGCTCGCTTATCGGAAGATGATCGAGCTCAGCCGTCGCAAGGCAGCCGCTGAGAAGACTCAGGAGAAGTGATGTCGCTCGCAGTGGCCGTTGCCGTCGCGTCCGTCGTGCTCGCCGCTCCGCCCAAGCCCGTCGCCGACGCCGCTGCCGCGCTCGATGGCGCGAAGCGGAACATCAACAACAAGGAGTGCTCCTTCAGCGTCGAGCAGGTCGACTGTTCGCTCAAGGTGCGCACGACCTGCGCGACGAAGATGATGAAGTACTCGTACGTGACCACGCTCCCGCTCGGGAAAGTGAACGTGAAGCAATCGGAAGTGCAGACCAACGCCGGCGGCTTCACCGGCAGCCACGGCATCGAGGTCACCACCGACGGAGACGTCATCGAGACCGTCACCGATGAAGGTCAGAAATCGAGCGGCTCGACGCTGGTGTTCGCGCTCGGCGACACCGACGCCGACGCGAAACGCGCGAAGAAGTTCTTCGGTGCGCTCGCTGGTGCGCGCGCGGCCTGCAAGGGCAAGTAGCTTCAGAGATCGCCGATGAAGACCAGGTGCTGACCGTCGCCCGTCTTCTCGACTGACGGCACGAAGCCCACCTCACGCAGCCGCTTGTTGAAGCCGGGGTGCGTGCTCGCGCTCCACACCGCAAGGCGGCCGCCCTTCTTCATCGACGCGCGCACCGACGACAATCCACCGATGCTGTACATCGACTCGTTGTCCTGCACGGTGACCGCGAAGGGTCCGTTGTCGATGTCGAGCAGCACCACGTCGTACGCGCCGCGATTCTTCGAGAGCAGGCGCTGCACGTCGCCGACCTCGACCGTCACGCGGTGGTCTTCGAGCGCGTTGCCGTGCAACTCGGCGAGCGTGCCGCCGCGATTCCATTCCACGACGTGCTGCGAGAGCTCGCTGACCGTCACCTTCGCGCCGTCGGGCAGATTGTCGAGCGCCGCGCGGAGCGTGAAGCCGAACCCCAGGCCTCCGATGAGCACGTGCGGCGCGGAAGAATTCACGCGGGCGCAGCCGACACGAGCGAGCTCGTCTTCGCTGCCGTGCCGGCGCGAGGTCATCAGGATTTTTCCGTCGACCTGCACCATGAACTCCGCGTCACGCTGACGCAGCGTCCACTTTCCGTCGGTCGCGATGGTCTTCCACGGCTTCATGAGGCAGCACGCCTACAACTACGGGAGCAGTTCCGCGACGTAGAACGTGATGCTCGCCGTCGAGTTGGCGCTGGTGCGAATCACCTGCACGTTGTTGGTCGCGGTGAGCACCGTCTGGAAACCGCCTTCCAGCCAGTTGCTCGGCCCGCCTTCGTCGCTCTCGCCCGTGCCCTGGCCGCCGACGAGCTGCGCTGACGAGAAGACGACGCTGCGCGTGGTGTCGACCGGCGTGATGGTGACGTTGCGGCGGAACTCTCCGGGCGAGAACGTGGTCGTGAACTGCCGCACCACCGCGCGGGAGCCGAAGTCGATGCGCTCCCAGAACAGATTTTCCATCGCCGTCAGCACGCAGCCCGCATCGCCCTGGCCGCGCGTGAAGGTGAGTGAGGTGGTCGACGGGCTCGAGGCGCGAATCATCGCGCTGCACATCTGTCGCTGCCCATCGAGCGTGGTCGACGGAGCGACGAGCAACGCGGTGTTGGTGCCCACCGCGGGCAGACCGCTCACCGTCACGCTGTTCACGCCGAGCGGCATGCCGCCATCGACGCGACCGCGCGTCACCGTCAGCCCGTCCCAGAACAACAGCTGCACGTCGGCGCCGGTGCACGCGTTGGGGCTCAGGCCCACCTGCGTCGTGGAGATGAGCTCGGCGCTCAGCGTGTCGTCGTCGTCGAAGTTCACCGAGTCGCTCTGCGTCGTCTTGAGCACGAAGCTCTTGGTGGTGGTGATGGGCGTGGGGAAGGTCGCGAGCGCCGGGCAGCCGGTGGTCGTCACGCGCTGGCCGCTGAAGTTCGCGGGAATCTCGGCGACCTGAAAGTGAATCTCGGTCGCTGCGTTGTCCTGCGCGCGGTTGCAGGTCATCGTGGTGGTGGTCGCGATTCGGCAGCGCGGCTCGAAGGCGCCGACGCCGCCGTCGGTGACGAGCCCTCCGTCGAGAACGCCCGTGCCGCCGTCGGTGAGCGCGGTCGCCTGCGTGAAGAGCATCGCCGCGGCCGTCGAGACGAGCGCCGGTGAAATGGTGCACGTGACGCTCAGCGAGTTGGCGATGCCGCCGTCACTCTGGAGCGTCGCGGGAGGAATCACGCACGAGCTGCGCCGCACGATGGAGGTGACGTTGATGGTCTGCATCACGGAGCCGAACGGCGCGGCGGCGGTGATGGTCTGCATGCCACCGGTGAGCGGCTTCATGAAGAACACGCCGAGGCTCTCACCCGTCGCGAGCTGCAACGTGGTGATGGAGTTCGCGCACGCGGAGTCGGAATAGAAACGCACCGCGCCGGCGGTGGTGGGCGTGAGGCTGACGGTGGTGTTGCTGGTCACCGGAGTGGCGACGGTGCCGCGACGCGCTTCGATGCTCGCGGTGAGACACGTGCCGCCGCGCACCGTCGAAGGCGGAGTCGACGTGAAGACCAGCGAGGTCGGCGGGTTCATCACGGTGAAGGTCTGCGTCGTCGCGGTGAGGCCCGCGGCCGAGGCGGTGATGACGAACGTGCCCGCGTCGGAGCCGCGCGCGTAGAAGGTGGTGAGCGACTGCATCGACGGCACGGTGACGGTGGTGGTGGCCGCTCCGCCGCAGTTGCTCGAGGCGTAGAACGACAAGAGGCCAGACGTGCCGCCGTCGAGCGTGACCGTGGTGTTCATCATCACCGGCGTCGCGGCGTTGGTGAGGTCGCGCGTCTCGACGAGGAAGACCTGCGAGCAGGCTCCGGTGGCGGTGGTCTGCGGCGGCGTGGTGATGGCGAGACGTGAAGCGGGTGGGCCCGCGTCATCGATGCCGGCGTCGACACCGGCATCCACTCCTGCGTCAAAGCCTGCGTCATCGGGGCCGGCGTCGACGCCTGCGTCTTCCCCCGCGTCGAAGCCGGCGTCCACGTCACCTGCGTCAAAGCCTGCGTCATCACCGGCGTCGGCGCCGGCATCGTCGTTGCCTGCGTCCTCCATCGCTCCGGCGTCGGGCGTGCCCGCATCTGGAGTGCCCGCGTCACTCGCATCGCCAGCGTCGGACGTGTCGGGAGGAATCACCTGCTCGGGCCGCACGCACTCTGCGCCACCGCCGCCGATGTCTGCGCACACGAAGCCGCTCGTGCAGTCGGCGTCGCTCTCACAGGCGAAGCGCGTGCTGTCGATTCCCAGCGGGCCGCAAGTGCAGCCGCTGATCAGCGCGAACGCGAGCACCGCAGCGCGGAGAAATCGGGGCCGGCTCATTCACCGCACATCATGGCACGAAGCGCGAAGTCAGCAGCTTCGCGCCGAGCAGCTCGTCCATCACCACGCCGTCGTGCCCGGGCACCACGTGCAGTTTCGGGTTCTTCTCGGCCAGCGCCTTGATGGCAGCGAGCTGCGCGAGCACGGCGTCGCGGTCTTCTCCGAGGAAGAGCTGCGTCACCAACCGCGCGCGCTCGCGAACGCGCTGCCAGTTGTCGCGGTGCCACGCGACGTCGCTGACGAAGAGGTACTCCTCTCCATCGGCGCGGCGCACGTAGACCATCTGCATGCCCGGCGTGTGGCCCGCGGCGCGAATGACGACCACGCCCGGAGCGATGGGCACCAGCTTCTCGTAGCTGAGCGTTTGCAGCTTGCCGACCTGCGCTTCGGTGAAGACGAGCGGCTTTCGTTTCGAAGGGTCGACGAGCTGTTCCTTCGTCAGTCGCACCACGTTGCCCGCGAGCGCGTCGAGCTTCGGGTGCACCGCGACTCCGCCGAGGTGGTCGTAGTGCTCGTGGGTGACGACACACCACGTCGCCTTTTCGAGCGCTGCTTCGACGCGACCGAACGACTCGCCGTCGAAGAAGGTGCCGCCTTCGCCTTTGGTGGTCTTCTCGTCCATGCCGCTGTCGATGAGCGCGGTGGAGCCGTCGTCGAACACCAGCTGGTACGCGTAGACGGGCATCGTGGTGAGCGACCAGCTGTCGCCGGCGACGACCGCGATGCCGGGAAACTCGAAGCCCGCCATGTGCTCGACGTGAATCTCGGTGACCTTCGGGCCGGGCACGGCGTCTGCGAGCTTGTGCAGCTCGTCGCCGTCGAGCGCGAAGGTGCTCTTCGGCTCACCGCTCTCGCGGAGGAACCAATAATCGGCGGGCACTCCGACGAGCAGCAGCACACCGAGGATGATCAACAGCCGTTTGCGTCGCGGCGTCATGTGGAGCTCACGGAACGAACGCGTCGAGCGCCTTGCGCACCGGAGCGAAGTCTTCGTCGCTCACCGGCGCGATGCCTTCGGCGAGCAGCGAGCGCTGCAGAATCGATTTGCCGTCGGCCGAGGGAGCGATGGACTTCGCGAACGAGATGATGGCGTCGGTCTTGCCCGACGAATACTTCGGGCCGGCGACCACCACGTCGTTCGGCACCTCGGCCGACTGCGCGATGATCTTCAACGTGTCGGCCTTCTTCCCGAGCGCGCTGATGCAGCCGGTGGCGCGCGTGTTGTTGACGGCCTGATCAGAGAACGTCGCGCCGAGATCATATTTTCCCTCGAGCACCGCCTTGCAGACCGCGTCGTGCGAGCCGAGGAAGTCCTGCGTCTCGAAGCTCTGCGCCGGGTTGATGCCCGCGGCGAGCAGCGTGGCCTTGGCGATGACGTAGCCGGTGGCGCTCGACGTCTCGACCCACGCGACCTTGAGCGGCTTCTTCTCTTTCTTCAGCGCCTCGAGAGACGTGAGCTTGCTGTTGGGCGGGCCGAAGATGACCGAGCGGTAGGTCGACTTGCCCTGGCGCACGGTGCGGAACAGCAGCACCGGCTTCACCTTCGGGTCGATGCGCAGGTAGCCGAGCGGGCCCATCAGCGCGACGTCGACGTCTCCCTTCGCGAGCGCGGTGGCGAGCGCTTCTTGATCAGCGAACACGCGGCCGATGGTTTGATCTTTCGTCGCCACGCTCACCAGGCTCGCGAACGCGTCGGCCTGCTTCTTCGCGACCTCGTCGTTCACGGCGGCGACCACTCCGACGATGGTGGCGGGTTGCTGAGCGAGAGCGGCGGTCGAGACGAGTGAGGCGAGGAGGAGCAGGCGCATGGGCGCGCACAATTACTATGATTCGGGAGCGTGACGAAAAGCCTCGAGGAGACGTGGCGAGCGCTCGTGAAGGAGACGGGCTGGCGCGCAAGCCCGCTCCGGCGCTTCGTGCACTTCGAGAAGCGCCCGTGTCTTTCGTGCGACCGCACTCCAGACCGTTCGTGTGTGCGGTGCAGAGGCAAACGGTCCGAGCTCGCGTCTCTCGAACGAGAATTCCCGGCCTCGCACGAGGCGTGTGCGCTCTTTGCGCGCTCGGTCGATCGCTTCACGGTCGTCGAAGATGCAGCGCGCGAACGCCTCGGAGCGACGACGCAGCGGTTGTTGTGGAAGACGGCGGCGGAGGTTCCGTTCGGCGCGGAGACGCTGCATCGCTTCGATGAAGCGTCGGTCCTCATCGAGGGCGCGACGAAGACCACGCTCACGCTCGTCGCGCTCGGTGTGTCGTGCCGCTGTCATGAGCCCGACTGGCAGAATCGCCCCGTGCACGCCACGCGGTGGATCGGAACGGACGACCACCACGCGGACGTCACGGTCGATACGTGCACGAGCTGCGGTGCGCTGTGGCTCGAGTATTTCTTCGAAGACCACTTCGACAACGGCTCCCGGTATCGCGGGCTGATCAGCGCGACCGTCGCTGATCAGCTCACGCCTGAGAACGCGGCTGGCTTCATCGCGCAGCTGCCCTGGTACTGGCTCGGCGGCACGTACCACTTCGGCAAGGTGTCACGCAGCGCAGGCCCGGTTCTCTGGCGCTGACGGAACCTCACGCTGGCTCGAGAGCCAGCCGTCCCTCGTGGAGGAACACCCAGCGCGAGATGAGGGAGACGTCGACCGGGTTCGGAAGGCGGAGGTCCGCCCGGCTCGGAAGTTCGAGCGACGCCGCCTCGAAGCGTCGATCGATCTGCGCCAGCAAGACGAAGATGACGCCCGTGCGTTTTGCGAACGAGTGAAGCGCGGAGAGCTGCTCGGCGAGCGGTGGATGACGCCGGTCTTGATCGAGCAGCTGCAGATAGTCGACCACCACGACCGAGCCGCGCTTCGCGTTCGCGAGGTGCTCGCACAGATACGCGGCCGAGATGGTGTCCGACGCGTCGAGCAACACCGGCACTCCACGCGCGCCGACTTCTTCGAGGAGCGAAGACAGCTGTTCGGCCGTCTCGACCAACGAGAACACGCCCGCATCACGCCTCGCACGTGCAGCTTCAGCGGCGAGCGCGAGCGCCAACATCGTCTTGCCGTGACCTGGCCGCGCGGCGAGCACCACCAGCTCACCGGGCTCGAGCCGTTCGAGCAGCCACCGCGCGTCGGGCGGAGTCAACGACGCGGAGAGATGACCCCACGTCCGAAACCCTTCAGCGCGCGCGATGCGATCGAGCGCCTGCGCGAGTGGAATCTGCTCGGCGCGTGAGAGCCGACGCGCCTCGCGCTTGAGGCGGAACACAGGAACGGAAAGGGACGAACGTGACATGGGCAACCTCCGATGCGGGCCGTTCACGCAACCCCTCCGCATGCGCTCTGACCCGTTGGAGAACTGCCGACGAGACGTCACACCCTGCAGTGAGAACTGCTTCCCATCGGAGGGAGGAGGCCCGGGTCAGGCCCGGGCTTGGTGTACCGCCTCACGCGTCGAGACGAAAGCTGCCGTGAAAGCCGAGCGGTAGGCCGACGTCGAGCTCCACGCGCGCGAGTTCAGTGAGCGACTTCGCGTCGATGACGAACAGCGCGGTCTTCACGCCGTCCTTGTGTGACGCGACCGCGAGCAGCACGCCCTCGTCATCGCTCTGCGCGTCGGGGCTCGGCACCATCACCGGCTCTCCGTGCGTCCACCCGCTCGAGGTGAAGCGCTGCACCGGCTGACCGGGGACGATCTTCAACACCGCCGCGTCGGCGCCTTCACTGCTGCCGGTAATCGTCGCGCCCCACACCACGTTGGTCGGCTTGCTCTGCGAGCGCTTCAGATTCACCACGGGAAATTCGAACGGCGTGTCACTCATCGTCTCGAAGTCGGCCTTCGACTGGCCGGGTTTCAAGCGCACGCGCACCCACTTCGATTCCACCGGCGGGTGACCGTTGGCGAGCAGGTCGATGCGCAGCTTGCCGATGATGCTCGGGTCGTCCCACGCGAGGAAATCGAGCACCACGTCGTCGCCGTCTTCGAACTGATTGATGGTGTGAAAGCAGAAGTACGACTTCGTCTCGTACGCGCGCGAAGTGCCGGTGCGGCGATCGAGCAGCCAGATGCGACCGCCGCGTTCCGGCATCCACTTGAAGTGCTCGATGAAGCCGTGGTTGCTCCACAACATGTCGCGCGGGCTCACCGTGAACGGGTGGTCGAGCAACGTGGCGTAGCGCTCGCTGATGCCGAACGAGTGCACGTACGGCAACCGCTCGAGCTGCACGCGGCCTTCGATGACGCGCGTCGGGCTCCCGGCCTGCTGCCGATAGATGCACAGCGCGTTGCGGTAGCCCATCTCGCTGCCGATGTTGATGAGCGAGCCGCGCACACCCGGGTTCGGAGTCGGATGCGCGGACAACGTGGTGCGCCCGAGCTTGTCTTGAAATTGATACGTGCCGCGCGTCTTCAGCGTGTCGCCGTCGACCACGTGCTGGTGCGAGGTCTCGGTCATCGCGAGCCACGCGCCTTCCCACGGCACGACGTTGACGTTGGTGTTGTCGGTGGTGCGCGGAATCGGGTGGAAGAGGCGGTTGAAGAAGCCGCGCTTCATCTCGGTCTTGAACGCCGCGCGAGAGCGGACGCCGGCGCTCAGCTCACGACGCGTCTCGCTCTCGAGGAGCCGCTGCTTGAACTGCACGTTGGCGTCGCCGCCGAACTTGAAGCTGTAGAGCAGCGCGAGACCGTCGAACCAGTGGCCGGCCTTCCATTCACCCAGCTCGTAGAGACACGGAGCGGTGCGCATCAACGTGCCGCGCAACCAGGCCGGCAACGTTCCATTCAGCGAGAGCGCGACGGGCGCATTCTCATCTGGCTTCGACCACCCGAAAGGCGGCTGCAGCTGGGTCATGCCTTCTTCGAAGCACGGCGGCGCAGCAACCACAACGCGCCGATGACGAGCGCGAACGGCGAAGCGCTCGAGCACGTGCAGCCCATCACGCGCGCTCCCAGCTCTTCCTTCGCCGCGACCAGCCGCACCGTCGGGTTCGGCATCATCGTCATGCCCGCGTCGGGAACACCGGCGTCGACCTCGGGGCAGCTGTCGGCCTGCGCGTAGGTGAACGTGAGGTTGAACAGCGTGCGGTCGCGCTGGCTGGTGTCGCCAATCGCGAAGTGCAGGTCGCCGCCGCAGGGCACGTCGATCATCACCGTGCCGCTCACCACCTGCTGCGCCACGGTGGGCACCGTCTTCGCCATCGCGTCGTTGCTCAAGTTCACGCCGCTCTTCGCGAACGAGATGGGGTTGTTCGCGGACGCGAGGAACTCGAGGCGCGAGTTGGTGCCGAAGGTCTGCATCTGCGCGCTCATGGTCACGCTCTTCGCTCCGTTCGGAACGTGAATCTTGAACTGGTACGGGCCGGGAACGGTGAGGCCGTTGCTGACGCCCGCGAACGCGGTGCCCGGGATGTTGAAGTACACGCGCGGCACCGACATCGTGGTGGTGACGTCGAGCACCTTGCTGCAGCCCTTCACGCCGCGGGCAGTGAAGATGGTGTCGAGCTGCATGCGCGCGTCGGTCACGGCGGGGAACGCGGCGACCACCGAGTCGGTGATGATCTGCGCGGCGCGCTCGAAGCCCACGTCGGGCGGGAAGCTCACGATGGCCGCGTAGAACGCGGAGTCGAACGTCGAGCCGTTGTCGGTGCCGAGGAACGCGGAGCGCGCCTGCCAGACCGCTCCGGTGAAGTGCAGCGAGTCCTGGTGCGACTCACCCCACAGCACGTCGGGGCAGCGCTCCTGGTTGTTCACGTCGCGAATCGCGGTGGTGCCCGGCGTGATGCGCGGGCCGACGTACTCCCCGATGATGGAGCGCTTGCCGGTCATCGCCGACAGCAGGTCAGACACGCCTTCGTGCAGCGCCGACGACTCGTTGTTCGACGAGCGCTGATCGAACGTCACCACGGTGTCCCAGTCGGCGGTGGAGTGAATGACGCCGTGACCGAACTCGTGCCACAGCACCGGCCCGTCGTACGCGAAGTCGGCGTTCTGGCCCTGGTAGATGACGAGCGCGTCTGACGTCAGCACCTGCGGCGGCAACAGCAGCAGGTCCATGTTCTCGTGCGCGAGGAACATGGCGTTGTCGGTGCGCGAGAGCGAGTTGGCGACGTACACGCCCGAGGCGTTCGGCATCGCGTTCGCGAAGTCGGGGTCCGACACGTTGACCCACACGGTGAGCAAGTCGAGCGGGCCGTTCATGTCGGCGGTGCGGAGGTCGAACGGCGAGAAGCCACCATCGCGCGCGAGCGGCCCGATGGAGAGCTGGCGGATGGCCTCGTACGCCTTGCTCACGTGGTAGTAGCCGTGCACTTCGGCGAACTCGTCCCAGTCGGCGGGGTTGTTCACGCTCGGCGCTGCGGTGCCCGGCGGGTCGACCGGCGCGTACGTGAAGTCACCGCTCGGGTGCAGCATCGGGTCGTTCGTTGCGCGGCGCTTCTGGTCACAGATGGCGACGTCGAAGTCGACGGTTCCCTGCGGCGACATCTCGGAGCCCTGCACGCGCGCCGGGCCCGCGTCGGGGTCACAGTTGGCGGTGGGGCAGCAGTTGAGCGCGCGAATGCGGTCGCCGATGAGCGTGCCCGCGTCGGTGAGGTGCTCGAGGGTGACGGCGGTGGTGGCGGTCACTCCGACGCCGGCCTGCAGGCCGCCCGGGCTGGTGGCGTAGACCTGCGCGCCGTCGTTGGCCCACGCGCGGTTCTGCTTCCACAACACGGTGCCGTCGGTGCCGTCGATGGCGACGTGCCAGTTCTCGGAGTGCTTCAGCGTGGGGATGAACGTGACGAAGCCGACGTGCACTTCACCGTTCACGAAGAACGCGAGCTTCTTCGCGCCGCCCCACGGCGTGCCATCGCGCTTGAGCCACGCGCCCTCGACTTCCGGAGCGGCGAGCGCGATCGCGTCTTGCAGCGAGATGGTGGTGTCGAGCTTCGCGGCGGTGAAGGGAACGACGGTGTTGCTGACGCGCACCACGCGCTGCGCGGTGTCGAAGGTGACGATGACCTTGCGGCCGTAGATGCGCAGGCCGTTGATGGTCTGCGCGAGGTGCACCGAGCCGCCGAAGCGCGTCGAGAACGCGCCGACGCTGATCAGCTGCGTGCGTTGATCAATTCCGAGCTCGGCCTTGCGCGAGTTGGCGAAGCGCAGCGCGGCTTCTTCCGGAGTTCCGATGAGCGGCGGAGTGAGGACTCCGTTCTCGTACGGCGCGAGGGGCGCGGGGAGGGTGACCGGGGCAGCAGCGAGGACGAGCAGTACGGAGAGCAGCATGGCCCGGCGCTGTATGGCGCTCGGAGGCGAGGTGCAAGAGAGGGAACGCTCGGTTCGCGGGGCGCTGTGACACGCAGATCACACCGCGTACGCTGAGGCGATGGGGCGGGTCTTCGGTGTGGTGTTGCTGTTGAGCATGGCGTGCACTTCACCCGAGCGCATCGACGCCGGGCCGATGGCTCCGTCGTGGCAGCAGCGCGTGCTGGCGGCCGACTCGCTCGACATCGGGTGGTCGGGTGTTCAAGGCGAAGCGCCGCGCCGCACGGTGACGGGCGCGGAGCTCGCGAAGGTGAAGCGCTTCTTCAGCAAGCCGCTGATCGACGCGCAGCTGAAGTGTCTGGTGCACATCGATGCGTCGATCCGCCTGGAAGGGTCGGCGGAGGTCTACTTGTGCTTCGGCTGCGGAACGGTGGTCGTCGATCGCAAGGAATGGAATCGCGTCGAGCCTGATCAGATGCGCGCGCTCTTCACCGAGTTGCTTGGCCCGCGGCCACCAGAGGCTGAGCCGCCGCCGTATTGAGCTGCGTGCGCAGCAGCACCACGCCGGTCGCCACGGCCCAGATGACCCACGCGAGGAACCCGATGAGCGGAGCGTGCGTGACGAGCGCCGGCATCGGAACCGCGCGAGCGAGACCGGCGCCGAGGCCGAGCAGCAACGTCGCCGCACTCAGCAGCCCGAGGCCGCGCAGCACTTTGTTCGCGAGGTGCAGCGCGACGCTCGCGGTCCACAGCGCCATGAAGAGCTGGCCGACGTGTTCGCCGAGCAGCACGCCGAAGAGGCGATGTTGCGTTTCGAACACCACGCGCAGCGTCTGCTGATCAGCCGCGTGCTCGACCCACGCTTGCGCGAGATACGGCACCACGAACACCCAACGCAGCAGCCCGAGCAACTGTGCGAACGAGGCGACGAGCCCGGTCGCGGTCGAGAACTTCTTCGCCGAGCCGGTCATGCCCAGCGCGTCGGGAACGGTGAGCGCGGCGACGAACAGGCCGAGCGTGCAGAGCGCGTAGAACCACCAGGTCCACACCATGCCGGGGCCGGCGTCGTGAAAGCGGGTGAGCACCTCGCCCGCGTCGCGCAGCAGGATGTCGGGGTAGTCGTACTTCGCCGCGAGCAGGCCGAAGGGCACCTGCAGGACGAGCGGCGTGACGGCGAGAGAAAGGCCAGCGGCGAGGGCGTTGCGGTTGGTGTTGGTCATGGGCGAGTTGTCGCGCGGGCGGCGATTTCCCACAGTGACCGCGGACGACAACGCATGTGCGCCACGCGACAACCGATTCCCTCTGGGGAGAGGGTCAGGGAGAGGGCCCGAGTTGCGACGGCGCCGCCATCGCGCGCACCAGCACCACGCGCGGGTTCGAAGACTTCATCGCCTCGACCGCCGTTCCCTCGAGCCCCATCACGTCACCACTCATCGACTCGAGCGCCGCAACGCTCGGGCCGAAGTCGACACCCTCGCGCGCCTCACGCGGCCAGAACACGAGCGCCACCGCCGCGGCGAGCACCGCCACCGCCAACACCGGCCGCAACACGCGCGACGTCTTCCGCTCCTGCATGCGCGCTCGCAACCGCGTGAGCCCATGCGCGGGCGGCTCGTGCACTTCGAACAGCTCCTCGCGCTTGATGCTCATGACGCGACCTCCAGACCTTCGATGCGCCCCAGCGATTTCTCGAGCGCCGCCATCGCCAGCGAGCGTCTCGAGCCCACCGTCCCCTGCGGAATGCCCAGCGCTTCTGAAATCTGCGCCGTCGTCAGCCCCGAGAACTCGCACAGCATCACCACCGCTTTCAATTTCTCTGGCAACGCCTCGACAGCCTTGCGCACCGCTTCACGCCGCTGCTTTTCCTCGAGCGTGGCGTGAGGGCCGGTGCTCGCGTCGTCTGCTGCGTCGTCGTCCGCTCCGATTCCGAGCGTCAGAAACCGCCGCACCTTTCGCGCACGCAATCGATTCGCCGCGAGGTTGAGCGCGCTCTGAAAGACGAGCGGCTCGACGCTGTCCATGCGCACGCGCTCTCTGGCGTCCCACAACTTCATGAACGCTTCTTGCGTCACGTCGCGTGCCTCCTCGGTGTTCCACACCCACCGGTACACGACGTTGAAGACGGGCTTCTCGAGACGCACGTAGAGCGCTTCGAATTGCGGTCGGCCGAGGCGTGCGGAGGCGTCATCGCCCGGAGCCATCGGCCGCGCGCACGAGGAAATAGATGTTGCGGTTGTCCTGCGGCGCGTCTTTCGAGTCGCCGCGCGTGGTCATGCCCGCCGACGCCAGCACCGTGAGCACGCCCGGCTTGATGCGCACGCGCGTCGCCAGCTTCTGACCGAAGCGCTCGAGGTCGATGTCGGCGGTGATTTCGTCGGCCATCACGTTGGTGAACTGGCGCACGTGCGTGTCGCGTCCGTCCACCGAGCCGCGCTCGTTGGAGAGCGAACTCACCGTCAGCTTCTCGACGAGGGTGAACGCCATCGGGCCGTCATTCTTCTCCACCTCGGTGAGTGCGGGGGCGACTTCCTGCAGGTTGCCCGCGGGCGCTTCGGCCTTTCCAGGAACGCCGCTCACCACCCAGTAGTCGAGGCGCACGGTGCCGGGCTCCTTCACCGGGTTGGCGGTGACGTTGGCGACCAGCGCCTTCACGCCTTCGTGCACGCTCTCGGGCGCGAGCACGATGAGGCGACCGTCAGGGCCGACGTCAGCGCGACCGATGTACTTGTTGCTGTCCTTCCCATCGGAGCCGAACCACAACAGCTCGCGCAACACGCCGCGCATGCGCTGCGCTCCGCCGTTGGGCACGTCGTAGCTGCGGAGCACGAGGTTGCTCGGCACCGCGCCGGCGGGAGTCGGAGAGTTGATCTCCGTGCTGCGCGACGACGTGGAGCAGGAGATGAAGAGTGCGGCGAGAGAAGCGAGGAGGGTGCGGATCATGTTTTTGGGTTCCTGGTGAACAGCTGGTTTCGAGGTCGTGCTACCCGCCAGCCGTGCTTTTCTTCAGTCGTTGAAGACACCAACCGTTTCGGGCGCTTCCATCGCTGCATTGGCGGAGCACGTCGATTTGCGAGACGAATTCCGCGCGCTCGGGCTCGACGCGAAGTCGCTGATGGACCCCGAGCGACGCATCGACCTGAGCATCAGTCAGCGGCTGTGGGAGGTCGCAGCGACTCGAAGCGGTGACGCCGATTTCGGGCTGCACTTCGCCCGGCAGCTCGACCTCGATTCACTGCACGTGCTCGGGCATCTCGCGCTCTCGTCGCGCACGCTCGGTGAAGCGCTGCAACGCATCGTGAAGTACTCGCGGCTGCTGCTCGACGGCGGGCGCACCGAGCTCGAGCCTGCGGGCCGTGGCCTGGTGCGGTTGTTTCCCGGGTGCCGCGGGTTGCCGTTTTCTCCGTCGCGGCACGTGGCGGAGTTCAACACGGCCGCCGCGGTGGTGCTCACGCGGCTCGTGACCGGCAGACCTGAGTGGGCGCCGCAGAGCGTCTCGTTTCACCACGAGGCTCCGGCGACAGGCATCGCAGAATGTAAGCTTTTACTTAGAATTTCTCCGGTCTACGGGCAGGCGGAGCAGTTCCTCACGCTCACCACGAAGGACCTCGAGCTGCCGGTGCGGGCGACGGGACCGTCGAAGCTGGGCGCGTATCTCGAGAGCTTCGCGGCGAGCCTGGTGGCGAAGCTGCCGAGCGACGAGGAGTCGTTGCGTGCGCGTGTGCTGCGCTCGCTGGTGACCGAGCTGCCGAACGGCGGGCTCACGCTCGAGGCGATGGCGAAGCGGTGCGCGATGACCGGCCGCACGCTGCAGCGCCGGCTCGCGCAGGAAGACGTGACGTTCGCTGAGCTGGTCGACGAAGCGCGTCGCCAATCAGCGGAGCGGATGCTGACCGACGGCCAACTTCCGCTCGCTGAGATTTCGTTCCTGCTCGGGTTTCAGGAGCCGAGCGCGTTCCACCGCGCGTTCAAGCGATGGAACAAGGTGACGCCGCTCGAGTGGAAGCAACTCCCTCTCCCTGCGAAGCGAGGAGAGGGGCTGATCAGGCGCAGACGACGGTGACGTCGTGCGTGTGGCCCGTCGAGGTCGACGTCACCGTCACCATGCCGCCGCCGAGAATCGTCGCGCGTTGTGCCTGGGTGAGCGTGATGCTGTGCGCGTGCAGCGAGCTGCCGGTGATGTCGTAGGTCTTGTCGCCGGTCGCGGTGAAGTCGGCCGCAGGCACCTGCAGCGCGTGGCCGTGGTTGCCCGTGATGAGAGAGTCTTTGGCTCCGTTGGTCGAGCAGTTGGCCGCCGAGCCGCCACCGCCGCCGGTCGCACCACCACCGCCCGTCGCGCCACCACCGCCGCCGGTCGAGCCACCGCCACCGCCGGTCGAGCCACCACCACCGCCGGTCGAGCCACCACCACCGCCCGTCGAGCCGCCACCACCGCCCGTCGAGCCGCCGCCACCGCCCGTCGAGCCGCCACCGCCGGTCGAGCCGCCACCACCGGTCGCACCGCCACCACCGGTGCCGCCGTCAGTGCCCGTCATGGTTCCACAACCGACGAGCGCCGATGCACTGCCAACCGCGACGATGCTGAGACGAACGAAATCTTTGCGTGAGAGCGTCATGTTTTCCTGTGGGGGACCGGCCGGGAAGGACCGCACCATATTCGACGCAGTCGCGCTGACCAGTCACCGTCGCGTGCCGATCACCCGAGCTGGAATTCCACCGACGATGGTGTTGGCCGCCACGTCCTCCGTCACGACCGCGCCCATCGCCACGACCGCGCCGTCGGCGATGGTGACGCCATCGGTCACTCCGGCGTTCGCGCCAATCCACACGTCGCGCCCGATGGTGATGCCGCGCGAGCGCACCGGCTGCTCGCGAATCGGGCGCCCGGCCTCGAGCCCGTGGTCGAACGCGTACAACACCGCGCCGCTCGCGATGCGCGTGCCGTCGCCGATGGTGATGCCGACTGCTCCGCCGTCGATCGACGCGCGCGCGTTGACGCTCACGTCGTTGCCCAGCGTGAGCGGCCCATGCAGAAACGCGTGTGACGCAATCGTGCACCGCGCGCCGATGCGAATCGGCCGGCCGAGCTCGGCGAAGATGCCGGCGTCCGGAGCGATGAAGCAGTCTTCGGCGATGAAGACCGTCTCTTCGCGCATCAGCCGCGCTTGCACCTCGGCCTGCCACGGCTTCGCCCACACCAGATGTTTGTCTTTGAGCGACGCGTAGAGCCACGGCATCCACGACAGCCGCCGCTTGTGCTGCTCGCGAAATTCTTCGGGCGAAGGAATCACTTCACGAACGCGAGCACGGTGTGGTCGGGGTCCCACTTGCTGCGCTTGATGGGGAAGCCGACGTCGAGCGTGAGCGGCTTGTTCGGGTCGACCATCACCGTCTTCGTCTTGCCGCCATCGCCCTCGAGCACGAGCGGAATCTGAATGCCCTTCGGCACCGGAGTCGACGGCTTCAGCTCGACCTTCACCTTCGTGCCCACGGTCTGCAGGTCGGCGCGGAACGATGGCACCGCGGTGAGCGAGTTCCATTCCTTGAAGAACGTCGAGAAGTCGTGGCCCGTCTTTTCCTTCGCGAACTTCACGAACTGATCCGTCGTCACCGTCTTCTGGCGGTTCGCCTGGAACCAGTCCTTCAGCAGCGAGTCCATCTTCGGCGTGCCGAGCTGCGCTTCCATCATGCGCAACATCCACGGGCCCATCTCGTAGGGCACCGAGTCGAAGATCTCGTTCACGTCGGTGTTCTTCGGAGCCGACAGCGCGTGCGGGTTGGTCTCGAGCGCGTCCTGTAGTTCCAACTTCGCGCGGTCGAGCAGCTGCCCGTACTTCGCCTCACCCTGAGTCGCGCGGAAGAAGCGGTACGTCGCGTAGTTGGTGAACCCCTCGCTCATCCAGAAGTCGTTCCAGTCCTTGATGCGAACGTTGTCGCCGAACCAATGGTGCGCGGTCTCGTGCGCGGCGGTCTCCTTGCCGTAATCAGGGTCCTTCGCGCTGGAGAGCATGATGGCGACTGCTCCGGTGTGTTCCATGCCGCCGAGGCCGCCCTCGAGCTCGACCAGCTTCAGCGTGTCGCCGTAGTCGTACTTGCCGAGCCACGACGAATAGAAGTCGAGCGATTCCTTCGCGGTCTTCACGTACGCGTCGCGCAACGCCTGCGGCACGCTCTTGCTGCCGTACCCGCTGAGCGTCACGCCGTTGCTGCTCTTCTGCGCGTCGCCGAGCTGAAAGTCCTTCGCGGCGTAGAACGCGAACGCGTACGCCGGTGCGTCGGCCTTCGTCGAGAAGCTGCCGTCGGTCTGCGCGGTGCCGGTGCCGATGGCGGTGACGCCCGGGCTCACCTTCACGTTCACGCGCGTGGTGACGCCGTCGTCGGGAGCGGAGTTCGAGGGGAACAACGCGCCCGTGTTGTACGGCCACGTCATCGTCCACATGCGGCCGTTGTACTTGTCCTTGATCAACCCGTACGCGTCGTCGCCTTTGCCGACGGCCTTCACGTCGTAGGTGATCTCCAGCGACTTGGCTCCGGGCGCGGTGACGTGGAGCCGGCCGTCCTTCATGGTGAACGGCACGTCTTTGCCGTCGACCTTCACGCTCGCGATCTTCAAGCGCTCCGGGTTCGCCTCGAGGATCAGATCTTTCGGAGCCGCTTTCTCGAGCGTGATGTTCGCCTTCGCAGGGAAGTCGGGGCCGGCGACGGTGAGGTCGAACGAGAGGTCGTAGTTCTTCACGCGCGCGTTCGACTGCGGCACCGCGTGCGTGAGCGCCTTCGAGAGATCAGCCGGGAGCGGACCGTTGGTCACGCCCACCAGCACGCCGAGCGCCTTCTTCAGCGGAGCGACTTCGAACGCGTCGAGCTCCTTGTCGTGCTTGAGCATCGCCAGCACGGAATCGGCGGCGGCTTTGTCGGTCGCGTTGGTGAGCTTGTTCTTCGCTGACTCGAGCGCGGTGAGGTCGGCCGAAGAGAGTCTGCCGCCGGTGGAGAACGCGCGCGTGAACGTCTCGACGAACTTCCGCGAAGCGATGTCAGGCATGGACGCGGTGTAGCACGCGAGCGAGTATCCGCCGCGGTGCGCGGAGCAATTCTCCTCGTGGTGTTGATCACCCCGGCGCTCTGCCCCGCGCAGGACCTGGTGCGGGTGGTGCAGACCAGTCCGTTCTCCACGACCGCTCCGCTGTTCGTGCCGATGTCGGGTGTCGATCTCCACTTCACCGCGCCCGGGCCCGACGACTTCTTCCTGTTGCTGTGGAAGGCGCAGCTCGCGAACTCGAGCGGAGGCAACGCGAGCACCGAGATTTTTCTCACCACCGATGGTGGTTCTCGCTGGGGCTACGGCTCGTCGAGTGGGCGCGCCGCGAACGAGACGCAGGCGTGGGCGAACTACGACTGGGACTTCGGTCGAGACGTCATCGTGTACCCGATGGTGCGCGCGGTCGACGGCGGCACGGCGACGGTGACCAACTTCGAAGCCGTCGCGCTGATGCTCGGGCCGCAGAGCAACTTCAAGTTCGCGGAGAACTTCGCGCAGCCATTTTCCATCGACGATTCGCAGTGGACCGCGGTGGTGAGCACCACGGTTCCCGGCACGGGGAGTGGACAGTGGTTGTGCCTCGCGCAGGCGACCGTCGAACCGACCAACCCGCGTGGCGTGTCACTGCGCGTGCGCGTGGGCACGCAGGAATTTCCCGTCGGGCCCGCGGGTGATCCGCGCGCTCGGTTTCTCAACAGTTCGGGTTCGTCGCGCACGTTCTTCTTCGCGGCTCCGTTGACGTTGATGCCGAACGACACGGTGGTGCTCGAGGGAACAGTGAACCCGCGCGCGAGTGGCGCGGCGATGGGTTTGACCGCGGGACTGCGCGACGTGCGGTTGCTGCTGATTCCGCAGTCGGTGTTGGACGAGGTGGACGAGGTGTCTCCGTCGACTGGCTTCAACGTCGCGGCGGGAACGCAGGTCGTCGGCGCGCAGTTGCCGCGCACCACGCTCGATGCGGGGTGGGAGTTGCTGACGTTCTCGGTGGTGATCAGCGGCGATGGTGGAACGGCTGATCATGATCTGTTGACCGAGCCTGGAAATCCGCCGTTCGTGCGACGCGATGTGGTGTCGGTGAATGCTGATGCGGAGCACCCGCTGTTGGGAACGTGGGTGCTGCGGCCGCTGGTCTCGGGAACGATGGAGGTCGCGCCGCAGTGGTGGACGCGCTCGTTCGGCGGCGGGCTGCAGGGGTGGGGTTCACGCGCCGCGCGGTGGCAGCTCTCTGTCGCCGCTCCCGACGCGGGAGTGATGGACGCGGGCGTCGTCGCTGATGCCGGCACCGTCGTCGACGCGGGACTTCCGACCGACGCGGGCGTCGAGCCCGGCGATGCCGGAAGCGAAGAGGACGCGGGAGTGGTGCAAGAGCCGCGGCATCTCGGAATTGGCTGCAGCTGCGACGGCGCGCCGCTGTTGCTGGCGTTCGTGTTGCTGCCTCTGGTTGTGAGACGACGCCGCTGACCCCCTCTCCCGCGAGGGAGAGGGTCGGGGTGAGGGTGGACCCTGCATTTCTCAGGGCACAGAGATGCTGACACCGACGTCAAGCGCCACGCCTTCGAGCGCCTTCCGCACCTCGCCCGCCGGAGCAGAAGTGTGCAGCTCGACCGTGCGTCGCGCATTCACGCGAGTCACGACCGCTGGCGCCTCGCGCGTCTGAACCTCGACGATGGTGGACAGCGGTCTCCCATCGGACAACTGCAGCCCGCGCAGCAAGTCGAGCAGCCCTTCGGGATTCCGCGCTTCGATCTTCACGGACACCTCGAGCTCTCGCTCACCGTCTCTCAACGTCGCGACCCGCGACCCACCGAGCGCGAACGCAATGAGCCGCGCCACCTCACCACTCCGCTCGCGCGGAATGATCTGCAGCTCGGGCTTCATGCTGCGCGGCTTCGCTCCGACGGTGTGCGCGGGAAACGCTTCGATCAACTTCGCGCGCACGACCTCAGCGGTGCGATTCAGCACCTCGAGATCTTCTCCGCTCACGCGCACCACGCTGTCGCCGTCCTTCCACATCAACGCGACGCCCGGCGTCTGGCGCACCTTCTCGAAGTCGACCGCGTTTGCCGCGGGGTCGACCAGCAACTCGACGCTTCCATCGTCGTGCTTCAGCGCCAGGCCCGCGTGGCTCACCTTCGCTGCGCCGCGCTCGTCTTCGACGGCCCACGTCTCGCTCCGCACGGGCTTCACCTCTTTGAGACTGATCGACCGCGGCACCTCAGGCAGCTCGAGCGGCTTCTCGAGCGGGCCGTCGCTCACCACGTCAGCACTGACGACACGCATGCCGTTTTCGTACGCGACGCACGGCTGCGGCGCGCCCGTTTGCATCACCGTCGCGACGTCGAGCAACCGCACTTCGGGCTTGATCCTGATGTTCCGCAGGTCCTCGACGCTCTTCAAATTCCCGCTCGCGCGAATGAGGAACTGCGAGCCGCCGTTGTCGAGACGCCCACCCGGAATGTCGAGGTTGGCGCGCTCGATCGCTTCGACGAACTCGAGTGGCTTGATGCCGTACGCCGCGAGCCTCGGGAGGTCGGGCAGAATCTCGACCGCGTCTTCGACGATGCCGCACAGTTCGACGACGCGAACGCCGTTCTGCATCTCGAGCTTGCGGCGAAATTCCCACTCGACCCAGCGTGAGACCTCGGTCACGGCGAGCTCGCTGCTGCGCACCACGAAGCGCTGATGCACCGCGCGCTGCGGAGGCATCATCCGGCTCACGCTCGGTGGCGACACGCTCTGCGGAAGCGTGTTGAGGACCTTCTCGAGGCGCTCGCGCACTTCCTGAACGATGAGAAAGCCATCACGGCCTTCGCGGCGCACGACGAGCGTGACGATGCTGACGCCACTTCGACTCTCGGAGCGCGCCTCGACGAGACCGCGCGTGCTCATCACCGCCGATTCCAGCGGCACGCTGACCGAGCGCTCGACGTCTTCGGGTGAAGCGCCCGCCCAGACCGCGGTGAGGACGATGACCTCGACGTCACGCTCGCGCGCGAGCCGCGCCGCGTAGAAGGCCGCGCCGCCGAGTCCGATGATCAACACCAGAACGACGGCGACGAACCAGCGCACGACTCAGACCGCCTTCACCAGGCAGTAGTCCTTCTTGCCCTTCTGCAGCAGCAGGTAGCGGCCGTTGATCAACGCGTCCGAGCCGATGAGTTGCTTCGGATCAGCGACCTTCTGCTTGTTCACCGACAGCGCGTTGGACTCGAACAGCTTTCGCGCTTCGCCCTTCGACGCGACGAGCGCGGACTTTTCGGTGAAGAGATCGACCGCGGCGACTCCAGCGCCGAGCGTGACTTCAGCGACGCGCACGCCCGCGCCGACGAACACCTGCTCGAACTGCGCCTCGGTGAGCGCCTTGAGCTGATCGATGGTGCCCTTGCCGAACAACACCTCGGTGGCGGCGAGCGCGACGTCGAGTTGCTCCTTGCCGTGCACGCGCGTGGTGATGTCCTTCGCGAGCGCCTTCTGCAATTTCCGCTCGTGCGGAGCGGCGGTGTGCTCGGTGATCAACCCCTCGACCTCTTCGCGCTTCAGCAACGTGAAGATTCGAAGGTACGTGCCCGCGTCGGCGTCGCTCGCGTTGAGCCAGAACTGGAAGAACTCGTAGGGCGACGTGCGCTTCGGGTCGAGCCAGAGATTGCCCTTCTCGGTCTTTCCGAACTTCGTGCCGTCGGCCTTGGTGATCAGCGGAGTGGTGATGGCGAACGCCTTGCCGCCGGCCTTGCGTCTGATCAGCTCGGTGCCGGTGGTGATGTTGCCCCACTGATCAGACCCGCCCATCTGCAGGTTCACGCCGTGGTTCTTCCACAGCCAGTAGAAGTCCCAACCCTGAATGAGCTGGTACGTGAACTCGGTGAACGACATGCCCTCGCTTTCCTGGCCGGGCGGCGCGTCGATGCGCTTCTTCACCGAGTCCTTCGCCATCATGTAGTTGACCGAGATGTGCTTGCCGGCCTCGCGAATGAAATCGAGGAAGCGCACTTCCTTGAACCAGTCGTAGTTGTTCACCAGCTGCGCGCCGCCGCTCGGAGAGAAGTCGAGGAAGCGCTCGAGCTGCTTGCGCTGGCCCGCGAGGTTCGCGTCGAGCTGCTCGGTCGAGAGCAGGTTGCGCTCGTCGCTCTTGCCCGACGGGTCGCCGACCATGCCGGTCGCTCCACCCATGAGCGCGAAGGGAACGTGGCCGCACTGCTGGAAGTGCAGCAGCGTCATCACCTGCACGAGGTTGCCGACGCCGAGCGAGTCAGCCGTCGGGTCGAACCCGATGTAGCCCTTCACCGCGCCCGCGTTCAGGAGCTCTTCGATGCCGTCGATCTTCTGCGACAGCATGCACCGCCACTTCAGTTCTTCGATGAAATCGCGCTTCATGTTGGGGGTGCTGCTACCACAGGACCCGGAGCGGCGAGCGCACGAGCGACGGTGAACAGCGTGAGCGCCATCAGTCCGGCGAGTGCGTTGAAGCCCACGTCGCGCAGGTCGTAGTAGCGCGAGGGAATCAGCGCCTGAATGCCCTCGTCGAGCCAGCCGGACGCCACGGTCGCCAGCGCCGCGCACACGTATTTCTTGCGGGTGCTCCACAAGACCGGCAGCGAGAGAAACCACAGCACGCCGACCGTGCCGTACTCGATGAAGTGGAGCTTCTCTTCCGGGCTCTCCATCGGCCACACGACGAGCGCGTAGAGGCCGGCTGACGCGGCGACGAGCAGCAACGTCTTCGGCTTTCGCAGCGCCGGAGTTCTGATCAACAGCGCGATGACCGCCAGCGCCGCGAGCCCGAACGCGATTCCCACCACCGTCTTGAGGTGCCCCGCGTCACGCAGCGCGTTCGTCACGCGACGAATCACCGCGAGCGTCGAATAGATGCTCACCAGCAACACGGCGAGAGCGATGCGCGCGGCTTTCACGAGGACCTCAGTGGGTGAGCAGACACATGCCCGCGGGCGAAGAGCCGCAATCGAGACGACGAACCAGCAGACTGCAAATCAGAGTCCCCCTCTCCCGCGAGGGAGAGGGTCGGGGTGAGGGTGGACCGTCTCGCTCACGGCTTGATGGAATTCGAGCTCGGACTGCGGTTCTCGAGCGCCTTCGCAATCTTGAGCAACTCATCGACGTTCTGCTGCGGCAACACTCCGACATACCGCTCGTCGCGCGTCACCATCACCATCGGGTCCGACGCGTCCTTCATCTGCTGGTGCACTTTCTCGAGCGGAGTGCGCCACTCGACTCCGTTGAACGTGGTGCGCATCGCGGAGCTCACCAGCGCCTTCGGCCCATTCTTCTCGAGGTTCGCCACCAGCTCCTTGAAGCCCATCACGCCGACCACATCGGTGCCGCGCATCACCGGAAACTCGCTCTGGAACGTCTTGCGGAACACGCGGCTCGCGTCTTCGAGCGTGTCATCGGCGTCGAGCGTCGGCCCCACCACCATCACGTCGCGCGCGAGCAATGAACGCAGCGCGTGATGCGTGCGCACGGTCGTCACTTCCTGGCGAGCGCTCATCCAGATCCACACCGCGGTGAGCAGAAACACCGGGCCGTAGTGCAGGCCCGCGACGGCGAGCGCGAGTGACAACGCCTGCGCGATGCGCGACGCAATGCGCGTCGAGCGCACGTACGGCAGGAAGAACGACAACCCCGCACGCAGCGCGCGCCCACCGTCCATCGGGAAAATCGGCAGCAGGTTGTAGATGCCGAGCACCAGGTTGAACCACGCGAGCTGGGTGATGGGGTTCGAGGTCGGGTCGTCCCACGCGAGCGGGCCAGTGAGTGTTCCGCGCAGCTTTGAAATGCCGAAGCCGACGCCCGCGAGCAGCAGACTCACCAACGGGCCGGCGAGCACGACCGCGAGCTGCACCTTCGGAGTCTCCGGCATCTCGTCGATGTTCGAAAATCCACCCATCGGCGTGAGCGAGATTTCCCGCGTCTTGAGGCCGAACTGTTGCGCCACCAGCGCGTGACCCAGCTCGTGCAGCAGAATCGAGACCGCGAGCCCGAACACCAACGCGCCGACGAGGAAGAGGACTTCCTTGTCTGCTCCACGATGCAGCAGCGCGAGCAGCGCCCACGCCGCGACCATCACGAACGTGACGTGCACTTCGAGCTGAATGCCTGCGACCTCGCCCACCACCACCGACCAGGAATTGTGCGCTTCTCGTTTCTTCTTCACGGCGGCGACTTGAGCAGTTTTTCGAAGCTCAGCGGTCCATGAAGTCTTTGAAAGCCGCCGCGTGTTCCTGGCTCACCAGAACTTCTTCGACGGGTTCGGGTGAGAGCGTCAGCTCGAGGCGACCGCGCCCGGCGGACTTGAAGGACACGACGGCTGTGGCGCAAATGATCCACGCGCGATTCACGCGGAAGAAGCGGCGTGGGTCGAGCTCCTGCTCGAGCTGGCCGAGGGTGCGGTCGATGATGAAGTCCTTGCCCGTGACGTCGACCGCGAGCGTGAGCTTGTCGTCCGCGCGGAAGTACGCGACCTCTTCGATGTTCAACGCTCGCTGCGCGCCCTTGTGCCGTACCAACACGCGCTCGCGCGGAAGTCTGGTGAGCGTCGTCAACTCGGAAGCGACGCGTCGGCCGAAGTGCTGCTGCAGCTTTTCGAACTTCGCGAGCGCACGTTCGAGCGCCGCGCGCTCCAGCGGTTTGAGCAGGTAGTCGACGCTCAGGTGCGCGAACGCCGCGACGACGTACGCGTCCCACGCAGTGATGAAGATGACCGGTGCGTCGAGCGTGCCGTCTTCGAACAGCGTCAGCGCGTTGCCATCGGAGAGACGGATGTCGGAGAGAACGAGATCGGGTTTCGTCGTGAGCTTCTTCACCGCGACCAGCGAGTCGGCTTCGTCGAGCGTCCAGCCCGGCCTGAGCGCGCTGATCAACCGCGACACCTGACGCCGCGCCGGAGCCTCGTCTTCGACGATGAGCACCCTCACGTGAGCGGAATCCTGACGACGAAATGATCAGCGCGCTCGATCGACAGCTCCGCTCCACTCGTGAGTCGCAGCCGCTCGGCGAGGTTCTGCAAGCCGACTCCAGTGCCTCGCGAATCAGGCCGCGGCCGGAGTGGATTGCTGACTGACACCACCGACGCTTCGACTTGCACCACCACCGACAACGGCTCGTGCTGCGAGAGCCGGTTGTGTGCGATGGCGTTCTCCACCAGCAACTGAACGCTCGTCGGAGGCAGCCGCGCGTCGACGAGGTCTCCCCGCACCTCGAGCCGGAACGCGTCGCCGAAGCGCATGGTCATCAACTCCGCGTAGCGGCCGACGAACTCGAGCTCTTCGCGCAGCGTCACCTGCTGCCGCTCGCTGGTGTCGAGCAGGTAGCGCAGCATCGCCGCGAGGCTCTCGTTGAACTTCTTCGCGCGCGCCGGGTCTTCGTCGAGCAGCGCGCTGAGCGTGTTGAGTGAATTGAACAGGAAGTGCGGGTCGACCTGCCGGCGCAGCGCGAGCAGCTCACTCTCGGTCCGCGCCTGCTCCGCCTTCGCGACGCGCACCAGGTCGCTTTCACGCGCCTTGAGCAGCAACACCGTCTCGTACACGTGCGCGACGAACACCACGCAGATGACGTTCATCAACACCACGTTCATCACCGCCGCGCGCGCCGCGCCTTCGACGACTTCTCCGCGCCCGAGCAGAAACCACGCCGCGAGCACCGCCACGGTCAGCGGAGCAGTGAACAGCACGATGCCGAGCAACAGCCGCCCGACGCGTCGCCACGGTCGCTCGAGCCAGTCGAAGCGATCTGCCGTCGCGAACAGCAGATACCGATTGCCGTGCCACACCGCGAAAGCGAGCGCGAGGAACAGCACTTGCCCGAGGAACCAGCGCGGCGAAGGAAACGAGACGCTCCCGTACAAATCGAAGAGCAGCGGAATGCCGACACCGAACACGGGAATTCCCACCGCGCGCGGCCAGAAATCGTCGACTGGAACGTGCGGCTCGCTCATCGAGGTGCGCTGCAAACTACTCCCGGCGGTCGGCGTCGCGTGCGCGTTCATCCATCCCGCAGGCGCGTTCATCCACCTTCCGGGCGACCGACGCGCGCGCGCGGGCACCCTGCGCGCATGAACCCAGCTTCCGTGAATTGGCTCGCCGTGGTCGTGGCTTCACTCCTCACCTTCGCGCTCGGAGGCCTCTGGTATTCGCCGGTGCTCTTCGGTCGCGCGTGGCAACGATTGGTCGGCGTGAGCGATGAGAAATTGAAAGAGCACGTCGCGCGCACGTTCGTCGGAGCGTTCATCTGCGCGCTCATCGCCGCCACCAATCTCGCCTTCTTCCTCGGGAAAGACGCGACGCTCGCGTTCGGGCTCGGCGCGGGCGCGGCCACTGGAGTGGGTTGGGTCGCTACCTCGCTCACCACCACCTATCTCTTCGAGCGACGACCGCTTGCGCTCATCGCCATCGACGCGGGCTTCCACGCGGTCTCGCTCACGATGATGGGAACGCTGCTCGGCGCGTGGCACTGATCAGTTCCACTTTTCTTGGGTCTGCTTTGCACCCTGGCGGTACTTCTGGTGTCATCCCTCGCCTTCAATTCCACGACGTTCCCAGGAGCACCGCACGATGCCGACCATCAAGCCGAAGCCGACGATGTCCACCCACATGACTGCCTTGCGCGACGACATCAGCGCGGCGCGCAATTCCATCAAGTTCGCGAAGGGCTCCGACGTGAAGCCGGCGAGCGTGATGGACCTGAAGGCGTGGCTCGACAGCGCGGTGAAGTCGCCGACCGATGGCACCAAGGCGTTCAAGCCCGCGGGCGTTCCGGTCGGCAGCCGCATGGTGCCGCTCGACAAGAAGTCGCTCGACAAGGTGCTCTCGAACCTCGACACCGCGGCGGCTTCGGCTGCGCGCCCGCCTCCGAAGGGCGGCGACACCAAGCGTCCCTCGCAGGCTGAGCTGCGCGAGTGGGTCACCAACGCGCTCGTGCAGGCGTCGGTCGGTCAGATTCAGGTCGTGGCCAAGGGCGGCGCGACGCGTCCCGCGACGGCTGACGAAATCCGCGGCTGGCTCAACTGATCATGGCGACTCCCAACGGCTGGTTCGATCGCACGATGG
This sequence comes from Archangium sp., assembly GCA_047600485.1. Lineage (GTDB taxonomy): Bacteria > Myxococcota > Myxococcia > Myxococcales > Myxococcaceae > Archangium_A. Next base: position 7,818,684 of record JASGKS010000001.1, read on the forward strand.
TGGAGCGCACCATCAAGTACTTCAGCAACCCCGACATCGACGAGAAGGACCAGAAGAAGATGAAGGAGCTCGTCGGCGACTTCGTGAAGTTCGAGACGGTCGTCGAGAAGGGCCTCGTCGCTCCTGACGCCAAGCAGCTCGCGAAGGACTTCGTCGTCTTCGGTCAGGATTGGATCAAGAAGAACAAGCTCGACAAGGTGTACGCCGACCTGAAGAAGTAGCGAGGGAATGAAGAAGCACATCCTCGTGGCGTTCGACGCCCAGTTCACGCGTCGCACGCAGCTCCACAACGCGAAGCACCCGGTGAAGCAGGGTGACGATTACTTCGCGATGGTCGGCGACGCTGGCCCCGTCGGTGAGGCGCTCTCATCGGCGGGGTTTCGTGTTTCCAGCCTCGGCGTCGGGCGAGATCTCGCGACGACGTTGCCCAAAGCGTTGAAGGGCGTCTCGCTGGTCTTCAACCTCTGCGACACCATCGACGGAGAGAGTCGTCTCGCTCCCGGCCTGCCCGCGCTGCTCGAAGCGCATGGCGTGCCGTTCGTCGGCGCTGATCAATTCGGTCTCGCCATCAGCAAGCGCAAGCACGACGTGAAGGCGCTGCTCGATCGCGAAGTGCTGCCGTCGCCGCGCTACCAGGTCATCGCGTCGCTCGACGCGCTCGACGGGTTCGAGCTCACCCTCGAAGCGCCGGTGATTCTCAAGCTCACCGCCGAGCACTCCTCCATCGGCCTCGCGTCGACCTCGGTGTGCTTCGACCTGGGCGAAGTGAAGGCGTGCGCGCGCGGCCTGCTCAAGAAATACAAACAGCCGGTGCTCATCGAGGAATACGTGCACGGCCGTGAGTTCTACGTGTCGTTCTACGGCGACCCGCTGAAGCCGCTGCCGATGATGGAGCACTCGTTCGAGTCGCTCCCCGAAGGTTTTCTTCCGATTCGCACCTTCGACATGAAGTGGTTCAACGACCCGAGCAAGGGCGGAGAGAAGCCGCGCAAGGACCCGCGCTGGTCGCAGCCGGTGCCGCATCGCGCTCCGTCGTCGGCGTGGCGCGGGAGCATCGACGACATTTCTGAAATCTGTCGGCGCGCGCTCGAAGTGAGCGGCGGTCGCGATTGGGGTCGCGTGGACCTGCGGCTCGATCGCGGCGGTGTGCCGATGATCATCGACGTCACGCCGAACACGTACCTCGGGCCGAGCGCTCCGTGCGTACGCGCCGCCGAGGCCGACGGCCTGACGTACGCGAAGTTCGTCACGCGCATCGCGAAGGAGGCACTGAAACGTGGCTGATGTGTTCGACCGCCTGCTCGACCTGAAACTCGCCGACTCGAAGAACCGGCAACTGCTGCAGTTGCTCGAGACGGGAAAGCTCTACGACAACGTCGCGACCGAGATTCGCGGCCGCAAGATTCAGGTGCACGGCAAGTGGCTCGATGACTTCGCGTCGTGCAACTACCTCGGCTTCGACCTGCGCGAAGACATCATGGCGACCGTGCTCCCCGAGATGCGCAAGTGGGGCACGCACCCGTCCTGGGCGCGGCTCGCGTGCAGCCCGGAGCTCTACTCGACCGTCGAACAGAAGCTCGCCGCTCTGCTCGGCGTCGAAGACACCATCATCATTCCGACGATTTCGTTGCTCGCGATTGGCCTCATTCCCGCGTTGACGGGCAAGGGCTCAGGCATCTTCGCCGACCGCTTCGCGCACAAGGTGAACTTCGACGGCTGCCGGCTCGCGCGCGACCAGGGCGCGAAGTTGTTCTCGTTCACGCACACCGACCCCGCGGAGCTCGATCGGCTGCTCACCGAAAACGCCGCGCTCTCGCCCAAATTGGTCGTCATCGACGGAGTGCTCTCGGTCACCGGCCGCACGCCGAACATTCCGGCCATCGTCGAGGTGGCGCGCAAGCACGACGCCATCGTCTACATCGACGACGCGCACGGCTTCGGCGTCATCGGAGAGAACCCCACGCCCGAGCGCCCGTACGGTCTGCGCGGCAACGGCGTGGTGAAGCACTTCGGGCTCTCGTACGACAACATCCTCTACGTCTCGGGCATGTCGAAGGCGTACAGCTCGCTCATCGCGTTCGTGGCGTGCCCGAAGAAGCTCACGAAGTATCTGAAGACCAACATCACCGCGTACATCTACTCGGGGCCGGTGCCGACGGCGGCGCTCGCCACCGCGCTCGCCGGGCTCGAAGTGAACGAGCGCGAAGGCGAGGCGCTGCGCGACACGATGTATGGGTTCTCGAAGCGCATCGCCGAGGGCTACCGACGGCAGGGCATCGCGACCGACAACGACAATGCGTTCCCCATCGTGTCGGCCTACGTCGGGAGCGCGGACAACGTGGCGCGCGGCGGGCAGCTGCTGTTCGACGACGGCATCAACGTGACGATGCAGGCGTACCCCATCGTGCCGAAGGACAAGGGCGTGCTGCGCGCGACTCCGACCGCGGCGAATACGGTGGAGGAAGTTGATCATCTGATCAGCGCGATGGGCCGCGTGTTCGCCGCGCTGAAATGATCCGTCTGATCAGAGCTTGTTGAACCACGGCGAGCGCAACGCATCACCATTCGCCGGCCGCCCCGTCGCGGGCGTGTAGAACTTGATGACGCGAGCGGTCCCGGGAATCGCGACGAGGTCTCCATTCGGGTGCGCGACCAGCCCGTTCCACGCGCGCACGTTCATCGTCGGCGTCTCGGCCCGGAACGTGATGCCGCCGGTGAGCTGGTCGTCGTACAGCCACAGCCCCTCGTCGTTCACGGCGCAGACGTACCCGTCGCCGCGCGAGCGTGGCCAACGCAGCGAGTCCGTCGGCGCGCCTCCGTCGTAGAAGTGCGTGTTGCCGCCGCCGAGCGTGGCGATGCCTGCTCCGCCGTTCGTCGCGTCGATGAGCAGCGCGCCGCCTTCGCGGGTGATGGCCGCTCCGTAAGCCGTCGGAGAACCACTCGCGGGGTTGAGCGGCACCACACCGCCGTCGAGCGCGATGAAGCCGAAGTCCATCGATCCGCCGGCGATGACCGCGAACACGTCATCGGCGCGTCGCACCACGCCGCGGGGAATCGTCGACCCGAGCGCGAGCTCCTCGATGAAGCTGCCGCCGATGTTCACGCGCCGCAGTTTTCCCTGCGTGGTGCCGGTCGCGTCCGGCTCGACGTAGACCAGTGATGGGTTGGAGCAGTCGCCGTCGAGCACCGCGCCGACGTGCGTGTGCACCGGGTAGAGGAACGTCGAGAAGCCGCCGTCAATCGACACCATCGCCGCGGGTGCGCCAGCCCTCGCCGGAATCGCGAGCGCGTAGCCATCGCAAAGCAACACGCCGCCGGTGAAGCGGCCTGCCGGCTCCATGCCGCCGTCCTTCGCCGGTTGCATCACCGTCGGGAGCGCGGGACCGATGGCCTGCGCGGTCCGGTTCACGGCATCGATCAACACGAAGTGGTCGGCACAGAACGGAATCGCGAGCACCGAATCGTCGGGCATCAACACACCACCGAGGAACGCTTCGGGGCAGTCGTAGGTGAGCGTCGGGAGCGCGGTCGTCGAGACCGTGAACGTCGGAGGGTTCAGCTCGCGCTGCGAGAAGTTCTGCGTGACGCACGTCCACGTGTCGCAGAACGGAGGCGTCGGAGCGCCACCTCCACCGCCCGTCACGCCGCCACCGCCGGTCATTCCACCGTCGCCACCGGTCATTCCTCCGCCACCGCCGGTCGAGCCGCCACCGCCACCAGTCATGCCGCCGCCACCCACGCCTGCGTCATTCGCACCAGCGTCCACGCCCGCATCGCACTCGCCGCGGAAGCACACGTCAGGCACCTGTGCGCACTGGCACGAAGCGAACGTGAGGAAGCAGACAGCGAGCCAGTTCGAACTCATCGCGTGGCTGGCTCGACCCCCGAAGGCATCTGCGGAGCATCGACACGAGACGTGGATCAGTCAACCTGATCACCGCGTGCTAGTGAGTCGCTGACCATGACCCACGCCGAGCTCAAGGCCCGCTTCCGTGAGGTCGGTCAGCGCGAGGTCAGTGTGCGCGCACCGGGCCATGACGCGAACGCCACGTTCGATCGTGAGGCGTTTCGGCGCGTCGCCGCGGCAGGGCTCTTCAAGCTGCACGTTCGCAAGGAATACGGCGGCGATGGGCTCGGCCTGCGCGAGTGGGCCGCGGCCATCGAAGGTTTCGGTGAAGGCAGCGGAGACCTCGGCTTCTCGGTCTCGATGGTCGCGCACGCGGGCTGCGCCATCACTGTGCTGCAGGAGTTCGGAACGCCGGAGCAGTGCCGCACGTGGCTTCCGCGGTTGATGTCGGGCGAGGTGCTGGCTGCGCTCGCAAACTCCGAGCCACGCGGCGGCACCGACGTGATGAGCCTCACCTCACGCGCACGCAGAACCGGGAGCGGCTTTCTCCTCACTGCGCGCAAGCGCAGCATCACCAATGTCGGCGAAGCGGGGTTGTTGTTCACGTCGGCCAGACTCGACGGTACGAGCGCGCGCGAAGCGGTGAACCTGTTTCTCGTCGACGGCACCAACCCGCGCGTGAAGCAGCGGCCGCTGAAGGACCTGATGGGCCTGCGCACTTCTCCGACCGGAGACCTGGTCGCGTGGCGCGCGTCGCTGGGGCCCGAGTCGTTGCTCGGCGCGGTGGGCTCGGGCGTGCCCGGCTTCCGCCGCATCTTCAGCCTCGAGCGGTTGTTCATCGGCTACCTCTTCCTCGGAGCGATTCGCCGCTGTCTTCACCGCGCGGTGCATCACGCCGAGACGCGGCTCTCGTTCGGAGTCGCGCTCGGGAAGAACCAGTACGTGCAGGAAAAAATCGTTCGCATGCGCGTCGCCGAGGAACTGCTCTCGGCGCAGCTCGAGCGCACGTTGACCGCGCTGCTCGCCGGCGAAGACGTGTTCGGCGCGCTGTCCATCATCAAGGCGTACGGCGCCGAGGTCGCGCGGCAGGCGGCGGAAGACCTCATCGCCCTGCTCGGCAGCCAGGGCCTGCGCGCGAGCGAACGCGCGCAGAAGGACTTCCGCGACCTGACCGGGCTCTCGATTCTCGGTGGCACGCAGGAGCTGCAGAAGATCGTCATCTACCGCGAGACGGTGAAGGCGCTCACGCCACAGGCCGCGAAGACCGCCGACCCGAGCGCGCAGCTGCAGCTCGAGGTGAAGTCGTTGGCGGAAATCGACCGCGCGCTGCGTGAAGAGCTCGTCGCGCTCACCGCACGCACGTTCCCGGGCGAGGCCGCGCTCGAGGGTCACTTCTATTATGATAGTGTCCCCGACTCGGTGGTCATCGCGCGCCTGCGCGGCAAGGTCGTCGGGCTGCGCATCATCACCCGCCGCACGGTGCACGTCGGAGAACGCACGCTGAAGCTCGCCGGCATGGGCATCGCCGTCGACCCGGAGCACCAGCGCAAGGGCATCGGCAAGGCGCTCACCCGCGCGGCGATGGAGTTGCTGCGCTCGCTCGGCGACGAGCTCGCGGTCGCGTTTCTGATCAGCCCCAACGCGCGCTCGCTGCTCACTTCGTTCGGGTTTCAGCCGCTCGCCGCGGAGATTTCGTACACCAGCCGCACCACCAACGAGCGCGTCGTCGAGAAGATGCCGTGCTGGGTAGCCGAGCTGAACGAGCCCGACTCGGTGGTCCCCGAGCTGATCAGCAAGGGCAAGTTGCACCTCGGGCTCGGCACCTGGTGAGCCGCGTCACTCCAGCTCGCGCATCAACTCCGCGAGCTTGAGCACGGTGTTCCAGTTGCGGCCCGTCACGGGTGAGCCGGTGTGTTTGTCGAGCGCCGCGGGCGTCAGCTTCGAGCGACCGAGCGCTTCGGCGTAGTCGATCCACAGCGCGTCCTTGATGGCCTTCACGCGCTCTCCGTCTTTCGCGAGCGCGTTCAGCGCTTCGGCGGCGCCCTTCGCGACGGGCGACTTCGCGAGACCGAGCAACAGCAGGTTGGGGCGAGTCTTTTCCACGTCGGGAAAGCCGCTCTTCTTCGCGTACTGCTCCCACGCGTCGGCGGTGCGCACCACCACGTCGACCGTGAAGCCGAACTCCTTCGCGATGGCTTTCTCGAGCGTCGCTTCGACCTTCGCTGGAGCGTCGCCGGTGCGGAAGAGCAGGTTGCCGCTGTTGATGTACGTCTTCACGCTGGTGAAGCCGGCCTTCTCGGCGAGCTTGCGCAGCGTCTCCATCGGCACCTTCTTGTTGCCGCCCACGTTGATGCCTCGCAGCAACGCCACCAACACCGGCTTTCCGCTCGTCGCCATGCGCGCGATGTACCGGGAGAAAAATGGGAACGCGAGCAGTGCCCGGGTGTCAGACCCACATGCGCTCGCTGCTGCCCGTGGTGTGTGTCTGCCTGGCCGCGTGTTCTCCTGAAGATCTCTCCGGTTTCCAGCCGCTTCCCGGCGTGTCGGAGACGTCGCACACCGTCACCACCGTCTTCGAGGCGGGCGCCGCGAAGCTCCGAGTCCGTCGCACGCTCCGAAACGAGAGCGCCAACTTCGAGACCGTGAGTCGCACCTTCCAAGTGCCCGATGAAGCCGTCGCGACCTCGTTGCGCCTCGGCACCAATGGGCAGTGGCTCACGCCCGCCGCGCTCGCGTCGGTCGACGAGGTCGACGTGCGGTGGAGCGAGTTGATCAGCCCGGGCACGGCCGAGCCGGTGCCGCTCGCGAAGCTCGAATGGGGCGACCGACACCAGGTCGATGGCCTCGACTTCGAGCTCTTCGGCCTCGCGCCCGGAGCGACCATCGACATCGAGTACGAGCTCGAGCTGCCATCGAACTACGAGGCCGGCGAGGTCTGGTTCTCGTACCCGCTCGAAGCGGTCGAGACCGGCTGGCTGCCTCCGTCGTTCTCCGGCGTCGAGCTGCAGCAGACCGAAGAAGGGGTCGACATTCGTCGCGCGTGGGCGACGCGCGAAGCGGCCGACGTGCGGTGGGCCACGTTCCCCGTCGACACCGACCGCACGCTGTGGCGCCTCGAGGTCGACGTCGCAGCCGAGCTCGGCACGCTCCCGCAGCGGCCGAACGTGGTCTTCGTGGTCGACGCGTCCATCTCGGAAGGTGCCGACGGCATCGCGTCGCAGCTCGAGCTCATCGCGCCGTACCTCGCGAACGTGCCCGACGCGCGCGTCGAGGTGGTGCTCTACCGTCGCTTCGCGGAGCGGCTGTTCGGCCGCTTCGTTTCCGCTGCTGAATTCACGCGCGAGCTGGCGCTGATTCCTCCCGCGCGACTCGTGCCCGGCAACGGCTCGCATCTCGATCAGGGCGCCGAGCTCGCCGCGCGCACGCTGACGCAGGAGTCCGGTCTGGGCCGCATCGTGCTCTTCACCGACGAGCGCGTGCGCCGCGCGTTCCCGCACGAGGCGACCACCGCGGCGCTCACGCAGCTCGCTCCGCTCGACACCATCACGCACGTCGTTCGTCGCACCGCGGCGTATGGCGACACGCTCACCGAGAGTCGCGATGACGCTGCGCCGCTGTCGAACCTCGCGAGCGCGACGGGCGGCATCTTCGTCGAGGTGATGGGACACCCGGGCGACGCGGTGCTGGCGACTGAGACCATGCGCGCGCTGGTGCGGCCGGTGCGCATCGATTCGTTCGAGGTCGACGCGAAGGGCTTTGGTGCTCCGTCGTCGACCGCGCGCCTCAACGACGACGGCGAGGAAACGGAGTGGGAAGACACCGTCGAGGGCTCGCTGCACGTCGAGAGCGAGCAGCACGAGGGCAACTCGGTGCGCTTGAGCGGCATCGCGCCCACGCCTCCGCAGCAACTGACGGTGCGCGGGAAAATCTGGGCGAAGTCGTTCGAGCGCGTGGTGACGGTCGACGAGGCGCTCGCGAAGCGGCTGCCGGCGTTCGCGGTGGGCAACACCTCGCTGCGCACCGAGCTGACCGACGATGAGCTGCGCACCGTGGCCTTCGTCTCCGGAGCGGTCTCACCGGTGACCTCGTTCCTCGCGGCGCCTCCCAACGCGCAGGCGTCGTACGTCGGTGTCGAGCGGCAGTATGACCTGGGCGGCTACGGCTTCGGGTCGATCGGGTGCGGAGGCTTCGGCACCTCGAGCCGCTGTGGCTTCGGCGTGCGCAAGATGGGGCCCGACCTCATCGCGATGCTGCGCACCATGCTGCAGCCGAAGGTCGCCGCGTGCGAAGCGCAGTTCGGCGACGCGAGCGCGGCGCGGCTCAGCCTCGAAGCGACTGCGGATGAAGTGGTCGACGTGAACGTGACGGGTGTGCCCGCTCCGCTCGCGGCGTGTCTCGTCGAGGCGGGCTGGGCGCTCGAGCTGAACGGCGACTTCGAATACGACCGCACGTACGACGTGGCGCTGACGAAGTGATCAGACGCGACGCTTCGTGGCTTTCAACTCGTCCACGATGAGGTCCGCGACGCGCCGCACGCGCGGAATGTCGAGCGCTGACTTCGGCGCCACGAGGTGCAGCTCGCTCTTCGACCACGGGCCGAGGTCGACCTCGAGCGGCACCAGCGGTGAGTCGCGACTGAAGCGGTGCTGCACCTTGCCGAGAATCATCGCGCCCACGCCCGCGAACGCCGCTGCGAGCATCACCAGAAAATGATCCGCCGTGAACGACGGCGTGAAGTTCGGAATCGCCGCCTCGAGCTGCGGGTTGGGCGGCACCATGTCGTACGGCGGGCACCACGCGACCCACGGAATCTGCGCGAGCGTCGGCTTGCGCGGCAGCCTCGCCTTCAGCTCGCGTGAGACGAACACCGCGTTCTCGAGGTGCAGCGTGTGCACCAGCGCGAGGTCGGCGTTCTGCGGAGCGCGCGCTCGCAACGCGAGGTCGGCTTCACCGCGCGCGAGGTCGAGGTACTGAATCGACGAGATGACCTCGAGCCGCAACCCCGGGTGTTTCTGCGCCACGAAGCCCGCGAACGGCGCGAGGAAGTCGAACGACACGAAGGGGCTCGCCGTCACCCGCACCAGGCCGCGGGGCGCTCCGTCACTCGCTTCGGCCGCGCGGTGCAGCTCGCCCGCCCACTCGGCCATCTTCTTCGCTGACGGCAACAGCCGCTCACCGACCTGCGTGAGCGCCGCGCCTTCCACGCTGCGGCGAAAGAGCGGAGTGCCGATGGCGTATTCGAGCGCCGCGAGCCGTCGCGTCACCGTCGGCTGACCCAGCTTCAGCCGCCGCGCCGCGCTGCTCAGCGAGCCCGTCTCAGCCACCGCGAGGAACAACCGGGCGTCTTCCCACGAGATATCCATATTCGGATGGTGTCATGCCTTCTTCGTCAGTTTCCATCCGAAATCGAATCGCTAGTTTTCGACTCATGAAAACCAAAATCCTCGCAGTCGCGGTGCTGGTGCTGGTGGTCCTCGGAGTCGCGGCGAGTGGCTGCGCCGTCACGTCACACGCCACGCAGCGCTCGACGATCGGCACGTCGCGGGCCACGGCCGACATGGTCAAAGCGCTCGAGTCGAAAGCCGAAGACGCGGTGTTCGTCGAGGTCGAGACCGTCGCCAGCGCCGACTGGGCGGTCGACCGCAGCGGCCTCATCAACCTGAAGCACCCCACGGCGGTCGCGGCCGGTCTCGTCGACGGCGATGAGCCCATCATCATTCCGTTCCACGTCATCCGGCACCCGACGAAGGGCACGTTCATCGTCGACACCGGCGTCGAGACCGCGATGCGTACCGACCCGACGAAGTCGGCGCTGAGCGCGCTGGTGCGCTCCGCGATGCACATGGAAAAGGTGAAGGTGAATCAGTCGCTCGGCGAGTGGCTCGCGGCCGGCAACAAGCTCGACGGCGTGTTCCTCACGCACCTGCACGCCGACCACATCATGGGCCTGCCCGACGTCGCTCCGAGCGTGCCGGTGTACACGGGCCCGGGCGAAGCGAGCGCCACCAGCTTCATGCACATCTTCGTGCGCGGCACGACCAACGCGGAGCTCGACGGCAAGGGTCCGCTCAACGAGTGGGCGTTCGAGAAGGACGCGAGCGGCTCGTTCGACGGCGTCCTCGACGTGTTCGGTGACGGGAGCGTGTGGGCGCTGTGGTTGCCGGGTCACACGCCGGGCAGCACCGCGTACCTGGTGCGCACGAAGAACGGCCCGGTGCTGTTCACCGGTGACGCGTGCCACACGCGCTGGGGTTGGGAACACCACGTCGAGCCGGGCACGTTCACCGCCGACGGCCCGCGCAGCGTGGTGAGTTTCCAGAACCTGCAGAAGTTCGTCGAGGCGCACCCCGGCATCGACGTGCGCTTCGGTCACCAGCGCTGAGAGGCTCGACCTGGGGCGAGCCGAGAAACACAGCTCAGGCGAACTTCGGAGTGAGCGCGCTCGACTTCTTGAGCGCGCCGCTCTCGTCGAGGTCGTCGAGCACCGCGGGGATGGCCTTGCCGATCATCTTCTTCCAGCCCGGGCCCATCATCAGCTTCGCGAGCAGGAAGCCGCCGATGCCGCTGAAGCCCTCGTGCTCGAAGGTGAGTCGCGAGCCGATGTCGCTCGCTTCCACGCGGTACGTGACCGTCATCGGTGCCTGACCCAGGTTGCCGACCCACGAGATGCGCAACAGCGAGGGCGCGTCGGCGGCCAACACCTCGCACTCCACGAAGCCGCGCCAGCCCGGCTGCGGTTTCGCCACCAACTTGAAGCGTGTACCGACCACCGGCGCGAAACCTTCAGGTCGCATGCCCCACAACGCCATCAACTCGGGGACGGTGAGCACACGCCAGACCTTGCTCGGCGGGTGCGGGTATTCGCGAACGACGCGGATGGTGGTCATGGCTTCTTCCTCTTTCGTTGTGCGGCTTCTTCGGGTTCGTCGGGGAGCTGGTCGAGCACGTCGCCGAGCGCGTCGAGCTGTTGCTCGATGACGGCGCGGTACCTCGAAATCCACAGGTCGATTTCAGCGAGCGGCTTGGCGCGCAGCCGGTACCAGCGAAAGCGGCCTTCCGAGCGTTCTTCGACGAGGCCCGCACCACGCAGCACGGCGAGCTGCTGGCTCACCGCCGATTGGCTCACGTCGAGCGCGGTGACGAGGTCGGTGACGTTGCGTTCCTGCAGCGCGAGCTGGTCGAGCAGAGCGCGCCGCGTCGGCGAAGCAATCGCATGGAAGACGCTCTCATCGGCCGCGCTGCGAGGCATGGCGGATACATATATTCGAGATTCCTAATATGTCCAGACGTCCCGAAATCAAACCTGACAATCAGCTGACACTTCGCAGGCGCATGCTGCGCGCACCATGAAAACTCACCACGGTAGCTGCCACTGCGGAGCGGTTCAGTTCGAGGTCCAACTCCAGCTCGACGGAAAGGCGAGTCGCTGCAACTGCACGATGTGCACCAAGCTCGGAGCGAGCGGCGCCATCGCGAAGCCGGAGCACTTCAAGCTGCTGAAGGGCGAGTCGGCGCTCAAGACCTACGCGAGGCACCCTGAAATCGCGCTCCGCTACTTCTGCTCGACCTGCGGCATTCACTGCTTCTCGAAGGGCAACCTGCCGGAGCTCGGCGGTGCGTTCGTCGGCGTGCACGTCAACACGCTCGACGACGTCGACCTCGGCGAGTTCTCGTTCATGTACTGGGACGGGCGTCACGACAACTGGGACGCCGGGCTGCGCACCACGCCGTGGCCCATCAACGCGAAGACCGTCGCCACGCAGTACGCTGGCTGAATGTTGGCCCTCGTCGCGGTGGCGCTCGCCAGCCTGCCGCTCCCGTTCGAGCTGAAGCACGACTGGTCGGCCGATCTGGCGAAGCTGCCGCGCGGCACGCTGCAGAACGACGCGGCGCTGGTGAGGCTGCTCGGAGTCGAGCTCACCGCGCGACAGACGCTCGCTGTCGAAGGTGAGTTCACGCTCGAAGGCACGCGCACGTTGCTGGTGCGCGTCGAAGACACCACCACCGTCGGGTTCCTCTCGCGCTACCTGGTGCGCGTCGACGCGAAGGGACTCCCTGTCTCGAGTGCGCCGTTCGGGACCTGGAGCATCTACGAGCGCAGCACCGTCACCATCGACGCGGCCGGCAACGTGAACGTCTTCACCGAGCGTCGTTCGTTGCTCGAGAAGTGGACGCGCGCGCTCGGAGAGTTCACCGCGAAGGGCAAGCTGACACCTCAGCTGCAGGTCGCCTGGCTTCCGCACGACCGTGCGTGCTTTCGAAACCCGCGCTCGTTCGAAGACCTGTGCATCGAGCACGACGGGCCGCGAACGCTGCTCTGGTACGCGTTCAAGGGCGACTCGCAGCGCGACGCGATTCAGTCACTCGCCATCGTGGGCGAGCCGACGCGCAAGCGAATCGATTTCCACTACGCGAAGGACACGCGCCCGTGGACCATCGAGCTCGCCGACGACGAGAAGTCACTGACGGTGGGTGCACCGGGCGCAGGCGCGCAGCGCTACGACGCGCGGCTCCTCGGCTTCGATGAAGCGAAGTGGTCGGAGCCCGAGGTCAGCCTGCGGCGATGACGCGCCGCTCGCCGACCTCGACGCCGCGCACGTTCTTCACCACTGCCCACGGCCACTCACCGCCGAGCGAGACGCCGTGTTGTGCCAGCACCCACTTCACCGCGACCGCGCACACGTCAGCGTTGCCCGAGTGCACCTTCACCGCGAAGCCCTGACGTCGCTGCGGGCGCGCGATGCAGAACAGCCCTTCAGCGCCGACCTTCACCGCGAGCGTGTCGCCGGCCTGCTGCGTGACGCGAAGGTCGAGCCGCTCGTCGCCGCTCACGAAGAACGGCGCGCGGTGCATGACGAGGCCGATGCGCGCCAGCGGCGAGTCGATGTCATCGCGCATCGCTTCGGCGAGCCGGCTCCACGTGCGCGCCATCGCCGAGAGCGGCGCGAAGAAGGTGGGAATCGAACAGCCGTCGATTCCGAGTTGCAGCGGAGCGCCACCCAGCGCTTCGAGCAGCGCGCGATTCTTCTGCTGCAGCGGGTGCGTCGGCGCGCGGTAGTCGAGGTCCCAGCCCTGCGCCTTGCACGCCGCGAGCATGAACGTGTGTTTGCCCGAGCAGTTGTTGTGCAAGTTGCGCGGCGTCTCGACACGTTTCGCAGAAGGTTCGTGCACCGGCAGATGCCCGCCGCACTGCAGCTGGTCCTGCGAGAGGCCGAAGCGCGCGAGGAGCTTCTCGACCAGCGCGACGTGCTCCGGCTGGCCCGAGTGCGACGCTGCGCCGACGGCGAGCTCTTCGTCCGTGAAGTCACGCGCGCTCACCGACGACGCGAGGTGCGCGAGCGAGTTGCTCAACTGGAAGGGTTTGCACGCGCTCCGCCAGAACGAGGCGACGTCTTCGCCGACGCTCCACGTGACGTCACCGCGCTCGACCACCACCGCGCTGAACGGGTGAATCGACTCGCGGTGACCACCGCGCGTGCACTCGACGAACGGAGAACTCACAGCGTCGTGATGCCGCCCGGCCCGCTCGTATTTCGCGGAGGCTCGCCCTGCACGGGCGCCTTCGACATGAGCTGGAACTTGGCGAGGTTCTCCGGCGAGTAGCCGAGCATGATGCCCGGCTTGAGCTCGTGCACGCCCGCCGCGATGGTCTGCGCGTCGAGCTGACTGCTCGCGGGAATGCCGACCAGCATTCCGGTCTGCAGGCCCATCTGCGCGCTCCAATGCACCGTGCGCGACCCGGTCTTGCGATTCACGACGGTGAGCTGGTGCGTGTAACACCACACGATGAGGTCGGGCCGGCGCTGGAGCACCCAGAGGTGCGGCGCTCCCTGCTTGTCGATGAAGTACGAGCCGGCGAGCACCGCGACGAGCGCGGCGATGCCTCCACCGGCGACGAGCATGCCGCCACCGCCGCCGTCGATGAAGCGGCCCATGTTGGCGAGAATGCCCATCACGCCGAAGAAGCCGAAGAAGCCGCGCACGAAGAGGTTCGGCTTGTGCGTCGCCGCGCTGTTGAGCACCGCGGGGAGCGGCCGACCGTGCTTCGGGTTGACGGTCTCGAAGAGCTTCATGAAACCGAAGACCACCGCGCCGACCGAAGCGACGAAGACCGGCTCATCCGCGATCCAGAAGAGCATCGGAGGCAGCGTGCCCTCGAGAAAACGGCGCGCGAGCGCGAACACGATGAAGCCGCCCGCGCCCGCGCTGATGAAGATGGCGGCCTGCTCGTCACGTTCACGCAGCCTCGTCATCGCGACGAACGCGAGCGCGCCCGCGCCGGCGATGGGCACGAGGAAGAGGAGCCACCCCAACGCTTGCGCAATCATCGACGCACCTGCGGGCTGACCTGCGAGAGCGCGAAGGCGGCCCAGGCGAGGCACGCCCAGAAGCCGCCGAACAACAAGCGCGGCATCGCCTGCAGCAACTCACCGCCCATGGGCATCGAATAGAAGACGCTCGCCAGCGGCATCGAGAGAAAGCCCCACGCGGCCTCGAGGCCCAACAGCGCGGCGCCGATGCGAATGGCGAGCGCGGCCTGCCGTGACGCGAGCCCGAGATACGGCGCGAGTTCGAATGCGAGCACCGCGGCGAGGAAGATGGAGACGACCGTACCTGCGTTGAAGAAGTACATCAGGGAGCCCGGACGCAGTTGAAGGTGAGCGGAATCTCCGCGCCGAGGTCGACCACTTCGAAGTTGTCGACGCCGATGTTGTTGAAGATCTGCGCGGTGATTCCGAGCGTCGACCACTTCGCCGTCGTGGTGCGGTCGTCGGCGAAGGTGAGCGCGATGTTGCCGCCGTCGCTCAAGATGAGACCGTACTTCTTCATCGCGCGGAGCAGCACGCGCGCGTTGGCGTTGAACGGCGTCTCGTCGAACGTCGGCTTGAGCCGCAGCCGCACGCCGTACGGAGGCGCGTCGGCATTGGTGCTCGACGGACCACCCGCGTGCGTCGCCGGGCGCACGTACACCTGACGCTTCATGCGCGCGTTGGGGAGGATGAAGCGCAGCGCGTGCGGCACTTCACCGGCGGCAACTTCGTCAGCGGTCGGCAGCAGCGCGGCGATGGGCAGCCCCGCGGCGTCAGCGCTGGTGCACTGGTCTCCGCGGAGCACTTCTCCATATTGCTTCGTGAGGTCCCACGTGAACGCGCCGAGCGCCGCGATGTTCTGACCCGAAGCGGTCGCGTTGTAGATTTCGTAGAGCTTCTTCTGCGAACGCTCGACCACCAGCATGTGGCAGTCCTCGTTGGCGACGTCGCAGTTGAAGTCGGTGCTGCCCTCGATGTTCGCGTTGGTCGGCACCGGCATCTGCAGCGGCAGGGTGTCGCAGTCGGGCCCGCCGTAGCAGTAGCCACCTGCGGGAGCGACGATGGTCTTTCGCGGCGTGTTGCTGTCGGCGAAGAAAATCGGAATCGAGAAGTCGATCTGCAGCTTGTTGCCGTTGCCCCAGCCGCCCGAGGCGATGAGCTGCGCGGTGATGGCGTCGCTGCGCGTCGATTTCGGCAGCGCGGAGACGTCGGTGTTCCAGCCGTGAATGTGGTCGAAGAGACCGGTCGCGCCGGAGCCTCCGCCGGTTGCTCCACCACCGGTCGCGCCACCGCCGCCCGTCGCACCGCCACCCGTTGCGCCACCGCCGCCCGTCGCGCCGCCGCCGCCGGTCGCGCTTCCACCGCCGGTCGCGCCGCCGCCGCCGGTTCCTCCGTCGGTTCCGGTCATCGAGCTGCAGGCACTCAGTGAGACCACGACGACACAGCACATCAACAGCGCGTGCGTTCGCATGGCCGCGAGCATCCACCAAGCCCTCGCGCACGTCGCGCTGATTCAGCGATGCGACTTCATCGCGTGGCGCTGCAGCACTTGCTGGTGATTCGTCGCGTACACCTTGTTGTCGGGCGCGAGCTCGGTCGCCTTGCGAATCATCTGCTCGGCGCGCCGGTAGTCTCCGCGCTCGCGCATCAAGATGATGCCCAGGCGGTTGTAGAGCGACGCTGCGTCGGGGCTCTGGCCAATCGACTTCTCGAGGAAGCGAATCGCCTCGTCCATGCGGCCGCTCTGTTCCATGCGCAGCGCGACCTGCAGCGAATCGCGCGCGAGCACGTCGGCGAGCGGCTGCTTTTCTTCATCACGCGTCGGGGCGGAAGCAGGGCCGGCAGTTCCATCGTTGCGACGGACTTGCTTGAGCGCGTCGAGCACTTTGCGATTGGCCTTCCCGGTGTACGCGATGCGCGGGTCGGTTCGTTGCACCGGAGCGTCGTCACCCAACGGCGTCGGCTGCCCACGCGGCGGCGCAGCGGCGGTCTCGCTCGGGCGACGCTGCAGCTCTTTCTGATTCGACAGGTCGTGGCGCGTGACGGCCTTCGCCGGCTGCGTCGATGGCGTGAGCGTCGGCGGTTCGGCTTTGCCGGTGACGACGGGCGCGTCCTGCTCGAGCTCGGGCGGAATCGAGGGCGCGATGCGCGGCATCGGTGGCCGCGTCGGACGCGGCGGTGAAGCCGGCGGAGGCGGAGGCGGTGCGACCGGCATCGGCGGCGCGTCACCCGGGAACGAGGGCGCACCCGTCGCGCGATTCGGAACACGCGGCGCCGCACGCGCTGCTCCGTGCGAAGGCGTGTTGGTCGCCGCGCGAATCGGCGGCGGCGGTGGCGCGGGGTCAGACGGCATCACGTTCGACCAGTCATCAGCCGACGACGAGCGCTGCGGCGGTGGAGCGGGCTTCGCGCTCGACGACGGTGCGACGAAGCGGCCGTCGCGGCGATCGACGTTCGCTCCGTAGCTCGGCGCGGCGGGCGCAGCAGGAGCCGCAAGCGTCGCCGCGACGACGGGAGGCTCGTCATCGTCGAGCGTGCCCATCACCGCAGGCAAATCGAGGTCTTCGTCACTCAACGGCTCGTCGGCGAAGTCGATGATGCGCTTCTCGTTGAGCGTGCGCAGCATCACGCGCAGCTCGAGCTCGCGCACTCCGGCTTTCTTCGCGAGTGCCTCGGCGTTCGACAGACCGTCGATGAGCGACACCAGCCACGCTTCGAGCTCGGTGAGCGACTCAGATTTCTTCGAGAGCGTCGCGACGACGACGGGAACTCCTGCGAGTTCGGGGCCCAGGTCGAGCCGGCGCGTCGGGCCTTCGAGGCCGTCGTTCTTCGCCTTCGTCGCGGCGCGCACCTCGGCCTTCACGTCGAGCTTCGCGGACGGCACTCCGCGCTGCGGGCGCTCGAGCATGCGGCGCACCACGCTCACTTCCGTGGTGCGGCCCTCGGGCGCCTGACTCGCGTCGAGAATCAGCTCGCAGTTCGGGCACAAGAAGTCCGTCGGTGCGATCGGCTGAAAGCACGACGGGCATTTGTCCTTCGGACGATTCATTGAACGTTAGGGTTCGGGAACGGTCGGTACTTCACCCCGAAGCACGCGTCCGACGAAGCGCGAAGCGTCGGTTGTCGCTGCAGTGTTACTGAACACCACGAAGTGACCGTCGTAGCCGCTGGGCACGTATTGACGCATCGCGCACGTCACCGTCCGAGGGCTGGTGATGTTGCCCGACACGCTCGTCACCGGAGTGGCGTCGAAGTCGTCGACCTGCGGCCCGACGAACGGCAGGCCCGCCGCGCGCGCGTAGCTGGTCTGCACCGGGCGCGCGGTGAACAAGTCGTCCTTGCCCCACACCTGGAAGAGGTTGCGCGAGAACGCCGGCGTCATTCCATCGGCCGGCACCACCACGTTGCGGTTCGCGAAGTGGAGCGGGTCGACCACGTCGGTCCACGACTGCAGCAAGCCGAGCACGGGGTGGAAGGTGTTGACCGCTTGCGGAGTCGATTCACCGAGCGCGGCCCACAGCCCTCCAGCGATGTCGACGGGCGCGCGCTTGCTGGTGAGTGAGTTGACCAGCGTGGCAGACGCGCCGCTCATCAACGCTCCGTTGATGGCGCGGTCTTCAGCGAGGAACAGCGCGCCCTCGGTTGCTCCCTGCGAGTGGCCCCAGAACGCGACGTGCGTGACGTCGAGCGGCGGCAGCTCAGCGGGGAAATTCGCGGGCAACGACTTCACGTATTTCGTCACGCTGAGCAAATCGGTCGCGCCCTGCGCCATCGTTCCGCGACCCGACGCGGGGTTCGCGAAGTTGAAGACGATGTCGTCGGGAGAAGTCATCTGACCCAGCGGCCCACGCCGCGGGCCGTGACCGACTTGATCGAACCCGAGCATCGCGGCCTGCACCGGCATCGCGACGCCACCGAGCGTGATGCTGCTCACCGCCGCGGCTGCGCCATCACCGGCGTGCCCGCGGAAATTGCCTCCCGTGCCGTGCGCGTAGAGCACCACCGGCCAGCCCGCGGCAGGAGGCGTTCCCTTCGGCACGGTGAGCGACGCGCAGATTTTCTCTTTGCGCACCGGCATCAACATGTTCGTCGTGGAGTCGATGTTTCCGCCCTGCGACGGCACCAGGTAGGGCGCGGTGCCCTGTTGGTAGATGGGCACTTCGATGAGCGAGTGCCACTCGTCGAACGAAGTGTTCGCCGGGCCGCACGCGCGCGGGCCGCTCACGTCGGGACACGGTGACGGCGTCGCGCCTCCGCACTTCACCCACGTGTCGGCCGTCGGAGCAGGCAGCGCAGTCACCGACGCCGCGAGGCGGTCCATCAAGCGGCGCGGGTTGCCGACGGTGAAGACGGTCGCTCCGACCACCTGGTCGTTGCCGAGATTCTGCTCCGTCACCCACGCGCGCAGCGGCGCGTACGCGGGCCACGCGAGAGCCTGGCGCGGCTCCGACGGCGCCGTGGCGCTGAGCAACGCAGTGAGGTCGGAGCTGCGCGTGATTTCCACTCCGCCGGCGCCATTGCCCTTGATGCCCTTGAGCAGCACCACCGCGTACGTGCCGGCCTGCAGCGAGTCACCGTCGTACGGACGAATCGCGAGCCAGTTGGAGCACACGTATTTATTGGGGCTCTGGTTGAAGAGCAGCGAGAGCCCGCGCGGTCCGCCGTTGCCGGGCTCGAGCTTCACGAGTCGCACGGTGGGGTTGGTGCCCTGCAGCGTGACGGTCGCGAAATCGAGCGGCCCGTCGAAGCGCATGACGATGGTGGGCGCGTTGCCGAACGGCTCCGGAGCGAGCGCTTCGAAATATCGGCCCAGCAAATCGAAACCGAACATCGGCTGCGGCTCTTTGGGGTGACGCGAGAAATCGATGCGGCCGCTGCCGTCGCGAAGCGCGTCGTTGGGGAAGGGTAGACGGTAGAAGTCTTCCTTCACGCTCGGGTCGTCGCTGTCGCGCGGCAACGTGAAGAGCGCGGTGGTGGCGCTCGGCGTCGCGGCCGGGCACGTCGCGCCCTTCCAACCCTGGCCCGGCTGCGCGGGGAGCACCGGCGGGAAACCGTGCGGCGCGAGCGTCGAGGTGAGCGGAGACGTCGCGCACTTGTTCGCCACGCACAGCAGGCCTTGCGCGCACTCGAGGCCGAGCGTGCAGTCGGCTCCGACGTCCTTGTTTCCCGACGGCAGACACTCGGGGAAGAGGTGCTCGCCATCGAAGCCGCACTTGAGCGGCGCCGCGCAATCGGAGTCACCCTGACACGGGCTTCCCTGCGTACCGGTGCCGGCTGCGGCGCACGCTCCACGCGCACCGTTGGGGGCACAGTTGCCGCTCACGCATTCGACGCCGAGCGTGCACGCCTGACCATCGGCCGTTCCGCGCGCGCCTTCGCACTTCATCGACGTCGTTCCACACGTGAGGCCGGTGCGGCACTTGGTGTCGGCGCTGCACGCGACTCCGAGACCGGGACCTTCTGGCGGACCGATGGGGTTGTTCGTGCCGTCGTTGCACCCGGACACGACGAGCGACAGCGCAGAGACGAGCACTGCGAGACGAAGGGACATGGTGGACTTTCGTTCCGGCCGGGAGTGCGGAAGAGGTTAGCGAATGCGGATGTAGATGCCGCGACGCCGCGTGAAGTTCGGGGTGTACACGCGCACCGCGGGCGGGCGGTACGACGGGTAGCGCACGTAGGTGCGAGGTGGGCGGCGGTAGTACGTCTGCGGGCGCGGAGCCCACTGCGTCTGCGGCTGCGTGACTTGCGCGATTTGTTCAGGCGGCGCTTTCGCCTCGGCGATGGCCTCGGGGCGCTCGAGCGAAATCCACCACGCGTCGTAGGCGTCGGGCGCGTTGCGGGCGCTCACTTCGACACTCAGGCCCGGCTGTTGATCGAGGGCCGGCGCTGGAGTCATCGCCATCACGCGCGCGCCGTCTTGCTGATTCAGCGTCTGCGCGGAGATGAACTGAATGAGGCATTGCTGCAGCGCGGGGTCTTCGTTCTTGGTGCCGGCCTCGAGCCCGACGAGGTCGCCCGGGTCTCCGTAGGCGTTCACCTCAACGTTGCCGTTGCTGAACGATTGATACGGCACGTTGCCGAACACGCCGATGTCGACCACCGACGCGGGAATGTCGTGAAGGCCCTGCACGCACGGGTACTGCTCGGCGTTGGCCATCACCTGGTCGAGCGGCTTGATGCGCGGCGGCCACGCTGAGGTGGCGACGGTGTTCTGCGACGAGGTGGCACAGCCGACGAGCGCGAGCGCGAGCGACAGGACGAGTCTCTTCATCTTCAACGTGGCCTCTTTGATCAGAACAGCGTGTAGATGAACGGAGCGGCGGGAGTGGTCGTGAAGAACGCGAGCGCAGCGAGCACGGCGATGATGATCAGCACCGGCACCAGCCACCATTTCCCCGAGCGCTTCAGGTAGTCGAGCCAGTCACGGATGAGTGATGGTCCGCTCCCCGAAGCGGCGCGCTCGAAGTCGTTCGGCACGCCTCGATACTGCCTGATCACTGCGTCTTCGTTCGGTACTTCTTCGCGGCCCTCGCCAGAGCGGGGGCGACCTCGTCGGAGTCGAGAATCTCGACGAACCGCTTCCAATCACGAGCGGAAAGCCGACGCTGCGTGTCGTTGGCGACTACCTCTTCGGCGCGGTCGATCAGGGCCTGCATCGCGAACGCAGTGAGCGGCATTCCGAGAAGTCGTGCGGCGCGCTCGATGAGCCGCCGGTTCGCGGTCGTCATTCGGAAATCGAGTCTGTCGGTGCGCTGGGCCACGGTCGGAATGTACGTAGAAAATACGTACAGAGCAATGGTCCGACACGGTAGGTTTGGAGCATGAGCTCCGACGACTTCGAATTTGAGCTCCTGCGAAAGAGCCACGATCGCGACGACTTCGATTGTGGCGACGAGCAGTTGAACGAGTTCCTCAAGAAACACGCTCGGCAGAACCAGGATGTCGATGTCGGCAGGACCTATGTCGCGCTCAGTGGTGCGCGCGTGGTGGGGTTCTTCACGCTCTCCGTAGGGTCTGTCGCACGCGAGGCGCTCCAGAACGATGAGGCGAAGCGGCTCCCGAGGTACCCGGTTCCGTCAGCGCACCTCGGGCGGCTGGCGGTGGATCTTTCGAGTCGAGGGCGAGGGCTCGGCGCACGGCTCCTCATTCGAGCGATGGAGATCGTCGTCCAGGTCGCTGACGTGATCGGAATTCACGTTCTCGAGGTTCGGGCGAAAGACGCCAGCGCTCGGGCGTTCTACGAGCACTTTGGCTTCAAGCGAGTGCTCGATGACGAGTTCCATCTCTACTTGTCGCTCAAAGCGGTCCGCCGAGCGCTTTCTCGTTGATCAGTACTGTCTGAGATACGACGCGGGGTCACTCGGCGCGCGCGGTTCCCAGTAGCTGGTGGCGTTCTTCGGCGGGCGCAACCGCAGCGGGTCGCGGCCGAACAGGCGCGAGAGCAGCGCGACGGGTGTGATGACCAGCGCGTAGATGATCAACATCAGCACTGGCGTCGTGACGCGAGAGAGCAGTCGGCCGAGCGCCATCCACCCTCGGTAGAGCGCGATGGAGATCGGCGTGATGGGCGTCAGCACCAACGGCACCGCGCCGATGGCGACGAAGATCAACGAGCGCCCGAGCAGTGCGAAGCCGCAGAGGAAGATCAGCCCGAAGACGACGCGCTGCTGGAGAGTTGGGATGATCTTCAAACGAGGAGTTCGGAGATTACCGCCGTTGTGCGGCCTTCCGCAGTTCCCCAGCTCGTGATGCCCGCATCGACCGCCGACATCATCGTCAACGGCACGGTGCTCACGTTGCGACCGCGTGGCTCAGACCCGCTGCCCGGCGTCGGCGATTTGTAGTGGATGCCCGGGTGCACCAGCTTCCCGCCCGCGCGCCCGGCGACCAGCATCGGAATGCCCGGCTGCTGCGTCGCATTGTGACCGCGCCCTTCGGTGCACTCCGAGAAACCAAGAATCGCGCAGTTGTCGAGCACGTTGCCGGTGCCTTCGGGCGTGTTCTTCAGCCGCTCGAGCAGCGCCGCGAACTTGGTCATCACGAACTCGACGCAGGTGCGCACGCCGGGCTGATCTCCACCTTCCCAGTGCGTCATGGCGTGCATGCTGGTGCCGGTGTCGGTGGTGTTCGGGTCGATCACGAACGTCGGGAAGCCCGGGTACACCGTGAAGTCGTTCGCCGGGCTCTGACGCCACGTGAAGACGCGCGTCTGGTCGCACACCAGCGCCATCACCAGCAGCTCCATCTGCGCCGAGGTCAGCGCGTCCCACTGAATCTGCTGCGCGTCGATGTTCGCGAACGACGAGCTCGGCCGCGTGGGCTTCATGCACGCGCCGGTGGTCATCACCGGCATCGACGTCAGCTGGCGCTCGAGATCCGAGATGCCCTGCAGGTGCTGCTCGAGGCGTTGTTTGTCTTTCGCTCCGAGCTTCGCCTGCAGCTTGCGCGTGTCGGCGCTCACCACGTCGAGCACGCTCTTGCGATTCTGAATCGTCACCGACGCGACGTTGTTCCCGCCCGGTGGCGTGAAGCCCGCGCCGAACACGCGGTCGTAGAGCGCGAGCGGGTCGAACTCCGGCAGGTTCGGGCTGTTCGGCCCGTTGTGCGAGATGGCCTTGTTCACCGCGCCGAAGTCCGCGTCGCTGGTGTCGGTGCTCGCGACGCCCAGGTGCAGCGAGCGGAAGCGCGTGGTGGTCGAGATCTTCTCCGCGATGGCCACGTCGAACGTCTTGTTCGCGTACGCGTAGTTGAGCCCACCTTGCGGCGTGCCGAGCGCGCCGCTGGTGATGGCCATCAGCGAGCCGAAGTGACCCGTCACTTGATACGGGATGTAGACGACCGCGCCGGTGATGACCGACACGTAGTCCTTCACGTTCACCAGCGGCTGCAGCAGCGGAGTGAGCTGCCACGACGGCCCGTTGCCCGAGGGAAACCAGTGCGACGCGACGACGCCGTTGCCCCAGTACCAGGCGCCGAAACGCTTCGGCAGCGGGTCACCGGCCGCCAACGCGTCGCCATTTCCATTCAGCATCGCGTCGAGAATCGGCAGACCGACGCCCACGCCGACGCCGTACGCAGCGCCGCGCAACAACAGTCGCCGGCTGAGTGCGAACTTGCTCATGGGTTCACCGGCGGCGGGATGGTGCGGAAGCCGTCACTGGTCGCGATGCGCAGCAGCATCGGCTTCAACTTGCCGCCGCTGGTCTCGAACGCGTCGACCATCGCGGCGTAGGTCGGTTGATCGAACTCGGTCGCGAGGCGGCCGACGCCGTTGCCGTACAAGCTCTGCATCAGACACGCGCAGACCGCCGGGTGTTCGCGGAGCATCTTCGAAAGCCCGGGCTCACCTTCGTACGCGCGCCCTTCGATGACGCCGCTGGTGTCGAGCTCCATGCCGCGATCATCGAGCCGCCACGTGCCAAGCGCATCGAAGTGCTCGAGCGAGAGGCCCACCGAATCCATCGACTTGTGGCAGCCCGCGCACGTCGCGTTCTGGTCGTGAATCTCGAGCCGCTGCCGCGCCGTCATGCGACCACTCGGCGGGTTGGGGATGACGAGGTCTCCCGGCGGAGAGAGCGGCAGGTTCATGCACAACAACCGCGTGAGCACGAAGAGCCCGCGCTTGGTGGGCGAGGTGGAATTCACACCGTCGTGCACCGCGAGCACTCCGCCCTGGCCGAGGAGACCGGGGCGCTGGCCGGCGACGGTGGACAGCTTCTGAAAACCCGTCGCGCCGCTCGGCCACGTCACGCCGTAGAACGTCGCGAGTTCCTGATTCAGGAACGAGTCCTGCTGGTCGAACACCGAGCGGTAGTCGCCGTCGCGCGTGAAGACCAGGTCCTCCATGCCGAGCAGCGTCTCTTCCTTGAGCGCGGCGCCGATGGTCGGCGTGAACGCGGGGAACACGGTCGGTGAACGCGAGAGCGTGTCGAGGCCTTCGAGCGCGAGCAGGTTACTGAAGTAGCTGCGCACCGCTTTGCGCGCGCCGTTGGTGGCGAGGAGCCGCTCGGCCTGCAGGCGGATTCCCTCTTCGGTGATCAACTGATCAGCCTCGGCAGCGGCGAGCAGCGTGGCGTCGGGCGTGTCGTTGGTGAGGAAGTACGCGAGCCGCGTCGCCATCTCGTACGACGTCAGACGATTGCGCTCGGGCGCAGCAGGGTCGGCCTCACCGACCTCGACCATGTAGAGAAAATTCGGAGACTGCAGGAACGCGCTCGCCGTGCCTTCGAGGCCTGCCCACACGTCGTTGCTGTTGGTGGCGAGCGTCGACGCGAGCGTCGCGTAGCGATCGACTTCTTCGACGTCGAGCGGCCGGCGAAACGCCTTCAACCCGAACGTGCGCGCGAAGTTCTGAAAGCACGCGGTGTCGGTGTTGCCACTCGGAGTGCACGGCGTGAGCGAGGAACGCAGCGACGTGTTGCTGAACGCCGCGGCCGCGAGCGCGCGTGACGCGTCTTCGAACTTGCCCACGCCGACGGCGCTGATGACCGCGCTGCTCGCTCCGATGGAAGCGAAGCCGCCGATGGGGCTGACCGGCTCGGTGCTGGGAATGCCGACCGGGTCCACTCCGAGAATCGAGCGCACCGACGCGAGGTACTGCTCGGTGGTGAGGCGACGCAGCCCCGAGATGTCACTCGTCGGCGCGAAACGCCCGGGCCAACCCGTCGACTGCGTCGGCAGCGGCTCGACCGGAACTTCCGGAGTGCCTTCTCCACGCGGGCCGAGAATTTGTCCCTCACAGCCCAGGAGGGCCGTACTGATGGCGAGCACGACGCCTGTCAGCGAGACGCGATTCACGGGGGAAGCGGGAGCAAGCGACGTGCCCTGCCGCTCCCAGCGGATGTGCGAGCGAATGCGAGGACGTAGGTGAGCGCGGTTGTCGTCGATTCACTCAGTGCGTGGGGGGATCTCCTCAACATGTCGAGCGAGCGGATGCGCGAACCGCGGATTGCGGTTCGCCCGCGAGCGACGAGAAATAGAGTGCGGGCGCCGTTCCCTGGGGGAGTCGATTCATGAGCTGTTGGCACAACACGTTCGACTACGAGACGCACGAGACCGCTTTTTCCATCGACCCGACGAGCATCTCCTTCGGGCCCGGAGTGCTGCGTGAGGCGGGCGAAGCGCTGATCAATTCAGGCGCGCGCCGCATCGCGGTGTTCACTGATCAGCGCGTCGCCGCGTTGCCGATGTTGCAGACCGTGCGCGATTCACTCACCGCCGCGAAGCTCGACTTCGAGCTCTACGACCGCGTGCACGTCGAGCCGACCAACGCGTCGTTCGAGGCCGCGGCGCTCTTCGCGCGCGAGGGAAAGTTCGACGGTTTCCTCTCGCTCGGTGGCGGTTCGGTCATCGACACCTGCAAGGCCGCGGTGCTGCTCTCGTCGTGCGACGGCGGGTTGATGGCGTACGTGAATGCTCCGGTCGGCGAGGGGCGCGCGATTCCTCGCGAGCTGCCGCCCCACGTCGCGTGCCCCACCACGTGCGGAACTGGGAGCGAGTGCACTGGCATCGCGGTGTTCGATCATCTCGGCTTGAAGGTGAAGACCGGCATCGCGTCGCGGCGCTTGCGGCCGACGCGCGCGCTCATCGACCCCACGGCGACCGAGTTTCTGCCGCGCATGGTGGTGGCCGCGAGCGCCTTCGACGTGCTCTCGCACGCGCTCGAGAGCTACACCGCGCGCTCGTTCACCACGCGCCTGAAGCCAACTTCGGCGAGTGCGCGACCGATGAGCCAGGGCCGAAATCCATGGAGCGATTTGGGTTCGCTCGAAGCGCTGCGCCTCGCGGGGCGATTTCTGGTGCGAGCGGTTCACGACGCGACCGACTTCGAAGCGCGCACGCAGCTCTCGTGGGCTGCGACGCTCGCCGGCGTGGCGTTTGGAAACTCCGGAGTGCATCTGCCGCACGCGATGTCGTACGCGGTCGCGGGTCTCGTGAAGTCGTATCGCTGCGAGGGCTACCCGGGCGATGAGCCGCTCGTGCCGCACGGCATCTCGGTGGTGGTGAATGCTCCGAGCGTGTTTCGCGCGACCGTGTCGTCGTCGGTCGAGCGTCACGCCGAAGCGGCGCGCGCACTCGGTGCGAAGTTCGAGGACGGAGATGACGTCGCCGCAGCCTTGAACGAGACGCTCACGCGCCTGATGCGCGAGGCCGGAGTTCCGAACGGGTTGCGCGCGCTCGGCTACGACGACGCCGACGTGCCGGCGTTGACCAAAGGCACGCTCTTGCAGAAGCGATTGCTCGACAACGCGCCGGTGCCGGTCGATGAGGCGCTCATGAATTCGCTCTTCCGCGGGGCCGCGACGTGTTGGTGAAGAAGACGCCGAGCTCGCGCGACGCGTGGAAGAAGTTCCTGCCGGTGCAGACGCGCTGGGAAGACAACGACGCGTACGGGCACGTGAACAACGTCGTCTACTACTCGTACTTCGACAGCTCGGTGAATCGGCATCTGATCAGCGACGGCGGCCTGGACCTCGAGAAGAGCCCGGTCATCGGGTTGTGCGTCGATTCGGGCTGCTCGTATTTCTCTCCGGTCGGCTACCCGCAGGAGCTCGAAGCGGGTCTTCGCGTCGCGCACCTCGGGCGTTCGAGCGTTCGCTACGAAGTCGGAATCTTCGTCGCGGGCGCGGCGCAGTCGAGCGCCGAGGGCCACTTCGTTCACGTGTTCGTCGATCGCGCGACGAGAAAGCCCGTCGAAATTCCCGCCGCAATTCGCGCGTGCCTCGTCAGGCTGCAGGTGCAGGTCGCGTCTGAAGCAGCACATTGATCGTCCGGCCAGAGAGGCCCTACACGCAAACTCCCTTGAAAAGGGCCGGGTCGCGGGTTCGATTCCCGTCGGAGGCGCTCGTAAGCCTCCGTAGCTCAGTGGCAGAGCAGGCAAATTCGCGGCTTCTCACCTCGGGCGATCGGTGGATTTTTTTTCGCAGTCAGCGCACCAGCAACGACAGCAGTGTGTCGTCCATCTGTTGAGCGCTCTGCAGCAGCTTCACGTTGGCCTGCATCATCAGTGACGCCTGCATGCGGTCGGTGGTCGCGGTGATCAACGGATCTCCTCCGCTGATGCTCACGCTGTCGGTCGGCACGGTCGCGTCGTACGTCTCGGCGGCGGCTGTATCGAGCGTCGCGGTCGCTCGCGAGATGCCTTCGACTCCGCTCGACCACGCCGACGAAATACGCACGAAGGAATGTGTGACGGCGAGCTCGTTACCGCGCAACGAGGCACGCATGACCCTCGCGCGGGTCGCGTCGCACTCAGTCAGTCGGGTTCGAAGATGCGCGGCTTTTCGCTGCGCGACTGCTCGCTCTTCAACGCCACGCAATCACCGATGATCAACGCGTCGAGGTCGGTGGCGAGGAAGCACGCGACCGCGTCTTCCGGCGTGCACACGATGGGCTCACCGCGCACGTTGAAGCTGGTGTTGATGAGCATCGGGCAGCCGGTCTTCGCCTCGAACGCGCTGAGCAATTCGTGAAACCGCGGGAAGCGAAGTCTGTCGACGGTCTGCAAGCGCGCCGAGAAATCGACGTGCGTGATGCCCGGCCACGTTGAACGAATGACCGCCGCGCGCTCGGTGAGGTCTTCACTCGTCGAAGGCGTATGCGGCTGCCGATGCGCCTCGAGCACGGGCGCGGTGAAGAGCATGTACGGACTCTCAGCGCCGCGCGTGTCGAAGCAGGACGCGGCCTTCTCGGCCAACACCGCCGGAGCGAACGGGCGAAACGTCTCGCGGAACTTCACCTTCTGGTTGAGCACCGACTGCATTTTCGCCTCGCGCGGGTCGGCGAGAATCGAGCGGCTCCCCAGCGCGCGCGGACCGAACTCCATCGCGCCCTGGAACCAGCCGAGCACCTTGCCATTCGCGAGCAACGCCGCCGCCTGCTGAGTCGCGTCGCCGCGGGTGAACTTCACGTCGAGCTTCTCAAGTCGCGCCGCGATGTCGTCATCGGCGAACGACGGGCCGAGCAGCGAGCCGCGCATCGAGTCGTTCGTGTTCGGTGTCCGCTCCTGGTCGAGCAATTGGTGACGCGTGAAGAGCGCCGCACCGAGCGCACCACCGGCGTCTCCTGCAGCAGGTTGCACCCACACGTTCTCGAACGGCCCCTCGCGCAGCAGTCTCGCGTTCGCGACGCAGTTGAGCGCCACGCCGCCCGCGAGGCAGAGGTTCTTCTCCTTCGTTTCGCGCGCGACGTGGTGCGCGAGCTTCAGCAGCACCTCTTCGGTCACCAGCTGAATCGACGCCGCGAGGTCGAGCTCCCGCTCGGCGAGGCGCGCTTCGCCCGAGCGCGGCGGTCCACCGAACAGCGCGTCGAACTTCGCGTTCGTCATGCGCAGCCCGGCGGTGAAGTCGAAGTACTCCATCGCGAGACGGAACGAGCCGTCGTCCTTCACGTCGATGAGCCGCTCGCGAATGGTCTGCGCGAAGCGCGGCTTTCCGTACGGCGCGAGGCCCATCAACTTGTACTCGCCGCTGTTCACCTTGAAGCCGCAGAAGCCGGTGAACGCGGAATAGAGGAGCCCCAGCGAGTGCGGAAACGAGAGCTGCGCGCGGAGCTGCAGTCGATTTCCCGCGCCGCTTCCCCACGTGGTGGTCGCCCACTCGCCCGAGCCGTCGCAGGTGATGATGGCCGCGCGCTCGAACGGTGAAGGGAAGAACGCCGACGCTGCGTGCGCTTCGTGGTGTTCGGTGAACGCGAACTTCCCCTTGAAGCGAGAACCACCGAGCGCTTCACGCAGCTCGCGCGGCACGTGCAGCTTCTCCTGCAGCCACACCGGCAACGCCTTGCGAAACGCGGAGAAGCCGAACGGCGCCGTCGCGAAGTGACTCTCGAGGATGCGGTCGAAGCGTCGCAGCGGCTTCTCGTAGAACGCGACCCACTCGAGGTCTTCGAGTCGCACGCCGCCACGCTCGAGACAGAAGTTCATCGCTTGAACGGGCACCGCCGCGTCGTGACGAATTCGCGTGAAGCGCTCTTCCTGCGCCGCGGCCACGACGTCCTGCCCGACGACGAGCGCCGACGCGGAGTCGTGGTACCAGGCCGAGATGCCGAGCACTGCGCTCATCGAGGGCGCAGGTTACGTCGAACTTCTCAGCTCACGAGGCCGGGAATCGGACCGACGGTGCTCGAGCCGCTCGCCCACTGCCAGCGCGTCGGGCCGCCGATGTAGCGGTAGTCGAAGCGCGGCTCGCCGAACGTGGTCCACGGCAGGTCGAGCGCGTTGGCGAGCGAGACGTAGAGGTTGTTGAGCGGCGTGGTCGGCAGCGCGAGGTAGCGGCCGGTGCGCAGCTTGCCCTTCAGGTCGCCGTACAGGCGAATGGGCATGTTCGAGTTGTTGTGCGCGCCCGAGTGGTTGATCTCGTTGATGACCACCACCACCGTGTTGTCGAGCAGGGTCGAGCCGTCGGCTTCCTGCACGTTGCGCAGCGCGGTGAGGAACGACGCGAGGCGCTCGGCGTACCAGCGCTCGATGCGGCGCTTCTTGTCGTACGCGGCGAGCTGCGCGGCGGTGCTCGGGTCGTCGGTGCCGTTGTACGCGTCGTGCGAGAGCGGGTGATGTCCATCGGGCGACGGAGCGCCGCCCGGGCCCAGCGGCGCGTCGAAGCCGGGCAAGAAGCTGAAGATTTGATTCGTCGCTGCGAACGTCCACGTGATGGTCATCACGCGCGTGAGGTCACACGCGAGGCCGAGCACCGCCTGGTCCATCATGAGCTGCATGCGCGCGGGCAGCGTGAGCGCGTCGCCGAGATTCAAGTTCGACGCCGGAGCGGCGGGCGCGTGGCACGACATGTTCACCACCGGCGCCTGCGTCAGTCGCAGCTGCACGTCGCGATACGCATCGAAGTGCTGCTGCAGCCGCTTCTGATCAGGCGACGCCATGCCGCTCTTGAGCGCAGTGAAACGCTCGTACGCGGTGGAGAACGCCGCCGAGCGACGCGCCATCTTGAGACGCAGCGCTTCGGCTGCGGGGTCGACTCCGGGCATCTGCGGAATGCCCATGAACATCGTCTCGAACGAACGCCGCGGGTCGTCCTGGATCGGCAGTCGAACACCGGCGTCGTAGCTCAGGCCGAAGTTCACGTAGCTCGCGAGCCCGAGCTGCAACGACTTGAAGCGCGTGCCGGTGCCAAGCGCTTTTCCGAGCGCGACGTCGATGGAGTCACCTTGCGTCGCCCACTCCACGCTCGACGTGCCGCCGCTGCTCACCACGGTGCCGACGGGGAAGCGGCCGGTCATCATCGCGATCTGCGACTCGTGACCGACGGTGAACTCGCGCGTCGGGTTGCCGTTCATGTCGCGCGGCTTGAGCGGGTTTTCTCCCGTCGTGCCCGCGAGGTCGGTGAGCCCGAACGGCATCTTCTGGTTGTCAGTCCACTTCGTCCAATCGTCCGCGGGCAGGGCGAGCGTCGAGAGGCGCTCGGAAGAATCGAAGTGAACCGCGAGGTCCTTGAACGGAACGAGTGGCAGCAGCGAGTGCAAGTCGCCCATCGCGTCGTAGCCCCAGTCGTTCTCCGTGCTGTCGGGGCGCACGTGGTAGTGGCGATGCGTCACGCCACACGGCTGGAACCAGAAGACGATGCGCTTGGGCGCGGCCATGGTCTGACCGAGCGCGGCGCGCGGGGCGAGCACCGAGAGCAGCGGAGCGCCGGCGGCGGCCTTCAACAACGAGCGGCGATCGAACTTCATGGCGTCACCTCGGTCGGCGTCGCGGGTGCGCGGAACGAATCGCTCGCGAGCACCGCCTTCACCAGAGAAGAGAGTGGGCCCGACGGCTCGTAGAAGCCATCGGCGTGCGGGCGCACCGAGCAGAACTGCGCGTCATCGACCGGACGACGCAGCGCCCACGCCGAGAACTGTCGCGTCAGACAGCTGCGCACCTTCGGGTCGCTCGCGAGCACGCGCGAGAGGTCAGCCAGCCCATCGACCGGAGTCGCCGTCGACGCGGGAATCGTCGCCGTCGCATCGACCGCGGTGGAGCGTTCTTCCGAGCGGAAACGGCCGACCGCGTCGAAGTTCTCCCACGCGAAGCCGAGCGGGTTGATGAGCGAGTGGCAGCCGGCGCACTGCGTGTTGGTGGTCGCCGACACGAAGCGAGCGCGCGTGGTCGGGAAATCATCGGCCGGTGGAAGCGCGGTGTTCACGTTCGCGTCGGGCGGTGGCACGTCGTTGCACAGCGCATAGCGGAGCAGGAACACGCCGCGATGCACCGGGTCGCTCGCCTCGAAGCGGCCGAACGCGGTGAGCACCGCGGGCTGACCGAGCACGCCGGCGCGTCGTTCGTTGTCCACGTCTCGCAGCTCGAGTGTCGACGCAGCGCTCAGGCCGAGGTTGCGCGACACCGCGTCGTTCACGCCCATCTTCTTCGAGAGCATCAGCCCCTCGAACGTTCCGCTCGTCACGCGAGCTTCACTCTGCAGGAACGCGGTGAGCGCCTGCGAATACGCGAGGCCGTCGGCGCCCGAGCCGGGCGGTTTGAAGTCGGGGTACAGCGCCGTGTTGCGCGAGGCCTGCGCGAGCGCGTCGTCGATGGTGGCGACCTTCTCGGGCGCGAGCCAGTGCGAGAGGAACTCGGCGAACGTCTCGTCAGCGCGCGGGTCGGCGAGCATGCGTTCGACTTGCGCGTCGAAACCCTCGGGGGTGTCGAGCGCTCCTGATTCGGCGGCGTCGAGCAGCGTGTCGTCAGGCGCCTGCTGCCACAACATCGACGCCAGGCGCTCGGCGAGCACGGTGCCGGTCGGCTTCTCGTCGAGCGGAGCGGCCTGGAAGAAGAAGAAGTCAGGCGAAGCGAGCAACGTCATCACCGCGGTCTGAATGCCGTCGACGTGCGTGCCCTCGACACGCGCGGCGTCGTAGCTGGTCAGCACCGCGTCGACTTCTCCGGTGCTCAACGTGCGACGCCAGAGCCGACGGCCGGTGCGCTCGATGAAGGTGCGTGCGCACGCGCGCTGGTCGCCGGTGCAGTCGGTGAATTGCGCTTTCGCCGCCGCTCCGAGCGAGACCTCTTCGGCAGCGAGAATCGAAGCTTCGGCCCACACCGATGTGCCGCTCTGCGCGCGGAAGTAGCGGCGGCGCTGGCTGATCAATTCGTCACTCACCGCGAGGCGCGCGCGGTAGGCGTGCGTCGTGTCTCCGAGCACCGCGCTCACCGTGCGGTCCAACTCGCGCGACGTCAGCCGCTGCAGCTCGCGCGTGCCGGCGGTCGCAGAGATGTCCTTGCACTCGGAAACGGCGAGCTCGACGCCAACCGGCGTGGGCTCTTTCTGCACGATGCTTCCGACGCACCCCGCTCCGACCAGGAAGACCGCCAACAGGCCCCGTCGACACATGTCCGTAAGCCTCTCGCGCCGAGGCATGTGGGAGCAATCAAACGACTGTGAACATTGTGTTCATCAGGACATTCAACGCAGTACGGGTTGCCACTCGGAGCGATCACCCACGTCGACGAACTTTCGCGTGAGCACGCGCTTGCGCTTCAGCAGCGCCGCGATGCGTGCCAGCTCAGACTTCGGGTTGGCCTGAAACATCACGCTGAACTCGCGGCCGTCCTTCAGCGTGAATCCCGCTCGCTCCGCGTCGAGGTCGACGTGCCTCAGCGTCGAGAGCGGAGCGCGCATCAGCACACGACCGAACGTCGGCGTGTAGCCGGCGGCGTTGAATGCGACGACCTCCGACTCACCGAACACGGCTGCTTCGACGCCATTCTTGCCGTTGCCGCTGAAGGCTCCGACCTGTCCGACGAGCAGCGGGTGCACGGCGACGGCGCACACGTTTTGTTCGAAGTGCGCGCCCTTCTTGATCAGCAGCGAAAACGGAATCGCGCGGCCGTTCTTCGGAACTTCGAGCGCCACGGCCACCTCGCGGAACACCTGCGCCTCGGCGTCTTTGGCGAGCCGGCCCGTCTTCAGATCGACCGGACAGCGCGTGTGGTCGAGCGAATCGAAGACCGCGGGAGAGTCATGCAACGACACGCGCAGCTTCGCGCCCGAGCGACGACCGACGACCGCCCAGTACACATTCGCCGCTTCGTGATGCGTCTTGATCAGCGCGGGTCCCTTGAAGACCTTCTGATCAGCGATGAACGCCAGCAGTTCCTTCGCGAGCGGGTGCATTCAGCGCCACCCGAGCACAGGTTCGAGCGCGTCAGAAATCATCACCGCGAATCGGCCCGCACCGCTCGCGGTCGGGTGGCCGTCACCGGGAATGAAGTCGGTCGCCTCGACGCTCGGGGGAAACACGAGCGGCTGCGTGAAGCGTTGGCGCACTGCTTCTTCAGGGCGATGAAACGAGAAGACGACCAGCGGCGTGGTGGTGCGGGACAGTCGCTCCGCTTGCGCCTGCGTGAAGTCGAGCTCGCGCGCGGTGAGCGTCTGACCGGGGAGCGTGGCGCGGAGCACGGCGAGGTTGGTGGCGTCGCCGAAGAGCGAGCGCGCGAAGCTGAAGAACGAGAGCCGACGCGCCGAGCTGCGCAGCACTTGGCCGTCGATGGGCGAGAGGTCGTTGTTGAGCGTGAGGCAGAGGACGATGACGTCGGGTTGCACCTGCTTCGCCTCTTCGACCATCGTCACGTGCGAGCCGAGGTTGTTGCCCGCGATGGCGAGGTTGAGCACTTCGACGCGTGCCTCGGGTCGACGGCGCGCGAGCTCACGCTGCAGCTGCATGGTCAGCGTTTGCGATTCGTCGCTGATGCCGTCTCCTTGAACGAAGGAATCACCGATGACCGCGATGCGCGTGACGCCTGGTGATTTCTCGAGCGCGAAGTCGGGTCCGCGAAACCCGCGCGCGTTGAGCGGGTAGGGCGCGACGTCGGTGCTCAAGGTCGACATCGAGCCGAACATCGTGAGTGGAGCGCCGCGCGTGCTGCTCACCCACGTGATGCAGAGCATGACCGTGACGACGGCCGCGCAGAGACGGCCTCCGAAGTTCTTCATCCACGCCGGGGCGAGCGCGAGGAGCAATACGCCGAGACACGCGTCACGCAGCAGCGCGAGCTCGGGGTGTTCGACTCGCGACGCTTGGAGAATCAGCAGTGCTCCGAGTTCGAGCGCCGCGCGCAACGTGCCGAAGCCCGCGGCGGCGAAGATCGAAGTGAGCGTGACGGCTACGAAGCCCTTCGTACGTTCAGCGAGCTTTCGTCTCGTCGCGATGAAGCGCGCGGTGAACGCCAGCACGCTCGCGAGCAGCACGATGCCTGCGAGCGAGAGCGCGACCGATGTTGGAAAGGGACGTGCTTGCAGAGGTGCGGGCGGCGGACCTGCGGCTGCGTCCCACCGCACCGACTCTTCCTGCGCCTTCACTCGCGCGAAGACGTCGTCGAGCAGCGCAGCGGGCGTGCTGCCGTCAGCGTCGAACGCAAAACGCTCGGAGCGGCGCGTGAGCTGCGGTTGATCATCGGGATGCCGCAGCGTGAGCGAGAACTTCTGCTCGCCGCACGTGTACTCGCTGCGAATGAAGGTGCGGTCGATTGACGCGCCGCTCCACACGCAGCCGCCTCCGAGCGTCGCGCCACGCCCGAGCATGTTCGCCACTGCGTCCTCCTGGCCGGGAGGCAACACGTGCGGTGGGTCGGATGCAGCCAAGGGCTCGGAAGCGTAGGCGAACTCGTGTGAGTGGATCGCTCTGCGCAGCGCCAGCAACCCACCTTTCACCATGAAGATTACCTCCTCCGTCCAGCCCTCGTTTCTGCAGGCCTTTCGGTCTTCTGCTCCGCGCGCGTCGACGGAGGCGTTGCGACCGTTGTCGAGCTCGAGCGCGAGTTCGTTCGAACCCGCAGTCGCTGCGAGCCCGATGAAGTTGAACGCGCCGAAGGGCCCGCCGCCGACGTTCACCGGCTTCGACGACACCAAGCTCGCGGAGCCGCTCAAGCTGCAAGCCGACGGTCAGCCGAAGTCGGCGAAGTACACCTTCGCGAAGCTCGCTCAGGCCTCTGGCGAGATGCCGCGCACCAAGGCGGAAGCGGAGCTGTGGTTCAAGCAGCACATTCAGGGCGGGCTCGAGCAGGCGGGCTTCGCGGTGGGTTGGGTGAAGGGCGACAAGGCGTTGATCTGCACGCGGGAAAATCCGGGCGGTGAAGTGGTCGACTTCATGCGCGGAGCGGACAGCAATGATCCGAGCTACCAGGCGCTCGCGTGGCAGCCCGAGGGTGGTTCGACTGCGGCTCCGGCGGGTGCGAGTGGTGCGCGCGCAGCCTCCGCGCCGACCCTCGACGGCACCTGGCGTGCACTCTTCGCCGAGCTGCTCGAGGGGCTGGAACCGGAGCAGCG
Organism: Archangium sp.; assembly: GCA_047600485.1. Taxonomy (GTDB): domain Bacteria; phylum Myxococcota; class Myxococcia; order Myxococcales; family Myxococcaceae; genus Archangium_A. Next base: position 7,854,101 of record JASGKS010000001.1, read on the forward strand.
TGAGGCCGTGGTGAGCGCCGCTCACAAGCGTGGGCTGAACCTCGGGTGATGAACGAGTAACGTCTGCTTCCGATGCTCTCGGAAGAGACCCACGCGCAGAACGTCGCCGACACGCGGCTGGCGTCTCACGAAGACGCGGCGCACGAAAAACGAAACTGGGTGCGCCTCACCTTCGACTGCAACAACGGCTGCACGTTCTGCCTCGACTCGAACACGCACGACGGCACGAACCGCAGCAACGATGAGATCAAGAAGCAGATTCTCGACGGGCGCGCGAAGGGTGCGACGCGGCTGATTTTGAGCGGCGGTGAGCCGACGATTCACCCGCACTTCGTCGATTTCGTGAAGCTCGGCCGCCTCGCGGGCTACCGAAAGATACAGACCGTCACCAATGGGCGGCTCTTCAGCTACCCGCAGTTTCTCGACCGCTCGCTCTCCGCGGGGCTGAACGAAATCACCTTCTCCCTCCACGGCCCCAACCCGAAGATTCACGACGCGCTGGTCGGCGTGCCTGGAGCCTTCGAGCAGGAAACCAAGGCGCTCAAAGACGCGCTCGCCGACGGCCGCCCGGTGGTGAACGTCGACATCGTCATCAACAAGGGCAACATCAAGGTGCTGCCCGAGATGCTCGAGCTGTTCATCTCGTGGGGCGTGCGCGAGTTCGACCTGTTGCAGGTGGTGCCGTTCGGCCGCGCGTTCAACGAGGGGCGCACCACGCTCTTCTACGACCTGCGCGAGATGCGGCCGTATTTGCTGAAGGCGCTCGAGATCTCGAAGCGGCCTGACATGCACATGTGGTTCAACCGTTTCCCTCCCGCGCATCTCGAGGGGTACGAGCACCTCATTCAGGACCCGTACAAGCTGAACGATGAAGTGCGCGGGCGGAAGGAAGAGTTCGCCGGGCTGCTCGAGACCGGAGTGGACCTCGACTGCCGCGACCCCGAGCGCTGTCAGTACTGCTACCTCGAGCCGCTGTGCGACACGCTCTACGACCTGCGCGATGCGGTTGCGGCCGAGAAGTTCGAGCGTGTGCGCGTCGACACCGAGTGGGAAGCGAAGCAGGGCCCGGTGTTCGGTGGTGACCCGGCGTCGCGCGCGCGTGCGGAAGACCGGCGTGCGGCGTTGTTCACCAAGCTGAAGGCGGAAGGCCGCGTCATCAACACGCCGGAAGATGCGTTCACCAGCGTGGTGACGCCGAGTGAGTTGGCGAAGCGCAGCGGTGCGAAGCGCGTGTGGATCAAAGCGCCCACGTTGCAGCGCGCGCTCGAAACCGCGCGTGGCTACGGCGATGACGTGAGGCTCGAGCTCGAGCTCGATGCTCCGAGCGAGTTGATCAACGCAGACGTCAGTCGCGTCGCGCGCGTGCTGGTGAGTGAAGCGGCCGATGCGCAGGCGCTGCTCGCGATGCCGGGTGCGACCTTCGAGGTGGTGCTCGAGCTCTCGAATCGCAACGCCGGGTGGCTGCAGTCGTTGACGGTCGCTCCGGAGCGGTTGGTGTTGCGGCAGCCAACGCACGAGCGGCTCACCGACTCGCAGGCCAACGACGTGAAGCTGAAGTCGTTCTTCGCGACGATGAAGGTGGCGGTGCCGGTCGAAGGTGCGCCGAAGTGCCTGGCTCCGACGGCGCGGAGCGAGTCGCTCACGCTCGACACCGCGATGATGACTCCTGACGGACGGCTCGAGGCGTTCCGTTTCACCAAGCGCTACATCCTCGACCACTACTTCACGAAGAGCCTGCGGTGCGTGACGTGCGTGCACGAGTCGTCATGCCGCGGAGTGCACGTGAACTACGCGCGCGCGCACGGCTTCTCTGAGCTCGAGCCGGTGCTGGGGCAATGAAGGTCCTGGTAGTCCACCCACCGGTGTCGGTGGCGAAGGACTTCATCGACTACCCGTATTTTTCGAATCTCGGAGCGGTGCAGCTCGCCGCAGTTCTGCGTGAACACGGCCACGAAGTGGTGTTGCTCGATTCGTTCAGCACCCCGACGAAGGAGAAGGTCGGAATGCGCGGCGAACGGCTCGTCCTCGGAGCACTGCCCGACGAGATTCCCGCCGCTGACGTCACCCTCATCACCTACGGCCCCTTTCACCGCCCGCCCAACCGCGACGAAGTGCTCGCCGAAACACTGCAGCGTCTGCCCGGCCCGAAGTACCTCGTGGACGCGTACCAATCAGGTCAGCACTACGTCGACGCGAGTGAGAAGGACGTCTTCGCGGCGTACCCGGAAGTGCACGGCTGGGTGAAATACGAAGCTGAAGTCAGCGTGCCGAAGTTGCTCGCGCAGTCTCCGTTGCCCACCGGAATGATCCGCGGAGAGCAGGCGAAGCTCGACGCGCTGCCGCTGCCCGCGTGGGATTCTGATCAACCTCGCGGCGTTCGACGAGTTCCGCAGTGAGCTGGTTCGCAAGCTCGGCCGCGGCGGCTGGGCCTTTCCCATCGACGGTCGCACGCTCCCGCTCATCACCTCGCGCGGCTGTCCGTATTCCTGCGTGCACTGCAGCTCGAACCCCGATCGATTGCCGGGAACGCCGAAGGTGCAGCGGCGGCTTTCGCAGCCTCGACTCCGCGAGTTGATGACTGCGCTGGTGAAGACGCATCAAGCCACGCGCCTCGAAGTGCTCGACGAGTTGCTCAACGTCGACGAGCCGCACTTCGACGGCTTCCTCGCGCTGGTGAAGGAACTCGGCGTTCGCTTCGACGTGCCCAACGGCCTGCGCGCCGACGGGCTCGAGCCGCGCCACTTCGACGCGATGAAGCCGTTCGTCACCACCGTGAGCGTGAGCGCCGAGAGCGGCGTGCCGCGTGTGGTGAGTGAAGTGGTGAAGAAGAAGCTCGACCTCACGCGCATCACCGCAGCCGCGCGCGAGGCGAAGCGCGCGGGCGTGTCACTGATGATTCACTTCATCATCGGGCTGCCGGGAGAAACCGCCGAAGAAGTGAACGGCACGCTCGGTTACGCGATGGAGCTGTGGGACGAATACGGCGCGTGGCCCGCGGTGCAGTTCTCGACTCCGCTTCCCGGGACGCAGCTCGCGAAGGGCCGTGAGCTGCCGCAGCTCAAAGACTGGGGCCCGGCATTTCAGCACGCGCCGAGTCAGCCTGGCGCTGCGGTGCCCGCGGAAGAGTTGCTGCGCTTCAAGTGGACGTTCGACGAACGCCTGCGCGCCTCGACGGGACCGAAGAAGGTCATCCTCAACCTCACCTACGTCTGCAACAACCACTGCACGTTCTGCGCGGTGGGCACGCGCACGCAGCTGCACGGACACCCGGAGCGGCAGCGCGAACACCTCGAGCGTCATCGCCAGCAGGGTGTGACGATGCTCGACATCGATGGCGGTGAACCGACACTGCACCCCGAGCTGATTCCGCTCGTGCGTTACGCGCGGCACCTCGGCTACCGGAAGGTGAACGTCACCACCAACGGTCGCCTGCTCGTCTACGAAGACTTCGCGAAGCGGCTGGTGCAGAGCGGGCTGACGACGTTGCTGTTCTCGGTGCACGGGCCCGACGCGCAGAGCCACGCGCAGCAAGTCGGAGTCGCCGAAGCGTTCGAGCAGACGACGGCCGGAATTCTCAACGCGCTCAAGTTCAAGCCGAAGCAAGACGTCGAGCTGGGGCTCAACATCACGCTCACGCGCAGCAACACCGAGAAGCTGCCGCAGGTCGCTCAGCTCGCGTGGGACCTCGGCCTCAAGTGGATGAACATTCAGTTCCTCACGCCGTTCGGCCGCGCGACGCGAGGGCATTCACCGGAAACCGAGGTCGCCGCGGGCATCACGCGTCAGGTCATCGACGCGTGGAAGGACCGCATGAAGTTCCAGGTCATCAACCTGCCGTTCTGTTTCATGCGCGGCTACGAGCAGTACTTGATGGGGGACCTGCTCAAGCTCGAGCGGCACATGATCTTCGTGAACAACGAAGAGGTGAACCTCTCGCGCTATTTGTCCGAGCGCCGCGTGCGCAAGCCGGTGTGCGCGACCTGTCCGCACGCGGTGTTCTGCAGCGGGTTCTACGAGCTCGACTCGGTGCCCGAGCCGCCCTGGGTCTTCAACGAAGACGACGCGGCAGCTGAGGGCGTGAAGCTGCCGGTGCTGAGCGGCTGATCAGAACTACGCCTTCACGGGCGCAGGCGGCGGAGGCTCTTCCTTCTTCTTCTCCGGGTGCGTGTGCGTGTGCTCGCCGTGTTCGTGCTCGTGGTCGTCGTCGTGCGTGTGCGGCACGGGACCGGGGACGCGCTTCATCACCACGTCGACGCCTTCGAGCGCGGCGACGGGGACGGTGAGCAACTCCGCGGCGAGCGTGCGCATGTCGTCGCGGTGCTCGTGCGGAAGAATGTCGCTGCCCGCCGACACTTCCATCGTCAGCGTCGCCTTCCCGGTGTTCTCGTCGAGCTTGTAGATGAGCGTGATTTTTCGCCCGCGTTCGATGGAGCTCATGACTTCACCACCTGAATGATGACCTCGACGTTGCTGCCGCTGCGCTTCTCGGTGACCGACTCGATGGCGCCGAGTTGCTGCGCACGCTCGAGCAACGCGCGCTTGGTGGTGCTGGCCGTCACTTCATCAGCCTCGCGCTTCAGCGGCCCCAACGCCTTCTCGAGCTTCTCGAGGTTCTCGCGCATCAGCTCGTCTTTCGCCGCGCGTCGCTCGAGCGAGAGCTTCAGGTCAGCCTTCTCGCCCGCCTTCTCTTCGATGGCCTTCTGACCGTCGGCGTCGGTTTCCTTCACCACTCCGGTCGCGCTCGCTTCGGCGCTGATGGACTTCTTGCCGCCCACCACCAGCTTCAGCGTGCTGCTGCCGACCTCGAGGCTCGCCGTGCCTTGCTCGATTTGTTTGGTGAGCGTGCCGTCTTCTTCTTTCTTCCAGCCGCGCTTCTCGAGCTCCTCGCGCAAGATTTCGCCGAGCCGCTTCGCCTCGAGCACCGGGAGCAGCCGCAAATCGAGCTCAGCGTGGTCAGACTCGTCGACGTCTTCCGAGCGCTTGACCGTCTTGAGCAGATTGATCCAACCGAGTTCGAGCAGGGCGCCACACGGCATGGGCGGAACCGTAACTCAGGTCGCGGTGAAGTGGCCCAGCAGTCGGGTCAGTGCGGTCTCGATGCGCGGTTTGCCCGGGCCGACCTTCTCGCGATGCGCGGAGACGATTTGAAACGCGAGCTCGAAGTGGGAGCGCGCCTTCAACGCGTCATCTTCGATTTCGCCCATCGCTTCGAGGAGCTGCGCCCAGCCGAGCACGCGCCACGTCTCACTGAGCAGCTGCGCCGCCGACACCGGGTCGAGCATCGCCAGGACGCGGTATTCGATTTCGAGCTCCTCCATGCACGCGGCTTGAATCAGCGAGAACGCTTCTTCAGGTCGGCCGCCGTCGCCCGTGCGTCGCGCGCGTTCGCACAGCTCGGTGAGCCGCAGCTCGACGTTGTTCTGCTCCTGCGTATCGAGGAACACGTCAGACCACCTCCGGCGGCGGAGCGAGCACCGCGCCCTTCGCCTTCCACGCTCGCAACAGCTCGAGCAGATATTCGCGCGACCAGCGGCCGCTGCGGAATTGCATCAGCGTGCGCGTCAGTTTCGAAAAACCATCGACCGGCGAGTCGTCGAGCAGGTCGTAGGGGTGCCAGTAGAAGACGCTCGGTGGCGATTTCGCGAGCGCGGCGAGTGGCGAGAACAGTCGACGCCACGGCAGACCTTCGGGAATCGGCAGCCCCATCATTCCCGGCACCGGTAGCTCGAGCACGTCACTGCCGAGCAGGCGGTGCGCGCTGCGCGAGGAAAACAGGTCGCGGTATTTCGCGACGAGCGAGAAGGGCGCCTTCGACGACGACCACTTGTAGCCGGCGTGCGCGAGGTGGATGCCGAGGTCGCGCGGCGCATCGAAGTACGGCGCGCGAAAACCAACACACGGTTTGCTGATCAGCGCCTCGAGCGTTTGCTTCGAGCGCGTCAGCTCGTCGCGCACCACGTTGCCGCCCACCTTGCTGAACGCCGGGTGCGTCATGGAGTGCGAGCCGACCACGTGGCCTCGCCGGCTCAGCTCCTTCACCAGCTCGGGGCGGGCGAGCGCGACGTCGCCGACCACGAAGAAGACAGCGCGCGCTCCGACGGCGTCGAGCACGTCGAGCATCACCGGCATCGCTTCGTCGACGCCGCGCAGAGACGGGCTCCCCGCATCGGTCTCGACGTCGACGGTGAGCATCACGTGCGCCACGCGCCTCGAACACAGCACGTTCTTCACCCACGCGCGCGAACCCATGGGAGGCTTCCGCGTGGATGCGCGCCCTCGTCACCGGAGCCGCGGGCTTCATCGGCTCGCACCTCGCGGATCATCTCCTCGGCAAAGGGTGGAGCGTCACCGGGCTCGATGATTTGTCGGCCGGCTCGCTCGCGCATCTCGAGTCGGCGCGTGCGAATGCGCGCTTTCGTTTCGTGCAGGGCTCCGCTTCCGACGAGACGGTGGTGAAAGTCCTCGCGGCGGAAGTCGACGTGGTGTTCCACCTCGCGGCGGTTGTGGGCGTGAAGCAGTTCGCGCGCGCGACACCCGCGGTCATCGCGGCGAATCTGCGCTCGGTGGAGACGGTGCTCGACGCCGCTGCTTCGCGAAAGCTGCCGCTCTTCTTCGCGTCGTCGTCCGAGGTGTACGGCGCTCCGGATTCGCAGGTGTGTGATGAAGACGCGCCGCTCACGCTCGGCCCCGCGACCGTCGCGCGGTGGAGCTACGCCGCGACGAAGCTCACTGGAGAACACCTGGTGCTCGCGTCTGCGGCGCATGACGGCGCGCGCTCGGTGGTCGGCCGGTTCTTCAATACCGTCGGTCCACGACAGAGCGACCGCTACGGCATGGTGTTGCCCACCTTCGTGCGCGCGGCGCTCGAGGGCCGGCCGCTCTTGGTGCACGGTGATGGTTCGCAGCGTCGCAGCTTCGCGTCGGTGCACGACGTGGTGGCGGCGGTCGCGTCGCTGATGGAGCGGCCCGAAGCCGTGGGGCGGGTGTTCAACATCGGCTCCGATGAAGAGGCGTCGGTGCTCGAGCTCGCGAAGCTCGTGCTGCGCGTCACGGGGAAGAATGTGCCCATCACGCTGGTGCCGTACGCCGACGTGTTCGGCCCGTCGTTCGAGGACCCGAAGCGGCGCGTGCCGAAGCTGCAAAAACTGGAGGCGCTGCTGGGTCGCGCTCCGCGCCGTTCTCTTGAGAGCATCGTGCGCGAAGTCATGGGGACGGGGTGAGAGTCGCTCTGCTCGTCGTGCTCTGCGCCGGCGCAGCCTCGGCCGACACACGTCGCGCCATCCCGCCCGGTCAGGAAGAAACGCTCGCTCGCGCGCTCGGAAAAGACCGCGCGCTTCCCGGCAGCTGTCGTTGGAACGGCGCGAGCATCGAGCCGGCGTTCATCGACTCGAAGTACGTCTGCGAGAAGAGCGATTTCACCGTTCGCTTCTTGCTCAAGGAAGTGACGGGTGCGGTTCCCGGTCGCGACTTCAGCGCGGCCGACGGGAGTGGCGCGCCGCCCGAGTTGATCAACGACGTCATCGCCTCGCTCGACACCGCCACGCTCGAGTGGACGCGGAGCGGAGCACCGAAGGCCACCATTCGCTGGGCGCTCGTGCCGCCGAGCATCGCGTGGGTGCTGCTGCTGCTCGGCTGCGTGGTGCTGCTCGCGCAGCGCGCGCGTTCGCTGGAACGAGCAGTGGTCCTCGACGCGACGGTGCTGTTCATCGCCGCGCTGGTCTTGCGACTCGTCGTTCCCTGGGGCCCGCTCGATTTCGCCGAGCCGGAGCGACTCCCGGAACTCTGGGCGCCGTACCGCGAAGTGCAGAGCGGCTGGTCGGCGTTCTCGGAATTGTTCGCGCACCTGCGTCGACTGCACGTGCCGCTCCTCGGTGCGTATCGACTGGTGGGACCGGTGCTCGGTGCGGCGACGTGCGTGGTGGTGTTCGCCATCGCCCGCCGCCTCGGCGTCTCACGTTTCGGAAGCGTCATCGCCGCGCTCGTGCTCGCCACGTGGCCACTGCACGTGCGCTTCTCCGCGAGTGGAAATCCCGCGCTGCTCGCCGCCGCGTGCTGGGCCGTGGTGCTGCTCTTTCTGCTCTTCGAAGACGCGCTCACGCCCGCGCAGTTGGTGGTCTTCGGAGCGGCGCTCATTCTCTGCATCTACACGCGCCCGGAAAATCGCTTCGTGGTGCTGCCGCTCGCGCTCTGGTGGTGGCGCAGCGCGACGTCACGCCGCGCGAAGTTCGTGTTCGCCGCAGTCCTCGGCGTGGCGCTGATTCCGTACGCACTCGAGAACCTCGTGCCGCAAGGCCAGCACCTCGACGCGACCACTGGACTCATCGCGCTCGGGAAGACGCTCCTCGCTCGGGGAATCACTCCTGACTGGTCGCTCTTCGCGGGAATCGTCGGCCTCGCGCTGCCTGGCCTCTCGCGCACGCAGCGCATTCACCTCGCGCTCGTCGCAGCACCGATTTTGATCAGCGCCGTGCTCTTCGGCAGTGAAGACAACCCGCTGTGGGGCCATTGGCGCTACCTCGTTCCTGCGCTGCCGCTGGTGGCGCTCGGGTGTGGTCGCGCGTTCGATGCGCTCACCATCGTGCAGCCGCGCGCCGCGCTCGGAGTGGGCCTGGTGCTCGCGCTCGCTCCGCTCGTCGTGCTGCGCGGTGTGTTGTTGCGGCCCGTCGACCTGCAGGAAGAATTTCAGTTCGTCCTGCGTACGGTGAAAGACGTCTCGCACGGTCAGCCGGTGTTGCTCGACGACCCCGCGACCGATTCTCCGATGAAGAACGTGCACTTCGAGCTCACGCCCGCGATGGCGGTGACGCTCGCTGGGGCCGAGAGTGATTTCGCGAGCAGCCAGAGCGACGCGCGTTTTCTCTACCAGGGCCTCGCACGACGTCTCGACGGCCGCGCGACCGCGAAGCTCGAGGCGCGCAGTGAAGTGGTCCTCACGCAGCGAGTGCGCGTGGCTCCACTCGCGTTGGTGCTCGACTCGCAATGTCCGCAGCCCGAGCTGGCCGAGCGGCCGCTGGCGCCTCCGGTTCGCGGCGCCGCGCTCGACGACTGCGAAGTCGAGCTGAGCTGGATTCGCCTGCGCTGACTCGCTGTAGCATCCGCGCGCATGAAGCTGCCCATCATCCAGGGTCTGATTCGCCGCCGCATGCTGATCAACTTCCGCATCGCGGCGGACGTGATGAAGGCGCAGCTGCCCTCGCGCTTCGAGCCGAAGCTGCAGAAGGGCTACGCCATCGCGGGCATCTGTCTCATCCGCCTCGAGGAAATTCGACCGCGCCACATGCCCGAGTTCCTCGGCATCTCGAGTGAGAACGGCGCGCACCGCATCGCCGTGCTGTGGGACGGGGGAACGAAGGAAGGCGTCTACATTCCGCGGCGCGACACGAGTTCGCTGATGAATCACTTCGCGGGAGGCCGCCTCTTCCCCGGCGAGCACCACCACGCGCAGTTCGACGTGAAGGATGACGGAGACCACATCGACCTCACCATGCGCGCGAAGGACGATGGCGTGAGCGTCGAGGTGCGCGCGAAGCAGGCGACCGCGCTCCCGTCGAGCTCGGTGTTCGGCTCGCTCGAAGAGGCCTCGGCGTTCTTCGCGGGCGGCTCGGTTGGGTATTCGGTCACGTCGGACGATGACCGCCTCGACGGCATCAAGCTCAAGACGCAGACGTGGAAGGTGACGGCGCTCGACGTCGAGCACGTGCGCTCGAGTTTCTTCGACGACGAGTCGAAATTTCCAAAGGGCAGCGTCACGTTCGACTGCGGTCTCCTCATGCGCGACATCCAGCACGAGTGGGTGAGCGAGCCTGATCTCTACGTGTGATCAGCTAGCCTCGACTCCCGCGTGCGCGTCCTCGTCCTCAACCCGCCGGTCCCGAAAGGGAGCCTCACCAACCGCGACCTGATGGGCGGCATGGGCATCAACGACGACTTCGGCACCAGCGTGTCGTCGCGCTTCGTCGCGTTCCTGAAGAATCAGGGCACGCGCATGCCGGTGATGACGCTCGGCTACGCGGCTGCGCTGCTGAAGGATCACGCCGACGTCGAGGTGCTCGACCTGGGCCACGCGCCGAGTGACGCCGACGCGCTCGCTCGCGCCGTTGTCACCAAACCCGACTGGGTCGTGAGCGCGACGTCGTTCGCGTATCTCGGCACCGAGCTCGAGTTCCTTCGTCAGCTGCACGAGCGCACGGGCGCGAAGCGCTTTCTCATCGGTCAAACCGCCACGCACTACGCAGCCGACATCACCGCGCGCTCACTCGCGGAGTTCATCGCCGCCGGAGATCCCGAGGTCGCCATTGCCGCGCTCGCGAAGGGACTGCCGCTCGATGCGAGCCAACGCTTCGTGGCCTCGGTCGACGCGCTGCCGTTCCCCGACTGGTCGAAATTTCCGCGCGATGCGTATGCGTACTTTCCGTTGCTGAAGAAGAAGCCGTTTCTGCCGATTCTCAGCTCGCGCGGCTGTCCTTACGGCTGCAGCTTCTGTCCGTATCCCGTCGCGCAGGGCGCTCCGTTTCGCGGGCGTAGCGCGCAGAACGTCGCCGACGAAGTGCAGCACCTCGTGCAGCGCTACCAGGTGCAGAGCGTGTTGTTCCGCGACCCGACGTTCACGCTCGACCTCGATCGCGCGAAGGACATCTGCCGTGAGCTCATCGCGCGTGGCGTGAAGCTCGAGTTCGGCATCGAGACTCGGCTCGACCGAATGGAGAGCGACCTCATCGAGTTGCTCGGCCGCGCGGGTTGCACCTCGGTCGAGTTCGGCGTCGACCCGCTGGAGCAGGAAACGCTGCTCGCCAATCACCGCCGCCCGCTCGCTCCGAAGAAGGTGCACGAGGTGGTGAAGGCGTTGGAAGCGAACGGCATGCGCACCGTCGGCCTCGCCGTGCTCGGGCTGCCGGAGCAATCGCTCGACGAGATGCGCCGCACCATCGATTGGGTCGACGCGCTCGGGCTCTCGTACGTGAACTACGAGCTCGCCACGCCGTTTCCCGGGACCGACCTCTACGAAGAAGCGGTGAGCAAGGGTTGGGCGCGGCCGATTCGCTTCGAGGAATTGCTCGAGGGCGACCCGAAGCTCACCTTCAACGGCAAGGTCGACGTCGCCGCCACGCGCGCCCTGCAAGACGAAGCGTTGCGCCGGTTCTACGTGAAGCCTTCACGCGTGGTGCGTGAGGTGCTCGACGGCTCGCTGCTGCAGAGCGCTCGCTTCTTCGCGGAGTCGGGGCTCAAGTTCCTGCGCCGTTCATGAAGAGCATCGCCGTCATTCCCGCGCACGACGAAGCCGAGACCATCGCCGACGTGGTGCGACGCACGCGCGCGCACGTGACGAAGGTCATCGTGGTCGACGACGGCTCGCGCGACGACACGGCACAGAAAGCTGAAGCCGCCGGAGCGACCGTCTCGCGGCTCGTTCCCAATCGCGGGAAGGGCCAGGCGCTGGTGCACGGGCTCGAGCTGGCGCTGAAGGAGTCGCCCGACGCGGTGGTGACGCTCGACGCCGATGGTGAGCACGACCCCGACGACGTTCCGAAGCTGCTCGCTGCGCTCGAGAGCGCTGACGTGGCGCTCGGCGTGCGACACACGTTCCGCAGCGGCGCGCGCGCGGCGATGAATCGGTTGGCGTTGTTCTGGTTTCAGCTCCTCGACCCGGCCATCGAAGACACCATCTGCGGGCTGCGTGCGTTTCGCGCGGAGAAGTTGCCGCTGCTGCACAACGACGAGGGCGGCTTCGTCTACGAGCACGAGGTGCTGATTCGCGCGGTGCTCCACGGGCTGCGGTTGGTGGCGGTGCCGATTCACACCGTGCCGACGGTGAGTTCGCACGTGACGATGAAGGAAGTGCTGCGCGCCAACAATCACTTCGATCGTCGCGTGCTCGCATCGCTGACGAAGCTCCCGTTGCCGCTGTGGAAGCGCGGGTTGCTCGCCGTGGGCTGCGTGGGCGGGCTGGCGCTCGGAGTTCCCGCCGAAGCCGTGCTGCGAGCGCGCTCGCGCAAGTAGTACAACGCGCAGCGATGGATACGCCCTTCACGCTGCTGTGGACGCACGCGGCCTACTGGTTCATCGCCGTGGCGATGGTGTTGCTCACGCGGCGATTGCGCATGCAGGTCGAGCGCGTCGCGAAGCGGTTGGAGCAGGAGGTCTCGCGTTCATGACGACCGTCTGGAGCATCGTGCTGACGCAGGTGCCGATCGCCATCGCGTGCTTCCTCGTCGCGCGCGAGCTGCGCGGCATCAAGGGTGCGCTCGAGAGGATTGCGAGCTTCACCGAGAAGCTCGGGAAGAAAGACGTTTGACCCTCACCCCAACCCTCTCCCTCGCGGGAGAGGGGGCGGCGGCTCAGAAGTGGTTGATGCGCGCGATCCACCCGGCGCAGCTGGTCGGTGACGCCGGCGTCCGCACGATGCGCACGATGACGCTCGTGAGCCGCGGCGTGTTGTCGGTGCAATTTCCGGAACCCAGACACGAGTTGGGGTCGGCCGGGTAGTTCATCTCCCACGTCGTCGCGTTCCCGCAGCTCGTGACCGCGTTGCACGACGACGTCGTGTCGAGAATCTGCATCGCGTAGATGCCGCCCGGGTTCGACACCAACTCGATCTTCGGGTGGTACGCGCCGCCCGCTCCGGGCACCGCGAGGAAGTTCACGCGGAAGTAGTCGGGGCCCGCCGGGTCCACCGTGCCCGTCACGTCGACCTGCTGCGAGCGCGAGATGTTCACCGTGTAGTTGCCCGCCGTCTGACACGTCGTGGGGATGCCGTCGGGCACGATGGCGTTGTTGTCTGTCGAGCCGTCGCAATTGTTATCGACGCCGTCGCACACCTCAGTGCTCGGGTTCTGATTGCGCTGACACGACACCGCACCGTTGATGCACTGGTTGGTTCCCGCGGCGCAGATTCCCGACTGGCCGGTGTTGCACGACGTGCCTCCGCCCGGGTTTCCTTCGTCCGTCTGGCCGTTGCAGTTGTTGTCGCGGTTGTCACACGTCTCCGCGCTCGGCGCCGTGTTCTGGAAGCAACCAAGCCCGCCGCCCGAGCACGTCAGCGTTCCCGCCGCGCACACGCCGAGCAGACCCGTGGAGCACGCTCCGCCACCGCCCGGGTTTCCTTCGTCGACCGTGCCGTTGCAGTTGTTGTCGCGGCCGTCGCACGTCTCGCTGCTCGGCATCGTGGTCTGCGCGCAGACGATGACGCCGCTGGTGCAAGCCGTCGCTCCCGCCGCGCAGACGCCCAGCAAGCCCGTGCTGCACGACAAACCACCGCCCGGATTTCCCTCGTCGATGGCGCCGTTGCAGTTGTTGTCCTGGCCGTCGCACACCTCGATGCTCGGCGCGTTGATGGGGTTGCACACGATGGTGCCGTTCGAGCACGCCGTGCGGCCCGCGGCGCACTGACCCGGCTGGCCCGTGCTGCACATCACGCCGCCGCCCGGGTTGCCGTTGTCGATGGTGCCGTCGCAGTCGTCGTCCTGGCCGTTGCACGTCTCGGCGCGCGGAGCCTGGTTGCGCGTGCACACGATGCCGCCGTTGCTGCAGTTGGTGGTGCCCGCCGAGCAGATGCCGGGCTGACCGGTGGTGCACGACATGCCGCCGCCCGGGTTTCCGTCGTCCGCGGTGCCGTTGCAGTTCTCGTCGCTGCCGTTGCACACCTCGGCGGTCGGGAAGACCACCTGCTCACACGCGATGCCGCCGTCGGCGCACGTCGTCGAGCCCGCCGCGCACGGCCCGGGAATGCCGGTGTTGCACGACGCACCCGAGCCCGGGTTGCCATCGTCCGGAGTGCCGTCGCAGTCGTCGTCCTGCCCGTTGCACGCCTCGAGGCCCGCCATGAAGCGCTGCACGCAGATGATGTTGCCGCCGTCGGCGCACGAGGTGAGACCAGGTGAACACACGCCCTGCAAACCGGTGACGCACGCCACGCCGCTGTCCGGGTTGCCGTCGTCGGGCACGCCGTCACAGTTGTCGTCGATGTTGTTGCACGCCTCGTTGGTCGGCACGGCGAGCGGCACGCACGCGATGCCGCCGTCGGCGCACGTCGTGAGACCCGAGCTGCACGCGCCGAGCTGACCGGTGGAGCACGCGATGCCGCCGTCGGGGTCGTTCTCGTCGGTTGCTCCGTTGCAGTTGTCGTCGAGGCCGTTGCACTGCTCGCCCATCGACGCGCTCACCAACGCGACGCAGATGATGCCGCCGTCGCTGCACTGCGTGAGGCCCGGAGCGCACACGCCTTCCGCGCCAGTCATGCACGCCATCGCTGCGCCGCCAGGTCCGTCATCGACCGTGCCGTTGCAGTCGTCGTCGATGCCGTTGCACGTCTCGGTCACCGCGGTTCCCGGCGTGCACGTCTGCGGCATGCCGCTCACGCACGCGGGCGTGGTGCGCGCGCAGGCGCCGACGCCACAGTTCAAGTCAGCGATGCCTTCGTCGATTTGCGCGTTGCAGTTGTCATCGGCGCCGTTGCAGCGCTCCGCCGCGCCCGGGTGCGCCATGCCGTCGGAGTCGTTGCAGTCAGACCCCATGCACGTCGTGCCCGTGCCGTAGCCGTCGTTGTCGGAGTCGATACAGAAGTCGGGGTTGCCACCGCCCGAGCCGCCGCCGCTTCCGCCGCCCGCACCGCCACCGTCGACTGCGCCGCCACCGACGCCGCCTCCGGTCACGCCACCGCCGCCGCCCATCGCGCCGCCACCGCCGCCGGTTTCGCCACCGCCGGTTGCTGTGCCGCCGCCGACGGCCGCGCCGCCTCCGTCCCCGCCTCCCGCACCGCCGTCGACGACCGGATTGGCGGGACCACAGTCACAGCCAACGAGACCAGCGAGCGCGAGCGAGACACACGCCGCGCGAAGGGGAGACAGTCGGAGCATGGGGAAACCCGGGGAAGGCTGGGCGAAACGGTAGCACGAGCCCGCACACGCCCGTGAGAGCGCTCAGTGCAGCGGCAGGAGCTGGGGAATCGGCCGCCCCTCGCGCTCGGCGCTGGCGAGGAATTCACCGAGCGCGCGAGCGAGTGCTTCGTCCCGCAGCGCGGTGCCGGAGTCAGGTGGCGACATCACGTACACCGCGAGCTTGTTCGAGTGCGCGAGCGGCAGGGGCGCGTTCGCGTCGAAGAGCCGAACTTCGAGGGTGGTGGGCGGCGCCTCGAGACGTTCGAAGCGCATCACGATGGAATCGCCCTCGCGCCAATCAACCGAGCGCACCGTGGTGTCGAGGAGCGCGCCGCCATCGGGCTCGAGCCCGGCGAGCAGTGGAGGAAACGAGTTCGACGTGGTGGTGGCGACACC
Organism: Archangium sp.; assembly: GCA_047600485.1. GTDB lineage: Bacteria > Myxococcota > Myxococcia > Myxococcales > Myxococcaceae > Archangium_A. Next base: position 7,869,370 of record JASGKS010000001.1, read on the forward strand.
CGCATCGGTCGACGCAGTGCCGGCCGGAATTTTCGGCGGGAGCTCTCGCGTGGTGCCGTACACCAGCAACGCGATGGCGGTGACGAGGAGCGCGACGAAGATGACCACCACGCGCGTGTGCGTCTTCTCTTCACGCGCCATGCGCTGCTCCCGAGCTCACCGGCTTCACGACGCGCTCCAACGCCGAAGTGATGGCGCGCAGGTCGAGGCGGAAGATGAGAATCGGACTCCTGATACGGACTGATGGCGCAGCCGGGGCCGCTGGTGGGGTGTGGCATTTGTTCGAAGGCACGCACGAAACCGACGTGACGACCGTTGGGGTACACCGCTTCTTTTGACACGAGATGACAGGGTACGACGGTTCCGTCGGGCATCACGCTCGCGAAATAGCGGCCCGCGGCGCACGACGCGCAATCACCGAACGCCGGGCCGCGCGCGAGCCGCTCGAGGAATCCGCTCGAGGCTGCGACGGGGCGACCGGCCTTCTTCGCGTCGGAGAGCCGCTGCGCGATGGACGCCAGCACGTCGCTCGTGAGCGCCGCGTCGAGACCGCGGTGGTGATCGAAGCAGTCGGTGTACGCGGGTTGGAAGTACGCCCAGAACCCGTGCCGCTCGGCGAGTGAGAGCACCGGCTCGATGACGTGGAGATTCGGTTTGCTGAGCACGGTGATGGTGGCGACTGCGATGCCACGCTCGTGTGCGAGCTCGACGGCCTGCAGCACGCGCGACTGAGAGCCCGACTTGCGGCGCACCTCGTCGTGAATGGCGGCCGCTCCGTCGAGCGAGAGCACCATCATGTCGAGGTTGCCCGCGAGCGCGTCGAGGTGACGTTCCACCAACCAACCGTTGGTGTTGAGCGAGGTGAAGAGCCCGCGTGACTTCGCGTGCGCGATGATGCGCGTGGCGTCTTCGCGAATCAGCACTTCGCCACCCGAGAAGCTCGCGCGCGACATGCCGGCGTCGGCGAACGTGTCGATGGCTGACTTGAATTCGGCTTCGGACATTTCATCGCCGGCTGCCGCGGGAATGTCGCAGTACGCGCACTGGAAGTTGCAGCGGTGCGTGAGGATGAAGGTGATGGAGTAGGGGAATCGTTTTCCGAGCGTGCGGGCGACTGCGAGCTTCGAGAGCCCGCGCGTCATCGGCAGGATGCGTTCGAACTTCACGGCATCAGCCCCGACGCGAACAGCGCCGCGCCGACCAGAATCGAGAGCAGCCGGTGCGCGCGACGACGCGTCGCAGGCTCGAACGGAAGGAACGCGGCGACGGTGGGAATGAGCACCACGCTCGAGAACGGCAGCGCGGCGAGCGCCAACACCACGATGAACACGCGGGTGCCTGTCACGCCGAGCGAGCGCGCGGTGGTGAGTGCGCCGGCGGCTTCGTCTTCACGCGCGTCGGCGAGCTCGTGCAGCACCTGGTTCTGCAGGAGCAGCACGGTGAAGACCATCAGCGTCACCGGGAAGGCGCTCGGCAGCGAGCGGCCTTGTACGCCCACCACGAGAAGCGGAACGAAGATGAGCGTGTTCGCCACCAGACCCGCGCCGGGCCACGCCTTGAGTCGCAGGCCGGTGCTGTAGAGCGTTCCGGCGAGCAACGAGAGCGCGACGGCGGCGAGTGACGTGAGGCCGAGCGCCGAGGCGGTGATGAGGGCGATGGCGAGGGCGCCTGCGAGCGTCAGCGTGACCGAACGCGGAACGATCGCGATGCCGACGAGCGGATTTTTCAGTGATGACGCGTCGGTGTGGCGTTCGGCGACGGCGTTGAGGCCGTAGCTCCATGCGAGGCAGGAAGCAGCGGCGACCAGCGCGAGCGTCACGCGAACGGGGTCGAAGACGAGAAAGCCCGCGAGCGGCAGCACCACGAAGTACGCCCACTGCGGAGCGCGCAGCACGCGCAGTCCGAGCAGTGATGGCGAAGCGACGCGGGCGGTCTGCACGCGCGCAAGCGTACACAGCGTCCCCCTCTCCCGCGAGGGAGAGGGTTGGGGTGAGGGTTGAACTGGTCAACGTTGATGAGGTCGAGGGTCGTGCGTCGGTCGCGCGATCATCGCGGAGCGTGCTGCCGTTTTGCGGTCCACCCTCACCCCGACCCTCTCCCTCGCGGGCTGAGGATTGATCACATCTTGAGGGCCAGTTCGAAGCCCTGAGCACGCTGAAGAAGGGTGCTGAGTGCACGCCAGAGGATGAGCAGTCCTGGCGGACCGTTCTGCGGGAGGTGACCGCCGAAGCGGGCAAGGCGGAGGAGAAACTCGCGCACCGTGGCGCGCGGAGGCATGCGCGCCTCTTTCTCGAGAATCGCAATCTCTGCCGAGCTCGCGATGGTGGTGGCTGGTGCGTCGGAAGCGGTGCGTTCGAGGAAGCGCAACTGCAGCAGCCGCCACGCCATCACGGCGAAGATGCCGAGTGCGTTGAGGAGTGCGTGGAGAGACTCAAGCTGGCGCTCTTCGTATTTGCAGCCCGTCTTCAGTGCCTTGAAGTACTCCTCGATGAGCCACCTCGCTCGGTAGTTGTCGACGACGGTCTCGACGTCGGCAACGGTCGCGATTGGCTCAGTCGTCAGCAGCAGCCACTCGACTGGCTTCTCTCCGCGAGGCGCGTCCATCTCGAGCACGTGCACCGCGTTCAGCTCGAGCTCTGGACACGCTCCGCTTCTGAGCGGTTTGCGCAGACGCACTTTCCCCGCGCGGATCTCGATGCGGCTGTCGCGCTCCTTTCGCGGCGGATGCTGGGCATTGGGTCGCAGCGTGCTGTGTTTCGCCTTGCGTGCAGACAGATGGATTTCCCGCGTCGTCACCACCGACAGAGTGCGCGCGTAGTCGAGGATGTTCTCGGTGCCAGCGTTGGTCAGCACCACCTTCGACGATGCGGCGCGCACGATGAAATGCATGTCATGCGCGATTCGCGTCTCGAGGCTCTCGTAGATGTCGGCCTCGCGGTCTTCGACGTGAATCAGCTCCGTCGACTTCACCAGTCCCTCGACGTCGAGTGACTGCTCGGCCCACCGCCCGGACTCCAGGTCCGATTCCGCTTTCCGCTCGCGCGTCGTTCGCTTTCCCTTCTTCTCGTCTCGCGTCCACGTGTCGATCGCCAAGAGTCCCACGGGCTCTCGGTGTCCCTCCGCGGATACGCACAAACACACGTGTGCGTAGAAGCCTTCTTGCGCTCGATCGACAGTGCCGAGGTCCTCTCGCTCGCCTTCGAACGAGAAGCTCGTCGTGTCGTGGATGGCCAGACACCGCTTCTTCGACGACAGCCGCTTCAGCGTGTTGGCGATATGGCCGCTGACGATGTCATCGAGGTCGACCCGCTCGTTGCCAACGAACCGGTACACCGCTTCGAGCTGAGATGGGTCGGCGAAGGCGCGCGGAAAGCTCCAGCTCGGCTCGCGCTCCACACGCTCTGCAATCCGCATCGCGCGCTTCCGCAGCCGCTCATCCGGAAAGCTGCAGTTCTTGAACTCGTCCGCAAGCGACCAAATCCCGTGCATAGGACGGGAAAGATCACTCCCTCACTCGTCCTTCAAGATGTGATGGATCCTCAGCCTCGCGGGAGAGGGGGATCGTTCAGCGCTTCAGCACGTCAATCGCCAGCTCAACCTCGCGCGCGGTGTACTGATGCACGTGAGTCGCAGCGCCTTCTTCGTTCGGCACCAGGCGCATGTAGCCGCCACACCAATACGTAATGAGTGACGTGCTGCGATTGCCGCGCATCATCAGCAACGCGCGCTCGAGAATTGCGCGGCGTGAAGGCGCAGCGACTCCGGCTTCGCGCAGCTCGTACGTCGCGTCGCTGATCAACCCGGGCGCACGATCGAACACCACCGCCTGCAGCCGCGGATCATCGTCCACCAACGCGAGATTCAGCGTCGCCCCGAGTCTTCGCGGAGACAGCTTCACCGCCTGCTCCAAATCCGCGCGCGCTTCGTCGAGCCGGCCCAGCTGACGCAACACCTCACCGCGGTACACGAAAACCGCCGGTCCCGTGGAGTTGCCCATCGTCTCCACGCCCTCGGCGCTGATCCGCAACGCCTCCGCATACCGTCCGCGCAGACACGCGACACCGGTCAGTCCAATCCACGCGAAGCGCGTACCGCGCACGAGCTCGAGCGCTCGCCGGAATTCACGTTCTGCTTCATCGAGTCGGCCGGCCCACAGCAACGCTTCGGCGCGGTGACACGCAGGCAATGAAGAGCGCGGCCACGCGCGTTCGACCTCGATCAGCGTCGCCAGCGCGTCGTCGACCGAGCGGCTGCGCAGCAATTCGAGCGCACGACGCGAAGCGAAGCGCGGACCGTCACGACCACTCGGAGGAAGTCGCGAGAGCCTCTCGTCTTTGAACTGCGTCGCGTGCTCTCCGTAATTCCCACGCAGCGCCGCCCGCACCGCCTGCAACACCGAGCGCGTTTCGGACGGGCGCTTGCGAGTCAGCAGACCTTCGAGCGCACCGGGCACGAGCGCATCGAGCGCGCCGCCGCATTCCTGAAAGCGGACATAGGAAAGATGATCAGGCGGGAGATCATCACGCAACGCTCCGAGGCCGCGCAGCAGCCATGCCATCACCGGCAGTTGCTTCGCCGAACTCACCGCGACATCGAGTGCGCGCGCCATCGCGTCGGCATCACCTGCACGCTCGTGACGGTCCGCGAGCCAGGTGAACGCTTCCTGATGCCGCGGGTCCAGCTCACACGCGCGATCGATCGCCGCCACACCTTCCTTCTGCCCATCGAGCGCCGCACCGAGCGCACACCACGCATCGGCCGACGACGCATCACGCTGCAGCGCTTCGTGCGCGCGAGATTCAGCCTGCTCCGCGTCACCCGACCAGCAGCGAAAACGCGAACACCACACCAGGGGCTCGGAGCGCCCCGGAAATTGTCGATGGGCTTCGAGCGCGAGCGCTTCGGCCTCGGCGCATTGATCAGCCTCGACGTGAAGGGTGATCAGTTCGAGGGCTTCTTCGATGCGCGTCGGGGTCTTTCCGAGAATCGACAACTCGGCGCGCAGTTCGGGCACCGCGAACGACGACGCGAGCGCGTTGCAGAGTTCGATGCGCACCGTGCTCGCGAGATCCGGCGGGCCGGACGTGAGCAGACGTCGTGCGCGCTCGATGACTCCCGCGGCGTCGCGCTGTCGAGAGAGACGATTCAGCTCACGCAGGTCGAGCGAAGGCGTCGGTCGAATCGATTGCAGCTGACGACCGGCCTCGAGCGCTTCCGCTTCCCACCCGAGACGCCCGGCGTGCGCGAGGAGCAGCTCGAGACTCGACGCCTGCTTGCGCGGATCTCTGCTCGTTGCGGCACGTCGCAGATGCGAGATGGCTTCGTGAAAACGACTGCACGCGAAGAAGAGAATCGCAGCGGCCTGCAACGCCGGCACGTCTGGCTCGCCCTCGACCAGCAGCAACGGCGTGAGGCGATCGCACGTGGCGTTTCCTTCGGCGGGACGCAACGTGCGCACCTGCTCGAGACCCAACAGCAGCAGGCCCTTGAGTTCGGGCGTCACGGAAGTTCTCCCGACCAAACGCGCACGCCACGCGCGCCGAGGAGCGAGGTCAGCTCGACGCGACGCTCTTCCTGCCACGTGTCGGACGTCGCGTACGCGAAGCGCGGATCCGCGAATTGCTCGGCTGCTCCTGCGACTCCGCGCAACACGTCGAGCCGCACGGACTTCACGCGTGCCGCCAGCGCATCGGCGAGCTGAACCAGATTTCCCGGAAGAAACGGCTGCACCAGCGCGAAGGTCTCGAGGCCCGCCGCACGCAACGCCTCCAGCGCGCCGAGACGCTCGGCCGCCGTCGACGCTCGCGGCTCGAAATGAGCGAGCACCTCTTCATCGACCGTCGGCAACGACACGCCGCCGAAACCGCGAGGCAACCGCGCGAGCAAAGCCGCGTCTTCCACCACGCGCGCTTCACGCGTGAGCACCAGCACCGGCTGCTGGTATTTCGCTTCGACCAGCACCTCGACGCACGAGCGCGTGATGCGCAGCTTCGACTCCAGCGCGTGCCACGGGTCACTCACGATGGGAGAGAACTTGATGGGCAGCGCTTCTTTCTCGCGCAGCTCGCGGCGCAGCACCTCGGCGGCGTTGACGCGCGCGTCGACCCACGAACCCCAGGGCACCTCAGGCAGCCCGAGCAACGTGCGCGTCACCGCGAGTCGCGACTGCGCGTAACAAAAGCGACAACCGACCAGACAGCCCACGTACGGAGAGAGCGCCCAGTACTGCACTCCCAGATTCACCTGCCGCTCGAGGAGCCGGTCTACCTTCACGTGGCGAATGCGCTGCGCATCGGAACTTCGCGCGACGCTCACCTTCTCTTCGTTGCGCGTGACGTGCTGCGCGACGAGTCGAACGACCGACTGGCCGAGTGTCGAGTCGAGCGGAACGCGCTTGTCCCCAGTGCGGTAGGCGAGCGTCCACCGGGCGGTGGTCGCAGCCGCGCGACGTCCCGCGGTCCGGGGAGCGAGTTCGATTTCGATGACGATGCCGCGCGTTTCGACCGAGAGCGTGAGGCCCGCTTCGGTCGACGCATCGAGCAGCGTGATGCCGTCGCCGAGGGATTCTCCGGGCGAAACCGGAGCGACCAACGCCAGCAATGCGCTGCGGACGTCGAGCTCGTCCGTCATCACCGAGCCCCATCAGGCGCAACGGCGACGAACTCCGCTTCGCCGTAGTGCTGCAAATAGTCAGCGCGAATTCCCGGGCACACGTCGCGGAACCGACAGCCCTCGCAGGCCGCGACATGCACGCGTCCCGCGAGGCGCGAGTCTTTCAAGTCGAACGTCGAATCGGGGCTCACCACGCGAACGCGGTCTGCTCCGGGGTCGTACGCGTGAGAAGCGAACTCGACGCCGAGCAGACATCGCGGAATGTGCAGCGAGCGCACGGTCATTCCCACCGAGTTCGCCCACGCCAGCGCGCCCTTCACCGTCGGCATCACTTCGCTCATGCGCATCGACGACGAGAAGTTCTGCGCGTTGCCGTCGGTGAGCGACACGTACCAGAGGTGCACTTCGCGAACGCCGCGTGCGTGCAGCCACTCGAGAGCGGCCGGCAATTTCTCCCACGTGTCGTTTTTCAGAATGACGTCGACCACGAAGGTCAGCCCGCTGGAAGACGCCGCCAGTTCGACGGCGCTCGCCATCGACGCGAACGTGCCCTCGCGCCGCACGAGCCGCTCGTACGCCGCCTCCTCGTGGGTGTGTATGGAGATGTGCAGCCGCGTCATCCCCGCATCGCGGAGCTTCTGCAGATTGGGCGCTGACGCGAGCAACAGCCCGTTGCTCTGCACCTTCACGTCGCGAAACCCGAGCTGCCGCGAAGCGCGCAACAGCCCGAGCAAGTCACCGCGAATCGTCGGCTCACCGCCCGTAAACGAGACGGAATCGAAGCCATCGCGAATGCCGGCCTGCAGCGCCGCGGCGACCTGCGGCGTGGTCAGCGCGCGCGGACGCATCTCGGGGCTGATGGTGCAGTAGTCGCACGCGAGGTTGCAGTCGTAGTTGAGGATGACGTCGAGGAGCGCCACGTGTGCGCGGAGTGTACCTGCGTGTATGCTCGCGGCATGAACGTCACCCGCCGCGATCTGATCACCTGGCTCGGACTCGGTGCTGCCGCCACGCCTGCGTTCGCCGGCAAGGGTGAGCCGGACCCCTCGTCTCCGAACGTCGCGCCCTTCCGCGGTCTCGAAGCAGGCATGTCGCTCTACGGCGTGTGGAAGGTCGAAGCCGTCTACGGCCCCACCCACGGCGCCATCGAGGTGCAGCTGCGCGACGGCGAACATCTCTTCCGCTTGAACGTGATGAAGCGCGACCCGAACGGCACGCCCGGCGTCGGCAACTCGCAGTCGCTCTCGGTCTACGTCTGCAACAACGGTGGCCTCACCGCCGAGCGCGAAGGTCAGGCGGCGAAGGCCCTCGCGGCGTGGCTCGAGCACTACGTGCAGACGGGTCTCGCGGTTCCCGAGCTGCAGACGCTCCAGGAACACGCGCCTGCGCAGCTCTGATCAGCTAGAAAACCCCACATGATGCGCGCCACGCTCGAGCTGACTCGCTCCTGCAATCAGAACTGTGTGTTCTGTGCCCGCAGCGGCATGCCGAAGCTCGACGAGCTGCCGGCCGCCGAACGACTCGCGAAGCTCGAGGGCGAAGAGCTCACCTTCATCGGCGGAGAGCCCACGCTCGTCGAAGAGCTCCCGTCGCTCGTGGCGCAGGCGAAGTCGAAGGGCTTCAAGCGCATCGGCCTGCAGACCAACGGTCTCAAGCTCGCCGACGAGGCGTACACGCGCTCGCTCTCGGAAGCGGGGCTCACCGACGTGCACGTCACCGTGCTCGGAGCGGAAGCCGCGGTGCACGACTACCACTCGAGCGTGAACGGCAGCTTCGCGTCGCTGATGACCGCGATGTCGATTGCGCGCGCGAAGGGCCTCACGCTCGTCGCGTCGACCGTCGTGACGCGCAGCAACTTCCGCGTGCTCGCTCCGATTCCGCAGCTGCTCGCGTCGAAGGGCGTGGTGGCGTGGCAGCTCGGCATGTCGAACGTCGCCGGCAACGCCGTCGAGGCGATGGACCGCGTGGTGGCGCGCCACGCGCTCGCGATTCCCTACGTGCTGCACGCGCTCGAGGCTGCGCGCCGGTTGGGCATCGAGGGTTTCGTGCGTGACGCTCCGCTGTGTCTGCTCGGGCCGTACGCCGAGCGCAACGTGAGCGAGGGTGGCGACGAAGCACATCTCTCGAGCGCGGCGTGCGCGTCGTGCACCGCGCGCTCCGACTGTCCCGGAGTCGACCCGACCTACGTCGCGCGCTTCGGCTCCGAGGAACTCACTGCGCTGACGCAGCCGCCGCACGCGCGCACGAATTCGCAGTGGGCGCCGCTGTTCCACGGCATGGGCGACGCGTTTCTGCCGCAGAACATCAAGGTGCCGGAGCCTCCGTCGAAGGCGCGCGAGGCGTTGTTCGAGCTCGGCAAGAGTCAGGCAGCGAAGGCCGAGGTCGCAGGCCGCGAGCGCAAGTCGGGCGAGGCGCTGAAGGAAATCCTGCCGAAGCTGTTCGAGCAGTGAGAGTCGCCTGCAGTCGCTGCGGGCAGCCCTGCGAGGTCACCTCACTTCTTCTGCGCTGCCCGAGCTGCTCGGAGGAATTCGTTCCGGCGCTGGTGCGAAACGTCGCGTGGCTCGAGCGGTTCGACGAGAACGTCACGACCCTGCTGCGAGAGCCGCAGATGGTGCTTGGGCGCGCGGTGAACTCCGACATCCGTCTCGACAACGGCCGCACTTCGCGACGACACATGCGCTTCACGCGACTCGACGACGGAACGTGGGACGTGCTCGACGTCGCCTCGTCGGGCGGAACGTTCGTCAATCACCTGAAGATTCGCAGCTCGAGTGACGAGACCACGCGCGGTCAGCGCCTCGTGAGCGGCGACCACTTCAACGTGCAGAACATGCGCTTTCGCAGCGCGTTCATTCCGCAGGTCGACCACTTCGCGTTGCTCGACGAGCAGGTGGAAGACGAGGCGGCGTGGGGCGTGTGGGCTGATTCGCTGTTGGAGAAGGGACATCCGCTTGGCGGGTGGCTGAGTGCTCCACCGGGCGATGCCGATTCGCGCCAGGCCTTCATCGGAGCGCTGGCCATCGAGACCGACCCCAACGTGCGCGTCGAATGGAATCGCTTCGGCTTCGCGGTTGCGTTGAAGCTGCGTGACGTGGCGTTGTTTCAGCGGCCGTTCTTCGGCGACGCGGCGCGCGCTCCGGGGCTGCAGTACCTCACCGAGCTCGAGCTCGAGCCCGACGAGCGGTTGTTCGAGGTGCTGCGCGCGATTCCTCTGCCGAAGTCGTTGCGGCGGATCAGCGGCGTCAGGCTCCCGAGCGAAGTGCTGCGCGACTTACGGCTGCGCTGCCCGTTGCTCGAGTCGTGAAGTGCCCCCGACGGGAATCGAACCCGCGCCAGGAATCGCAAGGAACCTGTTCAGGAAACGCGCTTCCCTGTCGAACCACGTGAGTGACCCGACCCGGTGCATCCGCAACCTTCGATGTTCCGCCCCACACCCCGCCGTCACGAGCCGGGTAGCAGGTCGATCCGTGCCCTCTCGGGGACCGGTTGTACGTTTTTCCGGTGTTCTGCCATCACGAACTCCGGGGGCGTTTTTCCCAGCGGGACGCGCGCGAGCGAATCATCTGACGTCTCGTGACGTGGGTGCGTGTCGCAGCTCGAAAGCACTGAGATCATTTCGGCTCGCGAGGTGGAGAGCGAATTGCTCTCCTGATCAGTCATGACCACCGCGAACCCTGCTTTGACTCCCGAAGAAGCCCAGGTCGAGCTGCGCCGTCGCCTGCGTTCCTACTTCGTGAAAGTCGTCTCGATGTTGATCGCGTCGCTGGTGGTCGCGCCGCTGGTGCTGGGCGCGATCCTCAAGACGATGGACGTGCAGAACGCGAAGGCCATCGCCGCGGCGGTCAGCGGGCTCTCGATGCTCAGCACCGTCGCGTTCGCCTGGTACCTGGTGTTCACCACGTGGCGCTGCCCGGCGTGCGACGCCAACATCTACTGGCTGGTGAGCTGGAACATGTCGGCGTTCGCCGCGGGCGCGAAGAAGACGTGCCCGAAGTGCAACATCGAGCTCTTCCAGCCGCGCAGTGGGCGCTTCGTGCTCATCTTCATTCTCATCGCGGTCGCCATCGGCGCGCTCGGCGCAATCGGAGCGGCGACGGCGGGTGCGCAGAAGCGACAGAAGCAGCAGGACACGGTCACCCAGCCGCAGCCCCAGCCGCCAGGGTGAACTTTGTCCTCTTCTCGGCGGCTGGCATACCGCCACCAGATGCGACAAGCGCTCCTCGCCGCAGTGTTGGTCATGGGCTGTTCCCCCTCGGTGCAGCCCGAAGACGCCGGCGCGCGTGACGCGGGAGGAACAGTCGACTCTGGCCTGTCGGACGCGGGAAGTGCAGACGCCGGCACCGCAGACGCCGGAACGCCGGACGCAGGCACCACGACGGACGCCGGAACACCCGACGCCGGAGTGACGTGGGCGCAAGTCCAGCCGCTCCTCTGGGCCCGTTGCGGCAGCTGCCACGGACTCGACGGCGGCGTCGGCGGCGCGACGTACTTCTTCACGCACCCCGAGATCATTCAGCCCTCGACGAAGTGCCCGGGCGAGACCATCGCGGTCTGCATCTCCCGCGCGCTGCAGATTCAAGAGGTCGAGGGCACGGGCTGCCGCACCTACAACACGCCCTTCCACCGCGAGGGCTGGGTCTGCCTCACGCCCGCTGAAATCGACTTCGTGGTCGGCTGGGTCGACGCCGGCGCGCCGGAATTCTGATCACCTGATCAATCTCGGTCCGCGAGCACGCGCGCGACGATCGGTTCCTTCGGCACGAACACCGGGTGCAGCTCACCCAGGTCGTAGTGGTCACCCAGCTCGAACAACCCGCCGCAGATGTCGTTCAGCGAGCAGCGTTTGCACGCCTCCGACTTCGCGTGCATCCAGTCGGTCTGGCGAATCGTTCCCTTGGAATCGAGGAAGTGAACGATGCGCTCTTCCTTCTTGATGATCTTCCGCGTCTCGGTCGAGCAGTGCGCGAACTCGGTCATGTAGCAAAGCGGCACGCGCTCCACGCGGAACGTGCGGTTCGCCTTGTGGAGCCAACGCATCGCGCGCGCGAGTGAGAGCTCGAAGTCGGCGAGGCGGTGCGCGGTGTCGCGATTGGTCTCGGCGCGACCCATCGACGGATCGAGGTTGTTCCACACCTGATGGCTGATGGACGGAAAGCGCGAGTAGAGGACCTGCACGTTCTCGTCGAGATGATCAGCGTTGAACCGGTTGATGACGGTGTTGATGTTGATGGTCACGCCGGCCTTCGAGAGATTTTCGAGGCAGTCCATCGCGAGCTGGTGGCTGCCCTTCACGCCAGTGAGGAAGTCTTCGAGGTCTTCACGCACCGAGTGGATGCTGACGTGGAAGTGCTTCAAGCCCGCGTCGGCGTATTGCTGCGCGAGGCCGGGTTTGGCGAGCTGCGAGCCGTTGGTGATCATCCGCACGTGCAGGCCGCGCTCGACCGCGTACCGCGTGATGTCGGGGATGATGGGAGACAGCGACGGCTCCCCACCGGTGAGGATGACGCCGAAGTATTTCCGCTCGGCGAAGTCGTCGATCTCCTTCTTCGCGGTGGCGAGATCGAGCACGTAGCCGCTCGAGGGGTTCGAGCAGAAGCGGCAGTACTGATTGCAGTGCCGAACGACCTGCATGTACCCGAGGTTGGCCACGCGCCCTCAGTGTAGCGTGCGCGCGTGCGTGCGTTCCTCGTCGTTCTGCTGATGAGCGGTTGCGCGACCACACGCCAGGGCACCTTCGACGCCATCGTCCTCGGGGCGTCGGGCGGCATCGACGAGAGCGATTTGACGTCGGTGTGGCTCTCGCGCGCGGGGAAGGGAGAGTGGGTCGCGTTCGATGCAGGCACGGTGGTGGCCGGGCTGCGACGTGCACACGCGCTCGGCGCCTTCGGCTCCACCAGGCCGAGCGAGGTCTTCAGCAAGCACCTCCACGGCGTGTTTCTGTCGCACCCGCACCTCGACCACGTCGCCGGTCTGATTCTCTCGTCGCCCGAGGCGCCGAAGGTGAGCGTGTTCGGGTTGGCTCCGACGCTCGACGCGCTCGCGCAGCACGTCTTCGGCAGCCCGCTCTGGGCGAACTTCACCGACGAAGGCACGGGCGCCATCGGCAGGTTTCATCTGGTGCGCATGACAGCGGGCGAAGCGGTGCAGAGCGCGGCGGGCTTCTCCGTCGAGGCGTTCGAGCTGAGTCACGGGCCGACCACGTCGACGGCGTTTCTCGCGTGCGTCCCGGAAGGCGAGTGTGCGCTCTACCTGGGCGACACCGGTCCCGATGCAGTCGAGAAGAGCGAGCGGTTGAAGACGCTGTGGGCGCGCGTGAAAGAGCGGTGTGTGCGCGTCATCTTCATCGAGGTGTCCTTCGCCGATCCGCGCGAGGACTCGAAGCTGTTCGGTCACCTCACACCGCGCTGGCTGATCAGCGAACTGAGCGCGCTCGACGTGAAGGGCCTGAACATCGTCGTCACGCACATCAAACCGGGAGTGGACGGCTCAGACGTGCGTGAGCTGATCAGCAATCAGCTCGAGCCACTCCGTACCCGCGGCGCGACGGTCATCGTGCCGCGCGCGGGCGAGCTGCGAAGTTTCTGAGTCACTGCCAGCGAACGAAGTCGGGCACGGCGGTGCGCGTGTCGTCGCTGTCGTACGAGAGCTCGCCGTACGAGTTGTCGCCCCAGCACCAGGTGACCTGCGTGCTGCCGACGTAGACGCACGCGTGCTCATCACCCGCCGCGAGAATCGTGGCGTTCATCACGCCCGCCGCGGTCGGCGCCGCAATCACCGGAGAGGACGGCGGGAACATCATCAAGCTGTCTCCGCACTGGCCGCGGCCGTTGAAGCCCCAGCTGAACATCGCTCCCGCGGCGCTGGTCGCGATCGTGAAATCGCCACCCGCTTCGATGTTGTTGAGGGGCGCCGGCGTCGTGACGCTCGCCGGAGTCGTCACGCGATCGATCGACCCGTTGCCCACCTGCTGACCGAAGCCCCAGCACGACAGACCACTGGTGCGTCGCGCGCAGGCGTGCGTTCCACCCGCCGTGATTTGAATCGCGTCAGTGACGCCGAACACCGGAGTGGGCACGCGTTGATCGTTGTAGCGCTCCGACGAGACATCGCTCTGCCCGAGCTGCCCCTCGAGCCCGCTGCCCCAGCAGAACGCGCTGCCGTCCATGCGCACGCCGCACACGTGCACCTCAGTCAAGTTCGACGTGTACGAGCTCGCCATCGAGAGCTGCACCACGTTCGACAGGTTCGGCACCGCGCGCGGCACGTTGGAGTGCACGAGCAACGTCGCATCGCCGAGCTCCGGCCCCTTGCCCCAGCACTGCACGGTGCCGCCCGTCATCAGCGCGCAGGTCGAGTTGACGCCTGCGTGAATCGAACGCACGCCGGTCAGGCCCGTGACCACCACCGGGACGTTGGAGTTGGTGCCCGTCACGCCGTTGCCGAGCTGGCCGTAGTCGTCGTTGCCCCAGCACTTCACGGTCGTGTCGTCGAGCAGTGCGCACGCGTGGTGGTAGCCACAGGTCACGCTCTGCGCGTTGGTGATGCCCATCACCGAAACGGGACGGTGCTGCTCCGAGTTGTCTGCGTTGCCGAGACGGCCCGAGCCGCCCGCGCCCCAGCACTTCACCGACTTGTTCGCCAACACCGCGCACGTGAAATCACCGCCCGCAGAAATCGAGAGCAGCGCCTGCGTCTCGGGCGTCACCACGCCGCCGCCACCGCCCGTCGTTCCGCCGCCCGTCGCTCCGCCGCCACCAGTCGTGCCGCCACCCGTGCCGCCACCGGTCGTGCCGCCGCCCGTCGTGCCGCCACCGGTGGTGCCGCCACCGGTCGTGCCGCCACCCGTCGTGCCGCCGCCGGTTCCACCGCCTGTAGATCCGCCTCCTCCGCCGACGCCTCCGTCGTTTCCGCTCGGAGTTCCACACGCGCTCAACACGACCGCCAGCACAGCAAGGGTTCGAATTCGCATGGCGGCCCGCTCAGCAACAGCCGCGCCGCTGATCAGCCCGGTTGAAGATCAGCCATTTGCGTACTCGCTCGAAGGGAAAGTCACGTGACGCCCTGCGACGTCAGATTGCACACCTCTGGCGGGCCGGGTGTTTCCGCCACATGTCCCGGCACTCACTCTTTCTCGCTGCTGCGCTCTCCGTTCTCGGTGGAGCGTCGTCGTGCGGCACGCCTCCCAAGATGATGAACACCTGCGGTCCGTCGAACTGCAGCGGCTGCTGCGATGCGGCCGGTCAATGTCAGGTCGGCACCACGCCTCTCGCGTGCGGCGTGTTCGGCGCGATGTGCCAGACGTGCGGCTCAGGTCTCTGCCAGTCGGGCGTGTGCTCGACCCGCGCGAGTGGCGGCGGTGGCGGTGCGACGGGCGGCGGTGGAGGTAGCGGCGGCGGCACCGGTGGTGGCGTGACCGGCGGTGGTGTCGGTGGTGGCGGCGTCACGGGTGGCGGCGTCGGCGGCGGCGGAGTGACGGGCGGTGGCGTCGGCGGTGGCGGCGTGACCGGTGGCGGCGTCGGCGGTGGCGGAGTGACCGGCGGCGGCGTCGGCGGTGGCGGAGTGACCGGCGGCGGTGTCGGAGGCGGCGGAGTGACGGGCGGTGGTGGCGGAGTGACCGGCGGTGGTGGCGGAGTGACCGGCGGTGGCGGTGGAGTGACCGGCGGCGGCGGTGGAGTCACCGGCGGCGGCACGGGCGGTGGCGGAGTGCAGCCTGGTGATCAGTGCTCCAACGCGATGCCCTTGAGTTTGTCGGGCGGCTTCGCGCTCGAGAGCGGCACGCTGACGGGGTACTCGCATCACCTCGCGTCGAGCTGCAGCGGCACGCTCGGTCCCGATCGCGCCTACATCTTCACGACCACGGCGGTGCAGAACTTCGACGCGTTGCTGACCGGCGTGAGCGGCTTCCGCGGAACGGTGCAGCTGCAGCAGCTGACCAACGGTCTGTGCACGTCGGCGGTGAACGACGCGTGCCAGACGGGCTCGGCGGTGAACGGCGACGTGACGGTGTCGCGGCCTTCATTGCCCGCGGGCACGTGGCTGGTGTGGGTCGAGGGCAGCACGACCGGCACGTTCCAGCTCGAGGTGCAGCTCTCGACGCCGACGACGGGGAGCGGTGAGACCTGCTCTTCGCCCATCGCGCTCAACTTCGTGAACAACGTGGCGACGGTGTCGGGTGACACCACTCCGTTCTTGAGCGACTCGACGGCGAACAGCGGCTCCCCGTGCAACACCAACGGCAGCGGGCCCGACGTCGTCTACAGCTTCACGCTGGCGATGACGTCGACGGTGACGGTGACGGTGACTCCGAGCACGACCACGTATCGCCCCATCGCGTACGTGCGGAACACGTGCGCGGCGGTGTCTGACCTGGCGTGCAGTCTCGCGACGGCCGCGGGCGGCACGGCGACGTTCACGCAGAGCCTCCCGGCGGGCACGTACTTCCTCACCCTCGACACCTTCTCGACGTCGAGCGGGCCGTACACGCTGAACGTCACCATCGGCACCACGAGCTCGGGCAGCGCGTCGGACACCTGCACGCAGGCGGCGTCGGCGAACCCGCTCATCGCGGCGAGCGGCACCATCAACGTGCAGGGAACGACGTCGGGCTTCGCGGCTGACCTCACGTCGGGTGCGGTGAACGGTTGCTCCGGCAGCGGCGGCGGAGCGGACGCCATCTACGTCGTCGACCACGTCGGCACCGGCTCGTTCACGGCGAGCGTCACCGCGAGCGGCGGCTCGGGCTTCACGCCCATCATGTATCTGCGCACCACGTGCGCCAGCTCGACCACCGACGTGACGTGCGCGCCGAACGACAACGGCAATTGCACGTTCACTACCGGTTCGCTGACGGTGCCCTCGCTCGCGCAGGGCCGCTACTACCTGGTGGTCGACACCTGCGGCACGACGAACATGGGCAGCTACACGCTCACCGTCACGCAGTAGCGAGACGCCATCAAAGACATACACTCCGCGCGTGCACCGGCGGCGTGGCAGGCAATACGACGGTTCGGTTTCGGCTGACCGTCGCCTGCGGGGTTTCCCCGTGGGCAGGTGGAAGAAGTGCAGCGTTCGACGAGGCGGCTCCGGTCCACTCTCATGGACATTGGCCGCCCCGAGACAGGGTTCGCTGCTCGACCGCCGCGTGCGCATTCTTCAAGCCGACCGCCGATGAGTGCGCGATTCGGGCGGCACCCGCTTCGCGATGCGGTCGCGCGTGGGCTCGCGACGGCCTTCCTGTCGGGTGAGTGGCATTTGCGATTGCTTCTCGCTCGAGGCGACAGGGCGCTCGATGCGGGCGGCGCTTTCCTGCGCGAACTCGCCATTGACGTCATGACGCGGTTCCCGATTCCGCCTCGCCACGCGCCCGAGGTGCTGTTCGCCTTCATTCGCTTCCATCACGTCTTTTCCAGTGCGTGGACGAAGCGGTTGATTCCGCACCGGCTCCCGCAGTTCGTGCCCTTCGTTGCTGAGATGGGTCAGCGACGCTGGCCAGTGCCGGCACTCGCGACCAGGCACGAGCTCGCGAACTGGCTCGGAGTCGATGACGGAGAACTCGCCTGGTTCGCTGATCAGCGCGGCATGTTGAAGGGCGCGCCCGGCGGAGCTCTCCACCACTATCGCTATTCGTGGCTCGAACGCGGTGAGCGGGTCGGTCGCCTGCTCGAAGCGCCGAAGCCGCGACTCAAGGCGCTGCAGCGGAAGATTCTCGACGAACTGCTCATTCACGTTCCCGTGCACGAGGCGGCGCACGGTTTCGTCTCGGGTCGCTCGGTGTTGACGCACGCTGCACTGCATTCCGGCCAACCGATGGTGATGCGGTTCGACCTGCGTGCGTTTTTCACCAGCGTGACGGCTCGGCGCGCCCACGCGACGTTCGTGGCGCTCGGCTACCCCATCGCGGTCGTGCGTTCGCTGGTCGGCGTGTGCACCACGCGCACTCCTTTTCAGGTGCTCAGACAGGCTCCGTTTCCGACGCCGTTCGACAGCTCAGTGAGTCGCGCCCGCTTCGCGCAGCAGCAGTCGCTCGGGGAACGACACCTTCCGCAGGGAGCGCCGACCTCTCCGTGCCTCGCGAACCTGGCGGCGTACGTGCTCGATGTTCGACTCGCCTCGCTCGCGGAGAAGTTGAACCTTCGGTACTCGCGCTACGCGGACGACCTCGTCTTCTCCGGAACGATGCGCTGCGGCGCCCTGCACGAGCAAGTTCGACTCATCACCCGCGAAGAGGGCTTTGAGCTCAACGACGAGAAGACGCGCGCGATGCCGTCGTCGGCCCGGCAGTCCGTCACCGGAGTCGTCGTCAACGAGCGGCCGAACTTCGCACGGCATGACTTTGATCTGCTCAAGGCACAGCTCCATCGCCTGCGCACGAGCGGACCCGCGGACAACGCACAGCGCGCAGAACTCCAGGGACGCATCGGCTGGGTGCGGCAGCTGAATTCGCCTCGTGCGGAGAAGTTGCAGAAGACGTTCGATCAGATCGTCTGGAACGCTCCGGGTTGACTACGGTCACGGCGTGCTGCGTTTCGCTCTCGCTGTGTGCGTCGTTCTCGCCTCGGCAGCCTTCGCTGAGCCGGTGTCGATTCGTCTCCCGCCTTCCGAAAATTGGAAGGAGCTCGAGCACGACGGAGAGCAACGCATCTTCGTCACCACCGACCCCGACGAGTCGATGCGGCTCGAGGTCGAGTACGTCGAGAAGGCGCCCGTCTACACGCAGGAACTGTTGATGGAGTACGCGCGGAAGATCGCCAAGGACGAGAGGGGGAAGGACTTCCACGTCACCGAGGCCGCGACCGTCGGGCTGCGCGGCGCGACCGCGGGCGTGATGAAGGCCACGTCGAACGCGGGGAAGATCGTGCACTGGTGGGTCCCCGGCAACGAGTGGGACCTGCACGTGAAGCTCTCGCGCAAGCCTGAAGCGAAGTGGAATCGCGATGCCGAGAATGAAGTGAGCAACTCCGTCTCGCTCGCGAAGAACCTGCGCGGAGCGGGCGGCGGCATGAGCGACTCGCAGATGCTCATCTACGCCGGCATCGCGGCGGTGGTGCTCATCGGTGGTGGCCTCGCCATCGCCGTGCTGCGTCGCCCGAAAACCGGAGCTGCGAAAGCTGGAGCGCCGGCTGCGAAGTCTGCTCCGCCTGCTCCGGTCGCGAAGAAAGTGCCGGACGCGTTCAAGCCGACGAAGAAGGGCTGAGGCGGCGCGCAGGCCCTCACCCCGACCCTCTCCCAGAGGGAGAGGGGGCTTCCGCTCTCAGCGCGGCACGGGCACGAACTCGTCCCAGCCGTAGCGCTTGAGGTAGTTCTTCCACACGCCTTCGCACGCCGAGTCGTACTTGCAGCTGGCGCACTCGGGCCGCTTGGTGCGCTGCGCGTCGTCGAGGTCCGAGCGCGTGACGCCGACGATGCTGCCGTCGCCCGCGCGTGCCATCACCTCGTCGGCGCCGAGCAACTTCGAACCACTCTCGAGCGGCTCGTAGTGCACGTAGCTCTCGACGTAGCCGCGGTTGAAGTCGGGCAGCGCGGTGGTGGTGCACAGCGGAATGTCGACGAAGAACGCCTGCGGTTTTTCCTCGGTCTTCATCTGCTCGTCGAGGAACGCCTTCGCGGTCGCCGCGATCTCGCGGTACGGCGGGAACAGCACGTCGAAGTGCGTATTCGCGCGACCGTTGGCCTGCATGATGTTGAAGACGACCTGGTCCACGCCCTTGCTGCGGAGGAACCGGTAGATGTCGCCGATGAACGGCAGGTTCTGGCGCGTGACGACCGTACTGGTGTGCAGCTCGAGGCCGTAGCGCTTGTACTTGTTGATCATCTCCAGCCCGGCGACCGTCTGGTCGTAGCTGGTCGGCGTGCGCGTGAGCGACTCGTGCAGCTTCGCGGTGTGCCCGTGAATCGAGACGTAGAACCGATTCATGCCCGCGCTGATCAGAATGCGCGCGTACTTCTCGTACGAGAGCGTGCGCCCGTTGGTCATCATCGAGATGCGATGAACCTTCGCGTCCTTCGCCCACTTCACCCACTGCGGGAGGCGCGGGTTGACGGTGGGCTCGCCCGACGTGAAGCAGACCTCTTCACACGCCGGGTTCTCGGAGAGGATTTTCTGCACCACCTCGTCGGTGGTCGCGGAGTTGGTGACCACGCGCCCGTCGCGGTCCTCTTCCATGCAGAAGGTGCAGTTGTTGTTGCAGACCGGTCCCGTGAGGATGTGGACGCGCTGCTTCTTCTCGGAGATCCGCTCCTCGATCTGCAGATCAGGAGCGTTCACTGCGAATCACCAGCTGCCGTGAGAGCCGTGCGAGCCGTGTGAGCCGTGCGAGCCGTGTGAGCCGTGCGAGCCGTGAGAACCGTGCGAGCCGTGCGAACCGTGCGAGCCATGCGAGCCGTGTGACCCGTGCGAGCAGTGCTGCGCGAGGAACACCTGGCCGTTGCCCTCGGGCATGGCGACGCGACCTTCCTTCGCCGCGGCATGCGCGGAATCGGAGATCTGCTTCTGCAACGGATCGAGCGTGTCGGCGGGCTTCTTCACGAAGCTCGGCAGCTCTCCGAATTCGTCATCTTTCCCAAGGGGCATGGCGCGGTTCGCAGCTTATGCCGGGGTGGTGGGCTGAAGAAAGTGAGTGCGTGGACGATTCGTCGTCCACTTCTCGAAGATGTCGAGGACCTTCGGGTCTTCCTCGGACAGGCGCTCGAAGAGGTAGTCCTGAATGCCCTTGTGCACCGAGCACAGCGTCGACTCGCGGGTGCGCCCGAAGACCGTGCCGAACTTCTTGTGGTTGTGGGCGGTCTGGGTGCCGCAATACGGGTTGTAGGTGCAGTTCACGCAGTCGGGCTGGCCGTCGAGGTTGCTGGCGAGCACCTCGCTGCGCACCGTGGGGTGGCCGACGAGTTCCTTGTAGGTGCTCTTGGTGACGTGGCCGATCTCGAAGCTCGAGTCGCCCATCTCGTGGAGCATGCGCCCCTCGTCACTGCTGAACACGCGGCCGTCGTAGTTGTAGGCGATGGCGCCGATGCCCGCTCCGGCGGGGGAGCGCAGGTCGAGGAAGTTCGGGTCGCGCCCGAAGAACTTCGACAGAAAAATCGCCGCGTAGCGCTCGAGCACCTGCACGCCCTTCGCGTTGAGCTCGAGCATGTAGTCGACGACGTTCTTGTAGAACTGCAGGTATTCCTCGCGCGGGTATTCGACTTTGCGTTCGGTCTTCTCCGCCCAACCGAACGGGTCGACGGGCCGCAGGAAGAGCGCGCGGCAGCCGAGGTCGACGTAGGTGTCGACGATTTCCTTCCACAGTGGCAGCGCGTCGCGCGTGGTCGTGAGCAGCGCTTCGACGCGGTACAGCGTCGGGTCGAGACCGCGCTTTTCCCACTCTTCGTTGATGCGCTTGATCCACTTCACCGCGGTGGCGTGCGCTTTACCGCCGGGCAATTTTCGCTGCAGGTCGTGCAGGTGCTCGGGGCCGTCGATGCTGGTGCAGAGCTGGACGCGGTTATCGAGGAGGAACGCGAGCTTCTCCTCGTCCATGAGCGACATGTTGGTCACCATGGTGAACTCGAGCTGCTTGCCCGCGGTCTTGTTCTTCTGATTCGCGTAGGCAATCGCGTGCTTCACCGTGTCGAAGGCGACCAGCGGCTCACCGCCCTGGAACTCGATGGTGAGGTTCGGGTTCGGCGATTGGAGGATGAGGTCGATGGCCTTCTCGGCCGTCTCCTTCGACATGTCGGTGTCGACGCGGTCCATCGTGGCGCGCGAGGCGTGGCAGTACACGCACGACTCGTTGCAGCGCAGCGTCACCACCAGCATGTGCAGGTTCGGACCCTGCGCGAGCATCTGGCGGCGCGACCACAGGCGGTCAGCGGCGCGCTTGCTGTCGTACGTCGCGCGCAGGAAGTTGTTGTCGGACAGGCGCTTGTGCAGCGGCGTGTTCGGCTCGACCGTGCCGGTGGCGAAGCGCTGAAACTCTTCCTGCGAGAGCAGGGTGTAGAAGCCTTCGTAGTTGGTGATCAGCACCTTGTTCGCCACCTGACGGAAGCGGAAGAAGGCCTGCGAGCTGGTGTCGAGCTTCGGAGCGAGGTCGATCAGATTCATTGATCAGACTCCTGCCTGGCGAGACTGCACGGTGAGACCGAGCGCGTAGTTGCTCAACTCGCGCGCGAGCCGCAGCTCTTTGGTCGCGTCGTTCGCGGTGACGTTCACGACCCACGCGGTGGCGGTTTCTTCGAGCGCGAAGGTGGCGAACTTGCCGAACACCTTCACCGCTTCGTCGACCGACTTGCCCGCGTAGAGCGACTTGTCGAAGGAGAGGCGCGTCATGGTTTCGGCTTCTTCTTGTATTTTTCTTCCCACGACATCGCGATGCCGAGCGGGTCTTCGAGCGGCTGGCTGCTGAAGTCGAAGTTGCTCAGGTCGTCGAGCGACGGAGGCCCCATCGCTCCGGCGAGCGCGAGGCTGGTGACCTGCTCGAGCGCCTGCTTGTTGTTGGCGGCGATCTGATGGCGCCACGCGCACGAGAGGAGCTCGTTGCTGAACTCTCCGGCCCATTTTTCGAGGGTGGGTTGATCAGCCGCGCCCTTCTTCGGGGAGAGCGAGACGACGACGTGGCCCGCGGCGTTCTTCTCGAGAAACACGAAGCAGCGGTCGATGAAGACGTACGCCGCGCCGTAGAGCGCATCGAGCGGGTAGAGCGACGGGTCGACGGTGAAGGCCGCCGAGCCGTTGGTGAGATTCGTGGTGACGGAGTGGTGCACGCGCCGCGCACCATACTCCTCCTGTGGGGAGAGGGTCGGGCAGAGAGGCCGAACGAGTGAGCGTCCATAAAGACTCAGTTTGTTCGTAGCTAAGGTATGTTTGTACGCGAGTGGCTGCGACCTCGGAAAGACTCCTCGCGAAGGCGATGGCGGTGCTCAAACGCGAGCGGAGACTGCTGCGGTTTTCGGAGGTCCTCGACCTCGGCATTCACCGGGACACGTTGCGTGCGCTGCGCGACAGAGGGACGGTCGAGCAGGTTACGCGCGGCGTGTATCGGCTCGCGAATGGACCGACGCTCGAACAGCCAGACCTGACCGTCGTTGCGCGGCGAATTCCAGGGGCGGTCGTGTGCCTCATTTCGGCGCTCGCGCTTCACGACCTCACGACGCAAATCCCGCACGCAGTCGACATTGCGCTGAAGAAGGGCCGCAAGACCCCGCGGCTCGACTTCCCTCCGATTCGTGCGCACTGGTGGTCGCCGGCGGCGTTGACTCACGGCGTTGAGGTTCGAAAGTTCGACGGTATCGAGGTGCTCGTCACCGACGTCGAACGCTCAGTTGCCGATGCGTTTCGCTATCGCAACCAGCTCGGGCTTGATGTGGCGATCGAAGCGCTCAAGTCATGGCGTGAGCGACGCGGCGTCCGTCCGGAGAAACTGCTCAAGGCAGCCAAAGTTGTTCGAGTCGACAACGTCATTCGGCCGTACCTCACCGCTACTCTGTGACCAGACAACCCATCAAAGATCACGCGCGCTCGGTGCACGATCGGCTGCTGACCTTCGCCAAGAAGGAGGAGCGACCGTTCGTCGAAGTGCTTCAGCTCTTCGCGATGGAGCGATTTCTGTATCGACTCGCGCAGTCGCGGCACTCGGCCAGGTTCGTCCTGAAAGGCGGACTGATGCTGCGCGTGTGGGACGCGCCGGTCACTCGTCCGACGAAGGACCTCGATCTTCTTGGCCGTACCGCGAACACACTGGCGAACCTGGAGCAGATCGCTCGCGAGATTTGTCAGCAGCCGGTGGCGCCCGATGGCCTCGAGTTCGATGCGCGATCCGTGAAGGCAGCGCTGATCAAGGCGAACGACGAGTACCACGGCATTCGCATCAAGTTCGTCGCGTTGCTCGGCTCGGCTCGCGCGCCGATGCAGGTCGACGTCGGTTTTGGCGATGAAATCGTGCCTGAGCCCGTGCAAGTCACGGTTCCGACTCTTCTCGATCATCCCGCGCCGAGTCTCCTCGGGTATCGACGCGAGACGACCATCGCCGAGAAATTTCACGCGATGAC
Source organism: Archangium sp. (assembly GCA_047600485.1). Classification (GTDB taxonomy): domain Bacteria; phylum Myxococcota; class Myxococcia; order Myxococcales; family Myxococcaceae; genus Archangium_A. The sequence continues at coordinate 7,893,004 of JASGKS010000001.1, forward strand.
CGTCCTCGGGACGCTCAACACTCGGATGAAGGACTTCTACGACCTCTGGCTCTTGAGCAGCAGTTTCGAGTTCGACGCTGCGACGCTCGCTGCTGCCATTCGTGCCACTTTCGCAAGGCGGTCGACGGAGATCGAACTTCGACCGGTCGCGCTCACTCCAGAGTTCGGACAGTCAGTCGCCGCGCAGGCTCTCTGGAGCGCATTTCTAAAGAAGGGCGGTCTCACGGATGCTCCGGTTTCATTCGCCGATGCCGTCGAACACGTTCGCGCATTCGTGATTCCAGCGCTCAGCGATCCGCCGCCAATGAAGTGGAGCGCCCGTCGGTGGCGATGATTGTACGGTCCGCGGCATGACTGCTCGTGAGCCGCTCCCACCACCCAGCCCGCTGACGCTGCCGAACACGGCGTTCCCGAAGGCGCCGCCGCCGTTCGTCATCAAGGCCGCCATGAAGTTGCGCTCGCTCTTGCAGCGCGCGGCGGACCTCGTGGTGCCCGCAGAGATCGCCGCCTTCGACCGCACCTGGGGAGCGGCCATCACCGTCATGGTCGGCGCCGTCGCGCGCTACCGCATCGTCGACGCGCTCGGCGACGAGTCGCTCACCGCCGCGGAGATCGCCGCGAAGACGAAGACCAACCCCGACGCGGTGCATCGCACGCTCCGCGCGCTCGCGACGCAGGGCATGTTCGCGGTCGACTCCGCGGGGCGCTTCACCAACACCCGGCTCTCGCGCGGCCTGATGGGAGGCCGCCCCTCGCGCGTGCCGGAGTTCATCACCTACTTCACCTCGAGCTCGAACCTCGCCGCGTGGTCCGACTTCAACCGCTCGCTCGAAGACGGAGAAGCCGCGTTCGATCGCGTGCACGGCAAGACGGTGTGGGACTGGTTCGACGAGCACCCCGACGAGCGCGAGATGTTCGCGCACGGGATGATGGGCATCACGGTGGGTGACGCTCCGTTCGTCGCCGACCTCTACCCGTTTCAGGAAATCACGAAGCTCTGCGACGTCGGCGGAGGCCGCGGCACGTTGATCTCCGAGCTGCTGCTCCGCTTCCCGCACTTGAAGGGCGTGCTGTGCGACGCGCCGGGCGTCATCGAGTCGGCGAAGAAGCTGCTCACGGAACGCGGCGTCATCGAGCGCTGTGAGCTCGTGCCGGGCAGCTTCTTCGACTTCGTGCCCGGCGGCTGCGACGCGTATTCCATCAAGAACGTGCTGCACGACTGGGACGACGCGCGCTGCGTGAAGATCCTCTCGACGGTTCGCAAGGCGATGACTCCGGGCACGCGCTTGCTGTTGATGGAGATTCTCACCGAACCCAACGACGGCACCGGCTTCGGCCCGCTGCTCGACATGCACATGCTCGTGGCGTGCAGTGGTGGTCGCGAGCGCGGCGTCGAGCAGCTGCGGCAGTTGCTCGAGAAGTCGGGCTTCAAGCTCGAGCGGGTCTTCCCCGGGCCGACGTGCAGCATCCTCGACGCTCGCGCGAGTTGAGTCGCGCGGATCATGGCGCTTCTCCAATGACTCACAGAACCATTCAGAATCGCTGCCCCATCGACATGGCCCACACCTTGCTCCCGCGCACGCGCGTGCGATTCCCTTCAATCTGTCTGGCGGCGTTGGTGTTCGTTTCCTGTCAGAAGCCGGCGACGTCTTTCGAGCCGACTCCGACGCTCACGCAGGGCGTTCGTTTCAGCGCGAGCAACCTCGGAGCTCCGACCGTCACGGTGCAGTTCCAGTCGGCCGAGCAAGCGCTCGCTCCGCTGCGACTGAATGCGCTGACGGTGATGGGGCAGGCGGGCGTCGAGCAGGAAGTCGAGCTCACCGTTCCGTTCTCGACGCGCGGCATGTGGGCGCGCGTCTTCACCCCGCCGCAGGAATTCACGCTCGGCAACGCGAAGGTCGCCGTCGCTGACCACGCGCTCGTCTACTTCCCGGTCGTCGGCCGCAAGCTGCGCTTCACTCCGTCGCTCGCGGGTCGCGTGGTGCTCGAGCCCTTTGGCGGCATCGACACGCTCGGCGGTGGCTTCGAGGTCTCGAGCGCTCCGGAACAGACGCTCGAGGTGACGACAGCGTCGCGGCTGAGCGACTCCGTGCAAGCGGTTCTCCCCGACGACACGTTCTTCCGCGTGGTGACGCTCGAAGCGAGCGCGGCGACCGATGCGCAGCTCGTCATCGGCAAGTGCGGAGCGGGCAGTGACGTTCCGACGACGGCCGACGAAATTCTCGAGGTCTCGGCGTCGCGCAAGCTGCGCGTGGTCGCCTCACTTCCGCCCGGCCCGCTGTGTGTCTCGACCAACGCCGCCGCGCGGCTCAACGTGAAGGAGCTCGGCCGCGCGCGCCGCTTCGCGACGACTTCGCTGCGCGCGGTGGTGCCGGCGACGGTGCTCGACACGCGCGCCGGAGTCGCGTGGCTCGGTGTGCCCGACGACGGGCAGGAGCTCCGCGTCTCGCTCGCGCAGCTGCAGGGTGAAGGTGCGAACACCCACCGTCTGCTGAGTGTCACCATCGACGACGACGCCGAGGCCACCGTCGGCGCGTGTGACAAGCCGCTCCCGACGAAGCTGCGCGGCACCGGGTTGCTGCTGCTCGCGAACGCGAACTCGCTCTGCATCACGCCCGGCAAACACCACGTGCAGGTGAAGGAAGTGGCGGTGGTGACCGAGCGCTCCGACGCGGTGTCGTGCTCGGCGGCGACGCGTGCTCCGGCGGTGCAGTGCGCGGCGACCGATTTTCTCGGCAAGCTGAACTGCATTCCCGGCTTGAGCGCGGAGTCCTACACCTCCCAGCGCCCGCGCCCGGGTGCGGAGCTCTACCTGCTGCGACTCCAACAGCCGGTCGATCACTTCAAGCCCGACGGAGCGAAGTTCGAGCAACGCATCTTGCTAACGCTGCGTGACCCGGCCGCTCCCGTGGTCCTCGCGACCACCGGCTACGAGTTGTTCGACTACCGCTCCGACCTCGCCTCGAACTTTCCGGTGAACGAGCTCGAAGTGGAGCACCGCTTCTTCGAAGACTCGACTCCGAGCCCGGTCGATTATGGAATGTTGACCATCATGCAATCGGCGGCCGACTCGCATCACATCGTCGAGGCGCTCGGCGCGCTCTTGCCCGGCCCGTGGATGAGCACCGGCCACAGCAAGGGAGGCATGACCGCGCTCTTCCACCGGCGCTTCTACCCGTGCGACGTGGCCGCGAGCGCGCCGTACGTCACTCCGATTTCGCACGGCAAGTTGGACCCGCGGTTCGGGCCGTGGCTCGCGCAGCTCGGCGGTCCCCGGTACGACGCGTGCCGCGGCGTCTTGAAGGACCTCGAGCGCGGCGTCATCTCGCGGCGCGCCGAGCTCGCGCCCGGGTTGCGCGGCCACTACACGATGATCGGCAGCCAGGTGCGCGCGCTGTGGGCCGCGAGCAACGGCGAGACGCTGTGGGGCGCGTTCCAATACGGCCGGCAGGACGACACCATGCGCGGTTGCCCGGCGTACGAGGCGCTCATCGGCTCTCCCGACTTCCCGTATCTGGTCGAGCAGTACTCGGGTTACGGCGAGTACTACGCCGACGAATACCTCACGCAGGGTCAGCTCGATTCGTACTCGTACCAGACGCAGAACGAGCTCGGCTCACCGGGAGCGAATCGCGCGCACCTCGAGGAATTCGGTCCGATTCCCGACCTGCCCGACGACGCCATCTTCCTCTTCGGCTCGGTGCCGGTGCCGGCGTTCGAGCCCCGCGCGATGGACGACATTCAGCAGTGGCTCTCGAAGCACGGAGAGCGCTTCGTGTTCCTCTACGGCGAGTGGGACCCGTGGACCGGCGCGCAGGTCGACGTGACCGGCGCGCGCGAGACGGTGAAGGTCATCATCCCCGAGGCGAATCACGGGCTGGGGCTCACCGACTTGTCCGGCCCCGAGCGCGAGCAGGTGTTCACGATGCTCGAGGGCTGGCTCGGCGTCTCACGCAACCCGAAGCGTAAGGTCAGTGAGCTGCGCGCGAACGAGCCGCTCGAGTACCGCGACGTCATGCACCGCCACCGGCTGTAGTCGCAGCGCGGTGAATCATTTCACCGGCGGAGTGGGCGGAACGGGCGCGGCGGCGGTGGTGCGTTGCTGCTGCACCAGGTTGGCGAGCATGAGCTGCACGAGGCCACCGCTGTTGCCCGACTCACCACCGCCCGCGACCATCACGTCGGGGGTGATCTTCAGCCCCGCTCCCGCAACGGCCTTCATCACCTCGACGGCGGTCACGCCCTGCGCGGTGAGCGCCTCGACCTGATCTCGATACGCCTTCGCCTGCGCTTCACCCTTGGCGCGAATGATGCCGGCTTCGGCGTCACCGATTTGCTGCGTGCGCAGCGCTTCGGCCGCCGCGGTGGTGCGAATGCGCGCGGCTTCACCTTCAGCGCGCTTCTGCGCCTGCTTCGCTTCGTGGTCGGCGATTTCGATGCCGACCTGGGCCTTCATCAGCGGGCCCTGCTGATCAGCCTGCGACTTCGTCTTCTCGAATTCGATGCGCCGTTCCTCGGCCTTCTTCTTGGCGTCGAACATCGACTGTTCCTGCTCGGCGAGGTTCTTCTGCTGCGTGGTCTTCATCAGCGCTTCAGGCAGATGAATGTTGGTGATCATCACCGACACCACCTCGACGCGGTATTTGTGCAGGTCGTCGCGCACGGCCTGCTCGGCTGACGCCTGCTCCTCGGCGCGGTTCTGTTGGTAGGAAATCGCGGGCGACTTCGAGACCTGCGCGCGGAAGATGCCGTCGATTTGCGGGTGAATGACGTTGTTCTCGAGGTCTTCGATCGAGCCGAGCTTCTGAATCACGTACGGCGCGTTCTCGGGCAGCACGCGGTACTGACAACGCACCTCGACCTGCATCTCGAAGCCGTCGTGGCTGATGACGGTGAACGGGTCGAAGGGATCTTCCGCGTCCTGCGACTTGCTCCACTCGACGGAGCGCGTGGTCGTCGGCACCACCACCACCGTGTACGCGAGCGGGTTCAGGTTGTACTTGCCGGGGCCCAGCACGTTGCGCTGGATGCCGCGGTAGCCCTCGGGCACCACAGTGAGCTGCTTGCTGTCGTGCGCGCGTTGATCAGTCTCGTCGCCGAGCTCGCCCGGGTCCTTGCCGATGTTCGAGATGAGTACGCCGACCTCTCCCTGCTTGATGACGGTGAGCGGGCGCAGGTTGACGGCGAACAAGAACGGGTTCACGTAGTAGCGGCCCGGGCGCAACACGGCTTCCTGCGGGCCGCGCATGCCGCCTTGATCGAGGAAGGCCTGCGCGTCCTGGTAGCTGTTGTGGAGCTTGGTGTCGGGCGTGCGCGCGACGACGTCTTCCTTCGCCATCGCGACTCCGTCTTTCGCGTCGACGAGGCCGATCTGGTCTTCGGCGATGTTCACCGCCTTGGCGATGGCCACGTTGAACATGTCGGTGAACACGTTGTACGTGCCGGGCCGCAGGAAGTCGGTCTGCGGGCCCTTCTGGCCGCTGTTCTTCAGGAAGATTTCTGCCTTCTGAAAGTTGTCGTGCCCTTCGATGCCGCGGCCGAGCAGCTGGCCGTGCTCGAGCGCGAGTCCGTCGGTCGCCGTCACCACGCCGATGGAGCCCTCGGGAATTCGAATCTTCTCGATGAGCTCGACGTGAAAGAGCATCGGGTGGATTTTGTACGTGCCGTTGGTGAGGAAGCGGAGCTGCTTGCCGCGCACTCCGCCCTGCGTGAGGAACGCGACCGGGTTCTGGAAGTTGTCGTGCGTCTGGCCGGCCTTGTCTTCGGCGAACACGCGACCTGACGGCATCGAGTCGCCGTCGACTGCGGTGACCACGCCGAGCTCATCGGGCCCGATGCTGATGAAGTCGACCTTGCGAATCACGCTCACGAACGGCCAGGGGATGAAGTGCAGGCCCGGGTTCAAGTACGCGGCCTGAACTCCGACTTCACCGGCGGTCGCGAAGACGCGCCCTGCGGCGAGCTCCTTGCCGAAGTAGCGGCGCTCGGTGATGGCGATTTGCGTCGGGCCGACGTTCACGATCCACCGGCTGAGCAACCACCCGATGAACGCGACGGCGAAGAGCACCAGCACCAACGTCACTGCGGCAGAAGGTTCCACGTGATTCCCCCTTGGCGTGAGACAGCGTCGAGACAGACGCACGCAGTGCAGCGCGCGCGCCAATCACCCGTTCGCTCGGGAGGAGTCTGCAGTGCAGGCCTGAGACAGCAAGACGTCACGCGACGTCGCGGCGTGCGTTCAACTCAGGGGAAGACTTCGTCGTCGCCGAGCACCTTCAAGAACTCGATGAGCTCCTTCTTCTGATCAGTCGAGAGCGCGGTGCCGAAGTCGTGCCCGCGATTCGAGTTGCCGTGCAGGCTGACGTCGAAGCGGTGGCTCGAGGGGTAGTCACTCGCCGAATCGCTCGGCGTGTCGACGAAGCCGAGGTTCTCCGGGTCGTAGTCGAGCGTGCCGAACTCGAACTGCTGCTCGCGCTCGGCGGGCTTCTTCAACAACTCGGACACGGTGCGCACCGAGCCGTTGTGCAGATACGGCGCGGCGGCCCAGATGCCCGCGAGCGACTTGCCTTCGTATTTGCCTTCGTCAGGCGTGCGCCACGCGACGGGAAGTCGGCCCTTCTCGAACACCTGTGCCTCGGTGCTGCTCACGCCTTCGCGCACGTACGCGTTGGCCTTCACCTTCGCCATCCACGTCTCGAGGCGCGAGAAGAGCGTCTGCGAGCCGAACGGCTGTCGCTGGTTCTTCGTGTATTCGGGGTCGGTGCCGACGTCGTAGTACGCGCGGTCTTCGTAGCTGTCGCGTTGCGCCGGCTGGTGGCACGAGAGGCACTGGTTCTTGAAGACCAGCTTCCCGCGCGCGGCTCGCGCGAGGTCGACGGGGCCGAACTCGGCGGGCCACTTCGGAGTGACGATCTTCCGCGCTTGCACCGCGACCTCGTTCAGCTTTCGCGTGGCGACGGGCGTGAGGTCCTTCTCCCAGTCGTAGTCGGACAACAGCGCGACGCCCTGCGCGAGGTTTCGCTCGAGCATCGAGTTGGTGACGCCCGACCAGAACTGCCAGCGGTACGACTCGTAGGTCCACATCTGCGCGTTGCCGATGGGAGCGGGGCTGGGCTTGCTGTCGACCTCTCCCAGGTTGCGCGCCATCAGCGTGCGCGTGGTGGACCACGGGTCGGAGCGGCCTAGCCCTGCGGGTGTCCCGGGCACCACGTCCTTGGTCACCGCGCGGAAGTAGAGGAAGCGCGTCGCCATGTAGTCCCACACGTCTTCCGGCGACTCGAGCGTGGTGGCGAGCGGGCAGGCCGCGGGCAGTGAGTCGGGACAATCGGGAGAACCCGTCTTCGGTTTCGCGAGCGACGCGAGCAGCTCGACGCGATCGGCGAACGGCTCGGAGTCGATGTTCATCTGCGTGGAGAGCTGCTTCACGCGCTGGTCGCGGTTGCCCTTGCGCGAACGCTTGAACTGACTCGTGACGTCGGTGACCGCCTCGAGCTTCTGCGCCTTCACTTCCTTCGGGTCGTCGTCGTCGTTCAGGTCTTGCAGCGTCTTGAAGAACTTCGCCTGCTTCTCCTTCACGCGCTCGAGCTGCGCCGGCTCGGCAGGAGAGCCGTGGAAGCGCTCGTAGAATCGCGGGAAGTCGCCGGTCACCGTGTACAGAAGAGAAATCGTCATCTCCTCGACGAAGCGGTTGATGGAGAAGTTCGACGGCCCTCCGTCGACCAGCACCTGCACCGTCTTTCCTTCGCCGTTCTTCACGCGCATCGCGGCGGTGTGGCAGGTCGCGCAGTTGAGGCCGACCATGGGCTCACTGCCCTTGTCCTTCGAGACGCTCAAGCCGACGAGGTAGGTGCCCGACGGGCCTCCGGCGGCGGTGACGAGGCCGAGTCGCTGCGGGTGCGTGAGAAACGGCTCGTCGTAGAGCCCGCACTGGAACAGCAGACTCACTTTGCTGAAGGGCATCTTCGGGCGACGCAGCGCGCGCAGCATGCGCTCGGGCAGGTAGTGAATGCCCTCGTCCATGCGGTGGTACGCGTAGCGCTCGTCGGCGTCGAGTCCGTTGGTCTGCGGTGATTGCGTGAAGTCGACGTCGGGGACGGTCTTCAGCGTGTACACACAGCCGGACAGCGACACGGCGAGCATGACGAGGGTCGAGCGCATGGTCGCGCGCGGAGCGATTTCCGTGCCGATGCGTCACGCGCTCGACGCGCGCAACGAACTGTCAACTCGACCTGACGTCCGCCGCGCGGCGTGTCCAACCGAGTGGACACTGATCAGTTGATCAACTCACCGCGCTGCGCTTCTCGAACCGCTTCGCGTACTCGCGGTACATCACGGGCAGCAGCACCAGCGTCAGCGCGCAGGCGGAGATGGTGCCGAACACGATGACGACGGCGAGCGGCCGCTGCGTCTCGCTGCCCATCGCGCGTGACATCGCGGCGGGCACGAGGCCGAGCGCAGCGAGCGCGGCGGTCATCAGCACGGGACGCAAGCGGTCTCTCGCACCTTCGATGACGGCGTGCTCGAGGCTCATGCCGTCTCGCAATTTCTCGGCAATCGCAGACATCACCAGCACGCCGTTCAACGAGGCCTGGCCGATGAGCGCGATGAAGCCGACGGCCGCAGCGACGGAGACCGGCATGTCGGCGAGCCACAAGCCGAAGATGCCGCCCGTCAACGCGAACGGAACGTTGAGCAAGGTCAATACGGCGCGCGGGAACGAGTTGAAGGCGTTGAACAACAACAACAGCGTCAACAACAACGCCACCGGCACCACCTGCGCGAGGCGATTCATGGCGCGCTCCTTGTTCTCGAACTCGCCGCCCCACTCGATGCGCTGGCCGCCCTGCAGCGGCGCTTCTTTGTCGACGCGCGCGCGGGCTTCGTCGACGAACGAGCCGAGGTCGCGGTCGCGCACGTTCATGCGAATGCCGATGTAGCGACGGCCGTTCTCGCGGTTGATGGACGCGCGGCCCACTCCGGTCGAGAGCTTCGCGAGCGCTTCCATCGGCACCGTCACGCCGCCCTGCACCGCGACGCGCAGCTTCTTCAGCTTCTCGACTTCGTCACGCTCCACGCGCGGCAGACGCAACACGACGTCGAAGCGGCGCTCGCCTTCCCAGTACTCGTCGACCGGCCGCCCGCCGACCGCGGTCTGGAACACCTGCTGAAAATCTCCGAGCGACATGCCGTAACGCGCGAGCGCCACGCGGTCGGGCTCGACCTGCAGCTGCGGCACTTCACCGCTCTTCACGATGCCGAGGTCCGCGACGCCCTGCACCGTCGAGATGACGGTCTTCACCTTCTCCGCCTGCGCCTGCAGCTTCACCAGGTCGTCGCCGTAGAGCTTCACGGCAATCTGACCGAACTGGCCGCTGATGCTCTCGTTCACGTTGTCGCGAATCGGCTGGCTGAAGTTCACCTCGAGACCCGGCACTTCATCGATGGAGTCGTGGAGCGCTTCGATGACGTCACCGAGTTCCGGCGTTTCTTTCGGCCACTCGGTAGCCGGCTTCAACTTCACGAAGAACTCGAGGTTGCTGGTGAGCGTCGCATCGGTGCCGTCTTCCGGGCGGCCGAGCTGGCTCAACACCGACTCCACCTGCGGCTGCGCGCGAATCAACGCGCTCAACTTCGGAGCGATGCGCCGACCTTCCGACAGCGACACGTTCGAGGGCAACGTGAACGTCATGTACAGCGCGCCTTCGTTGAGCTCCGGGAGGAACTCGCTGCCCAACTTCGAACCGACCACGATGGTGCTGGCGAGCATCGCGAAGGCGATGCCCATCACCAGCCACGGCGCCTTCAAGGCGGCCTTCAGCGTCGGCAGGTAGATTTTCTGCGCGAGCACCAACACTGGTGATTCGCGGTGGTGCACGGTCTTCGAGTACGCGAACGAGGCGAGCGCAGGCACCAGCGTCACCGAGAACAACAGCGCACCGACCAGCGCGGCGGCCACGGTGTTCGCCATCGGCGAGAAGATGCGGCCCTCGACGCGCTCCAACATGAAGATGGGCACGTACGCGGCGATGATGATGAGCATCGCGAACACCGTCGGGCGCACCACCGTCGAAGCCGACTTGCGAATGCGTTCCTGCTGCGGGCCCGGGTTGTGGTCGCGAATCACCAGCGCCGCGAGAATGGCTTCGATGATGACCACGCCGCCGTCGACGATGACGCCGAAGTCGACCGCTCCCATCGAGAGCAGGTTGGCGCTCATGCCGCGCTGCTCGAGGTAGATGAACGCTACGGCGAGTGAGAGCGGAATCAGCGTGCACACGATGAGCGCGGCGCGAATGTCGAGCAGGAAGACGAACAGCACGAGCAGCACCAGCAGCGCGCCTTCGATGAGGTTGTGGCCCACCGTCTCGAGTGTGGCGTCGACCAGCTCGCGGCGGTCGTAGAACGCGTCGACCTTCGCGCCCTCGTCGGCGAGCTGCTTGTTGACGCTGATCAACTGGTCCTTCAAGCGGTCGAGCACCACCGACGGGTTTTCTCCGCGGCGCATGAGCACGATGCCTTCCACCGCGTCGGGGTTGATGCCCTCGCTCACCACGCCCTGTCGCGGCGCCCACGACTCGGTCACCGTCGCCACGTCCTTCACGAAAATCGGAGTGCCATCGCGCTCGGCCACACCCACGTTGCGGATGTCGTCGAACGACTTGAACAAGCCTTCGCTGCGAATCACGAACTGCTCGGAGCCGCGCTCCATCACGCCGCCCGAGGCGTTCTGCGAGCCGCGCTGCACCGCGTCCTGCAGGTCCTGCAGCGTGAGGCCGAACGATGCGAGCGATTGTGGCCGCGGCTCGATTTGAATCACGCGCTGCAGACCGCCATAGCTGACGACGTCGGCGATGCCGTTCACGCGCATCAAGTTGGGCCGCACCACCCAGTCCTGCAGCGTGCGCAGCTTCATCGGGTCGCCCTTCGCGCCCGACAGCGTGTACCGGTACACCTCGCCGATGGGTGTCGCGTACGGGCCGAGCTCGGGCGTCACGCCTTCGGGCAGCTCGGCTTCACGCAGCCGCTCGAGCACCTGCTGGCGCGCCCACAACCCGTCCGTGCCGTCGCGGAAGGTGAGCGTCACCATCGACAAACCAAACATCGAGAGATTGCGCAGGCGCGTCATGTTCGGCGTGCCGTTGAGCGCGCGCTCGAGCGGGAGACCGATTTGGCGTTCCACTTCCTCGGTGGGCTGACCATCGAAGAGCGTGATGACGTTGACCTGCGTGTCGGTCGGGTCGGGGAACGCCTCGATGGTGAGGCGGCGGAAGCTGAAGAGCCCCGTCGCGAGCACGACCACCGCGAAGAACACCACCGCCACGCGGTTGTTCAGGCTGAAGCTGACGATTTTTTCGAACATGACTTACGGCTCAGGTGTCGGACGAGAGGTCGACCTGGTTCAGGAGCAACAGCGCGCCGTGCGAGACGAAGCGCGAGCCCGCCTCGAGGCCGCCGCGAATTTCGACCACTCCGTCGCGACGACGGCCGACCTTCACTTCGCGCGGCTCGAGCCGGCCGGGCGACGCGGCGATGAACACCACCGAGCGCGTGCCCTGCGTGACGACCGCGACGTCCGGTACGCGCACGACTTCGGCAGCCGTGCCCGGGCGCACCACGACTTCGACGAAGCCGTTGGGGCGCAGCTGGCGGTCTTCATTCTTCGCGCGCACCCACACCTCGACCGTGCGGCGGCGCGGCTCGACGACTTCGCTGATGTATTCGACGATGCCTTCGCGCACCTCGAGGCCCTGCGCGGCGATGGACACGGTGTCGCCCAGCTTCACCTCGCGCACGTCGCTCTCCGGCATGTCGGCGATGACCAGCACTTCCTCGAGGTCGGAGATGCGCATGATGGGCTTCTCGCGCTCGGGCCCGACTTCCTGGCCGGGGAACACGTCGAGCTCGACCACCGTGCCGCTGCGCATCGCGCGCACCCAGAAGAGGTTGTCGCCTTCGGAGGCGACCGACAGCGAGCGCTGCTTCGACTCCGCGGCTTTCAGCGAGAGCTCTGATTCCTTCAGCTCGGCTTCGGCGGCGAGCACGTCTTTCTGCGGCGCGGCCTTCAAGTCGTAGAGCTCGCGCGCGCGCTCGAGCAGGCGCTGACGCACGGCCACCTGTGCACGCGCGGCTTCGGCCTCGCGATCGAGATCGGCGAACGCACCGGAGCGAACCGAGAACAGCCGGTCGCCCTGCTTCACGCGCGCGCCGAGGCGCACCTGCACGCCTTCGACACGACCGGGCAACGGCACGCCGACCGCGGCGGTGCGCTTGGGGTCGAGGTCGACGTGGCCCGGCACCGGCAGCGGAGGCAACGCGGGACCCATCGCCGCGACCGACAGCTCGACGTAGCGCCACTGCGGTGCATCGGCGGCGAGCGTGATGCCCGTGGCATCGGCCTTCATGAGCGTCGCGGCGTCGACCGGCTTTTCCTTCGTGCAGCCGCTGAAGAACGCGACGAGCGCGATGATGAGCAGCGCGGTGCGGGAGAGAGAGGTCATGGCTTCAACTCCGGGAGTGAATCGAGCGAGGAAGAGAGGCGCGCCCGGGCGAGGCGCAGGTGGAAGACGGAACGATCGAGCTCGGCCGCGGTCAGCAGCAGCTCGGCCAACGTGCGCCGCGCGAGCAGCAGTTCCTGCAGTGGAGCAGCACCGCGCGTCACCGCGGCGTCGAGTCGCGACACGACCGATTGCGCGAGCGGCAACGACTGCTCACGGATTCGTTTCTGCCGCAGCTCGACCGTGGTGACTTCGTTGTCGAGTCTCGTCAACTGCGCGCGCGCCGATTCGATGAGCTGGTTGCGAGCGAGCTCCGCGCTGTCGGCGACTTTGCGCGCGGCTTCGGCGTCGTCCTGCCCGTGGTCGAAGAACGGCAGCGGGAGCGAGACGCCGACGAAGAAGCTGTTCTGCTGATTTCCCGAGATGACGAATTGATCTCTCACGTAGCCGAAGCGCACCGTGGGGTCGGGGATCCACCGGTTCGCGGCGAGCGTCTGCGCCGCGCGAGCCGATTTGATGGCCGCTTCGAGTGAGCGGAGATCATTCCGCTTCTCCAATTGATCATCTGGCGCGCGCGCGACGTGACGGTCGAGCCACGCGTTGGCCTGCGCGACGTCGGCGAACTGCACACACGGCGTCGCGACGATGTCGGCGCACTGGCGCAGCGTGGCGGCGAGCAGTTCCTGCGCTTCTCCGACCGCGGTGAGCGTGCCTTCGACTTCGAGCCGCGCGCGGTCGGCGTCGAGCGCAGACGTGTCTCCTTTGTCGGCGCGCGCGGCCTGCAGATCAGCCAGTCGCTGCGCGTCGGTGCCGAGCCCTTGCAACGCGGCGACGCGAACCTGCGCGCTGGCGACGTCACCGATGCTGTCTTCGAGATCGAGCACGCGGCGCCGCACCTGGTCCAACGCGTCGAGCGCCGCCGAGCGCGCTGCTTCAGCCGTCGCGTCCTGCCGAGGCCCGCGCTTGCCGAGCTCGAGCAACAGCGAGAGCCCGACCGCGACGTTGGGCACGTTCAAGTAGGGGTCCTTCAAGTCCACCGGGTTGAGCGGACCGACGGGAATGGTGTTGAGCCCGATGTCGAGCCCCGGGTTCGGCAGCCGCAACGCCTTGCGACGTTCGGCTTCGGCGAGCGCGACGCGAACGCGCGCATCGTGCAGGTCAGGGGCCTGCTGCCACACCAGCTCGGGGAGCGAAGCCCCGTCGCCGACGGTGGAGAGTTCGAGCGGTGAAACGGAAATGACCAGGCTGGTGAGCGCGACGGACCACATCGAGCTCTCCCCATTCCACGTGCCACGCCACGCCTAAGCGTGTGGATCGACGGGAGTGCTACAGGTGGGGCTGAAAGAACTCTTCAGTGCCTTCTGAAGAATTTTTCGAATCGCCCAACACCTGGAGGTGCACGGCAACTCTCCCGTGACGATCATGACGCCCGCTCCCGATTCACTCGATGACGCTCTGACCCATGCCGAATGGGTTCGACGGCTGGCGCGCTCGCTGGTGAGCGACGCCGACGCCGATGACCTCGCGCAGGACGCGTGGGAAGCCTCGTTGCGCGCCGAGCCTGAAGGCCGCGGGTGGTGGGCGACGACGCTGCGAAATCTCGCCGCGTTTCGTCATCGCAGCGCGAGTCGTCGCATCGCGCGCGAGGCGAGCGCGAGTGAAAGTGAGGCGGCTCCGAGCGCCGAGGAAGTGCTCGAGCGGCTCGAAGCGCAACGCAACCTGACCGCGCTCGTCGCGGAGCTCCCCGAAGAACTGCGCGTGGTGTTGTACCTGCGCTACTTCGAAGGACTCGACGCGACACGCATCGGTGAGCGGCTCTCGTTGCCGCCCGGAACCGTGCGGTGGAAGTTGAAGCAGGGCGTCGACACGCTGCGTGAGCAGCTCGATGCGCGCTTCGGCAACCGCCAACGCTGGGCGGCGCTGCTGCTGCCGTTCGCGAGCGCCGACACGTCGTCACTTCACCTCACCACGGGAGCCCTGCTCATGAAGCTCAAGCACGTCGTCGTCCTCGCGATTGCGCTGGTCCTCGGGTTGTTGGGCGCGTTCTTCGCGTTCTCCGACACGCCGACGAGTGCTCCGCTCCCGTCTGGTTCTGTGGCGGCGAAGACTGCACCGGCGGGTCGTGAGGTGTTCGCCGCGGCCGACGACGTCGCGCAGGCCGCTGGTCCGGTGCCGGTGTGGCTCGCGCAAGCCGGTGCTCCCGCGCGTCGCGTCGCAGGCCGCGTGTTGCTCGACGGCCAGCCCGTCGCAGGAGCCATCGTCACGCTCGCGATGGACGAGCAGCCCACCAACGCTCCGCCGCAGGAGCGCGTGAGTGGAGCCGACGGCCGCTTTGATTTCGGCGCGCAGCGTCCGGTGGCGATTGGCGTCGGTGCGTCGCTCCCCGGAAAGTTGGCGGCGTTCGTGGAAGTCGACTTGCGCGACCCTTCCGTGACGCCGCGTCCCGAGTCGCTCGAGCTCACGCTCGCATCGGACTGCCCGGGAAAATTGAGCGGTCGCGTGCTCGATTCAGGAGCGGGCCCGGTGAGCGGCGCCGTCGTGCGCCCGCGGCTGTCGCTGGGCACGAAGTCAGATGCGCAGGGTGCGTACGAGCTGTGTCTGCATCGCGGCACCAACAAGCTGGTGGTCGAGGCGACGGGCTACGGCACCATCGCGCTCGCCGTGCAGATTGAAGGCTCGGTGCGCCGCGACATCGTGCTGATGCCCGAAGCGACGGTGCAGGGCATCGTGGTCGACGAGGCGAATCAGCCGGTGGCCGACGCGCTCATCACCGCGATGCAGCGGCAGTTTCAGAACAACGACTCGGCGCGGCCGGGCATCGCACGCAGCAACGAGAGCGGCCGCTTCACGATGGAGCTCGCGCCCGGCGACTACCGCATGTTCGCCGCCGCCGGTGGCAGCGCGCTGAGCACGGTGCAAGTCGTCACCGCCGTCGTCGGCCAGCCGTCGCCCGAGGTGAAGCTCGTGGTGCGCGAGGGTGTTCGCATTCGCGGCATCGTGCTCAGCGAGGGCAAGCCCATCGCGGGTGCGAAGGTCACCGCGCATCACGTCGCGGGTGGCCGCACCACCGATGCGTTCAGCCAGGCCGACGGTCGCTTCATCATCGACGGCGCGCCTCCCGGAGAGTTGGTCTTCACCGCCGAGCCGTGGGCCGTCGAGAAGCCGAAGCGGTGGACCGCGAAGGCCGGCGCGCCCGAGGTCACGCTCGAGGTGAAGCGCATGGCGACGGTGCGCGGCGTGGTGACGCGACTCAAGAAGCCGGTCGCCGGAGCGAAGGTGGACGCGAACTCGATGCAGGCGCAGCTGAGTGTCTTCGCCGACGCGAACGGGCGTTACGAGCTGGTCGGCGTCGCGAAGGGCCACCACCAAATCATCGCGTCGAGCGACACCGAGGGCGCGTTCGTCGCGAAGGACCTGGCCATCAAGGAACGCGAAGAGGTGACGCTCGATCTCGAGCTCGAAGGAGCGGCCACCATCGAGGGAACGGTGGTCGACGAGAAGGGCGCTCCGATTGCGGGAGCGACGGTGACGTGGGTGAACCGCAAGTTCGACACCGGCATGGGCACCAGCGACGAGCAGGGCCGGTATCGCGCGACGCAGATGACGGGCGGGGACACGTACACGGTGAAGGTGTCGCTCTCGGGTGCGCTCGGTGCGCCGGCGAAACCGGTGAGCGGCTCGCTGCCGAGCGTGCTGCTGAAGGACGGCAACTCGCACGAGAAGAACGTGAAGCTGCAGGTGAAGGTCGAGAAGTTGAAGCTGTCCGGTCGCGTGGTCGATGCGCAGGGCGCGCCGGTGCCTGACGTGAAGTTGCGTGCGCGCGCCGCGGGGCCGCAGGGAGAGCCGTCGTTCTCTCCGTGGGAAGTGCTGCCGCAAGCCTTCAGCGACGCGAATGGTCAGTTCACCTTCGATGCGTTGACCTCCGGCACGTGGGACGTGCAGGCGCGTTCTCCGAGCGGCGAGGAGACGACGGTGCGCGCGGAGACGGGGCCGAAGCCGTTGCTCATCACGCTCCGTCCCACCGCGCAGCTCGACGGAAAGCTCGTCGGCTACTCGAAGATTCCGGTGGTGTACGCCGCGCGCAACGGCGGTCGCTTCGTCGCCGGCCAGGTGAATGGAGACACGTTCAAGTTCTCGCTGCCCGCGGGCACGTACGTCATCTCGGCGATGGACAACGAAGAAGGCGATGCGCAGGAAGTCACGCTCGCCGAGGGTGAGAAGAAGCAGCTCACCATGCACAGCAAGGGCAAGGGCAAGCTCACCGGGCGCGTCATCGACCACGCCAGCGGGCAGCCGGTCGCGAATCTGGTGTGCCATGGCGTGCTCGCTGCGGGGAACACGCCGGGCATCACCAACTGGGACCCCGCTTCGGCGCCGAACACCGACGTCGATGGCCGCTTCGTGGTCGACCCGGCACCGGCGGGAAACCTCGCGTTCCGCTGCATGGGCGACGAAATGCAGAGCGGCGTGTCGAGGCTCATCGAGGTCGCGCCGGGCACGACGACCGACGTGACGCTCGAAGTCGTCGCGAAGTTGCCGGGCGTCGAAGCGCACACCGGCGTCGAGATGTACGGGCCGACTCCGGTCATCGAAGAGCTCACCGCGGGTGGTGCGGGCCAGAAGTCGGGGCTGCTGGTGGGCGACCTCGTGGTGTCGGTCGACGGTCAACCGGTGGGCACGCTCGACGGTGGTGGCGTCGCGATGCTGCTCACCAATCACGCGCCGGGCTCGACGGTGCCGATGGTGGTGAGTCGTCAGGGCAAGGCGATGCCCATCACGCTCGTGCTGTCGCCGTAGTCTTCTCGAGACTGAACGGCCCGGAGCCGAAGTGCGCGAGCAGCAGCGCCGCTCCGAGCATGGAGAGGTTCTTCGCGAACATCGCGAGCTGCACGTGGTGCTGTACCGGGTCGTCGACGCGCCAGAACGCGTGCATGCCGAGCGTCACCGGAATCAGGAACGCGATGAGGCCCCACGCGCCCCACTTCGCGCGCCAGCCGAGCATCAGCGAGAGCGAGCTGGCGACCATCAGCACGCCCGAGGCGGGAACGAAGAACGCGGCGAGCGGCACTCCGAGCTCAGCGGCGTGTGAAATGCCTTCGCTCGAGAAATGTCTCGGCGCGGCGACGAGGAAGAGCAACGCAAACAGCACACGACCGACGGGGACGAGCAAGTTCATGCCCGCAGCGTGGCCGTCTCGCGTCCGCTCGGCATGAACCTGTGTTCACTCGCGTGAACCCCCTCTCCCGCGAAGGAGAGGGTGAAACGTTCACTCGTCGCGAACGAGCTTGCTGAACGTAGGGTGCGAGATGCCGAGCGCCTTCGCGGTCTCGAGCTTCTTGCCGCCGAGTTGATCGAGCGCCCACTTCGCGTAGCGCCGCTCGAGCGAATCGAGTTCTTCGACGCCGTTCGACGTGAAGCCGGCCGCACCGCTGGTGTTCGAGAGCACGGCCCAGTCGAGCTTCAGCTCCGGACCCGTTTCGAGAGCGAGAGCGCGCTCGAGAATGTTGCGCAGCTCACGCACGTTGCCGGGGAAGCGGTAGCGCACCAGCAAGCCGAGCGCGTCGTCGCTCAACTTCGGAACATCGCGGCGGCCCTGCTCACGCGCGACACGCTGCAGGAGTTCGGTCGCGAGCGGCCCGATGTCTTCGCGGCGCTCACGCAGCGGAGGCACGTCGATGCGGAACACGGAGAGACGGAACCACAGGTCCTCGCGGAACTTGCCTTCCTTCACCTGGCGTTCGAGGTCGCGATTGGTGGCCGTCACCACGCGCGTGACGCTGGTGAGCTCGGTGCTGCCTCCTAGACGGCGGAAGCGGCCACCGTCGAGGAAGGTGAGCAACTTCGCCTGCAACGGAGCGCTCAGCTCTCCGACTTCATCGAGGAAGAGTGTTCCACGCGCCGCGAGCTCGACGAGTCCACGCCGCGTGGCTTTGGCGTCGGTGAACGCGCCGCGCTCGTGACCGAACAGTTCGCTCTCGGCCATCGACTCGGGCAGCGCCGAGCAGTTGAGCTGAATGAACGGCATCGCCGCGCCGAAGCTGCGCTGGTGCAGATGCCACGCGAGCGCTTCTTTGCCGCTGCCGGTTTCTCCGAGGAAGACGACGGGGCTGCGGGGGCTTTGCGAGGCGATGCGGTCGATGGTCTCGACGACCTGCTTCATCGCTCCCGAGCGCGGAGGCACGAGCCCGCGCCGCGTCGGGAGCGTGCCTTCGATGTGCTCGAGGCGATCTCGCAGGCGAATTTCTTCCATCGCGCGGCGGGCCTTGAAGACGAGGTCGCTCAGCTCGACGGGCTTGGCGAGATAGTCGGCGGCTCCGAGACGAATCGCTTCCACCGCGCTGGCGATGTCGCCGTGCGCGGTGACCATCACGATGACCGCGCCGGGGAGCTGTGTGCGCAATTCAGGGAGCGCGGTGAGCCCATCGCCATCAGGCAGCCGGCGATCGAGCACGACCAGGTCGAAGCTCTTCTGCGCGACCTGCACGCGCGCTTCGTGGAGCGAGTGCGCGACGGTGACGGGAAGTCCTTCACGCTGCAGCGCAGCCGCGGCGATCGACGAGAAGGCGCGGTCGTCGTCGATGAGGAGCGTCGTGAGCACGAAAAGGAAACTACACCGGCAGCGTGATTTTGAATCGCGAGCCTGACGCGAGGCGCTCGAACGTCAGCTTTCCACCGAGCGTCTCGACCGCGCGCAGGGTCATCGAGAGGCCGAGTCCGATGCCTCGCGGCTTGGTGGTGAAGAACGGCTGACCGAGTTTCTCTTCGAGCTCGCTCGGTGCACCGCCGGCGTTGTCTTCGACTTCCAGCTCGGCGCTCTTCGCGTCAACGCGCTTCACGCGCACCGTGACGGCGGGCGCGCTGACCTTGCCGAGGTCCTTCGCGGCGACGACGGCTTCGATGGCGTTGCGCACGAGGTTGTCGACGGCGGTGGTGAGCAACAGCGGGTCACTGTCGAGGCGAACTTGCGGCGTCAGCTCGAGCGACACTTTCGCTTCGGGCCACTCGGGCAATGTCGACAGGGCCTGCACTGTCTCGTTCACCAGCGCGTCGAGCTCCACCGGCACGCGGCGCGATTCACTCGGCTTGCTGAACGAGAGCAGCGAACGCGCGAGGTGACCGAGGCGCTCGACTTGTCCCTTCACGGTGTGCGAGACGAGCCCGCCGTCACCACCCGACTCGAGGAGCGACGTCGCGGCCTGCAACCCGTTGAGCGAGTTCTTCACCTCGTGCGCGATGAGGCTCGCGGCGGTGCCGAGCGCGGCCATCTTTTCCTGCTCGGCGAAGCGCTGCTCCGCGTCGAGGAAGGTGCGCCACGTGCGCCGAAGGAAGAGCACGAACGCGCCGAGCGCGACGAGCTGCACCACGAGCAAGAACGCGAGCTGCACGTTCAAGCGGCGGGCGATGGGCGCGACCGATGTCTCTTCGCTCTCGAGCGCGAGCACCTGCAGCGAGGTGTTCTTCACCGGGAACGCCTCGGCCATCACCTCGTGTCCATCGAGCGTCCACGTCGCGTCGCCGCCCGTTGCGCGGAGCACCTCGACCTGTGCATCGAAGCCCGGGTTGTGACTCCACTTCGGTTCGCTCAACGGGACCAACACGCGCTCGCGAGAACTGAGGAGCAGCAGTTGTTCTCCCGGACCTTCGACGCCGTACAACAGACGGTCGCTGGCGCCGACGAGGCCCACGAGTGCGCCGGCGAGCTTTCCGTTTTCCCGCACCGGGAGCGCGACCGCGAGGCGCGACGAATCGTCACCGATGAACTCGTCGATGGACGGCTTCTCGACGCCGAGCAGCAACTGAAACCACGGCTGGGTCTGCGTGTCGGGGAGCGGCGC
Source organism: Archangium sp. (assembly GCA_047600485.1). Taxonomy (GTDB): domain Bacteria; phylum Myxococcota; class Myxococcia; order Myxococcales; family Myxococcaceae; genus Archangium_A. The sequence goes on from JASGKS010000001.1 coordinate 7,913,333, forward strand.
GAGCGTCTGCGGCTCGCTCCACACCACGTGGCCTTGCAGGTCGATGAGCACCACACCTTCGCTGAACAAGGTGCGGTCTTCGCGGACGCCGGCGAGTACGGCTTCGTCACGAGCGGTGAGCGCGATGAAGCCGCGATCAGCCAGTCGCTGCAGCTCCGCGCGGATGACGTCGAAGTGCAGGCCGAGTGAGTCGGCGTACAGGCGGCCCTGCTGCGCGACGCGTTCGCGCACCTGACGCCGCGCTTCGGCGACGTCAGCGCGGTACGAGAGAATCGCGGCGAGCGAACCGAAGAGCGCGACGAGCACCAGCGCGCCGAGCACCGAGCGCACGGTGGTGAGCGCCGCGCGCCCTCGCAGTGGTGAAGCTTCTGGAGTGCGCGCCGCCATCGACGCGCACCGTATACGCGGTCACGGCAGGCAGAGCACCGGTGTGCACGTCATCGCCTGGCACGAGACGCCCTGCTCGATGCTGCACTCGTTGCCGGTGCACGGTGCCCCACGGCCGCGCTTCACCTCGCAGCGAGACGAGGCGTTGCAGAAGAAGCCCGGTGCGCAGTCGTCCTGGAACGGCTGCGAGTTGCAGCCCGCGTCGGCGCGACCGAACGGCTCGCAGTAACCGCCGAGCGAGCAGAGCGTGCCGGCGACGCAGTCGTCGTCGTTCTGACATTGCAGGCCGGCATCGACGAGCGGACCGCAGTGGTCGACCAGACACGCGAGGCCGGTCTGGCACTGCACGCCGAGGCCAGGAGTGCAGCTCGCACCGGAGCGACCGAGCGGAACGCACTGATCTCCACCATCGGCTCCGAGCCCGCACACGGTGTCGGCCGCGCATTCGTTGAAGCCGAAGCGCGCGCAGGGCTGACCCGCAGTGCGGTACGGCTGACAGGCGCGGCCACCGTCGGGCGTGTCGAGGCAGCCGTTCGCTCCGATGCACAGCGAAGGAGAGAACGAGCCGGGCAGGGGCGCGCAGCTTTCGCCGAGCATCGCGTACGGCACGCACGTCGAGCCGCCGTCGGAGAACGGCACGTACGAGGTGTTCTCCGCGCACGCGGTCGAGATCGGCGGATGTTGGCCCGCGGGCGTGGTGGTGCGGCAGTGGCCGGGACACACGCTCGCGCTCGAGTCGCAGAACAACCCGCGCGAACATTCGCCGTTCGTCGCGCAGCCGGCGTCGAGACCGAGCTGACCTTGCAGCACCAGCGTGCATTCAGCGGTGTAGGGGAAGATGAAGTTGCAGGCGGCGGTGTTGGTGATGGCGTTGAGGCAGGTCTGCGCTTCGTTCGAGTCGTACGTGGTGCGGCCCGCGGTGATGGCGTCGCGCGTCCACGAGTTGAGACAGTCGAGTCGCGCGTTGATCAGCGAGCTGCGCCGCGGAATCAGAATCTTCGCGCAGTCGGTGCCCGGTGCCGCGACTCCGCAGCGGATGTTCTTCGCGCAGTTGGCTTCGTCTTGGCGGTCGCAGAAGTCGGCGAGCGCGATGCCGGTGGTGCCGCCGCCGCCGCCTCCTCCGCCGCCGGTCGTTCCACCGCCGCCGCCCGTCGTTCCGCCTCCAGTCGTTCCACCACCGCCGGTTGTTCCGCCGCCGCCGGTTCCACCGCCCGCTCCAGCGTCGACGGTCGGATTGGGTGAACAGCTCCACGACATCGACACCACCGCCACGACGAGGAGTGCGCGCATGCCGCGCAGCATAGGGTTGGGGTGAGGGTGAAACTGTAGTTATCGCGTGAGCCGCAGAAGCCACTGATTGCTGGTACCCGGCGCGACGTCGCGTTTCTCTTGCAACGTGAAGACAGACAACGCGGCGAGTGCTTCAGCGGCGGAGTGATTTCTGAAGTGCTCGAACTCCGCGCGCGAGGTCTCGCCGCGGCGCGTTTGCGACGACGAGCGCGCGAGACCGAACGCTTCGTTGTCGACCACCAGCAACGTGCCGCCAGGTTTCAACGCTGCATGCAGCGACGCGACCGCGCGCGGAAGATCTCGCACGTGATTCCACGAGCGCAGCACGAGCACGAAGTCGAACGTGCCGAGCGCAGAGAGCTCTTCCGCGCCACCGACGTGATGCGTGCCCCACGTTCTTCGCGCACGCAGCCGTTCGATCGCCGCAGCCGACGGATCCACCCCGACGTAGTCCACGCCCTTCAATCCGCTCAGCACGTCGTCGTACGGACCTTCACCGCAGCCGACATCGAGCACGCGACCGGTGAGCGCACGCAGCAGCTCACGCACGCGCTCGTCATCGCGTGAGAAGACGTCTTCGAACACCGGCTCGTAGAGACCCGTGCAGCGTTCGCGCTCGGAGCACGAGGTGCACAGCGCGCTGCGCTTGAGCGGAACGAGGTCTCGCGCGAAATCATCAGGCGCATCCTTCGCTCGCGAGGCGTCGAAGTAGACCTGCCCGCGCTCGTGCTTCACCGCAGCGAGCTCGACGTCGGCGAAATCGCGAGTCGTCGTCCGGTAGCGCGCGACCTTTCCCTCGTGCTCGATGAAGAGGTGTCGCGCGCGGTCCCACGGCGTCACTCCAGTCGGTCCCAGCAGCAGACACTGCCCATTGCTCGGAGAAGGAGAGACTGCCTCGAGGGTGTAGTTGAACGAGTTCGAGCGCGCGCCCTGTGTGACGGTCTTCAGCTCGGAGTGACCGAACGCCTCGTGGTACCCGCGGTAGAGCCCGGGACACGCACCCCGCAGCGCGCACGACTGACACGGCTCGGGCTGCACCTTCGCGACGTCGTCGACGGGGTGAAAATCGCCCTCGTCGGTTTCGATCATCGTCGCGAACTGGTGCGTCTTGAGATCGTCGTAGCGGTCCTCGAGGCCGGGCAGCAGGCAGAACGGCAGACCGTCGTGCACGAAGCGCGTGCGCGGCAGACCCTTCGCCAGTCCGTGCGCGATGGCCTCGTTCACGCGCGCCGCGACGTCGCTCACCTTCGGCGTGATGGCATCGAACAGCGCCTTGCCTCCGCCCTTGGGCTGCAGCATCGAGAACTTGATGACCGCGTCTTCGAACGGCGCGAGCACATCGACCAGCTGCTTCAAGTCGTCGAGGTTCTGCTTCACGAGCACCGCGTTGACGGTGAGGTCGAGCCCCTTGCCGGTGAGATTGCCGAGCGCCTTCAACGCTATGCCGTGCGTGTCGGCGCGCACCACGCGTTGATGCACCGCCGGCGTTCCACCGTGCAGCGACATGTACACGTATTTCATGCGGGAGCTGAGCAGCCGCTCCACGACGTCGGGGTACGCGAGCAAGAGCCCGTTGGTGACGAGCCCGAAGTCCATGCCCAGTCGCGCGACGTGCGCGGCCCAGTCGAACAACTCTTTGCGGAGCGTCGGCTCGCCGCCCGAGAGCACGACCATGGAGTGACCGAGCTGGCGAGCGCGATCGATCTTCCGGTGCACGTCTTCGCTCTCGCCGTTCACCTCGCGGTATTCGAGCGTGTGGCAGAACGTGCAGTTCTCGTTGCAGCCGTAGCCGACTTTGATCAGCGCCTTCACGTCAGCTCGTGAGCTCGAGCTCGGCCTCGGCTTCAGCGAGCGGCTTCGCGGTGCGGCGGATGATCAGCTCCGGGCCACGCTCGAGTGAACGCGCGGGCGCGGTGAGTTTGCGCACCGCTTCGAACACCTGCTGCGCGTGGTTCTTCACGTCGGGATTCACGATGACGTGCGCGATGCGCCGCTGCTCATCGAGGATGTACGTCGAGCGCGTGCCGGCCTTGAACGCGCGCGCGATGGCGCCACTCGCATCGCTCAGCAGTGGATAGGTCAGACCGTTCTGCTGTGAGAACACGGCATGGCGATCGAGCGAATCGGGAGACACGCCGTAGATCGAAATTCCCGCCGCGGCGAGCTGCGGCAGTCCGGACTGCAGCGAGCACGCTTCGGCGGTGCACGCGGGGCTGCCATCCTCCGGATAGAACGCGAGCGCGATCCACTTTCCGCGGAGCTCGCCGAGTCCTTCGAGTGGAGCGGGAGTGCCGAGCATCGGGAAGCGCTGTGCGTCGAGGACGATGTCGGTGTCGATGACGCGCGCTCCGGCGACGGGTTGGAACTCGTCGCTGCCGAGCATCTCGGGGTACTCGCGCCAGGGGCCTTCGCACATCGGCTCGAAGCGGCAGGTCGCGCACTGCGGGAAGCGCGTCTTCCCGCGATCGACGCGGTCGCGTTTGTAGTCGGGCACGACGAAGCCGTCGTAGACGATTTCGGTCGGCGGAATGTAGAGCTCGGAAACGAAGCGCTCGTAGCCGGGCATCTGGCAGTACGGCACCGCTTCGACCATGCACGACACGCCTGCGTCGCGGCCGATGCGCATCGCTTCCTGCAGATACGGAGCGAGCTCGCTCATGCGCGGCACGACGGCGTTGAAGTACGTCGCCGCGTGTCCGGTGGGGTGAGGGAAGGCGATCTGAAATTGATCGACCTTGAGCTCGACGAACAGCCGCGCGAGGTCGGGCAACAACTTCACGTTGGTCTTCGCCGCGACGGTGTTGGTGACGATGCGTTGGCCGAGCTCTTTGAGGTTCTTGATGGCCTGAATGATCTGAACGAACGAGCCCTGCGAGCGCGTGAGTCCGTCGTGCACCTTGGCGACGGGCGCGTGGAGAGAAGGAGAGAACTCGTTCGCTCCGGCCTTGATGGCCCGCTCGCAGAACTCGCGGTAGGCGAACATGCGGCCATTGGTCTGAATCTGGATCGTCCGGTAGTTCAGTCGTCGCGCGACCTCGACGATTTGGAAGAAGTCGGGGCGGAGGGTGACTTCGGCTCCGGTGAAGACGACGTCGTCGCAGGTGCGGCGGGAGAGCTTGAGCTCTTCGATGACTTCGGCCGTTGGGCGTTCACCGGTGAAGAGCTTGTCGCCGATGACGCAGAAGACGCAGTTGCTGTTGCAGGTGTAACCGGTCTTGAGGTCAGCGCGCCGCGACATGCGGGACTCACTGTACCCGCAGGCGCTGCCCGGTGTCGTCGACTTGCCTGATAGGGTCTGAGTAAGTGATTTTCTACATGTTCAGACCCAATCAGACAACGCGATCTGAAAACGCATCGGGCCCGCGCCACTGTCAGCTTTGATGACGAACAAGCCGTGCGTGGAACTCGCTCGAAGCCGAGGGGCTGCTCGCGGCGTGCACGGCCAGAACCCGCCCCACCGTGCGCTCCCTCAGTGCAGACCCCATTGCCTGCTCAGCACTAAACGGGTCATAAATCACTTATTCACCACACCTCAGGCAACTCACGAGCCATGGCACGCACGCGCAAACGCAGGAACCCCCTCCAACTCCCCGCGTATTTGAGCGGCACCACGCCCGCGGCCTTCATCGCCCAGAACCCGGTCTTCTCCCTCGGAGACCTTCGCGTCGCCTACAAGCACATGGGCCGCAAGCCCGCCGCGGCGCGAGAAGCGATCGCCTACCACCTCGCGAACGGCACCATCGTGCACCTGCGGCGAGGCCTCTATTCGCACCCGAGCGGAGTCGACCCGTACGTCATCGCCACGCGCCTCACGCCGGACGCGATCATCGCCTACGGCGGAGCGCTGTGTTTCCACGGCCTGACGCCGCTGCGGCACTCGATTCAATACGTCACGTCGATGCGCACGGACGAGCTGGTGCGCAACGAGATCATCTACACGCCGGTGCGTTCTCAGACGCGCTCGAAGGCGTACGGTCTGCTCGACGGCGCGGTGTCTGCGGGCCAGCCGATTCGCGTGACGTCACTGCCGGCGACGCTCGTCGACTGCCTCGACCGCGTCGATCTCGTCACCGACTGGGAAGAACTCTGGGGTGTGTTCAGCGACCTGAAGACGGTCGACTGGGACGCGGTGCTCGAGCACTGGAAGGCGCTCGGAAAAAGCCCGCTCCTCGCGTCGCGGCTCGGCGTGTTCTTCAGCAGCTCGCGTCACCTGCGACAGCACGCGTTCCTCACACAACTCGAGCGCGTGTCTCTGCAGAAGCCTGCCTACTTTCATCGCTCGAGCTCTGCCGGAGCGCGCGGCCAGGCGTTCGTCGCGAAGTGGCAGATCATCCTTCCGCCCGAGTTGGAGAAACTTCGGGCACAGTCATCGCGCTGATGCGTGAGCTTCTGGTCTACGCCCACCCCGCACTCGCGACGGTGGCGATCCTCTTCATGTTCCTCGTGTACCGGGACGGGTTCGCGCAACGAAAGCTGCGCTTGCGGAAGACGGCTCCGCCCGAAGGCTCACGTGCGCGTCACATCAAGTGGGGCCCGTGGAGCGCGGCGTTGATCATCGGCTCAGCGCTCGGAGGCATCGCGTCTTCGATCTGGCTGCGCGACTGGCGCCCGCTCGATCGGCTGCATGGTTGGCTCGGCACGTTCACGGCGCTGCTCTTCGCGTACATGTGGTGGCTCGGCCGCAAGCTGATCAGAGGCGAACGCGAGCTCGCCGGACGTCACGGAGTCCTCGGTCTGCTCGCCCTCTTCGCAGCAGGGCTCACTGGAATCCTCGGCATCTCGATGTTGCCCTGAGCTGTGTTTCTCGGCGCGCCCCAGGTCGAGCCTCAGCTTCGCTGATCCACCCAGTCACCATTTTTGCGCACTGGCACCCACCCACGGGTCATGGCCCGCATGCGGACTTCCGTCTTTTTTTCGGCGCTCATTCTCTCCCTGTTTCTCGTTGGTTGCGGAGAGTCCAAGGTCACGATGAACAAGGAGGTCTGCGGGAATTCCGCGGACGATGACTCCGACGGCAAGACCGACTGTGCCGACCCCGACTGTTTCGCGTCGGCGGGTTGCTGTGTCGATCGCTGCGATGAAGGCACTTCGCTGTGCAGCAACGCGGGCGTGATGACCTGCATGCGCGGCCCCGACGGTTGCCGTGCGCTGTCTGCTCCGGTGGCGTGCACCGGCGGCACGGTCTGCAGCGGCGGCTCGTGCGTGCTCACGTGCACCAACCGCTGCAACGCGGGTGCGAAGCAGTGCATCGCGGCGGGCGCGACGGCGGAGTGCCAGCAGCTCGCGAGCGGTTGCTACGACTGGGTCGTCGCCGAGACGTGTGGCGGCACCAACGTGTGCAGCGCCGGCGCGTGTACGCCGACGTCTTCCTGCACCTCGGTGTGCGCCGCGGGCTCTGCGCGCTGCACTCCGCTCGGTCAAACGCAGACCTGCGTTTCGCTCGGGAACGGCTGCACCGACTGGGCCTTCCCCGCGAACTGCAACCAGGGCTTCGAGTGCCTCGCGGGCGCGTGCGTGATGAGCGCGACCGGTGGTGGCGGCGGCACGACGGGCGGTGGTGGCGGCATGACCGGCGGTGGCGGAGCGACGGGCGGCGGCGGCGGAATGACCGGCGGTGGCGGAGCGACCGGCGGTGGCGGAACGACGGGCGGCGGCGGAGCGACCGGTGGCGGCGGCGGAACGACCGGCGGCGGTGGAGCGACCGGCGGCGGTGGAGCGACCGGCGGCGGCGGAGCAACGGGCGGTGGCGGAGCGACGGGCGGCGGCGGAGCGACCGGTGGTGGCGGCGGCCCGACCTGCACCGACGAATGCCCCGCGGTCGCGAACCGAGACTGCATGGGCGCCGGCTTCCGCATCTGCGGCAACCTCGACGCTGACTCGTGCCTCGAGTGGTCGCCTGTCACTGCGTGTCAATCAGGAGAGGTCTGCATGAACGGCACGTGCACCATTCCGTGCACCGACGAGTGCTCGCTCGCGGGCGCGACGCGCTGCATGGGTTCGCAGGTGCAGACGTGCGGCAACTCCGACGCTGATGCGTGCCTCGAGTGGAGCGGCTCGATGGCGTGCTCCAGCGGCGGCACGTGCATGGCCGATATCTGCCAGGCGCCGAACGCGCCCGAAGTGCGGCTGCTCTCTCCGCAGGGAACGGTGCAGTCCACGCAGGGCCGCATGCACACCATGCTCGCCGACGCGACTCCGGTCGCGGGCCGCACGCTGGTGCGCGTGGAGTACTTCGCGAACGGCGTGAAGCAGGGCGAGACGATGGCTTCTCCGCATCAGTTCGCGTTCACGGTTCCGACCAGCGCGATGACGGGCTCGATGATTTCGCTGCAGGCGCAGGCGGTCGACAACATGGGCACGCGCGGCTTCTCGCAGCTCGCGACGTTGAACGTGCTCAACGACCTGCCGGTCGCCGCGTTCACCGCGACCATCGTGAACAGCAACGTGGTGCAGGTCGACGCCAGCGCCGTCACCGACACCGAGACCGCGACCGCCGCGCTCGAGGTCTGCTGGGACTGGGACAACAACGGCACGTGCGACACGTCGTTCTCGGCCAGCAAGCTCGACACGCACACCTTCGCGACGAGCGGCACGTACACCATCGGCATGAAGGTGCGTGACGCCGCGGGGCAGATCAGCACCACCACGCGCATGGTCAGCTTCGCCGACATTCAATACCTCGGCGGCGCGAACGTGATGACCACCACCTGGTACGGCACCATCGTCGTCACCGGAGACCTCGTCGTTCCCGCGGGCCAGACGCTCACCATTGCGAGCGGCACGCAGGTGCTCTTCGTCCGCCAGGACCAGGACATGAACAACATCGGTGACCACACGCTCACCGTGAACGGCGCGCTCGTGGTGCAGGGCACGATGGCGTCGCCGGTGCTCTTCTCGGGTCAGGGCATGACCGGCAAGTCGCCCGGCTCGTGGGACCGCATCATCCTCACCGGCGCGGGCTCGAGCATCGCGTACGCCACCATCGAGTACGCCGACGTCGGTCTCGACGTGCGCGTCGCGGCGGGCATCAGCAACACCATCGTGCGCAGCACGCGCGGCGACTGCATCGTGCTCAACAACGCCGACAACACCGTGCTCACCGACGTCACCACCACCTCGTGCGGCGGCGACGGCGTCGAAGCGCTCGGCGGCTCCACCGGAGTCACCGCCACGCGCCTCACCTCGACCAACAACGGCGCGCGCGGCCTCGCGCTCTCGGGCTCGAGCGTCATCACCGTCGACGCGTCACTCTTCGACGGCAACACGGGCGACGGCGCGTTCGCTCAGTCGAGCACGCTGAATCTCACCAACAGCACCAGCTCGTCGAACACCGGCGCGGGCATCGCGTTCCTCTCGAGCGCGAACGGCTCGGTGACGCGCAACCAGCTGCGCTCGAACGGCAAGGAAGGCGTGCGCCTCGAAGACGACGCGAGCGGCACTCCGAGCCCGGTCATCAACTTGAACAACATTCACAGCAACTCGACGGTCGGCGCGGCGGGCCTCGAGAGCGCGACGCCCAACACCACGGCCACCACCACCTGCTGCGGCACGCCGGGCACGTCGGGCAACTACACGCCTCCCGCCGGCAAGACGCTGCGCCGCGCGCGCATCACCTACGCCGAGACCGACGGCAGCTCGTACGTGAACGGCTACCTGCAGACGGGCAGCGGCGGCGCCATCTCGACGTTCTCGAGCAACACCAGCGGCACGTGGGTCTTCATTCCCGCGGGCACCACGTCGATTCGCGTGCAGGTCAACGACACCGGCTGGTCGTCGGCGGTCGACACCATCACCATCGCCGAGGTCGAGCTGGTCAACGCGACCGGCGCGTCCGACGTGGTGGCGCTCACCGCGACGGGCTCGGTCGACATGCAGAACAACTACCTCGGCACCTGGCCCAACGTGCTCTCGCGCGTGGTGCTGCAGCGGCCGACCGCGCTCGACCTGCAGGGCTTCACCGGCGTGCTCTTCGACCCGATGACGTGGAGCCGCGGCCCGTACAAGTCAGGCACCGTCAACACCGAGACCTGGTCGGGCACCATCTTCGTCACCGGCAACATCAACATTCCCGCGGGGCAGACGGTGACGGTGATGCCGGGCACGCAGATTCAGTTCGTGAAGCACGACCAGAACCTCGACGGTGACGGCGACTTCACGCTCACCGCGAACGGCATCCTCAACGCGGCGGGAGCGACCGGCAGCAAGGTCAACTTCACCGCCCTGCCTCCGGCGACGGGCAACGCCTTCCAGCGCGTGGTGCTGGTCGGAGCGACCACCAACGCCAGCACGTGGACCGACGTGACCATGAGCAACGGCCGCACGGCGCTCGAGGTGCGCGGCAACTCGACGCTCACGCGACTGTCCATCACCGGCGGCAGCAGCGACGCCGTGTTCCTGAACGGCAGCGCGTCGGCCAACGTCACCGACCTGGTCATCACCGGCGCGGGCGGCCGCGGCGTGGTGCTCGACAACGCAGACATGGTGACGCTCACGCGCCCCGACATCCGCACCTCGACTGGCTACGCGATGGACATCGGCAACGGCTCGACCGGCGTGCTCGTGTCGCGCGCGTTCCTCTCGACCAACGGCGGCGGTCTCACCATTTCGAATGCGTCGACGCCCACCATCGAAGACAGCACCGTGCGTGACAACACCGGCAACGCGGTGCTCGTCACCAACGCGTCGCCGACCATTCGCTACTCGCTCATCACGTACAACACGCGCCACGGCTTCGAGATTCGCGGCACGGGCACCACCACCGCGCAGTTCAACATCGTGAAGTTCAACAACGCGGCGGGGCTCTCGGTGTGGAGCACGTCGTCGGGCAACCCGACGCCTGTGTTCCAGTCGAACAACGTGTACGCGAACGCGGTGATGGGCACCATCAAGCCCGCGACGGCTTCGCCGAACATCAGCGCGACCACCACCTGCTGCGGCACGCCGGGAACGTCGGCGGTCTACACCGCTCCGGCGGGCACCTCGCTGCGTCGCGTGCGCATCACGTACAGCGAGACCGACGGCAGCTCGTACGTGAACGGCTACCTGCAGACCGGCAGCGGCGGCGCCATCTCGACGTTCTCGAGCAACACGGGTGGCACCTGGGTCTACGTGCCGCCGGGCACCAACTCGGTGCGCGTGCAGGTGAACGACACCGGCTGGTCGTCTGCGGTCGACACCATCACCATCGCGAGCGTGGAGTACGAGGCCAATGACCCGGGCCAGGTCGAGGCGATGGTGGTGACCGACGCGAGCACGACCGACGCGCGCTTCAACTACTGGACGGCGACCATCACCGACGTGCCGATGAAGATCTTCGAGCAGCGCGTCGGCTCGATCGACTACTCCGGCTACACCGGCGCGGAGTACCCGAGCGGCACGGTGATGCAGGTCGGCCCGCGCCCCTGAAAGTCAGGTGAGCTGCCGCACGAGGTCGTCCCACTTCTTCGTGCGGTAGTCGTCTTCTCCGACCACCTCGACCAGCGCAGCTCGCACGTAGGCCGCGTCGAGAGACTTCCCCATCAAGCCGAGCAGGCGCTCGAGGTCGACGAGATCCTTCCCGCGGAAGAAGAGCATCTTGAAGACTGCGGTGTCTTCCGGTGACAGCACTCGAATCTGCGCGCCGTGCAGCGTCACTTCGCGGCTGCGCGTCGCAGCGCGCTCATGAACCGGAATCGAGTTGAAGAAGAGGTCCACCGGCATGCCGTGAAACAGGCCCCTCGCGTCGCCTCGGTCGCGCGCCGTCTGAAGGGCGAGCGGCTCGTCGATTTCGAGGCCTGCCTCGATGAGCGTGCGCAGTGCCGGAGCGGCCCCTTCGCCGGGAACGAAGAGGTTGATGTCGACGTCGTGCGTGCCGCGCGCCACCCCGAAGAAGCCGTACGCGATGGCACCGCCAATCGCGTGAGGAATGCTCGCTGCGCTCAAGGCGCGCGCGAAGTGAACGGCGGCTTCAGTCGCGTCCATGACGATACCGTTGAACGACGCTGTGCCACGAGGCGCTCGGTTCGCGCCTGGCGAGCACTTCGCTCGCATCGGCTCGCGCGCGCACGATGGCCATCGCGTCACGGCAGACCGACTCGAGCACCTTCGCGCGTTCGTCGATGGTCAGTGCGCGCAGCGGAGCGACGTCGCCCTCGACCTCTTGCCGCAGCGTCGCCCGTTGCGCCTCGAGGTTCTTCAGGAACGCGGCTGTTCGGTCCGACGGCACGCCTGCAGTGTAGCGAACTTCAGAACGTCCGCTTCACGGTGAACGAGCCGTTGGTGATGACGATTTGCGGATACCCCGCATCGAGCACACTGCGCGGCTCCCAGTCGGCCGTGCCCGAGAACGTCCCCACGTAGTCCTCGTCGGCCATCGTTGCCGTCGCGGTGAGCGCCGTCATGCACGTCGAGTTGAGCGTGAAGAACGCGGTGCCCGCGTCGGCGATGTGCTGCACGCTGAAGAACGAATCGCCGTTCATGCCGCAGGTGCCCATGAAGCCCGCGCCCGCGCTCGCCGGGAGCACCAGCGTCACCATGAACTTCGGCATCACGTCGTCCTTCGTGCCGAGCCGCAGCTGCGTCGCGTTCTGCGTGGTGGTGCCGTAACCAGTCCACAGCTCGCGGCTCACGCCGTTGACCGTCATGCTCCCGAACACCACGCGCGGCGGAGGCGGACCCGCGTCGACGTCCATCATCGTCCCCGCGTCGGAGCCTGCGTCGGCGGTCATCATGGTGCGGCCCGCGTCGGTGCCGCCGTCGACTCCAGCGTCCATCGACATCGCGCCGCCGCACGCACACAGCGCCACCGACAGCACCGCCACGAAATGAGCTCGCATGGTCTTCGCTGTGCCGCGACTGCCGAAAAGCTTCACGACGGTTTTGCAGCGGGAGACAACCCATCGACGAGCTTCAAGATGGTGCGCGCCTTTTCGAGCAGCGCCTCACCGTCGGTCGAGAGCCGCATGCCGCGGGGTTCCCGGTGAAAGAGGGTGACCGACAGCTCGTCTTCGAGGGCGCGAAGCTGGCGGCTCATCGGAGGCTGGCTGACGAAACACCGCTGCGCCGCACGGGACACCGAGCCCTCTTCAGCGACTGCCACGAAGTAACGCAGCTGCGTGAGGCTCATGCGGAAGCTGATTCGTAGCACGGGCTGCGAGATCAAATCGGTATTGGTCGCGCGCTCTGTGCATGTGGTCTCTCATCGCACGTGAACGTCAATCTCCTCGCGATGCGCAGGGCCGGAAAGCTCGCGGCGCGCACGCTGCAACACGTCGGAGCGCAGCTGAAGGCCGGCATCTCGACCGGTGACATCGACCGCTGGGTTCGCGCCTTCACCGAAGCGCATCACGCGCGCTGCAGCCAGCTCGGGTACCACGGCTTTCCCGCGGGGGTCTGCACGTCGCGCAATGAAGTGGTGTGCCACGGCATTCCGCGCGACGACGAGCTGCTCGCCGACGGAGACATCATCAACGTCGACGTGACCAGCGAGCTCAACGGCTGGCACGGAGACACCTCGGCGACGTTCTGCATCGGCGAGCCGAGCGCGGAAGCGAAGCACCTCGTCGAGACCACGCGCCGCGCGCTGGAAGTCGGCATCGCGGCCGTGCGCGCTGGCGCTCATCTGGGCGACATCGGCGCGGCGATTTCAGAGCTCGCGACGCGCGAGGGCTGCGGCGTGGTGACCGACTTCGGAGGCCACGGCATCGGGCGCGAAATGCACCTGCCTCCGCACGTCGCGCACGTCGGCCGTCGAGGTCACGGCCTGCTGCTGAAGGAAGGCATGACCTTCACCATCGAGCCGATGTTGACGCTGGGCTCGCCCGACATTCGCGTGCTCGACGACGAGTGGACGGTGGTGACGGCCGACGGACGGTGGAGCGCGCAGTTCGAGCACACCGTGTTCGTCACACGGCGTGGCGCGGAAGTTCTCACGGCGGCAACGAGCTGATGGGCAACCGCACCACGGCGCCACCTTTGCCGACGCCCCAGATTTCATCGCCGACGACGGCGGTGTTCGACAACTGCGCCGGCGGAGCAGGAATGTCTTCCAACACCAACCCGTTCGCCTGACGCTTCACGCGCCAGCCGTGGTCGGCACTCCACGCAGCGGCCACCGTCGAACTCACCGGCGCGAGGTTGTCTGCTCCCGGCGCCTGCACTTCGAGCCAGCCGATGCCGTCGTTCAAATAGATGAAGCCATCGCCCGCGACCCACAGCTGCCCGCGGTCGAACACCAGCTCGTTGACCATCGCGGGGCCTCCGTCGATTCGCGCGAAGCTGCCTCCATCGGCGGAGGCCCACACGCCGTTGCCCGCGCTGCCGGCGTAGATGATGTGCTGCGCACCGTCGTACGCGAGCTGCGCGAACGCACCGGACACCAGCTGCGTGGCGTTGCCGTTGGTGAGGTCGATGCGCGTCACCTCGGCCGTCGTGGTGACCAGCGCGTAGCGGTCTTCGATGACCAGCAGTGAACGGCCCTGACCGTTGAGCGGAACGGGCGCGAGGTTGGGCGCGCGCAGCTCGTTGTAGCCGAGGAGAATCAGCCCGGCCTCGGTGTCTTTCACTCCCACGACGTGCGTGTTGAGCGAGCTCGGCACCGCGCTCCACCCCGTCGCGTCGCGCAGCAGCACCGTGCCGTTGACGCCGACCACCAGCACGCGACCGGGCCGCGAGTGGTCGAGCGAGTAGAGGATGTTGGTGTCATCGGGCGTGAGGAACGACCAGGCGCCGTTCTCGAACTTCACGATGCGGCCCTCGGTGCCCACCGCCCACACCGTGCCCGTCGAGTCGACGTCGACGTCGCTCAAGTAGGTCGGAGGCTTCGCCGGGTTCATCGGCTGCGGGAACCCCGGTTGGCCTTCGACGCTCACCACGTCGCCGCGGCCGACGACCAACGAGCTCGGCCCGTACGCGATGCCGGCGTAGAGCTGCTGCGCGGGCCCGGTGGTGATGACGCTGGTCCACGCCGGGCTGTTCTCACCGAAGACCCTCGCCGGGTCGCCCTGCACGATGGCTCGAATTCCGCCGTCGCCTCCGACCCACGCTTCTTCGGAGTCTCCGCGCGCGACGGTGCCGTCGGTGATGGTCTGCGCGAGACCTCCGTCGCACTCGTAGACGTCGATAGCCATGTTTCGCGCGCACGTGAGCCTGCACTGCGTCGCCGACACGGCGATGCCGCTGCACAGCTCGTTCGTGGTGTTCGCCGCGTGGAAGAGATGAACGGTGCCGTCGTAGTAACCGCCACCGCCCTCGGCCGCGAAGTACACGCGGTCACTCGTGCACTGGACCTGCTGCACGTCGTCGTTCAAGGGAATCGGCATCCACGTCGAAGCGCCGGCGTACTGCCGCAGGCCCGACGCGCTCAGACCGGTGCGCTCTCCACCGACGAAGAGGCCGAGCGAGTTCGAGCAGAAGCTGAACGGGCGAAGACCGTTGAGCGGCATGAAGTGGAAGCCCGCGTCATCGAGGTGAATGACGTCGCCCGCGAGACTGCCGATCCACACGTCGTTGTTGGCGGGCGCGTAGACCGACTCGAACTCCGCGCCGGTCGGGCGCGGCTTGTCCCAGCAGAAGCCCGCCGTGCCGCGTGCGCATTGCAGCTCGGCGATGGAGCCGAACATTTCGCCGATGTTCCCCGCGTCGCCGGAGCCGGCGTCGACGCCCATCACCACGCCCGCGTCGGTGCGCGGACACACCCACGCGCCTCCGTCGTCGAGGCACGAGTTCACCTGCTCGCGGAAATTGAGACAGCCGCTCGCGAGGAGCGCCGCGAGCACCACAAGCCTCTGCCGCGAGGGAGTCATGGCATCACCACGCGAAGTCCAACGCTCGCGCCAGCAGGAGAGACACTGACGCTCGGCGTGACGTTCTCGACGGGCGCACCGAGCACGAACATCAAGACGCTGGTGACGAGCGCCGCGCTGCCGACACCCACGAAGGTCCACCCGAGCGTCTGCGTCAGCTCACCTTCGCGCGCGAGCGCGTTCGCCGCGTCGACGCCACCCGACGAAGGAATGCGCGCGAAGTCGGCGTGCGCGACGCCGAGTGAAATTCCCGCGCCCACGCCGAGCGCGACGGCGCCAGCGAGCGGAACCCACGACAGCGAACGCGCGGCGAGCGGCGGCGGTGGTGGCTTCAATTTTTCCGCGAGACGTTTCGCAGCACGCTCGAGCGCGTCGGCGAGCGCGCGTTGCCCCGACGCTTCGAACGCTTCGTCGGTGAGCGGAGTGCCATCGCGCGCCGACACCACCCGCAGACTGCCGCGATACGTGTCGTCGAGCCGCGCGAGGTTGATGCTCAAGATGAGGTCGCAGCCGAAGGCCGAGCCGAGCTCCGCCATGCACGCGCTGCCATCGCCGCAGCCGAGCAGTTCCTTCTGTCGCTCCAGGCCGAGCACCGTGGCGACGTCGGCAGCGGTCACCACGTCGAGCCCTTCGTTGCGCAGCGTGCGCGCGACTTCGGTCGCGTAGAACCGGCTCAACTCGGCGGTGAGATTCACGCCCTGAAATTCGGGCACCGCGATTTTGCGGTTCGCCGCGGCCGACGCCGGAGCTGCGGAGAGAACGAGGAGCGTGAGCGCGAGACAGTTCATCGGCCGAGGTTGAGACGTCTCATCATGGTGCGCACCGTACCGCCCGGGTCCTTTGCCGAACCGCGGCCGACCTCACCGAGGAGCCGCGCCGCTTCAGCCGCGTTCCCGTTCGCGCGCCGCAGCGCGATGTCGAGCGCCCGCCGCTCGACCGCTTCGATTTCGCGCTTCAAGTTGAAGCGCCCCGACGCGATGCGGGTCTCGAGCTCGGCCTGGTCTTCAGCGGCGCTCGCGGCGTTCTGTTTCCACAGCCGGCGCGGCAGGTCGCTCACCAACAACGACTCGCCCGCGCGCTTCTGCACCAGCGCACCGAACACGACGTTGCGCAGCTCGCGGATATTGCCGGGCCACGCGTACGCCCTGAGCAGCTCGAGCGCTTCGACCGTGATTTCTCGCACCCGGGCGCGCTTCGCGGCGTGAGGGTCTTCTGCGTAGAAGCGTTCGACGAAGCCGTTCACCAGCGCAGGCAGGTCTTCGAGGCGCTCGCGCAGCGGCGGGAGCACCACCTGCACCGTCGCCAGTCGCTCGAACAAGTCGGCGCCGAACTGCCCGCGCGAGATGAGGCCCTTCAGGTCGCGATTGGTGGCGGCGATGACGCGGAAGTCGATCTTCTTCCACACGTTCTCGCCGAGGCGCGAGATGACGCGGTCTTCGAGCACGCGCAGCAACTTGTTCTGCAGCACGATGGGGGTGTCGTCGATTTCGTCGAGGAACACCGTGCCGCCCTCGGCCGCGGCGAGCTGGCCGTCGTAGTCGCGGGTCGCTCCGGAAAACGCGCCACGCACGTAGCCGAACAGCTCACCTTCCATCAGCTCGTTGGGAATCGCGGAGCAGTTGATGGGCACGAACGTGCGGCGCGCGCGCGTCGACCACTGGTGGAGGAAGCGGCTCGCGATTTCCTTGCCGGTGCCGGTCTCTCCGGTGAGCAGCACGGGCATGGAACTCTGCGCGGCGAGGTGCAGGCGGCGCAGCAGCTCTTTCGCGGCGGCGCTCTCGGCGACGAAGTCCTTCACCGCGGGGAGCGGTGGCTCGGCGACGGCGCTCTCCTCGAGGCGCGCCAGCAGGCGGGCTTCCCACTTTCCTTCCGTCACGATGACGTCGAGCGCTCCGCGGTCCACCGCGGTCTGTAATGCGCCGGCGGCGACTATTTCGCCCGACAACCAGACCCACGGACCTCTGGGGTTTTCCGGAACATGGGTCGCGCGCGGGGTGCGCACCACCGTCACGCCGGTCTTGCCGTCCTGCCAGCCGCGCGCGGCGAGCGTCGCCTGCACCGACTTGAGGCCTTCACCTCTCCACTGGAAGCTGGGCATGGGCGTGAATGAAACACCGCCCCACCGCGATTCATATCGTTCTGCTCGTCGGCTCAGTCTTCGTGGCGGCGCGGGAACATGAGCGCCACGAAGGCGATCAACCCGGCGATGCCGAGGCTGCTGAGGCCGATGAACCACGCGGTGGTGTCCATGATGGAGGAGTGATCGCACATCGCGTGCCGATCACCAGCATTCGTCGATCCGCGTGCTTACGAATGCCAGGGTGGGTCAAGTCATGCGCTGTCGCGTGACCAGGGTGTCAGCTCCGCAAAAGGTACGTACGCGATTCAAATGCGGCATTGACGTGAATTGAATGCTGAATCTGCGACCCGGCCGGAGTGGTGTCGGCCGTCTGTAAGGTGGTCCTGCGCGTGCACATCGACCCTCCCGCATCACTTCTTCGAAAGGGAGGTTCGTATGTTCGCGCTCATCACAAACCACTGGCTGATCAGCTCGCTGCTGCTCGTCGCCGGTCTCGCATTCTTCGTCTTCACCACCAGCACGTGGATCATCGCGGAAGATGAGTCAGGGCTGATCATCAAGAAGTTCGGCGCTGCGCTGCCCGCGGGCCGGCTCATCGCGCTGCAGGGAGAGGCTGGTTACCAGGCCGACTTGCTCCCGCCCGGTTGGCACTTCGGGCTGTGGCGCTGGAAGTACCGCGTGGAACGCGTGCCGATGATCTCGGTGCGCCCGGGAGAAATTGCGCTGGTCGTCGCGGCTGATGGCGCGGCGATTCCGAGCGAGCGCATTCTCGGCCACGAGGTCGACTGCGACGACTTCCAGAACGCGCGCTCGTTCCTCGAGAGCGGCGGTGAGAAGGGCCGGCAGCTGGCGTTCCTCACCGCGGGTGCGTACCGCATCAACCCGGCGCTGTTCCAAATCGTCACCACCGACAACGCCGATGGCTTTGGCGTGCGCGAGGGCGACCTGAACGTCTACGCGGTGCAGCCCGATCGCGTGGGCATCGTCACGGTGCTCGACGGCAAGCCGATTCCCACCGGTGACCTCGCGGGTCCTCCGGTGATTGGTCACGACTCGTTTCAGCGTGGGCAGGCGTTCATCGACGCCGGCGGTTGCCGTGGTCTGCAGGAGCAGGTGCTGCTCAGCGGCTCGTGGAACCTGAACCCGTGGTTCGTTCGCGTGGAACAGATTCCCATGACCGAGGTGCCCATCGGCTCGGTGGGCGTGGTCGTCAGCTACGTCGGCAAGGAACACCTCGACGTGTCGGGTGACGACTTCACGCACGGTGACCTGGTGGAGCGCGGCCGCAAGGGCGTGTGGATCGAAGCGTTGCTGCCCGGCAAGCACCCCATCAACAACAAGGTCATGAAGGTCGAGCTCGTGCCGACGACCAACATCGTCCTCAACTGGGCGAGCCGCGTGGAGCAGCACAAGTACGACGAGAAGCTGGCGCCCATCACGGTGCGGTCGCGTGACGGTTTCAGCTTCGCGATGGACGTGTCGCAGATCATCCACATCGGCATGAAGCAGGCCCCGCGCGTCATCTCGCGCGTCGGGTCGATGCAGAACCTGGTGGACCATGTGCTGCAGCCCACCGTCGCGAACTACTTCCGCAACTCGGCGCAGCAGGTGACGGTGCTGGAGTTCCTCTCGGCGCGCAGTGACCGTCAGCGTGAGGCGTACGACGCCATCAAGGCGGCGCTGTCGGCGTACGACGTGGAGTGCATCGACACCCTCATCGGCGACATTCAGCCTCCGGCTGAGCTGATGAAGACGCAGACGGACCGGAAGATCGCCGAGGAACTGCAGCGCACCTACGACGTGCAGCGCGAGGCGCAGATGAAGCGCCAGCAGCTCGAGCGCGAGACGTCGGTGGCCAACATGCAGGCCGAGGTGGTGCGCAGCGAGCAGATGGTGGCCATCAGCCAGAAGAACGCGCTGGCGGTCGCCGAGACGGCGAAGGGCGAGGCGAGCCGCGTGCGCATGGCGGCCGAGGCGGAAGCGCACGCCATGCGTCAGCGTGCGGAAGCGACGGCGGCGGGCACCAAGCTGCAGGGTGGCGCCGAGGCCGAGGCGACGAAGGCCATCGGTCTGGCGAAGGCGGAGGCCTACCGCGAAGGCGTGCAGTCGATGGGCGGCGAGCAGTACGTCGCGGTGCAGCTGGCCACGATTCTCGGCCAGCACGGCGTGAAGCTCGTGCCCGACATCGCGGTGAGTGGCGGTGGTGAGGGTGGTGGGCTCGCCAACGCGATGGTGGCGAAGCTGCTGCGGTCGGAGCTGCCGAAGCCGAAGACCAATGGCGTCGGCATCCCCGCGGTTGCCAAGCCGGCCGTCTAAGCGAAGGCCTCCCTCAGCCGCTACGCTCGTCAGATGTTCCTGGCGAGCGTGGCGGCGTTGTCTTTGGCGGGAACTCCGTGCTGCGAGAACGTGAAGGCGTGCATCGAGAGCCTTCGTTCACTCCCTCGTGCCGACGGCCCTTCGCCGCGTCCGCTGCGCCGGTACTGCGAGTCGGAGTTCCTCGAGAAGAACGCCGAGTCAGCTGAGTTGATCAGCTTGCTCACGCATCGAAGTTGGGAAACACGCGACGCGGCTGCAGCGGCGCTCGGCAACAAGAGACCCGTTTCGTCGCAGGCGCTCGTCGGGCTGTACGCACTCGCTCGCCGAGATCCCGACGGTTGGGCGAGCTGGGCGCTCGAGCGAATCGGCGCTCCAGCATCCGCAGCGGTGATGGTCGAACTCGCAGCTCGTGGGAAGAGTGGGAACGAGGTCGATGATCCGCTCTGGAGTGCGATGGTTCCACTCTCGATCGAGGCGCTTCCAGCCGCTCCATGGGATGGGCGCATTCGGCTCGTGGAGATCATCGTCGCGCATCCAGAACGACGGCGACCCGCGTCCGAGGCGAAGCGACTGCACGCACTCCTCCTTGCAGAACTGGCGAAGCCGACGTGGGAAACACCCGACTGTCGGGGTCGCCAGATGTGGCTCGAGCCGCCGCGGTTTGCGATGACCAGAGCCTACGACGCGTGTCTGCCCGTTGCCGGTGCGCTCGTCGCCGCGCTCACTCGCTATGGCGCGGATGCCAGCCTTGCTGCGCGCTCGGTCGAACTGGCTGGCTCGCGGAACCAGTACGTCGAACCATTTGCGCGTGCAGCGCTCGTGAAAATCGGGGCGCAGGTGGAGCGTGATCGAATCGCTACCGAGCTCGAGCGGCCGGAGCCCGAACGCGTTCTCAGCGCGCTCGAGGATGTGCTCGATGTTCCAGAGCCCGGAACACTTCTCGATCAAGTCGAACTCGTCTTCGATCGAGCAGACTCTTCGCTCACGAGCACCGCCGCGCTGGTGCTGGCTCGAAAGGGACGGCTCGTCGCGCCAGGACTTCTGCGCACACATCTCCAGAGCCGCCGCATTGACGTGGTCGTCACGGCGCTCTGGGCAATTCGGGAACTCGGCCCGCGCGTACGCGAGCTCGAAACCGAAGTGGCACCACTGCTCTCCTCTCCTTCGCCAGAGATCCGGGCCGCAGCTGCGAGTGCGCTCTCGACCATGATCAACCACGTGGTCATCGCTCCACCTCCGAAGTGTTTCGAAGGCGCGACGCTCACAGCCTTGCCGCGCGAGGGACCGGTGGCGTCTTGCAGCGGAAGCGCGGCGTGCGTTCGAGGTCAGAACAACGGCGAGTTCGGAGGCGACCTTCGGCTCGAGTTGAGTGACGGAGGCAGTCGAGTCGTCATCGACAAAATCAACCCGTTGCTGGTCACCCAGGTTGGGCGCGCGCGTTTCCTCGTCGAAGGGCTCGCCCACATGAGCCTTCGCAGAGGTTCGGTGTGGCGACTCTTTGAGGGCGACGGTGGTGTCTCGATCGAGTTCGTGACCGACACGCCAGGTGTCCCCGTGGGTTGGGCTGTTCGTGACGAGACGTTGAACCTCGAGGTCGTGAGCGACGACGACTGTCGCCACCTCGTGGCGGTTGATTGCGAAAAGTAAGTAAAAGCTTACAAAAGCCACGGGCCCTCTCCTTCAGCGTCGAGGAGAGGGCCCTGGTGTTTTCAGTCGCGCTCGTCGAGCAGGTAGCGGTTCGAGATGGCCTTGAACGACAGCCGGCCACCGAGCACCGTCGAGCGCATCGGCGTCACCGGGCGCACCACGATGCCTTCGCGCTGGTTGCTCGTGCCCGCGTACGTGCCCTCGGCCTTCTGGAGCAGCGACTCGACGGTCTCGTCGAACGCGTCTCCGCGGAAAGCCACCGGCACCGGCGTGAGCGCATGCTCACTGCAGAACGCACGCAGCGCGTCGTCGCTCAGATGTTCGCCCGTGCGCGTGTCGTAGAGGTTGAAGACGAAGAGCGACTTGTCCGCGAGGCCGGCCGGGTTCTTCTGCACGCCCGGCCCGACGATTTCGCCCTGAATGGCGAGGCTCGAACCCTTCAGCACCTCGGCGAGGCGATGCTTCTTCGCCACGTACCAGTACAGGTTCTCACCCTCGAGGATGGAGTGGTTGCGGCCGCACGCGTGCAGCTCTCCGTCGATCATCACGAACGTCGAGCTGGTGCCGTCCATCTTCACGGTGGCGAGGAACGGCTGGCCCTTCAGTTCCTCGAGCACCTGCGGCACGGCCTGCACGCGCATCTCGTCGGTCTTCGGCACCAGCGACGGGAAGCCGGCGCGCCACTCTCCCATTCCGCTCGGAGCCGGCGGCTCGTACTTGGTGATGTCGAGCGTCGCGGTGACGTCGTCGCCTTCCTTCACGTCGGCGCTGATTCCAGCCTGCGTGAGCGGCATGAGCAGACCCTGCGACAACGTGCCGCGCAGCCGAAGCGTGCGAATGCGAAAGGTGTCCGGGCGCTTCACGCCGCTCTGGCCCTTCGGCTGCCACAGCCACGAGAACGCGTCGCGCTCCGGCGGCACGGAGTCGATCTCCAGGTACACCGCCAGCTCGCCGAGCTTGAACTCGCCCTTCTTCACCACGCACTGCCAACCTGCGACGCGCGCGAGCTCGATGCGATCTGCACCCGCGATGGGCGACAGCTCGGCGATACGGGCAATCGAGGCGAGGGCGCGCTTCATCATGATCAGCTCCTGTGTTGCGGGTGGACCGCCGCAGACACGGGGCCGTGGCGAGCCTGACAACCGGCGTCGATCAGAACGTGCCGGCCAAACCGAGGACGGGGTCGAACCCGCCGCCCGCGCTCCGACGTGGTGCCAACGAGAAGGTCGGAATGACGCGCAGCGCCTGGGTGGTGCGGTTGCGGCGCTTCTCGATGACGATGGCGTTGACGCCGGAGTCGACCGCGTCCAGCGCGAAGAGGAGCAACGCGGTCGCGCCGGTGATCAACGTGCCCAACTCGAGCAGGAACGCGATGGAAGGGTCGAAGAACCACGTCGTCAACGTCGCGACGGTGCCAGCGAGCGAGACGCCGTACAGCACCCAGCCCATCACGCGCGAACCCGGAGAGCCCTCGTTGCTCTCGTCATAGCGCGCCGAGGCGGCTCCGAGCTCCGCGAGCGGACCCAGGCCGGCGACGAACAGCCCGGTGAGCGCGGTGAAGATGACGCCCGGGACGATGGTCGAGGAGTTCGGCCCGAAGATGAGGAAGAACATCGCGAAGATTCCGGACACGACCACCGGGCCCGTGCCGATGAAGCCGATCGACGCGCCGCCCGCGGCCCAGTTGCCCTTCGATTTGCTGGCTTGATCACCCACCGACGGCGCGAGCGCTTCGGGTGCTGCCGGCGCAGCGACCGGAGCCGCCGGAGTGCCCGGCGTCACGCACGTGCCGTTGGTGCACGCTCCGCCCGCGGGACACTCGGAGTCGGTGTTGCACTGCGCTGCCGCCGAACCGCCGAGCACCATCATCAGCGCCACGAGAGCTCTCATGCGGCGAGCGTACTCGGCCCAATTTCGCTATGCGCTGGGCCATGTCGCAGACGACGAAGTTGCTCAGCGCCGCCGTCGTACTCGCCGCGCTCGGTTACTTCGTCGACATCTACGACCTCGTGCTGTTCTCGATTCTGCGCGTCTCGAGCTTGAAGTCGCTCGGCGTACCCGACGCGGAGCTGGTGAGCGCGGGCGGTCTGCTCCTCGACCTGCAGCTCGCCGGCATGCTCGTGGGTGGCATCGCGTGGGGCATGCTCGGCGACAAGCGCGGCCGTCTCACCGTGCTCTTCGGTTCGATTCTCGCGTACTCGCTCGGCAACCTCGCCAACGCCTTCGTGCACGACCTCACGCTGTACGGCGTGTGCCGCTTCCTCGCGGGCTTCGGGCTCGCCGGCGAGCTCGGCGCGGGCATCACGCTGGTGAGCGAGCTGCTCCCGAAAGAGAAACGCGGCATCGGCACCACCATCGTCGCCACGGTCGGAGTCAGTGGAGCGCTCGCCGCCGGTCTCATCGGTGAAGCGTTGATCAAATGGTCGCCCACCGATGGCTGGCGTTGGGCGTACGGCATCGGCGGAGGCGTCGGTCTCACGCTCCTCGCGCTGCGCCTCGGCGTGCTCGAGAGCGGGCTGTTCAAGCGCGTGCGTTCGAGCGCCGACGTGAAGCACGGAGACGTGCGGCAACTGCTCTGGCCGCCCGAGCGCGGGCTTCGCTTTCTACGCGTGGTGCTGGTCGGCATGCCCATCTGGTTCTGCGCGGGCGTGATGTTCGTCTTCTCTCCTGAAATCGGCGGCGCGCTGGGGCTCGACCCCAAACCGACGGGCGGCAACACCATCTTCTGGTCGTACACCGGCGTGACGCTCGGCGATCTCGTCAGCGGTCTGGTCAGTCACAAGCTGCAGAGCCGCAAGCGCGTGCTCGGAGCGTTCCTCGTGTCGCTCGGCGGTGCCGTCATCTTGCTGCTCGGCTTCGGCGGGCACTCGCACTTCGCGTACTACGGCTTCTTGCTGCTCATCGGCTTCTGCTCCGGCTACTGGGTGTTGTTCGTCACCACCGCGGCAGAACAGTTCGGCACCAACCTGCGTGCGACCGCGACCACCAGCGCTCCGAACTTCGTGCGCGGCTCGGCGATTCCCATCACCGCGGTGTGGATGATGGTGAAGCCGCACCTGGGCACCGTGCAGGCGACGCTGAGCGTCGGCATGGTGTGCATCTCCATCGGGCTGCTCGCGCTGTGGCGAATGCCCGAGAGCTTCGCGACCGATCTCGACTTCACGGAGAAGTGAAGTGGCCGACGAACCGAAACTGCCAGCGCAGCTGTTGCTCGATTACCTCGTCGAGCTCGGCACGGCGTTGATGTCGGCCGGCTGCCCGACGAATCGGCTCGAAGACGTCATCGTCGCCATCGCCGAGCAGGAAGGCTTCGTCGCCGATGTGTTCGCGGTGCCGACAGGTTTGTTCCTCTCGCTGCGCACGCCGCAGGGCGAATCGCCGGTGGTGACGATGGTGCGCGTGCGCGAATGGAAGAACGACCTGCATCGCCTCGCCGCGCTCGACGAGGTGCTGAACGAAGTCGCCGACCGCACGCTCACCATTCCCGAAGCGCGCGCGCGCATTCACGAACTCGAACACGCGAAGCCGGTGTGGCCGATGTGGGCGGTGATGCTCGCCACCATCGGCGCGAGTGCGGGCTCCTCCATCTCGTTCGGTGGCAGCGTCGTCGACTGTGCGTTCGCCGGGCTCGGCGGGTTGTTGCTGCGTGTGATGATGCTCTCGACGCGCAACGAGCCGAACCTGCGGCTGCTCGAGAATTTTCTGGGTGGCCTCATCGCCGGGCTCGTCGCGTTGCTCGCGTCGCAGTTGGTGCCCGGCACTTCGCGTGAAGTGGTGGTGCTCGCGACCATCATTCCGTTGCTGCCCGGGCTCACGTTGACCACCGGCTTGTCGGAAGTCGCGTGGCGCAACCTCGTCGCCGGGAGCGCGCGCTTGATGCAGGCCGCGGTCACGCTGCTCTCGCTGGTGTTCGGCATCGCGCTCATCGTCGGGCTCGAGGGTCAGCTCGACTTGCCGGTGCCTACCGTCGCCGCACGCGCCGCTGCGCCGTGGTTCTTCCAGGTCATCGCGCTGCCCGTCGCGACGTTGAGCTACGGCGTGCTCCTCGGAGTGGGACGCAAGGGTCTGCCCGTCGCGCTCGCCTCGGGCGCGTTGGTGTGGACCGTGAGCGCGGCGACCCGAACGCTGCCCGGGCCTCACGCCGCGTTCGTCACCGCTTTCGTGCTGGCCGCAGCGGCCAACATCTACGCGCGAAATACGGCCAGACCGGCTCAGCTGTTCTTGATGCCCGGCATGTTGTTGCTGGTTCCGGGCGCGCTGAGCTTTCGCAGCCTCGAGACGTTGTTGCACGGAGACGTGGTGACCAGCGCGTCGCAGGCGGGGACGATGATCATCATCGCCGGCGCGCTGGTGATGGGTCTGCTCGTGTCGAGCGTGGTCGTGCCCGCGAAGAAACATCTCTGAACTCCGGGGAGAGGGGCGTTGAAAGCGCACGCTGCGCCGTGACTCAGCGGTGCGCGATGACCCGGCTGATCAGCCGTCGCCGCGCTGAGTTGCGATGGGCACACCGGCTGCTTCTGCCGGGCGCGTGCGTTTCGTCATTCCGATGCTCGTGCTGTGTGCGTGTGGGTCCAACGTCGACATGTCGCTCGAAGGTCCGGGCGGCGATGAGCTGATCTCGATGATGGCTCCGTCGCCGTCGACGCAGCTGGCGACGCTCGCTCGGCAGCGCGATGAAGTGGCGAGCGTTTCGGGCAATCGCTTCGGTCGAGTGGATCCGCTCGTGAAGCCGCCGCGTCACGACGCGGGCGTTGCGGAGGAAGTCGACGCGGGCGTCGCGGAGGAAGTCGACGCGGGCGTTGCGGAGGAAGTCGACGCGGGCGTGTGGACGCCTTCCGGGCCGCTCGGCGCTTCGATCAGCCCGCACCTCGGCCTGGGAATTCCCGATGACTCGAGCGTCGGTCGCGCCGATCGCTGGCTGCTCGTGCGGCCGCAGTTCGTCACGTCGTACGACACCGCGCACAAGGTTCCGAACTGGTCGGCGTGGAAGTTGGACTCCTCTTTCTTTGGTCCCGCGACGCGTGCGACGAGCTTCCGCACGGATCCGCTCCTCGGGTCGGCTTCGCAGGCTCGCGACTCCGACTACGTGGGGAGCGGGTTCGATCGCGGACATCTCTGCCCGAGCGCCGACCGCACGCTCACCGACGCCGACAACGACTCGACGTTCTTCCTCACCAACGTCGTGCCGCAGACGCATGCGAGCAACGCCGGGCCGTGGCTCACGCTCGAAGACGAATGCCGCGACCGCGCGAACGAAGGGAAGAAGCTGCTGATCATCGCCGGGCCGATCTTCGCGTCGAATCCGCAGACCATCGGCACCGGAGTGTCCGTGCCTGTCTCGATGTTCAAGGTGGTCATCGTGAGCACCGGTGAGCTCGACGCTGCGACGCTCGACCCTGCTGCGGTGAAGGTCTACGCGACCATCATGCCGAACACGTCGGTGGTGACCGGCTCGTGGAGGCAGTGGCAGGTGCGCATCGATGATGTCGAGGCTGCGACCGGGCTCGACTTCTTCTCGGACGTGAACCCGAGCGTGCAGGCCGTGCTCGAGGCTCGCGTCGATCTCTGACGAGCATGGGGAGCGCGTGGTGTCTGAAGTGCGCTGACTGCGTGCCCTTGCGAGCGTGCGGAGCAACCCCCGAGCGAATTGGTGGCTTCGTTCCTCTGGCTGTCATCACTGCTGACAGTGGCGGAGGGCGGTCGTCTTTTCAGAGTTCGTTGCCTGATGTGGTCTGAGTAAGTGATAAAGCACTTATTGGCGACACATCGAGCAACTGCGAGCCTTACTTTCCGCGCGCGAGGGTGTCGACGTCCTTCAGCAGTGTCGGAATGCGGAAGGCTCCATGCAGCCGCTGCGCGTGAGCCAGCGCAGTCTCTGCCGTGATTCCAGCCGCGGTGACGAACAACGGCTTGTCACTCCCAGGCCGCATCAGCTTGAGCGCCATCTCACTGCCCTTGAACGCCGTCTTCGCGATGCCGATGACCGGCACTCCGCGACCGAGCGCCTCGTGCAGATGTGCGCCCAGCCCCCGGGTTCCCTCGCGGTCCAGCCACACGTACCCGTCGATGACCACGCACTGCACCGCCCCGGCCTTCGCCAGCACGCGCAGCAAGCACGGCAGCTCTCGCTTGTAGAACGCGCCCGGCTCGTACTCCGCGATGCCGCTGATCAGCTCCGTCACCGAACGCGTCGGAGCCGCATCACTCCAATCACTCGCGAGCACGCACGCCGCTCGCGCGGTTCGCGTGGGCTCGTCGTACTGCACGTCGGTGAAGGCGATGGTCATGACGCACAGGCGACGGCCGAACTCCGCCTCACTGACACTCCACGCACTGCTGCGTGAGCAGGTTGCAGACGAACGAGCTGCACTCCGCCGGGCTGTCGCAATGTCCACCCGCTCCGAGTGGCGCAGCGCACAGCCCTCGCACGCACAGATTCGGCACCGCGCAGTCCAGCGGGCTCACGCACGCCTCGCCCGCCGCCGCCTTCGGCACGCAGAGAAACCGCCCACCCGTCGAGACACACGCGAGTTGATCCAGGCAAGGCAACGCATCGCTGCCGAAGCCGCAGGGCTCACCGACGCCGCTCAGCCGGCGACAGTGCCGCTCGCCGAGGCACTGCATGTCGCCGCACGCGCACTGAAAGCCAGGAGCGCAATCGCCGCCGGTGCAGAGCTCTCCTGCGTCGAGCGGCGCGGTGCAGATTCGCGGAGCGCCGTTGCCGACACACCGCAGCGGAAAGACGCAGTCCCCGTTGGTGCGGCATTCCTGGCCCGCGGTGCGATCTGACGCGTTGGTGCGCGCGCACGCTCCGTCGAGACACGTCGCGTCGGGCGCACACTGGAAGAAGTCGGAGCCGGTGCAGTTCTCACCGAGTGCGCGCTTGTGTCGGCACACGCCGCTTCCGTTGAACAGAAAGCCTTCGCAGAACGCGTCAGCTCCACACTCTTCGAACGCGCACGGCGCTCCGTCGACGAAGCCACACTGCTTCACGCCGGCGTCGGTCATCAGACACGGCGCTTGATCTCTGCACTCGCCGAGACGCGTGCACGTCTCGCCCGCATCTCGCTGTGCGGTGCAGACCCGCGTCGCGTTGAAGTCGCAGAACGCTTCGCGTGGGTTGCACGTCTCTCCGACGCAGGCCGCGCCGATCGCCGTGTACGGCCCGCACACCGGACACAGGTTGCCCGGAACGCACAACGACTCGCGACAGCGGAAGCTGTTCACGCACGTTTCTCCGACGTGACCGCCGACCTCGAAGGGCGAGCACTCGAAGTTGCAGTCCGAAGTCGAGGCGAGTGACGCGAGACACGACGCGCCACCGTCGATGAGCGCCGCGCTCCCGGTGAGCACCGACGCGGAACGAAGACAGGTCTCGCGCTGGTCCGCTTCGCAGTTCACGCGCTGCGTGGGTTGCAGCGTGAGGCAGCGTTCACGAAGCGCGCAGCGGGCACGTGCGTACGCAGCGCAGAACTCGACGCCCGCATCGATGAGCGCGTCCTTGTCTTCGATGACCACCGACGCGTCGACCGAGCCGGCATCGCGATGCGAGGTCGCGGTCGGGCACCCCATGAGCAAGACGAAGACAGCCGCTGTGAGCCGTGCGGTCACGCCCGAAACCTAAGCGATTCTGGGTGTTTGGAGAAAAGCGCAGGCGAATGTCGATCTCGCGTCGGCTCATTTGTCGTGTGGATGAAGCGGCAATTTCGCCGCTCTTTTCGAAACCGAATCGGAGCACGACCATGAACGCCATCACCCTCGACGCCGCCTCTTCTCCTTCGACTTCCACTTCTTCCTCGAACGCCGCGAAGTGGGTCGGCCGCGCGCTGAGCGGCTTCGCGGTGCTGTTCCTGCTCTTCGACGTGAGCATCAAGTTGAGCGGCCACTCGGCGGTCGCGCAGTCGGCGCAGGAGCTCGGCCTGCCGATGGCGCAGATGGTGCCCACCGCGCTGACGCTGCTCGCGTGCGTGACGCTGTATGTGATTCCCCGCTCATCGGTGCTCGGCGCCGTGCTGCTCACCGGCTACCTCGGAGGCGCCATCGAAGTGCACGCGCGCGTCGGCAGCCCGGTCTTCAGCCACCTGCTCTTCCCCGTGTACGTCGCGGCGTTCGTGTGGGGCGGCCTGTACCTGCGCGATCTTCGCGTGCGCCAGATGATCTCCGCCCGCTGAATTCACCCACTCGCTAGAAAGGAACCCGCCATGAAATTCCTGATGACCTACCAGTCGATCCCCGGAGCACCGCCGCCCACGCTCGAGCAGATGAAGGGCCTGGGTGAATTCACCGAGCGCTACGTGAAGAACGGCACCGTGGTGCTCACCGGCGGCCTCGTGCGTCCCACCACCGGAACGCAGATTCGCTGCGAAGGCGGCAAGGTGAGCATCACCGACGGCCCGTTCACCGAGAGCAAGGAACTCATCGACGGCTTCGCGCTGGTGCAGGTGAAGTCGCGCGACGAGGCGCTGAAGATCGCGAGCGAGTTCATGCAGGTCGCCGGCGACGGCACTGGAGAAATCCTCCAGGTGTTCGAGCCGCAGGAAATTCCGCACCCGAAGTGATTACTTCGCGGCGGCATGCCGCTCGCGCCGTCCGCGGAAATCATCACGCGTGTGTTCAGAGATGAGTCGGCGCGCATCGTCGGTGCGCTGACGCGGCTGACGCGAGACCTCTCGCTCGCCGAAGAAGTGGCGCAGGACGCGTTGGTCGCTGCGCTCGAAGAATGGCCGCGCACTGGAGTGCCCTCGAGGCCCGGTGCGTGGCTCATGACCGCGGCGAAGAACCGCGCCTTCAACCTGATGCGCCGGGCGAAGCACGGTGAAGCGAACCTGACGCACGAGAGCGAGCCTTCCGTGGAACCCGAGCTCGACGCGCGCCTCGACGAGACCGTCAGCGATGACGCGCTCAAGTTGCTCTTCACCGCGTGCCACCCGCTGCTCACGCAGGAGTCGCGCGTCACGCTCACGTTGCGTCTCGTCGCCGGCCTCACCACCGCCGAGATTGCGCGCGCGTTTCTCACCACCGAGCCCACCATCGCGCAGCGGGTCGTTCGCGCGCGGCGCACGCTCGGGGACGCGGGGCTGCCGTTCGAAGTGCCGCAGGGTGCGCTGCTCGCGCCGCGGCTCTCGTCGGTGCTCGAGGTCGTGTACCTGGTCTTCAACGAGGGCTACTCCGCGAGCGCGGGTGACGACCTGCTACGGCCTGCGCTCGCCGACGAGGCGCTGCGGCTCGGTGCGTTGTTGGTCTCGCTCGCTCCGCACGAGCCTGAAGTGCACGGCTTGTTCGCGTTGATGCAGCTGCAGGCTTCGCGGCTCGCGACGCGCGTCGACGCCAACGGTGAGCCGGTGTTGCTCGCTGATCAGGACCGCTCGAAGTGGGACGCCGCGCGCATCGCCAGCGGGGTCGAAGCGCTGCGCGTTGCGCGTTCAACGGGCGCGCAGCCCGGCCCGTACGTGTTGCAGGCCGAGTTGGCCGCGTGTCACGCACAAGCACCCGACGTGGAGCGCACCGACTGGGCACGCATCGCTGCGCTCTACGGCTCGCTGAAAGCGCTCGTGGCGTCGCCGGTCATCGAGCTCAACCGCGCCATCGCGATTTCTCGCGCCGAAGGTCCGGCCGCGGGGCTGCGCTTGCTCGATGCGCTCGCGTCTTCAGGCGCGCTCGAGCGCTACCACCTGCTCCCGGCCGCGCGCGGAGAATTGCTCGAGAAGCTGCAGCGCCGCGACGAAGCACGTGCCGCGTTCGAGCTCGCCGCGTCACTCACTGAAAATGCGCGGCAACGAGAGCGGCTGCTGCAACGCGCCGCGCAGCTCACCAAGTCGTGAATATGGCTGTTCAGCGCCCGGACAGGTCGTCGACAGATGCATTGATGGTGGTAGTGTCTGCGGGTTCTTCGCTGTGCCGAGAAGCGCGCGTGCCCCTCATTTTTGAGGGGAATTCAGCTCGAGTTTCACGACTACGTGAAAGTGGCTGCTGGAACAGCCAGATTCACGAAATGGTGACTTGAAGTGGCTGAAATTCGCTCGAGGTGAGGGGCTGCTCGTTCTTGGGCACGGCCCAGACCCCCCGGGGCTCAGCGCTCCCTCAAGGCAGTTCAGCTCACTCGTGGTGCTTGATGACCGGCGTGTTGGGCGTGAAGAAATCGAACAACACCGGAGCGAGCGACGGCAGCCGGAACCCGAGCGTGAGAATGCCCTCGTAGCGAGGCGCGTCGCGGAACCCGAGGTTGAACGCGCCGCTGATCTCGAACCAGCTGGTGATCAGCACGCCCAGCTTCGCGCTGAGAATCGTGGGCTTGTCGAGCTTCTGCCAACCGACGTAGCCGCGCAGCTCGACCTGCGCCGTGAGCCGCTCGAAGAAGCGCGAGTTCAACGCGAGGCCCCAGGTGATGGCGTCGTTCTGGCCCGACTCGCCCTGCTGCCAAATCCAATACCCGCCCATCGCGAGCAGCTGCAGGTCGAAGCCCTGGACGGGGAACTTCTCGCCCACGAGGAATTCGAGCAGGTACGCCGGACCGTCGGTGAAGCGCCGCTCTTCGTAGCCCTTGCCGGTCGTCGTCTTGGTGAACGCGCGGAAGCCGATTTTCGGGAGCGGGTCGCCGAGGTCAGCGAGCAACAACTTGAAACCGAAGCGCAGGTCCGCCTTCGCGATGCCTGAGTCGCGCGATAGACCCCACTCGCGCCGCGTCTCGGGAGAGCTCCACCACGCCTCGACGATGCTGCCTTCGAAGTACGTGCTGATCCACTTGCCGAAGGGCGTGACGAGCCGCCAGTACGGCAACATCGAGACGTCGTAGCGCCAGCCGTACGCGAGCTGATTTCCGAACTGCAGCAGCGTGTAGTCGTTGCTCCACGGCGCTTCGATGGCGAAGCCGGGAACGGCGTTCGAACCCATCTCGCCGGGGTTCATCCAATCCGAGCGCGCGTGCGCCGAGGTCGCGCAGAGCAGGGTGAGGGTGAGCAGCGTCGCCTTCGGGTGATTCATGGGGCGCGGCGATTAGCGCGCGCTGTGGCAGGTTGCACGCGTGCTGCGGACTCCGTGGGTGTTGATCAGTCTCGCGTTGCTCTCGTGTCGGACCGTGCCAGTCGTGCCGCCTGAGCCCGCGCTCGAATTCGCGGTCTACGAAGGCGGCATCGCTCACGGAGTCATCACCTTGCCCGGCACCGTCGACGCGCGGCTCCGCGCGCCGGGTTGGTTCGTGAGGCCGCTCGATTCCACCGTCGAGCTCGGTCGCGTTGGTCGTGCGCTGCGCGACGCTCACGTGAGCGGGCTCTCACTCGCGGCCTGGCCACGCATCGACGCCGCACAGCTCACCTCGCTCTGCGCAGAAGTCGGTTCATCACTCGGTTGGCTGAACCTCTCGCGCACTTCGCTCGATGCCGCGTCGCTGCGTGCGCTGTCTTCGTGCAGTGCGCTGCAGGCGTTGAACGTCGACGCTGCACGTGTGAGCGACGAGGCCATCGCTGCGCTGAAACCGCTGCGCGTGCTCGACGCGCGCGAGACGGCGCTCGGTGACGCCGCGGTGAAGACCGTGACCGCGTGGGCTTCGCTCGAGGAATTGGGTCTCTCGAAGACGCGCGTGACCGACGAAGCCACGCGCTCGCTGGTGCTCCGACCGACGCTCACGCGTCTCGAACTGGGTGACACCGAGCTCGGTCCTGAAGGTGTGAAGCGGCTCGCTCCGCTCACGGCATTGCGAGTGCTCGATCTCGGAGCCACCGCGCTCAACGACGACGCGCTCTCGGTGCTGGAAGGCATGGAGCAGCTCGAGTCGCTCTCGCTGTCCAGCACGCTCACCAGCGACGTCGGCGTGAAGCACCTGCGCAAGCTCGCGCGCCTCACCAGCCTCAATCTCTCGGACACACGTATTACTGATGCGGGGCTCGCGGGCCTCGAGGGCGCGACACATCTCGAAGTGTTGTTGCTCGCGACCACTGACGTCTCCGACGTGACCGGCGCGCGGCTGTCGTCGTTGAAGGCCCTTCGCGTGGTCGACCTGAGCGAGACGAAGGTGACGACGGTGACGGCGCGCGTGCTGGGAACGCTCCTCACGCTCGAAGAGGTCGCGCTGCGCAAGACCGACGTCGACGACTTCGGAGTGGCCGCCATGAAGGACCTCGTCTCCCTTCGCTCGCTCGATCTCGAATCGACACAGGTCTCGAGCACTTCGCTGCCCACCATCGGCAAGTTCACCGCGCTGCGCTCGCTCGATCTCGGCGGTGATTTGCTGCACGACGCGCAACTCGAAGCGCTCGCTGGCCTGACGGAGCTGGAGGAACTCCGCCTGCCGCAGTCGTTTCTTCCGTTGGATCAACTCGTCGCGCTGCCCAACGCGGCGAAGCTGAAGACACTCGACCTGAGCTCCCTCGCCATCGACGATTCCCACGCGCAGTGGCTCGGGACGCACGTTCCGAGGCTGGAATTGCTCAAGCTCAACTTCACGAAGGTCGGCGATGCGGGTGTCAGCTCGCTCGCGACCCTGGGCGAGTTGCGACGGCTCGAGCTCGGGCGCTCGATGATCAGCGACGCGGGGCTGAGCGCGTTGCTCAAGGCTCCGAAACTGGTGTTCCTCGATCTCGGCTTGAGCGCGCAGCTCACGACCCCGGGCCTGCGCGTGTTGTCGGGCAGCCACCTCGAGAACGTCTTCCTCGCGGGGACGGCGGCTGATGATTCGGTGGTTCGTTCGTTGCCGCCCAGCGTTCGCAACGTGGGCCTCATGAAGTCGAAGGTGACGAAGGCGGCGCTGCCAACGTTGCTCGAGCTGCCGCGCTTACGAGAAGTCGACCTGCGAGAACTCGGCCTGAGCGACGACGACGTGAAGCCACTCCGTGCGCGTGAAGTCGTGGTGAAGAACTGATCTGTGCGAGAACTCGGGTCGATGCGTGCGTGGGCGGTGCTTCTCCTGGTTCTCGGTTGCTTCGGTTGCGGTCCGCGCGAGCGATGCCGGGAGACGTGTGAGGGCTGCTGCGACGACCGCGGCATGTGCCAGACGAACCAACCGTGGGCGTGCGGCAAAGCGGGCGGCGCGTGTCGGGCGTGCGCTCCGGGACAGTCGTGTGACGGCACGTGCGTTGGCGATCGCGCGAACGAACGAATCCTCGTGCAGGGGAACAACGCCTTCATTCCCCTCAGCGCGCAGGCCTATCGCGTCACTCGCCCGCGCCCCGAAGCGACCAACTTCATCGCGCTGTCCAACGTCGAGCACGACACCTGCCGCGATCCATTCTCGGCTCCAGCTGCAGGCGAGCGCGTCTTCATCTTCTCGGAACTGAACGGCACGGTCGACGCGGTCGTGCTGGTCAGCCCTGGCGCGGACGGCGGCGTGCGTCGCGACGTGTTCAACAACAGCTCCGGCACTTCGTTCGGCCAGGGCTTCGCGCGCGCAGACATCAGCGTGTCTCAGCGCGGCATCGTGCTGGTGGGAACCATCGAAGCGCCGTACTGCGGCGACTTCTGATTAGCTGATCATCTGATCAGCTGATCAATTGATCAGAGTCCAAGCGACAACGCGTACGCCTGCGCGCGATCCGACACGGCCCAGTCGAGCAGGAAGAACAGCACGCCCTGCACCGCGAGCCCGAGCCCGATGCCGACCATCGTCTCGTTCTTCTGCAGCCCGCCGATGCCAGCTGTGATTCCACCACCCGCCGCGACGGCCGCTTCGATGCCGAGCAACAGCGGTTGATACAGCGTGGTGATGCGCTTCAAGCGCGCCTTCTCCTTCTCGATGAAGGCCGCGCGGTCTTGCGTGAGCTCGAGGTCTCTACGCTCTTCCGCGCCGAACGAGCTCAACGCGAACGCGAGTCCTGCTGCCACTTCGAGCACGCCGAAGCCGATGACGACCCAGCCGCCGCTCTTCGCGGCCTGCGAATCACTGGTGACGAGAAAGGTGCCCGCGAGCGCCGAGGCGAGGCCACTCCCGAGGAACGGCACGAAGCCCGAGATGCGCTCGCCGCGATGCCAGAGGTGCAGGTTCTCGCGGAGCAAGTCGCGCTCGGGCGTGACGGCCGCGGGCGTGAGCGTCGGCTCAGCAGCAGCAGCGGGGACGTCTTGCGCGAGCGCGAGACAGGGAACCACGGCCGCGACGAACAGCAGCGAGCGGAGCATGCCGACTCTTCAGCACCGAATGGGTCACGCCACCGCAGGAATCGAGAACACGAAGTTCGCCCCGCCGCCGTCGCGGTCGGTGACCTTCACTTCTCCACCGTGCGCGCGCGCGACGAGCCGCACCAGGTACAGCCCCAGGCCGTGACCCTTGCGGCCGCCCGCGTTCTTCAGCGCCAGCGACCCGAACATGTCGAACAGTTCGTCCTTCAAGAAGTCGGGCACGCCGATGCCGCGGTCGCTGATGGTGAAGATGATGCGGTCTTCGACGCGCACCACCGAGATGTCGACTTGCTCCCTGGTGTGCCGAACCGCGTTCATCACCAGGTTTTCCATCGCGCGCGTGATGAGCGTGTGGTCGGCGTTCACCTTCACTGCCGGCCCGTCGACGAGCTCGAGCTTCACCTTGAAGCCCATCGCGGCTGCCTCGAGCGTCTTCACGACTTCGGCGAGCAATTCTCCGCCGACGAAGTCGGTGCGCTCGAGCGGAAGTTCTCCGCGCTCCAGCATCCGCACCTTGAGCAGGTCACTCACGCCGTCGATGACGCGCTTCAATGCCGACTCTCCGAGCTGGAAGAGCCGCTTGTCCTCGGCGGGAATCGACGGGCTGATCAATTGAAACGCGGTGCGCAGCGCGGTGAGCGGGTTGCGCAGGTCATGCACCAGCAGCGCGACGAGGTCGTCTTTGAGCGCGGTGAGCTGCGAGAGCTCTCCGAGTTGCGCGCGAATGGTGCGTTCCTGGCGGCCGAGGCGAACGAAGTGCTGCACGCGCAGCAACAGCTCGCGGCGGTCGACCGGCTTGGCGAGGTAGTCGTCGGCTCCGGCCTCAAGCGCGGCGTTGCGGTGCGCCTGATCTCCGAGCGCGGTGAGCAACAGCACCGACATCGGGCCCTTCGCCTTCGCGCGCAACAGCGGCATCGCTTCGACGCCCGTCATGCCGGGCATGGTGACGTCGGTGACCACCACTTCGATGTCGTGCTTCTCGACCATCGCGATGGCTTCCTGCGCATCGCCGGCTTCGAAGACCTCGTAGCGCTGCGCGAGCGTGAGCTTCACCATGCGCCGAATCGCGTCATCGTCATCGACTACGAGAACGCGCGGGCGGGGCTCACCAGCGGCAGACGGATCAGCGCTCATCTCAGGCAAGAGTGACCCCCACGCTGTCGCGGCGCAACGGGATCAGCGGCGCAACAACACGCCTTCGAAGAAGAACGCCAGCACTGCAAGGGTGATGAGCCACGTCCACACCGGGGTCGACTGTTGGGGACCGCCGCCGCCCGCCACGCGTACCGCATCTTCGCCGAGCCAATCTCCGAGTGAATCCATGGAGTGGCGCGAGAGGTTGCTCGCACCGGAGTCGATGGACGCCGCGAAACCCAGCTTTTCCAGCACCGTACCCTGCGCGTCGACCACCACGTAGGGCCCTGGCTCGGGAAGCGGGCCACCGCCAAATTCCTGACTCTGTGGCACCGCCGTCAACGCCACTTCTGCTCCCGACGGTGCGCGCGCCCACGCCGGCGATTGCCCCGGTTCAGGCGTCAACATCACCTGTCCGCCCACTTCCGCCTTCACCTCTTCGCGCTCGTCGAGCGAGCCGGTGAGCCACGCGGCGATGCGCTGCATGAGCGGGAGGAACGAGGTGCGAATCGCGATGTCGCTCCAGTCGCGATCGACAGTCGACGCAAAAACGAAGACGCGCCCCTTGCCGCGACGCGACGACAACAACACCGGAGCGCCGTCATCCATCGTCGCCAGCACCTCGGTCTCGACGCCCGGCGTGACGCCGTCACCTTCGAACAACATGTACCGGTAGAAGCGCGTCGACAGCATGCCTTCGCGCGCGCGGCCGTTGAACGGAGCGAGCACCGCGTGGTTCAGCCCCAGCTGCGTCAGGCGTGCCGCGCGCGTCGAGGCGTCGGGCGCGTTGGGCTCCACCGCGGTCTTCACCACGCGCAGTTTTCGCGGGAGCACGCCGCCCATCACCGCGTTCCACGCATCAGGGTCGACGCGGTTACCCATGCTCACGAACACGCCGCCGCCGTTCTGCACGAATTCTTCGAGGAGCTTCGCGTTCTCGGCGCTCGGCGCTTCCACGTTGAGCAGCGCCACCACGTCGTAGTCGGACAGCTTCTCGTGCCACGCGGCGTCGGCGTCACGCACCACCGCGCGCACCGGGCTGCCCGTCG
The DNA here is from genome assembly GCA_047600485.1 of Archangium sp. GTDB lineage: Bacteria > Myxococcota > Myxococcia > Myxococcales > Myxococcaceae > Archangium_A. The sequence continues at coordinate 7,951,120 of JASGKS010000001.1, forward strand.
CGGTGAGCGCGGCTTCGGTGAAGAACGCTTCGTCGCGGTACTTCTGCGCGCTCGGAGAGCCGTTCACCACCATGGCCTTCAGCGGGCGCGGCACCGAGAGCACCACGCTGCGCGAATCGTCGTCGACCAACGCGTCCGATTCGAGACGACCGGTCACCGTCACCACGCCGCCCGACTCGAAACGCCACGCCAACGTCTTCTGCGTCGTGCCGTCGGCGCTGACGTCGACGAAGCCCTTCGACACCACTTCGCCGTTCACCTCGAGCCGCAGCTCGACGTCGTGCGCGGCCTCGCTCGAGAAATTGCGCACCGTGAAGGTGAACTGCCACGCGCGCTGTCCCAGCTGCGGAGCGGCCTCGGCGCGCACGTCGATGAGCGCGCGATTTCCGAGCGCCTTGCCCTTCGACACGTCGCGCACCACCACTTCGGGTTTCAGCTTCTCGCCTTTGGCGTTGGCTCCGACGGGCGGAGGTGCTTCGAGTCGCAGCGAGCTCTGCGTCAGCGCGCTCACCAGCACCAGCCGACGGTTGGGCAACGGCGAGTCGTCGAGCGCACGAGCGGCCTGCTCGAGGCATTGATTCAAGTCGACCGAGCCGAAGCCCGGCTGTGCGTCGTCGATGGCGGCCACCAGGCGCGTGCGCTCGAACCCCAGCGGAGCAGCCACCTGCGGGCTGCGCGTGCACACCACGACGGTGGCGGGCTCCTCGGGTGAGAGGTCTCGCAGCGCCGACTTCGCTTCGTCTTTCGCGACGTCGAAGAGACGCGTGCCGTCGCTCCAGCGCATCGCGAGCGAGGTGTCGAGCACGACGGCGGTGGCGGCGAGGCCTCCGTGGGTGTCGAGCACGCCAGCGCTGCTGAACGACGGGCGCGCGAGCGCGAGCGGCACGGCGAGGAGCAGCAACGTTCGCAGAATGTAGAGGAGCAAGCGCTTCAGGCGCAGGCGCGAGGCGGTGCGCTTCTGACTGCGGAGCACGAAGTCGAGCGCGGCGAACGGCACTTCACGCGGGCGACGCCGGTCGAACAAATGCACCAGCAGCGGGATGAACGCCGCCAGCGTGCCGATGAGAAAGAGCGGAGCGCCGAACGTCATGACGCCCCCCACTTCACGACGTAGCGAGCCGCCGGCGAAGTCGTCACCGCGAACTGAACGTCGACGATCTTCTCACCCGCCCAGTGCAGCAATTCCTCGAGCGTGCCAGCGAACAACTCAGGCGCGTCGCCGACATCAGTCGTCTCGATGATCAACTCGCGCGGCGCCTTCACCTCGACCGTCGCCGTCGCGAAGTTGTTCGCGCTGCGCATGTTGAACGGCACGCGCAACAACAACCGTTGAGGTCCCAACAACCGCATCACCGGCCCGAACGTCTTGCCCAGCAGCGTGCCCTCGAGGTTCTCAATCAGCCGCCGCCCCATCGCGCGCAGCGCTTCCTCGCGAGGCAATTCCTTCCACGCGTGTTTCGCGACCAGCTCGATGCCCTGGTACCAGACGTCGCGCGAAATCGCGGGCGGCAGCTTCTTCTCGACGTCGATGCCGATGCCGCGCAGCGCGCTGCGAAGTTCCGGCGACGAGCGATCGTGCAGCGAGCGCACGAACATCGCTTCCACTGACGACTCGAACACCAGCTTCTCGGCGGAACTCACACCCGCCCTCCGCGCCGCGCCAGAAACCGCAGCAGGGCCTGGTCGAGAGGCTCGTCGGTCCGCACCAATTCGTAGTCGCAGTCCGCCGCGCGGCACGCGTCCTTCGTCGCGCTCAAGAACTTCCCGAACTCCTCGAGGTAGCTCTCCTTGATTTCGCGCGGGTTCACCTCGACGCGCCGCTCGTCTTCCATCGAGATGAAGAGCGTCGGGTCTTCGAAGGGGAACGAGAGCTCCGCCGGGTCGACGAGGTGGAACACCGCCACGTCGTGCTTGCGCGAGCGCAACGCCAGCACGCGCTTCAACGCATCGGCGCGCTCGTCGAAGAAGTCGCTGAACACGCACACCAGACTGCGACGCGGCAATTTCTCGGCGAGCGTGTCGGCCGCCGCGGACAAATCGGTCAACCCCGAGGGCTTCGCTGACTCGAGCGCGTCGAGCACCACGCCCAGATGCGTCGCCGCCGCGCGCGGAGGAATCTCGGCGTACCGGCCCTGCGCCACGAGCGCCACGCCCGCCGCGTCTTGCTGCCGCACCAGCAGGTGACTCAGCGTCGCGGCCATCACGCGCCCCACGTCGAGCTTCGTCAGGCCCGTGGTGCCGAAGCCCATCGAGCCCGAGGTGTCGACCACCATCACCGCGCGGAGGTTGGTCTCATGCTCGAAGCGTTTGACGTAGTACTTGTCGAACTTGCCGAACGCCTTCCAGTCGAGGTGACGCAGCTCGTCGCCCGGCGCGTATTCCTTGTGCTCCGCGAACTCGACGCTCTGGCCCTGGTGCGGAGACTTGTGCAGACCGGACAACACGCCTTCCACCACGGCGCGCGCGCGCAGTTTCAGCCCGGACAGGCGCGAAAGCGTGGCGGCGTCGAGAAGCATGCGGTCGGTTTAACGAATACGGGTTGGGGCGGCGAGGACTCCCGCTGTTAAACACCGGCGCGCGCGTGAGCGACGACCATCCGTCATCCATCACCCTCGCCAAACATCTGGGGCGAATCCTCCCCGAGGACGAGGCGCGCCGTGTCGACGCCCACCTCGAAGCGTGTGTGCTCTGCCGCGCTGAGCAGGCCACGCTCAAGGAGATGAACCTCGCAGCGACCGTGCACGAGTCGAAGTCTGTCGCCGCGGTGCAAGCGAAACCGGAAGAGGGCCTCGAAGACACGCTCATCAAGGACCGCCACGGCTCGGCCACCACCGAGCCCGACGGCGTGAAGGCCTTCGTGCCTGCCGAGCGAGACCTCGTCGGAGCGCAAATCGGCCGCTACGTCGTCACGCGCCGGCTGGGGCAGGGCGCGATGGGCGAGGTGTTCGCGGCGCGCGACCCGCGGCTCGAGCGGCAAGTCGCCATCAAGCTGCTGCGCGACGACCTGCCGATGGTCGAGAACAAGCCGCTGCGCCAACGCCTCGAGCGTGAAGCGCAGGCGCTCGCGCGGCTCTCGCACCCCAACGTCGTCGCGGTGCACGACCTGGGCGACTACCGCGGCGGCCTCTTCATCGCGATGGACCTCATCGAGGGCCAGACGCTCACGCAGTGGATGCAGTCAGCGCACCCGTGGGGAGAGGTGCAGCGCATCTTCCTCATGGCCGGCGAAGGTCTGGCCGCGGCGCATCGCGCGGGGCTCGTTCACCGCGACGTGAAGCCCGACAACATTCTCGTCGGGGACGACGGCGTCGCGCGCATGAGCGACTTCGGCGTGAGTCGCCGCGTGAACACCGACACCCAGTCGGGCGACGACACCATCACCGGCGCGGGAAGTCTCATCGGCACGCCGGCGTACATGTCTCCCGAGCAGTTCGACGGAAAGCAGACCGACGCGCGGAGCGACCAGTTCAGCTTCTGCGTCGCGCTCTTCGAGGCGCTCTCGGGGCAGAAGCCGTTTCTCGGCACTACGCTGAAGGCGCTCAGCCACGCGGTGCACGCCGGTCCTCCCGAGCGAATTCCCTCGCGCTCGACGTTGCCCGGGTGGCTCGAGACGCTGGTGCTGCGCGGGCTGTCGACGAAACCCGAGGACCGTTTCCCGTCGATGGACGAGTTGCTCGGCGAGCTGCGCGGGCCCGCTCCGGTGCGACGCTCGATGCGTGCGCCCATCGCCATCACCGCGGTCGCGTTGTTGATGGCGTCGGCGCTCGGGTGGCTCGAGTACGTGCGCCGTCGCGACGACCCGTGTCTGCACGTCGACGAACGCGTCGAGCGCGCATGGGACGACGCCGCTCGCCAGCGAATGAATGACGGAGTGCGCGCCACCGGCGTGGTGTGGGCGAGTGATTCGGCGCGCCGCATCGACACCGAGTTCCGCCGCTTCCTCTCGACGTGGAGCGACGACTACGGCGCGGTGTGCCGCGAGCTCAAGCAGGCGCCTCCTGATGACCGCGCGCTGCTGACCGCGCGTCAGGCGTGCCTCGAGGAACGCTTCGGCGCGTTCGAGGTGATTCGCCGGCTGCTCGAGAAGCCGAGCGTCGACACGCTGCGACAGGGGCAGACGCACCTCGCGTCGGTGCTTTCGGGCAACGGCTGTGGCGCGCAGAGTTGGTACTTCGAAGTTCCGGGCGACCCGCGGCGTCGTGGTGATTTCGATCGCCTGCACCACGCGCTGATCAAGCTGGAAGCGGAAATCGACCTGTCGCTCCCCGGCAATCACCTCGAGCAGCTCGGCGAGGTGAAGCGCGAAGCGGGCGCGCTCGGCTTCGCACAGCTGGTCGCGAGTGCGCGGTTGCAGGAAGCGCGCGTGATGGAGAAGCGCGCCACCGCACGTGAAGCAGAGCAGGCGTACGAAGAAGCCGCCGTCCTCGGAGAAGCCGCCAAGAACGACGCCGTGGTCGCCGCCGCACGCACGCTGGAAGTGCTGCTGCTCGCCGACGAGCTCGACGTGAAGGTGGCGCGCGAGAAAGTGCCGGCCATGCGCGCGGCGTGGACTCGTCTGGGACGCGACCCCGACGTCGACCGTTCGGCGCTCGTTTCGGAAGCGACCGTGCTGCGCCGTGAAGGGCAGTACGCGCTGGCGTTGGACAAGTTGCGCAAGGGTCTGGCGCAGCTCTCGCCTTCCGAAGAAATCACGCGCTGCGAGTTGCTCCGCGAGCTCGGCTCGACGCTGGTCGACGCCAGCCAATGGGAAGAAGGGCTCGCCACTTCGCAGCAGTCGACCGAATGTCTGCGGCGTCAGTTCGGCAACGCGCACCCGCTGCTCGCCACGGCGTTGATGTCGAACGCGGTGTTGCTCTCGAAGGTCGCGCGCGAAGCCGAAGCGCAGAAGACGGTCGAAGAAGCGCTCGTCATTCTCGAGAAGGACCCTGATCAACGTGAGTACATGCTCGCGCTCTTCAACCACGGGCTGACCTTCAAGCGGCAGAAGAAGCCGGCCGAAGCGCGGCCCATCATCGAGAAGGCCATCGCCATCGCCGAGGCGCGCAAGGACGAGACGCGACTGGTGCCGATGCTCAGCGGCCTCGCGGAGACGCTGCAGGAATTGAACGAGCTCGACGCGGCGCTCCCGCTGTCGACGCGCGCGGTAACCATCGCCACACGTCTCTATGGAGAGAGCCCGCAGCTGAGCGGCACCTTGAGCGTGAACGGCTCGATTCTCGAGAGCATGGGCCGTCACGAGCAGGCCGCTGAGGTGTTGCGCCGCGCGCTCGCGTCACTCGAGCAGCCGTCGGCGAGCCCGGTGTTGCGCGAAGTGACTCGCTACGAGTTGGCGCGTTCGCTCTGGCATTCGCCTGCGACGCGGAAGGAAGCGGTCGACCTCGTGAAGAGCGTGCGCGCGTACTTCGTGGGCCGTGGGCCGAACTTCAAGGACTACGTGGCCGAAGCCGACGAGTGGCTCGCCGCGCATCCGCCGAAATAGTCACGGCGTGATGATGACGCCGCAGTCTTCGGCGTTCACGCAGCGGCGTCCCACCGGGCACACGTCGGCAATCATGCAGCCCGCGTCGAAGCCCTGCTCGCAGGCGGCAATCGACAAGCCCGAGCCGCACACCGTGACCGAGTTCGCGGTCTTCACTTCGCTGTGTGAGTGAATGAGCGTGCCGGCGGGCAGCTCCGCGGCGAGCACTCGATCGAGGAGAGCGCGTGCCTCGGGCGTCGGTGCGCGCTTCGCGACGTCGTCGACCCACTTCTGTGTACGACGCAGTTGGCGCAGGCGATCGAGCGAGGTCGTGAACTGCGTCAGCAGCGCGCGCTTCTCGACGATGCGGTCGATGCGCGCCTTGCAGTCCGAGAGGCACGGGTAGCCGTCGGAAGAGTCCGGGAGCCACGTCGGGAAGACGCTCGTCGAGGTAAGCAGCGCGCGGTCAAGCAGCTCGACGTCGATGTCGAGCACGCCCCCGTCGAGTTCTCGAATCCACAGCACGTCGATGCGTCGCGCGTGGAGAGAAGCGATCAACGCGCGCGCGGTGGAACGATCTGCCACACGCACGCCGCGGACCTCGTTGTTCTCGATGCGAATGTCGTCGATCGACGCGTCGGCGAGCTCGGCGAGTCGCTGCGGCGTGACTTCGATGGCGGGCGCGAGGTCGATCTCGAGCTTCGCGAGCAATGCGACGCCTGCGTCGAACGACGGCGCGAAGTTGTTGGCCAGGGCGTCGTCGAGCTCGCGCTCGGTCATCAGGTCTCGCTGCTGCCGGTCGGAGCACTCGGAGCAGGCGATGAAGGAGACTGCGGCGATGGCGAACAGAACGAGGCGCTGATTCATGGGTTCACCCTCCCAGCGGCGCTCACTTGAACTGCGCGCTCCACTTGCCGCTCGACGGGTCGAGCGTGAGCACCGTGGTCTTGTCGGGCATCACCGTCGCCTTGAAGCTCGAGGCCGTTCCGTCACCGAGCTTCACGCTCACCTTGTAGTAGCCGCTCGACACCTTCTTCTGAATCGGCGGCTGGCCCCAGTCTTCGCCCGCGACCGCGACCGACACGCTGCCCTGGTTGTCACCGACGCTGACCAGCAACTTCCCCGTGCCCTCGGGAATCGCCTCGTCGACCTTCGGTTTTTCTTGCGGCTTCTCGACAGGCTTCTCGGCCGGCTTGTCCTTCGGTTGATCATTCCGCGCGAGCACGGGCTGCTTGGGTTGCTTGGGCTGCTTCACCTTGGCCGTCGCGGTCGGGTTCACGGTCGGCGGTGAATCGACCACCACCGTCTCTTCGCCCGCGTCGATGATCGGGTTCACGCTCGGCGGGGGATCGTCCTTCACCACCGGAGGGTCGACACGCGCCGTCGCCACCAGCACCGGCTTCTTGCCGTCGTTGGGCGGCGTCACGCGCGGCTGCACGACGACCGGCGGCTTCACCGGCTCGCCACCACCGCTCGACGAAATCACCACCACCGTGCCCACGCCGAGCAACACCGCCGCGGCGAACGCAGCGATGAACATCAGGCGCTTGTTGTTCCCCCCGCTCGCCTCTTTCTGCACCGGAGGCAATCGCTCGGTCTGGTGCTGCGAGCGCGACGGCCGATGCGCTTCGAGCAACCGCATGCTCTGCGCGCTCGGCGCCGCGACCACCGGAGTCGCCAGTGGCTTCAAGCTGTGCTGCGACGGCGACGCGGTGATGCCCGGGAACGCCGACATGCGGCTGCCACCGTCGGCGGTCACTTCACCGTCGTCGTCGAGGTAGCCCATCAAGCTCGACTGCCCCACGCGGATGTGCGCGTCGAACGCCGCGCGCTCCAGCGCTTCACGCATCTCTCGCGCCGTCTGGTACCGGTCTTCCGGCTTCACGCCGAGCGACTTACGAAGCACTTCGTAGAAGCCCTCGGACAAGCCGGGGTACACCTCTTCGAGCGGCTTCCACTGTCCGCGCACGAGCGCGGCGTGCCGTTCGGCGTGGTTCTTGTGCTCGTCGAACGGAGTGCCGCCGCTCGCCAACTTGTAGAGCGTGACGCCGAGCGAGAAGAGGTCGCTGCGACCGTCGAGCTTCTTCCCCATCGCCTGCTCGGGAGAGAAGTAGCCGGCCTTGCCCTTGGTCACTCCGGGCATCGTCAGGTTGCGATTGGTGGCGGCCTTCGCGATGCCGAAGTCGATGAGCTTGAGCGAGCCCGTGGTCGACAACAGCAGGTTGTGCGGAGACACGTCGCGGTGCACCAGGTTCGCGACGCCGCCTTCGACCTTCAGCTGGTGCACGGCGTCGAGCGCCGAGCAGGTGAGGATGCCGATGGAGAACAGCGCCTCGTCGGAGAAGCGCTCATCGGCACCGCGCATGGTGCGGTTGATGGTGGCCAGCGTCTCACCCGAGACGAGCTCCATCGCCATGTAGAGCTGGCCTTCGTCGGTCTCTCCGACCTCGTAGATGTGAACGATGTTGGGGTGACTCAACGTGCACGCGGTGCGCGCTTCGTCGAGGAACATCTCGCGGAAGTCCTGCGACTCCGAATACTCGGGGCGGATGACCTTCACCGCCACCGGTCGCGAGATGCCGCCTGCGAGGTCCTGCTCCGCCCGGTAGACCTCGGCCATGCCACCCTGCGCGATGAGGCGCGAGATGGTGTAGCGGCCGACTTTCGTTCCGGGCTCGAGAGACACGTCTGGCCGAAGCCTACTCCGGGCAGCGTCCGGGCTCGTACTTCCCGCCCGGCCGCCACCACACCCTTCTCACTGCAGGGGCACGTTGGTGACGGCGAAGTTCGTCACCGTGAAGCAGCGGCCGTTGGTCACCGGCATGTCCGTCGAGAGGTTCCATTCCTGGAACGTGACGTTGGTGAGGGTGCCGCTGAAGCTGCCAGTCGCCGAGCGCGGCGCCGAGCTGACGCTCATCGTGCCCACGCGACCGAGGTAGCTGCCACCCGTGCAGGTGAAGCCGGTGCCGTTGTCGGTGCAGGTGCGGCGCAACGTCGTGCAGTACTTGCACGTGTTGTACGTGCCGCCGGTGGCGAGGTTCTGCGAGCCCGGGACGACCGGGTTCTGCTCGACGCCGTTGATGGCCCAGATGACCTCGAAGCCGATGATGTCGCCCGGATCGGTCGCGGTGGTGATGCCCCCGGCAGTGGTGAGCTCGAACATGCCGGTGCTGTACTGCGCGTCACCGCGGACCGCCGTGGGCGAGCCGAGGCTGGTGCAGCCCGGAGTGCCACCGCCCGTGCCGCCACCCGTCGCTCCACCGCCGCCCGTCGGAGCGCCGCCACCCGTCGGAGGTCCGCCACCGCCAGTGCCGCCGCCCGTCGTGCCACCGCCACCGCCGGTCGTGCCACCGCCACCGCCGGTGCCGCCCTGCAGCGCCGACTGGCAAGGACCGCTCAACGTCTCGAGCCCGCCGAAGCACGAGAAGAAGTTGCTCTGCGCGTTCTGCTCGTTGCCGCTGGTGCACGGCTGGCTCGCGATGCAGGTGCCGAAGGCCGACAGCAGGTTCTGATCAGTGCTGTTGCACGAGCTGAGCGCCGACTGGCACTGGGCCGTGGGCAGCATGTTCGCCGAGATCTGACCGCACGAGCTCATGCCCGCGAAGAAGGTGTTCGCGTTCGCCTGCAGCGTCGCGCAGAGGCCGGTGCCACCGCCCGTGCCGCCGCCCGTCGTGCCGCCGCCGGTGCCGCCACCCGTCGTGCCGCCGCCGGTGCCGCCACCCGTCGTGCCGCCGCCGGTTCCGCCGCCCGTCGTACCGCCGCCGGTGCCGCCGCCCGTCGTGCCGCCGCCAGTGCCGCCACCCGTGGTGCCGCCGCCCGTCGCGCCACCGCCGGTGCCGCCGCCGTTACCCGTGCCGCCGCCCGTGCCGGTGAGCACGCACAGACCGAGCTGGCAGCGCTGACCGAGGCCGCAGACCTGGCACATGTTGCCGGACACGCCGCACTGCGCGTCGGAGCCGCCGGGCGTGCACAGTCCCTTCGAGTCGCAGCAGCCGGTCGAGCACGAGGAAGGCGTGCACTTGGCCGGGCCACACGAGAGGCCGAAGGAGACAGAGAAGCCGAGCACAGTGCCCAGCAGCATCCAGCGAAGAGTCGTCATCATGGCGGGGGGCCTTTTCACGTTCAGAAAGCGAAGTCCAACCCCTGAACACCGAAATGCCACACGCTGTGCAGCGCGAACGCTGATCAGCGATAACCCCGCGACATGTCACCCACCGTCGAGTTGGAAATCACCGAAGGCCTCGCGACCCTGACGTTCACTGACACCGCTCGACGAAACGCGATGTCGCCCGAGCTCGGCGATGCGCTGCAGAAACGGGTCATGGAGCTGATCGGGAGATCAGACCTGCGCGCCGTGGTGCTGCGCGGAGCGGGCGGCACGTTCTCGGCCGGCGGTGACCTGGCGATGCTCGACAAGCTCCGCCAGGAGTCGTTCGAAGACGCGCGCCGCCACATGCTGCAGTTCTACGCGCGCTATCTCTCGCTGCTCGATTTGCCCGTGCCGGTCGTCGCCGCAGTCGAAGGAGCGGCCATCGGCGCCGGCCTCTGCGTCGCGCTCGCGGCTGATCTGATCGTGGTCGCCGACGACGCGAAGCTCGCTCTCAACTTCGTGCAGCTCGGGCTGCACCCGGGCATGGGCGCGACGTACCTCGTGCCTCGCCGCGCCGGGCCGCAGCGCGCGTTCGAGCTGTTGATGAGCGGCCGCCGCTTCGACGGAAAAGAAGCAGTCTCGCTCGGGCTCGCGCTCGAAGCGGTGCCGGCGAGTGAAGTGGTGTTCACCGCGCAACGGCTCGCGCAGAAGTGCGGGTCGGGTGGGCCGCTCGCGGTGCGTGCGCTGAAGAAGAACCTCGGCGTCGATCGCGCGGCCCTGCAGCAGGCGCTCGAACGCGAAGCGCTCGCGCAGGCGGAGAGCTACGGCAGCGCTGATCTCGGGGAAGGGCTGAAAGCAGCGGCAGAACGGCGCGCGCCGCACTTCAAAGGGCACTGATCAATCGGGGAAAACGGATTGCGGTACGGTGTCGACACAGGGAACGCTGAGAATCCCCCCGCGCTCCTCGCTGCGACAAGCAGACATGCGTCGCACCGACCGAACCCTTGTATGGCACAGCCTGATCAGCCGCGCCACTCTCTGATCAATTATCCAGAGTCACATCTCTGACGCAGACGGTCACGCGCGCCTGACGACCCCGCAACGAATTGATCACAGCAGCGCGCGCGCGGCCGCCGTATCTCGCTCGAGATCCGCCTTCGCCGCCGCCTGCTGCTGCGGGTTGGCGAACGAGATCTGCGAGAACTCCAGGTTGGCTTGGCTCACCACGCGCTCGAGGCCCGGCTTGTTGATCAACCCGCGCTTGAAGGCTTCGGTAGCCGCTCCGACGTAGGTGTCGAAGACGAACACGCCCTTCTTCAGCTCAGCCGCCTTCGCCGCTTCGTCCAGGTGCGTGACGTTGTGAATGAAGACCGAGCGCATGTCGCCGCCGGTGGTCGCCGCGGCGTGGGCTCCGAAGATGGCGTCGCCCTGGCCGCTGTCGCCGAGGAACACCGACCCGTACTCGGGGTAGAGCTGATTGACCTGCTTCCAGTTGTCGTACTTCTTGTCGGCGATGGCCTGGTTGCCGATGAGGTGCGCGAAGTCGCCCGAGAGCACCGTGGCCTGCGTCACGCCGTTGTCGTGCATCATCTCGCGCGTGAAGTGCTCGCTCGCGCCCGCGCGGTCGTACGGTCGCGCCGAGAGGAACATCAGGTCGCCCATGCGGTCGGCCGTCTGCGCCGAGCCGCGATCGAGCTCCGCGTAGAGCGCGCGCACGCCCGGGTAGATGGTCTTCTTCGGGAAGCGGTCGTCCTTCCAGTTTGCGTAGAAGGTGTCGTCGATGTCGCTGAGCACCTTCACCTTCGCGTTCTTCGGCGTCGCTTCAGCCTTGAAGTGCGCGAGCAGCTGCTGCTGCAGGCTCTTGTCGTCGATGTCGTGGAACACCAGCTGCTGCAGGTCGCGGTGGTCGGTCGCTCCGTCGATCTGATTCTTGAGCTCGGTGAGCGCCGCACCCTTCGTGTTCAAGAAGAGCGAGGTGATGCCCTTCTCCTCGATGTGCTCGGTCGAGTTGATCTGCATCGCCTGAATCAGCTTCGCCTTGCTCTCGATGGTGAGGTCGCCCACGCGGTCGTGGGTGAGCAGGTTCATGAACGCGGTCTTGTTGTCGGGACCAAACAGGCGGTCGTTCATGTCGCTCGTCACCTCGTGCATCTCGTCGCGCGAGAGCGTGGTGATCAGCTGGTTCAGCTCGACCTTCGACGCGTTCTTGAACAGCGAGAGGATCTGCTTCTCCTCGTTGCGGTCGGTGTGGCCCTGCAGGAGCGTGCGAATCTGATTCGCCATCGTCTGCACGCTCGTCGCCGTCGTGCCCGCGCTGAAGCCCGTGCTCGGAGCAGTCGCCGGTCGCAACGCTGCTGGCTGAGTCACGTTCGCGGGTGCCGCAGCAGGCGTGGTCGAAGCGGGACGAACGGCCGGGTTCACGTCGGTCGAGCGACGAATGGGCATGGCGTGAGGATGTAGTGGAACGTTCGCTCGCACCACAATCCCGCACCGCAAATGGGGCTCTTTGCGACTCGACGTTCGTCAGCGCTCAGCGCTTCGGCTTCTTGCGCTTCACCGTGCGCGCGCGAATGCGAGACAACGCGACCGGAGTGATACCGATGTACGAGGCCACCTGGTGCTGCGGAATGTGCGTGAGGTGCTCGGGCCGCTCGGCGCAGAACCGGGCGTACCGTTCTTCGGCTGAGAGCTGCAGGAACTCGTACTCGCGCTGTTCCTTGCCCACGAAGTGCAGCTCGACGAAGCGCCGCGCGAGCCGCTGCACCTCGAGTGACTTCGACGCCATCGCCTCGAAGGTGTCGACGTCGAAGGTGAGCAGCCGCGTCGGAGCGAGCGCCTGAATGAACGTGCGCGACGGCTTGCGCTGAATGATCTCCGCGTACGGCGCGCTGAACTCGCCGGGGCCGCGGAAGGCCTTCACCGACTCGCGGCCCTTCGCGTCGACGTAGTAGTGGCGCACCAGGCCCTCGAGCACGACGGCGAAGTGGTGCACCGGCTCTCCGGGGCGCGACCAGAACGCGTGCTTCTCGAGCGTGCGCTCTTCACCGAGCGAGATGAACTGCTCGAACGTGCCGCGCGCCATGGGCCCGAGCGCGGTGAAACGCTCGAAGAGTGTCTGGGCCTCGGGGCTGCGCGGATCCACGCGTTCACTTCTTAACCCGGGATAACGCGCCCACCTCGCCCGCGATGCGAGGGTGCAGCCCATGGAGATCAACGTCTACGCAGTCGTCACGCCCTTCGTGCTGCTCCTGATCCTCGCGGAGATCGCCTGGTGCGTGTGGAAGAAGAACGGGTACTACGAGTTCCAGGACTCCATCGCCTCGCTCGGCACGGCCATCATCAACCAGTGCGTGAACGTGCTGGTCGCGTTCCTCTGGGCGCCGCTGCTGACCTGGCTCTACGAGCACCGCCTCGTCGACGCGCCCACCGGCATGTTGGGAGCGGTCGTCCTCTTCCTTGGCGTCGACTTCCTCTTCTACTGGTTCCACCGCTTCGGCCACCGCACCAACGTCGGCTGGGCCGCGCACATGCCGCATCATTCAACCGAGGAGTTGAATTACGCCGTCGCCCTCCGCGCCTCGGTCACGCAGCGCTTCACGTCGTTCTTCTTCTACTGGCCGCTGTGTCTGTTCGGTTTCTCGCCGGCCGCGATGGCCGCGATGGTCGCCTTCCACCTCGTGCTGCAGCTGATTCCCCACACGCGCGTGGTGCCGAAGCTCCCGCGCTTCATCGAGTCGTGGATGAACACGCCCTCGCATCACCGCGTGCACCACGCGCGCAACGACCGCTACCTCGACAAGAACTACGGCGGCTTCCTGATCATCTGGGACAAGTTGTTCGGCACCTTCGAGCCCGAGACCGAGACGTGCAGCTACGGCGTGACCTCGCCTCCCAACACGTGGGACCCGACGTTCATCAACTTCCAGGTGTGGAAGCAGGTGGCGCGCGATTCGTGGGAAGCGCCGCGCTTCGTCGACAAGCTGCGCGTGTGGTTCATGCCGACCGGTTGGCGCCCCGAAGGTGTTCGCGAGCTGCCGCGCGGTGAGTGGAAGCGCGATGGTCAGGAGATCAAGTTCCAGTCGCCGCGCATCGCGACCAGCAAGGCGTACCTCGTGGCGCAGGTCGCCCTCGGCTTCCCGCTGATGCTGCTGGTGACGCGCCCCGATTCCCCGCTCACCACCGTGCAGAAGGTCGTGTTGTCGTTGCTGCTGTGGGCCACCGCGACGGCGTGGGGCGGGTTGCTCGAGAGCAAGAAGTGGGCGGTGCCGCTCGAGGCCGCGCGCTGTCTGGCGATTGGCGTGTTCTGCGCGCTGACTTTGCAGGGAGCGCTCGCCATCACCGGTCTTTCTCTGATGACGCTCTCGGCGGTGGTGCTGCTGATCACCACGGCGCGCGCGCAGCCGGTCTCAGTCTGATCAGAGCTTCTCCGCCCAGCGAATGCCGAACTTCCCGGGGTGGATGGTGAGCGTGACGGTGTCTCCGACTTGGTACTGCTGGTAGTGCTTCCAGCACGAGTCGATGCTCGGCCGGCCGGGCTGTCCGTCCCACCCGTTCACGGTGAAGCTCTGGCCGTTCTTGCTGCTGTACTTGCGGAAGATTTGCGTCTCCTGCGTGGTCGCCGGCGCGTCGTCGAGCGCCTGGTTGAGCCACACCGCGCACGTGCCGCCGAAGACTGGAACTCCGAAGAGACTGATGACCGCCGCGGTGACGAGCCAACGCATCGCGTTCGACTGACCACGCACCAGCGCGGCGAGCCCGAAGAGCATCACCGTCCACAGCACCAACGCGGCGGCCAGCACCAACCCCAGCGACGCGACGCCGTCGAGCGAGCTGCCGAGTTGATCACCAAGCGCGGCCGCACCGATGAAGCCGGCGGCCGTGACTGCGAGAATGCCGACCACGAGAGCCACCGCTTTTTTCGAGCCGGGAGCGGTCGGCGACACGCCCTCGAAACGCGGGACGACCTTCTCGAGCGCGACCAGCGCGCGGCCGGCGGCTCCCCATTGAAAGTCTTTGAGCGTCGTGAAGGCGTGCAGCACCTGGAACGCGTCGATGCCCGCGGCTGAGAACTGCACCTTGAAGCCAAGCGCGAGCAACGCTCCGACGGCGGCGCGCACGTCGGGCGCCAGCAACCGCTTCACCGACTCCTCGTTCTCGAGCGAATCGACGTACGCCATCTCGTCGAACAGCGGGTCGCCGGTCTGCACTTCCTTGTTGAGGCCGATGACCTTGCCCCACTTGTCGACTCCCTTTTCTGGATAGACGGTGACCCACGGCAACGCGTGGCCGGTGACCTTCAAGTTCGCGCGCACGTAGCTGCGGCTCACGTAGCGGACGTTGGTGATGATCTGCTTGCCGTCGATTTCGACCGGCACGTCGCTGCCGACGTAGAGACCACCGCTCTTCGCCGCCGCGCCCACCTTGCCGCCCTGGGCCGCGAGGTCCGCGCTCACGATGTCCTGCTTCTTCTCGAGGATGCTGCGCGACCAGCGGAACGCGAGCGTGATGATGACGGCGAGCACTGCGGCGTACACGGCGACCACTGCGACGGCGATGGCTGGGCCCATGCGCGGAACGTACTTCACGCCTCGTGCCGCCTGTTCCCTCTCGCACGACCTGCAGGGCGCAGGAGCCGCGTCGGCGGACGTCGCCTGACATACGCTGCGCGGCCGATGAACTTCGCCCCGAATCCCGCCCCGATTTCGAAGCGCGTCACCGCGGGTTTCATCGACGCCGCCTTCTTGTCGGTGCTCTCGGGAATCACCTTCGTCGCGCCGCTGATGCTCAAGGGCATCGTGCTGCCGATGTGGGGCGTGCTCGCGGTGCTGGTCGGCTACTCGGTGGTGCCCATCTCAGCCTTCAAGCGCACCATCGGCCTGCACATCATGGGGCTCGAGGTGGTGGGCAAGACGGGCCACTCGCTCGACCTTGCGAACGCCGCGTTTCGCGAATTGCTCGGGCGCGGCTTCTTTCCCTTCGCGTACTTGTTCACCGCGGTGATGAGCCTCATCGCGATGCGCTTCAACATCGGAGGCAGCATCACGCCGCCCGCGCTCGCCGGCATCATGACCTGCGCGTGCTCGTCGGCGTTCGCGGTGGCGGTGGTGGGGCACCTCATCGCGCCCGGTCGGCCTGATGGCCGCACGCTGGCTGATCTGATCAGCGGGAGCTTCGTGGTCGAAGGCCCTGCGTTGCCGAAGCCGACCGACCCCGATGAGCTCGATGAGCTGGCCTCGCAGCGCGCACGCGTGATTCGCAACGTCGTCATCTTCGAGTTGGTGTGCGCGGTGTCGGTCATCGGCCTGCCGTACTTGCTGATGTCGCACGGGAGCGAGACGCCGGCCGAGAAGGTGCAGCGCCTGAAGATCGACGCGCTGCGCGCGAAGTTCGACGCCAACCCGCAGAGTGAGTCGTTGGCGGGCGACCTGCAGTTCGAGCTGCGCAACGCGGGGCGTGAGCAGGACGCGAAGGCGGTGTGGGACAAACATCGCGAGGCGCTCAGCATGAAGGAAGTGAAGCGCGAGGAAGATCTGCGCGCGCAGCTCGCGGAGAAGCGCGACCGTGAAGTGGCGCAGCGGTTGATCAACCTGCTCGAGGAACAAGACCGCGTCGACGAAGCGCGGGAGGTGTACCTGCAGTGGCTCGGAGAGACGCCCACTCCCGCGGAGCTCGCCGGCTTCGGTCACTGGCTCGCGACCAACGGCAAGACGGAAGAAGCGGTGACGGTGCTCACGACCGCGACCACGCAAGACCCGCTCGTGCCGTTCGGCCACACGCTGCTCGGCGTGTCGTTGCAGCGCATGGGCCGATTGCCGATGGCGCGCGAAGAGCTCGAGCTCGCGCTGCTCGATGATCCCGACGACGAAGACGCGGCCGACGCACTTCGCGAAGTGACTGATCAGCTCGGAGCGCTGACCGCCGCCGACAAGGCGAAGCTGAAGAAACGCTTCGACGCCTGGGCCGCCGACGCGGGGCGCTGATCAGCTCAGCCGCAGCGCGGCCCATGCTCACTCGTGAGCAGACCTTGCTCACCCTCTGAGCGATGGCTGCGCGCGGCCAACGAAGATGCGTGCGGTTGCAGCGGGCCTCCGCATTGCACTCGCGACTCGCATGCTCAAACAATCTCTGTGGGTCGTGTCGCTGTTGGGCGTTCTCTCTCTCTCCGCTGCGTGTGGCCCGCAACCCGGCCCGTATGGCGGCGGCGGTGGCGGTGGCTTTGGTGGTGGCGGCTTTGGTGGTGGCTTTGCTGGTGGCCCCGGCAGTGGACCGGGCGGCGGCGGGGGCAGCGGAGGCGGAAATCAGACGGTGACGTGCGGGCCGTCCAACTGCGGAGGCTGCTGCGCGAACAACATCTGCCAACCGGGCCGCGCGGACTCCGCGTGTGGTGGCGGTGGCAACGTCTGCTCCTCGTGCGGCGGAGGCATGACGTGCAACTCGTCGGGCATGTGCGCTGCGAGCGCGCCGACCTGCAGCCCGTCGAACTGCAACGGCTGCTGCAGCGCGAGCGGCGTGTGCCAGCCCGGTACGGCGGACAGCGCCTGCGGCACCGGAGGCGGCGTGTGCAGCACGTGCACGTCGGCGCAGTTCTGCGGGCCGAGCTCGCGCCTGTGCCTCACCACTCCGACGTCGACGACCGGCTCGGTGAAGGTCGTCAACCACAGCACGGTGACGGTGCTCTTCATCTATCTGTCTCCGAAGAGCTCGAGCAACTGGGGCCCTGATCAGCTCGGCTCTCGCGTGCTGTCACCCAACGGCGAGTTCACGATGACCAGCATCCCTGCGGGCTCGTACGACCTGAAGGCGTGCTCGTCGTCGACCAGCTGCGCCTACTCCACCGTCTCCGTCGTCGCTGGCTACGTCGCAGTCGTCACCCTCATCTGAAACCAAAAGGAAACCACCATGAACTTCGTCACCATCACTGCGCTGTTGTTCCTCTCGATGCTCGACAAGCAGATTCCTCCCGACGCGAAGCCGACCAAGGTCGAACAGTCGTTCATCATGAGCCTGGGCGGCGAGGCCAAGCGTGCCGATGAGGTCAGCACCGCCACTGCGCCGTTCACCATGCAGGTCGAGCTCGAGCCCGTCGAGCGCTGACGTGCACTCACGCTCCCCGCGGCCGGGCGGGGAGCGTTGGGTCTGCGAGCGTCACTGCGTCTTCAAGCTGAACCGGCGCTGCGGGTCAGCACCCGACATGCTCCACGCGTTGGGCATCTGCCCCGTGGTGCTCGGGAACGACAGCACGCTGAAGCTCCGCAACGTGCCCGCCGCGGGCTGGTGGTCGAACGACAGCATCCCGTTGGGCACCGAAGCAGAGACTGGCAACACCATCACCCCGCTGTACTGATCAGGCGCCAGGTTGCCCGCTCCGGTCACCGCGAACACGTCGACAATCTGCGGCGGGTTCACGAACACACCGACGATGCGCCCGCCGGAGTTGGTGTCAGGGAAGATGAGCTGACCTTCCGCGGTGAGCACGTGTGAGCTGCCCGCCGGCGCCCAGAACTTCTGATCCGCCAGCACCGTGCCGGTCGGAGACACGACGGCGATTTGCTTGGTCGTCCCCGTGCCGAGCGTCACCGCGCGGCCGAGATTGTCGGTGAGGATGTCGGTGGTCCCGTCGACGAACACCTCGGTCGGCACCGTGCCGTTGGTCGCCGTCGCCAGGTTCAGCACCGCGATGCTCGGAGTGCCGCCGAACTTCGAGAGGTACAGCACGTCACCCGACGCGGTCTTGCCGATGGCCGGCTTGTACGCCGCACCGGAAGTCCAGCCCGGCACCGCGGCGGTGCGCCACTTGAGCAACCCCAGTCGATTCGGAGGCGCGCCGCTCGTCGGGTCACCATCGGCCGCCCACGCCGTCACCGAGCTGTCGCTGCACACCACGTAGATGGTGCCGTCCGAGCCGACGAGCAGGTTCTCGATGCCGCCCACACCCGACACGCTGCACGTGCTGCTGATGGCGCCCACCCAGAGGAGACCCGCGTTCGCGCCACCGACCGCGGCGTTGGCCACGTCGACCGCAATCACCGCCGAGCCTCCGCTGAAGTTCGTGGCGCCCGTCATCGCGAGCGTCGCGCGCGGCATGCCGTTGAACGCCGTCGACATCGTCTGCGCGAGGTGTTGCGTGCCCACCAAGGCCGAGTAGCTCGACGTCGTCCACGAGCCGATCGAGCTGCTCGCCGGCGCCGAGTACAGGTTGTTGTTGTTCATGCCCGCGAAGAACATCGTGGTCGTCGGTCCCACCGTCACCGCGGTCAGCAGCGGCCGGCCGCCTCCCGTCACTTGTCCCGGCGTGATGCTCGCGGTCGTCGTGACGCCACCCGCCAGCGTGACCACCTTCCACGACGGCGTGCTGCCGCTGACCGAGCCGAGGTAGAGCGTGCCGTCAGGCGTGGCGGTGATGTTCGCCGACTGACTCGCGGGCGTCTGGTTCGCGAGCGCGAACGAGCCCGGGCCTCCCGACGCTGGCGACGTGCGGCACTGGCCCGACTGGCAGAACCCGCCGCCGGTGCAATCAGCCGACGTGTTGCAGCAGCCCATGCCGGTGCATGCGATGCAGCCGCCCGCCCAGCACACTTCTCCACTTCGGCAGTGCGACTGCGCCGAGCACACTCCGCACGTCGTCAGCGCACAGCCTTGCCCCGCGGAGCACTGGTTGGCGGTGCGGCACTGGCCTGCGCAGCGACCGAACATGCACGTCTCGGTCGACGCACACTGCGCGTTGGTCGTGCACTGGTACGCCGGAGCGGTGTTCTGGTTCGACGGGTTGCCCGCTTGCGACCACGTCGGCGGCGGCGCGTAGAACGAGCCACCATCGGCCGGAGCCAACGCCCGCACCGTCGGCTGCCCGGTCGAGTTGTTCTGCACCACCACGAGGTTGCCGCTCGAGCTCAGGTTGCGCTGCACCGCGGGCACCGAGAGGAAGTTTCCGGGCACGGTGGGCAACGTCCACGTCGGGGCCGGCGAGTTCGCCACGCCGTCAGCGAAGACGTAGCCCTGCAGCTGGTTACTCTGCACTTCGATGTTCTGGTTGTTGCTGAAGGCGTTGAACTCACCGCCGTGCGCGGGGCTGGGCACGCCGGTCTGCGAGATGATCGCTCCGGTGAAGATGTTCACCTTGTACATCGCGTTGGTGTTCACGAACGTCGCCGCGCCCGTCGAGTCGATCGAAATGGCGTGACCGGCGAAGTTCACCGCCGTCGTGCCCCACACCGTCCACGTCGAGGTCGAGCTGGAGTTCGTCACCCAGTCGTCGGGCACGTTCACCGCCAGCAGCCAACGCCCGCCGACGTTGCCGTTGCCGCCGTAGAGCACCAGGTCGGAGCTCACCGTGCCGGAGTTCACTCCGCGCGCGACGTAGTTGTTCGGCGGGCGCCAGATGCCGAACACGCCGAACTGGCTGCCACCGTTGATCAGCAGAGACGGGTTGCCGTTGTTGGGAACGATTTTCACCGTCGACGACGCCGGGTCGATCAAGAACAGACCTTCCTGGCACTGCGCGTACATGCCGCGGCTGCCCCACGAGAACGAAGCGATGGCCCCGCAGCCCGAGAGCGGCAGCGTGCGGAAGTTCTGCCCGTCGGCGCGCACCCAGAACACCGTGTTCCCCGAGAACTGGTGCCCCGCGTAGTACGGCACGCCGTTGATGAGGCCCGCGGCCGGGTCCTGCGACCACACCGGCAAGCTCCACACGATGGCGCCGTTGTCGGAGCGATGCGCGTTGGTGCCGCCGCTCACGTCAGCCACCACGAACAGCTCGTCGTTGGGGAAGCCCGGCGCGGGAAGCACGAGGCCCGCTTGACCGAAGTACGAGCGACCCTGACCGCCAGTCGAGTCGCGCACCTTCCACCGCACGTTCAAGTTCGGGTCGAGCGCGATGGACCAGTTGCTGTTCGGCGCCAGCGCCGTCGCCATGTACAGCGTGTCAGCACCGGAGATGACCAGCGGCCCGCGCGCGTTCGACAACGAGCCGGCGTCTTCCACGTACATGCCGCCGTCGGGCGTGGTGTTCGGCCCGACCTGCACGCACTGGTTGTTGAGGCACGCCTCGCCGAACCCGCAGTTGGCCTCGAGCGCCGAGCAGGTGCCGGTGACGCACTGATTGCCCGAGCCCGGGTTGTGGCACACGCGGCCCACTCCGCACTGACCGCCGCCGGTGCACGTGGTGCAGGTGTGCGTGGTGAGGTTGCACAGGCCCGTCGCCGGGCAGTTCGAGTTGTCGCGGCAGTTGCCGGTGCACACGTTGTTCACGCACACGCCGTTGGTCGCGTCGCAGTCGACGTTCGGGTTGGGCCCCGTGCCGTGGCAGTTGCCCGTCTTGCAGGAGTTGGCGATGCACAGCTGGCCGCTGTTGCACTGGCTGTCTTGCGTGCAGGTGCTGCAGTTGAAGTTCACGCACACCTGGCCGGGCACCGCGCTGCAGTCACCATTCGTGCGGCAGGTGCCGACGCGGCAGAAGCCGGCTGAGTCGCAGACGTGTCCCGCTCCGCCGCACTGCGCGTTGTTGAGCTGGTTGGTCGGCGCGCACGACTGGCACAGATGCGTCGAGGTGTTGCAAAGCTGCGTGCCGCCCGAGCAGTCGGAGTCGCCGTGGCACGTGCCCGACACGCATGCGCCGTTGAAGCAGATTTGGCCGCCCGCGCACTGCGTGTCCATCGTGCACGCCGAACAGGTGCGGTTGAGGCACAGTTGGCCCGGCGCGCAGTTCGCGGTGGTGGTGCAGTTGCCGGGGTGGCACAGCCCGTCGGTGTCACACACGTTGCCCGCGGTGCACTGGCCGCTGTTGGTGCACGGCGCGCACGCGTTCGACAGACACACCTGGCCCGTGGGGCAATCGGCCGGCGTGCGGCAGTTGCCCGCCACGCACGACCCACCGAGGCACAGCTTGCCCGCTCCGCACTGCGCGTCGTTGCCGCACACCGTGCACGCGCGGTTGATGCACACCTGGCCGCCACTGCAGTCCGACGACGCGAGGCAGTTGCCGAGGTGACACAGACTGTCGGTGTCGCAGACCTGCCCGTTGGGGCACGGCTGAGACGCGCTGCAGCCCACGCACGCGTTGTTGATGCACAGCTGCCCCTGCAACGCGCAGTCGTTGGCCGTCACGCAGTTGCCCACGCGGCACTGGCCCGAGACGCACACGTAGCCGCTCGCCGCGCACTGCATGTTGCTGCTGCACGGCGTGCAGTTGCCGCCGATGCACGCGAAGCCTGCCTTCGGGCCCGTGCAGTCGAGGTTGCTGAAGCAGTCACCGATGACGCAGCGACCCTGCGAGTTGCAGATGTTGCCCGAGGGGCAGGGGTTGCTGCCGCTGCACGCCACGCAACCGTTGTTCACGCACAGGAAGCCCGCCGACGCTCCGACGCAATCGCCGTTGCCGTGGCACGTGCCGGCGGTGCAGCGGAGCCCGTTCGCGCCGGGGAGACAGATTCGACCTGCGCCGCACTCCGGGTCGTTCGCACACGCGCCGCACAGGTTGGCCTGGCACAGCTGGCCCGCCGCGCAATCGAGCACGCTGCGACAATCGCCCACGACGCACGCGCTGTTGATGCACAGCTGCCCGGCGCGGCACTCGTTGTCGGTGCCACACGCGCTGCACGTGCGCCCGACACATGCCTGGTCGAGCGCGCAGTCAGCGTTCGAGTGGCAGTTGCCGGCGGTGCACACGCCCTGCTCGCAGATGGCTCCAGCGCCGCAGTCGCCGTCGGTGGAACAGTCGCCACAGCCGCCCGGCAGACACGCCTTGCCGACCGGACATTCGTTTCGGCTCGTGCAGTGCGCGCAGCGTGATTGGCCGTTGCAGACCAACGCGGGGTCGCGACAGTCGGAGCTCGTGATGCACCCCACGCACGCACCGGCGATGCACGCCAGGCCACTCGGACACTCGGCGTTGTCCATGCAGTCGCGCACGCAGTCGCCGGCCTGGCACGAGTAGCCCGGACGGCACTGCACGTTGACCGAGCAGCCCACGCAGCGGTTGTCGATGCACAAGCGGCCCGACGCGCAGTCGTTGTCGTCTTCACACTCGGCGCCGATGGTGCCGCCGTCGGTCATCACCGTGCCTCCGTCGGGAGACGTGATGCCGCCGTCGAGGTTGAAGAGCGGACCACTCGGACCACCGATGGGCTCGGCGCGGCCCGCGTTGCCGTCATTCACCACCGCCATCACCACCGGGTCGAGCTCGAGCTGCACGCCGTCGGAGATGGCGAGGTTCGGAATGCGCGCGCTGGGGTAGCCGTCGAGTTCGAGCGTGACGAGGTAGAGGTCTGACGCGAGGTTCGCGAGCACGAACTTTCCATCGGCGCCGGTGACGACGGTGCCGCGCACTTCACGCGTGGTGGTCGAGATGGCCTTCACGGTGACGTTGGCCGAATCGTCGTGCCCCATCACCACGGCCGAGCCTTCGATGCTGCCCGGCGGCGCTGACATGTTCTCCGGCTCGAGGACCAGGTCGACCGCCGAGGTGACGACGCCGCCCTGCAAGTCGATGTCGGTGGTGGTGGCGGGCACGAAGCCCGGGCGCCATGCGGTCGCGCGAATGGTGCCTTCGGGCAAGTTGGTGAGGAGCCACCCGCCGTTGTCGGCCGAGGTCGTCACGTAGTCGGTGCCGGGCGAGAAGATGGTGATGCCGATGTTGCCGGCGGTGCGCCCCTGAATGAGCGAGCGGCCGGTGAGCAGCGCGTTTTCCTGCAGCGAGATGTCGCCCAGGTTGTTGGTGGAGCCAGGCTTCGCGCGGATGCCGTTGACGATGCGCTGCCGCGTGCCGGTCGCGGTGCGAGCGGTGAAGAAGAGGCGGTAGGTGCTCTCAGGAACGGGGCCGAGGTTGAACACGCCGCGCTCATCGGTCACGGCCGAGAGGTTGGTGTTGAGCATCGACACCGACGCGTTCTTCACCGGAACGCTCTGCGAGCTGCCGGGCACGGCGGAGATGACGCGGCCCGTGATGAAAGCAGTGGTCGGCGGTGGATCAGGCAGGCCGAGGTCTCGGGCGCACGCGACGAACGTGAGACAGCACAGCGCAGCGAGGCGCAGCTTCATGAGACCCCCGGACGACTGAATGGACTGAGCGAGCAGACGAGTATGCCGTGTTCGGCGCTCCAGCTGGTGTCCCGAGACGTCCCGCGACATCGACAGGGCTCGGGCGCACTCACCGCGCGCGGTGAGTGGATTGATGGAGCTGAGCGCATCACCACCATGCAGTCGGCGTGCTGGGGAATCAGGGGCGTGGTGAGCTGTTCCGAAGGAGGACGTCTGCACACCTCGACCTCGACATGCCCAGACTGACTCGCCGCCGAATCCTCGAGAGTTTCTCCGCGATGGCGCTCGCGCCGTTCTCCGCGAGGGCCGCCGCGCGCAAGCAGCGCAAGATGATCGCCAACGAGTACTTCGAGTGCGCGGAGGTCGAGGTGCATTCGCTGTCGCTCGACCCGGCGCACGACGGGCTGCGCGTGGTGCAGCTGTCCGACCTCCACATCGGCAACGGAGTGCCTGACGGGCGAATCATCTCGGCGGTGCGCGAGGTGAACGAGCTCGAGCCCGACCTCGTGGTGCTCACCGGCGACTTCGTGACCAGCAAGCGAGACCCGCTCTCTCGCGTGCCCGAATTGCTCGAGCCGCTCGTCGCGCCCCGCGTGGCGGTGCTCGGAAATCACGACTACTGGAGCGGCCCGCGCGAAATCCACGACGGGCTCGAGCGCATCGGCGTGAGCGTGCTGCAGAACGAGAACACCGCGCTGCGTCTGCGCGGAGTCGACTTCAACGTCATCGGCGTCGACGACAGCACCACCGGTCACGACGACGTCGACGCGGCGTACAAGGGTGCGGGCCTCGCTTCACGATTGGTGCTCACCCACACGCCGAGCGCCGCCGCGAAGTTGCCGGCGTGGGAAGACGTGCTCTGCCTGTCGGGCCACACGCACGGCGGTCAGTGGGACGTGCCGAAGCTGACGCAGGGAATCTTCCGCGGCGTGGGGCAGCCCTGGTACCGCGGCGCGTACCGCGTGCGCGGCAATCAGCTCTACGTGAATCGCGGGCTGGGGTTCGGGCGCGGCACGAGACTCCCGCGGATCAATTCTGATCCCGAGGTCACGCTGATCACCCTGCGCCACGCGGAGCCGGCGTAGCTGATCAGTTCGTCGGAGCGGGAGCCGGAGTCTCAGCCGGCGCCGGAGCCGGCGCCGGAGCCGTCTCGGGAGTCGCGGCAGGCGCAGGCGTGGGAGCCGCCTCAGCAGCCGGCTTCACTTCTTCGGCCTTCGGCGTCTCCTTCGCGCCGCCACCGAAGTTGCCGCGCACGCCGAAGATGAAGCCGAAGCCGCCCGACGTGTAGATGCCGTTGCCGACGTACGCGGGCGCCGAGTTCGCATCGGCCTGACCGCGCTGCACGACGGAATCGGTGACGACGGTGGTGTTGGTCGGAGTGCCCATCACGCCGGCGATGAGATCGAGCGGGCCGAGGTGACCGGTGAGACCGCCGGTGAAGATGAAGCGCGTGGGGTGGGTCCAGTCGACGGAGTACGTGCTGGTCGGCGCGGCTCCGGTCTCGAACAACACGCCGCCGCTCACCGAGAGGTACTGGATGATTTTGAACGTCGCGCCGAGGCGCGCGCTGAACGTCGGCAGCCAGTTCTTCTTGAGCGCGAACGGCGCGATGGTCGTCTCGTTGCCCATGTTGTTGATGACCAGATTTTCGGGCGTGAGCAGCAGCTGATCGACCGAGTTCCACCCCTGGTAGACGAGGTCGAGGTTGATGCCGAGCTGCTCGATGGGCTTCACGCGCGCACCGAGGCGAACCTCGAGCGGCAGCGTCATGGTGAGGGTGGCGGTATCACCGGTGACGGTCGCTCCGGCGTTCTTGAAGAACTGCGAGAGCTCGACGCTGATCTTCCCACGGCCCTTGAACGGCACCGGAGGCCGCACCGACGCGCCGATCTGCACGTACTTTGACGGCTTGAAGAGCACTCCCAGAATTCCCGTGAAGCCGACCTGGCCCTGCAGGTCGATGGAGACCGTCGCGTCGTAGTTCGGGTCTTCACGCAGCTGCGTCATGGGGTTCATGCCGAGCACGTCGCCACCGAACAGCGTCTGGGTCTGCTTGAAGTTCGAGACGGTGAGCTGCGCGCTGACGCCGATGCTGAACATCTCGTGCGCGTCGTAGGCGAGCGAGAGCGTGGGGTACGCGATGATGATGTCGTTGCTGATCATCGCGTAGCGCTGCGGCGAGTACTTGATGGGCGACTGCGCGAACGCGGTGTTCGCTTCGTTCTTCGTGTAGTCGGGCGTCGGGTAGACGTAGTGGCCCTGCGACGGCGGCGCGAACAGACCCGCCGAGACGTTGGCGCTGCGGCCGAAGAGCTTGAAGCCATACCCGATGCCGAAGAACGGGAGCACGTACGGGTCCTTCTGGCTCGACACCGTGCGGATCTTTCCTTCGGGGTCGTTGAACTGCGACATCGCCGTCGCCGGGTCGAAGCCCGGGTCCTGACGCAGGTAGCTCACGTCGTGACGCAACAGCTGAATGTCGGCGAGGAACGAGAAGCCCTGCTGCTGCGTGAGGCCCGCGGGGTTGTACATCATCGCGGTGAGGTCATCGGACTGCGCGGTGAACGCGCCGCCCTGGATCATCGACTTCGCGCCGTTGTCGCCGAAGTAGAAGCCCGACGCGTGGGCGGCGACCGCTGCACACAACACTAACAACGACGAGATGCGCTTCACGTGAGGCCCCCTCGGGAATTTCTGAAGGGCGCCGCACTAACACAAAAGCCCGCTCCGGGAAGGAGCGGGCTCGTGCACTGCGAGGGTGTCAGCCGCGATTGATCAGTGCGGCGGCGGCGGCGGGGCCATGCGGTTGCCACCAGGCGCAGGTCCACCAGGCGGCGGAGGAGCCATCGTCGGGCCTCCGCTCTTCTTCACCGGACCCGGCGCGGGCGGCGGGCCGCTCGGAACCGACGGGTTCACCGTGTAGGGCAGGTTGCGGTTCACGTCGCCGTAGTACGGGCGCGGCGGCGGCGCGGGAGCCGGAGCAGGAGCCGGAGCCGGTGCATACGTCGACGTCGTCATGTTGGGGCGCACCGGCTGGCTGGTGCCCGACGGAGGCGGCGCAGGAGGCGGCACGTACGTCACCGGAGGAGGCGCGAACCCACCACGACCACCCGACGACGGAGGCGGCGTGTTGTTGCCATACGACGGAGGCGGAGGCGGCGCGCCGGTGTTGGCGTTGTTCGAGTTACCCGTGTTCGGAGGCGGCACCGTGTAGACCGTTCCTCCACCCGACGACGGCGGGGGCGGCGGCGCGTAGCCGCTGTTGCCGCTACCCGAGGGCGGAGGCGGAGGCACGTAGCCAGTGTTCCCGTTCGACGGCGGAGGCGGAGGCGCGTAGCCGCCGGTGTTGCTGCTGGTCGCCGGAGGCGGCGGCGGCGGAACGTAGCCACTCCCGGTGTTCGGAGGCGGGACGTAGCCCGTGTTGCCACTGCTCGGCGGCGGCGGCGGGCGGTAGCCACCTGTGGTGTTGGGCGGAGGCGGAGGCACGTAGCCACCCGAGCTCGGCGGAGGAGGCGGGTAGTTGTTGTTGGCCGTCGGCGGAGGCGGCGGGCGGTAGCCACCGTTGTTGTTCGGCGGAGGAGGCGGCACGTAGCCCGAGCCACCCGTGTTGTAGCCACCGTTGTTGTAGCCGCCGTTGTTGTACCCGTTGTTGTAGCCAGCGCGCGGCGGGGCGGTGTGCCAGCCGATGGGAATCGCCGTGTGGTAGTTCGGCGGCGCCGACTGGTAGCGCGGCGGAGGCGTGTACGTGTTGGCCGCGGGCACGTAGTACGAGGGCGGCACGTAGCTCGCCGGCGGGTACGTGATGACGATGTTCTGCGGCGGGAGCGGGTAGGTCCCCGGCGTGCCGAGCGCGTCGTAGTAGCGGTAGCCGTCGTAGAAGACGTAGCAGCCGCGCCATTCGTCCCAGTAGTAGGTGTTGGCGCAGGCGTAGCGCGCGTCGCAGGTCGTGGTGACGACTCGCGTGGTGCGCGGGTAGGTCCGAACGACGCAGCCGCTGCTCAGCACTCCGAGAGCAGCGATGGCGAAGATGGTTCCCTTGATTGGCATTTTCATGTCTTCCCTCTGTTGCGAGGTGTGAGTCGGGCGATCAGACGCAACCACCTGCCGTGTATTCAACCCGATGGGACGCCCGAGGGCACGCGTTTGTGCCCCCTTGCGTTCCCCCGCACGAGTAGGTTGGCACCCACATGGCGCTCGATCAGATGACGGAAGTTCTGCACGCCGACATGGCGCGTTTTCCGAGGGCGCGGTTGTCGGTCACCAAGGGTCCGGACAAGGGCAAGGAAGTGGTGCTCGAGGGCCAGCCGGTGGTGGTCGGGAGCGACGAGTCATGTCAGCTGCGGCTCACCGACACCTCGGTTTCGCGCCGCCATTTCGAGCTCACGGGCGGGCCTGGCGGCTATCGGTTGCGAGACCTGCGGAGCACCAACGGCGTGCACCTCGAGGGCGTGCAGGTGATGGACGGGCGCATCTCGGACAAGGTGCGCATCACCGTCGGTCGCACCGAGCTGCGCTTCGAGCCGGAGCGCACCGAGATTCAGTGGCCGCTCTCTCCGCACGAGCGGTTCGGTGACACGTTGGGCCGCAGTCTCGTCATGCGTCGCCTGTTCGCGGTGCTGGAGCGCGCTGCGCCGACTGATTCGCCGGTGGTGCTCGAAGGTGATGCGGGCACGGGCAAGGAATCGCTCGCGCGCTCGGTGCATCAGAAGAGCTCGCGCGCCGACGGGCCGTTCGTGGTGGTCGACCTCGGTGCGTCGAGCGAGCCGCTGATGGACTCCGACTTGTTCGGTCACGACGTGTCGGCGTCGCGGCCGACCGCGCGGCCTGGTGCGTTCGAAGAAGCCGAGGGCGGCACGCTGTACCTCGACGAGGTGTCTGATCTGTCGAACGGGTTGCAGGCGAAGTTGCTGCGCGCGCTCGAGACGCGGGAGATCAAGCGGCCCGGCGTGGGCGGCACCGCGAAGATCAACGTGCGCGTGGTGGCGTCGACGCAGAAGGACCTCGAGGCCGAGGTGAAGGCCGGGCGCTTCCGCGAAGACTTGTTCTTCAAGCTGTCGGTGTTCCGCGTGCGCGTGCCTCCGCTGCGAGAGCGGCCCGATGACGTGCCGCAGCTGGTGCGGTTGTTCGAGTCGCGCAACAAGGGTTCGCAGCCGCTGAGCGAGGAGTTGATCGACATGCTCGCGCGCCACGACTGGCCCGGAAACGTGCGCGAGCTGCGCAACGTGCTCGAGCGACTCGCGGCGTTCCCTGATCTCGGAGCGGCCTCGATCGCGCGCGCGCTCGGGAAGAACCTCGACGCAGGCAATGACGAGACGTCGGGCGCGAAGCTGCGAGCGGAGATGTCGAGTCAGCTCCTCGCGTTGCCGTACCACGAGGCGAAGGACCGGGTGCTCGAGAGCTTCGAGAAGACGTACCTGTTGGAGCACTTGAAGGCGGCGAACAACGTGGTGACCCGGGCGGCGCAGCGGGCGGGTCTGCCGCGCCAGTCGGTGCATCGCATGCTTCGGCGGTTGGGAATTTCGTCGGGTTCTGAAGAATAGGTCCCCAACCCTCTCCCTCAGTCGAAGCCGTCGGGCCGGAAGGCGTGCGTCCCGGGCGGCATGCGATTGATGGCATCGAGGTGCGTCATCAGTTGCTCGAGGTCCTCACCGTTCGACACGGCGTCGAGCGCGGCGAGCAGGTTCTCGGCGGTCTCGCTCCAGTAGAGTTCGGTGTTCGAACCCACCACGTCGAGCCCGTCGATGGTCTTGCCCGACTTGGCTCGCAGGTCATCGAAGTAACGGAACGTGTTGCAGCCGTCGAAGAACATCAGCTGGTACTCCGGAGTCAGCGGCACAGCGGTGAGATCATTCGCTCCGAGCGTCACGTGACCCGCTTCGAACGGAGCTCCGATCACGAAGTTGCCCGCAGGCGAATGGATGTCGTCGAAATCGGGCCCCGAGCCGTAGCGACCATGACCGCCGTACAGCACCAACTCGTCGGTCCGCATGCCACGGGCGAAACGCTCCTTCGCGTTCGGTTGATCAGGCGTGATCAGCTCGAGCTGAATCTTCACCTTCTTCCCATCGCGCTCGAACTCGCGCGTCAGCGTGTCGCCCTCGCGCACGAAGCCTCGCGCCGCCAGACCGCGAACCACTTCTTCCTGCTCTCCGAGATGCGAGCCGACTTCGTCGAAGCCGACCGCGATGACGCCCTTGAGCACTCCGTCCGCGAACAGACGGTCGTAGCGAGGCGAGGCCGGTGCCGCTTCGTCGAGCGCGTGAAGTGTCTGCGCGTCGGCGATGCCACTCACTGGCAGCGCGTTCTTCTTCTGGAAGTTGATCAGCGCGGCCGCCGTCTCGCCTCCGAACTGCCCGTCGGCGCCGTACACCGTGAGCGAGTTGCCGTTGCGCAGGAGCAGGTTCTGCACATCGCTCACCGCCGGGCCTTTCGCCCCTCGGGTGAGTGCCGGTTGATCAGTCTCCGTTTCAGTCGTCGTCGCCGCCGCTGTTCCGATTCGCTCCACCATGGTCGTCCCCGTCGTGAGTCGCGGCGTGAATCGCCGCGGTGAACAGCGACGGTCCACTTCGCGTGCCGGACGCAAACTCGCGGGACATCGATCGCCGCCGTCCATCTGCGGAAACGTGCGGGTGAGGCTCAGAGACTCCAGGTGTCTTCTCGACGAACGAGAGGCATCGTCAGGGCAGAGCGGCGCGTGCGGTGCCGCACGCTTCCCAGACGCTCTGTTCCGGCGCGGTGGTCGGCACCGAGAGCAATTCGCGAATGCGCGCGTCGATTTGATCATGCGCCTCGTCCGAAGCGCGCGCGCGCAATTGCCAGAGCGTCATCGTGTCGCGCTTGTCGGCCTGCGCGAGCACCAGTGCGAGCAGCTCGTCATCGGGCTGCACCGACCAGCGCTGCACCGCGGTCACGAACGCCGGAGTCGCCTGCCGATCGATGGCGACCTGCGGAGCGGCACCGGTTCGAGACACCGCCCACATTCCCGCGAGCACCGTCGTCGTCCGCCCGCCTCCCTCGAGCACCACCTTGCCGCTCAGCACGTCGAGCCGCGAGCTGCCGTCGCGCTGCACCGCGAGCGTGTACTCGCACCCGAGATCCACCGCCGTCGCGCTCGGCGTGTCGACCACGAACAACCGCGGCGGAGCATTCACCACGGCGTGCAATTTCCCGCTCGCGAGCTCGAGCCGCTGCTCTTCCGCGTCGACGCGCTGCACGCGCACGCGCGAGTCGCCTTGCACCTCGACCATGCCGATGTCGCGCGCGAGCGAGAGCGTCACCGGCTCCTTCGTCTCGATCCACTCTCCGGTGGCGACCGTGCGCTGTTCACCACCGACACGCAGGTGCACCACGTCACGCGGGCGCAGCACGACGAACGTCGCCGCCGCGGCGATGGCCAGCGCGACCACGCCCAACGCCACACGACGACCTGACGAGCTGCGCTTCGCCGGCGCGGGGAACTTCATGCCGCTGAACTTCTCGGAGCCGAGCAACGACTCGAGCTCACGCGTCCCGGGATCTCCGTCGCTCTTCTTGTCCCAGAGGTAGCTCATACGTCTTCTCCTTCTTCCGCTGCGAGACCGAGCCGCTCGCGCAGCAACTTCATTCCGCGAAACAGATTCACGCGCACCGAGTCTGCTGTCAGCCCGACCTGCTCGGCGATCTCCGGACCACTCAGCCCTTCGACCAGGCGCAGCACCAGCGGCTCGCGATACGCCTCGGGCAACGTGCGAATCACCGCGAGCACTTCGTTCGCTTCGCGCCGCGGTGGTTGCGAAGTCGTCGCTTCCTGCACCGCCATCAACTTCGGCTTCGTGCGCCACGCGTCGATGACCTTGTTGCGCGCCACCGTCGCCAACCACGCGCCCAGCTTCTCCTCGCCCGCGAAAGACGACAGCCGCTCGAGCGCGGTGACGAACACGTCCTGCATCAAGTCGTCGGCATCGGCGCGCGCGACGCGGGCCAGCAACACGCCGTGCACCATCGGCGCGTAGCGAAGAAACAGCCGCTCGAAGGCCGCGCGATCTCCCCGGCGCGCGAGCGCCAACCACTCCGAATCGTTGGCGTCCATCGAGGCCAGAGCAGTCACTCACAAACCACAACGAACCGGGCGGCCCAACCGTTAACAAAGACGTTTTCGGTTAACGGTCGGCGTGCGTGCCGCGTTGAAGGGGCATGAACCTCACACTCGCCGCCGTGTTCGCAGCAGTCGTGTCGTCGCCTGGCTTCGTGCTCCACGAGTGGGGCACCTTCACCTCGGTCGCGGGAGACGACGGCAAGCCCATCGAGTGGCGCCCGCTCGCGAGCAAGAGCGACCTCCCGTCGTTCGTCTACGACGTCAAACGCCTCGGCTCGGGCGGCCTGCGCGCGCAGTTCATCGGCAAAGGCGACATGAGCGGCAACGTGCGCATGGAGACGCCCGTCATCTATTTCTACACGTCGGCGGAGATGGACGTGTCGCTCAAGGTCTCGTTCACCGGAGGCGCCATCACCGAGTGGTACCCGTGGGCGCGGCAGTACAGCGGCAACCTCGTCGACTGGGGCAAGTTCAAGCTGGTGCCGAACTCCATCGCGAAGTTGCCGCAGGAGAGCGCGCCGTCTCACTACTACCCCGCGCGCAACGTCGACGCGGTGCAGGTGCGCGTGTGCGGCACCAACGATTCGTCGGAGCAGCAGTTCGAGAAATTCCTGTTCTACCGGGGCGTGGGCACGTTCGCCTTGCCGGTCGGCGCGAAGCTCAACGGCGACGAGGTCAAGCTGAGTGGAATGACGGGCGAGGCGTTGCTGTTCGAGTCGCGCGGCGGAAAAGTCGGAGTCACTCGCGTCAGCAGCAACGGCAAGGTGCGGCGCCCGAACCTGGATCGCAAGGTCGACGACGCGCACGCGCTGGTGCTGGAGTTGCTGATCAGCGCGGGCCTCTACGAGAAGGAAGCGAAGGCGATGCTCGAGACGTGGCGTGACACGTGGTTCGAAGACGGCCTGCGCGTCATCTATCTGGTGCCGCGCGCGACGACCGATTCGCTGCTGCCGCTCGAGGTGAAGCCCGCGCCGACGAGCTCGGTGCGCGTGCTGGTGGGACGCTTCGAGTTGCTGACGAAGGAGCAGGTTGTGGCCGCGAAGGAGAAGCTCTTCAAGACGAAGGACCTCGCGACGCTCGGGCGATTTGCAGAGCCGCTCGCGAAGCAGATCCGCCTCCTCGCGAACGAACAGGAGAAGAAGTTCATCGACGAGAAGCTGGCGGCGTGGGGCGGGCAGGGTGCCACTGCGGTCGTTCAATGAAGATGAGTGGGCTCTCGCGACGCGCATTGGTGTTGGGCCTGCTCGCTCCTGCGGGTGACGCTCACGTGCGTGCGCTGGAGTCTGCGATTCGCGATGCGGGCGGGCTCCCCGAGGTGAAGCGCGGCGGCACGGTGTTGCTCAAGGTGAACACCAACTCGGGTGACCCGGCGCCGTACTCCACGAGCCCGACGGTGGTGAGCTTTGTCGCGCGTCACTACGTCTCGCAGGGCGTGCGCGTGGTCGCCGGTGACCGAAGTTTCTGGGGCGACCCCGACACGAAGGGCAACCTCGAGCGCAACGGCATCGCGCCCGCGGGAAGAAAGGCCGGCGCCGAGGTCATCGCATTCGAAGGCGACGCGCTGGAATGGACCGAGCTCGACGCCGCGCTCGTGCCGCATTGGAAGCCACCGGTGCGCGTGCCGAAGCTGTGCTTCACGGCTGACGCGTTGATCAACCTGGCGTGCGCGAAGACGCACTTCATCACCGGCGTGACGCTGGGCTTCAAGAATGCGCTCGGTTTCGTGCACGCCTCTGACCGCAAGCGCGAAGGCAATCTGCGCACGCACGTGGCGGACAGAATTCACCACCAGTACCGCGAGATTCACGCTGCGTTGCCGTTCCGCTTCACCATCATCGATGCGTTCGACGCGCTGGTGACGGGCGGTCCGACTCCGACGAGTGGAGACCCGCCGACCATCGTGCGCACCGGTCAGGTCTTCGCGTCGCGCGATGCGAGCGAGGTCGAAGCGAAGGCGCGCGAGCTCTTGATCAGGTCCACTCGATGAGGAACTTCGCGCGGTGACCGTCGAAGTCCTTGATGGTGACCTTCGGTTGCTGCGCACCGGAGATGATCAGCCCCTGCTCGATGACGCCGGCGATGTAGTTCGGGTTGCCGTTGCACTCGTTGACCGCGCCTTCGAACGCCTGCTTGCCGACCTCGGTGAGTGACGCCTCGATGTAGTTGTTGCCGCTGCGGAGCGTGGCGTTGATGCGCGTGAGCACGCGACGCGGCCCGAGCAAGCGCATGAGGCCCACGACGGTCTTGCCCATCAACGTTTCCTCGTAGCGCAGCAACACCGAGCGCCCGAGCTGGCGGTAGCGTTCGTCGAGCGTGCCCTCGAACAATTCGGTGGCGACGAGCGTGAGCGCCTTCTTCCAATTCTCGTGCTGCACCTCGCGCGGTTTGCCGGCGACGTCGATGCCGCACGCCTTCAATTTCTCGGCGAGCGCCGGGCCAATCTTCGGCTTGAGCGCCTTGAAGAACAGACCTTCCACAGTGTGTGGATAGACGTACCACTCGGCCGGCGAGGTGCTCACGGCGCGCGAGCGTAATCGGGACGCTGGCTCACGCGATCGGTGTTACTCCTCGCGCGCATGATGGACCCCAACGCTCCGCCTCCGATGCCTCCGCCGCCCACGCCGTATTCGCCGCCGCAGCCGCCCGCGCCTCAGCGCAAGGGCATGGGCGCCGGGCTGATTCTCGCGCTCGGTTGCTTCGGCTTCATGGCGCTCGGCTTCGCAGGCATCGTCATTCTCGCGGCCATCGGTGGCGGCGGTGAAGGCGGAGCAGGCGGCGGGTCGATCGACGACAAGTCGGTGCTGCGCATGAAGTTGGGCGGCCCGATTCCCGAGTACGTGCGGCAGACGGGCTTCGACGAGCTCTTCGGCGGCGCTCCGGTCACGGTGCGGCAGCACGTGTTCAACCTCGAGAAGGCCGCGAAGGACGAGCGCATCAAGGGCGTGTTGCTCGAGCTGGGTCCGCTCGAGGGCACGGGTTGGGCGAAGGTCGAAGAGCTGCGCGACGCGCTCACCACCTTCAAGAAGAGCGGCAAGTTCGTCATCGCGTTCAGCGAGTACCTCGGTGAGAAGGAGTACTCACTCGCGCTCGCGGCCGACACCATCGTCATGCCGCAGGACTCGTGGTTCGAGTTCAACGGCTTCGCGACCGACGTCGCGCACTACCCGGGTCTGCTCGAGAAGCTGGGCATCGAGGTGCAGTACTTCCGCTACGGAAAGTACAAGTCGGTGAGCGGTGAGCAGACGGGACGCAAGGCGTTCACCGAGCCGGTGAAGGAGATGATCAACGAGAACCTGAAGGTCGCCTTCGAGCACTTCGTCGACAACGTCGCGACCGCGCGCAAGCTCGACAAAGAAGCGGTGAAGAAGCTGATCGACGAGGGCCGCACCAAGAGCGACTGGGCGCTCGAGCAGAAGCTGATTGATCAGCTCGGCTACCAGGACGAGGTCGAGACGCTGCTGCGCACCAAGCTGGGGCTCGAGGCGAAGGACAAGCTCAAGTTCGTCGCCGCTGGCCGCTACAAGAACGTGTCGGCGTCGGAAGCGGGCCTCGAAGACGGCAAGCACACCTTCGCGTTGATCTACTCGTCGGGCCTCATCGTGAGCGGCAAGGGCAGCGATGATCCGTTCGGTGGTGGCGACGGCAACCAGGGCAGCGATCCGTTGATCAAGTCGCTGCGTCGCGCGGTCGAAGACGACGACATCAAGGCCATCATCTTCCGCGTCGATTCTCCGGGCGGAGCGGGCCTCGGCTGCGACTACGTGCGCCGTGAGATTGCGCGCGCGCGTGAGAAGAAGCCGGTCATCGTGTCGATGAGCGATGTCGCGGCGAGCGGCGGCTACTGGGTGTCGATGGACGCCACCGCCATCGTCGCGCAGCCCACGACGTACACGGGCAGCATCGGCATCTACACGGTGATTCCGAACCTCGGCGGCTTCTACGACAAGCTCGGTTTGAACAACGAGACGTTCAAGGTCGGCGAGCACGCGGACGCGGTCATCGGCGCGCGCGGCTTCACCGAAGAAGAAGCCAAGCGGTGGGACACCGACTTGTTCGCCTCGTACAACCGCTTCGTCTCGCTCGCGGCCGCCGGTCGCAAGATGGACGTCGACAAGATGCAGGAGCTCGCGCAGGGCCGCACGTGGCTCGGTGAGCAGGCGAAGGCCAACGGTCTGGTCGACGAGCTCGGCGGTTTCCCGAAGGCCATCGAAGTCGCGAAGGCGAAGGCGAGCATTCCCGCGGGCGACACGGTCTCGCTCAAGCTGTTCGATCGCAAGCGCACCTTCCTCGAAGAAGTGCTCGCGCCGAACGAAGACGAAGACGAAGCGCAGTTCGACATCGGCACCGCGGTGCTGAAGAAGACCGTCGAGGCGTCGGGCTTGAAGCCGCTCTTCCAGAAGGTGCCGGGACTTTCGGGGCTCGCGCGTGAGGTCGTCACCGGCCGCGAGACGATGTTCCCGATGATGGAGTACCAGGTCGACTTCCACTGATGACGCCCGAGCCGGTGGTGCCCGCTCCCGCTCCGAGTGAACCGGAGCGGAACGTGTGGCCCTCGGTGGTGACGCTGCTGTTCGCGTTCATGGGCATGCTCGTCGCGAGCTGCCTGCTGGGCGTGGTCGTCATCGTTCTGAAGGGCGCGAAGGAAGCGCTCGCCGACCCGATGCAACTGGTGTCGCAGCCGGTGTTTCTCTTCGGCTCGCTCATCGCCACGCAGCTCTCCATCGGCCTCGCGGTGTGGAAGCTGCCCGCGCTGTTCAAAGATCAAGACGGCGGCCCGTGGCTCGCGCGCATGCGGTGGCTGCCCGAGAAATTCTCCGCACTCGACCTGCTCATCACCTTGCTCGGCACGCTCGGAGTCGGCGTGTTGTCGATGGGCGTGGTGCGACTCATCGGCGCGAAGGGCATGTCGCTCGAGATGCTCGACAAGGCCGCGCAGCAGATGAACCCCGCGCTGTTCGGCGTGTTGATGCTCATCGGTTCGCTGGGCGCGGGCTTCTGCGAAGAGTTCGCGTTTCGCGGAATGCTGCAGACGCGCCTCGTGCAGAAATTCGGAGCGACCGCCGGCATCTTCATCGCCGCCGCGGTGTTCGGTTTCTGGCACCTCGACGCGGTGCACAGCCCGCTGGCGATGATGCTCGGTCTGTGGCTCGGCTGGTGCGCGCATCGACAGGGCACCATCGTCACCGTGGTGCTCGCGCACACGCTCAACAACGCCATCAGCTTCATCGGCTCGCGCACGAAGATGGATGACTCGCAGCTCGACGCGAAGGTCTCCATCGCCATCGGGTTCGTCGTCTTCTTGATCTGCGCCGCAGCGATGTTCGCGCGAACTCGAAACCGCGCGGTGTGATCTCTCGTGCGTCTGTGAACCACACCGACCACTGCTGAGGCAGAGCGCCCGGTCACGAACGGCTGTCAGGCCAGCTTCGTGACGACTCGCGTTCATTCGAGGCAGAA
The DNA here is from genome assembly GCA_047600485.1 of Archangium sp. Lineage (GTDB taxonomy): Bacteria > Myxococcota > Myxococcia > Myxococcales > Myxococcaceae > Archangium_A. The sequence goes on from JASGKS010000001.1 coordinate 7,988,236, forward strand.
TTCGAGCGTTCCTGTGCCCCACCCGCAGCTGGTCGCCCGCCTCCGTTGAACACTCCCGCCGACCGGCCGCTCGCAGCCGGCACCGTCATCGCCAACAACTACCGCGTCACCACACGTCTCGGCGAAGGCGGCATGGGAACGGTGTACCTCGCGGAGAACGTGACGATCAGTCAGCGCGTGGTGGTGAAGATGCTGCGCGGCGGAGCAACGGGCGCAGGTCAGGAGGAGGCGCAGATGCTCGCCAACCTCCATCACCCGAACGTCGTCACGGTGTTCGCGCACGACGTGGCGTTCGACTGCATCGTGATGGAGTACCTCGACGGCTCGAGCTTGAGCTCGCTGCTCGAGAAGGGCATCGATCGCATCAACGCGATTCGCATCGGCATCGCGGTCGCTGAAGCGCTCGCCGCCGTGCATCGCCGCGGTCTCGTGCATCGCGACATCAAGCCCGAGAACGTGATGCTGGCACTCAACACCGGCAGCGGTCGGCTGGTCGATTGGCTGAAGCTGATCGACTTCGGTCTCGCGCTGAAAGAAGGCAAGACGCCGCCGGTGTTGCTCGGCACGCCGGAATACTGCGGGCCCGAGCAGTTCTACGTGCAAGAGCCCGCGCACCACGGCAACGACATCTACGCGCTCGGCGTGACGCTGTTCTTGATGATCACCGGCACCGTTCCGTTCGAAGGCGAGGCCGCGGAGCTGCCGACGATGCACGTGACGTTGCCTCCACCGTCGCTGCTCGAGCGGTTGCGCGCGCGGCAGAGCGCGAAGCTCGACCCGCGCACCACGGCGCTGCTCGAAGATCTCGATGAGCTGGTGCAGCAGATGATGTCGAAGCAGCCCGGTTCGCGCCCGAGCGCCCAGGAAGTCGCGCGTCGGCTGACCAAGCTCGAGAACTCGTTCGCTGAAGCCGGCACGTTCGTCGGTGCGGGTCCGGCTTCTTCGGAAGACCTCGCGCCCGTGCGGAGAAAGCGCGCCTCGACCTCGATGTTGTCGCGCGTGTCGAAGCCCTCGCCCAAACCGGTGAGCAGCAGCAGTTCGACCGCGCCGGACCTCGTCGTGGCGACGGTGACGGCGGTGTCGACCGATGAGCTCGCCCCGGTGGCGCGCGCGACGACGAGCAGTGACGACGTTGCGGTGCCTCCGACCGAGCGCATCTCGCGCGAAGCGATGGATCGCGCGGCACCTCGTCGTTCTTCGACGCCGCTCATCATCGCGCTCGTCGCGTTGGTGTTGCTGTTGATCGCCGCGGTGGTGTTCGTGAAACCGCCGAGCGACGTGGCCGAGACGCCGACGACGAGCAGCGCTCCCGAGCCCATGCCTCCGCCGTCGTCGCCAACACCGATTGAACCGGTGAACGTTCCCGAGGTGGTGGCGGTCGTCGACGCGCCGAAGCCTCCGCCCGTCGAGCCCGATGAACTCACCGCGCTGAGTCCGGTCGCGAAGAAGAACGCGCCGCCGCAGCCGAAGTCGGTGGTGAAGGCAGCGCCGAAAGAGCCCGCATGTGTGTGGGACGAAGCGCGCACCCGCGGCCGCTATCAAGAGCTCGCGCAGCGCTTGCCGGACGAGTCGCAAGAGAAGTTCGATGGTGATTTCCGCTCGGTGTTGGCGAGCGCGGACTGCCGCCAGGCCGAGGTGGTGTTCCGAAAGATGCAGGCGTTGATCAAGCCGTGAACCGTGGAGGCCTGGTGATTCGACTTCTCTTCGTTTCTCTCGTGCTCGTCAGCAGCGCGGTATTCGCCGCAGGTGAGTCGGCGGCGTTCGTGAATCTCGCGGTCGACCCGAGTCCTGGTCTCAACGAGCCGGTCGAGGCGTTGCAGAAGAAGTTCTTCGCCGTGGCGCGCGAGAAGAGTGGCTACACGCTCGCGCTGCGCGCGGAGGTCGAAGACGCGCTCAAGAAATCGAAGGTCACCGAGTTCGCTGCTGACGCCGAGCTGGCGAAGGTCGCGAAGGCCGCGAACGCGAAGAACGCGGGCTACTTCACGCTGCGCGTGACCGAGATGGACACGCTGCTCCTTCAAGGCCGCGTGGTGAACGACGAAGGCAAGTTGCTCAAGTCGGCGCTCATCTCGGTGCCGCGCAACGGAGAGTCGCTGTCCGATGCGCTCGCGCGCGCCGGTGGGAAGTTCTTCGACACGCTCAACGGTGTCGCGCAGCCTGAGCCGCTCGCGGCGAATGGAAACAGTGCGCCGACGCCGCCGCCGATGATGATTCGCCCCTCGGAGCCGCCGAACCCGGGAACGCCACTGCGCATCGCGGGCGCCGTGGTCGGTGGAGTCGGACTCGCGACGGTGGTGACGGGTGTGGTGCTCCTCGCGACGTCGGGCACGGTCGAGAAGGACATGTACGGCAACATCTCGGTGCGCGACTTGCCGCGCGTTCCAGGAATCCAATCGAAGCAGGGCGCGGCGCTCGGCGCGTTGACCGCGGGCGCTGCCGTGACGCTCACTGGAGTGTTGATGGTGGTGCTCGCGCCGAACGCACCGGTGACCGCAGGAATTGCTCCGACGTCTGACGGGGCGATGTTCGCAGTCGGAGGGTCCTTCTGATGCGTCGCGCTCTTTTGCTCGGTTCGCTCGGAGTTCTTCTCGGCAGCGGTTGTCTCGACGTGCGCGTCTGCACCACCAGCGCTGATTGCCAGGGTGGCGGTACGTGTGACGAGACGCAGCACATCTGCGTGTTCGATCCCGATGCGTCGATGACTGGCATGGGTGGCGGCGCAGCAACTGGCGGTGGCGCGGCGACTGGCGGCGGTGCAGCGACTGGCGGCGGTGCGGCAACCGGCGGCGGTGCTGCGACTGGCGGCGGTGCTGCGACTGGCGGCGGCGCAGCGAACGGCGGCGGCTCAGCGATGGGCGGCGGTGGAGCAACTGGCGGCGGTGGAGCGACCGGTGGCGGCGGCGGCGCAGCGATGGGCGGCGGCGGTGGAGCGACCGGCGGTGGCGCAGCGATGGGCGGTGGCGGAGGAGCGACTGGCGGCGGCGGAGCGACCGGTGGCGGTGGCGCAGCGATGGGCGGCGGCGGCGGCGCGACTGGCGACGGTGGCGGCACCTGCACGGTGACCTGCACGATGGATCCACCGCAGGAATGCCTGCCCACTCCGAGCGGCGGAGTCTGCGTCGACGCGTATCGCGTGACGTTCAAATCGCCGCTCCCCGGTCAGGCCTTCAACCTCATGAACACCAGCGCGTTCTTCGCAGCGACGGTGGTGCGCACCGACGGCGGAGCGCCTCCCGCATCGCTCTCCACGGTTCCGCTCGCGATTGCGGGCTGGCCTTCCATCGTGCCGGCGCTGCAGCGTGACGGTGGCACGAGCTACGAGGCGACGTTGAGTCTCGGCCCCGTCGAAGCGAACTACACCGCGCGAGCTGGTTGGGTGCCGAGCCCGCAGGACCAGGTTCTCTTCCGCGTCGATCGCATCGCACCGACGTTGTCGGTCACCTTGCCGGCGTTCGCTCCGGACGCGGGCGGCTTCTTGCGCGACGCGGTGGTGCCGGCGGCGTTGCGCTCCAACGAGCCGCTCGACGTGTCGGGCGTCTCGGTCACGATGGCGGGCTCGACGGGCCCGGCAGTCGCGCAGGGTGTCGACTCCACCGGCACGAGCTGCACGGCGCGCGGTCTGGTGCTCGGCATGAACGACGTGTGCCTGCGTCTCGACTTCGCGGGCCCGACGCTCTCGGCGCTCAACGGCACGTTCACCATCGCGGTGACCGCGAGAGATCTCGCAGGCAACCCGACCACCACCTCGACGACCGCAGGCGTCACGCGACAGCGCTGGGTGCAGCGAATCAGTTCGACGCTGCGTTTCTCCGCGTCACCGGCGCTCGACTCGCAGGGCAACGTGTACATCGGCGCAGAAAATCAACTCAGCGTCGGAGGCATCTGGTCCTTCACGCCCGCCGGCGCGCTGCGCAACAACTACCCCATCGTGTCAGCCGGCGCGGTGCAGAGCCTCGCGGTGACACAGACCGCCGGAGCGAACGGCAGCGGCGAAGTGCTGCTGGCCGCGGTGAACACCGGCAGCACGTTGATGCCGTCGGCGGCGCTGAAGCACTTCACGACTGACGGCACGGCCATCGTGACCTCGGTCTCGTCGTGCACGTCGGACCGCTTCACGTACTCCGCCATCGCGCTCTACGACGGCGGTGTCTCGGGCAACGGCATGGTCGCGCACGCCACCATCGTCTTCAGCCAGGGCAACATGGATACGCAGGGCGTGTTCTGCGACTACTCGCTCGCGGGGAGCGCCGCGCCCGTCGCCGCCGCGGGCTACGCGCAGCCGATTCCCGGAGGCGCCGGCCTGCCGAACAGCGCGGTGAACATCGTCATTCGCGGCGGTGAGGCCTACTTCCAGAACACCGCGGGCAGCGTGAGCATCGTGAACCTGAATCCGCTCGTCGCTTCCGGAAATTCGGGAGGCCTCACGGGCACCGCGATTCCGACCGGTCTCTCCATCGGCGAGCGCATTCTGCACGGCGCGTATGCGCGCAACTCCGGAGTGCCGCTTGCGGTGTGGACCTTGCCTTCGCCTGCAGTCGCGACGCAGCCGGCGCCCAGCCCGCTGTGGAGCACGACGTCGGTCGCTCCGGCGTTGATGGCCAGCGCGCTCTCGTCCAGCGGCGTCGCGCTCAGCCCGAACCAGGCGGTGAGCTCGAACAACTGGCTGCTCTCGACTTCGACCAACTTCTCCACGCCGAGCCTCGGCGCGCCGGTGGGCGTGGCGGGTCCGAGCGGCACGCCGTTGATTCAGACCACTCCGGTCGTCGGCACGGGGCCGCGCGTGTACGCGGTGGGCTTCGATGGCTCGCTCTCGGTGTTCGATTCTGTGAGCGGCACGACCGGCGTGGGAAATCAGACCGCGTGGACCGCCGCGTCTCCGTTCGGCGCGAACTTCGAGGTGCGTGGTCACCCGACGCTCGACTGCAACCGCACGACGGGCGGCGCGAACCGGCCGGGCACGCTCTACGTGGTCGGCAACGTGGCGGGCGGAAGCACGGGCGTGCTGGCGGCCATCATCGTCGACTCGACGAAGCTCGACACGTTCTCACCGTGGCCCAAGTGGCAGCGCACCGCGGGCAACGCGGGCAACCCCGACTTCGCGCTCAACCCGGGTTGTCCGTGACGAATTGATCAGCTGATCAACTGATCAGCTGCCCGAGCCGACTGCGCCGAGCTCTTCGGCCGCGGTCGCTTCGGTGGCGACCACCCAGTCGTTGTCCGCCTTCTGATTCACGACCATCGGCTTGCCGTCGAACGTGACGCGCTTGCCCGGGTAGATGAAGGCCTTGAACATGTAGACCGCGAGCGAGGGCTGCTCGAGCGCCGGGTGAATCGTCGGCGAGTAGCGTTCTTTGTGCGCCTGCGGCGTGAGCGACCAGTGCAGGCCCGGCGTCTCGTGGTGAATGCCGTGGAAGCCGTTGTTCAACGTGAACCAGTTGAAGAGCGCGCCGACGAAGTTCCGCGAGTGGTTGACCTTGTGGTCTTTGTCGCAGCCGTCGTGTTGCAGGTAGTTCACCGTGGTGATGCCCCACACCGCGAAGAGGTGGGGAATGATCACGAAGAGAATCGCCTTGCGCCAATCGAGGAGCACGAGCGCGAGCTTCACGCCCCACACCGCGATGATTTCGTAGAGCAGCTGACGGTTCCACTGCGGGAGCCGCTGCTTCATCAGCTTCTTGTACTTGTAGTTGCCCGACGTGACGCCCGGGCCGACCGCGAAGAAGAAGAAGAGGAAGTTGAGCAAGTTGATGCGGAAGTTCACCTTGCTGGTGCGCATCACGTCTTCGGCTTCCTGCGTGAACTTGTGATGCGAGAGGTTGTGACCCGGCACGTACTCGCTGACGGGGAAGCCGTACGAGAGGCTCACCCACACCTGGAACAGCTTGTTGAGCGTGCGGTTCTTGAACACCGGGCAGTGCACCGTGTTGTGCGCGATGACGGCGCAGATCCACGAGCTGACCGCGGTGACCACGACCCACGCGACGAGGAGCGGCCCTGACGGGTCGAGCAGCCAACCTCCGGTCGCCAACGCAGCGAACACGCAGAGGAAGAAGAGGGTGCGCCAGTCGGCAGCGTAACGAAGCATGCGAAGCGGCCTTCTGACGCAGCGGCGGCGGCGAGTAAAGCCCCTCTCCTGGCGTTGATTTTGCGCGCGCAGTTACTGCGGTGAGAGCGTGCCGCTGCAGACGTCGTTGCACATGCCGCCCGTGGCAGCGCAATCCCTGCAGCTCACGTCGAAGCCGGTGCCGCCGTCGGTGGCCGGCGTGACGACGCAGGTGCGCATCGCGCCGCCGTCGAGGAACTCGGTGAGGTTGAAGCCCTGATCAAGCCCCGCGTCGGCGGGCTTGCCGCTGATCACTCCGCTCGTCGGGAGACCGCCGAAGCCTGCTCCGTTCGCAGCGACGTTGCAGCTCACGTCGCTGGCGAGCGAGATGTTGGCGTTCATGCCGCACGTGGTGGCCGCGGACACGGTGAGTGTGCTCGGCGCGCAGGGCGGCGGCGCTTGCGAAGTGGCGATGAGCGCGAGCGTGGTGAGCGCGAGAGCAGCGACTTGCAGCAGCGTTCTGGTGTTCATGGAGTGAGTGTTCCCGAGCAGGAATCAGTGCAGCCCGCATCGGGCGCGCTGGCGACGAAGCAGGTGCAGGTGACGTCGAAGCCCGCATCGGCGGTGCGCGTCGCGGTGCAGGCGCGGGCTCCACCGTCGGTGGGTTCGGTGAAGGTGAGCGAGGCGACTCCGCCGTCGGTGGTGACGCGCGAGAGCTGGGTGCTCATGCCCGAAACGGTGACGTCGCAGTCGGTGCCCTGGGTGACGGTGAGCGTCTGCCACCCGCAGGTGCCGGCGTGCGTGAGCCGCAGCGTGCCGAACTTCTCGCACTCGAACGGAGCGTTGGTGGGCCGCGAGGTCGCGACGAGGAGCAGCGCGGTGAAGGCGAGGGTGGCGAGCGTGAGGAAGTTGCGAATCATGGTGTCATCCAGCGTGCGTAGAGCGCTGCGATCGCGACCATCGGCAGTGCGAGGAGATCAGTGGCATCGGCGACGATGTGCTGCGCGCCCAGCCCGAGGGGGACGCTGACGTGCTGCACGGTGGCCGCGACGAACACCGCGGCGCTCGTCGAGAGCTTGATGGGAACGAAGAGCGCCAGCGTCGCCGCACAGCCGAGCGTCACGCGCAGCGCGAGCTTCGATTGCAGCGCCGGCACGAACGCCAGCAGCGCCGAGACGAAGAGCGGCAAGAAGAAGCAGCCCGCGAAGTCGGACACCTTGCCGGTGAGCGTGTTGTGGAACGCCGCCTTCCACACGTGGTCGTTGAGCGCGAGCACCGCCACGGCGAGCAGAGGAAGCGGTGAGAAGAATTCTCGAGCGCGCGGCATGGTGAGGTCGGGTGGCTAGCAGGAGCTGTGCCGCGATTTTCCGAGGGGACGCGCGGTGGTGCGAGTTCGTTCCGCACGTCGGCGCGACGCGCGTGTCACTGTCTCATGCGCTCGTTCGCCTCCGACTGGTCTGCGACCAGTCGAGTTCTCGACGTGCCGTCTCGACCGGCTCGCTCGCTGGTTCACCAGACGGGAATCTGCGCGAACAAAGGAGTGATCAACAATTGGTCGAGCAGCAACGAAGCGACCGCGCCGAAGAACGTGCCCGCGAGGTCCCACGCGAAGTCCTTCCACGACGGGTGGCCGAGGATGCCCGCGAGGTCGGCGAGCTCCTTCACCGTTCCGGCGGCGATGGCGATACCGCTCGAGAGCGCGAAGCGAACGCGCGCGTCGTCGGTGATCAACATCGAGCCCGCGTACGCGGTGATGGCGATGCCCGCGCTGAACGAGAAGTGGAGCGCTTTGTCGGGCCCGAGCCAGGGGTCGTCGTCGTCGACGGCCTGCACCACGGTCGAGCTGAGGAGAGCGAGCGCGAGCAACATGGACGTTCCCGGGAATCTCGCACGCGAGTGACGAAATCGTGTCTTTCCTTCGGTCGCGGGGCGCGCTTGGGTTCGCAGCTCCAACCCTCAGCAAGGACCTTCCATGCCCCGTATCGCCAAAGCCGACGTGAACGCCGCCCTCGACCTCGCCGCCATGCGCATTCGCGACGCCGCCGGTGGTGACGCGCGCACCAGCAAGGCCGACATGACGAAGGCGCTCAAGACGCTGACGGGCACCGAGAAGAAGCTGGCCGACGTGTTCTTCAAGTTCATCGACCACCGCGACTTCAAGACGGGCGCGCAGGTGACGACCGCCGACATCGATCGCGCGGTGAAGTACGCGAAGACCACGCTCATCGCGAAGTACGACCTCAACAACGACGGCCTGTCGGATTCCGAGGTGAAGAAGATGAGCCTCACTGGCCAGCTCTCGGTGAAGTTGGCGAAGGAGCTGAAGGCCGCCGCCGCGTCGCGCACCGCGATCGACGAGGGCAGCTTCAACGAGTTCCAGGACAAGGCGACCGAGGTCTCGCGCAAGGACTACACGAGCGCGACGGGCATCGACGCGCTGCTCAGCAAGCAGATCATCACCGCCACGCACCAGTCGTCGTACACCGACGTGAAGACGCTCGCCGACGCGTTCGAAGCGGTCGATCAGGGTGAGATCGTGGTGCGCGAGTTCAAGGACAAGAAGACCGGCCAGCTCTACACGGCGATCGACTACGGCGCGGGCGACAACACCTACGGTGCCATCTACAAGAAGGGCTCCGCCACGCCGATCAAGAGCATTCAGGACGGCGACCTCTACGCTCCGCAGTGAGTCTCGTCTTTGCGCTCCTCGCGCCGCTGGTGATGGCGCAGGCCGACGTGAAGTTGATTCCCGTCGTCGCGCCTGCGTACACGCCGGAACTCGGGTTCCTGCTCAACGCAGGCGGCGTGATGACGTGGAACGGCGACGCGTCGAACCCATCGCTGCCGCGCTCGTCGCTCAACGTGGTGGCCGGCGGAGGCACCGTCGGCGCGTTTCTCTTCCAGTCGAGGCTCGTCACTTTTCTGCAGGGCGATGCGACGCGGATCAACGCGACCATCGACGTGAGAGATCAGCCTGATCATTTCTTCGGAGTCGGCTTCACCAACGGCTTCACCCGGCACATCGGGAAGGAGACGACCTACTTCCGCCGCACGTGGTGGAACGCCGACCCCACGGTGCTGCGGCGGCTCGTCGGCCCGCTGTACGGCGGCATGGTGCTGCAGCTGTCGGGAGCCATCGCGCGCGAGGTGAGCGCGGGCGTCGTGGCCGATGCCGATTTCGCTCGTCACGGCTCGACAGTCTTGAACACCGGCGTGGGGCTCACGCTGCAGCTCGACACGCGCGACGTGCCCATCAACGCGTGGAAGGGCGTGCTGCTCTCACTCACGTGGACTGGTTACGGCCGCGCGCTCGGAGCGAACACCGAGTTCCACGCGCTCTCGTTCGACTACCGGCACTACGTGCAGCTGTTCCGGCCCGGCTCCACCCTCGCGTGGGAAGTGAAGTACCGCTCGGCGTTCGGCGACGTGCCGTGGTCGGAGCTGTCGATGGTGGGCACTCCGTTCGATCTGCGCGCGTACCGCTGGGGGCAGTACCGCGACCGCACCGGCTTCATGGCGTTGCTCGAGTACCGCTTCATGCTGCCGTTCTCGCCCGACTCGCTGTGGTCGCACCTGGGCGTCGCGGCGTGGGGCGGCGTCGGTGCGCTGGGTTCGACGCCGTTGCCCGACTTCACGCGCGTGTTGCCGGCGGCGGGTGCGGGGCTGCGCGTGGAGTTGTTGAAGCGCGTGACGGTGCGGCTCGACGTGGGCTTCGGTCGCGACTCGCGGGCGATCTATTTCAACTTTCTCGAAGCGTTCTGATCAGAGCGGGTACCAGAACGCGCGGCCATCGTCGGCGACGAAGCGGTAGTCCATCACCGCCGGCCACAGCGGTTCACGGCACTGGTTGCTCCACGCGTCGAGCTGTTGCTGCAGGCGAGTGACGTCTTCGGGTTTAGTGGTCGAGAGATCGTGGTGCTCGCCCGGGTCGGTCGCGAGGTCGAAGAGCGCGGTGGTGTTGCTCAAGCGATCTCTGATCAGCTTCAGCGAGCCGCTGCGAATCGCGCTGGTGTAGCCCGCGCGCCAGAAGAGCGCGTCGTGCGGAGCGTTCGTGATTTCGCCGCGCAGGTAGGGCAGCAAATCGACCCCGTCGTACGTGCGGTCATCAGGGAGCGGCAGCCCCGTCGCAGCCGCGATGGTGGCGAGCACGTCGGTCGAGTTGATGGGCTCCGCGTAGCGCATGCCGGCTGGGATTTTCCCGGGCCAGCGCATGACGAACGGCACGCGGATGCCGCCCTCGAAGAGCGTGAACTTGCCGCCCTGCAACGGCGCGCTGCTGGTGGCGTGCGTGTAGAGCGCGCTGCCGTTGTCGCTCATGAAGATGACCAGCGTGTTCTCGTCGAGCCCGCGGTCCTTCAGCGCCTTCATCACGCGCGCGATGGAATGATCGAGCGATCTGATCAACGCGAGGTAGGTGCGGCGAATGGGGTCCTTCTCGTTGGGGAACGCGTCCCAGTCTTCGCGCTTGGCCTGAAACGGCGTGTGCGGGTTCTGGAACGGCAGGTAGAGGAAGAACGGCTCCTTCTGGTGCGCGTCGATGAAGGAGATGGCGTCGGTCGTAAACCGATCGGTTGAATACGAATCGTCTTCGATGCGCTGGCCGTTGTGCACGAAGGTGGCGATGCCGCTGCGGCCGCGTTCCCAGATGAACTTGTCCGAGAACTCGGGGAGCCGTTGGTTGACGATGCCTTCGCGCTCGGGCGGCGACGCGTAGAGCGAATACGCCTCGTAGAAGCCGGTGAACTCGTCGAAGCCGCGGCGGTGCGGTTGGAAGTCTTCGTTCCACCCGAGGTGCCACTTGCCGAACATGCCGGTCGCGTAGCCCGCGCGCTTGAGCAGCTCGGGAATCAGCAGCTCCGATTTCGGAATGCCCTGGCGCTCGATGTCTTCGGCGTCGGGCGCGCGGTACTCGAGCAGCCGCCAATCTTCGGTGCTCATGAAGAGGCGCGCGAAGAAGAACTCCAGCTCCGACTTCGCGTAGCGATCGTGCGGCTGGGCTTCGTGACCGAAGCGCTGCTGGTAGCGCCCGGTGAGCAACGACGCGCGCGAGGGAGAACAGAGCGCTGCCGTCACGTAGCCAGAATCGAAGCGCACGCCTTCGTTCGCGAGTTGATCGAGTGAGGGCGTCTCGACTCGGCCTTCCGGGTAGAGCGAGGTGTCAGCGCGGCCGAGGTCGTCGGCGACGATGAGCACGATGTTGAGCGGCTGCTTCGGCGTGACCTTCGGGCCGGCGAGCCACGCTTCGCGACCGGCGGTGAGCTTCGCGTCGGGGCGGATGCGGTACTTCTCTCCACCGCTCGTGGCGCACGCGGAGATGAACAGCAGAACCGGGAGCAGAGACCGCACGCGCCGCCACATATCCCAGAACTCACTTGAGCTGCTCACCGTCGCCCTCGTCAGTCCTCGGAACTGCTGAGCTCTGACTCGTCGACGGCATCAGCTCAAGTGAGTTCGGTGGTTCAGGTGCTACAGACGCGCGCGTGCGAATTCTCGCGCTGTGCGCCCTCGTGCTCCTCGCCGCCTGCACGAAGGCGAAACCTCCGGCGCCGAACGAGGCCGATTGCGCGAGCTGCCACGCGGCGCAAGCGAAGGCCCTCGCGAGCTCGCACCACGCGCTCGGTCAAGCCCACGCCGACGGGGGCGCGCTCTTCACCATCGGCGTCGAACCGCTCACGCAGATCGCGGTGAAGACCGAGACGGGCCACCTGCAAATCGCTCCGGTCGGCTACGTCGACGGAGGCGTCGTCGAGCTCACCAACGCCATCGACTGGCGCGAGCCGGCCTTCAACTGGAATGGCAGCTGCGCTCCGTGTCACGCGACGGGCTTCATCGTCGGCGCGGGCGACGGCGGCGTTCCGCAGAGCACGTGGCGCGCCATCAACGTCACCTGCGCGGCGTGTCACGGCGACGAAAAGGGTCACCGCTTCAAGGAGCGAAGTCTGTCGAACGCGCGCAACGAATTCCGGTTTCCTTCCGACGGTGGCTCCATCGCGCGCGCGGTCGAACCGCTGAAGCCCGACCTCGAGACCGACACCTGCGGTGGCTGTCACTCGCGTCGTCGCGCGCTCACCGACGAGGGAACGCTCACCGGCCCGCTGCTGAATCGCTTCGAGCCGGCGTTGATGGAGCCCGGCCTCTACGCGAGTGACGGCACCGCCATCGAAGAGGTCTTCGAGCTCGGCTCGTTCCTGCTGAGCCCGATGCACACCGCGGGAGTGCGCTGCACCAACTGCCACGACCCGCATTCCGCGCGGCTCGTAGCGGAAGGCGATGCGCTGTGCGCGCAGTGTCATCGGCTCGCGGCCTTCGCTCCGCACGCGAAGAGCCAGGCGTGCATCAGCTGTCACATGCCGCCGAAGACGTTCCTCGCGGTGAACGAGCGGCGCGACCACTACTTCCACGGCGCGCGCACGAAGAACTCGCCGTTCTTGAACGCCTCGATGCTGGCGACCTCGCGCGACGTCGAGCTGCTGAAGCAGAACGTGAGCTCCACCGACGCATGGCTCCGCTACGGCGTGGCGAGCGCTTTGCGAACGCTTCCTCCCTCCGAGCGAAAATTCGCCGCGCCGCTGCTGAGCGATCCACTCCGCGCGATCGAGTTCGCACCGGGCGCGCGCTGGTTGGAGTCGCACCGCTGCCACCCTCGCTGCTCGCCGAGCTCGAGACGGCCGAGCGCGCCAACGGCTTCCGCGGAGAAGCGTGGCTCAACCTCGGCATGACTGCGTGGGCGCTGGGAGATCGCTCGCAGGCCGAAGCGCACTTCCGTCACGGCCTCGAGGTCGAGCCGAAGTTCACTCCGTTGATCATCAACCTGGCTGATCTCCTCCGCGAGACGCAGCGCGACGCCGAGGGCCGTGCATTGCTCGAGACCGCGATGAAGCAACCAGCCGGCGCGTGGCAGACCTCACTCGCCTACGCCCTCGGCCTCGCCCGCTGGCGCGCGAAAGACACGGCTGGTGCGCTCGAGGTCTTCACCATCGCGAAGAGCGACGGAGACCCACTCCACGTTCGCGCCTTCGAGCTCGCCTCAAGCGCTGATGGCGGGCAGCGGAAGTGACTCGGGAAACGGCACGCCGTGCGATTCGCACAACAGCCGCGCGCTGATGCGAGCTGACTCGGCGATGGTCGGCAGACCGCTGCCGGGGTTCGTCGCTCCGCCCGCGAGGAAGACGTTGTGCGGCGTGGGCAGCTGATTGGGCAACCGGAACGCGAGCAGCTGACCGATGGAATGCGCGGGCCCGAACACCGCTCCGTGCGAGATGTTGAAGCGCTCTTCCCAGTCGCGCGGTGTCAACGACATCTCGACGCGCACGTGTTTCCCCAGCTCCACGCCGGCGCGGTCCTCGAGCACGTTCAGCACGCGCGCGCGAACCTTCGGTGCGGCGAGGTCCCAGTCGATTTCCGAGCGGGTGTTCGGCACGAGCACCAGCGCGTAGAGCGCCGAGTGTCCCGGCGGTGCGAGCGTCGGGTCGGTCCGCGACGGGTTGCACACGTACACCGAGAGGTCCTGACTCAGCTCCAGCGTCTCGAACAGCCGCGTCATCTCCGAGCGGTAGTCGTGCGCGAAGAAGAACGTGTGGTGTGGCAGCGCGACCTGCGTGTCGAGCCCGAGGTACAGCATGTACGTGCTGCACGACTCGCGCGTCTGCTCCAGTCGCTCGTGCGAGAAGCGCAGCGACACGTCGTCGGACAGCAGATGTCGCAGCGCCTGCACGCCGTCGGCGTCGATGACCACGTCGTCACAGGCAATCGTCTCGCCGCTGGTGAGCAGCACGCTGGTGCACTTGCCGTCCTTCACCACCAGCTGCGCCGCTTCGGTGCTGGTTCGAATCGTCGCGCCGTTCTGCAGCGAGATGCGCCCCATCGCCTGACACAGCTCGTTGATGCCGCCCTGCACGTGGTCGATGCCCCACGCGTGTTCGACGTACGGCACCATTCCGAAGCCGCCGGGACAATTCCACGGAGACATGCCGAGGTACGCCGACTGGAAACTGAACGCGAGCTGCAGCGCCGGGTCGTCGAAGGAATGGCTGGCGACGTCATGGAGCGAGCTGGCGAGACCCACGTGCGGCAGCGCCGCGATGACCTGCGGGTCCACCAGGCGGCCCAGATGCGGGTAGCTCTTCTGGAGCACGGGGTAGAGGTGCTCGAGGCGCTTCTGTTCTCGCGCGACGAACTTCGCGAGCCCCGGTGACGAGCCCGGCGCGAAACGTTCGAGCTCGGCTTCCATGCGTCGATGATCAGAGAAGACGTCGAGCGCTCCGCGTTCGCCGAAGTCGAGGCGGTACATCGGCTCGAGGCGCGTGAGCTTCACCTCGTCGGACAGCTTGCGGCCTGCGAGCGCGAAGAGCTCCTCGAAGACGAAGCGCATCATCACCATCGTCGAGCCGAGATCGAAGCGGTAGCCGTTGGCTTCGAGACGACCGGTGCGACCACCGAGCGTTCCCTGCTTCTCCAGCAGCGTGACCTTGAAGCCGCGCGACGAGAGGAGCATCGCGGCACAGGTTCCTCCTGGGCCGCCGCCGATGACTACGACGTGCTTACGCTCCGACATCGAGCTCGAGGGCTGCAAGCGCGAGGCCGATTTCTCCCTTCGAGACGGAGACGTTCGAGCGCAGCACGTGCGCGCAATGCGTTGGTGACGCAGCCTTTGCGCTTCGACTGCCTGATCGTCGTGCCCCGCGAGGGCTCGCGCGTTGCAGCTCAGTCGTGGCGTGGAGCTGATCATTTCCGGCCTCGGCGTGTCGTCGATGCTGCTCTCGAGAGCACTCGTGGAGCGCAAGGCATTCGACCGTCTCACGCTGGTGGGACGCCGCGCTCCGCACGCCGCGCACGTGTTCTCGTACTGGGCGGACCGACCGACGCCATTCGACGCAGCGGTCGAGATGAGCTGGAACCGGCTTCAAGTGGTCGACGCGCTCGGCGTCATTCCCGTCGAGCTCGGGCGTTTCACGTACCGCACGTTCCACCCCTCGCGCTGGCTCGCGAAGCTGACCGATGAGGTGCTCGCCCACCCCGGCGTGCGGTGGATCGACGGCGAGGTGCAGAGCGCCGAGACCGAGCACGATCGCGCGCGCGTTCGACTCGCAGCGAGCGGCGAGGTGTTGAGCGCCGACTGGGCCTTCGTGAGCGGCCAGCTGGGCGCAGTTCGGCCCGCGCGGTGGCAGTACTTCACCGGCATCGAGGTCGAGCTGAAGGAACCGGTCCTCGACGTCGAGGTGGCGACGCTCCTCGACTTCCGCACTCCCGCGCCCGGAGATTTTCGCTTCGTGTACGCGCTGCCGTTTTCTCCGACGCGGTTGTTCGTCGAGCACGTGAGTCATCTGCCGAGCGATCACGACGCGGCGCTCGCGCGCTGGCTCGAGCTGGTGCTCGGCGTGCCGTCGTGGCGCGTGGTCGAGAAGGAAAGCGGAGCCACTCCACTCTTCGCGACGCCGCCGAAGGAAGACGGTCGCGTGCGGCACATCGGCGTGGCGGCGGGCATGGCGCGGCCGTGCACCGGCTACGCGTTGATGCGCATGTGGCGCGACTCCGAAGCGCAGGCGGAGAGCCTCCATCGCTGGGGTCACCCACGCACGCGCGGCCGCGGGCGGTTTCTGTCGCGCACTGCTGACGCGTACTTTCTCGATCGGCTCGCGCACGCGCCCGACGAGCTGCCGAAGCTGATGCGCGAACTGTTCTCGAAAGCCAACGGCGATGCGGTGCTGGGGTTCCTCGATGACCGCGCCACGCTCGAAGAAAAGCGCGCCGTGGCGTCGGCCATGCCCGGTTGGTTGCGGTGGTGGTCGAGCGCTCGCGGGTTCCGAGGTATGAGCAGCCCATGAACGCGATCTCCCGCTGGGTGCCGTGCGCGCTGCTGGTGGTGGCCTCGACGTCGTTCGCCGAAGACGAGACGTACCGTGACCCCGCGTCGAAGGAGACGCTCTTCATCGCCGGCGGGCCGAACGTCTCGTACGCGAGCTTGAAGCGCAGCTCGTTGCGCCCGCTGAAGATCGTCGACCACGACGACGCCAAGCGAATCATCAAGGTGAAGTTCGACAAGAGCCCCACGGTGTGGACGCTCACCATCGACGAGGCGCGCACCAAGGTGGTGTGCGAGGCCGAAGGTCAGCCGCGCCAGGTGTTCGAGCGCATCAAGATCGACCCCAAGGGCCTCCCCGGAACGACGGCCGGGCCGGGCCAGACCATCGAGGTCAGCTCTCCGAAAGACGGAGATTCCATCTACGACTCGAGCACCGAGTTCAGCGGCACCGTCGCCGAGAACTGCGACCGCATCGAGGCCGTCTCGCTCGACGCCAGTGGCGAGATTCAGACCCGTCACAAGCTGAAGGACTTCAAGTCGGGTGACCGCTCGTGGTCGTACAGCGTGTCGAAGGGCCGCAAGAACATGTCGATCGGCAGCAACCGCTTCCGCTTCATCGCCACGTTCAAGGACGGAGCGGTCGCGCTCGCCGAGCTGCGCGTCTCGTTCCACGAATACGAGGGCGAGATGGCGAAGCCAGTCATCTATCTGTACCCGCCCGTCGCGCAGGACGTCAGCGTGCGCGTGTTCCCCAACGGCGGCGTGACGAAGTCGGACCCGGCGTACGGCGACGGGTGGACGGTGAAGGCGCAGCCCAGCGGCAAGCTCGTCGCGCGTGACGGCAAGACGCACCCGTATCTGTTCTGGGAAAGCGGACTCACCGAGAAGCCGCAGCCGCTCACCGAGGGCATCGTCGTTCCGCGCGAGAAGCTGCGCGCGTGGTTGATGCGCACGCTCGCCGAGCAGGGCCTCAACGAGCGCGAGACGAAGGACTTCCTCGAGTTCTGGTGGCCGAAGATGTCGGTGAAGCCGTTCGCCGCGATTCGCTTCGTGCCGCGTGAAGAAATCGATCGCGCCGCGCCGCTCGAGATTTCGCCGAAGCCCGCCACCGTGATTCGCGTGCTCATCGACTTCCGCGCGCTCGACGCGCCGGTGGAGCTGCGCGAGCAGAAGCTCACCGCGGCTCCGAAGCGCTCGGGCTTCACCGCCGTCGAGTGGGGCGGGCTGCTCTACCGCGAGTGAGGTTGCGGCTCTTCCCGCTGCTGGTGCTGTCGTCGTGCGCGACCGTGGTGCAGACCACGTACGCGCGCGACACGGTGATGTGGGACGGCATCATCGCCGAAAGTGAACATGTTCAACTTCCCGACGAGCGGCCGGTGGTCGCCGTCGCGCCGCACCACCTCATCGACGCGCACGAGATGGCAGGCTTCTGGAGCGAGCTCGCCCGGGTGAGCAAGCCGTCGCGCATCGTCGTCATCGCGCCTGATCATTTCTACGCCGGTGCTCCGCTCTCGACGGCGAGCCCCGCGGTGAGCTGGGAGACGGTGTACGGCGCGCTCCCGTCGAGCCCGATGACCGAGCTCGGGTTGCCGTTCGCCGACGGGCTGTTTCCGAAAGAGCACTCGGTCCACACCCACGCGACGTTCATTCGCCGCTTTCTGCCCGACGTGCCGTTCACCGCCATCACGCTGCAGTGGGGAGCGCCGCGCGAACGTCTCGAGGCGCTGGCGCAGCAGTTGAACGCCACGCTGCCGCCCGACGCGCTGGTGGTCGCGAGCGTCGACTTCTCGCACTACCAACCGGAGCCGTGGGCGAGCTTCCACGACGCGTCGGCGTTCTCGACGGTGAGCGGCTTCGACCTCGACGCGCTCTTTCTGCGGGAAGTCGATTCGCCCGAATCACTCTTCGTCGCGATGCGCTTCGCGCAGCTCCGCCAGGCGAAGAAGGCCACGCGCTGGCTGCACACCAACTCGCAGCGGCGCCGCGGAGTCTTCGTGCACGACTCGACGAGCCACCAGTACTTCACCTTCGTGCGCGGCGAGGTCGAGCCGAAGCCGAGCGTGTCGGTGATTCTCACCGGAGAGACGAAGGGCCTCACGCATCACGAAGGGTGGACGTGGCGACGCGACGTCGACAGTGGCGCACCGAGCGCTCCGTCACTCGCCGCGCTGCGCGGGCAGGAAGACCGCTTCTTCATGGGCCCGGAGTTCACGCTCTTCGACACCACGGAAGAAATCACGCGCACGTTCAACGGCATGCGGTTGATCATCCGCTCCGTCGAGCTCGAGACCGTCAGCTCGCTTCCGCCGCTCGAGCCGAATTCCTGCGTCGTGACCATCGCGCGGCGAGGCTCGCTGGAACTGAACGAGGCCGAACGACGCGCGCGCGCTCTGCTGCCGAATACGCACGTGCTGCTCGGGCGCGGTTTCGGCGCGGCGCGCGAACCGGAGTGGGACGAGCACGTGCTCGCACTCTCGCTCGGTGATTGGACGACGCCGAACACGAAGGGAAACGTCGCGGGCATCACGTGCACGCCCGACGGAGTGCGGCTGACGCTGGTGCCGATTCTGATCAACGCCGCCGGACCGACGCTCGACCTCGAAGCGCTTCGAGCCCAGTTGCGCCCGACCGCCGTCGAGTAGGGTCTGGCGCCATGCGCGTCTTTCTCCCGCTCGCCTTCGCGTTGATGCTGGGCTGCTCCTCTCCGGTCAAGCCGTGCGCCGCGTCGAACTGCATGGGTTGCTGTGACGCCACGGGCCAATGCGTGACGGGCACCAGCTCGGGCGCGTGCGGTTCGCTCGGCGGTCAATGTCGTGTCTGTCTGACGGGCGAGCTCTGCAACTTCGGCATCTGCCAGCAGCAGTCCGTGAGCGGCGGCGGGCAGGGCGGAGGCGTCACCGGCGGCGGCAGCGGCGGAGGCGGCGTCACGGGCGGAGGCGGCGGTGTGACCGGCGGCGGAGGCGGAGTGACTGGCGGAGGAGGCGGCGTCACGGGCGGCGGCGGCGGCGTGACAGGCGGAGGCGGCGGAGTGACGGGCGGAGGCGGCGGAGTCACCGGAGGCGGCACTGGCGGTGGCGGCTCCGCATGCAACGCAGGCAACTGCGCCGGCTGCTGCAACGGCAGTGTCTGCGAAGCGGGCATGAGCACCGCGTTCTGCGGCTCGAGCGGCAACGCGTGCGTCACCTGCGGCAGCGGCCTCGTCTGTCAGAGCGGTCAGTGCCGCTCACCGACGTGCAACGCGCAGACCTGTCCGACCGGCTGCTGCAACCTCGGCGTCTGCGAGCCGGGCACCGTCACGACGTCGTGCGGCAGCGGCGGCAACGCGTGTCTCAACTGCAATGGCAATCAATGTCTCAATCAGCAGTGCGTTCCTCCGGGGTGCAATTCACAGACATGTCCCGGTGGTTGCTGCAACGGCACACAGTGTCTGCAGGGCACGTCGAACAACGCATGCGGCACGGGCGGCGCGACGTGCACCACATGCATCAACCCGTTCGTCTGTTCCGCAAACATGTGCGTGAACCCCGGAGCAGGCGACGCTGGTCTCCCGAGCGGCGCGGCGTGCGTCAGCGAATCGCAGTGCGCGGGCACGGGCGATCCGTTCTTCCCGAAGGAATGCATCTCTCCGCGCCTCAGTGACGGAGGCATGTCGGGTTGGGTGAACGGCTACTGCAGCCCGAGCTGCTTCGACTTCATCACCATGAACGACTGCCCGTCGGCGAGCGACTACTGCGACGGCTACAGCTGCTACGCACCGTGCAACTCGGCCGGCAGCGGACAGAGCAACTGCCGCCCCGGCTACGTGTGCTCGAACTCGCGCTACTCCGACGGCGGGACGGAGCCGAACTCGGCGCACTGCATTCCGAACTGCAACAACGCTCCGGCCGCGGTGTGCGGCTCGCGCATTTGTCAGGCCAACGGGTACTGCGCGCCGTGAAGAACTCCGAAGCGAGGTTGCCGCTCACGCTCGGCATTCTGCTGGTCATCATCTTCGCGTTCACGCTGCTCACCACGCCCGAGGGCAAGCTCAACTGGCTGCTCGAAGTGGGGCCCGGCCTCGTCGGTCTGGTGGCGCTCGCCGCGACGTGGAAGCGCTTCCCGATGACGCGCTTCATCTACATCACGGTGTTCATCCACGTGCTCATCCTCGTGTACGGCGGCTACTACACGTACGCGAAGGCGCCGCTGGGCGAGTGGGCGAAGGTCACCTTCGGGTGGACGCGAAACAACTACGACAAGATTGGTCACTTCGCGTTCGGCTTCTTCCCCGTCTTCACGGTGCGCGAGGTGTTGCTGCGCAAGACGAAGCTCGAGCGCAACGGGTGGCTCCTCTTCATCCTCATCAACGTCATCTTCGGGTTCGCCGCGCTGTACGAGCTCTTCGAGTGGGGAGCAGCCGTCGTGCTCGACCCCGCGGGCGGCGACGCGTTCCTCGGAACGCAGGGCTACGTGTGGGACGCGCAGAGCGACATGCTCTACGCGGGCATCGGCGCCATCGTCGGGTTGGTGTTGCTCACGCGCGTGCACGACCGCGAGCTGAAGCGCCTCGAGTCGCTTACTTCTTCTTCGGCTCTTCCTTCACCGTGACCGGCACGTCTTTCTGATTCGGCCCGCGCATCAAGCGCAGCGTCGCTTTGCCGGGTTTGGTGGCCTTCACGTAGAGCATCGACTCGCGCACGGTGACGTCGATGTCGCCCTTCCAGGTGTCCTTCTTCTCGGTCTGGCCGAGGTACAGCTCGAGCCCCGCGCCGTCGACGAACAGCTCGGCGCTCGACGCTTCGTCGATGCGGTAGCCCTGCACCTCGCCCACCGTCATGCCGATGGTGTCGGTCTCGTGCAGCAGCGGAAATTGAAAGCCCGGAGGCGGTTCCCACGCGCGGCGATTGCCGGCGGTGACCTCTTCTTCGTACTTGTCGCGGGTGACGACTTCGCGCGGCGCTTCGGCGTCACGCTTCGCCGAATCGGCCCACACCAATCGCCAATCGCCGCGATCGACCGCCTTGAATCCTGCACACGAACTGCAGAGCAGCAGCAGCGTTCCCAGAAGGATTCTCATGGCGCGGAACTTACCCGGCCTTCACGAACCCGCAGCGTTCAGAAATTCCCCGCGACGCTGAGGCCTCCGGCTTGCGGCACCAGGGCCACCGACGTGTCGCGCGTGCTCAAGATGATCAACGTCGCTCCACCGGCCGCGAGCGCCGCTCCTGAAATCAGGAACACGTTCGCCAGCGTCGCCTGCGTGCGCTGCTGCGCGTCGAGGGTCAGCGCATCGGCGCGCGTGATGCCGATGATGCGGCCGCTGGAGTCCTTCTCTGCGCCGTTGATCTTCGCCGCGGTGCCGCCGGCCATCGCTCCGAACACCACGCCAAGGCCGACACACGCCACGCCACCACCCGCAACCGCGATGCCCGCGATGCGCGTGCCCGGCATGGGCTTGCTCGGTGGCGGAGGCTCACTCCACGCGTCGATTCCCGGCGAGTCGTTCGAAGGCTTCGGCTCGAGCTTCGGCTTCGCCTCGGCCACCGGCTCGGGTTTCGGAGCGGGCTTCAGGTCGGCGGTGGGCTTCGGCTGATCAGCAGTTGGCTTCGGTTGATCAGGCTTCACCACTGCCACCGGAGCGTCCGGAGCCGTCTCGTTCCACGGCTTGTCCGCCGCGCCGATGGCGAGCAACGCAGCGTCTTTTTCTCCGAGCAGCTCCGCCCACCACGACACCTTTGGAGCGTTCACCGGCGCGCTCACCGTCGTGCTGGTGACGGCCACGTCGACGTCCTTCGGCTTGCCGTCGATGATCAGATGGAAGCGAACTTCCTTCGCGAGCTTCAGCGGATCATTGCTGATCTCGACCTTCACTTCCTTCACCGAGCCGGGCGTGATGACCGAGCCGCCGCCGCGACCTGCGAGCGCTTTCTTGGTCTCGATCCAGCTGCGCGCTTCGAAGAAGACGGTGGTCACCTTCGGCGGGTACTTGCCGCTCAAGCGGAATTCCGGCGTGAGCGTGAGCAGCGTCTGAAATGCCTTCAGCGCCTTCGGTTCCTGCCCGAGCGTGGCGAGCGTGACGCCCTGCAGTTCGTACAGTCGCAGCATCGTCGCGCGCGAGTTGCCGTTCTCTTTTCGCGCGGCTTCGATGTGCTTGAGCGCCTCGGAATACTCGAGGTCCTTCATTGCGGCTTCGGCCTTGTCGAGCAGCGCGTTCGCGTCTGCAGCCCAGGCGGACAGCGAGAGGGAACACGTCAGCAGAAGGAGCCGTCGCACGGGCGCGAAGTGTTGCATAGTCGGGGTCGGATGGTGTCCCGGACCGCTGCCGAGACCGACGTGCCTGGTGATGGGGCGGCGGCGTGGGCACCGGGCGGAACGGTCGGTCACTATTCTCTGCTCGCGAAGCTGGCCGTCGGCGGCATGGCTGAAATCTGGCTCGCGCGGCAGAGCGGTCTGCGCGGCTTCGAGCGCATCGTGGTGGTGAAGCGGATCATCGAATCGCTCAGCGCCGACGAGTCGTTCGTCGAGATGTTCCTCGATGAGGCGCGCATCATCGTGCAGCTCACGCACCCGAACATCGTGCAGGTGTTCGACCTCGGCGAGCACGCGGGCGCCTACTACATCGCGATGGAGTACCTCGCCGGCGAGAACCTGGCGACGCTCGCGCGCACCGCGGCGAAGGCGGGCAAGCAGCTCGAGCCCGAGACCGCGGTGAAGCTGATCATCTCCGCGCTCGAAGGTCTGGCGCACGCGCACACGCGCACCGGCGTCGACGGGCGGCCGCTCAACGTCGTGCACCGCGACATCAGCCCGCAGAACATCGTGCTGACGTGGGAAGGGCAGATCAAACTCGTCGACTTCGGCATCGCGCGCGCAGCGAATCGCGCCACGCAGACGCAGGGTCAGCAGCTCAAGGGCAAGTTCGCGTACATGGCTCCGGAGCAGGCGGAAGGCACCGTCGAGCTCGATGGCCGCGCTGACGTGTTCGCGATGGGCATCGTGTTGTGGGAACTGGTGACCCACCGCCGTCTGTATCCGAATGAAGATTCGGTGCAGATCTTGAAGACGCTGATCAGCGACGGCCCGATTCAGAGCGCCATCGCGAAGAACCCGAAGGTGCCGCAAGACCTGTCGGACATTCTCGATCGCGCGCTGCAGAAGGACGTGGCTCAACGTTTTCCCGACGCGCAGAGCTTCAAGAACGCGCTCGAAGATTGGTTGCGACCGCGCGGTGGCGGGCCGACTCCGGCGCAGCTGGGCGAGATGATGCAGACGCTGTTCTCTGCGCGCATCGCCGAGCGAAAAGAGCTCATCGAGAACGCGGCGCGTGGCGTGGCGAGCGGCTCGAAGGTCGGAGAGGCGCTCAAGCCCACCACCAACCGCACCATGCCGGGGCAGACGTCGTTCCTGTCGATGAACGGCAGGCTCATCGCCATGCTCGCCGGGATGTTGGTGCTGCTCGGCTTCGTCGGTGTGTTGACGTGGAAGGCGTTCACCGCGCCGGTCGCGCCGATGGTCGCTCCGACTGAGGTGGAATACGCCGCTGCGCCCGAGCCGACGCCTTCGCAGATCGTGGTCGAGACCGAGCCGCCCGGCGCAAGCGTGTCGATCGACGGCAAGCCAAAAGGGAAGTCGCCCATCACGATTGCCGAGAGCAAGGCGGGCGAGCACCTCATCGAGGCGTCGCTCGCGGGCCGTCAGAGCGTGAAGCGCAGCATCAGCGTGAAGGCCGAGGGTGAGCAGACGATGTTGGTGCTGTCGCTGCCGGCGCTCGAAGTGGTGAAGCCCGAGACGAAGACGCCCGACGAGCCGCAGACACCGAAGACGCCCGACGTGAAGCGGCCCGTTGCCGCGCCCGGAAAATTGTCGCTCGCCACCGACCCGTGGACGCACGTGACCGAGAACGGAAAGGCGCTGGGTGACACGCCGCTCATCGAGTTCTCGCTCCCGCCGGGAAGGCATCGGCTGCAGCTGAGCAACGACAAAGAGAAGATCGACCTCGCCATCGAAGTGGAGATCAAGTCGGGGCAGGTCACCAAGAAGGTCCTCCGCCTGTAACTCGGGGAGAGGGGCCGATCCGAGCAGTAGCGAGTAGAGTCGACCCGTGCGCCCCGCGCTCCTGTCCCTCACATTCTTCATCTCCGGTTGTGTCTGCGGAGTGCTGCCGCCCGACGCGCGCTTTGCGTGCAGTTCCGACGCTGACTGCGGAGCGGGCTTCGTCTGCGGCACGGTCGACGGCGGACGCGAGTGCGTCCCTGCGAACGCGACGGGCGGAGGAGGCGGTGGCGGAGGCGGCGCTGCGACCGGTGGCGGCATCGCGACGGGCGGTGGCGTCGCGACAGGTGGCGGCGTTGCGACAGGCGGCGGTGGAGCGACTGGTGGCGGCACAGCGACCGGCGGCGGTGGAGGCGCAGCGACGGGCGGCGGCGCAGCAACGGGTGGTGGCGGCGGTGCAGCGACGGGCGGTGGCGATGCCGGCACGACCGGCGGTGGCGGCGGCGGCGCAACCGGCGGCGGCGGCGGTGGAGCGATCGGCGGCGGCGGCGGAACGAGCCCCGCAGTGAAGCTGGCGTTCGCGACGGCGCCTCAGACGGTCTCGGTCGGCGCGTGCTCTTCACCGCTCATCGTCGAATCGCGCGACGCGTTGGATCAAACGCGCGCCGTCACCAGCGACACGTCGCTGACCTTCAGCAGCATGCCGTTCGGCGTCACCTTCTTCACCGACGCGACGTGCAACAGCCCGGCGATTCTCGTCACGCTCGCGGGCGGCAGCTCGCGCGTGACGCTCTATTTCCGCTCGAACACCGCGGGCACGCCGACGGTCACCGTGATGGGTGGCGCGCTCGCGTCGGCGATGCAGACCGAGACCTTCGTCGCTCCGCCCGATGGGCTGACGCTGACCGTGTCGGGTGGCAACCAGGTGCTCGCGGGTGCGTGCCTCGCGTCATCGGTGACGGCTGAGTCGAACAACAACCCGGTGAACGTGCCGTCGGACACCAACGTCGGCCTCAGCGTTTCTCCGCTCGGCTTCGCGCGTTTCTACAGCGACGCGCAGTGCACCAACCTCGTGACCTCGGTCACCATCTCGCGTGGGACGTCGAGCCGCGACTTCTACGTGAAGCCCATCACCGGCGGGAACTCGACGGTCACTGCCGCGTCGCCCTTCGGGAACGACACCGCCCAGCTGCGCGTCACCGGCGCGGTGCATCGCGGCCAGTGCAACATGGGCACGCTGGCGACGAGCGTGAACTGCAACATTCCTCCGCCCTCGCTCACCGACTTGAACCACTCGCTGCTCGTGTTCCAGGCGACGACGCAGAACTACAACGAAGTGCTCGCCGCCGAGGTGCGGTGCCGGTTGGTGCAGACCGACAGCATCAACTGCACGCGCGGACAATCGCAGGGCAGTGTGAGCATCACCTGGCAGGTGCTGGAGCTGGTCTCGGGGTTGAACGTGCAGCGCTTCACCGGAGGCGCGTGCCCGCTGACGTTGCCGCTCATCGCTACACCGGTCGACTCGTCGCGCAGCGTGTTGCTCTCGCACGTGACGGGGCAGGGCACGAACTACGACGGTGACGACATGACGACCACGCGGCTCCTCGATGGCGGCGTCGCCTTCGACTGGAACCCGCAACCGTGCACCGGCTACGACCTGCAGATCGCCGAGTTCGCTTCGCCGGTCACCGTGCTGCGCGGCGCTTCGGCGGGCTTCTCGAGCGGGAGTCGATTGGTGAACGTGGTTGGTTTGTCGCCGGCGTCATCGTCGACCTCGGCGTTGTTCGCGGGCCTCAACATGGTCGGCGGGAGCGCTCCCAACTCGGCGTCGATGTGTCACTTCTTCACGCGCGCCGAAATCGACACCTCGACTTCGCTGCGTTTCACGCGCGGGAGCGTGGCGCCCAACGGCTGCGACAACTACTCGACGGGCAGCATCGTCTGGCAGCGCGTCGATTTCGGAACGCGCGCGCGGGTGCAGCCGCAGGTCGTCACCATTCCCGCGACGCTCGACACCACGACGGTCTCGTTCACCGCGGTCGACACCACGCGGACGCTGGTCTTTCCGAGCGGCTCGATGGCGTCCGGCCTCGCGACGGGTGAGACCGCATGGGACAACGGCGGCAACGACGAGTTCAGCGACGTGGTGGCGAACTTCGAGCTGCTGAGCCCGACGCAGGTGCGGCTCTCGCGCGCCGACGTCTTCACTTCCGCTCAGTTCACGCTCTACGTGGTGGAGTTCGAGCCGTAGCTGGAAACGCAGTGAATCATGTTCCATCCCAAGCGATTCGCTCTGAGCCCAATTGTTCCTCTCCCGACGAAGGGAATTCTCTTCTCCGTTTCGTCGCTCAGCCTTGATGAACTCGTGGCTGTCCTTGGTCCGCCCCAGGAGTCGGATGGCCCGCATTCGCAACACGCCAAATTCTGGATGCTGCGCATCGACGGAATACTGATTGGCTTGGAGTATTCGGCCGAGACGCTTGCGGTATTCAGCGAGTCAGCCGACGCCGACCTCATCGCAGGCAAGTTGGGGTTCTCCACAGACACCCTCACTCGCTACCAATTCACAGACAATTCTCACTGAGAAGGCTCAACTGTCGATGCGTCAATTCACTCGGGGCTGGCGGGCGCGGTGTTCGTCTCGCCGCGCTCCGCGGGCATAGACGCTTCGCGCTTCGCTTCGTCCGCCGTACCGCCAACCGCTTCGGCTGACGTCTTCGGCAGCGGCACGCGACCGGCTCCGCCTTCACCGCCGCCTTCGTAGACAGGGTACTTGTCCCAATCGAAAGCGCTGACGGCATCACCCACCTGCCGCGGCGTGGTCGCGCGCATCCGCCCGCGCACCAACGCAATCTGCTGCTGCACCGCCAACGGCGTGGGGTGCGTCTTCAGCGCTGCGATCCACAGCTCGATGGCCTTCTCGGGCTCGGTGTCGGCCTTGAGCCGCCCCAGCTCGACCAGCGCGTGCGGCTTCAAGTCGGAATCAGGGAAGCGCTCCAGCAGCTCGTTCAACACGCGCTGCGCCTCGGGCTTCCGACCATCCATCATCGCCAGCGCCTGACCGCGCAGGTACAGCGCGTCGTCGACGTACGCCGACGTCTCGTACTTCTGCACCACCTTGCCGGCCTCGAGCTCGCACTGCGAATAGTCCTGCAGCTCGAAGTACAGCCGCGCGACGGTGAAGGAGAGCTCGGCCGACTGCGGAGGGTTGCGAGCGAGCGCGCTGGTGTACTCGGCGATGGCTCCGCGCAGGTCGCGGAAGTCGTGCCACAGCAGCTCAGCCAGGTGCAGCCGCCCTTCGAGCGTCTCGGGCGCTTCGGGGCACAGCGTGATGAGCTCGCGGTACACCTCGACGGCGCGGCGCGAATCGTTCAGCTGAAACGCGTAGAGGTCGGCGGCTCCGCGGAGTGCGCGCGCGCGGTAGAGGTTGGCCTGCGGCGAGGTGTCGCGGTCGAGCAGGTCGAGCGCGGCTTTGTATTCGGCCAGCGCGACGTCGTAGTGCTGCTCGAAGTGCGCGGCCCGCGCCTTCTCGAGGCGCCCCGGAGCGTCATCTTTCCTGCAGCCTGTCAGGCCGAGGACGACGACGAGCAGCGCGGTGCGGATCATCACGGGCACGAACCGGGGCGATAGCGCACGCAGCGGTTGGAAGTACAGGCGATGCAGTCACGCGTCATGTCTTCGGCGTTCCCGCACACCAGCACGCTCGAGGGGCGCGGACAGTCGGTGTTCTGCACGCAGGGCACCGTGCCGCCGTCGAGACCGGCGAGCGGCTCCTCGTCGGGGCACACGCGGTTGCAGCCCGTGGTCGCGCCGAGGACAACGAGAGCCATCGCGAGGAAACGCACGTCGCGTCGTGTACCGGAACTCGGAAGTCAGCGGAAGCGGCGCTCGCTCGCGGTCACGGTGAAGGCCTGCTCCACGTTCTGGAACTCGCCGTCGTACCGCGGGTAGCGCCACGTCACGAACTGCGTGCGCAGACAGTTGGCGAGCGGCGTGGCGTCGAGGTCCTTCCGCAGGTGCGCCTCGCCCACGCGGCCGTCGTTGAACACCACCCACCGCACCTCGAAGCGCTGCGCGTCGGGAGGCGTCATGCGCTTGGCCTGATCAGCCAGACATTCCTGCAGCAGCGGGCCGAAGTGGTCGTTCACCATGCGCACCTGATCAGCCGACAGGCCCTCGCCCGCCGCTTCACGCGAGTAGTCGTGAAACGTCCACCGGCCGAGGGTCTTCTTCTCGAGCGCGCGGCAGCTCCCGGCGCCGTGTGACGTGTCGAACGACACACAGGTTTGATCGAGCGTCGCGGTGCGTGACCAGGTGCGCTCCGGGTCGGGGAGCGCGTTGGCGATGATCTGCACCTCACGCAACGCGAGCTTCACCGCGCCGTCGACGTCGTTCTCCTTGCGCGCGTGGGCAATGAGCTTGCCGAGCGCGCGCCGACGCAGCCCCGCGCACTGCGGCTTGTCGCACGCCGCTTCCGCACGCTCGAGCAACCGCACCTGTTTCGCTTCGTCGTCTTCGCGCAGCGCCTGACCGAGCAACAGCCGTTGCGCCAGCAGCTCGTCCTTCTGCTGGTGCGCGAGCCGCTGGGTCGTCGCTTCGCAAGGAGCGGCCTTCGACGCCTTCTCGGCCTTCACTGCACAGACCTCGGCGTCGCGCAGCTCGGTGACGTGCTTGCCGAGCTTCTTGTCGGCGCCCTTCAGCTTCGCGGCCGAAGCGAGCGCGTTGAGCGCGGCGGTGCGGCAGGCGTCGAGCTTCTCGGGGCCGCACGCGAGGAGCCAGGCGCGGGCGTTGGTCTCCGCTCCGTCGGCGTTGGCGTCAGCGACTTCGATCTTCTGCGCGGTGGTGAAGGCACTCAGGCGCGCTTCACCGTCGAGCGCGTTCGCTTCGGTCAGCGCCTTCTGCACCGCAGCCCGCGCGTCTTCGAGCCGCTTGCCCTTCAGCGCGCTGGTGGCGTCGGCGAGCGCTGCCTTGAAGCCGGCGGCGCGATCGATCTTCGGCTCCTCGGGCGGGCGCACCGGAGCGACCGGCACCTTCTCGGGCTGCTTGTCCCACGCGGTGGCGAGCTCTTCGTTGCCGGGCGCGGGCACTCCGCTGCCGCTGCCTTCTTCACTCGGCTGGTCCTTCTTCTCGGGAGCGGGCGTCGGCGTCGTCGCGCAGCCCGCCCACAAGAGAAAGAGGAGTGCGCTCCGACGCATCGGGCGCGGAGCAAACACCAAATTCAGCGAGCGCGAAACGCGCGCCACATGAGGACGAAGTAGGCGACCGTCACACCGAGGAAATAGATGACGATCGCGACCGGCGGCGACGGCAGTTTCACGTAGAGCGCAGGATTCCGCTCGCCCGTGATGTTGAGGAAAGTGATGTAGAAAAAATACGGGCCGAACAGAGCGAACGCGAACGCGAAGAACGAGCGGATGTTGCCGAGCCGGGGCGCTCCGCGGCCGAGGTTCTTCACGAAGTCGCCAAAGCCCGTCGCGGCTTGCGGAAAGAGCGACGCGCGGTGGCCGAGGTACCAGGCGAAGAGCTGCGCGCTGAGCACCGAGAGCAGCACCTTGCCGCTCAAGCCGTAGGCCTTGGCGAGGGTGAGACCTCCGCGGTCGATGACGATGCGCCAGATGGGGTTCGCTTCGGCCGAGAGGTCGGGCGTGATGTCGAGCGTGACGAAGTAGTCGGCGAGGTGGGCCGCGAGACAGACGAGGAACATGCCGAGGTGGGGCCGTGCGCGAAGCACGAGCTGGAGGCCGACCACGGCGGCAAACACGCTCACCCACGCTGCGATGGCGAGCGGCAGGCCCACCTTCTCGACGAGCGCGAATGTCTCCTCGAGGAGTTGATCTGCGTTCATCGATTCTTGAGGCGAGCGAGCGCGTTCCCGATGCGCTCGGCGTAGCCCGGCGCGCGGAAACGAGGGCTCTTCTGCATCCACAACAGGAAGTCGCGCAGGTCGGACGCGCGCGTCACCTCGGCGCAGCGCAGCATCGCGAAGCACGAGCCGTCTGACTCCTTCAACTTCACGCGGCGCTTCCACAGCATCGCGAACAACGTCGGGTCGTCCGAAAATTCGGCGAGCACCGCGGCCGCGACGTCGCGCACGCGAAGGTCATCGTGCGTCAGCACCGCAGCGAGGCGCGCGGCGGTCTCGGCATCGGGTTTGCCGAGCGCGAGCAGAGCGCCAAGGGGCATGTGCGCCGGGCGCGCCTCAGGCACGTCACCGAGCTGCGGAGTGGGGTGCTCGACGATGCTCATCAGCGCTTCGACGATTTCCGGGTGTGCCTTCTCGCCGAGCAGCGCATCGACGTGCAGCATCACCTGCGCGTCGGGCGTTCGCAGCGCGAGCAGCAGGCCGGGAAGAATGGTGTCGAGGTGTTCCCGCAGCCAGTTGCGGGCCGCGACCGGGTCTCGCGGCTGGCCGGTTTCCCACCACGAGAGCTTCTCGATGGCTTCTTGCGCGAGGGGCTCTCCGGCAGCGAGAAATTGCGTACGCAGCACGTCGGCATCGAAGCCCGGGTCGTCGGCGTCCCAGAACGTCACGAGCTCATCGAGTCGCCGTCGCCAGTCGGGCGGAGTCAGCTCGACGAACCCTTCCGACAATTGCTCGCTGACGACGGCGTCGAGATCGTTCGCGCCGAGCACCGGAGCGTCGAAGCGGCGGCTGCGCGCGACGAGCTCTCCGTCGGTGGTGATGCGCAGCTCGACGGTGCTGCCGTTGAGCCTGATTTCCCAGAGGCGCCCGTCGGGGTGCGAGAAACGTCGAAACGGAGGAGGGCGCGCCATCGGACGCTCGTACCACGTGAGTCGTCGGCTAACCTCGCGCTCGCGTGATTGAAGAAGCGTGCGCCCAGTGGAACGTCGACGCGAAGGCCTTCGAGAAGTGGCTCGGGGCGCGCAGGTCTGCTCCGCAGGTCGAGGCGCTGGCGTTGGTGTTCGCCTGTGTGCAGGGCAAGACGCCGGCGATTCGTCATCTCGAAGACAGGTATTTTCCGAAGGTGCGTGGCGCGCTGAAGAAGATGAACGCCGGAGGGCTCGAGGACGAGCTCATCGACTGGCTGCGCTTCGAGCTGTTCGCGCGGGAGCAGGGCCCGTTGCTGTCGACGTATTCGGGCAAGGGTGACCTCACGGCGTTTCTTCGCGCCATCGCGGTGCACGAAGCGCTGAAGCGGTTGAAGAAGCAGAAGCGCGAGGTCGACGCCGACGCCGTGGAAGAGCTGCCGATGCCGCAAGTCGAGCTGGCGGCGATGAAGGGCGCGTACGGCAAGGAATTCACGCGCGCGCTCGACGAGTCGTTTCGTTCGCTGGAAGTGACCGAGCGGAACCTGCTGCGCCAGTACTTCCTCGACGGGCTGTCCATCGACGCGTTGGCGAAGCTGTACGACATTCATCGGGCGACGGCCGCGCGGCGCGTGACGGCGGCGAAGGAAAAGCTGACCGACCGGGTGAAGGCGCGGCTCATCGAGCAGCTGAACCTGGGCGAGTCGTCGGTTCAGGAAGTCATCACCCTGAGCAACCTCGACGAGAGCCTGAGCACGTTGCTGCGAAAGTCGGAATAACGACGCGACAATTCGGGGCTGAGGGCCCACAGGCCCATGAGTCCGAATCTGGCTCTCGACATTCGCCGAGCGATGGAGCGCCTGCCGAAAGCAGAACGTTCCTTTCTTCTCGAGCTGGCTGGAATTTCGTTCGCTGAGGCGAACGCGCTGGGCGACTCCGATGTGCTCGATGCGCTGACCGAAATCGCGCTGGCGACGAGAACGAGGGGCACGCACACCGTGCTCATTCCGCGGGCGGAGCTCCATCTCGACGTGGGCGTGAACGGTGAGTTGCTGAATTGCGCGCAGATTGATCCGCTCCGGCCTTTGCGGGCGGGGCTGGTGACGGGCCTCCCGCCGGCGGAAAGACCGACGGCGTTCGCGCTCATCGCGAGTCTCGCGGCGGCGCATGGTGATGCGTTCGACGCGACGGGAAGGCGGGACCTGGTGAGTCTGGTGAGCCTCGCGCTCGGAGATGCGTTGACCGCACGCCGGAAGTGACCGTCTGCGCTACGGTCGAGCCGAGTCAGGCGTCAGTGCGGAGGCGGCGATGCGGCGTTTCGGTGATGGTGCGTGGCGCACTCTGATGCTCTTGGCGGTCGTGGCGTCCGCATGCGCGCGCCCTTCCGTTACGCGCACGACGTCCATCGCGCCGCATGCCTGCTCGCTGCTTTCCGCGGTTGGTCCATGCGCGAAGCGACTGCTGGCGTCTTGCGGCGAGGTCGCTCCGGTTTTCGTGGCGTCGTTCGTGGACGAGGACGGCAAGGGCCTGGTCGCTGACTCGACTCCTTGTGGTGGAGAGCTCTTGCTCTCCGCGCGAGGTGATGTGAGCGCGCCACGCCACATCTTCTACGTTGGCTTGAAGCACGAGGATGGCGGGCTCATCTCGTACAGGGTCAGCGTGATTGGCAATCCAGCGCATTTCTCGCCGAACGTGGCAGTGACGGTGCCGTGCGGTTTGTGCGCCGGCTCGCTGGTGGACGACGCGGAAGGGTGGAAGCGAGTCGAGCGATGATCGATGCATACCGAGGAGCACCAATGCGGTCGCACCACCATGCAGCGCTGGTTCTGTCGATGTTTCTCGGTTGTGCGCGCTTGGCGAACTCTCCGAGCTTCGTTGCGACCCCCCATTCGGCAGGCGGATTCGAAGTCGGGCAGCCGCTCCGCTTGCCAGATGGCTGGAGTTGCCAAGACAAAGAGGACGCCAGGATTTACGGCTGCCGGAGCGAGGACGGAGCGAGTTCGCTGGTCGTATACGTCGACGACGGGCGCGTTTCACAGATCGGAGTGCTGAAGAGTCGGCTCGTTGGGCGCGAGGGTTCCGCTTGCGACCGTTTTCTGGCCGCCGAGGCCGAGCTGATCAGGACGAACGGAGCACCGGCTTGGCGTCAGAACGTCGTGTGTCCGCGCACGGAGGAGCCACATGCTGGGCGCGGCGCTTGTTCGCGATGGAAGGATGGTGAGCATCAGCTCATGGTCGCCCTGCTTCCTTCGATCGACGACCTGACCAAGCTTCAGTTGTACGTGCAGGTCGCGAACGTGCGCGCGCGAGGTGCGTTCTGTTCGCCCGAGGCACGTGCGTTGGAGCTTTCACCTCCGGAAGAAGACGTGCCGTCGCCGGGGGCGTTTGCCGGCTTCGAGGTCGGACAAACGTTCGCTCCTGATCATGACTGGAGTTGTACGGAAGTGATGACAGACCTGAGTCGTTGCGTGCGCGCCGACGGTATCTCCGTGTGGATCTCGAGGAAGCAGGGCCGCGTCTCTTTGATCAATATTGCGCACTACTCTGAAGTTCCTGATGAGTCGGCCTGCGCGCGGTGGGCGCGCATCGAAGCGCTGTTGGTGGAGCACCGTGGTCCGCCTTCTTCGCGCGATGATCGCGTCTGCGCAGTGGCCATGGAGCGACAGGCCGGCCGAGGGGCGTGCAGTCGGTGGAAGAAGGGTGACCTGCAGCTCGTGGTCGGCGTGGTCCCAAGCATCGACAACCTGGATGAGCTCAAGTTCTTTTTTCAGATCGCGGACGTGCGCACGCGAGGTGCCTTTTGCTCACCGGAGGCGCCTGAGTAGTGAGTGAGGCGATGAAGGCGATGGATTTCGCGAAACTGGTTTCCGTGGGTCCATGTCCAGTTTGTGGACCGGGATCCGAGACGCTGGCGCTGAGCGACGGAGCGCTCCTGTTCTGGTGCCCGAGCTGTGAGAATGTGACTCGCACCTACTCGCCAGCCGATGTCACTGATCTCGCAGCGCTCGGAGTCCAGGCTCTCGAAATCGCGCGGGACGACGAACTCGCGCTCGCAAGAGCGGAGCATGTGGTTCACGCCTCGCCTGAGGCAGTCGATCAACTCAGGTCCGCGCTGGCGCGAAGATTCACCGCGCAGGCCGCGGAGGTCCGAGAGGCAGTGGAAGCCTACAAGAAGCGTCGGTAATCGACCTGCAACGCTGGCTCGCGGCGCACGCCGACTAGGTTCGCGCGATCTGCTTTCTCGTTCGTGCTGAGTGCGCTTCACTGCGCGCCGCATGAAGACCGCACTCCTTTCAGCCGTGCTCGTCGCGTTCACCTTCACCGCCTGCGGAGGCAAGAGCAGCGCCGAGAAGAAGGCCCAGGACCAGCTCGCCCAGCTCCAGAAGAAGAAGGAAGCCGAGGCCAAAGCGAAGAAGGACAAGGAGAACGCCCCCGAGGCGCTCCCCACCGAGGTCATCAAGCTCGACCCGCCCTACGACGACACGCAGGCCACCGTCATCGTCCCCGACGGCCCGTGCCCCGACGGCTTCTGGGCGCTGTTCCCCGGTGACGCTCCGGGTGGCACGCCTGAAGAGAAGAAGGCCAACGCCGCCAAACGCAAAGAGCTCGCCGAGGCAGCGCGCAGCAAGAAGTACGTCGTGAAGCTCCGCGGCAACCAGGTGGTGCTCTCGCCCTACGACGCGCCGAAAGGCCAGTTCGGCATCGACGTGAACGGCACCATCGACTGCACCGACTCCATCGGCCGCATCGCCATCGCGTGGACCGACACGCACGCCGGCGACCCGGGAAATTCCGCCGCCAAGGCCGACGCCGACTTCGCCCAGAACATCTGGACCGCGCAGCCCGTGCACTTCGACCTCAAAATCACCTCGCTCACCGAAGCCAAGGAGTTCAACGACAAGAACCGCTTCGGCCTCTCCGCGCGCGTCGGGTTCGGCCTCGGAAAAACCGAAGTCGACAAGAAGGTCCGCAAGGTCGCCAAGGTGAAGGAAAAGGTCGCCGCGGCGAACGAGACGCTCAGCTTCGGCGGCGGCAACGAAGACTGGGGCGCCGGCCGCCTCGTGCACGCCGACCTCCTCGGTATTCGCGTAGCGACGGATCGCGAGAAGAAGATGCTGTTCGAAAAGACGAAGTGAGGGGACTAGAAGCGGGCGCATGATGAAAGCGCTCGACGTGAAGAAGACGCAGAAGCTCCTCAACCGCATCATGGAGTTCGAGCTCGCGGGCGTGGTTCGCTACACGCACTACTCGCTCATGGTCGCGGGGCCGAACCGCATCCCCATCGTGCAGTTCATGAAGACGCAGGCGACCGAGTCGCTGCTGCACGCCTCGACGGCCGGCGAAATTCTCGTCGGTCTCGGCGGCCACCCCACGCTGCAGATTGCCGAGATCCCCGAGAGCTACAAACACTCGGTCAAAGACATTCTCGAAGAGTCACTCGCGCACGAACGCACCGCGCTCGACATCTACAAGAAGCTCCTCGAGGTCGTCGAAGACCGCTCGGTGTACCTCGAAGAGTTCGCCCGCACGCAGATCGCCCAGGAAGAGATGCACGGGCTCGAGGTGCGCAAGATGCTCCGCGACGTCGGCGTGGTGCACGCGCACGGTGAGTTCCCCGAAGTGCACAAGCACGACGACGAAGACGACGACGAGGACGAGAAGGAAGAGAAGGACTCCGACAAGTCCGACAAGAAGAAGAAGAAGAAGGACAAGAAGAAGCGCGACGAGGAGGACTGAAGCCGTGCTCGTCACCGTCGACTGCGACTACGTCATGCCGCGCCTCGCGTGCGCGTTCTTGCGCGAGTCGAAGGGCGAAGTCGCCTTCATCGAGACCAACACCAGCTACGCGGTGCCCAACCTGCTCGCGGCGTTGAAGGACGCGAAGCTCGCGCCGGAGCAGGTGAAGTACGTCATCGTCACCCACGTGCACCTCGACCACGCCGGCGGTGCGTCGGCGCTGATGAAGGCGTGCCCCAACGCCACGCTGCTCGCGCACCCGCGCGCGGCGCGGCACCTCATCGACCCGTCGAAGCTCGTCGCCAGCGCGCGCGGCGTCTACGGCAACGAGGTGTTCGACAAGCTGTACGGCGAGATCGAGCCCATCGACGCGAGTCGTGTGAAATCGCTCGAGGACCAGGCCACCGTCACGCTCGGCGGCAGCACGTTGACCTTCACGCACACCCGCGGTCACGCCAACCATCACTTCGTGGTGCACGACTCCGAGGAGAACGTGGTCTTCACCGGCGACACGTTCGGGCTCGTGTACCCCGCGCTCCAGCGCAGCAAGCGCTTCGCGTACCCCAGCACCTCACCCACCGACTTCGACGGAGCCGCCGCCATCGAGTCCGTCCAGCGCATCATGAAGTGGAAGCCGCGCGCGGTCGGCCTCACGCACTTCGGTCTGTTCGAAGAGGTCGATGCCATCGGCGCGCAGCTCATCACCTGGCTCGAGCTGTCCACGAAGCTCGTCGCCGACGCCGCGAAGAGCGGTGATGAGCAGGGCACCATCGAGCAGCGCTTCAAGTGGCAGCTCGAGAAGGAATTCGATCGCGCCGCTGCGCAGGCCGGGTTGAGCGTGACCGACGACGATCGTCAGCTGATGCGCTTCGACCTCGAGCTCAACGCTCAGGGCCTCGCCGTTGCAGCCATACGGCAACGCGGCTGATCAAAACATTCCGTTTTCACGCCGGTTTTCGGACACTCGCCCTACTGGAGATCCAGCCGGGGCACCGGGCTGCAACATCTCCACGCTGCGCAGCTGCAGCAGGGGGAGGCAGGTGGCCACGTGAGCTCGATTCCGAACTGGTTTTCCGAAGACGAAATCAAAGCCCTTCCTGATTTCTGGGCTGTCTATCTGTCGAACTTCGACGCGCTCTCGGCCTCGGGCATGGAAGCGGTCAAGGCCGAGCCGTCGCTCGCCGCGCTCGTGGCGATGATGACGCCGGAGCAAATCGCCGCGAACCAGAAGCAGGGCCTCGAGAACATTCAGAAGCTCGTCGCGGGTGATTGGTCTCCCTACATCGCCAACCTGCAGCTGCAGGCGGTGATGTACGCGCAGCTCGGCATCACGTTCACCACCTGGTACCGCCTCATTCGCGTCGTCTCGCGCGACATCACTCCCATGGTGGTGCGCGCGTACGCGAGCGAGCCCGAACGTCTGGGCCGCGTGATGGTCGCCATGCAGTCGTTCTTCGACTGGGCGCTGGCGACGCTCGGTGAAATCTATTTGTCAACCAAGCAGGCCGCGCTCGAGAAGAGCGAAGCGCGCGTGCGTCGATTCGTCGAAGCCGGGCTGCTGGGCGTGGTCGATCTCGACGCGCAGGGCCGCATCATCGAAGCCAACGCAGTCTTCACGTCGATGTTGAAGCGCACTGCGCCGCTCGCGGGCGTCGAGTGGAGCTCGCTCACCGCTCCCGAGTTCAAGGCCGCCGCCGCGATTGCGCTCACCGAGCTCGAGAGCACCGGCGTGGCGCGGCTCCACGAGAAGGCCATGCTGCGCGACGACGGTTCGCGCGTGCCGGTGTTGGTGGGCGCGGCGCGGCTCGACACCGAGCGGCGCGTGGCGTTCGTGCTCGACATCTCGTCGCAGAAGCAGGCCGAGGCGCTCAAGGTGCACTCGCTGCAGCTCGAATCGGAGAACCGCCGCATTCAGGAAGCGAATCGTCTCAAGAGCGAGTTCCTCGCCAACATGTCGCACGAGCTGCGAACGCCGCTGAACGCCATCATCGGCTTCGCCGAGCTGCTCCACGACGGTCAGGTTCCGCGCGAGGCGCCGCAGTTCAAGGAATTCCTGGGCGACATCCTCACCAGCGGGCGGCATCTGCTGCAGTTGATCAACGACGTGCTCGACCTCTCGAAGGTCGAAGCGGGCCGCGTCGAGTTCCACCCCGAGCCGGTCGACCCGCGCACGTTGATCAACGAAGTGGTCGGCATTCTGCGCACCATCGCCGCCAACAAGCGCGTGCGCGTCTCAGTGGAAGTCGACCCGGCGTTGATGAGCGTGTTCGTCGACCCGGGCCGCTTGAAGCAGGTGCTCTACAACTTCGTGTCGAACGCGCTGAAGTTCTCGAAGGACGGCGGTCGCGTCACCATTCGCGCGAAGCCCGACGGAGAGAACTTCTTCAAGCTCGAGGTCGAAGACACCGGCATCGGCATCGCGACCGCCGACATCGGCAAGCTGTTCCGCGAGTTCCAGCAGCTCGACGCGGGCGCAGCGAAGAAGGCCGGCGGCACGGGCCTGGGTCTCGCGCTCACGCGCCGGCTCTGTGAAGCGCAGGGCGGCATGGTCGGAGTGACCAGTATGCTCGGCACCGGCAGCACGTTCTTCGCCGTGCTCCCGCGTCGTGGTGATGGACAGGCGATTCCGCTGCCGCGTCGTCACGGTGAAAGCCGCGGCGCTCCGCGCGTGCTGGTCATCGAAGACGACCCGCGTGACCAGGCGTTGGTGGTGAAGACGCTCGTCGATGCGGGCTACCAGGTCGAGACCGCGGCGAGCGCGGCGCAGGCGGTGGCGCGTTGTGCCGAGCGCACCTTCGACGCCATCACGCTCGACCTGCTGTTGCCCGACGCGACCGGTCTCGAAGTGCTCGGCGCGATTCGCGCGGGCGAGCGCAACCGCGAAGTGCCGGTCATCGTCATCACCATCGTCACCACGCAGGGCGCCGCCGCCGGCTTCGTGGTGCACGACATGCTCGCCAAGCCGCTCGAAGACGGAGCACTCCTCAAGTCTCTGCAGCGCGCGCGCGTCGGCCCCGAGCGTCGCGTGCTGGTGGTCGACGATGACGCGAGCTCAGCCCGCTTGATGCGCGCGGCCCTCGAGCAGCTCGGCTACCCGAGCGTCATCGCGCTCACCGGCGCCGAAGGGCTCGCGCTCGCGAAAGAGAAGCCACCCAGCGCGGTGGTGCTCGACCTGTTGATGCCGGTGATGGACGGCTTCGAGTTCCTCGACCAGTTCCGCTCGGTGCCCGGCTGTGAGCAGTCACCGGTCATCGTGTGGACCGCGAAGGACCTCACGCCGTCGGACCGCCGCTGGCTCGAGGTGTCGGTGCAAGGCGTGCTGCAGAAGGGGAAGAACGCGGGCGGTGCGGTGTTGGACGCGCTGCGCGATTTCATTCCAGTGCTCCAGAGGTCCGCATGACGGCGCGCGTTCTGGTGGTCGACGACAACCCCGCCAACGTGCGACTCGCCGCGTACGTGCTGAGCACGAAGGGCTTCGAGGTGAAGACCGCGGGCACTCCTGATGAGGCGCTCGCGGCCATCGGCGCGGACAAGCCCGACCTGGTGCTGATGGACATTCAACTCCCGGGAATGGACGGGCTGACGCTCACGCGAAAACTTCGCGCCACGCCCGAGACCTCGAAGCTCATCATCGTGGCCTTCACCGCGTACGCGATGCGCGGTGACGAAGAGAAGGCGCTCGCCGCAGGCTGCGACGGTTACTTGAGCAAGCCCATCGACACGCGCACGTTCGCCGATCGCATTTCGCAGTTCCTGCAGGTGAAGCGATGACCGCCGCACACACCGTTCTCCTCGTCGAAGACAACCCCATCACGCGGCGCCTCGCGCGCTTTGCTCTCGAGTCGCATGGCTTGAAGGTGCTCGAGGCCGTCGATGGAGCTCAGGCGCGCGCGGCGTTCGAGCGCGAAGCCATCTCGCTCGTGCTGCAGGACCTCTGTCTGCCCGACGTCGATGGGTATGAGCTCGTCACGCAGTTGCGTGCTTTGCCGCGTGGCTCCGAAGTTCCGATTCTCGCGTTCTCGGGGTTGATCAGCGCCGACGACGAAGGCCGACTGAGCGCCGCGGGCTTCGACGACCACGTCAGCAAACCGATGGAGCCGCACCGGCTCGCGCAAATCGTCCGCGCGCATCTCCCCGAGCCCGACGACGCGCCGCAAGTGCAGGCCTTCGGAACCGGTCGACGCATCATCGTGGCCGACGACGACGCCGTGCAGCGCAAGCTGGTGGCGTTCAAGCTCGAGAAGCTCGGCTTCGAGGTCACCTCGGTCGACGACGGTGTGCAGGCGCTCGCCGAAGCACGCCGCAAGCCGCCCGATGCGGTGTTGTCCGACGTGTTGATGCCGGGGCTCGACGGCTTTGGCCTCGTGACTGAGCTGCGGCGTGACCCAGCGCTCGCGCGCGTGCCGACGGTGCTGACCACCAACAGCTACGTCGAAGCGGCCGACCGTGAGCTGGCGCTGAAGGCCGGCGCGCACGGACTGGTGCATCGCACGCCCGATTTGCGCGAGGTCATCGAGCTGCTCGGCACGGCGATTCGGGGCGAGCGGCACGT
The DNA here is from genome assembly GCA_047600485.1 of Archangium sp. Lineage (GTDB taxonomy): Bacteria > Myxococcota > Myxococcia > Myxococcales > Myxococcaceae > Archangium_A. Next base: position 8,028,109 of record JASGKS010000001.1, read on the forward strand.
GCAGCCTTCGGCTCCGGCCGATGAGCTCGAGCTGGAACACACGCGACGCATGATGCGGCAGCTCGAGCGGCAGGTGGCACTCAACGCTCGCGTCACGCAGCGCGCGGCGATGTTGTCGGCGGAGATTGCGGTGCTCAAGGGCATCTCCGAGGCGCTCGCCAGTCAGACGTCGGTCGACGAAGCGGTGCATCAGGCGCTCTCTGCGTGCTTCGACGCGAGCGGCGTCTCGCTGGGCGCGCTCTTCCTTCGCGACGGAGCGAATCGCCGCGTGGTGCCCTTCGGCTTCGCGAAGTCGGAAGGCGAGAAGGTGCTCAAGGACCTGTGGGGTGAGCCGCAGCTGCTCGACCAGGTGATGGAGCAGCAGTCCACGCTCGTGCTCGGCCGCGGAGATGATCAAGAAGGCAAGCGCGTGCTCGCGCGCGCGGGGCAGCTGTCGGGCCTGCTCGCTCCGGTGCGACACGATCGCGTCGGCAGTGGCGCGCTGTTGATGTTGTCGCGCAACACCGCGCTCGAGAGTGAAGACCGCATCGCCTTCGCCGAAGCCGTCGCCGGACAAATCAGTCAGGCGCTCGCCGTGGCGTCGGCCTTCGTGCAGCGAGAGGCCTCGGAGCGCATCGCGAAAGATCAGGCCGCGGTGCTGCGCTCGATCCTCGAGAGCATCGGCGACGCGGTGGTGGTGGTGGACAAAGAGGGTCAGTTCATCACGTGGAACGCCGCCGCTCAGGGGCTGGTGTCGATGGGCGCGCGCGATGGCTCGTTCAAGTCGGTGACGCCGGAGCACGCGATTCTCTCGAGTGACCGCGTGACGCCCATGCCGTTCGAGCAACTTCCGTTGGTGCGCGCGATGCGCGGCGAGTCGGTCGACGGCGTGGAGATGTTCGCCCGCTACAAGGGCGCGAGCGATGGCGTGTGGCTGTCGGCGAACGCGCGACCGTGGCGCGACGAGTCGGGTCAGGCGCGCGGCGGCGTGGCGGTGTTCCGCGACGTGTCGAAGGAAAAGGCGACGCAGACGCAGCTCATGGTGTCCGACCGCATGGCGTCGGTCGGCATGCTGGCCGCGGGTGTGGCCCACGAAATCAACAACCCGCTCGCGGCGGTGGTGGCCAACCTCGCGATGCTGCGCGCGCAGTTCGCCAACGACGAAAGCGGCGTGCGCGGGCTGCTCGACGACGCGCACGAAGCCTCGGAGCGCGTGCGCGAGATCGTTCGCGACCTGAAGCTCTTCTCGCGGCAGCAGGCCGAGACGGTGGGCGCGGTCGACATTCGCCACGTGCTCGACTCGACGACGCGCATGGCGTGGAACGAGGTTCGGCACCGCGCGCAGCTGCACAAGGAATACGACGGCCCGACGCAGGTGCGTGGAGTCGAGTCGCGGCTCGGCCAGGTGTTCTTGAATCTGGTGATGAACGCCGCGCAGGCGATTCCCGAGGGAAATCTCGCGGGGCACTCCATCACCGTGCGTACGCGGCCTCACGCGCACGGGCTGGCCATCGAGATCATCGACACCGGCGCCGGCATGTCGGCCGAGACGCAGCGCAATCTGTTCACTCCGTTCTTCACCACCAAGCCGGTCGGCGTGGGCACCGGTCTCGGGCTCACCATCTGCCAGCGCATCATCAGCGGCTACGGCGGCGAGATTCAGGTCGAGAGCGCGCTCGGGCGCGGCACCACGTTCCGCGTGATTCTGCCGCTCGCGGGCACGGCCATCTCCAACGAGCCGGTGAGCGCGAAGCCTCTGGTCCCGGCGCGCGCGCGGGTGTTGGTGGTCGACGACGAAGCGCTCGTGGGGCGGATGATCAAGCGCATCTTGACCGCGCACCACGACGTCACGGTGTCGCAGTCGGTCGACGACGCGGTGCAGGTGCTGTTGCGGGGAGAGCGCTTCGAGCTGGTGTTGAGCGACCTGATGATGCCGCAGAAGACGGGCATCGACTTGTTCCACGAGGTCGCCGCGAAGTGGCCCGGGCTCGAGGGGCGCATCGTGTTCATGACGGGCGGTGCGTTCACTCCGACCGCGCGCGAGTTCCTCGACTCGGTGCCCAACGGGCGCATCAACAAGCCGTTCATGCCCGACGAGCTGACCGAACAGGTCGCCGCCGCGCTGGTGAAGGTGCGCGGCGTCGTCGGCAGTTGAGGAAACTCGCTGCGCGCGGCGGTGTGCGCGGTAGCTTGAAGCCTCGATGTCTGATCAGCCTCCCAACGCCGTCGCCCCCAGGGGCTCTGATCAGAGCACCGACCGGCACCTGGGGCCCGAGGAGACCGCGCACTACGCCGCTGGCTTGCTCGACACCGCCGAGCGCGCCCGCATCGACACGCACATCGACGGCTGCGGTGAGTGCCGTGAGCTGTTGTCGACGCTGGTGCGCACCGCGATTTCGGTGACCGCGACGCACTTCGGCTCGCCCATCGCCACCGACTCCGATGCCGATGGAGTGCTGCCGCGCGGCACCAAGGTGGGCCACTTCACGCTCGAGACGCCGCTCGGCGCGGGCGGCATGGGCGTCGTCTACCTCGCGGAAGACACGCGCCTGCATCGCAAGGTGGCGCTCAAGTCGGTGCGAGACCGCCGCACCGATTCGCAGCAACTGCTCAACGAAGCGAAGCTGATGGCGCAGCTCGCGCACCCCAACGTGGTGCCGGTCTACGACGTGGTCGAAGCGTACGGGCAGCTCTTCATCGCCATGGAGCTGGTGACCGGCCGCACCATTCGCCAGTGGCTCGAGGGCGCGAAGCACACCTGGCAGCAGGTGGTCGATGCGTTCCTCGAGGCGGGCGAAGGTCTCGCGGCGGCCCACCGCGCGGGCATCGTGCACGGAGACGTGAAGCCCGGGAACGTGCTGGTCGGCAACGACGGCCGCGTGCGCGTGACGGACTTCGGGCTCGCGACGAGCGGAGTCGACGAGTCGGCGCCGTTGCGCGGGACGTTCGCGTACATCGCTCCGGAGCAGCGCAAGGGGAAGCCGTGCGACGCGAAGTGTGACCAGTACGCGTTCGCGGTGAGCCTGCACGAGGGCGTGTTCGGCGCGCTGCCGGGCGCTCCGCAGACGCAGCGCAAAGGGAGCGCTCCGGGCGGTGTGCGTCGAATCATCGAGCGCGCGCTGTCGGCGAAACCCGAGGAGCGCTTCGCCTCGATGGACGAGCTGCTGCGCGCGCTGCGAGCCGTGCGTCTCGCGCGAGGCCGCATCATCGCCGGTGCGCTCGCGGCCGCGGCGGTGTTCGCGCTCTTCACCTTCTTCTATGGCGGGCAGCGCGCGACGCGTGCGCAGTGCGAAGCGGCCGCGTCGGAGCTGACCAGTCCCTGGACCGCGGAGGCGCGCACCGCCACGCGTGAGGCCTTCAAGCGGACGAAGCTGTCGTTCGCCGACGAGACGCTCTCGCGCGTCGAGACCAACCTCGATGCGTGGAGCCAGAGCCTCGCGGCGGCGCAGAAGACCGCGTGCTCGGCGTCGGTGTTTTCGCGTGAGGCGACGCCCCATCTCGCCCGGGAGCTGTCGTGTCTGCAGGACGGTGTGCTCGAGGCGCGCGCGCTGGTGACGCAGTTGCTCGACGCCGACGTGGCGCTGGTGCTGCACGCCGTCGCGGCGTCATCGGCGCTGGCACCTCCATCGCGTTGTCTCGAAGCGGCGGCGACCGAGGTGCCGGTGACGCAGAGCGCGGCGGCGAGCGCAGTGAAGGAACGCATCGCGGCCTCTCGTGCGCTGGCGTTGGCCGGGAAGTATCGCGACGCGCTCCCGCCGGCGCAGGAAGCGGTGAAGCTCGCCGACGCGTCGGGTGACCCGAACCTGCGCGCCCTCGCGTGGACCGTGCTGGGAGGAACGCAGGGTCTGGTGTTCGACACCGACAACGCGGCCAACACACTGAGCGAAGCGATTCGACTCGCCGAGGCCGCGCACGAAGACCGCGCTCGCTGTCTGGCGTGGAGCGACCTGCTCACCGCCGAGTACGCCCGAGGTCATCACGACGCGGTGTTGCAGTTCGCGGGCCCGGCGCGCGGCGCGTGCGAGCGCATCAACGACGTGCGGTTGCTCACCGACGTGCTCAGCACCATCGGCGCGTCGCTGAGTGAGAAGGGCAAGAACGTCGAAGCGAAGGCGATGCTCGAAGACGCGGTGAAGCGTCGCGTCGACACGTTCGGCGAGTCAGACCGGCGCACGGCGGCGATGTTGTCGGTGCTCGCGAACACCATGGCGATGAGCGGAGACCTCGACGCGGCCATCGCAGCGCACGAAAAAGCGTTGGCGGCAGCGCGCGCGGCGTTCGGCGCGGCGCACCCCGAGACCGCGGTCATCGAGCAGAACCTGGGTGACGACTATTTGTACGGCTTGCAGGGTGACAAGGCGGTGGCGTCACTCACGAGCGCTGCGGAGACGATGGCGGCCGCGAATGGGCCGAAGGCGCGCGACGCGGCGAACGCGACGACGGACCTCGGGCTCGCGTACCTGGTGGTCGGCAAGCCGCAGCTCGCGCTCGACACGTTCGAGAAGGCCATCGCCGTGTGGAGCGAGAATTTTCCCAAGCACCCCGCACACGCGGCCGCGTTGCTCGGGCGCGAGCAGGCGAAGGTGGCTCTCGGTCAGAAGCTCGACGTCGCGCAGCTCGAGAAGGCCGCGGAGCTGAGCGGTGACTTGCCGCCGTTCGAGCGCGGGCGCGTGTTGCTCGAGCTCGGGCTCGCGACGCAGGACAAGAAGAAGGTGCTCGAAGCGAAGGCCGGTCTTGAGACGACGAGCCTTCCGTTGATCAAGCGAGAGCTCGATCGCGCCAACGCCTGGCTCGCGGCTCACTGAAGCTGAGCGGCTTCGCGCGCACGCGCCAGCAAGGCAGCGATGCCGAGCTTTCGCGCCCAGGCATCGAGGTACGCGACGTTGAGCCGCTCCCCTTGCACGCGCAGAACTTCGACCACGTCGCGAAACTGCTGCGAGTTGCTCTCGCCGCCAGCCTGAAACCACAGCAACTTGCGCAGCACGGAATCCTCGGGGGCTTTCAACATCACGCGTTGCCCCGGGAGCACTTCCCACGCCTGACGACGTACGAACTCTTCGGCGTCGTACTCCGTGTCTTTGACCACGAAGAGATCGATGCGCGTGACCGTGGGGACGTGGAAGATGTTCCAGCTTCCCTTGCGTCGAACGGCCTCGGCGAGCGCTTCCTCGTCGACGTCGAATTCGGCTCCGAGCTCGGTCTTCAAGGTCGCGATCTGCGGAGCGCGAAGAAGAACGACGAAGTCGAGGTCGTTGGTCAATCGCGGCTGGCCCTGAAACGAGGTCGCCATCGAGCCGCCAAGGAAGTACTCGATGCCCGCACGCTCGAACGCACGCGCGACTGCGATCGCGACCTCGAGCGGCGTCACGCCTGCGGCCTCTCTCCGTGCAGTCGTCTCGCGGTCGCCTCGTCGTAGATGACCGCGGTCAGCAGCCAACGCACCAGCGCTTCACTCGCCCCGGGGTTTCGTTGGCGCACGCCGGCTTCTGCGAGCTGACGCCCGGCCTTCCACAACCCCGCGACGAGCGCGGACTTCTGCGGCTCGCTCAGCCGACGCAGCAGCTCGTCATGCTTCGCCTGCTGCTGCGCGGTGACGTCCAGCGGCAACATCAGGGTTGCGCCCAGCGGCCCGCCGAGATGACTCCGCCCGGCCGCATCTCCATCAGCAGCGTGCGTGCGGAGTAACGCGACTCGACCATCCACGACGGCTCGGAACTCCACGTCACCTTCGAGCTCGCGACCTTGCCGTCACCGTCGAACGTGACCGTCACTTCCTCGGTGTAGTTGTTCACTTCTCCGAGCGAATTGGGCGCGGTCGAGCCGTCGGCGTCCTTCATGTCGTCGAAGCTGCCGGTCGCGAGGACCATCGACTTCACCTTGCCGGCCTCGTCGCGCTCGACTTTCACCACGTTCGCCATGTGGTCGTTGCGGCCGTCGCCGGTGTGGTCGATGAAGATGACGTCGCCCGGGTTCATGTTCTGCACCGCGAGCTCGGGCACGCGCTGGTCGCCGCCGTTGTCGCGCGCCGCGGTCCACGGCTGCGTGACCTTCACGGCGCGCGCGGCCATGTTGGCGTCGACTCCGCCGTAGCGCACGTTCACGCCCGCGAGCATCGAGGCCTTCGGGTCGAGCCGCTGTAGCGCCTGCGCGTTTTCGTAGCCGGGCCGCACCTTCGCGAGCGTCTCGAAGCGGCTGAAGAACCCGCGCGTGTTGCTCGGAGTGGCCGCCTGCCACGTCTGCTGCGGCAACCCGGCCGGCCGCGGGAGCTGCACGCCGAGGTCGTTCTTCACCTTGGTGCGGAACTGATCCATGAAGAACAGCGAGAGCGTCTTGCAGTCGCACTCGATGCGGTTGGCCTTCGCGTGTTCCCAGTAGTTCGCGACGAACTCGCCGTACGCCTTCTGGATTTCGGGGTGGTTCCAGTCGGCGGGCTTGCTGCGATCGACCAGCGGCGACAACTTCGCCATGCCGAGCGCGACGTGATTCGAGAGATACGCGAGCGGGTCGCCGCTCTTCTCGGCGCTGGTGCGCAGGTCGAGTGCGCCGGCCTTCGCGTCGAGCGCGGCGAGCGTGGCGGCGTCGACGATTCCGGTCGAGGGAAGACCCGCGCTGGTCTGGAAGCTCTTCACGGCCTTCTCGGTGCCGGGACCGAATTTTCCATCGACCGTGCCGACCGGGAGCCCGAGCCGCGCGAGCGCGTACTGCACGGCGACGGCGCGATCTCCATTCGTCCCGCGCGCGAGCGGAACCGAACCGGCGGTCGAGAACGTGCTCTTCAGCGCGGCGTCGGCGAGCACCAGCGCGGGCGGCTCGGCGACGTCGAACACGGCACGCGCCTGCAACGCGGTGGCGACCTGCGCGGCTTTGGTGGTCGCTCCGTCGGTGCCGGTCAGCGCGATGCTCGCCGCGTCGCCGTTGGTGTCGTAGCGGTCGACTTCCTTGAACAGGGCCGCGGCCTCGGTCGCTCCGGCAATCTTCCCGTCGCGATTCAGGTCGGCCTTCGCGACGTCGACGCCCGCGAGCTTGGGGTCAGCCTTCGCCTGGCCGACGTCGATCTTCTTGTCCTGCAGAGACTGCGTGAAATCCGTTCGGGTGAGCTTCGAAGGCATTCCGCCTCTCTATCCAGTTCGCAGGCATCAAGTGAAGGCCGCCTTGACGTCGCGGTCGGTCACGATGGTGAGGCCCCAGATTCCGAGCGGCAGCGAGATGATGCAGCAGAACGAGCACGGCAGCATGGCGGCGATGCACGCGGCGACGGCGATGTTGTAGCTCTTGAGCAGGCGCAGCTGAAAACCACCGAAGGTCATCACGCCACCGACGGTGATGTGCAGCAGGTTGCTGATCAGCGTGAAGAGCATGAACCCGTGCTGCGAGAAGTAGGCAGCCAGCGGCTGCAGCGGCGCGGGCAGGTCTGAGAACGAAGACGGGAGTGGCATCGCCGAGCTGTCGAGCTTCGAGTTGCTGATGACTGCGAAGACCAGACTCGCGAGCGAACTCAAGACGGTGAGCCCGCCCAGCACCATGAACGCGATGCCGACGAGATTGAGCTGATCTTGCTGCGCTGGCCGCAGTGGCGACGGCGGAGGCCCCAACATCCCCTGTGGCGTCATGGCGCAAGACCACAGCAGAATGACGCCGTCGTGCCCATGCCGTTGCTCACGCTCATCGCGGTGCTCATCGCCCTCCACGTCGGGCGCTATCTGGTGATGGCCGGCGGCGCGTGGCTCGTGCTCTGGAAATGGAAGGGCAACCCCGTCACACGCGCGCGGCGACTGCAGTCGACCGACTTCACGCGCGCTGATCTCACGCGAGAGTTCGGTTGGTCGTTGATCAGCGCCGTCTCATTCGGCGTGTTCTTCGGAGTGGTCTACGGCGGTCAGACGCCGCGCCCACTCGTGCATCACGGCGTCGCCGGTGCACTCGAGTTTCTCGCGTGGCTCGCGGTGGTGCTGATCATTCACGACACGTGGTTCTACTGGTCGCATCGGCTGACGCATCACCGACTCGTGTTCCGTCACGTGCACAAGCTGCATCACCTCTCGCGCAATCCGTCGCCATTCGCCGCGCTCGCGTTTCACCCCGTCGACGCGCTGGTGCAAATCATCTGGGCGGTGCCGCTCGGGCTGTGGGCTCCGATTCCTTCCTCGGTGTGGCTCACGTTTGCGTTCGTCGCGATGTTCATCAACGTGCTCGGGCACTGCGGCGTCGAGCTGTATCCGCGCTCATGGGCGAAACACGCGGTGCTCGGTTGGCTCAACTCGACGACCGCGCATGATCAGCACCACCTGCGGCTCGACCGGAACTTCGGGCTGTACTTCACGTTCTGGGACCGCGTGTGTGGCACGTCAGTCCCGCTCGAGGGAACCGCTGCCGGCCGCGTCGTAGAGCTTCTTCACGGGACCGAAGAGCGTGCCGAGCAGACCCATCACGATCTTGATCAACAGCATCACGGTGATCAGCGCGGTGATGGCGAGCGCGAGGAACCGCATCGCGCGCAGTGACGCGGCCTCGAGCTCGGTCGAGAGTTTCTCGAGGCTGGAGTCGAGCGTGCCGGTCGTCTCAGCCACCGCGAGCGTTCCGAGCGAAGAGCGATCGAGCACACCGAGCGCCGACACGGCGTCGACCAGCGTGCTGCCGTTTCGCAGCCGCGCTTCGGCGAGCGGGAGATCCGCCAGCACACTCGGTCGCGACGTCGCGCGCGCGGCGAGTCGAAGCGAACGCACCACTTCCATGCCCGATGCCGACGCGAGGCCGAGCCCGAGCACCAGTCGCGACGCCGCGAGCTGGCGCATCGGAGAAGAGATGAGTGGCAGCTTGCGCACCACGCGGTCCCAGCCCACGCCGGCGTCGAGCGCGGCGATGAAGAATGGAAAGCCGAGGACGGCGGTGAAGGTGAGGCCCGCGGTGAGCACGGAGCTCGCGAGCGCCGACGCGTAGAGCGAGCCGATCGACGACGTGGAGTTCACGTTCTGCGCGACCTCGAGCAGCGGTCCGGCGAACACCGCGGCGCCGGCGAGGTAGAGCGGCCAGAGCGCTCCCATCACGGTGCGCCAGCGTTGTTTCTGCACGCGCTCGAGGTGCGCCACGATGGCCTCCGCGACGGGCTGCAGGCGGCCGGCTTCTTCAGCGAACGCGATGAGCTCGACGTACGCGTCGTCGAACAACGCGGAGTGCGTGCGCATCGCGTCGCCGAGCGTGCGGCCACCGCGCACGTCGCGCGCCACGGCGGCGAGGCCACGCTCCATCGCCGCGTCGGGCGCGAACTGCTGCAGCTGATTGAACGCGGTGGGCAACGCCACGCCCGCGCGAATGAGCGAGGTGAGCTGTTGGTAGAAGGTGATGAGTTTGCGGTGCCGCACGAAGGCGATGACCGGGTGCCTGAACCACGCGCGGCCCAGACGTTCACTCAGCGTGCTGCGAGGTCGCTCGGCCGTCGCCATGTGCTTTCCGGAGTGTAGCGGGCCGTGGATCGAAGTGCGGGCGCTCAGCAACACACATCGCACGAACTCGTTGAGGCCCGGGAGGCACCGTGAAGCAATCGAAGCTGCTGTCGATGCTCGTCGTCGTGTTGGTGGCTGGCTGTGGTTCTCCGAGCGGAACTGACGGAGGCACCGGTGGTGGCTCTGCGACAGGCGGCGGTTCTGCGACGGGCGGTGGTGGTGCGACTGGCGGTGGTGGTGCGACTGGCGGTGGTGCGACCGGCGGTGGCTCTGCGACGGGCGGTGGATCCGCGACGGGCGGTGGTGCCGCGACTGGCGGTGGCTCTGCGACAGGTGGAGGCTCTGCGACGGGCGGCGGATCCGCGACAGGCGGTGGCTCTGCGACGGGTGGCGGCTCTGCGACTGGCGGTGGCTCTGGGACTGGCGGTGGTGGAGCGACCGGTGGCGGAGGCGGCACGGGCTGCACCGCGCAGTCGGTGAACGTCACCGTGAGTCCCAGCTGCAGCGCGATTCCGGCACCTGGCGCATGTGGCGGCCAGCTCACCGGTCGCTATTGCTACACCGCGTTCTGCGTCGACGAAGCGCGGCTCTTGTCCGATGTGCAGACCGCATGCGCCGGAGCAGGCGGCGTCATCACCTTCTCCAACACCGCGGGCACGGTGAACGGCACGCTCGACTTCACCGGCAGCGGCTCATCGGGCTCAGTGACGCGCAACGCAGTGCTGACCATCACCGGCACTGCGCAGGTTCCGACGGTGTGCGCTCCGGCGGGCTGCGGAATCGTGCAGCAAGCGTTCGGCGCGGCCGGAGCGACGGCGCAGTGCACGACTTCGGTGAGTGGATGCTCGTGCACGTACACGGTGGTCACTCCGACGGGCTCGAGCACTCCGTTCACGACTGCGGGGAACGTCGTCACGGTCGGCACCGCGGGCACGGGCAATCAGCGCACGTACGATTACTGCGCGACGAGCGGGCTCAAGTATCGCGAGACGACGACTGACCCCGCGGAGCCTGGCGTCGCGACGCTCACACAATGACTCTCTCCCTCCCCCTGCGACAGCGGGGAGAGGGTCGGGGTGAGGGGCTGAATCGAGCGCAGCAGCCGAATGAACGATTTGCTTGAGCCGGCCCCTCTCCCCAGCCCTCTCCCCGCTTCGCAAGGAGAGGGGGTTATTGGAGCGAGCCGCGATAGCCCTCAGCCACGCGATGAGCGCCGTTCTCGAACGTGACGACCGCATTTCCGTTCGCCGAGATCTGCACCGTCACCTGCGTCCCCGTCCCGGCAATCGTTCCCGTATACGGAGTGTCCCGCTGCGCGCCGACGAGCTGACAACACTCGGGAGCAACCGGCGGCCCGCACGTCGAGAACATCGCCGCGACGAACGCCAACAGCGCGCGCCTCATCGCGACACCTGCACGGTCACGCGTCGCCCATCACCGAACGGCTCGATGATCTCCAACTGAAGAACCTGCGCCGCACCGCCGCACTCCGTCACTCCCGCATCGAGCGCCGTGAGCTCGCCCCGCTCGACGTCGAACTGCTGACCGCCATCGAGCACGTACCGCCCACCATCACCTTCACGCTGCAAGATGAGACCGTCATCGGTCACTCCGCCATTCGGCGTCAGCACGAAATGCTCACTGCCGCTCGGGCAGAAACGCAGCGCAGCGTCACTCCGGCGTGACACCAACGCGGCCGCGGCCAGAGCGGACAACGCGATGAGTCCCACGGCGCCCCGCAGTCGCATTGCACTCGTCCTAACTCACTTCGCGCGTCGGAGTTAAGGTGACCGCATGGTCAAGTTGCCGCCCGCGCCCAATTCCATCGAAGACGCAGGAGGAGCGCCGCGCTTCGGCACCTTCCAGGGCGCGCTCGACGTGGTCGACCTCTCTCGGTTGCGCGGCAGCTATCAGCCCAACCGCGTCGACCGTCTGCGCATGCACAAGAAGTGGGTCTACGGCTTCATCGCCACGCGCGAAATCGCGACCCTCTTCGCGGTGGTCGACGTCGGCTATTCCTCGAACGCGTTCGCGCTCGCGCTCGATTACGCCTCGGGTCAGGTGCTGAGCGACGTCGGCGTGCTCGGCCCGCCGCGCCCGCTGGTGAAGGTGAATGATCACCCCGGCGCCGGGCTCGAGGTCGAGTTCACGCGGCCCGACGCGCGCTGGAAGATGTGGCGCACCTTCGGCGACGAGCGCTTTCACGGCTCGGTGCGCCTCGGTCTGCCCATTCCCTTTCGCAAACCGAAGTTCGAGCTCACGTGGGAATTGCTCGCGGCCGGTGGTCCTCCTCCGCTCACCGTCATCGCGCCCGTCGAAGGTGGCGTGGTGAACATGACGCAGAAGTGGGCCGGCCTGCTCAGCTTCGGCGCGCTCGAATGCGACGGCCGTCGCTGGTCGCTCGACGGAGGCGTCGGCGGGCTCGACTACACGCACGGCTATCTCGCGCGGAAGACGGCGTGGCGCTGGGCCTTCACCTGCGGGCGGCTCGACGACGGCACGCCCATCGGCATCAACCTCGTCGAGGGCTTCAACGAATCGCGCGACGACGTGAATGAGAACGCGCTGTGGCTCGGCAACGAGCTGCTCCCGCTGGGCCGCGCGCGCTTCACGTGGAACCCCAACGACATTCTTCAGCCGTGGAGCGTGCGCACCGTCGATGGTGCGATCGACCTGCGCTTCAAGCCGATGGCGGCGCACACCGAGCTGCGCGACCTGATGGTGGTGAAGAGCGCGTTCAAGCAACCGGTCGGTTTGTGGTCGGGCGAAGTGAAGGTCGGCGATCGCACCTTCACGCTGAAGGACGCGCCAGGCGTCGCTGAAGACCAGTCCGTGCTGTGGTGATCATTTCTGTCCCGCAGTGAGCGACGCGAGACACTCCAACACCCAGCGCACCCAGTCCTTCGGCTCGAGCGACTCTTCGCCGTCGTGCCACGGAGAGCACAGCGTGCTGATCACCTGCCCATTCTCGAACTTCTCCGAGACGTAGAAGCCATAGCCGCCACGCTTGCCCGTCTGCGTGAACGAGCCCGCGCCAGGTGACGTGAGGTGCAGCGCCACTCCATTCTTCATGGCGCGCTTCAGCTGCTCATGGTCGTCGAGCTCGAGTTCGATGGAGTCGTGTGTCGCTCCAACCGCTTCGAGCAAGTGCAACCCAAAGGTTGCAGTTTCCGGAACGAACGACGCGAAGTTTTCGAGCCGCGCCTCGGCCAGCACCGCGCTTACGTCGTCGAACCCGCGCGCCTTCGCGTCACTCTCGAGGAACGACAGGAAGTGCGGAAATCGTGCGCAGGGCGCGAGCCGTTCGGCGAGGACCATCGCTCGCTCACGCGACAACGCCTCGTGCGCCGAGAGCCGATTCCACAGCGCGAGGCCGAGCGAGAAGAACGAGGCGCGTGCGTCGGCGTCGTGCAGCGCTCGAGCGGCCTGATGCGCGAGCGCGGTGACGGCGTCGGGCACGCGCAGCCCAGGAAGCGACGCAAACACGTCAGCCAGCAACGCGCTCGCAGCGGGAGGCGGCGTCTTCTTCTTCGTCGCGCCCTCGAGGGTCTTCACCGACTGTCGCAGTTCCTGCTCGATGGAGGTGGCCATGGACGAACGCTCGTTGCGTCCTCCGTGCCGGTCTTCAACTGCGCGAAGTGAATCGCCGCGGCGCTCCACAACGACGCGGCGCTGATCAGCTTCGGCTCACGCGTCCCAGGTGACGGTCAGCGTCCACGCGGGGCCGGTGTCGGGCGTGCTGACGATGACGAGATTCTTCGTCCCGATCATCCGCCCGCCTTCCTCAATCATCCCTGCGTAGAAGCCGGGCATCTCGGTGACGTCGCTGATCCACAGCTCGACCGAATTCGGAGCGAGCACCTTGAAGCGCGTCTCGAGGTAGTTGCCGCCGGTCCGGAAGTTCTTCTGCATGCGCTCGAGCGTGCGACGCGGGCCGATGAGCTTCATCATCTGCACCATCGCGCGCCCGACCAGACTCTCGGAGTAGCCCTGCATGAACGACACGCCGAGCTGCCGGAAGCCTTCCTGCTCACCGAGGCGTGGATAGAGCAGTGGAAGAATCGAACGGCACGCCGCGACCGCGTCCTTGATGGGGTACGCCGGGGCGAGCTTGTCGAGCGTGATGCCGTGGCTCTCGATGCGCGCGCGCACGGCCGGCGTCAGGCGCGCGCCCAACCCCGTCACGAAGAGTGCGTGAATCGCGTGGGAGAACCACAACTGCTGCTCCGCCATGGCCTTCAGTTTGCCAGATGGTAGGGAGACCACATGTTTTCAATGCGTCTCGCGCTGCTCTGCTTCGTCGCCGCGATGGCTACCAGCGGTTGCCGCCATCGCCGCATCTCGACCGTGTCGGGCCCTGGCATGAACGTGAAGCGCGAAGCGGCGCTGCTCGAGGCCGCCGAAATTCGCCTCGGCTGCTCGCAGAATCTGGTCGGCGCGTTCGAGGTGTCGCTCGAGTCGAACTACCACGTGTATCGCGTAGACGGCTGCGGCAAGCGCTTCTACGCGTTGCTCCACTGCACCGGCATCTGCAACTGGCGCGAGGCTCCGGAGATGCGCGCCGAGTCGGAGCTGCAGTGCCCCGCCGCACAGCTCACGCGTGCGTACGAGCCGGTGATGCACGTGTTCACCATCAGCGGCTGCGGTCGCACCGCGCAGTACGAGCTCGGCCAGGGCCACCTGCGCCCGGTGAACAACGCCAGCACGCTCGGCGCGCCCGTGGTGATGCCGCCTCCATCGAGCGGCTCGAACGCACCGCCGCCGCCTCCACCTCCGCCGCCCGCGCCGTGAACGATCCGTTCTTCAAGAGCTGCCCCATCTGCGGGAGCAGCGAGTCGAGCACCATCGTCGAGTTTCCCGAGCTGCGCTTCGGTCGCTGCGCGTCGTGTGGACTCATCTACAAGAGTGAAGAGGAGCGCGGCCTGCGCGCGCGGCTCGCAAAGAAATACGACGCCGACTACTTCATTCACGGTCAGGCGCAGTACCTGAAGCGCTGGGCGCACCGCGTGGCGAAGTGCCGGCGGCAGCTGCTGATGTGTCTGGAGTTCGCTCCGCATGCCAAGCGCTCGCTCGATGTGGGCTGCAGCGCGGGCTACGTGCTCGCCGCGGGCGACTCGCTCGGCCTCATTCCCACCGGCATCGACATCGCCGCGTACACCGCGAAGTTGGCGAAGGAACGCGGCTACGACTCGACCACCGCGTCGCTCACCGAGCTGCCGTTTCGCGACGGCAGCTTCGACATCGTCACCGCCAAGCACACGCTCGAGCACGTCGACGCGCCGAAGCGCGGGCTCTCGGAAATTTCGCGCGTGCTCAAGCCAGGCGGAGTGGCGCTCATCGTGGTGCCCGATTCGACGTACTGGCGCGTGAGCGCGGCACCGAAGAGCGGCAAGTACTTCGTGCCCGACCGCCTCGGCTGGCAGCACCACGTCTATTACGACATCGCGTCGCTCGGCCGCGGGCTTACCGATGCGGGGCTGGAAGTGGTGTCGACCGACAAGGCGATGCTGCGGCGCCGGCTCGCGAAGGGAGCGGCCGCTCCGTGGGAGTACCTGCGCTTCGCCGCGCTGAAGACGTGGACCAGCGTCTCGAAGGCCACGCACCTGCGCCGCGAAATTCAGCTCATCGCGCGGAAGCCCCTCGGAAATTCGTGAGACCTGGTCGCGGCTGATCAGTGACTTCATCGAGTTGCGCGTTGGCCTCGCGGTTGCTGTGCGAGCGCGCATGCTCAAGAACCGAATCCTCCAGGCGCTGGTGGCGTTGTCGCTGTTCGTCGTCGGTTGCGACCGGCCGTTGCCCGGAGGCGGAGAGGACGCGAAGAGCAACCTCGCGCGCCTGACCACGCCCGCGCCGCAAGGTGACCTCGACGCCACGGTGCGCGGCATGAACGAGCTCACCTTCGCGGTGAACAAGCGCATCTCGCCGCCCAACGAGAACTTCATTCACGCTCCGGCGAGCTTCAACACCGCGCTGGGCATGGCGTCGGCGGGCGCGGCGAATTCCACGCTCGATGCGTTCCGCTCCACGCTGCGCATCAACATCGCGCAGGACGCGTTCCACCTCGCGATGA
This sequence comes from Archangium sp., assembly GCA_047600485.1. Taxonomy (GTDB): domain Bacteria; phylum Myxococcota; class Myxococcia; order Myxococcales; family Myxococcaceae; genus Archangium_A. The sequence goes on from JASGKS010000001.1 coordinate 8,043,598, forward strand.
ACGACCTCGACCGTCAGCTCAGCTCGCGCGGTCAGGGAGCGGCGGGCACCAACGGCCGCCCGTTCAAGCTCACCATCGTGAACCAGACCTTCGCGCAGAAGGGCTTCAAGCTCGAGCAGGGCTACCTCGATCTCCTCGCGCGCCAGTACGGCTCAGGCCTCAAGCTGCTCGACTTCAAGAACAGCGCGGAGCCGTCGCGTCTCGCCATCAACGACTTCGTGGCGGTCAACACCGCTGACCTCATTCCCGAGCTGCTCAAGCCCGGCTTCATCACGCCCGACACGCGCGTCGTGCTCGCCAACGCGGTGTACTTCAACGCCAGCTGGGCGAGCCCGTTCGAGAAGGCGTCGACCCGGCCGGGCCACTTCACGCTCGGCAATGGCACTCAGGTCAGCGTGCCGATGATGAACGACGGCGTGCACGCGGCGCGCGCGGCGACGGTCGGCAACGTCGAGGTGGTCGAGCTGCCGTACCAGAAGGACGAAGTGTCGATGGTGCTGCTGATGCCGACCTCGGGTGACCTCGCGACGCTCGAGAACTCGCTCGATCAAGCGAAGCTCGACTCGTTCATTGCGCCGCTCACCTCGCAGCAGCTCGAGTTCTCGATGCCGAAGTTCAACATCGACAAGGCGAGCTCGCTCAGCGAGCCGCTCAAGTCCGAAGGGCTCGCGGTGGCGTTCGGCGGCGACGCTGACTTCTCGGCGATGACGGGGACGAAGGAGCTGCAGATCTCCGACGTCATCCACCAGGCGGTCATCAAGGTCACCGAAGAGGGCACCGAGGCCGCCGGAGCGACCGCCATCGGTTTCGTCACCACCTCGATTCCGCAGACCCGCCCGCTCGCCATCGACCGGCCGTTCGTCTTCCTCATTCGCGACCGCGCGACCGGCGTGGTGCTCTTCATGGGCCACGTCGTCGACCCGCGCTGAGTGCTAAGGCGCAGCGCTTCCATGAAAGCGCTGCGCTTCCATCAATTCGGTGGGCCGGAGAACCTGGTCCTCGAAGATGTCGAGAGGCCGACGCCGACTGCTGATGAAGTGTTGGTGCGCGTCGAGGCCTGCGGGCTCAACTTCGCCGACACCGAGAGACGGCGCGGTTTGTATCTGGCTGATCAGCCGCTCCCCGAGACGCTCGGCTTCGAGGGAGCGGGTGTGGTCGAAGGCACGAATCAGCGCGTGGCCTTCATCGCACCGCGCGCGCACGCGGAGTTCTGCGTGGTGCCGAAGGACAAGCTGATCCCGATTCCTGATCAGCTCGACTTCGTCACGGCTGCGGCGTTTCCCGTGCAGTGGCTCACCGCGTGGCACGTTCTGCACACCGTCGCGCGCGTGAAAGCCGGCGAGCGTGTGCTCATTCATTCGGCGGCGGGTGGCGTCGGCCAGGCGCTCACGCAGCTCGCACGCGAAGCCGGAGCGCACGTCATCGCCTCGGTCTCGCGCGATGCGAAGAAGGCGATGGTGCAGGGCGCACACGAGGTCTTCACGCGCGGCGGTCCCGACGGCCCGACTTCGAACACAGTCGACGTCGTGCTCGAAGGCATCGGCGCCGACGTGTTGCAACACACGCTCGAGGTGCTCGCGCCTTTCGGCCGCTGGGTGAATTTCGGCACTGCGTCGGGCGAACTTGCGGCGCTCAAAGCCGAGTCGCTCTTTCCGAAGTCGCTCACCTTCGCGTCGTATTGGCTGCGCTCGCCGCACCCGAGAGACGCGTGGCAGCGCGGCATCACCGAAGTGTTGGAGCGCATCACCAGCAAGAAGGTGAAGCTCGAGATTCAGCGCGGGCAGCTCGCAGAAGCCGCGCGCTGGCATCGTCGGCTCGAAGGCGGGCTCACCACCGGCAAGGTCGTGCTCACCTTCTGACGAAATCCCCCTCTCCCGCGAGGGAGAGGGTCGGGGTGAGGGTGAACCTGCATCTCATCTGGCGAACCTCTCCCTCGCGGGAGGGGCTAACTTCGCGCCCCATGATTCGCCGTCTGATCAGTGTCTCCTGCCTCGCGCTCTTCGCGGCGTGTCCCACGCCATCCACTTCTGACGACTCGGGCGTGACCACCGACGCGGGCTCGAGCTTCGACGCCGGCGTGCAGCCCACCGACGCCGGGAACCCGAGCGACTCCGGCACGCCCGACTCAGGCAACGACGTCGACTCCGGTCTCCCCGATGATGCAGGAACGCCCGACGCAGGAACTCCCGATGCAGGAACGCCGGACGCGGGCACTCCCGACGCAGGCCCGCGCTTCACGCCCGACCCGGTGACGATGGGCCAGAACCTCCCGTCGGTGATTCCGGTCATCAAGGTGAACGTCAACGGGCAGACGATTCAGAAAGACGTCGGCATCGCCGGCTCCATCACCATCTTCGAGCAGCACAACGGCACGTTGATGGACCTCACGACCGCGGTGCCGACCTTCACCGGGCCCATCTCGTTCGAGGGCCGCGGCAACTTCACGTGGACGCTGCCCAAGAAGGGCTACGCGTTCGAGCTGCAGGACGGCGCGGGCAACGGGCTCGAGCAGGCGATTCTCGGGTTGCCGCGCGGCTCCGACTTCGCGCTGTACGCCTGCTACACGGACAAGACCTGTCTGCGAAACGCGCTGGTGTACGCGGTCGGTCAGCAGCTCGGCCGGTGGAGCCCGCGCACGCGCTACGTCGAGCTGTTCATCGACAACCAGTACATGGGCCTCTACATGGTGTGGGAACGCGTGCGTCGCGATGGAGATCGCGTCGAGCTCCCGCGGCCGGCGGCCACTCCGGCGCTGGGCGACATCAGCGGCGGCTACATCATTCGTCACGAAGGCGGAGGGAAGGGCGGCAACGCCGACTTCACCGTCACGAGCGGGCACGTCTACACGTTCCACTACCCGAGCGAGAACAACATCACCCCCGAGCAGAAGACGTACATCACGGGCCAGTTCCAGCTGATGGAGAACGCGTTCGCCGCCGACGCCGGAGGCACGTACGCCACGCTCATCGAGCAATCGTCGTGGGTCGATCGCGCCATCGTCGAAGAGCTCACCAACAACTGGGACGGCTACGTCCACTCCATCTACATGACGAAGGACGCGGCAGACGCGGGCGGGCGCTTCGGCATGGGCCCGCTGTGGGACTTCGACCTCGCGTTCGGCAACGGCAACGTCACTGGCTACAACTGCCGCACCGACAACTGGGCGCATCAGATCGTCCGCGGTGCGCCTGACGACGTGCCGACGTACTGGCTGGCGTTGTTCGCGAACGCGAACTTCAAACGCGACTTCAAGTGCCGGTGGCAGCAGCTGCGGCAGGGCCCGCTCGCGCTCGCCACGTTCGATCAGCGCATGACCGCGTGGACCGCGTTCACCAGCGCCGCGCGCGTGAGAGATCAAGCGCGGTGGATGACCATCGGCCGATCCATCTTCCCGAACTGCGCCGCGCCGCCGACGTACGCCGACGAGGTGACGTGGTTGCGCAATTGGATCGACGCGCGGCTCACGTGGCTCGACACGCAGGCCGCGGCGATGCCCGGCACCTGCCCTTAGTTCTCAGAAGAAATACGCGTACCGCAGAAACACGTACTGGCCCTGCGGGCTGAACTGCAGGTTCACGAGGCTGTACAGGTCGAGAGGCAACAGCCACGAGGCAGACAGCTCGTGCTCGTGACGAGCGCCGAAGTGCACGGCGATGGGTGTCACCGTCGGACCGGCGAACAGAATGAGCGATCCGGGCGACGCCACGCTCAAGAAGCCAAGCTCCAGGCCCGCGCCCAGAGAGAGCCACGGCAGCGGTCGAACTCGCGCCTGAAGTCCGGCCTGGAAGCCGTAGAGCGGATACTCGGCGCCCATGGTGCCCACTCGCGCTCCGAGGAGTCCGCGGACGTGAAAGAGTTTTCCCAGCGCCACGTCGGCGATGGCCCACAGCTCACCGAGCCCGAGGATCCAGCGGAAACGTTCACCGACGCCGGCACCACCTGACAACCCGAACGTGAAGTGAACGGTGAGCGGCTCGCGCGAAGCGCCACGCCCCGACGAATCGGGCTCCGCGGCCGCCAGCAAGATGATCAACGCGAACGTCACCGCGGCTTCGGCACGAGGTGATTGCGCACCGACGCTTCGTGATTCGACAAGCCCTGCCGCGGAACCAACTTCTCCATGCGCACCTTGTCGCCGCCCGCCTCGCGCATCGCTGCGTCACGCTCGGCCGGGTACGAGCCGGTCGCGACGATGACCACGTCGCTCACGTTCTTCAGCCCGCCCGCTTTCACCGCGTTCAAGATCGCCGTGTTCGCGCCCGGGCCATTGGTCGACTCGTAGAGACAATCGAGCAGCACCAACTGATCAGCCTTCAACGTGCCGGGCGGCTTCATCGCCGCAGCGAGCGCGCGACCACCGGCCGAGTGCGCCGACACCACGTACTTCGTGCCGTCGACCGGAGTGACGCCCGCACCCGCGAGCGCATCGCGCACCGTGCCCGCTTGGTCCTTCACGTTGTTCCAGTTGGTGCCGCTCCCGCCGACGTTGCCCTGCGCTTCGGGCAACACGAACACGCGCTGCGGGTCTTTGCTGAGCTGCTCTTTGATGTTGCCGGTGTGTGAGCCATTGGCCGCGGCCACGCTCGTCAAGTCACCGTGGTAGTGCGTCTGCACCGTCGCCGGCTTCTTCGGGTCGAACCCCGGAGGCACCAGCGTCAACACCGGCGCGCCACCGTTGGCGCCAGTCGTGGTGACGGTCAGCTTCGCGCCTGCACGAATTGCGTCGGCATAGGTGGCCTTCGCCTGCTCGACCACCCGCGCGACGGCAGGCTGGGTCGATTTCAACTTCGTCAGCTCAGCCGCGGAAAGGCTCGAAACGTCGACCGTACGAGGGGGCATCGGTGCGCCAGCCTGCGGAGTCGTTGAGGTTCCAACAGGGCGCGAAACGGGACCGGGCATACACCTCAGCTTGTCACATCACGTCAGCTGACAAGAACCGCGCGAAACCAAACGCAACGGGAAATCTCGGCCGTCGAGAATCGTGCATGTCGATCGAGATCCGACGAGGGAGTCGGGGCTAGGGTTCGCCCGATTCAGCTGTAGCCCCAAGGGGGGGCTTGTCGTTCGCGGTCGTTTCCCACACCAAAGACAAGAGAGATCCATGTCCACGAAGATTCAGGGCAGCAGCCCGCAGATCAAAACCGCCGCCAAGGCGCTCATCGCAGCAGCGAAGCCCGACGCGTCGGCCGCGGCTGCGTTGAACAAGCTGGCGTCGCAGAACAAGGGCAAAGGCAGCATCAGCGGCGAAGAGATGTCGACCGCGATTCTCAACGCCACGAAGGACCCGGACAACCAGGCCGCCGGCAAGGAATTCGACGCGATCAAGAAGTTCGTGAAGACCCACGGCGAGATGTTGTCGCCCGAAGCGAAGAAGGTCTTCGACGTGTACTCGCGTGAAGCGAACAAGGCGCGTGCGGCGGGTCACACCGGCATCGACTTCCGCAACTACAACTCGATGCAGCGCGAGATGCAGAGCGCGGCGAAGCCTCACTACAAGGACGTGAGCACGGGCCAGGCGCTCAACGAGCTCGCGGCGGGCAACAAGAAGGACGGCTCCATCTCCGGCAAGGAGATGATGGAGACGATTCTCAAGGGCACCAAGGACCTCGACAGCCACGCGACCACCAGCGAGCGCGCCGACATCGAGAAGTTCATGAAGGAGAACGCCAACCTCCTGTCGCCCGAGGCGAAGAAGGTCGGTCAGACGTACCTCAACGCGACGGCCGGCAAGAAGACCATCAGCCAGGCCGACTACAACCGCACCGCGCGCGACATGATGCGTGCGGCCACTCCGAACTACAAAGACCTGAGCGCCGGCAAGCAGCTCAACGCGCTCGCGGCGAACAACAAGGAAGCGGGCTCCATCTCCGGCAAGGAGATGATGGACGCCATCATCAAGGGCACGCAGGATCTCGACGGCAAGGCCGCTACCACCGAGTTCAAGGACATCCAGAAGTTCGTGCGTGAGAACGAGCAGCTGCTCTCGCCCGAGGCGAAGGCCGCGTTCGGCGTCTACGAGAAGGCCGTCGGCAACGCCAAGAACGGTCAGATCGGCCTGAAGGACTTCATGAAGATGCAGGGCGAGATGGCGAAGGTCGCCCAGCCCAAACACGCCGACGTCGGCATGGGTCAGTCGCTCGATCAGCTCGCCGCGGGCAACAAGACGCCGGGCAGCATCAGCGGCCGTGAGATGGCCAACGCGCTGATCAACGGCGCGAAGGACTACGACGGTCAGGCGGCCGGCGCGGAGTTCCGCGACGCAGCGAAGTTCGCGCGCGAGAACTCGCAGCTGCTCTCGCCCGAGGCGAAGGCGGCGTTCGCCGTGTACCAGAAGTATGCGGCTGCGGCGCACGCCAAGGGTCAGTCGGGCATCGACCCGAAGGACTTTGCGAAGATGTCGCTCGAGATGCAGGCGGCTGGCGCTCCGCGGTACGGAGATCAGTCGGCGGCCTCGGCGCTCAACGCGCTCGCGGCGGGCAACACCAAGCCGGGCTCCATCAGCGGCAAGGAAATGGAGACCGCGATCCTCAACGGCACGAAGGATCTCGACAACCAGGCGGCCGGCAAGGAGTTCGCCGACATCGCGAAGTTCGCGAAGGAGAACCAGGGCCTCCTCTCGCCGCAGGCGAAGGCGACCTTCGCCATCTACGAGAAGTACGCCAAGGCGGCGCAGGCGAAGGGCCAGACGGGCATCCCCGTCGGTGAGTTCGCCAAGATGCAGACCGAGATGCAGAACCTGAACAAGCCGCACTTCCCCACGCTCACTCCGGCGGCGCAGGTCGGCACCGCGGTGCAGAGCGGCGCGGCGAGCGGCCAGCAGATCGGCGCGGCGATTCAGAACGCGCTCGATCAAATTCAGAACACCTTCGGTCAGTTCGGCGGCATCACCTCGGGCTCACCGCAGCTCGGCGGCATTCAGGAAGCGCTCGCCGGCCTCGGTGGTCAGTTCGCCGAGAAGCTGATGGACGGCATCGCCGACAAGCTCATCGGCGCGCTGAACGACGCGTTCTTCCAGCTCTCGGGTGAGCCGAAGACCGAGAAGGACCCGCTCAACCTCGCGGACGCGCTGGCCGACTTCAAGAAGGAGATGCACAACCTCTTCAACCCCGACAAGCCGACGCAGACCACGGGGCCGAAGCCGGGTTGGGTCAGCATCTCGCCCATCGAGACCGGCGGCATCATCTTCAAGCCGCGTCCTGATGCGGGCGCGACGGCGGCGGTGAACGACCTGCTCAAGAACAACACCAAGCCGGGCTCCATCAGCGGCAAGGAGATGACCGAGGCCATCATCAAGGGCACGGCCGATCTCGACAACCAGGCCGCCGGCAAGGAGTTCGCTGCGTTCAAGAAGATGGTGAACGAGCACCCGAACCTCCTCTCGCCGGAAGCGAAGAAGGCGTTCGCGGTCTACGAGCAGCACGCTCGCGCGGCGCAGGCCAAGGGCCAGACCGGCATTCCGATGGGCGAGTACATGCACATGCAGAACGAGATGCGTGCGGTCTCGGGCCCCATCTACAAGGACGTCGGCGCGGGTCAGCAGCTCAACGCGCTCGCGGCGCAGAACAGCAAGCCCGGCTCCATCAGCGGCAAGGAAATGGTCGACGCCATCATTCAGGGCACGGTCGACAAGGACAACCAAGCCGCCGGCAAGGAATACGGCGACATCAAGAAGTTCGTGACCGAGAACGAGAAGCTCCTCTCGCCCGAGGCGAAGGCGGCGTTCGCTCAGTACGAGAAGCACGTGATGTCGGCGAAGGCGCGCGGCCAGACGGGCATCGACCAGCGCGACTACGCCCGCATGGAAGTCGAGCTCAACCGCGTCGGTCAGCCCCGCTACGAAGACACCAGCGCGGCCAAGACGCTCAACCAGCTCGCGGCGGGCAACAAGGGCGCGGGCTCCATCAGCGGCAACGAGATGACCGACGCCATCATGCAGGCGACGCGTGACCTCGACAACCAGGCCGCCGGCAAGGAGTTCCGCGACATCGCGAAGTTCGTGAACGAGAACGAAGCGATGCTCTCGCCCGAGGCGAAGCGTGCGTTCGACGTCTACAAGAAGCACGCTGAGTCGGCGCAGGCCAAGGGCCAGACCGGCATCAACATCTTCGACTCGATGAAGATGAACGCCGAAATGCGTCAGGTCGGTTCACCGCAGTACCTCGACCAGTCGGCGGCCAAGCAGCTCAACGCGCTCGCGGCGGGCAACAAGCAGCCGGGTTCCATCAGCGGCCAGGAGATGGCGGACGCCATCTACAACGGCATCAAGGACCTCGACGGCAAGGCGGCGACCACCGAATTCCGCGACATCTCGAAGTTCGTTCGCGAGAACGGGCAGCTCCTGTCGCCCGAGGCGAAGAAGGCGTTCGCGGAATACGAGAAGGCCGTGAAGAAGGACGGCAGCATCTCGTTCGCCGACCTCGGCAAGCTGCGCAACGACATGAACAAGGTCGCGCAGCCGAGCTACCAGGACTCGAGCGCGGCGGCGGCGTTGAAGGACCTCGGCGCGAAGAACAAGACGCCGGGTTCCATCTCGCCGATGGAGATGCGCAACGCGATCCTCAACGGCACGCGTGACCTCGACTCGCAGGCCGCGGGCAAGGAGTTCGCCGACTTCGCGAAGTACGTGAAGGAGAACGAAAACCTCCTCTCGCCGGGCGCGAAGAAGGTGTTCGCCGAGTACGAGAAGACGGCCAAGGCGGCGCAGGCGAAGGGTCAGACGGGCATCGACCCGTCGGCCTACGACAAGATGTCGCGCCAGATGCTGCTGCTGTCGCTGTTCAAGTAATCAACGGCTGAAGCCTCTCGCTCGAGGGGCCTTCACTCGTGGCTGTAGAAATCGCCCTCAGCGCTGCCCAGAACATCGGCGGCGCTGAGGTCGTTTCCTTTCGGGTCGTGCGCAGTTGCGACGCGCGGGTGGCCGTCGTCGCCAGCGCCACCGGGCCGCACGACGGCGAGCACCCACACCTTCGGGTCCTTGCTGATCATCAACACCAGCTCGCCGCGATCTGCCGCCGCGATGGCGCTGCCCTTGCCGATGCGACGCCAGCCGCTCTCGGTGCTCTTGAAGCGCACCCAGTCGACGGTCGCCATGAACGTCATCTCGCGGCCCAGCTTGTAGTGCGGAATCTCGCAGTCCATCGCCATCGAGACGTCCCACGCGAAGACGTGGCCGCGTGATTCGCCCGGGCGTGACGACGCGTAGCGGGGGTTGGTGCCGACGGCGAATTGATCAATCAGCGTCCACAGCACGCGCGCCGAGCGCTTCTTGGTGGTGCTCTTCACCGGCGCCTTCAGTGCGCGCCACGTCGAGCGGGTGCTGACTTCCTTCGCCGCAGTCTCGCCGTCGTAGAACTGACCGTTGAGGCCGTCGCCTTCTTCGTCGGCGTCGAGCTCCACGCTCTTGGCGCGGCCCATCAGCACTTCGGTCTGCGTGCGCTCTTCTTTGTCGAAGCCCGACGACGCGAGCTGCTTCTGAATCACGTTCGTCTTGCGCTTGGGGATGCCGGTGAGGCCGGGAATCGGGCCACCACCGACGGCGGGGAGGTTGTTCGAAGAGCCGCCGGTGCCCCCGACCTTCGGCAGATTCTGCGAGCTCACCTTGGGCAGATTCTGGGAGCTGACCTTCGGCAGGTTCGGCGTGCTGGTGTTGGTGCGCTCGTCGCCACCGAACGGGTTGCGCGCGGCAGGCATGCTCCCGGAGTTCGTCGCCACCCGAGGCAGCTGCTGAAAGGAGCCGCCCGGCTTGCTGCTCACCGGCTGCAGCTCGAACGCGGAGTCACCCGTGCCGTGCGACGCAGGGCGCGACGCTGCCGGCCGCGCTCCCGAACCAGGAGCGGGAGGGAACGGTTTGGGCGCTGGCTTCTTCGGATCCCCACCTGACATCGGCTTTATCTCTACAGCAGCGCCGCTTTTCTGTCGAAGGAGAGGGCCCTGATTCGTTTGAGCGCCTGCCGGTCGGCGACCCACAGCCAGTCTTCGGTGCGGCCGAAGGCGGAGACCGAGTCGTCGAGCTTCACGCCGAACTGCGTGGCGGCGATTTCGCTCGTCGCTCCATCGGGGTGCACCACGAGCAGGAGTGGATCTTTCGGTCGCGAGTATCGGCTCAGGCGCGCCACCACCGTGCCGTCGGGCGCGGTGCGAATGCACAGACATCTCCTGTCAGTTCGAAGGAGCAATGTCTGTGAGCCGTCGCGTCGCGACACGCGCGTGAGGAGCGAGCGTCGCTTCGAGTCCTGCGAGAGGTACACGAAGGTCGGGCTGCCTTTGGGGCCGGGCACGCCTTGAAAGAACGAGGTCGTCACGTCGAGTGAGCGCAGCGACTTCACTTCGCGAAACGCGAGCGCGCCGTGGCGTTCCCAGACGCGGCCTTCCCACACCAGCAGCTCCTCTCCGTCGCCGCACTCGATGAGGCCCATGCGCAGGAACGCAGGGAACGGCTCTCGTCGCGAACCCTTCTTCGGCTTCGCGTCGGGCAGGCCGCGCGCCGGCTCGAGCTTCTTGCCGGTCCACACCAGCGGGCGCCTCGTGCGGCCGTCGCGGCACGTCGGCTCGGTGGGGAAGAGCACCAGCAGGTCGCCGACGAAGTGAATGCTCTCCGGGTCGAAGCCATCGGGCACGTGCGGGAGCAGGTCGAGCGGCTTCTTGCCGGCGAAGGTGACGCGCAGCGTGCCCTGCGCTTCTCCCCAGTCGCCGTCGCGGTACGGGCGCGTCACGCGATGGACGACCTCGTGACCGCGCGGAGAGCACGCGAGGCTCAGCTTCGGCGCGCCGAGCTCACGTTTCTTCGGCGGCCACCGACGCAGGTCGAAGAGCGTGGTGCCCTTCTCGTGGTGCGCGAGTGGGCCGGGCGCGCGAAACCATTCTTCGCGGTCCGACCAGAATTGCGGAGTGGCCACCGACTCGAAACGGCCGCTGGCTTGACGGAGCACGACAGGCAAGGGCGAGGTGAGCGGAGTCGACGGCGCGTGCGAAGTGATTGCACCGCCGAGCGTCTTCGCCGCGCGCTGCAGCACCGCGACATCGGAGCGAGGCACCACGGTGAGCTCGAAGCTGTCGCTCTCGATGTCGAGCGAAATGACGCTCAGCCCGTGCGCCGAGAGCGCGCGCCCGCACCACGCGATGAATTGATCAGTGCGTGTCGAGAGGTGCGCAGCGGCGTCGTAGGGCGCGGTGAGGAACTTCAGCGGCAGCTTCTTCGTCTTCAGCACTTCGCCGAGCGCGAACGCGATGTCTTCGGCGGAAGCCTTCCAGTCGACTCCAAACGCGAGCTTCGCGTCGCCGAGCGCGTCGACCAGCTGCAGCCACGCATCGACGGGTTCGTCTTCGACGTTGCGGTCTTCGAGCTGCTGGCGGAATTTCTTCGCGTACTGATCGGGCTTCTCGAGCGCGAGGCGCGCGCGGGCGTGAGTGTTTTTCGCTGCCGGAGCCAGCCGCTCGAGGAGGACCTGAAGGGCAGCGGAAGCGGCCATGGCCGCAGGCTAACTCATTGAAATCAGAATGGTCTGACTGGGGATTGCGCATCCAAGAGAGGACAGGGGTTCCCCCGCAGCCATGATCCTGCCCGCGCTCGCCATCCTGCTCTCTGCGACCGCCGCCGAGCCCTCGACGCTTTCGGTGACCGTCGTGTCTCTCGACTTCAGCTATCCGTACTTCGGAGAGCCGGGGAACACCTGCCAGAAGGGCAGCGTGTACGTGCGTGCGATGACCGAGGCGAAGACGCCGGTCGTGGTGCGCATGATGGATTCGGCGGGCCTGACGCCGGGCAGCTCGGCGGTGCTCGATGACGTGCGCCGCGCGGGAACGGGTCGCGATGGAACCGCCGTGTACTGCGCGGGTGGGCGCGCGGGCGCGATGAGCGCTGCTGCTGCTGCGACTCCGGCTCCGGCTCCGGCTCCGACGGCTGTCGAGAGCGCGCCTCCGATGGTGGCAGCTGAGACGGCGGCTCCTGCTCCTGCTGCGGCCCCGGCGCCTGCTGCTGAGCCTGCGAAGGTTGAAGCGGCTCCGTCGGGCGAAGGTCGCTGCGTCGCGCGGCTCTACAACATCGTGAAGAAGCAGCTGTCCGACAAGAAGTTCGGCCCGTCGGAGTTCGACCCGGACTCGGCGCTCAACGTGCCTGAGGCGGTCGACTGCAGCGTGGCGCGCTCACGCGTGACGAACGTGCTGCTGCTGAAGATGGTGAAGGACGGCCACTCGAAGCCGGCGACGGTGCTTGGTGCGGAATGGGGCGAAGGCTCGTGGCAGCGTGAAGCCGATGCGCCGCAGCACCGCATGGTGAAGGTCTATCTCGCGGACTGATCAGCGAAGAGCGGACGAGTGGTGATCCACCGCGGGCATCTTCATTGCGCTCGCGCGTCCACCACTTTGTGAATTTGGCTGTCGGGGCAGCCACTTTCACGAAGTGGTGAAAATTCGCCCGACGTCGAGGGGCTTCGTCGTCGTTCGGCAGCGCGCGTGAGCCCGAAAAGACCTTTGCTCCCAGGGCGCTTCTGGCTCAGCCGAACTGGTACGCGGATAGCTCGTGGCAGCGCGAAGCCGACGCGCGGACTGATCAGCGGAGAGCGGACGAGTGGTGATCCATCGCGGGCATCGAGCCTTCGACACCGAGCACCTCTGTCTCGCGCGCAATTCACCGCTTCATTGCGCTCGCGCGTCCACCACTTTGTGAATTTGGCTGTTGGGGCAGCCACTTTCACGAAGTGGTGAAAATTCGCCCGACGTCGAGGGGCTTCGTCGTCGTTCGGCAGCGCGCGTGAGCCCGAAAAGACCTTCGCTCCCAGGGCGCTTCTGGCTCAGCCGAACTGGTACGCCGACAGCACGACACCCGCGTAGGTGTTGGCGTACGGAATCGTCGCCACGTCACCCAGCGCGGCGCCGGCACAGACCATCGCGGGAATGAGGTGCTCCTCACGCGGGTGCGACTGACGCGCCGCCGGAGCCGACGCCCACTTCTCGAGCCCCGCATCGCGCTCGGCCTGCGGCTTCTGCATCGTCTCGCGCAGCCAGCCATCGAACGCTACCGACACGGGACCCGCCGCGGGGTTCATGAACGCGCGCAGGTTGTGGAACGTCATGCCGCTGCCGATGATGAACACGCCCTCGTCGCGCAGCGGAGCGAGCGCCCGCCCCATCGCGAGGTGCTCCTTCGGGTCGAGCCCCGTCTTGAGCGACAGCTGCAGCGTTGGAAGCGTCGGCGTCGGCCACGCGAGCTTCAGCGGAACGAACGTGCCGTGGTCGAACCCGCGCTTCGGATCTTCCGCAGTCTGAAAGCCCGCGCCCTCGAGCAACCCACGAACGCGCTTCGCGAGCTCGGGCGCGCCGGGAGCAGGCCAGGTGATCTCATACGACTCCGGCGGGAAGCCGTAATAGTCGTAGAGCATCGGCGGCTGCGGCGACGTCATCACCGTTGGCACGTCTTCTTCCCAGTGCGCGCTGATGACCAGCACCGCCTTGGGAGGTGTCTTCGCCGCGCTCGGCACCGACTCGAGGTACGCGCGCAGCGCGTCGTTGTCCTTCTTGGTGCCGAAGCCGAGCTCGACGAAGGGCCACGGTCCTCCACCGTGCGGAAGAAAGATGACGGGCTGGCGTGCAGTGCTCATGGTCGGAGTCGGCGCTTTCGTTTCGGAGCGCGTGCAGCTCGCCGCGGTCACCGCAGCTGCTGCAGCGATGGTCTGTCGGCGGGTGAACGCGCTCATGCGGCCTCGACATAACGCAGCGCCGCGCTCGACGCAGGCCCGGGCCGCTCACCGATGGGTGGTGACACCTGTGTGCCCGGCAGCATCGAAGCCGAGCTCGAGCAGCCTCGAGAACTCCGCGTTCGCCTTGCGCGCCGAGCCGCCGCTCTCGAGCACGCGCACCGCTTCCGCGCGCGCCGTGCGCACGGTCAGCACCACGATTCCCGCGAACAGCCGCGCGCTCGCGCCACCGCCGAGCTCGGCCGCGAGCAGCTCGGTCGCTTCATCCGACAACTCGCGGAGCCGCGCCTGCAGCGAGGGACTCGCGGCGATGATCCGCCACCAGTGCACCGCGCCGCTGTCGAGGTGCAGCAGCGGGTGCTTCTCGTCGCGCAGCTTCTCGACCAGCGCGCGCATCGCCGCGAGGGGTGATTGCCCCTTCTTCCGCTCGCGCACCGCGTTGCGCAACGGCAACAGCTTCAGGTCGTCTTCGCGGTCGAGCAGCAGCTCTTCCTTCCGCGCGAAGTAGTTGAACACCGTCATCTTCGAGACCTTCGCCGCCGCGGCGATCTCATCGACCGTCACCGCCTCGAACCCGCGCGCGTAGAACAGCTCGGTCGCGACGTCGGAGATCCGCTGCCGGGTCTCCCGCTTCTTGCTCTCGCGCAGCTCACCCATCGACCGCCACCCTACGCGAATCGACGAAACATGTACTCAGTCAAAGAAACTGTGGCGGAAACTTTGACTCGGTACAATATTCGTCGGCACCATGAACGTTCTGATCTGCGGTGCGAGCTTTGCCGGGCTGTCCTCGGCCTTCTGGTTGCGGGAACTCGGGCACACGGTGACGGTGGTGGAAGTCGCTCCCGGCCTGCGCACGGGCGGGACCGCGGTCGACATCAAGGGAGCCACCGTCGCGCTGGTGAAGCGCATGGGCCTGCTCGACGCCATCGCCGCGAACCGGCTCAGCCTCAAGCGGTGGGACCTGGTGAACGAAGCCGGAGTGACCGAACGCTCGATGGTGATTCGCGCCGACGGTCAGCCGCCGTCGGACACCGAGTTCGAAGTCGAACGCAACGTGCTGCTCGCGCTGCTCTTCGCGAAGGTGAAGGACCGCGCTGAGTTCGTCTTCGGCGACACGGTCACGTCACTCACCGAGCGCGCGAGCGGCATCGACGTGACGTTCAAGGAGTCGAGCCCTCGCACCTTCGACCTGGTGCTCGGCTGCGACGGCATGCACTCCACGGTGCGCAAGCTGTGGTTCGGTGACGAGGCGCGCTTCACGCATTTCCTCGAGCAGTATTTCTCCATCACCATCGTCGAGAAGCTGCTCATCGAGCGCGACACCGCGCAGCTCTTCAACGTGCCGGGCAAGGCGGTGATGTTGAACGCGTACAAGAACAAGACCGACATCATCCTCGGCTTCGTCTCGCAGACGCGGCTGCCGTACGACCATCGCGACGAGGCCGCGCAGCGTGCGCTCATCACCGCGCAGTTCGCGAACGTCGGCTGGCGCACGAGTGAGCTGCTGCGGGAAATCGCGGCGTCGAGCAGCTTCTACTTCGACCAGCTCGCGCAGATTCGCATGCCGTCGTGGTCGAGAGGCCGCGTCGCGCTGGTGGGCGATGCGGGGTACTGCGCGTCTCCGGCGGCGGGCATGGGTGGCTCACTCGCCATCGATGGAGCCGGCGCACTCGGTGACGCGATGCGCGCGCACGGCGCTGATTTTCAGAGCGCGTTTGCCGCCTACGACGCAAGCCTGCGCCCGTTCGTCGAGCAGGTGCAGGCCGAAGCCGTGCGCACCGGGCTCGAATCGCTCGTGCCGAGAACCGAAGAGGCGATTCGGGCGCGAAATTCGCGCACCGACGCCGAGTTCTGACTTCAGGTTGATCAGGAACGACGGCGACGACGGAAGAACAGCATTCCGGAGAGCGCCAGCGCCATCGCGTCGAATGGAACTTCGGTGCAGCCGCAGCCGGGCTTCTTCGGTTCCATCGGCAGGCCGGGGAACATGAAGCCGCCACCCTGCGTGCCAGCGCCGGTTCCTGCTCCGGTGCCGCCGCCCGAGGAGCCGCCCGTTCCACCACCCGTCGTGCCACCGCCCGTGCCGCCACCGGTGACTCCGCCGCCGGTGCCGCCACCCGTGACTCCGCCGCCGGTGCCACCACCGGTCACTCCGCCGCCGGTGCCGCCACCCGTGACTCCGCCGCCGGTGCCGCCGCCGGTGACTCCGCCGCCGGTGCCGCCGCCGGTGACTCCGCCGCCAGTTCCGCCGCCGGTCGCGCCACCGCCACCACCGGTGCCGGTCGTGGTGCAGTCCTGCAAGCACACGTTGCCGTTCGAGCTGGTCTGCCAGCACGAGTAGCCCGAAGCGCACGCGCCCTGCGGGCACGTCGGCGCGTTGGCCGGAATGCCGTTCGAGGTCGTGGTGTCGAGGCACGCGAAGTCGCCCATGTTCGAGGCGTCGACGCACACCGTGTTGGGCGCGGTGCACGAGCCCATCGTCGGCGCGCCGCCGCCAGTGCCACCGCCGGTCGCTCCACCGCCGCCGCCGGTCGTGCCGCCGCCGCCACCGGTGCCGGTGCCGCCGCAGTCGATGAGGCAGATGCCGGTGGTCGCTCCCTGCATGGTGACGAAGCACGTCGAGCCACCCGGGCACGCGACCTGCGCGCTGCAGGTCGGCGCGCCAGCGGGAACGCCGCCGGTGTTGCTGATGCACTCGAACACGTTCTGGCCCTGCGAGACGTCGGCGCACATCTGGCCGCTCGGGCACGTACCGGTGCCGCCGCCGCCGCCGGTCGCTCCGCCGCCGCCGGTTGCGCCGCCACCGCCGACCGGAGTGCCGCCGCCGCCTCCGCCACCGCCGGTGCCGCCGTCGACTCCGGTGCACGGGTTGATGGAGGTCGGGCCGCCGGTCACCCAGCCAGCCGCCTGGTAGTTGCCGGCCGTCGCGGCCGCGCTCGCCTGCTGCTTGATCCACGTCGAGAGGCCGAAGACCGACTCGTAGACCGCTTCATTGCAGGCCGACGCCGAGCCGCGCGAGACGGTGCCGAGCACGCGGCGCTGCGAGTCGAGCGCCGGGCCACCGGAGTCACCTTCACACACGCCGCGGTTGGTCGCCGACGACACGGCGTACCATTCCTGCGTCTGGCTCATGCCCTGGCCGCAGTTGCTCGGGCAGTCGATGCTCATGAAGCCGTTGAGCGTGTAGCGCGTGCCGGCGGGAGCGGTCTGCGACTGGCTGGTCGCTCCGAAGCCGACCGCGGTGAAGCCCTCGCTCTGGCCGGGCGCCGAGTCGACGCGCGGAATGAGCGGGCACACGCTGGTGATGTTGTTGGTGAGGCGCAGCACGGCCATGTCGCCACCGCAGATGCTGGTGCCCGAGGTGGCGACGGCGCTGACGCCGTACCAGGTGTTGTTGTCGACCGCGGGCCACTGGCCGTTGTTGAACACGCCGGCCGGCGCGTTGGTGTTCATCGTCACGCGGAACGACGCCGCGCTGAGCTGCGTGCCGAAGTGACCGGTCGCGTTGCAGTTGCCGATGTCGCCCGGGCCGTCGTTCGCGACGCAGTGGTGCGCGGTGAGCACGAGGTTGGGAGCGATCAGCGAGCCGGTGCAGATCGCGATGCCGCCGTTCATGTTGATGAGGATTCCGACCACGTTGCTCGACGCGTTGTCGACCACACCGCCTTGAATCGCCTGCTCGTCGGTCTGCGTCTGCGAGCGGATGGCGACCGCGTTCAGGTTCGGCGGGGTGTGGGGCTGCTCATTGCCGCAGCCGTTGACGAGCGTGGCGACCGCGAGACACGCGAGCGCGAGAGACGGAAGGCGAACTGACATGGATGTGGTTCCCAGGAAAAACTGCAGGGCGCTTCCCCACGCCCCGTCGGCCGGAGTGCTCGATAGTCACGCTCTGATTCAAAGAAAAGTGGGTGCGTGCGTTCGGGGTCCAACGCCACGGTGAATTGACTCAGCGCGTCTCTCAGGTTTCGAGAAAACATCGGCGGGACCCGGGACGCGACCGCAGATAAAGAGCCGCCATGCTTCATCTGATTCCTGCGCGCCAGACGCGCCCTGACAAAGACGTCATCTTCGCGCTCAACGCCGAGGCCACGAAGCGCAAGCAGGCCGGCGAGTCGATCATCAACGCGACGATTGGCTCGTTGATGAACGACGACGGCTCGCTGTCGGTGCTGGAGACGGTGACGAAGACGCTGCACGCCGTGCCCGCGAGCGAGTGGGCGGCGTACGCGCCGATTCCCGGGACGCCGGCGTTCAACCAGGCCGTCATCGACGACACGTTCTCGACGCAGAGCGCGTTGAAGGCGAGCGCGACGGCGGTGGCGACTCCGGGTGGGACGGGTGCGCTGCGGCACGCGCTGATGAATTATTTGCAGTCGGGGCAGGCGCTGCTGACTCCAAATTTCTATTGGGGCCCGTATCAGACGCTGTGCGAGGAACATGAGCGCACGCTCGAGACGTTCCGCATGTTCACCGAGAGCGGCGCGCTCGACGTGGCGGCGCTCGACGCGAAGCTGGGTGAGCAGCTGGGGAAGCAGGGGCGCGCACTCATCTTCTTGAATGACCCGTGCAACAACCCGACGGGTTATTCGATGACGCAGGGCGAGTGGCGGCAGGTGGTCGAGGTGCTGCTCAAGCACTCGAGCAAGCCCGTCACGCTGCTGGTCGACATGGCGTACTGGCTGTATTCGGGCTCGGCTGATCCGCGCGCGTTTCTCGCGGAGCTCGTGCCGCTGCTCGGGAAGGTCGGGCTGCTCTTCGCGTGGAGCGGGAGCAAGTCGTACACGCACTATGGGTTGCGCGTCGGTGCGCTGCTGGCGTGCGTGCCTGATGAGAAGGAACGCGCGGCGACGCAGGCGGCGTTGGCGTACGCGTGCCGCGGGACGTGGAGCAATTGCGTGCGCGGCGGGTTGGTGGCGGTGACACGGTTGCTGACCGAGCCGGCGCTGAAGGCGGCGTGCGATGCGGAGCGCGAGAAGTTCAAGACGCTGCTGCAGAAGCGCGTGAAGGCGTTCAACGCGGCGGCGCAGCCGAAGGGGTTGAAGTACCCGCGGTACGAGGGCGGGTTTTTCGTGACGGTGTTCCACCCGGAGGCTGAGGCGCAGGCGGAGAAGATGCGCGGCAAGGGTGTGTACGTCGTGCCGCAGAAGGGCGCGCTGCGGGTGGCGCTGTGTTCTGCGTCAGAGGCAGATGTGCCGAGGTTGGTCGAGGCGCTGGCGCTCTGAGCGGTTGCTGCTGACAAACAGCCTTGGGGTGGGCAGTGGGGTTGGTTGGCCGACCCCGTGCTCGTCGCCGGCTTGCCCCTCGAGCTTCACGGCCGATGTGAACCGAGCACCACTCCGAGTTGCGGTGGAGCCAACCGCAGAATCCGCTCCTGAAGCGAACCGCCCATCACGCCCTCCGTCGAGGGCACTCATAGCGCGCGCCACTGACAAGCCCTGATCAGCTCACTGCTCGCAGACCCACAACGGGCTCTGCACGGTGCCTTCGTTCACGCACGACCACGTCGCCGGGCAGCGCTGCGGCTGCGGGTTGAAGCTCGTGTCCATGCAGAACGCCACGCAGTAGTCGCCCTGCGGCGAGCCCTGCGCGCACGTCTTCGAGATGCAGTTGTTGTTGCCCATCGAGTCGACCGTGCACGCGAGACCGACCGGCTGGCAGCGATCGACCACTCCGGGGTTCGCGTCGTCCCAGCCGCACGCGAAGCCGCGCGGACAATCGGCCGCCGTGGTGCAGTTCCCGAGGCACACGCCGGTCGTCGGAGTCAGCGCCGACGTCGAACACCACCGCGAGATGCACTGCGTGGAGATGCCCTGCGAGTTGCACTGACCTCCGAGCGGTGAACACACCTTCTGCATGTTGCCGCCCACGTTCACCGTCGAGCACGAATACCCATCAGGGCACGCGCGCGACGACTGACACGGCGTCGCGCACACCGACAGCGACACGTTGCCCGGGTGCACTAGGCAAATGCCCGCGATGCACGTCGTCGGTTGTCCGTTCGGGCACGCCTCACCGGAGTCGGACGGAATGCAGATGTTGATGGTGCCTCCTTGCGGAGCCTGCACCGGCAAACACGCCTGCGAAGGGTCGCACTGGTTCTCGCTCGCGCACTGCTTGGTGCACATGCGCAGGCCCGTCACCGCGTTGCCCACGCACAGCCCGCTCATGCAGTCGCTGCCGCCCTGACACGCATCGCCGTACTGGCCCATGCCGTTGCCGGCATCCATCGTTCCACCGCCTCCGCCAGTCGTTCCGCCGCCGCCCGTCGTGCCGCCGCCGCCGGTCACTCCGCCACCGCCAGTCGTGCCACCGCCGCCTCCGGTCGTGCCACCACCGCCGCCGGTCGTGCCGCCGCCGCCGCCCGTCGTCCCGCCGCCGCCTCCGCTCGTTCCACCACCGCCACCGAGGCCACCGCCGACGATGCCGCCGCCGCCGCCCGTGGTTCCGCCGCCACCTCCGGAGATGCCGCCTCCGCCACCGGTGCCCGCGTCGGTTCCCGCGTCGCTCGTGCTGCCGCCGCCACCACCGGGACCGCCGCCGGTGACGATGAAGCCCTTGCACTGCCCGCTCACGCACGTCTCGAAGTCGAGACAGTCGCGATCTTCACGGCACAGCACGGTGCACTCGTTGCGCACGCAGCGTTCGGTGAAGGCACAGTCGCTGTTGAGCCGGCACGGTTTCTTGTCGGAGCAAGCCGACGACGCGAGCGCGAACGCACACAGCACGACGAGGAAACGGGGCACGACGCAGAGCGTGCGGGCGAGTTCGCGGCCTGTCAATGTACGCGCCGCTTGCGATTCGCCTTCCTCACCTGCGCCCGTTTTCCGCAACTCTGGGACGATGATCAGCTCGCCGCGAACGAAGTCCGCCGGCGCGGCCACCACGTCGAACCCGTCATCTGGAACGCACCCGGGGTCCTCGCGCACCTCGACACCTTCGACGCCGTGGTCGTTCGCAACCCGTGGGACTGGTTCAACCACCGCGAAGCGTTTCGCGCGTTCCTCAACTCGCTCAGCTCGTGCCGCGCGCGGGTGGTGAACGACGCCGCGACGCTCCAGGCGTTCGCCGACAAGACCTACCTCACCAAGCTCGAAGCACGAGGAGTGGCCGTCGTGCCGACCGTCGAGCTCGCTCCTTCCGAGCTGAAGACCGCGCTCGCGTCGACGCTCGCCGCGAAGAACTGGAAGCGCGCGGTGCTCAAGCCGGCCTTCACCGCGAACGCCATCGGTGCGCAGGTCTTCGATGCGGGCACTGAGCTCGACGCGACGCTCGCCGCCGCGGCCAGCGTTCCGCTCGCGACCGGAGAGAAGTGGCTCGTGCAGCCGTTCATTCCGTCCATCGCCGAGGGAGAGCGCTCGTTCATCTTCTTCGGCGGCGTCTTCAGCCACGCGGTGAAGAAGATTCCCAAAGCCGGCGATTGGCGCGTGCAGCACGACTACGGCGGCACTTCGACTTCCTTCACGCCCGAGCGCTCGGCGATTGAGCAAGCCACGCAGTTGCTCGCGCTCGCTGCTCCGGGAACGGCCTACGCGCGCGTCGACGCCGTGGACATCGGCGGCAAGCTGCACCTCATGGAACTCGAGGTCGTGGAGCCGGAGCTGTTCTTCCGACACGAGCCGAAGTCGGTCGAGCGCTTCGCTGATCAGCTCACGCGTTGATCAGCAGCAGCCCCCTCTCCCGCGAGGGAGAGGGTCGGGGTGAGGGTCGACCGGTCTTCGCTTTGAGCAGTGCGCTTCGGCTCATCGGCGACGGGTGCTCGGTCGGTTCACCCTCACCCCCAGCCCTCTCCCTCGCGGGAGAGGGGGAGTCAGGCCCAGAGCGCGCGCTCGACGTGCGTCCACGCTTCGATGCCCGGCGCAATCGGCAAGAACATCGGAATCTCGTCGGTGCGCGCGCGCCGTTCGCCACCGGGCAGCACTCCGGTGAACGCCTCGGTTTCCCACACGCGCACGGTCGGCAGCCCGAGCAGATGCGCCGCATGTCGCGCGGCGTCGATGAGCTGCGTCGCGTCGGCCGCGGTGCGCGCGTCGAGCGTCAGCACCTGCAGCTCGTTGGTCTTCCAGTACGCGGTGAAGGTGATGCTCGCGTCGCCGAACACCGCTCCGTGGAACGGGAGTCGCGGCTTGGCCATCACCTCGCCGTAGATGCGCTCGCGCTCGAGGTGCCAGTCGAGCCGCGCAGGCGTGAGCACCTGACGCAGCGTGGTCGGCTCAGTGGTCTCGTCGCGCGGAATCGGCAGCTCGCGCTCGACGAGGTGCACGCTCGCGGGCCGCTCGGACAGCGGCGTGAAGAACGAGTCGAACGACGGCACCGCGTAGAAGCCGACGCGTTGGTAGAGGTCGACGCCGATCTCCGAGAACAGCGTCAGCGCCAGCACGTCATCGCGCTCGCGCACGCGGTCGGTGAGCGCGGACAACATCGCCGCAGCGTGACCCTTGCCGCGCAGCTTTTCCTCGGTGAACACCGACGCCACGATGCCCGCTTTGCCGCGGCGTTCGCCGACGTACGCGTCGTCGAGGAACAGCTCGCACGAAGACAGCGGCGCGCCACACTCGTCGACCCACCAGAACGACTTCATGGTGCGTCGCGACCACACGTGCTCGCGCAATCGCTTCTCGCGCTTCACGAACTGCTCGGCGGTCAGCCCCGCACCCCACGCCTGCCACGTCAACGCGTCGCGTTCGAGCTGCTGCGCATCGGTGGCTTCGATCAATCGCACGTGCGTGTCACTTCGCCCAGAGCACCGAACGGCCGTCGTCGCCCTGCGTGAGAAGGAAGAGTGTCGTGCCGCCCACCGCGAGTCCACGGCCTGCTCCGGGAAGTGCGAGCAACTTGGTGGCCTCGGCGCCGCTCGTCATCTCGAGGAGTCCAGCACCCGCGCCGGTGGTGGTGAAGCGAATCAAGCCCGAGGTCGCGGCGAGGTAGCCGACGTCAGCAGTGATGAGCGACGCGAGGTTTCCACCCGCGCGGCCCACGCGCTTGAGCTCGGTGCCGCTGCCCAACGGAGCGCGGAAATAGAGGACGTCGCCATCGAGCAGCAGCGGTTCGTCGGCCTTGTCGACCAGCTGCGAGGTGAACGCGCCGTCGAGCGCTCCACGCCACAGCCCGCCGGTCTCTCCCGAAATCCACCATGCGTCCTTGCCGTCGGTCTGCGCGCCGCGGGGACGCACGACTTCGCCGGCGATGAGCGAGAGCTCTCCGGTGTTCGACAGCGCGACGACCGCGCCCACCGCGTCGGTCGACATCGGGTCGGCGCTCTTCGGCATCACCGTCAGCACCAGCACGTCACCGCTCGCCGCGATGCTGGTCACCGTCGCGTTCTTGAAGCGCGCGCGTACGGTGATGGGTTCTCCGCCACGCGCGAGCGTCTCGCCGACCACTCCGTTGCTGGCGAAAAAGAGCGTGGAGCCGTCGACGTCGAGCGCGGTGAACGGTGTTTCCTTCACGAAGAGCAACTTCGCGGGCGAGCCCTGTTCCGCGCGCACGATGCCGCTGCGACCGGCGGCGTCGATGACGAAGACCGAAGCGCCGAACGCGCCGACGAGGTGATGTGCGACGTACGTGCCGCCGACCACCGGAGCGAAGCCCGCCACCGCAGCATCGGTCGGCACGGTGAGCAGCGTCGCGAAGTCAGCCGCGGGCCCCGAGGTGTCGGTGCCGGCCGCGTCGAGCTCGAGCAGCGAGGCGATGGGCGCGGGCCATTTCGGCTTCTTCGGGCCGTCGTCCTTCGTCTCGGGCGTCGTCTCGCTGGTCTCGCCGTCTTTCTTCGGCGGGTTGCGGCGCGTGTACTCGGTGATGGAAAGACCGATGGCCAGGCACACCAACCCGGCGATGAGGAAACGCATGGCCGCTGCGTACCAGTGACCCGCTGATCAATCGAGCCCGCGTTTTCCTTCGGCCCAATACGCCTTGGTGAGCCCGCCGACCACGCGCTGCTGCGCCTTCAACGCCTGCTTGAGCGCCTGAATGGTCGCCGCGCGTCCGGTGAAAATCGGAGTGGCTCCGACGTCGAGCTGCGCGAGCAAGGGCGCTTCGAGCTTGCCGCGCTCGGTCACCGTCACGTTCGCCAGCGACAGCGTGCGGGCCACGTCTCGCGTCTCGTCGGGGTGGGTCGCCTCGAGCAACACCGTGACGTGACGCCCCGGCTTCGCGCGCGCGATGGCGGCGGCACACGCGACGCTCGTCTCGTCTCCGATGAACACCAGCGGGCCGGGCAAATCACTCGCGTCGATGGAACGTCGCGGCCCGAAGAGCGGCGCTTCGTCACCGACCTTCACCTGCTGAACCCACTTCGCCCCCGGCGTGTCGGAGCCGTGCACGTAGCCGAGGAAGAACGTCTTGCCGTCGCTCGACCACTCGATGGGCGTGTACGTGCGCATGCCGTCGCCGGCGATGAAGAGCTGCACCTTGTCGCCGGGGACGAAGCGCGCTCCGGCGAGCTGCGGGCCTTCGACGTCGAAGCGAATGAAGTGCTCGGACAGGCGCGTCACCGAACTCACACGTCCGTGGCGGAAGATGAAGCGGCCGGCGAGGGCGCCGAGCAGTGCCTTGGCTGAACTCACGGCGCTCACTGTGCCTGCTGCGCCGTGCGAATGCCGATGAAGAAGCGTGAAGAAGAATCAGCGCCGCAGCGCGAGGCCGACCAGCTCCGACCACACGGTGCGCGGTGAGGGCTGACCTCCGTGAGAGACCACGGCGAACTCGCCAATCAACGCGAGGTAGATGACGCGGGTGCGCGCCTTCGCCAGCGCGCGTGGCAGCCCGTGCTCGACGAGCAGCCGCTCGACGTACGCTTCGCGCCGCGCGTCGACCCGTCGCAGGGCCGTGCGGACTCTCTTGTCTGACGTGCCCCACGCGCGGATGGCCTGCTCGATGGCGGGCGCTTGCGGGTTCGCGCCGGTCAACTGCATCAACCGCGCGAGACGTTCCGCGGGCCGGCCGCCGCCCTCGTCGACCCACTCGATGATCTGACTCGTCGCCCGGCGTTCCCACCCGGCGAGCATGGCCTTCAGCAGGGCGGCCCGGTCGGCGAAGTGCCAGTAGAAGCTGCCCTTGGTCACCCGCAGGGCGCGCGCCAGAGGCTCGACGCGCACGGCGTCCGCTCCTCGCGAGGACAGCAGCTCGAAGCCCATCTTCACCCAGTCATCAGCCGATCTCGGACCCGACATGCCGTCACCATACGGTGCCGTATGGCGCGACGCGAGCCTCACCGGTTAGCATTCGAACCATACGCAACCGTATGGAGGGACCATGGGCTTCGGACTGACGCTGTCGATGGGCTGTCTGGTGTTGCTGGCGCTGGCGCACTCGGGTCTGGGTGAGGCGAAGGTCATCGGGCCGCTGCTGGCGTCGCCGACGTTGCCGCCGATGGGTGTGCCGCTCCCGTTCGCGCGCAGGGTGTTGCGGCTGGCGTGGCATCTCACCAGCGTGACCTGGCTGGCGCTTGCCGCGGCGCTCATCGTCTCGGAGCGAACCGCGCCGGTGGTGGCCGCGGTCCTCGGCGTCTCGGGTCTCGCGCTGCTGGTCGGCACCCGCGGTGCGCACTTCGCGTGGGCGCTCTTCGTGGCCGGAGCGCTCGGTGCACTTCACGCCTTCGCTCCCGGGTCGGGGCGCGAGCCGGTGGCGTTGCTGGGCGCGGTAGTGCTCGCAGCGCTGGGCGCGCTGCACGTGGCGTGGGCGCTCGGGTGGAAGGGAGGCCTCGACGTGGCCGTTCCCTCGGTCGATGGCGCGCCGGCGTTCAAGCCGGGCCGGCTGATGACGCTGCTGGTGGCCTGCGGGTTGTTTGGTCTCGCGGCGCTGCTGCTGGTGTTGGCAGGCCTCGCGCCCGAGGTGCCGGCGTCACGCGCGCTGGGGCTCGCAGCCTTCGCGGTCTTCGCCGCGC
Source organism: Archangium sp. (assembly GCA_047600485.1). Taxonomy (GTDB): domain Bacteria; phylum Myxococcota; class Myxococcia; order Myxococcales; family Myxococcaceae; genus Archangium_A. Next base: position 8,069,173 of record JASGKS010000001.1, read on the forward strand.
GCACGGTGGGCAACTTCGGCACCGTGGGGCTCTTCAAGCGTGTGCACGGCACCGCGTTCGCTCGGCAGGACACCGCGCTCTACACTCCGCTCTGCTTCGCGCTCGCCGCCGCATTTCTGTGGGTGCGCGACTGAGGAAGGGTGAAGAATCGTCAGCTCGCGCATGACCACCGAAGAGAGCGAGCTGCTGACGCGCATCTGGGCGCGCCCCGAAGATGACGCTCCGCGGTTGGTGTACGCCGACTGGCTGATGGAACGGCAGGACCCGCGCGGAGAGTTCATCCGCCTGCAGGTCGAGTCGGCGGCATTGCATGACGGACATCATCTCAAGCTGGAATACGAGCGGCGCGCGGCGGCGGTGATGCACCCGCATCGCCTCGAATGGACGCCCGCGGTGAATCCCGCGTTCGAGTGGCGCTTCGTGCGCGGCTTCCCGGCGTCGGTGAAGCTGGCGGCTCCGGCGTTGAAGGACTCGCTGGCCGCGCTCGAGCGGGTGCCGAGCCTCGAGGGCTTCGAGCTCAACTTCAACGGCGTGACCGAGCCGCTGGGTGACGTGTGGGCTCGCGTGTTCTCGCACCGCATCTTCGAGCGACTGCACTCGTTGCGGCTCACGTGGCACATGCCGCAAATCATCGTGCGGCATCTGGTGGAGCAGCCCTGGCTCTCGCGGCTCGAGTCGCTGCAGCTCTCGTGGGTGTCGCTGCGCGAGGAATCGTGGGCGCTGCTCGGTGCGTCGTCGGCGTTGCGTGGGCTGCAGACGCTGGAGCTGGGCTTGTCGGGCGCGACCGATTTCGCGGTGGAGAAGTTGGCGTCGCTGCCGTGGCCGAAGCTGACGTGGCTGCGGCTGTCGAACAATCAACTGGGCACGACGGCGTGTGAGTCACTGGCGAAGCCGGGCGTGTTCCCCGCGCTGCAGGACCTCGACGTGTCGTGGAATCGCATCGGCAAGCGCGGCGGCGTGGTGCTGACCAGCGCGGAGTGGTTCAAGAACCTGCGCACGCTCGACCTCTCGCATCTGCAGGTGGGCGACGAGACGTGCGCTGCCATCGCCGAGGCAAAGCCGCAGCATCTGCGCTGGCTCGGGCTGTCGCAGAGTCGCTGCACGGAAGAGGGCGTGAAGGTCATCAGCCGCGAGCTGCCGAAGACGATCGTGCACACCGCGCGGACGTTCTGACCGTTGGGGTGTGCGTTTCGACCGCTCGGCGTGCTGGTGCGAGTGAGTGCGTTTTTGCGGGTGAGGATGAGGCATGCGCTCCCTCCTCGCCGTGGTGTTGCTCGCGACGTCGACCGCCAGCCCGAAGTTCGACGTGCCGGTGAAGCTGCAGACCCTGCTCGAGAAGGGGAAGTGGGACGCGACGCCGCAGAGCTTTCGCATCATCGCGCTGTCGAACTTCGCGGACGGGTGCATGGGGCAGGCGCGTACGAATCCGGCGTTCCTGGAAGACGGACGCGAGTGCGTTCGTGGCGTGCTGAAGCAGGCGCTCGTGTTGCCGCGCTCGAAGGACGGGTTGTTTCTGTCTCATTTGAATCTCATTTACGGAGCGGTCGATGCGCTCGGGCCGTGTGCCGATGAGCGCGCGCACGAGGTGCTGACGCGGGAGTTGGTGCGTCGCTCGCTCGCCGACCCGACGGCGCATGCGTCGTCGTACGAGAAGATGTCGCTGCGGTGGCCGGCTGATCAGACCGCGACGCTGGCGAGCATCGGGCGGTTCGATCGCGCGCACGGGACGGAGTTGGTGAGCGCTCCACTCGCGGCGTGGGAGAAGGTGATGAGCCTGCACATGGACGCGAAGACCGGCCTTCCGCAGTCGGAGGTGACGGGTCGCGGTCCCGGCGCGAAATATCCGCGTGGCTGCGCGCAGTCGTGGATCACGAAGTACCTGACCGAGGTCGACCCGGAGTTGGCGAGCACCTGGTGGCGCGCGTATCGCTCGCACTTCCTGGTGCGCATGGGCCCGGTGGTTGGTTTTCGCGAGTGGCCGCCGGGAGTGGAGCGGAAGGGCGACGTCGATTCGGGGCCCATCATCATGGGCATCGGCACCGCGGCGAGTGCGTTCGCGCTGGCCGCGGCTCGCTCGCAGGGTGACGTCGCGTTGGCTGCGCAGCTCGAGGCGAACGAAACGGCGCTGCTCTCGAGCGGAATCGGAGGCGAGGTCGCCCACCTCGTCCTCGCCGAGGCGATTGCGTTTCAGGGCAAGTGGCAGTGAAGCGCGCCTGGTGCAGCAGGTTTCCGTTCACCCGCTCCCTCTGAAGGGGGACGACGCTCCGTCGGTTTTTCCGAGCCCGTTCGACGAGACGGGCCCGCACCCGCTCGCGCGTCGCTGCGCGGAGGTGGTGATGGAGCAACTGCGCACCGGCTTCATCGCGCCCGGGCTCAGCACCGACGTTCTGCGCACCTCGCTCGGTGGAAAGATGTTCGGCGTTCTCGCGATCGAAGCTGCCGACGGTCGTCTCGGCTTCATCAAAGCGGTGTCGGGCCAGGTGGAGCGCGCGTGGAACGTCGAGGGCTACGCGCCTCCGCTGTTCGACGCTGTCGCGCGTGACGCGGTCGAGCCGCCCGCGGAAGTGGTGGTGAAGTCGCTCACTGCTCGCGTCGAGCGCGCTCGCACCGAGTTCGAATTGATCAGACTTCGCGAAGAGCTCGCCTCGCTCGATGTGCAGCACGCCGAGCGGCGCGCGACGCTCAAGACCAAACACGCCGCGAACAAAGCCATTCGCCGTGAGCAGCGGGAACGCTTCGGCGATTCGCACGAGCTGGACCAACAGAGTCGCGGTGACGACGCCGAGCGCAGGCGCAACGAAGCTGCGTCGCGCGAAGAACGTGAAGCGGTGTTGCAGAAGCTCGCGCCTCTCGAGCGGCGGCTTGCTGCGCTCGAACGTCTGCGACGCATCGTCTCGCGCGAAGCGATGCGCCGCATCTGGGACACGTATGTGCTCACCAGCTTCGACGGTCGCGAAACCCGCACGCTGCGCGAGCTCTTTCACGGGGGTGATCCACCGAGCGGAGCGGCCGATTGCGCTGCGCCTCGACTCCTCGATGCCGCGCGAAGGAATGGATGGAAGCCGCTCGCGCTCGCTGAGTTCTGGTGGGGTGCTCCGCCGCCCGGTGGAGGCCGCGTCGAGGGCGCGTTCTACCCAGCGTGTCGCGAGAAGTGCGGTCCGGTGCTGCCGTTCCTGATGCGCGGACTCGAGGTCGCTCCGAAGCAGAGCTACGTGCCGCCCGCCGTGAGCGTCGAAGCACTTCGCGTCGTGCATCGCGACGCGCGCTTCCTCGTCATCGACAAGCCCGAGGGACTGCTGTCGGTGCCCGCACGCGACGAGCGCATCGAAGACAACGTGCTCGCGCGCGTGAAGAGGGAAGTTCCGGGTTCGACTCCGCTCGCAGTGCATCGGTTGGATCTCGACACGTCGGGTCTCTTGCTCGTCGCGCTCGACGTCGAGGCGTACCGCGCGCTGCAGCGGCAATTCGTCTCTCGCTCGGTCGAGAAGAAATACGTCGCGATTCTCGAGGGGAACGTGGCGGGCGACGAAGGCACCGTCGAGCTGCCGCTGCGAGTCGATCTCGATCAACGCCCACGGCAGTTGGTCGACTTCGAGCACGGTCGCTCGGCGCTCACGCGGTGGAAGGTGCTCGAGCGGCTCAGTGATGGCCGCACGCGCGTTGCGTTCTTTCCGCTCACCGGGCGCACGCATCAACTGCGCGTGCACGCTGCGCATGCGCAAGGGCTCGGCATGCCCATCGTCGGAGATCGTCTGTACGGCACTCCGGCCGCGCGACTGTTGCTGCACGCGGAGGAACTGCGCTTCCGCCATCCGTTCGATGGTACGGAGTTGTCACTGCGCATTCCCGCGCCGTTCTGAATTCGTCAGCGGAGCCACCATGAAAACGAAACTCCTCGCCGTCGCGTGCAGCGCGTTGTTGCTTCAAGGTTGCTTCTCGTCGGTCGTGCGCGCGAATGGGCCGAACGGTCAGCGCTATTCGTCTGCTGGCGCGTCGCTCTTCTGGGGCATCACCACGCCGACGCACGGCGCGAAGCAGTGCCAGTACGGTCTGAAGGAAGTCGAGATGTGGCGGCCCTGGTACTCGTATCTCATCGCCGTCATCACCATCGGCATCGTCACGCCCATCACCAGCGAATGGGAGTGCATGGGTGGCCCCGTCGGTCCCGCAGGCGTGCAGAACGCGCCGCTCCCTCCGCCTCCGCCGGCGGGGTGAACTGCATTGAGGGACGGCAGGGTCGGCTGTTCTCCGGCCCTGCTCGACGCGTGCAGCCCCTCACTCTCGAGTCGAGCTCACTCAGGTGGGGGGCGTCGGTTGAAATCTGGCCAGCGGGCTGGCCGAAAATCGCCCGACCCCTCGCCGCAGCGAGAGCAACGCAGCCAGAAACTCGTTCGAAGCCTGATCAGCACGCTCGAAAAGGCACGCACTCGAGCCGAACCCGAGCAGCGCTCACCCTCAGTGCTTTCTTCGCCGCAGCCCGAACGCGACGAGCGCGAGCGCGCCCAGCTCACCGATGCCCGTCGAGCAGGAGCGGCCCCCCTTCGGCTCCTTTGGCTCCGGTGTCTCGATCGTCCCGGTGAAGAACCGCGTCGACGTGGTCGCGATGGTCGCCTGCTTCACCAGGTTGTCGATGATGACCTGCGAAGGGCCTTCTTCCTTCTCGATCTCCACGCGCAGCGACGCCGGCAACGAGTCGAGCGAAACGAAGGGCGAGCCGAACTGCCCCTGCGGATATTCGATGCTCCACCCCTGCTCGGTGGTGAGCAGGCCGACTTGCGCGTACGGCGACGTCGGGCAGCTGATGCGCATCGTCGCGTTGTGAATGTTGCTTACCGGCGCGAGCGAGGTGTTGAACGAGAACGCCGGGTCGCGGTTCATGTCTCCCGACGACATCGTCGTGTAGAGCCGCGTGAGCGTCGGGTGCGTGTCGAACAATTCCGCCGCGCGCTGTGACGGGACGACGACGCGGTCCCAGATTTCCTGCGCCATCGCCACCGGCTGGTAGTTCTGCGCAGGCGCGTTCGGTTTGAAGAACGCGTAGTTCGCGTAGAACGTGTCGAGGTTCACGTCGGGCGGCGGCGGCAAATACCCCGCGAGAATCGCCTTCAGCGTGCCGCTGAGCGTCTGCGCGCCCCACGGGTTGAGCGGCGTCGGGCCCTGGAACCCGCGCTGAAACAGCAGCGAGACGAAGTCTTCCGCCGTCGCCGCGCTCGCGAATTCGCTCTGCGTTCCGAAGCGACCCGCGGGGAGCAGCGCGCTCTTCACGCCCGCACCGCTGCCCGAATATTCGGTGACGAAGGTGTGGCGCTCGGGCGCTTCACCGACCGCGCGGATGATGACCGAGTTGTAGTTCGCTCCGCCGTTCACCCAATCGATGGCGGCGTCGTTGATGACGGTGTGGTGGTAGTTGCGTGGAATCGCGCGGCCCTCGCCGAGCATCCACACCTGAACGCCCATGTTGTCGCTCGCGCCGGTCGCGGTGAGCGTGATGGGAATCGCGCCGTAGTCGCTTTGGTAACGCAGCACGACGGGCTGCAGATCGCCGGTCGATTTTCCCGGGCGCAGCTTGAGCGCGAGGAAGTAGCCGCCCTCGTGGATGTACGGCGTGACGGAGTCGTCGGTGCCCGCAGGCACGAAGTAGTGGTTGGTGGTGAGCCACGCGAGCATCTCGCTCTTCGAGTCCGCGCGGAGCACGGCGTAGTCGTACGGACCCACGGAGCTCTCGATCACCAGTACCGGCGGCCCGGAAGTGCCGGCGTCAGCGCCGCCGAAGCCTCCACCGGTGCCGCCTCCCGTCGCTGCGCCACCTCCGGACGAGTAGGCGAAGTAGCACTCGGAAGCTCGCTGAATGCTGAGCCGGTATTGCGGCTGCGTGGCCGTGAGCAGTCGCGCGAAGAGCTCGTCGTTGCCGAGCTCGAGCGTCGGCACCGAGGGCAGCGGGAGCAACCAGCCGAACTCCGCTTCACCACCCTGGTACAGCACCTGGATGTGCGCGGTGACCTCGCCGTTCTTCACCGCGAAGAGGATGCGCTCGCCCGCCTGAACCACAGGGACCGCGGGGTTGGGCGGCGTGAAGCACCCGCACGCATCGGCCTCGGACGGAAGCAGAGCGCTGATCAGCGAAACGCAGAGGAGGGCAGTGGAGATCGCTCGCATGCGCCTCCGACACGCGAGCTCATTTATCTGGGACATCGCCGTGCGGAATCGGTGGCGGCGCAGGCGGTGAGGCGCCTTCTTCGGCCGCGAGCCACTCGACGAAGCAGGGCTCCCACTTCTGGTTGAAACGGGCGTGGTCGACGAAGCGGGCGGTGACTTCTGCCGGCGGGCGCTTGCGCAGTTCGGTGCAGCTGCGAGTGGCTGCGAGCTGATGAATCTTCACGCACGCCGCGATGGCGTTCTCGAGCGTGCGCGCAATTTCGGCGGGCACGCTCGCGCCATCGTCGGCGTTGATGGTGAAGAGACTCGAGCGGTCCGCGCACAGCACGTTGAGCGAACCCATCACGCGAGCGGCGCGCATCTGCTTCTCGAGCTCGAAGGTGCGCATCAGGTCTCCGTCTTCCTGCGCGGGCTTCGCCGGTGCGCGTTCGCAACGAACAGTCAGCGTCGCCGAGAGGCCCACCGGGAGTGAGGGCAGCTGCGGTTGCTCATCGGTGCAACGCCAGCGCACGCTCTCCCATTTTCCTTCGCGCTTCGGCGGGTCGAACGACGGGCCTCCGAAGGTCTCGGCGATGCGCGCGTGGAGCCACTGCGCGTCGGGCCATTGCTGCGTCGCTTTCGCGCGCGCGAGGTGATGCGCCTGCGCGGCGTCGCGGAACGCGGAGATGTCGTTGGTGAGCGAGGGAATCGAAGAGAACGGTGTCGCGAGCTCGGCGGCGCGCGCGCGGTGATTCGCGGTGCGCTCGGCTTGCACTTTGGGCCACTCGAGCTGGCGCAGCGCTTCGAGGCGCAGGTTCGCTTCGGTGCGCGTGCCGGAAATTCCGGGCGGGAGAAGCGAGAGGATGCGTGAGATGGCGCGCGCTTCTTTCGCCGCGTCAGAGCGATCGAGCGAGTCGAGACACGCGCGCGCTGCGCGGTCGGTGTTGCCGGCCTCCGCGGCGATGCATTCCAGCTGCGCGCACGGCGTCGGCGCGTCGCAGAGCGTGTCGGGTGCGGTCGGCTCCGGGCCCATGCGCGAAGGGCCGTCGACCGCGAGGTTCTTCAGCGCCGCGTCATCGCGAGAGTCGTTTCGTTTCGTGGCGCTCTCACGCGTGGTGCGCTGCTTCGCTTCGGCGAGGAGCGGCGTGAGTTGATCACCCTCGGGCCCGAGCTGCTCGGTGATGAGGAGCTGCAGGTCTTCGGGTTTGTAGGTGCGGCTCAGCGCGTCGAGTTCGTTCTGCACGACTTCGATTCCGTCGCGCTCGCGCACTTCACGTAGCAACGAGAGACGGTGTTTCGCGCACGCTCGGCGCGCGAGGTTGAGCCGCGAGGTTTCCTTCACCAGCACTTCGCCGGGCGCTTCGGCGAGCAGACGGTCGAGCTCGGCGCGGACCTTCGCGTCGACTTCCGCGAAAGACTCGCAGTCCTTCGTCTCGGCGATGGTGAGCTGCGTCGTCGCGCACGCGCTCGTGGTGAAGAGGAAGGCGAGGGCGGCGCGGTACACTGAGCGGCATGTTCGCACTTCTCGTCGCGATGCTCCTCAGTGGTGAGCCGTCGGCGAAGTGCGCGTCAGATACGGAGTGCACTCTGGTCACAGGGTGCGAGTGCGCGTGCTGCCCCGCACCTTCGAAGGCGATGACGCTCGAGCAGGCGAAGGTGGTGAAGGAGCGCTGCGCGAAGGTCGGTGACTGCGGTCTTGCCGGGTGTCCCGATGTCGTGTGCACCACCGAGGCGCCTGGCTCGTCGCGCGCGGTGTGCAAGGCGGGCGCGTGCGTGAAGGAGCCCGTGCCCGGCGCGGAGTGCGCTTCGAATTCGGATTGCACGATGGCGCACGACTGCACGTGCGATTGCTGCCCGGCTCCATTCGAGGCGATGCCGCGGAAGAAGGCGGAGGCGCTGCGGCAGAAGTGCGCGCGTCTCGGGCCCTGCGGAAAGGACCCGCAGGAATGCGCGGGAGTGACGTGCACCAAACGCAGCGGCGGGGATGCCGTGTGTCGCGAGGGGAAGTGCGTGCGCGGCGGGCGATGACGCGGGCACGTCGCGCTGACTGCTTCTGGGAACAGCAGTGCTCTTTCAGGGCAGCGGCTGTGAGCCTTGCGACGGAGCGCTCAACATCGTCGGCCAGTCAGCATCGAACTCGACGCGATCGACGAGCACCACGCGACCGGGCGCCTGCCCGACCTGGCCCGCGTGCCACGAATGGTAGACGTGCACCCAGCCGCCGCTCGGCCCGCGCACCACGCTGCCGTGTCCCGGTCCGGCCCACGCTCCGCGCGTCACGAGAATCGGATTGCCGTGCTTCGTGAACGGCCCGGTCGGTGACGTCGCTCGCGCCACTCCGATGGCGTACGCGGTCGAGGCGTACGCGTTCGCGGAATAGAAGAGGTAGTAGAAGCCGCCCTCGAAAATCATCCACGGGCCTTCGATGAGGTTGCCTTCCCACGTCGACGGCGCGTTGGTGAGCAACGTCGTCGCGGTGCCCATCAACGTGAGCCCGTCGCTCGACAACGGCTGAATGCGAATCGGAGTCGCCTGCCCAATCGCGTTCCCGTCCGGTTTCCACAGCAGGTAGTTGTTCCCGTTCGGCGCGCGGAAGAAGTGCGCGTCGATGACTCCGGGGCTGCCGGTCTGCAGGAGTGGTTGTGATTGCGGCGTGTACGGGCCGGCCGCGCTCGTCGCCGTCGCCGTGCCGATCGCGAAGATGCCGTTGTTGTGACGCGCGCTGAAGTACGCGACGTACGTCGAGCCGACCTTGTGAATTTCGGGCGCCCAGAAATCACTCGCCGCCCACGCGGGGAGATTTCCGCTCGTGAGCACGTGACCCGCAGACGTCCAGTGCACGAGGTCCGTCGAGCGACGCAGCGGGTACTTGTTCGCGCCGCCACCGGTGCACGCCATGTAATACGTGTTCCCGTCTTTCAAGACGCCGGGGTCCGGGCAGTCGACCGGCACGACGGGGTTCGCGTACAGCCCACCGCACTGCGAGTAGCGCAGCGAGAGTTCGCACGCGCCGGTCGCGTTGAAGGTCGGCGTCCAGCCGTTGCTGAGCTGAGCGCTCGCTCCGCGGCATAGGCCGTCCCACGTCACGGCGGCGTTCACGTCGTCGAAATCGGCCGGGTGATTCGGCGCGCGCAACCACGTGTCGCCGTAGCTGATGCGCGTGGTGCAGCTCGCGGCGGGCGCGCTCGGGCAGGTGCCGCGTTGATCAATCGCCATCACGCAGCCGCTGCGGCCCGAGAAGAAGGGACGCCAGCCGTTGCTCAGCGTCGCGACCGAGTTGCCTGAGGTGTCTTGCGTGCAGGAGCCGTCCCACGTCACCACTCCGCTGACCTCGTCGAAGTCGTCAGTGTGGTTCGCCGGGCGGAGCCAGGCCTCGCCGTAGGTAATACGTGTCACGCACGGGGTCGCCGAGCCGCCACCGGTCGCCGAGCCACCACCGGTCGCAGAACCGCCGCCGGTCGTTCCGCCACCCGTCGCGGAGCCGCCTCCAGTTGCCGCGCCACCGCCCGTCGTTCCGCCGCCCGTCGCTGCGCCACCGCCGCTCGCAGATCCTCCGCCCGTCGTTCCGCCACCCGTCGCTGCGCCACCGCCACTCGCAGATCCTCCGCCGGTCGTTCCGCCACCCGTCGCAGAGCCGCCGCCGGTTCCGCCACCCGTCGCCGCGCCACCACCCGTCGCGGATCCTCCGCCCGTTGTTCCACCGCCGCTCGCAGAGCCACCGCCGCTCGCAGAGCCACCGCCGCTCGCAGAGCCGCCGCCGGTCGTAGAGCCACCGCCGGAGGCAGAGCCACCGCCGGTGCCTCCGTCTTCGTCGGGCGAAATCGGCGCTCCGCAGGCCGTGAGGACCACCGCAGCGATCAGAACTGTTTGCTTCATGACTCCTCTTCTATGGCGTTGCGCGCCCGCGCCTCGAACGCCCGCCCGTGGAGTGACGCAAAAGCGTTTCACCCCGCTCGCGCGCTCGTCTGTGATTGAGTCTTCGCGCGATGAAGGAAGGCGTCTGCCCCTCCTGCGGAGCCCCCGTCGAGTTCCGCCCTGGCGCGGGTCAGGTCAAGGTCTGCGACCACTGCTCGACGGTCGTCTTCCGCGGCGAGCTCAAGCTCGAATCGCTCGGAAAAGTCGCCGAGCTGCTCGACACGCAATCGCCGCTCGCGCTCGGCATCACCGGCACCTACTCGGGCAACGGCTTCACCATCGTCGGCCGCATCCAGAAATCGAACGCCACCGGCGTGTGGGACGAGTGGTGCCTCACCTTCGACGACGCGCGCACCGCATGGCTCGCGGAATCAGAAGGTGAGTGGAAGCTCCTCTACCCGATCGAAGGCGTGACGCCGCCCAAGCCGTCCGACACCACACCGCTGAGCACCTTCGTGCTGCGCGACCGCACGTTCGTCGTCGAAGAATCGAATCACGCGAACACGGTCAGCGCGCAGGGGCAGCTCCCGGCGTTCAACAAGAAGCACGCGTACGTCGACGCGACGGGCCCCAAGGGCACCTTCTGCACGCTCGATGAAGCCGACGGCAAAGTCGAAGCGTTCGTCGGCAGCTTCGTCACGCTGCGTGAGCTGGGCATCGATTCGCTCGAGCTGCGGCCCACTCCGAAGCGCGAGGCGTTGAAGCAAGCGCGCTGCACGCAGTGCAACGGTCCGCTCGAGCTCAAAGCGCCCGACGCCACCAAACGCGTCGCGTGTCCGTATTGCGCGGCGCTGATCAAAGTCGAAGGTGGTCAGCTCGAATTCCTCGAGATGTTGCAGAAGCCGCCGTTCGACCCGCGCATTCCGCTCGGAGCCGTCGGCAAGATGCACGACCCGACGCTCGCGACTGCGCCATCAGGCAATCCACCGGAATGGACGTGCATCGCGTTTCTCGTGCGCAGCTGCACCGTCGAGAGCATCCGCTACCCGTGGGACGAATACCTGCTGTGGAACGACACGCTCGGCTTCCGCTGGTTGATGCACAGCAACGGTCACTGGACGTGGCTCACGCCCGTCGCCGCCGGTGAGCTCAGCCTCGACGATCGCCTCGCGAAGTTCGGCAAGGAAACCTTCCGTCGCTACCAATCGGTCTTCGCCACCACCGAGTACGTCGCCGGCGAGTGCTACTGGGCGGTGAGTGCCGGAGAGGTCGCGCGCGCGGACGAATACATCGCTCCGCCGCGCTCGTTGAACGTCGACCTCACCAACACCGAAGCCACGTGCACGCTCGGCGTGATGGTCGAGAACGCCACGCTCGAGAAGACGTTTGGTCTGCGCTCGAAGTTGAACCCGCCGGTGGGCATCGCGCCCGCCATGCCGAACCCGTTCGCCGCGAAGATGGCCGACGCGTGGACGTGGGGCGGGCTGTGGGGCGGAGCGCTGATTCTCCTCGCCATCGTGTTCAGCGCCATCGGCACCACCGAGCGCTACTACCAGGGCGCGTTCTCGGTGCCTCCGGGCGCGGCGAGTGCGTCGGCCGAAGCGCAGCGCTTCAGTCAGCCGTTCGAAATCAAGGAGAGCGTGCCGCTCGAGGTCACGGTTCTCGCGACTGGTCTCAACAACAACTGGCTCGGCCTTTCGATCGATCTCGTCAACGAGAAGACCAACGAGGTCGTCGCTGTGTACGGCGAGCCCAGCTACTACTCCGGCGTCACCGACGGTGAGAGCTGGAGCGAAGGCAGCAACACCGCTTCCATCACCACCGACCTCGTCGAGAAGGGCACGTACGTGCTGCGCACCACGCCGAGCTTCGAGAGCGGGCGCGCGGTCGACTACCAGGTCACGGTGAGCGCCGACGACGGTGCGGGTTTTCTGTGCCCGTTGATGATCGTGCTGATGCTGCTCGCGGCGCCCATCTATTTCACCGTGCGCACCAACGGCTTCGAGACCGCGAAATGGAACGAAGCGGTCATTCAGCCCTCACCCGGAGTGAGCACGTTCCCGTATGCGAAGGCGGAGAGTGACGATGACGACTGAAAGGCGGCGCACGTGAAGTACTTCGGTGGATTGTTGGTGCTCGCGTACGCAGCGCTGCACGTCCTGCACATGGACCGGCTGCCGGGCGACGACCGCGGTGAACTCCCGCCCAACGTGCGCACCGCACCGGGCGGCATCTTGAGCTGGCACGACGGATTCATGGGAGGCAAGTGATGAAGACCGACGCACTCATTCAGGGAGCGGTGGCGTCGCTCCTGTTTTCGATCATCGGCATTCTGGTGTTCGTGGCGGGCTTCTTCGTGGTGCGAAAGCTCATGCCCTTCGACGTGCACAAGGAGCTCGAGGTCGACCAGAACACCGCCGTCGGCCTCGTCATCGCGAGCTTCATTCTCGGCCTCGCGTTCATCGTCGGCATGTCGATTCACGGCTGATTTTTTCGCCCGCAACTTCTCTCGCGGGGCCGTGTTCTCCATGCCGAACGTGCGCCGCGCGCTTGCCGTGATGTGGGTGCTGGTGGGGCTGTCGGCTCCAGCGCACGATCTCGGCCTCGACATCAACGGCACCTTCACGCGGCAGTCCGGCAACAACCCGCGCGCGGGCTCACTCGGTGTCGCGGTGAGCGGTGCGTACGACTTCAACGACGCGTGGAGCATCACCGGCATGCTCCTCTACACGCGCGACCTCGCGACGCGCACCGCGGAGTCGTCGAGCCCGGGCAGCAACGTGTTCCTCCTCAACCTCGGCGCGATGTGGATTCCGAGCGACCACTTCATGTTCATGCTCTCCGCGGTCGGGAGCCCGCCGTCGATGCAGCAGAACGCGACGCAGGTGACCGCGCGCGACGGCATGGTCATCGACACGCTCGTGACCAGCCGCAACTGGAGTCTGGGCGGCGTGTGGAACGGGCTGTGGACGAGTGGCGGCTTCAGCGACTTCGAGCACACCGTCGACGTCAGCGCGTCGGTGAATCGCTTCAACGTGTTTCAGCAGCTCACGATTCCGAACTCGATTCGCTCGCGGTTGATCATGGCCGGCTGTGCCGCGGGCATCGACGCCGAGATTTGCCCGCTCCTCGCGGGAGTCACTTCACCGCTCACGCAGGCGCGCTTCTCGCTCGGCTACACCGCGACGCTCTTCGACAAGACGGACGTGGGAGTTGAAGGCGCGCTCTTTCTCTACGACGTGCCGCCGTCGAGCGTCGGCTACTACTCGCTCGTCGCGTTCGGCCAGACCGAGTTGGGCAACGGCGTGCCGGTGTTGCCGCTGCAAGTGACGGTGAAGGGCCACGCGTCGCATCAGTTCGGCAAGGTGACGGTGCGGCTCTCGTATCAGTGGGGGCTCTACACCGAGGGCCTCGGCACGCTGCACGTCGTCGGGGTGCGCGTTTCGTGGAAGGTGAATGCGCACTGGCGGCTTGGCTTGAGCGTGACCGGACAGGGTGACGTCGTCGGCGGCACGTTCAGCAACGGCGGCTCGCAAGCGATTCTCGGAGCGACGTACGTGTGGTGAGGTCGCGCTCATGAACATCGAGTTCTGGTTCGATTTCGCGAGCACGTATTCCTACGTCGGCGCGCTGCGCATCGAAGACGCGGCGAAGGCCGCCGGTCACACCGTGAAGTGGAAGCCGTTCTTGCTCGGGCCCATCTTCACCGCGCAGCTCGGCATCAAGACCTCGCCGTTCAACACCCAGCCAGTGCGCGGCGCGTACATGTGGAGAGACCTCGAGCGGCTCTGCGAGAAATACGGCTTCAGCTTCAAGAAGCCCGAGGTGTTTCCGCAGCGCAGTCTGCTCGCCGCGCGCATCGCGGTGGTCGCGCACGACAAGCCGTGGCTCCCCGACTTCATTCGCAACACGTTCAAGGCGCAGTTCGTGTTCGGCAAGGACATCTCGAGTCAGGCCGCCGTCGGTGACGTGCTCAACGGCATGTTCATCGAGCCCGGGCCGCTGCTGCAGCAGGCCGAGACCGAGCCCGTGAAGCGTCAGCTGCGCGCGCTCACCGACGAAGCGCAGGCGTACGGAATCTTCGGCGCGCCCAACATCGTCGTCGGCAAGGAACTCTTCTTCGGCCAGGACCGCATCGACGACGCGCTCGCGTGGGCGACGAAGCATGGCTGAGCGGCCGAGCTTCAAGTACCGCTTCATCTCGTTCGCCGATGCGTTGATGAGCAAGCCGCTCGCGGAAGTCGGAGCGGGCCGCGCGCGTGGAGCGATGCGCAAGTCAGCGCGCATGCAGTGGCTCATGGGTCGGCGCCCGTCGCTCGAGCGCGTGACCGACGAGACCGTCGCCGGCGTGAAGTGCCGGCGCTACGTACCGAGCGGCGCGTTGCCCGGCACGTTCGTCTACTTTCACGGCGGCGGTTGGGTGCTCGGAGATCTGGACACGCACGACGTCGTCGCTGCGTCGTTCGCGGTGGAGACGAAGCGCGAAGTGGTGTCGGTCGACTACCGGCTCGCTCCGGAGCATCGCTACCCCGCGGCGCTCGACGACTGTGTCTCCGTGACGCGCGCGCTCGGCCCGAACGTGGTGGTCGCCGGTGACAGCGCAGGAGGCAACCTCGCCGCGAGCGTCGCGCAGGCGCTGACGGTGCGCGCGCAGGTGCTCATCTACCCCGCGGTCGATTGCGTCTCGCCGTGGCCTTCGTACGAGCAGTTCGCGAACGGGCTGATTCTCACGAAGGAATCGATGCAGTGGTTTCACCGCGAGTACGTGCCCGACGAGACGAAGCGCGCGGAGCCCGGGTGTTCACCGCTCAAGGCCGAGTCGTTGCGCGGGCTCGCTGCGGCGTACGTGTTGCTCGCGCAGTGCGACGTGTTGCGTGACGAGGGCCGCGCCTACGCGAAGAAGTTGAGCGAGCACGGAGTCGAGACGCAGCTCGATGAAGTGAGCGGCACGGTGCACGGCTTCATGAACCTGCACGGATTTTCGGAAGCGCCCGCGGCGACCAGACGCATCGCGAAGTGGCTCGAGCCGCGGTGGTGACGAACTACTCCGCGCGCCGACGGCGCGACGGCTTCGCGACCGACGAGGGCGGCGGCGGCAGACGAGACAGCGCGCGCAGAATCACCATCTTCGGCAGCGACTCCGGCTTCAACGACAACACCGCGGCGATGTAGCGAGCCTGTGCTTCCGTCTCGTACGCGAGCTCGGTCTTCTCTCCCGCCGACGAGACCGCCGTCACCGTCCACTGCTCTTGCGTGCGAACGACCTGCGTCGAGGTCCAGCTCATGGTGCGCATCATGCCTGTAGCGACCTGACGCGAAAGTTTTTGGCCCGCGTGGTTTCGAATCGGTGCCGCGATTTCAGTCTCGCTGTGCCGACGCTATGCAGCGCGCTCGACGAACTCTGCGAGCTCAGGCCATTTCTTCTGCAGCTGTTCGGGGCCGCCTTCGGCGTAGAGCGCGACGCGATCGATTGTCTGGCGCGGTTCGTTGAGTTGTTCCGCGCTCCACGCATCGAGCACCTGCGCCAGCGCGCGCAGCGGTGGAGAGAGCTCGTTGCGTTGGCAATTCGAGAGCTGCGTGCGCACGGCCTTCCAGTTTCGATCGCGCGCTGCGACCGCTGCGAAGATGAGCGGGCCGAGCCCGGGCCACCGCTGCTGCGGAGCGAGCTGCAGCGCCCAGTCACGCCCAGCCGTCCAGTTGCCTACGAGCACCAACGCGAGCGCGAGGTGGAGTTGTGCGCGCTCTCCGAGTTCCGGTTCGCGTGGGTTCGACAGTGGTTGCTGCAGTCGCGCCTTGTCGAGCGCTTCGACGGCGCGCTCGAGTTGCCAGAGATTCAGACGGCACACGCCGAGCGAACACATCGCGCGGGCGTTGAGCTGAAAGCCTCGCGCTTCGCCTTCCAGCAGAGCCGACGCTTGCGAGAAGCGGCCTTCGCTCATGAGCGTGTCTCCACGCGCGACCTTCTCGTCCTTCAGGACCGAGCGCAGACCCATGAGAAAGAAGAAGACGACGCACGGGCCGAGGAAGACGAACACTCCGGCGTCGCCGATCAGGTACGCGAAGCCGCCGAGCAGCAACACGCCGATGAAGGTCACCGCGAACAGCGTCCGCCGTCCCAGCATGAACACGACGCGAGCGCACTCGAACGCGCGAGGCCAGCACATTCGTTCCACCGCGCGTCCCGCCCAATCGGCGCGACGACGTCAGAGATCGAAAAGTTTCACCGCGCGTTTCCGCCGCACACCCACCGGAGGAAGCAAATGCCCGCACTCAAGCGCAGTGTGGCGACGGCACTCGTGTGTCTCGCCGCGTCGTCTTTCGCAGCCGATTCCCAACCGCAGTTGAAGCAGTGTGCGCGGCCCGAAGCGAAAGTCGCCACGCGCACGAGTGATGCCAAGGCCCGCGAGTCGGCGCACAAGGGCTTCACGTATCTGGCCGGCGCTTCGATTCAGTGGACGCAACGCAACAACTGCTTCGGTTGCCACGTGCAGGCCGTCACGCTCGAGGCGCTCACCGCTGCGCGCTACTACCAATACGACGTCAAACCGTCCGACCTGAAGGCGATGGAAGCGGCGCTGAAGATGGGCGTGACGGCGGGTGGTCACTCCACTGGCGTGGCGTTCGAGGGCGCGGCGTGGGCGCGCTTCGACAAGTTCATCGACGACACCGAGACGAAGGAGTTGCTCAAGTACGCCGACGAGCTGATGCGCATTCAGAGCGAAGACGGCGCGATTCTCGACGACGACGCGCGTCTGCCCGTCACCGGCGGAACGATGCAGACCACGTATCAAGCCGCGCAGACGTGGCGCCAAGCGTACGCGCGCACCGCGAACGACAAGTACCTCGCGCCGATGCGCAAGGCGGAGCGCTTCCTCACGCGCAAGGCCGACAGCTGGAAGGAAGCGAAAGACATCTACGTGCAGGACATCTCGTTCGCGCTGCTCGGTCTGGCGAGCGCTGGCGTGACGCGCGCTGAGCCGGCGTCGAAGCGGCTGCAGGACTTGTTGCTCGCGCGGCAGAACCACGACGGCGGCTGGGCGCTCGATGGAAAGAACTCCGACGCGTTCGCGACCGGTCAGGCCATCTACACGCTGAAGATGGCGGGCTTCTCCGACAACGACCCCGCGGTGGAGCGCGGCATCACGTACCTCCTCACCAAGCAGAGCGCTGACGGCGCGTGGCGTACGGCGAAGTCGGGCCAGAACGGAAGTGAGAAGGGCGAGACGATGTGGGCGGTGCTCGGGCTGGTGACCGTCGACGTCGCGTCGGTCGCGGTGAGTGGCTTGACCGACGGCATGCACGTGAGCGGCTCGATGGCGCTCGACGCCAGCGCCATCGACAACCAGTCGGGCGGCATCGCTGAGTTGAGCATCAGCGTCGACGACACGAAGGTCGCGACGGAGTGCGGGCCGAAGCTCCGCTACACGTGGGACACCAGCAAGCTCACCGACGGCAAGCACGTGGTCGACGTGGTGGCCATCAACGGCAAGAACAAGCAGAGCCGCCGCCGCTTCGAGGTCTTCGCGGGCAACGTGTTCGTCACCGAGGTCGGCGCGGTGTTCGACGACCGCCTCCAGCAGACGAAGGTCTCGCTCCGCAACATCGCCGACCCGAAGGTCAGCGGCCGCGTCGAGGTGGAGATCTGGTCGCTCGAGGAAAAGAAGGAGACGCCGAAGACGAAGGTGCGCGTGCTCGAGCAGAAGGCCGAAGCCGGCGCGATGCAGCTCAACTGGGACGGCTTCGACGACGCGAAGAAGCAGCTGCCCAGCGGTCGCTACCTCGCGAAGGTGAACTTCAAGGACGAGAAGGGCGCGGTGAAGCAGACGGAGACGGCGCTCTTCACGCACGCGAGCGAGCTGGTGCAGCGGCAGACGTACGGCGAAGTGGAAGGCAACCTCGCGCTCGAGAGTCTGGGCATCGGCAGCTCGAACACCTTCGTCGATCTCGTCGCGGAAGACGGCACGGTGCTGCAGACGGTGCGTTCCACCGAGCAGGGCAACTACCGCTTCAAGAGCATCAAGCCCGGCAACTACAAGGTGCGCGCGCGCAAGGAAGGCTACGCGCCGCGCGAGGCTCCGGCGCCGGTGAGCGCAGACTCCGCGGCGACGAAGGCAAACATGTCCTGGTGATGCGGCTACTGGCAGTGGCCCGACACGCACGCCGCTCCGGGCTGCGGACAATCGGCTGGAGTCATGCACCGCCGCGCGCAGATTCCTGAATCACCGGTCGGCGTGCCACGCAGACACACGCCGTTGTCGGGACACACGCCGCGCTCGATGGAGCAATAGCTGTAGCAAGAGCCGCCCGGCTTGCTCGTGTCGCACAGCTCCGACTTGCAGCCGGCGCCCGAAGTGCACGTGGCTCCGAGCTCGCCGGGCGCAGAGAGGGGCGCGTTGCATCGGCCGCGGTAGGTGTCGCACGAGCCGCTCGCGCACTCGGCGTTGGTCACGCACCACGGCAGGCATGCGCCGAAGCCGCACAGGCGGCCCACCGGGCACGCGTCGTCGACGAGGCAGCGCTTCATGCAGCCACTGCCGAAGCACATGTGCGTGCTCGGGCACTCCGCGTCGGTCGTGCAGGGCGTGACGCACAGGCCATTGGGTAGGCCGCTCGTTCGCTCGGGCAGACAGCGCGAGCCTTGATCGCAGTCGTTGTCACAGCCGCAGTTCTCTCCGCCGTTCGGCGACGGAGCCGGTCCCAGGCAGCCGGTGGTGGAGGTGGGAATGCACGCCGTCGGCAGACCCGCGAACAGCGACACGCAGCGGCGATCGGCGGTGGGACACGTCGAGCCCGGGACACAGCGCGCATGGCAGCGGCCGACGTCGCCCGCCAACTTGATGCACACGCCTTCATCGGGACAGTTCTGCTTCTCGACCGAACACGGCGTGGTGCAGTGGTTTTCGAGACAGAGGTTCGAGCGGCACTGGCTGCCGACCGTGCAGGCCGCGTCGAGCCCGAGTCCCTGCGGCGTTTCTCCGGCGACCAGACAGTTGCCGATGTAGCGATTGCAGTTTCCCGAGAGGCAATCGTCGTCGCTGTCGCAGAACGGGTTGCAACGGCCGGCGACGCAGAAGGCACCTCCGCGGCAATCGGCGTCGGTCTCACAGCTCGATACGCACACCGCCGAGTTCGAACACACGAAGCCCGCACCGCAGGGCACGCCGTTGATGCAGGAGGTGGCGCACAACCCCTGCGGGAAGCCCGAGGTCTCTTCGGTGAGGCACACCGCGTCGCCCATGCAGTCCGACGTGCAGGTGCAGTGGTCTCCGCGCTGGCGCGAGCCGCTCGGTGCACACCGCGAATCGGCGCCCGCATCACGCTCGATGGTCTGGCGCACGAACGGCTCGGAGACCGGAGCGCACGCCGCGCCGAGCACCACGACCACCGCGATGGAGAGCGCGCGCATCATCGCAGAGGCAAGAGATCGAACTGCGAAAGGCCCACGACCCTGAGCCCGGTGCCGCTGCGGTCGGCGGTGTCTCCGCCATTGGTGACCCACGCCGAGAGAAGCGTGCCGTCAGCGAGTCGCGCCAACACTGGCTGCGTCTGGTCTTCGACTTGAGCGAGGTTGAGCGGGAAATCGGTCGCGGCGCAGGCGCGATTGGCGAAGCGCACTTCTCCGTTCGAATCGAAGGCCAACGCACGGAGCCCGCGACCGCTTTGGTCTTGATGCATGAGCGAGCCCACTTCCTGCCACGCCGCGAGGAAGCCGCCTTCTCCGGTGCCCAACAACGCAATCTCTCCTTCAGAAGAGCCGACCGAGCCGAGCCGGAACGTCTCACCCGACGGAGCGCGCGGAGCGGTGAGGTAGTTTCCCTTCGCGTCGAGGAAGCGCGCCTCGAGCACGGGTTTGGCGTTCTCGTCGCCGGCCATCCACCCGACGAGGAAGGTGTCGGAGTCGTGCGCCACGGCGATCGACACGCCATCGGGAACGAGCCCGGTGGGAATGGTGACCTCGGCCACCAGCGCGTTGAACCGCGGCACGAGCTCGGTGTCGAAGCGCACCAGTCTCACCTGGAAGCGCGGAGAGTCGACCACGAAGAACGCGAGCGCCGCGCCGTCGACGAGCGGAATGAGCGTGCCGTTGGCGTGATTGCCGTTGCGCTCGACGGCCTCGGCCACTTCTCCGAGCGGCCCGAGTGGCGTCGGCAAAAGCTCGAGCGCGTGGCCCACGCCGCTCAATCGAAACCGCTGAGCGAAGAGGTGCGCGCGCGGAACGGTCGGGCTCATCTCGGTCCACATGATGACGTACGTCGACGCGCCGAGGCTGGTGACGCTCGGGTTGAGCACCTGCGCGCCGTTCTTCGTGCGCCGCAGCTCGACGGCGTTGGGCTCGAGGCCCGGCGGCACCGGGCAGCCGCTGGGTGTCACGGGCACCACTCGAAGCGTGTGACCGCTCGCGCTGCGGGTGCGGTACGCGACGACGCCGAAGTCGTTGGTGGTGCGCGGCGGCGCGAAGATCGCTTCGTCGGCGAACTCGCTCGAACGGCTGTAGGTGTATTCGCCGTCGGCCTCGCAGGTCGGCAACAGCGCACCGTCGGGAGCCACCAGCGCGCCACGCACTTCAGAAGTCATTCCGTCGGTCGACGCCGAAGTCCACACCGCGAGCGCGCCACCGCTGGGCATCGCTCCGACCGCGTTGCGTGACGAGAAGCGCTGATTGCCCTCGGTGCGCGAGTTGAGATCGCGCTCGGGTGCTCCGGTGCGGCGACAGACGTCGATGCCGTTGGCGAGGGTGCAGCCTGTGGTGAAGGTGATGGCCAACCACGCAGCGCCGAGCCGGGTCATGGGCGAAGTGACGATAGCTGAGGACCGCGACGGCCGAGCCGGCTTTCCGCGCGACACCCCGACGCAGATGCGAGCGGTCGCTCGGCGCACTTGAAGTAGGTTCTGCGACGTCGATGGCCGGGGAACTGATCGAGGGGACAAAGGTCGCGGGCCGCTACGTCGTGGTGCGGCTGCTCGGGCGTGGCGGCATGGGCGCGGTGTACGAAGCCCGCCACGAGGAACTCGGCAAGCTCGTCGCGCTGAAGGTTCTCCTCCCGAAGTTCGCTGAAGACACCGAGCTGGTGGCGCGCTTCTTCCGCGAAGCTCGCGCGGCCGCGGCGATTCACCACCCGGGCATCGTCGACATCTACGACCTCGGCCGCGACGGCTCGCTCGCGTTCATCGCGATGGAGCTGCTGAAGGGTGAAGAACTCACCACCCGCATTCGCTTCGGGAGCCCGCTCGGACCCGCGTTCGTGGCCGCAGTGGGCCTGGAGATCGCCGAGGCGCTCTCGGCCGCGCACGAACGCGGCGTCATTCACCGCGACATCAAGCCGCAGAACATCTTCCTCGCTGAGCATGGGCGTGATCGCGAGGTCGTGAAGATTCTCGACTTCGGCATCGCCAAGCTGACCGAGGGCGAGCCGCTCGACGCGCAGCTGACGCGCACCGGTCAGGTGTTCGGCACGCCGCTGTACATGGCTCCGGAGCAGGCGCACGCGCGGAAGGACCTCGACGCGCGCATCGACGTCTACGCCATCGGCGCGGTGCTCTACGAGGCGCTCGCGGGCGCGCCGCCGTTCGAAGCCGACAGCTACCCGTCGTTGATGCTGAAGATCGTCGGCGAGCCGCCGCGGCCGTTGCTCTCGTTGCGACCCGAGCTGCCGCCCGCACTCGTCGAGCTCGTCGGGCGCGCGATGGCGAAAGATCGCGATCACCGTTTCTCGACCACGCGTGAGCTCGCCGATGCACTGGCGAGCCTGCTGCAGACGCTCCCACCCGACCCTCCGAGCGAACCGCGACGGCCTGATGCGGGCCCGGTCGGAGATCTCGCTGCCACTGCGCCACGCGCGACTCCGCTTCCCGAGTCCGCGACGCCGAACCCGAGACGCTCGCTCGCGCCGTTGGTCACTCCGCGGAGCTTCCCTCCGGTCTCGAGTCCCGCCGCTTTGCAGCCGCCTCCCGCAACGACGCCCGCTCCGACGCCCGCGCCGACGACACCGCCTGCGCCGAATCGAACCGGATTGATGGTGGTCGCCACACTCGTGCTGGTTGCCGTCGTGGCGGTGGGCGCGAAGGTGATGTCGAACTCCAGCGTTTCGACTGGCGCTGTCGACGCCGCGACGGTGGTGCCGCTCATCGCCGCGATTCCCGACGCCGGAGTCGCAGAGATTCCCGCGGCCGTTGACGCCGGACGAGAAGTGGTCGCGGCACCTGCGCCCATCGACGCTGGCGCGCGCCGTGTACAGCCGGTGAAGAAGACGCCCGACAAACCTGGCGAAGAAAAACAGCCGGAGCTTCTGCCGCGATGACCACCACGATTCGGCTCGCAGTGCTGATGTGCGTCGTGGCGTTCGCGACGAACGCGCGCGCCGACGTGGCGAGCGAGGCTGAGCTCCACTTCACGCTCGGTCTCGAGCTCTACAAGCAGCGCAAGTACGAGGAAGCGCTGCAGCACCTGGTGGCGTCCAACCGCCTCGTGCCGAACGCCAACGTGGTGTTCAACGTCGCGCAGATCTACGGACTGCTGAAGCGCGATGCCGACGCGTTCAATTGGTACGAGACGTACCTCGCGTTCACTTCACTCGACGCCGCAGCGCGGGAGCGGGGCCAGCGGGCTGGCGAAGCGTTGCTCCCGCGCATCGCGGTGCTCGACGTGAAGGCCAATGCGGGCGGTGCCGAGCTGTTCATCGATCGCGTGGAGCTGGGTTCGGTGGGTGCGGCTCCGAGACGGCTGGCGGTCAGCGCCGGCGAGCGCGTCGTCATCGCGAAGAGTGCGGGCTTTCACGAAGCGCGAGCCACGGTGACCGCGGTGGTGGGCGCCGTCACGCCGGTGGAACTCACGCTGACTCCGGTGCTCGGCAAGCTGGTGGTCGAGAGCGTTCCGCCCGGCGCGACGGTGCGCAGAGAGGACGGCGCCGAGGTGCTGGGTGTCACGCCACTCACGCTCGAGCTGCCGTTGGGCGAGCTGCGCGTGACGCTCGCACTCGAGGGCTACGTGGAGCAGCAACGCTCCGCGCGGATCTCCGAGGAGAGTGAGGTGCGGCTCAAGGTCGAGCTGACGCGCGCGGCGAGCACGGTGTCGATCTTGTCGGTGAGCGGCGCTCCGGAAGGCGCGCGCGTGGGCCTCGCTGGAAAGGACCTCGGGACGCTGCCGCTCGTCGCTTCGGACCTGACCCCGGGCAGCTACGAGCTGACGGTCGACGCGCCGGAACGGGAGCCGTATCGCGCGCGCATCACGCTCGAGCCCGGCGCAGCGACGCGCGTCGATGCGCAGTTGGTGCTGCCAGGTGGTGGAAAGTGGAGGCCGCTGAGGTGGGTCGGCTACGGCGTGGGCGCCGGTGCCGTCATCGCTGGCGCCATCGTCGGGCTTTCGGCCATCGTCAACCGGGAGTCGTTCTTCGCGCGCCCGAACGTCGGCGCCTATCAGACGGTTCTCACCGAGAACGTGACTGCCGATGTGTTGCTGTTGAGTGGGTTGGTGACCATCGCGACGACGCTGGTGCTTGATCAGTTCGTCTGGCCGACGCCGCACACCAGCGCGCGGATCGAGATCGTCCGCTGAGCCTGGTCGAGTTGCTCGTTAGGGCGTGAATGAGTGATTTATCACTTATTCAGTGCATGTCAGGCAATGACATCTGAAAGGGCACTCGGCCTTCGCCACTGTCAGCAATGCTGACGACAGGGCCGAGGGGCACGCAGGGCTTTTGGTAGTGCGTTCGGCCACCGAACCCAATGCCCTGGCCTGGTGCTGCTTTTGATCCGGACTCCACAGAAGCCCGGGTGGACCGCCGGACGGGTCACGTGTGAATGCCCTGCCGAAAAGCGCACGTGCCCCTCGGCCCTGTCACCAAAGCTGACAGCGGCGAAGGCCGTGAGCCTTTTCAGATGTCGTTGCCTGACATGCATTGAATAAGTGATAAATCACTCATTCACGCCCTCACGAGCAACTCGCTTCAATCGGCCGGCGGCAAGGCAGCAACATCTGCGTCGCAACGGACGCACGATGGACCAAGGCCAACATGTCGCGGTGCCGCGGAGGGACCGATCGCCGTTGTCCGCGAAATGTCTCGTTCTTCGGGGGCGCGCGCCCACTGGTGAGGAGTTTGCAATCGGGGCCGAGCCCATGCTCCTCCCGCTCCTGGTTGCGTCTTCGGTGCTGGCTGCCGACCCGTCGGTTCCGCCGCTCGTCCCGGGCGAGCCCGTGAGTGAGCCAGTCGCTGCGCCGCCGTTGATCGTCGTCGACCTGCCCGAAGCAAAGCCCGTGCGCCGCAGCCCGAAGCGCGCGCTGACCATCGCGGGCACCGCCGTCTTCGGTGCGTCGTACGGCTTGAGTCTGGGCGTCGCGGCCATCACCGAAATGACGGCGCGTTCGTTGCCCGTGGTGCCGGCGGCGACGAGCTCGATGACGGGGCTCTTCGTGCCGGTCGTGGGGCCCATCATCGCCGCGGCGGATCCGCGAAATCTGAACGCTCAGACCACCGCGCTGATGCTCCTCGATGGGCTCGCGCAAGGTGTCGGCCTGGTGTTCCTCATCGTCGGGATTGCGTTGCCCGCTCCGGAAGCCGCCAAGGCGCCGACGGCGTGGCTGGTGCCGACGGTGACTCCGGGTGGTGCGGGCGCTGCGTTCGGTGGAGTGTTCTGAACACTCGCCGGGCCCTCTCCCCTGCGGGGGAGAGGGAGTTGTTCTTCAGAAATACGCCGCTTCGAGATCTGCGAGCAGACCCGGGTGCGTCGGCTCCCACGCGAGCGACTTGCGCGTGTACTCACTCGAGACGAGCGCATCGGCAGAGAAGAACCGGCCCATCCACCCGAAGTGCTCGGCGGGCTTCGATGCGACGGGGAGCCCGAGCTTGCGACCGATGACCGCAGCGATGTCTTTCGTGGCGATGCCTTCTTCAGCAACCGCGTGCAGACGAGAACCAGCTGGCGCTTTTTCCACCGCGAGACGGAACACCTTCGCCGCGTCGAGGCGATGCACCGCGGGCCAGCGATTCTGACCTTCACCGACGAAGCCCGAGACGCCGGTCTTCTTCGCGATGGAGATGAGCTCAGGCACGAAGCCGTGATCTCCCGCGCCATGTGTCGTCGGTGGCAACCGCACCACGCTCACGCGCACGTTCTTCTCAGCGAACGGAAGCGCGGCGACCTCGGTGAGGCGCGGCGCCTTCGGGTTCGCCGCGTCGGTCTCGACGATGGCGCGATTCACCGCGAAGCCCATCGCGCCCGAGGTGACGACGAGTGGACGGCCCGAGCCCGCAAGCGCATCTCCCAGCGCGGTGATGGCCTTGCGGTCGGCCTCGGCCGACGCCGCGTAGTTCGCGAAGTCGTGAATGAAGGCGCAGTGAATGACGCCTTCCGAATCGTGAGCCCCGCGCTGCAACGAGTCGAGATCTTCGAGCGAGCCGCGCAGAACCTTCACGTTGCCGTCGCTGAGTTTCTTCGCCGACTCGTCGGAGCGCGCGAGGGCGGTCACCTGATGACCTGCGCGAAGCAACTCAGCGATGACCGCGGAACCGACGAAGCCCGATGCGCCAGTGATGAAGATGTTCATGGTGAGGCGAAGCTAACGACGGGCGCGTGAGCTGCCTTGGCACTTCTTGGCGAAATCTCACATCACGCGTGCGCGAAATTGCCCCGGCGTCATGCCGACGATTCGGCGGAAGTGACGGTTGAGCTGACTCTGGTCGTAGAGCCCGACCTGCGGAGCGACGTCGCGCGGCTTCGCACCCTTCGCGAGCAATGCGCGCGCGCGGTGAATGCGCAACTCGGTGAGATACGCGTGCGGCGGCATTCCCACCTGCGCGCGAAACGCACGGCAGAGATGAAACTTGTCCTGCCCGGCGTGCGCCGACAATTCATCGAGCGAGATTGGCTCGGCGTAGCGTTCGCGCAGCAGCTCGAGCGCCCGTCGCACGCTGCGCGTCGGAGCGTGGCTCGTCACCGGCACCTCGCGCAGCGAGTCGAGCGCTTCGACGTACGCGACCTCGAGCGTCAACGTGTCGGCGTTCGCAGCGACCGCGTCGTGCAGCCGATGCAGCGCCGCGCCGCGCGGATCATTCGGAGCGAGCGTCGACTGCACGCGCAAATCGAGCCGCTCCTCGGGGAGAAAGAGCAGTTGGTAGGTCACCGGTGAATCGATGCTGAGGTCGCGATGCACGTCGCCCGGTTCGAGCACCACCAGCGCGCGCGGGCGGCCTTCCCACACGCGGCCGTGCGCCCAGAACGTGGAGTGACCCGACTCGACGCGCCCGAGCACGTACTCGGTCTTCATGCCGACGTAGGGAACGTCGGCGCGAACGCGAGTCGCGCGCAAGAACGGAACGGAAACGGGAACGTCGCTGCGCTCAGTCACGCGACGCCGAGAATAACGCCGCCGAAATTCCCGGCTTGGGCGTTCTTGGCGCTCAGGTCTCGACGACGCCGGTGAGCAGACCCGCGAGCTCGCCCGTCTTGGTGCGGCCGACGATGAAGGTCGAGATGTCGATGTCGCCGAAGCGGTACACCTTCAGGTCGGTGAGCTGACCTTTGAGCGCGGTGCGCAGCGCCTCCATCTTCTCGCCGCGCGCGATGGAGTCAGGGTCGTTGGGATCGACGCCGTTCTTCAGGTGATCGAAGAAGGCCTCGAAGCCGCGCTCCTCGACCTGCGTGCGCGTGGAGAGCGGAACGCGCGAAGCGTCGACGTACATCACCTGCGGCAACAGCGCGTCGTGCTGCGCGGAGAGCTGCGAGCGAACGACGGCTTCGGTGATGGGCGCTCCGTTGAGCGCGGTGCCTTGCAGGAACTTGAACGTCGCGTCGGTCTCGCTCGGCATGAGGAGATCGACCGTCGCGGCCTCGAGCGCGGCCTTCACTTCAGGCAGCGAGCTCGCGCCCGGAGTGACCGGCGGCGTCACCACCGGCGTGCTCTTGCCGCGCAGGAAGAAGAAGTCTTCCTTCAAGTCGTCGGGGAGCTTCGCGCCGTCGGCGAGCGACACCTTGCCATCGGGACCGGCGACGGTCTCCGCGGCGCGCTGCGCGTACGCCTTCATCTCGCGCGCCAGAACGTCGATGCTGACCGTCTTCTTCCCGGTGTTCTGGAAATAGTTGAGCGCGTTGTCGGCGAAGACGCGGTCGGCGTCGGGGCGCGACGCGAGCTTCTTCGCTTCGGTGATGGAGAGGCGCCCGTCCTTCCCGGCGGCCTTCTTCACGGCTTCCTTGAAATCGGTGGACCACGTCTCAGCGAAGGTCTTCGGCGAGGGCGCCGACGGGATGCGAGGCATGGCGACCTCTATATCAACGCGTCACTGCGCCTGCTGCTGTGGTTGCCAACTTGTCACCGCGCGGTGCTGCTGCTCGCGCGCAGACACCTGAAACGAGGCGAACGACCACGCTGGCACCGCGCTCGCACTGCTGAAACAGGCATGCATCGTTCTGTGTTGATCAGCGCGCTCGTCGCGTTCACGTCTCTCGTCGCTCACGCTGAACCCCGCGAAGGCTGTCTGGAGCTGCGAAAGACCGCGCGCTTCACCGTGTATTTCGAACACGTCGAGCTGGAGAAGCTCATCCAGACCGTCAGCGACGCGACGTGCAAGAGCTTCCTGGTCGGCGAAAACGTGAAGGGGAAGATCAGCATCGTCGGTCCCGAGAACGGGAAGCTGATGCTCGACGCTGATCAGTTCTACGCCGCGTTCCTCGCCGCGCTCGACGCGAACGGGCTGGCCGCGGTGCCGCAGGGCCGCTTCCTGCGCATCGTCGACAAGAAGGGCGCGCGCCAATTCGGCATCGCGCTGGTCGAGCCCGACGGAGAAATCCCCTCGGGGAACGAGCTCATCACGCGCGTGCATCGCTTGAAGAACGTCGACGTCGAGTCGGTGCGCATGGGCGTCGGCGCGTTCTTGAGCGCGGGCGGAGAAGTGCAGCCGCTGCCGCCCGACCTGTTGATCATAACCGACCTCGCGAGCAACCAGCTGCGCATCGCGAAGCTGCTCGAGATCATGGACGTGCAGCGCGCTCCGCTCGAGGTGACGCGGTTGGTGCCAGTTCGTCACGCGGCAGCCGACGAGCTGCTCGACAAAGTGACACGCGCGCTCGCGTCGAAGACTCCGCCGAAGCAAGGAGAGCCGACGCTCACGTCGCTGTCCGATGAGCGCACCAATCGCATCTTGCTGGTGGGTTCGCAGCAGCAGGTCGATCGCGCGGAAGACCTCATCTCGCAGCTCGACGTCGAAGTGCCGGGCGATGCGCGCGCGCGCGTGGTGCGGCTCAAGAACACCGACGCGAAGGACATCGCGGCGACGCTCGAGGCGATGACGGGTGGATCATCGTCAGGAGCAGGAAAACGGCCGCCGGTGCCAGGCCAGCCGATGGCGGCGGCGACCACCACGGGCGACGTGCGCATCAGCATCAACGAGACGTTGAACGCGTTGCTCATCGTGAGCAGCACCAGCGACTACCGCGCGTTGTCCGACGTCATCGCGCAGCTCGATCAACCCGTGCGCCAGGTGTTCATCGAGACGGTCATCATGGAAGTGAACCTCTCGCGCGGCTCGAAGTTCGGCGTGAGCGTGCACGGCATGGCGGGCTCGTCGGAAGCGGGCGTGGTGTTCGGGAGTCAGCCCGAGGGTGCTCCGAGCTCACTGTCGATGAGCTCGCTCGCGACGCAGAACGGGTTGCTGTTCGGCTTGTCGGGCGCGGTGCTGTCGCAGGTCGCGAATCTGCTCGGCATTCAGATTCCGCAGTTCGGACTCACCATTCAGGCGTCGCAGGACACGAGCGACATCAACGTGCTGTCGATGCCGCACATCCTCACCACCGACAACAAGGAGGCCATCATCACCGTCGGTCAGCGCGTGCCGTTTCAGTTGGGCCTGAGTCAGTCGCAGATCGCCGCGGCGGCCGCGTCGGGCAACTCCACGCTGGCGAACTCGGCGCTGCTGTCGACGCAGGTGTCGCGCGAGAAGGTCGAGCTCAAGCTCACGGTGAAGCCGCACATCGGTGACGGTGACGACATCCGCCTCGAGATTGATCAGCAGGCCGAAGAGCTGACCGGCATCTCGAACACCGCGGGCCCGCTCACGGCGACGCGCGGGCAGAAGACGATGGTGGTGGCGAAGAACGAAGAGACGCTGGTGCTGGGCGGCATCATGCAGGACCGCGACATCGAGCAGGTGAGCAAGACGCCGGTGCTGGGAGACATTCCGGTGCTCGGCGCGTTGTTCCGTCACTCCACGAAGACGAAGACCAAGGTGAACCTGCTGGTGTTCCTCACCCCGCACGTCATTCAGAGCAGCTCCGATTTCAAGCGACTGGTGGAGCGGAAGATGAATGAGCGCAACCGCGTGATGGAGCAGTTCTACGGCGGGGGGAATAACGAGCTGGAGCACTCGATTGACTACGAGCGCAAGCGGGGACCGCTGAGCGCGGTGGCGAACATCATCGAGCGTGAGACGAGACTCATCGAGCCGCGATGACGCCACGGAAAGGAGACGAAGCGAGAGAGAGGAACGGGCACATCGAGCGGAGCCGTAACGAGGCGGCTCCCTCGACTTGCCTCGGTCGAGCGAGCGCCAGCTCTGCGCGATCTCAACAACAACCGCCTTCACGAGACTGCAGGTTCACCCTCACCCCGACCCTCTCCCTCGCGGGAGAGGGGGAGACTTTGCGATGAGGAGTGCGAGCAGCACCATCGCTTCGATGCCGCCCACGCTGCATCCGCCAGACGGCATCGTGCTCCCACCGCCGCCACCGCCCGTCGAGGCCTGACTTCCCCCGCCTCCGCCGCCCGCGCCCGTGCTCGTCGCGTTCGCATGGAAGGTGCGAACTTCAGACTTCACGCCATTGAGCTCGACCCAGAACTGAAAGTCCCCGGGCTGCGTGACGACCGCATCGACGCTCGCGGGATCGTACGCCCACGCCGTGGCCTGACTCTTCGGCGCACCACTCGTCTCAATCGCCGCGCCATAACGTTGCGTGACGCTCATACCCGCGCCCTCGACGCGGAAGGTGACGGTGTCAGTGCCCGCAGGCCAGACCTCACCCGACATCAACCGGAACGTGTCACCGACGCGAATGTCGTTGGGGCCGATGGCGAAGCGCGTCTTCGAGAAGAAGATGGTGCTCGCGCTCGGAGTCAGCGTCGGAGGCGCGACGAAATCGCGTGTGTACACGTAGTCGGTCATGGAACTCGCGCCGCCGTTTTCGCTGCACCGGCCCCAGCCGCGAACCTTCCCGTGCACTCCGCGGATGCCGCTCATCACGCAGCCGCCGTTACCGTTTGCTGCACGCGTCGGGCTCCACGCGCACGTCGAGTTGAGGATCGACACCACGAAGTCTTGCGCCTGTTCGAAGACGACCGTGACGTTGCCGTCCCATTGCATGGTCGACGTGTTGCACGACGTGCCCATGTCGGTGCACTGCACGTCGAGCGTGGCTTGCACGTTCCAGGTTCCGATGAACGGGTCGCTGGTGGCGGTGAGATCGACGCCGGCGTCAGCGATCGCGGTGGCCGCGGTCGAGTTCACCGAACAATTCGCGCGGGCCGCATGCGCTGCGCACAACACCACGCAGGCGACGAGCGCGCGCATCAGAGCACCTGGTATTCCGCTTCGACGCGGTCAGCGGGCGCCAGGCCGAGGTCGATCATGAAGAGCGCGTTGGCGCCGGGCATCTTGGTGCTCGGGCCGATGCGCCACTGGAAGCGACGCTGGTTGGCGTAGATCGTGGTGATCGTGCTCTGGCCGTTGCACCGGTAGTTGCGAGTGGAGTCGGTGGGCACGAAGGTGAGTTCATTGCCGGTGACGCTGATGCGACCGTGCGTGAGCGTGGCCGTGCCTCCGCCGCTGCACGTTGCGCTGTTGAAAGTGAACTCGTTGGTCGTGCTGCCGTCGGCGAGGAAGCTCCAACGATTCGTCACGCCGATGTTGGTGTTGACGACCCACCAGTCGCCCACGAGCGAGGCGGGAACCGTGGTCATGGGAACGGTCTGCTTCACCGCCATCAGCGTGGTGATTCCGCTGGCCGCTTCGGTGAACGGGCGCACGTTGCCCTGCGAGTCGGTGCCGACGGCGGTGTAGTCGCCGTTGTCGACGGCGTTCGAGCCGTTCATGTCTTTCCAGAACACGAGGAAGTACGTGAGGCCGTTCTCGAGGCCGGTGATTTGCCACTGACCGCTGGCGCCCGAGCCGGTGAGCTGCACGCCGAGCGACTTGGTGGAGTCACAGTCGTCGTTGATCCACGCGCAGGCGAGGATGACGGTGGAATTCACGTCGCCGCCGCTCGGGGCCTGCACGGTGCCGCTCAGCGTGAAGCCCGCGGAGCCGCCGCCGCCGCCGCCCGTCGTGCCACCACCAGTCGTGCCGCCGCCGGTCGTGCCACCGCCGGTCGTGCCTCCGCCGGTGGTTCCTCCGCCCGTCGTGCCACCGCCGGTTCCACCGCCGCTGGTGCCGCCGGCGAATCCGCCGCCGAAGCCGAAGGGCGACGTGCCTGCGTCGGGCGTGGTCATTGCCCCGCTGCATGCAAAACAGAATGTCGCTGCGAGCAGCGAGACGGCGAGTGACTTGTTCATGGTTCCTCCGGAGAAGGTCGGAGGAAATCGCAGGTGCGCGGCGTTGCGCTCGGCAAACGGGCTTACGTAAACAGAGCAGGGAAGGTGGGTGTTTTTGGGACTGCGCCGAAGGAAGGCTTCGTTCGAGCGTGCTCAGCAGCTCTCGAACGAATTTCTGGCTTCGTTGCTCTGGCTGCGAGGGGGTCGGTGGAAAAGAGGCTAGCGGGCTGGCCGATAATCGTCCGACCCTCCGACCTGCGCGGAACTCGCTCGAAATCGAGGGGCTGCTGGCGTCGTGCAGAGCCAGAAACTCGCCCCACTGCCGTTCCTCAAGGCAGCTGCGCGACGAGATCGATGAGCAACACCGAGCCAGTTCCCTCCACGACGAGCTCACCGCTCGACACCTCAGCACCATCGCCCACGTTGAGCGCCTGCGCGCCGAGCTTCGTCTTTCCCGACAGCGCCACCACGTACCCACGCCGACCCGCGGCGACCATCGCGCGGCCAGGCGCATCGAGCCACCACACCTTCACGTCATTGCGCAGCGGCATGCCCTCGTCGCCGGCGAGCAGATGACGACCGGGCTCCGCAGGGAGCTGCCGATAGAAATACGCCGCGTCGCCGCCGGTGGTGGTCGGCTCAATCCAGATCTGCAGCATGCGCACCGGGGCGTCGGTCTCGTTGCCCTCGGCGTGCCGCATGCCGTTGCGTGAGCTGATCAGCTGCGCGCCGCGGGGCTTCACGGTCATGCCGTTCGCGCCGTCGCCCGCGTGGCTCATCTCGCCTTCGAGCACCACGCTCAGAATTTCCATGTCGCGATGCGGATGCAGCGGAAACCGCGAGCGCGGAGCGAACGTCGCGTCGGCGAGCACGAGCAGCGGCCCGAGGCGCTGACCGCGACCAGCCTGCGGCCCGACGGTGGCGACGAAGTGATCGCGCAGCGACAGCCAGTCGAGCGTCGTGGTCGGGAGCGAGGAAGCGGGGTGAAGCGTCGACGTCACGGGAACTTCTTTCCTGGAGCAGCTGCAGAGAACCAGCACCGCGGCGAGCGCCGCACGTGCACTCATTTCACGGTGACGACGACCTTGCCGTACGCCTCCCGACTTCGCAGCGCGTCGAGCGCGTCCAACAACTGCTCGAGCGCGAAGGTCTTCTCGTAGACGACGGGCTTGATCTTCCCGCTCGCGAACATACGCAGCAGCTCCTGATGCGCGGCCTCGACCTTCTCTGGAGCGAACATCTTGTACGCGCCCCACTGCAGCCCGACGACGCTCGCGGTCTTGAGCAGCATGCGATTGACCTGCAGCGTGGGAATCGTGCCGCTCGCGAAGCCGATGACGAGAATGCGGCCCTCGAAAGCCACCACCTTCGTCGACTTGTCGAACGTCTCACCGCCGATGGGGTCGTAGATGACGTCTGCGCCGCGGCCCTCGGTCGCGCCCTTCACCACCGCGACGAAGTCTTGCGTGCGCGTGTCGATGGTGAGGTCGGCTCCGCACTTTCGAGCGATCTCGCACTTCGCAGCGCCGCCCGCAGTCGCGATGACGCGCGCGCCGAGTGCTTTGGCGATCTGCACCGCCGCGGTTCCCACGCCGCCTGCTGCTCCGTGCACCAGCACCGTTTCGCCGGGCTTCACCGCCGCGCGATGCACGAGGCCGAAGTACGACGTCTGGTACGTCACGTGGAACGCCGCAGCTTCGGCGTCGCTCATGTCGTCCGGCACCGCCATCATCAGCGCGTCGGGCACGACGATGGCTTCCGCGAAGCTCCCGAAAATCTGACTCACCAGCACGCGCTGGCCGACCTTGAACTTCGAGCCTTCACCGGCCGCTTCGACGATGCCCATCGCCTCCATGCCCGGAGACGCCGGCAGCTCGGGCTTCAACTGGTACTTCCCCTCGACGAGGAGCAGGTCGGGAAAGTTGAGCGCCAGCGCGCGCGTGCGCACCACACATTCCTGCGCGCCGGGTTTGCCGATCGCGACCTCGCGCAGCTTCAACACTTCTCGAACGTCACCGAACGAATCGAACTGCCACGCGCGCATCAGGGTCTCTCCAGTGCTTGACTCGGCAACGACTCGGGCCGGCGCCGCATGCGGCGCACTCAACTACACTTCGTGAGGCCCATGCGCCGCTTCGTGTTGGTCACTCTGTTCGCGACGAGCGCGTGTTTTCCGCAAGGGCCTGCGCTGGTGGGAGATCAGGACCCGCGCGGCTGCGACGAGACGTTCGACGACCACTCACACAAGGGCCGCATCGACGGCGACACGTTCGCGCGCATGGCCGAGACCGCGCCGGGCGAGAACCCGCAGCGCACCGACTTCGTGGTCGTCTCGCTCAACGATGCCGACTACCGCCACGTGCGCTTCGAGGACGGCTCGTTCTACGAGTTTCATGATCAGTGGTACTGGTTTCGATTGATCAACGGAGTGAGCGCGTGCGGCTCGTCGGCGAACCCGGTGACGGACCTGCCGCGCTTCGAGACGCTCTCCGCGGTGAGCGACTTCCTCAAAGGCAAAGTCGAACTGCCGCTCGACCTCGCGCGCGCGAGTGGTGGCCGCTACGTGAGCCCGAGCTTCTACACACTGGCCTTCGACGTCTCTCCGCGCGTGTACGCGCCGGGCACCATGTTCCGTCGAGCCGGAGAGACCGATCGCTGGTGGTTCGAGTTCGAGGCGACCGACGCGGTGAAGGAGAACGAGGTCATCGCTGCGCACCGCGTGCTCGAAGACGCGCTGCCTCCGGGCTCGAAGTTGTTCTGGCGCGCCATCACGCCGCAGCAGTCGAACGTCGGCAGCTCCATCGAGCACGGCTTGAGCGACATGAGAGACCGCGTGCTGCGCCTGGGCGAAGAGCCGCCTTGAAATAAATCGGTGCGACAGATTTCGCGGCCTCGCGTCCTTGCGGAAATGGCCATCGAATCCGTCGGGAATCGCTCTTCGAACTCAGTCTCTTCAACCACTTCCAACACTCCCGCGAAGCCGAAGCCGGCGCCTGCCAAGCCGCCTCCGCAGCCTGCGAAGGGCTTCTCGGGTGTCTCGACTTTCGCGGGGAAGACGCAGCCAGCGGCGGCAGTGGCGCCGGCTCCTGCCGACGTCGAGGCGTCGCGTGAAGAAGGCCTCGCTGACGCCGACGCGTACCTGAGCTCAGGCAACGTCGAGACGCTCGGGAACGCGCTCGCGGCGCACCCGGCTGACCCTGCGTACGGCGCGGCGTTGATGGGCGAGCTCGTCACCAACGCGCCCGCGTCCATCAGCGAGCTGTGCCGCGCGGGCAAGACGACCGAAGTCGCGGACGCGCTCGCCGCGGGACTGAAGGCCGGCACCGTCAGTCCGCGTGACGTCGAGCGCGCGTACGCCAGCGGCCGCAGGTACGGCACTGGCCTCGACGTCGCGCTCGCGCAGACCGGCGCGCTCGAGGGCGTGAAGAGCACCAACGCCGCGACCGACGCCATCAAGGCGCTCGAGACGGCGAAGACCGCGCTCGCTGCAGCCGAGACGACGTTCGCCGAGGACCTCGCAATTGGAGCGCCGCTGGCCACCGACGCGCAGAAGGCCGCGGCGACGGCTGCGTTCCGCGAGCAGAACGCGGGGCTCTACGACGCGGTGGCGAAGGCCGAAGACACGCTGCGCGACACGCTCGCCGCCGGAGAAGGCACCATCGCCGAGCCGACGCTCGAGGCCGGGTACACCGCGCTCGCGGGAACGAAGTACGCCGAGACCGCGCTCGACTGGGCGTCACAGCGCGCGCGCACCAATGGACCGAGCGAAGCGTTGGAAGGTGTGGTCGCGGCTGCGCTCCCGACCGTTGCGGCGACTGCTGCAGCGACCGGCACCAGCCCCGATGATTTCCGCGCGCGCCTCGAAGACAAGCTGCGGCCCTTCATGGATGCGGGGGCGACGGCGGTCTCTGCGGGCCAGACGGCGTGGGACTTCAAGAAGAAGGGTGAAGACCTCAAGGGCGCCATCGACGCGTTCGGCGCGCTCGCGTCAGGCACCGCGAGTGAGACGGAGATCAAGACGCTCGGTGAGCAGTGGGCCGAGAAGGGGAAGCTCGGCCAGGCGCTCGCGGTGGCGGGCCTCGCGTACGACCTCTACGGCGCCGCGACTGCTGACTCGACGAAGGAACGAATCCAGAGCGTCATCGCCGCGACCGGAGACGCCGCGTCCATCATCGGAGGCCTCGCGCAGGCCGGACGCCTCGGCTCCGAAGTGCTCGGTGTGAGCTCGCAGACCATCGGCACCGTCGCGGGCCGCTTCGTACCCGCGCTCGGAGCGGTGATGTCCGTTGCCAGCGCGGTGGAGCGGTGGAATCAGGACGGGCTCACGCTCGGCTCGGGCGTCGGCATCGCGGGCGACCTCATCTCTGCTGCGGGCTCGGCGATGTCTGCCACCGGCGTCGGCACCGTGCCCGGAGAAGTCGTCACCGCGCTCGGCACCGGCATCTCGGTGCTCGGCGACGGCATCACCACCGTCACCAACGACCGCGAGAGCCAGGCGCGTCGCGAAGCGCTGTGGACGGCGGCGAACGCGAAGCTGCCGGCTGATCAACGAATCGGCGAAGAGACCATGCGCTATCTGCGCGGCGGACTCTTCAACACCCAGACGTGGGTGGATGGTGGAGCCGGAGCGCTGCCGGAGCTCGCGCCCGAGGTGCTCCAGCGCGCCATCGAGACGGGTCACCTCGACGACCTGCGTGACCTCGAAGACCGCATCTCGGACGAGGTGCTCGACGAGGTGAACCCCAACCGCGCGCGCCAGTCGCCCGGAGAGATCATGGATTTCGACCTCGCGCACGCCGACGAAATCTCCGCGAAGATTCAGGAGCGCCTCGACGCCGAGGCGGCGCAGTACCTCGAGACGATGATCAGCCAGGGCTGATCAATCGAGCCGACCCGAGAGCGTGATCTCGATTTCTCTCGCGAGCATTCCGCGCAGCCCTTCGAACGTCTCTTCGCCGAGGCGCAGCTCTTCGCGCAGCCGCGTGCCCACCGAGCCGAGCAGCAGCTGCCGTGCATCGAGAATCCACCGCGTCGTGGTGGCGCGGTGCACGCCGTACATCACCGCCAGCTTCTGCGCCGAGACGCCATGGAGCACGTGCAGCTTGAAGACCATGCGCAGTCGCGGCTCGAGCTCCGACAGCGCAGCGTCGAGCGCACGCTGCAGCACCGGCCGCACGCCGTTTGCGTCCAGCGCGGTGTCGGGCCCGATGGCGCTCACCGCGCGATCGGCTTGCAGACCGTCGAACGTCTCTTCGACGAGCGGGCGTCGCTTGGTGGTGACCGCTTCGCGCATCGCCAGCACCATCACGAACGACTTCAGCGGGCCGTGTCCGAGATAGCCGGCGAGTGCTGGCTCGCGCATGCGACCGTTGGACGCGCTGCCGACCAACAATCGCTCCCGCACGCGCGCGGCGTGCTCGTCGACGAACTGTGGCGACGCATCGACTCGCTGCAACGCACGCACCGCCGCGGGCATCAGCTCACGCTCGAGCGCCGCCAGCGCGAGGGCTTGCCGCTCGAGACACGCCCACGCGAGATAGAGGTCGTCTGCGTGCGCGACTTCGTCGTTCGGTCGAACCACGCGCGCGTGCAGGAACTCACCGAAAGACGCCGCGTCCCATGAGAACTCGGGCCATCGGCTGCGGACGCGCGCCTCGAGCAGCTCGACGTTCACCAGCCACGAATACCATGTCGTGCAGCTACAGTGCTCCCGCATGAGTCTCGAGGTGGACCCCCGAGTGCTTCGCTTCGTGCGCGGGCAGCTCCGGGGCGAAGAACTCGAGGCCTTCGAACGCGAGCTCGACGCGCAGCCTGATCTGCAGCGGCAAATCGCGCGGCTCTCGGCGACGGTCGCTCCGACCTTCGTGGCGAACGGCGAGGCTCCGACGGCCCTCGGAGAACGCGCGCTGCGTCTGGGTGAGCTGCTCGGCCGCGGAGGCATGGCGAACGTGCATTCCGCCTGGCAGCCGCACCTCGGTCGCGAGGTGGCCGTGAAGACGCTGCGCGCCACCGACGACACGCAAGCGCACACGCGTTTGGTGCACGAAGCGCGGCTCACCGGCTGGCTCGAGCACCCGGCGGTGGTGCCCGTGCACGACCTCGTCGAAGAGAACGGTCAGTGGTGCGTGGTGATGAAGCGCATCGAAGGCCTGCCGTGGGCGCGCTTGATGCTCATGCCCGACGAGGTGCGCAGCCGCTTCGAGCTCGAGCCGCTCGACTGGCACGTCACCGTCGCCATCGCGGTGTGTCGCGCGCTGCAGTTCGCACATCAGCGCGGCGTGATTCACCGCGACGTGAAGCCGGCCAACGTGATGATCGGCCGCTTCGGCGAGGTGTACTTGCTCGACTGGGGCATCGCCGGGCTGCTCGCTCCCGACGCCATGGGCCAGCTGCCGTGCGTGCACGATGGACCGGAAGCGGGCACGCCGGCGTTCATGGCGCCCGAGCAGCTGACCAGCGGTGGAAAGCTCGGCCCGCGCACCGACGTGTATCTGGCCGCTGGTTGTCTCTTTCAAGCGCTCACCGGGCGCGCGCCGTTCGCCGAAGCGACGCTCGACAAGAGACACGCGAACGTGCTGCTCGAGCCGGCACTCGACGTGTCGGAACCGCTCGAGCTGGTCGACATCGTGCGCCGCGGTCTGCGCGCCGACGCGGAGCAGCGCTTCTCTTCAGCCGACGAGCTGCGGCGTGCGCTCGAAGGATTTCTGCGACACCGCGACGCGAGACGACTGGTCGCCAGCGCGACGACGCGTGCTGCGAGCGCGAACAAAGCCTGGGACGCGAAGGACTGGGCGGAAGGTGAGCGCGCCGCCATCGAAGCGGAGTTCGGCTACCGCGCCGCGCTCGAGCTGTGGCCCGAAGACGAAGCGACGCAGCGCTCGCGTGAAGCGTTGCAAGCACGCCGCGTCCGCGTCGCGGTGGAGCAGGGTGAAGTGCGTGCCGCGTCGTATCTCCTCGCCGGAGTCGCCAGTCCACCCGAGCGCCTGGTGAACGAAGTGCGCGCAGCGGTGCGGGCGGAAGAAGACGAGCGACAACGTCTCGAAGCCCTCTCGCAAGCGCGCGACCGTCGCGTCGGCCTCACGGCGAAGCGCGGCTTTCTCGCCGTGTTCGGTCTCGTGTGGGCCGTCTTCTGGTGCGTCGTCGCCGCGCGCCCGCCCGAGACGACGCGGCCGTTCAGCGTCTTCTTCGGCGTGACGCTGCTCGTGGGTCTCGGCATCACGCTCGCCTCGCGTCGCACGCTGCTCTCGCACGCACGCAACCGCGAGATGATGTTGCTTCAGTTGGTGCTGTTGCTCGGCTCACTCGGAGTGAGTCTCGGCGCGGAAGTGATGACGCTCCGGGTCGACGCGGCGTTGGTGTTGTTGATGCTCGTGTGGTCGCTCGCGATGGCCGCGTTGGCCATCATCATCGAGCCCGCATCGGCGATTCCCGCGGCGGCCTGGGCGTTGGCCTTCCTGGTGAGTCTGTTCGCGCCGCCGTTCCTACCCGTCGCGCTCGGCGTCGCGGCGTGTGTGCACGCCATCTCGCCGCTCGTCGTCAGCCTTCGCGTTCGCGCGCAGTGACGGTTGGCGTCGACGACGACAGCGTCGGACGCCGCAGGCGCGAGCAGTTTCGGCAGCGGTCGCTACACAAGCGCTGCAGTCAGGGCCCGGCGTCGACACCACCGTCGACTGCCGCAGGTGCGAGCAGCTTTCGGCATCGGTCGCGCACGGGCGACGGCACGGAGTCGATGACCGACAACGTCTCGCACGCCTGCGCGTTCTTCTCGATGGTCACCGAGTCGCGATCGGTCGGGTCGATCCACGTCAGCTCGTCGTCGTCCCAGAAGATGGCTTCGCTGAACGGGTCGGCGTCGAAGTTGGCCTTGAGTGATTCGACCGGCCGGCCCTTCGACTTCTCGTTCTCGAGCCGCGTCATCCACTGCTGCGAGAAGACGTTGCCGCGCACGGCGTTGAGAATCAGGAAGCCGCGATCTCCACTGCCGACGCGCGTGAGCCACACCCGCGGAGCGAGCCGCGACTCGACGGTGTGCGACTGGCCGTTGGGCATGCGCGCCACGGTGAGCTGACCGTTCTCGAGCAGCATCGCCCAGGCGCTGTTCTGATCTGGGTCGGGGCACCACAAGCTGTCGTCGTCGATCGGCGTGCAGGTCAACGTGCGCGTCGTGGGGCACACCTTCGCGGGCGGCTCTTCGGGCTCGTCGGGCAGCTGTGCGTCGACCCAGTTGTTCTCCCACCACTCGAGCATCTTCGGCACGTCCTTCGGGTCGCCTGCTTCGACCGCGCGCGCGAAGCGCTTCTCGACGACTTCTCCGCCGGCGTTGCTCTGCGCGAGGTCGAGCGCCTGCTCGAGCACCGGAGGCAGCGTCTTCGCCTTCTTCTTCCACTCGGCGAGCGTGGCGGGGTTGCCCTTCCACGAATCGACCATGCGCACCTGGAACTCACGCAACGCCGAGAGCGAACGCGCCGCGCGGTTTTCTTCGGTCGTCGAGCGCGCCTTGGTGTCGTTGAGCTGCCGCGTGAGCGCGGTGAGTTGCGCACCGAGCGCGGCTTCGTCACGCAACGCGGCGGCGGTCTCGGCCTGCCGGTCGGCGAGCCCGCGGTCACACGCGCAGAGCAACACCACTGCGAAGAGCGCGGTCCTCATGGCGCACCTCCATCGACGACGACACCCGCATCGACGGCAGCAGGTGCAGGAGGAGGAGGAGGAGGCTCGGCGCATTTTTTCGCGATGGCTCCCTGCTTCGCGACCGGCACCGCGGCGCACACCTCGTCGGGCTTGAGCACCTTCGGCGCTTCCTTGCCGGTCTTCGAGACCAGCACGCCGTCGGGCAAGCCGTTGGGCGCTTCGCCGAACAGCACCACACCCTGCGGCGAGTCGTATTTCTGCAGCGCCTTCACGTAGAGCAGGAAGTCGAGCTCACCGACGGTGTCGTCTTCCTGCGCCTCGGGGTCGGTGACTTCGGTGAGCGCGTCGTCGAAGCCGAGCGCCACGACTTCGCTCGGCAGCACGCCTCCGTCTTCGAGGCCGGAGTCGTATTCCACGTCGAACAGGAACACGCCCGGGTAGCGCTCGTTCGAGAGCGAATAGCGCACGCCCACCACGGGCTCGGGCTCCGCGTCGGACTCGTCGCGCTTACAGGCCGAGAGGCACTCCTGGTACTGCAGCTCTTCGCGTGCGCGCGCGGCTTCGGCGTCGGCCTGCTCGGCAGCGCGTCGTGCAGCGGCGACGTCAGGGTCTTCGTCGTCGCGCTCGTACTCAGGCCCGTCGTCGCCGTAGTCGCCGTAGCGCTCGCAGGTGTCGTCGAGTCGACCGAAGGTGGTGTCGCACTTGCGGATGCATTGCGCGTCGTCGTTGTCCGCGGTGCACGCCGCGAGCTCTTCGTCGTTGTGCGGGCGGTACACGGCCATCGACGGCTTCGGCCAGTCGGCGACGAAGAGCCGGTTCTTGTGCACCAACGCGAGACGCACGAGCTGGTTGTCGGTTTGGTTCGTCGGACCGCTGACGCCTTCCCAGGTGTCGTTGCGCCACACGCCTTGCGCGAGACACACCGCGACCGGCCGCGCTCCGGGAGTCTTCACCACCGCGGGGCATTCCCACTTGAAGGACTGCACCGTCTCTTCGAGCACACCCACGCACGCGTCTTCGAGCTCGGGAGGACCGCAGTTGTCCTGCACCGGGTCTCCTTCTTCTTCCGGCGTGTCGTCGGCTTTCTCGTCCACGCACGGGAGCTGCCGCTGCACGATGCTCGCCGCGAGCCCACCGAGCTTCGGAGACTTCGCGCGCAGCGCCTCTTCGAGCAGCACCGAGTCGGGCACCGGGTCGCCGTGAATGACGAGCCCCGCGGCGACGAGTCGCTGCTTCGCGACCTCGGCTTCGTCGGCCTGTTGCGAGAACTGCCGGCGCGAGACCTCGACGCGCTTCAGCTCGTCGGTCATGTCCTTGCGCTTCTTGTCGAGCGTGGCGACGCGCGCCTTCGCCGCGGCGAGCTCGACTTCGGCCTGTACGACCTTTTGTGACTTGCAGCCGGCGAGGACGAACAACAGCACCGCGAGAGTGAGTCTAAAGTGCGGGGAGCGGGGCTTCTGCATGCCGCGCATGGTGCCAAAGAACGGACCTCATGACGGACGAAGTCGACATCACGGCGCCGAACCTGCCGAAGGTCGCGGGAGCCGATGACAAGCCCGAGGTGACGGATACCAGCGCTCCGATTCGCGCGAAGATTCCGCAGGCGTCGACCACCGCCGATGGTGGGCCCAGCGAGCCGTCGTTGGGGAAGGTGGCGGTGACGGCCGATTTGCTCGAACCGGTG
Source organism: Archangium sp. (assembly GCA_047600485.1). GTDB lineage: Bacteria > Myxococcota > Myxococcia > Myxococcales > Myxococcaceae > Archangium_A. The sequence continues at coordinate 8,110,986 of JASGKS010000001.1, forward strand.
GCGGAGCCGGCGACCACGCTCGATCTCGACGAAGAAGCGAAGTCGCTCGCGAAAGAAGCAGCGCCGAAGAAGATCGAGCTCGAGGCGGCGGCTCCGACGCCGGCCCAAACCAAGCAACGTCGAGCAGTGCCTCGCGCGCTCGGTGGAGATGGCTTCGAAGGCGCGTCGGTGCAGCAGTTGCCGCCGGTGAGCCCGACGGCGATGTCGATGGTCGACCTGAAGGTGCTCGCGCGGAAGAGCGTGTGGTGGTTGGTCGGGCTCTTCGTGTTCTCGGTGCTGGTCGCGTTCGCGGTGTGGATGTTCGACTGAACACTGTCTAGCGCGGCGCGATGGGCGCGAGCCGGTTGCGCACCATCTGCTTCGTCACCTTCGCTGCGAGACCGACCAACCCGGGCTCGGTCGCCAATTTCGAGAGCAACGACTCGGCCTGCTCCGCGGCGAGCTGCCCTTCGGTCGGCAAGAGGGCATTCCTCAGCGCGGCGGCGACGACCGCGTCTGCTTTTTCCTGGCCGAGCGACCCGGCCATGTGCGCCTTGATCAACTGCACCTCGACCGGGTGCTCGATGATCAGCGCGAACGTTTTTCTAGCTGGGGAAGGCAAGGACCACCGTGGTCGTGTTGTGGAAACCTGAAGACTGACCGAGCTCCATCGCAATCTCTCCGTACGTCTCGAAGCCCGCGAGCGGCGCGCCGTCGAGCTCCGAAGCGATACCGTGCACCGCGCTCTCGAACTGCGGCCCGAGAATCAGATTGCGGCAGATGCAATCGAACACCAGCGCGCCGGCGACCTTCGAGCTGCCGAGTGCCTTGCGCGCGCGACGTGCGGCTTCTTTCGCGGCGGCGATTTGATCCGGCTCCTTGCTCGAGGTGACGCGAATCACCGCACCTTCCGGCAGACCACACGCGAACGAGATGGCGCCGTGCTCGTCGGCCGAGAGCGGAGCGCGAATCTTGTACTCGTTGGGCCCCGCGATGAGGCCCGCTTCGAAGCGCAGGAAGTGTGGCCCGAGGTCGGCCAGCTTCGCGGTGTCGACGTTCACGCCGAGCGCGCCGGCCGCGTCGCGCACCTCTTCCTTCCACACCGCGAGCGCTGGCTTGCCGTCGATTTCCTGCACCGTCGAGCCGCTGGCCTTCGTCACCGTGAGCGGCTTCTTCGAGAGCGGCAGGTGGCCGTGCTTCACGCCGATGCCGAGCGGCTTCTTCGATTCGAGCAACGCCACCACGAGTGCGTCGGTCGCCACGCGCGTGCCGCAGCCGACCACCGCGCGCTTGAACTGCAGGTCGTCACCGGCCGCTCCGCCCGCGAGCTTCACCGTGGGCCCGAGAATGGTGGTGGCGAGCAGCGAGGCCTCTTCACCATTTCCACTGAGCGGGTCGAGCAACAGAATCGCCGTGCGGTGCGGTCGCTCGGAGTCGATGTCGGGCAGCGTGATGGCGGCGTTGAGCGCAGCCTCCGCGTCGGCCTTCAAGCCCGTGCCCATGCCCGCGCGCACCGTGACGTCGTCTCCGCTCAACGCCCAGGCGACGAAGTGGCCTTTGCCTTCGGTGGCGCCGGTGAACTCGCCCGCCGTCGTGCAGCCGATGACCGCCGCGCCAGGAAAGCGCGCCGTCGCTTCCTTCATCAGCCCTTCGAAGTTCACCTCGGTCGACGAGAAGATCGCGACCAGCGTGGCGGGACCTCTCAGGTCCTTCGAGAGGGAATCGAGTGTCGCCGCCGCCGCCGCCGCCCCGCCTCGTGCCGAAGCGATGCGAGTCGTCATGGTGAAAAGAGTAGAAACGCCGGCGCTGGAACAGGCGGGGCGGAACGATCAATTCGACCATGCACTGGAAAGTTCGAGTCCTCCGAGAGCGGGGGAACGACCGGCACGCAAAGATTCCGCAGCGGTGGATGTGGGAGTGGCGTTCGGCCCCTTTTCGCTGGCGTCGGTGACGGGTGTGAATTAGCTAGCGTCCAGCCTTAGACAAAATCTAAGTCTGGGCGTCATCCATCCCCCGGAGGAAACATGAACACGCACCTGAAGCCGCTCTTCGCCGCCGCGCTGACCCTGGCGGGCGTCGCGAGCGCTCAAGCACCGAAACCGAATCAATTCTGGTGGCCTGATCAACTCGACCTCTCACCGCTCCGCTCGCACTCGGCGCAGTCGAACCCGCTCGACGCGAGCTTCGACTACGCGAAGGCCTTCGCCACGCTCGACCTCGAGGCGGTGAAGAAAGACATCAAGCAGACGCTGACCACCTCGCAGGACTGGTGGCCGGCCGACTTCGGCAACTACGGCCCGTTCTTCATTCGCATGGCGTGGCACGGCGCGGGCACGTACCGCACGCTCGACGGCCGCGGCGGAGCGTCGGGTGGGCAGATGCGTTTCGACCCGCTCAACAGCTGGCCGGACAACGCGAACCTCGACAAGGCGCGCCGCCTGCTGTGGCCGGTGAAGCAGAAGTACGGCCAGAAGATTTCGTGGGGCGACTTGATGGTGCTCACCGGCAACGTCTCGCTCGAAGCGATGGGCTTCAAGACGTTCGGCTTCGCCGGCGGCCGCCGCGACGATTGGGAACCCGACCTCGTGTACTGGGGCCCGGAAAAGAAGTTCCTCGCCGACGAGCGCTACAGCGGCAAGCGCGACCTGCAGAAGCCGCTCGGCGCGGTGCAGATGGGTCTCATCTACGTGAACCCCGAAGGCCCCAACGGCAACCCCGACCCGCTCGCCGCGGCGAAGGACATTCGCGAGACGTTCGGTCGCATGGCGATGAACGATGAAGAGACGTTCGCGCTCATCGCGGGCGGTCACACCTTCGGCAAGGCGCACGGCGCGCACAAGCCGGCCGAGTGCGTGGGCGCAGAGCCCGCGGGCGCGGCGACGGAGCAGCAGGGCATCGGCTGGCAGAACAAGTGCGGCACCGGCGTGGGCAAGGACGCGGTGACCAGCGGCCTCGAAGGCTCGTGGACCGTGAACCCCATCGTCTTCACCACCAACTACCTCGACAACCTGTACGGCTTCGAGTGGGTGCAGACCAAGAGCCCGGCCGGCGCGACGCAGTGGATTCCGAAGGACGGCAAGGGTGATGGCCTCGCTCCGGACGCGTTCGACCCGACGAAGCGTCACGCGCCCATCATGTTCACCACCGACCTCGCGCTGAAGTTCGACCCCGAGTACGCGAAAATCGGAAAGCGCTTCAAGGAGAAGCCCGAGGACTTCAAGCTCGCGTTCGCCAAGGCGTGGTTCAAGCTCACGCATCGCGACATGGGTCCGCGCTCGCGTTACCTGGGCCCCGACGTTCCGGCGGAGCAGCTGATCTGGCAGGACCCGCTCCCCGCGGCGGCTTCGCCGGTCATCGATGAGAAGGACGTCGCGGCGCTGAAGGCGAAGATTCTGGCGTCGGGTCTGACGGGTCCGCAGCTGGTGCGCGTGGCGTGGGCGAGCGCGTCGACGTTCCGCGGCACCGACCTGCGCGGCGGAGCGAACGGTGCGCGCATTCGCCTCGCGCCGCAGAAGGACTGGGCGGCCAACAACCCGAAGGAAGTGGCGGCGGTGCTCGCGAAGCTCGACGCGATTCAGAAGGACTTCAACAAGGGCAGCAAGAAGGTCTCGGTCGCCGACCTCATCATTCTCGGCGGCAACGCGGCCATCGAGGCGGCGGCGAAGAAGGGCGGCTTCGACGTGCAGGTGCCGTTCACTCCGGGCCGTGTCGACGCGACGCAGGATCAGACCGACCCGAAGTCGTTCGCGGTGCTCGAGCCGACGGCCGATGGTTTCCGCAACTTCTACGGAGCGGGTATGACTCGTTCTCCCGCGGAGCTGCTGGTCGACAAGGCTGCGTTCCTGACGCTCACCGTGCCGGAGACCACCGTGCTCGTCGGCGGTCTGCGGGTGCTCAACGCGAACGCGGGGCAGACGGCGCACGGCGTGTTCACCGCGCAGCCGGGCGTGCTCTCGAACGACTTCTTCGTGAACCTGCTCGACATGTCGACGAAGTGGTCGAAGTCGAAGACCGAGGGGCTCTACGACGGAGTGGACCGCAAGAGCGGCAAGGCGAAGTGGACGGCGACTCCGGTCGATTTGATCTTCGGGTCGAACGCCGAGCTGCGCGCCATCGCCGAGGTCTATGCGCAGAGCGACGGCAAGGAGCTGTTCGTGCGCGACTTCGTCAAGGCGTGGACGAAGGTGACGAATCTGGATCGCTTCGACGTCGTGAAGTGACGGTGTCCGCCACGTTCAGCCACCGAATCGTGAAAGTGGCTGTTCGTGCGCTGCGATTGGTCGGGATACGGCATTGAGAGCAGGTGGGTTTTCGCAGCTCTTTGCCGTGCCGAGAGGCGAGCGTGCCCCTCATTTTGAGGGGAATTTGCTCAGTTCTTCACGACTTCGTGAAAGTGGCTGCTAGAACAGCCAAATTCACGTAGTGGTGGACCTGACATGCGTGAAATTGGGTCGAAGTGAGGGGCTGATCGTTTTGGGCATGGCGAGAACCCGCCTGCCCCTTCGCTTCCTCAATGCAGTTTCACTCGGTGAACGGAGCTGCCCACGCTCGGAAAGAAGCGAATGACGTCGGCGTGGACGTGGGACCTCGACGAGCGCACCGACGCCGGCGTGAAGCTCGATCTCGCTCGCGGCGTTCTCACCTGGTGGGCGGCTGACAAGGTGTTGCCCGGAATGACCGCGCACATGGTGAGCGGTGGCGAGCAGGATCAATCGGTCGCTGATTTTCTCGCCGGGAAACCGACGCCCTGGAAATGCCCGCAAGCGATTCTCGGTGAGCTGCGCGCGGCGCTTTCAGCCTGACTCGGCCCCTCACCCGGCCTGCGGCCGACCTCTCGCCGCTTCGCAAGGAGAGGTGAGTCACTTCTTCAGCTTCGCGACGCAGACCTTCTTCTCGCACTTCGCAGCCCACGCGTCCGGAGGCGGAGGCGCTTCGCACTGCGGACAGTTCGCCGGTTTGCCCTCGCACTCGATGACCGCGCACTTCTTCTTCTTCGCGTCGATCGCCGCCGGAGTCGCGGCGTACGGCACCGGACCGCAGCACGTCGGGCAGCACGTCAGCGTCGTGATGACGCAGTCCGCGTCTTTCGTGCACGCGTCCGGGTTCGGGTCCGCGCTCAACAGCATCGCCACCAGGAGTGCAGTCATGGGCGCGCAGGCAACCACACTCGCCGCAAAAGCGCCGCGAGGCTGAGCAGCACCATCGCGCCTTCGAGCGACGAGCAGCCGCAGGTCGGCGCCGGGCTCGGCCGCGCGAACGGCACCACCCACGGCTCGACGTCACCGTCGTCACCGAGCGCCGCGAACACCAGCCCCGCTCGCACGCGGCCGAGCTCACCGAGACGCGGCAGCTTCGAGAGCGAGACGCGCGTGGTCGCGTCGGCCGCGCTCAAGCCGTTGCTCACGAAGAAGACGAACGACTGCTCGGCCGTCAGCGCGAACACGCCTTCGCCGCCGAGCGGAATCTCGGTGAACTCCGTGCCGCGCAGCTGCAACAGGCGCGAGCTGCCGAGGCCACTCCGACCGCACGCCATGAAGAACACGTCGTCGCCGGCCACCAGCTCTCGCGGCTCACAGTCGAGCGGCAGCGACGAGGTCGTTCCGTCAGCCGTGACGCGCAGCAGCGAGCGCTCGCCCGAGGTGATGATGACGGTCTCCGCCGCCGTCGACGCGACGAACACGTTGGGCGCGCGGAACGACGGAGCCGACATCATCGCCGACGCGCCCCGCACCTTGATGCGCGGCATGCCCGACACACGGCTGATGGAGAGCAGCAGCTCGTCGGTCGCGGCGCGGAGCTCGAAGGTGTCGTCGAGCTGAGGCCGCTCTTCGACCTCGACCTTGCCGGTCTTCATCACCACCGAGCGGAACTCGAGCGTGCCGTCGCGCGGGTTGGTCTTGCCGACCACCCAGCAGCGCGTCGGCCCGCAGCGCGGCGTGGTGGTTACGTCGACGTCGCTGCCGAGGGACGCTGGCTCAAACGGCGCGTGGACCAACATCACGCTGCCATCGTCGAGCACCAGGTACGCCGCTTCTTCGAACGGCACGATGTCCCGAACGCATCTGCGCGCCTTGAGCGTTGCGCGTTTTCCACTGAGGTCGACGCGGAACGCCGAGCAGCCGTCGATGCCGAGCGCCCAGTCGCCGGTCGCGCCGATGATTCCCGCGGGGAGCGTGACGGGCCGCGCGTGGTCGTCGAAGCCGCTCACCTTTCCGTTCGTGAAGCCGAGCGCGCCCGCGCCCCACGGCTTCGCGTCATCGCCCACGCGCACGGTGCCCTCGGGCGTTCCGTCGGTGAGGAAGGTGCCGGCGTCGAGCGTGGCGTAGAGCGCGGTGACTCCGTTCGAGCTGAGCAGCCGCGGAAATGCGGACTCGGTGCTGCGCGCGTCGCCGAGCGGGCGGCCGGAGTCGGGCGTGCCGTCGGTGAGCAGCAGCCCCTTGTTGGTCTGCACGATGAGCTCTGCGGGATTTCGAGACAGCGCTCGCTGCAACCCGGGAATCGTGACGAACGCTCCGCCGTCGAGCGGTTGGAGGCCCTCGACGCACACCACGTTGTCGTTCGCGATGGGGCTCTCGGGTGTGCGCACCGTGAAATCGCCGGCGATGCGTTGTGCGTCTCAGTCTGGCGTGAGCGCGCGCACGCCGAGGAAGGTGCGGTACACGAATCGCGTGGGAGTCGCGGCGAGCTCTTCGACCGACGCCTGCACGAGATCGCGCAGCTGCGTGCCGGCGTCGGTGCCATCGGTGAAGAGCACCGAGGTGATGCCCGTGTCTCGCCGACAGGTCGCCCACGGTCCTCCGCGAATCGCGAAGCACAGCCCGTCGGCGAGCGTCTCGGTCTCCGAGCTGAGGTCTGAGCCGCCGAACAGAAAGCCGTTCGGCGAAGCAGAGATGGTGAAGACGTTGGAGCGCGACGAGACCTGCGTGCCGTTCGCGTCCCAGATGATGAATTGATTCGACACCCACCCGCCGAGACGGTGGTTGGTCTCGAGCACGAACTGCAGCTGCGCGCCGGTGGCGGTGCTGGGAATGACGACGCGCGTTCCGGCCAGCGTGCCATCGGTCACCCACACCGAGTCGTCGTCGAAGAGCCACACCGCGTCGGTCGAGCGCGCGTCGGCGAACTGCAGCTGGAAGGTGCGGGTGAGCAGCTCGGTGACGGTGGGCGGCGACGTGGTCGGGTCGACGGAACGCGCGGTGCCGGACTCGAGCACGATGAAGCGGGAACCGAGGCGGCGCGCGCGGGTGCCGGCGCGGCCGAGGTCGATGGTCGCTCCGTCGATGGGGTACCACCACAGGTGGCCGTCGCCGGTGAGCAGCGCGCCGTTCTCGTCGGTCGCCAGCAGCTCGAAGGTGATGTGGCGCTGCGTCTGCTCGAGGTCAGCGAGGCGCTGCTGCGGCCCGAACTCAGGCAGCGCAGCGACCAGCGACAGCGCGAGCGGGACGAGCATCACGGCTTCAGAAGTTCGGATTCACGGTGTCGTTCAGCGCATCGGGAATGCGGAAGCGCGCGTTCTTCCCCTCGCGTTGCTGCTTCACGACGCCTTCCATGAACTGGTGGCTCGCCCACGCGACCCACTTCTCGAGCTGTGAATTGCCTCGCGGAATGTACTGATCAATCACCGTCCCCGCGTCGATGACCGAGCGCGTCCAGTCGGCTTGCGGCAGCCCGAGCAGATCAGCGCAGTGATCTCCCGCGAGCGTTCTGATCAGCGCGTTGGGGAAACCATCGAGCGCGTCGCCCGGGAAATACGACTGCATCATTCCCACCAATGACTGCGTGAGGATCTTCCCGTCTTCGCTCGGCGCCCACTGCCGGTCGCGAATCGCTTCCATCAACTCCTGCGCGTCGATGAGGTCCTTCGGCAGGAACTCGGGGCGCACGCCCATGAAGTGGCCCACCACCTTCCACGCGTGCAGCCACGCCGCGCCTTCTTCGGCCGAGTACGGCACGCCGAGCAGCCGCAGCCCATCGAGCGTCACCACGCTGAAGGTCATCAACGTGCCGGCGAGGTCTTCCTGGTTGATGGGCACTCCGAACACGCCGGCGTCCCACTTCGGGTCGGGCCGCGTGCTGATCAAATGCCGCACCGCCGCGTGCATCAGCCGCACCTTCTTCGCGCTCAAGATGCCGCGACCGCCGGGGCTGAGCGCTCCCAGGTCCATCACGTCGAACAGGAACTGACCGGTCTCGAAGATGCGCTGCTTCTGGTGACCCGTCATGCCCTGCGTCTGGGTGATGACCTTCGCGCCCTTCGCCGCCGCGTACGCCTGCGGGAGTGAGCTGCAGAACAACCCCATCGCGATCTGCCAACCCGTGCGCGTGAAGAGCCCTTCCGAAAGCTTCAGCTGTGCGGGGTCGACCCACGACGGGAGCGCGGTGTCCTTGAAGTACGCCTCCGCTTCATCAGGCAGCTCGGGAGGAACCGGCTGCGTGGTGCGGAAGATGGACCCCATCAACTTGTTCACCGCGTCGATTTGTCCGCGCGCGAACACCGCCTTGATGACGTCGTCGGCGACGGGGTCGCCCTGCGTGCGCGCCTCGTTCATCAGCTTGTCGTTCCACCGAACGCGATCGTCTCCCGCGGTCGAGGTGTGCTTCTGCACCGCCAGATATTTTCCGAGCGCTTCGGTCGGGTAGAAACGCGCCGCTTCCGGGTACACGTAGAACGTGTCGGGTGGCACGTTGGTGTGCAGGTACTCGCCGTTGTTCCACGTGCCGTCGGCCTTCTGCGTCTTGAGCAGCAGCCGCACCGCCTTCTCGACTGCTTCGCTCTCACCTTCTCCCGCGTCGATGAGCGCCTGCACGACGAGCGCGGTGAGCGGCAACATCGTCGGGCCCACGCCGGCGAAGCGCTCGTCCTTGTACGACTCCGGGCCTTCGCCCCAGCCGCCGTCGGGGTTCTGCTTGCTGATGATCCACCGCACGGCGCGCTGCACCCACGGCTCCTTCATGTTCACGTTCACGAGCCGCAGGCCCATGAGCACGAACGAGCTCGCCGAGAGGTAGTTCACCACCCAGCGGCCCCACCACGCGCCGTTGGTCCATTGCTGCTTCTTCAAGAAGTCGACCGCGCGCACCACCGCGGGGCTGCTCTGCACGCTCTCGCCGAGATGCCCGAGGCCGTGCAGCACGCGCGAGGTGAGATCTTCCGTCGAAGGATCTCCGGTGACCGGAGGCGGGTCGAGAATCACGCCCACCATCGCGAGCGGATTGCTCATGTCGATGCGCGCGTTCTTTTCCATCATCGGCCCGGGCTTCTTGCCCGGGAGGTCCCACACGAAGGCCGACCAGCCGCCGTCGGGGTTCTGCATGCTGTAGAGCCACTGTTTCCCGAGCGCCGCTGACTTCGCGAGCTCAGCGCGAACGTCGGCCGGGAGATTCGGATCATTCAACGCCATGCCGATGGCCGAGAGCGTGACGCCCGCGTCGTCGCAGTCGGGCATGGTGTGGTTCGTTCGCTGAAACGCCCAGCCACCGGTGAGCACCGCGGTCGGCTTGCGGTTGTCGACGTGCGGCATCGCTCGCGTCTGCAGCTGCGCCTTCACCAACCACTGCAGCGCGCGCGTGACGTCGGCGTCGGTGGGCTTGATGCCTCCGGCCAGCAGCGCGCGCACGTCGAACGCCGTGGCCCACACCTCGGTGCCGAAGCCGGCGAAGTGCATGCCGTCGGCGTCGCGAATCTTCTGCGTGTTGATCCACGTCACCGCGCGCCCGAGCATCGCCTTGCTCTCGTCGGTGTTGATGGCCGCGAGCGCGGGGAGAATCAGCACCGAGATGACGGTCGAGTCGTTCCAGCTCCCGTCGTCGTTCTGAAATTGACGGAACACGTCGAGCGCAGTGCGCGCCTTCAGCCGGTCGAAGATGCTCTTGCGGTCACCGTTCGGGCCGAAGTCTCCGCGCAGCCGGCGAATCAGGAACTCGGTCTGGAACGCGCCCATCAGCACGCCGCTGTGGAACTTCGTCTCGAGGAAGCCGCGCACCGGCGGGAAGGTGATGGGGAGCGTGAAGGGGTAGGGCACCTTCTTCGCGTCGATGAGGCCCGCCATCGCGCAGAACACCGCGCAGAAGTCGCCTTCGTTCATGCGGTCGAGCACGGCGGAGACACCACCGTGTTGATCGATCCACTTCTTTGCTTTTGCCGCCGCGTCGGTCGCTCCGCACAGATGCAACGCCGCCCATGCGCACGCCGTCGAGCCGAGCTCACCGCTCTTCGAATACGGGTGGATGCCGAACGAGCCGTCGGTGTTCTGCTGCAACGCGAGCCACTTCGCCGCGCCGGAGGTGTCGGCGTCGTCGAGCACCTTCAAGTACCGCAGCGCGGCCACCACCTGCGACGTCACCCACGGGCCGACTTCTCCCGGCGTGTCCCACGAGCCGTCGGAGCGCTGCGTCTTCCACAGCACGCGCTGCGCGCGATCGACCGCGAGTTGCACTTCGTTGACGTCGATGGCCATCGGCTTTCCCCCTCGAGAAAGATGAAACGTGCTTGCGACTCAGCGCGTGCGCTTCAGCTCGTACAGACAGCCGAGGCCGTCGCGCGCCTTGATGTCGATGCGGTCGGCCCAGCCGGGCATGAAGTCAGCGCCTGCGCCGATGAGCCCTGCGTAGAAGCCGGGCACTTCGCACACGTCGTTGATCCACAGCTCCTGCGTGCGGTCGTCGATGATGGTGAAGCGCGTCTCGATGAAGTTCGCGCCGGTGCGCAGGTTGTGCGTCATGCGCTCGAGCGAACGGCGCGCGCCGATGACCTTCGCGGCCGCGAACATCGCCTTGCCCATCAGCGTGTCGGCGAACTGCAACACCGTCGCGCGGCCGAGTTCGCGGTGCTGCGCGTCGCTCGGAAATCCCGGGAACAGATCGGCGCTCACGAACTTCACGGCGCGCGCCCAGTGCTCGGCCGGGTACGCCGGCTCGGTCTTGAACGGAGGCCCCATGCGCAGCTCGTTGAGCTGCTTGAGCGTCTCCGGCCTCACCTTCGGCAACGCAACCTTCAGCAGCGCTTCGATCGAGCTGCTGAAGATGAGCTTGGTCCCCGCCATCCTGCAGGAGGATCTAACCCATTCGGGTACCGTCCGCGCGGGGAAGAGGTCTACAACCCGCGGCACGGTGCAGATTCCCGGGCTGGAGCGCCTCTTTCGTGCTGCCGAACGCCGTCGCTGGACGCTCGCGTTGGCGCTGGCGACGCCGGGGTGGATCGCCGTGGTCCGCATGCTGCTCGAGCGTGAGCTGTCGATCGGCCCGGTCGCGACGGGGCGCCCGCCGTTCCCGTGGTTCGCGCACATCTTCATCTTCTATCTCGCGCTCTCGGTGTGTCTGACCGCGCTGCTGGCGCGCGTGACGAAGCAGGACTGGCGCGTCGCCGCGGGGCCGGTGTCGATGGGCCTCACGCTCGGCACGGTGCCGCCGCTCATCGACGTGGCGGTCTACGGCATCGGGCACTTCGCGTACGAGTACTCGCCCGCGGTGAAGGACTTCCCGTGGACGCTGCATCTGCCTCCCAACGTGCTGCCGTGGGGTGAGACCACGGTGCTGTGGCTCACCGTGGCGCTGATGGCGATTGCCGGGTTGCGCTCGGGTGGAGCGTTGCGCGCGTTGCTCCTCGCGGTCGGCACGTGGGCGCTGGTGGTGTTGTTCCTCGTCGGAATTCCGTTCGCGAGTCAGTGGCTGTCGAACCGCTACGGAGTCGCTCCGTCGGAGTGGCGCAACCTGCAGTTCGCGGTGGTGACGTTCTTCTTCGCGGTGTGGGGCACCGGCACGTTCGCGCGCCTGGGCAAGCGGGTGTTCCACGTCGCGCTCGCTCCGCTCATCGCGCTGCTCGGAGCGGCGGTGCGTGGAACGTTCGACGCCAACGTCGCGCTGACGATGGCGCACCTCGCGTTGCTGTCGGCGGGCTTCGTGCTCGCGAACGACTACTACGACCGGGCGGAAGATGAGGCTGCGGGTCGAGGCGCGCCGCTCGAGGAAGACGCGGCGCACTGGCTCGCGGTGTTGCCGTTGATTGCGGTGATGCACGTCATCGCGTTTCGCCTCGAGCTCGGGTTGGCGCTCGTGGGGTTTGCGATTGTTTCGTACGCGTACCACGCAGACCCGCTGCGTCTGAAATGCGTGTTCCCGCTCTCGTACAAGACGGAAGGGTTTCTCGGCGGGCTGTCGTTCTTCGCGGGGCTGACGGCGGTGCAGCCGGCGTTCTTGAACGAGACGCAGCTGTGGGCGGCGTTGTTGGTGACGGTGGGCACTCCGGTGGGGCTGGTGTTCAAGGACTGGAAGGACGCCGACGGTGACGCGAAGGCCAACGTGCGCACGGCGTTCGTGGTGCTCGAGTCGCGCGGGTGGAAGCGCGAGTCGGTGGCGCGGCTGACGGCAGCGCTGGTCGCCGTCGCGCTCGGAGTGACGACCTGGGGCGTGACGCGCTTCTTCGTGCCGAGCGCGGGGCAGGTGGTGCTGTTGCTCGGCCTCGCCCTCGCGGCGGTGGGCGCGCTGCTCGCGGGAACCCGAGCGCCGAAGCTCGCGGTCGCGGGAGCGATGGTGCTGTGCGAGGCGCACCTGTTTGCGTCAGCGTGCGTGTTGCTCGCGCGTTGACTCCGGCGCTGCTGCTCGTGTTGGCGCTCGCAGCGGTGGGCGTGCTGCTCGCGGGAACCCGAGCGCCAAAGCTCGCGGTCGCGGGAGCGATGGTGCTGTGCGAGGCGCACCTGTTCGCGGCGGCGCGTGTTGCTCGCACGGAGCTGAAGATCCCTCTCCCTGCGAAGCGGGGAGAGGTCAGGTGAGGGGCCGAACACCTCAGCGCCGCAGTCAGCCCACGCTCGCCCGGCGCGTCGCGCGAGCATGTCGTCATCACCTCCACACCTCGAGGCCCTGTACGCGCTGTTCGCGCGCTACCCGCTGCGTGTGTCCGCGTACTGCGACCACTGCTGGTCGTTCGACGAAGTGTTGTCGCTGAAGCAGAGCGGGCTGCACGACCGCCGTTTCCTCGACGGCGTGCTGTCTTCACTGCTCAGCACTCTCGGTGACGCGAACGACGTGAAGCACCTCATTCCTCGTCTCCTCGAGGCGTACGACGCGCACTGTGTGTTCCAGCGTGAGCTCATCGCGCGGCTGCTGCGTCAGGTCGGTCTCACCGCGAAGGAAGAGCTCGGCCTGAAGGCGTTCTTCACCGAGGAGGCGATGTATCGGTTCTTGTCGCCCGAGCCTGCTCCGGTGCTCGAGCCGGCGGCGCTCTATTGGCTTCAGCCGCGTCTCGAGGCGGAGCTCGCGCGCGCGGTGAACTCGCCACGTTGGTACGCGCAGTTGATCATCGAAATCGGTTCGCGGCATGCGCAGCGGCCCGGCATCGCGTTCGACGCGTACGAGCAGCCGCTCGTCGACTGGGTGTTCGCGTCAGCGCGGCCGGAGTTGCTCGAGCGCTCGTTCTTCGGCTCACCGCAGCTGGAAGATCAGCGCTTCTTCTCACTCGCGCTTCAGACGCTGGAGTTCTGGCTCTGATGGGCGGCGTGGTGGGTCGGGTCACAGCGCAGAGGTCGCCCCGCGCAGCAGCGTCGGCGCGGTGGCGAATTCTGCTCACGTCCTTCACCACTTCGTGAATCTGGCTGCTCGCACAGCCACTTTCACGGAGTCGTGAGAATTGAGCACAATTTGCTCGTAACTGAGAGGCACGATGGCTGTTTGGAGTGGCCCAGAATACGCCAACACTACCACCACTAAGGCACGCCATGCCACGCGCTTCCTTCGCGTCTACGACCGATTTCACGAAGTCGTGCGGCTCTGAATTGCAGTTTCACCCTCACCCCGACCCTCTCCCTCGCGGGAGAGGGGGGCGAACTCAGCGCGTGCGACGGTGAACACCGCGCGTGAGCACCTTCACGTCACGGTACAGGCCGCCCAGCGACGCCTCGGTGTACAGCACGTAGATCGCCGGGTCGTACCCGGGCGACGCCTGGCTGACGGTCATGTCGACGTACCGGCCCTGGTCGCGCACGTACGAGGTCCACACCTTCAGCAGGCTGCGGTCCCAGCGCGAGAAGAGATGACAATCGCTGAAGCAGTACGCGAACCGCAGCTTCGCGACGGTGCCATCGAGCGACTCCGCTCTCCACGCGAGGTAGTGGCCGTCGGAATTGCCGAACGCATCGAACGCGCGCGGGTCGACCGTCTCGCTGTCGAGCTTCACCTGCACGTACGTGCTCGAGCTCACGTTGGTGCTGTGGTCCGTGCCGGTGACGGTGAGCCAGAGGTTCGCGGGCTTGTGGTAGAAATCGTTGAACTCCGACGTGCGCGCGAGCACCGAGTACGCGCCGTTGTTGGAGCCCGACAAATCCGTCGAGCCGATGTCGTACGTCGCGCTCAGCCCGCTCGGTGACGACGTGCCGCTGAGCAGCGTGGTCGCCGGGCCCCACGTCGCGCCGCGGTCGAGCGACTCCGCCATGCGAATGGTGTCGGTGCGCGGGTCGGCCGAGGTGTACTCGCGCCACGTGATGACCACGCGGTTGGTCGAGAAGTCGACCTTGGCCACTTCGAGCGCGCCGATGGTGTTGGCCGCGGTGGTGGAAATCGAAGTGCGAATCGTGAACGCCATCGTCGCGTCGGTGGTCGCCACGCGAATCAAGTCGTTCGTCGCGTCGGCGTACGCCACCACCAGGCCGCTGTTGTCGATGCTGGTCTTCGCCGCGATGAAGTCGAGGTTCACGCCGGCCTGAATGGTGCCGAGCGTCGCGGTGCCCACGCCGATGTCGCTGAACGTCTGCACGCGCAGCGTCGTGGTGGCCGAGCCGTCCTGGTAGAACATCGCCGCGCGGCCGTTGAAGCCGGCGATGGCGCGCGGCCCGCTCGCGGAGATGGTGCCCGCCGGCGTGTAGCTGCTCCAGTTCGCGCCGTAGTTGCTGCTCCGGTACACCTGCATGCCGTTCGCCATCGGGCGCGGCGGCCACACCAGCACCTTGTCGTTGTACGCCACGATGCCGCCGGTGTTCGACGACTGCATCACCGCGTTGTTGACCGTGGTGAGCGTGACCTCGTTGAACGGGCGCACCTGCCAGACCTCTCCGGTGTTGCCGGGCATGCCGCGGTCGTCGACCGGTCGCACCTGCACGAAGGGCGCGAGGTTCGGCGGAGTCGGAATCGTGGCCTGCGTCTGACTGGTGAAGTCGGTGTTCGCCCACGGCAACGCGCCGTCGGGGTCCGAGTCGATCTGGTAACGGTCCACTCCCGGCACGCTCGACCAGGTGAGCGACGACGTGCCGACACCCGCGATGGGCGTGAGCGGGAACGACGGCACCGAGGGAATCATCACGGTCATCGTCGCCGCGTTGATGTCGGTGAACGCCACCGCGACGTCAGCCGAGTTGTCGCCGCTCAGCGCCGCGTACAGACCCTTGTTCGCGCCGGCCTCGAGCGTCGTCCAGTTGCTGAAGGAGGCGCCTTCGTCGGTCGACTCACCGAGCATCAGCTTGTCGGCGGTGTTGCGGTACAGCACGTACACGTTGCGGCCGCCGGCCCAGATGTGCGGAGACATCGTGCGGTCGGCGTCGGTGCGCAGCGCGACGGGCGAGGTGAACGACTGCAGCGAGCCCAGCTTGCGCATGCCGTACAGGTTTGCCGCCGGGCCACCCGACGAGCCGCCCCACCACACAGAATAGAGAGTGCCCGTGGTTTCGGTCGCGACCGGCGTCCACGTCGAGCCGGTGAAGTGCAGCGCGGTGCCGCCGATGCCGACCGCCCACACGTCGTTCGCCGACACGCCGCTCACTTCGTTGAGCTGGTTCGCGGTCGGCGACGAGAACGTGCTCCACGTCGAGCCGTTGTAGTGAATGATGACGCCGCCCGAGCCGACGGCCCAGATGTCGGACGCGCTCGAGCCCCAGATGCTCTGCAGGTTCGCGCCGGTCGGAGTGCTCTGCAGCACCCACGACGTTCCGTTCGTCGAGCGCACGATGGTGCCGCTGTCGCCGACCGCCCAGATGTTGGTGGCGCTCGAGCCCCAGATGGCGCGCAACACGTTGGCCGTCGCGCTGGTCTGCGTGGCCCACGACGTGCCGTTGTAGCGCTGCACCACGCCGGAGTAGCCGACCGCGTACACGTTGGTCGCGCTGGTGCCCCACACACCGTTGAGCGTCTGGCCCGTCGCGCTGGTCATCGAGGCCCACGACGAGCCGTCCCACTTGATGACCACGCCGCCGCCGCCGACCGCGTACACCGCGTTGGTCGAGGCCGTGTACGAGTCGTAGAGGTACTGGCCGCCGGCTGCGGTGCTCTGCAGCTCCTCCCACACCGAGCCGTTGTAGCGGAGGATGAGCGAGTAGTTGGTGCCGCCCGCGGTGTAGCCCTGACCGAGCGCCCACACGTCCTGCACGGAATAGATGGTGCGCTGGGTCGGGCTCGAGGCCGTCACCCACGCGGTGTCGTCGTAGCGGAGCACCACGCCGTTCGCTCCGACGGCCCACGCCGCGGCGGGCGCGCGGTCGAACACCACGTACGACTGCATCGTCTCCGACAACGACGTGCACGCCATGTCGATGTTGCCGACTTCCTGCCCGGTGCCGACGCCCGAGGTGATGAACGCCGCGCTGCCCTCGGTGGAGTCGTAGGTGAGGTCAGGCAGGAAGTAGTGCGTGAGCGCCACCAGGTTCGGCGCGTTGGTGTTCGGGTTCGAGCGGTCGCGCCACAGGTGGATGCTCGAGAAGTTGCCGGCGCAGCTGCGAAGGCCATTCGTGACCTGGTACGGCGCTGAGCCGAAGGTCGTGTGGTACGCGGCCGACTGCCAGGTGCTGAACGACGGAGCGCTCGACGACACCACGCTCTGTCGCTTCGCCGCGCTCGACGACGCGAGGAAGTAGAAGGCGCGCATGCTCGAGCCCGAGGTGAGCAGGCTCAGCGAGTCGACCTTGCCGTAGTTGTTGGGGTCGTTGAGGTCGGCGGTGTCCGACACGTTCGACCACGTGTCTCCGTTGTCGGTGCTCGAGTAGAGCGCGACGTTGCCGGCGATCATGTCGCTCGTGAGGCCGGGGTTCGAGACCGTCGCCACCCACACCGCGTCGTCGCTGAAACGAATTGGAGCGAGCTGACGGCCTCCGCCGAAGCCGCTGTCGAGCGTCTTGAAGGCCCACGTCTCGCCGCTGTCGTGCGACACGGCCATGCGCAGGTTGCCGGCGATGCCGGACCAGTTGGAGTCGGTGTCCATGAACGTCACGAAGATGTGCGGCCCGCGGATGGCCACGTCGAGCGGACGAATCGGGTAGATGCTGCCCGGGCTGACGGTGATGCGCTTCCAGCCGACGGTGGTGCTCATCAGCGAGCTCAGCGCCGAGCGGTTGCCGGCGAAGTCGACCGCGCGCACCGCGAACACGTTGTCGGTGCGGTTCTCGAGGTTGAGCACGTAGCCGCTGGTCGCTCCGCCGCCCGTGGTGGTGCGCACCGTGGTCGGCGTGCCGCTCGGGTCAGCGAGCAATTCGTACGCGGCCACGCCCGCGGTCGCGTCGGTCGACGGGTCCCAGAACAAACGCGCGCCGCGATTCTGCGAGTCGACGGTGAGGATGACCGGCGCAGTCGGAGGCGTGGTGTCGATGACGATGCTCGCGCTCACCGTGTTGGTGGTGTTGAGCAGCGCGTCGCGGAAGCGCGCGTAGACGAACTTCGTGCCGTCGGGCAGCGCGTAGTTCACGCCCTGCGTCGAGGGCGTCGTGGAGTACGTGCCGAACGTGAACGGGCCGGTCGAGGTGGTGGCCACCGCCCACTCGGTCGCGTTGTCGGCCGAACCCGAGGCGATGCGCGAGAACGTGTTGGCGTAACCGCCGGTGCCGTTGAGCGAGACCGTCGCGTTGTCGGGCGGCGTGGTGTCGAGCGTGATGGCGTCGGTCGCGAGCGAGCCGACGTTGTAGGCCGGGTCACGCACGCAACCGCGCACCGTCTTGCTGCCGTCACCCGCAGAAATCTGGAACGTGGTGCTGCCGGTGAGCGAAATCCACGAGAGGCCGGCGGTGTTGCTGCACGTGATGCTCGGGCTCTCGGTGAGCGCGACCTCGACGTTGGTGTCGATGCAGCCCGAGAGGCTCACGCCGACGTCGCGCAACGCGGTGAGGTCGGCCTGGCCGCCGCCGGTCGCCACGCCGTCGACGCGGCGGCCGGTCATCACCAGCGCGCAGCCGCTCGGAGAAGCGCCGTCGAAGTCGATGGTGTCCTGCACCACGCCCGACGCGTTGCCCGCGAGGTCGGCCACGCACGCGCGCATGGTGCGGGTGGTGCCGCTGCCCGGCAACGTGACCGACGCCGAGCTGCCGTTGAACGCGGTGAAGGTGGTGCCGTTGGGGCAGGTGAAGGTGCCGTCGCCGGTGGCGATGCTGGTCGCTCCCGACTGCACGACGTTGGCGGTGACGCTGGTGGTGCTGCTGATGACGGTCGACGAGGTGCCGTCTCCGAGCGTGCCGACCAGCGTGAGCGAGCTGAGCGTCGGCGCGGTGACGTCGACCTCGATGCCGTCGTTCACTTCCGACGTGGTGTTGCCGACGTCGTCGCGGAACAGCGCGTACACCTTGCGCGTGCCTTCGCCGGCGGTGAACGTGTTCTGCACCGTGGTGGGAGAGGTGAACGCGCCGAAGGTGGTGGGCGTGCCGAACTCGGACCACGCCCACTCGGTCGCGCCGGCCGCGGTGCCGGTGACGCCCATGCGGTTGATGCTGCCCTGCGCGAGCCACGCGGTGCGGTTGAAGTAGTCCGCGCCCGCGTGCAGCGAGACCGATGCGCCGGTGGGCGGCGTGGTGTCGAGGGTGATGGTGTCGGTGAAGCTCGCCGCGCTGACGTTGCGAGTCGCGTCGCGCACGCACGCCTTCACGGTCTTCAGCGCGTCGCCGGCCGAGAGCGAGAAGCCGATGCTGGAGCCGCCTGACAACGACGTCCACGCGGCGGAGCCGGCCGCCGGGCACGACACCGCGCCCGAAGATTCGACGAGGTAGATGTCGGCCGCCGCTTCGCTGCAGCTCGAGAGCGCGGCGGTCACGGCGGTCAGCGCAGTCTTCTCGGGTGAAGTCGCCGCGGTGCTGCTGCCGTCGGTGCGTCGGCCACCGAGCGTCAGCACGCAGCCGGTCGGAGCGGCCGCGTCATATTGAATGGTCGAACTGACCGTCGCCGAGATGTTGCCCGCCGCGTCAGCCACGCACGCGCGCACGGTGCGCGTCGCGGAAGAATCGGTGAGCGTGGTGCTCGCGCTGATGCCGTTGAAGCTGCTGAAGCCCGCGACGCTGGTGGGGCAGGTGAAGGTCGAATCTCCGAGCGCGGCGAGCGTGGCGCCGGACTGGTTCAGCGTGACGTTGACGCTGGTGCTCGAGCTCGACGCCGTCGACGTGGTGCCGTCAGCGAGCGTGCCGTTGATGACGATGGACGAGAGCGTCGGTACCTGGGTGTCGACCTCGATGGTGTCGCTCACTTCAGCGGGCGTGGTGTTGCCGACGTCGTCGCGGAACAGCGCGCGCACGGTCTTGATGCCGTCGCCGACCGAGAGCGTCACGTTCTGATTCACCGGGAAGCTCGCGGCGTTGAACGTGGTGGGCGTGGTGTTCTCGGCCCACGCCCAGTCGGCGGCGCCGGTCACCGTGGCATTCAGGTTCATGGTGTTGGCGTTGGGAGCGGCGAGCCACGAAGCGCGGTTGAAGTACGTCGCGCCGGCCGCGAGCGTGATGGACGCCAGCGTCGGAGGCGTGGTGTCGAGCGCGATGTCGTCGAAGGTGACGCTCGAGACGTTGCGCGCCGCATCGCGCACGCAGCCGACGACTGTCTTGTTCGCGTCGCCGCCGGTGAGCGTGAAGTTGGTCGAGCCCACCACGTAGGGCTGCCACGAGAGTGAAGACGTCGCCGAGCAGCCGACCGAGCCTGCCTCGACGAGGTACACCTCGGTGGGCGTCTCGCTGCAGCCGGAGAGCGTGACGCCGACGCCGGTGAGCGCGGTCTTGTTGGCGGTCGCTCCGGAGGTGTTGGTGCCGTTGGTGCGGCGGCCGACGAGCGTGAGCGCGCAGCTGGTCGGAGCCGACGAGTCGAAGCCGATGGTGTCCTGCTGGTAGCCGGCGACGTTGCCCGCCACGTCGGCCACGCACACGCGCACGGTACGCGGCGTGCCACTGCCGGGCAGCGTGATGGTGGCGCTCGAGCCGCCGCCGAACGACGCGTAGCCGCTGGTGGGGCACGACGCGAGCGTGGCGTCGCCGACGAAGATACCGACGCCGTCGACGTGCGTGAGCGAGAGCTGCACTGAAGCCGTCGAGGTCGTCACGTCGCTCGCGGTGCCGTCGGCGAGCGTGCCGGTGACGTTGATGGCGCTCAGCGTCGGGTTCTGCGTGTCGATGGTGATGGTGTCGGTGACGGTGACCGGCGTGACGTTGCCGAGCGCGTCGCGGAACAGCGCGCTGATGGTCTTCACGCCGTCGCCCGCCGAGAAGACGAAGTTGGTGGCGACCAGCGCGCCGAAGCTCGACGGCGTGGCCGACTCAGCGATGGCCCAGTCGACGGCGTCGGTGGAGCTGCCGCTGACCGAGATGGTGTTGGTGCTCCCCGCGGCGAGGAAGTCGGCGCGGTTGAAGTACGCGGCGCCGGCCTTGATGGTGACGGTCGCGGCCGAGGGCGGCGTGGTGTCGAGCGTGATGCTGTCGGCCGAGAGTGAGCCCACGTTGCGGCTCGCGTCGCGCACGCAGCCACGCACGGTCTTCAGGCCGTCGACTTCCGAGAGCGTGAGGAGATCAGCGCCGGTGAGCGGACGCCAGTCGAGGTTGCCCGAGCAGTTCACGGTCGCTGCTTCGGTGAGCGAGACCTCGGTGACGGTCTCGACGCAGCCGGTGAGCGTGAAGGGCACGTCGCGCAGCGCGGTCATGTCGAGCGCGGTGGCGCTGCCGTCGGCCTTGCGACCGCTCATCAACAGCGTGCAGCCCGTCGGTCCCGTGGAGTCGAAGCCGATGGTGGTGCTCACCGGGCCCGCCGGATTGCCGGCCGCGTCGGTGACGCACACCGCGAGCGTGCGCGGAGAGCCGCTGCCGCCGAGCGTGGTGGCGACCGTGGTGCCGCTGAAGCTCGAGTAGCTCGCGGTGGTGCAGTTGAGGCCCGCGGTCGAGCCGAACGCCACGCTGGTGCCGCCGCCGTGGAGAATCGTCGCGGTGACGTTGGTGGTGGTGGTGCTCACCGACGACGGCGTGCCGTCAGCCAGCGTGCCGGTGACGGTGACCGAGGTGAGCGTCGGCGCGACGGTGTCGAACTCGATGCTGTCGCTCACTTCATTGGCGGTGACGTTGCCGACCTCGTCGCGGAACAACACGCGCACGGTCTTCACGCCGTCGCCGGTGGAGAAGTCGAAGTTGAACGGGTTGTTGCTCGAGAGCACGCGCCACACCGAGGGCACGGCGTTCTCGGCGAGCGCCCACTCGTACGCGCTGGTGACGGTGCCTTGCGCGCTCGCGCGGTTCACGTTGCCGCGGGCGGCCTTCTGCGCCGCGTTGACGTACGCCGCTCCGGTGTCGAGCGAGACCGACGCGCCCGACGGCGGAGTGGTGTCGAGCGTGATGGTGGCCGCTGTGAGCCCGCCCGGGTTTCTCGCCGCGTCGCGCACGCAGCCCTGCACCGTCTTGCTGCCGTCGACACCCGCGAGCGTGAACGAATTAGTAGCGAGCGCGTCGTACGGCGCCCACACCAGGTTGGCGTTCACCGCGCACGAGACGCCCGACTGCGTGAGCGCAATCTGCGCCGGAGTTTCCGTGCAGCCAGTGAGCGTGAAGCGCACGTCGCGTCGTCCGGTGAGGCCGGCGGCGACTCCGCTGGTGGGTGAGGCGTCATCGGCGCGCAACCCAGTCAGCGAGAGCGCACAACCCGTCGGTGCGGTGGCGTCGAGATCGATGGTCGCGGTGCGAAGCGCAGACAGATTTCCCGCCGCGTCGCCGACGCACGCCTTCACGGTGCGCGTGGTGCCGGTGCCGGTGAGCGTCACGGTCGCGGTGTTGCCGACCAACTGCGAATGCCCGGTGGTGGGACAGGTGACGAGCGAGGCGTTGCCGAAGAAGACGCTGGTCGCTCCGCTCTGCACGAGCGTGGCGGTGACGTCGGTGACGGCGGTGAGCGCGGTCGACGACGTGCCGTCAGCGAGCGTGCCGAGCAGCGCAATCGAGCTCAACGTCGGCGGCGTGGTGTCGACCTCGATGGAGTCAGCGACCTCCGCGGCGATGGTGTTGCCCAGGTCGTCGCGGAACAGCGCCTTCACCGTCTTCGTGCCGTCGCCGCCCGAGAGCGCGAGCTGGCCCGGGTTCGCGGTGGTGTAGCTGACGAAGTTCGACGGCGTGGTGCCTTCTTCAGCGAACGCCCACTCCGTCGCGTCGAGCGCGGTGCCGGTGACGGTGGCGATGGCGACTCCGGCGTCGACCGACTGCGCGTTGATGTACGCCGCGCCCGAGTTGATGCTCACGCGCGGGCTGGTGGGCGGCGACGTGTCGAGCGTCATCGTGCCGGCGACGAACGAAGTCGTGTTGCGAGCAGCATCACGCACGCAACCGCGCACCGTCTTGGTGCCGTCGACCGACGAGAGCGTCACCTGATTCGCGGTCGCGCTGTACGGAGACCACACCAGGCCCGCAGCCGTCGCGTCGCACAGCACGGTGGTCTGCTCGGTGAGCGCAATCTCGAGCGGCGTCTCTGCGCAGTTGGTGAGCGTGTACGGAATCGAACGCAGCGCAGTGCGCGACACGCCGCTCGGGTTGCCGTTGGTGCGCAGACCGGTGAGCGCGAGCTGACAGCCCGAAGGCGCGGCGCCGTCGTAGTTGATGGTGGCGCTCACCGGGCCCGCGACGTTGCCTGCGCCGTCGGCGAAGCACGCGGTGACGGTGCGCACGCTCCCGGTTCCAGCGAGCGGATGATTCGCGATGGAGGTGCCGGTGATGTTGCGCCACGTGCCCGATACTGCCGGGCAGCTGGTGAGCGAACCGTCGCCGAGCAACACCTGCGTCGCGCCCGACTGCGTGAGGTTGACGGTGACGACCGGGTCGCTGGTCAACGTGGCCGACGGCGTGCCGTCATCCAACGCGCCGACGAGCGAGATGCCCAGACCCGTGGGCGGCGTGGTGTCGAGCTCGAGGCTCACACTCGCCGTGCCGTCGTTGCCCGCCGCGTCGCGCACGCGAACGAAGACGTTGCGTGGTCCATCACCCGGGCTGAGCGTGTAGTTGACCGTGTTGTTGCTCGGGTACGGCCCGACGACCGCGTTGGTGAAGATGGCCGACTGCGCGACCGACACGCCGGCGTCGGGCGAGTAGGGCGAGGTCTCCACGGTGTTGAGCGAGATGGTGACCGTCGGGTTCGACGTCGGAGAGCCGCTCGTCAGGTTGGCCGTCACCAGCGGCGCGGTCGCGTCGTAGATGATGGTGGCCTGGCCCGCGCCCGCCTGATTTCCGGCGGCGTCGATGAAGAGGTAGTGCACCGTCTTCTGACCTTCGCCCTGCGCGTCGAGGAACCAGCTGGCGCGCGCGCGCGTGGGTTGCGCCACGGCCGAGGAGAGGTCGACCGAGTCGTTCGCGAGCCGCACCTGCACGTAGCCGCCGTTCGGTTCCGCGCCCCACATCTCAGCGAGCTCGACCAGCAGCGTGTTGGTGTAGCCATCGACGCTCGCGCGCGCGCCGCGCACCACGGTGAGCGAGCCGGTGGGAGGCACGGTGTCGACCACGATGGTGGCGAGTGCGACGTCACTGGGGTTGCCGGCGTTGTCGACGAACTGCGCGGCGACGGTCTGGACACCATCGGCGCTGGTCGGCCGCGTGAAGCTGGTGTCGCGCACGTACGGCCCGACGCTGCCGGCGACCATCAACGGGAAGCCTGCGTCGGGCATCGGCACGCCACCGTCTTCGAACGTCACGCCCGCGTCGGGGTCGATGGACGCGAGCCGAACCTGCGCCACGCCGCCGACGTCGAGCGCGCTCAACGTGACCGGCAGGGGATTCGCGATGCGCGTGAAGCCCGCACCCGAGTGCAGGAGGATTTCGCCGCTGTTGGGCGGAGTCGTGTCGAGAATGATGGTCGCCGAGAGCGCCGGGCCCTCGTTGCCCATGGTGTTCTTGATCTGCAGATAGATGGTCTTCGGCCCATCACCGCTCGAGAGCGTGAAGGGAATGCGCGGCAGCGAATACGGTTGCCACGCCGCGGCCATCAGGTCCTGCTGCGTGCCTTCCACCGCGCGGAACTCGGCTGCGCTCATCACGTTGCTCAGCACCAGCGTGACGTTGCGCTCGCGCGTGAAGCCCGCAGTGTTGAGCGGGTCTGAATCTTCGATGAGGAAGTCGCCCTGCAGCCGCGCGAGTCGCAATTCGGAAGCGAGCGGCGTGATGCTGCCAACCTGCACGGTCACCGTCGGAGAAGTCGCGTCGACGTAGTTCGTGCGGTGCGCGACCACGTTGTACGAGCCGACGGGCACGCCGCGCAGAATGAAGTCGCCGCTCGCGGGGTCGGCCATCGAGCGCACCGCCTGCGTGGTGTAGCCACCGACGCCACCGTCGATGGCGCCCGCGATGGCAACCGACACGTCGTCGAGCTGCGAGCCGTCGCTCATGCGCACGCGCCCGCTGATGTCGCCGCGGTTGAGCAGCAGCTTCACCTGCGCGTAGGTGGCGTGCTCTCCGGCGGCGAGGTCGATGGTGCGAATCGACTCGGAGTCGTGGAAGCCCGGGAACGAGAACGTGAGCCGACGCGTGCCGGCAGCGAGACCGGGCAGCGTGTAGCGACCCTGGTTGTCGGTGGTGACCGAACGGCCCGTGTCGCTGGTCACGGTGATGCCCGCGGTGACGCTCGTCGAAGAGCCACCGGAGAGCGACTCCACCTCGAGCGCCACTTCACCGCTCACGTCGGCGGGGTTGAGCTCGAGCACCAGCGGCTCGAGCAGCTGCAGCAGCTGACCTTCGGCGAGCAGTACGCCCTGGCGACGCGCGCTCACGTACCAGGGGTGCGTCGCTTCGATGGTGTAGCGACCCGGAGGAACGCGCGCGCTGAAGCGACCGAACGCGTCGACCGGCGTCTCGGCGACCTTCACCGGCTCACCGGTCATGCGCTCCAGCAACAGAGAGACGGTGGCGCCCTGTGCGTCACTCGGGCGACCGGTGCCGCCGTCTTCGAGCAGACCGCCGTCGACTCCGGCGTCCACGCTGCCGCCGTCCACCATTCCCGCCGAGCCGCCCGACACCACGACGCTGCCCGAGATGCTGCCTTCCTGTTCGGTCTGACCGAGCCACACCAACTTGAAGATGCCGACGTCGATGGGGTTGCCCGAGGGCACGTTGAACGGACCTTCACGCAGCGGAGCGAAGCCCTCGACGTCGGCCTGCACGAGGTAGTTGCCGGGCGCGAGGTTGCCGAAGAGGAACTTTCCTTCGGCGTCGGTCTGCTGGTCGAAGCGCACGCCCGTCGACGCGTTGATGAGTCGAATGGCGTTGTTCTCGGGCGGCAGATGGCCATCGGTGTCGATGGCTCCTGCGAGCGAGGCGAACTGAGGCTGCGGTGGAAGATCGAGATTGCGATTACAGCCCACGAGCGCGCCAAGCGCGGCGCACACGAACAGCAGACGCATCGTCATCGTTTTCTCCACGGCGGTGAGGCGGTCCCCCGACCAACAGCCACTGCAGACCGATCAGCTTAATCAGGTCCGCCGCGGTTTCAGTGCACGTGAAGTCAGACTCAGTGTGCCGATGTAAGTCCCCCTCTCCCGCGAGGGAAAGGGTCGGGGTGAGGGTGGACCAGGTTCTCAGTGCACGGTGAACACGTACACGTTGGTCGGAGCCGCACTCGAGCAAAGCATCGCCCCGAAAGTCGCAGGCCAGGCAGTACCCACCGGCACATTGGTGTTGCGAACACATCGAGCGATCGCCGGACCACCGCTTCTCAACGTGACGCTCCCGCCACCACGGAACGCGATCCAGTAGGTGCCAGCCGCGAGCGAGGGACCCACCGTGCTCTGCGCATCATTCGCACCGACCACAGTGATCGGAATCGCGCTCGTCGTTCCCGCGAGCAGATTGCCCGGAGCACCCGCGACGTCGGAATACACCGCAACCTGCAGCGACCCGCTCGCGACGCCGGCATTCGCGCCGTAACCGAACGGAGCTTCACCCGCGGTGATGGTCAGCGGATACGCAAACACCATCCCATCCGTCAGCGCGAAGTTGGCAGCGTTCGCCGAGATGAAACCGAAGCGCGCGGTGCGCTCCACGATGTTCGCGTTGACGTTCACGTTCGGGAGCATCGGCGACGAGAGCGTGATGACACCGCCCTCGGCGAGCCCGTCGAGATCGAGCAGGCCATTCACCGTCACGTTCTGCATGGTGTCGTAGTTGCCGGGCGTGAAGACCAGCGAGCTCGAGCCCAGGGAGATGTCGGTGAAGGCGGTGCTCACCGAAACACTCACGCTGGTGGCGGGCTGAAACGCGAGCCGCACGCCGAGGTTCGCCGAGCCGTTCTCGTTGACGCTCAAGATGTTGGTCGATGCCTGAATGGCCTGCACGTCTTCATCGGTGACGTTGATGGTGGTGGCGAAGCTCGCGATGCCCGGCGCCGAGCTGGTGACGGTGGTCGAGTTGTCGACGAGGTTCGCGTCGTTCGTGCCGCTCACCGTGACGAACTGATGCGTCGCGTAGCCCGCGGGCGTGAAGGTCAGCGTGCTCGGAGAAATGGTCGCCACGTTGGTGTCTGCCGAGACGAGCGTCACGGTGACGTTGGTCGCGGGCCGGAACGCGAGCCGCACCGGGAGCATGTTGGTGGCGTTCTCGATGACGCTGAACGTCGTCGCCGTTTGAATCGCCTGCGTGTCGTCGTCGAGCTCGATGGCGTCGACGCTGCCGGTGGGGCCTCCGCCAGAGACACTGACGCTGATGGCCACCGTGTCATCGGCCACGTCGTCGTCAGGCAGGCCGTTGACCACCACGAACTGCGTCGTGAGCGCGTTGGCCGGGCCGAAGGTGAGCGTGTTCGGCACGAGCTGAATGCGCGTTGGATCCGCCGGAGTGAGCGTCACCGTCACCTGCGCTACGGGCCGTTTCGCGAGCGAAATTCCCAGACCGGTCGAGTCGAACTCATTCACCGTCACGCTCGCCGGCATCACCAGCGCCTGCATGTCGACGTCGACGTTCTCCACCGAGAGCACGCGCGGCATCAGACCCGTCGCGCTCACCGTGAGCGTGCCGAGGTTGTTCACCAGGTCGTCGTCGTGCACGCCCGCGAACGTCATCGACTGGTACGTGTTCCAGTTGGTGGTGTTGAAGGTCAGCGTCGGAGTGAGCACGGTGAAGACGCCGGTGTCGTTGGTTGAAAAAGCGACCGTGACGTTGCCGGCCGGTTGCGCGGCGAGCCGCACCTGCAGCGCGCCCATGCCGTCTTCGGGCACCTGCAGCATGCCGACGCCGTTGAAGTCGAACGCCTGCTGGTCGTCGTCGGCGACCGTGACGTCGAGCTGCAGCGGCGCAGTGCCGGCCATCGTGAACGAGAGCTGCACCACGTCGTCGCCCGCGTTGGCGTCATCGAGGCCGCTCAGCGTGAGGTCGACCGGCGTCGAGTAGTTGGCAGCGTTGAACATCACGCTCGTCGGAGAAACGCCGAGCAGCTGCGGGTCGGCGGAAGCGATGGTGGCGGTGACTGTGCCCGACGGCTGCCGCGCGAGCCGCACGGAGATGGTGGCGGTGCCGTTCTCGTTCACCGTCACCGAGCCGGTCGGCGTGATGACGAAGCTCTGGGCGTCGACGTCGGTGATGGTGACCTGCACTGTGCGCGTCGTGAGGTCGGTAGCGGTGAGCGTGACGTCGACTGAGTCATTCGCCAGGTCACGATCAGCGAGCGTCGTCACCGTGACCGTCTGCGCGATGTTCCAGTCGGTGGTGGTGAAGATCAGCGTGCTCGCGCTGAGCGTCGCGCGGTTGGTGTCGGACGAGACGAGCGTCACCGTGACCGTCGCTGAGGGCTGCGCGGTCAGCCGCACCGTGAAGGAAGTGGTCTCGCTCTCGAGCACGGTGAGCATTCCGTTCGCGGGTGTGAGCTCGAGCTCGGGCACACCTGCATCGACGTCACCACCTCCGCCGCCTGTCGCGGTGCCGCCGCCCATCGCGCCGCCACCTCCGCCGGTCGCGCTGCCGCCGCCGGTCGCGGAACCTCCACCGCCGGTCGCGGAACCTCCACCGCCCGTCGTGCCGCCGCCGGTCTCGCCGCCGCCTCCGCCGCTTCCGGCGTCTTCGACTGCGGGCGGCGGGTTGCAGTTGCACGCTCCGAACATCGAGACCACCACCGCGGCCACCACCCAGCGAATCGAGCTCATGAGGCTGGCGAAGTGAACGCATGGCAACGCGAGCGTCAATGCCGCTCGAGGCGGAGTAGAAGGCCGCATGCGTCGAGGGTTGCTCGTGGTCGCCGTGCTCGTGGTGGTGCTGATCGCCGGCTTCGTGCTCGCCACGGTGAGGAACAATCACCAGCTGGGAGATCGTCTCGCGACGGACCTGGAAACGCTCCGCGCGCGGCGCATCAAGCTGCTGCGACCCGACGGCGCGCCACCACCGCGCAACACCAACGGCTTCGCGTGCCTCGCGGGCGTGATGAAGACCGCGCCCACCAACGTCACCGCGCTCAACGACCCGAAGCTCGAGCTGACGCCGGTGATGCGCGGCGAGAAACCCGTGAGCGAGCTCGACGCCGGAGTCGTCGCCACCGTCGAGTCGCTGCGCCCGTGGGTCGAGGCGATGCGAACCTGCAGCGACGCGAGTGAGCTGCAGTGGGTCGAAGCGATGGAGCCGTGGGAAAGCGGCCCCACGCCGTGGATCAGCGTGATGCGCCAGTCGGCCATCGACGCGCGGCTGTTGCTCGCCGACCGTCAGCCCGAGCACGCGCTCGCGGTGTGCACCGAGGGCCTCGAGTACTCGCTCGACCTGAGCCGCGTCGGCTTGCTGGGCGCGATGTTGTCGACCGCGGGTCTGCGCATGCTGGCGCCGGTGTGCAGCGAGGCGTGGGCCGCGTCGTCGAAGGAATCGCACGACTCGCTCGGGCCGCGCTGGGTGTTGCTCGGCACGCGGCTAGCGAGCGACGAAGAGATGCTCGAAGTCGAGCGCGTCACGATGGAGCTCTCCCTCTTCCGCCAGTTCGCCACCGACGAAGCGCGCGCGAAGTATCCGGCGACGCGCGATGCGTTCCAGTTCACCTTCGTCGAGCGGCTCGCGCTGGCGCGGTTGTGGGGCCGGTGGGACGCCGCGATGCGTGACCTCGCCGTCGCGAAAGACGCCGCCGCGCGCGAGAAGGCCGACCTGCCGCTGCGCGAGAACCCGTGGTGGCTGCCACGCGATGCGCTGCTCGGCGGGAGCAACGAGGGCTACACGAAATTCCTGACGCGACTGGAGTCATCGCGCGCGCTGCTCAACGTGCTCTCGTCGCTCGCGACAGGCGCGAAGACGCCGTTGCCCCCGGGCGCCACCGAGAAGGACGGCGTCATCGAGCTGCCGATGGACGACGGAACTTTGGTGCGGCTCAAGCGGTGATGCGCCGCGGAGTGCTCGGCGTCGCCGCGTTCGGAGCGGTGCTGCTCGTGGCCTTCGTCGCGGCGACGGTGCGTACCAACCGCGCGCTCGGTGAACGGCTGGTGAAGGACGTGGTGACGCTCACCACTCATCGCGAGAAATTGCCGCGGCCCGACGGCGCGCCCGCTGCGCATCGCGTGAACGGGCTCGGGTGCTTCGCCAACAGCCTGCGACTCGCTCCCGCCACCGTGACGCGCACGCTCGACGATGACCTCGGGCTCGAGCCGTTCGCGAGTGGAGTACACCCGCTCTCACAATTGCCCGAGTCGTCGCGCATGGGCTTCTTCGCGCTCGCGCCGTGGCTCGAAGGCGTCCTCTCGTGCGCCGACGCGAGCGAGGTGCAGGTCCCCGATGAGCTGGCGCCGTGGAACGACGCGAACGTGTGGCTGCCCGTGGCGCGCCTCGCGATGCGACACGCCGCCCTCGACGTGCGCATGCGGCTCTCGCAGTCGGAGACCGCTCTCGCGCTCGAGGTGTGCACCCAGGCCGTGGAGTTCGAGGCGATGTTGAGTCACCTCGGTGCACCGGGTGTCGCCGCGAGCGAGCAGGGTCTGCGGCTGCTGGTGCCGTTGTGCATCGAGAGTTGGAACAAAGCGTCGCTGCGCGAGCGGGACCACGTCGCTGCTCGCTGGTTGTTGCTCGACGGTTGGCTCGCGAGCGACGAGCGCGTCATCGATTCGGAGCGCATCGGCCTCTCGCTGATGTTGTTTCGCTCGCTCGCGTCATCGCGCTCGCGGGAGCAGCTGCCGATACACTACCTGGGCAGCGAGCCGTCGTCGTTGCGCGAACGGTTGTTGCTGATGCGCGTGTGGGCTCCGCTCGACGCGAAGCTGCGCCGCGTGGCGTCGCGAACGCCGGGGCCTGAGCTGCCGTGGTGGGCCGATGACGTGCTGACCGTCGACCCCGCCGACGTGTTGGTGCGCACTGCCGGGCTGCACGCGCAGCTCGGCACGCTGCGCGAGCTCACTTCGCAGCGCTGAGGTGCGCGACGGTCTTGTCGACCGCGAGCAGGAACGCGCGAATCGACTTGTCGAGCGCAGGCAGCGGCGTGTCTTCGAAGCGCGTGTGCGAAATGCCCGGAGAACTCTGCGCGAACACCATCGCGGTCGGCACCAGCGCAGCCATCTCCGCGGCGTCATGTAGCGGGCCGGACGGCAATTCAGGCGCGTGACCCGTCACTTCCTTCACCGACTGCCGCACGAACTTCATGAGCGTCTCGTCGAACGGCCGCGGCGTGATGTGCAACAGCGGGCTCCACTCGACGGTGACGAGGTGTTTCTTCGCTGCTTTCTCGGCGGCCTTCTTCGCGTCGGCCAACATCTTCTGCAGCACCTTGCCGTCGAGCGCGCGCAGGTCGATGGAGATGTCGGTCACTCCGGGGACCGCGGTGACGAAGTTGGGCTCGACCTTCACCACGCCGCACGTCGCGACCACGCGCGTCTTCGGCGTCTTGCCCGAGTACTTGATGGTGATTTCGCGGCACGCGAGCGCGAACTCAGCGGCGGCGAGGAACGCGTCCTTGCGCAGGTGAATCGGAGCGGCGCCCGAATGCGCGGCCTGCCCGACGAACTTCAAATTGTAGCGCTCGACGCCCATCGTCCCCAGCACCACGCCGACGGGCTTCTTCATTTCCTCGAGCACCGGGCCCTGTTCGATGTGCAGCTCGAGGTATGCCTTCGCGTTGAGGCCGTCGAAGTACGGGCGCGCGGTGGCCATCGACGCGAGCGAAATTCCGTTTTCGCGCAGCGCATCGGGCAAGCGAACGCCGTTGCGGTCCACCAGGTGACTCAATTCCTTCACCGCGTCGAGCGCGCCTGCCGACGCCGCCGAGCCGGTGAGTGAGCGGCCAAACCGCGCGCCCTCTTCATCGGCCCAATCGACGAGATGAAACGTGATGGGCGGAGTGCCTCCGGCTTCCTTCGCGCGCCGCAGCACTTCGAGACCGCCGACCACGCCGAGCACGCCGTCGAGCCAGCCGCCGCCGGGCACCGAGTCGATGTGGCTGCCCATCACCAGCGCGTCCTTCTTCTTTCCTTCCATCGTCACCCACAGATTCGCCGCGCCGTCGCGCCGGGTGTCGAGCTTCAGCTGGTTGCGCACCTTCTCGGTGAACCAGTCGCGCGCCTTGCGCCAGATGGGGCCCCACGCGACGCGCTGAGCACCGCGCTCATCGGAGGTCAGCTTCGCGAGTTCTTTCAAATCGGAGATGACGCGTTCGGCGTTCGCTTTCATTCGGAACCCCGAAGGGTAGCCGCTCAGCGTCGTTTGACGTGCGTGATTCCGTCGCGCTCGACCGAGAGCGCGGTTCCAGCCGCCTCGTCGCCGTCGAGCACGAACTTCGCCCACGCGGCCGCCGTGCGCTGCGCGATGCGCCGACCGTCGTCGTTGTCGAGGTAGGTGAACGCGCCGCCGTCGGGGTCGCGCTTTCCGTCGCCGCAGCCGGGCAAGTAGTCGCCGCCGAGCCCCGCGATGTCGCTGAACGTCCAGTGGCCGGCGTTCTCGACCTCCACCAGCCAGTTCGGCTTCGGCACGTGCGTGAAGTTGTCGCGAATGAAGCCGTTGCCCAGGTACGAGATGGAGTTGTCTTCCATCGCCAGCACCCACGAGAGCGGCTTCATCACCCGCGGCGCTGCTCCGGAATTGAGGAACGGCGAGTCGACCGGCGCGGCGAAGAGCAGCCCTGCGCGCACGCGAGCGTCCTGCTCGACGACCTTGCCAGTGGTGACGGCTCCGAAGCTGTGGCCGAAGACGGCGATGCGCTGCGCGTCGACGGTGAAGCGCGATGAGCTCACCATCAAATCGATGACGCCCGAGATGTCGGACGCGCGCGTCGCGAGGAACGCGTTGCTGATGGGCGCGGTGCCGTCGAAGCGCGTGTTCTGCAGATGATCAGGCGCGGCGATGATCCACCCCTGCGACGCCAATCGCTCGGCGACCGAATGCATCGAAAACCGAAAGCACTCGGTGCAATGGCTGAACACCAGCAAGCCACGCGAGCCACTCGCGAACTCTGCGTCACGGGCTCCGAATGCGCGGCGTGGCGTGCACTTCTCGGGTGCTTGCGAAATCCACATCGCGAGCTGGCTGCGGCGCGCGGCGTCGCTCTCGAATTCTTCGGTCGCGAAGCCGGCTTCGCTCGCGGCGCGCGCTGATTCTACGGTCGGGTACCAGACCTCGACGTTCAGCGTGCGGCCCGCGTCGGTGGTGGTCGAGAGCGTGGTCACGCCGACGGGGAAGGGGCCGGGTTGATCGAACGGATCGCTGACTCCCGCATCGTTCATCGAAGGAGCCGGGCACGCGCTGAACGACAAGACCGCCAACAGGGCGAGACGCATGGCCGGCGGGCTACTACAACGCACGCCGCCCATGCACACGCACCACGCCATCAACTACGTCGAGCTCACCGTCCACGACATGAAGGCCGCGCGCGCGTTCTACGCGAAGGCCTTCGGCTGGGAGTTCGCCGACTACGGCCCCGAATATTCCGGCATCAAGGGCGAGGGTCGCGAGCAGGGCGGCCTCACCGAAGACCCGAAGTACAAGGGCGTGCGTGGCGGTCCGCTCATCGTTCTCTTCTCGAAGAACCTCGACGCGACGGTGAAGAGCGTGAAAGCCGCGGGCGGGAAAATCGAAAAGCCGCCGTTCGAATTTCCCGGTGGCCGTCGCTTTCACTTCCTCGATCCGAGCGGCAACGAGCTCGCGGTCTGGTCGGAGAGCTGAAGCGTCATGCCCTGGCACGTCGCTCCACTCGGAGTCTCCACTTCGGAACACGGCACGCAGTGCATGCTCATCGGAGTCGATGATCAGCTCTACGTTGGCCTCTCGGTCGGTCACAACTGGGGCGAGGCCGCGCAGGTGCTCCACGAGCAGATGGGCAACCCGCAGTTCGTGACCGTCGACCCGGCGTTCCACCGCAGCGTGCAGGACGTGGCGCTCATTCGCGGGTGGACTCCGAAGGCCGGCGACGAGCCGAAAGAACTGCAGCGCGCGGTGGTCGGCTTCTCGCTCGCGAACTCGATTCCCCCCGACCTGCGCGAGCTGATGACCTCGCTCATCGAAGCGTGGGTGGCCTTCTACAAAGCGCGGCTGTGGGAAGCGCTGAGCAACGAAATCGGCGTGCGGGTGAACGCGCCGCACAGCGCGAACGCGGTCATCACCGTGCTCGGCTCGAGCGGCATCGAGCACGGCATCGCGTTCTACGACGACGTGTCGATGCTCGACGCCATCTTCTCCGGCGAGAAGGCCGAGATTTCCGGAGCGTCGCTACTCGCGAGCGAAGACGAATCGTTCCCGGCGCAGGCATTCGAGGGACTGGGCGTTCCTTCACCGCTGCCGATGCGCGTGCTCGCGTCGCGACCTTCTCCGCCCCGCGAATACGAGCTGCAGTTGCTCGACGCGTCGATGCGCGTGCTGCTCGGCTGGCCGCAAGACGTGCTCGAGCTGGTGCCCGTCGAAGAAGCACCAGCCGCACCGGCTCGGAAGAAGAAGAAGGCGAAGAAGAAACCGCAGGCGAAAAAGAAGAAGAGCGTTGCGAAGAAAAAGACCGTCGCGAAAAAGCCCGCCGCCAAAGCGAAGAAGAAGAAGAGCAAGCGCTGAAGCGTGGTGGGTCTACATCGTGCGCTGCGTCGACGACTCGCTCTACACGGGTTGCACGAATGATCTCGAACGTCGCGTCGCCGCGCACAACGCCGGCAAGGGCGCTCGCTACACGCGTTCGCGTCGACCGGTGTCCGTGGTGTGGAAGAAGCGCGTGAAGGACCGCTCGCGCGCACTCTCGCTGGAAGCGCGGCTCAAACAGCTCACGCGTTTGGAGAAACTCGCGCTGATTGCAGAGTGACGAACCAGTAGGCTTTCTGCCCCATGCTGACGGTGTTGATGGTTCTGGTGGCGAGCGCCACGCCCGCAAAGAAAGAGGTCACGCTCGCCGCGCCCGGGCTGACCTACGTGGGCATCACCGAGCAGCAGGGCGACGTCTACCTCGACTACTTCGCGCAACAGGTGACCAAGCGCGGAGTGCACGTCATCACCCGCAACGACATCACCGCGGCGCTCGGGCTCGAGCGGCAGAAGCAATTGCTCGGGTGCACGCAAGGCGAGAGCAACTGCATCGCCGAGCTCGCCGGTGCGCTCGGAGTTTCGGCGTTGGTGGTGGGCAGCATCGCCACCGCTGGCAGCGGCTTCGTCGTGAACTTGAAGGTGATGGAGCCATCGGGCTCGACGCGCGCGCTCGCCATCTTCTCCGAGCGCGTGCCCAACGAAGACGCGCTCTACGCGCTGCTCGAGAAATCAGCGGTCGAGCTCGGTGACATCTTGAAGCCGAAGGTTCAGACGACCAGCACGACCTCCGCTCGCTCCCTGGCGTGGATTCCGCTCGGCGTCGGCCTGCTCTCGGGTGCAGCAGGCGGCGTGCTCTTCGGCGTCGCGAAGGGCACCGAGGGTTCCGTCGCCAACGCCGACCCGAGCATCACGTCGCTCGCGCAGGCCAGAGCGCGTCTGGGAGATGCGCTGGGTCTGCAGACCGCAGCGCTCATCACCGGCGGCATCGGGCTCGGCGCGCTGTTGGCCGCGGGTGCGATGGCGCTCTTCGGCGGAAGTGCCGAGCAGCCCGCGGTGTCGCTGCAGATCAGCTCGACTGGCGCGGGGCTCGTCTTCTCGTGGGGAATTCCATGAAGCGCCTCTGGCTCGCAGCCGCCGCACTCTCGCTCGGCTCGTGTGTCGATCCGCAGAGCGCGGAAGCGAGTTTCTGCGCCGCGCGGCCCGCGCTGTGTGACGCAGGAATCGCAGACGCCGGAGTGGATGCGGGCGTCGATGCCGGGGTCGACGCCGGCAGTTGCCCGAGCGGCGACGAGTTCAACGGGTCGACGTGGAACGCGTGCTTTCGTGACGTCTTCCCGACGCAGAGCTCGCCGTCGGCGCGCCTCGAGAACGGCGCACTGGTGTTCGACCAATTCACGGGCCACAGCTGGTCGAACGGCAACGAGGGCTCGTTCGTCGCGCAACCTGTGACGGGCAACTTCCTCGCCGAGGTGAACGCGCGGTTGGTGCTGCTCGATGGTGGTTTCCACGGCCCGTTCACCGCCGCGGCGCTCATCGCGGCCAACCCCGACGCGTCGCAGGTCAACAATCGGTTGGTGAGCGTCGGCAGCACCAACGGGCCCAACGACGGCGGCGAGCCGCTCTACGGCGTGCTCAGCGAAGTCACCGGTGAAGCCGCTTCCGTGTACACGTCCATCGCTACCGGCAGCCCGCAGGCGCTCATTCGTCTCTGCCGCGTGAACGGCGCCTTCTACGCGTACTGGCGGCTGAGCAACCCGGGCACGTGGATGCCGTTTTCGCCGTTCTTCCCCGACGCGGGTGGCCCTTTCCCCGAGACGCTGCTGGTGGGACCCGGGGCCTACAACGTGAATGGGCAGAACACTGCGCGCGTGGAGCACGAGTGGTTCCGCATCACGCAGGCCATCACCATTCCCACCGAGTGCGGAACCATCGACCTCACGCCGTGACCCTCTCCGGTGCGACATTTTCTCCTTCGAGGCCCCCTTCCTCATGAGGCGATGCCTGGTCGTCTTGCTGGTGTTGGTGCTGGCTCCCGGTTGCTCGACGATTCGCTCGAGAGACCTGACGCCCACGCAGGATGCGCCGAGAATTCAGGGTGACTCGTTCTACCGAGGCGACTCCGAGGAACTCGACGAGCAGGAGTACTACCAGCTGGTCGGCGACAAGGAGAGCTACGACGCCATTCGCAACCCGCGGCTCGGCGCGCAGAACACGCAGTTCATCTGGACGATTCTCGCCATCGTCGGTGCGAGCGCCGCGGCCTTCGGGGCGGTGCAGGTCGGCCTGAGTCAGCTCGAGAACCCGCCCATCGCTCCGCTGTTTCCGAAACCGGAAGACGGGTCGCTCAACCTCATTCCGTACGCCATCACCGCGGGCGGCGCGGCGCTGTTCGGCGTCGGCGTCGGGTTGCTGGCGAGCTCCGGGCGTCGCGTGAACCCCGAGGAGCGCAAGTTCGATCTCGTTCACGCGCGCGAATCAGCACGCAAAGCAGGCATCGACCCTGATGCGCCGGCACCCAACAGCTACGAGGGCCAGCAGCTGGCGATGGAAAAGCAGCTGGCCGTCCAGCGCGCGGCGTACGACGAAGAGCGCAAGAAGTTGAAGCGCAGCGACACCAGGAGCCTCGAGTTGTCCGGTGTGCCCGAGACCTTCGCGTTCGGGCCGGGCGGCAAGCTGAAGGTGGAGTTCCTCGACGAGAAGGGCGCTCGCCTCGACTTCATCTCGACCGATGACTGGCTGGAATTCAGCTCCACGCCTGCGGGCTTCATCGATCAAGACGGCAACTGGACCAACCCGCTGCGCACCGACCTGAAGTATCTCGGTACGTCACTGACACTGACCGTTGCGCTCAAGGAGTCGAACCTCAAGGCGTCGGTCACCCTCAAGCAGGACCTCGGCCAGCGGGGCTCCATCGGCATCGGTTCTCCGGGAAGCGATGGTCGTTCGGGCGAGAGCGGCCGGTACGGTGACGACGGGCGCAACAACAGTCCGCGCGGTCAGAACGGCGCTCACGGCCAACACGGCACCGACGGTGAAGATGGCGGCGAGGTGCGCGCCGAAGCCGCGTTCATTCAAGACCAGCGCGGCGAGTCGTATCTGCTCGTCATCAGCAGCGCGAGCAACTGGGACATCACCGACGCGAAGCGGGCGGTCATCTCGGTCTCGGGCACGCGCGGCGGGGACGGCGGCAGGGGTGGGAGTGGTGGCCGAGGCTGGGGTCCGTACAAGGACTGCGAGATTCCCGGTGACGGTGGCGACGGTGGCGACGGCGGCAATGGCGGCAACGGTGGTGATGGCCCCACGCTCATCGTCGATGCGCCGAGCCAGGCCGTGCTCGATCAGCTCGAGCTCGAGAGCCTCGGCGGCGCGGGCGGCGACGGTGGCTCGTCAGGCAGCCCGGGCTACGCCGGCAATTCGCAGCGCTGTTCGTACACGCGCGAATACGCGAAGGCGAAGGCAGGCCGCAGCGGCCGCCCGGGTCAGGCGGGCCACGGCGGCGGCAAGGGCAAGACCGACACCAACGTCGTCGCGAAGAGCGACCTCGAGTGGGTCAACGCGTGGCTCAAGGCGAACCCGTCGATGCGATACGACGACGACGGGCTCGACGCCGACGAAGTGCCGGCTGGAAAGAAGAAGAAGGGGAAGAAGCGTTAGCTCGCGTTGATCTCGGTGTTGGCGAACATCTTCATGAACTCCGAGAGCTCCATCTTGAAGATGCCGTCGTCGCGACCGTTGTTGGCCGGCTCGCTCTCGCCCCACGGGTTGCGGAGCTGAACGTACTTCTTGCCGTCCTTCACCTCGGTGCCCCACACCGAATAGGCGTGGTCGGCGTACAGCCCGCTGTTGGTGTACTTCGCGTTGCTGCTCTCGCCGAAGGTCGACGCGGTGGCCGGGCGGTTTTCCTTCGTCGCCTTCTGCAGCGCGGCGAATACCTCGTCGGCCTTCACGCCCTTCTCGCGGAAGTCGATCATCTCGGAAGGTTTGCCGGTGAACATCGAGAGCGCGTCGCCGGGAACTCCGGCTTCGATGGCGCCGTAGCTGCCGGCGTGTTGCGCGACGGCCTTCTCGAGGAGTGCGGGCCACAGCTCCTTCTCGTCACGCGCGCTGGCGTACTGCAGGTGGTACCAGTCGTTGTGCGGAAGGTCGGCGTCGATGTGCACCGTGACCTTCTTCCACGCGTCGCCCTTCGGCTCGTAGAACGACACGTCGTAGGTGCCGTCGGCGCGCTTGTGGAAGGCCTTCTCGATGAGGTCGGGCCGCTGGTGCGCGACCGACGCCATGCCGGCGATGAGGTAGCAGTCGCCGAGATATTTCTGGCACACGTCTTCGCCGCGGATGCCGCCCTTCACGAGCGTGGCGCCGGGCAAGAGTTCCTGGCGCACGCGCTTCTCGTCGGCCTTGAGGACCTTGGGGTCCTTGATGCCGCCGGGGTTCACCGGCGTGGGGTCGTCGAGGATCATCAGCGAGCGCATCTTCTCGGTGACGAAGGTGTTGATCTTCGCTCCGCCCTCGGCGTCGAACTTGTCCTTGAACTGAGCGACCTGCTTCTTGAGCTCTTTCGCTTCGCTCTCGGTGAGGCCGTCGCGCTTGACGCGCTTGATCAGCCCGTCGACGTCGGCGGCGGTGATTTTGCCGTCTTGAGCAGCCTTCGCGAAGTCAGTCCCGATGCGCTTGAGGTCGATACCCATGGAGCGAACGAAGCTACCCGAAGTCGGGCCAAATCGATCCGCGACTCACCACTTCGTGAATCTGGCTGTTCCAGCAGCCACTTTCACGAAGTGGTGAAAATAGGAGCGAAGTCGAGGAGCATGCCGGCTGTTTGGCAGGGCGCAAACCATCCCACCACTCCGTCTGCAATGCTGCTGTTCTTCGTAACCAGCAGCCAAATTCACGAACTGGTCACCGAGATTGCACCATCACCACGTTGGCCACGCCGCGCGAGCCGCCCGGGTCGGTCGACTTCTGCACCATGCCGCGGCCCTTCACGTACAGCTGCGAGCTGCCGCCAGAATCCATCGCGAGCGCATCGTCCGCGCCGAGCGACCGCATGAACTTCCCGAGCTCGGTGGCAGTCAGACCGTTCACGCCGCTGCGGCCCTGCACGGCGACGAGATAGAGGGTCCGCCCGTCCTTCGAAATGCCGATGCCGCTGCGAGCGCTGCGGTCGTTCTTCGCGGGGTCGCTCAACGTCAGCTTGCCGTCGACGAGCACGGTGGGGCGGGCGCTGACGGCGTTCTCGCTCCAGTCGGGGTTGCTCGAGTTGGGCTTCATCACGCCAGCGTGACGGCCGTTGAACGCGAGGAAGCCCTCGAAGCCGCGCGAGGTGCCGTTCCACTGCTTGCCGTTGGTGACGGCCAGCCCGCTGGGCTTGAAGCTGCCCCACGAGAAGAAGTCGCCGTTGATCGCGACCTCGGCGTTCGCGGCGCGCGCGTGACCTTCGACGGTGCGACCGCGAGTGCTTTCCGAGTTGGTCTGCAGCCGCACGCGAGGGTCGGCGAGGTCGATGGCCACCACGTGCGCCTTCAAGCCGCCGACGGTGGTGTCCTTCGTCGCGATGCCGTTGAACGCGCGCGTGAAGCCGCTGCCGAACGCGGAGTGATGCGCGTCGAACTTCGCGTCCTTCACGATGCCGCTCTTCGCGGAACGCAGCGCCTTCAACGCGTCTTCCGACTTGCGCGTGAGCGTTCCGTGCTTCGTCATCAGCTCGACCTTCGCCAGCGCGTCGAGCGCGAGCTTCGATTGATCAGCCACGAGCGGTTCAGCGGACGCGCGCACGCCGTCGAACGACTTCTTCAACGCGCTGCGCTCGGCAGAAGTGATCTTCCCGTCGTCGGTGAAGCGATCGACCTGCTTCGTCAGCGTGTCGAGCTTGCCGGTGATGGTCTTCGTGCCACCGACGAACGCCTTCTCGCGCTGCAGCTTCACGGTGCGCTCGAGCGCGTTCCACGTCGCAGCGTTCGCGACGCCCGTCGCCGGCAACTTCACCGAGCGTTGGAACGAGATGACGGCCTTCTTCGTGTTCGGTCCGAAGTCTCCGTCGAAGCCATGCGGCGAGTGACCGGTGCTCTCGAGCAGACGCTGCAACCGCTCGACGGCGGGCCCTTTGGAGCCGATGGACAGGTTGGGCTCGGCGCGGCGGTTGGCGGTAGTGGCGAGGCGAGAGACGGGGGTCGGCATGGGAAGTTGTCTGCCGCCCCGTCACTTCGTGGAGCCACAGGAACGTCAACCCACCTGACAGAACGCGCGAGAAACCCGACAATGGCTGGGCGTATGGCTGAAGAGCTGGATGACCGGGCGAAAGACGTTCTTCGCGCCGTGGTTCAAGAATTCATCACCTCGGGAGAGCCGGTCGGGAGCCAGCACCTGACACGGCGAGGTGAGTTCGAAGTGAGCCCGGCGACGATGCGCAACGTGCTCTCGGAGCTCGAAGCGCTGGGCTACCTCGAGAAGCCGCACACGTCAGCCGGGCGCGTGCCGACCAACCAGGGCTACCGCTTCTTCGTCGATTCGTTGCTGCAGCTGCGCAAGCCGTCGTCGGCTGATCAGCAGCTCATCGAAGCAGGCCTCGCGAACACGACGGGCGGCGAGGAGCGGCTGCAGGAAGCCGGCAAGGTGCTCCACCTGTTGTCGCATCACGCGGGTGTGGTGCTGATTCCGCGACCGTCCGCCGGAGTGCTCTCGCGCATTGAGTTCGTGCGTCTCTCGAGCGACCGCGCGCTGGCGATTCTGGTCGGGCAGGGCGGTCAGGTGCAGAACAAGCTGCTCTCGCTCGACGCGCCGGTGACGACGGAAGATTTGCAGCGCGCGGCGGCGTACTTGAACGACCTGCTGCCCAACGCGACGAGCATCGAGGAGCTGCGCTCGCGAATTCTGCAGGAGCTCGACGCCGAGCGCGTGCAGTACGACCAGGTCGCGTCGCGCGCGCTGAAGCTCGGAGCGGCCGCCACCGACGTGAGCTCGAGCGAGCGCGTGGTCATCGAGGGCACGGGCACGTTCCTCGAGTCGCCGGAGTTCACGGATGACGTGAAGCGCATGCGCGCGTTGTTCAAGGCGCTCGACGAGAAGCACAAGCTGCTGGCGTTGCTCGATCGCGTGCAACGCGCGCGGGAGATGCAGATCTTCATCGGTGCCGAGAGCGAGTTCGGGAGTCAGGGCGACGTGACGTTGATCGCGAGTCCGTTCGGCACGCAGGAGCAGGTGCTCGGCACCGTGGGCGTCATTGGACCGACGCGGCTCGACTATCAGCGGGTGATTCCGCTCGTGAACTTCACCGCGCAGGTGCTGTCGCGCGTGTTGAAGACCGAGTGATCGCTGAAGGCTGGAATGGTGGGCGAGGGGTGAGGGTGACGGCGCACAGGTCGACCCATGCAGCTGCGTCGCGCGAGGCGAATTCTTCGCACTTACTTCACCACTTCGTGAATTTGGCTGTTCCAGCAGCCACTTTCGCGAAGTCGTGAACCTGAGTTCAATTTGCTCGTAGATGAGGGGCACGCTGGCCGTTCGGCACAGCCCAAGTCCACCACCACTTCGCCCATTCAGGCAACGCAGCGTGGCAAAGTGCCTCCGACGTAACGACCATTTTCACGAACTCGTCGACGAAACGCACTGTGCCTGATCAGCTCTCGCCGAGCCCACTCACCTTCCGTGGCGACCCGGAATGATATGGTGCGTCATCGAGGGAGCAGCGCTTGCACCAACCCGCAGTCAGCAGCACCGGCCCTGAACTCTTCGAGCGTCGCGCCAACGGTCCCCGTTCCGAGCGATTTCGTGCGTCGATGGACGGCGCGCAGGTCGAGCTGAGAATCGTCAAGAAGCCGTTCGCGGTCGACACCGCCGGTTTCGTCTCTCGCACTGAAGCCCTCGCGCAGCTGAGTCACCCCTCACTGCGCATGGTGCGCGGCGCGACCGTGCTCGCTGACGGCCGGCCTGCTGCCGTGCTCTCACTCGTCGACTGGGTGCCGCTCTCGGCGTGCCCGAAGCAGGCGACTGCTCCGATGTTGCAGATGTCGATCGAGCTGGCTGAGGCGCTCGCGGCGCTGCACTCGGCCGGCCTCGTGATGGGCGTGCTCGACGCCGACGACATCTACCCGGGTCAGCCCGCGGTCCTCGACGCCTCGCTCGCCGGCCTCGCGCAGGGCGGAGACACGCCGCAAGAAGACGTGAAGATGCTCTCGCTCGCACTGCTGGGCGCGATTGGTGGCGGCAAGGAAGCCGCTCCCATCGAGACGATTCTCAAGAAGGCGCGCGCCGAAGGCATGGCCGCCGAGCAGCTCGCGAAAGAACTCGTCGCACTTCGCTCCCGCTGGCACGCGCGCACGGTGTCGGGGAACTTCGCGATTCAAGTTCCTCCGGCCGAAGTCGAGATCGTCGAGCCCGATCTCACCGGCCGCACGGTGAAGCACTGGAAGCTGGAATCGATCATCGGCGAAGGCGCGATGGCGCGCGTCTACAAAGGCATTGATCAACGCGACGGCGCGACGGCCGCAGTGAAGGTGCTCAAGCAGGAACACCTGACCGAGCCCGAGTTCGTGCAGCGCTTCATGCAGGAAGTGAAAGCCGTCGAGGCGATTCACAACCCGCACATCGTGAAGGTCACCGACTTCGGCGACGAAGAGCTCGGCTCGAATCAGCGGCTCGTCTACTGCGTGATGGAAGTGCTGCAGGGCCAGGCGCTGTCCGACGCGATGATGAACGAAGCGTTCGGCGTGGTGCGCACGGTGCGGCTCGCGCAGCAGACCGCGCGCTGTCTGCACGCCGCGCATCAAATCGGCATCGTTCACCGCGACATCAAGCCGGAAAATCTCTTCCTCACGAAGCAGGGCGGCCAGGAGTTCGTGAAGGTCCTCGACTTCGGCATCGCCAAGTTGCTCAAGCAGATCGGCGACCTCCCGCGCGTGGGCACCAAGGCCGGCGTGGTGGTCGGCACGCCCGAGTACATGGCTCCGGAGCAGGCGCTCGGTGGCGAGGCCGATGCGCGCATCGACGTCTACGCGGTGGGCCTCGTGATGTACGAGCTGCTGAGTGGAGAGCAGCCCTTCAAGGGCGACACGTTCGGCAAGCTGGTGCTCGAAATCACGCAGAACCCGGTGCCGCCGCTGCCCGAGACGACGCGCGCGGGCGAGCGCATGCCGCCCGGGCTGAGCGCGGTGGTGCTCAAGTGTCTCGAGAAGGCGCCCGACGACCGCTTCCCCAACGCCGAGGCGCTCGCCGACGCGCTCGAACCGTTTGCGAACCCCAAACGCACTGGGGACCGCATGCCCGTCGCGACCATCAACGAGCAGGAAAACGAGCCCGTTCCGCAGGTGACCGAAGCCGACCTCGCGGCGGCCGTGGCGCCGTCGAAGGTGCCGCTCATCGTGGCGGTGGTGGTGTTGATGCTGCTCATCACCGGAGCGGTCGCGCTCTGGAAGAGCGGCGGCTCCGACGACGCGCAGAAGGTCGACACGCCGGCGAACGAGGTCACTCCGCCGAAGCCCGATGACGCGAACGTGAAGAAGACCGACGTCGCGCCTCCGACTGAGACTCCGAAGCCGCCGGCGAAGGTGAAGGTCACGCTCACTTCGAAGCCGGCGGGCGCGACGGTGAAGCGCGGCGATGAAGTGGTGTGCAAGGCGACGCCGTGCGCGCTCGAATATGAGCAGAGCGAGACGCCGGCGAAGTTCACGTTCGAGCTGGCGGGCTACGTCGCCGCGTCGCGCGATGCCGAGCTGACTGCCGACACGTCGTTCGAGGTGCCGCTCGAGAAGGAAAAAGCGGCAGCCAAAAAGACGGTGAAG
The DNA here is from genome assembly GCA_047600485.1 of Archangium sp. Lineage (GTDB taxonomy): Bacteria > Myxococcota > Myxococcia > Myxococcales > Myxococcaceae > Archangium_A. Next base: position 8,154,835 of record JASGKS010000001.1, read on the forward strand.
AAGCCCGCGCCGAAGAAGAAGAAGAAGTGATCGCGCCGGGTCAAAGCTGAACGCGAAACGTGCCGAAGAGCTGAATGCAGAAGAAGTGACGTCACGTCGCTGACGCGGCCTCGTGCTCTCGCGCGATTGGCTGTCGGCGCGCGCATTGCTCTGAGTCGCGCGCATGCGAATCGTTCTGATCAGCGCGGCGCTCGTGATGGTGGGGTGTGGTGCTGGCTCGACGGCAGATTCTGCCGCGTCGTCCCGGGTCCTCGAGCAAGGCTGCGCTCCGCTCGGCACGGAGGCCTTTCTTCAGGGGCCGTTGATCACCACCAACCTGCCGAGCGACCTCGCGCTCAACGGCCCGGGCTTCTTCATCGTGAAGGACACGAGCGGCGTGTGGTTCGCGCGCGATGGGCACTTCACCATCGATGCGGAGCGCCATTTCGTGCACGTCGCGTCGGGTGCGCGGCTCCAGTCGCTCGCGGGAGTCGACGTGTCGTTGGGCAATCAGCTGATGGCGCCGATTCCGACGAGCAACATCACGCTCATCGCCAACCTGGACGCTCAGGCGCCGATTCAAGTGTGGGACCCGACGCAGCCTGCCACCACCTCGAACTCCAGCTCGAGCACGGCGCTCTACGACAACCTCGGCACCGCCATCGGCGTCGACGTGTACTGGACACACACGGCCGCGGGCGTGTGGGAGTTTCACGCCATGGTCGATGGGGCGCGCGTCGCGGGTGGCACTGCGGGGGGTCCTTCCGAGATCGCGAATGGCACGCTGACCTTCGACTCGAATGGCCGGCTCGACACCACGAGTGAAAGTTCCCACTTCATCCCGCTCAACGCGATCGCACCGCAAGCGCTCTTCTTCAACTTCGGTGATGCGCTCGTGAACGGCGGTACGGGTCTCGCGGGCGTCACGCAGTTCAGCGCCTTCAGCGCGACGATCTTCACAGCGCAAGACGGAGCGCCCGCCGGCACGTTCAGCACCTTCAGTGTGAACTGGCGCGGCGAGTTGATCGGCACCTGGTCCAACGGATTCGCCACGGTGATCACGCAGATCGCGGTCGCCACCTTCCCGCAGCCGCAGTCGCTGCTCCGTCGAGGCAACGGGTTGTTCGGCGCCAACGTCGGGTCGGGTGACGCCACCATCGGCGCGCCGGGCGACACGGTGCGCGCGGGAATCGTCGGCGCGTCGCTCGAGAAGCTCCCGGACTTCTCGAAGTGCGTTGTGCAGTGACCAAGGTCGCCTGTCACTTCGAGGCGACAGTGGTGATCTGAGCGCTTCACGCCGCCCGGCCTCGCGACCTACGAAGTCGGTCCATGAAGCACACCATCCAGGCCGCCCTCGTCGTCGTGCTGATCGCCGGTTGTGGAGTCGAGTCGACGGACTCCGCGCCTCCCGTCGTCGCTGAGAAGAAGGGCACCTCGCCGCTGGAAGCCGCCTTCGAGTCGGCTGCGCGCGAGTACCAGGTGCCGGTCGGTGTGCTGAAGAGCATCGGCTTCGTCGAGACGCGGCTCTCGCTTCAGGCCAACCTCGAATCGGGTTCGGGTGGCGTGGGCGTGATGCAGCTCGCTCGCCGCGGAGACATCGACACCCTCGCTCAGGCCGCGCGCCTCACCGGCGTCACCGAAGGCAAGCTGCGCGTCGACCCGGCCGCCAACGTTCGCGGAGCCGCCGCCGTGTTGCGCGCGCTGTTCGACAAGTCGCAGCAGTCGACGCCGTCACTCGTCGCGTCGAACGTCGGCGATTGGTACCTCGCCGTGAGCTTCTACCCGGGCTTCGACAGCGCGACGGCTTCGTACGATTACGCGAGCGACGTCTTCCTGCAGCTCGAGTCGGGCTTCGACGTGAACGGCGTGGTGCAGGCGCCGGTGGCTTCGCAGTGGCGGGTGCACGCTCCGGTGGCGTCGAGCCGCCGTGACGCGGTGGTCGAGTACCCGGGCGCGGTCGGCTGGGTCGCTTCGCCGAACTACAGCTCGGGTCGCAGCACGTACGAGTTCGTCCTCATCCACACCATGCAGGGCAGCTACGCGGGCACCAAGTCGTGGTTCCAGAACCCGAACTCCAACGTGTCGTCGCACTACATCGTGCGTTCGAGCGACGGGCAGATCACCCAGATGGTCGAGCACAAGAACACCGCGTGGCACGCGCAGTGTTACAACGGCCGGTCGATCGGCATCGAGCACGAGGGTTTCGTCGCTGATCCCGCCACCTGGTACACGACCTCGATGTACACGGAGTCGGCGAAGCTCACGAAGTGGATCGCCGACCGCCACGGCATTCCCAAGACGCGCTCGCGCATCATCGGTCACGCCGAGGTTCCCTCGCAGTGCAACACCGGCGGCCACACCGACCCGGGCTCAGGCTGGAACTGGACGCGCTACATGCAGCTCGTCACCGGCTCCGCTCCGACGCAGACCACCGGCGTGCTCATCGGCGCCATCTACACGGGCGGCAATTCGTCGAACCGCGTCGCCGGAGCGACCGTCACCGTCGGCTCGCAGAGCATGACCACCGGCACCGACGGCCTGTACCAGTTCACGCTCGCGCCCGGCTCGTACACGGCGACGGTGAGCAAGAGCGGCTTCACGGGCACCTCGGTGATGCGCACCGTCACCGCGAGCACGCAGACCTGGGGCTCGATGGAGATCAACGCCTCGGCCGCCACCGGCACGCTGCGCGGGAAGATCTTCGCGTTCAACCCGGCCGACCCCGCGGACATGTCGGTCGCGATTCCCGGAGCGACCGTCACCGCCGGCGGCCAGACGCAGACCAGCGCGGCTGACGGTGCGTACCTCTTCACCCTGCCGCCCGGGACTTACACTGTAAACGTCACCAAGAGCGGCTACATGGCCAACGGCCTCTCGCGCACCGTGACGGCGAGCCAGACCATCTGGGGCTCGGTCGGCTTGAGCACCACGTCGATGGCCGACACGCAGGCGCCCGCGGTGGCGATTTCGTTCCCCGCGAACATGGCGTCGCTCGACCTCGGCCGCATCGAGTTGAAGGGCACCGCGTCCGACGATCGCGGCGCGGTCTCGACGGTGAAGGTCGCCCTCAACGGCGGCGCAGCGTCCGACGTTCCCGTGACCAGCGGTGCGTTCTCGGTCGAAATTCAGCTGCAGCCGGGCACCAACTCCATCGAGGTCACCGCGAAGGACGCGGCGAACAACACCGGGCGCGTCACCAGCACCGCGACGTTCAACGCGGGCGTGGCGGGCTTCGTGTCGCTCGCCGAGATGGACACCACGCGCATCGAAGGAGCGACCGTCGAGCTGCGCGAGGCGAGCAGCGGCACCGTCGTCTCGACCGTCACCACCGACGCGAGCGGTGCGTACTACGCGCCGGTGATGGTGGTGCCCGCCGACTACCTCGTGGTGGTGAAGAAGCTGGGCTACCTCACGCACTCCGAGACGGTGACGGTGCCGGCGGAGAACCGGCTGGCGCTCGATGTGGCGATGACTCCGGGTGAGGACATGGCGGCGATGGCCGAGCTCACCTTCATCGAGCCGGCTGACGAGGCGACCATCAACACCGACACCGTGACGCTCTACGGAGTGGTGAAGGGCTTCGACGTGACGGGCGTTCGCATCGTGTCGGGTTCGAATGATCTCTCGGCCGAGCTGCTTGGCGCGGGCGGCTTCTCGGCGACGCTGCCGTTGACCGAGGGCGCGAACGTCATCACCGCGACTGCGACCGGCACGACGGGGCAGACCATCAGCGCCACGTTGACGCTCCACCGCGCGGGTGCGGGTGCTCCGGTCGGTGAGATGCCGATGGCGAAGGGCGGCTGCGGCGGGTGCTCGACGGGTGTGGGCTTCGAAGCGTTCGCGATGCTCGGTCTCCTGCTCGGGCTCGCGCGACGCGCGAAGCGGGCTGGGGTGAAGCTGATCACGCTCCTGTCTCCCTCTCCCTGCGACGCGGGGAGAGGGCTGGGGTGAGGGGCTGATCGGCGAAGGCAGTTGTCGTTCTCTTGTGGTCGGTGTGAGGTCCCGCTGCGCATGCACTCGACTCGGCCCCTCAGACTCCTGGCTCTGGTTCTGCTGAGCGCGTGCGGCGCAGATCGCATCGCGACGACTGATCAGCCGACTGATCAACCCGCGCCTGATCAGCAGCAGATGGGCCCCTTCGCTCCCGCGCCTGCTCCCACTCCGCCGCGCCGTGGTCCTCCGTACCCGGTGGTCTTCATTCACGGCATGGCGGGCTTCGACGCGCTGCAGGTCGGCGGCCTGTCGATGGACTACTTCGGCAACACCGTGCAGGACCTCAGCGGTCGTGGAGAAGAGGTGTTCCGCGTGGTGTTGCCTCCGTTCGACGACAGCGAGCACCGCGCGATCGAACTGCAGAAGCAGCTCAACGACATCCTCTACCGGACCAACGCGGCGAAGCTGAACCTCGTCGCGCACAGCCAGGGCGGGCTCGACGCGCGCATCTTGATCAGCCGCGCAGGTCTGGGCTGGGGCGACCGCATCGCGACGCTGGTGACCATCTCGACGCCGCACCGAGGAACGAAGGTCGCGAACGCCGCGGTCGGAGTGGCCGACGTGTTCCCCGACTCGGTGAGCGACGGCGTGCTCGACGGCATCGCGGGCATGCTCTCGCGCACGGTCTACGACGTCGAACGCGACCCGAAGCTCCGCGCGCAGCTCGAGCAGCTCACCGAGCCGACGCTCGAGGCCTTCAATCGCAAGTACGTGAACGACGAGCGCGTGCGCTACCTCTCGTGGGCCGGCCGCTCGAACCTGCACACCGGGTTGATCGTGTGCGACGGCGCGACGTATCCAAACCAGCCGTGGAAGGTCGACGTGCTCTTGCCGCTCTTCTCGGGCGTGTCGGTCGCGACCGAGTGGGGAATTCCCGCGCAGGTGAGCGATGGGCTGGTCACCGTCGAGAGCGCGAAGTGGGGCACGTTCCAGGGTTGCGTGCCGGCTGATCACCTCGATGAAGTCGGCATGCCGAACGCGAACGGCGTCGACCTCAGCATCTTCGACAGCAAGCAGTTCTACCGCGACCTCGTCGCCGAGCTCCGCGCGCACGGAGAATGAGACGCGGGAGTCTGCTGCTGGTCGCGCTCGCTGCCTGCGGCGCGCCCGACGTTCCCGGTCCTGACTGGAGCGAGCCCGCGTCTCCCACCGCAGCGCCGATGCGCTCGCCTCCGCGCCTGCACGTCGACGGCACCGTGTTGCGCGACGCGAATGGGAACGAAGTGCGACTGCGCGGGCTCAACGTCTGCTCGCTGGAGTTCGATTCGAGCGGCGCGAACTGGCAGCTCGACGACGCCGACGGCGGCTCACCGTTGCTCGACGCGCTCGCCGACCCGATGAAGTGGAACGCGAACGTGGTGCGCATGCCGGTGAATCAGGAGTGGTTCGTCACTGACTCGACCTACGTCACGACCGTGGAGAAGCTCATCGACGCGTGCGCCGCGCGCGGGCTCTACGTGTTGCTCGACGTGCAGTGGGAACACGCCGAGCGCACCGAGCCGTACCAGCTCAACATCTTGAAGCAGCCGACGTTCGGGTTCGGCAACACCACCGAAGCGTTCTGGCATCTCGCCAGCGGGCGCTTCGCCAATCGCGACAACCTGCTGTTCGACGTCATCAACGAGCCGCACGACGTCGCTCCGGAAGAGCTCGCGCGCGTGATGCAGAAGATGGTCGACCGCCTCAACGAACGCGCGCCGCAGACGCCGGTCATCATCGGCGGGCCTGACTGGGCGCACTCCGTCGACTTCTTTCGCACGCGGCCGCTCAACGGCACCAACGTCATCTATTCCGCGCATCAGCACCTGCCGTACGACACCGTCGAGAAATTCGAAGGGAACTTCGAGCGGGCCGCCGGGCGTCTGCCTGTTCTGGTCGCCGAATTTGGCGGCGCGGCAGACTCGAGCTGGACGAACACGTTGATCGACCGCGCTGAAGCGAGCGGTGCCGAAGGGTGGCTCGGTTGGGCCATCGGGTGCGACGTGTCGGTCGACGACTTCGCGACGAGCACGATGGCGGAGCGGATGCGTGCGCTGAACGCTCCTTGAGAGATCTTTCCGGCGTGGCGGTCGTTGAAGCGGCCATGCTCAAACGACTGCTCCTTGCCGCCTGCCTCGCCGCGACGTCGGCGTTTGCTCAGTACAACCCGAGCGCGGGACACAGCGCGCCGCCTCCCGAGGTGACCACGGTCGAGGTGAAGCAGAAGGACGGCACGGTCAAACGCGAGAAGGTCGTGCAGGAAGTCGCGAAAGATCAATTCGGCAACGCGCGCGGCAACAACCACGACCTCGCCATCGACGGAGCGTTCGATGGTCAGACCATCGTGGTGCTGCACCTGTACACCGAGCCGTCGTTCGACTTTCAGCTGCCGAAGAGCGCGCTCGCCGAGAAGGGCTTCTCGGTCTACCGCTACATCAACACCGCGCCGTCGCCCGAAGAGCTCGAGAAGTCGCTCGCGAAGGCGAACCAGCTGTGGGTCATCGCCGGCGGCTCGCGCCAGCTCACCGACGCGCACGCGAAGGTCATCAAGAAGTTCTTCGACGCGGGGCACGGCCTCTACATCTGGGGCGACAACGCGCCGTACGCGCAGGACGCCGACTTCCTCTCGCGCGCCATCTTCGACGTCGAGATGAAGAGCGACCCGTGGGACCAGGGCGAGCAGGTCGTCGGTCGTCAGAGCAAGGCGATGGACACCGGGCTGCTGGCTGATCATCTCCTCACCACCGGCATCGAGCAGCTCTACGAGGGCCACACCATCGCGTTCCTGCCCAGGCCCGGAGCGCTCACGCCGCTCATCGTCGGCTCGCAGAAGCACGTGGTCGCTGCGTTCTTCGACAAGGACGGCAAGCGCGCCATCGTCGACGGAGGCTTCACGCGCCTCTACGTGAAGTGGGACACCGCCGGCACCGGTCGCTACGTGAAGAACGCCGCGTCGTGGCTCGCCAACGCCGAGCGCTTCGGCGACCAGGTGGTGGCGAAGAAGAAGTGAGCTGGCTCAGCGCGCCGGTCTGAGGATCGCGCGCACCAGCGTAGCCAGCTGACGGCGGTGTTCGTCTGCGTCGTGCACTCCGTAGGCGGCGCCGTGGCCGGCTTGCATCAGCACCCGCACCAGGCCGCGCCGATCGACGCCCAACGCGCGCAGGTCGACCTCGTGAGCGCGGGCGGCCCGGTCGATTTCCTTGAACAGCAGCGCTTCGAAGCCCGCCGTCGTCGCGTCGATTCGCTCGCGCGCGGCGGCTTGCTGCGTGTCCATCAGCTCCTGCGCGTAGGGCGACTGCTGCAGCAGCTCGTACGTGCTCGTGAACTTCGCCGCGAGAATGCCCTGCACCCGCTCGACGAAGGTCCTCGCTGAACGCGCTTCGTCCGCGACCGCGAGCATCTTCTGCCCCACGTGGTCGCAGACCGCCGCGAAGAGCGCGTCCTTGTCGGCGAGGTACGCGTAGAGCGTGGGCTTCGACACCCCGGCCTCGCGAGCGATCTCGTCCATCGACGCCTTGCGGAAGCCATGGCGCAGGAACAGCCGGGTGGCGCCTTCCAGGATTGCGATTTGTTTCGACATCTCGGCTCCCGCATCTGCCACGACTGCACCCACTTTACCAAGTTAGCCATTTCGGTTAAATCGGTTGCATGACCCTCAAACGCCTGTTCGTCGTCGTTGCCGTCGTGGAGCTGCTGTACGGCCTCGCGGGGCTCGCCATTCCTCCTTCGGCCATCGGCACGTTGCTGGGCTGGAACCTGTCGCCCGACGGTCACTGGGTGACGAAGCTGCTCGGCGCCGCGCTCTTCACGCAGGCCGCGACCGCGTGGTTTCTGCGCGAGCGCGCGACGCGTGAGGTCGCCATCGTGTTCGCGGCCTATCAGCTGCTCGCGGTGTGCATCGACGCGGTGGTGCTGACTTCGCTCGACGGAGCGCTCGCCAACCCGATGGCACGAGCGAGCGCGCTCATCGCGATTCCCACGCACGGCATCATCGGGTTGTTGCTCCTCGCCTCGGCCGCGAAGAACCGCACGGTGACCCCGTGAAGGGCATGGTGTGGTTCGTGCGCGCGTGCGCGGCGTACAACTTCAGCGGCGCGCTGAGCTTTCTGATTCCCGGAGCGCTCGCCATGCTGGGCGTCGCGCTTCCTTCGTCGAGCTTCTGGCTGGTGCTGCCGGCGATGTTCGCGACGTTCGCCGGGTTGGCGCTGCTCTTCGCGTCGAGAGACCTCGAGCACCGCGCTTCGCTCGCCTACTGGAACGGACTGGTGCGGCTCACCTTCGTCGTCGCCGTCTTCGCGTTCGGTCTGGGCTCTGACGTCGGCACGTTCGTGAAGTGGCTCGCGCTCGGTGACGTTCCCCTCGCGATCGGAGCGGTCTTCATCCTCCCGCGCGTGGTGCGGCGTGGGCACGGCGAGCTGCTGCTCGGAACCGCCTGAGCAAGCGGCGCGAAGCAGTGATCAATTGACCGTGTGCGGAGTCGCCGTGCGCGGCCTCCGCTCGTCGACGCGCGTCGCGAGCGCCTCGAAGTGCGAGCGCCGGAAGAAGAGATGTGACGGCACGAGCACCCGCTGATTGGGCTCGAGCAGAAACAGCGCGAGCGTGTCGCGCTTGTCTCCGATGCGGCGCACTTCCTTCACCTCGGACCACGGCACTTCGATGAGTCCTCCGCGCGGCTTGCTGATCAGCACCGAGAGGTTGGTGATGCGCACGCCCCAGCCATCTCGCGGGCGGTAGCGGTAGAGCGTGAGCGCCATTGCTGCTCCGAGGCCTCCGGCGAAACCGGCGCGCAGCAATTCGAGCGGTACGCGGCTGTCGAGGAAACCGCTCACCGCCCACGTCGCCAGACCAAACCCGAGCACCGCGCCAGTGAAGAGAAACGCCCGCAGCTTGATCGGGTGGTAGGGGAAGAAGTCCGGATCCGGCGGCATGTGCTTGTTGTAGCCTGCGCGCGCTCACATGGCCGTTCCGTCCTACCTCTCGTCGTTCTTGTGGATGCAGCAGCTCCGCGGTGCGGACGCGTTCGCTGCGAAGTTCCCGGGCGAGTGGCTGGTGTGGGAACCCGGGCACTGGCAGGCGCCCAACCCGCGCGGCATGACGATGACGCTCTCACTGCCCGGTGAAGCGCCGAAGGGTTCGCGCGCGCCGGCCACCGGCGACTCGCTGTGTTTTCATCTCGGCCTCGCCGCCGAGCGCAGCGTCACCGTCGGGCGCGAGCCGAGCAACGAGCTGGTGGTGAACGACGGCACCGTCTCGCGCAGCCACGCGGTGTTCTTCGGGCGTGGCGCGCTGTGGAACGTGAAGCCCGCAGCCGGTCGCGCCATCGCGCTCAGCGGCACCGCGGTTCCCGAGGGCGGCATGCCGCTGCTCCCCGGCAAGGTGTTGGTGTTGGGCGGTGTTCAGCTCAGCTTCCACGACTTCCCGTCGCTCGTGCGCCGGCTGGGCCAGGCTGCGACGACCACCTGACATGAGCGAAGCACCGAAGGTCGATCTCGAGATGATGAACGCGGCCTTCCGCGACTTCGTCCCGCACAACAAAGAGCTCAAGCTGACCATCGTCGCCGCGACGTTCACTCCGGCGACCGTCACGCTGCACCTGCCGTTCGACGAGCGGCTCATCGGCAACCCGTCGACCGGCGTGATTCACGGCGGAGCAGTCACCACGCTCCTCGACGCCGCGTGCGGCGCGTCGGTGTACGTGAAGCTGCAGGAGCCGACGCCCATCGCCACGCTCGACTTGCGCGTCGATTTTCTCGGGCGTGCTCCGGCGCGGCGCGACATCACCGCCATCGCGGAGTGCATTCACGCCACCGCTGACGTCGCCTTCGTTCGCGCCCGCGCGTTCGTCGACGACGCCGACAAGCCGTTCGCGCTCGCCGCCGCCACCTTCGCGCTCTCGACGCAGGGTCGCGCGCTCACCGACAAAGAGATGAAGCCGGTGCCGCTGTGAAGATGCTCGAGGCGTTCGACGTCGCCGACATTCCGTATCTGCGCTTGCTCAACATGAAGCTCGAGCTGCGTGAGGGCCGTCGCGTGGGCGTGATGTCGTTTGCCGAGCATCTCGTCGGCAACCCCACCATTCCCGCGCTGCACGGCGGCACGCTCGCGGGCTTGCTCGAGTCCATCGCGCACTTCGAGCTGATGGCGCAGACCGACGAGAAGGCGAAGATTCCCAAGACCATCACGCTGACCATCGACTACCTGCGCAGCGGCAAGCCGCGCGACACGTTCGCGGTGGCGAAGGTCATCAAGGCCGGCCGGCGCGTGGCGACGCTGCACGCGACCGCGTTTCAAGACGACGAGTCGCAACCCATCGCGACGGCCGTGGTGGTGTTGAAGGTCAGTTGATCAACTGAGCAGCTGATCAGCGACGCAGCGCAATCGCGCTCGACCAGCCGCCGCCGTACTTCGGAGCCGTCGCTTCGGTGATGACGTTGAGCGACTCCGCCGAGATGCGCACGAAGCGGATGCCGAGCTCCACACGCCCCGACTTCTCGACCGTCCACCGCACCTCGCCCACGGCTTCCACGCGACCGGTCGGCAGCTCGAACTCGAGGAACAACTCACGACCGCGTTCGAGCGCCGCGTCGAGCGAGAGACAGAGGCCCGTGTTGCTCACGTCGAGGATGTCGCCGCGCAGAACCGTGGACGTCACGCCCATGAAGCGGGCCTGACAGCTGACTCGGCGGGAGCTGCGGTTCTCGGCGTACATGCGGAGGGGAATGATCAGGTTTTGTGCCATGGCGCAACCGGCCTCAACCTCGTGATTTCCGATGAGGTGGAAATGACCAACTGGCGTAGGGAGGAGCCCACAGCAGTGGTGCACGAGGGCTCCAGATGACGCCACAACCGATTCCACCGACGTCGCCAACTTCCGCTCCTACCGCCGCGAGTCCGTCGTGGGTTCCGGCGATTCTCGCGGGGCTCTCGTTCGTCGTGTGCTGCTTTCCGGTGGGCATCATCGGTGCGGCGCTGGGCTTCCGGCAGCTGAAAGTCGCGCAAGAGCAGGGCCGCTCGACACCGATTCAAGCGGTGCTCGCGATGCTGCTCGGCGTCGGCTCGCTCGGCACGTCGGGTCTGCTCGCGTGGCAGATGAAGAAGGACAACGACGCGAAGAACGCGCAGACCGCGAAGGTGCTCGACGCGGTGAAGGACGCGCGCAAAGCGGAGTCGCTCGACGAGAAGACCGCGTGCTCGCTCGCCGAATTGTGGTTCCTCGACACGCAGGGCATCGGTGCGGTCGAGACGAAGTGCCCGACGACCATGAGCGGCACCACGTTGCCCGACGTGGAGTTCAAGCGGCAGACGACGGTGAAACACTTCAACGTCTGCTTCGCGCGCAGTGAAGGAGAGTGGGTGGTGTGGGGCGCGCTGCACGCCGGCACATGTCCCGAGGCGCCGCAGGCCGCGGGTGAGAAGGCGATGCGCGAGGCCGGGAAGCTGGTGCTCGAGAAGGCGACCGTCGACGCGTGGAAGTTGATGGCGTCGGGCGTGCGCGTCGCTGCAGAAGCGGGCGAGTTCCCCGAGAAGTGCCCCGCGTCGTTGAGCGGTGAAGTGCACCTCGTCGACGTGGCGCTGCTCGGCGGAGAGAAGAACGCGAAGGACTGGGACTTCCTCACCACTGGCGACATCGCGCGTGCGTTGCCTGCGAAGGGCGTGACGGCTGAGAAAGCGAAGGACGCGCTCGACGCGATGGGGAGCGCCGTCGCGGTGTTGGTCGCCGAGAAGCGCGAGCTGCCGCGCGAGGTGAACGATTCGACGTTCGACATGGGCTACTTCGACGGCACGCTGGTGCTGGTCGACCCGAAGAAGGGTGAAGCGCTCTGCTCGACCGGCGTGTCGTTCGAGAACAGCAAGTCGCTCGGCGGCGGCATGAAGGTCGGCTTGAAGCTCGGACCCAAGGTGAACGTCGGCGAGGAATCACCGCAGGGTGACTTCGAGAAGAACGCCGACCTCGAGCTCGCGCGCGCGGTGAAGGAACTCACCGACGGCAAGGTGACCATCGATCGCTGAGCGTCACGGGCAGCGGCGCTTCGCGCGGTCTCGCAGCGACGCGTCGACCCAGGCCTGCTCGTCGTCCATCGTGCGCTCGCCGATGCCGACGCTGGTGCGCGTGACGCTGATCAGCACGTGGTCATCGAGCAGAAAGAGCGTGCTCGCGCCGAATTCCCAGCCCGGTGCCCAGCAGGTGTCATGGGTGCAGCGTGCGGGCTGGTCGTCGATGGTGACTTGAAAATCGCGCACCAGGCCGGGCCACGCGGCGACGAGCTCGGCTCCGCACAGCAAGGTTGTCTCGCGCGTCGTGCCTTCGTCGTTCGAGAAGTCGGTCGCGGTCACGCTGAGCACGCCGCGCTGCGGGTCGACCTCGAAGGGAACTCCGCTTGCGGTGAGACGGCGCACGGCCGACTGCGGCTCGGGTGCGTCGAGCGCGGAATGACAGCCACACAGCGCGGTGAGGAAGACGCAGAGGCGACGCATCGCGCCGCGGTGGTGCTAGTCGCGTGCCGCGTTCATCGCTTCGTGCACGTCACGACAGAAGAGATGAAACGCGTGCTCGTGCAGCCCCGCGAGCTGCGACGCCGCGTCGAGAATCTGCTTCTGGTGCTTGCGCGTCCACCGCGTGCCTTTGCTGCGCGCTCCCGCACCACGCCGGTGAACTTCTCCGGCCATCACGCCGATGGCGCGCAGCGTCTGTGGCAGCGACGTGCGGTCGAGATCATCGACGCTCAGCTTGTCGTCACTCGCGAACAGTGGCCGCACGATGACCGGCAACGCTCCGAGCGCGGCGACGGCGAGTTCCAGCGGCGGCTTGGGCAGACAGCGCACCCACGCGTCGAGCATGCCGAGCGGGTCGGGCGCTGAGCCACCGAAGCTCGAGCCGCGCACTTCCTTGAGTTCGAGCAGCCGCGGCTTGCCGCCGACATCGACCAGCGCGACCAGCCGCTCGACGCCGAGACTGCCCGTACCCGCCACGCGCCGCGTGAGGTCGACCAGCGTCACGAGTTCTTTCTGCTTCGTCGTCTCGGCCCACTGAAGAACAGCACGCTTCGCTTCGGGCCAACGCGCTTGCGGAGCGGGCGGCATCTTCTCGTCGCGCACCAGCTTCCCGGGCGCAGCGAGCCGCTTGGCGAGGAACTTCTCGTCGAGCTTCTGCGAAGCGTGCTCCACCAGTCCGACCAGCGGCGCAGGCAGACGAGAGCTCGCACCACCGAGGCCCGCGGCGTGACCGTCGAGCACTTCTTCGGTGAGCGCGACGACCTCGAGGCCCGAGCACCGCAGTTCCGCGCGCGCGAGCAGCGTCGAGGTCAACAGCCGCGCGACGTCGAACGCCCACGGCCCCTCGAAGCTCTCGTCGAAGTCGTTCACGTGCAGCGCGAGTCCGTTCGCCGTTCGAAACGTGCCGACGTTCTCGAGGTGCAGGTCGCCCACCAACACGCCCTCTCCGGGAATTCCCGCGAGCAGCTTCGGTTCGCGCTTCAACGCTTCGGCCCACAACGCCGAGGCACCGCGCAGAAACGCGAACGGTGAAGCGGTCATGCGTGTCCACTTGCGGTGGAGCAGTGACGTCTGGCGACCGAGGCGTTTCAGGTCGGCGTGGAGCTGCACCGCCGAGAGCGTTCGCGACATGCCCGGGAGTGTCGCATACGCTTTCGAGCGCGTTCGTCCCATGAAGCGCAGCGCCTACGTCCTCGAGTTGTCAGTGCGCGCGCCCCGTTCGCGGTGGGACACGGTGCACGTCACGCCCGAGGCGACCGAGCTGAAGACGTCGCTCGAGGCGTTCTGCAACGCGCGTGGAACGTTGAACGCGTTTCACGCGGTGTTCAGCGGCATGCACGCCGGCGTGTGGGTGGTGCAGGAAGGAAGGCTCGCGGGCTTCATCGACGCCGCGCCGTTCTTGCGAGTCGATCTCGGCGCCGGCGCGCGCACCATCGCCGAGCTGTGGGCCGACGAGCGCATTCTCGCGAGCTGGGGCGAGGAGATCGAAGACTTCGACCCGTGGCTGAGCAACGTGGCGCTCGAGCTGTTCTGGGACCCGATTGCCGAGCAGCTCCCGCCGCTGCAGGGCGCGCTGCTGAGCGCGAAAGACGAGGCCCAGTTCATCGAATACGGGGCGTTCGCGGAGGAGGCATTGAAGACGCGGCTCTCGGCGGCGAACCCGATGAAGTTCGGTGCGACGAAGCTCCCCATCTCTCCGCGTTGATCAGTCGCGTGCTCGCGACGGCAGCTGCTCGGCGAGCGTGCGCTCCAGGTCTTCGAGCCGCACTGGCTTCACGAGGAACGCGTCCATGCCGGCGTTGAGACAGCGCGCGCGGTCTTCGACCATCACGCCCGCGGTGAGCGCGACGATGGGCACGTGCTTCGCCTGCGTCGAACGAATGCGGCGCGTCGCTTCGAAGCCGTCGACGTTGGGCATCTGGCAGTCCATGAACACCAGGTCGATGCCTCCGCGCGAGAACGCTTCGACCGCCTTGAGCCCGTCACTGGCGATCTCCACTTCACAGCCGAGCTTCGACAACAGACCGACCACCACACGCTGATTCACCGGGTTGTCTTCGGCCACCAAAACGCGCGCGGCGAAGTGACGGTAGGTGCGTGGGCCGTTGCGCTTCTCTTGTCGCGCGAGGAACACGCGCGAGAGCTGGGCGTGCAGTGCCTGTTCACGCACGGGCGTCGGCAGCACGAACGCCGCGCCGACGTCTTCGATGACCGCTCCGTCGAGCCGGCGGAGCAACGCCGCGCGCTTGCCGCGTTGTGCGAGCGCTTGAACGATGGCGGTGCCGCTGTCCTGCGCGTACCCCTGCTCGACGAGCACCAGGTCCGCGGCTTCGGGTTCGGCGACCACCTCGATGCCCGTAACCGAGAGCTGACCGAGCAGCGCGGCGCGGCTCGAGGGGCGATCTTCGAGCACCGCCACCTTGAAGCCCGCGAGCGACTGAGTCGACGTGCGCTCGGTGTGGGTCTCCAGTGGAATGCCGAGCGAGAAGCGCGAGCCACCGGGTCCACTCGAGACCGAGATGCTGCCGCCCATCAGCTCCGTGAGCCGCTTGCAGATCGCGAGGCCGAGGCCCGAGCCACCGAAGCGTCGCGTGGTGCTGCTGTCTTCCTGCGAGAAGGCGCTGAAGAGCCGCGAGATGGCCTCGGGCGCGATGCCGAGACCCGTGTCGCGCACTTCGACGCGCAGGCTCCGCGTGGGCTGGGTGTCGGCCGGGTTCACGAGGCTCGACACCACGTGCACCACCACTTCCACCGTGCCTCGCTGCGTGAACTTCACGGCGTTGCTGATCAGATTGAGCAGCACCTGGCGCAGCCGCGTCGGGTCACCCCACACCAGCGACGGCACTTCGGGTGCGATGCGGCAGCACAGCTCGAGCCCCTTGGCGTGCGCTTGCGGAGCGAGCACCGACGTCGCGTCTTCCGCCACCTCGCGAACCGAGAGCGGAATGCGTTCGAGCTGCACCTTGCCCGCCTCGAGCCGCGAGAAGTCGAGGATGTCGTTGATCAACGCGAGCAGGCCCTCGCCGCACGCGCGCACGGTGTCGACGTATTCGCGCTGCTGAGAGTCGAGGTGCGTCTCCGAGAGGAGCCGCGTCATGCCGATGACTCCGTTCATCGGAGTGCGAATCTCGTGAGACATCGTGGCGAGGAAGTCGCTGCGCGCGCGGGCGAACGCGAGCGCCGAGTCGCGCGCGGCTTCGAGGCCCGCCTGGTAGCGAAGCCGTTCGCTGATGTCGTGCCACTCCGCGAGCAGCACGCGTCGCGCGCCGAGCGTCAGAGGCGTGAGCGTCACCTCGACCGGAACGTCGGAGCCGTGCCGCGTCTTGAACAGCCAGTCGAAGCGATGGCTGCCTTGCGTGAGCGCGATGTTCTCCATCTGCGGCAACGCGCTGCCGGCCGCGCGGCCATCGCGCTGCTTCGGCGCAGAGAACGTCTCGGGCCGGCGATGCAGCAGCTCGGTGCGCGTGGAATAGCCGAGCAGCGCCACCGCCGCCGGGTTGCAGTCGACGATGCCCGACTCGTCGTACAGCGAGAGCGCGGTGCCCGATTGCTCGAAGAGCACGCGGAAGCGCTCCTGGCTCGCGACGCGCTCGGTGACGTCGTGCAGCAGCCACACTTCGTGCGAGTGCTCGCGCCGCGTCGAGAGCTCGACCATGCGCTCCATGCCGTCTTTGCGGCGCAGCGTCGTCACGCGCGTCACGTCGTTGGAGTGCTGGCGATCCAACTCGTGCATGCCGCGCATCATCTGGCCGTCTTCGCCGTAGAGCGCGGTGAACCAGTGGTCGAGCGTGTCGAGCTCCTGCGCGGCGTAGCCGGTGAGCGTCGCGGCCGCGGAGTTGATGAACACCTGCTCGTCGTGAATGTAGACGGCCGGCATCGCCATCAACGAGATGAAGCGGCGGTACATCTCCCGCTCGTCGTGGCCCGAGCTCGCCGGGAGTTGCTCGAGCAGGTGCACGGTGCGCAGCGCTGCCGCTTCGTCGCGCTCGTCGAAGACGCCGTGGTCGCGGCCCAGCCACAGCGTCGCCGGGCCGTCAGCCAGCGTCAGCGGATACGCGAGGAACGCGCGGAGCCCGGCGCTCACCACCAACGGGTGCTGCGCGAAGCCGAGCGTGTGGCGCGCGTCGACGATCTGCGTGTGTTCTTTGACGCTCGGGAGCACCGCGGAGGGAAGGTCCCTCGACACCCAGCGCGAGTGGATGACACCGCGCTCGAGCGACACGAACGTGACGCCCAGTGTTTCGCCGAGCAGTGCCAGCGCGTGCTCGACCGCGGATTTCGGCCCGGATTGTGGGTCTGAGCGCTGACTGATCGCGAGCACGGCGTGGATCAGAGCAAGCGCCGTTCCCTGCCTGACGTCAGCGGATCATGAAGGTCCGGGTCGTCGAAGGTGATCGTCAGCGCGTCAGGTAGCCGTGCGTGCTCGCCCACCACCACGCCGCGGCGAGACTGCCGATGCCGAGCAGCGCACCGAGCAACCACCACACTGCGCGTGAACGATTCGCGTGCTGCGGCGCCATGCCCGTCGGCAACGGAGCGCCCATCAACGTCTGCTTCGAGTCCTGACCCTTCGCAGGCACCGTCGTGACCTGGCGCGCGACGAACGGTCGCTCGGGGTCGGTCGGCATCTCGAGCGCGGGCGCAGGAGGCGCGGTCATGACGGGCGGCGGGTTGGGCTTCGATTCTCCGCGACGCCGGCCCGAACCTTCACGCACCGTGAGGTCGGGCTGCGGTGGAGGTCGCGCGGCGGCCTGATGTCCCTGCGGATCAGTCGGAGGATCCACGCGCGACAACGCAATCGGCAACGGCACCAGCACCGGCGCGAGCGGCTGATGCGCGGGGAGCGGAGCGGTCGCACCATCGGGCGAAGAAAAACGGCGCTGCACCGGCTCACGCACCGGGTCGGTCGGCACTTCGAGCCGTCGCTCGAGCTCGGTGCGCTCGGGCACGCGAATGTACGTGTCGCTCAGCGGCACTTCGTCGGGCTGGCTCTTGCCCTTGGTGTCCTTGGTCGGCGCGGTGTGCGCGGCGGAGCTGGGAACGCGCGGCACCGGCCACGCGCGCTCGTCGATCATGAGCCCTTTGAGCGCGGTGATGAAGTCGGCCATCGACGGGAAGCGGTGCGACGGCTCTTTCGCGCACGCGCGCGCGACGAACGCGTCGATGGCAGGGTTCGCGAGCGACGCGTCGACGAAGCCGAGCGGAGGCACCACCGTCTGCATCTGGTGCATCAGAATCTGCGTGACGTTCTTGCCGCCGATGGCGACCGCTCCGGTGAGCATCTCGAAGAACATCAGCCCCAGCGCGTACTGATCAGTTCGCCCGTCGAGCGGCTCGTCGCGCACCTGCTCCGGAGCCATGTAGCGCGGCGTGCCTGCCAGCATGCCCTCGGCGGTGAGGCGCACGCCGGTGTCCTTCAGCAACCGCGCGATGCCGAAGTCGAGCACCTTCACGTGCGTGCCGGCGAGCTCTCTCCGCACGCGGATGTTCTCGGGCTTCACGTCGCGGTGCACGATGTTGCGGCCGTGCGCGAAGGCCAGCACCTGCGCCACCTGGCTGGTGATGTCGCGCGCTTCTCCGTAGCGAAGGCGGCCTTCGCGCTTGAGCACCTCGCGGAGGTCTTCACCCTCGACGAGCTCGAAGCACAGGTAGAGCCGCATCGACTCGTCGCGCCCGAGGTCGAGCACCTGCGCCGCGCCCGGGTGCTGCACCTCGAGCCCCACCTTCGCCTCTCGCAAGAAGCGCGCGATGCGCGTGTCGTCGTCGTTGGGCTCGGGGTCGAGGAACTTGAGCGCCACGCGATTGCCGACGCCCACGCGCTCCGCGAGGAACACCAGCCCCATGCCGCCCGAGCCGATGCGGCTGATGATCCGATACTTGCCGTCGATCACCTGATCCGGCAGCGGCATCTTCACGGTGGTGTGGAACGGGTCGCTCAACGCTCGAACATTACCGCGTGCCCGCGTCGCGTCGCGTTCGTGCCAACTCCAACTGCAGCTCGAGGAAGCTCTTCACCGAGCGGTCGGCCACCGCGAGCTGCTGCGGAATGAAGGAAGCCTTCGTCATGCCGGGGAGCGTGTTGATCTCGAGCAGCACCGGACCCTCGGGCGTGAGGATCATGTCGGTGCGCGAATAGCCGAAGCAGCCCACCGCTTGATGCGTGAGCACGCCGAGGTCTTGCGCGGCCTTCCACTCCTCAGCGCTCAACGCGGCGGGAGTGATTTCTTCGGTCCCGCGGCCCAGGTACTTGCCCTCGTAGTCGAACGCGCCGCCGGGAATCAGCTTCACCTCGCTGACGGGCAACGCTCCGCACTTTCCACCGCGCTCGTCGACCACGCCCACCGTCAGCTCGCGACCGGCGACGAACATCTCGGCGAGGTACGGCAACGCGAAGCCCGCGAGCGCAGTGGCGGCGCTCTCGAGGTCTTCGGCGCTGCGCAGATGAATGAGGCCGTGGCTCGAGCCATCTTGCTGCGGCTTCAGCACCCAGCGTGGCGCACGGGCGAGCAGCGCGGTGAGTTCCTTGCGCGCGACGTCGACGCTCAGCGGAGGGAATGAAACGGCCTCGGCGATGCGCGCGCCCTTCGCCGCGGCGAGTTCCTTGGCGCGAGCCTTGTCGAACGCGTCGGCGCTCGCCCGACTGCCGGAGCCGGTGAACGCGACCGCGTGGCTCTCGAGCAGTTTCTGGGTGACGCCGTTTTCTCCGTCGCCACCGTGCAGCGCGAGGAAGAACACGGTGTCGGCGTCTTCCGACTTCGCCTGATGAATCGCCGCGTCGAGCGTGAGCCACGTCGGCACGCGCTCGAAGGGAACGAACTCGACCTGAAACGGCTTCTGGTGCGCGGCGAGGTACGCGGGCGCGATGTCGAACACCGCACCGAGACGGGTGATGAACCAGCAGCGCGCCTCGGGCAGCTGCGCGCTCACGTTCTGGGCCGACGCGACGGACACGAGGCGCTCGCTCGAGCTGCCTCCGAAGAGGATGACGGTCTTCATGACTCGACCGTGAGCCTCACCCGCGCGTGCTTGCTTGTCATCTTTAGTGGAGGGCTCTCCACCGCAAGAGCGCACGGCCGATGAAGAACGCGTCTCCATCTTGCAGCGCGTGGCAATTCACCCGCGGTCCACCCTGCAGGCCCGTGCCGTTGCTGCTGCCGGTGTCGATGAGCCACAGGCGCTCGTCGAGCTCGGCCAGCACGGCGTGAACGCGTGACGCAAAACCGTCGGGCACCACCACGTCGCAGCGCTCGTCACGGCCGATGAGAAGGCCGTGCGTCAGCATCGAAGTGTCGAGCGCGAGCGACTGCGCGCGACCGTGCAGCTCGAGCGTCAACACGCCGCGAGCGAGCGGAGGCCGCTGCACGATGCGCTCGAAGAGAGACTGTCCGCGCGGCGGCGGCGTGTCGGTGAAGACGTGCCACGCGGTGACCGGGTCGTCGGGCACGCGCGAGGTGGCTCCCGTTGGCGCGCACCAGAAGCAGAGCCCCGCGGTGCGCAGCAAGGTCGGCTTCTCGGTTTCGAGCGAAGGCTGCTGGCCGTGCATGGTGTGCAGGCCCGCGGGCGTCTCCAAATCGAGCGCCGAGTAGCGAACCGTTCCGCGCACCAATCGCACCACGAAGAGGAAGTGCCGCAGCGAGAGCTCGGCGTCGGGTGACACGGGCAGGTGCGCCAGCTCGTGACGGCCCACGGTGCCCGCGATGGGAGCGACCGTCGCCGGCAACCACAAGCGGCCCACGAGCTGACCGGCACCCGTCGCCGCAAAGACATACAGACCCGGCCTCCGCTCTTCATGACACGCACTGCGGATCAGCCGATGGAGCCCACCCTGGAAACCGCCGCGCGGCGTCCACGTCGAGACGGGGTGCGGCGAACCGAAGACGACCGTGCCTCGGGAGGACTGGTCTGGTGCACCGCTGCGCCAAACCTGCGCGCGACTGCTTCGATGTGGATCGTTCACGTGGCCTCCGCGGGGTGAGCGCGGAGGTTCTTCAAGACGTGGGCCGAGCCGCGCCGACCAGTCGCCGCGCGAGCGCGAGCAGCTCGTCGGGCACGAACGGCTTGTCCATCGCTTCCACGCGCGCCTTCGCGAGGTCGAGCCGTGCGGTCGCATCGCCGGTGTAGCCAGAGAGCAGAATGATGGGCATCTGCGAGCCGCGCTCACGCAGGCGCAGAATGAGCTCCACGCCGTCGAGCTCGGGCATCACGAGGTCGGTGATGAGCAAATCGAAGGTCTGCGCGGTGCATTGGTCGAGCGCCTGCTTGCCGTCGGCCGCTTCGAGCACGTCCCACCCGTCACTCTTGAACTGCCGCACCAGCGACTTGCGCAGCAGCGCCGTGTCGTCGGCCACCAGCACGCGGAAGCCGGCGGTCAACGTCGCCGGCACGCGCGGGAGTTCCTGACTGGGCGAGGTGATCATCGGCAGCTGCAGCCTGAAGCGCGTCCCGACCGAGGGCTGCGACCACGCCGTGAGTCCCGCTCCGAGGCGCAGCGCGATGTTGTGCACCACGGTGAGCCCGAGGCCCGTGCCCTGCGTCGACGCGCGCGTGGTGAAGAATGGCTCGAACGCGCGCTTCAGCGTCTCGCTCGACATGCCGCAGCCCGTGTCGGCCACCTCGAGCACCACACACTTTCCCTCGGGCGCGGGCAGCACCTGCACTTCGTCGGCGGCGAGTGCGGGGCACGCGTCGACCTGGGTGGTGCGCACCGAGACCCGACGCGTGCCGGTGGGGTTCAGCGCGTCGCGTGCGTTGAGCACCAGGTTGAGCAACACGCGGTCGAGGTGGACGCGCGGCATCTTCACGCGAGCGCTCGCGGCACCGCGGAGCACTTCGAACTCCACGTCGCCTTTCATCAGACGCGTCAGCAGGCGCTTCGATTCCTCGAGCGCGGCGTCGAGCTCGAACACCGATGGCTGCGTGTCGCCCTTGCCGAACACCAGGAAGCGGCTGGTGAGGTCGCGGCCGGTGCGCACCGCTTCTTCCATCTCGCCGGTGAGCGTCTGCACCGATTTCGGATCGCTGCGGCTCAGCTTCAAGTCTTCGAGCTGCAGCTGCAGCGCGGCGAGCACGTTGTTGAAGTCGTGCGCCACTCCCGCCGCGAGTCGACCGAGGCCTTCGAGTCGCTGCGCGTTGGCGTTGCGCTCCAGCAGTTCGGCGCGCTGTTGCTCGGCCTCGCGTGAGCTCGTGACGTCGGTCGCCGCGACCAGCACCTGACCTTCGCCGCCGAAGTGGAGCGGGCCCGCGTCGATGGCGAGTCGCCGCTTGCCGCGCGCCGCGGAGTTGAGCGTCGTCTCGGCGTGCGTCGGTTGCTGCGCCGCCGCCGTGAGGAGCTGCAGGAACGCGGGCCGCTCGGGCTCGTCGATGAACGGCAGTCCCTTCAACGGAAAGGTGAGCGTGCCGCTGCCGAGCCACTTGCGCGCCGCCGGGTTCGCTTCGCGCAACGTGCCGTCGGTGAGGAACACGAACAGGGGGCCGGGAGAGACGTCGAACACCGTCGCGTACAGCTCGTCGCGTTCCTTGCGCGCGCGCTCGGCCTGCATGCGTTCGTCGAGCTGCGCTTCGAGCGCGCGTGTGCGGCTGCGCACGTTCTCCAGGTACGAGCGAAGCACCAGCCCGATGAGCGCGAGAATGAGGAAGGGAATGCCGATGCGCGCCAGCCGCGTCTCGGTGAACGAGCGCTGGAGCGAGAACGCGAACTCCACCGGCTTTCCGCCGTCGCGTTGCGCGCGGAACAGATACTCGCCGGGCGGCAACCCGATGTACGTGGCCGACAAACCGCCGGTGCGTTGCAGCGTCTCGACGCCGTCACGAACGAGCAACGTCGAGACATCGGTCGGCTCGCGCAGGTCGTCGCCGCCGGGCGGCATCATCAACTGCACTGCGAAGTCGCGTCGTCCGGGCGGCACGGCCACCGTCGCGCGTTGACTGAGCGCGGTCTCATCGACCGTCGCGCTTCGCAGGAAGAGTGCGGGCGGTGGAGGCGCTTCGCGGAAGTCTTCGGGGTCGATCAACACCACGCCCTCGACGGTGGGAAACGCGAGGAACGAACCGAGCTGTGTGCCCGCCGGCTGACCTCCGCCGTTGCCTTCGACCGAATCGAAGAAGCGGCAGGTCACGTTCGCGTCGTCGCTCTTCGCCGCGGCGCGCAGCTCGGCGAGCGAGAGCTTGAACGCCCCCTGGTTTCCGTTGAGCCACACGTCGTTGCCGACCTGCACCAGGCGCGAGAGCTCGTCGGAACAGAAGCCGTGTTCGCGCACCAGCCACGTCGCGTGGCCCTGACGATCGATGTGAGCGAGTCCCTCACCGTAGGTCGCGGCCCAGATGCCGTCGGGCTCGACGAGCAGGTCGCGCACCACCGCGGGGCGTTGATCATCGGAGCGGATCACCGAGCGCGGCTTGTCGTCGGGCCCGATGCGCACCAGTCCACGCACCGTGCCCACGAGGAGATCGTCTCCATCGAACGCGAGCGAGAAGACCGAGTCGTGCGGCAAGCCATGCGCGGCCGTCCACCGGCGCACCACGCGCAAGCCGGTGCGGTCACCTTCGAGCTTGGTGAGTCCGTCGCTCGAGCCCGCCCACACCACCTTGCCGCGCGTCGCGAGTGCACGAAGATCTCCGGGCAGTTTCGGGTCGAGGTCGGACGGCACCTTCACCACGCGCTCGCCGTCGAACCAGCCGATGAGGTTGCTCAGCGCGACCCACACGCCGCCGTCACCTTGCGCCATCGCGAAGATGCAGTCGTCGTCGGCCGGGCCCGGCACACGCGTCACGCGGCGCGGGAGGCCGGTGTCGAGGCGCTGCAGGCCGTGACAGTAGGTGCTGATCAACGCACTGCCGTCTCCGAGCGCGTGCACCAACAGCGCCGAGCCTCCTTCGAGACCGGCCTTCTCGGCGACCGTGATGAGGTGGCGATCTCTCACGCGGTACAGGCCGTTCTCGTCGGTCGCGACCCACAGGCAATCACTCGCGTCGAGCAGAAGCGCGCGCACCGAGGGAGCGGAGTCGCGCGTCGAGGGCAGGGGAATCTTGTTCTCCCCGAGGACGGTGGTGAGCACCAGGCCCTCGCTCGTCGAGATCCACGTCTGTGCATGCCGTGCGTCTTCGAAGGTGCGGCCACCGGTGCCGACCTTCTGCAGCGCGCCGTCGCGCACCACGAAGCGACCCTCGCGCGCGACCACGCCCATCGACGTGCCCGTCGGCCACAGCGCAACGGGCTCGTGCACCTCGTACGTCTCGTCCGTGTCGAGCCGGCCCACGCGCTCGTCGCCCGCCACCCAGATGCGATGTAGCGAATCGAGCCCGAGGGCGAGCGCGATGCGCGGCTTGCGATCGAGCCGCTCGAGTTTTCCGCTCGAGAGCTGCAACGAGTGCACACCGCCCACGCCGGCCGCGATGAGCATGCGCTCTCCATCGACGAGCAGCTGCCAGATGGGCTCGATGCTCGCGCTCTGGAGCTTCACCTCGACCGGCTCACGCTCGCCGTAGTCGTCGAAGCGAAACAGCCGGCCGTGATCAGTGCCGACCCAGATGGTCGAGCCCGTGCACGCCACCGAGAGGAAGCGGTGACCGTCGAGATCTCCGTGGGCGGGATCGACGCGCACGAAGTTTCGACCGTCGAAGCGCGCGAGGCCTCCGAAGGTGGCGACCCAGATGAAGCCGCGATCGTCCTGCGCGATGGCGGTGACCGACGTCTGCGGCAGTCCGTCGCTCACGCCCCAGTGCGACACCACGAAGCGCGACGCGCCGGGCGTCTCGCCGTGTGCCGAAGACGCGAGCATCAGCCCGAGCACCACGCCGAGTACGGCGCGGCCCCGGTTCATTTCCATCGCAGACCTTCGATGACCTCGAGCGGACCACCGCACGAGACCTCGTGACACGCCTTGCACGCGTCGAGCACGCCTTCGTATTTCTCGCGACCAGGCTGCGCGTCGAAGGCCTTCACCGCGGCGAGGTAGTTCTTCGCGAAGCCGTCGAACGTCACGTTGCGGTCCGCCGCGTCAGTGGGCCAGCTGCAGCGCAGCTTGCGATGCGTCGGGAACTTCGCGCCCACCGCCACGCCCGCATCGCTCTCGAGCGTCGTCTTCGCGGAGCGCCAGTCGTCGACGAAGGTGCGCATCAACGTGGCGAGCTCGCTGGCGCCGTTCGGGTTGCGCTCCGAGGGAATCAGGTGTCCCGGGCTTCCGGGAATGCCGGCCACCAGCTTCGTCTCGAACGTGCAGTCGTCGACCGCTGAGACCGGCGCGCCCGCGTCGACCACGGTGCTCCCGCGCGTGCACGAGCACACGGCGAGCGCGACGACGAGCGTGGTCGTGATGACTCTCACAGGTCTTTGACGTGGTGAATCGGGGTGCCGCGAGCCGCTTCGGGGCGATCTTTGGTCGAGATCGTCCACACGTCGAGTTCAGGGTCGTCGTCGACGTTGCCGATGCAGCCGATGGTCACGTTGCACGACGGGCACGCGCCCTCGAGCCCGAGCGTGGCCTTGATGTCTGGTGGGAATTTGATCAGCAGGTCTTCGAGCAGCACGCCGCGCTTCTTTGTGTCGGGGCCGTAGCCGACCGATTCTCCGAGCGGTGGTGAAGCGAGCTCGTCACGCCGCGTGAGCGGGCCGTCACCCGAGAGGAGATAGAGGTAGCGATTGCCCTGCGACGGCGCCCAGCCGATCTCCACGGGGTGAATCGAATACTTCTGCCGCTCGGAAAAGTACGCGTTCTCGAGCCCGATGATCTGCCGCAGCGTCGAGCGGCACTCGTGATCGCGCGGAGGCCCCTTGAGCAGATTGCAGCCGCTCACGGCCAGAGCGAGACAGAGCAGTGCGGCGCGCTTCGACACGAAGGTGCGCCTACGCCCGCGTGCTATGCGCTGCAACCAATGAAGAGCGACGCGACTACCGCGGCTGCGTACTTGAAGACCCTCCCGCCGGACCGCCGCGCGGCGTTGAGCAAGGTGCGCTCGCTCATTCGCAAGAAGCTGCCGAAGGGCTTCGTCGAGCAGATGGAGTGGGGCGTCATCAGCTACGTCGTGCCGCTCTCGCGCTACCCCGACACGTACAACGGCAAGCCGCTGATGCTCGCGGGGCTGTCGGCGCAGAAGAACTACATGGTCGTGTACTTGATGGGCGTCTACAGCTCGCCCGAGCTGCGGAAGTGGTTCACCAGGGCGTATGCCGCGACGGGCAAGAAGCTCGACCTCGGTGGCGCGTGCGTGCGCTTCAAGTCGCTCGATGCGCTGCCGCTCGAGGTGGTCGGCGAGGCGGTGAGCAAGTTGAGCGTCGATGGGCTCGTCGCGCTGTTCGCCAATCGCGGGGCGAAGAAGAAGCCTCAGAAGCCGTAGCCGATGAGCATCGACACCGTCGGCTGCGCGCTGCGTGACGACCACGGGTGGTAGCGCACCTCGAATCGCCCAGCGCAGATGTACGTGACGATGGCGACCGCGACGACTGCGGCTCCGACGATGATGACGGGCACCAGCGCGATGGCCGCCGCCGCGCCGATGCCGCCGCCTCCCCCGATTCCGCGGAACAGCCCGCTCGCGAACTGGCCCAGTCCGTTGCCGAGGCTCGCTTTCGCTCCCGGCTTTCCGTTGAAGGGATTCCCGTCCCAGCCCACGCCCGCGCCGAAGTACGGCTGCGCTCCGAGTGCCGGGCCGCCGACGAGCAGGTCCACTCCGCTCAGCAGATACGCGGTGAACACCGGGCCCAGCATTCCGCGCGGGCGGGAGACGAGCAGCTCGAAGCGGCCTTCGCCGAACACGCGATGATCAGTCGCGTCGACGAGTCGCCCTGCATAGCCGGCGAGAAACGCCACCGTCGGCAGCGTCTCCAGCTCGCCGGTCGGGTTGCGCTCGAGCAGTGAGACGCGTGCGCCGATTCCGACGCGGCCGCGCGCCTGCCAGGTCTGACTCTGCAGCTGCGGGCCGACCTCGAGACCACCCGTCACCGCGAAGCCCGCACGCGTCGGAGGCCCCGGATCGATCGCGGCTGCTTGCACTTCAGCGACAGGCTTCTCTTCTTCGACCGATTCCGCCGGCGCAGGTGTCGTGTCTTCCGGCGTGGGCACCGGCGGCTCGACGGCGCTCTGCGGTTCGATGACTTCCGGAGCAGTCACCATCGGCGGAACGGTCGGGTTCGGATTCTTCGCCGCGCGCGCGCGTTCCTGCGCCTGCAACAACGCCGAGAGCGCCTTCGCTCGCTGACGGAATTCCTTCGCCGCGGCCGCGTTGTCAGCTCGTTCAGCGGCTTCCGCTTCCTGCAGACACCACGTCGGCGTGTCACACGCGGGTGATTGCGCCAGCACCAGCGCTAGAGCGAAGAACATGCGCGCGCGAGACAGCAAGTCCACGGCCAGCTGGAACCGGCCGGACCACTTCGAGCGTCTTGTCGAAGACTGCGCGAGACCCTGCGCAACCGGCTGTCACAAGAGTTCCAGTCGGTGCGTTGGAGAAATGATGAAGTAGGCCTCGACCGCAACTCTTCGAAGGGGGACTTCCGTGAGCAGCGAGAAGAACAGCTACCTCAATGAGGTGATGCAGCAGCAGCAGGTGCTCGAGCAGAACCTTCGAGCGAAGAAGGCGATGCCGATGCAGGCGGCCGCTCCGATGCGTCAGCGCGCGCAGATCGCGCCGGGCGCTCCGATGGGTGGCGATGACGGCGGTTCGCACGGGAGCAACGCGGTCGAAGTGCGCATCACCGGCTGGTGGCGGTGGAAGACGGTGGTCGTGCCCCCGAACGCGTACGTGGTGCACACGCGCCGCGGCATCGCCGACCCGCTGCACATCGGCATGGGCGTTTCGTTTCCGTACAACCCGTACACCGACGCGTTCCTCACGGTGCCGGGCGCGATGCAGACCATTCTGATCAACGCGCGCTGCATCTGCCGCGAGCGACAAGGCGTGCTCGTGCAGGGCTACGTGCAGTGGATCATTCAGGACATCGCCACCGCGTACAAAAAGCTCGATTTCTCCGACGTCGAAGACCCGATGCGCGTGGTGAACCTGCAGCTCAAGGAACAGGCCGAGGCCGCCATCAAGGACAAGGTCGCCACCATGACCATGGACTCGGTGCTCGACGACAAGCAGCCCATCATCGAGGAACTCACCGCGCGTCTGCGCAGCGTCGCCGAAGGAGCGGGCGGCACCGACAAGGGTCTCGGCCTCCGCATCGTGACGGTGCAGGTGAAGGAAGCGGTCGTCAGCTCCTCGACCTTGTGGGAGAGCCTGCAGAAGCCCTTCCGCGCCGAGCGTGCGCGCATCGCGCGACTCGCCGAAATCGAATCAGAAGAAGAGGTCACCCAGCGCGAGCTGCAGCAGAGTCAGCGCAGTGAGACCGGGCGCGTCGCGACCGAGCGCGAGCTGACGGCGCTGAAAGCCCAGGCCGCAGCTGAGACGTACGACCGTGATCAGGCCGAGCGCACGCGTCGCGCGAAGGTCGAGCAGGAAGCCGCGCGTTCGCTCGCCGCCGAGACCACCACCACGCACTTGAAGAACCTCGAGCTCGAGAAGCAGCGGCACACCGCCGACATCGCGTTCCAGCAGGCGAAGAACGACGCGGCGCTCGCGGCTGAGAAGCGCATTCTTCTCGCCAAGCTCGAGATGGAAGTCGCGAAGGCGCAGTCGGCGCTCGAGAAGGCGAAGCTCGACGCCGAAGCGGCGAGCGCGGCGCAGACGGTCGAGAACGGCCTGACGCCCGCGGGTCTTCAGGTGCGCGTGCTCGACGCGATGCCGGCGCTGCTCGAGAAGTTGCCCAAGCCCGCCGAGCTCAAGTCAGTCAGCATCGGTCAAGGCGAAGCGCTGCCCTCGGCCATCGCGCAGGTGATGGCGGTGGTCGACACGCTGAAGAGCACGCCGAGCGCCGCGAAGAAGTGACGCGCGGGTTCAGCGCGTCGGCACCCGGTACATCGAGTCGACGAGATCGACACCGCATTCCAGCTGCTCACACCAGCTGATGAAGCGGTCCACCATCGCCTTGCCCTTGAAGTGGCGACCGTGCTGCGGAGCAATGATCTCGATGTCGAGCGTGCGCGCCATCTTCGCCCACGCCCGCATGCTGCGGCCGCTGGCCATGAAGCGGCGGTGAAAGCCTTCCATCGAGGGGCGGTGCTGCTCGAAGTCCTTCACGTCGTCGCACGCGTCGACGATCGAAGCGCCGAGGTCTCCGGAATACAGAATCTTCGAGACCGGGTCGTAGAGCTGAAAGTTGCCCGGCGAGTGGAGGAAGTGCGCGGGCAACACCACGAGCTGCAGGCCGCTCAAGTTGAGCACCATGCCCTGATCAGGAATGCCCTTGAGTCGCTCGAGCCGCACGCCGTCGAGCCCGCAGTGCGGAATGAAGCGCAGCCACAAGTTCGAAGCCCACGCGATGGCGTCGGTGCTTCGCAGCCAGCCGCCGACCGAAGCGACGATGTCGGCGTCCTGGTGCGAGAGGAAGAGCGATTCGAGCCGCGCGTTTCCGAGTTGCTCGCGCACCTTGCCGAGCGCCTGCTCGCCGCTCGGGTCGAGGAGGATGGCCGACTTCTCGTGAATGATCAGATGCTGGTTCGATTGCTCCGCGCATTCGTCCGCACTGCCGGGTTCATCGACGAGGACGTTGCGGTGGCCGGGCGCTTCGAAGAGCGTGAGGGTGGTCATGGGGACGAGCGGAGCGATTTCAACGGCCGTGCCGCGCTCGCGAGCGTGCAAACCCTGCACTGATCAGCCGACGCTCGCTGATCACCCACATCAGCCGACGCGCAGGCGATGCGCGACGTGGGGCTCACGCGTGAGTTCGCGGGTCGCGCCGAGGTGTCGAACCAAACCTCGCTGTCTCACCTGACCTGCGAGCGCTCGGGGCTTAGAGCCACGATGAGGTCGGCTTGCCGAGCGCGGTGAGCACCGCCTCCGCTGCGCGCACGCCGTGCCAGTTCGCCTCTTCGAAGAGCGCGAGGCCGCCGAGGTCCGAATGCGCGAAGTGCAACGAATTGCCGAGCGGTGCCTGCGCTGCGCGTCGCGCCTCACCCCAGATGAAGCCCGGCACCGGCCGCACCATCGCGTGGCCCCAGCGCATGACGTCGATGCGCTCGACCTGCGTCTCGAGGCCCAGATGCGCGGGCACGAGATCAGCCAGCACCACCGCGCGCCAGTCTTCGAAGGTCGCCGAGAGCAGCTTCGTTCGCGCGGCGACGACGTCGGAGTCGACCACCGGAAAATACCAGGTCGCCACCGTCGGCCCCTGCGTCGACGCGCGCGCGCGTTGATGCGTCGCCATCACGTAGCCGAGCGACTGGGACTCGTAGAGCACGTTGTCCCACGCGAGCGGAAAACCGCGGCCCACCGGCTCTGACTTCAGCGCGACGTTCGCCACCACCCATGGCCCGCTGACGAACTTCGACAAGAAGTCCGGCCGCTCGCGACGCCACGGCTCGACGACGCGCCCCGCCACGTGCCGCGGAGTGGCCAGCACCACCTGCCGCGCCTCGATGCGCACCGGCGACTTCGTCTTCACGTCGAGCGCGTGCGCGAACCACCCGCCGTCTTCGCGCGGCGAGAGCGTGTGCACCACGAGACTGCGTCGCACCTGCTCGGGCTTCAGCGCGCTGATCAGCTGGCTGATCAACCGCCCGTTGCCCTCGGGCCACGAGAGGTACCCGTCGCTCTTGTCGGTCCCCGTCTGCCGCGCGCAGAAGTACCAGAGCCCGGCCCACGCGCTGACGTCGCTCGCGCGCGCGCCGTAGTCGTCGCGACACGCGTAGTCGACGAGCCACTTCAACCGCGGCGAGGTGAAGCCTTCCTGCTCGAGCCACTGCGCCATCGAAAGTCTGTCGAGCGCCGTCCACTCCGAATCGTCACTGCCGAGCTCGAGCGGTACGGCGAACGCCCGTCGCCCCTTCTCGTCGCGCGCCGAAGCGAACCCACGCATGCGCTCTTCGAATTTCTTGAGCTGCGCGAGGTCGTCTTCGCTCGCGCCGGCGCGCAGGTAGAGCCCCTCGTACCACTGGCCTTTGTAGAAGAGCCGCTCCTCGGGCTCGTGAATGAGCACCTCTTCCGCGAACTGCGGGGAGCCGTCGGCATCGACTCCCGTCAACACACCGAGCTCGCGCAACAAGCGCGGCACCGGCCCCGCGTCGCTGAGCGGAGCCGGCAAGTAGTGCGCGCCCCACGGGAACTTCGTCGTGGCGTTGCTGCCGTGCTGCGCCGTGCCGCCTTCTTTCGCGTCGAGCTCGACCACCAGCAACGACTCGAGCCCGGCACCCGCGAGACGCCAGGCTGCCGACAGGCCCGCGGCGCCTGCTCCGACCACCAGCGCGTCGACACGTACGGTCGTCTCGCTCGCCATCGGCGGCGGAGCCCCGCGCAGCACGTGGCCCGCTTCGACCATCGAATCGACGAAGCCGCCCGGCACCTCGGGCAACGCCACGCGATGTTTTCGACACGCCTCAAACGCTGCGACACCGAGGAAGGAAACGATGACGTCGCGGCGCGAAAGCAAGACGCCGCACCATAGCCGTGCGCCTTTCAACCCACCTGTCGCATCGGTCACGCTGCTCGCCGAAATGGACTCCCTGGTGGAGACGTTGCGCGCCCAACACCTCGAGCTCGATGCCTTGAGCAAGGCGTTGACGGTCGCGCTCCATCACGAGGGCGACGTGGCGCGTGTGAGAGACGCGTTGCAGGCCTACGGCGCGGCGTTGCTGCAGCACCTCGCGCTCGAAGACGAAAATCTCTACCCGCGGTTGTTGGAGAGCGTCGATCGCCGTTCACCCGACGCGCGAATGATCCGCACCTTCGCTGACAACATGAAGCGCGTGAGCGAGGGCGCGAAAGTGTTTCTCTCGCGCAGCGTCGAGAGCCCGGCCGACGTCGCCGCGCTGAAGAAGGAATGGCCCGACGCGCAGCACCTGCTCGCGTCGCGCCGACAGAGCGAGGAGCGACTGCTGTATCCAATGTTCGAAGAGCGCGTTCGGCCCGCGTAATTCATCGCGAAATTCGAGCGGAAAAGGGGGCTGATCCGTCAGCTTCGTTGACAGCACCTCGCAGAAATCGAGTGTGCACATCTGTCGACACTTCCGCATGACCATCCGCATCCCGACGACGCCGCCGCGCCCGCTCCCGCCGACGATTCCGGTCCCGCAGCCGACGAAGGCCCAGCTCAAGTTGGCCGAGAAGCAGCTCAAGCTCGCGGGCTTCAACCCCGGCGCCATCGATGGTGTCTCGACGCCTGCCTTCACCAACGCGCTCAAGACGTTCCAGTCGGCGTGGGGCCTGCCCTCGACCGGTCAGCTCGACCCCGCGACGCGCGCCAAGCTGCAGCACACCGCCGAGCGCATTCACGACCACGCCAAGAAGAAGGACGGCTTCGTGTCGGTCGGCCAGAAGTCGGCCGGCATCGAGACGCTCGAGAAGCGCCTCAAGAAGCTCGGCTACGACGTCGGCAAGATTGACGGTGTCTACGACCGCCAGCTCGGCAAGGCCGCGAAGGCGTTCCGCGCCGACCAGAAGGAATTCAAGAACAAGGACGTCGCCGGCTTCGGCAACGCGGCGAACAAGGTGCTCAACGGCGAGCTCGCGAAGTTGTCGCACGCTCCCGAGCGCCGTCGCCTCGCGCCCACCGCCGCGCAGACCCGCGTCGATCGCGCCACCGCCAACGCCATCGCCCGCGGCCCACTCGCCGAAGGAGCGACCGGCAACGCCATCGCCAACGTGCAGAAGCACCTCAAGGCGGCGGGCTTCGACCCCAAGCACACCACCGGCAAGTTCGACGAGCGCACCGAGGCGATGGTGAAGCAGTTCCAGAGCAAGTCGAAGCTGCCCGTCACCGGCACCGTCGACGGCCGCACCTGGAAGGCGCTGCAGAAGAGCTTCATCCTCTCGAAGAAGCCGGCTGACCCGGCGCAGGCGCTGAACGAGCGCAGCGGAGCGGTGAAGGCCAGCGAGACGCTGCTGAAGAAGCTCGGCTTCAACCCCGGGAAGATCGACGGGCTGTTCGACAAGAAGACGCTCCGCGCGGTGAAGGCCTACGAGAAGAAGGCGCACCTCACGCAGGACGGGAAGATCGGCACCAACGAGCTCGCCAAGATGAAGAAGGACCTCAAGGCGAAGAACGACTGGCGCAACAAGGTCATCGAGACCGCGCGCCGTCACCTCGGCTTCCACGAGCGCGGCGAGAACGGCAACCCGTTCAGCGCGTTCTTCGGTCGCGGCCCCGAGGCCTGGTGCGCTGACTTCGTCAGCTACTGCTACACGAAGAGCGGCAAGAAGCTGAACCAGTCGTACACGCCGACGCTGCTCTCGATGCTGCACCAGAACGGCACGTACACGCGCAACAACCCCAAGCCGGGCGACATCATCATGTTCGACTGGCACCCGGGCTCGGGCCCCACGGCGGAGCACACCGGCATCGTCGAGAAGGTCTTCAAGCGCAACGGCCGGCTCTACGTGCAGACCATCGAGGGCAACTCGAGCGACGCGGTTCGCCGCAACACGTACGCCGTCGGCGATTCACGCATCGCCGGCTTCGGCAACATGCACTGATCAAGCGAGCGAGCCGGTCGAGACCGAAGGTCGCGAACTCGACTGGTCGCAGACCAGTCGGAGGCGAACGAGCGCATGATGCAGCTCAGTTCTTCTCGAGCAGATTGCTTTCGAGCTTCTTCGCCTCGGCCACGATGGGGTCAGTCGGGGCGCCCTTCGTCTGAACCTCGCGCGCCAGCGCGAGCGCTTCCTTCGTGTCGCCGAGGCGCACGTACGCGAGCGCGAGGTTGTAGTGCACGCGCCACTCACCGGCCGGCACCAGCGGCTTCGCCTTCAACAGCACGTCCTTCGCTTCCTTGTGCTTCGCGGGATTCTTCGTCTGAATCAGCGCGGTCGCGAAGTTCATCATCACCTTCCAGTTGTCCGGAGCGAACCGCAGCGCGTTCCGATACGCCTCTTCCGCGCGCACTTCGTCGGGCACCGCGTCGTACAAATTGCCGAGGTGCAGCCACGCTTCCCAGCTCTTCGGGTTCACCTTGAGCAGCTGCCGCGCGGCCTGCTCGCTGCGGTCGAGGTTCTCGGTGAGCAGTGAGAGATGCGCGAGGTTGAGCCACGCCTGCTCGTAGTTCGGCACCACCTTCAGCTCGCGCTCGACGTACCCAATCGCGCCCTCGACGTCGTTGAGCATCATCGCGCACGCCGTCACCTTCTCGAGCAGCGCAGGGTGGTCGCCCACCGCCTTCAGACCCGCGTCGAGAATGTCGCGCGCGGCCTTGAACTCCTTCACCTCGAACAACACGTCGGCGAGCGTCGCCCAGCCGTCGGGGTTCTTCGGGTTGAGGTCCTTCCCCTTCTCGATGGTCTTGAGCGCCTTCTCGTATTGCTTGAGCAGTCGCAGCGCGAGCCCGAGGAAGATGAAGCCGTCGGGGTTGCGCGGCTCCAGCTCGGTCGCGCGCGTGAGAAACGGCACCGCTTCCTGGCCGCGGCCTTCACTCGCGAGCACGCGCCCGTAGTTGAACTGGCAGAGGAAGACGTTCTGACCGAACTGTGCGCCCTTCTCGAGGTGCGGCAGCGCGCCCTTCACGTCGCCTTCGCTCTCGTGCACGAGGCCGAGCAGCGTCCACGCGAGCGGCAACTGCGGCCCGACCTTCACCGCGCCCATGGCGTGCGTGCGCGCGTCGGCGATTTGCCCGGTGAACAGCGCCACGCGCGCGAGCCCGACGTACACCTCGGGGAGGCCGGGGTTGCGCTCGAGCACGGCCTGCAGCTGCTGCGCGCCGTCGTTCAACTTGCCGGCCGCGAGGTTGGCTTCCGCGGTCTTCAGCAGCTCACGCGTTTCCTTCGCGGTGCCGGTCTTCTCTTCGTTTTCGTTGAAGAGCTTTCGCGCTTCCGCGAAGCGGCCTGCCTTCAGTTCGGCGAGGCCCTGACGAAAGAGTTCGGTCTGTGCCATGGCGGCGAAGTGTCGCCGCTTTTGCTCAGCTGATCACGAGCGAACTGATCACCACGGCAGCCACGAACGCACCGTCTTCGCCGCGCTCGACACCGCCGAGGTAGCGCCGCTGACCGCGTTGCTGGCCACGTTCGCCGCGCCCGTCGCGAGGTTCTTCGCACCCGCGCTGACGTCGTCGAGCCCGAGCTTTCCGTCGCCGTTCTGGTCGCCGTATTTGACCGCGGTGTTCTTGGCCATCTCGCCGATCTGCTTCACGTCGACCTCGACGTTGACCGAGCCACCGAGACCCAGGCCGAGCGCCGCGCCCGCCGAGCCACCAATCTTCAGCTTGCCGTCCTGGTAGCCGATGACGCCCGACGCCTTCGCCTCGGCGCCCGCGCTCGCGTAGCCCGACGCCTTCACCGCGAAGGGACCCGCCGAGAGCTTCACTTCGGCTTCGGCCTTCGCCACCGCCGACGCGCCGACGCTGCCTTCCGCGACCGCGGTGGGCGGATTGCGAGTGATCTTCACCGTGCCGTTGGCGTGCGCCTCGAGCTCCGCGCTCACCTTCGCCGTGCCTTCGGCGCCGACCTTCACGTCCACGCCGCCGATTTTTCCGAGCGAGTTCGACTCGAGTTTTCCACTGATGCTGGCTTCGGCCGACACGCCGACCTTCGCGTTCACGCTCGCGTCGAGACCGTTCAGGTTCAGTTTGGCTTGACCATCGACGCCAGCCTTCGCCTCGAGCTTCGCGCCCGCTTTGTACGAGGCCGTGCCGTGCGCGCCGGTGACCGAGTCGTTGTGCTGCGCATACAAACCCGCGCTCGCCTCACGCTTGAACTTGGCGTCGACGCCGTTCGCTCCGACCGAGATGGAGCTCGAGCCCGACGTGCCGACCTTCGAGCCGACGAAGTGCGCCTTCTCGCCGTCGAGCTCCGAGAGCTTCGCGGTGTCCCACTCCTGGCCCTTCCATTCCTTCTTCACGCCCGCCGCACCGAGCGCGTCGCCGGCCAGCTTCGCCTTGTCGAGCTTGCTCTGCACGCCGGTGGTCTGCTTCTGCGTGAAACCAGAATCGGGCTTCACGTCCTTCAGCTTCCACTCCTTCTCCTTGCCGACTTCCTTGTTGAAGGAGTTCTTCTTCCAGTCCGCGCTGTCCTTCAGCGTGAACTTGCCGTCCTTGAACTCGGTGCTGTGCGAGAGGTTGAAGCTGGTGCCCTTCGTGTCCTTGCTCGTGGTGGTGGTCGTGGCGTCGCCGTTCTTCACCTCGACCTTCTTCTCGGTCACGGTCTGCTTGGTGCCGAAGTTGCCCTTGGTGACCGAGCGCGAATCGGTGGTCGTGGTGTCGCCCTTCTCCACGGCCTTCGAGTTGGTGTCGGTGACGTTCTTCACGCCCCACTGCGCGACGTCGGTCTTGCGGCCCTCGACGGTGGTGGTGTCGCCCTTCTTGATGGTGACGTCTTTCGACTGCGTCGACGTCGCGCGGCCCAGCAGGTCGGTCTTCGCCTCGAACTTGGCCTTCGTCTCGCGGAAGTTGTCGCCCTTGCCCTTCGTGGTCGAGGTCGACTCGAACTTCATCTCCGACTGACCGGTGTACTTGTTGCGCTTGGTGGTCAGCTCTTCCTTGGTGACCGTGCCCTTCTTGGTCTTCTCGAAGCCCTGGGTGACCGAGCCGTCCTTGTTGAGCTTCGTCTCGCGGCCGAGGTTGCCCTTGATGTCCTTGTTGGCCGAGTAGTTCTTGGTGAGCTTGTCGAGGTGCTTGCCCTCGAAGCCGTCCTTGCGCTTCGCGGCGTCGGCGGCCTTCTTCGCAGCAGCGGCAGCGGCCTTCTTCGCAGCGTCAGCGGCGGCCTTCTTCGCGGCATCAGCAGCGGCCTTCTTCGCGGCATCAGCAGCGGCCTTCTTCGCGGCGGCGATGGCAGACGAGGCGGCAGAAGAGATCGACTTGATCAGCGACATGAGTGGGTCCTTCGGGCGTGGGAGTCAGCGGCGAGCACTGACGGGAAAAGCGGGGCGATTTGGGGGAGTATCTGCTGAACGAAGGGCAGTGTTGTCGCGGATTTTGAGAGCAACGCAAACGCACTCAATCACTCGTGTGAACTCAGGTCGTCGCGTGTGCTCAAGGTAGGGAAACCACCTCGACTGTGACCCCGTTGAGCGCGGCGGTTCCGCACAGCGCGTCGATCAGCGTTTCGTCGGTGACGTCGTTCACGCTCGTGCCCGCGTGCCGCTGCGCGACGGAGAGCTTGATGCCCTCGCGGTCGTGGCCCCAACCGTGCGGGAGACTCACCACGCCGCGCATCATCTCGTCACTCACCTCGAGCGGCACTTCGGCCGTGCCCTTCGCGGCACGCACCAGCACGCGCTGACCCGTGGTGAAGCCGCGCGCGGTCGCGTCGAGCGGGTTCATGATCAACGTGCAGCGCACCGGCCCTTTCACCAGCCGCAGCGAGTTGTGGAGCCACGAGTTGTTGCTGCGCAGATCTCGACGGCCGATCAGCTCGAGCGAAGCGGGAGACGCAGTCCACTTCTGGGTCTGGGCTTCGAGCCGCTCGAGGTCTTTCACCAGCGCGCTCGGCGCGAGCTCGATGCCCTTCGGAGCCAGCTTCGCGAGTCGCGGCTCGAGCGCGCCCAAGTCGACGCCGTGCGGGTGCTGCTTCAACTTCTCGACGGTGAGCGAGTGCGGCCCGAGGCGCAGCAAGAGATCGACGATGCGCTTCGGTGTCAGCGTGTGCCCGAGCTTCCAGATGAACTTTCGCAAGAGCGACGACTCGAAGGTCTCCGCCGCGAGCCGCAGATAAATCTGCCAATCGTCGAGCGCGCCCGGCTGCGGAGTGAACAGCGGCTCGTTCCACCGCGCGGTGTTGCGAATGCCGTACGCGTGCAGCGCGAGGTCGTAGTGCTGCCGCTCGAGCGCGCTGGTGGGAGGCAAGAGGTAGTGCGCGTGTCGCGTCGTCTCGTTCACGTACGGGTCGACCGCCACCATCAAGTCCAACTTCGAGAGCGCCGCGTCGACACGTGGACCGTTGGGCGCCGACAGCACCGGGTTGTGCGCGGTGACCAGCAGCGCGCGCACCTGACCCGGCCCCGGCGTCTCGATTTCCTCGGCGAGCGTGACGATGGGGAGCTCACCGTTGAACTCCGGCAGCGCGCGCACGCGGCTTCGGTAGGTGTCGAACGAGCCGGGCTGACCCAGCCGCGTGGCGATGCCGACGAGATCGACCGCGGGCGTGGTGAACATCGGCCCGCCCGGAGAATCGAGCTGACCGGTGAGCACGTTGAGCACGTCGATGAGCCAGGTGGCGAGGGCTCCGAAGGTCTGCGTCGAGACGCCCATGCGCCCGTAGACGACCGCGCCCTCGGTGGTCGCGAGTTCACGCGCGATGCGTCTGATGACGTCGGCGTCGATGCCGGTGAGCGGCGCGACGCGTTCCGGAGTCCACGGCGCGACGAGGTCGCGCACCTGCTCGAGGCCGCGCACCGCGACGCCAAGCCTGTCGGCGCGGGTCAACCCTGAAGCGAACAGCGTGTGCACCAGCCCGAGCAGAAACAGCGCGTCGCGACCGGGACGAATGAAGTGGTGCTCGTCGGCGAGCTCGGCCGTCTCGGTACGTCGTGGGTCGACCAGCACCAGTCGGCCACCGCGCGCGCGCAGCGCCTTCAAGCGCTTCGCCAAGTCTGGAGCGGTCATCAGCGAGCCGTTGCTCGCCATCGGATTCGCGCCCAGCACCAGGAAGTACTGCGAGCGATCGACGTCGGGCACGGCGATGACGGTCTGGTTCCCGTACATCCACCGCGAGACGACCATGCGCGGCAGGTTGTCGACGGAGACGGAGGAGAACCGACTCCGTGTGCCGAGCGCCCACGGCAATATCGTCTGGCAGTAGATGGACGCGCCGAGGTTGTGGAGCACCGGGTTGCCCTGCGTGAAGCCCACCGCGTCGCGCCCGTGCTCGCGGCGAATCGCGCGCAGCCTCTGCCCGATGTCGG
The DNA here is from genome assembly GCA_047600485.1 of Archangium sp. Lineage (GTDB taxonomy): Bacteria > Myxococcota > Myxococcia > Myxococcales > Myxococcaceae > Archangium_A. The sequence continues at coordinate 8,193,134 of JASGKS010000001.1, forward strand.
TGAACGCTTCTTCCCAGCTCACCTCGACGAACTTCGTGCCCTCGCGCTTGAGCGGAGTGCGAACGCGGTCAGGGTCGTGGTGCACGTCACCGAGCGCCAGCGCCTTGGGACAGATGTGGCCACGCGAGAACGGGTCGTCCTTGTCGCCGCGAATCGATTTCACCTGGCCGCCGTCGTGCTCGATGGCCAGCCCGCAAATCGCTTCGCACAGGTTGCACGCCCGGAAGTGCGTGCTCATTTCTTCCCGGGCTTCTTCTTCGGAGGCGGCTTGTTCTTCGCGGCCTTCGCCTTCGCGGAAGCAGCGACGACGGCCTTCCATTCCTTCTCGCCGCTCTTGAGCGCCTTGTCGCAGGTCTCGATGAGCTGCGACGGCGTCTGCGGTTTTCCCTCGGGCATCACGAACGCGATGTCTTTGGTCGCCTTGTCGCCGTTGAAGGGCTTCGCGTCTTTGCTGCACGCCGCGTATTTGCCGCGCACTTCACCGAGGAGCTTCTCCTTGTCCTCGGGGTCCTTCTTGCCCTTCACGTCTTTGTATTGCGACAGCGCGTCCTTCCACACCGCGACCGGTCCATCGAGGAACGCGAGGCCGCGCCGGCCCGTCTTCGCGGCGTCGGTCGCGAGGTCGACTTTCTTGAGCTGCGATTTGGCCCACGCCGCGAAGTCAGCGTCCTTCACGAAGAGGTCGAGGTCGTCGTTCACCGCGTCCTTGAGCGCCTTCGAACGTTCCTCGAGGTCCTCACACTTCGACTTCGTCGGAGCGTTCTCGACCAACGCATCTTGCGCCGCGAGCATCGCCTGCACGCGCGGCACGATTCGGTCGCGGGCCTTGTTGAGCCGCTCGTCGAGGTCCTTCTTTTCTCGCGCCGCCTTCACCGCTGGAACCTGCGCCGCGAGTTCCTTGTAGCGGTCGATGTTCATCTGCGCTTCGGGGTACAGCTCGCTGTCTTTCGCGGCGAGGTACTCCTTCGCGTCTTCGAGCGCGCGCTCCATGTCCTTCGGCTCGAGCTCGCGGCCCGCCTTCTCGGCCTTGTCGAGCGCGCTCGAGGCCTTGTCGGCCAGCCGCTCGGCGTCCTTCAAGCGCGCCTGCATCGTCTTGGGGCCGCACGCGGTGAGCGCGAAGAGCGCGAGGAGAATCAGGACTCGCATGCGTGGCGGCAGTGTACCCTTCGCGTCTGCCATGGCCACCTCACGAACGCCGCTGTTCGACCCCGATGAACCCACGGCCCGCGAAGGTCACGCGCTGAAGGCCGAAGCAGACGACGAAGTGGTGGGTGCTCCGCCCGAGCCCGACGTGGTGGCCAGCCGCGCGTTGATGATTGCCGCGCTCTGCGAACGCGCGCGTCTCGAGTCGAACAAAGACCTGATGCGCTTCACGCAGCTCTCGAAGTGGGTCGAGCGCTACGGGCTGTATGGAAATCTCGGTGAAGAAGGTGTCGAGCTCTTCGATTCCGAGCTCGGCACGTGGAACGAGGAAGACCTCGACACCGTGAGCTGGGCCACCGAGGAGCTGCAGGTGTTGTTGTGGTCGCTGCAGCGAGCCGAACTTCCCGGGCTCGAGACGCGCACCGACGTGCAGGAATTGATGATCACGCTCCCGCTGATGCGCGACGCGGAGTCCTTCCTCGAACAATCCGGTCTGCGCGCGCTCGACGAGGTCGAGACCATGCTCGCGCTGCACGAGGCGCTGCTCGAAGCGATTCGCTCCGAGGTGTACGCGCGCTCGATTCTCGAAGACCCCAACGCGCTCGAGCCCGACCCCGAGCTCGACGAATTGCTCAGCGCCATCGAGTCGCGCGGGTTCGATCGCGCCACCGCGGCGAAGGGCGGCAAAGCGGCCGAGGCCATCGCCGGTCTGCGCTTCTGGTGCCGCTCGGTGCTCGCGGAGTTGTTCGCCGACGCCAGCCCGCACGTGGGCTACCGCCTCGACGCGGCGCGCTTGAGCTCGCTCGATGACGCGTCGCTCGCCACCATCCTCGGCACGGCGCAGGCTCGCACCGACGCGCTCGCGTGGTTGGTGGAAGGCGATGAAGAAGTCGACGCGCCTCCGCCGGAGTAGGCTCTCGCACCCGTGACGCCCGTTGCCCTGTCGTTGATGGTGCTGTGCGCCGCTCCACTCAAGTTGGCCACCACCGGCTTTCAGGCCACCGGCGCCGACCCTGCGCTCGCTCGCGCGTGGACCGAGCGCTTCGCCGAAGTCGCGCGACGCGGTGGGCGTGTCGAGGTGACGACCGCGGCCGACATCGAACAGCTGCTCGGTATGCAGCGGCAGAAGGCGTTGCTGGGCTGCGATTCGGTGGGCAACGAGTGTCTGGTCGAGGTCGCTTCGGCGCTCGGGGCCGACGGAATCATCGTGGGCACGGTCGTGAAATCCGAGAGCGGCTTTCTCGCGACGTTGCGGGTGCTGCGCGGAAAGTCGGGCCAGGTGTGGTGGTCGGCGAGTGAGCGGCTGGGCTCCGAAGGCGCGCTGCTCGATTGGTTGGACCGTCAGGCCGAGGTGATGGTCGACGCGGTCGCGCCTCGCGCTTCTTCGGGAAACGCCGGTCCACTCGTGCTCGGTGGAGTGGGCGTGGCCGCGCTCGCAACGGGCGTCACGCTGGTGGTGCTCTCGAACACCGCCGCGCTCGACCAGGTGCACAACGCAGACACGGCGGCGAAGTTGTCGACCGCCATCGAGACCGGAAAAACGCAGGGCACGCTGGGCTTCATCGTCGGTGGCGTGGGCGTCGCCGCGCTCGCAGGTGCCGTGGTGTGGGGCCTGACGAGCAGCAGCTCCGCGCCGAAGGTCGCGGTCGTTCCACTGCGTGACGGAGCATTCGTCTCCGTCGGAGGTGCCTGGTGAACCCCCTCTCCTTGCGAAGCGGGGAGCGGGCTGGGGTGAGGGGCCATCGTCGGCTCCCGCTTCTCGTCGCAATCTCCGCCGTCCTCGTCGGCTGCCCGAACTGGGAAGACGAGCGGATGAAGCAGTGCCGCGCCATCAACTCCATCGAGGGCATCTGCGCCGACGTCGACGCCGGCGTGGGCGGAGGCGTCGGCGGTGGCGAAGCGATGGGCGGTGGTGGCGAAGCGATGGGCGGTGGTGGCGCGAGTGGCGGTGGCGGAGTGACCGGGGGCGGAGGCGGAGTGACCGGCGGCGGCGGAGGAGGAGTGACCGGCGGCGGAGGAGGCGTGACCGGCGGCGGTGGCGTGACCGGCGGCGGTGGTGGCGCGACGGGCGGCGGCAGCGCGACGGGCGGCGGTGGTGGCGCGACGGGCGGCGGCGGAGGCGTGACCGGTGGTGGCGGCGGTGCGACGGGCGGAGGCGCGAACGATGCGGGCCTCGTGGTCGACATCAGCGATGCCGGCGCGGTCTACACCTTCAATCAAGCGAACGACTTCTCGCTCGGCATGCAGCAGAACCGCACGCCGATCCTCCTGCGCCAGGTGAGCACCTTCACCGTGCTCTACGAAAAGAGCACGACGGGCTTCTCGGCGTGGCGCATCGGCGACGGCTCAGCGCGAGAATCGGCGAACGTCCCGATGGGTTGCGGCGGTGCGTTCGCTTCACCGCTCGTCGGTTGCAACGAAGTCCCCGCCAACATCAGCATCGACGTCGTCACGGCGACGAACATCGCGAGCTCCAACCGCTCGGCCCTCGCGACGGTGAGCAGCCCGGTCCTCACCGACTTCAACAACGGCGGCGCGCAGGGGATTTTCCTCATCGGCAACGGCCCCGAGATCGAGCGGCTCGATTACGACGGCGGCACACCGATGGTGCAGCCGGTGACACTCAGTGGCTCGCCGCAGTTCACGCCCACCGACGCCCTGACCGCGGGAGGCGTCAGCGTCTTCGTGGTCGGCACCGGGAACACCTCGGAGACGGTCGCGATGCAGTTCACGGCGTTTGCGACTTCCGCCACTCCGCTCGGTATCGCGAGCAGCAACGCCACGTCGCCCCCGCAGCTCGCGACTGACGGATCGAACGTGGCGATGGTGTGGCTGACTGATCAAACGCTGCGCATTCAGAGCCTCGTGCCGCAGCTCGTCACCGTCGACCTCGAGCTCAATCTGTCCGGTGCGACGCTCGTCGACTTCGCCCTGAAGGGAACGCGCGCGGTGGTGCTGTTGCGCATCGCCAACCGCTCCGTGCTGTTGATCATCGACCCTGGTGGCGCGACGGCGTGGACGCTCGAGGCGACCGCCATCATGGGCTTCGACGTGAAGCTGATCAGCTTCACCACCTCGGGACTGCGGCTGGCGTCGAAGTGCTCGGCAGGCAACGCGTGCAACACACCCGGCGCGACGATGCTCAACCTGATGCCGACACAGCCCAGCGGCGCGGCATGGTGATCAGCTGATCAGTTCCACCGACGCCACTCTTCCTCGTAGTAGTGAACCAACACCTGGTTGTTGAGCCGATTCACCTCGGCGGGCACCTGGTCCATGTCCTTCGGGAAGTGGAAGAGCGTGGGCATGGTGTCGTCGCTGAGGAACTGCAGCGCCTCGGGCAACGCGTGCTTCGGTTCCATCGACGATTTGCTCGCGAGCACGTAACCCCACTCACCGAAGCTCGGCACCCACACGTGGTACGGCCGCGTGGTGAAGCCGCTCGCGCGAATCGTCGCGTCGATGCACCAATAGCTCTTGCGCGCGAAGAGCGGCGACGTACTTTGAATGACTGCCACTCCGCCGGGCGCGAGCCGCTTCTCGAGCAGCGCGTAGAAGCGCGTGGTGTACAGCTTGCCGAGCGAGAAATTGTTGGGGTCGGGAAAGTCGACGATGACCACGTCGAACTGCTCGCTGGTTTCGGTGAGCCACTGCATCGCGTCGTCGTTGATGACGCGCAGCTTCGGGTTCTCGAGCGAATGCGCGTTCAGCTTCGCGAGCTCCTCGGTCTTCACCGCCAGCTTCGTCATCGCGGGATCGAGATCGACCAGCGTCACGCGCTGCACTTCGTCGCCGTAGCGAAACACCTCTCGCGCCGCGAGCCCGTCACCGCCGCCGAGAATCAGAATCTGGGCGCGCTTCTCCGCGGCCTGAAACGCGGGGTGCACCAGCGCCTCGTGGTAGCGGTACTCGTCGACCGAGCTGAACTGCAGGTTCCCGTTCAAGAAGAGCGAGAAGCCGCGGTGGCTGCGCGTCATCACGATGCGCTGGTACGGCGTGCTCTCGGCGTGCACGACCTCGTCGTTGTAGAGCTGCTCCTCGAAGAGCGACGTCATCGAGTCGCCGAGCGCGACGCCGACGAGCAACACCGCACTCACCGCGATGGCCTTGATGCGCAAGCGCGTCACCGAGCCCAGCACCGGAGCGAGCAGCCACGTGCTCCACAACCCGACCAGTGCGTTCACGAGGCCGAACACCAGCGAGGTGCGCACCAGGCCGAGCTTGGGCACGAGCACGATGGGGAAGAGCAGCGACGCGAAGAGCGAGCCCAGGTAGTCGAAGGTCAGGACGCGCGAGACGAGCGCTTTGAACTCGAGCTGCTCCTTCATGATTCGCATGAGCAGCGGAATCTCGAGACCGACGAGCGTGCCGATGACGAGCACCATGCCGTACAGCGCGACGCGGAAACCGGAGCCCGCGGCGAAGGTGGCGAAGAGGAACGGTGAGCTGATGCCTCCGCACAGCGCGACGGCGAGCTCGATCTCGACGAAGCGCTGCGGCACGCCCTTGTCGATGAAGTTCGAGAGCCACGCGCCGATGCCGAGCGCGAAGAGGTACACGCCGATGACGGTGGAGAACTGCGTGATGCTGTCGCCCAGCAGGTAGCTCGCGAGCGTGCCGACGATGAGCTCGTAGATGAGCCCGCACGTCGCGATGACGAGCACCGTCACGTAGAGCAGTGAGCGATTCAATTCCCGCTCCTGGCGTCAGCGGCTGAGGCGAGCACGGCGATCACCCGTGGTACACGCGCGACGCGACGATCTTCCCCGCGCGAACGTCGAACACCTCCGCGACCGGCATCGGCGGCCCATCGGGAGCGTGACGCACGTACTCGAGGAACACGCGCTCGTCGTTCGCCGTCACCGCGGTCTTCTCGTAGCGCAGCCCCGGCAGTCGCTTCATCGCGTCGGCCCACCACGTGGTGAGCGCCGCGCGACCGAGCAACTTGCCGCCCGTCTCGGGGTGCAGCGCGCGAATCTTCGGCGACGTGTGCGTGCAGTCTTCGGCGTACAGCGCGACGAGGCGCGGCACGTCACCGGCGTTGAACGCGTCGAGCCAGGCAATCGCGATCGCTTCGTGGGGATGAGCCATGGCCGTGGAATGTGCCTGCTGCGTTCGCGCGTCGACAGACCTTTTTCTGCACTCCGAGCGCGTCTCGGGTGTTGCGGAGAACCACGAGCACGGACGGCATTGAGCCCATCGCGCTGATGCTGCTACGCGCCCGCTCGCCATGAAGCGACTCCCCGTTCTCCTCGCGTTCTTCGTCAGCGCCTCGGCGATGTTCGCCGTCACGTCGTGCGGCACGCCGACCGCGAAGTGCAGCACCGCCAACTGTCCTTCGGGTTGCTGTGATCAGAGCGGCCTGTGCCAGCCCGGCGGCTCGAACACCGCGTGCGGCGCCGGCGGAGCGCTCTGTCAGCTCTGCACCAGCATTCAGGCGTGCACCTTCGGCCAGTGTCTGACGCAGACCGCGTCGGGCGGCGGGCAGGGTGGTGGCGCGACGGGCGGCGGCGCAGCGAACGGCGGCGGCGGCGCAGCGACGGGCGGTGGCGCAGCGACGGGCGGCGGAACCACCGGCGGAGGTACCGGCGGCGGCGTGACGGGCGGAGGCGGAGGAACCACCGGCGGCGGCGGAGCAACTGGCGGTGGACCGACGGGCGGCGGCGGCGTGACGGGCGGCGGCGGAGCAACGGGCGGTGGCGGAGCGACTGGCGGCGGTGGACCCACGGGCGGCGGCACGGGGAGCTGCGGCCCCTCGAACTGTCCCTCCGGCTGCTGCACCACGAGCGGCGTCTGCATCACCAACACCACGCCTTCGCGCTGTGGTGCTGGCGGCGCGATGTGCTCGAGCTGCGGCCCTTCCACGACGTGCGTGAACGGCACGTGCACGCCGTGCAACGGCTGCATCAACATCAACACCGGCGCCTGCAACCCGGGCACGAGCAACACGACCTGCGGTCGCAACGGTGGCTTCTGCCAGGCGTGCGACACGGCCGCGGGTCAGTCGTGCAGCGGCGGCCAGTGCGTCAGCAGCAATTGCGGTCCCGGCACGTGCAACGGCTGCTGCAACGGCACGGCGTGCGTCGACCCGGTGGCCTTCACCAACACGCAGTGCGGCAACGGCAGCCCCGGCTCGTCGTGCATCTCGTGCACGAGCGGCTCGAGTTGCAGCGTCTCACAGGCCCAGTGCGTGCCGAACGGAGTCGACGGCGGCGGTGGTTTCCCCGGCGACGCCGGCTTCCCGCTGAGCTGCACGGCTGACGACGACTGCGGCCCCAACGCGTGCTGCGGCATGTTCGGCGGCTTCGGTCTGTGCTTCCAGCCGGGCGAAGCGTGCTTGATCATCGGCACCTGCAGCCCGATTACGCGCGACTGCGAGCCGTGATCAGGGCGTGACGGCGACCACCACGTAGGCGGGTTCGATGGCCTTGGGCACCAGCAGCGACGCCGAGTCCATCGGCAGGGTGATTTTGTAGACGTTGTCGCTGCCGCCCGAGTCCGACGAGAAGGCGACCACCGAGTCGCTCATCCAGCACGGGAAGGTGTCGTTGGTGTTCGCGTCGCCCACGAACGGAGACGTCACCACCTTCGTGCTCAGGTCGATGACGAACAACCGCGTCGAGCCGCTCGACACGCGCGCATCGAACACCGCCTTCGTGCCGTCGGGCGACACCAGCACGCGGTTCTGAATCGCCTGCGCGGTGTTGCCCAGCGTGTTGGTGACGTTGCTCACCGAGTTGGTGGCGAGCGTGATTTTTTCGAGCTGCGTGAAGCCCAGGCCCACGCCGCCGGCGGCGACGATGACCGCCAGCCCGTCGGGTGTGAACGAGGGGAAGGCCTGCGCGAGACCACCGGTGGCCAGCGCGCTGAAGCCGGTGCCGTCGGCGTTCACGATGCCGATGCGCTGCACGTTGCCTTCGTCGAAGCCGAACACGATGCGCGTGCCATCGGGCGAATACACCGGCGTCTTGAAGTTCTTCGCTGTTCCCGAGCTCGCGAGCACGGTGGTGATGAGGCCGCCTTCGGTCGCGACGCTCGCCAGCTCCGCGTCCATCGCGCCGCCGCGCACGAAGACCAGCCGCTTGCCGTCTTTCGAGAACGACGGCGTGCGCACGTTCGCGGACTGCGTGAGCGTGGTGGTGGTGTTCGGGTCGCCGTCGTCGACCAGATAGACGTTGCGGTCATCGCGGCGAACGAAGGCGAAGCCCTTGGTGAAGGTGAAGGCCGTGCCGCCGCCTCCACCGCCAGTGCCGCCTCCGGTGCCACCACCACCGCCTCCGCCGTTGAAGAGGAAGCAGCCGGGCAGAGCGACCAACGCGACGAGGACGACGAGCAGCGAGCGCTTCATGAAGCCCAAGACGCTCACACCCTTCGAATCTTCGCCAGCTCGTTGCGACAGTTGTTGCAGAGGTGGAGCTGGCGGCGCTCGGCGTCGGTGATGGTGCTCGCGAAGTACATCGCGCACCTCGCGTCTTCGCAGAACGACAGACCAATGAGATGGCCGGCCTGGTGCACCGCTTCGACGAAGGTGCGGCGCTTCCACGCCTCGCCTTCGCCCTTCAAACGCCACAACGACATCACCGACGCGTGCGACTCACGGTCGGCCTCGCCGTACACGAACGAAGAATCAGGAACGAAGAGGTCGACGTCGGCCACGCCCATGATGAACGGCGTGCCCATGTCCTTCACTGTGAGCAGCCGCCGCATGATGGCGGTGGTGTGGAACTGGTTGCGGTCTTTGTTGAACGCGAAGGCCGGCTGCGGGAGCAGCGCCTTCCCGACGTACGCGTTCACACCGAGCACCTGCATGATGGGCGCCTCGAGCTCTCGCAAAAACGCAGCGAGAACAGGCCCGACAGGCACCAACTGCAGCTCCTTGACCGCCATGCTGCTCCCCCTCAGGGCGAAGGCAACGCGCTACGGCAACGGCAACTGGTGAGGATTCTGGCTGACTTCGTGCGGGCCGCCCACCCGCGCAATTTCGCTACATCTGGGGCGCGTGGATTCGAACCACGATACTCAGAGTCAAAGTCTGATGTCCTACCCTTAGACGACGCCCCACCAACCAACCCCGAACCGTCCGAACGACGCGACCTTACGGCCTTTCATGACGGGTTACCGCAGGAAGAGATACGCGAGCCCAATGAGCAGGGCCACGATGGCCGTTCCGAGGGCGATGTACAGCGGCACGTGCGAAGGCGCCTGAGCAATCGGGCTTTCCCCGGCGGGATCAGTCGACCGGGTGCTGTCTTCCGAGCTCGGGTGCTGGCCGGTGATGGGCGGGAGCGTGGGCTGGCTTTCCTGCCGCCGCGGCCGGCCCGGGTTGTTGGCGGGCGGAGTGGCCGCTTCACCAATCACCGTCGGCGCGTTGAGCCGCGCGAGCTGTGCGTCGGTGCGCGGCGTCGGGCCCTGAGCCGAAGTGAACGGCGAGCGCGTCGGCGCGGCGGTGGGCTCGAGCTCCTGCTGCGGCGCGGTGGTCTCGGACCACGGAGAGACGTGGTTGTCCGTAATCTTCTGCGCGTCTTTTCCCTCGGGCGCGTCGGTCTCGGTGATGACCGTCTTGGCGTCACCCCAGCTGCGCTTGGGCACCACGCCACTCGTCGTCTTCGAGAGCGCGGGGTTCTTGCCTGAGGCGCTCACCGGCGAGGTGGCGCTGGTGCGGCCGTCGATGATGCGACGAAGCGATTTGCGCGCCTCGTCAGCGTTGCTCATGCGCTTCTCGGGCTCGCGCTGCAGCAGGTTCATCACCCAGTCATCGAGCTCTTCGTCGAGGTGCGGCTGCCACTGCCGCGGGTGAATGGGGTCGTGCTGCATCTTCTGGCTGAGCACGTCGATGGCCGTCGGGCCCTCGTGCGGAAGATGGTTGGTGAGCATCTGGTACACGATGCCGCCCACCGCGTAGAGGTCGGTCGCCGGAGTGACCTTGGTGCCCAGCACCTGCTCCGGCGCCATGAACGCGGGCGTACCCAGCAGCGTGCCCGGGTTGGTGGGCTTCACCGAGCCGCCGGCCTTGTCGGCCTGCTTGGCGAGCCCGAAGTCGATGACCTTGATGCCGTGCTCACCGTCGGGCTTCGACTCCACGAAGATGTTGCCGGGCTTGAGATCGCGGTGAATCACGCCCACGGCGTGCGCGGCCGCGAGCGCTGACAGGAGGACGTCGATGAAGGGCCACACTTCCTTCGGGCGCATCGGCGCATGCGTCTTCAGGTACTCGTCGAGCGGAGTGCCCTCGAGCAGATCCATCACGATGTACGGCTGCTCGCTGCGCGGGAGCGTGCCGAACCCGAAGATGTCGACGATGGCCGGGTGCCGAATGGAGTTCACGGTGCGCGCTTCGCGAACGAGGCGCTGCACCATCTCCGGGTCGTCGGCGAAGTCGGGCTTGAGCACCTTGATGGCCACGGCCTTGCCGATGACCTGGTGCACGCCGCGATAGACGATGCCCATCGCTCCCGTGCCGACGACGCTCTCGACCTTGTACTGCTCGACGACGTGACCAATCAGCGGGTCAGCGACGCTGACCAGGGAGACGTTGCGAATGGTCTCGTCGCCAACAGGCACGCGCCGAAGCTACCACCCCGAAATTCGGGTGCGTGTTTTCTCGGCTCGCCCCGGGTCGAGCCTCAGCTGCGCGCGACCGCGTTCCACAGCGGCATCGACTCGTCGGAGTCGGTGAAGCGGCAGTGGTGCGCGTACAGCGAGCCCTTCTTCGAGCAGCTGAGCACCTCGGCGCGCGCGGCCATGCCGTGCAGCACCACGTCGACGCTCTTCACGTCGAGGCGACGGTCGAGGAGGAACATCGCTCCGCCCTGCGAGAGGTCGCCCTTCACGTTCAGCTCTTCACCACGCGCGCTCACCATGAAGCTGGTGTCGACGCGGCGGAAGCGGCGCGACGCGGCGGTGCCTCCGTGCTCGGGGAACTGCGCGGGCGGCCAGTTCGGGTCTTTGATGAGGCCGCGGCGCACGCCGAAGCTCGGCGAGAACTTGCCGGCCGACGTCGAGTGAACGGTGCGCTTGTTGACCGAAGAAACGGATGACGTCTTCGAGTGTGCGTCGTGCATTGTGAGTCCCCTTTGCAGAAATCAGGGACACCGATGCTCCAGTGGGGGCATGTATGTCAAGGCCCCTACCGAAACCTACACGAGCAGTATGGAATTCTCAGCGCTTGGCGACCGCCGCGCGGAGCATCTTCCGGTTCTTCTGGAGCTTCGAAAGCTTGGCCTTCGGGGCTGCGGGAGCGGCAATCGGCCCCTTCTCGATGGACTGCACGACGAGCGTCGAGGCGTGAACCAGGTCGGTCGAGCTGATTTGGCCGAAGCTGTTGAGCGGCGCGACGTGGGTCAAACGGGCTTGACCGGTCGAGGTCACCACCGCGATTTCCACTCCGCCTTTCACGGGCTTACCGGAGACGACGAAGTCACGGGCGCCACCACCGTTCACGCAGTTCATCGAGACGCAGAGCATGTCCTTGAGCGGGGCAGCGGCTCCGGTGACGGTGATGCGCTCGCCAGTCGCGAGGGCAGTCGACGCCAGGGTCACAGCGGCAAGAAGAGCAGTGCGGATCATGCGGAGGCCAGAGTGCACGACCGGGGCCATGCGGATCAGGCGACCTATGTATGCAGATCAGCGTTCCGCAGTGCGGCACTGGAGCGCGCGTGCACCAGAGGTGGGGGCGCAGCCCCGCGCACTGGAGTGAACAGGTCGAGGTTACGGCTGCGCTGCGAGTGAAGCGCCGACCATGCGGAGCGTGACGCCGAGCACGAAGAAGCCGAGCCAGCCGGCGAGCACGAGGCCTTTGCGGCGGTGCTCGAACTGCGAGAACCCGTAATACAGACAGTAGAGCGGAAGGCAGAGCACCATGAAGCCGCTGCCGACGCTGCGCGAGAACGCGTGCACGAGGATGATCGCGAAGCACGGCACCGAGAGAAACGTGAGCAGCAGGCCGAGCAGGGTGATCATCGCGCTGGGCACTCATACCGCGTGAACGAACAACGCATTCCGGAAATCGTTTTCAGGCTGCGTGGTATCTGAGGGCGCATGCAAATGGTCCGGACGGTCTTGAGCTTCATCGTGGCAGGCGCGCTGCTCGCAGTGCTCGCGGCGAGCTTCTTCGGTCCGAAGTACATCGCGTGGGACAACACCGTCGGCTCCGGCGCGAGCGCGATGTGCGTGTGTCAGGAAGTCGCGCTCCAGGGCGCGCAGCGAATGATCAGCATGCAGATGAACTGGTGCGCCATCGGAGCGATTCTGGGCGGCATCGGCGGTGGCGTGTTCGTGTTCATGCGTCGCAAGGCTGCTCCCGCGCCGACGGTCTGAGTGTTCTCGCGTTCGACGCGCGCGCTGTTGGTCGTGGTGCTCGGCTTCGTCGCCTGTCACCGGACCACGCGCCCATCGCAGGAAGACGATTGCCGCGCCTGTCTCGCGCGCGGCGGCACGTGGCAGGGCTCGTGTACTTCGAACTGCGAGCTGCAGGACACGTTCTGCTACCGAACCGAGTGTCTCGCGTGTTCTCCGCAGACGTGCGCGTGTCAGACCGCCGCGAGCTGTGAGCAGGCCGGCTGCCGGTGGAACGTCGAGGGCGAAGCGATGTGGTGCACGCAGCAGCCGCCAGCTGCGCTCGCGTCGCCGCCCGCCGTTGAAGTCGTTGAAGAGGTCGATGCGGGTCCACCTCCGCCGCGCTGTGACCCGCTTCCTGCGGCAGACGCCAACACCGTGCGTTGGGTGTCGCGCGACGTCGGTGCTGGTTTCTACCCGGGGCCGTACAGCGTCACGACGCAGACGCTCGATGTCGGCGCGACGAGCGCGCGTCTCGTCGTTCAAAAGGTGAGAGCGCCCGCCCGCAGCAAGGGCGAAGACTTCACCGATGAGCGGCCGGTGGGGCCGTGGCGCTGTGAGTCCGAGAGCACGACCTCGGCGACGGTTCGCAAAGGGCCTTACGTGCTTCGCTTGCGCTTCGAGGGCGCGGAAGAGGACTCGGAAGACCTGCAGTGTGTGCGCCGGTGGATGAAGGTCGCGCCCGCGGGTGCGCGCCTGATTCGAGTGCCGACCCGGAGCGAAGAGTGCAAAGGGTCGAAGTGGCTCACCACGCGGCGCGAGGAACTCGAAGTGCTGTCGTGCCAGGTCCCCGGGACCGTGGGCGACCCGATGTTCTTTGCGCGCGCGCCGGGCGTGGAGCGGGTGACGTTCGATGAAGACTGCGTCACGTCGCTCCGAGTGGCGGCGGCCGACGGCGGCATTCTTCCCGGCGTGAGACTCAGCGAGCAGCCCGACGACCTGCAGCGCGCGTTCGGCCCGGCGCGCTGATCAGCGAACGCCGGAGTCGATGGCTCCGCTGTCGGTCGGTCCCGTCGACTGGAAGATGATCGACTCACTCAGGCGTGGATCATCGTTGCGCGCGACGCCGTGTGTTCCCTCGGGAGCCGCGGGCGTGACGTCGAACTTCGGCACTCGAATCGCCTGCACCAGCATCACCGCGAGGCACGCGGCGAAGGCCATCACGAACGCCGCGAGCCGACGCGGCTCGGCGTCATCGGCGGTCAACACCGGCACCGGAGAAACCGCGCGTCGTGCGAAGTCGCTCAGCCTTCGCGCGCAGCTCGCACAGTCGTTCACGTGCGCTTCGAACTGCGCCGAGCTCTCGCCGCGCGTGACGAACTGATGCAGCTCGAGCACGGAGACGTGCGCGCTCATTCGCCCTCCAACACGCGGCGCAGTCGCGCGCGAACGGTACACAGCACCTGACGGAAGCGCTGCACCGAGATGCCTTCTTCGGCGGCGAGCGAGTCGTGACGCGTGTCGGGGTGATCGAGCGTGGAGCGAAGCACCGAGCGTTCGCGCGGCGTGGCGTGCGCGAGACCGGCTTCCAGTGCAGCGAGCAGTTGATGGGCGTGCGTCGCTTCTTCGCTCGAGTCGCTGCTGGTGAGGCCTTCGGCGTCCTTCAGCGGCGTGTGGATGCGCACGCGTTGCTGACGCAGGCGATCCGTCACGATGAACGATGCCTGACGCAGCACGAGACCGGGCAATTCGATGCGGTCGAGCTTGCCGGCGGCGGCGGCTTCCATCACGCGCAGCCACGCTTCCTGCGCGACGTCGCGTGCTTCGTCGAGCCGCAGACCGGTCGCGAGGAGCGAGAGCACCAGGCGATGGTCGTGCTCGGCGACGGCGGCTTTCCAGAACTCGTTCATGGGGTGTTTCCGAGAACGAATGACGGGCCGGCGTATATCGTTTCACTCGACTTCGAGATTCGTGAGCTCGAGCTCGATGTAGGTGAAGTCGCCGGAAGGTTCGTGCCAGCGGGCTTCTCCGAAGCGCATGGCCTTGCGGTTCTGGAACGCGGCGGGCTCGCGCAGCGGCGTGCTCCAGCGAAGGGGTTTGAAGCTCGCGCCGTCGGCTGAAGCCTGGAGGCGATCGTCGGAGATGAAGTCGATGAGCCAGCCGGCGTCGTCGAAGCGCAGCTCCGCGCTGACGGAGCGGCCAGCGCGTTTGAAGTGAACACGCGCCGCATGCGCGTCGATGGGCTCGAGCGTGATGGACGGGTCCACCAATCGCGCGGGAGCGAGCACGCAGAGGTCGTTCAAGATGGTGACCGTCTCGGCGCGCGAGAGTTCTTCACCGCCGGCGTTGATCAGATTGAAGGCAGACATCGGGCGCACGCGGAAGGTGGCGTCGGACCCGATGAAGCGGTGGAACACGTCGACTGGCAGGTGCTTCAGCGTCGCGTCGATGAAGAACGCGCGGCCGGGCGTGTCGTCCCACGAATTGAGTTGGGTGGCGGTGAGCTCCATCCACGGGTCGGTGGCCGAGCTGCGGATGCGGCCCTTCCACGTCGCGCGCGTGAGGCGTGGGTGTGGCTGGCCGACGGAGCCAGTGAGTCGCAGGTAGCGCTGCACGGGTTCGGGGAGCGGCGCGAGGTCGGCTTCGGTGAGAACTCCGCGTTTCGGCGCGGCGCGCGCGAGTTCGTTGGCGGCGCGCTCGTATTCGGCGCGGAGACTCAGCGGGCCGTGAGCGGCGAAAGAGAAGGCGACGCCGAGGAAGAGGATGACGTTGCCGATGGTGCCGAACTTCGCGTCGCGCCACGCGGTGGCGATGGCGAACTGCGAGACCACGAGCGCTGGAAGCCCGACAAGCCAGATGAACGGTGGTGGTGCGAACGCGGTCGCGAGAAGTGCGAGCGCCGCGGCGATCCACAGCGGGGCGCGCGGGCGCTTCAGGCCGAGGAAGTGGATGGCTCCGTGCAACGCGATGATGGCGACGAAGACCCAGCGCATGATGGTGCGGGGTGCGTGATTCGTGCCGCGGGAGAGCGCGCGATGACGCCGCGGATGACCCTCACCCCGACCCTCTCCCTCGCGGGCTGAGGATCGATCACATCTTGAAGGACGAGTGAGGGAGTGATCTTTCCCGTCCTATGCACGGGATTTGGTCGCTTGCGGACGAGTTCAAGAACTGCAGCTTTCCGGATGAGCGGCTGCGGAAGCGCGCGATGCGGATTGCAGAGCGTGTGGAGCGCGAGCCGAGCTGGAGCTTTCCGCGCGCCTTCGCCGACCCATCTCAGCTCGAAGCGGTGTACCGGTTCGTTGGCAACGAGCGGGTCGACCTCGATGACATCGTCAGCGGCCATATCGCCAACACGCTGAAGCGGCTGTCGTCGAAGAAGCGGTGTCTGGCCATCCACGACACGACGAGCTTCTCGTTCGAAGGCGAGCGAGAGGACCTCGGCACTGTCGATCGAGCGCAAGAAGGCTTCTACGCACACGTGTGTTTGTGCGTATCCGCGGAGGGACACCGAGAGCCCGTGGGACTCTTGGCGATCGACACGTGGACGCGAGACGAGAAGAAGGGAAAGCGAACGACGCGCGAGCGGAAAGCGGAATCGGACCTGGAGTCCGGGCGGTGGGCCGAGCAGTCACTCGACGTCGAGGGACTGGTGAAGTCGACGGAGCTGATTCACGTCGAAGACCGCGAGGCCGACATCTACGAGAGCCTCGAGACGCGAATCGCGCATGACATGCATTTCATCGTGCGCGCCGCATCGTCGAAGGTGGTGCTGACCAACGCTGGCACCGAGAACATCCTCGACTACGCGCGCACTCTGTCGGTGGTGACGACGCGGGAAATCCATCTGTCTGCACGCAAGGCGAAACACAGCACGCTGCGACCCAATGCCCAGCATCCGCCGCGAAAGGAGCGCGACAGCCGCATCGAGATCCGCGCGGGGAAAGTGCGTCTGCGCAAACCGCTCAGAAGCGGAGCGTGTCCAGAGCTCGAGCTGAACGCGGTGCACGTGCTCGAGATGGACGCGCCTCGCGGAGAGAAGCCAGTCGAGTGGCTGCTGCTGACGACTGAGCCAATCGCGACCGTTGCCGACGTCGAGACCGTCGTCGACAACTACCGAGCGAGGTGGCTCATCGAGGAGTACTTCAAGGCACTGAAGACGGGCTGCAAATACGAAGAGCGCCAGCTTGAGTCTCTCCACGCACTCCTCAACGCACTCGGCATCTTCGCCGTGATGGCGTGGCGGCTGCTGCAGTTGCGCTTCCTCGAACGCACCGCTTCCGACGCACCAGCCACCACCATCGCGAGCTCGGCAGAGATTGCGATTCTCGAGAAAGAGGCGCGCATGCCTCCGCGCGCCACGGTGCGCGAGTTTCTCCTCCGCCTTGCCCGCTTCGGCGGTCACCTCCCGCAGAACGGTCCGCCAGGACTGCTCATCCTCTGGCGTGCACTCAGCACCCTTCTTCAGCGTGCTCAGGGCTTCGAACTGGCCCTCAAGATGTGATCAATCCTCAGCCTCGCGGGAGAGGGGGACTGCGACTCGTCCTCGCCCTTCAACCGCGCGCGATGACGCTGCGTCTGCGGTTGCGCAGAATTTTCGGAAGGGCGAGCGATGGCGCTGAGTATGCGGCGTGACGTGACTCGTTCTTTCGCGTCGTGATCAGCCGGCTCAAGAACCTCTCGACCTTTCAGCTCGCGTTTCTCCTCGGGTGCGTCGTCTCGCTTCCCGGTCTCGGCTCAGTCGGTCTGTGGGACCCGTGGGAAACGCACTACGCCGAAGTCGGCCGCCAGATGCTCGCGCGCGGTGACTTGATTCATCCGTACTGGGAACACGCGTGGTTCTTCAGCAAGCCGCCGCTCGTGCCCTGGCTCTCGGCGCTGGGTCTCTTTCTCTCGGGCGCGCAGCCGTGGGGCTCGCAAGGCACGGGTCCGTTGCCGCATTCCATCGAGTGGTTCGTGCGGCTGCCCATCGCGTTGCTCTTCACGTTCGCCGTCGCGGTGCTCGCGCAGACCGTCGAGAAGTTCTCGAGTCGTCGCGTCGCGCTCCTCACGGCGTTGATTCTGTGGACCATGCCGCTCACCTGCTTTCTCTCGCGCCAGGTGATGACCGACGCGCCGTTCCTCGCGTGTCTGCTCCTCGCGCTCTCGTGGTCGCTGCAGGAAAAATGGGCCGGCGCCTTCGCCGCGGTCGGCGTCTCGTTGCTCGCGAAAGGTCTGCTCGGTTTCCTGCCGTTCGTCCTCGTGCCGCTCGCGTGGGTCGCCACCGATGGCGCGCGCGCTGCGTTCACGAAATTGAAGACCGTGCCGTGGTGGGGCCCGCTCCTCACGCTCGCCATCGGAGCACCCTGGTACGTCGCGATGTCTCTCTTCCCCGAGCGCGATGACGAGGGTCGCCGCTTCGCCGAGCGCTTCTTCGGCTACGACCATCTCGATCGTCTGGTGAACGGAGTGCACACCACCACGCCCGGCGGCACCTTCACCTATTTCCTCGAGCAGGGAGCATTCGCCATCGCGCCCTGGGTGGTGCTGGTGCCGCTCGCGTTGATGATCAGCACTCCGAAAGATTCACCTGCGCGTCGCCTTCACGTGCTGTTCGGGCTCACGTCGCTGCTCACGTTCGTCCTCTTCAGCGCGAGCGCCACGCGGTTTCATCACTACGTCTTTCCGGTGCTGCCGGGCCTCGCGGTGCTCATTGCGCTGGCGATTGATCAGCTGATCAGCAGCGCCACGCTCGAAGGCCGACGCGCGCCGTTGTTGTTGGGGGCCGCGCTGGCAGCGCTGGTGTGGAAGGACCTCTGGCAGCGGCCGCGGCATCTGCTCGATCTCTTCACCTACAACCACGACCGCCCGTACCCCGACGCGGTGCTGAGCGCTCCGTTTCCCTTTCGCAACTTCATCGCGCTGGTCGGTGTCGTGGTGGTGCTCGGTGTGATGATGACCATCATTCAAAGGCAGCACGAGAACCTGGTGCGCATCGTGGGCGGCGCGGCCTGTCTCTTTGCGGCGTGTCTGGTCTGGCAACACTGGCCCGCGCTCGGTCGTCACTGGACGCAGCGCGACCTGACGGATCATTTCTTCGCGGCGCGTCGCGACAACGAGCCGCTCGGAGCGTTCTTGATGAACTGGAAGGGCGAGACGCTCTACACGCGCAACGAAGTGCTGCAGATCTCCGCGAAGAATCCACGCGGGGAATTGCAATCACTCGCGCTCCAGCCAGGTCGCGCTTTCGTGGTGGTGGAACACGCGCGCCTTTCCGCCCTGCGTGCGGCACTTCCGCCCAACCAAAACGTCACACCCGTCGACCTCGACAGCACGAACAAGTTCGCGCTCGTTGCGATTGACGATGGTTGAGGGCTGGCGCGTGCGATGCAGAAGCACCGCACATGTTCGCGGTCTGCGTGTTGACGTTGAGTTTGCTGGCCACTCCGGCGCGCGATGCGCCGGTGGTGAAGGCGAAACGCGTGCGCGCCATCACGCCGCGTGCGAACGCACAGTGCGAAGTGTGCGCGTTCGGCTGGGCGGAGCGGACGTTCACCAACACGCCGCCGCTCGTTCAGCGCGCGCTCTCACCGTCGATGATCTTCGTCGCCTCACCGCTGAGTCGTGAGCCACGTGAAGCCGACTCACTCTCGGCGGTGACGGTCGAGATGCGTGACGTGGGCTTCGTCGCGAGCGCGCGGCAGCAGGGGCAGACCGCGCTGTGGGGCGAGCTCAACCTCGCCGATGAAATCATCGCGCGCGGCTACGGTTTTCCGGTCGGCGGCTCGACCAGCCTCGGTTGGTACGGCGCGCATCGGCTCGAAGTTCGTTCGCTCCGCACGCGCGCGCCGTTCCTCTTCGTGAGCCTCGAGAACAACCTGCGTCGCGACCCCGACGGCATTCGCTCGCTCAGTGCGCTGCCCGGCTTCGGCTTCGGCGTGCTCTTTCCGTTCTCGAAAACCGGAGCGCTGACGTTGACCTCAGGTGCGAACGCAGGCGCGTGGCTCGACGTGCGGAACGGCTCGCTCTCACCTGGTTTTGCCTTGAACCTTACGAGTGCGTCGCTCCGTTTGTGAGGAACGTTGACGATTCTCGCTTACGCGCTGAGAAGTTAAATCCGCGTAATTCGGGACGAAACTCGGTGCGTACAGGTGCGACAACGTAAGCACTTCCGCAGCGCAAGCAGCTCACCTCACAGCCCTCCAAACGGAGCTTCCCATGAGCAGCGTCAAGGTCGCCGACTTCATCTCCTCCTCCGCCGCTTACATCCGCGCGAACGTCGCGAAGGCGAACAAGGACAGCAACACGTACCTCACGAAGGCCGAGTCGAAGTCGCTGAACAAGGACCTGCGCGACAACTTCGAGGCGCACCGCTGGGGCGCGCAGGACAACGGCTCGGTCACCGCGACGAAGTTCGTCAACCGCTTCACCGACTACGTGGCTGTGATGGCGAAGCGCGCCGACACCAACCACGACGGCTTCATCAGCACCGCGGAGTCGAAGAAGTTGCCGGTCGACCTGCAGGACAACTTCAAGAACTACAAGCTGTACCGCTAAAACCGACGCGTGCTCTTCAGCGTTCGTCGTCGCACCGACCCTCGCTCCGCACGGAGCGGGGGTTTTTGCTGTGCGCTGCTCTTCGCGGCTGTGTGCGCGCACGCTGCTCCGCCGACGCCCGGACTTCACGGTCGGGTCGTCACACGCGACTCGAAGCCCATCGCCGGAGCGCACGTCACCTTCTTCCCGCGCGTGCCGTTGCCCGACGTGCGCGTGCCGGGCGTCTCGTTTCACACCACGTTCGATTTGCTCTTCCGCCCGCTGACGGACGAGGCGTTCGACGAAGTGCTGCGCCTCGCGACGCTCGAGTCGGCCTGGCCGAAACCGCTGCTCACGGTGACTACGCGCGCCGACGGCAGCTACGACGCTCCGGGCGTGCCGTTCCTCGTCGACGCGCTCATCGTCGCTCCTGATGGGGCACGCGCGACGTTCACCTGGTCGCTCGAAGACCAGTGGCCCGAGCTGCTGGTGGTGCCGCGCGATGCTCCGCGCGAAGTGGTGGTGAACGAATACCCCTCGGGGAAATCGATTTCCGACGCGGAGGTCATCGTGATTCCGCACTCGCCGCGCACTGGCCCGCCGCTGCGCTCTCGCACCAACGCTTCGGGTGTGGCCGTGTTGAGCGGCCTGCCCGACGAGCAACACGCGCTGGTGTTGTTGCGCGCGAAGGGGTTCATGAGCGTGGCCGACGTTTCGCTGTCGTCGATCGCTCCGAAGAAGCGCACCGAGTTGGTGATGCTCGCTTCCGAGCCGCTCAGTGGCCGCGTGCTGAAGAACGGCAAGCCAGTCGCCGGAGCGCAAGTGGAAGTGGTCACCTCGTATTCGTTTCCTGCGACGACCGACGCGAAGGGCGAGTTCACGATTCCGAAGCCCGCGTGCGTGGGCTGCGAGCTGCTCGCGCGCTCGGGGAACGACGTGGGCCTGTTCTTCGTCGGTGCTCCGACGCGCACGCCCTCGACCCTCGAGCTCGTCGAGACCGGAGCGGTGCGCGTGCGCGCGTTCGATTCGGCGACGAAGGCGCCGCTCGCGCTTCCGAAGTTCGACTGGGTCGACGCGAAGGACCAGGTGCAGATCAATCCGTTCAGCAGCGACGACGCCGGCGTGTGGTGGACCGCGAGCTCGGTGCCGGTCGGTCAACATCGCCTCGTGGTGGCCGCGGAGAACTACCTGCCGCAGGACTTCGAGTTCCGCGCTGTCGCGGGGAAACGGCTCGAGTTCTCCGTTCCCATGCTGCGGGAATACGAGTTCACCGGCACGCTCGACGGTGGCCTGCCTCAGCGACAAGGCCAGATGCAGCTGCTGACGAAGTGGCCCGACCTTCCGGTGAAGGGAGCCATCGTCGCTCCCGAGCTGCCCGGGCCGTCGCTCTGCGAATCGGTGGCGATGGAATTCAACGTGAACTCGGACGGCACCTTTCGCGGCGACGGCATCGCCGGCGAGTACCTGCTGCGCTTCGAAGAAGACTGTCGCGACGATTTCCTGCTGCGCATTCCCGAGTCATGGCCGGAGTACTGCAATTGGCTCGGCACCGAGTTCGGTGTCGAAGAGCCGCGCCGTCGCGGTGACGCTTACATCGACACGCACTGCCCGCTGATGGAGACGCGCGTGAAGTTGCCGCTGAAGGCTCCGCTGTCGCTGGTGTGGAAGCCGATGCACGCGAAGGTGTTCGTCGAAGTGGTGGTGCCTGATCCGAGTGACGGCGTGTTCGTGTCGCTGGAGCGCGGCGGAAAAACCGAAACGTGGGCGCACGCTGAGAAGCCGCAGTTTCTCGTTCTGCCCGGGACGTACGTGGTGCGCGCGAGCAACGAGAAGACGAAGGCCGCGAAGACGGTGACGGTGATGGCCGGCACCACCGTGAAGCTCGTGCTCCCGGTACATTGATTGAAGCCGTGCGCACCGCGAACCTCGCCATCGTCTTCACCGACATCAAGGGCTTCACCGAGCGCACCAGCAAGCAGACGCTCGAGCAGAACGAGAAGCTGCTGAAGACGCACAACGACCTGCTCGCTCCGCTCTTCAAGGCGCTCGGTGGCCGCGTGGTGAAGACCATCGGCGACGCGTTCATGGTGACCTTCGAGTCGCCGACCGCCGCCGTGCTCTCGGGCATCGCGCTGCAAGACGCGCTGTGGAAGTACAACCAGAGCGCGACCGACGACGCGAAGCTGCACGTGCGTGTGGCCATCAACGTCGGCGAGGTGCGGCTCGAGGGCAACGACGTGTTCGGTGAGCCGGTGAACATCGCGGCGCGCGTCGAAGGGCTCGCAGAAGCCGACGACGTCACGTTCACCGAGGCCGTCTATCTCTCGATGAATCGTGCCGAGGTGAGCAGTGAAGAGCTGGGTCGCTTCGAGCTCAAGGGCATCCCCGAGCCGGTGAAGTTGTTCCGCGTGGCGCGCGCGACGAAGGAACCGAACGAGGCGCCGTACGGCAACAAGGGCCTCGCACGCGCGGCCGAAGCGCAGAACAGCGGCTCGCAGAAGGCGCTCGAGCTGGCGACGCAGGTCGCTTCGAGTGCGCTCGAGAACACCACGCAGCTGGCGAGCAAGTTGGTGGCGGGCGCGCAGAAGTCGACGTTGCCCACGAGGTCACTCGCGATGGGCGCGGGCGTGTTGCTGGTGTTCGTGGTGTTGAGCTTCCTGTTGTTCGGCAAGAGCGCGGTCGAGAAGGCCATCGACGAAGCGGCCGACGCGAAGGGCGACGAGCGGCGCGCGAAGATCGAGGTCGCCAAGAAGCTCATCGCCGAGGAAAAGGACGCGACGCAGCGCAGCTTCGACTCGGGGCTCTTGTCGGAGCGGCTCGGCGAGGCGTCGGCGCTCGGCCACTACAAGACCGCGGCGAAGGCGGGCTCGAAGGAAGCCGAGGCGCACATCATCGCGTTGTTGCGCCACCCGCTGTGTCGCATGCGTTCGGCCGCGGCCGATGCAGTGGCTGATCTGCAGCTCACGCGCGCGAAGGGAAAGTTGTCCGACCTCGCGGAGGTGGGCGGGCCCGATGACGGTGAGCAGGTGTTGTTCGTGGGCTGCAACTCGAAGGCGGCGGCGACGTCTGCCTTGAAGCGCCTCAAGGACTGAGCACGAAGGGCTGCACCACGCGCACCGCGGCGACGCCTTCTTTCGGCTTGGGGAACTGCCAGGTGCGCACGCGCGCGGCGAAACACGCGTCGACTTCGGGGTCACCGACGGTGCTGCTCGCCACTGCGCTCACCGGCACGTTGCCCGACGCGCTGATTTCGAACTGCACCACGACCTTGCCGCGCAGCGACGGGTTCTTCGACAGCTCGCGCTCGTAGCAGAAGCGAATCTGGCCGCGGTTGCGCGCGACGATGCGCTTCACGATGTCCTTCTCGAGGCCCTCACCGACGATGGGCTCGAGCGCGTTGACGGTGGGTGCGGGCGGCGGCGCCCAGGTCTGCTGCACCGGTTGCGGCGGCGTGTAGACGACCTTCGGCGCGTCTTTCGCGAGCGGCACGGCCTTCACGTCGAGCTCCGGGAGGTCGGCGACGATGAGCTGCTCGAAGGGGTCGATCATCTTCGTGCTCTCCGCCGATGGACCGTGCAGCGGGCCGATGCCTGCGCTCGAGAACATGCCGCCTCCGCCGAGACCGCTGCAGCCGTCGACCCACATCACGTAGCGGCCCTGAAAGCGGTTGGTCTTCGCCGCGGTGACGGTCTTCGCTTCGGGAATGCCGCCGTGAATCGGCGGAGCGACCTTGAAGACCAGGTCTTCGGTCGTCTGCGGGTTGAGGCGCAGGTGCAGTCGCGTCACCGTCGCGGCCTGCGCGAACGCGGCGATGCCCTCGTCGGTCTTGATCTTCGGCAGCATCGCCACGCCGAGGTAACGCCCGAGCGGATTGTCGACGGGGTGCGGAGGCGGGCAGGGGTCGCAGGTCACTCCGTAGATGCCGCTGCTCACGTATTCGGTCGGCGGCGGCAGCGCGCCTTGCCACGCGAACTCGGTCACCGCCGCGCCGGGGTTCTTCTTGAACGTGCGGTCGAGGAGCTCCTTGTAGAAGCCGCCGAACTGCGGCTGCGTTCGCGTGCGCACGTCGAAGTTCGTCGGAATGGTGACGTTCTTCATGTTCGCCAGCTCGTAGCGGTCCTTCGCGATGATGTGGACGATGAGGTCTTGCGAGCCGCTGCTGTTCACCAGCCCCAGCCGCACCGGGAGCGAGAACTGTTCGCTGTCGTACGAGAAACGCAGCGGAGAGAGCGTGAGGTGCCCGTCCTGGAACTTCGCCTTCTTCGCGTTCACCTTCGCGACGAAGAACTTCGAGCCCTGCTGCACGTACGGCTGGAGCAGCGGCGCGGCGTTGTCGGGCACCTGGTATTTGTTTTCTTTGAGCCACACCTCGAGCCCGAGCGAGAACTGCGCGGAGAGGATGACGATTTCGTATTCCTCGACCTCGAACTTCGCCTCGACCTTCACGCCGAGATCTCGCGGCATGCCGCCGAGACCGCCCGAGCCAGCGCCGTAGCCCGAGCCTCTCATGCCGAGGCCGCCCAGCCCGACGCCGCATTGTTCGGTCTGCTGCTCGACGAGCCGCGGAGAGGTGAGCTCATCGACGCGCGTGAACGCTTCTTTCGGAATCGTCTTCACGGCGTCTTTGGTGAGCACCACCGGGACGGGAATGACGAGCGCGAAGTCTTCGGTTGGGCCGCGGTAGTTGTTCTGCATCGAGAGCACCGTCTTCGTGCCGTCGCGCACGAGCACCACCATCGAGGCGTCGTTGAAGAGCTTTCCGCCTGCGCCCGAGACGTAGAAGCCGCAGAAGGCGTGAGCGGTGAAGGAGAGCAGCGACACTCCGACGAGCAGCAGTGAGCGCATGAGTCGCACGGTGACAGGGACACCGCGCGGTGTCGCTAGTTCCGCTCGTGGAGGCGTTCGTGGCATCGTGAGTTTCATGACCGCGCAGCCGCGCCAGCCGATGAGCTACGCGGAGTATCTCGTCGCTGAAGCGAAGAGCGACGTGAAGCACGATTACGTGAACGGTGAGGCCTACGCGAGAGCTGGCGGGACCATCGAGCACGGTGCACTCGCCGTCGCTTTCGCGCAGCAGGTTTTCTGCGGGTCTCAGGGGCAACCTTGTCGTGCGTTCAATTCGGACGTTCGCGTGCGAGTCGAGTCGACGGGCGGAACGTTCTATCCGGACCTCAGTGTCGTTTGCGGCAAGCTCGAGTCGTCCGCAGACGACCAGCACGCGATTGCGAACCCGGTTGTGCTCGTCGAGGTTCTTTCCGAAGGCACGGAGGCCTACGACCGCGGAGCGAAAGCCGGTCACTATCGCCGGCTCGCGTCACTGCGCGAATACGTCCTCGTGTCGCAGACCGAGCGCAAAGTCGAAGTGCAGCGACTCACCGCGCGAGGAACGTGGGAGCTGTTCTTCTTCGGCCCCGGCGAACGCGTGCAGCTCGAGTCGATCGAGATCTCGTTCTCCGTCGATGATCTCTACGCGAACCCGCTGAGCTGATCAGCTGAGTGAGAACGGCGTGCCGTCGACGGTGAGCGGCGCGCTTCGCAGCTCGGGCGCAGCAGAAATTCCCGCGACCTGCCGCAGCGCGCGCATCACGTGCGTCGGCGTGAGCAACACCCCGGTGTCTTCGAACGCGTGCGTCGTCGGGTTGATCTTCCGCGCGCGCAGCACGGTCGAGAGCGAGTTGGGCCCCATCGCTTCGCCGGTGGTGCCTCCGATGACGACGCCCGAGGGGAAGAGGTTGAGCGCCCGCGCGGCCTGGCTCTGCGCCAGCATCGTCGAGGCGATCGGCCAGTGCCCCGAGCCCGCCGTCTCGCGCACCGGCGTGCGGCCGAAGTCGGAAGTCATCACGATGATGGTCGGCACCATCTCGGTGTCGGCGGTGAGTAGCACGTGCCGCGCGACCTCGAACACGATGCCGAGCTCATAGAGATGGTCGACGTCGGCGATGCCGTGCGAGTCCATGTTCGGGCCGCCCGCGGCGATGTTCATCGACATCGCGAGGCCCTGCTTGAACGCGCGAATGCCCATCGTCGCGAGCGCCTTGGTGTTGGCGAGTGCGTCGCTGCTGATGTTGGGAATGCCGAGGCGCGCGAGCTCGGGTGAAGCGGTCATCGCCTCCTTCCACGCGGTGAGCCCCTTCTGCCAACCCGGGAGCTTCTTCGTCTGCTGCAGCCGGTCGGTGCGCGCGAGCGCGAGGTTTCGAATTCGGGTGTGCGCGCTCTGCGAGACGAGCTGCGTCGCGGTCACCGTCGGCATGTTGTTCAAGTACTCGCCGTCGGAAGGCGCGTTCACGTCCTGCAGCGAGACGATCTGCGGCACGCCGCGGTAGTCGAGACGCACCGGCGCGGTGAGGCCTCCGCTCTCGTCGTAGCCGCTGATGTCGACCAGCGGCATCACGCGCCCGCGGCCGAGCGCTCCAGCGACCTGCGCGGAGAAGATGGGGAAGCCCTCGAGCAACGAGCCGCTCATCGAGAAGCGCGTGCCGACGTCGTGGTTGTTGCTGCCCACGTCGATGCCGTTGATGACGGTGAGCTGGCTGGCGAACTGCGTGAAGAACGGACCAACGGGGCGCACCGTCATGTCGCTCATCGAATACGCATCGACGTAGGGGATGCCGCTCGCGGTCGCGAGTTGAGTGACGGTGTGGAAGCCACCGTTCGCCGTCGTGCGCGGCCCGAACTTCGGGTCGCAGAACAACATCTGGTCCCAACCACCGGTGGCGTGCAGCTGCACCCAGAACACCGGAGGCGCGTTGCCGACCTGCGCCATCGCGCGGCGGCCGGCCATCGAGGCGAACAGCGTGGCGGACAAACCCTGAAGGAGCTCGCGGCGATTCATCGTCACTTCTCCAGGGTGAAGCGGGGGTCGAGGAGCAGCGTGGCGATGACCGCTTGCCACGCGCGAATCACGTACTGCTGATCTTGCGTCGTGCCGGTGCGACTGGTGCCGGTCGAGAGCTCGATGTCGTTCGCGCACGGGCGCTCGAGGTTTCGGCTCTCGGTGTTGGCGGTGACGGCGGCGGCGCCGTCGCGCTGCACGTCGCGCAAGAGCGTGTAGAGCTCCTGCACGTCTTGCGAGTCGTTGGTGACGCGCGCGCCGAGCAACCGCAGGTGCAGCTCGCGAATGGTGTCGAGCACCGCGGCGTCGGTGGCGGCCACTCCGGTCGGCACGAAGGTCTTCTCGACGAGCGGGAAGAGCTTGCGTTGCGCGACGGGCAAATCGAAGTCGCGCGTGACGGCGATGCACGACGCCTCGAGCGCCATGTGTTCGATGATGGCGGCGGTGAGACTCGAAGCGGCGCGCGAGCGGGTCTTCACGCCGAGCTGCGAGCCGTCCATTCCACCGTAGAGCGTCTTCAGTTGCTCACGCTGCAGGAGGAACGCGTCCTGCGTGCCGTCGTGCCGACCGAGCCGTTGGTAGCCGGTGTCGCCCGACGCCGCCCAGCCGTGATGCGACCAGATGAGACCGAGCGCGCTGCGGAGTTTTCGATCAAGCAGCTCCGGCGTGACGAGCGAGCCACCACCGAGGCCCGTCAACTCGACACGGCCAATCGTGTCTGCGTTGCCGGCGCGGAAGGTCTGACCCTTCACGATGTCGAGCACCAGACCGGGCAGCTTCAAACCACCGGCGATGAAGCGGTCGGTGAGGCGATCGAGCTCCATCGCTTCAGCGGCGCTCGCGGCGTCGAGCCCGGCGTACTCGGGCAACGTGGTGTCGGTCGGAGGCACCAGCAGCTGTCGTCCCCACAGCGACGTCGCGACGTGCACCACGATGCTGCGCGCGAAGCCACGCTGCGCGACGACGTGAGCGCCCAGCACTTCGAGCGCGCGCGGGCGATCTGCGTCGGCGAGGGCGTTCGGCATTCCGGCTCCGACGCCCGGCGGGAACATCGCGGTCGCCGCCGTCCACCCGCGGTCGGGGCACGCGTTGTTCTTCGGCGAACTGGGCGGCATGTAGAAGACGTTGTCCTCGTACCCGCACTCGTCTTCGTTCAAATACATGCCGGCGAGCGGGTCGAGCAGCT
This sequence comes from Archangium sp., assembly GCA_047600485.1. Classification (GTDB taxonomy): domain Bacteria; phylum Myxococcota; class Myxococcia; order Myxococcales; family Myxococcaceae; genus Archangium_A. Next base: position 8,221,084 of record JASGKS010000001.1, read on the forward strand.
GATGGCAGCCGGTGCACTGCATGTTCTTCAACGTCGGCGTGTCTTCGAGATCGACCGCCGCGGCGTCGATGCGCGGCGCGGCCTTCATGATGTCGAAATCCATGAAGTACTTGAGCGTGAAGCGCGCGCGCTTGCGGTTGAAGTTGGTGGGCGACGACGGGTAGCGCAGCAGCCACGCGGGCGTGGTGAGCAGACCGGCGTACTCGCTGGTGCCCATCGCCTCGTTCACCGGCACGCTCGGCGCCGACACATATTGATCAGGGTCGGTGATGGCGGTGAACGCCGTGCCCGGAGCGTTGCCGCGGTACGTGATGCCGTAGAAACGCGCGGAGTACGCGTTCACCAAGCGGTACTTCGCGGTGACGACGTCGCTCAGCGGGCGGTCGTTCTTCACTGCTTCGACGAAATATTCGAGCGGCTCACGCGCGAGCGCTTCGACGAGATGAATGCCTTCGCCGCGCGGCCAGCTGCGCCAGTCGTAGTCGTCGCCGCCCCAGCGATTCACGGAGCTCGGGTGGTAGACCGAGTTCAAGATGTTGCCGGAGTTGGTGTCGGTGTTGTTCGCGCGCCAGCCGTCGGTGAGCAGCACGTCTCCGAACATCTCGCGCACGCGCTCGGAGAATGCGGCCTCGCGCATCTGCAGCGTGAGCACGTCGTCGAGCGCGGCGAGGCCATTGGTCTGCACCTGTGAAATCTCGTCGACGGTCGGAGGCCGGCCCGCGATCTGGAACGACGCTTTGATCAGCGTGTCGACCTCGTCGAGCAGCTCGAGCCCTTCGGTGATGGGCCGCACTTCTTCTCCCGGGCACACCGTGGGGTTCGTCAGCTCGACGATGAGGCGGCGAATCACCGCGGCCTGCGGAGAGTCGGGCTCGAACACCGTGCCGCCGCCGTGCGAGAGCTGACCAGTGGGCTTGAGCAGCAGCAGCTTCTCGCCGCCGCTCTCGAGCGCGAGCGCGGAAGTGGTGTTGGCGATGTTCTGCGTCAGCGCAGAAGGCGACGCGAGCGGGCGGAGTTGGAAGCGCGTGCCGTCGGCTGCTCCGCCGGTGGTGTGGCAGGTCTGGCAGGTCGAGAGCACCTGCGGCCAGGCGATCTCCTCGTAATAGAGCGAGGTCGGTACGCAGATGCCGCCGTCGGGCAACAGCACGCTGCCGTCGGGGACTTGCGTGTCGGTGCCTCCGCCGATGCGACCGCCATCTTCGGAAGTGCCCGGGTCACCGACGTTTCCGGTGCAGGCGAGAAGTGAGACGAGTGCTGCGACGACGACCAGGAGCCTCGAGCGCATCGGCGCCGAAGCGTAGTCGAGCGTCAGGCGCGATCGTACTCGGCGACCGCGACGGCTCCGTCCTGGCCGGAGATCACTCGCAGTTTCGTGTGGCCACTGGAGTTCGTGACCAGCGCGGTGGGCACGTCAGCGCCCGGAACTTCGAGTCGCCACCCATCGCGGCGCAGGTACACCGACGCCTTGCCCGTGCACGTCGCCCGTTTCGACGCGCGCGTGGCGAGCTCGGCGAGTGTGAGCGACAGCGTCGTCGCTTCGTCGGGCGAGAAGCCCGCGTGCATCGCCACCTCGTGCAGCTCGAACGCGGCTGCATACACCTGCGCACGATTGGAACAGTCCCAGGTGAGTGCGCGGCGCTTCGGGCCGGCGAGCGTACGGAGCGAGTCGAGGACGGACATGCGGTGATTCGCGGGAGCGAAGGCTGTGCCACGCGCCCGACGCGAGTGGATCTGCTGCGTTGCCGTGTTCCGTCGTGACCCATTTTCAGATCTGCAATTTCAGCCCTGAAACGCGTTCGCGCGAGACGTCTCAGGACGACGCGAGGGAGTCGATGTGCGCCTCGCCAGCAGTCCCGGTGGGTTCGCGACGGGTGCGCGCGTTGCACAGGAGCCGCGCCCTCATGCGCACTTCAACTCGGTATCTCTCTGCTGGCGTGGCACTCCTCCTCTCTGCCTGTGGTCCGGGCGACATGATGTCGATGCTTCCCGGCACTGGCGGCTTTCGAAAGATCGCGATGCCCCAGGGGCAAGACGACGCGAACGTCACCGGCGTGTTCTGCACGGCCATCGGCAAGTGCGTGATGACGACGCACTCGAACACCGGAGACCCGGGCGCGGTCTTCGCGCTGAGCGACACCGCGGTCGGCGAGAAGCTCGTCGATGGCGTGTACCCCGGCCCGGTCCCGACGGCGGCGGCGGTGCTCGGTGATTTGGACTTCGACGGTCTCGACAAGACGCGCAACGGAGTGGTCGCGCGCCTCGCGGCGTCGGGCGCGTACATCTCGGCGACCGGCGACATCACCCAGAAGTCGAGCTGGACGGTGGTGCCGATGGGGCGCGAGGGTGGCGACACGCTGCCGCTCAACGCGCAGGCCGCGCTTCAGCTCGACGCGAGCGGCAAGACGGTGCTGATCAACAAGCGCGGCTTCGTCTACACGTCGTCTGCGGCGCCCGCCGATTCCACGGTGTGGACCGAGCTTTGGGGCCCGACCGCGACGCCGTCAGTGCCGGCAGACTTCGCGGCGCAGCTGGCGCTCGACTCGCGGCTCTGTGATTCCGACGTGACCGCGGGTGGCTTGCCGCTGCCGAGCCAGCCGGCGTTCATCTCGCAGGACCTCGCGGTGATGGTGACGGTGGCGGGCGGGCTCAATCAGGACGGCAACGCGCCTCCGGGCGTGTGCATCTCGACTGATCAGGGCGCGCACTTCTACTCGGTGCCGTTCGCGGGCACGCCGATGTCGGCGACCAGCCCGGGCCCGCTCGGCGTCACCTGCATCGATAACGACAAGTGCTGGGCCTACAACGGTCTGCAGTTCCAGGAAGGCACCGCGTACATCTACTTCTCGACCAACGCGTCGCAGGGCAAGAACTCGACGTGGACGCGCGCGACGTTGCCGGCGGCGTTCTCGGCGTCCGACGACATCTCGCTCTCGGGCATCTTCTTCGCGCCTGACGCGACGCACGGCTGGGCGGTCGGCAACAACTCGCACAAGGCGCTCTTGCTGCGCACGACCGACGGCGGAAAGAACTGGACCGACGTGTCGGCGAGCGTGAGCAGCGTGCTCGACAACGACCTCTACAATGGCTTCGCGATCGACGCGGACCACATCTGGCTGTCGGGACGCTTCGGCACGCTGATGACTACGTCGACGGCGCAGAAGTAACGCTCGCTGGTTCGAGCGACGAGAGGATGCTCGTGGGTTGCGTCGAGCCGAACACGCTCGCCGGAACTCCGAGCACGCCGAGGCCGAGCAGCTCGTCGAAGCTGCGTCGGCTGGTGGCAAAGTAGCCGTGACACTTCGTCGCCTTCAGCTCCGGTCGCGCGCTCGTCAGTTCATCGAGCAGTCGAGCGCGCGCGGCGAGCACCCGCGAAACTTCCATCGGACGCTGTGCGTGCTCGGTGAGGGCCGCGTACGCGATGCGGAGCTTCTCCGTGTCCTTCTCGAGCGAAGTGAACGCCGCGCGCGTGCGCTCGAACCACTGCGGCGGAACGATGCACACGCCACCGTGGTCCGGAATCAGCCAGCCTTTCGAGAGTGACGACAACACCATCGCGCGCCCGGCGTGCAGCAGCTGCAGCGCTCCGGTGGTCGGCGGAGTGGCGTAGGCCGAGTCGAACACCACGAGCCCGTTCCACTTCATCAATTGCTCGCGCTGACTCGCGTCGAGGGTCGTGCCCCAGGGCTTTGATGGTTCGCAGAGCAGCAACACGTCGAGACTGTCGAGCTCTTGTGGCTGCGGAGCTCCCTCGAACGTGCGCGGCTGCAGGCCCGCTTCGGCCGCGAGCTGCAGGTACACCGGGTACACGTCTGACGGCACGCCGACGCGCAGACCTTCGCGCGCGAAGACGGCGAACAGCGCCTTCAACGAACGCCGCACGCCGTGGCTGACGTGGGTGCGCGCCTTCCAGTCAGCGGGCAGCTGCAGGTGTGCGAGAAAACGCTCGGCGAGATGACAGCGGTACGGCGCCTCGGCGTGCGACGACGGCGCGATGGTTTCGAAGCGCGGTCGCAGCGAGCGATAGACGTTCAGCTCCGCGCAATCGATGAGGCCTGGCCGCTCGCGCTTCAGCCGCTCTCGCAGCGCGAGGAAGTCTTCGTGCTTCATGCGGCCTCCGCCTTCGCCTTCGAGCTGAGGCTCATCTCGGAGTGCTCGTCTTCGAGCGACGCCAGGCACTTTCCATCGGCCATCACGTTCCACGAGCGCACGAGGCGATGGGTGCGTTCCCAACCGACGGACGGCTCGGTGTACGCCGCGACGCGCATCGCACCGCGCGTGAAGACCGGGCTGCCCCACGGCAGCGCGTCGGCCTGCTCGAACCCGAGCTGCTCCATCGCTTCGAGCACCACCGCGAGCGGCGCCTGATTTTCGGCGCAGAACTGATTCACCGCGCTCGGCGCCCACGGATTCTCCGAGGTGCTCGAGACGTAGAGTTCCTTGAAGCACACCTCGTCGAAGCCCTCGCTCGCGCTGCGCTGCACGTAGGCGGCGACGTCGGTTGCGGTGGAGACTCCGTTCTTCTGCAGCACGCAGATGGCGCGCGTTCGCAGGCCGATTGCCTTCGCTTCGCCAGCGCGTGCCGCCGAGTCGACAGCCAGTCCCATCACGCGCGCGTCGTGGGCCGCGTCGAGTCCGTGCCGGCTGAACGCGATGGTGTTCAGCCCTGCGTCGCGCAGTTCCCGGGTCCAACCCGAATCGAGCCGCGCGCCGTTGGTGATGAGCAGCGTCTTGTTGAAGCGCTCGCTCAAGCCGCGCACCAGGGCCTTCAACTTTTCTCGCGCGAGCAGCGTCGGCTCTCCACCGCCGGTGATGACCGCGCGTTCGGCGCCTCGCTCGCGCGCTTCGTCGGCCCACGCGAGCACGTGTTGCAGCGGAGCGCTCTGCTGCCGCTCGAGGTCCGACACGCTGGCCTTGCTGAAGCAGAACGCGCAGCGCGCCTGGCAGGCGTTGGCGATGGGCAGCACCGAGAAGGAACGCGGACGGCACTCGCTCCACCGCGCGAGGGAATGGTCTTCGAGACCAAACGCGCTCGCGGTGACCTCCTCATGCCGCGTGGGGACCAGCTGGTCGTGCGCGTCGACCCACGCCAGCCCGGCGAGTGGAACGTCGGGTCGCGGGTGACGCCAGCCGATGCCGGTGCCAGTGACGTCGTTGCGTGAGACGGCGTCCGACGGAAGCCGAACCCGCAGTGCGACCACGCGATTGCCGGCGATGCCGAGCTTGTCGATCAGCCGCCGCGCCTTCGAGAGCCCGGGCGTCCACGGCTCGTCCTCTCGGAGCAGATAGAATGCGTCCTTGAAGGTGGACTCGGGAATGCCCACCTTCGAGTACCGCATGGCGTACCGGTCGAACCCGCGCAGCCAGTTCGACAACGGAATGAATGCGACGAACATGGCGTCAGTGTCAGATAGACGCCAATAAGAGTCAACAGGACCTGAACTGATTCAGTCGAGCACGCCGCGCTTCTGCTGGTCGCGCTCGATGGAACGGAAGAGGGCTCCGAAGTTCCCCTCGCCGAAAGACGCGTGGTTCTTGCGCTGAATGAGCTCGATGAAGATCGGCCCTACGAGGTTCCTGGTGAAGATCTGCAGCAGGTAGCCGTGCTCGTCGCCGTCGAGCAGCACGTTGCGTTTGCGCAGCTCGACGCGATCTTCGGTGACCTGCGGCACGCGCACGAACGCCTCGCGGTAGTAGTCGTCGTCCATGTCGAGCGTCTCGATGCCGCTGCCATCGAGCGACTTCAGCGACGCGAGCAGGTCTGACGTGAGGAACGCCAGGTGCTGAATGCCCGGGCCTTTGTATTCCTCGAGGTACTCGTTGATCTGCGACTTCTTCTCGTCCGCCTCGTTGATGGGAATGCAGAACTTCCCGCACGGTGAGCGCAGCGCGTACGAGGTGAGCCCGGTCTTCACGCCGCGAATGTCGAAGTAGCGAATCTCCTCGAAGCCGAAGACCTCTTTGTAGAAGCCGGCCCACTTCTGCATCGTGCCCTTCTCGACGTTGTTGGTGAGGTGGTCGATGGCGCTGAAGCCCTTGCTCGGCACGCGCTCGGGGCTCTCGAGCGGCACGAAGCCCTGCAGCTCGGGCGTGTCGATGAAGGTGATGAGGCTGTCGCCGATTCCGAAGATGCTCGTGGCGTCGAACGAACGCGCGCCGCGCTGCACCGCGACGTCGTGCGCCACGCGAGCGCTCTTCGCCCGCCAGCCCATGGAGCAGATGCTCGGGCCATGCAGCGCTCCGAACTCCGCCGCGAATGACTTCGAGTCGCGGTTCACGAGGAACGTGATGTCGCCCTGCCGATAGAGGTCGATCGGCTTCGACGCGTGACGCATCACCTTCGAGAAGCCGAACGCCTTGAAGAGCGCGTCGAGCTTCTGCGGCTCGTTCGAGACGAATTCGACGTACGCAATTCCATCAAGTCCACACGGGTTCATTTCGAGCTCCTCCAGCTCTGCCAGTAGTCGGGAAGTTCAGAAGGCGTCGCCGCGGCGAGCACCTCGAGCGGGTTCTTCGTGTCGAGCATCACCGCGACCTCTTCGGTGCGCGTCGCAGCACGCGTCTTCTCGAACGCGGCGGCCTGCGGCCCGTGGTGAATGCCCTGCGGGTGGAAGGTCAGCATTCCCGGCGCGATGCCGGCGCGGCTGAAGAACTCGCCCGAGTGGTAGAAGAGCACCTCGTCGAAATCGATGTTCGAGTGGAAGAAGGGCACCTTCAGCGCCGCGGGGTCGCCGTTCTCGAGCGGGCGCGGGAGGAAGCTGCACACCACCGCGCCGCGCATCACGAACGTGGTGTGGGCCGACGGAGGCAGGTGGTAGCGGTCACTCGACACCGGCCTGATGTCGCGCACGTTCAACTTCATCGGCGCGAGCGTGCCCTTCCAACCGACGACGTCGTGCGGGTTGAACGGGTAGAAAATCTTCGTCACTTCGCCCCGGTGTTTCACGCGCAGCTCGAACTCTCCGCGCGCGTCGGCGGTCAGCGAGCTCGCCTCGGGAGTCGGCACCTGCACCACCGCCGGGTCGAACAGCGCGTGCTGCCCGAGCATGCCCTTCTCGGGGAACGTGATTTCGCTGAACGCCTCGAGCACCAGAAGCTTCGACGCGCTGGTGGGTGAGAGCCGGTACGCCGTGCCGCGCGGAATCACCACGTAGTCGCCGGGCTCGTACGCGAAGGGCCCGAAGTCGGTCTCGAGTCGGCCCGCGCCCTCGTGCACGAAGAGCAGCTCATCGGCGTCGGCGTTGCGGAACAAGAACGGCATCGGCGCTGCGAGCGTGGCCAGCGAGAGCCTGACGTCCTGGTTGCCGAGCAACGGCTTGCGCGTGGTGAGCCAGTCGTCGGTGCGACGCGGCTCGAGCAAACGGAGGTCGAACGCGCGCGGGCGCAGCGGGCCTTCGATGCGCGTCCACCCGACGGGCGCGTGCTGCCGGTAGAGATGCGCGTAGCGGCCGAAGAAGCCGTTGCGGGCGTACTCCTCTTCCACCGTGCCTTCGGGCAGCGCGACGTGGGCTTGCGCTGCGACGCGTCCTCGAATCCAGGGGATGTCCATGCGCACATTCGTAGGGCCCCGGCGCGGTTTGAAGAAAGTGACAAAGAAAGCAGTGTCTTTGTCGAGCTACTGAACAATGTGCCCGGGCCCGCCCAGTCCCCCGAAAATGCCCGGAGGCTGGCGGCGGCCTGCGCTCGCGTGTTTGCTACCGTCGATGGCGATGACGGCGACCCTGTTCCTCGTCGAAGACGACCCGCGGCTGCGCAACTACCTCGTGGAGTTGCTCAGCGGCGAGCCGACCTTGAAGGTCGTCGGTGCGGCGTCGAACGGCGAGGAAGCGGTCGCGCAGATTGGGAAGCTCGCTCCGCAGCTGGCGTTGATCGACCTCGGTTTGCCCGACATGACGGGTCAGCAGGTCATCGCGAAGGTGTCGGCGCTCGACAAGCCACCGCTGGTGTTGGCGCACACCGTGTTCGACGACCGCGACAACGTGCTCGACGCGATTCGGGCCGGCGCGTCGGGCTACGTGCTCAAGGGGGGCGCGCCGCGCGAACTCATCGAAGCGCTGCATCAGCTTTCAGAAGGTGGCGCACCGATGAGTCCGCGCATCGCGCGCGCGGTGTTGCGCGAATTGCGAGGCGCTCCGGCGGAACCCGACCCGCTCAGTCCGCGTGAGCGTCAGCTGCTCAAGCTCGTCGACGAAGGGCTGACGTACAAACAAATCTCCGACCGGCTCTCGGTCAGCACGCACACCGTGCACAGCCACATCAAGAACATCTACGACGCGCTGCACGCGCGGAATCGCTCCGAGGCCCTGGCGCTCGCGCGAAGCCGCGGGTTGATCTGATCAGTGCACGAGAGGCAGCTCGATCGACACGCGCCCGCCCTGACTGCGCTCGAAGCGAAACTGCCCACCGAGTTCTTCGGCGCGCGCGCGCATGTTTCGCAGACCGCGACCGGTGTCGAGCCCACCGCCGCTCGAGCTCGCTGCTTCGCCGTCGTCGCGCACTTCGAGCGTCAGGTCCTTCGCGTTCACCTGAAGGCGCACGCGCACTTCCTTCGCGCCGGCGTGCTTCACGACGTTGGTGAGCGCCTCCCGGAAGATGCGCAGCAACGCGAGCGTCACCGCTCCACTCGGCGGCGGAGCACTCGGCGCGAGCTCGGCGTCGAGCTGAAACTGCATGCCCTGCGATTCGATGAGCTGGCCACCGAAGCGGCGCAGCTCGGCGCTCAGCGACGGCCAGTCGACCTGATTTTCATCGAGTGACTGAATGAAGGTGCGCAGCTCCGAGATGCCTTCGCTGCTCAGCTCGGCGATGGTGGCCAGCGACTGCACCGCGCGCTTCTCGTCGCGCTGACCGAGCTCGGCGAGCATGCGGATGTTGGTGGTCACCGAGCCGATGCCGTCGTGCAGGTCGCGCAGCATCGCTTCCTTTTCCATCGCGCGTTGATTGAGCGCGCGCTCGGAGTTCAACGCGCGCTCGCGAGATTCCCGCCACGAACGCTGCGCGAGCGTCGCCATCGCCAGCGTGAGCCCGAGCATGCCGACCGGCACCCAATTCGCGGAGCCCGCGAGCCCGGTCGAGGTGATGACGTTCAGCCACACGGCGATGAAGAGGAACGCGACACCCGCGAGGAGAATGCGCGCTTTGGGCACGTCGCTCGCTTCGCCTTTCCCCACCGACCAGCGGATCATCACCACCGTGGACGCAGTGGAGGTCACCGCGAGCCCAATGCGATGCAGCGTGGTCATGCCGAAGAACACCAGGCCGACCGGAGACGCGGCGCTCGGTGAATCGATGAGCTCGAGGCCGGCCCACAACAGCGCCGACCCGATGACGACCACCACGCCCGACCAGATTTGGAAGCGCTTCATGCGCTCCATCCACTTGCTGCGCGTCGCGAACACGGCGTCGGTGATGAAGAAGAACGCGGCCGGAAGCACGGCGAGCGCGACGGTGTAGAGGAAGAGCCACCACGAGGGCGTGATGGGCAACAGCACCTGCTTGAGCCGCGTGTAGAAGAGCACGTAGAGCGCGGCGCACGCGGCGTAGGTGCCGAACGCTGCGGCGAGTCGCCGCTCGGCCGCATCGTCTCCCCGCAGCGCAATGAAGAGGAGTACCGCCAGCACCGCCAACACCGCACCGATGACGAAGCGCGGCGTGTCTTCGCGCACCATGGTCTCGAACCACTCGGCGCGCGTGGTGAGTCGCGGCACGCCCTGAATTCCAGCGAGCGCGTAGGTCGAGCGCACGCGCAGCGAAATCGATTTCCCCTCGGAGCCCGGTGGAATCGGAATGAGGTGCCACGCGAGCCCATTCATGCCGCGGCCCTCGACGCCCTGGCCGACGGGGTGTTGGTAGACGCGCTCGCTGCCGACGAAGACCTCGAAGTGGCCGATGACCGAGCTGAGCGCGAGCGCGCTGTCGGGCTCGAGCGTCGCGGGCAGAGGGTGCGTGAGCCACAGCGTCACGTCGTCCGACATCGCGCGACGAAGTGAAGCGCCGTGCGCGAGCGGCTCCCAGCCGATGAGAGGCAACGCGACGCGGCCGTCCTGCACGTGAAGGTCGCCTTTGCGCCACGACCAACCGTCTTCGAGCGGCGTCGAAGCGAGCGCTGCGAGCACGACGAGCGTGACCGAGGGCATCGCTCACCGACATACCCCGAAATTCACCGGCGTCGGTCATTCCGCGCTGCGAACGCCGCGAACCATCGTGCGCCTCGGGGAGAACGAATGCGCACAACGTTGATGCTCGCGGCCTGCACGCTGCTCGCTTGCGGTGAAATGACTTCGATGGACGCCGGCAGTGGTGGCGGTGCCGCGACGGGTGGCGGCACTGCGACGGGCGGAGGCGGCGCCACAGCTGGAGGCGGCGCGACGGGCGGAGGCGGCGCGACAGGCGGAGGCGGCGCGACAGGTGGAGGCGGCGCGACAGGTGGAGGCGGCGCGACAGGTGGAGGCGGCGCGACAGGTGGAGGCGGCGCGACAGGCGGAGGCGGCGCGACAGGCGGAGGCGGCGTGGTGCCGAGTCCATTCCCGCGCGTGGCGTTGCCTCCGCAAGCGATGCCGACGCCGGGCAACGAATCGACCGACATCGAGGTCGACTCGCAGGGCCGGCTGCACGTGATGAGCAACGTCACCGGGCCCGACGGCGGACTCGACTACTCGGTGCGTGAACTCGATGGCGGTTGGTGGACCGAGCATCTCGTCACCGCGGTCGGCGCGCAGTCGGTCGGCAGCGGCGTGAAGCTCGAGCTCGACTCCGCGCAGCGCCCGCACATCGCGTTCACGTGGGCCGACATTCCCGGCAACTCGGCGCGCACGCGTCTCTTCTACGGCACGCGCGACGATGCCGGTTGGCACGTCGAGGAACTCGAAGACGCAGGCTTCCAGGTCTCGGTCTTCTTCGGCTTCGAACTCTCGAACGACGTGCCGCACGTCGGGTACCGGGTGCGAAACGCGCTCGCGCCCGACGGCGGGTTGATCAACGTCGCACGCTGGGGCTCACGCGCGGGGGGCGCGTGGACCCTGGAGACCATCGAGCAGTTCGCCGAGAACAACGCGGCCACCACGGTGACGGTGACGGCCGACGGCGTGCCACACGTCTTCTACAAGGGCATCGACGCGGGCTCGGGTGTGCTCCGTCACGCGAGCCGTACGTCGCCGAACGTGTGGGCCACCGAAGACGTCGCGTTCAACAGCATGGCGCGCGGCTGGGCCACGCATGTCGGCAACGACCTCTACGTCATCAGCGGTGGCGTCTTGAACGGTCGCCTCAACGGCACGTGGTCGATTCTCGGTGGCACTGATCAGAACAACCCGGTGGTGCGCGCGTTGCCCAGCGGCGAGGTGTGGGACTTCAGCAACAACAGCAACCGCATGTTGCGCACCGGCCGCTTCGTGAACGGTACGTACGACTCGGCGTACGACGCGGGCTACTCCGAGGTCCGCTACCAGGGCTGGTCGTACGACTCGACGAGCGGCGCGTTCGTCGGCGCCATCATGAACGGCACCAACGTCGACATCGTGAGGCTGCCGTGAAGCGCTCGTGGGCCGTTCTCGCGCTGCTCACACTCTCGAGCACCGTTGCGTTCGCCGGCACGAAGTTCGTCGGCGGCGGGTTGTTGATTGGCCCGACGGCTCCGGTGTTGCTGCCGGTCGCCAATCCCTCACAGAAAATTCACGTCTCGCAAATCTTGTACACGCAGGTGGAGCTCGGCTTCGCGGCGAACACGCACATCATCGACGTCGCGTGGCGCAAGGAAGGGCTCGGTCCCACGACGGGAGCGGGCGGTTGCGCCGAGCAGGTGTGGATGAAGAACGTGACGCGGCAGATGGGCCCGTTCACCGTGGGCTCGTCGCAGACGCTGGTCGACGCGCTGCAGAACGCGCAGAAGGTCATCGACAAGCCGGCCTCGATGCTCCCGAGCACGATGGGCTTCGTGACGCTCGACGTCGTCGAGAACCAGTTCAACTTCGTCTACCTCGGCGACGCGCTCGAGGTGACCGTCATCACCGACTGTCGCGGCGCGGCGGTGCCGGCAGTCGATGCTCCGATTTCGTGGCGCTACGACGAAGTGCCCGAACGCGTGCGCGTGACGAGCGGAGACACCACTGACGCGATGGTGTTGGTCGCTGAGCCGGCGCTCTCGTCGTTCCGTCCGCACACTCGCTTTCGCACGCTCATCGACACGCCGGGCATCGAGATTCGCATCGCCCAGAATCTGTTGCCCAACGGCGGCACGTTCGCGGTCGCTCCGAAACACTTCGCGGCGGGCCTGCCGGCCAACTTCGCGTTCGAGGTGTGGAACCCGAGCACGCAGCCGTTGATCATCAATTCCTTCACGGCGAGCGGGCAGAACGGCACCGAGATGCACACGCTCGTCACGCCGGTCACCGTCGCGGGCGGGCAATCGCTGGCGACGCCGCTCATCTTCGGGCCGACGCTCGCGGGCACGTTGTCGCGGCTCACCGTGACGTGGAACACCAGCGCGGGCACGCAGACCAACACGTTCCAGGGCACTCCGACCGCGATGCCCGAGACGCAGCCGTCGGCCTCGTTCGAGAAGCCCGATGGCACCACGCAGGTGTTGATGATGGGCACGCCGCTCGTCTCGCAGCGAGGCACGGTTCCGCCAGGCCACGTCTTCGAGTCGACGGCCATCGGTTCCAACTTCGGGCAGGGTCAGGTCGAAGCGCACGCCGAGGTGGTGAGCGGAGACGCCACCGTCGTGACGCCGTCGGCGATGGTCGGCAGTCAGCAGGACGTGCGCATCATCACGCGCTGCCGTGCGCCGATGACGCGCGGTCCGTTCGTGAACGAGATTCGCGTGGTGGTGGGCGGGCTCACGTTTCTGGTGCGGGAAATGGGAACGGTCGCGGCTCCCGATTTGAAGATTTCGGTGGGCGGCGTCGAAATCGTGCGCGGCACGGAAGAGCGCATCGCACGGCCGTCACGCGACGCGTTCACGCGCACCTACGACGTGGCGAACGTCGGCAGCCTGCCGCTCCTCTTCGAGGTTCGTCTGTACCGCGAGCGCAACGACGGCGCGCTGGAGTACGCAGCCGCGGCGCCGTTCGCGCTGCTGCCCGGCTCGAGCGTGCCCGTGCCCTTCGAGTACCCCGCGCTCGACCCGACACTCGAGCCGTTCACGTTCCACACCATCAGCAACGACCCCACGGACTTCATCTTCTCGTGGACCGCGGCGACCTCGCTGCCCGGAAAGAAGCAGCTCGCGGTGTCGATCGAGTCGACGCAGGAAGGCTCGGTTCCGGTCACGGCGTCGGGAGCCATGGTGACCTTCATGTCGTCGCGCACGGTCGTCCTCAGGGTTGCGAACGTGGGCGAGGAGCCAGTCACGCTCACTTCGCTCGGTGAGCGGTGCCGAGGTTGTCGTGAATCGGAGCGCACCACGCCGCCGCTGCCCCTCACGCTTCAGCCGGGAGAGGTCTTCGAGCGCACCGTGCCGTTCGAGGTCTCAGGCTGGCGGCTCGAGTACGCCATCGAGAGCGACGCAGAGGGCAGCCCGTTGAGCTTCGTCGTCGAAGGCAGCATCGCTCCGTGTGGAGGCACGGCGTTCCCCGGCCCGCTGCTGCTGGGCCTGCTCGCGCTGTGGTTCACCAATCGCCGCGCTCGACGAAATTGACAATGTGGTGACGGCATTGTGCAGGTGGTGAACACTGCCTGCCATGCTCGACGTCACGCTGGAACAGGCCCGCACCCTCGACGCGTTTTCCCGCGAGCGCACGCTGCAGGCCGCGGCGAAGCGGTTGCACAAGACCCACTCCTCCGTGCTGTACGCGTTGAAGCAGCTCGAGACGCAGACGGGGCTGGGGCTGTTCGATCGCTCTGGCTACCGCACTCGCCTCACCGCCGCCGGAGAAGCAGTGTTGGTGCACTGCCGCTCGATGCTCGAAGCCGAGCGCGCGCTCGAAGCGACGTGCGCGGTGCTGCAGTCGGGTTGGGAGCCGGTGGTGCGCGTGGTGTTCGACGCCATCGTGCCGCTCACTCCATTTCTCTCGTGGGTGCGCGAGGTGCGTCGCGAGAAGGCGCCGACGCGCGTGGTGTTGAGCGCCGAATCACTCGACGGCGTCGCCGCGCGCTTCGAAGCCGAACGCGCTCAGGTGATGGTGACCGTGTTGCCGGTGGACTCGTCTCCGTCACTCGAGGTGAAGACGCTGGCGAAGTTGAAGGCGCAGCTCGTCGCGCATCGCAGCCACCCGCTCGCGAAAGAACGACACCTCACGCGCGCGTCGCTGAGTGAGCACGTGTTGTTGACGGTGCGCGGCTCCGACCCGCGCTTGCAGCTCGCGACGGCTGAGCTCGATCGCCAGTCGATGGTGCACCTCTCCGATTTTCACGCCAAGAAGGACGCGATTCTCGAAGGACTCGGCTTCGGTTGGCTGCCGGAGTGGATGATGGAGCGCGAGCTCAAGCGCGGTGAGTTGAAGGCGCTGGCGATCGGCGCGGGCTCGGCTCACACCTTTCAACCGCGGGCCGTGGTGCGCTCTGCGAACGCCGGGAAGGCCACCCGGGCGCTCCTGGACGAGCTGGCTCTCACCAGATGAGAGCCCCTGAAATCATTGAGGAATTTCAGAATCTTGTAACTTTGTGCGACGGGGCGGGTGCGTCAATCGGCTGAGATCATGTACACACCGCGCCCATGTTGGACGACACCCGGCTGGACGGAAAGCTTCTGGAGTTGTCTCGCGAGCTGATGATGAGGTCGATGGTGCCCGGCTTCGGCATCGCTGACGCGTTCACCATGAAGGGCATCGACGAGTCGGGCCGGCCCGGTTTGTTTGCCGCCATTCTCCTCGCGCCCGGGAAGATCGCCGAGCTCGAGACGCTCACCGCCTTCCGGCAGTTGCTCACGCAGCGCTTGAAGCAGCTCGACACGCGCACGCCGGCGTGGCCCATCGTGGTGCAGGCCGCTCCGGAGTTGATCGACGGTCAGGCCGTCGTCCCCGGTGGTCGCGACTACTTCAATCAGGTGAAGACCGAGCTCGTCGCGCGCACCGAGCGCATGAAGCAGCGCGTGTCGGTCTCGCAGATGCCGGCCGTTCGTCTCGCGCCCGACCTCGAGCCCAGCAAGCCGCAGGTGAAGGGCTCGAAGAAGGCCGCTGCGTCGACGTCGGGTCGCAAGGCCGCGGCCCGTCGCGCCGCTCCGAGTCGCAGCTCCGCGTCGGCTCGTACGGCGCGCGCGCGTCGCTGAATCGTTAGTGAGGGAGCGATGAAACGCTTCCTCTTCCTTCTCCTCCTCAGCTCCTGCGTCACGCCGCCCGCGCCGATTCCGATGCGCTCGGTGACGGACGCGTATGTCGGCAACGCGCCGGCGAAGTGCCTCGTCATCTTTCTCCCCGGAGCGGGAGACCACGCCGAGCACTTCACGCGCGAAGGTTTCGTCGGCGCGCTGCGCGAGCGGAAGTTGAGCGTCGACATCATCAGCACCGACGCCACGCTCGGCTACTACCTCCGCGGCGGCATCATCGAGCGGCTCGAAGAAGACGTGGTCGGCCCCACGCGCGGGAAATATTCGGAGACGTGGTTCATCGGCCCGTCGATGGGCGGGCACGGCTCGCTGCTGTTTCCGTCACGCAAGCCGGGCAGCGCCACGGGTGTCTTCGCGCTCGCTCCGTTCCTCGGGAATGGTGTGCCCGATGAAATCGAGAAAGCGGGAGGCTTGAAGAAGTGGTCCGCAGGTGAGGGCGGCGGGTACGAGCGCGAGCTGTGGGCGTGGCTGCAGAAGGTGCTGGTGCAGGGCGAGGCCGGTCCGGAGATCTGGATGGGCTTCGGCACCGCGGACCGTCTCGCGAAGACCGATGAAGTGATGGCTGCCGCGGTCGCTCCAGACCACGTCTTCCGCGCAGAAGGCGGAGCGCACAACTGGAAGACGTGGCGCGGGCTGTTCGAGCAATTCCTCGAGCGCTCGAGCTTCGCTCAGCGCTGCGCGCCCTGATTCGCGCTCAAGAACGCGCGCGTCTCGGCGACCACCAGGTCCTGGAACTTCGGGTCGCTCACCTGCACGGAGCCCTGCATCGGCGAGCCCTTCTCGTCGAGGTAGATGCCGGTGCGCTTCTCGGTGTTGAGCACCGCGTTGGTGATGAGCTTCGCGGCGAGCGCGGGCGTGGTCGCGTGTTTGATCAACGGACGCAGCACGCTCAGCAACGCACCGGCCACCACGCGCTGCACCGCGCTCGCGTCACGTGAGAGCCCCGTCACCGGGCTGAACCCCGGCTCGACGGCGATGAACTTGAGCCGCGGCAGCTCGCGCGAGAACGCCATCGTCGTCGCGAGGTTGCACTGCTTGGTCGTGGCGTACGAATCCATGCCCGGCTTCTCGGAACCACCCGGCTTCCATTCACCGCGCGCGCACGCCTCGGCCGACAGGTACCGCGCACCGCGGAAGCCAGCCATGCGCGCGGGTTTTCGCTCGGGGTCTTCGACTGCGGAACACACGAACGTGACCGTCGCTCCATCGGGAAGGTGGGGCGCGAGCAGCTCGGTGAACACGAACGGCCCGAGGTGATTGGTGGCGTACGAGTTGTCGAAGCCCTGCGCGCTCTTCGTCGGCTTTTCCTCGCGAATGCCGGCGTTGTTCACGAGGCCGGCGATGGGCAGACGCAGCGTGATGATTTCTTCCGCCGCGCGCCGCACGCTCGCGAGGTCCGACAGGTCACACACGATGCGAATCGCCTGGTGCCCCTTCGCCTCGAGCTTCGTCTTCACGTCGTCGAGCTTCTTCGCGTCGCGCCCGACGAGCACCAGCGTGCCGTGCTTCGCGAGCTCGAACGCAGTCTGAAGGCCAAAGCCCGAGGTCGGGCCGGTGATGATGAAGGCGGGGTGGGTGCTCATGTCGTGCTCCTTGCGTGGCTGTCTAGTCAGTCATTAATTCGGGCAAAAAAAACTACGCGTGCAGCATGCGCCACAGCGCTTCGAAGCCCGTCTTCGAGTGCCCTTCGGCGTGCTTCGGGTCCTGGCTGATGAAGTCCATGGTGGCCTCGGCGATGGAATTCATGATGCCGGCGACGAACTGAATCGGAGCGTCCTTCATCGGCCCTCCAGCGCGTCCCTTTTCCATCAGCATCGCGATGCCGGCCATCGCTTGATGCCCCGCGGCGCGCGTCTCGGGCGTGACGTCGTCGGAGACTCCGAGAATCGCAATCGCTCGCCGCGCGTTCGGGTTCGCGGCCGACCAGCGCATCCAATTGCCCCACACGTGCGCGAATTGGTCTTTCGTCGAGGCGTGCACCGGCAGCCCCTTGAGCGACGAGTTGGCCATGTCGAGCTTGAGGTCGAGGTAGAGCTGGTCGATCAAGTCGGACTTGGTCTTGAAGTAGGTGAACAGCGAGCCGTTCGCGATGCCCGCTTCCTTCGCGATGACCGCAGTCGGAGCGCTCAGACCCTGCTTCACGAACACGCGCGTGGCCGCCGCCAGAATCGCGCTTCGTTTGTCGTCGCTCTTGGGCCGCGCCATGGTGTTTCAAGAAGTAGTCATGAGCGTCTAGCCAGTCAACTAAATCGGAATTTCAGGTCGACTTCCCATCTTTCCGGTCTCGACCGTCATGCAGGCGACAATGCGATTTGCCCGTGAGCCATGACGACCTCGGCCAGTGGTACTCGAAATACGGAGCGCTCGTTCATCGGCGCTGCCGGACCCTCATGGGCAACGAGGCCGACGCGAACGACGCGTTGCAGGAGACGTTCATGCGCGCGCACCGCACGAAGCGAGACGACGTGATGCAACCGCTGCCCTGGCTGTATTCCATCGCGACGCGCATCTGCTTCGACCAGCTCGACTCGCGTCGCCGGCGCGGCGTGCTGGGCTCGCTCAAGTTGATGCTCGGCTTCGCGGCAGAGAGTGCGTCGGGCTCGGTGGAAGACAAGCTGTGCATGGGCTCGGCGCTGGTGACGCTCGACGAGACGACGCGCGAGATGGCGTTGCTGCACTGGCTCGACGGCATGACGCAGGAAGAGGTGGCGCAGCAGACCGGGTATTCGCGCAAGACGGTGGGCGTGAAGCTGCGCGAGGCAGAAGCGAAGCTGCGCGTGGTGTACGGCGCCGAGCTGCCTGAGGTGACCGCGTGAATCCGCCACTCGCTCCTTCGCGTGGGCCCGAATGTCCGCCGCGCGTGCAGCTCGAACAGGCTTCGGCGGGTGATTGGTTGCCGGGCGTGAAGACGCACGTCGATACATGCGCGTCGTGCACGGCGCAGGTGAAGTCACTGCAGACGATGACGGCGGAGTTCCTCGCCGCGCGGCCGCAAGAGCGGTTCTTGAAGCAGCTCGAGGCGCGGCCGGTTGCGCAGAAGCGGCGCGTGTCGGTGTTTGCGTACGCAGGTGCGGCGGCGATGGCGTTGGTGATCAGCGCGGCGGGCTATTCGCAGCTGCGCAGCGACGCGTCGGGCATCGGCATGAAGGGCTCGCTCTCGCGCATCACGGTGAAGCGTGGCGAGACGATGAGCACCTTGAGTGCGGGCGAGAAGCTCGCTCCCGGTGATGCGCTGCGCTTCGAGGTACAGGCGAAGACCGACGGCTTCGCAGTGGTGCTCGAGCGCGACGCGACGGGGAAGGTGACGGTGGTCGCTCCGTTCGACGCGAAGGAACCGATGGCGGTGAGCGCGGGGACGACGGAGCTGCCGGACTCGGCGGTGCTCGACGCGACGCGCGGGCCGGAGACGTTCATCACCATCTTCAGCGAGCGCCCCTTCGACGTCTCGCAAGTCGCGCGCACGCTGAGCTGCGATGGCTGTCAGGTGGAGACCTCGACCTGGGAAAAGCCATGACTCCCTCTCCTTGCGAAGCGGGGAGAGGGTCGGGGTGAGGGGCAGATGCGAGCACTGAGCCTCGTGTTGCTTCTGTGCATGAGCGGTGTCGCCACCGCCGCAGAAGCACCCGTGCGCCTGCTGCTCAGCATCGGAAGTGACCTCGGCAATCCCGACGAGGCGCCGCTGCAGCACGCAGAAGACGACGCGCAGCGCATGCGAGATCTCTTCGTGGAGCTCGGCAGTGTCGACGCCGCGCGAGCGCTGGTGCTCAAGCGCGCCACCGCCACCAAAGTGACGGAGCGCATCGCCGAGCTGCAAGGCCGTGTCGCCGAACTCAAAGCGGCCGGTCGCCGAGTCGAGCTGATCATCTTCGCGTCAGGGCACGGCAAGGGCGGACAGCTCCACCTCACGGGCACCGCGTTGCCGCTCGAAGAACTCCGCACGCTCGCGAAGAATTGCGGCGCCGACCTCACCATCACCATCGTCGACGCATGCGAATCCGGAGTCGCCTCTCGCACGAAAGGCGCAGCGAAAGGCCCGGCGTACGCGCTCTCGGTGCAGCCGCCCTCGGTCACTGGCGAGGTCTTCATCGCATCGTCGGGCGCGAGCGAGTCCGCCCAGGAATGGGATGTGTTGTCCGGCTCGCTCTTCACGCACCATCTGATCAGCGGCCTGCGCGGAGACGCTGACACCGACGGCGACGGCCGCGTCTCGCTCATGGAGTCGTACGCCTACGCCGAGCGCCGCACCGTCGCGAACAGCGTCGACAAGGGCCAGCACCCCGAGTTCGCCGTCGCGCTCGAGGGCTCGAGCGACGTGGTGTTGACCGCGCTCGACAAGGGCCGCGCGCGCGTGGTGCTCGATGAGACGATGGAAGGTCGCTTCGTGTTGGTGAGCCAGCCGCGCCCCGACGTGGTGACCGAAGTGACGAAGACGCGCGGCCGCGTGGTGACGCTCGCCGTGCCTCCGGGCCGCTATCTGCTGCGGCAGGCGCGCGGCTTCTCCGTCGCGTTGCAGGACGTCGAGCTACCGTGGGGCGGCAACTCGAAGGTCGACCCGCGCCGCTTCGTCACGCGCGACTTCGCGGAGGTCGCGTTGAAGGGCGGCGACGTCGGCTTTCATCCGCACGCGCTGCAGCTCATCGCCGGAATCGGCGCGCCGCCCATTGAGGGAACTCCGATTCGCTGGAGCATCGGCCTCGGCTACCGCCTCACCGTCGGGCAATTCTGGGCCTCGCTCAGCGCCGGCTGGGGCAGCGCGCGTTTTCGCGGCGTCGAGCTGTGGACGCGAGACAACCGTTTCGCGGCGCGACTCATCGCGGGCATGCGCTTCTGGCTCGGGCCGGTGACGTTGATGCCCGGAGTCGCCGTCGAAGGTTCCGCGCTGCGCCAGGACTCGGTGCGCGACGACGAAGTGGAAATTCGCCGCAGCTACCCCGCGCTCCCGATTCGCGTGACGCCCGGTTTCGCCGCCGGCCCGCATCTGCGCGCGGAAGTGCCGATGTTCGGGCCGCTCTTCGCGGCGTTCAGCGTCACCGCGGCAGTGAAGGCACTCCCGCTCGCCGAGGGCCCGACGTGGACGGTCGGTGCTGACGGAGACTTTTCGCTCGGAGTTCGTTTTTGAAGAGCCTGACTTCCCACTTTTCAGGGGCTGTCCGTCTTGAAGGCGCAGCGCTTTCAAACACACACTGAACAGGAACGACGGCCATGAACTTGAGGAACACGTTGATCACCGCGGCGATGGCAGTGCTCGCCGCCTGCCAGCAACCCGCGACGGGCCCGAAGTACGAGGGCGAGCCGCTCTTCTCGGTGAAGGGCCAGATGGCGCTCACCAGCGGCGGTACCGCTCCGGCGGGGCCGATTCGTCTCGCGGTCGCGTGGTACCCGAACTCGAACAGCAGCTCCGCGCCACGCGCGATGGTCACGCAGGACGTGCAGTACCAGGGCAGCTTCCCGCTCAACTACACGTTCTCGTTCTTCGGAGTTCCGCCAGCGGACGCGCTCAGCGACTACACGAGCAACGGTGTCACCACGCGCGCGTCGTGGGGCGTGCTGATGGCGTACGAAGACCTGAACGGCAACGGGCAGCTCGACACCATCGCCGCCGGCGGCTCGCCGATCGATCGCGTGCTCGGCACTTCGCTCGGAGATCGCTTCAACGGCAACGACGCGGCTCAGCAGATCTACGTCGCGTACGTCGACGGAACGCCTCCCGTTGAATGGACCGGGTACAGCGCCGGGTACCAGCTCTGGCAGGACGGCAACATCGTCGCGGCCACCACGCCGGTGCCGCTCGCGCTCGATCAAACCAACGAGCTCAACTACTTCGTGTGCGACGAGTTCATCTCGTCGTCGTCGTACGGCTACGACCTGCCGTGCAACATCGCGCCCACGGGCGGCGTGCGCGTCATCGGCAACGTGTACCGGAACAACGGCGTCGGCGGCGTGTCGCTGAAGATCACCGACGGCACCACTTCGCTCCCCGGCCTCACGGTGGAAGTGAACGGCACGGCGGTTCCGTACCTCGCGAGCGAGCAGCTCTACTACGCGTACGGCACGGTGCCGGTGAACGCTCCGGGTCACAACGTGGTGCGCGTGAACGTGCCGGGTCAGCAGGCCCGCGTGTTCGAGTTCGATGCGCCGGCTGATTTCGCGGTGACCGCTCCGCTCGACGGCAAGCGTCTCGAGGTCGGTGGCACGCTCGACGTTGCGTGGACCCGTGCGGCGGGCGCCAGCTTCTACCAGACGGGTGCGAACCGCATCACGCCGCCGTACGCGACCTCGAGCATCGAGCTCGTCTACGACCGCGGCCAGCTCAACCTCGGCACGCAGCTCAGCGGCTTCAGCGCTGACGACTACTACCAGCTGCAGGTCGTCGCCTTCGCGCCCAACTACCTCGCGCGTGGCCTCGGCGGCTCGATGGTCAACGTCTCGACGCAGCGCCAGACGTACGTCGACGTGATTCCCGCGAACGCCGGTCTGCGCCTCGAGGGAACCGCATCGCTCATCACGTACGAGGGGCAGACGTATGGCTCGGCGTGGGTCTCGGCGTTCGACGGTCTCACCGACCTCGAGAGCTCGGCGACCGTGGAGCTCAACGGCGCGGCGCTCACCTTCAACCCGCAGTACGAGCTGTTCGGCATCGACTCGGCGCAGCTGGTCGCGGGGCAGGCGGCGAGCTTCTCCATCACCGGCGCGGGCAAGCCGGCCGCTTCATCGGTCGTGCTGCTGCCCGGCGACTTCGCGGTGGACCCGTTGCCCGCGACGCAGTCGAAGAACTCGGCGCTCGCGCTGTCCTGGGCGGCGTCGACCGGCGCGACCTCGTACCGCGTGTGGGTGAGCGACGCGCAGGGCAACTCGCTCTTCTTCGAGAACATTCTCGGCACGTCCATCAGCGTGCCCGCGCTCGGCGTCACCGGTGATGTGAACGTGAGCGTCGCGGCGATGCTCGAGAACCCGGCGGAACGTCACCTCGTCGGCTCGGTGCAGAAGTCGTTCGCGCTGACGCTGACTCCGTAAGCCGAGAACCACAGCTCGAAGGCCCGGGAGACAATTTCTTCCGGGCCTTCTTGCTTTGCGGGCGTCGATGCCGTCCATGATCTTCTTGAACGCGGGGTTCGAGTCCATCAGCCGCTTCATCAGTCCGTCGACGCCTTCCACGCGGCCATCGCCTTCGGGTCCGCGAAGGTCAGCGTTTGAGCGCGCCTTCGATCATCGCGAGCAGCAGCGAGAGGTAGAAGCCGACGGTCGCGGGGCTGCGCAGCGTGAGCCCGACGGTGAACGCGTAGTCGAACCCGCTCGTGAAACGTCGCAGCGTGAAGCCGACGTCGACGCCGATGCCGCCTTCTCCCCACGCCGAGAAGAAGCCGTAGCGCGCAGGGTCTTTGTCGACGCCGCTGGTGTTCGCGAACGTGACCGACTCGATGCCGAAGCCGACGGTGCCGCCCGGGCCCCACTCCGGAGTGCCGCCGCGATTCACCGCTTCCGCCGCGAGTCGTGGAACGAGTCGCCACGAGCGCTGCTTGTTGAGCGGAACGAACGCCGAGACTTCGAGGTAGCCGGCGTGGCGCGGCTTGCCCGGGAAGACGGCCTCCAGGTGGTAGCCCGCGCCGACGTCGATGACGCGCTCGAGTGCGCCTTCGATGAGCTGCTGCGGGTGCGCTCCGACGGTGAGGTCGAACGCGCCCACGCTGCTGCGCGGAATGGTGGGAGCCGACTCGACGCTCAGCCCGCCGCCTGCGCGCACCTTCAGCGGAGGAATCGCGAAGCATCCGCTCAGCAGCGGAACGGCGAGCAACAGCAGTCGCGCGTTCATTCCCAGTACGTCTCGCCGACGACGGTGGGCGTGAGCTTCGCCGCGAGTGCCTTGAGCGCGGTCTCGTTCTCGAGCGGGCCGGTGATGTGGAGATTCATGCCCTGCGGCTTCAGCGGGAACTCGATGTAGATGGCGCCGAACGCGATTTCACCGCGTCGCTGAATCATGCGGTTCTGACAGACCTCGAAGCGGCCCCACTTGAGGCGCGTCACGGTGAACCCCTCGGGCAGCGTCTTGCCTTTCTTCTTCAGCGTCTCGGCGTCTGCGCATTCCTTGCCGATTTGCCCCTTCACGACCTGCGTGCTCACCACCGCGAAGTCGGGCTGACCGAGTCGAAAGCCGTACCAGTGTGGAGTGACCTCGGTCTCCGACTTCGGCATGTGCTCGAAGCCCTTCGGGAGCGTCAGCGTCCAATCCGAAGCGTCCCGCACGATGATCTCTCCGGCCTCGCCAGCGCCGGCGCTCGCGGAGAGCACCACGATGACGACGGCGGGGAGACGCGAGCGCATGCGCGACGCGCTAGCACGGTTCTCAGTTCTCCTTGAACACGCGGTGCGTCTCGATGCGCGGCGCTTCGATGCTCTGCAGAATCGCGCCGATTGCGAAGTTGAGCGGAGGCGTGCGGTGCTTCACCCAGAGCGAGGTGCCGCCGGGTTCCGCGCCGAGTCGCGCCTTCGGCTCTTCCGCAGTGCGACCGAGCGAGATGGTTCGCGCCCCCCACGCGAAACCGTTCTCGAGGATGTTGATCAACAGGCGGAGGTAGAGCGGAGCGTCCACCTCGCGCTCGAAGCCGAGGTAGTAGCCGACCGCGTCGCGACCCGAACGCAGCGAGACACCGAACGCGTCGAGCTTCCCGTTCTTCTCGAGGCCCACGATGGCGCAGTCGTCGGCGAGGCGACGCTTGAGCTCGACGAAGAAGGCTCCGCTCAACTTGAGCGGGCGCACTTCGGCGTTGGCCCAGACCTGCGCGTAGAGCGACTCGATGCGCTCGGCGTGACGCTCCAGCGCGGGAACGTCGAGCTGCACCAGGCGGTAGCCCGCGGCCTCGACGTCTTCGATGGTCTTCTTCACCGAGCGGCGGCGCTTGCTCGCGAGCTTCTTCAAATAGTCGTCGAAGGTGCTCGCCTCGCACTTGAGCAACATGTCGGGACCGCCCGGAGCGCGCTGGTAGCCGGCCTGTTCGAGCGCGACCGGGTTCTCGTCGTTCGTCGCGTCGCGCACGAAGCTGACGTTGATGGAGCCTTCGGCCTTCTCGAAGCGGCGCAGGCGATCGACGAGACGCAGAGATTCGTTCCACACCAGGCGGCGCTGATCAGCGTCGGCCCACGCGGCGATGATCAACCCCGTCTCGCCCCACGCCGCGAGATTGCCGAGCACCAACGCGCGCTCGTCGACCAGCTGCGCGACGTTGCCCCACGGGCCGTTCACCGCGATGGCGGAGCGGCCTTCGACGCGAACCAGTTGCAGCACCACGGCCGCCACTGGCCGCTCCTCGAGATAGAGGAGCGCATAGCGAGGAGAGAGATTCGCGGGCCGCGCCTTCTCGAGCGCGGTGAGGAATGGACGACGGACGAAGACGCTGGCGTCAGCGGTGAGCTCGTCCCACGCAGCGGAGTCGAGGTGCGAGAGGCGCTCGGCGACGGCGTACTGCACGGCTCGGGGAGTGCGTTTCATGTGCAGGTCCAACTGCACGATTCGAGCGCAATTCCCGGTGCTGCAAGCGCTCGGTGCGAGACGGTGACTGCGCAGTGTTTCGCGCAGCCCTGCGCACGGAAAGGCTGGGAGGGTGGGCGAAGTGGTCACCGCGTGAGTGCCGGCAGCACGTCGAGACTTCGACCGACGCATCGACGCCGCGGGCCAAGGTGAAGCGCGCACAGGTCGACCCATGCAGCCGCGTCACGCGGGGCGAATTCTGCTCACTTTGGGTCTCAGGCCTCACCACTTCGTAAATTTGGCTGTTAGAGCAGCCACTTTCACGTAGTCGTGAAAATTGAGCCCAATTTGCTCGAAGAACAGGGGCACTCTGGCCTTTCGGCACGGCCAAAATCAACCACCACTTCGACCATTCAGGCAACGCAGAGCCACGAAGTGACTCTGTCGCAACGACCATTTTTACGAAATGGTCACTGATCAGCGGTGGTCAACGTGAACGCCGAAGCCGCGTAACCGTGCGCTCCGATGTACAGCGTGCCGCTCGTCGCCGGGACGAAGGTCAGCGTCTCGTTGCCCGACGCGGTGTACGCGCGCGCGTCGTAGCTGCTGGTGGTCGGCGCGACGTTCATGCGCACGTAGAGGTCGATGTCGTTCGCTGCGGTCGAGCGCACGACCACGGGTCGGCCAGCCGTCACTGCGAGCGTGAACACGCGCATCTCATTGAGCGCCAGCGAGCCGCTGACCGAGAGGTGCGCCGTGCCAGCGTCGACAACGACTCCGCCATCGGGACGCACGCCGCCATCGACGACGACACCACCGTCCGCAACGACACCTCCGTCCGGTCGCACGCCACCATCGACCACGACGCCACCGTCCGTGACGACGCCACCATCAGGACGCACGCCGCCGTCGACGATGACACCACCGTCAGCAACGACGCCACCATCGACGACGCCACCGTCGGCAACGACGCCACCATCAGGACGCACGCCACCGTCGACGATCACTCCGCCGTCAGGACGCACGCCGCCGTCGACGCCAGCATCCACACGCACGCCGCCATCGACACCGGCGTCCGCGCGCACGCCGCCATCCGTCGCGACCAGGCCCGAGTACCGAATCTTGAGCTGCACCGTCGCGGCCGAGTAGCCGTGCACCGAGACCCACAGCGCGCCGGGGCCGGCGACCGTGCAGTCCTCGTTCGCGGTGCCGTTGTACGGCCGGCAGTCATACAGGCTCAGCGACGGCTGGCCGTTCATGCGCACGTACAAATCCGCATCGCCGGTGCCCGTCAGGCTCACGGTGATGGGCCCGCTCGCGGTGGTGAACGGCCCGAAGTGCTTCCACTCACCCTGCGCGATGGACGCCGACTCGTTGACCTCGACCGCGGTGCCGAGGTTCGTGCCCTGGCCCGCCGACTCGAGCACCAGCGCCTTCACCTCGTCGTACTTGATGGCGCCGCCGGCGACCGAGCCGCTCGCTCCGAGCGGGAGCCACAGGAAGTCGGGGTGATTCAACTTGCTCGAGCCGACCCACTCGCCGCCGATGATCTTCCCCGCGGCGTCGAGCTCCAGCACGTACTCGTAGCGATCGGTGCGCGTGTACCAGTCGATGCGCGGAGCGGTGTAGCCGTCCTCGGGCGACGACTCCGAGATGTACTTCACCTCGGCCTTCACCGAGATGAAGCGCGTCGCCGCGGAATTGAAGCGGTAGGTGCTGAGCGCTCCGCCGTCGACGCCGCCGTCGGTGTTGCTCTCGGTCACGCCGATGAGCTGGTTCGCTTCGCGCGCCGTCACCTCACGCTGCGAAGTCACCTTGAAGCCACGCAGCGGCTGGTTCCACACCTCGTACGAGTTGGTGCGGTCTTCGGCGAACGACTGGCGCATGAGGCCGAGGTAGTTCGCGAGCAACACGTGGTACGTGCCGGCGTTCGTGTCGCGGCACTCGCGGTCCGCGTCGATCGGCCGCCCGTACGGGTCGAGGCGGATGCCGGTGCCGTCAGGCGTCGTGTTGTGTTTGTTGCACCGCAGGCTCACGAACTTGGTGCGCGTCGAGTTGTGCACCAGCGACGCGAGGGCCTTCAGGTCCTGCACTTCGAACGTGATGCCGTTCTTGGTGACCGGGTTGCGCGGCTCGGGGAACAGAATCGAAGCCGGAGTCCACGCGTGGCAGATGCCCCACCACGTCGCGACGCAACGACCTTCGGTGCGGCCCGGTCGCTTCGCGCAGGTCTCTCCGAGAAACGAATCGCACTGCGTGGTCTCGGTGCACGTCTTCGAGACCGACTCGATGCCGTGGTTGCGCGAGACCGCGTCTTCCACGCCCGTCCCGCCGAACGCCTTCTCGTACTTCAGCGACGGCGAGTCAGACTGCGCGCCGGCCCACCGGTAGTTGATGTTGTCTTCGTACGTCGGCCAGTAGCTGCCGGCCCACGGAATGACCGACGCCTCACCCTGCAGCGGCAGCGCGTCGAAGCGCAGCTCGAGCGTGCTCGAAAACAGCGACGGGTTGTCTTGCGAAGCCCACGCTTCGGCCGACTTCACCGACTCCGGCGTGTCGATTTCGTCCCCGCGAACCAGGGCATCTTGCCCCCCGCAACCTGCAATCAGCAAACCGACCATCAGTGTTTTCAAGGTGTTGTTCACGTCTCAGTCCCGTCCGTGCGATGAAAACCCCCATACACCTACATGTGTGCAGAAGAAAAGGGACCGGTTGGTCGCGTCACGCTGAAGCGACGGTCGCGTAAGAAGCGCGCATGGCTTTCTTCGCGTTTGGGCAGGACGTGCGCCTCGCCGGTGCGCGCACGGCGATGAACTCGATGCCTCGCAGCGTGATGATGGGGAAGCTGCCGGCGGATGCGATTCCGGTGCGCATCGACGACCCGCTTGGTCGCGGCGATTCGGAGCCCAGTGGTGGCGCCTCGAAGCTGGGCGACATCATCAGCGGAGCGTTCTCGATCTACTCACCGAAGCTGCAGAAGGCGCTCACCGACTTCGGCGTGAAGTTCGACTTCAAGGCGGTGCAGGTCTTCCTGCCGGGAAAAGAAGAGGCGATCGAAGGGTACGCGTGGGCGCGCGGCGCTCCGTCGGTCGAAGTTCCGTCCCTCGAGTTCTTCGAAATCGACGCCGCGAAGACGCAAGGCCATGCGCTGTTCGACGCGTCGCTGAACTT
The DNA here is from genome assembly GCA_047600485.1 of Archangium sp. Taxonomy (GTDB): domain Bacteria; phylum Myxococcota; class Myxococcia; order Myxococcales; family Myxococcaceae; genus Archangium_A. The sequence goes on from JASGKS010000001.1 coordinate 8,248,977, forward strand.
CGCGACGGTGCGCGTGGTGACGGCGGCGCTGAAGCAGCACCTCGAGGCGGCCGGGCTCGAAGGGGTCTACTTCGTGCCGACGAAGGAATACGGCGGGGCGCTGGCGATGGTCCTCACGATGGGCTGATGCAACCGCGTCTCGTTCTCCTGCGGCCGCGCAACGCCGACAACCTCGTGGCGATCGCCGCGACCATGGCGCGCCACGGGTGGACCGAGTGGGTGCTCGTGTCCGAGCAGGTTCATCTCGACAACATGCGCGAGGTGCTGCGCAAACATCGCGAGCCGACGCCCTTCGCGGAGCACGTCGAGCGCGCACGGCGTGTCGATTCACTGAAGCAGGCGCTCGAAGGGTGCACGTGGGTGGTCGGCACGAGCATGCGCGCGTTCTCGCGGAAGCCGCGCTTCACCGCGCGTGAGCTCGCCGCCGAGGTGCGCGCGCGAGGTGAAGCTCCGTGGGCGCTGGTGTTCGGCGCCGAAGCAAACGGCATGACGCTCGAAGACGTCGCGCCATGCGACGCGCTCTCGTACTTGCCGTCGTCGGAAGAACAACCTTCGCTCAACCTCGCGCAGGCCGTGTTGCTCTACGCGTACGAGCTGAGTCTGCCCTCGCGTTTGAATCCGCAGCTCGTCGCGTCGATGCACGCGAAGTTCGGAGCCCACGAAGCTGAGGCGTTGTTGGCGCCGCTCGAGCGCGCGTCACTCACCGAAGCCGAGCAGTCAGGGTGGATCGCCGCGCTGAAGGAATACGGTGTCGCCTCGCGCGACGCGACGTGAGTAGATCACCGCGCTCCGGGAGGTCGTCTGCATGCTTCGCGGCACCTTCATTTTCGTTCTTCTGCTCGCAGCCCCCGCCTTCGCGCAGAAGACCGTCGAGCTGCGCGTCGGTGAATGGCGCGCGAGCTATTCGCAATACACCTCCGCCGCGCAGGTCTGCGACGCGGAATCGCAGTGGCTCGCGGAAGAGCTGCACTCGGTGAACAACCTGCTCGACTCGTTCCTCGAGAAGGGCACCACGCGGCGCGGAGCGTGGAGCGAGAATGACCTTCCGCTCCTCGAGCAGGGCGCGAAGGTGTTGCCCGCCGCCGTCGCCGCTCAAGAGTTCGCGCTCGATGCACTCGCCAGTTGCTCGTCGCTCGCGAAGTCGGGCCGCTTCCCCGAAATCCTCGCGCGCGGAGCGAAGTTGATGCCCGAAGCGAAAGACGAAGTGGGCCGCCTCGAAGAACTCGCCCGCTTCACGAAGAAGCGCGTCGCCGTCGAGAAGTGGGAAAAGCAGCGCGTCGAAGCCGAGGCGCTGGCCATCGAGACCTGCAAGGGCGTGAAGGCCGCCGACGCGAAGATCTCGTTCGCCTGGCAAGACGACCTCGGCGTGCGCCGCTGGAAGTTCTGCGACGGCTCGAGCGTCGAAGCCGCGCCGAACAAGCCGTGGGACTACCTCCCGCCCGAGGGAAAGCCGCGCGACGCGAAGCGCGCGACGCTGTGCATCCAAACCGCGCGGCTCCACCCCGAGACCGCGATGCTCAAGGCGCCATGAACAAACTGCTCACGCTCGGCCTGTGTCTCGCTGCTCCCGCGTTCGCCGCCGACGGAGCGTTCTACGAGTGCGACATCTTCAACGGGCAGCCGAGCGCCGCGTGCGGGAGCTGGTTTCAGGGCAAGGCCGTCATCCAGAAAGACGATGGCCGCTACTACGAGTGCGACATCTTCAACGGCCAGGCGAACGGCGCGTGCGGGAGCTGGTTTCAGGGCAAGGCCGTGGTGAAGAAGAGCGACGGCTTCTTCTACGAGTGCGACATCTTCAACGGCGAGGCGAGCGCTGCGTGCGGCAGCTGGTTTCAGGGCAAGGCAGTGGTGTGGAAGGACGAGCCTCGCGCTGCGCCTGCTTCTCCCGCTCCTCCGCCTGCCGAGAAGAAGCCCGCGCCGAAGAAGAAGAAGTGACGCTCAGACGCCGCGCGCGTTCGGTTCCCACACGTACTTGTGTTGCTGGAGCTGAAACCGCACCGGCAACCGGTCGTCGATGATCCACTCCGCGAGCTCGCGCGGGTGCAGCTTGTCGAACACCGACGAGAACAGAATCGAGAACGGCCGCTCGGAGAGGCGGTGTTCCTTCATCAGCCGCACGCTCCACTCGTAGTCCTCGCGCGAACCGATGACGAACTTGAGCTCGTCACGCGCGTCCATCGAGTCGAAGTTGCGCAGGTCGTTGCGGTCGCTTTCCTTCGACGACGGCGTCTTCATGTCGACGATGGCGTGCACGCGCTCGGGCACTTCGCGAACGTCGATGGCGCCGCTGGTCTCGAGCAACACGATGAGGCCGGCGTCGAGCAGCTGCTCCATGAGCGGATACACGCCGGGCTGCAGCAACGGCTCGCCGCCGGTGATCTCCACGCGCGGCGTCTTCATCGCGACCACTTCGCGCACCACGTCCTTCACCGTGCGTCGCGTGCCGCCGCGAAACGCGAACTCCGAATCGCAATAGGTGCAGCGCAGGTGACAGCCCGTGAGCCGCACGAAGGCGCAGAGCAGACCCTGGTGCGAGCTCTCGCCCTGCAGCGAGAGGTAGACCTCTTTCACCATCACCGAGTCCGCGGTCGCGACGCGGCGTGGCTCGATGTGGGGGCGCGCGGCAAGCATCGCGGCGCTTCTACACTGAAGCTCGCTCTCTCTGCGAAGCGGAGCTACTTCTTCCGGGAGAAGAGGCCCTTCAACTTGCCCCAGAAACCACCGGCGCGTTTTTCGAGCTCTTCTTCGCGCGACTTGTTCACCTGCGCGGCCTTCTCGGCGGTGATGCCGAGGCGCGAGGCGATTTCGTCGGTCGTGTAGCGAGTCGCGAGCGTCGAGCGCACCACGGTGCGCGTCTTGAACTCGCGCGCTTCGACGCGCAGCACGCATTCCGCGTCGAGACTCAGCGTCACCGCGACCTGCACCGAGCCCGCAGGTCCCTTCGGCAGGCCGGCGATCTGCACCGCTCCGAGGAACTCGTTGCCCGCGACGTTGGAGTCCTCGCCCTGGAACACCATCACCTCGAGCTCGGTCTCGTTGTCCTTCTGCGTCGAGATGCCGAACGACTTCGTCACCGGCAGCGGCGTGTTGCGCTCGATGAGCCGGTGGAACGCGCCGCCCGGGCGACCCAGACCGATGGTCATCGGCACCACGTCGATCAGCACCAGGCTCGACACCTTGTCGACCGTGCCGGAATACAGCGCGGCTCCGAGCGCGACGGCTTCGTCGGCGTTCACCGAGGCGTGCGCCGGCTTCTTGAAGAGCTCCTTCAGCTTCTCGCGCACGAGCGGCATGCGGCTCTGGCCACCGACGAGGATGATGTCGTCGATCTGCGAGGCCTTCAGCTTCGCGTCGAGCAGCACGTCCTGCACCGCTTGAATGGTGCGGTCGACCAGCTCCGAACACGCGGCGTCGAGCTCAGCGCGCGTCACCGTGGTGCGCAGGTCGAGCGGCTTTCCACTCGAGTCCATCTCGAGCATCGGGAGATGCACGTCGAAGGTGGTGCGCTCCGAGAGTGCGATCTTCGTCTTCTCGGCGACCTCGGCGATGCGGGAGAGCGCGACGCGATCTCCAGCGAACGGTCGCTTGTGCCACGCGGCGTAGCGCTCGAGCAGGAGGTTGGTGACCTGGCTGTCGAAGTCGGTGCCGCCGAGGAAGACGTCGCCGCCGGTCGCCATCACCTCGAAGACGTTCTGATCAATCTTCAGAATCGTGGCGTCGAAGGTACCGCCGCCGAGGTCGTAGACCATGATGGTCTTCGACATCTCGCGGTTCATTCCGAACGCGAGCGCCGCCGCCGTCGGCTCGTTCAACACGCGCTCGACTTTGAGGCCCGCCATCGCTCCGGCGCGGCGCACCGCTTCACGCTGCGGCTCGGAGTAATACGCAGGGCACGTCACCACCGCGCGCGTGACCGGAGTCCCGAGCGTCTGCTCGGCCATGTCGCGGCACTCCTTGAGCACCAGCGCCTGCACCTCGTCGAGCGAGAGCGTCTTGTCGCCGAGCTTCACCGCCGCGCGCCGGTCCGCGCCCTGGACGATTTCGAAGTGCGCGTGCTCCTTCACCTGCTTCACCGTCGGGCTGTCGAAGTCGCGACCGACCAGACGCTTCGCGCCGAAGATGCTTTGCGTCGGGTTGAGCACCATCTGCGACCGCGCGCGGTGCCCGAGCAGCAATTTTCCCTGTGCTGTCAGCGCGACGATGGACGGAATCGTGTTGTAGCCGTCGCGCGAGACGAGAATTTGCGGGCGGCCCTTGTTCAACACCGCACACGCGGAGTTGGTGGTGCCGAGATCGATGCCGATCAACGCGCCCGTCGCGTCGCCGCCGACCTTCACGTCCTTCAAATAGACGGGGCCCGCAGGCTGCGCGGCGGTCTGCGGCTGCGGAGGCGGAGGCGGCGGTGCTTCGGGGACGCGCTGCAACACCTGCGGCGCAGCGGGAGGTGGCGGCGGAGGCGGCGCTTCGCGACGGAGCTCCGGGAGCGGCGGCAGCGCTTCGGCTTGCTCGAGCGGCTCGAGATCGATCGCCACGCCCGAGTCGGAGGAGGAGATGGGAACGTCGGCAGGCGGCGGCGCTCCGGAGAGCAGCGAGTCGAGATCGAGCTCGATGGCGTTGCGCGTGTCGGTGTTCGCGGTCGCGGTGAAGACGTCGCTGGTGTCGACGTCGAGCTCGAAGCCGCTGTCGAGCGCCACGTCGTCATCGGCCGCTTCCGGAGCGGCGGACTTCTCGACTTCAGCGGCGAGCGAGAACGGCTCGTCTTCGATTTCGACGGCCGCGGGCGGCGGTGGAGCGGGCGGAGGCGGAGCGAGCGGAGACTTCACGCCCGCCTGTGAGCCCATCGGAATCGCGCCGGGTCGCGCGGGAGGCGCGAGCGGAGATTTCACGCCACCCTGAGTGCCGGTCGGAATCGCCGGCGGCGGAGGAGCGAGCGGAGACTTCACGCCACCCTGAGTGCCGGTCGGAATCGCCGGCGGAGGAGCGAGTGGAGATTTCACTCCGCCCTGCGAGCCGGTCGGGATCGGAGCCGGCGGAGCGAGTGGAGATTTCACGCCGCCCTGCGTGCCAGTCGGAATCGCAGGAGGCGGAGCGAGCGGAGATTTCACTCCCGCCTGCGAGCCAGTCGGGATCGGCGCGAGCGGAGATTTCACGCCGCCCTGCGAGCCGGTCGGGATCGCGGGAGGCGCAGCGAGTGGAGACTTCACTCCGCCTTGCGTGCCCGTCGGAATCGCGGGCGCGAGCGGAGATCTCACACCGCCCTGAGTTCCCGTCGGAATCGCAGGCGCGATGGCCGGAGCCACAGCAGGCGCGATCGGCGCACCACCACCCGACAGCGCCGCGATTTCCTCGGCCGCGCGTTGTTCGGGCGTCCGCGTCGACGCGAGCATGCGATCGACCAGCTCGCGCGACGCGGGGTCGAGCGTGACGAACTGCAAACCCATTCCCGCCGGACCGCCGGGATCATTTTCACCGCGCACCCAGCGCACGATGGCGGTGCCCTGCAGCACGCGCTGCCCCGACGCGATCTCGACCTTGAAGTTGAGCTCGGTGCCGATCGCCTTCGGCTCCCGCGTGCGGATGAACATGCCGCCGTCGGAGAGATTGGTGGCGTACTTCGACGCGAACTCGTCGAGTCCCTTGTGCGCCAGCTTGACCAACAACCCGACGGCCTTGCGCTGGTTGCTTCGGTTCTCGTTGGACATCGGGCGCGGAGTCTAACTTCAGTTGTTCAGAGCGCCCGCGCGAATCCACGAGCCCATCGTCACGATGAACTGTGGCGGCGATGCGGGAGTCACCTGCGACATTGCCGGCATTCCATCGCCGCACGCCATCGGCTGCGTGCTCGACATCTTCCGGTAGATCAACGACTGCGAGACGTCGCCCGGCTTCACCATCACCGGCACGCCCGCGCTTACGCAGCCCGCTCCGCGGTTGTGCATTCCATCGACGAGCTGCGTGTACGCGCCACTGCGCGTCGCTGCGATTTGAAACATGCCCATCGTGCCGTGACAGCCGGTGCACTGACCGCCCTGCAGCGGAGCGACCGAGAGGATGTTGGCGTAGATGTCCGAGAAGCGCGGCACGGTGAGATCAATCGACACCTGCCGCGAGATGGGCGCGCTGCGGCCGTCGGTCACGCTCACGCTCAGCGTCACCGTGGTTGGCGCCGAGAGCTCGTCGCTGAACCACCGCTGCGCCGAGGGATTTCCGTTCTCGAAGAAGCGACCGGACCCGCTCCACGTGAACTGCAGAAAATCTCCGTCCTCATCGGTCACACCAAGTGCGAGGTCGACCACCTGGCCCGCGTACGCCGTGGTGCGGTTGGTGAGAATCGCGGCTCCCACCATCGGCACGTGGTTCGGCCCCGCGTCGCGAGGCCCCGCATCGGGAACGCCGGCGTCTCGCTGACCACCGTCGACGCCTCCGTCCCTCGTTCCTGCGTCTGTTCGCAGGCCAGCGTCGAGCACGCCGCCGTCGCGTCCGCCGTCGAGCGAAGGGTCCGGCATCACTCCGCAACCGACGAGGAGAAAGCAGCTGCTGATCAGGACCGGGCGACGCACGAACCGAGTGTATCGATCGAAAAAATCCGAACCGAAATGCTCGCGCGTACTTCGGCGCACACGGGCGCACCCAGACTGGCGAGGGAACATGACGACAGACAGAGCACTGCTTCGCGCTTCTGTGCGCCGGTCGCGTCGGCCAACATCTGCTGCGCGCGCAACATGGTGAACAAGGACGCCAGCACGCGCATGCACGAGTCGCATGCGCCCGAAGGTGAATCACCGGCGTCACCGCCCGGCCCGAAGCCGCCGCAACCTCCGAAGGAATCGCGACCGACGCGCGCGACCGCACCGCTCCCGGCCCAGCACGTGATTCCGGTGACGCCCGCGACTCCTGCGCCGCCGAAGAAAGCCGAGCCCAACCTCACGACGAAGCTGCTGCGAGAGCACATCGCGCGCGACGCTCCGCTGCGTGAAGCGTCGGTGGCGCGCTTCATGGCCACGGTGTGCGGCGTGGCGGCGGTGCTCGCAGTGGTGCTCATCCCCATGATCGGTGCGGGCCTCGGCGTCGCGCTCTTCGTGATGCTGGGAGTGCTCACCGGCTACTACTTCCAGCTCAACCGGATGATCCGCGGCGGCTGGTTTCACCCCGCAGTCTCGTGGGTGAACGTGGCCATCGAAGTCAGCGCGCCGGCACTCATCTTCCTCATCGACGCGCGGCAGGGCGGGGTGCAGTACGCGCTCACCGCTCCGCCCATCGTCATCTGGGGCACGCTCATCGCGCTCTCGGGTCTGCGCGGAAACGTGAAGCTCAGCATCGGCGCCGGAGCACTCGCCGCGCTCGAGTACACGCTGCTCTACGTGTTCGTCGCCTGGCCGCAGCTGCACGACGAGCTGCTCGTCACCTTGCGACCGCCGCTGTTCGCGACGCGCGTGGTGTTGCTCTTCGCGTCGTCGGTGCTCACCGCGGTCTTCGTGCAACACCTGAATCGCCGCGCTGAAGAAGCACTGCAGGCGGTGCGCAAGCGCGACGTGTTCGGCAAGTACCTGCTCCACGAGCGACTCGGCATGGGCGGCATGGCCGAGGTGTATCGAGCGACGTACAGCCCCGAGGGCGGCTTCGAGAAGGTCGTGGCGTTGAAGCGCGTGCTCCCGCAGTACGCCGAAGACGAAGCCTTCATCGACATGTTCCGCAAGGAAGCGGCGCTGTGCAGCCAGTTCTCGCACCCGAACATCGTGCAGGTGTTCGACTTCGGTCGCTTCGACGACAGCTACTTCCTCGGCATGGAATACCTCGACGGCGCTCCGCTCGGTCGCGTGCTGCGCGCGCACAAGGGTCAGGGGTTGCCGGTGCCAGCGGTGCTGCACCTCGCGGTCTCACTGTGTGAGGCATTGCAATACGTGCACGAGCGCGTGGGGCCCGAGGGGCGGCCGCTCAACCTGGTGCATCGCGACTTGAACCCGCCCAACGTGCTGCTCTCGAAGCTGGGTGAGGTGAAGCTCACCGACTTCGGCATCGCGCGTTCGACGAGTCACATTCAGCACACCGAAGCGGGCGCGGTGAAGGGCAAGCCCGGGTACTTCGCGCCGGAGCAGGTGCGCGGTGACTTCGACTTCCGCATCGATCTCTTCGCGCTCGGCGTCACGCTGTGGGAATGCGTCGCCGGCGAGCCGCTGTTCACGTCGTCTGATCAGGCGACGATGCTGCGGAACATCTTCGAGAAGCCGGTGCCGTCGCTGACCGCGCGTCGCAAAGACGTGCCGCTCGCGCTCGAGGCCTTCATTCTTCAGTTGCTGGAGCGCGATGTGTCTCGCCGAACGCCGAGCGCCCGAGTCGCGTTGCAGTCGTTGCGCGCGATGGACGCGGGAGCAGTCGGTGCGGGCGCGCGCTCACTCGCTGCCGCGGTGGAGCTCACGGTGCGCACCGTCGCTCCGAGCGTGCAGGACCTGAAGAGCGCGTCGCCTTCGCGCGTGTCGGCCGACGCACCGACGCTGCCCGGCCGCTGAGCTGATCAGAAGCTAGAAGACGATCGAGCCGGCCTTCTTCTCGACCTCGAACGACACGTCGATGATCTTCTTGTCGCCGTCGACCTTGGTGATGGGCGTGACGTTGATCTTCAGCCCCTTCTTGGCGGCCTTGTCGCTGAGGCGATCCATGTCGCGCTTGAGTGCCGCTCGCGAGAACACGCCGCCCTTCTTCGACTCGAAGTTCTTCATCACGTCCTTCTCGTCACCGAGCGAAAAGCCGGCCATCGACAGCACGCCGACCTTGAACACGTCGCCCTCGGAGATGGTGAAGGTGAGCTCGGTCGAACCTTCGATGAGCTCCTGCTGAATGCGAACGTTCACCATGCCGCGGTCGTAATAGATCTCCTGCAGCAGGAACGCGTCGGTCTCGGCGAGCAGCTCCTGATACGGCAAGCCGGCCTGCGATTTGATCAACGGCTTCAGTTCCTTTTCAGAAACACGCTTGTTTCCGACGAATCGAATCTTCTCGAGCACCGTGCGCTTGCCTTCGCTCACGACGACGACCGCTTCGGTGGTGCCACCTTCCATCGGGCGTGCGACGACCGAGACCTGCGCCTTCAAGTAGCCCGCTTCGGCGTAGGCCTCAGCGACCGCGTTCTGCATCTTCTTCAACTCCAGCGCGCTCGCGCGACGACCCGACGGAGCCGCCTCACGCAAGTCATCGGGCCGCATGCCGCTCAACCCCTCGAAGCTCACCTTCGACACGAACGGCGCCTCGGTCACGAAGTACGCGAGCACCACGCGCTTGCCGTCACCGAACGGAATCGCGAGCGCCGTCGCGTCCTTCACCATGCCTTCAGCGAAGAGCGCCTCGAGGTCGCCGCGCACCGCCGACGCCTCGAGCGTCGAGCCTTCACGCGGAGCCACCACCTCGTGCAGCCGCAGATACGCGCTCTCGCTCGCGCCGATGAGACACACCTTCTCGACCTTCGCGCCGAGCGCCTTCGAGCCATCGGTGGCGGGAGCGCCGAGCTCCTTCGGGCATTCGGGCACCTTCACTTCCGCAGGCGCCGCGGCTGCACCTGCACCCGGAGCTGACGCCGAACCACCCGGCGGCGTGGCTTCGGCCGCCGACGTCGTCGCACAGCCGCTCGTCGCGAGCGCCAACACCACCATCCACGCGCGCGTGTTCACGGAGCCCCCTGGGTGATGGCGGCCTTCGAGCGCAGCTCGGTCACCAGCTTCTTCTTCTGCGCTTCCATGAAGGCGTCGCGCTTCTCGGGTTCCGCGGGCCGCTCGAGTGAGCTGGTGCGAATCATCAACCAGCGCATCTGCAGCAGCTGCAGCCCGATGCTCGTGCGGTATTGCTGCAGCGTGTAGCCCTGCGCCTTCAGCGCCGCGTCGAACGTCGGGTCGTCGATGTTGTTCGACTTCTTCACCTCGCCGATGGCGCGCTCGACCTCCTCGTCACTCACGGTGATGGACTTGGCGATGGCGTCCTTGGTGATGAGGTACTCCTCGACCAGCTCGTTGAGCGCTTCGTTGCGCGTGAGCTTGCCGCGCTTCATGCGCTCTTCGAGCTCCGAGCGCGTGATGGCGCGCGAGTCGACGGTGGCGACGATGCGGTCGACGACGACGGCCTGCGCGTGCGCGAGCGGCGCAGCGAGGAGCAGCAGTGTGAGGAGAGTTCGCACGAGCGGCATGGTGACACGCCGCGACTGCAACCAGTCAGGGATTCGTCGACGACTGCAGGAGCGACGGCAGCGCGTCACGCAGCGAGAGGTCACGCCACGCCGCTCCGCCGATGCCCAGCAGCGCGAGGATGATCAGCGCCACCACCACCATCGGCGTGCGGCTCTTGCGCACCGCCGACATGTCGATGGGCGCGTTCTCTTCGTCGGCCCACGGGTCGGTCGCGTTGGGCGGCAGGGGAATCAGCACCGGCGGCGCGGGGCGCGGCGTCGGCTTCGGCGTGCGCGGAGCCGCCGACACGCCACGCACCGGTCGCGTCGCGGCGATGAGCTGCGAGCGCGGCGCTTCGATGGTCGGGTTGCTCGGCTTGAACGCTGGCACCGCGGGCGTGGTCATCGCGAGTGACGCGCGCTCGTCTTCGCTGATCTGCGGCGAGTAGCGCGGCACGGTGGCCGAGAGCACCGGCAGCTCCTGCGGCGGCGGCGTGCGCACGGCCTTCAGCTTCGGGCGCGAACCACCAGGGCGCGGCGGAGGAATCGGCGTTCCCGAGCGGCCCGGCGTCGGCGCGACCGTTCCACCGAACAGCGCGCGCACCGCGAACAGCTCGTCGATGGTGGCGCGCGCCGAGCGGGGCCGGTCGTCGGGGTGCTTGGCGAGCATGCGGTCGATGACGCGCTCCAGCTCCGGCATCACGTCGGGCACCCACTGCGACAGCTTCGGCGCGGGCGAGTCGACGTGCATGAACATGGTGTGCATCGGGTTCTCGCCCTCGAACGGGCGGTGGCCGGTGATGAACTCGAAGAGCACGCAGCCCAGCGCGTAGATGTCGGTGGCGGGCGTGACGGTCGCTCCGGTGACCTGCTCGGGAGACATGTAGTCGGGCGTGCCGATGACGACCGACGCGCGCGTCTGCGCGGTGTGCTGGCCGGCGAGCGGGCCCAATTTCGCGATGCCGAAGTCGAGCAGCTTCACCCACGCGTTGCCGCGCGACTCGACGAGGTAGAGGTTCGAGGGCTTCAGGTCGCGGTGAATGACGCCGGCGGCGTGCGCCGCGTCGAGCGCGCCGAGCACTTCGATGGCCCAGTCGAGACACATCGCCGGAGGAAGGCGGCCGTGCTCTTTGAGCAGCGTGTCGAAGCCGCGGCCCTCGAGGTACTCCATGACGAAGTAGTGCGTGCCGTCGTCGAGCTGACCGAAGCTGAAGATGTCGACGATGCCGCGGTGGCCGATGGCGTTCACCGAACGCGCTTCGGCGGTGAAGCGCTCGACGAGGTCGGGCTCACGCGAGCGCAACACCTTCACCGCGACGCGCTTGCCGATGACGGGCTGGCGGCCTTCGTAGACCACGCCCATGCCACCCACGCCGATTTCGCGGAGAAGTTCGTACTCGCCGACGCGGGTTCCAGCGAGCTTGCGTGCCGTTGCCATGCACCGACGGAGAGCAACCTACATGCCCGCGCCAGATGCCCGGATCAGCGACCGTTTCCCCTCGAAAACGGGGATCTGTCACATGACGTCCTGTCCGACCGTTTCAGCAGCAGCTGATCGGTGATCAGCGGGCCGACAGGGTGCGGCTCAGCTCGGCGAGCTGCGAGCGAATCGACGCGTCGTACTGGTGGCTGCCGACGTTGGCGATGACTCCGCCGATGAGCTTCGGGTCGACCTTCGTCTCGAGCACCACGCTGCGCTGCGTGAGCGCCTCGAGCTGCTTCTTGAGCGCGGCGACCTGCGCGTCACCCAACTTGGCGGCCGACGTGACACGGCCACGCACGCGGCCCATGCGGCTGTCGACCATGTCGCGGTACTGGCGCGCGATGAAGTGCAGCGACTGGAAGCGGCCGCGGTCGGTCAGGAGCTTGAGGAGGTTCGCGAGCACCGGCACGAGGCCAGGCGCGTTGGTGATGACCGCGTCGACCAGGCCCATTCGCTGGCTGCGCGTGAGCGTGGGGCTCGAGAGGGTGAGGAAGAGTTCGTCGTGCGACTCGAAGAACGCGGTGAGCGACTCGAGCTGCGTGAGGACCTGATCAGCCTCGGCGCCGGCTGCATCGAGCAGGGCGCGGGCGTACCGGCGGGCGACGGGAACGTTCGACATGGCGGGGCGCGCGTAGCACGTTCACGTGTCCATGGGCGACATTCTGGCGATCATCTCGAAGGCGCAGTTCGAGGCGGCTCACAAGAACGCGAAGGTGGGCGAGAAGCTGAACTTCACGCAGTACGTGAGCACCCACGCGGCGCTCGAGCCGGTGCGTGGCGGCGGCAGCATCTTCCTCGTCACCGTGCGTCCGCCCGATGAGCGGCTGTGGCTGCTGGCCGAGTTGGTGAATCCCAAACACGACGGCAAGGCGTGGACGGCGAAGGCGTCGAGCACCGAGGTGCGCGACATCACCGCGTTGATCAGCGTGCTGAAGTTCGAGAACGGGAAGGGCATCACCGCGAAGAAGGGCGCGCTGGGCATGAGCCTGCAGACGCCGCGGTTGCTGAGCGCGGCTGACGTCGCGGCGCTGCGTGGCAAGGGCGGGCAGGCCGCGCCGAAGCCTGAAGTGAAAGAAGTGAAGGAAGTGAAGAAGGAAGGAGAGGCGCGCCGTGCAGACTCAACCTCGCTCTCGCTGAGCGAAGTGCTGGCCGAGTGGCGCACCACGCGAGCGCCCGAGCTCGAAGAGTTGATCATCACGCTCGGTAAACACCACGCCCGCGCGTTCCCTCCGCTCGACCCGGAAGCCGACGACTACGACGCGCAGTGGACCGCGCGCGCGAACGACGCGACGCCCGAGGGGCTCGATCACCTCCTCCCTGGTTTGTGGAGCGACCCGCGCGGCTCGATTCCCATGCGCTTGCGCAAGCTGCTCGACCTCGGCACCGACCCGCGACTGGGCGAAGCGCTGCTCACGATGGCCGACGACCCGCCGCTCACCGCGTCGAGCAATTTCTCGGCGTGGACGATGGCGTTCAAAGCCATCCCCACCATGGTCGACACGCGCGCGAAGAAGCGGCTGCAGGCCCGCGCGAAGAAGAAGGGCGGAGAGTCGAACTTCTGGCCGAAGCTCACCGCGTGGTGCAACGGCGCCGCCGACGCGCTCGAAGAACCGGCCACGCTGTCGAAGGAACAGGCGGCGTCCGTCGCGAAGCGTCTCAAGGAAGCGAACGCGCTTTTGAAGGGCCCGGCGCCCAGTGGCGGAGCGGCTGCTCCGAAGAAGGAAAAGGCCGCTGGCCCGGTGATGAAGGGCTCACCGCGTGAGGCGCTCGAAGCGGCGTTGAAGTCGGCCGATGACGGCAAGCCGCTCGACGCGCTCGAGCCGCTGCGTCAGGTGTGGGTGGTGACGCGCAACCCGCAGGTTGCAGATTTGATGACGGCCTTCGCGCGCCTCGGCCGTGCGTCGCAGCCCGACTTCGAGAGTGGCAAGCCCGCCGAGGTTCACGCGCGGTGGCTGAAGACGGGAAAGGCTTTCGACGCGGCGCTGGTCACTCCGCTGCTGGAGGCGATTCTCAAAGGCCCGCTGGCCGACACCGAAGAGCGGCTGGAATTGATGCTGAGCTGGCCGCCAGACCCGCGCGTGGGTGAGGCGATGCTCGACCGCTGCATCTTCGGCCGCGACCCGTACATCGGAGCGCGCCCGCAGCTCTGGAAGCGTGCGTACGACCTGCTCGCGCAGAACGCCGACCCGCGCTTCGTCGACAAGGTGACGAAGAACGCAGACAGGCTCGAAAAGGCCGCGGCGTTCGACCGCAACCGCGCCGAGCGGCCGCACGCGACGCGCACGGTCGCTCCGTACACGACGGCCGCGAATTCTGGCCGCGCGTTGAGCGCCGATGAGAAGAAGCTCCTCGAGAAGTTGCAGGGGCTCGCGAAGAAGAGCGCTGATCAGAAGAAGAGCGCCGCGAAGCCTGATCAGGAACTCGCGCTGTTGCTCGCCATCAACGCGGCGGCTCCGGACGACGTCGCGCCGTACGTGGTGTACGCCGACTTCCTCGCGGAGAAGGGTGATCCGCGCAGTGAGTTGATCAACCTCTCCCTCGCCGCCGAGCGCGGAGAGAAGGTGAAGGGCAAGCTCGAGGCGTGGGTGAAGAACAACGAGCGCGCGCTGGTCGGCAACCTGAAGATGCGCCTGTGGAAGCCGCTCGAGATGTTGCACCGCGGCCTCTTCCCCCGCCTGAGCATGGACCCGTGGGGCAAGGTGCCGGAGTCCGACTTCGAGCCGATGGCCGACGACCTGCGCTGGGTGACGGCGAAGAGCATCACGCTGCCGCACGAGCAGAAGCCGCACGCGGTGTTCCTGCTCGGTCGCGCTCCGCTGCACGGCGCGGAAACGATCCATCAGGCGTCGTCGCACTACCTCGAGGCGATGTGCGCGCGCGACTTCCCGTGGGCCGTCAAGGTCATCTCGTTCGGTGGCGAAGACGAGGCGATGGAGTTGTCAGACAAGGTGAAGCCGAGCGCGTTCCCGAAGCTCGAAGAAGTGCACTTCACGCTGTGGAAGCCTGAGGTGCGGGAGAAGTTCTTCGCGCACGCGTTGATCCGTGCGTGCAAGCGGCTCAGCACGGGCGACGACAAGAGCGTCACGCAGTTGCCGATTCACCTGCTCGTGCCGTTGCTCGCGAAGTTGCCCAAGCTGGAGAGCTTCGAGGCACGCAGCCGCGCGATTCGCACGAAGTTCACGGCGACGGGCGATGGAACGTTCGACGTGGAGCTCGACGTCGGCGCCATCAACCCGAAGACCGACCGGGAATTCGCGAAGTCACTCGACGCGTTCAAGGAGCTCGACGCGAAGTGGGTGCGGAAGTTGAAGCTCGGCCGGCAGCCCGACGTGCGCGGCTACTCACAGCCGAACGAGGAGAGCGACAAGATGGCGGCAGCGGCGACGAAACATCTCCCGCACTGAGTCAGCCCGGCGCAGGGAACCGTTTCTTGAAATGAAATGCGAGTTCACCAGGGCCTTCAGCAGTGATCAGCGCGAGCTTCTCTTTCGCCATCGCGACCGTCGGAAGCTGACCCTTCGGAATCCACCACATCGCGAGCGCGTGGCCTCCGACGACTGATTTCTGATCGACGAACCACTGCTTGCGGCCCGCGTACACCTCGGAGTGCGCGGTGCGGTACGTGTACGCGTGCAGTGCGTCGACCGATTCCC
Source organism: Archangium sp. (assembly GCA_047600485.1). Classification (GTDB taxonomy): domain Bacteria; phylum Myxococcota; class Myxococcia; order Myxococcales; family Myxococcaceae; genus Archangium_A. The sequence continues at coordinate 8,264,263 of JASGKS010000001.1, forward strand.
ACACCGACATGTTGAAGAGCACGAGCGGATCATCGAACTCGCGCTGCGTCGGATCTCTCGAGTCGGTGAGGTACCGCCAGACGAAGCCGGGGCTTTGATCAGCCAGCCGATTCATCTCATCGAGTCGCGCGATGTAGGTCGCCATGCGCGGGTCGCTTGCGGGCCACTGCCCATACGCGACGTTCGCTTGCGCGAGGTGGAAGCCAAGCCTCATGCGTCTTCGAGTGCGCGCAGGCGCCGCTCGTGATCGTCGAGCCTCGCCTCGTTCGTAGCCCGCGACTCAAGCGCAACCTTCACGGCCCGGGTCATCATCACCAGCTGCTCTGCGAGGTCTCGCAATGACGTCTCAATGATCTCGAACCGTTGGTCGGAACGCTCTCGATCGATTCGCATCTCCTCGCGCAACTCGCGGAACTCGGCCGTTTGGGCCTTTTGTCCATCGCGAAGCTCCTGGAGGATGCGTACCGTCAGGTCCGTCGGTTCCATTTGCGGGCACACTACCAGCACGCTCCGACAAGCTGAATGCAGCCCTCGGAACCAATTGAAACGCTTCGTCGTTCCACCTGACGGAGGTCGTTCATGAGCGCACTTCTGCCGCTGGTGCTCGCCGCGTTGCCCTCGGTGCAGCTCGATGGCTTCACGCACGTGAAGCAGAAGCCCGATTTCTGCGGAGAAGCCGACGTCGAGATGGCGCTGCGCCGCGTCGGCCGCGATCTCGATCAAGATGACGTCTTCAACGCCAGTGGCCTCGACCCGCTCAAGGGCCGCGGCGTTTGGGCCGATGATCTACAGAAGGTGCTGCGCACGCTGGGCTTCGAGCCGGGTCAGACCTGGTACCGCGTGAACCCCGCGAAGGCGAAGTCAGAGCTCGACGCGCAGTTCGAGGAACTCCACAAAGACCTGAGCCGCGGCATCCCCAGCATCGTGTGCATGCACTACGACGCTTCGCCGAAGACGACCGAGCACTTCAGGTTGATCACCGGCTACGACGCGACCACCGACGAGGTCGTCTACGAAGAACCCGCGGAAGACGACGGCCACCTGCGCCGCATGAAGCGCGCCGACTTCCTCGCGCTGTGGCCGTTCAAGAAGTCGAACGAGAAGTGGACGGTGATTCGCCTGCGCATCGAGGAAAAATCGAAGCCGGAGCTGAAGAAGTTCGAATCGCCCACTCCGGCCGAGCTCGCGCAGCACGTGATGACGGTGAAGGAGACGATGCCCGCCGGATTCACCATGGTCTGGGAAAAGCCGTTCCTCGTCATCGGCAACGAGTCGCCCGAGAAGGTGCGCAGCCGCGCGAAAGACGTCGTGGGGTGGACGCGCGATTTGCTGCTGAAGGACTTCTTCGCGAAGGCGCCGAGCACGATGGAAGACGTGTGGATCTTCAAGGACGCGACGACCTACGAGAAGTACAGCCGCGAGCTCTTCGAGACCGACCCCGACACGCCGTACGGTTTCTATCTCTCGCATCGGCGCGCGATGGTGATGAACATCAAGCCCGGCTACGGAACGCTCACGCACGAGCTGGTGCATCCGTTCATGCACGCCAACTGGCCCGATGGCCCCGCATGGTTGAACGAGGGTCTCGGCTCACTCTTCGAATTCCCCGGAGAGCGCGATGGCCACTTCATCGGGGTGATCAACTGGCGGCTCCCCGGAGTGCAGGAAGCGATTCGCAGCAAGACGGTGCCGAAGATCAGCGCGCTGGTGAAGACCACCGAAGATCAGTTCTACGACGACGACACCGGCGTCCACTACGCGATGGCGCGCTACCTCTGTTACTGGCTGCAGGAGCGCGGGTTGCTGATCAAATTCGTGCAGCGCGCGCAGGAACTGAAGGGCGAAGACAAGACCGCGCTCAAGGCGCTCACCGAAGTGCTCGGCGGAGACCCCGACTCGTTTCAGAAGGACTGGGAGAAGTTCACGATGGCGCTCAAGCCGCGACGCCGGTCGTGAATCACTGCAGACAACACTGCGTTCCCGTCCACCACTCGAGGCCGCCGCCGCACGACGCTGACGTTCCGCTCGTGCAGATGCGCGCGTCGGTGACGCAGCACTGAGCGCCGGTCCACCACTCGCTGCCGCCGCCGCACGAGGCTGCGTCGCCCGTGGTGCAGAGAGCATCGCCAGTGATGCAGCACTGAGTGCCGGTCCACCATTCACTGCCGCCGCCGCACGAAGCCGCGGTGCCAGCGACGCAGTTCGACGCGCCGGTGACGCAGCACTCGGTGCCGGTCCACCACTCACTGCCTCCGCCGCACGACGCCGCGTCGCCAGTCGTGCAGATCGCCGGAGCACCGGTGAGGCAGCACTTCGAGCCGGTCCACCATTCGCTGCCTCCACCGCACGCCGCCGCGGTGCCGGTCACGCACTGCGACGCGCCGGTGACGCAGCACTCGGTGCCCGTCCACCACTCGCTGCCACCTCCGCACGAGGCCGCGTCGCCGGTGGTGCAGATGGTGTCTCCGCCGGTGAGGCAACACTTCGAGCCGGTCCACCACTCGTTGCCGCCGCCGCACGAGGCCGCGGTTCCCGTCACGCACTGCGACGCGTCGGTGACGCAGCACTCGGTGCCCGTCCACCATTCGTTGCCGCCGCCGCACGAGGCTGCGTCACCCGTCGTGCAGAGCGCGCTGCCGGTGATGCAGCACTGCGTCCCGGTCCACCACTCGCTGCCTCCGCCGCACGACGCCGCGGTTCCGGCGACGCACTGCGAAGCGGCCGTGACGCAGCACTGCGTTCCGGTCCAGTGCTCGTTGCCGCCGCCGCACGACGCTGCGTCGCCGGTGGTGCAGATGGCTGCGTCGCTGATGCAGCACTCGGTGCCCGTCCACCATTCTCCTGCGCCGCCGCACGAGGCCGCGGTGCCGCTCACGCACTGCGATGCGCCGGTGACGCAGCACTGCGAGCCGGTCCACCACTCGCTGCCGCCGCCGCACGACGCCGCGTCGCCCGTGGTGCAGATGGCGTCGCCGGTGATGCAACACTGCGCGCCGGTCCACCATTCTTCGCCGCCACCGCAGGAGCTCGACGTGCCTGCGACGCAGTGCGAGGCGCCTTCGACGCAGCACTCCGCGCCGGTCCACCACTCGCTGCCTCCGCCGCAGGAGCTCGAATCTCCGGCGGTGCAGAGGAACGGACCGGTGCCGGCGAGGCAACAATACGTGCCGGTCCACCACTCGCTGCCGCCGCCGCACGAGCTGCTGTCGCCCGCGACGCACGCCCATGCTCCGGTCACGCAGCACTGTGTGCCGGTCCACCATTCGCTGCCGCCACCGCAGGAGCTGCTGTCACCTTCGACGCAGAGCACTCCGCCGTCGCCGAAGACCGAGACGACGCCGGTGCCTCCGCCACCGCCGCCTGTGACGCCACCTCCGCCGGTCGCGCCTCCACCGCCGCCGGTTGCACTGCCGCCTCCTCCGGTCGCGCCTCCTCCGGTCGCGCCTCCTCCGCCGCCTGTCGCGCCTCCACCGCCGCCGATGACTCCGCCTCCGCCTGTTGCTCCGCCGCCTCCGCTGCTCGGCGTGGTGCATTGGCCCGCGAAGCACAGCGTTCCTGTCGCGCAGGTCTGGCACGCGAAGCCCTGAATTCCGCAGCTCGCTTCGTTGCTCTGACGGCAGGTGCCGCTCGCGTCGCAGCAGCCCGTGGCGCAGGTCGTCACGTCACAGCGCGCGGGCGGCGGTGAACAGGAGACGACGAGCAGCGCGAGCGTCAATGAGAAGCGGAACATCGGGGCTCCATACACGCATTGAGTCAGGCGGAGACGCTCTGTGCTTCGTGCACGAGCAGTTGCTGCAGCTCCGCGGAACGAACGGGCTTGCGCAGGAACGCTGCGTCGAGCGCGCGCACGCGGGCTGGAACCTCCGGGGCCGTGTCACCGCTCACCACGATGCGTCGCACGCGAGGATGTGCGCTGCGGAATTCTTCGAGCAGCGAAAGCCCGGAGCGCCCAGGCAGCCAGAGGTCCGTCACCAGCGCGTCGAGTCGATCGAGCTGCGCGGCGTATTCGAGCGCCTCTTCCGCCGACTGCGCCGCCACCACCTCGAAGCCCCAGCTCTCGAGCATCACGCCCAGCGCGCCGCGCGTCAGACCATCGTCGTCGACGAGCAACACCGTCTGGTGCCGAGTCGGTGCTTCTCGCTGCGGTGCTGCGACGATGAGCGGCGCGAGCGGCTGCGTGAACGAGAAGACGCTGCCTTTGCCGGGCGTCGAGCGAACCGTCACGTCGGAGCCGAGCGCGCGAGCCAATCGCCGAACGATGGACAGACCGAGCCCGAGGCCCGCGTTGCGATTGCGGTTCACGTTTCCGACCTGAAAGAGCTCTTCGAAGATGCGCGGCTGATCAGCAGGCGCGATGCCGATGCCGGTGTCCCACACCTGCAGCAGCGCCTTTGCCCCGCGACGACGCACGGAGATCAGCACCCGGCCACGCTCGGTGTACGCGAGCGCGTTCGCGACCAGGTTGCGCAGCACTCGCAGCGTGAGGTCGGGGTCAGTCATCAACGCGAGGTCCGGGCCCGTGATCTCGAGCGTCAGGCCGCGCTGCTTCGCGCGCGGTGCGCTCTCGGCTTCGAGCGTCTTCAGCAGCTGCGACAGCTCGACGCGGCGAACGCGCGGAATCACCGCACCTGAGTCGGCGGCGGAGAGATCGAGCAACCCTTCGTGCAGCGACACCAGCGAGCCGTGCGCGAGCTCGACGTTCTCGACGAGCTGACGCGCCTGCGGCTCGAGCGGCCGCCCCTTGAGCGTGTCGACGAACAGGCCGAGCGCGTGGAGCGGTTGCCGCGCGTCGTGGCTCGCCGCGGCGAGAAAGCGCGACTTCTCGTGATTGGCGCGCTCGGCGTCGCGGCGCGCGGTTTCTTCGGAAGCGAGCAGGTCCTGGTTCTCGAGACGCAGCCGAAACATGTCGCGCAGCGCGCGGTGGGTCTGCCGAATCGCTCCGAGGCTCGCGAGAAAGAGACCACCGACCATCAACGCCACCATGTGCAGCGCGCGGTCACTCGAGAGCAAGAGAAACGCCGTCGGCACCGACAACGACGTGACGTAGGTGGCGACGCTCGAACGCGGCGTGCCAGCGGTGGTGGTGACTCCGCCGGTCATCATGCCGATCAACGCCAGCAGCACGGTGGTGATGACCAGAATCGAGGTCGAGAACTGCGCGGCGACCAGCAGCCCGACGCCCCACCACAGCGCCGCGAGGATGCCGATGACGACCTGCACGCGCAGGAAGCGCGGGACCTCGAGATCCGTTCGCGGGCGAGCTCGAAACGCGCGCCACAGCAGGTGACGGCTCACGCCGGTCACGAAGACGCCACCGAGCCACACCGCGAGGCGCGACCACGCGACCTCGGCCGACAGCACCACCGCGACCATCACCGCCGCGGTCGAGGTCGCGACGATGACTCCCGGCAACGCTTCGACCGTCTGGCGCGAACACAGCACGTCGATGGCCTGCTCGCGGCTCACGCTCTGTTCGTGGTTGGGCATCTGAACCCGGTGAGACTACTTTCTTCGCCTCGGGGGCTCTTGATGAACCGGTCGTTGCGAATCCTGCTGGTAGATGACCACGGCTTGTTCGCCGACGGCTTGTCGGGCGTGCTGCAGAAGCTCGCCGAGAGTGTCTCGGTCATCACCGTCACTTCGTGTGAAGACGCGGTCGACGCACTCGGCGCGAAGACGACCTTCGACCTGGTGCTGCTCGATCTCGGCTTGCCCGGTCTCAAGGGGCGCGCCGCGTTCGATGCGGTCTCGAAGGCTTCGCGCGGAGCCCCCATCGTCATCGTCACTGGCGCGACGCCCACCGCGGAGTCGCTCGGCCTCCTGCGCGCCGGAGCGCGCGGCTACGTGCACAAGCGCTCGAACACCGACGAGCTGCTGACGGTGTTGCGCTTCGTGCTCGCAGGCGGCACGCACATTCCACCGGCCGTGCTCGAGGCGCGGCCCGCTTCGGAGCAGGTGTCGCTCACCCCACGCCAACGCGAGGTGCTGACGCTGCTGGCGCGCGGGAACAGCAACAAGGACATCGCGAACGACCTCGGAATCTCGGAGGCCACCGTTCGCGTGCACGTCAGCAGCGTGATGCGTGCGCTCGACGTCGAGAGCCGAACGCAGGCGGCGACGAGTGCGCTCGCGCGGCAGCTCGTCGACGAATCCTGATCAGTTGATCACTGCTTGCCGCACGCGATGCTGTCGCCGAGGTCGCAGCCCTTCTTGAAGAAGGTCTTCGCGAGCTTGGGGTTCTTCTTGGTGCCGGTGCCGGACGACGTGAGCTGGCCCAGGTTGCGGCATGCGAGGCCCGACTTCAGCTCGCAGCCCTTCTGGAAGAGCTCGACCGCCTTTTTCGGTTCCTTCTTCTCGTAGCGCGTCGCGAGGTTGTTGCAGCCGTCGGCGTAGTCGAGGTCGCACGCCTGCTCGTAGAGCATCAGCGCTTCGTTCTCGTTGGTCTTGGCGATGACGAGCGCTTCGTTGAAGCACGCCATGCCGTACTCGAGGTCGCAGCCCTTGCGGTACGCGTCGAGTGACGCGGTCTTGTCGGTGTCTTTGAGCGAGTAGCCGAGCTCGTTGCACTCGTAGCCGTCGCCCTGCTCGCACTTCGCCTTGCGGCCGGCGAGCTTGTCGTTCTTGTCGGCGGTGTCGACTTCCTTCGCCAGCTTCATGAGCGCCGCCTTGCTGAAGTCGTCGGTGCCCATCTCGTTCTGCATTTCCCACTTCATGCGGCGGGTGCGCTCACCGACTCCGGTGAAGGTCGCGATGCCGAGCGCCAGCAGCGGCACGCCGAGCGTCAGCGCGTAGCCGACCGCCGAGAACGAGCGCTTCACGCCGGCCTTCAACATCAGGAACGCCCAGAGGCCGATGGCGCCGAGCGTGATGGCTCCGGTGACGCCGCCGCTGATGAAGCTGTCTTCGAGGTTGAGATACGTGGCCGCGATGAGGCCACCGAGCGCGAAGAAGCCCCACACGCGCGCGTACGCGAGCAGCACCGACTTCCCCTGCATCGGCTCGGGGATGTAGCTGTCGTCGCTGACCGGTCGCGCGCCACCGATGGGGATGAGCGGCAGGTAGTAGATGTGAATGAACCGCGTGGCGTGCTGGAAGCCTTCGTCGGTATCAATCGTCCCGTACATCCGCGTGCCGTAGATGATGATCACGCGGGCATGACCCCATGGTCAGCGTTTGAGTGCAAGCGTTGATCAGCAGGAAAAGCGGCACCTTCGCGCGACGGATCAAGCGAGCAGCTTGTCGAGCGCGGCGCGCGGGACGTAGCCCACGAGCTGGCCGGTCGGCTTTCCGTTGCGGAACGCGATGACCGACGGCACCGAGCGGATGCCGAAGCGCTGCGAGACCGCCTGCGCGTCGTCGACGTCGACGCTGAGCACCAGGAGATCGGTGCGTTCGCCAGCTTCTCGACCACCGGGTCGAGGAGTCGGCAGGGCGGGCACCACGCGGCGCCGAACTTCACGAGAACGAGCGGGGCAGAGGCGAGGTCGGCGTCGAACCGCGCGTCATCGGTGTCGCGCAACCGCAGGGAGTGCTGCTTCGGGAGAGTGGTCATGCCGAGCAGTGCGCTCGAGCGTTTCGAGTGTGTCACGCAGTCGCGCGCGCACGCGCTTGAGGCGGCTGCGAACGGCGTCGTGCGTGAGGCCGAGGTGCTCCGCGATTTCCACGCTGTCGAGCCCGTCGACCGAGAGCAGAAACGCGAGCCGGTCGGTGCGAGACAGCGCCATCAACGCGCGCTCGAGCTCGTCGCTGAGTTCACGGCGTTCGGCACTGACATGCGGATCCCCCTCTCCCGCGAGGGAGAGGGTTGGGGTGAGGGTGAACCTGTCGCGACACTCATTCATCCGAAAGCAGCTGCGCGCCACGAGCGTCGACAACCACGCGACCGCGTCACCCTCACCGCGAATCGAGGTCATCGAGTCGCTCGCTTCGAGCAACGCCTGCTGAACCGCATCTTCAGCGTCGGAAGCCGAGTGACAGCGCCTTCTCGCGACCGCCATCAATCGTCGCGAGTACGTGCGTGCGAGTGCGTCGAGCGCGCGAAGATCTCCCGCCTGCATCAACTGCAACAGCGACGACGAATCAGCCATGGCGAGAGGAGTGCTTCCCACCCGTCAAGGTGTGTCAACTCGGGCGCGAGTTTCACGACGATTGACCCTCACCCCGACCCTCTCCCTCGCGGGAGAGGGGGATTGCGTCCCTCGCGGCGTGTGCCGGCTGCGAGCCGTTCGCCACGTCTTTCGCTCAGCGTGCGACTTCGCCGGCACCACCACCCGCGGCGCGCCGAACCACCTCATTCGTCTTCTTCCGGCTCACCCTGCGCGAGGATGGCGTAGAGCGACCGGCGCGTCGCAGAGAGGAGCTTCTTGGCCTTGCCGACCTGCTCCGCGTTGCCGGCCTGAATCACCTGCATCGCGGCGGCCTGCAGCTGCTTGGCGAGCTGCATCACCTCGATGAAATCATCGCCGCCCGCCGCGTCGCTCATCGCTTCCCACGGAGCGGCCACCTCGTCCTTGTTCTCCTCGACGTACGTCTTGCCGCGCGTGGTGAGCGCGTAGACGCGACCGCTCGCGCTGTCTTCGAGCGCGATCAGCCGCTCGTCTTCGAGCTGCTGCAGCGACGGGTACACCGAGCCGGGGCTCGGGTTCCACATGCCGTGGGAGCGCTCCTTCAGCTCCTGCATGATCTGGTACCCGTTGCGCGGCGTCTCCTTGAGGAGCGCGAGAATCGCGGCGCGAATGTCGCCACGGCGTGCGCGCGGACCACGCCGGAAACCGAAGCCGAACGGAAACCCGCCCGGCCCGCCGAAGCCACCGGGGCCGCCTGGACCGAACGGCCCTCCGCGACCACCACCAAAGCCACCGGGACCGCCCGGACCGCGGCGACCACTCCGGCCGCCAAAGAAATGCTGCTCTTCATCGTGCATGTGTCTCATTGTGTCGTCTCCCTATCGAGATGGCTCAAAGATATATCGATATCTATCGGTGTCAAGTCGACCTCTGAACCCCAAGGAAGGCGCTGCCTTACGTGCGCTCGCGAATCGAGAAGGCGACCAGCACGAAGCCGCCGACCATCAGCGCGAGAAACGGTGCTGCCTCGACGCGAGGCCCGAGCAGCAGGCGACCGACACCGAACAGCGCTCCGTACACTCCAGCGATTCCTCCGAGCCACGCGAGGCCGGCGCGCCAGCCGCCTTCGAGCGGTGCTCCGGGCGCGATGCGTTTCCAACCTGGACCACCGGGCTTCGTGCGTTCGTGGAACGCGCGCAGATGCGCCTCGGGTTCGGGCTGCGTGAGGAAGGTGACGGTGAGCCAGCCGACGGTGGTGATGGCGGTGTTCACCACCATCAAGTGCGCGCCGGAGATGGAGTCGGCCGCGTCGAAGAGCCCGCTCGCGGTGAGGGCGATGAAGCTCAACAGCGAGAACGCCATCGCCGAGATCTCCGACCACGCGTTGACGCGCCACCAGTACCAGCGGAGCAGGTAGACGGGTCCGGTGCCGGCTCCGAGCGCGATGAGCACGCGCCAGCCGGCGTCGACGGAGCCGAGCCGGTACAGCGCCCACGTCGAGCCCGCGCTCAAGAGGAAGATGACGGCGGTGGTGAGCCGCGAGAGCCGAACGAGCCTCGCCTCTTCGATCTTCGTGAAGCGCGCGACGAGATCATTCACCAGATACGACGCGCCCCAGTTGAGCTGCGTGCTGAGCGTCGACATGTACGCCGCCGCGAACGAAGCGAGGAGCAGCCCTTTCAGTCCGCTCGGCAACAACTCGATGGCCTTCACGAAGCCGACGCCCGGGTCGCTCAAGCCCGGGTAGAGAATTCCCGCGGCGAGCGCGGTGAGAATCCACGGCCAGGGCCGCACCGCGTAGTGCGCGATGGTGAACCACAACGTGGCGAGCATGCCGTCGCGCTCCGACTTCGACGCGAAGATGCGCTGCGCGACGTAGCCGCCGCCGCCCGGCTCCGCGCCCGGGTACCAGCTCGCCCACCACGTCACCGCGAAGTAGCTGAGGAGCACGGTGAGCGGCATCCACGTCGAGTCGCGCGGGAAGAGCTCGAGGGCGTGCGGCGGCGTCTTCGCCACCAGCGCGTCGAGTCCACCGACGTGGTCGACCGCGAACCACGCGAGCACGATGCAGCCGAACATCGCGAGCGCGAACTGGAAGAAGTCGGTGACGACCACTCCCCAGAGTCCGGACAGCGAGGAGTAGATGACCGTCAACGCGAACAACGCCAGCATGCCGACGAAGGGCTGCACGCCGAGCATCACCTCGAGCACCTTCACCATCGCGAGGTTCACCCAGCCGATGATGATGAGGTTGATGGGCAACGCGAGGTACAGCGCGCGAAACCCACGCAGCATCGCCGCGGGTCTTCCGGCGTAGCGCAGCTCGGTGAGCTCGGCGTCGGTCTTCACTCCGGCGCGTTGCCAGAGGCGCGCGTAGAAGAAGACCGTCAGCATTCCGCCCGCGACCATGTTCCACCACACCCAGTTGCCGGCGATGCCGTGCGTCGCGACCAGGCCGGTGACGGCGAGCGGCGTGTCGGCGGCGAAGGTGGTGGCGACCATCGACGTGCCGCTCAACCACCACGGCAACGAGCGGCCCGCGGTGAAGTACTCGGCGACCGACTTGCCCGCGCGGCGCGTGAAGATCAGCCCCACCACCGAGGTGGCGATGAAGAACGCGACGACGACGAGCCAGTCGAGGGCGGTCAAATTCACGGGCGGCGCACCCTACACGCAGCACTCCGTTCCACTGTGGTAGATCGCCCCGCATGGTCGACCGCATCGGCAGCCCCGGAACCCGCCCCGTCGTCACGCCGTCCACCAACACCAACACGCCCGCGACGCCGGCTGCTCCGCAGACGCCTGCTCCCGCTGCGGGTTGGGCGCCGAAGTCGAACGACAAGGTGCTGTTCGTCGCGGTGAACAATTCCGACGCGCATCGCTCGACGCAAGAATCGGACGCGCTCAAGGCGCGCGGCACCAACGTCACCGTCATCAAGGACACGCCGGTCAACGACACCATCACCACGCTCGACGCGCGCGGAGTGAAGACGACGCACGACCTCACGACGCCCGAAGGCTCGATGTCGTTCGCGTTGACGCTCGGCTTGCCGGCAGAACAGACGAAGAAGATCGCCGACGTGATTCAGAACGCGGGCCCCGACGCGAAGGACGAGTTCGCGCAGATCGCGCAGCAGTGGGCGGTCGCCGAGCGCGGTGGTCAGCCGCCGTCGCGCCTCGTGCTGTCGGGTCACCACGTCGGCTACGGCGTGTACGGCGAGAACAACGGCAAGCTCGATTGGCCGAGCGTCGGAGCGCTGGCCGAAGCGATGCCGCGCGGCGCGAAGTCGGTCGAGGACCTGCTCATCGCCGGCTGCTACTCGGGCGGCGAGCAGATGATGGAGAAGTACCAGGCGATGTTCCCCGGCGCGAAGACCATCACCGCGTACACGGGCTCTTCGCCGGGCGCCGCGTCAGGAGCGACCGCGCACCAGAAGCTGTGGGAGGCGCAGACCCGCGGCTCGAGCGAAAATCTCACCAAGAAGATGTTCGAGGGCATGCGCAAGGGCGAGAACGTCGCGGTGTGGACGAAGTCGAAGGGCTACGACGACGGCTCGGTGCGTCCTCCGCTCGCTGATCTGCAGACGCGTCAGACCGAGCTGCGCGCGGGCTTCGACGCGGCGTGGAACGGCGGCCCGATTCCCGACACGCAGAGCGGCCCGGTGCGCGACTTCTACAACTCGACGCAGCGGCTCATTCAGCACCCGGAGACCACGGCTGATCAGCGCAAGGCGCTCGAGACGACGCGCGATCAGACGATTCGGCTCATCTTCCACGGGCCGGTGAGCGCGAAGTTCCAGGAAACGTACGGCGCGAAGATCGACGCGGGTTTCAAGGCACTCGGAATGGATGTGCCCAACTTCAAGACCATGAGCCGCGCGCAGGACCTGCAGACCATCGCCGCGTTCGAGGCGAAGTTGGCGGCGACTCCGAACGCGGGCCCGGCGGCGCAGCAGCTCGCGACGATTCTGCGCGACTACAAAGAACTGAAGCCGTCGCTGATCCCCGAGACGTGGATCTGATCAGTGACGTTGGGGTGAGGGTCGACCAAGCAGTCGTTGCGCCAGGCAGACAGCTCGACCAGCTGCACGCTCTTGAACGCCGCCGCGAGCCTCTCGCCCAGCTCGCGCCGCACGATCGTCGGTAGCGAAAAATTCGCGAGCCGGAACAGCTGCACGTTCGCGGGCACCTTGCCCGGGAGCAGCACCAGCTTCTTCACCCAGTCGACTTCCTTCCGGTCCATCTCATTGAACGACGCTCCGCTCTTCTTCGCGTCGAGCGCGCGCACGGGCTTGATGGGGTGAATGAGCTGGTACTGGTCTGTGAATTCCCCGCCCCGCCGATCGAAGATGGTGAGCGGCAGGAACTCGACGTTCTTGAGCTTCTGCTCGGCGAGGAACTTCACCATCGCCGGAGAGCCGACCAGAAACTGATTTGGTCCGGCGACCAGCAAATCGCTCAGCTTCTTCGACGGCGTGCGAGTCAGAGAAACGCTCGCGCCCTTCGCGCTGCGCTTTCGTGAAACGCCGTCGACCAGCTGCCACTCGCGGTCGATGCCGTAGATGCCGCCGAGGCCCTGGCCCTTCACATACTGATTCGTCAGAACCACGAACTCGTTCACGGGCATGTGGACAGCGACGATATCCACGAATCGATCAACGAAGTGCCCATCGTGTCTTCGATGCTCGTCGCGAGCGGCGGCATGCGGTTGCTGTTCATCGCATGCATGCGCAGCGACACGATGCTGTTCATCGGCGAACCCGGAGCGATGAGCCGCGCGGCTGTTCCCACGCCGAGCGTGCCGGCGGTCGGCATCGCGTTGCACGCGTTGGTCTGCATGAACGTGAGTGAGTAGCGCCAGTCGGCCGGCCCCTGACCGACGCCTTGCTGGTGGCAGCCCGCGCAGTTCGCGTGCAGGTACGCGCGCGCGCGATCTTCGAGCGGGCCCGTACCGAACGGAGGCTCGTAGCGAGTCAACCCGCTCGCCGGCCCCGACGGCGCAGTGGTGAAGAAGCCCAGGCCCGCGAGCGTGTCGACCTCGTTCGCCGTGCGGCCGGTCGCCGCGTACGTGAAGTCGCGATTGAGCTGACCAATCTCGAGACCGAGTGAACGCCCGGCGATGGCGGTGTGGCAGATCATGCATTGCCCACGCGACGGGAAGAACCAGGTCTGCGTGCCGACCACCTTCGACTTGCCCGCGGGGAGCAACGTCGCTTCGGTCTCCGCCGCGTTCCACTCGTACGAGTAGCCGGCCCACGTGCCGCTCATGTGCTTCATGAAGAGCCGCGTCTCGATGCGCTTGCCGCCGAGCGAGAACGTCTTCGCGAGCACCGTGCCGTTGGGGAAATCGAAGTCACCCGACGCGGTGAGGTTGATGGTGGTGCCGTCGGGAATCGCGAAGAAGCGCTCCTTGGCCGCGCCGTCGCTCCAGAGCGCCGCGTTGACGTCGTAGGGAATGAGGCCCGCCACCGGCAACTTCGGGTCGCTCTGCTGGAAGCAGCCGGTCTGCGAGAGGAGCTGCGGGAACGTGCTCACGCCCGCGTCCATGCCCATCACCACCAGCTGGTGAACTTCGCCGCTGGCGATGTCGAGGATGTAGACCTCTCCGTTGGCGAGCTGCGCGAAGCTGCCGATGGACATGCCTGACGAGAAGAGCTGGTTGGCGTTGAAGCCGCCCATGCCGTCGGGCTCGACGTTGAGCACGCGACCCGACCCGTAATCACCGAACACGAATTTTCCGACCAGCGAGGGAATCGCGGTGCCGCGGTACACGAAGCCGCCGGTCATCGAGTTGCCGACGCTGCGGTCGTATTCGACGACCGGGTCGATGAGGCCCGCGGTCGGGCAATTCGACGACGGCGAGTAGCAGTGCTTGCCCTCGCGGTAACGCCAGCCGTAGTTGCCGCCGAGCAGCACGCGATCGACTTCTTCGTACGCGTCCTGGCCGACGTCGCCGACCCAGAGCTCTCCGGTGACGGTGTCGAAGCTCCAGCGCCACGGGTTGCGGAAACCGTACGCGTAGATTTCGCCGCAGCGCGTTCCGGCGGGCAGCACTCGCGTCGACACGGTGCGATTGCAGGGCGTGTTGTCGGCTGCGTACGGGTTGGTCGGCGGAATCGCGTACTTCGTCGCGAACGGCACGTTCACGTCGATGCGCAGCATCTTGCCGAGCGTGGTGTTGAGGCTCTGCCCCGAGTTGTTGGGGTCGCCGCCCGAGCCGCCGTCGCCGATGCCGATGTAGAGGAAGCCGTCGGGCCCGAACGCGATGTTGCCGCCCTTGTGGTTCGTGTAGTTGTGATCGACCGAGAAGAGGCGCTCTTCGCTCGCGAACGAGAGCGTCGCTCCACTGTCCATCGACTTGTAGCGCGCGATGACGGTGCGCAGATTGGGCCCGTTGGTCTCGGTGTAGCTGATGAACACCTCGAGCGTGGTCGGCCAGTTCGGGTGGAACGCCATGCCGAGGAAGCCGCCTTCGCCGTTGGTGTCCACGCGCGAGCTGAAGTCGAGGAACGTGGTCACCTGGTTCGGCATCGCGTTGTTGTTGTTCGGGAAGACGCGAATGAAGCCGTCGCGCTCCTGCACGAAGACGCGCGTGGTGTCGTTCGGCGCGTTGAACATGCCGAGCGGCGCGTTGAACGTGAGGTTGGGGAACACGCGACGCGTCGTCACCGGAGAATTTCCAGGCGGTGGATTCGGCGCGACGCAGGTCGGGTTCGGCGGGCGTTGATCAAGTCCGAGGCCGCCGTCGCTCACCGTTCCTCCGCCGCCGCCCATCGCGGCGCCACCACCGCCGCCCATCGCTGCGCCACCGCCGCCGCCCATCGCTGCGCCACCGCCGCCGCCCATCGCTGCGCCACCGCCGCCGCCCGTCGCTGCTCCGCCACCGCCGCCGGTCGCTCCACCGCCACCGGCACCGCCGCCCGTTGCGCCACCACCGCCGCCGGTCGTTGCACCGCCGCCCGTTGCGCCACCACCGCCACCGCCCGTTGCCGCACCACCGCCATTCGCTGCACCACCACCTTCGCCGCCACCCGCGCCTGCGTCTTCCGGCTCACCGACCAGGCCGACACAGCCACTGATCAGCGACGCTGCGATCAACGCGACGAAACGGGTGGATGCGCGCATGGAGCGCCGATGGTGCCTCCGTTCATTCGGAGCAGCAAGGCGGCCCAGCCGAGTTAAGGTCCGCCGCGAAACATGGAACCGGTGATTGGCATCGACCTCGGCACGACCTACTCGGCCGTGGCGACCGTGGAAAATGGGCGGCCGATGATCATCCCGAACCGGCAGGGTTCGCGGCTCACACCCTCGGTCGTCGGTTTCACCGCGCTCGGAGATCGCGTCGTCGGTGAACGCGCGCAGATGCTCGGAGACGAAGCGCCTGATCGCGTCGCTCCCGCCACCAAGCGCTTCATCGGCAAGCGGTGGACGCAGGACCTCTCGGTCAACGCGAAGTCAGTCGTGCCGTACCCGCTCATTCAAGGCCCGAGCGGCGAAGTGCGCATCAAGGTCGCGGGCCGCGTGATGCCCATCACGCAGGTCAGCGCGATGTTGCTCGGTGAGTTGAAGCTCGACGCTGAGGCGCACTTCGGTCGTCCGGTGCAGCGCTGTGTCATCACCGTTCCCGCGAACTTCGATGACGGTCAGCGTCAGGCCACGCGAGAGGCCGCGCGCATCGCAGGGCTCGAGGTGCTGCGCATCGTCAACGAGCCGACCGCCGCGGCGATGGCGTACGGGCTCGTCAATTCAGTCCGCGGTCGCGTGCTGGTGTTCGACCTCGGCGGAGGCACCTTCGACGTCTCCATTCTCGAGATGCAGAACGGCGTCTTCGAAGTGCGCGCCACCGGAGGCGACCCGCAGCTCGGCGGCGAAGACTTCGATCAGTGCATCGTGCAGTGGCTCGTGGCGCAGGTGCCCGACCTCTACCGCGAGGCCGTGCTGCGAGATCGCGTCTCGATGCAGCGTCTGCGTTACGCCGCCGAACGCGCGAAGCGCACGCTGACTGATCAGCCCGAGGCGTTTCTCTCGGCGACCGAGCTGGGTGATCATTCCGAACTCTCGGACGGGCGCTTCTGTCAGCTCGACACGGCGCTCACGCGCGACTTCTTCGAATCGCTCGCGCAGCCGTTGAGCGAGCGTTGTCTCGAAGTGGTGAAGCGCACGCTCGACGAAGCGAAGCTCGGCCCCGACGACGTCGAGGCCGTGATGCTGGTCGGTGGAATGACGCGCGTGCCGCTGGTGCGCAAGCTCGTGCAGCAGTTCTTCGGCCGCCCGGCGGTCACGGGTCTCAACCCCGACGAAGCGGTCGCCCTCGGAGCGGCCGTCCACGCCGCCGAGCTCGCCACCCGCACCGGCGCGACCACGCTCATCGACGTCGCCACGCACTCGCTGTCGGTCGGCGTGCTGGGCGGCACCGTGCGCAAGCTCATCGCGCGCAACACGCAGGTGCCCGCCGCCGCGAAAGACACCTTTCTTCCCGGGCGCGCGGGCCAGACCGCGGCGCGCATTCCCGTGTTTCAGGGTGAGAGCGATTGGGCCGACGAGTGCACGCGCCTGGGTGAGCTCGTGCTCGGAGACCTCACCGTCGAGCGCCGCAGCGACGTGCCCATCGAGGTGACGTTCGAGCTGTCGAACGAAGGCACGCTGTCGGTGCGCGCGGTCGACACCACGACTGGCATCGCCGAAGCGATTCGCATCGACGCCCGCACCACGCTGCAGCCGCAGGAAGTCGACAAGCTGCAGAAGGAACAGGCCGACTACGCCGCGCAGCAAGCCGCGAAGGACAAGGAGTCCCTCATGTCCACCTTCCCGCGCGTGCTCGACAAAGCGGAGCGGCTGGTGCGCATTCTCGAGAAGAGCGCCGAGGAGAACCCGAGCCCCGAAGCAGACGCGGTGGTCGGCGAAGCGAAGTCATTGCTCGCGCAAGGCCGCATCGCGGTGAAGCTGCAGGACACGACGCAGATGGCGGAAGTGACGCGCCTGCTCGAGAGCCTCGTCGCCGCCGGTTGACCCCCTCTCCCGCGAGGGAGAGGGTCGGGGTGAGGGTGGACCAGGAAGCATGCTCCCCGTCTCAAAAGAGCAATTCGCCCGCGCAGCTCACGACGTCCACGTGCTCTGGGACGAGGCGCAAACCAACCCGGCGCTGCTCCGCTTCCTCGCGCCGTTCAGCAGACCTGATCTCGGCCGGCTCGCTCGACTCTTCCTCAGCGCAAGCTCGGTCGAAGACATCGTCACCGAAGCGCACCCCGCGAACGCGACGTGGCTGGCGACGCTGCTCGCCCGAGAGCTGCGAGAAGTTCCACCGATGAAGGTGCGCGCGCTGGAGCAGCCGCGTTGGGACACGCGACTGCTGATGCCAGGCATGCACTTCACGGAGCCGGTGCTGCTCTCGAGTGAGTTGAGCGATGCACACACCGGTGACACCTCGGGCCGCAGTCAGCTGCGCTCGTTGATCATCGCCGGCTCGATGCGTGCACCGTCGGTCGTGGTGCGAGCTTCGTGTCTCGTGGTCGCGGGAGATCTCGACACGCAGGTGCTCGTCGCCGACGGCTGCGTGCTGGTGGGAGGCACGGTGCGCGCTGACGTCGTGGTGAACCCGTCGACGCGCATCGGAGGTTCGGAGCGCGGTCGCGCCGTCGGCTGGCAGGTCGGCCATTCCGTCGTGTGCCGCGTCTTCGACTCGCCGCGTTTCGCGCTCACGTGCCCCGTGAAAGCCGACGTCGTGTTGCGCGCAGTCGGCCAGCCCGCGACGCCCGATGGAATCGAACGTGCCGCTGCGCTGCTCGAGCCGGGGCTCCTTGCTCCGCCCTCGGTCGCCGTCAGCGCGTTGCTCGAGCGAGTGCGTCGGGGCCAGTCACTGCTTCGGGGCTGACTATTCGTCGTCGCGCTTCACGCGCCCGAAGTACTTCAGCTTCATCGAGTCGTCGTACTTCGCGTCGAGCAGCTCGAAGACGTGACCGTCGAGGTCGAGGACGCGGTCGTCTTCCATCATCACGTTCGCGTCGAACTCCTGCAGCTTTTTGCCCGGAGCGGAGAACGAGCCGCGCACGATGAGCGGCGACGACTGCCCGGGCTCGACGTCTTTGTGACCGTGCGCGCGAAACCGAAACGTCGCTCCGTCACTCAACGTCACCGTCGCGCCGCGCTTGATGCTGAAGGTCTGCACCACCTTCGCGCGAATCAGCGGCTCCGCCGTCATCTGAACCTGACCGCCCGGAATGCCAGCGTCGGGAGGACGTGACCACGATTGGTCGAGCCCCCAACGGCCGACGCCCCACTTCACGCCCGGGAAAATCTTCGCGAGAGACAGCGTGCGCTCGAACTTCTCTCCCGGAGCGAGCGTCACCGCCACGCGCGCTTCGTTGGTGCACGGCGCGGCCTTCTGTTCCTTCCCCGCGGGGTTGGTGAGCACGATTCGCAGCTGCTGCAGCGCGAAGCACACGTCGTCTTCGGGCAATTGCAACGTCATCGCCTCGCTGGAGTCGGAGCGCAGGCGCACCGTCACCGTGAGCGGAGTGCCCACTTCAGCGAACGTGGGCGCGACCAACAGACTGACGAGCAGCGGACCCACTTCAGCGGCAGGTCGACCACTCGGAATCGACGTCCACTCCGCTCACGCTCGTGCCGCTGAGCTGCGAGAGCTCGCTCCGTGCACCAGCCTTGTCGCCGAAGCGGCAGCGCAGCGAGCCGAGGTTCGCGCGGGCCTTCAAGAACGTCGCGTCGGCCTCCAGCGCCTGCGTGTACGCGGTGAACGCCGAGGTCGCGTCGCCATCGAGCAACGCCGCGTAGCCGAGTGCGTTCAACGCCGAGGCGCGCCGACCGTCGAGCTCCACCGAGCGCGAGAGCAGCAGCCGCGCTTCCTTCACGTGCCACGCGCCGAGGTACGCCAGCCCGAGCGCCTCGAAGCTCGCCGCGTCACGCTTGCTGTCCACCGCGCGCGCGAGCGCCTCGACGTTCACCGGCTTCACCGCGGGAAGCGGACGCAGCGGAGACGCCACGTTCACGCTCTTCGCGCGGCAACCGAGCGCGGCGTTCGAGAACACGTTCAGCTGCAGTGCGCGCGTGGCGCAACGCTCGAAGAGTTGATCCGCCTGCGAGCGCAGCCCCTGCACGTTGGCCTTCAGCTGCGCGCGCGCGGCCGGCTCGACGGCCATCGTCTCGAGCGCGTTCGCGAAGTGCTGAGCGAGCGTGGCGACGCGCCAGAGCGACGCGACGGTCCATTCCGCCGAGCCCATTTCCGCGGCCTGCAGCAACACCGCTTGCGTCTGCTGCATCGCCGCGGCCTTTTCCTCGAGCGGAGTCACCGGGAGCTGCTCGAACTTCCGCGCCAGCACGTCTCCGAAGAGGAAGAGGGCCTTCGCGGTGTCTTCTCCGCCCGCGCGCGGCGCGTTGGTGACCGGAGTGAGCAGCGCGACGAACGCCTCGGGACGCGACGTGGGGTCGGCGGCGAGCACCTCGGCCACCACCACTGCGGCGCGGGCATCGGTGCGGTCGAGCTTGAGCGCCAATTCGGCGGTCGCGCGCGCACGGCTCGTCTCGCGCGCGGCGAGCAGCGTCTGCGCCTGGCCGACGAGCGCGTCGAGCTTCCGCGCTCCGGGCAGGTTGGCTGCCGCTTCGTACGCCTTCACCGCGCCGTTCGAATCTCCGAGCGCGCTCTGCAGCCGCGCGGCCGAGAGCCACGCCTCGGCGTCGTTGAAGCGCGCTCCGATTTCTTCGTACTTCTTCGTCGCTTCAGAGAAGCGCGCCGCGTTGGCCGCGTCGTTGGCGAGCGTCTGCATCAAGTTCGACGCGGCCTCGGAGCGCGGGTACTCGGTGAGCAGCCGCTGCGCGAGCTCGTCGCGCTTCGTCGTGTCGCCGCGGTCGGTCACCAGCGCGATGGCGTTCTGCAGCGCCTTCTCTCCGCCCGGAGTGCCCTTCAGTTCGTCGGCGGTCTTCAGCAACGGCTCGAGCAGGTCGCCCTGACCGCCACCTTCGATCCACTTGCGCACGTTGCAGTCGCCCGCCGTGGTGGCGTCGACGATCTTCTTCGTGCGCTCGAGAAAGCCCGCGCTGAAGCGCTGCTCTGCGAGGAACGCGCGACCGGTGGTGGTGACGGCGGCGCAGTCATTCATCTGGTCGAGCGAGTCGAGCGCGAGCTCCGCCGCGGCTTCAGCGTCTTTGTGCTTCGGGTTCGCGAGCGCGAAGTTCTTGAAGAGCGCCGCGGCCTCGACGAGCTCTCCGTCTTCGTACGTCGCGCGCGCGATGTTGAACTTCACTTCCAGCGCGCGTTCGTCGGTCGGGTAGCGCTTCAGGAAATCCGCGCCGAGCTGCTTCATCGCCTGCCGCGCGTCGGCGGTCTCGAACATGTTGAGCCGCTCGGCGTTCCCCGGCTGCAGTGAGGAATAGTGAGCGACCAACGCGGAGTAGAGCGCCTCGCGGTGATTCTTCGCGTCGAGCTTCAGCTTCGACTGCGCTGGAGCCACGTCGAAAGACTGCGACAGCGCCACACAGACCAACGGAAGCAACGGGTTCATCGAAGCCCCTCTCGTCGTGAGGAGCGAAGGCTAGTTCAGTCGTTGCCCTTGATGCACGCGATCGGCTTCAGGCGGCGCTCGACGGTGGCGAGGCCCGCGAGCTCGACCGCGCCCAGCACCTGCTCGAGGTCCTTGTAACAGGGGCCCGATTCATCGAGCGGCGTGTTGCGTGTGTTGAGCACCACGCCCAGCTTCGCCATGCGCAGGTCGGTCGTCTTTTGATCGAGCTGCTTCTTCGCCGCGGTGCGCGACAGACGACGGCCTGCTCCGTGATTCACCGAATAGAGCGAGTCCTTCGCCTGCTCGTTCGCGAAGAGAATCGCGCTCCCGGTCTCCATCGAACCGGGAATGAGAATGGGGTGACCAGTGTCGGCCCACTTCGTGTCTTCGAGCGCCTGGTGCCCTTTGGGGAACGCGCGCGTGGTGCCTTTGCGCGCCACGAAACGGCCGGCTTCGCGCTGAATCAGGTTGTGCGAAATCTCGTAATAGACCTTCGCCTCGCCGCCGAAGACGTGCTCCACCGCCTCGCACACCGCCTGGCCGATGAGCAGCCGATTCACGATGGCGAAGTTGGCCGCCATGTTGTGCAGGTTCCAGTACGCGCGCCCCATCGCGGAGTCGAAGTCGAACCAGATCTGATCTTCCGAGCCGCGCCCCTTCGTGAGCCCGAGCAGATGAGCGCCCTCGACGAAGAACTTCTTGGCGATGTTCCACCCGAAGCCGCGCGAGCCGGTGTGCAGCATCACCCACACCTTGCCGTCTTGATCGACCTGCATCTCGCAGAAGTGATTTCCGCCGCCGAGTGAGCCGAGCTGCGAACGCTTGCTCCAGGCCACGTCGGGAATGTCGAACCGGTCGTCGTCGACGTCGATACACGCGCGCTCGGTGACGTTGGTGTTGTGGCCCAGCGCCTTGGCGCCGTGACGCACGATCTCATTCATCTTCTTGATGACGCCTTTGCCCGCGCCCGGCTGGCCGACGCCGACGCCGATGCGGCGCACGACCTCGTCGATCCACATGCGACGCTTCTCTTTGTCGGCGACCTGATCAGCCGTGAGCGTCGTCGAGAGCTGCACCATGCCGCAGCCGATGTCGTAGCCCGCGGCGGTCGGCAGCAACGTGCCTTCGGTTTCGATCGCCGTGCCGATGGGAACGCCGTAGCCGACGTGACAATCGGGCGTGAGCACGACGCGCGTCGCTCCAGGGAAGCTCGCGGCGTTGACGATCTGCGCGAACACGTCTTCTTCCACGTCGGTGAGCAGCTCGTCCGAGAGGAAGAGGTGTGCGTCACAACGCATGGTCTTGCGTTTGGGCAGCACCCAATGGCCGGGTCCCGCCTGCTCGAGGGTTTGTTTCCAGCTCATGGTGCCCGGTCGGACGGTGGGGTGGTGATCACCTGACGTTGCGCAGCGACTCGAGCACGGACTGGAACACCTGCTCCGAGTCCTGCAGGCCACTCGGTCCGGCGTGCTGCAGACCGGGCACGAGCACGTTGGTCGCTCCGTCGAGCGTCGAGCTGGTGCTGGGCACCGTCTGATCACCGTCGCTGAAGATCGACGTCCACGTCGCGGGGCCGGGAGTCGTCGGCGTGGTGTTGAGCTCACGAATGAAACGTCCGCTCGAGCACAGCTCTTTCCAGACACAGACACCGACCGGCGCGAGACACGGACTGGTGAGGCCGTGGTGCATCGTGCCGAGCGTGATGAACGCGGCGATGCGCTCGTGCCCGTCGAGGCTCTTCATGAAGTAGCGCGAGCTCAGGCCGCCCATGCTGTGCGCGACGATGGCGATGCGTTGCGCTCCGCGGCCTTCGAGCGTGTGCACCCAGTCGGCGACCTGCGCGGCGTTGAGCGTGTTGCAGCCCCACGAGGGGTCGGTGAACGACTCGGCGATGAGACGATCTTCCGGCCAGCCCTCGGCCTTGAAGCGCTCGACCATCACCGACCAATCGGCCCCGCTGCTGTTGATGCCGTGCACGAACACGATGCCGTCGATGGGGCCGGTCTTCGCTTCGACCACGTCGTCGGCGCCGTGCATGACGCCGCACGCGGACGTACAAAGAAAGAGGAGTGGCAGGAGTCGGCGCACGAAGGAGAAGAAGCCTAGCAGCGCCGCGCACTCGTGTAGGAATGCCCCGATGAGCAAAGGGCTCACATCGGCGGACGCGGCGCGGTTGTTGGCGGAGCACGGGCCCAACGAGCTCCAGCGCGAAGAGAGCGAGAGCCCGATTCTGCTTTTTCTCGGGCAGCTGAAGAGCCCGATGATCATTCTGCTCGGCGTCGCGGCCGTCATCTCCGGGGCGCTCGGTGAAGTGCCCGAGGCGGTGGCCATCGTCGCCATCGTGGTGCTCAACGCGGTCGTCGGCTTCGTGCAGGAATTCCGCGCGGAGAAAGCGGTGCTCGCGCTGCGAAGTCTCACCGCGCCGCGTGCGCGCGTGCTGCGTGATGGCCAGGCCGCGTTGATCGCCGCGCGCGAGGTCGTGCCCGGTGACGTGTTGTTGCTCGAGAGCGGAGATCTCGTCGCCGCCGATGCGCGCGTCGTCGAAGCGAGCGTGCTCAGCACCATCGAGGCGACGCTCACCGGCGAGTCAGTGCCGGTCGAGAAGAACACCACGCCCACCGCGGCTGATGCTCCGCTGGCTGAGCGGCACGACCGTCTGTTCATGGGCACCGCGGTGTCGACGGGCACCGGTCGCGCCGTCGTCGAGAGCACCGGCGCGAAGACCGAGCTCGGAAAAATCGCGCATCTGTTGTCGACCGCGACGGAGCAGCAGACGCCGCTGCAGCTGCAGCTGGAGAAGGTCGGCCGCTCGCTGGTGGTGTTGTGTCTGGCGGTCGTCGTTCTCGTCGCGGTGCTCGGACTGTGGCGCGGCGTCGAGCCGCTCGAGCTGTTCGTCTCGTGCATCTCGCTCGCGGTCGCTGCCGTGCCCGAAGGCTTGCCCGCCATCGTCACCATCGCGCTCGCGCTCGGCGTGCAGCGCATGGCCGCGCGCAACGTGCTGGTGCGCAAGCTGCCGTCGGTCGAAGCGCTCGGCAGCACGACCGTCATCTGCACCGACAAGACGGGAACGCTCACGAAGGGAGTGATGACGGTCCGCGAAACCATCCCCCTCGGAGAGCGTGAGGGTGGACCGTATCTCCTGAAGGTCGCGGCAAGCTGTTGCGACGCGGAGCTCACCGACAAAGGTGGAGTCGGAGACCCGACGGAAATCGCCATCCTCGAAAAGGCTCGCGAACAAGGCATCGAGCGAGCGGCCCTCGAGAAGCACCACCCGCGAACCCGAGTCTTCCCCTTCGACTCGACCCGCAAGCGCATGTCGGTGCTGCGCGACGACGGAGTTCTCTACGTCAAAGGCGCCGTCGATCTCCTGCTCCCGCTCTGCACCGAAGGCACGGAAGGAGCGCTCGAGCACAACGCGGCGCTCTCGAAGCGCGGCCTCCGAGTCCTCGCCATCGCGATCCGCAAGAACGTCAGCGCGACCGTCGACGACCCGGAGCAGCAGCTCACGCTCGTCGGTCTGCTCGGCCTCGCCGACCCGCCGCGCCCGGAAGCCATCGCCGCCATCGCCGCTGCGCGCGCTGCGGGAATTCGCGTGGTGATGATGACGGGAGACCACCCCACCACCGCCGAAACCATCGGCCGCGAGATGGGCCTCGTCTCCGAGGGAGAAACCATCGAGGGCCGCGTCTACGCGCGCGTCACGCCCGAAGACAAACTGCGCATCGTTCGCGAGCTGAAGCAGAAGGGTGAAATCGTCGCCATGACGGGCGACGGCACCAACGACGCTCCAGCGTTGAAGGAAGCGCACGTCGGCATCGCCATGGGCATCGCGGGAGTCGAGGTCACGCGTGAAGCCGCCGACATGGTGCTCAGCGACGACAACTTCTCGAGCATCATCGCCGCGGTTCGCGAGGGGCGCGGCATCTACGACAACATCCGCCGCGCGCTCGTCTACCTGCTCGGAGGAAACGCGGGCGAGCTGCTCGTCACGCTCGGTGCGTCGGTGCTCGGTTTGCCGATTCCGCTGCTCGCGTTGCACTTGTTGTGGGTGAACCTCGTCACCGACGGTCTGCCCGCGCTCGCGCTGGTGATGGAGCCTGCCAACGACGAGTCGTTGAAGCACAAGCCTCGGCCGCCCGATGAGCCGATGCTCGGCCGCCCCGAGTGGCTGCGCATGGGAGCGGTCGGCGTGCTCGTCGGTGGCGTGGCGCTGGTCGCCTTCGAGCGGGAACTCGACGGAGACTCCATCGAGCACGCGCGCACGATGGCCTTCAGCACGCTGGTGTTCGCGCAAATCTTCAACGCCTTCGCGTTCCGCAGCTTCGATCGCGTGAGCTTCGAGGTGGGTCTGTTCGCGAACCCGCGCCTCATCGCGGTCACGGTGCTCACGGTGGTGTTGCAGTTCGGAGTGGTGTGGCTGTCGTTCACCAACGACCTGTTCAACCTCGGCCCGTTCAGCTGGAAGGTGATGTTCATCGCGCTCGGGCTCGGGCTCGTTCCGGCGACCGCCATCGAGCTGTGGAAGTTGATTCGCCGGCCGTTCATCAAGGCGCGATGAGAGCGCTCGGCGTCATGCTGTTGCTGCTTTCGGGCTGCGCGGTGATTCGCCCGCCTGACGGAAGTTCTGATGTGCCGTGCCGTGAGGCCTGCCGTCGCTACCGCGATTGCTACGACGCCAACCTCGCGCTCAATGTCTGCGAGTCGCGCTGCATGAAGGTGAAGCGCGAAGACGTGCAGCGCTGCAACGACTGCACGCACCGCCGCTCCTGCTCCGCGCGCTGCGAAGTCGAGTGCGAGCGCGTCGTCCCGTGAGTCCCGAGCGCAGTGAGGAGTGACGACGCGGGCTCACGTGACGAGGAAACGCGCGAGGCGAGCAAGACGCGCGAGACGAGGAAGCCGCGTGACAACGCTGGAGACAAGGTGACGCCCCCTCTCCCGCGAGGGAGAGGGTGAGGGTGAGGGTGAGACACGTAGCCGCTCACCCGCAACTTTCGACCGCTCAACTTCACCCCGCTCGCGCGGCTGACGTCCCGGACGGATGGTGTGCCCGTGCGTCGCCCGTCGCCGTCCGCGCTGTGGATTCCCTTCATCGCGCTGATCGGCGCCGCCCTGGGTCACCTGCTCCTCCCCATGCGCTGGTGGCGGCACGGAGACCTCCCGCTCACCGTCCCACTCTTGCTGCTGACCGCCATCGCTCTGAGCCTCAGCACCCTGCGTTGGATCCGGCTTCTCCCCTTCGCAATCTGCGCCTGGCTCGGCTGGGCCCTCGCGCTCACCAGGTTGCTGCTGTGGATCAGCACGTGGAACACGAACGTCCTCAGCTCCGCCTTGGTGTGGGGCGGCACGGTCGTCATCGAACTCGCCCTTCTGATAAAAGTAAGCAAAGACTTACTTTTTTCGACCACCGCATGAACTACACACGAAGCGATGAGTGGCTTCGACGGGTACATCGCCGCAGTGCGTGAGGCTCTGAGCGCGGTGGCTGAACGCGCGCTGAAACCCGCGCCGCGCGTCGCCCAGCACTGGGAATCGACCTCCCGGCTCGCCTGGTTCGGAGCGGCAGCCGACCACCACCTCATTCACGTCTCGTGGTCCTTCGGCCTGCTGAAAGAACGCGGCACCTCCGGCAGCAAGCGCGACACCGTCGGCGTCTTCAGCATCACGAAGAGCACCTTCCCCGAGGTCGACGACGCCGAGCTGCGCGCTCAGGCCGACGCGCTGATTCCGCCCGGCACCGACGGAGCGACCCGCGTCTTCCTCCAGCGCGTGATGGCGCAGATGGCGGTGGGTGACGCGCTCCTCACGCTGCAGTCGCGCGTGGGCTGCGACATCTCACTCTTCGCGCGCACCGACGCGAGCGACACCGCGGCGCTCACTCCGCGCTGGCCGGAGCACGCGCGCGACCGCGTGGCCAACGCGCTGATGGGCATGGAAGCGCCGCTGCGAACCCGCGTCGAGGTGCTCTTCGACGCCGGCGAAGACACGCTGCTCGAGGCGCTCAGGGCACGACGCTGACGCACTCCGCGCCGCACGCGAACGTCGCCGAGACGCACGAGCGCTCGGTGATGCACGCGTTGCACATGTCAGCCTTGCGGCGGAAATCGGAATCTTCGCTCGCGGCCTTGCGGCACTTCGAAGCGCACGCGCCCACGTCGAACTTCTCGTAGCAGGAGCGGTAGCGGTCACAGATGCCCTGACAGTCGATGACCGAGTCGATCTTCTGCACCACGGCACAACCACCGAACAGCGACGCAGCAGCGAGCAGCACGAAGGTCTTCATTTGGCGTTGGCTCCGCAGGTGAGGCGCAGCACGAAACGTTCGTTGTCGCGCAGTTCTTGAGGCTCGGTCGAGCCGCGGTCTCCGTCACCGCGCTCGGCGGCGACCTGCGCGAAGGCTCCGAGCGAGACCCAGAAGTACTCGTTGGTGAAGGCCAGCGTCGGCCCGACGTACACCGCGGAGCCGCGATAGAGCCGCTTGTCCCACGAGGTCTTCACGCGGCCTTCGACGCCGAAGCTCGCGGTGGGAGAGAGCGAGAAGCGAACCCCGAGCGATTCTTCGAGGCGCGTGTCGACGCCGGTGCGCCCGTTCCAGAACTGCGCGCGCTCGGCGGACACGTTGAGCGCGAACAAGAAACGGTCGACCTTCAAGTCCATCAGCAGGCGGCCTTCGAACTCGACGCGATCCACTCCGAGCGAGAGCCGACCCAGACCACCGACCGCGAACGGAGCGCCCTGCCTCCACGTCGTCCACCGCCAGAGGTTGCTCACCTTGCCGTCGAGGGTCGCGCCGCCGGTGTCGGTGCGCGTGATTTCGGGCTCGATGGCGATCTGCGTCTCGAGCGTGCGCGCGATGCCCATCGTCCACGCGAGGCGCCCATCGAACCGCGCGTAGGTGTCGTCGACGTTGGCGATGCGCGCGGTGAGCCAGCCTTCGAACTGATGCTGGCCGGCGTCGCTGGTCTGCGTGGTCCACGTGAACGGAAAATCACGCGGCGCGGCGAGCGCCGAAGTCGACAGCACCGCCAGAAAAAGAAGCAGACGCATCACGAACAGTCGATGCGTCTACTCCGCAACCCGGGGCATGTGTCAGTGAAACATCGTTAACGCTGCTGACCCATCACGTTCACGAACTCCTGCGAGAGGATGGAGTTGCGGAACTTCGAGCTGAACCCGAACGTGTGCTGCGGGTTCGTCACGCGGCTCGCGCAGAACTTCGCGACGTCGAGGCGGGTGATTTCGTTGTTGAAGAGGTCCATCAACAACCCGAGCTGCGCGGCGGTGAGGCCCTGGCCGCCGATCATCGACTCGGCCATCTGCTGACGGGAAATCTCGTTCGCCTGGCCACGCAGCGAGTTGTACACGCCAGCCCACACCTGCGCGTCCATCGCCCAGCGGCCGTTGCGCTGAATGCCGCAGCCCGGGTCGTTGGGGCCGGTGCCACAGTCACGCGCCTGCGGAGGCGGAGCGTTCGGCGGAGGCGGCGCGTTCGGGCCCGGAGGCGGAGGCGCGTTCGGACCCGGCGGAGGCGGGCGGTACGGGTTGGGCGGAATGTTCGGGGGCGGCACGTTGGGCACCGGCTGCTGCGGCTGACCGCCGAACAGCTGCGTGAACTGCGAGCGGTACATGTCGCTCTGGAACTTCGACGCGTACCCCAGCGCGTGCTGCGGGTTCACGACGCGGCGCGAGGCCTGCTGCGCGACCTGCATCTTGTACATGTCGCTGCTGAACTGATCGAGGATGAGGCCGAACTGAATCGCGGTCGCGTAGTTGCTCGCGAAGATCTGCGTCACCGACTGCGTGCGCATCATCTCGCTGTTGGTCGCCTGCAGGCTGCGCATCAGCCCCGAGAACGTCACCGAGTCCATCGCGTAGCGGTTGTCGCGCATCAGCGTGCAGCCCACGTCGGGGCCGGTGCCGCAGTCACGCTGCACCACGGGCGGCGGCTGCTGCACGGGCGGAGGCGGCTGCTGCACCGGAGGCGGCGGCAGGTTCGGCAAGCGCACCTTGAACGTCACTTCCTTGAACGCGAGCTCACGGCCTCGCGCGTCGAAGAGCGAAACGCGCGCGGCGAAGCTGCCGTTGGCGAAGTCGTCTTCCGCGAGCGTCGAGTAGCGGAAGAAGTGCGTGAAGGCGTTCTTCCAGACGAACGGGTCGTTGGGCACGCTCCACTGCTGCGTCGTAATCCACTCGCTCCAGTTGCCCTGGAAGCTGCGGAACCGCGCGCCGAGGTAGAAGTTCTGCCCGCGCATCTGGCGGATGGTGAGCTCGGGCACGGTGACCTTCACCGCCTGCTCGCCCTCGTAGTTGGCGTTGGTCACCACCTGCAGCGGCGCGATGGTGGCGATTTGCCAGCGGTCGTCGTTGTCGTCGTCGTCGCGGTCGTCACGCCGGTCGTCTCGGCGATCATCGCGCCGGTCGCCCGGGCCCCACATCGCCACGCGCGCTTCGTCGACGCGATCGGCAGCGCGGTGCAGCGCGTCGACCACGTCACCCGGGCAGCCCGCCCACTGCGCGGTCGAGCTCAGGTTGCTGATTTCGAACTTCAGCTGACCCGCGTCGCGCGCCGAGTTGCTCTGCTTCAGCGCGTCGACTCGATCTCCGAGCGCGTCGGCCTGTTGGTACACCGAGCTCTTGCACTGCTGATTGGCGCGGCGCGCTTTGCTCGAGGCGTCGTCGAGTGCGTCGATGGCTTGCTTGAGCGGCTTTCGCGTCGGCTGCGCGAAAGCGACGGTGGACAGCGTCACGGCGGCGAGCGTGCTGAGCGTTCGGAGTCGCATGGCGTTCACGGGGTTGGGGGTTCGTGCTGCTTTGGCCTCGGACGGTCGCCACGAGGTGGGATTCATCGCCCCGAGCTTCGCAGACCTCAGAAATTCGAGGAGGAATTCTTGGGTGTGCGAAGGAACGTTCGCAGCCGCTCGACCTCTTCTTCGAGCGCACGGGCGAACGCCTTCTCGCCTGGAGCTCGGCCAGCGACGAAGCCGAGCGTGAGCTGATCAGCCGTCGTCACGTTCGCCCAGCCGATGACTTCCGAACGCCACGCGAGCGGCAGCGCGTAGTACCCGCGCACGCGCTGCTTCACCGGCGTGTAGGCCTCGAAGCGATACGCCCAGCCCCAGAGAAATTCGAAACGAGCGCGGTCCCACACCAGCGGGTCGAACGGAGCGAGAAACCGCACCGTGTCTTCCTCGCTCGCCTTCGGGAGGGGCCCGAACCAATCGAGCCCGTCGACCCGCGCGGTGGGCTTCAACTTCTTCGCTGCACGGCGCAGCGCGGGCATCAGGTCGCGTGCGCCAGCGCGCAGAAAGCGCACCAGCGTCTTGAGCCCACTGCCGTGTACCGGCGCGTAGAGCTTCACGGCGAGATCGAGCAGCCGGGTGGCGCGCTCGTCGTCTGACAACGCAGCGCGCGCCTCGAGCTTCGACGCAGCGAACACCCGCACTCCGTTCGCTCGCCGAGCGACGCGCACGAGGCCGCGGTGATGCATCGCATCGAGCATCGACGTCGTGGCGCGCGAGGTACCACCCCACGGGTTCTTCACGCGGCCGTGCTGGAAGGCGCGCTCGACCTCGTCGGGGTGCGCTTCGCCGCGCGAGTGAACGAAGTCGCGCAGCTGCTCGACGCGTTGCTGCTCGGCGCGCGTCCACTTTCGACGGCCCGCACGCGGGTGCATCAACGCCACCACCTCGCGCGGGAGGAAGCCGTAGTTGGTGAAGACGTCTTCTTCGATGGCGAGCTTCGGGTAGCGCTCCTCGAGCTGGCCGGCGCGGTAGTCGCGCACGCGGTGCCGCAGAATCAGGTCTTGCGCGCGCGCGGGAGCGCGAATCGGGTCGGCCTGCACGAAGCCGAGCTTCGAAATCGCCGCGCTCAACGTCGTGGGCGTGAAGAACGTGTTGGCGAAAGCGGCGAGCGCCAGGTCACGTCGGGTCGTCACGAGGGCCACGCTTACTGCGCCAGGGCCCGCAAGAAAGTAAGCAAAGACTTACTTTTCCCGCAGCTCACAGCCTCGCCAGCTCGACCGCGCGGGCGAAGGCGCGCTCCACGTCGCCCGACTCGCGGAACTCGCGGCAGAACTGATCGACCACGTCGCGGGTGGTGGGCTCGGTGCCGACCCAGCGAACGAACGCGTTCACGTCGTGTGCTCCGGCGAGCGAGCGAAAGGGAACGCTCAGCCGAACGCCGCCGACGGCCTCGCGCCGCGCCGATTTCAGCGCCCGGTGCAGCGCACGCACGCCGCCGTGCACCTCGAGCACTTGACGCAGCACGACGCTGATCAACCCCGCATCGAGCAGCGGCCGCGGCCGCACGTACCGCCAGCGCCGACGGTCGTGCTCAGCCGGCACCTTCAGCTCGCTGCGGTCGCGGAGGTGCACCATCGCGTGTTGCCCGATGAGGCCACTCGGAAGCAGGGAGCGCAGATGGCTCAACCGGTCTTCCACCGCCAGGTCCTTCGTGCGCTCCACGGCCCAGCGCTCGAAGTGCTTCAACTTGTCCCACGCACGCCGCCGGCGAACCATCACGCTCAGCTCGGCAGCCTCTTCGTCACCGAAATCGAGCCCGCCCTCGTCCCACGACTCGGGGTCGCGGCTGAGCAAGCGGAGGCTCTGGCGCGACGCATGACGCTCGCCGCGGTGCAGGCCCGCGCGCTTCTTCCACGCCCCACGCCACGTCGACGGGAGGATGGAACGCGCCATGTCTTTCGGCTTGTCCGCCTGGTTGATCATCGTGGTCATCAGACGGGCGCATGACCCTCGCGCTGACACCTCTTCATTGATCGTTGCAGGGGCTCAGTTCTGTTGGTACGCGCGCCGCCGACATGAGCGCTTCCGTTCAGAACACTGGCCGCATCACGCAGATCCTCGGTCCCGTCATCGACGTGGAGTTCCCGCCCGGAGGCCTCCCGGAGGTCTACACCGCGCTGAAGATCACCAACCCGGCGATCAACGGCCTCGCGGACAACCTCACGGTCGAAGTCGCCGCGCACCTTGGTGAGAACACCGTGCGCTGCATCGCGATGGACACCACCGACGGTCTCTCGCGCGGCATGCCCGCGAAGAACACCGGCGCGCCCATCTCGGTGCCCGTGGGCCCCGGCACGCTCGGCCGCATCTTGAACGTCACCGGCCAGCCGGTCGACGAGCTCGGCGACGTCCCCGCGCAGAAGTACTACCCGATTCACCGCGCGGTCCCGTCGTTCACCGAGCAGAGCAAGAAGATCGAAGCGTTCGAGACCGGCATCAAGGTCATCGACCTCCTCTGCCCGTTCACCCGCGGCGGCAAGATCGGCCTGTTCGGCGGCGCCGGCGTCGGCAAGACGGTTCTGCTGCAGGAACTCATCCGCAACGCGGCCATCGAAAAGGGCGGCTTCTCGGTGTTCGCCGGCGTCGGCGAGCGCACCCGCGAAGGCAACGACCTGTGGGTCGAGTTCCAGGAAGCGTCGGTGATCGCCTGCGAGATGGACGGCAAGCACATCAAGAAGGACGAGAACGGGAAGATCAAACTGATCCCCGGCAAGTCGCAGTGCGTGCTCGTGTTCGGCCAGATGAACGAGCCGCCCGGTGCCCGCGCTCGCGTCGCGCTCTCGGGTCTGTCGATCGCCGAGTACTTCCGTGACGAAGAGAACCGCGACGTTCTCCTGTTCGTCGACAACGTGTTCCGCTTCACGCAGGCCGGTTCGGAAGTGTCGGCGCTCCTGGGCCGCATTCCTTCCGCCGTCGGTTACCAGCCGACGCTGTCGACCGAGATGGGCGCGCTGCAGGAGCGCATCACCTCGACCACCAAGGGCTCCATCACCTCGGTGCAGGCCGTGTACGTGCCCGCCGACGACCTCACCGACCCGGCGCCCGCGACGACCTTCGCCCACCTCGACGGAACCATCGTGCTCTCGCGCGCGCTGACCGAGATCGGCATCTACCCGGCCGTCGACCCGCTCGACTCCACGTCGCGCATTCTCGACCCGCAGGTGGTCGGTGACGAGCACTACGCCGTCGCGCGCAAGGTGCAGTCGACGCTGCAGCGCTACAAGGAACTGCAGGACATCATCGCCATTCTCGGCATGGACGAGCTCTCGGAAGACGACAAGCTGGTCGTCGCCCGCGCGCGCAAGATTCAGCGCTTCTTGAGCCAGCCGTTCAACGTCGCGAAGATCTTCACCGGCGCCGACGGCAAGGTCGTTCCGATTCCCGAGACCGTGCGCGGCTTCAAGGAGATCGTCGAAGGCAAGCACGACGATCTGCCCGAGCAGGCGTTCTACATGGTCGGCAACATCAACGAAGTGGTCGAGAAGGCCAAGAAGCTGGCCGCGAGCTGAGCCATGGCGAAGCTGAACGTCGAGATCGTCACGCCGGAGCGCCGCCTCGCGTCGCTCGCCGCTGACGAAGTCATCGCGCCGGGCGCCGAGGGTTTGTTCGGCGTTCGTCCGGGCCACACACCGTATCTCTCGGTGCTGCAGCCCGGCCCGCTCACCGTGCGCGATGGGCAGAACAAGACGGTGTACTTCGTCGCCGGTGGCTTCGTCGAAGCCGGCCCGTCGGCGGTGCGCGTGCTGGCTGATTCGGCTGAGCTCGCGGCGAGCATCGACGTCGCGGCCGCGCAGAAGCGCATCACCGAAGCCGAGACGCGGTTGAAGGGCTTCGAAGTGACCGATCCGAAGGCGCTCGAGCAGCGTGAGATCATCGCGCGCGAGAAGCGTCGCATCGAGACGCGCTCGCAGCAGTGAAACGCTGGCTCTTCGCCGCGCTCACCATCTCGCTGGGCGCATGCGCCTGGCGTGAGCAGCTCGGCGGTGCGGCGTGTGAGAACGAAGGGCACTGCAGCGGTCGCAAGCCAGACGGCTCGGGCGACTGCTACGCCTGGGAACGCGGCACGCAATCACGCGAGTACCTGCAGTGCGCGGCGACTGCTCCGTGTACCGACGCCGGGACTCTCGACTTGAGCGCGTGTCCGGCGCCGTGACTCGGCGGGTCCTCGTCGTTCTTCTGCTCAGCCTCGTTTCGTGTCGTCGCAAGGGCGAGCGTTTCGTCGCGCGGCTCCAGGTTCATCGCGACACGACGTGTGCGTGCGCGACGAAGCGCTGCGTCGAAGACGAGCGACGCGCCTTCGAGACCTTCATGGACGAGGAGCTGGGCGCGCGCGTGGTGTCGATGAAGGACGCGCCCGTCGACCTGCGTGAACGCATTCTTCGTATGCAGAAAGAAACAGCCGCGTGCGGTGCGCAGGTGGTCGCCGAGTAGCTACTTCTTTTTCTTCGCCGGCTTCTTCTTCTTCGGCGCGGCGGCCTTCTTCTTCGCTGCAGGCTTCTTCGCTTTCTTCGGAGCAGCAGCCTTCTTCTTCTTCGGCGCCGCCTTCTTCGGCGCCGCCTTCTTCGGAGCAGCCTTCGCCTTCGGAGCCGGCTTCTTCTTCGCCGGCGCATCGCCGCCGACCTTCTTCGCCTTCGGCGCATCGGGAATCGTCGGGCGCGGCTGAGGCACGCCGCCGTTGACGTCGAGCACGTCACGCACCTGCACTGCGGCGGCCGCGGCCCAGTCGACGCGCAACGCTCCGCTGCGCGCGAGCGCGCTCAGCATGTCCGCCGCCGGAGGACCTTCGTGCACCGCCGCTCCACCGGTGCCGGTGGCGAGCGTCGAACGCAGCAACGACTCGAGCGCCGCGCGCCCGATGACCACGCGCTCGACTTCGCGGTACCGGTCACCCAGCGCCGCTCCGGCCTTGGCGCGCAGCTCGGTCACCACCTCACGCGAGAAGCTGCCATCGTCACCGGCCGCGTCGTCGACGTCTTCGGGCCGCGGCCCTTCCCACGTCGAGACCGCGTCGGGGTCGACGGTCTGCGCGATGCGATTGAACGCCAACTGCAGCGTGGTCACGGCTTCGATCTCGGCCCGCAGCGCCTGAAGTGTCTGGCTGTGCATGCGCGCGTTCTACAACACCGAGTAAAGAGCGGCGTCATGTTCGAGTTGTTCCACGCCATCTCCGATGCGCAGAGCGCTCGCGTGCGCAAGTACATCGTGGACCACGACCTCGTCGCGCAGATCAAATTCCGCAACGTCGCGTACGACGAGCCGAAGAAAGACCTGTCCGACCGTGGCGGAAAAGCAGCTCCCGCCCTGTGGGACGGTCACGTGTTGATCAGCGGAGCCGACGCCATCATCGCGAAGCTCTCCACCGTTCATTCCACCTGAACGG
The DNA here is from genome assembly GCA_047600485.1 of Archangium sp. Classification (GTDB taxonomy): domain Bacteria; phylum Myxococcota; class Myxococcia; order Myxococcales; family Myxococcaceae; genus Archangium_A. Next base: position 8,299,019 of record JASGKS010000001.1, read on the forward strand.
TTCGCCCGCGGCCCAGACGCGAGCGGGGCAGGGCCGCGCGAAAGAACTCCGGCCACGGCGAGCGAATGCGCACGGTCTGCAACGCGGGGCTCATTTGCGCCTCGAGCAGCGCACCGAAAACCGGGTCGGCCTCGGCCGGAGTGTGCGCGAAGACGAGATCGAGTTCTTCCAGCTTCGGCCAGTGCGCCGAGACGAGTGACGGAATCGACGTGGGCTGCAGGTACGACGCCGCGAAGCGCCGCAGGTTCGGCAGACGAATCTCTCCGAGCTGATGCGCGTTGCCGTGCAGCTCCAACACCTCGAGCTGCGGCCACTGCGCATAGAGCGGCTGCACGTTGCCGATGTCGAGCTCGATGTCCTGGCGCGGGCGGCCCAGCATCGTCTGCCCAATCTCGACCGAGAACTCGCGCATCTCGGGAAAGCGCGTGCGATCGATCTGCGCCACGAACTGCCGATACGAGCTGCGCTCGACGCTCGCCAGAATCGAAAACGAGCGCAGATAGCGACCGAGCTGCCATTCGGAAAGCCGCTGCAGCTGCGTCGCAAGCCGCTCCGAGTCTTCCATGTGGAGCCACGACAGGAGCCCCGAGCGCCAACCAAACGACGGCCGGCCCCACTCGCTCTCGAACTCGAGCTGTTGGACGAGCTTCGCTTCGATCGCCGCGCACAGCTCCTCTTCGCGTGGAGTGACCGGGCCGCGCCGCGCTTCTCGCTCGCACTGCAGGAAGATGAACTCGCCGTGCTGGTCGCCGCGCTCGAGCAACTCGTCGGCGAGGACTCGCAGCGCGGCGGGGTCGAGCGGCACGAGCGGCCTTTTACTCCCGGTCGGCAAAGTGATCAGTCCGCGGGGCTCGGCTACACTCGCCCACAGGCCGCCACCCCGCCGTTCCCACCCAGGTCCCCATGTTGCGCTCCAGCATCACCCTCGCGCTCGCCGTGGCGTCGGTTCTCGCCGCCTCGGGCTGCTCTCGCACGAGCCTCTTCATGTGCGGCAACAACGGCGACCCTCCGTGTCCCGACGGGTATTCCTGCGTCGACAATCGCTGTCAGCCGGGCGTCATCGGCTGTCAGGGCAACGAGACGACGTGCGGCGGCCGCTGCTCGAATCTCGCCGAAGACGAAGCGAACTGTGGTGCCTGCGGTCGCGCATGCGCGGCCGGCGCGGTCTGTCAAAACGGTCAATGCACCGCGATGTGTCCCGCGGGGCAGGCGTCGTGCAACGGCCGCTGCATCGACATCACCTCTGACCGCTTGAACTGCGGCTCGTGCGGCACCACCTGCGACCCGCTCGAAATCTGCGTCACCGGCAACTGCAACTGCAGCCCTCCGCTCTCGAACTGCGCGGGCACGTGCGTCGACACCGAGTCTGACGCGAACAACTGCGGGCAGTGCGGCCTCGGCTGCGTGAGCGGTCAGTTCTGTCAGGAAGGCCGCTGCGTCAACGCGTGCGCTCCGGGTCTCACCATCTGCGGCACGGGCTGTGTCGATCTGCAGACTGATCAATTCCACTGCGGAGGCTGCACCACCGTGTGCCCCGGAAACGCGGCCTGCGCGGGCGGCCGATGCGTCGCGAAGTGCCCGGCGGGTCAATTGGTGTGCAACGACATGTGCGCCGACCCGCGGACGGATCGCAACAACTGCGGCGGCTGCAACATCGCGTGCCGCGCTGATCAACAGTGCACCAACGGCGCGTGCGTGCAGACCTGCGGCGTCGGCGAGCAGCTCTGCGGAGGCGTGTGCGTCAACGTGCTCGAGGACGAACGCAACTGCGGCTCGTGCGGCATGACCTGCGGACCGCTCGAGACGTGCACGCTGGGCCGCTGCCGCGTGCAGCAGTGCCCGATGCCGCAGATTCTGTGCGGCACCACGTGCGTCGACCCGCGCAGCGACTTCTTCAACTGCGGAGCGTGCAACCGCCAGTGTCAGGTCGGCCAGGCGTGCGTGAACTCGATGTGCGCCGGCTGCAGTCCCGGCACGACCAACTGCAACGGCTCGTGCGTCGACACCAACTCCGACCCCAACAACTGCGGAGCGTGCAATCGCTCGTGCGGTCCCGGCGGCCTGTGCCGCATGGGCGCGTGCGTGATGACCTGCGGCCCGCTCACCCAGTGCCCCGACGGCTCGTGCGTCGACGTGAACAACGACCCGCGCAACTGCGGCGGCTGCGGCGTGGTGTGCGCGCCCGGAGCGCAGTGCATCAACCGCATGTGCACCACGCTCTGCCCGCCAGGCACGGTGAACTGCAACGGCGTGTGCACCAGCACCACCACCGACCCGTCGAACTGCGGCGTGTGCGGCTTCGTCTGCCCGATGGGCATGTCGTGCGCGGCGGGAACGTGCACGTGCCCCGCCGGCTCGCAGTTCTGCAATGGCCGCTGCGTCAGCACCGGCAGCGACCCGTCGAACTGCGGCGGCTGCAACATCCGCTGCGCGGTGGGCCAGACCTGCAACAACGGCTCATGCGGGTGCCCCACCGGCCAGGTGTCGTGCGCCGGCGTGTGCACCGACACACGCACCAACCCGTCGAACTGCGGCATGTGCGGCAACGCGTGCGCGCCCGGTCAGACCTGCGGCAACGGCGTCTGCGCGTGCCCGACCAACACCACGTTCTGCAACGGCCGTTGCGTCGCGACGGGCAGTGACGTGAACAACTGCGGCATGTGCGGCAACGTCTGCGCGAGCGGCTCGGCGTGCATCAACGGCGCGTGCACCTGCGGCCCGGGTCAGCAGGTCTGCGGCGGCGCGTGCACCAACACCACCACCGACTCCAACAACTGCGGCGGCTGCGGCGTGACGTGCGCGATGGGCCAGACGTGCACCATGGGTGTCTGCGGTTGCCCCGCGGGCCAGACCTCGTGCGGCGGCACGTGCGTGACGACCAACAGCGACCCCAACAACTGCGGCGGCTGCGGCGTGCAATGCGGAGCGGGCCGCATGTGCGTCAACGGCGCGTGCCAGACGGCGTGCCCCACGGGCTTCCAGACGTGCGGCGGGTTGTGCACCAACACCATCAGCGACCCGGCGAACTGCGGAGCGTGCGGCAACTCCTGCGGCAACGGCACGTGCAGCAACTCGGTCTGCCAGTGCAGCGCGGGCTTCATTCGCTGCGGCAACACCTGCGTGCCGCGCACCGACCCCAACAACTGCGGCTCGTGCGGCAACCGCTGCATGACGGGTCAGGTGTGCACCGGCTTCAACTGCCAGAACATGTGCTTCCCCGGCCAGCAGCAGTGCAGCGGCACGTGCACCTTCACGCAGGCCGACGTGAACAACTGCGGCTCGTGCGGCAACGCGTGCGGCGGCACCGGTTCGACGTGCGTCAATTCGCAGTGCCGGTGCACCGCTCCGTTCGCGGCGTGCGGCAACAAGTGCGTGCTCACGCAGAGCGACCCGAACAACTGCGGCATGTGCGGTCGCGCGTGCGGCTCGGGCCAGGTCTGCGACAACGGCGCGTGCGTGACGATGTGCCCGATGGGAGAGACGTCGTGCTCCGGCGGCTGCGTCGACTTGCAGGGCGACACCAACAACTGCGGCACGTGCGGCCGTCGGTGCGGCAGCAATGAGCAGTGCGTGGGCGGCATCTGCTACTGCGCGGGCGGCTTCGGGTTCTGCGGAGGCATCTGCCGCGACCTGCAGAGCGACCGCAACAACTGCGGCATGTGTGGCCGCACGTGCGGCATCGGCCAGTTCTGCGTCGCCGGCGCGTGCCAATGCCCGGTGGGCCAGAACAGCTGCGGCAACATCTGCCGTGACCTGCAGAACGACCGGAACAACTGCGGCATGTGCGGCAACGTCTGCAGCGGCTCCATCGCCACCACCGGTTGCGTCAACGGCACGTGCACCTGCAACGTCGGGCTCACGCAATGCGGGACGAGCTGCGTGAACACCGCGTTCGACCGCAACAACTGCGGCGGCTGCGGCATCACTTGCGCGTCGAATTTGATCTGCCGTAACAGCGTCTGCGCTCCGCCATGACTTCTGCACTGCTGCTGGTTCTTCTCGGAGCTGAGACGCTGAGCGGTGAATACCGCGCGGTCACCATCGAGGTCGGCTCGCGCAAGCAGTTCCAGGTGCCGAAGCTCGAGACCATCACCGGCTCGTCGGGCCGGTGTCTGGAAGAGGGCATGGACATGGAAGTGCCCGACGCCATCTGGATCGAAGCGAGCTGCTCGGGCGTGCGCACGTCACTGGTGTGGAAGAAGGACGGCACGCGCGTGCACGTCATGGCGTGCGGCGAGGAAATCGAGAACCGCCCGCCAGCGCTGTTCAAGCTGCGTCAGAAACTGCAGAACGACCTGAAGGCGTTGAAGTCGGTCACGGCGTGCGTGCGCAATGGGCGCGTCGAGCTGTGGGGCTGGTATCGCACCGACGCCGAGGCTGCGCAGGTCAACGCCATCGTCAAGAAGCACGGCCTCGATGAGGTGCGCAGCAACGTCGAGAAGCTCGAGAGCGATCAGCCGTAGCAGAGGACGCGTCGGCCCCTCTCCCCGCTTCGCAGGGAGAGGGAGTTTTAGCGAAAGCGTTTGGGGTTCTTCACGAAGCGCTCCTGGTCGGCGACGAACACGGCGAGCGCTTTCTCGAGCGTGACCTTCGCCTTCGTGAGCGGACCGCGACCGAGCGGCCACGGCCAGTACGAGTTCGCGCTCGAGCCCTGCAGTTGCGCAGAGATGATCAGGTCGGTGCTCCGCTCACCCGGGTCGAGCTTGCTCACGACGCTCAGCTTGCCCTTCGAGAAGCGCAGCTCGCGCCGCGTGGAGTTCTTCGCTTCCTTGAAGCCGAGCGGGCCGAGCACGCGCCGCAACACCTCGCGCTGCACGCGCAGAATGTCGACCTTCGTCTGTCGTTCGATGTCGTCGATGAGAAGAGCGTCGACTGCCTCGGCAAGCTCGTTGCGATTGCCGGGCACCGTGTCGAGTGGAGAAGCAGCGAGCCCCGTCACCAGCGTCTTCTTGCTCGTGCGCTGAAAGCCGCCTTTGCGCTTCGCCAGAAACGCGGGGATGCCGGCGCGTTCGAGGCGAGTGCGCATGGCTCCACCGCAGATGAAGAGCCAGCCGGTGTGCGGGCCGTGTCGGTACACGTTGAAGGACCCGAAGTCGCGCGGCCACACCTTGCCGCTCTCGATCGGCGCGACCGCCAGCAGCGCGTCGAGCCAGTCGAGCCACGCGTCGACGCTTCGCTCGCGCCAATCGAAGACGAGCGACAGTTGGTCCTTGCCCAGAATGAAGGTTGGACCGTTGGGGTCGTCGCTGCCGAACACCACGCGCCAGAAGCTCTTCTTCTTGAGCCACACCGCGACTTTTCCGAGCGGGTCTTCGCCGAGTGGACGATCGGTGTTGCCGACGGAGTACGTGTCGAAGCGGTGGCCGTCGCGCGCGAGCAGGTCCCACACCTTCGCGAGCTTCGAGACGACCGAGAAGCCTTTGAGCTCGACGTGAATCTCGTGGTCCATGGGTCTCCTACAGCGCGCGCAGCGCGGTGGTGATGGCCTTCCAGTCGTTCGTCTTCTTCAGATCCGTGAAGGCCACTCGTACGCGTTGGCCGTCGGCACCGTCGACCAACTTCTTCGCAGCGGCGACGAAGCGGTCCACGTCGGTGAGCGGCAACTTCAGCGTCACGAACGCGATGTCCTTGCGCAGCTGAACCTCGGGCGGTTTGCGCTTCTGCAGCAGTCGCAGCGAAGACGAGCGCTTGTTCTTCAACCAACTCGCGAACACGTCGCGCGGTACGGCCGGCAGCGGTTGCGCGGCGGCGAAGTCGATGGACGTGGCGTTGAATTCGGCGTCGAACTCGTCGGTGAGCAGCTCCCACAGCCAGGACAGTCGCTCGACGTCGTCGAACGGTTTGCCCGCGGTGAATTCGATGACCGCGAACTTCTGAGCCTCGACTCGTGGCTTCGGCTTCGCACGCAGTGTCGAGACGTCGAAGTTCGGGAAACGGCGCAACGCCTTGAGGAGTTCGTCTTGCTCGCCTTCGAACTCGGGCTGATCTTTCGCGAAACGTTCGAGCGTCGGCGGCAGGCTCGGCAGCGCTGCGTGCAATTGGTGAGGCGCACCAATCATCAGCTCGACGAATCGTTTGCTGCCCGGTGGCCGCGACACGCGCACCGTTCCGAGTTCGACACGAAGCACGGCGCTGGCTTCGAGCTTCTTCCACGTCGACGCGTCGATGGCTTCGTTCGATCCGAAGCCGTGAAACGCCACCTCTTCGAGTCGCGCGAGTTCGTTCTCGATGAGGCTGACATCGCGTGGACCGCGGAGGACGACGCGCTTCAGCGACGAGAAGCGGCTCAACACCTCGAGCGGAGAAGACTGCGAGTAGAGCTGCAGCGACTCGAGTCGCGGAGGCGGTTTCAGCTCGGCGAGCTGGTTCAGCTCCGGTTCGTCGAGGAAGAAGTCGAGGCGGCGCACGCGCGCGAAGTTCGGGTGAGCGAGCGCTTCGGCCAGCGGCACCCACGAACTTGGCCAGTCTTCGAGGACTTCGACGGTGCGCCACTCGGGCCGCTCGAACAACGCGCGCAGTCGATCTTCCGCTCGATATTGCGCGAGCCCGACGCGCATCGACCACGCGAAGCCGCCGCGGAAGACAGGTGGCAACATCGCGCGCTGCCCCGTCGTGCTGCAGCACCAATCGGCGAGCGGACCCATCCACGTGCGCCAGTGCTTCTTGTGCAGCGCACGCATGCGCACCTCTGACGCACGCGACGGCGGAGCAAGCTGCAGCGAGATGAACTCCCCGCGTGGATCTCCGTGCTCGGTGAGCCAGTCGGCGTACACCGCGCGCAAGCTCAGGTCGTCAGGGTTGGCGTAGACCGCCGCGAGCAGCGATTCGCCGTTCTTGTTCCCTCCGCGCGCGTGAGCGCGAGGCGCTTCGAGTCGTGCGAGCGCTGATTCGTCGGCCGCGTTGAGCTCCGGCGGCTCGAACTCCGCGAGTCGTTGCAGCGCCGTGGCTTCCAGGGACTGGACGGTGGTTCGCCACGAATCGCCTTTGGCACGGCCGGTCTGCGCCTGCAGCACGGCGAGCTGCCGCGTGTCCTTCAGCTCGACCAGCCGGCGGAACACCGGCATCCACAACTTGCGTGAGGCGAGCGACGCGTAGTGGCCGCGATCGACCTGACGCGCGAACTCCGCGGCGACGCGTGGGTCGTCGACCTTCGCGAGCGCTTGCACCAACGGCAACGCCTGCTGCCACGTCCCCGGCCAATCGGTGGCGAGCACGCGGCCGACTTCGAGTGCGTCTCCGCGCTTCAGCAGCGCGATGCACGTCTTCACTCGCTCGGGGACCGACGTCGCGACGATCGGCCCGGCGGCTCGCACCAGACCAACGCTGACTGCGTCGATGACGTCGGCGATGCGCGGGTGCCGCAGCTTCTTCCATGCTGCGAGGAGCGCGGTGAGCTTCTCGCCTTCGGTCTTCGCCAAGAGAGCGCGCTGCAACACGGTCTTCATTCAGCGAGCGCTCACGCAGAAGGGAATGAACTCACCGCGGCTCGCACCTGAGATGAACGCGCGCACGCGGTACCAACCGGAACGATCGACCTTGAACGTCGCGCTCGGCAACTCGCCTTGCTCGTGCAGCTTCCAGCCCTCGTCGGCAAATCGAACGTCGCGGTCGTCGAGCCACGTCTTGCCCTGCGCCTCGGGACTCACCACGGTCAGCGTCTCGCCCACGCGCGCGGCGATGATCTTGAACACCGCGCAACCGTTCTCGCGGCAGTCTTCGTCGCGCGGCTTCACCTTGAGGAAGCCGAGATTGCCCGGAGTGCACTCCAGCGACTTGCCGACGTATTCGTTCCAGGGCGGCACGTCGGCCGAGCTCGTCTTCCACGCTTCGAATGAGTCGAGCGTCGAGCGCGGGCGATCTTTCGCGGTCGCGATCATCACCGCCGGAGCGAGCAGCGCAGCGCCGAACACGGTTTGCAGCAGCAACGACGTGCGCAGGCTCGAGCGCGCCTCGGCGAACGCTTTCACGCCCGCGTCGACCGACCGCTCGAGCTTCGCGGTGTGCTTCTTCATTCGCTCCAGCCACGCGGGCGGCACGCGCACCAGATTGTCAGCTTCGCAGTACGGGCAGCGTGCTCCGAGCGCGTCGGCGGCGACGTGGAGTGGGGCGCCGCAGCTGCGACAGTTCGCGATTCCCGCTTTGCGTGAAGGAGCGGCGGCGAGCGCAGCCTGCAGACCACCGAGCTTCACGACGCGCTGTCGCGCCCAGCCCGAGAAGAGGAGACCGAGGACGACGACTCCGAGAGGGAGCGCCATCGTCAGCGCGACTTGCTGGCTTTGTGGCAGCACGTCGAACGCATTGGCGTGCAGCGCGTGACCGGCGGCGTTCATTGCCGCGAGCGAAAGCGCCGAGCCCACGCACATCCACACCGGGAGACCGAGCGCCCAGAACCACGCCGACTCGGTGAAGAAGAAGACGCGCCACAGCGGGCTCGGCTCGGTGCCCAGCGAGGCGTAGAGCCGATGTGCGGCTTCACGCGTGTGTTCGGCTGCGGCGTGCGCGTCACGCAGCGCGCGGTGTTCGGGCGGCACCTCGACCGGTTGTTGGCACGCGGGGCACGGCACCGAATCTCCCGGCGCGAGCGGAACGTGGCTTCCGCAGTTGCGGCACTGCAGTGGGTTCACGCGCGAGACCTTAATCTCCCTCTCCCTGCAACGCGGGGAGAGGGTCGGGGTGAGGGGCTGAATCGAACTCTGTGCTGGAGCGGCCTCTCTCCCCGCTTCGCAAGGAGAGGGAGTTTTCTCGGCGCGCGAGGAACGTGTTCGCACCGTCCGCCCGAGAGGACGCCACGTGACGACAACTCGCGAGACTTCACGAAGCGAGCGCAGGCACGCGAAGTGATCAGCCCACGCGCATGTGGCGACAGGCCTTCGACGAGCTCATCGACGTGTTGCTCCCGCCCGCGTGCGCCGCGTGCGACGACGTGCTGCCCACCGCAGGCGCATTCTGCGAGAGCTGCGAACACGAGGTCGTCGCGCTCCCGACCGTGCACTGCCGCACCTGCGCCGAGCCGGGCCGCTTTCCGCGCGGTCTCTGCGAGCGATGCCGCGCGGGCAGCATTCCGTGGGACATCGCGTGGGCACCGTTCGAGCACGAAGGCGCCATCGCGAAGGCAGTGCATCGCTTCAAATACGAAGACCGCTCCGACCTCGCGCGACCACTTGGAATGCTGCTTGCGCGCGACGCGAAGTCACACCTCACGCAGATGAGCGGCTTCCTCGTCCCGTTGCCTCTTCACGACGCGCGCTACCGACACCGCCGGTTCGATCAAGCCGCGCTCCTCGCCCGCGTGCTCGCCACGTACGCGAAGCGCGCCATGAAGCTCGACTGGCTCGAACGCATCAGAGACACGCCTCGCCAGGTCGGTCTCTCGGAAGCCGCACGTGAAGCGAACGTGCGAGGCGCCTTCCGCGCATCACCGAACGTCGCAGGTCACGACGTGGTGCTGCTCGATGACGTGCTGACCTCGGGTGCGACGGCGAGAGAAGCGTGCCGCGTGCTTCGTCAGGCCGGCGCTCGTCGCGTCTACGTGCTCACGCTTTCGCGCGCCCGCTCGGAGCTGAACGGCGGCACGTGAGCGCGTGTGGGATGCGTTCCGTTCCCGTCGATATCCATCGTGTTGCCGAGGCGTTCTTCGCGTTTCGCTGACATGCCGCAACCGATATTCGTGCCGCGCGTACCGCTCAGGGCTACCCATCCGACGCTTCGGGCCCCAACGGGAGAACAATGTTTTGACCCGCTGCGGTTTGCGGGTGAGAACCAGCAAGCCATGGCTTTCACGACGCGCCGATGGGTGGGAGTCGGAGTGGCCATCCTGGCGCTCGCGACCGCCACCGCCGGCAATTCGATGCAGCACACGCGCGCGGTCGACGCTGCCGGCGTGAAGGCCCAGGGCGAGGTCAACGACGCGCTGCCCAAAGTCATCACCTCGCTCGAAGCCTTGAGCAAAGACGTCGCGAACAAGGCCGAGCGTGGCGCGCGGCTCGACGCCGTCGAGGCCATCGTCGGGCAAATCACCAGCCAGACCGACGAGACCGAGACCGCGAACACCTTCCGCCAATTCGAAGGCGAGCCGTTCTTCACGCCGTTCGCTTCCGTCGGCCCGCACGCGTTCTTCCTCGGCGACCACCCGCTGTACTCGAGCGACGACGCGCTGACCGAGATGCTCGTGCCGCTCGCGCGCGCCGCGACCGTGTCGGGCACCGCGACCGCGCTCACCAGCTACGGTGGGTCGGTGTGGGCAGTCGGTGTCGGCCGCTCGCTGAAGACCAACCCGCAGCAGCAGCCGGTGCTCTTCGCGCTCGGAGAGAAGCTGACCGGCGCCCTGCTCGAACCGCTGGCCACGGGAAACCAGGTCGCGCTGCTGCTCGTAGCGGGAGACAAGCCCTCCGACGCAGTGGGCGCCGGACCGGCTGATGGAATCGAAGCGCTCAAGCATCGCCGCACCTCGATGAAGCTCATCGCCTCGCCTTGCTGTGCGCAGAAGACGGTCGCTCCGGGCGTGGAGTTGTTCATCTGGCGCGACCCGGCACCTGCGTTGACGGTGGGTCAGAACGAGGCGGCGAAGACCACTCCGATTTTCTTCGGCATCGGTGGCCTCATCGCGCTCGTCGGTCTGGTGCTCGCCTTCCGCGCGCCGAAAGAAGAAGACGGCGAGAGCGCCAAGCTGCTGCGAGAGACGGCCAATCAGCTCAAGCAGTCGCAGGAGCAGCTCCAGCGTCTGAGCCAGCAGCTCAACGTGAACCCCGGCACCGACCGGTTCGCGGCGGCCACGCAGCAGGTCGCGCCCGGTGACGACGGCCTCGGCTCGACGCAGGCTTCGGTGCAGAGCTCGCGCTACGAAATCGTCGCTCCGCTCGGTGAAGGCGGCATGGCGCGCGTCTCGGTCGCGGTGGTGCGCGGCGCGGAAGGCTTCCGCCGCACGTTCGTGTTGAAGCGGCTGCGCCCCGAGCTCGCCGGCAATCAGGAAGTGGTGAATCAGTTCATCGACGAAGCGCGACTGGGCGCGTCGCTGGTGCACTCCAACATCGTGCCGGTGTTCGACTTCGGCCGTGACGCCGACGGCTACTTCCTCGCGCAGGAATACATCATCGGTCGCGACGTGGACGCGGTCATCGAGACCAGCAAGGCCCAGCGCGCGACTCCGCTCGAGCTCAAGTACGTGCTGCTCATCGCGCAGGAAGCGCTGAAGGCGCTCAGCTACGCGCACACCAAGAAGAACGACGCGGGCAAGCCGATGGGCCTCGTGCACCGCGACGTCTCGCCCAACAACCTGATGGTCAGCGCGCGCGGCGAAGTGAAGCTGCTCGATTTCGGCATCGTGAAGAGCGACGACCGCGTGACGAAGACGCAGGCCGGCGTGGTGAAGGGCAACCTGTTCTTCATGTCACCCGAGCAGGCACGCGCGCTGGAAGTCGATCACCGCAGCGATCTCTTCTCGATGGGCATGGTGTTGTTCTCGGCGCTCACCGGCAACCCGCTCTACTCGGGCAACAACGTCTACGAGCTCATGACGCGCGCCGGTACGGGACCGACCGACGCAGACCGCATGCGCATCAAGGCCGAGTGTGGCCCGCTGGCCGACGTCATCCTCCGCGCGCTCTCGCTCGACCCGAAGGCGCGCTTCGCCGACGCCGAAGAGTTCGCGCGCGCGCTCAATTCCCTCGGGCCGGCGGCGACCACCGGCGAGCTGCAGCAGTTGATGGAGACGCTGTTCGCGACCGCCTTCGCCGAGGAGCGGACGAAGTTCGCCGTGCAGGGGTGAGCGCATGAAATCCGCCTTGGCGTGCCTGACGTTGCTCGTGCTGGCTGTCTCCGCGTGCAAGGAGAACGAGACGCCCGAGGCGTACATGTGGTCGGTGCGCGACATGCTCACGCCCGATGAAGACGAGGGCGGGCTCGAGCAGGACCTGGGCGGGTGGAAGCCGCGGCAGCTGGTGGTGCCCGTCGGTCAGCCGCTCTTCTTCGAAGAGAACGAGCTGGTGGTGAACAACGACGGCATCGTCGTGCAGCCCGGCGTGGCCGATGGCGTCAGCGCGCCGTTCGTCATCACCGAGGTGTGGAAGAACCACCCTGTGCCGTGGCTGCAGCCGGTGTGGACCCCGCGCGACTCGAGCGGCAAGCAGATGCCCGACATGTTGAACGTGTTCTCGGTCAACGACGACGCCACGTTCTATTCGCCGTTCTGGCAGCTCGAAGACGTGCGCGGCCCGAAGCTGCAGAAGGACAACGTCGGCTTCAAGACGGCGCGCGAGGTGTTCGCGGTCATCGACGACGAGAGCACCACGCACCAGCTCGGCCCGTTGGTGTACTGCCCGATCATTCCCGAGAACGTGCAGTACGCGCGCGGCTCGAAGGGCCTGCGCGACCCGAGCTCGCTCGGCGCGGTGAAGGAACTGTTCGAGGCGTTCGCCTGGGCGCCGAACCCCACGGGCAACCCCGAGGCGGTGAAGGTCCGCTACATCGGCATGGGCGTCGATCGCTACCAGATCGCCAATCAGCTCCCCGTCGCGTCGCGCGGCTACTTCTTCGTCACGCGCCCCGGTGGCCCGGTGCTCCCCGTCTCGGCCGTGTTGCCGTCGAGCCCGAGCACGCACGCCTTCGTCACGCGCATCGACGCGGTGTTGCCGGCGACCGCCGGTGTCTACCTCCCCACGTCGCGTCCGCTGCTGCGTGAGCGGTTGCTCAACGAGTCGGTGTCCGCTCCCGTGCCGACGCTGCGCAATGACAATCACCCCGAGCGCGCGCTGCAGGTCGCGCTCGACGCGACGTGCTTCAGCGGCACCGCGACCGACGGTGGAATGGACCCCGACATCGCCGACTGCGTGTGGCTCGACAGCGAGGCAGCCATCATTCGTGCTGGCCTGGTCATCGCCGAGCAGCCGGTGCAGCTCGCGATTGGAACGGTGAACAAGTGATGCGCGCGCTCCTGTTCACCGCGCTGCTCTCGGCCGCGGCCTTCGCCGAGGAACCGACCGAGACCGTCGAAGTTCCCGCGGAAGACCCGGGCGATGGCTACACGCCCGACGAGGCCCAGGCCGAAGAGGCGCTGCGCTTCACCGGGTACATCGACATCGGCTTCGTCAAAGCGATGGGCAACGGCTCGAGCTTCAGCGAGTACGACACGCGCGCGCCGCTCGACTACGGCAGCGACGCCTTCGCGACCGCGGTGAACTCGCGCGGAGACGTCGCCAGCACCGACACCAACGGTCGCTTCGTGAACGGCTTCCTCCCGCGCTCGGTGGGCATCGGCAGCACGCCGTCGTTCCTCATCAACACCGCGAGCGCCGACGTGCGCTTCCAGCCGCGCGGTCTGCCCATCTTCCTCTTCGCGCGTCTGCAGTTGATGCCGCGCTTCTCGGGCTCCGGAGACGCCACGCGCGTCGACCTGCAGCAGGCGTTCGGCCGGCTCTCTCCGTTCAAGAATCACGAGTTCGCGGTGTTCCTCGGGCGCTTCGATTCGGTGTTCGGCATCGAGTACCTCGAGAACGAAGCGAACCTGCGCACCAACATCACGCCGTCGCTCATCGCGCGGTACACGACGGGGCAGGGGCTCGGCGCGAAGGCGTTCTACCGTTTTCAGATTCCCGCGCTGTGGAGCGCCGTGTCGCTCAACGTCGCCGCCACCAACAACGGCACGCGCATCGAAGCGCTCGCGCCGATCGACGCGAACTTGAGCGGCACCATCGTCGGCTCGGGTCGGCTCGGGTACGAACTGAATCTCCAGTACCTGCAGATCAAAGCCGGCGTGAGCGGTCTGTTCGGCGGGCGGAATGATCAGCGCAGCAACCAGACGACGCAGAAGGCCGTCGCCGCCGACTTCCGGCTCAACGCATACGGTCTGTCCATCGCGGCCGAGTTCCTCTGGCTGCACGACGACGAAGGCGAAGGGCCGCAGAAGCTGGTGGGCGCTTCGGCTCCGCGCGAATTGGTGACGCAGTTCGCGGTGACGGGCGGCTGGGCGCGACTGGCGTACACGCTGCCGGTGAAGTGGAGCACGGTGACGGGCATCACGCTCTACGGCCGCTACGACCGCCGCCACGGCCACTTCTGGGGTTTCCCCACGCTCATCACCGATCGCATCACCGCCGGCGTGCACGTCGATCTCTTCGAGACGGTCGCGGTCAAAGCGGAGTACCTCATCAACACCGAGTGGGCAGGCGCTCCGACGGTGAACAACGACGTCTTCACTTCTTCCGTGGTCTTCACCTGGTGACTTCACGATGACGCTGCTTGCGCTGACGTTGGTGGTGTTGAACGCCGGAAAGCCCGACGCGGGCGTGCCCGGTGGTTGGCTCGGCGAGTCGATGCCGTTGCCGCTCTCGGTGAAGACGCCCGAAGACCTCGCGTTCAAGGCGGCCGCGGAGAAGCAGTACCTGCTCTTCAATCTGCTCGCGGGCGGCAAGGTCGCGTGGGATCGCGGTGACTACGAAGGTGCGGCGTCGCGGTGGGAATCGCTGCTGCGCACGCCCGGTCTCCCCGCGGAGCTCTCGTCGCTCGTCATTCCCCTCGCGAAGGAAGCGCGCTCGCGTGCGGGCGGTGCGGCGCCGACCGCGGTGAACGTGCCCGGCATGGGCGACCCTGAAGTGACGATGACGCCGATGGAGCCGGAGCCCGTCGTGCAGCGCGTGGTGCCGAGCACCTTCCTCGTCTCGGGCAACATCACCGGCGGCGGCAGTCACGGCCCGGGCGGAGCGGTCATCATCTTGCGCAAGGCCGACGGCTCGACGCCCAAGCCCAAGGCGCTGCGTGTGAAGGCCGTGATTCAGAAGGACAAGATGTTCCGCCCGCACGTGCTCGCGGTGCCGGTCGGAGCGACCGTCGAGTTCCGCAACGAAGACGATCTCTTCCACAACGTCTTCTCGCTCAGCAAGCCGAACGACTTCGACCTCGGTCTCTACAAATCAGGAGCGCAGCGCGAGCAGGTCTTCCCGACCGCGGGCCCGGTGCATCTGCTCTGCAACATTCACGCGGCGATGAATGGGTGGCTCTACGTGAGCGACTCGCCGTGGTTCGCGCAGGCCGACATCAACGGGAAGTTCACCGTGAAGAACGTGCCGGCCGGCAACTACGAGGTCGAGGTGTGGCACGAGTGGTCGACCAACACCGCGAAGCAGAACTTGAAGGTGGCGAGCACGGTGAACGACGTGAGCATCGCGGTCGATGGAGATCGCCGCGCGCCCGCGTTCGTGCCCGACAAGGCCGGCAAGCAGCGTCAGCCGCAGCTCGGCTACTGATCAGAAGTTGAACGTGCCCGTGTCACCAGCGGGCAAGTTCACCGTCACCACGTTCGAGCGCTCGCGCAGCGACGTCACTTCACCGATGCCGCGCGCGTTGCCAGCGGTGACGAAGAAGCCGACCTGCTCGCCGACCTGCGGGTTGTAACCCATCATCGGCCCCCACCTTCCGTCGTACGCCCAGTTGCGCGCGAAGTCGGTGAGCAGCGGAGCGCCGGTGCCGTACCGCCCGTTCCACATCTGGATGTAGCCCGACGTCACCCAGCGGCCGTTGATCTTCAGCACCGCCCACACCGTGTACTGCAGCGGGCCGTCCCAACCCGGCGGCGTGTAGTCGGGCCACGTCTGCTGCGCGGGGAAGCTGAACACCAGACCGATGTCGCCCTCGGGGTGCATCTCGAGACGCTCGATGTGCGTGGTGATGGCCCAGCCCGCGACGTCGCTGGGCGAGTTGAAGACCTCGACCTGCGAGAGATCGATCGCGTCTTCGTTGCACGCGGCGACTTGCACCAGCTGCGACTTCGTCTCGCCGAACCACGCGACGCCTTCGCGCACCATGCGCCAGTCGGTGGTGAGCGACGCCATCGCGCGCGGTGCGTCGAGCGTGATGGAGAAGATGCGCGTCTGGCCCGGTGCAACACGCTCGGTGACGTCGAGCTCGAGCCGACCGACCGCGGAGAGTGGATCGCTGTCGCCAGCTGCTCCGAGCTTCACGCCGCCGCTTCGCGTCCACGTGCTGGTGCCGGTGTTCTTCATCACCACCTGCGCGACGAGGCGTTCTCCGCAGGCCAGCGCGCTCGGGAGCGTGGCGCTCACCACCGCTGCGTCGTCGACTTCGACCGGCGGCAACGTCGTGGTGCCGGAATCGGGCGCACCCTCGGCAGGCGGAGTGACTGGAGTCGGAGCAGGCGCAGGCGCGCCGGTCGATTCGTCGTTCCCATCGACGTGGAACGTCCCGTCGATGCAGGCCGACAAAGTGCAGAAACTGAGAATCGCGAGCAGGTGGCGCATGCCCTGTCTCACTGCAGGACGGCGGCCACTGCGTAGATGCTTGATTCGAGAATCAACGGGCGGCGAAACGCTCGGGTTTCGCTGTGCACGGCGCTGATCAGGTGACCACTGCGAGTGTCAGGCGGCGACGCTGGCCGCCACGTTCAGCATGTCGTCGGAGCCGTCGGTGATTTCCACTCCGCCCAGCGCGCGGGCGAGGTCTTTCGTCGCTTCGTCGGCGCGGTCGGCCAGCACGATGAACGGCATGCGCAGCCCTTTGAGTCGCGCCCACGCGCAGACCTCGAGCACGCTCGGCCCCGGTGACGTGGCGTCAGCGATGATCAGCTGCGGCAATCGGCGCCCCGGCCGCTCCGACATCAGCTCGATGAAGTCGAAGAGCTCGGCTCCATCTTCGAGGGCGAGCACGGTCCACCCCGCGCCCTCGAGCTCGTGCGTGAGCACGTCCAACAACAACTGCGTTTCAGTCACGACGACGACGAGGCCAGGCTGCATGGGGGTTCCGATTCATGGTGTGAGTGGTGGCCCAGGAGTGGTTGAAAAAAAGAGCGGCGGTCACGGAGGGAAACCGTGCCGCCGCCCCCATGCGGCGATGGAAGTGGGAAGTGTGAAGAGTCCACCACCGCACCTCGCGCATCACGATGACGCGCGAGTGAAGGTCAGTTCGAAGAAGGCGGCGGCGGAGGCGGATGCGCCGGACGGCACGCGAGCGCCGAGCCGTGCGATTCGCAGGTTCCGCTGACCGACTTGCCGTCGGGGAACGTCACGTTGCACGCCGCTCCAGACGCGAGCGAGGCACACGCGGTGATGGCTTCCGGCGGCGGGCCGCGATGTCCGCCGGGACCACCAGGCCCACCGGCGCCGAACTCAGGAGCGCACGCCAGCGCGCCACTCGCGTTGTCCGGAGGCGCCTTGCACGTGCCGCTCACGGTGCGGTCGTGGTGCGAGAAGCTGCAGGTCGCTCCAGCGGTTTGGTTGGCGCACGCGGCGGTTGCTTCAGGTGGAGGCCCCCGGTGATGACCGCCCGGCCCACCAGGACCGCCGGGACCACCAGCGGGGAAACACGCCGCCTGTTCTCCGTTGGGTCCGCTGCGACAGGTGCCGGTGAGGTTCTTGCCGTTGATGGTGAAGCCGCACGCGGTGCCATCAGCCAAGCCGTTGCACGCAGCGAGCGCTTCGGCGGGAGGCCGCGGCTGCGCGAGCGAAACTGCTGCGAAAGAGACGATAGCTGCGACGACGGTTCGGGTGGCGGTGACTCGCATGTAGTTCTCCGGTTTCGGTTGCTGCTTCGAAAACAGAGACAGGCGAGCGACGAAAACCGTGAATTACTTTTCGGGAGGAGGCGGTGGCGCTCCCGGCGGCGGTGGACCGTGCGGAGGCCGACGCGCCTTGAACTCGGCGAACTTTGCCTTCTGCGCATCGGTGAGAATTTCCGCGAACTCTCCGTCCATTTTTTCCCGCAGCTCGTGCATGCGGGGGCGCGTTTCCTCGAAGAGCGCCTCGAGCGGTGCGCGGTATTTCTCGAAGACCGCTTCTGCCTTCGTGCGCTGATCAGCCGTGAGCTCGAGCTCTTCGAGCGGAGGCGGGAGGCGTTTGGGCCCACCGGGTCCACCGTTCTGCCCCGGGCCGCCCGGGCCCCAACCACCACCGCGACGATGTGGCTTCTCGAACGACGCGTGGAGCCCCGCGCCAGCAGCCATGCCGAGCGCGAAGGTCAGCAGCACCACGATGACGGCTGCTGACTTCGACTCAGTAGCCATCGGCCGACTCCAGCATCGCGGTCAGATCGTGACGTTCGTCGAAATGCACGAGGGCCAGCGCGGGTTCTGCAGCGGTGCTCGTCACTTCTTCACGCAAGAGCCACGGGAGCCAGGTCACCACCGCGAGCGCGGCGAGCGCGAAGAGCGCCGGCCTCCACTTCGGCAGCGCGGTCCACAGCTCGCTCATCGCCGACGGACGTTCGAGGCTCGCGGCGGCGGTGCGCTGCACCATCGCGTCCCAGCGCTTGCTGTTGCGCGCGGGGTCGAGCGCCGAAAAATCGATCGGCTGATCTTCGTCCGGGACCTTCACGACACCGCTCCTTCCAACGCCGCGAGTCTCTCGCGCATCGCGCGTCTCGCAACGGACAATATCTGTCTGCAATTCACCTCGCTCAGCCCAGTCGCCGCCGAGATTTCCGGGTGCGTCCACGCTTCGAGGTCGTGCAGCAACACCACTTCACGCTGTTGTTCGGTGAGCGTCTCGAGCGCGGCGAGCAGCTGCTCGCGCATCACCACGCGCTCCGAATCGTTGGCCATCGGCTCGTCGTTCACGCGCGCCGACGCTGAATCGGCGAAGCGCTGGCGGACACGCACCGACTCGAGCCGGTTGAGCGCGCGGTTGCGCACGCCGGTCATCAGCCAGGCTGGGAAGCGAGCGGGCTCGCGGCAGGTCTCGAGTTGTTGCATCGCCATGGCCACCGCCTCCTGAGCGACGTCTTCCGCGTCGGCTGGTGTCTTCACCACCGACAACGCCACCAGGTACGCCGGTCTCAGGTACCGCCGCACCAACCCTTCGATCGCCTGGCGATCGCCCCGCTGCGCACGGCGCACGGCGTCGCTCGGGTCGAGCTCAGCCATGCCGCGCACTCAGAAGACAGGCCATCGCCATGAAGTGTGAGGAAGCGTCGAAAAGTGATCACTCGAGCTCGCCGAGCTCCAGCCTCAACCGGCGGATGGCTTCGACCAGGGCGTCGTCAGGGAGCAGGAATTCCAGGCCCATCGCGCTGCCTTCACTCCACGCGATGCGCACGATGACGTCGAACGGCTTTCGCTCGCGCGGAAGTTTGAACACCGCGAGCACCAGCGTTCCGCACGGCAAGGGGTCTTGCGACAACACGCCCGCACCGCCCTCGCTCACGTCGAACAAGCGCTCCGCCGAGCGTGGAGTGAGCGTCAGCAGCTCGACTACTCCGACTTCCGACAGCACCGAGAGCCGCGTCGAACGGTCCTGCGGCAGTTTGTGAAACGCTGGGAGTGCAGACATCTTTCTTCTCGCTTCTTCTCGGCCAGCGTGGAGACCGGCGAGCGCGCGGAAGTGTGAGGAACGTCGCTGACGGATTTCAGTCTCGGCTTCTGAGACGCACTGTTTTCGATCGATCCGATCGCGTCGATCTGGAGCGGGGCCGCTCCAGTGGAGCGCGGAGGCGCGTTCTCACTCCGGGTTTTGGGCCTCGCAAGCGGTCGAATTCACGTCGTCTTTGCGCTGGCGCGAAGCGTGCTCTCTGTCGGTGCATGCGCTTCGTTGGGTTGCTCCTCCTCCTTTCCACTCTGGCTCTTGCGGGTGCGCCGAAGCAGGTCAACATGCCTGTCGGCCACAGCACCACGCTCGCGATGCCGGCTCCGGTGGCGAAGGTCGAGGTCGCTGACCCCGCGTTGCTCGACGTTTCTCAGCAGGGCCGCCGGGTGGTGTTGACGGGTCGCAGCGCGGGGACGACGGAAGTGGTCGTGAAGACCGCCGACGGCGAGATGCACCTCAAGGTCTACGTGGCAGCCGACAAGTACGGAATGCCTCACTGAAAAAACCTCCCGCATTCTGGCGGTAGAGGACATCGAGCGGCGCGGACCTTGTGGGGGGTTCGCGCCGTTCGTCTTTTCTGAATTTTCCGAGCGCGATTCCGTAGATGGCGCATGCGTTCGCTCCTCTCGTTGGCGCTGCTCGGAGTTCTCGGGTGCGCCACGTTTCCTTCGGCGCAGTTGGTGATCGATTCGGCGGTGCATGACGAGGTGGCGGCTCCGGTGGTGTGCGGGCCGATGGGGTTTCGCAAGTCGCCGCTGCAGTCGCGTTGGGGCGAGTACGTGCGCGTGACGGTGCGCTCGCCGGGCGAGCTGCGCGGCACGGCGTTCGTGAACGCGAATGGAATCGTCGGTGAGACGCGCGCGTGGAGCACGGTCGACGGAGCGCTGGTGGTCGAGGCGCGGTTCGAGAATCTGGATCCCGACGCGCGGTTTGCGCTGCGGCGTGAGCAGCCAATCGACGTGACGCTGAGCTCGCTGGTCGGCGCGTGCGAGGGCGCGGTGTTCACGGTGGAGCAGGGCGAGTTGGTACCCGACATCGACGAGCGTGCATGGGTCGCCGAGCTCGAGCGGCGCGGTGGGCCGGAGCTGGCGGCGCGTCGTGAGGCGGCGCGGGTCGAGGCTGAGGCTCGGCGGCAGGCGCACTACGCGGCGTGGGAAGCGCGGCGTGCGGAAGGGCCGACGTTGGTGGCTGACGCAGCGGTACGTGAGGCGCACTACGCGGCGTGGGAGCTGGCGCGGTCAGGTGTGGTGGCGGTCGATGCGCAGGTCGAACTGGCGGGAGCGGTTGCGCCGGCGGCGTGCAGCACGTCGATGGTGATGGCTGGTGGTGCGTCGGCGGTCGCGAGCCCGGGCCCGAGCGCGGTGTGCGCGACGCGTGGTGTGTCTGCGGCGGCGACGGTCGTGCCGAGTGGTGGAGCGGTCGTGGCCGGCGCGGTGATCAACGGCAGCGTCACGAGCGGCTGCGCGTCGTGTGCGGTGCCGAGCGGTGCGCAGATCAACGGCTCAGCGAGTGCGACGGTGATCAACGGTGGCGCGAGCGGTTGCGCGTCGTGCGCGGCGCCGAGCGGCGCGATGATGAGCAACGGTGGCGTCGCGAGCGCCGTGGGTATCAACGGTGACGCGAGTGGCTGCGCGTCGTGCGCGGTGCCGAGCGCTGCGGCGATGAACGGTGGCGTCGCGAGCGGCTGCGCGTCCTGCGCGGTGCCTCGCGGCGCGGTGATCAACGGCGGCGGTTGCGCGTCGTGTGCGGCGCCGAGCGGCGCGGTCATCAACGGTGGCGTCGCGAGCGGCGTTGGCATCAACGGTGGCGCGAGCGATTGCGTGTCGTGCACGGTGCCGAGCGGTGCGGCGATGAACGGTGGCGTCGCGAGCGCAGTGGGCATCAACGGTGGCGTGAGCGGCTGTGCGTCGTGCGCGGTGCCGAGCGGTGCGGCGTTGAACGGTGGTGTCGCGAGCGGTTGCACGTCGTGTGCGGCACCGCGGGGCGTGGTCGATGCCACCGGCTGGAGCACCTATCAGCCGAGCGCGAGCGTCGACGTTACGGTTGGCTCGAGCGGGAGCGGTGGTTCAGGTTCCGCTGGCGGAGTCGCGGGCGACGCGTCGGCGTGGACGAACTATCCCGGTGAGGTGCAGCCGACGGTCGCGTCCGTGGAATGGACGACGTACCCGCCGACGCCTGCGCCTGCTCCGGTCGTCGTTGCTCCGCCGGTCGTGAGTGACACTCAGGTTGCCGTCGATGTCGTGCTTCCCGCGATTTTCGGCGCCATGTTCCAGGTCGCGACGTCCGTTCCTGCTCCGACTGCGGCTCCCGCTCGGCCTGCGCAGACGCACGGTGCGGTCCCGCTCAACCGGTAGCTCCTCGGTTCACCCTCACCCCGACCTCTCCCTCGCGGGAGAGGCGGGACTGAAACTTTCCGGCGACACGCGATCATCAGTCGAAATCGGCAGGTCTCGCCGGGTGCCGATTACACTCGTCATCGATGTCCTTCCTTCAGTCGATTCTCGACACCGCCCGAGCCGAGCGGTCGCAGCAGCGAGTGCTGCTCGTCGGATCCGAAGGAACGGGCCGCACGCGACTGCTCTCGCAGTTCGCCGCCGTTCGCGTCGACGTCGGGCGCGGCGCGCTGCTCCCGCAGACACTCCTCGCGCTCCTCGGCACTACCGGTGACGACACGGCGCTGTTGCAGGCGCTCGCCGCTGCTCCCGCGTTGCAGAACGTCGAGCCCGATCGCGCAGCCGTCGCAGTCGAGCTGCTCGCTTCGCTCCTCGGCATTCGTCGCGCCGACTTTCGCACCGCGAAGCTCGACGAAGACTCGCGCCGCGAAGGTGCCGCGCTCGAGCTCGCAAGGTGGATCGTCGATCGCGCGCTCTCTGCGCCGTTGATCATCGCCTTCGACGATTCGCACCTCGCCGACGACGAAGGCGTCGCGTTCCTCGAAGCACTCAGTCAACGCGAAGAGCCTGCTCCACTCGTGCTGGTCGTCTCGTTCGATTCCGCCGCCGAGCGCCAGACCGCTGCCTTCCGTTCTCGCCGCGACGCGTGGCTCGCCGACAAACGCTGGCGCCGCGTGGAACACAAAGCGCCGCCCGCCGAAGAGCTCGAGAAGAGCCTCACCGCCCTCGGAGCGACCGCTGATCAAGCGCGCGCCATCGTCAAAGCCGCAAACGGAAATCCCGGTCTCGCCACCGCGCTCTGGCCGTACGTGCGCGACGGCTCGAAGCTGGCTGATCTCCCCGTCACGCACGACGGCTTGCGGCTGTTGCGCGTGAAGGCGCTCGGCAACGACGTGTTGCGCGCGTGCGCGACGCTCGGCGGGCTCGGCGGAGTGGCTCCGCTTCCGGCCCTCGCGTCCGTCGACACCAATCTTCCTGAGTCACTCACGCTCGCGAGCGAAGCGGGCCTCGTCGATCTGCAGACGCACGGGCCGTATCGCGTCGCGCGCCTCATCGATCAACGCCTCAAGCCCGCGCTCTCGCAGGTCCTCTCGCAGGGTCTGATTCTCGGAGCGCGACTCGCGGCCGGCGCGTGGGCGGTGCAGGCGCTCGAAGAACTCTCCGCCGAGAACTTCAGCCGCCTCGCCTCGTATCTGGTTCCGCTCGCGACTCCGGCGCTCGACGGGCTGACCGCGTCCTTGTGGGACGAAGCGTGGGCGTTCACGCGCGGTGGCCGCTCCGAGACCATCGCGCGGCTCGAGTCTGCGCTGCGCACCGCGACCGGCGTTCGGCGGCTCGTGCTGCTGCGTCGCATCGCCGAGGTGAAGCTGTTCCTCGGTTTGCCCGACGAAGCCATCGCCACCATCGCGTCGGCGGGAAAGCCACAACAGGTGCGCTCGGAGTTGCCCGACATGGCCGTCGGTCGCGTGCTCGAGACGCAGCTGACGCACGTGCTCGATCGCTGGGACCGGCTGAGCGTCGACGAAGCCGTTGCCGCGCTCGAGGTGGTTCGCGCCGAATGTGTCTCGTACCTCGTGAAGAAGGACGAGACGCAGCGCGCGTACGTCGAGCTCGAGAAGCGGCTCCTCAAGCTCACCGGCGCCGCGGTGCCGCACCTGTGGATTCGCTGGGCCAAGGGCTGGAGCTGGTTCCTCTGCGAAATTCTCGGGCGCGCGGCCGACGCGATGAAGGCGTGCGCCCAGGTGCGACGGCAGGTGAGTGACGAAGTCCTCGCGGGTGACGAAGACGCCATCGCCTTCGTGCGCGCCGAAGAAATCGCCACCTCGAGCATCGGTGACTTCTCCCGCGCGCGGCAGCTCACCGACGAGCACATCGCGCTCGCCGAAAAAGCGGGCCGCCTGCGCGACGCGTGTCTCGGGTGGAACGCGCGCGCCATCGTGCACTACGGCCAGGGAGAGCTGTCGCAGGCGCGCAAGGCCTTCGAGCGCTCTCTCGAGCTCGCTCGCAGTACGGGCTGGCTGCGTCGCGAAGCCATCACGCTCCACAACCTCACGCTGGTGCTCACCGAGATGGACGAGCTCGAGCTCGCCGCGACGTTCGAGTCGACCTACGCGCGGCTCTCGGTGCTGGTCGGCAATCACGCCGGCAAAGCCGAAGCGCCGCTGGTGCTCGCGGCGGTCGAGCTGGCGCGCGGAAAATTGAAGGAAGCCGACACGCTCATTCAGCAGGCGCGCAAGGTCGCTGAAGCGAACGGGTGGAACATGCTCGTCGCGTGGAGCCGCGCGCTCACCGGCCGACTGCGGCTGCTCAAGTACAAGTCGGGCGGCGACGTGCTCGAGGTGACCAAGGCGAAGAACGATTTGCTCGCGGCCATCGAGGTCTTCGAAGAGCACTCGCTCGCGTGGACCGAGGAGATCGATCCCGGAGAGGTGTTCGCCGAGTACGCGCTCGCCTTGAAGTGGTCGGGGCAGAGCAAGCAGGCGCGCGACGTCATCGACAAGGCGCTCTCGAAGTTGCCGAAGGAAAACGTCGTCTCGCGTCAGCACCTCGAGGTCGCGAGCGCGGCGGTCGGCGGTCAGTCGATGGACGTCGCGTTGAAGTGGTTCGAGGACAATCAGTTCAAGCGGCGCGCGGCGATGTGGCGCCGGCTCTGAGCTCGTCAGCTCTGCCGCGTCGCTTTCGTCTTGCGGTGCAGATGCCTGGCCGAAGAGGCCCTACACGCACACCTCACGCCGGAAATACGGGTTCGATCCCCGTTCTCTGCAATTCGTACGCAGAGATCGTCTAACGGACAGGACTCCGGCCTCTCGAAAAGGACCGAGGCTTCCTCACTCGGGCATCAACTTTTTCTAAGGCTCCCCCAGGTCGAGCCTCGCTCAGCTCAGGTCGTACTCACGCGTGAACAGCGTGACGCCCGAGCCATTGATGAACGTCACCTCGACCTTCATCGTCATCGGGTCGAGCTTGAACGTCGTGTAGTTGTTGGTGTCGGTCGCGAACTGCCAGCGCGGCGGCCGCAAGAGCGCGTAGGCGATGTTGCCGCTCTGCGCTCCGGGGCCCACCAACACCTCGAGCTGCGTGCGTCCCGGGTCCACCGCGGCGACCCAGCCGCTGCTCGCGAAGTGATGATCTCCCGACACCCACAGCACGCCGCCGATGTTCTCGTCGTCGATCCACGACAACAATTCGGTGCGCTGCTGCGCGTACGAAATCCAGCTGTCGCCGGTGAACACCGAGAAGCCGAAGTCGGTGATGGGCACCGAGTTCATGATGACCTTGAACGACGCGGTGCTCGCCTTGAGCCCCGCCTTCAACCAGTCGAGCTGCTCGCGTGAGACGTAGATCTGCGTCTGCCCGTTGAAGCGCGTCGACGGTTTGCGCTCGCCGCGGCAGTCGAGAATGAAGAACTCGGCGGTCGCTCCCCACTTCATCGACTTCCAGATGCGGTCGGGGTTCGCGCTGTCGCGACGCAGCGGCAAATTCTCGAAGAACGTCTGCTTCGCGGTCGCCATCTTCTGCGGCGAGACCGTCTCCGGGTTGAAGTCGTTCGTCACCTCGTGGTCGTCCCACGACGCCAGCACGCTCGTCGCCGCGCGCATCGTCCGATACTCGGGGCTCGCGAGGTTTGCGGCCCAGCGCGTGCGGAACTCCGAGAGCGTGTCGGCGCCGTCGTTGTACGAGGTGTCTCCGAGCAGGAGGAAGACGTCGAGGTCGGTGCGCTCACCTGCGCGCGCGAGCGGCGTCGGCGTGATGCCCTGATGCGTGCAGCTGCAGGCGCCGATGGTCAGCGTCTCCTTCGTGCCGTCGGCGATGGCCGCGCGGAACCGGCCGATGGCGCTGCGCGCGAGCACGTTGCCGCCGGCGTCTTCCTCGAAGAACGCGTAGCGGTAGCGCACGCCCGCCTCGAGCCCGGACACGTCGAGGTGCACGAAGCCGCCATCACCCGGAGTGACCTGCGTGTCCGCCACTCGCAGCGCGTAGACGTCTCCGTCCATGCGCCACACGCGCAGACGAATCGGCGCCATGCCGTCGTAGCGCGTCCACAACACCGCGCGGCCGGTGTCGACGTCGCCACTCGCGATGCCGAGCGGAAAGCCGAACGCCTCCATCAACGTCTCGGGCGTGTCGGGAGTCGCGCCTGCGTCGGGCTCGGTGACGCCGCCGTCTTCGTCGACCTTGGTGAAGCCCGCGTCTTCGCCGTCGATGACGCCGCCATCTTCGTGCGAAATCGCCGCCGGCTTCTCACAACCGAGAACGAAACCCGCAGTGCCGATCGCGGTGACGCGGAGGAACTGCCGACGGGTCGCTTTCATGGGCTCTCCAGTGGGGAGAGCAGCCTTAGCAACAACGTGACCGAACGGTCACTCCCTGCTGGCGATTTCGTTTCGAATGATTGGTCGCGAGCCAACGCAGGTGGCGGGGCCGGACGAAGACTCGAGCACGTTCAGCGTTCCCGCGGAGTCGACGGACACGACCTCATCGGTGGGCCCGAAGCAGCTGGTGCTGACCAGGTGCAGCTCGTACTTGCCGTCTTTCTGGCGAACCGACTTCTCGCACGAGGGGAAGATGCCGCGCTGGATGGCGGCGATGAGCGCGGCCTTGGTCGCGGTGTCGACGGGCTTCAAGAGCTCGGCGAGGTTGTTCTGTGTGACGACCATCACCTCGTCTCCGCGCGTGGCGACGATGTAGTGGTGTCCAGGCATGCGGCCGTGGCTGCCGTTGTTCCAGCCCTCGGTCGACTTGGCGTCGGTGAGCTTCTCGTTGCAGGCCGCGACGTCCTTCGCGCTCGCGCACTTCGCGCCGGCGCTCTCGAGCACGCGTTCTTCACCGCTGGTGTCGCGCAGCTCGGCGTACTCGAAGGTCGGCAAGAGCGCGTGCGTGAGCGAGAAGTGCGGGCCTTCGCAGAGCGGGTGTTGGTCGAACGAGCCGGCGCCGATGAGTCTCCAGCACGCGGCTCCGCTCAAGCCGGCGCCAGCGAGACCGACGACTCCGAGCGCGACGACGAATTTTGAGGGCTTCATGATGGTTGCCGTCCCCGTTGGCGCGTGGTCAATGCGCAGCCCATGGCACCACAGCTGACTCCTCGTGTCTCGGTTCTGCGAGACGAGAATCTCCCGAAGCTCGCCTGGTACGCGGTGATCGATCGCCGCGCGCAGACAGTCGACATCGAGGTCGGCAAGTTCGTGGAGATCGACCCGTCTCCGTCACCGAAGTGGGTCGCGGCCGGAATGTGGGACGGCGACTTCGCGAAGGGTGACTTCCACCAGAGCGAGCACGTGTACGGCAGCGGTCTGCGCGTCGATGGTGAAGACGTGGTGGTGGTGCCCGCGCACTCGACGGTCGATCGCTGCGTGTACGCGCGCGATGGCCACGTGTGGCACGCGTCGAACTCGTTGGTGGTGTTGTTGGGGCGCATGGGCGCGCGCCTCGACCCGGAGCGCGATCACCGCCTGTGGGGCGAGTCGATGTGCTTCGGCGTGCACAACTACCTGCGCCAGTTCAGCGTGATTCACCCGCGGCTCTCGGTGATGAGTCAGATCATCTTCGAGGCGATGCACATCGGCGCCGACGGCCAGGCGACCTACAAGTTCCACGACCAGCCGCACGTGTTCGAGAACTTCGCCGACTACGTGCGCCAGTTCTCCGGAGCGCTGTCGCGCATGTGGAAGAACGCGACTGACCCGAAGCGCAAGCTGCCGATGCGCGCGGTGGGGAGTGCGTCGCGTGGCTACGACTCGGGCACGGTGCTGGCGGTGACGCAGCCCATCGTGGGCACGCCGATGATCAGCTGGACCGCGCCGCGCTCGAACACGCGCGTGCCGGAGATGGTGCAGAAGTTGATGAAGTCGAATTTGTCCGACGACGACGGCTCGGAGATTTCGGCGAAGCTGGGCTCGTCGCCGCGCTACCTCGATCTCGACTACTCGAAGATCGGCGCGGAGCTCGAAGCGTGGTGCTGGGCCACCGCGCAGATTTCACCGGAGCTTGCCTTCCACGCGCTGCTGACCGAGGCCGAGTCGCACGACGTGCCGACCGTGTTCTTCGCGGGCCACGCGGGTGACGGCGTCTGGGAAAACGGCTTGAGCGAGCTGATGCAGAGCGGGCAGATCATTCGCGGCGCGCAGAGCGGCTACGCGTTGATCGAAGCGCGCGCGCGGTACGGCGTGGTGGAGTGCAGCGCTCCGTATCTCTTCGCGCGCAGCGTGGGCTCGATGCACAAGGTGAGCGCGAGCGAGGAGATGGCTCCGTGGCAGCTGAAGAACGGCTACGACCGCCCGATTCCGCGCCGCATTCTCGAGGAGAAGGGCGTGCCGCGCGAGGCGTTCGGCTGGGGCAAGAAGGCGGTGGCGCAGGACCTCGAGTCGCCGCAGGGCGCCGAGCTGCGTGACTTGTTCTTCGAGAAGTCTCCGTGGTCGCCGCTGACGGAGTCGGTGTACCGCGGCGTGAACCTCGGCCTCTATTTCGGCAAGCGCAGCGGGAGCTTCATCAAGCACCGAGGTGACCGCGCGAAGATCGTCTGGTCGGGTCGCGGTGACGGCAAGCGGCTGCTCTCGCGTTGGGCTGATCTCCAGCGACAGACGTTCCTGATGACCACGGGCTGGCTGGCCGACCGCTACGCCAGGAAGTGAGATCGAGCTCTGCTCACTTTCACCACTACGTGAATCTGGCTGCTCCCACAGCCGCTTTCACGTTGTCGTGAAAATTGAGCGCAATTTGCTCGAAGGCGAGGGGCAGGGCGGCCGTTCGGAACGGCCCAAAACACGCCAACACAGCCACCATTGAGGCACGCCTGGCCGCGACAGTCCTTCGTGGTCACGACCCATTTCACGATGTCGTGCAGCTCTCACTGCAGTTCCACCCTCACCCCGACCCTCTCCTTCGCGGGAGAGGGGGACGTCGCGGACTGAAAAAGAGTGTGCGCGGGCCAGCGTGGTATTTTCGCGCGGCCCACATGCTTCGGCGAAGCCCTCTGCTCATCGCGCTGGTGATGGTGTGTGCGTCTGCCGCGCGCGCCGAGGACGAGCCCGTGCGCATTCCGCGCGCGAACGTGTCGTTGATGGGTGGCTTCGCCGCGCGCCGAGGTGATCTGCGGGTCAGTGAGTTCACGCAGCAAGCCACCACCATCGCGGGCGTTTCTCCGACCGTGCTGCGGCTGAAAGCCGACGGGTGGTTCCTGCCGTTCATGGGCGCGGAGCTCGACGCCTCCACTGATCTCTTCGCAACGCACGCCGTTCCGCTCAAGCCCGAGCAGCTTCCCGCCGGCACCGACTACCAGGCGTACCTCGCGAGCCTCAAGCCGCTCGATCGCAACCACGGTCGCTACGACGTTCGGCTCGGGCTCGGACTCCGCTACGTGACGAGCTTCGGCTTGGTGCTCAGCTCGGGCGTGGGCTTCGCGATGTCGCGCGCTCCGACGCTCAACTACCGCCCCGATTTGCGCGACGGCCAGCACCTGCCGTTCTTCGGCCCGACGTTGCGTGTCGGCGTGCAGCTGTACGTCTCGAAGCTGGAAGTGACGCTCGGCTTCATCGGCGTGGTGGGTTTTGGCTCCGGCATCTTCAGCTTCGAGCCCACCGGCTACGTCGGCTGGCGGTTTCTCGAGCTCGGCGACCTCGGGCTGTCGGCGGGCTTCGAATACGGAGCGCTCATCGAATCGACCGTCGCGCGCGCGAGCGGCCTGCCCATCTACGAGGGGCAGGCGCACCGCTTCGCGCTCGGCGTGCGGCTGTCAGCGCTCGGCCCGAAACCTCCGGCGAAGCCGCCTCCGCCTCCGACGAATCCCACTTCGTTGCGCGTGTCGGTGTTCTTGCCCGACGGCAGCCCCGCGGTCGGCGCGCAGGTGACGTTGGATGGTGTCGCGCCGGAGCCGACGAACGCGCAGGGTGAGCGCGCGGCGACGGTCACTCCGGGAGCGCACGAGTTCAAGGTGACGCTGACGGGCTTCCGCGCGGCGAGTGTGAGTGCGACGGCGGTGTTGGGCAGCGAGCAGCGCGTGCGAATCGATCTTCAGGCGCTGACCGGCCCCGGCAAGTTGAGCGGCGTGGTGCGCGGCGCGGTGTCGAAGAAGCCCGTGCCCGGAGCAGTCGTCATCGCCGGGGACTCGCGACTCGAGACCGGTGACGACGGCGTATATACGTTCGCGTCGGTCGGCCCGGGTCCGGTGAAGGTGCGCGTCGAGGCGCAGGGCTACAACGCGGCCGACGAAGTCGCGCAGGTGCCGCCCGAGGGAGAAGCGACGCTCGACGTGGCGCTCGAAGCGCTCGGCAAGGGCAGCCCGGCGACGGTGCGCGGCCTGATTCGCTCGCGCGCGGGCGATGCGCTCAAGGCGACGGTCGTCATCAAGGGCCAGAACATCAAGGTGCCGGTGAACGGCGAAGGTCGCTTCGTGGTGACCATCCCGGGCGGCGAGTACTTCTTCGTGATCAGCGCTCCGGGTTACGTTTCGCAGACCAAGAAGGTCACGCTCGCCGATGGAGACCAGGCCATCTTCCATTGCGAGCTCCAGAAGGTGAGCAAGTGACGACGCGTGGTCGTTGGCTGGTGCTGGGTTCGTTGATCGCCGCGCTGACCGCGTGTCCCGAGGGGCCGCAGCAGCCGGCCATCGTCGATGCGGGTCCTCCTCCGCCGCCTGCGAAGCCGACCGTCGCGCAGCTGTCTGGTTTGAAGGGGCAGGTCACGCTCACGCGCGATGGCAAGACGAGCGCGGCGGCTGCTGGTGCGCTGTTCGAAGGAGACAAGCTCGACACCGGCGCTGACGGTCACGCGCTGCTCAAAGCGGGCGGTCGCGAGGTCGAGCTGCTCGAGAATTCTTCGTTCACGCTCGGCAAGTCGCTCAAGGAATTGTCGCTGGCGAGCGGTGAGCTGTTCTTCGAAGAGGCTGACGGCGGCGAGTTCTCGACCTCGAGCGGTGAAGCGCGCGCGGGCGCCGGCAATCGCGTGAAGCTCGACGCACGCGATGGCGGCACGACGTTCGTGGTCGGCTCCGGCACGCTGGAGTTCACCGATTTGGAAGGCGACGCGGGGACCTCGACCGTCACTGCGGGCCAGAAGTTCGTGGTCGGCAAGGGCGTGCTCTCGTTCGAAGACACGCCGGAGCCGGTGAAGCCCGAGAAGCCGGTGGTGAAGCTGACGCCGCGCGGAACGGTGATGGTGAAGTCGAAGAGCGGCGGCAACGCGAAGATTCCGCAGAGCGGCAAAGAGCTCGACGAGCTCGGCACGGTGTCGGTCGACAAGACGGGTCAGCTGCGCGCCGAGATGGGCGGCGCGACGATTCAGTTCGAAGGCGGAGCGAAAGGCACGCTCGAGCCGACCACCGGCGACCCGAAGCTGCGCGCCACGCTCGCTGCGGGAGGCATGCGCATCTTCTTGAAGGCCGGTGAGAGCGTGCTGCTCGACGGGAAGAAGCCCATCACGCTGCGCGCGAAGCTGGCGATGACGGCGGTGGTCACTCCGTCGAAGGGTGGGCCGAAGGTCGAGGTCGTCACCGGTGAAGGTGAGGCCGCGGTGCCCGAGCAGCTGCCGCGCAACGTCGGTGGCGGTGACGTGGTGGCGTTGAAGGGCAAGGGGCTCGACGCGAGCAAGCGTGGAGCTCCGTTGCTGACGTTGCCGGCCGGCCGTTCGACGCGCGTGTTCTGGGGTCGCACCGGTGATGTGGGGCTGGCGTTCGCTCCGGGGCAGGGCGAGATGGAGGTGGCGAGCGATGCGCAGTTCACCAACGTCATCGCGGTCGGCGGTGGTGAAGAAGACCTCGTCGTCGTTCCCGGTCCGCTGAAGGGTTCGCTGTTCTGGCGTCGGCGCGGTGACACCGAAGCGTCGAGCGGTCGCTTCGAGAAGGACGAGTTCGCTGGAGCGGTGGCCGCCAAATCAGACACCGTCGCGGAGACGGGCTTGAAGGCGAGTGTGTATTTTCAGAGCGCGGTGCCGACGCTGACGTTCACCTTCCCGCCGAAGGACGGCGTGAGCGCGTGGCGGTTCCGCGTGTATGCGACGAGCGATTTGAAGACCGCGCTGGTGGACCGCAAGGTGACGGAGAACCGCACGGTGGTCGAGTCGGGCTCGCTCAAAGAAGGGCAATACGTGTGGTCGGCGGTGCCGCTCGACAAGAGTGGAATGGAGAGCGGCGGCGGGCGCATGAACAAGATGGAGATCGTGTTCGACAACTCGGTGACGCGGCTGGTGCTGAGCAGCCCGCGAGATGGCGAGCGCGCGTCGCAGGCGATCGGCGTGGCTCCGCTCGGGTCGAAGCTGACGATGAACGGCAAGCCGGTTCCGCTCGACGATGCGGGGCGGTTCACGGTGTCGATCGGCAACGCGTCGGTGCTGGTGTTCAAGCTGGTGACGAAGGACGGCGGCGAAGCGTTCTGGGTTCGCCGCGTCGCGCGCTGAGCGCCGTCACACCTTCTCGCGACTGACCGTTCCGTTCGCGGGGTCGACGAACACCAGCACCGGCACCGAGTCGCGCTGAAGAATCGACACCAGCAAGCGCCCTGACGCGTCGAACTCGTACTTCTCGAGCCAGCGGTACCCGCAGTTGGTGCGCGGAATCGCCTCCCGCTCGAGGTCGGAGAGCGCCTTCCAGAACTTCACCGTGCGCGGCCTTCCCTTCGCGTCGACCATCGTCACTTCGAGCGACGAATCAGTGAACGCGATGGTCCGCCCGTCGGCCGAGAACCTCACGGCCTCGAGCCGCGGCAGCTTGCGGTTCTTCCACACGGTCTTGCCGTTCGCGTCGACCAGCTCCACCTGCCTCCCTCCGCTGGGCAGGTCTTTCTGCAGCAGCCGCATGCCCTCGGGGCCTTCGAACTCCGGAGTGCTCTGGCGGATGACTTGAATCGTGCAGCTCAGCGAAAGCGCGACGAGGAGTGAGGTCATCGGTGTTGCGAAATGTAGCAGTGACCACCCGGTTCGGTGTTTTCGGGCCGTGCCGCGAAGCTGCGGGTAGTCTGGGCAGCCCGTGAGCCTCGTCGTCGAACAACTCACCCCGGTCCGCACTCGCGAAGGGTGCGAAGAACTCTCGGGAATCAGCAACGGCAAGCCGGTGTCGGTCGGTGTCACCAACGCCGGGCTGTTCGTCGACGAGCTGCGCTCCAACGCGTTCGCCGAAGAAGTGCGCAAGGCGCTCACGTTCCAGCACCCGCACGTCGCCGCCACACTCGCCATCGACGCGAGTGGACCGCTCCGCTGGGCTGTCGCGTGGGAACGCTTCGACGGCCACACGCTCGACCACGTGCTCGAGCAGAAGGGCGCGTTCCTCCCCGACGAAGCGGTGAGCATCGCGATGTCGCTCGCGCAGGCGCTCTCGGCCGCGCATCAGAAGGGTCTCATTCACGGCGGCCTCAACGCGTCGTGGGTCACGCTGCTCTCGGCGCCGACGGCCATCGAAGTGAAGCTCGCGGGCTTCGGCCTCGGCTTGCTCCCGGCGCTGGTGAACGGCCGCAAGGTCTCTCCGTTCGTCGACGTCAGCGCGCTCGGAGCGCTGCTGCATCAGCTGCTCACCAACGAGTTGCCGCAGGGAAAAGTGGGAGCGCTCCCCGCGGCCGCGCTGCACCTCGCCGGAGTGCTCAACAAGGCGCTCGGGCTCGACCTGTCGAATCGCTTCCGCACCGTCGACGAGTTCATTCACGCGCTCGGTGAAGCGAACCGCACGCGCGTCTCGGGCGGCCACGTGGTCAACGCGGGTGCCAAGCCCACTCCGGTCGGGGTGCGCACGCTGGGGCCGTGGGAGCTCGAGAAGCTGCTCGGCGAAGGCGCGATGGGCCAGGTGTTCCTCGCGAAGCACGCGCTGCTCGGTCGCCAGGCGGCCATCAAGGTGCTGCGCCCCGAGCAGTACCAGCGCGAAGACCTGATTCAGCGTTTCTTCCAGGAAGCGCGCTCGGTGAATCAGATCAACCACGAGCACATCGTGGAGATCTCCGACTTCGGTCAGGAGCTCGGGCCCGACGGCAAACCCACCGCCGTCTACTTCGTGATGGAGCTGCTGCAGGGCGAGACGCTCACCGCTCGCCTCGCGAAGGGCGCGCTGTCCATCGAGCGCTCGCTGCACGTCATCAAGCAGCTCGCTTCCGCGCTCGCGGCCGCGCATCGACTGGGCGTCGTGCATCGCGACGTGAAGACCGACAACGTCTTCCTCACCACCAAGCACGGCGATGCCGAGTACGTGAAGGTGCTCGACTTCGGAGTCGCCAAGCTCACCCACCTCACGCCCGACGCGCCGACCGTCAGCACGATGGACGGCGCCATCATCGGCACGCCGACCTCGATGTCTCCCGAGCAGGCGAGCGGTGGTGTCGTCGACCGTCGCGCCGACGTCTACGCGGTGGGCGTGATGCTGTACCTGCTGCTGTCCGGCAGGCTGCCCATCGACGGAGAGAACTTCGGCAAGCTCGTCGCGCTGCTGCTGACGAAGGTGCCGGACCCGCTCCCGAAAAATACACCGAAGGGCGAGACCATTCCGCCGTGGCTCGCCGACGTGGTGCGCCGCTGCCTCGAGAAGGACCCGCTGAAGCGCCCGCAGTCGATGGAAGAGCTGCTGAACGAGCTCAACAACCCGACGCCGGTCACGGTGCGCTCCACCGCGAAGACCGAGCTGGTGCTGCCGCGCGAAGTCGATGACGACGTGAAGTTGCCGCCCTCGCGTCGCGGGCTCTACGCCGGTCTGGGTCTCGGTGGGCTCGTGCTCGCCGGGGTGTGTGCGTTCCTCTTCTGGCCGCGCGACTTGCCGCCCATGAAGCTGCCCGAAATCGAAGACGCGGGAGCGGTCGCCGTCGAGCCGCCGGTCGTCGACTCAGGAGCGCTCGTCGCGGTGAACACCGAAGTCGATGCGGGCGCGGTCGAGCCAGACGTGGAAGATGCGGGCATCGCCGAGGTCGAGCCGCCCACGCCCGACGCCGGAGCGACCATCAAGAAGGCCAAGCCCGTGCAGCTCACGTCCGCGATGATTCAGGCGGGCATCAATCGGCAGAACGGGGCCTTTGCGAAGTGCGCCAGCCGGTTCCCCGCGAGCATGCCGGCGGACGGCCGCATCCCCATCGAGTTTCAGATTGAGAAGAGCGGCTCGAGCAGCAACCCCAGCGTCAACCTCGACTCGCTCCCCGCGCCCGTGAAGGACTGCTTCATCAAGGCCATCGGCGGCATCAAGGTGCCCCTCAACACCGGCTTCGCGAAGCGCGTCAAATACGGTCTGTCACTCAAAACGCAGTGAGCGCCCTGTGATGGAAGGGCGTGTTTGAGGTAGAGCTGATCAGTCCCCGGCCCCACGCAGCAGCAGCAGGTCCCCACATGTCACTTCGTTTCGGCGTCGCGCTCGTCGCGGCTTGTTTCCTTTCGCTCTCGGCGTGCAGCAGCCGTCCGCCCTGTCCCGGTCTCGACGACGGCAACCCGTGCACCGACGACGTGTGCGCGGCGAACGGCACGGTGACGCACTCGCCCAGCTCGCTCGCGACCCGCTGTGACATCGGTCACTGCGACGGCCTCGGCCAGTGTGTCGGTTGCACGAGCAACCTCGACTGCGCGCCGACGCTCTGCAACCTCGCGACGCGCACCTGCAGCACTGCGTCGGGTTCGTGCACCGACGGCATGCGCAACGGCGACGAGACCGGAGTCGACTGCGGCGGCGCCTGCGCCCCCACCCGTCAGTGCGGCACCAACGGCGGCTGCACGGTGGCGATGGACTGCCAGAGCGGCGTGTGCGGAGCGACCGGCCAGTGCACCGCGCCTCGCTGCGGCGACGGCGTGCAGCAGATGAACGAAGGCTGCGACGACGGCAACGCGACGAATGGTGACGGCTGCGACGACGGCGCGGGCGCGAGCTGCAAGCCGACCGGCTGCGGCAACGGCACCAAGACCGGCAACGAGGCCTGCGACGACGGCAACATGATGAACGGCGACGGCTGCGACAACAACTGCACCGTCACCCGCTGCGGCAACGGCATCACCGGCGGCAGTGAGACGTGCGACGACGGCAACGCGATGGGCGGCGATGGCTGCTCCGCGGGCTGCCGCGTGGAGCCGGGCTTCATGTGCATGGGCGCTCCGTCGACGTGCATGTCGGGCTGCGGCGACGGCATGCAGTCGGCGTCGGAGAGCTGCGACGACGGCAACCGCACCGCGGGCGACGGCTGCTCGATGAACTGTCAGCGCGAGCTGGGCTTCACCTGCTCCGGGATGCCTTCGATGTGCATGGCGACGTGTGGCGACGGCATTCCCACGCCGAGCGAGGGCTGCGACGACATGGGCACCGCTCCGGGCGACGGCTGCTCGGCGACCTGCACCGTGGAGATGGGCTACCAGTGCGCGGGCATGCCTTCGACGTGCGTCACGCGCTGCGGTGACGGCGTGGTGGTCGGCCTCGAGGGCTGCGACGACGGCAACTTGATGGCGGGCGATGGCTGCAACGCGAGCTGCGCCGTGGAGATGGGCTACTCGTGCAACGGCATGCCCTCGATGTGCAGCGGCAACTGCGGCGACGGCGTGCGCCAGGGCAACGAAGGCTGCGACGACGCGAACATGGCCAACAACGACGGCTGCTCCGCGTCGTGCCAGGTCGAGCCGGGTTCGATGTGCAGCGGCAGCCCGTCGATTTGCACCGCGGTGTGCGGCGACGGCATTCGCGGCGCGTCGGAAGGCTGCGACGACATGAACACCACCGGCGGCGACGGCTGCAGCGCGACGTGCGTGGTGGAAGCGGGCTACTCGTGCACCGGCACTCCGTCGATGTGCGTGGTGCGCTGCGGTGACGGCGCGAAGGCCGCGAGCGAAGGCTGCGACGACGGCAACATGGCGTCGGGCGACGGCTGCTCGATGACGTGCACCGTCGAGAGTGGCTACACCTGCACCGGGACGAATCCCTCCGTGTGCCGCGGCACGTGTGGCGACGGCGTGCTCGTGCCCGGTGAGCCCTGCGACGACGGCAACACCACCAACGGCAACGGCTGCTCGTCGACCTGCACGGTGGAGTTCGGCTTCATGTGCAGCGGCATGCCTTCGATGTGCAACTCGACCTGCGGCGATGGCCTCAAGGCGAGCAACGAAGGCTGCGACGACGGCAACACGACGAGCGGCAACGGCTGCTCCGCGACGTGCACCGTCGAGCTCGGCTGGAGCTGCACCGGCACCATGCCTTCGGTCTGCGTGATGCGCACCCAGACCTGCGGCGATGGCTTCGTCGACGCGCCCGAGCAGTGCGACGACAGCAACACGCGCTCGGTCGATGGTTGTTCCTCGACGTGCCGCAACGAGTTCACCGAAATCGAGCCCAACGAAGACGGCTCACCGTCGACGGGTGGCTCGACCATCAACGGCAACGACGTGAACGCGACCGCCATCACCAACGCCAACAACAACGGGGCGCGGCTCGCTTCGAATGGAGACACGGCGTACCTCGCGGCGATTTCTCCGGTGGGCGATGAAGACGTGTTCGCCATCACCAACGACCGCGCGCAGAGCGTGACGCTGCGGCTCGACATCTGGAATCGCGCCGCTGGTTTCGGCCAGGGCGTGGCGTGCGGCACGAGCATCGACACCGGGCTTCGCGTGTTGAACTCGTCGCTCACGGTGCTGGCGTCGAACGACGATCGCAACCTGGCGGCCGACCGCTGCTCGGGGCTGCAGATGACGATGACTCCGGGCCAGACGGTGTACGCGCACGTGAGCGAGTACAACGATGACGCGGCCATCACGGCGTACGGGCTCCAGATTCAGTTCCTGGTGTGCGGTGACGGCATCGTCGCTTCGCCCGCCGAGGCGTGTGACGACGGCAACTCGATGAACGGCGATGGTTGCTCGTCGACCTGCACCGTCGAAGGCACGTACCAGTGCAGTGGTCAGCCCTCGGTCTGCCGCCCGCCGGAGAACATGTGCAACGACGGCATGGACAACGACATGGACGGTCAGAGCGACTGCGCGGACAGCGATTGCGCCGCGGGCTGCACCTCGTACTTCCCGGCGTGCACCGCGGGTCAGTCACTGCGGGTGTTCAACTCCGGCAACGTGAACCTCGCGATTCCCGACGGCAGCACCACGGGCGTGACGAGCAACATCAGCGTCAGCGCGAGTGGCACCGTTCGGCGCGCGGCCATCAAGTTCAACATCATTCACGACTTCGACGCCGACCTCGACCTGTCGTTCCGCGGGCCGACGGGCGCGTTCCTCGATGCGTCGAGTGACAACGGCAGCACCGGGTTCGACTACCTGAACACCATTCTCGACTCGACGTGCACCACGCCGGTGACGAGCGGGACGGCTCCGTTCAGCGCCTGCTACTCGCCGGAGGCCAGCTTCGCGACGTTCAACAACGCGAGCATGACGGGCACGTGGAGCTTCAAGGCCGTCGACGACTTCTCGGCTGACGTCGGGACGTTGAACAACTGGTCGCTGATTCTGTGCACGCAGTGATGGTGCGCTGAACTGCATTGAGGGACCGCTGGGTCGGCCTGTTTCTGCGCCGTGCACGACGCCGGCAGCCCCTCGACTTCGAGCGAATTTCGCTCAGGTGGGGGGCGTCGGTCCCGAAATGGCTAGCCGGCTAGCCAAAACGAGCCCGACCCCTCCGCACTTTTGAGATGAGTTGCCGCGCGCGGCGAGGGGCACGTGCGCTCTTCGGCACGGCGTCGGGCATTCGACATCACTTCCCTCATTGAGGCTTCTTCAGCGCGAGCGCAGGAGCACGCCGGTCGAGCGGCCACCGACGGCCCACGTCTCCCGCACGCTCAGGCCCCACACGCCGAGCAGATGGTCCGACGTCGGAGTCATCGAGCGCGCGTAGCGATGCGCGACGAGATCGAGCGACACGATTTCTCCGTCGAGACCGACCGTCCAACCGAGCCCTCCATCCGCAGTGAGCCACACCGAACGCAGGTCGCGCCGCAGCTCATACGTCTCCGCGTTCCAGTTCGGCGGCTGCCACGGATACATGCCGGTGTCGGAGTAGCCGTACTGCAGCATCTGCCCGTCAGCGCCGACCGCGACGAGAATGCGGCCCATCGTCGGGTGCACCGAGCCCGCCATTCCAAACGCACGCATGATGGCTCCGCGCCCGGCTGACCACTGCGCAGCCGCTCCGTCCCATTCGTAGAACGTCATGTCGCCGCCCACCCACCACTCGTTCGGCCCGCGCGCGTAGACGCGAATGAAGTCCGCGCTCGGCATGTTCGGGTGCGACGTCTGCAACACCTGCATCGAGCCACCGACGCGCCGCGCGAGCGTCGAGCCGCCACCACCGACCCACACCTCATTACCCTCGACCCACACGCCGCCGAGGTCCCACGTCGGCTGACCGCTCGCGAGCAGACCCGCGTCAACGACCGTGCTCGACGGCGACCAGCTCTGCGCCTGCCACCCGCTCGAATCGAAGTGCAGCACCAGCCCGCGCTCGCCGACCGCCCACACGTCATTCGCGGCGACGGGGAACACGTCGAACAACGTCACCGACACTCCGGAGTCCGAGCGCGCCCAGGCGTTGCCGTCGAAGTGGTACGCCGCTCCGCGCGAGCCGACGGCCCACACGTCGTCGCTCGCCACGCCACGCACCGCGTAGAGCGGCTCGGGCACGACTTGAAACACGCACCACTGCCCCGCATCGATGGCCGGAGCACAGCCCGCGTCATCAGCGAGCGGACCCCAGAAGCGACCCGCGTCGAAGGTGCCCGCATCGGGGGGCGAGCCTGCGTCACTGCCACCATCGAGCACGCCAGCGTCGACTCCTCCGGCGTCCGGGTACGTGAAGCCCGCGTCCGACAGCCCGGCGTCGATGACGGAGTTCACCCACTGCTGCACGCACGCGCGGTCGGCTGCGTTGAGCGCGGTGCCGAGCGGCATCTGCGCGCCGAAGGGAGGCATCGACGAGAGCTTCACCACCAGCGCGCTCTCCTCGGGCAGCTCAGGGTCGATGAGCAAATAGTCAGGCCGCGCGCTGGCGTGTCTGCCGAACAGCCGCGACTCGAGCGGAGGCGTCGAGAGATCGAGATTGCCCTGTTTGGTGGTCGCGTCGTGACACCCGTTCACGCACGAGCGCGCGAACAACGCGGGCGCATCGCACGAGCCATTCACGCCACCGTCACCGCCGCCACCGGCGTCAGGCAGCGGATACGGACCGAAGTCACAGCCCGCGAACGCGAAGGCGAGAACCAGCGACCGGCGCAACGTCACCCGACGAGCCCCGGCAGACCGCCGCTGCAGAACATCGGGTCGCCGAACGTCTGCACGTCGGACAAACCAGCCAGCTGCGCGAGCGACACGTAGAGGTTGTTGGTGGTCTCGTTCACGTACGCCTGGCGGTTGTACGAAGGCCCGAAGTTGGTCGGCATCGACGCGCGCGCGCGGCGGTAGTCGAGGAAGCGGCCACTGCGCAGACGACCCGACGCGCGGCCCGCGAGCACCACCGGCAGCTCGAAGAAGTCGTGGTAGCTGCCCATGCCGAACACGTTGGTCCAGACGAGCACGGTGTTGTCGAGCAGCGTGTTGCCGTCGGAGTCGGGCGTGCTCTTGAAGCGCTGCACGAACTGACCGAACGCTGACGAATAGAAGTTCATCGTGGTGCGCCAGTCTTCGCGGCGGCGCACGGGGTCGAGCCCGTAGTCGGGGCCCTGGTGAATCCAGTTGTGGTAGTCGCCGCCGGTGAAACGCACGGTGAACGACGGCTCGTTCTGCGGGCCTTCGAGCATGAAGCTGCCGACGTGCGTGAGCTGACACGCACACGCGAGCGAGAACAGATACGCGGCGTGCGCGTTGTTCGCGCGGTTGTTCATGAACGGCGGAGCCTGCGGGTCGGGCGCGCACGACGTGCCCTGAGCTTCGAGCGCGAGCCGCACTTCGAGGTCACGCAGCAACGTGAGGTGCTGGTCGAGCTTGCGCTTGTCCTCGACGCCGACGCGCACGTTCACGCGGCGGAAGTCGTCGATGACGCCGTCGATGACGCTCTCGCGCGTGCGACGACGACGCTCGAGCACCGCCGGGTCGGTGGTGCCCATGAAGTTGCCGAACAAATCGGTGAACGCGCTGTAGAGGTTGAGCGAACTCTGCGGCTGGCCGACGTCGCGGTAGCTGATGGCGAACGCTCCGCTGGGCAGGTTGATGTTCACGCTCGAGCGCGGCGCCATCGGGAGCCGCCCCGCGAGGAATTGATCGATGCTCGGCCCGCCAGCATTCGGCCCTTCGCCCACGTTGCTCGCGTCGGTGCGCGCGATGGCGGTGAGCAGCGTGGCGTTGCCGATGTTGTGGCCGTTGCCCGAGTGGTTCCACGTGACGTGGTTGTCGATGCCGCTGAGCACCGTGATGTCGTTCTGCACGCTCGACAGACCGCCGAGCACGAAGGGCAGGGTGAAGCCGTTGCCGCCCGCAGCCGGCGCCCACTCGTCGCGCAGCGTGCCGTTGTCCTGCAGCACGAAGATGACGCGCGTCGGAGGCGCCGCCATCTGCGCTCTCGCCGCGCGCGGCAACAAGCTGGTCAGCAGCGGCACCGGCAAGAGCGCGCCCGCACCGCGAAGAAAGAAACGTCGAGAGACTTTGCTGGAGCTCACGGCAGCGTCTCCCGGAACAAGAACGCGTCTGACGTCACCACGCTGATCACCACGTCCTGCAGCGACGCTCCGGCGGGCAGCGACGCCATCGCCGCGTCGATGTGACAGCGGTCCTTCGAGGTCTCGGTGCGGCCGTGCGCGTAGCGCCACGTCTGCGTCAGGTAGCAGCGCTGGGCCTGCGCGCTCTCGGCGAGCGCCTGCGACAAACCTGCGCCGCCCTGGAACGGCCGCGTGCTTCCGCTCGACACCAGCGAACCCGAGGAGTCGATGGGCAGACCATTCGTCTCTGTGGTGCGGCCTGCGCCGATGGCGTCGAACTCTTCGAGGCCGAAGCCGATGGGGTCCATCAAGAGGTGGCACTGTGCGCAGCTGGACGCCGCGTCGAGGTGCGCCGCGAGCCGCTGACGCAACGTCGAAGGCCCGGCGATGTTGGGCAGCATCACGTTCACGCCCGGCGGCGGAGCCGGAATTTCTTCGCACAGGAAACGCGTGCGAATCGCCTTGCCGCGCAGCGTGGGCGAGGTGTCGAGCGGGTGCGCGTGCGTGGCGAGCCAGCCAGCGCGGGTGAGCACTCCGGTGCGCGTGGAGCCGGCGTACAGCGTGGCGAGCGCTCCGGTGGCGTTGGTCTGCGTGCCGAGCATCAGGTCGCGGAACGAGCCTCCGTTGGTGAACGTGTCGCCCGCGAAGGTGTCGAGCTCAGCCCCTGCCGCCGTCGCGAGCATCGCGTTCCACGTCGGGAAGCGCGTCGAGTCCTTGCTCACGGAATCGAGCGACTCCAATTCCAACCACTGCTTCGAGAAATCGAGATAGCCGCGGCGCGC
Source organism: Archangium sp. (assembly GCA_047600485.1). GTDB lineage: Bacteria > Myxococcota > Myxococcia > Myxococcales > Myxococcaceae > Archangium_A. The sequence goes on from JASGKS010000001.1 coordinate 8,341,048, forward strand.
CTTCGCATCGCCGAGCATGCGCCGCGCTTCACGAGCCACATCGTCCTTCGTCGCGAGCCGGCCCTGTTCTGCGGCGTCGAGCAGCGTGACGTCGGGAATCGAACCCCACAGCAGGAACGAGAGCCGCGTCGCGACCTCGATGGGCGTGAGCTGCGAGGTGGGCCGTTCTGCGTTCGCGACCGGCGTGCCGACCTCGGTCACGTACAAGAATTGCGGAGCCTGCAGCAGCACCTGCACCACCGCCGACAACCCGTCGTTCCACGTCGCGCCGCTCAAGCCGCGCACCTGCGTGAAGACCGTGCGCAGCGTGGTCTTCTCGTCGTCGTTCAACGTATGTCGCCACGCGCGGCGAGCGAAGGTGTCGAGGATCTGCTCGAGGCACGCCTGTTCCTGCGTCGAGCTGGTGGGGTTGGAGCACGGAAACAACGTCGCCTGTCGCGTCATCGCGCTGGTCGCGAGGCTCTCCGCGGTCGACACGTAGAAGCGCAGCAGCACTTCGTCGGGCGCAATCCACTCGTGATGATTGTCGAAGCGCGTCTCGGACTGCGGGCGCTGCAGCACGCGCGCGGGCCGCGTGGTGTCGCCCAGCAAATCTTCCATCACCCAGTCGAACTGCCGCGCGGTGAGCGCACGCATCGGCGCGACCACGGGGCGGCACGTGCGCGGGCCGTCGACGATGGTGCCGCCGCCGCCACCAGCTCCACCGCCGATAGCGACGGGTTCGGGCGCGACGTCAGACACGTTGCCGACGCAGGACGCGAGCAGCACCGCGGTGAACAGGGAAAGAATTCTCATGGGGGAGCGGGAAGCGAAGGCTACTCCCACAGAGCCGCGAGGCCGGGAGGACGGCTCACTGCACCCGCCCACCTGCGCCCACACGACGGCGGGCCAGCGCCAACACAATAAAGAGGAGTGGCGTCAGCGCGGGGCTCGAGCAGCCGCAGGTCGCGAATTGCTGGACGCCGAGCGTTCCTGCGTCAGCGCTCTGCCCTGCATCGGTCTGCGGTCCCGCATCGAGAATGGGAATGACGTCGCTGCCGGCGTCACGACCTGCGTCGGGCTGACCTGCGTCGCGACCGCCGTCGGTGGGGAACACGACACCGCCGTCGTCGATGACCATCCCACCGTCGGTGCTGGTGTTGCCGCCATCGCGCCCCGCGTCGACACCGGAGTCGACGCCGCCATCACCGCACGGACCGATGGAGCCCAGCGAGCCGCAGATGACGCCGCCGATGCACACGCCGACCTGACACGCGGTGCCGCTCGTGGCGACGCGGCACGGAAGACCGATGTCGCATTCCTGCTGCGCGCCCGCGATGAAGCCGAGCGGGAGCCATTGTTCCGGCGTGTCGCGGAACACGGCGCCTGCTTCCTCGGGCGCCGGCACCATCATGATGTTGGTGAACTTCGGAGCGGTGATGAGCAGCTGCCCATTTCCTTCCGTGGCCATCGCCCAGCCGAAGAGCGCGGGACCGGGCGCTGCGGGCTCTCCGAACGCGCCACCGGCGTCACCGAAGAATCGGTACACGAGGCCCTCGTTCGGCGAGCCGACCCACAGCGACGAGAGCCCGCCACCGGCGTCGAAGCGGTCGACGGCGAGCGAGTTGCCAAAGCGCGTCTGAAACTGGGCCAACGGCTTCAACGTGTAGAGCAAACGAGGGCGAGAGCCGGTGGCGTAGACCTCGACGCGGCTCTGATCAGCGATGGCGACCTCGAGCCCTTGCGCGGGGTGCAGCTCGCCGATGGCGACCGCGGTGATGTCGTGCATGCCGCCGTCACCCTGGTCGATGACGGAGACGGGGTTCGTCGACCCTGAGCCGACGTCGTAGATTTTGGCGCCGCCGTTGCGATTGGCGATGACGCACAGGTCACTTCCCAGCGCGCAGGCCATGCGGTGACCGGTTCCCGGCTCGCTGAGCCACATCGCCGCGGCGCCGTTCGTCATGCGGAACACGTCGTTGCTCACGTTCAACAGCGACGGGCTGTTGTTGGTGGCGTCGCCCCGAGTCATCGCGCCCACGTCGAGGCCGGAAAGCAGCAGCTGCGTCGCGCCGCTCGTCACGCGGATCAACGAGCCGCTGTTTCCGTGCGCCAGGAGTTCGGGGTCCACGCCCGAGCCCTGACACAAGACGTCGTTGCCCAGCTCGACGCCTGGCCCGCCGTCGAACTGCGCGGTCAACGTCTGTGGCGCGAACAAGTACGCCGCGGGAACTCCCGGAGCGCCCGCTGCGAACGCCTGATTGGCGGCGAGGACCGAGTTGACGCGGCACGCGGCGACCGAGAAGCCGAGGTGGCCTCCGTCGACACCGCCGCTGCGAATCGGAACGCGCGGAAGACCGGCTTGGCGCACCACTCCGACGCGCGGGGTGTCCTGCTGCTCGGTGGTGCCGCACGCGGCGAAAACCAGACACAGCGTTGCGAGGCGTTTCATGAACGAGGCTTTGGGACGACCGGCCGACTTGGTTCGCTTTCGAGCGTACCACCGGCAGTCGTGTCAGAAGACGCCCGGCGATGAATCGCGATTTCTGGCGCGGCGCGCGCGCAGCGGGGCTGACGTGGGGGCTGCTCGCACTCGCACTCCTTCCGTCTCGAATGGCGGTGGCGATGCGGGTGCGCGGCGGCTCTCTCTTCGAGCGCGTGACGCGTGCGCTCGCGGGCACAGTGCTCGATTTTTCGCACGCGTCGTGGCTCGTCGCGTTGAGCGTGGTGCTGGTGGTGACGTTGCTGCTCGTCGCGCCTCGCACGCGTGCCTTCGCGACGGGCTTCGCCTCGGTGCTCGCCGCGCTGCCGTGGTGCGTGGTGCTCTACCTGGTCACCGTCACCGAGCAGGAAGTGAAGGCCGAGCGCGGCGCGTTCTCGACGTTGCGCGAGATGCTCAACGCGGCCGCGGAGCCGTCGTTCGTCGAGGGCGCTCCGGGGTTCATTCGCTACCAGCGAATTCTGATTCCGGCATTGGTGTGCGGCTCGGCGTTCGTCGTGGTCCTCGTGTTGCGTTGGCGTGCGCGGCGCTCGCCGGCGGTGGAGTCGCGTCGTGCGTGGACCTTCGGGCTCGTCGCTGCGCTGCTGGTCGGTGTGGTGAGCGCGCGCGCGGCGGTGCGGGTGCTCGACGTCGCGTCGACTTCGCGGCTGGGTCCCTCGGGCGTGGGCGATCCACTCGACAGCGTGCTCGAGAGCGCGGTCGATTCGCTCGCAGGTCGCGCTCCGCCGGGCCCGCTGGAGCTGCTCGCCGACTGGAAGCCCTCGCAGGAAATGGTGGTGCTCGGCACGTCACGGCTCGGCTGGCCGGCGCGCGGCGTCTCGTGTCCGCATCCGTACGCGCGTCCGCTCGACCGCGGAGCAGCGCCGGCGGAGAAGTTGCTGCAGTCGTTTGATCGCCTCTCACAGCGCTTGTTCGCCGACGGTGATGGGCGCGTGTTGGTATTGCAGCTCTCGCTCGAGGGTTTTCGCGCCGACGATCTGCAGGCGCTCAATGCGCGCGCCGCGCCGACGCTGGCTCCGTTCATCAACGGGCTGGCGAAGCGGCCGCACCCTGGAGTGCTGATCAGCCGCGGCACGTATCAAGCCGGCGTTCGCACTGCGCAGGGGTTGGCGGCGATGACGTGCGGGCTGGGGACCTTGCCGTGGAACCTGAGCCTGATTCGAGATCTCGACGCGCAGGGAAAGTTGCCGCTGCGATGCGCGGGTGACGTGCTCGCGGCGAGCGGTTTCACCGGCACGTTCTTCTACGGCTCCGACGCCGACTACGACCAGATGGGGCCGTTCCTGCTGCGCCACGGCATGAAGCGCGTGGTCGCGGAGAAGGACTTTCCCGAGAGCGCTCCGCGGGGTGCGTGGGGTGGAGTGACGGACTTCGCGTTGTTCGATGAAGCGGTGAAGCAGCTCGGCGCGGGCGTGAAGGACGCGCCGCAGTACGCGCTGCTGATGTCGCTCTCGAATCACTCGCCGTTCACCGTGCCGCAGGACTTGCCCGACGACGTGCGCGCGCGAGCGGCGGCGTTGATCGGTGCGAGTGGAAATGTCGCCTCGGCTGATGATCTTCGCCGGCTGATCACCTTCTCGTACACCGACGCGGCGGTGGAACGGCTCTTCGCCGCGCTCGAGCGCGACGGGCTCGCGGAGCGCACGGTGGTGTTGTTGATGGCTGATCATTCGACCGGCGACACGTACGTGTGGGGCGCAGATGATTTTGATCACGAGACCGACGCGGCGAAGACGCAGGTCCCGTTTCTCATCGTGGTGCCGCAGGCGTGGGTGACGCGTGCGGCGGCGCAGGACGCGCTCGAAGACGTGCAGCGTGCGCTCGACGCAGAAGTGCTCTCGCAGAACGACGTGCCGACGGTGTTGCTGGCGTTGCTGTCAGCGCATCCCGGCGTGGTGGCGCTTCCTGCCTCGGAGCGATGGCACACGCTCGGCGGGCAACGCACGAGCTCGTGGTTCGATTCGGGTGTCGAGGGCGCGGCGTTGATGGGCGTGAATGGTGTCGACGAATCGTTCGTGCTCGACGCGAAGGGCGTGCGTCGGTGGCCCTACGAAGACGCGGTGTTCCTTCGCACGAAGGGAGATCGCGATCGCGTCACGCCGCGTCTCGCGCCCGCCGCTGCGACGCTGTTGGACCTGGCGGGTCTCCCTGCGTGTTCGAAGGAGTGAAGCACTACGCTCCAGGAACGCCATGCTCAGAACCTCGACCTTGCTCGTGCTGTTGCTCACCGGTTGCGCGACCGGAATCTCCGCCAGCAAACGCGCGCAGTGGGACAGCGATGCGCAGGCCGCCGTGACGGCGTTGCAGGGCGCGCAGTTCGAAGACGCGCTGCGGTTGAGTGACGAGGCGCTCACGAAGGACAAGGACAACTCGCGCGCCGCTGCCGTCGGGGCCATCGCGCGCTACCGCAAGACGGCGCACGATCTCGTCGGAGACGTCACTACACTCGTCGCCAGCTTCGTCGCCTCGGCGATGTTGCGCGGTGACGTCGTGAATCAGGACTTCCTCGACTTCGCGCTCGGGCGGGCTGATCAGCGATTGCAGGCCATCGACGCGCTGCTCGCGACGGCGGAGAAGGACCAGGGCTTCTCGCTCGATCTCTGCATGGCGTGTTGGCAGGTCGACTGGAACCGCAGCGGCGAAGTCGATGATCGCGACGAGCATCTCTTCGAGGTCGAGTACGACGCTGACGGGCAGTTGCTGCCGCTCGATGATCCGCGTCGGCGCCCGACCTTTCGGTTCGACGTCGCTGACGTGACGTGGCTGCGCGCGATGTTGCACTTTCAGCGCGCGGTGCTCGCGGTGGGGCTCGCGTACGATGCGAACGTGACGTGGAAGAGCCGTCGCAGCGAGAGCATCACGCTCAAGCTCCGCAATGGCGCGAAGCTCGCTGAGGCGCGCGAGTTGATTCTCAGCGGGCTGACGCACGCCGAACGGTGTCGACTCGCCGTGCTCGCGGAGACTGATGACGAGCGCGAGTGGGTGCCCAACCCGAAGCAGAAGCAGCACGCGCTGCCGTTGCCGGTCGACGATGCGTTGTTCGAGACGTGGGCCGGCGTGCTGACCGACGTGCGCGCGCTGGTGAAGGGCGAGCAGGGCCTCGATGTGGCCGCGCTGGCGCAGCTGGGAGATCACAAGTGGAAGAACGCGCCGCCGGGCTTCCTCGATCTCGGGGCGTTCTTCAGTCAGCCGCGCGACTTCACCGTGAGCTCCGACATGGAGCGCTCGTTGCGCCGCAACGCGGACCCGGGCCTCGCCTCGGAGACGCTCGGGCGCTTGCTCGGGCCTTCGTACAAGGCGTCGATGCCGCCCTCGCCGTTGATCGAACGTCTCGGCCGCATGGCGAAGGAACTCGATCGCGGCGAAGACACGTTCGAGCGGAAGCTGCGCTACCTGTTGTGGCTCAACTGATCACCGACACGCCGGAGTGAGGAACGCCGGATCTTCGAGATCGCCCTTCACGTTGCCCGCGCCGCCGAAATCGGGAACGCCCCACGGGTCGAAGTGAAAGAGGCTCTGCTCGGTCCAGCCGTTGGCGGCGGTGATGAAGCCTCCGCCGTCCGAGAGATCGCGCGAGAGCGGCGCGTTGGGCTCGCCCGCGTTCACGAGGGGAACTCCGGTCTGACGGCCGACCGCGCAGGTGTCGAGGCAGGTGAAGGTGCCGCAACCCGTGAGCGAGACGTAGCCGCCGTGTTTGTCTTTGCTCGCGTAGATCATCGGCTTCTCGCCGGCGTCGGTGCGCTCGCATGCCGTCATGCCTGAGCACGAGCCGCACGTCGTGATGCGCTCGCAGATGGTGTTCTGGTGCGAGATGGCGCGCAGCGCGGTGAGGCCGGTCTCCGGCGGTCGTGTGGGATCGATCGTGCCGCCGAACGCTTCGTTGTCGCCGACGTGCGCGGTGAGGCCGCAGTCGCGTTGATAGAGATGTGTCCACGTGACGGCGAGGAGCCCACCGTCGGCGTCCATCGGGTGCGGGCGGATGCGGTAGACGATTCCTCCGAGCGGGCAACCGTCCTGCGGGTGCAGCGCGAGCACCGGGAGATAGCGCTCGGCCATCGCCGCTTCCCAGGTGTCGTCGAGCCCGTCGCGATCGAGATCGACGAACGTGCCGGAGTCGAGGCCCGCGTCGAAGCCCGCGTCAAAGCTCGCATCGAGTTCGCCGCCGGCGTCGGGTTGATCACCTGCATCGAGTTGATCACCCGCGTCGCTGATCAACATGCCCGCGTCCATCTCGAGCATTACGCCACCGTCTTCTTGAATGACGATCGGCCGCGTGCCGCACGAGACGGCGAGGAAGACGAAGGCGACGAGTGCATGGCGCATCGGCGAGCCGTCATAGGCGGACTGAGATCGTGACGGCGAGAGGCCCCATGGCCGTCGACCAACGCCGATGAAAAGCAGTGAGGGTGGGTGTTGTTTGGGTTCACGCTCAGCGAGCGCTCGTTTCGATCGTGCTGAGGAACCGTCGAGCGAATTTCTGGCTCCGTTGCTCTCGCTGCGATGGGGTCGGTCGAAAATTGGCTAGCCGGCTGGCCAGAAATCGCCCCACCCCCCCGACCTGCGCAGAATTCGCTCGAGATTGAGGGGCTGATGGCGTCGTGCACCGCCGAAAAACCGCCCCCACTGCTGTTCCTCAATGCAGTCAGGTGCTGCGACACCGCGGTCGCAGTGGTGTGGACAGTCCACCGCTGGCGCTCTCATCCCCCGCAGCTAGGCTCCGCGTTTCCCCGCAAGACGCCGTTCGGAGCGCCCCATGTCGTTGTCGCTGCTCGTCGCCGGTCTGTTGTCCGCCGCAGATGCCCCGCCCACCTGGGACGCGTGGCTCGAGAACACCCGCGAGGTTCCGCTCGACGCCGCGCGCAGCCCGCAAACGAAATCACTCCTCGACCACAGCTACGTCAGCGCCGTCGAGCCGCGCCGCGGAGTCCCTTCGTTCCTCTGGGCCGAGCGTTTCCCCGGCGCACGCACCCCCGCTGATCAAGGTCTCACCGCCACCGAAGCCGCGCGTCAGCACCTGCTCAAGTTCGCCAGCGTCTACCGTCTCCGCGCCGCCACCGTCGCGCAGCTCGCCATCTCCGAGACGCACGAGCTCGGCAACGGAGGCGCCGTCATCATCGGCTTCGCTCGCGCGCGCGACGGCATCCCCTTCCTCCGCGACGAAATCGACGTGGTGATGACCAGCCGCTACGAGCTCGTCGCGCTCACCGGCAACCTCGCCACCTTCGAGCCGCACGACACCTTCCGCCTCGACGCGCCCGCCGCGCTCAGCGTCGCCGCGCAGTACCTCACCGGCACCATGCTCGACGGCACGCTCACGCTCACCAAACACGGAGCGGGCGGCTGGTCGAAGTACGCCAGCGCCAAACCGTTCCGCTCCGAGCCGCGCGCGCGCAAGGTCTACTTCGACGATGGCGACGCGGTGCTCCCCGCGTGGCACCTCGAGGTCGAGACCAGCACCTCGCTCTACGCGATGGTCATCAGCGCCACCGACGGCCGCGTGCTCTCCGTCACCTCGCTGCGCAACGACGCGTCACACACCTACCGCGTGTACGCCGACGCCGCCGCGCCGAACCGCACCTTCGACAGCCCCGTCGGCAACGTCGCCAACCCGAACCCCACCGGTCTTCCCGACCCGTTCCCGCCGATGAATCTCGGCGCGGGTCTGGTCACCGTCGACAACGCCGGCCTGATGACTGGCGATCCGTGGCTCCCCGCGGGTGCGACGTCGCTCTTCGGCAACAACGCCAACACCGTCGTCGCGCTCGAGGACGGTGGCGCGCGCGCGGTCGCTCCGACGAGCGCGACGTTCGACTTCACCTACGACTTCAACGCGAAAGCCGACGCGGGAGCGACGCAGGGCTCAGCGGCCGCAGTGCAGGCCTTCTATACGGTGAATCAGGCGCACGACGTCTTCTACGACCTCGGCTTCAACGAAGCGGCGCGCAACGGCCAGCAAGACAACCTCGGCCGCGGCGGCGTGGGCAACGACCCGCTGCTGGTGCGCGTGCAGGATCCGACCGGCACCAACAACGCGACGATGTCGACGCGCGCTGACGGCGAATCGAGCCTGATGTTGCTCCACCTCTTCCGGCCCGACCGCGCGAGCACGCTCACCGCGACGTCTTCGTTCTTCGCCGACGGTGGCCTCTTCTCCGGGCTGCCCAACCTCGTCGAGCGCGAGAACGGCTGGGACTTCAACGGCCCGCTGATGGCGGTCACCGATCTCGACGGCGGTGGCGGCGGCTGCGACCCGTGGCCCGACGCAGGGCAGGGCGCGTACGCGGGCAGCGTGATGTTGCTGCAGCCGACGGGCTGCCTCGTCTCGGACCGCGTGGAAATCGCGAAGGACGCTGGGGCCATCGGCGTGGTGCTCCAGGGCGGCTGCGTGAACGTGGCTGATCAGGGGCTGATCATCACCTGCATCGAAGCCGACGCCGGCGCTCAGTTGCGCAGCGCACTCCTGCAGGGAGCGACCATCAACGCGCGCCTCCAGCGCCCGGTCGCGCCGCCCGAATTCGACGTGGCGTTCGACTCCACGGTCGTCACGCACGAATACATGCACATGGTCACCAACCGACTCATCGGTGACTCGGTCGGTCTGCTCAACACGCCGTCGCATGCCATGGGCGAGGGCTGGAGTGACTTCGCCGGTCTCTACCTCTCACTCGCCGCCAACGAGACGATGCGCGCGGGAAATGATCAGTGGCAGGGCACGTTCACCGTCGGCGCGTGGGCGGTGCAGCGCCACGACTACGACGGCTCGGTGGTGCCCGCGTTCTACTTCGGCGTTCGTCGCTACCCGTACTCGACCGACCGCATGAAGAACCCGCTCACCTTCAAGCACGTCGGCCTCAACGTGCCGCTGCCCGACCCCACGCTGATTCCGCGCCAGACCATCGACCCCAACAACGCCGAGGTGCACAACGCGGGCGAGCTGTGGGCTTCCATTCTCTGGGACGCGCAGGTGAAGTTGCTCAACGCCCCGGGCGCGACGTTCGACGGAGCGCGCGTGACGATGGGCCGCCATCTCATCGCGTCGCTCAAGGCGACCCCCGTGCTGCCGACGTTCATCGAGGCGCGCGACGCGCTGCTGGCGGTGGTGTTCGCCGCGAGCCCGACGGGCGACTTCCCGAAGTTCCTCGACGCGTTCGCGCAGCGTGGCCTCGGCGTGCTCGCGCAATCGAGCGATCGCCGCTCAACGACCAACACGCCGCTCGCCGAAGACTTCACCGGAGCGGGCGGCAACTACCGTCTCGTCAGCGTCACGGTCGACGACACCGACGACGACTGCGACGCCGACGGCGTGCTCGATTCGGCGGAGACCGGCACCCTCACCATCACGCTGATGAACATCGGCTCGGTGCGCATGACGCAGACGCGCGTGCAGCTCGCGAGCGACGTGCCGGCGTTCCAGGTGCCGCCGACGATGACCAACCTGCCGCCGACCGACCCGTTCACCACCGCGAGCGTGACCGTGCCGGTGGCGATGACGCGCGTGATGGGCATTCAGCGGCCGGCGCTCACCGTGCGCGCCATCGACCCGCAAATCGTGCTGCTGCAGAACCGCTTCGAGACCACGGTGCCGCTGCGCCTCAACGTCGACGTCATCGCGTCGAACACCGAGGACTTCGAGCAGGACACCACCAACTGGGAAGTCGACGCCGACGGTGACTTCCCGTTCGAAGACACCTGGTTCGTGAAGGCCGGCACGGGCACCAATCGCCTGATGTCAGGCCCCGACATGCGCGGCGCGGGAACGTCGTGGGTGACGTCACCGCCCATCGCGGTCGGCGCGGGCCCGTTCAGCGTGCTGTTCGCGCACTCGTATCAATTCGAGAACGCGGTGCAGTTCTTCGACGGCGGCCGCCTGGAGATCAGCACTGACGGCATGACCTTCACCGCGGTCCCGGGCTCGGCGCTCACGCCGACGTATTCAGGCTCGCTGCGCCCCGGCACCGACAACCCGCTCGCGGGACAGGACGCGTTCGTCGGCGCCAACACCACGCGCGGAGACGTCAACGTCGACTTCGGCACGCAGTACGCGAACCGCACCGTCTACCTGCGCTTCATCGTCGGCGCCGACGTGGCGCGCGGCGCTTCGGGCTGGAGCATCGACGACGTGCGCGTGACGGGAGCGACCATGCCTCCGTTCACTGAAGTGCTGCCGCACCGCACGATGTGCACCAACCACCCGCCGACGGTTTCGGGAACGAGCAGCATCAACACCAACGAGCGCGAAGAGGTGACGCTGATTCCCGGCAGCGCGTTCGATCAAGATCAGGACCCGCTCACGTTCACGTGGATGCAGACCAGCGGTCCGTCGGTGCAGCTGCTCGACGACACCTTCACCGCGCCCGAGGTGGGCCCCACCGGCGCCACGCTCGGCTTCCGCGTCACGGTGAGCGACGGTCGCGGCGGTATGGACACCGACGAGATGACGGTGACGGTGCGCAACGTGAACCGCGCGCCGGAAATCGTCACGACCAACGGGCCGCAGATGGTGAACTCCGGAGACACCGTCACCTTCACCGCGACCGGCGAAGACCCCGACGGCGACGCCATCACCTTCCAGTGGATGCAGGAAGGCGAGTCGTCCATCACGCTCGAGAACCCCAACAGCGACACCGTCACCTTCGTCGCGCCGAGCGTGAAGATTGGCGAGCAGATCAGCTTCCGCGTGGTCGCGCTCGACGGAGCAAAGGCCAGCGAGCCGGTCTTCATCGGCCTCATCGTTCAGCCAAAGGCCGACTCGTGCGGCTGCACCACGGTCGACCCGCTGTTCATGCTCGCGCTGGGCACGCTGCTGCTGCGGCGTCGCTCGACGCTCAGGGCTTCAGCTCGAGGTTGAGTTCGCCGACCGGCCCGAACCACGCGCCAGTGCACTCGGCCACGCCCGTGCACTCGGCAGCCTTGAAGTTGTATTCGCTCTCGAACCGGAAGCGGGCCATCGGGTGGGGTGCCACGTTCGTCGTCGCGACGGTGAACGTCTGGTTCTGCAGCGGCCTCACGAAGTAGCCGAGCGAAGCGTCGGTGGGGCTGACGAGGTACCCGTTCATCATTCGGTGCGTGCCGACGGTGGTCTTCAGTTCGAAGGTGAGCTCGTCGCCAGCGTGAGCCACTCCGTCGGCGGGTGAGAGCCAGCGCGTCTCTCCAGCGGGCGCTGGAAAGCGGGCCTTGAACACGCCCTTCAGTTCGATGACGTCTTCCGCGGCGCGCTCGTGATCCACGGGCAGCGTCGAGAAGTAGACCGTCCTGATGGCGAAGTCGGCCGACGCGGTGCACACCCACGCCTGCTGCGCAGCCGGGAGCGGCGTTCCATTCCACGTGATCTGCTGATCAGCACCCAGCGTCAGGCATTCAGCGTCGCTTCTCGTGTTCGTCAACGTGACGTCGATGCCGTTGCGCGCGTGGTTCAGCGTGAGCTTGAAGGGCGCGTACTCGCCCGGCGTACACGCGCAGAAGACCACCAGCAGGAGCGCGACTCTCATGACCGCTGATCAGTAGAAGCCGCCGCCGGAGGGATACGGCCCGCCGGTCGTCACGCACCCGCTGAGGTTCTGCTCGACGGTCTCGATCTGCGACGTCACGCGGTGGATCTCGGTGAACTGAAACGCCTCGCGGTCGATGCCACCGTCGGCGGCGAACTTCTCGGGCGAGTATTGAAAGACCATCGCTCCGCCGTCGTTCGAGACCGGGTCGAGGTCGTGCGGCTGCACGCCGGTGTCGGTGAAGTTGAGCGTGCCGTCGAAGATGATCGCGTACAGCGAGTGGTAGGTCGAATACGTCGTGCCGTCGCCGAACGAATCACCGTACTGGGTGTTCACCTCGAAGGTGCCGTCACCCGCGCCGCCCCAGCCCTCGAGCGACTCGCTGCCGCGCACCGCGTGGTACCGCGCGAGGGCCAGCGGCGCGTTGCAGTACGGGTTGATGACGAGTCGGCCGTTCGCGTCGCGAAAAAAGCTGCCCTCGAACGAGCTGCTCACCGGCTTGAGCGGGTTGCGATTGAAGCGCGTTCCATCGCACGGCATTCCGGTGCACATGCCGGTGATTTCCACCTCGACCTGCGTCACGCGCATCTCGCGGATGGTCGTCGTCACCGGCGGAGCACAGCTGATCAACACGAGCCCCATCACCCACGCACGCGCTTGCATGCGCCGAGCATAGACTCACTTCTTGCGGAAGCCCTCGGCGACCACCTCGTTGCCGAAGCGCTCGTAGTTCGCGAGCCACGCCGCCGCGTTCATCACGTAGCGATTGGTGCCCGCCGAGTCCCACTTGTACGAGAGCCGCGTGAAGCCGCCGTCGACCAGCAGGCGCTTGCCGTTCGCTTCGAACGCCGCGGCGACGAGGTTGCCGGCCGAGCCGTAGATGACCGGAGTCATCTTGCCCGCGGGCTTCACGGTGGCGACCGTCACGCCTTCGTAGACATTCTCGACGCCGGTGGAGAGCAGGTGCTCGCGCACCACGCCCGGCTTGCCCGGACCATCGGAGCGCTGCACGACCTGATCACCCGGCAGGTCGCCGGTCACGCGCGCGTCGATCAACATCTGCGCGAGCGAGTCAGCGTCGGCGTTGCACGGATCGTTGTCGCCCCACAGATACACGCCGTGGCCCGCGTCGAAGAACTTCTTCACCGCCGCCTGGTGCGCCTTGCTCAGGTGCACCGAGTTGTCGCAGCTGGCGATGATCCAGAACTGGTTGCTCTTCGCGAGGCCCTTTTCGAACTCCGCGAGCGGGGGCACGTCCTGGTAGCGCACCACCGAGAAGCCCTTGGTCTTGATGGCGGCCGCCGCGCGGCTGAAGTCCTGCCGGTAGAGGTCGATGACCATCACCGTCTGCCCGTCGAACGCACCGTCGACCGCGAGGTCATATTGCGCACCCGCCGCGTTGCCGTAGCCGTCGCGCTTCGGCTCGACCTTCACTTCCTCGTACGAGACGTCTCCGGTCTTCGAACGCCGCTCGACCTTCTTCGTTTCGGCCGCCGGGGCGTTGTGGCCGGCCAGCGGGCTGTATTGGGCGAAGGCGACAGTGGCGCACAGCGAGATCAAGAGGGCAGGGAGGCGCATGGGTCGCTTGAACGCCTGGGGTGTGAAAACGATCTCCGTCCCGGTTAACCTCTCGGTTGCTGTGGCTTCGAACAACGACCCGAAGGATCCGCCGCCGGACCTCTTCCCCTTCGACGAGATGTCGACGGGCGAGACGAGCTCACTGATCCGCCGCGCCAACGTCCTCACCGGCAAGCCTGATCAACCGCTCACTGCGCGCGAGAAGGCGCAGCAGCCCGAGCTCAAGCCCATGACTGGAGCGCAGCTGGCGTTCCGTCCGAGCGCTCCGCCGCGCACCGCGGGCTCGTCGACTGGCTCGTTCGCCGCGGTCCCGCCGAAGACGGGCAACACCGGAGCCAACCCCGCGCTCAAGCCGTCGGGCACCACCGGCACCAACGCCGCGTTCAAGCCGTCGAGCACGGGCACCAACGCTGCGTTCAAGCCACTCAACACGCCGCCGCGTCCTCCGGCTCGCCCGGGTGGGACGGGCACCAACCCGGCCTTCAAACCGCTCGGTTCGGGTGGCACCAGCAGCAACCCCGCCTTCAAGCCGCTCAGCAACACCGGCACCAACCCTGCGTTCAAGCCCGGCTCCGGTTCGCACCCTGCGGTCGCGCGACCGCCCGCAGCTTCGGCGCCGGCTGATCAACCCACCGAGAGTGAAGAAGCACCGGTGTTCGACATGGAGCGGCTGCAGGCGCAGATCCGCCATCTCGGCATCACCGACTCGGCGCTCGGTCGCGCCGCGCAGGGCAACAAGGTGAAGCCGCCGAAGTCGACGACCACCGCGGCCGAAGACACGTTCGTGAAGTCGAAGATGAAGCAGGCCGAAGCGAAGGTGCCTGACTTCAGCCTCGACGATGATCTGGGCTGATGGTTCCTCCCGGAGTTCCGTTGCAGCCCGGCGTGGTGCAGGAGGTGCTCGGCGCCTTCGTGCTCGCCGAGCGTCGTGAGCCGGGAGAAGTCGCCGTCGAGCTCGGGCCGCGCGAGACCGCGTTGCTCGCCGAGATGCCGTGGCCGCTGCGTCGCTCCGAGTGGCTCGCGGGTCGGCGCGTCGCGAAGCGTTTGCTCGAGCACGCGTTTCAGCTCTCACCCTCGCGCACCGAAGTGGTGCCGCTCGAGTCGGGAGCGCCGCAGGTACTGGTCGATGGTGTTCCACGCGCGGGGCTGGTGCTGAACATCTCGCACACCAAAGGCTGGGCCGTGGCGGCCGCGGCCATCGACCGCGTCGGAGTCGACGTGTGCGACGACGTCGACGGCCTTCGCATCGCTCGCATCGCGCGGCGCGTGTTCAGCAAAGGCGAGGCGGAGCAGTGCGGCGCCTACGATTCGGTGCAGACGCAGGCCGCCGTGTGGGCGTTGAAAGAAGCCGGGCTCAAGTTGTTCCTCGGCGGCGTGTTCGACCCGGGCGCGCGCGCGATTCGGGTCGAGTCGCTGAGTCCTCCGAGCGTGATTGCGAAGCCGCCGATGCGCGTGGAGCTGTTGCGGCTTCCCGACGCGGCCGTGGCGGTCTCGAGGGACGTCACTGGTTCATGACCTCTCCCTCTGGGGAGAGCGAAGCGCAGGGCGGGTCATTACGAAGGCTCACATGCGGCGAACGACGACCCAGGACGAAACCTTGCTCGCGCGCGCGTGGGCGCTTCCGAGTGCTCAGAAGTACGCGCCGCTGCAGTCACAGACCTGGCGTTCGATTTGTGGCCCGACCAGCGCGGCCAACGTTCTGCGCACGCTCGGCGTGAAGACCGGAGCGAACCCCTTCAGCCGTTTCGGCGTGCGCGCGATGTCGCTCGATCAGCTCGCGCAGGAATCCACCGAGCTGGTGCCCGCGCCGTGGCGCGTGAGCACGGTCCGCTTTCGCAACGTCGATGAATTTCGAGAAGAGCTGCGTCGCTCGAACGAAGAGTCACACCGCTACATCGCGAATTTTTCGCGGCAGCCCATCTTCGGGCACGGTGGCGGGCATCACTCGCCCATCGGCGGTTACCTCGAGACGGAAGACCTGGCGTTCGTGCTCGACGTGAACTCCAGCTACGGCCCGTGGTTGGTACAGGCCGAGACGTTGTTCGCCGCGGTGAACACGTTCGATCGCGGAGACGGTCAGTCGCGCGGCCTCGTGAAGTTCGAGCGCTGAGCGAGCGCCCGCACGAGCAGTCGATTAGATCGCCCGCCCATGGAACACAGACTGCTGGGCGGTTCAGGGTTGAAGGTGCCGGTCCTCTCGCTGGGCACGGGCACCTTCGGTGGCAGCAACGAATTCTTCAAAGGCTTCGGCACGGCCGACCTCGCGCAGGCGACGCGCATGGTCGACCTCTGCCTCGAAGCGGGCGTTACGATGTTCGACTCGGCCGACGTCTACTCGGGAGGAGTCGCGGAAGAGCTGCTCGGCAAAGCGCTCGCGGGCCGCCGCAACCGCGCGCTGATTTCGACCAAGGCGACCTTCCGCTTCGGCAAGGGCCCCAACGACACGGGCAGCTCGCGACACCACCTCACCGAGGCGATTCACGGAGCGCTCCGCCGACTCGGCACCGATTACATCGACCTCTTCCAGCTCCACGGCTTCGACGCGCTCACGCCGGTCGAAGAGGTGCTGTCCACGCTCGACGGTTTCGTGAAGCAGGGAAAGATTCGCTACCTCGGTTGCTCGAACTTCTCGGGGTGGCACCTGATGAAGTCGCTCGCCGTCGCCGACCAGCGCAACCTCACGCGCTACGTCGCGCATCAGGCGTACTACTCACTCGTCGGTCGCGAGTTCGAGTGGGAGCTCATGCCGCTCGGTCTCGATCAACGCGTCGGCACCGTGGTGTGGAGCCCGCTCGGCTGGGGCCGTCTCACCGGGAAGATTCGCCGCGGCATGGCGCTGCCCGAGGTGTCGCGCTTGCAGAACAAGGCCACCGCCGATGGTGGGCCGCAGGTGTCCGACGAGCTGCTGTTCCGCGTGGTCGACGCGCTCGATGAGGTCGCGAAGGAAGTCGGGAAGTCGATTCCGCAGGTCGCGCTGAACTGGGTCGCGTCGCGGCCGGGCGTGTCGACCGTCATCATGGGTGCGCGCGATGAGAAGCAGCTCGCTCAGAATCTCGAGGCGGTGTCGTTCACGCTCAGCACTGCGCAGGTCGCGAAGTTGGACGCGGCGAGCGCCACGCCGAAGACGTACCCGTACTGGCATCAGGCGCAGTTCACCGAGCGGAACCCCTTCCCGACGCGCTGACGCAACTCCCTCTCCTTGCGAAGCGGGGAGAGGGCTGGGGAGAGGGGCCGAGCCGAGCAATCAGCGGCAAAGCACGCCTCAGCCAGTTCAGCGCAGATCGGCAGCGGCGCGCGCTGTGTGCTCGCTTCGGCCCCGCTTCGCAAGGAGAGGGAGTCAGCGGAGCTCTGACCAGCGACGTGCGATGTCGGCCTCGAGCTGCGTGAGATTCACGCCGAGCTTCGCGGCGACCTCACGCTCGCGGGTGAACGACGTGCCCATCGGCGTCGGGTCATCACTGCCGAGCACGCAGTGCACGTGCGCTTTCTGCAACGCCACGAGCGGAGTGGCTCCACCCGTGTGCTGCTTCTGCAGCGCCGCCAGCGCGCTCGGAATCAGCAGGTGATTGCTGGTCGGGCACACCTCGAGCGTCACGCCTTCGCGCGCGAGCCGTTCCATCGTCGCGGCGCTCTGCACCGAGTGCACTCCATGTCCGATGCCGCGAGGCTTGAGCGCGAGCGTGCGATCGACCGACGCGTGACCGGCGAACTCGCCGGCGTGAATGGTGAGGTCCGGCAGGTCGCGCCGCATCGACTCCATCACGCGGAGCAGACCTTCGGGCAGCGGCTCGGTGTCCGCTCCGGTGACGATGCCGAGCACGTCGAGGCCCACCAACTCCCGGGCGTGCTCGCGAACCATCTCTCCGAGCGCGGCGTAGTGCGGCTCGCTCTCGAACGTGCGCGACAACCCGAGCCGCAGCTTCATCGGCTTGCCAGTGGCCTGTTGCGCTTCGTCACGCGCGGAAATGACGGCGGCGAGCAGCGGCTGCGCCACGTCGCTCGCGAACTCCACGGGCTTCACTTCACGCCACGCGCGCTTCTGATTTTCGAGCAGCGTGCGCGCCATCGAGAACAACGACAGCCGCATCTCGAAGCCATCGGAGTCGTCGGCCGCCTCGCGAAACGCCTCCAGCGCCAGCGCGCGAACCGCGTCGACGCTGACGTACGCCGCGCGCGCCTTCACGATGCACGCGTAGAACTTCGTCGCGTCGTCCGACGGCTCGGCGAGCGTGAGCTCCTTCGAGAGTTCCGCTTCGCTCAACCCGAACAGCGCGTGGGTGATGCCGAACTGACGCGCGACCTTCAGCAACGCGCGCGGGCTGTGCGAGCCCTCGAGGTGCCGGTGCAAATCGAACCACATGGAGTCCTTCTACTGCTTGAGTGCGGCCGTGCGAACGTTCCTGCTCTGTCTGGGGTTGAGTCTCTCCGCGTGCCCGAAGCCGCCGCCTCCTGCGACGTTCACCGCGCCGACCGACAGCGTCGAGTTGCCCATTCCCGACCGTGAATGGGACGAGAAGGCGCCGCCCGAAGGCTGGTGCGGAGAGACCTGCATCCAGATGGCCGCGCTGCACTACGGCGCGTGGGTTCCGCAGGCCGCGGCGAACAAAGCCGGCCACCCGAAGACGCCCGACCTCTGGGAGCAGGACCTGCCCGTCGCCATGAACGCGCTGGGCATGACCTTCGAGAGCGCTCCCAGAGAAGGCACCGTCAGGATGCTCGAGTGGACGGTGAAGTCGTTGCGCAAGGGAACGCCGGTCATCATCGGCGTGAAGCTCGTGCCCTCGAAGCACCCCGATTGGGAAGTCGACCATCTCGTGCTCGCGGTCGGCTTCTCGCCCGAAGGGCTGCTCGTCAATTCCAACCTCGAGGGGCAACAGCGCCTCGCGTGGAACGCGTTGCTCACGAAGGAAGGCAGCAAGCAGTACAGCCTGGTGAACGACAAGGGCACCACGTGGGGCTTCGCGGTGACCGGCATTCCCGGCGCGAAGCCGAACACGCGCGCTGACGTAATCTACGAGATGCCTGAAGCGGTGACGTTGCGCTTCGAGACCGCCGACGCGGGCACCGAAGACCTCACCGTGCCGCGCGACGCGGTGTACGGAATCTCGAAGTGAGCGACGGCTGGGTCGCGCCACCGGAACCGAAACCCCGAGCCACCGCGCGCTGGCTCGCGCACGGGAGTTGGGTGCTGATGGTCGCGGCGTACGGGCTGCTCGCGGCGACGAAGGGCCACAAGGCGCCCATGCTCTTCCTGACGTACGCGGTGATGACGGTGAGCGCGTTCATCGCCGCGGTCGTCGCGTTGCTCACGCGCAAAGGGCAGCCCGGGGTGCTCGCTCCGGCGATCGTCGGGTTGGTGCTGAGCGCGTGTCAGGCGCTCGGAATCTTGCTGTTGCTGCTCGGCATCGCAGGGCTCGGCATGGCGGGTTAGCGAGAGCCGGTCGCCTTGGTCGGCCCGGAGCGCTTCGCGACGTAGGTGTTCATCTTCGCGTCGAGCCACTCCAGCGCTTCTTCCTCTGACTTGAACGAGTCGGTGTTCTCGTTTCCCGACAGCCGCATCGTCAGCGCCGCCGCCATGCGCGCCAGCGCCGAGTCGAGCACCACCGCCACCGGCGGAGGATTCACCGAATCGGTCTGCTCGCTCGCGAGCACCTTGCGCACCTCGGCGGAAACGCCGGTCACGTTGCCGCACGCGAGGTGACCCCAGCCGTCGTATTTGCTGCCGGCGCGCACCACGGCGAAATATTCCTTCGCGTGTTGCACGGTGACCTCGCTCACGAACTTCGCGCGCACCACCGGGTGTCCAGACTTGGTCTTCAGCTCAGCGAGTTCGATCGGCACGCGTCACATCTCCCAGGTGCGCACAGCCGATCCCCCCGCTCGTGGCTGACGCGGTCCTCCAAGCATCACTCCGCGCGCACACCAGCGCAACGAAGAGAAAATCTGACACTCACGCCGCACGTCGCTGACGACCCCACCGCTCGAGCACCGTGCTCAAGTCGGCGATGCGGCAGGGTTTCGCCAGGAAGTCGTCCATGCCGGAATCGAGACACCGCTGACGGTCGTCATTGCTCGCGTTGGCGGTCATCGCGACGATGGGAGTGCGCCGCCCCTTCTCGAGCGAACGAATGCGCGCGGTCGCTTCGTAGCCGTCGAGCTGCGGCATCTGGCAGTCCATGAAGACCACGTCCCAGCCGCCCTTCTCGAACGCCTGCACGGCTCGCGCGCCATCGTCGACGCAGGTGACCTCGCACCCGAGCCGCTCGAGCATGCCGCGCGCGACGCGCAGGTTGACCGCGTTGTCGTCGGCCACCAGCACGCGCAAGTGAGTGGTGAGGCTGTGCGCCGCTTGCACCGGCAGAGGCGTCTTCGTGGGCTGCAACCCGGGCTGCGCGGAGAGCAGCGCGTCGACCAGCACGTCGAGCGGAGCGGGCCGCGGCACGTTCGCCGCACCTTCGTGTCGCCCGCGCGCGCGTTGCTGCACCACGTGCGCGCCCGACTGGAACGTCGCCGGAACGAGCCGGTCGTCCCACAGCGTGACGTCGAACGAAGACGCCGCCATCGCGTGAACGGCGGCCTCGAGCGTGGCGCAGCTCTCGACCTGCGCGCCTTCTTCGACGAGCGCGGCCGAGAGCAGCTGGCGCTGCAGCGGGTGGAGGTCGACCACCAGCACGCGCTTGCCTTCGAGGCGGCGCCCTTCGCTCACCACCGCCGGCTTCATCGCACCCAGCGGCAGCGACAGCGTGAAGCGGGTGCCGACGCCCAGCGTGCTCTGCATGACGAGGTCGCCGCCCATGCCGCGCGCGAGTCGCCGCGAGATGGCGAGCCCCAGACCCGTGCCGCCGTGCTTGCGCGAGGTCGACACGTCGGCCTGCGTGAAGGGCTGAAAGAGCACGCGCTGACGTTCTTCGGGAATCCCGGGCCCGGTGTCTTCGACCGCCAGGAACAGCGTGTTCTCTTCACGCTTCAGCTCGAGCACCACGTGGCCCGACTCGGTGAACTTGAGCGCGTTGCCGATGAGGTTGAGCACCACCTGCCGAACGCGGGTGGGGTCCCCCATGACCTCGTGAGGAACGTCTGACCCGATGCGCACCAGCAGCTCGATGCCCTTCTCGAGCGCGCGCGCCTTGAAGAGCTCGACGGTGTCGTAGAGCACCTGATGCACGTCGAAGGCGAGGTTCTCGAACTCGAGTTTGTCGGCTTCGATCTTCGAGAAGTCGAGCACGTCGTTGAGGATGACGAGCAGCGCCTCGGCCGAGCGGGAAATGGTGCGCGCGACCTCGTCTTGCTCGGGCGTGAGGCTCATGCCGAGCAGCAGCTCGGTCATGCCCAGCACCCCGTTCATCGGCGTGCGGATCTCGTGGCTCATGGTGGCGAGGAAGCTGCTCTTCGCCTGGTTCGCTTCTTCCGCTCGCTGCGCCCACGTGCGCGCCAGCTCGGTTTGTCGCGCCAGCTCGAGCTCGTTCTCCTTGCGCCTGGTGACGTCGGTGCGAATCGACACGTAGCGGCGCGTGCGCCCCGTGGCGTCGGGCAGCGGCGCGATGACGGTGTCGACCCAGTACTGCGTGCCGTCGCGGCGCTTGTTGCAGACCTCGCCACGCCACGACTCACCGCGCGCGATGGTGCTCCACACGGCCTTCCAGAATTCCGGCGGGTGCGTGCCCGAGTTCACGATGCGGTGGTTGGCACCCATCAGCTCGTCGCGGGAATAGCCCGTCAGCTCCAGCATCGGGTCGTTGGCCGAGATGATGGTGCCGGCCGCGTCGGTGACGCTGACGATGAAGTTGGTGTGCAGCGCGCGGTGGAGCGACGCGTTCTCGCGGTTCATGCGCTCGGCGCGCTCGGTGGCGAGGCGAAGATCTGCCGTCATCTGCTCCGCCAGCACCCGCGCTCGCGCACGCGCATTGCCCAGCACCCAGGTCAGCACAGCGGCCAACAGGGCGAGCAACGCGCCGAACAGCCGGTACAGCGACGCGGTGCGGTTGACCGCTTCGGCCTCGAACGACGGCATCGAATAGGTGTCGACGCGAAGCGTTCGCCCTCCGAACGCGAGGGTGCGGTGCGCTGCGAATTTCGCGTCGCGCACCGGCCGGCCCTTCGTCGTGTGGTCGTCGGAATCGAAGACCATGCGCTCGGGGCCCTCGGTGACGTCGTACACGTCGAGGTCGACCTCGAAGTCGGCCGCGCGCTCGACGCCCGCGAACAGCTCTTTGCCAATGACCGGTGCGTAGACGAGGCCGCGCAGCGCGGAGTGCCGTTCGCCGTCGGTACCCAGCTTCGCTCCCGGACTGAACACCGGGACCATGAGCAGCATGCCGACCCCACGACGCGCGTCCTGCATCAGCGTGACGGGGCCGCTCAGCGCTTCGCCGTGCACCAGCGCGTATTCGACGGCTGCACGCCGGTTGCTCTCGGAGCCCACGTCGAAGCCGAAGGCCGGCTCGTTGCGCCAGCGCGGCTCGATGGCGGTGATGACGTAGAGGTCGGTCGCGAGCAGCGCCTGCGAGCGCACGGCAAAACTCCAGGCGTCGCTCTGGCGCACCGACTCCGACAACGCCGCTTCGCCGCCGCGCTCGATGCGTTCGATGAAGCCCATGCCGCGCACGCCCGGGAATTCGCGGTCGAGGTCTCTCGCGCGAACGAAGGCTGAAACCAGCTCGCGCTCACGCCGAGGGTCGACGTTGAGCACCGAAGCGCCTTCGTCGCTCAGCAGCGTCGCCCGCGCACCGCGCAGCCCGTACATCGGGAGCTGCAGCCGGCGTTCGACGTCGTCCTGCAGGCGCTCACTGGCGCGACTGAACTGCTCGCGTGCGAGCGCTGCCGACTGCTCCTCGACGTTGGCCGCGACCTTCTCGGCGAGCGCGAGCGCGGCCACGAAGACCAGGGTCGCTGCCAGCAGACCGGGAATGCGGCGCATGCGCGCTGGTGCTGCACGACCTGGGCCGGTGGATCAGCGGCGACGACGTCAGAGAATTGACGTCACGCGCTGGCGAGCTTCTGCGACAGCTCACCCAGCTCGAGCTTCAGCTGCTCGTCCGATTCCTTCAGCGTCTCGATCTTCCGCACGCTGGTCAGCACCGTCGAGTGGTCCTTGTTGAAGCGCTTGCCGATCTCCGGCAGCGACGCAGCGGTCAACGTACGGCACAGGTACATCGCCACCTGCCGCGCGTGCGCCACGTGTTTGACGCGACGCTCACCGCGCAGCTCGTCGACCGGCAGCTTGTAGTAGCGCGCGACCTCACGCTGAATCGCTTCGGCGTCGAGCGCCTTCTGCGCGGGAATCAGGTCGGCCAGCACCTGCGCGCACAATTCCTCGGTCAGCGGCTGGCCGGTGAGCGCATGCACCGCGGTCACCTTGATGAGCGCGCCTTCGAGCTCTCGCACGTTCTTCACCACGTGCCGCGCGATGAACTGCGTCACCTTGTCGGTGAGGTTCACGCCCTCGGCGGCGGCCTTCTTCTTCAGAATCGCCATGCGCGCTTCGAAGTTCGGCTCGTGCACGTCGGTGATGAGGCCCATCGCGAAGCGCGAGCGCAGGCGGTCTTCGAGGCCGGGAATTTCCGAAGGCACGGTGTCCGACGTCATCACCACGGCCTTGCCCATCTGGTGGAGCGCGTTGAACGTGTAGAAGAACTCGTTCTGCGTCTCCTGCTTCTTCCCGAGGAACTGGATGTCGTCGATGAGGAGCACGTCGCATTCCTCGCGGAAGCGACGACGGAACTCGGTCATCTTCTGATCGCGCACCGACTCGATGAAGAGGTTGGTGAACTCTTCGCTCGACAGGTACAGCACCCGCGCGCTCGCGTTGCGCGAGATGATGCGGTTGCCGATGGCGTGCAAGAGGTGCGTCTTGCCGAGGCCCGTGCCGCCGTAGATGAAGAGCGGGTTGTACGCGCGGCCCGGCGACTCGCTCACCGCGTACGCGGCGGCTGCCGGCAGCTGGTTGCTGTCGGACACGACGTACGTCTCGAAGGTGAAGCGCTCGTTCAGGCGCGCCGGCCGACGCAGCGACGAAATCGGCGGAGGCGTGATCTGCGACACCACCGGCACGCTCGCCTTCTCGACCTTTTCCCACAACACGTGCACGGCGTTGCCATGCGCGAGCGCGAGCGCGGTGCCCATCAGCTCGGAGTAGTGGTCATCGACCCAGTCGCGGAAGAACAGGTCTTCCACGCCCAGCGTCAGCGAATCGTTCTCGAGCTTGAGCGGGTGGAGCTGCAGGAGCTGACTGACCACGTAGGTCTGTCCGTCATTGCGGAGGCGCTCCAGAGCGCTCTGCCACAGGTCTTTGGCTCCAGCGGAGAAAGTCGAGTCGGCCATGGTTCGACGTGCGTCCAGTTTTGCGTGAAGCAAAGGCGAAGCGAAAAACGGGGCGGGCCTCGTACACCCGCCAGATTTTCGGGATCAACACATTCCGAAAAGGCGAGCAGCCTCGCGCACTTCGCGACCATGTCCAGTCCTGTGGAAGCCTCGTGACCTGACCTTTGCCCGAAAGTGACGTGACGCTGTGGAAACATGACTGTGAGTGCGTGCTCTGCAAAACGAATGCGGACCACTTTCTCGAGCCCGTTTTCCACAGTTCCCACAGGGAGGAGGGCGGGGTTTTCCACAGACTCCACAGCGTTTTCCACAGCACGTGTGGAGAGCCAATTCACAGCGACGGTCGGTTCAACGAGAGTGCGCGCATGCGACGGCTCCTGGTGGCGGCGTGGATCACGGCGGCGTTGAGCTGTGTGCCGACGCGCGAGTGTGGAGAGGGCACGGTGCTCATCGGCAACACGTGCGTCGCGCAGGCCGTCGACCTCTGCGCCGCGAACCCGTGCGTCGGGTTGGTGCACTCCGTCTGTGAGCAAGACGAGCAGGGCGCGCGCTGCCGCTGCCCCGAGACGCTGGTCGAAGTGAACGGCGCGTGCGTGCCGCCCTCGGCGTGCGCTCCCAACCCGTGCACCGCGCCGCGCGACACGTGTCTGCTGGTCGACGGCGCCGCGAACTGCGAGTGCGCTTCGGCGTTCACCTTCGAGCTCGATGGCGGCTGTTCTGACTTCCCCGCGTGGGACTGCACGGCGCAACACGAAGACGGAGACCCAGCCGAGCCTGACGAGTGCCCGGCGCTCGCTCCGACCGGAGGCCTCAACGTGCACTTCATGCGCACGCTCGCACCGGCGGGAGATCGCGACTGGCTGCGCCTGCAGGTGCCTCCGGGGCACATCGTCGAGCTCTCGGTGCTCTTCGCGACTGGCGGCGACGTCTCTCTCGAGGTCTTCGAAGAGACGCCGCTGCGTCGCGCCGGTTTCTCGAGCGGCCACACGCCGACTGTGCGCACCGCGACCGCGGGCAACGAGCTGTTGGTTCAGGTGCGCGCCGTCTCTGCCGCCAGCCCGGTGACGTCCTACGAGCTGCTCGCGGTCGACCGCGGCGTCGACGATTTTCCCAACGACGCCTCGCAGACCGTCACCGTGGGGCAGACCGTTCAGGGGCAGCTGCAGTACCCGACCGACGTCGACGTGTTTCGGCTGAGCTTCGAGCCTCACGTCGCGACCAGCATCGTGCTTCGCGGCGCGGCGATGCTCGAACTCTCGCGCGGCACGCAGTCGGTGGCGGTCACGCCGGGCCAGAAGGTCACCGTGGCGTACGCGCAGGAAACCCAGCTCCTCGCGCGCGTGCGTGGAGACGGCACGGTGAGCGACTTCACGGTCGAGCTCACGCAGCTCGGCTCCGACGACGCGTGCGACACGCCGGCCCTCTCCGAAGAGCTGCGGCCCGGAGTGGTGTTCGACGGCCGCATCGATCGCGACGCGGACCTCGACTCGTTCACGATTCCGCAGGAGCCGGCGCATCTCTACCTGCCGACCGTGAACGGCCCCACGCAGCTGCGCGTCGTCAGCGAGCTGAACCAGGTGCTGTCGTTCGTGGGCTCGGGGCTGCAGGACTCTCCGGTGTGGAAGGGCTCGGCCGACGGTGCGCCGGTGACATTGACCATCAGCCCCACGGCGAGCTCCGGCACGTACTCGGTGGTGGTGACGGATCTCGGCTTCGATGATCACTCCAACACCGCCGCCGGCGCGACGCCGCTGCCGTTGGGCGACCTCGCGACCGGCAACCTCGAGCTGAGCAGCGACGTCGACACCTTCGCCGTCGAGGTGCAGCAGGGGCACGCCTACGGAATCGGGGCGCAGACGCAGTTCGCGGCGCCGACCATTCGTGTGCTCGACAGCTTCGGCCTGGTGCAGCAGCAGGACAACCAGACGACGTCGACGGCGTTCACCGCGCAACGCACCGGCACGCAGTGGGTGCAGGTGCTCTCGTCGACGCGGCGCTTCGATTCCTTCACGCTGCGCGTGCTCGATCTCGGAGCGGATGATCACGGCGACTCCAGCGTCGACGCCACGCCGCTGGGCGTCGGTGGCTCGGTGCATGGCGTGGTGGTCCCCAACGACGTCGACGCCTTCAGCTTCACCGCGCAAGCGAGGAACGTGTACCGCGTGGCGCTCACGTCGAACGATTCGAGCGCCAACTTCCAGCTCGCGGCCGTCGACGCGTCGGGAGCGCCCATCGCGACGGGCTTCGGGCGCCGCGTGACGTTCACCGCGCAGCCCGGAGTGGTGACGGTGTTGATCAGCGAGGTGCGCCGTCAGGCCGCTGCCTACGACGTGAGCCTCTCGGTGCTCGGCGTCGATCAACACGGAGACGACACGACGAGCGCCACGCCCATCACCCCAGGGCAGGTCGTCGACGTGGTGGCTGATTGGGAAGGCGACTTCGACGTGCTCGCGGTGCCGGTGGTCGCCAATCACGCGTACGACGTGGTCACCGGTGCGGGTCAGGTCTCGCTGGTGATCGACGGCAACATGATGGAATCGAACTTCCGCGCGGCGTCGAACGGCACGGCGTACGTGTTGTGGTCTGATCAATCGGGCATGTCGGTCGCGACCACCGTGCGCGTCGACGATCTCGGCGTCGATGATCATGGCGACGTCGACTCGATGGCGACGGCCTTCACCGGCACGGTCTCGGGCGTGATTCAGTTCCCAGCCGACCGCGACGTGTTTCGCGCGCCGACGCTGCCCGGGCATTTCTATCGCGTGCTGGTGCCGGGCGCGGCGGTGGTCGTCGCGTCGAGCAACGGAACCGCTATCGGCGGCGGCTTCCTCGGTGACGGCAACGACGTCTTCATCCGCGTCAACGGCGGCCAGGGAGTACTCCGCTACACCGTCCAGCTGATCGACACCGGCGTCGATGATCACGGCGACACGCGAGCGACCGCGACGGTGCTCGCCACGGGCGTGACCGTCAGCGGCTTCGCGCAGCTGAGCTCGGACATCGACGTGTTCGCCATCGACTCGCTCGGAGCCCAGATCTTCGAGGTCGAAGTGGTGAGCCCGGAGCCGGTGTTGTTCACCCTGAAGGACCCGGCCGATCTCACCCTCGCGTCGACCAGTGTGCTGAACGCAAAGTTCGGCTTCCGCGGCGCCAGCCGCTTCCTCGCGACGGTGAACGCCAATGGCGTCGTGCCCTACGACATCACCGCGCGCCTGGTGACTGACGACTTCGACGAGGCGGTGCCGGCGACGCTCGTCTCCGGCGTTCAACGAACGGGGCGTCTGGAGTTCACCGAAGATCGCGACGTGTTCACGTTCAGCGCCACCGCCGGTCAGCAGGTGACGTTGAACGTCTCAGGCCAGGGAGCGCTCTCGTATTTCGTGCGCGGGCCGATGGGCATGGGTCTCCCGTCGAGCTTCCAGGCGGCGGTCACCGGCACGTACACCGTCGAAATCGTGGCGGTTGGAGCGCGGGTGAGCACGTACGACCTGCTGCTGACGCTGCAGTGATCGGTCCTCAATTCCTTGACGCGCCCTGACAGGCCGGAATAAGGCCGCCGCCGTCTGCCGGATCATTCCTTCCGGCGGTTTCACGCAACAGCTTTGAAAGAAGGAGCCACCCCGTGGCCAAGCGAGTTCCGACGTACCAGCCGAGCAAAGTGAAGCGCAACCGCGCGCACGGCTTCCGCAAGCGCAACGCCACCAAGGCGGGCCGCGCCGTCCTCAAGCGCCGTCGTGCGAAGGGCCGCAAGCGCCTCGTCATCCGCGCGTACGACAAGTGACATGACTTCGGTCTCCGCCAGCGGCAACGCCGTCGCCGCAGGCGCAGATGCTTCGCCGAAGAAGCCGGGCGCGTTCTCCTTTCCCAAGGAAGTGCGCCTGCGCCGCCGTACCGAGTTTCTGAAGGTTCAGGACAAAGGCTTCAAAATCACCGCGGACTGCCTGTTGTGTCTGGTCCTCCCGAATGGAAGAGCCGACGGGCTGACGCGGTTGGGTCTCACGGTCTCCACCAAGGTGGGGCCTTCCGTCGTCCGCAACCGCATTCGCCGCAGGCTTCGCGAGCTGTTTCGCGTGAAGAAGGACTCGCTCCCCAGGGCGCTCGACATGGTCTTCATCGCCAGAAACAGCGCCGCCGAGGCCGACTTCGCGCGTCTCTCGAAGTCGTTCGAGCGCGCGTGCGCTGAACTCCACAAGAAGTACGGCGCCCGATGATCCGCGCGCTGGTGGTGCAGCTGTTGTTGCTGCCCCTGCGCTTCTACAAAGCGGTCGTCTCGCCGTTCCTCCCGCCGATGTGCCGGTTCCACCCGTCGTGCTCGGTGTACGCCATGGGCGCGCTCGCGGTTCACGGGCCCATCAAGGGCTTCTTTCTCGCCGCGCGCCGCGTGACGCGCTGCCACCCGTTCAACCCGGGCGGCTTCGACCCGGTTCCTCCACGTGATGGCAAGAGCGCCGAGGCATTTCTCGACGCGCGTGAACCTGAAATCGCTGCGCGCCTTCGCGCTCCAGTGCACCCGTCGTTGGCCGGCCTGCTCGTGCCGGCCACTCACCCCAACCCTCTGCCCGCGAAACCAGGCGAGGGGGAATAGAAGTCATGGATCAACAGAAACGTCTCATCCTCGCCATCGCGCTGTCGTTCGGGCTCACGATCGTGTGGACCAAGTTCGTGTGGGGCCCGCAGGCCGAAGCTGAAGCCGCCGCGCAGGCGCTCCTCGCCGATGGTGGTCTCGACGCCGGCGCCGGTGCGCTCGCGCAGAACGTGCCGCCGCCCGCCGTCGCGCCGGTCGCTCCCGTGCCGCTGCTCGACGCCGACGGTGGCGTGGTGCTCGACGCCGATGGAGGCATCGTCTACGCCGCCGCGCCCGTCGCGCCGCCTCCGGTGCCCGAGCTGCCGATGCGCGACGTGAAGATCGATCGCGCCACCACCAAGTTCATCTTCACCACCGAAGGCGGCGGTCTCGCCTCGGCCGAGCTCACCGGCGAGCGCGAGCGCGAAGAGAAGGCGCTCACCATTCCGCAGGGCTACCAGAAGTTGTTCGGCGAGAAGTTCGACCCGCCACCGCACATGAACCTCGCGCGCCCCGTGCCCGCGCTCGGCCCCAACCTCGCGGTCACCATGTCAGGCGCCACCGTCTCGGCGTTCTCGCGCTACGCGGTGGTCGAAGAGGGCCCCAACAAAGTCGTGTTCTCGACTCGCCAGGGCCCGTGGGAAATCACCAAGACCTTCACCTGGAAGAGCGACGCGCCGTCGGGCACCGCGGCCGGTTACCTCTCGCAGCTCGCCGTCACCGTGAAGAACGTCAGCGGCGCGATGGTGAGCGGTGAATTGGGCGTGCACGCGCTGCGCGCCATTCAGCCCGACGCCGAGCAGGCGCCCTCGATGTTCGGAGGCATCGGCAACCAGGCCTCCGTGCTGTGCCGCGTCGGCGACGACGTGACGCGCAAGATTCCGCCCTCGGAAGGCGGAATGTTCAGCTGCGGCAGCGCGCCGCAATACGAAGACGAGAAGAAGGGAATGCTCCACTTCGTGGGCATCGATCAGCAGTACTTCCTCACCGCCATCTGGCCGCTCGACGGAGCGACCGATGGCCGCTGCACCGTCACCGCCCGCCCCGCACAGCGCGGCGCCGCGATGCTCGTGCCCGTCACGCTCGGCGCCGGTGAGAGCGTCACCAAGCGCTTCGGCGTGTTCCTCGGCCCCAAGGACCTGGGGCTCCTGCAGCAGATCGGCACCACCGCCACCGTCGAGGGCGCGCAGCCCTCGTTCGACCCGCAGCTCGAGAAGACCGTCGACTTCGGCCTGTGGGCCGTCATCTGCAAGATCCTCATCGCCATGCTGCGCTTCTTCTTCGGCCTGGTCGGCAACTGGGGCGCGGCCATCATTCTTCTCACCGTCACCGTGAAGGTGCTGCTCGTGCCGCTCACCCATCGCTCGATGGTGAACGCCGAGAAGATGAAGTCGATGCAGCCGAAGATCGACGAGATCCGCAAGAAGTACCCCGATGATCAGGTCAAGCAGATGGAAGAGATGCGCAAGGCCGGCATCGACCCCATGGCGAACCTCACGGGCTGCTTGCCGCTGTTGATTCAGCTCCCCATCTGGGCCGCGCTCTTCACCACGCTGCGCACCAGCTACGAGCTGTACGGCGAGCCGTTCTTCGGCGTGTGGAGCAACCTCACCTCGAAGGACCCGACCTACCTGCTCCCGCTGGCGCTGGGCATCACCATGCTCACCACGCAGCGCCTGCAGCCGCAGATGTCGACCGACAAGACCCAGCAGCTGCTGATGACCTGGGTCATGCCCATCTTCTTCACCGCCATCATGATGAACTACCCGGCGGGTCTGGCGCTCTACATCTTCACCAACAACCTGCTGTCCATCGTTCAGCAGTTCGCGCTGCGCCGGTACCTGAAGAGCAAGGGCCAGCTCATCACGCCTGCCACCGGCGCCGGAGCCGGAGCCAAGTGAGCGCCATGTCCGAGACCCTCGCCGCGCCAGCCGAGCTGCCCGGCGTGAAGCGCCCGCAGATCGAGACGCTGCTGGGCGACGTGTTCAAGCTCATGGAGTACCCCGCGAAGCTCGACTTCAAGGACATGCCCGACGGCTCGCTCGGCGTGGCGGTGCACTTCGAAGCGGGTGGCGCGGAACTGCCGGGCATCACGCCGGGCAAGCGCAGCTACCTCGTCGACTGCGTGCAGTTCTGGCTCAACAAGGTCGTCAATCGCCCGAACGTGCCGCGCCGCTGGGTGAATCTCGGCGTCAACGCGTTCCCCGAGCCGCGCTCGCAACAGCAGCAGCAGCAGCAGGGCGAGGAAAAGGAAGCGAAGGAACCGAAGGACGCGAAGGAGCCGCGCGAAGCGAAGGAAGCGAAGGCTCCCGCTCAGGCCGCGAAGAAGCACGACGACAAGAAGCACGAAGACAAGAAGCGCGACGAGCGCCCGCGTCGTGAGTCGCACGTCGACGAGCGCACCTTGAAGCCCGCGGCCGACCCGAAGTTCGCGGCGGTCGGCAAGTCGCTCGCCGAGAAGAGCGCGAAGCTCGGCCGCGTGTACGCCGTGATGGGGCTGACTGCTGATCAGCGCGCGTTGATGCTGCAGGCGGCTGATGACGTGAAGGGCCAGCGCACGAAGGCCGAAGGCGAGGGCCATTGGCGCCGCCTGACGTTCGTGCCCGACAAGCTGACGCCCATCTCGAAGAAGCAGGTGATGCCCGACTACGACGACGAGGGCGACGAGGACGAGTGAGTCATGGCGAAGGTTCGGCGCATCGCCCGGCGTGAGCTGGCGCGCGGTTCCATCCTCAGCGACGAGCCGGAGTGGCGCAGTCTGCAGATTCGCTTTCTCTCCGTCTTCGGCACGCTCACCTTCCTCTTCCTGCTGATGGCGCACGACAAGTTCGTGCGGCTGTGGGGCAGCCCCGTGTACGTCGTCGAGTTGGTGCTCTTCGCGGGCGCGGCGGTGCTCGGCGTGCGTTGGTACCTCGCGTCGCAGGTGGTGCGCCGGCCCAAAGAGCCGCAAGACGAAGAGCTCGAGCTCAACCCAACCGCGGTGGAGCTGCAGCTGGCCAGCGGGCAGCTGAAGCCGCTCGACCTCGTGCACGAACGCGGCACGTGGACCACGCTCATCGAGTCGATTCAGTTCGCGGAAGTCGCCGAGCCCTCGCACCGTCGCAGCCAGGCGCGCGCTCGCGTGGTGATGGCGCTGATGGTGGTCGGCGGGTTGGCCGTCGCGCTCGGCGCCGTACTCTTCGTGCTCAACCTCGGCGCCATCTTGATGTGGCTCGCGAACTGATAGAAGCGGCCGCATGGCGAAGACGCAGGAGCAGAAATTGTTCGGCGCAGCGGTGCTGAAGATGAGCTTCAAGCTGCGCGATCAGCTCGAGTCCCCTGCGTTCAAGGGCATCTACCCGGGCGTGCTGCGCGACCTCGGCGTCGAAGACAAAGACGTCGAGGCGTACATCGATGCGCACCGGGAGGCCGTCGAGACCGCGGCGCGCGCCAAGCCGTGATGCGCCGCGCGGCGCTGTTGTTGGCGCTCGCGTCGTGCGCCGACCCCGACGTGCTGCTCGCCGGCAAACCGTTTCCCGTCACCTCGGCTGCCGCGTTGCCGCTCGAATACGAGACCGTGCTCGGGCTGCACCGCGCGACGGTGGTGGTGTTCGGCACCACGCAGAACGGCTCGATGTGCGACGCCGTGACGCTGGAACGCAACTACTGCAACCTGCGCTCCTTCCCCGATGCGACGCTGCTCGGCGTGTGGCCGTTCGCGAGACCGCTCGCGGCGACTGGACCCACTGGCTTGTTGCTCGTGCCCGACACCGAGGTCGGGCGTGCGTCGTCGCTGCCGCGCGTCGAGGACCGCACGAACTACGGGCTCACCCTCACCAGCGCTGATGCGGCGCGCGTGCGCTCGACGTCGCACGAGGTGTGGCTCGAGCGCATCGCTCCAGGGAAGTCGATGGACGTGTCGTTCAACGCGCAGCTCGCCGATGGCCGCGAGTTCCGCGGAGACGTTTCGGCGGAGTGGTGCTCAGGCCTGCTCCTCGGCACGCGCAACGAGCTGCAGGACCGCTATCACGCAGGCGGCGTCGGGCACGGCACCGCGAGCGGGAAGGGCTACACGTGGGAGTTCGGCTGCAGCGACTCGTCGAAAATCACCGTGACCTGCGAGCCCAACACCGACGAGACGAAGTTCGACTGTGACTGCCAACGGCCGGCGAGCACGTTCGAGCTCGAGGGCTCCGCGCGGTGGACGTACTCCGGCACGTTGCAGGACGCGCTTGAGCTGTGCCCGCTGCGCTTCTTCTCGAACGCGCCGTTGTGATGTTCAGAGCTGGCTGTCGCCGCTGACGAACTCGCCCGGTTGAAATTGGGAGCGGGTGAGCGTCGCCGTCTCGCCGGTCGTCGCCGTGAAGCGCAGGGTGAATTCGCCGGGCCCAAAGCCGGAGTCGTCGTTCCACGTGCCGTCCGTCTCACGTCGCAGCGCGAAGAAGTTCGCGTGGCGGTTGCTCTTCACCTCGACCTTCGCGAGCGGGAGACGTGGGTTGCGCACCCAGAAGCTCGTCCAGTCGGTGTGCGCTCCGGTCTGGAATTGCAGCGCCAAGTTGCCGCTCGACGCGGGGCACTTCGCGAGCTGCCAGCTCATCGCGCGCGTGCCGTCGTCTCCGAGTTGTTGGAACGCCTCAGGGCTCAGGTCCATGTCGCCCGCGGCGTTCGACACGCCGGTGGTGATGATGCGCACGAGGAGCGTCTTGTTGTCCTTCTTGGTGGTGATGAGCGCGCACGCGTCGCAGAGCTGGCCCGCGCCGTTGAAGCTGTTGTCGACGCCGGCGAGGAAGAGTCCTTCGAGCGTCTGCGCTGCGGGAGCGTACGGGCCGCACGAGTTCGTCCACTGCGTCTGCGCCCAGTCGACGGGCCCCAGGTGGTAGTGGCCCTGGTGCGTGTCGCCGAAGGTGTCGCCCGTGGTCGTCGGGCCCATCGCGGGTGAGCAGGCGGTCAGTGCGAGCAGGAGCGGCGTGAAGCGCATGGCGCGGGTTCTACGCGGCGTCGTGCGTGAGCACCAGTTCGTGAAATTGGCTGTTCGGGCGCTGCGCGATGTTCGTAGAAACGGCATTGAGGGTGGGTGGTGTTTGCGGGTTCTTCGCCGTGCCGAGAGGCGAACGTGCCCCTCGCCATGGGCGAATTGAGCCCAATTTTCACGACTTCGCGAAAGTGGCTGCTGGAACAGCCAAATTCACGAAGTGGTGAACGAACCGAGCAAAATTTGCTCGAAGTCGAGGGGCTGGTCGCTTTTCGGCACGGCCAGAAACACGCGACCCCTTCGGTCCCTCAAGGCGCAGTTGCTCACGCGCCGACTCTGCGCCACGACATGCGCATGCGACGTACGCAGCGACTCATTCTCCGCCACGCCGAAGACTCGGACGCAGCCTTCATCGTCGCGCTCCTCACCGACCCCGACTTCATCAAGTACATCGGCGACCGCGGTGTGAAGGACGAGGCCTCCGCGCGCGGCTACATCGGCAAGCTGCGCGACACCTACGCGTCGAAGGGCTTCGGCCTCTACATCGTCACCCGCGACTCCACGCCCATCGGTCTGTGCGGCCTCGTGGTGCGCGACACGCTCCCGCACCCCGACATCGGCTTCGCGTTTCTCCCTGCCGCCCGCGGTCACGGCTACGCGAAAGAAGCCGCGCTCGACACGCTCGCCGAAGCCGACGCGCTGAAGCTCGAGGTGCTCCTCGCCATCTGCAGTCAGGACAACGCGCCCTCTCGCAAGCTGCTCGAGTCCATCGGCTTCGCCTTCCAGGGTTTGACCAAACTGAAAGGAAGCGACGAGGAGCTTTGCCTGTATCGACGCTGACTCTGTACAGTCGGCCACGTGCGACGTCTCGTTCCCGTTCTTCTGCTGATCAGCGCGGCGGCGTCACTCGCACAGCCCGTCGAGCTGCCGACCCTCACCGAGGCCGAGAAGAAGAAGCTCGATTCGGGCGAGGTCGTCGTTCACGAGCTCAAGCCCACCGACGGCAAGGGCGTGTGCGGTCGTGCGATGGGCGTGATTGATGCTCCGACGAGCGAGGTGTGGCCCATCGCGCGCGACTGCGAGCACTTCTCGAAGTTCCTCCCCGAGACGAAGACCAGCAAGCGCACCGTCGTCGACGGAGAGACCATCTGCTTCGACGAGCTCCGCCTGCCGTTTCCGCTGACCAACCTGTGGGCCGAAACGAAGACCGTCGCGCGTGAAGAACCCGCGGGCTACTTCCACCGCGACTGGTCGTTCGTGAAGGGCACCTACAAGCGCAACCGCGGCGCGTGGACGGTGGTGCCTTGGGGCGAGGCGAAGGACAAGTCGCTCGTCATCTACTTCGTCGACTCCGACCCGGCGATGCTGGTGCCGGACTTCATCATTCGCGGCGCTCAGGTCGGCTCGCTCCCGAAGATCTTCTCCGGCATCAAGCAGCGCCTGAAGGATCTCCGCGCCGCTGCGAGCGCAGCGCCGAAGTAACGCTCAGCTCAGCTCAGCGCGCGGTGCTTCGAGCGATTCAGAATGCGCTCGATCCTCTGCCACCCGAGAAACCCGGCGAGCAGACCGCACACGATGGTGCCGCCCCACTTCCAGCCGGGCGATTCCGCGCCGGAGAAGAACGCCATCGACACGCCGATCAACGCGAGAAACCCGAAGCCCGACGTGATGTGCCCGAGCAGATTTTCGGTCGTGAACTTCAGCTGACACTGACCGCACTGGTATTCGTAGTCGGTGCCCGTCGGCACGCCGCGGTGCGTGTGGCGCGTGATGTTGATGGCGCGCGCGATGCCTCCACACTTTCCGCACGTGCGCTTCGGAGGCCCACCGGGAAACTGCATCGCCGGCACCGGAGCTCCCGGCACCAGAGGCAGACGCTTGTCGAACTGACTCTCGCGCCACGCCAGATACAGCCACGGCAACCCCATGCCGCACGCGGGGAGCAACAACACGCCGACGATCCAGTACGCGATGACCGTCGAGCGCGGCCGCCGCTTGTCCCATTTCCCGCAGCGCTGGCAGCGGTACTCGCGCGTCACCATGCCGGTGTCGAAGCCGCTGGTGGTGTGCTGCCACTCCATCACCACCACCATCGCGGCCTCGCTGCAGGCGGGGCACTGTCTGACTTCCGTCGGCGCACTCGCGACGCTCATGAATGGGGAACGTACTTGGCCGTCCGGTCAACTCGACTACTGTTTGGACACCCATGCTGACTGCTCTCGCTCTGCTCACGCTCACGCAGCTCCCGACGGCCAACGACTTCCTCGACAACGCGGAGATCGGCGACGCGCAGCAGTACATGCAGCTGCGCAGCCGCGGCGCGTACGAGGCGCAGCTGGTCGACAAGACCAAGGGCAACACGGTCGTGACCGGCACGTGGAAGATCAACAAGGACACGCTCGAGGTGAAGGCCGCCGGCTGTCGCGGGCCCAACTGCAAGGACGCGAAGAAGGACTACACCGCGAAGGTGAGCGTGATGGCCGCGCGCGCGATGTGCATCGACTCCACCGCGCCGAAGCCGTTCTTCCAGTCGGGCAGCTACTACTGCCACTACCTGGGCTGTGAGCCGCGCATCGGCGTGGAGATTCTGAGCAACGCCGCGTCGCTCGGCGCGATGCACGCCATCGAGGACCACTTCATCGGCCACAACAAGGGCCGCAAC
Source organism: Archangium sp. (assembly GCA_047600485.1). GTDB lineage: Bacteria > Myxococcota > Myxococcia > Myxococcales > Myxococcaceae > Archangium_A. The sequence continues at coordinate 8,377,090 of JASGKS010000001.1, forward strand.
AACACCGTGGTGTGGATTGGCCAGCGCCCGACCGAAGAGACGAAGAAGTCGCGCATCGAAGTCTGCGGTCGCGACCCCGAGAAGGCGAAGGCTGGCCTCGAGACCGTGAAGGCCGACTTGAGCGACGCTTCGTGGTTCGGCGAGTACACGGTCGTCGAAGCGCCCGCGAAGGACTGCCAGTGGGACGTGCGCCTCTACGTGCGTGACGACGTCGCGCCGCCGGTGAAGAGCAAGCGCTGACTTGAAATGAAAAAGCCCGCTCTCGTCGAGCGGGCTTCGGTGCTGCGAGCAAATCGAACTTCAGTTCTTGTTGTCGAACTCGATGCCCGCGCGGGTCTCCACGATGGCCGAGTTCACGTGCTCGATGGCCTTCGCGCGGTGACCGCCCTTGTCGGCCGTCGCGGCCTCGAGCGCCTTCTTCGCGTCTTCGAGCTGCGCCAGCGCCTTGTGCATCATGGGCTGCTTCTCGGCGAACGCCTGCGTCGCGAAACCAGCAGAGAAGGCGAGGGCGGCGATGATCAGGGTCTTCTTCATGGGGAATGCTCCTGGCGGGTGCAGCGGGTTGAGTACGGCGTGATGCAGAAACGTCAGTGGGTGTCGTCGAACTGAATTCCTGCGTTGACCTCGACGATGGCGGCCTGAATTTCTTCGATCGCTCGTGCGCGATGCCCACCCTTGTCGCTCGTGGCCTCTCGTAACGAGGACATGGCGCCTTCGAGCAGGTCCTTCGCGCGTTCCATGCGCGGTTGCCGCACCTGACGGCCCGCACACGCACCGAGGGAAATCGCGACGCAGATGATCAGCAACGAGCGCTTCATGGGCTGCGAAGAAAGCGGGTCTGATCCGTGCGCGCCATTGAAAACGGAGTACCGTCCGCCGCCATGACCCACACCCGTTTTCTCGTTCTCTCGATGTTCGTCGGCCTGGGTATCGGCGTGACGGCGTCGAGCTGCAGCAGCAAGCCGCCGTGCAACACGTCAACGTGCGCGCTCGGTTGCTGTGACACGAGCGGGAACTGTCAGAACCCGTCGCAGAATTTCTGCGGCACGCAGGGTCGCTCCTGTCAGCAGTGTTTCCTCGGCCAGGTGTGCAACCTCGGCACGTGCATGGCCGGTCAGCTCGGCGGCGGTACGCAAGGTGGTGGCACCGGAGGCGGCACCGGCGGTGGCGGAGCGACTGGCGGCGGTGGAGCGACTGGCGGTGGCGGCGCGACCGGCGGTGGCGGCGCGACCGGTGGTGGTGGCGCGACCGGCGGTGGCGGAACGACCGGCGGTGGCGGAGCGACCGGTGGTGGCGGAGCAACTGGCGGCGGTGGAGCGACCGGCGGCGGTGGAGCGACCGGCGGTGGCGGAGCGACCGGCGGCGGTGGAGCGACGGGTGGCGGTGGAGCGACTGGTGGCGGTGGAGCGACCGGTGGTGGCGGTGCGACGGGCGGCGGCGGAGCGACCGGTGGTGGCGGCGGCACGACCTGCGCGAACTGCACGACAGGCTGCTGCAACGGCAGCTCGTGCGTGAGCGGCACCCTCGACATCGCGTGCGGCGTGAACGGTCAGGCGTGTCAGGTCTGCCAGGGCGGCACGACGTGCGTGAACGGCTCCTGCCAGATGTGCAACGCGCAGACGTGCCCCAACGGCTGCTGCGACGACTTCGGTGCGTGCCAGACGGGAACGAGCAGCTCCGCGTGCGGCGCGCCGGGCTTCAAGTGCGAGACGTGCCCGCTCAACACGCAGTGCTCGCTCTCCGCGCACGTGTGCGTCGGCAATCCTCCCTCGGGCGGTCTGCCTGGAGCGGGCTGCACGACCGACAACTCGTGCCTCACGTCGACCGGCACCAGCACCGGTGAGCCGATGAGCTGCCTCTTCCCCGATGCCGGCCTCGGCTTCCGGGGCGGTTACTGCCTGCCGGCCTGCACCTCGATGGCGGAGTGCCTCGCGGGTACGTGTCTCAACGTCGGCGTGAACACCACTCTCGGCAATTGTCTGGGCAACTGCACGGGCACGGGTCAGGGCACGTGCCGCGCGGGCTACGTCTGCAGCGGGTTGCGGTTCACCGACGGTGGTCCTGCGCCGTGGGGCGTGTGCTTCCCGAACTGCAACAACGCGGGTGCTGGATGCACGGCTCCTGCGATGTGCAACACGACGACTGGTCAGTGCCAGTAAGAGCCCCCTCTCCCGCGAGGGAGAGGGTCGGGGTGAGGGTGCCGCTGCAGTAACTCGGCGCGCGATCTTTCAGCTCGCTCGTGGTCTGCAACGGTCAATGCGTTCCTCTCCCTCGCGGGGGCGGTTGAGTGTGTGCGCGCATGTGTGCTAGCCGCCCACTCCGCGATGCGGACTCCTTATTACTGGTGCGTTCTGGCGGTTCTGGCGGCGGGTTGCGGAGTTCAGGACGCCGTCATCGACGACTCGACCGAGTTCGCCGGCGACGAGTTCACGACTGACGACGCTCCGCTCCTCGGCGCGAACGGCAAAGACGCCGCTGAGCGCAACTGCCAGCTCGTCCTCCGCTCGGTCGAGCGCGGCGCGACGACGTGCAGCTCGGGCCTCTGCTGGTGGAACTTCAGCGGCGTGCTCGACGTGTCGAACGCCGCGGTCGCCGAAGGCGCGAAGCCGAAGGTGATGTGGAAGAACATCGACTCCACCACCTGGAACGTCATCGCCGGGACCAAGACGACGGGCGCTCCGGCGGGCTTCACGCGCTACCGCTTCAAACTGAACAAGAACACCATCCGCGACGGCATGTCGGCGACGGCGTACTCGCGCGCGAACGTGCAGCTCGCGCCGTACCTGCTCACCACCAGCGGAGCGCGTCTCTTCGACCACAACCGCGTCGGCAACGAGCTCGCGAGCTACGTGGTCGATCAGGCGGGCGGCTGGAAGCTCGGCGACGACGCGGCGGTGTGCAACGGTGACGCGCTCGAGCCGCGCGCGGTCGACTTCCAGGCTGGCTGGCGCACCGTGCAGCGTGGAGTCGTCGTCGCCGGCGAGCCCGTCGTCATCACCTACGCGCTCGAGCGACTCGACACCTGCCGCGGCACGCACAACGGCTTCCCCGCGTGGGACCTGCGCGCGTTCGTGCGCTTCCAGCCGTCGGGCGTCGTCGTCGAAGGCACGGTGCGCGGCTTCGACGCGCCGAACGGCGTGCCGTCGAACGCCGGCGCGAAGAGCGTGCCCTTCGAGGTCAACGTGCCGAGCGGCGCGACCTCGATGGAGGTGTGGTTCAAGAACTCGACCGGCGCGGGCAGTTCGTGCGAGGCGTACGACTCGAACCTCGGCGCGAACTACGTGTTCCCCGTCTCGGCCGCGGCGCCTGCGCGCGTGGAGTGGGCCGGCAACCCGGGCTCGAGCTTCTCGCGCGCGTGCTCGCGCAGTGACGGCGCTCCGGCGAGCGCGGTGCTCGATTCGTACGCGCAGCAGCGCGCGTGCATGTTCGTCGAGGTCGACGTGTGGGTGCCGGGTCTCACCGACTCGGGCTCGTCAGGCGTCGGCGTGTTCGCGCAGGTCGAGTCGTCGCGCGATGGCGCGGTGCTCCCGGTGAAGGACCTCACGTTCGTCGGTCGCGTCGGCAACGACTGGCGCTTTCACTTCGAGGTGCCGAAGAGCGAGCTGTTCTACGCGCCGTCGGCGTGGTCGCGATTCGAGTACCAGTTCCGCTTCTCGACCGAAGGCCGTGCGTGGAAGCGTGACGTGAAGCGCGTCATCACGCGCGACGTGACGTTCTGCAACCCCGCGTGGGGCAGCGGCTGCTGAAGAATCACCGCGCGACGAGCGCATCGAAGCGCACGAGTCCACGTGCGCTCTGCATCACGCCCGCGCCGCACACGCGCTGAATCGTCGACTCGTGCATGCCGATTTTCTGCGCCACGTCGCGGAACTTCACGGGCGTCGCTTCACCCGCACCGCTTCGCAGCCACGCTTCGTTCGCTGCAACCAGCACTGCGGCCACCTTCTCGTAGGTGCGCGCGCGCTGGCGCACCGCGCGCAACACGAACTGCTGTTCGCGTGAGGTCGACGCGTCGACGAAGAATCGCGGGAGCGTTCCGTTGGCGGTCGCGACCAGCGGCTCTCCGGTGAGCCACACGTCGGGCTCGGGTTGATCAGCCAGCCGCGGCAGCATCGGCAAGCGCTGCCACAACCAGCCCTCTTCGAGATCGTTCGCGTCGAGCGGGTCGACCTCGTCGGCGTTCAACTCGCGCAGCCCCGCCGCCTGCTCACGCAACACCGCCACCACTTCCGCGTGCGGCTTGCTCAGCAGCTGAATCGCCATCTGCAGCTGCGGCGTCATCACCAGCTGCTGGCCGAGCTTCACTTGTCGACCTTGGTGACGGGCTTCGGCTCTTCCTCGAGCTTCTCCGACGGAGCCGGCCGCTCGGCCTCTTCCTTCATCTTCGGCTCATCGGGGAACAGCTTGGGCGGAGGCACGCTCGGCGGCTGCGTGACCGCGGCGGGATCGGTGAACGGCAACGGTGTGAAGGAGGCCAGCGCGGCGCCCGACTGGCTGCTCGAGAGGCGCGGCAGTTCCTGGTCGGCGTAGCGCAGCAGCGTGGCGACGAGCGTGAGCACCAGCGGGCCCATGAAGATGCCGGCGAAGCCGAAGACGCCGATGCCTCCGAGCAGGCCGACGAAGACGAGCAGCGTCGACGCCTTGCTGCTGCCGGAGATGATCATCGGGCGAATCACGTTGTCGCTGCCGGCCACCAGCACCACGCTCCACAGCACGAGGAACAGCGCCCAGCCGGTCTGACCCTGCGCGACGAGCGTGACCGATGCGGGCACCCACACGAGCGCGGTGCCGACGATGGGAATGAGCGACGCGACGGCGCCGACCGCTCCGAACACGAGCGGTGAAGGCAGGCCTGCGATGGCGAAGCCGATGCCGACCAGCGTGCCCTGCACCACCGCGGTGACGAGCGTGCCGAGCACGACGGCGCGGGTGACTCCGCCGAGCGTGGAGCCGAGGTCGTCCTTGCGCGCGCGCGTCATCGGAATGAGGCGGATGCCGCGCAGCAACATGTCCTTCCCGTCGCGCAGGAAGAAGAAGAGCAGGAACAGCGTGAGGCCGAACTGGGTGACGACGTTGAACGCGCCGACCACCACCGTGCCGCCGAGCGAGGCGACCTGCTGCAGCACGCCCTGCGCGGCTTCCGACGCCGACGCGAGGATTTGATCTTTCGAGAGCGAGGTGAACTCGCCAGCGCGGGTGAGCGCCATCTGCACCGGCTTCAACTCGAGCACCAACTGCAGCGCGGGTAGCTGCCGTTCGTGCGCTTCGCTCTGGAAGCGCGTGAGCAGCTCGGTGGCCTGCCGCAGGAACGCGAAGACGAAGAGGCTGATGGGGCCCGTCACGACCACCGCCGTGAGCGCGGTGAGCAACCCCGCGGCGAGACCCGGCTTCTTGGGCCACTTCACGAGCAGCTTGTTGTTCAGCGGCTGCAGCATGAACGCCAACAGGAACGCCCACATCAGCGGCGCGGCGAACGGGAGCAGGATGCGGATCAGCAGGTACGCCAGCACCGCCGCCGTCACGAGGCCGAAGACGCGCGCGTAGTACCGCGAGGGAGGCAGGTTCATCGCGTCACTGCGTATAGCAGCGCTCATCACTCCTTCGTCATTCAGTGCAGGGTCGCTCTTCGCAGGGCCGGGAAGGTGGGGTACAGCGCGGGCGATGGGTTTCCTCGGATCATTGTTCGGCAAGAAGAAGGCTCCGGAGCAGAAGCGTCCCGCCACTCCGGCGTCGTTGTCGTGGCGCGCGACGACGGTGACGAAGGAGACCCCGTCCACCGTCAGCTTCGAGCTCGATGGCACCATGGCCTTCAAGGCCGGTCAGTTCGTGTTGCTGCGGCCCAACGCGTCGATGCCGTGGCGCGCGTATTCGTTCAGCCGCTCGCCGAAGCAGACGCCGCTGCGGTTGACGGTGAAGGCCGTGCAGGCAGGCACGGTTTCGGTGCATCTGACGAGCAAGCTCGCGGCCGGTGACTCGCTGGAAGTGAAGGGCCCTTTCGGCCACTTCGTGCTGCCGGAGTCATTCACGCGCGCGCTCTTCATCGCTGGTGGCAGCGGCATCACGCCGTTCCTCTCGATGCTCTACGAGCAGGCTGAGAAGGGCTGGCCGTCGCCCATCACGCTGGTCGACTTCAACCGCTCGGCGAACGAGCAGATTCTCAAAGCCGAGCTCGACGCGCTCGCGGCGGGCAGCGGCGGCAAGTTCACCATCACGTATCTCGTCGACGACGACGCGGCGGTGAAGGGTCCTCCGTCGAAGGAATCGCTGGGCGCGCTGTTCGGTGGTGTGGCTGAGAAGCCGGAAGTGGTGGCGATGTGCGGGCCGCAGCCGCTGATGGATTTGGCGCGCGAAGTGGTGATGCAGAAGTTCCCCGCGGCGCTGGTGCTCGAAGAGAAGTTCACCATGTCGCACGACGGCGACGCGGGCGGAGCGACCCACCAGGTCGAGTTCATGCAGGACGGGAAGGCCAAGCCGTTCCCGGTGAAGGACGGCGAGCACGTGCTGTCAGCGGCGCGCAAGGCGGGGCTCAACCTGTCTGCGGGCTGCGAGATGGGCGCGTGTGGTGTGTGCCGCGTGAAGGTGCTCGCGGGGCAGATCAACATTCCCGACGATGCGTGCTTGTCCGATGGCGAGAAGGCCGACGGTTATGCGTTGGTTTGCGTCGGTACGGTGAAGGGCAACTGCCGCATCGAACCCGCGCCCTGAGCGGCTGAACGGCCCCTCACGCCGGCCCTCTCCCCGCTTCGCAAGGAGAGGGAGAGCGTCACGGCGGGGCGCCCTGCGCGACCCAGTCGAGAATCGTCTGGAACTCTGTCGCGGTGATGGAACCCGCGGCCGGCATCGGCCCACCGCAAGCCGGGAACGTCGCGTTCTGCCCAGCCGCCAGCTTGTCGATGAGCAGACTGTCCGCCGGCAACGAGCCGCACGCCTTCACGCGCGTCAGCGTGCTGCAGTTCGCCGACGGCACGCCGACCAGATTCGCGCGCGCGTTCGTCTCGAGGTTGAGACCGCCTGACTGACTCGCGGCCGCGTGGCAGCTCGAGCCGCAGTTGGTGAGCAGAATCGACTGCACGTCGGTCGCGAATCCTCTCGAAGCGCTCGCCACGCCGAAGGTGAACGCCGCGCCGGCCCCACCACCCGGAGCAGGGTTCGTCACCACCACCGCCAGCGCGCGATTGCTCGGAGCCGTCGCCAGCAACGCGCCCGGAATCGTCGCCGTCAGCTGCGTCGCGCTCATCACGTTCGGCGTCACCGCTGTCCCTCCGACGTCGAGCGTCGTCCCGGGCAAGAAGTTGGTGCCGGTGATGGTGATGGCCGTCGCGCCCGCTCCAGCGACCACGCCGCACGGAGAGATCGCCGTGATGGCCGGCACCGCGTTCCCCACCGTGAAGGTCAGCGAGTTGCTCGCGCCACCACCCGGCGTCGGGTTCGTCACCACGATGCTGTGCGTGCCGGGGCTCGACACATCCGCGGTCGTCAGCGTCATCGTCATCGACGTCGCGCTGCCGAACACCGAGCTGCGATTCGAGCCGTCGAACGTGGCCTGACTCGTGGCGACGAAGCCCGTTCCGCTCAGCGTGAGCGTCGGCGCGCTGGAGTTCACCACCACCGAGCTCGGGTTCACCGCGCTCAGCGTCGGCACCGGGTTCACGAAGATGACGTCGAAGGTCTGGCCTGCGCTCTCGCCACCGCCCGGCGCGGGGTTGAAGACCGTCACCGAGCGCGGCCCGGACGTCGCGACGTCTGCTGCCGAGAGCGCCGCCGTCACCAGGCCCGCGTCGACGAACGTCGTGGTGCGCGCGTTGCCCGCGTAACGCACGACCGAGCTGGGCAGGAAGTTGGTGCCGGACACCGCGAGCGTCTGCGCGCCGCTGCCGCTGTTCGCGCTGGTGGGGTTCAGCGACGAAATCGTCGGCACCGGGTTGGGCGTCACCAGCGTGAGCGCCACGCCGCTGCTCAGCTCTCCGCTCGGGTTGCGCACCACCACGTCACTCGTGCCGGCCGCGGTCGCGGGGATGGTGGTGTTGAGGCTCGTCGCGCTGCAGGTCGTCGTCGTGAACGTGCCGCCGTCGAACAACACCGACGGGCCAGCGCCGCCGCACGCGAAGTTCGCTCCTGCCACGGTGAGCGTGAACGACTGACCCGCCGGACCCGGGTTGGGAGACAGCGTGCTGATGCTCGGCAACACCACGGTCTGCACGGTGAGGTTGAGCGGCGTGCTCTGACCACCGCCCGGAGCAGGGTTGCGCACCGTGATGACGTGCGTGCCCGCGCTCGCGAACGACGGCATCGCCGCGCCGAGCGAGGTGGCGCTGTTGAAGGTGGTGGTGACGCCGGTGCCGTCGAGCTCGACGACTGACGACGACACGAAGTTGGTGCCGGTCACCATCAGCGAGAACGCTGCGCCGCCGCTCGCCACGGTCGCAGGCGAAATCGTGGTCAACGTCGGAGCGGGGTTGGTCACGCTCAACGAGAGCGGAGTGCTGATGCCGCCGCCGGCGCCTCCGTCGTTGAAGATGGTGGCGACGGTGACTTCGCGCGTGCCGGCGGTGGCGAGCACCGCGGCCGGAACCACGGCGTCGAGTCGCGCGGAAGACGCGAAGGTGGTGGGAATGGCGACTCCGTCGACGCGCACCACGGTCTCGTTGCGGTAACCGCCGCCGCTCACCACCAACGCGGTGTCGCTCGAGCCGACGGGAATCGTGGTCGGCAGAATCGAGCTCAACGTCGGCACCGGAGCGCCGGGCACGACCACGAAACTCGTCGCGCTGGTCACGGTCTGGCCGTTGACCGTCACCGAGAGCGGAGCGGTCACTGCCGTCTCGGGAACATCGGTCTCGAGCATCGTCGTGCTGGCGCTGGTGACGACCGCGGCCACGGTGCCGAAGCGCAGCGCGTTGTCGCCGGCGACCGCCGAGAAGCCTTCACCGGTGATGGTGACGTGCGTGCCGGCCACTCCGGCGTTGGGTGAGAACGAGGTGATGGCGAGCATGCCGGCGTCGACTCCGCTGTCGGGCGTGCCGGCGTCGGTGCCTGCGTCGACACCTCCGTCCACGCGCGGCATCGGTGCGGGCGCTCCGGCGCAAATCCACCCGCTGATGGCTTCGACCGTCGCGGCGCTGAGCGGCGAACCGCCCTGCGGCATGCGGCGCAGCAGATCGGTGCCGGGCTGAATGCGGAACACGAGGTGGCTCAGGTCGGGCCGGCCCGGCGTCACGCGGTTGGTCGACGGGTCGGCCTTCGACTTCACGTCGACCATTGCGGCGTAGAAGGTCTGCGGGTCGGTGAAGAAGAGGCCGCCCTGACCGGCGCCCTGGCCGTGGCACTGCACGCAGTTGCCCGGAGTGCCGGGGCCGAGCTGTGTCGTGAAGATGGTGTCGATGGTGGTCGTGCCCGGAGTGCAGGGCGGCGGGCCCGAGTCCTGCGTCATCATCGGGGGACTGCAGGCTGAGACGAACAGCGACACCGTGAGCAGCGCGCGTTTCATGGCGCGGGACTCTAAGCGCCCCCTCTCCCGCGAGGGAGAGGGTTGGGGTGAGGGTTGATGTCAGTCGGAGCGCAGCGAGAGTTGTTGGCGAGAGCAGCGAGCGAGGACGTGCGCTCGGCCGGTGTTGTGAATTGAACAGCGGTCCACCCTCACCCCGACCCTCACAGGTTCTGGCAGCACGCGAGCGGCTTCACGTTCGAGCACACCGTCGACGAATAGAAACTCCCGACCGCGGTGATGTTGCCGCCGTAGCTGCCGCTGTTGCCGGTGGTCCACGTGCCGTTTCCCGTGAGGCACGAGTTCGTGTCACGCGCACCGCTCACCTTGCGGTCGTAGTCGATCCACGCGCCGACTCCGCCCGGAGGCGTGCCGGTGTTCGCGAGGTCGTATTCACCGATGGTGCAGAACGACGAGCCGGCGAACTCGGCCGAGCACTTCGCGTTGGCGCCGACCTGACCGCCGAGATCTCCGGTGTACGTCGTCGCGGTGTAGCCACGGAACGCGACGCGACGTGCTCCACCGCGGCAGCACGCGAGCGGCTTCACGTTCGAGCAGACCGTCGACGAATAGAAGCTGCCGACCGCGGTGATGTTGCCGCCGTAGCTGCCGCTCAAGTTGGTGGTCCACGTGCCGTTTCCGGTGAGGCACGAGTTGGTGTCGCGCGCGCCGCTGACCTTGCGGTCGTAGTCGATCCACGCGCCCACTCCGCCCGGAGCGCCCGGCGTGTTCGCCTGGTCGTATTCACCGATGGTGCAGAAGTACGAGCCCGAGAATTCCGCGGCGCACTTCGCGTTCGCGCCGACCTGGCCGCCGAGATTTCCGCCGTACGTCGCCGCGGTGTAGCCCGCGAAGGTGATGGGCGTCGGGTTGCCCGAGAAGACGTAGCCGCCGTCGAGGTACAGCACCGCGCCCGGAGGACCCGCCGGGCCAGCAGGACCCATCGGCCCGGTCGCGCCCGCAGAGCCCGTGGCGCCCGTCATTCCCTGCGGCCCTTGCGAGCCGGTCGCGCCCTGCATGCCCTGCGGACCTTGCGAGCCGGTGGCTCCGGTCATTCCCTGCGCGCCGGTCGCGCCCTGCATGCCCTGCGGGCCTTGCGCGCCGGTCGCTCCGGTCATGCCTTGAATTCCCTGCGGGCCCTGCGCGCCTTGCGGACCCTGGCCGCCGTTGCAGATGGCGAGCGTGCCGCCGTCGGCTTGCGTGAGGAGCACTCCGCCCGTCGCGCACTGCGGGCTCATCGTCGGGAGTGTGCTCGCGGTGACGCTGTTGCCGGCGATGCCCTGCGGGCCTTGCGGACCGGCGGGGCCTTGAGCGCCCGCGTCGCCTTGCGCGCCGGGTTGGCCGTTGCAGACGTTGGTGATGCCGCCGTCGGAGAGCTGCGTGACGCGCACGCCGCCGAAGGGGCAGGTGGCTCCGCCCGCGGTGATGGCGGTGACGACGACGCTCGCGCCCGGAGGTCCGGTGACGACGCCGCCGTCGATGACCAGCACCGCGCCTTGCGGACCTTGAATGCCCTGCGGACCTTGCGGGCCGACGTCGCCTTGAACGCCCTGCGTTCCCATCGCGCCCATTGCGCCCATCGGGCCGATGTCGCCGCGCGCTCCTTGCGGACCCGTTGGACCGGTTGCGCCTTGTGGACCCTGCGGGCCTTGTTCACCGGCGGGGCCCTGCGGGCCGGAGCCAGTCGGGCACGCGAAGAGGAAGAGGACGCAGATTGAGAGAAGAGCGACTCGCATGCGCGCTCAACCCGAGGTGCTCGTCGCGTGCGCAAAGAGTTGTCGCGCAAGCGTCGAACATTCCGAGCGATTCGGATGTGCTCACCCTCTCAAGGAGAGGGAGAGCGGCGACGCAGGAGCATCGCGAGCGCGCCGAGAATTCCGAGCAGCGCAGGCGCCGCCGTGCAACCCGCGCTCTTCGCCTGCTTCACTTCGCTCAGCTCCGAGACGTTGCCGGCGAAGTCGACGACCCGCACGCCGACCGCGAGATTGGGCAGCGACTGCAACGGGAGATTCGTGTTGCACCCGCTCTGCGAGAGGAGCTCGACCTGACTGATGAAGGTACTCGCCTCGCCCTGCAGTGACTGCGACGACGTCGACTCTCCTGTGAAGACCAGCAACGCGGTCCCGGTTTCGAGCGGCTCAGACACGTCGAGCTGAATCGACTCGGTATTTCCGCACGAACTCCCGCTGGCCACGAAGTTGCGCGAGGTCTTCTTCAACGTGCGCGCTGCAGGCGCTGAGTCATCGCGACCGCCCATCACGAAGAAGTTCCCGCTGAACGAGCCATCTTCGCTGCGCAGCACGTACTTCCCGCCTGGCGTGAGCTCGTTGACCGGCTTCAAGGTGACCCAATTCGTGCCCGGGCGTTCCGTGGTTTCCAGCGGCACGCCCTGATCGTCGAGGAAGAGCTGGAACCTGGGCGGTGAACTCGCGTTGAGCGTCACCTGGAAGATCACGTTCGTCGGAACGCTGCTCTCCGCGGGCGGGAACACGTCGAGGATCGGACGACACGAACACGCGAGCGCTTCCGCGCCCACCAACACCACCACGACTCCGAGGATGCGAGTCATTGAGCGGTGAGTGTGTACCGTCTGTTCTGATCACTCAACCCGAGCTGCGCGCGATTGTTCTCTCCGGTGCACGCCACGACGTCATCGGTGCGCAGCGCGCAGGTGAAGAAGAAGCCCGCGCCCACCGAGCGAATTCCCGTCGCCGCCTGTCGCGGCACTGCGGAAGGACTCATGCCGCTCGACCCGAGCTGACCTTCGATGCCGCGCCCCCAGCACCACAGCGTGTCGTCGGTCGTCACCGCGCACACGTGGAACCACTGCTGGTCGACCTGCCGAGCCGTCTTGCCGCCCAGCTCCATCTTCGTCGGCGTGGGCTGCACGATGCGCTCCATGGTCATGTCGTCGATGCCCATGTCGCCAAAGCAATACACGTCGCCACCTTTGAGCGCGCACGTGCCGAACGCGCCCGACACCACCGCGCTCACGCCTTCCATCACCTTCACCGCGACGCGCGATTGATCTTCCACCGTCGTGACGCCGAGCTCGTGCCCGGTGTTGCGGCCCCAGCACCAGAGCGAGTCATCGAGCTCGATGCCGCACGCGTGCCCCTGACCAGCGCTGATGTCCTTGAAGCGGTGATCGAACGCCGCGCGCAGCCTCGGCTTCGGCAACGGCCACACGTGCGTGTTCTCGTCACCGCGCGCGAACGTTCCTTCGGCTTCGTTGCCCCACGCAAAGAGGCGCCCGTCGCTCCCGAGCGCGAGCGCGTAGTCGCTGTGCATGGCGAGCTTCTTCACCGGCACCGGCACCACCACCTCGACCGGAGTCGCGCTCACCGCCGGCTCGACGCTGCCGAGCTGCTGCTGATCATTCTTTCCCCAGCAGTACACCTTGCCGCTCACCGTTCGCGCGCAGGCATTCACGTCGCCCACCGCGAGCTGCGCCACCGGCTCCGGCAACGACACCGCTCCACTGCCTTCGAACGCGCTCGTGGTGCCGCGGCCGAGCTGACCGAAGACGTTCGCTCCCCAGCAGCGCACCGCGCCGGCCTTCACCGCGCACGCGAACTCGAAGCCCGCCGCCACCTGCGTCACCGGAGCGTCGCTCACCGCGGGCGCATTCGTGCCGCCGCAGTCGGACACCACTTCGAAGTGCTGCGCGAGCAGCAACACGGCGAGCAGTCTCACCACAGCCACCCCACTTGCAGGCCGACCTGCGCGACGAAGCCGCGAATCGATTGCACGCGCACGCCTTCGACCTCCACTGCCGCTCCGGAAAATGCCCAGCCCGCTTCGCCGACCGCGAGCACCATCAGGTGACGCGTCTCGAGACCGATCGATGCTCCGCCGCGCGCGACCACCCACGGAGCCACACCCGTCGCGTCGGTCGAACCTTCTTCATGCACGCGCACGGAGAGCGCTCCCAACGAGAACGACGCGCGCGGGCCGGCGCGAAACGCCGCGAGCCGAATCGGCAACCACGACGCGCTCACCGTGCCGCCGAAGTGACCGCCGGTCACGTTTCCGCCAGTCGACAACGGCAATCCGCGCAAACCAGACACGTCGGCCATCAACTCGACGCACAACGTCGGCAACACGAAGAGCCCCGCACCGAGCGAGCCGCCCGCGAGCAGCTGCCCTTCGCCGAGAAACGAAGCGCCACCGCGCGCGAGCAACCCAAAGCGCGCGGGTGGAGGCGCTTCCCACGTCGAGCGCACCAGCTCTTCCGCAGCCGCCGCGACCTGATAGCGAAACAAGCCCGCCTCGCTCGCGCGCGGAACGCTGCGGGTGCGTCGCTGGTTCTCGAACACGAAGAGGATGACGGCCTCGAGTTCGTTGCTCTCGATGGTGAGCCCCACGTCACCGCTGCTGCGCGAGCCGGGGCGGCACAACTTGCGATCGTGCTCCGAAATCCACGCGCTCAATTCCTGTTCGAGCGCGGCGGCGTCCTCGTCACTCCAGCGAACGAGCCGCACGGGGACTTCTTCGTCGGCTCCCGCACCGGTGGCGGAGCTCGAGCAGGTCGCGCTCGCGCCAAGCATCATCGCCACCAGGAAGACCCCCATCTGCCGCGTTGTAACCCAGTGCTCAGTTCGGGCACGCCTTCGTGACGGCGCGAACGTGGGGCCCGTCGGCGAAGCGCTTCAGGTACTCGGCCTGCACGCGGCGGCACGAGCCGACGTCGAAGCGCGAATACGCCTCGGTCAACCGCGCGAGCGCGTCTTCGATGAGCGAGGCCGAGGTGGCCAGTTCCAACGTGCGCTCGAACGCGCGCGCCGCCTGACGCGGGTCGCCCTGCGTATCGAGCGCGAGCCGGCCCCACTCGAAGGCGCTCATCGGTGCGTACGCGCTCTGCGGCCAGCGCTCGCACACCTGCTGAAAGCCGACGATGGCCTCTTTCGGTTTTCCGTCGGAACGCGCGCGCATCGCAGCCGCGAACATGTCGGCGGCGGTCGGCTCGACGGGCTTCATCTGGCTCGGCAGCGGGCTCTCGGGTGCCTTCGCGAGCGGCTCGTCTTCTTCGGCCACCGGAGCGGTCACCACCGGCGGCTCTTCGTCTTCCTTCGCCGCCGCGACGACCTTCTTCTTGCCGTTGTGGCGATGCGGACGCTTCTTCGTCGGCACGCTCTTGGTCGGAGAGACGGCGGTCGGCTCGACTGCATCAGCCTCGAGCTCCTCATCGTCAGCCGGAGCCTCCGCACTCTCTTCGACCGCGCCGACCGCCACCGGAGTGCGCGTCCACGACGCACCCTTCTCGAGGCGCTTCACGTTCTCACCGTCGCGCACTTCGACGATGCCGCGCTCGACGTTCACCGACACCTGCGTTCCCTCGCGCTGCACGGTGAAGCGCGTTCCAATGACTCGCACTTCGACGCCGTCAGCCTTCACGATGAAGCGACGGCCCGGGTTCTTCTCGACGTCGAACAGCGCGCGCCCGTGGTCGAGCACCAGCAGCACTTCTTTCTCGTCGGCGCTCTGCAGCGCGATGCCGGAATTGTCGGCCACCATCACCTTCGAACCTTCAGCGAGCTTCAGCGTGCGCGCGGTGTCTTGCGTCAGCACGTTCTGACCGGGCGTGAACGGCTCGGCGCCGGGGCGCAGTGCGAGGCCGGCGACCAGACCGACCAGCATCAACGCGAGCACCGTCATGCCGACGCGCATCTGCTTCTTGCGCTTCACGCGGCGGCGCACCTCGTGCCACTCGAGCGAGAGCGCAGCGGAAGAGACCTCCGCGGGCTTCACCCAATCCGAGAGCGGACGTTGTGGGTTCATGACTGCACCTCCTGCTGCTGCAGCGCGGCGAAGTGGGTTTCGGCCGCGGAGAGTCTTCGTTTGACGGTGGCGAGTGAGAGATCGAGCTGCTCGGCGATCTCTTCCAGGCGGTACCCCTCGACACGCCGGAGCACGAGCGCCAGCGCTTCATCGGTCGGCAGCTGCTTGAGCAACGACGCGACCTGCTTCAGCTCCGCCACCGCTTCCGGCGGAGCGTTCTCGCTGATCATCGATTCGACTTCGGCGGGCTCCGCGTCGGCGAAACCCAGACGGCGCAACAACCGCTGCTTGCGGAAACGACGACGCACCTGCGTGAGCGCGATGGTGCGCAGCCACCCGCGGAAGGCGCCCGGCTGCTTCAACGCTTTGAGCTGCGTGAAGGCCGAGACGAACGTGTCCTGCACGATGTCCTGCGCGTCGTCTGAACCGAGCACTACGCGGCTCACCCAGCGCTGAAGGTCGGGTGCGCACAGATGAAACAACTGCTCGCAGGCCTGCTGATCACCCCGGGTCGCGGCGCGCACGAGCTCCAGCTCCGCGGCCGCGTCGTCGACGACTCTCAATGCGGGCCGGGGGTTACGGACCTCCAACGTGCCTCCTTGGCGACTGAGGAAGAGAGCCTCGACCATCTGGAAACGGCTCGCGAATTTGGCGCACATCCGCGCACCCGGTCAGTGAGCGCACGCTCGGTCAGTCAGCCCGCATCGATTGAGCTTCTTCGACGACATTCTTCGATTGCCCGAGCAGGTGGTGGTCTTCGAGGCGCAGCGGCGTCTCGAGGCGATGCACCCGTCGTGCTTCGTGCTGCACAGCCGGTCCAACCTGTTTCGTCACACGCAGTTCGTGCACGAGGGGCAGGCGACG
Source organism: Archangium sp. (assembly GCA_047600485.1). Lineage (GTDB taxonomy): Bacteria > Myxococcota > Myxococcia > Myxococcales > Myxococcaceae > Archangium_A. Next base: position 8,393,219 of record JASGKS010000001.1, read on the forward strand.
CTGGTGACGCGCGTCGAGCACGGAGCGGTGGTGGAAGACTGGCCCAACGACGACTGCACCAACGTCACGCGAGATCTGGTGCACCGCTGGGACACGGTGAAGTGGAACGAGCGTGAGTTCGAGTGCATCACCCTCACCACGCGCTCCGCGAGCAACACCGAAGAGCTCTACTTCGTGGTCGGCGAGAGCGAAGCGTCGGTGCGGAAGTTCTTCCTCGCGGTGTGTGACTGGTGCGCGACGACGCGCGGCGCGGTGCTGGTGTTCTCCGACGGTCACTTCTCGCGGAGCACCACGCTGCAGCAGACCATCGAGCGCGCGTCACTCGACGACCTGATTCTCCCCGAGGAATTGCGCGTGCAGCTGCGTGAAGACCTGCACCGCTTCGTGCACGGCCGCGCGACGTACGAGAAGCACAAGGTGGCGTGGAAGCGCGGGCTGTTGCTCATCGGGCCGCCGGGCAACGGCAAGACGCACACGCTGCGCGCGCTGATCGCCGAGACGAAGTGGCCGGTGCTGTACGTGAAGTCGTTCCGCGGGCGGCACAGCGACGCGGAAGAAGGCATCGCCCAGGTGTTCGCTCGCGCGCGTCGCGCGGCGCCGTGCGTGGTGGTGCTCGAAGATCTCGACTGCCTCATCGACGAAGGCAATCGCAGCGTGCTGCTCAACGAGCTCGATGGCTTCGCAGAAAACGAAGGCATCCTCGTGCTCGCGTCGACCAACCACCCCGAGAAGCTCGATCGCTCGCTGCTCGATCGCCCGTCGCGCTTCGATCGCAAGCTGCACTTCGGTCTGCCCGCGGCCGCCGAGCGTCGCCGCTATCTCGAGAAGTGGCAGCGCTCCGTCGAGCCCGCGTTGAAGCTCACCGAGGCCGCGCTGGTGCAGCTGGTCGAAGGCACGCACGGCTTCACGTTCGCGTACCTCAAGGAACTCACGATGGGCGCCATGCTCTCGTTCATGGAACGGCCCGGACACGTGTCGATGGATGACGTGGCCGCCGACGTGCTCGCGACGCTCAAGGGTGAGATGTCGAGCGCGCGAAAGCTGCTGCCTCCGCTGCCCGAGGGCGAGCGTCGCATCAGCCTCTCGTGACGGAGTACGCTGCGAAACCGTGCGCGTGCTTCCTCGCCCGCTGACGTTGTTGGTGCTCTGCCTCGCCGCGTGCGAAGCGCGTGAGCTCCCCGAGCCGCAAGAAGTCGGAGTGCTGCGACAGGCGAGCAGCCCCGGCCTGCAGCAAGTCGGCAACGCGGGCTCACGGCTCGGCGCGACGGTCGCGGCGTGCAACGCGAGCAACTACTACGCGGGTGCGCCGCTGCAGTCCGCAGTGTGGTCGTCGCAGGGCATGCAGATTTATCCAACGGCTGCGGCGAGCGAAGGCATCGGCAAGTCGGTCACCTGCACCAGCACGCCGGAGTCGGGCTTTGGCAGCGGCGATGGCGGCGTGTTCCGCGCTGACTTCTTCCTGAACCCCGTCGCCAACTTCTCGCGCATCGAGCTGGTGTTCGCGACGGTGCGCAACACGCTGGTGATCATCGACAGCAACGCGAACCTGAAGGAATACGACGTCACCGGCACGACCTACTTCGGCGGCTGCCCGCTCGGCACGAACGTGCACGCGCGCTCGATGGCGATGGTCGCTGCGAACGTCGTCGGCACCGAGACCTACGTCATCGGAGACCCGGGCAATCGGCGCGTCCTCCGCCTGCAGCGCAGCCTCAACATGTGGCAGTGCACCAGCATCGGCTCGCTCGACGGTGGCTTGCAGGAATTCGGTCGCGCGCTCACCGCCGGAGACTTCACCGTCGGCTCGCAGCTCGAAGAAGAGCTCGCGGTCGGCTCGCAGGGCAGCGTGCGCGTCTACGACAACGCGCTCACGCAGGTCGCCTACGAGCTGACGGGTGATGGGACGTTTGGGTCGTCGCTCTCCACGCGTCGAGGCATGGTGTACGACACCTCGACCGTCCCCAATAACATCGACGGCATCGTCGTCGGGAATCCCGCGGCTGATCGCGCGATCCTCTTCGTGGGTGATGCGGGCCTCGACGTCGCGAACCCGTCTCCGCCTGCTGCGGGGAGCGAGTTCGGCTCGGCGGTCGCGGTCGTTCCCCTGACGCCTGGCGAGCTGTTGGTGGGTGCTCCGGCGTACAACGGCGGTGCGGGCGCGGTGTACCTGCACCGCTGGGACGCGGGGCCCATCACCGGAGTCGTGACGGTCTGCAACGGCACGTCGTGCGGTCCATGCGGAACCTGCGTCGGCGGTGTGGTGTGCGTGTCGAGATGCGATGGCGGTGCGGGCGGTGGCGGTGGCGGCGCCGGCGGTGGTGGAGGTACCGGCGGTGGCATCGGCGGCGGCATCGGCGGTGGAGGCGGGACCAATGACGGAGGCGGCGGCTCGGGCGGAGGCACGGGCGGCGGCGGCGGTGGTGGTGGCGGCGCGAACGACGGAGGCGGCGGTGCGGGCGGCGGAGGCACCGTCGGCGGCGGTGGTGGTGGCGGTGGGCCCAACGACGGAGGTGGCGGCGCGGGCGGTGGCGGCACGACCACTGGCGGAGGTGGCGGCGGAATTCCCATCGGTGGTGGAGGCGGCTCGGGCGGTGGTGGTGGAGGTGGCGGCGGAATTCCCATCGGTGGTGGAGGCGGCTCGGGCGGTGGTGGTGGAGGTGGCGGCGGACTTCCCATCGGTGGTGGAGGCGGCGGAGGCGGCAACTCCGGCGGCGGCGCTGGCGGCGGGAGTCCCATCGGTGGCGGCGGCGGTCGCGACGGCGGGCCGAGTACCAGCAACGACGGTGGTGAGCTCTTCGACGCCGGGCGCCCCGATGCGAGCGTCTTCGTCGACGGAGGCGAAGTCGAAGACGCGGGCTCCGACTCGGGAATGACGCAGAGCGAAACCGATGCGGCAATTTCCCTCGAGCCCATCAGCTTCGTCGCGACGGGCTGCGGCTGCGCGACGGTCGACCCGCCGATGCTGTTCTTCCTCGGCTTCGCTGCGATCGGAATTGCGCGCAGGCGTCGTCGCTGATCAGCACGAAAGCCGCTACAACGCGCCCGTTCCTGCAGGCCCACCAAGGCGGGTGCTTCGATGAAACGTCAGCTGCTGATCGCGTCGTGTGTCACGACGGTGCTGTTCGTGTTGGGTTGTGAGGTCGCGAGCTCGAACTCCGCGAGCGAACACGTCTCGACCACCGACGCGCTGTGGAACGAAGCGAAGGGTCGCCCGCAGCTGCTCTCGGGAAATTTGTTCAGCGGTGAAGGTGACGCCGAAACGACGGCGCGCGCGTTCCTCGCCAGCCGCGCGAATGAATTTCATCTCGATCGTCCCGGCCTCTCGCTCACGTTGCCGGTGACGCGCGAAGGTCTCGCGGGCCGCTACCTGCGTTTCGCGCAGCAGCAGAAGGTCGGTGACGAGACGCTCCCGGTGTTCGGTGGCGAGGTCATCGTGCTGGTGACCGACGTGGGTGACCGCCGCCTGGTGCGCGCGGTGAACTTCGAGCACTTCGACGGCGCGGACGCGGCGCGCAACGAGGGCGACCTCGGCATGAGCTCCGCGCTCGAGCGCGCGCTGGTGTTGGTGAACGCGCAGCGGAGCGAGCTGTCGGCCGAGCCGATGGCGACGCGCGGCGTGTACGTGAACGAGCAAGGTGTCGCGCGTCTCGCGTGGCGCATCGGGCTGCCGATGGAAGAGGCCTCGCCTCCGCACGACTGGAGCGTGTTCGTCGACGCGGCGAATGGCAGCGAGCTCGGCCGTCGTGACGGCGTGCACTTTCAGGCTTCGGTCACCGGCACCGGCTATGTCTACGACATGAACCCGGTGGCCTCGACCGGCGACCTCACGCTCACCGACATGAATGATCAGGCCACGTTCGCGCTGAACGGCTCGCGCTTCCTCGTGCCGTTGCCGCGCCTCGACGGCAGCGGTTTCACGCGCGGTGCCTACGCCGACACGCGCACGCGCGATGCGGGTGGCCGTGCGTTCTCGATGAGCAACGACTTCCAGTTCACGCGCAACGACCGCGGCTTCGAGCAGACGAACGCGTACTACCACCTCGATCGCGCGCAGATTCGCATCCAGGAGCTCGGCTTCATGAACGTGAACAACCGCGTTCAGGGAGTGACCGTCGACGCGCAGACCGCCGACAACTCGTTCTACACGAGCAGCAGCACGCGCCTGAGCTTCGGCACCGGCGGAGTCGACGACGCGGAAGACGGTGAAATCGTCCTCCACGAGTACGGCCACTCGATTCAAGACAACCAGGTGCCGAACTTCGGCGGCGGCGACGAAGGCGCGATGGGCGAGGGCTTCGGCGACTACCTGGCAGGCGCGATGTCGCAGGTGCTGCCGGCCGACGCGGGCCACCCGCAGATGACCGACCCCGCGTGCGTCGGCGATTGGGACGGCACCGCGTATTCGATGCTCACGCCGAAGTGTCTGCGTCGCCTCGACAGCAGCAAGCACTGGCCCGAAGCGGAAGCGGGCGAGGTGCACGACGACGGCGAGCTGTGGAGCGCGGGTTTGTGGCGCGTGCGCACGCAGCTGGGCGGAGACGTCGGCGATCGACTGGCGATCGAAGTGCACTTCCTGCTCGGCACCAGCAGCACGTTCTTCACCGCGTCGACCGCGCTGCTCACGGCTGATCAGATGATCAATGCGGGTGCGAACGAGGCCACCATCCGCCGCACGATGATCAAGAGCGGGTTGTCGCGGCTGCTGACCACTCCGGCGCCGATGGGCGCGGTGACGAGCTTGCCGGTGTCGATTGGCCCGGTGCGCGACGCGCAGGGCAACTACCGCAACAACACCGATGAGGTGCGCACCGTCACCATTCCCGGAGCGACCGGCCTCATCGTGCACTTCACGCGCATCGATCTCGAGACCAACAACCAGTGCGTGAACAACGGCTGCGACAACATCTACCTGACCAACGGTGATGGCGACCTGTTCCAGTTCCTCTCGGGCGCGTCGATGAACACCACGTCGAACGCGATCGTGGGCGACACCGTGAACATCCGCCTCGTGAGTGACAACTCGCAGGTGCGGTTCGGCTACCAGGTCGATCGCATCGACGTGCTCGGAGCGCCTCCGGACGCGTCGGTGATCTTCGACGGCGGCATGGACACGTTCGACGCGGGCCGGCCCGATGCGGGTCGTCCTGATTCCGGTATGCCGCAGCAAGACGCGGGGCCGGTGCCGCCACTGCCCGACGCGGGAGATCCTCCGGTGGGTGACGGTGGCGTCGCCGATGCGGGCCGCCCTGATTCCGGAATTCCGCCCGCGAGTGATGGCGGTCAGCGGCCGACGTTCACCGCCAAGCTCGGTGTCGAGTCACTCTCACCGGCGGTCACGCGCGGCTGCGGCTGCACCTCAGGCGCGGAGCTGCTCGCGGGCTTGATGCTGCTCGGTCTGCTCCGCCGCCGTCGGTGACCCCCTCTCCCGCGAGGGAGAGGGTCGGGGTGAGGGTGAAACTGAAGTGAGCAAGCGCGATCCGAACTGACCCTGAAACCTTCAGGTCCACCCTCACCCCCAGCCCTCTCCCTCGCGGGAGAGGGGGTTCCTCCTGAGCCGTTGTGCCCGCCTCGTGGCTCTTCACCACGATGCGAGTCCTCTTCATCGCGACCGTCACGATTCTCACGGGATGTCAGGGGCTTGTGACCGACATGCCGATGGAAGACGCAGGCTCGACCGAAACGGGCGGAGGCGGAGGCGCAACGGGAGGCGGTTCCTCGACTGGCGGCGGCGCGGCGACGGGCGGTGGCTCGACGACCGGCGGAGGCGCAGCAACCGGAGGCGGCACCGCGACTGGAGGTGGCACCGCGACCGGCGGCGGCGCAGCAACCGGTGGTGGCAGCACGACCGGTGGCGGAACCGCAACCGGCGGAGGCAGCGGCTTCGACGCCGGCACCGATCGCATCCCCGTCTTCGTCGCAGTCGGCAAGCAATGGCGCCGCGCCATCTCGTGTGACGACGGCCGCACGTGGAAGAACGACAACTCCATCGACGACACGTGGCCGATGGCGCTGCGCTACCGCTGCTTCTCCGGCGACTTCCAACTCCCCGACGGCGGCACGCAGAGCACCGACTGCGACCACAACGAATACAGCAGCACCTCGCTCATTCACGCCGACGGCGTGTTCCTGCAGACCACGGGCTGGGGTGCACCGGGCCGCATCTGGCGCAGCACCGACGGCGTCGCGTGGACGCAGACCGACATGGGCAGCAACATGACGGACCTGATGTTCGACGACGGTCGCTTCGTGACCGCGACGCGCGGGAGCAAGCGCTCCGACGACCTCGGGCTCACGTGGCAGATGAACGGAGACATCGACGTCTCGAGCGGCAGCAACACCATCTGGAACATTCGCGGCGGCACCGCGGGTGGCGGCGTGTTCCTCGTCACTGCGCAAGACGGCACGAACCTCGACTTCGAGTTCAGCTCGAACCGCGGCATGACGTGGCAGCGGCCGACGATGTCAGGCAGTAGCGCGCGCGTGGGCGACACCTGCGGAGCAGGTCACCCCGCGTTCGGCAACGGCATCTTCGTCACCATCTCGTGGAACCAGTCGATGAGCGCGAGCATCGTGTGCCGCTCGTCCGACGGCGCGCAGACGTGGACCTCGAGCACCATCGCCAACGAGTACATGGAGTCGCGCCCGCTGTGGACCGGCTCGGAGTTCATGGTGTGGAGCAACGGCAAGGTGCATCGCTCGGCTGACGGCATCACCTGGACGTCGATGAACACCCAGACGCGACGCAACGGAACGCTGAGTGGCGGGCCGAACATCGGAGCGGCCGCTCGCGCGGAAAACGGCACCTTCGTCGGCGTGAAGGGCGGCTGGCAGGTCTGGTACGACCAGCAGCGTTTCTACCGGAGCACCGACGGCATCATCTGGGACGAGCTCGCGTTGCCGAACTACACGCAGGGTCACCCCATCACGGCGATGGCCGCGGGCTTCGCGTCGCGCAGTGCTGTATGCCCTTGAGGCATGCGCCTCCTTCAATTCACGTATTCGCCGTTCGCCGCCAAGCTGCGCACGATTCTGAAGTTGAAGAACCTGGCGTGTGAGCTGGTCGACGTGCCGTATCTCGATCGCTCCGAGTTGGTGAAGCTCACCGGCGCGCTCTACGTGCCGGTGTTGCAAGACGGAGAGACGGTCATCTCCGACTCCGCGCGCATCGTGCAGTACCTCGAGAAGAAGGGCGGGCCGACGATGTACGGCGATCCGCTCGCGAGCGTGCTCGAGCAGTGGGCCGACGAGTACTTCGAAGAAGTGGCGTTCAAGCTCGCGTGTCCCGGGCTCGAGGAGCGCATGGGTCGCGACCAGGGTCTCGAGGCGAAGGCGCTGTTCCGGTTGATCAAGGAGCGCCGCTACGGCTCGGGAATCATCGCGCAGTGGAAGCGAGACGAAACGCAGTACCGCGAGCAGACGCTGACGTTGCTGCAGCCCATCGTCGACACGCTGAAGAAGCGGCCGTGGCTGGTGGGTGATTCGGTGTCGGTGGCCGATGCCGCGGTCGCGGGCCAGCTGACGATGGTCGAGTTCGCGTTCCCCGAGTTCGTCGCGAAGCACGCTCCGTCGTTGAGCGCCTGGTACGCGAAGCTGAAGGTGTGAGTCGAACGCTGACGTTCGCGGCGGTGTTGTTGCTCTGCGCCTGCAAGCGCCCGCAGCCACCAGATCCGCGCAAAGGAATCGACGTCTCGGCGCACAATCGCGTCATCGATTGGAGCGCGGTCAGCGCGAGCGGAGTCACGTTCGCGTTCATCAAGGCGAGCGAAGGCGGAGATCTGATCGACCAGCGCTTCAAGACCAACGCGAGCGAGGCGAGAGCCGCGGGTCTCGAGGTCGGCGCGTATCACTTCTTCACGTTCTGCCGCCCGGGAGCTGATCAGGCGCAGAACTTCCTCGCGGTGATCAGCAGCTCGACGCTGTCACTCCCGCCCGTGGTGGACGTCGAGTACGTCGGCAACTGCAAGGCGGCGCCGGGTGCTGATCAGATTCGTCACGAGCTCGACGAATTTCTCTCGTTGGTCGAGACCGCGACGAAACGCGAGCTGATCATCTACACGACGCCCGACGCTGATCAGGCACTGCTCGGCGGCTTGAAGCGCAAGCGGTGGATTCGTTCCATCGGTCGCGAGCCCGAGGGCACGTGGGACTACTGGCAGCACGATGCCGCAGGAAAAGTTCCCGGTATCGAAGGCGACGTCGATCTCGATCTCCGCGGTCGGGGTGAGGGTTGACCTATAGTTACTGAAACGCGCCGTACCCACGCGGATCAGCGCGAACGCGCCCGGTCCGGTCAGTGAACGCACCGAGCGGCAAATTATCGCCGCTCATGATCTTCCCGAGCGTCGGCAACGAGACACCGCTCTGCTCGCGCGCCACCGAAGTCGAGCACACCGACAAGTCGCTCTGCAGACAAAGATCACTCGCGGTGGTCGTGTTGCGCCGCAGGTTCGGCATCGTCACGGTGGTCCCCGCGGAATTTCCCGCGAGCAGCACGCCAGCATCAGGCATCACGAACACGTTGTTGGCGATGAACAACCCAGCGAGCACGCCATCGGTCGCGAAGCATCCCGGGTCGGTGGTGTTCAGCTCGAAGAAGTCATCGCCGTTCAAGTCCCACGTGTTCATGAAGAAGTGCGCGTTCACGTCGGCGGTGACTCCGGCTTTGAAATAGAGCGAGTTGCCCGGAGCCTCGACGCCGCGCTTCACGACGTTGGCGAAGAAATGCAGATCGTCGCCGGTGCACCCGCTCTGAATGTTGAGGCCGCGTCCATCGCGGAACGTGTTCGCGAAGACATGCCCCTCGTCGCCGGAGTTGAGCTGCAGCGACGACTGATCACCCGCGAGATCTCGGCGCGCGACTTCACTCACCACATTGTCGTGCAGCTCGAGCCCGCGCGCGTTGCACACCTGCAGGCCGTCTTTGCCGGTCGAGCGCAGCGTGTTGCGGAAGATCTTCGTGCCGCGCATTTGATACGGCGTGACGACGTCGTCGTAGGTCGGCGAGTCCCAGTCGACGGTGAAGCCGATGTAGAACGCCTCGACGTACGTCTCCTCGACGTGGTTGTGGTGAATCATCACGCCCGGTCGGCCCGAAAGTGAATCGCCGCGCACTTCCCAGCCGGTGTCGCGGCTGATCGCTCCGCCGTCGGGGAGGGGCTCGCCGCGGGTGTTGATCTCGATGCCTGCGCCGCCGCCGGTCCACGTCGCCGTGCGGTTGTTCACCACGTGCACTCCGAAGATCTCGAGGTCGTCGAGCCCCTGCAGCTCGGAGTTGGGACACGTGTTGTCCGCGTGCGTCTTGAAGAGCACGGCCTGCGACGCGTTCGTGGTGTCGTTGCTCAACGTGAAGCCGTACGGAATCGCGTCGTCGCCGCGCCCGTCGATGATCACGTGCTGGCAGTTGTAGCAATGCAACAGGCGGTTCGCGTTCGTGTTGGTGACCGCTCCGACGTTGATGAGATGAATCGGCGCCTGAACGGTGCCGGTGAGATTGTAGAAAGCCCAGCTCCGCGTGATGGCTCCGCGCACCCGTACCAGCGTTCCCGGAGCGACCGTCGTTCCGTTGATCTTCCCATCACACTGCGTTGACGAGCTGCCCGCGGCGAGGTCGAGCTCCACCACCGGTCGTCCCGCAGCGGTGCGCGGGAGCGTGCAGATGATCAGCCGCCGAAATCGATACGTGGATTTCGTCGTGCCATCGGAGAAGGTGAGCTCGACGTCGTAGCTCGCGCGTTGCGCGGGGCAGGTGAAGGTCGGCGATTCGTCGGTCGACTCGAAGACGCGCGATTCGTAGCGCTGCCACGCCCAGTCGATCGCGCCCGCGGCATCGCTGCGCCACACGCGCCACCGCCACATCGTCGTGCCCTGCGGAGTGCCCGGCACCAACTGCGTCTGACTGTCGGTCATCGGCGCATCACTCGCGGGAATGCGAATGACTTCCTTCGTCACGCTCGGCGTCGCGGTGAGATTTCCCTCGGGCAGCATGTCGAGCGGTGAGGGCGTGCCGGCATCGCCTCCACCCGTTCCTCCGCCAGTTGCACTGCCGCCGCCCGTCGCCGCGCCGCCACCCGTCGCAGCGCCGCCGCCAGAACCGCCGTCAGCCGCGGGGTTCATCGGACACGCGAGCCACGTGAGTGCCGCAAGAGAGACGACGAGGAGTCGCATGCGCGCATCAAGCCGCACCAGCGCGGCGTTCGCCAGCGCCAGCCGTTCAGCGTGCTGCTGCCAGGGCGCGTTGACTCACAGTCTCGGCAGCATCGCTCACCTGCTCGACGACGTACTGCGGCAAACCGCGGAAGAGCAGATACCGCCCATCCGCAAGCCGGGCCTTCACCAGCTGCCCGGACTTCGTGTCGCGCAGCCCGAGCGGAGAAGGTTCGCTCCGCGTGCTCGCGAAACGCACGTCGTGTTGCGAACCGTCATCGAGCTTGGTCACGCCACGCACCTCGGTCGTCGTATCGGTGAGCAGCACTTGCGAGCCGTGCTCGACGCGACCGTACGAATTGTCGGCCAGCACCAGCTCGAACTTCCCTTCGCGCACGAGCGCGGGGCAATCACCGCTCGGCGTGTGACCGACCACCACGCGCTCGATGCCGTTGGCCAGCAACCGCTCGACGATGGAACGCGCGGGCAGCTGCGGATTCCCGTTCTCATCGGTCGGGCGCGCGTACACCACGCTCGCCTGGTTCAGTTTGTCCGGCCCCTGCGACTGGTACTTGATGAGCGCATCGGGCCGCGTTTCGCGATCGAACGCGTCGAGCTCGTCGCGACAGAACTGATTGAGCATCGCGACCCACGCGTCGACGTCGCGCGACTGTTCGCCCTCGTGGTTGGGGCCGCGCAGGAAATTCTCGGGCGTGATGCCTCCGTGCACGAACAGCGTCGCGCCGGAGCGGTAGGCCAGCTGACACGCCATCAAGTACGCGCGCAGCTCTCCGCCTGGAGCGAGGTCGGCGACGTAACTCTCGACGACCGCGTCATCGTCGAACTTCGCGCCGGTTTCGCGCAGCTCCGTCGCGCGATGTTCGAACGCCTTCGCAGCGCCCATGGTGTTGATCAGCGTCCACCGCAGCAGCTCCGCGCGATTCGAAATCGGCGGAGCGCGGTGGTGCGGCTTTCCACCCAACTCGGTGACGAGCCGCGTCTTGTTGATGTCGCGATTGCCGGCGAGCAACACCACGCGCTCGCCGTAGCGACGCTTCGCAGCGAGCAGCAACGAGACGAAGCGCCGCGCGTGCGGCCCGCGATCGATGGCGTCACCACCGAAGACGAACGTCGCTCCGTCACTGAGCTGCAGCTGGCCGTCGACCAGCGACACGGCTGGGTTGTTGGTGGTGAACGACACCAACTTGTCCCAGCGGCCCTCGACGTCGGTGAGGTAGGCGATCATCGCGCGAGGGCAGAGAGTTCCCTGCCTCTCGCGCCGAAGCAACGACGCTCACTTCAGCTGCGCGTCGATTGCCTCGCGCATCGTCTCGAGCGGACGATGGCCGACGATTTCCTTGCCGTTGATGAACCACGCGGGCACGCCCTTCACGCCGAGGCGCTTGCCTTCCGCGATGTCGGCGTCGATGACCGCGGCGGTCGCAGGGTTCGCCACGTCGCGGCGGTACTGCTGCAGATCGAGGCCGAGCGCTCGCGCCTGCGCGTCGTAGAGACCGCCTTCGTTGCTCACCGGAGTGCCGTACGCCGACTCGACCATCTCCCAGAACTTCCCCTGCGAGTGCGCCGCGTGCAGCGCGATGGCGGCCTGGCGCGCGCCTGCGTGTGCCGGAAGCGGGAAGTGCTTGAACACGAAGCGCACCTTGCCCGCGTAGATCTTCTGCAGCTCCTTCAGCACCGAGTGCGACTTCACGCAGAACGAGCACTCCGCTTCCGAGAACAGCACCACCGTCACCTTCGCATCGGCCGGGCCGATCGACGGCGAGTTGCCGATGTTCACTTCCTGCGCGACCGGGTTGTCGGCGACGAAGTTGTTCGGGTCGCACGTGTCGCACTCGCCGTCCTTCGGTTCGGTCGGTTGCGGCTGCGCGAGCTGCGCGGGCTTCGGCGTGTTCTTCACCGGAGCGGCGGCGGTCTTCTTGTTCCAGTTCTGACCGGCCTTCACCGCTCCGTCGTCGGCCTGCACTTCGCCGGCGAGCACGAACACCGAAAGACCTGCGGCCATCGCCCACTGCTTCGTTGCGTTGCGAATCATTGCGGACTCCTCGTTGGTTGGTGTGACGAGGGTCGTGACATGCAGCGCCGCTTCGGAAGGATTCGTGCTGATCAACGCGACGCCCCGAACGAACAGGGTTTGGTCGTCGACGCGGACTTCCCAGTCGCCGCGGTAGAGCGCGGTGCCATTCTTCAAACGCGAGACGCGCTCGCCTTCATCGGTGACCTCACTGCCCTGCGCGGCGTCGACGCTGGCGATGAAGGTCTGCTGCTTCTTCTGTTCGGGCAGCGGCGCATCCGACGAGGCAGGCCACGACAGCCACACGCCGAGCGCGATGGCAGCAGCGGCCGCGAGCACGACGTACGGCCATCGGCGTGGCGCGCGTTTCGTCGTGGCGCGCGCGATGGCGCCCTCGACGTCGAGTGAGTCGGCGCCCAATGCGTCGGCGGCAGCGTCGAGCGCGTCGAAGCGACGCAGCATGGTCTGCAGCTCCGGGCGGCGCGCGATTTCGTCGCGCAGCGCGTCGGCTTCCTTCGCGTCGAGCTCACCGGCCTGCAGGCGCGAGAGCCGCTCGAGATCATCGTCGTGCATCGGAGCCTCCATGGAACTCCCTCTCCCCCGCAGGGGAGAGGGTCGGGGAGAGGGCTCGTCGAGCATCATCACCGCACCGCATGAGCACCTCCACGCACGGCCGGCCGATCGAGCGCGGGCCCAAGCCGCATCACCAGCGCTGCACGAGCGCGATGCAGCCGCGTCTTCAACGTCGGCAGAGGAACATTCTCCGAGCGCGCTGCTTCTTCGAGCGAGAGTCCCCGCAGTTGAGTCAGCGTGAACGCCGCCCGCTGCTCTTCCGGCAGCGAGCGCAGCTCAGCATCGAGCAACAGCGCGAGCTCATTGTCCGCCACCGTCTGCAACGCATCGACCGACTCGTCGGCCACGCTCAACGCACCGTCGATCGGCACCAGCCGCAGCGACCGCTTTCGCCGCTGCATCAGCAACCACCGCTGCGCGACCGTGAACGCCCACGACGTCAGCTGCGCCGGCCCGTTCGGGTCGAACTTCGGCAACACCTCGAGCAGATGCGCGAACACGTCGTGGAGCTGATCATCCGCCTGAGACCGGTCTCCCAACCGCCGCACGAGGCTCGCCACCACGCCTCCGACTTCCCGCAACACGAGCGCCTGGGCGGCCCCGTCCCCTCGCTGCGCCCTTGTGATGATGCGCACTTCCATCGTTCGAACGGGTGACATGCCCGAACCCCGGAAAAGGATTCAGGCAGTTGATCTCCCACCGCGCATCGATATATCTACATGTATCGATGGACGCGTTGACGGAGGCCTTTCGAGCGCTGGGTGACCCGACGCGGCTGCGCATCTTGCGGCTGATCAGCGAAGCGCGCCTCAACGTGTCGGAAGTCGTCTCTCTCGTCGGCGTGGCGCAGTCCTCAGTCAGCCACCACCTCACCAAGCTGAAGGGCCTCGACCTCATTCGCGAAGAGCGTCACGGCGGCTTCACCTATTACTCGCTCGCCATCGACGAGAAGGCCTCGCTCTGGCCGCTCATCCGCCTCGCGAAGGACGCTCCCGACGAATACGGCGACAAGGCGCGCCTCACCGAATTGCTGCGTCGTCGCGAAGACGTGCAGACGTTGAACGAAAAGCTGCTCGAGCCCGGCCAGTCGTGGCGGCTGTGGAGCGCGGCGTTGAGCTCGCTGTTGCCTCCGCTCGAGGTCGTCGATTTCGGCTGCGGCACCGGAGCGCTCAGCGTCGAGCTCGCGCGCTGGGCGAAGCACGTGACCGCCATCGACCGCAGCGAGTCGGCGCTCACCAAGGCGCGCGCCGAGGCCTCGCGTCAGAACCTGAACAACATCACCTTCCTCGCGGCAGACCTCGAGCACCTCCCCCTGCCGAGCGGGAGTGTGGATCTGGTGGTCGTCTCGCAGAGCCTCCACCACGTCACGCACATCGAAGCGGTGCTCGCGGAAGGCGCGCGGTTGCTGCGTCAAAGCGGGCGAATGATCGTGCTCGAGCTCATGCCGCACGACGAGGCCTGGGTGCGCACGCGCCTCGGTCATCAACACCTCGGCTTCGAGCCGAGCGCCGTCGAGACCGCGATGCGCGCGGTGGGCCTCGAAGCGGAGCAGCAGGTGCTCCCCAGCTCGCGCGACGCGTCTTCACCGTTCAAGGCGTTCCTCCTCACTGGAACGCGCACTCGCAAATCTCCCGCACGCCTGAGGTCCGTATGAACAAGTTCGAGCAGCTGTTCCGTGAACGCATCGTGGTCATCGACGGCGCGATGGGTTCGCTGATCCAGACCTACAAGCTCGAGGAGAAGGACTTCCGCGGCACGCGCTTCACCGCGCACCCGAAGGACCTGAAGGGCAACAACGATCTCCTCTGCCTCACGCGGCCCGACGTCATCGAAGAGATCCACCGGCGCTACCTCGAGGCGGGCGCCGACGTGGTCGAGACCAACACGTTCTCTTCGACGTCCATCGCGCAGGCTGACTACGACCTCTCGCCCGAACTGATCAGCGAGCTCAACATCGCGGCCGTGCAGTGTGCGCGCCGTGCGTGCGACACCGTCGAGCAGAAGACCGGCCGCAAGTGCTTCGTCGCCGGAGCCATCGGCCCGCTCAACCGCACGCTCTCACTCTCGCCTGACGTGAACCGCCCCGAGTTCCGCGCGGTGACGTGGAACCAGGTCGTCGCGGCGTACGAAGAGCAGATTCGCGCGTTGCTCAAGGGCGGTGCCGATGCGCTGCTCGTGGAGACCATCTTCGACACGCTCAACAGCAAGGCCGCGCTGTTCGCCATCGAGGGCATCTTCGAAGAACTCGGCCGCCGCGTGCCGGTGATGATCAGCGTCACCATCACCGACGCTTCGGGCCGCACGTTGTCGGGTCAGACCGTCAGCGCGTTCTACGACTCGATCCGCCACTCGCGTCCGTTGAGTGTTGGCATCAACTGCGCGCTCGGTGGTCGCGAGATGCGCCCGTACATGCAGGAGCTCGCGCGCATCGCGGAGTGCAACGTCAGCTGCTACCCCAACGCCGGTTTGCCCAACGCGTTCGGTGGCTACGACGAGACGCCCGACGAGATGGCGGCGGTCATCGGAGAGTTCGCGGACAGCGGCTGGGTGAATCTGGTCGGTGGTTGCTGCGGCTCGACTCCGGAACACATCGCGGCCATCGCGAAGCGCGTGAAGACCGTGAAGCCGCGCGCGACGCCCGAGGTCGCTGGCGTGATGCGCCTGTCGGGTCTCGAGTCGCTGGTGGTCGAGACGCGCGCCTGACGCACGAGGTGAAGCGTCTCGCGGGTCTCGAGTCCCTGGTGGTCGAGACGCGCGCCTGACGCCCCCTCTCCCGCGAGGGAGAGGGTTGGGGTGAGGGTGGACGCATCAGCGCGTTGACGCTCGTGTCCGCGGGTGCACTGATGCGCTCCTCTCCTGGGGGAGTCCCTGAGTCATCCGTCGCGCGAGGAGCTCGAAGCGTTCACCCGCAAGCAGGTGAGTGACGCGCGAGCGCTGGAAATCGCCGAGCACCTGCGCTCCTGCGAGCCGTGCGCGCAATTGCAGTCCTCTCTCGACGACGCAGCCACGCGCACCGCTGCCGCGAACGACGAGCCGCGCACGGCAGCCGGCGTCGCTCCGTCACTCGACGAACCACCGCGCGCGTTGCAGAAGGGCGACGAGGTCGGCCGCTACGTCGTCGTCTCCGAGCTCGGCAAGGGCGGCATGGGCGCGGTGTACGACGCCTGGGACCCGGTGCTCGATCGCCGCGTGGCGCTGAAGCTCATTCTCGCGACGCAGGGTGAAGACGGTTCCACCAGCGCGACCGCGCGACTCGAGCGAGAAGCCCGGGCCCTCGCGCGCGTCTCGCACCCCAACGCGGTGGCGGTGTTCGACGCCGGCCGTCACGGTCGCCAGGTGTTCCTCGCCATGGAGCGCGTCGAAGGCGAGACGCTGCGCACGTGGGTGAAGACGCCGCGCACGTGGAAGCAAGTTGTCGACGTGATGTCGCAAGCCGGAGCAGGCTTGAAAGGCGTGCACGACGCCGGCCTCGTGCATCGCGACTTCAAGCCGTCGAACGTGGTGGTGACCGCGAGCGGCAAGGCGAAGGTGCTCGACTTCGGTCTCGCGCGCACCAGCGACGCCAGCGGCGGGCACGAACGCAGCGCGACGTCGTCTGACGACGTGTCGGACCCGGGTTCGCCGATGGTGCTCGAGCGCGCGTCGCTCGACTCGGTCACCGAGGAAGGGAGCGTGAGCGGCACGCCCGGCTACATCGCTCCGGAGTTGTTCAAGGGTGGGCCGTCGACGCCGGCGTCTGATCAATTCGCGTTCGGCATCGCGTTGTTCCAGGCGCTCTACGGTCGCCGCCCGTACCCGGGACGTTCGCTCAACGAGTACTACCGCGCTCTCAAGAAACCCATCGCCCGCGAGAACACCGACTCGAAGGTGCCATCGTGGCTGTGGGACATCGCGATGCGCTGTATCGCGAGCGACCCGGAGAAGCGTTTCCCGTCGATGGCCGCGGTGCTCGAAGCGCTCGCGTTCGACCCGGGACGGAAGTGGCGTCGCGCGGCCATCGCAGCGCTCTCGCTGCTGGTCATCTTGATGGCGGTGATGGCGGGTCGGCGCGTCGAGAAGAACGTCTGCCCCTCCGAAGCCGAGGCCATCGAGCAGCTGTGGCCACGAGCGAGCCGTGCTGCGTTTCACGACCAGCTGCTGCGCGACTTCGCGTCGTCGAAGCGCGGCATCGATCGCGCGTTCGCCACCATCGACAAGACCGTCGACGAGTGGGCGCGGCTGAGCGTCGCGAGCTGCAACCTGCCGGTGAAGCAACAGACGGCGTTCGAGGTTCAGCGCGCGGTGTGTCTGAAGCGCGAAGAGCAGACCATCCGCACGGTGATTCAGGCGCTGCAGGAAAGTGAAGCGAGCGTGGTGGCGCGCAGTGACGACGTCATCGACGAGATGCTCGAGAACACCACCTGCGCCGACGAGGCCCACGTGTCGCGCGTGCGGTCCGACGCCATCGCGGGCGTGAACCCAGAGCTGACGCGCGAGCTGCGCAAAGACCTGATGTCGGCGTACGCGTTCAATCTGCTCGAGAAGGGCGACCGTGCGTTGGAGCGCTCGTACGCGGTGGTCGACAAAGCGCGCGACGCAGGGCTGCCGGGCTTCGAAGGAGAGGCCTGGTACTGGATCGCGATGATCGAAGGCTCGCGCGGAGATCAGCAGGCGTGCGTGCGCGACTTCGAGAAGTCGTGGCAGCTCGCGCTTGCCGCGGGCGACGACGAGAACGCCTTCTACAGCGCGGCGAAGGTGAGCATCTGGATGACGGAGCGACCCGAGACGCTCGGCTCCGCGCGCTTGATGGCCGGTGCGTGTGAAGCGTTGTGGGTTCGGCTCGGGCGCGACCCGCGGCTCGAAACCACGCTGCTCGACACCAAGGCGTGGATCGCCGTGGCCGACGGAGATGATCAAGCTCGGCTCTCGCTGCGTGAACGACGCGCTGAGCTGACCGCGAAGCTCTACGGCGAGAATTCTCGCGAGTACGCGTTCGCCATCATCAAGGTCGCCGCGGCGAAGTGGGAGTTGGGCATGGTGCACGAGAGCAACGAGCTCGAGGCGCGCGCGCTGAAGTTGATGGGCGAGCTTCGCGGCCCCGATGATCCGGCGCTCATCTATCGCGCGGTCTCGCTCGGCGGAGGTCTCGCTGAAGAAGGCCGCACGAAAGAAGCCATCGCGATGTTGGAGCACGCGCTCGAACGCGCGCGGAAGGAACTCGAGGCGAGCGACTCGACGACCGCGGAGATCATCATCGCGCTGGCGGACACGTTCGAGCACGTCGACGACCAACGCGGGCTCGCGCTCGCGAACGAAGGAGTCGCGTGGTACGAGGCCTCGAAGGACGACAGCTCTCTGGCGTGGGCGCTGCGCACGCGCGCGCGGTCGCTGGCGCTCAACGGCAAGCCGAAGGAAGCGCTGACCGATTGCAAACGCGCCCGCACGCTCGACGCGCAGTTCCACGACCCGCAGAAGAAGAACGTGCGCGCGTCGTTCATCTGCGAAGCCGAAGCGCTCGAGCCCGTCGATGCCGCGGCCTCGCTCGCCGCGTGGACTGCGGCCAACGAGCTGAAGCCCACTGCGCTGTTGGCGGGGACGCGCGCTCGCATCGCCTTCGGTCTCGCGCGCACGCTGCGGGCCGCGAAGAAGGACCCGGCGAAGGTTCGCGAAGCCGCTCAACGTGCACGTAAGGAATACGAGCTGCTGCCGTCGTTCACCGAGCGCCTCGCTGCCATCGACGAGTTCCTCGCGCGATGAAGCGAATCTTCTGGGGCGACATTCACTTCGTTCACGCGACGGTGTTGCGCGATGGCCGGGCGCTGGTGGTCGCGGGCCCGAATGCGGCGCTGTTCGAGACGCTCGAGCCGCTCGAAATCGCCGCGCCGCCTCGACGCAGAGGCTGGCGGGTCTTGGTGGCCACGTCTGATGGGAACGCGCTCGTGATCGACGGCGGCAAGAAGGCCGACAAGCTTCGGAAGTGCGAGCGCTTCGATGCCTTGACGGCGACCTGGTCACCGGGTCCCGACATGCACATCGAGCGTTCCTATTTCGGAGCGGTCGCTCTGGACGATCGCGTGTTGGTCATCGGTCGCGGCCCGACCGAGTCGTTGCGAACCGGAGCGCGCAGCTGGGAATTGGAGCCACTGCCCGAATTGGAGGGCGATTGGTTCGCAGCGACGGCGGTCTCGAAGCGCAGCGTGCTGGTGGGCTCCACGCTCGGGACGTGGCTGTGGACGCTCGAGTCCAACGGCACCTGGCGCGTCGACGCAGGACCTGAGCGGTCGCGCGCGACGCTGGTGGCGCTGCGCGACGGAGGCGCGCTCGTGTGTGGCGGCCTCGACGAGGTGCGCGTCGATCGCCTCGGAGCTGATGGCACGTGGACGCGACTCCCCGACCTCCCAGAGTCGAGAGCGAACGCTGTGGGGCTGGAGCTCGAGGACGGTCGCGTGCTGCTCGCAGGTGGTTCAGGCACGCGCGAGGTCAGCGAAGACGACAGCGACGGCGGTCAGCTCGATCTCGAATACCGAACTGTTGGCGAGGTGCGTTGGGTGCCGAAGCTCATCGAGCTCCAGGATGCGGCGGTCGCTGCGTCGGCCGGTGCTGAGTGGAAGACGAAGTACCTCGCCGAGAAAGTGGAGAAGGGTTTCCGCTTCGGCAGCGGCGTGCTCTTCGTACACAACTGGTCGGCGCTCTGGTGGGACGGAAGCTGAGCTCTACGCGCGCGCGCCGGAATCGAACGACTCGGGCCGCGCCGCTTCGAGTGGCCGCGCGAACGACGCCGGCACCGTCTTGCCGAGCAGCGAGCCCTCTTCGATGAACTCGTAGATTTCGCCGTAGTGGTGAATCTCCGCGAGCCCGGTGCGCTTCATGAGGTGCCACGGCCGCAGCCCCGACGTGTGCGAGAGGCCCATCGCGCCCACCATCTCCGCCACCGTCTTCAACGTCTCGCGGTGGTAGTTCGCGACGCGCACTTCCTTGTGCTTCACGTCGAGCCCGACGACGAGCGACGGGTCTTGCGTGGCGACTCCGGTCGGGCACTCGTTGGTGTTGCAGCGCAGCGCCTGAATGCAGCCCAGCGCCATCATCATCGCGCGCGCGGAGTTGCAGATGTCCGCTCCGATGGCCATGCGCGACACGACGTCGAAGCCAGTCACGATGCGTCCAGCGCAAACGACACGAATGTGTTTGCGGAGCCCGAAACCGACCAGCGCGTTGTGCACGAAGATGAGTGACTCGCGCAGCGGCGCTCCGACCGAGTTGCTGAACTCCAGCGGCGCCGCGCCGGTGCCACCTTCACCACCGTCGACGTTGATGAAGTCGGGCGTGATGCCGGTGGTCTGCATCGCCTTGCACAGCGCGAGGAACTCCCGCCGCTTGCCGACGCACAGCTTGAAGCCCACCGGCTTTCCGCCGCTCAGGTCGCGCATCTTCGCGAGAAATTCCATCATGCCGATCGGCGTGCTGAACGCCGTGTGCGCCGGAGGCGACAGCACGTCCTGCCCCATCGGCACGCCGCGAATCTTCGCGATCTCCGCGGTCACCTTTCGCGCCGGAAGAATGCCGCCGTGCCCGGGCTTCGCGCCCTGCGACAGCTTCAGCTCCGTCATCTTCACCTGCGGCAGCGACGCGTTCTCCTTGAAGCGTTCGGGGTCGAACTTTCCGTCGAGCGTGCGCGCGCTGAAGTAGCCGGTGCCGATTTCCCACACGATGTCGCCACCCTTCTCGAGGTGGTACGGGCTGATGCCTCCCTCGCCGGTGTCGTGGAAGAAGTTGCCCAACTTCGCTCCGCCGTTGAGCGCGAGCACCGCGTTCTTCGAGAGCGAGCCGTAGCTCATCGCCGAGATGTTGAAGATGCTCGCCGAGTACGGCTTCGAACATTGCGGCGAGCCGACGGTGACGCGCAGGTCCTTTTGATCGACGTGCAGCGGCGCGAGCGAATGGTTCACCCACTCGTAGCCCACCGCGTTCACGTCGAGCTTGGTGCCGAAGGGCACGGTGTCGGGGTCGAGCTTCGCGCGTTGGTACACCAGCGAGCGCATGTCGCGGTTGAACGGCACGCCGTCGGTGTTCGACTCGACGAAGTACTGATTGATCTCCGGGCGGATCAGCTCGAACAGGTAACGGAAGTTGCCGATGATCGGAAAGTTTCGGCGCACGGCCTGACGCGTCTGCAGCAGATCCTGGTAGCCGCGAATCACGAGCGGGCCGACGAGCAGAAAGCTCCACGCCGCCGGCGGGAAGAACCACGACAGCGCGGCGAGCCCGCCGACCAGCACGATCGACGACACGACGAAGATGGTGCGCATGGAAGGGAATGTTGCCAGCAAGACGCGTGCGTCGCGCTGTATTCCCACCGCTCGGGGGAATAGCTTCGCGCCCGCATGTCGAATCAGCCGAAGACGTCGGGCCAGGACGAAATCCTCACCAGCCCGGGTGACGCCGCGCTCCTCGATCCTTTCGAAGACGGGCACATCACCACCACCCACACGCTCGTCGTCGAGAACCGCACCACGCTGAAGGTGCGCAAGTGCCGCCTCGCCGTCACCGGCGGCCCCGACACCGGGCGCGAAACGGTGAGCGACAAAGAGCGGCTGCGTGTCGGAGCGCACTCCACCAACGACCTCGTGCTGCAGGAAGACCGCACCGCGAGCCGGCACCACTTCGAAATTCAGTACACCGAGCGCGGCTACCTCGTCATCGACTTGAACTCGACCAACGGCACGTGGCTCGACGGCCGTCGCATCGAGCGCGCGTACCTCTCGCAGGGCAGCCAGATTCGCGCCGGCCAGACGACGCTTTCCTTCGCGCCGATCGACGAAGAGGTCACCGTCGAGCCCGACCGCGAAGGCGAGCTGTGCGGCATGGTCGGGCAGTCGGTGAAGATGCGGCAGATCTTCGGGCTCATCAAAAAGATCGCGCCGATGGACGTCTCGGTCGTCATTCAGGGCGAGACCGGCACCGGTAAGGAACTCGTCGCGCGTGCGATTCACGAGCTGTCGGGTCGCAAGCGCGGCCCGATGGTGGTGCTCGACTGCGGAGCGATTCCGCCCAACCTCATCGAGAGCGAGCTCTTCGGCCACGAGAAGGGCGCGTTCACCGGAGCCATCGCTTCACGCCCCGGCGCGTTCGAGCGCGCGAACGAAGGCACCATCTTCCTCGACGAATTGGGAGAGCTGCGCACCGACTTGCAGCCCAAGCTGTTGCGCGTGCTCGAGAACCGCGAAGTGCGGCGCGTCGGCGGCAACGAAGTGCAGGAAGTGAACGTGCGCGTCATCGCGGCGACGAACCGCGATCTCGTCAAAGAGATCCAGACCGGCAACTTCCGCGAAGACCTCTACTTCCGTCTCTCGGTCATCAACATTCAGCTGCCGCCGCTGCGTCAGCGCCGTGAAGACATTCCGCACATCATCCGCAAGGAACTCGGTGACCCTGAAATCGTCGCGCGCCACGGCAAGAAGCACGTGTCGGCGCAGGCGATGAGCGTGCTCATGCAGTACACGTGGCCGGGCAACATTCGCGAGCTGATGAACGTGATCAGCCACGTGCTCACGTTCAGCGACGGCGAGATCATCGATCTGCAGCACCTGCCGGCGCGCGTGCAGGGCCAGCATCAGGAACAGCCGCTCCCCTTCAACGAGCACCTCTCGTTCAAGGACGCCAAGGAGCAGCTGCTCGAGAACTTCGAGCGCGAGTACATCTCTCAGGTGTTGAAGCGCTGTGACGGCAACATCTCGCGCGCGGCCCGCGAGTCGGGCCTGCACCGCAAGTCGATCGAACGTCTGGTGAAGAAGTACGCGCTGGACGCGAAGGCGATGAAGCCGAAGACCTGACGTTACTTGTCGCCGCAGCCGGTCTTGCACTGGCGCAGCGAGTCCTCGCAGTTCTTCAGACAGCGGACCATGTGGTCCTGCTTGCCGGGCTTCGCGGCGTCCTTCGGGTCACCCACGCAGCCCTTCATGCACTCCGAGCCCGCCAGGTTGCACTTGGTGACACATTGCGACATCGGGTTCGGCGTCTGAGCGAGAGCGAAACCAGCCAGGGCCGCGACGAGGAAGATGACGGAGCGCATGGGATGAATCGTACACGGTCCGTCCGCGCGTTCATTCAATCGCGTCACGCAAGCCACTGACCGCACGCGTCAATTCGCTCTCGGAAAAGCGGGCGAAGACCAGCCGAACGGCGCGGGGTTCCGATTCATCGAACGTGTAGCGCGCGCCCGGGCTCACGTTGACGCCGCGTTTCAGCGCCGCAGCCAGCCACTTCGCGATGTGCAGTCTTCGCGCGACCACGCGCGCCCACACCGAGATTCCACCGGCCGGCACGTCGAACGACAGCACGCCGTGGAGCTCGGAGCGCAGGCGCTTCACGAGAAAGTCGCGCCGCTTTGCGTACACCGTTCGCATCTTGCGCATGTGGCGCTGCAGCTCTCCTTCTTCGAGCAGCTCGGCGACCGTCGCTTCCATCGGGTGGTCGCCCTGGCGATCCATCACCGCGCGCAGCCGCGTCAGCCGCTCGGCCAGCTCGGTCGGAGCCACCACCCAACCGAGCCTCAACCCGGGCGCGAGCACCTTGCTCAGCGTGCCGACGTAGGCGGCCACTCCGCCTTCGTCGGCGCTCGCGAGTGGCAGCACCGGGCGGCCCTCGTAGTGAAACTCGTGGTCGTAATCGTCCTCGATGATCAACACGCCGTGCTTCTTCGCGAGCGAGAGCAGCGCCAATCGCCGCGCTGCGCTCATCGTCACGGTCGTTGGATATTGATGGTGCGGCGTCACGTACACCGCGCGCAGCTTCACTTTCGTGAGCAGCTTCTCGAGCGCGCTCACGTCCAGCCCGTGCGCGTCGACGGGAATCGGGTGCAGCGTCGCTCCGGCGAGCCGCAGCGCTTCCCACGCTGGCCGGTAGCCGAGCGCCTCGACGGCCACGCCGTCACCGGGCTGCATCACCGCGCGCGCGAGCAAGTCGACCGCCATCTGACTCCCGCGCGTGATGACCACTTGCTGCGCCGTCGCGGGCACGCCGCGGACCGTGGAGAGCCAGTTCGCGAGTTCGCTCCGCAGCGCGGGATGTCCGCCGGGATTCCCGTAGTCCATGAGCCGCATGCCTCCGCGGCGCACCACCCGTCGCCACGTGCGCGAGAGGAGTTCGACGGGAATGAGGCGCGGGTCGGGCGTGCCGGCCGAGAAATGCAGCACGTCGTTGGGGAGCACGAACGGCCGTTCGCGCAGAAAGTCGGGCTCGCGAATCAGCTTCACGCCGAGCGGAGCCAGGCCGCCGCGCGCGCGGTCGTGGAGTTGTTCCGGCAACGCGGTGCTGATGAACGTGCCGCGCGCCTTCGAGGTCGACAGCCAGCCCTGACTCTCGAGCTCGGTGAGCGCGGCGAGAATCGTGTTGCGGTGAAAACCGAGCTGGTCGGCGAGCGTACGGCTGCCGGGGAGCTGCTGGCCCGGCTTCAATCGCCCACGTCGCACGTCGCGCATCACCGCCTGGGCGATGCGCAGAAATGCCGGACTCGCTTCATCGGCCTCGAGCTGTAGAGAGAACGTGGATCGCACTGGTCCAGTGATTGTCACCGATTTGGTGAAATCGAACAGACCAGTTCCATCATTCCGTGAAGACCAGTTGCGTCGCGCGCGTGGGCACGTCGAACGACACCTCCGCCAGCGCGTTGGCGTGAAGCTCGAGCGAGCCGACCACGCGCAGGCCGCTGCTCTCGAAGCAGTACGTGTACGTGCCCGGCTGGAGCGAGAGGAGCACGTCGCCTTCGCTCAGTTCGACGCGTCGCGAGCCGAGCGTGAAGACGCCCGGCGTGGTGGCCGACACGCGCAGTCCCGTCTCCTTCGGCCTTTCCTCAGTGCGTACGCGCGCGACGTTTCCGCCGAGCCATGCATCGGGCAAGAGCAGCGCTGCTTCGTCACCGCCCAGTGGCACGAGCACCGGGTCGTTGAGAATCAATCGGTCGCGCAGTTGCTCGTCGTCGGCAGTCTCGGAGTGCCGTTGACCAACCGCAAACACCGCGAGCACACCGTCGCCCGGCGGGAGATAACGGCGAAAGCCTTCGGCGCGCGCGTGCGCCTGACCCCAGAACATCGCGACGCGTGAGCTCGGCGTGAGCGTGTCTTTCATCGCCAGCCAGCAGTGCAGCTCGCGAAGCCGCAGCACGTCGTCGTCAGTGCCGTTCGGTAGACGCGCGAGCAGACTGTCGGGCAGGTCACAGCCCAGTGGCGTGGCGCTCATCGCCTTCGCGGTGGCGACGACGTCGAGCACTCCGCTCGTGTAGTCGTATTTCCACGCGGTGTAGTCGTGCGCGGCGTGCGCGCGGGCGAGGTCTCTCCACTCCGCGCGGTTGCTCGTCGACAGCGCGCGGGTGAGCAACTGCGAGTCACCGAGTTGCTGAGCGGCGTCGACGTCGCTCCAGTGGCCGTCGGCGCGCAGTTGTTCGAGCACCACGTGGGTGAAGGCGATTCCATCGGGGCCGATGAACTTGCGGAACGCTTCGAGCTGCCCCGCGGAGTCGTGGAACGAGCCGAACAGCAGCCACTTCTTCGCGCGTGCGTCGATTTGCTCGCGTACCGCCGTGCTCCCGCTGGGGAGCGTGTGCCAGCCCGCTTTCTCGCCGGCGACGAAGACCGACTCGGGTGTGAGGTCGAGTGACTTCGCTTCGCGCCTCGTGAACTGCTTCGTCAGCTCGGCGCGCTGTTCGGGCTTGGCCGGAAAGTGCGGCCACGTCGAGGCGGGCGTCGGCGATTTGCAGGCGCTTGCGACGAAGAGCAGCCAGAGCCAACGGCGGCCCCTCACCCCAGCCCTCTCCCCGCTGGCGCAAGGAGAGGGAGTTTTCATGCTCGTTTGCCTTCGTGCGCCAGGCGCGTGAGCCAGTTCGCTGCGCGCTGCAGCGACTCTTCCTTCGCGAGCGACTGCACTTCGCTCTTCATCCGGTACGCCCAGTTGTGCGGCCCCATGGTGCCGGGAGTGTTGGTGCGCTCCGCTTCGCCGAACACGTCTTGCCAAGGCAACACGCACAGTGAGCTCTGCGCGTTGAGCGCTGCACGCAGGAGCGCCTCGTGCACCTCGAAGCTCCACGTCTTCGGAGGCGTCGGGAGAAACGCGTTCAGTTCAGGCCACGTCTTGCACGCCGTCTCGCGTTCCCAGTCGTTGGTGCCTTCCCACCACTGGCGCAGCGTCTCGGTGTCGTGGGTGCCGGTCGTGACCAGCGAGACCTCGGGGTAGTGACGCGGGTCGCGGTAGATGCCGTCTTCGCGCGCCCAACGCATCACCTGGTAGCCGGGCAGTCCGAGCGCGGCGAGCACGTCCTTCGCGAAGCGCGGAATCACGCCGAGATCTTCCGCGACGATTCCCGCTCCTTCGCTGAGCAGCTTGAAGTTCTTCTCGCCGCGCGCGCGCTGCGCCGGCTCGTCACTCGGCACGAAGCGGCCTTTGGGCGTGAGCTCATCGCGCACGTACTGCCGGAAGTAACCGATGGCGTGGTCGATGCGTCGCACGTCGTACGTTCCCGCCGCGTGTCGCGCGCGACGTCGCAGCCACGTGTCGTTGTCCTTCGCGAGCGCGTCGAAGTCGAACCACGGCAGGCCCCAGTCCTGACCGTCGAGCGAGAAATCATCGGGCGGCACGCCGAGCCGCGCGTCACGTCGCAAGAACCGGGGAAAGCACCAGCAGTCAGCCGAGTCCTGCCCGATGATGAACGGCTCGTCTCCGCAGATGAGAATGTCGTGCGCCTTCGCCGACGCGCGAACGCGCAGCCACTGCTCGTGCGCCACCCACTGCAGCCACTGGTGGTAGCGAATGCGGTCGTGGTGTTCCTTGCGAGCCGCGTCGAGCGCCTTCGCTTCGCGCGTCGAGAGTCCCGTCGGCCATTCCCACCATGGCTTCTGACCGAAGTGTTCGGACAGCGACGAATACAGCGCGTAGCCGTCGAGCCACTCGCGTTGGTCGATGCACCACGCGTCGAAGTCCTTCGCGCGCGCGCTGCTGCCCGATTTCTGAAACGCGTGAAAGGCGCGCTCGAGCGCGGCGGTCTTCACCGGGAACACGAGGTCGTAGCGAACGGTCGGCGAAGCGCGCGCCTGGTCGATGGCGCGTTGCTCGTCTTCGGTGAAGCGCACGCCTTCGGGAAGCCAGCCGAGGTGAATGAAGAGCGGGTTCAACCCGAACGCCGAGCGCGTCGAGTACGGGCTCGGGTCGCCCGGAGTGGTCGGCAACAACGGCAGCACCATCACCAGCTTCTGCGAGGCCTGCTGCATCCACGCGAAGAGCGCGTCGAAGGCTTCGAAGTCTCCAACGCCGATGTCGTGCGCGCTGCGAAGAGAAAAGACGGGCTGCAGGATTCCGCTCAACCGGCTGCGAGGCATCATCGAGTCGCGAGTGTGGCAGTCTTTTGCGCGCAGTGACTCCTCTTCCGCTCTCGTTCTCAGCGCGTTCGCCGAAGCGGCTCGCGCGCGCGTTGCTCGGCACGCTCGTGGTGCATCACGTCGCGAAGGGCCCGCCGCGCGTCGGGCGCATCGTCGAGACCGAGGCGTATCTGGGGCCGCACGATCTCGCCGCTCACACCGCGAAGGGGCGCACCAAACGCACCGAGCCGATGTTCGGGCCGCCGGGCCACGCGTACGTCTACTTCGTGTACGGCATGCACTTCTGTCTCAACGTCGTGACGGGAAAAGGCTCTGCAGTGTTGCTGCGCGCGCTCGAGCCGGTGAGCGAAGGCCTCGCTGATTGTGATGGGCCCGCGAAGCTCACCAAAGCCCTCGGCGTCACGCTCGCGCACAACACGCTGCCGCTCGATCGCACTCCTCTCTACCTGTCGGCAGGGAAGGCCGTGCCGAGCAAGCACGTGCACGTCACCACGCGCATCGGCGTCGACTACGCGGGCGAGTGGGCGAAGGCACCGTTGCGCTTCTACGACGCGCGCTCTGAATGGGTGAGTCGGCGCTGATTTCGCATTGACGCACGCGGTGAAGATGGACACTTTGCGTGCGCTTTGGACGCCGCCGCCGCCAGCAACGAAGACACGGAGCTGGTGGCGAAGGCGCGAGCCGGAGACGTCACCGCGTTCGAAGGTCTCGTCGAGCGTCACCGCGGTCGCGTGTACGGCCTCGCGCTGCGCATGCTGAGCAGCGAAGACGACGCCGCCGAAGTGGTGCAGGACAGCTTCCTCTCGGCGTATCGCAACATGAGCGAGCTGCGCACCGACGCGCAGTTCGGTTCGTGGGTGCTGAAGATTGCAGCGAACCATTCGCTGATGCGCCTGCGGCATCGCAAGGTGACGCGCGCGGTGGAAGAGCCCCTCGACGCGCCGAACTTCAACGAGCGCGGTTCGCTCCTCGACGCGGTGTCGGAATTCAAGGACGCCGAGGGCGAGGCGATGGACCACGAGCTACGTGTCGCCATCGAGCAGGCCACCGCCAAGCTCGGCGACGAATACCGCGAGGTCTTCGTGCTGAAGGACCTCGAAGGCCTCTCGTACGAGGAAATCTCCGAAATCACCGGGGCTTCCGTGCCCGCCATCAAGAGCCGGCTCCACCGCGCACGGCTTTCACTCCGCTCGGCGATCGACGCTTTCTACGCAGAGCGTGCGCCGTGAACCTGTCCGCCTGTTCAGTTCTTGAGCGGTTCGGACGGGTGCGCCTTCAATCTCGATTGCATCGGCTCTGGTTGGGTCACAATGAAGGGCAACTGATCATTTCACTTCGTCCCCGTTCATGAGCGAGCCCACCTGCAAAGAGAGCGTCGAACTGATGCTCGAGTATCTCGACGGTGGGCTGTCTGACGACCTGCGCGCGAAGTTGAAGGAACACCTCGGTGGGTGCTCGCCGTGTGAGGAATTCCTCGCGAGCTACAAGGCGACGCCGGGCATCTGCCGCAAGGCGCTGGCGAAGAAGATGCCGGAAAATCTCGCCAACAAACTCACCGAGTTCCTCCGCAAAGAGCTGAAACGCTGAGCTCGGGTACGACGATCGACCGACGGTCGATTGGCCGACGGACATCGGGTTGATGTTGGAGCGAGTGCGGTGCGTGCGACCTTGTTCGCATGAACCCACTGCCCACTTCACTGCTCCGCATTCGCGCGCTGCTCGGGACCGCGCTGGTGCTCTCGGTCGGCGCGCTGCTCGCGTTCCTCACCAGGCCCGCCGCCGGCACCTCGCTTCGCCCGACCTTCACCTCGACCGAGTCGGGCGTGCGCATCGACGCGAAGGTGAGCCACCCGGCGGTCACTCCGTACGGCACCGAGTTCTTCGCGGAGTACACCGTGACGTTGCCCGAAGGCGTGGTGCCCTCGGCGCAGCGCGTGTCCATCGCCGTGGTGCTCGATCGCTCGGGCTCGATGAACGGCGTGAAGCTGGTCGATGCGCAGCTCGCGGTGAATCGCCTGGTCGACCTGCTGCAAGACGGAGATCAACTCGCGCTCGTCGACTTCGGCAGTGAGGTCGAGTCGACCAGGCTCTACGACATCAGCGAGGCGACGCGCGCCGAGCTGCACGCGCGCGTGAATCAGCTCACCGCGAACGGCGGCACCAACATCTCCGCCGGCCTGGAGCGCGGGCGCGAGCTGCTCACGAACGCAACTGGTGCGCGGCGGTTGATTCTGATCAGCGACGGCCAGCCGACCGAAGGTTTGACCGCATCGTTCATGCTCGCGGGCGCCGTGGGGCGCATTCACGACGAGCAGACCACCGTCACCGCGCTCGGCGTGGGGAACGACTACGACGGCACGCTGCTGTCGCTGTTGTCCGAGCGCGGTGGCGGCATGTTGGGTCACCTGCAGGACGTGGCGCAGCTCGAGGAAGTGCTCGGCAAGGAGCTCGCCGCGGCGCGCTTGTCGGTCGCTCGCAACGTCGAGCTGACGCTCACCGCCGACGGCGCAGACTTCGTCGACGCCCCGGGCCGCAACCTGGTCTGGAGTCCGCAAGGCCAGCGGTTGTTCCTCGCTGACCTGCGCCCGGGTCTGCCGACGCGCGTGGTGGTGCGCCTGCGCTCGCGGCCTGACGCCGAAGACTTCGCGGCCGTCGACGCGCGCGTGTCGTGGAGCGCGCTGTCGGGCAAGCGCAGCGACACCAAAGTTCCGCTCGAGGTGGCGGTCATCGACGACGTGAACGTCGTGAATCGCGGGCGCGACGAGTCGGTCTTCGCGCGCGGCGTCACCGCGATGGGCACGGTGCGCATGCTCGCGGCCGCGTCGGCGTACGAGCGCGGTGATGATGCGCTCGGCTCGAGTCTGCTCGACGAGGCGCGCGGCGTGTTCGGCATGAGCGCCGATGCACTCGCGGGCCAGACCGAGGTCGAGAACGTGCGCACGCGCTTGCGCAGCGCCGGAGCCGTCGAGCGCAAGACCTTCAACTACGGGCTCGAGAAGAAGACGTTGGTGAACTTCGGCCGTGAGAACGAGGGCTACTGAGATGAAGACCATCGACCTGTCGAAGTGGTGGAGCCGCGTCGGTTTCGAGAACGCGCAACACGGCGAGCGCACGCTGGTGCTCGGCTCGCTCATCGGCGTCGGCTCGGCGCTGTTGGCCATCAGCTACGAGGGCCTCGCCGGGCGGCACAGCGGTGGAGCGTTGCCGATGGCGGCGGCGGCGATGGCGTTGATGGTGGCGCTGCCGCGGCACTCGAAGTGGCTGCTGGCGATGCTCACCGGCATCGCGCTGCTCACGGTGGTGGTGAAGGGCATGCGCGAAACGAGCGCGGCGTTCCTCTTCGCGGGAGCGCTCGGCCTGGCGTTGGCGGCGGAGTCGAAGTGGTGGGTGCGGCGCGTCGTCTCGCTGGTGGCGCCGCTCCTGGCGGTGGGTTGGTACCTGATCGTGGTGCGTCAGCTCGGCGCGCGACACCTGGGCGCCGCGGGGCAGGCGTTCACCATCATCGCGCAGCTGGGCGCGGGGCTGTTCCTCTCGCTGGGCGTGGTAAGCGCGGAGCTCGCGGTGGCGGTCGACGACGTCGAGCCGTCGCTGCGCTTCGACCAGAAGCTGCGCGCGGCGTGGCTGCGCTTGCACGCGGCGATGAAGCGCCTGCCGGTCGAGGCGCACACCAGGATGCACGGCGTGGCGAGCGTGGTCGCCGCGCGCTGGCTCGAAGCGAAGAACGAAGAACGCGAAGCCGCGACCGTCACCGACGCGCAGATTGAGCAGGCGCGACAGGCCATCGAGCAGCTCGCCAATCGACAGGCCATCACCGACGACGCGGTGCTGAAGGAACACTTCGAACAGTCGCTGCGCGTGCAGCGCGACACGCTCGAACAGTTCGACGGGCTGCGACGCAAGCGCGAGCGCGCCGAGGCGAAGGCAGCCGCCGAGGCGAACTGGCTCGACACCGCTGCGATGACGCTCGAGCTGACGCCCAACCCCGAGGCCGTCGATCGCCTCGCCACGCTCTCGGCCAGACCCGCACACTGACCGCATGATTGTTCGGAGTCGCCGTGCAATGAATCGGGCATGGATCTCGATTCAGTGCGCTGTTTCGAGGCGGCGGCGACGACGCTGAACTTCCGCTCCGCTTCACGACGGGTGTTCCTCTCGCCGGCGGCGTTTTCCGACCGCCTGCGTCGGCTCGAAGAAGAGCTCGACGCGCGACTCTTCGAGCGCACCACGCGCAAGGTGGTGTTGTCCGAAGCGGGGCATCGGTTGCTCCCGCTCGCGCGCGAGCTGCTCGACGGTGAAGCGCGCATGCGGGCCGTCGGTCGCGAGCCGACGCGGGCGGCACCGTTCGAGTTGTTCGTCGGCACGCGCTACGAGCTGGGAGTCTCGTGGTTGTGCCCCGCGCTCGACGAGCTGCAGACCGCGCGACCGGAGCGCACCATTCATCTCTACAACGGCGACACCCCCGACCTGCTGCAGCGGCTCGAGCGCGGAGACGTCGACGCCATCGTGGCCAGCATGCGGCTCACGTCGCCGAACCTGACGTACGCGGCGCTGCACCCCGAGGAATACGTGTTCGTCTCGCGCCGCTCCACGCTGCGACGACGCACCGACGCGAACGCGCACACGCTGGTCGACGTGTCGCGCGACTTGCCGCTGTTCCGCTACTTCCTCGACGCGTTGCCCGACGCCGAGCCGTGGCCGTTCGCGAAGGTCGAGTACCTCGGCGGCATCGGCAACATTCGCCGGCGGCTGCTCGATGGCGGGTCACGGGTCGCCGTGCTGCCGCGCTACTTCGTCGAGTCCGACCTTCGCGCGAAGCGCCTGGTGCAGTTGATGCCGTCCGTGAAACTGCGTGCCGACAGCTTTCGTCTGGTGTGGCGCAACGATCACCCGCGCGGCCCGGAGATGCTGAAGCTCGCCGAGGCCCTGCGCGCGCAGCCGCTGCGCTGAGACCGGTTTTCTGCACGCCTGGGCGCGGTCCCGGGTATTTGCCGCGCGTGTACTCCCTGACTCCTGAAAAGCGCTGCGAGCAATTCGGCAAGAATCCTCCTGAAGAAGAGGCGATGGCCCTGCTCGAGGCAGGCGTGAGCGCGACGTGGCGCGGCCCCTTTGGTGATTCTGTGGTGCACGCCGTCGCTGGCCACAGCACGGGGCGCGCAGTTGCCTGGCTGGCCGACCATGGCTTCGATCTCGAGTTCAAAGACGCGCGCGGCTGCACTCCGCTGCACGAGGCGGTCGTGATGCAGAACGTCAGCACCGTCACCGAGTTGCTCGCGCGCAAGGTGAAGGTGAACGAACTCAGCGTGCTCAAGACCAGCCACTCGTCACACTTCATCAGCGGCACGCCGCTCCACTTCGCACTCGCTCACGGGCAGGCGCCGAAGCAGATCGTCTCGCTCCTGCTCGAGCACGGCGCTGACCCGTCGCTCGCCAACGACCAGGGCTGGCGACCCCTTCACGTGCCGCCCAACCGCTACGACGCGGTGCAACCACTCCTCGCGCTGCTCGCGAGCGGCGTCGACCCGAATCAGACCGACGAGAAGGGGTGGACCTGTCTGCACCACGCCGCCAAGCGACAGGCCCCGGGCTGCGTCGAAGCGCTGCTCAAGGCCGGCGCGAACCCCAACGTCACGCTGCCGAAGACCCTGAAGACGCCGCTCCATCTCGCTGCGGAGGTGGCGAAGAAGGCGCCCGCTCTCAGCGTCATCGAGTTCCTCGTCGCCGGTGGTGCGAAGAAGTCTGCCAAGCAGAAAGACGGTCAGACACCGCTCGACGTCGCGAAGAAGAAGAAGCTCGCGCTCGCGGTCTCGGCGCTGAAGTGACGTCAGGCTTCAGAGCTTCAGCTTCTTCACCGTCGTCTCGTTGGCGGTGATGTCGACCTCGATGCTGCTCTCGGGGCCCGACTCGGGCACCAGCCGCAGCGTGTGCTTGCCGGCCGGCAACGAAATGTCGATGAGCGGCGTGTCGCCGAGCTTCTTCTTCCCCAGATACACCTGCGTCCACGGAGTGGTCTTGAGCGACAACTTTCCGTTCGCCGTCACGGCCTTCTTCGAGGTCTTGCCCGGGGCCTTCTTCGGAGCAGGGGCCGGCGCGTCGTCCTTCGCGGGCTCGGGCGGCAGCGGCGCGGGCAACATCAACATCGCCACTTCGACCTTGAGCCGCTCACCATCGCGCTCGACCTGCACGTTGCGCGTCGCGGGCGCGTAGCCCTCGAGCTTCGCCTCGACGAGGTGTTCGCCGATCTTCACGCCCTCGAGGGAGACCGGCGCCTTGCCGCGCTCGACACCGTCGACCACCACCGTCGCACCCGACGGCACTGAATCGATGACGAGGCTCGACGGCTTCACGACCACCGGAGCCACCGGAGCCTGCGCCTTCGTCGCCACCGACGGAACCTGATCAGCGCTCGGCGTTTCTTCAGACGCGAACGCACGCCGCGCCACGGCGACGCCGAGCCCGCCGACCACCAGACTCAACGCCACCACACCGGCGACCAGCCCGCGGCTGCGAGTGCCCGTCGCGCGCGTGCGGGAGCTGCTGCTCGAACCTTCACCCTGCGCCAGCTTGCGAAGATGCGCGGCCGACGACGGCGTGAGGTCGGCCGACAGCGCGGTCTCGATCAACTGCCGGCGCTCGTGCACGCGCTTGGCGAACAAGGTGCGCAGGTAATCGGCGAGCTCTCCGCTCGAGACCGACTTCCCGCTCGCGCGCAGCCAGTTCTCGAGCGCTTCCTGGA
Source organism: Archangium sp. (assembly GCA_047600485.1). Lineage (GTDB taxonomy): Bacteria > Myxococcota > Myxococcia > Myxococcales > Myxococcaceae > Archangium_A. The sequence continues at coordinate 8,427,042 of JASGKS010000001.1, forward strand.
ATTCGCGCGCGCTCTGGTAGCGGTCTTCCTTCCGGCGCTGCATCGCCTTGAGGATGATCTCCTCCATCCCCTCGGGAATGTCGGCGCGCCGCTCGGAAGGCTTCGGCAGGTCCTGCGTGCCCCCCATGAAGGTGAGCGTGTCGAGGTCGTTCATCTTCGGCAGCAACCGCGTGCGCGTGATGAGCTCGAACAGCACGATGCCCAGCGAGAACACGTCGCTGCGCGGGTCGAGCGGCTCACCGCGCGCCTGCTCCGGCGACATGTACGCCAGCTTGCCCTTCAGCTTTCCGGAGTTGGTGTTCTGCGACGACGGCTTCGCGATGCCGAAGTCGACGACCTTCACGCTGCCGTCGAAGGTGACGATCAAGTTCTGCGGAGACACGTCGCGGTGCACGAGCCGCAGCGGCTTGCCGTCGAGCCCGACCAGCGTGTGCGCGTAGTGCAGGCCCTCGGCGGCCATGCTCACCAATCGCGCCGAGTAGTGATCGAGCAGCGGCAGGCCGTGCTTCTGACCGGTGCGGCGCACGACGGCGAGGTCTTCACCGTCGAGGTACTCCATGACGATGTAGAGCGAGCCGGCCTGATCACCGAGCTCGCTGATCTGCACCACGTGCGGATGTGTGAGCTGTGCGGCGAGGCGTGCCTCGGTGAGGAACATCTCCACCGAGTCGGGATCATCTTGCAGCGCGTTCACCATGCGCTTGATGACCATCAACTTCGCGAAGCCCTTCATGCCCGTCTGCCGCGCGAGCCAGATCTCCGCCATGCCACCCTGCGCGAGGGTGGTGACGAGCGTGAAGCGCCCGACGGTCGTGCCCGGCTCCCAGATTGAAGCTTCTGGTGGACTGATCAGTGGTGCCGGGGGTGGCGGTTGCGTCGGGTGGCTGAGGGGAGGCGGAGCCACGGGGCGAGTGTACACTCCCTTCCCCATGCGGCACGCACTGCTCACCTGTCTCGTGACGCTTTCCGCCGTGGCTGGAGCCTCTCCGCTGCAGGACGCGAAGCGCCTCGTCGAAGACCTCGAGTACGCGCCGGCGCTGAAGCTGCTCGACCAGCTCGAGAAGACCGAAGGCAACGACGCCGAAGCGCTGCGAGAAATCTGGCTGCTGCAGGGCATCTCGTACGGAACGCTCGGCAAAGACGCGAAGACGCGCGACGCGTTTCGCAAATTGCTCGTCGTCTTCCCCGACACGAAGCTGCCTGCCGACCTGCCGCCGCGCGTGCGCACGCCCTTCTTCGAAGCGAAAGAATGGGCTTCTTCCTCGGGGAATTTGAGCGTCACGCCGAACGCCACCGTCGAGGGCGGCAAGGTGACTTCGCTCGAGGTGAAGCTCGGTCCCGACGTGCTGCGACTTGCACGCACAGCTCGCTTTCACGTGAAGGTCGACGGCGCCGAGAAGACCGAAGACGTCGCGCTCGCCGGCGGCAAAGCGACGCTCGCGCTCAGCGGCACCGAGGTCTCGTGGTCGGCGCAGATTCTCTCGGAGCGCAAAGGCGTCTTGCTGAACGTCGCGCAGCGCACCGAAGGAACGACTGCGAAAAAGCGCGACGAACCGGTCGCAGAAACTCGCCCGTCGGTGACGCCCGGCTCGAGCACGTCGACGTCGAGCAATGACGTGGTCGCGCAGCCCGAAGGTCCCGTCGAAGGAGCCTGGCGCCGGCCGACAGGCATCGCGCTCATCGGTGCGGGTGCGCTCGCTGCGGGCATCGGCATCTATTTCGGAGTGAGCTCTGCTGGCACCGCGGCGCGCGTGACCGGCGCTCAGCGCGACGAGTCGGGTCGCGTGACCGGCCTCACACAGAAAGACGCGGCGTCGCTCGAAGCGCAGGCGCACGGCCAGGCAGCGACGGCGAACGTGCTCTTCGTGACGGGCGGCGTGCTGGCGGCTGCGGGCGCGGTGCTGACCATCATCGGCCCGTCGGGAAAACCAATCGCGCAGGTGACGCCCGCTGGAGCAGGCCTCTCGGTCGCGGGAACTTTCTAAAAGCGTGAGACTGCGCGCAGCCATCGTCAGCGCGGTGTTCGTCGCCGGTTGCCAGTGCAACCCGCTGGGAGTCGATACCTCTCGCTTCGCCTGCGGCACCGACGATGACTGCATCAGCGGCTACGAATGTCGTGACGTCGGAGCAGGTCGCGAGTGCGTTCGCGTCGGCAGCAGCACCGGCGGCGGCGGAGGCTCTTCCGATTCGGGCACGGGCGGCGGCGGTGCGACCGGAGGCGGTGGCGGTGGTGGCGGAGTCGTCGACGCTGGCCTCGCGGAGAAGCTCGGTTTCGCAAATGCTCCGCAGATCGTCACGCTCGCGACGTGCAGCGCGCCGCTCACGGTCGAGGCGCTCGATTCGTCAGACGCCGCGGTGCCGGTGAACGTCGACACGCAGCTCACCATCTCGTTCGACGCGGGTGCTGATGCGGGCGTCGTCGCGTTCTTCACGGCCGCGAATTGCACCGGTTCGCCGACCAACGTGCTGACGCTCGGAGCGGGCACCTCGAGCACCTCGTTCTTCGCGCAGGTCGAAGGTGCGGGAGTCGTCGACGTCACCGTGAGCTCGACGTCTCTGGGCAGCACCAGTCAACCGCTCACCGTGGTCACGCCGCCCAACTCGCTGGTCTTCACGAGCAGCGTTCCCAACCCGGTGCGCGGTGGAACGTGCGTGCCGATGACGGCCGAAGCGCGCGCTGACGGCGTGGCGTCTGCCGTCGCCATGAACACCACCGTGGCGTTGAGCGTGTTGCCGGGCGGAACGGTGACCTTCTTCAGCGACTCGAGCTGCACGCAGGCCATCACCAGCACCACCATCGCCGCGCGCGCGTCGCTGACGACGTTCTTCATGAAGGTGCTGAGCGCGGGCATGAACACCGTGAGCGCGACGGCTCCGTTCGGCATGGCGAACGTGAACGTGAACGTGACGGCCATGGTGCGCCGCGGCTTCTGCGACTTCGGAACGAGTCAGCCGTTGTCGGACGGTGGAACGCAGGCCGCGACGTTCGTCTCGTGCACGCTGAACCCGGGCGTCGGCAACATCGGCTCGACGATTCTCATCACGCAGGCGACGAGCACCATCAACGCTGGAGAAAACGGCGCGGGCCTCGTGCGCTGCCGGCTCGCGAGCAACACCTCGCTGCAGTGTTCACGGCGGCACGACGCTGATCCCGCGCAGCTCCACTGGCAGCTCGCTGAGATTCCGAATGGGCTGCGCACGCAGCGCTTCTCGACCAACGGCACGTGCGGGCCGACGTTCACGCTCAACCCCGCGGTCGATCCTTCGAAGAGCTTCGTCCTCAAGTCAGCCATCGAGCCGTCGACCACCTTCGACGACGAAGAGATTCCCGTCGTGCAGCTCGAGAGCTCGACGTTGGTGAGCGTCGCTCCGGCGACGTGCAACAGCCTCGAGGTGCAGGTCGTCGAGTGGGACGGCATCGACGTCGAGCGGCGTTTCTTCGACGGCGGCATGGACGACGGAGGTCTCACGCGAACGGTGATGTTGCCCGGCGCAGGAAATGGCACGCGCGCGCTGCTCACGCAGTCGGGCTCGCTGCAGGACTCGATGCGTCCGGTGTGCTCGTCGTTGGTGCGCGGCGCGATGCCCGCTCCGAATCAGGTCGAGCTCACGCGCGGAGCGGGCGATGCGGGTTGCCCTGCGACTGCGCTCGACTTCCTCTACCTCGAGCGCATCAACTTCAACTCGAAGGCGCGCTCCGACGAGTACACGGTGACGTTCGCGCCGGGCCAGCTCACCAAGCCGGTCTCCATCGCGCCGGTCGACATGAGCCGCACGCTGGTCATCTCATCGAGTCAGACGGCCGGCGGGCAGGGGAGCGGAGAGACTGACGACCCGACTCAACCCAACGACGGCGAAGGTGCTGCGCGCTTCGTGCTCCAAAATGCGACGACGGTGCAGGTGACCAGAGCTCAGGCCAACAGCACCGCCGTCTTTACTTTCTACGTGGTCGAGTTGAACCCGTAGTTGTCGCTCAGCTCAGCTCTGCGTGTTGCGAGCGGCTTCGCCAGCGGCCTTCGCGTCGGTCTCGATCTGCTGCGCGGCCTGGATGTCGACCTGCTTCAGCAGGTCCCACTCCATGCGCCAGTCGCGAGCCATCGAGGTGTTGCCCTGCTGGTTCTTCGTCGCGGCGGTGGCCTGCACCTGGCACGACTCCGGCGACGGCGCCGAGCCCTGGAACAGGTAGCGCGTGCTGGTGATCATGTTGCCGTTGCTCTGCGTCTTCCACTCGGTCTCGAGCGTGAGACCGGCGGCGGCGTCGGCGCTCTTCACCTGGAAGTCACGCGCGAAGAGCATGGTGCGCGCGGCGGCCCACACCTCGCCGCAGGGGCGCTGGTAGGTGTGCTGCATCGTCGCGTTCTGGATGAACTTGTCGCGAGCAGCCGCCGCACGCATCGCGGCACAGCCAGAGACGGACACAGCGAGAACGGCAAGAACGAAGAACTTCTTCATGTGGACTACCCTCCCGTGAGTGGTTGCGGGGCGAGGGAGTACCACACCGCGCGCGCTGTGCCTCTGATCAGTGTCTCAACGTGGTGACGGGTATTGGCGCGCGGGGAAGCAGAGCCCGTCGGCGTTGAGATGGCCGAACGTCGAGAGGTTGTAGGTCATGTAGTCGGAGAGATCTCTGAGGCCGTTCGCTCCGCCCGATGGCGACACCGGCACGTTCACCGGGTCGTACGCCACGGTGCCGCTGCTGCGCTCATTCGCCAGGGTCGGGCCGCACGTGCGCCACGGAATCGCGATGCCCTGCGCGTCGCGCGGCGCCTGAAAATCGAACGCGAGGTCGGCGTTGGTGAGCTCGCTCGTCGCGGGGCCCATGCCGGTGCTCACGCTCTTCGTCGCGGCGAGCGCGTCCCACCGCAGCGGCGCGTCTTCTTCCAGCGCTTCCCAGAACGGGTGATCGAGGTGGAAGGTGAGCTGCACGACCGTCTGCGCGTTGGTCTGCGTCTGAACGCCGCGCGAATCGGCGGGGCTCAGCTCGGGGTTCACGCAGTTCTTGAACTGCACCGGCGCCTTGAAGCCGAACACGAAGTGCGTCGACTTCGGGTAGCGCGTGAAGTCGTACGAGGTCGAAGTGCTGCGGCACGCGGGGTTGCCGGCGGTGCCCTTCCACGTCGCGGTGCCGGACAGCAGCACCGTCCAGTCCTTGCTCTGCATCGATTGGTAGAGCGTCTCGGCGTCGGCGTCGAACGCGAGGCGCGTGGCTTTCGAGTCGGCGGCCACGAGCGAAAACCCGAGCGCGTATTTGCTCGTCGCGTCGAAGGCGGGAGCGCCGCTCTTCTTGTTCTGCGCGGTGATGCGCACCAGCTCGTGCGCCGTGCCGTTGCCTTCTTTGCCCTCGAGCGCGCCCGGTTTGGCGAGGTCGATCGCCCACGGGCCGGCGGCTTCCGCGACCAACGCGCCGGTGGCTGATTGATCATTCGGGTTGAGATCAGGGTTGTCGTTGATGCTCACCGAGCCGACGGTGACGAGCACGTGCTCGAACTTCACTTCCCAGCCGTCGACGAAGTACGGCGCGCCGCCGGTCGCTCCGGGAGGGAAGGTGATGCCGTTCGCCGCGGCGCCTTCGCCGCTGACGGTGACGAGGAAGGTGTTCTTGGTTTCGGTGGTGGGAGTGGGACCGCAGGCCGCGAGGGCGAGCAGGAGGAATGGAGTGCGAGGCATGGTGCGTGTTCCTTCAGAGAGATGAGTGTGTCGCTGCGATTCGGTTCGGTCGGTCGTGAATCGTCAGCAGGCTGGAGGAGAGGCCTTCGGCGCTCGGATCAGCGGCGTGAGTTGATCAGCTGCTCGCCGCGCGTGAGGAGCGAGGAATTCGAGCGCCTCGGGTCGATTTCTGGTTTCGCTCGTGGACTCGGCGAGCGTTGCCGGAGCGCGCCACCACGCGACGATGGGACACGGATCCGCGGGAGCGAGCGGCGACTCAGCGCAGACGTGTTGTTCGAGCGAGTGCCGTTCTTCGAGCAGCGCGGCCGACTCGTAACTCTCGCTGAGCTCGTGAGACGCCAGAGCGAGGTGCAGGAGCGCACAGACCTGCACCGCCAACAACGTGACTGCGGTTGCAGTGCCTTTGGCGCGAGCTGTGGTGTTCCCGAATTCAGGAATCATCTTCCTGATTCCGGGAATGGCGCGATCGTGAATTTCGTGTTCGCGTGCCTGCCCGCGATGGCCTTCGACGTGAACACTCTGGAGTGGGACGACGTTCGTTTTCTCGAGTCGCTGCAGCGCACCGGCAAGGTCGGCGACGCCGCGCGTGCGGAGCGGGTGTCGATCAGCACCTTCTACCGGCGCATCACCGAGCTCGAAGAGCAGACCGGTCAGCTGTGTCTGGTGCGCGGCTCGACCGACGCCTCGCTCACCGAGTTCGGCACGTCGCTCGCCAACGTCGGTCGCCGCATGCGCACCGGTCTGGTCGAGGTGTTCGGCGAGCTGCGCGAGCGAGAGACCTCGCTCGAAGGAGAAGTGCGGCTCACCACTGTCGAGGCGCTGCTGCCGTTCATCGAGCCCGCGCTGGTGAAGCTCGCCCACGCGCATCCCGGGCTGCACGTGAACCTGCACCTCGGTAACGAGGGACCGTCTGTCCGCCGTCGCGAGGTCGACGTGTCGCTCGCCGTGATGAGTCGACCGCCCGAGGGGTGTTGGGGCCGCAAGCTCGCGAAGCTCGAGGCCGGTGTCTTCGCGACGCGCGCGGCTCTGAATCGGCCGCGACGTTGGGTGGCGCGCAGTCTCGACGAGGCCAGTTCGCCCGAGTCGGCCTGGGAGCGAGAGCACATCGATGCTCCGCTGGCTGCGCGCGCGCCGTTTCACGCGCTGGTCTCTCTCTGCGCCGCGGGTGCCGGGCTGGCGATGATGCCGACGTTGCTCGCGAAGCGACACGCGCTGGTCGAGGTGCCCGAGTTCCGCGCGAGCTGCTCGGTGCTCTCGCGCCCGCTGTGGTGCCTCACGCACCCGGGCTTGAAGAACACGCCGCGAGTGCTGGCGTTGATTGATGCGCTGGCCGAAGTGTTTGCGGCGTAGCGGCCGAGTCGTCGCGAGCGCTGGAGCCTGATCAGCTCCTCACCCCGACCCTCTCCCCGCTTCGCAAGGAGCGGGAGACTCATGGTGTGAGCTCGAAGCGATACGGCCCGCTCGCGCTGCGCATCGCGGAGTAGAGCGCCTTGTCGGGCTGCGCAGATGACGATTGATCGTCCGTGAAGCGGTAGAGCGCCGGAAGGTCGCTCACCTTCGTGAGGCCCGAGAAGTCCACCGACTCGAACCACGCGCGCGGGTCGACGACGAGCTTCACCGTGGCGCCCTCGCTCAACACGGCGTCGAACGAAATCGGACTCACGATGCGTTGGCGGCAGAGCGGGTTGCTCCCCGGCAGCGCGGGGTTGCGCGGGGGAATCACGCGATTGCCCGAAATCGTGAACGCGCCTTCGAACGGAAACGAGCCGCCCGCGTTGGTCGCCGTACCCGCGACGTCGAGCAACACCGTCGAGTCAGACTCAGCGGCGATGTCGCCACCGGTGAGCCACAGCTCCGCGGCGAGCGTCTGTGCCGTCGTGCCATTTCCTGCGACCGGAAAATCGATCGGCGTCGGAGACAACGCGTCGAGCGTCAGCCCACCGCGCACTTCGCCCGAATAGATGCCGGTCTGAATGCAGCTCGACTCGAGCGAATAGTTCTGCGGGTTCTGTTGATTCAAATACACGGCGCCGATGGTGAGTCGCGCGCGGTCGAGCGTGACGTCGAAACCGGACGGCGTAGTGAACTGCAGCGGCCCGCCGTTCACCACCGCGGGGTCACCGCTCGCCTGCGCCTTGAAGCTCACGAGGTCGCCACCGGTGGTCTGCACGCAGCCGGTGAACACGAGCAACGACAACACGGTGGCTCTCACGACTCACCTCCGAGGTGCACGGAAAGCGTGAGCAAGAACGCGCGCGGTGCACCAGCGACGAAGTGTCGCGCGGGCACCAGGCTCGGGAGCGAACCACTGGTGTGGAAGTCAGACGCGTAGTTCAGCTCGACCTGCCGGTACTGGGTGTTGAAGAGGTTGGTGGCGGAGAAGCCGAGGCTGAACTGCTTCCACGTGAGGTCAGCCGAGAGATCCGTCACGAAGATCACGTCGCTGCGCTGACCAAACGGTAGGGCGCGTCGACCGACGTACGTCATGCCGAGGCCGATGCGCCCGCGAATCGGAGCACCGAGCGGCGTGATGAACGGCAGCGCGTGAAACACGCCCGCGTCGAGGCGCGCGACGAAATCAGGCACGTACGGCACCAGCAGACCCGTGTCATCGAACTGCGAGCGAACCCACGTGACGTTGCCCGACACGTCGAGGAACTCGTTGCGGAGGCGGCCGGCGGCGAGCACACCGAGGCGTGACGTCGCTCCACCGATGAGGCCGCGGCCGTCTTGCGCGCTGAAGACCAGGTCCTTGTCGACGCGCGTGCCGAACACCACTGCGCGCAGATTTCCTTCCCACGCGTCGCCGCGGTGTTGCCACGTCGCGCCGCCTTCCCACGAGAAGATGCTCGCGAACGGCGTCTTCAGATTCTCGGTGATGAACTGTGGGTCGATCGAGCGGATGCCGGTGCCGACGCCGCCAGTGAGCGTGACGTCCTTCCACGGGCCGAGGAGCAAGGACGCGCGCGGCATGAGCGCTCCGCCGCTGGTGGTGTTGCGCTCGGTGGGGTCGCGGTACTGGCCGAGATCTCGCTGCGAGAGGCAGCTCTGATCACCCGGAGGATCGCTCGCGCTCGGACGCCGCACTTCCTTCTGCGCGCACAGGTCGAGCACGTCGTAGGTGAGCAGCTCTCCGCGCAGGCCGCCGCGCAGCGTGAGCCACCACACCGGAGAGAAGTTCAAATCGGCGAAGAGCCCGATGTCCGAGAGCTTCGAGTCGAGATCGAGATCTCTCATGTACGGCACGTTGCTGCCCGCGAGCAGGCGCGTCTGAATGCCGCGCACCACGTCGAAGCGGCCGTAGTACCCGACCTCGAGATCCTGATTTCGGCCGAAGAGCTGCGTGCGCCAGCGAGCGCTGCCGCGCGCTCCGACGGTGAAGGTCGACGTGTCGCGATCGAACAAATCACCGCGCTGCTCGTGCGGAGTCTGCTGGGCCAACTGCACGTCGCGCAGGAAGCCGGTGAAGTTCTCCAGCATTCGCGACGAGCGGTAGATGAAGAACAGCGTCTGGTCGTGCGCGAAGTCTCCGCTGTGGCCGTGCAGATCGAAGTGCACCTGCGCGCGCAACGAATCACCGCCCTGTCGCGAATCGAGCGTGTCGTAGAAACCGACCGTGCCGCTGGCGACGTCGTCGGCGCGCAGCACGCCGGCCGATTTGTACGTCGCCGCGTAGCCCATCGCGCCGACGCGGAAGCTGGTGCTCTCCGAGAGCCGGCCCTCGTATTGCGCGGCGAGCTTCGCGTTCTGCGCCTCGCGGTTCTGCCCGAAGCCCGAGGTGCGGAAGAGCTGCACCCCCGCGAAGGTGCGCGACGATTCGCCCGACGGTCCCCACAGGCCGACGAGCCGCATGGTGTCGAAGCTGCCGTAAGCGCCCTTCACCAGCAGCCCGCGCTCCGAGAGACCGAGCTGGTAGTCGGCGCTGCCGGCGACGGCGTAGTTGCCCTGCCGTGGGTCGAGTGGACCCTCGAGCACGCGCAGGTTCTCGACCAGCTCCGGAATGATGAAGTTCATGTCGGAGTAGCCGTTGCCGTGCAGGTTGCCGGAGTCGTTGATGGGCACTCCGTCGACGGTGAGCTCGAGGTCCTGGCCTTCGCGCGCGTCGAAGCCGCGCAGGAAGATGCGGTCGGGGTGACCTTCACCGCCTTCGTTGGTGAGCAGAATGCCCGGAGCGAGCTTGAGGAAATCGGCGGCGCTCTTGCGCGGCACGACCTGCAGCTGGCCGACCTCGATGTTGAAGTCGGAGACACCGCGCGACTTGGGTTGCCCGCGACCGAGCACCGTCGTCGAGAAGTCGTGCACCGGGTGACCCGCATCAGGTGCATCGGCCACGGTGATGGCGGGGCCCGCGTCCATCGGCTCAACGAATCCACCGTCGAGTGACAATTCTGTGGGGGGAGGCGGCGGCCCGGCATCGGGCTTCGTCATCAGCCCGGCGGGCATGTTGAACGAGAGGCGCGTGCGCGCGTCGACGGCCACGCCTTCGTGCGTCGCGGGCTTGAACGTCCACTTCAGCAGCGCATCGATGGACGCCTGGTCCCACGTCTTGCCCGCGCTCTCGACGACCAGCACGTCGCTCGCTTTTCCCTCGGCCGTGACGGTGAACTCGAGCAGCACGTGGTCTTGCGTCGGCGGCGGCGCATCAGCCGGCACCGCGGCGTCGACGCGCGTGAGCACTTCGGGCGGCACGACGTCGCCGGCGGCGAGCGCGCTGAACGCGAACAGGAACGAGACTGCGAAGAAAAGACGCATGGGCACCACGCCACGGTGAAGAGCCGAATCCGAACGAACGACTGACGGGACGGGACTTCAGCTCGCAGGTGGCGAGGACTTCGGAGCCAGCGACAGCAACGCGACGGGCGGAGACGCCACGCGCGCGACTTCGGAGGTTTCGACGAGGAGCGACGGCGCGCGCAGGGCGACGCGAACCGAGCCGACGCGCGAGGCGGTGAGCCACGAGGCGACGACGGGGCACGACTCAGCGCTCTCGCTCACCACGCCAGCGTCGGCGCAGACGTGACCGCCTTCGTCGGAGTGCGAGTCGTTGATCAGCGCCGCGTGCTCGTACGCCGCTCCGCTCGAGTCGAAGTCGTGTGCGGAGAGCGCGAGGTGGTGCAGACCGAACGCCTGCAGCAGCAGCAACGTCGCGCTGATCAGTCTGCGGGTTCGCACGGGGTTCGGATCGTTAGCCTTGTTGCCACCATGTTGCAACTAGGGCGCTTTGCCGAGGTACATCAATTCCCAGACGGCGGCGTCGTGGTGTTGCTCGTCGACGCGCGTGTCGCCTTCGAGGACCTCGATGCCGACTTCGCCGGTGAAGCGGTGGTACGCGCCGTCGAAGCCCGCGAGCGACGCGAGGAAGCGCGTGAACGCCGGCAGCTGCTCCGCGAGCGCGAAGTGCATCAGCGTCTTCTGCCGGTGAAACGACACGCGCACGCGCTTGCCGTTGGTCGGGTCCTTGAATTCCCAGAGCAGCTTCGAGGCGAGCGGCTTCTGCGTGGTCTCGTCGCGCGAGAAGTCGTCGCTGGTGAAGGTGACGTTCGCCGAATCGCCCACGAGCACCTGATCTCCCTTCGCAACGAGCATCAGCGGGAAGTGGTTGGTGCCGTATTGCGCTTCCGACGTGATGTACGCGGCGATGATCGAATACTCGCCGACGCGCGCGCGGCCCCAGTACCAGTCGTGCACCAGGCCGGCGAGCGAGGCGTTGCCCCAGTTGTGGTCGTGGTACCCGCTGCCCTTCAAGTTCAGCGGAGCCGCGCCGCCGATGGTGAGCGAGCCCTCGAGCGTTCCGTGCGGCACCGAGGGGAGCCAGGCGAAGTACTTCTCGTCCTTCGCGCCGAAGGTGATGACGCCCGCGCCCGGACGCCACGGAGCCACTTCGCCGGTGAGCGTGATGTCGCCGCTCAGCTCGGGCAGCGCGAGGTGAATGCGGTAGGTGTGGAGGTCGCCTTCGAAGCGGTTCGCTCCTGCGCGCACGTTGCACGTGTCCTTCGCCGAAGAGAACGTCGACGGGTCGACCTCGACGAGCCGCGTGACCTTCGTGCCGTCGGGGCGATTGAGATCGACGCGCACCATCGGCCGTAGCGGGCCGTCAGCGCCGTCGATGGGCTTGGTGAAGAAGACGACGACGAGGGTCGAGCCATCGTCGAGGTGGCCGTCGAGGTACCACCATTCCCAATTCCCGCTGACGGTGGGGTCGGTGCGCAGGCCGTCTTCCCATGGCTCGATGCGGCCGGGCATGAGGTTGAAGCGCTTGTGGTCTGCGTCGGTGGTGAGCGCGCGCGAGGGTTGAACGGTGGCGCAGCCGGCGAGCGCGAGAGTCACGAGCAAGATCGAGCGACGCATGACTCACACCTATCTCGCTCGCTCTCGCTACGCTGACGAATTGTGACGAGCTCCACGCGCACCGTTCTGTTGGTCGTCGCAGCTTTGACGGTGATCGGCTGCCTCGTCACCGGCGGCATCATGGTGGCGTTCGTTTCGTTCGCTGATTCGTTCGGCGGCGACGACAAGTGGAAGCCCGACGCGATCGCGGAGCGAGACTTGCCCGCCATCTACGGCTGCCGGCTTCCGGTGAAGCCACTGCAGTACACGAGCCGCGCGTTTGGTTTTCAGGACGGCTTCTACGAAGTCATCGTGCAGCTTCCTCCCGGCTCGGCCGCAGCGTTTCTCGGCGCGAACAAGCTCGAGCGCGGCGCGACGAAGGCGATCGACGCCGACGTCGACGCGGTGATTCGCGGGCTCGTCCCCTCGACTCCGACGCTCACCGCGACCGAGCTCACGTTGCACGAGACGCCACTTCCCGACGGCGGCACGTGGCTCCTCAATCGAAGTGGGGAACTCCTCGAGGCGCCGACCGGCGAAGTGTGGGTGCACCTCCAGGCGTTCGAGACGTGAGGCGCGCTACGCTCGCCGCATCGTGAAGCGCATCGCGCTGCTTTCCGACATTCACGCGAACCTGAAGGCGCTCGAGGTGGTGCTGGCTGACGTCGAACGTCAGAAGCCAGAATCTCATCGCCGTGCTCGGAGACACCATCAACTACGGCCCGCAGCCGCGCGAATGTCTCGAGCTCGTCGACTCCGTGGCTGACGTGGTGCTCGCCGGAAACCACGAAAAGGAAGCAGCGCTGCCGATGCCCGACGAGCTCGAGTCGGACGCGCGCGAAATGCTCGAGTGGACGGTGGCTCAGCTCGGTGGTCTGCACGCGTGGGAGAAGCTGAAGGCCGCGCTCCTGAAAGACGCTTCGGCCTGTGCACAGCGCCACTTCGAGGGACTGCACTTCGTGCACGCGACGGCGGCGAAGCCGTTCGAGCAGTACCTGTGGCCGGGTCACCCGAACTACCACCTGCACCTCAACCCGCAGCTCGACACGTATTTATTCGAGCTGCTGCAGGGCTTCAGCGCGCAGCACAGCTTCGTGGGCCACACACACGCTCCGACGGTGCTGACTGGGTACGCGAACCGCGAGCTGTTCCCGATTGCGAGCGATTGGAATCGCAAGCTGACGTTCATCGGGCCGAACACCATCTTCTACGTGCCGCAGGGTGAGGTGACGCTCGAGGGGCTCACGGGCAAGAAGGTGGTCATCAACCCGGGCAGTGTGGGCCAGCCGCGTGACGGCGACCCGCGTGCGAGCTGGGCGCTGTACGACGGCGACACCATCTCGTTCCGCCGCGTGGAATACGACCACGCGCACACCGCGAAGCAGATTCGTGCGCTGCCGCTGACGCTCGACACGCGCCGCTACTTCGCGGACCGGTTGGCCGAAGGCCGGTAGTCCTCGTTCCACGGCCGAAAATTCGCGCGGTGAATCGGCGCTGCTACCGTCAGTTGCAACAGGTCGCTTCAGCCCCGTCGCAGCATCTTCCACACAGTTTCGCTGACCGCTCCGAGCGCTTCGTTGGCTCGGCAAGGAGGAGTCTTGTCTCGGCTCGTCATCTTCTTCGTCGCGATGATCTCAGTGGTGGCGCTCGCTGCTCCCCGTTCGCCCGATGAGAGCGCGTTGCTCGATCAAGTGGATCAGCGTCTTCGCACGTGCAGTCCATCGCTCACGTTGCGGCCGAGCCTCGACGTGTTGCCGAGCGCGCTGCGGCTGAAGGTGGTCGTGGTGCGGAGCGCTGATCGCACGGTGTTGGGCAGCATCACCACTCGCGCGAGCGGGGCGAATCGTCAGGCGCAACTTCGCGCGGTGACGACGCACGTGTGTCGCGAGGCGAGTCAGCTGCGCTGAAAATGCGGTCGACCCTCGGAACTCAGCCGAGCTCGATCTGGCACATCGCATCGCAGCCATCGCCGGGCGTATGATTGCCGTCGTCGCACGTCTCGCCGCGTGATTGATCGAGCTGCCCGTCACCGCAACCCGACTGCGCGCCGCACCCTGGAGCGCACGTCCCCGGTGCTCCGGTGTTCATGCCGTCGTCGCACACTTCGCCCGCGCTCATCTGCACCGTCGCGTCGCCGCAATACCCGCCGCGACCCAGACAACCGGGCAGACACCCGCCGTAACGCCCGTCGTTGATGCCGTCGTCACACACCTCGTAGCGAGTCACGACGCCGTCGCCGCAGCGGAACGTGCACGTCGAGCGAGGCGCGTTGAAGCCACGCAGCGTGAGCCGATAACTCGAGCCACTCGTGTGCCGCTCGGCCTGGAAGACGATCGCCTCGTAGATGCCGTTCGCGGTGAGACCGAGATTCGAAGCTGTCGTCGCGTCGAGCGTCACCGCTCCCGACTGCGGCCCGTGCACTCCACCGAGGTCGACCACCAGCTTTCCGTTGATGAACACCCACACGTCGTCGTCGCCGCGGAAGTCGAGCGACTCGTTGCCCGCGAAGTTGAACCAATAGCGAAGCTCGCTCGTGAAGTTGAAGTTGTGCCCGAACTGATCGGGCTCGCTGCCGTCGCTCTGCCAACCGCGCCCATCGAGCGGGAAGAAGTTGTCGCTGTCGAACACGTACGAGCCCGTCGCGTCGCGCGTGACGACGAGGCGATCGACGACGGTGCGATTCACTCCCGCGGTGTCGCGGTACCACTGGTCGAACGCCGCCTGACCGTGCGTGGTGACCATGCTGCCGCCGACGTACACGGGTTTGCCTGTGCTCCCGATGTTCGGGCCGACGATGCCACTCTCGTTGGCGATGACGTTCTCGAAGTCGATGTGACCGCCGGTCGTGCCGAACGCGCGGAAGTCCCGATACACGACGGGAATCGCGAGCGTCGGCTGCGCGGCCGGAGTCTGGTCCATGCACATGTAGCCGGCCTCGACGAGACACAGCGCGCTGCAGCCGTCTCCCGCGCGCACGTTGCCGTCGTCGCACGCCTCGCTCATCTGTCGAATGCCATCGCCGCACACGGCCATGCACGTGCCGTTGGTGCAGCGCGGCTCGGAGTGACACGTGGTGTCGCAGCCGTCGCCGAGATCGTTGTTCTGATCATCACACTGCTCGATGCCTTCGCGCATGCCGTTGCCGCACGTGGTGCGCGTGCACATCACGCCCACCGTCGCGCACGCGAAGCCTTCTTCGATGACGCACGTGCTCGAGCAGCCGTCGCCACCACCACCGTTGTGGTCGTCGCATTCCTCGAAGCCGGCGAGAATTCCGTCACCGCACTGCGCCGCGACGCACGCCGCGCCGATGGTCGGGCACGTCCAACCTGCTTCGAGCGTGCACGTCGCGCTGCAGCCGTCGCCCGGAGCGGAGTTGCGATCGTCGCACTGCTCGTTGCCCGTTCGCAGCCCGTCGCCGCACACGATGGTCGACACGCACGGCTGACCCGGAGTCGGGCAGCGCGAGTTCGGCTCGAGGATGCAGAATCTGATTGCAGCCGTCGAAGTTGGTGGTGTTGCCGTCGTCGCAGCGCTCCATGCCCTCGAGCATTCCGTTGCCGCACACCGACATCGCCGAGCCGCCACCGGTCGCACCACCACCGCCGGTCGCGCCGCCGCCCGTCGCGCCACCTCCGCCCGTCGCCGCGCCGCCACCGGTGCCGCCGTCTTCTCCGCTCGAGCCACGACAGAAACCGCCGACGCAGAGCTGGCCCTTTCCACAGTCGTCCGAGGTGGTGCACTTCACCGAAGGGCCGCACGCGCAACCGGCCGCGAGCAACGACGTGACGACGACGAACGAGAAGAAACGCATCCTGGAAATCAGCATTGCCTCACCAGACGCGCGCCGACAATCGGGCGTCGCACCGAGCGCTGCATTTCTCACTTCGTGAGAGCGGGAGTGCTCACTCTGGAGCGCAACTTCACGGTGCAGATGATCAGCACCACGAGCATCACGAAGTCGACGGCGATGCCGTAGAGCGTGAACGACATCGCGCGCGCGATGCCGTTCGAGAGGTGTTCGGCCTTCTGATCAGCCGGCACGTTCGCGACCGAGTCGAACGCGTATTTGAGCCCGTACAGCGTGCCGCCCATCGAGACGAAGAAGCTCACCACGAGCACCCACGGAATCGCGCGCAGCCAACGCGGAGCGCTCGGTCGCTTCGCGAGGTAGAGCGCCCAGATCGCGAGCCCGACGGCGAGGAGATCCATCGCTCAGGGCAGCGTGACTTCGTAGACGGTTACTGCGTCGCCCGAGAGCGCGTACAGGCGGCCGTTCGCGTCGAGGGTGATTTCGCTGCCCGAGACCGGGAGCGTGACGAGCTTCGTGCCGTCAGCCTTCAGCACCTCGACCTTCGAGCCCGTCGCGACGAACACGTGGCCCTTGCCGTCGAACGCGATGGAGCGCCCCGACACGCCACCGACCTTGGTGAGCACCGTGCCCTTCGTGTCCTGCACTTCGACGCCGTCGTCACCGACGAGGAACACGTTGCCCACTCCGTCGATCGCCACGTCGTGCGCGTGCACGCGATGCCGCGAGACCTGTTTGCCCTTCTCGTTGCTCACCAGCAGATCGACGTCGCCCATGCGATCGGTCAGCGCGTACACCACGCCCTTCGCATCGGCCGCGAGCCCGCCGTGGAAATACTTGTCGGGGTAGTCGCCCATCAACGCGCGCACCTGCTTCAGCGACGCGCCGTCGAACACCAGAATGTCTCCCACGCGGTTCACGTAGAGGTTGCCCTTCGCGTCGGCCGTCATGCCGAACACGCCGTGCTGCTTCGTCAGCTTGTCGTCGGGCAGCGTGATGAGGTCGACGTACTTCCCCGTCGCGTCGAACTTCTGCACGCGCGCGCTGCGGCTGTCGGCGACGAAGATGGAACCGTCGGGCATCACCGCGAGGTGCACCGGACTCGAAAGCTGGCCGGGGTTGGTGCCGCCTTCTCCGAACTTCATCACCTGCGTGACGGGCGAGGGTGGCTCGGGTTCCTTCACCGGCATCACGGGCACCGGAGCCGGCACGGCGACAGCAGGCACTGACACCACCGCGACCGGCGCTGTCGCTGCCGCGGGTGAGCCCACCAGGAAGAAGAACGCGCCGGCGCCGCCGCAGATGAGCAGCGCGATGAAGCCGATGATCACCACCGTCGCGATGCCCGCCGTGCTCGAACCACCTGGCGGCGGCCCATTCATGTGCTGCTGCGGCTTGGTGAAGTCGAGCGCCGACTTGCAGTACGGACACTCCTTTGGCGGGCCGCCATCGACTGTCGTGAGCGGTGCGTTGCAGTGCGGGCAGCGGAGCGCCTGAATGGTCATGGAGCGCCCGAAGGTACTCGGGAGCAGGCAAGATGACCGCATGTCCGTGAGCGTCGTGATGGCGATGTGGCTGGCGGTCGCTCCGTCGCAGTGCGTGCCGCCGAACGTCGTCACGCTCGGGTGGAAGGAAGGCGCCACCGTCGAGAGCGTCGCTGAGTGGCTGCAGAAGAATCTGTGCGTGAAGGTCACCATCGAGCCCAGCGCGAAGGGCGCGAAGTTCGGCATCGGTGTGAGTGGCAAGACCGACGTCGCCGACGTGCAGGCATTGGTCGACGCTGCGGCCGTCGCTTCGGGTCTGGTGATGAGCGTCGACGCGACCGGCTGGACGTTCTCGTTGCCGTCGCCGGAAGAGAGGCCGTGTCGTGAGGCGGCGGCGGCGATTCGCGTCTCGAGTGATGGCCAACGGTCGGTGAGCCGGAAGGTCTTCGAGCGCAGCGACTGGCAGACGTGCACGGTGAACGCTGCGCGCGTCGTGCCTTCGATGGATGGCGGCGAGCTCGATGGGCTGCGGCTGTTCTCGATTCGCGCTCAGTCGGTGTGGGCCGCCGCGGGGTTCTTGAACGGCGACGTGCTGCGCTCGGTGAACGGGCTGCCGCTCCTGGAGCCAGATCATGTGCTCGTCGCGCGAGAGAAGTTGAAGAACACCGAGAAGCTCGACTTCCTCGTGAAGCGCCGCGACGCGCTGGTGCACGTCGTCATTCGCATCGAGCCATGACGCGCCCGTGGTGGGACGACAGCGACGACGCCGAACGCCTCGTCATCGCCGACGCGCTCACTGCGAAGGGCGACCCGCGCGGCGAGTTCATCGTGCTGCAGTGCACCGACCCGTCTTCTCCGCGCGTGGCCGAGCTGTGGAACGAGCATCACCGTGCGTGGCTGCTCGAGCTCGGCCTCCCCCAGTACAGCTGGCAACCGAAGCGGCCGGGTCTGTCGTCGGTGTTGTTTCCTGCGAAGTCAGGGCTCGAGTCATGGACGGCGGAATTTCAGCGCGGCTTTCTCACGCGGCTGTGGGCGCCACACATGCGCGAGTCGCTCGAGCGCGGCTTGCTCGCGGGTGGTGAACGTCTGCGTTCGCTCGAACTCGACACGTGGGATCTCGAAGACGTCGTCGTGCGCTCGCAGCAATTTCAGCTCGAGACGCTCGGCCTCACCGGCGCGACGGGCGCGAAGCTGGCGCAGCTCGAAGCGCTCTTTGCGTCTCCGGTGTTCGCGCGGCTCGCCGAGTTTTCGTTCAACGTCGGCACCGATGATTCTGAATTTCGTGCCGAGGTCATCTTGCGTGGAGCGGGAACGCACGCGCCGCGGCTCACGCGACTCACGCTCGCTGGAGCGCTGGCCAACGCGCCGCTGCGCGCCATCGCGCGGCTGGAGTGGACGAAGCGTCTGACGCACCTCGATGTTTCGTCGCGCGATGCGACTGAGGAGATTCCTGCGCTGCTCGCGCATCTGCCGAAGCTCGAGGTGCTGACGCTCAACGTGCATCGCGCGCTGCCGGAGACCGCGCGCGCTTTGCTCGCGCACGCGACGTTGAAGCAGGCGCGCATTCGGACCAGCGCTCCGGTCCCGCTCGAGCAAGGGCTGGCTGATCAGCTGCGCGCCAAGCTGGGGCCTGAAGCGCTCGTGCGGTTCTAAATCCCCTCTCCCGCGAGGGAGAGGGTCGGGGTGAGGGTGGGCCCGCTTGCGCAAGGGTTGGCTGATCAGCTGCGCGCGAAGCTGGGGCCTGAAGCGCTCGTGCGGTTTGTGCCGCTCGGCCCCTCACCCCGGCCCCTCACCGCGCTTGCGCAAGGAGAGGGAGGATGGTGCCGGCGGAGGCGTCGACCTTCAGCGTCGCGTCGGCATCCGCTCGCGTCGGCCCGAGATTCACCACCGCGATCGGCATTGCGCGTTCCTTCGCGCGCAACACGAAGCGGTAGCCGGAGAAGACGGTGAGCGACGTGCCCACCACCAGCAACACCTCAGCAGCGTCGAGCGCGGCGAAGGCGAGCTCCACGCGCGGGCGCGGAACGGAATCACCGAAGAAGATGACGTCAGGCTTGAGCACGCCACTGCACGCTTCGCACTTCGGCACCGTGAAGCCGTTCACCACGTCGTCGGGCAAGTCGGCGTCACCGTCAGCGAAGAGCGTGAAGCTCATGCCGAGCAGGTCGCGATTGTCGTGCTCGAGGCGTACCTGCATCGCGTCGCGATCGAAGTGCCGCCCACAGGTCAGACAGCGAACGTCGGCGAGTGCTCCGTGCAATTCGATGACGTCGTGCGAGCCGGCCTTCTGGTGCAGCCGGTCGACGTTCTGGGTGATGAGACCCGTGACGCGGTTCCACGACGCGAGCGCGTGGTGCGCTTGGTTGGGCTCGAACGCGCGAAACCGCGGCCACCCGAGCATCGAACGCGCCCAGTACCGCGCGCGCATCGACGGTTGCTCGAGGAACTCACGGTGCTGAATTGGAGCGCGCTTGCGCACCACCGCGCCGGGACCCCGGTAATCGGGAATGCCGGACTCGGTGCTGATGCCTGCTCCGGTGAGCACGCACACGCGCTTTCCGTCGAGCAACGTTCGCAGCGAATCAATCACCGGCACACAGGTATGCAGTTCTCGCAGCCGGCGCACGACCCCGCGCAGCCACACGACGTTCCAGAGGCGCAGGTGCCTGCATCAACGTCGAGGTCGCACGCTGGCCGGCACGCGGGAACGGTCTCGCTCCCCACGTACACGCAGTGCTGACCAACCGGACAGCTGCCCGGTCGGCACACCGGAGTTCCGCACGCGCTGATCAGCATGGCGAACGCGAGGGCGAGAGCGATGCGCATCACGAGCTCCTGGGAGAAGTGGGGTCGACACCGAGCAACTGCCGCAGCGCGGTGAGGTCAGCGTCGGTGCGCGCGCTGCGACCGAAGTACGACTGCGTGACGGGCATCGCGCTCTCGTCGTCGAGTCGCAGAATGAGTCTCACCGCGGGTCCACCACGCAAGCTGGTGCGGGTCTCGACTTCCACTCCACGCACGCGCGCTTTGGCGACACGTTCTTCACGCGAGCCGAATGGAAAGCGGCTGCTGATCAGCCGCACCTCACCGCCCTCGAGTGAGATGTCGACGCGCCGCAGGAAGATGGACAACAAGAGCAGCTCGAAGGCACCCCACACCGCGAGGCCGAAGAGCGTCCCCGGCTGCGAGAGCTTCTCCGGCGCGACGATGATCAGTGGCGCGATGATCAGCGCGAGAAAGATCATCGCCACTGCGACCACCGCGCGCGGAGCAGGTCGATGCACCAGCGACGTCACAGACACACCGCCACACAGTCCTTGCAGCCCTTGCAGCTCGCCGCGCACAGGCACGACGTCCCGCTCGGACATGCGATGCCTGCATCGGTGACGTCACACGATTTTTCGCACGTGGGGTTCACCGCACCGGCGCGGAACACGCAGCTTTGCTCCGCGGTGCAGCTGCAGGTCGCGACCGGCGTGGCGCACGCGGACGTCAGCACGACGTAGATGACGAAGAGCGCGCGGTTCACTTTCGCTTCGGCGGCTTCGGCGGAGGCTGCTTGGGCGGCGGCGGTTTCACCGGAGGCTTCTGCTGCGCGACGATCTTCGGCTTCGGCGGCTTGGGAATCGGCGTGGTGGTCTTGATGTCCTGCTGGTCGTCGTAGTCGGGCGCGAGCACGTCTTCGCGCGGGAAGGGCGGCGGCGAGAGACCGTTGGGGAGGTCGAGCCCTTGAATGACGACCTGCCGGAAGATGCAGCGGCCCTCGAGGCAGCCGACCGCGACGCGCGGAGAATCACCGAGCAGCTGACGCCAGTACGGCCCGAGCCACAGACCGTCACCGAGCACGCGCGCGTCGCGACCTTCACCGGAAACCGCGAAGAGCTCGCCGGTCTCCGGGTCCATCCGCAGCGAGAGACGCTGACCTTCGCGCTTCACCGGCAGCGGCGCCTGCATGAAGCCGCGCTTGTCGGGGCCGAGCGCCCACTCGAGCGTCGGCTCACGACCGGCTCCGGCGACGACCAGCGCGACATAACGACCGTTGTCTCCGAGCAGCATCAGCGCCGAGCGCGCTTCGGGTCGCGGACCACGGAAGAGCTGCCACAGCGGCTCGAGCACCGAGGGCTTCTCGTCGTTGGTGTCGACCAGCGCGGAGAAATCGACGCCCGTGCCCACCACGTCGGCGTCGACCACCACGCGGCCGGTGCGCTCGTCGTCGGGGTCTCCGAAGTCGACGGTCGCTCCGGTGCTGCTGGTGGTGATGGTCGGCTTGCGGCCGAGCGCCATCAACCCGATGGTGTCGGGGCCCTCGCCCATGGTGACGGTGCGCTTCTTCCGTTCCATGCGGCCCTGCACCGTGAGCGGGAACTTCGCGCCGAAGTCCGTCATCAGCTCGACGCCCGACGCGACGCGCTTCGACTCGGCGCTCGAGCGCAGGAACACGGTGGCGATGATGACCACCGCCATCGCGACGATGACGGCCGCGGTGGTGCGGCCGACGCGCTGAGCGATTTCCTTCGCGCGGCGAATGAGCCGCTGCGTCGGAGTCTCCTTGCTGAGCGAGAGACTCGAGGTGTTGAGCTGCGTGACGCGCTCGAGATCAGCGAGCAGCGCGGTCGCCGACGGGTAACGGTCATCGGGCGACGGCTTGAGGCAGCGCGCGATGATGGGGTCGAGCCGCTTGTCGATGCCCGGCTTCTTCGCCGACGCCGGAGTGAACGCGCCGATGGGCAGCTCGCCGGTGAGCGTCTCGTAGATGATGACGCCCAACGAATAGATGTCGGCGCGCGGCCCGGCGCTCTTCGCGTCGACCGCCTGCTCGGGCGCCATGTACGACGCGGTGCCCATCGAGACGTGCGTCTGCGTGAGGTTGCGCTGCTTCTCTCCGTGCGACTCGTCGAAGCCGGCGAGGCCGAAGTCGGTCACCTTCGGAATGCCGCCCGCCTGCTCGTCGAAGAGGATGTTCTCGGGCTTGAGGTCGCGGTGGATGATGCCGCGGCCGTGCGCGTACTCGACGGCGCGCGTGACCATCAGCATGGTCATCAACGCGCGCTGCGTGTCGAAGTCGGCCTCGCGCATTTTTTCGCGCAGCGACGGGCCGTCGACGAACTCCATCACCAGGTAATAGGCATCGCCCGCCTTGCCGCGATCGACGATGGAGACGATCTGCGGGTGACGCAGCGACGCGAGCGCCGCGCCTTCTTTTTCGAAGCGGCCAACGAACTGCGGGTCTTTCGCCAGCTCGGCCTTGAGCAACTTCACCGCGACGGTGCGCTGCAGCGAGAGCTGGGTGGCCTGGTGCACTTCGCCCATGCCGCCCTTCCCGACGAGCTGGTTGAGCTCGTACCCGGGAATCTGCGCGGGCTCAGAACGACGGCTGACGGCGGTGTCCATCATGGGGAAGTTTCAAAATCCTGAAGCAGCGTATGCCGCACCGGCGGGCCGTGCGTCCTTCCTTTTCGCAGGTACGAGAGACGGCTTCGAACCAGACGATTTTCCCGAGCTCCCACTCGGCCAACGTGACGTGAATCATGCTGAATTCCGCGAGCGTGTCATCCAGTTCCCCGGGGCCGACCGTTGCGGTTGAAAGCCGTGACGCGGCGCTGGTGGCCGCTCGCCCGCAGCTCGAAGCGCTCGCGCGTCGGTTGGTGTGGGACACCGAAGAAGCGCGCGATGTCGTGCAGGGTGCGCTGGTGGAGGCGCTCGACCACTGGAGCACGGTGCGCGAGCCGGCCGCCGTCATCGGTTGGCTGCGACGCATCGTGGTGAATCGCGCGTACTCGCAGCTGCGCCGTCGCCGCTTCTGGAACGTGGTCGGCAAGGTCTTGTTGGTGCGCGAAGAAGAGGTCGCGCCGGGGCCTGATGAAGCGGTCGAGCAGCGGGAACACCGCACGCGGTTGGCCAAAGCGCTCGAGGCGTTGCCGGCGCGGCAGGCGATGGCGTTTTCGCTGCGCTACCTCGAAGGCTGGAATTTCGACGAGGTCGCCGACGCGATGAGCATCGATCGCGGCACGGTGCGCATTCACGTTCAGCGCGCCGTCGCCGCGCTCAAGGAAGCGGAGGTGTTGTCATGAATTGCGAAACGGCTCAGGCAGCGATTCTCGACGAGAGCATCGCGCGCAGCGAAGCGTTCGAGGCCCACGTCGCGAGCTGTGCGGAATGCACGGCGTTGGCGAACGCGCATCGCAAGGCACTGGCGCTGCGCGCGTCGACGCCAGCGCTCGCCTCTCGTCGCTCGATGGGCGAAGCGCGTCGTCGTGCCGGCGCGGGGTTCGGAGTGTTGCTCGCCGTCGGTGGTGGCGCTGGCTTGCTGTGGCTCGAGGTGTTGCCGCGACTCTCTTCGACGCCTGTCGAGACCGGTCCGGAGATCGTCGAGCTGCGCGGGCCAGAACCTCGCGTGGTGGTGCAGGTCATGCCTCCCGAACAGCAGCAGGTGGTCAACGACGTGCTGCCGCCGGAAGTCGACCTCGAGTGGTTGGCGTTGATGCAGCTTCAACGCAACGCCGATCGCGTCGTGCTTGCGGAGTATCGCGAAGAAGAAGTGACTCGCCGTGTGTTCGGAGCGCTGCCGGGCTGGGTCGCTCCCCGAAAATCTTCGCCGATGCGCTCGCTGGGGCGCGCGGCGTCACCCGTGGTCTTCACTCAGGAGGATGTCCCATGAAGCGTTTGATTCTGTCGTTGGTGTTCGTCGTCGGTTCGCTCGCGTTGGCGCAGAAGCCGCCGGTCGCTCCCGTCGCGCCGGTGCCGCCCGTGCCTGGCACGCCCGCGGTTCCGCCCGTGCCTCCGCTGCCGCCGATGGTCGGTGGCTTCATGGGCGCGCCCGCGGGAATTCCGCCGGCCATCGCGCAGCGTGCGGGCATCAACTCAGACACGCAGAAGCGCGTGCGCGACGCGTCGTTCGAGGCGAATGAGCAGCTCATCTCGCTCGAGGCGGAACTGAAGCGCGCGCAGCTCGATCTCGAGAAGACGCTCGCCGCGTCGTCGGTCGACGAGAGCACGGTGCTCAACAAGCTCGAGGTCGTCAGCCGCGCCGAGCTCGCGGTGCGGAAGAATCGACTCTCGTTGTTGGTGCGCATCCGCAAGCTGGTGGGCAACGAGGCCTGGGAAAAGCTGCAGGCCGAGATGCCCGGGCCGGGCGCGATGATGATGCTCACTCCGGGCGGCGGAGCGGTGCGCCGCGAAGTGCGCATCATTCGCGATGGCAACGGCGGCGAGACCGTCAACGTCGAGGGCGACTGACCGCCAGACGCAGCACTTCTGCGTAGCCCGCTGCTTCCGTTGCATCGCCGTACGCGCCGCGCTCCTTGAGCAGGCGATGCAACGTGCGCAGCTTGTAGTGCGGCACCTTCGGCAACAGATGGTGCTCGAGGTGGTAGTTCACGTGGTGCGGAGCGACCGTCAGTCGCGCCACCACGTTTGCCTGTGTGGTGCGCGTGTTGAGCAACATGTCGGTGCTCGTCTCCGTCATGCCGTGTTCCGCGATGGAGCGAATGCGCACGAAGACGCTGAACGTCGTCGCCCACGCGAGAACCCACACCGCGTAGAGCCACGCGTTCCCACTCGCGAAGAGGATGCCGGCGAGGACCGCGTTGGTGAGCAGCACGGGACCGAAGTTGCGCGCGAGGTTCTTCACCAGCGTCGTCACCGGCGGTCTCGGCTCGACTCGTTTCGCGTTGGTCGACGCCGTGTAGGTGATGACGCCCGCGTCCATCAGCAGCAGCGCTACGACGCGCCGCACGAACGCGATGCCGGTGACGTCTCGCAGGAACTTCCGCGCCAGCGAAGCCTTCGTCGTCGGAAACGCGCTCGCCAGCCCGAGGTCAGGGTCGTCTTCGAGCGAGGTGCGCGCGTGGTGCTTGATGTGATGCGTGCGGTAGTCGTCGAGTCGCTGCCACACTGGCGCCGCGCACAGCCAACGACCGACGTGTTGATTGAGCGCGGGTGACGCGAACAGCGAGTGGTGCGCGCACTCGTGCATCAGAATCGCGAGCGCGAGCTGTCTGCCACCGAGGAGCACGAGCGAGACCGCCCACGCCACCGGGTTCGTCGGGAAGAACGCGAGCAGCACGAACGCGCCCGCGATGATCGCCCACGAGGTGAACACCGAGAGCGCTCCGCTCAGGTCGCTCGGCTGCGTGAAGGCGTTGATCTCTTCCGTCGAGAGCCAATTCGCTGCGGTGCGTCTCATGTGGTGCGCTCCAGCTCTTCGAGAATGGATGACCAGAGCGCGAAGCCCTGTTCGTCGAGCGTGGCCATCGCCTCGGCGAGGCGTGCGCGCGGTTGGGGGTCGGCCATGCTCTCGGGCAGCAGCGGGTCTCGCGCGAGAAACCGCAACACCTCGTCGCCGAGCCAGAAGCTCTCGGCGGCCGCGACGCGACGGCTGACCTTCGTGCCGCGGGCCAGAAAGCGATGCACGCGGTCGGCGAGGGCGTCGGCGCGCGCCTGGTCTTCGGTCACGTTCCACTTCGGCTCGAGGGTCGTGACCTGCCCCGCGTCGAGCTTGAGCTCGAGGATGTCGGCTCCTTCATCGAGGCCCAGCCGCCGCAGGTGCGTGGCCACCACGACACGCCCACCGGCGAGGTTGTCTGGCCGCACCCACACCGCGTGACGGAATTCCCTGAAGCCTGACAGGTCGAGCGCGCGCTCACGCCGGGCGACGAGCGCCGAGTTGCCGCGCGAGAGATCAGCTGTCAGCACGCCCAGGAAGCCGCCCTTCCATGGCACCCGGGCCGCGAAGCCGCTCTTGAAGGTGCGCACGTGCGCGATGGCGTTCTGCCGCATCGCCGACAGGGCGTAGCGGCCGCGAGCGACCTGCTGAATTTCACCCTTCGCGCGCAGGCGGGAGAGCGCGAGCCGCGTGGCGTTGCCCGTCACTCCGAGAATGTCGGCGCCCGCAACCAGCGTTGGTGCCGAAAGTGCACGCCCGCGAGACGCGCCGAGGAAGGCGAGGGCGACTTGTTGGGCGCTGGCGGCGGTCACTCGGCCGTTATGTCATGATGCAGAGCATCTTGTGAAGTGGCTGACATGTTGGGTTCTCCCTTCGAGGGAGATAAGGACCGGAACATGAGCAAGTTGAAGGTCGGAGTTCTCGGCGCCACCGGCATGGTCGGTCAGCGCTTCGTCTCGCTGATGGCTGATCACCCGTGGTTCGAGTTGGTCACCGTCGCGGCGAGCCCGCAGTCGGCGGGGAAGTCGTACGCCGAAGCCGTCTCCGGACGCTGGACGTTGCCCACCGCCGTTCCAGCCGCGGCGTCGAAGCTCACCGTGGTCGACGCGAGCGACATCAAGCGCGTCTCGAGCGAGGTCGACTTCGTGTTCTGCGCGGTCGACATGGCGAAGGACGTCACCGCGAAGCTGGAAGAGGACTACGCGCGCGCCGAGACGCCGGTGGTGTCGAACAACTCGGCGCACCGCTGGACGAGCGACGTGCCGATGATGATCCCCGAGATCAACGACGCGCACGCCGCGGTCATCGAGGCGCAGCGCCGCCGGCTCGGCACCAAACGCGGCTTCGTCACCGTGAAGCCCAACTGCTCGATTCAGAGCTACGTGCCTGCGCTTCACCCGCTCAAGCACTTCGGCCTCACGCGCGTCGCGGTCTGCACGTACCAGGCGATTTCGGGAGCGGGGAAGACCTTCGAGTCGTGGCCGGAGATGGTCGACAACGTCATCCCCTTCATCAAGGGCGAAGAAGAGAAGAGCGAGCAGGAGCCGCTGAAAATCTGGGGCCAGCTCGTCGATGGCCGCATCACCACCGCCACCACTCCCGCCATCACTGCGCAGTGCATTCGTGTGCCGGTGAGCGACGGTCACCTCGCGGCGGTCTTCGTGTCGTTCGAGAAGAAGCCCTCGCGCGAAGAGATTCTCGCGGCGTGGAAGGCGTACTCCGGCAAGCCGCAGGCGCTGAAGCTGCCGAGCGCTCCGGCGCCGTTCCTCACGTACTTCGAAGACGACGCGCGCCCGCAGACGAAGCTCGATCGCGACCTCGGCCACGGCCAGGGCGTGGCGCTCGGCCGATTGCGCCCGGACAACGTCTTCGATTGGCGCTTCATCGGCCTCTCGCACAACACGGTGCGCGGAGCGGCTGGCGGCGCAGTGCTCACCGCTGAGCTGTTGAAGGCCGAGGG
This sequence comes from Archangium sp., assembly GCA_047600485.1. Taxonomy (GTDB): domain Bacteria; phylum Myxococcota; class Myxococcia; order Myxococcales; family Myxococcaceae; genus Archangium_A. The sequence goes on from JASGKS010000001.1 coordinate 8,454,455, forward strand.
TTGGCTCACGCCGAAGAGTTGACGGCATCTGCGCGTCTCGTTAATCATTCCCAGTCATGGGAAGGATATCGGGCGCCCTCAATCGAGATCACGACGAGAAGCGCGGCAAGCTCGCGTCTTCGCTGGCTCACGTCATCCTCGCGGCGCAGGGCAAGCACCTGTCGCTCAAGGAACTGGCCGAGTCGGTGAAGGTCGACCCGGGCACGCTGCGCCACTACTTCACCGATCGCACCGGAGTGGTCCAGGCGGCGTTCGAGTCGCTGCTCCCGATGGGTGAGGCGCAGAAGGCCCGCGCGGCGCAGCTGGCCGAGCTGCCGGCGCGAAAGGGCATCACCACGCTGTGCGAGCGCATCATGGCCGCGTGGCCGCAGATGCTCGGTGGAATGCACGCCGCGGGCTTCGTCGAGGGCATGTCGAACGGTGAGTTGGGTCAGGCGTACGTCGCCACGATGCTCGAGCCGACGCTCGACGCGGTCGAGAAGCTGCTGGTCGCCTACGCCGCGCGCGGAGAACTCGAGGTCCGCGACGCGCGCATCGCCGCGCTGGCGCTGATGTCGCCCGTCTTTCTCGCGCTCTTCCACCAGCACCAGCTCATGGGCCGCAAGTGCCGCCCGCTCGACCTCGACGCGTTTCTCGAAGGCCATCTCGAAGATTTTTTCCGCGGTCACGGACCCAGGAGTCGCTCGTCATGAATCGTATTTCATTCCTTCGAAGTGAAGTTTATGCGGTGGCGGCATTGGCGCTCGCGGCGTGCGCTCCGAGCAACAAGCCGACGTTGTCGGACGTGCGCATCGGTCACTGCGCGTACGACGGCCCGTTCAGCAAGCTCCCGGAGTGCAAGGACTACCTCGGCGCGTGGAAGGTGGAAGACGCGCAGAAGGACTGCACCGACGCGCGCGGCACGTTCGAAGCGGGCACGGTGTGCGCTCCGACGACGTTCCTCGGCGCGTGTCTGATGGCGAAGGAGCCGGCCCAGACGCGCACGTACATCGTGACCGAGAACACCGCGAAGTGCGGCAGTGCGCGCACGGGCTGCGAGACGTTCGGCGGCGGCTACTGGGACCCGGCGCCCATCTGCGGTGGAGCGAACGACGAGCTGGTGGTGCCTTCGGAGAACGCGTTTCGCGAGCCGGTGCACAAGTGCTTCACGGCTTCCGACGGTGGGACGATTTGTGTGTGGGAAGGCATTCACGGAGCGACCGAAGAGGGCCGCTCGTTCCGCGACGACGCCAACTGCAACAACTCGCGCAGCGGCCGGCCGTATTACCCGCGCGACCCGGGCCCGCACGTGAACGACGTCGACCCGCGGCAGTCGGACCCGGCGTATCTGGCTGAAGAGGCGTGGGTGCGTTCGCAGATCAACGCCGCGTCGTGCGTGTGCTGTCACGCCGCGGGCGCGTCGCCGAGCGCAGGCCCTTCGCTGTTCGACATCGATCGCCCCGGCAGCTTCGCGAATCAGCTGACCGATCGCGGCGTCGCGCAGGGCGCGGGCGTGATGAGCACCGTTCCACTTGGCGCGTGGCCGAAGGAGAAGAACAACGGCTTCTCGAAGTCGGACCTCGCGCACCCCGAAGATTCGGTGTTCCTCACGACTGACCCGGTGCGCATGAAGGCGTTCTGGCAGCGAGAGATGGAGCATCGCGGGCTCACGGCGGCTGACATGGTCGGCGTCAACGACGGGCTCGGCCCGCTCTCGGAGCAGTTCTATTTCCAACCGCAGGCGTGCAGCGACGGCGGTGGCATTGCGGCTGATGGCACCATCACGTGGGGTCGAGGGCGCGCGCGGTACATCTACGTGATGGCTGCGACTGCGCGTGCGCCGACGGTGTTTCCGAATCTCGATCTTCCCGACGGCACCATCTGGCGGGTTGATCTTCCGGCCGAGGGCACTCCGCTGGTGAGCGGGACTGCGAAGTACGGAGTGGTGCCTGAGGGGATGAGCCAGAAGTTCCCGGTTGCAGGTGCTCCGGCGGCTCTGGTGAGTGGGACTCAGTATTTTCTCTACGTGACCGCTGATCAGATGCAGCCCATTACTCGGTGCTTGATCACTGCTCCGTGACTGATCGCGTTTGACCCTCACCCCGACCCTCTCCCTCGCGGGAGAGGGGGTCACCGGGCCTTCGCGCGCAGCGGCTCACCGAGCGCGCCGAGCTTCGCCAGACCGAGCTCGGCTTCATCGCGCCAACGCTTCGCAGCAACATCATCGCCTTCGATCCGCGCAATGCGTGCGAGCGCGAGCTGCGCCTCGACGCGGCTGTACGGCGTGACATTCGCTTGATCGAGCTGTGAGAGCGCGAGTGTCAGTCGTTCCCTCGCGTCGCTCGCCCGGCCAAGCGCTTCTGCGCACAGCCCAAGTCCGAGCAGAAATTCAGCGGTGTCTGCGTTGCCCGCACCGCGCACCTTCTCGATGACCTCCAGCCCTCGCTGAAAACCCTGCTCCGCGCCGACGACATCTCCACGCGCGAAGCGCAGCTTGGCCTCGAGCCCTTCGAGGTACGCCGCCATCGCGTGCGTGGGACCCAGCGGGCTGATGGTCAGCCGCGCTCGCGCGAGGTACGGCTCGGCGCGATCAGGAGCACCGCGGCGCAGCTCGAACTCCGCCATGTTGAGCAGTGGCGCCGACAGCACCGGACTGCTGTCTCCCACCGCAGACGCGATGCGCAGCGCGCGCTCGTACAGCGTTCGCGCCTCATCGGGGTCGCGCATCGACACGCACAGCGCGAGGTTGTTGAGCGGCGACGCGAGCCGCACGTGCGATGGCCCGGCGAGCTGCTCGAGCATCGCGATGCCCACGCGGAACACCGCTTCGGCTTCCGGGCAACGCCCGAGTCGTTGCAGCGCCGATGCCTCGCCCACCGCCGCGCTCGCCTCGACCGCCGTGAGCTTCGCCTCGCGCGACAGCGCACGTGCTCGCTCGTACGCCGAACGTGCGTCGTCGAAGCGGTTCTGCGAGCGCCACACCAGGCCTTCGGCTTCCAGCACGCGAGCCGAGAGCGCGGGCACGTGGCCCATGCGCGCATCGAGCGCTTTGGCGAGCGAGAGCCACGTCATCATGTCGGCGCGCGCGTCACGCTTGGCCGCGGTGCGAGCGGTCGCCACCGCTCCTTCGAGCGCGAGCTCATCGGCGCGCGCCGCCAATGCGATGCCCACGCTCTCGATCGACAGCGCGTCGGCTTCGGCGAAGCGCCCCGAGTCGAAGCGCACCTTGGCGCTCTGCAGGGTCGCCGCGGCGAGGAGCGGGGGAAACGAGAGGGTGCGCGCCTGCACGAGCGCCGCGTCTGCCGCTTTGGTCGCCGGTTCGATCTGCCCGAGGTCGGACAACGCGGCGCTCCGCGCGAGCTGCGAACGCACCTCGCTCGCCGCCTTCTGCTGACCCGGGTCGGCGGGGTGTTCGAGGGCCTGGCGGTCCGTCGCGCAACGCGAGACGTCGGGCAGATTGCCGACTGCGCGCGCCGCGTTCTCGACGATGCGTGCGTCGGCCGAGCGGAAGGCGTCGAGCAACACCTCGAGCTGCTGCGCCGACGCGTCGACGCACGCACGACGCTCGAGGTCGAGCTGCGTGCGGGCGCCGAGCAACGGCTCCGCGCTGCAGGTCGAAGCCGACGCAGACGCGAGGTCGCCGACCCAGCGCTCGAGAGAGGCGACGGTGCGCTCGGCCGCTTCGCGCGCGTAGGCAAGCTTCGTCGTCTCGAATGCGGTGGTGAGCGTGGCGCCATCGGCCGTGGTGAAACGTGCGCGCGCTGCGACGGCCTCTTGCCGGCAATCGAGCGAGCGAGTGCCGAGGCGAATGCCGCCGCTGAGCGCGATGACCAGCGCACCGACCAGCACCCACGGTACGCGCCGGCGCTCGGTACGCGGGAGAAACGCGGCGAGCAGCGCGTCCATCGAGGGGAAACGCTGCGCCGGGTCGAGTGAGAGCCCGCGCTCGAGCGCCGCGACCGCCTCGCCCGGCAACACGCCACCCGGTGAGCTCGCGCGTCGACCGGCGAGCACCTCGGTGCGCAGTGACTCGAAGTCACGCCCGACGAAGGGGAAGGTGCCGAACACCAGCTCCCACGCGGTGACGCAGAACGCGAACTGATCACTCCGCGCGTCAGCGGTCTCTCCGCGAAACTGCTCGGGGGCCATGTAGCGCGGCGTGCCGATGATGCCGCCGTGCTGCGTGACGGCGGCGCCCGGACTCGTGTTCTGCGTCGCGGCTGCGGGGAGTTCTCCCGAGCCGACTCCTGCTCGAGAAACGACGGCGGTCGGGCGCGCGAGCCCGAAGTCGACGACGCGAATGCGACCGTCGCGACCGGCCATCACGTTCGCCGGCTTGAAGTCACGGTGCACGATGCCCGCGGCGTGTGCAGCGGCGAGCCCACGTCCCGCTGCGGCCAGCACTGCCAAACGCTCGGAGAGCGGCCGATCGACGCGCGCGAAATCGGCGAGCGATTCGCCTTCGATGAACTCCATCGCGAGGAAGACCTGCCCGGTGACCTCACCGGCGTCGAACACCTGCACGACTGAAGGATGCGAGAGCCTCGCAAGCGCGCGCGCCTCTCGCAGCAGACGCTCGGTCGCTTCCGGGCCGCCGCTCGCGTTGGTGACGAGCTTGAGCGCGACGCGGCGATCGAGCTGCGGGTCGTACGCCGCGTAGACCGAGCCCATCGCGCCGCTGCCGACGAGCTCGAGCACTACGTAGCGGCCGATCATCACGCCGCGGGTGAGACCGCCGGGCGCGACTCCTGGCGCCGTATCTTCGAGACCGGTGTGCGACCCCCCGTCGTTCACGACGCGGCAGGTTACACGACGGCGTCGCGGGTTCAGCGACAGGCGCGATCAGCGAGCGCGTCGATGACCGCGTCGAACTGCGGTTGCTGCGGCTGCTCGAAGTCGCCGGGCTTCAACGAGCGCACCGCTGCCAACACGCGCCACCACGAGTGACAGCGCACCAGCAAGCGCTCGAACGCCGCGCGACCGGAGTCGTAGGTGCGAATGCCCGCGAGATCGGCGTTGTTGAATTTTCGCCGCGTGCCGAGCTGCTTCTGCAGCGCGACGTAGCGGGCTTCCTTGCGCTCGAGCTTCTCTTCTCGCGACAGCTCGTTGGATTCGAACAACTGCTGAAGCTCGTCGTGCGCGATGCGCAGCGCCGCGAGGTAGCGCGCGCCGTGCTCTTCGCCCTCGAAGTACGCCTTCGTCTCCGGCGCGTCGGGGCCGAGCATGGTGAGCAGGTAGTCGCGCGTCAGGTGATCAGCCACGAAGCTCGCGAAGCTCTCGTCGAACGACGATTGGTCTTCCACGTACACGGTGGCGTGCACGCTCTCGTGCAGAATCACGTTCACCAATTCTCCGAGCGCGTCGGGCCCCTCGGGAATCATGGTGCTCAACACCGGGTCCTTGAACCAACCGAGCGTCGAGTACGCGCTCGCGGTGCGCACCGTCACGTCGATCTGCTCGTCCTTCGCGAGGTCGGCGGCGAAGCGGCGCGCGTTCTGTTCGTCGAAGTAGCCGAGGTACGGCACCGAGCCGACGATGGGAAACGTCCAGCGGCGCGGAGAGAACTTCAGCGGCTCGCAGCCCTGCACCACGTACACCGCGGCCGAGCGATGGAGATCGACGTAGTCCGAATAGTTCTCCGTCGGCCGCAGCCCGCGCTGCTGCCCGTAGTGTTTGATGCCGGGCACCTTGACCAGCAACGCCTTCACGCGCGGGTTGGTCGCGGGGTCCTTCACCACTGACTTGAGCGAACGCGCGGAGTGAATCAGCTCGTACTGCCCGCCCGCTGCCTGCAGCAGGTAGCAGCCGCTCGAGCCCAGACACACGCAGAGCAACGCGAGTGCTCTCATGGCGGAGCACCTCGTGACGCGCGCCATTCCTGCAGCGAGAAGTACACGCGGTACAGCGCGTCGAGTGTCACGCCGCACCACAACGCGACCACGACCCAACCTGCTCCGTGCGCGCGTCGCTCCACGAAGATGGCGAGGAACAACATCATCAGCCCGAGGTACGTCGAGAAGCCCGCGGCGATGGCTCCGATGACTTGAAACAGCAGGCGATGCACGGGGACGATCAATCGCGCGGCGATGAGTGGCATCGCGATGGCGATGGCGAGCACGGGAATGAGCAGCGCCCAGAACTCCGGCTCGAACTTCGAGACCAGCTGCAGCCCGGTGAACTCGGTCTGTGTCGGCACCGTGCCGCACGAGTCGAGCTCCACCACCCACACGAACGGCAGGAAGAGCGGCACCAGCCCCACGAACGCGCCGCGCAGCCAGGGGCGAGCGTTGCTCTTCACCCGAGCGCGCCGTGCACCGCGCGCAGGTTGAGCACCTCTTCGCGCACGAGATTTCCCGCCGTGTAGAGGAACGCGCGACCGTCGACGACGCTCACGCCACCCTCGACCTGCACCCAGCTCTGCATCGGCACCAGCGCGTCTTTGTGCACCGCGAAGAGATGAATCTTCGGAGAGCGACCGACCACGATCCACCTTCCGTCGTCGACCGCGTCGACCAACGGAATCGAGATCGGCTTCACCGAGACCGCGTCGAGTTCCTTCCAGAACGCGGTGCTCGTATCGAGCAGACGAATCGCGCCCTCTTGCGCGATGACGGCACGCGAGGCGCTGAGCGGCGTGACGCTCCACACCGCGCCGGTGCCCTGGAACACGGTCGTCGCCTTCGTCGCGTCGGCAGTCGCGGGGAACGACCAGATTTTTCCGTCACCGCTCACGCCGTACACGGACTCGCGGTCGGCGCTCAGCGTGATGCGGCTGAACTGCCCGGGCTTCGAGAGCCGCGCGCGTTCGCCATCGGTGTTGACGCGGACCACGTGCGCCTCGGCGAGCTTGCCGCGCTCGAGACCGATGGCGCTCCCGTCGGCGAGCAACGCGGGCCAGTTGAGCTGCAGTCGCGCTTCGAGACTCGACGGGCGCGGCATTTGATCAGGCTCGGTCGCGCGCAATTCCCAGCTCGGAGCCGACTGCGCTTCGACGAATTCCTTCAGCGCGAGTGGCTTGGGCGGCGGCATCACGAAGGGGACGAACGGCGCCGGCTTCGGCGCGGGCGTGGGCGTCGACGCGAAGGACTCCACGGTGTGCGCGCTGCGCTTGGTGGAGATCTCTTCCTTGCGCGGAGCAGACGGGCGGGCGCTGCGCGAGACCGCTTGCGATTCTTGCGTCACCGCGTTGCGGCGCACGGACTGCTCCGACGCGTGCGCAGACTTCTTCGCGATGCTCGCCTCGGACGACTTCTTCGCGGCGCTCGCCTCGGGCGACTTCTTCGAGATCGAAGCCTGAGAAGCCTTCTTCGCGACGCTCGCCTCGGATTTCTTCTTCGCGCTCGAGGCTTCAGGTGACTTCTTCGCGACCGACTTCTCGGCGGCTCTCGACTTCGTCGCGGGCTTCTTCTCAGCAGGCTTCTTCTTCGTCGCCATGGACGCGAAGAGATACCAGCGATTGATCAGAGCCGCGCCATGAACGAGCGCGCGAATTTGTACGCATCACCGGGCCAGCGCGCCGACACGTATTTCCCGTCTTCGACCACGAACGCCGGTTTGTCGTTCGTGTCGGTGCCGCGCGACATCAAGTGCGTGGGCCCGCGCACGAAATCAGACGGAGCCGAGAGCGCCGCGCAGACCTCTTCTTCGACGTACGCAGGATAGGTCCGGTAATACGTGCCGTGTCGCCACGCGGTGAGGAAGTACGCGGTGCGCTCCATGTAGAAGGGCAGACACGTCGTCTTGCGGCCCTTGAGCACGCCCGCGCGCGCCGCGACGAGCACGCCGTGACAGATGGCCGCGAACGGACGATCGAGCGCGACGAATTCCCGCACCCTCGACTGCAGTTCTTCGCTGCCCAGGTACTGCCGCATTCCCGGAGCGTGCCCACCGGGCAGCAACATCGCGTCGAACTGCGAGACGTCGAGCGCCTTCCACGAAGCGGGGTTTTGAAACTCGCGAGACTGAATCATCTCTGCGTAGAACTGCTTGGGCTCGGGCTCGGCGCCGAGTTGTCCGAAGAGCACTCCGGTGATCAACAGCTGATCAGCCGCGGGCGCCTTGCCGCCCGACTCGGTGACGAAGGTGACGCGATGGCCCGCGCGGGTGAGCAACTTCCACGGCACCGCGACCTCGGTGACGTCGAAGTCGGTGTCGGGCAGCGGAATCCAGACGTGGCTCACGGCTTCTTCTGTTTGATCAGGTCAGCGAAGTTGCGCTTCGGCGTGCCGTCGAGGCGCAGCTGATCAGCGATGCGTTCGCGCTCGAGTTCGATGGCCTTCTCACGGCGCAAGTCGGTCGCTTCGGTTGCTTCGTTCTTCGACACCGCCCTGAGCGGCTTGATGGCGTCGATGCGCCGGTCTTCGCGGTAACCAGAAGGCATGCGCGCATTCTGAATCGGACCGTCAATCGTCGCAACCGCACGCGCGGTCAGGCCCCACCGCCCACGCCGCCGTCGTCACGTCGCCCGCGAGCTTGAAGCCCTGCGAGTCGACGGTGAGCGAGACCTGCAAATCGTGGTGGTCGACGACCCACTTGTACGGCGCGCGCGAGCGCAGCCAGGTGATGGCGGCCTGCTCGGACGCGGCAGAGATGACGGCGTGCTCGAGCCCCAGCGCGCGCTCGACGGGCACCCACACTTCGAGGCCCGCGTTTCCGAGCGGCAACGAGAGCCGGCGCACCTTGCCGCTGCCCGTTTCGAGGAACACCTGCTCGAAGTCGTCACACGAGTCGACGTGCAACAGCGGCGTGCTCACCACCAACACCTGTCGCGGCGAGCGCGCGTCGACGGTGAAGTGCAGCCACGCGTGCGGTGGCAGCGTGGCGACGAACGCGGCGTTCGCTTCGGCCTTCTTCTTCTTCGCGTCGGAGTCCTTCTCGCACGCGCTCCGTGCATCGAACGGCGCGAGGCAGGCTTTCGCGTCGAGCTTGGCGGGTACTCCGGTCAAGCGCTTCTGCGACGGAGGCGCATCGGTGCCGCACGCCCACTCGAGCGTCACGCCCTTCGCCGGAGCGAAGTCGCGCGCGAGCGCTGCGAGCACGACCGTCGAAGCACGCTTCGCCGCGAAGCCCGCGCGCAACAACCCTTCACGTGTGCGCGCGCTGCGTTCGATGCGCCACGCGCGTTGCCACATCGCGATGGCGGCGAGCTGGCCGGCTTCGTCGTCGCGCTGCGTGCGCGCCTCGTCGATCAACTTCGCGACGTCGAGTGGCTCTCCGCGCAACGCGTTCAACGGCACCGAGCCACGCTCCGCGGCGTCGATGATCTTTTCAGCCGCATGCCCGCCCGGGCCGTAGATGACCGTCTTCGCGACACGCAGCTCGACCACCGCGTTCGTCGCGCCGAGCGAGACGACCTGCACCTTCGTTTCGAGGGGCAACTTGCGAATGACCTTGCCGCCCGAGGTGAAGGGCGCGTCGTCGGTCGCGATCCACGCCGGAGCGCCCGCATCGACGGTGTCGCTCACGCCCGCATCGCTCGGCAACAACGGCTCCGCGTCGACGTCGAACGACTTCTCACCTCTCGCGCGCGCGAAGCCGGCGATGAGCGACACGCGGAACGAATCGGGCGCGTCGAGCTGCGCGAGGGCCTGCTCGGTCGCCGCGGGATTTTCGATGAGCAACGCGAGCAGACCCTGATCAGTCGACACGCTCGCCGGCGCCGAATCGGGGAAGGCCGCCACCACGTCGGGCGCTTCAGGGAGCGGCGGCGGCGGCTCGACCTTCACGGGCGCGGCGGCCACTCCAGCGTCGACCACGGCGGGAGGAGGTGGCGGCGGTGCGGGCGGCGGGTCTTTCTTCGGCGAGCAACCACAGAGAACGACGACGACCAGCCCCACGACACGCCCGTTCATGACCCGGCGGCGTAGCAGATGTGAGCGGTGTTGGCGTTTCTCTCTCGTGAATCGAGAAACCGAAACTGCGACCGGGTCGGTCCGACAATGTGCGCAGGTTTCCCGTGCCCGTGCGAATCACCAACACCCAGAACTACGTCGCGCAGACCGCGAAGGAGCTCACGCTCTTCAACCGGCTGCAGGCTGGTACGGAACCGACCCGCGAGCGGATTCGTCCGGGCACCGCGCAGTTCGCGACCGCCGCGCGCTACGACTACGAGCAGCTGGTGCGTCACTTCGGCAAGGCGCAGCTGCCCGCGTTCTTCAAGGTGAAGACGCCGCCCGCCGAGCTGAACGACGCGATTCGCGCGTTCTCCGCGCAGCACGGTGGAGCGAAGGCCGACGTCGCGCTCAACACCATCGACGGCAACAAGAGCTTCCAGGTGCAGGTCGCGGCGAAAGACCGCACGCACGTATTACTTCTCGGACCTCGGGCGCAGGAGCTCGCGCGTGGAGAAGTGCGCGGAGCAAAGGTGAGCTGGCGCTGGGGCTGAGTAGAGTCTCGCGAATGCGCTTCGCTCTGCTCCTTCTCGCCCTCGTCGGTGTCTGCAGTGCGTGCACGGGAACCGCGACAGGTCCGTGCAGTCCGTCGAGCTGCAACTCGGGTTGCTGCGATCAAAACGGTGACTGTCAGCCCGGCACCTTCGCGACCGCGTGCGGTTTCGGCGGCACTTCGTGTCAGGTGTGCAGCAGCGGCCAGTGCGCGTCGAACGGTACGTGCATGCCGGGCGGCACGGGCGGTGGCACGGGTGGAGGCGCGGCGACGGGTGGTGGAACGGCGACGGGTGGTGGTGCAGCGACGGGTGGCGGAGCGGCGACGGGCGGAGGCGCAGCGACGGGTGGAGGCGCAGCGACCGGCGGTGGCGGCGCAACCGGCGGCGGAAGTGCGATGCCGGGCTGCGCGGGCCGCACGTTGAAGCTCTGCGAAGATTTCGATTCAGCGACCGCGGGTCAGCTTCCGACGGGGTGGACGCAGAAGGCGGGTTGGGGGCAGGGCACGATTGCGGTGTCGACCGACTCCGCGCACAGCGGCAGCAACTCGCTGAAGAGCGTGTCGCCGAACACCGGCCAGCCGCGCGCGCAGAAGAGCCTCTCGTCGCTCGGCACGACGCAGGGCACGCACTGGGGTCGCGTGTGGTACCGCGTGCCGACTCCGGCGCCGAACGCGAGCAACACCGGCAACTACTTCCACATCACGTTCGTCGGGCTCACCACCAGCAACAGCGAGTCGCGCGTGGTGGACACGGTGCAGGCGCCCAACGGCACCATTCAGTACCTCTACAACCTGCCTGACGATTCGTGCTGCAACGGCTCGTCGTACAACTGGCGCTACGACGGCAACTGGCACTGCGCCGAGTGGTACGTCGACAACGCGACAGACGCGTATCGGTTCTTCATCGACGAGATGGAAATCACCTCCATCGCGTTCACCAATCGCACCGGCGCGCGGCTGGCGGACTTCACGAGCGTCGCGCTGGGCACCATCTATTACGTCGACAGCAACGGCTCGCTCACCGCGTTCCTCGACGACCTCGCCATCAACGACACGCGCGTCGGTTGTCAGTGATGGTCAGAGCGTCTTCAAGAACTCGAGCAGCGCGCCGCGCTCGTCGGCGCTGAGCGAATCACCGAACGTGTGCCCGCCGTTGCCGAACCCACGCGCGGTGGTGTCGTAGACGCGCGCGCTGGTCTTCTCCTTCTCGACGGTGAACTTCCAGCCGACGGCTTCGGCGTCGTAGTCGTTCGAGTCGAAGCTGCGCGACCACTTCTGCGGCCGCTTCGAGCTCTCGAGCACCGCGGCGAGCGTGGGCACCGAGCCGTTGTGAAAATATGGAGCGGTCGCCCACACGCCCCTGAGCGGCTGCGCGACGTAGCCGTTGGTAGCCTCGAGCTTCGCCGTCTTGCCGTAGACGCTGGCGTTGAACCACGCGAGCCGCGGTGACGCGTCGTTCGCGGTGCGCTGCGCGAGGAGCGGGTCGGTCTTCACCTTCTCGAGCGGAATCACTTCGGCCTTGTCGTGACAGGCAGCGCAGCGTTTTTCGTAGAGCGCTTTTCCGGCGGCTGCTTTTTCAGCGTCCACCGGCCACGGCCACTTCGGCGGCACGATGGAGTCGACGTACTTCGGCACCGGAGCGAACGCCGCGATGATCTTCTCCGCGTCCTTCACCGAGTCGGTGCACAGCAAGGAAGCACTCGCCATCAACGTCGCGCGGTCGCCTCGCCCGATGCCCGTGGCGAACACGGTTTTCTTATCGCGCGCCAGCCACCACGCGGGCACGTCGACCGGCACAGGCGGCTCGTCGTCGAGCGGCGGCTCGGCCTCGGTCTTCCACTTCAAGGTCTTCGCGTCGCGATGCGCCATCAGCGTCACCGCGAGGTCGTCGGCCGACGAGATGCCCACCGTGTCGGTCACGATGTGCGGACCCACCGCGCTCACTGGAACGAGAAAGCGCTCCAGCTCGGTGCGCATGTTGCCGGGCGGAAGAAAGCCGCGCGCAAACGACGCGATGGCCGCCGGGTCGACCGTCTCGTCGAGCGCCGAGTTGCCCAGCCCGAGCACCTTCTTGCCGAGCAGATTTCCCGCGTGGCACTGCAGGCAGTTGGGCGAGACGACCTCGAGCCCGGTCGTGCCCTTCGTCGCCGCGAAGTCGTCCGCGAGCTTCGCGTTGGTGCCGGTGCGCCCGGGCATGGCCGGCTTCTGCGCGCCGAGGGCCTGGAGCCAGAGGGCGCTGGGCACTCCGCACCGGTTGGGACTGCCGTTGATCAGCTGCTGGTACCCCGGGTCGACCGGAGCAGCAGCGAGCACCACGAGCGTGAGCGTCAGCATGAGCGGCCACTCGAACCCGCCAGCCCGCCGCTGTCATCCCGCGGCGTGGTGAACGGTCGAAATCAGCGGTCGAACGGCGATACTTAAGTGGTTGCTTGACTGTTTCTGGTGCGCTGGTTAATAGTTAAGTAGATGCTTCAGCAATCGAAACTCGACTCGCTGTTCCACGCGCTGTCCGACGGCACCCGCCGCGCGATGGTGGAGCGGCTCATCGCCGGCCCGGCGTCGGTCAGTGAGCTCGCCGAGCCGTTCGACGTCTCGTTGTCGGCCGTGATGCAGCATCTGCAGTTGCTCGAAGAATGCGGCCTCGTGAAGACCGCGAAGGAAGGTCGTGTGCGAACAGTGAACTTGCAGCCCGGCGCGCTGGCCGCGGCCGAGAAGTGGTTTCAGCAGCACCGCGAGCGTTGGGAGCGCCGGCTCGATCGCCTCGGCGACCTGCTCGCGGAAGAGGAAGAAGAAGCAGCAGAGAAGTCCCCCAGGCCCAGGAGAAAGTCGTGATGCACAACGCCATTCACAACAGCTTCACCCTCGAGCGCACCTACCCGGCGACCGCCGCGCGCGTGTTCGCGGCCTTTAAAGACCCGGTGAAGAAGGCGCGCTGGTTCGTCGGAGGCGAAGGCTTCCTCATCGACAGCTACTCGTTCGATTTTCAGGTCGGCGGCTGGGAACGCTTTCGCTTTCGCTTCGGCGCCGACGGGCCTCCGATGACCAACGACACCATCTATCTGGAGATCGTCCCCGAGCAGCGGCTGGTGTTCGCGTACTCGATGACCATCGGCGGCAATTCGTTGTCGGCGTCGCTCACCACCATCGAGCTGACGCCCAGCGCCGACGGCAAGAGCACGCGGCTGCTGTTCCACGAGCACGACACGTTCCTCGACGGGAAGGACGGCGGTCCGAGCCGCAAGGAAGGAACGGAAGGTCTGTTGAAATCACTCGCACGTGAATTGGAGCGTCACCCATGAGCAAGGTCTTCTTCAGCATCTCGATGTCCCTCGATGGCTACATGGCTCCGGAGTCGCGCTTCGACGACGTGGGCGACAATCGCTGGCTCGGCCAGTGGATGAAGCTGCAGGAATACGTGCTCGAGCAGAAGGTCTTCCGCGAGAAGTTGAAGTTCGGCGGCGGCGGGCTCGAGGGCGAAGACAACGACATCCTCACCCGCACGTTCGATCGCACCGGCGTCACCATCATGGGCAAGCGCATGTTCGACGGCGGCGAGCGCAGCTGGCCCGAAGAAGCGCCGTTCCACCACCCGGTCATCGTGCTCACGCGCGCGAAGCGGGAACCGTGGGTGCGACCGGGCGGCACGACGTTCCACTTCGAGAACGAAGGCATCGGCGCCGCGCTCAAGAAGGCGCGCGAGCTCGCGAAGGGCAAAGACATCCGCATCGGCGGCGGAGCGAAGACCATTCGTGCGTACCTGCAGGCGGGCCTGGTCGACGAGTTCCACATCGCGCTCGCTCCGGTGTTCTTCGGCGGCGGTGAGTCGCTGTTCGATCGCCTCGATCTCTCGGCGACTGAACTCAAGCTCGAGCGCTCGGTGAACTCCCCGAAGGTCACACACCTCTTCTATTCCGTGCGGCGCTAGGCGAGCCGGGTGGGGCGCTGTAGGACAAACGATGCAGTCGTGAGCTGTTCACTGGCCCTCATGGATCTACGCTCCTGACTTCACTCCCAGCGGCTCGCCCCAGGTCGAGCCTTACGGTTGTCGTCGAGGTCGGAGGTGTTCATGCGCAGAGCCCTACTGTGTCTGATGGTCCTGTCTGCGTGTCAGGGGACCATCAGCTCACTCGAGCCGACGATTCCCGGCACTAACTGCAAGCTCACGGCGCCGCCGACCGCGCTCGTTCGGCTCACGCACCTGCAATACGACAACACCATCAACGAGCTGCTCGGCCTGAACGGCGAGAAGCCGTCGACGAACTTCACGCCCGACCCGACGTTCTCCGGTTTCAACAACAGCGCCGAAGGTCTGGTGGTGGTCGACAAGATTGGTCGCGACTACCGCCGCGCCGCTGAAGATCTCGCGACCAAGGTCATCACCACTCCCGCCGCGCGCGCCGTGGTGGTGCCGTGCACGCAGACCACCGACGCCTGCGCGCAGCAGTTCATCGACACGTTCGGCCGTCGCGCGTTCCGCCGCCCGCTCACCAGCGCCGAGTCGAGCGCGTACTTCACGCTCTTCAAGAAGGGCCCGATGCTGGTCGACGGAGCACCCGATGGTTTCACCGCCGGCGTGTCGCTCACCGTCGAAGCGATGCTGCAGTCGCCGAACTTCCTGTACCGCGAAGAGGTGGACCTCGACACGAGCACGGCGGGCATCGGCAAGTTGACGCCCTACGAGGTCGCGTCGCGTCTCAGCTACATGCTGTGGAACAACATGCCCGACACCGCGTTGCTCGATGCGGCCGAGCGCAATCAGCTCGCCACGCCCGAGCAGCTGCGCGCGCAGGTGCTGCGCATGCTCGCCGACCCGCGCGCGGCCGACGCCATCGACGACTTCCACGGCCAGTGGCTCGACCTCGCGCGCTACGCGGGCATCGTGCGCGACACGCAGCTCTTCCCCGCGTTCAACGCCAACCTCCCGGCCGAGATGCAGGCCGAGACGCTGGCCTTCACGCGCTCGGTGGTGCTCGAGCAGCAGCCGTTCGCGACGCTGTACACGGCGAACTACACGTACGTGAACGCCGACCTCGCGCGCGTGTACGGCATGACGGGCATCAACGGCGCGACGCTGCAGCGCGTGACGCTCGACAGCAGCAAGCGCAAGGGTCTGCTCACGCAGTCGGGGCTCCTCGCGTCGCACTCGTATTCGCGCACCGATTCTCCGATTCACCGCGGCGTGTTCATCGTGCGCCGGGTGTTGGGGCAGGTGCAGCCTGATCCTCCGCCGGGCATCGACTTCACGCTGCCGCCGCTGATGGGCACGGTGAAGACCACGCGCGATCAAGTGACGCTCAAGACCTCGGCGCGCGACTGCGCAGGTTGCCACACCACCATCAACGCGCCGGGCTTCGCGTTCGGCCACTACGACGCGCTCGGCCAGTGGCGCACGCAGGAAAACGGAGTCGACATCGACGCCACCGGCACGATTCGGTTGTCGGGGCAGAGCGTCGACTTCACCGACGGCCTCGCGCTCATCGACTCCATCGCCACCAGCGACGAAGCGCGCGGCAGCTACGCGAAGAACTGGTTCCGTTATTCCTCACAGCGCGCCGAGGGTGACAACGACTCGTGCGAGCTGAAGACGCTCACCGATGGGCTCGCTGATCCCCAGCGGCCGGTGCGTGAGCTGCTGGTCGATCTCGCCTTGCTTCCTTCCTTCACGCTGCGCCCCGAGGTGTTGCCATGAGCCGCTTGTCCCGACGCTTCTTCCTGCGCGGGCTCGGCGGCTTCACGCTGGGTCTGCCGTTCCTCGAGACGCTCGCGGGCCGCAAGGCGCACGCGCAGACGATGAACCCGCGCCGCTTCGTGGTGTTCTTCGAGTGCAACGGCGTGAACATGGAGAAGTTCTTCCCCGCCACGGGCTACGGAGCGCTCACCGGCGCATCGTTCACCGGCACCTCGCTCGCTCCGCTGGCGGGCCTGGAGAACAAGCTCCTCATTCCGCGCGGCATCATGAAGGTGCCCAAGGGTTTCAACTTCGACGGGCAGACGCCGGTCGGGTGCGACCACCAGAACGGCATGGGCGGCAAGCTCACCGCGCAGCAGTTGTCTGGAAGCGACCACTACGCCGCCGGCATGTCGGTCGATCAATTCATCGCGTCGAAGCTGAACCCTTCGGGGCGTCGCGCGCTGACGTTGAAGGTCGGCCCGCAGGGCTCCGGCGTGCTCTCGGTGATTTCGTACACCGGTGATCAACAGCCCGTGCAGGGCCAGAACAACCCGTGGGTCGCGTTCCAGGACTTCATGAGCGCGGGCATGCCCAACGGCAACGCCGCGCAGAAGGCGTACGACCGTCGCATCAGCGTGCTCGATCTCGTGAAGACCGACATGGACGCGCTGAAGGGCAAGCGCCTCTCGCAGAAGGACAAGGACAAGCTCGACCTGCACTACACGTCGATTCGCGAAGTCGAGATGGCGATGCAGCAGACCGGCTTGCCGGCGTGCTCGCTGCCCGACGCCACGAAGACCGAATTGATGGGGCTCAACGCGGGCTCGGTCGGCAGCGACGCCAACTACAAGCAGGTCGGCCGTCTGCAGATGGACGTGATGGCCATCGCGCTCGCTTGCGACCACACGCGCGCCGCGACGCTGCAGTGGAACAATGGCTCGGGCGGCCCCACCTTCAAGTGGGACGGCATGAATCACCCGTACCACCACCACGCGATCAGCCACAACGCGACGACCGACGCGGGCTCGAACACCGGCATCGGCGGCTCCGACTACAAGCAGCTCTTGTTCGAAATCGACACCTGGTACGTGCAGCAGTACCGCTACCTGCTCGACAAGTTGAACGCGTACCAGGAAGCCGACGGCAAGACGGTGCTCGACAATTCGGCGGTGGTGTTCGCCAACGAGCTGTCAGACGGCCTCGAGCACAACTTCATGGACATGCCCTTCCTCATCGCCGGCAGCGCGGGCGGGTACTTGAAGCAGGGGCAGTACATCAAGGTGACGCGGCAGCAGCAGACCAAGCAGTCGACCGACGCGCCGCACAACAAGCTGCTCACCACGCTCATCAACGGCGTCGGCGTGAGGAACATGGACGGCTCTCCCATCTCGAACTTCGGCGCGTTCGGCGAAGCGGGAGAGTTCACCGAGCTCAAGGCCTGAGTCCCACTTCGACGCGCTGTGTCTGGCGTCGCCGAGGCGCGAAGAACTAGTTTGTCGCTCATGTCGTTCGCGCGCGGTTGCGCACTCATCCTCACCGGCGCGGTCGTCTACTGGCTGCTCACGCGCTTCGGCCTCGCGCTCTCGGTTCCGCCGCAGCACCTCACGACGGTGTGGCCCGCAGCCGGTCTCGCTACCGGCGCGATTCTGGTGAAGAGCCGCTGGTTCGCGCTCAGTGCCTTCCTGGGAGCGCTCGCCGGAAATCTCGTACTCGCGCAGTGGATTCCTCCGGGTCTGCTGGTGCTGGCGTCGCTCGCCTCGGCGGTGCAGCCGTTGCTCGCCGCGATGATGATTCAGCGCTGGTGCGGCAAGGACGCGGCGCTCGACAACCTGCGCTCGCTCGGCTGGTTCGCGCTGGCGGCGATGCTGGCCACTCCGCTCGCGGCGATGGTCGGCACGACGGTGCTGTGCGCGTACTTCGAAGACTGGCGCTCGGCGCAGTCGGCGCATCTGCTCGCGTGGTGGAGCGCCGACACGCTCGGCATCCTCACCTTCACGCCCGCGGTGCTGCTGTTCTCGAAGTCGGACCTCTGGGTCAGCCGCCGGCGCGCGCTCACGGTGTTGACGGTGTGCGGCTTCGTCGCCACTTCTCTGGTGGCGCTGATTCTCACCAACGCCGAGCGCCGCACCGAAGAAGACTGGTTCTCGCGTGAGGCGAAGTCGGTCGCGTTGCGCGTGCAGACCGAGACCAACGAAGAACTCACGCAGTTGATGCACCTCACGCGTGAGGCGTTGGCGAGCTCGACTCCGGCCGACCTGTGGGGCGAGACGTTGATGGCGGCCGACTCGCCGGTGCCGCTGAGCAACGTCACCATCATGGAGTCGTTCGCAGACTCGGAGACCCGGCCCGGCGCGAACGTGGTGGGCCATCACGGCAATGCGCTGATTGCCGAGGTGGTGGTCGCGAGCCCGGGTCGTGCGTGGCTGCTGCGCGGCGAGCTGAATCTGCACTCCCGGCTGGCGCGCACCGAGACGTTGTTCACGCCCGACGTGGTGGCCATCGGCGCCGAGGAAGAAGGCACGACGGTGAAGCTCGTTCACGGCCGCTCGACGGTCAGCACGCCGTTGCGGTTCGGCCCGAACACCTGGTCGCTGCGACTCGCTTCGCCACGCTCGGTGCGCCCCGATGATTGGGTGACGTGGGCGCTGGTGTCGCTCACGGTGCTCATCATGGCGATGGCCACCGGTGGTGCGCTCGTGCTGACCGCGCGCACCGCGCACGTCGAGCGCATCGTCGAGCAGCGCACGGCAGAGCTGAAGGCGGCGACCGACCAGGCCGAACGCGCCAATCGTGCGAAGGGCGATTTCCTCGCCACCATCAGCCACGAAATTCGAACGCCGATGAACGGCATCGTGGGCACGTCGGCGCTCCTCGCCGGTTCTCCGCTCACCGCCGAACAACATCGCCTGGTGTCGGTGCTGCGCGCGTCGAGCGAGACGCTGCTCGCGCTGGTGAACAACGTGCTCGACGTCTCACGCATCGAAGCGGGTCATCTCGAGCTCGAGCGGCGCGTGTTCGAGCTGCGGCCGTGTGCGCGGTTGGCCATCGAGCTGGTTCGCGGTCAGGCGAGGGCGAGCGGCCTCGAGCTGCGTGAGGTGCTCGACCCCGACGTGCCCGAATTCGTCCTCGGTGACGAGCTGCGGTTGCGTCAGGTGATGCTCAACCTGCTCGCCAACGCGGTGAAGTTCACGCTCACCGGCTCGGTGGAGCTGCGCGTCACGCGCGAAGAAAAACTCACCGTCATCTCGGTCACCGACACCGGCCCGGGCATCGCGCCCGAGAAGCTCCCGGAGCTGTTCCGCGCGTTCAGCCAGCTCGACACGTCGACCACTCGACGCTTCGGGGGCTCGGGGCTGGGGCTCAAGATTTCGCGCTCGCTGAGCGAGGCGATGGGCGGGTCGATCGACGTGCGCTCCGTCGTCGGCCAGGGCACCACGTTCACCGTGAAGTTGCCGCTCGAACCGGCGGAGCGGCCAGCGGGGCAGGTGGTGGCTCCGGTGCGCGACTGCGCGGCGTTGCGCGTACTGGTCGCCGAAGACAACCCGACCAATCGCTTCGTGGTGACGCAGTTCTTGAAGACGCTGCACATCGCTCCGGTGGTGGTCGAAGACGGAGCGGCCGCCATCGAGGAAGTGCGCCGCCAGAAATACGACCTGGTGTTGATGGACATGCACATGCCGCGCGTCGACGGCATCGATGCGACGCGTTCCATTCGCGCGTTGGGCAAAGACGTCTTTCAGCCGCGCATCGTGGCGTTGTCGGCGGACGCCTTCGACTCGGCGCGTGACGATGCGCTGGCGTCAGGCATGGACGGCTATCTGACGAAACCGCTGAAGCTGGAAGCGCTGCGCGAAGTCTGTGAGCACCTCGCCGCGGCGTGAGATGGTCCGCGCATGCGGATCTTCGCTCTCGTGTCGATGCTCTCGTTGTGTGGCTGTGCCCACTCGCAGCAGCAAGCGCCGATGACGCCGTCGGGTCAGCGTGCGGGCGACGCAGGCCCCGGGCCGACCCAGACCGACCCCGACAAGTACGTGGTGATTCTCGAGAACGAGAAGGTGCGCGTGTTGCGCTACCACGACACGCCCGGCCAGAAGACGGGCCAGCACCACCACCCCGATTCGATGCTCTACGCGTTGTCGTCGTTCAAGCGCCGCCTCACGTTCCCCGACGGCACCAGCCGCGAGCGCGAGTTCAAGGCGGGCGACGTGATGTGGGTGCCCGCGCAGACGCACATCGGCGAGAACATCGGCAACACCGATACCGAAGTGCTGCTCGTCGAGCCGAAGTGATTTTCAGAGTGACGTGACGCGACCGAACTCGTCGCACACCACCACGCCGTCCGACAGTTCACGCAGCACGGGTTGCCGCACGCGCGAGAGCCGCACGGTGGTGCGCAGCGTTCCCGAACGCCAGTCGATGAGCGACACCGAGCACGCCTCGTTCGTCGTCCACGTCATCACCAGACCGTTCTTCGTCGCGAGGAAGGTGCGCGCGCCGGTGGCCAGCGGCACGTTCACCTTCGACTCGAAGAGGTGCAGCAGGCTCGCGCCGTTCTCGGCGACGCGGACTTCCCAGCTCTGCAGTTGCGCCGCGTGCTGGAAGCCCGACTGCTCCGAGCCGAGCCGCCGCTCGAGCTTCTGCGCGCCGACGTCGTAGACCATGCGCCACGTCTGGTTGGTGCCGACGTCCTTGGCGAGCGCGATGACGTGCGGGTTGGGGCCGGTGAGGTCGAGCTCGCGGCAGTGCGTCGCAGGCACGCGCCACCATTCCATCGCCAGCGGCGTCGACGGGTCGAGCAACACCAGCGCGTTTTCCATGCCGACCGGCCAGACGATGCCGTCGTAGCGCGGCGCGAAGCAGTCGAGCGCGCCCTGGAACCAGCTGGTGAGCTCGAGCGTGCGCGGGTGCAGTTTCCACACGCGGGTGAGATGGCCGTCGCGCGAGATGACGAGCACCTGCGTGCCGACGGGGCCGACCACGAACGCGTCGGCCTTGACCAGATGCTGGCGCACCGTCTTGCCGTCGCGCGAGACGACGCGCAGGCCGGCGGCTCCTTCGGCGAACGCACGGCGGCCCTTCGGCAGATCGGCGACGTCGAGCAGCGGCAGACCGGCCACCACCGGAGCGGGAATTTCACGCAGCGGCGCGTCGGGTCGCCACGCTGGCGTGTTGGGAATCACGGCGTCGGTCTGCAGCGCCGCGTCGCCGGACAGACGGAGTACGGAGTCGGTGACCTGCCGGACGACGGCGGCGTGCTGCTGACTCGCTCCGTGCATCAGCCTTCGCCACAGGTCGCGATAGAGCGGCGGCGGAGCCTTCGGCGCGTGCGCCGCGAGCAACGTCGCGGCCGTCGCGGTGAGCGTGGAGTTCTCGTCGTTCGCGAGCAGCTCGTCGAGACGTTGCCGCGCGGCGGGCGCATGCTCGGGGTAGCGGCCCAGGTCGACGGCGAGCGCAGTGGCGGCGCTGGCGCCTCCGGTCTCGACGGCGCGCTCGACCCACTCGGGAAAATTTTCGGGAGGCTCGGCGAGCGGCGCGGTGGCGACGATGGCTTCGGTGTAGCGATCGTGATTCGCGAGGTACTCGCCCCACAGCTTTCGCAGCTGCCGCGCGAGGTCAGGTGACTTGCCGTTGAGCGCGTTGATGAGCGCGGCGAAGTCACGGCTGCCGCGCACCACGCGAATCGCTTCTTCCGTGCGGCCAGCGAGGAGCCACAGGCGAATGCGTTCCAGCTCCGGCAGGTGCTGCACCGTCGCCAGCTGCGCGGCGAGCTCGAGCTTCCCGTGCTTCTCGAGAAGGGCCACGCCGGCCGGCGCGTCGTTCAGCAGTCGCGCGAGCAGGTACGCCGCTTCTTCGATGCGGCCCTCGGCGATGAGCTTGTCGGCCGCTTCGCGGTAGAGCTTGCGCATCTGCTCGTACTCGGAGTCGGGCATCACCATCGACGGCGCGCCGCGCGCGTTCGGAGCCAGCAGCGAGAGCTCGCTGCGCCGCGGAGGAATCAGTCCCGTCGGTGCGCCTCCGACTCCGCTGCCACCGAGCGGGACGGCGCGACGCAGGGCTTCGCCCAGGTCTCCTTCGAGGAAACGGCGGCGCAGGTCGTCGAGGTAGTTCTTCTGCGCGTCGGGACCCTGCGGCGCGAGCAGCCGCGTGAAGAGACCCGGCTCGCGGGCCTGCGGGTCGGCGTTGCCACCGGCGGGTGCGAGCCAGCGCGCGAGCCGCTCCCATACCGAGGGGTCGATCGGCTGCTCCTGACGCGGACGGTTGAGCTCGTCGCGGAGCTCATTCACTGCGCGCTCGGGCGTCGGTGGTTCTTCGGGCGGTGCACCGAGCCACGCGGTGAACCGCGCCCAGAGCCCCGGAGGTGCGTTGCCCGCGCCAGCACGCGCCAACGCTGACGGGTCGGTGGGTGCGCTGCCGCTGCGACGCTCTGGTGGCGTGTTCGAGCCGAGCCACGACGTGAGACGCGACCACAGCGACGGACCCTCGCGACGTTCGCGTTCGCGGCGCTCTGCCTGTTCCTGCGCGACGCGCTGAATACGCGCGAGTTCTTCAGCGCGTTCGCGCTCGAGGCGTGCAACCCGTTCCGCGCGTTCGCGCTCGGCTCGCGCGGCGTTCTGCTGCTCACGTTCACGCGCTGCAGCCTGGGCTCGCTCGGCGCGACGGGCGGCGACTCCGGCGAGCCACGCGCGCAGACGCACCATCGCGCTTGCACGCGGCGGAGGCGCCGGCGGCACGACCACCACTTCATTGCGCGGCGCTTCATCGAGCGCCTGCAGCATCGTCTTGAAGACTTGATCGAGCGACTTCGGCTCGTTCTTCGGCGGTGCGATGACCGGACGCGGTGGCGGCTCGAGCAACGTGACGCTCAGCACGCGCGGCTTCTCGAGCTGCAGGAGGTCGACGGGGTGCACGGCTTCCAACGACGCGAAGCGATGCACGCGCGTCTGGCCCGCGTGGAAGTCGAGCACCGAGTCGAGCGGAGCGGCGCGCAGTTCGGCCTCGCTGTGGGGTGCGCTGAGCCAGCGGCCTTCGACCCACGCGAGCGGCGTTCCCGGAGCGGACCGCGAGTCGACGCGACGAGGCGGGAGCCCGACGAGGAACCAGCGCGTGCCCGAGCGACCGAGCCGCGCGCCGTCGCTCCACAGCGCGAGCAGACGCTTCAGCAGTTCCGCGCGCGCGACGACGCTCTCGTCGAAGACGAAGCCCGCCGCCTGCACTGTGCCGATCCACGTCGTCATGTCAGCTCACGCATCACGTCGTTCACGTGGAGTCGCAGCACCGTCTCGCGCCGCTTGCGCGAGTAGATGCCGAGCTCTCCGTTCTGGTCTCTCCACGCCAGCACTTCGCTGTTCGGCGAAATCACCGCGCAGTCGATGGGCGCGCGCGCACGCACTTCCTCTTCCCATTGCGGCGCGACGCCATCGAACTTGAGCGAACGAATCGCGCGCCCGCCGTTGTGCAGAGAGAACACCGCCTCGGTGGTGACGCCGAAGAGTTCGTCGTTGGCGAGCAGCGCGCGCGGCAACAGCCGGTTGCGCACCACGTTCGGAGACGGCGTCGCGATGGAGACCGTCAGCCGCTCGTCGTCCAACGTCGCCGCCACGAGGGTGTTCCAGTTGCGCGTCACCCACGCCCGATGCGGGAACGTCTCGACGCTGAGCCACCACTCGAAGCCCTCGTCGACGAAGGTGGCGGGCGAGCCGACGCGCACGCCGCACATGTTCCTCGCTCCGACGCACGCGGCGATCTGCGTGCGATGCGTCGGAGCGTCGCGCTTCGTCGGCGAGAACCACAGACCACGTCGCGTCCACCCCTCGGTGAGCAGCGCGCCGCCGACGAAGAGATCGTTCGCGCGCGGAGAATCGACGGAACCGAAGTGACGATCGTCGAGGCGTCGAATGGTGCGTCCGTCCCAATCGGCGAGCCAGGTGGCCTTCTCTCCGCGAACGATGAGCGCGCGCTCGCGACGCGAGGTCCACGAGCAGGCGATGAGCTTCGTGTACGGCGGCAAGAGCGCGAGCGTCGGCCAGCCGTACCCCGCGCGCGGCGTGTTGCGGATGGGGATGGCCACCGCCGAACCATCGGCGGCGCGGGCGAGCAGGCGATGCGAGTCGTGTGAGAACGCGAGCTCGGTGTCCGGCTCGAGCGGGAGCCGCGTGGTGCTCTGCGGCTTCGGCTTCGGCGGCGGCGCCTTCGCCTTTCTCCACTCGAACGGGTCGCGCAGCAGACGCACGCGGTCGCTCGATTCCGGGAGCTGCAGACGAAGCGTGTGTGTGCGCCGCCGGCGCGCGGGCTGCACCGTCACTTCGAGTTCGTTGCCGTCGCCCGCCGAGTCATCGAGCGTGATGGCGCCGAAATCGTGCTCCACCGCGAGCGGGAGAATCGACGGCGCGCCGACCACCCACACGTCGCGCTGAATCGTTGGGTCGATCGCCACGGTCCACCGCGACGACCATTGAGAGAAGACTCCGGTCGTCGGTTCCCAAGGCGTGCGCGAGTCGAGCCACGTGCGCACCGTCTTCGGGTCGAGCCCTTCGAGCACCGGCTGTTCCCAGTTCCACAGCGGAGCCCAATGGAGCCGCACGTTCGCGGCGCGCGCACGGCGAGCGAAGGCGACCAGCGCGGCGAGCTGACCGATGCGCGGCGAGCCGAGCTGGCCCGGGCCGGTGTCGACGAACAGCCACGCCTCGAGCGAGGCCGCGGGCGAGCGACGCTCCAGCTCGACGAACAGATGCTCGCCCGAGCTCGCACGGCGGATGAATTCGTCGGGGTCTTCGAGCTGCATCGCCCATTCGGACGCGAGGAGCCGCTCGTACGGACCGCGCCGCGAGAGCGCCGAATAGCCGTTGGGCTCGTCGCTGCGTTGCTCATTCGAAATCCGCAGCGGCCCGAGCGCCTGGAAGAGCCGATCGCTCAGCTTCGCGAGATGACCGGTGAACTCGCGCGCAAAGAAGCGGAGCTCCGGTTCCCAGTGCTCGAGCGCCTTCGGCCAGTCGGGAAGTTCACCCACGGCTGGTGCTCCACAGCTCGAGCTTGTGGCGGTCGAGCGGCGCGGCGCGGCCGACGGGCAGCAGCGCTCCGTCGAGCAACAGGCACGGCCAGTCGAGCGAGGGCTGTTCCGCGCGAAAGCGACGCTCGAGCCACGCGGTGGGAATGGACGGCGCGCGCTGCGTCGGCACGAGGAGCCACGAGGCCGCGCCGTCGCGACCGAAGTACTGCGCACCATCGACCCACGGCAGCTCGTGAGTTCCAGTGAGCGCGAGGAACTCTTCGGTGACCAGCCCTCGGACCTTCGTGAAGTCAGTGCGCTCGAGCAGCGGGCGCACGAGCTCGCGTCGGGCGACGACGAAGAGCGGCTCGAGTGGCGGCCACCGTGGGCTCCACTCGACTGGCTGACTCGCTGGGTTCACGACTTGAGTGTCTCGACGATGAGCTGACGGCGGGCGCGCAGCGACTCGGGCAGCGCTTCGGGCGCGAAGGCAGAATCGATGTCACGCGCCACGCCTTCGAGCTGCAGCCTCCACGCGGCGTCACGCAGCTCGGTGGTGAGCAGCACCGCGGCACGTTCCTCGAGAATCTTCGCGCGTGCGGCGCGGCCGAGCGTCGCTTCCTGTGCAGCGCCGGGCATGGCGTCGCTCTTCGCGGCGTCGAGCTGCTGCTTGAGCACGTTGCGCGCGAGGGCCTGCTGTTCCTGCGACGGAAGCGCGAAGACGAGCGGCCAGAGATCTTCTGGTTCGGCGCGCGTGCGGTCGTTGAGCGTGGCGGCGGCGGCGATGAGTCGCTGAATGCGCACCAGGCGGCGGTCGGTCAGCTCGACACCGGCCTGACGCAGCAGCCGCACGCACTGCGCGTAGAGCGGGCGGAGCAGGGTGAGGTCGACCTCGCGCGCGGCGCTGATCAGCGCATCGAGATCAGCGATGGTCGCCATCGGCTTCAGCTTCGTCGGGCGCGCGGCGAGCAGCTCTTCGAGCAACGCATCGGGCAGCGGCTCGACGAAGGTGCGCAGCAGAAAACGGTCGGCGAACGCGGCGAGCGCTTCATCGGTGGGCAGCGCATTCGACGCACCGACACACACGCGCAGCGGCACCTTGAGCGCCGACTTTCCGCGGCGGAACGCGCGCTCGTTCAGCAGTCCAAGCAGTGTGTTGAGGATCGCCGACGAGCCGAGGAACACCTCGTCGAGGAACGCGAGCTCCGCGTCGGGGAGCATGCCGCCGACCTCGGTCTCGACCACGCCTTCGCGCAGCTTCTTGAGATCGACGGGTCCGAAAATCTCGGACGGCTCGGTGAAACGCCCGAGCAGGTATTCGAAGTACTTCGCCTCGAACACTTGAGCAGCGCGTCGAGCGGCGAGCGACTTGGCGGTACCCGGCGGGCCGATGATGAGGAGATGCTCTTCAGCGACGGCGGCGAGCAGCACCAGCTCGACCAGCACGTCGCGCGCGACCAGACCTTCGCGTGCAGCCTTGAGCGCTTCGAGGACCCGCTCTCTGGGGGAAGTCATGTGGCGGGAGACTGTAGTCCCGGCCCGAACTGACTCGCCCACCCGATCAGCGCGGCTTCAAATGCTCCGCCAGCGTCGCGCGCACGGCATCGAGACGCATCGGCTTGGTGAGGTACCCGTTCGCGCCCGACGAATTGGCCGCGGTCGCCAGACGGTCTTCACCCATCGCCGAGAGCAGCAGCACCGGCGTCTTCGCGAGCACCGCGTCCTGGCGGATGGCCTTGCACACCTCGAGGCCATCCAACCCCGGCATCAGCACGTCGAGAATGACGAGGTCGGGCTTTTCCTTGCGCACCAATTCGAGCGCCACGTCACCGCGTTCGGCGCGAATCACGCGGTGGCCGGCCTTGGTCACCACGCGCGAGGTGAAGTCGAGAATGCTCGGGTCGTCGTCGGCCACCAGCACCAGCCGCGCGCTCGCCGGGCCCGACGTGAGCCGGCCACTCAAGACTTCGACTGCGTTCGCGAGCCGCTTCTCCGTCGCTGCGTCGAGCGAGCTGAGCTTCAAGCCCGCGAGCTTCAGCTCGACGCGCGTCCACATCACCTGTGCGGTGAGCAATGCCTCGGTGCCATCGGGCAGCTGCACCGCGAAGCCGACGGTGGCGTCTTTCTCGAGCGCGATGGGCGTCTTCAGCGTCACGCCATGCAGCGACAGACTCTTCGCCGCGGCGCCGTTCATCGCGGTGGGAGTGAGCAGACGCGCGACGAGATCGCAGTCCACTCTCGGCTCGGTGCGGCCCGCGATGCGCGCGTCGTCGTCGTGATCAGCGACCAGCCCGCGACACTTCTCGAGCCCCGCCTCGTCGAGCTTCACCAGCACGCCCGCCGGCTGACCTGGACCGAAGGGCTTCAGCTGCTGCACCGTCGCCTGCACCTGCACCGGCTCGTCGAACTCCGGCGCGTCGAGCTCGAGCGTGACGGCCGCTCCGGGCACGAGCGTCTCGGTGGTGGCGACGAAGACACGTTCCCCGCCCGAGACGACGACCTCGGTCCACAGCCGTGCGCGCGCGAGGAAGTGCAGCTTCAGGAGCATTGATCAGTTGGCGAAACGGAAGTGCATGCAGTCGCCATCCTGCACGACGTACTCCTTGCCTTCCATGCGCAGCAGCCCCTTGTCGCGAACGGCCGCTTCACTGCCGAGCGAGAGCAGGTCCTTCCAGCTCATGACTTCAGCCTTGATGAAACCCTTCTCGAAGTCGGTGTGAATCACACCCGCGGCCTGCGGCGCCTTGTAGCCAGTGCGAATGGTCCACGCGCGGACCTCCTTCTCGCCGACCGTGAAGTAGGTCTGCAGCCCGAGCAATTTGTAGCCAGCGCGCACGACCTTGTTGAGGCCGGGCTCGGTGAGGCCCGCGTCCTTCAAGAACGACGGGCGGTCTTCCGCGGGCAGCTGCTGAATTTCGGCCTCGAGCGCGGCCGCGAGCACCACCACTTCGGCGCCTTCCTTCGCGGCGATTTCCTTCGCGGCCTTCACCAGCGGCTCGTTGTCGGCGTTGGCGAGCTGACTCTCGGCGACGTTCGCGACGTAGAGCACCGGCTTGTCGGTGAGCAGGAACAGGTCGCGCACGAGCTCCTTTTCCTCGGGCGTCAGGCCGTGGTTGCGAACCGGAATCAGCTCGTCGAGCTTGGCCTTCAACTTGTCGAGCACCGCGAGCTCGAGCTTCGCGATTTCGCCTTCCTTGCCCGGGCCCTTCGCCGAGCGCTGCGTCTTCTCGCGACGCTTGTCGACGGTCTCGAGGTCCTTCAAGCACAGCTCGGTGTCGACGGTGTCCTTGTCGCGCTGCGGGTTCACGCTGCCTTCGACGTGCGTGATGTTGTCGTCGACGAAGCACCGCAACACGTAGAGCACCGCGTCGACCTGGCGGATGTTCGCGAGGAACTGGTTGCCGAGGCCTTCGCCCTTGCTCGCGCCGCGCACCAGGCCGGCGATGTCGACGAACTCGAGCGTCGTGTAGATGGTCTTCTGCGGCTTGATCAGCGCGGTGATCTGATCGACGCGCTCATCAGGCACGGGCACCACGCCGATGTTCGGCTCGATGGTAGCGAAGGGGTAGTTGGCAGCGAGCGCTCCAGCGTTGGAGAGCGCGTTGAAGAGAGTGGACTTGCCGACGTTCGGCAGCCCGACGATTCCGATGGAAAGACCCATAGCGGGCCGCGCCGTAGCACGAGTGCTCGACGTGGGGCGAGCACAGCGGGACACTCGTGTTCCCCATGCGCTACCTCCTCGTGTCGTTGGTGCTCGTCGGCTGCAGCGGGCTCAATGAGGTCGAAGGCAACCCGGAACCCGACGTCGCCGTGCAGCGCGAGGCGTTGGTTCCCGTCACGCAGGTGCCGGCGCTCGTCACGCCGAACCCGAGCTTTTCGCACTTTCTCCCCTCGCGCTTCTTCACGATCGGCGGCTCGACGTACTTCGTCGCCGATGGGCTCGGGAACGGGCGTGAGCTGTGGGTGACCGACGGCACCGTCGTGGGCACCCGGTTGGTCCGCGACCTTCAACCTGGCAGCAGCGCGGGAGATCCGTTCGCGTTCGCCACACAGGGTGGCCGGCTGTTCTTCGCCGCGAGCGAGGCGAGCACCGGCCTCAACGTGTGGGTGTCGAACGGCACGTACGCGGGCACGCAGCTCACCGTCGATTTCGTGAGCTCACCGGTGTCGGGCTGGGCGTCGCGCTCGGCGGGCGGCGGGCGCGGCTCGGGTCCGGGCCTCACGGCGCTGGGGCCGTACGTCTATTACTCCGCGAGCAACGGGCAGCTGGCGCGCACCGACGGCACTCCGGCGGGCACGCAGATCGTCAGCGCGATTCAGTGGCAGTCAGACTTCAATTGGTCGCCCAACGTCGCGTTCAAGGGCGAAATCTTCGGTCAGGCGAGCGGAGCGACCGGCGGGCGCGAAGTCTGGGCCTACAACCCGAACGACGGCGGCTCGCGGTTGATCTCCGATCTCGTCGCCGGTTCGTCGAGCTCGTACCCGTACATCTTCACGCCCTCGGGCGACACGCTGTACTTCGCGTGTCTGCCGCCGTCGTTCGACACGTGGCTCTGTTCGACCGATGGCGTCACCGCTCGCTTCGTGAACCGCATGCAGAGCGTGAGCGTCAGCTCGAGCGGAGCGGAGATGATCGCCATCGACGGCGGCGTGCTCTACCGCGGCACCTACGGCACGGGCTTCCCCGTGCCGACCACGCTGTTCCGCGCGAACAACGATGGTGGGTTCGGCCCGGTGCTGGTGCTGAGCCCGCCGAACACCGACTCGTGGCCCGGCGCGTTCGTGCAGCACGCGGGGCTCGTCTACTTCCTCGCGTTCGATTCCACGAATGGCTACCAGGTGTGGTCGACCGACGGCACCGACGCGGGCACGCAGCGGCGCACGACGGGTGTTGGTTTCCTCGAGTCTCCTCGCGATTTCCTCGACAAGCAGTTGCTCGCGTCGCTCGGGAGCGGTCTCTATTTCTGCGGCTCGTCGAGCACGGCGAGCACGTCGACGCAGCTGCTCACGCTCGACTCCACGGCAGACGGTGGTTTCCGCGTGGTGTACCCGTTCGAGAGCTGCCGCGAGGTGTACAGCGATTCGTCTCGCCTGCTGATCAGCGCGGTCGCGCCCGATGCGGGCTCGCAGCTGTGGGCGAGCGACGGCACCACGGCGGGCACGCGCGTGCTGTACGGCAACACGCTCGAGCGGAATTCGGTGCTGGCCGGCATGGCTCCGCTCGGAAACGAGGTGGTGTTCCCGGGCGCTTCGCCGTTCGACTACCAGCCGCTGCGCACCAACGGAGCGAGCGCTCCGACGTTGCTGCACGACGCGGGCACGAGGCCGTTCCGGTTCACGACTTCAGGGTCGCGCGTGTTCTTCGCGGCTCAGCCGACCGGCGGGAACTTCACGCGGAACTCGGTGATGGTGACCGATGGAACGTCGGCCGGAACGCGCATCATCATCGACGGGCTCCCGATTCCCTCGGTCGCGTACATGGCGGCGTTCTCGAGTGGCGCGCTGTTCGAGAGCGGAAGCACGCTGTGGCGCACCGACGGCATGACCGCGGCGGCGATCAATTCGACCATCAACGTTCCGACGTTCTTGCAGAGCCCCATCGGAGTGATCGGCAATCAGGCGTTCTTCTCCGGCGCGGTGGGCTCTGCGACGTCGTCGCTGTATCGAACTGATGGGACTGCCGCGAATACCGCGCAGCTCTTGAGCAACGGTGGACGGCCGCTCACGTACGCGCAGAACTTCGTGCGCGTCGGGAATGAGGTGTACTTCACGGCGAGCGATCGCAGCTTCGGGAGCGATCAGATCTGGCGCACCGACGGCAACGACGCGGGCGCGGCGAACGTCTCGGTCACGTTTCAGCAGCCGGCCGGTGTCGAGTTCGCGGGGCGCTATTTCTTCACGTCGTTCGACACTGCGGGCTCGGAGCCGTGGGTGAGCGATGGCACCGATGCAGGCACGTTCCGCTTCGTCGATTTGGCTCCGGGAACGAATTCGTCGAGTCCGGCCGGGTGGACTGCGTCGGGTGGGTTGTTGTTCTTCAAGGCGTGCGAGCGCGCGACGGGCTGCGAACCGTACGTGAGCGATGGAACGGTCGCGGGCACGCGGTTGATGGTGGATCTGTATCCGGGGCTCGTCGGCAGTGCGCCGCGCGATTTCACCGCGGTGCCCGGCGGAGTGGTGTTCGTCGCTGCTGATCCGCTGAGCGGCGAGGAGTTGTGGTTCAGCAACGGTACGGCGGCGGGGACGGTGCAGCTGACTGACACCTGGGCTGGAGTCGGTTCGTCTGTTCCGCGTGACATCACCGTTGCCGGCTCGCGCGTGTTCTTCAACGCCAACGACGGGACCGGCCGGAGCCTGTGGCTGTTCGACGGCGGGACTGCGGTTGACGCGGGTGTTGATGGTGGTGCTGCGAGCGATGGTGGTGCTGCGAGCGATGGTGGTGCTGCGAGCGATGGTGGTGCTGCGAGCGATGGTGGTGCTGTGAACGATGGTGGTTCCGCGAACGATGGTGGTTCTGCGAGCGACGGTGGTTCTGCGAGCGACGGCGGTTCTGCGAGCGACGGCGGTTCTGCGAGCGACGGCGGCACGACGAACGACGGCGGCTCTGCGAACGATGGTGGCGTCGCGAGCGATGGCGGATCAGCGAGCGATAGCGGCGTCGAGAACGATGGCGGCATCGAGACCGATGGCGGCGCAACTGACGCAGGAGACGTCGACGCCGGCGACATCGATGCGGGTGAGCTGGATGCAGGCGACGTCGACGCTGGAATCGATGACGCGGGCAGCGGAACCGACGCGGGTGCGAGCGACTCGGGCACTCCGATGGAGGCCGACGCGGGAGTGACTCCTGACGCCGGAGGCGACGGCGGAGTGACGGCCGGCTGCGGCTGCGCGGGTCTCGGAGACGTGCCTGCCGTTCTCGCGTTCGGCGCACTGCTGCTCGCTCGGCGTCGCCGACCTGCGAGCGAAGCGCGAAAGCCCTGAGGGCGAAGTCGTTGGCGGTGCCACGCGCGCTGCTCAATTCGATCGTGCCCCTCGGCTTCGCGGGAAATTCGTGAAGGTGGGGGGCGTCGGTCCCGTTCTGGCTAGCCGGCTAGCCAATTCGAGCCCGACCGCCGCGTTCGAAGTGCGCTCGCCTCGCTCGTGTCGAGGGGCTGCCTGTGTCGAGCACGGCGTAGTCCGACTGACCTCACCGCCGTTCCTCAAGGCTGTTGAGCAGCCCACTTCCACCACTCATTTCGCGCCTTTCGCTCCGATATGAATCCATCGGCGGCCGCGTTCTGATGTCCGCGTGGCGATGCTGGAACTTCCTTTGCAGCCGGTGACTCCCGTGGAGGGCCCGATCGAGGCCGCCGCGCGGGGAGGCGACCGCTCTGCGTGGAACGAGCTGATCAGCCGCCACAACCGCCGTGTCCTGCTCGCGCTCATCGCGCACGGCGTGCTCCCCGCGCAGGCGCGCGAGATGGCGCAAGAGGCCTGGCTGCGCCTCATCACCCAGGCCGACTCGCGAAAGCTCGAGCGCCTCGAACTCCCGGGCCTCGCCATTCGCCAGGCGCTCTTCCTCGCGCGCAGCGAGCAGCGCAAACCCGGCAGCGTCACCGAGCCGCTCGAAGCCGCGGGCGACCCGGCCGGCGAATCAGAAGAAGAGCGCTACTTCTCGCGCGAGCGCCTGCAGCGCGCCCACGCTCGCGTGCAAGACCTCTCGCCGTCTGCCAGAGCGGTGTTCGAACGTTTGTACGGAGAGCCGCACCTCTCCCACGCTGAGATCGCCGCGCGCGTCGGCCTCTCGGTGCAGCGCGTGCGACAGATCATTTGTGAGGTGCGCAAAGTGCTGCGCGCCGAGTTGGAGGACCAGTCATGAAGCATCTCTCTCCTGACATCGCCGAGCAGTACGTCATCGGCGCCCTCGACGCGGAGTCCGTCCGCTTCGTCGAGGGCCATGTCGCCCAGTGCGCCGAGTGCGCGTCGCTGCTGCAGCAGGAAGCACGCGTCGAGCTCGCGCTGCACGAGGTCGGCTCGATGGGCAACGTCGTCTCGCTCGCCTCGCGCCGTCGCCGCGTCGGAGCCGTCATCTTCTCCGCGGTCGCCGCCATCGCCGCGGCCGTCGTGCTCGTGGTCGTCACCGATTCTGATCAACCTCCCGCCGCCTCCCAGCCCTCACTTCGCACCTGCGCCGACCCCAGCACCGCCTCGCAGTGCATCGAGCAGGCGCAGTTCGACGGAGTGATCACCATCGGCCCGCGCGGCGAGCCCATCGTCCCGCGCTACGAAGTCGCTGGAGCAGGAGGCGGCAAATGATCCGCTCGCTCTGGACCATTCTCGTTCTCACCGCGTCGCTCGCGCTCGCACAGGAAACCAAGGGCGGCAGCATGCGCCCACCGGTCGCGCGAAATCAGAATCAAGCCGAAGCGATGCCGCTCAATCTCGGCTCCGGTTTGTTCGGCAAGAAGCCCAAGCTGCGCAGCTGGGTGCAGGGGTGGACGGTCACCGGCACCCGCCCCGACGCGTACGAAATTCGCTGCGACGACGTGTTCACCGACTGCGCGATTCCGATTCTGCGCACCCGCGCCTTCAAGTCCGAGCCGTTCGGCATGGGCAGCCTCACGCACCAGGAAGCTGCCGAGACGTGGCGTGGTCGCCGCATCGAGCTCCGCGCCGAGCTGCGCGGCGGCAGCATCGACGGTTGGGCCGGGTTGTGGATGCGCGTCGACGGGCCGGGCGGAAAAGTCCTCGCGTTCGACAACATGCAGAACCGCCCGCTCCGCGGCACCTCGAGCTTCGAGTGGTACTCGGTGGTGCTCGACGTTCCGGCCGAAGCCGAGCGCATCACCTTCGGCGTGCTGCTCCATGGCCCCGGCGCGGTCTTCATTCGCGAGCTCGCGTTCGGCGAAGTCGACCCGGCCATCGCGGTGACCGACCTCGTGGGGCCGTTGCGCGCACCTGAGCCCACTCCGCCGACCTCCGGAGGACCGACCGGGGGAAGTTTGTGAGGGCCTCGGTTGTTCAGAGACGTTTTCTGCGTCTTTTTCACTGCGAATTTCCGCCGCACGTGGTCCGAGGGAGGGAGCCAGCGGAAGCCCGGTCGTGACCTTCGTCCTCCCAGGGGAGGGTTCGTCACTTCCGCTGACTCTCTCCTTCGCAATGCGTGTGGTCGAACTTCCGCGGCGGTAGCGTGCGCTCCCATGCGCTCGACCGGCCTCGTGGTGGTGGCTCTGGTGTGGTGCGGTTGCGGTCCTTCGGTGAAGCCCGATGCAGGTACCGGTGACGGTGGTCTGTTCGGCGGCGGCATCGGCGGCGGCTCGGGCGGAGGCACCGGCGGCGCTGGCGGCGGCTCGATGGGAGGCGGCGGCGGTGACGTCGACTCCGGGGTCGCCGATTCGGGAACGCCCGATGCGGGGCCGACGGAGCGACTGCACTTCCGCGTGGTCGAGGGTGATTCGAACACGCCGGTCGCGAACGTCGGCGTGCGCGTCGAAGGAGCGCTCGGGTTTGGCGACGCCTTCACCAACAACAACGGAGAGGTCGACGTCGACTTGCCGGGCACCAACACGCGGCCGTTCGATCTCACCATCGCGCGTCGTGACTACGGAGCGCTGAGCATCATCGGCATCACCACCGAGCGTCCGACGACGCTGCGGCTCGATCGCCTGCTCGGGCCCGCGGTGGTCGGCAATCAGGCCGGCAACGTGACCGGGCGCAACGTCGACGCCGGCCAGCGCGTGGTCATCGATTCGTACGACTTCGTCACCACCTCGAGCGTCGGCTTCTATTCGACGAGCTACATCGTCGACTCGGCGCTGCCTTCTCCGATGGTGGCCATCGAGGTCGGCTTCGACAACGAGGTCATCAACTGGGTGGTGGCCGACGGTGGCGCGCGCAGCTCGATGCGGCAGGTCGATTTCGCGCTGCCCGACCCCGCGGAGACGCCGACCTCGGTTCCATGGACGGCGACGATGGACACGTCGGGCATCGTCGGCACCGCGAACAGCATTCAGGTGTTCGGGTGGAAGGCCGCGCCGCAGCCGGAGAGTCGCATCTCGTGGCTGACGAGCGGCGCGGCTTCACTCACGCGCGATGGCGGAGCGCTGAGCGGCAACTTCACCGGCATCACCGGGCCGTACGCGCCCGACCGTCTCATCATCGAGCTGACCGACATGGCGACCTGGCTCTACCGCGGTCGCGTGCACGACGTGAGCGGCCCCATCGCGTTCCAGGTGAAGAGCGCGACGGCGCTGAGTGTGGGCGGCACGAAGTTGGGTGACGTCTCGGCGACCGCGGTGGGCGGCGACACGTGGGACGCGTTCTGCATCACCATCGAGCCGATGAACGCGCGCACCGTCGTGTGGAGAGCGTGCACTGCGCCCGGAGCGCCGAAGACGATTTCGAAATTGCCAGACCTCGCGGGAGGCTCCTTCCCCTCGGGAGTCGGCATCGCGTCGGCGGGCTCGATGCTCGGCGCGCTGCCGCTGCTCATCGACTTCGTCGACGGTGGGCGGCCGTGGCTGATGGCGAACACCGTCGGCCCTGAGGACTCGAACACCGCGACGCTCGGCGGGCAGTACACGACCATCACCGGCGCGTGGCGCTGAGTGACCTGCGTCGACGGAACGCAGGAGACGCTGAGGGTCGGCGGGAAAGCGGCAGGAGCACGAGCGAACGCGTCCCCCTCTCCCGCGAGGGAGAGGGTTGGGGTGAGGGTCGAACGAGATCCTCAAGCACCATCGAGCAGCTTCATCAGCTTCGCGGTCATCGCCTCGAGGTCTTCGCGCGAGCCTGACCGCTCGACGAGATCCGCCGCGAGAATTTCCTTCGCGAGGCTCTCCGACATCTGCTTCGCATCGGCCTCGTCTGCCTCGCGCGCCACGTGCTGCAGCTCACGCTGAAGCCGCCGCACCGCGACCAGCACCCCGTGCAGCGCCCGCCGCGCGTGCCGATTCGCGCGTCGCTCCTCAGCATCGACTGAGCTCTGCGCCGCGCGATGGGCGTCTTCCTTCGCGGCCAGCGCCTGCTGCTCGCTGTGTTGCAAATTCGCCCGCTGATCGACGTTCACTTCCTGCGTCTTGCCCGAGAGCTTGTCGCTCACGCTCACCGACAGCAGGCCCTGCGCGTTCATGTTGAACGTGACCTCGAGCGGGTGCTCGCGGCGCAACGTCGCGGTCATGTCGCCGAGCACGATTTCGCCGACGCGCACGTTCTCCTCGCTGCGTTTGCTCTCGCCCTGAACGATCGGCACGCGCACCGACGTCTGCCCGTCGCGCCCCGGGAAGAACATCTCCGTCGCGTGGCACGGCAGCATGGTGTTGCGCGCGAGGAGCGGCTTCACGAGCCC
Organism: Archangium sp.; assembly: GCA_047600485.1. Taxonomy (GTDB): domain Bacteria; phylum Myxococcota; class Myxococcia; order Myxococcales; family Myxococcaceae; genus Archangium_A. The sequence goes on from JASGKS010000001.1 coordinate 8,490,803, forward strand.
GCCTGCGACTTCGACGCCGAGCGACGACCCGAGCACGTCGAGGAGCAGCGTGTTGCCGCGTTGCTCGATCAACTCCGCGGCGTGAATCGACGCTCCGAGCGCGACTGCTTCATCGGGGTCGATGCGCGCCTCGGGCGGTCGGCCGAAGTGCTTGGCGACCAGCTCACGCAGCAGCGGCACGCGCGTCATGCCTCCGACCAGCAGCACCGTGTCGACCGCGTCACTCTTCAGGCTCGCGTCGATCAGCGCGCGCTCGACGATGCTCAGCGCGTGTTCCGTCTTCGGGCGCACGAGGCGCTCGAAGAAGCCGCGCGTCAGCATGGTCTCGATGGGAATCGGGTGCTTCGACTCGGGCAGCAGCACGGTGCTGATGCGCGACATGTCGTTCGACGAGACCTCACGCTTCGCGCGCTCGGCGAGCACCTTGAGTTGCTGCACGGCGATGCGGTCCTTCGTGATTCGCTCGCGCGTCGCTGGTTCCTGCACGTGCCCCAGCAACCACTGCACCAGCACGTTGTCGAAGTCGTCACCGCCGAAGAACGCGTCGCCCGCGGTCGCCAGCACCTCGAACACGCCCTCTTCGATGCGGAGCACCGAGACGTCGAAGGTGCCTCCGCCGAGGTCGAACACCACCGCGTTGCCTTTGAAGCCGTGCGCGAGGCCGAACGCCATCGCGGCCGCGGTCGGCTCGTTCAGCAACCGCAGCACGTTCAGGCCGGCGATTTCGGCGGCCTCACGCGTGGCGTTGCGTTGCGCGTCGGTGAACGTCGCGGGCACGGTGATGACCACGTCGGTGACGTCGGAGTTGAAGAACTCCTCGGCGTCGGCGCGCAGCTCGGAGAGCAGCATCGCGGAGATCTGCGAGATGGGCAGCGTCTGGTGGCCCAGCTTGATGCGCACGTCTTCCTGCGGGCCGGCGACGAGCGAGTATGGGTAGTGCTGGCGCGCCTTCGCGGCGAGCTCGGCCGTCCAGCGTTGGCCGATGAAGCGCTTGGTGGCGGTGGCGACGAACTCGGGCTTCGTCTCGAGCAGCAGTCGCGCCTCTTCGCCCACCACGCGGGTGTTGTCTTCGAGCACGCCGACGAGCGAAGGCAGAAGACGAGCGCCAGTCGCGCGCTCGATCAGGCGAGGAGGCCCGTTCGACGCCGTCGCGACTGCGCTGTTGGTGGTCCCGAGGTCGATGCCGATCGACGGCCGCACGCGGAGGCGAACGCTGTCACGACTTGGCGGGTGGGAGAAAGTTGTGGCTGCGGTTCTACCGAGAGCGAAATTGGCTCTGCCGAAAAGTAAGCAAAAGCTTACGTTTTGCGGAGGTTCTCCGCACAGGTTTCACGGCCTTGCAGCAGAATCGGGGCGTGAGTTCGTCTCTCGTTCACCCTTCGCTGCGTGATGCGCCGCTGACGTTGCCAGTGGCGGAGCGGGTGAACTTCGCGAGCGTGTTCGAGGGGCTGTTCAACACCGCGTTCAAGAACCAGGTGACGCCGGAGCTGCGTGACGAGCTGCGCGCGATGGGGCTCGATCTCACGCTGCTCAACGCGGCCTACCCGCACGAGATCTTCCTCAAGGCGGTGGCTGCTGGAGCGAAGGCCTGGTTTCCGGGTGAGCCGCCCGAGGAGAGCTGGTTCAAGGTCGGCCAGCGCAACCTCGAAGGGTTCTACGAGACGTTCCTCGGCAAGCCGCTGTTCGCGTTGCTGCGCGTGATGGGGCCGAAGCGAACGCTGGGGCGGATGAAGGCGAACTTCCGCAGTGCGAACAACTACACCGACTCGAAGTTGGTGGAGGTCGGGCCGGGCGAGCTGCAGCTGTGGATCAACGAGATGGGGAACACGCGACACTTCGTCCGCGGAGTGATGTTTCGCGGGTTGCAGTTGGCGGGCTCTCCGAACGTGAAGTTCGACGAGCTGTCGACCGATGAGCGCGGCACCGTCTATCGCGTGTTGATCTGAGTTACGGACACGGGCCGTTGCCGTTGGTGAGAACCACTGCGCCCCGAGTCGCCGTCTGCGTGACGAAGTCATCCACCAGACAGCTCGAGAGGTTCTCGTTGTCGACGATGTTGATGGCGCGCGCCGTCAGCGGCTCCCAACGGAAAGTCGTCAGAGGCCCGATGTCGTCGAGTGAAATGGTCATCGATGTGCCAGAGCCGATCGACAGTTCGGTGAGCGCTCCGACTCTGACGTAGACGCTCTTCATCGTGAGCGTCGAGAAGTCGAGCCGCTCGAGGCCAACACCTTGCGCCTCGAAATCGTCGAGTTCTTCGAACTTTGGGCCATCGAGCTCAGCCAGGCCATAGACGGTCTGGATTTTGAGCGAGCTCATTCTGCGATCGACGAGGCCGTTGATCGATTTGAGGGAGGTCAGGTCCTGGCCGTGTGTTCGCAGCTCGAGCTTCCCGATGACGTCGACTTGTTCGAGACCGCGCAGGTCGGTGAGGCCTTCGACGTCGATCGTGAGGTCCTGCACCGAGCGGAGTTTTCCGAGGAGCGGAATGTCGCGGAGATTCGAGTAGCCGGCGATGACGACGCGACCGGGCACGTCGATGCAGGTGGCGGCACAAAGCGAATCGAGCTCGGCAATTTTCTCCGCAGGGTCGAAGCGCCAGTCGGGTGTTGCATCGTACTTCGCGCAATCGGTCTCGCCGGCGGCGCGAGGCACGAAGCACGAATCATCAGGGCGGCACGCTGCGAGCGTGCACGCCAGTCCAAAACTCATCGATGCTCGAAAGACGCGCGTCGGAACGTGCGTCACGGGCACGGACCGTTGTCGTTGACCAGCACCGTCGCGCCCTGCGTCTTCGTTTCCGCAACGAAGTCGTTGATGAAGCAGGTCGAGAGGTTCTCGTTGTGGCTGATGCCGAAGAAGCTCGCGGTGAATGGTCGACGCCACGTAAAGGTGCTCAGTGGGCCTGCCGTTTCGAGTGTGATCCCGAGCTTGGTTCCAGTACCGAGCGCGAGTTCATTGATCTGCGCGCTTCGAATGTAGACGTCGCTCATGTCGAAGGCCGACAGGTCGAGGCGTTGGAGCCCAACACCCTCGGCGCTGAAACGTGCCAGTCGCTCGAGCTGTGCGCCATCGAGGGACTTGAGGCCGTAGACGCTCTTCAACTCGAGGGAACGCAGTTCGTGGTCGGTCATTCCGGTGAGCGAAGTGAACGACATGAGGTCGCTCGAACCCTCGAGTCGCAACTCGTCGACGATGTCGACCTGCTCCAGCCCACGGAGGTCTGTCATTCCTCCAACGCTGATCGAAAGCGAATCAACGGTGCGAATCTTTGCGAGGAGCGGCACCTCCCGAAGGTCCGAGTACCCATAGATCGAGACATTCGTCGGCACGTCGATGCAGCTCGCCTTGCAGAATCTGTCGAGGTCCTTCACCGGCACGTTGCTGTGAAGCTGCCAGTGCTCGGGCGAGTCGTAGACGGCGCACTCGGTCTCCGCGCCCGTGCGCGGCGTGAAGCACGGGTCTCCGCTCGTGCCACACGCGCACAGAGTGAGGACGCCGGTTGCTATCGCCGATCGAATGCCGCGCATTGCACAGTCATCCCGGGATTGCGGTCTTTGGCCAATGGCGTCGAAGAGACGAGCGTCGTGAAGCCATCGGAATTATCGATTCGAGTCCAGTCCGCGGTGCTGAAGTATCTGCCGTTGATCCCGGTCGCGAAGCAGAATTGACCCGAGGGCAGAGGCGCCGAGACGAAGTTCAAATTGCGGAACGGGTATTCGAAGCCAGCGTGCCTGCCCTCGCGAGTCGTGATTTCGCCTCCGCTCGGTGGGCCACTCGCCGGCAACCGCGACGAAACGGCGAACGTAGTGGCCCAGGCGTCGACGCTCACGAGTGGAAAGAGGTCTGCGCTCTCTGCCGTCCCGCGTGGCGAGCCACGAGGCAAGCCGTTGGGCGCCATCGTGCGAACCATGGTTTGCGCTTCGTCGAGGTAATGAACCGCACCGGACAAGAACGGAAATCCCGGATCATTCACGAACGACCATGCCGCGGGGAAGTTCCCGATCGGCATCATGTACCAATACGTCTCGCTGACCGTGTGGCTGCCGCCGTTGGCGAAATAGAAATTCGTCCACGCAGAGCATGTCACTTCGAGCTGCGGCCGATACCCGGGGTTCGGGTTGGGGTCGCTGATCCTCACCATCCACTCGGTACCGCCTGAGTTGCCGACGTTGAACTCGGCCTCATGGAGCGCTCCGCGAATGCCGGTGATTGCGCAGAAGTGCGTCTGGGGCGTGACCGGCAGGCTCGTCGTCGACGAGTCGACCAGGAACACCATTGGTTGCTCGAACGGCGGCGCTGTCTGGAACGGAGGATTCACGACCCACGGCACCATGTCGGCCATGGCCGCAGCCATTCCGGCTTCTGAGCATGTGACGACTGTTCCGTTCGAGAGCATGAGCTCCGCTGCCTTGCACTTGTCCTTCTCGAAATCGGCGCAGGACTGGATGTTCGGAAGCACGTTGTTTCGGCACTCGCTCGCCAGCTGCTTCGACTCCGCCGCGCACGCCTCGAAGAAGCCGACGAACGCCTCGACCAGCTTCGCCTGGCACGGCCCGCTCGCTTCGAAGCGAGGGTCACCGTCGGCGTCGACGTTCGGGCAACGAGACTGCGGCACGGTGTTGAAGACCACGCGACCTGCGGGCACCAACACGTCGTTCACCAGCCTGGCCTCGAGATACTTGTCCTCGAAGTGCGCGAGGTCTCCCGTGCCGTCGCGTGCATCGACGAGCTCCGAGAGGTGGTCGTACACGCAAGCCCACTCGCCCTGATCGAGGCTGGACTGGCGCGAACCGACGCCCAGACACATGTCGACCTCGTCGATGGTGATCGGCGACAGCGTGTAGTGCGTCACGCGCGAGAAGCTGAGCGAGCTCTGTTGAGCCACCTGGTCGAGGTATTCGAGCATGAGGCCGACGGTTCTTCCGGTGCCTCCTCCGGCCAACGAGGTGGTGCCGGGCGCCAACAAGCCCTGCCATTCGACGAGCAGCTCCTCACCATCGAGCCCCTGGTTCTTGAGCTCGGTCAGGTTGCTCCTGAGGTCGAACGTCGCGCCGACCGTGCGCGCGCCCAACATCGAGCCCATCAGCTCATCGATTTCCGGCCGCGATGGAGAACGCCTCCACGACAGGAGCAGATGCCCACCGTACGTTTTTTCCGAGACCACGCTGTCACCACAGGTCGCGACGAAGTCGGCGACTCCGTTGGACGACGTGTTGTCGACGCCCGAGCAACTCGGAGCCGCAGCGGCCGAGGCACCGACGGTTTCCCGATGTGAGCTGAAGCGAGCGAGCACGACGAAGCGCGGCTGCTCTCCACTCGAACCGACCGCGTCGCTCAGCGGCTTTCCGAAACCCGTCTCGGAGTCGATCTTGATGCCGACTCCCGCGGCTGACTTCACCTTCGGCCCGACTTCGGCACCGTCGTAGACGCTGAAGCCCGTCGCGTCCCACGAACGCAGCACCGTGGTCGTCTTCGGCTGTCGCGCGAAACACTCCGCGCGTTCCACATCGAGCGCGCGGTCGTAGCCCGACCCCAGCGGTACCGCACTCAAGTCACGAAGAGGTTCTTCTGTTGCGCGCGACTCAGCTCGCTTCCCTTCCGTCCTCGCACACCCCATCAACCCGACCACACCCAACAACGCCACGCCCCACGCCGCCCTATTCAGTCTGTGCATACGCCCTCGCCCAAGAGTCCAACGCCCAACAGCAGCCGTTGAGTACCGCGCTCCAACTCAATCGGTCAAATCGCTACCGCGCGGCTGTAGCGCGCGCTCGTCGACGCAGGGCCGCCGCGAAGTCAGCGCGTCCCGTTTTCTCGAGCGCAGCGGCCGCGACTTCGAGCATGCCTTCCGCCGAGCGATCTCCGCGCGCGACTGCGTCGAGCGCGCGAAACATGTCGGTCCACGACGCGTCGAGACGCACTGCCGTCTTGCACCACGTCAGCGCCTCGAGAAAGCCACCGCGACGCGCGTGTTCTTCCGCAGCGCGCGCGGCCCAGAACGCGGCTTCGATGGGGCGACCGCTCGACTCCGCTTCGCGCGAGCGTCGTTCAGCGTCGACGTCGGTGACGTCTTCCTCGGGATTCACAGCTTGAACACCTTGCGCGCCAGCTTGAGGTTCTCCTCGATGTGGCAGTCCTTCACGCGGTGCCAGAACTTGAATTTCAGGTCGTAGGGAAAGCGGAACGGCACCTTTTCTCGCACTGCGAAGAAGCGCGCGGCGCCTGCGACGAGCTGGGAATCTTCGCTGGCCTCACACACAGCGACGATCTCGGTCATCGGCCACAGCGGCAGCAGCGCGAGTGGATGATCTTCGTACTTCGGGTAACCGAACCAGTCTCGCCCTCCCGCGCCGAGCCAGAAGAGGAGCGCAGTGATCTGCTCGCGCGTGTCCGAGACTTCTGCGGTGAGCGCCTCTCGCAAAGTCACTGTGCTCGGTGCGAGTTCATTCCTTCGCGAAGCCACGAGCATCTCGTCCCAGAAGGAGCGGAGCGAAGACGGCATCGCCGTCGTCCACGCCGAGACAGGGTCGACAGCGATGGTCTGCAGGCGCGTGCGTTCCTTCCACTGCGTCTCGACCTCCGGCGCTCCGTGCGCCGTCAGCCACGCACGCCACGCGGCGCCATCGAGCAAAGTGCCGTCACTCGCGCCTTGCGTGAAGCGAACGGTGTTCCCGTGATGGTTGGTCACTTCACCGAGCTTTCGGCTGCCCTGGAACAGCATCACCGTCAGGTCGCCGTTGCACATGCAGCGGCTCATCGCGCCCGGGCGGTGCTCGATGCGACACGCCGCACGCAACGCGGTGAGCGAGGAGGGCTCAGCTGATTCAGCGCGCCGCTTGCCGAAGGGGTCCTCGAGCACGAAGCGTGTTGCGGCCTCGAGCATCGCTGCGAGTCGATCACGATCGTCCATCGCTTCCCCCGCGGCGAACGCTACAGCGCGCGCTCGTACACGCGGAAGGTCTTCACGTGCTTTGCGCCCGTCGCCTGCAGCATGCGATTGACGAGCGTGTCGTCTTCCATCGCCCAGCCGAGTTCACCGGCCTGGTACCCGAGCGACAGCGCCTGCGAGAACGTCTCGTAGCCGAGCAGCGCGTCGATGCCGCGTCGCCGCCAACCGTCCTTGATGCCGAACAACAACCCGCGCAGGCGATCGATGCTCCGCGCCTTCCACAACATCTTCGCCAGCCCAAAGGGGAACAGGTACCCGCCCGCTTCCTTCTGCGCGAGGTGCGTGTCGGGCACGGTGATGGCGAAGCCGACCGCCTCACCCTCGACCTCGGCGATGAGTGACAGCTCGGGCCGCAACAACACCAGCGGCCGCAGCCGATTCACGATGCTCATGAACTCGGCGTGACTCATCGGAGCGAACCCGAACCCCGTCGGCTTCAGCATGGTGTGGAAGATGGCCTGCATCTTCGACAGGTCACTCTCGGGCCGCACGAGGTCCAACCGCCGCACGCGCACCTGGCCGGTCTGCTTCACGCGGTCGGCGAGCCGTCGCACCTTCTCGGGCACTCCCTGAATCGCGTGGACCTCGTAGGTGTAGAGGTCCTTCAGCTTGGTGAACCCGTTCGCTTCGAACAGCACCGAATAGAAGGGCGGGTTGTACGGCATCATCATCGCGGGGAAGCGGTCCTGCCCGTGCACCTGCAACCCCGCGTCGTGGTGGAACGCCAGGTTCACCGGCCCCACGCACCGCTTCATGCCCTGTCGTTTGATCCACCCCAGCGCGGCCTCGAACAACGCCGCCGCGAGACCCGGGTCGTTCTGCGACTCGAACAAACCGACGAAGCCGTCCTGCGTGCCGTGAAAGCGGTTGTACCGGTCGTCCACCACCGCCGCGACGCGGCCCACGACCTTCCCCGCACGCCTCGCGAGGAAGTACACGCCGCGCGCTTCTTCGAAGAACGGGTTCTGCTTCGGGTCGAGGAACTCGCGGCGCTCCGCGACGATGGGCGGCACGAAGTGCTGATCGCCCGCGTAGTGATCGAGCTGAAAGCGGATGAACTCGTCCGTCGCCCGGGCTCCCGCCACTTCCTCCACCAGCACGTCCGGAGCCTTCACCGCCAACCGGGGCGGGACAGGTCGATTCACCCTCACCGACATGGCGTCAGCTCATACGGGCGGCGACTTTCGCAGTCAATTTGAGCAAGGACTTGCTCGAATTCGCCGTTTGGAGTTCCCGATGGTTACTTCCGGTCGCTGCTGGTTGGAAAACGCGATCAGACCTCGAAAACGGCCTTTTCGGTGATTTACGAGCAATAAATTGCTCACTTAGCACCGTCTCAGCGGCGTGACGCGCGAACGCAAACTCTGCATAACTTATTGAAACGAGTGCGTCATTTGCGCTTTTCGCACCACCAGCCCACCCCGATTTCGCACTTCGGAGGCGGGTGCATCAACTTGACCATGCTCCGGCCACGAACGTATCTGCACGCGCACTTTCCGTCTGTCCAGAGAGGCCGCTCCATGACGAAGGCACAACGACCCGACTACCCGACGCTGGTCGCCGCGCTCGACGCGCACCAGGGTTTCACCACCCACGGCTACACGTTCCTCGATCGCGACGAGAAGGACGGCAACTTCTACAGCTTCGACAAGCTGCGTGAAGAAGCGATGCGCCGCGCCGCGCACCTGCGCTCGTACGGCCTGAAGAAGGGCGACCGCGTGGCGATGGTCATCCCCGAGGGTGAAGACTTCGTGCCCACGTTCTTCGGAGCAGTCTGGGCCGGCATCATTCCCGTTCCGCTCTACCCGCCGCTCTCGCTCGGCAAGCTCGACGCGTACGTCGACACGCTCGTCTCGATCCTCACCAAGGCGAAACCGACCTACGTCATCACCAACGCCAAGGTGCAGGCGGTCATCTGGAGCGGCATCTCGAAGATCCCCAGCATCAAGGGCGTGATCAGCACCGAGGAGCTGGTGAACCCCGCTCCGGCCGGCGCGTCGACCGAGAAGGCCGACATCACCGAAGACGACCTGTGCTTCCTGCAGTTCACCTCGGGCTCGACGTCGACTCCGAAGGGCGTGGCGGTCACCCACGGCAACCTGCGCGCGAACGCCTGGGCCATCATGGTCGACGGGCTCGACAGCACGACCGAGGGCGATCACGGCGTGTCGTGGCTGCCGCTGTACCACGACATGGGGCTCATCGGTTTCGTCATCGCCCCGCTGTTCCACCGCGTCTCGGTGACCTTCATCCCCACCATGTCGTTCGTGCGAAATGCAACCATCTGGTTGCGCACGATTCACCGCGTGAAGGGCACCATCAGCTTCGCGCCGAACTTCGCGTACGCGCTGGCCGTGAAGCGCGCGAAGCCCGAGCAGATCGCCTCGCTCGATCTCTCGTCGATGCGTCACTTCGGCTGCGGCGCGGAGCCCATCAACTCCACGACCATGAAGTCGTTCGTCGAGACGTTCGCCAAGTCGGGCTTGAAGCCGAGCGCGATGCTGCCCTCGTACGGCATGGCTGAGGCCACGCTCGCCATCAGCTTCATCGGCATTCAGGACGCCATCAGCGTCGACGCCGTCGACTCCGATACCTACCAGCGTGAGCGCCGTGCGATTCCGGCCGTCGAAGGCAAGCCGACGCAGGAGTTCGTGAACTGCGGCAAGACGTTCCCCAAGCACGAGATCGGCGTGTTCGACGACTCGGGCAAGCGCCTGGGCGATCGGCAGATCGGTGAGATGTGGTTCCGCGGGCCGTCGGTCGCGAAGGGCTACTACGAAGACCCCGAAGCGACGGAGCGCGCGTTCGGCAACGGCTGGCTCAAGACCGGCGACTACGGCTACCTCGCGAATGGCTCGGTGTTCATCACCGGCCGCAAGAAGGACATCATCATCATCAACGGTCGCAACTACGACCCGCAGCGCATGGAGTGGATCGTCGACGACCTTCCCGAAGTGCGGAAGGGCTCGGCGGTCGCGTTCTCGCGGCCCGGCGCCAACAGCGAAGAGCTGGTCATCGTCGTCGAGTCGCGCACGCCGAAACCGGAAGAGCTGAAGGAACTGATCAAGCAGAAGATCAACGAGAACCTGCAGCTGATTCCGGTCGACGTGGTGCTCGCTCCGGTCGGCACGTTGCCCAAGACCTCGAGCGGCAAGCTGCAGCGCGCGAAGACGCGTCAGCAGTACCTCGACGGCAGCATCGGCAAGGAAGGCGTGCGCACCGTCGGAGGCAACGCCGAGAAGGTCGTCGTCGCCAAGCACGTCGCCAAGTCGCTCGTCGGTCGCGTGCAGCACCGCGCCCGCCGCGTGATGGAGCACACCCTCGAGATTCGCTCGGTCGCCGACGCGATGGAGAAGGTGCGGCTCGCCAGTGACTACGCCCAGAAGCGCGTCACGCGGCTGCTCGGCTGATTTTCGTTTTTCTTCACCAACCTCACACCCCAACAGGAAACACCAACATGGCTACCGTCAACGTCACGCAGCTCTTCGCGCAGGCCGCTCTCGAAGTGAACGGCAAGAAGCTCGATGGTCTCACCAAGGACACCGTGATCAGCAAGCTCGGCCTCGACTCGGTCGCGGTCATGGAGCTCGTCTCGTTCTTCGAAGAGAAGCTCAACATCCGCATGCCGGATGAAGACCTCGCGAAGGTGCAGACGCTCGGCGATCTCGGCGACGTCGTGAAGCGCCTCGTCCCGGCCGGCACCGAAGTCACTGTGTAATTGGTGTCGTCGCGCGCGCACCTCGAGCCCTCATGAGCCCTTCCAAGAGCGAACACCGGGAAGCCATCGCCGTCGTCGGCATGGCCTGTCGTTTTCCTCACGCGAAGGATCTGCCGGCGCTCTGGCGCGTCATCTCGACGGGTGAGGTGACGTTCGAAGACATCGACGACACGCGGTGGAAGCACTCCGCGTTCTACGAGCCCACCGACGTGCGCGCGGTCGACAAGACCTACGTGCGCAAGGGCGCGTTCATCGACGGCGTCGACGAGTTCGCGGCGCTCCACTACGGCCTCGCGCCGCGCCGCGTGCAGGTGATGGACCCGCAGCACCGGCTCTGCATCGAGGCCACGCGCCAGGCGCTGCAGGACGCGGGCTACGACCAGCGCTCGTTCGACAAGTCACGCACCGGCGTGTTCATCGGCGCGTCGGTCAGCGAATACAAAGACCTCATGACTGCGCGTCACCGCGCGCAGCAGGCCATCAACGGAGAGTTCGGCGACGCACTCGGTTCGTTCGAGGCCGAGGCCATCAAGGGCTCGGTGGCCGACGTCGTTCCGGGTCGCGCGTTCACCATCGCCGGCTCGTTGCTCAACATGATCGCCTGCTCGGTGGCGCAGACGTTCGATCTGAACGGCCCCGCGCTGTCGATCGACGCTGCCTGCTCGAGCGCGCTGGTCGCGATTCACGAAGCGGTCGTGAACCTGCGCGCCAAGCAGATCAACGTCGGCATCGCCGGCGGCGTGTACCTGAACCTCAACCCCGACAACCTCATCGGCTTCTCGCGCATCGGAGCGATTTCTCCGTCAGGCGCGTGCCGGCCGTTCGACGCGAAGGCCGACGGCTTCGTGATGGGTGAGGGCGTGGGCCTCGTGGTGTTGAAGCGCCTCGACGATGCGATTCGCGATGGCGATCGCGTGTACGCGGTGCTCCGCGGCTCGGGCTGCAACAACGACGGGCGCGGTGAAGGCCCGATGACGCCGCGGCCCGAAGGTCAGCGCGACGCGATGTGGCGTGCGCACGCCGACTGCGACTTCCCGGTCGAGACGATTTCGTACGTCGAGACGCACGGCACCGCGACCACCGTCGGTGACGTGGTCGAGGTCGGAGCGCTCAAGCACTTCTTCAACGAGCGCGCAGGCCGTTCGCTCGAAGCGCCGTTCTGCAACCTCGGCAGCATCAAGGGCAACATCGGCCACACCATGTCGGCCGCCGGCGTGGCGGGCTTCATCAAGACGTGCCTGATGTTGCACCACGGCGTGATTCCTCCGCAGCCGGGTGTCGAAGAGCTGAACCCCAGGCTCGAGCTCGACCACTCGCCGTTCCACATCGCGCGCGAAGCGAAGCCGTGGGACGTGCCGCTGCGCCGTGCCGCGGTGTCGTCGTTCGGCTTCGGTGGCACCAACGCGCACGTGCTCCTCGAGGAGACGAAGCGTGACCCGCCGGCGCTGCGCGAGTGGGTGCAGGGTGATCAAGCGCACCTGTTCCTGATCAGCGCTCCGAATCACAAGCTGCTGCAGTCGCACGCGGGCGAGCTCGCAGCGGAAATCGCGAAGCACGAGCTGGTGCCCGCCGACGTGGCGCGCACGCTGGTCACGCGTCAGGGCTTCGACTCGCGCGTCTCGTTCCTCGCGTCGACGCGCGAAGAGCTGCTCGCGAAGCTGGCCGACGTGCAGAGCGGTGCGTTGGCGCCGACCACGCCGGTGCCCGCGGAGCAGCGGCAGATCGCCTTCCTCTTCGCCGGGCAGGGCGCGCAGAAGACCGACCTGTTGAAGGACCTCGTCGTTCGTTTCCCCACGCTGCGCTCGAAGCTGGAGCAGCTCGACGCGGCGGTGAAGGCGGACCACGGCTTCTCGCTCATCGACGCGCTGTACCCGGGCCCCGGCGTCGATCTCGTCGCCGCGCAGAAGCACCTCACGCAGACCCACGTGTGCCAGCCCGCGATGGCGGCGCTCGGCATCGCGATGGGCGAAGTGCTGATGGAATGTGGAGTGACGCCGACGCTCGCGCTCGGTCACTCGCTCGGTGAGTTCGCCGCCGCGTCGGTCGCGGGCATGCTCACGGGCGTCGACGCGGTGAAGCTGGTCGCGCGACGCGGCGCGCTGATGAACGAGCTCAAGCTCGCTGATCAGGGCGCGATGCTGGCGGTGATGGCCGAGCGCTCGCAGGTCGAGAAGCTCATCGCGGCGATCGACGGAGTGGTGGTCGCCAATCACAACCACCCGACGCAGGTCGTGCTCTCGGGCACCACCAAGGCTGTCGAACTCGCGCAACAGAAAGTGAACGCCGCGGGTCTCAAGTCCACCAAGCTCGACGTGAGCCACGCGTTCCACTCGCCGCTGATGGCGGGCATGGACGTGAAGATGAGCGGAGTGGTCGCTCCGCTCGCGTTGCAGGAGCCGGGCAAGTACGGCCGCGCGAACGTCGTTTCGTGCATCTCGGGCAAGACCTACGCCTCGGTCGCCGACGCGAAGGACGTGTGGGTGAAGCACGCGACCTCGCCGGTGAACTTCGTCGACGCGCTGCAGACCTGCGCGGACGAAGGCATCACGCAGTTCATCCAGGTCGGAGCGGGCGGCGCGCTGCTGTCGTTCGCGCGCGGCGTGGTGAACAACGCGCAGGTGCACGCGCTCGCTCCGAATGAAGGCGCCGACGGTGGAGCGATGCTGCTCACCGCGCTCGGTCAGCTGTGGGCGCGCGGAGTGCCCGTCAACGCGGCGCCGCTGTTCTCGGGTGCGTCGCTCACCACGCTGCCGCCCACGCCGCTCGAAGTTCAGAAGTACTGGGCGATGGAGCGCACCGCGCGTCCTCCGCGCCCCGTCACCCGCGCTCCCGTGCCGGTTCCGGCCGTCGCGCACGCGCCGTCATTCGTCTTCCAGCAGCAACCCACGATGTCGAAGGGACCTGTCGCCATGGACAACTTGCTCGCACTCTTCCAGCAGCAGATGCAGCTGATGCAGAGCCAGGCCGAGATGATGAAGCAGCAGGCCGCGGCCATCGCCGCGCTCACGGGCGGTGCAGACACGTCGGCGCTGATGACGATGGCGCAGCCGGTGCCGGCCGTTGCCGTGCAGCCCGCTCCGGTGGTGGTCGCCAAGCCGCCTGACTTCTCGAACCTCGTCGCGAAGAAGGAAGCGCCGGTCGCCAAGCCGAAGCCGGTCGAGCAGGCCGCGACTCCGGCGGCGACTGTGGTGAAGGCCGAGGAGAAGCCGAACGTTCGCCCGCAGGTGCAGAAGATGGTGCTCGACGCGGTGTCGCGCATCTCGGCGTTCCCGCTCCAGACGCTGAAGCTCGAGCAGACGCTGGTCGGTGAGCTCGGCTTCGACTCGCTGATGCTGGTGGAGCTCGATCAATCGGTCGGCAAGGCGTACCCGGCGCTCGGTGGTTTGCCGCGCGAGCTGTTCAGCAAGAACACCACCAGCGCGACCATCATCGACCACCTCGTCGGCGTGCTCGAGAAGGGCGTGAGCGCGAAGACCGAAGCGCCGACCGCGAACTTGCCGCTCGAGCGTTACGTGCCGACGGTGGTCGCTGCTCCGCTCGCGCCGTTGTCGGAGACAGTGCTCGCGTTCGATCGCGCGGTGCTCATCACGAAGGACGGCAAGGGCGTCGCCGAAGCGCTCGCTACGCGCCTCAAGGCGGAAGGTGTCACGGTCGTCGTCGGCGACGTGAACTCGCCCGGAGAGTTCGGCGGCGTCATCAATCTGGTCGGCAGCAACGCCGACTACCGCGTTGCTTCGCGTGACGCGCTCGCGTTGAGCAAGAAGGTCGGCGGCGAGAAGGCTGAGCTCTTCGTGAGCGTCACCGCGCTCGGCGGCCACCTCGGCATGAGCGGCAACGTCGCTCGCGAATCGCTGGGCCAGATCGGTGCGCTCGGCTTCACGCGCGCGCTCGCGCAGGAGTGGCCCGACGCGCTGGTGAAGGCCATCGACGTCGACGGCGCGCTCGCTTCAGACGCCATCGCGCAACACATCGTCGACGAAATCGCCTCGGGAGATCGCTGCGCGGAGATCGGCTTCGACGCGAAGGGCCGTCACGCGGTGTCGCTGCAGGTCGCGTCGGTCGCGGCGAGCATCGGCGAGAAGGGTCTCGACGCGAAGTCGGTGGTGGTCATCACCGGCGGTGCGAAGGGACTGGGCTTCAAGTTCGCCAAGGGGCTCGCGAAGAGCGGAGTGACGCTCGCGCTCACCGGCCGCTCGTCGCAGAACGAGGAAATCGGCAAGGCGCTCGCGCAGCTCACGACCGCCGGAGCGAAGGCCGCGAGCTACCACGCGATGAACGTGCGTGACGCGGCGAGCGTGAAGAGCGCCATCGATGCGATTCGCAAGCAGCACGGCCGCATCGACGTGGTGGTGCACAACGCGGGTCTGCTCGCCGACGCGCTGGTCGAGAAGAAGGACGTCGCCTCGCTGGACTCGGTGTTGGAGACGAAGGTCGGCGGCGCGCTCGCTTTGATTGACGCGACTGCGACCGACTCGCTCTCGCTGATGGCGTTCATCGGCTCGTGGGCGGGTCGCTTCGGCAACGCGGCGCAGACCGATTACTCGGCAGCGAACGCGATGCTCTCGCGCGTGACCGCGGGAAAGACGCGCACTTTGGCCATCGACTTCCCGCCCTGGGAAGACTCCGAGATGGCGAAGAAGATTCCCGCCTTCAAGAAGGCCGAGCTGAAGGCCGATGGCGTCACGTTCCTCTCCGACGACGAGGGCGTGAAGGCGTTCTTGTCGGAAGTGAAGAGCGGCGTCGGTGAGGTGCTCGTCGGTCGCGGTCTGCCCGAGCGCACCGTGCTGCACCGCTCGAGCTTCCCCGTTTCGCGTTTGAATCACGTCTATCTGAACGACCACACGATGGCGGGTCAGCGCGTGCTCCCGTTCGCGGCGGCGATGGACCACCTCGCCTCGGCGGCGATCGAAGCGAACGGCAAGAGCGTGGTGCCCGGCAAGTTCACTCCGTTCGCGTTGAGCGACGTGAAGCTGCGGCGCGCGGTGCTGGTGCCTGACACGATTTGGCTCGAGACGTCGGTGAAGCAGAAGTCGAAATCGAACGTGCTCGGCGTCTCGCTGCTGCAGGGCTCGGCTCCGTCGTACACGGGCACCGTCACGATTGGCGCCGACACCAGCGTCGCTCCGACGCCGCGCACGATGGCGCCCACGTCGCCGTTGCCGATGTCGCTCAAGGACTTCTACGGCGGCTTCACGTTCCACGGTCCGCGGTTGCAGGGCATCACTGCCATCGACGCGCTGTCCGATGACGGCGTGGTGGGTTGGGTGAAGGGCTGCCGCCCGTCTGATTGGATCAAGGAGCCGCTGCGCAACGAGTGGGCGGTCGACCCGCTGGTGCTCGACGCGTCGTTCCAGCTCGCGGGCTACTGGGCGTGGGTGAAGCAGCAGCGCGCGGGCTTCCCGGTGTCGCTCGGTCGTTTCGTGCAGCTCGCTCCGTTCGGGTTGGGGCCGCTCAAGGTCACCGTCACGTTCGAGTCGAGCAGCGATGACAACTTCTCGGGCACGTTGGTCTGGCAGAACGAGAAGGGCGTCGTCGTCGCGTACGCGACCGGCATGACGGCCGAGTTCAAGAAGCGCGATCCGCAATTCCAGACGGCTTCGAAGCCGGTCGCAGTTCCGGTCGTTGCTGAGGCGTCGAGCGACGAAGCGGTTGAAGCGGTCGCGGCGGTGCCTGGCGAAGTCGAAGAGTCGTCGTGGAATCCGGCGAAGTTCCCCGAGTACGAGGCGCTGAAAGAGCGCATGGCGATGGCCGAGGCGTTCGGCCTGCAGAACCCGTACTTCTCGGTGCACGAGGCCATCTGCGGCGACACCACGGTGGTGAACGGCAAGCAGATGCTGAACTTCTCCTCGTACAACTACGTGGGGAACTCGGGCGACCCGGTGGTCAGCAAGGCCGCGCAGGACGCCATCGCGAAGTACGGCACGTCGGTGAGCGCGTCTCGCGTCGCGTCGGGTGAGAAGCCGCTCACGCTCGAGCTCGAGAAGGCGCTCGCCGAGTTCTTCGGCACCGAAGACTCCATCGTGTTGGTGAGCGGTCACGCCACGAACGTCACCGTCATCGGTCACGTGTGCGGCGCGGGCGACCTCATCGTCCACGACGCGCTGGCGCACGACTCCATCATTCAGGGCGCGAAGTTGTCGGGAGCGAAGCGCCGCCCCTTCCCGCACAACGACTGGGAAGCGCTCGATCGCATGCTCACCAACCTGCGGCCGCACTACCGCCGCGTGCTCATCGCCATCGAAGGCACCTACTCGATGGACGGCGACATTCCCGAGCTGCCGAAGTTCATCGAAGTGAAGAAGAAGC
This sequence comes from Archangium sp., assembly GCA_047600485.1. GTDB lineage: Bacteria > Myxococcota > Myxococcia > Myxococcales > Myxococcaceae > Archangium_A. The sequence goes on from JASGKS010000001.1 coordinate 8,507,779, forward strand.
ACAAAGCGATGCTGCTGGTCGACGAGGCGCATTCGGCCGGCGTCGTCGGTCCCACGGGTCGCGGCATCGGTGAGCACTTCAACGTGAACCGCGCCGACGTCGACATGTGGATGGGGACGCTCTCGAAATCGTTCGCGAGCTGCGGCGGCTACATCGCGGGCAGCAAGGCGCTGGTCGAGTACTTGAAGTACACCACGCCGGGCTTCGTGTACTCGGTCGGCATTCCGCCTCCGAACGCGGCGGCGGCGCTCGCGGCGACTCGCCAGATGCTCAAGCACCCGGAGCGTTCGAAGAAGGCGAAGGACAACGCGGCGTACTTCATCAAGCTCTTGAAGGAGCGCGGGCTGAACTCCGGCATGTCGAAGGACACTGCCGTGGTGCCGCTCATCGTCGGAAATTCCGTGTTGTGTCTGCAATTGAGCGACTCGCTCAAGAAGCGCGGCATCAACGTGCAGCCGATTCTGTACCCGGCCGTCGAGGAAGATCAGGCGCGCCTGCGCTTCTTCCTCTCGTCGCTGCACTCGCCCGAGCAGCTGTTGCTCACGGCGAACACGGCGAAGGAAGAGCTCGAACGTCTCACTCGCGAAATGAACGGCGACGCGGTCGCCTGATTTGAACTTTCACCCCAGGGAAAAACAGCAATGACCTCGACTCAAGAAGAAGTGGAAATCGGCTACGACATCTCGAACGAGTTCTTCCGGCTCTGGCTGGACGAGCGCATGCACTACACGTCGGCGGTCTTCGACGACCAGCACACGACGCTGGAGCAGGCGCAGCGCAACAAGAGCCGCTGGCTCGCCGACTTCGCCGAAGTGAAGACCGACTCGCTGGTGCTCGACATCGGCTGCGGCTGGGGCGCGAACCTCGAGTACCTGGTGCTCGAGCGGAAGGTGAAGAACGCGCACGGCATCACGCTCTCGCGCGCGCAGGCCGATGAGATCACGCGCCGCAAGCTGCCGGGCGTGACGATGTGGGTCAGCGACTACAAAGATTTCGTTCCGGCCGAGAAGTACGACGCGCTGGTGTCGATCGAGATGATCGATCACCTCGTGTCGCCGGCGCAGCAGCAGGCCGGCCTCGCGATTCAGATCTACCGCGACTACTTCAACAAGACGGCGAAGTGGGTGAAGCCGGGCGCGTGCTTCGGCTTCCAGGCGATTCTGCGCGACCGCGTGCCGCGTAAGCGTGAAGACCTGGCGGACCTGAAGTTCACCGCCGACGTCATCTTCCCCGGCGGCTTGAACCCGCGCCTCGAGGAGCTCGTCGCTGCGTGCGGTCAGAGCTGGGAAATCGTGCAGCTCAACACGCGCCGCGTCGACTACGGCAAGACGACGGCGGAGTGGCTGAAGCGCTTCCGCGCGAACAAGGAGAAGATCATGGCGTCGGGCTGGGGCTCGAAGGTCATGAGCAACGGCGAGACGGTGTGGACGAACTACGACCGCTACCTCTCGACGTGCGTGAAGGCGTTCGCCAACCACTGGTCGAGCGACGTGCAGATGAAGCTGCGCCTGAAGGACTGATTCACCCGCCACCCCCTCTCCCGCGAGGGAGAGGGTTGGGGTGAGGGTTGAAGCTCATCGAGCCGAGCAGCAAGCGATGGGCTTCACGTTGGTGCAAGCGACCTGGCCCGTGAACACACCGGCGGCGTTCAAGTTGGTGCCGGTGTCGGTCGTGCCGCTGGTCCAGCTGGTCGAACCAATCGAGCACGAATTCTGCGCACGAGTGCCGCTCGCGTTGCGTGCCGAGTCGATCCACACGCCGACTCCGCCGGGAGCGACGAGCGGGTTCGCGCGATCGAAATCGGCGACCGTGCACAGGAACGAGCCTGGGAATTCTGCGTTGCACTTCTGATTCGCGCCGATGTGGCCGCCCTGCGCGCCGGTGAAGGTGAGCGCCGTGTAGCCGCGGAACACCGAGTTGGTCGGCACGCGGCAGCACGCGATGGGTTTGATGTTCGTGCACGCGACCTGGCCCGTGAACACGCCGGTGGCGTTCAAGTTGGTGCCGGTGTCGGTGGTGCCGCTCGTCCAGCTCGTCGAGCCGATCGAGCACGAGTTCTGCGCGCGCGTGCCGTTCGCGTTGCGGTCGCTGTCGATCCACGCGCCGCTCGCACCCGGAGTCACGAGCGGATTGCTGCGATCGAAATCAGACAACGTGCACAACACCGCGCCCGGAAATTCCGCGTTGCACTTCGCGTTCGCGCCGATGTGGCCGCCGAGATTTCCGTTCGACGTCAGCGCGGTGAAGCCCGCGAAGCTCGGCGTGTCGTTGGGGAACGCGAGCCCGCCATCGAGCACCAGCGCCGGCCCCGGTGGCCCAGGAGGCCCCGCCGGGCCCTGCGCACCCGTCGAGCCCGTCATGCCCGCAGGGCCTTGCGAGCCGGTCGCTCCCGTCATGCCCTGAATTCCCTGCGGGCCCGCCGCGCCGTTGCACACCGCGAGTGAGCCGCCGTCCGCGAAGCCGAGCAGCACGCCGCCCGTCATGCACTGCGGGCTCATCGACGCCAGCGTGGTCGCGCTCACCGACGCGCCTTGCGGACCTGCGGGTCCCTGCGAGCCAGCGGGGCCTTGCGAGCCGGTCGCTCCGATCATTCCTTGAATGCCCTGCGTGCCTTGCGGACCTTGAGGGCCGGTCGCACCGACCGCTCCGTTGCACACGTTGGTGACGCCCGCGTCGCTGAGCTGCGTGACGCGAATGCCGCCCTCGGGGCACGTCACTCCGCCCGCCGCAATCGCAGTCACCACCACGCTCGAGCCCGGCGGTCCCGTCACGACTCCACCGTCGATGACCAGCACCATGCCCGGAGGACCCTGCACGCCCTGCGGACCTTCGGCGCCCTGCTGACCGGGTTGGCCTTGCGCGCCTTGAACGCCCATCGCTCCCTGCGCGCCCGTCGGACCTTGAGGACCCTGCGGGCCGGTCGCTCCGGCGGGACCGACGTCTCCCTTCGGCCCCTGCGCTCCTTCAGTTCCAGGACAACCGGCGAGCAACGCGACGACGACCACACTTGCGAACACCTGAATGCGCATGGCGGCGTGACACCCGGGCGGGCTGAAAAGTGCAAGCGCAACAACTGCGCTTCCTCGAGCAACTTCGCGCAGCTCGACAGACAAAGACAAAGACGCCGCGGGTAACGCGTGTGATGCCGACCTCGACGGCGACGAAATTCCCAACGCGAGCGATGTGTGCTCCGCCATCACCGTGCGACGGTGCGTGAGTGAGCGGCGTCAGGGGGCATGACCACGCCACTTCGTTGGACTCGGGAAATGCGTGCCGCTCTCCACGGCTCGCGCGCGCCGCACGTGCTCGACGCGCCGGCACCGACGGCTGAGCTCGCCTGGCAGAAGGTGCTCGAGCTCGACGCGCGTCGGCCCGAAGTGAAGAAGAGCTATCGCGCTTTCCCCCGCGCGGCGGGCTGGCTCAAGGCGGTTCGCGCGAGCTTCGACCGCGGCGAGAGACCCGTGAAGCTGACGCTCGAGCACGAGGTGCTGCGGCTGGCGATGCTCTGGTCGGACGATCTGCTCGGCCGTTCGTCGCTGCCCACGCGCGCGACGCCGACCGCGCTGGTCGACTTCTGGGCCACCACCGCGGGCGTCGAGTTCGTCCTCGACGTCATCGAGGCGCCGCACCTCTTCAATCAAAGCGCTGACCTCTCGAAGGGCCTGCACCTCGAGTTCGTCGACCCGCGCGCGAAGGGCGGCGCGTTCATCCCCGGGCACTATTTGTCGGCGGTGCCGTTGTTGTGTGCGCTCAGGCCGCACGTGTTTCGGCTCGACGCGACGACGTATGCGCGAGCGCTTCGTCGCGCCGAGAAGCTGCAGAAGCGGCTCGTCGCTTCGAAGGACATGGACGATGGAACCGTCTTCGACGCGCTGTGCTTCGCGTTCGCGCGAGAGAAGAAGTGGGTCAACGTCGCGGCCCGGCGCGTGTGCAAACCGAGCGGCTCGATCTCGAACGGCGGGCTGGTTCTGAGTGGAGTCACGGACGCCGCGCTCGCAATGCAAGTCGCGAAGTCGATGCTGCACCTGCTCCCGACGCTCGTGGCTCCGTTTGCGTTCGATCTCGTCGAGAGCCTGAACGAGAACGCCGCGCCGGTGCTCGAACTCGCGTTGTCGCACCCGGCGAAGGGAGCAGAGAAGCGCACCCTGCAGGCCGCGCTGAAGCTCTGCCGAGGCTGAGGTTGGTGCAACTTTTCGCGCCGTCGCGTGTTCAGCTCCACACGTGAGCGCACTCGTCCTTTTCTGCCTCCTCGCTGCTCCGCCGTATGACCCGCTGGCCGTCGACGCGGCGGCGAAGGTCGAGGCGCAGGTCTTCACCGTCAAAGACGCCAAGCGGGACGGGCGTGAGCTGCCGATACGCGTCTACTTCCCTCCGGGCGTGAAGAGCGCCGCGCCGGTGCTGCTCTTCTCGCACGGCCTCGGAGGCTCGAACGAGAACGACGTCTTCCTCGCCGAGCACTGGGCGCGTCGTGGCTACGTCGCGGTCTTCGTGCAGCACCCGGGCAGTGACACCTCGGTGTGGAAGGACTTACCACCTGGTAAGCGAATGGCGTCGATGCGCAAGGCCGCCAGCGTCGAGAACTTCATGCTGCGGGTGTCCGACATTCCCGCGGTGCTCGACGCGCTGACGAGCTGGAACGCGGCCGACGGTCACGCGCTCAAGGGGCGTCTCGATCTCGACCACGTCGGCATGAGCGGCCATTCGTTCGGAGCCATCACCACCCAGGCCGTCTCGGGCCAGCAGTTCGCGCTCGGGTCGTTCACCGAGCCGCGCATCAAGGCGGCGGTCGCGTTCTCTCCGTCGCTCCCGAAGCGCGGCACCGCGGAAGAGGCGTTCGGCAAGGTGAGCACGCCGTGGTTGCTGATGACGGGCACCAACGACGGCTCGCCCATCGGCGACACGACTGCGGAATCGCGGCGCGGCGTCTTCAAGGCGCTCGCGGCGGGCAGCAAGTACGAGCTGGTGCTCGACGGCGCGGAACACTCGGCGTTCTCCGACCGCGCGCTGCCAGGAGATCAGAAGCCGCGAAACCCGAATCACCATCGCGTGATGCGCGCGTTCACCACCGCGTTCTTCGATGCGTATCTGCGGGGTGATGCAGCGGCGCGCGCCTGGCTCGACGGCGCGGGAGCGAAGGCGCTCCTCGAACCGAAGGACGCGTGGCAGACGAAATGAACTACCCTCGCGGCGAGTGAGGCGACTCAAGGCCATTGCGATCATCTGGTGGCTGCTGGCCGCCTCGCCGCTCCTCGTGAGCCTGACGGTGAAGTGGTTCAGCCTGTCGGTCGCGCTCGCCATCGCCATGCGCGCCGGGCTCGGTGTCTACGCGTGGAAGAAGGCGAACACCGGTCTCAGCGTCGTCGTTCGTCTGGTCGTGGTGCTCGCTCCGCTTCTGATCTTCGCGGGCGGCGTCTTCTTCGAGCGGATGGAAGTGCCGGTGCACCAGCCATCACCCTTCGGGCCGGAGTGGGTCCTTCCCAGACGCGGTGAGTGGGACGGCCGCGCGTGGTTCGGAGATCGCGACAACCCGTCGATGTTCATGATGGCCGCGCTCGCGCTCGAGCTGCTGCTGGGCCTCACCGTCGCCGCGTCGCGCGCTACTTCTGCGCCGCCGGTTCGAAGCGATTGATCAAGTTGTCCTGCGCGGGGAACGTCGCGAGGTAGTCCCAGATCGCTCCGAGATCTTCCTCGGTCATTCCCGCGTACGCCGCCCATGGCATGACGGTGTTCATCTCATTCTCCGCGGGCTTCAACTTCTCGAGCGCCTCGCGATTCGTTCCGCGAAAGCGCGCGATGAACACGTCCTTCGTCCACGCGCCGATGCCGGTGCGCGCGTCCATCGAGATGTTCGGAGTGCGAATCACGCCCGGTCCACGAACCAGACTCGCCAGCTCAGCTCCTGCGCGAGGTCTCGGGAACTCGTGGCCGCCCGCCCATTCCTTCCCCTTCACCACTTGATCGAACTTCGTCATCGGCGAGTGGCACCACAGACAGCCGGCGACGGTCGCGAGGTACTTGCCCTTTGACTCGTTCGACTCCGGCACACGGTCCACGAGGTGCGGCTCGATGGGCATGATGTTCACGATGAAAGGCTCGACGGGGAAGGGCAGCTTCCGCGCGGGAATTTCACTCTTCAGCGGAGCGAGCGAGCGCAGGTACGCGATGATCGCCCGCGCGTCGTCGACGGTCAGTGCGTTGTACTGGTCGTACGGCATCGCCAACATCAACGAGTGCCCATCGCGCCCGAGCCCACTCACGAACGCGCGCTGAATTTCTGCGTCGGTCCACTCCGCCAGATGCGTCGGCGTCAGGTTCGGCGCCCACATCGTCACGCGCGGAGGCCAGTAGCCGAACACCATGCCGACGTCGGCGCCTTCTCCGAGGCGTTCGCGAATCGGCAGCCCGGAGAAGAACGAGAAGTCGCGCGGCGTGTGACACGACATGCACACGCCGACGTTTTCCGCGAGGTAGCGACCGCGCTCGACGTCACCGCCGCTACGCACTTCGGGCAGCGGAATGTTCTTCTGACAGCTCGCGAACAGCACGAGCGCGACGGCCCAGCGCAGCGTCACCAGGTGTTCGCGCAATTGGCGTACGTGGTGTCGGTGCAGCAGAAGCCAGTCGTCGCGTTGCAAGACGGAACGGAGCCGCCGCAATCGGCGTTCGTCGCGCAGCTCGGCCACACCACATTGCCCGTGCCGTTCATGTTGCCGTAGCAGGTGTACCCAGTGCGGCCGCCCGGAGCGAGCTGGCCCACCGTCGGGCACGTGCCGGTGCAGTAGTAGGTCGTGCCGCCGTCAGAGAGCGGATAGTTGATCTTCGAGCGACCGCCCGACTGGCACCACGCACCACTCGATTCCGGCGAAGTGCTGATCAAGCAGTAGCCGTTCGCGAAATCGGTCGAGGTGATGCACTGACCGAGAATCGGGTCGGGCGGGTTCTGGCACTGCGAGTCCGTGGTGCACGGGTTGCCCGCCTTGCTCGGCAGACCACCGCCGGTGAACGTGCGGCCGCTCGCGCTGCTCATCCAGCAACCAGCGCCCGGGTTGGTTCCGGTGAGCGGCTCGACGTAGAGGCACTCGAGACCGCCGATGCACTGCCCCGGGCCAGTGCACGACTTCGTGCAGAAGCGATCGACCTCGTTGAAGATGTACGGCACCGAGCTCACGCCACCTGCGCACGTCGCACCGCTCGGGCACGTGCCGGTTCCGGTGCAGGGCAGGGTGCAGAAGCCCGCCGGGTACGGCGTCGGCGCGTTGCCGGAATACGGATTCGTCTGCAGCTTGCACGTCGCGCCCGCACCGAGGCTGCTGCACTGCGCGCTGCTGGTGCACAACGAGCCAACCGTGACGCCGCTGCCGCCGCCGGTGCCTCCGCCCGTCGCGCCACCACCCGTGCCGGCTCCAGTCACGCCGCCGCCGGTGCCGCCACCCGTTGTGCCGCCGCCGCCGCCCGTCGTGCCGCCACCGGTGCCGCCGTTCACGCACACGTAGTTCTGACAGTGGAACGTGCCGCTGCAGGTCGCGCAGGTGACTCCGTTCTGGCCGCAGAGCGTGTCGTTGTTCGAGTTCGCGCGCGTGATGCAGGAGCCGTTGAAGAGGCAGCCATCGCAGCCGGCGCCGCCACCTGTGCCGCCGCCCGTCACGCCGCCGCCGGTGCCACCACCCGTCACGCCTCCGCCCGTTCCTCCGCCGGTCGCTCCGCCACCCGTGCCACCGCCGGTGGTTCCGCCGCCCGTCGTGCCACCACCCTGTCCACCCGCCGTGCCACCGCCGGTGCCGGCCGTCATGCACACGCCGAGGTTGCACGCAGTGCCGAGCTGACAGATGGCGCATGCGCCGCCGAGCTGTCCGCACGCGCTCGCGCTGTTGCCCTGCTGACAGTCACCCTTCGCGTCGCAGCAGCCGGTCGAGCACGTCGCCGTGGAACATTGCTTCGCTCCACAAGCAGGAGTGATGGCCACCAACAGGCCGATGCAGAAGCCAAGGACGACGGGTTTCAAGGACATGGCGAAGCACACTACCCCGAGCGGTCCGCCTGTCACGAACCGCGGGCCTCACCCGTGAAACGGGCATGAGCCAGATCGAAACGAAGACGGAACTCCTCGTGGTGGGCGGTGGACTCGGTGGCCTTCTCACGGCGGCGCGCGCAGCGAAGGCAGGTCGACGCGTGACGTTGCTCGAACAAGCCGCAGCGCTCGGTGGCTTCGGTCGCAGCCCCGAGCTGGGCGGAGCGAACGTCAACCTCGGCCCCCACGCCCTGTACCTCGACGGCCCCGCAGAGAGAGCGCTGCTCGAGCTCGGCGTGAAGCTCGAGGGCTTCATTCCCGGAGCCGGGGGCTTCTTCGATTCGAAGGGCGAGCTGCTGCCGATGCCCACGTCGGCGCTCAGCATTCTCACCGCGTCGTGGCTCAGCTGGCGTGAGCGCGTGGAACTCGCGTTGGCGATGCGCGAGGTGCTCGGCGCGGGCAGTGCGGAGACGGTCGGCGCGTGGCTCGCGCGGCGTCGCAGCGAGCGCGTGCGGCTCATGTTCAGCGCGTTGATTCGCGTGACCACGTACTGCAATGCGCCCGATGAGCTGACGACGAAGCTCGCGTTCCGGCAGCTCCAGGCGGCGGCGAGCCCGGGCGCGCGCGGCGTGCTGTATCTCGACGGCGGTTGGCAGCGCATCGTCGATCAGCTCGAGACCATCGCGCGTGAGCTCGGCGTCGAGGTGCGCACGTCAGTTCGTGTCTCCGCGCTCGAGGGAACGACCGCCGTGCTCGGCGACGGCACGCGAATCACCGCGCAGGAAATTGCGCTCGCCGTTCCCGCCGCCGCTGCTGCGAAGTTGAGCGCGAATGCAGCGCTCGAGCGTCGCGTGGCGCAAGCGAAGCCGGTGCGCGCTGCGTGCCTCGACCTCGTGTTGCGCAAGCTGCCGCGGGCTGATCGCCGGCTCACGCTCGGCTTCGAAGAGCCGACGTATTTCTCGGTGCATTCGCCGCCGGCCCAGAGCGAGAACATCAAGGTGCACGTGGCCTGGTATCTGGCGCCCGATGATCATCGTGACGCGCGCGAAGTCGAGCAGGCGCTCGAGGCCTTCGTCGATCGCGTGCAACCCGGCTGGCGTGACGAAGTCGTCGGTCGGCGCTATTTCCCTCACATGCGCGTGATGGAAGACGTGCCGCGAGAGGCCGCGACTCCGCTCGACGCGCCGCTGCACTTCGTGTCGGGTCTGGCGAACTCCGGCTTTCTGTTCGACGCGGTGGCGAGTGCGTCTGAGCTGAGCGCGCCGCGCCGGCGTCTCGAGGCCGTGAGATGAGCGCGGCGCTCGAGGCCGCGCATCGCAGTCACGCGCGTGCGCTCTGGGCGCTCTGCTACCGCATGACCGGAGTGGCCGCCGACGCCGACGAGCTGGTGCAGGACACCTTCGTGCGCGCGCTCGAGGCGAAGCCCGACGAAGACGAACCGCTCGGTGGTTACCTGTTTCGCATCGCCACGCGACTGTCGATCGACCGCCTGCGACGACGACAGAGCGAGGGCTACAAGGGGCCGTGGCTGCCGTCTCCGGTGCCCGATGAACAGCTGGGCGTCGAGGCTCCAGCGAGCGCGCGCTACGAGGTGCTCGAGAGCGCGTCGTTCGCGTTCCTGCTCGCGCTCGAGGCGCTGTCGGCGGAACAACGCGCGGCGGTGGTGCTGGGAGACGTGTTCGATCTCTCGGCGAAAGAAGTCGCAGCGTGTCTCGGCCTCGAGGAAGCCAACGTGCGCCAGCTGCAACACCGCGCTCGCAAGGCGCTCGAGCGGTACGACGCAGAGCGCGTTCAGTACGACGAGTCGCTGCGTGAGCGCACGCGCGCGGCGATGGAAGGCTTCTTCTTCTCACTCGCGACGGGCGACGTCGAAGGCGCGAAGAAGTTCCTCGCCGATGACGTGCAGGTGCTGAGCGACGGCGCGGGTGTGTTCCACGCGGCGATGGTTCCGATTCACGGGCCGGAACGTTCCACGCTCTTCTTCTCGCGGCTGATGCAGATGCGAGAGGTTCTCACCAGCGACATCGTGCGGCTCAATGGGCTGTGGGCGCTCGACGCGACGTTCACGAAGAAGCTCGAGAAAGATCCTCCGCGTGGCGTGACCGGAGTGCAGCTCGACGCGAGCGGGAAGATCTCCGTCATCTACTCCGTGGTCGCGCCGCGGAAGCTGAGCGTCACCGGCTGAACGTCACGCCGGTCTTCACCTTCACGTTCCCGCCCCGAGGCTTGGGGAACATCCACGTGCGGATGCGGCCGCTCATGCAGGCGTGCGTCGTGGTGTCGGGCAACGTCGCGGCCACCACACTCGAGCTGGTCACCGTTCCGCGCGCGTCGACCTCGAACTCGAAGACCACGCGGCCGCTGAGCGTGGGCTTGCTCATCAACGCCGACTCGTAGCAGTAGCGCAGCTGGCCGCGGTTGGCGCTCATCACCTTCTTCACCAGCTCGGGGTCGAGCTTTCCGCTTCCACTCACCGTGGGCGTGTCGAAGACGAGATTGCTGCGAGCGCTCGGCATGCTGTTCATGAAGAACGTGCTGCTCATCGGCGGCGGCGGCGGCATCTCGGGCAGCGGCTTCGGATCTTTCGCGAGCGCGACCGGCTTGATGCCGAGCTCGGTGATCTCGCTGGTGATGATCTGCTCGAAGGGGTCGACCATGATCGTCGAATCCGCCGAAGCGCCCGAGAGTGGCCCACCGGTGGGCGTGAACATGCGAGCCGGAGTGCCGCAGCCCTCGACGTGCATCAAATAGCGGCCCTGGAAGCGATTGCTCTCGTCGGGCTTCACGCCGATCACGTCGGGGACGCCACCGGTCATCGGCTTGCCGATCTTGAAGACGAGATCATCGGGCGCGCTGTCCTTGCCGTAACGGAGGTGGATGCGCGTGAGCGTCGAGGCCTGCGCGAACGCGGCGACCTGATCATCGGTCTTGATGTTGGGGAGCAGATCGACGCCGAGATACCGCGCGAGCGGGTTGTCGACCGGGTGCGGAGGCGGGCAGGGGTCGCAGGTCACTCCGTAGATGCCGCTCTGCACGAACTCGGTGGGCGGCGGCAGCGCGCCCTTCCACGCGAACTCGGTGACCGCCGCGCCGGGGTTCTTCTTGAACGTGCGCTCGAGGAGCTCCTTGTAGAAGCCGCCGAACTGCGGGCCGGCGCGCGAGCTGACGTCGATGTTCGTCGGCACGAAGACGTTCTTGCCGTTCGCCAGCTCGTAGCGGTCCTTCGCGACGACGTGAACGATGAGGTCCTGCGTTCCGCCGCTGTTCACCAGGCCGAGTCGCACCGGCAACGAGAACTGCTCGCTGTCGTAGTGAAAGCGCAGCGGTGACAGCACCAGCTGACCGTTCTCGAACTTCGCCTTCTTCGCGTCGACGCGCGCCACGAAGAACTTGCTGCCGTTCTGCACGTACGGCTGCAGCAGTGCCGCCGCGCCCTCGGGGATCTGGTACTTGCTCTCCTTGAGCCACGTCTCGAGCCCGAGCGAGAACTTCGCCGAGAGGATGACGATTCTCGTATTCCTCGACCTCGAACTTCGCCTCGACGCGCACGCCCGTCTGTTGCTCGAGCGAGCCGACGCCGCTGCCGTAACCGCCGGTGCCTCCGCCACGGCCCTTGGTTCCGATGCCGCCGATGCCGATGCACTCTTCTTTGGGAATCTCGACGAGGCGCGGAGAGGTGAGCTCGTCGACGCGCACGAACGCCTCGCGCGGAACGGTCTTCACGTTCTCCTTCGCGAGCACCACCGGAACCGGCACGACCAGCGCGAAGTTCTCGACCGGCCCGCGGTAGTTGTTCTGCATCGAGAGCACGGTGCGCGTGCCGTCGCGCAAGAGCACCACCATCGACGCGTCGTTGAACAGCTTCCCGCCGGCGCCCGAGACGTAGAAGCCGCAGAACGCAGACGCGGTGAACGGCACCGAGAGCACGGCGAGCAGGAGCGAGCGCATGTTCATCAGGCTGCCAAGGACACCGCGGGCTGTCGCGAGGTTCTTGTTCTCCGGCGGCCTTACTTTTCGGACCACGTGATGCGGTACGTGCAGCCGCCCTTGCCGTCGAGCGTGTACGTGGAATCCATGTCGGCGGCGCCCGTGGTGCGGCCGCCTTCTTCGACGATGCCCTGGTAGTACGCCGGCAGACCGTTCACGTCGGTGAGCGTGAGCTCGACGAGCCCTTTGCCGAGCGAGACGAACTTCGCGTTGATGTAGTTGTTGCCGCTGCGGAAGTTGCGCTGCATGCGCTCGAGTGAACGGCGGGTGCCGACCACGCGCATCACCGCCGTCATCGCCTTGCCGACGAAGGTGCGCGTCAGCCCCTTGAACAGCTCACAGCCCAACTTGCGCAGCGCGACCTGTTCGTCGTCCTGCGGGTAGAGCATGCGCGCGGTGAGCTTCACCCAGACGTGCATCTTCTCGGCGGGGAACGCGGGGTCGAGCGGGCGGCTCAAGTCGAGCCCTTCCTTCTTGAGCGCTTCGAGAATCGTCGCGTCGAGGCGGCCGGCGAGGGAGCGCTTCCACAGGCCTTCCACCACGCTGTCGAAATGCAATCGCGGCTCGCCGGGTGCCCGCTCCATCGAGCGCGAGCGTAGCTCACGGCGGGCTACGCTGTGCGCTCGTGGAATCGGTGAAGCGGCGTGCAGCGCGTGCAGATGAAGTGGCGTTCGTGCGCGAGCGGCTCGCGTTGCGCGGCGTCGATGCGCGCGAGCTCGGAGCGCTCGAAGGCGCCGACGTGCCGAAGCACGTGCACCTGATGTGCGCGGGAGATGACCCTGACGACTCGGGGCTCGTCATCGATGGCGTGGTGCGTGAGTACTACCTGCACCCGGACGGCAGCGAACACACGCGCGGCTTTGGTCTGGCCGGAGATGCGTTCGGCTCGATGTCCGATGCGCTGCAGCAGCGGCCGTCGGCGGTGTTCGTGCGCGCCGAGGCGAAGTCGCGCGTGGTCTTCGTGCGCTGGTCGCGGGTGATGGCGTTGGCGAAGAAGTCGCTCGCGTGGGAACGGCTCGGCGCAGCGCTCGTGCAAGACCTGTATCTGAAGAAGTCGTTGCGGGAATACGAGCTGCTCGCGCTCGACGCGATGGGTCGCTACCAGTCGCTGCGCACGCGCATGCCCGAGCTGGAGAAGAAGGTGCCGGCGACGCTCATCGCGAGCTACCTCGGCATCACCAACGTGCACCTGAGCCGCCTGCGTCGCCGGAAGAAGTGACGAGGAATTGATCCAACGCACGCAGAAACGCTTCGGGCTGCTCGAGAAACGCAGCGTGGCCGGCGTCGAAGTGCACCACCTTCGCGTTGGGGAACCGTTTCACGGCGTCTTCGTTGCGTGACCACGAGACGAGCGCGTCGGCGTCGGCCCAGGTGAAGAGCGTCGGCATGGTGATTTTCGCAATGAGCGGAGCGAGTGACGCTTCAGGTTGCATGAAGCTCGTCCACGCCTGCGCGAGCACTGGAGCGCTCTCGTAACCGGCGTCGAGAATCCGCTCGAGCTGCTCGCGCGCGGCCGGAGTGATGAGAATCTTCGCGTAGTACTCGCGGAACCAGCTCGCGAAGCGCTCCTCGTTGCGCACGCCTTGCTCGAAGTGGTCCACCAGACCTCCGATGAAGAAGCGGCCGAGGAAGCCGCTCGCGCCGGGGTCGAGCCCACCGGGATTCGCGAGCACCAACGCCCGCACCCGCTCGGGTCGAGCTGCGGCGTACCGAATCGCCGTCGCGCCGCCGATGGAATTGCCGAGCAGCACCACGCGCTCCAGCTTCAGCTCGTCCATCACCGCCGCGAGCAATTGCTCGTAGCGGATGGCGCTCGCCGCATTGGAGTCAGGGCCGCTGCGGCCATGGCCCGGCCAGTCGATGGCGATGACGCGCAGGTCGGGCCGCGCCTTCGAGAGCGCCGCGAAGTCTGAGCCGCCGTGACCGATGGCGTGCAGGCACACCAGCACCGGCTTCGTTGCGTCGTCGGGAGCCGAGTCGTGCACGAAGAGCGAAACGCCGAGCGCGTCGAGCGTGCGGCCCGGTTGTGGCGCCGCGAGCGCCCAGCGTGCGGGTGGACCGCTCGGCACGTTCCGAATCGCCGGAGCGCAGCCGATGAAAGAGAGGAGGGCCGTTCGAGTGAGTGCGTTCATGCCTGCGACGGTGCACGAGCCCGCAGCGCGCCGCATGAACACAGGTTCATCGCGACACGATTAAATCGTTTCGCGCGTCGCACGTATTGCGCGGCATGACCAAACTCGCGGAGGAAGACAGAAGCCTTTCGGTGCTCGCCCATCTCTCTGGCTACGCCGGCTATCTGATTCCCTGTGGTGGTGTCGTTGCTCCGATCATCCTGCTCGCGACCGCGAAGTCGCCGCGCGTGGCGGCCATCGCGAAGCAGGCGTTGCTCCTCAACGTGCTCGGTTTTCTCAGCGTGTTGCTGACGGTGGTGGCGTTCGCTCCGCTGTCGCTGGCGGCACACAAGTCGCCGGTGCTGAGCCTGACGCTCGGAGTCGTCGGTGGCGCGCTGGCCTTGCTCGTGCTCGGGCTCATCGCGCTCTGCCCGCTCATCGGCGCCATCAAGGCGTCGCAAGGCGAGTACTTCCGGTACCCGCTCTTCGGCGTCAGCGACCCGCGCTCGTGAGGTGCGCTGCGAGCGCGTCCGCGACCTTCTGCGGGTGCGTGAGCGGCGCCATGTGTCCCGTGCCGGCGAGTTCGACGACCTTCGCGTGCTGGTTTCGGCGGGACAGCGCGCGAATCACCTCGCGTGAGCCGAGCGGGCTGCGCTCACCGACCACCAGCGTGACCGGCACCTTCGGCGGCGCGAGCTCTTCGTACGTGCCCGAGTCGCGGAACACCGAGCGCACCTCGCAGAACATCTTCCAGCCCATCGCGAGGTTGTGGTGCTTCATCAGGTCGGGCAGCCGCTGCCACGAGCCCGGGCGATTCCAGTAGTCGATGAACAGCTCGAGCCACGGGTCGGTGCCGCCTTTGGTCTCGTCGCTCAGGAACCATGGGTGCTGGAAGAGCTCGGCGAGCTGCTGCTTGCCGACCGGGTCGGCGTCGGGGTCCTGCCAGATGGCTCCGAACATCACGGGCTCGACGAGGAACATCGACTTCACGCGCGCGCCGAGCGACTTCGCCGCCTTCAACGCCACCAGCCCGCCGTAGGAATGCGCGACGACGTGGAGATCTCCGCTCGGCGGCAGGCCTTTGATCAGATGGGCGACGTCATCGTGCACCGTCACCTGTTGCCCGCGCGGGAGTGGATCGAGCGGCGGGTAACCCAGGTTCGCGGGCGTGAGGCGCTGATCTGCCGGCACGACGCTCTCGGGAATCGCGTCCCACATGAAGGGGCCGGTGCCAGTCGAGTGGACGAAGAGGACGCTCATGGTGCTGAGTCTTAATTCACAACTGAGCGACTGTCACTGGGTTGTGATATGAAACTCAGCATGGAACGCGCAGAGCTGTTGAAGATGACGCGCAAGGGGTGCTCGGTCGCCGGAGTGCTGGAGATCGTCGGCGAGCGCTGGGCGTTCCTCGTGATTCGCGAGGCCTTCCTCGGGTTGCGCCGGTTCGACGACATTCAGAAGAAGGTGGGTTGCGCGCGCAACGTGCTGACGGAGCGATTGGCGACGCTGGTCGAGCACGGCGTGTTGAAGAAGGTGCCGTACCGCGAAGAAGGGCAACGCGAGCGCTTCGAGTATCGGCTCACTCCGGCGGGGCATGAGCTGTACCCGGTGGTGCAGGCGCTGCGGCAGTGGGGCGACAAGTGGCTGCACGATGGGCGCGCGCCGCTCGAGGTGTTTCATCGCGACTGCGGCGGGCGGGTGCACGCCGAGGTGCGCTGCGAGAAGTGCGACGCCGGCCCGCTGCGAGCGCGAGAAACCGACATCTCCCTCTCCTTGCGAAGCGGGGAGAGGGCCGGGGTGAGGGGCTGACGCAACCTCAGCGCCCGGTCACTCGCCGCGCTTCGCCTTCGGTCGCGTCTTCGAGACCACCTTCACCACCGCGCGCTTGGGCGGAGCAAACCGCAACGCAGCTTCTTCAAGACGCGGGTTGCGCATGCGAAGCGCAGTGAGCTGCGCGGTCAAGGTGGCGTGAAGGCGCGGGTACGCGGCGGGCTCTCGAAGCAGCCGCATGAGCTGGTGAAGCACTGACTCGAGCGGCACCAGCTGCAGCAAGCGAATGGCGACCATCAACGTGCCGTGATGCCAGCCGGCGCGTTCCAGCTCGGCGACGAGTTCCTGCTCGAGCTCGTCGATGTCGACGTCGGGCAGCCGCGAGCGGATGAACGTCTTGCGCGACTGCTCGTCTGGCGCCGCGCGAGCGGTCTTCACGAACGTCACTGCGTCCATCGGCTCAACCTGCCACGAATCTGCGGCAGAGGTCGGATCAGCCCCTCACCCCGGCCCTCTCCCCGCTTCGCAAGGAGAGGGTGTCAGCTGAACAGCCGGCGCCACCACGGCTTCTTCTCGACGGGCTTCGCCGGCTCGACAGCGGGAGCGACGGGCTCGGGTGGATCTCTTCTCACCGCGACCGAGCCGACCCACATCGGCTGCGACGGCACGTCCTCCGGGTCCGCGGCCATCTCGCCGACCCACATCTCTTCCTCGACGCGAACCTGCGCGCACACACCTTCGCTCGCGAGCTTCGCGGCGTCCTGCTCGTTCGAGACCTGCACCACCAGCTGCCGGCACGACGTACACACGCGCTCGCTCGCGTTGGCCGTGGCCTTCATCGAGTCCCACGACGCGGGACAGCGGAACGCCCACCGCACGCCGCTGCACCCGTCGATGTCGCGACCCACGAGATAACGGAACGTCGGCCCCACCACGCTCGACAGCACGCGCAGCTGCTTCACGCCCTCGATGAACGCGTCGTCGAGGCTCTGCGCCTTCGCCGCCTGGAGCTTGAGCTCGAGCCGCACGTACTCGGCTTCCGCGAGCGCGCCGCTCTCTTCGAGCACGTCACCGAGCACGCGCCGCGCGTCTTCAGAGTCACTCGCGCGCACGCTCTGAATCGCGCTCATCGCCTTCGCGCTGGGAACCGCGCGCTCCTGCTCTTCCGCGCGAAAGCAGACCACGTCGAGCGCGCCGACCTTGAACGGCTCACCGGTGTTGGCGTGCGACGTCTTGCCGTCGGGCCGCACGACTTCGACGCGCGCTCCCTTCGCCTTCAACACGGTGTCGTCGAGCTTCACGACGAGCGGGTCGACGCGCACGGTCCACCCGCGCTCGCCGCTCGCACGCGTCATCACCACCAACGGTCCATGCGCCATGAGCGCGAGGAGTCTTTCAGAGCGAACAGCCGCTGGTGAAGCCCGTCGCGTCGAACTCGCTGGTGATCTGCCCGGAGAGCCGCCCATCACGCTCGGTCTCGGCGGTGGCGATGATCTTCAGCGAGTGCTTTCCGCTGCGCTTCGGGCTGCAGTACTCGAGCGTGTAGAAGCGGTTCGCGAGCGCCGACACACGCGTCGCGATTTCCTGGAACGCGGAGCTCAGCTCGTCGGCCTTCGCCACTGGCCACGTGCCGTCCTTGCCCATGCCACGGAGCGTCTCGGCGTCGATCTCTCCACCGAGGCCGACCGAGAACACGTGCTGCGCGCTCTTGCGGACCGCATCGAGCGCCTCCGAGGTCGACACGCGCGCGGCCTGATCAGTGCCGTCGGTGAACAACACCAGCGCGCCGTCACGCCACGCCACTCCACTCGAAGACAGCTGCGCGTCGAGCGCCGACAGCGACTTCACCACCGCTCCGTTCAAGTTCGTCGAGTCGTCCACGCAGCGCCAACCCGCGCACGTGCGGCGATCAGCGAAGCCCGCGCACTGCGAAGAGTTCGTGCATTCCGCGAGCGAGAGCGTCGAGAGCCCGACCTTCAGCAGCTGCAGGTCGGACGTGAACGGCACCAGCACCTGCGGCTCGGAGCGGCCATCGAACGTCATCAGCTGCACCATCTGCGAGTCGCCCGCACCGGTCATCACGGTGTCGAGGTACTCGCCCGCCGCGCGCTGCAGCGCCGGGAAATCGCCGGAGCGCAGAATCGAGCCGGAGAGATCGAGCAACACCACCGAGTACAAGCGGAAGCGTTCACCGCGCGGAGCGATGCGCTGCTGCGACTCGAACGCGCTCACCTTCTTGCCGTCTTCGTAGATCTCGAACTGCGTCGCGCTCAGCCCGTTCACCGCGTCGCCGCGGCAGGTGTCGACGCGGAACAACCACGACACGCGCGAGGGCAGCATCGCGACCAGCCCGTTTCCACCCGGCTCACTCATCGACAGGCAGCGCGTTCCCGTCACCGGGAGTTGATCGGGCACCGGCACCGGTCCGCACGCGAGGAACCCGCAAGTAATAAGGAGTGAGGCGATCAGCGGAACGCGGGTCGCGCTACAGGCCTGAAGTGAGATGCGCATGTGCGCAAAGGTAGTTGTCGCGCGCGCACCCGCAATTTTTCGGCTCCATCAGAGGGTCTTCACTCGTCACTGACCGGGAATTCAGAAATCATGGCTGAGTTTCTGACCGGCGGGTTAGTTACCGCCGGCTTCTCCTGGAACCATGGCTCGCCCCGCAGATCCCCACGCCAGAGCGTCACTCGTGTCGGCCGCGCGAAAGGAATTCGTGCGCCACGGCATCGTGAAGGCGCGCATCGAAGACATCACCGCCGCCTGCGGCCTCAGCAAAGGCGCGTTCTACCTTCACTTCGAATCGAAGGAGGCGCTGTTCCGCGAGCTCTGCACCGTGCTCGAGACCGAGTTCGGTGCGCTCAGTACTGCGCGCGAGACGGCGTACGCTGAGCTCATCTCTGCGACCAAGCCGTCGAAGCGAAAGATCGGCGCTCCTGATCTCCCCGACTTCATCGCGGCGATGGCCGAGATCGACGCGCGCGAAGATCGCCGCTTGCTCGAGCTGCTGTGGGACTGGCGCGACGTCACCGACGTGTTGCTCCGCGGCAGCCAGGGCACCGAGTTCGAGAGCGTGATGTGGACGATGCTCGATCGCGAGGTCGAGCGCGTGATGGCGCAGTGTCAGGGCCTCGAGCGCGTGCGTCTGGTGCGCGCTGACGTGCCGCCCGAGGTGGTCGGCATGATGATCGTCGGCACCTACCTGCTCGTCGCGCGCCGCATGACGCAGCTCAAGGAGAAGCCCGACTTCGAGCACTGGGTGCGTTCGCTCCAATCGCTCATCGCCAGCGGCATCTCGACGCTCCCGGAAGCCGCGCTTCCCAAACTTCCCGTTCGAAAGAAGAGGACTGCATGACCGCCGCACGTCTGGTGTTGCTGACCGCGCTCAGCTCCACGCTCGCTCTGGCCGATGGGCCGCTCACTGCTCCGAAGGTGCGCATCGTCGCCGCGCGTGCCGTGAACGCCGCGGCGCGTGAGACCGTGACCGGCCAGCTTGGGCCCTCGCGTCTGTTGCCGCTCGGCTTCGAGGTCGGTGGCCGGCTGGTGGTGAGCCGCGCGGTGAAGGGTGAAGTGGTGAAGACCGGTCAGGCGCTCGGCAACCTCGACACCGAAATCATCAACGCGCAGGTCGCGCAGGCCGAAGCGGGCTTGATGGCCGCCGAAGCCGGAGCCGCGCTCGCGCTCGACGTCGCTGCGCGCAACGAGAAGCTGAAGGCCGAAGGCAGCGTGTCTGATCTGCAGTTCAAGCAGACCGACACGCAGGCGAAAGCGGCGAAGGCGCAGGTGGCGCAGGCGACCGCCGGGCTCTCGCAGGCGCGCGCGGGGCAGAAGAAGCACTACCTGTCGGCTCCGTTCGCGGCGACCGTCATCGACGCGCCCGACAACACCGGCGGCATGGTCGGCCCGGGTACGCCCGTCTACATCCTCATGCAGCTCGACCCGCTCATCTTGAAGGTGACGATGCCGGAGAGCGCGCGTGCTGAGCTGAAAGCCGGACAGAAGGTGCGCGTCGAAGCCATCGGCTCTGGAGCGGCGACCGACGACGCGACCATCAAGGTGGTGTTGCCCTCCGCCGACCCCGCGACGCGCCGCGTGCCGCTCGAGATTTCGGTGCCGAACTCCGACGGCCGCTTTCTCGCGAACACGTTGGCGCGCGTGCTGATTTCGCTCGGAGAAGAGCGGGCGGCGATCGTGATTCCTTCCACCGCGCTCGGCCGCACCGGCGGCGACCACGTGTTCTCGGTCGAGGCCGACGGCTCGTTGAAGAAGGTGCCGGTAAAGGTGATGGAGCGCGGCAACACCTCGCTCACGGTGCAGCCCGCGTCGCCAGTGACGCAGGTGGTGGACTACCCGACGCCCGCGCTCGTCGAGGGCACCAAGGTCACGCAGCGATGACGCTCTCAGACCTTTCCATCAAGCGGCCGGTCTTCACGACCATGCTGTCGCTGTTGCTCATCGTGCTCGGCCTGCTCGGCGTGTCGCGACTGGGGACGGATCTCTTCCCCGACGTGAGCTTCCCGTTCGTCACCATTCAGACCATCTACCGAGGCGCAGGCCCCTCGGAGATCGAGACGCAGATCAACAAGCCGCTCGAAGACGCGGTGGCCGGCATTCAGGGCGTCGACACGATTCAGTCGTTCTCGCGCGAGAACGTCGGGCTGGTGTTCGTGCAGTTCAAGCTCACCGTGCCACTCGATCGCGCGGTTCAGGAAGTGCGCGACAAAGTCGCCGGCGTGCAGGGCCTGCCGCACGACGCCGACGTGCCGAAGGTCTCGCGCATCGACATCGGCGCGGCTCCGATTCTCACCTACGCGGTGAACGCCGACATGGAATCGGCGCGGCTGGTTCAGTTGATCAAGGACAAGGTCGAGCCCGCGCTCGCGCAGATCGAAGGCGTCGCGCAGGTGCGCACCGTCGGTGGCGACAAGCGCGAGATTCGCGTCGACATCGATCTCGACAAAGCGAAGTCAGCGGGAGTCGCTCCGGCCCAGGTCGCCGAGCGCATCGGCATGGAGAACGTCGACGTGCCCGCCGGTCGTTTCGATCTCGGTCCGTCGGAGCTCACCGTGCGCTCGCTCGGTCAGTTCAAGAACGTCGACGAGATTGGGCTGCTGCCGATCTCTCGCAGCGCGCAGCTCGGTACGCAGGTTCGTCTCGACGAGATCGCCACCGTCACCGACGGCGTCGCTGATCGCCGCACCATCGCGCGGTTGAACGGCAAGGAAGCGGTGATCATGGAAGTGGTCAAGCAGCCCGGCTCCAACACCGTCGAGGTCACGCGCGCGGTGAAGGAACGCATGGAGCAGCTGGTGCCCGAGCTGGGTCACGGCTTCGGAGCGTCGATCCTCATCGAGAACTCCACGTTCATCGAAGCGAACACCCACGAGGTCGTCATCGCGCTGGTGTTCGGTGGCTTCATGGCGGTGCTGATCATTCTGCTGTTCCTGCTCGACGTGCGCGGCACGTTCATCAGCTCGCTCGCGCTGCCGACCTCGGTCATCGGCACGTTCTTCGTGATGTACCTGCTCGACTACACGCTCAATCAGATGACGCTGCTGGCGCTCACCCTCGCCATCGGTCTGCTCATCGACGACGCGGTCGTGGTGCGCGAGGCCATCACGCATCGTCTCGAGTTGGGCGAGTCTCCGGCCGACGCCGCGTCGAAGGGCACCAAGGACGTTTTCCTCGCCGTGCTCGCCACGACCTTCTCGCTCGTTGCGGTGTTCGTGCCCGTCGCGTTCATGCCCGGCATCGTCGGTCAGTTCTTCAAGCAATTCGGTCTGACCATCTCCGCCGCCGTCGTCATCTCGATGTTCATCAGCTTCACGCTCGACCCGATGTTGTCGGCGCGGTTGTCGCGACGGCTCGGGCCCGATTCGCACCGCGGAGAGAATGCGCTCGCCGCCGGGTTGCGCCGCTTCTTCGAAGGCATGGAGCGCGTCTACGGCCGCATCTTGAAGTGGACGCTGGTGCACCGGTGGAAGACCGCCGGAATCACGCTGGCCATCATCGCCGGCTCGGTCTTCGCCTCGAGCACGCTGGGCAACGACTTCATGGTGCCGCAGGACCGCTCGACGTTCATCGTGCAGCTCAAACTGCCCGAGGGCTCGTCGATGAAGGAATCGACCGAACGCGCCGAGCAGGCCGAAGGCATGTTGCGCGAGATCGACGATCTCACCGATTTGTACGCGCTGGTCGGAGCTGATCCGAATGGCTTCGGCGGTGACTCCAACACCGTGCGCTTCCGCGTGCTCACCAAGCCGCGCGACAAGCGCAAGCTGACGCTGCGCCAGATGAAGGACGCGGCGCGCGAGCGGCTGCAGACGTTGCCCGCGACCGAGGTGGCGATCATCGACCCGCCCGACATCGAAGGCCTCGGCGATTTCTTCCCCATCATGATCTACGTGATGGGCCCCGACTTCGAAGGGCTCACCGCCGAAGCGAATCGCGTGGCCGACACGCTGCGCGCGATGAAGACCGCGAAGGGCGACCCGATGGTGAGCGACATTCGCGTGGTCACCAACCCGCCCAAGCCCGAGCTCGCCATCGACATCGATCGCGCGCGCGCGAGTGACACCGGGCTGAGCGCCGGAGCGCTCGGCATGCAGCTGCGTCTCGCGATGAACGGCTCGGTGGTCGGCAAGCTGCGTGAAGGCACCGAGGAGACGGAGATCGTGGTGCGCCTCGCGGAGAAGGATCGCGCGAACCCCGAGACGCTCACCTCGCTCGAGGTCTTCACGCCGAGCGGCCCGCGCGCCATCGGTGACGTGGCGTCGATCTCGACGAAAGAAACGCCGTCGGTCATCGAGCACTTCAACCGCCAGCGCCGCGTGTACGTGCTCGCCGCCGCGTCGCAGTACACCTCGCTCGGCGAAGTGGCGACGCGCGTGAAGGACGAGCTCAAGACTCCGCCCGACGGCTACTCGTACTTCTTCGACGGCCAGATGAAGATTCTCGGCGAGCAGAACACTGCGACCGCGGTGGTCGGCATTCTCGCGGTGCTCTTCCTCTACATGGTGCTCGGCTCGCAGTTCGAGAGCTTCAAGCACCCCATCACGGTGATGGTCTCGATTCCGCTCGCGCTCATCGGCGCCGGCCTCGCGCTGTTCGTGACGGGCTGGTCGCTCACCCTCGGAGCGGTCATCGGCTTGTTCCTGCTGGTAGGCTTGGTGACGAAGAACGCGATCCTGCTCGTCGACCAGACGCTGCAGAACCTCCGTGCAGGACAGGACCTCGACACCGCGCTGCTCAACGCCGGCCCGCGTCGCCTGCGTCCGATTCTCATGACCTCGGCCGCGATGGCGATCGGCATGGTGCCCACCGCGATGGGCCGTGGCATGGGCTTCGAGTTCCGCGCGCCGATGGCGATCGGCGTCATCGGCGGAGTCATCACCTCGACCTTCCTCACGCTGCTCGTCGTGCCGCTCATCTTCGCGGTGTTCGAGAAGCTCACGCCGAAGTCGATGCGCATCGGTAAGGAAACGCCCGAAGTGAAGGAAGACGAAGTGAAAGCAGACGAAGCGAAGGAATCTCCTCAGGGCGAGGGAGCCCCGTCATGACTCAGCTCCTCCTGCTGCTCGCGCTCGCCGACGTTCCGCTCCCCAAAGCGCCACCCGCGGGTCCCGTCGCGGTCGACCTCGAGAGTGCCTACGTCGCGACGCGCAAGCCGATGTCGTTGCGTGACGCGCTGAA
Organism: Archangium sp.; assembly: GCA_047600485.1. Taxonomy (GTDB): domain Bacteria; phylum Myxococcota; class Myxococcia; order Myxococcales; family Myxococcaceae; genus Archangium_A. Next base: position 8,531,347 of record JASGKS010000001.1, read on the forward strand.
AGTGGCGAACGAAAAATCATCTGACCTCGCCGCCGCGCGCGCGTCGGCTGATCAGGTCGCGGCGAAAGCGCGTCTCGTCTTCTCCGCAGTGCTGCCGGAAATGACGGCCTCGGTCAGCTACGTGCACACCACGGCCGAACAGAAGTTCGACCCTTCCGGTTTTCTCGCGGCCTTCGAAGGCGTCATCGACGCATCGATTCGTGGAGCGGGCCCGGCGTACGGAATTCCGCTCATGCCCAACGAGCAGGTGCTCGCCGGTGTGAAGCAGGGCTTCACCGATGCGGCTTCTGCGAACCTGCAGCCGACGACCATCGTCGCGCGCAACTCGCTCTACGGAAATTTGATCATCACGCAGACGCTGTTCGCTCCGCAGATGTTCCTGATTCCCGCGGCTGATCATTCGAAGCAGGCCGCGGCGCTCGGGAGTCTCGAAGCGCGCGAGCAGATTCTCCTCGGCGTCTCTCGTCTCTATCTGGGCATCGAAGGGCTCGCGGCCATCGAGCAGGCAGCGAAGGACGCTGAGCTCGTCGCGTTGAAGCGCGAGAAGGACGCGCTGGCCCAGCAGCAAATGGGAGTGGCCACCGACATCGCCGTCCTGCGCGCGCAGAGTGAGACGGCGCAGGCGCGCGCGACGTTGGCGACGCTGCAGGGTCAGAAGGTCGCGTTGCTCGCGCTCCTCGAGGCGTTGGTGGGTGAGCCGGTGAAGCCCATCGATGGAGAGGCGACGAAGTTCGACGTCACTGCCGGCGCCGAAGCCGACACGCCGTGGGAACACACCTTCCTCGTGCTCGCGAATCAGGAAGGCGTGAAAGCGCAGGAGACGTTCAACACGTTCGATCGCCTCTCGTGGATGCCGTCGCTCGTCGCGCAAGCGAAGGGCTCGTACAACTCGAACAAGGGCTTCGCGGGCACGAACTTCATCTTCGACGGAGTCATCGCCGCGCAGTGGACGCTCTACGACCGCGGCCAGCGCTACGTGACGTTGCACGAGAACGACGCGAAGACTGCGGAAGCGAAGGCGAAGTACGAGGCGGCGCGGCAGAAGGCGCGCGCGACGTGGATCGGCGCGAAGACGAACCTGGTGGCCGCGGAGGTCGCGCTGGCGCAGGCCGAGGCGCAGTTCCAACTCGCGAATCGCGCGCAGAAGCAGATCGACTCCGCGTACCAGGCGGGCTTCTCGACGTCGCTCGAGGTGAGTGACATCGACAGCAAGCGCTTCTTCGCCGCGTCGGCGGCGGCGCAGGCGCGCTCGCAGCTCGAAGTGCGCAAGGTCGAGCTCGCCGCTGCTGAAGGTCGGCTCGCCGAGCTCGTCGGCCTGCCGAAATGAAGCGCAGTGTCTTCCTCGGCTTCGGAGCCGTGTTGCTCGGAGCCGCTCTCGTCGCGCTGTACTTCGTGAGCTCGGACCCAGACGAAGTGCACGCGTACGTGAGCGAGAAGGACGTGCCGAAGCCGCAGCTGGCGAAGGTTTGTCCGATGCAGCTGTGGGAAGTGCGCGGGGCGAAGGGCGCACAGCTCTGGGTCGGTCATCTCAGCGACGCGGCGTGCAGCGAGAAGTTGCCGGCGTTGTGCTTCAAGCGCGGCGACACCCATAAGCCCGAGGACTTCACGTTGCCCGCTCAGGCGACGTGGACCGGCGGCGAGCTCGGGCTGTTGCAGGACCTGCGTGCGGGTGACGACGCGCTGCCCGGCGAAGATCCGTGCACCGCGAAGTACGGCTCCGACTGGCGCATGGCGCGCGTTGATGACGGCGGCGCGTTCGGGCTCGCCGCGACCGGAGAGTTCGCTCCGACCGCTCGGTTCTGGGTGCGGCGGTAGCTGCCCCGCACTTCCAAGATGATGCAGATCAACATTATGTTGATCTGCATCATGTTGTTCCTCAACAGAAAGCTCGAGTGGGCCGCGCTGGACGCCGCGCGTCGGCGACGCGATGGCGCACTGGTCGTCGTCTCCGGCCGCCGCCGGGTGGGGAAGACGCGCCTGCTGATCGAGTGGGTGCGCCGCGAAGGTGGCGTGTATTTCGTGGCCGACGAGTCATCTCCGGCGCTCCAGCGCCGATACTTCGCGGAGACCCTCGCGCGACGGCTCCCTGCTTTCGCCGACGTCGAGTACCGCGATTGGCGCGGGCTCTTGTCGCGACTGGCAGTCGAAGCGAAGCGGTTGCGCTTCACCGGCCCTCTCGTCATCGACGAATTGCCGTACCTCGTCGCAAGCAGTCCCGAGCTGCCCAGCGTGTTGCAGCAGTGGATTGATCATGAAGCACGGGAGGCGCGACTGACGGTGGCGCTCGCGGGTTCGAGCCAGACGATGATGCAGGGCCTCGTGCTGGACGCGAATGCGCCGCTGTTCGGCCGCGCTCACGCACATCTTGACCTCCAGCCGCTGTCGCTCCACTGGCTTTCGCGCGCCTTCCCGCGCTGGCGTGGCTTCGAGTTGCTGACGGCGTGGTCGGCGCTTGGTGGAGTTCCACGCTACTGGGAACTCGCCGCCGAGCTTCGCGGCACGGCGGAAGAGTGCATCATCGCGTTGGCGCTCGACCCGCTCGGCCCGCTGCATGCCGAGCCTGATCGGCTGTTGCGTGAAGAGGCCGTCTCCGCGGCTGAGCTGCGGCCTTTGCTCGATGCGATTGGCGGAGGAGCGCATCGCCCTTCGGAGATCGCAGGGCGCATCGGGCGACAGGTCACCGCAATGTCCCGATCCTTCGAGCGTCTCCAGGGGCTCGGCCTGGTGCGCCGCGAGGTGCCCTTCGGCGTTCCCTCGAAGGACACCAAGCGAAGCCTGTACCGCATCGTCGATCCGTTCTTGAACCTGTGGTTCCGGGTGGTCGCTCCCAACCGTGCCGTGCTTGCGCTCGCGACCGCAGCAGAGCGGCGACGCGTGCTCGAGCACCATCTGCCCGCCCTGGTCGGTGCGGCGTTCGAGGAACTCGCGCGCGCGTCGGTGCCGAAGCTCGGCGGGTGGGAACCGGCCTCGCGTTGGTGGCAAGGCTCGTTGCCCGAGTGGGACGTCGTCTCGCGTGATGGCAGCCGCCTGCTCGTCGGTGAGGCGCGCGCCTGGCGCAAGCCCGCGACCGCGACGGCACTGCGCGCGGAAATTCAGCGCATGTTGGCGCGACCGCTCCCGGTGGGACTCGCCACGGACAGCGTCGAGCGCGTGTTCTTCGTTCCGATGTTGGCGCGCGGTGTCCCACGCAGGCTCGACGGCGTTCGCCTCGTGACGCTCGACGAGCTGGTGCGCGTCGCTGCTTGATTGTCGCTTTCGCGCGCGGTGACGGTAGTTTCCCGCCCATGACCGTTCTCGCCCTCGCGCTTGCGCTGACGCACGGTGGTCTTCTCGCTGATGGCTACGTGCACACGAACGCTTCTGCCGTTCGGCTGATCGACTCGTCGATGTTGGAGATCGTCGCGGGTGGTGTGCTCGCCGCGCGTGGCGATGATCCGCTCGATGCGTTGTCGCTCTCGCAGCTGCAGGCGGAGCGCTCGATGCTCGAAGGTCAGCAGCGTTCGCTCGTCGCGCCGATCGTCCTGCTCGCGGCCGGAGCGACGTCGTACATCGTCGGCGCGGTGCTCGCGTACATCGCGTACGACTTCGGCGTGGCGCTGGTCGGCGTGCTGCTCTTCATCGCAGGCACCGCGCTCGTGGTGACCGGCACCATCTTGTTGATCTCAGCGCTGGTGACGAACGGGAAGAACTCGGCGCGCATGCGGCGGCTCGATCAGCGCATCGCCGAGATGCAGGGTGGTGGCGTCGGGCCCGTGCCGACAGGTGGCGGTGAAGTGCCGCCGCCGCCGCCTCCTCCGCCCGTTCCGCCGTCGACGCAGAACTTGTTGCTGCCGAATCAGCCGCAGGTCGTCCTCGCCAACTTCTGACCTTCTCCCTCTCCTTGCGAAGCGGGGAGAGGGCCGGGGTGAGGGGCCGTGCAACCACCGACCTTCGCGTTGGCAGGAATGCGACTTTCACGCCGTGACCGCTTCGCGCACCCTCGCACTTCATTCACCATTTCGTGAATTTGGCTGTTGGAGCAACCACTTTCACGAAGTGGTGAAAGTGAAGCGAATTAGCTCGATGCCGAGGGGTAAATCGGCTGTTTGGCACAGCCCGATTCCGCCGTCACTTTCCTCATTGATGCACGCCGCGCGACGAGTTGTCTCCGTGGCAACGACCATTTTCACGTAACGGTCGCCTCGCCGCCACCAAGAGCCCGATTTCACTGACTTGTCGGAGTCACGTTGCATGGTGGTTCCTCCAAACAAGGGGACACCATGACGATGAAGCTTCAGCGCGGTCGGCAGTTTCTGGCGGGTGACGTCGCCGTTCAGCTCTTCGACGAGCACGGCGTGGGAGGCAGCTACCTCGAGCGCGTCGCCGAGAAGTGCGTCGCAGCGCGGAATGTCCTCGTGCTGCGCGAGGGGCCTCGACCGCGCGTGATTTCCAGCCACGAGCACTGGCGCAATTTGCTCGACGCGTACGCCTCGACGGCCGAGCGCGCGCGACGGTTCGTCGATGTCTTCGGCATCTCGTTCGACGACTTCTGCAGCGTGGTCGATGACGTCGCCGCCAGCGACGAAGAGGGCATGACCATCAACCTCGCGCCCGACGGCGCGCTGGCGAAGGCGTTGCGGCTCGACTCTGCGCAGAACGACTACCTCGTCGGGTTGCTCGAGGGTGCGCAGCTGCGCGTGAGCGGCACCGGAGCGATGGGCGTGATGGCCACTCCGAGCCTCGGCCCCGACCTGCTCGACGCCGCATCGAAGACCGACTGGGAACGCGACCGCACCGAGCAGGAGACGTGGGCCGACTTCGTGGTGAGCGACGTCACGAGCCGGCTCTTCGCGCGCACCAACGCGGCCGCGGCGTTCGAGAAGCTGTACCAACCGCGTTGGCAGGACGCGGTGGCGATGGCGCTCGTCGAGCGCTTCACCGTGCCGATGCACCTCGAGGTGGTCGAGACGCGGCCCGACGGAACGGTGCGCTTTCAGGATCGCGACGAGATGTTCCGCGAGACGTACTTCGATGACGCGGCCTGTACGCTCGAGCGCGCTTCGGCGTCGGTGCGAGTGCGGGTGCGCTTCGACGACCGTGCTCCGTTCGCCGTGCGGCGGGTGCTGATTCAGGGCAAGGAAGGGCGGCTGCTCTCGGCGGCGAGCTCGGCGGTGCACAAGTTCGAGAAGCGCTTCGAGGGCACGACGGTCAACGAGGCGCGCGCACAGACGCTGCTGTGCACCGGCAAGGACGACGACGGCCAGCCGCTCAAGGTGGCGGCGCTGCTCTACCGGCTCGCGAAGGAGCGCGGCACGCTGCCCGCTGACGGGCGAATTCGCCTCGAGCCGCAGTTCATCGTGCTGCAGAAGCGGCGTCGCTCGCATCTGCAGTTCGACAGCGTCGAGGCGGTGCGAGCGCGACGAAAGGCACTCGAGGTCGAGCGCGCGGCGTTCCTGGGTGCTGGGCGCCCGTGGCCCGCGGCGCTCGAGAAGTTCGCGCAGCGCCTGACGCGTCAGGAGTCGTTCCTCGTCGATGCGGCGGCGCTCCTGCGCAAGTACGGCGAGCAGCTCGCGAGCGACACCGACGGGTTCATTCTCTCGGCTGACCGGTACGCCATCTACGACCCCGACGCGCGCGCGACGCCGCCCAACGAGCTCGACGACGTCGTCGGCCAGGTCGGTCGCGGGCTGCACCTCGAAGCGGAGTGGGACGCCGCTTCGTCGGATCCCTTCGAGAAGGCGCGGCAGACCATCGCGACGAGAACGGCCGCGGCTCCGACGCCTGCTGCTCGCGCTGAGTTGGTGGCCGACGCGGCGAAGCTGAACGACATCGTTCGCACGTATCTGGCGGACGTCGCGACGGCGGTCAGCGTGATGCGGGAGGCGATGCTCGCTGCCGGCCTCGCGCTCGACGACCGGCACCTCTCGAAGGAAGACCGCGCGTGGGAGGCGATGGCGGCGGCTCGACCCATCTACTGGCGCGCGAGCTGAACTCCCTCTCCTTGCGAAGCGGGGAGAGGGCGGGGTGAGGGGCCGTGCAAGCGCCGACTCACGCAGCAGCTCGTTGTCGCTTCGAGATCCGCAGCGGCGCCACGAGCGGAATCTCCCTCTCCTTGCGAAGCGGGGTGAGGGGCCGTGCAAGCGCCACCGGTTGGTAAAGCCGGAACGGTGGGCGAACCTGTCACGCCCGCCGCCGCCACCCGCACCGTCACAGCTTCGAGGTCCGCAGCGGCGCCACGAGCAAGATCTGTAAGCGCACAGGTCGACTCACACAGCAGCGTCGCGCGAGGGCGAATTCTGCGCACTTGCCGGTGTTCGCTTCACCATTTCGTGAATTTGGCTGTTCCAGCAGCCACTTTCACGAAGTCGTGAAAATTGAGTCGAATTTGCTCGATGCAGAGGGGCACGCCGGCCGTTCGGCACGGCTCAAATCTGCCATCACTACCACCATTCAGGCAACGCAGCGCAACGAGCTGGCTTCGCGGCAACGACCATTTTCACGAGATGGTGCGGCGGCGGCTGAACGCCATCAGCGCGAGCCAGAGCAGCGGGGCGATGCTTCCATCGGGTCCGCAGCTGCAGCCCATGGGCTGCGCATCGCCGCCGCCACCGCCGCCGGCCGCCGCGCCGCCACCAGTCGCTGCGCCGCCACCAGTCGCAGCGCCACCGCCAGTCGCAGCGCCACCGCCAGTCGCTGAGCCACCACCGGTCGCTGAGCCACCTCCGGTCGGTGAGCCGCCACCAGTCGCTGCGCCACCGCCAGTCGCCGCGCCGCCACCAGTCGCCGCGCCGCCACCCGTCGCTGAGCCACCGCCCGTCGCAGAGCCACCGCCCGTCGCAGAGCCGCCACCAGCCGCAGAGCCGCCACCAGTTGCTGAGCCACCACCGGTTGCTGAGCCACCACCAGTTGCTGAGCCGCCACCAGTTGCTGAGCCACCTCCGGTCGCTGAGCCACCTCCGGTCGCTGAGCCGCCACCAGTCGCTGTGCCGCCGCCAGTCGCTGCGCCGCCGCCAGAGCCGCCACCGCCAGAACCACCACCGCCGCCCGTCGCAGAGCCACCGCCGCCGCCCGCTCCACCACCGGTGCCGGCATCGAGACCGGTCCCGCTCAAAGCCAACACATGCAACGCCGGCGCATCGACCTCATCGACGACGAAGAAGACGTTGTCCCCGGCCCGCGTGATCAGCGCCGGGTTCGACGACGACGGCCCGCGATTGAAATCACCCACCGCGAAGGCCGCCGACCCCGGCCCCGGCCACACCCACAGCTCATTCCCGTTCGTGTCGCCCGCAGGGAAGAACGCGCCCTCGGGCGTGACCGCGAACCGCATCGCCGCCGTGGGATTCGGATCGAGCGTCGGCAACGCCTCGGAGATCGCCGTCCGCCCACCATCGACCGTATCGAGCGCCCAGTACTTCCGCCCGCCATCGCCATCGTCCCACTGGAACAGCAGCAAGTTCCCCCACGCGGTGAGGTTGGTCGCCGCGTTCGCATTCCCGAGCACGAGCGCCTTCATCGTCCCCGCGTCGGTGCCATCGGTGCTCCACACATCGCGCCGCCCCGTCGGAGTGGAGTTCGCCGCGAAATACAGCCGCCCGCCGACCGACGTGAACCACTCCGGCGTCGAGCCGCCCATGCCGAACGCGTACAGATCGTTCACCAGGCGCACGCCACCGTCCTCGACGACGTAGACCTCGACGTCACTCGGCGCGCTCGCGAACGACCCTGCGAAGTAGATCGACCCGCCCGCTTCCGACAACCAGGTGCGCGGCGAATTGATGGCGGTCGTCGCGAGCTGCACGGTTCCGGCAGCCGTGCCATCGGTGCGCCACAACTGCCGGCTCGTGAACGGCGTCTCGAGGAAGAAGTACAGCAGCCCGCCCGCGCTCGCCGTCGACTCGACGAGACCACCGCTCGAAGTACCGAGCGTGGTGAGCCCCGCATCGGGCGCGAAGGAATAGAGCGTTCCGTTGCCGCCCACGGCGATCAACTTTCCGTTGATGCCTCCGACCGGCAGCACGTTGCTGCTCGCGGCGCCCGCCACCAGCTCGAACGCCAGCGTGGTGCCCGCATCAGTGCCATCACTCACGAAAATCTCGAGCCCCGTCGTCGGAGTGGCCGCCGCGAAATACACCTTGTCGTCCACCGCCGTGAGCTGCACCGGCGCCGAGCCCGTGCTGCCCGCGACGAGATCTCTCGTCACCGACGCGTCGACGCCATCGCTGACCCACACCTCGGCTCCGCGCACTCCGTCGTTCCACGCGAAGAAGAGCCGATTCCCCGCGGCGATCATCTGCGTCGGAGCGATGCCTTCACGTCGCGGGTTCAGATTGCCGACCTGCCGAACGCCGGAGTCGAGCTCGAGGCGATACAGCTCCTGATCCGTGCCGGCCCAGAAGTACGCGCCGTTTCCGCCCGCGAAATAGCCGATGGGGTTCGAGCCCTGCGTCCCCGCGCGCACGTCGACCGGAGTCGGCCCGGCATCGCGCTCATCGGCGAACCACGGCTCGGTGCCGAGCGCAGTGGAGGTCATCGTGGTGATGACGCCACCCGCCCATGGAATGATGGGCGTCACTCCATTCGACGCGTTCGGAGTGCCGACGTCGGCGAGCACGTACGTGCCCGCGGCGGTGCCGTCGGTGCGCCACAGCTCGATGCCGTTGATGCCGTCGTTGCCCCACAAGAAGACCGAGTTGCCGAACGTGGTGAGCTGATTCGCAATCGATGGATTGGTCGGGCTGATCAATTTGATCTTCGACAGACCCGCGTCCGTCCCGTCGGCCTTCCACAGCTCAAGACCCGCGCTCGAATTGAGCGTCGTGAAATAGAGCTCGGGGCCTTTCGGCGCCCACCAATACACACCGCTGTACGACGGAGAGGTCGGCAGCCGCTGCAGTGACATCGCCGGAGCGCGCCCGGTGTTGCTCCACACGCCGTTGAAGCCGCTCGAGGTGACGAACACCTTGTCGCTCGCCGCGCTGAGCTCGAGCCCGCCCGACGGACACGAGCTGCAAATCGGAGCAACGCGCGTGATGCCGCCATCGATGGTCGGGTCGACGCGGAACAGCGCGAAGCCGCTGCTCAGCCCGAGGAAGTACACCTCGCCACCCATGGCAGTGACGTTGGGCGCGTAGGTGATGCCGGTGGTGACGGGCCGCACGCCGGTGCTGTCGGCGGTGATGAAGCGCTGCCCGTTGTAGAACCACGCCGTCGAGCCGGTCGAGACGAGCGCTGAGCCCGACGCGAGCTCGGGGTTGTCCAACACCATCTGCGTGCCGGCGGTGGTGCCGTTCGAGCTCCACAGCTCCGCGCCGTGCACGCCGTCGTTGCCGATGAAGTACGCGGTGCCGCCGGCGACGACCATCGTCGTGAACTGCATGCCGGACGTCGGCCCGGGGTTCACGTCGCGCAGCAGATACGTGCCCGCGTCGGTGCCGTCGGTGCGCCACAGCTCGGTGCCATTGAGCGGATCATTCGCGAGGAACAGCGTGGCGCCGTTCACGTCGACGGCCGGGTACTTGCCGCCGGTGGGCACGCTCCCGTTCTCGAACTGCGGAGCGCCCCGCAGCGAAAGAACGCGAGTCGGAACACCGAGCGCTTCCCGGTGCTTCGCGGTGCTCTCCGACTCACGACCACACGACACGGACAACAGACTCACGGCGACGACGAGGCGGCGAATCATGGGTGGTGAGTCTAGTTGCGCCGCGCGCGCGGGCTGGATCGCGTTTTCGCCTCACACGTTCCAGCCGCTCGCACCGGCGATTTGCCGCGTCGCGACATTGAGCCGATTCCACACGTTGATCTGCGCGATGGTCAGCACGAGCGCGGCGAGGGCCTTCTCGTCGTAGTGCTTCGTGCACTCGTTCCACACTTCGTCGGGCACCGGGTCGCGCTCGTCGGCGATGCGGGTGAGGCACTCGGTGAGCTCGAGGGCCGCGCGCTCCGCGTCGGTGAAATACGGAGTGTCCCGCCACGCTGCGACCGCCAGCAGCCGCTCGTCGGTCTCACCAGCCTTCTTCATCAGCTTCGGGTGCATGTCGACGCACACGCCGCAGCCGTTCACCTGGCTCGCGCGCAGGTGCACCAGCTCGGCGGTCTTGCGACTCAAGTGCGGCTCGGTGGTCTGCGCGAGCGCGTGCAGCGCCTTCATCGACTCGGGAATCACGAACACGGGGCTCTTCATGCGGGCGGTCTTCATCGTCGTTCTCCGTTCAAGGTGGGTGTTGCGCTGGAGAGACGATTCGCGCGCAAATCGTGTGACACTTTCTCCCGCTGAGAGTGGTCGCCCGAAGCGACTCCCACCCGCTGTCACATCGTCCTCTACTGTTACGTCTTCGCCTCGACATGGACCCGCTCGCCTCTCAGTTCGAAACCCATCGCGCGCATCTGCGCTCGGTCGCGTACCGCATGCTCGGTTCCCGCTCGGAAGCGGACGACGCGGTGCAGGAAGCGTGGTTGCGGCTCTCGCAGTCCGACGCGTCGGCGGTGGAGAACCTGCAGAGCTGGCTGACGACCATCGTGGCGCGCGTCTGTCTCGATCAACTGCGCGTGCGAAAGTCGCGGAGCGCGCCGCTGCCCGACGAGGCGAGTCCGCTCGGTGAAGTGACGGCACCCGACGCGAACGCGCTGTTGGCCGACAGCATCGGGCCGGCGCTCATCGTGGTGCTCGATTCACTCGCGCCGGTGGAGCGGCTGGCGTTCGTGCTGCACGATCTCTTCGCGGTGTCGTTCGACGAAATCGCGGGAGTCATCAACAAGACGCCCGCGGCGGCGCGGCAGATTGCGTCACGAGCGCGGCGGCGCGTGCAGGGCAGGGAAGAGCCGCTGTCTGCCGATGCGCAGCGACGTCAGCAGATCGTGGCCGCCTTTCTCGCAGCGTCGCGCGGCGGAAATTTCGAGGCGCTGCTCGAGGTGCTCGACCCGAACGCGTCGGTGCGCGCTGATGCGACGGCGAGCGCGCTGGGTCAGCTGAGCCCGATGGCCGGAGCGGCCGAGGTCGCGAAGTTCTTCTCGACGCGCGCGCGCGGTGCGCATGCGTACTCGTTCGATGGGGTGCCCAACGCGGCGTGGGCTCCGGGCGGCACAGTGAAGGTCGCGTTCTTCATCACCATCGGAGCGAACGGAAAAATCTCCGAGGTCGAGCTGGTCGCTGATGCCGATCGACTCGCTCCGATGGATCTCGAGCCGACCGAAGTGAGCCCGACTTCTACTTCGGCGGCGCCTTCGACATCGTCACTGCCCACTGCTCGATGACTCGGGCGATGACCTCTCGGTGCGTCAGGTTGTTCGACCGCGCCATGCGCGCCACCATGTCCGCCGCTCGATTCGACAGCCCGAGGGTGTCGAAGATCTCCGGCCGCTTCACCGGATTCCCAGGCGCGCCCGGGTTCGCCGTGCCCGCCTGAGACGGAGACGAACCGCGATACCCGCTCTGCGACGGCGACGAACCCTGGTACCCCGCAGGAGCCGCCGACGTCACCTGCGGCAAATTCTGCGACGAGCCCGAGCTGCGGAACCCCGAAGCCGTCGAGCCCTGGTACCCGACGCCCGCCGACTCGGCGAACTCCATCTCGTGCGAGGTGTCGATGCTCTCCATTTGCGCCACCGCCAGCCCGTAGAACCGCGCGATGGCGCGATCGATCGCGTTGTCACTCGCGATGACCACCTCGATGCGCGACTTCCCGGTGACGGTGCGAATCGCGTCCTGCTCCGCGAGCCCCGCTGGCGCCGCCATCGCCACCACCAGCGTGTGCCCCTCGAGCCGCAAGCACACCGCGCGGTGCTGCTGCGCGGCCTTCACCGACAACAGCCCCTGCACCTCGGGCCCCTGATTCTCCTTCTCGAGGTCGATGCCGCGAATGCCGGTCTGCTTCGAGAGCGCGCTGACGATCTGCGCCTCGGTACACAACCCGCGCGCGATGGCCGCCCGGCCGAACGACATGCCCCACTGGCGCTGATGGGCTGCAACTCCTTCGAGCTGGTCGGACGTCAGATACCCCATGCTCACCAACAGCTCACCGAGGCGCGGCTTGGTACGTCGCACAGGCGGAGGAGGGGGCATGTTGATCAATGTCTACCAAGCAGAGGGTGGCGTCCGCCAATCCCCAATGAAGCGTGTACGTTCCGCCCACGTGCGCGGATTTCTTCTCCTCCTCCCCGGTCTGCTGATCAGCGCCTGCGCCCAGGAGCGCACCCACCCGCGCATCGCCGAAGCCACCACGCCCGTTCACGTCACGGTCCGCGTGGTCGACGCCGAGGTGCAGAAGGTCTGCGACCAGCCGAACTTCACCGACAAGGTCAGCTGCTGGTTCTCCAAGTCCGCGCGCGAGGGCTGCACCTACGTCTCGGTCGGAGAAGCGGCAGACCTCCCCATCGCCTTCACCGGAGCCGCCACCGTCAGCCACTGCGACTTCCAGCGCATGCGTCCGGGCGCCGCGGTGCTGACGCGCGCTCCGAAGAAGGCCGCGCGCATCTTCTTCGACCCCGCGAAGTCGCGCGCCATCGTTCACCTCGGCGACGAAGGTTGGCTCCTCTTCTTGAAGGACCAGCGGCTGCTCACCGAAGAACAGGTGTGGAACGAAGGCATGGCTGCCGCTTCGCGCCCGCTGCTCGCCGATGACACGCCCGACTGGTCGCGCATGCCCACGCTCCTCTCGCACCTCGACGCGGTGAGCTTCGACCTGAGCTCGCCGGAGTTCGATTTGCTGATGAAGACCGACCCGCTCCCCGAGCAACACCTGCGCGACGCGCTGATCCGCGGAGGTCGGTTGCTGCTCGACATCGCCGCGTTCGATCGCGCGATGAAGCGGCTCAAGGAAGCTGATCAGCAACAAGTCGTCGACTCGCTCGCCATGGCCGTCCGCGACGGAGACACGCTCGCCCTCGACTGGTTCAAGGAGCACCCGCAACACGAGAAGGCGCTCGCCGATGCGCTGCTCGAAGGCCTGCGCGATGGCTCCGTCACCGACCCCGCGCTGTTGTCCGAGCTCTTGCGGCTCGACCCGAAGGGCCTCGACGTCGCCGCCTGCGAAACCCTGGAGTCGTCGTGGCACGACCGGCTCGAGAGCGGCTACTTCGACGGGCCCACCGAGGCCGTCACCGCTTCATTGGTGGTCATCGTCACCCACAAGTCGAAGTGCGACTGGGTGATGCCGCTGCTCGAGGCGTCGGTCTGCAACACCGAGCTGCGCTGCGGAAAACCGCAGAGTGAAGAGACCGACTACGACCCGCTGCGCGACGCGCAGAAGCCGCTGTGCACCGACGCCGAGCAGAACAAAGCGCTCAAGCGCAACACCGTGGCTCCGAAGGACGACGCGCCCGAAGAGGAATACACGCAGTACGAAGACTGGGGCCCGCTGCTGCTCTCTGCCGCGAAGGTGCAGGGCCCGGTTCCTCCGCTCGTTGCGCAACACAACGCGCGCCGCCTCTACGCGTGGCGCTTCCGCACCAAGAGCGGAAAGGTGCAGAGCGAAGAAGACGCGGAGTACGACAGCTGCAAGTCCGCCGAGTCGTCGCCCGACCGCTGGGTCTGCATGCTGCCGCTCAACATCTCGAAGGCGCGCCGCGGCTCGTGCACCCTCGAGGTCGACGACGAGAAGAAGACGGTGCTCTTCGTGAGCGACGACTTCGAAGAAGATCGACCCGAAGAAGTCGAGCGGCCGCTGATCGCTCCCGAGTAATTCGGTCGCACGTGCTCGCACATCTGCGCGCTGGGTCGCTGGTCACACCACACGGCGAAATCGACCCATGTGACTTTTGACTCGATTGCAGAAAAACACCCAGTGATCTCCACTTCCACCCTCGGAAGATTCCACGCCACTGAAGTTCACGAGGGTGCAGATGATTCAGAAGTTCGTTCGTCGTCTTGGCGGAGCGCTGCAGTTCACGCTGGTGCTCGCCGTGGTTCTCGCATCACTCAGTGCTGAAGCCGCCGAGGTCTACTTCGGCCGCCTGACCGGCAACGCGGGTGGCACCAACGCCGCGTTGATCCTGATCGGGACGAACGCCGGCACCACCTCGTACACCTACCAACCGCTGCCGTCGGGCACGCCGATCACCGGCACGCTCACGCAGTACCAGCGCGTGGTCGTCGTCACCAACGCCAGCGCCACCGGCATCAACTTCCGTCTCGACACCAGCCAGGCGCTGCTCGCCACCACGGGCATGGACTGCTGCGACTTCTCGGGCTCGTTCTTCTTCCCCACGCCCGACGGCAAGAAGTTCTACGGCAACAACCACGTCATCGCGCCGCAGTTCAACACCTCGGTCGGCACGCGCATCTCGGTCTTCGCGCGCGTCGCGGGCACGGTCACCATCACCAACCGCCGCACCGGCCTCAGCACGTCGCAGGCGGTGGTGGCCAACGGCGTCTGGCAGCCCGACTTCACGATTCCCGGCTTCCAGCAAGGAGACGTCTTCACCGTCGTCACCAGCGGCGGCGGCGAAGTCGCCATCGCGCAGAACGTCGGCAATGGCTACACGGCGGTGCCGCCCGTCCCCACGGGCACCGGAGCACCCGCCGACTGCGACAACGATCGCGGCGCTTCCTTCCTCTTCAGCACTCACAACTGGGACCGCGGCGCCATCGCGGTGATGAACCGCAGCGCGACGGCCGTCAGCTTCACCATTCGCAGCGTCAGCGCCGCGGGCCTCGGAGCCGCCATCGGTGGCAGCCCGTTCACCGTGCCGGCGAACTCCATCTTCTACCGCGGCGCCATGGGCTTCGCGCACTATCGGCTCGACGTCACCACAGCGAACGCCAACGTCGAGCTGTGGGCCGGTGACACCGAAGGCGGCAACACCATCGACGACATGGGTGACGACCTCACCATGAACTTCGGCCAGAACGGCACCGGCTTCCTGCTGCGCTCGAGCAGCGTCTCCGCCGAGCCGGGCCTGGTGCTCTTCGCGCGCGACGCCAACACCACGGTCACTGCGACTCCGCGTCCCGCCTCGGGCACGTGCGTCGCCTTCACCACCACGCTCGGCGCGAACGGCTTCCTCACCAACGCCACCACGCCCGCCCTCACCAAGGGCTGCACCTGGGACATCTCGACCACCCGCGCCGTCACCGTCTGGTCGTTCGGCGGCGGCTCGCTCAACGACAGTCACGCTGTGCTGCGGCCGGCGCTCGCGTTCGACACCGATGGCAACGGCATTCCCGACTCCACCGAAGCGGGCACCTGCACCGCGCCCGGAATCGCGCCTGACTTCGACGGTGACGGCGTGCCCGACTACGCCGACTTCGACGACGACGACGACTGCGTGCTCGACACGGCCGAACCCGCCGGCGGGCGGCTCAACACCGCGCTCCCCGCAGGCGCGCACTGCACCGGCACCACGCCGTTCTGCGACACCTCGGTGCACACTTCGGGTGGCGTGGTCAGCTGCCGCGCGTGCGCCAGCAACGCGGAGTGCGCGGCGGCGACTCCGGTGTGCGTGACCGGTGGCGGCGCGCCCTTCCAGGGGCAGTGCATCGCGACGCCCGACACCACGATTCTCACCGGCCCGGCGAGCGTCACCAACTCCACCGCGGCGAGCTTCACGTTCAACGGCTCTCCCGCGGGAGTCACCTTCCAATGCTCGCTCGACGGCGCGGCCTTCAGCACCTGCACCAGCGGCGTCGGCTTCAGCGTCGGAGCGGGCGCGCACACCTTCGCGGTGCGCTCGGTCGCCGGCAACCAGGTTGACCCCACGCCTGCGACGTACGCGTGGACCGTCGATCTCACGCCGCCCGACACCACCATCACCTCGCAGCCGCCCGCGGTCTCCAACTCGACCAGCGCGGCGTTCACGTTCACCTCGACCGAGGCAGGCTCGACGTTCCAGTGCTCGCTCGATGGCGCGGCGTTCGGCGCGTGCCCCGCGAGCTACACCGGCCTTGGCAACGGCTCGCACACCTTCGCGGTTCGTTCGACCGACCCCGCGGGCAACACCGACCCCACGCCCGCTTCGTACACGTGGACCGTCGACACCGTGGCGCCCGACACCACCATCACCTCGGGCCCTCCGGCGCTGACCAACTCGACCAGCGCGGCGTTCACCTTCACCTCGACCGAGGCGGGCTCGACGTTCCAGTGCTCGCTCGATGGCGCGGCGTTCGGCGCGTGCCCCGCGAGCTACACGGGCCTCGCCAACGGTGGCCA
This sequence comes from Archangium sp., assembly GCA_047600485.1. GTDB lineage: Bacteria > Myxococcota > Myxococcia > Myxococcales > Myxococcaceae > Archangium_A. The sequence continues at coordinate 8,547,471 of JASGKS010000001.1, forward strand.
CACGTTCGCCGTTCGCGCGATTGATCCTGCCGGCAACGTCGACGCCACTCCGGCCTCGTACGCGTGGACCGTTGACACCGCACCTCCCGACACCACCATCACCTCGCAGCCGCCCGCGAACGCCAACACCACGACGGGCACGTTCACCTTCACCGCGACCGAGGCGGGCTCGACCTTCCAGTGCAGCATCGACGGCGGCGCCTTCACCACGTGCAGTTCCGGAGTCGTCATCGGCCCGCTCGCCGACGGCTCACACACCTTCCGCGTTCGCGCCATCGACCCGGCCGGCAACGTCGACCCTACGCCCGCCGCGTACACGTGGAACGTCGACACCGTCGCTCCGGACACGGTCATCACCTCGACGCCTCCGGCCGTGAGCAACTCGTCGAGCGGCACGTTCGCCTTCAACTCGCCCGACGCGACCGCGACGCTGCAGTGCTCGCTCGATGGCGCGGCCTTCACCGCCTGCACTTCGCCGCGCACGGTCACCGGCCTCACCGACGGCTCGCACACCTTCCGCGCGCGCGCGGTCGACGCGGCGGGCAACCTCGATGCGACTCCCGCTTCGTACACGTGGACCGTCGACACGGCGGCGCCCGACACCACGTTCACCGCGACGCCGCCTGCGACCAGCAACTCCGCGAGCGCGTCGTTCTCGTTCACGTCGACCGAAGCGGGCTCGACGTTCGAGTGCTCGCTCGATGGAGCGGCCTTCACCACCTGCACTTCGCCCCGCGCGCTCACCGGCCTCACCGACGGCTCGCACACGTTCCGCGCGCGTGCCATCGACTCCGCGGGCAACGTCGATGCGACTCCGGCCTCGTACACGTGGACCGTCGACACCACGCCGCCCGACACCGTCTTCACGGCGACGCCTCCGGCGAACTCCAACTCGACCAGCGCGACGTTCGCGTTCAACTCGACCGAGGCGGGCAGCACGCTGCAGTGCTCGCTCGACGGCGCGGCCTTCACGACCTGCACTTCGCCGCTCACGCTGACCGGTCTGTCGACGGGCTCACACACCTTCCGCACGCGCGCGGTGGACGCGGCGGGCAACATCGACCCCACTCCGGCCTCGTACACCTGGGCCATCGACACCACGCCGCCTGACACGTCGTTCACGTCGACTCCGGCTGCGAGCTCGAGCTCGGCGAGCGGCACGTTCGCCTTCACGTCCACCGAGGCGGGCTCGACCTTCGAGTGCTCGCTCGACGGCGCGGCCTTCACCGCCTGCACTTCACCGCGCACGCTGACGGGGCTCGCCGACGGTGCTCACACCTTCCGCGCCCGCGCCATCGACCCCTCGGGCAACGTCGACCCCACGCCGGCTTCGTTCACGTGGACCGTCGACACCACGCCGCCCGACACCTCGTTCACCTCGACGCCGCCTGCGCTGACGTCGAACACCGGCGCGTCGTTCGCGTTCACCTCGCCCGACGCGACCGCGACCTTTGAGTGCTCGCTCGATGGAGCGGCCTTCACCACCTGCGCTTCTCCGCAGAACTTGAGCGGCCTCGCGGACGGCTCGCACACCTACCGCGTGCGCGCGGTCGACACCGTTGGCAACGCTGACCCGACGCCGGCTTCCTTCACGTGGACCGTCGACACCACGCCTCCCGACACCACCATCACCAGCGGGCCTCCGGCTTCGACGTCGTCGCAGAGCGCCACCATCGCGTTCACCGCGACCGAGCCTGGCTCGACGTTCGAGTGCAGCGTCGATGGCGCGGCCTTCACGGCGTGCACGTCTCCGCTGACGTTGAGCGGTCTCAGCGAAGGCGCTCACAGCGTTCGCGTGCGCGGCATCGACGCGGCCGGCAACGTCGACCCCACGCCTGCGGTCATCTCGTGGACCGTCGATCGCACCGAGCCCGACACCGCCATCGCCATGGGCCCGGTCGGCTCCACTTCTTCCACCACCGCGACGTTCACCTTCACCTCGACCGAGCCGGGCGCGACCTTCGAGTGCTCGCTCGACATGGGCCTCTTCACTGCGTGCCCCGCGGCGCACACGCTCACCGGCCTCGCCGACGGCTCGCACACCATCGCGGTGCGCAGCATCGATACCGCCGGCAACGTCGACAGCACGCCCGCGACGCGCACGTGGACCGTCGACACCGCTCCGCCCGACACCACCATCACCAGCGCGCCGAACGGCACGGTCAACGTGTCGACCGCCAGCATCACCTTCACGTCGTCCGAGCCGGGCTCGACCTTCGAGTGCTCACTCGACGGCGCGGCGTTCTCGGCGTGCCCCTCGCCGCTCGCGCTGAGCGCATTGAATGATGGTCAACATACCATCGCCGTGCGAGCCGTTGACGCGGCGGGCAACGTCGATCCGACTCCGGCGACCGCGACGTGGACCGTCGACGCCAGCGAGCCCGACACCGTCATCGCCACCGGCCCCACCGGCAGCGTGAGCGCGACTGACGCGACGTTCACCTTCACCAGCACCAAGCCCAACTCGACCTTCGAGTGCTCGCTCGACGGAGCGGCCTTCACCGCCTGCAACGCGACCACCACCTTCAACGGTCTGACCGACGGCAGCCACACGCTGTCGGTGCGCGCCATCGACCCGGGCGGCAACGTCGATGCGACTCCGGCCACCCGCACGTGGACCGTGGACACCGACCTGCCCGAGACCACCATCACCATGCGGCCCGCGGCGTTCACCAACTCGACCAGCGCGGACTTCGCGTTCAGCAGCGACGAGGCGGGCGCGACGTTCGAGTGCTCGCTGGACGGCGCGGTCTTCGCGGCGTGTCCGACTCCCACCACGCTCATGAACCTCGCCAACGGCCTGCACGTGCTGCTCGTGCGCGCGGTCGATGCGGCGGGCAACAAGGACGCGACTCCCGCGGTCGCGACGTGGACGGTGGACACCGTGGCGCCGACTGCGCCCACCATCACCGAGCCCGTGGCTGACGCGACGACTGGGCCGATGCCGCGCTTCGGTGGCTTGGCCGAGCCGGGCAGCACGGTCACCGTCACGGTCGACGGAATGACCGTGTGCACCGCGACCACCACCTCGAGCGGCACCTGGAGCTGCACCGGCACCACGCCGCTCTCGATGGGCGCGCACACCGCGACGGCTGTCTCCACCGACGCCGCGGGCAACGCGTCCATGCCTTCGCTGCCGCGCGCCTTCACCGTCGCCAGCGGAGCGCCTGACACGTTCATCACCAGTGGCCCGAGCGGCACGGTGAACACCACGACGCAGAGCATCGCGTTCGGCTCCGATACGCAGAACGTGACCTACGAGTGCAGCGTCGATGGTGCGGCGTTCGCGACCTGCACGAACCCTCTGAGCCTCACCAGCACCGAAGGCCCGCATCGCGTCGAAGTGCGCGCGGTGAACGGCGCCGGCGTGGTCGACCCGACGCCCGCGGTCGTCACGTTCACGGTGGACACCATGGCGCCCGCGCGGCCGGTCATCACTTCGCCGGCGGCCAACGCGACGACCTCGGCGACGCCGACCTTCACCGGCACGGCGGAGGCCAACAGCACGGTCAACGTGTCAGTTGATGGAAACGTGGTGTGCACCACCACGGCTGACGCGAGCGGCAACTTCGCGTGCGCTGCTCCGTCGGCCCTCTCTGGCGGCGCGCACACCGTCACGGCGACCGTGACCGACGCGGCGGGCAACGTCTCGCAGCCGTCGACTCCGGTGCCGTTCACCGTCGACACGTCGATTCTCGACACCGCCATCATCGCGGGCCCGAGTGGCACGGTGCGCAGCACGAGCGCGGACTTCGCGTTCACCTCGACCGTGCTGGGGAGCACCTACGAGTGCTCGCTCGACGGCGCGGCGTTCGTGCCGTGCAGCACGCCGACCACCTTCGCGAATTTGTCCGACGGCTCGCACACCCTCGATGTGCGCGCGGTCGACGGCATGAATTCCGATTCCACGCCCGCGAGCCGCACGTGGACGGTGGACTCGACGGCGCCGACGCCTCCGGTGGTGAGCACCCCGGCTGACGAGAGCACCATCTACACGCGCACGCCGCGCTTCACCGGGACCGCCGAGCCCGGCAGCACGGTGCGCGTGAGCGTGGATGATCAAGAGGTGTGCACCGCGGTCGCCGCAGCCGACGGCTCGTGGAGCTGCACCAGCACCGCCACCTTGCCCGCCGGAGCGCACCGTGTTTCTGCGACCGCCACCGACGGCGCCGGCAACGTGAGCGCTCCGTCGAACGTGAATGACTTCACCATCGTGATTCCGACCGTGGCGGTGACCATCACCACGCCGACGACGGGCACGCTGACCAACGACTCGACTCCGACGCTGACGGGCACCGCGACGCCGGGCTCGACCGTCACCATCACGGTCGACGGAATGGTGGTCGGCACCACCACCGCCGATGCGATGGGCAATTGGACGTTCACGCTGCCCACTGCGCTGAGCGACGGCATGCACACCCTCGGCGCGAAGGCCGAGTTCATGGGTTACGAGTCGCCGCCGGTGCAGGTGAGCATCACCGTCGACACCACGCCGCCGGTCATCACCGTCACCAAGGATCAGCCGAACACCGAGACGCCGCCGACCGTCACCTTCACCTCGAACGAGACCGGCACGACCTACGAGTGCAGCATCGACGGTGCTGACTTCAAGCCGTGCTCGAGCCCCCTCGACACCAGCAGCGCGGGCGACGGTAACCACACGCTCATCATTCGCGCGACCGACCCCGCGGGGAATACGAGTGAGCAGACGGTGACGTGGACGGTGACGGCACCCATCGTGAGCACGCGGCCTGATTTGTACGTGCGCGGTGGCGGTTGCGGCTGCGCTGAGACCGATGGCTCCGTTGCACTCTTCGGTGCGCTGTTCTTCCTCTTCGCGCTGCGAAGAAAGAAAACCCCTCTCCCCAGGGGAGAGGCTCTGGGTGAGGGAGCCCGGGCCGCCGCAGCAGCCGTCGTCCTCCTGACCGCCGGAGTCGCCAACGCTCAAGTCGCCGGCTTCGAAGTCGAGCGTCTCGATCTCAACCCGGGCGCCTCCTCCGGTCTCATCACGCCGACGGGCGACGTGATGCCGCGCGGCCAGTGGCGCGCCTCGCTCATCGCGCACTACCAGCACGACCCGCTGGTCCTCTATCGCTCGGACACGAAGGAGCGCGTCGGCAGCATCGTCGGCAGCCGCATCACGGCGCACCTGATGGGCGCGTGGTCACCGGTCGACTGGCTCGAGGTCGGCCTGCAGCTGCCCATCGTGGCCTTTCAGCGCGGAGACAATCTGGGCGACTGGGGCGTGAACGGAATCGCCGCGGCGGGCATGGGCACCCCGTGGATTTCGGGTCGCTTCGCGTTGCTCAAGCAGGCGAAGAACATGCCGCTCGACCTCGCGGTGCAGCTCGGGCTCGGGCTGCCGTTCGGTTCGACGGCGGCGTACACGCAGGTGAGCCCCATCGCGGTGGCTCCGCGGGTGAGTGCGGGGCGTGACTTCACGCCCTGGCTTCGGCTCGGCACCGAGGTCGGCTTCCTGGTTCGCGGTGGAGCGGGCGCTCCCGGAGCGGGCATCACCGAGAACGGCACCGGCTCGACCTTCACGTGGGCGGTGAGCGCGCTCGGAAAACACGAAGCGTCGAAGCTGCGCGGCGAGCTCACGGTGCGCGGACTGGTGGAGTTCGACCACGGCCTCGCCGGTACCGAACTGCTTGCGGGCGTGCGCTACCCGCTCGGGAAGTGGGTCGAGATTTTCGCGATTGGCGGGCCGGGGTTTGGGGCGCTGCCGGGGACTCCGGCGTTTCGCGCGATGCTCGGAGTGGCCGTTGCGCCGCCGATCGACGTGACGCCCGCTGCGCCGCAGTGTGATGCGAGCGTGAGTGACGAGACGCTGCGTCGCGACTGCGCCGACAAGGACCTCGACGCTGACGGCGTGTTGAACGCGACCGACCGCTGCCTGCGTGAGCCCGGAGCGGCGTCGCGCCGGGGCTGCAAGATTCCCGACACCGACGGTGACACGGTCATCGACGACAACGATTTGTGTGTGACGGTGCCTGGTCCCGTCGAGCGCAAGGGTTGCCCGATTCCCGATCGCGACAAGGACACGGTGGAAGACGGCGTCGATGCGTGTCCCGACGAGGCTGGCCCGGTCGAGCGCAACGGCTGCCCGCTGAAGGACCGCGACCACGACACGGTGGAAGACGAGAAGGACGAGTGCCCCGACGAAGCGGGTCTGGTCGAGCGGCGCGGCTGCCCGGTGAAGGACGGCGACGGCGACGGAGTGGAAGACGTGGTCGACAACTGCCCGACGGTGAAGGGCGCCATCGACAACGCGGGTTGTCCGGAGACCGAGAAGCAGCTGGTGGTCATCAGCGGCGAGAAGCTGGTCATCAAGGAGAAGGTGTTCTTCGCGACGGGCAAGAGCGTGGTGTTGCCGCGGTCGTTCAAGCTGCTCGACAACGTGGCGCAGGTGCTGAGCAACCACACCGAGGTCGAGCTGGTGCGCATCGAAGGGCACACCGACTCGCAGGGCACGCGCGTGAAGAACCTGAAGTTGTCGCAGCAGCGCGCGGAAGCGGTGAAGGCATACCTGGTGAAGAAGGGCGTGGCGGCGACGCGGCTCAAGCCTGTCGGGTTTGGTCCAGATCAACCGACCGCGCCGAACGACACGCCAGACGGGCGCGAGCAGAACCGCCGCGTGGAGTTCAACTTCGAAGCGGTGAAGCACTGAGAGAAGAATCTCCCTCTCCCCCGCCAGGGGAGAGGGTCGGGGAGAGGGCCCAGAAATGTTTCTCGAATTGGCCGTGACCTTGACGCTGTCATCATCACCGCCGCGTCCGATGCCGTACGAGCCGGTGCTCTTCGCGCAGCAGCTGACGATGAACGAGACGGGTCCGACGTTCGGCGCAGAGCTCTTGAACGGAGTGTCGACGCCGACGCTCAGCGGAGACCCGAGCGAGGTGATCTGGCTCGCGATCGAAGTGTGGTCGATGACGGGCGGAGAAGCGGGCGAGCGTCACCCCGAGAACGTCGAGCTCTCGGTGAAGCAGAACAAGAAGACGCAGACCTTCAAGGCGAAGCAGAAGACGGACTACGACACCGAGCTCACTCCGTTCCTCGTGCCGGTGACGGCGTGCGGCCTGATGGAGCTGACCGCGAAGGTGGGAAAGCGAATTTCCCCGGTCGCGAAGTTGGCTGTTCCGTGCACGTAGCTGAGTCTCCCTCTCCTTGCGAAGCGGGGAGAGGGCCGGGGTGAGGGGCCGAAGCAACCTCAGATGAACGAGTACTTCGAGAAGCTGCGCGGCATCATCCTGCCGAGACTCGTGAGTGAGCACGCGACGCTCGTGCACGAGTTTCCGGATCTCAAGATCGCCATCCTCGATACGGAGATTGGAAAACGGACTGACTACCGAGGGTACCTGCTCGGCCTGGATTGCGCGTTCGATGGTCCCGATCAGAATTCACTGGTTCTCGATGTGAGCGTTCGGAACTTTCGGGAGGCTCGAGCGCAGGTGGACTCTGCGGATGTCAGCTGGGGACATCCGAACGCAGTTGTCGAGTTGGAGCTCTTCTCCGCGCCCGTGCCGCTCGACGAGGAATCACTCGATGTCATCGCGTCGGGACTGGATCGGTTGTTGACGGAGTTCCGAGCGTCAGCGCGGCGCGGCTGCCCGCGTCATTGAGCGCGGCAAAGTCATGAGCAACTCGTTTGACGAAATCGAACTCGACCGACCGAGAGTCCGGGTGTTGTTCGAGGACATGGTCGAGACCGACGTCGTGCCGCTTTCGAGGACCGACGAGGTCTTCGATTCTTCTGGAACGCGCATCGTCCTGAGCGCCGGACTTCGTCTTCACCTTTACGAAGAAGACGTCGAAGACGGCAAGCGTGGCTACCTGCTCGCCACCGGAATTGCCGAGCGCAACGACCCAGCGCCCGAGTGGAATCGTCACGCGCGCTGGCGCTGTAGAATCGATGAATGGAGTGAGCTCTTCCCACCTTCAGCGCCGAAGTCCGAGAGCAAGACGAAGCCATGAGCGAATGGACGCACTCTCCTTCCACGGTCGTGACAGCTTCTCGGCTCGAAGAACTGCGTCGCCTCATCGCGGCCGATGGACCAGTCATCGCTGAACGTCGGTTCTTCAGAGGTGCGCGCGAGCCAGATCACGCGCTGCTCAAGACACCCGATGACCTCGACGCCTTCGTGCGTGACGTGAAATCGGGAGACTCGCTGTACTTCTGGTTGTTCATGTCCTCGTGCACGAGCCAGAACTACGTCTTGCACGTGGTTCAGCCCGACGAGACCGGCCGCGTTCCCGTCGGTGGTGCGTACTAGGCCACGTTCACCGGTCAGCTTCGGCCCGCGAGCGCGACCCTTCGAAACGATGCGGCGCACCGAGAAGAAGTTCATGGCGGAACTGTGGGGTCGCCCAGCAGCGAGTCTGAGTCGCCGCGTGCGCAGGCAACTTCCCGAAGTCGTCGTCTCGCTGCGCGCGGCTGCTTCCAGAGGAGACCGTGTCGCGATGACGTGCCTCGCGTACCTGATCAAGGTTCGACTCACTCCGCCTCTGCGTCGAGGCGAGATGGTCGAGTTGATCGAGCGAGCGGCGCGGCTGAACGAGCCGGCTGCGCAGCTCCAGCTCTCCGTCGTGCTGAAGCGTCGAGGTCGAGTTCGCCAATCGCTTCGGTGGCTGCTGCGCGCTGCGGAGAACGCGCTTCCCGAGGCATTGTTTCACTACGCGCTGGCACTGCTTGCGCTCCGGAGACCGCGGAGACGAGAAGCAGAGGCGCTCCTTCGCCGTGCGCATCGATTCGGCCATCGCGATGCCGCAGGTTGGCTCGCGGTGACCTTCGGCAAGACGAACTGGATACGAATCGCAGCGCGGCAGGGCGATGCGCATGCGATCCATCTGCTCTCTGGTGCGAGATGAGCGAGAGCGGCGTGATGAGATGGTTCTGTGCGCGTCTGGTTTTCGAGTGCCGCGTAGCCGACGAAACACCGTCATTGCGCGAAGACGCCTGGGTGCTTGTTCGCGCCGTGAACGAAGCCGCGGCGATGCAGGCTGCCGAAGCGCTCGGTCGCGAGCGTCGCCACTCGTACAAGAACAGTGACGAAGAAGATGTCGTGTGGACGTTCGCCGAGATCGCCGCCGTGCAGGAAATCGATGGCAGCGAGCCCACTCACGGAGTCGAAGTCTTTTCAGAACTCAGTCGAATCGATGGTTAAGCGGTCCGGAAAGAGGAATTCGCAACAGTTACAGGCAGTTGCGGGCGTCGTCGCCGGGAATGTCAGTGTCACCCGGTACTGTGTCTCGCATGAACACGACGAACCGCTGGAGCAGCTGGATGGACCGAGCGCGGACCTGCTTCAAGGCCGCGGGAGCGATCGACGCGAGCGCGAGCACGGTGAGCGCGACGCTGCGTGAGTTGAACGGTCTGACGGATCCGCAGAGCGAGATGGTCGCGGCGCTGCACGAGGCCGAAGCCGCGCTGGTCCGCGCGCGCGATGCGGTGCAGGCGGCGCTCAAGGCGCGGCAGCTCACGGCGGCGAACCGCGAAGTTTCCTACGGCTTGGCGAGCTGACGTCATGCGCTGGGAATCCGCCTCCACAGCAAGACTCTGTTACCGCGCAGCGAGCGAGCTCGAGGCCAGCGTGAAGGCGCTGACCGACGCGGCGCATACGTTGATGCAAGCCGATGACGCTGCCGGCCGTGCCGCGGCCGAGGCGCTCGAGTCCGCGCGCAAGCGGTTGCTCGATGCGCGTGCGGCGCTGCAGAACGAAGCGAGCTCACGCAGCCCGCTGAAGGTGACCGCGCGCTGAGCGTCGCAGGCAGATCCTGCCAAGCTGAGCCGGATGCCGACTCGATGGGTTGCGTTCACGTACCGTGGCTTCTGGGACGTTCCGCGTGTGCTGTTGCTCGAGCTCCGCGGGGCCCATCTCGTGCTCGAGTCGGAATTCGACGAAGTGCTCGACGACTACTCCGATGACTACGTCGTGTACGAGGTCCCGAGCTCCTTTCAGTGGCAGCAGGTCGCCGACCCCATCGCAGCTCACTCTCTGCGACGGCTGGGAACGATCCGTGTCAGCGACGTGAAGTTCGACGAGTCAAAGCGCCGGAGCATTGCCGAGGAATCTCTCACTCCCGTCATTGCGTGGCTCGAGCGCAACAGAGGTGAGCCATGATTGGAAAAGCTGAGAGCGCCGTTCTGGTCAGGCGAGTCGCCCATCTGTACGGATGGATGAAGGAACTCTCCGATTCGGCTCGGAGCGCTCGCGCGTCACTCTCGCGAGCAGAATTCGAGACCGGTGAACTCTCCGTCGAGACTGACCTCGAGGTCTTTGCGAGCGAGGTCGGTCCTCTCGCGCTGCGAGTCTCGAGTGGTCGCAAGCTGAACGACCCTGCAGCAGCCGCAGCGACTCTCGAGAAGCTCAAGACTCCTCGGATTGACTCCTTGTACCGCTCAGACCTGATCGTTCTGGCGAACTACGCCGAGGTGCTGTTTCTGCTCAGGAATGTGCTGATCGAGTTCTGCCGAAGCTGAGCGTCGCTACCCATTTCTCCGCGGTCGGACGACGGAGGTGAATGCCGTCGCGGGAACCGTCGCAGCGCCGCACTGTCCAACGAGCGCCATGAGCCCTCTCGGTGCGCTCCTCACGTTGGCCTCGAGTGTTCTCTACGGCACTGGCCTCGGCTCCGACTCGAGTCTCGCGGCGACCTGTGATGTGCGCTCCGAGCGTTGCGCGATCATCGACCTCGCCGGTCGCGTCGCCATCGTCGAGCGTTCCACCGGCAAGGTGCTCGCCACTTCATTCTTCCCCGAGCGCGGGCCCATCGCCTTCGACCAGAGCGGCGATCTTCTCGGAGTCGGGCCCACCGAATGGAACTGGCGCACCGGGGAAACACGCTCCATCGCCGCGCGCACCTGCTGCGTCGCGCGCTCTCCCAACCGCGTCGCCTGGCTCGAGGGCCCGCAGTTCACGCTCCCCGCGCAACTTCACGTTCGCGGCCGCACGAGCGACTTCGCCGTCGAGCTCACCGCGACCAGCATCAAGTACCTCCTCTTTGCGGGCGACGATCTGCTCCTCGTCGTGCACACCGACTCGCTCGATGCGTACGACCTCTCCGGCTCCGAGCCGCGCGCCTCGTCACTCCAGCTCGAACCCGAGCGCGGCAGCGACCACTGGCGACCCTACGGCGGCAACCCGCGCGTGCAGCTCACCGCGACGCGCATCCTCCTCAGCGTGACGCCGACCGAGCTCCGCGTGCTGACGCGCAAGCTCGAGCCCGTGCGCACGTTGCAGCCGCAGAACGAAGCCGTCTTCGCAGACGAGCGCGCCGATCGCCTGGCCCGCGTCAAAGCGCTCGACGGAAACCGCGTGCAAGTCGTCGTCGAAGACACCGACACCGGTCGACAGCTCGCGACCACCGAGTTCGAGACGACCTCGACCGTCTCCGCTCGCTTCTGCGGCGACCGCTTGCTGCTCAGCACGTACGGCGGCACGTGGCTGTGGGACCTGCGCTCGCCGCCCGCGAAGTTCGATGACGGCCGGCCGCTCCTCGTCGCGGGCGACGACGTGCTCGAGACCCATCGCAGCTCGGTGCGGTTCAATTCGCTCGACGGAAAACAACCGCCGCGCGAAGCCCAGACCTTCAGCAGCCTCTCGATTCCCACCGCCGTCTTCCTTCGCGACGACCACGTGCTCATCCGCGGCGCGCGGCTCGAGGCGCTCGGTCCCGCCGGCCTCCAACCGCTCACCGACGACGACCAACGCCTCGCCGCCGGGCCCGCCTTCGAGCTGAATCGCTCGGTGCGCGACGGCGAATTCGTCCTCGAGAGCAGCGGCGGGCGGCTCACCCGCGTGAGCGTCGCGAAAGACGATTGGGTCAGCGCAGTCACCGTCGACGAGCCGCGCACCCGCGCGGTCGTCGTGCTCCACACCGAATGGCGGCTCTACGACCTGACGAGAGGGACGGTGCTCCGCTCCGAGAAGCTCACCGACTGGCCGCACGCCGTCGCGTCGTTTCAGCCGGGAAGCCGTGCCTTCGTCCTGGTCGACGCCGAGCACGTGACCGCCTGGTCGCGCGACGGAAAGCGGCTCGCGCGCCGCAGCTACCCGCTCGAAAAACAAGACGGCATGCGCGGTGGCTCCGGTGAACAGCCCGCGGCCGACCTGGTGTGGACGAAGACCGGCGTCGCCCTCTCGCTGTGGACCGAGCCCGACCTGTGGTTCCTCCAGGTGCCGTCGCTCGAGTTCATCAAGCGCGTGCCCGGAGGTGGCTACGCGGAACGACTCCAGCGCCTGGCCTCGGGCGTCGCGGTGTTCGAGCGAGACGCGCTCGCGCTGTTCTCCGACGACGGAACGCTGCGTGCGCGTGTCGAGACTTCGCTGTGGGGCGCGCGCAGCGTCTCGGCCGATGGAAAGCTCGTCGCGTACTGCTCGAAGTCAGCCGTGGTGGTGCTCGATGAACACGGCAAGACGGTCGACGGTGACGCGCGCTTCTGCGACGACGCGCGCGCGTTGAGTGTCTCGCGCAGCCACCTCGCGGTCGTGCGACGCGGCGAAGTGCGCCTGATGCGCCGGGACGACCGCTCGATCTGGAGTGCTCTCGCCTTTCATCCAGATCGAGCGATCGGCTTCGGCTCTCGAGCTGGAGATCCCCCGCCTCCGCCCTCGAGCCTCCTCGTCCTCGAGCGCGAAGATCGGTTCGGCCTGTCCGACCTTCGCGCGAGTCCGCACGTCACTGCGTTCGACGCTCACGAAGTGCCGCTGCAAGAGCTCGCCGCAGACCTCTTCACGGAGCCCACGCCAACCCGTCGCACGACGTCTTCTCCTCGCTAGTGCACCAGTTGATGGGCAGCGCTGGCGCCGTGCACGACGAGATGGGGTACGAGTCTTCGTTGAAGCCGCCGAAGCCGATGCACCCTGCGCCGGCGTACTGCTCCATTCCACAGCGGCAGAAGCTGTTGCTCTGGCAGCAGATGCGCCCGCCCGTCGGCTGACACGAATTGCGAATCTGCGGAATCTCCCCCGACGTGTTCCCCATCGGGCAGCTGCACGATTCCCCGTTCTCGCGACACGCGCGCGGCGACGACGTGCAGTAGCAGGCCGTCGCCTTCCCCGAGCCGTCGCGCGAGATGCAGCACGCCGGCCCCACCAACCCGACGCTCGTGTTGCACGACGAGACGCGGGTGTATTCGCTCGACGGGTACGAGCTCGCGTCGTCGCGGTTGACGCAGTCGCAGTGGCCGTTGGAGTTGTGTTTGAAGCAATAGCTGCGGCCCGCACTCGAGCCGCCTCCAGAGCCACCCGAGCCACCACCCGAACCGCCGCCGCTGCCTCCGCCTCCGCCTCTGCCGAGGCTGCCCGACGCGTACGCCTCGCAAATCGCATCGCGTGACAGGGAGTGCTGCAGCGCGCAGTCGTTCTTGTCGGTCCCCACGTAGACGCCCGCCGCGTTGCCGGGGCCGTAGTCGGGCTCGCACCGCGAGAACTCGGCGCCCCGGTCGTCACGAATGACGAGCGCCTTGCCCTCGACGCAGCTCTCGTAGGTGCGCCCCGAGCTGCAGCGCTCCGTCTCGCAGTCGCCCTTGCAGCCCTGGAGCACGGCGACGAGCGCGAACACCGCCGCGAGCGCCGGGCGCTTCACGTCCAGCGCCTCGAGCGGAGCCGCGAACGCGTTCTGCCCTTGCTGCGCTTGATGATCTTCGGCGTGACCGGCGGAACTGCAGGCGGCGCAGCGGGCACCGGAGCGGTCGGCGCCTGCGTCGGCGTCGGCACCGTCACCACCGCCGGCCGGTAGCGAATGATGTCTCCCGAGACCACGATGTTCGAGCACCCCGGCCACACCGGAATGAACGAGAACACGATGAAGTGGTTGAACGCGCAGTGCTGCGCCTCGGTCTTGAGTCGAACGATGGCCTGCCCACCCGCGGCCTCGACCTGTTGATCGACTTCCTTCGAGAGGTCGGTCGTCGGCGTGAGCGGAATGATGGAGTACAGCATTCCCCAGATGGTGCGCTTGCTCTCGAACGTGCCCACCACTTCCATCTCCGCCGGCTCGAGCAGATGGCCGTCGGGCGCGCGCATGCCTTCCGACAACGAGACGGGGAAGCGCGTGTCAGGCGCGACGATGGTGGTGCGCGCTCCGGCGCAGCCCACGAGGAGCGTCATCGACATCAACAGCAGAGCGGTGCGGTTCATGGACGCTCCATCGAGCCGAAGGCGCGCCAGTAGCGGTACGTGCCGTACGTGCCGCCGAAGAAGTGAATGTAGGAACCCGCGCGGTAGCCGGTGAGCCGCATGTTGTAGTCACGCAGCGGGCCCTGACCGGCGCGCTCGGCGGCTGCAGCGCGCACCTGACCATCGACTTCCATCGTGCTCGGGTACTGCGCCGACACCACCGGGTACGCGGAGCCGTAGAAGACCCAGAAGCCGCTCCCGCTCTCTCCGTCGAAGTCGTCCTTCTTGTCATTCGCGGGAGGCAGCGCCGTGCCTCCGATGCGATCGACCCGGCTCAGCAGCACCGGCATGCGCGTCGGCAGCGACGCGGCGATGTTCGAGCAACCACTCGCGGCGAGCGCGAGCACCACCACACTCGACAACAGGCGTGCGTTCTTCATTTGACCCCCTGGCACTGCGGACCGTTGAACGTCGTGGAGCTCTTGCGCGAGCAGAGCAGGCGCTTCTCGTCGAACTTGAGCGTGGTGTTGCACTGCACCTTGCCCGTGCGCTCGTAGACGTAGACCCACGACTCGACGCTGCCTTTGCAGTCGGAGTCGGAGATCACGCCCAGCGGCTCGGCCTGCCAGGGCTTGCCGAGGGCGGACACCACCTCGGTGTCGCTCGCGCCCAGCTGCAGCCGCGAAGCGATGCGTTCGTCGTACGGCTTACCAGTCGGCGTGACGCACGCGCTCGTACACAGCGCGACGCCGACCAGGAGGAAGAGGCTTCGTCTGGTGGTCATCATGTGCGGCGACGAGTGCAGTCGACGTGCCGCGCAGATCGCGAAGCGGAGCAGAGGACGCATCAGCCCCTCTCCCTGACCCTCTCCCCGTTTCACAGGGAGAGGGAATTGGTCCGGGCAGGCTTTGCTCAACGTTGAGCAAGACTTGCTCAACCTCGCTCGAGTCAATTCCGCGAGACTTTCGCGCCCGTCGACGTCAACTCCGCACGCCAACACGGGGCGAACGAGGGGCCGCTCCCGAGGAGCGCACGACAGGTACCGATCGTGCAGTTGCCCTCTGCATGTTCAAGAACACCTTGTTTGGAGTGGTGCTGGCTGCGGCGCTCGCCGGCTGCGGCGTTCAACCTCCGTGCGACGCGAGCACCTGTAGCGGCTGCTGCGATGCCGAGGGCCTCTGTCAGAGCGGCAATGACGCTCAGGCCTGCGGGTTCGGCGCGAGCGCGTGTGGACAGTGTGCTCAGGGCTTCAACTGCACCGGCGGCATCTGCATCGTGAAGCCCGGCGGCCCGAGTGGAGGTGGAGGCGGAGGCGGCACCACGGGTGGAGGCGGAGGCACGACCGGCGGTGGAGGCATCACCGGCGGCGGCGGCATGACGGGTGGCGGAACGACGGGTGGAGGCGGAGCGACTGGCGGAGGTGGAGGCACGACGGGCGGTGGTGGAGGCAGCACCGGCGGCGGCGGCGCGACGGGAGGCGGCACCGGCGGTGGCGGACCGACGTGCGGCGCCTCGGGTGCGTCGTGCGGCGCGGGCAACACCTGCTGCAACGGCCTGCAGTGCATCGCCGGCACCTGCGGCACCTGCTCGGGCAACTATCCGACGTACTGCCCGCAGGAAGGCGGCGGCTGCTGGACGCCCAACACCGTGTGCTCGACGGTCGTGAGCTGCGGCGGAGATCTCCACGCCTGCGGCCAGTCGGTGCTCTCGTACAGCTGCACCACGGGCACGTGCGGCTGCCCCTCGTCTTCGTACCCGGTGTACTGCGCTCCGATGGGCTCGCTGCCCGCGCAGTGCTGGTCGCCCAACACCGACTGCACCACGCGCACGCAGTGCGGCTCGATGATCATCTCCTGCCACCCCGGCTACACGGTCGACTGCGCCACCGGCACCTGCGTGTCGAACACGCCGACCTGGCTCGCGGGCACGTATTCCAAGCGCGGCAAGACCGAGAACAACGTCGACTTCACCAGCGACAACCGCTCGCTCACGCTGCGCGCCGACGGCACGTTCTCGTACACGCTGGGCAACTCGAGCGCGAGCTCAGGCACCTTCACGTACAACCCGACGAACCGCACGGTGTCGTTCACGGGTGGCGGGTTGAGCGGCACGTCGACCGGCTTCGGCGACAGCTGCCGCACGGTGAGCAACGTGGTGTACGGCATGTACCGCTCGAGCGAAGTGGCCAACTGCCCGACGTCGGCGCGCGTTCCCTCGTCGTCGTGCACCTACGTGGGCCGCTACCGCAAGACGTACACCACGGGGAGCATCAGCAGCTCCGGCAGCGGCACCGAGACCGACTGGACCGACGAGGTCGTGCTCTCGCGTGATGGCTTCTACACCATCGACTCTTCGAGCTTCCGCTCGACCTGCTACGCGTACAACTGCCACTACAGCTCGAACCGCTCGGTGACGCTGGTCGGCACGTGGACGGCGAGCGGCGGAGCGGGCAGCTACACGATGTCGTCGTTGCGTGGCGCGGGCTGGGTCTTCACGCCGTCGACCGCCACGTGCCCGGGTCCGTGAAGATGAGTCGAAAGCGCGCGGCGCTTCAGCCGCCGGGAGTCCACAACTTAGGGGGTATGGTGCGGCGCGTGGAACTCGGGGAAACCAGGCCGCGTGCGGGGGAGACGAAGCCGACGCTGGAAGGTCGGCGCGTCTACCTCCACGTCTTTTTCGCTGATTCGTCGCGCGCCGTGTTGTTGCCAGAAGACGGCGAGGTGTTCATTGGTCGTGCTCCGGAGTGTGGCGTGTTGCTCGAGGGGGATGATGGTGTGTCGCGAAAGCACGTGCGCCTGGAACTGCGGCATGGAGTGGTGTCGCTCTCCGACCTGGGCAGCCACAACGGCACGCGGGTCAACGGGCGGCCGGTGGCTCCCAACGTGAACGTCGCGCTCGCGCCGGGCGACGCCATCATGGTGAGCGACACCACGCTCGTGCTGCACAGCGCGACGCGGCCCGCGCAGCCGCGGCCGGTGCAGGGCGTGAAGGCGTTTCAAGAACGGCTCGACGCCGAGGTCGAGCGGAGCGCGAAGTACGAGCGCTCCTTCGTGGTCGCCTGTGTGCGCCTCACGCGGCGTCCGGCGAGCGCTGCGGCGCTCGAGGCGAAGCTGGGTGAGGTGATTCGGTTGATGGACGTCGCGGCCTGGGTCGACGACGAGCTCCTGGTGTTGTTCCCCGAGCTGGAGCGTCGCGAGGCGCCCGTCGCAGTGGAGCGGCTCATCGACGCGCTCGCGCCGTTGGCTGACGACGTGCGCGGTGGGTACGCCGAATTTCCTGCCGACGGCGCGGAGAGTGCTCCGTTGTTGTTGGCGGCGAGACAGGCCGCAGGCGCTGCGCCGGTGGGCGCGCTGGAGTCAGCCGACCGCTCGGTGCGCGAGGTGCAGCTGGGGCCCAGTCGCACGGTGCTGGTGGCCGACCCGTCGATGGCGCGCGTGTACCAATTGTTGGAGCGGCTCGGGAAAGCGGCGCTCCCGGTGCTGGTGTTGGGCGAGACCGGCTCGGGCAAGGAGAACGCGGCGTTCGCGGTGCATCACTTCTCTTCGCGCGCGGCCGGGCCGTTCGTGTCCATCAACTGCGCGGGGCTTCCCGAGACGTTGCTCGAGAGCGAGCTGTTCGGCTTCGAGAAGGGAGCGTTCTCGGGAGCGACCGCTGCGAAGCCCGGGCTCTTCGAGGCGGCGCACGGTGGGACCATCTTCCTCGATGAATTGGGAGAGCTCTCGCTCGCGGCGCAGGCGCGGCTGTTGCGGGTGCTGGAGAACAAGACGCTGCTGCGGTTGGGCAGCATCAAGGAGCGCACCATCGACGTGCGTGTCGTGGCGGCGACGCATCGCAATCTGCAGAATGAGGTGAAGGCCGGTCGCTTCCGCCAGGATTTGTATTTCCGGTTGAGCGCGGCGACGGTTTCGTTGCCGGCGTTGCGCGAGCGGCAGCGGGAGATTGCGTTGCTGGCGCGTCATTTCCTCGCGGGAGCGGCGAGCGCGGCGGGGCGTGAGGCGCCGACGTTGTCAGCGCGGGCGATGGCGTTGCTGTGCGGGCACGACTGGCCGGGCAACGTGCGCGAGCTGAAGAACGCGATGGAGTACGCGGTGGCGACGACGGCCGAGCCCGTCATCGAGCTCGAGCACTTGCCGCCGCAGCTGACGGGGACGGTGGCTCCTGCGGCTCCTGCTCCTGGGGCGGCGATGACGCCTGCGACCGAGGTCGCGCCGGTGGGCTTCGTGCCGCTGTCGAACGAGCTGCGCGCGCTGGAGAAGCGAAGAATTCTCGAGGCCCTCGAGGCAGCGGGCGGAGTGCAGACGCGAGCCGCAGAGCTGATCGGAATGCCGCGCCGGACGTTCGTGCTTCGGCTCCGCGAGCTGAAGCTGCGCTGATCAGGGGTCCCACTCGAGGTTCATCGTGAAGCCCTCGGGGTTCTGATTCAGCAGCGTCACCCGCACGTTCTTCGCTCCAGAGAGTTGGAGCAGCGCTTCGATCGCGCCCATGTCGAACTGCGGCAGCGTGTGCTTCTCGTTGAGCCCGAAGGTGAACGACGCGTCGCCGGTGCGATTGAGATCCACCTTCGTGTAGTTGTTCGTCGCCGCGTAGCTGCGCGCGGAGCGCATCAGCGAACGCGCAGGCCCGATGAGCTTCATCATGCCGAACAGCGCCTTGCCGATCAGCGTGTGCGCGAAGCCGTCGACCGTGTCGCGCCCCAGCTGCCAGAACGCGTCGGGCCGCGTGAGCTCCGGGTAGACGTGGCGCGCCGCCGAGTCGATCACCGCCGCCCACGTCGTGATGTCGTACGCCGGGTTGAACGACTTCTCGAGGTTCACTCCGAGCTTCTTCAGTTCTGCGTCGAACGCCGGAGTGACGCGCGCCCGGAACTCCTTCGAGAAGAGGCCATCGAAGCCAGATCCGAAGACCACGCGCTGCTCGCTCACAGCCGGAGTGTAACCGTCAGAGGCGCTGCGACGTCCAGAAGAGTGCGACTCCGAGAATCACCGCCGAGCCGAGCGGCAGAATGACCCGCCGGTACGCACCACGCGCGCGCAGCAGCCAGGCGAGCGGAACGAAGCACGCGACGATGGCGAGCTGGCCGGCTTCCACTCCGAGGTTGAAGCCGAGCACCGAGAGCCACATCGACGGGCCCGACGCGCCGAGGTCGGCGATGGCTTGCACGAAACCGAAGCCGTGCATCAGGCCCAGGGAGAACGCGAGCGACCAGCGCGTGTCGGGCACGAAGGGGACGAGGTTGTTGAACGCGGCGAGCGCGACGCTGACGGCGATCGCGACTTCGACCCAGTGCGCGTTGGGGTGCACCACTTCGAACGCGGCCAGCCCGAGCGTGATGCTGTGCGCGACCGTGAAGGCGGTGACGACCTTCGTGACGTCGAGGAGCGTCGGCTTGAACGCCTCGCGCGGCTCCCAGGTGTTGCCCGAGCGGCGGAGCACCGACGGGAGCAACAGCGCGAAGAGGAAGCACAGGTGGTCCCAGCCGATGGCGATGTGATGCATGCCTTGCGTGAAGGCGAGGCCGGCTTGTTCTCCACCCGAGATGGCTTTGAAGCTCACCGCGCGGCTGCGGACGTTGTTGGTGAACGCGTCCCAGTGCGCGTCGCCAGCCGACGAGAGCGAGAGCAGGCCGCGGTGCTGCGCGTCCTGGTCGAAGAGCAGCGAGTAGCTCGCGGTGAGCTCGGTGACGGGAGCGGGGCACCTGGCGTTGAGCTCCAGCGCGGCGTACGCGCCGTCGGAGTGCTGCACCGCTTTCAACGTTCCGCAGGTGAGCGGGCAGGGCGCGTTGGTTTGCTCGAGCTTCAGCGCGCTCGTGACGGTGGAGCAGAGGGCGGCGCTCTGCGAGTCGAGCTCGGCCCAGGTGACTTTGCCGTCGGTGTTCGTGTCGAGCGGGAGGAGGAGATCGAGATCTCGCAGCGCGACGTCGAGGCGGCCAGTGACGTTCGGGCCGTCGGCGCGCAGCGTCCAGTACGCGTCGGAGCCTTTGTGAGCGAGCGCCGGAGTTGCAAGCAGGACTGCAAACAGCACTGAGGAGCGAAGGAAGGTCGAGTTGCGTGCACCGTGCTCGTTCGAGAGAGCCCCTCGACCTCGTGACACGTTTTCCGCACTTCTCGGGTGGGGGGTCGGGCGATTTCTGGCTAGCCGGCTAGCCGTTTCGAGACCGACCCCCCCACCACTTTCAGATTTTCCGGCCGCGAAGAGAGGGGCTGCTCGCTTTTCGGCAGTGCAGACACGAAGAGACGCCACTCGTCCCCTCTGGGCAGTTTTCGGTGCGCGTGTCACTGCAGCACCCGCCACGGCAACTTCGTCTCGCCGAGCCACTTCTTCGCTGGCTCAGCGGCAGCGTCGCTCTTCGCCGCACGCGCAGCTTCGATCAGCACGCGCGCATCGGCCGGCTCCCGCTGCACCTTCCAGTTCTCCACCGCCAGCTCGAGCGCCTTCGCCGGATCGTTCTCGACCCGCAGGGCGTACCGCGACTCCTCGCGACGATGCAGGGTCTCACCGCGCTGGCGATTCGCCGCGACTCGCTCGGTGAGATCATTCTTCTGCTGGTCCGTTCCACCCGCGAGCACGACCATCAGCAGCTCGGTGTCGTTCAGCGCACGCCCTGCGTACAGCTTCAGGACCTCGGCATTGCGTTTGGTGTCGAGCATCAGCTCGGCGAGCAGCAACCGCGTGTACGAGTCGTCGGCGTCGAGCTTGAGCGCCTCGCGCAGCGACTTTTCGGTGGCGGAGTCGTCATCGGCCCATCGCTCGAGCTCACCGCGCACCGACGCCACCCACGCGCGGGAAGCGGCGTCGGTCGGTGCGAGCGTCGCCAACGAAGCGAGCGCCTCGCGGAGTTCTCCTGACAACGCTCGCGGCGGCGCGTCGCAGACGACGCGCGCGATCTGAAGCGGATCTGACGGGCTCCGCATCCGCTCGTCCGTCGCGGTCTTCGCGTCGGCGTTCTTCGCGTCGGCGTTCTTCGCGTCGGCGTTCTTCGCATCGGCGTTCTTCGCGTCGGCGTTCTTCGCGTCGGTGTTCTTCGCGTCGGTGTTCTTCGCGTCGGTGTTCTGCGCGTCGGTGTTCTGCGCGTCGGTGTTCTGCGCGTCGCTCGATCCAACGTGGGCGCAGGACGCGCGCGCGTCGCCGTAGCGGCCGAGCACGTTCAGCACCGTCGCTCGCGTCAGCCACGCTTGATCATCGTCGGGTCGTGACGCGAGCAGAACGTCGAGATCAGCGAGCGCTCCCTCGAAGTCGTGAAGACTCTGCTTCACCGTCGCTCGCATCAGCAGCACGTCCGGCGACGCACTGCCGGTCCACCACTTCGACAACACCGCCTGCGCTTGTCCGAGCAAACGCGGATCTCCTCCGCGCGCGCGTGCCTCGACCACCAACTCGCGGGCTCGCTTCGCTGCGTCTTGCTCGCTCAGCACCGGCGCCACTCGCTTGCGGATTGGCACTTCGGCGAGGACCGCTGTCGCCGAGGGCACGTACGTCACGCCCAGCGCCTGCTCGGGCGGGATGAGCGTGAACGCGATGGTGAGAGCCAGGCCGGCGCCGAGGACCAGCGCGGTGCTTGTGAACTTCATGAAGGGCCCTCTCCCCGACCCTCTCCCCTGCGGGGGAGAGGGAGAGCGCTACTGCGCCTCGAACGCGTCGATGACCTTCTTCACTGACTCCGCTGGCGTGTCCGAGCGTGGCACGACGTGAAGTACGGACTTCTTGTGCACCCGAGATTGGTGCAGCGGCAACTTCGACTGAATGATGTTCGCTTCCTTCTCGCCGCGGCCCGCCTGCGCCTCACTCGGGTACTCGCACACGCTCACGATCATCCCGTCGGCGGAGTCAGCGCTCGCGCAGTAAATCGCCAGCTGCTTCACGCCCCACAGCTGCCGCGGCGCGCCGAACGGCACACCGCTCACCTCAATCACCTTCTCCAACGTCGGAGTGCCAGCCGGTCTCGCCGCCGCCTCGGCCGCCAACTGATCCGGCAACGACCCGCCCGCTTTCGGCAACGCATCGAGGTCTGCCTGGCGCTGCGCATCGACCACGTCAGGCACCTTGGGCGGCGGCTCGATCGGCTTAGATTCCGCGCACTTACAGCCACCCATCAACGCCAACCCCGCAAAGATCCAAACCGATGCACCCACTCGCTTCGAAGTGCGTGCGCTTTCACCGGTTCTTCCCACCACTCGGAGGTTTTCCATGCGTTCGTTGGTTTCTCTCGCCGCGGTTGCGGCGCTGATGTCGGCTCCGGCTCTCGCGTCGAGCCACCGTGAAGCCCCGTTCATTACCAAGAACCCGAAGGTCGACGGTACCGACTTCTACCTCTTCAACTCGTACGACCCGACGCGCGCGAACTTCGTGACGCTCATCGCGAACTACCAGCCGCTGCAGGACGCGTACGGCGGCCCCAACTACTTCACGATGGATCCCGAGGCGCTCTACGAGATCCACATCGACAACACCGGCGACGCCGTCGAAGACATCACCTTCCAGTTCCGCTTCACCAACACGCTCTTGAACGGAACCGGCGTCGCGCTCCCCATCGCGCAGCCCGACGGTGGTGGCGCCGCGACGGTCGCCATTCCGCTCATCAACGCCGCGCCCATCGGTCTGTCTGACGGTGGCTTCACCTCGCCCGGCGCCGGTCAGGGCCAGCTCGAGAGCTACACCGTCGGCATCGTTCGCGGCCCGCGCCGTGGCGCCGCCGCGCAGCTGCTCAGCAAGATGACGGGTGGCGGCACGACCTTCGCCAAGCCGCTCGACAACGTCGGCACCAAGACCTTCCCCGCTGGCAGCTACGCGGCGTACGCGCGCAGCTTCATCTACGACGTGAACATCCCGGGCTGCGCCATTCCCGCGAAGCTCTTCGTCGGCCAGCGCAAGGAAGGCTTCGCCGTCAACCTCGGCACCATCTTCGACCTCGTCAACGCGCCTGCCTCGATCATCACCGACAACGCGCAGCGCGGCCTCATCGCGACCAACCCCATCGGCAACAAGAACGTCACCACGCTCGCGCTCGAGATCAGCAACACCTGCCTCACGTCGAGCGCCACGCAGCCGGTCATCGGCGGCTGGTCGACGGCGAGCGTGCGTCAGGCCCGCGTCGTGAACCCGAAGGGCGGCTACACCAACGCGACCCGCGAAGGCGGAGCGTGGACGCAGGTCTCGCGCCTCGGCATGCCGCTGGTGAACGAAGTGGTCATCGGCGTTCCCGACAAGGACAAGTTCAACGCCAGCGAGCCGAAGGACGACGTCGCCAACTTCGCCGCGTACGTCACCAACCCGACGCTGCCCGCGCTCATCGAGGCGTTGTTCATGGCGCCCGCTCCGCGCGTGTTCCCGCGCACCGACCTCATCACTGCGTTCCTCACCGGCGTGCCGGGCGTGAACCAGTTCCCCACGGGCTTCGCGACCGCCGAGATGGTGCGCCTCAACACCTCGCTCGGCTTCACGCCCAACGGCATGCAGAACAACCTCGGCGCGCTGGAGTGCTTCCAGGGCCGCACCGCGACGATGGGCCCGATGCTCGTGCTGCCGCCGACGAACATGGCGTGTGACCCGAACGGCTTCCCCAACGGCCGCCGCCCCGGCGACGACGTGGTCGACATCGCGCTGCGCGTCAGCATGGGCGCGCTGCTCTCCACCAACGACGCTCCCGCGGCTGGCGTGCCGTTCCACGACGCCGTGCTCCAGGACGACTCGGACTTCGACGGCGTGTTCCCGTACCTGAAGACGCCCAACTCCGGCACCTGAGCCGCGCACCCACGAGAACGAGAGGACATCATGTCGAGTCTTCGAACTGCAGTGGCCGCGCTCGCCTTGTGCGCGGTGGTCTACTCGGGTTGCTCCTGCGAGCCGCTCGTCCCGTCGCCTGATGGCGGCTCGGGTGGTGGTGCAGCGACCGGTGGCGGCGGTGGCACCGGCGGTGGCGGTGTGACCGGCGGCGGTGGAGGCATGACCGGCGGCGGTGGCGGTATGACCGGCGGCGGTGGTGGCACTGGCGGCGGTGGAGGCACCGGCGGTGGTGGTGGCACCGGCGGTGGCGGTGGCACCGGCGGCGGTGGAGGCACCGGCGGTGGCGGTGGCACCGGTGGTGGCGGCGGCACTCCCGTGCAGCTCACCGAGTGGGTTCGTGATCAGATCGTGAACAACACGAACGAGACCGCGCTCCCGCAGCAGCCTCCGGCGTATGAAACGCTGCCGGACAACGCTCCCATCACGTACTCGCCGGCCTTCTTCGACGGAGGAACGAACTGATGCGCTCCCTCTGGTTGTTGGTGACCCTCGCTGCGGCCAGCGCCTTCGCGCAGCGAAACCCTGACCTCGAGAAGGCCCAGACGCTGCTCGCGCAGAAGAAATACGACGCGGCGTTGAAGGCAATCGAAGCGGCGGCGAAGAAGGGCAACCTGGAGCGTGAGTCGTTGCTCACGCTGCTCGAGAGCCGCGGCCTCGCCGAAGCGTCGCTGGGCAAGACCGACAAAGCCGAAGAGTCGTTCCGCGCGGTGTTGCAGCTCGACGCGCGGCGTGACCTCACCGGCAAGTACACCGGCAAGGTCGCGACCGTCGTCGCCGCGGCCAAGGAGTGGTTCAAGAACAACGGCGGCATCGAGGTCGGCCCGCTCGACCCCGGCGCGGCCGACGGCCGGGTGACGCAGGTCTCGCTCTTCGTGCGCAACGACCCGCTGAAGCTCATCAACCGCGCCAAGTTCTACGTGCGCACCGACGGCGGCGCGTGGAAGCCGCAGGACGCGAAGGTCATCAACGGCGCGGCGGCCATCGACACCAACGGCAACTCCGTCGACTGGTGGGCCGAGCTGGTGAGCGAAGAAGGCAACCAGCTCATGTTCCTCGGCAGCGCGGGCAAGCCCATCAAGCAGACGGCGCCTGCTCCGGTCGCGGTCGCGAAGGTCGAAGAGAGGCCGGCGGTGGTCGACGCTCCGAAGAAGACCGAGGAGCCGAAGGTCACTCCGAAGGAAGAGCGTCTCGAGAAGCCCGAGGTCACCACCACTGCGAGCACCGGCGGCTCGGCGCTTCGCCCGGTCGGTTACGTGTTCGTCGGCCTCGGCGTCGCGGCGGTCGGCGTGGGCGCGTACTTCGGCATCACGGCCAACGGCATGCGCGAGTCCATCAAGGCTGACTTGATGGCGGGCCGCTCGAGCGCGACGGAGCTGTACACGCGCGACCAGGCGGCCATCACCAACTCCATCATCGCCAACACCCTCTTCATTTCGGGCGCGGCGGTGGCGGTGACCGGTGCCATCTTCTGGCTGGTCGGCGGCTCGTCGAGCTCCGGCGCGGGCGGCGGAGTCACCTCGGTGGTGCCGGTGATGACCAACAACGGTGGCGGCGTCGCGATGAGCGGCACGTTCTAAAATTCGCAATTCGCAGTTCCAGGGAGGAATCACGACATGGGCCGGTCCTTGTGGATGGTGGCTGCGCTCGCCTTGAGCGCGTGCGCCACGACGAGCAACACGACGAAGGAAGATGAGAAGCCCGCCGGCGACGCGAAGCCGGCAGACACTTCGGCTTCGGGCGACAAGAAGGCCGAAGCGCCGAAGAAGCTCTTCGATCGTCTCGGCGGCAAGCCCGCGGTGGAAGCCGTCATCGACGACTTCCTCGGGCGCGTCGCGGGTGACGAGACCATCAACTCCGGCTTCGCGGTGGGTCACGTGCCGCGCCTTCGTCAGCGGCTGGTCGAGCTGGTGTGCGCCGCGACCGGTGGTCCGTGCGTGTACTCGGGTCGCGACATGCAGAGCGCGCACGCGGGCATGAAGATCACCAACGCGCAGTTCGACTCGCTGGTCGGTCACCTCGTCGCCACGCTCGACAAGTTCAAGGTGCCGGCGCAGGAAAAGGGCGAGCTGCTCGCGCTGCTCGGGCCGATGCGCGGCTCGATCGTGGAGGAGCCGTGAAGACCCTCTTCGCAGCCGTCGTTCTCTCCGCATCGCTCGCGTCCGCTGCTGCGCCGCCGCAGTGGGTGAAGACGCGCGGCATGGTGCGCTTCGTGGTCGAAGGTCCCCTCGACGACGTCGTCGGTGAGACGCGGCAATCGAGCGGCATCCTCACGTTCGACCCCGCGGCGTGGAGCAGCGGCACCGGCGCCATCGCCGTCGACTTGAACACCCTGCGCACCGGCATCGATCAACGCGACAAGGACATGCGCATCGAGTTCCTCGAGACCTCGCGTTTCCCGCGCGCGATTCTCGCCATCGATTCCATCGAGAAGCCGTCGGCGCCCGCGCTCGCGAACGGCGCGTCGGTCACCGGCACGGTGGTCGGCTCGTTCGAGCTGCACGGCGTGCGTCGCGCGGTGAAGGTGCCCGTCACGCTGAAGATGGACGGCGAGGGCAAGGTGCGCGTGAGCGGCAAGTTCGAAGTGCCGTTCGCCGACTACAGCGTGCAGCGCCCGCAGCGTCTGTTCCTGAAGCTCGGTGACACCGCCATCGTCAGCTTCGAGATGGGCTTCGAGAAGCGCGAGGAGAAACCCGCCGCTTCTGCTTCCGCATCGACGCCTGACGCGAAGAAAGAAGAGCCGGCGGTGGTGGTCGCTCCGACGGTGACCCTGGTGCAGCCGGTGGCGAGCAAGCCCGCGAAGCCCAAGCCGCCGCGCAAGCCGAAACCCGCGCTGGTCTTCACGTACCAGTTCAAGGGCAACGAGCCGAAGGCGCTCGGAGAGAAGCTCTTCCACGACCCGAACGTCGGCGGCCCCGGCAACAAGATGACGTGCTTCCACTGTCACGCGAAGACCGACGAGCGCGAAGGCGGAGTGGTGTTGAAGGACGACCACATTCGCGCCGCGCACACGCTCTACAACTCGGCGCAGCGCCCGAAGTTCTGGGGCGGCTTCGCGTCGACGCCGGGCAAGGCCGCGGCCATCTGCCAGAAGCAGTACATGCTCGGCGACGGGCTCAGCGCGGAGCAGGACGCGCAGCTCACCGCGTACCTCGAGGCCATCTCGCCCGACTCCGCTCCGGAGCTCGACTACCGCACCACGTACCGCTCGATGGAGACGCTGCTGCGCGACCCGACCGGTGGCGACGCGGCGCGCGGCAAGAAGGTCGCCGACAAGTACTGCATGACCTGTCACCTCGACGGCCGCGTCGGTCCGGTGTGGGCGCCGGGTCTGTACGAGCCTGACTGGGTGGTGCGTCGCGTGCGTCGTCTCGAAGGTCACCAGAACAAGCAGATGCCGAACTGGACCATCGAGCGGCTGCCTGATTCCGACCTGCGCGACATCGTGACGTACCTGACGAGCCCGCAGAGCTCGGCGCCCATCTTCACGCGCAAGAAAGACTGATCAGCGCGCGAGGTCGTTGCCGAGCCACTCGAAGAAGCGCTTGTCCTCTTCACCCTTCGCCGCCGCGGTCGCCTTCTGAACCGCGTCGGTGAAGGGTTTCTTCGTCTTCGGGTACTGCTTCATCATTCGCTTCGCGACGGAGCCGACGATGTGCGCGTTGGAACGCACCATGTTGCTGGGCCGCTGCGTGAACCAGTCGACCATCACCTCGAGCGCGTCTTCGCCGAAGTAGTCGAGCACCAGCCAGCCGATGGACACCTGCGCGTCGAACCACGCCTGGTCGTCGGTGCCAGGGTCGAGCTGCTTGATGAACGCGGCTGGCGTGAGCGCCTGCTTGCTCCACTTCGCGACTGACTTCGCCACGGGCGTGGGCTTCTTCGCCTTCACGCGCTCGATGACGGCCCACAGCAACGCCTGCTCCGCGTCGCGCTCCATGGGCTTCTTCACCTTCACCTTCTCGTCGTCGTGAAACGAGCCGCCGAAACATTCCTCGAGCGGGTGCTGCATGAAGTCGAGGCACGCGAGGAAATCGAGACCGGGCGTGGCGTCGATGGCCTCGAAGTCGCGCTGCAGTTCCTTCGCGTCGATGGGTCGCAGCGTGGTCGGGTTGCTGTAGCTGCCGAGGCTGAAGCGACCCTGATTTTCGTTCTGCAGCGTCTTCACCACCCACGCGCTGGCGACCAGTCGCAGGAATCCGAGGTCTCCGTGACCGAACTGGTAGCCGGGCCGAATGCCGCGGCCGTACTGCGGGAGGAACACCGCGCTCTGCGTGAGCACCTGGTTGGCGACGCGCGCGAGGCGATTGAAGCGGGCCTCGAGCTCGCGGAGCACCGGGCGTTCCTTCGCGGTGGTGTCTCCCAGGCGGCGGTTGAAGACGCGGTGCGTGCTGCCGGTGATTTCGTGCACGGTCTCGCGGTCGGGGCTGACGATGAGCAGATGGTCGCCTTCCGCCAGCAGCTCGCCAGCGCCGGTGAAGGACGGCGCGAAGCGCTCGGTGTCTTTTCCATCGAAGGTCTCGCGCACCACTTCCTTCTCCGTGGGCTGGAACACCAGGCGCGCGCCGTCGAAGACCACTGGAGAGATCGATTCCACTTCCCTCGTGACGACAGTCTTGCCGCCCGTGATGAGCGCGCAGAACGAGCGGTTGAGTGCGGGGTGCCACGCGGAGACGAACGTGCCATCGCCGTGCGGGCGAACGCGCAACACGCCCTGCGGGAAGCCGCACTTCACGGTCCATTCCTGCTCGAGCGCGTTCTTCTTGCCGAGCTTGCCGCCGCGCAGCGTTCCATCTCCGGAGAGGAGAACGAACGCGTCGTCGGTGCCGCAGAACACTTCCTGCTCGTATTCGCCGACGAACGGGTCGAGGCGCGCGCCGAGCGTGAAGGGCTTGAGCTTCGTGCCCGCGCCGAGCTTCACCGACGATTCCTTGCCGCTGCCGATGTCGTAGAGCTTGAGGCCGCCGGAGCCGTCGCCGCGCATCGCGCGCTTGCCATCAGCGAGCACCGCGAGGTGTTGGTACTTCAAGTCGTAGCCGCCGCTGGCGAGCTTCACCTGCGCGAGGGCGGGGACTCCGCGCGCGACGCGACGGTTGCCGCGCTCGTTGTGCACCAGGGCGGTGCCGCCGTTGCACGAGAACCACGAGCCGCTGGTGGCCTTCTCCATGCGCACCTTGCCCGTGGCGAGCTCGATGGTGGTGAAGCCCCAGCTGTCGAAGATGACGGCGACGTCGGCGTCGATGAAGTGCATGCGCGAGAGACACCTCACGTGAGGCGCGCGTGCAATCACTCACTCACTTCACTTCACGTCACGGGAACATCCACGTCGTGCTGAAGGGCATGCCCTGCGCGTTCAGGGAACGCATGGTCGCGCTGCAGTTGGTGAGCGTGGCGGTGGCGGACTCGGTGGGGTTCTCGGGCCGGCCGCGGCCGTAGGTCTGCATCGTGGGCGGCGTGCACGTGACGTTGACCGGAGAGTAGGGGCTGACGCCCGACGTGCTCCACGCCGCGAGGTCGAAGCGCGAGAGCTGCGTCTGCGAGACGACCGACATCGCGAGCGCTTCGTTGGCGTTGGGGTTGCGATCGAGGCTGAGCACGACGTCGATCTGCAGCGGGAGCCGCGCGCGATCGAAGGTCAGCGTCCACCACTGAGCGGTGCTCCAGTTTTGGTAGACCATGTTGGTCGACGTGCCGTTCACGCCGTCGTGGAAGAACGGGTAGAGGTTGAGCGTGTCGGTGGCGAGCGCCGTGTCGGCGACGACGTTGAGCGTCGGGTCGGCGGTGAGCAGCGGGCCCTGCGTGGGAGCGGTGGTGTGCAGCTCCTGCGCGGTCGCGAACGCGAGCGTGATGACGGTGTGACCCGGCCCGATGGTGATGGCCTCGACGGTCATGTTGGTGAAGCGAATCTGGCGATAGTCGGCGCCGTCGGGCACCGGGTTGCCTCCGCTGGTCACCTTGAGCACGGTTTGACCGAGCGAGTTGTGGTCCTTCACGCGCTGCACGAAGTAGCTGACGTTGACCGAGGTGCGCATCGCGACGATGAGCCTCGGAGTGACGCCGTTCGACGTCACCGCGTAGTCGCTGTAGCCCGCGAGCTCGAACTCCTGCGTGTGACCGGCGACCGTCGAACGAAGCGGCGGCGACACGCCCGGGATTTCGAGGAACGCGTTGTTGCCCGGTGCGGCGGGGCCGAGCCTGATGGGCGGAACAGGTGCCGCGGGACCGGTCGGGCCTGCGGGGCCTTGCGGACCTTGAGGGCCGGTGGCGCCGGTCATGCCGGTTGCGCCTGCAGCTCCGTCATTTCCCGCGACGCCCTGGATGCCCTGCATGCCTTGCGGACCCATGGGGCCCGTCATGCCGATCGGTCCGGTCATGCCGATCGGACCTTGAGCGCCGTCGACGCCGTTCGTGCCGGCCGCACCTTGCGCGCCTTGTGGACCTTCGGGACCCTGCGGACCGATTTCACCTTGCGGACCGGGCGGGCCGTTCGCGGGACCTTGTGGACCCTGCGGGCCGACGGGACCTTGTGGGCCCGGCTCACCCTGCGGGCCGGCGGGGCCGGTCACCGTCTGCGTGCAAGCGAACAGCGAAAACGACGACACGACCAACAGCGTACGAAGGAGCATCGCGCGGGAGCGTAACCCGCTGCGAGGAGGCCACCAATGCGTGAAAATGGTCGCGACGCTGTGCTGAGTTCGTTAGGCCGCGTTGCCTGAATGGGCGAAGTGGTGATGGATTTGGGCTGTGCCGAGAGGCCAGGGTGCCCCTCTTCTTCGAGCAAATTGAGCTCAGGGTCACGACTTCGTGAAAGTGGCTGCTCTAACAGCCAAATTCACGAAATGGTGGAGCAAGTGCGCAAAATTCGCCCCGCGCGACGCAGCTGCCTGAGTCGACCTGTGCGTGCTCACAGTGCGCCGGGCCGTTGCTGCGCGAGTCGAAGCCGTCGACGCGCGGCCGACGCTGCCCGAGATCTCGCTCTCTGAGTCTTTCGGCCGTTGATGCTCGGCAAGGCCCCTCACCCCAGCCCTCTCCCCGCTGTCGCAGGGAGAGGGAGGGCGGTCAGCGACCGGGGCCGAGCTCAGCCAGCCGCTTGTCGATGCCGGCCAGCTCGCCGCGATTTCCCGCCGCCGAGTGCAGCGCGCGCAACTTGATCAACGCCCCGCGCGCGTCTTCCTTGTGCTTGAGCTGCAAGTGCGTGTCGACGAGTGCGTTGAGCAGCGGAGCCGTCGGCTGGCCCCACATCTCGGCCGCGCGCAGCACGGCGAGCGCCTTCTGCAGAAAGCCCGCTTCAGTGTGAGCCGTGGCGGCGACGAGCGCGTAATGCACCGCGCCCATCAAGTCGCCCTTCGCCTTGAGCTGCGTGGCGAGGTCGTTCGCGAGCTTCGCGTCTTTCGGGTTCTCATCGACGCGATCGCGCAGCGCTTGCAGCGGATCGCTGCCCGACTTCTTCTGGAACATTCCCCCGAGAAATCCCATTGCGAGCCTCAGTGCCGCAGCATGAACGCGATCAGTCACCTGATCAACGTCGGGAATGCACCGAGAAACGCCGCGCCGCGTGCGACCGCCGTCTGCGGATCGTTTTCGAGATCGAGCGGAACTGGGAACGCGGCGGTCACGGCTTCGCGCACCATCGGCAGAAAAGTGGTTCCGCCGATCAAGCTCACGCGCGACAGCGTTTGCGCGGCGTTGGACGCGGTGAGGACTTCCTGCGTCACCGCCACCGCGCGCTGTATGAGTTCCGTCCACACGCGCGCCATCTGCTGGCGGGTGACGGTGAGGTCGATGTCCCACCGGCGGCCGGCAGCACCGAGCGCCTCGCGAATGTAGTAGCGCGCCGATTCGACCGACGAGAGCAGCCGCTTGACACGCTCAGCGGTGCGCTGAATCGCGTCGGCGAGAATCACGTCGCGCGTGACGTCGAGCTTGTGATGGCCCCACACGTGGCTCGCGACGTTGCGCGCGAACTCGGTGTCGAAGTCGTCGCCGCCCAGCCCGTCGTCGCCACCGACCGCGAGCACCTTCACCTGGCGCTCGACGTTCTGCACCAGCGCGACGTCGAGCGTTCCACCGCCGAAGTCGAAGATGAGCCGCGGCTTGCCGTCGTCGCTGGCGCCGGCGATGCCGCGGGCGATGGCTCCGGCGACGGGCTCGGACACCACGCGCGTCACCTCGAGGCCCGCCATGCGGCCGATCTTCACCATCTCCTGCTGAATCGTCGGCGGAGCGACCACCGGCACGGTCATCACCGCGCGCGTGAACGTGCGGCCGAAGCGCTGCTGCGCGCGTTCCTTCAGGTGGCGCACGATGATGGCGGCGATCTCATCGGGGCCGAAGTCGCCCGAGCGCGTTCGAATCTTCACTACGCCGCCCGGAGCGACGAGCTTGAACGCCGCGCTGGCCTGAACGCGCCGCGCCTGCGGTGAGTCGAGCGGCCGCGCGAGCACACGCTTGATGGCCCAGATGGTGTTCTCGGGGTCGGTGGCGCGAAGGCGCTCGGCTTCTGCTCCGACCGTCGGCGCGCCCGAGCGCGGGAAGTGAACGACGCTGGGGATGCAGGCTTCTCCGCGCTCGTCGGTCGCGTAGTGGAACTTGTCGTTCACCACGAGTGCGGCCGTGCTGTACGTGGTGCCGAGGTCGATGCCCAGCACTGGCTCGGAGTTCACTGCTGACACGATGATCTTTGGTAGCGCGCTGATCAGCCCGACGCTGAGCGTCAAAGAGTGGGCGACAGAACTCTGACGAGCCCGGTTAGGCTGCGCGCGCATGTTCGGGTTCGGGAAGAGCACTCCGCCGACGCGAGACGAGCTGTTGCGGCGCGCCGAGGACTTCCGCACGCACAAGAAGCCGAAGAAGGCCGTGGCCGAGCTGCGCAAGGTGCTGGAGCTCGACCCGAAAGACGCCGCCGCGCACGGCAAGCTCGGGCCGTTGCTGATTCAGCTCGGGAAGAAAGACGAAGCGCTGATCAGCTTCCGCATCGCGGCCGATGATCTCGACGCGCGCGGGTTCGCCGACAAGGCGTTGAGCCTGTGGCTGCAGATCGCCCAGGCGCGCGTGAGCGACATGGACGCGTGGGAAAAGGTGACGCAGTTCCACGTGAGCCGTGGCCGCAAGGCGGAGGGTGTGAAGGTGCTCGTCGAGGCCGCGTCGCTGCAGGAAAACGATCGCGACGGGCGGCCGCGGGCGATGCGATTGCTCCACGACGCGCTGATGTTCGAACCGCGCCACGGAGAGGCGACGCTGATGCTCGCTCCGCTGATGATCAAAAGAAGCTGCGGGCCGAGGCGCGCGAGCTGCTCGAGAAGGCGCTCGAGTGGGCCGCCGGCCGCGAGAAGAAGCGAATGCGGTGGCAGCTCTTCTATTACTACCCGGGCTTCAAGACCTTCTGGCGCTGGCTGCGCGCCTGAAGCACGAAGCGCAGGCGTGACGTGTCGAGGGTCGCGAGCTCTCCCACGCTGAGACGCGAGTGCTCGAGCAACAGCTCCTTTCGCGCGGCCACTTCACGCGCGAAGCCGAGACGTTCGGCCAACTCGACGAGCCGCAGACAGAAGTGGATCTCGACCAGCGCGTGAAACGCGGCGACCTCCACGCGCAGCGCCTCGCGGCCCGAGAGACGTGCGGTGAGCACCTGGCCCGCGCCGGAGCAGTCGAACGCGCTGCAGCCCGACAGCCCGAGCTCGAAGCGACGCGCGTGAACGCCACACGTGTCGCGCTTCGTGAGGTAGCGACACGTCTCGCCCGCTGCCTTGCTGAACGCGAAGTCCTCGCTGCGGTCGAAAGAAGACAAACGACAACACAACGCTGCGCACCGGGCGCAGTCGGCGATGAGTTCGGTCATGGGTCGGGTTCGCGGGAAACGAAAACGCCAGCCCCGGTGGGAGCTGGCGTCAGTGGTTTTCGTGCTGTGAGAGCGTCCTAGCGCATCGGGTCGCGCGTTACGAGCGCAGCGAACGCGCCAGGCTCTGCACGCGAGTCGCGTCAGGCAACCCGAGCACGCCACGCAACGAAGCCGACGGCTCCACGCTCAAGTCGCGCTCGGCGTTCGCGAGCGCCACCTCACGCGCCTCACGAACGCGTCGCCGCGCCGGCAACGACAGCCGGGTCTCGAGCGATTCGGCGAGCGCGTGACTCCAAGCTGAGTGACCGAGCTCATCGGCGCTCACCGAGGCCATCACCGCGCGCACCTGTGCGTCGCTCGCGTGTCGCGCCTGATGCAAACCAATGAGCGCACCGAGCGTCTCGCGCACGCAGCCCTCGCTGGCATTTTCGATGGCGAGCGCCTCGAGCGAACGCTGCGAATCGCGCGCCGGAGTCACTCCGAACGACCCACCGTGCCGGCTCGCGAGCGCACCGACCAGGCGCGCGTGCCGCACCTCTTCTCTCGCCGCGCGTCGCGCCCGCCGCGTGAGCTTCTGATGAACGCCGTGCCGGTCGAGCTCGCGCGAAAGTTGAGCGAACGCGAGCGCCGCCGCTGCTTCGTGCGCCGCCATGTTCGAGAGCTCGCTGCCGAGCGCGTTGTCGGCGCACGCGTGCGGTTGCACACCATCGGTGAGCCGCCCGACTCCGCAGAACATGTACCAGCAGATGCGATCGTTCGGGTCGACGTGCTGGCAGAACTCGGTGGGTCCTCCGAGCAGCGGACAATTCAGCGAGCAGAACTGCGGGTCCTCGAGGCCGCCGCCGTCGAAGGTGACGGTCTGGCCGTTGCTCGAGGTCGCGTAGCCGTTGCAGCCGTAGATGATGAAGCGGGAGCCGGCGTCGGGCATTCCCGCATCGGGAATTCCGGCGTCGACGCCCGCATCACGGTTCTGCGTGCGCACCACCTTGGCGTTGGGAATGACCGAGAACTCGTCCGACTCGGTTCGACCGCACGCCACCGATGAGAACGCGAGCGGAGCCGCCGTCACGCCGAGCGCGATGCGTCGCAACCACTTCTTGAAGTCGTCTTCGGAGCGCATGGCTCCGGAGCATGCCCCAATCAGCTGCGCAGCGCGTATTCGAGCCCCGCACTGGCGGCGGTCGCCTGCGCGTCGTTGCACTGCGCAGGCGTGGCGCGCGGGCTGTCGGGGTAGACCTCGGTCGTGGTGGTGAAGCGCGCGCCGCTCAAGCTCGAGCAGAGGCCGAGCTTCTTCGCCGCGTACTCGATGACTCCGCGGCTCTGCAGCGCCTCTCCGATGATGTGACCCTTCGCGTCGGCGGGAGCGATGTGCGTCACCTTCTCGACCGCCGCGATGATGGCCTTCTGGAATTCCGGCTGCGGATTTTCGGCGTCGTCGACGAGGTAGAAGCCGTCGGGAATTTCTCCGGGCTCGAAGTTCTTGCCGTCGCGCGCCGACAACGCCGGCCGGAACTCGCTCTCGTCGGAGTCGGTCGTCTCGTGCAGGTCGACGTGCATCACGAACTTGCCGAGCCACGGCGCGACGAACTTCATCAGCAGAAGCGCCTCTTGCGCCGCGCCGTCAGGCTTGAACGAACGATTCGGGTCGACCGCGTCGGGGTTCCAGCGGTGAATGCGCTCGTAGGCCCACGGGCTCACGCACGGAGCGATGATCAGATTTACGCGCCCCGCGAAGCGAGCCGCGTCACGGTCGGCGAAGAGCAACGCGCCGTGCACTCCGCTCGTCTCGTAGCCGTGCACGCCGCCGGTGATGAGCGCCGTCGGGAGCGAGTCGTTCCACGCGCGGCTCTTCAACGCGAAGAGCGGGTACGTGCCATCGGGCGCGTAGTCGAGCGAGCCGTACTGCAGCACGTCGAACTTCGCTTCGAGCCGCTTGATGACGCTGAGCACGTCGTCGGCGTAGCTGCGCTTCTTCACCTGCGAGGCGCGCCAGGCGAGGCGCTCGGTGGCGCCCCAGGGAACTCCGGGTGTGCCGATCGGGAACGGAGACTGCGTCAAAGCCATGCGCGGTGCTCTAGCACCTACTTCGCACCGCTCGTCAGCTGGGGCGTGTTCGACATCGCCGACTGTTTTTTCATCACCGACAGCGAGATGGACGCGGTCATCTGCCTCGACACGAAGCGGGAGCTCTGCGCGAGCCAGTAGTTCCCGAGACCTGCGATGACGTGGGAGCGATTGCGGCCCAGCGCCTTGAGCGCGACGTCGACCACCGAGTCGGGAGTGGCCTTCGCTCCGAGGGCGGCGGCTTCTCCGGTGCGCTGGAAGAAGGGCGTGTCGGTCGCTCCGGGGCAGAGCGCGAGCACCGAGAGGCCGCGGTCCTTGTATTCGCCCCACAGCGCTTCGCTGAAGCTGAGGACGAACGCTTTCGACGCGGCGTAGACGGCCATCAACGGCACGGGTTGGAAGGCGGCGGTCGACGCGACGTGCACCAGGGCTCCACGCGTGGCGAGCAGCTCGGGCACGAAGGCGTGGCTCACTTCGACGAGCCCGCGCACGTTGAGATCGATCTCCTCTCGCAGCGCGCTCACCGGCCGCTCCTCGAACGCGCCGAAGTTCGCGAAGCCGGCGTTGTTGATGAGCACGTCGGTCTTCCACCCCAGCGCGTGCGTCGCGGCGCGCACCCGCTCTCCGCAGCCGCTGGCCGAGAGGTCTTCGGAGTGCGTGACCAGCTCGACTCCTGAGTGCTGCGCGCGAATTTCGGCGGCGAGCTTCTCGAGCTTCGGCTTGCCGCGCGCCACGAGGAGAATTCGGGCGGCGCCCTGCGCGGCGAACTTGCGCGCGAAGGCGGCGCCGATGCCGAGTGAACCGCCGGTGATGACCACTGTCTTGCCTCGTGCGTCGAACATGTCGGGCCTCGTCGTGCTGCGGGTGTGGCCAGAAGATGCGTCCCGGCTCGATGTTCGGGAATGGGCATCAGTGGTAAGCTGATGTCCAATGATGAAAATCGACGCGGAGATGGCCTGGGACGACCTGCGCGTGCTGCTCGCCGTCCATCGCACCGGGAGCTTCTTGAGCGCCGGCCGCTCGCTCGGCATGTCGACCTCGACCACCGCGCGGCGAATCGTGGCGCTGGAGCAATCAGTCGGACGGCGGCTGGTGGTGAAGACCAGCTCGGGCACGCACCTCGAATCGGCGGCGACGGAGTTGGTCGAGCTGGCGGAGTCGGTCGAGACGGGGCTGCGCGAGACGAAGCGCAAAGCCGAAGCGCTCGCGGGCGTGGTGCGCATCTCGGTGGGCGAGGGCTTCGCGGTGCCGTTGATGCCAGCGCTGGCGGCGTTGCGGCGGCGCAGCCCCGAGCTGAGCATCGAGGTGATGGCCGAGAACCGAGTGGTCGATCTCGCGCGGCGCGAGGCAGACCTCGGCGTGCGGAAGCTGCGCTCGAACTCGGCGGTGCTCGTCGAGAAGCCGCTCGGGCGCGTGCGCTTCGGTTTGTACGGAGCGAAGAGCTACCTCGAGCGTCGCGCTGTCTCGCGCGACGAGCTGTCACGTCACGAGTTCGTCGGTGTCCTCGAGCCGATGTTGTCGCTGCCGCAGGCGAAGTGGCTGAGCACGCTCGGCGCGAAGAAGTTCGGCTTCAAGGCGAACAACGACGCGGTGCTGCTCGAGGCGGTGCGTGAAGGGCAGGGCCTCGGTGTGTTGCCGGAGTTGATCGCCGACGCTGACCCGATGTTGCAGAAGGTCGCCGTCGATCACGCTCCGCCGGAGCTGCAGGTGTGGCTCGCGTGGCATCGCGAGCTGCGCAGCGTTCCGCGCGTGCGGGCCGTCGCCGACACCATCATCGAGGCGTTCCGCGCGAAGCTGCCGCGCTGATCCGCGCTGATCAACCGCCGTCCATTCCCGCGTCGCTTCCGCCGTCGTCGGCGCCCGCGTCACTGCCTGCGTCGCTCGCGCCTGCGTCGGTGCCAGCGTCGGGAATGCGGAAGCCGCAGGCCGAGCACGTCGGTGAACCGTACGGAGATGTACAGGCGAGCACTCCCGGCGCGCCGTTCGCGCACGTGCACGACGTGCCGCTCACGCCGACCGAACAGATCGGTTCCTTGTTGTGCACCAGCACTCCGTCGGCGACGAAGGTGTGCCACTCGTGCGCGACGGTGAGATCGAACACCTCGTCGACGCGCGAGAAGATCTCGACACTGGTGAGCAGTTCGCGCCGCGGGCCCTCTTCCGTCACCACCAGCACCGCTTTGCGTTTCCCGGTCAGCCAATCTCCCGCAGGGAAGAAGCCGCGCGCGTCAGGGTCGTAGATGGGGTGGTCGGTCGTCACACACAGCGTTCCGCGCGCGTGGTGAAGGCTGCCGCACTCGCGCGGGTTGACCGTGATCGCGACGAGCTGCGACGTCGATGTCGCGCCGCTCTCGGGGTCGACGACAGTGACTTCGTCTCCGACGGCGAGCTCTTCCACGCGTCGCTGGCCGCGTGGAGTCGCGATCTTCGACCCGCGCGCCACGCAGCCGCACGACGCGAGGGAAAGTGCAGCGCCCAGGCCCAGAATGAATCGGTTCATGTCGCAGCACTGAGCAAGCGGCGCACCAACCGCTTTCTCTCGAAGCACTGCCGCTCGACCACCTGTGACGCCCCATGAGACGTCACGCGTTCACTTCAGAACATCAGGGTCGAGCAGACGATGTTCGACGAGGTAGTCCCACACCACGTCGGGCACGAGCGCGAACAACTTCGCGTGGTCGTACGAGCGGCCGCGTTCCCGCACCAGCGACGAGCTGATGTTCGAGGTCACCACGTTGTCGCGCAGGTAGACGTGCTTCTGATCATTCAGAATCGACTTCGGCTGATCCCAGTCGTAGCCGAGGCGGTGAATCACCCACATGCGCAGGTTGGCGGCCATCCACTCCGCGCCCTTCCACTGCTCGAAGGTCTGCGCGACGTCGCTGCCCATCACCCACGAGAAGTCGTAGCCGGGAAACGCGGGGACGAAATGATCTCGCAGAATCTCGGCGGTCTCTTTGGTCGTCTCGTAGATGCGCTTCCCGTGCACCATCTCGAAGTCGCACGCGCGCAGCTTCGGGTACTTCGCGATCGCGCGACGCACCATCTCGAGGCGGTGCTCGGGCGGCATCAGCTTCTTGCCCCAGGGGTGTTCGCCCACCAGGTAGAACCACACCTCGTTCACGTCGGTGAGCGCGAGAATCTCGAGCGCCATCGTGAGATGCGCGTTCGTAATCGGGTTCGCCGAAGTGCCGATCAGCGCGACCTTCTTGCCCTTCGCCGTCGCGTC
The DNA here is from genome assembly GCA_047600485.1 of Archangium sp. Classification (GTDB taxonomy): domain Bacteria; phylum Myxococcota; class Myxococcia; order Myxococcales; family Myxococcaceae; genus Archangium_A. The sequence goes on from JASGKS010000001.1 coordinate 8,586,496, forward strand.
GAGCCGCTTGATGCTGTTCTGCACCGCGCTCGCGAAGTCGAGCTTCAGCTCGTTGCACAGCTGCAAGAGTGACCAGCCCGCGTCACCCGCTTCTTCCGCGAGGTGCGCCGCGTCGCGGTGGTGCACCAGCTGCGACACCTGACTCGAGAGATCTCGCAGACGTTCTTTGAGCTCGGTGTGCGTGAAGTGCTGATCATGGCTGCGCTTCACCAGCTGCTGCAGTTCTTCGAGCGTGCTCACGGAATGAAGCTCTGCATGTAGTTCGGGTCTTCGAGCGCCATCGCGTGCGTCGTCGGCTGCAGCGGCAACATGCAGTCGAGCATCACGGCGAGCTCGTTCGTTTCCTTGTGGCCGATGCTCCCCTCGTACGAGCCGGGGTGCGGGCCGTGCGGAATGCCCGCGGGGTGGAAGCTCATCGAGCCGGGCGACACGCCCTTGCGCGAGGTGAAGTTGCCCTTGCAGTAGAAGATGAACTCGTCGACGTCGACCGACGAGTGCGGATACGGGCAGGGAATCGCCTCGGGGTGGAAGTCGGTGGGGCGCGGAACGAAGGAGCAGATGAGCGCTCCGCGCGTCGCGAACGTGCCGTGCCACGTGGGCGGCAAGTGCGTCAGACCCACGCGCGGCTGGAAGTTCAAGATGTGGAACGCCCACGGGTACACGCTGCCGTCCCAACCGACGACGTCGAGCGGAGCGTCTTTGGTCGTGAAGCCGTGGAACGCGTCACCGCGCTTCACGACGGTCTCGCGAATGCCTTCGTCGCGCGGGTCCATGAACACCGGCGGGCGGAAGTCGCGATGGCAATACGGAGCGTCCATGCGCAGCTGACCGACCTGGTTGCGCCACTGGCGGGGAATGTGAACGCCGCCGCGGCACTCCATCCACAACCACCATTGTGGAATTCCCGCGCGCGGCAAGAAGCGGTGGAGGATTCCGCGCGGCACGTAGACGTAATCGCCTTCGTTGAACTCCACGTCGCCGAGCAGCGTGCGCAGCGTGCCGCCACCCTGGTGGACGTAGAAGAGATCGTCGCCGTCGCCGTTGTTGAAGTACGCGGTGTCTTCTGCGGTGGGCTTCACGATGCCGAGCGTCACGTCGGCGTTGAAGAGAATCGGAATGCGCGCATCGAGCGGTGACCTGGGCGACGCGTCGAGCTTCTGCGAGAGGAAGTGACGCTTCTTCAGTTCTTTCGCGCCCGCAGCTTCACGCGCGAGCCAGCCGTGCGTCGTCGGGGCGTTGAGCTGCCGGTGCGGCGGGTTGCGGTGGTAGGTGATGGTGAACGGCGCGTCGAAGCCTTCCTGCGTGATGCAGTGCTCGAAGTGCAGGTGACCCGTCTCGTCCTTCAACTGAATGTGATGCTTCTTCGGCACGAGCCCGTTGACGATGCGCTCAATCATGGAGGCGTCATACACTTGCGAGCGATGGCGCTCACCAAGGAGAACGTGCTGGCGTTCCTGAATCGCGATTGGGGCGGTTCACGCATGCGCAAGGATCGTGGCCTCGCCCAGCGACTGAGTCGAGCTGGGCTCGCGGCCGCCGTGCGTTTTCAAGATCGATTGAGGGAGCATGCCGATTTCCAGACGCGCACCACGCGCGAAGAAGACTTCGAAGCGCACGTCGCGTTCGCGCGACTCATCGCGCGCGCGAACTCACGGCTTTCGGAAGGCGCTCGACGCGGTCGCTCGCGCGCTCGCAGGTAGGCGCTGGTATCTCTTTGGCGCTCAGGCCGTCTTGCTCTACGGCGCACCACGGCTGACCGGCGATATCGACGTCACCCTCGAGGACCCCGGCCGCGCGCGTGACGTCGTCGTGCGCGAGATGAAGCGCGTCGGCTTCGTGTTGCAAGACTTCGCCGCGACCGCCGGTTTCGTCGACCAGACTCGAGTCATTCCGTTCGTCCACAGCTCGACGCAGGTCGGTCTGGATCTCGTCCTCTCGAGTCCAGGTATCGAAGACGGATTCCACGAGCGATCGAAGGAACTCAAGTTCGGGCGCGCGAAGTTGCGCGTCATCGACGTGAACGATCTCGTGACCAGCAAGATCCTCGCGGGGCGAAACAAAGACCTCGAGGACGTCGCCGCGCTCGTGAGGGTCGGACCGAAAGGTCTCGACCGGCGCAAGGTGGAGGCAGGACTTCGAACGCTCGAGGGACTCCTCGACGTGAGTGATTCTGCTTCCCCGACTCGACGAGCTCTGGCCGTGCTAGCTGCGCGCTCATGGCAGACGCCACCGTCCTCGCGTTCGACCTCGGCACCTCGGGCCTGAAGGCCGCGGTCCTCTCGTCGAAGGCCGCGATCATCGACAGCGAAGTGGTGCCCCTCGACGTGCACCTCACGCACGACGGCGGCGCGGAGCAGCACCCCAAAGACTGGTGGGCCGCGATGATCAAGGCGACCACCGCGCTCTGGGCGCGCGGCAACGCGAAGGCGGCCGACGTGGTCGGCATCGCGCTCAGCTCGCAGTGGAGCGGCACCGTTCCCGTCGCGGCCGACGGCTCGGTGATTCGCCCCGCGTTGATCTGGATGGACTCGCGCGGCTCCGACGAAGTGAAGAAGCTGGTCGGCGGTTTCCCCGCGGTCGACGGCTACGGCGCGCTGAAGGCGCTCACCTGGCTGCGCAAGACGGGCGGCCTTCCCACGCAGTCGGGAAAAGATCCCGTCGGGCACATCGCGTGGCTCCGCAAGCACGAGCCGAAGACCTACGAGACCGCGAAGTACCTGCTCGAGCCCAAGGACTGGGTGAACTTCAAGCTCACCGGGCGTGCGGCTGCGAGCTTCGACTCCATCACCGTGACGTGGGTGACCGACAACCGCGACATCAACGCCATCAAGTACGACGACGCGCTGTGCAAGCTGTCGAACATCGATCGCGAGAAGTTGCCGGAGCTGGTGGCTCCCGCGGCCGTCGTCGGGCAGCTCACCAGTGAGAGCGCCGCGGCGCTTGGTCTGTCGACCTCGGTCAAGGTCGCGGCGGGCGCGGCCGACATGCACATGGCCGCCATCGGAGCGGGCACCGTCGCCGACTTCGAAGCGCACCTCTGCCTCGGCACCTCGTCGTGGCTGCTCGCGCACGTGCCGTTCAAGAAGAGCGACATCGACCACAACATGGCGTCGCTGCCGGCCGCGATTCCCGGCCGCTATCTGTTCTGCAACGAGCAGGAGAGCGCCGCGGGCGGCTTGAAGCACATCGTCGAGAAGTGGTTGAAGCGCGACGACGCGAACGTCTACACCGAGCTGTTCGCTGAAGCGGCGACTGCTCCGGCGGGCAGCGAAGGGTTGACGTACCTGCCGTGGCTGCACGGTGAGCGCTCACCCATCGACGATCGCAACGTGCGCGGTGGCTTCGTCGGTCTCTCGCTCGCGCACGAGCGGCAGCACCTGGTGCGCGCGGTGCTCGAAGGCGTGGCGCTCAACACGCGGTGGCTGCAGCTGCACATGGAAGAAAATCTCGGCCAGCCGCTCGCGTTCGTGAACGTGGTCGGTGGTGGAGCGCGCTCGGAGCTGTGGTGCCAGATCGTCGCCGACGTGCTGCAGCGCCAGGTGCGTCAGGCCGAAGCGCCGCAGATGACCAACGCGCGCGGAGCGGGAATTCAAGCGCTCGTCGCCCTCGGCCATTTGCAGTGGAGCGAAGTGGGAAAGCTCGTGCCGATGGCGAAGACCTTCGAGCCGCGCAAGGACATGGCAGCGCTGTGGGACGGGCGCTTCGAGCAATACCTTCTCGAGTTCAAACACCGGCGGAAGATGAGCAAGCGCTTCCCGCCTCCGGAGCACTGAGTCATGGAGATTCCCGCGCAGGCCCAGAAGATCCTCTCGAAGTTGCCGCGCGGCGTCGCGCAGCGGCTCGAGGTGGTGCTCGACAAGTTGCCGATCGTCGGAGACATGGTGCGCTCCGAGAAGAAGAAGGTCGCCGAGTCGTTGCGCGCCGACGTCGCGAAGCACCGGCCGACCGAGCTCCGCTTCGAAGAACTGCCGAGCGAAGGCCTGTCACAGGGCGTGCTGCTCGAGCAGTTGAAGAAGTTCGTCGAGCGGGAATCGCCGAAGTGGCGTGACGGTCGCGTGAGCGGCGGCGTGTACCACGGTGATTCGTCGCACCTCGATTTCCTCAACACCGTGTACGGCATGTATTCGCAGGCGAACCCGCTTCATGCCGACGTCTGGCCGAGCGTGGCGCGCTTCGAAGCGGACATCGTCAACTACACGGCGAAGTTGATGGGCGGAAACCCGAAGCACTCCGACGACGAGCAGGCCATCGTCGGCACGCTCTCGAGCGGCGGCACCGAGAGCATCATGCTGGCGATGAAGTCGTATCGGGACCACGCGCGCAAACACCGCGGCATCCGTCACGGCAACATCGTGCTCGCCGTGTCGGCGCACCCCGCGTTCCACAAGGCGGCGCACACGCTCGACGTCGAGGTGATCAGCGTGCCGGTGGCGAGTGATGGCCGCGCCGACGTCGAGAAGATGAAGGCCGCGGTGAACTCGAACACCATCGTGATGGTGGGCTCGGCGTGCTCGTTCCCGCACGGCGTGGTCGACCCCATCGAAGAGCTGAGCGGCTTCGCGCTGAAGAAGGGCATCGGCTTTCACACCGACGCGTGTCTGGGCGGCTTCATCCTCGCGTTCGCGAACGAGGCGGGGTTCCCGGTGCCGCGTTTCGACTTCTCGCTGCCCGGCGTGACGTCGATGAGCGCCGACACGCACAAGTTTGGTTACGCCGCGAAGGGCACCAGCGTGGTGCTGTACCGCGGGAAGGAACTGCGCCGCTCGCAGTACTTCTCGACTCCGGAGTGGACCGGCGGGCTCTACGTGACGCCTGGCTTCGCGGGTTCGCGACCGGGAGCGCTCATCGCGCAGGCGTGGGCGACCATGATGACGCTCGGCCGCGAGGGCTACGTGAAGAACACGCGCGCGGTGTTGGAGACGGGGCGCGAAATCAAGAAGGCCATCGAGGCGATTCCCGAGCTGCGCGTGGTGGGCACGCCGCTGTGGGTCATCGCGTTCAGCTCCGACGTGGTCGACGTGTACCGGGTGAACGACGAGATGGCGAAGCGCGGCTGGAGCTTGAATGGTCTGCAGGCTCCCGCGGCGGTGCACATCTGCGTGACGTTGCGGCACGCGCAGCCGGGCGTGGTGAAGAAGTTCTCCGACGATCTCGCGGCGAGCGTGAAGGCGGTGCGCGAGTTCCCTCCGTCGAAGGACGGCATGGCGCCGGTGTACGGCCTCGCGTCGTCGTTGCCGTTCAAGGGCCTCGTCGGCGACCTGCTGTGCTCGTACATCGACGCGCTCTACGACGCGTGAGATGATCCGGCCGACTGCAAAACGGTCGACCGGTTTCGGGTGAGCCCCGGTCGCTCGCACGGTGCGAGTTCATCAACCTCCTCTCGAAGTCACATGAGGATGAGTTGCCCAGGTCGACGGCACGCGTGTGCCGTTTCCTGGAGCTGGCTGTGAACATCACTCATCTCGATCTGCAGGTTTCCGACGTTCCCCTTCACACCTCGTTCTTCGAGCGCGTCTTCGGTCTGAAGCGCGTCACGAAGCCGGGCTCGCCCGCGATTGCGATTCTCGAAGACGACGCGGGCTTCGTGCTCGTGTTGCAGAAGTTGAAAGAGGGCGACCATTTCCCCGACGGGTTTCATCTCGGGTTTCACGTTGCCGATGCCGAGGCCGTCTCGCGCATGAGGGACAAGGCTCTGAGCGAAGGCGTGCAGGTCAGTGACGTCATCGTGAACGCGCGCGGTACGACCATCTACTGCACCGCGCCCGATGGCTTCTGGGTCGAGGTCACTGCCCGAGCAGTGAAGAGCTGACCTTGCGCGCCCCGACGCGTGGGTTACCTGTGGTTCATGTTTCGCTGCGCGTCGTGTGGTGCCTTCAATCGAGTGGCTGATCAGCGCGCCGGCGTTCCGACGTGTGGCCGGTGCAAGAAAGACCTCGACGTCAGCGGTGCTCCGCAAGAAGTCGACGCCGCGCAATTCGAGCGCGTGGTGAGCGGCTCTCCGCTGCCGGTGCTGGTCGACTTCTGGGCGCCGTGGTGTCAGCCGTGCCGCATCGCTGCTCCGATTCTCGACAACGTGGGGCGCGAGCTCGCCGGGAAGGCGGTGGTGATCAAGGTGAACTCTGATCAGCACCCGCAGCCTTCCGCGCGTCTCGGCATTCGCGGCATTCCGACGTTCATCGTGTTTCGTGATGGCGCCGAGCGCGCGCGACAGGCCGGGCTCGCCTCGGCAGAGCAGCTGCGCAGCTGGGCGATGAATGCGGTGCGCTGATCAGACAGCGACGGTGCGCGCGCGCCGTGCATCGCGCAGCGCGAGGCCGGGCCGCTCGATGGCGAAGTGCACGAGCGCTCCGAGCGCGAAGACCGCGGCGCCGTAGACGGCGAACGCGAGGAGGTCGTTCTTCGCGAGTGGCTCGAACGCGACGCTCTTCACCAGGTGCATCGCCTGCTTGTGCGAGAGGTAGAGGCTGTACGAGAGCGCGGCGATGAAGGCTGCTCCGGGGACCGAGTGGCGTTGCGGGAAGGCGCACGCGGCGACGACTCCGGCGAGCCCGAGCGACAGGAGCGGGTAGCCGAGAACCACCGACGCCGTAGTCGGCCCGTCACCTGCGAAGAGCCAGATCGCGGCGGCGGTGATCATGAATCCCGCGGCCGCAAACCACGAGCGCCGCGCGCCGATCGCCGCCCACCACGCGGGTCGCCACACTTTGATCGCCGCGAGCACTACGCCCATCACCAGCCCGTCGAGGCGCGACCACGTCGGGTAGTAGATGCGCTGGTAGAAGAACTGCCCCTGCGTTTCTTCGCTGCGGAGGCTCACGTCGCTGAGCCACACCCAGCCGCGCCACGCCATGCCCGCGAGCACGACGCCGATGCACAGCGCCACGGTGCCGCGCAACGAGACGCGTCGCCAGAGCGCCAGCGTGAGCAGCGGGAACGCGAGGTAGAAGTGCTCCTCGACGCACAGCGACCACACGTGGCTGAACGTCTTTCCACTCGAGAAATCGATGAACAGGTTCTCGGTGAAGGTGAGGAACTGCCACGCCGGCATCATCTGCGCGCGTTCCTGTGTGGCGGGCACCAGCAGGTAGAGCGCGAGCACCGCGAGATACGCCGGGAAGATTCTCCACGCGCGGCGTGCGTAGAAGGCGCCGAACTTCGCGGTGCCGTCGCGCAACGAGGCGAACCACTGCGCGCCGATGAGGAAGCCGCTCAAGACGAAGAAGAGATCGACGCCCATCCACCCGAAGCGCGCCAGCTCTCCACCGGGCCAGCCGAGCCCGAGTGTGCCGGCGTGAAACAGCATCACCCACAGAATGGCGATGGCGCGGAGCGTGTCGAGGCCGGGAAGACGAGTCACCAGTGGGTGCGAGCGTAGGTCGGCAATCTTGAGCGTCGAGTTCGCGCCGACCGATTCCACATCAGCCACATCCCATGTGGGAAATGTGGAAACGTCCGCGCCGTTCGATGGCGTGCCCTGACTCGGAGACGCTCGCTCGCTACACCGAAGCCACGCTCGACCAGGCGCGCGCCGATTCCGTTCGCGAGCACGTCGATGGCTGCGTCTCATGCCGCGAGTTGTTGGTGACGCTGGTGCGCTCGTCTCACCCCTCGCCCGGTCCGCTCGCCGACACACCGTGGGACGTTCCGGTGCCGGGCACCATGCTCGGTCGCTATCGCGTCACCGGCACGCGCGGCGCGGGCGGCATGGGCGTGGTGCTCTCGGCGTACGACCCGCAGCTCGATCGTCAGGTCGCCATCAAGCTGCTGCGGCCCGACCTCGATTCCGAATCACCCGAGAAAGGCCGTCTGCGATTGGTGCGCGAGGCGCAGTTGATGGCGCGGGTTCGTCACCCCAACGTCGTCACCGTGCACGACGTCACGGTCGACGGCGCGCGCGTCTTCATCGCGATGGAGTTGGTGGAAGGTCAGACGCTGCGCGATTGGCTCGAGGCACCCGCCAAGCGCAGCTCCCAGGAAATTCTCGCGACGTTCGTGTCGGCCGGACGTGGCTTGAGCGCAGCGCACGAAGCCGGTGTGGTGCACCGCGACTTCAAACCCGAGAACGTGCTCGTCGACGCGCGCGGGCAGGTGCTGGTGTCGGACTTCGGGCTCGCGTGGTCGGAAGCGATTGGGCCGACGCAGCCCGCGAGCGGGAACACCGGAGCGCTCGGCACGCCGGCGTACATGGCTCCCGAGCAACTGCGCCGCGAACCGGTCGACGCGCGGGCTGATCAATTCTCGTTCTGCGTCGCGTTGTGGGAAGCGCTCGAGGGTTCGCGGCCGTTCGATGAGAAGGGCGCGCTTCGCACTCCGAAGCGGCTCTCGCGGCGCGTGCACGCAGCGCTGCAGCGCGGGTTGTCGAACGAGCCGTCAGCGCGTTTCGCGAGCATCGACGCGCTGCTCGCCGAGCTCGTCCCGCCAGCCCGAAGTCCGTACCTGTGGCCGTTCGCCGCGGCGCTGGTGTTGCTCGCCGTCGGCGGCGTGGTGATGAATGGGCGTCAGAGCGCCGAGCGGTGCGGCCCGATGCAGGAACGACTCGCCACGCTCGGTTCGGTGCAGCGGCCTGCGGGGCTGCAGGTGGCTCCGGAAGTGCTCGCGAAGTTCGACGCGCTGTTGCCGAAGCTCACCGACGCCTGGAATCAGTCGTGCGCGGGCGGCGACGAGCGGCTGCGCACCTGTCTCACCGCGCGCGTCGATCAATATGACGTCACCAGTCGGGTGGTGAACGGCGCCGAGACGACCACTCGCGGCGCTTCGGCGCTCGTCGCGCGGCTGGAGGGTCCCGAGAGCTGTCTGGCAGGCGAGGTGCTGACGTTGCTCCCGGTTCCGAGCGGAAAGGAGAGCGACGTGCTCGCCGTGCGCACGCTCGCGCTCGACGCCGACGCGCGTCGGTACGCGGGGAAGCTCGACGAAGCCGCGACGCTCGCGAGTGAGGCCATCACCAAAGCAATCGCGGCCGGCTGGCGGCCCGCTGAAGCCGAAGCGCGCCTCGCGCTCGCGCAGGTGCATCGCGCGCGGGGAAAGTTCAAGGAAGCCGAAGCGGAGCTCGCCGACGCGCTGCTCGCGGCCGAAGCGGGACGGCACTTCGAGGCCATCGCGCGCATCTCGGTGCAGCACATTCTCGTCGTCGGTACGCAGACCAACCGTCCCGAAGACGCCGAAGTGTGGGTGAAGCGCGCCGAGGCCGCGCTCGAGCAACTGCCGCGACCGCGATTGCGCGCGGAGGTCGACGTGGCCATCACCATGCTCCGCGTGGCGCAGGGCAGGGCGACCGAGGCGATGACGGTCAGTGAGCGCGCGCTCAAGTGGTTGGAGGACAACGACCCCATCGGCGCGGCCGACGTGCACGCGCTGCGCTCGCTCAACTTCCTGCAGTTCGGTCAGGACAATCGCGCCCTCGACGAAGCGGTGCGCGTGGTGAACGTGCGCGAGAAGTTTCTCGGGCCGCGCCACCCGCTCTCGCTGCACGCGCGCGTGACGCTCGGTGAAGCGCTCGCGCGGTGTGGCCTCGTGAAGCAGGCCGTGGAGCGCATGACGCTCACGCTCGAAGAAGTGCGCGCCAGCAAGGACATCAACCCCGTCACCGCGGCGACGGCGATGAATGGGCTCGCGGTCGCGCTCGCGCTCGGTGGTCAGCCGGGAGAAGCGCTCAACGCGACGCTCAGCGCCGACGAGCTGGTGCGAAATGCCGTGGGGTCGAAGCATCGCTACACGGCGCTCTCGGCGCGCGTTCTCGCGGAGCGCTACTTCGATGCGGGCCGTGACGAAGAAGCGTTCCAGGCCATCGACGAGGCCATCGAAGTGGGAACTGCCGCGGTCGGAGAGCTGCACCGCGAGACCGTGGAATCTCGCGCCCGTCGAGCGTTGATGCGCGCGCGCCGCGGCCTGCCGGATTCGAGCAATGACGCACAGTTCGTCATCGACGCCATCGCCGCGCATCCTGAAATGGGTGAATCGGCGCTGGTGCTCGTCCGGTTGGCGCTCGCGTGGCCGTCGTCGGCGACGGTGGAGCAGCGCGCGCAGGCCCTCGAGCTCGCGCGAAAGGTTCGGGGCACGTACCACCCCGACGTGGCGCGGGTGTTGGTGCTGCAGAAGAAGGCCGGAGACCGTGGCGCCGCGGACACGTTGGCGGAGCAGCTGCAGAAGCTCGAAGTGGTCGAAGACGCGCTGTGAAAGGAGTGACCGATGACCGCGCGCATCTCCGGACTCGCCGAGGTGGACCCGCTGTCCGTGCCGTTGCCGCACGGCACCGAGGTGACCTTGCGCGTGGAGCGGCTCCATCACGGACGTCGTGTGCCGCAGGGACTCGTGGGTCGCATCGTGCGTGCGCGCGATGGCGGCTTCGACGTGCTGGTCACCGGCGTGGGAGAGCTCTGGTACGAGCGCGCTGAGCTTGCTCCGCGGCGCGTGGGACAACTGCAGTTCGCGCAGCGGCGTGAGGCTGCGTGGCAGTCGCTGTTTCCGTGCCGCGTGCTCGAGGCGACGGTGGGCTCGCAGGCGTGGGGTCTGGCCGACGAGAAGAGCGACACCGACGTGCGCGGTGCGTTCGCGTTGCCGTTCTCGTGGACCGGTGGCCTCGCTGAGCCGCCGAGTGATCTCGTGAGCGCCGACGGCAGCTCGACCTATTGGGAAGTGCGCAAGACCATCGAGCAGGCGTTGCGGGCCGACCCCAACACGCTCGAGCTGCTCTTCGTGCCCAGCGTGAAGCCGCTCGACGAAATCGGTGAGTGGCTGCTCGAGGCACGCGAGGCGTTCGTGTCGAAGCTGCTCTTCGGTTCCTTCGGTCGCTACGCGCTGAGCCAGCTCGACAAGTTGTCCGCCAGTCAACGGCTCGCGGAGCATCGTGACCTCGTGCTCGGGTGGTTGTGCGAGGAGCCTGCTCCGCCGCTCGAGGAACTCGCGCGCCGACTCGCGCTCGCGGAGAAGTCAGACGACACGCACGCGATGCGCGTGCGGCTGAAGCAGCTCTATCGCTCGCTGTGGGACCAGGGGCTGCTCGAGAGCAATGATCTCGCTGGCCTCACCGCCTACGCGCGCGCGGGTGGCCGTCGTCCGCCTGATGCGCGCTCGCTGCGCCCGAAGAATGCGTACAACCTGCTGCGGCTCATCGAGCTGGCGCGCGGGTGGCTCGTGAATGGCGCTCCGACGTTCGCGGCGAGCGGTGCGTTTCGCGAGACGTTGCTGAGCATCAAGCGAGGAGAGCTCGCGCTCGAAGAGGTGCTGAGAAAGGCAGAAGAGATGAGTCCTTCACTCGAGGCGGCACGGAACAGCAGCTCGTTGCCCGAGCAGCCCGACTTCGAGCGCGCCGATGCGTTGCTGCGGCGAATTCATCTCGAGCTGGCGCGCCGCCACGTCATGAACGCGCCGGGTCCGTGGTCTGCGTCGGCCGGAGAATCTCGATGAACACAGCCCTCGACACCCTCACCGCGCATCAGCGTCTCGTCGCAGAGCGTGAGCTCGCTCTGGAATCGGCGCGTCGTGAGCACGTCGTCATCTCGCTGTCCGGCGCGCACGCGTACGGCTTTCCGTCGCCCGATTCGGATCTGGATCTCAAGGCCGTACACCTCGCTCCGACGCGGGCGTTGTTGGGCTTCGTGGTGAACGTGCCTCCAGCCGAGCGACTGCAGATCATCGACGGCGTCGAGATCGACTACTCGTCGAACGAGCTCGGCGGCGTGCTGCAGGGCGTGCTCAAGGGCAACGGCAACTACCTCGAGCGTTTTCTCTCGGGCTTCACGATCTCGACCGGCCGCGGGTTCGACGCGCTGGTGCCGCTCGTGCGTCGCGCGCTGTGCTCGAAGTCGGCGCGTCACTACTTCGGCTTCGCGACGCAGCAGCGCAACGCGTGGGAAGAGGGCAAGCGCACCAGCGCCAAGAAGTTGCTCTACGTGTTGCGAACGCTGCTCACCGGCACGCACCTGCTCCGCGAGGGAGAAGTGGTGACGGACTTGAGCGTGCTGGCGCCGAAGTACGGGCTGGCCGACGCGCTCGAGCTCATCGAGCAGAAGAAGCGCGGTGAGAAGAGCGAGCTGCCGTCGCAGCTTTCGCAGAAGTGGGCCGCGCGCGTCGACGAAGTGTTCGCGCTCCTCGCGACGGCGGAGACGAAGAGCGTCCTTCCGCCCGAGGCGCCGAACGCCGCCGAGCTCGAGGAGCTGCTCATTTCTCTTCGGCTGGCCGACGCACCGACAGCTGCCCGAGGCTGATGCTCAGGTTGCTCTGTGCGCTGCCCATCAGCTCGTCGAGCTCGGCCTCGCTCACGTTCAAACGCGCGGCGAGCTTCGCGCGGCAGTCGTTCACCAGTTGCTCCCGCGCCGACGTGAGCCAGCGAGCGGCTGTCGCGCGGTGCACGTCGTAGACCTTGCCGATGTCGTCGATGCTCAGGCCTTCGACGAGGCTCATGCGCAGCACGCTGCGTTCGCGTTTGCCGAGTGCCGCGAGCGCGTCTTGAAAGCAGACCTTGAAGTGCGCGCGGTGCTGCAACTTCATGAACCGCAGCTCGGGGTCGGCCTCGGGCGTGGGCATCGCGCTCAGCGCGTCGTCGCTCACCAGGTGGCTCGTCACCGCGCCGCGCCGCAGCTTCTGCGCCTCACGAACTGCCACGACCTTGAGCCACACCGCGAGCGCTCCGCCGCCCGAGTAGGCGAGGAACGAGGAGCGCGCATCCGCCGTGGGAGCGAAGAATTGCGCGCGCAGTCGCTGCAACACGTCGGCGGCGATCTCTGGTCCGCCATCGAGCTTCTGCAGCACGCGGCTCAGCGGCGCGAGGTACACCGACTCGAAGATGCTGATGGCCGCGCTCTGCCGTTCGAGGCACGCGGCGGCGAGCGTGAGCCCTTCACCCGACAGCTTCGCCAGCTCGTCGAGCGAGAGCTCGGCTTTCGAGACCGCTTCGACGTGCGCCGAGAAGCGCAGGAGCGGGAGGTCGATCGCCGGCCAGGCGTTCACTCCTTGCTGGTGGAGTTCGACGAGGATCCGCTCCGCGTCGGGCGTTCGCCACATGTCGCGAAGATACACTGCGACTTTTCGCGGCTGCCTGGCTCCCTGCGGAATGCGCCGCATTTCGCTGATTTCCGTCCTGATTTTCGCGACCACCACCGCCTGCCAGAACACCGCCGTCATCGTGCGGCCTGCTGATTGTGCGCGCACCTGCAAGGGCTGCTGCGACGTCACTGGAGCGTGTCTGGCTGGCACCGAGCACGATGCGTGCGGAGCGCCCGGAGACATCTGCATCGCCTGCGGCGCCAGTGAGTTCTGCGCCGAGACGCGTTCGTGTCTGCCGCAAGTCGTGCAGCCGATGAACGATGCGGGTGTCGCTTCTCCTCCCGACGCGGGCACGTCCACAGCTCCCGATGCGGGAAACATGATGAGCACCAGCTGCCCGCCCGACGGCTGGTGCGTCGAGAGCGTGAACACCACCGCGCATCTGCGCTCGGTGTGGGCGCGCGCCGTCGACGACGTGTGGGTCGCGGGTGATCAAGGCACGATTCTCCACTTCGACGGCACGCGCTGGTCGCCGATGTCGGTGAGCGGAGTGACCGATGATCTCTTCGGCATCTGGGCCGCTTCGGCGAACGACGTGTGGGCCGTCGGCGGCACGGGCTTCCCGACTGATCCGATCGGCGTGGTGCTGCACTTCGACGGCACGAGCTGGTCGGTGCGTCAGCGCAACCTGCCGCGCGTCGACGCGGTCTTCGGCACGAGCGCGAACGATGTCTGGATTGCGGGCGGCAGCGGTTCGCTCCACCACTGGGACGGCGCGAACTTCACGAGCGTCGCCAGCAACACCACGCGCGACATCGTCGATCTCGCCGGCGTCTCGTCGTCGCGCGTGTGGGCCGTCGGCTCATCGGGACTCATTCTCTCGTTCGACGGCACGCGCTGGAGCGAGATGCCGACCACCACGCAGAGCGGTCTCACCTCTGCGCTCGCGTTCGATGCGACCGCCGCCGTCGTCGCAGGCGGCAACGGCGCGTTTGCCACTTGGAACGGAAGTCAGTGGACCGCCGCGCAAGTGGGACAAGACGTGACAGTGATGGGTTTGTGGGGCTCCGCGCCCGACTCGGTGTGGAGCGTCGGGCCGTCGGGAGAAATTCGTCACTTCAATGGCACTCAACAGCAGCTCAAGGTCAGCAACACGACTCAGTTTCTGCGCGACGTGCACGGAGTCGACCGCACGCACGCGTGGGCCGTCGGCTTCAACGGAACGGTGCTGCGGTACTCTCCGTGAATGCGCACACTCCAGCTCGTCGTGTTGATGGTGCTGTCGGGTTGCAAGGCGTCAGCGGTGCTCGATGGCTACGGCGCCGCGAAGCTGAACACGCAGGAGAACGCGACGAAGTGGGCGCAGTTCTCGAGCGCTCCCGCGATTCGCGCGCTCACCGGCGCGAACTGGAACACCACGTCTGACGCGATGGCCGAGATGACCACGTGTCCGTCCGGCACCGATGACGGCACCACGCGCACCTTCAAGGGCGACTGCACGACCGACGCGGGCATTCGCTACTTCGGGAGCGCGACGCTGGTGCGCACCAGCAACGGAGCGAAGACCGGCACGCTCACCTACGCGGGTCTCGGCACCGAAGCGCCGACGACGTGCGGCTCGGCGACCGTCACCACCAGGCAGACCATCAACGGCACCATCGTGGTCACCGAGAGCGGCTTCACCGTCGACGAGCGAATCGATCAAGAGCGCTACGACACCGACGACTGCAACAACGCGGTGAAGGAGAGCTTCGCGTTCGACTACGCCGGCTCGAACTCGAACGACACGTGGAACGGCAAGGGCCGCGTCGGCAGTTCGAAGCTCGGCACCGCGAACGTCGAGACGAAGGACGAAGTGGTGGGTGACCCTTCGTGTTCGAGCGAAGCCGCGTCGGGCACCACCACGCTCAAGTCGGGCAACGACGTGTTGATCATCACCTACGACGGCAAGACGAAGTGCGACTCCACCTCGACGGTGAAGTGGAACTTGAACGGAGAAGACAAAGGCGAGCTCACCGGCGTGCGCTGTGCCGTCTCTCCTGCGTTGGCGATTGTGATGCTGGTGCCGCTGCTCATGCGCCGTCGGCGAGCCCGTACACCGAGAAGCTGAGCCGCTTCTGCGCCGAGCGCTGCGTGTTGGCGAAGAACGCGAGAAAGAGCTTCAGCGCGCGCTCGGGTTTGAGCGACAGCAGTCGCAGAAAGCGCGCTTCGTAGTTTTCCGGGTCTGACGTGAGCGCTTTTCCGAGCTCGACCGCATCGCGGGGATTGCGGCCCGTCGCGTGACAGAGGAACTCGAGGAACAGCGCGCCGCACAAATCTCCGAGGCGCTGCACGCCGCGATCGAGCTTGCCGCGGGGCGCCGTCGTGAATTGGTACATCACGTTGATGACCACCGACGGCGTGAGCCCGCCGAGCAACCAGCCCGCATCTCGAAGTGAGAGCTCATCGGCGAAGTCGCGGTCCTTGCGCAGACTGCGCGTTGCGTACGCGAGCAGCTCGCACGTCGGACGAATGGAGAACGGCGCAGCGCGGCGGACGCGCGGTGCAGCTTCGCGCTCAGGTGACGGTGCTTCGACGAAGACATCGGAATCCATGGTGACCTCTCGTGCGCGGCTGAAGTGCCGCGTGCGTCGAGGTCGAGTGCGAGCGTGACGCCGGCTGCATCGCCTTGAAAGCTGAAGACCACGCGAGCGCGCGAGTGCGCCGTCACGCATGCGGCGTAGACGCTCCGGTCGAAGCTCTCAGCGAACGAGAAGCGTCTCGCGCAGCGCGCGCAGGTCGGCAGCGCGGGGATCAGCCGGGAACGTGTCTTCGAACGACTTCGCCGCCGCGACGGCTTCGGCGTTGCGATGCGCGCGCACCAGCTCGACGAACACCGCGATGCGCAGCTCCGGCTCGAGCACGCCGTCGGGGAAACGCGTGATGGCGCTCTGCCAGGTCTCGAGCGCGCCGACGTGGTCTCCGGACTTGAGCTGAAGCGCACCCAGCTCGTAGCTCGCCGCCTGCGCGTCGAGGCCGTTGCCGTTCGCTTCGGCGCGCAGACACGCGAGCTGTTCGCTGCCGGCCGCGCAACGCGAGCCACCGGTTGGAACCTCGAGCAGCTGCTGCGGAATCTCCGGCGGAGGCGGCGCGGTGTACGACTCTCCAGCGCGCACGAGGTGCTGCGTGTTGCGCGTGCGCACCATCACTTCGCCCTCTTCGACCACCACCGTCGTGCCACTCGAGGTCACCTCGGCGAGAAAGCGGCTCTTCGCGGTCTCGAGCACCACGTCGGGCGTCTGCACGCGAATCGGAGCATCGCCCGGCCGCGAAACGGCGAGTCGACCGGCCTGCAGTGAGATTTCTCCCGAGGCGAGGTGCTGCCATCGCGCGTCGGCGGTCGCGACGAGCTCGGGTGCGCGCGGTGCGGGCGCGGTCGGAGGAGGCGCGGGCCGCAGCACCAACACCAGCGCGATGCCGAGCGCGAGTGAAAGCGCGAACGCGGGCGCGTGACGGAAGGGAGAAGGGCGTTGCGTGACGGCGCGCTCCATCACGGAGTCCCAGTCGTCGCGCGCGAGCGGCTTCGGCGGCACCTGCGCTGCGAGCGCGATGACGTGCTCGGCAGGAGACGTCGCGTTCTCGAGGAGGCGGGTCGGCTGCTGGTTCATGGCTCGACCTCGTCTCGCTTCAGGCCGCTGGTGCGCGCTTCGCTCAGCAATTGGCGCTCGATGGCGGCGGTGACTTCTTTTCGTGCGTGGAAGAGCCGCGTCCACACAGTCTTCAATGGAATCTGCAGCGCGGCGGCGATGTCTTCGCCCGGCAGGCCCTGGAGTTCGAAGAGCACGAAGACTTCTCGTTTCGCTTCGGAGAGTGATTCGAGCGCGCGCGCGACGCGGCGTTGAGCGTCGCGTTGTTCGACGGTGCGGGTCGAGGCGTCGACCGCGGGAACGTCGATCGCGTGCGAGAGTCCGAAGAAACGTCGCAGGCGCGCGGTGCGGCGACGCGTGGCGGCGAGCTTGACGGCCACTCCGAAGAGCCACGCGCGTGGGCTGTCGGCGCTCGCGAGTTCGGTGCGCTTGCCGAGCGCGATGACGAAGGTCTCGTGGAGCAAGTCGTCCGCGTCGAGGTCGGGTGCGAGGCGGGCGAGCGCCTGACGCAACCCCGCGCCTTCCGCGAGGTAGAGCTTGCGCAGGTCCTCGACCGGTGGCGTCGCGGCGGAGCTGAGGGCCTGGTCGAGAATCATGGCTGCGGAAGTGAAGTGCGGGAAATCGGTGAGAGCTTCACGAAATCGTTCACAGCCCTGCGTCGAGCTGAAGACCGCCCAGAAGCCCGAATTCCCAGGGGAGAAGTTCGAGCACCGGCCCGAGGTTGGTGACCGTGAAGCGCTCGGCGCGGTAGCGGGCCGACGTGAAGAAGAGCGCCTGGAACGAGAGCGGCCCGACGATGCGGATGGACGCATGCGCCGCGCCGAGAGGACCGAGTGAGGCGAGCGCGGTGGTGGCGTTGGTGTCTGCTCCGGTGCTGGTGGCGGTGATGCGCCACACGCGAAGACCGAGCGAGAGCTCGAGGCGCAGTCGCTCGAGTGGGTGGAAATAGAGGTGTCCGTGAAGCGAGGCCCACTGGGTCGTCGACTCCATGGTGACCGGGCTGACGGTGCGCGTGCGCGCCGAGTCGAGGCCGACGTCGAGACCGATGCCGAGCCGATGGAACGCGAGGGTGACGTTGGCCTGGCCGCGGCCGGTGAAGCTCGTCGTCGGCCCAATTGAAGTTCCACCGAACGCCGCGAGCTCAATCGCAACTCCCTCTCCCTGTGAAACGGGGAGAGGGCTGGGGAGAGGGGCTGATTCGACCGCAGGCGGAGGAGCAGTCTCCGCGACCGGAACGGGCTCGCGCTCAACAACTGGCTCAGGAACCGGATCAGGAATCAGATCGGGAACCGGCTCAGGAATCGATTCAGGGATGGGTTCGGTGACGGGCTCGGCGACTGCGCGCTCCGTGGGTGCAGCGCTCGGCCCCTCACCCCGGCCCTCTCCCCGCTTCGCAAGGAGAGGGGGTTGGGTGGGCGGAGCGGGAATCGAGGTCGACCACGAACTGATCAGCGCCACCAACACACGCTCGATCGCCGCGCAGTCATCAACCTTCGCCGCGACGCTGCGCTCGAGCGTCACGCCACCGCTCTTCACTCCGCGCACCCGCACGCGCGCGCCGACCAGGTCGATGCTCACCGCCAACCGCTCACTTCGCTCCAGCACGCGCAGGCCGCTCTGTTCGAGTCGCGTCACGACGCGCGTGCGCTCGACGCACACCACTCCCGGCGCAACGGTGACTGAAACGTCACTCGCTCCCAGCAGCATGATGAGTACGGAAGCGAACACGTCGCGGCCTTCTACCGAAAAATTCCCTCTCCCTGCGCAGCGGGGAGAGGGGCAGGGAGAGGGGCCAATCTCGCTGCCGAAGTCAGGGGCATTGCCTGTTCCGAATCTCGAAGTGCGTGCGCATGCGCTGTGCCCTGATCAGCCCCTCACCCCGGCCCTCTCCCCGCTTCGCAAGGAGAGGGAGTGCGGGGTGCGCGATCGAGCTTCACGAAATCGACCGAGCCGCGCTTGCGCACATTTCATGAAGCTGGCCAATTCGCGCCGCACTTTCGCGGCAACATGACCATTCGCTCGCTGCCACTTCTTTTCGCGCTCCTCGCCACCGGTTGCCTCACGCCGGTCGGTGAAACTCCTGTCGGCTCGGTCGACGGCGGCACCTCGTCTCAAGGTGGTGGCGGCTCGACCGGCGGTGGTGGAGCAACAGGCGGAGGTGGCGCGACCGGCGGTGGCGGCGCAACGGGCGGCGGCGGCTTCGTCACGCCCAACGACGGCGGAGTCACCTGCACCGCCACCAACTTCTGCTGGGAAGGCACGACCTTCGGCGGAACCTTCCACGCGATGCACGGCATCGGGAACACGCTGGTAGTCGCGGTCGGCGAAGGCGGAGTCATCGCCACGTGGAACGGCACGCAGTGGAACTACACCCAGTCACCGAGCACCAGGACGCTGCGCGGCGTGTGGCTCGAGAGCGCGACGCACGGCTGGGCGGTCGGCGACGAGAGCACCATCCTCGAGTTCAACGGCACCACGTGGACGCCGCTGCTCCTCAACCTCGCGAACAAAGATCTCTACGCGGTGCACGGCGTCACCGGCGGTCCGGTCTTCATCGGCGGCGTCGAGACGCTGCTGCGCATGGACGGCACCAACATCACCACGCTCAACGGAGTGCTCCCGGTCACCGACTCGCAGGCCGTGGTGCGCGGCATTCGCGTCGTGAACGGCGACGACGTGTACGTCATCGGCTCGGGCGGCGTGAACTTCTTCCTCCACTACACGGGCACCGCCACCGGCTGGGTCGACATGTTCGGCTCTTCGCCGAGCGGAGCGCCGACCAGCAGCGACATGCTCTCGGGCATCGACGTCTGCGGCTCGAGTCTGTTCGTCAGCGGCAGCTACAGCGGCGAAGGCAACGCCTCGTGGATGCGCATCACCAGCACGTGGGACACCAGCTTCGTGCAGGGCGCGCACATCGCGTGCATCTCGCCCGACTCGTTCTTCTCGTACGGCACCGCGTTCTTCGGCATCGACGATCTGATCAAGGTCGACCTCAGCACCGGCTCCGGCCAGCGCACCATCGGCACGCGCGTGGGCATCGAAGCGGCGTATGTCGCAGGCGCGCAGGAAGCGTTCTTCGCCGGCAAGAACGGCGCGCTCCTCCACTGGACCGGGCCCGACCTGCCGACGAACTTGCCGCAGCGCACCGCGCGGGTGTTCGCCTTCGCCGGTGACAACGTGTGGCGCGTGCTCGGTGACGACTCGGTCGAGCGCTTCGACGGCACGTCGTGGTCGCCGTTCTCGCTTCCCGCCGGTGGCTGGCTGCTCGACGCGTATGCGCCGTCGCGCGACGAAGCGTGGGTTGTGCGCCAGGGCCACGTGTGGCACCTGCTCGCCAACAACTGGACAGAGGTGTCCGGTTTCCCGACGGGCACGTCCCACGTCACCGGCAGCAGCGCGAACGACGTGTGGTTCAGCGGAGGCAACGGCGTGGTGATGCAGTGGAACGGCACGGTGCTCACCAGCCGGTTCCTCCCGAGCGGCGACAACACCGGCCCGATGCACGTCACCAGCTCGCAGTGGTGGGTGCCGACATACGACCCGCAGAACGGAGTGCGCTCGACCTACCAGTTCGACACCACGTGGCACGACCGCGGCATGTTCGGCTGGCGGCTCGCTGGCGCGGGCAACGACGTCTACTTCACCACCGGCCTCGGGCTCTCCCGCTTCGACGGAACGCAGACGGAGGCGGTGACCAACGAGACGGATTCCTCGCTGCTCACTTCGAGCAACACGGCGGTGTACGCGGTGAAGACCCGTTACGTCGTCGGCAACTTCAGCAAGAGCACGCTGGTGCGCGTGCCGATGGGTGGCACGCAGTTCGAGACCATCGAGCTGCCCACCGCGCAGATCAGTGACGTGCAGGCTTCACCCGACGGGCACGTGTGGGTGCTCAGCAACGGTGGGCTGCTGCATCAGCGTCCGTGATTCGGGCGCAGCTTGAGGAACGGGCGCTCGAGCGCGAAGTGCGTCGCGATGGCGAGCGCCACGGCGAGCACGATCTGCAGCACGCCGAGCGGAATCGTCAGCGCTGAGCCGTCGGTGATTCCGTAGCTGTGCGCGATGACGCGCACCGTGAGGCCGACGGTCGTCTGCAGCAGGTAGAGCGCGTAGGTGTACTTCGCGAGCCGCATCAGCAGTCGCGTCGCGAAGTGGGTCGGCTCTGATGTTTCGTTCACCGCGACGACACACCACAGCGCGACGACCACCGAGATGAGCAGCGAGCTCGCGAAGGCGAACCACACCCCTTCGCGACCGTGCAGCAGGCTCGCAGTGCAGAGCAGCAGGAACGTGAGCACGACGCGATTTCGCGTGAGCACCAGCCACTCGGGGCGCGAGAGCGAGATGGCCGCAGCCGAGCCGATCGCCAGCGGCAGCAGGTTCGGCAGCGTGTGAAAGACGAGCGCTTCGCCGCCGAGAAACGCGAAGCCCGCGGCGGCGCCGAAGAAGAGAATCACCGTCGCCCACAGCGCGCGGCCTCGCACGTGGAACGCCGAGAGCAACACCGGCCACACCACGTAGAACTGCTCTTCGATCGAGATGGACCACGTCGGCGCGACGATGACCGAGGGCTCGGCCGTGCGCGTGGCGTCGAGCACCTCGAAGTTGCCGCCGAAGATGGCGAACGGCCAGAAGCGCTCGACGGGCACGAAGCCCAGCCGCGGGAACACCACGAACCCCAGCACCAACACCACCGCGTAGAGCGGCCAGATGCGCAGCGCGCGGCGAAGCCAGAACACCTTGAAGTCGAGCCGGCCGTGGAGACGTCGCTCTTCGAGCACGAGGTGGGTGATGAGAAAGCCGCTGAGCGCGAAGAACACGCGCACGCCACCTTCGGCGTTGACGAAGAAGAACTGGAACACGCGCGCAAGCGACTGCGGGAGCGGCAGGAACTTCTGCACGCTCTCTCCGAGCAGGTGACTCTCGAGCACCACCAGGCACGCGATGGAGCGGATGACGTCGAGCCCCGCGAAGTGTCTGTGCTGAGAATCGTGCAAGAGTGGCGCGCAATGTACGCGCTTCTCGCTGCCACCGTTCTCGTCGTCGCCGCTGACCCCGCAGTCGAGCTCGAGGGGAATCGACTCAAGCTGCCCCAGCCGATTCTGTTCGAGACCGGCAAGGCGAGCTTGAAGCCCGAGAGCGACGCGATGCTCGAGCTGGTGAAGGGCTACCTCGAGCAGAAGTCGTACATCTCGACGCTGCGCATCGAGGTCCACTCCGACAACCAGGGCAACGCCGAGGCGAATCAGAAGCTCACCGAGGCGCGCGCGGCCGCGGTGTTCACCGCGCTCGTGAAGAAGGGAATCGACTGCAAGCGCCTCATCGCCGTCGGCTTCGGCTCGACCAAGCCGGTCGCGGACAACTCGACGCCCGAAGGCAAGGCGCAGAACCGACGCACCGACTTCTTCAACGCGGCGTTGAAGGGCCGCGCCATCGGAGGTCTCCCGCTCGACGGAGGAGGCGTCGTCTCGTCGCCTGCCTGTCCGTGATTTCGCTGCTCGTTCCGGTCGACGGCGCGCCGACGACGAAGGTGCCGCTCGACTATCTCGAGACGCACACGATTGGGCGCACGGTCGAGAACGACATCGTGCTCGAGCACCCGGGTGTCTCGCGTCGCCATCTGCACCTCATTCGCGATGGCTTCACCGTGTTCGTCGAAGATCTCGGCAGCGCGAATGGCACGTACGTGAACGGCGAGCTGCAGCCGCGTCGCGCGCGCTTCGAGCCCGGCGATCGTCTGCGCGTCGGTGGCTACCCTCACGAGCTCACGCTCGAAGAACGGCTCCTCACGCCCGACGAGCTGGGCACGTACGCCGCTCTCGCGCTGAGCGGCGAAGAGCAACGTCTGGTGCACGCTGACGCGCTCGAGATGGAAGGTCAGCTCGACGTCGCGAACTGGCTCCGCCTCGAGGTCGAGCTGCGCAGACACGAGCGTGGAACTCCGGCCTTCCTTCACGCGCAACACGAGCTCGCCGAGGCTGCGAAGAAGGTGCTCCCGCGGTGGAGGGCGCTGTTGGCGCGCACGCCGATCGAGCGCTGCAGCAGAGGGTTTTGCCCGCGTGAGTGGTCGAAGCTGCTGCTCACGCCGCGGCCGCACAAACGCTCGTGCTCGGTGTGTAAAGCCGAGGTGACGTTCTGCGACACCCTCAACGAGGCGCGTGCGCGGCACCCCGCGTTGCTGGTGATCGATCCCGCTCGGGTCAGGCGGCCGTACGACGTCGCGCCACCGCCGATGCCCGTCGGTTGATCAGAACGCGCGCCAGCCGGCGGTGAGCTTCTTGCGCAGCTGCGCGCTGTTCTTCGGGCGCTTCGAGAGCGCGGCGAAGCCACCGCTCTTCAGCGTGCTGCGCAGATACTCGACGAACGAGCCGACCGGGCGGCCCTGCAGGTACACCACGCCATCGATGGGATGCCCGACGACCTCGAGCTCGTACCCGCCGTCGTCTTCTTGATCAGGGTGACCCTTGCGGTCGGGCGACATGCCCAGCATCAGCCTTGGAGCGACGCGCAGCGCCTCGACCCACTTCCGCTTCGAGGCCTTGTCTGCGCTGACGAGAAAATCGCGAGCGACGTCGAGCGGCGCGACCTGGAGTGGATCGCTCCACTGCAAATCGCCGAGCCGGCTGATGACTCCGAGCGTGTGGTCGCGGCAGAGATCGACGCCGCCGATGAGCTCGTGAAAGAGCCGATACGAGAGCGGCAGCGGCGCGCCGAGAATCTTCTCCATCGCGGCGAGGTCCTTCGCCATCGACTTTCCCGCAGGCTCGATGGGCGCGAACGCGAAAGGATATTCGAGCTCGCGCAGCGCTGCGATGACTCGCTCCAGCTCGCGCTTCACGCCGAGCATGGTGCGCTCGACACTGGCTCGAGCTCGTTCCGGCTCCTCACCCCGCTTCGCAGGGACAGGGAGCAACGCTCGCAGCTCCTTCTCAGGCAGCCGATTGAGCAGCTCGCGCGCCTGGAGATCGACCGGTCCGTTCAACAACCGCACGCAGACCTTCGCCCACGCGTCGAGCTGCTTCACCGGCAACTTCGCCGCGGCTTTCAGTGCGCCGTGCGCTGCGACTCGGCCCACGCGGCTCGAGACTGATTCCGGCGTGAGCAGCGAGACCAGCTCATCGAGCTCACCGCGCTTCACCAACGCACTGGCCGCCAGAAACGCAGCCCGCTCGTCGTTCTCGGTCGGCTTCTTGCGCGCCACGCTCGCTGCCAGAACCTGCTGGAGCGCTTCGTGCGCGACCGCGTCGTTGCGCAGCGTCAGCGCCTCGACTGCCGCCGGCCCGCGGTCACGCTGCGCGTGCTGACGCGCCATCTTCGCCAACACCGCGCTCACACCGTCGAGACGCGCGCGAGCGAGCTGCTCGACGAGCCACATCACGACCCACTCGAACTCGACGCCGCCGACTTCGGTCGCCAGCTCAGTCAGCAAGTCGAAGCGCGCCTCGACGCTCGCCATTTCTGGCAGGGCCGCGAGGTCCTGCTTCGCACCGAGCAGCTCGTCGGCGCGAAGCTTCGCGAGGAAGTCCTTCAGCGCCGCGCTGCGCTCAGCGGCCCGCTTCGCGCTCGGCACGTTGCGCCCGCTCGATGCTCTCGAACAGCGCCTTGAAGTTGCCGCCGCCGAAGCCCTTGTCGCCCTTGCGCTGGATGATCTCGTAGAAGAACGGACCCGACTCGCGGTCCTTGAGCAGCTGCGAGTTCTCCTTCATGAAGATCTGGAGCATGTACTGATGCTCCTTGTGCCCATCGATGAGGATCTGCAGCTCGCGGAGCTCTTCGATCTTCTCGTCGATGCGCTTGATGCCGCCCTTCTCGATGCGCTCCGGCAGGTAGTCGTAATAGCTGCCCGGCGTGCCGAGGAAATCGAGGCCCTGCACGCTGCGCATCGCGCGCACCGTGCCGACGATGTCCTTCACGATGAGCGCCAGGTGCTGCACGCCTTCGCCGCGCTGATCTTCGACGTACACGTTGATCTGCGACTGGCGGAAGCGCGGGCGTGAAGGCTCGTTGTTCGCGAACTTCACCGTCGAGTGCGGGTCCCACATCACGGTGCTCTTCAGACCCGTGCCGTGCTGGTCGCCGGCCTTGATGTCTTCCTCGGTGTGGAACGCGATGTTCCAGAACTCTTCGAAGCCCATCACGTGCTTCATCCACAGCACCATGGGCTTCAAGGTGCGGAAGTTCGACGTGATGTGATCGATCTTCGCGAAGCCGAAGCGGTTCTTGCCGCCCTTCGGCGCCGCGTGCGCCACGTAGCCCGGGTACAGCGCCTCGTAGCCGTCACGCTGCACGAAACGGAACGTCGTGTTGCCGAACGGCGTGGTGATGGAGAAGTACGAGAGCTTGCCGCCCTTCGCGTCGGTGTGACGCTGGATGGCGTCGTCGATGATGGTGCCGCCGCGCTCCTCGAGGAGCTTGAAGGTCTTCTCGACGTCCTTCACGAGGAAGTTGATGGTGCCCACGCCCTCGGGGTGCTTGCGCAGCCAGCGCCACGCGCGACCGCCTTCACCCACCGGAGCGCTGCAGATCAACGTGACGTCGTTGGCGTTGAACACCACCGATTGCTGACGACCCGACTTCGTCAGCTCCGGGCTCGACTCGCCCAGCTCGGCGAAGTCGAGGAGCTCCGTGTAGAAGCGCCGCGTGCGCGCGAGGTCATGCACGTACCAGTGCACCGATTCGACCTTGATGATTCCGAGCGATTCCATGTTCGAACTCCGTTTTTAGAAACTACGCGGGGACTGCGTCAGGTTGGGCTTCGGGGCGGGCCTTCTGCACGAAGTCGAGCTTCATGCACTCCGCCTCGACGCGAACGAGGGTGGGGTAACGCGCGGGGTCGACGCTCGCAAAGCGGCGCGCGCCGAACAGCTGGGGCAGCAAGCACACGTCGGCGAACGTGAACGCGTCACCCACGAGGAACTTGCCGGCGCTGCTCTTCGCCATCGCCTCGAGCGCGTCGAGACCGTTGCCGATCCACTTCTCGCTCCACGGCTTGGGGTCGCCCTTCAGCTCGTCGCGCACGTAGTTGAGGATCTGCAGGTTGTGCAGCGGCTGAATGCCACTGTTCACCGTCTCGACCATCGCGCGCATGCGAGCGCGAGCCACGAGGTCCTTCGGGAAGAGCGCGGGCGAGGGGTGCTTCTCCTCGAGGTATTCCACGATGGCCACGCTCTGCGGAATCAGCGTGCCGTCGTCGAGCTGCAGCACCGGCACCGAGTGCCACGGGTTGCGCGCGATGTGCTCGGCCTGGTGTTGCTCGCCTTTGGTGAGATTCACCGCGACGTATTCGTACGGCAGGTTCTTGAACGAGAGCGCCAGCCGCACGCGGTAGCTCGCCGAAGAGCGCCAGAAGTTGAAGAGCTTCATCGAGCAGGGAAATCGCAACGGCGCGCGGGCAAGTCAAGGTCCGGCGTCGCTCGTGTCCCACCCGGCATCGAACGAAACCCCCGTCACCTCGAAGCAGCGGCCATTGGGCAGTGCGTCATCGTCGCGGTTGCTCCATTCGACGAGGCGCACCGTGCCCGCGCTCCCGCCGAATCGCCCGGAGTGCCAGTCGCGCGTCGCTTCGACGAAGGTCACCTGGCCACCGATGGCGAGCGCCGTCAGGTTGCCGCTGCGGAGCACCACGCACGTGTCGCATTCCGAACGATGCGTGGGCCACAACATCACCGGCCAGGGAAACGTCGCCTGCTCGTTCAAACCCTTCCACCACAGCTCGACCGTGAGTCGCTCGTCGCCGCGCGTGAGCTCGACCTTGTTCGCTGCGCCGCCGAAGAGCGAGAGGTCGTAGTGCGCGTAGCTCACGCTCGCGTCGGCGAAGTCGAGCTGTTCGCACACTGCGCCTGCGTCGACGCCACCGTCCACGCCCGCATCGACTTCGCCAATCGGAGCGACACCCTCGACCGAGAGCTTCGGCAGCGCGCCGCACCCGCAAAGAAAGATGAGTGCCGCGGCGCGCATCGAGGGGAAGTGTCTCACGCGCACACTCCGCCGCAGATGTAGGAGACGGAGCACATCGCTCCACCCGCACTGCAACGACTACTCTTCGCTCCGTGCTCACGCTGCTGATCAGCCTTTCGCTGGGTGGCTGGGGCGCACAAACGCCGGTCAACCCGACCACGGGCGTCGTCGATTCGCTCGGCGACACGTGGAGCGTGAGCGCGACCGGGTGGAATCAGAACTTCCTCGTCGCGTGGCAGGACTATCGCTTCGCGGGACAGCCGGTGGTCATCGCCGCGCGCGTCACCATCGACGGCGGCACGCTCGATCCACTCGGTGTGGTGGTCTCGAACCTTCCCGGTGCGCGGCCTCAAGTCGCGACGTCGGGCCCGCTCGCCGCCATCGTGTGGGAGTCGCACGAAGATTCGTATCTGCGCCTCATGCGTGACGACGCGACCTTCGCGTCACCGCCGATTCTGATGGGCGGCCGCTGCCCGTCGGTGGCGCTGAGCAGCTCGGGCGGCGTGGTGGTGAGTGAGAACGGTGCGCTCAAGGCCCGTCGCTTCGACACTGGAGGCAACTGGGTCGACGCCGCGCCCATCGAGATTTCGCCGTCGGTGCCGTGGGCGACGTGCGCGCGCGTGTCGATCGACTCCAGTGGTTCGCGCGCGATGATTCTGTGGCGCGACACGACCACTGATGAACTCCTGACCGCGAACCTGTCGATGACGGGAACGCCGAGTGCTCCGGTCTCGCTCGGCACCGACATCAGCTCGGGACCGCCGCTGCTCGTCGCGACGGGCGACGACGCGTGGTTCGGCGCCGCGGAGTGGAACGCGATGCCCACCGGAACCTCCATCGCGGGCTTCATGCTCAGCACGTCGAGCCCCGCGGTGAATCTCTCGATGTTGCCCAACGACGCGTGGCTGCAGCTCGAAGCGACGAAGTGCGACCGCGGCGTGTGCTTCGCGGCCGTGCGCGACGCCACGACCACCACGCTCGATTTCGGAATCGTCCCGCTCGATGGTGGCGCGCCGTTGATCGCCACCTCGCAGACCGTCAGCAACGCCGACCTCGCGCTCGGCGCGACGCTCGACGGCACGCACCTCGCGCTCGCGGCGAGCGATTACTCGGGCACCGAAGTGGTCATCGGCCGCACTGACTTCGTGCAAGCCACGCCGATGCTGCGCCTGACGCGCAGTCGCCCCGCGCAGAGCGAACCCGACGTCGCGGTGTTGGGAGACGTCGCGCTCGTCACGTGGATCGACACCGACGAGACGACCGGAGACAACGTGGTGCTCGGCAAACGCTACGACTCCAACGGCATGCCGCTCGACGCGGTGCCGCAGAAGCTCATCGTCCCCGCGGGCGAGCAGCTGAGCGAAGTCGAAGTGATGACCGGCAATGGCGAGTGGGTCGTGGGCGCGTCGTCGTGGGGCTACGAATCGTCGTGGCTGGTGCACGTCTCGAGCGCGGGCGTGGCGGGTACGCAGACGAAGTTGAACGCGCGCGGCATGCACGGCGGCTTCGTGCTCGCCGGCACCGACGTGCTGCTCACGCTCAAGCAGTACCAGACCATGTGGTGGGACCCGGTGCTGGTGACCATCGACGCCACGGGCATGGAGACCACCACGCGCCTGCAGGACAACGCGCCCAAGGAACACTTCACCGACGTCGCCATCACCGGCAGTGGTGAGCGTCTCGCGGTCTGGCAAGACGTCGACCCACTCGCGGGAGTCGACGCCATCGTCGCCGGCAAGCGCATGTCTTCGAGCGGAGCGTTGCTCGACGCCGACGCGATTCGTTTCACGCCGCCGGGGACTGCCGAAGCGCTCGAGCCACAAATCGTCGGCGACGGAGTGACCGGTTACTTCCTCGTGTTCCACAGCTACCGCCAGGCGTGGGCGATGCACCTCGAGGGCACCACGAGCTCCGCGCCGATTGCGCTGCTCGATGCGCCGCTGCAGTACGACGCGCCTGCGCACTTGAACCTCGTGCAGTCGGGTAAGCACGCGCTGGTGAGCTTCTCGAACCCGAGCGACGGCGGCGTGATGGTGCGCGAGCTGGCCTTCGAGTCGGGAAACTTGAGCGCGACGCCGCGCGAGCCGCTGAGCAGCGATGGCTTTCAAGCGTGGCCGGCGTTGGCCGTGGGTCGCACCGCCGTGTTTGCGACGTGGGCGCGCGCTGACTTCAGCCGCAACGCGATGCAGGTCTTCGTGCGCACGTGGCAGCGCGAGGCCGACGGAGCGAGCTGCACCGCGGGTTGGCAGTGTCTGAGCGGACAATGCAGCGGCACGTGCGTGGCGCCTCCCGATGCGGGCACGGTGACGATGGGCCCCGATGGCGGCACCGTGCAGCCGATGAGCGACGGAGGCACGAGCGGTTCCGAACAGCCGGGCAACACCGAGCGTCGTCAGCTCAGTCTTGGCTTCAGCTGCGCGACGGTCGATGGTCTCTCGATGTGGATGATCAGCGTGGCGTTGTTCGCGTGGCGCCGAGGTCGTCGCCGATGAGGCAGTGTCTGGGGCTGGTCTTGTTCGTGTCGTGCATCGCATTCGCCGGACCGACGAAAAAGAAGAAGCCGCCGCCGCCCGTCGCCAGCGTCGAAGTGAAGAAGGCGCTCGATGAACGGCAGGCCGAGGTCGGCAACTGCGTGGTGAACGCCGAAGAGCCGAACACCAAATGGACGCAGGTGGTGAAGGTGAAGCTGGTGCTCAACAGCGCGGGTCAGGTGTTTTCGCTCGAGCTCGGCATCGCTCCGGGAAACGCGAAGGCCGACGCGACGAAGGCGTGCATCGACAAGGCGCTGCGTGCGGGCACGTGGCCGAAGTTGCCCTCGCCGCTGGTGACCGCCGAGCGCGAGTGGACGTTCGCGATGCAGTGAGCCCTCAGGGCGCACACACCGCGTCGTAAGTGACCGTCACGGTGTCGCTCGGCTGCGGAGCCGTGGCCGGTGCGAAAAACAGCGTGTTGGCCGAAGCGTCCCAGTTCCAGTTGTTCATCGAGGGAATCGAGGTGCCGTTGATGCGCACCGCGAGCGACGACGCGTTCGGCTTGCCGTTCAACACGAAGCGCTCGCGCGTCGACGCGACGTTCACGATGGGCGTGAGCGCCGGAGCCCAGTTGGCCCCATCGATGTCGGTGCGCACGCCTCCGCTCGGCGTGACGACGCTGAGGTGAGCGAGGCCGGTGGTCGGCGAAATCGCGTTCCACATGAAGCCCGTGTGCTGACCGAGCTCGAGCACTTGCGGCGCGACCACGGTGTCGAGCTCGAGGCTGTTCGTGATCTGCACCACCACCAGCGGCACGCCCTCGCGGCGGAAACCCTGATTGACGGTGTTCACGTTGGGGAACGTGAGCGCGTGGAGCACGTTGCTCTTGCACGAGTGGCCGGTGACCTGGCCGCCCACCGTGAGCAGCTCGGGAAACCGCATCGCCACCTGCGGCGTGGACGGCGTGACGAAGCGCTGCCCCGTCGACGTGGTGCGCAGCGCGCCCGGGTTCGCCACGTCACCGCAGCTGATGACACCCGCGTGGTAGTCGATGGCGAACGGACCCAGCGTGCTCGGCAGCGCGGACAACTGCTGCGTGATTTTGCTCGCGTACGGCAGCATCGTCGGCGCGTCGTCGATGGCGAACAGCAGGTCGACCTTGCCGGCGCTCCCGCTGAAGGTCTCGGTGCGCTGCACGCCGGCCACTCCGGTGCCGACCAGCTCGACGGTCGTCTTTTCGACACCGGCGTCGGTGCTCCACCGCACCTCGAGCGTCTCGTGCACGTCTCCGGCGATGGTGGGCGCGAAGCTGACGGTAGTGACTCCGGAGCTGATGTTGCCGAGCTGGAACGGCGGACTCGCGAGCTGCACCGCGCCGACGCGCGCCTCAAGGATCAGAGGAATCGCGCGCGAGCTGCAGCCGACTTGAATCTCACCGAAGTCGAGCGGACGCGTGAGGCCGATGAGCACGGGTGACTGCTCGAGCTGCGCCGACAACGCCGCGGTGGCGTAGCGGGTGGGTGCGTTCACCTCGAGCTTCAGCTGCGCACTCGCGGCGAACGGCGTCATGCCCTGACCGGTCGCGCGAATGAGCGAGCGCTGCACTCCGCCCGGAGGCACGACGATGGGAAAGGTCTGCGGCTCGACCAGCTCGAACACCGGAGTGGGCGTGGCCGGCATGTCTCCATCAGTGAACGCCGCGATGATCTCGCACGCCTCGGTGCCCACGTTCTCGAACACCGTCTCGAGCACGCGCGGCTCGCCGCGGCTGAGCACACCGAAGTCGATCGGCGAAGTCGTGAACTGGCAGAGCGGCCGCGTGACGGCGTTGAAGCGCACCTCGACGGTCAGCAGCGGCTGCGTCGGGTCGTTCGAGAACACACGCACCTCGAAGCGTCGCGCGCCGGGCGTCATCGCGTTCACGCGCACCACGGGGCTGATGGCCGAGCCGACGGCGACGGTGAGCGCGTCGGGCAGGCAGTCGTTGACGCACACCGTGGCGGGGTCTCCCGAGAGCTGCGCGACGTCGAAGGTGACGTGGAGATCGGTGTCGGGCCGATGCGTCGTCGTGTCACGCCCGATGTTCTCGACGCCGAGGTCCGCGGTGCCGACCGCGGTGGTGCCTCCGTAGAGAGGCACGTCGCCGAGATCGATGAGCATCGGCATCAAGCGCGCTGCGGGACCGATGCTCTCGGCGGTGAGCGGAGTGTGTTGCTGCAGCCCGTCGGCGAGGAAATCGAGCGACGCGGTCACCGCGCCGTGCGTTCCAGCGGTGAAGCGCACCGTGAATTCCGTCGAGCCCTGCGGAGCGACCGTCGCGTTCGTGCCCGCCATCACCGTGAACGACGCGTCGCCTGAAATCGCGAACTGTCTCAAGTCGAGCGTGCGCGTGCCGGTGTTGGTGATGCTGGCCACGCGCTCGACGAACTGACCGCGCAGCACGCCGCCGAAGTCGCGGTCGAGGTTGAGCGTGAACGACACGCTCGGACCCGCGTCGACGTTGCCGGCGTCGGAGCCACCGCCATCGCTCTGCATCATTCCCGCGTCGACGCCGCCGTCGGGCGTGACGGGCTCTCCGCACTCGCAACCGGAAATCGCCAGCACCACCACGAAGAGCGCGCGACGCATGGCGCTCTATTGAGCAAGTCGAGATCGCTCGTGCAATCAGCGGCTCCAAATTTCGCTGTGGAGCGAACGGCTGGCTCGTTTGACGACGACTGCGCGGACGAGGCCAAATGACTGAATGCGGGTGCGTTTCATCAACATGAAGAAGATCGGAGCCCTCGGGCTCGTGCTTTTCGCTACCACGTCGCTCGCGCAGCAGATCAAAGAGCCCAGCGCGTGCGGCGCGACTCCGAAAGCGAAGCGACCGATGTGTCAGGAATGCACCCGCGGCGGCGGTGTGTGGGAATACGGCGGCGGCTCGTGGGGCTGCGCGATTCCGGGAGTCGATTCTGTCGGGCAGTTCCACCGCTCGAAGGCAATTCCCAAAGACAAGCCGATCCCCAAACCGGCGAGCGGGGGCGCGTGGTTCAACAAGTACGTCGACGTTCCCGCGGGCTCGTTCACCATCGGCAGTCAGCCCACTGACTCCGAGCGCGAGGGCAACGAATTCGCCGCGCCGGTGAAGCTCACACATGCGTTCAAGATGAAGGTGACCGAGGTCACGCAAGGCGAATGGCACTTCGTGATGGGCCAGGCGCACGAGAACTACGATCGCCAGTGCGGCGTCGACTGTCCGGTGCGGAGCATCACGTTCCTCCAGGTGCTCGAGTTCCTGAACAAGTTGTCCGAGCGGGAAAAACTCGAACGCTGCTACGCGATCAAAGGCACGCAGGTGGAATGGGTGAAGGGCCTCGACTGCAGCGGCTACCGGCTCCCCACCGAAGCCGAGTGGGAATTCGCCGCGCGCGCCGGAATCGAGACGCCGCGCTACGGAGAACTCAAAGACATCGCCTTGACGGCCGACAACAACCCCGAACTCGCGCTCAGGCCGGTCGCCAACAAGAAGCCGAACGCGTCAGGACTCCACGACATGCTGGGCAGCATTGCGGAGTGGACGTGGGACGAGTACCGCTACGACGCGTTCAACCCCGAGCAAAACGCCGGGAAGGAATGGGTCGACCCGATCATCGGCGGGCTCAAGATCACCGACGAGTACAGCCAGCGCACGAGTCGCGGTGGCAACGGTTTCGATCGTCCACAAGACGCGCGCTTCAGCTTCCGGGTGCAGGCTCTCGCGGGCGGCTCGTCGCGCGTCGGGTTCCGGCCGGTGCGCAGCATCACCACTCGATGATCGAGAACTACTGGTCAGCGCAGCAGCGGAAGCCGGTCGAGTAATCCCAGTGCGTCACGGGGTGCGCGACGGTGGCGTAGAGGCAACCGTTCCCGTTGATGACGGTGTCCACGTAGAAGCCGCCGCGGAACGTGCCGTTCGGGTCGGCGGTCCACTCGTGCAGGTTGCCCATCATGTCGAACACGCCCTCGGCGGTGACGCAGCCCGAATTGCTGCCGGTGCGATCGAGCCCGGGCTGCAGCTGGTTGAGACACGGGCTGTCGATGTGGCTGTAGATCCACGACGCCGACGTTCCGTAGAGCTCGATGGCCGGGTGCACGCTGCGCGCGTCGTTGCACACGCCGTTCATGCGCGTGTTGCCGTACGGGTACGTGGTGTTCGACGGCCCGCGACACGCGCGCAGCCACTCGGCGTCGGTGCACAGTCGCTTGCCCGCGCCCTGGCACGCCGCCGCCGCCTGAAGCTGCGTAATGTAGCCCTGCGGCACCGCGTTGCGCGTCGACTGCGCGCGCAGCACGCGCTGGCCCGGGTTGAAGTACGGAGAGAACGGTTGCGTGACGCCGCCGTCGAGCACCTCGAGGAGACTCCCCTCGAATTGATCGATGCAGAACATCGCGCCGATGTTGACCATGCCCGGCAGCTGACAGCCTCCGTCGCTCGGAGCCTGGAAGAGGCCCGCGTTCGGCTGCTGCACCACGTTCGGGTCGCACGCGACGGCGTAGCGCGGCGTGCAGCACTGAATCGTCGACGGGCCCGGGCAGAAACCGGCGATGGGTTGCCGCGTGCCGTAACACTCACCGATGTCCATGCACGTGCCGGGCAGACCGTTCGCCGAGCAGAAGACGCCCGCGTCGAAGCCGCCGTCGCTCATCATCATTCCCGAGTCGGGAATTCCTGAATCGACGACGCCCGAGTCGGGGACGCCAGCGTCGGTCACTCCGGAGTCCGTCACGCCCGAGTCGCTCACGCCCGAATCAGAATCGCCCGCGTCGGTGGTCACGCCCGAATCGCTCACTCCGGAATCGGTGCTCGACATCACGCCCGCGTCCGCGCCCGCATCGTCGTCCGGGTCGACCATCGTCCCGCACGCTGCTGCCAGCACCGCGAACGTCGAACAGATGAGTACGTGCCGCTTCATGGCAGGTACCGTAGCCTTTCTTCGAAGGGGGACCGATGAGCTCGCAGCTGTGTCGACACATCGTCTTCGAGGCGCTCTTCATTCACGGGCTGAAGGGTGAGTTCAATGACGCGCTCAAGAGCGCCGGCTTCGACGCCAAAGCGCCGCTCGCCGAATACCCGCTGACGACGTTCGGAGCGTGCCTCGACGTGGTCGCCGCGAGCCCGAAGTTCGCTGCGCTCCCGCGCGACGACGCGTACCGCAAGCTCGGCACGATGTTCATCGAAGGCATTCTCGCGACGATGTTGGGCAAGGTGGTCGGAGTCGCGATTCTGCTCTCGGGCCCCGAGCGCACCGGCAAGAAGGTGCCGTCGTTGATCAAGTCCGACTACGGCGTGAGCTCGACCTTCCGCGTGGTCGAGAAGAAGCGCTTCGAGATGGCCAGCGAGGCCGGCGTACCGTTGTTCACCGGCCCGTATTTCGCGGGAATCATGGAAGAGGCGATTCGTCGCGCGCGTGGCGTTCCGAACGTCACGTGTCGCTCGGAGAACGGAAGCTTCGTGCTCGACTACACGTGGGAATAGTCGATGCGTCACGAGCTCAAGGACCTCTTCGCGGAGTTCGGCCCGCTGCTGATGTTCGACGCCACGTCACGCGCGCGCTGGGCCGCGAAGACCTTCGACGCGTGGGTGCTCGACGAGAGCTACTTCGAAGAAGCCGAAGCGGGCTGGTGCACGTGGCTCGCGTGCGACGGCGTGCGCGAGTTCAGCGGAACGGTCGAGGTGCTGGTCGACGAAGCGCCTCCATCGCACGTGCAATACGCGGTGCAGACCGCGCGTGAACTCTGGCTGCGCCTGCCGAGCGGGAAGCTGCGGTTCGACGGCGTGACGACCGTGCTCGACGCGAAGGACGCCGAAGCGCCGACCGAGTCTCGAGTGCTCGAGCTGCCGCCCGGTGACTATTCCGTCGACGTGTGGGCCTACGTCCCGCACGAGCTTCGCCTCGAGTCCACGCCGTTGCCCGGAGAGACGCCGCGCTCGCTCGCATCGACGGTGATGAACGTGCTGCGGTTCGTGATGTTGTTCGTCACGCTGTTCGGCGTGTTCTTCGCCGTCGCGGCGTACAAGACGTCGAGCCTCGGCTGGTTCGCGGTCGACGTCGCGGTCGTGATCGGTGGCTGGCTCTTCATCGAGCTGCTGTCGCGGGTGAGCGGAGCAACCGCCAACGAGCGCCAACGCGCGGATGAATTCGCGCGTGCCGTCGCAGCGTTGCCGCCGATTCCGTCGTTCACGCTCTCGTTGCGGCGAGTCGAGGTGCCTCCCGCGAAGGGCGGCGGAGCGACCGATTCCTTCGTCCCGCCCTCGGTGTAGGTCCGGGTCGGAGCCAGCGCTTGGCATTCGCCGGAGTAGCATGCGCTCCATGCGCCGCCTCCCGTTGGTGCTGCTCGCTGTGACTGCTGTGAGCTGTGAGTGCGGGCGGAATCCGGGCGTGATGATGAACAACCCCGTGGCGCAGCTCGAGGTGACCGAGCTCGACTTCGGTGCGGTGCAGGAGTTCACCACCGCGCAGAAATCACTGCCCATTCGCAACCTGGGGCGCGTGCCACTGACGGTGAGCGTCTCGGTCGCGTCGGGCAGCTCCGACTTCACCATCGACACGCCGACGCTCGAGGTCGAAGCCGACGGCACGGGGCAGATTCAAGTCACCTTCGCGCCGATGGGAGCCGGGTCTGATCAAGCGACGCTCGACATCGCGACCAATGATCCCGACTCGGCGGTGCTGCACGCGACGTTGAAGGGCGGCCCGATTTTCCCGACGCTGAGCTTCGTGCCTGATCCGCTCGACTTCCGGCCGGCGTCGATGCCGCTGGTGACGAAGAGCGCGGTCATCAAGAACGTCGGCCTCGCGACGCTGCACGTGAACGCGGTGGGCGTCGACGTGAACGGCAACCCTGATTTCTCGGTGACTGCTCCGTCGCTGCCGCTCGTGTTGCGCCCCGGAGCGATGTCGTCGGTCGACGTCGCGTACGCGCGTTCTCCTCGCGCGGAAGAAGGGCGCATGCAGGCTGACAGCGATGACCCCGACGCGGGCTCGGCGCTCCTGCGATTGATTCCCGACCCGCCTGCCGCGTGCGCCGACGGACTCGACAACGACAACGACGGGCTCATCGACTTCCCCGACGACATCGGCTGCATCGACGCGCAGGACAGCAACGAGAGCAACCCGCCGCAGTGCGTGAATGGAGCGTCGCAGCCGTGCGGCTCTTCCACCGGCGTGTGCACGCAGGGTGTGCGGTTCTGCGCGAACTCCATCTGGGGCGGCTGCGATGGCGGCGTGCGTGCGAGCACCGAGACGTGCAACGGCAGCGACGACGACTGCAACGGCGTGAGTGACGACGGCGTGAGCGAGACGTGCTCGGTGTTCGGTTGCGCGGGCGCGCGCGCGTGTCTGCCCGATGCTGGAGTCGATGGTGGCTTGTGGACGCAGTGTCTGCCCATCGCCGCGACCAACGAGGTGTGCGACGGCATCGACAACAACTGCAACGGCTCGACGGACGAAGGCGTGGTGCGCACCTGCGCGGTCAACACGTGCACCGGCATTCAGGTCTGCATTCCCGACGGCGGCGGAGCGTTCACCGCGTGCGTGGCGGCGAATCCGCTCGCGGAGACGTGCAATGGGCTCGACGACGACTGCAATGGATCGATCGACGACGGCTTGCCTGATTTGAACTGCGGGCTCGGTCAGTGCCGGCGCACCGCGGCGGCGTGCGTGAACGGTGATGCGGGCGTCTGCGTTCCGGGAATGCCGTCGATGGAGATGTGCAACGGCGCCGACGACGACTGCAACGGCGCGCTCGACGACGGGCTGGGCAACACGAGCTGCGGCGTCGGAGCGTGCGCGCGTTCCGTCGCGGCCTGCGTGCTCGGTGGTCCGGGCGTGTGCACTCCGGGCAATCCGATGACGGAGACGTGCAACGGCATCGACGACGACTGCAACGGCGTCAGTGACGACGGCCTCGGCAATCTCACCTGCGGCGTCGGTGCGTGTTTCCGCAGCGTGGCGGCGTGCAGCGGTGGCAGCGCCGGCTCGTGCGTCGCGGGAAACCCGACGGCTGAGAGCTGCAACCTCGTCGACGACAACTGCGACGGCACGGTCGACAACATGCCGAACCTGATGTGCGGCGTCGGTCAGTGCGCGCGCACGGCGGCGGCGTGTACGGGTGGCGTTGCGGGAACGTGCACGCCGGGAAATCCGGTGGCGGAGTCGTGCAACGGCCTCGACGACAACTGCAACTCCGCGACGGACGAACAGAGCGACGGCGGAGCGCTCACTCAGACTTGCTACACCGGCCCGGGCGGCACGTTGAACGTCGGTCGCTGCCGCGCGGGAACGCAGACCTGCTCGGGCGGCATGTTCGGCGCGGCGTGCAACGGACAAGTGGTTCCGGCCGCGACCGAGACGTGCGCGAACACCATCGACGACAACTGCAACAACCAGGTCGACGAAGGGTGTGACGGCGGCGCGTGCGACAACACTGGCACGTGGCGCGTGAACGGCTCGGCCATCGCGTACTCGTGCACGTTCGGAATCGTGAACGTCAGCATTTCGCAGGTGGTGATGGCCAACAACGTGCCGGCCGCGGGACAGATGCGGTGGACGCCGCAGCCCACGTGGTCGCCGGGCGCGTCACGTCTGCTGGTGGGAACGCTCTCGAGCTGCCCGTCGGGCATGGTGACCGTGACGCGCGTCTACTCGGGCACGTGCACCGAGACGTACACCATCACCGGCAGCTTCACGGGGCCCGACAGCTTCAGCGGCACGATGACGATGAGCTACGCGTCGACGGGCGGCAGTTGCTTCGACTGCACCAACCAATCGTTCCCCATCAACCTCGTCCGTCCATGAACCGAGGGAGAGGCTGAGCGTCACGAGCGGGCGCCCCCTCTCCCGCGAGGCCCGCGAGGGAGAGGGTCAGGGTGAGGGTAAAACCAGTACCCATGTTCCTCGCGCTGAGCGTCACGTTCCTGCTGTGTGGAGTTCAAGGTGACGCACCTCGCGAGGAACGCTTCGCCGGCGCGTTGCTCCCTTCGGAAGTCACCGAGCTCGCGCAGCTCGAGCGCGCACGCGCCACCATCTTCACGCCGCCGATCGTCCTGCTCTCGGTCGGAGCGGTGACCCTGCTCGGAAGCTTCATCGCGTTGGTGATCAGCGGAGCAGTCCCCACCGCCGCCCTGAGCGCGTGGTTCTTCGTGGTGCCCATCATCGGGCTCGCAGCACTCGCGGCCGGGCTGATCATCTTGCCGATCATCGCCATCGACGCGCATCGGATCAGCGAGCGCATCGGCAGGCTCCGAGCGCGACTACCGCCCGGCGCCGAGCTTTCCCGAGCGCCACCACTGATTGAGCTCGCGCGCTTCTGATCAGCCGCGCTCTGTGTACAGTGCCGCGCTCCACGCATCGCCCAAGGAACTCCCATGCCCGTGCAGCAAGTTCGCAGCGCCGCCGCCAAGCCGACCGCCAACGCCGTCAACCACGCGGCTGATCTCAAGACCGCTCCGAAGCTGAAGGGTGCGATTCAGGAAGTGTTGAAGCGCGTTCGTTTCGGCAACCCGCTCCCGGCTGATCAGTCGCCGAAGACCGGCACCAAGGGCGAGTGGCGCGCGCCGAACGGCGACCGTCTGATTCGCGTCGTGCTGAGCGAGCCTCCGCGCGGCATGGCCGACGGTATGTCGACCTACGGCCTCGTGAACCCGAAGACGAACGAGTTCTACCAGGGCACGTTCGGCGGCATCGCGGGCCTGCGTCAGTTCCACGGCCCGATGCAGCTCGGCTCGTCGGTGAAGATGAAGGACCGCGCGTTCTCGGCGAAGGAGATCGACGAGCTCACCGCGGCGGCGAACGCCAAGCCGTCGAGCGGCGGCAACGGGCTGACGCCGAGCAAGACCACCATCCTCAACGCGCTCGGGGCGTACGAGTTCCACAAGATGGTGAAGTGGGGCACCAAGGCGCCGAAGCCGGGCGACGTGCTGAAGGAAGTGGCGCTCAAGAAAGACAACCACCCCGACGGCTACACGTACACGGGGCTCATTCTGAAGAGCGACCCGACCAAGGTCATCATTCAGCGCTCGGGCGGCTTCGCGGGTCTCACCAACTACTCGCAGCCGATCGACACCGTTCGCATTCCGAAGTGATTCGTCACGGCACGCAGACGCTCTGGCTCGTGTCGTAGAACCGAATCGCGAGCCCGAACGTCGGCGACGTCGACGAGCCGTTGTCCATTCCGACGATCAACCCTTCGTCGCACGCGCCCGGGCGCCACGCGACGTCGAGCAGATACTGGTTGGAATTGCCGAAGTACGGAGTGAGCGCGAAGTTGTCGATGCCCACGTCGAGGAACGACGCGTCGTCGTATGCGCCGACCGACGTGGGCCGGTACTCGATGACCGTGCCGCGCAACGTCGTTCCCACCGGACGCCCGACGATGAGCCCGCGCTGACCATCGGCGCGGAAGGCGAACTGCTGCGGGCTGATGCCGTTGTTGCCGGGCAGGTTCACGAGGTGCCAGCTGCCGTCGAACGCGTAGAGCTTGTTGCTCGACCAGCCGACGAACGCGCCGAAGGTGCCGTTGTTCGGTTGCCAGTGACCTTGCCCGGGGTTTCCGAAGCCCGGACTCCAGGTGTTGGCGACGAACATGTTGCTCGATTCGAGCCACGTCTTGCTGTCGGCGCCGTTCACTCCGTCGGCCGTGAGCACGTGCGCGCTCGGTGCGTAGATCGACGCGTTGCCCCACATCAGCGCCATCGCGTTCGCGCTCGCGTTGTAGCCCCTGGGCGCCGGCGGAGCGCCCGACGTGTAGACGTAGAGGTAGTTGATGCCGAAGGTCGTCGAGCGCGCCGCCACGGCGAAGCGGCTCGGGTTGCTGCCCGGCTCGACGGCGATGGCCATCACCGTGCCGGTCGAGAACGTGCCGAGGTCACTCGCCGCTGCGAGCGCGTCGTTCACGCCGCAGTCGATGCGCCACAGATGAGACGCGTTCGCGCGCACGCCGACGATGAGGAAGTACGAGCCGTCGTTGGCGACGTCGATGTCGGCGAGTGATGCGTTGCTGGCGATCTGCTCGACGAGCGAGAGCGTCTTCGTTCCGGGGTCGTATTTGATGACGCGGCCCGCGGCTCCGAGCAGCAGCGCGAAGCGGCCGCTGGGGTGCCAGATGACGCGCGAGAGGTCGTCGGTGAACGTGATGTTGGGAATCTTCTGGTACGCGAAGACGCCCATGCCCGGCGGGCCCGCGTCGGGAATTCCGGCGTCGATGGTCGTGCCGGCGTCGAAGCCCGCGTCGACTGTCGTGCCTGCGTCGAAGCCAGCGTCAGTGGGAGTGCCCGCGTCGAAGCCCGCATCGAAACCTGCGTCGACGACTCCACCGTCGGGGCGAATCAGCGTGCAGCTCACGGTGCACATCGAGTTCGGCTGCGGCATCAAGCCCTCATCACACTCCTCGGTCTGCGGGCAGCGAATGCCGTCGCCGCACGAACTGCCGGCGCCCGGGCCCGTGCACGTCGCGTTGCACGAGCCGCACGCATCGCGGAAGCCGTCGTCGCAGGTCTCGGTGCCGACCATCATTCCGTCGCCGCACAGCGGCTGGCAGATGCTCGGGTTGCCGCCGCCGCACACGTAGCCGGGCTCGGGTTGGCAGACGCTCGAGCAGCCGTCTCCGTTCATACGGTTGCCGTCGTCGCAGAGTTCGTTGCCTCCGCGCTGACCGTCGCCACAGCCGACGACGCACATGCTCGGCATTCCGGAACACGAGTAACCGGGCTCGACCTGGCAGGTGTTCGAGCAGCCATCGTTGTTGCGCGCGTTGCCGTCGTCGCACGGCTCGTTGCCGATGATGCGGCCGTCACCGCACGAGGGCTCGCACTGCGACGGTTGATTCGGAGGAGGGAAGGGACAGAACCAACCCTGCTCGACGCCGCAGCTTCCGGAGCAGCCGTCGCCGTTGACGTTCGCTCCGTCGTCGCAGGCCTCGGAGCCCTCGCGAATGCCGTTGCCGCAATCGGTGCCACCGTCGTTGTTGCTGCCACCGCCGGTTCCGGAATCCGTCGTGCCGCCGCCACCGCCACCGTTGCCTCCGCCGGATGCCGCGCCGCCGCCCGAGCCACCGTCTTCGTTGATGGGCCGCGTGCCGCCGCAGTTGCAGGCGCTGAGCACGAAGGAAACAGCACACACAGCCAGCAGGCGTTTCATCGAGCGCGCAGTCTGACACGCAGCGGTCCTCAATGCAGTCGAGCGTCCCTTGCTAAGAGAGCACTCGTGACCACCAAACGAGCCGTGATGTGGGTCGTCGGTGTCTTTGCAGCGCTCGGGCTGCTCTCGCTCGCGGCGCCGATGCTCGACTCGATTCTCCCGAAGCCGACGATGCTCTTCAGCGAAGCGGACTTGCTGCGCGTCGGCGACGCGGTGAACGAGAAGCACCACGTCGCGTGCACGCCGGGCTATCGGCAATTCACCCGAAACGGCAAGACCACCCTGACGTTCTCGCTGAACTGCGACGCGGCGAAGGAGGCGAGGTTGAGCGGCGACGCGCGCAGTTCGTTCGCCAGGCAGCTCGCACGCACTGCGATGGATGCGGCTCCGGCCGATGCGGGCATCACTCAGTTTTGCGTGGTCGCGATGAACGCGGTCGACCTCGGCGTCGTGCGCGGCGCGACGGTTCAGGACGACTGCTTCGAGCCCGCTGGGCTCGTCGGTGTCGACGCGGGGCCCTGACGCGTCCGTCCGATGGGAGCGCAATCGCGCGCGAGGGGTGGAACGAGAGCGGCGCGCGAGCGAAGGTCGGCCCATGCAGCGCGGAGTGATCATCTTCGTCGCGAGTTGCTTCGTCGCGTGCGCGGTCGCCGGCTCGAACGTCACCGACGAGGCCGAGGAGTCGCGTGCGCTGTCGGACGACGAGCGCGCCGCCATCGCCGCGAAGCTCGAGGACACGTTCAAGCTGAAGAGCGTGGTGAGAACTCCGAGCGGAGTGGTGTCGATCAGCTTCAAGTCGCTGCGCGGCGTCGCAGTTCCGCAATTCGCGCGGGACGTGGCGGCGGTCGTCGCTCCGATGCTGCCGTCCGACGTCGAGGTGAGATCGATCTGCATCCACGAGGACCTCGGCGCGTCGCTCGACAAGCTCGGCAAGGTGCAGCCGGAATGCGTGGCGCTCGGCAGCAGTGACGCGGGCGTCAGTGACGGCGGCTCGCGCTGAGTAGCTCTTCGCGAGCACGGTATGCTCAGCGTCATGGGCGAGGGAGAACGGATCAAGCTGCTCGAGATCGACGACTCGATGAAGGCCGAACGATTGGTCGATTTCCTCGAGAACGAGAAGGTCGATGTGTCGGCACGCGAGGCGACGGTCGGCCCGCTCGGTGGCCTCGGCACGACGTGGGTCATCGACGTAGCAAAGAGCGACGAGGCGAAGGCGCTCGAGCTCCTCGCCGCGTTCGAGAAGGACGACACCGCACCGCAGTTCGAAGAGTCCGCAAAGCCGAGTGAGCCAGAGCCCACCGAAATGTTGTCGGCCGATTCGACCGCGCGCTACCGCCGGGCGTCGATCGCGGTCCTTGGGCTCTCCGTCGTCAGCATCATCTTGCGCGCGCTCAGCCACGTCCCGATCCCGTTCGGGATATTTCTGAGCTGCGTGTTCGACTTCCTGATCTGGCGCCGCTTCTCCGACACGGTGCCGCTCTCGACGGCACGGAAGGTCCGCTTCTTCGCGCTCAGCCGCGTGGTGATCGGCGTTGTCGTCTCCGTGGCCGCCACGCTCCAGGGCACGGTGCTGGAAGCGCTGCAGCTGCTCGTGCTCGCATTCGCCGCGGCCCTCTACTTCGGCGCTCCTGTGCCTGCGGCGAACGTCACGCCTCGAGCGTGAGTGATGCGCGCGTTGGTGACGGCGGGTCGCGCTGAACGCAACCTGAGTAGCGCTACCTGAGTAGCGTTTCGCTGCCCGCGCGAATGGCAAACACGCGGAGTGCCGAGCACCCCGCTCGAGGCGCGCGACGTGCACTGCTTCGCGCGCATGAATTCCAGCATTCGTGTCGGGCTCGTCGCGGCGGTCTTCAGCGGGTGTGGCTTCGTGCCGACGTCTCCGGAGCCGCAGCTCGATGCGGGTCTGGCGATGGACGCAGGCGTTGAACGCGATGCGGGTGTCGACCCCGATGCCGGAACCGAGCTCGACGCGGGACTTCCGCAACCGCTGTCTCTCGTCGCCTTCAACGACACCTACGGCGCCGACAACTTCGGAGGCTGCAACAAGACCTCTGCCATCACGGGCTTCGAGCCCATGACCGTCGGCAAGAAGTACCCGCTCTTCATCTACACGGTGGGCACGCTCGACAACTGGGGCTACTCCGGCTCGCTGGTCTACACGCCGTCGAAGCCGAACGAGGTGGTGCTCGAGATTCTGCGTGAGGCCGCGTCGCGCGGGCTGGTCGCCGCTTCGATCGAGTACGACAACTTCTTCCTCGTCGACTGCGGTGGTCTGCGCGCGAAGACGCACTGCATCTTCGACCCGATGGATCAGGCGACCGCGGTCTCGAAGCTCTGCGCGCGGCCCAACGTCGACTGCGAGCTCGGCATCATCACCGCGGGACACAGCCAGGGCTCACAGCTCGCGGCGTACGCGAAGAACTGGAACAGCCGCGTGCGCGCGACGTGGGGCCTCGGCGTGACGAGTGACGCCGTCATCGGTTTCGGCTCGGGAGATCAACCCGGCCTGAGCAACGCGACGGGCAACAACGACGATCGCTGTCTGCGCGCCGACCGCACGGCGCTCACCGAAGACCGCATGCGCCTCGTGAACGGCCTCAATGAGATGTGTTTCTCGACGAGCGTGCCGGGCTTCAATCCGCTCGAGATGAACCCCGCTGCGAGCTGCGGACCGGCGTCGAGTCAGGGAGAACTCGAGCG
This sequence comes from Archangium sp., assembly GCA_047600485.1. GTDB lineage: Bacteria > Myxococcota > Myxococcia > Myxococcales > Myxococcaceae > Archangium_A. The sequence goes on from JASGKS010000001.1 coordinate 8,630,392, forward strand.
CATCAGCGGCATGCACTGCTCGACGGACTCGATGAACTGCACGACGGACGCAGGGAGCGGCTGGTTGATCATTCCCAACTCGGCGGTCGAAGGCGGCAGCGCACACCACACGTGGTTCGGCATCGAGGTCGATGCGGGCGTGTCGCGGCCCGAGGTGCACTTCGCCGCGCCGTCGACGGAGCCGTGGTCGATTTCCACCAACGTCGAGTGGCTCAAGCAGTTCACCGGCGCGCCCGACACGCAGCCGCTGCGCATCGACTGCGGAGCGAACACCGCGCTCGACGGCACGTTCTCGAAGGACGACTTTCACGTCGGCGGCGGCGGAGCGACGAGCAACGAGCCCATCGACGTGAGCGCGCCGAACGCTGCTCCGGAATCGGTGTACCAATCGCACCGCTACGAGTGGCTCGGCGGCGACTTCGCGTACGTGCTGCGTGGGCTGCCGCCGAACGTGGGCCGCACGTTGCGTCTGCACTTCGCGGAGACGTTCTGGACCGCGGGCGGTTCGCGCGAGTTCAACGTCGAAGTGCAGGGCGCTCGCGTGGAGACCGACCTCGACGTGTTCGCTCTGACCGGCGGGAAGAATCGAGCGCTGGTGCGCGAGTACCCGGTGCTGACCGACGCTCAGGGGCGCGTGCGCATCGACTTCAAGACCGGCTCGGCGAATCTGCCGATGGTGAGCGGTCTCGAGTTGCTGCCGTGAAGACGGGACCGATTCGCCTTCACCGCTGAGCGTGGAATTGCCCGGAGACTGCCTTGAGAGCGCGGGGCGGTTCGGTTGCGAGCCGCTGTGCCGGAAGACGCAGGTGCCTCTCGAGCTGCGGGCGACTGGCAACTTCGCGCCATGCGGCCCGAGCATCACATCAGCAAAGCTGACAGTGGCGCGGGCCGAGGCGGCTCCCGAAATCCCATCAGCAAAGCTGACAGTGGCGCGGGCCGAAGCGGCTTGGGAAATCCCATCAGCAAAGCTGACAAGAATCGGAGCTTCTCAGGAAGCGCACTGACTCTGTCCGCTGCTTCTCGAGATTTTCGCGCCGCATCTTCAGCTGGCTCGCGCCTCTACGAACGCACAGCTGAAGCGCGCCACCTGTCAGCTTTGCTGATGGAACTTCGGGAGCCGCCGCGAGGCGCGCCACTGTCAGCTTTGCTGATGGAATTTCGGGAGCCGCTGCGAGGCGCGCCACTGTCAGCTTTGCTGATGGAATCGCCCGAGGCTCGAGGGGCTCGCGCGCCGTTCGGCAGGGCGTGGGGCACCCGAAACACCATCGCCCTCAATGCAGTTTTTCGGCGCCGCGCGTGAGCGAAGTGATCACGCGTCGAGCGTGAGCGTCTGGTCGCACGTCACCGCGTCGCCGGCCTTGGGGTCGATGAACACCACGCGCACGGTGTTGGCCTTCGGGTCGAAGGTGAAGACCGTCGCCTGGAAATTCCCGCCCGCGTAGAGGAACTGCGACGGCGGAAACACGACGGGCTTGTTCGATTCCTGCCCCGGCTCGAGCACGAGGTTGAGCGGGTTGATGTTGCCCGCCGGCCCCACCGTCACCTCGAACAGCTTCGACCGATAGCCCGTCTTCTCGACGCGCATGATGGTCCCGCTGTGGATGTCTCCGCTCACGAAGAACACGCCCTTCACCGCGTTGCTCTCGATGAACGACAGCAGCGTCTCACGCTGCGCGAGGTAGCCCTGCCAGCGATCGGCCTGCCCACCCCACGACGGGCCCGGCATCAGCGTGATGGGAATCGAAGTGAGCACGACCTTGAAGTGACACGGGCTGTTCACCAAACCCTGCTGCAGCCACTCGAGCTGCGCCGGTGAAATGAACTGCGCCTGCGGAGTCTCGCGCGTCGACGGCAACCGCTCGGTGCGACAGTCGAGCAGGAAGAACTCCGCGGTGCGGCCCCAGCGATACGACTTCCACGCGCGGTCCTCTTCGACAGGCAACGTCTCTCTCCACGCGCGCGTTCCGTCGAGGAGGATGGGGTGATTCGCGCCCAGCACTTCGGGATCGAAGTTGTTCGCGAAGTCGTGGTCGTCCCAGACCAGATACGCGCCCGCGGCGGGAAACAGCGCGCGGTAGCCCGGGTCGACGAACTGCTCCTGCCACTTCGCGCGGAACCCGGGGAGCGTGTCGGCGCCGTCGTTGTACGAGACGTCTCCCAGGTGCAGCCACAGGTCCATCGGTTGCTTCGCGAGCGTCTGCAGCGGCACGAACGGTCGATAGCGATACGACGCGCACGACGTCGCGCCCACCGTGAGCGGCTCGTTCCACTCGTCGGGGAACGCGGTGCGCACGCGGCCGATCGGCGAACGCTTGCCCAAATCGCTCGAGAAGAACGCGTACGAGTACCACGTCGCCGGAGCGAGCCCGCCGACCTCGACCTTCACGTTGCCATCGGTCGACGCGGTGACGTCGAGCGTCTGTTCCTTCACCAGCGCGACCTGCGATTCGCTGCCGACGTCGCGCCACACGCGCAAGGTGAGCTGCGTCGCTCCGACCGCGCGCGTCCACAACACGACGGAGCTGGTCTTCATCACGCCGCTGCTGACGGTCTGCGGAAAGAGCGTCACGTCGAGCGAGATCGACGACGGCGCGAAGTCGACGCGCGTCGCCATGTCGATGGGCTGCGGGTCGATGGTCGGCGGCCCCGCGTCGGGTGTGGTCGGCGCGGGACAACCACTCGCGGAGACGGACAACGCCGCGGCGCCCAGGAGGACGTCGCGGCGCGTGAGAGACGAGTCAGACACTGATCAGCTCAGATGAAGTGCGAGAACAGGTTCCAGAACTTGCCGGTCATGATCTGGAGCTTGCTGATCTCCTCGGCCCGCATCTCCTTGCTCTTCGCGATGTCAGGCGTGAACAGCCGATCGATCGTGTCCTTGGCGAACTTCTCGTCCTCGACGTTCAGGTTCATTTCGTACACGTGGTACAGCGCCACGTCGTCGAGGTTCGACGAGCCCGTGGTGACGAACTTGCTGTCGGTCACCATCACCTTGTCGTGGTTGAAGCCCGGGTACTCGTAGATGTGCACGCCCGCCTTGATCATCTCCGGGTACTTCTGACGCGCGGCCATGTGGCTGAAGCCGTGGTCGCTCTCGCCCGGCAGCACCACGCGCACGTCGACGCCACGCCCGGCCGCCGCGATGAGCGCGTTCTGGATGTCGGGGTTCGTGCAGTACGGGTTCTCGATGTGAATCGACTTGGTCGCGGTGTTGATCTTGTCGAGGTACGTCTGGAGGATCGCGCGGTTCTCACCGGGAATGTGCTGCACGGTGGTGATCTTCTGATTGCCCGGCGCCTCGCCCGGCTTGTACTCGGGGAAGAAGCGCGCCTTCACCGTCGCGTCGTCGCCGGGAATCTTGCCGCCCAGGTGCATCCACGCGCTCATCCACTCGCTCTGCATCTGCTTCACGACGTCGCCTTCGGCCTTCACCATCACGTCGTGGTACTGGTTCAAGTAGTGCTCGCCGACGTTCATGCCGCCGGTGAAGCCCGTCTTGCCGTCGACCACCACGATCTTGCGGTGATCAGGGTGGTTCATGATCTGCGAGTCGCGCGTCACGTCGACGAGGTGGTTGCTGCGCGTCTCGATGCCGGCCGCTTCGAGCCGCTTCAAGATCTTGTTGCTGCCTGACATCGGGTTCATCAGCTGGCTGCCGATGCCGTCGAGCATCACGCGCACTTCGACGCCACGCTGCTTGGCGGCGATCAACTTGTCCGCCATCTCGTTGCCGAGCTTGTCGTCGTTGAAGATGTAATAGGACATGTTGATCGAGTCCTTCGCCTTGTCGATCGACTCCATCAACTTGGGGAAGGCCGTATCGCCCTGGATCATCAGCTCGATCTTGTTGTTGGTGGTCGGCTTGTAGGTGTTCACCAGCTCCGACTCGCTGACCGTGCCCTGGTTGCGCAGCACGTTGATCTTGTCGGCCACACCGCCGGTGCCCGGAGCGCTGCCCGGCTTCACCAACGCCCCGTCGAGCGCCGCGAGGCCGCGACGGAGATCAGCGCCCGACAGCTCGCTGTTGAGCGCCTTGCGGAGCGACGTACCGGTCTGCGCTTCGTATTCCTTGGCGATCGACGCGATGAGCGCCGGCGCCTGGCCCTCGAGCGTGGCGAGCAGCTTCTTCTCGTCGGTGCCGATGCCGTCCATCGCCTTCTTCAGCGTGGCGACCGCGTCGGCCACCGGCTTGCTCGCGGGAGCAGACGGCGTCTGCACCGTGGGCGTGCCCTTCGCGGCGCCGGTCTTCGACCAGCCTCCGCTCGGCGCTTCGGTGGTGTTGGTCGGCGCGGCAGGCTTCGCGGCGCCAGTGGGCGCAGGAGTCGAGACGGCAGGAGTCGTCGGCTTGGTGATTTTCATGTCTGTCTTTCGAGTTTCAGCTCTGGATTCCGGCGGCGAAGCGGCGGGCGGCGGTCTCGTCGTCGAAGGTGCCGAACAACTTCTCGGCGCCGACTTCCTTCGTCGCGGTGCGCGCTTCGTCGACCAGCTTCTTGTTCTTCACGAGGTGCGAGACGACTTCGAGGCCCTTGTCCGAAGCGCCCATCTCGATGGCTTGCATGGCGCCCGCTCCGCCTTCGTCGCAGGTGGTCACCGCGCGCAGATCGAACAGCAGACCGAACGGACGACCCTCGAACTTCTCGACGCGCGTCTTCACGTCGTCGGCGACGGGGCGCGCTGACGCAGCAGTGAGATCGCCTTCGAGCTTCACGCTGAAAAACGCGAGACCCTGATCAATCTGCTCGAGCTTGATGGAGTGTTTGAGGGGCGTGGACATGGGGCGCATTTCCATCGGATTCACCGGGCGCGTCCAGTGCTCGTTCCGTCTTCTTACTGATCAGGAAAATGTCAGAGATCTTGACGGTGAGTTTTCGAGCAAACGCGCGGTGTAGAGTGCGCCTCAATGATCAACCTCGAGGGGTTCGCGTTCGAGCCGCCCGCCGGTTTTCGCACCGAAGAAGTGACGTACGGGCTGCGCTTCGGCTTGCCGGGCAGCGGGCCGGGGCCGAGCTTCATGCTGCAGAGCAAACCGGCGCGCGCGGGAGCGACGTTGAGCGAGCTGGCAAGTGAGACGATGGTCGAGCTCGCGCAGACGATTGGTCAGCTGAAGAACCTCACCAACTCCGAGCTGAGCTTCACCGACGGCGGCAAGGGAGCGGTGCTGGCGTACAACTTTCCGACGCACGCGGGCGAGATGCGGCAGTACTTCGTGATGCGGCTCGAGAAGGGCCGGCTGTGCAACATCACGCTGACGTTGCCGCAGAGCGCGCTCACTGAATCGAACGCAGCGAACTTCATGAAGGCGATTGCTTCTCTCAAGGTGAGTTGATCATGGCGAACACCATCAATCCGAAAATCCCGGGCGCGATCTCCACTCCGAAGACGAGCGAGGCGAAGCCGGCGGCGGCTCCGGTCGCGACTCAGGGTCCGGCTGCGGCGAAGACCAACGCGGGTTGGGCGGCGCAGGGTGCGGCGCGCACTCCGAGTCCGGCGGCGGTGGCCATCGCTCCGGGGAGCGGGAAGACGGAAGTGATGTGCCCGGTGCTCCGCGCGCTCGCGAACGAAGGCCGCGTGCAGCTGCGCGCTGACGGGAGCGTGTCGCTCGACGAGCTGAACAAGGCCATCAAGGATCTCGGTGGCAGCAAGCCGCTCGGTGCCGCGACGTGGGCCATCGGTTCGATCGGCAACAAGCCGACCGACGTGCTGAGGAACATCATTCATCACGAGTTCAACGTGGTGAAGCTGCCGGAAGGCATCGTTCCTCACCCGGCGGACACGCAGATTCTGAGGAACGGGAAGTTCGACGAGGCGAAGTTCAACGAGCTGATCAAGCACGCTGATCATGGCGTGATGACCACCGAGTCGTTCGCCAACGCCATCGCCGACAACTACCGGCGCGACATCAACGCGGGTGCTGGGAAGATCGACGCCACGGTGCGCGGGCTCAACTTCGCGCAGGTCGAGTTCGCCGGCCTGTTGTCGGTGTTCGGCTCGAAGGACAACGCGACGGGCAAGACGGGCATCAAGGTCGAAGACCTGCGCGTGATGTACGAGAAGGGCGCGATTCCGAAGGGCATGCAGGGGCAGTCGTCGAGCGTCATCGAGGCGATGGCGTTGCAGGCGTCGCTGGCGGTGAAGAGTGACGCCAACGTGGCGCGTGGCGCGCTCGACTCGGTGTTCACCGCGAAGGGCATGTCGGATGCGGGCGCGCGGTTGTCGGGTGGTGGGCCGGCCGACGCAGCGGGAGCGGCGGGCCAGCTCGCGTCAATGAGCGCGGGCAAGGCCGCGGCGTGTCCGCACATGAATGGGAAAGTGAAGATGCCGACCACGCCGCAGGCGAACGCGGTGAACGCGCACACGCCCGCCGGAGTTCAGTAGCGCGACGAAGAGAAGCGAGAGCGTTCGACGCAGCGCCCCCTCTCCCGCGAGGGAGAGGGTCGGGGTGAGGGTGAACCTGCAGTAAGCGCGAAACGTCAGCGCCCGAACGCAACACCTGCGCGCGCAGAATTCGCGTTCCCTCGGAAAAGCACTGTGCCTGCTGCTTGCAGTGCAGGCGCGCATGTCCACTCCGACCGCGCACAACGAGCCTGATGTCATCTCGCAGAAGCTGTTCCTGCTCATCGTTGGCGGAGCCGTCGTGTTCCTCGGCGGCGTCATCACCGTGCTGACCTTGATGCCGGGCAAGTAGACGTTTCACCCTCACCCCGACCCTCTCCCTCGCGGGAGAGGGGGACGCCCGGTCGTCTGCGATCGTTCCAGGATGTCACCCTCAGCCCGACCCTCACGGGCGGGTTGTCGAATTCGATTTCAGACACCCCCGTCGTGAGGCCGTGCTCACGACACTCCTCGTCCTCGCGCTGCAGACCACGCCGATCTCCGAGCTCATCGCAGAGGAACCGCAAGATCACTTCGGCCCGCCACACAGCGACCTCACGCTGACGCTCACTTCACTCGTCGGAGCCGAAGCGCTGCAGGGAGAAATTCCTCCCGCTCCGCGCGGTGTGATTCTCGGCATGCGCGCCGGAGTTCGCGGCACCTGGCCACCGGCCTTCATCGGCGCCGCGCGCATCGGCATTCAGCCCGCCATCGCGTTGCGCTTCGACACCGGCTCGGGCCGCACCGACTGGACCGGCTTCATCTCGCTCACCATCCACTACGCCAAGCTGCGCTTCGCCGTCGGCGCCGGTTACGGCCTCACGCTGCGCGGCGACATTCCTCCGCGCCCGGTCTTCGAGTTCGGCGGCCAGGTGGGAATGAAGATCGGCCCGCTCACCGCCGGGCTCGGCATGGAGCTGGTGAAGCTCCCGGGCTCGCGCATCAACTCGATGCAGATCGTCGGGCTGGTCGGCACCGAGTGGGAATTCTGGCGCGAAGTTCAGGACTGAAATTGCCGCGTCACCCAACCGCGCGGTGAATCACCGAAGCGGCGTTTGAACTCGCGCGTGAAGTGCGCCGGGCTCTCGAAGCCGACCTCCAGCGCGACTTCGCCGATGCGGGCTCCGGGGCGGGCGAGCAGATCTTTCGACGCCGACAGCCGCACCTCGCGCAGGTACTTCATGGGACTCGTGCGCACGAGCTCACTGAAGCGATGCGCGTAGTGCGACGGGCTCATCGCCACCTGCCGCGCGAGCTTCGCCACGTCATGCTTCTTGGCGAGATTGGCGCGCATGAAACGCATCGACTCGACGAGGCGCGCGTTGTCGTGGCCGCTGGTGAGCGAACCGCGCAGCGTCGCGGCCGCGTCTGATCTCAACAGCCGGAAGATGATCTCCTCGACCGCGAGCGGGGCGAGCACTTTGGCCTCGACCGGATCTTCCCGCGCGGCCAGATAGCGCTCGAGCGCGGCGATGACCTTCGGGTCGAACGCCAGCTCGAAGCCGGGCACTTCCTCGGCCGTCTGCGGCGCGGCCATATCGGACAACGCGACGAGCGCACGCGCGACCAGCTCGGGATGAAACGTGAGACTCAGGCTGAGGAACGGTCCGTCTTTCGCGGGAGCGACCGAGCTCACGTGATCAGTCTGGCGCGTGATGACGAGGTGCTGATCAGGGTTGCTGTGCAGCTCGGTGTTTCCCAGTCGCGTGATCTTCGAACCCGAGAGCACCACCGCGAAGGTCACTCCGAACGTCGGCGCCTTGCTCATCGTGGTCGGCTTGTCGAAGCGGTACAGACACAGCGCGGCTTCTTCGAACGCGGTGCGGCCCTGGTCCGACGCGCGCTCGGCGACCCACTTCCGCAGCCGCTCGACGCTCTCGTGGTTCGGCATGGAGCCCACAGTAAACAGCTGCCCGAAATTTCGCCGCGCGACGGCCTCCCCGATCGCAGAAACAGACAAATCAATCGCAGAGGCCGCCTAGAACCTCGCCCTCATGACGACGCGCGCATTCACGTTTCAAGAAGGCAACTCGAGCAAGTTCTGGGAAGTCACGCTCGCCGGCACGCAGCTCACGATTCGCTTCGGGCGCATCGGCGCCGCGGGGCAGACGCAGCTGAAGTCGTTCTCGTCGCCGACCGCGGCGTCAGCGACCGCCGAGGCGTTGATCAGATCGAAAGTGAAGAAGGGCTACCTCGAGGGCGGCTCGGCGAAACCTGCTCCGGCCGCCGCGACGACTCCGAAGAAGGCGAGCTCGAAAGCGCCGCCCAGGCCCGAGCTGCTCCTCAAGGCGCTGCAGAAGGACGACGCCGCCAAGGTGAAGGCGCTCGTCGAAGCCGGAGTCGATCTGAAGTCGAAATTCGCTGGCGGTCAGACCGCGCTCCACATGGCCGCGGCGCGGGAACGCGTCGAGTTGGTCGAGCTCTTCGCGAAGAACGGAGCCGACCTCGACGCTCGCAACGATGAAAGCCACACGCCGTACATGACGACCGGCTCAATCGCAGTGCGCGCTGCGCTCAAGGCCGCTGGTGCGAAGGGCCTCGATTCGACCAACGGCCGCGTGCTCAAGCCGAAGTCACGCAAGGGCAAGGTCGCTGACGCCGACGTCGACGCGGGCGCGCTCGGCATCGACGCCGCGGGTCAGCTCTGGTTCGCGGGCTCCGACGGCATCTACTGCTGGGACGGCAAGGCCCTCACGCGCTTCGAGTTCGAAGAGAGCTTCTCCGTCGAGCGCATTCTTCAGGGCGTCAAACCGCTCACGTACTTCTCGACCAACTGGGGCATCGTCACCTTCGACGGCAAGGCGTGGCGGCTGGTGTCGCCCGAAGACTCCGAGCTGCACGATCAACACATCACGGACTTCGCGGTCGATCGCCAGGGCATCGCGTACGCGCTCGGCTACGGCGGCGAAGAGACGCTCGATCGCCCCATCAGTCGCTACGACGGCAAGGGCGTGACGGTGCTCACCGCGGGCGCAGAGCTCCCGAAGGGGCTCGAGACCAAGAACGTCGCGTTCGACGAGAAGAACCGCATGCTGTTCCTCACCAGCAAGGGCGTGTTGTTCCCCGACGGGAAGAAGTGGGCGCCGGGCGGCAACGAAGTCGATCGCGTGGTGCTCGACGGAGCGACCGTGTGGGGTGACTGCGGCTTCATGGGCCTCTTCCGTCGCAGCGGGAGCAGCCTGAAGAAGTTCTCGTTCGACGACGGCGTCGACGCGCTGTGCCTCGCGGGGAAGACGATGTGGGTCGGCAACGGCGGCGGTCTGCATCGCATCGACGGTGACAAGGTGACGAAGCTCGACGGCTTCTTCAGCGACGGCGTCGAAGGGCTCGCGCTCGCGAAGAACGGCACGTTGTGGGCGAGCAGCGGCAGCAAGGTGTGGAGCGTCACTGGTGGGGAAGTGCGTTCGCTCGATGGGAAGCTCGTCGAGGCTGAGCGCGAAGACTCTGACGATTGACCCTCACCCCGACCCTCTCCCTCGCGGGAGAGGGGGGGACTGATCGCAGAAACGGACAAATCAATCGCAGCGCGCGCGGCGCATCGGTCGCGCGCGGTTCCTACTTCTCGCGCTGTGCACTTCCGCACTCCACGAGAAAGCAGACACGAACATGGGAACCGAATTCGAGAAGCAGGTGGCGTTGGTGACGGGTGGCAGCACGGGCATCGGCGCGGCGTCGGCGCTGCAGCTGGCCGAAGGCGGAGCGAAGGTCGTCATCACCGGCCGCAATGAACAGACGTTGAAGGCCTCGGCGGCGCGGCACGCGAACATCAGCTTCGTGGTGGCCGACATGACGAAGAGCGAAGACGCGCAGCGCACGCTCGACGAGGTGAAGAAGCGTCACGGCCGTCTCGACATCCTCGTCAACAACGCGGGCATCGCGCTGGTGGTGCCGCTCGCCGACGCGGGGCCGAAGCACGTGCGTGAGACGTTCGAGACCAACGTGGTGGGCCTCATCGAACTCACGCGGCTCGCGTTGCCTCTGCTGCGCGCGAGCAAGGGCAACATCGTGAACATCGCGACCACCATCGCCGACGAGCCGTTCGGCAACATGTCGGTGTACTGCGCGTCGAAGGCCGCGGTGCTCGCGCTCACCCGCTCCTGGGCGCAGGAACTCGGAGCGGACGGCATTCGCGTGAACGCCGTGTCGCCGGGGCCCATCGAGACGCCGCTCTTCACGCCGGAGAAGATCAAGATGACGGCTGATCAGCTGCAGCAGCTCGGCGCGGGAATCCTGCAGCAGGTGCCGATGAAGCGCTTCGGCAAGCCGGAAGAAGTGGCGTCGGTGATCAGCTTCGTCGCCTCGCCGCGCGCGTCGTTCGTCACCGGTGCGCAGTACTCGGTCGGCGGTGGCATCGAGGCGTGACGCGGAATATGCCGCTCCCCGATGACGACGCTCGGGGAGTTGGCAGACGTCGCCGAACGCGCGCGCCCCACTGGCGTGATGGCGTGGCGCAAGAAAGACGGAGCGTGGCGCAGCATCGAGTGGGCTGAGCTGCGCGTCTTTCGGCGTGAGGTGATGGCCGCGCTGCACGGCCTCGGCATCACGCGCGGAGCCCGCGTCGCCATCTTGAGTCACACCTGCTGGGAATGGGGCGCGCTCGATCTCGCCATCACCTCGCTCGGCGCCATCACCATCGGCGTCTACCCGACCAGCACCACCGAGCAGATTCAGTTCATCCTCGAGCACAGCAAGTCGCAGGTGGTGTTCGTCGAGGAGTCGCAGTTCGCGCGCCTCGCTCCGGTGTTCGAGAAGCTGACGTCGCTGCGCGTGGTGGGCCTCGGTGGTGCGCTCGATTCCCTGCGCGCGGAAGGTCGCGCGGTGCTCGCGAAGTCGCCCGACGTTCCCGAGCAGCGAATGAAGGAAGTGCAGCCCGACGACGAGGCGACGTTCGTCTACACGAGCGGAACGTCGGGGCCTCCGCGCGCAGCGGTGCTCACGCATCGCGGCGTCATCGAGATGTCGAAGCTCGGCAGCGAATCACTCGGAGCGACCGCGCAGGACGTCGCCGTCTCGTACCTGCCGATGGCGCACGTGCTGACGCGGGTGAACTACTACGCGTACGTGCGGCTCGGCGGCACCGCGTGGTTCGCCGAGGCGCTCGAGAAGGTGAACGAGGCGTGGCTCGCCGCGAGACCGACGGTCGTCTCTGCGGTGCCGCGCGTGCTCGAGAAGGCGCAGGCGCGAATCATGGACCGCGTCGCTGCATCGTCGCCATTGCGGCAGAAGTTGTTTCATCGCGCGCTGGCGAGCGGGCTGCGGAGACTCGAATACGTCGAGCGTGGCGCGTCGGTGCCGCTCCCGCTGCGCGTCGAGACCGCTCTGTGGAGCCGCCTGGTGAGCAAGAAATTGAAGACCGCGCTGGGGTGGGAACGCGCGCGGTTCGCGATGTGCGGTGGCGCTCCGACGCGGCAAGACGTGATTCGGTTCTTTCATGCGCTCGGCGTTCCGGTGCTCGAGGGCTACGGGCTGACCGAGACGAGCTCGCCGGTGGCGGTGAACGTTCCCTCGGCGTGGCGCATCGGCACGGTCGGCAAGCCGCTCAAGGGCGTGGAGCTGAAGCTCGCGAGCGACGGCGAAATTCTGGTGCGCTCTCCTGGCGTGTTCCGCCGCTACGAAGGTGATGACGAGGCGACGCGCGCGGCGTTCGAGCCCGATGGCTTCTTCAGGACCGGAGACATCGGCACGCTCGACGGCGACGGCTTCCTGCGCATCACCGATCGCAAGCGCGACATCATCATCACCGCGGGCGGCAAGAACGTCGCGCCGCAGAACATCGAAGCGGTGATTCGCGAGGACGGGCGCATCTCGCTCGTCGCGGTGCACGGAGATCGCCAGCCGTATCTCGTCGCGCTGGTGACGGTGCAGCCCGAGGTGCTCGCCGCGCATTCGAGCGAAGCGATCGACGGCGTGTTCCCCGAGAGCTCGAAGCTGCACGCTGAAGTGAAGGCGGTCATCGAGAAGTGCAACGCGCGGGTCGCTCCGTACGAGAGCGTGAAGAAGTTCCGCGTGCTCGCCGACGACTTCACCGTCGACAACGGGTTGCTCACGCCGACGTTGAAGGTGAAGCGCAAGGCGGTCGAGGCGCGCTTCAAGAAACTCTTCGAGGGGATGTACGCGTGAGCGACGACATCGTGTGGATTTCGGAGAGTGATGCGCCGCGGCCGACGGCGTGGACGGTGGTCGGCGATGCAGCGAAGGCCGACGATGCGCTCAAGCGTGTGCGTCGCGGGGAGTGGTTGCTCTACGAGGGCGATTTTCACAACGCGAAGCAGCTCGTCGCGGCGATGGGCCGGCGCATCAAGGGCGCTGCGAAGACGACCAATCCACTCGCTGCTTTTCGCGCGGAACGGCTGGCACGCGCGCAGGAACACGAGACGCTCGGGCGGTTGCTGGTCGAGCTCGACGCCAAGTGGCGTGCTCCGAAGTTGAAGCGTGCGCCCGAGGGGCTGGCCGTCGCGTGCGAGCTCGCGTGGGGCAAGGCGAAGGGCCGTTCACTGGTGTCGTTGAAGACGCTGCTCGGCGTGCTCGGAGCGGCGGAGTGGACGAAGAAGGGCCTCGACGTTCCCGGCCTGAAGAAGAAGCTCGTCACGCGGTACGGCGTCTACGTGCCGACGCGCACCGACTACCTCGACGTGTTGTCGCAGCTGAGCAACGTGAAGGGCGCGAAGTGTTTCGACATCGGCACGGGCACGGGCGTGCTCGCGTTGCTGCTGTTGCAGAAGGGAGCGGCGTCGGTCGTCGGAACCGACGTCGAGCCGCGAGCCATCGCGTGCGCGCGCGAGAACGCGAAGGTGTTCGGCGAGACGAAGTTCTTCTCTGTCGAGGAACGTCCACTCTTTCCGGAAGGGCGCGCCGATTTGATCGTCTGCAACCCGCCGTGGGTGCCCGAGGTCGCGAAGAATCGATTCGATCGCGCAGTGTTCGACGAGGGCGGGGCGATGTTGAGCGCGTTTCTTTCGGGCCTGCGTGAGCACCTCACGCCGGGTGGGCGCGGCGCGTTGATCATCTCGAATCTGGCTGAGCTGCTCGGCTTGCGTGAGAGCGGCGCGCTCGAGGCGCAGTTCGCTGCGAAGGGCCTGCGGTGCGTGCGGAAGATCAATCAGCCCGCGAAGCACGGCAAGTCGAAGGACGTCGATGATCCGCTGCACGCGGTGCGGTCGAAGGAAGTGACGACGCTCTACGAGCTGATGGCCTGAGGCCGAGGCTGATCAGGCGAGCGCGTGAAAGACGTGCTGCACGTCGTCGTCCTGCTCGAGCGCGTCGATCATCTTCAGCACTTCCTGCGCCTTCTCATCGGGCAGATCGACCGGTGTCTGCGCGACGTATTCCGAGCTCGTGGAGATGACGGTCAGCTTGCGCGCTTCGATGGCCGCCTGCAGCTTGCCGAAGTCGGTGAAGTCGCAGCGCGCGATGAGCTGCTTCTCGCCCTTCTCGCCAGCGCCCTCTCCGAATTCCTGCAGGCCGTGATCGATGAGGTCGAGCTCGAGTGAATCGGCGTCGACTCCGGTGGGGTCGAGGCGGAACACGCCCATGCGCTTGAACATGAAGCCGACGCTCCCGGCGTTGCCCATGTTGCCGCCCCAGTCCTTGAAGTGCATGCGCACGTTGGCGACGGTGCGGACCACGTTGTCGGTGGCGGTCTCGACGATGACGGCCACTCCGTGCGGCGCGTAGCCCTCGTACACGATGGTCTCGTACGCCTTCTGGTCCTGGCCTGACGCGCGCTTGATGGCGGTGTCGACCTTGTCCTTCGGCATGTTCACCGCGCGCGCGTTCTGAATCGCGCGGCGGAGCGCGGGGTTCGATTCGGCGCTGGTGCCGCCGGACTTCACCGCGATGGTGATTTCCTTCGTCACGCGCGTGAAGGCTTTCGCCATCTTGTTCCAGCGCGCGAACATCGTGTGTTTGCGGGTCTCGAAGATGCGTCCCATGGCCGCGCGTCTACCAAAGCGCTACACGGATCGCATGAACCGCATCGCGCTGATCAGCCTGTTCGTCGCCACCGCGGTTTTCGCCGAAGACCTTGCTCCGGCCGACTGGAAGGCGCGCGCAGAGAAGGGTGACGTGCTCATTCTCGACGTGCGCACGCCGGGCGAGGTCGCGAAGGGGAAGATCGCCAACGCGAGCGTCATCGACTTCAACGGCGGCAACTTCGAGAAGAAAGTCGCGCTGATGTCGCGCGAGAAGCCGGTGCTCGTGTACTGCGCGTCGGGCGGCCGCAGCTCGCGCGCGATGGAGTTGATGACGAAGCTCGGCTTCAAGCACGTCGACAACCTGAGCGGTGGAATGCGCGCGTGGCAGGCGGCGGGGTACGCGGTCGATACCAGCGCGAGCGGCGCGGCCGTGGGGTCGGGCGAAGTGACGACGCCGGAGAACTTCGACGCGCTGATCAAGAAGGAGAAGCGTGTGCTGGTCGACTTCCAGACGCCGTGGTGCACGCCCTGTCAGAAGATGTCGCCGATCTTCGACTCGCTGGCGCTGAAGGGAGTCGCGACGAAGAAGGTCGACATCGACGCCAGCGAGGCGCTCGCTTCACGCGAGAAGATCGAGGGCGTTCCGGTGTTCGTGCTCTACGTCGACGGGAAGGAGAAGGCGCGACTCAGCGGTGAGCAGACCAAAGCCGCGCTCGAGGCGCTGGCCCGCTGACTACTTCGGGCAACCGACCAGCACGTCGTCGACGAAGTTGGCGTACGTGTCTCCGTACGAGCCGCCGCCCGAATAGTCCTGAATCAAGTTGATGTAATAGATGCGGCAGAACGGGTGATCGTTCGGAGCGAACCGCACCCACGCCATGCCGTGCTTGTAGCGATCAGTCGGAATGCCGAGCCCGTTCTTCTCGATGAGCCAGCTGTCCTCCTCGATGCCCATGTAGAAGATCGAGTGCGCCGACAGCTCCTTGATCTTCCCCTTCATCAACTTGAAGTCGCCTGAGTCCTTGTTCGGGTAGGCCTTGGTGTTGGGCTGGAAGAGCGGAATCTTCTCTTCCGCGAGCACCGCCAGCCGGCAGTACGCCGCCTGCAGCTCGGGGCATTCACCGTACGACTCGGCCTTCGCTCCAGCGAGCCACTTCGCGCGCGCGGTCGGCGAGATGGCGTTGAGCAGGTGGTTGTAGTCGGAGCCGTGCACCAGCCAGCTGCGCTCGGGCGTGAAGCTCTCGAGCTCCTTGATGCGCGTGTTGATTTCACCGAGGTGGTGCGAGAACCAGATGCTGTGGCCGCACTTGCCCTTCGGCGCGACGGCCTTCGCGAGCTCCTCGCATTCCGCTTTGGTGTGCGGCGACTGAATCGAAGTCACCTTGTCGTCGACGTCGGCCTTCTGCGTGCCGCCACCGCTGCAGGCAGAGAGAACCAGCAACACCGGCCACGCGTTCTTGAGAGTGGGCATGGCGCCCCGGTTTGCACCGCACGTGCCCACGCTGATCCGCCGACTTGCGAGCGTGAAGTGCGCCTTCGGTCCTGCGACGTCTCAAGTCACGTCGTGTATTCGGCGTTCACCTGCACGTAGCGATACCCGAGGTCCGAGGTCATCAACATCGCCTTGCCGCGGCCGTCGTTGAGCTTCAGCTCGAGCTTCACGTCTTCGAGCCCCATCGCCTTCGAAGCAGCGGCGCGGTCGAACGCGGTGGGCTCCCCGGCCTTGAAGACCTCGATGCCCTGCAACAGACACGTCAGCTCGCGCGGGTGACGCACCTCGGGCGCGTTGCCGACCGCGCTCGTGAAGCGGCCCCAGTTCGGGTCGTTGCCGAAGATGGCGGTGCGCACCAACGCCGACGCCGCGACGCGCTTCGCGATGGCCTTCGCCGCGTCGTCGTTCGCCGCGCCCGTGACCTCGATGGTCGTCACCTTCGTCGCGCCTTCACCATCACGCGCAATGAGCCACGAGAGCCGCCGCGCGACGGGCTCCAGGTGTCGCGCCCAGTCGTTCGGCGGCGGCACCTTGCGCGTCGACATCAACAGGAACGTGTCGTTGGTGCTGGTGTGCGTGTCGACGTGCACCGCGTTGAAGCTGGTGGCCGCGATGGTCGGCAGCGAGCGCTTCAGCTGCTCGGCGCGCAGGTCCCAGTCGGTGGCGACGAACGCGAGCATGGTCGCCATGTTGGGTTCGATCATCCCCGCGCCCTTGCAGACGCCGGCGATGGTGGCCTCGCCCTGCTGCGCGCACGCCTCTTTCGGGTACGCGTCGGTGGTCATGATGGCGGACAGAAAACGGCGGCCCGCTTCGACGTCACTCGCGCGCTCGGCCAGCGCGGCGTCGATGCCCTTCTTCACTTTGTCCATCGGGAGCTTCACGCCGATGACTCCGGTGCTGCACACCAGCACCTGCTCCACGGGGCACTTCAGCGCGCTCGCCACCTGCTCGCACATCGCCAGCGCGTCCTTCTCCCCCTGCGCGCCGGTGCACGCGTTGGCGTTGCCGGAGTTGATGATGACCGCGCGCACCTGACCCTGGCCGCGAACGAGGTGCGCCTTGCTCAACGTCACCGGAGCGGCCGCGAAGTGGTTCTGCGTGAAGATGCCCGCCACCGCCATCGGCGTCTCGCTCACGAGGAGACCGACGTCGGGGTTGCCGCTCGCCTTGATTCCCGCGCGCACGCCCGCGGCGCTCAGGCCCTTCACCGACGTGAGCGTGAACGGCACGGGAGGAAACGAGGGCACGGGAGGAACCGGGATGCTCATGGCGCGCGAAGTACGCATCTCCCTCTCCCTGCGCAAGCGGGGAGAGGGTCGGGGAGAGGGGCCAAAGTTGCTATAGGCCGGCAGATGCGAGCACGAGCGTGGCTGCTGTTGCTTCTGAGCGCCTGCCCACCGGCGGCTGATCAGCTCGTGTTTCGTCTTCCGGACGGGACCAAAGCGAAAGACGCGACGTTCGACTTCGGCGGCCGCGGAGCGACGACCACCCGCACCGTCTTCCTGGTGAACACCTCGCAGCAGGAAATCGCGCTCGGCGACGCCACGCTCGAAGGCGCGTTCACCACCACGCTCGCCGCGACGAAGCTCGCCAAGGGCGCGGAGCTCCCACTCTCTATTACTTACGTGCCGGCGGGCGACGACACGGGCGTGCTGCAGATCATCTCTCCGAAGAGCGAGAAGCTCGCGTCACTCACGCTGAGCGGACACTTCGAAGGCGCGCAGTGCGCGTTGCCGGACGAAGTCGACTTCGGCGCAGTGCTCGTCGGTGAAGCCGTCGTTCGCACCGTCGCCTTCCCCGTGCAGGACGCGCGTCGCGACGTCTTCGTCGGAGCACCGGGCGCTCCCTTCCTCTTTCCTGCGACTGCTCCTGCGGGCACGCAAGATGTCGCGGCCACCGACCAATTCACCGCGCGCGTTCAACTTCCCGCGCGGCAGACCGCAGGAGAACTCACCGCGACGTGGCGACTCGACCCGGGTGCGGGCTGCGCTCCGAAGGACGTGACGCTGAAGGCGACCGTGCTCGAGCACTTCCTCTCCGCGAGCCCGAGCAGTGTGGACTTCGGGACGGTGGCCGCTCCGGCGCAGCCCAGCGCGAACGCGACGATTCTCAATTCGCTCTCTCGTGTGGTGACCGTCACGCTCGAGCTCGACAACACCAACTTCCGCTCGGGGCTCACGCAGCTCGAACTCCCCGCGGCGACGCGCGATGCGCTGGGCGGCTGGCGACCGGGCAGCAACGACGTTCCGCTCACGGCGTGGCTCCTCGGCGCCGGAACCGTGCAAGGCAATCTCACGGCGAGCACGGCGGGCGCGAACGGCCAGAGCGAAGAGCTCACCGTGCCGCTGATCGCGCGCGGAGCGGGCGCCGGCATCGCGGTGCATCCCACGCCGCTCGAATTGCAGATTCCGCTCGTGGGCACCGAGCTGTTGCCCGCCGCCACCGGAGTGTTGGTGGTGAACGAAGATCGCAGTGCGTCGGCGATGACGGTGACGGTGAGCTCGGTGACCATCGAGGCTGATCCCGGGACGACCGCGAGCGAGCTGTGCGTCGGAGCTTTCGCGAGCGGCACCTGCACGCCACCGACGTCGTTCATGCTCGCGCCCGGAGCGGAGAAGCAGCTCGCTTTGCGCGCCAACCCGACAGGTGCGGGGCCGTGGCGCTGGTTCGTCGTGCTGCACACCGACGACGCGATGGCTCCCGAACTTCGCTTCGAAGTGCGCGCGCAGAAGATGGGGCAGGGCGAGTGCGTCCTGCAGCAGCCGCAGTCGTTGCGCTTCGGGCCGGTGCGCGCTCCGACGCCGATGGTGCAGGCGCTGGTGCTCGAGAATCAATCGCTCACACCGTGCGTGGTGCAAGGTCTGTGGATTGATGGGAGCACCGACGTTCACGCGCCGTCGTCGTTCACCGTCGCGCCGGGCGAGAAGAAGCTGGTCGACGTCGAATTCCTGCCGACCACCGCGCCGGGCACCGCGACGTTCCCGCAGCTGCGTTACTCGGTGAACGCCAGCGCCGCGCCGATTCGCAGCGTGCCGCTGGAGATCATCAGCGACGACGGGTGTCTGTTCATTTCGCCGGAGCAATTCGACTTCGGCTCGGTCGGCCCCTCGTGTGGCGCGCGTACCCAGAGTTTCGGCATCGGCAACCGCTGCGCGACCGGCGACGTCAGCTTCAGCAGTGTGCGCATCAGCGGTGGAGGCCCGTTCGTCATCGACGGCACGCCGCAAACGCGGTTGATGCCGGGCACGTTCTTCCCCGACGCGCTGCGCGTGCAGTTCGATCCGACGGCTGAGGGCGTGTTTGCAGGAGCGCTGGAGTTCGACGTCCAGGCCGGCAGTGGCACGCGCGCGACGCTCGTTCCGTTGCGTGGCAGCGCGGTGGTGAGCGGTCGGCAGAGAGATCGCTTCGTGCTCCCTGGCAGCGCCGATGTGTTGCTGGTGCAGGACACCACGGCCACCATGGCTCCGTTGTGGTCTGTCTTGCCGACGCAAGCGCAACCGTTCATCGACGCCGCTGCGGCGCGCGCTCGCTCGGTGCGTATGGCAGCGATCGATGCCGACTCGAGCGTCACCGCGTTGCGAGATCTCGGCGGTATGTCGTTCGTCGAACTCGAGCTCTCACCGGTCGCGCCGCTCTCCGCGATGCTCGGTCCGTCAGCCACCAGCACCGCGGTGGAGTCGTTCCGCGATCCAGTCATGAAGCTGCTGAGCACCACGCGCGGCTTCCTGCGACGCGGCGCGAGCTTGAACGTGATGGTGGCGAGCGATGCGAGAGATCAATCGACGGTGCCGGTGAGCGTGATGCTCCCGCAGCTCGCGGCGTTGAAGGGCTCGACCCGACCCGAGGCGTTCAGCTGGAGCCACGTCGGTCCGCTCGCGGCCACTGCGCCGAGCGGCTGCAGCTACGACGACCCGGTGATGAACCCCGCAGACGAGGTCGCGGTGGTGGCGATGACTGGCGGTGTTTCGCTCGAGGTGTGCTCGGCGAAGACCACTCCGTCGCTCATCACCACGCAGGTGCTGCCCACGCTGTTCGGAGATCGCGACACCGTTCATCTGCGAGCACCCATCGCGCCGGGAGCGGTGCCGGTCGTGACCGTCGGCGGCGTCGGCGTGCCGGAGCTCACGACGCAAGGTGCGCGCAACTGGGCGTACGACGTCACGCGCCGAGCGGTGACGTTCTCGGGACTCACGCTGCGCAGCGGTGAAGTGGTCGAGCTCGACTACCCGACGCTTTGCCCCTGAGTCGCTCTTCTGAAAAACAGCCTTGGGTGGGCAGTGGGGTCGCGTGGCTGGCTCAGTGCTGTTTGCCAGCGTGCCCCTCGAGCCTCGAGTGAAGTTCGTGCACTTTTCTGCCCGGGGTCGGTCCGAAAATGGCTAGCCGGCTAGCCCAAACGGGCCCGACCCCTCCCTCCAATTGAGGAAATCGGCCCGAAGCTCGCGAGGCAAGGCGGCGATGAGCACGGAGCCGGCCCACGGCCCCCACTGCCCACCCCAATGCTGTTTTTTGGTACGCGGCCGTTCATGGATCGCCGCCTCCTGTTGTGCGCCGTCTTCGCCGTCACCGCGTGCCGCGACGTCAACTTGCCGCCGTTGCCCGGGCCCGGCTCGATTCAAGGCCGCGCGGTGCTCGCCGTTCCCGGTCGCACCGAGCTGCAGCCCGCGGGCGGCGCGCGCTTCGAGGTGCTCGGCACCGCGTTGACGGCGCGCAGCAACGACGACGGCCGCTTCGTGCTCAAGCCGCTGACGAACCCGAAGGGCCAGCTCGTGGTGCGCTTCGACGCCGCCGACGGAGAGCGGCTGCGCGTGTTCCGCCTCGAATCGCTCGGCGCTGCACCGGGGCTCGATCTCGAGGCGGGTGAACTGATCCTCTCGCGCAACGCGCTGGTTCGCGGTCGCGTGCTTCGCTCGGACGTCGCGAGCACGCGCGGCCTCGGCGGCACCGTGGTCTTCGCACCCGGAGGCCCGTGGAGCACCTTCACCGCCGACGATGGCACCTTCGAACTCCCCGCGCTTCCCTCGGGTCAGCTGCAGCTGAGCGCGTTCTTCGCGGGCTACTCCGCGCAGGCTGTCGAGCTCGAGCTCGGTGGCGGTGAAGAGCGCGTGCTGCAGCCGCTGGTGCTCGAGCCCGAAGCCGCCGGGTCTGCGACGGTGAAGGCGCGTGTCGTGCTGCAAGACGGTTCACCTGCAACGGGCGCGCGCGCTCGCTCGAGGCACCTCGGCGCGGAGACTCCGCTCACGCTCGCCGCCGACGCAACGCTCGCGGTGAACGGCGTGACGCCCGGCGTGTACTCGTTCGCGTTCGAGCGAGACGGCGCGCTCAGCGTCACCGTGCTCAACGTGCTGGTGCTCGACGGCGAGAACGACCTCGGCACCATCACGCTGCTCGACGGAGCGAACACCGGCACTCCGAACTTCGTCGACCCCGGCGTGTGGGACGGCGGTCCGCCACTCGGTGATTCCGGAGTTGGCGACGCGGGCGAAGACGATGCGGGCACGGATGCCGGAACCGATGCGGGTTTCGACGCGGGCATCGACGCCGGAATCGACGCGGGCATCGTGCCCGTCGCCATCGCCACCGGTCCGGGAGTCGCCGCGCCCGGTGCGCAAGTGACGTTGAGCGGCATGTCGAGCACCGGCGATTTCCCGCTCATCTATCGGTGGACGCAGACGGGCGGCACGATGGTGACGCTCAACACCAACAACACCGCGCTCTCGCACAGCCCGCGCTTCACCGCTCCGGCGCCCGGCACCATCGTGACGTTCGACCTGGTGGTGGAAGATCGCTTCGGCGTTCTGAGTGCTCCGAGCTCGGTCTCGGTCGGCATCGGCGTCACGCCCATCGCGCGCTTCGTGCCCGACGCGAGCGTGGTCTTCAGCGGCCAGAACGTGCAGCTCACGTCCACCTCGGTCGACGACGCGGGCGTGGTGCTCGTCTCGTATCGCTGGCGGCTCGCGACCGGCTCTCCCGGCACGGTCATCACCGATGGTGGCCCGACCGCGGTGTGGATTGCTCCGATGGTGGCCTTCGGTTCTCCCAATCAGCTCGGCGGCGTGACGCTCGACGTGACCAACGCCATCGGAGCGACCTCGGCGCCCTTCACCAACTTCTACACGGTGAGCGGAGTGGCTCCGTTCAACTGGTCGCTCGACGCCGGCCCGACGCAGAACATCGCCGTTCCCGCTTCGCCTCCGCAGGTGGTGTTGAACGGCTCCATCACCACGACGATTCCGAACCCGCAGTTCACCGTGCAGTGGACGTGTCCTCCCTCGGTGGCGTTGCTCGCGCCCGACACGCTGACGCCACGCTTCGCCGCTCCGACCATCGTGGGGCCGACGGTAACGCTGCAGTGTCAGGTGCAGGCGGTGGGTCAGCCGCCGCTCGACCCGCCGACGCTGAACGCGACCACGTGGGTGTTGTTGCGCGACACGTACGCGCCGCAATTGGTGAGCACGAAGAACGACCCCACGCGCGCGAGCCGCTTCGGCTTCGTCGGGTTCGCCAACGAGCCGCTCTCGTCGGCGAGCGTGAGCGGGCAAATCATGCACGTCGTGTATCGCGGCTGGACCAGCAGCACCTCGTACAGCTCGCTGCTCGAAGGCGACGGCGTCGGCGCCAGCTTCGTCACCATGGCTGACTTCGCGCAGCCCACTCCGATTCCGAACAACAACGTGCCGATTCAGCCGACCACGCTCTACGCCGCGTCGGTGTGGACCGGGCCGTACGAGTCGCAGCAGGCCTACGACGATCCACGTCCCGTCATCGCGTCGCTCGGTCAACTGCCGGGCGAGATCCAGGCGTTGCACGGCGTGATGGCGCCTCCGTCGCCGTACGAGCTGGTGGGCGTGCAGCCGACCGGAAATCTGATTCGCTTCACCGGGCTCGATCTCTCGCAGCGTCCGACGTGCGACCCGACGCCGTGCCCGCTGATGGCGACGGAGCAGACGCTCGGCCTCACGCCCTTCGGTCAACCGCCGCCGAGCAACCGCTCGGTCTTCGCGGGCCCGGAGTTGATGGTGACGATGTCGAGCGATGCCGGTCTGACTCCGTTCGTCGCGCGCCGTGGCCGCACCGGCACGTGGTCGAGCTTCGGCGGGCTGAACGGAACACCGGGCGTGCAGGACGAGGTGATGAAGACGGTGAAGTTCGACGGCGTGAACACCATCTCGCGCGACACGTGGGACCCCGCGACGTCGACGTTCGGGCAGACGGAGATCGTCGACACCACGCAGACCCAGGTCTCGGGCCTCGCCACCGCGGAAGACTACGTCGCGGCGATCGTCGGGCCGACGCGCTCGCTCTTCGTGCGCCGCCGCAACCCGGTCGATCTCACGTGGAGCAACGTGACCTTCCAGGCGCCCACGCTCTCGCCCAACGGCTACACGTCGGTGAAGGTGACGTCGTCGTACCTCACCATCGCGTTCCTCGAGTCAGCCAATGGCTTGCACATGGCGCGTCTCGACTCGCCGTTCGGCCGCACGCTCGCGTCGGGAACGATTCAAGGGTGGGACGTCGCCGTGTGGGGCGCGCACAACTACATCGTGTATTCCCTCAACGGAGACATCCGCTTCAGGATCGTGAGCGCGGGCGCCATCGCCGGAGCCGGTGGCGGCAACACCATCGGCACCGATTGGGGTGGGCCACCGCGCACCGGCTACAGCCCGCCGTACCCGGTGATGCTCGACGCGAACCCGATCTGCGAGGCCGTCTACCCGCAGTTCGCGTTCATCGAAGATGCGCTGGTCATCGTCTGGCAGGAGCGTTGTTCGCCCGCCACGCAGTGGAAGGTGATGGCGCGGGTGATCAGATGATCAGCTGATCAGAAGCAGCTGATCAGCACGGCCTCACTCGCGTTGCAGTCTTCGGCGGTCACGTCGATGTACATGCATTGCTGCAGGCTCGCTTCCGTTCCCATGCACACGACTTCGTCCATCACGAAGACGTCGTCGGGAGCGGTCGCATCGCCTTGCGTGCCCGAGGTGAAGCCGAGCGAGCGACACACCACGTGCGTACCGTTGTCGTCGTCGGAGAACTTGTCGTCACACACCGGGCCCCAGCCTCCGTCGACGAAGGCCTCGAGACGGCCGCTCGAAAAGCCGTCGCCCTCGACGAGACGCACGAGGCTGTTGCCCACCGTCGTGCCGCCGTCGGCCGCGACGCACGAGTTCGTCGCCTGAGCGCACACGCCGCCGCGCGTGGTGCAGTCGGTGCAGACGTTGCCGCCCGTTCCACACGCGGTGTTGCTCGTCGCGCTCACGCACACGCCGCCTCTGCAGCACGTCGAACACGATGACGTGTCGCAGGTCCCGCCGCCGCCTCCTCCCGTTGCGCCGCCACCGCCGCCACTGACGCCACCGCCGCCGGTTGCACCACCGCCACCGCCGGTCGAGCCACCGCCGCCTCCGGTTCCACCGCCGGTACCGCCGTCAGCGCTCGCGCCCATGCAGCGACCGATTTGGCACGTCAGACCCGCGGAGCACGCCGTGCATGCTTTCGCCTGCGAGCCGCACTGCATGTCGGACGAACCAGGCTGGCAGACGCCGGCTGAATCACAGCAACCGAACGGACACGTCCGCGGTTCGCACGTCGTCGGGCCCGCGGGTGTTCCACACGACACGGTTGCCAACAGGAAGATCAGCGAGAGCCATTTCAAAGTGTTCATCGAAGACCTCAGCGCGAGCGCTTGCGAGGAGCAGGTGGCGTGGAGCTCTCGAGCGTGAAACCAGACCCGCTCAAGGCGACCTCGATGAGGCCCATCTGCCCGGCCGGATATTCGGAGACGGTGACGCTGCCCGGTTGTCCCGGCCGGCCCTTCGAGCCCGAGCCGCCGCTCCGCCCCGACTTGCCAGACCTCGTCGAGCGCCCACATTCCTTCGAGCCGCCGCTGCCTGAGCTCCCGCCCGAGCCGCTCGAACCACCGCGTCCGGCAGCGCCGCCTTCTCCGCCGCGACTCAGAACACTGACGACCTCGCGCAGTCCGCGGTCGGCGAGTCGAACCTGCACGCTGCCGCCCTCGCCACCCTGTCCGCCGTCGCCACCGTCACCACCGTCGCCGCCTTCTCCACCGTCCTGGCACTTTCCGCCCGAGCGACCGCGACCTCCAGAGCCGCCGGTGCCTCCGTGCCCGCCCATGCCGCCGAGCGTTTCGATGGTGACCTGGCTGCCCTGCTTCACGAGCTCGAGCTTCACGTCACGCGCGCCTTCTTGCTGAATCGCGATGAGCACGAAGTGCGTACCGTCGGGAGCGAGGACGCGCGCCGCTTCGATGTCGAAGTTCGCTCCCCGATAGCCGGGATTTCCGCGCTGACCGGCGCGACCCGATCGACCGTCGGAGCCTCCCGATTTTCCGCTGTCACCCGGCTCGCCCGCTCTGCCCTTCACCGCGATGGAAGCAGGGCAGGTGAAGTCGTGCGGCATCGGCTGCGAGAACGTGGTCGTCCCTCCGTTGACCGAGACGGTCAGCACCACTTCCTTGCCGTACGCCTGCAGCGAGCGCTCGATGGGCGAGCGCACCACCGCTGCATCGGGTTCCTCGCCGTGAAACAAAAGATCGCCGGGGTTGGTGTTCCACGAGAACCAGTCGGAGCGCCCCTCGAGGATGATCTTGCGGCCGCGCTTGTCGAGCGCGACGAGCTTCAGCTCCGCCTCGTCGGTCGAGCAGAAACGCGGAGCGCTGCCGTCGAGCGAAGTGACCTGCAGCGCCGAAACTGCCGCGGGAATGAGGCCGCCGGGTCCGTAGCGAAACACTTCGAGCGAAGCGACGGCGCGCTCGTGGCCGAAGATGTGCGCTTTGGTTCGCGCCTGCCCGTCGGGGATCATCAGCGTTCCGAGACCGCCCACCACGAGTCCCGCTCCGACGATCACCGCGAGCCCGATGGGGCTGGTGATGATGCGCGGCATCAGCGCGTTGTCACCACTCGAGAGCGCGTAGTTGCCGCCGACCGCGAGCGCCGTGCCGTAGCCGAAGATCGAGAGAATCAAACCCGTCACCGACTCGAACTGGCCAAACCCGCGCGAGGCCGCGATGGCGTTCGCCGAACCGGTGTCCTCCACCAGGCTGTAGAAGTCCTGCTCGTCGAGCTTTTCCGTTCCGCGGAACGGGCCGATGTCGGGCTTGCTCGAGTCGAAGAAGCGCCGCTCGATCTCCGCGTCGAGGATCTTCTTTCGCTCGGCGCGATCTTCCGGCGTGAGGTCCTCTTCCATCACACCCCAGCGCTCGTCGGTGCGGGACGCCGCTTCGGTGAACTCGGCCCGGAGCGCGTCGGTCTCGAGGCGGACCTCGGGCTCCTGCTCATTGGGAACCAGGTTGCGCGCGGGGTTGAGCGCGCAGCCGGCGAGTGAAAGGAAAACCAGCAGCAGACCAGGGCGTGTCATCGGTTCGTTCACAGCTCGAGGTAGATGGTGAGGTCGGTGACGAGCTCGAGATCAGCCGGGTTCGCGTCGGTGCACGTCGCCACCTCGAGCTGGAACTTCCCCTTGCCCGTGAGCGCGACCTTCCCCGCGGCCTCAGCCGATGGCCGGGTGATGGGGTTCTCGATGACGGTGTCGGGGTCGGGAGTGACCGGTTCGATTTCCGCTTCGAAGGTCGAGTAGAGGTCGGTCTCGTTGAACTCGACGAGCGGCGTTCCCGTCGAGCCGTCGACCGGCACGAACGACACGCGCCCTCGCACGTTCGTGGCCAGCACACCGGGCTGCGGCGTTTCAGGCTCGTTGACCTGAATGCTGACGCCCTCGACGCGGACGCGCCCGATGATTCCCTCGATCTCCTTGAAGGTCTTCTGGTCCTCGAGATTCACGGGGACGCGAGAGGTCGTGCACAGCGGCGACTGCGCCGTCGTCTTCACGGGCACGGTGGCCGAAGCGGTGAACGTTCGTCCGGTCCACTCGCAGGCGGAGAAGACGAACACCAGACTCGTCAGAAAAAGGCGCATCCAGCGAGAGGGGCATCTCGCCGCCGAATGTCGCAAAGAAATCCCCCTCTCCCGCGAGGGAGAGGGTCGGGGTGAGGGTGGAAGCTCTTAAAGAAGCTTCTTCAGCTCAGCGATGGCACCCGCACGAGTCGGAGCCATCTCCATCGACGCCGTAGCAATCGCGAGCATCTCGTCACGCGGCTGCAGCGACAGGAAGATCCGGGGAGAGATCTTCTGGTCCCACATGCTCTTCGCCTCGCCAAAGCCCTTCATCAACCGCGGCTCACCGAGCGCGACGTAGAGAAAATCAGCCACCGGCGACGGCGCGATGTCGAACGACGACGACGTCGAGCGCCCACCCTGCAGCAGCTGACGCAACACCGGATCCACGTGCTCGGCCGATGCAGCCTTCGGCTCCGGAAGGAACTGCTCGAGCCGCTTCATCGGGCCGCCACCGACCTCGGGCGTACCGCCGATGAAATAGGGAAGAGGGCCATCACCGCCCGACTCGTAGGCCAGCGCTTCGACCACGCTCGAGCTGTACAGCTTGCAGCGCATGTAGCGCACCGCGAGATCGATGTTGCGCGCGGCCGCGGCGATGCGGCGCTGGTGCTCGACCAACGTCGGCTCACCACCCCACGTGTGGAACACGCGCTCGGGCGGGAGCTTCGACAGGAAGCCTTCCATCTTCATCAGCGCGACGCGGTAGTCCCTCACGCTGTACGTCGTCGGCGTGTGGAGTGAGGGGTTCGTTTCCGGCAGCAGCTTCCACGTGTTGTCGAGGAACCGCGCGGGGTCGGGGTCAGCGAAGTTGCCGACGTCGTTGTTCGACAAGCGCGTCGCGCGACGCACCATGACGCCGATCTCTTCCGCGCCGAGGCCCAGCGACGTCAGACGATCTCGCAGCTGCACCGCTTCGCCATCGCGGAACGGAATGCTCGCCTCGATGCACGCCAGCACCGCGAGAATCTGCTCGCGCGTCAGCACGCCCTCGAGCTCCTTGGCGGCCACCAGCCCGCTCGCCAGCTCGTTCAAGCCGGTGAACGGCGTGAGCACCTGCCCGGGCTTGCAACCAAACACGTGCAGCACGTCTTTCGCGGTGGGGTCGCTCCCGCAGTGCGGCAAGAGACGCCAGCCGTGGTCGGTCTCGGGGTCGCGCTCCACGAGCGGCCGCAACAGCTCGGCGTAGTGCGTGGGCACGTCGAGGTCGACCTGGACGTAGACGATGTCGTGGTACAGCGCGGCGATGGTCTCGATCGCGTCAGCGTCGCGAACGAGCTCCAGCACGTGCTGATGGGTGTGGAACTCACGCGCGCGAGACGAGAGCGCCTGGTGCACTGCGACGGCCCACCGCTCGATGAACAGCGGAGGGACACCCAGACCCAGCGCTTCGACGGCGCGCGAATAACACTCGATGATGCGGTGCACGGGGCTGAGCCCCGGAGCGTCGGCCATGACTGCACGGGAGCGTAGGACCACCACGCTTTCCAGCAAGTCTTTCGCGAGCCCGGTATGTAGCGCCACATATGAAGCTCGCGACCCTTCGCAATGGCACCCGGGACGGTGCGCTGCTCGTGGTGAAGAAAGACCTCTCGACGTGGACCAGCGCGTCCCACATCGCCCCCACGCTGCAGGCGGCTTTGGACTCGTGGGAAGCGAGCGAGCCGAAGCTCCGTGGTCTCGCGGCCGACCTCGAGAGCGGCAAGGTGAAGGGTGAGTTCTACGACCCGACCCAGCTCATGGCGCCGCTGCCGCGCGCGTACGAATGGGTCGATGGCTCGGCGTACCTGAACCACGTCATCCTCGTTCGCAAGGCGCGCAAGGCCGAGCCGCCCGCGACGCTGAAGACCGACCCGCTGGTGTACCAGGGCGGCTCGTCGGAAATGCTCGGCCCCACGCAGGACATCGCAGCGCGTGATGAAGCGTACGGCGTCGACTTCGAGAGCGAGGTCGCGGTGGTGCTGGGCGACACGCCGATGGCGACTCCGGCGGCGAACGCCGGGCGCTACGTGCGGTTGTTGATGCTGGTGAACGACGTCACGTTGCGAAACCTGATCCCCGATGAGCTCGCGAAGGGCTTCGGCTTCTTCCAGGGCAAGCCGGCGACCGCGTTCTCTCCCGTGGCGGTGACGCCCGATGAGCTCGGTACGGCGTGGAAGGACGGCCGCGTGCACCTCACGCTGCAGACGTGGCTCAACGGCAAGCTGGTCGGCGACACGCACGCGGGCCCGGAGATGCACTTCAGCTTCTTCGATTTGATTCAGCACATCGCTCGCACGCGCAACTTCACCGCGGGAACGATTCTCGGCAGCGGCACCGTGTCGAATGAAGATCGCGCACGCGGCATCTCGTGCCTCGCCGAAATTCGAATGATCGAGACCATCGACACCGGCTCGCCGAAGACGCCGTTCATGAAGAACGGCGACCGCGTCGAGATCGAAATGAAAGATGCGGCCGGGAACAGTGTGTTCGGCCGCATCGATCAGCTGGTGCGCATCACCGGCGGCTGAGGCGCTGAACGACGCAGCTCCTCGGCGCTCTCCTTGACGAGCCGCATTTGGTCGAGGAGCTCATTCAGTTGTTCGTGCACCAGATCGAGCCGGTGAAGGACTTCCACGCTCGAGTCGTCGAGCCCTGATCGTAGGAGCGAATCGGAGTGACTTCACAGCCCTCGGCTCTTGAACGCGCGCGCCCACTGTTCGGCCGAGTACGCGTTCTCGATGCCCGGGTAGCGCAGCTTGAGCGACTCGATGCGCGACGCGTCGATCGGCCCCTGCGGCAGTGACGCGAGCTCCGCCTCGAAGCGTGCGCGCGTCGCTCCGGGCACGCCCTTCTTGAGCACCTCGCCGACGAGGAACCGGTACTCCCGCCCGAGCGCGTCGTTGTCGATCGACCGATTCAACTTCCCGCTCAGCGCGTCGTCGGCCGCGCGGAGTGACGGCTTCCACACGTACTCCGGCAGCTCCTGGCTCGCGCGCGTCGGCAGGCCGGTCGCGCCTTCGAGCTTCTCGTCGTCGGCCATGTATGCGCCGAGCACCAGCCCGTTGGCGTCGGTCACCGCGTACACGTTCCACGCGCGCGACGAGAGAGACGGCTCGCCTTCCCACGCGTCGCTGTTTTCCGCGCCGTAGCGCCCGACGACATGCACGTGCTTCACCGTCGTCGCGTCGGTGAGGCCTTCCTTGCGAGCGAGGCTGAGCACGAAGTCAGCGCCCGCACCGCGCAGCGTGGTGGTGTCGACGTCGGCCGAGACGAACGGCTGATTCCACACCTCGCGATCTCCGCCGTGCGCCGCGTCGTTGTGAATGTCGGCGACGAACCCGCCACCGCCCTGCAGCAGGAACTGCGACGTCGCCTGCAGCAGATCCATCGCGTCGAGCTTCGGGTCGAACATCACGTTCGGATCAGCGAGCGCCAGCTGATCAGCCGTGCCCATGAGGAAGTTGCCGAGATCCGCGCGCGACACCCACTGCCCACCGAGCCACAGCCCACGCTGACCTTCGGGCCCACTCACGTCGACGCGCGCCGCGAGCTCGGTCGACAGCGCCGACCACGCCCACGCATGACACTTGCCCCACCACGACGGAGCCTCGGGGTCGAACGCGCTCTTCGAGTTCGCGAGCGCTTCGAAACCCGCACCCAGTTTCGCGCCGCGTTCCTTCGCCGCCGCGTCGAGCGCCGAACCCGGAGTCTGCGTCGCCACCCGCTCGTTCTCCTCTTCACTCAACACTGACGAATGCGGCGGCTTGCTTCCGTGCGCGAGACGCATCGGCCCCACGTGCACCGCGTCGTAGCTGCGCGAATACGGAGTGACGCCCGACGAACCGATGCTGCTCCCGTCGGGCCCGAGCACCAGCACGTCGTCGTCGAAGCTCGACGCATCGAGGCCGGGCATCGAGCGCATCACCGGCTCGCGCACCGGGTCCGATTCGGCGACGAACTTCTCGATGACGGTGCGCGCCGCGAGCGTGGTCCTGGGTCCACTCGCGATGGCGCTGAGCTCCTTCTTTTCGTCGGCCGAGACGTCACCTCCATCTCGCGCCGAGTCGACCAGCCGCTTCGCTTCATTCGGCTCGAGGCGCTCGTCGTCGCGGGTCAGCAGTTCATTCAGAGTTCTCAGCAGGGTGACGGTCATGGCGTGCTCCTTCGTTCGGGAAGTGGATTGGTTGAACGGCACGCTCCACCTCTGCAAACGCTGATCAGCGCCCACGGCTCGCGAAACGAGAGCCTTTCTCGGCCGGTGTGAGTCCGCGGGCGTCCATGCTCCACCGAGATCGCAGACAGGGACCGTTCCCGCGCGTAACCTGCGAGGCGGTACATGGCTCACTCCCTTGAATTCGAATTCCTGGACGACGCCGCGGGCGGGCAGTTGGTCCCCGTCGGCGGTCCGCTCCTGCAGTTGCGTGCGTTGCTGGTGCGCAACGACGTCGACGCCGCGGTGAAGTTCTACGAAGAGACCCGCGGCTCCTCGCGCGAAGGCCTGCTGCAGGAAATGGTGACCGGGTCGTTCGAGCTCAAGAAGTCCATCGCGCAGATGTTCAAGCGTGCGCGCGACTTCGGAGCAGCCGCCACCACCTACGAATCACTCCGCCTCGACTCCGATGCCGCCGCGGCGTGGGAGCAGGTGAACGAGTTCGCGCGTTCCGCCGAAGCGTGGAAGCGCGCCGGAGAAATCACCAAAGCCGCTTCGGCGTTCGAGCGCGCAGGCCGCATCGACGACGCGGTCGCGCTCTACGGCCAAGCGGGCAGCCGCGAGCAGATGGCCGAAGCGCTCGCGCGTGCCGGTCGCTACGAGAGCGCCGCCGGCGTCTATCGCGCGCTCGACAATCTCCACGGTGAAGTCGAGTCGCTGCGCGCGTGTGTGGCGGCCACTCCGGGAGCGGTCGCGCCGACGATGCGGCTGGCGGAGTTGATGTCGAATCACGGTCACGTGGAAAAAGCGGTCGAGCAGTTGATGGCCTGCTGCCGCGCATCGGCCGAGGCACGCAGCGACCCCACGCTGCTGGAATACCTCGCGCGTCTGCTCGACTCGACCAACAACGCTGCCGCCGCGACCAAGGTTCGCGCGCGCATCGTTCAGCCGCCGAAGGAAGCGAAGCCCGTGCCGGTGTTGCGCGCCACGCAGCCGTTGCCGAGCACGCCCGCCGCCGATTCGTACGGCTTCTTGAAGGCGCTGCCGATGTTCTCCGAGCTGTCGATGGAAGACATGCGCGCGCTCTTCCGCGTGTGCGTGCAGCACGGCTTTGGCCCGGGCATGGACTTGATCGAACCCGGTCAGGCGGGGCGCGGCCTGTTCCTCATCGTCGACGGTCAGGTCGAGGTCTACGGCGGCAGCGGCGTCGAAGCGCGCCTGCTCAACACGCTCGGCGTCGGCGGCTACGTCGGTGAAATCTCGCTCTTGCTCGATGGGCCCACCTCGGCGCGCGTCACCGCCCGCACCAACGTGAAGGCGCTCTTCATCAGCCGTGAAAGCTTCAAGCAGTACGTCTTCAACACGCCCTCCGCGGCGATGCGCATCTACCGGCTGTTCAGTACGAATCTCGCGGAACGCGTGCGCACGCTCTCCGCTGCGCGGTAAGAGGTAGGGAACGTGGCGAACTTCGAAGAGCTCGCGGAAAAGCTGTCGATGACCGAGCTCATCCGGCTGCAGGACGTCTTGAGCAAGGCGATCGTCCGCCGGTTCGAGAAGCGTCTGGCGCTGGTGTTCGCCGACGTGGTGGGCAGCACGCCGTACTTCGCGCGCTTCGGCGACGAGGCGGGCCGCAAGCTGCAGCAGCGCCTCTACGACCAGGTGAACCACGCCATCACGCCCGAGGGTGGCCGCGTGGTCGACACCGCGGGCGACGGCGTCTTCCTGTGCTTCGACTCGGTCGCCGCGGCCGCGCGCGCGATGGTGGCGTTGCAGCGAAACATCGTGCGCGACAACGACTCGCGCGCGCCTGACCACCGGCTGCACGTGCGCATCGGAGTGCACGCCGGGCCGGTGCTCACCGACGGCAAACAGGTCACGGGCGACGCGGTCAACTTCTGCTCGCGCGTGGCGGGTTCGGCAGCCCCCGGCGAAATTCGCTTGAGCATCAACGCGCACGGCGAGCTCACCGACGTCGAAATGCGCCTGCGTTCGCGTCGTCAGCGCGGAGTGGAACTGAAGGGTGTCGCCGCGCCGCAAGACCTCTTCACGCTCGACTGGCTCGACGCGTCGAAGTTCCCCTCGCTGGTGCGGTTCGCCGACGGCAACGAGGTGCGGCTGCCGACGCTCGACGTGATTCGCTTCGGCCGCCTGCGCGAGCAGGACGGAGTGGTCGCCAACGACGTCGTCATCGCGCTGTCTGACCCGAACCTGCAGAGCCGCATCTCGCGCTGGCACTTCGAGCTGCATCGCCGCGCTGACGGCTTCTTCCTGCGCGCGGTGTCGACCAGCACCACCGAAATCGACGGCAAGGCGGTCACGCGCGGTGAAGACGTGCTGCTCAAGCCGGGTTCGAAGGTGACGCTCGGTGGAGCGCTCACGCTCGAGTTCCGCGCCGAAGACTTCTCGGGCGAGAACACGCTGCTGCCGGGCTGAGTTCACGCCGCGAAGGTGATTTCCCACTCCGCGAGCTCGCCCTTCACCATCACCTCGACCACGTCGCCGACCTTCTTGCCGAGCAGCCCGCGCCCGAGCGGAGAGGCCGGCGTCACCACCTGCAACAGCCCATCGCCGCCGGGGCCGGTGAGCTCTTCGCCCGCACCCGCCGGAGCGACGAACAGCGTCTTGCCGCACTCGCCGTCTTCGACTTCGACCAGCGCGCCGAGACCGATGCGTTGACCCTTCGCGAGCGGCACCGGCTTGAAGTCGGTGACGGCCTGCCACGCAGCGCGTGCGGCCTCGAGTCTCGCGTTGGTCGCCGCGGCGAGATTCACGGCGCGCGGGGCTCCTGACTTCGCGTCGGTGCCGGCGTCGAGGTTCGCGCGCTCGGCCTGCAGGAAGATTTGCTTCAACTTCGCCGCCAGCTGCGTCGTGAGCTCGACCTTGTTCATGCGCGCAAATGTAGGCGCGTGGTGGAGCGGCTCCAGTTCTCAGCCGCGCGGCGTGCAGCTGAACGTTCCGCGAACGCCGGGCTCGCTGGCTTCACGCCGCACGACGACGTCGAGCTCGAACGCTCGCTGAGGCTGCAGCGCCGTGGTGATGGAAGTGACGAAGGGCGAAGCGTCGTCTTCGATGTCGAGCGCGAGCGTCTCGTGCGGCTCGAGCACTCGACTGCGGCCTCCACGGAACTGCACTCCGCGCATGTCTTTGTCTGCGAGCAGAATTCCGACGCGCACCGAGACGAGGGAGCGGAACTCCACTTCGCGCGGTGAGTCGGCGGTGTTGGTGATGCTCAGCCGACTCCTCGTGCAGGTGACCTCGAGGGTCGACAACTCCGCGCGTTCGCGAGCGCGCTGCCATTTCTCGAGCGCTGGACCCGCGCCCGTCAGCAGAAACGCGAACACCACCATCGCCATGCCTGCTCCGAGCTGTGCACCTGCGCCGCGATGACGGCCTTCGTTGAACGCCAGGACCGCGCGGCGCGCGAAGAACGCGTCGAGAATCAGCAGCACGGCGTACGCGGCGGCGAGGTTGCTGTTGGCCGCTGCGCCGACGAACGAGGCGAGTACGCCGAGCATGAGCGGTACGCCCGTGTACGGATGGCCCGCGTAGATGTGGCCCAGCCCCGGCCACACCACGGGAACACCGAGCGCGATGATGGGCCGCTTGCGGCTGAGCGGAGGCCGCAGCTTCTCTTCTTCTTGCGCGGGTTCGAGCTCGGGCTTCGCGGCGATGAGCTCCCGCGCCTGCGCCTCGTCTTCCGCGTCGACTTCGATGTGAAGTGGGAGCGCGATCTCACCCACACCGACCCGCGCGGCATCGGCGACTCCGATGAGTTCTGCCTCGATGCCAGCGCCGCGCAGGAGCGCCAGCAGTGCCTGCGCCTCGATCCGGTCGGTGGTGGTGAAAACAGTCGCTCGCATTGCCCTAGACTGCAGGGAAGCATGACACGGCTGGTCCGGCTTCTCCCTCTGCTGTTGTTGACGGCGTGCCCTCCGGCGGTCTCCGAAGAGCTGCGGCTGAGCCCGAGCACTCTCTCGCTCTCCGTCGGCGAGACACGTCAGCTCACTGCGCGCGTCTTCGCGGGAACCACCCCCGGTGAGGCGACCGGCGCCAGCTGGAGCTCGAGCAACCGCGAGGTCGTCACCGTCAGCAGCACGGGCGATGGGTCCGCGACGCTCACCGGAATTTCCGAGGGTACGGTCACCATCACCGCGCGGCTGCGCTCACTCACCGCGACGATGGAGCTCACCGTCACGCCACGCGTGCTCACGCTCACGCGCATCGACGTGACGCCTCCGAACCCCAGCGTCGCGAACGGCCTCGAGCTGCAGCTCGCCGCGACTGGCGTGTTCAACGACGCCACGTTCCAGGACTTCACGGCGCGCGCGACGTGGGCGAGCGCGAACGAATCCATCGCGACGGTCGACGCGAGCGGCAAGGTGAAGGGCGTCGGCACCGGCACGGTCGAGCTCACCGCGACCTCGGGGATGATCATCGGACGCGTCACGTTGCGAGTGACCAGCGCCGTGCTGCAGTCGCTGCAGGTCGAGCCGCCCAACATCACGCTCGCGCTCGGCACACGCACGCAGCTGCGCGCGATTGGAATCTTCAGCGATCAAACGCAGATGGAAGTCACGCAGCAGGCCACGTGGTCTTCGTCTTCGGCCGGCGTCGCGTCGGTGAACGCCAGCGGTGAAGCGCGCGCTCTTTCGGTCGGCGTCACCACCATCACCGCGTCGCTCAACGGTCTCAGCTCGCAGTCGTCGCTCTCGGTCACCGACGCAGTGCTCGCGAGTCTCGCCGTCACGCCTCCGATGAACACGCTCGCGCGCGGTACCGCCGTGAACCTCGTCGCGATGGGCACGTTCTCGGACGGCTCGATGCAGGACCTCTCGACGCAGGTGACGTGGTCGTCCGACGCGATGAGCGTGGCGTCCATTTCGTCAGCTGGAGTGCTCACCGCGCTCTCGTTGGGTAGCGCCACCATCACCGCCAGCTCGGGCACCATCAGCGCGACCGCGAGCGTCACCGTCACGCCGGCGACGTTGTCGATGATTCAGGTCACTCCGGCGAACGCCATGCTCGCGCTCGGGCTCACGCGCACGTTCACCGCCACCGGCGTCTTCACCGACACCAGCACGCAAGACCTCACCACCCAGGTCCTCTGGAGCAGCACCGCGCCCGCCGTCGCCACCGTCAGCAACGCGATGAGCTCGCACGGAATCGTCACCGGCACCTCAGTGGGCACCACCACCATCACCGCCACCTTCGGCACCGTCACCGGCCAGACCTCACTGCAGGTCACCAGCGCTGCGCTCATCGGCTTGAGCGTCACGCCCGCGAACCCCTCGCTCGTCAAAGGCCTTACGCAGCAATTCACCGCACGCGGCACGTTCAGCGACACCACGACGCAGGACGTGACGACGCAGGTGACGTGGATGACGGGGACCTCGACCGTCGCGAGCATCTCGAATTCGTCGAGCACCGCGGGCCTGCTCACGGCGCTCGGCGTCGGCGCGTCGACCGTCGTCGCTTCGCTCTCGGGAGTGACGGGCAACGCCAACGTCACCGTGACGCCCGCAGTGCTGCAGCGCATCGACGTCACGCCGACCATGGTGATGTTGCCGAAGGGCCGCACGTTGCAGCTCTCGGCGACCGGCGTTCTCACCGATGCGACCACCATCGATCTCACCAGCCAGGCGATGTGGAGCTCGGCGACTCCGTTCGTCGCGAGCGTGAGCGCTGGCGGCCTGCTCACCGGCGTCAATCCAGGCAACGCCACCATCACCGCGAGCGCGATGTCGCTCGTCGGCTCGCAGCCCATCACCGTCACCAACGCGGTCGTCGAGAGCATCGCCATCACGCCGAACCCCATCTCGCTCGCGAAGGGCCTCACGTCGCCGCTCACCGCGACCGCGACGTTTTCGGACACCACGTCCATGAACGTGACGGCGCAGGCGACGTGGTTCTCCGACGCTCCCGCTTCACTCGACGTCTCGAACGCGAGCGGCTCGCAGGGAGTCGCCACCGCGCTCAGCGTCGGCACCGGCAACGTGACCGCCACGCTGCAGGGCGTGACCGGCTCGAGCGCCTTCGCGGTGACGCCTCCGACGTTGACCAGCTTCGTCGTCTCGCCGGCGATGGTGAGCGTGCCGAAGGGACGCGCGCAGCCGTTCACCGCGATGGGCACGTTCTCCGACTTGTCGATGATGGACGTCACGAATCAGCTGACGTGGACCTCGACGACTCCGAGTGTGGCGACGGTCGATGCGGCAACCGGTGTCGCGAGCACGCTGCTCGTCGGCAACACCACCATCGAAGCGCGCCTGGGAATGCTCTTCTCGTCGGGTGACTTGAGCGTCATTCCTCCGGTGCTCGATCACATCGACGTGACGCCGACGACGGTGACGAAGGCGAAGGGCCTCACGCAGCAATTCACCGCGACCGGAGTGAACACCGACGGCTCGCAGAATGATCTCACCTCGACCGCGACCTGGGCCTCGAGCAACGGGACCGCCGTCACCATCACCACCACGGGGCTCGCGACCGCCAGCGCCGTCGGCAGCTCGAACATCAGCGCCACGCTCGGAGGCATCAGCGGCTCGGCTCCGTTCACCGTCACGCCCGCAGTGCTGGCGAGCATCAGCGTGACGCCGACCGACCCCTCGATCGCGAAGGGCCGCACGCAGGCGTTCATTGCCACCGGCACGCTCACCGACGCGACGACGCAAAACCTCACGATGAGCGCGACGTGGGCGAGCAGCGATCAACTCGTCTCGACCGTCACCTCGAGCGGAGTCGCGAGCGCGCTCGCGGTCGGCACCACCAGCATCAGCGCGACCTCGGGCAGTATCTCGGGTGCGACGACCCTCACCGTGACGCCCGCGGTCGTCGAGAGCCTCGTCCTCTCGGGCCGCTCGTTCATTCCCGTCGGCGGGAGCGTGAAGCTCGTCGCCACCGCCACGTTCTCCGACTCGACGGTGAGTGACGTGAGCGCGCTCGCGACGTGGGCGAGCGATGCGCCGACGAACGCGCGTGCACAGACGGCGCTCGGACTGCGGGGCGTCGTGAATGGACTCGTCGCGGGCTCAGCGAACGTCAGCGCGACGCTCGGCACGACCAACGCCACACTTGCGGTGAAGGTGCGTGACGTGAACGCGCCGTACACCGGGCGCTGCTCGACGGGCCTCGTCATCAGTCAGCTCTTCGGAGGCGGCGGCAACACCGGAGCGCCGTTCCGCAACGACTTCATCGAGCTACACAACGCTGGCGTCACGCCGCGCAGCTTGAGCGGCATGTCGATTCAGTACACGTCCGCGACCGGCACCGCGTGGGCGTCGAACAACAAGGCGCTGCCCAACGTGACCATCGAGCCGGGCGGCTATTTCCTCGTGCAGCTCAACGTGGGCATGGCGGTCGGCGCATCCATCACTCCTGATTTCACGACCGCGTCGGCGCTCGACATCAGCGCGAGCAACGGAAAGATCGCGCTCGTCTCGAACGCCGTCGGCATGCCCGCCAACATCTGTCCCGACTCCGCGGTGACGGTGGACTTCATCGGCTACGGCACGGCGAACTGTTTCGAAGGCACCGCGGCGCCGGCGATGAGCAACACCACGGCGTTGCTGCGCGGCGCGGGCGCGTGTCGCGATGCGAACACGAACTCGAGCGACCTCACGACTGGAGCGCCTGCACCGCGCAGCGCTTCGGCGACGGCTCCCACGCTCTGCTCGTGTGCCGTGAACGAGACCGACCTCAGCGAAGAAGAGCAGTACTGCAACCTGCAATTCCCCACGACGATGAGCCGAACGCAGGGAACGTTGAGCGACACCGTCTACTCGCGCGTGTTCCACGCGGGCCTCACCGAGCCAGCGGGATCCGACCCTTCGATCGTCGTCGAGTTTGGTTTCGGCCCGAGCGCGGCGAACCCGCTGTCGACCTCGACGTGGTCATGGTGGCCCGGCAGCTTCAACGTGCAGAGCGGCAACGACGACGAGTACCAGGGCGCCTTCATCGTGCCCGCACCGTCGACGTACGACTTCACCTCGCGCACCTCTCGCGACGGAGTGAACTGGACCTACTGCGACAGCAACGGCGCAGGCACCAACAGCGGACTGACGTTCGAGCCGACAGCGCTCGGCGCGCTCACTTCGACGCCTTGAGCGTTGTCGCGGTCTTCTAAGTCCCTGTCGCGAGACGGACAATGAACGGCTCGCGCTTGGTAAGAACCAGAACACCTCGAATTCTTTCAGGAAACCTGAGCAGGCTATTCGGCTCAAGCTGCACTACCACCGCAATTTCTGCTCCGTGGCGCGTCACGCCTGACGCGATCCAACCAAGCTCGTGCGAATGTCGCTTGCGGAGTTCACGTGCAATAACCATCGCTTTTTTCTCGTGAAAATTCATAGCACTGCTGCCGTAGCTGAAATCGGGAGAAAGAAGCCCATTCGCGCACCGTCATTCGCTGCAAATACTTGGCCGACGAGATGTGGCGACCCGACCTGACCCAGCACACCTGCGTCATTGGCAACGTACGCCATGCTACCAGAGTCTCCTTGCTCGGCGAAGGAGGGGCCTCCTTGAGTGGCAGGGCCAACTTGAAAAACATTCTCCATCTCGTGTTTCGAGCCGTCCGGATACCAGATCGGGAGTTGGTCCCAAACCGTCATAATCACACCAACTCTATGGCCGGTCTGTTGACCCACCTTCCTCACAAGGACATCGACGACGGGCACGTCCGTACCCTCATCACCTTCTCGATCAGGTGTCGTTAACTCCAACAACCGAGTTGCT
Organism: Archangium sp.; assembly: GCA_047600485.1. Taxonomy (GTDB): domain Bacteria; phylum Myxococcota; class Myxococcia; order Myxococcales; family Myxococcaceae; genus Archangium_A. The sequence goes on from JASGKS010000001.1 coordinate 8,669,947, forward strand.
GAAAGCGTTCCTTCGGGCACGGTATTCGAGCACTTGCACGTCATCGAGATTGCGGCGACGTCGACTCGGTTCACACCCGGCGACGTTGGAGCGTTCCGCATAGCCACAGTGCCCAGTTGCAGTCCTCCGCATTGGAAGACCGCGTTTCCTGTCGCGCCGACCACATGTGCGCAGGTGACGCCCTGCCCGGCACTCCACTCCATTCCAAACGAGCCTCGAGAAACGATGCAGTCACCCGGCGCCATCAATGGGGAAGCTCGGCCGCCTGCCGCAATTGGTAGTCCAACGACGACGTGATCGATCGGCAGGCGCCAAGCTTCAGCAACCGCAAGTGCGTGCGGTAAGATTGAGAAAGTCGGCACAACGATCGCAGCCCCGTTCCTTGCGACTCCAATCCGGCAGTCGCGCGCGAACTCGGCCTGAAGCGGGCCTCCTTCGAGCTCGTCCAGTTCTGGCACGAATCGAGAGGTCAGGTCTCTCGATCTGGGAAACGCTGGCGTCACAATCATTCGAAACATTTCTGCACGCTTCTGCCGGAATCTCGCTACCGATTGACTCGCTTCATCTGCCCAATTGGCGTGCTCCTCAATTGCTCGGGCAAAATCGCGGTTCGTTGCACGCAAGTGCTTACCGGTGAGGCGCAAGAACGGAGTCGAGGCTTCGCGATCGATGGAATCGTCCACGCGTAGGCGCGGATTCAGCAAAGTGAGCAAGTGATAGACTTGGCGACGGTCCAAGAATCCAGATTCTGTGCGAACCTTCGTCCAACCCATTTTCGATTCGATTTCCATTTTCCCCCAGCTTGTGTTCGATTTACGCAGGCACGCCAATGGGAGGAAAACAAATGGGAACATTCAAAGTCAATGTCGTGAACCGAGCTGCGTCTGGACTGGACCCCTGTGTCGAACGAATGCAGTTGCTGATTGGTGCGATGAACAGAACCGGACGGGTCGTGCCGCTGATGGGGAAAGACGGCTCCGTCCGGTTCGAACTCGGCGATGGAATGCCGAACGCCATGAGCGCAGCCGACCAAGACTTGGTTATGTCTGCTTTGAAGCGCGCCAACAGCGACGTCGCTCTATCGCACCACAGAAAGAACCAAGCTGCCGCCGGAATCGATCCGGCGGAGGTGCTCAAGACAATTGGGGCGATAGTCGCAGCTCTGCCTCAATTCGGGAAAATCGCCGACGACGTCAAACGGATCATCGCTGGCTCCAAAGGCGAGCCGCACTGGTGGGGCCTTGAATGCGAACTAAACGACGATGCGACCAAGGCCCTCACTTCCCTTGCGAAGACTGACCTAGCTGCAGGGATTGCGCTCTTTGGCGTGTTGCTGGCAACCTTTCCGTGGGTCGCGATCATTCAAGGAATTCTCGTTGCCGCAGGGCTAATGCTCGCTGCTGAACTGGCGGCCGCAGACAAAGGGAAGGGTGTTAAACTCACCCTTTATCTCTGGATCCTTCCATACGTTGAGGAACTGAAGCCGAAGAAGCCAGAGGATGAACTCTCCCAGTAGACAGTCCCAGTAGACAGGCTCGTTGGAAGCTTGAGCCGCGTTGCGATCACGCGGTCGCACGGACGGTCACTTGAGCGTGATCGCCTTGCGAATCGCCGCGAGCGGTGCCTCGGTGAGCTTCACGGAATCTCCAGTCACCTCACCAATCCCGAGGTCCTTGAGCAGCGGCTCGATCTCCAGCCGTTTCTTTTCGTTCAAGTGGCCCGACGCGACCTTGCTCCCTGCTGCCGCGTCGAGCGCCGCAATCACGCCGTCTTCATCGAGCGGCTCTCCCACTCGCAATTCGCGCATCACGTCGTCGAGCGACCGCGCGCCCTTCGTCTTCTGCCGAATCGCAACGTCGACGCGAAACGCGAGACACGCACCGCCCCAGTACACACGCAGGTAGTCGTGGTTCTGCCCCAGCGTGCGACTCGCCTCGCCGAGTGAGCGGCCCCACGACGGAGCGCAGTAGTCGCGAAAGCTCTCCGCCATCGTGGCCCACGCTTCGTTCTCGGTCTTCGCACCCGAACGCGCGCGCAGCACTTCCGTGTAATACGAGGTGAAGCCCTCGGTGAGCCACGGGAAGCGGCCTTTCGTCGCCGGGTTTCCGAGGTGAAACAGTTCGTGCACGGCGACCCAGTCGGTGTCGAAGCCGCTCGTCGCCTGCTTGCCGAACAGCAACATCACCGACGGTTCTCCGCGACGCAGCACCGAGCCGAACACGCCCGCGTCCTCACTGTTCACGCCCGCGAGCACGACGTGAATCGGCAACTTTCCGGTGATGGGGCTGCCCTTGAAGAACGTGCCGTGCGTGCGCAACGCGTTCACCACCCAGTTCACCAACTGCTCGTCGGTCGCCTTCTTCGGCTCGTCGACCAGCGTGAGGCGCACTGAAAATCCGTCGAGCTGCACCGTCTTCAGCTCACGCAGTTTGCCGAGCGCGACGTACGAGCCCATGTCGAACTGGTGCGGCGAAACGACGTACGTGCCGTCGGCTTCACGCGGCCACGGAGCCGCCGTCGACACGCCCTCGGGCAGCACGAACTTCACGCGGTACTCCGCGTCGGCCTCGTCGAGCCGCAGGAGGAACGTCGAGTCGTGAAACAGCCACGCAGGCCCGAGCTCCGCCGCGAAGTCCGGGTCGTCGTGAAATCGCCGCAGCCGCGAGAGGCTCACCGTGTACTTGAGCGGGCCTTTCAGCGGTTTCTTGAAGCAGTCGTCTCGCTCCGGCATCGGCTCCAGACCCGAGAGCGCGGCGCTCACTTCTTTGTCGAGACAGAGACACGAGCCGTCCCAGTCCTTCGTCGTCACCTCGACGTAGAGCATCGACTTCTTCAAGTCGGGGAGGACCGTCACTTCAGCGACGGGCGACGCAGCGAGCAGGGTGACGAGCGCGCCTGCGAGCATTCACTTCGCTCCGAGAATGATGCCTGCGCCGTGAAGATCATCGAACGTCGCATCACGCTCGACGGGAGTTCCCTCGCTCACCGCCTTCAGCAGCAGCAGCTCTTCTTGCGTGGCGAGCGCACGTCGGCCCTCGAGCCGTCGATTGCGCCAGAAGAGGACCAGCACGTCTTTCTCCTCGGGCTCGGCCGCACGCTCGCCGTCGACGTCGATCCAACTCACGAAGTCCCACGCGTAGGGCCGCACGTCGACCGTGCTCGCGATGCGCAGCGGGCCTTCATCGGGCGTGGCGTCGGTGTCGACGTCGGGCGCGATGAGGCTCTGCCATTCCCACCACTCGAAGTCGGCGAGCTGGCTCCAGAGCTTCGAGTGTTCAGACAGGAACGCTGAGAGCTGCGCGCCGTTCTCGTTGATCTCCACGTGCTTCATGGGGTGCGCGGCGAAGTACGCCTCGACGAGCGACTTCCACTTCGCTTCGCCGGCTTGCTCAATCACCAGCTGCTTCACGAGCTGATGCACGCCGCCCGTCGCCGTGTCGCGATGCGAACGACAGAAGCGCTCGTAGATGGCGATGCGCTTTGCATCGACAGGCGGTGAATCACCGAACAGTGCGCGTTGCGTCGGCTCGAACGCCGCGCGTCCTTCGAGGTACGGCGCGATGGTCTCGTAGAAGTGCGCGAGCTTCATGTGACGAGCCCCAGCGCTTTCTGCGCTTCGTTGCGCGCGCGATCACACTCGTCGAGCACCACATCGAGCGCGGGAATGTCCTGGTCCCACTCGATGAGCGTCGGCAGCGCGCGACCCGCCTTCTGAATCACGTAGCGGTAGAGCGACCACACGTCGTCGATGATGGGCCCGATGTGCGTGTCGATGATGACGTCGTCCTGCTTCGTGTGGCCCGCGAGGTGAACGTACGAGACGCGCTCGAGCGGGAGCGTGTCGATGAACGCGCGCGCATCGAACCCGTGGTTCTTCGAGTTCACGTACACGTTGTTCACGTCGAGCAGCATCCGGGCGTCGGCGGCCTGAAGACACGCGCGAAGGAAACCACTCTCGTCGAACTCACCGCCCGGCATGTGCGCGTAGAAGGTCGCGTTCTCGAGCACGAGTGGCGCACCCACGCGCTCTGCCGCTTCGCGACCGCGACGACCGACCAGCTCGACCGCTTCGTTCGTGAACGGCAGCGGCAACAGCTCGTGCAACGGCCGCCCGTGCGTCGACGCGTAGCAGACGTGATCAGAGAACACCGGAGCGCGCGTCTCCTTCACCAACTTCGCGAGCGCCTCGAGAAACCTGGAATCGAGCGCGTCGAGCCCTCCGACGTTCAAGCTCACGCCGTGCGGCACTACGGTGAATTTCTCGGCGAGCGCGTGGAGCAGCTTTCGCTTCTTGCCGCCGTAGAACGCCCAGTTCTCGGGCACCACCTCGAGCCAGTCGACACGTCGCGAGGTGGTGAGCAGCTCCGCCGCCCACGGCGTTCGCACTCCGATGCCGATGCCTTCGAGCTTGCGCACGTGGACCCCAGAAATGCACAGAGCGCCCACCCGGTGAAGGGCGGAGCGCTCTGTTGAATCTCGAAACCGTCAGCGATTACTTCTTGCCGCTGCAGCTCTTCTCGCCCGAGCACGACTTCTCGCCGGCCTTGGCGTCCTTCGCGGCGCCGTCCTTCTTGCCGTTGCAGCCCTTCTCACCCGAACACGACTTCTCGCCGGCCTTCGCGTCGGCGGCCTTCGCGTCCGCAGGGGCGCCCTTCTTCTTCGGAGCTTCCTTCTTCGCGGGCTCGGCCGGCTTGTCTTCGGCGAACGCGGGGGCGGCGATGACGAGCGAACCGAGAACGGCACCAAGCAGCTTCTTGTTCATGTGAATCTCCGGAGGTGTGCCCGGCCTTCATTGGCGGGGCGGCGTGACCGTACCCATACGCAGACCCTTCGGAAGTGGTTTCACGGTTTCTTTCCGGTGACAGCGGGGCTTCCTGCCGCGCCGTGTCATTCCGTCAAGACAGGATCAGATAGCGCGTGAGGGTGAAGACGAACGCCAGCGTCGCGCCGTGCACCATCGGCCAGCCCTTGTTCTGCGCGCGGAAGAAGACGGTGTGGAAGAGCAGCACCGAGAGGCCCGCGCACACCGGAGAGCCCATCAACCACGCGCGCCGCCACGTCTCGTCTTGCAGATAGAGCGACGGAAACGAGATGGCGCTGCCCACTCCGAACACCGCGCCGAGCACCGCGAAGCCGAGCTGACGCAACACCTGCTGTGCGCCGTCGTTCGAACGCTTGCCGTCGAACAGGCTCACCAACGCGCCGAGCAGCACGTCGCCGAAAATCGTTGCCAGGATTTCGACGACGAATTCCATGCGAGGCGCTCCTCACGAGCTGCACGACAACGCCGAGCATCCTGCCTTCGTTCGCGCCCAGTCGGGACGTTTCTGCGCGTAGCGTTCGCGACCCGGCTGTTCGTCGAAGGGCTTTCGCATCACGTCGAGCAGTTCCATCACCGCTTCGGGTTTGCCCGCGTGCGCGGCGTCGATGGCTTCCTGCGCGAGGTAGTTGCGCAGCACGTATTTCGGGTTCGTCGCGTCGAGCTTCTGCGCGAGCGCGTCGACGCCGCGCGTGGCGTCCCACCACTTCGCGAGCCACTCCACGCCTTCGCGCACGTGCGCCTCGCCCGGCGTTCCGTAGAACACACCGTCGGGAATCGCGGCCGGCTTCACGCCCGCACGCGCGAGCGACGAGAGCGAACGGAAGAAGAGCGTCATGTCGGTCTCCTCCTTCGCGAGCCAGGTGAAGAGCGTGTTCACGAGCTCGATGTGCTCGGGCGAGGGAGCGAGCCCCAACTTCGCGCAGAAGCGCGTGGAGGCTTCCTGCTCGTAGGTCTGTTGATACGCGCGCATCGCTTCTTCGATGACGTCTTCGTTCTCGAGGAGCGGCAACAGCGCGATGCCCAGCCGCTCCACGTTCCACAGCCCGATGCCCGGTTGGTTGCCGTAGCGGTAGCGGCGCTGCTGCGCGTCGGTGGTGTTCGGTGTCCACGCCGGGTCGAAGTCGTCGACCCAGCCGTAGGGCCCGTAGTCGATGGTGAGCCCGAGCATCGACATGTTGTCGGTGTTCATCACGCCGTGCACGAAGCCGACGCTCTGCCAGTGCGCCATCAACTTCGCGGTGCGACGCGAGACCTCGAGCAACAGCGCGCGGAAATCAGCACGGCCCAGCTCAGGGAAGTGCGTCGCCAGCGTGTGCTCGGCGAGCGCGCGCAACAGCGACACGTCTTCGCGCGACGCGCACAGCTCGAAGTTCCCGAAGCGCAGGAACGACGGAGCGACGCGGCACACGATGGCGCCCGGCTCCGGAGCAGGGTGGCCGTCGTAGAACATGTCGCGCACCACCTGATCGCCCGTGAGCACCAGCGAGAGCGCACGCGTGGTCGGCACGCCGAGGTGATGCATCGCCTCACTGCACAGGAATTCGCGAATCGAAGAGCGCAGCACCGCGCGCCCGTCACCACGCCGCGAATACGGAGTGGGCCCCGCACCCTTGAGCTGCAGCTCGAGCCCGTTCAGCTCACCGAGCCCAATCGCGCGGCCATCACCGAGCTGACCCGCCCAGTGTCCGAACTGATGGCCGCCGTAGTTCGCGGCCCACGGCACGACGCCCTCGACTTCGTTGCCCGCGAGCACCGGCGTGAGCGCGCGCACGTCGGCTTCGCTCAGCTTCAGCGACTCGGCGACTTCGCGACTGAACGCGAGGAGAGAAGGAGAGGAAACGGCGGTCGGCTTCACGCGCGACCAGAGCGCTCCTTCGACGAGGCGCGGTGAATTCTGCCCGGAAGAATCGCCCGGGAGCGACGACGTGAAACGCGACGACAGCGACAGACGAGGCACGCGCGCGAGTGTCGCCGATGCGCGCTTGAAATGAACGTGGAGCCTGTTCGTATGGACGGCATGCGAAACCTCCTCCTGGGGATTGCGGTGCTCGGCGCAGCGGGTTGCACGACCAACACACGCCCGAAGACGGCGATGGAGTTGTGCACGCGCGTGCTGCCGAAGTTCGACGCGAAGGTGACGTGTCAGCCGGTGACCGACCCGGCAGTGATGACCGCGCTGCAGGCCGTCGAGGCCGCGGAGTTGGTCGACGGCAAGACGCAGGTCGGCTGGGTGTCGTACGCGGCGAGCGCGCCGAAGAACGACATGGCGGGCTTGTTCACGCTCATGGGCCGTCAGTTCGCGGGTGTGGCGCTGCTCGAGGAGCACAACGACCCGGCGCGCGTCGGCATGTACGTGGTGCGCGGACAGATTTCGGCCGACGGTTGGGACTCGCTGAGCCAGCAGATTCGCAAGCTCGAGCCGTAGTTCCTTCAGGCGAGTTGACGGCGACCACCGGAGCGATCTGCACTCGTGGCTGCAGTGAGCGACGCCGCCGCCACGCCGTACGCCGAAGCCCTCGCCATGCAGCAGGCGGGCGCGACCGTGCTCGCGATTCGAGACCGGTTGCGCGCGCTCGGCCTCGACGATGAAGGCATCGCGCTGTTGCTCAACGCCATCGGAGCGCGCGCTGCGACGCCGCCACCGATGTCCGCCACGCCAATTCCCGCGACCACCATCGCCGCGCCGGTCGTTGCGACTGCCACCGCGACCACCTGCACGCGCTGCGGCGTGTTCCTCGCCGGCACCACCACGCGCATCGTGCTCAACGCGGCGTATTGCGAAGCGTGCGCGGCGCGACCCGAAGTCGACTACCCACGCGCGTATCGCGACCGCTACTGGGGCAAGCGCGACGGTTGGGCGTGGTTCTTCGGGCTGCTCTCGCTGGTGCTGATGGCGGGCGGCGTACTGATGCTCAATCAAGACGTGCGCGCGGGCCTCGTCGCGTTCTTCACTGGAGTGGCGTGGCTGCTCTTCTGGTTCGGCGTGCGCATCGCGCGCCCGGCGATGGTCGCGATGACCACCATCGGCGCGGTCTACAACGTGATGCAGCAGATACCGCCCAACATCATCGGCATCTTGATGGTGACGGTGGCGATGTTCAGCACGCGCACCAAGTTGTTCTTCAAGATGGAAGTGAGTGAGGCCGACCTCGCGAAGGCGTGGCTCGCGCAGCACGACAATCGCTTCGCCGCCTGGTCGCGCGGCACCGGAGTCGTCTCGCTGCTCTCGATTCTCGCGTGGCTCGGAACGCCGGCGGCGTCGATCTTCACGCTCGGCGTGGGGCTGCCCGCCATCGCGCTCGGAGTCGCCGGGCTGCGCGCGGTGAACGAGAAGGCTCAGCCGCCGGTCGGTGGCCGCACTTCAGCGCTCGTCGGTCTCGCGTGCGGAGCGTTCGGCGTGGTCATCGGCGCCGTCGGCCTGTTCTTCGCCGTGAACTTGAAACGTCTGTTCTAGCGAGCGCCCACGCGGCGACGCCGGAAGAACGCGAACGGCACCAGCACCAACAACCCGAAGGGCGCCACGCCACACCCGCACCCCGTCGGCGCCGCCGTGCACTGGCCCGTCATGCACGCGTTGTCGCCGGTGCACGCCAGACACAAGGCGCCGCCCGCTCCACACGTCGCGTCGGAGTTGCCGGGCTGACAGGTTCCATCCGCTCCGCAGCAGCCCTGACAGTTCGCCGGTCCGCACGCCTGCGACGTGCCTCCGCCGCTGCCGCCACCAGCTCCGCCGCCGGAGCCACCACCCGCGCCGCCGCCCATCGGCCCCGCGTCACTCTGACCTGCGTCCGCCGGCATCATTCCCGCGTCGGTGCCCGCATCCACCGCGGGAGAACCGGCATCGGGCATGACGATCTTCAGCGCCGCGCACTGGTAGTAGTAGCAAGGCGGTGGATGCGACGACATGAACTGCATCAGCTGCAGCATGCAGTTGTCGCAGCTCATCATCGGCACCGTGATGGTCGTGGAATACGGCGTCCCGTTCGCCGAGCTCGAATGCTGAAACAACCCGTCCACCAGAATCGGGTACGTGGGGTTCGATTGCGTCGGTGAGGTCGAGCAGTTCGTGCCGTTCGCCGTGAGCACGGGCACCGGCGTGACGAACTCCGAAGACATCTGCGCGATGCCGATGCGGAAGTAACCCGGGTGGGCAATCGTCTCGGTCCAGTTGATGGTCAGCTGCGAGCCGGCGACGACGGTGGTGACCACTCCGCTCGCGGTGCCTGCGCCGCCGCACGGCCCGGTCTTCTGCGGGTTGCCGAGCGAGTCGGTCATCTGAAACGAGACTGGCGCTTCGAGCCTGCTGTGCGCCAACGCGGGCACCGCCAGCAGCACCACACAGCCCAGGAGCATTCGCATGGCGCGGCAGTGTGGTGTGTCAGGGCGCTTTGAGCAACCGCTCCAGCATGCGCGCTGAGAGCCGCACTTCTTCGCTCTGATCAGTCCGCGCGCGACGATTTCCCCGAGCGGAGCGCACGTCGTCCAGCAACGCCTGCCCTTCGGCGCGGCTCGCGTTGGCAGCCTTCTGCTCGACGTACATGGTGCGCAGCGCGAGCGCGGTGAGCAGCAGCGGGTCCTTCACGCTCTCCAGACGAACCTTCGCCGAACCGAGCGCGGTGCGCGCTTGATCGAGCTCACCTTCCATCGCGTCGAGCGTCGAGAGGTAGGTGAGGAACAAGCCCTCGTGCCGCACGTCGCCGACGTCTCCGACGAGCCCAATCGCTTCCTGCGCCGTCGCGCGCGCCTTCGAGAGCTCGCCGCGTTCGATCTGCAGGTGCGCCAGCTTCCCGAGGAAATAGCCGGTCAGCCGCACCTCGCGAATCGCACGGCAGCGCGCCACCGCGTCACGCAAGAACGCGTGCGCCAGCTCGATGCGGTTCTGGTCCTGGAAGATGGAGCCCATCGTGCCCAGCAGCCGCGCTTCGTTGAGTCGATCGCCACGCTCACGCGCCAGCGGCAGCGCCTCGTCGCAGTGCACGATGGCTTCGGCGGGCTCATGTCGCGCCACGCGCACGATGCCGGCGTAGGCGAGCGTCTCGACCAGCGCCGCCTTGTCACCGCACGCGCGCCCGACCGTCATCGCTTCTTCGAGACCTTCGAGCGCGGTGTCGACCTGGCCCGACACGAAGCGCGCCACCGCGAGGTCGGTCAGCACGCGCGCCAACAGCGAGCCGTTGCCCGTGGTGCGCGCGAGCGCAAGAGACTGCGTGAGCTCTTCGACCGACTGCGTGAGCCGCCCGCGCACGCGCCACGCGTTGCCTCGCTGCCGCAAACCAATCGCCAGCGGCTCGGCTTCCACGCCCACCGAGCGACCGACGCGCAGCGCATCGTCGAGCAACGCGAGGTGCGACGCCGAGGGCCCGGTGCGCGTGATGATGGGCTCGAGCACGTGCAGCGCCCGCAGCGCCGCGCCCGCGCTCTCGCGAGTCGGAGGCAGCGTGCTCAACGCGCGCTCGAACACCTCGGTGACGTTCTGCCGCTCGACGAACAGCTCCGCCATGCCCTCTTCGGCCGACGCGGTGTTGAGCCGCTCGAGCGCACCTTCGCCGAGCTCGAGCACGTGCCGCGCGTGACGGCTGCGAGCGCCACCCGTACCGCCGAGCTCTTCGAGCTTCTGCGACGCGAACTCGTGCACGCTCTCGAACATGCCGAGCCGCAATTCGCGCGGGAGCTCGGGCGCCACGCCGTGCGTGAGCAGCGACTTGCGGTGCAGCGCCGCCACCACCTCGAGTCGCAGCGGAGCCACGCGGAAGGTCGTCAGGTCCAACACCTCGACGCCGCTCTCGGGCGTGAAGCCTCCGCGGAACACCGAGAGCTGCGCCAGCGCCGAGCGCTCGACTTCCGAGAGCAGCTGCCAGCTCCAGTCGATGGCGTTCCACAGCGTGTCGTGACGGCCGGTGCCACCGGGCGTGCCGAGCTTCAGGACCTCGAAGCGCGCCGCCAACTTCTCGTTGAGCTCGCGCGGCGTGACGTCGCTCAGCTGTGCGGCCGCCAGCTCGATGGCCAGCGCGTGGCCTTCCAATCGCTCACAAATCGCGGCGATGGTCGCGAGGTCAGACGCCTGCGGTTGCGCGCCGACCAGCTGCGCGCGCGCGATGAAGAGCTGCACCGCTTCCGACGCGACGCCACCACCGGTCGGCAGCGGAGTGAGCGAGTGCACCTGCTCCCCCGGCAATCGCAGCGCCTCGCGCGACGTCACGAGGAAGCGCATCTCGGGCGCAAATTCCATCCACTGGCCGAGCGTGCGTGACGCGGCGTTCACCACCTGCTCGAAGTTGTCGAGCACCACCAGGCCCGGCCCGAGCGAGCGCAGCGTGCGACCGGTCTGCGTCACCGAGTCGCTCACCGCTTCGATGGGCACGTCGACCGCCAGCGCGTGCGCGACGGCCTTGCACACGTCTTCGGCTGAACGCGCCGCGGCGAGATCGATGAACCACGTGCCGCCCTGCTGCGCCCAACGCTCCTTGAGTCGCCACGCCAGTTCCTTCGCGAGGCGCGTCTTGCCGACGCCGCCGAAGCCGGAGACGGTGACGAGGCGCGCGCTCTCGGTGTCGAACGTGCTCTCGAGCGCCTTCAAGTCGGCCTCGCGCCCCACGAACGAGCCGCTGGGAGGAACGAGGTTGGTGCGGCCCGGGCGTTCCTGCAGGAACTCCGAGACCGCCGCGAGGAACACGTCTTCGTTGGGCAGCGGCGGGCGCTTCTTGCGGCCGGGTCGCGTGGTGACCTCGAGCTTCTTCGGCAGCACCGTGTCCTTCGTGGGCTGCAGCGAAGGCCCCGTCGAGACCGGAGCGTTCTCGGGGAACAGCTCTTTGAGCGCGAGCGCGACGCGGTGCGCGGAGTGCGGCGTGCGCGTCTCGTCGAGCCACGCCTCGAGCGCATCGGCGGCGGCGGCGCAGTCAGGGAAGCGCTGCTCACGCTCGTGCGCCAACATGCGCAGCACGATCTCGTCGACGCGCTCTGGAACTTCCTTCGCGACCTCGCGCAGCGGCGGCACGCGGTGCTCGAGAATCGCGCGCAGCGCTTCGGCGTCAGACGGCTTCTGGAACAACCGCTGCCCGGTGAGCAGCTCCCACGCCACGATGCCCAGCGCGAATTGGTCGGCCCGCCCGTCGAGCTCCTGCGCCTCGAGCTGCTCGGGAGAGAGGTACGCGAGCTTGCCCTTCACCACGCCCACTTCGGTCTTCGTGCTGCGAATCGCGGCGTGCGCGATGCCGAAGTCGAGCACCTTGGTGACGCCGTCACGCGTGACGAACAGGTTCGGCGGAGAGATGTCGCGATGCACGATGCGCAGCGCGCGGCCCTGCAGGTCGGTCTTGGTGTGCGCGGCGTGCAACCCGCGCGCGGCGTCGATGATGGAATGCAGCGTGACGGCGAGCGGCCACGGCTGGTGACGCCGGCTCGTCTCGTGGAACACGGTCGCCACGTCGCGGCCGCGCAGGTACTCCATGGTGATGAAGTACTGACCGTCGGCCTGCCCCGCGTCGAAGATGTTCACCACGTTGGGGTGACTCAGGTCGGCCGCGATGCGCGCCTCGTCGAGGAACATGCGCACGAACTCGGGGTTGTCCGATTGGTGCGGGAGGATGCGCTTCAGCACCACCAGCTTCTCGAAGCCGTCGATGCCCGCCTGCCGCGCGAGGAACACTTCGGCCATGCCGCCCGACGCCAGCTTCTGCTCGAGCGTGTAGCGCCCCGCGAAGCTCACCGCCGACGGAGGCCGCGGCGCCGACGGCGGAGGGTTCGGCGTCACGCCGCCACCGCCTCGACGAAGTGCGAAATCTCGGTGAGCGCGATGGCGCGATCGGTGTCGCGCGGAATGATGTGAAAGCCGCGCTGCAGCTCGATCAACCTCGAGAAGGACAGCCGCTGCGAGAGCGCGCGCACTTCCGACGAGTCCACCACGTGATCGTTCCGCGCGGCCAGTACCAGCGACGGGCAGCCGATGCGCGCCTCGGCTTCTCGCGCCAGCGCCTGCAGCTCCATCAGGTCGAACGCGCGCGCCAGCGGGTAGCGCGGAAGAATCGGAGACTGCGCGCGAATCTCGTCGTCCTCGATGTCGGTCGATTCCTTCTTCACCCACTTCGAGAGCACCGACTCCATCGGCAGGAAGCGCAGCTTCTTCAGCAGCCGCGCGTCGCGCCCGTGGAACTCGAGCACCGGCGCCATCAACACCAGGCCGTCGACGCGCTGCGTGCGACGCGCGGAGATGATCATCGACAGCAGCGCGCCCATCGACAGCCCGCACAACACCAGCCGTCGAGCGCCGCGCTGCGCGGTCACCGTGTCCTGCGCGGCGGCAAGCCACTCGTGGTGACCGGCCCACAACATCGCCTCCGGAGTGGTGCCGTGCCCCGGCAGGCGCGGGCACACCACGCGCGCACCGCGGGCCGCCAACGCCTCACCCAGCGGGCGCACTTCCCACGGAGAGCCGGTGAAGCCGTGCAGCAGGACCACCGTGACGCGTGCGTCGGCGAGCGAGGGCCCGAGCGTGAACGCCGCCGTCTTCGAGTCGTCGAGTCGCTCCGCCACGAGAGCGTGAAACCTACTCGGTGCGGCGCGTGTCCTCCTTGAATTCCCACTCCGTCCCGGCGTGAGAGAGTAAGTCACGAGCCATGTCCGACCCGAAGCCGCCCGAAGTGCAGCTGCAGATTCAGCTCGATGACGCCGTGGCGAACGGCCAGTACGTGAACATGGCGCTCGTGAATCACACCGAGACCGAGTTCACGCTCGACTTCATCTACGTGCAGCCGCAGCAGCCGCGGGCCAAGGTGCTCTCGCGCATCATCACCAACCCCAAGCACATGAAGCGGTTGATGATGGCGATTCAGGACAACGTCGCGAAGTTCGAACAGAAGTTCGGGCCGATCGAAGTGACCGACCCCGGGACGCCGGTGCACTGAACATGTCGCGCCGCCTCGTCACGTCGTTCGTCGTGTTGCTGGCCGCGAGCGCGGTGGCAGCCGAGGAGACGTGCGAGAAAGACGGCATCCTGTTGTTTCCCGCTCCGGGCGCGGTGGTGCCCACCAACGTGCAGCTCATCATCGAAGGCGCGGGAGAAGGTCAGGCGCGCGTGCAGGAACTGCTGACCAGCGACTCCATCGCGCTGCTCGCCGAAGGCCAGGACCCGATTCCCGTGAAGGCCGAGAAGGGTTTCGTCTCGCAGATGTCGCGCATCGCGCTGCGGCTGCGGCCGTTGAAGTCGCTGGTGCCCAACGTCGAGTACACGCTCGCCCTGCCGCGCGAGATGGCGGGCGTACGGTTGCTCAACGACGTGCTCGGTGACGGCTCGCTGCGCTGGCTCGCGGGCACCGGGCCCGACGCCAAGGCGCCTCGCTACAAGCAGAAGCCCGCTTCGTCCGAAGGCTTCTACGTGAAGACCAAGGACGGCCTGCGCCGGCAGCTGCGCCTGCGCGCGTTGGTGGAAGAGCAGGGGCCGGCGTGGTTCCTCGTCACCTTGCAGCGCGCGCGCGGTGGTTCAGCGCGTCAGCAGTACCCGGTGCCGCTCGCCGGAGACACGCTCACCATCGGTCACGACGCGTGCAGCGGAGGCTTCGGCTTCGACGACGGCCGCGCGTACAAGCTCACCTTCGAGCTGTTCGACGCGGCCGGGAACAAGTCAGTCGAGAAGGCGTCGCTCGAAGTCGCAGCGCCACGCCCTCTCGACTGAAGTGGAAGTTACTTCCACTTCCCCTTGCCGCCCTTGATCTTCACCTTGCCCGGGCCCGGCGTGTCGATGACCACCGTCTTGCCGTGCTTGTAGCGGCGGTACTTGCCGGCGGGGACTTTCACGAGCGCGGGCGGCACACCGGGGCCATCGACCACCACCCAGCCTCCGCGGTGATCATTCGCGCGGTACCAATGCGGCCCGCGACGGCACCAGTAGACGTTGTTCACGAAGAACACTTCGTCGTCCTGGTCTTCGACGACCTGAATTCCCGGCTCCACGACCACCACCGGCGGAGGCGCCTGGAACGTGATGGTCGGCAACGAAACCTGCACCTGCACCTGCGAGACGACGAGAGCAGTGATGAGCGTGAGCATGTGACGAGTACGTCCTTCCTCGGGCGAGAGGAGAGAATTTCACTTCACCTGTACGTCAGGCAGACCGCCCTGATTCCCTGCCGACGCACCGAACTGGTCCATCAGTTGTGCCGTAACGTCGGTGCCACCAGACAAATTCTGGATGATGGCCATCGGCGTGTAGATGAAGCCCCACGGGAATCCCCACCAGCCGACGAAGAACGAGAGGAGCGTGTAGGGCAGTGACGCGCCGAACGTGCCCTGACCCGCGCGAATGAAGTGCACGTCGCTCGAGCGCTTCAGCGTGAGGATGACGAACGAGAGGCAGTAGCTGAAGGTGACGAACTTTCCGCCGCGCGCGATTTCCTGCTGCACGTCGCCGACGGTGAGCCCTTCGATGCCTTTGATGTCCATTGGGCGCAGCTTACGCGAGGCGGCGCAGCACCGGAGCGATGGCCTTCGCCGAAGGGACGCGCTCGAGCGGGAAGCCGGGGTTCGCGATCTCCGGCACTGAGTCGGTCACCACCACGCGCGCGAGCGGCAACGCAGCGAGACGCTCGCGCGCGGGCCCGACGAACAGACCGTGTGACGCGACGACGGTGACGGGCGCCAGCGCTCCGTGATCGATCACCGTGCGCACCGCCTCGGCGAGCGTGCCGCCGGTGGAGATCATGTCGTCCACCACCACCACGTGCTTGCCCGCGACTTCACCGACCACGCCCTGCGCCTTCACCTGATCTCCCGACAGCCGCTGCTTGTGCACGACCGCCACAGGCAACCCGAGCGGACGCGCGAACGCCTCAGCGCGCTTCACCGCGCCCAGGTCGGGAGAAACGACGACCGCCGGTGACTGAATCGATCGGCGCACGTGCTCGATGAGCAAGGGCACGGCGTCGGCGTGCTCGACGGGCCGCGGGAAGCAGCCTTCGACGGCGCGGCTGTGAAGGTCGAGGCACACCACGCGATCGACGCGACCGGCGGCGAGCAGCTCGGCCACCACGCGCGCCCCGAGCGGCTCACGACCCGAGACGCGCCGATCGTGGCGCGCGTAGCCGAGGTACGGAATCACCGCGGTCACCGACGCTGCGCCCGCGCGCTGACAGGCATCGGTGATGAGCGACAGCTCGAGCAGGTGTTCACCGGCCGGCGCGTGGAGCCCCTGCACCACGAACACGTTCGCGCCACGCACGTCGGCGTCGAGCGAGATGTCGAGCTCTCCGTCGGGAAAGCGGCGCACCGCGCACGGGCCGAGGGGAATCGACAGCTCGTCAGAGAGCGCTTGAGCGAGGCGTGGGTGGGAAGATCCCGCGAGGAGCACCGTGGGCATGCTCGATTTGTATCCAGTATTCTTCGGTGAGGGGACTTCATGATCGGTCTGGTGGTGGTGATGGCGCTGGCGTCGGTGGCACGCGACCCGGCGGAGGAAGCGAAGTACCGCGAGGCCTACGAGGCGGTTTCTCCGGGCCTCGGTCAGAAGTTCGACGAAGCGACGACGGCGCTCGACGCGCAACAGCTCGAACAGGCCTCCACGTTGCTCGAAGAACTCACGCGGTTGGCTCCTGACCTCGGCGTCGCGTTTCGACGCCTGTCGTACGTGCGCACCGTTCAGGAGCGTCACGACCAGGCCGTGGTGCTCGCCGAAAAAGCGCGCGTGCTCGAGCCCGGGTTGATCGGCGACATCGCCTGGCTGCGTGCGATTTCTGCGCGCGACCGCCGCGACGACCAGCTCGTCGTGTCGAAGCAAGCAGACCGGCTGCTGCCCGGCGCGACTCCGCGCTCCACGGAATGGGAAGCGCTGAAGACCCTTTCGTGCCTGTCTCGCGCGCGCGCCAACAACACGGCTGGCTTCACCGACTGCGCCTACGAGTTCTACGGAGAGATGCCGAACTCTCCGGTCGCCAATCTCTTCGCAGCGCAGGCTGCGGCCAACACCGGCAACTACAAGGTCGCACGCGAGCGCCTCGAGACCGCGAAGCCCAACCTCTCGCCCGAAGAATACGAGCGGTTCTCAGCCGCGCTCGACGACTCCGAGTTGCCGTTCGGGCGTCTGGGCTCGCGATTGCTCGGCGCGACGGGGCTGTGGCTCGGTGCGTTCCTGGTGATGGCAGTACTGGGCGGGCTGATGAGCTCGCTCACCTTGCGCGCCGCGCAGCGGCTGGTGACCACGCGCGAGAAGAGCGCCACGCCGATGGTGAAGGCTCTGCGCAGTGCGTACCGCGCGGTCATCGGCTTCGGCGCGCTCTACTACTACCTGTCGGTGCCCTTCATCGCGCTCGCGGTCGTCGCGCTGTTCGGTGGCTTCATCTACCTGTGCCTCGTCGCGGGCCGCATTCCCGTGCAGTTGCTCCTCATCGCGCTCATCACTGGCGGTGGTTCGCTCATCGCGCTGGTGCGCAGCCTGTTCGTGCGCAGCAGCAAGGAAGACCCGGGCTTGAAGCTCGAGCTCGAGAAGGCGCCGCGCCTGCGCGCATTGATTGACTCGGTCGCGGCGAAGGTCGGCACGCGCACCGTCGACACGGTGTTCATCACGCCGGGCACCGACCTCGCGGTCTTCGAGCGCGGCGGGCTGTTGCAGCGGCTGCGCGGCAAGGGTGAGCGCTGCCTCATCATCGGTCGAGGCGTGCTCGACGGCTTCGAGGTGGGCGGCTTTCGCAGCGTGTTGGCGCACGAGTTCGGTCACTTCTCGAACGAAGACACCGCGGGCGGCAGCGTGGCGCTCGTCGCGCGGCAGAGCCTCCTGCACATGGGCATGGCGCTCGCGCAGTCCGGAGTGGCCACCTGGTACAACCCCGCGTGGTGGTTCTTCCGCGCGTATTGGTGGACGTACCTGCGCATCTCGCAGGGCGCGTCACGGCTGCAGGAAGTGCTCGCCGACCGCGTGGCCATCTTCACCTACGGTTCGACGGCCTTCGCCTCGGGCTACCGGCACGTGGTCGAGCAGAGCGTGCGCTTCGATGAGCACGCGCAGCGCTCGATTCGTGAGTGCGTCGAGGCGAAGCGCGCGTTGCCGAACCTGTATCGCTTCGTGCCCGTCGCGCAGCCCGTTCAGGCCGAGCTCGACAAGGCCATTACCGAGGTGATGCAGCGGCCCGCGGAGCCCTTCGACAGCCACCCCAGCTCGTCGGACCGGTTGGGCTGGGCGGCGACGCTCAGCGTACAGCTGCCGGAAGAGAGCGCGGCGCGTGACCCCGTGCTGTCGCTCTTCGAGGAATTGCTCGAGCCGCTGGAGCGCAAGATGACGGCCGAGATTCGCGACAACGTGCTGCAAGCCCACGACGTGCTGTTGGCGTCGGGAGACTGACCCCAAAAAAACGTTTCGAGCGCCTGTTGGCGCTCGAGACGACCTTCAGCTGAGACCTCGGCTCACAACGATTCGAGGTAGGCGATCAGGCTTTCCTTCTCGGTGTCGTTCAGCTTCGAGAGGCTGCCGTGCGCCGGGTGCTGCGAGCCGGTGACGCGAACGCGGAGGGTGGGAATTTCACCCGTGTGGAGGAACGGGGCGCGGAAGCTCACCGACTGCAGGCTCGGCGTGCGCACCGACTCACCGGTGCCGATGTCGGCCGCGGGGCCCTCCGTGGTGCCGTTGTTCAAGTGGCAGCTGCTGCACGCCGCCTTCTGGAACGCGGCGAGACCGGCAGTGCGCTCCTCGACGGTGAGGATGCGCGACGGCTTCGACGCGGGAATGGTGTCGAGCCACGAGCCGAGCGAAGCGAGCTCGCCGCTGGTGACCGGCGTCGCGCCCATGCGCTTGACGAAGGTGTCGGTCATCAGCGCGCTCAAGTTGGTGAGGTCGCCACGCCAGTGGAACGGCGCGCGGGCCATCACGCCGCCAGCGAGGGTCTGCGTGCGGCGCAGCTGGCCGTCGATGACCCACAGGTGGCCGTCTTCTCCGCCTTCCGGGTGGCACGAAGCGCACGCGAGCGCCGCGCCGCCACGAGGCGACTGGTGGAAGAGCGAGTGCGCGGGCGACGAGAGCGGGTGGTCAGCAGCGCCGAGCGGGCGCGCGAGGCCCGACGCGAGGTCGAACACCATCGGCGAAGAGCGCAACGTCTCGAGCACCAGAATCTTGGTGTTGCTCAGCCACGCGACCGACGTGAGCGAGAGGCCACCCACGCCACCGGTCGGCGTCATGCAGCCGCTGGTGCCCTGCACGAGGTTCGTCGGGTACACGCTCAAGCCCGTGCCACCCGCGCCCGCGATGGCGAGCATCGAGCCGTCGGGCGACAGCGCCGCGTCGACCGGGAGCACGTCGTTGGTGTGCGCGGTGAACGATTCGCCGGTGTCGAGCACGCGGGTCACGCCGGTGACGACGGCCGACGCGCTGCACGGAGCAGGAATCCCCGGGAGGTTGGGGCTCGAGCCGCCACCGCCGTACGGGCTCGAGTCAGGCTGCGGCGTCGGGCCGGTGGGCATCGTCGGCTGCGTCGTCGTGAGCTGATCAGCGTGCAGCTGGTGCACGATGACGGTCGAGTTGCCCGCGCGCGCCATGCGCCACGCGACCTGAGCGACGTGCATCGCCGGGTTCGAGGGGTCGCTCGTCACACGCTGCGTCTCGAGCTTGGTGGCGATGGTGATGTTGCCGAGGTTCACCAGCTCGGCCGAGCGGAACGAGGTCGCGATGAGCGAGCCGTCGGTCTTGATGGCCACGTCACGCCACTCGTAGTTGCCGCGCTCGAGGCGCTGGCCTTCGGCGCCAACGTGAATGAGCTCACCACCGGCGCAAGCGACGATCGTCTCGCTCTTGCTGGCGTCGCGCACCAGGCTGCGCGGCTCGGCGCAGACCGCGGTGGTCGTCACCGTCGCGGGGCCCGAACCCGAGCGCGTCACCGTCGCGAGCGTGCCCGTCGCGCGGAGCAGCACCTGATACGTGTCGGGAGCGATTTCGATCGCGCGCGTGGGCCACGAGCCAGCGGGCAGCGCGACGTCTTCAATCAACGCGCCGCTCGACGAATTGAGAATGCGAAGTTGTTCGCGCTCGGGATCGGTGACGACGACGCTGCTGCCATCGCTCGTCACCAACAGGTGTCCACCGACCACGGGACGGAACGCGCTGAGCGGAGCCTTCTGACTGTCGATCGAGCCGCCGCCGTTACCGCTGGGCGAACCTCGATCGACGTTTTCCGGCGTGCAACTCGCGACCACGACCACCACTGCCATCAGCAGCACACGGTTCATCGTCCCTCCCGGGGATGTTCACGAAAGCTGGCAAATGCTAGCGACACCAGAACTTCTACGCGATGTGCGCACCTGTAGGAACGGATCAGGGCAACGGTTCGCGTGCGCGCTGCCATTCGGGTGGCGGATCAGATTTCAGCCCGACGAGACCGCCAACGATCGCACACGTGGTGTCGCGGTCTCCCAGACCCGCGACGGTGCTCCACATCGCTTCGGAAAAATCGTCGTGGTGCCGCA
This sequence comes from Archangium sp., assembly GCA_047600485.1. Taxonomy (GTDB): domain Bacteria; phylum Myxococcota; class Myxococcia; order Myxococcales; family Myxococcaceae; genus Archangium_A. The sequence goes on from JASGKS010000001.1 coordinate 8,690,201, forward strand.
GCGCACACCACACCGAGAACGGAACGGTGTCTTCGCTCAGCACTTTGCTACCGCTCCCCAATCTGCGCGCCGCTTCAGTGGGAGTGACGTCGAAGCCGAGCCGCGACGCCTTCTCGAGCCCTTCGCGCGTCGGGCCAACGGGTGTGCGCGCCAGCACGTGCGTCCACACCAGCGCGAGCGGTTCGGCTTTCGCGAAGCCCCACGCGGCGACGGCGATGGCGACGGCTCCTGCCTGGCCCTCGGGGTGCGCGTGCGTGACGGCGGCCGAGGCGTGCGCCTCTTCGACCACGCGCGAGAGCGGCTGCTCGGAAAAGAACGCGCCGAGCGGAGCGACCCGCATCGCCGCGCCGTTGCCCTTCGAGCCCTGACCGTTGAAGAGCTGCTTGCTCGCGTGTTCCCAATCGGCGTCGCGCGCGAGCTGCTCGAGTACTTGATGCGCTCCACTGCCGTAGCCGCGTGAGGGTTCTTTCGCGTAGCGCTCGCCGAACCGCTTCGCGAGGTCGCGCTTGTCGATTTTTCCGTGCGCTTCGAGCGTGGCGACCACCGAGAGCGCCATCGCGGTGTCGTCGGTCCACGACCACGGAGCGCGCGCCGGAACCTTCCGTTCCTTGATGGCCTGCTCGACCACTTCGGGCCGGCCGAAGAAGCGCTCGCCGAACGCATCGCCCACGCTCAACCCTTCGAGCGACTGGCGCATGCGCTTCACGTCATTTCGGGACATGCGCGCGAATCTATTTCGGCGCGCGTGTTCGTGTGGCTCTACTGTGCGCTCATGCGAACTCTCTTCGTCGTGGCCGTGGCGATGTCGACGCTCGTGTTCACCGGTTGCAAGAAAGACGGAGGCGGCGGCGGCACCACGCCGACCGGCACCGGAACCGAAGCCGCGACCGGAACGGGAACGGGCACCGGCACCGGTACGGGAACGACCGACACGCCGCAGCCGGGCAAGACTGCTCCCACCGGTTGCAACAGCGACCTCTCGCAGAAGATCGAGACTGACTTCTCCTTCACCGAGAAGTGCAGCCCGTACACCGTGCCCGGCGAGCTGTACGTCGACGGCTTCACGCTCACCATCGAGGCGGGCGTCGAGCTGCGCTTCAAGGACGGCGCGGCGATGTACGTCGGCTACGGCAATCGCGGGCGGGTGGTGGTGAAGGGCACGCCTGAGAAGCCCGTGAAGTTCACCGCAGAGCGCAAGGAAGCCGGCTCGTGGAAGACGGTGCAGGTCTTCGAGAAGGGCGAGCAGTCGAGCTTCGAGAACCTGGTCATCGAATACGGCGGCAACGACGTGGCCGCGCTGCGCATCGGAGCGGGCGACGTGGTGGTGAAGAACGTGAAGTTCGTGAAGGTGAAGTCGACTGCCGTCGACGTCGACGGAGAGCTCCCGCTGAAGGAATTCTCGGGGGTCGATCTCTCGGCCTCGAGCGACGAAGACGAGCTCGTGAAGCTCAACGCCGCGAGCCTGAACGCCATCGGCGCGGGCAACGTGTTCCCCCCGAAGTCGGTCATCTTCCTGCGCGGCAACGTGAACAAGGACACCAGGATGACGGCGCAGGGCGCTCCGTACCGCATCACCGGCGAGTTCTACGTCGAGGCGCCCGAAGGCAAGTCGGCGGTGCTCACCATCGAAGCGGGCACCACCGTGCAATGGGGTGAGAACGGCGGCTTCTACGTCGGCTACGCGAACCCCGGCGCGCTCAAGGTGCTGGGCACGAAGGAAAAGCCGGTGACCTTCACGCGCTACGGCGAAGACGCGAAGACCACTCCGTGGAAGGGACTCGTCTTCTATGCGGGCGCGCGCGCGCCGGAGCTCGACAACGTGGTGTTCGAATACGCCGGCCGGCAGAACGAAGACGCGCTCAAGTTCGCCGACAACCGCGGCCTGGGGAAGATCACCAACTGCACGTTCCGCCACGTCGCCAACCGCTCCATCTTCGTCGAGAGCTCGAAGGCGCGCTTCGACGCGTTCGACGGCAACGTGTTCGAAGACGTCACCGCGGCGGCGCTCGACATTCCCATCGAGCTCGCCAACAAGCTCGGCGCCGCGAACAAGTTCGGCACTTCGTACGTGGTGCTGCGCGACACCGCACAGACCGACGTGACGCTCACCGCGCTCGACGGCCCGTATTGGATGCAGGGAGACGTGTACGTGAACTCTCCGCTGCAGGGGAAGATCGCGTCGCTCACCATCGAGCCCAACACCAAGGTGAAGATGTCGGAGAACTCCGGGCTCTACGTGGGCTACTCGGGCCAGGGGAAGGTGGTCGCGAAGAACGTCTCGTTCGAATCGGTGCAGGGCAAGTGGAAGGGCGTGAAGGCCTACGCGGCCGGCGTGGTGGAGCTCGAGGCGGTCACGCTCAGCGGCGTTTCACCCGAAGGCTTCGCGATCGATCTCGACCCCGACTCGACGGGCACCGTGAAGGACGTGACGTTCAAGGAAATCGCGCGCGGCCTGCACAACTGCGGCAAGGCGAAGGCGAGCGGCCTCAAGACCGACAAGGGCATGAAGGCCGAAGAGAAGTGCCGCTGATCGGCGAATGATGACTCGTCGCAGCGGGGTGGTTATGAGTCGCCCCTCTCGATGGCCCCGGTTCCGCAGCAGCTCGTCGATCGCCTGGTGGCCACGCGCCACCGCCACAACGTGCCGGCCGAGCTGCGCCCGCTCGCGCGCGAGTTCGGTCCGTTCGTGTTGAGCGTGCTGTTCCCGCACTTCGCGCGCGCGCCGCAGCACACCGAGGCCGCGGTTCGTGCCGAGCTCACACAGATCGCCGAGAAGCTGGGCGCGCTCGAGAAGGCCATCGGCGCGCTTCAGGGCGTGGCGCCGATGAACGGCGAGCTGGTCGAGGCGTTTCTCGCGCGGCTGGGTGAAGTGCACGAGACGCTCGAAGCCGACGCGCAGGCCATTCTCGACGGTGACCCCGCGGCGCGCAGCTACGACGAAGTGGTGCTCACGTACCCGGGCTTCCAGGCGCTCGCCGTGTTCCGCGTCGCGCATCTCTTGTTCGAGCTCGGGTTGCCGCTGCTGCCGCGCTTGATGACCGAGTACGCGCACGAGAAGACCGGCATCGACATTCACCCCGGAGCGACCATCGGCCGCCGCTTCTGCATCGACCACGGCACGGGCATCGTCATCGGCGAGACCACGCGCATCGGCGACGGCGTGAAGCTGTACCAGAGCGTCACGCTCGGAGCGCACACCGTCGAGAAGGCGCTCGCCGATCGCAAACGGCACCCGACCATCGAAGACGAGGTCGTCATCTACGCCGGCGCGACGATTCTCGGAGGCACCACCGTGGTCGGCCATCACTCCGTCATCGCCGGCAACGCGTTCCTCACGCAGTCGGTGCCCGCGAACTCGGTCGTCACCCGCAAGAGCGAGGTGCGGCCGCGCGTGACCGGCGCCGTGTTCGAAGATCTCGACTGGGTAATCTGAGTCCGTTATAACGGACGACCATCCAGTAGGCCGGATTCCACGAAAGCCAGCACACCCATGCGCGCGAACAGCATTCTCGAGACCATCGGCAACACGCCTCACGTGAAGCTCCACCGGTTGTTTCCCGGAGCGGAGGTGTGGGTGAAGTTGGAGCGCTCCAACCCGGGCGCGAGCATCAAGGACCGCATCGCGCTGGCGATGATCGAAGACGCCGAGGCGAAGGGCCTGCTCAAGAAGGACTCGGTCATCATCGAGCCGACGTCGGGCAACACGGGCATCGGCCTGGCGATGGTGGCGGCGGTGAAGGGCTACCAGCTCATCCTCGTGATGCCGGAGTCGATGTCGCTCGAGCGTCGTCGCGTGATGGCGGCGTACGGCGCGAAGTTCGATCTCACGCCGCGCGAGAAGGGCATGAAGGGCGCCATCGCGCGCGCGCAAGAACTGAACGCCGCCACGCCGAACTCGTGGATCCCGCAGCAGTTCGAGAACGAGGCGAACATCGAAGTGCACCGCCGCACCACGGCGCAGGAGATTCTGAAGGACTTCCCGGAAGGGCTCGACGCCATCATCACCGGAGTCGGCACGGGCGGGCACATCACGGCGGTGGCCGAGGTGCTCAAGCCGAAGTGGCCGAAGCTGAAGGTGTTCGCGGTCGAGCCGGCGAAGTCACCGGTCATCAGCGGTGGGCAGCCGTCGCCGCACCCGATTCAGGGCATCGGCGCGGGCTTCATTCCGAAGAACCTGAAGAAGGAATTGCTCGACGGCGTGATTCAGGTCGAGCACCTCGATGCGTTCGAGATGGCGCGGCGCGCGGCGCGTGAAGAAGGCCTCTTCATCGGAGCGTCGTCGGGCGCGTCGCTGCAGGCGGTGAAGCAGAAGCTGCCCGACCTGCCCGCGGGCGCGAAGGTGCTCACGTTCAACTACGACTCGGGCGAGCGCTACCTCTCGGTCGAAGGCTTCCTGCCGTGAATAGCTGAGCACTCGCGACCGTGGGAGAGGTACACACACCCTCCCATGCTCAAGCGCGTACTCCTTATTACTAGCGTCGCTGCGCTGCTCCCGGGCTGCGCGTACCTCGCAGACTTCCTGAAGAGCGCTCAAGGCGCGGGGCTGTTCAATCAGCCGACGTTCACGTTCAAGACGGCGAACCTCGAGAACATCACGCTCGGCGGGCTCGACCTCGACACCGTGTGGACGCTCGACAACCCGAACGACGTCGGCATCTCGCTCGCGTCGATCGACTACGCGTTGTTCATCGAAGACAAGCAGGTCGTCGCGGGCACGCCGAAGAACGGGCTCGAGATCGGCGCGCGCGGCGCTTCGACGCTGCACTTCCCGGCGAACATCAAGTTCCAGGACGTGGCGCAGGTGGTCGAGGTGTTCCTCTCGAAGGACCGCGCGAAGTGGAAGGCTGAAGGTTCGCTCGGCGTGCAGACGCCCATCGGCGTCATCAAGCTGCCGCTCGCGAAGGAAGACACGTTCGAGGTGCCGAAGATTCCGGCGGTCGTCTTCCAGAACCCGAAGGTCACCAACATCAACCTGACCGGAGCGACCATCGAGTTCCCGATGCAGGTGACGAGCAAGAACACCTACGCGATCCCGCTCGGTGTCATCAGCGGCAACCTCGCCATCGCGGGCAGCAACGTGGGGACGGTTTCCACTCCGGCGCTCGGTGACGTGACGGGCACCAAGGTCGTGTCGGTGCCGGTGAACGTGAACTTCATCTCGGCGGCCGGCGCGGTGGTGAACGCGGTGCGTGGCGGCAACGCGCAGGTCACGTTCAACGCGCAGATGCAGTCGGGTCAGCAGCAGGTGCCGATCAAGGTCGACCAGCTGCTGAGCTTCACGCGTTGACTCCCTCTCCCCTGCGGGGGAGAGGGCTGGGGTGAGGGGCTGAATCGAGCAGTGCCTCGTTCTGCTTCGTCGCTCGACTCGGCCCCTCACCCCGACCCTCTCCCCGCTTCGCAAGGAGAGGGAGATCAGCGATCAGCGCTCCTGATGCAGACCGACGGCATTGCCTTCGGTGTCGGCGACGATGGCGATGAAGCCCGGGTCACCGATGTCGGTCTTCGGCAGCACGATCTTCCCGCCCGCCTTCTCGACGCGCGACAGCACGCCGTCGAGCTTGCCGTTGCAGTTCAGATAGACGAGCGCCCCTTCGCTGCTCGGCTTCTTGCCCTTCCGCTCCACGAGCGCGCCGGCGACACCTTCCGCGCGGAAGATAGCGTGCGGCTCTCCGTTGAACGTCTCGCCCTTGAGCGGCGCGTCGAGCATGCGCTCGTAGAACTTCTGTGCACGGCCCATGTCGCTGACGAAGATCTCGAACCAGGTGATGCTGTTCATGTGCGTTCCTTGCGTGGTCCTCGGCGGTTCATTCCGTCGAGGTGGACGCAAGATGCCCAACCGCAGTGACAGCGTTCTGTCAGGTTTGATGTCGGCGCCGACTCACGGCGTGGAAATCGCGAGCTCGTCGACGAACCGCGACTGCACGGTGTCGTTGCCGAGCGCTCCGGGCCACGTCGCGAGTGAGAACGGCGCGGTGCCGGTCGAGCCGGTGAGGTCGATGATCAACGCTCCATCGACCCACGCCTGAATCACGCCATCGCTCGTCGACGGAGTGCTCTGGCGCGTCAGCAACAGCGTGACGCGGTGCCACGCGTCGTCGGCCAGCATCGCGGGCGCGTGCGTGTCGAGCTTCAAGTGCTGCACGAACTCGGTGGTCCCCGCGCGCAGGAGAAACGCGGCGGACGAGCGCTCGAAGGTGGTGCGAGTCGCTCCGCGGGTGAGCGTGAAGTCTTCGACGCCCGCGTCGCCGCAGCTGGTGAAGCCGCTCGGCCGGCGGAACTTCCACGTCACGATGACGGTGGGCATGTTGCCGCTCAAGACCTTGCCGACGTGCACGTCGGTGTTCGTGCAGCCGCCGTCGCCCGAGTAGTCGAGCCGCAACGCGCCGGAGCCGCCGTCTTTTTCGAGCGCGATGACTCCGCCGAGCTCGCGGATCTCCGGGTACGACGCGCGCAACGCGATGAGGTCGGCGTAGCCGTCGAAATCGTCGCGAAACAACACCGCGCTCGAGAGTGTCGGCTCAGCTGGTCCCGCGTCCGTCGAAGCGCCGCCGCCTCCGGTACCTCCCGAGCCGCCGGTGCCTCCGCCGGTCGCGTTGCCGCCACCCGTGGCGACCGCTGCGTCCGAAGTTCCCGCGTCGGTCGAAGGCATCGACGACGCGCAAGCCGTCATGAGCAGCGCTGCCATCAGACTCAGCTGCGCCCGGCGACTCAGAATCACGGGGGACGAGGTATCAGTCGAACTGAGGCAGCGCAAAGCACCTGCGGTCCACGGTTCTTTTCGACTTCCTTTGGGTCGGAGCGGCGTAGCTTCGCGCTCCCTATGGCACCTCGTCGCTACGTCCTCGCCGTTGATCAGGGCACCACCAGCAGCCGCGCTTCGGTTCTCGATTCGAAGCTCAACGTGTGCGGCGTCGGTCAGAAGGAATTCACGCAGCACTTCCCGAAGGCCGGTTGGGTCGAACACGACTTGAATGAAATCTGGTCGACGACCGAGTGGTGCATCGCGAAGGCGCTGAAGGTCGCCGGCATCAAGGGCACCGACATCGCGGCCATCGGCATCACCAACCAGCGCGAGACGACGGGCGTGTGGCATCGCGGCACGGGCAAGCCGATTCACAAGGCCATCGTGTGGCAGGACCGGCGTACGTCGCTCTTCTGCGCGGAATTGAAGGCGCACGGCGATGAGCCGCGCGTGAAGGAGCTCACCGGCCTGGTGCTCGACCCGTATTTCTCGGGCACCAAGATTCGCCACATCTTGAACGAGGTCGAGGGCGCGCGAACGAAGGCCGACGCGGGCGAGCTGTGCTTCGGCACCATCGACACGTGGTTGGTGTTCAAGATGACAGGCGGCGCGTCGCACGTGACCGACGTGTCGAACGCGAGCCGCACGCTGCTCATGGGGCTCAAGTCGCTCGCGTGGGAAGACGAGCTGCTGCAGTTGCTCGAGGTGCCGCGCAGCGTGCTGCCGCGCATCGCCGCCTCGAGCGAGGTGTACGGCATGACGCGCGGCATGAAGTCGCTGCCCGACGGAATCCCGGTCAGCGGCATGGCGGGAGACCAGCAGGCGGCGCTGTTTGGCCAGGCGTGCTTCGAGCCGGGTGAGAGCAAGTGCACCTACGGCACCGGCGCGTTCCTGTTGATGAACGTGGGTGACCAACCCATCGCGTCGAAGGCGGGCCTGCTCACCACCGTGGGCTGGAAGCTGGGCGACAAGACGACCTACGCCCTCGAAGGCTCGAGCTTCATCGCGGGCGCGGCGGTGCAGTGGCTGCGCGATGGCCTCGGCCTCATCAAGAAGTCGACCGACGTCGAGACGCTCGCGAAGACCGTGAAGACCAGCGGCGCGGTGGTGTTCGTGCCGGCGCTCGCGGGGCTCGGAGCTCCGCATTGGCGGCCCGACGCGCGTGGTCTGTTCGCGGGCATCGATCGCTCGACCACCAAGGGGCATCTCGCGCGAGCGGTGCTGGAAGGCATCGCGCTGCAGATTCAAGATTTGGCCGACGCGATGCGACTCGACTCGGGCCGCGCGATTCCCGCGTTCAAGGTCGACGGCGGCGCGGTGAAGAACGATCTGCTGATGCAGTACCAGGCCGACATTCTCGCCACCAACGTGGTGCGCCCGAAGAACGTCGAGACCACGTCGCTCGGCGCGGCGTTCCTCGGCGGGCTGGGCGTCGGCTTCTGGAAATCGCCCGACGACATTCGCAAGGCGTGGAAGGCCGACAAGGTGTTCAAGCCGAAGATGGCCGAAGGCGAGCGCGCGCAGCACCTCGGCAAGTGGCGCGAGGCCGTGAAGCGCGCGTGAGTGCACGCCCCTCGCCCCGACCCTCTCCCCGCTTCGCAAGCAGAGGGGGATTGCTCCTCGTTCTGCTGTCGCTCTCGGCGTGCTCGAAGTGCGGGAGTCAATCGAGCGCCGATGCCGCCGTCGACGCCGGGCCCGCGCGCGCCGGCACGTCTGCGCACAGCGTCGACTTCCGCACCGTCATCGTGTGGATCTTCCCCGAGTACCGCGGGACGGCCGTGCTCGAGACCACGGCCACGCTCACTCGGCAGGTCCCCGGTCTCACCGCCGCGCAACGTGATGCAGGCCTCGCGTCGCTGCGTTGGGAAGACGCGGAAGACGGCGGTTGGCGCTTCTCGACCTTCCATCTCTCGCAGGTGAGCGACGACACGCTCGCGCTCACCGTCAGCTACGACGTCGAGCAGCTCGGTCACCTCTACATCGCACCCACCGGCCTCACGACCGAGGAGTTCGGGCTCTACTTCCCGCGCAACGTGAAGCCCGGCCGCGAGCACTTCGACTTCAACGTTCGCTACGCGTCGTCCCCCGAGCGTTCCCGCGAGCTGATTCGGCAGGCCGCGACGCTGCTCGTCGCCAGCAAGCAGTGGAAGCTGGTGACGCCTCCGGACGAGTGGACCGATGCGATGCCGGCCTCGACCACCGAGATGGTGGTCCTCCAGGGCACCGATGGAGCGACCATCACCTACGAGCGCACCGGCGGCCGCGTCTTTGCGCACTACGCCCTCGACACCCGGTGACGATCCGCGCTTTTGTGCCCCGGTTCCACTCACCCTGAAATCGAGGAAGACACATGGCCGTTGGAAAAGTCGCTGCTCCGCAGGTTCGTTCGAACACGCCGGCTCCCGCACCCGCGAAGCCGAAGACCGCTGATACCGCGCAGCAGGCGACGAAGGCGGGCTGGGGCGGCGGAGCGCAGCGCGCGGCGTCGTTGAAGATCACGCTCGCCACCATCGACGAGGGCCCGACCACCAGCGCGACCATCAAGGCGCCCAAGGGCTACAAGGCCGACCTCACCACCGACACCCAGCGCCTGAAGGACACGGTGCACGGCAAGGAAGTGACGTGGGAGTCGGACGTCTCGAACCTCAAGCTCACCGGCCCGAACGGCAAGAAGACCGACGTGCTCAAGGAGAGCGGCGACTACTCGGCCGATTGGAAGTCGGAAGTGGCGTCGGCGAAGAAGGACGCGCCCAACGAGTACATGCAGCTCGACTGGTCGTACGGCCGCAACATCTCGAGCGTGGGCACGGTGGGCAAGATGATGGGCCTGCAGGTGAACTCCAACGACTACATGGGCGGCGCGCACCCGAACCACGGCACGGGCACGGTGACCATCGACGCGTCGACGGGTCAGCCGGTGAAGCTCGACTCGTTGATCAGCCAGCAGCAGATGAACTCGCTGGTGAACGACATCGCGGCGCGGCTCGACAAGATGAAGGGCCCCGACGACATCGGCGGCGAGTCGTTCTCGCTCGGCGGCGACAAGGCGTCGATTCGCGAGGCCATCAACAACAACTTCGCGCTGGTGCAGGGCAAAGACGGCAAGGTGAAGATCGACATCTCGTGGGACTCGGGCGTGCACGCGCTGGGTGGCCTGATGGCGCACTTCCAGGTCGAGGCGCCGACTGATCAGCAGTTCAAGTCGCGCGTCGGCATCGAGTGAGCTGAGCTCTTGAAAAACGAACGGCGTGCTCTCTTTCGAGGGCACGCCGTTTTCGTTGCGGGCTGGTGTTCGACCGGCCTCGGGAGACCGGAATCAGGCCTGTGGCGTCTGCTTCTTGCCGAGGTCGGCGACGAACTGCTGCGCCAGCGCCTCGTGCTTCGCGTCGTCGAGCTTCTCGTTGAGCAGCTTCTCGGCGATGGCGATCGAGAGCTTCACGGCCTCGCCCTTGATCTCGGCGATGGCCTTGGCGCGCTCTTCGGCAATCGCACGCGTCGCGTCGGCCTTCAGGGTGTCGGCTTCCTTGCGCGCCTTGCCCATCAGCTCCTCGCGGAACTTCTCCATCTCGCCCTGGGTCTTGCGAACGGCGTCAGCGGCTTCTTGGCGAGCGGCGGCGATCGCCGTCTTCTGCTCGGCCAACAACTTCTCCGCCTCGGCGCGCTCACGCTTCGCGCTCTCGATGGCGTTGGTGATGCTCTTCTCGCGGCCTTCGACGGCGGCGAGCAACGGCCCCCACGCGAACCGGCGCAGAATGAACGCCACCACGATGAAGGTGATCCACGTCCAGATGATGAGGCCCGGCTTGACGTCGGTGAAGCTGGAGGCGAGCACGATCAGGTTCATGTGAGTCTTTCCAAAAAGGTGAAACGAAAAGTCTGAAACCCGCTCCCTCGCACGAGACGAGGGAGCGAGTCGAAGCGAATCACTTCACCGCGAGGAGGATGCAGATCACGAGCGCGAAGAGGGTCGCGCCTTCGATCAGACCGGCGGCGACGATCATCGCGCCACGGATATCGCCACCAGCCGACGGCTGACGGGCGATGCCGTCCATCGCGGAAGCAGCCAACTTACCGATGCCGTTACCGGCGCCGATGATGGCCAGACCAGCGCCGAGACCGGCGCCGAGGTACGCAAGCATTGCAGAGGTGAGGTTCATGTTCGTGTTGCCTTCGTTGTGGTGACTCGCTTCTCGGGGGAGTCGATGGGGTGCTGTCCCTTCAGGTACTACCTCTGAGGCGGCGTGAATGCTCCGCCCAGGTCTCGTGGAAACTGATGCGACCGGTCAGTGCGCTTCCTTCGCGTGCGCGTCGTCGTGGTGATCGTCGTGGCCGTGGTGGCCCATGGCGACGCCCTGACCGATGAAGAGGCTGGTGAGCAGCGTGAAGATGTACGCCTGCAGGATGCCGACGAAGATCTCGAGCAGGTAGATCGCCGCGGTCATCGGCACCGAGACCACCGCCATGCCCGGGTGGAGCATGAAGATCAGCGCCAGCAGGAAGAAGAGCACCATGTGGCCGGCCACCATGTTCGCGAACAGACGAACGAGGAGCGCGAACGGCTTGGTGAACAGGCCGATGATCTCGACCGGAATCATGATGGGCCACAGCAGCCAGGGCACTCCGCCGGTGAGGTGCGCGAGGTAGCCGCCCAGACCCGCCGAGCGGATGCCGGCGACCTGCGTGAGCAGGAAGGTGATGATGGCGAGCGCGGTGGTGATGGTGATGACGCCCGTCGCCGCGAACATGCCGGGAATGAGCGACAGCCAGTTGATGGCGAGAATGAAGAAGAACACCGACGTCAGGTACGGCACGTAGCGCTTGCTCTCTTCTTTGCCGATGTTCGGCACCGCGATCTCATCGCGCACGAACAGCGCGAGCGTCTCGACCACGTGCGACATCAGGCCCTTCGGCACGCCGTTCTGGTCGCGCTTGTTCCCCATGAACAACACGAGGAAGAGGATCGCCACGCCCAGCCACATCATCAGAATCGCCTTGGTGGGGCGCAGGTCCCAGCAGCCGTGCAGCGACTGACCGAGCGAAGGGAAGCTCTCGAAGCCCGCCGGAGCGTGGTGCAGATCAGCGCACGCGCCCGGCTCGCGCTCGATGAGCAGGAACTGGAACGGCGCGGCGACGTTGATGGCCGGCAGGTGGTACGGCGGGAAGGGAATCTCGAGCTCGAACTCGGTGTCGTCGGCGACGTGGTGAAGAATGAAGTCCGACGTCTCCTTCGCCTTGTCGACCGGCTTGCCGTCGGCGGCGGGCTCTCCGTGGCCTTCGTTGGCGAACGCGTTGAGACCGGTGAGAGCGAACGACAGGACGACCAACGACACCAGGCGCTTCATGGAGTCACCTCAGACTTGACCGGCTTGACCGGAGTGCGTGCCAACAGCGCCCTCGCTTCGAGGAACTGCTGGCCCAACGACACGAGTGCGAACGCGAAGACGAACATGATCGGCGAGAGCTCGTTCTGCTTGAGCAGGAACGCGCCGAGACCGACCGCGATGAGCCGCACGAAGATGCTCAGCATCTGCGCGGTGAGCACCGACTTCATGGCGGCCGCTCCGCTCATGGTGCCGGTCGACGACGGGCCCGCGACCAGCAACTTGAGGGTGAGCACCAGGGCGCCGGTGAAGGCGGCGGCGAGCGCTCCGATCAGCCACGACGTCTTGCTCGACGCTTCGAACGGCAACACGAGCGACAACGCGGCGGCGAGGCCACCGATGGCGAGCGTGAGCGGGAGCGTGGCTGAGAGCGACTTCACTTTTTCTTGTCCTGATCCATCAACCGATTTGCTGCGCGGATGAAGGCGTAGAAACCCACGCCACTTCCGACCATCCCTCCCACCACCAACCCCCACGGCCCGGTTCCGCCGTACTTGTCGACCGCGTAACCCACCGCGACCAGGAAGAAGACCGAGCCAGTGAACTGCCACACCGCGTTCAGCCACGGAGTTGCAGCGCGCTGCTGTTTTGCGAGCTGCGACAGCCCGTCATCTGGGGGCTTGCTCGGGTCCTTCAAGGCGTGGCGGCAGGTAGCAGAGGGTTTCTGCCGTCACAATGACAAACGCGTCGCGTTTTGCCGCGCTCACGGCGCTGGCTCATGCGCGCTGATCAGCCGTGCTAGCAGCGCGACTCATGGGCAAATCGGACGCGGCGTTGAAGGAGTTGCGGGCGTACGGACTGGCGTACCCGGGCGCGCACACCAAGTCGCCGTGGCCAGGCCATCTCGACCTCGCGGTGAAGGACAAGACGTTCGCGTACCTGAGCCTCGAGGGCGAACCGTTCGGCATCTCGTGCAAGCTGCCGATTTCTTCCGCTGCTGCGTTGATGCTGCCGTTCTGCGAGCCGACTCCGTACGGCCTGGGGAAGAGCGGGTGGGTGTCGGCGAAGTTCAAGGCCGGCGAGGTGCCGCCCGTCGAGCTCTTCAAGTCGTGGATCGACGAGAGCTACCGCGCGCAGGCGCCCAAGAAGTTGCTCAAGGAATTGATCGAGAAGGGCGTCTCGGCTCCGGTCGCGAAGGCGAAGACGAAGGTCGTCTCGAAGAAGAAGCCCGCCGCGAAGAAGCTCAGCAAGGGCCGTTGATGTTCGTCGGCTCGCAGCTGCCGCCGTCGCCTTCGCGGTTCAGCACGCAGCCACAGTTCAGCGGGCAGTCGGAACCCTGCGCGCACGGCAACCGGCAGATCGCCGACTGTCGCGAGCACACCAGGCCCGGGCTGCAGGTTCCCGCGTCACACGGTTCTTCGCGCGTGCAGACGCAGCCGCTGAGCGACAGGAACGAGAGTGCGAGGACGATACGCATTCGACCGGTGAGGCTACTGGCAGTCGGGCGTGGTGCACGAACACGGAACGTCGGCGGGCTGATTCGCGCAGCCGTTGATGGGCGTGAGCATGATTTGCCCGAGCGCGTTGAAGCCCGAGACCAGCGTCACCATCTCGCCGTGCACCACGTAACCTGACTTGCCAACGCTCAACGTCTGCGGCCCGCCCGGAGTGAGCCCCGTGAGCTGCCACGCCCCGCGCGTTTCGTTCGAGCAGGTCGAGTGCCCGGAGATGTTCACGCGCGCCGAGAGCGCTCCGCCGCCGCACGCGCTGACGATGTTGGCCGTCACGGTCGCCGTCTCGACGCAGTTGCCGCTCGGCACGTCGCAGATGAGCGGCATCGCGCATCCACCACACGCGATGGGCTCGAGCCGCACGTCGAGCTGATTGGAGCCGGTCATCAAGTCGACGCTGAACGTCTTGCGCGTGAAGCCGCTCTTCGCGGCGGCGCCTTCGAGCGTGCCGGGCGAGAGCTCGTCGAAGCGGAACAAGCCGTCGACGGTGGTGCTGGCGTTCAAATCTCCGAGCGTGATGAGCACGTCGCTCACCGGCGCGTTGCTGTCGGAGCGCGTGACGGTTCCGGTGAGCCAGGTCTTCGGTGCTCGGGAGAGTCCGTAGATGTCGTCGCTGGTCAGTGGCTGGACGTTGCCGCAGGCGCTCGCGACGAGAAGCAGGAGGATGAATCCGCCCCTCACCCCGGCCCTCTCCCCGCTTGCGCAAGGAGAGGGAGAATTGGTTTTCAGAACCACAGGCTCACCCCCACCGTTGCGCCCGGCTCGGCGAACGGACTGCGCACGCCATCGACGGTGATGAACGCCGCTTCGAGTCGGCCATCGAGCCACACTCCGAAGCTGCGCGTCACGCGCACCTCGGCCATCACGCCGCCGCCGAACGCGGGAGAGAAGAGGTCACCCGAGGTCTTCGTGCTCGACACCCGCCACGTCGACTTGAAGCCGCCCGTGAAGAACGGAGTGATGGCGAGCCACTCCACCGGCTCGAGCCGCCAGCCCGCGCGCGCGAACACGCCGAGGCGGCGGAAGGCGACGAGCCCTTCGGTGAGCGACGGTGCTCCGCTCGCGCGGAAGTTCACGCGCACGCCGAGCTCGAGGCCGGAGATGACTCGCACACGCGCGCCGATTTCTGCGCCTTGCTCGACGGTCGGCAACTTGAACGGCGCCGCGCTCACCACGTACGCCGCGTCGAGCGCCACGCGCCGGCCGCTCGACACGTTGGGTTGACCGCTCACGAAGCCGCTGTCGAGCGCCGCGACCACGGAAGAAGAGAAGGGTGATTGAAACGAGCCGCCTTCCCATTCCGCGTCACCGCGCTCGCCGGTCTTCTTCGACGCCGTCGTCGCGTCGCCGAACGCGCCGAGTGGTTTCGCTTCGCCCGCGAGCAGAGAGAGTTCGGTGCTGCGCGCGCGACCTTCGGCGAGCTGTTGATCAATTCGATACGTGCCCGGCGGCAACATCAGCGCGGCGGCGCGGCCCTTCGCCTTGTTCAGCTCAGCGAACACCGGAGCACCCTGCGGCGAGCTCACCCGCAACCGCCCTTCGATTTCCGCCGGCAGCTCGAGGCGCGTGCGGCCGCGCAGCGAAATCACCGGAGCCTGCAGCGAGCCACCCGGCGGCTCGAACCACGGCCGTTGCCCGGTGACGCCCTCGGTGTTGAAGGCCACGAAGCTCGCGAGCTCACCGAAGCGCACCACCTCGTCGCCGTCGGCATCGGCGGCTCCTGCGAGACCCGACGCGAGCACGTGCGAGAAGAAGCCGCCCATCAGGTCGCTTGCCTCTCCCGCGGGCTTGTCGCTCTGTGAGGCTGTGAGCACGCCCATGGTCGCCTTGCGTGCGCGCAGGTCGAGCGCGTCGATTTCGCTCGAGAGATCGGGCCCGCCGCCGCGCTCGGTGAACAGGCTTTGCGAGCGGCAGGCGTCGATGAAGAGCTCGATCTGATCAGCGCCGAGATCGAGCAGCGCGAGCTTGAGCTCCTTGCCGGTGATGGCTGCGAACGCTGCGCCTTCGGGCTCGAGCAGCAGGCGTCCTGTCAGTCCGTGTCCAGCGAAGAAGAAGAAAACGGTCGAGGGCCGCTTCGAGGCTTTGAGCTTCGCCTTCAATTCCGCGAGCGCGTCTTCGAGGCCGCGTCGCGTCGGCGCTCGCGTGGCGGGAATCGGCAGACCGGCGCGCTCGAGCGTGGCGCGCGTGGTCTCGTCGACGTTGGCGAGCACCGTCACGCCGCCGGGAACCGCGATGGCCTCGAACCAGCGCGCCATGCGCAGCGCGTCGTCATCGGCGAAGCGCAGCGTCGGGAGTCCCGGGCGACCGTCTTGCGCGGGCATGCCTCCGTTGTGGCCCACCACCACCGCGTACACGTCGGCATCTGGCGTGGCAGCCAGCGCGAGCGCAGCGATGACGGCGAGCGAGGTCATGCGAGAGCGAACTGAATCATGGATCCACCACGAGCATTCCAACCGCCGGGAGTTTCCGCGCGTCGTCGACCGAGCCGTTCGCCGCGAACAACTTCCACGTGCCCTTGTTCAACGTCTGGCTTCCGGTTCCTTCGAACACCACGACCTGGGTTTCTTTCACTGCCACGACGCTCACGCCGCTCGGTGCTTTGACCTGCAGCCAATCTCCCTCGGTGGCGCGCGCTTCACCGGACTGCGGGAACTGCGCGACCAGCCGCACCGGCCCGCCGCTCTTCGCTTTCGCGTAGACAGAGAACGACAGACTTGGCGCCACGTCGCCCGGGCCACCACCACCACGCAGCGTGATTTCACGCTCGGGGTCTCTCGGCATCGCGACGAACACCGCGAGCGCCGCAGCGACGGCAGCGACGAGTCCGAACATCCACCACCGACGCGACGGCGCAGCAACGGGCGCGGGCTTCTTCGCGTCGAGCGCGGCGTTCAAGCGAGCGAACATCGCCGCGTGCTCGGCCGGCAGCGCGTCGCGGGTTCCAGCGAGCACCCGCGCCGTCTCGACGAGGCGGTCGTAGTGCGCGCGGCATTCGGCACAACCGCGCACGTGTTCGCGCGTGGCGGCGTCGTCGTCACCGGCGGCGAGTGACTCCACCGCTTCTTTGAAGGTGCTGAGGCTCATCGGGCTCCCTCACCCGCGTCGTCGTTCACGAATCGCTGCAGCGTCTCGTCCGCGGCTGCTTTCGCGACGAGCTTCTTCTTCACGTACTTCGCCTGCCGCACCGTGAGCCCGAGCGCCTGCGCGACCTCTTCGTTGGTGTGCCCTTCGGAGAACGAGAGCTCGAGCACCTTCGATTCCTGCGTGTCGAGGCGCGTCTTGAAGGTCTCCACCGCTCGTCGCAGCGACGCATTCATCGCCACCTGGTCGGGCAGCGGCGCGTCGAGCCAGAGCGCGTCATCGAGGTCGTCGATGGGCACCGAGGCATCTGGCCGGCGTCCCCGCGCGCGAAGCAGCTCGCGACAGCGGTTGGCGGTCAACGCGCGGAGCCACCCGGCCAGCGGCCCCTTGTTGACGTCGAACTGTGACTGCATGCGGTGCACGGTGAGCCAGACCTCCTGGGTTGCTTCTTCCTCTTCGAAGGCGCTGCGGAAGAACCGCCGCACCCAGCGACGCACTGGCGTTGCGTAGAGCGCATACACCTCGGCCCAGGCCTCTCGCTGACCGCGCGAGAACCGCACCAACAACTCGGTGGGCTCGGTGCTCCGTTCCTGCATTGCCTTGCTGATAGGCCGTATGCCGCCCGCTGAAAACGGGACAAACGTGTCGCGCTCGCAGCTGCTACACGCCGCGCCCATGAAGCGTGGAGTGAAGATTGCCCTCGGGTTCGTCGCGGTGCTGGTGCTGATTCAGGCGATTCGCCCGGAGCACACCAACCCTGAAGTGACGGGCGACATCGTCGGCGTCCCGCCCGACGTGAAGTTGGTGTTGAAGAAGGCCTGCTACGACTGCCACAGCAACGAGACGGTGTGGCCGTGGTACTCGCAGGTCGCTCCGGTCTCGTGGCTGGTCGCGCGCGACGTGAACGACGGCCGCAAGCACCTCAACTTCAGCGTGTGGGAGACCTACGAGCAGAAGCGCAAGACGCACAAGCTCGAGGAAATCGAAGGCGAAGTGAGCGAGGGCGAGATGCCGATGGCGATTTATCTGCCGATGCACCCCGAGGCGAAGCTCACCGAGGCCGAGAAGAACGCGCTCATCGCGTGGGCGAAGCAGCGCTGAGTTTTCGAGCGGCGAAGCGGCGCATGGTGCCGTCGCTGCGACGACCGTCTTCGAGAATCTGAAAGCCTGCGGCTTCGACCGTCGCTTCGGTGCGGCGGTTGGGGTGACAACCTCCGGCGATGACGGTCCACGCCGGCTGAATCGTGTCCTGCATCGAGCCGCGCCAGCCGTCATGACGCACGTGCTCGAGCATGCGGAGTTCTCCGTCGTCTTTGAGCGCGGCGCGTACTTCGGCGAGCCCGCGCTCTGGATTCGGCACGCTGCAGAACACGAGCGAGGAGACGATGGTGTCGAAGGTGCCGGAACGGAACGGCAACGCCTCGGCGCTCGCGCGCACGACCATGGTGTTTGGTGAGCGCTTCTTCGCTGCTGCCAGGGCGTGCGAGTCGAACTCGAGTGCGATGAGCGTCACGTCGCTCGCGTAGCGCGCAAGGTTGCGGCCGGTTCCCGCTCCGACCTCGAGCGTGAGACCGCGTGCGCCGCGCGTGAGCCAGTCGCGCCACCGCGCGAGACCGGTGCGTTCCATGAGCCAGCACATCGCGTCGTACAGCCACGGAATCTGTTCGAGCCCTCGCATCCGAGAGGGCGACAGAGCAGATCAGCCTCGCGAGGTCCATGTGCGACGCGGCTCGCGTTTTCCGGAACCAGGCCGGTTTTTGTGCGGCGCGCGGCTCACGGCGGAGGCGTCGCGGAGCACGGCAGCACGTCGCAGCTCTGCACGTAGACACCCGTCGGGCCGGTGAGCTGCGAATGAATGCGCTGCCGCGGCTCGAGCAACGTGCTGCGTGAATCGATGGCGTTGATCTCGAGCGCGATGTCGACGCACTCCACCAGCAACAACGGGCTGCCCGGCCGCCACCACACCCAGCTCACCGGGCACGGCGCTTCGGCCGACGTCGACTCGAGCGTCTTCGCGTCGATGACGGAGAACTTCCCTCCGCCGAACAGCGCGAGGTGCGTGCCCTCGGAATTCACTGCGAGATGCACCACGCGCTGCAGCGGCAAGGTGCGCGTCGCGGTGACTGCTCCGTCGCCGGCGAGCGCGATGAGCTGACCTTGCGGCTCGAGCGCGACGATTCCGTTCTGCGTGCCCGCCATCGCCGCCGGAGCAAACGCTCCACGCTCGACGAACTCGCCCTTTTCGAGCCGCAGTACTTTCGGAGACGCAGCGTCGCCGGCGGCCTGCGAAATCCACAGCGCGCCGGTGCCGTCCCACGTGCCGAGCGTCACTCCGCTCAAGGCATGCGTCGTCGCCGTCTCGCCCTCACACACCACGAGCTTGTTGGTCGACCACGCCGCGGCTTTGAGCACGTCGCGGCTCACCGCGAAGCCGGTGCGCTCGGGCACGGCCGCGAGCAGACACGCGTTCACCTTGCCGAACGCGGGATCGGTCGAGGGAGAAACGGCGAGGTACGGAATGCTGGTGACCGAGAGATAGATGATGCCGCCGAGCGCAACGGTCAGCGCGCCGGTCACGATCAACGTGATCAGCTGCGCGCGCTGCGAGCGACTCCGGCTTTGGACTGCGGTCACTTCTTCAGTTTCTTCTTTCGGCTCGGCCGGCGCTCTTTTTTCGACAGCAGCGCCTCGAGGTCGGCCGGCAGCGCGTCGAACGCCACGCCGATGCGCGAGAAGATCGACAGCTGCGGGTTGCCCGCTTCGGCCCAGCTGACGGTGCCGCGGAAGGCGACTTCCTTCTCGTCGATGAGGAAGAAGCCGTGCACCTTCGAGCCGGGCAGGAAGACCTGCGGGAGCTCGGCCTGAAAGCCTCCGCGGCTCACATCAGCGGTGAGGGCGGGGAGACGGCGACCGAGAGAAAGCGGAAGACGAAGAGAGCGGCGAAGCGACTGACGGCGGGAAGTGTCAGGCATGCGCTGCACGGTGGCACAGGCCTGTTGCTCGTCGAGTTTTCGGCCGACCTCGGAGTTCAGGTTTGATCGAAGTGGTAGCCGCGCTCGCCGTGCACGTGCAGGTCGAGCCCATCACGCTCTTCGGCGTCGGTGGTGCGCAGGCCCCAGAACCGCCCGAGCAACTTCGCGATGAGGAACGTGCCGAGCCCCGCGAACACGATGGCCACGCCGACGCCGAGCGCCTGCTTGCCGAACTGCGTGAGGCCACCGCTCACCGGCGTGAAGCAGAGCAGACCGGTCAGGAGCGCTCCCAGGATGCCGCCCACGCCGTGCACGCCGAACGCGTCGAGCGAGTCGTCGTACTTGAGCTTCGTCTTGAGCTGCACGGCGTAATAACAAACGAGTGAGCTCAGCCCGCCGAGCAGCAGCGCCGCTCCCGGTTTGATGTGGCCCGCCGCGGGAGTGACCGCCACCAACCCGGCGACGATTCCCGACGCGAGCCCGAGTGACGTCACTTTTCCGTGATGGCGCCGCTCGACGAGCATCCACACCAGGCCTGCCGCAGCGGCCGCGGTCTGCGTGGTGGTGAAGGCGAGGCCTGCGATGGCGCCCGCGACTGGAGACTCGACCGCCACCGCGCTGCCCGCGTTGAAGCCGAACCAGCCGAACCACAACAGCCCCGCGCCGGTGAGCGTGAGCACGAGGTTGTTGGGAAGCACGGCCGCTCCACGAGCGACGTCACGCCGAGGGCCGAGCATCAGCGCGAGCACCAGTGCCGAAATACCCGCCGCGATGTGCACCACCGTGCCGCCGGCGAAGTCGAGAACGCCGAGCTTGAAGAGCCAGCCGTCACTGCTCCACACCCAGTGCGCGAGCGGCGCGTAGATGAGCGTGCTCCAGAGAATGCAGAAGCCGAGGTACGTCTTGAACTTCATGCGCTCGGCGACCGCTCCGCTGATCAACGCCGGAGTGATGATCGCGAACTTCCCCTGGAACATGACGAACACCAGCTCGGGGATGTGCTTGTCGCCATAGAGACGTGTCGGCGCGATGCCCTGCAGCGCCACGAAGTCCCAGTCCCAGCCGAAGACGCCGCCGACCGTTTTGCCAAACGCGAGGCAGTAGCCGATGACGACCCACTGCACGCCAATGACGGCCATCGCGACGAAGCTCATCATCATCGTGGTGAGCACGTTCTTCCGGCGCACCATGCCGCCGTAGAAGAGGGCCAGACCCGGAACCATCAACAGCACGAGCGCGGAGCTCGCCAACATCCACGCAGTCGAGCCGGAATCGATAGCTGGAGGCGTCTGAAGCGCTGTTGTCTCCATGGGAGGCACTTAATCCGGCTCCTCAAGCCTTCAAATGCCTAAGTCAAAGCTTCGTGACTCTCGTGAACCGCCAAAACAGCGCCGGATCACTTGAGGGAACCTCCTCCCCAGGGTGGGGATTCGACTCCACACCTCAACGGGGCGACCAACGAGACAAACGCCTGATCCTGCTCACGAGCGGCGGTGGATCGCCGATTGCTCTAGGGACTCTCGCTTCGTTTTCCTCGTTGAAAGGAGTCGCACATGCAGAAGTCACTGATGGTTCTCGCGGTTTGTAGCGTGCTTGCGCTGCCCGCCTTCGCTCAGAGCCCGAACGGCGCGAACAACCCGGAGTGCCTCGGCTCTTCGTGCGGTCGCCCGAAGGAAGAGGGCGGCGGTTGCGGCTGCGGCTGCGGCTGCTCGGTGTGGGTCGCGATGACGGACGACGGCCAGACGCTGGCGTACACCGACGACGCGGACGGCGACGGCAAGTCGGACGACGCGGACAACTGCGCGTTCGCGAGCAACCGTGACCAGCTCGACGGCGACGGCGACGGCGTCGGTGACGCGTGCGACAACTGCGCTGCGGCGTCGAACTTCGGTCAGCTCGACACGGACGGCGACGGAATGGGCGACGGCTGCGACGTCGACATGGACGGTGACTCCATCGAGAACGCGCTCGACAACTGCCCGTCGATTCCGAACCGTGACCAGCTGAAGACCAACCCCTCGGCTTCGCTCGGCAACGTCTGCAACCCGGACGACGACGGCGACGGCGTGGCGGACACCATCGACGTGTGCCCCTTGCTCCCGAACCCGGGCAACACTCCGCTGGTCGACGCGCGCTGCAACGCGGACGCTGACGGCGACAACGTGTCGGACACCTTCGACAACTGCATCGCGAACGTGAACGCGTCGCAGCTCGACACCGACCTCGACGGCATGGGCGACGTCTGCGACCTCGACATGGACAACGACGGCATCCTCAACACGGCCGACAACTGCGCGCTGCTCCGCAACCGTCAGCAGCTCGATGACGACGGCGACGGCCTCGGCGACGGCTGCGATGCGAAGTACTGCGTCGTCATCGACCCGAACAACAAGGAAGACTGCCTCGACCCGAACGGCCCGTTCCGCGTGCACGCGGGTGGTCAGATCACCCTGAAGGCCGGCGAGAAGTTCCGTCTCCCGCTCTTCGCGAACCGCAACGGCGCGGCCATCGAGTACTCGTGGACGGTGAAGACCCGCCCGAACGGCAGCAAGGCCGCGGTCGTGAACCCGGAAGGCGTCGTGTCGACCTCGCGTCACTGGCAGTACGCGTACCTGGACGGCAACGTCCCGACGTTCACCGCTGACGTCGACGGCACCTACGACATCCAGCTGCAGGCCAAGCTGGCGTTCGCTGACCGCGCGTACCCGCAGAACCGTGATGCGACGTCGAGCCTCCAGCTGAACGCGTCGCCTGACGGCAACGGCGTCCGTGGCTGCAGCGCGATGCCCATCGACGCTTCGCTCGCCGCGCTCGGCCTGGGCCTCCTCGCCCTCGCCCGTCGCCGCCGCAGCTAAGCGACTCGGTACCAAATAAAGGGGAAGCAAAACGACCCCGCCGCCTCCTTCGTGGAGCGGCGGGGTTGGTTTTTGCGGGTGCTTCAGGTCTTCGCGAACAGCGTCGGCATGAAGACCGAGTCAGCGAAGTGCGTGTCGCCGACGTGCACCGTGCGCTTGGTGACGAAGTCGAAGAGCAGCGGGTCGTGCTGATCGATTTCGTTGAGCAGCGTGCGCTCGTCTTCGGTGAGAAAGCCGGCCTTCACGATGGCGCTGGTCTGCATCAGCGCGTTGATGGCGGGCAGCGGGTAGTCGGAGCCGTTGATGAGCCGCGCGTGCGTCTCGGGGTGCTCGAGCAGGTAGCGCAGCGGCGCGCCGACGCGGTTGACCTGCGTCATGGCGCTGATTTCGCCGAAGAGATTGGCGTCCCACTTCTCCTCTTTCATCAGCCGCGTGAAGAGCTCGAAGTTGTCGACCCACGGAGCGGCCGCGTTCCCCGCGTCGAGGTCGGGGTTGCTGCCCAGTGCAGCACAGTGCGCCACGACGACCTTCACGCCGCGCCCGAGCGGCCGGCGCAGGTGGAGCGGGTTGCCCAGGCGCTGTGCCTCTTCGGCGTGCACGGCCTTCTCTTCGCCGGCGTGCGTGATGAGCGGTACCTGCAGCCTCGCGAGCGCGTCGTAGAACGCGTCACACTTCGCGTTCGACGGGTCGATGTTCATCGCGTTGGGCAGCCACTTCACGGCGACGCAGCCTTCGCTCGCGACCTTCTCCAACTCGGTCACCGCGTCGGCGCGATACGGGTGGATCGACGCGCAGGGCACGAAGAGCTCGGGTGCCTTCTTCGCGAGCGAGATGACGTAGGAATTCGGCGTGTAGAACTCGCTCGACTCGGGGTGCGCGACGCCGTTCTCGTCGTGAAAGCGGTCGAACGCGAAGAGCAGCAGCTTGCCGTGCGGTGACTGGCTCTTCACCAGCGAGGTGAGCCGCTCGATGTACTGCGCGTCGGCTTGCTCGAGCGACGAGACGCCCGAGGCCGCGAGGTAGATGGAGAACTTCATGTACTCCATCGGATTCAGCACCGACTGAAGGCGCTCACCGACCTCGCAGCCGGACCCGCCCTTGCCGAGCCCCACCACGTGAACGTGCGTGTCGAGCACGCGCGCCGGGTCGAGCCCCTTCCACGCGCGAGCGATGAGGTCTTTGGCGCCTTGCGAGAGTGGGCCGCTCGGTGGTGCCGCGCGTGCGGCGCGGGTGTGGCCGTAGCGGAAGCTGCCGTAGAGCGCGCCGATACCGGCGAGCGCGAAGAGTTGGCGACGGGTGACTCGCTTCAATCGACGCGGAGCATGTCACGCACCGCGCTCTGCTTCTTCACCAACTGGCGCGGCGTCGGCGGCCGCGGATCAGGAGCGTCGAGCGGTTCTTCGACGAGCTCGAAACGCGCGCAATCGAACGGCTCTCCTGGAGCGCGCTCGCGGAGCACCAGCCGCTCGCGCACCCCGCGAGCCGCGAGCGTCTTCGCGCGGAAATGACAGAACGGGTTGTTGCCGGGGCGACCCGCGATCGCGTGCGCGGTGAAGCTGCAGCCACCCAGACACTTCTGCGCGAAGGGGCACGTGCGGCAGAAACCCCAGAGGTCGTCGACCGTGCGCTGGCGCGTAAGGTCCATGTTGCTCGGCCGCGTCCACAGCGATTCGAGCGACTCGTGCTTCACGTTGCCGGCGACGTAGTGCGAGGTCTGCAACGACGGGCAGCCCTTCACCGCGCCGTCGGCCTCGATGCCCATCAGCTGCTTTCCCGCCTGACAGCTCTGGAAGTGATCGGTCATGCCGGGTTTGGGAGAGCGGAGCACCGTTTCCTCGGGGCCGAAGTAGCCGAGGTTGTTTCCCGGCTGCACCACGATGCCGTCCTGCCACGCGCGCTTCTTCAGCTCGGCGAGGCGCGGGAGAAACGTGAGCAGGTCCCACGGCTGAAAGAGCATCGCCGGGCGATCTGCTGCGCGACCGAGCGGCACCGTCACCTGCACCTGCCACGCGCGAATGCCCGCGGCCTTCAACACGGCGTAGAGCGGCTCCAGGTCGCTCTCGTTCAGCCGATTGAAGTTGGTGTTGGCCGAGGTGCGAATGCCCGCCGCGGCGAGCGACTCGAGCGCGCTGAGCGCCTGGCGAAAGCTGCCGCGGTTGGCGCGCATCAAGTCGTGCGTGGCTTCGAGCCCGTCGACGGAAATCGAAACCGAATACAGCCCCGCGTCCGCCATCTCTCGAGCGAGCTGCGGCGTGATGCTGCGCCCGCCCGAGGCCATGGTGGGCCGGATGCCGTGCGCCTTGAGCGCGCGCACGACGTCGAAGAACGCCGGGTGCAGGTACGCCTCTCCGCCGATGAGCGCGCACTCGAAGCAACCGAGCGCGGCGAGCTGCTTCACGACGTCGAGTGCCTGTTCGCGCGAGAGTTCTCCCTCGCGCGCACCACCTGCACGCGAGCCGCAGTGCGTGCAGGGTTGGTCACAGGCCAACGTGAGTTCCCACACCACGTAGCGCGGCGCGCGTGGCGTGGAGACGTCGAAGCGGCGGAAGAGGGCGTCGCGTTCACTCATGGCCCGGCGTCGCTGCCTCCGTCGGTGCCCGCGTCGTTGCCGCCATCGGTCGCCGGGCGGGAGCCGCAGAAGTAGTCCCAGTCGCTCGGGTATCCACCGTCGGGAGCACGGTCACGGCAGTCGTAGGTCGCCGTGGTGCACGCGTTGCCCGCGCCGACGGTCGTGGTGCCGCCGTCTTCGAGCGTCACCGTCGTCGCGCACGCCGGGCCGTAGCAGGCCGAGAGCGTCACCGTCGCGAAGCCCGCTCCGAGAATCGCGAGCGGCCACTTCCACCACTTCGGGCCGGCGCTGCAGTTCGGGCACGCCGACTGATTTTCTGGAACCAACCCCTGACACTTCTGGCACTCGTACATGCGTCGCTCGTTTCCTCCGGCCATTTCGTGGAGCGGGCGGCAGGAGCAATCGACGTGCCCACCGTTCTTCCGAGCGGAGGCGCATCTCGAGTCGAGGCGTGTGCGTCAGGCGTGACGGCGTTGTCGTGATCAGCGCGCCGTGAAGCGCACCGTGAGCGCGAGGTGGTCTGACGGCTCGGTCAGTGAGGGCAACGCGGTGTCACGCCGCAGCGCGGGAAGCGGTGCGGGCGCGGGGTCGAGCGCTCCTTCCGAAAACAGGAGGTAGTCGATCTTGCGACACCGCCCGTTGATGTTGCACGTGTCCCACGGGCGTTGCGTGCGGCAGCTCTCGGCCATGCCGCTGGCGTAGGCGCGTTCCAGCACGACGCTCTGGGAGATGGCGTTGAAGTCTCCGGCGAAGAGCCAGCGCGCTTTCGGCGCGCGCAGACGCTCGGTGAGGAGCTGCTGCATCTGCGCGAGGCCACGGTGACGCTCGGGCGCAACAGAGTCGGCTTCCCAGTTGAGGTGCGCGGAGATGACGGCGAGCTCGACTCCGGCGCTGCGGTGTTGGAGTCGCGCGCCGAGAGCGAGGCCGTCACCGTGCTCGAACTTCACGGTCCAGTGCTCGAGCCAGTCGAAGGTCGTCTTGCGAGCAAAGAGGGCGCAACCTTCTGCGCGACCGGGCTTGAGCGCGAGCACGCCGGTGTGCGTCGCGCCGAAGACATCGGTTTCGAGTCGCGAGAAGACCTCGGGCTCGACTTCCTGCAAGCAGAGGACGTCGGCTTCCAACGTGCGCATGCGGCGCACGAGCAGCTCGCGACGTGCCGTGGCGTCGAGTGCCTCGGGGAGACACTGCGGGTAGCGGTCGGCGAACACGTATTTCTGTGCGAGCACGTTCCAGGTGACGGCGGTGAAGTGTCTGTCGTTGGTGTTGGTCATGCGAGATTCGTAGCCATGGCTCGCGCCGCTCGGCAGGACACGATTCCGGACATTGGGTCTCCTCCGCTGGGTTGCACGTGGGAGCGCTACGTCGAGACGCTGATTCTCGAGCACGGTGGGCTGACCGCGCTCACCCAGTTGTTGATTCGGCGTGCAGGCAAGAACACCGAACTGCCCGACGACCCCGGCTCCATCGAGCGGGCGCTGCGACGGTTGCGTTCGCGAGGGAACGAGCCGGGCGGGCAATACGGGCGGTGGTTGCTCAAGCACTTCGGGGTGCCGGCGCCCCTCGAACAGACCGCGAAGTGGATGGGGCAGTACCACAGCCGTTTCTCCGACCTGCCGCGCTCACTGCGAGAATCACAACTCTGGTTGTGGGATCGCCCTCCCATCGCGGAGTCGTCCGCTGGCGGGTGGATTCAGCTGGGCCTGGCGTCGGTCGCGCTCGAGCGCGGCGAGTTCGCGGTGGCGGCCGAACGTCAGAAGCGTGCCGCGGGGCTCTCGGGCGCGGGCCGCGTCGAGGCGGAGTTGCTCGCCGCGCGTCTCGAGTCGCAACAAGGCGTCGACGTGTTCGAGCGTCTGCGGCGCGTCGAAGCGCTGGTGGCCGAGCTGCCGCGTGGAGCAGACCGCGAGTGCTACCGCGCGCGGGTGCTCGATCAACTCGCCTACGCGCACTCGCACGCCAAACCGGCGCGGCATGCCGAAGCTCGCAAGCTGTACGCGTCGATTGCCGACGATGATTCGACAGCGGCGTTCGCGCGCTTTCGGCGGCATCACGGCCTGGCGTACTGCGAATGGAAGTTGGGGCGAACTGCGCGCGCGGCACGACACGCGGAGCTCGCCGCCGAGCACGCCGGTGATGCGGGGTTGTTGCGATTTCGGGCGCAGGCGTTGTCGTTGTTGGCGGCAATTGCCCCGAAGCGCGCGAAGGCGCTCGAGACGCGCATCAAGTCGATTCGCGCGGCGACGTTCGACGAGTGAGCCGGGAGTGTGAAAAGAAGCGCGCATGCTTCGACTCTCCAGTCTCGCGGTGCTGGTGCTGCTGACCGGCTGTCCCGAGGTGAAGATGGAACCACCTCCGCCTCCGCCGACGTGGGCGCCCGGAACGGTGTTGCCGCTCGCGCGCACCCCGAACGCGCGCGGCTTCATCGAGCTGCGCGGCCTGGTGCACGTGCACAGCATCTATTCGCACGACGCGTGTGACGGTGAGCCGCACGACATGAACGGCGTCTACAACCAGCCGTGCCTCGCCGATTTCCGCGCGGGCGTGTGCGCGTCGCAAGACGACTTCTTCTTCCTCACCGACCACGGCGACAGCTTCCGCGACAACGAGTTTCCGGCGGTGCTGCTGTTCGACGCGATGAAGGGCGACGTGCTGGTGCAGCGCGGGAGCAAGCCGACCGCGAATCGCCTGATGTGTCCCAACGGGTACGCGCCGTTGATCATGGCGGGCACCGAGACGGGCGCGATGCCGGTCGGCCTCGAGGAGCACGTCGGTGATGCGGGCATGCGCGACTACGGAGACATCAGCAACGGCAAGCTCGATCAATTCCACGCGGTGAACGGCGTGAACCTCGTCGCGCACGCGGAAGACTGGACGGTGCAGCAGTTGATCGACATGCACCTCGATGGGTTCGAGATGTTCAACCTGCATCGCAACGCGCTGAAGAACGGCGGCGTCGCGGCTGATCTCGTCCTCAACTACGTCGACAAGGGGATGATCGACGGCTTCCCGCACCCCGATCTCTTCCTCGCGGCATTCAACCTCGATGACGACCTCTACATGACGACGTGGGGCACGGTGCTCGCGCGTGGCAACAAGCGCGTGACCACGATGGGCAGCGACTGCCACCAGAATACGTTTCCCCAGAAGCTGCAGGACGGAGAGCGCATCGACAGCTACCGCCGCATGATGGGCGCGTTTTCGAATCACCTGCTGGTGCGCGCGAAGAGCGACGGCACGTGGGACGACGTCGAGCTGAAGGAAGCGCTGAAGAGCGGGCGCAACTTCGGCGTGTTCGAGTTCATGGGCTACGCGGAAGGTTTCGATTTCTTCGCGCGGCAGGGCGGGGCGACGAAGGAAATCGGAGAGACGGCGCAGCTCGCAGCGAGCCCGACGCTGGTGGCGACGGTGCCGCACGTGCGTGAGCTCGACGCGAGTGGTGAACAGCCGGTGGTGACGTTGATTCTCAGCAAGGCGCGCGAAGGCGGCTGGGACGAGGTGGCGCGCGCAACGGAAGGCACGCTCGAATTCACTCCGACGTCGGCGGGTGCCTACAAGGTCGAGGTGCGCATCGTGCCGAAGCACCTGCGGCCGTGGGGCAACGCGCGGAAGGCGTGGTTCGGCGCTGAACGACCGTGGGTGATGTCGAGCGCGCTCTACGTCGAGTGACGAAGCGCGCTGCGTTCGCTATGGTGCCGCCCGGGCGTTGAACGCAGTTCTTGGGCGAGGGCGAACACATGTTGAGAATACGGGCGTTGTTTGCGGTGAGTGCTGTCGTGCTGGTCGGTTGTGAGACCACGCAGCTTCCCGGAGCGGTTCCACGAGAGTCAGCAGCAGTGAGTTCGGTGAAGCAGTTTCTCACCGCATCGACCACGTCGATGAATCACGCTCGCGCGAACCTCACTTTGACCACGCTGGGAGATGGGCGGGTGTTGGCCGTGGGTGGCGACATCAACCTGGGCCCGGGCGAAATCTACGACCCGGCAACCGCCACGTGGACGGACACTGCGGGCTCGATGAACGTGCCGCGGTCGGGGCATCAAGCGGTGCTCCTCAATTCCGGCAAGGTGTTGATCAGCGGTGGCGTCTCGAGCCTGCTCGATCCGTCCGACGAGCTCTTCGATCCCGCGACCGGGACGTTCAGCATCGTGGGCACGAATGAGTCGCCTCATCTCTTCGCGGTGCGCCTCGCAGATGGGCGCGTGCTCGAGGTGGGCGGCACTTCGCGGCTCTTCGATGAGACCACGCAGACCTTCACCGCGGCCGCTTCGCCTTCGGTCAGCCACAGCGGTGGCGTGGCGCTGCTGCTCGACGATGGGCGCGTGTTCGTCGCCGGTGGCACGAGCGGCACCGCTTCGGTCGAGGCGTATTCGCCGGCGACGGGAACGTGGGCGGCGCTTGCTCCGACGAGTCTGCCCCGCGCGTACGCCTCGGCGCTCAAGCTGCCTGATGGCTCGGTGGTGCTGGTCAATGGGAGCAGCGGACCGGTCGATTCCTTCACCGCGGTGTTCAATCGGTACACCCCGAGCACCAACAGCTGGGCGACCTTCGGCAGCGACCGCTCGTCGAACAAGCCGCTGCTCGCGCTGTCGACGACCGGCACCGTCTATTCACTGGGTGGCTACGGGTCTCCTTTCGCCGAGGTGATTGACCCTGCGACCAACAGCTATCGGCGAATCGGAGCGCTGCTCAGCACGCACTCGGTCGGTGCGATCGCTTCGCTCGGCCAGGGACAGTTCCTCATCGCTGGAGGCACCGGGAGCAACGGACCTCAGAGCGACGCCGAGCTGTATTCGGAGTGCACCGTCACCACGACCTGCGCCGGCGCGAATGCCACCTGCGGCTGGGTGCCCGACAACTGCGGCGGGAATCTGAACTGCGGCACCTGCAACGCGAACTCGGTCTGCACGGCGAATCAGTGCGTCTGTGTTCCCCGGACGTGTGCGGAGCAGGAGAAAGACTGCGGAGACACCACCGACGGCTGCGGCGCGCCGCTCAACTGCGGCACCTGCCTGGCGTCTGAGGTGTGCTCCAGCAACGTCTGCATCATTCCGGGAGTTGCGGACTACAGCGCGAGCCTGAAGGCACCCGCTTGTCTGCAAGTGACGAACTCATGCGATTCGACGATGACGATCGGGCGCGGGTGGAGCGAACCGAACACTCCCAACACCATCAACAACTCGTGCGCCGATGGCGCGGCCGGCGGCTTTCACACGAGCGAGTCACTCGACCGACTGAAGATCTCGTCGCTCGACGGAAATCCGCTCAACAGCGGCAAGCTGGCGCGCATCGACGCGACCGTGTGGACTGCGGTGACGTACGGCGACTGGCTCGATCTCTACAGCGCAGCCAACGCGTCGAGCCCCGCGTGGACGTACCTCACGACGCTCAGCACGGGCGTTCTCAACCAGAGCACGCTCTCGACGACGTTCCGCTTGCCCAGCGGCACGCTGCAAGCGATTCGCGGCGTGTATCGCTACGGCGGCTCGGCCTCGACGTGCGGACCGGGCAACTACAACGATCGTGACGACCTGGTCTTCGCGGTCGCGAACGTTCCCGACACCACGGCGCCCACCACGGCGATCACCAACCCGCTCGACGGCGCCACGATTCGCAACACGGTGACCGTCACCGCGACGGCGAGCGACGACTACGGCCTTGCTCAGGTGACGATCCTCGATGGCAACAACGCGATCGGCAACTCGGCCACCGCGCCGTTCACGGTGAGCTGGTCGCCGACCCTCAACGGCACCCACGTGCTGAAGAGCCGCGCGGTCGACCTCTGGGGCAACGTCACCTTCAGCGCGCCGATCACCGTGACGGTCGATCGAGACTTTGCGCCGCCGGCGGTGTCGATCACTGCGCCGGCGAGCAATGCGGTCGTGTCGGGGCAGGTCACGGTCTCGGCCAACGCGACCGACAACGTTGCCGTCTCGATCGTCTACTTCTACCTCGATGCGTCGACCTATCTGGGGAGCAGCACGACGCCGCCGTATTCCATGAACTGGAACACCGCATCGACCACGAACGGAACGCACGGGATCTTCGCGCGCGCGTACGACTCCTCGAACAACTCTGCGTGGTCGGACACGATCCTCGTGACGGTGAACAACGCCGACACCACGGCGCCGAGCGTGGCGTTCACGAACCCTGCGTCGGGCGCCACGTTGTATGGAACGGTGACGGTGACCGCGACGGCGAGCGACAACAACGCCGTGACTCGCGTCGAGCTCTACGACGGAGCGACGCTGCTCGGCACCTCGACCGGGCCGTCGTACTCGTTCACGTGGAACACCACGACCGCGGCGAACGGCAGCCGCACGCTCACACTGCGCGCCTATGACGCCGCGAACAATCAGGGCACGGCGACCAGACCGGTCACGGTGAGCAACACCTCGGCTCCGGCGAACACCGCGGTGTTCGACAGCACCCGGCGCGCACCCGCGTGTGCCTCTTTCGGCAGGTCATGCACCACCGGCACGCTGATCAACGGCCGGTCCGCGCTCGGGCCCGAAGTGAACTCGCCCAACACCATCAACAACAGTTGCTACGACGGCGCGTCGGGTGGGTACCACTCCGACGAATCGCTCGACGGGCTGTTGATTGAAACGGTCGACGGCACCGCAATGGCCGCGGGCAAGACGGTGCGCGTCACCGCGACCGTGTGGGCCTACTCGGGCTACACGGCCGACATGCTCGACATCTACTCGACGACCAACGTCGCCTCGCCGAGTTGGTCGCTCATTGGCACGTTCATTCCGCCTGGAGCCGGCGCGAGGACGATCTCGACGACCTTCACGCTCCCTCCTGGGGGCTTGCAGGCGATCCGTGGCGTCTTCCGCTACTCGGGTTCGGCCAGTCCGTGCGCGGCAGGGAGCTACGACGATCGAGACGATCTGATCTTCGCGGTGCAGTGACGCTCAGCGCTCATCTCTTTCCGGCCACTGAGGAGATGAGCGTCGCGAGTCGCTCGTGAAGCTGCGCGGGCAGTTCGTGCCCCATGCCCTCGATGAGGTGGAGCTCGGCGTTGGGTATCGCCGCGGCCGCTGCGCGACCTCCGCTCGGGTCGCACAGCGTGTCTGCGAGACCGTGAATGATCAGCGTCGGCACGTCGAGTGTTCGCAGACGTTCGGTGCGATCTCCGCTCGCGAGGCTCGCGATGCCCTGGCGCACGGGACCGAGCGGGTCGTGGTCTCGATCCCAGGCGCGGCCTGCACGCTCGGCGATGAGCTTCGGGTCGGTCGGGTAGAGCGGTGAGCCGGTGACTTCATGCGAGCGAATCGCGCGGGCGATGACTTCTTCGCGCGTCTTCGCGGGAGAGAAGACGACTTTGCCGGCTTCGGGGTGAATGAAGCCGACCTTCGGGTCGCCGGTGCCGGTCATCATCGAGGTGAGGGTGCGCACGCGGGTGCGGTGTTCGAGCGCGATGGTCTGGGCGATGGCTCCGCCGAGTGAGGCGCCGACGAGATGGGCTGAATCGATGTGAAGCGCATCGAGCAGCCCGACCGTGTCGTTTGCCATGTCGCTGAACGTGTACGCGACGTTCGAGAAGTCACCCCGGAGCGCGGCGGGAAAATCAGCGGGAGCGCCGTCGAAGTGCGTCGAGCGACCGGAATCGCGATTGTCAAAGCGCACGACGTGGAAGCCGCGTTTCACGAGCGCGTCGATGAAGGAGTCGGACCAGTGAATGAGCTGGGCGGCGAGGCCCATGATGAGCAGCACCGTGGGGTGTGATGCGTCTCCGTGCGTGTCGAAGGTGAGGTCGACGGCGCCGACGCGGATGGTCTGTTCCATGGGGCTCCTGGGGCGATGCGGTGTGAGAGATCTGAAAGCGATGCTCGGCGTCGCGCGGTGTCAGCGACGATGACGAGAGTGCGGTGGCTACGCGTCGCGCGGTGTCAGCGACGATGACGGCATTTTCCGTGGCGCCGCGGCGCCCGCCACTGTCAGCGATGATGACGAGAGGGCGGTGGTTCCGCGCGCGGTGTCAGCAACGATGACGAGAGTCCACGCTGGGCCGGCTCGAGAATCGCCCGGTGTCGAGGGGCACGCTCGAATGAGCCGAGCGTGCGGCGAACTTCACGCGCTTCCCCTCGAGGAATGCCGCGCGAGTGCGCGCTCGAGGTAGCGGAACAGCTCGGCGTCCCAGCCGCCGAAATCCTTTGGCGGGTCGAGCACGCGCAGCTGCGAGAGTGCTTCGAGCGCCTTCACGTCACCACCGGCGAATTCGCTCAGACGCTGCAAAGCCCGGCCGGCGATCTTCTTCACTCGAGCAGCGTCTGCGGCCAGGCCAGCGCGCTGACACGCCCGCAGCTCGTCGCGAATCGCATTCCACTCCTCGACCGGCACGGGCGAATGCGGGCGCGAGTCGACGTGGCGCTGCAGGTACGCGCGCGCCTCGAGGGCCGAGAGCAGCTCACCCGTATCGTCGACCCGCTTCGCGTGCTCGGCCGCGTGCGCGAGCAGGGTGCGCAGCTTCTTCAATCGCTCGAGTTCCGCATCGACGCTGTCGAGCTGCGCACGCAGCGTCTCGCGAACGGTGACGTCGGACCGAAGCACCTTGCGAATCGCGTCGAGCGAAAGCCCGAGCTCGCGCAGGGCCCGAATGCGCACCAGCCGCTTCACGGCGCTCGCGTCGTACACGCGTTGATCACCCGCGGAGCGCGTGGCGCGCGGCAGAAGACCGAGACGTTCGTAGTGACGCAACGTGCGCACCGTCACGTTCGCGGCTTTCGCGACATCGCCGATGCGCCAACGCGCCGGAGACTTCATGAAGCGGAAGGGTACAGCCGTCAGTGCGTTCATGGCGCGCGACGGTAGGAGCTGACGCTACGTCAGGTGCAAGCGCGCCGGCTCCTCGATGCTCGCGGCCTACTCGAGCGGCAGCGCCGCCGAGAGGTGGAGCGATGCCCGCGCCGTGGCCAGCTCGGTGCGCGCCTGAATCTGCCCGAGCTCCGAGGTGAACAGGTCACGCTCGGCCTGAATCACTTCGATCTGCGTCGCCGAACCCACCGCGTAGCGGTCACGCGAGACCTGCGCTGCGCGCTCGGCGGCAGAGACCTGGGCCTTCGCCGCTTCGATCTTGATCAACGCCGCCGTGAGCCGCTGAAAGTCGGAGTTGATCTGATCTCTCGACTGCAGCCGCGTCTTCTCCGCCGCCAGCTTCGCCTGCGCCGCGAGCGCTCCCGCGCTGTTGATGTTGGCGACCGTCGGCACGTCGATGCGCCACGTCGCGTTGATGCCGAGCGCGAACGACGTGTTCTGCCCGGTGAAACCAGAAGCGTTGCTGACGTTCTCGCTGAAGTTGCCGCTCACGGTCGGCACCAGGGTCAGCGCCGCGCCGGTCGACGCCAGCTCGCCCGCCTTCGCTTCCTTGTCGGAAGCCTGCACCAGCGGCAGCTGCTCGATGCGCTTCTCGAGCTCTTCGAGCGACGACTCAGGCGCCATGTTGTCCGCCCACTCGGGAATCGAATCAGGCGGCTCGACGCTGGTGAGCGTGCGCAGCGCGCGACGTGACGTGGCGATCAACGAAATCGCATCAGCCACCGTCTGCCGGTTGCGCTGCACCTCGGCGCGCGCACGCGCCAAATCGAGCTCGGTGCTGGTGCCCACGCGCGTGCGAATCTCCATCAACTTCGCCTGCGCTTCGGCCGCCGCGAACGACTTCTCCGCCGACTGACGCAGCGCGAGCGCGGCCGCGTAGCCGTAGTAGGCGCCGACGACCTGCCGCGTGATGACGTCCTTCATGTACGCCTCGCGCAGCTCGGCTGATTCCTTGTTGATGCCCGCTCCGGCGACGCGCACCCAGCGCGCCACGTCGATGAGCGGCACGTCGATGCGGAACACCGCGGTCAGCTGGTCCTGCAGCTGAATCGCGCGCTTCGAATACTCCGGAGTCGCCGTACCGACGTTGGGGTTGAAGTTCACGGCGCCCGTCGTCGTGTCGCGGAACAGCGCCGGCGTGATGACGTACTGACCGCTGTCGTCACGCGCGAGCACCGTCTTTCCGTCGGCGTCGGTCTTGGGGAGGCTCAGCTCCGCGGCGAACTGGTTGTGCGTCCACACGCCCTGCACGGTGAGCGCGGGCAACAACCCACCCCACGCCGCCGTGAAGTCACTCGCCGCCTTGTTGCGCACTTCGATCGAGATGCGGCGATCGACGTTCTCTTTGTGGGCTGCGTCGATGAACGACTTGAGGTCGCTCTGCGCGAACGCGCTCACCGAGACGAGCGCCGTCATCACTGCTGCTGCGGTCTTCACTTGCTGACCTCCGCACCGGCGAGCGAATCGCCTGCGTGCTCAGATTTGGTTTCGGCGGGCGCGGGCACCGTGGTGACCGACTCGCGCTTCTTGAACAGCATCGCGATGTCGTCGAAGAACGAATACGCGACGGGCACGGCGACCAGCGTGAGCAGCAGCGAGAGCGACTGCCCACCGACGACCACACCGGCGGTCGCGCGGTTGAAGCCCGAGCCGATGCCGCGCGCGGTGACGAGCGGAATCATGCCGGCCACGAACGCGAAGGTGGTCATCAGAATCGGACGCAGACGGTCCTTGTTGGCCTGCAGAATCGCCTGGAGCCGCGCCGCCTTGCGCACCCGCTTCTCGACCGTTTCGAAGCGCAGGAAGTTGGCCTTGGCGAGCGCCTTGTCGAGCCGCTCGCGGCCCACGATGGTGTCGAGGTGCTGGTGCAGCACTTCGCGAATCTCGCTCTCGTTGTCGATCTTGCGCGCGAGGTCGAGCGCCTTCTCGACCGGCGCTTCGGTCTTCTCACGCAGCTGGTTGCTGTGATCGATCTGCAGAATCGCGTTCTTCTTCACGACTCCGAAGAGCACGAAGATGCCGAGGAAGCTGTACAGGTCGAGCGCCTGGTCGAACAAAATCACCGAGGCGATGGCGTACGGCAGCGTCAGCGGCAGCGAGATGAGAATGGTGACCGGGTGCAGCCACGACTCGAACTGCGCCGCGAGAATCAGGTACATGAACACGAAGCTCGCGAGCAGACCGAAGATGAAGCTCAAGCCGGTCTCGCGCATGAGCTTGGTCTGACCCTGCGGCTTCACCGCGAAGCCCTTGCCGAGCTTCGGCACTTCCTGATCGAGGATGGCGCGAATGCGATCGCCGACGTCACCCTGCGACGCGCCGGGGCCGGCGTTCGCGAGGAACGTCACCTGACGCTCGCGCTGGTAGCGCAGAATCGCCGCGGGGCTGGTGCCGGTCTTCACCTGCACCACGTCGGCCAGCGTGACGAGGCCGAGCTTGCGTGACGGCACGGTGATGAGGCGCAGCGCGTCTTCGTTGCTGCGGTATTCGGGCGTGGCGCGCAGGCGCACTTCGTACTGCTCGCCGCCTTCCGCGTACGTCGACACCTTCTGACCGGCGACCAGGTACTGGAGCGCCTGCGCCACGTCGATGACCTGCACGCCGAGGTCGGCGGCGCGCTTGCGATCGACGTACACGCCGAGCTCCGGCTTGCCGAGCACCAGCGTCGAATCGACGTCGACCGCGCCGGGCACTTCCTTCTTGATGCGCTCGATGATGCGCGGCGTGGAATCAGACAGCACGCGCATGTCGGGGCCGGCGAGCACGAACTGAATCTTCGCGGTGGCCTGACCGCCGCCGAACTCGTTCACGTCGGCGACGTTCACCTTCAGCTCGGGCGGCAGCGTGGGGAGAATCTTCTCGCGCACCTGATTCTGGAAATCGAACTGCGAGATGGTGCGCTGATCAGGCGGCACCATCTTCACGTAGATGCGCGCCTGGTTCGGAGTGCGCGCCGCGTCGTCACCGATGGTGACCAGCGTGGCCGTCACTTCGGGCATGGCGCGAATGATGCGCGCCACGCGCTCACCGACCAGCTCGGTCGCCGGCACCGAGCGGCCTTCGGGCAGACGCACCACGACCTCGAACTGCGCGCGGTCGTCGACGGGCAAGAAGCCCTTCTTGGCCTTCGCGCCGAGCGGACCCATGGCGACCAGCGAGCCGAGCGAGATGAGAACGACGATCCACCGGCGGGCCATGAGGAAGTCGAGCAGCGAGACGTAGAGGCGCTCGACCGGGCGGTAGAACACGTCGACCACCTTCTTCAGCGTGGGGTCGATGCGCGGGCCGACCCACAACAGGAAGGCCATGGGGGGCGCGAAGATCCACATGAAGAGGCCGGGCGACCACTTCGGGTCGAGCCAGCGCGACGCGAGCGACGGAGTGAGCGTGAAGCTCACGAACAGCGACACCGCGATCGAGAAGCTCATCGTGATGCCGAATGAGCCGAGGAACCGACCGGGAATGCCGGCGACGAACGCGATGGGGAGGAACACCGCGATGAGCGAGAGCGTGGTCGCGAGAACGGCGAGACCGATTTCACGCGTGCCGGTGATGGCCGCCTGGTTGGGGTGGATGTGGTGCTCTTCGACCTGCTTGAAGATGTTCTCGAGCACGACGATGGCGTCGTCGATCACGATGCCCACCGCGAGCGCGAGCGCGAGCAGGGTGATGGTGTTGAGCGTGTAGCCCTGCAGCTTCATCAGCGCGAACGTGCCGATGATCGACGTGGGAATCGCGAGCGCGGCGATGACCGTCGAGCGAACGTTGCCGAGGAAGAGCAGCACGATGATGGCCGCGAACAGCGCGCCGAGAATCAAGTGCTCGGTCACCGCCTCGGTGCCGGTGCGCACCACGGCCGAGCCGTCGCGCTGCACTTCGAGCACGTAGCCGGCGGGCAGTTCTTTCTGCACGTCGAGCATGCGCGACTTGATGGAGTCGACGACGGCCACGGTGTTGGTGCCCGACTGCTTGCTGATGCTCATCAGCACCGTGCGCTCACCGTTCCAGCGCGCCGACGAGTCGACGTCCTGCACACCGTCTTGCACGACGGCGATTTCATCGAGACGAATCGAGCGGCCACCCGAGTCGCGCACGATGATGGCGCGCAGCTCGTCGACCGATTCGACGCGGCCGTTCACGCGCAGCGTGAGGTAGTCGCGGCTGGTGTCGACGCGGCCACCGGGCAGCGTGATGTTCTGCGCGTTGATGGCGCCAGCGACCTCGAGCGGAGAGAGGCCGAGCGCCTTCAACTTCACCGGGTCGACCTGCACGTCGATTTGACGCTTGCGGCCACCGATGAGCACCACCTTGCCGACGCCGCCCACGGTCTCGAGCCGGCGACGCACGACGCGGTCGGCGAGGTCGGTCACTTCACGCACCGTCTTGCCCGGCGCGCGCAACGCAACGAACAACACCGGCAGCGCGTCAGGCTCGAACTTCACGACCACCGGCGGGTCGATGCCCTTGGGCAGCTCGGCCAGCACGGTGTTCACCTTCTGCTGCACTTCCTGCGACGCGACGTCGACGTTCTTCTCGAGCGCGAACTGAATGACGACCTGGCTCACACCCTCGGCCGACGTGCTTCGCAGCTCGTCGATGCCGGAGATGGTGTTCACCGCGCCTTCGATCTTGTCGGAGATCTCGCGCTCGATGTCTTCCGGCGACGCGCCGGGCTGCACGGTGGTGATGGCGACCACCGGGAAGTCGATCTTGGGGAACTGGTCGACGCCCAGCTGCGTGTAGAACACGCCGCCGACGACGAGAATGACGAGTGACAGCACCGTCGCGAAGACGGGCCTCTTCACACACAGCTCAGCGAGCCATTGCATGGTGGAGCTCCGGGCTTTCTAAAGAATTCGGTTACTGAATCGAGCTGCCGTCCTGGAGCCCAGGCGGCGGGGTGACGATGACTTTGTCTCCGGCGGGCAGCGGCTCGAGCACGGCGATGCGGCCGTCCTTCTCGACTCCGGTCTGCACCACCACTTCGAAGGCCTGACCATTGCGCGCGAGGAAGAGGCGCTTCACGGTGCCGTCGGCGCGAATGGCCTCGACGGGAACGGTGGGCTGCTCCTCTTCACCGACCGCGAGCCGCGCGGTGGCGAACATGCCGGGCTTGAGCGCGCCGTCGTCGTTCTTGGCGTTGGCCTCGACGATGAGGTCGCGGGTGTTGGTGCGCAGCGTCGGCGAAACGAAGCGCACGGTGGCGGGGAACGTCTTGTTGGGCCAGCTGCTCACCGAGAGCTGCAGCTCCTGGCCTTCCTTCACCAGCGCGACGGCCGGCTCGGGCACGCTCAACGTCACGCGCACCGGGTTGATGGCGAAGATGCTGGCCACGCGGGTCGGCGGCTGCACGTACTCACCGACGTTCACGAAGCGCTCGCCGATGATGCCGTCGAACGGCGCGCGAATGACGGTGTCGCTGGCGGTCTTGTTGGCGAGGTCGGCGTTCGCCTGCGCGGCGTTGGCCGTGTACAGCTGCGCGGTGCACTGCGTCTTGAGGCGCTCGAACTCGCTCTTGGCGATGGCGCCCTGCGAGAAGAGCGTGTCGGCGCGCTCGCAGTCCTGCTTGGCGAGGGCAACCTGGGTCTGCGCGGCCTGGCTCTGCGCGTTGGCGGCGGCGGCCTGGAAACCGGCGGCGCGCGAGTCGACCACCGCGATGATCTGGCCGATCTTCACCGGCATGCCGCGCTCGACGTAGGTGTTGGTCACGCGGCCCGAGACGTTGGCGGCGATGTCGGAGTTGCGCTCGGCGGCGATGGAGCCGGTGAGCGTCAGGAAGCGCGGCATCTTCTGGATGTCGACCACGCCGGTCTCGACCTTCACGGGCGGCAGGGCGATCAGCTCGGTCTTCTTGGTGCCCGCTTCGGGAGCGGCTTCGGGTTTGTGGCAGGCGGCCAGCGCGAGTGCGCCGAGCAACAGGGTGGTGCGAGTCATGCGGAATACCTCGTGGGGGAAGCTGCGGTGGAACGCCGGGCGCGAGGAGCGAGCGCACGGCAGAAGAGTTCGACGAGATCAGCGAGGTACTCGCGGTTGCTCTTCGCGGAGTACGTCACCTTGGCGATGTGCGCGGTGAACGCGCGGGTCTGGACGCTGCCCAACATGGCGGTGGCCACGCTGTCGGACGACGGCACGTCAACCAGACCGCGGTCGTGCGCGAGATCGAGCCATTTCGTAATGGCATTCAGAAGACGGAGCGGGCTCTTCCACTTTCCCTGGAAGAGCTTGTCGTGGGCGATGCCGCTCTCACGCAGCGCGGAGATGCAGGGCACCACTTCCTGGAAGAAGTCCCACATCTCGGTGAAGCGCTCGGTGAGCTGCTCGCGGAGGTTGCGGTCGTCAGGGCCCGCGGCCCAATGGTCGATGAAGACCGGGTTTTCCGGCGGAGACAGGGCGCGAATGAGGAGTTCCTGGCGGCTGCCGAAGCGCTTGAGGAGCGCGGGACCCGTCACGCCGAGCTCGGCGGCGACGGTGTCGAGCGAGACCTGCGCGCCCTTCTCGAGGACGCACGCACGCATCACCGAGAGAATCTGTTCGTCGCTGATCAGACGGGGCCGGGCCATCGCGGTTGGTTAGTAAGTCCTAACTAACCTCCGCGCAACCGAAGGATCAGTGCTCCGGCGACGCACACCTGTAGCAACCGAAAGAAATCAACGCTCTGCGGGCTCGCAGAGCCACATGAAGAAATGTTGTGGCTGCTACTTCTTCAGCGGCGCCAGGAGCTCCGTGAGGTCGGGCTTCGCTGCGCTGTGACTGAACGCGGCGAGCTCGCCTTCGCGCAACGCCTTGAGTTTCGCGAGTCGCGAGTCGGTCGACGGCTTGTTGCCGAGCCAGCCGGCGCGGAAGGTGCGGCCGTCCTTGTTGGTCATCGGCAGGGTCTCGAGCCGCGCGACGAGTGTGTCGAACCCCGTCAAGTCGTAGCCGGCGAACGCCATGAGCTCGGTGCCGGTGGCGTCGGCTTCGTATTCGCGCTCGGAGTTCCAGCTGGTGATGCTCATCGTGGTGTCGAAGAGGAACGCCTCGAACCCGCGGTCGGCGTCGAGCAGCATGTCGACGTCGGCGTTTCCGAAGCGCTCCGCGTACTGAATCATCTGCTGCTGCGACGGCCCGGGCGAGACGCCGTTGCGCGCGAGGTCGGCGATCATCACCGACGCCGAGCACTGATTCGCCAGCGCCTGCGAATAGACGACGACGGGGTGGCGCGCGGCGACGTGGGCGATCTCGTGCGACAGCACGGCGGCGAGCTCCGCCTCGTTCTTCACCTGCGCGAGCAGCCCGGTGGTGACGAACACGTAACCGCCCGCGAGGCCCTGCGCGTCGGGCACGTCGTTGGTGACGACTCCGAACGTCCACGGCAGGTCGGGCCGCTGTGAGCGACGCGCGAGCAACTTTCCGACGAGCGCGACGTGCTGCACGATCTTGTCACCGGAGAAGACAGGGTGCGCCTTCAGCTCACGCACCGCGAGAAAGGTGCCGACGCGCTGCTCTTCGGACCACGGCACCTCGCGCAGCTGGAACTTCGAGCACGTGGCATCGGCTTTGGCCCGCGCGGCCATCGCCAGCGTGCTCATGCGCGCCGCCTGAGCCTGCACCTCGGCCATGTTCATGTTGATGCCGCCGAAGAGACCGGTGGGCTTCTTCGACTTCTCGGAGCGCTCCTCTTCTTCGCCGTCCTTCTTCTCCGCCGACTCGGTGGTGGCGCAGGAGCAGCACAACGAGAGCAGGGCAGCGAAGGCGGCGCGTTTCACGAGTGACTCCAAAGTCGAGACGAAAAAACGGGCGCGCACCGTGTTCGATGCGCGCCCGGGAACTGCGAACGTCGTGAGGCCTTACTTGACCGGAGCGAGCAGCTTGCTCAGGTCGGGCTTGGCGGTGCCGGTCGCGAACGGCGCGAGGTCACCCTTGCGGAGCGCGTCGAGCTTGGTGACGCGCTCTTCGGTCGCGGGGTGCGACGAGAGGAAGCCGCCGCTCGAGCCGAGCGAGGTGAGGAACGCGCCGTACTCCGCCGTGTCGTAGCCGGCGAACGCCGTCAGCTCGAGCGCCATGGCGTCAGCCGCGAACTCGGAGTCCTTGTCGTTGTTGCCCTGGAGCACCTCGATGACCACGCCCATGAGGAACGTGATGAAGCCCGGCTGCGAGCCGTCGAGGTCGGTGTGCGCGAAGTTCTTCGCGTACTCCACGAAGTCCTTCTGCGCTTCAGACGGCGGGATGCCGTTCTCGGCGAGGTAGGCGACGAAGGTCGCGGCAATGCACTGCTTCTGCTTGCCGTCGCGGTACTTCACCAGCGAGTGCTTGAGCACGATGTGCGCGATCTCGTGACCGAGCACGCCGGCGAGCTGCGCTTCGTTGGTGATCTTCTTGAGCAGGCCGGTGGTGACGAACACGTAGCCGCCCGGCGCGCTGAGCGCGTTGGGGGTGTCGTTGGTCACGACGCCGAACGTCCACGGCAGGTCGGGGCGCGACGAGAAGCGCGCGAGGTTCTTGCCGACGATCGACAGCTGCGCGGTGATGTCGTTCTTCGCGCCGTCCGGCAGCACGGGCGGCTTGCCCGCGTTGACGCCTTCCATCAGCTTGCCCGGGTCCTTCTCGGTCTCACCCTCGAGGAAGCCCTTCGACGCCTTGAGCTTGCTGACGGCGACCACGCCGCCGAGCGCACGCTCCTCGGGCCACGGGGTCTCTTCTTTGAGGATCGGGTTGCAGACGTCTTCGGCGTGCTTCTTCGCCGCGGGCGTCAGCTCAGCGACCTTCTTCGCGCGGGCTTCGGCTTCGGCCGCGAGGTTGCCTGCGCCCGGCACCTTGTTGGTGACCGACGAGAACAGCGCGCAGCCCTGCAGCGCGACGGCGAACACCACCACTGACAAAACGCGCTTCACTTGCCACCCCCGAGTTCCTTGGCCTTCGTCGCAATGGCGGCGGGCGTGCCCTTCGCCTTGTTGTGCTCTTCGATGTAGATGACGTCAGCAGCGGCGTCGGAGTCGCTCTGGCCGTTGGCCTTGGCGTACTTCACACCGGCCGGCGTGAGGCCCTTGGTCGCGGCGCCGGAGCTGGCGAACGACTGCGCCGACATCGGCTTGCCACCGTCCATCACCTCGGTCGCCGGCTTGCTGGGCGAGAGGTTGCTCATCAGCACGAAGCCCTTCTTTCCCTTGTACTCAATCTGGTGGAACGACTTGTCCTTGTCGCTCGCGCCCAGCCACTTCACTTCCGAGCCGACGTCGATGACCGCCGGCGTGACCGCCGCGGCACCGGCCTTCGGGTCCTTGAGCAGCTTGACGTCTTTCGACTTGATGAAGAGCGAGCCGCCGACGGCGACCGCCCACGCAGCGTTGGCGCTCAGGAGCGCGCTGGCTGCGATGAGTCCGAACATCTTCTTCATGGTTCCTCCCTCTTTGTGAACTTCGATTTCCTACTGGTTTGCACGAAGCCTTACTTTTCCAACGTCGACACGCCGTCCCAGTCATCGGGAGGCGGGTGCACTTCGTATTCGGCGCACAGCGAGAGCAACCGCCGGCTGGGGCCATCGTTTTCGTCGACCTGCAGTGCCGCACCCAGCTTCGCTTTCGCGTCGGTGAAGCGGCGAGCGCGGTAGGCGAGCAGCGCCTGCCCATAGAGGTCAACTACTTTCATCTTGTCGTGATGGAGGTCTCCCCGCATCGCGAGGAGCTCGTAGACGCGCGCGGCGTTCTGTTTGCCGGCCACACGCACCAGATCGAGCTCGCGGGCTTCGACCTGCTCCTTCACCGCCTCGTACGTGCCGGGGCCCATCATGATCAGCGTGCCGTAGTTCTTGTTCGCGCCCTCGAGCCGCGCGGCGAGGTTCATCTCGTCGCCGATGGCGGTGTAGTCGAGCAGCTGCTCCGAGCCGATGTTGCCGACCATCATGGTGCCGGTGTTGATGCCCACGCGCGTGTAGACGTCGGGCAGACCCTCGGCGCGGAACGTCTCGCGCAGCTTGCCGATGGCCTTCTGAACGTCGAGCGCTCCCTTGCAGGCGCGCAGCGGGTGATCGTCGTGCGGCACCGGAGCTCCAAAGAGCGCGACCACGGCGTCACCGATGTACTTGTCGATGCACGCGCCCTGCTGCGTGAGCTCGGGCGTGACGGTCGAGAGGTAGCGGTTCATCACGTTCATCAACCGCTTCGGTTCTTCCTTCAACTTCTCGGAGAAGGTCGAGAAGCCCTTGATGTCGGAAAAGAACGCCGTGACGTTCAGGTTCTCGCCCTCGAGCGACGGGAGCTCTTTCTGCTCGACCATCATG
The DNA here is from genome assembly GCA_047600485.1 of Archangium sp. GTDB lineage: Bacteria > Myxococcota > Myxococcia > Myxococcales > Myxococcaceae > Archangium_A. The sequence continues at coordinate 8,734,324 of JASGKS010000001.1, forward strand.
TCGACCAGGTCGGCTTCCATGTAGTTCTGGAAGAGCTCCTTCATGCGCTCGCGTTCCTTGCGCGCGAAGAGCCGTTCCCACGTCGTGGCGAGAATCGAAGCGACGGTACCGGCGAGCCCGGGCATCGCGGACAACACGTGAATGCGCGTGCCGACGAGGAAGCTGCCCGTCACCATGAAGAAGCCGACGTACAGCAGCACCGGCCAGCCGATGTCGACGAAGGTGTTGCGCACCACCAGCACCAGCATCACCGAGAAGAGCGCGACCACGAACGCGAACACCAGCGAGGCCCAGAACGGCGCGGCGATGATGAACTGATCGTGCAACAGGTTGTCGATGGTGGCGGCCTGCTTGATGAGACCCGGCGTCGCCTGCTCGAGCGGCGTGGCCTTCGAGTCTCCGAGGCCGACCGCGGTGCCGCCGACGAGCACGATCTTTCCTTTGAGGAACGCGCCCTCCGGGTCTTGCGAGAGATCTTTGGGGCAGCTCTTGCCTCGCTTGTCGACCTCTTCGTTGCTGCACGAGAGCCAGCGGCGCGCGATGCCGACCATCGACACCACGTTGAAGCGGTCGTCGAGCTTGCCGCCGTAGTGAATCTCAGCCGTGCCGTCGGTGTTGATGCGCGCCGTGCGGTTGCCGATGGTGATCTTCCCCTTCTCGATGGTGATCTTGTCGGCGTTCTCGAGCCGCGCGATCAACGACACCGGGAGCGTGGGGTAGATGTTCGAGCCGTCGCTGTACGCGAACGCCGTGCGCCGCAGCTTGCCGTCTTCGTCTTCTTCCGCGATCACGGTGCCGAAGCCGCTGACGTTCTCGAGGTACACCGGCACCGCGGCCATCGGCGACTGCTGCAGCTCTTCCTTCGTCTTCGAGACCACGGTGGGGAAGGTCGGCGTCTCGAGGGCCTTGAAGTCCACCGCGGCGGAGTACGCCTTGGCCGCCCACTCGAGTCGCGCGGCGGAGAGCTTCTTGCTGATCTCCTCTTTCTCTTCAGCCGTCGGCTCCTCGGGGAACTCACCCTCGGGGGTGGGCTTCTCGAAGGTCGGCATCGGCCCGACGGGGCGCTTGCTGACCGGCTCGACCGGCAACAGCTTGGGCGCGGTCACCGAGGTCTCGTAGCCGAGCACGATGGGAATCTTCGACTCGCGAATCGCGTCACCGAACGCCTTGTCGCCCAGGCCGTTCGAGACCGGCTCGCTGAACACCATGTCGAACACCACGGCCTTCGCGCCGATGACGTTGAGGTACGAGATGACGTCGGCGTAGAGAATGCGGTCGAACGGGAACGAGGAGTTGTACCGACCCGCGAGCGCCTCGGTCTTCGAGATGTCGGTCATGGTGTCGTTGTCGATGGCGACGATCACCAGGTCTTCGCTGCGCACCACCTTGCCCAGCCCGAACTTCTCCTGCACCAGCTGCAGCAGCGCGCGCTTGGGGAGCGTGAAGGCCTTGAGACCGTCGTCGTACGCGCCGCGCTCGTCGTCGCTGATCTCCATCACGTCGAACTCCCACCACGCGCCGGCGAACCCGGTGGCGATGACGGAGAGCACCAACATGACCACCAGATTGCGACCCAGCCGCAGGCGGATCATCTCGAGCGCGCGCTTCAGATTCCCTCCCAACGTCGACGCCCCTCAAGGGGCTTTGACGGCGGCGGAACCTTAGACGGCTCGCGTCAAAACGCGACGGACATTCCTCCGAACGAGGGCTGCCCCGCGGCACTGCGCAAGTCGAGGAGTCCGTGGTTGTAGGTCGACACGGAATTCACGAACCGTTCTTGCGCGTTGGTGGCGAGGGGAATGGCGATCAACGTCAGCACCAGCGAGATGACGAGGCCCACCATCGAGCCGACGAGAATGGGAATGATCATCGCGGGGAGCAGCGAGGCGACGAGCGTCGCTCCGGCTGAGAGCCCCAGCATCACCATGCCCGCGGCGTGAAAGTGACTCGAGGTGATGGCGTCTTCGTGCGCGCGGTGCGCCATCTCGACGGACTCGGGCACCAGCGCGAAAGCGGTCTCGAAGTCTTCGTCGACGAGGCGGTATGCGCGCGCGCGGGTGCGAACTTGAGCGCCGCCTTCCGAGAGTGAAATCGAGAGCAGGTGGCGGTCGACGAACTCCGAGAAGGCTCCGACTTCGTCGGGAACGGTTTCCTGCGGTTCACCGACGTTGGGGACCAGCGGAGGCGCCGACTGCGACAACACCACGAGCAGCGTTGTGATCAGCATGGGCCGCGGTACGCCGCCCGTCAGGAGCGATTGCGTGGCAGCATGCCGTTCATGACCGCGACCGCGACTGCGTGGCACCAGTGGGCGAAGTGGAATCGAAACATCCAACAGACGTTCATCGACGCGCAGCACCTCGCGTGCGGCGACGTGTCGCTGGGTGAGGCGCAGAAGACCGCTCAACGCACCGGCTCGCCGGGAATTCTCACGGTGCACGAGCTGACCGACCAGCAGATGCTCGGGCGCGTGTGGGTGCTCTCGCAGAACGAGCTGCATCAGCACTTCGGCGCGAAGGCTCCGAGCAAGAAGGCGATCGAAGCCGACCACGACGCGTTCGTGCAGCGGCTCGAGGGCGGGCAGGCGGTGGCAATCACCGCGTATCTCCTCGGTCAGCCGTGCGCGGTGTTGTTCGCCGGTCAGCCCGACGCCAAGAAGAAGTGACGGTCGACGTCAGAGCGCCGAAGCCAGCAGCGCCTTCACCGGCTCGCGCTCGTCGTACCGGCATTCGAGCGTCACCTGCGTGACCACCGGCGTCGACGCGGTGAAGAGATCGAACACGTACATTCCGTGAAAGCGGTGCGCGAGCACGCTGAGCGCGAGTGAGCGGTGCACCACGCCTTCGCGCTCGACGTCGACGTACTTGAGCGTCGCAGTGACGAAGTGCTCGGTGCAGACGTGTTCAGTCGCGCTGCGTGAAGTCACTTCGGCCAGCGGCGTGTCGAGGCCGCGCAGCTCGACATCGTTCTCCCGAACGTAGAAGCGCAGCAGCTTCGGCAGCAGCGGTAAGAGTCGCGCGAAGAGTTCTTCGAGCGCGAGCGGCCGGGAGAGCGTGACCTCGTGATGGCCGCGCGCTCCCATTTCTTCAGGGCAGCGGCTTCACCGTCAGCGTCTTGCTCGCGAGGAACTCGGGGTTGAAGATCTTCGACGCGTACCGGCTGCCGTGATCGCAGAGGAAGGTGACGATGCGCAGGTTCTGGTTCGGCCGTTCCTTCGCCAGCTCGTACGCCGCGCGCACGTTGAGCGCCGCCGAGGTGCCCACCACCACCGCGTCTTCGCGCGCCAGGTGGTACAGCATCTCGATCATCTCCTGATCAGACACCCGCATCGCGCGATCGACCACCGCGCGCTTGAAGTTCTCGGTGATGCGCATGATGCCGATGCCTTCGGTGATCGACCCACCGGTGCTCTCGACCTTGCCGTCGCGCACGTAGCTGTAGAGGCCCGAGCCGAACGGGTCGACCAGCACCACTTCGAGCTTCGGGTTCTTCTTCTTCAGCGCGCTCGACACGCCGCCCAGCGTGCCACCGGTGCCGCACGACGCGACGAGCACGTCGACCTTGCCCTCGCACTGCTCCCAGATTTCCTGCGCGGTGGTCTCGGCGTGCACGTCGGCGTTGGCGGTGTTCTCGAACTGATTGGCCCACCACCAGCCGTGCTGCTCGCTCAACTTTCGTGCGGCGTGGAAGAAGTGATTCTCGTTGGCGAACGGAACGACGGGCACCTTGCGCACCTCGGCGCCCATCGCCTCGAGGAACTCGTATTTCTCACGAGCCTGGTTGTCGGGCATCGTGACCACAACCTTGTAGCCACGCTCACGCCCGAGCAGCGCGAGCCCGATGCCGGTGTTGCCGGCCGTGCCTTCGACGATGGTCGCTCCGGGCTTCAGCGCGCCGCTCTTCTCGGCTGCGCTGATCATTCCCTTCGCAGCGCGATCCTTGATCGAGCCGCCCGGGTTCATGAACTCCGCTTTGCCGAGCACCTCGTTGCCGGTGCGCTTGCTGAGCGTGCCGATGCGCAGCAGCGGCGTGTTGCCGACGGAGTCCCACAGCGTCGAGATCTTCATCTGTTCTTTAGAACGCCAACACGATGCCTGCGCGCAGACCGGGGTAGCCGACCTCGGCCTTGAGACCGAAGCTCTTGCTGAGCATGTAGTGGATGCCGACGGCGCCGTTCACGTCGGGGAGGAACGGCGTGGCGTAGCCGAACCAGATGCGCGCGAGGAACGCGAGCTTGGCGTACACCTCAAGGTTGCTGAGGATGTGGAACTTCCACTGCACGCCGACCGGCAGGTAGATCGAGATGGGGTACGCGTAGCCGAGGTACGCGATGAGATCGGCGCCGAAGTCGATGCCGAACTCGTCGTTGAGCCGCGGGATGAAGCCGTTCTTCACGATGGGAATGTAGAAGCTCGCGCCCGCGCCGATCGGGAAGCCGCCGTACCAGAAGTGCGCGTACGGCAACGTGGCGTGAATCGAGAGCACCATCGGGCGCGTGTCGTAGTTGCTCGCGTCGAGCAGAGCGCCCTGCGCGCGAATGCCCGAGCCCGAGCTCGACGACTCAGGTTCGGCAGGAGGCGGCGGCGGATCCTCCGCGAACGCAGCGGTGGACAACGAAGCGATGGCGGCGACGGTGAGGAGATGGATCTTCATGGTGCGCGAATGAATACACACCGATCGATCGCGCGCGATGCTTTTCAGCCCGCTTTGAAACCGAGCTTCGCGAGATCGTCGGTGAATTGCTCGACGGTGGTGAACACGCGCCCGTGCATGCCGACCTGCGTCGCCGCGATGGCGTAGTTCTTCACGTCGTCGAAGAAGACCGTCTTCCACGGTGAAGTGCCCGCGGCTTCGAGCGCCTTCTCGTAGATGGCCTTCTCCGGCTTGATGGAGCCGACCTCATACGAGAGCACCAGCGCGTCGAAGTCGTTCAACACCGGCAGCTTCGGCTTCAAGAACGCGAAGTGTTGATCGTGCGTGTTGCTCAGCAGCACCAGCTTCACGCGCCCGACGAGAAACGACACCACCGCGGCCATCGGCTCGTTGATGGTGAAGTGGCAGTTCCACACACGCAGCCACTCGGCGGCAGACACTTCTTTTCCGAGGCGCTGCACGAGCTCGACGCGCAGCGCGTCGCCGGTGAGCTGGCCGCGGTTCACGCGCTCCCACAGCCCGGAGTCGAGCCGTTCCTTCATCGACTCGCGCGTGGTGCCGAACGTACGCGCCATTTCGTCGAACAACTTCTCGTTGTCGTGAAACGCAAGGACGTTGCCCAAATCGAGAATGACGGCGTCGAGCGACATTGCGACGAGTGATGCCAGAATCGGGGCATGCGAGCCATTCTCTTGCTGGGCGTCGGAGCGGTCGTCGGGTCGGCGTGCGTGATGTTGCCGACGACCTACGCGTGCGATGCGACCAATGCGTGCCCGTCGGGGCTCAGCTGCTGCGCTGATCAATTCTGCCGCGCGGAATGCGGTGTCGACTCCGGCGTCACGGGTGGCGGTGCGGCGACGGGCGGAGGCGCAGCGACAGGTGGCGGAGGTGCAACCGGAGGAGGAGGAGGAGGAGGTGGCGCTGACGCTGGCGACGACGGTGGAGTCGACGCAGGGGTTGACGCTGGTGTCGACGCGGGAACCGTCATCGACGCGGGCTGCGCCGACTACGAATCGAAGTACCTCACGGCGCTCGAAGCAGCGAAGGCGTGCAACCCGAGCTCGTTGCTCGATCAATGCAAGGAGACGCGGCCCAATTCGATCGTCTGCGGCTGCGCGACGTACATCGCTGAAGGCGCGGGAACGCAGCTCGACTCACTCACCGCAGGGTTCCTCGACGCGGGCTGCGTGCCGACGGTTTGCCCTCGCTGTGCGCCAGTCGACGCAGGCATGTGTCAGCCCCGCGGCGCTCCAGACATTGGGGTGTGTATCGATCTGTGACCGAGGACTATTGCCCCGCCATCGGTGCTCGTGAGTTCGCTACTCCGAGCGCATGTCGACGTGGATTTCGTGGGACTCCATGGAGCGGCAGTTCGACCCGCGCCGCATCACGCGCTTCACGCATCGTCTGCACGAGCAGCCGCTGTTGCAGAGCGAAGCCCTGCATCAGCTCGCGAAGCGCGTCGAGCAGCAGAACCTGGTGAAGTTCAAGAGTCCGTCGGTGAAGAGCACGAGCGATCTCTTCCTCACCGAAGATCGCCCCGCGGCCGGCGTCACGCTCGACGACGTGTTCGGCAACCTCTCGGCGCGCGCGACGTGGCTCGCCATCTACGAGCTGACGCGCGACCCGGCGTACGTGCCGCTGTGCTCGGAGCTGTTGAAGGAGATCGAGTCGAAGGTCGGTGAGAAGGACCCGGGCATGTACGGAGCCGATCTCGCGATCTTCCTCTCTGCTCCGCCGGCGTTCACGCCGTACCACATCGATCAACACCCGGTTTTCTTCTTCCAGCTGCGCGGCACCAAGCGCATCTGTCTGTGGGACTGCACGGACACGTCGGTGCTGCCGCCCGAGCTCGCCGAAGATTTTCTGTGCAACAAGACCGAGGGCCGCATCCGCTGGCATGACGAGTTCAAGGCCAAGGCGATCGACTTCGAACTGAAGGCGGGCGAGGCGTGTACTGGCCGGCGACCACTCCGCACCTCACGCACACCGAGGGGCACTGGGTGAAGCCCGACGACGGCTATTCGCTCTCGTTCAACATCAGCTACTACACCGAGGCGACGAGGCGGCACCTGTGGGGCGCGGCGGTGAATCAGCTCTTGCGCAACAAGGCGCGGCTGCATCCCCGGCCGTTCCGCGACGAAGGTCTGCGCGACGCGGTGAAGGCGCGGTTGGGGAAGCGGTACCTGCAGCTGCGGCGTCTGGTGACGGGCCGCGCGCTGCGCCCCGAGCAAGACCTCTGATCAGCTGATCAGCTGATCAGCGACCGCCGAACCGACGCGAACGTCCGAGCACGATGCCCGGGTCCTGCCGTTTTCCACGACCGCGTCCGCGCTTCTTCGACGGCCCTGGTCCAATCGGGTCGGGGCACACGTCGTGGAGCTTGCAGGTCTTGCACTCCGCGCCGCTCCACACCGACTCGAAGAGCGCGGTGATGCGATCGATGGTGTCGAAGTCTTCGGTGACGAAGCCCACTTCGAAATTTCGCGAGTCCTTGCTCTTCGCGCCGAGGCCCGCGCCGGTGAGGTTGGCGCTGCCGAGGTAGAGCCATGCGCCGTCGATCAACACCGCCTTGAAATGCACGCGGGGGCAGATCTTCAACGTCATGCCGCCGCTGGTGAGCCGCTCGTGTTTGTCGAACGCGTTGCGGAACGGGCGGCTCGGTAGCTCGGCGTGCAGCACGCGCAGTTCGACGCCGCGCTTGCTCAGCTGCGCGAAGAGATCGGCGATGGGCCGGAAGTCGCCGGGAGCCAGCTCGACCATCATGGCCTTCACGTTGGCCGTCGAGATCCACACCGACTCGCGCGCCGACTTCAGCTTGTCGAGCACCACGCGTTGGTAGAGCTCTTCACCCGCCAACAACTCTGCATCGATCGGCCGCATCTTTTCGCTACATCATGCCCGCATGACGAGTCAGGTCACGGTTGAGGCCCACCCTTTGTTGGACGCGAGCTGGTTCACTGCGGAATTCGCGCAGCCGATGAAGACGCACGGCCGAGTGGACGCGGTGATGAACCTGCTGAAGCTCGACGCGCCTGCTCCATTGTCGTCGAACGAAGAAGTGCGGACGGCGGTGCGCGATCTCTTGAGGCACGGTGGGTACAAGCCGACGGGTCGCGGAAAGCCGGCGAGCGAATACCTCGTTCGCGCCGTGGGAGAAGGCGCCCTCGGGTCGATCAACCTGGTGGTCGATGCATGCAACGTCGCGTCGCTGCACAGCGGGCTGCCGATCTCGGTGGTGGACCTCTCGCTGGCGAAGCCGCCGTTCACCATCAAGGTCGCTCCGGCGGGCACGACGTATGTGTTCAACCAGGGCGGGCAGGTGATCGACGTGTCGGGGCTCGTGTGTCTCTTCGACTCCGAGGGCCCGTGCGCGAACGCGGTGAAGGACTCGCAGCGCACCAAGACGACACCCGAGACGACGCGCGTGCTGGTGATGGTGTGGGGCACCAACGCGTTGCCGGGGCGCGCGGCGAAAGCGGCGCAGTGGTACCGCGAGCTGCTCGCTCCATTCGCGACGACGACCTGATTCGAGCTACTCGATCGTTCCGCGCGCGAGCTCGAAGCGGAAGGTCTGGGGCGCCGCGCTCGGGTCGACGGTGAAGTCACACTCGGCGGTCAGCACGAACGGCGCGCCCGGCGTTCGTCGCGCGCTCGCCGCAGTGCGTACGTCGCGCACCGCGTAGGTGAACTGCCAACCGACCTCGAGCGTCTCCTGCGCGCCGATGGGTTGGCCGCGCGGCTGAAATTCCGCCGTGACGATCGCGGGAGTGGCCTTCAAGCGACACGAGTCGTTCGCGCTGCGGCGCGTGAGCGGGTTGAACCACGGGTCGGCGATGAACGCGCGCGCGGTCAGAGCGGTCGCCGCCTCGCACGGGTCGGCCGCGCAGGTCAGCTCCAACGAATCGCTCACCACCGAAGAACGGAAATCGGACGCGACCGTCGGCTCTGCGTCGCGGGCGTGCGGGAGCCCGGTCCACACCACCCACGTCGAGGTCCACACCGTGCGGTCGCCGTCCCACGTCTTGTTCTTGCCAGTCCACTGCTGGTCTTCGTTCACGTCGAAGTACGGCTCGAAGAGGCTGTTGGTGCCGTCATCGTCCATGTCGAGGAACGGCTCGGTGAGATCGGTGAACGCCTCGCCGATGTCGCGCGTGCCGTTGCCGTTCACGTCGACGAACGCTTCTTCGGCGTGGTTCACCATCGCCACGATGGTGACGAGGTTGTCGCGCGGGTTGTTGAGCACCGGCTGACCACCGACGCCCGTGCGCAACGGGTCGTAGCGACGCGGTTCCTGCAGCGAGAAGAACTGAGTCTCGATGGTGGGGTCGGTGTTCCACCGCATGGGCATCATCCACGCGGGGACGAGCGGAGTGCCGGTGTGCAGCTCATCGTCGAGCGGAAAGAAGCTGAAGACGTCGGGTGGAACGTCGCGCGGGGCGGGGCTCTCGATCGCGAGGCGGGTGGTGAACACTCCGTTCACCGTGTTGCCCTCGGTGGCCTCGAGGAAGCCGGCTTCCGACATCAACGCCACGCGCACGCCGTCGAGGGGACGACCGAGGCGATCTGCGACGTGCACCGAACAGTTCACGCCTCCGCCCGGAATGAGCATGCGGCGTTCGTCCCACGCCAGCACCGAGCGCGCGTCGCACTCGACGGTGAGGGTCGCCGCGCTTGGCTTCAACGGCGGAGGCGTGGTGCTCGCCGGCCCACACGCCGCGAGCGACGTCAGCGCCACCAGCAGCGCGCGCTTCATTGAATGGTCCCCGTCGCGACGAGGAGCGTGAAGTCGACGGGCGCCGCACCGCCTGCACTGCTGAAGCGACAGTTCACCTCGACGGTGAACGGCTCGGGCGGCGTGCGTGCCGGAGTCGGCGTCACGCGCGCGTCGCTGACGATGAAGTTGAGCGTCTCGCCCAGCGGCCATTCACTCTGCGAGGAGCGCGTCTTGAATGAATCGCTCGCGACCCGCACCGGCAGGTCGGAGTTGGCGAGCGTGCAGCGATCTCCCTCGCTGAACGACATGGCGTTGAACCACGGGTCGGCAAAGAAGACGGCGGTGGTCGACTCCGTCGCGGTCGCGCGCGTGCAGGTGGTCTCGAGGCACACGAACTCCATCTCCATCGGGCGGTTGATGTTCACCGAGGGGCGGTTGCCCACCACGCCTGGAATCGCGGCCTCGACGTCGAAGCGATCGGGCACGCCGGTCCACAGCACGCGCTCCGCGGCCCAGATCTGCGTCTTCGCGTCCCACGTGCCGTTGGCGCCGTCCCACAGGCCGTTGCCGTTGGTGTCGATGAACAGCTCGCCCTGTTCCCACGTGCCGTCGTCGTCGCGGTCGACGAAGGGCTCGGTGAGATCGACGAAGCCTTCACCTTGATCACGCCGCCCGTTGCCGTCGAGATCGACGAACGCCTCTTCTCCTTCGGTCACCACGATCCACGTCACGAGGTTGTCGCGCGGGTTGTTGAGCAGGCGCTCACCGTTGTTGCCGAGGCGCAGCGGGTCGGGACGGCTCGGCTCGACGCCGCGAACCCACGTCTGCGGCTGCATCCATGCCGGAGCGAGCGACGTGCCGGTATGCGAGGCGTCGACCAGCGGCGTCAGCGTGAAACGGCCCGCGGGCACGTTCTGCGGCGTCGGCGCCGAGACCTGGTGCGTGAGCGCGACCATGCCGTCGTCGTTCGTGACGCCGTCGACGGTCATGCGACCAGCTTCCGAGAGCACGGTGAGGCGCACGCCCGCGATGGGACGAGCCTGGTTGTCGGCCACCTTCACGCTGCACGGCATCGAGATGCCCGGGAGCAGCGAGCGTGAGGCGTCGTACGCGCGCAGCCCGTGTGAAGCGCATGCGAGCTCGAGCGCTCCGGCGGAGACCACGCGCGAGGACGACGGCGTGCTCGGGCCGCACGCGGCTGCGGTTGCGACCACTCCCCCGAGGAGCAACCAACGCATGGACGGGTGTTCTAGCAACTCGCCCACGTCCACACCGAGCCCTCGTGGAGCGCGCGGTACACGTCGTCGCGCAACGTGTTGCATTCCGCCGTGGTCAGCGTGCGTTCGAGTGCGCGAAGCGTCAGTCGCAGCAGAACGTTGCTCTGTTCGAGCGTCATGCCGATGCGCGCGCGGGCCGCGAGAGACAGCGCGCTCGCCGGAGTGACGCTGAGTACTTCGACCGATTCGACCAGCGACGCGCGGTCACCGAGCACTTCACGCACGCGATCTCCGAGCAGCTCGGCTTCGGCGCGCGAGGGGTCGACGGCCAGCGAGAGATCACGCCGCACCGACGGTTGATTCGACGTCGGCTTCCACGGCGAGAGGTCGAGCATCTCGTCGCGCACGCGGCGGATGTCGGGAATGCCCTTGCGCAACATGAGCAGGCGATCGAGCCCGAGCCCCATCGCGAGTCCGCGCACGCCGAGGAGCGGCGTGTTGATTTCTCCGCACTCGCCGATCTCGACCCACTCGCCGTGCTGGTCGTCGCGCACGTCGAGCTGCAGGCCGTTCATCGTGTACGGGTGTGAGGTCTGCGTCGCGCGCCACTCGTGCCCGGGGAGCGTGGACTGCACCACCAGCTCCATCAGCTCTCGCGTCGTGGCGTCGCCGCCGATGCGCCAGAGATCGACTTGATGGGGCTCTCCGGTGTGCAGGCGATCGACGCAGTCACGCCGGTAGACCAGACCCGGCACCACGAGGAGCGCATCGCTGCGTTTCCGCACTCGCAACGCACCTGGAATCATCGCGCTGGTCTGCGTTCGCAGCAGCGTGTCGTGCGTGACGTAGCGCGTGTAGCGAGCGTCGCGTGACGCGCCGTCGGGCGGGTAGCCGAGCGCGTCGTAGTTGTCGCTCACGCTGACGATGGGGCTGCCGCGAATCACTTCGACGGGGCACCTCCAGTGCGTGGCGAGTGAGGAGACGAGGTCGTGCAGCAACACCTGCATCGCGTGCCGGCCCTGCGCGGGGTCGGTGAGATCTCGGACTGCGAGTGCGCGCGCGAGCGCCTCGGGGGACAACAACCTGCGTGACATGGGGACTCTCGTTTCGACGTTCGACGGGTGAGGTCGGCCCCGAAGCGCTCAGCTCCGGGGCGGTCGAAAGCGAAGAGTCATGCGGTGAGGACGGGGAACGTGGTGCGGCACTGACGCGATGCTGCTCGCTCCGCCCGGGTCGCTTCTTCCCCCGAAGCACCGACCCGGGCGGAGCACCCCACGACTTACTTGCTGAACAACCAATCGTTGCCGCTCGACACCAGGCCGCGGCCGATCTGCTCGCCCATCAGCATGCCGAGGCGGTTGAAGATCGACTCGACCTGCGAGTCCTGTGGCTTCGGGTTGAGGATCAAGCCGAGCAGCTGCGTGGCGAGCTGCGTGCCGAGATCATCGAGCTGGCTCTCGTCCATGCCGGTGAGCTCACCCGAGAACGCCGAGAGTTCGCTCTCACGGCGCGTCATCTCTCCGTCGAGCAGCTTCAGCTTGTCCTGCGCGTTCGAGATGCCGTCCGCGTCGCCGCGGGTCGAGGCGTTGAAGAGCGCCAGGAATTCCTGCGCCCGCGCCTTCTCGAGGTCGCCCGAAGACATGCTGGTGAGGCTGTTCGCGTACTCGGTCTTCTGCTTCTTCACTTCCGAGCGGCGCACGAGCTCGCCGTTCACCGCGCCCAGCTTCGCCTCGGCGCGCTGCGCCGCGGCCGGGTTGCCCATGAAGCGCGAGATGACCATCTCCATCTGCAGGTGCGACGCGAGCTGCTGCAGGCGCTCGTTCGTCATGCCCTTCAGCGACTGGGTGAAGGCCTGCGGCACGCTCGAGCCAGTGCCGATGATCGAGCTGCTGTGCGAAGCGACGCCCGAGCTGAACGCGTCACGCTGAGGAGGAGGCGGCGGAGCCATGCGGCTCGTGCTCGGAGGCGGAGGCGGCGCCATGCGCGGCGGAGGGGCCATCGTCGCCTTCGGTCCGGGAGGAGGCGGAGGCGCGTGCGTGGTGCTGCCGTGCTTGTTCGGAGGCGGCGGCGGGTTGCGCAGGTAGCTCGAGTGGTTCTTGACGGGGGTGGCGGTGCGGGCGTTGTGGAAGCTGGTCTTCATGGCGTTCTCCGGTGCGGGGGTGCAGGACCGTTGAGCAGCGCCCAGGCCACCGGCAAACCATTGAAACGCATGGTGTTTTGGTCCGCCATGCGTCCGCGCCGCGAGACCTCTTCGTTCGCGGACGGTGCGTCTCCGCAGGTGAACGGCGTCGAGCGCGCAACCACCTGATTCACCTGCGCCGCGCGTTGGCCGCGCACGTGCTCATCGGACCACGCATGTCCTCGACCCCCAAGACGACCTCCTCCGCGGTTCGCAACCCCACCCTCACTTCGCGCACGGCGAGCCAGACGACGAAGGCTGAGACGAAGACCGTGACGGCGCAGCCCCAGCCCACTGGTCTCGAAAAGACCGAGTACCAGCGCAACCGTGACGCTGATGCGTTCCAGGCGGCGGTGAAGCGCATGCTGGAGCCGCAGGCGCAGGACACCGCGTTCCTCTCGTCGCGTGGCTTCAAGGCCATGGAGTCGGTGAACGCGAAGCTCTCGGGGCTTTACGTCAGCAGCGGTGACGCGAAGAGCGCGCTGGCCACGTTGAACACGCTCGAGCCGCGAGACTTCAAGCTGGCGATGGATCAGCTCTCGTCGTCGGGCAAGCTGCAGTCGTTGGTGAACGCCGACGGCTCGGCGTTCCTCTCGGTTGCCGCGAGCAAGGGCTACGTGGCGAAGGAAGCGGTGAGCGCTCCTCAGGGACGCTTCGAGCCGCCTGCCGCGCCCTCGTTCTACAAGATGGACAACCAGCTGCCGTCGTACGTGAACGACGCGATTCACGCCGAGTCGAAGCAGCAGTACGGCCAGTACAAGGAAGCGTTCGCCTCGTACCTCGGTCGGTACGAGTCGGCGGTGAAGGCGACGCGCAACGAAGGTGAGATCAAGGCGCTCGGTCGCCCGGCGAGCCCGTCGACGCGCCGTGAGAGCTTCGACGCGAACATGCCGAAGCAGGCGGAGTACTCGCGTGACTGGTCGACCGGCTTCGCGTCGAACGAGGGCGCGTACGTTGCCGTGAACAAGCAGCTCGAGAAGTTCGCCGGTGGCCGCGCTGACGGCTCGTTCTGGGCAGAAGCCGAAGCTGAAGGGACGCTCGGTACGACCACCGCCGAAGGCAAGTTGGCGAGCGACCTCGGCGGCGAGGGCAAGGTGGGCACCAACCTCACGTTCGAAGCTGGCCACGAGAAGGCGCTCAGCGTGAAACAGTTCGCCAACGGCGAGTCGAAGGTGAAGCTCGACCTGGGCGTCCTCGAGGTCGAGGCGGAGTTCTCGAAGGAAGGAAAGCTGGAGGCCGCAGGCGGCAAGCTCGCGGGGGCGGGCCTCTTCGGTGGTGCGAAGCTCAACCGCGAAGGCGAACTGGCGATGGCCGGTGGTGTCGACGTGCACGTGGGCAAAGGCAAGCTCGAGGTCGGTGGCTCCGTGACGGTTGCGCCCAGGAAGCGCGAGATGACCGCGGGCGTCGAGGTCGAGGGGAAGCTCAGCGAAGACAAGGAGCTCAAGCTCCGCGTTGGAGCCGGTGCGAAGGGCCTGACTCCCGCGACCGCGAGGCAGTTCCGCGAGGGCACGAGCGTCTTCGACAAGTGATCAACTGATTCGCGCAGTCTTTTCAGCGCCCCATCGGGTACGGTCCCGCGCCGCAGGACAACCACTGAGGGGACATGGCTGATCAAGTGAAGACGCTGGGCGAAAAAGCTGCACGCCAACTTTCGAACACCACGAAGACGCCGCCACAGTGGCGAGGCACCACGCCGCGCTGGCTGGTGCAGATGCTCCCGTGGACGCCGGTCGAGGCGGGCGTGTACCGCGTCAACCAGGCGAAGGACGACGAGTTCGGCGTGAAGTGCAGCCCGGCTCCGGGTGAGGCGTTGCCCACGGCGTTCAACGACTACGACCCGCAGCCGCGCGAGTACGTGCTCACGTCGGTCACCACCACCATCGAAGTCGACACGCGCGTGAGCGATCTCTTCCGCTCGCCGATGGACCAGGTGAAGGAGCAGCTCTCGCTCACGGTCGAGAAGTTGAAGGAGAAGCAGGAGAACGAGGTCCTCAACAACCGCGCGTACGGCCTGCTGCACAACGCCGACCCCGAGATGCGCATCAAGCCGCGCAAGGGCCCGCCGACGCCCGACGACATGGACGAGCTCGTCTCGCTGGTGTGGAAGGAGCCGACCTTCTTCCTCGCGCACCCCAGGGCGATCGCCGCGTTCGGTCGCGAGTGCACGCGCCGGGGTGTGCCGCCTCCGACGATTCAGATGTTCGGCTCGCCGTTCCTCACGTGGCGCGGTCTGCCGCTCGTGCCCTGCGACAAGATTCCCGTGAAGGGCAACAAGACGGACTTGCTGTTGATGCGCACCGGCGAGCGCAAGCGCGGCGTCGTCGGTTTGTTCCAGCCCGGGTTGCCGGGTGAAGTGAGCCCCTCGTTGTCGGTGCGCATGATGGGCATCAACCAGGCGGGCGCGGCGCAGTATTTGTTGTCGCTCTACTGCTCGGTGGCCGTGCTCACGCACGACGCGCTCGGTGTCCTCGAGGGAGTGACCGTCGACCACTACCATGAGTACGCCTGATCCGAATTCGGTGCAGGTGATGGTGGTGCCCGGCGAAGCGCGGCCGGCAATCGGTCACGCGCCGATGCCGACGCACGCTCCCGCGGTGCCGACCAATGCGCCGACGCCCGGGCTCGCGACCGCGATTCTGCGCGTGCCGGGTGCGCCGACGGTTCCCGAGTGGGACCCGGTCTCGCTGTCGGTGCTGATTCAGAAGATGGCGAACGAGCAGTACGCCGCGCCGCCCGTGCCCGACGCGAGCCCCGCGACGATGGCGCACGAGGCGATGCCAGGAGCGTTGCCGACCAGCGGAGCGACGCCTCCCTCTCCCCCTGCAGGGGAGAGGGTCGGGGAGAGGGCCCTTCCGGAAGTTCCAAACACGCAAGGCGCCGCAAGCGCACCGAGCGCACCGAGTGTCCCGAACGCGCCGAGTGTCCCGAACGCGCCGAGTGTCCCGAACGCGCCGAGTGTCCCGAACACGCCGAGCCCGTCGAGCGCCTCAGCCGCGACGCCCGCGGTTCCGACCGGCGGCTCGCCGTTCATGACGGCACCGAACTTCGACTCACTCTTCTCCGCGCAAAACGCGTTCTCGATTCCGCTCTTCGAAGCGAGCGCGCCGGTGCACACCGCAGAGCCGACGCTGCCCACGACGGCACCGACGACTCCGAGCGCCGAAGCGCCAAAGGCCCCGGCCGAGCCGAACTACCCGACGAGCACGTCGCTCTTCTCGTCAACGCCGTCGGTGCTTCCTCCGACGCGCGGTCAGTTCGACCCGTACGCCATCAAGCGCGAGTTCCCGATTCTCGATCAGCAGGTGAACGGCAAGCAGCTGGTGTGGCTCGACAACGCCGCCACCACGCAGAAACCGCGCGCCGTCATCGATCGCCTGAGCAAGTTCTACGAGCGCGAGAACTCCAACATCCACCGCGCGGCGCACACGCTCGCGGCGCGCGCCACCGACGCCTACGAAACCGCGCGCGAGACCGTTCGCCGTTTCTTGAACGCCGGCAGCAACAAGGAGATCGTCTTCGTTCGCGGCACGACCGAAGGCATCAACCTCGTCGCTGCGACGTACGGCCGCCGCCACGTGCAGGAAGGCGACGAGATCGTCGTCACGCACCTCGAGCACCACGCGAACATCGTGCCGTGGCAGCTGCTCTGCGCGGAGAAGGGCGCGAAGCTGAAGGTCGCTCCGGTCGATGACCGCGGGCAGATCATTCTCGAGGAATACGAGAAGCTCCTCGGGCCCAAGACGCGCTTCGTCAGCATCACGCAGGTCAGCAACGCGCTCGGCACCATCACGCCGGCGAAGGAAATGGTCGAGCTGGCCCACCGTTACGGCGCGAAGGTGCTCGTCGACGGAGCGCAGTCGGTCGCGCACCTCGGCGCCGACGTGCAGCAGCTCGACTGCGACTTCTTCGTCTTCAGCGGGCACAAGATCTTCGCGCCCACCGGCATCGGCGTCGTGTACGGCAAGCAGGCGTTGCTCGACGCGATGCCGCCGTACCAGGGCGGCGGCAACATGATCGCCGACGTGACCTTCGAGAAGACCGTCTTCCACCCTGCGCCGCAGCGCTTCGAAGCGGGCACCGGCAACATTGCCGACGCGGTGGGGCTCGGCGCGGCGCTCGACTGGGTGATGCGTGTCGGCCTGCCCAACATCGCGGCGTACGAGCACGAGCTGCTCGAGTACGCCACCGGCTGCCTGAAGGAAGTGCCGGGCCTTACACTGTACGGCACCGCTCCCGAGAAGGCCGGCGTGCTGTCGTTCACGCTCGCGGGTCAGAAGACCGAGAGCGTCGGCGGGTTGCTCGATCGCGAAGGCATCGCGGTGCGCTCGGGTCACCACTGTGCGCAGCCGATTCTGCGGCGCTTCGGTCTCGAGGCGACGGTGCGCGCGTCGCTCGCTCCGTACAACACGCGCGAAGACATCGACGCGCTGGTCGCGGCGCTGAAGCGCATTCAGGCCGGAGGCGCGGCGTGAAGTTCGTCAGTGCTCGCGAAGCGGAAGCGTTGCTGGCGAGCGGCGGTGTCGAGCTCATCGACGTCCGCAACCCCAACGAGTGGATGAGCGGGCACCTGCCCGGTGCGCGTCACGTTCCGCTCGATGAGCTTCGCGTCGAGCCGCGCAAACACCTCACGCGCGACAACGTGGTCTTCGTGTGCGCGAAGGGCGGTCGCAGCCAGCAGGCGGGGCGTATCGCCGAGGAGCTCGGGCTCACGCAGGTGTACAGCATCGACGGAGGCACCGAGGCGTGGCAGGCGCTCGGGCTGCCCATCGAAGTGCCTCCGCGGCCCGAGAAGCCGAAGAAGGCCGACGACGTTCCTCCCGCTGAAGCCGAAGCGAGTCTTCCCGAGCTCGACGCGGTCATCGGCACCAACTTGCGCGAGCTGCGCACCAAGCGCGGCATCTCGCTCGATCAAACCGCGAAGCTCACCGGGCTCTCGCGCACGCTGCTCGGGCAGATCGAGCTCGGCACCAACACCCCCAGCATCGGAGTGGTGTGGCACATCGCGCGCGCGTTCGACGTTCCGTTCGCGACGCTCCTCGCCGCCCCGCGCACCACGACCACCACCGTGTTGCGCAAGCAGAGCGCGAAGCGATTGGTGAGCGCTGACGGTCGCTTCAGCTCGCGCGCGCTCTTTCCGTTCGGAGATTCCGACAAGACCGAGTTCTACGAGCTGTGGCTCGCTCCGCACGGCCGCGAAGACGCCGAGGCGCATCAGCCGGGCACGCGCGAGAACCTCATCATCACCAGCGGCAAGCTGGTGCTCGAGGTGAACGGCGCGCGGCACGAGCTCGGTGAAGGTGATGCCATCGTCTTCGGGGCCGATGTACCCCACGCGTACATCAACCCCATCGCGCAGGAGTGCTGGATGCACCTCGTGATGACGTACTCGCACTGAGCGCCCGACGTAGCGCTACGCTCCGCACCCGTGACGCTCCCCACGCGCCTCGTTTCTGCTTCGCTGTTTCTTCTCGTTGGCTGCAGCATGCCGATGACGCAGCCCGATGCGGGGCGACCGGGGCGCTTCGACGGCGGCGTGACCGATCGCTTTCCGGTGCTGCCCGCGGTGAAGGCGAAGAAGGTCGTGGTCGGTGATGGCTTCGCGTGCGCGCTGACCGTCGCCGGCACCGTGCGTTGCTGGGGCGCGGCCGGTCAGCCGAAGAATCCCGTGCACGCGTATTCGTACGTCGGCAGCTCGGTCGACTACCCGCGCGTCGCGTTGCCCATCGAAGTGCCGTCGCTCTCCGGAGTGGAAGACATCGACACCACCTATCGCCACGTCTGCGTGGTGGTGAGCGGAGGAAGCGTGCAGTGCTGGGGCGGCAACGACTGGTCGAAGATCGGCGTCGAGCTCCCCGAAGACGGAGGCACACGCTACGGCGACGCGCTCACGCCCATTCCCGTCGGCGGAGTCAGCGGCGTCACGAAGATCGCGACCGGCGATCGCCACACCTGCGCCGTGCTCTCGAGTGGTGGCGTGCGTTGCTGGGGCGCCGACTTCGCGGGTCAGCTGCTCGGTCAATCGACCGAATTCATGCGCTCGCATCGCCCGCTCGACATGCCCGGCATCAGCGGCGTGACAGACATCGCGGCGTACGGCACGCAGACCTGTGCCATCGCGGCCGGCACCATCAAGTGCTGGGGCATGGGGCCGGTGAACGGCGCGACCGAAGCCACCGCTCCCTTCACCGTTCCGCTCACCGGCGTGACGAGCCTCGGTCTCAATCGTTCGGCCTCGTGCGCAGCCGTCGGCGGTGCTGCGAAGTGCTGGGGCATCCCCGACTTCGCGCTGCTCGGCGACGGCACCGACACGGGTGACCTCGAGTCGCGCATGCCGGTGCAGGTGTTCGGGCTGACGAGCGGGGTGACGAACGTGACGCGCCAGTGCGCCGTCGCCAACGGAGTAGTGAAGTGCTGGGGGCGTGATGGCCGGCTGCTGGGCGATGGCACCACCAAGCCGAGCGCTCGGCCGGTCGATGTGCTGACGATTTCCGACGCCGTGCAGGTCTCGTCGAACACCGAGGTGACGTGCGCGGTGACGAGCAGCGGCCAGGTCTGGTGCTGGGGCGACAATCAGCACGGCGCAGTCGGCAACGGCTTCGACATCGCCGAGGTCGGCGTGCGCAACTACGCCGCGCCGCAACGAGTGCTCTCGTTCGAGTGAATCGCGTCGTTGGTCTCGCGGTGTGCCGTCCGCGTGAGGTCGGCTCGCAGCGAGTCGATTCTCTCTTCTGCGGTCCGCTCGGCATCGAAGGAGATCGCCACTCAGGTGCGACGTTGATTTCCGGCCCGCGTCAGAAGGGAGTGCCTCGCGGCACGGTGCTCCCGAACACGCGGCAGGTCTCGTTGGTCTCCCTCGAAGAGTCTGCGCAGGTCGCGACGAGCCTCGGCATTCCGCGGCTCGACATGACGTGGCTCGCAGCCAACGTCGAACTCGAGTGGCCGGCGCTGTCGACGCTCGGCGCGGGCGCGAGGCTGAAGTTCTCGGGCGGCGTGGTGCTCGCGCTCGAAGGTGAAAACGAGCCGTGCCGCAAAGTCGGGAAGCTCATCGCGGCGCGAACAGGGCTCGCGCTCGAATCGAAGTTCGTCAAAGCAGCGTGGGGACTGCGCGGAGTCGTCGGGTGGGTCGAGACGCCCGGCCGCATCACGCTCGGAGAAAAGGTCGCGCTCGTTCCGTGAGATGGGCAGTCTCCGCGCCCATGGCCAAGCGCTACTTCGAATTCTCGGAAGGGTCGTCCAACAAGTTCTGGGAAGTGTGGTGCGAGGACTCCAAGGTCTTCACGCGCTACGGGAAGATCGGCGCGAGCGGGCAGATCACCGTGAAGGACGAGGGCAGCGACGACGCCGCGCTGAAGCTCGAGTCGAAGCTGGTGCGCGAGAAGACCGGCAAGGGCTACGTCGAGAAGGGCGGCAGCGGCGCGCCGAAGAAGGCCGCGGTGAAGGTCGCGGTGAAGAAGACGGCTGTGAAGGTCGCGAAGAAGGTCTCGCCTCCGCCTGCCGCCGCCGCCGCCCCGAAGACTCCCGCCGGTGCGATTCGGCTCGAGTTCACCGAGGGCGGCTCGAGCAAGTTCTGGCAAATCGTTCGCACCGGTGACGCCTTCACCGTGACGTTCGGAAAAATCGGAACGCCCGGCCAGGAACAGAAGAAGAAGTTCTCCAGCGAGTGGGAAGCGCGCCGCGAGCACGACAAGCTCGTCGAAGAAAAGAAGAAGAAGGGCTACGCGCCGGTGTTGCTGGGCGCGGCTCCGAGCAAGCCGACCACCAGCGCGCGCAACGAAGAGCTCGAGGCCGCGATTCTGAAGTCGCCCGAGAAGGACGACGGCTTCCTCGTCTACGCCGACTGGTTGCAGGGGCAGGGCGACGTGCGCGGTGAGCTCGCCACCCTTCAGGGCCAGCTCGCGAAGCAGAAGAAGAAGGACAAGAAGCTCGGTAACGCGGAGGCGAAGTTGTTGTGGGAACACCGCGGCCATTTCTTCGGCCCGCTCGCGACGTACTTCGCGCAGACCAACCGCTCGTACGGCGCGTCGCCCATCGAGGCGACGTGGCGTTGGGGCTTCATCGACGAGCTCGTGTTGTCGGCCGCGTCGGGCTGGAAGGTCTCGGGGCCCGAGGGAGAAATCTCAATCCCCACCGTGCGCAACGCGGCGGAGCTGATTCGGTGCCTGCCGAAGGTCGCGTCGGCGCGCTTCGTGCGCGACCTCGTCATCGCGTGCCCCATCGCCGAAGACGAATTCCACTTCGAAGAATCGGTGAAGGCGCTCGCGAAGGTCGTGCCCGAGCTGCCCTTGCTGCGCCGGCTCACGCTCGGCCGCTTCACCTACGAGGACTCGGAGCTCTCGTGGTCGTACATGGGCAAGCTCGACGCGCTGTGGCCCGCGCTCGAGAAGCTCGAGTTCCTCAAGATTCGCGTGGGCTCGATGACCATGGGCTCCATCGCGTTGCCCGCGCTCAAGGAGCTGTGGATCGAGACGGGCGGACTCTCACGCAAGAGCCTGCAGTCGATCATCGCCATGAAGGCGCCACAGCTCGAGACGCTCAATCTGTGGTTCGGCCAGGACGACTATGGCTGTGATTGCGACGCGAGCGACGTCGCCGAGCTGCTCTCGTCGACCGCGTTCCCGAAGCTGAAGCACCTCGGGCTCGCTAACACCACCTTCGGCAACGAGCTGGTGCCGTTCCTCGTGAAGTCGAAGCTGATGAAGCAGATCGAGACGCTCGATCTCTCGATGAGTCATCTCACCGTCGAGGGCATGCGCGAGCTGGTCGCAGGCAAAGCGGCGTTCCCGAAACTGCAGGAACTCGACGTCGCGGAATGCCTGCTGAACAAAGAAGGCGTCAAGCTCGCGAAGACCATGGCGAAGATCGTCGAGAGCGGTGATCAGGAAGACGTCGAGGAATACCAGGAAGAGGACTACCGCTACTCGGCCGTCGGCGAGTGAGCTGATCAGCGCGTCACGTCGTCGACTTCGTTCCACGGCACGCCGCCGGGAATTTTCGAACCGTCATTCCCGATTCGCTCGATGGTGGACACCGTCCACACGTCGGGCATCGGGTCGCCATCGATCTCGTTCAAGCACAGCACTGAGATCGAACACGCCGGGCAGTCTCCGTGCAGACCAATCTCCGAGGAGATCAACTGCGGCACCGCGCTCTCGGCGATCGCGGTGTTCTGATTCACCACCGCGTCGTCACCTTCGCGCGCGAGGCGCAACAGCACGTGCTCGGTTGGAACTCCGATGCCGAGCTCCTTGATGCGCACCGAGTAGCGCTTGTTCACTTCGTAGAAGCTGCGCTCCGCCTCATACGTGCGCGCGAGCACCGCTTTGCACTCGATCTGCTTCGTTCGAACCACGTACCGCTTGTAGTTCGGCAGGGCCATGCCGCCGATGATCAGCGTGCCCGCGAGGCTCACCGCGATGCTCATGTCGGCGAGCTGCTTGCGCGGCGCCCACACCGAATCGCGGCGCGAGCGAATCGACGAATAGATGCCGATGCCCAGCGCGACGAGGAGCAGCGGTGGAAAGCAGAGGCCCACCACGGACAACACCAGCCCCGCGACGGGGAGCAATGGGCCTTGTGAACTGAGCGATACCGGTTGCTGCTCCATGGGGCGCGCATAGCAGATTGGCCCCGCTCCCCGGCCGTCTCCCCGGTAGGTTCGCGCCTCCATGCGTTTTCTCCGCTTTGCTCTCGCGCCCGCGCTGCTCCTCGTGCTGTCGGGTTGCCCCAAACGCGTCGCTCCGCCGACTGAGACGCTTGAAGACGCCGCCGCGAAAGCCGGCCCGGGAGCGAGCGCGCACGTGCTCGCGCTCGCCGGTTTTCACGCGCTGTTGATGGACGGTGACGCGAAGCGCGCGCAGCAGTTGTTCGACGATTCCGTCGCGAAGGACCCGAGCGAGGCGCTCGCGCTCTTCGGGCAGATCGAAATGGCGCAGCGGCTCGCGTTGCCGCAAAAGGTGCTCGCCGCCGCGCTCGATCTCGTCGAGCGGCAGCCTGAACATCCCCTCGCGCCGATCGCCGCGCGGCTGGTGCTGGAGATCGCCACGTCCGCGAAGTCGACGTCGGAGACCGTTCGCGCGCGTGTGCCCGCGTTGCTCGCGAAGGAGCAGCAGCCCGACACCGCGCACTTGCTGCGCGCCGCGCTCGCGAATTGCTGGTTCGAATTGAACGACACCGCGAAGCAAGCCGAGCTGCTCGCCGACATGGGTACGCCGACCACCGGCACGCTCGTGGGCCCGTTCTCGCCGTGGCACGTGCTCGCCACGCAAGAACCGGTCGCGCCCGAGAAGGACGGCTCGCTTGCCAATCTCACGCCCGGTCCGTTCGGTCCGCTCATGCCGCGCACGCTCAAGTTCGCCGACGGTCGCTTCGCGCTCTCCGGTGAGCCGCCGACGGGAGACATCTATCTGTACGTGGTCGACGTCACCGTGCCCGAGAAGGCGCGCTACGTGCTGCGCACCGTCTCGACGATGGACCACGTGGCCCTCATCGACGGCGCGAAGGTGCTCTCTCGCTTCAGCTCGCGGCGCCCGGCGTCGACGCTGACCACGCGCGCGCTGAAGCTCGACGCCGGCACGCATCGGCTCATGCTGCGCGTCGCACGCGAGAGTCAGAACGGTCAGCTCGTCATCGCGTTGCAGCGGGCCGACGGTTCGCCGTCGAAGCTGACGTTTGCTCCGGCGAGCGGCGCGGCGCCGAAGTGGGACGGCGACGTGAAGCTCGAAGACGACGCGGAAGGTCTGTATCCAACTGCGGAATCCGTTCGTCGCGCGCTCGAGGACGAAGGTGGCGATGCGCTCGCGGGCTATCTCGCCGCGCGTGATGCGCAGGGTCGAGACGGTGATGGAGCGCTCGCGCTGCTCGCCGGCCTGCCCGAGTCGTTGAAGGGCCCCGCGGTCTCGGTGCTGCGTGCCGAGGCGTCGTTGGAAGATCGCTCCGTGCCGACGCGCGTCGGCCGTGGTCGCGCCACGCGGGAACTCGAAGCCGCGCTGGTGAAAGACCCGGGCTACGTGATCGCGAAGATGGCCACCGCGCAGCTCGCGCTCGACGATGGTCGTCAGCTCGATGCGCTCGAGCAGGCGCGCATGGCCCGGGATGCGCACTCTCCGGCGGGCGCTCCGGTGTTGCAGCTCATCGCGCGCGTCGAGCTCGCCATGGGTCTCGACGCCCAGGCGGTGGTGACGACGCGGGCCGCTGAAGCGGCGCTGCCCGGTGCCTGTGATTCGTTGCTCCTGCAGTACGACCTCGCGCGCCGCCGCGACGCGGTGAAGGAAGCTGACGAGCTGCTCGGCAAGACGGCTCACTGCGCGGGCTACCTCTCGCGCTCGGCGGAGCACCTGCGCGGCCGCGGAGAAATTGGCGGCGCCATCGCACAGTACGAAGCGATGCTCGCGCGCGACGAAGGCCAGGTCGGCGTCGCCACCGTGCTCGCCGGTCTCTACACCTCGCAGAAGCGCTTCGACGACGCGACGAAGTTGCTGCAGCGGCTGCGCGCGCAGTGGCCGCGTCACCCGCAGCTGCCCAAGACGCTCGGTGACGTGCTCGAAGTGCAGGGCGATGCGAAGGGCGCGCTCGCTGCCCGCGAAGCCGCGCTGGTGCTCGACGGCACCGACCTCGTGTTGCGCCGAGCCATCGAGCGCAGCAAGACCGGCAAGGAATTGCTCGAGCAGTGGGCCATCAGCACCGAAGACGCGCTCAAGTCGTACGAGGCGGCTCCGGGGAGTGAAGACGCGACCACCGCCTTCGTGCTCGACGCCGCGGCGATTCAGGCCTTTCCCGACGGCACGATGGTCGATCGCGTGCACATCATTCAGAAGGCGCTCGATCAGCAGGGCGTGCAGACCGCGGCGGAAGTCGAGATTCCCGCGGGCGCGACGGTGCTCAAGCTGCGCACGCTGAAGCCCGATGGTCGTGCGCTCGAGCCGGAGAACATCGACGGCAAGGAAGACATGTCGCTGCCCGGCGTGCAGGTCGGAGATCTCGTCGAATACGAATATCTGCTCGCGCACCCCACGCGCGGCCCGGGTCTGCCGGGCTTCACCGCGGGCGCGTTCTATTTCCAGGTGGCGCGCACGCCGAACGCGCGCAGCAACTACGTGGTCATCGCTCCGAAGGGGAGCGGCATGGAAGTCGATGCGCACAACGTGAAGGCGCCCAAGCCGCAGCTCGAGGGTGAGTTCGAAGTGCTGCGTCACGAAGAGCGGCGCGTGCCCGCGTACATTCCCGAGCCGCTCGGGCCTCCGTCGGCCAACGAGTGGTTGCCGTTCGTCTCGGTCGGAGCGGGCCAGAAGGGTAACGACGGCGTGATTCGCAGCTACGCCGACGCGTTCTTCGAGCGCGGCGCGGTGACGTGGGAAGTCGAAGCGTTCGCGCGCAACGCGGTGAAGGACCTGAAGACGCCGCTCGGTGTCGACGCGGTGAAGGCCATCTACGCGGCGGTACACCACAAGCTGTCGGGTCGTGACGGCGGGCTCGCGATCTCAGCGTCGGCGTCGGTCTCGCAAGATCGCGGCAGCCGCACCTGGCTGCTCAAGTCGTCGCTCGACGCGCTCGGCTTCGAGGCGCGGCTCGTCGCGGTGCGCGCGTTCACGTCAGACCCGGCGCCGTACACGTTCCCCAACGAAGGCCTGCTCCCGTACATCTGCGTGCGCGTCACGATTCCCGGTGGCGAGCCGGTGTGGCTCGACGCGTTGGTGCGCTTCGCTCCGTTCGGTGAGCTGCCCGAGTTCGCGCTCGGTGGTCTCGACGCGTGGGTGCTCCCCGAGCCCGGCAAGCCGATGGAGCAGACCATCACGCCCTCGCGCCTCACGCGTCCCGGCAAGTCGGTGACGCTCGACCTCACGCTCAACGAGGCCGGCGAGCTGGTGGGCAAAGGTGAAGAGACGTACTCGGGCTCGGAAGCGGCGCAGCTCGCCGAGGCGCTCGAGTCGCTCTCGGCTGATCAGCGTGATCAGGCGCTGCAGTCTGCGCTCGCGCGGTACTTCGGTGGCGCTGATCTCTCGAAGCTCGAAGTGAAGATGGACCGCGACGTCGGGGCTCCGGTGGTCGTGAAGTACGAGTTCATCGCCCGCCGCTTCGCGCGCGCCGAGGGCAACAAGCTGATCGCCGCGTCGCTCACCTACCCGTTGATGGTGGGCCGCCGCTTCCTCGCCGTGCCTGCGCGCGTCACGCCGCTGTTCATCGAGGCCAGCGAGGCGAGCAGCACGAAGGCGACGCTGACCCTCCCTGCTGGCTGGTCGCTGCAGGGGCCGGTGCCCGAAGTGAAGCTCGAGGGGCCGTCCGGCACCTACCTGCGTCACGAGACGCAGAAAGCCAACCAGTTGATCATCGAGGAAGAATTCCGCCTCACGCAGAGCCGCGTGCCGACGAAGCAATATGACGCGTTCGCGCAGTTCGCTGGCGAGGTCGATCTCGTGCAGCAGCGCGACCTGCTGTTCGTGAAGAAGTAAGGGCTTCGTGCAAACGAGGAGCAAGACGGATTCGTTTCTGCAAGCGGGTTGCAGAAAGGAACCCAGCACGCTAACCGTGAGGCGTGGCCGCCGAGCATTCGCATTCGCATTCCGACGCGCACCCGCACTCGGAGCCGTCTGATCTCTTCGGCCAGGTCCTCTCGGCGGTGTGCGCGGTGCACTGCGTGACGACGCCGCTGGTGGTGACGCTCGCTCCGGCGGCGACCTCGGTGTTCGGCGGCGCGCACCCGGTGCTGCTGGTGCTCGTCATCGGCGTCGCGCTGTGGGCCTTCATTCCCGGTTACCGCTGCCACCGCTCGCGTCGCGTGGCGGTGCTCGCGTTGGTCGGCGTCGGTCTGCTCGCCATCGCGGCCTTCGCGTTCCACGGCAATCTCGCCATCGAGACCGCGCTCAGCCTGATGGGCGCGTCGTCGATGATGGGAGCGCACTGGCTCAACCGGAAGCTCCTCCGTGAAGCGCACTCGCACTCGCACGCGTCGCACGCTCACTGAGCGCACTGAATTGCCCGACGTGCGCGACGGCCTGACGCGCACCGAGCGATTGGTGCTGGTC
This sequence comes from Archangium sp., assembly GCA_047600485.1. Classification (GTDB taxonomy): domain Bacteria; phylum Myxococcota; class Myxococcia; order Myxococcales; family Myxococcaceae; genus Archangium_A. The sequence continues at coordinate 8,761,108 of JASGKS010000001.1, forward strand.
GAACTGCAGAAGCTCACCGCCGAGCGTGACGCAGGTCGAAGCGTGTCGGCGATGGAGCTCTACGGCCGCATCGTCGAGACGGTGAACATCTCGCAGCAGGAATTTCAGCGCATCCTCAGTCGGCTCGCGGGCCGCTGAGTTCCCACTGCGCGAGCTCGCGCACCTTCGGGTCGACGTGTTGCAGGTCGTTCTTCGCTGCCTCGTGCCACGTCGTGAAGGGCGCCCGTGTGAGGTCGACGCGTGTGGCGTGCTCGCGTCGCAGGTCGTCGAGGCGCAGGCGCCGCAGCCACCACTCGTCGTGACGCGAATTGACGTCGATCTCCGAGCGCTCGGCGAGCGTGAAGTGCGCACTGCACGCCGGGCACCTGAGGAGCGACAGACGATCCCAATTCCCTTCTTCCAGCACCGCGACGCTCACCAGGCTCGCGAACGCCTTCGGCTGCGACCACGCCGTGCTCCACGACTGACCGGTGGCCAGCTCGCCGCAGCTCCCACACACCAACGTGAGCGACGCCTCGAGCGAGCGATGCAACGCGCTGCCGGCCGGCGCATGGGCGAGACACCACGCCCGCACTTCGGGGTGACGTGCTGACGCCCACGCGAGAAAGACGCTCACCTCATCGCGTGTGGCGAGCTCGATGAGGGGCTTCAGCTCCTCGGGTCTCAACTCGTCTTCGCTGGTGAATTCGCGCAGCACGCGCTCGGCGGTCGTTCGAATGCGCACGTCTCCATCGCTCCACGCGTGAATCACCTGCGGCAGCGCCTTGCGAGGCGTCTTGCGGCTCACGAATGAATCGAAGGCCGCGTGGCGCACGTCGGCGCGCGGGTCGCTCAACAACGCGCCGGGGAACTCGTTGCGCAACACGGCGTAGGCGACGAACACCGACGCCAGCGAGCACGCGAGCTGTGGCGTCGCTCTGGGCCAGAGCGTCTCGAGGCTCTCGAGCGTCTCGTCATCGAGCCCCTCGTTGCGGAGCCGCGCGAGCGCCTCACACCGCAAGGGCTCGTCATCACTCTCGACCACGAAGCGCACGAGGGGCGCCTTCAGTTCATCGAGCGAGCGGCTCTTCCACAGGCGCAGCTCGAAGCAGACCTTGAGGGCGATGGCAGGGTTGAGCCGCAGCACTTCCTCGAAGCGTTCGACCGGTGGTCGCGGCTTGCGATCGAACAGTTCGGTGAGCGGCGACACGGCGTCTTGCGCGCGCAGTTCGCGGTGCTGCAGCAGTTCGACGAGCAGTGGCCAGACGTCGACTCCGAGCTCGGGGAGCCGCTGCAGCGCGTGCACGTACGGCTGCGAGAAGGTGGCGCGCGTCAGTCGATTCACGAACTGGGTGTCGATGTCGAGCTCGATCGTCGCGCGCGCGAGTGCGACCGCGAGCGGTCTCTGCATCGAGCTGTCGTCGGTGGACTCGATGCGCGCCATCACCTGCGGCGTGAGCTCACGCAGCGGCTCGCCCTTCAGCCGCTCGAGGACTTCGCGCGCCTGCGCTTGCTTCTCGCGGAACGGCGCCCAGCCTTCACCTTCGTCCGGGCCGCGCGCCACCGCGATGATCAAGGCCTGCTCAGGCGTCATGCGTTGGCCCGAGATGATAGGACAGGGCTCATGATCAACCGCCGAGATGTCGTCACCGCCGGAGCCGCCGCCACTGCCGTCTTCTCGATGAGCGCGCTCGCGCACGACGACAAGGCGGCGAAGACGCCCACGCCTCCCTCGGGAATCGCGGCGCATCAAGCCGTGTACGACGCGACGCTCGAGTGTCTGCGCACCGGCACCGTGTGTCTCGACCACTGCATCCGCAGCCTGTCCACCGGCTCGACGATGATGGCCGAATGTGCCGGCACCGTGCGCGCGATGCTCGCGACGTGTGAGGCGACGCGCGACCTCGCGATGCTCGACAACAAGAACTTCAAGGCGCTCGCCGCGGTGTGCGCGAAGGTCTGTCGCGACTGCGAAGCGGCCTGCAAAAAGCACTCGGGCATGCACGCCGAATGCAAAGCCTGCATGGAGAGCTGCGCGAAGTGCGCCGAGGCCTGCGAGAAGGCCTGATGTTCGGCAACCGGCGCCACGCGCGCTACCCCATCAACCTGCGACTGCGCCTGCAGCTGCCCGGCGGCGAGCTCGAGACGACGACCGAGGACATCTCGCTCGCCGGCTTCAGCGCGCGCTGCCCTCAGCTGCCCGAGGAAGGCACCAGCTTCGGCTTCGCGGTGCATCTGCCTGACGGCGCCACGGTGGTGGGCACCGCGAGCGCGATGCGCGTCTCGGCTGATGGGCTGTCTGGTTTCTCGTGCGAGTTCTCCAAAGAGCTCGCGCCCGCGTGGGAAGCCTTCGTGAAGCAGGAACAGGGCAGCGGCGGTCTGTGGCGCATGCTCTCGCGCTACGTCGCCAGCGGCAGCGACGACACTCGCGCCATCGAAGAGAAGGGCCGCTTCGAAGCGCTCTTCAAACGAGAGCAGGCGTCCGCGGTGCGCCTGCACATGGTCGGAGAAAACGGCGAGGCGTACCGCGTCGCGTTCGAGAAGCAGCCCAGCGAATCGCCCGAGGCGACCTTCGCGGGTGTTTCACCGGTGGTGCTCGAGCTCGTGCGCCGCGCCGCCTCGCGCATCTTGAGTGAAGACCTCTTCGTGCGTCGCACTCCGAACTCGCCCATCGAGCCGGTGCGCGTGGTCGAGCTCAAACGCGGCGGCTTCGCGTACGTCGCGCATCACCCCAACGGCAAGCCGAGCCTCATGGGTCTGCAGGGCAGCGAGATGATGGTCGTCGACGTCGACGGCGAGTCGATCTACCCGCACTTCACCGAAGACGAGCTGGAGCGCATCGCCGCCGACACCTTCCGTCGTGAGCTCGAGCCTGCCGCGGGCGCCACCGGAACTCCGAGCGCTGGCGTGGCCGCGATTCAGGAAGGCTTCTCGAAGAAGTACCAGCACACGGTGGTCGACAACCGGCCCGCGCCAGCGACGTTCGAAGACCTGCGCGCGGCGATGATGGCCAGTCAGCGCGTGCAGTCACGCACCTACGGCGCGCGCACGCTGAAATTGTTCCCCGACGTGTGGGTGTACGCCGAGCAGGTCAGCGCGCCGCAGACGCCGGTGCGCGGCTTCATGGTCGAAGACGGCGAGGCGCTCTGCGTCTTCGTACTCTCGGGAGTCAACGCACCGCGCGTCTCGCGCCTCGAGCTCGCGGACTTCGTGTCGATCATCCGCGACGCGTAGAGGCTCAGTACGCCGACGCGCAGTGGAGCACGCCGTCAGCGGTGACCGCGCACAGCCGGTATTGAACCCCAGCGACCGACTTCACGGCACCGCCGTCGAACACCAGCCGCGCGGGCTTCGAGGTGAAGACCACGCGTGGCTTCGTCGACATCTCCGAGAGCTGCGGCCAGCCGGGTTGGGTGCGATCTCCCGCGAACTGCGGCTCCTCACACGGCGCTCCGCGCGCGTACACCGGCTCCTTCGGGAAGGGGTGCGCGACACAGCCGAGGCACGCATCGAGCACCTTGCGTGTGCCGCACGTCGCTGCGCATTGCTTCACCTGCTCCTGCTCGTCGGCGATGCGCTTCTTCCACGTGGCGTCCATCGTCGCGCGGTCGAGCACGCAAAGCGGCAGCTGCTCCGTCGCCGCGGGCTCGAACCGCCAACCCTCTGGAGCCACGCCCCAGCACCATGTTTCGTCGTTCGCGTTGCGAGCGCACGTGGTGCGGAGCGTCTGCGCGAGCTCCACGATGCCGTCGAGGGGCAGCGTCGCCTCGCGCTCCTTCACGTCAGTGGAGCCATCACCCACGCGGCCGAACGCACCCGAGCCCTTGCAGGTGACCTTGCCATCACGCAGCGAACAGAAGTCCGCCGGCCAGTCCGCAGCTGCGGGAGCGACCAGCCGCGCGCGCACGTTCTTTCCGACGACGTCGACTCTCGGCTGCACGCACGTCGTCGTGCCCTTGCTGACCACGCACAGCTGCGTCCTGCTGCCGAGCGCGTCGACCTTTCCTTCGAGTGACGGAAACGTGAGGTGCTTGATGGCCGCGCGCTGCGTACGCAACGCCTGGAACACGTCACCTGAGACGTGCAGACACTCGAAGCCCTGGCGCCGTGTGTGAGCACAGACGTCGGTCGCGGTGAGCTGCGCGCCGAACAGCACCGTGAGGTCGTCGACCGCGCCGTCGAACGGCAGCGCGGTGTACGCCGCTTCGGGTGCATCGGGGTTCATGACCGTGACGTGCCCCGCCTCGTCGAAGAGCGCGACGCGGTTGTCGCCGGCGAACCAGAACGGCATGCGCACCGCGACGGACTTTCCGAACGCGACCTCCGAAGCGGGGACACTCGAGACTTTCGCCGCCGCGAACGTCGTGTCGAGTGGATCAGCCGCGAAGCTGAGCGCGAGGACGGCCGTGAGCAACACTCAGGGCAGCTCCTTCGCGTCGACGCGATCTCCGATGACGAAGAACTGGCCGCGCGAGACGTGGTGAATGCTGCGCTTGTCTTCCGGCGCGCCCGAGAATTTCCACTCGCCGTCCTTGAAGACCTCGTCGTCCGCCCACGCAGCAACCACTTCCACGAGGAAGAGATCGAAGTCTTTCGCGAGCTGCGGGTTGGGAATCACTTTGCACTCCAGCCAGGCGAGGCACCCGTCGAGCAGCGGTGCTCCGACTTTGTCGGCTGGGCTCGTCGCGAGGTTCCACTTCGCGAACTTGTCGGTGTCTTCGCCCGAGTGAGAACCGACCGTCCAGGTGAGATCAGCCTGCGCACGCGAGGGCACGCTGACGACGAGCTCGCCCGAAGATTCAACCAGCGTGCGCGTGAACGTGTCGCCGGCCACCACCACGCACAGCTTCGGCGGTGAGAAATCGAGCGGCATCACCCACGCCGCGGCCATCACGTTTCGTTTTCCGTTCGCTGCGCTGGTGATGAGTGTCGTCGGCCCGTGGTTGAGCAGCCTCGACGCCTGCCGCAGCGGGACGGCGACTCTCATGGCGCGAAGCTGGGCGTCCAGCCGAGGCCGAACAACACGCGGAACGACGGAGTGCCGGGCGCTTTTCCAAAACCCGGCCCGCCCATCACCGACAGCTCGAGCTGCTTGAACAACGTGCCTCGAAGCGCCGCGAGCAGCTCGAACGAAATGCCGGTCGCCGTGAACGGAGCCGTCAGCCGCGCGGTCAGCTCCGCCTGCACCGGCAAGCCGACCGTCGAGAGCGCGAGCGCCGACGAGAACTGCGAACCGACCTCGTCACGCACCTCGGTGCTCGAGGGGCTCAACACCGACGAACCGCGAATCAACGCTCCGGCCTCGAGCCCGACGCGAATCGGGCCGAATGCGCGTCCCGCTCCGAGCTTCGGAGCGAAAGCCAAACCAACACCGGGATCTTTGGTGAGCGCGGTGGTCGAGCCCAGTGGCAGCGACAGCCCGAGCGAGAGTCCGAGATCGAGCGGCAGGCCCTTGCTCTGGCGAAGGAACGCGCTGCGCACGCCGAGCCACGGGGCTCCGAGCGCCGTCTGCGTCGGAGGCGTGAGCCCGAACGCGTCGAGCGCATCGCCGCTCTGCGTGAGCACCACCGGCAGCTGCAGCGACGCTTCGAAGAAGTCGTGAATGCCGAACGCGGCGACGAGATGCGTGGTCCAGCGGCTGGCGATGTACGCGCCGACCACTTCTCCGTCGACGGTGTAGACCAGCGGCCGGTGCTCGTAGTGACCGAGCAACGAGACGCGCAGGTGCATCGCCTCGAGCGCATCTCCGGTCTGTGCGAACCACGTCTCGCGCGCACCCGCGTTGAGTTGCACGCGCTCGAGCTCGAAGCCCTGCGCGGCGACGGTCAGAGAAGTGAGCGCGAGAGCGGCGGCCAGTGAACGCACGCCCGCTCGTGTAGCGCAGGGCACCTACCAGCGCACCGAGAGATCGAAGCCATCGCTGCGCGGCACCACCTGCGACTGGATGTTCTTCGCTCCGGCGCGCTCGACGACGGTGAGCAACACGGTCGAGTCGAACTCCGGATTCGTGATGGGGCTGTAGAAGCGCACCATGAAGTCGTGACGCCCGCGCTCCTCGATGGTCATCGCCAGCCCCGGAGCGCTCGACATGAAGAACCCGCGCGCGCGCCGCAACACGACGTCGGGCCCGACCATCGACACCACGGTGCTCGCGATGCGGCCGATGATGGTCTTGAAGAAGCCGTCGATGAACACGCGGCCCAGTCGTCGCAGCGCCTCTTCATGCGGCAACGAAGGGTGCAGATGGCGCGCGGTGATGCGCAGACATTCCTTCCAGACCTCGGCCGGGTATTCCGGTTTCTGGGCGTGGAGATCGAACCCGGCCTCGCGCAGTGCGGCCCGCAGCGTCTCGTCAGGCGTGATGGCGTGCTGGTACAGCCCCTCGAATGCGCTCTGCGTCACTCGAAGGGCGGCCATGCCTCTGAGCGTGGCGCAGCCGGGGAAACGACAGAACCAGAAAGTGGCTACTTCGCGACGCGAATCGGAGCGGGTGGCGCGTGGTAGCGCCGCATCAAGTCGCGCAGTTGCTCGGTGGTGAGCACCTTCAAGCTGGTCTGCAGCACCTCTTCTTCCGGTGCCGCGGAGCGGGTGAGCACCAGCGCGAAGGCTTCGCGTCGTCCGTCGAGGGTCAGCGGGTGGTCGACCACGAAGCCGCCGTAGGCACTTGCCATCGCTTCCCAGATGGCGATCTCAGACTCGGGGTTCTCATCGCGCGTGAAGTCTTCGATCGTCTTCTCGAGGGTCGCCGTGTCGACCTCCGCGAAGGTCGCGTGCACCTGCTTGATGCGGTCGATCTGCGAGGGCGTCAGCTTGCTGCGCACCGGTGCGGGCTTCAGCGCTGCCAGGTCCCCGGCGGTGAGCTTCTGCGGCGCGGGCTTCTCGTCACACGCGGTGAGCCAGAGCGCGACGCCTGCCATGATGAGCGCTGAACGCATCGGACCGCCTTAACAAGCTTCGATATGTCTGCGCGCATGCGAGCGCTCTGGTTCCTCGGTGCGACGGGCTCCGTGGGCACACGTGTTCTCGCGCAGCTGACACAGCGATCGAATTTCTCCCGCCTCGTCACCATCGGCCGCCGCGCGACTTCGTTCGACGTCGAGCACCACGCTACGGACTTCAGCGCTGAGTTCCCGCTCCCCGATGGCCCGGTGACCGACGTCGTCTCGACGCTGGGCAGCAACTACGTCACCGCGTCACGCGAAGAATTCTGGCGCATCGATCACGACGTGCCGTTGCGCGTCGCTCGGGAAGCACATCGCCGCGGCGCCCGCCGGTTCGTGCTGGTGTCGACGTTCGGCGCGCATCCTCTCGCTCCGATGATCTTCGCCCGCGCGCGTGGCGTGCTGGAGCGTGAACTCGCTCGGCTTGGCTTCGATGATCTGGTTTGTCTGCGACCGGCCTTCGTCACCGACAGCGACATCGCGCGCACGCCGCTCGAGCGTCTGGCCTTGCGCCTCACGAGCTCGCTGGCCGCTCGCAGCGAGCGCTTCGCCCGGTCCGCGCTCGCTCCGACGACGTGCGATCGCGTGGCCGACGAGGTCGTGCGTCACCTCGTCTGAGCGCTCAGACGACGATGCCTTCCCAGCGCGACACCCACTTCGTCGGGTGGAACGCGGGAATTTCCTTCGGAGCGAGCAGCGGCGCGCCGTCCTTCCAGAACGTCTTGAACGGCGGCTTCTCGCCCGTCTTGTAGAAGTGCTCGAGGTACTTGAAGTCGCACGCCGAGTAGTCGCTGAGCCACTGATCGAGATCGCGCACGCCCGCTTCGTGGAACAGCTGCATCGAGTAGCGGCACGCCTCGTACTCGTACGCGTGCAGCCGCTTCATCATCTCGTCGCTGGGGTTCGGGTAGAGCTTGTACCCAATCTCGCGCGCGGCCTCGTCGGTGTTCCACTGCACGGTGTGCCCGAAGAGGTGCGCGATGATGAACAGCGCGCTCTCGATGTCTTCCGCGAAATCGACGTGAATCTCGGCGCCGTCGAGATCTCCGGTGAACGGGTTCGGCACGTCGCGAATGCGAATCGGCACGCCGTATTTCGTCTCGACGTGCTTCTCGAGCACGTTGAACGCCACCCGCATGCGGTCTTCCGAGGGAAGCGCCACGTCAGTTCGCCTGGAGCAGCTCGGTCACTTCGTCGCGCAGCAACACTTCGTCGCCGAACTTCTTGCTGTCCTCGAGAATTTGCCCGAGCCGCGCGCGATCGACCTTCTTGTTGGCGCGCATGGTGCGCACCTCGGAATAGAGCGACGCGAGATCTCGCGGCAGCTCATCGGCCTTGCGCTGACGCGCGATGTTCTCCGAGTTGCCCGCGGTGAACGAATCGAGCGCGCCGAAGTACTCGTCCCACCGCTGCGGGTCTGCCGGGCCGCCCGCGACCGAGGGAATCGCTTCCGCCACCGCGACGTACGCCCACGTCGACACCGCGACCGGCCGCCCGTGCAGCCACACGCGGAAATCGACCACCTCGTGGTTGTCGACCACGTAGCCCGCGGCTTCCACTCCGCTCGCGAGACGAATCGAGAAGCGACCGCGCTCAGGCAGACGCTCGGTGCCGATCAGCACCACCGCGTCGATGCGCTTGGGAATCGCGGTGCACTTGCCGTTGGTGGAAATCATCGTCGGGCCAGCGAGCTCGATGACCGACGCCGTGAGGCCCGGTCCCGTGTCCTTGCCGGCGCGGTGCACTTCGCGAACTTCGCCGGTGACTTCGATGGTTTCTCCGCCGCGCTTGCGCAGCACGAGGTGATTCACCGCGCGAGAACGCAGCGCCTCGTCGAGGCCGTAGTCCCCACCGCGGATGTACGCGAGCGAGCTCTTGAAGTCCGACAGCACGTCGTTGAGGTGCTTGAAGTCGCGCGCCACGAAGAGCTGCGGCTGCATGCGCGTGATGTCGTACGCGGTGTTCGCGCACTCGACGCTCAGCGGCAGCTTGCGCACTTCGGGCGTCAGACAGTGCTGCGCTTCGCCGATGGAAGAGAGGAGCCCCGCGCCGTAGAGCCGCGGCTGCTCGAGCGTGCCGACCATGCCGTACTCGGCGGTCCACCAGTACAGACGCGAGGCGCGCGTCGACTCGCTCACGTAGCGCACCGACTTCGCGGCGGCGTCGAGTCGTGACTGCGCGTGCTCGACGTCATCTTGCGTGGCGAGCGGGTCTTCCTTCACCACGCTCAGGTTCCGGATGCCTTCGAACAATGCGCGATCTTCCGCCGAGGCGATGGCCTTGAAGCCCACGTCACCGGAGCTGCGAAGGAACGCCGCGTACGCCGCGTCGGCGATGATCGGCGCGTGCCCGGCGCTCTCGTGAATGATGTCGGGCGCCGGCGTGTACATGATCGTCTTGTGGCTGCGGATGTCGGCCGCGATGGCGAGAATTCCCCGCGCCTGCATCTCGGTGAACACCGCCGGAGGAATGAAGCCGCGCACGCCCACGCACGACCAGCCGAGCCGCGACAGCTTGTCGTTCATCGTCTCGAGCCGCGGAATCTCGTCGATGCTGATGCCCGTCTCCTCGAGCCCACGCAGATACGTCGGGTGCGCGCGCGCTTCGAGGTGGCCCTTCAGACGTCGCATCACGTGACGCCACACCGATTGATCACGCGACGTGTACGACCCGTAGTCCTGGTCGACCACGTACCGTTGAAGATGCGGCGGGAGCGCGACGGGCTCGTTCTTCATCACCTGCTGTCTCGCATCGGGTGTGCGTCGTCGCAAGTCTCGAAGAGTCATTTCCGAGCGAATTCCCCTCCCCGACGAAGCGGGGAGAGGGCTTCGAAGCGCGTCGCGATTACGGGCAGGCCACGGTCACGGTCTGATTGATGGTGCCGCAGACCTGCGCACACGTCGTGAGGCACGCGCCGTTGAACGGGTTGCGCGCCACGCACCCGCCGGTGAGCACGTTCACGCCGTTGCAGATGGTGGCTGCGGGCTCAGACGAGCAGTTGAAGAGGGTCTGTACCGCGGTGCACACCGGCGGCGGCGGCACGTTGCACGTGCGCTGCGGAATCTTGCCGCTCGGTCCACCGAGCTGCGCCCACGAAGCGAAGGTGTACGGGTCGATCGAGACGCCATCGCGCTGCAGCTGGAAGTGCAGATGCGGAGCGCTCGACACGCCCGAGCTGCCGACCTCACCGACGCGCTGACCACACGTCACGCGCTGACCGACGCTCACCGAAACCGAGTTGCGCTTGAGGTGGTAGTACCAGGCGATGTCTCCGTCATCTTGCAGCACCTTCACGAAGTTCGGCGTGAGGTCGGGGTTGCCCGGGCACTGAATCTGGTAGTCGCCCCCGGGATTCGGAGCGGCGAAGCAGGTGTCGACGTTGCCATCACCGGTCGCGATGACGAGCCCCGCGGCTGCCGTCAGCACCTCGTCGTGCCCGAGAATCTGCCCGGGGAACCACGTGCGCAACATGAAGTCCGAGCCCTGGTGCTGGTCGTAGCAGTTCGGAAAATTCTGCCCGAAGAACCCGGTGCACGCCGTCACCAGCAGGCGCTGCGGCGCGTCGAGGTCGAAGCCCACCGGCCCGCCGAAGTCGATCGGCCGCGCGAACGGCGCCGACAACTTCACCTTCCCCGGCCGCGAGAGGATCTGCATGCGAAAGCTGGTCGCCGCGACGCGTGACGTGCCGTCGGCGCGCAGCCCGCCGTTGTTCGCCGACCAGTAGCGCCCGTTCATCGCGATGATGCGCACGTCGACCACGTTCGAGTTCTCCACCGAGCCCTTCTGCAGGTCGGCGCGCTCGATCTTGAAGCTCTCCCACCCGAGCACCCAGTCGCGCAGCGCGTTCACTTCGCCGCCGCCGCCGTTCTCCGCCGAGACGAAGTGACCGTCGTTGGCGCGCAACGCGATGACGTCTCCGGCTTCGAGCGTGCCGCCGTTCCAGTCGTAGAGCGCGAAGGTCTCCCACGGTCCGATGGCGGTGCGGTTGGCGGCCAGCTCACGGCCACCTCCGCCTTCCGCGACGACGAAGCGGCCGTCGAAGGCCTTGAATGAAACGTTGAGGTTCCCGGCGTGAGCCAGCCCGGCGGCGAGCAGCGCCGCGAGAAGTGCGTGTCGAAACATGAGGTCTCCAGTGGTGGTGAAAATGAAAAGGTTGAACGTCTCTGAAGACGCGCGGAGGCGTGTTTCGGAGGCTCAACTTTTCTCGCGCGTCAGCGCGTCACTCACCGACCGAGGCGTAGCGATGCAGCGTGCCTTCGTAGAGCTCCGCTTCGCGTTGCTGACCGCAGTTCACGAAGGGAAACACGTTCTGCAGCGTCGCGAAGTCGCTCTCGCTCAAATAGTTGTCGCTCACGTCGAGCGCGCGGAGCTTCGAAAAGTTCTGCGCCGCTGCGGCGAGCACGTTCGCGCCCGCGGCGGTCATGGTGCCCATCGAGAGATCGAGCACCTCGAGCCGCGACGCGATGGCGTGGCGTGACAAGAGCGTGCACGCCTCGTCGGTGAACTCGCAGTTCGCGACGCCGAGCTCGACCAGCGAAGCCGGGAGCGCGTCGAGCAGCGGCACGAGCTCATCGGCTTTCGTCTCGACTCCGTAGCTGCGACTGCCGAACCACAATGAGAGCCGTCGAAGCTTCGGCCACTTCGCGCTCGCGAGCGCAGCGAGGCGTTCGGCATCGAGCTGCACCACGTGGAGTTCGAACTCCTCGAGCAGCGGAAAATCGAGCGAGCCGCTGGCGTAGTAGCCGACGTGCACGCGCAGGCTGCGCAGCGAAGGGAAGGTGCGCGAGAGTGGCCCGAGCTCGGGCACCGAGGTCCACGAGAGCATCTCTTCGCTCTCGTTGGTGGTGAGCGACAGCGAGCGCAACGTCGCGCGTGGAGCGCCCGCTCCCCACGTCGCGAACACGCGCTCCATCACGCCGGTCTCGTGGGCCGACGCGCAGCGCACCTCGAGCTCGCGCAGAAAGCGACCGTTGAGCCCGGCCCAGGTCGCGTCCACCAACCGCGCGAGGTCGATGTCGTGCCGCTCGTCGGCGCGTGTCGCCTCGAGCACCATCTTCGAGGGAAAACCGAGCCGCCACTCCGACACGATGACCGCCGGAGCACGCGCGAGCCCGCCGAGGAGCACCAGCTCATCACGCCCCGCCTGCCGGCCCGCCGCGTGTTCGCTGACGACGTGGCCTCGCAGCTCGCCGCGCGACGAGAGCCAGTCGCCGTACACCAGAAAGCCCGCGTCGGACTCGGGCGACGCATCGATGGCCGCTTCGAGGGCGGGCTCTCGCGCTTCGCTGCGCGGAGAAGTGAGCTCCTGCTCGAGTCGCCACCGGTCGAGCGCTTCCTGCAACGCGCGCTGCGCATCGACGGCTTCGATGAAGCCCTCCTGCGGGAGCGGCGTGAAGTTCGGCACGCGTTCCAACGCGCGAGCGCTCTCGCTTTCCCAGCTCGTCCACTTCGCGCGCTCGGAGAGCCAGACGCCGAGACGTTCGCGTTTGTCGATTGGCTCGAAGCGCGCGCGCAGCTCGGCGAGGGCGGTGTCGCTTGCCGCGGTTTGTTCGGCGACGAGCGCGGCGCGAAACGCCTCTTCCCGTTTCGACAGCGCCGCGAGCGTGGCGTGGTCGGGCGACTGGCCGAGCGCTGCGACCTCCTGACGCCAGAAGAATTCCCGGCGTTGGTTGAAGCCTCGGCGCGCGACTGCATCGCGCACGTCCTGTTCGAGCGTGTCGACCTCGATGCCGTCGGCGCCCGCGAGCTCGGTGCGTTCGAGCCACACCTTCGTGGCGCGGCCGAAGAGATTCAGCTCGACCTCGACGTCGTCACCGTCGAAGCCGCGGCAGATGCCCTGATGTTTTTCGAAGGCACCGCTGATCACCGTCACCGCGTCGCCGAGCTTCAGGTCCACGCGCGGCAGTGTAGCGACGACCGTCACGCGCCCGACCTCTCGAAATCGCGCTGAGGCCGGTAAATCGGCCTCAAATGCGTGTTCTGTGTATTGCGAAGAAAGCCCTGTAGATCCGTGGGTTTACATTCGACCACCCCCAGCATAGGGTGCGCCGCCGGTCAAAAAAGAGACAGACCGCCACAGACCTGTAGCGTCGCGAGAACGATGAGCGAAGAGACCCCTGAAGCGCTGCTCAAGAGTGCGCTCGAGAAGATCGTGTACTTCGAGGCTCGCTCATCGCAGCTGAGCAACGACGCCGACACGTCGCGCACCGAGCTGGAGCGCCTTCGCATTGATCTCGCGTCGGCGGCGCAGCGGGAAATCGAGCTCCGCCGCGTCATCGCCGAGCTCGAAGTTCGCGCCACGCGCGCGCACGCGGAACGTGAGGAGATGGCGCGCGTCGTCGATGCGCTTCGTCGCGAGCGCGCGGAACTGGTCGGCAAGATGCTCGAGGCCTCGCGCATTCACGGGCTCGACCAGGGCGTCGAAGATTTCGATCTCGCGCAGTTCATCGCGCAGCTCCGTCAGGAAGTGCTGCTCAAGCGTGATGGCTCGGCCGCTCCGGTCGCCGTCAGCAGCGCGGCCACCGTCACCGGCGTCGCGCACGAGCTGAAGGCGCAGGGCCGCTTGATGGTGAGCGCGTCGGACATCGAGACGCTCACTGGCGCGCGCGATTTTCCGGGGCGCAGCGAAGAGACGCTGTTCGGGTTTTCGGTGCGTGAGCTGAGCGCGCTCGACGCGTCGGCGCGCGTGCGCGCGGCGGAACGGCTCGAGGCACTTCGTCATCCGGCGGCCGCTCCGGCGCTGGCGACCGCGCTGCACAGTGAATCGGAGTCGAGCGTGCAGGTCGCGCTGCTCTCCGCGCTCGCATCACTCGCAAAGGCTGAAGCGGTTCCCGTCGTGCAGCCGCTGCTGACCTCGACCTCGCCCGACGTGCGCATCGCGGCGTTGAAGGCGCTCCTCAAGCTCGACCCCGGAGCAGCCGGCCCGCACCTCGCCGCGGCCACGAAGAATCACGACAAGGCCGTGCGTCGTCGCGCGTCGCTGTTGGCGCTCGGGCTCTCGGGCAAGGAAGCGCTCGAGCTCGGCACGCAGACCATTCGTGATGCCGACGCTGACGTGCGCGCCCTCGCCGCGTTGGTGCTCGGAGCGAGCAACGCCGAAGTCGCCCGCCCGATGTTGCTCGATGCGATGCGCGATTCAGATCTGCGCGTTCGCCGCGCGGCGAGTCAGTCTCTCTCTCGGTTGCTCGGTCAAGACGTCACCTCGCTCGTCGGTCTCGAAGACGCGCACCGCCGTCGCGAAGTGCGCAAGCTCGCCAACGTTCCGGCCGCGCCCGTCGCAACCAAACTCCCTCTCCCCCGCAGGGAGAGGGTCGGGGAGAGGGCCCAGCCGCAGTTGTCGCGCCAGTTGCTGTTCCGGCTGTTGCAGTTGTTGCGGAGCCAGCACCCGCACCCGCGCCAGTTCGCCGCTCCCGCGTCGCCGAGCTGATGGCGCCCGCGCCCGCCCGCACCGCAGTGGCCGTCATCGAAGAAGAAGCGCCGGTGTCCGCCGAGCTCACCGACTCCGTCTTGCGCGAGCTGCGCGCCGCGATGCGCGGCCGTCCGCTCGATGAACTCTCCACCGGCATCGGTGCGTCGTCGCACGAGACGATGCGTGCCTGCAGTGCACTCCTCGCCGCGGGACACATCGTCCGTCGCGGCCACAAGTACTTCGTCGCCTGAAGGAGGCCTCCATGGATCCCATCACCTACACCCCGAAGGTCGCTGCCGATCTCCTTCGCATCACCACCAAGGCGCTCTCGGCCGCGCAGAAGAAAGACGTCTACACGCCCGAAGACGTGTGGGAACTGCGCGGCAAGTTGCAGCTCGAACCGCCGGCGATCGGCACGCGCAAGCAGCTGTTCCTCAACTTCAAGGGCGGCACGGGCAAGACCTCGCTCTCGACCAGCTACGCGTGGCGTCTCGCAGAGCTCGGCTACGGAGTGCTCCTCATCGAATCTCGACAGCCAGGGCCACGCCACCAAGTGCCTCGGCTTCGAGGGTGAAGACTTCGAGCGCACGCTGCTCGACGTGCTGGTGAAGAAGGTGCCCATCTCGCAGGTGGTGCAGAAGTCGTCGCTGCCGAACCTCGACTTCGTGCCGTCGAACCTCTCGATGTCGACGGTCGACCTCGCGCTGATGCCGATGGCGGGCCGCGAGTTCAAGCTGAAGAACGCGCTGAAGGAAGTCGAAGCCCACTACGACTTCATCATCTTCGACGCGCCGCCTTCGTTCGGTCTGCTCAACCTGAACGCGCTGATGGCGGCCGAAGATCTCATCGTGCCGGTGCTCGCCGACTTCCTCTCGTTCCACGGCCTCAAGCTGCTGTTCGAGACCGTGAACTCGCTCGAGGAAGATCTCGGTCACGTGCTCGACCACGTGTTCATCGTGGTCAACAGCTTCAACGCCACCTTCAAGCTCGCCAAGGAAGCGCTCGAGGCGCTCAAGCAGCACTACCCCGAGTTCCTGATGCCGCAGGTGATTCGGCAGTGCACGCGCTTCGCGCAGGCGTCGAGCGAAGGCATGCCGATCTTCCGTTTCGATCGCGACAGCAAGGGCGCCGGCGACGTGCAGCAGCTCATCGACGACGTGCTCGCGCGCATTCAGGCGACGAACGCAGCGAAGCAGCAACCCGCGCAGCTCCAGGCGAAGTCGGCCTGATCAGGAGAGACCACCGATGAAGAAGGCATTCGACGCGAACGTGAGCCGGGCCAAGCCGCGGCTGCGCATGAGCTTCACCAACGTCGCCACCGAGCCCGTCGCTGACGCCGGAGTGAGCGTCGCTGCCGTCGAAGCGCTCGCGCAGTCGGTCCTCGCCGATCCCACGCCGGTGATTCCGGATCTTCACCTCGGCGCTGAAGGCGAAGACGATGGCGCGCACGGCTCCGAAGAGCACGGCTGCCGAAGTGCTGCAGGAAGCCATCGGTCCGGTTGCTGAGTTGCCGGTTGCTGAGTTGCCGATGCCGCCGCCGCCCGTCGCCGTTCATGCGCCGGCCGCCGCTCCTGCGCCCGTCGCGCGTGTCGAAGCGCCGCCGCCCGCTCCGATTCCTGCGCCCCGCGCTGCCGCTCAGCCGCGGCCGGAAGTGGTGGAGGTGCAGACCGCTCCGCCGCCGAGCGCTGACCCGGTTGATGCCGACCCGGGCGAGCGCCGCGAGAAGCTGCGTGAGCGCTTGAAGGCTGTGCGCGAGAACCCGCGCCCCGAGCCGCTCCCCGAGACCGTCGCCGAGGCCGGAGTGCTCGCCGTCGAGCGCATCTCGACGCTGCAGAGTGAGCTGACCAAGGCGCGCGCGATGAACCTCGCGCTGGCGCAAGACCTCGAGGCCGCGCGTCGTCAGGCCGAGCGTGCGACGGAAGAAGCGCGCATGCGCATGGACGAAGCGCGTCGCCTCTCGAAGGAAATGGAAGGCCGCGTGACGCTGCTGTCCGAGCTCGAGCGTGAGCTCGAAGCGCTCGAGGGTGAGCGCAACGAGTCGCTGCTGGCGCTGCAGGAGTCGCGTCAGGTGCTCGAGCTGCGTGAGCGCGAGAAGCAGGAACTGGTCGAGCTCGTCGCGAAGAAGGACTCCGAGATCTCCGACAGCCTCGCCGAAGAAGAGCGGCTCGCGGGTGAGCTCGAGCAGGCGCAGGAGTCGATGATGTCGCTTCGTCGCAGCGCCGATGCGCTCAAGGGCGAACGCGACACGTTGGCGCGACAGGTGAGCGAGCTGACGAAGGAACGCGCCGAATTGCTCGAGGCCCGCAAGGCGCTCGAGGCCGTGCACCGCGCGCTGTCCACCGCCGCCCGCCGCTAACTCCAGTTTCACCCTCTCCCTCGAGGGAGTGGACGTGTGTGCGTTCCTGCGCTCGCCGCCAGCGCTCTACGCTCGCGCGCGCCATGCGCCTCGTTCGCAAAGTCGCCGATGGAGCCGCCGTCGAAGCCTTCCTCGCCGCGGAAGGAAACGAGCACTTCGTGGTGCAGCTCAGCCGCGCATCGCTGAGTGAAGAATGGCTCGGCCGTCTGTTCGATCGCAGCACCGACGCCGCGACGTCCGAGCAACACCCTGAGCTCCTCGCTTCATCGAACGCGATGCAGTTCACCAAAGACGGCCGCTTCGCCACCTTCACCGAGCCCGTCACCGGCTGGACCGCGCGCGACTACTTGAATCGCGTCGGCCACGTGCCCGAAGCGCTCGTCGCCGACTGGGCCATCTCGGTCTGCGAAGCGCTCCACCAACTCCACTCGCGCGGCCAGGTGCACGGCTGTCTCGCGCCGCGCCATCTGCATCTCTTCGGCTCGACCGAAGTGCCGAGCGTGAAGTTGTTCGACACCTCTCTTCTTCACCTGCGCAACGGCAGCAACTCACTCCCCGTCGAAGGGTGCTGCGTGGTCGAGCCTGAGTACCTGAGCCCCGAACGCGCGACCGGCTCTCGCGGCGCGCAGTGGTCCGACATCTGGGGCGTCGGCGCGTTGCTGCTCGAGCTGCTCACCGGTCGCCCACCATTTCGCGGCCGCGACGCCGACGAGTCGCGTGCCCTCGCTCGCCGCTCACGCATTCCTCAACTCCCGCTCGAGCTCGCGAAGTGGCGCGACGTGCTCGAAGGCTGTCTGGCTCCGCTGCCGACCAACCGCTTCTGGAGCGTGATCGAAGTCCGCCAGGCGTTGCTCCAGGCGGTCTGATTCAGCGGGCATCTTGCCCCGCAATGATCAGCCCTGATCAGTGATGATCCGCACGGTTGTCGGGGGTGCGTCTGTGTAGGGACAACCCGGATTCTCACCGAGCGATACACCTCCAGCTTTTCCTCTCTCGAACAGGAGTTGTGCACACCATGGGTCTTCTCGATCGCGTCACGTCTGGCATCTCGAACGCAGCGAAGTCGGTTGGCGAAGCGGCATCGAAGGCAGTCGACACGGTCAAGAAGGTCGAAGAGAAGGCGGTCGAGACGGTGAAGGACGGCTTCTCGTCCGCTCCGGCCGCCGCGACGATTCCGTCACCTCCGGCCGCTGCACCGAAGCCGCCCGAGAAGCACTGGTACTCCGGCATCACCGACGCCGTCTCGCACACCACCGAAGCCGCGAAGACCGCGGTCACCAGTACGGTGCAGAGCGTCGAGGCGAAGGTCGCGGGCGCGGCGCAGAGCGTGTCGAACGCGGGCCAGGCCGTCGCTGACGCGGGCCGCACGGTGCTCGACTCCGGCAATCGCGTGGTGCACGCAGCGGAGCACGCCGTCGACGACGTGAAGAAGATCGCCACCGACGCGGGCAAGGTCGTGCAGAGCGCGGGCAAGACGGTCGCCGACGTGGGCGACGTCGTTCGTCACGCGGGCGCGGCCATCGTCACCGGCGACGCGAAGGAGCTCGACGCCGCGAAGAACGCCATCGCGCGCGCGCACACCGACTTGAGCAAGGCGCACGACGCGGTCACCGATGCGCGCGCGCAGCTCACCGACATCGCGCACCAGGGCAGCGAAGTCGGCTCCGCGCTGCACGACGCCGAGAAGAGCATCGTCGCCGCGAAGAACGCCGTCACCACCGCGGCCACCTCCGTGAAGGACGCGATTCACGAAGTGACGTCGGCTCCGGGCCGCATCATGCAGGGCGTCGAGAAGGCCGTCGAAAGCGGCGCGGGTGAAGTGAAGACCGCCATTGAGTCGATGCCCGGCGGCAAGGACATCCTCAAGGGCATCAAGGAATACGGCTCGGGTGCGGGCAAGCTCCTCGAGGGCCTCGCGACCGGCAACCCGTGGAAGGTCGCTGAAGGCATCAAGAACGAAGGCAAGGGCATCATCGATTTCGGCAAGGGCCTCGTCGACTCGCCCGCCGGGAAGTTCGTGAAGGACCAGGTGATGAACCAGGTCAACGGCTTCAACGTCGACAAGCAGGTCAAGGAGCTCAAGCCCGGCGAGACGTACGAGGTGAAGCTCGGCGCCGACGTGCACGTGGAAGTCGGTGGTGAAGCGGCGGCGAACCTGAAGGTCTCGCGCGGAGCCGACGGCACGTTCACCATCAACGCGGGCGGCAACGTCGGCGTGAACGGCTACCTCGATGCGGGCGGTCGCGTGAACCTCGGCGTCGTCAACGGCTCGGCCGCAGTCGCGGGCTCGCTGCACGGCACCCTCGGCGGCAACCTCGAGATGAAGTGCAAGACGCCGGAAGAGGCGCAGAAGGCGACGCAGATTCTCGAGAAGATCGCGGCCCACAGCGGAGCGGCGCAGCTCATCGCCTCGGGTGGCCACGTGCTCAACGCCGAGGAGCAGCAGTTCTTGAAGGACCACACCACCGGCCTCGACATCACGGGCGCGGGTGCCGGCGCGGCTTCGGCTTCGCTCGGTCTCGACAAGGGCATCTTGAACGCGGGCCTCGGCGCGAGCGCGGGCGTGAGCGTCTCCGACACGCTGCACATCGACTTCGATCACGGCAAGCCGACGGGCTTCAGCATCAAGCAGCAGATGCAGCTCACCGCTGAAGGCCACGCGCTCATCGGCGTGGGCAAGCCGGGCGCGGCGGCTCCGGGCAAGTTCGACCCGAGCAGCAAGGACCCGGGCAACAAGACGATTTCTCCGAGCAAGCAGGGCGCGCTGGCGAAGGGTCTCTCGGGGCAGATCACCGACACCATCACCGTCGAGACGCACTACCCGATTCCCTCGGGCGTGAGCGCGGCCGACTTCCAGAAGGACCCGCTGGGTTCGATTCAGAAGGCCAACGCCGAGCTGCAGTCGAAGGCCGAGACCAAGGTCACCATCAACGCCGAGGGCGAGGCGAACGTGCTCGGCAAGAAGCACAACATCGGCGCGACGCTGACGTTCACGGGCAAGCCGTCCGAAGTGCTGAACAAGGACGCCATCGACAAGGCGATTCACGGCGACTTGGAAGGCGCGTCGCGCGCGGCCGCTGATCACGTGAAGGTCGAAGGCACGATGTACACGTACTCCACGCAGAAGTGGGGCGTCGAAGGCCTGGGCGGCGACATCCTCGGCGTGGGCGTGTCGGCCACCGTCGCGGCGAGCAAGCGTCACGTCGATGATCCGCCGATCGTCTCGTGGACGAAGAACGGCAACGAGTTCATCGAGGCGGAGCGCAAGGGCCTCGAGAACCTCGACGTCACCGCGCGCAAGGCCGCTCGCCAGATTCGCGGCTGAGCTCGTAGTCGCAGCAGGCAAAACCAGTTGCTCGTGACGGCGCGGACGGACACCATCCGCGCCGTCTTCATGCGGGCCCCCCTCACCGACGCCGAGCTCGACGCACGCCTCGCGGGAATGGGGCTGGTGCGCGACCCGTCGGTGCTCTCACCGCCACCGTCGAAGAACCGCACCGTCGTCTGCAAGACGAAGACGGGCAAGAAGCGCGTGCTGGTGAAGATCGCCGACGGCCCCGGCAACGTCGGCGTGCTGCGCGAAGGCTCGGTGTTGGAACGCGTCGAACCGCTGTCGCGCGCTCCGAAGAGCCCGCTGCACCTGCCGAAGGTCTTCGCCTTCGACCCCGCGCACGGGCTGCTCGGCCTGGAGTGGATTCACAACGGCGAGACGCTCCATCACTTTCACCGTCGCTCGGGTGAGTACCCGCCGCCGCTCGCCGCGCAGGTCGGGCACGCGCTCGGGTTTCTGCATCGCATGAGCCGCGAGGGTCGCTCGCACTACGCGCTGGCCGATGCGTTTCGCGACGAGAGCGACTTGCTCGAGTGCTTCTTGCGCATGCGCCCCGATTTCTACGCGCGGCTCTCGACGGCGGGCATCGACTTCTTCGCGCAGGTGCAGGCCGATGGTCAGGCGATGACGGGCTTGCAGGCGTTGTCAGCGCAGCAGCTGCGTGAGAGCGACAACGCGCTGCTGCACGGTGATTTGCGGCAGGCGAACCTCCTCCGCGTGGCGCGCACGCCGAAGACCGCGGCGAGCATCGTGTATCTCGACTGGGAGCTCTCGTTCTGGGGCGACCCCGCGCGCGACCTCGGGAGTCTGTTGTCGGACTATGTGCTCGGCTGGCTCGCACCCGAACACCGCAGCGAAGTGCTGGCGCGGCCGACGCTCGAGGCGTTCGCGCACTCGATGTTGGTGGCGTACGCCGAGGCGCGCGAGCCCGGCTTCAAGGCTGACGCGAATTTTCAGGAGCGCGTCGTACGGTGGATCGGCACGGCCCTGCTCATCTCGGTGTACGGCATCACGCACTACGAGCAGACGCTCGACGCGCGCGCTGTTGGCGTCGGCAAGCACGCGCTGGAGATGCTCGGCCGCCCCAACGAGTGGCCGTCGGTGTTGTGGGGCGAGGTGCAGAAATGACCGCCGCCTCGAACGACCCGCGCGTTCGTTGGTTTCACGCGCGCCGCTTCACGCTGCGGCCCGGTGATGCGCCGGAATTGCTCCGCGCGTCGGGAGATTCGGGTTTCGTCGCGCACCTCACCGCGTGCACGCAGGGCGCGACGGGGTGGGACTGGTCGTTCCGTCTCGTGAAGCCCGGTCACGGCTGGGCCTTCTTGAGCGACGGCAAGCTCACGTTGTTCGTCGACGAACCGGGTCAGTACGTGCCGGCCGAGGCGAAGTCGGGCGACGTGGTGGCGCTTCGTCTGCCGCGCGCGCGAGAAAATCTGCACCCGCATCGCTTCTCGCTCTACGGCGGGCAGGGCGGCTGCGTGGTCGGCAAGGGCTACACGAAGCTGTTCCTGCCGGTGACGTTCGAGGCCGCTCCGCATCTGGTCGAGGCGTGCTCGAGCAAGTGGGCTGATCAGCTTCGGTTCTCGCTCTACGTCGCCAACGCGCCGCAGGACTTCGAGCGCGCCGACAGCGCCATCATCGA
Source organism: Archangium sp. (assembly GCA_047600485.1). Taxonomy (GTDB): domain Bacteria; phylum Myxococcota; class Myxococcia; order Myxococcales; family Myxococcaceae; genus Archangium_A. The sequence continues at coordinate 8,782,765 of JASGKS010000001.1, forward strand.
CGTCGGCCCTGACGATGAAGCCGGAGTGGTGCGCGTGCTCGAGGCGTTTCTGCGGCAGTACCCGGCGGCCCTGGTGCCGCGCGGAATTCCGTACGCGACGCAGCCCGGCCCGCTCACGCTCGGGCGCGTTGAAGTGAAGGACAAGTCGGATCTCTGTGACGGTTACGGCTGGCGTCGCGCCGACGAAGCCGTGCGCGGCGTGATCTCGTCGAGCTGATCTTCAGAGCGCCTGCCAGATTCGTTTCTGCCACGCGCAGTCGGACTTCATCGCGCGCAGCTGCGCGACGGTCGCTCTGACGGCTTCACCTGCTTCGTGCAACACGATCTCTGCTTCGAGCGCGTCCTTTGACGTCACGGCCTTCAGCATGCGCTCGGAGTAGCCGTTGAACTTGTTCGACAGCTCCGTCACCTGCCTCGGCGCGTCGTTCACGAACGCGTCGCTCAGGCGCTGATAGCGCTCGCTGACCGCGTTCCAGCGATCCGAGGCCGTGGCGAGCTGGCGATCTCCCACGCGGGTCGAGCGATCATCCGCCGCGTTCAGCGCCCCTGGCAGCGCATCGCTCTTCGGCAGCGTGGAGATCAACTCGCGCGCCACCTGGCCACGGCCCGCGAGCAGATGCGCGGCGGCGATCATTCGAATCATCTGTGGCGTCGCGCGATCGTCGGGCGGCACTGCGCGAATCTGTTGCGCCGCCGTCGCCCAGTCGTTCTTCCCGAGCGCGCGTGCGAGCGAGTCCGCGCTCCCGAACGCCGACTTGCTGAACTTCAAGTCGAGGTCGGTCTCGGAGCGAGCGCAGGTCACGCACGTCGCTCCGAACACGAGGAGCAGCGGCACCTCACCGATCGACGTCGCCTCGATGACCACCTCGGCGAACGGCTCGACCTGGACCTGCAGCTTCACTTCATCGCTCTCGATGATGTGCAGCCCCGCTCGCAGCGTCGCTCCGGGAGTCTGTCCGTCGATCTTCACCGGCCGAGCGCCGAGTACCTCGAGCCGTGCCGCGCTCAGCTCAGGCCGCAACGGCGGCAACGGCTTGTTCGCTTCGTCGCATTTCTCTGGCGCGGGAACGACAGGCAAGGGGGCCGTCGGCGATTCACCACGACCCCGCAGCTTCCACGCCAGCGCGCCAGCGACGAGCACCAGCGCCACGAGGACGCCGTTGATGACGTACTTCATCGGCACGCTCGGCGAAGAGTCGCAACGTGCTTCATCGGCGCGCTCCGCGAAGAGTCGCAACGCGCACGTGCTGCATCGACGCGGTCTGAAGAGTCGCAACGCTTGCGCACACCGTCGTTCGTCGACACGCCCCGAGCGACCACGAGCACGTCGTTGATCACGTTCGTCATCGACGCGGTCCGACGAGTCGCAATGCCTGTGGGTCGGCGGCGCACGCTGTCGATCATCGACGCGCTCCGCGAAGAGTCGCAACGCTTGCCGACGTGCACGTCGTCGATCGACGACACACCCCGAGTGACCGCGAGCACGTCGTTGATCACGTGCCTCATCACGCGCTCCGAGGAGTCGGAATCAGAGCTCGGTCGACGGGCGCTTCAGCTCGCTCTTCGGGGCTTCCGCCACGTCGAGGAAGTTGAAGTCTTCCTGCTTCGGCGTCTCGGGCTGCTTGGCCGTCTCGACGACCGCGGGCTCGACAGGAGCAGGAGCCGAAGGGGCGGGCGCCGCAACCACCGGAGCCACCTTCTTCGCCACCACGGGCTTCGCAATCTTCGAGAGCGGCGTGAGCTCGTCGAGCTCGCGCACCGGCTTGGGCGCCGGCTTCACCACCTGCACCGGAGCGACGACCTCTGCCGGCACGATGATTTCCTGGCGGCGGTTGGCGAGCATCACCACCACGCCGACCAGCACCAGCGCCGCGGCGGCGAACGCGCCGAACATGATCCACACCTTGCGGGTGCTGGCCTGAATCGCCGCGACTTCCTCTTCCGACAGACCGACCGCGCCAGCCGCCGCGAGCTCACGGCTCACCGCGACGTTTTCCTGCAGCGGCACCGACTTCGGCACCTCGGCGGTCACCGTCACGTTCGGCTTCACCACCACCGGAGCCGGAGCGACCGGCGCCGCAGGCGCAGCAGTCACCGCCGCCAGCGACGCAGCGTCGAGCGCCTTGATCTCAGTGGTCGGAATGCGAACGATTTCACGCAGCGACTCGGGCTCCGCGCCCAGCTCGAGCGTGTGCGAGTTCACCGCGACGTCGCTCGCCATCTTCAGCTCGGGCAGCGGGTCGCTCGCGAGGGGCAGCGCGGGAGTCACGACCGGCGCCGCTTCGACCGCCGCGGGCATCGCCGGCAGCGGCTCCGTGGTCTTCGCCAGTTCAGCCGCGACGGGCTCGACGGGCAGCGAAGGCGCGGCGGCAATCGCCACGACCGCTTCGTCAGCCATCGACTTCTCGACGATGTCCTTCGCCGACTGCACCGGCACTTCGCGAGTCGGAGCGCGCATCGCCTCGACCTGCGACTTCATCAGCGCCTCGGCTGCCTGAAGAATCTCGGGAGGCAACCGCACGGCCGGCATCTCCGGCACGGTGGGCAACATGTTCTGGCCCGGGACCTTCGCGAAGCAGAGCGCCACTTCGGCCGAGGTCGGACGCAGCGACGCGTCGCGCGAGACCATGCGCTCCAGCATCGCGCGCCACTGCTCGGGCAGCGTGTTCGGCACGCGCGGCACCCACTCACCGGCCGCGACCTGATGCACCACGCCCAGCGTCGTCGCGCCCGCAGGCAGCGGAGCGCCACCGCTCACACAGAGAATCGCGCCGAGCGCGTACACGTCACCGGCCTGCGAAGCACCGTCACCACGCGCACGCTCGGGAGCGAGGTACGGCGCGGTCTTCACCAGGTTCTGCATCAGGCGGTTTTCACCGCGGCGATCAGACAGGCGGTTCGCGATGACGAGCGGCATGTCCCACAGGTACGAGCGGCCGTCCTTCGTCATCAGCACCGAGTCACGGCTCATCTCGCCGTGCACCACGTTCTGCGCGTGCACCGTCGCCAGCGCGTCGGACAGCTGCGCGGCGAGGCGGAGCAGCTGCTCGTTCTCGAGGCGCTCATCACCGCTCGCGGAGAGCAGCTCACCATCGGGGAAGTCGAGGGCCACGAACGCCGAAGCGCCGACCTGGCCCGTCTGGCGAATGCGCGGGAGGGTGGGGTGCGCGGGCAACTTCTCACACGCCTTCACCGCCGCGTCGCCGTTCGCGTCGAGGGGCAGCCAACGCACGGCCACACGCTCACCAGAGACGGTGTCTTCGGCGCAGTCGAGGCGACCAATGCCGTCGCAGCGAAGTGCAGCGCGAATGCGAATGCGTGGATCCAACTCCCCGCTTTGCACCTTCATGGTTTGCGGCCCCTTTTCCCGAAAATCGTGACTGATCGGTCTCAAACCCTTGTTTTCGCAAGAGCGTGAGGTCGCACCCCATACCACTCTGGATCCCACGTGCATACCCCCCTCCCGGGCTCTGAAACCCAGGTGAGACAGGGGTTTTGCACCTGCTGATCAGCGGCTCTCGACGATGGAGCCGAGCGTGCCGCCGAACACCACGCGGCCGCCGACGAGCACGCCGGAGCCGAGCTCGCCCTTCACGGTCACGAGGCTCGAGCCCCACGCTGCTCCGTCGAAGCGCGCCACGTCGCTGGTCCCACTCGCGGTCGAGTACGCGCCGTACACCTCACCCTGCGCGCGCAGCACGAGCGACTTCAACCCTGCGCGCGCGGGCAACATCGTCCACCCCGCGGCAGTGAACGCGGCGAACGACGACGAGCCGCCGACCAGCGCTCCGTTGGGGATCAGCTTGCAGGTCTCGAGCGTCGCCGTGTTGGTGGGGAACGAGGGAACGACCGACGACCAGTTGCCGCCGTTGAGACGCAGCACGGTGCCGTTCGCTCCGCACGCGACCGCCACGCCCGCCGCGCAATCGACCGAGAGCAAATCGTTGGTGGTGGGAGAGCTCACCGCCATCGCCGTGGTGCCGCTCAAGCGGAAGATGGTGCCGCGCGTGCCGACAGCCCAGCCCTCGGTGTCCGAGACCCGGCACACGCTCTTGAACTGCGCGCCGGGCAGCGTGGTGATGGTGGTGAACGTCGTGCCGTTGAGGCGAATGATCAACCCATCGGTGGTGGTGCCGTCTTCTCCGACCAGCAAGAGCCCCGTGCCGTTGCGCGCCTCGAGACCGGCGATGCTCCAGTCGCCCGTGGGGCGGCGGAAGTCGAAGGTGGTGGCGTTGGGCCGCTTGATGGCGATGTCGCCGTACGCGCTCGAGAAATAGAGCGCGCCGGTGCCGTCAGCCGAGGCGCCGATGAGATCTTCACCGACGTCGAGCGCTTCGTTGGTGATGGGCCCGCGGCGGAAGACGTTGTTCACGCCGAACGTGCGGCGCACTTCGGCCACCAGCACTCCGTTCGCGTCGTTGGGCGAGAGGTGTTCTTCGCCGTAATACGTGGTGAGCGCGTCGTTCGAGGTGATGCTCGTGAGACCGCGGGTGAGCCGGTAGAGGTGGCCCATCGCCGCGCCGGCCGACGAGGTGAGCACGTAGACGTCGCGGTTCACGAGCGTCGCCTGCGCCGAAATGCCGACGATGGAATCACCCGCCAGCGCCGGGCTCGGGCTCTGCGTGGTGAAGAACGTGCCGGTGCTGAAGCCGAGCGTGTCGTGCGTGAGCAGGCTCATGTCAGCGCCGACCATTGCCACGCTGGTGCTGCCAGTGGTGGGAATGTCGAACGCTCCGCCGACTGCTCCGAAGGCCACGCCGGTCTGTGTCTGCACGGTCCAGTTCGGAGTGCCGCCCGACGCGAAGCGGTACGCCACGCAGCGAGTGGTCGAGCTGCCGCAGCCGCCGACCACGCGCTCGCGCAGCGACTCGTCCATGTACGCCGCGGTGATGGTGTACGGCGCGTTCGCGCTCGGGAGCGAGCCGTTGGCCCACATGCCTCCGCGCGCGCGCCACCAGCTGCCTTCGTCGCCGGCGATGAGAATCTCCGACTCGCTGCGGCCGGTGACGGAGACGAGGTTGATGTTGCCTCCGCCGCTGAGCGCGACCGGCGTGACCGCGTTGGTGCCGGGACGCACGGTGAGCGCAGTGGTGCGCTCGCCGACCGCCATCGCCACGCTGCCCGAGACGAACGACACGGAGTTCAAGTTCGACTGCGAGTTCGAGGTGAGCTCGGTCCACAGCGAGCCGTCCCACTCGGCGATCTTCCCGGCGGGGCCGACCACCAGCGCGGTGTTGCCCGAAGAAGACGGAGCGACGTCGAGCGCGTTGATCGCGAAGTGGATGCGCGGGCCGGTCTGCGTGAAGACCAGCGACGGCGTGAGGCAGTTGCCCTGCGCGCAGCCGTTGGGGCACGCCATGTCCTGGAACGCGTAGGTGCACATGCCGGTGCCGGGCTCGCAGGTGCCGGGCGAGGTGAAGGTGCGGCGCGAGCCACCATTGCACGTCGCGGCGGGCGGCATGTTGCAGGTCACCATCATCTGCTGACAGAGATCGACGCCGCTGCAGGTGCCGTTGGCGCAGCCGTTCGGGCACGTGGTGTCGGTGGGCGCGTAGGAACAGGTGCCCGCCGAGCACGTGCCGGTTTGAGCGAAGGTGCGCAGCGTCGACGCGTCGACGCACGCAGCCGCGGGAGGCATCAGACACGTGACGCCCTGACACGCATCGACGCACGCGCCCTGATCACACGTCGCGGTGCACGTCATGTCGACCGGGTCGTAGGTGCACTGGCCCGACACGCAGCGGCCGACGAAGGTACGCGCGGTGGTGCCGTTGGCGCAGGTCGAAGCGGGCGGCGAGTTGCAGGTCACGTTCGCGCAGCCCGGGTCGATGACCGTGCCCTTGTGACAGACGCCGGCCTGGCAGCTGTAGCCGGTGGGGCAGACGTTGCCGACGTCGCAGCGGTAGCCCTCGGGGTCGATCTTCACTCCGGCGTCGCAGCCGGCGATCACGCACAGCGTGAGGAGAGACCAAGCGCGCTTCATCACGTCACCTCGTCACTTCTTCGGAGCTTGTTTCATGCCGGGCTCGGGCATGGAGAACACGAACATCAGAGCACCACCGACGACCGCGGCTCCACCCACGCCGAACAACAGATTCGCTCCGATGGCCTTGCCATTTGCCGAATCAGCCAACGCCTGCGCCTGGCTCACCGAGAGGCTCTTGTTCTTCGCTCCGGTGGCGTCCGATGACGACGACGCGCCGGCTGCGATGCCGCCGATGAGCGCCGCGACGCCGGCTCCGAACACGATGAAGCTGCCGATGCGCAGCCCCGACATCGGAGGGCCGGCCGGCGACTCCAACCCGCGCGCGACCATCTCTTCGGTGAGCGCGTTCTCGAGCGGCACCATGGGCGGAGAGACCGGCTCGAACGAGACGGTGGTCGTCTTGCCCGTGCGGATCTGAATCGACATCGTCTTGCTGCCGCTCGGGAAGTCGGCCTTCACTTCGTAGTCGCCCGGAGCGAGGAAGATGGCGATGGGCGGCTCGACGTATTTCTTGTTGTTGAGCGTGACCGAGTTGGCGCGCGGCGCATCGAACTCGAGGAAGCCCTGACCTTCGGACTCGAGGCGCGCGATGACCGTGCCGACCTTCTCGGCGACCTCGAGCGTGTCGGGCGCGCTCGGCGCACGCTTCATGTACAGGCGGTAATAGAAGATGGTGTACGGCTCATCGCCCAGCTTCTCGAAACACTTCGCCAGGTCGTACGCGACTTCTGGCGTGACCCGCATGCGGTCGGCTTCTTTGAAGCTCGCGATGGCAGCGCCGTAGTCGGCGGCCTGGAAGTGGGCTTCACCGCGCTCGAAGGCCGCCTTGAAGCGGGCGGTCTCCGACTCTCCGGGCATCGGCGCGGACAGGACAAGCGTCGTGATCAGCGGTAACCACACGGAAAGACGTTCCCCCGTTGTGAGCGGTCGCGCGGCATTACCTCACCCGGTGAGGGAGAAACAACCACCATGGCGCACATCTCTCGCGTGAAGACCGAAGCGGTGACCATTCCCTTGCGAGTTGATGGCTCGCTGCGCGTTGGGATCGTCGCCGACACGCATTCGGAGCCGCACGAAGGTGGGGTCGAACACCTCGCGGCGCTGAAGCCCGACGTGGTGGTGCACGCGGGAGACATCGGCGATCTGAAGGTGCTCGAGCGGCTCGCGAAGATTGCTCCGGTGCATGCGGTGCGCGGCAACATCGACACGCGCGCTGAATTGCCCGACGTGATGACGCTCGAGTTTCAGCAAGCGGGTCAGCGCGCGTTGATGGTGATGCTCACGCACATCGCGGTGCTCGGGCCTCGCATTCGTGCAGACGCGGCGAAGCGTGCGCGCGACGTGAAGGCGGGGCTGATCATCTGCGGGCACTCGCACGTGCCGTTCATCACGCAGGAGAAGGGGCTGACGCTGTTCAATCCCGGCTCCATCGGGCCGCGGCGATTTCGGCTGCCGATTTTGTTCGGCGTGATGCAGATTTCGGCGACGGGTGTTTCGTTGAAGCACGTCGACGCGGAGACCGGTCGCGAGTGGCGGCCGGGCTGATCAGAAGACGCTGACGACTGTTCCGCCGGTCCCAACCGCGAGGACCTCTCCATCGGTTCGCGAGAAGCCGACGCCGAAGAAGGTGACGGCCGCTCCGACGTTGCGCTGGAAGACGCGGCTGCCTTGCCAGAAGCCGACGGTGCCGTTGGGCCCGGCCATCACCAGCAAATTGTCTGCGGGGCGCACGGCGGCATCGAGCACGTTCAACTCGAAGGTCGTCGCCACGTGCGTCCACACGTTGGTCTCACCGAGCTGCCAGATTTCTCCAGCGTCGGTGATGCCGTAGCAATCGAAGAGGCCGCGGCCCGCGAGGTGGCGGAAGCGCGCAGGCGTCGGCCGCTCGGAACAGCGCGAGGTGGTGCACGCCCACAGCCGCGGCGTCTGCGTCGCATCGATGGCCGACACGAGTGAGATGCCGCTCTCGAGCACCAGCACGTCGAGAATCGTCACGCTCGTCTCGGGCACGATCTTCACCCACGAACCGTCGGAATTCGTCCACAGCGCAGTCGTGCTCCACGCCCAGCTCTCGCCGGTGCCTGCGGTGACGACGTGCGAGAGGTTGTCGGTCGGGCCGTTGGCGAGCTGTGACCACTGCGTGCCGTCGAAGTGCATCAGCCCCGGGCGGTAGTATTCGTTGGCGAGCAGATCGCGCGCGTCGTTGCCGGCGATATCTCCGAGAAACCGGTTGGGTTCGGAGAACGTGGCGGTGAACTCGCCGCCGAAGCGAGAGCGGAAGCCGCCCGACAACCAGACGTCGTCGCTGTCGAGCGCGAGGACGTTGGTGAAGGTCTGCGTGGGGCCGGAGCTCTCGGCGTACCAGTGCGCGTCGGTGACGCGGCCGAGCTTCTCGCCGACCACGAAGAAATCTTTCTGGCCGTTGAAGCTCACCGCGCGTTGATCGCCGCTCGGGGAACGTTCGACCGGCTCGAGTGAGAAACCGTTGAAGCGCCGCACGCTATCGCTGCCGTTGCCGACCACGATGAAGTCGTCGGCTGCGCTCGCGGCGAGACCGGTGAAGCTGCTCAGCCACTCGGTGCTGCTGCTGGGCGCCTGCATCGGGAAGAGCTGCGAGAACGTGGCGCGGTAGCGGGAGTTCACTTCGCGCGAGCCGACTCCGTAGACGCGGCCGTCGTCGAACTCGAGGAGTCGCACGAACGAGCCGTCGCTCGGCATCGGTTCACGAATCGCGTTTCGTCCGTCCCACGTCCACGCGACCTGTTGTGAGACGCGGCTCAGTTCGTAGCCGAGCGCGTGAATGGTGGTGTGCCCTGCGCTGTCGGTCGAACCCGACACCGAGAGGAATTGGGTGTTGGGTGGAGCCAACAGCGTGGTGATGGTCGTGCGCCAGTCGCGGACTTCGAAGCGGTAGACGCCGTTGTCGCCGGCGATGAAGACCACGTTGCGCTCGTTGGTCCACGCGCCGCGGTAGTTCTCTCCGTCCCACGCGGTCTGCAGCTGGGTCCAGCTCGTGCCGTTGAAGTGGAGGACGGTCGCTTTCGCTCCGACGGCCCACACGTCGTCGGTGTCGGTGCCGGCGAGCGCGTAGAGATCGGTGCGGGCTCCGCTGTACTCGCCGTGCACCGCCCAGCCGGTGCTCTTGCGCTCGAGCAACATGCCTCCGGGGCCGACGGCCCACGCGGTGCAGCCGTGCGACCACACGTCGGTGAGCGGCTGTGTCGCCATCGGGAGCGGGTTCTTCCAGCAGCCGGTTGATGACTCGCACTGCGCTTTGACGGGGACGGCTGGGCAGGACTCGACGGTGGTGATCGGTCCCGCGTCGGGAATTCCGGCGTCCTCTGGCTCTGGCTCAGGCGCGGGAGGCGGACGGCACGCGCCCACGAGCGCAACGCAGCTGATCAGTACGAGGTGCTTCATGTCCGGGCGGTATGCCGGCCCAGAAGATCAGGACAAAACCCCCTCTCCCGCGAGGGAGAGGGTTGGGGTGAGGGTTGACCGCATTTGAACGTGCGCGATCGTCCGTCGTGGAGGGGGACGAATCAGACGGGATCGGTCGCGCCGAAGAACCCGACCTGCACTCCATTCGCGCGCAGGTACGTCGTGGCGTGCGACGAGAGCACCAGCAGCACGATGATCCCCACGCAGCCGGGCAAGAACGTGCCGAGTGACCACAGCACCGGGATGCCTTTGTCGAGCGCGGCGGCGAGCCGGTACGTCGCAACCAACATCACGATGCGCACGGCGATCGAGAGGACTGCGGTGATGAGGCTGAACACCGCCACGAGCTTCGTCTCCTCGCCGAGCAGCGTGTTCGGCATCAACGTGAGGGGAATGAGCAGGAGGCCCACGCCGAACGACTTGATCAACGTGCGCTGCGCCGCGGCGACCTTGCGGATCTTGTCGCGCGGGCCCGACGCGGCGCACTTCTCACACAGGCCGCCGACGTTGCTGCGGCAGAGCGCGCAACCGAACGTGCCGCAACGCTCGCAGGTCATCACCGCGGGGTTCTGAGGGTGCAACGCGCACTGCGCGCCGATGGGCTGCGCCGTGCTGGTGATCGTCATCGGCGGAGCAGCCGGTGCCGCGACGATCTTCCGCCCACACGCAGGACAGCTCGTCGCGTCGCCCGCCAGCGCACCACAGTTGCTGCAGATCGCCATTCGTCGAGCGTAACCGGAAGAAGTCAGGTGTAGCGGGCGACGTACTGCTTCACGCTCACCTTCCGCGCGAAGTTCTGCGACGTCATGTAGCGGAGCTTGCCGAAGATGGGCCGCTCGGGACCCCACGGTCGATCGTACCGGCCGAGCACCCACAGCGCGCCGCTCCACGACACCGGGTCGCGGCCGTCGAGCGAGTAGCGGCTCATCAACGTGTCCATGGTGAGCAGCGCATCGGAGGCGCTCTTCGACCACTCGTAGATCTTCTTCCCCCACAGCATGCGCACGTTGTTGTGGAACCAGCCCTCGGTGCGCAGCTGACCCATCGCCGCGTTCCACAGCGGGTCGTGCGTCTCACCGCGCTCGAATTCCTCGAGCGAATACACGTGCGCGCGCTTGTCCTTCGCGTGCGTCTTGATGGTCGCCAGCGCCCAGCTCGGGAGTGACGACAGGCTCGTGAACTCCGTCGGGCGGTGGCTCGACATGTTGAACGCCAGCTCGCGCCAGGTGACCAGCTCGTCGAGGAACGCTTCGGCCGCCGCGGAGAATTTCCACCAACCCGCCTTGGCGCCGCCGATCGACTTGCCGAGCTGATCAGGCGACCACTTCGCGGGCTTCAGCCGCTCGAAGACCTCGTGCGTCGAGAGGTGCCCGAAGTGCAGATACGGCGAGAGCTTGCTGGTGCCGTCGACCTCCGGCTCGCTGCGCGCGGTGTCGTAGTCGCGCAGAATCTTCGAGGCGAAATGATCGAGCCGTTCACGCGCGGTGGTGCTGCCTCCGATGAAGTCGACGGCGCGCACCGAATGATCGATCGGCAACGACGCGAGGAACTCAGGAGAAGCACGCAGCGCCTCGGCACTCGCGCGCGGCCAGCGTTTGCTGATTTCGCTCGGGAATTTCGCGCTCGGCAGGTCGAGGTTCTTCAGCGGCTCGCGCTCGGGCAGCGCGTGCAGATGCGGCGGCAACGTCTTCTGCAGGTGCGTGCGGAACGAGTGCGCGGTGGTGAACACGCGCGTCGTGTGGTGCAGCGGGTACAGCCCGTTGGAGTCCACCACCTCGAAGCGCACGTCGAGCTTCGTGGCCGCGGCGCGCTGCATCTGCGGCACGAAGAACGCGGGCCAGTCGTCGCCGACCACCACGCACGCCTTCGCCGCGAGCGCTTCGAGCAGACCCTTGCCGTCGCCGGCCTTCTCTTCGACGTACGGGTGGTGGTGCACCGGCGAGCCTTCGAAGGCGCGCGCGGTGTCGGCCATACCCTGCAGCACGAAGGCGTGAATGCGCTCGCTCGCGAACGGGTAACCGACGCGCAGCGGCTCGAGCACGATGAGTGGTTTGCCCAGACCGCGCGCGTGATCGATGGCGCGATCGAGCGCGAAGTTCGAGCGAGCGCGGCGGAAGCTCGTCATCCAATACAGAACGAACGAGCGGCGCGCGTGAATCGGCGCTTCGTTGAGCGATCGGACGCGGACGTTGGGAATCATGAGAAGGCAGCGCGCATGGCTTTGAAGGCGGGGACGGTGGGCGCTCCTCGCGCGAGCGCGGAGAGCTTGTCGGACCAGGTCAGCGTGCCGGCGTAGAAGCGCGCGATGAGCTCTGGAGAGTGTCGGTAGAACGACTGAAACACCTTCACGCGCTCGCTCGGAGCGGCACCACGGAACAGCATGCGGTTGAGGAGCCGGAAGAAGCCCATCGATTCCCAGTGCGCCTTGCTGCGCTGGTGCAACAACGCGGTGAGCTTCGTGGCGTCGAGTTCCTGCTGTTCGGTGATGAGCTCGGCGACGGCCGCGGCGAACGGCAACGAGTAGCCCGTGGTGGCGTGGAAGAAGCCGCCGCTCACCCCGACGAGAGGGCGAGAGAATTCCGGCCCTTCGTCGTCGAGCGGAATCGGCAGCGCCGCGACCTCTTCTCGTTGCACTGACTCGACAGACCAGCCGCGCTTCTGCATCCACACGTCGAGGTCGGCGCGGAACTGCGCGACGTCGAGCTGCGCGGTGTCGGAGTAGCGCGTGTCTTCCACCAGCACGCGCCGCTCGTCCCACGGCAGCACGTAGATGAAGCGGAAGCCGTCGAGTTGCTCGACCGAGGCGTCCATCAGCAACGGCCGCGTGAGACCGTGCGGCTCGCGCAGCAGCACCTCGCGCCCGACGAATTTCTGGAAGCCGTTGTGGGCTGGCGAATCGCTCTGCAGACCGCGGCCGTCGAGCACCACCGCGGCGCTCAGCTTCGTGCCGTCGCTGAGCGTGACCGTGGTGCCGTCGATTTCCTTCACGCTCACGTTGGTGCGCAGGCGATCACCGAGCCGCTCCGTGAGGCGCGTCGCGAAGTCTTCGCTGCGAATCGCGAAGTACTCGCCGTCGAGGGTGCGCCGCATCGAGGGAAAGATGACGTCGTGGGAGTTCCAGCGAGCGCTGACGTAGTGCTCGAGCCAGGCCAGCGTGCTCGGCGCGACGTCGGTGCCGTGAAAACACCACGTGTGATTGCCGCCGGGTTTGGGGCCCGCTTCGAGCACGGTGACCTTCAGGTCGAGGCGGCGCGCAACGAGACGGTCGGCGATGAGACCGTTCGCGAGGCCCGCTCCGACGAGAATCACCGAGGTCGGCGTCACGGACCGCTCCGCGCGAGCTGCGCGAGCAACGGCTTTCGCGTCGGAGGCGCGGGCACGCCAGCCATCAACCCGCGCGGTGGCACGGCCTCGACGACCGATTCACGCAGACCATCGAGCGAGAGAATCGTGTTCGCTGCGACGAGACCGGCGCTGAACGCTCCTTCGAGCAGCATCGCCGCGAACGGCAGCTTCACCCAATCGCCCGCGCAGACCAGACCGGGCACGCCGCTGTCAGTGACCGGACGCGAGGCGTCCATGCCGACGTGGAAGGCGGTGAAGTCCTGGCGGAGCTGGAAGTGCTCTTCCTTCACCGTGAAGCCCTTCAGCTCGGGGAGGAAACGCACCACTTCTTCGAGCAGGGCCGCGCGCACCTGATCATCGGCGAGCTGATCAGGCACTGCGTACGAGTGCAGCTCGATGACCGAGCCGCCGTGACGTTCGACCCAGCGCTGCGCCTCGAACTCGGTGCGGTCGTAGAAGGTGATCGAGTCGAGCAGGTGCTGGCGATCGGTGATCACGAACACCGGCAACTTCTCGCGCGCGACCTTGTCGATCCACACGCGCAGCACCGCGTAACGCTGCCCGGGCTTCAGCTCGGTGAGCGTGCGCGCGAGGCCGTCGAGGCCCTTCGATTGCGTGAGTACCGCGCGCGTGCCGACCACGTCGGTCGAGAGCACCACGCGCTCGAACGTCTCGCCGTTCACCACGAACTCCGAAGCGCTCTTGCGCTCGAGCTGCGTGACGGGCGTGCCGAGCTTCAGCGTGACGTCCATCGACGCGAGGTGCTGGCGAATCGGTCCGAGAATCGACGCCTCGTAGTCGGACGTCGGGTAGTCGTAGCCGAGGCCTCCGTCGTGCCCGAGGAAGTAGAAGTGAAAGCTCTTCACGAGCTCGCCCATCGACAGCTTCGACTCGTCGGCGAAGAACACGCGCGCGAAGGTGTTGAACGCCATCTTCAGTCGCGCCGGCAGCTTCGCGACGCGATCGAACTCGGCGAACGAGACGTGATCGAGCAGCTCGTAGGTGCGCTTGGGGTCGTACTCGAGGAACAGCCCCATCAAGTCGCGCGTGGGCGCCTTCATCGCGTCGCCGAAGCGGTACACGCCATGGCTCGCGAGCGAGAGCAGGTTGAGCACCGGCGTGGTGTCGACTTCGCCGAACGACAGCTCGTCGCCGCCCTCGAAGAGAATGCGGTAGTCGGAGATGGGCTTGAACTTCTGCCGCACACCGAGCGCGTCGAGGAAGCGGTTCAAGTTGTAGTAGTGCCGGAAGAACGCGTGGAAGCCGTGGCTCACCCACTCGGTCTCTCCGCTGCGGTGCGCGACCTGCCACGAGCCGAGCTTTCCGCCGAGGTAGTGCTTCGCTTCGAACACCGTCACTGCGTAGCCGCGGCTCGCGAGCGTCGACGCCGCGCTGATGCCCGCCACGCCGCCGCCGATGACGGCCACGCGCTTCGGCGCGCTCAGCTTCTCGGGCTTGCTCGTGTCGACCACGTTCACCTGGCGGCGGTAGGGGCCGAGGCGGGCGCGAACGATCCACCTCACGTGGAACTTCCACGTGAGCGCCAACACCACCAACACGCCCACCGTCACGAGCAGCGCCATCACGCCACGGCCCTCTCGAGCTCACGCTGCTCCGCGACGGGAGGCACGAACGGCCACGTCGGCAGCCCGGTTTTCCCGAGCGAGCGCGCGACGTAGTCAGCGGCGATGTTCGCGCTCTCCATGATGGTGAGCAGGCCGGAGCCCGGGTGCGTTCCGCCGCCGACCCAGAAGAGATCGTCGAGGTGCGGCGACTTCACGCGCGGTCGCAGCGGGCCGAGCTGCGTCCAGTTGTGGGAGAGGTTGAAGACCGCTCCGCGGAAGACGTTGAACTCGTCTCGCCACGTCTGGGCGCTGATGGTGCGCGACGCCTTGATGTGGTTCTGCACACCCTTGAAGCCGACCTTCTCGAGCCAGGCGGGAATTCGCGCTTCGAGCTCGCGCTTCGCCGAATCCCAATCGGAGTGGCGCGCGGTGTTGGGCGTCGGCACCAGCACGTAGAGCGTCGAGTGACCGTCGGGAGCGCCGGCGCGATCGGTCGGCGTCGGGTTGCACACGTAGAAGGGGGGATTCTCGAGATCGAGGTGATGATCTTCGAGCGAGGCGCGGTCGGTTTTTCTCGCTGCTTCACTCAACGAGATGACGTGGTGCGGGAGCTCGTCGTACCGGCGGTCGAGGCCCAGATACATCATGAAGGTGCTGCACGAGTACTTCGCGCGCTCGAGCGAATCGTCGGACAGCCGCGTTCCTGCTCGCAGCTCGGGACGAATCAACTTCGTGGCGGCGTAGGGAAGATCGGCGTTGATGACCACGAAGTCGGCGGTGAGCGTCTCGCCGTTCTCCAGACGCGCTCCCGTGACGCGCGTGCCGTCGGTCAGCACTTCGGCGACGGGTGCGTTGAACTTGAACGTCGCGCCGAGCTCTTCCGCGCAGCGTTGCAGCCCGCTGGCGAGCGAACGGAAACCGCCCATCACGTGCCACACACCGAACTGCAGCTCGAGGAACGGAATGACGCTGAACACGCTCGAGCACGTCGTGGGGTGCAGCCCGAGGTACTTCGACGGGTAGCTCAGCGCGTAGGTGACGCGGTCGTCGTGAAAGAACGAGTCGAGGTGGCGGTACAGCGTCTGCCACGGCTTGAAGCGCAGGGTGTCGAGCAGCCGCCACGGCGCGTAGTAGGCGAGCGAATCGGCGTGCGTGCAGATGAACTTCTCGTAGGCCACCGAGTACTTCGCCTTCGATTCTTCGAGCCACGCGTCGAAGCGCTGCGGGTGTTTCGGGTCGAGCGCCGCCAGCGAGGCGCGCATCTTTTCGACGTCGCTCGAGGTGTCGAGCTTGCTGCCGTCCCAGAAGTGAATGCGGGTGTTGGGGTCGAGCCTCCGCAGCGTGACGTAGTCGCTGAGCTTCTTGCCGGTGCGCGCGACGATGGACTCGAGCACCTCGGGGAGCTGCAGAATCGTCGGGCCGGTGTCGCTCTGGTAGCCGTCGAACGAGATGCCGCGCATGCGGCCGCCGGGAATCGCTTCCTTCTCGACGACGGTGACCTTCAGGCCGAGCGCCGCGAAGTTGATCGCCGCGGCGAGACCGCCCGGTCCCGCTCCGATGATCAGGGCGTGCTTCACGGGAACTCCTCGAAGAGTTTCGTCCAGTCGGCCGGGCTCTCGATGAGTTCCACTCCGGGAATGCGGCCCTTCGCGGCGCTGCCGCCCACCACGATGCGCCCTTCGGGGATCGCCTTGCGCAGGCTCTTCAGTTCCCGGCCGTCACGCACCGCCGAGACCGCGACGATGTCGGGCCGCAGCGCGACGACCGCGCGTGCGAGTTGATCGAACGGCGTGCGCGCGCCGAGGTACGTGACCTTCCACCCCGCGTGACGGAAGCGCAGCGCGGCTCCGAGCAAACCGAGGTCGTGCTCTTCCGACGGAGCGCACGCGCACACCACGTGCCTCCGCGCGCGCTTCGGCGCGTTCGACAGCAGCATCAACAACCGCTGGCGGATGGCGTTGCTGATCAGATGCTCTTCCGCGACGGTGAGCGCGCCGGAGTGCCAGCGATCTCCGACTTCCCGCAGCAGTGGAGCGACCAGCTCGTCGAAGAATGCCAACGCCGGGCGGCCGGCGATGGCCTCGTCGAGCGCGGTGTCGATGGCCGATTGATCGAACCGCTGCGCCGCGCGGAGAATCTCGTCGCGCCACGGCGCGTATTCGACGACCTGCGGCGCCTGCGTCGCGTCTTCTCGCGAGAGCACGGTCTTCACTTCGCGCGTGAGCGAAGGCACCAGCAGCACTGCTTCGGCGATCGACACGCCTTGCTGCGTGAGCTGTTTGAGCCGCTTGAGGATCTCGATCTCCGAGCGGGCGTACGCGCGGTAACCGCTCGCAGTGCGAATGGGTTTCGGCACGCCGTAGCGGCGCTCCCACGCGCGGATGAGGTTCTCGCTCACGCCAGACATCTCGGCGGCGACGTTGATGCGGTAGGTCGGTTCGGCGTTCATGTCTTCAGACCTGACGAGTGGTGCGTGCGGAAGTCGGCCATCCACCGCACCAGAGGTGAATGGAAACGGGCGAAGTCTCCGGACTCGGCGAGCGCGTGCACGTCGCCACTGCGCGCTTCGAGGCGCGCGTAGAACGGTGACGACTCGAGGAGCCGCGGCTCGGCGTCGAGCGTGCCGAGTCGAGAGGGAATGGTGAGGCCCCAGCGCGTGCGCGCCGTGGCTTCGGGCGGAAGCTGCGTCTGCTGCACCTGCGCGTCGTTGGCCTTCGCGTCGAGTCGCCACGGCATCGCGCCGTGCGGCCGGTATTCGATGGTCGTCGACTCGCGCGCGTGGGTGCGCATCCAGCTCCAGCCGGAGAGATCGGTGCCGAGCACGCGCGTTCCAGAATTGCCGTCGTGGTAGCCCGCGCCCGCGAACTTCACGTCGTGCGACGCGACGTTCACTTCACCGTGCGCTCGCACCGCGAAGGGGTGCCACTGGTGCGAGAGCCCTTCGACCAGCGTGACGCTCTTCACCTCGGCGCACTCGGGTTGCAGCGAAAGCTCGGCCTGCACCGGAGTCGGCCACCACGGCGTGCGCTCGACGATGCGCGCGGTGACCTTGCCGGTGCTGCGCGAGCGCTCGAACGACGACGGCCCGATGTGCAGCGTGTCGCCGCTGAGCGTCGCGTCGGCGTATTCCGACAGCACCCACGCGATGCGACGGCCCGAGCGGTAGAGCGCGAAGTTCACCGCCGAGTGCGCGGTGGGCACCGTGTCGCGGTGGTTCTTCGAGTAACGGCTCGAGAACAGCGAGCCGACCATGAAGATGGCGACCGCGGTCCACTCTCCCTCGGAGACGTCGAGGTAGTACCAGCGGTAGCTGCCCGGAGTGGTGCACAGCTCGAGTGGCGTCATGCGGCGGCCCTCGCGCTGCCGAGGAACGTCGAAGCCATCGTCGCGGCGAAGTGACCGCTCAACAGCACCATCGGTACGCCGCCGCCCGGGTGCGTGCTGCCGCCAGCGAAGAACACGCCCGGGGTGGTCGATTTGATCTTCGGCCGCTGGAACGGACCGAAAGGGCCATGCGGAAGGAAACCGTAGATGGAGCCACCCGGTGCTCCGCGCTGCGCGAGCTCGACCGGCGTGCGTTCGGCGAGCAGCGTCACTTCGTCGTCGCGCAGCCCGGGCACCAGTTGCTTCAACGCGTCGAGGCAGTGTTGGCGCATCGCCGCGGCGTGTTGCTGCTTCCACGCGTCGACGTCTTCCGCGCGTCGCATCGCCGGAGCGTTCACCATCGCGAACAACCCGCTGCGACCCTCGGGCGCGACGGTGGGGTCGGTCGCGGCGGGGTGGCAGAAGTAGACGGTGGGATCGCTCGGCACGGTGTGCTTCGCGAAGAGCTCGTCGAACTCGCGCACGTAGTCGCCGCCGAACACCACGTGGTGGTGCGCGAGCGGCAAGCGGCGCTTCACGTCGAGCAGCGCGACGTAACCAGAGAGCGCCAGCGGGCGTGTGCCGAGCGGCTCGTGCGCGAACGGGTCGGCGTTGACGATGACGGAATCGAATTGCTGATCAGCGACCACCCGTTGATTCGTCCACCGCACTTCTTCGCCGAGGCGAAGCTCGACGCCCAGTCGCTCGAGCGCAAGCCCCAGCGCCTTCACCAGCGCGGCCATGCCACCTTCGACGTGATGCACGCCCTGCGCGCGCTCGAGGTGTGGAATCAACGCGAACGCCGCGGTCGCCAGATACGGCGAGCACCCCGCGTAGGTCGCGAAGCGATTCACGAATTGGCGCAGCTGCGGAGAGTGGAAGTGACTCGTCGCCAGACCGTCGAGCGTCGAGAGCTTCATGCCGGTGAGCATTCCCAGCGGGCCGACGTGCTTGATCACCCGCGCGAGGAACTCCGGCATGTTTTCGAACGGAGCTTCCAGGTACGGCCCGCCCGCCGCCGCGAAGAGCCTCTCGGCTTCGGCGAAGAAGCTGCGCGCGCCGCCCGCTTCCTTCGGGCCGAACTGCGCCGCTGACGCCACGGTGCGCTCGAGGTCCTCGTGGCACTCGAACACGCGCGCGTCGTGCTTCCACGTGTAGCGGGCCTGCAGTGAGAGACGGGTGAACTTCGGGAGCAGATCGCTCGCGCCGATGCGCGCGAAGAGAGCGCGCACGACATCGGGCATGGTGAGCAGCGTCGGGCCGGTGTCGAGCGTGAGGCCGTCACCGGTGACCACCTGCGCCTTGCCGCCGAGCGTGTTCGACTTCTCGAAGAGCGTGACGCGGTGGCCCGCATGCGCGAGCTCAGCCGCCGCCGCCAGGCCGCCGAAGCCGCCGCCGATGACCGCGACGCGCTTCATACGCTCTCCCTCTCCCCCGCAGGGGAGAGGGTCGCGGAGAGGGCCCGAACCGGAGAAGGATTCGCAGAGAAGATCACCTTGATCAGTCGCCAGATCTTCCCGCCAGTGCTCACCGAGGCGCGTGCCGAGAAGATGTCGAGCTTCCGCTGCTCGATGACATCCAGAATTCCCCCGTAGATGCTCGCCATCAACCGCACCACGCGCATCGAGCCGAAGCCGCGCAGCCAGGGCACACCTTGCAGCGCCGACGCGTACAGCGCGCGAGAGCGATCGATCTGCACCCGCAGGAATTTCTCGATGGCCGGAGTGACGATTCCCGCGCGCAGCTGATCATCCGTCACGCCGGCGCTGATCAGCTCGTCTTGCGGCAGGTACACGCGCCCACGTGCGAGGTCTTCCTTCACGTCGCGCAGAATGTTGGTGAGCTGCATCGCCTTGCCGAGATCAGCGGCGTGCTTCAGCGCGCGTGGGTCGGTGGTGCCCAGCAGCGGAGCCATCATCAGGCCCACCACGCCCGCCACGCGATGGCAGTAGAGCTCGAGCTCCGCCCAGTTCGCGTAGCGGTGCTTGGTGAGGTCCATCTCCATGCCGTCGATCAGCTCGAGGAACGGCGTCGCCGGAATGCGGAACTTCTTCACCGTGTCGTGCAGCGCGAGCAGCTCGTTCTCCGGGAACGGATGAACGGGGCGGATCTCTCCGCGCTCGAACAGCGCGTTCACCATGGCCCGTGCCGAGTCGAGAGCGGCCTGCAGTTTTTCCGGCGTCGCCTGCGTCTCGGGGTGATCGACGAGATCATCGAGACGACGGCAGAACGCATAGAGCGCGAAGGCGCCCTGGCGGCGCTCTCCGAAGAGGATGGCCGACGAGAAGTAGAAGCTCTTCGCGTGGTGGCGCGTGACCTGGCGCGCTGACTCGTAACCGCTGTGCAGAGCGCTCATGCCGCGCTCCGCTTCTTGTGACCGAGCTCAGCGAGCACCGCGTCGACCGCGAACCGTGCGCTCAACATCACGGTCGGAACCCCGGTGCCGGGCTGAATCGACGCTCCGCACCAGTACAAGCCGGGCACGTCGGGGTCGGTGACGCGCGGGCGGAACGGGCCGATCTGCCAGAAGTTCTGCGCGAGCCCGAAGTTCGAACCGCGCGCGAGGAAATGATCAGCACGCCAATCGTCGGGAGTGATCATCTTCTCCGCCACGATGCGCGAGCGGAGATCTCCGTAGCCCTCGCTCGCCAGCCGCGTGAGCACCTGCTCGCGAACGCGAGCGCCCTCGACCTTCCAATCGATCTGCTTCCCGGGCTGCTCGCTGGTGTGCGGCACCGGCACCAGCACGTAGAGCGCGTCGTGACCTTCCGGAGCGAACCCGCTGCCGGTACGCGACGGCGCGTTCACGTAGAAGCTCACGTCGTCCGGCACGCGAAGCTTGTCGAAGATGTCGTCGAAGCTGCCCCGGAAATCGCGCCCGAAGAACACGTTGTGATGGAGCAGCGGCTCCACCTGGCCCTTCACGCCGAGATAGAGCATCAGACCCGACGAGGTGAACTTGCGCTTCTCGACCGCGCGCGTGCGGTCGGCCCGAATTGAGTCGGGCAACAGCGTCTGGGTCGCCCACGCGTAGTCGGCGTTGCAGATGACGACGTCGGCGAGCTCGGTGGTTCCATCTTCGAGCTCGACACCCGTGGCGCGGCCCTTCGCATCGACGAGCACGCGACGAACACCGCGCCCGTACTGCAGCGACACTCCTTCTTCCTTGCACACCCGCTCGAGCGCGAGCGGCACCGCGTGCAGGCCACCCTCGGGAAACCAGATGCCGTGGGTCGCCTCGGTGAACGGCAGCAGCGAGAAGACGGCCGGCGCTTCCCACGGCGAGATGCCGAGGTACATGGTCTGGAAGCTCAGCGCCTGCTTGAGGCGGTCGTCCTTGAAGAACTTCGAGACGTGGCCCCACAAGCGCTGCAGCGCCCCGACCTGCACGATGCGCGGCACGTTCGACGGCGTGACGAAATCGAACAGTCCGTCGAAGTGACGCGTGATGAAGCGCTCGAACGCCACCTCGTGTTGCGTGCGGCCGTGCGCGAGGAAGTCGCGGTAGCGCGCCGCCGCGCCGGGCTCGAGCTTCTCCAGCTCGCTCGCCATCGCGTTCGGCTCGGAGTGCAGCGTGAAGCGAGAGCCGTCGCGGTAGTGCACGCGGTAGTGCGGGTCGCAGCGCGTGAGCTTCAGCACGTCGCTCAATTTTCTGCCGACCGAGGCGAACGTCTCCTCGAGCACGAAGGGCATCAACAGAATCGTGGGGCCGAGATCGAACCGGAAGCCGTCGAACTCCACGCGGCCGCAGCGGCCACCGGGGCCTCTCTGTTTTTCGAAGAGCGTCACCGCGAGACCTTCGTGCGCGAGGCGCATCGCGGCGGTGAGGCCGCCGACGCCGGCGCCGATGACGATGGCTGAGCGACGCGTCTCGCTCACGAGACTCTCCCGGCCATCGACGCCAGCATTCCGTCGAGCATCGTGACCACCGCAGACGACGGCAGTTCCTGCAGTCGTGCGCGGGCCTGCGCGGTCGCGCGCTTCACCATGCGCTCCGTTGCCTCGAGCCCGCCCCAGCGAATGACTTCGGCCCGCGCTGCTTCGAGCGTCGCCGCCGACGGCGCGTTCCACAGCGCCTCGAGCCGCTCACGGCCTGCGGTGTCGGCGCGCGCCCACGCTGCGAGCACGGGGAAGGTGCGCTTCGCCTCGAGGAAGTCGCCGCCGCCCGCTTTGCCCGCGACCGTGTCGTCGCCGAACAAGCCCAACACGTCGTCGCGCAGTTGATACGCGAGGCCCGCGCTGCGACCGACGCGCTCGAGCGCGCAGATGAGCTCCGCGCTGCCGCCGCCCAGCTTCGCTCCGCACACGAGCGGCGCGACGAAGCCGTACTTCGCCGTCTTCAGCCGCGCGACCTTGAGCGCCGAAGCCAACCGCACTTCAGAGAGCGGAGAGCGCGTGAGCACCAGATCGAGATGCTGGCCCGCAGCCGTGTGACGGCAGACCTCGAGCATGTACCGCGTCGCGCCGACCGCCGAAGGAGACGGCGCCGACAACATCGCCTCCATCGCGCGCGCGTAGAGATGGTCACCCGCCACCACCGCCAACGCCTCGCCATCGCGCCCGTCACCGAAGGCCACGTGCAGCGCCGGGCCACCGCGGCGCGTGTGCGCACGATCAGCCACGTCGTCGTGCACCAGCATGAACGCGTGCAACAGCTCGAGGCCCACGCCGAAGTCGCACAACGTCTCGACCTCGACGTTGCCGCGCGCCACGGCGAAGCCGGCCGCCAGCAACGTCGGACGCACGCGCTTCGCCGGGCGCAGCGCGAATTCCTTCACCACCTCACGTGCCGCCGACCACCGCGTGTCGATCACCGACTCGTCCGGCAGCGCCAGCCACGCGCGCAAACTCTGCTCCAACTCGAGCTGAAACCGCGCCAACCCGAGCGCGTCCTGCGGCAGCACGGCGATGTGAGTCACGGGGTGCCTTTCGCTGATCAGCGTGTGCAGGGTTTGTATATGGTGTGTTCAGGGAGCGTCAACAACTGGTTCTGCTGACACGCCCGCCCCGTCGAGCCCCACTGCAGCGGTGGGTCTTCAGTGACACCGAAAGGTGTTTCGGATGCCCCAAATGGGGGACTCGACCCCTGAGTGGGTGGACTAACCCAGCGAGGCTCCTCGCGGTCGAGGGGGCGGTATCGAGGGGACGCTGCTTTGCACCGCATCTTGATCGTGGAGGACGAAGAGGCGGTCGCCCGCGCTCTGGAGCGTTGGCTCAAGCGCAGAAACGCTGACACGCGTGTAGTGCTCGACCCGAACGAGGTCGCGCAAGCGGTGCGCGAGTTTCAGCCGACGCTGGTCGTGAGCGACATGCACATGCCTGCGCGCAGCGGCATCGACGTGCTCGCCGAGGTCAAGCGCCTCGCTCCCGAAGCGGGGCGTGCCTTGTTGTCGGGTTCACTGCAGAGCATCAGCGCGAAGGACCTGCTCGAGCTGCAGCCGATCCGTCTCATCTCCAAACCGTGGAACAGCGCGACCCTCGCTCGCGACCTGGGGATCGAAACCTGAGCAGCGAGCTTCCTACCGGGTTGGTGCGCAGTCTGGTCCTCACCATGGAAGTGGTGGGCTCCGATGCGCGCGGCGTGCTCCAGCGCGTGAGCCGCGGCTCGCGCGGGCGTTCGGCGTGGGACGAAGTGCTCACCACGCTCGAGACGTATTTCTCGGTCGAAGGCGTGGCCGCCACGCAGCGTCTCGTGCAGACGCTCGCCACGCGCTCGTCGGTGGTGCTGCAGGCCGCTGAGCTGCTCGGTGACGTGCACCAGACCTACGCCGCGTTGCTCGAGGCGTCTTCGGCGCAAGACGTGGTGATGGTCGACACGCGCACCACGCCGCAGGGCCTCACCGTCTCGCTCGAGCTGCGCCGCGGGCAGCGCCCGTCGATGGTCTTCTTCCAGTCGTGTGTGTGGCTGCTCGCGTCGATTCCGCGCGTGCGCGGGTTGCCCGATGCGCGCGTTTTGGTCGAGCGCTTGAGCGAGCGCGGGCTGCAGTGCGTGGTGGTGCCTCCGAATGATCGCGCGGTGCGCGTGGTGCATCAGGACGGTCATCTGCGTCAGCTCGCGCGGCACACGCTGCGCTTCGATGGCGATCGCAGCGCGCGCACCTCACTCACGCCGCAGTCGCTGCAAGAACGCTTCGGGCTCACGCGCGCCGAGGCTCGCGTCGTGCGTCGGCTCGCCGAGGGCCGCAGCATCAAGCGCATCGCCGAAGAGCTGAAGGTCAGCCCCGAGACCGCGCGCACGCACGCCAAGCGCGCCATGCAGAAGACCGACACGCATCGCCAGGCCGAGCTGGTCTCACTCGTGCTGTCGGAGTGACGGCGCCTTCGGCGTTCGACGAAACGGCGAGATGAGGTGCTCCCAGTAGGAGCGGTCTTCTTCCCCGGGATTTCCCAGCGGCCACGACTCTTCGTCACCCGGAGGCCGGTGGTACGTGCCGAACACCAGGTCCGTCCACGGAGCGAGGTTGGCGAAGTTGTGCTTCGTGTCGTTGGTCTCGAGGTGGTGCCAGTGGTGCAGCTCGGGAGCGCCGAACAGCACGCGCAGCGGCCCGAGCGGAATGCGCACGTTGCTGTGAATGAAGATGGCCCACAGCCCGCGAAACGCGACCAGCCACGCCAGCAGCGTGAGGTCGACTCCGAGAATCATCGCCGGGAGGTTGATGGCCAGCTGCGTGAGCACTCCATCGACCGGGTGCTCGCGATGCGCGGCGAGCCAGTCGAGGTGTCGCGCTGAGTGGTGAATGGAATGAAAGCGCCACAGCAGCGGCACTTTGTGTGACGCCACGTGGAACCAGTAGACGCTGACGTCTCCGAGCGCGACGACGACGACGGCTTGCAGCACGTAGGGCCACGCGTTGATGGCGCCGCGAAGCCCGTCGGGAATCGTCGCGTCGAGCAGGCGATCGACCTGCGAGAGAAGGAACAGCGCGGCCGCCGACCACACCAGGTACTGACCGGCCATGAAGAGCAGGTCGGTGGTGAAGCGCGCACGCAGCCACTTCTGACCCGCGCGCGCCGAGAAGAGGCGCTCCAGCGGCCAGAACACCGCCGCGAGGAGCACCACGCCGACCGCCAGCGCGTAGAGCCGCTGCGTCATCTACTTTTGCTGCTGCGCAGGTGAAGGCTGCGGCGCTTGCTGCTGCGGCACGGGCTCGTCGAGACCGGGCAGGCCTTCACCGCCCATCGACTTCGACGCGGGGAAATACGTCTGCGGTTGGCCGGCGTCCTTCGCCTTGCGCGGCAGGGGAATCGGCGCCGACTTGGTCGCGTTGAAGCGCGGCGTGTCGACGTTGCTCGGAGCGGCGTTCGCGTTCTGCGGAACCGTCTTTCCGCCGTCGGGCGTCGCGGCGAGCGCTTCCATCGACATGCCGAACAGCGGTCGCACCTTGGTGTCGCCGAACAAATCTCCGACGGCCGTCAACATCGCGCCGATCAAGAACAGCACCGCGACGGCCACCGCGAGGAGCTTCAAGACGGAGCGCATGGCGCGAGTCTCCGCCTTCCGCCTCGAAGAACGCAATCATTCCAGCTGCTTTCGCTGACAGTTAACGCCGTGCAGAGTGCTGGCCTCCTGTGCGCTGGTGCCCGCCCTCGCGTCTCTCTCGTCTTCCCCACGCGTCGCGCGGCGCGAAGGAGAAGGGGTGCGCGCTGTGTGGGTGAGCTGGGTCTCGGCCGCGCGCAAGGGTGACCACGAGGCCTTCAAGCGGCTGCACGCGCACTTCGGCAAGTTGGTGCACGCCATCATCATCGCCCGCGTTCCGGCACGCGACGCGGCGGACCTCGTGCAGGACGTCTTCCTCGTGGTGTTCCAGAAGCTCTCGCAGCTCGAAGACGACGCGGCGTTTCCCGGGTGGCTCACGCAGCTCGCGCGCCATCGTGCGTCACGTCACCTGCGCGACGCGAGACACGAAGAGCCGCTCGACGACGAGCCCGGTCTCGCCGCGCCTGATCGATCTGCCGCGCCCGACGCGAAGAAGATTCTGCGCGCGCTTCATTCACTCCCCGAGGCCTACGCCGAGACGCTCGCCATGCGTCTCATCGAAGGCATGACGGGCCCCGAAATCGCCGAACGCACCGGCCTCACGCCGGGCAGCGTTCGCGTCAACCTTCACCGCGGCATGGCGCAGCTGAGAGAAAAGCTCGGTCTGCCCGCCGCACAGAACAAGGAGGCACTCGATGCAGAATGAGAGTGACTACCTCTGGGACAAGTCGGGGTCCGACCCCGAGCTCGAAGCAATTGAAGTGTCGCTCGCGGGCCTCGCGTACGACGGTGACCCGCCGGTGTTGCCGGCGCCGTCGCCGCGCGCGCCGAAGCCGTCGCCGCCGCTCAAGGTCGTGCAGCTGCCGCGCGCGCGCCCCGGAGCGCCGTGGACGTTCCGCAGTCGCTACGTGCCGCTCGCCATCGCCGCGGGTCTCACCTGTCTGGGTTTCGCCGTCGCGTGGTCCGCGGTGCAGAAGGAGAAGTCAGACGTTCGCAAGGGGTGGAACCTGGTGCCGGTGCTGGTCGCCGCTTCCGACATGTCGGAAGGCCAGGTCATCACCCTGGAAGACATCTCGCAGCGCAGCGTGCCGGAGCAGTTCGTCACCTCGTCGGTGGTGAAGCCCGATTCGGCGAGCTACCTGCTGGGGCAGAAGGTGCAGGTGGCGATCGCCTCGGGTGACCCGCTGCAGTGGAGCCAGTTCGAGAGCAGCAAGTTCGCCGAGCGCCTCGCCGCGCGCGTGATGCACCGGGCGCGCGCGCTGTCGATCGACGTCAAGGGCACCACCGCCGTCGGAGGGTGGATTCGGCCGAACGATCACGTCGACATCATCGGCACCTTCAAGGACCCGCTCACCAACGAGCAGGTCGCGGTGACGCTGATGCAGAACGTGACGGTGGTCGCGACGGGGAAGATCTCCGGGTCCACCAACGTGAACCTGCTGCCCGAGTCGGAGCGCGTCTATTCGAACGTGTCGCTCACCGTGTTGCCCGAGGAAGCGGAGATTCTCGCGCTCGCGGAGCAGTTGGGCACGCTCACCTTCACGCTGCGCAACGACGAAGACCTCGACGTCATCGAAGAACGCGGGCGCACCGCCATCAACACGCTGCTCGTCGGTGAGCGCACGCGCGTGCTGCAGCAGAAGCGCTTCAACACCATTCAGGTGATTCGCGGCACGTCGGCGCCGACCACTGCTCCAGTGCTCGCGAAGTGAAGTGCGGCGGGTAGAGTCGCAGCGACCCATGAAGATGATCGTCGCCATCATCCGGCCCGAGCGGCTGGAGTCAGTCGAGGAAGCACTCAAGAAGGTGCTCGACGAGGGAGACCACTACCGCATCACCGTCGACACCGTGGAAGGTCACGGCCGCCAGGAGGGTGAGGTCGAGCTCTTCCGAGGTCAGCAGGTGCGCAGCGGCAAGGTGCAGAAGACGCGTGTCACGGTGTGCGTGAACGATGGGTACGTCGAGAAGACCATCGACGCCATCGTCGCCGGCGCGCGCAGCGAAGGTGGCGGTTCGGTCGGCGACGGGAAGATCTTCGTCATGCCGCTCGAAGAGGTGGTTCGCATTCGGACCGGCGAGCGCGGCGGCAAGGCGATCTGACGTGAAGCTGCATCACGAACTTCTGAGCAAACCCGGCGCGGAGCGCGTGCTGGTGATGCTCCACGGCATTCTGGGGCAGGGTGGAAACCTTCGCGGCCTCGCGCGGCAATTCATCGAAGCGCAGAGTGGTTGGTCAGCGGTGCTGATGGACCTGCGCGCCCACGGCAGCTCGCAAGACGCTCCGGGCAACGCTGACACCGTGGCGAACGCCGCGGCCGACGTGACCGAAACGCTCGCCGCGCTCGGCCTGAAGCCGCACGCCATCGTCGGGCACTCGTTCGGAGGCAAGGTCGCGCTCGCGCTCGACGCTCCGCACGTGATGACGCTCGACTCCGCTCCCGGAGCGCGACCCGACGCGAGGGGCTCCGAGAGCACGGCCGAGGTGCTGCAGATGCTCACCTCGTTCAAGACCGGTCCATGGCCCACGCGTGACGCGTACGTCGAAGCGGTGATGCAGGCCGGTCAGAGCAAGATGGTCGCGCAGTGGCTGGCGATGAACCTCGATCGTCGAGATGACGGAATGTGGTTCCGCCTGCCGATGCCGCGCATCCTCACGCTCATCGCTGACTACCTGAACCTCGATCTCTGGAGCGCCGTCGAGCAGCCGAAACCCGGGCGGCAGTACCACCTCGTGGTCGGCACGAGCTCCACCGTCTACGACCGCGACGACATTCTGCGCGCGCAGGAACTCGAGACGAACTCGCAGGGCCGCGTCACGGTCGATCTGCTCGACGCCGGCCACTGGATTCACGTCGAAGCGGCGGCCGAGGTGCTGGCGACGATGCAGCGGCGGCTCGTCGACTGAGTCTCAGGCCGCAGCCAGTCGATCGAGCATCGCCAGCAGCGCGCGCACGTCGATGGGTTTGGGCAACACGTCGCGCATCCCTGCCGCACGGCAGGCGTCGATGTCCTCGGGCATGGCCGATGCGGTGACGCCGATGATGGGCACCTCGAGCCCGCGCGCGCCGAGCGCCCGGATGCCTCGTGTCGCTTCGAGCCCGTCCATCTGCGGCATCTGCAGATCCATCAGCACCGCGGCGAACGTGCCTTGCTGCACCGCCTCGATGGCGTGCTGACCGTTGGACACCGTGGTGACCTCGAAGCCCGCGCGCGTGAGGAGCCCACGCGCGACGGCGAGGTTGATGGCGTTGTCGTCGACTACCAGCACGCGTCGGCCCCGCCCGCGGCCATCGAGCACCAGCGGCGGGGGCAGCTCGCGCACCGCGGTCACCACCGCGAACTCCAGCGAGAACCAGAAGCGCGCTCCTCGCGACCACGCGTCGTCGAGCGCGAGTTGGCCGCCCATGCGCTGCACGAGATCCGCCGAGAGCGACAACCCGAGCCCGGCACCTCCGCTCCGCCGCCGCGACGAGGCATCGGCTTGCTCGAAGCGCTGGAAGAGGCGAGGCCGCAGGTTGGCGGGAATGCCGCTGCCGCTGTCGCTCACCGCGAAGTGCGTGCGGCCCTCACGTGACGACACCTCGAGCGCCACGTGCCCCTGACGGGTGAACTTCACGGCGTTCGACAGGAGGTTGGACAACACCTGCCGCAGCCGCAGCGCGTCGCCGTTCACGCGGTGTGGAACTTCGGGCTCGAGCGAGAGGCGCAGCTCGAGCCCCGCATCGCGCGCCAGCGGTTCGTAGAGCGCCGCGACGTCGCGGATGACGGCGTGCAGGTCGAAGGGGGCGAGGTCGAGCTCGAAGCGCCCTTCTTCCATGCGCGCCACGTCGAGCAGGTCGTTGATCAGCAGGACCAGCGACTGTCCGCTCCGCTGCAGGACCTCGAGGTGCGCGCGTTGCTCGGCGTCGAGCGGAGAGCGCAGGAGCAGCTCGGCCATTCCCACGATGCCGTTCATCGGCGTGCGGATCTCGTGGCTCACGTTCGCGAGGAAGACCGACTTGGCCTTCGAAGCCGCGCGTGTCTGCTCGACCAGCTGCTCGTTCTCGAGGAACCACGTGCGCGCGATGACGAGGCTGAGCACCAGCTCGAGCGAGAAGTTGAGCGCCGTCGAGAGCGCCGGAGTGGGGTCGATGTCGGGCCAGGTGACGCCGCGGAGCCCCAGGAAAAGCGCGGTCAAGCCAGCGGCGCCCGCCACGAGCGACCAGCGGATCCCGTGTTGAAAGGTGTGCACCAGCGTGGCGCCGAGCGGCACGAGCAGCAGGTAGAAGAGCGAAGACGGGTCGTAGGGCGTCTGGCCCAGCGCCTGGGCGGCGTAGGAAAAGGTCACCCAGGTCAGCGTTCCATCGCGCAGCAGCCAGCGGGGGGCTCCTTTGGCGCTGGAGGCAATCAGCACCGCGCCGACCACCAGCGACATGATCTGATTCGCGCACTGCAGCGTGAGTCCGTTGAGGGCGTAGACGGCGCCCTGCACCACGACCAACGGCGTGGCCCACAGCCACGCGCGCACGAAGAAGCGGCTCTTGGTGACTGCGCGCGGATCTCCGGCGTCGGGCACTGCCCACGCGACGACCGGGTCGAGACTCCACGCCATCGCACAATGAGTACCGGCCCCGACTGAGAGCCGCGCGCCGTCAGGAAGCTGTCAGTGGCCGAGCTGAAACTGCGGCGTCATCACGCCATCGAGTGACTTCAACGAGCCGTGGCACGAATTGCAGGCCGCGCTCGAGTTGCCGTACTCACCACCGAGCGGAGCGCCGAGCCCACGCCATGCGATGCGCAGTGTTCCGGTCGCGTCGCGCTGCAGACCGAACCACTCCCAACCGACCACGCCCTTCGCGTTGTAGGTGCCGCCGCGCTTGGCCATCGCGAAGATGGTGCCGGTCTCGTGCAGCTCTTTGACGACGCGCGTGCCGATCGGCCACTCCGTCGCGCCTTCCGGCGGTCGCGCGCTCAAGAAGACGGTGCGCGCTCCTCCGGTGTGGCCTTCACCTTCGGTGCCTTCGAGCACGGTCGTCTCGAACGACACCGATTCCCACGTCGCGTAGTCCTGGAAGTCGCGCTCCAGCGCGATGAACGAATGCGCCTCCATCGGCTCGCCACACGCGGTGGCGAGCACGACGACGCTCATCAAAGCGAGTGCGACTGCGCGAGACACTTCAGCTCTCGGGCAGCGGCGGAATGCCGAGCTTCTCGGCCGCCTTCAGCATCTGACCGACGAGCGCGCTGTCTCCAGTGGCCGTCTCGGTCTCGATGACGGTGAAGAGCTTGCCGAACGGTGTCTCGCGATCTGCAGCCGAGGGGCTCACCGAGCTCCACGTCGACGGAGGCGTCGGTAGCGAGTCGCCGCTCACGCCGTCGTACGCCGCCTTCACGCGCGCCAGGCCCGCCTGAATGTCGGCGTCGAGCTTCGTCTCGCCCTTGCTGGTGAGCCACGGGCGGAACGCTTCGTAGGTCTTCTGCGCGCCCTCGAGGTTGGCGCGCATGTCGGCGAGCGTGTGCTTCGCGTAGCGCGACTCCTCTTCACCGGTCGCAGCGAACGTCGTCTTCTCGAGCTGCTCTTCCATCGAGCCGATGACGCCGCGGAACGCCGACGCCGTGTCGAGCGCGAGCGGCTGGTAGTCGTCGCGCATCTTCTTCACGTCGGTCACCAGCTTGGGGCACAGCTTGTTCTTGAAGTCGGTCGCCTGCGCGAGGGTGGTCGGGAACGAAGCCTCGACGTACTTGCTGCCCAAACCCTGCTCGAACGACTTCACCTCGGGCGTGATGACGTCCGCGAAGAGGATGCGCTCGATGCCGTGGATGCCGGTGACCACCTCGTCATCGAACAGGTTGGAGTCGGTCGCGTTCTCGAGGAAGCCGTCGTAGCGCTGGTCGGTCGACTCATCGAGCTCAGGGAAGAGCACCGCGATGGAGCCCTCGACGCGCTCGTACGCGATGCGCGCCTTCTTCCACTGGGTGCGCATGCTCGTCACCGCCGCCGCGTCGGCCGTCGCGTTCCAGCCATCAGCGTCGGGCGCCGGAGCCGCGTCGCACATCGCCGTCGAAGCCGTCACCAGCTCCTCGAGGTTGGTCTTCACGTAGGTCTTGGTGTCGCCCAGCGCCATTTGATCAGGCGGCGTGCAGGCAGCGAGCGCGAGCAGAGAGAGAAGGAGCAGAGAACGCATGGTGGCCTTTGGAGTTCCGGGGTCAGAGCGACGACACGAAGTCGAGCAGCGCGGCCTGGTCGTCGGCAGGCAGCGCGCGGAAAGAGTCGATGGAGGCCTTCGCTTCACTGCCCTCGCCGCCGTGCAGCTCGATGGCGGTGCGCAGATCATCGGTGCGGCCGTCGTGGAGGAACGCGGTGAGAAAACGCACGCCGATGAGCGGAGCGGTGCGCCACTCACTCGGGCCTGCTTCTCCATCGGTCAGGCCATCGGAGAACGCGGGCCCCAGATCGTGCAGCAACAAATCGCTGAACACCGGAGCGTCGGCGTCGGCCAGCTGCGGAATCGGGTAGTCCGCGCGCGTGCGCAGCGACGGCACGTGGCACGTCGCGCAGCCAGCAGTGGCGAACGCGTCACGACCCTTCACGCTCGCTTCCTTGCGAACGGGAATCGCGATGAGCCGCACGTAATTGCCGAGCGCATTCATCATCTCGCCGTCGACGTCGACGCCCGGCTTGCCGTCGTCGGTGATGCCTTCTTGATTCGCGACCTCGTTGGGCCGCATCGGCGACGTGAGGCCCATGTCGCCCTGCAGCGCGTCGGCCGCGAAGTCGTCGAGCGTCGGCTGGCGCGCCTTCAAACCGAAGCGGCCGATGACGAGGTCGCCCTTCTGGAAGTGGTGGAACGGCGTGTCGGGGTTCGCCTCGCTGATGAAACGCACGTGGTTGATTCGGCCCGAGATGCCGTCGGTGCGCTGCGACTGCTCGGTCGCCACACGCTCGAGCTCCGAATCGGCGATGGCTTCCAGCCAGCCGCGACCCATCACCGGAATGCCCGAGCGCGTCGAGACGTGAATGTTGGCGCTCGACGGCGCGAGCAGCGGAGTGGCACCCGACGTCGAGAAAGGCCGCTCCACCGAGCCGAACCGCAGCTCGGGCTGACCGGGCGTCGCGCTCCCGTCGGGCTCGAGCTGCACCATGCGCTTCACCGTGCCCGGGCCGCGCGCCGCTCCCTGGTGACACCCGCTGCACGACTGGCGGATGTAGAGCGGCCCCAACCCGTCGGCGGCGCGGAACGGAACGTCGAAGAGGCGATCTCCCTCGTCGAACGCGCGCTGCCAACTCTCGTCGAGCCCGGTGAGCGGCAGGTCGCTCGACGTGTCACCCACCGTGCGCGGCGGGGGAACACCGCAGCCGGTGAGGAGCGCAACGCACGTGCAGAGGGCCAGCCGCATCGGCCCGAGATATTCCGATTTTGAAAATGAAAGTCAACTTCAGAGAAGCGGGTCCTTCTTCTGGGCGCTGCGCAGGGCGGTGCGGGCGACCCACGCGGCGAAGCCGAGGCCGAACGCGATCCACCCTCCGACGGGCGTGTTGAATTCCCACAGTGAAATCGCGAGCAGGAACGCGGCGACGGGCACCGCCATCAACGCCATGCCGGCCAGCGCGTCGTCACGCTGCGAGCGCCGCACGCGCAGCAGCAGGTAGCCGAGCGTCACCACCGTCATGCCCGTCACCGGAAACGCGAGCACGCTCAACACCACGTCGGGCAACCCGTCGCGCCACAGCACCAGTTCCTGCGCGAGCTGGCCGAAGGTCATGCTGGTGCCGCGCGGCTCCTTCGCGTCTTGCGCGGCGAGCAGGGCGCGCGCTTCGTCGGCGCTCAGCTGCAGCTCGGGCTTCTTCTTCGGCTTGGGCGGCGCCTCGGCGAGCTCGTCGTCAGCGGCGGACTTCGCGCTCGTCTGCGGCGCTCCACAGTGCGGGCACTTCACCGCGAGATGAAACATCCACTTGCCGCACTGCTTGCACGCGACGCGTTCGGAACTCATGGGCGGGCGGTGGAGATTACCCACGCGGTGTGAAATGAGAGCGCGCGTTGATCAACCTGAAAAACCACGACTTCGACGGCTTCTGCGAGGCGCTCTTGCCCGCGTCGCCCAACCGCACCGAGCAGCTCAAGCTGTTCGCGTCGATCTTCGCGCACGGTGCCGAGAAGCTCGAAGACGTGAAGCGCGCTCCGCAGGTCCGGGCCAGCGTGCGTGATTGGGTGCAGAGCAACGGCGAGCTGCCGACGCTCAAGGTCGTCGAGCGCCGTCAAGCCGACGACGGCTTCGTGAAGTACCTCTTCGAGTCTCCGCTCGGCGGGCGCTTCGAGGCGGTGCGCATTCCACTCTTCGACACCAAGTACGTGGTGTGCATCTCGAGCCAGGTGGGTTGCGCGCTGGCGTGCGACTTCTGCATGACCGGCAAGCTCGGGTTTCAGCGCAACCTCGAGACGTGGGAAATCGTCGAGCAGGTGTTGCGCGTGCGCGCCGACGCCGAGCGTCCGGTGCGGGGCGTGGTGTTCATGGGCATGGGCGAGCCGCTGCTCAACTACGCGAACACCACGCGCGCGGCGCGCATCATGTGCCACCCCGCGGGCCTCGCCATCAGCGGCAAGAGCATCACGTTCTCCACCGCGGGCTGGGTGCCGGGCATTCGCAAGTACCGCTCCGAAGGCCTGCCGTACCGGCTCGCGTTCAGCGTGACGTCGGCCATTCCCGAGAAGCGGGCGCAGGTGCTGCCGGTCGAAAAGACCTGGCCGCTGTCGACGCTGCTCGAGGAGATCAAGCTGTACGCCGCAGAGAGCGGCAACCGCGCGATGATCGCCTACGTGATGATCAGCGGCTTCAACCTCGGGCGAGAAGATGCCGAGGCACTGCGCGACGCGTTCGAGGGCGTGCCGGTGATGATCGACCTCATCGACGTGACCGACCCGACTGGCAAATACCAGCCGCCGACCGCCGAAGAGCTCGCCGCGTTCCGAGATCATCTGCAGGTCGTCAAAGCGCCCATCGCCCGCCGTTATTCCGGCGGCAAAGAGATTGGTGCGGCGTGCGGAACGCTCGAAGCGTCGCAGCGCGGCGGCGTGTTGCTCAGCGCGTGACCTTGAACTCCACGCGGCGGTTCTTCGCGCGGCCCGTGTCGGTGTCGTTCGATTCCACCGGTTGTTCTGCCCCGAACCCTCGCGCCTCGAGCCGGCCGGGCTCGACGCCTTTGCTTTCGAGGTACTTCTTCACCGCCAGCGCGCGCGCCTCGGACAGCGGGAGATTGAAGTCGGGATCACCCGTGGTGTCGGTGTGGCCTTCGATGGTGAGCCGCGTGATGGCCTGCGTGGTCTTCAAGATCTCCGCGACGCGATCGAGGAGATCGAGCGAGCGTTGATCGATGTCGGCCTTGCCGTGAGGGAACGAGATGGTCTCCTTCACGATGATGGCGTCGCCGCTCAACTCGACCAGCTCGGTGACGTCGCGCTTGGTCGGCGGCGTGACGGTCGCAGTCGTGGCGCACGCGCTCACGCACAGGAGAAGGAGGACGAATGACCGTTGCCCCACGACCACTGTTTACCTGTTACGTGCGGTGCCGTCATGAACGCGCTCTTCCACGCCCACTCCGGTCTTCGGTTCATCGTGTTGGTGCTCGGTTTCTTGAACGTGCTGGTGCTCGGCATCGGGCTGGTTCGCAAGAAGCCCTTCGGCCGGCCGCATCGCGCGCTCGGTTCGGCGTTCGCCGGCTCGCTTCACCTGCAGCTGATTCTCGGCATCGCCCTGGTGGCGATGGGCCGCTACTACCCGGCGCTCATCGGTCACTTCGTGATGATGATTCTCGCGGCGGTGCTCGCCCAAGTCTGTCTGTCGGTGAATCGCCGCCGTCCGCAGCCCGGGCTGGTGTTGCCGTTCATCGGAGTGACCGGCGCGCTCTTGCTCATCACCGGCGGTGTGATGGCCATCAACCGTGGCCTGTTCACGATGACCGTGGCCGGCTGATCACTTTCCCTGGCGGCGATAGGTGGTGACGATCGCGGTGCGCCCGCCGTCGTCTTCCAATTCGTACCCGGTGAGGATGATGCCGTCCGCCGTGGCCTGGATGTTCTCGAAGCCGACGTTCGGCCGATTTTCGGTGGTGGGCAGCCCGACCTCGCCCCACGCGCCGCCGTCGAAGTGAATGAGCGTGGTGCCCGTCGCGCCGACCGCCCACACGTTGCCGTTGGGTTCCACGTCGAGCTGCGAGAGGCGGTACGGCGCTTCGAACACGGTGATGAAGCCGCCATCTTCGAGGCGCGCGGCGATGACTCCGTGTTCCATGTCGTTGCTGCGCGCGAGCACGTAGACGTCGGTGCCGGTGCCGTCGATGGAATTGAAGCCGTCGCCGTACCAGGAGTCGGCGAGGGCGGGCGCGCTCACGCGGTCACCGTTCTCGCGGAAGATCATCGAGGTGGCGGTGCTGTTCACGTAGTCGCCGCCCACCGCGTACACCTCGCCCGCGGGCGTCACGTACGCCGCGTTGAAGTACATGTTGGGCCACGGAGTGGGATCAGCCGTCTGCACCAGCCCACCCGCGCGCGTGTAGTGGCAGATCGAGAACGCACTGCCGACCAGCCAGGCCTCGTCGGCGCTCACCACGGTCTGGCCGTAGAACCACGGGCTCACCGTTCCGCCGTCAGACTGCGCGCAGTCGTAGAATTCCTTGGGCGACATGTTGCCCTCGAGCCGCGTGACGCCACCGCGCCAGCCGAACCACAAGTCGTTCGGCGCCGACGCGCTCAGCCGGTGCGCCTCGAAGCGATTGAACGGCATGATGACCGTCGAGCGGTTCACGTTCTGCACGCCGGCGTCGGTGAAGCGGTATTCCCAGTAGGTGACGTTGCCCTGCGCGTTCTCGAAGGAAGCGAAGACGAAGAACTGGTTGTAGCTGGCCGCGTACAAGCCCGGAGCGGTGAGCGTGCCGAAGCTCTCGCTCGCGAGCGGCGACTTCCAGTTGAGCTCGGGGCAGAGGAATTGTTGGCAGCCCGCATCGGGGACAACGCCACCGCCACCACCAGTCGTGCCACCGCCGCCGGTTCCACCACCACCACCGCCGCCTCCGGTCGTGCCGCCGCCGCCGCCCGTCGTGCCGCCGCCAGTGGTTCCACCGCCGCCGGTCGTTCCACCGCCGCCGGTCACTCCGCCGCCCGTCGTGCCACCGCCCGTCGCGTTGCAGCGACCGCCGTCGCAGTAGTCCGCGTAGGCCTGGTCGAAATTGAAACATCCGCTCGCGCTCACGCAGAGCGCCACGAGGAGCAGGTTGCGCATGGAATCGCCGTTGTAGCAGCTTCGAACCTGAGCTCACCTGTGTTGGTGCCGTCGACGAGCCAGAGCTCAGCTGTACGGGGACTGGCGAGGGCGACGGAGACCAACGCAGGTGAGCGAGTGAGTAGTGCTACACGAGGGCGCATGCTTCCTCGCGCGCTCGTCGTTGCGTTGGTCGTGCTCACGGCGTGCCCGCCACCGCTCGGAAAAGACTCCATCAAGGTCGTGAAGCTTCCGGCTGACGTGCAGGAAGGGCCGGCGTCGGTCGCTGCGCTCACCAAAGACGGAGTGGTGTTCGCTGCTCCGAGCAACGGTGGCTTCCTGATGCTGACGCCCGACGCTGGAGCGTGGCAGCCGGCGGGCGGCACCGAGATGAAGCGCTTCCTGCGCGACTTCAAGGACGGCTCGACGCTCGCCGAAGGAGCGAACGACACCGGTCTCTTCAGTGGGAACAAGAGCGGCTTCGTCGCGGTGTCTCCCGTGGTTCCGGCGCTCACGCACGCGGCGTTCAGCGCGAATCCTCCGTTCGCGAGCGTGCGCGTGCGCGATGCGCAGGGCGTGTGGTGGGCGAGCTCGGCGGCGTCGTTCGGCGGCTTCAGCGGGAAGCAGTTCCTCGCGCACTTCGACGTCGGCGCGACGGACTGGACCGTGGAGGAGATTCCACTCGCCGACGGTGGCCAGGCGGTGCCGGCGGCGAACCCGGCGATGACCAGTGATGCGCGCTTCTTCTTTCGGCAGGACCGCTCGGGCGTGTGGGAAGTCGACTTGCCGAACCACGTGATGGTCGAGCGTGTGCCGTGCACCGAGGCGCTCTTCGCCGCGGGCTGTGACCGACAGGCGTTCGTGTTCGCCGGGCTCGCGGGTGAGACGTTCATCTTCAACGACGCGCGCGAGCTGTGGCGCATCGGCTCGCGCGAGACGCTGGCGAAGCTGGTGGTGAAGGGTGACCTGCCGTCGCTGCCGAGTGAAGGCATGCGCGTCGGTGCGCCGAGCTTCTACGTGGATCCGAAGGGCCGGGTGTGGCTCGCGTTTCGGCACGGTACGAACGTGAACGGTGATGTGAGCTATCTGTACGTCGCGGACCCGGCGGTGAAGGACGCGTGGATCTTCGTGAGCGCCGAGCTGCCGCGCGCGGTGGTGTTGCTCGGTGACGGCAACGCGCCGCTCATCTCGAGTACGTCGCAAGACACGGGCTTGTTGCTCTACCGCGTCGACGCTCCCTGATGCGCGTTCTCGATGCGGTCGAGTTCTGCGAGCACACGCGATCGACCGAGCCGCTGCGGCGCGACGCGCCCTGAGTTTCGCGAGGAGTCTCTAGCGCGCGGCGCTCTCGAGACGGTTGAGCTCGGTGAGCACACGCGATCGACCGAGCCGCTGCGCAGCGCGACGCGCCCTGAGTTTCGCGAGGAGTCTCTAGCGCGCGGCGCTCTCGAGACGGTTGAGCTCGGTGAGCACACGCGATCGACCGAGTCGCTGCGCAGCGCGACGCACCTGAACGAGTTCGCGTGAGTCGAGGCGCACGACGCGCAGAAACTCGAGCGCGAGCTCTTCATCGCCAGCCACGACCGCCTGGTGAAGCGCACTGCCGTCGGCCTTGTTGCCGACCAGCGGGTCCCAGCCGTTCTCGAGCAGCAGCCTCGCGGTGCTTCGATGCCCGGCGCGGACCGCGTCGAAGAGCGCGCTGTTGGCCCACGGCCCGCCGCGGTCGTTGCAGCCCACGCCGAGGAGAAGACGGAGGCGCTGGTCGTCACCCGCGCCCGCCGCGGTCAGCAGCGCACGGTGGCATTCGAGCCGCAGCTGCACTCCGGCGAAATGAAAGCCGAGCGTCGCTGCGACGAGCGCGATGACGATGCTGATGGGCCGCATGTCGGTTCACCGTGCAAGGCGAGGACCGACATCTCCCTCAGAGTCGCTTTGTATCCAGCGCCGGGCGTGAAGGTGCGGCTTGAAGGGCCCTCTCCCCGACCCTCTCCCCTGCGGGGGAGAGGGAGTTGCGGTCAGGGCGTGATGTTGAAGGTGCTCGAGACCGCGGCGGGCAACGAGCCGCTGGTGGCGGTCAGGGAGCAGCCGTTCACCGGAGTGGTGATCTTCAGCCCGTTGAAGCTCGCCGCGCCCATCTGCGCGTTCACCGTCGCGAGGCTCGTCGCGTCGAGCTGTGCGTTGCACGAGCCCGGAGTCACCGCCACCGTCACGCTCGCGGTCGACGACGTCACCACGTTGCCGTCTTCCTCGATGACCACCACCGGAATCGGCCGCAGCAGATTCTGCGACGCGCTGTTTCCCGGAGAGGTCTGGAACCGCAGCGTCGGACCCGCGGTGAACGTCACGGTCGTCGAGTCAGACGTAGTGCCCTGCGTCGCGGTCACCGTCACTTCGCCCGGCATCGTCACCGTGAGGTTCGCCGTGGCGAGTCCATTGGTGGGCGTGACCGAGCTCGGGCGCAGCATGCCGCTGCTCGACGTGAAGGTGACGACGTCGGACTTCGGAGTCGCCGCGCTGATGACCACCGTGTCGCCGACCCGCGCGCTCGACTTCGACGCCGACACGCTCACGAACGTCGCGGGGGAACAGCCGGTGATGAACAGACCGATGGAGAGGAACGTGCGCACGGTCGCGCGTGTAGCACGCCAGGTCAGCGGCGCACGCGACCGTCGGCGCCCACCGTCACCGCGAGCGGCACCAACGTGACGCCGTATTTCCGCGCGAGGTCCTTGCGCACCGAGACGTCGACGCTCACCACCTTGCGCCCTTCGCGCTCGAGGCGGGGCTTCACTTCCTGGCATTCGCTGCAGAGCGGATGCGTGAAGAGCACCACCAGCTCGTCCTGCGAGACGATGCCCAGTTGCTCGAGATCGATGCGCTCCAGCAGGCCGCCCTTCACGCCACGGAGCCGCGCGATGATCCGGTACACCTCGCAGCCGACGCAGACGCCGCTGGTCACTCCGAGCGTGGCGAGCGCGGCGACGATGCCGCCCAGCACTTCACCGAGCAGCGGGTGCCCGAGCGCGTACGAGAGCGCGGCCGCCGAGAGAAAGACGGCGCCGATGATGTTCGCGAAACGCGGCGCGCGGCTGTCTTCGAGCGCGCCCTCGCCGAAACGCGGCTGAATGAGGCCGAAATAGATGAGGCACGACACGCAGAACCGTCGCCCGAGCAGCACGGTGATGGCGAGCTGCGCGCCCATCACGGCGAAGAGCGGCCAGAAGCCGGTGATGAGCGCGGTGACCGTGGTGACCGCCACCACGCCCTGGTTGAAGCGCGGCGCGCGCGAGTCGATGACCTGCAGATCACGCCACGGATCAGCGCGTCGAGGAGTCGTTGCGGAAGTCGTCATGAACGGCGTCCACTGTAACGGACGAGTATCCGCCATGCAAGACGACCTGCCGATGCGACGAGGCCAGTTAACGCTTTTTCGGCGGGTGGCTCCTGTTCGACATGCTCAAGGGAAAGATGCCGCTGGTGGTTGGCCTGGTGCTCGGACTCATCGCGTTCGTGACGGGTTGGTCGGGGCTGCAGAAGGCGCGCTCCGACGTGCGAAAGGGCTGGAACCTCACGCCCGTCATCGTGGCGACGGTCGACCTGTCGGAAGGCACGGTGGTGACCATGGAGATGGTGAGCCAGCGCTCGATCCCCGAGCAGTTCGTGACCTCGTCGGTCATCAAGCCCGACAGCGCGAGCTACGTCATCGGTCAGAAGGTGATGGTGGCGCTGCAGGCCGGCGACCCGTTGATGTGGAGCCAGTTCGAGACCTCGCGCGCGAGTGAGCGGCTCACCAACAAGGTGTTGAAGCGCACGCGCGCCATCACCATCGAAGCCAAGACCACCAGCTCGGTCGGCGGCTGGGTGCGGCCCAACGATCACGTCGACATCGTGGGCACCTTCAAGGACCCCGACACCAACGAACAGGTGGCGCTCACCGTGCTGCAGAACGTGGTCGTGCTCGCGACGGGCAAGATCACCGGCAACACCAACGTGAACCTGCTCCCCGAGAACGAGCGCATCTACAACAACGTCACGCTGATGGTGGTGCCCGAGGAAGGCGAGGTGCTCACGCTCGCGCAGGAGCTCGGTTCGCTCAGCATGATGCTGCGCAACGACGAGGACATCGACGTCATCGACGGCACGCGGCCGACCTCGGTGCGCACGCTGTTCGATGGTGAGCGCCGCCGCAAGACGCAGGAAATCCGCCGCACCATCGAGGTCATTCGCGGCCCGACCGGCAAGAGCGAGACCACCAAGTGACGCTCTTCACTGCGCTGCTGTTCGCTCTCTCGGTCGCGCTGATCAGCTCGAGCCTCGTCGCGCGTCATCGTCGGGTGGGCGTCACGCTGCCGGTGCGCTCGCTGTCGGACTTCGACGAGAGCGCGATTTCCAGCACCGTGCATTGAGCGGAGATTCCGAACAATCGTGTTCGGAACATTCCGACTTTCTGTTCAACGGATTCGGGGCAGGTTGGAGGGCATGAAGATCCAACTCCTGGTTCCCGTTCTCGTGGTGGCTGTCGGGTGTGGCGTCGACCCTCAACTCCCGGTCGACCCGGGCAGTCCGACCACGGAGCCTTCGCAGCAGACCGAGCTGAACCCGCACCAACAGCAGCAGCAGGAACTCACCGGGTTCCCGTGCGACGTGCGTGACACGTTGCAGGCTGCGTGCGCCGGTTGCCACGCGTACCCGACGTACATCGGGCAGTTCGTCACCCGCGCCGACCTGGTGCCACTGGCGACGACGGCGCGCGAGAAGCTGGTGAGCACCACGGCGCCCATGCCTCCATACGGAGCGGCGCGCGCGTTGAGCACGCAGGAGCGGGAGATGCTCGTCGCCTGGTTCGCGAACGGTGCGCCGGCCGGAGCGTGCGGCCCGCTGACGAAACCGTAACGACTACGGCTCGACGCCCTGCGCGGGAGTCGTGCGCCCCGAGACCAGCACCAGCGTCTCGTTGTTGAGGCTGATGCTCGCCTTGGTGCGCAGGGCTTCGACGTATTGCTTCTGCGCGTCGGCCCGCAGCGTGGTCAGCAGCTTCTGCTCGATGATCTGCCGAACTTCTTCGAGCTCTCGCTTGCGCGCCGGCCGCTTCTCGATGACGCGGAAGAGGTGGAAGCCGTAGTCGGTGCTCACCACTTCCGACGTGCCTCCGACGCTCAGCTTGAACACCACCTCGTCGAAGGCGGGCGGCATCGTGCCGCGCGGGAACCAGCCCAAGTCACCGCCCACGCGCGCGTCGGGCGAGAGTGAGTAGCGGCGCGCGAGATCGGGGAACTTCTTGCCCTGCCACAGCTGCTGCTGCACGCGCTTCGCTTCGTCGAGGCCCTTCACGACGATCTGCTGCGCGTGCACCTGCTCCTGTTCCATGAAGTCGGCGGCGTGCTCGTCGTAGTACCGGCGGATCTGCTCTTCGCTCACCGCGACGCGAGCGTGCACTTCCTGCGCGAGCAACTTCTCGATGGTGAGCTGCTCGCGCGTGCTGCGCGTCAACGCCGCGCGCGAGGTGCCGCTCAACACCAACGCTTCGTCGAACGTGCCGGCCGGGTACTCGGAGCTCAGCGCCAGCACGCGGCGATCGACCTCTTCGGTGGTCACCGTCACGTTCGCGGTGCGCG
Source organism: Archangium sp. (assembly GCA_047600485.1). Lineage (GTDB taxonomy): Bacteria > Myxococcota > Myxococcia > Myxococcales > Myxococcaceae > Archangium_A. The sequence continues at coordinate 8,824,789 of JASGKS010000001.1, forward strand.
CGGCCTGCAGCAGCAACACCTTCTCGATTTGCGTCTCGAGGAGCGCCTGCTTGAACGGCTCGACCTGCTCCGGCGTGCGCGGCGCGTTGCCTTCCATTGCCTGCGCTTCGCGCGCGAGCAGCCGCTCGAACTCGGGCCGCGCGATGACTTCGCCGTTCACCGTCGCCACCACGTTCGGGTCCTGCTTTGCCTTCTGATCAGGCGGGCAGGCCGAGAGAAGGGCGACCGTGAAAATGGAAAAGGCGAGGCGCATCGAGCACCTCGCCTACCATGAACCTGCTTTCGCGGCCTGTCTCTTACTCTCCAGCGGCTCGCCCCAGGTCGAGCCTTACTTGTGCTGCGAGAGCATCACGCGCGCGAGCTCGCGATCGAGCGCGGCCATCTCTTCGTCCTTCCGGCGCTCGAGATCATCGAACGGGTCGATGCGCGGCATCGGCATCGGAGGAGCGAGTGCACGGCGTGGCTCATCGCTCCCGAACACCGCCTTGAGCAGCACCACCGCGGCGTAGACGCCGAGCGCGATGACGCCGAACTTCAGCGCGATGGCGAGCAGGCCGATGGTCAGACCCACGATGCCGGCGAGCAGCGCGAGGGCGGGCGGGCCGAGAAAGACGAGACCGGCAATGACCATCAAGATGACGAAAAACCGGGGGAAACCAGAACGTCGTCGCATGTGCACTCTCCTCGGGTCAGCTCTACGGAGGTGCCTGGCAGCGATTGCCCCCACGCTGGTCATTTGGTCGGGGGCGGGGCGGGAATGAAGCCCGGCGACGGGCCGCTCGGAGGCAGCGCAGGCGCCTTCGGGTCGACCACGATGGCGGCGATGGCCGACTCGTTCACCTCGAGCTTCGAGTCCTTCTTCAAGCGATCGAGCAGCGCGCGGAAACGTTCCTGCTTCGACTCGTTCGCGAGCGTCTGCTGAATGCTCGGCTTGGCCTGCTCGAGCGAGAGGTTGAGCGCGATCTGCCGGCTCTGGAGCTTCACGATGTGCAGCGCCTTCGCGGTCTCGACGAGGCCCTCGCTCAAGTCACCGACCTTCACCAGCTTCGCCGCCGCGTCGGCGAGCTCGGCGCCGTATTGCGTGCGCAGCTCGTCGTCCGAGAGGAAACGCATGTCGCCGTCGAGCTCTTTGGTGCGCGGATCATTGCTGTTCTCGCGCGCCAGCTTGCCGAAGCCCGCGGCGTCGAGCTCTTCGAGCGCCTTGGCCTTCGCGAGCACTTCTTCGGCGCGCGCGCGATCGGTCTTGTCGAACGCGATGTGCGCGAGCCGCACCATTGCCGGCTTCACGTAGTCGCTCATGTGCGCTTCGTAATACGCGGACACCTGCGCGTCGGTGACGCCGCCGTTGCCTTCCTCGAGTTCCTTCTTGAGCAGCTGTTGCACCATCACGCGACGCGCGGCCTCGACCACCTCGGGGTCGTTCTGAATGCCACGGCGCACCGCTTCCTGCGCGAGCAATTCGAAGCGCACCACGCCGTCGACGTAGTCGCGCCGCTGCTCCACGGTCTGGAAGCGCGCGCGGGCGTAGGGGTTCATCTCGTTGAAGCGCTGGTTCAACTCGGCGTCGGTCACCGTCTGCCCCGAGAAACGCGCGACCCACGTGCCACCGGTCACGCCCACGGCGAGCGGTCGGCGAAAGTCCATCTTCGCCTGGCCGGGTGAATCACACGCGCACAACAAAGACAGAGACACGCACGCTGCGAAGGTCAGCTTCGTCTTCATGCGGCGCTGATTAGCCGCATCGTCAGCCGAGAGCGAAGGCTCAGTGCAACACGCCAGCGAGCGCGTCGAAGAGCGGCTGCGCGAGCTGCACGCGCGACTTGAAGCTGTTGAGCGCGCCCTGCACGCGAGCGCCGGCGGGGCGTGGATCTCCCGCGTGCGCGGCGAACGAGAACGCGAGCACCACCAACTTCACGACGGGGCGCTCGGGCATGCGCGCGGGGAAGCCGTGCAGCCCTTCGACGAACGGTTCGACGGGGCTGCCGAAGCCGACGGTGTCCTGCACCTCGAGCAGCTTCGGCACGTCCCACGGCTGGCGGTTGGCGAGCAGCGCGCAGGCGACCATCGCGCCCGACGCGACGCGCGCGAGATCGATCTCCGCGGCGCTCAGGCCTGCGGCTTCAGCGAGGTCGGTGGCGAGCGTGATGAGCTCCGCGCCCTGCGCACCGCGCGTACCCTGCAGCTTCAAGAGCGCGTTGAGCACGCGGCCGGCGAGCTCGGACGTCGGTGACGCTTCGAGCGGCGCGGCCGCGGTGGACTCTCGTGCGCCGCCTGCCAACGAGAGCGCGTCGAAGCCCGACGGCTCCAGCTCGAGCTCGGTGGCGCCCGGGTAGAGCTTCGCGCGCACCTGCGCCATCGCGCGTTCACCCGCGCGGAAGGTGACGAGGCTGCGACCACCGACCGCGGCCTTCAGCAGCTCGAGGGCCTCAGCGTCCATCGGGTCGGCCATCGCGACCAGCACCTGCGTGCCGCCCTTGATGCCGAGCGGAACGGCGCGAGCGGCGCGCGAGACGTCGAGCGTGATGAGCGCGACGGCCTCAGGCCCCGGCGCGGCCTCGAGCACCTTCTTGCTGTTCACGCTCGGCGTCTTGGTGATCTCGGCGAGCGTCGAGACGAGCGCGTCTTCGTCCGCACCCGCGTTCACCAGTGCGACGAACAGCGACGTGCCGTCGGCGATCGCCGCGCTGCGCGCCGTCTCATATTGCTGGCGGCTCAACAGACCCTTGTCGACCAGCGACATCGCCGCGCGGAAATCGGGCGTGAGCTTCTCGGTGCCCAGCTGGCTCTGCGTGCCTTCCACCTTCACCGCGGCGAGCTCTTCGCGCGTCATCTTCTTCGTCGCGATGCGCGCGACGACCGCTCCGGGCGGAGTGACGGCCGCGGTGCCCACCGGCGTGACCGTTTTCCCGGCGACGATGGGCGGACCACCTGACGACGGCGAGGCGTCGAGCGGCGTGAGCATCAGCTCCGAAGCGCTCGCGCCCGGTGCGAGTTCAAAGAGTGGAGCGCGACCCGCAGAGGCGCGAGAACAGCCGCGCGATGTCGGCCTGCGTGGCTGACCACCGGTTCTGCGTGAGCGCCTGGTCGAGAATGGCGGTGACCTCTTCCATCGCCGGGCGCGAATCGGGTTCGGCCTGCAGCATGGTCACCAGCAGCGTGAGCCACGGCTCGGGCACGCCCTTCACCTTCTCGCGCGTCAGCCCCTGCCAGCTCACCGCGGAATGACAGACGTGCGCGGGCGTGGGGCCGGGCCACAGCGGGCGACCGACCGCGAGCTCGTAGAGCAGCAAGCCGAGGCGGAAGAGATCTGCGGGGCCGGTGGGCTCTCCGGTGATCTGCTCGGGCGCGAGGTAGTGCATCTCGGAACGAAACGGCCCGAGATCTCCCTGCGTGCCGAGCGCGCGCGCGAGCCCCACGTCGCGCAACAGCACGTCACCATCGGCGTTGATCCAGATGGTGCTGGGACAGATGTCTCCGTGCGCGAGGCCGGCGCGGTGCAAGCCGTCCAGCGTGCGCGCGACGCGAGCGACGACCGCGAGCCCTTCATTCGGCGCGATGAAGCCCGACTGCTTGGCGAGCGTGCGCATCACCCAGCGCAGCGACTCACCTTCTGCCGCGTCGCTCACCACCCACGTCGAACCGTCGGCCGCGCGATGCACTTCGCTGCGCGGCAAGCTCGCGATCCGCAGCCGTTTCAGTGCTTCGCCGACCGTCGTTGCCAGACCCTCGCGGCGATCGAGCACCTTGGTGAGCAGCACCGTTCGGTCGGTGCCAAGCTCGCGCGCGGCGTGCGTCTCCACGAAGCCCCCGCTCGGACCCGGAACGGCTCGAATGATGCGGAACGCGCTCAGTGGAACTTTCGACCGGGGCGGAAAAGGTTGCAGGGAAAGTGTAGGCCGGCCGCGTTTTTTCAGCCATGAGATCGAGTGTTTTCAAAGAAATGACGTGGTGAAATGGCGAGGTTGCGTCGCGGCACTCACCCTTCGACCGCTCGAGGCCGAGAGCGTCAGGAGAACCCATGCGTCACCTGCTCATCGCCGTCGCTGTCGTCATCGCCGGCTGTGGACCTGTCGAGATTCGAATCGACGAAACGAAGGGTGTGCCGTCGTTGAAGGGCACCACCGAAGTCAGCATCGCCACCAACTTCACCTGCGGGCAGTCGTTGCCTGCGGGAGACAAGATGGTGACCACGCGCGTGGTGACCGGCGGCTGTGAATTCACCTTCGACGACAGCATCGAGGTGTTGAAGCCGAGCGACTACGAGGGCATTCCCGAGCTGAAGACGGCGAGCAACCTCGTGCAGCGCGTGGAGTTGTCGGTCAACAAGCTCGACTTCGTCGACGGCACCAGCGGCGCGAAGCTCGATCTGCAGACGCGCGTGACGTCGGCGGTGCTGAGCGTGAACGGCCAGCAGGTCGCTGACAAGGCGGCGCTCGCGCGGTTGCCGCTCGTCGTGAAGCTCGAGGGCGCGGCGTTGACGGCGCTCAAGTCGAAGGTCGACGCGCGGCAGACGGCGAGCGTCGGAGTGAAGGCGGTCGCGGTGCTGCCTGACACGCCTGCGCCTCCGGCCAAGCTGAAGATCGATTACGACGCGCAGCCCGCGATCATCATCGGGCCCGGGTCACTTTTCTGACGCGACGTCTGGTTTCACGTTTGCACCGTGTCGCCGCGTGCAGTCGAGCGCGCGACATCGGTTGTTCCTGATCCTCTGGGGTTTGGCGGCAGTGCTGGTGGGCGGCGCAATGACTGCGCTCCACGAGCTGCCGCTGGAGGTGTCGCGGCCCGCCCCCGAGGCAGCGGCGACCCCGCGCTGGTCGATGGTGCACGCGCTGTCGACGAAGTGCGGCTGCAGCAAGCGGGTGTTGCAACACCTCGTGCAGCGGCGCGCGATGACGGACGTGCGCGAAGAGGTCGCGCTCATCGACGCGACGCCCGAGTGGCAAACCCAGCTCGAAGACGCGGGCTTCTCGGTGGTGTCGCTCGAGGCCGAGCAGCTGCGTGAGCGCTTCGGCGTCGACGCGGCGCCGGTGCTGATCATCCGCTCTCCTGACGGCGCGCTGTCGTACTCGGGCGCGTATTCGCAGAAACGTGGAGCGCCACCGCTCGACGTCGAGTTGTTGAACCGGGCGCGGGCGGGAGAGACGCCGGAAGCGATGCCGCTGTTCGGCTGTGCCGTCTCGCGCGAGCTGCAGTCGCGCACTGATCCCTTCGATCTCAAATACCGGGCGAAACCATGAAGACCTTCTTCCGCCAGCTCCTGGGGGCCATCGTGCTCCCGTCGCAGATCACCCAGTTCGAGCGCGACTATCTGGCGCGCATGAACCGCATCGCGCTCGCGTTCTTCGTCGCGCACGTGCCGTTCATGGCGACGGTGGCGTTCTTCAACGACACCGGGCCGCTCAGCGCGTTGGTGCTGACCGCGTTCGGAGCGCTCGGGCCGTGGCTCGCGCGTCGGGCGTTCCGCAACCCGCGTCACGTCTCGATGGTGTTCGGCGTGACGGCGATCTTCATGGGCGCGCTGCTGGTGCACTTCGGTCGCGGCTTGTGGACGATCGAGATGCACTTCTACTTCTTCGTCGCCATCGCGCTGCTCGCGGTCTTCGCGAACCCGATGGTGATTCTCACCGCCGCGGTCACCGTCGCGCTGCACCACCTGGTGCTGTGGTTCTTCGCGCCCGCGAGCGTCTTCAACTACGAGGCTCCGCTCTCGTCGGTGTTGCTGCACGCCACCTTCGTGGTGGTGGAGTCGGTCGCGGCCTGCTTCGTCGCGCGCTCGTTCTTCGACAACGTCATCGGGCTGGAGCGCATCGTCGCCTCGCGCACCGCCGCGCTCGACGAACGCAACCGGGAGATGCGGCTGGTGTTCGACCACGTGCACCAGGGCTTCCTCACCGTCGACGCGCACGGTGTGCTGCGAGCGGAGCACAGCCGCGCGGCGCAGACCTGGTTCGGCGCGCCGTCGGCCGGTCAGCCCGCGTGGGACTATTTCGCGAGCGTCGACTCGAAGTTCGCGCAGTGGCTCGAGCTCGGTTGGTTCAACATCAGCAGCGGTCTCTTCCCGCTCGACGTGGCGCTGGCGCAGCTGCCGCAGCGGCTGTCGCGCGATGGCCGCTGGTGGGAAGTCGAATACCAGCCCGTGCTCGACGGTGAAAACCTGACGCAGCTGCTCATCTCGATCTCCGACGTCACCGAGCGCATCTCGCGCGAGCGCAGCGAACTTGCCCAGCGCGAGACGCTGGCGGTGTTCGAGAAGTTGATGCGCGACCGCGTGGGCTTCCTCGACTTCTACGCCGAGGCGAAGTCTGCCGTGCAGGCGCTCAGCGCGGAGCCTCCGCCCGACGCCGCGACCGCGCGTCGCATCATTCACACCCTGAAAGGCAACGCGGGCTTGTTTGGCCTGAGCGTGGTGGCGATGGCGTGTCACGAGGTCGAGTCGCACATCGCGGAGCAGAACGACGCGGTGGAAGCGAAGGACCGGGCTGACGTCGCCGCCGCGTGGAATGCGTCAGCGGCGCGCATGATGAAGTTCCTGCAGGAAGACTCGCGCACCTCGGTCGAGCTCGACGAGACCGATTACCTGTCGATCGTGCAGGCGATCGACCGCGGTGCTCCGCGCGCCGAAGTGTTGGAGCTCATCGCGTCGTGGCGCAACGAGCCGGTGCGCGTGCGCTTCGAGCGCATGGCGGAGCAAGCGAGGGCGCTCACGGAGCGACTCGGCAAGGGCCCCCTCGAAGTGGTCTGCGAGTCGTCGCACCTGCGGCTCTCGCGTGAACGCTTCGCTTCGGTGTGGGCGTCGTGCACCCACGTGCTGCGCAACGCGGTCGATCACGGCCTGCTGTCGCCTGATGAGCGTCGCGGCCTCCTGACGTTGAGCGCGCGGCTCGAGCACGGCGAGCTGCTGGTGACGGTGCGTGACAACGGTCGTGGCGTCGACTGGGCCGCCGTCGCCTCGCGCGCCGAACGCCTGGGCCTGCCGCACGCGTCGCACAGCGACCTCATCAAGGCGCTCTTCACCTCGGGCTTGAGCACGCGCGACGAGGCGAGCGAGTTCTCGGGCCGCGGCGTGGGCATGTCGGCGGTGAAGGAATCGGTCGAAGCGCTCGGTGGCCGCGTCGAGGTCGAGAGCCAGAGCGGCGTCGGTACCTCGGTGATTCTGCGCTTCCCCGGGTCGGTGTTGCTCACACAGCCGAAGCTCGCGCGCGCGGCGTGAAGTTCACGTAGCCTTTGTGGGTGCGCATTCGCGACGTCGTCTTCGCGTCGGTGTTGCTCGGTCTCGGCTGTGCCTCGCCGCCTCCCGTTCCGTCGCCGGTCGAGATCTTCGAGCCTGACCCCAACTACGACTTCGACGCGGCGAGCGGAGTCGTCGAGATTCACGCGCTCGAGGGCCGCACGGTGTGCTTCACCACCGATGGCTCCGAGCCGCAGCTGGAAAACGGCGCGTGCGTCGGCGCCACCGTTCCCGAAGACCGGAAGCTCGGCATCGCCTGCCCGCAGTCAGAGCTGAGCACCGACTTCATCGTCGGCATCCGCCTCGCGTTCGAGTGGCCGGCGCGCTCGGGAAAAATGGTCGCGCAGGTCTCCGCCAACTACACGCTCGATTGCTCGAAGGTCGTCGTCGACGGCGATGCCGATGGCGTGCCCGACGCGACCGACAACTGTCCCGTCACCGCCAACGCCGACCAGGCCGACGCGAATCACAACGGCATCGGCGACGCGTGTGAGAACAACGGAGCGCCCGACGCCGACGGAGATGGCCGCCCCGACACCGCCGACAACTGCATCAACGTGTGGAACGTGAATCAGGGCGACGACGATCGCGACGGCATCGGCAACGTGTGCGACCCCACTCCACGCGGCACGCCGCCGCTGCCGTGGGACAACGTGGTGCTCGCTCGCGCCTTCGTGAAGTGGAAGGACGAGATGCAGTGCCGGCTCAACAACTGCTCGAACCCCACCGGCACGGGCAATTGGATGACGTCGTGTGATGGCTCGGGCACCGAGACGTGGAACGTGTCGCTCAACGGTCTGCGCGCCATCAGCAAGTTCACCTACGCCAATTGCTCGCATGCGGTGACGGTCGACGTGCACGACTGGGCGGCCGACCCGATGAACCTGAACCCGAGCGCGGTGGTGCCGAAGTCGCTCACGCTGGTGGTCGACGGAGTTCTCACGCAGGACACCGACTTCAACGGCAGCGGGAATGAGAGCGGCACGGTGCAGGTGACCGGCGACTTCACCGGCACCGTGGTCTCGCACGTGCTGATCAACAACGCGAATCGCACCGGCGGCAGCTACTTCTCGGTGGCGTGCACGATGGATCCGCTCGCGGAAGAGCAGTGCGCTCCGAACAACCTGTTCGTGAACTTCGTGTACCCCGATTGGTCGTGCGAGCCCGGAGGCTGTCCTGCTCCGCCGCCTCCGCTCACCGATTCCGACGGTGATGGCGTGTTCGACCCGTACGACAACTGCCCGACGCTCGCGAACGCGACGCAGGCCAACCTCGACTTCGATGCGCAGGGCGATGCGTGTGACGCGACGACGAGCACCACCGACACCGACTCCGATGGAGTGCCCGATGATTCCGACAACTGCCCGGCGGTCGCCAACACCACGCAGCAGGATTCCGACCACGACGGGCTGGGCGACGCATGCGATTCGGTCGTCGACCCCGACACCGACGGCGATCTGATCATCGACGCGCGCGACAACTGCCCGATGAACGCCAACCCGTTGCAGGAAGACGCGGACACCGATGGTGCGGGAGATGTCTGTGATTCCACTCCGCACGGTGAGCCCGCGTTCTCGCTGCTCAAGTTCAAGATCGGCCGGTGCCTGTACGACAACGGCGGCGATGCGCGAACCACGTCAGCGTGCGACCCGGGCCAGCCGAATCAGCGGTGGGAAGTGATCTCGATTTCTCCGGGCCGCTACGCGTTCCGCAACCTCGCCTCGAACATGTGCCTCAACGCCGAGACGTGGACCGGCGTCATCGGCATGCAGAACTGCAACGCGATGAACGCCAGCTCGCAGCAGTGGGACGCCGAGGCGTATACGCAGAGCGGGCTCGACCCGAAGTTCCCGATGCGGCTGCACAGCGCGGCGCCGACGTACAACTACTGCGCGTACACCGACTTCACGGCCGACGTGTTCGCCACCCAGGGGAACTGCGGGCTGCTGGGCACCGAGAACAACCGCAAGATCGGCTTCTACGCGGGGGGCGATTTTTCGCTCACGCCTCCGCAGCCGTGAAACTCGAGCCGGCTTCAGCTCACTGGAGTCGCCATGCGACTGCCCCTCGTGATGGCGTTGATTTCGCTGTGTGGATGCAAAGCCGAGAAGACCTCGGAGCCCGCGACTCCCGCTCCCCGCGGGCCTTCGCTGCCGGTGCCAGCGGTGCCTGCCGTCTCGAAGTGGGCGCTCGACCCTGAGAATTCCTCGGTGAGCTTCAGCTGCAAGCACGTCTTCACCAACGTGCGCGGGTTGTTCAAGCAACCGACCGGCACGCTCACCATCGACGAAGCGACGCTCGCGAACTCGAAGGTCGAAGCGAGCGTCGACGTGAACTCCATCACCACCGGCGTCGACGAGCGCGACTCACACTTGAAGAGCGCCGACTTCTTCGAGACGTCGAAGTTCCCGGCGGCGACGTTCACTTCGACGAGCATCAAGGGCAGCAACGGCGCGTTGGAAGTGACGGGCACGCTGTCGATGCACGGCATCAGCAAACCGGTGACCTTGAGCGCGACGCTCTCTCCACCGTTCAATCACGCGGGTGGAATTCGCCGCGCCATCGCCGCGAGCGGCTCGGTCAACCGGCGCGACTTCGGAATCCTCTGGGACTTTCCAGGCGAGGGCAGCGGAGTGGTCGTCGGCGACGTGATTCAGCTCGGCATCGACGCCGAGCTGGTGCTGCAGCCGTAATCAGCGACCGTCGATGATCTTCTGAAGCGCGTTCGCGTCGTCCTTGCGGCCGAGGTGATTCAAGCAGCGCACCTGCTGCAGCTGCACGTCACGACGCATCGAGGGCTCGGTCTTCAAACCCGTGACCGGCTCGGTGAGCCACTTGTCGGCGAGCTGGAGCGCATAGACGCAGTCACCCGCATTCGCCGCGAGCGTCACGTTGCGCGCACGCGCCTCGCGGCCGTTGGGCGAGGTGATGGCGCTGCCCACTTCACGCAGCGCGCGCTCGACGGAACGCAGCGACAAGCCGCGCTCCTTCTTCTTCGGAGCGAACGTCGACACCGGCGGCAGCTTCTTCGTCTTGTCGGCGCTGTTCGGCATCGCCGCCCATTCCTCGTCGACCTTCTGCACGGTGCGGTCGGGCGGCTGCTGCACGGTCTCGGGCGGAGGCGACGTCGGGAGCTGGTTGTTGTCGACGAACGAATCGTCGATGGGCGGCGTCGCGTCGTCTTCGTCTTCTTCGTCGAGCCGCGCGATGGACTTCACGTCGGCGTCGGTGTTCTGCGCGGGCTGCTGCACCACGACCTTCGGCTGCGGCGGAGCGGTCGGCTCCCAGTCGAGTTCCTGCAGCTTGCCCTCGCGCCACGTCACCGCGTGACCGGCCTTCACGAGCCGGGTGCCGGCGGGCGACTTCACCTCGACGACGCCTTCTTCGACCGCGACGACGGTGTGCGTCGACTCGCGGTTCACGAGGAAACGCGTGCCGAGGTCCTTCACTTCGATTTCGCCGGCGACAACGGTCAGCACACGGTCTTCACGGTGCGGCACCACGAGCGCGAGGCTGCCCTTCGCGATGTCGAGCGTGAGGGCGTCGGTCTCGAGCTTGGTCAGTGTGATCTGCGAAGCGCTGGTGAGGCCCGCGCGCGAACCGTCGGGCAGCTGCATCCACACGCTGCCGCCGGCCTGCGTCGCCACCACCGAGCCCTCGTCGAGCACCTGCTTCTTGTTCGCGGTCGCCTTCTTCGCGCTCGCCACGGTGACCTGGAGCTTCTTCTTCGCAGGCGCGGGCACGTTCGGCACCGGCACGGGAACCGGCGTCGGAGCCGGCACGTTGGGCGTCGGCATCGCGATCTGATTCGGCGCCGGCGTATTGGGATTCACCGGATTCGTCGGAGCGACCGGGGTCTCCCTCGAGAGCACATAAGCCGCACCGATGGTGAGGAGCACCGCCATCGCCGCAGCGAATACGAACCGCGGCGTGAACAATGATTGCCACCACGAGGTGAACGACTTCGCCGCGCGCGCATCGGCTTCCTCGGCGAGGTTCTGACCGATGCGGCGCGCCATCGCGTCGGGCATCGCGGGCACGGGCGGAAGATCGAACAGCGCGCTCGTCGCGAGCTTGATGTCTTCGAGCGCCACGCGGCAATCGGCGCAACCGGCGAGGTGTTGTTCTGCGTCACGCTGCGCGGACGTCTCGAGTTCGTTCTTCGCGAGCGACCACAGCACTTCATGTTCGAGGTGCGAGCTCATGGCTCACCTCGCTTGAGTTTCACGACGACCTCGGTGAAGTCGATGCGTGCACGGTTGAGTCGGGAGCGGACGGTGTTCACGGGACAGTCGACGAGCTCCGAGATCTCCTCGGGCTTGAGCCCCAACAGCTCGTGGTACACGAACACTTGCGCCTTCTCTTCGCTCAACGTGGAGAGAGCCTTCTGCACGAGCACCGACGCCTGCTTCACTTGAGCCGCGCGCTCGGGATCGTGCGTTTCGCCGGCTTCGTGTTCCGGCATTTCGTCGGTCGTTTCTTCCTTCTTCCGGCGCTTGCCGCGCAGGTGCATCAGCCCGACGTTGACGCAGACGCGATGCAGGAACGTCGTGACACGCGACTCGCCGCGGTACGTCTTCAGCGCGCGCATCAGCTGGATGTACGACTCCTGAACGAGGTCTTCCAGGTCGGGGCTCTGGCCCACGACGCGGTAGAGGACGCGCCACGCCTGGTCGCGGGTGCGCTCGTAAAGCTGGGTAAACGCTACACTTTCGCCGTCTCGCGCCGCGAGCGCCAGGGAACGCAGGGGGTCGGCCACCGCGGCGAGGTCGTTCGACATGGTCCCGAAGGTGAGAGCGAGGGCCGTCATGGCACTCGTTGGTTGCCGGGCGCAAGCACGGCGATCCGTGGTGCTGCTTCAAACGAGATAGCGGCGAAGGTCGGAAAGAACCTGTTGTTGCGCGGGGTTGGGGAAGCGGTCGCGGAGGACTTCGAGAAATCGCCGGGCAAATTCGACGAGCACCTCATCGGCGTCGTCGTCGACGGTTGAGCGCTCGGTGGCGAGCTGTGGAGTGCGGAAGAGAATCGACATGCCGTCGCGGCGATCGTCGCTGCGAGTGCTTGCTCGCAGCTCGGGAAGTTCGAGTGGAGCGACGAGCGAGGCGGTGGTCACGAAGTCGTGTTGCCACCACTCGAGTTGTTGCGCGCGCGTGATGCGAACGCCGAGGTGCGCGTGAAAGGTCGGTGCGTAGACGATCTCGAGCAGCACGTCGCCCGGCAGCGGGCCTTCGAGTTCGCGGATCATCGCGCGTGAGTGTGTCAGGGTCGCGCGCGCATGACTCTCGTGTTGGCGTTGGTGTTGTCGGCTTCCGGTGAGTTCGACGCGGCCGCGGCAGATCGTTTCGCGAAGCTCGCGCTGGCCTGCGTCGCGAAGGAGTACCCCAACAAGCTCGCGCACGTGCTCAACGACGCGAAGGACGTGAAGGCGCCGCACGCGCTCACTCCGGCGTTCTTCGGTTGCTACGACTGGCATTCCTCGGTGCACGGACACTGGTTGTTGGCGCGACTCGCGCGCACTTTTCCGACCGCGCCGTTCGCTGCGGACGCGCGCAAGGCGTTGGCGAAATCGCTCACCGTGAAGAACCTGAACGTCGAACTCGCGTACTTGAACGGTGCAGGGCGGGTGAGCTTCGAGCGGCCGTACGGGCTCGCGTGGTTGCTGCAGCTCGCTGCTGAGTTGCGTGAGTGGGACGATCCCGATGCGAAGAAGTGGGCGGCGGCGTTGGCTCCGCTCGAGAGCGCGGCGGTCGCGCGGTTGAGCTCGTGGCTGCCGAAGTTGAGCAAGCCGATTCGCATCGGAGAGCACGACCAGACCGCGTTCGCGCTCGGGCTGCTGCTCGACTGGGCGCGACGTGCGGGTGACGCGAAGTTCGAGGCGCTGATCATCGAGCGCGTCGGCGTCTGGTACGGCAACGACAAAGCGTGCCCGCTGAGCTGGGAACCGAACGGCCAGGACTTCCTCTCTCCGTGTCTGGCTGAAGCAGACCTCATGCGGCGAGTTCATGGGCCCGATGCGTTTTCAGCATGGCTGACTGCGTTTCTCCCCGGAGAGTTGAAGCTCGCGCCCGAGGTGGTGACCGACCGTGCCGACCCGAAGCTCGCGCACCTCGACGGGCTCAACCTCTCTCGCGCGTGGATGCTGGAAGGAATCGTGTCTGCGTTGCCGGAGAAGGACCCGCGTCGAACCTCGTGGGCCGCCATCGCGCTCGCGCATCGCACCGCGGGCCTCGAGGCCGTCACCGGTGAGCACTACGAAGGCGGCCATTGGCTCGGCAGTTTCGCGGTGTACCTCTCGACGCAGCGTGGCCTCACGGTGCGGTGACGGCGGTGACGCCTGCGCCGAGGTTGTCGACGTAGCCCGAGTACATCTCGTACTTGAGGTCGACCGGGTCGGCCGCGAAGTAGCGCTTCAAGAACGGCGCTTCGAGGTGCTTCTGCGCCAGCACGATGGCTGCGTCGCGAGGCACAGGAGTGAGCGCGCACGCGGTCTCGATCTCGCGCATACCGCTGTCGAAGCGCTTCCAATACAGACGCAGCGCCATGGTCGCGGTGAAGCCGCGCGCCCATTTCGATTCGCGCGCCGAGCGTGTGCCGACGCGCGCTTCCGCGGGGAGCTCGGCGTCGAGTGAGTCGGGCAACCACGCGCCGAAGAGCCGCAGGGCGAGCTGCGTGCGCTCGACGAAGATGACGTCGGCGTAGGTGGGCGTCAGAGCGCGCAGTCCGTTCGCGCGAGCGGCGAAGCGGCCGCGTGCGTCGGCGCTGGCGAGTGGCTTCGCATCGCGACACGCGCTCAAGAAACGATTCGAGGGCCCGAGCACCGGCAACATCGATTCGAAGCCCTCGAGCCGCAGCCACGCCAGCGTCAGCACCAGCCCGTCGACGCAGCGATCGAGCACGAGATCGGCGTTGCCGTTCTGCAACTCGCTGCGGAGCGCGAGCGCACCGGCCGACGAGAGCGCTTCCATCAAGCGCGGCATCGATTGTCTGCGACCGTGCCGAAAATCAGCGAACGGCCCGATGCCCGCGGTTGGCGCGACGTCACTCAGTTGTCCGCACGCCAGCGTGGCTTCGAGCCACGGGCGCGTCGCTTCGAGCTCTCCGAGTTGCGTGGCGTTGAGCGAGCTGACGGGAGCGGCGCCGCTGGCGACGGCGAGAATGGACGGGTCGCTCCACGCGAGCGTGCGGCTGATGTCGGGAGCGGCGTCGGCTTGCGGCCCGAGGCAATCGAAGATCGAACCGGAGCGGGGCGCTCCGACGATGGTGTGGCGCGCGGCCGCGAGGGTGTTGGCATCGGCGACGAGTGGTTTGCCGAGCGCGCTCGCTTGTCGCTGCAGCAGGCCCGCGGCGATCAACGGAACGACGAGCAGCAGAGCCAGCAGGCCGAGGACGACGCGACGCACGCGGTGAGTGTATGACGCGATGGTGCGGTTGGTTTCGGCCCTCGCGTTGGTCTTCGTCGCTTGCACACGCCCGCAGCCTGCGGCGTCGTCGCGAGATCCCAACGCGCCTGATCTCTCCCTGCAGCAGGTGACGATGCGCTCGTACTCGGGCGGTGCCCTGCGGGTGGTGACGACAGCCGATCGCCTCGACGCGTATCGCGAGGTCGGAACGCCGGGAGATCTGCGCGCGCTCGATGCGGGCGTGACCATCGTGCGCGACGGGACGTTGCTGCGCGCGCCGGTGGTGACGGGCAATTTCTTGAGCGGTCAGCTGCAGGGCAGCGGCGGCGTGACGATGGTCGGCAAGGGCGAGGTGCGCGCGGCGACCGATGCGGTGTTCTTCGATCGCAACCAGGGCACGGCGGGCGTCGCGTCGTCCGATGCGGGGTTGGTGTTCGATCAACCCGGCACGACGCTCACCGCGAGCGGCTTCGTCGTCGAGCTCGCCGAAGAGCACATCAGCTTCACCGACGCGAAGACCGAGCTGCGACCGCGCTGATCAGGGCGGCGCGAGCGGAAGATCTCCCAGCGAGGTCGTCTTGCCCGGTTCGATCTCGAACAGGGTCTCGTAGCGCTCGGGCCCGCTGCGGGTGTTGATGACCAGCACGTGCCGCCCGCGCGAGAGCGCCATCGACTGCACGGCGGAAGACTGCGGCGCATGCTGAACGCGATCGAGGTAGAGGATCGGCTGGAGCAGCGGCTTGCCTCCGAGTGTGGGGCGGAACTCGAGTGTTCCCGGTGGCCCCGCTTCGAGGACGAGTGAGTAGTGCGTGCCTCCATCGGGCACGAGGACGTCGCAGGCCTTCGGCAAGTCGTCGCTCGAGCACACGATGGTGCGAGCCAGCGGCACGAAGGGCACCGTGAAGAAATTGGTCCTGCTGAAGACCATGTCGCTCGTCTCCTTCGAGTTGAGCGTGATGTGGCCCGCGTCGCGGACTCCGCGCACTTCGACGTCGAGCGCGAAGCCGGGGCGGTCGAGTACCAGGGTCGCTTCTCCTGCGTCGGCGTCGAGCCACAGCGAATTGCCGAAGCCGTTCGCGCTCGCGCTGATTTCCACGTCGCCGGTGAGGGAGCCGCAGCTCGCGACGCCTGACTCATCGGCCGTCACGTTCTTCTGGTGGCGACAGAGCACGAGCGCGTTCGCCGCGGGGCCGCCGTCGGACTGGAGCACCTGCACGCTCACGTCGCGCCCGGCCTTCCACAGATCGTAGAGATCGCCGGCGACCGTCTGGCTGACGTGGGCGAGGCTCGGCCCGAGGCGCACTTCGAGACGCTGCACCTCGCTCGCGGGGAAGCCGGAGACCGTCAGCTCGAACTGCCCGCCTTCGACGGGCGCGCTCGTCATGTGCAGGTGGCCGCGCCAACCGCTGAAGCCACGTGCGACGAACGGCAGCGTCCCGGGTGCGACGTCGAAGACGCCGGCCACACCACCGACGGTGGTGCGTGACTCGTTGCCGAGCCACACTTCTGACTCGTCCGACCACGGCTGACCGAACGCGTCGACGAGCACCACTTCGACCTTGCCGGGTCGCACGCGGTGCCCGGAGCGACGGACGAGCGACCAGATCACTGCGGCCACTGCGAGCAGAATCAACACGAAGGCTGGCACCAGGAACCGCGCTCGCACGATCGACAGTGTTGCACGCAGATCGCGCGTGGCGGGTCAGGCGAACGTCGTATCCACCCGTTTCATTGGAGAACTCCGAATGTTTCGTCTCGCGTTGATCGCCTCGCTCGTCTCCGTCTCTGCCTTCGCTGCCGACTACAAGTGCAACAGCGGGCGCGTCGAGAAGAGCGGCAGCACGCAGTACACGTACAAGCAGTCGTCGTCGGAGATCGTCATCGAGAAGGGCGGCTCGACGAAGGGCAAGGCCGTGATGCGCGGCAGCAAGTGGTACGTGGAAATCGGCGGCAGCACGCAAGCCACCATCGAGAACGGGAAGATCGAGAAGGGCGGCTCGAGCTGGTCGACCGCGAGCGACGCGCAGCGCACGTACGACTGCCCGGCTGACGTCGCGGCGACGTTGTGGGTGTTGAACGAGAAGGGCGCGCTCTGAGTCACTCGAGCACGAACGGTTTCACGTTCGTCGTCTCGGCTTCGCGCGTGCAGAACGGAAGCGTCGCACTGCATTCCGCGCAGGTGCGCAAGCGAGGTTGAGGCGTGAGCTGCAGGCGGCTCCAGTCGCCGGGGCACGTCGAGCGGGCGCACTGCTGAATCGGTGCGCCCGCGAGTGCTGCGCGTTCGTTGGTGCTCAGCCGCGCGGTGAGCGTGGCGAGCGTCGAGGCGCGCGTTTCTCGGGCACGCAGCCACGCGGCTTCGGTTTCGCGGCCCACCGATTCGAGCCAGTCTGCGAAGACCGCGCGCGAGCGAGCATCAGGCTGTGCGCGTCGCGCTTCGTCGAGGCGTTCGGCGGTGAAGTCGGGAGCGCGAACGACTTTGAAGAGGATGGCTCCGAGCGCGAACGTGTCGCCGTCGTGGAAGGCGGTGCGCCGGCCGATGCGCTCCTGGTTGAGGTAGGTGCCCGACGAGCCTGCGTCGGGTTCGAAGCTGTACGCGCCCGTCGCCGCCTCACGAAAGAAGGTGCCGTGCAGGCGCGCGAGGCGATCGCGTTTGACGTGAATGTGGTTGGTGGCGACGCGGCCGATGGTCTGCCGCTCGAAGATCAATTCCCACAGCGGCGGAGGCCCGACCTGCGGGTCGGTGAGTCGCAGCGCGAGGAAGACGCTCACGACTTCGGGTCGACCTTCTTCGTCTTCTTCTTGTCAGCGTGGCAGATCATGTCGATCACCACCGCGCTCGCGAGAATGAGGACGGGGTCTTCGCCCTCGGAGATTTCGACGCCGTAGGTGTCGGTGATGCGGAACCACTTCTTCGACACGGTCGCCACGGTCTTGCTGCCGCGCGTGAAGGTGTATTCGTGGTCGAGCAGGCTGCCGGTCGCCTCGAGATCATCGGGGCCCGGCACGTCGACCGTGAAACCGACGCGGAAGACGTTGATCAGGTCCTTCTTCACGACCGCTGCGACGTCGCCGTTGCGCAGAATTTCGTACGACGGCGTCATGGCGATGATGCGCTCGCGAATGAAGGCGAGCTCCTTGCCGTTGGCGTCGTTGAACGCGAGCTTCTCGCGCAGCAGCGTGAAGGCCTTGCCGTCGACGTTGTAGACGGTGCGGCCGTCGTCATCCTTGATGGTGAAGTCGTCGCCGAAGCCGATCAGGTCCTGCTTCATCACGTAGCGCATGGGTCTGCCTTTCCGAGCGCACTTGAACTGCTCGGTGTCGTCCTCGCCAGTCTTCGATGCGGCAGCGCTCCGGCGCTTCGACAGCGGCAGTGCAAGTGAGCACGAGGTTGTGTAAGGCCACGCGGCCTTGCGCTCGTTCGTCCCTGTCGTCATCGCCATCGCGGTGCTCGCGCTCGTGCAGCTGGCGTCCAGCGGCAGTCCCTATTTCACGTACCTCGCGCTGGTGGTCGGCGTGAACGTGGTGCTCGCGGTCAGCCTGAACGTCATCAACGGAATGACGGGCCAGTTCAGCATCGGCCACGCGGGCTTCATGGCGGTCGGCGCGTTCTCGTCGGCGGTCGTTTCGATGGCGCTCAACGAGTACCGCATCGGGTTCCTGCCGCCGGCGCTCGAGCACCAGCTGTTCTTCGTCATCTCGTTGCTGGTGGGCGGAGCGCTCGCCGCGGCGTGCGGCTTCGTGGTCGGTCTGCCGAGCTTGCGGCTGCGCGGCGACTACCTCGCCATCGTCACGCTCGGCTTCGGAGAGATCATCCTCGTCATCGTGCGCAACACGCCCTCGCTCGGCGGCGCGCTCGGACTTTCGGGAATGCCGCAGCACACCACGCTCTTCGCAGTGTGGTTCGTGGTGTTCCTCGCGATTCTGTTCTCGCGCCGCCTGCTCGCGTCGCCGCACGGCCGCAATCTCGTCGCGATTCGCGAAGACGAAGTGGCGGCCGAGGCGATGGGCGTCGACACCACCTCGTACAAAGTGCGCGCGTTCGTGGTCTCGAGCTTCTTCGCCGGAGTGGCCGGCGGCCTCTTCGCGCACTTCCAGAGCATCATCGCGCCGGGCGATTCGTTCTCGTTCGTGCGCTCGATGGAAGTGGTGGTGTTCATCGTCGCGGGTGGCCTCGGCAGCACCACGGGAGCGGTCGTGGCCGCGGTCATCCTCACGCTGCTGCCCGAGGCGATGCGCGCCATCTTCATTCGCGTCGGCGGTGACAACGAGTCGCTCGCGCAGAGCATCGATCAGCTGCGCAAGCCCATCTTCGGGTTGCTGCTGGTGTTGATGATGCTCACGCGACCGCAGGGTCTGTTCGGCACGCACGAGGCGTGGGACTGGTTCAAGCCGCGCAAGAAGGACGTCGCGACGTGAGTGACGTGCTCCTCCACGCGAAGAAGGTGTCGATCACCTTCGGTGGTCTGAAGGCGTTGGCCGATTTCGATCTCGAGATCCGCAAGGGCGACCTGCAGGGCCTCATCGGGCCCAACGGTGCGGGCAAGACGACGGCGTTCAACGTGCTGACCGGCGTGTACCTGCCGACCGCGGGCGACGTGCTGGTGTGCGGTGAGAAGGTGAATGGCCGCCGCCCGCATCAGATCAACCGGCTCGGGCTCGCGCGCACGTTTCAGAACATCCGCTTGTTCAAGCAGCTCTCGGTGCTCGACAACGTGCGCATCGCGGTGCTGGCTGATCGCAAGCCGCTGTTCGATCGCGCGTGGGTCGAGAAGCTGAAGCGGGGCGCGCAGCCGTCTCCGATGTTCGGCTCGGTGCTCGACGCGCTCGACAACTACCGCGACTGGTGGCGCGCGCTGATCCGCACCGGTGGTTTTCTCGCCGAAGAAGCGGGCATCGAGAAGAAGGCGCGCGAGCTGCTCGACGTGATGGGCCTGGGGCATCGCGTCGACGAGCTGGCGAAGAACCTTCCGTACGGTGAGCAGCGTCGCCTCGAGATCGCGCGCGCGTTGGGCACGAAGCCGAAGGTGTTGCTCCTCGACGAGCCGGCCGCGGGTATGAACACGCGCGAGAAGGCCGACCTGATGGTGCTGATTCGCGAGCTGCGATCGCGCTTCGAGCTCGGGATTCTCGTCATCGAGCACGACATGAAGTTGGTGATGGGCATCTGCGAGAAGCTGACCGTGCTCGATCACGGCGAGACGATTTCGCGCGGTGAGCCCGCGGCGGTGCGAGCGGACCCGAAGGTGATCGAGGCGTACCTCGGAGAGGCGCCCGCGCATGTCTGAGCACCAGCATCTCGGCGAACGCGCGAAGCGTGACCCGCTGCTCGACGTGAGCGCGCTCGAGGTGAGCTACGGCGCGATCAAAGCGCTCAAGGGCATTTCGTTGTCGGTCGGGCAGGGTGAGTGCGTGGCGCTCATCGGCGCGAACGGAGCGGGCAAGACCAGCACGCTGCGCGCGGTGTCGGGCATGGTGAAGCCAGCGGGCGGCACCATCACGCTGCGCGGAGAGAAGATCGGCGGTCGCAAGTCGCACGAGCTGGTGCCGAAGGGTCTGGCGCACGCTCCGGAAGGCCGCGGGATTTTTCCGAACCTCACGGTGCAGGAGAACCTCGATCTCGGCGCGTACCTGCGTCGCGACTCGGCGGGCATCGAGGCCGATCTGCAGAAGTGCTTCGGCTTCTTTCCGCGGTTGCTCGAGCGGCGTGCGCAGCCGGCGGGCACGTTGTCGGGTGGTGAGCAGCAGATGCTGTCGATCTCCCGCGCGTTGATGTCGCGGCCTTCGCTGCTGCTGCTCGATGAGCCGTCGCTCGGTCTCGCGCCGCAGGTGACGCAGATCATCTTCCGGATTTTGAAAGACGTGAACGCGCAGGGCGTCTCGATTCTGCTCGTCGAGCAGAACGCGCATCTCGCGCTCGGGCTCGCACAGTGGGCGTACGTGCTGGAGACCGGCGAGGTCGCGATGGAAGGCACCGGCCAGGCGCTCCTCGCGAGTGAAGAGATCCGCAAGGCGTATCTGGGCGAGTGACGCAGGGCATCACCTGATCAGCCCTCACCCCTTTCGCAGGGAGAGGGAGACAGGAAGTTGATCATCGGTGTTGCGCTCGTAACGTCTCTGTATGACCGAACAGAGAGATTCAGAGCGTACGGAGCTGGACGCCACGGTGGCCGTGGTCGACGTGGAAAGCGGAGTGGAGTTTTCGGGTGCGGGCCGCGACGTTTCGTCGAGCGGCATTTCGTTTCACGCCGAGCTCGAGCCGCCGGTGGGCGCCGACATGCTGGTCACCATGAAGGGCAAGAAGTCGATGATGCACGTCACGCGTGTCGAGCGCGCGGCGAACGGCTTCGACGTTTCCGGCCGACTCTCGTCACGCTGAAGTGCTGACGAACTTCGCGGGCAGCCCGTCTTCCACGAGCAGCGTCGCGCCCATCTTCGCCTTCACGGCGTCGAGGTTCGTCGGTTCGAGTCGACCGCGCTGAGCGAGCATCGCGAGCACCACGCTCGCCTCGACCAGCGCGAAGTGATTGCCGATGCAGACGTGCGGGCCCGCTCCGAACGGGAGATACGTGTACTTCCACGTCGCGGCGTCGGTGGAACTCTGCGCGTCGAAGCGAGCGGGGTCGAACGCGTCGGGGTCCTTCCAGTGCGCGTCGAGCCGATGCGTGATCCACGGCAACAGCAGCACCACGTCGCCCTTCTTGAATTTCAAGTCGTTCACTTCGGCGTCCTCGAGCGCCTGACGCGCGAAGAGCCACGCGGGCGGGTACAGCCGCAGCGTCTCGCGAATCACTCCGTTGAGGAGCGTGAGCTTCGGCAGGTCGTCGGGCTCGGGCATTCGATTTTCGAGCACCGTCTTCACTTCGGCTTCCACACGCGCGCGAACGTCGGGGTTCTTCGCGAGCAGGTACGTCGCCCACGTCATCAAGTTCGCGGTGGTCTCGTGGCCGGCGATGAAGATGTTCAGCACCTCGTCGCGCAGCTGTTGGTCGCTCATGCCGACTCCCGTCTCCGGGTCGGTGGCTTTCACCAGCATGGTCAGCAAATCGGCCGGCGGCTCAGCGAGTGAGCGTCGCTCTTCGATGACGCGCTGAATCTCGGTGTGCAGAAAATTCGTCGCGCGCTTGAAGCGAAGGTGCGTGGGCGTCGGCACCCAGAGCGGCAACTTCGCAGGGTGCAGCGCGGTCGCGATGTACGCCTCGACTTCTTCGAGCGCTTCGTCGAACGGCCGCAGCTCTCCGAGCGACTGCGAGAACATCGAACGCACGATGACGTCGCGCGCAATGTGCATCATCAGCGTGCGTGTCGAGAGCTGCTCGCCCGACTTCAACGCGTCGAGCGTCTTCGCGGCGATCTCGCGCATCACCACCACCCACTGCGGCCCGCGCCCCTTGTGAAACGAAGGCTGCATCGTGCGGCGCTGCGTGAGCCACAGCGGAGGGTCTGACAGCGGAAGTCCGTTTCCGAGCAGCGGACGAATTTGATCGACCGCGGTGCCGCGGCCCCAGCTCTTCGCGTCCTTCTGCAGCACCTGCTGGAGGAACGACGGCTCGGCGACGACGGTGAGCGTGACGGGGCCGACTCCGACCTTGAACGCAGGACCATTCTGTCGCGCGGTGTCGAGCAGAAAGCGCGGTGCGTCGATCATCGAACGCGCGTTCTTCAACGTCAGCGTCTCTTTGAGATGCGGGATCATTTCGCGGGGCCCCCGGTTACACTGCGCGCCCACCGTATGGCCGAGGCCGCTCGCTACAAAGCCATTCGAAAGATTGCCGACGGCGGTTCGGCCGAGGTGTTTCTCGCCGAGCAGCAGGGCGCGGCCGACTTCAAACGCTTCGTGGTGCTGAAGCGCATTCGCCCCGAGCTGACCGCCGACGAGTCGTTCAAGGCGATGTTGCTCGACGAAGCGCACCTCGCGATGAGCTTGCGGCACCCGAACCTCGTCGAGGTGCTCGACGTCGGCGACGCCGGTGGCCGCTACTTCCTGGTGCTCGAGCTGGTCGACGGGTGGACGCTCGCGGGGCTGGTGCGTCGCGGTCGCAACGCGGGAATGCCGTTGCCTCCGGAGTTGGCGATCTACGTGGCGGCCGAGGTGTGCCGCGGGCTCGCGTACGCGCACGAGCGCACGAAAGACGGCAAGCCGCTGGGCATCGTTCACCGCGACATCTGCCCGAACAACGTGCTCGTTTCGATGCACGCCGAGGTGAAGATCGCCGACTTCGGCATCGCGCAGGGCGGTGACCGCTCGCTGCAGACCCAGCGCGGCATGATTCGCGGCAAGCCGGCCTTCATGTCGCCGGAGCAGACGCGCGCCGAGCCGCTCGACGCGCGCAGCGATCTCTTCTCGGTCGGCACGCTGCTCTATTCGCTGCTGACCGACGCGCTGCCGTTCCAGGGCCCGGGCGATCGAGAGATGTTGATGCAGATCTCGAACACCGACGCGCCTGCGGTGTCGAAGCTGCGGCCTGATCTGCCGGAAGAAGTGTCGAAGGTCGTGCAGCACGCGATGGGTCGCAATCGCGACGCGCGGTTTCAGAGCGCGCAGGAGATGCTCACCGCGCTCGAGAAGTTGCAGCGCGGCGTGCTCAAGCCCGCAGGCCGCAGCGAATTCGAGAACTACATCCGCACGTTGTCGGCGAAGGACGGCGAGACGGCCATCACGCGGCAGACGATGCCGCCCGCGCCGGTCGCCGACGAGCCCGAGTGGATCTCGCTCTCGGCCGAGCAGTCGATCGTCTCGGACCAGACCGAGACGCAGCGCGCGATTCCGGTGTTCGACAAGTCGAAGGCTGCATCGATGTTGCCGAAGAATGCTCCGCCGCCGGTGCAGCAGCGGTCGCGCGCGCCGGTGTTCATCGCGGCGATGCTGGTGACCGGCGGGCTCGTGTGGTTCGTGCAGCGTCAGCCGAAGCCGCTCGAAGACGTGGTCGTCGATGCGGGAACTCCGCCTGTGCCGATCGCAGCGGTGGTGATCGATGCGGCTGTGCCCGAGGTCGTCGACGCGGCGGTCGCGGAAATGGAAGTTGCTGTCGATGCAGGCGTGATGGCCGACATCAGCGCCGAAGACGTCGCGCCGATCGACGCGGGTGTGATCGAAGTCGCGGTCGAGCCCGAGATCGACGCGGGAGCGGGCGTCGCTCCTTCCGCAGCGGTGTCGCGTAGCGGGACGCCGACGTTGAAGCTGACGGCGAAGCTCGCTCCGAATCAGACGGCCGATTCGAAGATGGTGGCGGTGATCATCGACTCTGAGCCGCAGGGCGTTTCGATTCGCGTCGAGAAGAAGGTGCTCGGCAAGACGCCAGCGCTGCTGCACTTCCGCGGCGGTTTCACCTTCGACGTGTGGTTCGAGGCCGAGGGGCAGGAGCCGCTGCGTCAGTGGCTCATGCTCACCGAGCGCGGTGGCAAAGCGCGCGTCACGCTGCGCGCTCCGGTGGAGTGATTCATTCCGGGAGCGGACGCGCGACCAGCACGCGCGAGAACTTTCCGTACGTCACGGTGTACGTCTGGTCCTGCGCGAGCGCGGGCCACGGGTTGTAGAGCACGTACTCGACGAACTTTCCGTTCGGCAGCTGCAGCGAGTAGCCCGAGCGACGCGACTTGAGGGGCTTCGCTCCGCGCGTGGTTTCTGCGTCTCCGAGAATGGCGTCGGCGAGACCGCGCAGCGCGGCGCTGGCGATGGCGAGCGCTCCGATGGCGAGCAATGCCGAGCCGCTCACGCGCGCGAGGAGCGGCCAGTGCCACCGCGTGAATGACGACCACGCCATCAACGCGAAGAGCCCGGCGAAGCCGAGGAGAAGAAGCGCCTTGCCGGCGAGCGCGACGCGGAAGCCCGGGCTGATGCGCGTCATGGAAGCGGCAGCTCCCACCACTGCGGTGTCGCGGGCCCGCGATCGAAGACGACCTTCACGCGCTTGCCGTCAGGCGTGAGGCTGAGGCCTTCGGGCTTCAAACCCGGGAAGTGCTGCAGCAACACGGGCTCCTTGTCTTTGCTGAGCAGCCACAGCGCGCCGCCGCGATCAGGCGTCGACTGATCAGCGCTCTTCGGGCGATTCGACGTGAGCAGCAGTCGCCCGTCGGGAAGCGACAACAGATCGCTGATGCCCTGCTTCGTGCCCTTCACGTCGAGCGTGATGGTGCGCGCGGCACTCAGCTTCTTCGTGTCCCAGTCGAGCGTGAACAACTGCGCGCGGCCCTTCGCGTCGAGCGGTTCCTTGAGGCCGAGCGTGAGCGTGTGCCTGTCCGCGCTGATGGCCTCGATGTCGAGCTGACCACCGGCGAGCTTCGTGAGTCCGAGCGCGTCGAGATCGACGCTGTCTTTCACCGAGAACCTTCCCTCGCTCAGTTCGATGCGCAGCAACTGTCGACGCTCGGCGCGTGCCTTGCCCTTCTTCGTGAGCGCGTGAGACGTGCACGCGAAGAATTCGTTGGGCGTCGCTCCGAGGGTGATCGACTCGAGATCGTCCACGCGCTCGACGCCTTCGAGCACCACCGGCTTCGCGTCGACCACGCCGGCTTCGGAGATGGTGAAGAGATACGGAGCGCCCTTGCGCTTGTTGCCCTCGAGGCCCGTGTCGTCGCTCACTGCGAGATAACGCGAGAGTGAAGGGACCCAGCGCAGGCCGCTCAGCTCGAGTGGAACGGTGACGACTCGAAGCTCTGGCGGCACGGTGAGCTTCGTGGGCTGCGGTTCTTTGTCGACCGTGTTTGCCCAGGCGACGAACACCTTCGCGGCGCTCTGCAGTTCGCGACAGTCGCGGCTCTTGCAGCCTTCGTATGCAGCCGCGAAACGACGAACTGCTGCAGCAGTCGCGCGGCGATCGACGACGAGCACGTTCTGTTCTTCGAGCGCGTACACGACCGGAGCGACCACCGACGGCATCACGTCATCGGTGCCCGTTCCCACCGACGTCCACAGCGTGAAGCGATCGTTCTCGAGCGCCTTCCACGCTCCGATGGCCGCGGCCGCGTGGTGCGACCAGCGCCAGCCGATCGTCGTGGTCGGGACACACGTGCCGAGGATTCCCGCGTCGGTCGCGACCGCGAGGGTGGCGGTCATGTAGCGGCCGCTGCCGTTGGGGCCGTCGAGGAATTCGCCTGCTCGCAGGCCAGCGAGCGTTCCACCGTCGAGTCGGTTTGCTTCGGTGACTCCCGGGCAGTCGGGCAGCGATGAAGACAGTGCGATCGGCTCTCGGAGCGCGTTGGCTTCGAGGTCTTGTGCGCGTGCGTGGGTGGCGAGCAGCGCGCAGAGGACGACAAGGCCCCTCACCCCGGCCCTCTCCCCGCTGTCGCAAGGAGAGGGAGTCATCGTTCTGTTGGGTCTCGGCCGGTGAATGACTCGGCGCTCAGCCCTGCCGCGAGTTGGGCGTGCTGCGCCGAACCGAGCGTGGAGGCGAGATCTTCCGGCCCGTGAACGAAGCGTCGCTCCATCGCGCGCACGCGCCCGAGCGCTTCGTCGAGCCGCTCGCGTTTCACTTGACCCTTCTCGACAGCCTTCACGAGCGCCTCGATCGCGCGGCGCTGCACGCTGTGACCGTGACAGACGAGGAAGAGATCCACTCCGGCGTTGATGCCCTCGACCACCGCGCGCTCGATGGTGAAGTGTTCGCTCACCGCCTTCATTTCGAGATCGTCGCTGACGATGACTCCGCCGAAGCCGAGCTCACGTCGCAACAGCTCGAGCACGCGCTGACTCATCGTCGCCGGGAGCTTCGCCTCGAGCGCCTCGAAGATGACGTGCGCGGTCATCACCGACGCGAGCCCCGCTTTCGCGTACGCAGCGAACGGCACCAGCTCGACCTCGCGCAATCGCTTCAAGTCGTGCGGCAGCGAAGGGAGATCGAGGTGCGAGTCCTTCGACGTGTCGCCGTGACCGGGGAAGTGCTTCGCGCACGACGCGACGCCGCCGGCTTCGAGACCTCGCGCGAGCGCGACTCCGAGCTTCGCGACCTGCTCGGCCTCACGGTGAAACGAGCGATCTCCAATCACCGGGTTCGCGGGATTGGTGTCGACGTCGACCACCGGCGCGAAGTCGATGTCGAAGCCCATCGCACGGCACTCGAAGGCGAGCAGACGGCCAGCGCGCTCGACGAGGGCGAGATCTCCGCTCGCGCCGAGCGTGCGCATCGCAGGTAGCGCCGTGAACGGAGCACCCCGCAGTCGAGCCACGCGTCCGCCTTCTTGATCCACCGAGGCCATCAACGGCCGGCCGGCGTGCGTCTTCAGTCCACGCACGAGCGACGCAATCTGCGCGGGCGACTCGACGTTCCGCTTGAAGAGGATGACGCCGCCCACGCCCTCGTCGATCAGCTTCTTCACTTCCGCATCGGGGCTGGTGCCCGGAAAACCGACGACGAACAACGCTGCGCAGTCGCGAGCCAGACTCATGGTTTGCTTTTACACTCCTGAACATGATTCGCGACGCCGTGAGCGAGGAGATTCCCGCTTCGTGCGAGGCCGTCTTCGACCTCGTGCACGACTACGGCCAACGTCTCACGTGGGACACGCTGCTGCGCGCCGCGTACATGGAAGAGGGCGCGCCCGCAGCGACCGGAAACGTCGCGGTGTGTAGCGGGAAGTGGCTCGTGGGCGGGCTGACACTCCGTACGGTGTACGTGAGCTTTCAGCGCGGCAAGGTGGCCGCGGTGAAGATGATCAACACGCCGCCTTTCTTTCGCGCGTGGGCCGCGTCGATTCGCCACGAGCCGCTCGGGCCGAACGCGAGCCGCGTCATCTACACCTGGAACTTCAAGGCGAAGCCCGGGTTCCTCGCGTTCCTCTTCGAGCCGATCATGGCCCTGTTCTTTCGGTGGGAGACGCGCCGCAGACTCCGTGCACTGAAAACGAAGTTCGCGGCTACATAGAGGCGTGCGCTCGTTTTTCCTCGCTGCTCTCCTCACGCTCGTCGGCTGCAAGACCGTCGAGAACGCTCACCACGGCTTCGACGACGCCGACGCGTGGGCGCAGAAGTTCGAAGATCCGTCGCGCGACGATTGGCAGAAACCCGAAGCGGTCATCGCGACGTTCGGTTTGCCGCCCGACGCGAAGGTCGCCGACATCGGCAGCGCGACTGGCTACTTCCCGGTGCGCTTCGCGAAGGTGGTGACGAAGGGCCAGGTCTACGGAGCGGATGTCGAGAGCTCGATGGTCGACTACCTGAACCGTCGCGCCGAGCGAGAGGGCTTGAGCAACCTGACCTCGATTCTCGCGGAGTACGCGGACCCGAAGATTCCGGAGCCGGTCGATCTCGTGATCGTCGTGAACACGTACCATCACATCGAAGAGCGCACGGCGTACTTCGGGCGCGTGAAGAGTTTGCTGCGTCCGGGCGGGCGACTGGCGATCATCGACTACTCGACGAAGTCGAAGATGGGTCCGCCGATCGAAGCGAAGGTGTCGGCTGATCAAGTGCAGCGCGAGCTCGAGGCCGCAGGTTTCAAGCTCTCCGCTTCGCACGACTTCCTGCCGGAGCAGTACTTCCTCGTCTTCACGGACAACCGCTGAGCGCGATTCCACCGAGCAGTTGCTGATCCGTCGAGTCGAGCGGGCGTGCTCCTGCTGCGCTGAGAACTTTTCTCGCTGCCCCGCACGCCGTGTCTTCGGTGATGGCCGGCGCTGAGTACTCGCCGACGTTCCCGCCGAGCACGGTCTGCGAATTCCCGCTCACGTTGTCGCGTGCGAAGAAGAACGCGTTCGCGCCGGGGCCGCGATTGAGCGTCACTGCGTTCTCGGGGCCGATGCCCGCGGTCTGCATGAAATTGCCGACCACGTTCGCTCCGGCTCCGTCGTCGACGCCGACCCCGAAGCCATCGCGGCCGTTGCCGCCCCAGTTCCACAGCAGGTTGTTGCGCACGTCGGCCGTCGGGAATTCTCCGTTGGTCGGCGCGCCGGCGAGCTGCGGGTTGCCCTCTTCGCCGACGTAGAGATTGTGGTGAACGCTCACACGTCGCGCTCCGAAGCTGACCACCGTGGTCGCGAGCGCCATCGAGGTCGGAGGTCGCTGCAGCACGCACCACTGAATGGTGACGTCGCGTGAATCGCCGGTGACGTCGATGGCGCCTTTCACGGGGTTCGCGACGCTGACGTGGTCGAACACGATGCGCGACGAGTCGAGCACGTGCATTCCGTCGTCGCGTGAGTTGCGGACGCGCAGTCCGCGGACGATGACATCGTGCGTTCCGTTCTCGAAGAAGAGGCCCGCGCCGATGAGCGTGATGCCCGCTCCGTCGATGGTGAGGTTCGACAACCCGTCGAGTGTGATTTCGCTCGAGAGTGAGATCGTGCCGCTCACGTCGAACACGATGTGACGGTTGCTCGCGCTCAGCGCATCACGCAGCGAACCCGTGCCCATGCCGGTGTCGGCGAGCGTGGTGACGTGGAAGAGCGGCTGTGAATCGCCGCCGGTGGTGATGGCTCCGAAGCCTTCGAACGGCATCGCGAACGTTCCTGAGTCGGCGCCGCCATCACTCATCTGCGAGAGCGCTTCCCAATTGAGACAGCCGCTCGAGGCGACAGCCATCGCGAGCACGAGTGCTCTCATTGAAGCGCCCACCAGAGAATGCCGCCCGCCGCGAGGAGCGCGCCGCCGATGATGAACGTCCAGCTCAACGACTCCGCGGTTTGCCACGGCAGCCACGTTTCGCGCGGACACGGACATTGTTGGACGAGCTCGCCGTAGCGAACGCGCGTCGCCGTCTGCAGGACGACGCCTGCGAGCGCGACGACTCCGCCGCCGATGGTGAGGGTGAGCGGGCCCGCGCGGCTCGGCTCGTTTGCCTTCGCGGGTGGCGCGATGATTTCAGGCTTCGGCGGCTCGACGATTGCGGGTGGGGTCAACGCAGCGACCGGCGGCTGCCGCTCGACGCATTCCTTCATCTTCGTGATGAGTCCCTCGACCTGCTCGCGGTCTGACGCCTTCGGTTTCTGGTCGAGATACGAGCGGAAGTACTTCAACGCTTCGTCGCAGAACGCTTCGCCCTTGAAGCGGTACGCCTGCGCGATGTTGTAGAGCGTCCCGGGATTCGCCGAGAGCACGTACGACTTCTTGAACGCTTCGATCGCCTGGTCGTATTGCTCCACCTGGTACTGGCGCGCGCCTTCTTCGTAGAGCGACTTCGCGTCACCCACGCCGCCATCGACGTCGATCGCGAACGCCGGAGCAGCCACCAAAACCAGCAGCGCGAAGAGTCTCATTCACCGAAGGGCTTCAACTTCGAGTCGTCGACTGGAGCTCCGGCCGGGCGCGGCTGCTCCTTCGGCGTGCGCGTGGTTCTCCGCACGTTGCGCGTCGGCGCAGGCTTCTGAATCGGCGCAGGCTTCGCGACGACGGGCGCGGGTGCGGGGGCCGGAGCAGGAGCGGGCGCTTCCTCGACGGGTGCTGGCTTCGGAGTCGGTTGTTCCGGTTTTGGTTGCGCGACCGCGACAGGCAAGGGCGACGGCGTCGGTGTTGGCTCGTTCTTCCACGGCGCGGCGATGATCAGCGCGACGAGCGCAACGAGGGCGACGCCACCGAGACCGAGCATCGGCGCGCGTCGCTTCCACGGATTCGGCTTTGCGAGCACGGTCAGCGGCTCGGCGTCGTCAGGCGGTGCTTCGAGCGCGGCGAGCAGCGCAGCCATGTTCGGAAAGCGCTGCTCCGACGTCGGGGACAGGCCCTTGATCAACACCTCGCGAATCCACTGCGGTACTCCGCGCGCGCTGGTGCTGGTGACGGGAAGACCTTCGAGCACGCGCTTCAACTGCAGCTCGTAGCTCGTCGCCTTGAACGGCCGCTCTCCGTAGAGCGCTTCGTACGCCGCGACGCAGAAGCTGAATTGATCAGTCCGCGCGTCGGTCGGCTCGGCGAGGAATTGTTCCGGCGCCATGTACGCGGGCGTGCCGACCACCGCACCCGTGCGCGTCATCGACATGTTGATCAACGACTGCTCTTCGGTCGGCGGAGCAGCGGCGAGCTCACGTTCACGCGCGGCGATTCCCGTCGGTCGCGCGAGCCCGAAGTCCGTCACGCGCACGCGGCCATCTTTTCCGAGCAGCACGTTCTGCGGCTTGAAGTCGCGGTGCACGAGGCCAGCGGCGTGCGCGGCGGCGAGCCCCTTCCCGGCGTGAATCAACACGTCGAGCGCTTCCTGCCAGCTGCGCGGCTTCTCGCGGAGCCACTGCGCGAGCGTCAGGCCCGACACCAATTCCATCGCGACGAAGACCTGGTGCTCGTAGGTGCCCGCGTCGTGCACGGCCACCACGTTGGGGTGCGCGACGCGCGCCATCGCCTGCGCTTCACGCAACAGCCGGGCCTCGGAGTCCTGCTGCGCCTGATCAGGACGGATCAACTTGAGCGCGATGCGGCGATCGAGCTGCGGATCATGCGCGGCGTAGACGACACCCATGCCGCCGACTCCGAGCGGCTCGAGCACGCGGTAGCGCCCGACTTGCTTCGGGTGTTCGAACAACGCCTCGGGCGGCAGCGGCTGCGCGGCGCGCGCGGCGTCGTTCACCGTCGAGACTTCGCTCGCGAATTCCGACGACGGCAGGAAGGAGCGCGCGGTTTCGGCGACGAGCTTTCGGCACGACTCGCACTGGCTCAGATGTTTCGTGACCTGCGAGCGTTCGTCGGCGGAGACCGTGTTCTCGACGAGTGCGAGCACCAGATCGTCGCCCAGACAGGGCGTGGCAGGTGCGCTGACGCTGGCCATGAGGGAGTGATGATCGCAGAATTCGCCGTCATGGCGAAGACCCTGTCCGGGCTGCTCCTCGCGCGCGCGGGCAGGAACGCGAAGCGCCTGGAGAGCTGGGCTCCGCTCGAGCAGACGCTGCACGCTCTCGTCGAGCGAGGCCGCGCGGCGTGGCCGAAGATCGACCTCGATGCGGCCCGCTTCGTCGCGCACCTCGGCGAGCGGCTCGGCGCTGATCCGGTCGCTTCGCTCGGCGCGATTCACGCCGAAGATCTGTTTCTGGCGTGCGCGTGCGTTCACGGCATTTCCTCGGCGCTGCAGGCTTTCGAAAAGACGCACCTCTCGCAGGTGGAGCACTTCGTCGATCGCCGCGCGCGCGGAAACGTCGACGAGCTGCAGCAGGTGTTGCGCATGCGCTTGCTCGTCGCGCAGGACGGAGCGGCTCCAGGTCTCGCGGGGTATTCGGGTCGCGGAGCGCTCGGCGGTTTCGTGCGCGTCGCCGCGGTGCGCGTCTCGCAAGACTCGTTGCGCGGGAAAGCGGCGAACGCGTCCGACGATGATGACGCACCAGCGAGCGCGGCGAGTCCGGGCGCGATCGACCCCGAGCTGGCGTACTTGAAGAAGCGGCACGCGGCCGACTTCAAGAAGGCGTTCGAGAAGACGCTCGCCGGGTTGTCCGAAGAAGACCGCACGTTGCTCAGCCTCCACCTGCTCGATTCGTTGACCACGCAGCAGATCGGCGCGCTGTATCGCGTCGATGGTTCGACCATTCGGCGCCGGCTCACGAAGATGCGCGAGGCGATCCTCGAGGAGATTCGGCGCGCCATCAGCGAGCGCTTGAAGCTCCGTTCACGTGAGTTCGAGAGCCTGCTCGGCATGGTTCGCAGCGAGCTCGATCTCTCACTGCGCCGCTACCTCAAGGGTCCTTCCGGTAGATCCTGACGTCGTCGTAGTAGGCGACCGTCGCGGGATTCACCGCGCCCCAGCGGTTCTGGCCGATCTTCAAGTACGGCTGGCCGTCGTCGTCCTGCGTGCGCCCCGAGAACGAGAAGTAGAGCGTGTCGTCGATGTACCAGCGGATGTAGCCGCTGCTGCCCGTCGACCATTTGAACTCCGCGCTCATCTTGTACCAACGGTTCGCTTCGACCTGCTGCGAGCCCGCGGAGCTGTCGCCGTCCTGGTAGTAGTTCGTGCCGAAGAGATCGCGCCCGACGTTGAAGCGGCCTTCGGTCGTGTAGAGAAAGAGCGTCGAGCTGTTGCTGTTGTTGGGGTGCCACTGAATCGAGCTGCCGCCCCAGCCCGTCGGGACGTAGTTCTCGTAGAAGACCCAGTACTCGATGCGGCCCTCGGCGGGGTTTTGCGCGGCGCCGTTGTATTGCATTTCGCCGCGGTAACCCGCCGACTGCTGCGTGGCGCCCGAGGCTTCGGAGCGGAAGGAGCCCGGCGCGGTGTGGAAGCGCGTGAAGCTCACGGAGTTGAGTGGACCCTGGCCGGTGTTCACGTCGGCGGCGGTGTCGAAGCCGGTCGACCACGTCAGCGTGTAGCCGGAGAGTCCTGCGTCGCTCGTTGCGGAGCCGCCGCCGGTTGCAGAACCACCGCCCGCTGCAGAACCACCGCCGCCGCCAGTCGCAGCGCCACCATCGGCCGCGACGCCCGCATCGACGTCAGGGACGCACGTGCGAACTTCTCCCGCGCCGCATGCGCTCAGCGCGAGCAGCAGTGCGATCATCAGGTGGACTTCAGGTTCACCCTCACCCCGACCCTCTCCCTCG
Source organism: Archangium sp. (assembly GCA_047600485.1). GTDB lineage: Bacteria > Myxococcota > Myxococcia > Myxococcales > Myxococcaceae > Archangium_A. The sequence goes on from JASGKS010000001.1 coordinate 8,857,850, forward strand.
CGGGAGAGGGGGTTTCTTTGGTGCTTGTTCGTCGTCATTTCCCCGCTGACGCAGGGACTCGATTTCGTGTGCGCGCGACGTGCGAATCGGGCGTTGTTTCAGTCGCTTGGCGCTCACCAGCGCGAGCGCCATCAACACCGAGACATCGACCGAGCCACACGCACACCCGACGCCAAACACTCGACGCGCGCGCGGTCCGCCATCGCTTTCGAGTTCGCCGCCGTCGACGACCACTCCGCTCACCGAGAGCACTTCATTCGTTCCGAGCATCGCGCGCGCTCGTGACTGAATCGCGAGTGTCGGAGCGACCGCACGAACGAACACCGTCCACTGCGTCACGCCCGCGTCGACCGTCACCACGTTCGGCAGCGCCGTGGTGCAAGTCGCATCAGAAAACAGCGCGCCGGTGGTGACCGTCGCCTGCAATTCCTCCGCGAGACCGAGCGGCTTGAACGCGCCGAACCCATCGCGAAATGCGAACGTGAGTGGCGCACAATTCGCCGCATCGAGAACGCCCGCATCGAGCAACACCATCTGACTCGTCAGCTGCGGAGCGGCCGCATACCCATCGAAGTCCATCTGCCCGAGCCACGTGTCGTTCTTCAGGTTGGCGCTCACCGTCGTGAACGCGAACTGTCGCCCCGAGAAGTCAGCGTCGATCGAGTCGACGATCACCGAGTCGATCGCGAGCTGACAGCGGCCGCTGACCGACCCCACTCCGAGCGCGCGAACCTCGAGCAGATGAAACCCGCCGTCGGCGACGTACGGCCAACCGGCACTGGTCGACGTGAGCCCGATGCTGTCGCGGTCGTGACAGATGAGGAACACCTTCCCCCGGCTCGGGTTCCACTTCGCTTCGGCCGCGCTGTTGTTGAGCGAGTCGATGCAGATGTTCACCAGCGTCATGTCTTCGTCGACGGTCGACGGAGTGCTCCGCCACCACACGACGACGCTCTGATCACCCGTGCCCGTGAAGTTCTCGAGCAACGTCGGCGCCGGCAGGTTCGCCGTCGAGTTCTGCGCGTCGTCGAACCGCAACCCGCGCGCACCGTTGCGAGCCGCGGCGCTGGTCATCGTCACCGTGCGTTGCGGCTCGGTGCTCAGCGTGTCCCACGGCCCGGGCGGAGAGTCGGTCTCGAGGAGATTGCCCTCGAAATCTTCCGCCCACGTGAACTGAGCCCACGCGGAAACGGGCGACATCACGAGCAGGGCGACGACGACCCACCGCATGTCCGCAGTCTTGCACGCCGTCCTCTCTGCAAAGAATTGTTGGCGGCTGGGCAGAGCCGGGACCTTTCGATTACTCACCACCACCATGTCGAGCAGCGACGAACGCGCACCAGGCATCCGAGACATCCCGGTTCTCCTCTTCATTCGCGGGCTGCTGTTGCTCGGCGTGGTGTCGACGTTGATCGTCGGACTCCACTACTACCTGGGCACGCGGCTCATCACCGACGCCGGCGTTCCGCAGCCGTTCGCCGCCATCGCGTGGGGCGCACTGTGGACCAGCTTCTTCTCGATCTTCGGCGGCTTCATCGGAGGCCGTGTGCTCGGCAATCGCTTCATCGCCAAGTCCTTCGAGTGGATCGGCTTCGTGTGGATGGGTGCGTTCGGTTTGCTTCTCGTGAGCACCGCGCTCACCGATCTCGGTTTCTTCATCGCCGGAAAGTTCACGACCCTCGACCCGTCGTGGCCGGTGGTGCGCGCCGAAGGAATCATCGCGCTGGTGGTGGTGGCGTTGATCTACGGCTTCTCGATCTCTCGCCGCCCCGAGACCAAGCGCGTCACGGTGCACGTGCCTGATCTCGACCCTTCGCTCGAGGGCTTCCGCATCGCGCAGATCAGCGACGTGCACATCGGTCAGACGCTGGGCCGCGGCTTCGCGCAGTTGGTGACTGATCAGGTCAACGCGCTGGAAGCTGATCTCGTCGCGGTCACCGGAGATCTCGTCGACGGCTCCGTGCAGCGGCTGCGCGACGAGGTGTCACCGCTCGGTGGTTTGAAGGGCAAGCACGGCGTCTTCTACGTAACGGGAAATCACGAGTACTACCACGGCGGTTCCGCGTGGCAGGCCGAGGGCCGTCGTCTCGGGTGGACGGTGCTGCACAACGAACACCGCGTGGTCGCCGACGGAAAATTGGTGGTCGGTGGCGTGACTGATCTCGAGGGCGCGCGTTTCTCCGACGCGCACGCGCCCGACGTGCACCAGACGTTCGCGCAAGCGCCGCATGGAATTCCGCGCGTGCTGCTCGCGCACCAGCCGCGCTTCGCGAAGGCCGCGAAGGACTCGAAGGTCTCGCTGATGTTGAGCGGCCACACGCACGGCGGGCAGATCTTCCCGTTCATGTTCTTCGTGCGCCTGCAGCAGCCGGTCATCGGCGGCTTCGAGGTGATTCACGGCGTGCCGACGTACACCAGCAACGGCACCGGCTATTGGGGCCCTCCGTTCCGCATCGGCCCGCGCGGAGAAGTCACCGAGATCACCCTGCGTCGCGCCGCGTAGGCTCGCGCGCATGCGCGTCCCCGCGTGGTTCGGGTTTCTGTTCGTCATTCTCTCCGGCGTCATCGTGGTGCTGTCTCCGTTCTGGCCACCACTCGGAGCGAGCACCGCGGAAGTCGTGACGTACTACCGCGACCACCGCATTCCGTTTCTGCTCGGCAACCTCATCGCCATCGGCGCCGCCGTTCCGTCGTTCGTGCAGATCGCCGCGCTGTGCATGCTGATCAAGAAGGCCGAAGGTGAAGGCGGCTGGCTCTGGCTCGCGGTGCTCGGCTCGTCGGTCCTCGCGCACGCCGCCGGTTCCATCGCGCTCATCGCGTACCAGGTGGTGCCCTTCGAGCTCGACGCGGGACAAGAAGCGGTCGCGAAGGGCTTCAACGACTTCGCCGGAGTGTCCTTCGCCTGCTTCCTGCTGATCCTCACCGGTTTCGTCGGCTTCACGGGCTGGGCGGTGCTGAAGACCGAATGCCTGCCGCGCTGGTTCGGGCTCTCGACGATTCCCCTCAGCGTCGCCTGCCTGCACGCCAGCGCCGGAGCCCTCACCACCGAGCCGCGCTGGCTCGCTGGCGGAGGGCTCGCAAGTGCGGGTGTCACCAGCGTCTTTTTCCTGTGGTGCGCTGCGTTGAGCGTCCTCTTCCTGCGGCTGCCACCGGGGGATTGACCGACGGGGCGATCGTTCGCGAGGCTGTCGCGCCCTATGTCGCAGCCCATCACGTCCGAGACGACGCTCCCTGCTGATGCACTCTCGGAAAGGTGGTTCACGCGGGCCCGCAAGGAATTGTGGCGCCATCTCCCGGCGTGGATGTTCTTCATCTACGCGCAGCTGCTGCTGAACACCGAGCTCACCAACTTCGAGCCGGCGCGCGGAGATCTCGCGCACACCGTCGTCTTCCCGCTCGCGGTCTTCGTCATCTACCAGGTCGCGCGCTACACGTTCCCCGCGCCGGGCGGCCGTGCGTCGAAGACGCTGCTCTTCACTTCGCTCGCGTTGGCGTTCGGCCTGCCGACGCTCACCTTCTTCTGGCACCGCCCGTCACCGCTCTCGCACGACGCGCTGCTGCGCATCTACGAGTGGTCGAACTTCATCTGGGCGGGGCTGCTGGTGACGCAGCTGTGGTGGCACCGCAAGTCGCACGTCGCGCTCTTCTTCGGAGCGGGCCTCGTCTACGGCGCGGCGCTCGAGAACGGCGGCATCCTGCTCGGCTTCTTCCACGAGACGAATCTCACCGACACGATGGTGAAGCCGTTCGTCGCTCCGGTGGCGACGATGATTGGCTGGTCGGTGGTGCTCGCGATGGCGACCTTCGTGACGTGGGGGCTGCGCAAGCGCATCGCGTGGCTGCGTCGCTCGGCCGTCGTCTCCGCGCTGCTCGTCGGAGCGTTCGCCACGTTGCTCGATCTGCAGATCGACCCCATCGCGACCGCGGCAGGTTGCTGGGTGTGGCACGAGACGTTGCCCGGCTGGTTCCACGGCGTGCCGCTGGTGAACTTCATCGCGTGGATGTGTGCGCTCGTGCCGTTCGCGTACGTGCTGTTCCGCGTGCAGGACCTGCGCGGCATCGGCGACGGCGCGGAGTGGAAGCCGCAAGACCTGGTGCGGTTGCTGGCGTGGGCTCCGTTCGCGTTGGTGCTCGCGGCGCTGTGCTTCATGGTGTCGACGCTGGTGGTGGAAGGCATGAACGGCCCGAGCTGGACGTTGCTCAACGCCTTCACCTCGCGGCTGCTCTCGCTGCTGTGAGCGACGACGCGGCGTCCCTTCGCGCGGCGATCTTCGCGCACCCGGCAGATGACCGGCCGCGCGCCGTCTACGCCGACTATCTGCAGGAACGTGGCGATCGCTACGGTCACTTCATCGCGGCGCAGCTTCGCGGTGACTCGAAGACGGCGATGTTCGAACTCCAGGGCGCGTTGAAGGCGACCACGCTGCCGTTGTTCACCAACACCGACGCCTTGCCAAAGCACGCAGGTCTCGGAGCGACGGGCAAGCCGGCGCTGCGGTGCTTCGATCGCGGCTTCTTGCGCGCCTGTGAGGTGCGCTCGAGCGCGCTGGAGCACGTCGAGAACGACGCGTGGCCAGCGATTGAGTGGCTGCACGTTTCAGCGCCGGGAGCGGACGACTTCATCCGCGCCATCGGCTCGCGCCTGACCTCGCTGCATTCGTTTGGTTGTCACGGAGGCGCTGCCGCGAAGGTGCTCGCGACGCTTCGGCCCCGGAAGCTCCGGCGGCTGATGGTGTTTCAGATGCGGAGCTTCACTGAACTCTCGGAGTTGATCGACGAGCGCACGGAGCTCGACGTCAGCGGCTTCTCAGTTCGCGTCTGGCGCGAGGCGCAGGGCGTGAAGGTCGAGCTCGAGGGCCGCGCCGTCCCCGAGACCGAGCGCTTGCTGCGCTCCGTGGTGCCCGAAGGCGCGAAGGTGCGCGTCATGTGGAGCACGCGCGGCGACCCCGACCATCCACTGCTTCCGATGGTGCGGCGCACGCTCGAGTCGCTCGGTGCGGAGGTCTCCGAGGAGCCGATGTTCGTCGTGGGCTGAAGCTGTACACGTGCACAGCGTGGGTGTGCAGGCGCCTGCACACTCCGGCCTCGCGCCGAGCTGATTTCGTCGAGTTGCGGGTGTGCCTCGGGTTTGCACTCGAGCCGTGCATGCTCACCAAACGCACTGACGGAACCCTGGTTCAGAATCTCTCGGCGACGCGCGCCATCATGCCGCTGCTCATGCAGACGCGGACCGAGTCGGCCGTGTACTTCGAGCAGGAGCTCGACGTGACCGAGACGATGCGCTTCGTCGACGCGTGGAACGACGTGCACCCTGAGCAGAAGATCACGCTCTTCACCGTGTACATGTGGGCGGCGGCGTCGGCGTTCCACGAGCGTCAGCGCATGAACCGCTTCATCTCGGGCGGCCGCATCTATCAGCGCAAGGGCGTGTACCTCTCGTTCGCGGCGAAGAAGAAGAAGCTCGACGACGAGGCGGCGCTGGTCACCATCAAGCGCGAGATGAAGGCGGGCGCGACGCTGGCCGAGGTGGCGAAGAACCTGTCGGCCGACATCAAGACCGGCCGCAGCGAGACCCCGCGCGCTGAAGATCGCGAGCTCGAGCTCACGCAGCGTCTGCCGCAGTTCATGGTGCGCATCGGCTTGTGGGCGATGAAGCTCGCCGACCGCTGGAACCTGCTGCCGCAGTCGGTGATCGATCACGACCCCTGCTACGCGAGCATGTTCGTCGCGAACCTCGGCAGCGTCGGTCTCGATGCCGCGTACCACCACCTGTACGAGTGGGGGAATTGCCCGTTCTTCGCCGCGCTCGGCCGCACGAAGGAAGTGAACGGCCGCCTCATCGCGACGGTGAAGTACAGCTTCGACGAGCGCATCGACGACGGTCTCTCGTGTGCGCGCGCGCTGCAGTTGGTGAAGGAGCGCGTCGAGGCGCCCGCGAAGTTCGAGGCGCTGCCGTCGACCTTCACCAGGGCGGCCTGACGCACCGACTATTGGTTCTGCATTCGCGCTGCGAGCGCGGCGATGCGCTGCTGGCAGTCGACGTAGTGCTCGCGGGTCTCCTTCGACGGCGCGTCTGCATACGTCAGGAACGCTTCGTGGCACTCGATGGTGAGTTCGAAGAACGGCAGTGCTGCCTTGTCTCGAGTTCGTCGGGTCTCGTCCGCATAGAGCGTGACGAGAGAGTTGTCGAAGTCACGCTTCATGCGTCGCAGAGCCGCGAGGTTTTGCTCCACGACGACGCGATCGTTCGGGTCGAACGCGCCGCGTTCCACGTTCCGTCGATCGAGTGAGAGCAAGTGAAGGCTGGTGAGGCAGAAGTTGAAGGCGAGGCCGCCGGTCATGAAGCGATACGCCTCGACGGTGTCCGATTCTTTGTCGGAGCGCTCGGAGGGCTTGCTGCAGGACGCGGCCACGCACACCACGACGACCATCGACGCCACACGCATGACGCACCTCGCGAAGTGGAGTCAGCCTACACCGGCGACCCGCAGTGCCTCGGCTACGCTTTCGCGCTTCATGAGCAAAGGCATCGTTCGACAGGTCTCCGGAGCGATCTGGGGTGGCCTCACCAGCAGTGAGAATTCGTTCGGCCGCAAGATGGAGATCCTCGGCGGCTTCACGGCGTCGGGACTGAGGTTCGCGGCGGGAATGACGGTGCGCCGCAAGCAGGTCGGCGCGCGGCCCACGCAGCCGCTCACGTTGTGGGACTTCGAGCGCTGCCCTCATTCGCGCGTCGTGCGTGAGGCGTTGAGTGAGCTCGATCTCGACGTCGAGGTGCGGCCGTGCCCGCGCGGGGGAACGCGCTTTCGCCCGGAGCTCTCGGGAGGGCAGGGTGTGCCGCAGCTGCGTGACGGGGAACAGCTGGTGGTCGGCAGTCAGAACATCGTGCGGCATCTCTACGAGAAGTACGCGGTGGGCTCGGCGCCGGTGTTGCTGAACGTCACTCCGTTTCGCGTGGCGAGCGGGTTGATGATGCGGGCGATGACCGGCGGGCGCGGTGCGATGGTGCGGCCCTCGCGCGCACCGGAGAAATCGCTCGAGCTGTTTTCCTTCGAGGCGTCTCCGTACTGCCGCTTCGTGCGCTTCGTTCTGTGCGAGCTCGAGCTGCCGTACACGCTGCGAAATCTCGGCAAGGGCAGTGCGCGACGTCGCGAGTACGCCGAGCGCTTTGGGAAGATGCAGTTCCCGTATCTGCGAGATCCGAACACCGGCTGGGAAGGGTACGAGTCGCTGCAGATCGAGGCGTATCTCGAGAAGACGTACGCCGCTTAGGCTCTCGACGTGCTCTGCCTGACGTGTGGCCTCTGCTGCGACGGAACGCTCTTCAAGGACGTCGCGCTTCAGCCCGGAGAGGCGGAGCGCATTCGCTCGCGCACGCGCATCAACGAAGACGGCACGCGGTTGCTCCAGGGGTGTTCGGCGCTCGCGGGTGATTGCCGGTGCGGCGTGTACGAGGACCGGCCGCTGACGTGTCGTCGCTATCGCTGCGCGGTGCTGCGAGCGCTCGAGAAGAACGAGTGCACGAGTGAGGAAGCGCACGGTGCGATTGCTGAGGTGATCGAGCTGCGGGCTGAGCTCGCGGCGAGAATGAAGCTCGAGCCTCGCGCGGTGTTGCCGCACATTCGCGCGACCGAGGGCGCGACGGTTCCGGAGGACGCGAAGCCGATGCTCGAGCGGTTGGTGCGCAAGCTGGCGTTGATGCAGCTCACGTCGAGCTGAGGGTCCTGAGACGGTCCACCCTCACCCCGACCCTCTCCCTGGCGGGAGAGGGGGACTCATCGCCCACTTGTTTCACCAAAACGTGAATTTGGCTGTTGGAGCAGCCACCTTCACGAAGTCGTGGAATTGAGCTCAATTTGCTCGGAAACGAGGGGCACGCCGGGCGTTTGGCAGGGCCGAAGTCTGCCAACACTTCCACCATTCAGGCAACGCAACATTACGAAGCCGCTACCTGCGCGACGACCAGTTTCACGCAGTGGTGCGACGCCGACGCAAGCCGAGGAACGCCAGACCGAGGAGCGGCAGCAACGTTCCGTCGACCGCACCGCACGCGCAGCCCATCGCGGTCGCGCCGATCTTCCCCGAGCCTTGTGCGCCGTGCTCTTCGCCGCTCGCCGAGCCGCCGCCTCCAGTCGCTCCGTTCCCACCACCGGTGCCACCCGCCGCGCCACCACCAGCGCCGCCGCCCGTCGCTCCACCGCCGCCGCCGGTCGAACCGCTGCCGCCACCAACACCACCGTCCATCTCGTTGGGGAAGCAGAACCGGCCCTCGATGACGCCGGTGCAGATCTGACCCGAGGGGCACATCTCGAACTCATCCATCGTGCAGAAGTCGCGGCACTTGCCGCCCACGCACTGCTGGTTCGAGCCACACACCGTATCGTCACGCCACACCGTGCAACCCGTCGGAGCGCGCTCGCACTGCTGCGGCCGCCCACCACTGCACTGGCCCGCGCCCTCGGTGCACGCGTCCTGACACGGAGGAATGCACGCGCCCTGGTCGCACCGCTCGCCCGCTCCGACGTCGCACTGGCCCAGCTGCGTCCACGCCGTGCAGCCGGTCGCGTCGATTCGGCACTCTTCGGTCGCGCCGTTCGCTCCGCAGCGCCGCGCGCCCTGCGTGCACGTCGTCGCGCACTGAGCGCACGAGCCACCCGCGCAGAAGTTGTTCGGAGCGCACTGCTGCACCGTTCCCCACGCCGGGCAGTTGTTCTGGTCGATCATGCACGTCTCGACGCCGCCCGCTCCCTGGCAGCGCGTCTGACCCGGAGTGCAGCTGGTGCCACACGTGCCGCACGCTCCGCCGCTGCAGAAGTTGGTGCAGGTCTGACCGTTCTGCCAACTCGTGCAGCCCTGCGCGTTCGCCACGCACGTCTGCACCGTATTGCCCGCGCAGCGCGAAGCACCGGCGGTGCACGTCGAGTTGCACGAGCCGCAGCTCCCGTTCTGGCACGTCGAGCCCGACGGGCAGGTGCGCGCCGTCCACTCGGTGCAGCCGCTGAACACGTCCCACTCACACGTCTCGACGCCGGTCGCCGTGCAGCGCGACGCGCCCATCGCGCAACCCTGGCAGCTGTTGCACATGCCGCCCGCGCACAGCTCTCCGTACGCGCACGTCTCGACGGTGGTCCACGACGTACAGCCCTGCGCGTTGGCCACGCACTGCTCGGCGTTGCCGCTCGCGCCGCAGCGGGTCGCTCCGGCGGTGCAGGCGTTGCTGCAGGTCTGACACGAGCCGCCGTTGCAGGTCGTGCCCGCGCTGCACTGCTGCGTCACCCACGTGGTGCAGCCGATCGACGCGTCCATCTGGCACACCTGCCGCGCGCCCGAGCCGCTGCACATCGCCGCGCCCGCGGTGCACGCGTCACGGCAGCACGTCGCGGTGTTGCCAGCGATGGTGTTGAGCGTGCTCGAGAGCTGCGCCTGGCTCGACGCCACGTACGCGCTGCCGGTGCCGCCCGCCGAAGCGATGGCGTCGAGCACCGCCTTGTTGTTGCCCGCGGTGAGCGTCGAATCGAAGCCCACCACGAAGACCTTCACGCCCGCCGCGAACAGCTGCTGCGCCGCGGTGATGGTGGCCTGCGAGTCGAGACAGTCCTTCGAGCCGAGCGCACACGACGACGCGGCCGGAGTCGGGCCACACCCCGGAGTGGTCGGCGCACACGAGTTCGCGTCGAGCGCGGTGTTGCAGTTGGGCAGACCGTCGGTGATGAGCAGCACGTAGGCCGGCGTGGTGAGGCCCTGCGCGGCGAGGTGCGAGCGCACCGCCTGCAGCGACGCGGCGGTCGGCGTACCACCACCGGGAATCGCCGCGGCGTACGCGCTCTGCACGCCCGTCGGCGTCGACGAAATCGGAGTCACCACCGTGCCCGTCGAGCAGTTGAAGGTCGTCGTGTCGTGCGGGTACATCGCTGCGCCGAACCGGAACCGATTGCTGAACGAGGAGGCGAGCGAAGGAACCACCTGCTGCGCGATGCTCCACTTCGAGGGGTTCGCGGCGGTGGCGTTCGAACCATCAGGCGCCTTCGCCATCGAGCCGGACTTGTCCTGCACGATGAAGAGCACCGGCAACTCGGTGCACGGCGCGGCGACGACTGGGGTCGAAGAAACGACGAGAGCGACGATCAAGAACATCCGCATGTGCCTGTTATCGACAGTGCTCACTGCGGGTTTCGTAAGTGGCCGGTATTCGGGTTATTTTCTCAAGGGGCGAGAACTCGCGCCCCCATTTTGAGGTGCATGGATGTCCGCGTCGAAAGCGCTTTTACAAGGCCAGGAGTTCGATGCGGTCTTGATGCAGTCCGCAGTCGAGGCGCAATTGTCGTCGAGCGTCGACGCGGCCCTCACGGTGGCGGGCAAATTGTTCGAGTCGCTCGGCGGGTGCGCGGCCATCGTCACCACCAGCGGCGAGTCGCGGTACCGCAGCGAGGGCGCGCTCATCGAAGCGGCGCTGCGGGCGGTGAACGTGAAGGTCACCGAGCCGACGTTGGTGGCGGTGGGTCATCAGCGCGCGGTGGCGGTGCCGCTGCTCACGCGCTCCGGGCGCTGGGGAACGCTCATCGTCGCGCAGGACGACTACGAGGAGTCGCACCTCCCGACGCTCGGGCTGTTCGGCATGCAGCTCTCGCTCGCCATCGAGCTGCGCGAAGGTCTGGAGCACCTCGATCGCCGCACCGTCGAGCTCAACCTCGTGCACGAGCTCGCGGTCGCCGGCCCGCGCGCCGATTCCGTCGAACTCTGTCGTCACGCGCTCACCACGGTGTGCTCCACGTCGGACAGTGACGTCGGCTCGCTGCACCGGTTCGATCAAGAGACCGGCGAGTACGTGCTGGTCGGCGACGTCTTTGGCTACTCGGGGCCGCTGGTGGAGTTCTATCGGCGCTTCAAGCTGCGCCCGAACAACCCGTTCGCGACTTCTCCGGTCGCGGTGCCCGCCACGTCGCTGCCCGCGGGAGGCACGGCGCTGCTCGCTGAAGGGCTGCAGCACCTCGCCATCGTGCCGCTGTCCATCGAAGGCAAAGCGGTCGGCATGCTCACGCTCGCGCGAAGAAAAGACATGCCGTACACGCGCTCGGCGGTGCGCTCGGCGGAGATCATCGGCGTGCAGATGGCGTCGCTGCTCGAGCGCGCGCGCCTGTACGACGAAGCCAATCGTCTCTATCGCGACCTGAAGGTCTCGTACGACGAGCTGGGGCGCACGCAGCAGGAGCTGGTGCGTCACGAGCGGCTCGCCGCGCTCGGTGAGCTCGCCGCGGTCATGGCCCACGAGGTGCGAAACCCGCTGGGCGTCATCTTCAATTCGCTCACCACGCTCAAGCGGCTGCTCAAGCCGACGGGCGACGCGGACATGTTGCTCAACATGGTCGGTGAAGAAGCCGACCGGTTGAATCGCATCGTCGGTGACCTGCTCGACTTCGTGCGGCCGTACGAGCTGGTGAAGAAGCAGATCGCCGTCGAGCCCATCATCACCGGCGCGGTCGACTCGGCCACGCAGTCGTCGGTCGCGGCCAACGTGCGCGTGGTGAAGGAATTCCCGCGCGAGCTGCCGGCGTTTCCGCTCGACGCGCATCTGCTCAAGCAGGCGCTGGTCAACCTCATCGTCAACGCGGCGCAGGCGATGCCGCGCGGTGGGACGGTGACGGTGCGCGCGTCGGTCGAGACCGACAGCGGTGCTCCGTGGCTCACCATCTTCGTGCGCGACGAAGGCGTCGGTCTGAGCGAGCGCGCGACGGCGAAGATGTTCCAGCCGTTCTTCACCACCAAGGCGACCGGCACCGGTCTCGGCCTCGCGGTCGTGAAGCGCATCGTCGACGCGCATCTGGGTGAAGTGCACGCGCGGCCGAACGACAACGGCAAGGGGACGACGTTCGTGGTGCGGTTCCCTCCGACCACCGAGACGCGCAGCGGAGCGCTCACGCCGCCGCGGCCGTCAGCTTCTGCTCGCGGCTGATCAGGCTTTGCCGCCGAGCACCCAGCCGCGCCACAGCCCCAGACCCGCGATGGCGACCGTGGTCGCGACGAGTGCGGGGTTTGGCCAGTCGAAGACCCAACCGAAGAACCACAGCGCGCCGATGGCGGCGACGGAGATTTGGCCCACGCCGCGAATGCGATCGTCGAGCGTGGTGTGCGGGTCGCGTGTGTCAGCGTCGTCAGGCAACTTCGGCGGCTCTTCTTGATCGAGAAAACCGTTCGCGGCGAACTGCGCGCTGATCAACTTCACCAGCGCGACTGCTTCGAGCACCGTCTTCTGCGTGAGCGGCGCTTCGCTCTTCACGTGCAGCGTCGTCGCGGTGAGCGTGCTGTCGGGAAAGCGCTTCAAGAACGCGAGAAGCGCCTGCCGCACGTCCTTCGTCAGCAGCCCCGCGATGGTCGGCACGAACGTCGGCTCGGCGAGCACCTGCATCGCTTCGTCGAACTCCACGTCGCCGGTCTCGACGGCTTCGGGCTCGTTCAGGTCGCCGGCGCGCATCACGAGACTGACGAGGGGAATTCGTGAGCTGAGCTCGACCTTGCAGCCGTGGAACGGGACGTCGCCCTCGAGCACCACCTGGAAGCCCTGCAGCTCGCCGGTGATGCGGGAGTCTTCGATCTTCACCGCAGACAGCTCGAGCGAACCGCGGGCTTCGCGTTCGCGCGGCGACTCCGGTGATTCGCTGATGCGCTCCATGATCAGTCCCTCACTTTTCCGCGAGCCGAACGAACTCGTCGCCCAGCGCGATGGACGCCAGGCGCAGTCGATAGCCCGCCTCGCGTGACGTGCCCGCCGCCATCTTGAGCGCGCGCTCGAGGTCGACCCGCGAGTCCTGCAGGTTGCCGCGCTCGGTGAATTCCGCAGCACGGCGGCTCGCGTCGAGCTCTTCGCGCAGCTCCGCGGTCCACACCATGTCGCGCGCTTCGCCGAGCACGTCGAAGCACTCCAGCGGAACGACGGCGCCCTTGGGTGCGTAACGGCCGAGCGCGCGCAGCACGAACATGTCGGGCGGCAGATGCGCGACGAGGTCTGCGCTGATCAGCACCGTCGCGCCGAGCTGCTTGGTCATGCCTTCCATGCGCGAGGCGAGATTCACCGTGCCTCCGAGCGCGGTGTAGCTGCGGTGCTGCGCGCTGCCGATGAGCCCGAGCACCGACGGACCGAAGTGCACGCCGACGCCCATCTGCAGTGCGCCGAGTTTTCCTGCGTGGCGGTTGAGCCGCTCGAGCTCGGCCTGCATCAGCAACGCAGCGCGCACGGCGTCGGCCGCGGCGCGAGAGGGAGAGGTCTGTGCGTCGCCGCCGAAGAGCGCCATGACCGCGTCTCCGACGAACTTGTCGACCAGGCCGCCAGTCGCTTCGACGCACGCGGCCATACGCGAGAGGATCTGGTTGAGCGCGTCGACGAGCTCGACGGGCGACAGCCCTTCCGCGGCCGAGGTGAAGCCGCGCAGGTCGGCGAACAACACCGCGAGCTCGACGCGCTGGCCGCGGAAACCGGCGGAGCCTGCTTCACGCATCGCGAGTTCGACCGCGCTGCGCCCGAGGAAGCGGCTGACGACGTGCAGCGTCCACGCGTCGTTGCTCGCGCGGCGCAGCTCGTTCTCGACCTCGGCGCGCAGCGTGGTGGCGCTCGTTGCGTCGAGCAGTCGCAGCGCGCGCTGCAGGTACTCGACGTTGCGCCCGCCATCGAAGACGTCGGTTTGGAAACGCGCGGCGGCGCGGGCGATGAGTGCGTGTTGAATGGGGCTCACCAGCGTCGATTTCTCGACCGCGTCGAGCGCGCGCACGAAGGCGGCCTCGGCGTCGAGCGCGCGCTTCTCCATCACCGCGTGTTCGGCGCGCGCGACCTCCAGCAGCGCGAGGAGTGACGGCCGCTGCGGCGCGGGCACTTTGTCGAGCTCGGCTTCGGCTGCGGCGAGCGTCGCGGTGACGGCTGGCGGGCGAAGGTGGACCAGCTCGCGCGCCTGCTCGACGGTGGCGACGGCTTGCCCGAAGGGATCGGTCGCTTGTTGCGCGGTCTGTCGCGCGCGCTCGAAGTACGAGAGGGCGCCTTTGTGGTTGCCGAGCCCGCGCTCGCATTCACCGAGGTGCGTCAGCAGCTGCGCGCGCAGTCGCAATTCGTTGGGGCTCTTGCGCAGCACGATGTCGTGGTCGCGCTGGAACGCGTCGCGCGCGGCGAGCCAGTTGCCGTTCTCGAGCTCGAGACGCGCGAGATTGCCCCACGTCAGCGCGGCGCCTTCTTCGTCGCCGTCGGCTTCACGCGAGGTGAGGGCGGTGCGGTATTCGACGCGCGCTTCTTCGACGAGGCCCTGCGATTGGAGCAGTCGGCCGAAGCTGTCGTGCACGCGCGGGCGGTAGGTGCGGGCGGCGAGCGCAAGCGAGCGGTTCATCGAGACGGTGGCGCGGAGGAGATCGCGTTCGCGCGCGGCGGCGACTCCGCGCAGGTGCCAGAGACGGCCTTGATCTGCGGGAGAGAGTTCGGCGCTGTGGGCCCCGAGCCACTCGAGCGTGCTGGTGAGAACTTCGGACAGCGCGGGCGTCGCGGCGGCGAGCGTGGCGAGGGCGAGCGTACGGCGCGCGGGCGGTGCGTCGAGCTCGGCGGCGTCGATCAACGCGCGAGGCGGCGCGGCGAGCAGCGCGTCGACCTGTGCACGCAGCGGAGCCGGGACGAGTGATTCGAACTCGGGGCTCATGACGCTCTCCCTCTCCCTGCGGAGCGGCCGGAACGCATCAAGGCTCCATGCAGACGCCGGCGGTGCAGCTCAGCGGAGCGGGACACCCGCCGTCGGTCTCACACGCGGGACGACGACACAGCGAGCCGCCGCACACGTACGGAGCGGGGCACGCAGTTCCTCCGCTGCACGAGCGAATCGCGCAGAGGTACGTCGCGGTACAGCGCAACGCTCCGCCGCAGTCGTTGTCGTTGAGGCAGTCGCGCACGCAGGCGCCGAAGTTTCCGCACGAGGTTCCGGAGGGGCAGTCGTTGTCGGTACCGCAGCCGTTGCACACGCCGCCGGGCGCGGTGTTGGTGCACGTCGATTGGCCGGGGCAGTCGGTGTTCGTGCGGCACTGCACGCGCGAGAGGCCGGCGTCGGGAGTGCTGGTGCCGCCGCCGCCGCCTGTCGCGCTTCCACCGCCAGTCGCAGTTCCTCCACCGGTCGCAGAACCGCCGCCCGTTGCGGATCCACCGCCAGTCGCAGTTCCTCCACCGGTCGCAGTGCCGCCGCCGTTTGCGCTTCCACCGCCCGTCGCAGAACCGCCGCCAATCGCGGATCCACCGCCAGTTGCTGCTCCGCCGCCGGTTGTTGTTCCTCCGCCCGTCGCAGAACCACCGCCTGTCGCAGAACCACCGCCCGTCGCAGAACCACCGCCTGTCGCAGAACCACCGCCCGTCGCAGAACCACCGCCCGTCGCAGAACCACCGCCCGTTGCAGAACCGCCACCCGTCGCAGCGCCGCCACCCGTTCCGCCATCCATCGAGGTCACGGTCCCGCAGGCGATGAGAAGAACGGCGCTCGAAAAGAGAAGTGCTCGCACGCGCGCGACCGTAGCCGAACCGAGTTGCCTGAGGTCGTCAGGAGGAATATTCCTCTCACCTCTCTCGCAGCACCGTCGGAAGGAGGTTTGTCCCATGCACGCAGTTTCGTCACCGGGCGTTCCCCTTCCTCGATCGCGCGACTGAGTCGCCACCGGGAACGCCCGTCACGCAGTTCGTGAAAGGCAGCTCCCGTGAACTCAAAGACAGTTTCAAATTCGTTGGTCCTTGGTGGTGGTGGTTCGACCGGCAACGCGTGGCTCATCGGCGTCGTCGCTGGTCTCTTCGACGCTGGCGTCGACGTGACGAAGGCAGAAGTCACGATCGGCACGTCAGCGGGCTCGACGGCCGCAGCGCAGCTCAGCGGAGCGACTCCACCTGAGTTGTACGCCGCGACGCTCGTTCCCATTCCGGCGCGGCCCGGCGCTCCGAACAAACCGGTAGTCGATCATCTCGAGCGCATGCGGAAGATCATCGCGGCTTCGGCGAACCCGGCCGAGCTGCGTCGTCGCATCGGAGCGGCGGCGCTCGAGCTCGACACCGATGATGCGTGGTCAGCGCAGTGGCGCGGCATGGTCGCGTCGCGTTTGCCGAGGCAGGTGTGGCCCGAGCGAAAGGTGCTCATCACGGCCATCGATGCGCAGAACGGTGAGCCGGTGGTGTTCGATCGCCAGAGTGGAGTCGCGCTCGCTGATGCCGTGGCGGCGAGTTGTTCGAGCGGTCGGCCGTATCGCGTTGGGAGCCGGCGCTATCTCGACGGCGGTTTTCGCTCGAACGCGGAGAACGCCGATCTCGCGGAGGGTTCGGCGCGGGTGTTGGTGCTGGCTCCGTTTGGTGGCGAGACGTTGTTGCCGCTCGAGTGGGGCGTGCATCTCGCGGCGCAGGTTGAGGCGTTGCGTGCGAACGGGAGTGAGGTCGAGGTGATCGTTCCGACAAGTGGTGAGCTGTTCGGCGTCAATGCGATGGATTTGTCTCTGCGTCCCGCCGCGGCGCGTGCCGGGTACGAGTTGGGCACTGCTTGCGCTGAGCGCGTCGGCTTGCTCTGGCGGTGAGACTGCAGGTCCACCCTCACCCCAACCCTCTCCCTCGCGGGAGAGGGGGCTTTAGCGGCAGTAGCCAGCGGCGTTGCAGGTACCCGTGGCGCACGCCACCTGCTGACACCTCGGCACGCACACGCCCTGGCTGCCAACACCATTGCTGTAGTCGCAGACGTAACCGCTGCGGCAGGTCGACTGACCACCACCCGCTCCGGCGCAGTCCTGCAGGCATTCACCGTTCGGCGTGCACCACCCGCTCGACAAGCCGAGGAAGCCGCCGCACACCTGCTCGGTGAGCAGACACGTGCCCGTGCAGTAGCCGCCCGGCCAGCTCGTGCGGCACTCCGCGGTTCCGAGGATGGGCTGGTAGCACTGACTCGCCATCGTGCACGCGGAGCCGGTCTGCAGATCCGTCGCGGCGCACTGCTGACTCGCGTTGCACTGCGCCGGCGACGCGCACGCGTTGCACGCTGCTCCGCCGGTTCCGCACGCCGACGTCGACGTTCCCGCGACGCACTGACCCGCCGAGCAGCACCCGCTCGGACACGTCGTCGCTCCACACCCGAGCAACGCGCCTTCCGTTCCCAACACCGACACGCTCCCGCTCGGGCTCGTCACCGCGTCGATGATGACGAACACCGTCTGCGTCGTGCCCGTCGTGTTGTTCCACCCGATGGTCTCAGCGACACCGCCTGCGCCGTTGTTCACGCCGGCCACGCAGGTGCGCGAACCACACGCCGCCACGCTCGTCGCGAAGTTCACGCTGATGTCGAGCCCGCTCGCCGGAGTCGCCGTCACCGTCAGGCTCCGATTCGCCGGCACCGAATACGCCAACACGAAGTCCGGGCCCGTCGACGGCGTGAAGCAACCCGTGCCCGCGCCCTCGTAGTCGTTCAAGAAGTTCGCCGGCGTGCGCGAGACCGGAGTGCCGCTCACCGCAGGAATCGGAATGCCGCAGCTCTCACCCACCGTCGGAGGAGCGCTCGAGACGTCGAGCCGGTACGAGCCATTCGTCCCCGTCGCGCTGTAGTCGTCGATGATGATGAACACCGTCGCCGCCGTCGTGCCCGCGTTCGTCCAGCTCACGGTCTCAGGGTCGCCGGCGTTGCCGACGTCGATCGACGCCGCACACATCGCGCTCGTCCCCACGCACGCGCTCGCCGAACCCACCACCAGACTCACCGTCGGGTCGAACGACGTCCCCGGAGTCACCGTCACCGTCAGGCGTTCTCCAGCCGGCACCGACACGCGGTACATGCGGTCGAGGCCCTGCGTTCCGCGGCAGCCGTTCGCCGTGCTCGACGTGAAGTCGTTCGCGTAGCCGGTGAGCGAGTGGTTCACCGACGACGGCAGCGTGAGCAGCGGAGCGGACGCACACGTGTCTCCGGTCAACCCGCCGCCCGTGCAGTTGCCCGCCGAGCACGACTGCGTGCCGCCGCACATCACGCACGCGTTGCCCGACGCTCCGCACGCGCTGTTCGAGGTGCCGCTCATGCACGTGTCGCCCATGCAGCAGCCGCCAGGACAGGTCGAGGCGTTGCACGTCGCGATGCACGACGTGCCGTTGCAGACCTGCGACGCGGTGCACGTCGAGCACTGGTTGCCCGACGCGCCGCACGCGCCCGACGTCGTGCCCGGCATGCACACGTTGCCCTGACAACAGCCCGTCGGACACGTCGAGGCGTTGCACGCGAAGCCGCACTGCTGCGAGTTGCACGTCTGGTTGAGGCCGCACTGCGTGCACGCGCTGCCGCCGCCACCGCACGCGCTGGTCGACGTTCCGCTCAAGCACACGTTGCCGCTGCAGCAGCCGCCCGGACACGTCGTCGCGTTGCACGTCGAGCCGCCGGTGCACATCTGGTTGCTGCACGTCTGGCCACCGCCACAGCTGGAGCACGTTCCACCGTTCGCGCCGCACGCCGAGGTCGAAGTGCCGGGCAGGCACACGTTGCCGTTGCAGCAGCCGCTCGGGCACGTCGACGCGTTGCACGTCGAGCCGCTGTCGAAGCCGCCGGTGCACGTCTGGTTGCTGCACGTTTGACCGCCGAAGCAGCTCGCGCACGTTCCGCCGTTCGCGCCGCACGCCGAGGTCGAGGTGCCCGGCAAGCACACGTTGCCGTTGCAGCAGCCGCTCGGGCACGTGGTCGCGTTGCACGTCGAGCCGGCGTCGAAGCCGCCGCTGCACGTCTGGTTGCTGCACGTCTGAGCGCCGGAGCAGCTCGAGCACGCGCCACCGTTTCCTCCGCACGCCGAGGTCGACGTGCCCGGCATGCACACGTCACCCGCGCAGCAACCCGAAGGACACGTCGATGCGTTGCAGCTCGAGGTGGTCGTCACGCAACGGCCGGTGGTGCACACCTGATTGCTCGAGCACACCGCGCAGGTGTTGCCGCCGCTGCCGCACGACTCGGTCGACGTGCCGGACACGCACGTGTTCCCCGCGCAGCAGCCGCCGGGACAGTTCGACGCGTTGCAGGTGGTGGTGGTGTTCACGCACGCGCCCTGCGCGTTGCACTGCTCGCTGCTGCCGCAGACGTCGCACAGATCTCCGCCGCGTCCGCACGCTGCGCTGGTGTTGCCCGTCTGGCACTGACCTCCGACGCAGCAGCCGGCGCAGTTGTCGCGACCGCACGTCGCCGCGCCGCCACCGCCAGCGCCGCCGCCGAGGAAGCCTCCGCCGGTTCCTCCGCCCGTGGTTCCGCCGCCACCGCCGGTCGCTCCGCCGCCACCGTTGCCGTTCATCTGCTGCGGCACACAGAAGCCGATGTTGCAGACCGAGGTGCCGAGGCAGGGCGAGCAGGCCAGACCGCCAGCGCCGCACGCCGTCTCACTCGTGCCCGACTGACAGGTGCCGGAGCTGTCACAGCACCCGGAACAGGTCGACGCGGAGCACGGCTTGGGCGGGGTCGACGAACAGCCGGTCAGACCTGCGAAAACGAGAAACAGGGCGAGAGCGGGCACACGCATGGCCCAGCGCTGACACTCATGTGGGTGTTGGTGTGAAACGAAATTCGGAACTCGAAAAGCGGGCGTAGAATCGCGCGGATGTCGTCGCCGCCTCCGTCCGAGCGCGTGGTGTTCGGGCACTCGATGGAGGGGCTCTTTCGCGCGCTGCAACCGCACACGCCGCAGGAGCGCGCCGCGTTCCTCAAAGCCGGAGTCGACGGCGTGAAGAAGTTCTCCGCCGCGTACCCGCTGCAGCAATACGTCGACGTGCAGAACGCGTGTGCTGCGAGCCGCTTCGCGCATCTGCCGGAAGACGAGCGCTACTTCGAAATCGGCCGGCTCTTCATGGGCGGCTACGAGAAGACGCTGCTGGGCAACGCGATGCTGGCGATGTTGAAGCTCATCGGCCCGCGCCGCGCGTTGGACAGGCTGACGCGCAGCATGCGGACCGCGAACAACTTCAGCGAGGGGACGTTCACGTCACTCGCTCCGAATCATCACGTCATCACCATCAACTACACGCTGCGGCCCGGCTTCTACCGGGGGATTCTGTTCGCTTCCCTCGAGCGGGCCGGCGCGAAGGACCTGCGGATCAGCGCGGTGTCGACGAAGGATTTGGTCACTACTTACGATGTGACTTGGCGCTGAGCCGCTTCGAGCTCCCCTCTCCCAGACCCTCTCCCCGAGGGAGAGGGATTACTTGTCGAGCGCGGCTTGCAGCACTTGCTGCGCGGCGATGGCGGCTCCGGCGTGCGCGGTGTCGAGGCGGTACGTGAACGTGCCGTTGCTCTCGAGCGACAGGTTCGCCTTCTCACGCGAGCGGTCGCGGTCGGTCGGGATGTCCTTCTTCACGCCCTCGAACACGCACGCCAACGCCTTCACCTTCGACGCGAACGCCTTCTTGTACGCCGGCTGGCTGCACACGCTCTTCGCTCCGCTCAACATCGCCTGGCAGACCTGACCCGGGTGCATGCTGGTGAACTGCGCTTTGTCGTAGTGCTCGAAGTCGCTCTGCACCGTCGCGAACGACGTGCCGCACGCCTCGTTGAGCTGCTGCAGGTTGGTCGCGATTTCCTTCGCGAACACCACCTTCGCTTCTTCCTGGCCGGGCTTCAGGTCGGCGGCGAGCGAAACGCAGCTAATAATAAGGAGTGACGTGAAAACGACGCGCATGAGGGGCTCCGTGGGTTGGGGGTTCTGAACGGAGGACGGAGCTCACTTTTCTTTCGTGCGGGCCTTGAAGTGTGATGACCGTTCGGTCACTGTAGCGGTCGTTCGCAGTTCTCACTTCAGGAGCACGTCATGTTGGGTATTCCGATCGGTCTCGCAGCCTCCAACGCGGGCGAGTGGTTCATTCACAAGTACTGGCTGCACGGGCTCGGTCGAAACAAGAAGAGCTTCTGGGCCTTCCACTGGCACGAGCATCACCGCGAGGCGTACCGCAACGACATGTTCGATCCGCAGTACGTGCGCTCGCTCTTCACCTGGTCACCGCAGGGAAAAGAAGCGGCGGCGTTGGCGGGTGGCGCGGTGGTGTTGGCTCCGCTGTTCCCGGTCGCGCCGTTCTTCGTCGGCACGCTCTGGTACCGCATGTGGAGCTACTACCAGGCTCACAAGAAGAGCCACCTCGACAAGGACTGGGCGCGCGAGCACCTGCCGTGGCACGTCGATCACCACCTCGGCAAAGACCAGAACGCCAACTGGTGCGTGACGCACCCGTGGTTCGACTACGTGATGCAGACACGCAAGCCGTACTCGGAAGATCCGAGCGGCGAGCTGCCCGAGGGCGCGAAGGGCGGGCTGCTCTCGCGCATGTGGGAAGGCCTCAAGGAAGGGTGGCGCGTGAAAAAAGCGGCGCAGCTTCCGAAGAAGTCTGCGCCGCCGAAACTGCGAGTCGCGTGAGAGATCACTTCAACCCAGCGAGTGAGCCCAGCTGAGCCGAAGGCGAAGACGCGCGGTCAGCGACCGCGCGAGGCGAGCGAGCGAATGAATCAGAACGCGGCTTCGAGACCGACGGTCAGCGCGATGTCGGTCTCCTTGCGCTTCGTACCGTCGGCAGCGACCGGCGGCTGCGAGTCGAAGTTCAGGAGGAACGCGGTCGAGAGCGAGAGGTTCTCGGTCAGGCGCGCGTTCAGCTTGGTGGTGTTGTTGATGAGCAGACGGCCGGCGACCGGCGCGAGCACGAAGGGAATGAACTCGATCTCTTCGCTGATGCGCACGTCCTTGCTGAAGCCCCAGCGGAAGGTGAGCGCGGCGCGCGGCGCGAGAATGATGATGCCGTACGGGGTCACCGGCGACGGCTGGCGGGAAGTACTGGAAGCGCGACTCGTAACCGCTGCGCGCCGCGAGGTCGAAGCGCAGGAAGAGCTTCTCCAGGTCGCCTTCCTTCTTGTTGAAGAACGTGAGGCTCGCTCCGGCCTCGCCGATGGTGCGCGACTCGATGTTCTTCATGTGATCGAACTCGCTGCCCGCCAGCAGGAAGATCGCCGCGAAGCCCGAGCCGAAGCCGCGATCTCCACGAATGGTGCCGGCCGCACGACGCGCCGTCGTCGCCGCGCTGCTGCCCACCGTGTTGGTGTCGGGGTTGGCGAGGCCGTACGCGCCGTTCAAGCGAATGCCGAGCGACCACAGGTCCCACTTCTTGTCGGCGGCCGCGGTGCCGGTCAGCGTCAGCGTCTGCGCGTTGCCGGTGATGAACGTGAGGCCCAGACCGACCGAGCCCTTCCAACCGTCGGCGGCAGGAGGCGTCGCAGCAGCCGTCGCCGCAGCCGGAGCCGGAGCGACCGCATCAGCGATGCGCATCGCAGCTTCGGCGGCCTTCTGCGCGGCCTCCGCGGCCTTCATCGCAGCGTCAGCAGCTTTGTCGGCGGCGGACATCGGCTCCGCGGGAACGGGCTGGGCGGCAGCGGCGTCCGACTGCGCGAGCACCGTAGAAAGGGCAAGGGCCAGCAGCATGTGTCATTCTCCTTGGGTTGGGAGCGGCGCTCGTAGGTGATGCGCACTGCGCTTCCAAGAGAGAAGTACGGAGGTCAAAAGTGACTGCTGTGAAATGGATCGTCGTCGCGATTTTTTCGCTCGGTGCCGTCGCTGCGCTGGGCATGGGGTTCACCAGCGGTTCCGTCGACCGCGCGGCTGAGCTCGACACGCAACCTGCGCTCGCGTTGCGCGCGTTCCCCGGCGGGAGCGTGAGCGCCGCCGCTCCGAAGCCTGCCGATGCGAAGCCGACTGAAGTCGCCGCGGCGAAGCCTCCTGACGAAAAGCCGTCCGAGCCCGTCGCTGAAGCGCCGAAGCCTGCCGAGCCGAAGCCGGCCGAAGCGAAGCCCGCCGAAGTGAAGCCTGCTGAGCCGAAGCCCGCAGAGCCGAAGCCCGCCGAGGTCGCTGCTGCCAAGCCGCCCGCGGAAAACAAGCCGCCGCCTGCCGAGAACAAGCCGCCTCCCGCGGAGAACAAGCCGCCTCCGGCCGCTGCTGCGAATCCGCCCGTGGCTGCTGCGCCGCCTGCGCCGAAGCCGGCCGCTGCTGAAGGCCTGCTCAACCTCCGCGCGTCGGACACCGCCGACGTGTATCTCGACGGCAAGAAGCTCGGCGGCTCTCCGCTGCTCGGCGTGAAGGCGCGCTCGGGCAATCACAAGGTGCGCTTCGATTGCTACGACGCCGCGGGCAACACGGTCGCCGGCCCGGTGCAGGTGGTGAGCGTGAAGGCCGACGCTGAAGTCGACGTCGAGTTCAACTGCCCGACGGAGTAATCGTCGGGGCGTGACCCCTTTCCTCAAGCGACTCAAGTCCGACGCCGCGTTCCGCAAGGCCGCGGCCGACACCGAATTTTCTCCGGAAGACCCCGACGACTTCGAGACGTGGGTCGACTGCGAGAAGGACATTCACCGCGAGAAGGCGCTGCGGCTCGGTGACGAATGGTCGCCGTGGAAGCACTCGCTCGACTTGCTCAGCTACTTCCCGTCGCTGGTGTTCCTCGAGCTGGCCATCACGCCGAAGACCGACCTGAAGCCGCTGCGCTCGCTGAAGAATTTGAAGGAGCTCAACCTGCGCGGCAAGTCGAAGGGCGCGCTCGATCTGTCCTTCGTGTCGGAGCTCAAGAAGCTGGAGAAGCTCGACGTTCGCGGGCCGTTCGTCGAGTCGCTCGACGCGCTGGCTTCGATTCCGTCGCTCACGAAGATCGGCGTGACCGAAGGGAAGATCAGCTCCATCGCGTCGCTCGCGAAGATGAAGAAGCTCGAGCAGGTGTTTCTGCCGAATCAGAAGCTGACGTCGATCGACGCGCTCACCGGCAAGACCGGCCTGCGCTACGTGCAGCTGCCAGGCAACCAGGTGAGCGACGTCACGCCGCTCGCCGGAGCGAAGGTGCTGCGCTTCCTCGGCCTCAAGGACAACGCGGTGCGCGACGTGAGCGCGCTCGCGGGCCTGGAATCGGTCGAGACGCTCTACCTCGAGGGCAACCCCATCGCTGACTTCACGCCGCTGCGCGCGTTGAAGAAGGTGACGACGAAAGACTTCAAGATCACCGCTCCGAAAGCCGGAAGCGGTGCCGCTGCGGGCGTGACGCTGAAGTCCGAGCTGCGTGCTCGCCTCGATGCGCTCGCCGAGACCGACGCCTGCCGCACGCTGCTCGCGAAGCTGCTCACGCGGGTGAATGACGTGAGCGAGAAGAAGGGCGTCACCACGCTGCGCTTCGACGCCGACGATCACTCGGTGATTCCGTTCGTGCTCGAGGCTCCGTTCGCAGGCGACGCGCCCGATGAACTCCCGCCGTCGGTCGTCACGCTCATCAAGCAGGTCGGCAAGTCGGTGCACGTCGACGCGTCACGGCCGGGTGTGGACGGCCCGAAGGTGGGCGTGGGCAAGAGCGGCGCGTTGCTGTGCGACCTCGAGTGGGACGGAGTCGAAGATCGCGAGCGCTTCCAGGAATTCTGCAACGCCGGTCAGAACTGGTTCGTGCTCGACACGAAGAAGCCCAACAAGCGCGGAGAGCCCGCCATCGTCTTCTTCAGCCACGAAGGTGCGCTCGACCCGAAGCGCCGCTTCCCGATGCAGGACCAGCTCTCGTTCGGCGCCGGCGGTTTCGTGCTGCGCGCGCTGGCGTTCCGCGTGTTCGGCAACGACAAGAAGTTCAGCGGCTGCGGTTGGGGCTGAGATCGCGCGCGAAGAACTCGCGAATCTCATCGCGGCGCTTCAACGCGTCGCGCCGCCCGAGGTCGATGAGCCGCGTCGCCCAGCCGCCGTCGAACAGCAAATAGCTCGCGAGGTCTGATTCCCAGCTGGAGTTCTTCGCCGCGGCGCGCTCGACGAGCCACTCGAGCATGAAGCCGAGCTCGCGATCCTTCACGCGCGTGGCGAGGTACTGACCGGCGAGCAGCGAGATGTTCTCCGACGGCTCGAAGGCGAGCGTGGGCACGCGCCGATACGTCGAGCCGCGCGACTCGAGCAGCACTTGATCGAACCGCTGGCGCTCTTCGGGCGTGAGCACGTCGTCGAGCACGCCCATCACGCGGTTGAGCCCTTCGAGCACCTGCAGGTCGTAGCTGACGGCGTCGAGCATCAGCGCGTTGAGCAGCTTGCCGGCGAGGAAGAGCGGGTCGGGGTACTGCTCTTCTCCGCGCGTGGCTTCGAAGTCGGGCACCGCTCCGGCTTCGTGCTTGAGCGAGATGACGATGAGGCGATCGGCGCCGGCGCGAATCACCGGAGCGATCGGCGTGTTGAAGCGCAGGCTGCCATCGACGAAGTGCGAGCTGCCGATGCGACGCGCGGGAAACAGCGCGGGAATCGCGGCCGAGGCGAGCACGTGATCGGCGGTGATGCGTTCCTGGCGCGAGAGCCGGCGAGGGTGACGCGAAGGTGCGAGCGCCACCTCGGGAGCGAGCTCGGTGAACAACGTCGTCACGCCGGTGCCCACGTGCAGCGCGGCGACCACGAACGCGCGCACCAGCCCTTCTTCGACGTTGCGGTGCAGCCAGTCGAAGCGAATCGCGCGGTGCACCAGGGCCTCGACGCCCGACGGGTCGAGCACCGAACGGCCGAGCTCACGCGCCTGAGGCCGCGCACGTCTCAGCCAGCGCAGCGGGTTCGACCAGCCGACGAGATTCTTCAGATCGATGCGCAGGTGCTCTTCGAGGTTGAGCAACTTCCACGTCGCTTCGAGCTCGGTGAGCGCGTGCTGCGGCTGATGCGCGTGCGCGACGAGCCACGCTCCGTTGATCGCGCCAACTGACGTGCCGGCCACCACGCGGAAGAGGGGATGATCGGTGTGGCCGACGGCTTCAGCGATGCCGGACAGCACGCCGACTTCGTACGCGCCGCGTGCACCGCCACCGGAAAGAACGAGACCGACCGTGGGAGTCATTGAGTCGAAAACTTGCGGGCTGTCGCAGCAGGCACAGACTTGTAGCACTCGCACAGCACCGCGAGTGCATCACCAACCCACGGGTTCTGATCCATGCACCACGTCGCCCCGACCGAATCGCTTTCTGAGCGGAGCACCCGCGCGCCCTTCAAGTACCCCGTTCGCGTCACCATCGCCGGAGACCGCGTGGTGCGCGTGCTCTCGGGAGATCTCTCGACGAGCGGCATGTTCCTGTTGATGGCCGAGCCGCCGCCCGCGGGCACCGTGGTGCAGCTGGCCTTCGAGGTTGCCGGTCGCGTGCTCCAGTTCGCCGAAGGTGAGGTGGCCTGGGCGCGCTCGGTCGGTGATCGCGGCGGCTTCGGGGTTCGCTTCACGCGCTTCCTCCACCCGCGCGCCTCGGCGCTGATCGACTACCTCTGCGAGAACGTGCAGGCGGGTACGACGTTGAAGCCGCGCCCCACGCCTCCTTCTGCGCGCCGCCGCTGGTCGGGCCTCGCCGCGCTCGCCGCCGCGGTGGTGTTGCTGATCGCGATTCCGCAGCAACTGCCCGCACCCGCTCCGGTGGCGATGGACCCGTCGCTGGTGTGCCGCATGGACCCCGCGAGCCTCGTGCCGAGCTGCCCCGAGCCCGTGAAGGCGCCCGCGGTGCCGGTGCAGGTCGCTCCGTTGCCCGCGCCGAAGAAGAGCGTGCTCGCTGCGCGGTTGCCCGAAGCGCCGCGCCCCACGCCGATCGTCACCCGCACCGTCTTCACCGCTGCCAAGCCCGCGTCGCTCTCGAGCACGCCGATTCCGTCGGGTGCAGCGCGCCTCGTCACCGTCTCGCGCGTGAGCGGAGCGGTGCGCGTGGCCATCGACGCGGTCGCGGGCGGGCAGGTGACGTCGGTGCGTGCGTTCGTGAATCCTCCGCGGTTGATCATCGACGTGAGCGGCATTCCGCCCGTCGCTGAGCACCAGATGAAGTTGAACGACCCCGAGGTGCTGGGCGTGGTCGCGACCAAGCAGGGCAAGGCGACGCGGCTCACCGTCAATCTCGCGCGTCACCCGGCGCGCGTGCAGCAGCAGGGCGATTCGGCGTTGATCACGTACTGATCAGTCTGATCAGCGCAGCACCGCGCCGACCGAGCCGCCGATCCACGGCGAGATGCCTTGCACGTCGCCGCCCAGATGCAGCCCCGCGTCGATGGTCGCGCGCATGCCGAGGCGATGACCCGACGGCAGGCGCACCCCGAAGTTGAACGACAGGTTCAACGGGAAGCACGCCGCGCCGAGCGGAACGAGCGTCCGCTCCGCAGTGAACGACTTCACCGTCAGCAGGCTCCCGCCCGCGCCGACGCCGATGGTGAAGAGGTCGATGGGTGAGAATTCCGCCATCGCCGCGAACTGAAACACCGACGCGTCGGGAATGAAGACGCCGCGAAAGCGCAGCGTGGTGGCGAGCCACTCCAACCACTGCACTCCGCCGTCGGCGCCGACGCCCAGACAGCACGTGAGGAACGTCGGCGCGTCGAACGTGCCCGGCGGGTCGACGCCGTATTGCCCGAGCATGCCCGTCACCTGCAGCGCGACCATCGGCCGTGGTGTCGGGCCCGTCGTCACCGGAGTGAGCCCCTCGCCGCGCCCGGCCTCGGCCTGGGCCAGCAACGTGGTGATGAGCGCAACCGTCGCGAACACTTTGAAAGACCCTCGGGACTTCACGAAAGCAGCAGCCGCGGCGCGTGAAAAACTGAGGCTGGTCGCTGGCCGTTCAACCTAACCCGTTCATCTTCCGACTGATCAGCGCTTGGCGCGGAGGCTGCTTTGGGGCCCCGGCCATGAGCAAGCCGATCAAACTCTCCCGACTCTCCCTCCTTCCAACGCTCGTTCTCGTCGCGGCCTGTGGCCGTGGCTTCGAGCAGACGCCCTCCACCAACGAACAGCCCCTGACGCCCTGCGAGCAGCTGGGTCGCACCGCGTGCAGCGTTCGTTCGGACTGTTCCGTCGAGAACCTGGTGTGCGACGCGCTCTGTCGCGACGACGGTCACGGCGGCTGTCTCCCGTGCGACGCGCTCCGCTGCATTCCCGTGCCTCCTCCGTCGTGCGAGTCGCTCTCGGTCGCGCAGTGTGGTGGCCGCACCGATTGCCAGCTCGAGTCGCTGGCCTGCATCGCCCTCTGCGCGCCCGATGGAAATGGCGGCTGCGCGCCGTGCCCGCAGCAGCAGCGCTGCGTGACGATTCCTCCCGCGTCGTGCACTTCGCTCGACGTCGCCACCTGCCAGACGCGCCCTGATTGCCGCGTCGAAGGCACGGGCACGGGTGGTGGCTTCGCGCCGTGCGCTCCGGGCAGCAACGCGTGTGACCGGGCTGGTCCGCACTGCGTCGACGCGCCGCCTCCGTCGTGCGAGTCGTTGTCGGTCGCTCAGTGCGGTGGCCGCGCCGACTGCCACGTCGAAGACGCGCTCTGCGACTGCGTGAACTGCGGCTGCGACGTGCCGCGCTGTGTGTCGGGCCCGCAGCCCTGCAGCTCGCTCGACGTGAACACCTGCACGACGCGTCGTGACTGCCGCGTCATCTTCCCTGCGACTGACTTCGAAGACTGCTCGGGCACCGGTTGCCGCCCGGCGCCGCCTCCGGAGCAGGACGGTGGCCAGCCCTTCGGCATCTGCGTCGACGCCGGCCCTACGCAGTGCTGGGAGCTCGACGTGAACACCTGCGTGTCGCGCCCCGACTGCGAGCTGCACGAAATCACCGCGTGCCCGGCGTGCGCGCCTGGCCAGAACTGCCCGCCGTGCCAGACCACGCTGGTGTGCGACGTGCGTCAGACGAGCGACTCGTGCCTCGACCTCGACCCGACCCAGTGCGTGGCGCGCCCCGACTGCATGCTGGAAGAAGTGACCGCGTGCCCGGCGTGCGCTCCGGGTTCGAACTGCCCGCCGTGCCAGTCGCAGTCGCTGTGCGTGCCGCGTCCTCCGGTTGATTCGTGCACCGGCCTCGACGTGGCGGCGTGCGCCGCGCGCAGTGACTGCGCCATCGAAGAGGTCGGCGTGTGCCCCGCGTGCGCTCCGGGCTCGTCGTGCCCGCCGTGCACCACGACGTTCGTGTGCGTCGCCGCTCCGCCGGTCGACAAGTGCTCGCTGCTCGACATCGCGACGTGCCGGCTGACTCCGGAGTGCGCGGTGGAGAACGTCGGCGTGTGCCCGGCCTGCGCTCCGGGGAGCAACTGCCCGCCGTGCAGCACCACCGAGGTGTGCGTGAGCGCGCCGTCGCACTGCTACGGCCTGGACGCGTTGAGCTGCGAGGCCGACCCGAGCTGCGAGCTGCAGAGCTGGGCGTGCACCGCCGACTGCCGCGACGATGGTGACGGTGGCTGCCTGCCGTGCGACCCGCCGCCGCCGTCGTGCGGACCGCGTGACGAGCCGACCGCGGTCGACGCCGGCACGCCGCGCAATCCGTAAGCGGTACACTCCGCCGCCGTGCACTCTCTTCTCCTCGCGCTCGCGCTGTGTGCTGAACCCGCAGAGCTGACGACGGGCGTCGAGGGTCGCGGTGGAACCGGAGTGAACCCGGAGATCTACGGCGAGGTGCTCCGACGAGCGCCTCGCTTTCGTCTTGGAGTGGGCACCGTCGGCATCGTCGCCGCGCAAGACCTCGACTTCTTCACGTCGGTCGCGGGCGGCGGCGGCGTGTACCTCGAGGCGGGCGCCATCTTCGGCGACTTCGTGAGCCTCACCTACCGCGGCGAGCTGACGACCACGGCCGCGAGCATCTACGGCTCGAACGGCGCCTTCGTCGACCTCGCCATCGGAGAACATCTCGCGGTGGGTCTGGGCGCGGCGTTCACGGTGTGGAGCCCGTTCTTCTACTTGGGTGGCGGCTACGTCTCGAGCTTCACGGGCTTCACGTTTCCCGTACGCGCGCACGTGATGTGGGGCTCGCGCAAGGACGAGTCGGTCGCGCGCCGAGCCGGCTGGACCATCTCGTTTCACTTCGCGCCGGGCGTGTCGATCTACCCGAGCTACTACGGCGGGGTCGGCATCGACGGTGGCTTCGACGGCTTCGCCCCGCAGGTGCCGCGCACGCGCGTGTGTTTCACGGGCGGCATCGGCATCGGTCATCTGTGGTGGTGACGTACACTCCGCCGCCGTGCACTCTCTCTTCTTCGCGGTCGCGCTCGCGCTGACGGCTGAACCAGCCGAGCCGACCACGGGAGCTGACGGGCGCGGCGGAATGGGCGCGAAACCTGCGGAGCTCCGTCGAGCGCCTCGCTTGCGCTTTGGAGCAGGCGCGACGGGCATCGTCGCCGTGCAAGACGTCGAGTTCATCGTGACGCTCGCCGGCGGGGGCGGCGTCTACGTCGAAGCCGGCGGCATCTTTGGTGACCTCGTGAGCCTGACCTACCGCGGCGAACTGACGACCACTGTGTTCACCGTGTACGGCTCGAACGGCGCCTTCGTCGATGTCGCGCTCGGAGAACACGTCGCTGTCGGCATTGGTGCGGCGTTCACCGTCTTCAACGGGTTTCTCTACAGGTTCACCAACGAGTACGAATTGAGCTTCGCCGGGTTCAGCTTTCCGGTGCGCGCTCACGTGATGCTGGGTTCGCCGCGGGACGCGTCGATCGCCCGGCGCCAGGGTTGGACCCTCTCGTTTCATTTCGCGCCGGCGGTGTCGACGACCAGGACATATTCAGGCGAGGGGCTCGACGGCGCTTTCACGACGCGCACGCGCGCCGGCTTCACGGCTGGCATCGGCATCGGCTACCTGTGGTGGTGAGCCGGGCGCTTCACGTCACCACCAGAGGTGACCCAGCCCGAGGCCACCGGTGAGCGCGAAGCCGTGGGTGCTGTACGCGTAGCCGTTGCGCGGGTCGAACTCGTAGTTGGTCGGGTACACCGTCAGGCCCGGAGCGACGTGGAGCGAAATCGTCCACCCGGAGCGCTGCGCGACGACCGATGACTTCCGCTCGCCGAACATGAAGTGCGCCCGCACCGGGAACGTGAAGCCCACGAAGTTGGTGACGGGTCGACCGTCGTAGACGAGCGGCGCCCACAGTGTGAACGCGGCGCCAACGCCGAGCGCGAGGTGTTCTCCGAGCGCGAAGTCGACGAACAGACCATTCGAGCCGTAGAGGCTGAGCAGCGTGCTGGTGAGCTCACCGCGGTAGAACACGCTCACCACATCAGCGAGCACGACGCCGCTCTCGAGCGAAACACCGAAGCCGCCGCCCGCCGAATAGAACGAGTCCTGGCTCTGCATCGCCACCACACCGACCGTGCCGACGCCGAAGCGAAGGCGCGGCACCTTGCGCAGCTCTTCGTGCAGCTCGGGTGGCGGGCCGTTCGAGCCGCGACCGTCGCCGCTCACCTCGACGGGAGCAGCGGTCAGCACCGAAGACGCGAGGAGTGCGACGAGCAACATGCGGCCCCGAGCTTACTCAAGAGGAGAGTGCACAGCGTTTCGCGCGATGGCTAGATGCGCGGATGGCGACGAAGAAGAAGGCCGTGCTGCGCGGGGTCGAGCTGGTCGAGGCGGTGATGAAGAGCCGCGACGAAGAGCTCGAGCCGATGCCGGCCGCGCAACTCTCGAAGTTGAAGCTCGGCAAGCGGCCGCTCTCGCCAGCGTTGAAGAAGTGGCTCGAACACGACGGCGAGCTCTTCACGCTCGGTACACCGGAGCCCTTCGTCGAGATGGTGGAGCGCGAGTTCGGCGAGGAGTGGGCCGAGATCTTCGGTGAGCTGAAGGAGCTGAAGGACCCGGTGGTGCTCTTCGAGGGCTGGGGCTCCGACTCGCGGCGCTTCTTGTATCTGGGCAAGACCGACGCCCTCGGCGAGTACACCGTGATGACCATCGACATGGACGACACGCCGTTTCTCTGCGTGAACGGCCCGGTCGACGTGTGGCTCGCGCAGCAGGTCGGTTACCTCGAAGAAGAAGAGGTCTACGGCCACGTGCCCGAGGCGTACGAGCCCGCGCGCAAGGAACACGCGAAGCTCAACTTCGGCGGCTTCGTGCTCTGGCAGGACGGCGAGCGTCAGCGCACGCTGGGAGACGAGTAGTTCATCTCCCAGCGACGAGACGAGCGAATCACGGCACGTTCATCTGCGTGTTGATGGGCGAGAACGTGCACGGCGCGCCGGAGCTGGTCATGAAGTTGATGGTTCCCACCACCCACATGTCCTTGTTGGTGCTCATGGTGCGGACCTGCGTCGTGACGAGCTGACCACCGCAGTACACCTTCACCGTCGAGGTCACCGGGTTGGGCGACGCGACGTACGAGTACATGTGCACGCCGACCGTGTAGTTGATGCCGAGCACCGGCGTGTTGATGCGCGTGTTCTCCGGGCCCTGGCCGGTGATGTCGTCGCGGTCGAGTGACGGGTTGTTCTGCGGGTTCGCCGACCAGCTCGGGTTGTCGGTGATGTAGTCGCAGTCCCAGATCGGGTTGAACCAGCTCGACACGTTGCCCGGCGCTCCGGCGTTGGGGTGAATCAGGTGCAGGTCCATGTCGTTGGGCCGGTTCCAGGTGAGCTCGATCCACAAGTCGCCGTTGGCGGTGACGGTGATGGGCGTCTGGCACGTCGCGCTGCCGCCGAGCCCGTCGCTGATGCTGAAGTTCACGATGTGCGTGCCGACCACGTCGGCGAAGTAGTTGGTGCTGTTGCACGACGTCGGCGCGCTGAAGGTGCCGTTCGAGGTGGTGGGGCGCGAGGTGATGCCCCAGCTGCAGCTCGCCGTACCGCCGTTCACCATGTACGTCGGCATCAGGTTCACGGTCGAGTTCGCGCTCACCGTCATCGGCGCCGGGCAGGTCGCCTGCACGCCGCAGTTGGCGCTGGTGCGCGAGCGGCCCATGCCGCTGACGGCCACCGTGTACGGAATCATGTTCGTGCCCTGCTGCACGTTGATGGTCAGCTCACCCTGCTGCATGCCCAGCAGGTACGGGCGGAAGCCGAGCAACATGGTGCGCGACTGGCTGGGGTTGAGCGTGCCGTTGGTGAGGCCCGAGGTGATGGCGAACTGCGGGCAACCGCCGGCCGTGGAGCACGTGCCCGAGCCCTGCGGCGCGAGGCCCGCGTTGGTGAGCGAGCTGCCGTTGATGTTCACCGCGGTGGGGCAGGTGTTGGTGACGGTGACCGAGCGGGCGGGGGCTCCGCATTCCAGCTCGGCGTCGGGGAAGCTGAGCGGCGACGGCGTGACGGTGAGGCAGCTCGGAGCGACCGTCGCGTCGAGCAGCACCACGGCCTGCGGCGCACCCGGGTTCGAGACGTTGAACGTCACCTCGCCGGTGATGCGCGTGCTCATCTGCGGCATCACGGTGGGCTGCGCGCGCACGGTGATGGCGGTCGACTGGCCGGCGTTGAGCGTCACGTCGATGGGGTTGCTGACGATGCTGTACGCGGCGTTGGTGGTCGCCGAGAGCCCGATGCCGTTGAAGTAGCAAACCTCGGCCGCGGTGGTGCCGAGGTTGGTGAGCGTGAACGACAGATCAGACATCTGCGGCACGTTCATCAGCCCGTAGTTCAGCGTGGTCGGCGCGACGGTGTAGTTGCACGGCGGGGCCGACATCGCCTCGGCGGTGATGCGCACGCGCACTTCGGGGTTCGAGACGTCGTCGGAGTAGACGACGAGCTCCCACTCCTTGGGGCCCGCGCTCGCCGGCATGATGCGGATGGGGAGGTTCAAGCCCGCGGTGCCCGCCTCGATGCCGAAGCCCGAGTCGTAGGTCGGCGTCGTCACGGTGTGCGTGCACGCGCCGTTCATCACGTCCCAATCGCCCACGCAGATTTCGGCGTCGGTGCCGTTGATGGCGTTCACTTCGAAGTACGTCGGGCCCTGACCATCGACGCCGAGGTGCAGGTTGACGCGGCCGTCAGCGGGGTTGGGGCGCGTGCCGACGTTGGCGACGCGAATGGTGCGGTTGACGAAGGTGCCGGGCATTGCGCCGGGCGTGAAGCCGATGCGGCCGATGGCGAACACCGGCGACGGCGTGACCTGAATGCGCGGGCCGCCACCGAAGCCCTTGAGCGCGACCGCGAGGCCGGGCTGCGAGACGAAGTTGGTGGTGACCTGCAGCACGCCCGACTTGGGGCCGAGCGCGACGGGGCGGAACTCGAGCGTGGTGACGGCGGTGCCATCGACCCACGTGCCGGTGCCGTCACGCTGCGACGCGCCGAGCGCGATGGTGGCGTTGCTGGTGATGGCGAAGGTCTGCTCGGTGGTGCGGATGTCGGCGAGCTCGGCCGGGAGGCTGCACGCGTTCGACCACGTCACCTTGCCGGGCTTCACGGTGTTGGGCGCGACGGCTCCGAAGTGCGCGGCCTGCATGGTCGCGTCTTCGGGCGGCTCGGCCTTCCAGGTGATGCACGACTGCACGCCCCGGCCCTTGAGCTGCACGCGGCGCTGCGGGCACGACTCCGAGCGGCGAACGGTGAACTCGCCCGAGAAGTCGCCCGGCTCCGAGGGCGTGAACTTCACGGTGAGCACCGGTGCGGTGCCGGGCTGCACTTCGAGCTTGCCGCCCATGCCGAGGCCGGTGACGTCGAAGATGCCAACCGGAGCGCCCGTCACGCCGCCCGCGGTGACCAGCGCAGGAGCCGCGCCGTCGTTGCGAACCGAGATGTCGCTGGTGAGCGTGGAGCGCAGCGGCACCGAGCCGAAGTCGATGAGCTCGGGCGTGTCGCACTGGCCGGCGATGGCCTTGCCGGTGAGCGTGAGGGGCGACGCGTTGGCGCCCGAGGGCCGCAGCTGGAGATCAGCCTCGTAGTCGATCGACGTGGTGTCGCTGACCGGCGGCGTGAACGACACCGTCAGCTGCGTGCGCTCGGTCGGGTTGAGAACGACCGTCGGATCCCACCGGACCTCGAAGGTCGAGCCCGCGACGAGCATGGTGTTGAACGTGGTCGGCGAGCCCGCGAGCTGCGCGAACTCGGTCATGGTGAACGGCGCGCGACCGACGTTGCGCACCCAGATGGTCTGATCACGCCGCGCGCCCATCGTGGTCGGCGGGAAATCGACGCGCGCCGAAGTGTCTCCCTCGACGCCGAGCGCGGTGTCCCATTCCCAGCGCACTTCGCCGGAGACCGACGAGACAGGACGGCGGCATTCACAACCCGCGACGATGACCAACGACCACAGCAACAGGAAACGGTGGGGAGTACGCACGGGCGAAGCGTCTACTACACGGTGCGGCACGATCGGAAAGGGGGGCCCCGCTCCCAAACCTCCGGATCGTTTCTCGTTTTCTGAGAACTAGTTGCGGTCGCGCTTCAGGTTCTCACGGAGCGTAATTTTCCACTCGCGTGCGTGCTGTTCGGCGAAGGCGACGACCTCCTCGTCACTCATGGCGCGCTGAAACTCGGCGGCCTCGGAGTCGGGCGAGAAGCGGAACACCTTCTCGACGGGCAGCAGGCGAACGGGAACTTCAGGGAGCCGCTCGGCGAAACGCGTGACGACTTCGCGGCGCAGCATGCCGAGCACGTGGCCGGTTTCGGTGAGCACCAACGCGTATTGATGCGAGCTGTGCTTCAAGATGTCGTCGAGCACCCAAAGTGGCGTCGAGTCGCTCACGGCGATCGCAGAGTCTTCGTGCTTCCAGTGCATGGGCTTTCGGTTCGCGCGAGAGCACGCACCATGCCCGGCACCCGACCTCGACGAATCGGCGCGTTGCGAGCGCAGATTGCGTTTCAGTTGCGGGAGCGAATTGCAGATTTGAAACGCTGACTCACGTCATCAAGGCGCGGCAGGTTCTGCCGGTGCGGGAACGTGCGCGTTGAGGAACGCGAGCACCGCGGCGACGACCTGCGCGCGCTCCGGTTCGTGTACGAGGTCGTGCGCGAGGCCTTCGAACTTCTGCTCCTTCTTGTCGGTGGTCGTCGCGCTCGCGACCAGCCACGCGCTGCCCGTCGGAGGAGTGACCTTGTCGACCGTGCCGTGCATCGCGAGGAGCGGCACTTCGATCTTCCCGCCCAACTCGTGAATGAGCGTGATGGCGCCCAGCAATTCGCTCGCGGTGCGCGCGGGGCCCTTGCCGTCGAAGATGAGCGGGTCGCTGGCCATCGACGCGACGATCTTCGGGTCGCGCGAGAAGTCAGGGTCGTTCAACTCGAACACCGCGAGGCGCGGCGCGACGACCGAGAAGAAGTTCACCACGCCGACCAGACCGCCCGGTGCGTTCACCTCGAGCGCGCCGGCGCTGGTGATGAGGCCTGCGAGCTTCGGTTTGTTCTTCAACGTGTAGAGCGTGACGATCGCTCCGCCCATGGAGTGGCCCATGAGGAACAGCGGCTTGTTCGGCGCGTCGGCGCTCACCTTCTTCACGAACAAATCGAGATCGCCCAGGTACTCGTCGAAG
Organism: Archangium sp.; assembly: GCA_047600485.1. Lineage (GTDB taxonomy): Bacteria > Myxococcota > Myxococcia > Myxococcales > Myxococcaceae > Archangium_A. The sequence continues at coordinate 8,894,020 of JASGKS010000001.1, forward strand.
CGGTTGATGAACACGCGGTCGCCTTCGGAGTCACCGTGGCCGCGCAGGTCGAACGCGCGCACCTCGTAGCCCTGGCGCACCAGCTCGGCGGCGAAGTCGGCGTAGCGATCTCCGTAGTCCTTGAGGCCGTGCACGATGATCAGCACGCCCTTCGCTTCACCCTGCGGCTTCCACGACTGCGTGAGCAGCTTGAGCCCGTCGGTGGTCTCGAGCCGCGCCTCGGCGTGCACCACGTCGGCAGGCACCGCGGGAGCCACGCGCTTGCCGGCGACGTAGGCCGGGCCCGCGCAGCCCACTCCGAAGGCGAGCACCGCGACGAGAAGCAGCACCACCACTCCGAGCGCTCCGAACAGTTTCTTGGCCATAAACGGTTTATGTCCGGAGACGCCTCGTTGCGCAAGCGAACGCCGCGGTTTCGTTCTATGCCGCGAACATGAACCTGCGCGCCCTCCTGGCTTTGTCGGCTCTCGGTGTCCTCCTCATGGCTTGCCCCTCGAAGAAGTGTGATTCGTCGACGTGCTCGACGGGTTGCTGCTCGGCGGCGGGAGAATGTGTGACCTCGCCGACCAGCGCGGCGTGCGGAACGCTCGGGGCGATGTGCCAGGCGTGCCCCGCGACGCAGGTGTGTCAGGTCGGCGTCTGCACGCCCGCGAGCTCGGGTAACGGCGGCGGCACGGGTGGAGGCACGGGCGGCGGTAACGGCGGAGGCACGGGCGGCGGCGTCGGCGGCGGAACGGGTGGCGGCACGGGGACTGGCGTGTTGGCCGGCTACACCGCGCTCTTCACGGCGTACTGCGACTTCTCGATTCGCTGCGGAGCGTTGCCTTCGTCGCAGCGCGCCGACTGCATCGCGTACTACGGCCCGTACTACTTCTATTCCGCGGTGAGCTCGACGCAGGTGTCGAACGTCGGCCTGACCGCGGCGACGCAGCAGGCGTTCCAGACCTGCGCAGCATCACTCTCGACCGCGTCGTGCTCGGCCGGCCCGTCTGACCCGGCGTGCTCGGCCATCAGCAACCCCGAGTACGTGGGACTCGTGCCCACCGGCGGCGCGTGCATCAGCTCCTCGTTCGAGTGCGCCAACATGGCGGACACCTGCGTGGGCATGACGTGCCCGAAGCAGTGTCAGAACGTCGCGACGGGTGGCGCGAATCAGCCGTGCAGCCGAACGGCGGAGTGTGACACCGGCCTGTACTGCGAGAGCGTGACGCAGGTGTGCCTCGCGCTGAAGGCTGCGGGCTCGACGTGCACCGGCAGCTGGGAGTGTCAGTCGCGCCGCTGCGACAACACCAGCTCGATGTGCGTGGCGAGCGTTCCCCTCGGCGGAGCGTGCTCGTTCAGCGCCCCCTGCGTCTCGGGCACGTACTGCGACACCACCAGCCACTGCGCGACGAGCAAGCCGGCGAACGCCAGCTGCAACGGCTCCATCGATGAGTGCGCATCGCCGAACTCGTGCGTCGGCGGCCTCTGTCGAATGCCGCTCGGCGTCGGAGCGCAGTGCCGCGGCTTCGGCGAGTGCCGCAGCGACCTCGTCTGCGACAGCGTGTTGCGCACCTGTCAGGCCGTCACGCGGGTGGGCACCGGAGCGGCGTGCACCAACGAAGCCATCACCTGTCGGACTGACACGTGCCTCGGCTGGTCGGCCAACCTCGACGGCGGCGTCGGTCAGCAGGGCACGTGCGGCACGCCGATGGTGGGCACTCCGTGCACCAGCTCGTACTCGTGCGGTGCGCGGTTGTTCTGTGATGCGTCGAGGCACTGCGCCGCTGCGGGAGCGGGCACCGCGTGCGACTCGTCGGGCAACTGCCGCGCGAGCGACTACTGCAACGACACCAGCACTTGCGCAGCGCGCTTCGCGACCAACGCGGAATGCGACATGAATCACAGCGACTCGTGCGCGACGTTGTCGGACCGCTGCACCACCGCGGTCGGTGACACGCTCTACCGCTGCCGCGCGCCGCTGGCGCAAGGAGCTCCGTGTGTGAACGACTCGTTGTGCAGCGGCCTGAATCGCTGCGTGGGTGGAGTCTGCTCAGCGACCGGCCACGTCGGTGAGCCGTGCATCGACGGTCGCTGCATCGCTGGTGCGTGCTCGGCCGACGCGGGCTGCGTGGCGCCGTTGCCGAACGGTTCAATGTGCCGTGGCTTCGGCGAGTGCAACAGCGGCACGTGCCTCGGCGGAACCTGCAGCAGCTGCCCGTGAAGTTCTAGCGGGGCAGGTGAGCCACGCACTCGGTGGCGAGGCTCACCAGCAACGCGAGGCGGTCGCGATCGAAGAACTTCGGCTTGCTCGACTCGGCGTCGATGATGCCCACGCACTTGCCGTTGGGGTCGAGCAGCGGGAGGCACGCCTCGCTTTGCACCTTCGCGTCGCACTCGTAGTACGCGCCGCCGGCCGCGATGTGCGCGCGCACGTCGTCGATGACCAGCGCTTTGGTCGAGAGCGCGACCTGCACGTTGTTCGACGACTTCGCGAATGCTTCGGTGAGGGGGAATTCGGGGCGGCTTTCGACTCCGCGGTAGGCGAGCTTCACCAGGGCCTGGCCATCGCCCACGGTGCGCGAGTGGTAGACGCCGAGCCAGTCGGCCTTCAGTCGCTCGTGAATCGACTCGACCAGCGCGTCGAGGGTGATGAGCGCGAAGGAGTTCTGAATCGAGCGGCCACCGAGCACCTTGCTCAGGTCGTAGGGCGTGGGGTCGAGCTCGTCTTTGAGTGAGCAGGAGCCGTCGAGCGAGAGCTTGGGCACTCTGTATTGATAGAGCGCGTTGAGCGCCGACGGAGTGGCCGGGAGCGAGGCCTTTTTCGCCTCATCGAGCACGCCCCACAGGACCTGTTGTGATTCGCGGACCGCGGAGACGTCGACGGTGAGGCCGACCCTGGTCAGGTACGAGCGCGCATCCATGGTCGCGGACCATAGCTGATCGACCCTTCAAGACGTGGACGGCGACCTACAATGGCCTTGAGACGTTCGGCGACGTCGACTTTCTTCACTTCTCCCATGGTCACCGAGCCTGGGCTTGGTCGGTGATGCGGGCTTGGATCGCGCAGGTGTTTGGAGTGATCGGCGTCCTCGCACTTGTGTGGACTGCGATCCTGACTGCACCATTGCAGTCGAGTCTGAGCGAGCGGCTTCGTGAGTTGCTCGCGCCAAGCGCAGTTGTCCTCGGATGGGCTTTCATTTCCTCCATCGCCTTTCGCGGAACAGGCCGAACCTTCGCTCGCGGAATGGCAGTGCGCTGGGCAGTTGTTTCCTGGTCCGCTCTTGCCTTGGGCCTCTGCACGCGTGCGCATTGGAAGGCGCAGCTCGTCGCCGAGAATCTGGTTCTGGCGGGGGTGCTTGGCGCTCTTGCCACTGCGCTTGCGGCCGCGGTGTTTATTGCCATCGCGCGCTTTGAAGGAAGTCGAGAGTGACCGACCGGGCTGCGAGTCAAGCGGGCTACAGTCTTTGCAGAGTGACGGATTCCGGCCCGAGAAATCCATGAGGAATCTCATCGCCGGCTCACTCGGTCTCTTGCTTGCTGTCTCTTGCGCGCCATCGCTTGCGATCACCATTCCTGCGCACGACGGCGCTCCTGAAACTGTTTGTGGGCGGCTCGTTGACTCAAGCGGGAACATCGTTCGCGGCGGCTCAGTCATTGTGCTGTCGCCCGAGCGCACCGAGCCCCTGCTGAGTGGGCGCGAAGTGAGTTCAGTCGGCCGGATTCTCGATGATGTCGTTGTGGACGTCGCCGACGCCGATTCGGACGGCATCGCGTGCGTCCGAATCGGAACTGGACGACATCTGCTTCAAGCGCGCGCCGAGGGCTACCGGCCGGCCACAGTTCTTGTTCAACAGCGGGAAGCTTTCGTCGCTGTCCTGCGAAGGTGAGTCACGCTGTGATGTCGAGCGTGATTGGCCGCCATCTCCTTGTCATCTGGGTACTCACCCTCTCGGCGTGCCACTGCCGATCCCGTGGCGACCAGGCGATGCGGTGGACACTCGAGTCCGACGGATTCGAGTACTCGTTCTTTCACGACGACGACGCGCCCGCGCCTCTTCACGGGCCGTACTATGTTCGGCGAAAGGTCGCGCGAGACGGCTGCATTTTTGGGGAATACCCGGAGAATTCGGCGCCCGTCGATCGCAGTGTTCGATGCGATGAGGTCTGGACCAGCAAGTTGGGTCACCAGCTCACGTGTTCTTGTCGCGATGCCGGCTCATGAGATCGAGAGCCCGCCCGCCCGCTGAGTTCACCTCACTGCTCGGAGTCTGTTTCCTGTTGGCCGGCAGTGCAGGTCTGGCGTCCTGGTTCCATTGGCTCGAGTCGTTGGTGCGCTACCACTCCGACGCCGCGCTGGGCTCGGAGTGGCGCATGCATTGGGGTTGGCTGGCGAGCATCGGGGTTGCGGCGTTCAGCCTGGCCTTCAAGGCCGGGTTTCGAGCGAGCGAAAAACGCTCTTTCGACCTCGTCTTTTTCCTCGCTCTTGTCGCGACACTCTTTGACCTGTTCTGGCTTCAGACGACTTTTGTGCGCGTCGCAGTGGAGACAGGGCGCGCTTCGTTTGATGTGCGAAGGGCTACCTTCGCGGTCTGGAGCGCGGTGTGGGTGCTGGCTTTTGCCCGAGCGTTGCTCGAAGAGTCGGGCACTCGGCCGTACGTGCTTGCCCTCCGTCTTGTGACGCTCGTTGGTGCAGTCGGGGGAGTGGTCGCGCTTGGGGCAAGCTTTTCCGATGCGTTCACCTTCGAGGCCTGGCTTGTGGGCGCAAAGGTCGCATTGGTTGTTGTTGCGATGGTGCTGCTCACTTTTGGCGCGGTCGCTTATCGACAGAACACACGCGATCAGCCCCTGGTCGCAGCGTCACCTCAGTTCGGCCCAGCCATCCTGAGTCTCTGCCTGGGAGTGTCTTGCGCAATTGTTGGCGTTCGCGCCGCGCTCGACTCGCAACAGCGGGCGTCGTGGGCATGGCAAGAGCCGATCGAACTCGATCATTTCGATTCCGCACGTGCGTGGACTCTGGGGTCAACGAGTTCGTGCAGCGCTCCGAAAGAAGACCTGGTTTGGATCGCGCAGTTGTCGGACGTCGAAGTTCGCGTCGCTGGCGGTTCGGCGAAATCACCCGATCAGCTTCGATCCCTCCTCACCGAGGCGTCCTCGCTCATGAAGGAACTCGAGCGGCCGCTGCCTCCTCTCGTGCTGGTCGCCGAGCGTTCAGCGCACCCGAGCCGCGACATGCTCGACGTGCTCGTCGAAGGTCGATCGGACATCTACCTGATGGCCCCGCAACAACGAGGACTGGGCAGCCACCTGATCTCCGCGAGCGTCTGGCGTGGATGTGTTTGCCGCATCGACCGAGAGTCGGATTGGTCGACCGGTCAGGACTGGGGCGCGACTGTGGCGCGTCTTTGGAGATGTAACTAAGCCACGCGCATGCCTCTGAGTCTGTTCGTCATCCTCAGCGTGCTGTTGATCGTCGGCGTCTACACGTTCGCACCGAAGCTGAGCGTCTCCGCGCCGCTGTTGCTGGTGGCAGCGGGCGTCGCCATCTCACTCGCGCGCGTCGGCCCCGAAATTCACCTCGAACCGGAATGGATTCTCGCGGGCGTGCTGCCGATGCTGCTCTACGCGGCCAGCATCTCGATGCCCGCGATGGATTTTCGCCGCGACTTCCGCGCCATCAGCGGTCTATCGGTCACGCTCGTGGTGTGGTCGGCGCTCGCGCTCGGTTGGTTCTTCTCGTCGATGATTCCCGACCTCGGCTTCGCCGGCGGAGTGGCGCTCGGCGCCATCGTGAGCCCGACCGACGCGGTGGCGACGGGCATCGTGAAGCAGCTGCGGGTCGCTCCGCGCGCGGTGGCGGTGCTCGATGGTGAGAGTCTGCTCAACGACGCGTCGGCGCTGGTGCTGTTGCGCTCGGCGATCGCCGCCATCGCGACGGCGGTGAGTCTGTGGGGCGTGGCGTGGAGCTTCCTGCTCTCGGTGGTCATCGCGACCGCCATCGGCGTCGGCGTCGGCTACGTCGCGCTGCGGCTGCGTCAGCGCATGCCGAACCCCACGGCGAATACGTTGCTGTCGTTCGTGATTCCCTACGTCGCGTACGTGCCGGCCGAACACCTCGGCGCGTCGGGGTTGGTGGCGGTGGTCGCGGTGGGCATCACCATGGGGCACGCGTCGCCGCGCTTCCTGCCTCCCACGTTGCGGCACAACGACGAGCAGAACTGGCGCACGGTGGAGCTGCTGCTCGAGGGCGCGCTGTTCTTCTTGATGGGTCTGCAGCTCGTGCCGCTGCTCGATCGCGTCGACGCGGGGACGTTGGGCTTCGCGCGCGCGGCGATGTTGGCGGGCCTCGCGCTGGGCATCATGTTGCTGGTGCGGGCCATCTGGGTGGCGCTGATGCTCCAGTCGCAGCGCAAGGTGCGCGCGAAGTGGGAAGCGGCGCTGCCGCGGTTCACCGCGATGAAGAATGAGCTCGCGACCGCGGAAGATTCGAAGCAGACGCGCGCCGGCCGCACGCGCACGCAGCGCGCGCTCTCGGACATCGCGTTCATGATGCAGCAGCCGCTCGGCGGGAAGCACGGCGTGTTGCTGGTGTGGGCGGGCATGCGCGGCGCGGTGACGGTGGCGGCGGCGCAGACGCTGCCCAACGACATGCCGCATCGCTCGTTCCTGGTGCTGACCGCGTTTCTGGTCGCGACGTTCTCGCTCGTGGTGCAGGGGAGCACGCTGCCGTGGCTGGTGAAGAAGCTCGGCTTTCCTCCGCCTGACCCCGAGCTGGAGCGGCTCGAGACCGAGAGCATTCGCGTGGCGCTCGAGCAGGCAGCGGCGTCGCTGCTCGACACGGCGGACCTCAAGCGTGCCGATGGTGCGGTGTTCGACTCAGAGCTGGTGGCGCGCGTGCGGAAGTTCACGTTTGCCGGCGCGAACGAAGAGCAGGGCGAGCAGCAGAAGGCGGCGTTCGAGCTGGTGAAGCAGGTGCTCGACGCGCAGCGCACGCAGTTGCTGCAGATTCGCACCGAGGGGACGTGCAGCTCCGAAGGGCTGAAGAGCGCGCTGGCGAAAATCGATGCGATCGAGCTGAGCCTGTTTCAGCGCAACCACCACCAGCAGCACTGATCAGTTCACGGCGACGATGATGCCGATGACGACGACGAGCAGCACGAAGGCCGCTCCGATGAGAAGCAGCGTGTTGACCATCATCTTGGTGCGCACTTCGCCGGGGAACTGCGAGCGGGCGATCTGGCCGTGCTGCGCGCAGTGGTAGCTGGCGAAGGCGATCGAGAGCAGGACGCCGACGAGGCCGCCGGTTGCTCCAGCGGCGTTGTTGGACTGACGGGTCAGCGCGTTGCCGCACGTCGGACAGTTGTACGTGGCCATGCGCGGGACTCTATGCTGCGCGCCGGTCGAGGGAGGCGCGATGAAGCGGATTGCGGCGTTGGTGGTGTGGTCGTTCGTGTCGTGCACGGCGTCGCAGCAGAACGTGCCGCCTCCGCGCAAAGCCCTGAACTGGGAATGCGTACCTCCCGATGCGAGCGAAGAGGGTGTGCTCGCGTGCAGAGTGGTGAGCGCGATGCTCGAGCAGGCCCGGCTGGCGAAGGAGCCACCGGCCCGAGTCACGCTGAAGAACACCGAGCAGGGCTTCAGCGCGACGGTCGAGTTGGACAGGGGCACCGAGGAGGTCGCGCTTCCGCTCGCTGAGCACGTCTATTCGCCCGACACGTGGGTGCCGCTCGTGCCCCTGCTGTTTCGCGAGCCGCAGGCGATGCCCGACGGGCTGATCTCGTACTCCCTCGTCCGCCTCGGCACGGACATCTCGGCTTCGACGCTCGGTGAGCTCGCAGCGAAGGAGCAGGCCAGGCTCGAGGCCATGCCGCGAGCCAGCCCTCCGCGGTTCGGGGCAGCACTCCTGCTGGCGGTAATGGCGTGGCGCGAAGGTGGTCCGCTGGTCGACCCTCGCGAGTTTCTCACGCTCGCGACGGCGCAGCTGGCGATCGGCACGGGCTTGGTTCCCGCTGCTGTGCGCCATCCGCTCCCGACCGGCGATGGAAACGTGGCGCGCGTCTTGATCGAGCTGTTGGTGTCGTCGGACGAAGCGGCTCTACGAAGGCGCATCGGCGTGGCCACCGCGATGGTCGCGTCGTTTCGTACTCCGGCGTTTACCAATCGGAGCGTCTGGCTGAGTGCGCTCGACGGGAATTGGAAACAGCCGGTGCCTCCGAATCTCGGAGCGCTCGAGAAGCTGGTGCGTTTTCACGTCCTCGCGGAGCGCGCGGGAACCGAGGCGATCGAAGCGGAATTCGGAGACGACCCGGTGTTTGCGCGCGTGCTGTTTGCGTCGAACGAATCGCGGCCGGTGCCGGTGATGCGAATGCACGCCGAGACGCAGTTCGAGCTCGAAGCCGCGGAACGCGCTGCGGTGGAGAAGTGGATCTCTGCTGCGCCAGCGGTGATTCCTGAGGCGGCGTGGAAGCGGCACCTGACGCGCAACGCGATGAGCGCGGCGTTGATGCACTACCGCACGTTCGCGTTCACCCTGAACCTGCCCGACGAAGCAGAACGCATTCGCGTCGCGGCCGACGAGGAGTTCAAGAACGAGCCGCTGTGGGGCGCGGCGTGGTTGCTGCGTGACCGTGGGCCGAAGCCGCGCCGCTCGGCCGAACAGTGCGCCGCTGCGCGCGCGGTGTGGACGATGGTGAATCCGCGCGTGCAGATGCTGGTGCGCGAGGCGTGCGGTGAGCCGCTCGACCCGCTCGAGACGCCGCGTGGCACGGCGTACGACGCCGATTCAAGGTTCACAGCGTTGTGGCTCGCGAAGCCGAGCGTGACGCGGCGGGAAGCGTGGCTGGCGCTCGCTCCGTTCGCGTTCGGGCCGAGGTTGCTCGAGCTGCGATCGATTCCCCGGGAACGGCTGACGACCGATCGCGCGCTCGACGTGATGGGGCCGTTGGTGAAGTACGACGTGCGTGCGATGGAGGCCGTCGGCGCGCGGGTCGAGCGGCCGGGCCGCGAGTTGCTCGAGGCTCAGTGCGAGGCGCAGCGCGCGAACTGCGGAGACCTGGTGTTGTTCCTGCGGGCCAATCGCCTGCCCGAATACGTCAACGTGCTCGAGCGCTGGCGTTCCGACCCGGGGTCGCGCGTGGCGTTCTCGAACTTCGCGCGACCGTTGCTCGACTTCTATTTCGAGCAGAAGCGTCTCGACGATGCGCGCGCGCTGGTCGACGAGGTCTACGAGACGCGGAGCGGGGCGGGCTTCAAGCTGAAGGCGATCTACCTCGAGCGCACCGGGAAGTTCCGGGACGCGGAGTCGGTGTTGATGGAACTCTCGGCGCGCTACGGCTCGCCCTTTCACCTCGACGACTTCTATCTGCGCGCGGCGGGACGGAAGTACGAGCGCGGTGCGTGGGCGGCGAAGGGCAAGGAAGCCGCGGAGCGCCTCTTCGGCGGTTCGCCACCGCGGGTCACGACGGCAGCGTTGGCTGGTGAGACTCGAGGCGCGTCGGTGTCGGACCAGACGAGCCCTCCGTTGTTCTGGTTCGGCTTCCGCAAGACCGACGTGGTGCTCGCGCTCGATGGAATTCGGGTGAAGACGACGGAGCAGATGTTCGCGGTGCTCCACCTCACCGAGGACAAACAGCTCAAGGCGGTCGTCTTGCGCGACGGTGCGGTGGTCGAGCTCAGCGGCGAATTCGTGCGCGAGCGCTACGGGAAATGACGTGCCCTCACCCCGACCCTCTCCCCTGCGGGGGAGAGGGAGTTTCTTTCTTCAGGCCTTCGTGCCGTCGGGGAGCAGGCCGCTGAAGAAGTCGTTGCCCTTGTCATCGACCACGATGAACGCGGGGAAGTCGACGACCTCGATCTTCCACACCGCTTCCATGCCGAGCTCGGGGTACTCGTGCACCTCGACCTTCTTGATGCAGTCCTGCGCGAGCCGCGCCGCAGGACCACCGATGCTGCCGAGGTAGAAGCCGCCGTACGCCTTGCACGCGTTCGTCACGGCCTTGCTGCGATTGCCCTTGGCGAGCATCACCAGGCTCGCTCCGTTCTTCTGGAAGAGATCGACGTACGAGTCCATGCGGCCCGCGGTCGTCGGACCGAACGAACCTGACGGCATGCCCGCCGGAGTCTTCGCCGGCCCCGCGTAATAGACCGCGTGATCCTTGAAGTACTGCGGCAGGCCCTGACCCGCATCGAGCCGTTCCTTCAACTTCGCGTGCGCGATGTCGCGCGCGACGATCAACGGCCCGCTCAACGAGAGCCGCGTCTTGATGGGGTACTTCGACAACAGCGCGCGGATCTCGTTCATCGGCATGCGCAGATCGACCTTCACCACGTCACCGCTGAACGTCTTCTCGTCGACCTCGGGCAGGAACTTCGCCGGGTCGTGCTCCAGTTCCTCGAGGAAGATGCCGTCCTTCGTGATCTTCCCCAGGCACTGACGGTCGGCGCTGCAGCTCACCGCCACCGCTACCGGGCAGCTCGCTCCGTGTCGCGGCAGCCGAATCACGCGCACGTCGTGACAGAAATATTTTCCGCCGAACTGCGCGCCGATGCCCATGCGCTGCGTGAGCTTGTGCACTTCCACTTCGAACTCCACGTCGCGGAACGCGTGGCCGAGCTCGCTGCCCTTGGTCGGCAAGCCATCGAGGTAGCGCGCCGACGCCAGCTTCGCCGTCTCGAGCGCCGTCTCGGCCGAGGTGCCTCCGACGACCACCGCCAGATGGTACGGAGGACACGCGGCCGTCCCCAGCGTGCGCAGCTTCTCGTCGAGCCACTTCAAGAGCGACGCGGGGTTCAAGAGCGCCTTCGTTTCCTGGAACAGGTAGCTCTTGTTCGCCGAGCCGCCGCCCTTGGTCATGAAGAGGAAGTGGTACTCATCACCCTGCGTCGCGCTGAGTTTGATTTCGGCCGGCAGGTTCGAGCCGGTGTTCTTCTCTTCGAACATCGTCAGCGGAGCGAGCTGCGAGTACCGCAAGTTCGTCTGCGTGAACGTCTCGTACACGCCGCGCGCGATGGCCTCTTCGTCGTTCGCTCCGGTGAACACCAACTGACCCTTCTTGCCCTTCACGATGGCGGTGCCCGTGTCCTGGCACATCGGCAACACCATGCCGGCCGCGATGCTGGCGTTCTTGAGCAGGTCGAGCGCGACGAACTTGTCGTTCTGCGTCGCCTCGGGGTCTCCCATGATGTTCTTGAGCTGCTGCAGGTGGCCCGGCCGAAGCAGATGCGAGATGTCGCGAATCGCGGTCTTGGTGAGCAGCGTCAGCGCCTCGGGCTGCACCTCGAGGAACGTGCGGCCCTTCGCTTCGAACGTGCTGACGCCGTCCTTGCTGAGCAGGCGCCACGGGGTGTTCTGCTTCGTCAACGGGAGCAACTCGGTGAACGCGAATGACATGGACGCGGTTTGTAGCGCGCGGCAGATCGATTTTCGCGGCCGTCCGTTGAAGCGCCGATGACTTCAGCTCATCGTTTCCTTCTCGCGGCTTGCGCCCTCGTGGCGTTCTCTTCTCTTCCGGCCCTCGCGCAGTACACGCCGGCCGCCGGACACAACGCGCCGGCCGCGGCCTACGAGGTGAAGCGCAGCGACGAGACGGGCAAGGTCGAGTTCGTTCCGTCGAAGACCAAGGAGATCAGCAAGGACCCGCACGGCAACGCGCGCGGTGATCAATACGACCTCGCGATCGACGGAGCGTTCGAAGGTCAGACGGTGCTGATCATCGATCAGACCGGCAACACGCTGGTGAACACCCGCGCCGCGCTGAAGCTGAAGGGGCTCAACTCGGTCGTCATCCCCAACGGGCTCACGCCGCCCATCGCCGAGTTCAAGAAGGCGCTCTCGCAGTCGTGCCAGGTGTGGCTCATCTCGAACGGCGACGCGCGGCTGTCCGACGCGCACATCGCGGCCATCAAGGCGTTCTTCGACGAAGGCCACGGCGTCTACCTGTGGGGTGACAACGAGCCGCTCTACGTCGACACCAACCGCATCGCGAACGCGCTGGTGCCCGGGCTGCGCATGGAAGGCAATCTGCTCGGTGAAGTGGCGGTCGGCATCTCGCAGAAGCCGGGCGGAGTGGGCTTGAAGGAAGGCCACCTCATCACCACGGGCCTCGAGCACCTCTACGAAGGCACGTCGATCGCCACCGTGCAGTTCACCGCGCCGCACGGGCGCAACGCGGCGCTCTACGACGGCTCCAAGTTCGATGCGTCGCGCGCGCCTGAGCTTCCGCCGGGCTTCACCGCGATTCTCTACGGCTCGGCCGGCAACCTGGTGAACGTCGCCTACGAGAAGGACGGCAAGCGCCTGCTGATGGACGGCGGCTTCACGCGCCTCGCCGTGTCGTGGGACGACGCGGGCACTGCGCGGTACGTGAAGAACGCCGCGTCGTGGTTGGTGAACGCCGAGCGCTTCCCGCAGAAGGTCGCGACGGTCACCACTGCGACGCCTGCGACGAAGAAGAACTGAAGCGCGGTACGCTCGAGGGCGATGACGCGCCCACTCCTGTTGGTTCTGCTCGTCGCTGCTTCGGGTTGTCAGACGGTGTTGCGGTTCTCGCGGCCCGCTCCGCCCGAGGGGAATTTCGGCAACGTGCGCACGATGTCGGTCGAGGTGAAGACCGCGGTCGGGCGCACGGTCGAGAACTCGGTGGTGAACAGCTTGCTGCGCGGTGAGATCGGCGTGCCCATTCGCGTCGACGACCAAATGAAGACCCAGTTCGAGCAGCGCCTCACCACGCTCGGCTTCGCGGTCTGCCCGACAGCGCCGTGCGGCGACGGCACGCTCACCGTGGTCCTCACCCAGTCCGAGGTCGGCAACGACATGACGCGCTACGGCCCCGAGGCGCATTCGCGCATCGCCTGTGACGTGACGTTGCTCGCGAACGACGGCACCAAACCCTACGACTTCAACTTCTGGGACCGCCGCACCGGCAGCATCGGCGAAGGCGGCTCGCTGGTGCGCACCTCGGTGAACAACATCGGAGCGCGCTTCGAAGCCACGCTGCGGCCTGGCCGCCAGAACGCCGAGCTCCCGCTCGAAGATGGAGGCGAGCTCGACGTGGGTGTGAACCTGCTCCTCTCGTCGCAGTGGCGCGGAGCGATCGATTTCTTCACCAGGTTGACCCAGCAGCAGCCCGACCACGACGGCGCCTGGTACGACCTCGGCGTCGCGTGGGAAGTCGAGGGCGATTGGTCGCAGGCGCTCGCGGCGTACGAGCAAGCGGCGGCGCGAAACCGAAAGCGCAACTACCTCGATGCCGTCGAGACCGCGCGACGCATGGCGCCCGCTGCACCGGTCGCACCGCAGACTCCACAGCCGATGCCCACGCCGGTGCAGCCCATTCCGCTCAACTGAACTGCGTGCAATTCACTGCAAGGTCGTGGTCAGCGTGTACGGGCCCGGCTCACCGAACGTCGTCACCTGAACGAAGACGCTCGCGCTCGAGCTGCTGGTGTTCGTCCACGTGAGTGTCTCGCTCGAACCGTCACCGCTGTCGTCCGCAGACGCGAGGCACGCCGCCCCCGAGCTGCAATTCCCCGAGGGGCCGCCGACGAGATTGAGGACGAGATCGGTGGTGATGCTGCTGGTCGTCGCGCGCACGCTCAGGCGCTGACCGGCGGGCACGTTCATCGAGTACCAGACGTCGGGCTGGAACATGTCCGTGCAGTCCATGCCGGGTGTGAAGTCGTGGCCGTTGCCTCGGGTCGAGCCAGTGACCGTCGGGTTGAGCGCGATGGCAGTGCGGCACGTTTCTCCGGGCGGAATGGTGGCGATGTTCGCCTGCAGGTTGAAGCCCGTGTTGCTGCCGAGCGTGGCCGAGCCGACGACCGCGAACACCGTCTGCGGCTGCGTCGATTCGTTGGAGTACACGATCGCCTCTTCTCCGTTCGCCGCCGCGCTGTTCATCGTGCGCACGCAGGTGCGCGTCGGTGCTTCGCAGTCTCCGCCGACGTAGAGGTTGATGACGGGATCGAAGCCGCTCGAGATGTTCGGAGTGACGTTGAGCGCGAAGCGCTGACCAGCGGGGACCGAGGCGCGGTAGACGCGATCGGCTCCGGGGTAGGGGAAGCACTCGAGCGGAGCCGCGGTGCCGTAGTCGTTGGTGAAGCCGCTCAGCGTGTCGTTGCGGTTGACGCCGGTGGTGATGGCCAGCGCGCTCGCGCAGATGTCGGTCGCCGGTGGCGTCTGCAGCGTGAAGCGAATCGAGTAGCTCGAGATGGGGTTTCTTCCGTCGACGATCGCGAAGTAGTCGCGCGAACCGGTCGAGAGGTTGTTCACCACTGCGGTCTCGACTCCGCCTTCGGTCGCGTCATTCGAGCTGTTGCTGCACACGCGGGGCAGCGCGCTGCAGTTCTGCGCCGGTGCCTCGACCAGATTCAGCGCGACGTCGTCGGTGGCCGCGGGCGTGACGGTGATCACTCCGCGTTGATTGCTCGGAACGGTGAAGCGGTAGACGCGATCGGGTCCTCGGTCGGAGCCGCTGCAGAGCAACCCGAAGCCTCCGTAGTCGGAGCCGTAGCTGGTCGTGGTCTGGCCGCTGAGCGTGCTTCCGTTCGCGAGGACGACTGCGCCGGTGCCGCAGCGATCGTCGACCGCAGGAGCCACGAGGTTGGTGGTGAGCGAGAAGCTGATCGTCGCGCTGGTGGGCGTCGTCGCGTCGACGATGAGGAAGACGTGCGCCGTCGATGCGCTTTCGTTGGTCCACGACAGGTTCTCGGTGCCGAGGCTCGCGTCGGCGGCGGCGAGGCACGTCGAGCCGCACGCGCTCTGAATCGAGAGTCCGAGATCGAGCGTGGAACCTGGTACCGCCGTCACGTCGAGTCGCAGGCCTGCCGGAACGTCGATCGCGAAGACGCGGTCGGGGCCGCCGGTGAACGTGGAGCAGACCGCCGAGTCGCCGAAGTCGTCGGAGTAGCCGCCGAACACGAGGCCGCTCCTCGTGCCCGTGGTGAGCGACTCGGGGTTCGCGCACGAATCGCCGATGGGTGCGCCGGTGCCGCCGCCGGTCGCGTTGCCGCCGCCCGTTGCGCTGCCGCCGCCAGTTGCGCTGCCGCCGCCAGTCGCGTTGCCGCCGCCAGTTGCGTTGCCGCCGCCGGTTGCGTTGCCGCCGCCGGTCGCGTTGCCGCCGCCGGTCGCGTTGCCGCCGCCAGTCGCGTCGCCTCCGCCCGTCGCATTGCCGCCTCCGCCGCCGGTTGCGCTGCCGCCGCCTGACGCTTCTCCACCACCTGTCGCTGCGCCGCCGCCTGTTGCGCTTCCGCCGCCTGTTGCACTTCCGCCGCCGGTTGCACCTCCACCGCCTGTCGAGCCGCCGCCACTTCCAGGTCCTCCGCCTGCGCCGATGATTCCGCAGCTGCCGAGCTGGCACTGCTGACCGAAGCCACACGAGACGCAGGCGGCACCTTGCGTTCCACACGCGGCCGCGGCCGAGCCGGCCTGGCACGTGCCTTTGGCATCACAGCAGCCGAACTGGCACGTCTGTGGATTGCACTTCGACGCGGTGGTTCCGCACGAGGCGCTGAAGATCGAAACGGCGAGAGAAAGGGCGAGCGCGGAGCGAGTCATCGCCCAGAGGACGCGACGAGATTCAGGACTGTGCGGGGTTCCGGCGTGTCAGTGAAAACGAGAAGTTGCGGCCTTCTGTTTCACCCTCACCCCGACCCTCTCCCTCGCGGGAGAGGGGGAAGTGCTCAAGAACTCAGCGCCACACCGTTGGCAGCCCGTCGATCGGAGTCTTGATCATCACGCGGCCGCCACTGATCAGCACGCCGCTAGCGACCGCGTCGAGATCAGCGACCGAAGGCACAGCCACTCCGCCGTGCGTAACCGAGCCACCCGCACTCACCCCAACGAACTCCCAAACGACCGACGTGGTGAAGCTCGAACCCGCAGTCGCCTTCAGCTCACTGCTCGTCGCATCGAGCTTCGTCCCGTCGAACAACGTCTTGGTGCGCGTCGCATCGCTCGGCTGCACGCGAACCCACAACACCCCGGGAGAATTCGCGAACGACCGCACGGTGCTGTCAGTCGTCGGAGCGAGCGTGTCCATCGTCGGCTCGAGCATCGCGACGAGCGCGCCTTCAGCAATGAAGAGTGGCAACTTCGTGAGCGGAGCGTTGACGCTGACTGAAGCGCCCGCCGCACCCTGCAGTTCGCTCCCGTCCTCGAAGTCGAACCAACGCCCGGGCGGCTTGATCAACGACCGGCTGATCATCGCCTTCGTCTCGATCGGAGCGACGAGCAACTCGTCACCGAGGCAGTACTGATCCTCCGGGTGCGCACCGAACTCAGGGAACTGCAGACCGAAGGCACGCACGAGTGGACGACCCGGCTCCTCGAGCGCGCGCGACTTGAAGAAGGGGAACAGCCGCAGATGCAGCCGCGCGAACTTCCGATACACCTCGAGCGCTTCTGCATCGCGACCGTTCTCGGCGTTGAACACCCACGGCGGCTGGCTCGACGAATCTCCGGTCTGCATCACCGGCATCAGCGCGGAGTGTTCGACCCAGCGCACGAACGTCTCCTTGTCGGGCGGCGAGTGGCGATAACCGCCGGTGTCGCTCGCGAAATACGGAAAGCCCGAGGCCGCGAGTCCCACACCCGCGCGAATCGCCGCAGGCAGACCTCCGACGCCGACGTTGGTGTCGCCTCCGCGATCGACGAACGACTCGCCTGCTTTGGTGAGCGTGGCGTCGATGTCGCCTGGCCACACGATCACTCCGCGCGTCTGCTCACCCCAGCGCGCATGACGCACGAGCAGGAACCCGGGGTTGGTGCCGAGCGCCTGTCGATACATGTCGTGGTACTCGCGCGGGTAGCGATCGGTCATCACGCGATCAGTCGCGCCGTCGGCGAAGACCCACATGCTGCGGCGACCACTCACTCCCGCCGCGATGTCCTCCGCAAAGTCGAGCTTGAAGCCCTCGACGCCCATGTCGATGTAGCGCGCGACGTTCTGCTTCCACCACGTCGTCGCTCCGGGTTTGCGCACGTCGAGCGGCGCGCTCCAGCGATTGAGATACGCGCCCTGCGTCGGCGGGAAGAAATTCTGCGCCAGCGCTTCTGAACGGAACGGCTCGGCGCCCATCGCGAGATACGGCGTGTGCCACAGCGCGAGTCGCAGACCGGCGGAGTGGATGTTGGAGATCATCGCTCCGGCGTCGGGGAACTGCGTCGGGTTGAAGTCGAAGGTGTTCACCTCGGTCGCGTAGGGCCGATCGATCCAGTACCCGCTCGTCGCGAGATCGAGCGAGCGGATCTGCCGCACGTCGTCTTCCACTTCGGCCTGATCACGATTTTCGTTTCGCCAGATCCACGGGCCCGTCGCCCAATCGGCCGGAGCCACCGGCTGCCCCGTGCGCGCGTAGTACTGACCGACGATGTCGAGCGGGCTCGCGGCGGAGAAGAGGTGGAACGCGAGACCGTTGCTGCTCTCTTCCGCCGTGCCGAACAGCGCGTCGATGGTGCTCGCCTCGGTCTTCGCGACGTCGAGCACGCCGTGCCGCTGTGTTTCGAAGAACACGCCCCAGCCGCGTGAGCCGATGAGGAACGGAACGCTGACGTGATTTTCCGTCGCCGCGCTCTCTGAATTGAGATCAGGCTCGAGCTGCATCGGCCGCAATTTCCCGCGGTGGTTGATGCCGTCGA
This sequence comes from Archangium sp., assembly GCA_047600485.1. GTDB lineage: Bacteria > Myxococcota > Myxococcia > Myxococcales > Myxococcaceae > Archangium_A. Next base: position 8,911,634 of record JASGKS010000001.1, read on the forward strand.
ACCACTCACCGAGCCCGTAGAAACCCTCGGTCGCGTCGGCGCTGAGCTTCACGCGCATGATGGCGACGGTGCTCGTGCCGCTCGGAAGAAAGAGCAACCGCAGACTCCCGTCGGTCGTCTTCTGCGCGGTGACGTGCGCGCTGAGGTTCTTGTTGTAGGTGAGCGCGAGGTCGAGCTGCTCCGCCGTCGCGCTGACGGTGGCCTCGCTCGGAGTGCGCCACGCGAACGTCGCCGGCGTCATCGGCGTGAAGACGCCATCGTTCACCAGCAGCCAGTACGGGTCGTAGCTCGCGTTGTCGTCGAGTGAGCTGACGGTGCCGAGCTGAAACGCGTCAGACGGAATTCGCAGGAGAGCCGTCCCCGCGCGCTCGAAGACGAAGGTGGTGCCGTCGAACCGCGCGGTCCACGCATCGCCGCTCAGCTTCGGTTCGGGCGGGGGCGGATCGACGGGTTTCGGGCACGCCGTGAAGAGCGCGAGCAGGGCGAAGACGAGGCGTCGCATGAGCGGCTACAGTAGCCGCATGTCACTCGCGCTCGCTGCACTCGTCGTGGTGTTGGGCCAGTCGGGGAAGGTCGAAGTCATCAAGGGCAAGAAGTCCGCTCCGGCGGCTGCTTCGAAGCAGAAGGTGATTCTCGCTCCGGAATTCGAGCAGCAGGCCATCACCGACAAGTCGCAGCCCAAGGACGACGCGCGCGCTGCCGACCTCGACAAGAAGGCCGCACAGCTCGACGCGAAGGAAAAGGCGCTCGACGAGAAGTCCGCCGCCATCGACGCCAAGCAGAAGCAGGACGACGACGCCGAGAAGGCGAAGGCCGAGAAGCTGAAGGCGCAGCAGAAGCAGATCGAGAAGATCGGCGAGCAGAACAAGAAGCTGTGGCAGCAGTCGGCCGACGCCCTCGCTGGCGGCGAGTAGTTCGGTTCGCCCTTTCGTCCTTTGCCCTTGAAGTCCGAGCGCGATCTTCGCGACGAGAAGCTGCAAGTCCACGGCGACGCGCTGCTCGCCGAGGGTCTCGCGCAGGGCTCACTCATTCACCTGCAGGTCGCGAGAAACCGCGCGCCGTTCGCGCGACGAGCGGCTGCGCAGAAAGCCGAAGAGCTCCAACTCATCGCTGATCACCGCGATGAACTGCTCGGTCCGCTCGCGACGATTCCCGGCGTCGAGGCGACCTTCGCCTTCGGGTTCATCTCGCAGCTCAGCCTTCCGCTCCGCGATGAAGACGATCACGCCGCGCTCGCCGAAGCGCTGAAGCTCCCGCCGTTCAAGCGGCTCGAGCGCTTGTTGCTGCGTGGCTCACCGGCGGACCTTTCGTTTCTCGCCGACGTTCCGCTCGAACATCTCTCGCTCGATGGAGTGAGCGATTGGCAGCTCACCTTCGAGACGATGCCGCCCGTTCGCGTGCTCTCGCTGCTCGGTGGAAGCAGCATCGACTTCTCGGAGTTCGCGTTGCCGGCCGTCGAGGTGCTGCGCGTCGACGTCGGGGCGGAGAACTTTTCCGCGCTCGACGCGCCCGAGCTGCGTGTGCTGCAGCTCGACGGAGCGCCCGAACCCGATGACGTGCCCGACATCGACCTGCTCTTCATCGAAGGAAGCGTCGACGATGATCTGAGCGAGGCGCCGGTCTCCCGAATCATTCAGCAGTGGAAGTACGGCAACGACGACGACGCGAACGCCGGAGTCATCGCGCGCAACGGCACCGGTCGCTTCGGTGAACGTGCGTTTCTGTTGAGCGCCGCGCCGCTCGAAGCCGCGCGCAAGTTGGCCAGCGCGCTCGACGCGAAGAACCTCACGGCTGCGACCTGCACGGTTCGCTTCGCATGTCAGACCTGGTGCGCGGTCGAGCTGCGTATGGAGAACGCGACGAGCGGTGCGCTGCTCCGACAGCTCTCGCAGTCACTCGCGAAGGCCGGTCATCGCACGCTCGAGTTCGCGGTGAGCCCTTCGAACGTCGAGTGCATCGCGTGGTCGATCGAACCCGAGCGTGTGCGTGCGCTGGCCATGGGTCCGTCGACGCAGCGCGATGAATTGTGGCGGCTGGCGATCGATCGCGCGCTCGGAGCTGATCCCGGCGCGGTGCTCGACGAGGTGCTGCTCGAGCTCGACGCGAGTCAGTGGGTGGTGCTTGGTGACGAGCCCGAAGTGGGCACCGAGTGGCCGCTGGTGACGACCTTCACGCCGCGACAGCCCGATTGGGAGTGGGACTACGACGCGCCGTACGAAGAAGACGAGGTCGAGGAGAACTTCGATCCGACCGACTTCCGAGATCAATCAGGACCGAAGAACTGGTGGAAGACCGCGGAGGTCGAAGGGTCGACCGTCGACGCAGTGGTCGCGGTCGAAGAGACCGAAGAGCAAGCCGAGGAAGAGGTGGAACACGCTTCCGACGACCACCGCGAAGACTGGGGCGAGGTGCTCGCCGAGAGCCCGATCGATCTCGAGAGTGACGGCGAAGAACGGAACCCTGAGTTCGGGCTCGAGCCTGACTCGTTCGACCCCGATTCGGTCGAAGCGGAGCAAGAAGTCGAGTGCGAGGTCTGCGAGGCACGCACCGCGCTGCGGCCCTGTTTCAACTGCGGAAAGAAAGTCTGCGCGAACTGCATCGTCGGCTCGCCGCGCGAGGACGGCGAAGTGAAGTGCACGGCGTGTGCAGCGCCTCGGCCTCGCGCGCGCGAACCCATTCCCGACGCTGGCGACGAAGAAGAGTGAGCTACGGAAAGACGGCGCCCTGCGTCGCTCCGTGGCGCGTCTCAGCGTCGTAGTCGACGTCGGTCTTTCGGTACGACTCGAGAATCTTCATCGCCGCGGCGTTCGCGACTTCTTCGGCTTCGTCGCAGTTCGGCTGCGGCGGCAGCTCGGCGAGCTTCTCTGAAATCTCGCTCGCCGCGCGGAAGCCCGTGTCGCGATGACCACCTTCGTGCGTCTTCAGCGCTTCGAGGTACCGCCGCCACCGACGCATCAACGGCTCCTGCTCGTCGGCGTACCCGAGCCAGCGCGGCAGCGTCACCACCACGCGCACGTCGGTCGTCACCGGCCCCGTCGCGCAGCCGTCTTCACCGCGCACGAACGGAAAACGCCAGGTCACGTGCCAGCGCGTGTACGCGTCGTGTCGCTCGCCGTCGGTGTCCGGGCCCTTCGCGTCCATCTCGGCGCGCAGGTCAGCCTCGGAATCACCCTCGATGTCGTACCATTTGATCTGCGTGTCTCGCGGCCACACCGTCGGCGGCAGCACGACGAGCGAGCGCGGCTTCGCGATGGGAATGGTCTTGCAACCCATCACCACGAGAAGCGGGAGGAAGAGCAGGGCGCGCACGCGAGCGCCGGAGCCTACACGTGCACTCGCTCATGACGCAGTGCGATCAAACACGCGCGTCGAGTTCTCCGCTTCGGGGGACGATTGGGTCAGCGCCTGCACGCGCTCCACGATGCCCCGCGTCGCGCGTTCAATCTGCTCGTCGGTGAGCTGCAGCAGCTGACGGCCCTGCACGATGACGCGCGCCACCGTCTCCGGGTCGCCCTGCTTCACGTCGAGCCCTTCACGCTGACAGAGCGCGTTCGCGAGCCGCACCACGTTCACGCACGCCGCGCGGCCGCGTCGCAGATCGAACGTGTCCAGCTCGGCCACCGCGCGCGCGACCTCTCGCGGCAGGTACCAGCGCACCGCGATGACCGCTCCGACGTCGCGATGACATTCCTCGACCACGCGCTGCCAGACCGCGCCGTTGATGAACGAGGTGGTGGTGGTGCGCTCCAGCTCGAGGAGCAGCGCCGCGACCACGGGCTTGCCGATGTCGTGGAACAAGCCGCCCAGATACGCGGTGCTCGGCTCGATGCCCTTCGTCTCGGCGGTGAGGTCGCGCGAGAGATGCGCCACGCCCAGACAGTGCTCCCAGATTCCGCGGAACGCGTTGCGGATGACGGGGTCGCGCGAGGCGAACACCTGTTCCGCGGCGAGCTCCTGCAACAGGCCGAGCAGCTGCTTGATGCCCAGGCGCGCGACGACGCCCTCGATGGTGTTGGTGCGCGCCATGCCGCCGAAGAGCGGAGAGTTCGCGACGCGCAACAACCGCGAGCTGATGAAGGGATCTTCTCGAGCTCACCGGCGATGGTGCCGAAGCGAACGTTCGGGTCCTGCGCCAGCTCCATCGCGCGCATCGCGACTTCAGGGAGCGAAGGCAGCTTCAACGTGTCGCTCTGCAGCCGCTTGGCGATGACGTCCTTCAACTTCGACGCGAGCGAGATGGCCTGAATCGCTTCACGCTGACTCGGCTCCATCGGCGCGGTGGCTTGTTGGTTCCTCGAGTTTCCGAGCGCGGCGGGCTTGAGCTGCGTCGTGGCCTTCGGAGTGCTCGCCGTCGGCGCGGTCTGCGACGCACGCACCAACTTCACCGGAGCCGCTTCTTCGGCCGAGAACGCGATCGCCGTGCGGCCACCGAGCTCCGCGAGCGCGGCTCGCACTTCCTTCATCGACTGCGGTCGCTCGGTCGGGTGCCGGCCCATGCAGTGCGTGACGAGCGCGTCGAGCGGCGCGGTGATGCCGAAGCCATTCAGCGGCGGGAACGTGCCGGTCAGGTGGCCGTGCATCATCTGCGTGGCGTTGCCCTCGAACGGGAGCCGCCCGGTGAGCAAGCGGTAGGCGACCACGCCGAGCGAGTAGATGTCGCTGCGGTGATCGAGCGCTTCGTCTCCCAGACACTGCTCGGGAGACATGTACGCCGGCGTGCCGATGATCAGCCCCGGTGACGTGCGCTCACCCGGAGCCTGCGTGCTCATCAACTTCGCGATGCCGAAGTCGAGCACCTTCAAGAAGTCGGGATAGTCGGGGTACCGCGTGAGGAAGAGATTCTCGGGCTTGAGATCGCGGTGAACGATGCCCTTCTCGTGCGCCGCGGCGAGCGCCGACGCGAGCTGCACCAGCACCGTCACCGCCGCTTTTTCGTCGAGCTTGCCGACCGTCTCGAGGCGCTGCGCGAGCGTCTCGCCTTCGAGCAGCTCCATCACGATGACGAAGTGCTTGTCGGTCTCTCCGTAGTCGGTGACGTCGACGATGTTGGGGTGACGAATCGCGTTCACCGCGCGCGCCTCGGCGAGGAACCGCGCGACCAGCCCCTTGTCGTGCGCGATGGCCGGATTCAGAACCTTCAGCGCAGCCTTGCGGCCGATGAGCGTGTGCTCGCCCTCGAAGACGACACCGAGCCCACCCGCTCCGAGCTGTCGGTTGATCCGATAGTTGAGAAGCGTGGTGTCGATCATTCCGTCCCCGGAAGATCCATAAGGCGTGCAACCCCGCGCCGCGCCTCGTCAGCGAAGTGACGGAACGGTGTAACTATCGGCAGGTTTGGTGCGTAATACGGGCCATGACCAAGACCACCCGAGGCCTCGTGTTGTTGTCCGCAGTTGCGTCGCTCGCCGCGTTTGCCGGTGACAAGCCGGACTCGAAGGCGACTCCCAAGGCGGGGAAAGAAGCCGCCACCGTTCGCTGCCAGGGCATCAACGAGTGCAAGGGCAAGGGCGAGTGTGGGAGCGCGACCTACGACTGCGCCGGTAACAACGAGTGCAAGGGCAAGGGGTGGATCAGCGTGACCGCCAAGGAGTGCAAGGACAAGAAGGGCACGGTCGTCGGCACCGGCTCGAAGTGAGGCTGCAGTGTTCGGCGTTGGCCTGCGACCGAAGCACTACTCGGCGTTTCTGAACGGGACGCCGAAGGTCGATTTCGTCGAGGCCATCGCTGAAAACTTCATGGGTGTCGGCGGGCGGCCCGTGGCCGTGCTCGAAAAAGCACGCGCGGACCGCCCGGTTTTCTTGCACGGCGTGTCGCTCGGCATCGCCTCGGTCGCGCCGCTCGACGAGCGCTACCTGACGGCGTGGAAGCAGCTCATCGAGCGCGTGCAGCCCACGCTGGTGTCCGACCATCTGTGTTGGGGCCGCGCTCACGGCAATCGCTACTCGCACGATCTGTTGCCGGTGCCGTTCACGACCGAAGCGCTGGAGCACGTCGTCTCGCGCGTGCAGCAGGTGCAGGACTTTCTGGGGCGGCAGTTGGTGCTCGAGAACGTGTCGAGCTACCTGACCTTCACCGCGAGCGAGTTTACAGAGTGGGATTTTCTGTCGCAGCTCGCGCAGCGCAGCGGGTGCGGGGTGCTGCTCGACGTGAACAACGTGTTCGTCTCGAGCCGCAACCACGGGTTCGATCCCGATGCGTTCCTCGCGGCGATGCCGGTCGAGAGCGTGAAGCAGTTTCACCTCGCGGGGCATCAGCGGCGGCCCGAGGTGATCATCGACACGCACGACGGGCCGGTGAGCGACGAGGTGTGGGCGCTCTATGCGCGAGCGCGCGGGCGCTTCACGAACGTGCCGACGTTGATCGAGTGGGATGATCAAGTGCCGGAGTTGGACGTGCTGCTCGCCGAAGCCGAGAAAGCGCGCGCCATTGTTCCGATGGTCCTCGAACCAAATTCCCTCTCCCTGCGAACGCGGGGAGAGGGTCAGGGAGAGGGGCTGGCCCGGGCACAGCATCTGCTCTTCGAAGCGATCACCAATTCAGCTCCGGTTTCACCGGAAGCCGCCGCGGTGGTGACCGAGCACGGCGAACTCACCCCGACCCAACGCATCGAGCTCTACGCAGACATGTATTGGCTGCGAATGCGCGACACGCTCCGCGACGCCTTCAAGAACGTGGAAGACGCGCAGATCGCCGACTTCCTGCGCGAACACGGCTCGAACCACTTCTCGCTCGATCAGGTCGGCGCCGCGTTCGCGCAGTTTCTCGGCACGCCCGAGGCCGCGCTCGAGTGGGCGCGCAGCGAGAGCTTCGTTTCGCTCGACGCACCGACCATCGGCTTCGACGCGCTGCAGACCATTCCTTCCGAAGAATGGGGCGACGTCGTTCCCGTGCTGCACCCCGCGGTCCGCGTCTTGAAGACGCACGTCGTGTGGCGCAGCGGCTTCGAAGTGTTTCAAGCGCCGCTCACCGACGCGGAACACGACGCGCTCTGCGCCGCGCGCGGTGGGGCAAGTCTGGGCGACGTGCTCGCTCCGTACGGTGAAGACGCAGGAGCGGCCTTCGAGGCGCTCCGAAGCTGGTTCAACGAAGGCATGGTTTCTCGGCTACAACGCGCAGCCGCGCGTGAGCGAGCCGACTGACGAGGTGTTGATGGAGCGCTTCATCGACGGCGATGCCACGGCCTTCGATGCGCTCTTCTCGCGCCATGCGCCGACCGTGCGGGCGTATTTGCAGCGGCTGACGGGCTCGAGCGCGGCCGCCGACGATCTCACCCAGGTGACGTTCGTCTCGGTGGTGAAGGGCCGCGGCCGTTTCATGCGCGGCGCGAAGGTGAAGCCGTGGCTCTACGCCATCGCTACCAACGCGGCGCGCGATGCTGGCCGTCGCCAGAAATTCGAAGCGGTGACCGACGAGGGCGTGCTGCCGGAACAAGAAGCTGATGGTGCTCCGTTGCGCGACTTCGGGCTCGAGAAGGCCGTGAAGAACGCGCTCGCGCAGCTGCCGGAGGCACAGCGCGAAGCGATTCTGTTGCATCGCTTCGAAGGGCTCTCGTTCGCTGAAATCGCGGAGCAGGTCGGCCTCACCGAGAGCGCCGTGAAGGTGCGCGCGCATCGCGGCTACGAGCGGCTGCGCGAGCTGCTGAAGGGAGTGTGGCCATGACTCCCGAACAAAAACTCGAGCAGGCGGTTCGCAATGTCGGCGGCGGCGGGTCGAAAGACTTGAGCGCGCTCGCGGCCGCTGCTCGTGCCGAGCTCGGCGCGAGCCCGAAGGCGCGTGCGTGGTGGGTCGACGGCTTGTTCGTGCTCGGCCTCAACGTGTTGATGGGCGTCGCTGGCGCGATGTTGCTCGACTGGAACGATGAACAGCACCACTCCGCGATGACCAAGTACGGAGTCGCGTCGCTGTGGTTCGTCTTCATGGCCATCGCTTCGGTGCTCTGGCTGCGGCCGGGCTCGGTGAAGCAGCGGTGGATGCTGGGCGGAGGCTTCGTCGCGGTGACGCTCGCGATGCTCTTCGCGCTCTCGGGTTTCGATCCTGGTGGCGCATTCATGAATGGCATGTGGTGCGCGTTCGCCGAATGCAAAATCGCCATCGTTCCGGTCGCGGTGGTGGTGCTGCTCTCGACGCGCTTCGCCGCGCAGACCTCGCACCTCGTCATCGGCACGCTCGCCGCGGCGTCAGGTGGCGCCGTCGCGCTGCACTTCCATTGTCCCAACGGCACGCTCTCGCACGTCGCGGTGTTCCACGTGTTGCCGGCGCTGCTGCTCGCGGCCCTCGCCATCGGCGCGCGTGCGATGTGGCGGCCGAAGAGCTTCGTGCCCTGACGTGCCGCTCGTCCTGCTGGTGACGGTGGTGTGGGTCGGCCTCTCGTTGCTCGGTCAACGGCTCACCGGAGCACTGCTCGGCGTGCGGCTGCCGATTCGCCCGCTGTTGCCGTTCGCGGTCGGAACTCCAGCGCTCAAGCAAGTCGTGGTGCGGCTCGGCGGCGCGGTGTTCACGTGGCTGCTGTTGTTCGCGACCGCGGGAGTGCAGTTCACGCGCGAGGCGGAATGGTCGACGCGCATCGAAGTGGTGAACGGCATGCCCGCCGCGCTCGCGGGTCTGCGGACCGGTGACGTCGTGCTCCGCGTCGGCGAACACCAGGTGCGCGATTTCTCCGAGCTGAAAGATCGACTCGGCTTTGGCGGCGCGCAGCAGAAGCTCACGGTGCTGCGCGACGGCGCCGAGCTGTCGTTCACGGTGAAGGCGGGCGATTCGGTGCTCGGCATCAAGCGCAGCGAGGAACGCGCGAACGCTCCCGACAAGCTCGGCGCGCTCGGTCGCGCGGCGACGTTGATCGTTCGGGTGTTGCCGCTCGTCGGCGACACGCTCCCGAACGGCCTGGTCTGGCTGCTGATGACCGCCGCGCTCGCGTGGTGGATGAGCGTGGTGCTCGAGGTGCTCGCGTTCGGCGTGAACGCGCTGAGCTCAGGTCAGAGCGGCAGATGAGGCTGCTTCAGTGAGCCCTCGTGCGCGAGCAGCCATTCCTTGCGGTGGATGCCGCCGCCGTAGCCCGTGAGCTTGCCGTTCGCGCCGATGACGCGATGGCAGGGCACGACGATGGCGATGGGGTTCCGTCCGTTCGCGAGACCCACCGCGCGCGTCGCCGTCGGCTGACCGATGGCCCGCGCGAGTTGCGCGTACGACCACGTCTCTCCGCACGGAATCGTGCGCAGCGCGTTCCACACCTTGAGCTCGAACGTCGTCCCCTCGAGCTCGATGGGCAGGTCGTCGATGCTCTTCAGCTGACCGTCGAAGTACTTCTTCAACTTCGTGCACAGGCCGCCCGGGTCTTTCGCGCGCTTCCAGTCTTCGGCGAGCGAGACGTGGCGTCCGTACGGCGCGTTGTCCTTCAAGAAGCCCACGTGGCGCAGACGATTCTCTTCGTCGACCACCACCGCGAGCTCACCCACCGGCGTCTTCATCAAGTCGTAGCGAAAGTTCATGACGTCATCTCCGAGGCCCACAGGTGTTGAGCTGCGTAGCCGCGCCAGGGCCTCCATTTTTCGGCGCGTGCAGCGAGTTGTTTTTCAGGCAGCCCCGCGGCGCGGAGCACTCCGACATCGGTGAGCGGAAACGCATCGGGCTCGCGCGCCGCTCGCAGCGCGATGACCTGCGCCGTCCATTCGCCCACGCCCTTCACCGCGCACAGCTTCGCGACCGTCTCTTCCACCGTCTCGCTCGCGTCAAACAGCTGCGGGTTCGTCCGTGCAGCGACCGCGATCGCGCGCAGCGCTTCCTGCCTCGAGCGCGGCATCTTCAGCTCGTGCAGCGGCGCGGCGACCACTTCGTCGGGAGTCGGAAACGCGTCGCCCTTTCCGCACATCGCGACCAGCGCGCTGACCAGCTTGCGGCCCGCTTCGACCGTCACCTGCTGCCCGAGCACGGTGCGCATCGCCGACTCGAAACCGTCCCACGCGCCGGGCACACGGAGCCCGGGCTTCTTCTTGATGAGCCGCGCGAGCAGTGGGTCCTTCGCGAGGTGCGTGGTGATGGCTCCGACGTCGGCGTCGAGATCGAACACGCGCCTGACCTTCGCGACGAGCGGAGACAACGCGCGCACGCCCGCTCCGGAAAACGTCACCGCCAGGCAGGAGGCCTTCGGTTCGTGGCGCACCTGCACCGTCACGCGCGTGCCGTCGTGCAGCAGCTCGCGCTCGTACGAATCGTCGCCGACACGCTCGAGGCCATCGATGGCGCGCGAGCGGAGGTACCAGAGCATCGCCTTCCAGTCGTACGGAGCGCGGTACCGCAGCCGCACCGTCACGCCAGACGTCAGCTTCACCGCGCTCAGTTGCTTGCGAATGGCGGTCGGCGGCCGCTGGAACAACTTACGGAACACGTCGTTGAAGCGGCGGATGCTCCCGAAGCCCGACGCGAGCGCAATCTCACTCACCGGCAAGCGCGTCTCGTGCAGCAGTTGCTTGGCGAACAACACACGGCGCGTCTGCAGCACCGAGACCGGGCTCGCGCCGAGGTGCTCGTGGAACAGCCGGCGCAGGTGGCGATCGCTGACTCCGACGCGCTCGGCGATTTCCTCGAGCGAATCGTCGGCGCTCGGCTCTTCTTCGGCGATGAGGCTCAGCGCGCGCGCGACGGTGTTCGACGTGCCGCGCCACGCTCCGAGGTGCGCGACGGTCTCGGGCCGGCACCGCAGGCACGGGCGAAACCCTGCTTCCTGCGCCGCCGCCGCGCTGGGGAAGAACTCGCAGTTCTCGAACTTCGCGCGGCCTGCGGGGCACACCGGGCGGCAGTAGATGTGCGTGGTGCGCACTCCGATGAAGAAGCGTCCGTCGAAGCGCGCGTCGCGGGAACGCAGCGCGCGGTAGCAAGCGTGTGGGTCGAGCACCATGCGCGGCAAGGTACAGCGCGTGGCCGAAACTGACTGGCTGTTTTCGGACCTGTTCGCCCGGGCCGTTTCAGCGCGTCAGTTCGAGACGAGCGTCGCTCTGTTGCCCGCGAGAATCCACGCAGCTCGCTTCGATGGTGAAGGCATCGCGCGCCGGCACGCGGAAGCTGGTGAAGGTGGTGCGGAACTGCGCTCCCGGTTCGCTCGACGGCAGCGTCTGCCACGCACCCTCGGGCGGGCGGAACTTCACATCGCTCAAGCCGTCCCAGTCGTGCGCGACGATGGCGACGTCGAACAGCTCGCTCGACGTCGGCGACGGAGAGACGCGCAGCCCGCACTTCGGATTCGTCACCGACGCACTCCTGCGCGCCCGCACGCGTTCTTGCGCCGCCTTGCGACAGACGGGACAGAACGGGCTCGTGGAGTCGTTCATCAGACACGCGCCGCCCCAGCGGTACACGCCGGTGGTGAAGCCCATGCCGCCTTCGATGCCGACGGTCGCTCCACCGAACTTCGGGCTGGTCGGCGAGAGCGAGATGTTCGGAGCGAGGAACACCGCGCTGTCGACCGCGCGCAGATCTTCGTCGGTGGCCACCATGCTCGAGACAAGTGATGGCCCACCTTCGATCTCCGAGTACTCATCGTGGAGCCCGAACAGCGCGTGACCCATCTCGTGCGCGAACGTGTCGGCGTCGGTGAAGGTGTTGGCCATGATGACCGTGCGGCCGCCGTAGAGCGCGAGCCCGCCCGTCTCGCGGTAGCGCGTCGGCGTGTTCACCACGATGACCACCACGTCGAAGCGGTCGCTCGGAATCAAGGTGCGGAAGCGCTCGGAGTCGACGCTCAACTGCACTCCGCGAATCTGCGTGCCGCACGAGCCGAGCGCGAGTCCGTCTTGGGGCGCGAGCTCGCGGAAATCGATCCAGCTCACGTTGAGCATCGGCGTCAGCCCGGGGACTTCGTCGTCCATGCGGCGCTCGAACCGCTCCAGCCAGCCGCGGGTGAGCGAGTCGAAGAACCCGAGCTGTTCGCGAGGAAAGCCTTCGGCGACGAACGCGATGTGAAACGAGCGTTGGCGATCAGGCGAGACGATTTGCTCGCGCACCGTCGGTGCACAGCCGTCGCACGACTTCAGCTCCGGCAGGGCAGGGTGGTCGTCGCAAAACGGTCGCTCCGAAGAACCGCAGCCGGCGAAGAGAATCGCCAACGACAGCAAGGTCGCGCGCATGAGCGCACAGTGGACGACACGCACCTTCCTCTATTCAGCCACTCCTCTTTATTGCGGGCTCCCGCCCCCGAAGAACATCGTCGCCGTGTTTTCGCGGTTGGCGTTCACCGCCTTCTCGTAGAGCGGCTTCACGTCGGCGAGCGCGGCGTGCGGCGTGAGCACGCTGATGGCGAGACCGAACTCACCGTCGGCCAGCTCGCAGATCGCCACCGCGAGCGCGGCGTCCGGTGAATCGGGTTCCGCCGCGAGCCACGCCATCGCCACACTGCGCAGCAACTTCTCGCGTTCCTCGTGCACACCACGCAGCGAGAGGAACAACTCCTTCCAGGCGAACCCGCGCATCTTGTGTTGCTGCGTCCACGCAGTGAAGAAGAGCCGCTCGCCCTTTCCACTCAGCCGCTCGTCAGACAGCGAGACCGCTTCGCCCGAGCGGAAGTAGGCGATGGGCGAGAGGTACTCGAGCAGGTTGTGGTCGTCGGTGTTGATGGGCCCGCCTCCGGCGAACTCGAGCTGCCCTTCATCGGAATGCACCTGCCGCGCGAGCAGCGTCGACACGCGAGAGACCTTCATGCGCCGCAAGTCGCCTGACACCGTCGCGTCCTGCATGCGCGCCTCCATCGCGGCTCCGTCGACGGTCTGCGGCTCGCGGCTGGCGATGAGCAGCAGGTCTGCCGCGCCCAACCACGACGTGCCGTGCTCGAACGAATCGCGCAGCGTGCGCACCACGAGCTTCACCAGCGCCTCGTTCGATTCGTAGGTGTGAATCCACTGCACCATGCGGCCGCCGGGCGCGAGTCGCTCGCGCGCGACGCGGAAGAAGTCTCGCGAGAACAACCCCGACACGCCGGTGACCCACGGGTTCGACGGCACGCTGACGATGAGGTCGTACTTCTCGGGGCTCAGCGTGAGGAACGTGCGCGCGTCTTCGATGTGCACGTGACAGCGCGGGTCCTTCAACGCTTCTCGGTTGTCGGGCCCGAAGTACGCGGCGGCGTCGATGACCGCGGGCGAAATTTCCACCACGTCGAGTCGCTCGAGCGACGGGTAGGTGAGCAGCGAGCCGGCGGTGATGCCCGCTCCGATGCCGACCAGGAGCACGCGCTTCGGTTGTCCCGGGTGCAGCAACATGCCGAGGTGCGCGGCGAGCGCTTGCGTGTCGAGATCTCCGCGATCGTTCGAGCCGTCGGCCTTGCCGTTGATGCGCAGGAAGCGGTGGTCGCCCTTCTGCTCGGCCACCATCACCGAGGCGAACACGTCGTCGGCGTAGAACTTCGTCGTCGCGCGCGTCTTCGCTTCGGTCTCGAACGTCGCGAAGTCCGAGAACTCGCCCTTCCATTCACGGAAGCGGCCCGCCTCGGAGATGAACGTCGACCAGCCGCGCGAGGTGACGGCGCTGAGTACGATGAGCACCGCCGCTCCGACGAGCAACCGCCGCGCCTTCTCGACGCGCGCCAGACAGAAAGCCGCGGCGATGAGATTCGCGACGAGACCCACCGTGAAGTTGCCTTCGAGACCGATGAGCGGGAGCAACACCAGTCCTCCGAGCAGCGAGCCGAGAATCGTGCCCACGGTGTTGAAGAGGTAGACGCGGCCGACTTCTCCACCGACCGTGTCTTTGGTGCGCATCACCACGCGCGCACCGAGCGGGAAGCTGGCACCCATCAAGAACGTCGGTGGAATCAACAGCAGCCCGCAGAAGACGAACGTGAGGAAGAGGTACACGTTCCACGTCGTGTCGGGTCGCAGCAGCTGCGTGAGGTGGAAGAAGACGAACGGCAGCCGGCGGTAGAGCGGAATGGTGAGCACCACCGCGACCACCAACAACAGCTGCAGCACGCCAAAGGTGCGCAGCGCGTCCTGCACTTTGCGTCGGGCGATCCAGAAACTCCCGAGCGAGATGCCGAGAATGAACGCCGCGAGGATGAGCGTGAACGCGTAGCTGGTGCCGCCGATGATGATCGACAGCAACCGAATCCACGTGACCTCGTAGAGCATCGCGGTGAAGCCACTGAGCGCCGTGCCGACCAGCACCGCGCGCACGGCGACGGAGTCGTAGATGGTCTCCGCGTCGTCGGTGCCGGGTTGCTGTGTCGCCGTCGCGTCGTCCGTCGACAGAGGAGCGCGGCCGCCGAGAATCGCGAGCACGCCGACCAGCACGTTGAACAACACCGCAAAGCGCTCGGTCACCGCGAGCCCGCTCACGGGAACGAACAACAGCCCCGCGAGCAGCGAGCCCACCGCCGCGCCGAGCGAGTTGAGCGCGTACAAGCGCGCGAGCGTGGTCTTCGCCGTGCCGAGCCCCGACGTCAGCGCGCGCGTCATCGCCGGCAACGAGCCGCCCATCAGCAACGCCGGAGGCAGCACCGTCACCACCGCCAACATCAACCGCGCCGGGTTTCCGCCAGCTGCTCCAACCTTCACGTACAGCGAGCCCATCGCGTCGAGCAGCGTCGGAAAGAGCAGCGCCAGCGCGCCGACTCCGATTTCGAGCACGCCGTACAGCTGCAACGGGCGAGCGCTGCGATCGGCGCGGCGACCGAACAACCACGCTCCCAGGGCGAGCCCGCCCATGAACGTTGCCAACAGAATCGCGTGCGCCTGCCCCGTGTTTCCGAGCCAGTTCGCGAGGCGCTTCGACCAGCAGAACTCGTAGATGAGGCCGGTTGCTCCGGAAAAGAAGACCAACGTCAGCGCGGTGGGGCGGGAGAGCCTGAGCACGGGCCGCAGCCTGAGCCACCCGGCGCAGCGCGTAAAAAGAATTTTTCGACGGTCCATGAATGCGGTGCGCACCTCGTGTGACTGAGGGACCGCGAGCAAGGGAACGCAGCAAGGCCGGGGAGCTCGCATCTCGAAAATCTGAGGACGGAACGCAATGAAGACGACGACGTCGTGGGGAGTCGTGTTGTCTGCGCTCGTGTTGAGCGCACTCTCGGGCTGTCAGAACGGACCGACGCTGGCTCGGCCCAACACGCAGGCGGTGAAGTCGAGCACCACGCGCCAGGCGCTTGGCGGTACTTCGCTGGCAGCGAGCGCGCAGTTCGACGCACCGGTCATCGACGCCAACGCGCAGACCAACCCGTCGATGGGCACGGGCACGTTCTCGGTGGCTCCGAGCACCACGGGCGGCAACGGCTCGCTCGGCGCGATCGATCGCTCGAGCCAGCCCGCGTTCAGCTACGTCATCATTGGTGACCTGACGGGCAGCCCGCAGAACTTCTTCGCCATCATCGCCGACGTGCCGTTCACCGTCGGAGCGCACGCCATCGACAACCAGCACTTCTACGCGGGCCTCTTCGACGCGGCGACGGGCAACCCGACGTACCTCGCGACGCAGGGCACGGTGACGTTCACCATCGCGGGCAACGTCGGCGGCCGTTTCGTCGGCACGTTCTCGGGCCTCGTCGATGAAGTCGCGCCGGGCTGCCAGACCACCGCTGATTGCGCCGCGGGAGAAGTGTGCAGCGCCGGCCAGTGCGTGCGTTCGCCGCCTCCGCAGTGCGTGCAGGACTCGGACTGCGCGAGCAACGAGCGCTGCCAGAGCGGCCTGTGCGTGGCGTCGAACCCGCCTCCGCAGTGCGTCGTCGATTCTGACTGCGCCGCGGGTCAGGTGTGCTCCGCCGGTCTGTGCGTCACCGCGCCGCCTCCTCCCGTGTGCCAGCAGGACAGCGACTGCGCCGCCGGTGAGTCGTGCTTGCGTGGCCAGTGCATTCCCAACGGTCCTCCGCAGTGCACGTCGAACAACCAGTGCCCGCTCGGTTGGCAGTGCATCGCCGGTCAGTGCAACCCCGGCAGCGGCCCGTCGCAGTGCGAAGGTCAGCAGGGCGATGGCACGGTGAACGGCAACGTCACGGCGGTCGCTTCGTGCAGCGCGATTCCCGCGGGCACGGTGAGCATCAGCAACGGCATCGCGATCATCGACGAGGAGCTGCGCCTGGTGGTGTTCGACCCGAACGCCGGTGACGAAGGTGCGTCGCTCGAGCTCGCGGTGTGCCCCGGCGCGCCCGGCACGCTCACCCTCGGCAACGGTCTCGTCGCGGCCTCGCACATCAAGGACGTGCAGACGCCTGACCTGCGCCTGTTCGCCGAGCGCCGCGCGTCGTCGGCTTCGCTCACGCTGACGCAGGTGACTCCGGCGCTCGCGGGTTCGTTCTCGCTCACCATCGCCACCGGCGGTCAGGTCAGCGGCAGCTTCACGATGCACTGAGTTTCAGTTGAGCCGCGGGTGGGGCATGGGCAGGAAGGGGACACCCCATGCACCACTCGCGACTCGCTGGTTTCATCATCGACTGCAAAGACACGGCTCCCGACGACGCAGCACGTTTCTGGAGCGCGGCCCTGGGAATGCAGTCGAACGGAGACGACGGCCACGGCTACGCAGAGCTTCAGGCCGGCCGTCGTGATCTCCACATCGAAGTGCAGAGCGTGATGCACGAGAGTCGCGTGCACCTCGACATCGAGACGGATGATCAAGAAGCCGAAGTGAAGCGCCTCGAGAAGTTGGGCGCGACGCGCGTGGTGAAGGGAGCGCGGTGGTGGGTGATGCAGGCTCCGACGGGACAGCGGTTCTGCGTGGTGAATGCGCGCGTGCCGCTGGCGGGACTCCCTGGCACGACCGCCTGGCCCTGAAATCCCTCTCCTTGCGAAGCGGGGAGAGGGTCGGGGAGAGGGGCTGATTCATCCTCTGCGGTCGTCACGCTGCGAGGTAGCGCGCGGACAGCTCGGAGATCGGCACGTTCCACATCTCCGCATACGGCAGGGTGAGCACGTTGCGTGATTGCTTGCCGCGCTTCCACGCAGCGACCAGCCGGCGCACCACCTTCCGCACCGAGCGCTGCTGAATGAACAAGTAGGGCAGACCGAAGGTGACGATCAGCCGCGCGTGCCGCAGGCCGAGGTTGCCGATGTAGAACGCCTGGATCTCGATCTCCCCGAACTCGTCGATCGCGTAGCCGGTGATCATGTGGTGGATGTCGTGCGTCTCGCGGTAGCGCTTGTAGAGAAAGTCCGCGTCGCTCTGCACCGGGAAGCGATGCGTGAACGGGAAGATGCCGTTCTTGCGGAAGTAGCCCGAGAACACCTGGCCGAGCGTTCCCTCGGGGTAGGTCGCGAGTTCCTCGAGCGTCTTGTCGCCGGGCACCGTTGGGCGGCTCGCGAAGTCGCCGGCGAGCTCGGCCTTGAGCGTGGTCGCGAGCTGCTCGTAGGTGCCATCGTCCATCGCGGTGTGCAGCAGCCACGCGAGGCCGGGGTTCGCCGCTTCGTCTTTGAGCACCGAGAGCGCCTTCAGCGAGATGAAGAGACGTCGCAGGAACGACGCCTCGCGAGGCAACTCCGGAGGCAGGGTCATGGTCTCGGTCACGGACCGATGCTCTTCCAAAACGGACACTGGTGTCCACTACGGGAAGTGCGTTTCAGCCGTGGCGCGACACGAGCTTGACGATCGCCATGCGGCTGACGCCGGCGATGCGCGCGCCCTCGGCGAGGTTGCCCTTGCAGGCTGCCAGCAGCGCCTTCACGTAGCGGCGCTCGAAGTCGCCCACCATGCGCTCTTTCTGCTCGAGGTAGGGCACCGAGAGGTCGAGGTCTCCGCTCACCGTCGCGGTGCTCGGAGCGGCCGGACGTTGAACGGGCTCGGCTCCTGCTTTCCAGCGCTCCACGGCGTTGCGCAGCTCGCGCACGTTGCCGGGCCAGTCGTGCTGCGCGAAGCGCTCGAGCGTGGTGGCGTCGATGGCGCGACCAGCGAAGTGCGTCGCGAGGAGTTCGAGATCTTCTTTGCGTGAGCGCAGCGGCGGCACGTCGACGCGCAAGACCGAGAGCCGATAGAAGAGATCGGCGCGGAAGCGGCCGCGGTTCACCTCTTCTTCGAGCGCGCGATGCGTCGCGGCGATGATGCGCACGTCGACGGCGATGGGTTTGCCTCCACCCACACGCTGCACCTCTCGGCGCTCGAGTACGCGCAACAGCCGCGGCTGCAGTTCGAGCGGGAGCTCGCCGATCTCGTCGAGGAACACCGTGCCGCCGTGCGCGCGCTCGAACGCGCCTTCGCGCGTGGCCGTCGCGCCGGTGAACGCGCCCTTCTCGTGGCCGAACAGCTCGGACTCGATGAGCGTCGGAGCGAGCGCCGAGCAGTCGACCACCACCAACGCCGCCTCGGCGCGCGAGCCGTGCTGCACGAGGGCTTCGGCGACGGCTTCTTTGCCTGCGCCCGTTTCTCCGCGGAGCAAGACGGTGGCGTCGCTCTTCGCGAAGCCGCTGAGCTGGTGGAAGAGCTCGCGCATCACCGCTGAGCGGCCGAGGAGCGGGCCGTAGCGCTCGACGTCGGACGCGGCGAGCGGCACCACTTCGTCGCCGGGCTCGAAGCGCACGTCGGTCGCCCCGAGGGAGATCGTCGCCGCGCCGGTGAGCACCGCGTCGCGCACCAGCACGCCGTCGACGCGCGTACCGTTGCGGCTGCCGAGGTCCTTCACGCGAATGCCTTCTTCGTCGTGCAGAAGCTCGCAGTGGATTCCGGAGACGCTCGGGTCGTCGAGCTGCAGGCCGTTGCCGGCGAGGGCTCCGATGCGCAGCGCGGGGGCGCGCACTTGCACTGATTTGCCCTGGCCTGCGCCGCGAGTGACGGTGAGTCGATACGAGGCGAGCTGACGCCCGCGTCCTCCGGCGACTTGCGTGACCCAGGTTCCGCGGCGGTCTTTCACGGGCTCACAAGCTAGCAAGTCCCCCTCTCCCGCGAGGGAGAGGGTTGGGGTGAGGGTCGACGCAAACGAAGTTCAAGCTACGCTGCGAGTTCTCGCCGATGTCGTCGCCCTCCGCCGAGCCCATCACGTCGTATCTGCGCCGCGTGGGCGCTGCGAGTGTCGAGGACGCGACGCGGTGGTTGCTCGAACTCTGTGAAGCCCTCACGCGCGCCGGAGTTCCGCTCGACGTCGACCCATCTCTCATTCAAGTCGGCCCCGCGGGTGTGAAGCTGGTGCTCGAGCCGCGCGCATTCACCGGCACTCCGCGCGAACAGGTTCGTCGCGTCGCCGCGCTCGGCTTCGAGCTCATCAAGGGCATGCCGCCGCCCGACGGTCTGGTCGCCGCGGACGCGTGGGTCGGCCTGCGCCCTGAGCTCGCGCGCGTGTTGTCGGCCGCGCTCGCGGGCACCGGGGCTCCTGACGTCACGACGTTCGGCAATCAGCTCGCGGCGCTGCGGAGCGACACGGCTGCCTACGCAGCGCTCGAGCGTCACGACACCATCACCTCCACCAAGCCACCGCCGCGCCCGAGCGAAGGAGCGCTCGCCGGCACCACGCTCGGCAGCTACGAGCTGATCGCGTTGCTCGGCAGCGGCGGCATGGGTGAGGTCTACCGCGCGCGTCACGCCAAGCTCGGCCGCGAGGTCGCGGTGAAGGTGCTGCGCCCCGAGTACGCGTCGATGCCCGAAGTGGTGCAGCGCTTCTTCCAGGAAGCGAAGGTGGTGAACGACATCAACCACCCGCACATCGTGCAGATCGTCGACTTCGCCGAAGTGCCCGAGGGCGTCTTCTGCGTGATGGAGCTGCTGCGCGGCCGCTCGCTCTCGCGCGTGGTGAGCGAAGAAGGCCCGCTCCCGTTGGCGCGCATTCGCACTTTGATGGAGCAGGCATGCGACGCGCTGGTGGCTGCCCACGCGCGTGGAGTCGTGCACCGCGACATCAAGCCCGACAACTTGTTCGTCACCGTCGATGGCGACGGGCGCGAGCAGATCAAGGTGCTCGACTTCGGCATCGCGCGACGACTCACGGCGGAAGACTCGGCGAAGACGCGCGCGGGCATGGTGATGGGCACGCCGTCGTACATGGCGCCCGAGCAGGCGGCGGGGCGACCGGTCGATGCGCGCGCCGACGTGTACGCGGTGGGCGTGGTGCTCTACGAGTTGCTCACCGCGACGTCGATGATCGATCTGAAGGCGCCTCCGACGCGCGTCGAGCGATCTGCACTTGGTGAGCCGCTGTCTCCGCAGCTCGCGCGCCTGCTCGAGTCGTGTCTGTCGTTCGACCCCGATCGTCGGCCGAGCAGTGTGCAGCCGCTGCGCGAGGCGCTGCAGAGCTCGGCGGGAAGTCCGACGCGCTCGGGCCGCCGGGTCGGCGTTGCAGCAGGCGTGAGCGTCGCGGTGTTGGCGGGTGCATGGGTCGCGTTGCGTCCCGGCACGCCTGCGATTGAGCGCGTCGAGATCGATGCGGGAATTCAGGTCGTCGTTCCCGTCGCTCCGCCGCCGGTGGTGGTGGTCGATGCTTCTGTTCCTGAGCCCGTTGATGCGGGCCCGGTGGTGGTTGACGCGGGGACTTCTGCGGTCGTGAAGAAGAGCCGTGGTGCTGCTCTCGAGAAGCGCGTCGCCAGCGTGCGCAAGCGCTACGCGGAATTGGTGAAGCGGTTCGGGAAGACGCAGCTCACTTCTATCGAGCGGCAGACCATCGAAGCGGCGCTCGAGGCTCCTGACTCGACTTTGCTGCAGGATGCCGAAGCTGCGCTCGCTCAGGCTGAGCGGCGACTCGTGCGGTGACTACAGCGGCAACCTCACCCCAACCCTCTCCCTCGCGGGAGAGGGGGATCAGCGCTGCTTCACGGACAGCTCGTGCACGAGATACGTCCCGCCGTTCAGGAACGCGCCGAGCTGCATCGCGTCGATGCTCCGCCCAGCAGTGTCACTCGGTGGCCAGGTGAACGTGCTCGTCGCGGCCACACCGTCGAACGAACCGGTGAGCCGCCCACCATCAGCCGGCAGCTGCACCGTCGCGTAGTGCCACCCGGGTTGCAGCACGAGCCCGGGAACCGCCGTGCCCGCGAGTGAGGTCTGCGTGGGCGACACATCCCACGCGGGGCCGGCGGGGACTGAGAGCAACGTCTTGTTGCCCATGCCTCCATCGGGCACTGCGAAGCGCAGCGCCACTTCCCAATCGCGCGTCGGCTCGAGCCCACGCGGGCCAGAAAACGCCGCGTAACCGAACTGCGGAACGTCGAGACAGAAAGCGCCTGCGGGCGGAGCACAACCCGCGTCACACGCAGCCGGCAGATCAGGACACGGAACGCTGCGAGTCGCGACGCCGCTGGTGCGTGCCTTCGCGAGCCCGCCGTCTTCGCCCGGGAACCACGAGACACTTTCTTCAGCTGCGGGAAACGGCTCGGTCGCGGTGCTGACGCGCAGGTTGCGCACCTCGAAGCGGCCGAAGCCATTCGCGGTCACTCCGAAGCGGCCGGGCTGCGCATCGCGATCGTGAAAGCGAAGCACCTCGACGAGCGCTCCGCCCACCGGCCCCTGCTGCCACGAGATGCTCGCGCCGCGCCGCACGATGCGCACGTGCACCCAATCGGTGTCGATGAAGTGCAGGCCCTGCGCTTGCGTGACCTCGCCGCCGTTCACGCGCTTCTTGATCTCCGACGGCGTGAGCGCGCCGCGATCCAGTCCGGAGATGAGTCGCAGCCGATGTCCGCTCCCGTTCTGCGCGAGGAGAAACCCGGCGCTCACGTTGGGCGCGGTGTTCGAGATGCGAATCTCCGCGTCGAGCGTGAGATCGCCCCACGCGTCGTCACCGGTGG
Source organism: Archangium sp. (assembly GCA_047600485.1). Classification (GTDB taxonomy): domain Bacteria; phylum Myxococcota; class Myxococcia; order Myxococcales; family Myxococcaceae; genus Archangium_A. The sequence goes on from JASGKS010000001.1 coordinate 8,933,302, forward strand.
CGAACGCGGTGACGCAGAGCAAGCCGGTCTGCTCCACGCCGATCACTCCCGCGTTCACGGTGGTGTCGACGGTGCCGCAGTCTTTCTGCTCGAGCGACCAGTTGGCGGTCGACGTGGGGTCGAACGTCGAACCCGAAGCGCTCGCCGTCATCAGCGGCCCCGCGTCGCAAGCAGCCGGCGCACTCACTTCGCCCGTGACGCGAACACCGGTGGGCACGCCGTCTTGAATCGAGCTGCACGAGCCGATGGTGCACGACACCGAGACGCAGTTCGGCATTCCGCCCGGCACGGTGGTGCAGAGCTGATGCGTGCCGGCGGCGTTGGCCTTCCACGTCCACACCAGGCGGCCCATCGCGCTGCCGGCTTCGACGCTCAACGCCTCGGGCGCGGACGGCGCGGTGCACGGCAGCGGCACCTTCGACGGATCGAAGATCAGCGAGCAGCTCGTGCCGGCGAGCACGACAGCCAACAGCAATGCTCTCTTCATGGCGTGCCCGGGGCGTCGACGAGGATGAAGATCAACATCGCCACCGCGGCGGCGACGGCAGCGCCGATCGCAACATCGGCGGTGAGGTTGAACGCACGCTGCGCTCCATCGGCTGCGGGGCGATTGCTCGCCGAGACCGTCGGGAGCTGCGCGTAGTTCTGCGACGCGATGATGCTGAACGTCGCTCCGGTGACTGCGGCGACACCTGCTCCGATGCCGAGCCCGATGGCGAGCCCGCGAAAGCGCGGACCCGTCGGCGTGAGCACGACCGGAGGCAGTGGAGGCGGCGCATCGACGACATCTTTCTTCGGCTCGACGGGCGGAGTGACCGGCTCCACGACGCTCGGCGCTGCAGCGAGCGTGACGTTGGCGAACAGCGTCTGCGTCGCGGCCTTCGCTGCTGCTGCGGGGTCGAACGACTTCTCCGCCGTCTTCGATTCGTAGCGCTGGCGCACCTTGCCGGTCGCGACCTCGACCAGCACCGCGCTGAAGAGCGTCGACTTGCCTGAACTTCCGAGTCCGATGGCCAGCACCCAACCGACGCGCGTCACGCGACCGATGGTGGCCAGACACTCCGCGTCTTCACCGCACATCGTCGCGGCGCGCGCCTGCTTCTCGAGCTCCGCGGCGCTCGCTGCGGAAAAACCACGCGCTTCGACTTCCTTCGTGATCGCGCCGAGCGTCGCGTTGGTCAGCTCGGCCGCGCGACCTGCACCCTGGTACGAGACGAGGGCGACGGTGTTCTCAGGCATGGGCGCGGCGTGAAGCAGCAGGAGCATGGGAAGGAGCATGCGTGGGGGTGAATCGTACCGCGCTCGGCGTCGACTGCCCGGAAACTCACTCCAGCGGAACCGTCTTCGACTTCGCGTCGTACTCGAGATGAATCTGGCCGCCTGCGTCGGGAGCGAACGGATCATCGACGAAGGTGTGACGCTTCAACGTCAGCACCGCGTTGGTGCCGCCGACGCGCGCGAGCTGATTGGCAGGAACCGTGATGCTCGTCGCGCCGGTGTCGAATTGATCGACGCGAATGAAGTCAGCCGAGTCAGCGCCGCGCACGACGAGCTCCATGTCTTCGCCCTTCGTCAGCGGAGCGCCCACCCACGAGAGCGTGAAGCCCTCGCTGCGCTTCAACTTCTCGGGGAGCATCGCCGGCAGCTCCGTCACCAACGTCACCTTCGCCTCGTTGCTGAAGCTGGTGCCCTCGGTGTCGACGTACACGAAGCTGCCGCCATCGAGCGCGCCGGTCTGCTGCACCTCGTGCCACTGCAGCAGCGGGTTGTAGGCCATCGCCTTGCCGCCGAACGTGACCTTCGCGGGATCCTTCAGCTCCAACGTCGTGCCCAGCGAGTGGCTCAGGCGGAACTGCGCGCGCGCCGACGTGGTGTTCGCATTGGCGTCGAAGGCCAGCCAGTAGCCCGTGTAGATGCGCGACTGATTCACGTTCGAGGAGTCTTCGGCCTGGCACGCGTTCCCCTTCGCAGCGAGGAGCGGCAAGGTGAGGAACGCGAGGAACAACGACGAGCGCAGGCTGCGAGACATGGTGTGACCTTTCGAGGCGACGGGTTGGCTTCGAGGTCTTCGAGAGAGCAAGCGCGGTGCCGCGTCGAAACCGCTCGGAACTGCGTCGCGCGCGCGTCGAAAACGCTACCCAGGTTGCATTGCCCCGCTACCGCGGTTGCTTCGGGCTAGAAGCGCGAGCGTGCGAAGCCCTACTAGCTACTCGTTTGCACGAAGCCTTCTGCTCGTGGTGCTCGGTGTGGTCGTCGTCGGTTGTGCGCACAAGCCGCTCATCGTCGTGGCCGCGGGTGACGTGTCGCATCCCGACATCAAGGAGCAGGCCGTCACTGCCACGCTCGTCGAATCGCTCAAGCCATCCGTCGTCTTGCTCGCGGGCGACGCGCAGTACGGCGAAGGGAAGATCGAAGAGTTCATGAAGGCGTACGAGCCGACGTGGGGCCGCTTCAAGGCCATCACGCGTCCCACGCCCGGGAACCACGAGTACAAGAGCGGCGCGCACGGCTACTTCGAGTACTTCGGCGCGAACGCGGGGCCGAAAGATCGCGGCTACTACTCGTTCGATCTTGGTGACTGGCACTTCGTGGCGCTCAACACCGGGCAGACCTGCGAAGGCGGCGCGTGTGACGAGGGCAGCGAGCAGCTCAAGTGGCTCGAAGATGATTTGTCGAAGACCACGAAGAAGTGCGTCGTCGCGTACTGGCATCACCCGCGCTTCAACTCCGGCAAGCACGGGCCGTTTCCGAAAGTGGAGCCGTTCTGGCGAGTGCTCGTCGCCCACGGCGCGGAGCTGATCATCAACGGCCACGAGCATTTCTACGAGCGCTTCGCACCGGTGAACGGAATCGTGCAGCTCACGGTCGGTACGGGCGGAATCGGGTTCTCTGATTTCTCCGACACCGTCGCGGAAGGCAGTCAGGCGCGACAGAACGATACGTTCGGCGTGATGAAGCTCGAGCTCACCGCGACCACGTGGAAGGCCACGTTCGTCGGAGTGCCGGGCTCGAAGTTCACCGACCAGGTCTCGGGCGAGTGCCACTGAAGCGTCTCCTCTGCGCGCTGGTTCTGAGCGCATGTCCGCCGCCACCGTCGACGACGATCGACGCGGGTGCGATCGACGCGGGCTCGATGGTCGAGCCGCAGAACGATGCGGGCACCACCACGCGCGCGCCTTTCGACGCAGGCACGCGCCCCGATGGTCCGACGCCCGGCGAGCTCACGTACTGGCAGCTCGATCTTCCGCCCGGTCCCCTCGCACGCACCGGAGAAGCCGGCATCCTCGTCGGCGCTGACGGCACGTTGGTGCTGATCGACGTCGGCAATTCGAATCACGATGACGACGTCATCGCCGCGGTGCGCGAACTCAACACGCAGTGGCTCACCACCGCGCGTGGGTACGCACGCGCGCGCGGAGAGCTGGAAGTCGACTGGGTGCTGCTCACGCACTTCCACGCTGATCACATCGCCGCGTTCGACGCACTCGCTTCACAACTCACCATCACGCGCGGAGTCGTCCATCGCGGCTTCGTCGACGTCGGCCCCGGCACCAACGAGAGCGACTTCAGCGCCGTCTGCAATCAGCTGCGCGGCGCGCTCGCCTCGAAGAATTTCTCGCTCTGCACTGCGAGTCCGGAATCGGCGTGCACCATCAGCGCGCGTGCTGCCGCGATGGGATGTCCGGGGCTCACGCGCGGAGATCTCTCGCGCACCGACGACGACGCGAGCGGCGATCCGTCGTTCATCGATTTGGGCAGCGGCGCACGCCTGGAAATTCTCGGAGTGAACGGCTTCATGCTGCAGGGACGCACGCCGGTTGCGTCGACTCCGTTCGGAGTGACCGACGTGAACGAAGAGAACGCGCGCTCGCTGGTGGTGCTCGTGCGACACGGCGCGTTCCGGTACCTGCACGCCGGCGACTTGAGCGGCAGCGGCCTGTCGACCGAGCCCGACCTCGAGAGCTTCGTGGTGAACAGCGCACCGCTGGTGTTCGCCGACGGAGGCATCGACGTCACGCACGCCAACCACCACGCGCGCAAAACGAGCAGCAACGCGAACTGGATCGCGGCGTCGGCGCCGAGCGACGGCAAGACGCGCAACGTGCTGGCGGGTATCAACGCGGCGTACGTGAACTCGCCGCATCAAGAGACGCTCGACGCGTGGACGAATGGTACGAGGCTCGGCGGTGGCACGGTGGTGATGACCCACCGCGCTCCACTCGGAGGAACGGTGACGGCGATGACTGACGTGAATGGGCGCGCGGTGCTGCAGACGGTGCAGGGCGGCGATGGTTATTGGCTGGCGAGCAAGGCGTTCGAGGCGGTGCGTCGATGATGCCCGAGCCTTCAGCGCCGGCAGCTCCCGCAGCGCCAGCGAGTGATCCGTTCTTCGATCAGGTGCGCGCGCTGGTGCGAGCCGGCCCGCCCGCGAACTACTCGTCGATCATCGTGCTGCTGGTCATCGTGTACTTCACGACCGACAACCTGCTCTCCGGCCTCGCGTTTCTCTCGGTGATTCTGCTGCGCGAGCTGGTGCTCATCGCGTTGATGCGCATCACCGGCACCTCCGACGCGCGGCTTCGCTACATCCCCATCGGCAAGGGAGAGCTGGCGGTCGGCACAACTCCGGGCCGCGAAGCGGTGCTGATTCTCGGTGGTCCTGCGTTCCTCGTCGCGCTGTCGATCGTCGCCTTCTTCGTCGCGCGCGTGGCACCACACCCGTTCACGAAAGGAATGATGACGTCGTCGATCGGCCTCGCGATGTTCACGCTCTTGCCGCTCAAGCCCTACGACGGGTGGCGCGTGCTGAACCTCGCGCTCTTTCAACGCTCGGCGAAGGTCGAGCTCGCGGTGACGATTCTCACCTCGGTGTTGCTCGCGCTGATCGGCATCGGGCTCAAGGCGTGGCTCCTCGCGTTCGTCGCGTTCAGCAACGTGATGACCTCGCTGCGGGTGGTGAAGATCGAAGCCGCCGCGGAGAAATTCCGTCAGAGCCCGTTTCACACCGTGCCTTCGAGCAGTGAGCTGCCCGACGAAGGCGTGCGTGAGCTCTACGACGTCACGCTGACGACGTTCCCGGACACGATGGGCCCCAAGCAGCCGGCGAACGCGAAGGTCTGCGCGCAGCTGATGGGCGAAGTGCATCGCCGCGCGGGCCGCGTGTTGCCGAGCGTCGGCGTCTCGGCACTGCTGCTCACGGTGTACGGCGCGCTGGTCGCCTACTTCGTCATCGCGCTGGTGATCATCTTCGGCTTCAAGGACCACGTCTGACGCGGCGTCACTCGAGGTAGCGGCCAACCTCGCGCACGGCATCGACCGACGCGGGAACGAGCCCGTCCATCGCCGCGCCGTTCTCGAGTGCGTGCCGCGTCTGCGATTCCTCTTCTTTGAACACCGCCATCAACGCGTCGAGCAGCGCCGCGCGCCGCTCGGGAGCCAGCCCCGGCCTCGTGACGAGCAGCGAGTTCGGCAGCCCCTCGAAGCGCGCGAGAATTTCCGGCTGGAACGTCGGGTCCGCCGCCTGCTCTTCCATCAACACGCGCTCGAACGTCGCTGCGATGTCGACCTTGCCCTGCTTGAGCAACGACAGCGCGCGCACGTGCGTCTGCGCGAACACCACCTGGCCGAAGTCGGTCATCTTGATGTGGCGCTCCTCGAACCACTTCGCCGGCGCGAGGTAGCCCGAGAGTGAATCGAGCTGCACGAACGCGACGCGCGTGCCGAACAGGCGCTCGGTCTCTTCGTCTTCAGGAATCGCGGTGAGCGCACCGGCCTCGCGAATCATCGCGTTGCCGCCCTTGCTGCCACCCGGAGGCGACGGGTTTCCGATGGAAGGCAGCGTCGACGGCAGTGGCCGCGTGGTGAGCCCCGGCCGCGCGACGAGCACGCCGGTGTACGTCACGCTGCCGTGGAACTGCGCCTGCGCGAGCACGTCGACGCCCAGCCGCGTGCGCTTGAGCAGCGCGTAGGTCGAAGCGCCCGGAAGAAACGCGGCGTCGACTTTTCCCGTCTCGACGGCGATGGCGAGCTCTCCATACGTCTCAGCGCGATACACGCGCGCTTCCGTCTTCAAGCCGTCGCGCAGCACGTCGTTCAAGCCGGCCCACGTCTGCTGCGTTCGCTCGGGTGACGTCTCGGTGGGAACTCCGAGCAGCACCACGCCGATCGCGTCGCGCTTCGCGGGCGTGTCGAGCGTTCCCGGAATTTCGTCGAGCGTTCCGATGCGCGCGGGCACGTGGCTCCACACGCCGATGGCGATGGCGATCATGAACACCACCAGCGCGCCAGCGATGCTCAGCACTCGCCAGCGCGAAGGCCCGCTGCTCCCGGGCTTCGCAGTCGTGAGCCGTTCCTCCGCGCTGAGCGGCACGATGCGCGCCGCGCGTTCCTTCTCGACCTGCGAGCCCACGTTCGAGGGGAACCACTTCTCGAACGTCGACGGAAACGCGAGCACCATGCCGCGGTACAGCGCGAAGCCGACCAGCCCACCGAGCGACGCGAACAGCGCGTAGGTGTGAATGTACGAGGGCGGCAGCACGCTGAAGCCGAAGTAGCCGCCGAACACCACGCCCACTCCGGTGAGGAAGAAGCGCGGCAGATCGTCAGCGCGCGTCTGCAGCGCCGCGAGGTAGCCGGTGACGCGGCTGGTGTCGGCCGCCTTCTTCTTCAGCGAGTAGACGATGGTGTCGTTGGGGCAGGTATTCACGCACTGCATGCAGCTGATGCAGTTGCTGTTCACCACGCGGTCGAAGAGGTGCACTTCCTCGAACACGTTGATGCCCTGCGGGCAGATGTTCGTGCAGCGCTGACAAGACAGACACGTGTCGCGCTCGAAGCCCTCGTTGCGGCGCACGCGGCCGAAGCTGTAGCGGCTGGTGAGATCGAACAGGTAGCCCGTCTCGCAGACCAGCTTGCAGTACGGGCGCGGCCCGAAGAAATACGGCAGCACCAGCCCGAGCACGACGAAGAGCAACAGCAGGTCGAGCACGAAGAGCGACGCGCGAAACGGGAAGCCGAGCAACCACGGCTCGCGGAACAGCCAGTCGAACTGCCAGAGCTTCACCGGCATCGCGAGCACTGGCATCACCACGAAGTGACCGAGCACCAGCGCCGACATGAAGAAGCGCACTGTGTTGCTCTGACGCAGCGGGCGACGCACCTGCACCTTGAAGAACTTGAGCGTCTTTTCTCCGAGGTCCTGCACGAAGCCGATGGGGCACAACCAGCCGCACGCGAAGCGGCCGAACACGAAGACCAGCGCGAAGAGCGTCGCCCACAGCACCAGCGTGCTCGAGACCACGAGGTGGCCGAGCGAGTCGTACGCCATGAAGGGCAACATCGAGCCCATCGGGCGGAACTTGCCGACGTAGAAGAGAACGGCCTGCGTGATGAACCCGGCGAACACCGCGGCCTGGATTCCGAAGCGCAGCTTCTGCAACTTCGGCGTTCCCTGCTTCACCACGAATTGCTTCTTCGCCGGAGCAGGAGCGCTCGCCACGACCGGCAGCGACACCACCGACGGTGATTCCGAGCCGTCGGGCTTCGGCCTGCGCTTCACCGCGAAGAGCGACTCGCGGGTGCTCGGCTTGGGAGGCGGCGCGGGAATGAAGGCGTCGGCGTGAATGTCGTCGAGCGCGGCACCGAGCTTGTAGGCGAGCGCGCGCAGGTCCTTCACCATCGGCGGCGAGCCACAGAGGAAGACGCGAAAGCCGTTCAGGTTCTTGAATTGATCAGTGACGACCTTGTCGACGCGGCCCTGGAACGTGCCGGGCATCGGCTCGCCCTGCGAGAGCGCTGGGAGGTAGCGGAAGTTGGGGTGCTTCTTCTGCAGCGCCCGCAGCTCGAGGTCGAGGTACAGGTCTTGTGGATCGCGCCCGCCGTGCACCAGCGTGATGGAGCCGCGGTGTCGTCGCTCGATGGCGTCGCGTGCGATGCCGACCAGCGGCGCGAGCCCCGTTCCCGTGCCGAGCAGGAGCAGCGGCGCGTCGGGGCGGCCGTCGACGTAGAGACAATCTCCGGTGGGGCCGCGAATCGAGACCTCGGCGCCTTCGCTGAGTTCGTCGCGCACCCACGTGCTCATGCGGCCGCCGGCGACGACGCGCACGTGCAGCTCGACCACTCCGTCCTTCTCGATGCTGGCGATGGAATACGAGCGCGTGAGGTGATCGCTGTTGCGCGTAAGGTTGACGAACTGCCCCGCGCGGAACGGGAATGACGCGAGCGGCTTCAAGTGCAGTCGCACCACGTCGCGGCCGAGTGACTGCTTCTTCACCACCTGCGCCTGCACCTGCACCGAGAGATCAGACGGAGCGATGCTGCAGTCGGTGCGCTCGGTCGACACACACGAGAGCGCGAGGCGCTGCTCCTTCCACACTTCTTTCAGGCCGAGCTGCGCGATGGGGCTGATGGGGCCCTCGGTCACGCGCACGAGGCACGAGTGACACGCGCCCGAGCGGCACGAATTCGGAATGTCTTCGCCGTTGCGCTCGAGGCATTCCAACAACGACTCGCCGTCGAGCCACTCGTACTGCTTACCGGCGTACTTCACGTCCGCCATGCGACGAACCTACTCTCAGGTCACGTGAAGGCGATCGACCAACTGCGGGTGGTGCTCGCGCGCAGAGAAGACCTCGCGGCGCGCAAGGTGTACGCCGATCTGCTGCAGGAAGAGGGCGACGCGCGCGGGGAATTCATCAGCCTGCAGTGCGAGCTCGCTTCGTCGACTGACGAGGCGCGGCGCGCGGCTTTGGTCGAACGCGAACGCGAGCTGCTCGAAGTGCACCGCTCGCGGTGGATCCACGAGGCGGGGCTGAGCAGCAGCGCGCTGGTCGTCTTTCGCGGCGGCTTCGTCGAAGAGCTCACCTGCCGCTCGGAAGAGTTCGTCGCGCGGGGTGCGGCGATCGTGGCGTCGACTCCGCTGCGGAAGCTCGCGTTGATTGGAGTGAGTCACGACGAGCTCGCGGCGCTGACGGCGTCGAGTGTCTTCGACGCGCTCGAAGATCTGTCTTTGAACTCACTCACCACCGAGCCCTTTGCTCCGCTCGCTCGCGTGCGCTTCACGCGACTGCGTGCACTGCGCGTGGCCGCGACGTCCGACCGCATCGCTCCGCAGTTGGACGCGCTGCGGCTCGCTCCGTGGTTTCAGGCTGTGGAGACGCTCGAGCTGCGCTTGCGGCTGACGCGCTCGACGTTCACGCGTGCCGACGAACCGGTGACGCGAAAGTTGAAGGCGCTGCATCTCACGCTGCGTCCCGGGGAACGTTTCGATTCGCTCTCGCTGCCGGAGTTGAGAGAGCTGCGGCTGCGGCTCAACGACGAGGAGCCCGGCGACGCGGTGTTCGAGAAGCTGCGGCATTCACCCCTGGAGCGACTTGATCTCGATCGCGCGCGCATCACCGAGCGCGCGCAGGAACGCATTCGCGCGTTGGGCCTCGAACGACTGACGCTGAGCCGCTGCGCGATTGCGGATCCCGCCGGGCTCGAGCGGGTGGCGACGCAGGTGGTCGAGGCGTTCTCGCGGAATCGCCCTCCGGGTCCGGTGGCTGTGGGATAAGGCCGCGCCATGAGTCAGACCTTCGCAGTCATCATGGCAGGCGGGAGTGGAACGCGGTTCTGGCCTCTCTCGCGCAGCAACCGGCCCAAGCAGTTCCTCGCGCTCACCGGGAAGAACTCGATGATCGGCGAGACGATGAAGCGCATCGCGCCGCTGGCCACTCCGGCGCGCACCTCGGTGGTGTGTGGAGCGAAGCACGCGAAGCTGGTGACGAAGGCGCTGCCGAAGCTGCCGAAGAAGAACGTGGTGGTCGAGCCCGAGGCGCGCAACACCGCTCCGGCCATCGCGCTCGCGTGTGCGCACGTCGCGCACGCTGACCCGCAGGGTGTGGTGGTGGTGCTGCCGTCTGATCAGCACGTGGCTGATCAGCCCGCGTTCCAGAAGAGCGTCGAGGAAGCGATCGCCGTCGCGCAGCAGGGCTTCATCGTGACGCTCGGCATCGCGCCGACGCGGCCGGAGACGGGCTACGGGTACATCAAGCTCGGTGATTCGATGACCGGCACGGCGCGGAAGGTGGCGGCGTTCGCCGAGAAGCCGAACCTCGAGACCGCGCAGCGCTACCTCGCGGGTGGCGACTACTTGTGGAACGCGGGCATCTTCGTGTTCCGCGTCGACGTGATGCTCGAGGCGTTCGCGAAGTTGATGCCTGAGTTGGCGGCGGCGCTCGAGCCGATTCGCGCGGCGTGGGGCACGAAGAAGGCGGCCGCGGCGCTGAAGAAGCACTTCAAGGCGATGCCGGCGACGTCGATCGACTACGGCGTGGCCGAGAAGGCTCCGAACATCGCGGTCGTGCCGTCGTCGTGTGGCTGGAGCGACGTCGGCAGCTTCAACGCGATTCCCGAAGTGCGACCGACCGACGCGAGCGGCAACGTGAGCGAGGGCAACGCGTTCGTGATCGACACCACGGGCAGCGTGGTGCTCGCGCAGAAGCGCCCGGTCGCGGTGGTGGGCATGAAGGACGTGGTGGTGGTCGACGCGGGCGACGCGATCCTCGTGCTGCCGAAGGACAAGAGCCAGGACGTGCGGAAGGTCGTCGAGGCGCTGAAGGCGAAGAAGCTCACCGCACACCTCTGAATCGATTTGGAATTTTGGGTGCCTCTATCGCGTGTGACGCACGTGGTAGAAAAGGTGCGTCCGATGCGCTTCGTGTTCCTGGTCTCGCTGGTAGTGGTGGGTGCGGCGTTCGCCGAGCCCGTTCCTTTTCCGAAGTTGAGTGAGAAGGAGACGAAGAAGCTCGAGGCCAACGAGATCGTCGTGCGCGACATCAAGCCGACGGACAACAAGGGCGTGGGCGCGGAGTCGATGGGCATCATCGATGCGCCGACGACCGAGGTGTGGCCGGTCCTGCGTGACTGCAAGGACTTCATGCACTTCATGCCGAAGATGAAGAAGAGCGCGCTGCTCGAGGAAAACGGCGAGACGCTCTGTCACACCGAGCTGCGGCTGCCGTTTCCGCTGACTGATTTGTGGAGCGACACGCGCTCGGTGATTCGCGAGGAACCGACCGGGCACTTCTTGCGCTCGTGGACGCTGGTGCGCGGCACGTACCATCGCAACAACGGCTCGTGGCACGTGCTGCCGTGGGGCGACGGGAAGAAGACGCTGGTGGTGTACACGATCGATTCCGACCCGAAGATGATCGTGCCCGATGCGTTGATTCGCTCTGCGCAGACCGGGTCGTTGCCTGACGTGTTCGCCGCGATTCGGAAGCGAGTCGAGTCGCTGCGGCAGCAATAGGTCGGGGTGAGCGTAGACCTGCAGTGAGTTTCCGGAGCGCGCGACTGCCTGCCGGTGCAGGATGCGCCCGCCCATGACGCCGGTGGTGCTCCTCGTGATGTTGCAGGCGGCTCCGACGGTGGAGCTGGGGCCGACGAGTGACTGTGCCGCCGAGCTTCAAGAAGCGTTTCGCGATTCAGAGTTCGCGTTGACGGCCGAGGGCGAAGTCGAGCTCACGCTGGTGCACGCGCCGAAGAATGAGCTGACCGCGCGGCGTGACGGAGCGGTCGCGCTGCGTCGTGAGCTGGGCCCGGGCACGTGCGGAGAAGCCTCGCGCGCGGCGGTGGTGATCGTCGGGCGGTGGTTGACGAGCTTGCCGGCGTCGACGTGGAAGGGGCCGCGGAAGAAGAACGTGAAGTCGCAGGCCGATGCGGGGTCGACCCTCACCCCGACCCTCTCCCTCGCGGGAGAGGGGGCGCAGCTCGGCGATGGTGGGACGAGCGGTGTTTCGTCCGATGGACGCAAGACTCTCGACGGACGCGCCACAGACGCGCGCAGCGTGAACGCGAACGCCACCGATGGACGCACGACCGACGCTCGCGGAACGCGACTGTCCGACGGCGGCTTCAGCTCCGACGGGCGCGTCGCTGAAGGACGCCCAACCGACGTGCGCGGCACGCGACTCGCGGACGGTGGCTTCAGCGCCGACGGGCGCACAACCGACGCGCGCGGCACGCGACTCGCCGACGGTGGCTTCACTTCCGACGGGCTCATCTCCGACGGGCGCGCGACCGACGCGAAGGGAACGCGACTGCTCAGCTCCGACGGGCGCGTCGCTGAAGGACGCACAACCGACGCGCGCGGCACGCGAATCGCGGACGGTGGCTTCAGCTCCGACGGGCGAACGACCGACCCGCGTATCGCCGACGGGCGCGCGGCCGACGCGCGCGGGACCCTACTCGCGGACGGTGGCTTCAATTCCGACGGGCGCACGACCGACGCGCGCGGGACGCGACTCGCGGACGGTGGCTTCAATTCCGACGGGCGCGCGACCGACGCGCGTGGGACGCGACTCGCCGACGGTGGCTTCGCGCTCTCCAGCGATGCCGGAGACACAGCCTTCCTCTCCGGCGTGACCATCAACAGCACCGGCTCGGGCCTCGACGCCGACTCCGGAGTCTCACTCGGCTCGAAGCTCACCCTCACCACGCCCGACGCCGGAGAGCCCGAAGCAGTCATCGGCCGCATCGGCATCGCTCCGCCATCGACCGGACCCACGGAGCCGCCGCCACCACGCTCCACCTTCCGCGTCGAGGTCACTCACGCCGAAGCGCTCATCGGAGGCGGCATCGGCCTTCCCGGTACGCCAGACGTCGTGAGTCCGCTCCTCAGCGTCGACCTCGCGCTCACCTTCAACGAACGCCTTCGCATCGCCGCGCTCGGCGCGTTCGACTTCGGAGGCTCCACCAACGTTCTCGACGAACGCGGCCAGACACGCGGTCGCCTCACCACCTTCGGTTTCGTCGCCGCGCCCTCCGTCACCGTCTGTTTCCAGACCGCCGTGCGGCTCTGCGGCGGAGCGCTCGCCGGCACCCGCATCGTTCAGGGCAACACCTCGGGCACGTTCATCTTCGGCCCGCAGAACGAGCGCAGCTCATGGGTCGGCGCATTCACCGTCGGCCCCACGATTCAGGCGGCCTTCATCGCCGCCCGCTTCCACCTCGCGCTCGACGCCAGCCTGCTCGTCACACCGGCGCCGCCGAGCTTCAGCGTGATGGGGCTCCCGACGACGCTCGACTGGCCCGTCGCGCAGGGCCTGTTCCGCCTGTCGATCGGTCTCGGCTCGCTCTGAAGAAAGTAAGCAAAGACTTACTTTTCAGACGCAACGCCACTGCAACTGCGTGAACGTTTCCCGCGGGTCAGGCCATTCATCTCCTGATCAGCCATGCTCTCCGCGATGCCCGTGCAGGTGTCTGAAATCACGGATCTTCCCGACGGGCCCGACCCGCTGGTCGAGGCATGCCGTGAAGGGCGGCCCGGCGCATTTCACGCGCTGTACGAGGCGCACTTCGATTTCGCCTGGCGCACCGCTCGCCGTCTTGGCCTGCCCGAGAGCGACGTCGACGACGCCGTTCAAGACGCCTTCCGCATCGCGTGGCAGCAGCTCGAGCGCTTCACCTGGGGTCGCTTCACCACCTGGCTCTACCGCATCGTCGCCAACGTCGTGTCGGAGCGCCTGCGTCGACGCCGCGTTCGCGAGTTCTTCGGCGGCCTGTTCGGCTCGAACGAGAGCGAAGACACCACGCTCGAGAGCCGCGTCGAAGCGCGCCAGGCGCTGAAGCTCGTCGAGAAAGCGCTCCGCAAGCTGAGCCGCGAGAAGCGCGAGGCGTTCGCGCTCTTCGAGATCGAAGGCTTGAGCCACCAGGAAATCGCCGAGCTCACCGGCACCAAGGTCGAGACCATTCGCACCCGCGTCCACTACGCGCGCAAAGACTTCGAAAAGATCGTCGCCGAGCTGGGAGTCACCCCATGAAACACGAAGAACTCACGCAGGCCTTCCGTGATCAGACCGCTTCGCCTCCCGTCGGAGCGAAGGAGCGCATCTGGCGCGGCCTCGAACAACCGCGCCCCGCCGCGCGCCGCTCGCCGCTGGTCCCCGTCTTCGCGCTCGCCGCGTCGATGGTGCTCGGCATCGCGGTGGTGAAGCTCGTGCAGAGTCGCCGCGCCACCAGCGAGCACTTCCGCACCGACCGCACCGCGATTCTGTGGAACGACGCGCGCGCGAAGCTCGACGCTCCGAATCACGTCACGCTCGAGACCGGCGCAATCGCCGTCTCCGCGTGGGGCAACGCGGTCGAGATCGCCGCTCGCGGACACGTGGTGAAGATCGACGCCGGCCTCGCGGTCGTCACCGTCGCCAACGACTCCGTCACCGCCGAAGCCGTCGAAGGCACGCTCTCATTCGACGGCCAGCCGCACGTCGCTCGCAGCGCGACCGCTCCTTCATCGCTGGTCACCGCCGTGCTCGCGCTCGAATCAGACACCATGCGCGCCCGCCGTCTCGTGCGCCGCGCCGAGCAGTCGGTCTCCGAGCAGCGCTTCGAAGATGCGGTGAAGGACCTCGACACCGTCGCCTCGTCGGGAACCCTCGACGCCGAAGTCGCCAACTTCAAGAAGGCTGAGCTCGAGCTGCGCCGTCTCAACCGCCCCGAGGCCGCGCTCGCCACCCTCGCCATCGGCGACGCGAAATTCGCCACCGGCGCTCTCGCTCAAGAACGCCAGCTGACCCTCATCGAGAGCCTCGTGAAGCTCGACCGCTGGGCGGACGTCGAGCGCAACACCTCGACCTTCCTCACCCGTTTCGCTGACAGTGAACGTGCCGACGAGGTCCGCCGCCTCCACGAGGACGCCGCGCGCCGAATCGCCAACCAGCCGTGAACGTTTTTTCGCCTCAGGCCATTCACGCGCGCAACTGAACTTTTCCGCCGGCAGGAGCCGCTGCCGCACAGGGAGCAACAATGACGTCGAGCATGAAGAAATCAGTGGTCGCGGTCGCCGGGCTCCTCGCCCTCGCCGCCTGTGGTCCGAACCAGATCGGGTCGCGTTACGTGAAGTCCGCCGAAGTGGGCGCCGGTCAGTCTGCGCTCATCACCGTGAGCGCTGCCGAGAGCCCCGAGCTTGCCGGCACGCGCCTCGACATTCCCGTCGGAGCCGTCACCGCCAACACCCGCGTCACCATCGAGCTGGGTCTCAACAGCATCCTCGGCAGTGAACTCTCCGCCGGTCCGGTCGCCGTCTTCGGGCCCGCGGGCACGACGTTCAACAACGACGTCATTCTCTCGCTGCCGGTCAGCGGCATCTCGTCGACCGACGACATCAGCATCGTGGTCGAGGACGAGGCCGGTCTGAGCTCGGAGATCGACGCCAACCAGGTCGCGCTCAACGCCGAGCGCAACGTCGCGACCTTCCGCATCCGCCGGCTCGCGACGTTCCAGCCGCGCCGCCGCGTCGCGTGCACCAGCAACTCGCAATGTGCGATGGGCCTGGTCTGCACCAACGGCCGTTGTCAGGCGCCGACCACCACCAACTCCGATGGCGGCACGTGCCCGATGAGCTGCCCGAGCGGCTCGGTGTGTGACCCGGTTCGCGGCGTGTGCACCGTGAACACCAACGCCTGCATGTCGAACGCCGACTGCCCGATGAACCTCGCGTGCGTGAACGGCGTGTGCAGCGTGCCCGGCACCACCTCGTGCGGCCCGATGGGTTGCCCCAATGGTCAGGTCTGCACGGGCGGCATGTGCGTCGCGCTCCCGAGCGACGGCGGCACCACCAACCCCAACGCGTGCATGACTGACGCTGACTGCGCGATGGGCGAGCGCTGCTTCAACGGCTCGTGCCGCGCGGCCTGCGTGCCGCACGCCGAGGTGTGCAACATGATCGACGACGACTGCGACGGCGTCATCGACGAGAACTGCGCGCTGCCGGACGGCGGCACGGGCTGCGGTGGCTTCGCGGGCATTCAGTGCGCGAGCGGCGAGGTGTGCATCGACGACCCGAACGACATGTGCACGCCGAACATGGGCGCTGACTGCCCCGGCATCTGCGTGGCGAACAACCCGATCGATGCTGGCTCGATGATGTGCCGCACCAACATGGAGTGCGCGCCGGGCCAGAACTGCGTGAACGGCACCTGCGTCGGCGGCACCGTCAACGACGGCGGCATGGGCAACCCGGACGGCGGCACCAACAACGGTGACGGCGGCACGATGAACCCCGCTGACGGCGGCGGCATGAGCAACGGCGACGGCGGCACCACGAACCCGGGCGGCGATGGCGGTTCGACCGTCTTCTGCCGCACGTCGATGGAGTGCGCGGTCGGTCAGAACTGCGTGATGGGCGTCTGCCAGTAACGCTCGAGTGAGGTTCTGAAAAAGACTGCCGCGCGAGGAGAAGTCGCCTCGCGCGGCATCGTCGTTTTCAGGCGACCTTCGACCACTCGATCAAATTCACCGACTGCTTCGCGAGCGTGAAGTCGACCACCTCGCGCGGCACGACGACGTCACCGCCGACCTGGTACGGCATCGCGCGCGAGAGGTGCAGCCGCACGCCAGTCACCCACCAGTCGTGCATGCCGGGCAAGTCTCGCCCCTGCCAGAGGTTGAACATGTTGTTCACGCCGGTCAGCACTGGCCGGTCGTAGACGCGGAAGTTGAAGCGGCCCGGCTCGGCTTCGGCGTGAGGGAAGGCCATGAACTTCGCTCCCCAGTACGGCTCGACGCCCGCCGCGCCGATCGACATCGGCCCTTCGTAGAGCGTGCGCGTCTCGGCCGGCAGCGTCACCCGCGCGCGCTTGGCGTCGAAGGTGATGGCGGGCGCTCCGATGTTCTCGAGCTTGAGCAGGGTGCGATCTTTCGCGCGCCGAATTTCACCGGGCACCGTGATGCGAAACAGCGAATACAGGTAGCCCCACACGCCCTTGCTCAGTCGCGACGCGAGCCCGCCGGCGACGAATTGATTCGAGCGCTTCTCGAGATTCACTTTGTAGTCGTGGAGCAGCGTCGCGTCCCAACCCACTCCGGCGAACTGGCAGACGCGGCCTTCGACCTCGACCAGCCCGTAGTGATGCAGCGGCGGCGCGAGCGGCAACTGCGGCAGCCGCTTCAACTGCGTCTCGTATTTCCGCGCGCCGACCGCGCTCGGCCAGCCGTTGCCCGTGCCGAGCTTGAACAAACCGATGATTGGAAATTCCGTGAGGCCCCGCTCGCGCAGCAGGTTGAGGAGCGCGACCACCGTGCCATCACCGCCGCCGCAGAAGATGATCTTCGGCGGGTTCTTCACCAGCTCGTCGGCGTGCAGCTTCGCTTCGTCGAAGGTCGACGCGGCGTAGACGCGCGCGTCGGGCAGGGTGGCCGTGAACTGCTCGACGCAGCGGGCGTTCACACGCTTGGCGTTGGTGTTGAACCAGCCAGCGACAGCTTCTCCTCGGCCGAGAAGGGACATCGACGCGCGGCCTTACTCCAAACGAGGCTCGTGTCTCGCGATCGAATGAGAACAGTGACGCTCACATGTCGCACTGCGCCGCGACGCTCTCTGCTCAGACCAGCCCGGTCAGCTCGCGCAGCACCAGCCCGCACGTCGCACTGAACGCGTTGGTCACCAGCGCCCAGAACAACGCGCGCTCGACGCCGTTGAGACGCAGCCACCACGCCTCGACGAGCACCGCGAACGACTCGGCGAGCAGAATCCACCCCCAGGCCGGCAGCCACTGCCCGAGCACTGGAAACACGAACCACACCACCGGGTGCGTGATGGCGCTCGCGAAGAACGCCACGCGCCAGCTGCCCGAGACGCGCCGGTAGATGGGCATCTCGAGCGCTTGCGTGAGCACGAACGCGACCAGCCACCCGCGCAACACGCTCAGCACGACAGCGCCGCTCTCCGCCCTTCGACCAGGAACAACGCCGCCGCGCCGAACTCGAGGTAGCCGTGGAACGCCGCGAGTCGCAGGTAGCCGAGTCGCGCTTCGGCGAGATCGAACACGCCCCACGCGGCGATGAACACCGACAGCGCGAGGAACACCACGAGCAGCGGCAAGCCGAAGTCCTGCTCCAACGCGCGCCACGTTTCACGGAACGGCCGCGGGGCAGGGCGGCGTCGCGCGTCTTCGGGCACGAGGCGCAGCCACATCGCGTAGTGCACCGACTGGAGGAACGCGAACGACAGCACCAGGCGCGCACCGAGCACGCCGTCACTCACCGGCGCATTGCTCGCCACGAATTCGGTCAACGACGTCGCCGTCAACGGAGCAGCCCACGTCGCGATGAACGAGTCCGCCGCGCCGAAGAGCAATGCGAGCGTTCCCAACACCACCAACACCGGCACCAGCACCGACACGCGCGAGCGCGGGCGAAGCGCCCACCACCACCCGAGCGCGACGAGGTTGTGCAGATGCAGGAACGCGTAGAGAAACGGAGTGGCCCACAGCACTGCCACCACGGTCAGCGCGAACCACACCGCCAGCCCGACGAGCTTGCGCTGAAGCGACGCGCGCGCCGCGAGCACCGAGGGCACGAGGACCAGCAGTGCGATGGCCGGTGGCGCTCCGAAACCGGAAGCCACCAACGGCAGCGCGGCGAGCCACACCCACGGACCGCGCTCGTGCAACTTCGGTTGTGCGACGAGGTAGCGCGCGTCGGCCACCAGATGCGGCACGCCGAGCAGAATCGGCCCGACCGCGAGCAGCCACATCGGCGCGAGCAACGTCAGCGCGAACGAGGTCACCACGCTGAACACGCCGAGCCACGCCACGCGGCGATCGCGGTTGGCGTAGAGGCCTCCGAGCAGCGGCTTGAAGACGCGGTACGCCGACGCGCGCACCGAGTCGATCAACCACGGAGCTTCGGACGCGCGCGCGGAGCTCATGTCGAAATCGGTGAGCCCGAGCGCGGCGGTCCGCGGAAGCGCAGGGCCAGCAACAACGCGAAGAAGCCGAGCCCGAAGCCGAACCACGGCACCATCGAGCGCGCCGTGCCCTTCGCGTTCGCGACGCAGCCGAGCATCTTCACCTGCGTGTATTTCGGCGGAATGCCGCTTCTGTAGTCAGGCCGCGACACGAGTCGCTCGACGCACACGCCTTCTTCTCCGTCGTCGGTGACGCACTTCTCGCCCGCCTTCTTCGAATGGCAGACCGCGACGTCGTCGGGGAGGACGTCAGCCCACGCCGACGCCGCGCTGATCACCACGATGGCCAGGCACAGTCGCACGGGGCCGACTGTACAGCGCGGCGCACAGCGCGAGGAACGCCAGACCGGCGCCAAGCCACGGGAGCAGGCTGCGCTGCACGGCGCTCACCTTCGGCGCGCACACCACCTCGGTGAAGGTCTGCTTCACGCCATTGGGGTCGAGGTACTCGTGGTGCTGCTCGATGCAAGCGCCCGGCGTGCCGTCGTCCATCGTGCACGCGTCACCGACGGCGGAGCCACTGCAGGCGCCGGGAGGCGCATCGTCAGCGCTCGCCTGCAGCGCGAAGCACGTCAGCGCGAGCGCGAGGAGCCGGTTCATCATCACGCGCGACGTCGGCGCAGCAACGCGACCAACCCGAGCAGCCCGAACGCTTCAGCCGGTGCGACCGCGCATTTCTTCTCGGCTGAAGGCGGGGCTCCGGCGTTGCACACCAGGCACTCGTACGACACGCGCGTCGGCGGAGGACCGTTGCTGTAGTCGTTGCGCGTGCACGTCGACGCTCCGCAGGTGCCGTCGCTCTTGTCGTCACGCACGCACGCGTCGCCGGCCTTCTTGCCGTTGCAGCCACTCGAGTCGGCAGGAGGCACGTCAGCCCACGCGAAGCCCGCGACGAGCACGAACGGAAAGATGAATCGCTTCATGTGCTCAGGCTTGCAGACGTGGCTGCGTGTACGGACGCGAAAAGTGAATCCACTGCCGCGCGTCGATCTCCACGAACCACTCGATGTTGGGAATGAACGTGTACTTCACGCTCGTGAACTGCTCGAGCAGCTCGGCCGCCTGCATCGGTGAGAGCCTCGGGCCCTTGAAGCTCACGCGCAGGTAGGTCTCGAGCGTGGGTGTGACGTCGACGGTGGCGCACACTTCCACCGACCCGACGCGCACGCGGTTGTCGACGGTCACGCGACGACCGGGGAGCATCCATCGTGACGGGTCCACCGCTCTGTGGAGCAGGGCACCGCCGGCTTCTTCCATCGACTTCAGGTTCTGGACTGGCGAGCGCAGCATTGAAGGTCGGCCCTCCCGCGAGACAGATGAAACGAAATCACCTCGGCGCGAAACGAAACAAGACCTGCGCCCGCTTGACGCGGTCGATTTCGCCGTTCAACTCGCGGCTGCGAGCACCGCGAGATCGTCGCGGTGGACGGCTTCATCGAGTCCGCGGTAGCCGAGCGTCGCTTCGATTTCGCGCGTTCTCTTTCCCGCGAGACGTCGCAGCTCATCGGCGCCGTACGCCACCAGGCCGCGCGCGAACACGTCACCTTCTTCGTCGCGGAGATCGACCGGATCTCCGTGCGAGAAGTTGCCTTCCACCGAGCGGATTCCCGAAGGCAGCAGGCTCTTGCCCTTCTCGACCACCGCGGTGCGCGCGCCGGCGTCGACCACCACCGTGCCTTTCGCTTTCAGGGCGTGCGCGATCCACGCGGTGCGCGCGTCGCGTCGGCCCGGCTGCGGTTCGAAGAGCGTGCCTTCGGCCTCTCCGTCGAACACGCGCGTGAGCGTGCCGGGCTTCTGACCCGCGGCGATGACGCAGCGCACGCCGAGCTCGGTCACCTTCTGCGCCGCGCGCAGCTTGGTCGCCATGCCGCCGGTGCCGACCGAGCTGCCGCTTCCTCCCGCGGCCGCGAGCATGGTGCGGGTCACGTTGGTCACGGTGCTGATCAACTTCGCGTCGGGGTTGCCGCGCGGGTCGGCGTCGTAGAGCCCGTCGACGTCGCTCAAGATCACCAGCGCGTCGGCGCTCACCAGACCCGCGACGAGCCCCGCGAGCGTGTCGTTGTCGCCGAACTTGATCTCGTCGACCGAGACCGTGTCGTTTTCGTTGATGACCGGCACCACGCCGTCGGCGATCAACCGATCGAGCGCGTGACGCGCGTTCAAGTAGCGCCGGCGGTCCTGCACGTCGGAATGGGTGAGCAGCACCTGCGCGACGAGCCGCGGGTCGAGCGCTTCTTCCCACGCGCGCATCAGCCGGCTCTGGCCCACCGCGGCGCACGCCTGCTTGCCGGGAATGTCCTTGGGTTTCTTGTCGAGCCCGAGGCGCTCGACGCCCAGCGCGATGGCTCCTGAGGAGACGATGATCAGCTCGCGGTTCTTCGCGAGCGTCAGCAGCTCAGCGGCGAGTCGCGAGAAGTGCGGCCGATGAAAACGACCGGTGGCGTTGGTGAGCGCGTTGGTGCCGATCTTCACCACCACCCGGCGCGCGTCGGCGAGCGCGGCACGACCCTGCTTCACGGAACCAGACACGGTGCGCAGTGTGCCTCAGAGCGCGACCTTCCACACACGCTTCCCGGGCTCGACCGGAGACTCGCCGTAGCTCACCTTGGGGCGGCTGAAGAGCGAACGGGGAATGCGCTCCCCGTCTTCGGGAGCGACGCCACGCTCCGCCACCGTCGCCAGCGCGCTGAAGAAGAAGTCGAGCGCGTCGGGCAGCTCCGTGTCGGGAGCGGTGAGGAGCAGCTCGGGCAATTGCCGCTGCGTCATGCCGAAGCTGAGCAGCGCCGAGCGGCCACCACCCTCGGGCGTCACGCTCACGCCGACCCACAGCGGCAACGGCAGGTCGGCCTCGCGCGCGACCTCGGTGAAGAATTCCGTGGAGTGCGTGACGGGTCCTCCGCCCCAGTGCACGCCGAGCGCTCCAGTGGCGCGCGCGACGCACGCGGCGAACTTCGTGAGATGGGAGAGCTGCGCGAGCGAGGCCGAACGCGCGGCGTGGTCGAGCGAGAGCGCGAGATGCGCGGTGTGTTTGCCCAGCCGCCAGCCCTTGAGTGACGAGAGACTCAGGAACGCAGAGGTCTCGGCTTCCGCGTTCGGCACCGGGCCGGCAATCGGCCGCAGCGAAAGCGCCGTGCCCGCGATGTTCACGCCGAGACCCGCCCCGCTCGTCTCGCGCCACGTCAGTGGTTCGCGCAGAAATTCCCGAGCGGTGCGTTCCAGCGAGTCGCGCGATGGCAGCTGAGCCTCACCGGTGAGGACGGACACGATGGTCACACCCGAGAACGTACCCCCTCTCCCGCGAGGGAGAGGGTCGGGGTGAGGGTGAACCAATCAGCAGCCTTTTGCGTTTTTCCTCCACGTAGTGTCTGTGCCACCAATGAGACGTGTTCTCTCTTTCGCGCTGGCCGCGATCTGGTGTTCATGCGGAACGCCACCAGCGCCGAACCCGCCAACCGACGCGGGCGTTCAGACCGACGCAGGAGTTCAGACCGACGCGGGCGTCCAAACCGACGCGGGCGTCGAGACCGATGCGGGAACTGACGCGGGCATGAGCACCGACGCCGGCACCACCAACACCGACGCAGGCACGAGCACCGTCGACTGGCGTTTCATCCCCATCACCGGCAGCCAATGCGCCCGCGGAGCCCAAACCGGTTTCGGCTACGCGCCCGGCTCCTCACGTCAGCTCGTCCTCTATCTCCAGGGCGGAGGCGCCTGCTGGAACACCGGCACCTGCCAACCCTCGCTCCAGCAATGGGGCCCGGTCTGCAACTACGGCTCGAACTCCGTCTGTCTCTGGGACCAGGCCGGCGGCACCAAACCGCTCGCGGTCTTCGTGTCTGATCAGAACCCGTTCCCCGCAGACGGCGGCGGCGCGTTCCCCAGCGAGCTCGGCTCGGTGCGCAACTCGATTCTCTTCTCGCGCCGCGCCGACAACCCGATGCGTGACGCGAGCTTCGTCTTCGTTCCGTACTGCACGGGCGATCTCCACGCGGGCGACGCGACGGTCACGTACATGGTGAAGCCCGATCTGGTGACGGCGCCCGTCGCGGTGCAGCACCACTTCGCCGGAGCGCGAAACATGGACCTCTTCCTCGCCGACCTGCGCGCGCGTCACCCGCAGCTCGACAAAGTCTGGCTCATCGGAGTGAGCGGCGGCGGCTACGGAGCGAGCCTCAACCTGCACCGCGTGCGCGCCGCGTTCCCCGAGGCCGAAGTGCACCTGCTCGCCGACTCCTCACCGATGCTCGACTCGCCGCACTACGACGCGTGGAAGACCGCGTGGAATCTGCAGCTGCCTCCAGGTTGCGGCAGCTCGTGCGACGCGGGCCTCGCTGGCGTGATGGAACGCGAGCTCGATCTCGCGACCGGCACGCGCACCGCGCTCCTCGCGTTCGAAGAAGACCAGGTCATCACGCGCTTCTTCTATTCGGGCGACGACACCAACTCGTGGCTCAACCCGCCGTACGCGACCTACGGGCAGAACCTCGACCTCGCGCTCGCCCGCTACGACGCGCGCGCCAACGCCGAGTACTTCGTGCTGCGCGGCCAGGAGCACGTCATGTTGCTCGGCTACGGCGTGGTGCAGAGCGACGGCGGCGTGAGCGCTCCGCGGCGTTCGATCGACGGCGGCACGTCACTCAAGGACTGGGTCGACGCGTGGGCGACGGGCACCGGCAGCTGGCCCAGCGTTCACTGAGTTGCGCGTGTCTTCAGGTTGAGCAGGTACACCGCACCGCGCCGCTCGGCGGAGATCTCGAACGCGAGAAACATCGACGCGTTGATCATGAACGCCAGCGCCACGCCGCCGATGGCCGGTCGGGTCTCCTTCATCCACCAGCCGAGCAGCGCGCCGCCGACGATGAACGCCATCCACACGTATTGAATGATGACGAAGTTGCGCTGAACGATCTCCATGCGCGGCGTCTCGCTCGCCAACATCGCCGCGCGATCGCTCGCGAGCAGTTGCTGCAGCCCGCTCAGCTGACCGTCGGTCTTGAGGTACAGGCCGACGCCGACCGCGAGCTCGAGCGCGCTCCACAACCCGAACGCGATGGCCATCGTGCGCAGCTCGTGCCGCGCGGGAAACAGTAGGACGGCCGCGATGGCCATCACCACGCCCATGCCGACCAGCACCAGGCCGCCGTTCTTCTCGCCTGCGAAATACGTCGAGAGCGCTTCGTTCACGTTCAGCCTCCGAGCACCAGCTCAGCCGCGAGCGACAACGGGGTGTGTGAGAGCCGTGCCACCAGCCACGGAGAAAACAGCAGCACCTGCAGGGCCGCGAGCCCGAGCCACGGCCCGAAGGGAAGATTGTTGTCTTGCGGCACCCATTCGGGCGTCTGGCCCGTCTTCTCGTCGGGCGGCGGCTCGTCGGGAATGCTCTGCAGAAAAATCGCCACCGGCACCCACGCGATGCGCTTCCACACCGGGAGATTCGGTCGCAGAAAACCGGGCGTGAACGGCAGGTAGAGCGTCTCGTCGACCTCGTCGGAACCCCAGTACTCGAGCCGCTTCATCGCCTGGCGCCGCCGCCACAAGAGGCCCAGCTTGCTGCGCCCTTTGATTTTCGGAGTGCGCCACCACCGCTTGATCGGCGCCTCGCCGCGCGTTTCCTTGCCGTCCTTGTCCGCCGGTCCCGCGGTACCGGTGAAGAGCCGATTGAAGATTCCGTACACCGCGCCCTGCAGCGACGAGAACAGCACCACGCCCAGCAGCGGACGCCAGCCGAGCTGCGCGCCGATCATCGCCAGCAGGTACTTGTCAGCCGCTCCCATCGCCTCGCGTCCGACGCGCCGTGTGATTCCCTTCTTGTTGGTGTGAACGAAGCTCGTGCCCAGCCAGCCGAAGAACTCCATCAGGCGAAAGCCGATGAAGGCTCCGACTGCGCCGATGACCGAGACCCGAAACGTACCCAGCGCAAACGAGAACGAGAGCGCCGCGATCAACCCCGGCACCGTGAGCTCGAAAGGCAGAATCCAATGTTCCGCATCGATGAAGATGAGCGGCACCAGAAACACGATGAAGGTCGCCGCTGACGCCAGCTCGAGCGTGAAGCCGAAGCGCACGTGCGCGACGACGAACAGCACGCCCACCAACAGCTCGACGAGGATGTAGCGCGGAGAGATCGGCTCTTTGCACGCGCTGCATTTGCCTCGCAGCGCGAGCCACGACACCACCGGCACGTTTTCGTACCAGCGAATCTGGTGCCCGCACTTCGGGCACCGCGAGGGCGGGTACGAGAGGCGCTTCAACGATTCCCACGCGAGCTTGAATTCGTTGCGCCAGAACGCGGCCCACGAATCACCGAAGTCAGGCTCGGGCGGCGGCGGCGGGTCACCGGGCTTCGGAGGCTCGCCGGGCAAGCGACCGATGACGACGTTGATGAAGCTGCCGAAGCACAGGCCCATCACGCCGACCCAGATGACGAACAGCGCTTCCACGCGAACGCGAGGGTACTTGAATCCCGGCGCGCGCTGCACGAATAGGAGAGGCAGTGAACGAACCCGTCGGCAATGTCCTGGGCCTCAAGCCCAGCGAGCTGAAGCACCTCAAGAACACGTGGCGCCGCACCGTCGGCACGCAGGAAGTCGTCAGCGCAGAGCTCGCGCGACACCTCACCGAATTCTCAGCGCAGACCAATCGCCAGGTCGGTGTGCTGTTGAATCGCAAGGGCTCGGTCGAAGCGGTGGTGGTGGGCAACGCGCATCAGCTCGAGCTGCCCGACATCGGCCGTGCGCGCGCCGGTCAGGTGCGTCTGCGTGGTCTGCGGCTGGTGCACACGCACCTGAAGAGTGAGCCGCTCACGCGCGACGACCTCACCGACCTCGCGCTCTTGCGGCTCGACATGGTCGCGGCCATCGGCGTGAAGGACGACGGGCTACCGGGCCTCGTGCACTACGCGCATTTGCTGCCCGAGAACCCGAACGGAGACCTCTGGCGCACCGAGACCGTGAGCTCGATTCACGACGACGCGATGCCCGACTTCCTGTCGACGGTGAACGCGCTCGAAGACGAGCTCGCCGAGAAGACCCAGGCGCGCCGCACGGGAGATCGCGAGCGCGCGGTGCTGGTCGCGGTGTGTCTCGATCAAGATCGGGAAGGCGCGGAGTCTTCTCTCGCCGAGCTGAAAGAACTGGCGCGCACCGCCGGAGTCGAAGTCGTCGACGAGCTGCTCCAGATGCGGCGTCAGGCCGACCCGAAGTACCTCATCGGTCACGGCAAGCTCGAGGAGCTCAACCTGCGCGGCATGCAGAAGCTCGCCGAGGTGCTGGTGTTCGACAAAGAGCTCTCTCCCTCGCAGGCGCGTCACATCGGCGAGGCCACGAGCATGAAGGTGCTCGACCGCACGCAGCTCATCCTCGACATCTTCGCGCAGCGCGCGCAGTCGGGTGACGGCAAGCTCCAAGTCGAGCTCGCGCAGCTCAAGTACATGTTGCCGCGGCTGGTGCAGGCCGATTCGTCGCTCTCTCGTCTCTCGGGTGGTGGTGGTGTCGGTGGTCGCGGCCCCGGCGAGACGAAGCTGGAGATCGACCGCCGCCGCGCGAGAGATCGCATCACGTTCCTCGAGCGAAAGATCGAACAGCTCTCGGGAGATCGAAAGACGCGCCGCCGTCGCCGCTCGCGCAAGGAGCTGCCGGTCATTTCCATCGTCGGCTACACGAACGCCGGCAAGTCGACGCTGCTCAACGGGCTCACGAAGAGCGAGGTGCTGGCGGAAGACAAGCTGTTCGCCACGCTCGACCCGACGTCGCGCCGCCTGCGCTTCCCGCGCGAGCACGAGGTCATCATCACCGACACCGTGGGTTTCATTCGCGACCTGCCGAAGGACCTCGTCGCTGCGTTCCGCGCCACGCTCGAAGAATTGGAAGACGCGTCGCTGCTGCTCCACGTCGTCGATGCGAGCGACCCGGCGCGCGACATGCAGATCGCCGCGGTGGAGCACATTCTCGAATCGCTCGACCTGATGAATACGCCGCGCCTGCTGGTGTGGAACAAGTGCGACCGCATTCCGAAGATCATGGAACGCACGCTGGTTTCGCGCCGCGGCGGAGTGGCCTTGAGCGCGCTCGAACGCCGTGGGTTCGATGAGCTGTTGCTGAAGGCCGAAGACACGCTGTTCAGTGAAGGTGCCGACGCCGATGCCGCCGCGCTCGCGCTCGTCACCTCGAGCAACGCGACGGCCTGATCATTTCGCGGTGTCGCGCGTGAAGTGCCGCCCGAGCGTCACGCCGATGATCTGCTCGGGGTCGATACCGGCGGTGGCGAGCAACAGCCTGCCGAACGGATTGCGGAAGCGCGCCGCCATGGTGCGGTTCGCGCGCGAGACTGCTTCGTCGGCGCCCACTCCGTCGAGCCATGCCGGCAGGAAGCTCACGTAGAAGACCGGCGCCATGTTGTCATCGCCGTGCCCCACGAAGCTGTGCACGCCGAGGTCGAGCCACTCTTCGGCCTGCTGACCGTCGCCACAGCCGGTGTCGTAGACGAGGCGAATGCGGCGGCGTTGCTCCGCGGGCAACTCAGCGACCCAGTCGATGAAGCGATTGGTGTGCGCGAGGAAGAAGACATCGACCGAGTCGTATTCTCGGGTGGCGCGATCGAGTGCTGCCACGAACTGCGCGTGCATGTCGGACTGTGCGCTCTGCGTGAAGTACCAATACGCGTCGTAGTTCTCACGCAGGCGCGGCACGGTGAACTGCGCGGTGAAGCCCTTCTGGTAGTCCGGCACGTCGTCACGCAACGCGAGCGCCGCGTCGCGCGTCAGGCCTGCTCGCACGCCGTGTGCGCTCGTTGTGGTGCAGCCTGTGATCAGCCCGCAGAAGAGAACGAGGAAGGGCAACGGCCGCACCAACACTTCACCCGGCATGCGGGTTCTGTGTGAACGCGTGAGTCACCGGAAACGCAACCGCCCCCGACGCGTGAGCGGCGGAGGCGGTGGAGGCAGCTGCCGAGCCTGTCTCGATTAGCGCTGCGACGAGCTCTTCAGCTCACCGAGCATCTTCTCGGTCATCGACAGCATCTGCTGGGTGAACCACTTGGCGCTGCTCTTGGCGACCATCGCCTTGCTGAGATCCTTCAGCTGGTCAGCGCTCAAGTCGCCGCTCGCCTTCAGGTTCGCGAACGCCTGGAGGCCCTCCTTCAGCTCGTCCTTGCTGGGGTTCTTGTTGTCGAGGTACTTGAGCACCGCGTCCTTGTCGGCACCGCTCGCGTCCTTGAGGGCCGCCTTGCCGGCGCTCATCGCCTGGTCCATGAACGTGCCACCCGTCGCGGCGCTGCTGCTGCTGGCGGTCGCGGCCGGAGTGAACGAGCTGTTGTCGAGTGAGCCCCGCACGCCGCTGCCGGTCGCCGCGGAGCTGCTGGAAGAAGTCGAGCTGGTCGAAGAAGCAGCGGGAGCCGCAACGCGAGGTGCACCGGAGCGAATAGTCGTCATAGTGCGATCATTATCGCATGCCGAGAATGGAAGGTGCGTGTGCGCCCTGATCCATTCAGAAACGACCTGAATTCAATGGGTTGAGTCGGCGAGAGGTCAGACCAGCAGCCCGAGCGCGCCCTGCAACCACTGCAACACTTCCGGCCGCGTGGGGAGCAGCTTCGCATCGAGCGCATAACCGAACAGCGGCCCGGCCATCTCACCCGCAGTCCGAAACCGATTCTTCAAATCCGGCGTGAGGGCCTTCGCGATGATCGCCGCGAGCGGCTTCTCGACGTAGTCCGGAATGCTCAGCTTCGGGTTGCGGATGGCGGCCATCACCTGCTGCTCGCTGGCTCCGTCTTGCTGGAACGGGTGATAGCCGACCACCACCTCGTGCAGCATCACGCCGACCGCCCACAAATCAGACGCCGCCGACAGCGCCTCACCGCGCGTCTGCTCCGGAGAAAGGTACGAGAGCTTTCCCGCCGCGATGCCGTAACCCGGCCCGATGTCGACCGCGCTGCTCGACGCCACTCCGAAATCGCCGAGCTTCACGTCGCCTTCACCCGAGAAGAAGACGTTCGCGGGGTTCACATCGGAATGAATGAGACTCAGCGGCATGCCGGTGCGCGTCGTCGCGCGGTGGAAATACGCCAGTGCCTTCAACACCTCGAGGCACACGTGCACGCCCATCGCCGCGGGGAAGCTCTTCATGCCGCGGCGATGCGCGGCCATCACTTCCGACAGGTCACCGCCGACCAGAAACTCCATCGCGATGAACGGGCGGCCGTACGCCACGCCGTGCTCCACCATGCGCACCAGGTTGGGGTGCGAGAGCAGGCCCATGAGGTCGACTTCGTCGGCGAACTTCTCCTCGTTGGCGCCCTGCCGCATCATCTTCAGCGCGACGTTGACCTGATCACCCTTGTCGTCGACCGCTTCGGCGAGGAACACCTCGGCCTGGCCACCTTGCCCGAGTCGCGAGCGCACGAGGTACTTGCCGTACCGGTTGCTGGGCACCTCGATGGTACGGCCACTGTTCATCGGGCGGGGAACGTAGCTGAACTTCCTGCCAAGTCAGGCGAGGAACACGAGGCGAAGCGGGGCACGACCGCACTCCGACGCACATGACGTCGTCGTTCGGATTCGAGCCGGAGCAGGTACAATCGGCGATCGTGACGTGTTCGGCGTGCGGTTCTCCCCTGGCTCCTGGCGCGCAAACGTGTGCGTCGTGCGGGACGCCGGTGGTCAGCTCGCAAGCCGCGCCCACTTCGGTCTCGCAGCGGCTGCGCACCGTCTCGACCACCGACGAGAAGACCATCAACGCGGTGCGCATTCAGGACGTGCTGCTCGGCCGCTACCGCCTCGAAGAAAAGGTCGGCGAAGGCGGCATGGGCGCGGTCTACGTCGCGCACGACCTCGAGCTCGATCGCAAGGTCGCGGTGAAGCTGCTCGCCGCGTCGCTGGTGAACGACGCCGAAGTGCTCGAACGCTTCGAGCGCGAAGCGCGCCTCACCGCGAAGCTCGATCACCCGCACATCGTCCCCATCTACGACGTCGGTCGTCACGAGGGCCGGCCGTTCATCGTGATGAAGCTGCTGCAGGGCGACTCGCTCGCCGGGCGGCTGCGCGCGAAGGGCGGCTTCACGGCCGACGAAACGGTCAAGCTGATGCGGCAGCTCGCGTCGGGCCTCGACTTCATTCACGCGCAGGGCTTCATCCACCGCGACATCAAGGCGGGGAACATCTTCGTCTCGCCCGAAGGCCACGCGACGATTCTCGACTTCGGCATCCTCCGGCAGAAGAGCGCCACCACCGGCATCACGCGCACCGGCATGGTGATGGGCACGCCGCACTACATGGCTCCGGAGCAGGCGCTCGGCTTGAAAGACGTCGACCACCGCGTCGACCTCTATGCGCTTGCGGTGGTGCTCTTCGAATGTCTCACCGGCACGTTGCCGTTCGAGGCCGACTCCGAGCTGCGGTTGATTCAGCTGCAGGCCCACGCGCCGCCGCCGGAAATTCTCGATCGCGCTCCGTGGATTCCCGCTCCCGTCGCGAAGGTCGTGAAGCGCGCGCTCGCCAAGAAACCGGAGGAGCGCTTCAACACCGCCTCCGAGTTGGTCAAAGCGCTCGAGGACGCGTACCTCGAAGCGAAGTCGAGCAAGCCGTCGCTGCCGGTGGTGCCCGGGCCCGCGCCCGCCGTCGCCACCACCACCATTCCTTCGCAGCGCAAGCTGCAGTCGCAGCCGCCGGGTACGCCGTTGCCTGTCGTGGTGGGTGTCAAAGAGCCCGACACCAGCGAGCTGGAGAAGGCGGTGCAGACCAGCCGTCGGCCGCTGCTCATCGGTGCCGTCATCGCCGTGCTCCTCGCAGGCGTGGGCAGCTACTTCGCGTTCTTCCGCGAAGGGCCGGGCCCGAAAGTTCCCGACGATGCGGGTCTGCCGATCGTCGCGGTGGTCGAAGACGCAGGCGAAGTCGCCGAGATCGATTCGGGAGCGCAAACCGACTTCGTGCAGTTCCCCGAAACAGTCGACGCCGGTTCGTTTGGCGCGCAGGTTGCGCTGACGGAAGACGCGGGCACCGACGACAACGACGACCCTGACGACGCCGGAGCGCTCACCAAGAAGGGCCCGAAGAAGAAGGGGAAGATCAACGTCATCAGCACGCACGGTGGCGAGCCGTATTGGGCGCAGGTGACCATCGACGGCACGCCGCGCGGTCGCACTCCGCTCTTGCTCGATCTCCCCGCCGGCAAATACCAGGTGCGCGTCGAGCGCTCGGGCTTCAAGTCGCAAGAACGAGTGGTGCGAATTGCCTCAGGTAAGCCCTTCGTCTGGCGGGTCGAGCTCGTGCAGAACTGAGAGTGGTGCAGTACACGAGCGCGATGCACGTTCGCGCCTCGCTCGTCGTGGTCGCTGTCTGTGTCGTCGGTTGCGCGGGACCCGCAGGCCCGGCTGGAGCCGAAGGTCCCACCGGCCCTGCTGGAGCCACCGGCCAGACCGGACCGAGCGGCGCGCAGCCTCCGAGCATCAGCTCCGTCAGCCCGCTGCGCTTGTTCATCGGGCGCTCGCAAGAAGTGACGGTGAGCGGCTCCGACACGAAGTGGACCTCGGCGGCCACCATCGACTTCGGAGCGGGCATCACCGTCGACTCCGTCACCACCGCGAGCCCGACCGGTCTCGTCGCGAAAATTTCGGTCGCGCAGACGGCCGCACTCGGCGCGCGCACCGTGACGGTCACCGAAGGCTCCGACGTCGCGCGCTACGTGGGCGCGGTGCACGTCGACTCGCCGCTCTCCGTCTCCACCGTTGGCACGATGGCGCAGGGCAGCATCCTCAACACGCACATCGAGATGCTCGACGTCACCACGCCGTTCGACGTCACGCGCGAAGGCGATGGCACGTTCTCACCCATCACGTACCCGCGCATTCAAGTTGCCGTGCCCGACGGTGGCGTGCTGCTCAGCATGGACGTGTCGGCCACCGGTCTCGAACTGGTCATCGGTCTCAACACGCAGATGCCCACGAGTGCGGCGCCGCTTTCGGTGTTGAGTGGTCCTCCCGGCTCGGTCACCACCTCGGTCTCTCCCGTCGCACTGAACCCCGCGGCCCGCTCCGGCACGCCGCTCGTCGTCGGCACGCCCGCCATCGCGACCACCACGGGATTCAACGAGAGTCAGCTCTATGCAGTCGCCGGCCCGACCGTCGCGACGCTGTTCGAGGTCAGACTGTCGACCTCGGTCGTCGACGAGCAGCGCGGAGCCATCCTCCTGCCCGCGAACGGTTCGTGGGCCAACCTTCGCGCGCTCGGCAGCACCATCAAGCCGCTGGTGTGGGCGAGCCCCGCGCAGACGTCGTGGAACGTGGTCACCACCGACAACAACGCGTTCGGCATGTACACCACGAACCTGATCGCGACGCCCATGTCGGCGAGCGCGGGAGAAAATCCCGCATCCACGTCGATCGCGTCAGCGCAGATCGTCAGCGCGCTGCCGTTCGTGATGTTCAACGGCACCCTGACCGGCACGAGCTACCAGCACTGGCTCAAGGTGCCGGTGCTCGCCGGCGACGTCGGGAAGAAGCTGCGGGTCCGCACGTTGGCGGGCGACATTCGCGCCGACCCGCAGCTCGACATCTTCCTGCCCGACGGCACCACGCTCTTCGCGCAGTCCGACGATGGCGCTCACGAGAACCTGCTCACGCCGGTGCTCTCGGCCGCGGGTGACTATGTGGTGAAGGTCACGCTCAGCTCCACCGTGACGACGGACACCTTCGACCCCACTCAGACGCACTTCGACCTCTACGTCGCCACCGAGTGAGCCGGTCGGGCCTCACTTTTCCTTGAGGCAACCCGGAGCGGTGCGAGAGTGCGCGCTGCATGTTGGCCGCTGCCTCTCTCGTCGCGCTGCTCCTCACCGGGACGCCGGGCGGGAAGACCCCGAAGGTCGAGGGAACGAAGCTCGAGCAGGGCACGAAGCTCTTCAATCAAGGTGACTTCGACGGCGCGCTGAAGGTCCTCGACGCCGCGGCGGCCGAAGGCGGCGACGCCACGACGCTCGAAAAAGTGCATCTCCTGCGCGCGCAGTGTTTCGCGGCGCGACAGGACTTCACCAGGGCCGAAGACGCGTTCGGCAGCGCGCTCGACGCCAACCCCGACACCTCACTCGACCCCGCGCGCGTCGACCCCACGCTGGTCAAATTGCTCGAGACCGTGCGCGCGCGCTCGCTGGCGTCGGTGACGTTCGACTCCATTCCGCAGGGCGCGAAGCTGCTCATCGACGGCAAGGAAAGCGGAGTGACGCCGCAGACGATTTCGCTCCCCGTCGGCCGCCACAAATTCCAGGCGCAGTTCGGCGACGAAGCGACCGGCGAGGTGCGCGTCATCCCCGTGCAGCTCAAGCCGCGAAAAGATCTCCGCGTCGAGTGGGTGCAGCACGCCGGAGAAGGCGGCGGCGGTCTGAAGCTCGAGCCGCGCCCCATTCGCCCCTTCGGTGAATTGAGAGGTCTCTTCGAGCCGCGCACCTCGGGCGCCATCACCGGCGGTCTGCAGGTCGGCGGCGGCATCGAGTTCCTCTGGTTCCGCGTCGGCCTGTGGGTGCGCCCGGTTCCGAACTTCGATCTCACGCCGCGCTTCCAGCTCTCGCTGCCCATCGCGAAGACGTCGCTTGGCACCTTCAATGCGACCGTCGAGGTCGGCGTGCCGCTCTCGTTCTATTCGTCGGGCTTCGCGGTCGGCCTTCAGGGAGCCGGCGGTGCCGAGCTCTATCTGCTCGACTGGCTCGCGCCGTACCTCTTCATCGGCGGCTCCCACCACTTCCTTCGCTACGGGTACGACACCGCGTTCATCGTCACGGGTGGTCTGCGCTTGCGAGTGCCCTGAACGGTGCGAGAGTCGACGCTCTTCCCATGCTGGCCGGCGCTCTCGCACTGCTGATCATCACCGGTCCGGTTCCTCCGGCGTCGGCCAAAGGCACGAAGCTCGAGCAGGGGCAGAAGCTCTTCGCGACGGGCAGCTTCGACGAGGCGCTCAAGGTGCTCGCCGACGCGGTGTTGGAAACCGCTGACGCGCCGACGCTCGAGAAGGTGCACCTCCTCCGCGCGCAGTGCTTCGCCGCCAAGCAGGACTTCGTGCGCACCGAAGAAGCGTTCGGCCTCGCGCTCGACGCCAACCCCGAGGCGTCGCTCGACCCGATGAAGGTCGACCCCACGCTGGTGAAGTTGCTCGACTCGGTGCGTGCGCGCTCGCAGGGCAGCATCGCGGTCAACTCCACGCCCACCGGCGCGTTCTTCAGCGTCGACGGCAAGGCGATGGGTCTCTCTCCGCAGACCGTTCAGCTCTCGGCCGGCAAACACAAGCTGGAGCTCAAGTGGGGTGAAGAGGGCGCAGTGCAGAGCGCCGACGTGCTGGTTCGCCCGCGTCGCGAGCTGCGCATGGAATACGTGCAGCAGGAAGTCCCGGGCACCGGCCCGGGTCAGCTGCCGCCGCGACCCATTCGCCCGTTCGGTGATTTGCGCGGCACGTTCGAGCCTTCGACTTCAGGAGCCGTCGACGGCGGCCTCATTCTCGGCGGCGGCATCGAGCTCTCGTACTTCCGCATCGGAGTCTTCGTGCGGCTGTTCCCCACGTTCGATCTCACGCCGCGCTTCCAGTTCTCGCTGCCGGTGTACGCAGCGACCTTCGGCGAGTTCAACGTCGCGCTCGAAGTCGGAGCGCCCTTCACGTTCCTCCCCGACGGCCTCGGCATCGGCTTCCAGGGAGCGGGCGGCGTCGAGCTGTACCCGATGAAGTGGTTCGGTCTGTACGTGATGATCGGCGGGCGTCACCACTTCCTGTGGCCCGGCCGCAACGACGTGACCGCCTTCACCGCGACCGGTGGTGTGCGGCTGCGCATGCCCTGAAGGTCCTGCTCAAAAATGGAAAAGCTCCTCGAACCGCTGCGCGACGGTGCCGGCCAGCGTGACGTGCTGCGCGTGTTGAGCGACGCCTTGCTCGAGAAGGCCGATCCGTGGGGCGAGGCCATTCAGCTCGCGCTCGATCTCGAAGCGCGCTTCCCCGGAGAAGACGAGGCCATCGACGGCGAGCGCCGGTTGCGGCGGTTGATCGCGCGGCACGGCGCTTCGTGGAACACCCGACTCAACGGAGCGCGCACCGACCCGTGGGACTCGTGGGTGCAGTGGTACCGCGCCATGCCCGCGTGGGTCGACGCACACGACCGCGACATCAAGAAGCGGCTCGACGGTCCCATCGGCAGCCTCTCGATGCCCGTGGGCAGCGAGTTCATGCGTCACGCCGCCGTGGAGCGCGTCACCCAGCTCTTCATCAACCCCCACGCGCAGTCGACGAAGCTCGACCTCTCGCGCGCGAAGTCCGTCACGTCGCTCTCGGTTCCGTGGTTGGGGCAGGTGACGCTCGACGCGCTCGAGAAGGCTCCCTGTCTGCCGAAGCTGGAGTCGCTGCACCTGGTGAGCGGTCAGGCGGTCGCGATTTCCCGCCCCGAGCTCGAGCGGTTGCTCGCTTTCAACTTGCCGAAGCTCGACAGGCTTGCCTTCGAGCGCCTGGAGTTCGGAGTGCCCGGCGCTGAAGCGCTGCGCGACGGCCTCAAGTGGAAGCTGCAGCGGCTCAACCTCGAAGCAGCCGGTCTGGGTGTGAAGGGTTCGGTCGCGCTCTTCGCGGCGAAGTGGTTTCCCTCGCTGCGTCAGCTCTCGCTCGCTGACAACACCATGGGCCCCGCAGGTGCCGAGGCGTTGGCCGCGGTGCCGTTCAAGCAGCTCACCGCGCTCGACCTCTCGCACACCGCGAGCGCCGCGAAGTCGTTGGTGCCGTTCATCGAGAAGGCGAAGTGGCCGTCGCTGCGTGCGCTGCGGCTGGTCGGTGCCGGATTCAAAGGCAAGGCCGCCAGCGCACTCGCAAAGCTGCAGTTCTCCGAGCTGCGGCAGCTGGCATTGAGCCACCAGTTGATGGGCGACGAAGGGCTCGGGGAATTTTCGAAGAGCAAATCGTTGAAGAAGGTGCGCGTGCTGCTCCTCGACAACAACGCCATCAAGGGACCGGGCCTGGCCGCTCTCGGCGCGAGCCCTGTGCTCAAGACCGTCGAGGAGCTCGAGCTCTCGCACAACAAGTTCCAGAACACCGGCGCGAAGGGTCTGGGCGCGAGCAAGAACCTGGGTTCTCTGCGCGTGCTGACGCTGGGTCACAACTGGCTGGGCGTGCAGGGCCTCAAGCTGATTCTCGGCAACGCGTCGCTCAAGAAGTTCGAGGAGCTGCGCGAGGGCATGAACAACTACGCCGCGGCTTTGCCGAAGACCTTCGCCAGCTCGAAGACGCTCAGCCTCGTCTCACTGCGGCTTGGGCCGGAGACGACCACCGACGCGCTCGAAGAACTGCTCGCCTCACCGCGCGTCGCGACGCTGGAGTGGATCGACTTCTCATGCGTGGCGTTCGACGACGTGCAAGCCGAGGCGCTGCTTGCCGGCCCGCTCGCGAAGGCGAAGACGGTGGTGAAGGTGAACCGCCGCTGGTGCAGTCAGCTCACCGATGCCGGCGCGGAAAAACTGAAGCCGCTCGGCGCACGCCTCGATTTCATCTGACGTCTCTTCTCTGGGGGAAACACCACATGTCGCTTCGCTTCGTCGCCGTCGCCGTTCTCGCCGTTGCCATCGCGGGCTGCAGCAAGCCGAAGGAAGGCGGCGCCTGCAAAGACCAGGAAGGCTCCTGCATCGACAAGCAGAACGCGCTGGTGTGCATCGGCGGCACGCTCGCGAAGGTGAAGTGCAGGAAGAGCGCGACCGGCTGCATGGAAGTGCTCGGCAACGTGAGCTGTGACGTCGATCGCGATGTCGGCGTGGCGTGCGCCGATGACGGCAGCTCGGACTGTTCGGGCGACGGCAAGAAGATGCTCGACTGCAAGGACGGCAAGTGGGCGCTGCGGATGAACTGCAGCAAGTTGTGCGTCTCGAACGTGAACGGCGTGCGCTGCGAGAACGCGGAAGGCGCCGAGGGCGACCCGTGCACGCAGGAACAATTCGACTCCGCGGTGTGCAGCGCCGACAAGAAGACGCTGCTGGTGTGCGACGGGAAGAAGTTCTTCGCCGCGAGTTCCTGCAAGGGCCAGAACCACTGCCGCGCGGTGAACAAGCAGATCGAGTGCGACACCTCGATGGCCGACATCGGCGACCCGTGTGAGGAAGAAGACAAGCTGAGCTGCGACACCGCGAAGAAGGTGATGCTCAAGTGCAGCGGGAAGAAGTTCGTGAAGGAGAAGGACTGCAAGAAGCGCTGCAACAATGCCTTCGACAAGTATTCCTGCGACTGATCTGAGCAGGAGAGTGGCGCTCGGCGCCGAAAGTGAACATGTTCACTTTCCAGCATGAACGCCGAAACTCAGGACCGCGCCCTTCGCAGCCGCCTTCGTCTCCTCGAAGCCGCCAGCACGCTGTTCGCAACACGCGGCTTCAACGACACCTCGATGCGCGACGTCGCCGCGTCGGCCGACCTCTCGCTCGGGCTCCTCGCGCGCTACTTCCCCAGTCGCGAGCACCTCGCGATGGCCATCTACGACCGTCTCGCGGACGAGCTGGCCACCCACGCGGTCGAACTCCCGTCGGGCACCGTGGCGCACCGCTTCACGGCGTTGATGCACCACCGTCTCGCGCAGTGTGAAGCGAACCGACGCCCGCTCACCGCGTTGCTCGGCCCCGCGCTCGATCCGGAATCTCCGCTCCACGCGCTCGGCCCGCAGACCGAGCCGACGCGCGCGAGAGTGCAGGGTGCAATGGGCGTCGTCGTTTCAGGAGCGACCGATGCACCGCGCGACGCCGATGAACGCTCACGTCTCGCGCAGTTGCTCTACACCGCGCATCTCGGAGTGGTGCTCGCCGCGCTCTCGCAACGCGACGCTGCGTTGGCGCGTCGCCTCGTCGAACAAATCGCCTCGGGCCTGGGCTTTCTGCGCCTCCCGCTCGTTGGCAAACGGCTCAGCACGCTGCTGCTCGATCGCCCGCGCGCGCCCGCGAAGGAACGCAACGTCGCGCGCGAAGTGCTCGCGGTCCTGTTTCGCGACAACCGCGTGTTGGCCGGCGTGCCGCACGGCCTGACGCCAGCGTCGGAAGCGCTGCATCTGCCTCACGTCGAAGCGCTGGTGCGGAGCGGCCAGCCGCTCGAACTCGTGTTGCCGGCGTTCCCCGCGAAGGCGCCGAATCCGCGCAAGGTGCTCGGTCCGCTGCCCGACCTCGCTGAGGCGCGCGCGCTGGAGCGGCTGTCGGAATTGCTCGACGAGCTCGGCGACCTCTACACGCCGGGCGCGCGGTTGATCATCGCGAGTGATGGTCACGTCTTCTCCGACCTCGTCGGAGTCGCCGACGCCGAGGTCGATCGCTATCGAGATGCATTGCTGAAGCTGGTCGACGACACGCGCGTGCGTTGGTTCGAACTCTCGACGGCGCTCGGTGATGAGAAGCCCGCGAAGCTTCGCGCGCACCTGCTCGAGAAATACGCGCAGACCGAGGAGCAGCTGCACGCGCGCGCGAAGAACGTTCCAGCGCTGGCGGCGCAGATCGACGGCATTCATCGCTTCCTCTTCGAAGACGAGGTGGTGCTGCGGCCCGAGCTCACGAAGAGCCAGGCGAAGAAACAGACGCGCGCGCGGGCGTACGAAGTGGTGCGTCGCTCCGAGGCGTGGGGCGCGTTGGTGGCGCAGACGTTCCCGCAGGCGATTCGGTTGTCGATTCACCCGCAGCCGGATCCCTCGGTGAAGATCGGCGTGAATCTCCTCGGTGTGAAAGACCCGTGGCTCACGCCGTGGCACGCGACGGCCGTCGTCGGTCGTGCTGGGACGACGCTCATGCATCGCGCCGACGCGGAAATGCTCGGTGCACGCCTCTCGGCTGACGGCACACACCTCGAGGAACGATGAGCTCGGTGCAAGATCAGCCCCTCACCCCGGCCCTCTCCACGCGTTCGCAGGGAGAGGGAGTCGTTTTCGTTCAGTTGGAGCCCTTCGGTCTGCGCGTCGAATTTCCGAGCGGCACGCGTTTCGACTCCATCGACATCGGCACGCTCCGCGGCTGGCTCGACGAGCATCGCGTGGTGCAACTGCGCGGCCTCGCTTCAGAACCGCCGCACCAGCTCGCGACGCTGAGCCGCAAGCTCGGCCCGCTCCAGCCCTGGCCCTTCGGCGCCGTGCACGAGCTCAAACAGAAACCGCGCACCGACAACTACCTCTACACCGAGCACGCCGTGCCACTTCACTGGGACGGAGCCTTCGCCGACGCCGTCCCACACTGGCTCGTCTTCGAGTGCGTGCAAGCGCCTCCAGCGAACGCCGGCGGCGAGACCAACTTCATCGACACGAAGCGCGTGCTCGAGCGCGCGACGCCGGAGCAACGCGTGAAGTGGGCCACCGCGCGCTTCCGCTACACCACGGAAAAGAAGGCGCATTACGGCGGCACGTTCACTTCACCCGTCATCGCGAAGCACCCCACGCTGGGCTTCGACGTCATTCGCTACGCCGAGCCGGTGGAAGATCTGAACCCCGTTTCGGTCGAGCCCATCGACGGCACGGACGCCGCGACGATGGCCGAGCTGAAGACCGCGCTCTACGCGAAGGAAGTCGAACTCGCCGTGCCGTGGCAGCCGGGCGACTACGTCATCGCCGACAACCACGCGCTGCTGCACGGCCGTCGCGCCTTCACCGACGGAGCGCCACGCCACCTCTACCGCGTGAACGTGCTCGACGAAGATCGCCGCTGGTGGGCCACGTTGCGCGCCGCGTGGAGAGTTCGCCGCCCCGAGTTCTTTCGCGCGGAGCTGCCGATCCTCCTCATCCCCGCGCTGCTCTCCGCGCCGAGCGTGAGCGATCTGTGGAGCTGGCGCTTCCTCGAGGGCGCGCTGCTCTTCTTCCTGCTCTTCAACGTCGGCGACATGATCAACTGCTGGTTCGATCGCGACGTCGACTTGCACCGCAAGACGCACCTCGCCGAAGCCATCGCGCGCGTCGGTCGAAACGGGCTGCTCGCGCAGATCATCATCTCCGCGCTCTTCGCCGCCGGTCTCGGGGTGCATCTCGCGCTGACGCTCAACCGCAGTTGGCTCGCACCCGCTGGCGTGCTCGGAGCGATTCTCGGCGCGGGCTACACAGCGCCGCCGCTGCGCCTCAAGAGTCGCGGAGTGCTCCAGCTCGCCGCGTACGTCGGGCTCCTGTTCATCGGACCGATGGTGATGATCAGCGGTCTGTTCGTCGATCAACCGAGCCTCGAGTTGATCCTCGCCAGCACTGCGTTCGGGGTGATGCAGACCGGAGTGCTGCTGGTGAACACGGCCGAAGATCTCGATGAAGACGAGCGCGAAGGCATCCGCACCGTGGCGGTCGTGTTCCAGGCGCTCGGCACCATCAAGCTCGCACGTCTACTTGTGCTCGTCGGAGCCGTGAGCTTCGCGATGCTGCTCGGGTCACCGCTCGCGCTGCCGCTCCTCGCGCTCGCCGCGTGGAACCTTCGCTGGCTCAGCGTGCTGGCGAAGAAGATGGAGCCGCTCGACGAAACCGGAAGGCGCGCCGCGATTCGAGATCAAGGCAAGCACGTGCCGACCCGCATCGAAGCCGGCGCCTGGCTCGCGCTCTTCGCTGCGATTCCACTCACCGCTCGAGGGTGAGCTCGTTCAGCAGCTCGAAATCGGCCGCGGAGTCCATGTTCTCCAGCAGCTCGAGGTTGTCGACGACCTCCTGATCTTCGGCCGACAACAACTTCACGCCGGCGTCGATCACCACGCCCGCGTCGAACGCCAGCAGCATCGCCAGGGCGAGGACCTTCACTTCTTGCGCTCCCGCAAGCGCTCGCGCAGTTCCTGCCGCCGCTCCTGCGAGAGCGAGCGCCACTTCCGCAGGTTCTCGCGCATCTGCTCGCGCTTCTCGGGGTTCGCGCGCAGCCACCCGCGCATGCGCTGCCGCATCTCCTGCCGCTGCTCGGGGTCGAGCTTCTTGAACTCGGTGAAGCGATCACGCAGCTCCTGCCGCTCGGCGGGCGACAGCTTTCCGAACGCGCGGAAGTTGTCCTTCACGCGCTCCTGATCTTCCGGCGCGAGCGTCTTGTAGCGGGCGAGGTTGTCCTTGATGCGCTGCTTTTCCTCGGGCGGGAGCTGCTTGAAGGCCTTCAACTTCTCGCGCAGCGCCTGCTTCTCGGCCTCGGGCAGCGCGTTGAAACGCTCCAGCGCGCTCGGGTCTTGCGCCAACGCGCGCAGCGGCATCGCCACCAACAGCATCAACACGAGCGTTCTCATCGCATCACCTCCAGGTCCTGCAGATCTGCCACCACGTCGAGGTCTTCGGGAGACTCGAGCCCGACGAGATCGAGGTCTTCCACCACCTCGAGGTTCTGCGCGAGCAGCAGCTGCTCCTCGTCGAGCCCCGCCGGTGTCTCGACGTTCGCGCGCGGCCACACCACCAGCGTCACCGCCGCCGCCGCTGCGAGGCCCGCGACCGGCATCAGCACCGGCCAGCGCAGCCACTTCTCGCGGAACGTCGGCTCACTCACCGCGTTCATCACCGCGCGTCGCATCGCGGCCGACGACGCGGTCACCGGCTGGGGCAGCGCCTCGACGGCCTGCACCATCGCGCGCAGCTTCTGCTCCATCGCACGCAGCGACGGGTCGGCCGCCAACGCCGCTTCCATTTCTTTCGTGCGCTCGGGCGACAGTTCGCCATCGATGTACGCCGTCAAATCGTCGTGGAAGGTGCTCA
Organism: Archangium sp.; assembly: GCA_047600485.1. Lineage (GTDB taxonomy): Bacteria > Myxococcota > Myxococcia > Myxococcales > Myxococcaceae > Archangium_A. The sequence goes on from JASGKS010000001.1 coordinate 8,974,678, forward strand.
TGCGGCTGCTCCTGCTTTCAACGCATCGAGGTGCGACAACACCTGCAGCGATGCGCGGTGAATGAGGCTCTTGACGGCCGCCTCGGTGGCCTCGAGCGCGTCGGCGATGTCGCGGTACGCCATGCCCTCGAATCGGCACATGGTGAACGCGGCTCGCTCGCGATCGCTCATCTTCGACAGCGCACGCTTCAACGCGCGGTCGACGTCCTTCGCTTCCAACTGCTGATCCGGCGTCTCGTGGTGCGCGACCTGCTGGAGCGCGGAGCTGCTGTCTTCACCCATGCTCGCCTCCGTCTGTTCATTGCTCCGCGAAGGCCGACGCAGCTCGTTGAGGCACGCGTTGGTCGCCACGCGAAAGAGAAACGTCTGGAACTTCGCCGTCGGCTGGTAGCGGTTCGCCGACTTGTAGAGCTTGATGAACACGTCCTGCGCCAGCTCTTCGGCCCGCGCGGTGTCACCCACGAAGCGCGCGCAGAACCGCACCACCCGCACCTGGTGCTTGTCGAAGAGCCGCGCGAAAGCCTGTCGATCGCCTTTGGCGACCGCGAGCATCCAACGCGCGTCTTCGTCGTCGTGGTTCGTGGGATCCACGTGAAATCAAACCCCTGCCGAGGTCAGAGGTTGCGGGCCGTGTAACCGGCTCAATTTGCGAGATATTTCTGAACGGTCTCGCTCTTCAGCGGGTCGAGCGATTCCCGCGAGCAGAACGCGAGGAAGGGGATCAGCAATTCCAGCCCGCGATCGAGCGCCTGCATCGTGTCGGTGCCGTCGAGCTCGAACCACACCGCCGCGTGACCGGCCGCTTCCGGGTGCGGAGTCAGCATCGCGAACGCGGCTTCGAGCGCTTCTTTGCGACGCGGGTTGGCCTGACCGAAGAGGCTCTTCTCTTTCGTCTCAGCGGCGAGCATCAGCCGCACGAGCGAACCAAACGCCCGCGCTTCAGGCACCGCGAGATGCGGCCCCAGACCGTCGAGCCACGTGGTGAGTCGCTTGCGATCAGCGCGGCTCTCCGAGGCGAGCATGCGCGCACGCTGCTGCCCTTCACCCGGAGCCATCTGCAGCGCCGCGAACGTGTATTCCCAGAACGCGAGCGTCGTCTCTTCGGGCTCGAGCTCGATCTCCAGCTCTTCTTCGGCCTCGGCGATGGCGCGCGAGAGTCCGTGCGCGGGCGTGATGGGCGGCGGAGGCGGCGGCGCGATGCTCACGTCTGGAGCGACGTCGACCTCGATGGCGTCGACCAGCTCGACCTCTCCACTCGCGGTGCGCGGCGGCAGCCACTGGCCCGGCGGCGTGAGATCGACCGGCGGAGGCGGCGGCGCCGGCGGCCGAATCGTCGGCGGCGGAGGCACCGCAGCGACGGCCGACGACGAGACCGGCGCCATCTCTTCGATCAATACGTCAGCGTCTTCAGCGGGCGGAGGGAGCGGAGGAGGCGGCGGCTTCTGTGGAGGCGGCGAGGGCGGCGACGAGCGCGGAGGCACCACCGCGCGCAGATTCGGAGAGGATGCGGAAGACTTCGGCGTGGCGACCGGCGTCGACAGCGGCTTGCCGGAGCTCACCAGCGTGCGGAAGCTCGGCACTTCGCGCTCGGTCGCTCCCAGCGGCGGGTGCAGCTCGGTCTTCGCCGAGTCCGAGACCGCGGGCAGCGGCATCTTCACCTTCTTCGTCGAGTCCTGAGAGCGCGCCGCAGCTTCCTCGAGACCTTCGAAGAACTCGTCGAGGTACGGCTTCAGTTCGGTCCACAGGTGCAACAGACCCGCGTCGTGCGCGATGAGATCATTCGCGATGTCGGGGTCCTGGTACGCCTCGGCGAGCACCTTGGCGCGGCGGGCGAAGTGCGCGCGGCTCTGGTCGACTCCCTGGCGCGCGAGCTCGAGGTGGTACAGGCAGCGGGCGAATTCGGCGCGCTTGTTCCCCTCGGGAAGCAGCCCCTCGAGGTGGATCAGCAACAGGTTCGGTTCGCTGCGGTGCTTCCAGCATTTGACGAGCGCTTGATCGAACTGCCGCGACTCGAACTGCACCAACATCGGAGCGACCGACAGCCACAACGACTGCATCGCCGGGTGCAGCCGCGCGAGCGCGTCGCCCGAGCCATCGCGCCAGAAGACGAGCAGCACTTCCGCGAGGTGCGAGAGGTGCTTGCGACTCTCGGGATCTCCTTCGCGCGCCAGCTCGAGCTCGAACAGCGCCGACGCGAAGTGCGCCACGCCTTCACCCGTGGCCTTCAGCTTCTGCACTTCGGCTTTCAAACGCGTGGTGTCGCCCAGCGCCAACGCGCACCGTTCGATCGATTGCGTGAGAACGTCGGGAAGCTGCGGGGCGGCCACGGAGCCGGGGATCCTGCCTGTCTGCGGGAGACGGATCCACTGCAACTGTGGTCATGTTCCGTGCGTGGAGCGGGTTCAGGACACGGTTTCTGCGAGCGAATCGGGCGGGGTTGTCCCCTCTCTCCCCACGCTCGAGGACTCGCACCTCGCCGTGCCACTCGAGAGCCTGGCCGAGAAAGCGCGGTCCAGCTCCGGCCTGGTGGGTGAAGAGACCACGCGCGAGCTCAACGCGGCGCTCAAGACATTGCTGCCCACCGAGTCGAACGGGAGCGCGTTGATCAGGCTCCTCGATGCGTCGTCGCTCGACGGTCTGGTCGACGAAGCGGGCGTGTCGAGCCGCTTCTTCGCCATCGAAGCCCTGCTGCGGCTGGGCTACCCGTGGGCGCTGCGCATTCGACCGGAAGATCTCGTGTGGTACCGCGACACCATCTCGGTCGCCGCCCGCAAGAAGTGGATCATCGCGCTCTCGTTGCTCGCGACCGCCTCGGGCCTGCTGGTCTACTTCACGTATTTCTTCTGAGCTCGACCACCGGCATCGCGCGCGCGAACCACGCTTCGGGAATCGTCGCCGCCACCGACTCGAGGTCGCCTTCCTGCGTGGTCCAGTTGCGGCCCAGCTTGGCGAGCAGCGCGTAGCGTGGGGGCGTGGCTTTCAAGCGCACCAGCCACAGCGAGGTCGTCTTGTCGCCGCCGCGCCACACGAGGTGCTCGATCGGTTTGCTCGGTTGCTGGTTGCGTTTCTCGAACGCCGCGCGCGCGTCGGCGAGCATCAGCGCTTCGTCGACCTGCTCGAGCCACCACGCTTCACCGAGCTCGAGGCCGTGCATCACTGCCATCTTGATCGACGTGCCGCGGCCGCTGATGTGATTGACGTTGCACGCTTCCATCAACGCCGCGCGCGCGAGCGCAAACCCGGGGCCCTTCTTCTTGTCGGTCGGAGGCACCGCGAACAACTTCGAGTCGCGCGTGGCGTGAGTGACGGCGAAGCCAGCGCCTTTCGCTCCGTCGCGATGCCAGGCGAGCTGCTTGCGGGCGATCTGCAGCACCTTCTCACCTTCGGCGTTCTTGCTGCGCTCGAGCGCCAGCTTCGCGAGCGCGATGGTCACCTCGGCCGTCTCGAACACCGTCAACACCGGCACCGGCCCATTCAAGTGCGGAGGCGATTTCGGCCACGCCGACTTCGGCGCCTTGCGCGCCGCCGAGATGTAGATGCCGTGCGCGTTGCCGAGCGAGACCTCGTTGCCGATGGACAGAATCTTCGTGCGCGCGTCGGCGGCGGAGTTCGGGCCCTGCGCGGCGACGAGGTAGGTCTCGATCTCTCCACGCAGCGCCGCGGGCTTGAGCGTCTTGCGGCCCGCGACGGTGAGCAGATGTTCGAGAATCGGCCGCGTGAGAAAGCCCTGCGTGTCGCGACGCGTGTACTCGTGCGCCAGCTCTCTCCAGAATTCGAGCGCCGTCGCGTTGTGCGTCGCGATCGCGAACGGCAGAACGTCGCGAGCGGCCGGTGAAGCGGTCGCGAAGGTGCGCTTGAGCACGTCACGCCGGGCCTTCGGAAACCACGTCGCAGCGTCGAGTTGTTCGAGGCTCATCGAGTCAAGTCGTTGAATTCACAGCGTATCGTCGTGGCGTGACCGTACTTGTCAGTGGTGCCGTGTAGAAAGGTGTTGCACGCGATACGCAACGCTTGTTCAGTACGAACCAATCACGCAGTTCAACGAGAGCCGCACAGTACACACGAGGGGACACGGACATCATGGCGAACACGGAAAAAGAGAAGGCGATCGAGTTGGCGTTGCAGGCGGTGGAGCGGCAGTTCGGCAAGGGCTCCATCATGCGGTTGGGAAACGACGAGGCGATGGCGAAGGACGTCGCGACGATCCCGACGGGCTCGGTTGGTCTCGACATCGCCCTGGGTGTCGGCGGCGTTCCGCGCGGCCGCATCGTCGAAATCTACGGGCCGGAATCGTCGGGTAAGACGACGCTCTGTCTCCACATCGTCGCTGAGGCGCAGAAGCGCGGCGGCGTGTGCGGCTACATCGACGCCGAGCACGCGATGGACGTGGGCTACGCGCGCAAGCTCGGTGTTCGCACCGATGACCTGCTCCTCTCGCAGCCCGACACCGGTGAGCAGGGCCTCGAGATCGCCGAGATGCTGGTGCGCTCGGGAGCGATCGACGTGCTCGTCATCGACTCCGTCGCCGCGCTCGTTCCCAAGGCCGAGCTCGAAGGTGAAATGGGCGACGCGCACATGGGTATTCAGGCGCGCCTCATGAGCCAGGCGCTCCGCAAGCTGACCGGTACGGTCGCCAAGAGCCAGACCTGCCTCATCTTCATCAACCAGATCCGCATGAAGATCGGCGTGATGTTCGGCAACCCCGAGACCACGACGGGCGGCAACGCGCTCAAGTTCTACGCGTCGCAGCGTCTCGACATCCGCCGCGTGGGCGCCATCAAGAACGGCGACAACGTCATCGGCTCGCGCACTCGCGTGAAGGTCGTGAAGAACAAGGTCGCTCCGCCCTTCAAGGAAGTGGAGTTCGACATCATGTACGGCACCGGCATCAGCAAGGAGGGCGACTTGATCGACCTCGCGGGTGAGGCCGGCATCGTCGACAAGAGCGGCTCGTGGTTCGGCTTCAACGGCGAGCGCATCGGCCAGGGTCGTGAGAACGCGAAGGAATACCTGCGTGAGCACCCAGCGGTGGCCAAGGAAATCGAGGCCAAGCTGCTCGAGAAGTTCGGCGTGAAGGGCAGCCCGGTTCCGACCGCGGTCGAGACGCCCGCTCCTGAGGAAGCCGAGGAGAAGCGTCCGCGTGTGAAGGCCGTGAAGTAACTCGGAAGTGTCCCCCTCTCCCGCGAGGGAGAGGGTCGGGGTGAGGGTCAACCGAAGAGGAAGAGCCTCACGCCTCTAGGGCGCGAGCTCAGTGAGCGGAAACACACCGCGCACGAGCGGAACCGCCTGATCGAGGAACTGGGCGATGGCGAGCTCGGCCTCGACGTCGAGGTCGGTGAACACCACGCTGACCTGAGTGCCCTTCGCGGTGCCGCGGCGCGCGACGATGACGCCGCTGGCGATGATGGGTCCGGCGAAGGTCGGAATCGTGAACATCAGCTCGATGGCGTCTCCGAGCGGCGGAGCAGTCGTCACCAATGACGCACCACCGATCGACAAGTCACCCGTCACCGGTCGGCTCTTCTTGCCCGGCTCGCGAACGTCGAGGGCGATGTCGCACCGCGGAGAGTCGCGGCGCTCGTCTCCGCGGCGCTCGCGCTTGCGAGTCAGCGGCTCGGGGACGAGAGGACGCAGGCGGCGCGGGCCAGTTCGGCGTTCATTCATGAAACCGACGGTGCCACAGCCCTGTGGCACAGCCAGTTTTCATCCTCGGGGTGAAGGACCGAAGTCACGCAGCGAGCCCAGCACCTCCCGCACCAGCCGCGAGAGTCGTTTCGGCGGAGCGTGGAACGCAAAGACGGGAACTCGAGGCAGCTCCCACTCCGTGAGCAGCGGCACCAGCACCCTAGTCTTCAACGCCGCACGCGCGAGGTAGTCAGGTAGCACGGCGACGCCGGCGCCCTCGACCGCGGCGGAGACCAGCGACTCCGCACTCGTGGTCACCACGTGCGGAGTGACTGACACGTTCGTCCGCTGTCCGTCACGCAAGAAGACCCAGCTGGTCCACACGCGCTCGAGGCGAATGCAGAGCGCCGGAAGCCGCTCGAGGTCCGACGGCTGTTTCGGGCGACCGTGCTTCTTCAGCCACCGTGGCGAGGCGACCAGCACGTGCCCATAGGTTCCGAGCGGAGTGGCGTGTGCATCGCTGTCCTTCGGCCGACCCATGCGCACCACGAGGTCGAAGCTCGAGGTGAGCACGTCGACGTCCTTCTCCTCGAAGCGTGCGTCGAGGTGCACGCCTTCGCGGCCTTCCGCCCAGCGAACGATGGCCGGCCACAAGAGGTGCTGACCGACCGAGGTGCAGAGGTTGAGGCGCACCACACCACGCAGTGACTCGCGGCTTTCGGTGGCGGCGCGAGAGAGTGCGGTGACGCGCTCCAGCACTTCGCGGGCGTGAGCGACGACGCGTTCTCCGGCATCGGTGAGCACGAAGCCGCGCGCGCCACGCTCGAAGACGCGCACCCGCAGCGACGTCTCGAGCTTCGCGACGGCGCGCGAGACGGTGGACTGCTGCGCATTTTCGCGGCGGGCGGCGAGCGAGAGACTTCCAGCCTCGGCAGCGCTGACGACCCATCGCAGGCCTTCGAGGTCGAGCTGTGACTCATGCGGTTTCGACATGGCTCCCATGCAGATTTCGCATCTTCCGCGAGGCGGCGAGGGGCGACAAGGTGAGTGCCGATGCGAGCCCTCAACTACCGCGAGTACGGAGACCTCACGCGCCTGTCGCTCGGCGAGCTGCCGGAGCCGAAGCAGTCGGACGGGCCGTTGGTGGCGGTCGAGGTCGCGGCGCTGAACCCGAAGGACGCGCTGTTTCGCAAAGGGAAGTTCAAGCTGCTGAGCGGGAGGAAGTTCCCCAAGCAGTGCGGGTTGGACTTCGCGGGCACCGTGACGCGGGCAGGTGGTGGCTTGCGCGAAGGCGATCGCGTGTTCGGCGCGTTGAACGAGTGGACGTTTCGACGCGGCACGTTGGCGGAGTTCGTCGCGCCGCGCTCCGACGAGGTGGCGCTCCTGCCGAGCGGAGTGGACGCCGCGCACGCCGCGAGTGTCGCGCTGGTGGGGCTGACGGCGCTGCAGGCGTTGCGAGACGTGGCGCGGGTGCAGCGAGGTGCGTCAGTGCTGATCAACGGCGCGTCAGGCGGAGTCGGCACGGTCGCGATTCAGCTCGCGCGGCTGCTGGGCGCGGAGGTCACGACCATCTCCAGCGCGGCGACGACCGAACTCTGTCGAAGCCTCGGAGCGACGCACACGCTCGACTACGCCGCGGTCGAGACGCAGCGACGCTACGACGTGCTGTTCGACGTGTTCGGAAACCTGAAGTTCGAGGCCGAGCGACGTCGCCTCAACCCGAAGGGAGTCTTCATCTCCACGGTCCCGAGCGCAGGTCGGCTGGTCCGTGACGTGGTTACGCGCTTCTCGCCGCAGCAGGAGCGGCTGGTGGTCGTGAAGCCGAAGCGTACCGACCTCGACCAACTCGGAGCCTGGCTGCAGAGCGGCGAGCTGCGAGCGGTGATCGACGGCCGCTACGCGCTCGAAGACTTCGCGCAGGCGTTCACGAAGCTCGAGTCGAAACACACGCACGGCAAGCTCCTCATCTCCCTCTCCCTCCGAAGCGGGGAGAGGGCGGGGTGAAGGGCCGAGCGAGCGAAACCGCGGAGAGCCTCCCAAGCGGGCTGAGGGGCCGAGCGAGCACAACCGCACGGAGTGAGGGCGCTGCGCGGACAGCGCTTCGCAGAGGCGAGCGAGCACAAACCGCGCGGAGAGCCTCGGTGAAGCAGACGCGAGGACGACGGCACGCAGAATTCTGACGAGCGAAGACGTCGGCAAGGAGAACTCTGCGAAGCGGTCTAAGGGCCGAGCGAGCACCCAGCGTTCTGCTCTCGCGGGCGAGATTCCCGGGCGCGACCCTGTTACTCGACGCGCCGACGGTGAGCGGAGCGATCTCCCAGAGCGGCTGGTTGGAAGAGACGATTCGAGGAGTCGTCGGCGCCTGGCTGCCCGACAACAGCTCCCGCTCCGCACTGACAGCCCAGGCGATGCCGCCCGGCCGAGGCCGCGCACGCCGCTACGTGCGAGGCATGCTCCGCGAATCGGGTCTGCTCTTCGGCACTCCGAACACCCCCAAGCTCCCGGGAGAAGGCGGCAGCCCGGAAGAACAGCTCTTCCTGGCCGTGCTCCGCGTCTTCACCCGCATCGCCCTCGACGTCGCCGCGCACGCCGACGCCGCACCGGGGCCGAGGCCCGAACAAATCCTCCTGCTCTTCGCGGCGATGAGCGGCCGCCTCGACGCGGCCGAAGACATCCACCGGAGAATCGAGCGGGCAGGGAAGAGCTGGCCGCTCCCGCACAAGACGTGGCTCACGGTGGAATCAGCGATCGAGACCCGCGCGCTCTCGCTCGCGTCCGACCCGTACTACGGCCTCGTGCTGCACAACGGAGCGGTCTACGCCGACGCGAATCTCTTCGGCCGCATCGCCGCGGCGTACTTCTCGCGCAGCACGTTCCCGCGCGCGGTGGTGGAGCGGCAGGTCGCGTTCGCAGCGCAGCAAAAGGCGCGGTTGGTCGAGGTGCTGGTGGGCCTCGTGAGCTCGGAGCGCAAGCCGGGCTACCCCGTGCGTCGCGCGATTCTGCGGCAGATCGATGATCTCCAGCTGCCCGATGGGCTGGCCGACGCGACCCGCGAATTCGCTCGCAAGGCCTTCGACAAGCCGGTGCCCATCGACCGCCTCACGAAGGGCATTCGCAGCAGCGAGATGCGGCGCTTCATCGTCGATCAAACGTTGCTGGCGTCACTCGTCGACGGCCGCCGCAGCCCCCGCGAAGTGGAGTGGACACAGGCGCTCGGCAAGCAGCTCGGGTTTTCTCCGGAGCAGCTGAAGCTGATGGAGATGGAGATGGCGGACTTCTACCGCCGGCACCGCGACGTGGTGGACGTGTTCAGTCTGTCGGGCGGGGCCGAGGTGATGGGCGAGGAATGGGTCGACGACATGTCGACCACGATGCGGAAGAACTACCGGGCGCTCCTGAAGGAAGTGAAGGAGACCGGAGAGCTGTCGCGGCTGCTCGCTCGCGCGGCGCGTGGGCAGAAGCTGACGAGCGACGAGAAGAAGTTGATGCGGGAGCAGCTGATCGACGTGGCGAAGGCGGTGCCGGCACTGGCGATCTTCGCGGCGCCCGGCGGGTTGTTGCTGTTGCTCGCGCTCGCGAAGGTGCTGCCGTTCGACCTGCGGCCGTCGGCGTTCCGCGAAGACGAAGACTGACGTTACGCGGCGAGCTCGGAGTCGGAATCCGTCGAAGCGAGCCGGAAGACCTTGCGAAGAAAGGTCGGGTCGAACGGCTTCACTTCGTAGTCGTCGGCGCCGAGCTCGAGGCAGGTGTGGCGCATGAACTGGTCTTCGACGGCGGAGAGCACCACCACCTTGCAGTGGCAGGTCTCCGGGTCGCGCTTGAGGCGGGCGAGGAGGTCGCGGCCATCGATGCGCTGGCGCAAATCCAAAAGGATGATGTCGGGGCGCAGTCGGCGAGCGACGTCGACGACGTTCGAAGTGGTGTCGGTGATGGGCTCGAGGCCGACGCGGCGGGCTTCGCGGGCGAGGGCGCTGACGAGCATGGGCTCGTCGTCGGAGATGAGGACGACGGGCTTTTTCGGGGACATGGGGCGCAGGCAGAGCAACGGCCGATCCATCAATCGCCAGAGTTGATCCGCGACGTTCGACGGCGAGGGGTGGGTCATTGGGCGGGCGGGAGGGCTGGTGACACCCGGATCCCCTTGACCCGTCACAGTCAGGTCGGCATAAGGCCCGCCGTCGGAAGGCGGCATCGGGGAGTGGCTCAGCCTGGTAGAGCACTTGGTTCGGGACCAAGGGGTCGCAGGTTCAAATCCTGTCTCCCCGACTGATGAAAAGGCCCGGCTTCGTTGGAGAAATCCCACGAGCCGGGCCTTCGCTTTTCTGGCGCTCGTGCGGCGCGCACCACGGGCGCACCAACCCGCGAAGTCACAAAAACGAGGCAACGTTCGGCGAAACGCTGCGAAGTCAGAGGCGCGTGAACGTGCACGGGGCGCGCATTCGAGCGATGTTTCTGTGGTTTTCCACAATGGGAGCGAACGTGCGTGTGTCCCTTGGGTTGGTGTGCGTGGTGTTCGCTTGGGGCGCGCGCGCTGAAGATTTCTTCAAGGACGGCAACAATGGAACGGTGAGCTGCGACGTCTACTGCGCCAACAATGGCGGCTCTTGGGGCCGCGAAGGCGTTTGCGTCGGAGCTCGCGTGATTCAGGGGCCAAGCGCCGGTAGCGCGTGGCCGTGCAACAGGCCGATGTCCGCCGTGGGGCACCTCGGCTGCACGTGTCGTGCTCCAGCCGCAGTACCTGCGGGTTCATTCGAGAAGCCGGGCAACAACGGAACGGCGTCGTGCGCGAACTTCTGCACCAACAACGGCAATGACTGGGGCCGTGTCGGTATGTGCGTTGGCGGGCGAGCGGCTGCCGGGCCGCGAGGAGGAACGAACGTCGATTGCGCTCGGCCAGTCGGCCAGGGCAGCGAGGTGACTTGTTACTGTCGGCCGCCCGCAGGACCGCCGGCGGGTGCGTTCGAAAAGAGCGGTAACAACGGCACCGCGTCGTGCGCCAACTTCTGCGCAAACAACGGTGACAAATGGGGCGCGCCGGGCACATGCGTTGGCGGGCGCGTCAATGGCGGTAAGGGTGCCGGAGGTAACGTCTCGTGTGATCTCGCCATCGGCTACCCCGGCGATGTGACGTGTTACTGCAAAGCGCCGAGCGGGCCACCAGCGGGTTCATTCGAGAAGAGCGACAACAACGGCACGGCGTCGTGCGCGAACTTCTGCAGCAACATCGGCGGTGACTGGGGGCGTGTTGGTATGTGCGTCGGCGGGCGCGCCGGTGCCGGGCCGAGGGGCGGAACCAACGTCGATTGCGCTCGACCGGTGGGCGATGGCAGTGAGGTGACTTGTTACTGTCGAGCCCCAGCAGGGCCACCATCGGATGCGTTCGAAAAGGGCGCCAACAACGGGACCACTTCGTGCACCAACTTCTGCGCGAATAATGGTGGCAAATGGGGCGCTTCGGGCACGTGCGTCGGCGGGCGTGTCAATGGCGGGAATGGTGCCGGTGGCAACCTCTCCTGCGATCGCGTCATCGGCTACCCCGGCGATGTGACGTGCTACTGCAAAGCGCCGAGCGGGCCACCAGCGGGTTCGTTCGAGAAGAGCGACAACAACGGGACGGCGTCGTGCGCGAACTTCTGCACCAACAACGGCGGCGACTGGGGTCGTGTCGGTGTGTGCGTCGGCGGACGCGCCGCGGCTGGGCCGCGGGGCGGAACCAACGTTGATTGCGCGCGTCCGGTCGGTGAAGGCGGTGAGGTGACCTGTTACTGCCGCGCGCCCGAGGGCGTTCCGGCCGGAGCCTTCGAGAAGGGTGGCAACAACGGCACGGCTTCGTGCGCGAACTTCTGCGCGAATCGTGGTGAGAACTGGGGCCCTGTCGGCCTCTGCGTTGGAGGCCGCGTGAACGGAGGGCCGCAGGCGGGAACAAACCTCACCTGCGACGCCACACTGCCCTCTCTCGGTGACGTCACCTGTTACTGCCGAGGGTCAGTGACCGAACTGCGCGTGCTCGCCACCGTTCCGAGACGGGTGATGAGCGACGCTACGGCGCTTTGGGACGCCAACCGGGAAGTCAGCACCTTCCTCACCGAGGCCCTGGAGGCGAAGCGCACCACTGGCGTCGCCGAGGCGGTGGCGCGATTGACGGAGCGCCGTGCCGCCTACAAGCGCAGTATGGCTGAGGCGCAGACCTCGGCAGCGCAGACGTTTGCAGTGGAGCGCGCACTCGTCGAGACGTCGTTGGGCGTCATTCGAGTGTTGCCGCCGCGGATCGCGCGACCGTCGGGGCTCGTTGCGAACGCGGCCTGCCCCGCCGTCAACGCGCATCACGAGGGACTCGTGCTGTACCTCGAGGGCATCGCCGCCTCCGACATCACGCGTGTGTCTAAAGGCATCTTTCTCATCAATCAGGCGCTGCGCTGCATGTCGGTAAGTGATGCGTTGCGCTTCAACGACGCCCTCGCGCGCGCTCTCGCTGGGATCGAACGCGCCCCGGTCTCCGTTCGCCGAGTGGCAGGTGCCGCGTTGTTGCCTGTCATCGTGGTGGTGCTCGACGCGACGAAGCATCTCGGGCCGACTCCACTGCTGCAGCACGTCGTAGGTTCGTTCGAGCACTACGCCGCAGCCTTCTCGCTTGGCCGTAGCGCAGTGCACGACTTCGGGCTTTGGCTGCCTGCGAGCGCGTCGTGGGACCTGACCCAGGTTCGCTCGTTTTGCGAGACGAAGGCCACATCGGGCTGCATATCGGGGCACGGCCTCTTGCGTGCGCTGACTGATCCGCTGGCGATCGGGCTCGGTGACTGCGGCCTGCTCGAGTCGGTGAACAATGGGCTCGACTCACTCGGTGCGTACTCGTGTCGATCCGGGGTGTGCGTGGCGGCGGCGGTGAAGTCGGGTGCGTCAGCGCTCGACGTTCCCTTTGGCATTCGCGAGGCAGCGCGTGTCGGCACGACGCCGTATGGCATTCCAATCGACACACCGGCCTTCACCAGCCAGTGTCTTCTTGACTGCGGAGGCGATTGCCCGTCCGGTGCGTCGGCAGGTGCAAATGGCGTCACGGTGCAGGATCGTGGTCTGGCGAAGTACGCGTGCTTCGTCGACGCGTCTGCAACGACGCTGTCGTGCGCAATGAAGAGCGTCAAGAGTGCCACGCGCATCGGCACGTTGACCGGCGGTAACCAGCCGAGCGTGCCGACGGGTGACCAATGTTTGCGCTCTGACGCAAGCTCGCAGCCCGCTGGGCAGCCGTCGTCTTCACCCACCACGCCGGCCGAAGACGAAGCGATTGAGCGCAAGCGCGAAGCCGTCGCGAAGAACCTCGAGGAGCGCGCCAAGCAGGACGCGGTCATCGCAGTGCTGAAGGGCACCGGCGTCAAAGATCAGTTCGTTCGGGACGTCATGAACGAAGTTGCCCGAGACCTGCGGGCCTGGTTCATCTCACTCGTCTTCGTCTCTGACGGCGACCCGAACGGCATGCTCACCCCCGACGGGAAGCGTGCCGCCGCGTGGACTAACGGCGTGCAGATCGTCTTCGACCTCGATTTTGTGCGGTCGGCCGACCCGACTGGCTCTGGCTCCTTGGGCGCTGTGTGGATGCATGAGGTGATGCACATCGTCTTTGCCCGGCTCGGCTTGGGACAGAGCGAAGACGGCGAGGAGGGGCACATGTGGATGGATCGTGCCGGCGTCGCATTCCCGAAAGCCTGCCCCGATACACCGAAGAAATGCGGGCAGAAGCAGTACTGCTCGGGAGAGACTGACTGCGCTTCGGAGTGCACTCCGATCTCGCTGCGCGTGAAAGCCTTCATGGCGTGCACGCCGCAATCGAGGACGCCGCGTGTGCCGGACCCGATCGACCCGTCACCGCTCGACGCGCCCACAGGGAAGAGTCGCTTCGAGCAGTGTGGAGGCACCATCGGCACCTTTTCGGGTGAAGGGGCGTGCCTGCTCCTTCGTTGCCCTGACGGCCGCATGCCCACCACGAGCAACGGGCGCTGCCTCTGCGGTGGTTCGGAGGCCAGCTCGAAGTCTCCCTGGCTCCAAGGGTGCGGAGTGCTCGACTGTCCCAACGGCGCTCCGGTCGCGGGGCCACGAGGCTGCAACTGCCAGCTGGTCGGCACGGAGCAGGTGTTGCCCAACGGCGTCATTCGCCGCATCTGGATGGGGAAGACCTTCGACGTGCGCGTGCGGTGAACGTCGACGCCGTATCTTGTCGGTGAACTAGCCGTTGGCGTGCGCGCGCAGCTCGGTGACGAATTTGATGCGACTCGCAACGTCGCTCGGAGTCGGTCTTTCTCGCGCCGAGGCGTCTGATGCTAGAGACGTAGGATCGACGGCAGGCGTCTGGCTCGGCTATCACTTCCGAGCGTCTTTGATTCCGCAACAGCCGGAATCCGAATCGGATTGCTCTCAAAGAACGGCGAACGTCTAAGCGCTCCGATTGTGGCAATCACCCACTCCTGAACCCTGGTTCAGGTCGACGAGCCGACGCTTCCGCACGTTGAGTTGGCGACGTCGCTGCGAGAAGACCCGCAGGCTACACCTCGCACGCAGGTGGCTCGTGCGCGGGCGCCGCGGGCGAATTTTCCGAGGCCGAAGATGTGTTGAACTAGGCAAGCAGCGCGAGCGATTGCCGCTGGCTCGTCGGAGGTCGCGTCGAAGTCCTGGTTGTTGGCGACGAGCTCGAGCAGATCAGTCGATGACGACGCGCCGGTCTACCGCGTCGCCGAGCCGCTCAGCCGTGGCTTGTGAAAGCCAAACGCGTGACGTGTCTCCCAGAAGTGTGCTCGATGGAGCACCTCGACGATCGTGTGCACGACGCCGTACGGCAGACTGCCCTCGGGTTGGTTGAGCGCCGAAACGAAAGCGATCATCAGCGAGAACGGCAGAACTCGACGAGTGCGCTGCCGATGCTACTCATGATGCGAGAAGTCAGCGACTCGGGCGGCGGCGGGGGCCACTGAAATCCAGGGGCGAGGAATGCGACCACCCGTGAGCTGCGAAATGGCAGCAAGTCGTGCGACTAGCCTTTCGCGTTCACTTTCTATCTTTGGTGATTCCGACGCTGGTGCCGGTTCACGCAGCGGGCCCGGCCTCGTCCTGCGCACGAGCTAGGCAACGGGCCCGGCAACCACGATTGCAGTGGACGCAGTGTTTTTCGTCACATTGCGAACCTAACCACCGCCCCCAACCGTCAAACGCAGTTCCCAAGAACCGCAGATCACGTTGGAAGCTGCGCAGGTTGTTGTGCGCTGATCGCTGGGCCCTCTCAGGTGCCTCGTCGTATCGTCCGACCGCCACGAACGGCTACAGCTTTGGTGTGCTTTCGAGTGCGGCACGCTGGGCACACGCATCCATCCCGGTCGACCGTGAGATGGGTCAGACCGTGCAGAATCCCTCTGCTTGAGTCGAACCCTGGGAGGAGAGGCTTGAGAAGCTTGTCGTCGCCTCCTCGATAGTGACGAAAGACGCCGTGCGCGACGAAGTCAGCGAGCTGAATGAGACGAGTCGCTTTGCTGTCGACGAAGAGGGGGACCTCGGCGACGTTTGTGAGTCGCCCGAACCGTGTGCCAGTTTCTCTCCAGCGTCCGGCAAGCGGCTGCAGTGTGTTCTCGTATTTTGCTTCGTCCGCGATGACGAGCCCGTGCGCGTTGCGAAACTTCAAGAACGACGAGAAGCGCAGCAGCAATTCCTCGAATACACGCTCTAGCGGGTCCACGTGATTCACCGCTCCAGGTGAGCGAGCGACTGCGAACAATCGACGGTGCGTGACCCGCTTCCCGAGGAGAGCCGCGAGATCATCCACCACCGCGCCGCGCACTGGGCCCGGTATCCCACGCCATGCGTTGCGGCCGCCAAGAAGCTCTGTTGCGTGGAGTTCGAGTTTGCGCAGGTGAGGATCGAGGTGCTTTGCGACGATTGCCTCAACGTCACGTCGAAGGCTCTCGACCTCGGTGATTTCCACTGCGACTCCGCCGACCACAAAGGGCTGCGCCAAGTCTTCCGGGCTGCCGCTCTCGTCCACGTAGAGGAGGAACATACGGGCAAAAAAAGACGGCCGAGGCTTCACCGGAGTGAAGCGCGAGCCGCGCAAAAGGCAGCTCTCTCAACCGTGAGGACACCTTGACACTGCTGGCCCGCGCGCGTCAACAGCGAGTCGGACCAGGAGCCGGGAGACTGCGGCGCTGCGTCTCCGTCGGCCAGCGCGGCCGTGCACTCTCGAATGGACTCGAAGTAGTCGACTCGGCTTGCGCTCACGACGATGAAAGTTGCAGCCGAGCCGACGGCGTTCGTCGCTTGACACCGCTCGCTCACGGGTGGGTGTCCGCCTCAGTCGAGAAGAATCCCACCAAAACCGTTGCGACGCGCTCCCCTTCGTTGCCGCGTGGCGTGAGCGTTTCTGTGGCGCATCATCGGGTCATTTGAAAGAGAGCGAGTCAGGCGCGACTGAAGCGCTCGTGAGGAGCTTCATGCTTGATCAAGATCGACTGGGTCTGAGCGCACCGCTTCCAAATCGTGCGCGACCTGACGTCGAGTTTTCGGAGGCAATCGGAGTGCTGCCACCTCGGTCTTGGACCGATCTCGTTGGCGAGATTGCTCAGGATGCAGCAACCGGAAGCGGCGTGCGGTGGTGGAGCACGTTGGACATTGAGCGACGGCGCCTCATCTATTTTCAGCTCGCAGCAGCGCTTGCCACGCCACTGCCCCTGGTCGTCCGGGCCCGTCTGCACGAATACGAGTTGCGCGAACAGCGTGTTGCGAACAGCGCCAATCCACACGCTGCCGTGCTGCAGCGTGGTTCCGAGCCCCTGCGACTCGTGATGTCGCCTCGCGTCTCCGCTGCCGACCACTTGCCACCGGAGCTGATTTCTCTTCATGTCGGCGGTGCAGTCCACGCGCTGTTTTCTGCGCTCGACGTCTTGGGCGCTGTGATTGTCGGCACGTGTGGACTTCCGACTCCAATCGTCGAGGCCAGCCTCAGACGAGTACTGGGGTTCATGCGAACGCCGCCACAGGGAACGTTCCAGACGCAGCGTGAAGCATGGGCTCATCTCGAACAGGCGATTCGCGCCGCAATCGATGCCGCCGGGCCGCCAGGGTGGTGGGCATGGCTTTCCAACTCACGTCACACAATTGCGCACCGACCGCGCCTCCCCATCGTCGAAATGGTTCAACAATCGGGAAGCGTGCTCGTTGTGGATCCGACGACGTTTCTGCACGGCATTCAGCTTGAACCGAGGCTGCCGAGAAGTCCTCATGAGTCCTTCGTGCGGTCGCTTGCAGCCGAGACCGTCGCCACGCACCTGACGGAGTCCGCGGAGACGACGCTTGAAGGATTGCGACGTTCGGTCCTCGCAGTGCTTGAGTCAGTGGGCTCAATTCTCCTTGGTCATTGGCGCTCAAGACGTGACGGAGCGGAGTACTCATGGGCACAACCGGCTAGCCAGTGGGAGGAGCTCCTGCCAGTTGTTGGTGCAGATTTCCCAGGCTACCGACCCCAAATGCTGCCGACTGGACGAACTCAACTCGCCCTCTCGGTCGAGGACTTTGCCCGGCTTCGCAACGCAAGCGATTCGGAATAGCCCACCAGTGCTGCCACCTCCCGTCGCTCCTCCGCCGCGTGGCGCAGTCCGGGTGCTCGCCCTCGAACCTCGCGCAAGATGCTCGTCGAATGCGGTGGATCTCAGGACACGTCGTTTGAGTGGGAGGCCAGTTTGCTCGAACGAAGATCGCGCTCACTCACTCGGATTTTGTTCAGCACTCGCGTGTGTTTGAGCTGGCCGGACTCGCACAGTTTGTAGACCGAAGCTGCGGAAATGCGAAGGCGCGCGGCGACGTCCGCGACGGTCAGGAGAGGACGGGAATGCGATTGCAGCCCGACGTCGTCGTTGATCGATGGCGTCGGTGCTTCCGGCGAAAAAGAAAGGCGCCCAATCGCGCTGCGCACGTCCTCGATGTCGAGATGGCCGTAGATGTCATTCGTCACGCGGATGTCCGAGTGGCCAACCAGTCGGGAAGCGTGAGCAAGCGAAGCACCAGCCTTCATGAGCAACGTGACCGTCGTGTGTCGCAGTCCATGGAACGCGATCTTCCTGGGCACCGGAGACGGCCAAAGCTGAAAGCGGCAATCGGGGCATTTGCGGCGAGCCGGCGTGGCGCTCTTCTCGCGATGCTTGCACTTGCGGCATTTCAGAACCCACCCATCAACGATGCCGGCGCGGTTCAGCGCCGATCGCAGCAAGCGCGGGAGTTTGATGTCACGTCGATGCATCTCTCCGTTGTGTCGCGGGAAGACCAACTCGGACGGGCTGCCGCGCAGGGCATCCTCGAGGAACGCGACCAACTCCGGGTGGATCGGAACCGAGCGAGGCTTTCCGCTCTTGGTCGTCTGCGCTTCCCAGCTCCGTGAGACCGTGATCGTTCGCTTGGTGAGATCGACATCACGCTTGCGCAATGCGACCAATTCCCCGCGGCGAATCCCCGTGTACACGGCGGTGGCGAACAGGTTTCGCCATTCCGCTTTGACTTCGCGAAGAACGACTGGGACTTCCTCGGGGCTCAGGAATTCGACTGCACGACGAGGAACAGTTCGTCGCTCCACTGTCGCCGCAGGGTTAGGGCCCGACCACTTCCCCTGCCGAGAAGCGACGGAGAAGACGCGGTGAAGAAACCCGCGAATGTGGTTGAGCGACTTCGGAGAGAGCTCGTCCGCTTTCTGATTGAGAAGAGTTTCGATTCGGGCCGTCGTGACGTCGAGTGTCGACAGAGTTCCGAAGTCAGGGAGCAGGTGCTTCGCGAGCGTTTGACGAATTGAGGTCGAGCGAAGCCGCTTTCCGTCGTTGTTCCAGTACCAGTCGTACAGTTGCCCGAAGGTCAGCTTCTCCGGGCCTTCGAGCGCGACGAGACCGGCGCGTTGGTACGTGACGCGGTTCTGCACAGCCGTCGCGTAGTTGGTCGCCTCGAGCTTGGTCGCAAAGCTCGTGCGTTCCTGCCGCCATCGTCCTGCGGCGTCACGCCACTTCACCACCCACGTCGAACCCCGCTTAAAGACCGACCCCATGGGGCATCGGTATATGTCTTGATGACATGTAAAACAAGTCGAGGCAAGGCCGGCTCAATCGCCCGGAGCAGCGGTCATCTGGCGGTATTAGACTGCGGCACTGGCGTTCGTTTCTCTTGCGGCTTGTGGCACCCCTTCTTCGAGGGACGCTGGCGTCGACGGCGGAACCTCGTCGAACACCGACGCGCGCGACGTCGTCTTGTGTCTCCCAATGCGGCGATGTCGATCAGCACCCGGCAGAGCAGTCGCTCTCGAACGTTGACGAAGCGCGTCGACGGCGGGACGAATACCCCTGAGTCGCTCGACTCCGAACCGCCGCGTTAGGGCCTCGATTCAATTACTGGAGGCTACGCTTTGACGGCCTTGGTCGGTTCCAAAACGCCCGGAGCCTGCGCTGCCTCAAGCCACTTCGTCTCCCACTCGTTGGACGTAATTCGAATCAGATTGGTTGCAACTGATTCGGGAGGCGCAAGCGTTCCTTCGCGGCCAACGATTGCTGCGACATGACCGGCGAGTGTCTTGAAAGCTGCGTATTCGACATGGTCAGAAGTGGACCACGGGATGCTCTTGCCTTCGCGAATCGTCTCGCGCAAGCGATGATAGGCCTGCCGAAATGATGCCAGCGATTGAATGTCGGCAGAATCAAGCTCGCGTTCGGCGCAAAGACGCACGAGTATCGATTCGATTCCGGCCTCAGCTGAGCAGGCGCGCTCAAGCAACTTGTATTGCGCGTCGGTCACTGCTTGTGGGCGAATCACACCGTCGCGTTTCAGATAGTTCCAGAGCTTCCAGACGGCAAAGAACTCGCCGTAGAGTCGGTAGAACTCCGCGGAGACGGCGAGGGTCATTTCCCTTCGCTTCTGGCGCAGAGTCCAGTGCATGGCGATGCGGTTGCCGATCCCCCATGAAGCGCCTAGCGCGATGAGTGCCGTCAGAAGCGAAAGGCCGGCCTTGAGCAGCTCAGTTTCATAGTTCAGTGGCATTGGGCCAGCCTATCATCTTCGAATGCCCCCTTTGCCGCGACCGTGGGACCAGATGCCGAATGAAGAAGTGCATGAGGTTGACCTCCACCGACCGGCCGCGCTTGCCGAGGCACGCAATTGGCTTCGAGCACTGCAAGACGAGCCGTTAGTCACGACCGTCGTCGCTTTGGGCGCGGCCGGTGTTTCTCTCATCAATTGGCGGGAGCATTGGCTGGCAACACTCCTTGGCTTCTTCTTGACTGCCCTCGCACTGCTCGCACCCATAAAGCTCGCGCAGCGTGTCGCAGATGAGCTCTTGTCGCCAGTTCTTCTAGGGCTTGCCGAGACGCAACAACTTTACCCAACCCGAATCAGCCCCTGGGCACGAATTTTCCTGCGTCCGCTGCTGTTGCGTGTGGCACTAGTCTGTATTGGGGCCTTGAGCACCTGGGCCATCCTCAGGCTTGCAGTGCTTTCTTCTCTTGCGACTATCGTTTTTGCGATCTGCTGTGCCTTGCTCGGTCCCTTGCTGAGTCTGTTCGCCAGTAGATTCGTTGCCGTCATTAGCATCCCTCTTTGCGCCCCATTCTTGCTCTTTTGTGGGCTGTTTATCTCTGGAAGGCGCATTCGCGAACCAGTCGCAATGTGGGCGAGTCAGGCCAATCAGCGCAAGATTCGAATCTCACACATTTCTGACGTTCATCTCTTCGAGAATGAACGAAACCTGTCATCGAGTGGTAAGCGAATCGATGCTAGGGCTGGATTCGTGCGAGCGCTCGCGGCGACGCAGGCTGTAGATCCAAATGTCTTAGCAATTACTGGCGACCTGACTGATGCAGCAGAACCGGATGCGTGGCATCAGTTCCTGAAGTCGATTGAGGGCTTACCCGCGAGTCTGCGAGCATCGACATACGTCGTGCCTGGCAATCATGACCTGAATTTGGTCGTTACAGACGAGTTTCTGCCTGATCCACAGTCAGCGCCATGGCGCAAGTTGTGGACACGAGCACGATTTCTTCCACTTGAGCGGTCTGGGAGCATGAGCAGGCGTTCGAGATGTCTGCGTGCGCTCCTCGCCTTGAATGAGGTCTGTGGCGCCCGTCTAGTTGCGTCTGACGGGCAGACACTTGCGCAGCATCTCGATAACCGCCAAGCGGATATCATGGCATTTTGCTCGGGACGGCTCAGGAGAGAGTTCTCTTCTGTCGACCGCGGCAACCCCGAAGCCAAACGCGACGATGCCGGGAGTGTTCCGCCGGTGGTTCTTGACGGAGTGGTTTGGACGCCCGATGAGGTTGAGATGACGTCCAAGGAAACAACGCGAGGTCTCGGAGTGGTTGACGAGCTCTGGAATGCCGTGTGGCCGATGGGGGCGATCGACACCGAGTCAGGCTTGGTCGTGTTGCACCTGAACAGCACACGTGCAGCGACGTCTGTCGCGTCGAACGCCTTCGGCGAGATCGGAAGGAGGCAGCTTCAGGCTGCGGTTGCGCTGCGCGCCGCGCTCGAAACGAGAGCGAAAGGGTTTGGCACACTAATCTTGCTCCATCATTCACTGGCACCAGACCCCGAAGGCCAGCTCATTGCAGGTCTAAAGTCGGCGTTTCTCGCATTGATCGATGGTGTTGACCTCATGCGTGCATTTAGGACGTATCGTCCTCTGATCCTCTCCGGGCACACGCATCGAGTGATGAACTTCGAGTCCGAGGAGTGCGTGTGGCGGAGTGTCGACTCCTCAGCCTCGCCACGTCCACATGGTCACCGAGTGTATGAGGTCTGTTTCGATGCGACAGGAAGAGTCAACGAAGTGCTGGACTCGCCGTCGCAATCCGACCAGACCTGAAGAACGGACTTCCCGTCGAGCAGCTCTTTCGCTCGATAGTGAAGAAGAGGCGATCGAACTCGATCCCGGGGCGGACTCAGTTCGACCGATCGCGCAAGTGGAGCTCACGTCCCACCATGAGCTTCGTGCCTCCGACCGCAAGCCGCGCGACCAAGGCGCACACATAACGAAGCCGCTCACCTCGCGTTCGCGCGCGTGGACGGCTGTGCAGTGGCTCAAGTCACCTCTTAAATATTGACGGCGTTGGTGGCGGTCGGCAGCGCTCTCACCGTTCCCGAAGCTTACCTTACGCTTCGGGTGCTCGAGACGTTCGCTCTGCACATCGCTTCTTCTGCCGCAGTCTTCGCTGCGTGGCGGAGGGTAGCGAGACCCGCAGAGGCCGAGATCGCAGTATGGCTTTATCGTCGGTTGGGCGCCTGCGGCGGAGCGGCTCTGGCTCGACATCGACAAGACGATCGCGAGCGCGACGCCAGCGAGCGGAGTGCGATCGCGACGTGCTGCTCGCGCGAGTCGAGACGTCGAGATGCGGGGAATCGAATCGGTCGTTGCGATGCGGCTCTCTTTGAGAGCCCCTAGTCCCTCATTCCTTCAGTCGCTCGATCAGCCATTGAATCCAGTCCAACGGTAGTTTCGGTGTGTGCCTTGTCGTTGGCCCAGCGAGCTGGTCTCATCACGACAGGTCGAGAGGGGTTCACATGATGAATCGGACGATGGTGGCGATGTTCGCTGCGGCGAGCATCATTTCTGGATGTAACAACGCTCCTGACAGCCCGGCGCCGGCGAACATACCGGCTGTCAAGGTGCACATTCCCCTGGCTCCCGTTGCCGCGACGAAATCGATTGGAGAAGACTGCCGTGAGGGGCGTCGTGCCTGCCTCAGCGGGGTCTGCTTTCATGCCTCGAATCGACTCGACCGGGACTTCTTCTGCAGTGCGCGATGCGTCGCAGCCAACGACTGCCCTGCGACTTGGGCGTGCACGCGCCTTCCTGGCACCTATGACTCAGTCTGCGTGCCACCCTCCGACTGGGTGGCAAGCAAGGCGGTGTCACAATGAACTCGACAAACGGTCGCGCGATGGCGCTCGTGATTGTTGTCGTCAGCATCCTTCCCTTCGACGCCTGGGCCCAGTGCACGGGCGGCTGCAGCGGTGGTCAGTGTTGCAGCAGCCCGTCGATCTCAGCTTGCGCGCCGCTGAACTGCACCTGCACTGATGGCACGACGGTCGCACCAGACGGTACCGGCATTATCGCCTGCTGCGGCCCGGGTGGCTTCCCTGGAACGACCGCGTGCGGCCCCAATTGCTGTCCGACCTCTTGGACCTGCAAAAGCAACGGCGCGTGCTGCCCCTTGTCGAGCCAGAAAGGTTGTCGCACGCAAAACGGCGACAGCACTTGGTGCTGCAATTCGAACGTTTTCTGCAACGGCGAGCTGGCAAACTACGTCGACTACTACGCATCGCTCACCGATGGCGGATCGGCCGCATGCATCCCGTGTCCGCCGGAGCAAGACGTGTGTGGAGACTATTGTTGTGGAACGAACCAGTATTGCGGCGACGCCGGCGTTTGTGTCGAGAAGCCAGTGCCACCATCGAGGGATCCTGGGCCTGGGTCAAATCCCGGAGGAGCGTGCGTCTTTGTCGGCGATCCGGTGAACATCGATACAGGTGCAAGTTTTGGTGAGTTCCGAGACATCTTCCTCGGCAGCGCGCCACCGTTCGTGCGACAATTCAACTCACAGCCAACGGCATGGGCGAACGGACTGCCGCTTGCCGGTGTCCCAACGCCGTTCGGCTCGAGCCCAGACAACTCAAACTCACTCGAGTGGTGGCACAGCTATCTCTCATTCGTCCACGTTCGCAGTCAGTTCTACGAGGTGCGCACCGCCGACGGCAGCATGGTTCGATTCGCAATCTGCGCATCGGCGCCGTGCTGGGCTGCTCCCGTTGCCGTGAATGCGTCCGTTGCGCAGCGTCTGCGTCGAACCTCGACGGGGTTCGAGCTCACCGCTGCTGACGGTCAGAAGTGGGTCTTCACAGCCAAATTCGTTTCGACCACAGGGGATCGCTACTTCCCAACCGAGATTTGGAGCTCGCGCGGGGCCCAGGTTGCCGCAATCACTTACGCGGCACCAAGCGGCCTGACCTGTACTACGGGAGGGTCGGGGTCCACGAGCGGCACGCCCTACGTCGCCACGATTGCGACCACCGAGAGCCAGCTCGCGTTCAACTATTCGTCGCTGACGAAGGCCGACGGCGGGACGGAGTGTGTGATCTCTTCAGTGAGTCGCGCTCTCGCCACTGGAGCAGCGACCGTCGCGACCTTCGGCTACTCGGTCGACGGAGGCACGAATCGCCCCGGTCGTCTGTACTGGACTTCATTTCTCGGAGGGGTCGATAGCTATTCCTACCCGGACGGCGGCTTCAGTGTTTCCTCAAGCGGAGTTCAGAAGAGCGACCATCTCTACACTTCTGCGCGCGTGACGAGCGATGCATTTACGGGCGGAAATCTCTCCATTTCGTATTCGTCAACTCCGGGCAGCTGCGCGAGTGGCTCGAATTGTTGCGGTGCAACGCCAAGGGTGCGAACGGTCTCCGATCTTGTCGCCGGGATCGGCAACGGCTCGACCAGCGATCCTGGGTTTGCGACGAGCTACTCGGTGCTCGACAACTACGGGCAGCGCCTTGACCCTCGCCTCTACGAAGTGACCGATTCGTGCTCGACCACCTACGCGTGCAGTCCGGGCACCGTTCGCTTCGACTGGGCCTGCACCTCCGGTTCGCAGCCCGGGCAGATGACTGGGCGCAAGGACAAGAGGGACAACTGGGAAGTGTTCGTCTGGAGCGTCGGTGATGCCGGAGCGTCGGGTCTCCGTCCCGAACGCACTGCCGTGCTCAGTGGGGCGAGCGCGCCCGACGGTGGCGGCTTTCTCGAGAAGACTCTGTACGGGTATTCCTACGGGCCCGACGGTCAACAGCGAATCGCGACGCAGAGCGCAGTGTCCGTTCTCGATGCGGGTGCCCTCGCGACAACCACCAATCAATACGACTCGGACAATCGACTCAAAGGAGTCATCAAATCCGGACTGGTGATGGACCTCAGTGGCGCCGTCTCCATGAAGCACGTCGCAACATTCTACCGCAAGCAATGGGACTGCTCGGGCACCCCGAGTGGCTCTGCTGACTCGGCCAATCGAACACTGCAAATCGACGGACCGTGCTTCGTAAGCTCATCGAGCGCGACGAGTTGCTCTTCGACCTATCCGGTGCGGCGTTTCGAATTCTGGCCTGCTGAGGACGGCGGAAGCACGCGGTCAGGTCGCGTTCGGTACGTGAGCGACTACCCGCTCGGCTGCGCGCAGTCGGCATTGACGACTGAGTTCGCCGCGTACGACGTGTCCGGTGAACCGACCGAGATCGTCGACGTGAACGGCGTCCACACCTTCGTGACTGTGACCAACGGGCGCGTCACGAGCAGGCAGGTCGGCGGCTCGGGACCGACCACGACCTTCACGTACGACGGCGAGCACCTGACCGCCGTCGGGTTCCCCGAAGGAAACTACGAGGTCTATTGCTACCGCTCGGGCACCTCGAGCTCAGGTTGTGTCGGTGGGACCCTCACGAATCAACTTCAGTGGAAGGCAAAGAGCGCCACCTCAGTTAGCGCTGATGGAAATTGGTCAGAGCGTGAGGAGTACGAGTACTGGCCCGACGGAACGCTCAAGCAGGTGCAAACGAAGAACCCGAGCGGCGTCCGCACGACGCGCAAGTTCGCTGCAGATGCACACCGCCGGCAGACCTTGAACACAGCTGGCAGCGCAGCTCAAATCACCTCCGCCAGCGCGTTCGACGGTGCGGACAACAGAATCGCAACCGGACAAGCCTACAATTCCCCGCCAGTGTTCTGCCGCGCGACTGGCGGATCGGACGGCTCTTCGGGAGCATTGAGCCGACTCTGCGCGCAACTTGGATATGACCGTGCCAACCGCCTGCGGCAGCTCGATCTCTTTCCAGATCCGACGAGCAATACGCCAGTGCGCGTGTGCATTGACCGCAACACCAACGGAGAGGTGAGCCGCGTCACGACGGGCTGCTCCATTTCCGATACGTGCAACATGGATGACGGTCAGTCGACCTGCGCGAGCGCTGCAGGTTTGAGCAACGACTACCTGATGGACGACTTTGGGAATGTGACCCAGGTCACGCTCTCAGGCACCGACAACGGCAGTGGTGGGCGTGGTGTCGCTCGCTTCGAGTACGACGCCTTCGGCAACGTTGCGCGTCAGCAAAGCGAAGCGCAGCGATCCGCGGGCACAGCTCGAAACGTCGTCTTCACGTATGACCAGATCGGTCGACGTACGCTCTGGCAAGAAATCCACGGAGCGACCACGTACCAGGTCTTGAAGTGGAGCTACGACGCGGACTC
Organism: Archangium sp.; assembly: GCA_047600485.1. GTDB lineage: Bacteria > Myxococcota > Myxococcia > Myxococcales > Myxococcaceae > Archangium_A. The sequence continues at coordinate 9,000,587 of JASGKS010000001.1, forward strand.
GACGTCGATTCCCAATCCGCCGAGTGGCTGCGGCGCTCAGCCGACGAACACGATGGGTAGGCTCCGCGCAGTGAGCGACCCCGTCTTCACGCGCCACTTCCGGTACGACGACGAGGGGCGAGTGACGAAGGAAATACGCAATCTCGGGGACAACTCGAGCTGCAATCCGCACCCGAACCTTGGCATCTCCTATTCAGCGAACGGCAATGTCACGAGTTTGGCCTACGGGTTTGGTCGAACGGTCACCTACACATTCGGCACCGGTGCGTCGATCGATCGCGTCGCGTCCATCTCGACCAACTTCTCGAGCGATGCCGGCGTTCAGCAGCTGGCACTCATCACCAATGTTGAATGGGAGCCCTATGGCGCGCTTCGCACCTATCGTTTCGCCCACGACGCTGGTGTCACCGTTGAGTACGAACTTGGTGCAGCAAGTTCGGCTCCGGCATCGAGATGTCCATCTGGAGCAATGAGCGAAACGAAGGATGAGACGGGGCGGCTGCGAAGTCTGAGAGCGTGGTCGAGCTCTCGAGAGGTCTATCGTCGCACTTACACTTGGCGAGCTGATCAGATCGAACGCATCGACACCTGCTACCTCGGCGGTGCTGATGGTGGTGAGTACCTTTCGGAGATCTACGCTGCCGACGCTGGCTCGGGTCTTGGCTACGACGGGCTTCAGCGCCTGGTTGGCGGGGTCGGCACGGGGAACTGGACGCAACGCAAGTATGCATACGATTCGCGTGGGAACATCACTTCCATCGTCGGCGACGACGGCGGCACGATCACTGCGACGTTCGACACTTCCAGTGCGAACAGGAAGGACTGGTTGACTTCCTTTGGTGTCGACAGCTGGAACAAGGTCGACCTCACGTACGACCGCGATGGTCGAGTGGTGTCGTTGGCTGGGCCTGTAGACCTCTCGGGAACGGCGCCTACTGTGTCGCTCGATTTCGTCAGTGCGAAATTCGACGACGGCTCGGGCGGCACCGCCGAAATAGTGTTTCCGGGTGCTGACACGGTGATGCGCGGAGTCACAGTCAGCGCCGGAGGCAATGCCGATGGTGGGACCACGAGTCTTCACTACAACTACGCATACGACTTCGAGAAGCGTCGCCTCGCGAAGTTGGGCCCCACGAGCAGTGAGGTATATCTGTATGACCTTGGCCACCAACTCCTCGAGGTGGTCGACCCCGACTACGGCTTCACCGATGAATACATCTACCTTGGTGGACAGCCAGTGGCCGCGTTCCGGGCGAACGGCGGGTACGACGTTCGGTCCTCAGACTGCGGCTCGGTGGAATGCGGGGTGAGGTTTGTGATTGTCGATCACATCGGCAAACCGGTTCTCACGCTTGATTCGAGCGGGCGAATTGCCGGAGTCGGCGAGTACGATCCCTACGGCACGATGAATCGTGTGGCCATGGGGCAGCAGAGCGCGCACCCGTACTCGCGCAATTCAGCCGCTGCAGTCAGCTACCCGGTGCAGCAGCGCACCCTCACAGGTCTCAGCTCGCGGTTCCGCGCGCACTTCCCTCTCATGGACACGGACCAGTCCTGTGGCGGCCAAGTTCGAGACGGAGTGAAGGTGTACAGCATTGACGGCGGCACGCTTTACGAGACGGTCGGAGGACACGCTCGAGGAGATGTGTGGACCCAGTGGTGGAGCGGCACCAATCTCTCGGGTGTGACCGGACTCTCACTGTCATGGGCGACCGACGACGGAAACTGCTACGCAAAACAACTCGACGGAACCTGCACGAATGCGTGTCCTCAGTCAGCTGGCAACGGGCCGCAATACAAGGGGTTCGTCCTGCGAGAATTCGAGTATCAACGCTTTGAAACTGGGGCGGCAGAGTACTTCCCACCGCTTCGGTTTCCTGGGCAGTACTGGGATGCGGAAACCGATTTGTACGAGAACTGGCACCGATTCTACTGGGCACCGGGCGGTCGCTACCTCACTCCCGAGCCCATGATGCAGTGGCCCAGCACGATCACTCATGTGGCGCGTGCCGAGGGTCGGGTTGTGGCGACGTATGCCTACGCGCACAACAATCCCATTGCGAACGTCGACGAGACGGGTCTCATGACGCGGCAATACCGACGTGACGGGAAGGGCAGCGAGATCGTGCGCCTCCTTGAGGCGCCTCTCCGCCAAGGTCTGATCGAACAATGCCGCAAGGAGGCGGAACAGAACGAGAAGGATTGCGTTGCGCAGGACAAGGCGTGCCAAGAACCGGCGCCCCTCCCGAAGAACCCGTCCGTGGCCGATCTCAAGCAGCGCGAGGAAGTAATGATACAGGTGATGGCCGCCCGCGAGCGCTGCATCAAGGGAGCAAACTGCGAATACGAAGCGTGCTTGGCAGGTGCGACGAGCGCCTCAGGTACTGCCGACTACATGAAAGCGTGGTCTTCATGCATGCGACGTCCTTGAAGCTCAGTGGGCTGTTGGTAGGTCTGTTGGCGGGCACGGCTGTGGCCCAGTCGCTCAAGCACGCGGAGATGGCGGCGGATCGGTGCATGTATGACGTCGCCTTGGAGTTCCTCGACAAGGCACCAAAGCCAGAGCGCGACTCGCGAGCGGGTCTGCTCCTGCGCGCAAGGCTGTTGGTTCAGCTCGAACGTGGTCGTGACGCGCTTTCGACGCTTCGCCTTGTCCCGAAATCTCGGGTGTCAAGCGAGGAAGCAGACCGGCTGCTCGCGCTCGCGTTTGCGCACGGGAGCGCCGGTGAACTGGATCAAGCCGAGCGCGCGTTCACTGACGCGGCTGCTGCTGGCGCCGATGCAGACATCGTCGATGGTGGGATCGCTGGCCTGCGGCTTCAGGCCGGCAAGCTCACAGAGGCCGAGCAATTGCTTCGAGTCGTGCTGAGACGGTCTCCGTCTCTTTCCGGCGCCCTCTACAACCTCGCCGTCGTCCGCTCCAAGAGTGGTGACGTCGCCGAGGCCGCTGCCCTCCTCAGGCAAGCATGGCAGTTCGGTTTTCGGGACGTCGAGTTGCTAAAGCGCGATCCTGACCTGAAGGCGGTTCGCCAAACGAAGGGGTTGATCGACGACCTACTGGCAGCCTCGGTTCCTCGTTGCGGAACGTATTGACGATGCTTGGGCTTGATTCGGATCTTCGACGACTCAACGAAATCGCGCACAGACGAGCGCGGAAGCACTCTGGCCTGTGCCGGAGCTGTCACGAGGTGGTGAAGTCTAAGCGCTTTTGCGCATAGGGCTCCAGATTGAGGAGAGCCTGAGTAATTCGAGAGGCGACAGTTCCGGCTCCGTCGCCGTAGATCGAGTTTGGTGCGAATCGCCCGTGACGGAGTTGGGATCGAATCGCGGCAAGGATGTGTTCGCGCAGAGGCTCCGCGAAGAGCACGTTCTCGCCGTGCTCGCGGGATTGTTGTCTGGTCCCAACAACAACGGCAGGGGTGCCAAGAAGGCTGCCTTCGCGGATAAAGCTAGACGAGTTGCCGATCGCGCAGGAACAGCGCGCGAGCAAGTCGAGATATTCCTCAGGAGGTAGGTTGCTGATGAGAGTGAGGTCGCCAGGTGTTTTGCTTTTGTCTGCGAATTCGCGAAGAATTTCGTTGGCACCGGCGTCGACGTTGGGCGCCAATGCGATCGTCTTGATCGACAAGTCGTCGATCGCGCTGAGGATCGCGCGCAATTGTTCGCGCGTTTCATGGTATTCCGTTGTAACAGGATGAAAGACGAGCAGCAGGAATTCTCCCTTGGCTTCCTTCCCTCTGCGGCTCTGTCCTGGTGCTGTATGGGCGAGCTGCGTAACCAAATCACTTGAAGGGCAGCCGATCCCTAGGATCGTGTCCTTACGTTCGCCCATACGAACCAAGGTGTCTGCTGCTCGCTGCGTTGCAGGATAGTGGAAATGAGCGAGCTTTGAGATGCAGTGCCGTGCGCTTTCATCGATAGAGCCGCTCACCTCTCCGCCTTGCAGGTGGACAATGCACAAGTTGAGGTACGCCGCAGCGAGGGCGGCCGAGAGGGTGCCGAAGCGGTCGCCGACGAGCAATACGATGTGCGGGGACAGGCGGTGAAGCTCGTCTGCAAAAACGCGCACGCCGAGTCCGACGGAATGCGCCATGGATAGAGGCGTTGCACCCTCCACGTCGGAAGCGACTTCTCCGTCTACGTGGAATCCGTCCGCACGTACCAAGTCCACCGGTCGCCCATGGCGCTCCGACGACATCGTTCCGCCTGAGAGCACCTGAAGCTCGAGCCCAGCGTGACCGCGAATCGCTGCCATGACCGGCTTCAGTCGGCCGTAGTTTGCTCGGTCGGTAAGTACCACGCAGACCTTTCGACGAATGGTGCTCATGTCGCGGTTTGGAGTCTAACTCCACTGGTCAAGTGAGGCTCGTGCCGCCTCGGCGACTCAGTTCATCGAGCAAGTTGCGGAACTCGCCCTCGAGAAGGCGGCCCTTCGGGATCTTCTCGACGACCTCGAGCGGCGTCCTGATCACGCCCCCCGCGCAGAAGAACGACCAGCTCCGGACGGCGCAGCTTGTTCGAGCACGCGATGCGTTCCGTTCTTTCTTCACCCACCATGGCTCCTCGTCATCGAACGGTTCAACGGTGAATAGTGGAGTTAGGCTGCCCACGATGAATGACGGGCTCGGTCATCGCTGGCTCGCACCGCCTCTTGCGCGAAATTTGGCGGGCGCTGTTGAACTCTTGCTCTGCGCTGTTGGGGCTGCTTGCTGCTCAGCCTTCCTGATCTCGCTCGAAGCACCGCACGTCATGGCGACGATCGCGCTGTTCGTTGCCGGTCTGCGCGCGATCTCAGGTTTGGTTCGGTCGCGTTGGGCGCTTCTGGCGGCGGGCGTTCTGTTTGTCCACTCGTTCTTCACTCTCTACGCGATCGTTGGGTTCGGTCTGCTGTTGGGGTGGTCGACGCCGATTTGGCTTCGAGTGATGACTCCGCTTCTCGTCGCACTCAGTCTCTGGAGCAGGGGGCGGCCGATTCTTGGTGTTCGCGTGCCGCTCCTCTTCGCGCTCGGGCCGTGGTTTGCGGTGTGTCTCTCGGGCTGGCGCGAGCAAGAGAGCGAGCTCCGGTGCTCCGATCTTCATGCGGTTCAAGCTCAGCCGGGCGTGCAAGTGTTCCTTCCGACGTTCACCGATTCGGCGTGCTCCGGCGGGGAAGTGTTTTTCGTCGACCGGTATCCGCGGCGCGTTTGGGAATCACCGGATTCATCGCGCTTCGTCGTAACCACACAAGGCCATCCCGAATGGACGCACGCCGGCATTCGCAAGCCCTCGCCGTTCACAGGCAGCATTTGCGATGTCACTCCTGGAAGTGCGCCGCGCTGTTTCGCTGAGGGGACTGCGCAGGCCATCCGCGAGTCGCCAGCCGAGAATCGACTCTACATCGCTGCCTACCAGCAGCATCGGTGGCCGTTTCGCGGTGTCGTCTACGCACTTTCGAGCAATGACGCCATGCAGGTCGAAGCGGAACGCTGGATGAAGGACTCGAGCAGCGGTGAACTCTTCTTTGACCCCAAGAACGATCTCCTTGGCGTCGGCTCTGACGAGGGTGCGCAGATCGATTTACTTCGTGCGTCCGACCTGTCGGTGCTCGAGCCCGGGAAGGCGCGAGTCGTACCCGGCGAGACACGCTTCGACGTGGCCACCGGTGAGGGCGTCTTTTGCTTTTCTCCCGGGCCGCTCTATCAGGAAGAAGGGCACGCGTTTTCCTCGCTCGCATTCACGAGCTCTCCATTCCGGGCCCGACTCCTTGGTGATTCGGACGTCGCTCCATTGTCGTGGCTCACGCTCACGTGGGGCTGCGACTGGGATCCACCGAGCCGCCGGGTTTTCACGAGCGTCGCCAACCTCGGCCTCCTTGGAACGATCGACTACGACAGCGGCCGGTACCTTTCGACGCACTTCGTCGGCTTTGGCGTTCGCGCGGTGACGTGGGACTCGCGACGACGAGTGGTCTATCTCGCCGACTTCTTGCGCGGCGACGTGTTCGTGGTCGACCCGGAAACGGGTCACGAGTCTGCACGCTGGTTCGTTGGTCGCTTTGTTCGATCGGTCACCCTCAGTCGTGATGGATCAGCACTCTTTGCGACTTCGACGGCCGGCGTGGTGCGCATCACCTTGCCTCCCTCACGCGCGCAGTAAGGTCACTCATGATGCCTTCCGCCCCGCGGACAGACTGGGTCGCCTACGTGCTCGGAGGTTTGCCTGGGGTGTTGTTGGCCTGCGCCGCAGGGACTGGGCTGATCTCCGAGCGTGTTGCGCTTCTGCTATTCGCCCCAAGCTTCCTGATCTTGAACCTCGCCCACATGGCCGGCACGTGGACGCACGCGTGGCTCGACCCTGAGCAACTACGAGCTGCCCGAATCGAGCGGGTCTGGATTCCAGCCTTGATCGTTCTCGCGTGCCTCGCGATCGATGCTGCGGGCGGAATCGTGCTCCTCCTGACCATCCAGTGCTGGGTGAGCCTTCACCACGCGACCATGCAGAACTACGGGCTCCTGCGAGCGTCGCAAAGAAGCTCCGGCCGCCACTTCACGGACCGAAGTCTCAGACTTGATCAAGCAGCGTGCGTGCTCCTTCCGTTGGGTGCGCTGACACAGCGATTCCGCGTCACGGCGCGCGAATACGACGGCGCGACGATGCCAGTGCCTCCGCTCTGGCTTGCCGCGCTGTTGTTGGCGGGTGGGACCGTTGCACTTCTCTCCTTCATCGCCCGCGAGGTCGCAGCGGCGCGTCGTGGCGAAGGAGTGGAACCACTCGGCGTGGCCCTCGTCGTGTCGACGAACGTAGTTTGGGCCGGGCTGTTGCTTGGGCTGTCGCACGCCGCATTGCCGCTCTACGCGATTGCGTCGGGGCACTACCTGCAGCAGCTCTACTTCATATGGCGCGCGCCAGGCACGCCAAGCCGAGTGGCCAACCTCCGTGGGCCTGTGCGACTTTTTCTCGCCACACGAATTGGGTTTGTTCTTGGGCTTGCTGGCGCTGCAGGCGTCGTTGTTTTTGCTCTCACCGCCGTCACCGTGGCGCTTCGGAGCGTTTCCGCTTCGAACACGGCGATTCCACCTTGGGTGGCGGCAATGGTCGGAGTTAACTTTTCCCACTACTGGCTCGAGCACCGCATCTGGCGACGAACGCCGCGTTCGACGTCACACGGTCTGCAGACCCAACTTGCGGCCAACGGCGTCACGCGTCGCTGAGACGACCGTCGCGAAGATGTGTCGAACGTGTTCGCGGGTGGCCTGCTCTCCACGCAGGGCGAGAATTGCCGCGCCTATCTGCCGCATGACGCTGCTGCGCGGAAGGTGGTTGTAGCGTCCGTCCTCGATCAGCCATTCGATCGCTCCGCGCGGAAGCAGCGGGAGCAGGTCGAAGACGTTGGAGATGCGCCTCAACTGGTCGTGGTCCCGATACGCGCCGTTGCCACCGAACACGAACCCGGGCCCGATGTCGCCGTCCAGCACACGGTTGATCTCCGCTTCGGTGAGCCAGCCTCGCTCCTTCGCGTGCGTCAGAGCCGTCGTGCCAGGGAAGTAGGTCATCCAATGCGTCACAATGCGGCGTGGCTGGACTTCGGCGTAGAAGCGGAGCGCCTCGACCTGATCCGCCGCGCCTTCGCCAGGCAGCCCGATGATGTGATCTAGCGAGTAGGGCACGTTGAATTCCGCGAGATGAGCAAGTGTCTGTGCGACGCGATTTCGGTCACCCTTTCGGTCAACGGTCGCAAGCGTGTCTGAGTTCACGCTCTGCACGCCGACGCGCACCATGATGCAGCCCGCTTCAGCGAGATGCTGCGCCATGTCGCGAGTCATCGTCTGCGGGTGCGTGTAGCACTCGAACGGAATGCCGACTTCGCGGCGGTACGTCTCGGAGAACTCCGCCATCCAGCGCGGATCGAGCGTGAAGATCGGATCCCAAAAGAAGACCTTCTTCACGAGGCCACGCGCCTTCCAGTGTTTGAGCTCCGCCATCAGGTGCGGCACAGAGCGCCGACGCACCGGCTTTTCGCCCGGGTAGTGGTGAGAGAAGGTGCTGTACTCGCAGAAGCTGCAGCGGAAGGGGCACCCGCGGCGAGAGACAATGTACAGCTGGCGCTCGAGTGCAGGGACGGTCGAATAGAAGCCGCTCTTCTCTGCAAATGGGAGCGTGTCGAGATCTTGAATCAACGCTCGTGGGCGGTTGCGCTTCACTCCCCGCGGCGTACGGAATGTGCAGTTCGGGATGTCGTCGCGGGTGAAGCGGCCGTCCTCGGCGGAGTTGATGAGGTCGAGCAGGGCACCTTCGCCTTCACCTTCCACCACGGCGTCGATCGACGGTTCCTTGATCACGCGTTCTGGAATGGCGCCGACGTGTGGACCCCCGAAGACGATCGGTACCTCGAGTTCGCGTTTGACGACGCGCGCGACGGCAACCGCCCACGCGTGCGTGACGCTGTAGGAGGTCACTGCGACGACATCAGGCTTCGTCGCGAGGACGCGAGCAGCTGTCTCCTCGATCGACGGTTCGAGAAGTTTGGCGAAGAGCGCGATGTCGGTTCCGCTTCCTGAGGAAAACGGCCGCGGCTCGTACACGACGAATGGCTCATGACCGTGATGCCGCACGTAGGCAGCCAGCGCTTCGATGCCGAGGTGTTCGAGTCCGCAAGAAACAAAGGTGACGCGCATCAGACAGCTCCTGCGAAAGGGTTGCGCGGCGTGATGCGTCGCAACAGGTGGCTCAGCGACATCTCGAGTCGAGACTCGTGTTGGTCCTTGAGGATGTTACGCAAGGCACGAATCGGGCGCGTGGGATGGCGAGCGAAACTCTCAAGGTAGAAAAGCGAGAGCCCAGCGATTCGCCAACTCTGAAGTTCTCGCGCGCCGAGTGTGTCATCCCATGACGTGGCGGCTCCAAGGTCCGAGTAGGAGAGCAGCGAGAGATAGTACGCGTCGTCGAGTTCTTTGATCCTTCCAGCCGCGCGGAGTTCATCGAACAGGCGCGAGCCTGGGTAGGGTGAAAACGTCCAAACCGAGACGTCGTGAACGCCGGCGCTCGCCATCTGCCGGATGAACCCCAGGGTGTCTTGCAAGTCGCTCCGCACCTCCCCGGGGAATCCGACGATGATGTTCGCCTTCACGTTCAAGCCTGCCGAGACCGCTGACTGCATCGAGCGCAGCATGCGGTCGAGCTTCACCTTCTTGAGAATCTTGCGGAGCGTGCGCTCAGAGCCGCTCTCGGGTGCGTATGAGACGTTTCTGCAACCCGCTCGGAACATCGCGGCGAGAACTTCGTCGTCGAGTGCCTCCGACCGAGTGCCGCTGGGCAACTGCCAGCTTACGCCCAGCTTGCGTTCTTCCATCAGCCGGCAGAACTCCAGCACCCAGCCTCGACCGATGATGGACGTGAGATCGTAGAAGTCGATGTTCTGGGCCTCGTACTGCTCGACGTAGGACGCAATCTCATCGACGACTTCAGCCGGTGGTCGGGTCTCGTATCGAGTGGTCCACATCTGCGGGCTCGAGCAGAACGTACATTGGTAGGGACAGCCTCGCGTCGCGAGCACCGGCATCGTCCGGCCACGATTCACGCCGAAGCTGAAGCCTCCGGCGAGATACGCCTCGAGAGGGACGGCGGACCAAAGTGGCGGCGCCAGTTTGGAGAGCCCGCGGATACGCCCGCGAATTTCAGTTCGAATCAGCTGGGTGCCATCGCGAATGCAGAGCCCAGGGACCGTGCGCAGCGGCCGCTTCGCGGTCAGGGCCTCGGTGAGCTCAATCGCAGTGGCCTCGCCTTCGCCGAGCACGCAAGCGGTGAGTTCAGGAGCGTCGCGGAGAGACTCTTCGGGCAACGCCGTCGAGTGCTCGCCTCCGCAGACCAGCGGAGTTGTCGGAAAACGTTGAGCGAGGAGCTTCAGCAACCGACGCACCATCGGCCACTCGTGCGAAAACGGGACGGACACCCCTATCCAGTCGGCGTCGGCACGAACGCGCGCGACGACTTCATCGAGCGGCAGTCCGTGCAGCAGGAGCGAAGTCTCGGGATCTGGAGTGAGTCGGTCGATCGCCTCGCCGACCGCGTCGACAATTTGGACGACGTGGCCGCGTGCGGACAGATTCCCGGCAAGCAGTGCGACGCCGAGCGGCGGCGTCGCGTTCATTGTGAGGCCGAAGCGCGCGACAACACTCGGCGACCGAATCAGCGCGACGGTTGCCACATCTCGGAGCGTATGAGAGCGTGCTGCGCGTCGCAACGCGGATGGTTCCGCCTTGCCAAGCCGCGATGCGCGTTCTTGTCACCGGTGGTGCTGGGTTCATTGGCGGCAACCTGACTCGCGCACTTGCGGCGCGCGGTGATGAAGTCCTCGTTTTCGACAACCTCGTCGCCTCGAGGAGCACGAGTGCGATTGATGGCGTTCCGGGTGCGACCTTCGTGCATGGCGACGTGCGATGCCCGGAAGACTTCGCGCAGCTCGGAACCGCACCGTTCGATCGCGTGTATCACTTGGCTGGTTCGTTCGCGAACGAGCTGTCCGTCGAGTTTCCAGCAATCGATCTCCGATCAAACGTCGATGGGACGCGCAACACCTTGGCTTTCGCCCGCCAAGTCGGCTGCGGTCTATTCATCTACACGGGCAGCTCGTCATCCTATGGAGCGGTCTCTCTACCAATGTCTGAGGGCGCCACGTGCGCGCCGCAGACTCCCTACGCCCAGACCAAGCTTGAGGGAGAGCGGAGTGTCCGCGCGTCTGGACTTCCCTCTGCGCTGTTTCGACTCTTCAACGTTTATGGACCAGGAGATCCCCCCGGGCGCTACCGAAATGCCATCCCCAACATGATGCGAATGCTCGAAGACGAGGGTTCCGTATTGCGGGTGTTTGGTCGAGAGGCGACTCGCGACTTCACCTACGTTGATGACGTGGTTCGCGTGCTTCTCGATGCTCACCTCGCCGTGGGTGAACTGGTGAACGTCGGATCTGGGAACGAGACGCAAATTCTCGAGCTCGCTCGGCTCGTCCTGAGCATCTTTGGCCTGCCGGCCGAGCGCGTACGGTTGGAGTTGCCGCGATCGTGGGATCGCATTCCCCGCCGGTGTGCATCAACCGAACGCCTCGAACGCCTTTTGGGGTTCAAACCGACGACCGCGCTTCGTCAAGGGCTTGAGCGCACTGCGGAGTGGCTCTACGCCAATCGATTCATCACGCGTCGAGTCTTGCGATGAAGCTTCCTGAGCGAATTCTCTTCGTTGGTGCCCATTGCGATGACGTCGAGCTCTTCGCGGGCGGCTCGCTCGCTCGAGCGTGTTTCGCGAAGTCGCAAGTCGGTGTGCTCGTGTTCAGCGATCATCGCGGAATTGTCGATGCGCAAATGAGTGCAAAGGCGCGTGCGGAGATGCAGGACAACATGACTTGGCTTGCCGGCGAATCGGCGGCCCATCTCACGGACCACACCGCGCTTCTGCTCCCAGCCTGCCGAGGTGATTTCGAGCGCGAAGCGTCGACCATCTACGCCGTTCTGGAGGGGCTCCGGGATCGGTATGACCTTGTCGTCACGCATGCGGACTCGGACACAAATCCAGATCATCAGTTGGTGGCTGCCCAGGTAGCCCGAGTCTTCAAAGCGCACGCCTCCGTGTGGGGCGGTGAGTTCGCGAACAACGACCTCGGCGAGTTCGGCGCGTCCGTTTTCGTCGCGCTGTCGGACCGCGAGCTCGCCGCGAAGGAGAGGATGGTTGCGAACTACCGCTCGCAGGCGTTTGGTGGACGGCCGTACTTCGACTCGGACCTCGTCCGAGCTCAAGCCCGCGTGCGTGGCGCGCAGATTCGCGTTCCATGGGCGGAAGCGTTCTCCATTGGCGCGCGAGTGGTGGTCCGTTGAGTGAGTTGGTGTCCGTTGTCATCGCTGCGTTCAACGAAGCGCCGGTGATTGGGGACGTCGTGCGTCGAGCACGTGCGGCGTGCGCGGCGGCAGAGATCGTCGTCGTCGACGACGGTTCAGAAGATTCGACTTCAGCTGTCGCGAGAGACGCGGGCGCGAAAGTCGTGCGGCTTCCCGAGAATCGAGGAAAGGGGCATGCGGTTCGAGCAGGCCTTGAAGTCGCCTCGGGCGACGTAGTGGTGCTGATCGACGGTGATGGGCAGGATGACCCTGCTGAGATCCCGTTGTTGCTCACCGCGCTTCGAGAAGGCGCGGACCTTGCGATCGGCTCGCGTTTCCTCGGGCACTTTGAGCCGGGTGCGATCACCGGTCTCAACCGAATGGGGAACCAGTTTCTGACTGGCGTCGTGAACGCGCTCTATGGCGTGCGATTGACCGACACGCAGGCAGGGTTCAAAGCGATCCGCCGCTCAAAACTGGAGCAGCTTCGCCTGCATGCCTCTCGCTACGACATCGAGGTCGACCTGCTTCTCAGTGTGCTCTCTCTCGGATGGCGCGTGGCTGATGTGCCTGTTCGTCGGGCTCCGAGAACGCATGGAGCAAGTCATCTGAATAGCTTTGTCGACGGCACGAGGATCTTTCTCCGAATCGTAAGAATGCGCGTTCAATCGCGCCGCACTCCAAGTTCGCACTCATATTGAAATGAACCGGCGCATTTTCTGACGCGGCGTGCGAAGCCGGCATCGGCAGGCTCAATGCGCGGGAAAGAGAGAAGACAACCGAAATCCATGCCGCTTCTCAGGGTCACTCGCGCGAGTCCACCGTCACTCAACGTGGACGAAGGCCAGAACAGGTCGCAGGGTATTTCTCTCGCCCTCAGCTTACGCGTGTTTCGAAGGCCTGCGGAGCTGCTTCGAACGTGAGCCTGCAACCGAAGTCACCCGCGGGGAAAGACGGCAAGAGAAGCTCCACAACTGCCGAATCTCCGGCGTGGAGCGTCTGCGTACCGACTGATGCGATCACGGAGTCCCCGCAATCGGTCTTCGCGGTTTCGGGCAACAGGAGATCCAAGAGTGGGCCTTCCCCGGTAGGGGCATCATTTCGAATTGTGAATCTACGCACATCGCGTCGCTGGCCAGGACCGATGACACCGATCGTGCCGGCATCGAATTCTTGAGGAACGATCGGAAGAGGTCCGCCTCCGAAGCCTCGAACCACGACGGTGCGGGTCGCCGAGCCGAATGCGGTGCCGACGATGGCAGCGCGATGTTCCCCTATTGTAGGTGGCTCAAAATAGACGACCGACGTTGCGGAACCGCGGGGCTGAAGGGCTACCTCGAGTGCCGAGCTTCGAAAAGGCGATGCATCTTGAATCGCGACTTCGAATGAGTCATCAGTTGTGTTGGCGATATTCAGTGCCCGCACTGAACTTTGCCCCGGCCGCGTCAGTGGGAACGAAACAAGTTCTTCCGAGAAGATGAACGGAACGTCGGTGGCGATACCTGACGTTGTCGTAAGTTGACACGCGTCCTTTGAGACAAAGGTGAATCGGCCGCTTGCCTGAGCAAACAGAAGGCCATCGGCAACGGCAATGTTCTCGATGAGGTCTACATTGGTTGCATCGCCGAGTGCGGTGTGGAGCCAATGCACACCGCCGTCTGTATTGACCTTTGCGACCTGACAGGGACGCGAATCGCACGCGCAGAAAATGAGTCCTGCCAACAACCACTTCACGGGTTTGGCTCAGGACGGAACTGAATGCTCTCTACGATGGCGCCTGTCGCGGGCGTCACTGGGGTGTCGAGAACGGTGATCGAATCAAGGGCTCTGCCTCTCCGGAAATAGCCCGTTCGTGGCGAAGGACGGGAAGCTGACTGCCCTGGGAAGTTCGACGTGAAGGCCGAGAAGGCGGTCTGTGCCACCGAGATCGAGGCGAAGACCTCGGAAGTGCGCGAGGCCGGAGCGGAGGAAATGGGGGGGCATCGGAAGTCAGGGCGTTCTCGAGATTCCGCTCGATCGGTGAGCCTGAAGTCACTCGCTCAGCTTGTTGTCGGGAAGGAGAACGACCGTCTCGACAAGCTTGATCAAGAAGTCCGGCGGGAATTGTTTCACGATTCGTAGCTTCTTGAGCCGACCAACGCTCTCAGCCGTTTCGTCGTCCGAGAGCCCGGCTGCCTTGGCCAACTTTCCAATCGGCAATTCGTGCGCCCGGCCTGAGTCGGCAAGCGCGACGACGACCTTCGCGTCATTCGTTCCAAGCTCGATGGTCCAGTTCTTGATGAATTCGTATGCCACGTAGGCGAGCTTGACGAAGGTCAGCGCAGTCTCGAGCCGATGGTCGGCCAACTCTGCGCCAGCGAGTTTCCGCGCGGTGTCGACCCCGGTTACGACTGTGGATTTGAGCAGAAGGTTGCCCCACGTGAACTGAACGTTGGCCAACTTCGTCGAAAGAATGCGCGACTTGCCATCCTTCGAGATCAGCCGAGTCAGGGACTGAAGGTTCGAAACATTTGGAGCTTCGGCGTACTCCAACTGAGAAATAACAACTGTGCGCTTCTCGGCCGATTCACCAACAACTGAATCGAGCCACGAATTAAGCTGTTCGTCATCGAGATACGTTCGCAAAGATCCTTCTTTCGATTGGCCTGCCGAGAAGACTGGCGATTCTGCCAGCGGTGATTGTTGTCAGTTCTTCAATTCGACCACTTTCAATCGCGCGTCGAACATCTGTAGCATTCTCTTCGTTTGAAAGTCCTCCGAAGCCGGTTCGGAAACTATCAATGGCCAAATGCGGTGCCCAACCGCTTGGAAAGATGCTCCTCCACAGTCGCGAAAACACGAAGTTCTCTGTGACGCCGACGCCCTTGTCGAGTGGTTCGTTCGGGTCAGCGGGTGCTGGTCGCACTGAATCCCAATAGGCGTCTCTTGAACTCGCCCGAGGGAGTCCTTTCGCCACCACGACTTCGCGCGCTGGTCCGAGCTCAGTCACGACGTTCGCGTGAAAGCACTCATCAACTTGAAGAGTCCGAATACGCATCGACAGCTGGGAGTCGAACAGGAGGTGTTCGTTGATGATGCGGGAGCCTTCGCGCGTTTGCACTCCGAAGCGGGCGAGTCTCTCTGGGGTGAGGAAGGCGCGAATATCAATGTTAGGGGGAATCGGGATCGTCGAAGTGTTGACAGTGGCTTGCTGAAGGGCTCGGAATGCCTCCTCCGACAAGGAGTCGAACGCGTACGTGTCGTTCATCCGCGGGTCGACTGCCTCTAACAGGCTGACAAGAATACACCCATCAGTGGGAGTCGGTTGAACCGCGACGATCCTTCGGGTCCGTGCAACGAGACGCAAGTAGCGGGTGGCAACCTGAAGTTGGCCAAGGAGCAGACTCGCGTTGTATGCAAGCGTTCGATATCCCATTGAGCTGCCCTGCCTGTCGTTCATCAGCCACCCGCAGTAGGCTGACACCTCGTCCGACGCTGCGCCCATTTGCTGGTTGTCAACCTCCCAGTCTGAGAACCTGATTGAATGTCGAAGCAGCGTCATCCTCGGATGGTTCTGTGCAAGTGTGAAGAGTTCGCGGATGCGGCGAGGTTCAAGGTTCAACAATCGCCGCACATGTTCGGCCACGAGTTCAGCGCTCCTGGCGGCGATCGATTGCTCTCCATTGCTGGAGTCCAGATTTATCATGAGCTGGAGAAGCGTCTTGCTCCACGCAAGAATGTCGTAGTGATAAAAGAGCCAGATGATGAGTGTTCGCACGAACAGCCGTGGGTCGTCCGCGCGTTGGTCGTGCTTACTAAGCTCGTCTTGAATGCCTCTGATGAGAAGGTACCCACCGAAGTAGTGGGCGTTTGCGGCCCCTGGGTTCACGAGGAGCGCCGTTCGCAATTCGAGCAAGGTCGAGAGCTTCGTTGGATCTCGACGTGGCAACTGCAACTCGAGCCGTCGCTCTCGTGTCGCGAAAGCCTTGTCGAGCTCCGATAGCGGGTCAGGGCCAGTGCCCCCTTCCTCAAACTCGAGTTCTACCAATGTCGCGAGCCCTTCCTGAATGCCCCGTGTTGCGTGGAGCAGCGCGCAGTAGGCACGCAATGGATAGCGCAAGAGAGTGCGAAAGAAGAACTGAGACGCTTCGGCAGCGGTTGACGTGACTTGAGTTGATCTCGCTCTCGCGGCGGAGTCGCAGCTGGTCAGAACGCGAAGCACCAGACCAAAGGTCCCCTGGAAAGTCGCATGGTGGGTGAGTTCGTGACGAAAGACCCGCCGCTCCTCTGGCGACAACACTGACAGGGGCTCGAAGAGCAGGCGATTGTCGAGAAAGGGTAGGACCGCGTGCCCATCAAGAGGATCGATTGAACCGCCGCTGCTCCCCAACAGCATCGTGTCCTCCGTGACTTGTGCTTGCTGCCCTTCTGTCGATGATACGTCAGCTTCGCAAGGCGCGTTGTGCTCGCGGCAACCGCTCGCGCAGCACGGTTCGAACGAGCTCTCGGCCTGCTATTTCGCGGGCAGCGCTTTGGCTCTGTACACGACGCCGTGCCGGGAACGGTGAGCTGGTGAGACTGCAGCGGCTGCTCGCCGAAACGTTACCCGCCGACGGGTCGCACGGCGGCCCAATCGCGATCTGCACCAACTGACTGTAGAGCGGCGGCACGTTCTCGTCGCTCGAATTGCGGTGCGTGTCTGGTACGACCGCTCGATGGACAAGGACTTCTGGGCGATTTGCGGAACGGTCGGTGATGCCTTCGGCGGCATTGCGAACTTCGTGACGATGGGTGTGGTCATCTACGGAGCAATCTGGGCGCGCAATGAAGTCCGTCGCAACCGCGAGCAACACCATGCCGAGGTGCGGGCGGATGTTGCGCGGAAGGTCTGGCAGGCGGTGTTCGCAATCACTCGTTCGCTGAGCAGCGCTCTGGACGGATTCAAGAAGAACGTTGACGTTGAACCCTTCCAGAAGCGAACGCTCCTGGTTCGTGACGGCTTGCTTCTACTTGTCGATCACACGGCTGACTCGTCCATGTTCCTCACACTCGAGATCACAAACGCACTTCAGCGGTTCGTCGACTGCGCAACCGATGCCTCGAGCTTCATGTCCGAGTGCCTTGAAGCAAACCGGCACGACGTCGCCAAGGCCGAGGAGTTTCGCGTCGCGATTCAGGCGCGCTCCGGCGAAGTCTTGGCACTCCTCTCGCCGGTCGCCCAAATGACCGAACGACTCGCGTGATAGGAACGGCCCTGCGGCGATTTCGCGGTGATGTCGTAGTCGACTGATATGCCCTCAGGGTTCGGCCCGAACCGAAAGCACGATGAACCCCACCGCGTCGAAACTCGACCTGGCTGCGCGACTTCGCTGATGCGATGCGAATCCAGCAAGCGCTCCGATGACCGCGATGCTCTACGCGCCCGCCAAACAGGCCGTGGAACAAGAACGGTTGCGGCTCAGGAGCTTCAGAGGGCGGTGATGGGCAATGAGCGTGCTGGTGCTTGAGTCCGGAGTGACCGTCCGTTCGGCCAGCTCTTCAATTGCCGCGGATCTCAAAGAAAGCGAGGTGGTGTCGCCGGAGGAGCGCTGCTGTGGTCCTTGGCTCGCTGGAGCCGCGCTCGGCTGTCAGCACTGGACCTGAGTTCACGTGCAGGAACCAACCTCGTCAAGGCTCTCTTCGAGCACGAACTTGCCGTTTGGGCGACGAGCGAGCCACTTGCTCTTTTCTTGCTGAATGTTGTTTCGAAGCGTGTCGTTGATTCGAAGCTGACTCGTCGGAATCCAAGCGAACATGTTCTCGCAAACGAACTCGGTCGAGTGAATCTCCAATGCGTTTGATTTCAGCACGCCTAAGTACAAATTCCGCCGACGGTGGTAGTCGACGGCGAGGCTATCGAACGTCATGACGTCGACGTCTTCGGAGCGTCTGGCGGCGAAGAGATTTCGGCGCGTTTCGTTGCCCTCGAATTCCTTTCGACGCCCTGCAACCAGGACGTACCGAACGAACATGGGGTTGTTGGCCATGGGTCCCATGAGAAACTTGAGGCTGCTCTTCAGGGCTTCGATTCTTCCAGGCGATTGCAAGAATGCCTTCCAAGAGAGCACCTGATCGAGTCCGGCTTGGAACTCACCGTGGATCTCGTCCGTCTTGGGCTTGAAGAGCCGCGTTGTTGGCTTCTCAATCTCGATCAGGACGCAGTGCCAGTCGACCGAGCTCTTTGAGAGGAACAGAAAATCCGCGGCCAGTTTTCCGAGGAGATCTGGCTTTCTGATGAACAAGTTGAAGTGGACGCCGTGATTCTGAACCCACTTCAGCGGCAAGAATCGAGGGTGTTGCTCAATGAAGTGCTGAACCTCTTGTTCCTTGAGGTCGGTGCGACTGATGAGCGCCTCGTATTCACTGAGTTCGGTCACGACTTCTCCTTGCGGTGCTCGCGAAGCTCTGCTGCGAACGCGGGGCTGAATTGTGTGTTCAGAGGTACAAACTCCAGGACAATTGGATGGGCACGATGACGGCCCACGACACTGTCGACGCCAGCTGCAGCTGAGCTCGAGGCAAAAGCGAAAGACTCCAGTTGTCGCGGAAGCACCACTCGATTCCGAGATTCGGCGAGAGAACTGCGCTCGGGATCGAGGCGTCAGGAATCGTGAGCCCGTAGTTCGTTGCCGATTCGGCATTGGTCACGTCGAAGTGCTGCTGCCCCGAATACATCGCTTGGCTCCAACCGAGTTCCAAGCCGAGGTGGAATCGAACGATCATTCCGAAGACGAGACGCACGCCGCCTTGCGCGCCGAAGCGCATGAACTGGTGGCGCGTGGTCCCCGGATAGCGGCCGCTCTCAGTCACCAAGTTCACGTCATTCTGGAAGACCGTCGCGGGAGGCTCGACGAAACCGGTCGCTGTGACCTCGAAGTTGTTCGAGATGGCGTATCGCCCGCCAAGCCACGCAGACACGTCCATCGAGATTGTCGACTTGGGCGTCGCAACACCGAGGGCAGGAACCGCGGTTGCGACTCCACCGCCAGCGAGATCGATCGAGAGCGCGCCTCGGTCCGCTCGCGCGCTCCCGGCCACGAGTGCGAGCAGAAGCAGGGTCCGCGTCATGGCACCGCGATGCAGCAGACGATGGCCTTCGCTCCTGCGTTCTGAAGATCGACGACGGGCGCGCCGCTCGGCTTCCCCCAGTCGCACGCCCAGCCCGCCGGCCCACCCGACGAGACGTTCGTCGGCTGCGACACCGCGAGGAAGTAGCCGGTCGAACCCGGAGTGCTCGAGTCGACGCAGCCTCCGGTCAGGAGAAGATCGTTCGCATCGAGACATTCAATCGTCGCGCGGCTCGTTCCCGGCGGCGGTGCCTCACGGCAGTAGGTCGAGGTCTTGCTCACATACAGACCGCCGCCCGGCATTCCTTGCGGTCCTTCCATTCCCTGAATCCCCTGGTTGCCCGGGATGCCTTGAGCTCCCTGCATGCCGCGAGCTCCGTCGGCGCCCGCAGGACCGGCCGGCCCCTGCGGGCCCGGATCGCCTTTCGGACCCTGAAGAGCGCTGCACGCAGTGATCGAGAAGACGACGAGAACGATGAGTGAAGTGCGCATGAGTTCCTCAGTGAGAGATGCTGAAGGAAGCTGACGTGGTTCCGACCACACGCGAGCTGACTGACGAGAAGGTGGTGTTCCCGCTGAATCCACCGGTGATGAATCCGCCACCACTCCGGACGGAGAATCCAGCAGTGATGTACGTCGACGCGACGTTGAGACGCCGGTACCAGTACCACGTCGCAAAGCGCTGCCGAGGAATGCCGTTGCAAGCGAGAGTGCTTGGCACCTGAGGGTTCGCCTGAGACACGTCCACCATGTCGGCGAAGTAGTACTGATATTTCCCGGGCGATGCGGCCAGATACGGGAGCGCGAGCGTGCTCAGCGGGGTTGCGTGGCTTTGAACCGGAACCACGACGTAGACGGCCATCACGCCCGGTGCTCCGGCGCTTGCGGCGGGAACTCGAGCCCCGACTTCTCCACTCATCGCTCCAAAGAAGACCTCGCCAGCCTTCGAGGTCTCGTTTCCTGAGCCGGGAGCACTGGCGGGGCTGATGTATTGAGCCGCGACCGAGCTGTCGGTTGCGCCGTCGAGCGAGGTGATGGTTCCGTTGATCGCGGCCGGGCCGTAGAGCGGGCCCGTCTCGATTCGGAGATTCCCGAAGCACTCGTATCTCACGGTCTGTCCGCGCACATGACGGATGTACGGGAACGACACCGCGGAAGGGATGCCGCACGGGTACGGGTCGATGAGACGATTCGCGTCGGAGCAGTAGTCGGAGGAAGTCGTGAAGGTCGACCAGTAGTCTCGATCGAACGATTGCCCGTCGAGGGAGAACGCTCCTGCGCCCGCGTTGGTGAAGAGGTTGCCGAGAACGTTGCTCCACGACTCTGAAGTGGTGCGGGCGTTGCTCGTTCCGGCCTGAAACCAGACTCCGACGTCCTGAGGAGCAGCGTTGTAGACGTAGTACTTGCGGACGCGAGCTTGGTTGTCGACGAAGCCGCCGAGCCCAACACCGAACATTCGCCCGAACGATCCGTCGGCGAGACGGAAGCTCAACGCCGACTGTGGGTCGGACGAAGTCTCCCAGGCCGCGTCCGGAACGACGGTGAGGGGCGGTCCAACCACGTCCCACACGACCGTGAAGTTTCGGCTGGTCGAGTTGCCGGCGGCGTCCGACACGACGTAGGTGAAGGTGTAGGTCCCCTTCATCGGCATCGTGAGTTCGTGCGAGTAGTAGACCGAATTCGGAGCGGGTGAAGGCACCGCGCTGTCAACGGCGAGCGAGCCCGAGCCGGCACTGACGGTGTTACAAGTTCCCGTGTCGGGTCTGCAGGAATTTCGGGTCGCCGACCAGGTGAGGCTGGTGATTGGCGACTCGCTCGCCGTGTTGACCGGAATCTGCCACGTGAGCAGCGGTCGGTTCGTCGCCGAAGACGTGAGGGTGTCCGCCTTCTTGATCGTGACGGTACCTGCTCCGAGGTCGATCATCCGATTCGGCGCGCTACCGAAATTGTACTGCGCAGGGACGAGTGGCTTCCCCGCGCTGTCAAGCGTGAGCGTGATCGCGTCCTCATCCTTGAACTGTCGGTACGACGCGGGGATGAACGTTGGTGCTGTGCGATCGTGAACGACAACAGCGAGAAGGTCTGCACCGGCGACCGCGCTCATTCGACCGGAGTTGAGCGGGACCGAAGAGTCTTCGGCCCAGACGCGAATGTTGCGAGCTCCCGTCGAGCCGAGGTCGAAGTTCGAGAATGTCCACGTCGAGCCCGAACGAACACCTGCGACTGCGTTCAAATAGTCGACGCCCGCGAGAACGCGCTGAACGCCAGCTCCGGCGCCATCGCTCGCATTCACGCTGAAGTTGATGAGCTGGTTGCGGCTGTACGCCGGCGGCGACGCATTCCAGGTGAGAGTCGGTGGCGTCTTGTCGACGGTGACGGTGCTCGCGGCGGGTCCGCAGTTGCCGACCGAATCGCATGCGCTCAGCTGGACGTCGAAAGGCCCGTCGTTCGCGGCGAGAGTCCACGCCGTCCCGGGAACGAAGAATCGACTCGTCTGCGCATCCTGATCAGTCAGAGACATCGGCATGGTCGCTGCGAGAGAGGCGAGGCCTTGCGAGTCGGTTGCCGTTGCTTCGATGTCGAAGGCCGCCGACACGAAGCCGGGCGACGGCTTGATTACGACAATCGCCGGGGCGGTGCGATCGACCGTGACGACGAAGGTGCTCGTCCCGCAGTTCTGCAGGCGGTCGCACGCAATCGCGGACAACGTGAACTGGCCATCGACGACGGTGCTTGTGTCGAAGGTGGTCAGCAGGCGGTTCTGGCTGCTCCCTGAGAGTGGCGTCAGCGGTTCGGTGCCAGCCGTTCCTCGAATCGATGTCACGGTCGACGGGTCGCTGGCTGAGGCCTGGATCAGCAGCGAGCCACTGACGAGTTTCGACTGCCCGACGGGAACAGCTCCGATCAGCGCGCCGTTGGAGAAGGTCACTGTCCACGCGACCTGCGGCGGCATGTTGTCGAAGGGGATCGACGTTTGCCCATTGGGATAGAGGAGCGACGAGTCTCCACTCATCGTGTCGTAGATGTTCGACGTCTGAAGATCCTGTCGCGTGAGCTGCGTTCGGTTCTCCGCGCTTCGGATGAAGAGGTCGAGCGCAATGGCCTGTCGAAACCGCGTCGTGTTGGCATCAAAGAGGTACGGCGTGGCACCAGCGGTTTGGAGCTGAACGCCATTCGCACGGCCGTCGAGTTGGCCGTCCGCAAGATCCTGGCGGAGCATGCCGACGAGCTGCGGAGCTCCGAATCCCGAGCCGGGCGTCAGCCCCACCTCGAGCGCGATGTCCCGTGCTTCTTGATTCAGCGCGACATCCGGAAACGCGGCGAAGACGGTATCGCGCAGTGATTGCGGTCCCGTCAGTCGAGCAGGGAAGGTGGTCCGAACGTTCCACGCCTGCGAAGTGAGATGGCGCGCGAAGAGCGGATCGGTCACGCGCATGCCGTTGGAAAGCAAGCTCGTGCTGGGCTGACTCGGGTTGAGCCCCAGCGCGTACGCACGCGCTGCGACGTCGGCCAGGGTCGTCCAGTACGTGACAGGAATCTCGAGGCGATCTCCCGTTCGATACGACGCGACGTAGCTCGTCATGGTGAACGTCGCCGGCAGAAGGATCTGCGTGTTCGAGTCCGAAGGGTCCATGTACGCCGCCGTTGCTCCCTCTGCGATGAGCTGAACCGGGCCCTCGTAGTTCTCCTGCGTCAGCGCGAACGCAGTGCCGCCGTCCGCGGTGAGATCGGTCGACTGTCCAAGAACGGCTCCGCCGATGCGATTGGTCAGCGGAAGCCCAGTGAGCTCATCGACCGCGACGAGCTTCACCGAGAGTCCGTCGACTGGAGCACCAGCGGACACGACGACTGAAACCTGGCCGAGCGGCACGTTGTCGACGGTCACGTTGATCGCCGTTTCCGTCGAGGTTCCGAACGAATCAGTCGCTCGCGCCGTCAGCGTGACGGTGCCCTCGAGCGACATCGTCGTGTTCCAACTGGCGGAGAACGCGTCTGCAGCCGGGAGGACATCGGCGCCCATTCCGTTCGGCGGATTCACGAGCTCGATGCGACTGATCGTTGCGCCCGGTGCCTGCGCTTGAGCGGAGATCGCCACGAGCGCGCTCGAGCCGCGTTGAATCGAGCTCTCCGACGGCGCCGAGAAGGACACGCGCGGTCCCTGATTGCTCACGACGAGCGAGAGCGTCTTCGCGGTCGGGTTGCCGGAGCTGTCGGAGGTCTCGGCGCGAATTTCGATCGGGCCGTCTGGTAGCGCTGAGACGTCGAGCATCGCGACCAAAGAGCCTTCGCGATCTCCCGAGGTGAACGTCGCCATCGTTGAGGCGATCGAATCGGGCGCGCTGAAGCGAAGCGAACGCAGCTTCACGTTGTCTGTCGCGTGAACTTCGACAACGGTCGAGCCTGCAACGCCGGCATTGGCGCCGGGTCGGACGAAGGTGAGGGCAGGGGGCTCCGTATCGACGGGGCCGGTTCCGCACGTCGCTGCAGGCACCTGATTCGGGCAGAAGAGATACGGATCTGCGTTCGTTCCGATGGCAGCGAGGAACGCACTCACGTCCTGAAGTCGAAGCGCAGATGAATTGCGCGCGCTATTCAGGAACCCCGACATCGCAGAGACGAATTCGGCTCGCAGCGTGAGCCCGGTCAGCTCGACGCGTCCTTGCCGGAGTGTCGTTCCAAACTCCTGACCATCGAGCGTTCCGTCCGACGCGTCGCGAGCGAGCGCAGAAGTCAGCGTCGCTGCGTTGAGAACGAGTCCTGGTGCCACGTCTGATGTCTCGGCATGTACCTTCGACGACCACGAGAGCGTCGCGAGGATGAGCCCCGCGCGGGATTCCGGAGCCAGATTGGTGACACCCGTCGCGGTGAGATCGGAAGGCGTGACGGTCGCCCAGTCGAGATCGCCGAAGTGCTTGTTGAGGTGAATCATTGCTTCCGAGTTCGCTTCGAGTGCTGCCTTCCCTTTCCCGACGTGGAAGCGCGTGAGCTGAGCGGCGATCGTCGAGACCGGAGTGATGCGCAGCCCCTCGAGCTTTGAGCCAGTCGTGAAGTCCGGAAGCAGGAGCTGCAACTCGTTGTCGCCCAGCTGCACTCCGAGGCCGATGGCTTCTTCGATGTAGCTCCCAGCCGACGCGACGATCAGAACGTGGCCCTGGTACGCAGGAAGCGGCAGGGTGAAATCGCCGTTCTCGTCGGACTTGGTCGATGCGAGCGCTTCTCCACGGACGAGGAGCGCGTCGGCGCGGTACGCCACGACGGACGCGTTCGCGACGGGTCCCTTGATGACTCGGCCCTTCAGTTCACTCGCCGCGGTGCCACCTTCTTTGAACGGCTTCCCGCCGCCGCAGGCCCAACCCATCACCGCGAGAAACACGACTGCCACCCATGCCCGATTCATTGCCCCTCCGAGAGTGAACGACTCACAGCGCTGAAGTGATGAAGACGACGAAGTCAGCGGGTGCCTCGAGCACGATGGCGTCCGTGTTCTGAGCTCCAGCGTTGTCTTCGGCGTGATTGATGACGGTCTGCCCGGCGCCCTTGGCGAGGTCGGCCCCGCCTTCTCCGTCGATCTTCCCGAGCATCGTATTGGCAGTGCCACGGACGAGCTTTTCGCCAAGCCCCTGTGACTTTCCTGCCGTTCCCTGAATGCGCGACGACGCTCGCAGACCCGGCCGTTTGTCGTCCGCGTCGTAGGCCAATCCGGCGAACTCGAGCTCGCGACCATCGGGCAACTTCAGCTTCGTGAACTGAACGTCGAAGCGTCCAGCACCGGTCGTGGTCGCTGATCCATAGATCATGGTGCCGGTGGGCAATGCGACCGCGCCGCGCATGACGAGAGGTCGCATCAGTCGAGCCACCGCCGGTCCGGAGCCGATGGTTCGAGAGTCGAGCGGTTTCATCAGACGCACGCCGATTTCGGTGCCAGTCGGGATGCCGAGCGATTTCGTCGCTTCTTGCTTCGGAGCTTCTTCTTCCTCTGCGCCCTGAACCCACGAACTCTTCTTCGCCACTGACGGTGTGATCTTGCCGCCGACCGTGGGGCGCGAACCTCCGAACTCTGAGTCGAGCATCGCGTTGATGGCGACCGCGTCTGGATTCGAACCGCGCTTCACACTCTTGAGTGCAGCGGTGGTCGACGGAACGACGGCCGCCAGCGTCACGCTCGCGTCGAGCATGTCCGTCGTTTCCGACGACGGCTGCTGTGGCTCGAGTTGAACGGGAGGTGCGAGCGGAGCCGAAGCTTCGTGCTTCTCGTCGAGCAGACTCTGCGGCTTCGCAGTTGGCGGACGATCGAGGCTCGCGACGATCACGATTCCCAGGACGATCGCGGCAAGACCGACGCCTGCGATCACGAGCGTTCGTGAGCGCGTCGAGTTTGTGCCTGCAGCCTGAAGACGCTCGCGAGCAGCCAAGATCGCGCTCGGAAGTTGATTCGCTTTCTGAACTGCCGGAGCAGCGACCGCGGAGACAGGCGAGACGAAGCTCGGCGCTGGCAGTCGAACGTCGGAGACGGGCTCGAGGATCACCTGCGGCGGTTGCGCAGCAACCGATGGCGGAGGGACCGCAGGCGGGCCAAGCGGTGGACGGTCAACACTGGTGGGTTTGGAGAGCGACGCGGGTCGGCTCGAACGTTTCCTGCCCGCGCTGCTGCTTTGAGCTTTTGTGACGCGAGCACGTGGCGGCGGAACAAACGGTTCGTCCCATTGCGGAGACGGCGCAACGCTCGCGATCAGCTCATCGATTGCTTCGACCACGTCACCACCCGCGCCGAAGCGCTGCGCCGGATCGCGATCCATCAGTCGCCGAAGCAGCTCGTCGATCTCGATCGGGACTGCGGGATTCAGGCTGCTCACCGCGATCGGAGCGAAGGTCTTCAGAGACGACTGAAACACCTCGCTCATGTAGGCCAGCGGGTCACCGACGCCGGCAACGTGCTGGTAGGGCAGATGCCCGGTGAGCACGTCGAAGAACGCAGCGCCGAGACAAAACAGGTCGGCTTCCGGCCGATAGTCGAAGGGGATCTCGGAGAAGCGTTGGGCGCTGGCGATGTACGCGAGGTACTCCGGCGCGCCGAACTCGTACGTCGTGAGGACTTCCGTCGACGTGAGTGTGCTCGAGGCACGGCTGCGCGCGATGCCGAAGTCCATCAACAGAGGCACGCCGTCTTCGCGAACCATGATGTTCGCTGGCTTGATGTCGCGGTGGCAGAGCCCCTTGCTGTGGATGTAGTCGAGCGCATCAGCGATCGGCGCCAACACATCGCGAAGCAAGACGCGAAGCGGTGGATGTTTGGTGCGGCAGTACGCGCTGAGCGTCGCGCCTTGGACGACGGGCATGACGATGCACGGGTGACCGCGAAGCGGGTCGGGCCAGCAGAAGAAGCTGAACGGCTTGACGATGTTGTCGTGGTCCAGAAGGAAGACCGCTCCGAACTCGCGCTCGAATCGTTTGATGCGCGCAGTGCGTTCGTTCGGCGACTCTTCCTTCGGTGCAAGCGACAACTTCAAAGCGGCGAGAGTCGCGGGCTCGGTCTGAGTGCTCTTGACGAGGTAGACCGCGCCCATTCCGCCGGCGCCGAGCTTGGATTCGATCGTCCAAAGTCCAACCTGAGTTCCCGGCGGCAAGTAGTCCGGGTTGGCCTCGGCAGGACTGGTCGCGCCCAGCGAGCCGAGCGAGACAGGGACGGATGAAGGCGGACGAACCGAAGTCGGTTCGAGATTTACAGACGGTGCATCGTTCGGAGTCTTGTCGTCAGCCATCGCCGCCCTCAGAGTTTCAGTCCGTCGAGTTCCACGTGGCGGTTCCCGGCTTTCTCGAGAAGCCGCAACGTGAACTGGTGATCAGCACTCTGCTCCGGCGTCTTGAAGCTCACGACCAGCTTTGCCTCTTCACCAGGCGGCACGCCCTGAGACATTTCCTGCGCGACATCGAGAACACGTGCTTCGACGTTCGACGAGCCGCTGGTGAGTGCGATCTCTGCGCGCTCGAGCACCCACAGTTTGTCCGGATCTCGATTCTCGATGGTGAGCACAAGATAAGAGACGTCGAACAGCCGATAGACGTGGTGTGCCTCGACGAGCAGACGAGACTGTTTGTCCAGGCGACGCGCAGGGTGCTTCTCGACAACGAAGGCGACAGGCTTGCGAAAGTCCTGACGAAGGACGAGTTCGGCGACCTTGCTCGCACCGCGGTCGCCACCTGACTGTTGGCACTCGTCAAGCTTGCTCTGGAGCTCCGTCACCTGAGACTTGAGCGCCACGGCGGACTCGCTCGACGCGCGTTGCTGCAGCTGAACTGCCATTTCGACGTGCAGATCCGACGCCGTCGGGACCGAAGTGAGCAGCAATGGCGGGAGAAGAGTGCCGTCCTCGAGCGTGAGTTGGAGCGTGACGGCATCACCTTCACGAACGTCTTTGTCTGGCAGCAAGATGAAGAGCCGACCGGCGCGTTGCTGATTCGCCGCGGGGAAGTAGCCCTTCGCATCGACGAGCGCGTACTTCGCGATGTTCTGAGGGAAGACGAGCGTCGTCGGGCTTCCTCCAGCGACGTGCACCTCGACCTCTCGAGTGGAATCGGTGATTGCGATGCTGCGGCGAACGAGTTCGCGGCGCGGCACTTCGGGTTCCGACTTCTTCTTCGACGGAGGAGCAGCCAGCAGCAGCGCAACGACGAGCGCGATCATGGAGTCACCTGAGATGTCGAAATGGGGCCCGAGCGCCAGTCGAGAACGACGAGTCCGTCCGGGTGCTCACGCGAGCGCGGAACCTCGACGAGAACGAGGTCGACCTGCATCGTGTCGTCACTGCCCCCGCCACCCACGAGCTTCTCCCGATGCCGCGACAACCGCGCCCGAACATGCGTCTTCGAATCGCGGCGTTCAATCACTTCC
The DNA here is from genome assembly GCA_047600485.1 of Archangium sp. Classification (GTDB taxonomy): domain Bacteria; phylum Myxococcota; class Myxococcia; order Myxococcales; family Myxococcaceae; genus Archangium_A. The sequence continues at coordinate 9,028,405 of JASGKS010000001.1, forward strand.
AGGGCATCGAAGTCGAGACGAGTTCTTACGGCGGCGATCCGATAGGTCTCGAGAAGGCGCTGCGCGTCGGCCTCGGCGCGCATCTGCTGGGCCAGCGGGGCAATCATCAGTGACGTCGCCTCGGCCCAGGCATCGTCGATCGTTGTGCTGTTGACCTCAGCCGTGAGGCGGATGAATCGCTGTGAGAATGCACGGATCGTGATGTCGGCTGGACGGCCGCGCTGGGTGCGAAGAAAGTCCTGAAGTGCGCGGCTCGAGACCTCTGACGCGACGTAGGTCCCGTTGCCGTCTTCGCCAACGACGACGATGTCCGGCGGTCGCGAGGCAAGGGAAAGGCAGACGGCCGTGAGGAAGAGAATTGCCCCGAGCTGCCCTACGAGCACCCAGTTTTTCCATCGACCTTGTTGTGCGAACGCGGTCCAGATTGCTGGAGGACCGGGGAGTTTGCGTGTGCGCATGTTCAGGCGTCGGCTGGCGCAGGCGGAGGTTGAAGACCGACGATGGCTGCCGATTGAATCGAGCCGCTGCGTGACTGAGCGCCCATCGTCGACGCTGCGCCAGCTGCTGACCCGCGAGCGAACTCTCGAGACGCGCCAGCCGCGGCGAGTGCACCCGGCGCCGTTGCACTCGTGATCGCGGCACCGCTCCAGGCGTTCATTGAACTCCACCCTGCACTCACCGCACCCATGCCTGCACCAGTGAGAGCACTCGCGACCACCGGAACTGCAAAGGCGGTCACGGTGAGCACTCCGGCGAGCACGATCGATGCGTACGCGGCTTCGTACGCGGCGTTGGGCTCGAGCGCCTTGAGCGCGAAGCTGGTCAGCAGCCCCACGAGGAGCGCTGAGATCAGCGGCCACATCAGGACGCTGACGAAGACGCGGAGCCAGCGAGTCCCCGCGTCACTTCCCCGCGGAACGGATGCCGCGATGGCAAGAGGGCCGAGAACGTAGAGAAGGCCGGCGAGAACACCTCCAAGCGTGCCGATGATTCGGAACGCGGCCTGACCGCAAAGAATGATGAGTGTGACGGCGGCGTCGACGAGCATGCCGCCGAGCTCGTCGACCTTTCCCACGACCAGCTCACTGGCGATGTTCGTGAGACTGCCGCTCGAGACTGCCGCATTGGTCTCTCGCGCCTGGTACTTGGCCTTCGCGCTCAGAAATCGTTCCGTCGCTTCACCCAACCGCGTCCACGTTTCCTGCGGAGCAACTCGGTCGGCGATCGAGTCGACGAGCGATGCAAGGCGACCAAAGAGTTCGCCGTAGAACGTCAGCAGCACGAGCACGATGAAGAAGCGCGAGACGATTCCACCGAAGTCTCGAGGTTGCCCCGGCGGCTTGCCCCACGCCTCAGCAGCGAGCGCGAGCACGAGCAAGAATGGCAGTGCACCAAAGGCAATTCCGGTCGTGGTTCCAGCCCAGGCGCCGATGACTCCACCGCCGAGATCGACGGCGACGACGGAGCCGGTGCTCATTCGACACCGCCTTCACCGCTGGGACCGCGAACCTTCCAGCGAGGTGGAGCCATCCGCTTCGCGCCCGCCTCAAGCTGACGCTGCCGTTCGAAGGCTTCACGAAGGGCGCGCTTCTCTTCGGCGTTGCGTGCGGCCAATTCGAGGGCCTGCAATCGATTCGCCTCGGCCATTTGCTCGTTGAGAGCGGCAGTTTGTTCGACCTGCATCAACTGACCGAGGTTCGCGGCTGCCTGACACGCAGCGACCGCCTCATTGCTGGATCCGCGCATGCATTTCTCCATGAGTGCCGCGGCTTGCTCGGCGCTCACCGAGGCCTTTGATGACTGCGCCATCGAGCCACTGATCGCGCGCGCCGCTTCGATGTCGACTGCTGCCATTCCGTCTCGCCCCTGAGGCACCGTGCCAAAGGTGCTCGAGATCGAGTCGCGCGCTTGCTGCGCAGTGACAGCCTGGCGAAACGCAACGCAACTTCCTCCTGAGAGACACACGCGAACGAGCTGTTGGAACTCGCCCGTTCCTCTTCCCCATGAAGGAGGCGATTGAAGTTCCTGCCGGAGGTACGCGGCGTCGGGCAGAACGCCGTCGAGCGCCTGTTGCGGATTCTTGAAGACGGAGTCGGCGAACTGACCGAACTCCTGAAAGCCTTCGACTGCGTCCTGGGCCATTCCGACGTACTTGCGCGTCTCTTCGTACGTCTGTCGCATCTGCTCGAGCGTCTGTGCGAGTTGCGCGAGTTGCGCGGCTCCTTGCGTGACCATCGTCGTCAGAGGACCGAGGTCCGCGCCCCAGAGATCGGCGCGAGCCGTCGCGGGAAACGTCAGTGCCAAGCAGACAACGAAGATCAGACCGGAGCGAAGTGCGGAACGAAGTTGCATCACGATTCCTCGGTTCATGCGGCGTTTGCGGCGACGCCTTTCGGCGCTCCGTGTGGAAAGCGTTTGGCCAGCTCGCGCAGCACAGCGACTGGAGTCAGGTGAGGGTTCTTCGCGGTCGCTCGAGCGATCAGTTTCTTGTCTTCGCCGTCGGTCGTGAGGATCCAGTACGCGAGCGGATGGAGCGCGAGTCGCAGCGCGGCGTGGCGCTCGCCGTACATCAGAAGAAGATCGGAGAAGTGGCCCGACTGCATGTCGAGTGCGCGAAATGCAGCCTTCATTCGCGGCGTGAAATGGAAGTAGTCGCTCACCGCGTCGTGACCGCTGCGGTGGCGGAGGAAGATCTTGATGGGGCTGTTGCCGAGAATCGCGTCGCCAGACTTCGCCTTCACGAAGTCTCCGAACTGCTGGCTGATCATCCACATCGCAACGTCGAATTTCCGCATCACGCGGTAGCAGCGCTCGAGGAACCGTTCAGCGGTCTCGTCGTGCCCGAGATACGCATGGCCTTCGTCGACTTCGACCAGCGTGCGCCGAGTGCGAGCGGCGGCTCGCGTCGTGATGGTCGTCATCACAGTTGCCATCGCGATGCTTCGCATGATCGGCGACTTGGAAACGCCGGCCATGTCGAAGGTGATCAGATTCGCGTCGAAGCGAAGGTCCGAAGGCCGGTCGAGGAAGGCACCGAAGAGTTCATCGCCAGTGAACAGCGAGAGCCTGCGCGCGAGATCCTCGCAAATGCGCTTGTCGTCTGTGTGTTGCGAACGAGTCGCTTGAGTGAGGAGCCCCTCGCGGAACGCGCGCATCAGTGGACGTTCGTCGGGGCGAGCTCGGTACGTCGATTCGTAGGCGAGCTTGACCGCGCGAGCCACGAGCTGCACGGTGAGCTTGTCGAAGCCGCGCGAGCCTTCTTCGCGAACACAGAGTTCGAGAAACGTGACGACGTCCTGGATGTTGTCTGGGTCAAGCTGTCCTGAAGCCCCGACCATTTCTTTCCAGGGGCGGAATGGAGTCAGCGGTGTCTTGATGTCGACCGGGAGATGAATCCCTCCAAGGAGGCGTGTCATCGGCTCCCAGCTGCCGCCGTTGTCGACGAGGATCGCGTCGATTCCCGCGGCAAGCGCGTCGAGCGTCAGTGCGCCGAGCGAGACGGACTTGCCCGAGCCCGTATCGGCGATGATCAGGCCGTGATGCGCGGGTGAGAGTCGGCGGTCGAACGGATCGAACCGGAAGGAGTCACCGAGCGGAGAAGTGAGAAGAGATACCGGACGAGCACATCCACGCCACGGAGCGAATACCGGCAGGAAGTCACCTGCGTTTCGCGACGTGCACGTCTTCTTGCGGAATTGGTAGCTGCCCGCGCCCGGCAGGATCGCGAGGAACGCCGGCAGCTGAGAGATTTCCTCGAGGAGCAGCTCGCTGTTTCCAGCCGCAGAGAAGGCTGCTCGCGCAATCTCAGTGCGCGCATTCAGCGCCTCGAGCGAACTCCCGTCGAGGAGCAGGGTCACGGACAGAGTGACGAGCTTCGACGACATCGCGTTGAGCTCCGCAAAGAGCCCAGCGATGCCACCGGTCTTGGCTGCGTCGGCCGCCTGTTTCGCGATGCTGCGGTCCGCGAGAAATGGCACCGCATTTCGGAGCGCCTCAACCAGTCCGTGCTGCGCGTTCAGCAGGAAGCGCGCGCGACCCTGCGGCTGAATCCGAACGCTCGTCGCCAACCAAAAAGGAATCGGTCGTCGACGTCCCTCTGAATCAAGTTCCGCGAGCTCGAGAAGCGGCTCTGCCGAGAAGTACCCGGTACCCGCCTCAGGCAGAACCTTGAGCGTGAGCGCGCGACGGAAGGTTCGTTCCTGGCGCAGGTGCCCGCGTTCCTCCTCGAGCTCCTCCACGAGAAGGAGCTCAGCTTCGGTGTACTCACGCAGCGCCTCGCCGTAGTGAGCGATCGTTGGTTCGCTCCACAACGTGTCGTGTGGCTCTGCGAGCGATGCCTTCGGAGTCGTCGCGTGTGATGGGTTGAGCAGCTCGAAATGAAGGCGACGGACCTCGTCGACCTGAAGTTCACGAGCGACGAGCCCTGTTTGCCCGAGGCGAACTCGCAGGGCGTTGCGGAGCGAGCCGAGCTCGCGAATGCGCTTCGTGTGCTGCTTTTTCGCTCGTGCGTCGACCTTCGCGAAAGGCATCGGCGCGCCGAGCGCGCCGCGAGCCAACGGCGAATCTGAACCGCCGCGCGAGAAGAAGAGGAAGAGTCGTGCAGTGCGGAGAGTCTGGCCCTCGAGCCACATCGCGCGGCTATTCACGTACTCGCTGAGTGGCCCACCAGCGCCGTGGGTTGCTCGATACGCGTCGAGCTCAGTCCGCGCGTCCAGGCTCACTCGGTGAAGGAAATGGAGCGTGCATTCGTCCTCGAGGCCGCCGACGAAGCTGCGCAGCGCTTCTCCGGTCGACTCGATGGCGTCTTCGCCAGCGAAGCGAGGATCCAGAGCGGCGAGTTCAAAGCAGCCGACGTAGTCGAGCGCCGGAGTCACGAGGGCAGTGACATCCTCCTCGCGGAGGATCGACCACAGCGGAAGCAGGTCGGCGAGCGAACTCTCGTTCAAGCGCCACCTCGCGCAGCGTCGCGGAAACGGCGCGATGCGAAGGGGAAGGGTGCCGAGGCCGACGTGCGCGCCGCCGGGCCGAATCGGCCTCGCGAGACGAGCCGGCGCGCGTGAAACAGTGCCAGGTGCTGCAGATGCAGTGGCGGCTTGCCGACCGTCGCAAGTCGGAGGACGGCATAGGACAGCAGCGTGAGCGCGAGGCCCACGGCAGGCGGCAGTGTCACCGCAGTCCCCCAGAAGACTCCGAGCACCACGAGCACCTCGGACGGGAAGGCGAGCCCGAGAAACGTGTTGGCCGAGTCGATGCTTCGATACACGGTCGCGCGCATCGACGAACTCAGGTGCGAAGCGCCGTGAGGAGCTGCGGTGCCATCTTGATGACGAAGAACAGAACCGCACAGATGATGGCCGCGTAAATCGCGCCCTTGACCATGTCGGGCCGGAAGACGGACGCCGCGAGCGCGATCACGACGGCGAAGATCCCGAGCGGCCCGATGATGTAGTTCGCGCCGAAGTCGAGAATCGATTTCCCGACCATCTGTTGCGCGAATGCCGGAGCGGCGAGCAGCGCGGTGACGGCGATCGCGGTGCAGCGGGCGAACGCCCGTTCGAACCTGCGGCGTTCCAGAAGCGGTGAGACAGAAGCGTCGACTTGCATTCGTTCCCTCGTGGTTGGTGCTGCGTGGTGTTGATCAAGCCGCTTCGGTGCGTGGCGCAGTCACCAGGCGGTGACGCTCCATCAGCAGCCAAACGATGTAGTCGCGCTGCGACGTGAGCTTCAGCGCGGCCATGTCCTGCTCGAGCCGCGCCCGCGCAGGAGCGGGAAGTCCGAAGAAGGTTCCACTGTCGGTGATCACGCGGCGCAGCGCGGTGATCAGATCGCCGCGGCGCGCTCCGCGGCCCGTCAGGTAGGCACGGAGCTCCGCCGGCAAGTTGAAGGACGTCTTCCTGTGTGACGACGCGGCCATGAAGCCTCCCGATCAGGAGACTCTCACGAGCATCTTAAAGATGTCAACAGCGACTATTTACGAGTCTTCTTGCGAGGCTTAACGGAGTCCCAGATGCTTGCCGCAGGTTCAATCGGCGGCGCTTCGGGCAACTTCTGCGCTGCGACGAGCAGCAACTCGGTGACGTGATCGCGAGTGCTGATCCCGCGTCGCTCAGCCGCCGCATCGAGCCGAGCCATGAGGGCGGGCGTCAAACCGAGCGTCTTGGCGAAGAGCAGCTCGCGGTTGACCACGTCCGAGAACTCGAGCTGCGTGGCTTCAACGCGCGAGGAGAGAAACGCCCAGTTCGGCCCACTGATGTTTCCAGACGTGCGTCGGCGCTTCGTCGGAATCGTGCCGGGCTGGGTGGACGCCGCCGCGGGGAGCGCGAGGGCCGCGGCGTAGATCAGCTCCTGAACCTCGGCCTGCAGCGAAGAGTTCTTCCGCGCGGCTTCAAGCTCAAGCCGTCGCGCGAGTTGAGGCAGCAGCCCGAATCGTCGGACGAAGTCGAGCTCGGCGTTGAAGCAGTCGATCCAGTTGCGACCGGTGATGGTCGTCAGACCCGTGAGCCACTCGTCCAGGCTCACTTCGATGTCGAACGACCGCTTGGCAACATCTTTAGGAAGCGGAGTGCGAGGCATACTCGCTCGTAGCACGGGCGCTCGCGAAGGACCTAGCTCCTCCTCGGTTCTTCGTCTGCCCGCTTGGAACTCTGGGCAGGACGTTTCGCCCCTGCGCGCACTGCTTGCGCCGCTGTGCAGGACGAGCAGAGTTTCTCCATGGACTCGTTCTCGGGAGTGAAGGTCTTCTCGGCCACGAAGGCAGAGGACCGGCTCGCTCTCGGCGAGCGAATCATGACGTGGATGCAGCAGTATCCGAATCTCGAGATCGTCGAGCGGAACGTGCTCCTCAGCTCAGACGATAGCTTTCATTGTCTGACGATCGTCTTCTTTTACCGTGAGCGAGCAAGCTGACGCCCAAGAGTCTGCCCGCGTCTTCGAAGCCCGAGGCAACCAAGCGTGTCAGAACTCGATGTCAGTGTGCGCAACTAAGGTCGACCTTCGCGACCCCGAAGCACCATGTCACGCGAGATTGATTCCTTCGAACGCTTCGACCCTGTCGCCCGGCGATGAGAACGCGGCCCAGAAAGATCCGTTGATCACCATCAACAGGAGAGCCAATGGACAACGACGATAAGCAAGATCTGCCGACGCCGACGTGGTTGACGAGAAAGGAGACGCTCTTCGAGGAAGGCGAGGACTGGGAGTTCAACGTCGATCACTCGGGAGGCGGGCTCAACGTCTACGCTCAGTCGTATCGACAGGCTGCGGAGCAGCTCTTCTCGCAATGGGAGACGAAGGACCATACGCCACCGCACTACGCGCTCTTCCCGTTGGCGTTTCTCTGGCGTCAGTACCTAGAGCTCAGGCTCAAGAGCCTGGTGCTCGACGTTGAGCGGCTCCATGAGCTTGGAGAAGAAGTGCCCACTTCCGCCCAGCAGGAGAAGCGCCGGAAACAGCCGGGCTACCAGCCGGACTTCCCTGATGGGCACGATCTTCTCCAGCAGTGGGATTGCCTGGAGCCGATGCTCAAGAGCCTCTGGCCGAGCGCGCCAGAAACGAAGTTTGTCAGGCATCTGCTCGTTCAGTTCAACGAGGTGGATCCGCTCGCCGACGGTTTTCGCTACCCGGTGGGAAGCTCGAAGAAGGCGCGAGCCAGAACACTCTCGCGGCTGCCGCGCCTGGTAAACCTCCGCCGGGTGAATGACGTAATGACCAGCCTCGCCAACGTCCTCGACGGAGCCAGTGATCACTTCGAGGTTGCGCTGAGCGACACACTGGAGGCACTCGCCTGGTACGAGGCCGAGGAGGCCGCGTTGGCGGGAGAGGTTGATTTCGACCGCTGAAGCCTTGAACCTTCGTGTCTGTACTGAGAGCGTCAACAGGCGGCACGAACACCACAAACTGAGGATTGAATGAAAGCGAACCGAGGGAAGCGCAAGCTCGCCAAGCCGGCGAAGCGCGCGAAAGACCAGGATGCCGCGCAACTCGAACGAAAACTGCAAAGTGTCGTTCGAAGAGTTTCAGCCACTATCAAGCGCCAAGTCCGGCGAGCGAAACCGACCAGCAAGGCCGAAGAAGCGTTGATCCTGAGTGCCTCGCTCGCCGCCGAAGCTGCGAGACTTCGCGTACCGCGACCAGAGCCAATTCCGGATGTGCTGGTCGCCAGCCTCGACCTCCGCGGCTATGCGCCGCCCGAGACGTATTCCACCTGGTCCGCGAGCCGATTCTGGCGAGCGACCACGATCGCAACCCTTCCGCCTGAGACCTCGTTCGACGCGATGCTGACTTGGCTTCAAAACGAGCTGAGAAAGGAACCAAGTTCGCGCGTGCGAGTTCTGGGAAAACGCCACTCGTACTCCGACGTTCTTGCAGCTGACTATTCCGATCGAACGCCGACTCTCGTGCTCCAGATCGCCGAGCACAGTCCGCCGCGAGTGCTGCTCCCCGTTATCGGAAACGAAGAAGTTCGACTGAAGGCAGATCGCAGTGCGGTGGTCCGTGTTGATGCGAGAGCGACGGTTCGTCAGGTCGCGCTGGCGTTGCGTGCAAAGGATCTCGAGCTCCCGAACCAAGGCGGTTTCGCCGACCAATCAATCGCTGGAGCACTCAGCTGTTCGACGCACGGCTCGGGCTTTCGACACGAGCCGCTCTCGTCAATGGTAGTTGCGTTCGACTTCATGGGGCCCGATGGACGCGTCAGGCGCATTCAAGCGAAGGACCTTCCTTTGACCGAAGGCGACTTTCGCTCGAACTACTCGCCAGAGTTTTCAGGAACCCATCACCCGAGCGATGAACTCCTTCACGCAGCGCGCGTATCACTCGGTGAGTTCGGCGTGTGCGTTTCGTTGCTGCTTGACGTGCCGCGAGCGTACAAGTTGCTCGAAAACCGCAGGGCGATGCTTTGGGGCGAGGCAAAGCGAGAATTGATCAAAGCCGGAGGACTGGCCGCTCTCGCCTCGAAGTTCGAGCACCTCGAAATCTGGATCAACCCGAATCGACCGGAACGAGGAGGCGCGGCAGGAGCCGACCTCGAGGCCTCGTTGGCGGGCGACGAGCGACACCCCATCGATGGGCGACACTGCATCGTCGTCGATCGAACACGCTGTGCGACCGGAAGAGAGAACACTCCGTTCAAGGATCCAGCCGAGGGGCAGGTTGAGTTCCAGGACGGCGCGGCAGCGAGCGCCTACGATCCCGTTCTGGCCGGCTGTGTTGCGCCGCGGCTCGACACCGAACTCGACAAGCTCGAGCTGACGGACCGTGTTGGCTTTCCGACCGACGTCTTCGATATCGGCAAGGCGAATCAGTTCTGGGCAGTTTCCGGTGAATACTTCTTTCCGGAGCCGGACGCCGTTCGAATGGTCGAGAAGTACATTCGGCGCATTCAAGACAACTTCCGCGACCTCGGACACGCGCACCCGGGTTGGCTCTCACTGCGGATACTCGCAAAGACCGATTCGCACCTGGGGCTCTCGACTCCCAACCTAGAGTATTCCGGTGCTTGGTGTTCGATTGAACTCCCGCTGATCTGCGGGAAAGCTCGGAAGGTTCGCGACGGCTGTCTTGAACGAATCCAACGATCGCTCGCGACGTATCAGGCGCTCTGCCAGTCGGAGGGCGGGCGTTTTCACTGGGCGCAACATTGGGACCGCCCGGCCGACATCTCCAAATACGTGCGCAACCAGTTCCCGCTGCAGGGAAAGTGGAGAGAGGCGCAGCTCGACTTTGGCGGCGAGCGTTTCCGTCATTCGGTTCTTCCGTAGGGTGACTTGCAGGAGCGGCACCGGAGGTGCCGCTCCCGCGCTTTTTCAGGCCGCGTCTGCGAGTTCCGGCTCGCCGAAGATGGCTCGAAGAATGACACCCGATGCGTTGCGAACTCGCTCGCCCACGTTCGCGACCGCTCGCGTCGGTTCTTTCTCGTCACCGGCTAGGGCCCACGTCGCGACGTAAGGGAGTGAGAAGCCGCTCGTGTCCAGCCCCAACGCGTGAGCGACGACGAACGCCGTCGATTCGGCTTCGACCTCCGCCGTCGGAGTGGCGTGGTGTTCTCCGTCACCATGGAGAACGGCGTGCGCGACTTCGTGCAAGAGGGTCTTCAGTTGGTGCGCTTCCGGCGACTCGCCAGCGATCACCACGATGTGATGCGTGCGCAGGTCGAACCATCCAGCTGCGTTCGGGTTGTCGATTGGTTGACGCGCTCGAAGCGTGATCCCGTTGACTCCGCGAATGGACTTCACGAGTTCGCGCATCGCATCGAAGGTCCAGCCGAATGCCTCCGGCGTCGAGACCTGCCGCGGTCGCAGCGGCTCAGGGAGCGGCTCTCCGTCGGTCTGCTCGAGGTCGAACACCGTGAGGTAGGAAAACCCAGCCAGTCGTTGCTCGTCCGAGCCTTCCTCTTTCACGAATCGCGGCCGGAGAATCATCAAGCCTTTCTCTCCCTTTCGCACACTGCGTCCTTTGGTTCGCCACGTGTTGAACGTCGCCGCGTGTCGAATGCTCTGGCGCTGTGCCACCAGCAGAAGAATGTTCCGGAAGCTGAATCGCGTGATTGCGAGCGGGCCCAACAGCGCCATGCGCTCAAGAGTGCGTCGCCAGTCTTCTGAGGTTTGGAGCGCTGCCAGTTGCTCGTCGAGCTGCGCCTGAGCTGCCGCAATCTTCGCCTTCACTGATTCGAGAGTCGTGGTCGTCATGTCGCGCCTCAGTTCTCGTGCTTCGCGGTCGCGGTCGGACGTCGAAGGTAGATGCGCCCGTTCAGAGGAATCGCGTCGAGATAGAGGTTGATGCTCCCGTCCTTGTTGACGAACGCGGAACCGACCTTGGTCCAAATGCTGCCGCCTCCTCCGGTCATCGCGCGAATGGTGAATGCGTCGAACCGCGCACCGCTGTGGAGAACGATGTCGTCGACCGGTTGCGTGTTGTTGTTCATGTGCTGTCCTCTGGTTCAGGCCCGAAGAGCCGGGTCTGCGAGTCGGTTTGCGTTGCCGACTTCGCTTCCCCAAAGCAGCGGCTCTCGATTGCGTGCCCAGCGCGCCCGAAGGGTGGCGAAGCCAGCGCAGCCGCGCGATGAAGGGGTGCTTCGCGCAGTCGAGGTTTGCCGCTGGGAGAGTTGCGTGACAGCCGCGTGCCCGAAGGGCGTGGTTTCGGGCTGGCGCGGAACTCTCTGTGCTGTCAGCGCCGCAGGCGCGCTGCGTGACGGTCGGCCGAGCAGTTCTGCGTTTCGACTAGTAGCTGTGTGGTTCGACGATTGAACGGGCTCCGCAAGGGAAGACGATCGACTCGTGCATCGGCGGCATCGCTCCGCGACCTCGTTCTAGAAGTCGATGCTCAGATTCACGTCGGGAGTCTTCCAGCATTGCGACGTTCATGCTTCTTCCCGAGGTTGCCGATGAGCATGATGGCAATGCGATGCGAACCGCGGCCGTGGTGACAGGGGCCGCGCAGCGGCTCGCAAACAGCTGCTTCTTGTGCGCGAATGGACGAAAGAACGTCGGCTGAGGCCTTCGCGATCGTCGCGCGCGCTTCAGTCGAACGGCATTTCGAAGTGTCCAACCGTAGTTCGTCGAACCAAGTCGCGTGCTGCTGCGATCTCGACCGAACCAATCACGACTCCAGACGGCGGTGCGACCAGCTTCGCTTCCGCGTCTTCTCGCTGGCCACGACCCTGCGACGTGCAGGCCCTGGTCCGCGTCTTCGAGTCGCGAACGTTCCGACCTCGTCTTGGTCCCGCGCAGAGTCAGCTCCGCCCACCGTTGGCGAATCGAGAGCGCGAGCCTTCTGTTGAACTCGACGCCTCCGCCCGCTCTCACTCGCCAGACAGTTCGCGTCGCAGGGACAGTGCGCACTGATTGACGCGAAGCCGGGCCCACGCGTCGTTCGGGTCGGCTCTGCGAGTTGCTAGCGCAGTGAGAAGCTCTGCGAGGTGGTGTTCGATGGCGAGACGACGACGAAGGTGTTCATTTAGGGACATCCCCGAGAGCATGCGCGAGAGTGAAGAGGACTGCACCTAATTGGGGGCGCCGCAGGCGGTAAGTGCGCGGAAGTACGGCGAGTCCCTATTCATCTGATGGAGAACGCTGCTCGGGTGCTAGGAGCCTGTCGATGCAACCAATCATGTCCAAGTGTGCGAAGTGTGACTCGATGCTTGGCTTCACAGTCAGAACGATCGACGTAAAAGGTGTCGCATGGAAGATGAACGCAATTCAATGCGTCCAGTGCCACGCGGTCGTCACGTTCGTTGAGTTCTTCAACATCGGTGCGTTGCTGCGCGGGCTGATCAGGAAGATGGGCTTCGATCCTGACAAGCTATGATTCAGCCTGGGAGCCGAATCAGGCTCATCAGGAGGCCTAGATAGTCATCGCTCTTGGAGCTCAATCTAACGTCGAGGGCGTGTTCGGGTCCACGAACAGGCACGGCGAGACCGTGCCGTCGCACTATGCTCGGGTCGCGAATGATCGCCGAACGGATGTTCAAAGTTGTGCAGCCATGCCTCAATCTGCCCGTTCCGCCGCAAACCAACGGCGGGCGGACCTCTAAAGTTCGCTACTGCGATCAACTGTTGAGCGCCGTGACGAGCAGCGACTCGATAATGTGCACCTGTCCACGCAAGGTGCCGAGTCGGTGGCAGACCGTCGTCAAGTGGCGATGCATCTCGTTTCGCACGGACGCTGGGGCCTTGCTCATCGCGAGTACGCGTACGGTCTCCTCGAGATGGCGTTTCAGTTCGAACTCGGCCTGCTCATCAGCCTTCCGCGCTCGCAACAGGTCGCGCAATCGCTCGATGTAGTCGGCAACCGCTTCACCCTTCAGCCTTTGCACCGCTTCGTAGCTCGTCATCGTTGTCTCCGTTTGTGGGGCGTGTCGTCGCCGCTTTCGCTGGTTCACCAGCGGCGACGGCAAAGCCTGCGGACAGAAACGAGTTCGCAGCGTCGGGCGGAGCGCAGCGCACCGGACGTGACAGGGGCCGCGTAGCGGCTCGCCGAAGGCGACGAAGCCCTGGCGCGTCCGGATGCCGCTCGACGCGTTTTGCGAACGAAGTGGATGTCGCGCGAGGAGACGACGGTGGCTCGCGACGGTGCGCGAGGTGTCGGGTTCAACCGACGGAGATCACGGACGCTGGTGCGATTTCGCCCGCTGGTTCAAGCGACGCTTGAGTACATGATGAGCTCGAACTGCAAATTCGCCCGCGCCCGAACTTCGCGAATCGAGCCGCCGCAGCTCTCGCCGTTCGCACCAAAGCCCGTGATCAGGAGATCCTGATGGCCGGCGAGCGCTGCGAGACGGCGCGCGCTTTCCGCGTTGGTCGCAGTCACGATGAAAGATTCGACCTCAATTCCGTTCTCGAACTCGCCATCAAAAGTGACGACGGCGTTGGAAACTGGAGCCCCGACCACCTCGACGCGACCAAACCAGCGACCGGGCGGGATTTCTTCTTCCAGCAGTTCGTAGAGCGCTGCTCCGCGGGTCACCGTATTCGCGTTCAGGACTTTTGCGATTCGCTGGACCCGCTCTCGGAAGCGAAGCATCAATTCGTCGGCCTTCGTAGAGCAGCTCCGAATCTCGTTTGCTGAAAGGCCGAGCGCATTGATCTTTGCTTCGTCGCTTGCTTGACCCTTCTGCGTCTCTGCATCATCAAATCCGGCAGCTCGCTCCGCGGCCGCACCGCAGAAGAGCGATGTAGCCAGATTCACCTTCTCCTCCAGATTGGTCGGGGCCACCACGCAACTGAATGTCGAACCGCCGCGCGGCGTATCGAGATCGACTTCCCAGGGACCGAAACGAAAGATGGAGTCGGCCAACAGATGACCGGCCTCGTGCAAAGCGGTTCTCCATTGGAGTTCGGCGCTTCGGCTGGTCATGGGCGATTGTACCGCATGACCCTCTTAGTTCACCGGCTCGCCGTCGGAACCACCGACGATCGACCGTACGCCTTCCGAGCCAAGCGCGAGTCTCATGAGCAGGGACAGACAGGTTGCGAGCTCGCGCCCGTCGAGTGTGTCGAACAGCTGATTGACCGTGAGGTTGCCGGTTCCGTTGAACAGGTCGAACGCGAGAAGAACCCAGGTCCGCGTCGCGTCCGAGTTCGTCACGGCCTCGCGAATCCGAATTGCTTCGGCGGAGGGGCCTGCAGAGGTCCAAAGGTGGCTCAGCTTCGCAGCTGAAAGCACCTCGCGAATCACCGCATCTCGATCCTTCACTGCTGTGAGAACGTTCATGGCGTCTCCGATGCTGCGGCGTGGAAAGGCTGACTTGCGAGAAACCGTTCTTCAAGGCGGAGTCCTCGCGTCGATGTCTGCTCCTGCTTGGCGAGTTCGAATTCGGCTTGAAGCTCGGGGAGCATGGCGAAACTCAACGGAACGATCTCGTTCCCGAAGTAGCAGAAGCCCTGTCCGCACGCCGCGAGCGACTTGATGGCGTTGGGGTGCAGACGGAACGTCTCCACAAGCTTGGTCGACGCATCGCCAGTCGTGAGCGATGTGAAAAGTGCGCCCTGCTGTTGGCGCACGGTCTTCTCGACGACCTGGTGCGTGCCGATCGACTTGCTGACTTTCTCGCAGAGGTCCGGGTTGTCCTGATTCAAGATGAACTTCGTCCGCGTGTTGTCCCAGACCGCGGTCGCAAACTCCTTCGACACGAGCTCGAGGTCGGCGATCGACTGATGCGCGAGCGTGAAGTTGAGGTTCGCGTCGCGGAGCTTGTTCAGCGAGTCGACAATCGAGAGATCGGCAAAGTTGTAGAACTCGTCGACGGTCACGCTGAACGGCGTCTGGCTGCGCGACGCGCGAAACACCTGTCGCAGTGAACCTTCCTGCTGAACGTCCATCAGCATGACCTTGCCCATCGCCGGCGCCTGAATCTTGAAGAGGTTTCCGGGGAGCTGCACGTAGACGAGGCCACGCGTCTGCAGCACCTGCTCGAAGATGATGTCGGGCGCGTAGGCGTTGACGAGCGGGCTCAAGAACTTGTCGACCGCTCCGACGATTCCACTGAAGGCCTTCTGCGCGTCCTTGCCGAGTCTCGTCACCTGATTCTGCGCCTCGCGCGCTGCCTCGACGTCGACTGTCGACGACAGGCAGTGCTGAAGAGCCTGCGCATACGCACCCGTGTCGCCCCAACCTTTGAGACAGACCGCGAGGTCGCGCATCGAGAAGACGTAGCCGTGACCGTGTTCGTCGACGATGCCGTGCAACACCCGACACAGGTTGGTGAACATCACCTGCGCTTGGGTGTTGTAGTACTCGTTGTCGCCGAGCGGCATGACGCTGAAGACACGCTCGGCAATTGCGACGGGATCTCCGCCCGCGTCACCGGGCCTGCGCGGTCGCACGTAGACCATGTTGTACGTGTGGCTGAAGAGCTGTGGTTGGTTCCACGCTGGAAGCGCGAAGACCTTGAGCTCGCTCTCCCGACCCGCGAGCGCTGCGATGGCCTTCATCGCACGAATGTTCTCGTCCGAGCCTTTCGCGTCCATGACGAGAACACCGTTCCCATCGAGAACGTCCTGCAACACGAATGGCCAGATGACGCTGGCCGTCTTGCCACTGCCGGTCTTCCCGAGAACGTGTGTGTGCATCGAGCGTTGGCGCGGCGGGATGTGAAACGGTCGCCACTTCCAACCGAGCAAACTTCGGCGCGCCTCGAGACCGGCGAAGGTCGAGCGCTTTGGCCGCGCCGCGAGCGCGCGAAGCAGATCGAACGGCTTCGTCGGGAACCCGGAGCGCTCAGGAGAGAAGTAGGTACCCGAGAGGCGTGCCTTCACCTCGTTGTTCCAGAACAGCAGCCATGCGCGGACGCCGACGGCGAGGCAGGCCGCGACGGCGATGCCGAACGCAACGGCGCCGAAGGGGTGGTCGAGAACGAACTGTCGAACGAGCAAGTAGGGCCGCCAGATCGGCGTCATCACGGGCCGAACAATTCCGCTCCATGGCCCGCTGATGTGGAGACTGAGTTCCAGAAGTGCCGTCAGAAGAACCGCGACGAGTGCCAGCCGCGGAAGCAGAGGAATCGGATCGCTCGGGCGACGCGTCGCGGTCTTCTGGCGGTCCATCGCTCAGGCCTCCGCTTCGCTCGTCGACGTCTGCTTCGTGTCAGCTTTGCGCTTCGAGAGGAACTGAACGTCGCTGGCAATGATCTCCGCGCTCAGACGCTCCTTGCCGTCCTTGTCCTGGTACTCGCGGTACGTCATGCGACCTTCGACGTACACAGTGCTTCCTTGCTCGAGGTACTTGCTGCACGTCTCCGCGAGCGCGCCCCACACCACAATCCGATGCCACTCGGTTTGCTCGACCTGCTCGCCGCCGTCCTTCTTGTACGAGTGGTTGGTCGCGACGGAGAAGTTCCCGACCGCCTTTCCTCCAGTAGTGCTCCGCAACTCGGGCTTGTCGCCGAGATTTCCAACGACGGTGATTCGATTGACGCTCCCCATGTGCGCTCCTTGGTGATCCGCTCGACCCGAGCGGGTGCTGCTGCGCGACACTCGGCGCGGACCATCCGCGTCGAATGGCTCGCGACGTTCAGAGTTGTTTGCGAAGACGCTCGAAGAGCGCGTGTGCTTCCTGCGTTGCCGCTGGGTATTCCGGGGGCGGCTTCCCCGCTGCGCGAGCGCGGTCTCGGCGTGTCTTGAAGTCCGCCTGGCACGCGGCGAAGTACGTCGTGAACGCTCGAACCTCGCTCTGCGTCAGCGCCGCTCCGACTTGAGCCGGCGGACTGGTCGGTTCGCCATCACCATCGCTGCGCGAGTGTCCGAGAGTTGGCAGGAACTCGGCGAGAGCTCCCTCGACGGTCGCGCAACGGAAGAGACACGTCGCACTCGGGTGGGCTCGCCGCCACGCATCGATCGCGCGCTGGACGGATGCTTGCCGCACCTCGGAGCGAACAAGGAAGAGGACTTCGGGCTTGAACCCGTCGGTGAAGCGTTCCGCGTACCAGGTGCGACGTGAGGTGCTCGACGAGACGAGCGTGCAGAAGCTCTCGTAGCGATCCATCTTCGAGGTCGTCGCACCGAGCTTCGAAGCGCTCACAGCGGCGATGGTCTGCGAACCCATCTCCGACTCGACGAAGACGCGCCGCCTCGCACTGGTCAGTTCGAGAAACGCGTCGGGACGCAGGAGTCGCGCTTCGAGTTTGGCTCCGGCCGGTTGCTTCCACGGAAGGTCGCGGTCACCAACGACGACCCAGCGAAACGATGGGTGATGTGCGCGCGCGAAGACGCGACCAAGTTCCTGTCTTCGAGAACCGCGGTTGGCGAGCGCGGCGACCTGAGCGTCGACGGGAGCTGCGAGCAGACCAACGAAGAGGTCAGTAAGCAGCACGTGGTGATCGAGGAACTCGGCACCGATGTCGTCGCGCGGAACTTCGAGCTCGGTCTCGAGCACGTTCTCGGCCTCGACGAAGCCACCCGGAGTGAGTGTCCAGGCAAGCTTCGCGCCCGTTCGGTCGTACCACTCCAGACGCTTGAGCACCGGTCGTTCGCCCGAACACAGCTTGCGCAGCCGGCGCAGTGCGACCTTCTCCGAACCACCACGAAAGAAGAGTCGACGAACCTGCTCGGCGGACAGGCACCGAGCTTCTGCCAACAGCGCCAGCAGCTGGAAATCGCGCTCGCCAAGACGCAGCGATTTCATGACATCGCCCTCTCGCGCTCGCGACCGTCGAGCAGTTGCTGTTGCTGTTGCAGTTGTTTCTTCTTTCTCTTCTTTTCTTCTTCTCTCTCTCTTCTCCCCAGAGATCCCTCTGCCTGAATGCCCATGCTCAGCCCCTGCCTCCTCGACTTCAGAACTGACTGTTCACTCTCTCTGGACCACTGCTCTCTCCTGGCCACTGTCTGCCCCGAAGGACACTGAGTTCCCCGACCCCACTCCCATTGTTCTTTTCTCAGTCGTTGTGGGAGTGGGGTCGGGAAACGATCGCTGTCCGACTCGGCGCCGACAGCGGCCGCCGGAATCGCGGTCGGTCCGAGCGAACGAGTGGTTCTGCTTGTGATGTTCGAGGTGGTGCTCGGGCTGGCGCATGGGCGTGCAAGGCCAAGGACCACGACGAGAACCACGATCGGAGCCACCTGAATCACTGCTGATTCCCCTCGAAAAGGCTCTCAAACGCAGCGCGGAGTTCGGTGCGTTGCTCCGGCGTTGAGTGCGCGAGTTGCGTCAGGTTCACAACGAAACGGCGCTCGCTGCGCTCAAAGACCGTGCTTCGAGGGTTTGCGGTTACAGCCTCTGCCGTCTCGCGTCCCTCCTGCGCGCTCTTCACGAACTCTTCGGTCCGCCGAAGGCTCCAGTTCTGCGTCAGCGCCCTGCGGAGCGTCGCCGCGATGCGCTCGTCTGCCTTCTGCGGACGCGACTTCTGAAAGTGCTCGAAGAGCGCCACAAACTGGAGTGCCGCCATCAAGTCGAGGCGACGACGTTCTTCGGGAGCTCCTTCGGCCGAGCTCACCGGAACCATGATTCCCGTCTCGACTGCGTCTTTGATGATCTTCGGGGCCTTCGCGACGCGGCGCAGTCGACGAATCTTCTGAAGCGATTGCGATGTGAGCGCCGCGAGTTCTTCGTTGGTCTTCGCCAGTCCGGCATCGACCATGCGCTCGAGCGCACGGCCCTCCTCGACAGCGGTCAGGCCGGAGCGCGAAACGTTCTCCGAGTAGGCCATCGATGCGAGCTGAGCGTCATCGAGCGCGAGGCGAACGGTTGCGTTGATTCGTGCGAAGCGGTGCCGAGTCTCCGCGGTCGCTGCGTCGCGCAACTTCCGAAAAGCCGCATGACGGCGGTGGCCGGCCACGATGACGAAGCGACCATCCGGCTTCGGACGAACGACGATCGCCTGCAGAAGTCCCTGAGTGAGGATGCTCGAGGCGAGTTCGTCGAGCTCGCTCGCGTTCATGCTGACGCGCGGCTGAAACGGGTTCTCGTCGAGGAGGTCGATGTCGACTGGCTTCGTCTCGCCGTCGGTGTGCTTCGGCTGTTGCTGGGGCGCTCGCGCTGCGTTGCTGATGGTCTGATCAAGAGTTGGCACGTTCGATGACCTCCTGTGTGAGTGACTGGTATTCGGCTGCTCCACGGCTCTGGGGATCGGCCAGGACGATCGGTTTGCCGCCACCCGCTGCGTCGCGAATGGCCGCAGAGGTGTGAATCACGGTGGCAAACAGTTCGGCTCCGAACACCTCACGCAATTTGGTGAGCATCTCTCGCGGAGTGCGCTCGCGGTCGTCGGCGAACGTCGGGAGTACGCCGAGAATTCGCACTGATGGTTCGACGTCGAGCCGCACATCGTCGAGCCACGTGCGCAGAGTGAGAGCGCCGACTGTCGCCGCGTGTGCCAGTTCGATTGGAATCAGCACCTCGGGACACGCAGCGACGGCGTTGAGCGCGAGCATCCCGAGCGTCGGGCCGCAGTCCGTGATGACGAAGTCGTAGGGCTCGGTGATTCGATTGAGTGCGCGCTTGAGCTTCTTGGGACCGGAGACCGCGTCGCCGAAGAGCTGGCGCTCGAGCAGCGCATGCTGCGCGGTCGCTGGAATCACATCGAGCCCGGCGAGGAGAACGTTTCTGACGGGCGCGAATGTGCCGGCCAACACCAACGCGTCGGAGCCGACGTCAGAGAGTGCCTCGTCCAGCCCGAGGAACTGTGTCGCGTTGCGCTGAGCATCGAGGTCGACCAGCAGGACTCGCTTGCTGCGCTGAGCGAGGGCGACAGCGACGTTGACCGCAGTCGTTGTCTTTCCGACGCCACCCTTCTGATTGAGCACGGCGATTCGTCGCGTCATTGAGCGAACAGATATCGCTCCTAAAGACCTCTCGTCAACATCTTAAAGATTCTATTTGCGGTCTCGGGTCCCGTGGCTGCGTCTTTCAGGAGTCCCGAGTACAGAGTTCCGATGGCTCGGCCGCTCTTTCTGACGCACCCCGTCGACTCTCTCCGATTCTTCTGGTGCTACCTCTTCCCGGAATCGTTGGAAGCGATGCTCGAGGAAGCGGACCTTGCGAAACGTGTGCGCGAGGTCGTGGATGAGGTCCAGCGCCAACGCCTGGAACTTCAGACACTCAGTGCCAGTGCGACCGGAGCGGCGAACTCAATCGACGAAGTCCGACTTCGTCGAATGCTCACGCACGAAGATTGCGAACATCAAGAGTTCGTCGTCCGCGGCAATCAGGTCGTTGAGGAGACTGCATCGATCCACAAACGGAATCGCAGTGCTTTCCTCCGCCGACTGATCAGAAGCGCAATGCAACTGCTCATCGTTGGGACCATCTGGACCGTTCTCACTGTCTTCGACGAGACACCACGACGAATGGGCGAATGGGGTGTTCCGTTCGGAACTGCACTACTCGTCATGCTCGCCTTCCAGCTCTTTCGAATTCGTGCGGAGTCGCGCCGCGTCTACGCGCTCGGCGAACTCGGTGTCGGAGTGGTGCTTGCCTACGGAACCGTGGAGACGATGCTCGCGACCGAGGCACCGCCGGCTGTTTGAGGAGCACTCCAAGCGGCCGCCGCGCTGTACCTGATGGTTCGAGAGTTCGACAACTTCAGTGTTGGACACGGTGAGGCAAAGAAGGCGATCTCGCGAGCGCTCGAACGACTGGGCCCTCAGGTGAACTGAGACCTACTTTTTGGGCCGCGGAGTTTGGAGCGAGTCAGCGTCTCGGCTCCGGTTGCATGGCTCGACCGCAGAAACGATGAAGACTCGCGCGCAGAACCCGTCGGAGCACGCCCCGGCCAGAATCTTGGCGGGCGGTCGCAAGGTTTCGCATTGGTGGCAGCGAACGTAAGCGTCGCGGGCCATCGAATTGCTACTTCGCTGCATCGGCCCGCTCCGCATCGAAGGCGCGCCAAAGCCGAAGAATTCGAGCGACGTAGCCAGGCGTCTCGCCATTCGCCGGTACCGGAGCGAGCTTCGCCTTGGGCCCGCTGTTGTACGCGACGAGCGCCGCGATGACGTCACCCTCGTAGTGCTTCAGGAGGACGGCGAGCAGACGTACGCCGGCGAGGATGTTGAGGCGCGGCACCCAGAGTTCGTCGGCGTTCGTGAGACCGAGCTTTGTTGCGTTGAATGGCATCACTTGCATCAAGCCTCGTGCGCCGCACGGGGACTCGGCCCGAACACGGAACGCGCTCTCTGTCTTGATCACCGCGCGCACCAGCGTGTTCGGAACGCTGAAGATGTGAGCGACATCCGCGATCGCCGCATCGATCTCAGCATCGAACGAATGCTCGTTCGGTGCGGCAGCGAAGATCGCAAGAACCAGTAAGGAGTTGCTCACGAGCGACTCCTGCGCCGCCGCGTCCGTCGAGGCCCGAAGCGAGTGCGCTGCGGATAGAAGCCGCGCCTCACCAAATTCCACTCAAGCTCAAGACTGAAACCTGGGTCCTTCTCTCCTGGTCGCCAGAGTGGAGCCAGTTCGGTTTCAGTCGGTCGGACCCCGAGGCTCGTGCCACTAACCTCGAATGCCTTGGCCCACGCCTGGCGCTCGACACTCGACGCGGATTCCCACAAGAGATGCAACAAGGCGTTGCCCGCGACTCGTTGCTCGTCTGTTGGACACTCGGAAATCGAACGCAGAAACAGATACGGCTTCCACGGAGCGGCTCCGGGGATGCGACGGGCCGCAGGAAGCACTTCGAGAATCAGTGAAGAAGGCCCGGACGGAAACGCGATAACGTTTGGGTGCGTGATCGCGCTCATCGAAGCCCCACGCTCGCCGTCTCACGGCACTTCGGAAACGCGACGCAGGCAAGAAATGGCCCTTTCGCTCCGCGTCTTCGCACCATCCAATTGCCGCACCGTGAACACTTCGTCCCGGCCGTCTTCGCCTCGCGCAATGCGGCGACGTCGACCGTGAACTCACAACTTGGACGACCGCTGCACGCGAGAAACTCTCCGCGATCCTTCAGCGGTTGCGCGCACCGTGGACACGGTTCGGCAGTGACGAGAGCGAGATCGATCGTCCCGGTGCAGGCACGATTCAGACATCGTGCGTAGCGACCGTAGCGCCCCGACTGCTCCTCCATACGTCCGGAACACTGTGGGCAGCGGCCTGATGAAGCGACCGCCGTGGGATCTCCCCGGTAGTTGCACTTCGGCCATGCAGAGCAGCTGTGAAACGAGCCTTTTGAACCCTTCCGTAGCTGCAGCTCGGCACTGCAGAGCGGGCACGCCTTGCCTGTTGCTCGCGCCGCTTCACCGACCGACTCGATCAGCTGTCTCTGTTCTTGGGTGAACCGACGCAAACTTGCAGCGGCGTTTGAAAGGCTGGTCGCGAACCTTGCGTGCCAACGGGAAAGAGCTCCACGCCAATCGAGCGCGCCTTCAGCGACGAGATCGAGCTGCGCTTCCATCGCGGCCGTGTAGTCGGCACGAACGACGTCGGGGAACGCGACACCAAGCGCTGCGTCGACGAGAAATCCCCGAGGACCGGGCTCGAGCCCCAGTTTGCTTTCGGTCACGTAGCGCCGCTCGAACAACACTTCGACCGTCGCGGCGAAGGTGCTCGGCCGGCCGATGCCCGTGCGCTGCAGTTCGCGAACGAGCGTGGCTTGCGTGAACCGAGGAGGTGGGCGCGTCTGATCGCCGCGAACCGCGACGGCCTTCAGGCGAAGCGATTCCCCGCGGCTGAGAACCGGGAGCGCGTTGTCGTCGTCGGCCGTACCTTCATGTCTTTCGGCAGCACGCTCCTCGTCGTCTCCCAGAAACACGAGGAAGGACTGCAGCTTCACGACGACTCCCCGAGCGATGAGCCGCCGCGTTCCTGCGCGAAGGACCACAGTTGTGTGCTCGAGAACCGCCGGTCGGCATTGCGATGCCAGGAATCGTCGAGCGATGAGTGAGAAGAGGTTCTCCTGCGCGGTCGTGAGCGCGATGTCGTCGAGCGTCACGGCGGTCGGACGAACGGCTTCGTGAGCCTCCTGCGCCGCGTCGGAATTTCGGTAGTGCACAGGCTCGGGCGCGAGTGCGGAAGGGTGCTCGCGCTCGAGGAATGCACGCGCCATCTTGATCGCTTCGTCCGACAGCGAGACGGAGTCGGTGCGGTGGTAGGTGATCGCCCCGAGCTCGAACAATTCCTGCGCGAGATCCATCGTTTGGCCCGGCTTCAACTTGAGCTGCGCGGAAGCAGCTTGCTGAAGCGTCGCGGTGGTGAAGGGCGGCAGCGGGCGCCGTTCTGCCTGTCGAACCTGGAGAGCATCGACGACGTGCGAAGCGTGTGAGGAAAGTTCGCGCTTGATCGCCTCCGCTTCAGCTTCTGTCGCGATTCGTTGGGGCACCCAGTTCGAGTTCGTTTCCTTGGCGAGTTCGGCGCGCATTCCGTTCGAATACGTCGCCGCGATCATCCAGTACTCGGTCGGCTTGAACGCAAGACGGGCGCGCTCGCGCTCGACCACCAGATGGAGTGCTGCCGATTGAACACGCCCTGCGGAATGGGCCGGGCCGAACTGCGAGAGGAGCGGTGAGATTTCGTAGCCCACGACTCGATCGAGGAGTCGCCGTGCTTGTTGGGCATTGACGAGGTTCAGGTCGATCTGCGTCGGTGCTTTTAGCGCGGCCCGAAGCGCCGAAGGAGTGATGGCTTGAAAACGAATGCGCCGAGGGTCGCGAAGACCGAGGGCCTGCGCGACGTGCCACGCGATCGCTTCACCTTCGCGGTCAGCGTCGGTCGCCAGAAGCACAGTGCTCGCAGTGCGAACGGCACGGCGAAGCTTCTCGATGACACCTTCTTTGCCTTTGAGCGCAACGTACTGGGGTGTCCACGTCCCGAGCTCGATCCCCAAGGTTCGCTCGGGGAGATCGCGGAAGTGCCCGACAGTTGCGACCACGCGGAAGCCGGGTCCCAGGCACTTCTCGATCTTCGCGATCTTGTTCGGCGACTCAACCACGACGAGTGTCGTCATGAATCCAATTGAGCATCTTTAAGATGCTCAATCAAGTTCGCGAAGAAACACGATCAAGCGCCGGGCTTCAGTGACTCGACGAACTTCTTGATGGCTCGCGACGAGAAGCGGAGCGACGCACCGATCCGGAAGCAGGGGATCTCGCCCGCTTCGGCAGCCTTGTAGACCCAGCTCACCGACATCGAGAGGTACTGCGCCACTTCGCTCACGCGCCAGATGCGATCGGTGCTGGTCGTTGCCATACGCACAGGATCGTACGACATGTAAAACATGTCAACGGGTCCGCCGTCGTTTGGGCGGGAGTTCTGCTCTTGCCGGCTTTGGGTCGGGCAGCCTTGCTGCGGCGTCGGCGATGATCGTCTGAACCAGGTCGCGCAGCGTCCCACCGCGGCGCGAAGCCTCTGCAGCGAGTGAGCGCTCGAGATCCGGCGGGAGTCCGAAGCTTCTGCAGAACTCCAGTAGCCGGTTCGCCGTTTGGCTGATCTCCGTACCCCATTCGACCGACTGGAAAGCGAGCAGTGCTTCGTTCGGGCCAGTGATGTTCACTGAGCAACGCTCCGTACCCGATTCGGGCGCCGGCTTGGGCGCGGCGAGCAATCGCTGCTTGATCGCAGCTTCGAGAACCCAACGCTGGACCAGCGCGAGTGGAGTCGTCGCCGAAGACTCCGCGGCCTTGATGACTCGAGCCGCCCCAAACTTCGAGAGCCCCCAGAGACGCAGGAAGTCGAGCTCGGAGTTAAGCGCTTCGGTGAAGTTGCGGCGCATCTCCTCGGCTCGAGCGGACACGAACGCGACGTTCTCCGCTCGGAGGACGAGTACCCGTGCCCTCGTGTCGGGATAGGAGGGCGTGCGTGTGCGGGGCATCGGGCGCGTTTCTACCAGAGGGTCCATCGTCGACTGAGCCGTTCCTCTGGGCACGGAAGTGAGACCAGATGACGGCAAGCGGGACTGAAGCGCGTCGGATGTGGTGCTGTCAGATGGATGTCGGTCGACAATTGCTCGGTCACGGAGGAAGCCATGGGAGCTTGCCGCGACTGATTGGTATGGACCGAACTCACACCGAGGTTCGGATTTCGACCGCTTGCCCGCGCGTCCCGCGATTCTGTTGACGTTGCCGGATCGCAAGCCCAACATCGCGCCCCCTTGTGGCCGGGAGGTCGAAGATGAGCGAGGCAGACAGCTCTCCGAAGGCACCCACGTCGGATCCGAAACCCGAGGATCTCTCCAAAAAGATCTCCGACGCGATGAAGCGCTCGGAGTCGCTTGTCAAAGAGGCACTAAAACGAGGCCGGTCACTAACGGGCGCTGCTGACGAGGACCTGCGCATTCGCCTCCGGTAGAGTCGTCCGGTGGCTGGGCGGGTTTCCAACAACATCACTGTCGAGCCGTTCTCTCCTGCCGAGTTTGAGCGGCTGGCGGGTGCGTCATGCGAGGGCACGACGGACGGCCCCGCCGCAGACCAAGTTGGCTACGTCTCTCGCTACATGGAGTGGCTGGGTGCGAAGAGCATCGTAGTCGAGCAACACTACGTCGATCGTCACTTCCGCGAAGAGTTCGATCTCTACTACTCGCGCTTGCTCAACCCTCCGACGACACACTGTCGGCGGCTCCACTTCTTCACGAAGAACCTCAGCCGCGAGGCTCTCGGAGAACTCCTCGAGCGCGCCTTGGACGACAAGGAGGGCATCGAGTCGGAGTTGAGCGGTGCCTACCTCGGCTTCGTCGTGCTTCGTCCCGTGCCCCATGCAGTCGTGGGGCGGAGCCTGCTCGCCTTCCGTGAGGACAGCCCAGAGCGAGAGATTCATGCGACGACCAAGCTGAGCGCACACCTCATGGGGCTGGAACTCAGCGTCCGCGGGACCGCATTCCAGCAACAGGATCGAGCGGTCGGCGCCTGCGCAACCGCAGCTGTTTGGATGGCGATGTCTCGCGTGGCCCGCCTTGATGGGGCGCGTTCTCCAAGCCCTGCGTTCATTGCCCGCGCGGCAGCGCGGATGGCAGGCACCGAAGGACGGTTCCTGCCTTCGCGAGGGCTCACGATTCCCCAAGTCACTGATGCGATCCGCGAATGCGGCTACGAGCCGGAGTCGTTCCGCTCAGCGCCGAATCCAGGCGAGTTTCTTCACCACCTGCATTGCTACTTGCGGTCCGGCATACCCGCAGTGCTCGTTGTGGCTCGAGACAATGATGAAGAGGCCCACGCTGTCACGGCTGTCGGTTATCGACTTGGCGTGGTCCGTCCCGAACTCGAGATCGACTTGCTCACCAGGAGTCGCAGGATCAACCGCATCTACGTGCACGATGACCGGCTGGGACCCTACGCGCGCGCAACGCTTTCAGTTGAGCACTTGCCGGCGCAGCCCGAGGATATTGACGCCGTCGATCCGACCCCGGCCGTGCTGAGCATCGCCATTCATGTCGATGATCGACACCCCGAGGACCAAGAAGCGCCACTCAGGGTGCGATGCGCGATCATTCCCGTCAGTCCTCGCCTTCGCTTGCCCGCGCAGGATCTGATGGCAGTGGGGTGGCAGTATGAGCGTCTCATGGACGCCGCTGGAGCCGGTTTTGGCGCGGAAAACGAAACGTTCTTCCTTCGGGCGGGAAAGTACCTCGACGACCTTCATCGACTGAGGCGCGCCCACACATTCAATTTCGATCCGACGGCTCTGGGCCAGTTCCTCGGGACAGTGGCCCTGCCGCGGTGGGTCTGTGTCAGCCGCTGGTGGAATGCTGGTGGTGCACCGCTGGCCGACTTTCTGCTCGACACCACAGATCTCTTCCGAGGGGGCGAAGTGAACCGCAACCTTCTCGGCATTGTCGCGTTTGATCCCGCGGTGAGAGACACGCTCCGCCAAGCAGCTTCGGACTGGCGCGTTCCCTCGCTGGCCTAGGGTCGCTTGCGGGCGAGAACCTTCCGCCACGCAGCCACCAGTTCCTCGCCAGATCGACCAGACTTCTGGAAGTCCTTGAGCAGCGCCTGGACGCCTGGGTTCTGTTGCAGCCACTCCTTCAAGTCTCGTTGAACCCGCGTATCAGCCGCCTTCATCTCCTCAACCTTCACCCCGAGCGCCTTCGCCGTGCGCTCAAGAACGTCAGGCGATGGGTATCGACGCCCGTGCTCGATGTCGCTTTGGAATGCAGGCGCAATATCGACGATTTCAGCTAGCGCTCGTAGGGAGAGCTTCTTGCCTTCGCGCGCGGTGCGGATGAACGAGCCGAGGTTCGGGGTAGGGAGCATCGATCCATTGTTAGCACTGTTAGCGAACGCTTGCAAGGGAGGAAGTCCGCGCTCACGAACTCAGTGAATGAGTGGGGCTTGACACTGTTCGCTGAGTAAGCGAACATAAGCGTACACCCGCAGTGCACGGAGGTCCGCATGGACAACCAGAATGAAGTGAGAGGCAAGGAAGAGCAGGGTCGCAGCACTGTGAGCATCGAAGTCAATGCGAGCGAGGTTCGCATCCACAGGGGCAACACCTCGGTGGCGGAGATCAAGCAGGCAGGCGGATGTCCCGTCGCCTTCGAGCTCGAGCAGATCGTCGATGGCAAGCTCGTGCCGATGAATGACGACGGGCGCGTCGTCATCAAGGGAGGCGAGCGGTTCCTGTGCCACCCGCGTGATGGAGCTTCGTCATGAACCTCGCAAAGGACGAGGTCCGGGAACTGAAGGTGTTCTCTGCGAGCGTCGAGACTGGGACCGAGGGAGGAAGGGAGTACGTCATCGTCAACGGCGTCAGCGTTCCTGGCTGGGAGCCCAACAAGGTTGACGTGCTCCTGTGCCCGTACGAACGAGACGGGTACCCCTCGCGGCTGTTTCTTTCCGCGAAGGTAGCAGGCCGAGGCGGACTCAACTGGAACAGCGAGGCGCGGCTTCTGGGCCGCAACTGGTTCGCGTTCTCGTTCAAGGTTCCTCACTCGGACCTCCGGTTGGCGCAGTTGCTCGCAGCGCACATGAGGGCGCTCCGATGAAGGTGAGCACGCTCAGGTTGCCGCGTGCTCTCTACGAGAGGGTCGCCGCCGACATTCGGCGGCCTCACCCTTTTGCGTACGAGCGGGTTGGCTTCTTGCTGACCCGCCGTATGTCGAGCGCGCTTGGCTCAGTCCTTGTCGCGCACTCGTGGCACAGCGTTCCCAACGACGGGTACGAAGAGGCTAACGACGTCGGTGCACGGATCTCCCGGCGGACGATCAGGGACGTCCTAGTCCGTTGCCTTGAGGAGAACGTCGGCGCCCTTCATGTTCACTTCCACGAGCATCGCGGGCGACCTGGGCCAAGCGGGCCGGACGAGCGCACCTTCCTGGAATTGACGCCAGCCTTGGTGGGCGCGGCGCCGAAGCAAGGCCATGGCGCCGTCATTTTTAGCGTGGATTCGGCCCACGCTCGGATGCTCACGCCTGAAGGGCCTGAGCCACTTGAGGTCGTCGTGGTCGGACGGCCGCTTCGCAGTTGGGGGACGTCATGAGCGATCAGCAGAAGCGCCAACAGTTCGTCGGAGATCCCAGTGGCAACCGCCTCCGCGGTGTTCGGGTCGGAATCGTGGGACTCGGTGGTGGGGGCTCACAGGTCGCGAAGTTTCTGACTCAGGCTGGCGTGACGAGTCTGAGTCTCTTCGACCCAGATACCGCGGAGGCAGTGAATCGGAACCGCACCGATGGCCTGACAGAGCGCGATGTGGAGAGCGGCGCGCTCAAGGTCGAAATCAGCAACCGCCTTGTGCGGCAAGCTGACTCGGGTGCCGATGTCCGACCGATTCCTAGGCGCTGGCAGGACGCGATCGCCGAGCTCGCAGCTTGCGGAATCATAGTGGGCTGTGTTGACTCGTTCGCGGCGCGCCGCGATCTCGAAGGTGCCGCGAGACAGCAGCTCTCTCCGTATGTGGATGTGGGGCTGGATGTTCACGTTGCGGAAGGATCCGAAGAGCCGCCGCAGATGTCGGGCCAGGTGATTCTCTCGGTGCCCGGCGGGGCTTGTCTCCACTGCATGGGGTTCTTGACTGAGGCCAAGCTCGCGCGCGAGGCGTCGAACTACGGTGGGCACCGCGGCCGAGAACAGGTTGGATGGGGAAACGGCGTCCTCGCAGCCACAGCAGCAGGCATCGTTGTGGACCTCATCACCGGTTGGACTCGCCAAGCATGTCCAATCTACCTCCAGTATGACGGCAACCTCGGCACGGTCGTTCCGCATGAGAGGCTCAAGTACATGCCCAAGCACTGCCAGCACTTTGATCTAGACGAGGTCGGGCCGCCTCGGCTGCGCGCGGTGTAGGGCGTGCTAGCTGGTGAGATTTCACGTCACTGACTTCGACGATGTGACCGACTTCTCTACGGTGGTCGAGTTTGATGCGCCAATTCTCGCGCCAAAGAGTGCTCAGTCTGCTGCATCCGCGAGGGACGGCCTCAGCCCGCGGGGCTTCTGCGTTCATACAAACCACGCTTCTTCAAATGGGCACGCGTTGCCCTTTTCGTTTCTCTCGAACAGGCTTCGCAATCCAAGCGTGGAGGGCGCCGTTGTGATCATCACGGAGTACTCTGTCGAGAACTTCCGGTGTTTCGGTTCACCCGTCACGTTGAGCGAGCTGAAGGCGGTCAACGTGATCGCGGGCGCGAACAATGTTGGCAAGAGCGCGTTGCTCCACCCGCTTCGTCGGCTAACGCGTCTCGATCGGAGATTCATCGAACGCATCGCACCACCTGGCGGAGGCGGAACTGACTCCAGCTGGGACGCCATTGGGGAGCCCCGATTCGGGCCCGACGACCTGCGCGGAAGTGCGAAACCCCGATTCACGTTCTCGCTCATGGCAGCGGAGAACTCACGACTCCTGCCGCCATCGATCCTGCCACCTGGAAAGAAAGGGACGCTTGAATTCTCGTGCGGCGAGATCGGGACGCGAGACATCCACGCGTTCTCCACGACCTGGATCATCGGCACGGATCGAAGGCCGGGTGGAACGACGATTCTCGAGGACGGCACAACTTTCAGCGCTCAAATCCTGGCTCGAAAGATCGCTGATCGAATCGTCCACGTTCCTGCGCTTCGCCGCGTCGGCTACGAGGTCGCCGCGCCGGATACGCACGCGCTCGGCGAACGACGGATGGACGGTGCCAGCCTTTTCGGTGACGCAGTCCATTGGACCATCAACGGACGCGATCCCCTCGCGCGAGTCGAAGCCTTCGCTTCAGAGGTGCTCGGGCAGGACGTCCGTCTGCTGCCATCGACGAGGCCAGTGCAACTCGGCGTGAAAGTCGGCCGCGAATCATTCCGAGATTTGAAGAGTCTCGGAATGGGCATCGAACAAGTGCTCGTGATCGCCCACGCTGCCACCAAGCACACATCACCCATTCTCATTTTGGAGGAGCCCGAGCTCGGCCTTCATCCGCTCATTCAACGGAGCCTCGTTTCGACTCTCGCGAAGGAGAAGGGAACAGTGAGCTTCATCACCACGCACTCGCCTCATGTGCTCGATCTCGAAAACGACGACGTGCGGCATCACCATTTGAGCCGAGACGCGCACGGCAATCGCCGAGTGAGAAGCCTGAGCACTCGCGACCATCATCTCATCTCCGACCTCGGCGTTCGGCCGAGCAGCCTTCTGCAGGCAAACGCGGCCGTGTGGGTCGAAGGACCGAGTGACGCCATATACCTTCGTGCGTGGCTGAAGTTCCGAGCCTCGAAGCTCGTGGAGCATCACGATTTCACATTCGTCACCTACGGCGGTGCATTGCTCGAGCACTTCAGCGGAGAGGCTACGAACCGAGAGCGCCTCGTTCAGCTGTTCAAGGTCAACCCTTCCTGGTTCGTTGTGATGGACAGTGACCGCGCTGTGCTCGGCGGAGCGCTGGGCCACGACTACGCATCGCGAATGCTGCAGGAAGCCGGGGAGCGACGTACTTGGGTGACCCAGGGTAAGGAAATCGAGTCGTATCTGAATGACGACGAACTCGCGTGTGGCCGGCAGTTGGCTCGGTCGGCTCAAGATCGGTTCGCCCCTCTCGACTTGCGGCTCGAAGAATGTGGACTGCCGCGCTCCTGGGCCGCCCACAAGACGGACCTCGCGCATCGAGTGACGGCAGCCACCGCCAGTTGGACAGACCGTATGGGACTGTTCGAGCAACTCGACAAGCTGGTGCGGTTCATCGGCGAGGCGCGCCAAGCGGTTGTGGCCTGAACCCGCGCTCGAATTAGCGTGCTTGGTGTGTATGTGGAAGCCTTCCGAGAGCGCTCTCGGGACCGTGCGGGCATCGGCGACAGCCGAACGCGTGTGGCATCATCTCTCGATGGCTGACCTCGTCGCTGCTCTGGTCGAACTCGCTCAAGATTCAGGCACGCCCGCAATCCTCCTGCTTCAGCGGGCTCGGGTAGTGGCCGCTCGCCTCAATCTCGACGCAACATGGATTCAGAACGAGTTGCTTGGGTACGCAACATCCGAGGGAATGCCCAGCTACCGCATCGTGAAGTGCGAATACGGAATCGTGACCGCGGGCGTCTTCGCGCCAATCCGATGGGGCGACTACAAGCAAATGAAGAAGGAGGTGCTTGAATTGCTCGGAACCGGGCGTCTTCTAGTCCCTGCGGCTCAGTTGGAAGCACTGATCGAAACCGCGCTCAACGACAAGTCGCCTGGCCAGAAGTACTTCATGAGTCCTGCGCCTGATCAGGAGAAGCATGCGTTCGATGAACACAATCGAGGATTCGCTCAGCTCGACGTTCGACGAAGGTTTACGTACGAGGCGATGAGGGCGGTCGTGTTCGCGATCAAGCATCGAGTCTTCGAATGGGCACTCGATCTGGCGCAGACTAGTCGGACCGTCGAGGTGTCGACGGCACCCCCGGAGATCATTCATATGACCTTCAACCTCGAAGGCAACAACAACACCGTTTCAAACGTGGTCAACAGCGCTCGTGCAACGGTCGCAACCGCCTCAGGGAGCGCGATCATCAACGCCGCACTCTCGCGATTGGGGCCAACGGAGGCTGCGACTGGCATCGACAAGCTCCGGAACGCGATCACTGCCTCCGAAGACCTCGACGACGACCAAAAGAAACAGGCGCTTGAGCTTTTGGGGGAGGTGGCTACGGAGGCCGCGAAGCCAACCGCCGAGAAAAAGCCCCACGTAGCCCGCGCTCTCTGGAGTCAGATGCGCGAAGCGATCTCCCTTTCGGCCGATGTATTGGGCATCTACGCAGCAGTTGCACAGCCGATTCTCGCCCTGTTCTAAGCCATGTGAATTCGCAACCGTCGATGATTCCAGTCAGGAGACTGCTTGAGCAGCATCAGCTTCAACAGTGCCCGCAGCCAACAGGGCGCGCGTCTCGCTCGATGGATGATGTTCGTGGATGGCGAGGGCCTCGCCATCCGCGGTCGCGAGCTGTTACACGGGGTCGGCAAAGAGCCCAACACCGGCGAGTTCTTCGAGCCCGACGTGTTTCTCTGGACACCAGCGCCACTGGGCACGCGGCGCAGACTCTTCCAGCCGCTTCACGACGCGCCGCTCGAGGAGTTCGCCATTCGCTGGCACTACTACACCGCTCTTCAGGGCGACGACCTGAAGCGTGATTCCATTCGCGATCGGCTCCAGGCCCGGCTTCGACGCCCACGTCTTCAAGAAGGTGGCGAAGAAGTCGAAGGGAGTCGACATCACGCTCGCGCGTGACCTCTTGAGTCACGCCTATCGCGACAACTTCGACGCCGCGGTACTGGTCGCAGGCGACGCCGACTTCGTCCCGCTCGTCGAAGAGGTGAAGCGTCTCGGTAAGCAGGTCTTCGTGCTCTTCTTCGCGACCCAAGGCACCGGCGAAGAACTCAAGCGACACGCTGACACGTTCTTCGACTTCGAAGCGAAATTCCGCGAATACTGGCTGAATGCGCCTGGCGTCTTGCCGTGGTCGCCATCATCGCGGCCGACCTCAGGTGCAGACACCTGACGCGAAAGGGAAGCAGCTCCGTCCGCCAGGGTGTTCACCTTTCACTGGTCTGTCAGTCCGTGGGCGGAGACCTTTCTTCCGTATTCCGTGTGTGCAGCTCAGCGGCGGAGTTCTTGTTGATGCGTGTGATTCGAACGCCGGAGCGGTCCTCGCGCAGCTTCGGGGCCAGTTGGAAGCTTTCAACCGAAGGTTCAGCTTGCGAGGGACTCCCGACGTGTCAGCGCCAATGTTCGTTGCGGTCGACGGTCAGACGCTCGCGACGACGGAGTGGCGCTTTTGATGCTGCGACGAACGCAATCGAACTCAACGAAGCGCCAGCTCCCGACGCGACCGTGACGGTGACGTACGTCCCACGCTGTTGAGCGCGAACGAAGAGCGCGAAACACTGAAGATTCGAAGTTGGTACTGACCGCCGCGTTGATGAGAGGCAGAAGCAGGATCGTTGGCGTAACCCGTCCCGGAAAGCGAAGACCCTTTGTCCGATTACACGACCGACCTCATGCGCTCCGCCAGCGCGTTCGCAAGAGGTGACTATTCCTCTTGTGTCGATGCCTTGCCTGCGCTCGCGCGGCGTCACGGCTGGACCCTGCCGGCCATTCAGCTCTTCCTGATCGCCTTGGCGCGGACCGAAGACGACGCTGGGGCGCAACGAGCTGCTGAGCATTTTGAGAGGGTGCTGCCGGACCCAAGCTGGGAGCGCGCAGTGACGCAGCTGACACTCGGCCGCGGAACAGTGGATGCGACGCTCGCGCTCGCGCGCACCGAAAGCCAGCGCGTCGCGACGCGATACTACGCAGGGGAACTCGCGTTGACTGCGGCGCGCTTCGATGTTGCACGCGAATACTTTCGCTCGCTAGCGGACACGGGCACGAGCCTCGAGGCGTCGCTGGCAGAGGCGAACCTGCAGCTGCTCGACCAGCCGGAAGCGACTCTCGGCCTCGGCCTTCAGCGGATGGGGCATCTCCTCGCACGCGACCGCACGGGCTTGACCGAAGTCCTAGACAATATCGAACGAGAAGCAGAGCGCGTCCCTGTCGATCGACGGGCGCTGGCAATCTCGAGCTTGGGTGTACAGCTGCTTCAGGCCGACGTTCCCGCCGCCGCCGAGCGCTTTCTGCGGCAAGCGCTAGACCTCAAACGGCGCTCGCGGGCCGATGCCGCGTCTCTGTCGATGACGAGGCACAACCTGGCTGGCGCGTGCAATCGGCTCCGTAAGTTCGAAGAAGCCGAGGCGTTGTACCGCGAGGAACTCGCGGAGGAGCGCCCCTCGGCTGATTTCGAGGGCCTTCAGCAGCGTGTCCTCACCATCGCCGCCCTCGGACACGTTGTCGAACAACGTCGGGGTCCCGCCGCAGAAGCCACGACGTTGGAAGAACAGGCGGGCGTGCTGCGCGATGCGCTCGGCCAAGAACTCGAAACGAGTTTGTGGGCCATCGCGATGGCCCAAGCCGAGAACTCGAGTCTCCCGCTCGCGGTCATGAGCGCTCGCCTCAGTTGGCTTGTGGCACGGTCGCGGCCAAGACCGAACAAGAGGACCATCGACGCGGCGCGAAAGCTCCTCGGCGGACTCTTGGGCACGCACGGCGGTCTGCTGGCGGCGAAGGACCCTCGCGCGGCTCTCGGCTTCCTGCGGGAGTCACTGACTCATCTCGCCGACGAGCCGGCCAAGGACCGGGCAATGATGAAGTTCGCTGTTGCACGCCTGCTGCGAGACACAGGTGAGCTCGACCAAGCTGCACCCCTGTTTCATGAATCGATATGTGCGCTGGACGAACTCGGGGAAGGCGTCGCTCTGGAAGCCAGCCTCGTGCGCAACAGCCTCGGCGTCCTTCTGGTTCAGAGAGGCGACGCGGCAGAAGCGAGACCCATCCTCGAGCGTGCGCTCGAGCTAGTGACGAAGGCGGGGGGGGATCCGACTTCCATTCTCGCGAACTTGGGCATGGCCCACCGCGCCCTTGGGCAGCTCGATCGTGCGTGCGAAGTGCTCTCGCGCTGCGTTGAGGAGGCGGAGCGCGACGCGGCAGGACACGAACTGGTCCTCGTGGAGGCGCTGTCGACGTGGTCGCGCATCCTTTTGGAGGACAGGCGGCAGCCCGTCGCGGCAATACCGGTGCTGGAGCGGCGACTCGCCGTTCTACAGCTTGCCGGCGCTCCGGAACTCGAGCAGGTGTCTGCGATGATCGGTCTCGGGCTCGCGGAGCGAATGGCGGGCCGCTACGACGCCGCTCGTGCGCGATTCGACTGGGTGCTGTCGCGGAGAGACTCGATTTCACCTGCTCAATTGGCAGAGACGTACAATGCGCTCGGGCTCCTCGAGGTGCGACTCGGCAGGTTCGTCGCCGCGGAGCTGGCCTTGGCGGAAGCTCTTCGATGCGGCCGGCAGGAGCCGGACTTGCGCGCCTCGATCCTCAACACCCAGGCGACACTGTTCGAAGCACTCGGGGACTTCGACCGCGCTGCCAAGCACTACCTAAGCGCGCTCGACACCCTCGAGAGTGCCGGCGTTCAGGACAAGCTGTTCAATACGATTCTGGGGAACTTCGCGCTCGCGCGACTCATGGCCGGCGACCTCGTGCAGGCACAGGATCTGTACGAGCGCCTCGCGGAAAGGCACAGGGCGACGGGAGCTCAAATGTCATTGGCCGCGACACTTCGGAACCTGAGCATCGTCTACGAAAGGACGGCCCTGCTCGCCGTCTCGAACGGTCGATCGGGTGATGCTCATTTCGCGCGCAGCGCCGAATTGCTCGGCGAGGCGTTGGACGGGACGCGCCGCGCCGGCCCTCCGGACGCGCAGAGTCTCTTCCTGATGCTCCAGGGGCTAGGTTGGTACGCGTTCTGTCGAGGAGACTTCGCTGCCGCCGAGCACCTGTATGCACAGGCATCCGAGCACTCCCGACAGCTGAGCGAGCGCAGTGAGGGCGTCGTCCGCGCGCATGCGAACCGTGCGTGGCTGCTAGCCGCGACGGACCGCCGCAAGGAGGCCCTCGAGCTCATGCTCGACCACGCGCGAGCTGAGGACACTTGGATCGATGGCGTTTTCGAGCTGACCTCGGAAGCGTTGCGCCTCGACTACGCTCGGCGTTCTCGTGGGAACCTCGACTTCGTCCTCTCACTCGCCCTCGAACTCGCTGACGACCGGGCGGCAACGAACTCGGCGCTGGACTACGTGCTGCGGCGCAAGGGCATCGTTGCAGATGCCATGGCCGCGCCTCCCCAGAGGGGGGATGAGCCGCCCCAGGTAGCGGCCGCGCGCAGCGAGTTGGGAGCCGTTCGTGCAGCGGTCGCCGCAATCGCGATGGGATGGCCTGCGGATCAGGCCTCTGATGTCGACGAGTTGGTCGGTCGCAAGGAGGCCCTCGAACGCGTACTGGCAACGGCCGGCCCGGGTGCGCGGGGCGTCTTCGCGCGTGTCGACCGCGCCGGCATCGCACAACATCTCCCGACGAGTTCAGCGCTCGTGGAGCTGGTCCGGTTTCGGCACTTCTCCCTCAAAGCGATCGTGGCGCGCGAATCGCGCTGGACGACGTATCGCTACGCAGCTTTCGTGTTGGTGGCCGGTCATCCCGAAGATGCACGGTTCGTCGATCTGGGAGAGGCCGCCCCCATCGAGGCCGCGCTTGAGCGCTGGCGTCAGGTTTCCATCCATCCCTCGCAAACGAGCAGTCCTGAGAAACCGTGGGTGCTGCCCGGTCAGGACCTTCGGCGCCTGGTCTTCGACCCCATCGCTGCAGCGTCAGGCGTGAAGCAGATGTTCATCGCGCCCGACGGTGACATGAGCCAGCTCCCATTCGAGGCCTTGTCGACGGACGACGGAGATTTTCTCATCGACACGTACGCCATCAGCTACTTGAGCACCGGGCGCGACGTGCTTCGGCTGGCGAGGACGAGCGGCGCGCCGCCTTCCCCAGCCGTCGTCGCCGTCGATCCGGACTTTGATCTGCGTGCGCAGGACCCCAAGCCTTCGACCCCGAGCGCGTTGAGGTCGGCCGTGATCGGGGACCTGGTCTTCGAGCCGCTGCCCGCGACCCGAGCCGAAGGCGACGAGGTCGCGAAGCTTCTCCAGGTCGTCCCGATGGTCGGAGCGGAGGTGAACAAGAAGGCGCTACTCGACCTTCAATCGCCAATCGTTCTGCACATCGCGACGCACGGTTTCTTTCTCGCGCAGCCCGGCGCGGGCGGGGAAATGAGTTCGAGTCCCATGCTGCGCTCGGGTCTTGCGCTCGCCGGTGCAAACTGTCGCCGATTGAAGTTCACCCCGCCAGCGGAGGCTGGCGATGGGCTGCTCACCGCAGAAGATGTGACGTCGCTCGATCTTCGCAGCACGGAACTCGTGGTGCTCTCCGCATGTGAGACTGGTGTGGGGCTCGTTCAGGCCGGCGAAGGCGTCTTCGGGCTTCGCCGTGCGTTCATCTTGGCGGGAGCGCGCACGCTCGTGATGTCGCTGTGGCGGGTCCCCGATCAACAGACCAGCGAGCTGATGCAGGCGTTCTATTGGTATCTGATCGCCGGCGCCGGGCGCGCGGAAGCTCTGCGCGCCGCAGCGAGATCGATTCGCAAGACGCATGCGGCACCCTTCTACTGGGCGGCGTTCGTCTGCCAGGGAGATGCGGGCCCACTGCAGTTGGAGCGCCTCACCTGACGCGGCTCAGTGGATCTCAAGGTCCTCGGTGAACTGCGTCACTCAAAGGCGCTGCCGGGTCCCGACACTCTCAGCTCAGGCGAAAGAGAAAACACGGTTCCCCTTAAGTGAGCCTCGACCTCCGCCCACGGCGCATTGTCGACGTACAACTTCGCAAGGACGGTGCACTGCTCCAAGGCGTCGCGCCCTCCCTTGATGGACGCGATTTTCTGTAGATCGGTCGCCCCCTGACGCCAGCCGTCGTCGGCGGCGTGCTTGGCGTGGTCCTGCCCCGCGTAGCTGTAGAAGCATCTCACTCGGCCCTTGCGCTCGTCAGCGAGTTCCTCGCGCTCGACATGACCCGAGGCGTAAGAATCCTGGACCATGTGAAGGAGGCTCCCGAGCGCTCGCCGGCGGACGATGCCGGCTTTCCCGCAGTTGAAAAGCTCCTTCACCGTCCGCTTCGGCTTGTCGTCGAAGAGGTCTCGCACGCTCTCGTCGGGCAGGGCCTCCATCGTGGCTTCGGCGCCTATCTTCCCCGTTGAGACCTCCCAGGCGAATCGCGCCCAACCCATGACACTTGCCAGCGTCTGTACGGGGTCTTGGCCGTCGCGGGTGGCCATGGCGTGCAGAAACTGCAGGTCGCCGAAATGGCTCCGCGCGGTCAGCACGGCGCCCTTTTGGTGGAACCTGTTCTTCGACTCCGTCTCGGCTGCCTTGAACGCGATGGCGAACTGAAGCCCGGTCGAGAAGCGACTCGTGCTGCTCCCGCTGTCGTTGAAGAGCAACGCCTCGGGGTCGTCGTTCCAGAAGACTCCGCGCAGGTACTCGAAGACCTTTGGGTCAGTGCTCTCGAGGTTCCAGTCGACGACTCCGGCCTTGTTCAGCGCGAGTCGCGTCATGGTCTCGTGCACTGGGTCGCCCCAGTTCCACGGGCCTTCGACTTCGAACCGCTTCGTTTCTTCAGGCGTCGTCGGCAGCGGCCGTTCGATCAGGTCCCAAAGTGACATGTGCTGAAGACAAGGCCATATCCTTTCGAAGTCCAGCGAAATACTCTTGAGTGTCGTTGATGTTGCGCTTGGGAGGGGAATCGAATGATGCAGGACGTCATCGTGCTGCTACCTGGCTTTCTTGGCAGCACACTTTCTAAGAACGGCAAGCCTGTCTGGTCATTGTCGGCTGGCAGCGTCTTCCGAGCGCTCGTCTCACTAGGCGACACCATCAAAGACCTTCAGCTCGCCTCCGACGATGACGAAGTCGTCGCCTCTGGCCTACTGCAAGACACCCACCTCATCCCAGGACTGTGGAAGGTCGACGGCTACACCCGCGTCTCTCGCACTCTAGTCAGCCGCTTCGGACTCCAGGCCGGCCACAACTTCTTTGAGTTCGCGTACGACTGGCGGCGCGACATCCGCGTCGCCTCGCGCCAGCTCGCACAGCACTCGCCAGGGTGGCTCAAAGCGTGGAAGCAAAGGAGCGGGGCGAGGGACGCCAAGCTGGTCCTCATCGGTCACTCTATGGGAGGCCTTGTCGCACGGCACTTCCTCGAGGTGCTCGATGGCTGGAAACACACTCGCGCCCTCATCACGTTTGGCACTCCGCACCTCGGCTCCCTCAACGCGCTCGACGTGCTGGCGAACGGGTTCAAGAAGGGTCTCGGACCACTCAACCTGCTCGACCTCACGAGTATGGTCCGCTCTCTGCCGTCGATGTACCAGGTGCTACCCACCTTCAAATGTGTGCGGCTCCCTGACGGGTCCGACCACGTCCCCGCAGAGATCGCAGTACCCGGCCTCGACGGCGCACGCGCGGCGGCAGGGCTCGCATTCCATACGGAGATCCGCGAGGCCGCAAAGAGGAACATCGCGGAGGACCCGGGCGAAGGGGCGACCTTCCAGATTCACTCGATCGTCGGCACGAACCAGCCGACGAAGCTCGGCGCAAAACTCACGGCGACTGGCGTCGAGTGCCTCTACACGCTCGTCGACGGGCAGGACGTGGGCGGAGACGGAACGGTGCCGCGCGTCAGCGCGATCGCGCCCCACAAGCTGCATGACGCGCGCGTCACCTACGTCAGCAAAATGCACGCTTCAATGCAGAACGCCGATGAGGTCCTCGTGCATCTGGAGGGCGTTCTCACTGGCCAGCAGATCGATCTAGGCCAGTTCCGCGACGGCCCGCCAGTCGAAGTCGCCTTGAAGGTCGAAGACGTCTACTCGGACGACGAACCGATTCACATCCGCGCGACATCCTCAAGCGCTACAGAGCTCGTCGCGCTCGTCGCAAATACAGAATCGGGCGAGCTAAGGAAGCTGCAGCTGCAAGTGGGGCCAGACGGCTCGCACGCAGCCACGATTAACAATCTGGCGCCTGGTGTCTACCGCATCACCGTGCGCGGAAATTCACGGAGCGTGATCCCGGTCACCGACGTGTTTGCGGTCTTCGCACGAGCCCCCGACTTGAGTCTGGGCGTGCCCCCGGCGATTGAAGGCGACCTCAGCTGGAGTCTCGATTTCGACGTGGTTCCAGCGTCGATGCCCATCCACGATCTTTCGAAACATCTCGAAGCGAAGAAACGTGCGTTCGTCGTTCTCGATCGCGGAGGGGACCTTCTCTATGCGTTCTCCAAGAGCGAGATTCACGAGGCAACTGCGGGCGCAGCACTCGGAGCCGCGGCGCACGACGCCCTCACGCTGCGCGAAGACAAGCGAAGTCAGCAGGCGACCGCGGGCACCCGCCCGACGCGTGGTGTACTTCCGGGTACCGATGCTCCGTCGAAGATGCGTGTAATCGTCGTAGGCCCTGCAGGTCAGCCGCGAATGATCGGCGAGGCGCGTTCTCCGCGGCCAGATCTCAACACAGGCAAGCGGCCGTCGAATGGCTTGCGATCAGGTGACACGCCACGCGGCGACCAGCACAAGACGCCGACGGTTGCGGCCGAGGTCGCCACGTGCACACGACACCCGTCTATCCAACCAAAGGAACCGGTGCGCTCCGGCCAGCCGTTGAGAATCGATGTCGACCTTTTGTTGCAGCCCGCTTCAAACGGCACGGAGACGGTGCCACTCTTGATTGCGACGCCGGCGCCCGATTGGAAGAGCCTCAAGGTGAATGTGAAGTTGCGCTGCACGGCGCTGACGTTCACGGGGCCAATGGAGCGGGAAGTCGTAGTGAACCGCGAGGCCAACTCGAACCCGGCGACATTCGAGACACAGGTGCCGACGGAAGCCAAAGCCGGCGAGACGTTCGAAGTCTACGCTTCATTCTACGTCGGCGGCAGGTACTCAGGCGCCGCGCAACGAACACTGCACGTCGAGGGTGCAGTGTCGGGCGTTGCCCCTACAATGCCCGAGGCGCGGACAGAGGGAAATCTGGTCGTCGATACGCGGGTCCCTCCGCCCCTACTCACCGTCGAGATCCACCGAATGGATCGCATGAACCCGTGCCTGCTCTATTGGATCTGGGATGCGCCCAGAGGAGTGCCGGGAATGCCCGCCCGGCCGACGGGCAAAGTCGACCTCGGCGAGAGCCCCGCTCAGTACTTCGCGGGCTTGTCGGAGTCCTGTTCCGAACTCTCGGCCGGCAGTCATCAAGCCTTTCTGGAGGGAATCGGCCTTGAGATCTGGGAGAAGGCCCCCGCCGAATTCCGACAGGCGTACACGGCTTTGCGACAGGCAAGAGGGAAGGACTTTAGCATTCAGTTCGTCAGCGACGACCCGCACATTCCCTGGGAACTGATGATTCCGCAGGTACCCGATGGGCGGATGCTCGCGATCGATCACCCGGTCGGCCGCTGGATTCTTGATCACAAGGAATCCATGAGCGGCTGGCTGCCAAAGGGCGAAATCGCGACGGTGGCTCCGAGCTACGTCAACCACCCTAGCGGGCTGCCCGACCTGAGCGAGGCGACCAAGGAGTCGAAAGACCTCGTAACAGCCTACAACGCCATACCGATTGCCGGAAGGCACCAGGACGTGCTCAAGCTGCTTACGATTGGACTTGGTTTCCCGGTGTCGATTTTCCACTTCGCGGGCCACGGGAGATACACCGGAAAGCCGCCCAATCCCGCCGAGCTGATTCTCGAGGACATCAACCTCAAAACGCCGGAGGTGCGGCGAACCGCGACCGCGCTCGGCAGAGACTTTCACCCGCTCGTCATTCTCAACGCGTGCCAAGTCGGTGCTGCGGGCGATGCACTCGGAGGGATGGGAGGCTGGTCCGAAGCCTTCGTGAAGAGCGGCTTCTCGGCGATCGTTGCCCCACTCTGGAAGGTGCACGACCACCACGCACGCGACGTGGTCACACGTCTCGTGGCGGCGCTGAGGAAATCGACGCCTATTGGCGAGGCGCTTCGGGCGATCCGTGAGCACGACCTCACCACTTCGCAGACGCACCTGGCTTACGTGCTCATCGGAGATGTCAACGCAGTCCAGAGGTGAGGAGGAAGCATGCGCTGCAACGACGCATTCATCGGGATTCTGAAGCCACTCGGCTATTGCATGCTGCGACTGCCGAAGGCTGACGTATCACCGTTGCATCTGCTTGCGGAGCAGCGCGGTGACCTCGAGCGGCTCGGGGACCTTCGCACGGTGATGGTGGCGCGGGCAGGGGTGCAAGTGCAGCCGCCCGCTGTCACGCCGAACGTTCAATGCGCGAACATCAGCGGACAGAGGTCGTCGCAGCTCAGCTCTGGCGTCGGCGTCTCGGTGCTCGGCACGGTCGTCAGCGCAATGGGCGGGTCGCAGCTCGGGCTCGACGCAAGCTTCAGAGCAGCGCACGCGATGGTGTTCGAGTTTGTCGATGTCGTCGAAGACTCGATTCAGGTTACCCAACTTGACCAATACCTCACTGGTTCGGACGTGAACCCGCTCTCGACAGCGGTCGAAAGGCTGCTCGACGCAGACGACATCTATGTCGTCACCCGGGTGCTGAAGTCGAAGCGCATCAGCGTCATGGCCCTCGAGAGCAATGGGCAGGGCGTAGCCACCGCCGTCCCCGAGATCCAGGGCATCGTTGGCGCGAACGTGAAAGTCATGCACTCCAGCGACAAGGGGACTGCGCTGTCCTTCGAAGGCATGGTGCCTCTCGTGTTTGGTTTCCAAGCCGTGCGACTCTTCTACAGAGACGGGAAGTACACTGCTTTCGAGGCTGCAGACCCTAGGCTCGCCATGCGGGGCGCAGCGCAGGCCACGCCGAAGTTACTCGCGACGCCCGGCCCTTTCGTGCGCGCAGGCCGGTGGTGACGAGAGGGTTCACCCTCCGTAGCTAACGAACGGTGCCCCACAGAACGGATGCCAAATCGGGCGGTCCGTGGCTGCTTGAGTCAACACCCGTCGGCGAGCAGCAGTTCTGCGAGGCGACCAGTTGTACGCTCACTGCTTCCGGCGACGTGTGGTGGGCGGGATGGATCTGAAGAAGCTCTGGGCCCTCGCTTCAGCGAAGTAGGGAGCAGGACTACCTCGGTGGCACGGTTTCGAGACGCAGCCACCCGTCGACAATCCGCACAGGGCGCGGGTCCAGCCTCGGTCCGGTGTTCGGGCTCTCGATGGGCTCCGTCTTCCAGTTTGTCGGGTCGACACGGTGTACCCACGACCATCGACCCTTGATCTCCGCAGGCAAGGGCATCCGAATCGCCTCGGGGTCGCTGAGCAGCGGGCCCATTCGGAACGTGACCGCAAGCTTGTCCAGCAGACCGCGAAGGATTGACTCGGGGACCTCGGCACCCTTTCGCGGAAAAGCACCCGAGGTAA
Organism: Archangium sp.; assembly: GCA_047600485.1. Classification (GTDB taxonomy): domain Bacteria; phylum Myxococcota; class Myxococcia; order Myxococcales; family Myxococcaceae; genus Archangium_A. Next base: position 9,071,571 of record JASGKS010000001.1, read on the forward strand.
TGTGCAGCGAAGCGCGTGGGTCAACGAGGATCGTCAGCACCCGTGTTTGATTTGGCATCAATGGGAACGAGTCGTCGCCGACGATGTAGGGGTGCTCCACGGGCTCGACTGGCTCCTTTTTCTCGAAGTTGCGCTGATCGTTGGGGGAGCCGAGGGGGCCGAGCCCTTTCCCTATCGGAAGCGCATTCGCGGCGAGCTCGCGATGTACCGAATAGAAGCGCGTGTAGTCATCATCGACGAAAACCCCAATCACACCGTCGTCCTGGCGTGTCGTCACGCCGACTCGAACGCGCAGTCTGACGTCGTCTCGCGGCACGGGTTCGCCGAACTCGAGCCGAACGCGCGCTCGAAGCACCGCGATGGGCCGGCCGACGACAAGAGCCAGGTGCTCGGCCACTCCTCGTCCGATCGGGTCGACTGTCCACAACGTCGCATCGGCTGTGCGCAGGAACGCACTGAGTGCTGTCTCCTTGCTGTCCGGTTTCGCCGACTGCAGGCTCCGAGCGAGTTCCTGAAGGTGCCGATTCTCGCACTTGGGAATTGCTCCCAACGACGTCGAAGCCATCGGCGGCTCTTCCCAGAGAGTCTCCTTCTCGCCGAACGCGGTGTCGCGCGAACGAAGCTGTCCGATGTTCTGGCCGCTTGGGGTGTACAGCTCGAGTGCGTCGTCGAGATGGTCGGGCAGCAGGTAGCCACACACAGCGCCGGCTTCGGTCATCGCTTCGCTCTCGTCATTGCTCGCGTCGAGGAAACGAAAACCAATGCGGGCGGGGACTTGAAAACGCGGAGGAAGAGCAAACCAGTTGGGTAGCGTCTTTGTGTCGAGTTGGTCGTCTGCCGCGATCGCCATGTTCGCTGCGGGAACCTGGCGCACCTGCCCAAACACATCGACCACGTGCACGGCTGTCGGTTTGAAGGCACCGCCGAAGAAATCGCGGCCAGCGCGCGCACGCACAGGAAGCGTCACGGCGGCGAGATCAGCGGCGATCGCGGCGTTCGCGACGTCAACGTGCTGCGACACGGAAGCGTCTTCTGCAAGGCGAGCCGCAATCGTACTGAGAGCCCCCTCAGTGAGCATCGACCTCCCCGACTGCGTCGTCACTGCGGGTGTTCCGGTCGTCAGTGCGGACACAAAAGGGGGCGTTGGCACGTAGTCGAACGCTGACAGTTTCCAGGAGTGGTCATCCCGAAACAGGTCGAGGCGCCAGTCGACGGCGATGGGGATCCACGCTTGGCGCCACTCACCAAGGGCGATGCGGGACGGAGGCAGGCGCTTCAGCCCAGCACGGCCGCTGACACGCCAATCGTCGATCTCTGGGCGGGCGCGCCCTGCGAACCATTGCAAACGCTGGTCGCCGATCACCGACTTTCGAATGGTGTCCAGCGGCAGACCTGAAGCCGCGCTCACGACGGCGGAGATCGCATTGGCGGAGTTCTCGTCGAGCAGTGCCGTTTCCTCGCAGAGAGCCCGGACGCCGGCAGGCGCCTCTCTTGGCTCGGTGATCGTTTCGAGGATCTGCTCACCGGTCACCACGAAGGCCTGCGAACCGAGAAGTCCGCTGACCTGCACCACACGTTGATCGATCAGGTCGGTTGCTTCGCGCACTTCGAGGAAGCCATTTCGCAGCCGCCCGTCGAAACCGTGAGCAAATGAACGCCGACAATCGAGCACACTCATCACCGTGTCGCGTGGCAACCAGAACCGCGGCGCTGCCTTCTCTACGGTGAGCGTCTCCGTCTCGAGCGCAGGCGGCGTTCGCGAGAATGCACCGGTTGGGCTGAAGCGAACCGCTGAACGGGCCTCCGGCTGTGGCTTCGGAACCTCGATGGTCTGCTTCGTCGACTTGCCCCCGATGAGAGGGACAAACTCTTCAGCGTGCAGGCGGGCCTCGGCATCGTCTTGCGCGTCGTGGCGACCAAGCCACGCGGCGCGCAAACGCTCGAGTTCGAGCTGGAAATCCTTCGAAGGCTTGACCAGTTTCCCGCCGAGAAAGGCCGAAGTGCCTGTCCCGGGACGTGTTGAAAATCGAACCTTCGGCTCGGGGGCCGTCGCCTCGTAGTTCAGCAGCGAGCGCTCCGGGTAGCCGGCGTTCACCTTCGCCTGTTCTTCCTTCGGTCGCACAACCACATGGCAGACGGAGCCGTGAAAGAGGGTTCGCCAGCGTTGTTCAACGGAAGGGCGCTCGACGACATCGGTTGGGACGCCAAGCGACTCGAGCGACGCCTTGAGCGCCGCCGGCGAGAACGCTCCGAGGCCGCCCGCGACGGAGAGCGGCGTTCGTGATTGCCAATTCGAGATCTCGAAGTTTGTCGCGCAAAGCACACGGCTCGACGAGACCGTGGAGGGGATCGTCGAGTTCGTCGCCAAACCAACCGGCCACGACGTAGCTGACACACGTTGCCTCGCCGAGTTCGGGTGGGTTCACCCACGAGTCATCGACGAAGTTGAGGCGTCCGAGAGCCCGATCGAAGCAGACGGCGAAGTACGGATCTGCGGTTGAGCGGTCACGCAGCTTCAGGGTTCCTGCGCTGAGGTCTTTCTCTGCCAAGCCGAACGCCGTGAGACGAACGCGATCGCCCGCCGGCATCGGAGGCATCGCATTCCACGTTTGGATGCTCGTCCCGTGCGCCGTTCTCGAATCGATAAGCCAAGCCTTCACCGACAGCCGCTCACCCGTTGTTTGCGGCCAGAGGCGGTAGACGCACCACCGATCCGGGATCGCAGTGTAGCGAAGCTCCATTTTTTCAGCGGTCGTGGCCTCGGCGCGAGTCAAAGCGTCCGGCAGCGCCCAGCGCACCATCACGCGCGGAGTTGGGCGCGACGGACTCATGTCGAACTCGGCAGCACCAACGTCAAGGCGTCCGAGCGGCACCTGCCCGTCATCGACGAAGGCATCGACTTGCATCGGCACGAAGACGGTAGAAACAGTCATGGTCGCTCCGGCGGCAGCTGAGGATTTGGAGGGAGAGGTGCTGGTGCCGGCCCGTCGAACGTCAGCTCAGTCGGCATGAGCAAGAGGGCAGCAGCGAGGGCCGCAGGCGTTTCCGGCCCTGAGATTGTGAGGCTTCTCACGAGATCAGCGATCTCGATGCGTCCGTTCTGAGAGTGCACGACACTCAATGGAGTCGGTGCGCTCGTCAGCAACTTGTTTGCATCAGGGTCACGCAGGTACGCCTCTGCGTTGTCATTGAGGCCAGTGACGATGCCCTCCGACGGCTCGCGAAGGACAACCTTCGCTGCGACTCCTGGAAACATCGCGAGAAGGAGGTCCGGAGCTGGGCGGTCGATTCGCAACGGCCGCATTGGCTTCGTCAGATCACTCTTGAGGTAGGCCCGAATCTCCATTCCGGGAAAGGCTGAGACGAGCGACGAGCGCAGGAGGAAACCCGTGACCTCGGTCTCCTGTGATGAGTCGGCCCATTCTCCGGTCTTCCGATTGTTCTCACGTGCATCCGTTCGCACTGCCGGCCCTGCTTCGTCGAGCCTCTGACGCAAGAGTTCGCTCCGACGCTCGTGGTGCAGATACTCCCAGCTTGTCGACTTGCCGACGCTGACGGCCCCGTCGACGAGCGCGTCGGTCCAGTTATGGTCGAGAAAGAAGAAGCGGATCGACTCTGGCGGCAACAGTGACGCGTCTGGGACGAGGTATTCGAACGGTACGCCGTACAGCAGACGCGCTCGCACCAACCAATTGAGAATCGCCGGTGGCACCTCCTCGAGAGAAGTGGTGCCCCACATCTGAGTCTTGAGTCCTTGAAGAGTGCTGTCTGGCAGCACGAACACCGCGTCGCCTTTCACGGGTGACCTCCGTTCAGATCGAAAAATGTGCGGAGCGGCGAAGACGGTGAAGGAACTGAGACCACACCGCGCGACAGGGTCTGCAGGAGCCCCGTTCCGCTGGGGAGTCCATGCAGTTTCGCGACCTCGTTCGCGAGAGCGGTCATGTCAGCGCCCTCCGGAAGGCCGGTGAACCGACTCCACGACGGGAACGCAGCCCCTCCGGGAAGCAGCTCGGTGCTGCCGCGGGAAAGCATCTCGGTGCGGCTTACAGCATTAAAGCTGAGCAGCTTCCCAAGCTGCTGGAGCTGCGTCGGGTCGAGCAGCGGCTTGAGTAGCGAGCCAAGCATGCCGCCCACCGCTCCTTGATACTGACCGAGGCGCCAGCGCATCAGCGAAAGCGCGAAGTACTTGTCGGAGAGCGCCAACACGCGCCCGAGTTCGAACGCGGCGGCGTAGGCGACTTGATCGACCTTCTCGGTCAACTGCTCGTGGTCGACCGTCTCGATCAATTGCTCAGCCGAGTGTGTCGGCGCGCCATTGACTCGCTTCTCCATCAGCGGCACGAGCGGGCCCCGATAGAGCGTGTTGAGGCGCCGACCGTCGCGCGCATCGTGGCTCAGCAGGACGAAGCCATCATCGGTTGACCGCGCCGGAACAGACGTAGTCGATGCGTCGGCGGGGCCACCCAGGGCACCAACGGAGAGGCGCTTGGCAAGTTGCAAGAAGGACGCGGCTCCCTTCGCCGCGTCGTCAAAGCCTGTGCAGCGCCAACGCTGGAGAACAAACAGGCGCGTCGGCGCTGGGAACATCACGGCAAACGTCGGGCGGGACGCTCCAAGCTGGGCGAGTCGATCACCGTGCCCCTCCCACGACACGAGCGCGACGACGTGACGCGTCGCCTGAGCGAGCACACGATTCGCGATGGCGGCAGAAAACCAACCGTCGTCATCCTGACCGAGCAGCTCTTTGTCGTCCGTCGAGACCTGCCGTACGTGGCAGAGGTTGCGGACTTCTTCGAGCGATGGAGCAATCTCGGCAAAGAGCTGAGCTTCGATGTCGAGGGCGAGGCACGGCAGGTCGGCCTCGCCGGGATCCAGGGCCAGCGTCGGTGCCCCCGCTGACTGCAAGCATGCACCGACAGTTTGCCCCTCGACAAAGCGCGTATTCGCCGTGAGCTCATCCTCTCGCAGCACTAGCAGCCCCAGCCAGGGCGCTCGCTCGGCTTCAACCGGGTCGAGCGCCGGAGCTCCAAGCCGACGCTCCCACGGGGTCGTCGCGCGAAAGAGAACGCACATCGGCACCTGATTTCGGCTTGTGGCGGATGCGTCAGGCGCTGGAGAAAAGAGATGGAAGTCGCCAGGCGGCAAGGAGAACCGCGGCGCCGAGACCGCAAAGCTCAATTCCGTTTTCGTGCGCTCACGCGCGGTAGATGTGCTGTCAAGAAGGCCACTTCCGACCTCGTGGCGCGCGCGGAACGTATACCTGCCCGCAACGAGAATCGGGACGGTACCGCCCGTACAACCACACCACGCCTGCCTCTGGCGACTCGGTACTCATGGGACCTCCTGAACGACGATGGGCGCGGCCGTCGACGCGGGATCTGCCATCAACTTTGCGAGGCCCAGCAGCGAGAACGACGCGGCGACCGAGGCACTCTGTGCGGTGAATGCAGCGACTCCGACGATCCCCCAGCCGCCTGCCTGGATCCGCACGTTGATGGTCGGAGAAGCGAAGGGCTTGAACGGGTTCACCGGCACCGGAGGAGGCGCGGGGTAGAGGAGCAGTACCCGAGCACCATCAATGACTGCGCGCTCGGGCTTCGTTACGAGTGTTCCATCAAGGACTACGGCGAGGTCGTCGAACGATGGGTTTGGCGCATCGCTCTTGCACGCTTCAATGAGCACTCCGACGCAGCCCGCCGCGACGCCCTTGGGCAGGCTCAGAGTGACAGTCAGCATGTCCTGCGATGCTGTGCTGACGCCCGCTTCCACACGACCTTTCCCAGGTATTCGCGGGACGTCGAGCGGTGCGCCAAGCGTTACGACGGCGCCGGGCCCAATCAGTACGTGCGAGCGCACAACTGCGAGAGGCGTCTGCGCGTCGTAGCCCGCGGACGCGAAAAAGCCATGCGACGGGCGAGCAGTCTCAGCACCAACCATCATGCTTCGCCCCGGCTTCAGCTCGGCCTTCGAAAGCAATTCGTCGCGCAAGACGGCACCACTGCGATCCAGCTCGACGACTCGCGCCTTGCCGCTGAACTTGAGCGCGCGGCCTGCAGAGCCGGAAGGCGCTTCGGCAATCACATGTGCGCCGGGGGCTGGCACCCGCTTGCGCCGCGACGCCTTTGCCGGTGTGCGGCTCTGGAGAGAAGCAATGATCAGCCGCGCCTTCGAGTCGGCGCGGGGCGAGGATTGCCGGGGGCGAGTTTCACTCGTCACCCCTCGCGCAGAGAAGCGGACTGGAATCGCTTCCGCCGCCACAGCGAGTGATGGCGTCCACGCGAGCGGCGGCGTCGGACGAATGAGCGCCTTTGGCTGCTTCCGTACTCTGATGCGACTCGCGGGGCTCGTCCGCCGCAGCCGACGAACGGCCAGACTGCTGACAAGCGGGTTCCAAGCCTGCACCTTTGTCCCCGCATCCTCTTCATAGAAGCCGAAGGCAGCCGACGGCGTCGCATTGAAAGTCAGCGTCGCCATGCTTGCGCCGCGCACATTCTCGTCGTTGGGCTCGGTCGGGTTGTCCGGCCCGCGGTAGCGCCAGAGCGCGAGCGGAACATTGACGGCGCTCAGTTCGTGCGTCCCGCCCTGCTGAGCCAGTCCTGCCGCGTTCTCAAGTTCGAGGACGAGGTCGCTGCGCTGATCGGTCAAGTGCATCGGAGCAAGGTCGAGCTCGCGCTCCCCCTTCGGGACTTCGACATCCTTCACAACTCCGTCGTAGGTGGCGTGTCGGAACGCGAGGCCGCTATCGACACGGAGCGTGAAGCACGGGCGCACTCGCAGAATTTCAGCTTCGGCTGGAGTCTCGAGCAGCCCCGTCATGATTGACGGCTTGAGCACTTGACGCGTCGCTTCATCCGCGACCGGCAGGAGGTTGAGGAATTCCTCGAGCTCGAGGGGCGGAGGTCGGCCCGCGTTGTCAGCTCCGAACCGAATGGTGAAAGTCACCACCGCGAGTTTCACCCGGACTTCCATCGCGAATTCTGGGCCCCAGATCCGAACAGCCGCACCGATCGCGAACTCGATGCCGAGGAAGCGAACACCGACCTCGACCTCAATCTCGAAGTCGTAGTGGAACGGTTTCCACGACACGAGAATGTTGACGCGCGCAATGATCCACGCCGCCAACGCCGATCCGCCATCGAACCGAGCCTCGAGGTTGCAGCCCGCCATCACGCACGTGTTTGTGAGCGCGAAGTACGCCTCACCTTTGATCACCAAACAATCCGCCGGAGTCCAGGAGAACCCCAGCCTCGGAATGTCGGGGAAGTGTCCGGGCTTTTCGTAGCGAGGATGGTATCCGCCGAGTGTGATGACGAAGTCGCCAGCGTGTTCGCCGCCAAACCAGACATAAAACGCGAACCCACCCTCCAGACGGCAGCTCTTGTCGAACAGCCACGAGTTCTCGGTGAGCCGTGCTTCGACCCCGAAATTCCCATTCGCAGTTGAAAGGCTGATCTTCAGCACCAACTCGATCGAAACAATCGGACTTGATGCTGAGGGCAGCATCATCGCCGCTCTGCCGAGGACGTTCACCTCGGCGTCCCGACCGTCGATGAGGACTGTCGCCAGCAAGGATCCGCGCACTACGACGAACGAAGTGAAGTTGATGCCGAGCGCGAACCAGCCAGCGCCAACGTCCACAGGGAACGCGTTCTGATCAGTCGTCAGCGTCTTCGCGAGCGCGTCGGCGTCGCCGCTCATCAGCGACAGCAGAGGGAAGCTCTCGAGCTCGGACACCGGCGGTACCACGAGGCCACGATTCGCTCCGAAGCCCCCCGCGACGCCGGTGAGGAAGAAGTACGGTGGACCGCCAAGCGGAGCGTTCAGAACGGCGAACACGTAGAAGCTCGGCGGGTCACCCGGACGGAGTCCGCCGAGTGCCGAGAGGCCGAAGCCAGCGGCTTCGATGACGCACGCTCCCTGGTAGTCATCGAAGCCCTGTTCGCTGCGCTTGCGAAGGCTGCCGTAGATGCGCACCCCGTTGCCGTCGTAGCCAAGCCCGAGCCCGTCCAGCCGTGGGCGCCATGTGTCGAGTTGGCCGACGGTCGGCACTGGAATGGTCACACCGAGCCCATCGGCAGCGACGTTCATTCCGTTGAACGAGGCGCGCGCGTCGACACCCACGTCGACCTCCTGCGGACTCGCGGCAACCGTCAGCGTGCCGATGTAGAGCGGGCCGAAGGTCCGCTGAATCGGGATGCGTGCATCGAGGTCGAGGCTGAAAGAGCCACGCGGAGGGACGTTGATGCCCAGGTCGATTGTTGGAGATGGAGCTTTCTTCCCCTTTTCGTACTCGGTCTGCCCACCGAGCGAATCGAGCACATCGCTCTTCGTGACCTTGCCGATGGGAATGGTGACCTTGTGAAGATCGGCGAAGAAACCGACGGCGACGTCGACCGGTGGAGTGGCCGCAGGCTTCACGACTACGTCCAAGTCAACCAGCGCTGTCGCACCGAGAAGCTGAACCGCTTCGAAATCGAAGAGAGGCTTCTCGACCGTACCGTTGGCCCGCACGCCGATCGGGATGCAGACGGCCACGTTGCCGAGTGTCGCCGTATCGATCTCGAGGCTAAGGTCCTTGCCACCAGCGTCGCGTTCGGGCTTCTCAAGCCCAATGAGTAGTTCGATCTTCGGCGAGTCCTCGAGCTTGACGACGATCTGACGCTGCAGCTCGAGCTTCACACGAGGCAAAGAGCCCTGCGGAGTGGTGACCGTGAGTGCGACGCCGCCCAAAGGCTGGCCGAGACCAGTCCCGATGACAGCGAGAGCTCGGGTCCACAGCGGTGTCGCGCTGGTCAGCAGGTCCTTGTGAACGAAGAGCGTATTGGCCGCGTCCTCCTGAACAATCTCGCCGGCCTTGAGCGCACTGCGCCATGTGATGGGAAGTGGCGGCAGAACCTTCAGGCCAATTTCGACGAGGAAAGGTGCCAGCGTGCGCACCGCCGCTTGCCACTCACCCATCGTGAAGCCCACAGCGGGCGCCAACGTGATCGTCGTGACGGCAGCCGGATTGGCTGACGTCTTCCCGAATGGGAAGCAGACAGCGGCAATGGTGCCGGGCGTCCGAAGCGAGAGCTCGAAGGCCGGGACTTTCATGACAAGCGGGTTGGCGGGATCGCCGAGGGTGAAACTCGGCGCCCACAAGATGTCGCCGCCAAGAGCGAACGAGCCGGTGTCGTCGACACCGAGAGCAGCTGCGATCTCGAGACCACTCAACGTTGGCAAATCGGCGCGCAGACCAATGATGTCGCCGGCCGAAGCAATCGCCGAATGACGACCCACGCCAAACGCGACTGGGCCGGCATCGATGCCCACGCGAACGTCGCCGGGAACGTGTGTCGGCTGGATGCCGAGCTTGTTCAATGCCCCCGCCAGTTTCGACGCACTCGCGCTCGCTTGCGTGGGCGACCACGCCTTCCGCAGCTGCGTGACCGGATCCTTGAGCGCAGCCACTGCGGTGACTTCATCCACGATTCCGAAGATCGCGCCGAACTCGCTCAGATCGATTGAAGGCTTGAGGTCAGCGCAAGCCGCGCCGACGACGAGCGGTATGAGGCGTTGAGTCGCTGCCGAAGCAATCGCGAGCGGCGACGGCGGCACGAGCCGAATTGGGGCGCCTCCGTCGAGAACGAGCGAAAGTGTGTGTGTGGTTCCATCACTCTGCGCAACGAGTGCCGTGGTGCCGTCGGCCAGTCGCAACTCGCCTTTTGCGGCGGCGCCAGCGAGGGGCAAGTGTCCGGCAACGGTGAGCCCGCCAGCCGAAATGGATGCGATGAGCGCGTCGCCACTCAGAGTGACTGCGCCCGGAAACGCGTCCGCGATCGCGTTGACAAGGCGAGCGCCAGGTCCGTTCGCACTGACGGCAGCGAGCGCTCTCGCTGCAGCTTCCAGCGGGACGGCCGACCCACCGATCGGGTCAACGAGCGAGAGCAGAGGCCACGAGGCACACCGGTCGTCGCTCCAAAGAGCGAGTGCATCGCGAACCTTCCCGAGTGCCGATTGCGGAGACTGCTGGAGCGCCTCGACCGCGAGACTCAACAGAAAATGGCGCAGCGCGCGCTCGACGACACCGAGCATCGTTTCGGGCTTGTCGAGCGGGAGCTCGTTGCCGGCGACACTCAAAAAGGCGGCGGGCGGCAATGAGGCTGTGCTCGTACGAACGATGAGTGCAAGAGGACCCGAGCGCACGAGCGCGAAAGCCGTTGCACTCAAGGTTGTCAGGTCCAGCGTGAAGCCCACCTCGACGTCGAGGCAACCGTCGAGTCGGATGTCGAGCGAGACGTCGAATGCGGTCGCCGTGAGCCGCCCGATGCTGAGCCCGAATCCGATCGACGTGCGGGATTGGCCACCAAGAAGCTCTGCCGCCGTCGCGTGTGCGCGTGCTGCAGAAGCCGCCTCGAGCTTGCCGACTCTTTCCGTCAGCAGTTTCGCGAGTCCGCCCGCATTGAGGCGCGGCGTGACTCCGCTCGAGATGAGTCCCAACGCTCCTGCGGTGTCTCGAAACGCGCGTCCCCTGGGAGTGCCCGATTCGGCGTTAGTGTGTGTGGGCCCAATGAGGAGCCCGGCGGCTTCGTCACCGGCGAGGGCTGCCGCGCGCTGGTGCACGCGCGAGCGCGTCGCCTCGTCGTCGAGCCGTGGGCAGACGACACGCATGAAGAAGTCCGGCGCGTCTTTGGCAACGGCATCAAGTGCGTTGGCCGAAAGGCTGAAGTCGCCGTTCGCGTCTTCAAGACCAATGCCGACTTCGACAACAAGCGCAGCCAGAGCCCGAAAGCCTTTGCAGCCACCCTGCGAACGTCCGTAGTCAGCCCAGATCTTGGAGAGTTTGGTGCGTAGCTCGACATCTAGCTCGTTGCCTGGCCGAATTTCGAGAGGAACCGGGCGCTTCAGACGGATGAGAGGCAGGATTCCCGATCCCGAAAAGCGCACGCCCAGCTCCAACGCATCGACATCGTCAACGAGCGGAGCCCCGTCTCTTCGTCGGCACGTTGAAACCCAGGAAATGCCGAAGTCTTCGGCATCAATCCGGAAGCGCGTGTCGACAGACACTCGGTCGCCATCAAACACTGCGAGGGGCTGGATTCGCAGGCCGACGCCCGGCGACGTCCACCCGAGCAGTTCGAGATCGCCTGCACCACAGGCCTTGAGTTTGACGGCCCACGGCTCCTCTCGAGATCCGCCGCCGGTGACCGGGGCGCCGCCGCGAAGGGCCGGCACTCCGGGCCCCGAAGTCCAATCAATGCCGTCGTCAGGCGCACCGAATCGGGGGAGGTGGCCAGCAGCTGCGAGGCCGATGAGTTCGAGAAGCGCCGGCACGTGTGCGGGCACCTTCCACAGACCCGTGATGTGGTCGCACCACGTCGAGATCGGGTCCTTGACGACGTCGCTCCAGCCTCCAGCGGGAAGAGTGAGTTTCGTGAAAGTGCCGCTGATGCCTTTGAGGTGCTGGGTTCCGGAAACGACGTTGCCCCACGACCATGCCGAGCGCCCAGGCGGCGTCCGACCGAAACTCTTGGCGTCCGGAACTACGCCGGAAAGCACGGCCGCCGCGAATCCCCAACTCCCGCCCGCGCGCATCATCGCAACTGCTGCGGTTGCGGCGACGCACTCCACTTCGTTGGCGGGCAAGCCGCAGTTGGGGGGCGGAAGTAGCGGCCCCGCTCCGACGTTGGGCACACTCCAAGAAGTCCCGCCGCTCAGGCTGACGTCGAGCCCCTCGAGCAGAACGCTCAGCGACAGACTGCGTTCGCGTAGCCAATCAGCCTTGAGCTGAACGCGCTTGAAGCTGAGACTCATTGCGCCGAGAGGCACAGAAATCGGAGCGCCTGCAGCCCCTCGAATGTCGAAGCCACCAACCACGCGGGGCAGCCACCGAGGGGCGGGCGGCGGCTTGCCTGCACACAACTCGCCGAAGGACTGCTCGACCGCGACGGGGCGCAGCCAGACCTTCGCCTGAGCAGCGGCACTCACGACATTGAGGTCGAATCTGATGCCTGCAGAAGCGGTCTTGTTCGCCGCGTCGCGCCAGAGTTCCGCTTTTCCAATCCAAGCTTGGCCAGCCGGAGTGGTGGCGAGGACCAGGGGATCATCGAAGGAGCCCACTCGTGTCGTTGCTGCGCCGTCAACATCGAGCGCCGCTCGCACCGCGTCCCACGCGGTCGTCGTCACCACCTGTTCGATGGCGCAGTCGAGCGCAAGCGCCGGATTCGCGAAGAACTGCTCCACATTGAGCACGGGCTTCGCAGGCGCGAGCCCAACGAGGGGTGCGATCCGCTTCGCCTTGTCGAGTACGTCCTTGACTGGCCCACCTGCGGCATTGGCCGCAACGTCAACCAACGCATCGATGTCCGTTGCGGAGAGCAGCTCCCAAGTCCGCGTGGGGTTGGCGCCGCTCTTCACGTCAACGCCTTCGAGTTCGAGAAGGGGCTCGACAACACCGTTTCGCAAAGCGATGCCAAACCGTGCTGCCTTGACCGATACGATCCCGTTCGGGATTTTCGCACCCGCAACGAGCTGAGCGCCGGCGGCGCGAGAGAGGTGCACCACGAGGCGCATCGCACCCGGCAGTGAGGCGCGCTCGCCCGCCGCCAGTCCGACGCTGAACGCATCGATGTTCGCTTCGAGATCGAGGTCGAGGGCAGGGTTGGGCACCTTCACTGCTGTGACCACAACCCCGACGCTGAAGCGTCGCTCGTCGAGGCGCGTCTCGAAGGTGACGCCGAGAATGCTCGGGAGCACGTCGTTCAGCGCCGAACACCACGTCGCCGCAGCCCCTGAGTCGACGATTCGCCTCAACCAACCTTTAAGGGCATCAGCGCTGGTCATGCTCCCGAAGTCGAGCGGCGAAACCCCAAGAAGAACCGCACGCCACCCGGCCGCGACCTTCGCCGCCGCTCCGCTCACGCCGCCTGCGATCAGCGCGAGAAGTTGGGTCACGAGTTGGGTGGACACGTCGTCAAGGCTCGAGAGAACCAGGTCGGTCGCTGGCCCGCCGTCGAGTGACAGGCCGACGATCTCGACCCCGAGCGAGGGAGGGTGTCCTGTGAACGGAAGCGCAACGCGGATCCGTAGACGCTCGCAGACGGCACCCTTTGGAGGAGTGAGATCAGCCGCAAGCACGATTCCGTCGTCGCACGCCTTCGTCCCACTCGAAGTGCCGTTGGTTGCGAACAGTGGAAGCTGCAAGGTCACGAACCCGACCGGAGAGAGCTCCTGGCGCATCGCGAGCGCGAGCTCGATGACGCCGTTGCTCTTGTCGGTGACCACCACAAAGAGGCCCGCGTCGGCATAGATGGGGAACAACCGGCTCGCGCCCTGCTGCTCCACTTGCCCAAGTGACGCTGGGTCGATGGACGCAGCGGACGCTGTGAGCTCTGAAACGAGTTCCAACAGTTCAGTGATCCGCGCGGCTGTCAAAGTCCCCATCGCGGCGGACGGGTCCTTGAGCCAATCAGCATTGAAGCCGCCGTCCGCGTTGAGGACTCCGAGCACGACGAGGATTCGCTTCAGCGGATCTGGGAGAGTTCCGCTCATTGCGCACGCTCCCCGGCAGTGAAGATCAGTTGCCCATCCACAGCGGCGAGACCGCTGAGCGCTGCGCGATCAACGTCAAGGTTCCGGGCACCAACGGTCAAGAGAGCGTCGAAGCATGCCTCACGAGCGAGAGGACCAAACGTGTCGCTGAAAGCACTCGCGAGAATTGCAGATAGCGCATCACCATCACCATCACCATCGACGGCGACCGGATCCTCGGCCACGACGCGAAGAGAGGCGTCTCTGGCTCGTGTCGCAACGGCGAGCCGTACACGGAAGGCCATCGGCCTCGGACTGCAGTCAAAGGGAAGGTACACCTCCAGAACCCCGGGAGCCGCGAGCGAGCACGCGAGGGCCTTGGAGACCAAACGTGCACTCTGCTCCTTCGCACTCCAGAGCTCACCCTGTGCCGCGAGTTCGCGCCGAAGCTCCAGCGCCAAGTCTTTCATCGATGCGCGATGCGCAGTTTTCCTCACGCGGGCCCCCCGGCTGCGCGAACTTACGCTGGCTACGCGAGTCGGCTACGCAGTTCTTTTCGGGCGCACGCTTTCGCCCTTTCGGACGAAACACAGGCGTCGCAGCTATCCTCTCGCGAAAGGACGGGAATTCATGAATCGCATTTTTCAAGCGCGCGGGTTTTTCGGCGTGCCCGACGGGACTGACGTAAGTCCGTTCCTCAATGCGTCAGATGTCAACCAAGACGATGTCCCATGGGGCGCACTCAATGACATGAGCATTGCTGCTGGGCGTATCGCAGCGAAGACCCATTCGTGGGTACACGTCCATCCGGTCGTGACACAAGTGACATATGTGCTCAGCGGACGCCATCCGCATGAGGAGTGCAGCCGAACTCGACTTCTACGACCTTCCCTTGAAGTCCGGAAAAGCCGTCGTTTCTCAACCGCGCACATTCTTCCAACTTCGAACGACGATGACGATGCGGCTGATGTGCTTTACATCGTGTCACCGACCTACGTCTTCGAAATGGATAGCTTCGCCAGCGCGTCTGGTCCAACCCTCGCGACGTCAGCTTTCGTTGGCTGGCCTCCTGCTTTCACGCGGACAGCGTCAGCGAGCGGCGTCCCCGACCAAGTCGGCTACGACGGACCGACGGATCCAACGCCCCGCGAATCGAAGAGTTGCTGAACGAGATCCTCCGCCGCCTCGACACTCCACTGCCGGCGCAAGCGCTCCCGCCGCTGGCCGTTTCGTTCAGACGATCCCACGCAGCAACGATCTGATCCACGCGACGAGCAGGCCGCTTTCTTTCAGCGAATGCTCGACGACGTCGGCATCAAGTGGGTCGACTGCCGCTTCCGCGCACACGCGCCAGAGGGCATCGTGGTGGACATCCACTCTGCGCGCGGGCCCGAGAGCTGAGGCGACGCCACGCGTTCGTGCGAACCTGCACGAACGTTCGGCCATCGTGGCGGGAAGAGATCGCCTCAGGTAGCTTCGCGCCGCGTGCAGCTCGCCGATCTCAACCTCACGCCCAAGCGCGATGAAGTCCTGCAGAAGCTGGAGCAGGGCTCCGTCTGGGTATCTGGCCCGACTGGTTCGGGACGAAGTTCATTGGTCCGGACTCTAGAGCGAGAAGTCCCGAGTGTGCGTGTCGAGCCCCCCGACCTCATGCAGGTCGACACGCCCGTTCACGCCCTCGCGCAGACCGCGCTCGATGCCGCTGGAGTTGCGATCGCCTTCGATTCGACCAAAACCTTGGCTGAGCGAGCAAAGGAGCTTGCCACGCGCGCCGCCAGTGCAGGCAAAGCACTTGTGGTTCACCTGCCCGCATCGTGGATGTTCGCGAGTCTGGGTGACACCGCGGAGGAGCAGCGTCGGCGCGGTGAAGGCCTCCAACTCATTCAAGGGTGGAGCCATGGAAAGCTCGTGCTGTTCACAGGCTCACTTGCCGACGACGACGCGATTGCTCGACTGTTCCCGCTTGAGCGCTCGGTTCGTTTGGAACGAATCGGAGTGCACCCAGAGGCACTCGAAGATCCTGCTTGGGGCTCATACCTTGAAGCGGCGAAGTCGGTTCGGAATGCACTCGGTTCATCGAGTGCCATCAGCCCCGTGCTGGTGCGCCTTGCAGTAGGCGTAGTTGGGCTCGGTGCAGGCAACGCGTCTCGAGTCGTGGAGCGACTCCGCGCCGTTCGGAACAACTGGTCGTTGACCGCCCTGGTCGAAGGGCTGGCTAAGCAGCTCATTTCGCGTCCCGAGCTTCACTCTGGTCTTCGCGCTGTGGCGCAGGCGCGGTTTCCATTGCCGGTTGCGAAGGCTGTCGAGCTTGCGGGGCTCTCTGCTCAAGACGCTCCGCTCCTGACGCAGTGCCTCGGCTACGGTGACACGAAGTTGCGACTTGCCGATCCCGTTCGGATCGCACTGCAGTCGATTGACTCGACCGGCGTTTCGCACGCCAAGCTCGCAGTGCACTACGCATCGCTTGATGGTGCGACCTCACCACTGCAGCTGTCAGGCGGAACGCTGCACGCGTGGTTGGAGAAGGCGCACCATCTCGCTCACACGCAGGTGCCGATCGGCCAGCGATGGGAGGACCTGGAAGTGCCGTCGAAGTACATGATGTGGGATCGCGCGCGCTCCCTCAGTCAGACCTTCAAACGCTACGAAGAAGCTGCTGCGCTCTACGACAAGTCGCTCATGCAATACGGTGATGATGACTATGCGTGGCACTATCTCGGCTTCAACCTCGAGAAGAGCCGGACAAAGCTGCCTCGAGCGCTCGACGCCTACAAACAGGCCGTCGCTCCGACGTGGAGTGGCGTCAGCAATCCGGGTGCACGCAACCCGTGGTGGAACGCTCGACTCGTTTCTTTTCTCATTGCTCACGGCAAGACGAACGACGCGCTGGCTGCGTGGAACGTTGCACTCGATTCAATCGATCCGGATCGTGCTCGCGTCGCACAGAACTCCTGGCTTGCGCGGCAGATGCATCGCTGGGTCGTTGCGTCTTGGCTCGACGCTGGTGAGGTCGGCCACGCGCGAGCAGCATTCGACGAAATTCCGGATGCGCTGGTTGATGCGGAGCCTCACCTGAAGCAATTGCGGTGGAGACTTGAGGATGCGGAGGAGGCCGTTTTGCTCGCCGAGTCCATCTATCCGGCGAGCGTGCCGCCCGATTCACGGTGGAAAGATCCGCAAGTGCCGCCTGGAGGAGTGCTGAAGAGCTGGACTCCCGGGCGAGTCGTCTCTGCAGACAAGGACGGGGTCGTGTTGATGCTGGCGGCGATAGAAAATGGCCGTCCGATCAAGAAAGTGGTGCGCAGCTTTGTCCCCGCAAAGAAGTGGCTGAAGGTCGGTTGGGGAAAGCCGAGTGAAGCGAGCGGCTTCGTAGAGATTCACGTCGCGGCGAGCGGCGAACGAATTCTCCCGGTCACTGCACAGCTTCCGCCCTGGGAGCTGTGACTCTTCCATCTGCGCAGCCCTTGTCGTCATTGACGGACCTGAACCGCGAGTGGCTGCACGTCTTCGTGGCGGGCCCTGGGAAGGGAGAGGGCATTGCGGTCGCGCTCCCGAACGAGGGCTGGTTGTTCATTGATGGCTGTGCGACAAGCGACGGGAAGCCGCTGCGTCGTCTCTACGATCGTTTCGCGACTGTTTCAGAACCCGTTGTTGGTGTGATCTGGACACACCCTCATCAGGATCACGCAGACGGCGTTGCCGAACTGATTGCCGAGCTCAGTCCTGGCTTTGTCGGCATTGCCGGTGCGGACGCGGACTCTGTTGTCGAAGCATGGTTGCGCGGAGCTCGTTTGAGAGGAGACCGCCGCGCAACGAGCACTGCCTTGAAGGAGAACGTGGTCGGTCGAGCGATGAAGTCGATCGAGTACCTTCTGGGCGAAGACCCGAACGGACTGATTCGACTTCATTCGGGAATCGCCTTGCCGATGCCGTCAGGAATCACCGCGACCGTGCGAGGCCCGGAACGAAAGGAACTTCTCGCCTATCTGGTGAGCCTTCGCCTCACGGGCGACTTCGACGATGTGAACGACTTCTCGACGGTTGTGGAGTTGGAGTTTGAGAAAACGCGAATCGTCCTCGGCGCCGATCTCCCGCGATTCTCGAATGGGGCGGTGGTCGCGACTGGTTGGGAACGGGTAGTTCACGAGGCACCGCAACTGGGTACGCACAGCGGATTGAAACTGCCTCATCACGGGTCACGAGAGGCCTTTCACCCGGACCTTCATTTCTCGCCGGTCGGTCGCGGTCCGTGGTGGCTGACGCCTTTCAACTCGGCAGACCTTCCCCGGCTGGATGAATCAACGGGCTTGCCGCGGCTGCTTCGCGAACAGAGTCCCATCTCACTCACGGCGCTTCCGGCGTCGCGTGAAGAGCAGAGCGCCGTGGAACAACCAGGAGTCGTACGCCTCGACCAGATCAGGCGTCGGCGCGGCGCGCAGAGCGGCGTTCCATTCATTGACGGCAGCCTGGTTGTTACGCCCCCGGCAACGATGGGTGCCCTCGATCCGGTGTGGTGTTGCGCCTTCGACAGTGAGGACGCGGTGCGTGGACGATGGAGAGGTTCAGTCGCGATCGACGTGGTTCCTGCTCGAGCCAAGCCCAAGAAGCGCACCAAGCGATGAGGATCTGAGTCGCACCACCGGCGCACCAAGCCCATTCGTTGCGATGCTACGTGGTGACAAACAGTGGAAAGGAAGCTTGGGTCGCACCGAGGGGAATCAACGCGATAGGAGCCGGCGTGAGCGAGTGCGAAGCCGTCCAACAGCGCGACAGAAGATTCGGGACCAAGGGGTCGCAGGTTCAAATCCTGTCTCCCCGACTGATGAAAGCCCCGAGGTTGTTGGAGAAATCCAGCCACCTCGGGGCTTTGTTGTGTCCGGCGTCAAAACAACGCCGACAGATCAATGAAGGGGCATCAGGTTGATGCGCGTTCGGCTCAGCGTCGCTGCGAGTTCCTCCTCACCCAACTTCGAAGTGAGGTACCTCAGCAGGTCGTCCTGTCGCGGCTGACCGAAGACCATCCGGTACACGGCGAGCGATCGCAGGAGTCGATCTGTGCGCTCGTGTTCTCGGCTCAGCGGCAACGACAGCACGTGTCGCTGGATCTTCGCTCCACCCTCTCGCGGGTAGACCCAGTACGGCACAATGTCGGTCTGCTGAGTGTCTCGCGCTGACTTTGCTTTCTCGAATGCCTGCTCCCAGAGGTCGTGAGCGTCACCCTGCAAGACTTCGAGGCCGAAGCTCGCAGCGATGTTCCGCCGGACTGCGTGGTTCTTGAAACGATGGACCCGCCCCTCCCGCTGCTCCATATCGACGGGATTGGACGGAAGATTCCAATGCACGACGGCGTGGCAGTACGGATGGAAGTCGAGTCCCTCCTGTCCCACCGAGGTCGTGGCGAGCACGAAGGGCCAGAACGGGGAGTTGAACGAGCGTCGCACTTGGCGCGAACGCGTGAGCTTCCCGTCTTCTGCTGACTGGTCGCCGAGCGTGACCGCGAAATGGCAGCGAAGCCGCACTTCATCTCCGTGCTCGATGCTACGCCCACCCACCGTGGGTCGGCGGTCGTAGACCTTCAAGTTCGTCGTGCGTAGCGATAGCGATTCACGGACTGCTTCAGCGATCGCATGGGATCGATCGCTCACGTCATGCTCGGTCTCACCGAGCGAATCGCGAAGCACGTGAACGAACTCGTCGAGCATCGCCTGCATGCCGCCGTTCAGCGAGTAGCCGAGCAGGACTCTCCAGAAGCCTTCCTCCTCATCACCGCGCTCTTTCGCCTCGCCGAGCACGAGTTCGATGAACTCAGTCTGGTTGAACAGCGTACGGAATGACCAAGCTGCGGTGGCGGCCGCGTTTCGCACTTCCAGTCCGACGTCACCGAGCAGTGCGCTCGTGTCCATGCCCGAGATCCGAAGCATCGAACGCAACATGAAGGTTCCGGGGCCGGCGAGCGCCAGCTCCGCCAGCACCCGCGCGAGGTCCGGAGGGAACGCTCCGAAGGTCTCGCGCCCCTCGATAACGGCGCGTGCAAACTCGACGTGCGCCTGGAAATTGGAGTCTGGTTCGTCTTCCTCACCAGACCATGTGAGAGCCAGCGACTCCTGCTGGATCCAGGAGAGCGTCGCTTTTTCGTCGAGTTTGCGATCGAGCAACAGCGGCGCTGCCCAGTACCAGCGAGGATCTACCGGCCCGTCGCCCGGCTTCAACTTCGTGTCGAGCGAGACCTGCAACCGCTCCTCGGCCACCTCGAGCACCTGGGCCAGGGTCGGGAGTTTCCCCGGTGAAGCCACGTCCTGCAGGAGCGAACGCGGATCGCATGCACGCGCCAGCACGGAGCTTGGATAGAGCATCGCCAACACCGGCATTCCGGTGAGTCGTCCCTCACTCCGACCGAAGCGGAGCAAACCTCCTCGACGGCGACTGGCTCGCGTATCGAGCGTCCGTTCGGCTTCGTAGCTGAGCAGACCCGCGATCACGCGCGGTACGAATCGCCACGAAGTGAAGACCAGACGTTTGGTGAAGTGCTCGAGCTTCGGATCAGCGAAAGGGCCGCCGAGCTCGTACGAAGGCATCGACGGCGGAATCCACATTAGGCGCTGCGCCCCCAGACCGATGGTGTCGTCGTGGAGCCGTCGCAGCCGCCCGTTCCCCATGTCGATGCGCTCGCGGGCCTCGAGCGCACGCGTCTCCAGTCGGTGGTGACCCTTGAGGCGCAGCGCACGGGCGACCTCGTGACGAGCAGACTCGTCGACACGTTCGATCGCGCGCGTCAGCTCATAGTGGTCGTCCATGAAGTTCAGCGCATAGGGAGCGCTCTTCCAGTACTCGACTGGATCGTGAAGCTCGAGCGCAGCCGACATCCGGTCCATCGCCACGTAGCCCGTCGCATCGGCTGCTTTGACCTGCAGTGGGCCCGAGTCGACCTGCACCAGCATGCCATTGCGATCCGTACTCGCGGCCAGACGCTCCGTCCGCACCATTACCTTCTGCAGTCGGGCTTCGAGTTCTCTGGCAACCAACTCGAGCACGGAAGAGTCCTTCGTTGCGCCGAGCCGCTTCATCGCGTTGTGGTACCGGCCCAGCAGCTCCTTGAACGAAGCCGCGGTGTTGGTACCCCGCTCGAGAAACTGCACCGTTCGAACGAAGTCCTCGTAGTGCTCCGCCCCTTCGTCGTCTGCCGTCGAGTACATCCGGTACGGCGTCGCCGAGAGCAACATCACGTGCGCGTCATTCATCTCGAACATCCGGCGCGCCAGCTGCGAGGCGTCGTCCTGCCCTTCCAGGAGATGAGCGAAGCGCTGGAACTCGTCGAGGATGATCAGGTCAGGCTCGAGCATCTCGAGACACGTCGCGGCCAGGAGCGCACGCATTTGTCCGACGAAGCGCGCCCGCCGATCACGCACCTCATCGGAGACGCGTGAGTCGAAGCGCGGGTACGCGGCACACAACTCCGTGAACTGCTCGCGCAGCGTCTTTTCGCCCGACTTCGCATCGTCCGCGTTGATTGCACGCTCCAACGCTCGAGTGCATGCGAGCTCGAAGTCGAGCGACTCGAGGTCGATAGCGTCGACTTCACGATCGAAAGAACTGACCCCCGCGTCTCCGCGCAAGGCGTTGATGGGCGCCTTCGATGTTCCAAGTTTCCAGATGTGCGCGAGCATTCGATACAGCAGCGCGCGCTCGTCCTTGCGACCAAGTCCGGCCTGTACCTCGAATGATGTCGAAGGGGTCAGTGCGACGAAGTTGATCGCAGCCTTCGACTTGCGGAGTTCTCCGAGGTGTTTGACCAACAAGGAGAGTCGTGTCGCCTTCGCCGCAGAGTCCACCGCAAGCTTCTTGATGTTCTCCTCGGCAATGTCTTCGTTCGAGCAGATGTAGACGACGTCGATTCGTTCGACTTTGCCCTTCAACGCACCGATGGCCTTCCCAATGACCCCACGCGCGACGATCGTCTTTCCCAACCCCACCTCGTCGGCGATCAGGAATCGCTTCGAACCATTCGGCGCGAAGAGCTGCGTGTGAACGTGGTCGACGGTGTTGCGCTGGAAGTCCTTGAGTCCACGCAGCGCTCGCTGCGCCAGTTCGTCTAGGTTCATGATTCCTCACCCAGCGCCACACGCGCTTCCGACACCGCCGTCCACACTTCAACCAACTGCGGAGGAATGCGCTGCGCTCCCGTCGGACTGGCCATCAGGTCACGCACCACTTCTTCGATCGACTTCAGGCGGTCCGGGTTGCGCGAGAGCGACCGGAGCAGTGACTCGAGAAGCGGCGTCTCGTCTGCGGCGCTTGCGACCTTCCCCGTCGACTTGGCTCCGGCTGCGCCGTCAGAGAGCGCAGCGAGCACCTCCAGAGCGTCCTCGGCCAGGAGAAGACGAATGAACCGCGCGACCGCATCCGGTCCTTCGAGCAGCGACTCCAGGACGCGGGCCTGACGGTTCTCGGGCGCGCCTTCCAGCTCAGCTCGGATGACGAACTCCTGATCGACAGAGAGCGGCCCAACGGTCAGCTGGAGGCGGACTCCGAAGAAGGCCGTCAACGATTCGAAGCCACACCCTGGGAAGACAATCTCGCCTCCCCATTCCATCGGGAGGGAGTTCGCTGCGGCGTTGAGCGACGCCGGCCAGACCGAGAGCTCGACGTCGTCAGGCAGGGAGGGACCATCTGCTTTCAGAGAAACGACGAAGACGTCCCCGTCTGGTCGAACCTTCGCTTTCCACTCCGACCGGCCCAACTGGGCGCGAACCTTGCGAAGCAGCTGTTCGAGCTTCAGCTCATCTGCGGTCGGCTTCACGGCGTCGGGAGGAGCGCTCCACGGCTCGAGGAGCGCCTCGAGGCTCTTCCGCGTGGCTTCCACGCCGAGCCGTGATTTCTTTCCCGACAGCGCCACCTGAAACTCGACGTTCTGTTCGAACGCAGCGGTCGTTGCGTTTGCGGAGCCAGTCCACACCCAGGTGTCCCACCCCTGGTCGAAGACGAAGACCTTCGCGTGGAGTCCGAAACTCGGCGGTGGCCAGTCCGCTCGAATCGAGTCCGTTGCATCAGCTTCAACGCCTGCACGGTCGGATGTGTCGTTCAGAACGAAGACGCCGTCGAACAACTTGATGCTCTCGGGGGAGAGACGCACCAATTCTTCAGCGCGAGAAACCAGGGTGCCACCGCTCCCGGGCAGCCGCGCAAGGAGGCCATCAGTCACGAAAGGAGAGACGACGAGACGGTCGTCAGCCCGATCATTCTGAAAGGGGACACCAAAACTGTCATTGATACCAATGGGCGAAAACTCGATCGCGCTCACGTCCTCGGGGAACTCGAACTCCACTCGCAACAACTCGTCGGCGATGCGACTGATTTGCTTCTTCGCTTCGCGCGTAAGAGGCACTGTCGCGAAACCCGGCAGCGCTGCGAAGAAGTCAGACAAAGGTCGATTCGAGGCGAAGGCCTTCTCGCGATCCCGCCGAAGCGTTCCATCGAGAACCAGCGCCGTGTCCCAGCTCGCATCGAAGGTCAGGTTTCGACTCAGACAAAGCACGCGGTAGCGAACGTCACCGTCGGCATTG
Source organism: Archangium sp. (assembly GCA_047600485.1). Lineage (GTDB taxonomy): Bacteria > Myxococcota > Myxococcia > Myxococcales > Myxococcaceae > Archangium_A. Next base: position 9,094,643 of record JASGKS010000001.1, read on the forward strand.
ATCATCCGAATCGCCCACATCTTCGGGTGGAACGACCCCACCTCCACCGGGCTCGCGACCGGCACAACAGACTCCTCCACGTATGTGAACAGACGCTGGAACGATGGCGGGACGACGATGCAGTCACCCTGACAGAAGACGAGCATCTTCTCCGCGTGACTGCGTAGCGCTTTCAAGGTCCCGAGCAGATCGACGTGCTCCTTCGAGTCACGCTGAAGGCTGTCGAGCCTCGCGAATGCCAACGGCGCCATCAGGAGGGCGCGAAGGTCCAGGGTGTAGGTGGTGCCGATCGCGAAATCGACCAGGTAGCCCTCGTCTGGGCGAAGCATCTCCAGGAAGAGACGGCGATCTTCACGATTCAGCATGGGGAACCTCCGGACGAAGATCGCGCAAGACGCGAAGGGCTGCCGGCCAGCGATAGACGAGTGGATTCGAGTCCTGAACCACCGCCCCACATGTCGAGTGCGCGTTGGTTCGTCAGTCGCGCTCTCGCGCCCTTGAGTTGGTACTCGCGGCGCTGAATGAGTTGCTCCACTTCGGTCCCGAAGCCGGACCGCCAAGGCTTCAGGCGCAACCATTCATCGACGAAGGCACGAGTCGGACCGGAGACGTTTGCGAGGGTCGTGATGGACGGCCAGATGCTGCGGGCGACCCAGTCTGTGATGCGTGCTTCGCAGGCCTTCGTCTCCTCAGCCCAACGGGTGACTCGCTCGGCGTAGTCAGCGACGAGTTCGTCGCTTTGCTTTTTCCGAGCGAGGAGCAGGTTGTAGAGAATTGCTGCGCCATTCATTGCAACCGAGAAAGATTCGGCCTCGAGCAGGCGGCTTCCAATTTCGGCCGGGAAGTCGGCGCGCTGCGGATGCTCCCACGGGGTGTCGCCAGCCAGTGTCTTAGCCTCTCGCGCCAGCCATGCCAGCAGCGAGTCCGGCACCGTGAGTTCAATGCGCTCGAGGAGGTACTGGCGGTCTCCTGTTCGGAGTTTGAAACTGGCTTTGCGTGGAAAGCCCTCCGGAGGTCGGGGGAGATTCCCGTGCCAGTCACGGTCGTGCGCTCCAATGCAGTTCTTGTCTTCGTCGCGCTCGGCGGCCTTGCGGAACGTTTCAAAGTTGCGGTGGTACTCGTCGAGCGAGAGTTGACGCTCGAAGATTGCGAAACGCTGAAGCGCAGCCCAGTACGCAGCACTCGGCAGATTCTTGAGCGTTTGTCGCGCGACGCGACCGATGACGCCAGTGAGGTCTCCGTCCTCGACTAACGCATCAATGAGCCGAATTTCCTCTTCCCGTCCACGGCGCAGAATGTCTCCGTTGCGAACGCCCTTCTCGTGCAGGTGTCGGTAGATCCACGGGATGTAGAGGAGGTAGCCGGCGCGTGTGTGCTGGGTGCTGGTGCCAGGGAAGAAGAAGTCGGCGAATCCGTCACGAATGGTGCCCAGGCCCAGTTCGTCGACGGTGCCTTGTTCTTGAAGTGATTGCAGCGCTTCCAACACGCGCCGACGGTCTGCTTCGGAATTGTCGATCCAACTAAACGAACTCATCTCAAACCCTCCTCGCCCAAGGCTTGGGACGGTAGTCAGCCGCGGTTTCAGCTCAAGAGAGTTCACACAGCGGACTCGACAATCGGTGTCGGTCGCGAAAGTTCGATGGACAATCGAATCGCCTGCGCGCCAAGGGCATCACGCCGCAGCCGTTCGACTGAGACTGATCGGTCTGATCAGCCGGCCCAGCTCGCCGGGTGCGTCACGTAGAACAGCCGCACGCGGCTCGGCGTCCCGAAGATGATCTTGCTGCCCTTCGGAATGAACACCACGTCGCCGGCCTTCGCCTCGATCGTCTTCCCGTCGATGACCACATGCAGCTCGCCCTCGAGCACGTAGTCGACTTCGTCGTACGTCAGTTCCCACGGGAACGAATCGGCTGCGCTCCACGCCATGAAGCCCGCACCCATCGGCGAACGGTCGGCCGCGGTGATGACGTCCTTGAGCTGCACGTTCTTGCCGGCGCCCGCTCCAGCGAAGCGCTCGAGCTGCACCGAACTGCCGCGCACCACGCGCACACCCGCCGCGCCGTTCGCGTCTTGATCGATCTCGATTCCCAGCTCTCTCGCGCGTGACCACGCCGCGGGCGTGACGATCGCCTCGGCGCGCGGAGCGAACACCACCTTCGCTCCCTTCTTCGCCTCGGCTTCGATCTCGTCAGCGGTGATGAGTCGCTTCTTCACGCGCCGCGGACCGTATTCCAGAACCAGCTCGCAGCCTCACAGCATTGAGCGCTTGTCGGGCTTCCACCCGCGCGTCGCGTTCACCCGAATCACCACGCGCTCCTGCGCTTTCGGGTGAAAGCGGTGCCGAAACTCGTGACGCCACTCGCGCCCCGTCAGCCGCACCGTCCCGATGTACTGCCAGACTTCCCCGGTGCGCTCGTCTTCGGCCACGTAATCGGTGTCGCCCGTCGCCACCGCCAGCGCTTCCCACGCCGCCTGCCACTCCCGCGAGCGAGGCGTGAGGAGCGCCCAATCGGTTCCGTTCAGCGTCTGTCCGGTCATTCGCATGTCGAAAATCTACAGACCGGGTCCGACAAGCCCGTTGATCCGCGCACTTGCGAGGCCCGCACGAATCGGCGCGGCGCTCCGTCCTCGAAGACGAAGCCACTCTTTCCCAGGAGCCTCCGATGTCCATCACCGCCGCCACCCGCCAGCGTCCCGTTTCCTTCCAGCAGACCTCGTCGACCTCGTCGTCAACGCCGCTCGCTCAGAAGAAGGCCGCCGAGACCGCCGCGCGCCAGGGTGCCGCGAAGCTGTTCAAGGACGAGTTCGTCGGCGCGAGCGCGGGCATGAGCGCGAAGATCGTCGCTCCGAAGCCGCTCACCCAGGCGCAGACCAACGCGCTGAAGAAGGAACTGAGCAAGGTCTACGACAAGGAATTCCAGAGCACGATGACCGGCTCGTTCGCGTACACCAAGGCCGTCGAGCACCTGCAGCAGAAGCTCATCGATCGCGGAGAGAGCATCCCCAAGGACGGCTTGCTCGGCGGGGATACCTACGCGGCCATGAAGCGGCAGTACGGCAAGGCCGCCGCCGATCAGATTTCGAAGCACCTCATGTCGTTCGGTCGCGGCGGTGAAGAGGGCGGGTGACTTAGTCGGACTCAGTCGAGGTCGCCGCACCGGGCTTCGCCGGAGCATCACGCAGCCCGCAGTCGCGCATCGCACGGCGGAAGTTCGAGCGATCGAGCCCCGCCGCCACCGCCGCCGCGCTCACGTTGCCCTTCGTCCGCTCGAGCATCTTCGACAGATACCGGCGTTCGAAGGCACGCACGTACGCTTCCTTCGCGCGCGTGAACGGCAGGTGCAGCAAGTCGGTCACGTCGGCGTCGGACGAAGCGGCCGCGCCTCCCGCTCCTGCTGACGCGTCTTGCGGGAGCACGTCGGCTTCGATCACCTCACCCGGCGACAGCACCACCGCGCGCTCGACCACGTGCTGCAGCTCGCGCACGTTGCCGATCCACTGGTTGCGCATCAGCAGCTTCATCGCCGCGGGCGAGAACCCGGTCAGCTGCTTCTTCCCCATCTTGTCGCAGTAGTGCTTGAGGAAGTGCTGCGCGACGAGCGGGATGTCTCCGGGCCGCTCCCGCAGTGCAGGCAACGCGAGCGTGATGACGTTCAACCGGTAATAGAGGTCTTCGCGGAAACGGCCATCGCCCTTCGCCTTCTCGAGATCGACGTGCGTCGCCGCGATGACGCGCGCGTCGACCTTCACGTTGTCGTTGCTGCCGACGCGCCGCACTTCGCCTTCCTGCAACACGCGCAACAGCTTCACCTGCATCGCCGCCGAGATGTCGCCGATCTCGTCGAGGAAGATGGTGCCTCCGTCGGCCGCTTCGAAGAGCCCGCGCTTGGTCGACAGCGCGCCGGTGAACGCGCCCTTCATGTGACCGAACAGCTCGCTCTCGAGCAGCGTCTCGGTCAACGCGCTGCAGTTCACGGCGACGAACGGCTTCTCACGCCGAGGGCTGCGGTAGTGAAGCGCGCGCGCGACGAGCTCTTTACCGGTGCCGGTCTCTCCGCGAATCAGCACCGTGGCGGTGGTGGGCGCGACGGTGTCGACCAGCTTGAACACGCCCTGCATCGGAGCCGACTGGCCCACGATGCCGTCGAAGCGCTGAATGGTCTGCAGCTCATTCTGCAGTTCCTTCATGCGGCGCTTCACGATGCGGTGCTCGGCCGCGCGCTGCACGCGCAGCGTGAGATCTTCGAGGCGATCGAGCGGCTTGGTCAGGTAGTCGAACGCGCCCAGGCGCACCGCTTCGCTCGCGGTCTCGACCGTCGCGTTGCCGGTGATCAGAATCACCTCGAGATCAGGCTGAGCGTTCTTGAACGCCTTCAGCACCTCGATGCCCGAGAGGTTCGGCATGTTGATGTCGCTCACCACCACGTCGATCGACGGGTCGCGCGCGGCGGCCACCGCTTCGAGCGGCTCCGCGATCGGAGTGACCTCGCAACCCGAGCGTCGCAGCACTTCCCCAAAGCTGCGCAGGACGATCGAGTCGTCGTCGACCAACAGCACCTTCGGCTTCAACTCACCCATCGGACCTCCCCCCAACACCTGGTTCAACCGCGGCTCGTCCAGGTCGAGCCTTACCTCGTGAGGCCGGTGATTGTACGCCGCCCACACGCCGCGATCGTCGGAAAGAAGACTGACTCGTGCCAGAAGCAGGCGCATGCCGCTGGTCGAAACACGCCTGTCGAGCAAGCCCGCCACAGTCGGTGACTTCACGGTGCGCCGGGTCATTCCCCAGCGCGAACGGCGCTTCGTCGGCCCCTTCTGCTTCCTCGACCACATGGGGCCGCACACCACCACCGGGACGGCAGAAGGCGGCGTCGCGCCACACCCCCACATCGGGTTGGCGACCGTCACCTATCTCTTCGACGGCGAAATTCTTCACCGTGATTCCCTCGGCACCGAACAGCGCATCTCCCCCGGTGATGTGAATTGGATGACCGCGGGAAATGGGATCGTCCACAGCGAAAGAACTCCGCCTTCGTTGATCGGCCGCTCGTACACCCTGCACGGACTGCAGTTCTGGGTGGCGCTCCCGCTCTCGCGCGAAGAAGGCCCTCCGTCGTTTCAACACGCTGCACGCTCGTCGCTCCCGGTGGTCGAAGGTGACGGCGTCTCGCTGCGCGTGGTGCTCGGTCAGTGGGGTTCGCTCACGTCGCCGGTCGCCATTGCTTCGCCGCTCACGCTCGCCATCGCCGAACTCGACGCCGGAGCTGAGCTGGACCTCGACACCCTCCACCCCGAGCGCGCGGTCTACGTGGTCGATGGGGAAGCGCGCTTCGGCAACGACGGCTTCAAAGAGGGAGAGCTCGCGGTGCTCGGCGCATCGGAGCGCGGCACGGTCACTGCGTTGACCAACACGCGCCTGGCCTTCATGGCCGGAGCGCCGCTCGACGGCCCGCGCCACCTGCTGTGGAACTTCGTGGCCAGCTCACGCGAGAAGTTGGCGCAGGCCCGCGAAGACTGGATCTCCGGCGTGCGCTTCAAGGACGTGCCGGGCGATGCGGGCCCTCGCATTCCGTTTCCCGAAGCGCTGACGCACGCGCGGTGATCAACCCTCGGCCGTTCGGCAACACAGGCTCGCTCATGAGATTTTTCGCGGCAGTCGTGCTCGCAGCGTCAGTCTTTCTCGCGTGCCCGGGCGCGAGCGTCATCGACGCTGGTGCGGGTGGCGGTGCGGCAGTCGGCGGAGGCGGTGGAGCAGCAGGCGGCGGTGGCGGTGGTGGTGGCCAGATGACGAGCGATGCGGGCGTCGAAGGAATCGAGCTGCTCGGCAAGCTCTCCGGCCTGTGGAGCGGCCCTGCCACGCTGACGCCGCTCGGCGATTTTCCCGTCATGAACTTCGACTTGCGACCGGTCGATGGCCAGTTCGTCTTCGGTCAAACGGAGCTCGACGCGAGCAACACCCTGCGCTTCGGCTTTTCGATCGAAACGGTGAGCGGCCGTGACGTGCTCGCCTACCGCAACGGCGGCTTCTTTCAGGGCGTGCTGCGCGACAGCCGCACGGCGCTGGTCGAGACCGATGGCGGCACGTGGCGGTTCTGTTCGGTGCCTGCGGGGTGCTCGTACATCGACGCGCGCTTCACGCCGACCGAGACGACGCTGGTGCTCGACACGAAGGTGCGCGGCATGCAGCACGTGTTGTGGAACGCCACGAAGCAGGAAGCGCGAACGGTGCCTTCTCCGTTTCCAAGCGACCTCGCTTCACGCGGCGACGGCGGAGCGCCCTGGCCCACGCTGGCGTCGGTCGACGTGAACGTTTCGTTTGGCGCTGCGGTGTCGGCTCCGGCGCAGGTCTGGGTGCTGCTCACGACGAGCGCGTGTTTTCCGACCTTCGGGTGTCACGCCGCGCGGTCCATTTCCGTGCCCGCGGCGATGGGTTCGACGAGCGCGACCATGAACCTGCCGAACGTGCACGCTGGTGCGTACAAGGTGACGGTGCTGCTCGATGCCGACCGAAACTTCGTGAACACCCGCGCGCCGAGCTCGGGAGATCGCGTCGCGATCGATCAAGACCTCACCGTACCTCAGAGCGGGAGCGCTTCAGTGAACGCGCTCACCAGCTACACCGTGCCGTAGCCCGTCATTTCTTCGGCTTCGGCTTCGGTTTCAGGTGCCGCTTCTCCTTCGCCAACGACGAGAGGCCGCGAACGATGACGTCGAGACCGAACTCGAAGCGCGCGTCGTGTGCTTCTTCGGGGGCGATCATCTCCTCGACGAGCTCCGACGACACGGGGAAGCGCTCGACGGGCAGGGCGCGGAAATAGTCGGCCATGCGCTCGAAGTACTTCGGGTCTTTCTCGAGTTTGCTGACGAACAGCGAGCCCTCGTAGACGCTGGCGCTGATGAACAAGGGCAGCACGTCGATGGCGTAGGCCGAGATCTGCTTCGGCATTCCACCGGCTCGCAGAATCGCGAGCAGCTTCTCGACGACGGCGAGCGCCTTGTGCCCCGCTGGGAGGTTGCCGAGGTTGGCCCACGCGAGGTCGCGGTGTTTGGCGAGGTTCTTCTGCATCGAGCGCGCTGCCGTCTTGAGCTGATCTTCCCAGTGCGAGCCCTGCGCGTCGGGCACTTCGATCTCTCCGGCGACCTGATCGAGCATCAACTGAATCAGCTCCGGCTTGCCCGAGACGTGCGCGTAGAGCGCTGACGGCACGGCGTCGAGTTCGTCGGCCAGCCGCCGCATCGAGAGCGCCTCGAGCCCCTCGGCGTCAACGATTTGCAGCGCGGTGCGGGTGAGCAGCTCGCGCGAGAGCGGTACGCGCTTCTTCTTCGCCGAAGACCACGGCGGCTCAGGGAGCTCGGCAGGGGTAGCGGCAGGTCGCCTTGACATGTACGCCGTTCAGCATTTAGAACAGTGTTCAGTCAATCAGGACATTGTTCTGAGCTGACCCTCAAGGGAGGCCGTCATGACCGTCGCCACACTCGAAGCAGCACCCGCAGAAACCACGCAGCCCGCCGATCGCCGCCGCTGGCTCATCCTCTTCACCATCCTCGCGGCGGAGGTGATGGACCTGCTCGACGGCACCATCGTGAACGTCGCGGGCCCGTCGATTCGCGAGAGCCTCGGCGCGTCGATGTCGGCGCTGCAGTGGGTGATGGGCGGCTACGCGCTGGCCTTCGCCATCGGACTCGTGACCGGCGGCCGGCTGGGCGACATCTACGGGCGCAAACGGCTGTTCTTGATCGGCGTGGCGGGCTTCACGATCTCGAGCGCGGCGTGCGGACTGGCGAGCTCTCCGGCGCAGCTGATCATCTTCCGGCTGGTGCAGGGCGTGTTCGCGGCGTCGATGATTCCGCAGGGCTTCGGCATCGTGCGCGAGGTGTTTCCTCCCAACGAGCTGGGCAAGGCGTTCGGGCTCTTCGGGCCGGTCATCGGTGGCAGCGCGATTCTGGGGCCGGTGCTGGGCGGCATTCTGGTCGACGCCGATCTCTTCGGAGCAGGCTGGCGCACCATCTTCCTCGTCAACGTGCCGCTCGGCATCGCAGCGTTCATCGCGAGCGCGCGGCTGTTTCCCGAGTCGAAGGCGAGCAACGCTCCGACGCTCGACGTGGTGGGTGCGGTGTTGGTGAGCGGCGTCGCGGGGCTGTCGATCTACGCGCTCATCGAAGGCCCGGAAGCCGACTGGCCGTGGTGGACCTTCGCGATGCTCGCGGCGAGCGCAGTGTTGTTGGTCGCGTTCGTCTTCTGGGAGCGCGCACGTGAGCGCTCGGGCGCTTCACCGCTGGTGCCGATGCGCCTGTTCCGCACGCGCGAGTTCTCCGCGGGCCTGGTGTCGGTCATCACCTTCTTCTCCGGGTTGGTGGGCGTGACCTTCATCCTCGGGTTGTTCCTGCAGGTCGGTCAGCACTTCAGCGCCATCAAGACCGGCCTCGTGATGATTCCCTGGGCGTTGGGTACGGCCATCGGCGCGGGTGTGAGTGCGGGCGCGCTCGCTCCGCGGTTCGGCCGCAAGGTGTTGCACGGCGGCATCCTGGTGTTGATGGCCGGCGTGGGCGGGCTCTTGCTCGTGGCGCTGAATGCTCCGGCTGATTCCTTGCCTGTGTCGTGGCTCATCGTTCCCGAGCTGCTGTGCGGGCTCGGCATGGGCGCGGTGATTTCTCCGCTGTTCAACTTCATCTTGAGCGGCGTGAAGAGCGATGAGGTCGGCTCGGCGTCGGGTGTGCTCAACGCGGTTCAACAGCTCGGCGGAGCGACCGGCATCGCCACCATCGGCACCATCTTCTTCGCCGCGATTCGGGTGAGCGGGTTCCGCGTGGCGTTCGAGCGCGCGATGTACGTGGAGTTCGTGCTGCTCTTTGCGTGTCTGCTCACGATGTCGTTGCTGCCCGCGAAGCTGCGGGCTGATCAGGCGCACTGATCAGCGCTGGCGACGGCGGCTCGCGAGCAACAGCAGGGCGAACGACCACGCTCCACTCGACGCGTCGCAGCCGCAGCCGACGGTGAGCTCGCGAGGATCATCGGAGCCGGCGTCGCTGATCATCGCTCCGGCGTCCGTCGACGATCCGGCATCGCCCGGCGTGCCTGCGTCGACGTTCGCGCCTGCGTCGACTTCTCCAGCATCCGCGTCTCCGGCGTCCGCGATTCCGGCGTCGGTGTCTCCGGCATCGGCCGCTCCAGCGTCGGCGATTCCAGCATCGGGACGGCCCGCGTCGGTTTGACCTGCGTCGATGGGCATCGGCTGCACGCTGATCGCCGCGGTGCCCGAGAGCAGATCGTCCGCACCGATGGTGACGACGTAGTTGCCGGGGCTCGGCGGCGAGAACCAGAGATCGACCACGTTGGTGCCCGCCGGCACGATGAACGGCAGACCGACGAGCGCGGAGCACATGTCGTCGACGAAGAACGTCGCCGGCGGAGAGATGGCGAGGCTCAGTGCGTTGGCGTCGAAAAGTGAGCGCGGGAACTGGAGATTGCTCGTCGCGAAATCGACCCGCAGGCGCACGCAGGTGTTCACGTACCAGGGCCCGTTGAGGCCGGTGACGCGCACTGATCCTGCGGGTCGTTGTACCGAGCCGCGCACGTCGTCGTAGTCGATCGACCCGAGCATGCTGCGAGGCTCGGCGTAGGTGAGCCCGATGTTGATCTGCCGCACGCCCGCGTCTGGAAAATCGAGGCGCGTGCGGTACGACAAAACGGTGGTGCCATCGACGACGAGCTGCACTCCGGCGTCGCGTCGACCCATGCCGTCGATGCCCAGCTCGTAGAGATGCCAACCCGCATCGGGGAGATCGCTCGCGCGCGGTGCGAAGAAATCGCTGAGGCCGTCGAAGCCGACGACGTAGAGCCCGCCGGGGTCGTGCGAGAGGCCGATGTGGTTGGGGACGCCGGTGTCTCCGAAGCCGACGAGCAGCTGCGGCGCGGGCGCGGTGACTCGGGTTCGCATCCACCAGCGCAGCCACGATTCACCGAGCGACGATTCGTTCGAGACCCACTCCAGCTGCGTGTCGGTGCCGTTGGTCGGCTGCGCGATTTGCCGCGACAGATTCAGACCGCCCATGCCGCGATGCGCGAAGACCGAGCCGATCGTGCGATTCGCGGCGACGTCGTACACCTCGGTCCACACTCCGCCGGCATCGAGGCGTGCGGTCGGCGCTTCGAAGTTCTCGACGAAGAACGGGTCGGGGAGGGCGAGCGCCACCGACGGCAGCAACGCGGCGAGCGCGACGGAGATCCTCATTTCGCTCCGACGTGGAGTTCCATGCTGCGGTCCGGCCACGAGTTCTTCTTGAACCAGAAGCCGCAGTGCGTGTCGCCCTTCTGCACCGCGGTGAGCAGCAACGTGTCCTGCGTCGCGCCGAGCGTCACGAGTGGCACGTCGCACTGCATGAGGATGATCGGGTGCGGCAGCTTCACTTCTGCCGTCTCGCCGACGCGCATGGTGAGCACGTCGGTGAGGCCGGCGTCGTTGAGCCACCAGCCGCCATCGTGCGTCCACTGCCAGCGCGGAGGTGCCACCGGCCCCGCGTCGACGACGCCGCCATCGAGAGTGCCTGCATCGGGGGTGGCTCCGCCGTCGAGCGCAGCCAGCAACAACCACAGCCAGAACATGCGCGCATCGTAACTGAGCGTGGCGGTAGTCTGGGGGCGTCGATGGATCTCGCCGCTGAAGAACTCGCTCGCCTCGATTCGTTCGCCGCCCGGCGGCTCGCGAACCCGCACGGCCAGCAGCTGTGCGCGCACCTCGACGACACCGACTGGAAGCGCGCCATCACCGCGGGGCCGCTCGCTCCGTGGGACATGAGCCTCGGCTTTCACACGCCGCGCTGGTCGTCGCTGAGCGAGGAGCAGCAGCTCGCGCTCAACCACTGGACGTACGTGATGATGTACTTCCGCATCGGCGACGGAGAGCGCTTCGTGGTGCTCGTCAACCGCGCCATCGCCGACTTCCTCGACGAGGTGCGCCCGCAGGTCGGCGCGCTGATGCGGCTCGAGGTCGAAGAGGAGATCGATCACATCGCGGCGTTCATGCGCGTGCTCGACGCCGTGCGCGAACACCACGACATGAAGTCGCTGCGCCTGCCCGTGAAGCCGCTGCGCCCGCTCATCGTCTCTCGGCCGTCGGTGAAGTTCCTCGTGAAGGCCTTCGGCGCCGACTTCGTGACCACGTATTTCCTCGGGCGCGGCATCGTGAATCACATGGGCAAGGCGTTCGAGACGCGCGTCGCCGAAATGAACGCCAGCACGGCGCTCGGCCGGCTCTCGATGTTCCACACGGTCGACGAGAACCGCCACATGGCCGTGTCGCGCATGATGGCGGCATGCGCGAATCGCATGGTTTCCATGCGTCGCGAGCATGGGTTCCTGTACGGCGCGCTCCACGACGCGATGACGAAAGCGACGCTCACGTACACCTTCAGCGACCGCATCACGACCGGTCAGGAACGCGCGATGTCGCACCGCGCGCTCCCGCAGATGAAGGCGCTGCGTTCACTCGGTGAGGCGCGACTTCGTGAGCTGGTCGACGCGCACTTCGACGGCGTCACCGGCATCGAGCACGCGAAGAACTCGTTCATGCCGAAGTTCAACCAGCGGCTCCTCGATCGCGCCTGCCTGAGCGTCGAGGAAAAGCGGGTGTGGTTCGACCTCCTGGTGTCGATGCAGCGCAACCTGCGGTTCTTCCCCGAGGGGTATTCGCCGACCGCCGGGGTGACCGCCGAAGGTTTCGACGACGACGCCCCGAATTGAGGTTATGCGAGGGGAATGGAATCCCCCGCCGTACCGCCGTCCGTCACCTTCGACTCCTTCGGGCTGCGCGCCGAGGTGCTGTCTGCCCTCAAAGCGCTTGGCTACGAGGAGCCGACGCCGATTCAGCGCGAGACCATTCCCGCGTTGCTCGGTGGCCGTGACGTGCTGGGTCAGGCCGCGACGGGCACCGGCAAGACCGCCGCCTTCGCGTTGCCGATGCTGGAGCGCGTCGACCCGAAAGAACGCAAGCCGTTCCAGGTGCAGGCGCTGGTGCTGGTGCCGACGCGCGAGCTGGCGATGCAGGTGGCGGAAGCGGTGCAGAAGTACGGCGGCGGCATCGGCGTGACCTCGCTCGCGGTCTACGGCGGGCAGGAGATCTTCAATCAGATTCGCCCGCTCAAGCGCGGCGTCGACATCGTCATCGCCACGCCGGGCCGCGCGCTCGACCACATCGAGCGCAAGACGCTGCTGCTCGACAAGGTGAAGGTGGTGGTGCTCGACGAAGCCGACGAGATGCTCGACATGGGCTTCGAGGAAGATCTGCAGAAGATCCTCGGAGAGCTCCCGAAGGAACGGCAGACCGCGCTGTTCTCGGCGACGTTGCCCTCGCGCATCGCGAAGATCGCCGAGAAGCACTTGAAGAACCCCGTGCGCGTGACCATCGCTGCGCGCTCGGTCGAGGCCGGCACGTTGCCGAAGATCCGCCAGTCGGCGTTCATCGTGCAGCGCAAGATGAAGGAAGCGGCGCTGATGCGCGTGCTCGAGTGGGAGACCCCGCAGAGCGCGATCATCTTCTGTCGCACCCGCACCGAAGTGGAGTCGCTCAACCACGTGCTGATGCGCGCGGGCTACGAGCCGGCGGCGCTGCACGGTGGCCTCACGCAGGAACAGCGCGATCAGGTGTTGAAGCGCTTCAAGGACGGAGCGGTGCGCGTGCTGGTCGCCACCGACGTCGCCGCGCGTGGTCTGCACGTCGAGAACCTGTCGCACGTCGTGAACTTCGATCTGCCGACCTCGCCCGAGGTGTACGTGCACCGCATCGGTCGCACCGGTCGCGCGGGCAAAGACGGCACGGCGCTGTCGTTCCTCGACCCGCGTGAGCAGCGGCTGCTGAAGAACGTCGAGTTCCAGATCAAGGGCAAGGTGCCGCTGGCGCAGGTGCCGACGCGTGCTCAGCTCGACGCGCGTCGCTCGGAGACGGTCGCCAAAGTGGTGCAGAACGCGCTCGCCGAAGAAGGCGTCGCGCAGTTCATCGAGTTGGCGAAGGCCGCTGCTGCCGATGCCTCGATGGAGCAGGTCGCCGGCGCGGCGATGTTGCTCTTGCAGCGCAAGTTGTACCCGCCCCACGCCAGTGACTCGGTCGACTTCAAGGCCGAGTCGCGTGGCTCGTCGTCGTCGGATCGTGGCGTGCGCGGTGGAGATCGCGGCTCAGACCGTGGGTCGGATCGCGGTGAGCGTTCGCGCGGTGGTGATCGCCGCGGCGGTCGTGAAGAGCGTTCGTCGGGACCGCGCGAGGGCATGACGGCGCTGTCGATCAGCATGGGCGAGCGTGCCGGCATTCGCCCGCAGGATCTCGTCGGAGCCATCGCCAACGAGGCGAACATTCCGTCGCGGAACATTCACGGCGTGCAGGTCGGTGAGCTGAGCTCGCGCGTCGAGGTGCCGACCGAGACGGTGCACGAGGTCATCAAGGCGCTCCACGCCACGCGCATTCGCGGTCGCAAGGTGCGGGTGACGATTGCGGGCGCTGAGAGCGATGAGCGCAGTGCTGTTCCTCGCACCGAGCGTCCTCCGCGGAGTGAGCGGCCGGCGCCTCCGCCGAAGAAGGCCGAGCGGTTTGCTCCGTCGATGCCCGAGGTCTCGGACGATGACGGTGCGAGCGACGAGGGCGGCGAGGAAGAGTCCGCTCCGCTCGGGAACAAGTGGATGATCAGCGACGAACTCGAGGGCGAGCTCGATGCCGCCGCGCCTCCGCCGAGCGCTCCTCGCGCCGCGCGTGGGAAGTCGGCTGATGAATCTCCGCGTGCGAGCGCGCCTCGCGCGAAGTCCGGTGACGCTGAAGAAGCGCCGCGGGCCAGCGCGCCGCGCGGGAAGTCGCGTGATGCGGAGGAGGAAGCACCTCGCGCCAGCGCGCCGCGTGGAAAGTCGCGTGACGCAGACGAGGGTGACGAAGCGCCGCGGGCGAGTGCTCCGCGCGGAAAGTCGCGTGACGCAGACGAGGGCGACGAAGCGCCGCGGGCGAGCGCTCCGCGCGGGAAGGCGCGTGACGACGGCGAGCCGCGCGCGAGTGCACCGCGAGGGAAGTCGTTCGGCGACAAGCCGCGCTTCGGCGACCGCGGTGGTGGCAAGTCGTTCGGCGATCGCAGCGACCGCGGTGGCGGCAAGTCGTTCGGCGACCGCGGCGGCAAGTCGTTCGGCGACAAGCGCTTTGGCGATCGCGGCGACCGCAGTGGCGGCAAGTCGTTCGGCGATCGCGGAGGCGACCGCGGTGGCAAGTCGTTCGGCGAGAAGCGCTTTGGCGATCGCGGCGACAGCAGCGGCGGCAAGTCGTTCGGCGAAAAACGCTTTGGGGATCGCGGTGGTGGCAAGTCGTTCGGCGACAAGCCGCGCCCCGGCGACCGCTTCGGCGGCAACAAGAAATTCGGCGGTGGAGAGCGCTTTGGCGCACGTCCTCCGGGCACTTTCGGCAGCGAGGGTGGTCCTCCGCCCCGTCCGTCCGCTGGGCGCTTCAGCTCCGACAAGTCGCGCGGTGAGGGCTTCGCTCCGAAGCAGCGCTTCGGCGATCGCCCGGGCTCGTCGAATCAGCGCTCGGGTGGCCAGTCGGCTCCCAAGCGGCGTGAGTTCGGGCCGCCGTCGGGCCCCGGCCCCGGTCCAGCTCGCTTCTCCGGTCCGCCGAAGAAGAAGCATGGCCGCATGGGCTGACCCGGCCCCTCACCCCGGCCCTCTCCCCGCTTTGCAGGGAGAGGGAGAACGGCGTCAGAGCTGCGTGCGCCTCTCGTCGAGAGCCGCATGCAACCCTTCCCACCACTCGAGGACTTCGACGCGATGGCCGTCTACGCCGACATGCTCTCGGTGCGTGGAGACCCGCGCGGTGAGCTGACACACCTGCAGCTCGCGCTCGAGAACCGTCCTGGCGACCCGCGCCTCGTTCGCGCGATCGAGCAGCACGTCGCGCGTCACGACCGGCAGTTGCTCGGCTCGCTCCGCACGTCGACGGCGCTGTGCACGTTCCGCTGGCAGCGCGGCTTCATCGTCGAGGCGCAGCTCAAGAGCTCCGCGGGTCGCCGCGAGTGGTCGCGTGGCGGCTGGGTCGAGACGACGCCGAAGAGCAAGCTGCCGCGCGTCGTGCGCGAGCTGTTGCGTCTCGAGTCGGCGGCACCGATGTCGATGCTGTCCATCACGCTGCCGCGCTCGTGGTCTGCGCGTGAGCTGTTGCTGCAGTGCGTGGACGAGGTCGCGCGCGCGACCCACCGCCTCGACGTGCTCGGCGTCTACTTCGAGCTCAACGAGCGGCTCTACCCGGAGCTCGGCGACACCATCGAGGAGCGCTGCGGTTCGCTGCACGTCTCGGCGGACGCGTCGATCGCCGGTTCCGTCTTCGAGCGGTTCGGGTGACAAGGGAGGGGCGGTCGCAACAGGCTCAGTTCGCGACCGTCACCTTCCGCACGCCTTTCTTCTCCAACCATTTCGCGACGCGCTCGCGCAGATCTCCCTGCAGCACCAGCGCTTCGTCTTCGAGCACTCCGCCGCAACCCATCGCGGACTTGAGTTCCTTCAGCCACGCCTCGCGTTGCGGCTTCTGCAGCTCGAGGTGCTCCACCAGCGTGACCTCTTTGCCGCCGCGACCGGTTCTCTCGAGCCGCACCACTGCGCGCGCCGGGCCCTTCACTTCCTTCGCGGGCTTCGGCTGCTCCGGCTTGTTGGGCAAGCCGTCGCGCAGCGCTCCCAGCTTCGCGAACGGGTTGTTGAACTTCTCGTCGCTCACGGGTGCGGCGCTTCTTCAGGTTCGGGTGGCGGAGGCGGCGGCAGCTTCAAGAACCACGGCGCGTCGGCGTTCCCGCCCGAGAGCACCATGCCCAGAATGAACGCCGGCGCCGCGGGAGCGGTCTTGCCGTTGATCAACACCAGCGGCGTGCCGGTGATGTTGTGGAGCCGCGCGTACGCGATGTCTTCCTTCAAGCGCGCTTCGGTCTCGGGCTTCTTGATGCATTCCAGCACCGCGTCGGTGTCGATGCCGTTGCGCTTCGCGATGGCGACCATCATTCCCTGGTCGAGCTGCGACTGGTTGTCGAAGAACTCGCGGCGCATCATGAAGAAGCGCTTGTGCTGCTCGGTGCAGATCTGGAACTTCGCTCCGAAGCAGCGAATGCCGTCCTTGGCGGAGCCCTTGATGTCCTCGTTGCACTCCGAATCGAGCGGGTAGTAGCGCGGCTCGAGCGACAGCCCGCCCTGCGGCGACATCACCTCGACCTCACGCAACATCGACTCGAACTGCGCGCAGTGCCCGCAGAGGATGTCGGTGAACTCGACCATCTTCACCGGCGCTTCCGGGTTTCCCTTGCGCGCGTGAATCGGGAACATCGACACGTCGCGCGGCTGGAACTTCTTCCACTGATCACGCGCCCACGCCGTCGTGAGCTTGTCGCGCTCAGGGAGCTTCTCCATCACCGCGGCGAAGTCGTTGGGGTCGTGCTTGTCGAGCACCTTGTCGACCGCGGCGTCACCGAGCGGCGTCTTCTGACCGGGGTACAGGAGGCTGAAATAGATCGGCACCGTGAACACCAGCGCCCAACCGAGCCCGGGCGCGGAGTCCTTCATCGGAGGGAGAATCGGACCGCCGAGCAGCTTGAGCGCTCCGAGCGCGAAGCCGATGACCAGCGCGTAGGTGCCGAGGCAGGTGATGCAGACGGCCTTGGCCTGAATCGACGCGGTGACGAAGGTGACGCACGAGAGCAGACCGATGAGCGCCCACACCTTGAGGCCGGCGACGAACGCGGGCGCGTCGACCTTGCGCTGCACGCGGTTCCACCAGAAGAACGTGAGCGCGAACGCGACCACGCCCCACAGCACGCCCATGCCCGCGACGGGGAAGCCGAACAGCTCGTGCACGCGATGTGCGAAGGGCGAATTCCAGACCGTGGCGCAGTTGACCGTCTCGTTGATGGCGCAGGCCGGCGTCTTGCCGGTGCGCACGTCGATCAGCTCGAGCCACTGGTAGATGGCCAGCGCGACGATCGCCGCCGCGGTGGAGAACATGACGATGGTGGCCGGGGTGCTGCTCTTCCCGGCGGGGCTCGATGGCGTGGACACGGGGGCGCTTATATAGCCATCCCACCATGTCGGTCGTGCAAGCCGTGCAGTCGGAATACCGAGCCGCGTTGGAAGGTTGCGCGGTCTTCGACGCGGGTGATCGCCAGCTGTTGCGGGTGACGGGCTCGGAGGCCGGGAGCTTCCTGCAGGGCATGGTCACCAACGACGTCGAAGGCCTCGCGGTCGGAGCGAGCTGTTACGCGGCGGTGCTCACCGTGAAGGGCGGCATGGTCGCCGACGTGCGCGTGCTCAAGCGCGCGTCAGATTTCCTCGTCGAGACCTCGTCGGCCCGGCTCGTCGCGGTGAAGGACTACTTGAACAAGTATCTGATCAGCGAAGACGCGGAGATTCACGACGCGCCCGAGCTGTCGGTGCTCTCGTTCGTGGGGCCGAAGTTCGCCGACGCGCGCGCGCTGATCAGCTCGGTCGAAGGTGAATTGATCAGCTTCGTCGGTGGGCTCGACGTGGTGGTGCTCCGCGAGAAGCTCGACGAGACGTGGAACGTGCTCGCCTCGGTGCCGCGTTTGTCGAAGGAGACGCTCGAGGTGCTGCGCGTCGAGAAGGCGGTGCCGCTGTTCGGCGTCGACATGACCGAGGTCACGATTCCCCTCGAGGCGAACCTCGAGCACGCCATTCACTACAAGAAGGGTTGCTACATCGGCCAGGAAGTCATCGCGCGCGCCACGTATCGCGGGCAGATGAACAAGAAGCTGGTGCAGCTGCTGGTGGGTGACGCCGAGCCCGCGTGGAAGGCGGAGCTCAAGCTCGGCGAGCGCAAGGTCGGCTTCATCACCAGCGTGGTGAAGAGCGAGAAGCACGGCGGGCAGCACCTCGCGCTGGGCTACGTGCACCGTGATTTTCTGACCAGCGGGACGAAGTTCGAGCTTGGTGCCGGTTCGGCGACGATCGCTTGATCAGTTGAAGTCTTCGAGGCGCGCCGCGCCGTTCTTGCCGAGCGTCACGAAGACCGAGTTGTCGCCCCACACGCGAGAGAGCTGAAACTGAAACGCGTCGCTCGCCGGGTCGAAGCCCACCGGTGAGTCGGCGTTCTTCGTAATGCGCTTCAAGTCGCCCGGCTTCGCGGCCGCGGTGCGCAGGTGGTACTCGAGGATCGAGCCGGGTTCCGGGTCCTGGTTCACGAGCTCGCGCGCCTGAAAGCGAGCCATCATGAGCGCGAGCGTGCGGGCGGTGGCTTCGTCGGCACTTCCGAGCGTCGCGGGCGTGACGACGTCGCCTTTGATGTTGGAGAGCTGCACGGCGCGGCCGTTCTTCCACGCGGTGAGCACTTCGCTCTGTCCCGTCGCGATGTCGGTGCGCTCGACGTAGCCGACGACGCGCGCTCCCGGAGTGGTCTGCTGCAGCGTGCGCTCGAGCCCCGCGACGACCGGGCCGGTGACGGGCTGCGCGTCGGTGAGGATTTGAATCGCGTCGGGACCACGCGCGGTCGCGGTGAGTCGAGCGGTGACGGTCTGGCCGTCGTTGCGGTGAATGTCGACCTCGACCTGCGGGCCGGCGGGTGTCTGGCTGATCAGTCGCACGTCGAGCGGAGGAAGGGTGCCTCCAGCCCATGGCGTCAGCGCAGTCTTCACCGCGTTCATCACCTGCGGGTCGACCGCGGGCTGCGTCGGAGTTCCCTTCACCGCGTCGTACGCGGCGGCGAAACGGTTGCCGAGATCGGGCAGCTTCTTCTTGATGGCGTCGACTTCGGCCTTCGAGACGTACTGCGGGCCGGTGGTGTTGACGGAGTTGAGGCGCTCGAGCGCGCGCTTCACCGCTTCGTCGACCACCATGTCGACGTTGAGGCGGACACCGGGCTGGCCGTCGACGAGCGCGGTGATGGCTCCGCGGAGGTCGTCGCTGCCGACCTTCGTCGCTTCAGCGCGGGAGATGAGCTTGTTGGTGCCGGCGAGCGCCTTCGCTTCAGCGGCGTAGGAGAGACGGAGCTGCGCCACGACGTCGTTGGTGCGGATGCGCATGGCGGACCTTCTATCAGACTGCGTTCAACCCTCACCCCGACAGCCAGGTGGCGAAGGCGGGTGTCGCGGTCACCGTTCGGATGTGTCGCGCGAGGTGTTCGGTGCCGAGCTCGATGGTCACCTCGAGCACTCCGAGCTGCTTCAGCACTTCGTTCGCCGGCCGCGCGCCGTCGTGCTTGAGCGTCAGCGCAGCGAGTTGATCGAGCTGGGTGTTCGCCGCGTCGCTCGCGAGCCAGCGCTTCAACGACGAGCGGATCAATTCAGCGCCTCCCGCGACGTCGGAGTTCATCACTTCACGCGCGAGCTGCGTTCCCGTCAGCTCGATCAGCCCGTCGAAGAACGCCTGCCGCAGCTCACTCGCCTCGTGCGCACGCGCGGGGTCTGACAACGCATCGGCGATCTGCCCGAACACTCCGCCGAGCGCGGCGTCGACGAAATCGACCGCGCGCTTTTCGACCTGCCGCTCCACTTCGCCGCTCACCGCTCCGACCAGCGAGCCGAGACCGCCAGTGCGCGACTTCACGGTTTCTCCGGCGAGCTTCGCCAACGAGCCGAGACCTCGTGCGACGCCTGCGACTGGCGCGCTCGCCTTGCGGCCGAAATCGAGAATCGCGGTCAGCAACAACTGCCGTACCAGCTCGCGCATCGGTGGACGATCGATCACCGTCAACACCACGCGCCGGTCGGGGCTGAACGGCCTGCCGAGCACCTCGCGAATCAGCGTCGTCGCCTCGCGCGGAGCCACGTCCTTCACCGAACGCGACTGCGCTTGCAGCTCGTTCACCACGCGCTCGACGAGCTCATCGATGGCCTTCGCGCCCTCGGGAGCCGCGAGCCACGCCTCCAACACCTTCCGCGTGCCGGCACGCAGCGCTTCGCGGGGCAGCAACGTTTCGAGCGGCTGCGCCAACAGCGCTTCCACCGACAACTTCGCCAGCGCGCGTGAACCGTCTTCGGACTGCAGTTTCGAAATCAGCGTCGTCGCATCCACACCCACAGCGCGTAGCAAGGCTATAAGCCCTCGACCATGACTTCAGAGACGCGCTTCGTGTGGTGTGACCTCGAGATGACCGGCCTCGATACCGGCACCAACGTCATCATCGAGATGGGTTTGATCGTCACCGATGCCCAGTTGAAGCCCATCGCCGAGTGGGAAGCCGCCATCTGGCAGCCCGAAGAAGCGCTCAACCGCATGGAGCCGTTCGTCAAAGACATGCACACCCGCAACGGTCTGCTCGATCGCGTGCGCAAGTCTGACGTGTCGCTGCGCGTCGCCGAGAAGGAAGCGACCAAGCTGCTCTTGCAGCACACCGACTACGGCGAAGGCATGTTGTGCGGCAACTCCATCCACACCGATCGCGCGTTCATCACCAAATACATGCCGGGCTTCGATCGCGCGCTGCACTACCGCATGGTCGACGTCTCGAGCCTGAAGATCCTCACCCGCGCGTGGTACCCGAGCGCGCCGGGCCGCTCGAAGATCGACGCCGCGCACACCGTGCTCAGCGACCTGCGCGCCTCGATCGGTGAGCTCGCGTACTACCAGCAGACCTTCTTCAAGAAGAGCACCGAGGTGTGAGTCGCACCTTCTTCATCGGCGACGTTCACGGCTGCAGCGACGAGCTGGACGCGCTGTTGAAGGAAGGAGGGTGGACGAGCGAGGACCGGCTGGTCTTCGTCGGAGATCTCGTCGCGAAGGGGCCTGACTCCGCTGGAGTCGTGCAGCGCGCGCTCGACCTCAAAGCGCTCGCCGTGCTCGGCAATCACGACGCGCATCTGCTCGACGTGCGCGCGGGGCTGTCGAAGAAGGCGCATCACGTGGGCGTGGCGAAGACGCTCACCGACGCGCAGTGGACGTTCCTCGATCGACTCCCGCTGTGGCTCGATTTTCCCGAGCTGAACGTGCTGGTGGTGCACGGCGGTCTCGTGCCCGGAGTCGATCTCTCGCATCAGCCGCGGCACCTGCTCCTCAACATGCGCAGCATCGACGCCGAGGGAAAAGGAACGCCGCGCCTCGAAGCCGGAGTGCCGTGGGCCTCGCGTTGGCCCGGCCCGCGTCACGTGGTGTTCGGTCACGACGCCGTGCGCGGTCTGCAGCAGCACCCATTCGCGACGGGTCTCGACAGCGGGTGTGTCTACGGGCGCAAGCTCACCGGGCTGTGGTGGCCGGAGCGCAAGCTCGTGCAGGTGAACGCCGCCCGCGCGTATCAGCCGATCCAGAACTCGGAGTAGAGAGAGCCACATGAGCGAAGAAGCCCTCGTTCCATTCTTCGAAGGACCGCTGCAGCAGATGCGTGAGCTCGAGCGTCAGCTTGTCTCGCAGGAGATCGAAGTCGAGCTCGCGAAGCCGCCCGCGAAGGCGTGCTGCGGTGGTGGCTGCGGGTGCTCGGCGAAGCTGCAGTTGTTGGTGCGCAAGGAAGACGTCGCGCGCGTGCAGTCGTTGCTGCAGGCGGAGTGGACTGCGGCGGTGCAGGAGCAGACCGGTGCGCTGGTCTCGCTCGGAACTCCGGCGCAGGAAGCGCCCGAGGGAACCGAGCCTCCGTGTCCGGCGTGCAATTTCGTCGGCCCGCTCAAGGATGGAGCGTGCGGCGATTGTGGGCTGCAGCTCGAGTGAGCCGCTGAGCAAGCGTCGGCCCCTCACCCCGGCCCTCTCCCCGCTTCGCAAGGAGAGGGAGATCAGCCTGGCTTCACTTTGGGCGTGAAGTTGTCGAGCAGGATGCGCGTGAGCGCCGGGAAGTGCCGGCCCAGCGCGTTCATGTGCGGGTAGATGACGCGCTCGTCTTTCTGCTCCACCGCGTCGGCGACGAGCCTCGCGAGCACCGGCGCTTCTCCCGGAGGCGCGAGCAGCTTCGCCGCGAGTGACTCTTCGTACGCCGCGCGCCCCGCAGTCTCCATCGGCGTCTTCACCGGCCCCGGGTAAACCGTCACCACGTGAATGCCGTGCGGTTTCAGCTCGGCGCGCAGCGCTTCTGACGCCGCGGCGAGCCCGCCCTTCGCTGCGTTGTAGAACGCCATGCCGGGCGTTGGAGCAATCGCCGCCATCGACGACACGTCGACCAGCGTTCCCGCGCGGCGCACCATCATGCGTTTGGCGACGAAGTGAGAGAGCTTCAGCGGCGCGAGGAGATCGACCTGCAACAACCGCTCGCCCTCTTCGAAGGGCGTGTCGGTGAAGGCGCGAACGATCTGCACTCCAGCGTTGTTGATGAGCACGTCGATGGCGCCGAGCGTGCGTTCTGCTTCATCGACCCACGACGTGACCTGCTCCGGGTCGCTCAGGTCGGCCTGCACCAGATGCGTCGGCGTGTCGGTTTCCTTCGCCAGCTTTTCGAGGAGCTCTTTGCGGCGCGCGACCAGGGTCACCGAAGCCCGGCGCCCAAAATACTCGCGCGCGATGGCTTCACCGATTCCGCTGCTCGCTCCCGTGATGACGACGTGCATGCGGCGCAAGGTAGCCGAAAGCCACCCTGCGCCGTTTGCATTGATGCGGAAGCTCGAGCCTTACTTCTTCATCACCTTCTTGACCGGCTTCGCCTCGGCCGCGGGCTTCGCGTCTTCCTTCTTCACTTCGGCGGCGGGCGCGGCGGTCTCGGTCGGCTTCGCGGCCTCGACGGCGGGCTTCGCTTCGTCAGCCTTCTTCTCTTCGGCCTTCGGCGCAGCAGCGACCTTCTTCACTTCGGCCTTCGCAGCAGGAGCAGCCGGCGCGGGAGCAGCGGCAGGCGCCTCACCAGCGAACGCAGCGAACGACAACGAGGCGGCAACGGCCAGGGCGAGCTTCTTCATGAGATGTCTCCAGGTAGGTGCCGTCGAAATCGAACGGCGCGCATCTGACGGAGCATCTCGATTTCGATTCAGAACAATTTCTGTCGCAGCGCCTTCGCGCGCGCTTGCACGTCGGAGTCCATGCTCGTCATTTCCTGCGTCTTGAGGCGCTGTTCGAGCGAGCGGGGCGCTTTTTCCTTCACCAGACGGCCGTCGGACGCGAGCAGCTCGAGCCGCGCGAGCGCCTTGTCGACGATGCGGTCTTTGGGGTGATCGAGCAGCGAGTCGAGGAAGAACGCGTCGTCGGGCAGATCGTACTTCTCGATGTACTCGACCGCGCGCTCCGCCCACTGCTTGCGATCGGGCGCTTCGCTCACCTTGGTCAGCGCGGCCTTCTGTTCCTTGCGCTTGCCGTCGGGGTCGAAGGTGGCCTCGAGACCTTGCGGCAACGCTCCGCCGCTGAAGAGCGAATCGGCGGCCTTCTTGTACTTCTCGTAGCTCGCGCTGCGCTCGATGCGCTGCTGGTTCGGGTCGTCCTGGCGCGAGTGGTACTTGCTCTTGCCGCGCTGCGCGTCGAGCTCGCGGAACGACTTCTTCCGCTTGCCGGTGAAGCCACCGCCTTCGTCATCATCCTTCTTGGGAGCCATCGCGGGTTCTCCATAGCGCGTTCACCGCGCGTGCAACCACCTCACGGACCTGCGTCACCTGTTTCGCCGGAAGCGGTTTCTCGTCGTCAGTTTCCGCTTCGAACAGCGCCTCGTCGATCCACGTGCTCAGCGCTTTGGGGAGGGTATCGAGAGAGGCCTTCTTCGGCACCATCGTCTCGTCGATGGAGTCGAGCTTGCGGCCGCCGAGCTCCAACATCGCGAACGCTTCGCCGACCAGATGCCGCGCGAGCGCGAACGCCGCGTCGTCGAGACCGGCGTCGTCCATCCACAGAATCAACATGTCCTGGCGGTTCTCGAACGCGTGCTCGAAGCGCTGCCGCTCCTTCGGGAAGTCGTCGAACCAGCGCCACGCCGACTCGATGAAGGCGTCGGTCGGGCCTTCCTTCTCGTCGTACGGCTCGGGCTTCTGCGCCTTCTCGCGCTTCACCTTCGGAGTCGCGGCGTGACCCAGCTCGACCTTCTTGCCCTCGGCGATGAGCTCGTAGAGCCCGAGCAGATTGCCGAACAGGCGCGCGGCGTCGTCGGGCGTCTCGAAGCGCGGCTCGTCTTCCCACAGCGCTTGAATGACGACCGGAGCGGGCACTCCGTCTTTCACGGCCTTCTCGAACGCGCCGGCCACGTCTTCGGTGTCGGCCACGGAGCCACTCGCGGTGAGCAGTTTCTCGAGCACCGCTGCGCCCTCGAACGAACGATCGATCTCTTCACGGTCTTTGCGACTCACAGCAACCTCTTCACGATGAACCACAGAACGAACAACCCGGCGACGACGGCGGGCAACACCCAGCTCGGCGCTTTCGACGACGGAGCGCGCGCCACCGCCGACGCGCCTGCCGGAGCCGGCGCGGGAACCGACCCCTGCACGTGCACGGGCATCGGCGCGGCGCCGGCCTTCATCTGCACCATCATCGTCTGATTGCACATCGCGCAGCGCATGGTGAAGCCGTGCATCACCGAGCCCGCGGGTGCGTTGGGGAAGCTGCGCTTGATGACGTCAGCGGCGGGCTCGAGCATGAGATCGAAGCCACACGCCTGACACTTCGCGTCCCACGTGCGCAGGTTCTCTTCCATCACCGGTGAGAGCCACAGCGGCGCCTTGGCTCCCGGCGCGCCGCGAATCTTCACCAGCAGGCCCTGCTTCAGCGAAGGGTCGGAGTGCGCCGTGTTGAGCAGCACGCCCGCGTAGGTGTTCGGCATTCCCGTCGGCGCGCCGAGGCGAACCCACATCTGCTCGACCTGCTTCGACGCGGTGATGAAGAAGTGCGCCTGCAGATCATTCGGGTACTCGGGGTGGAAGCGCGACTTGAAGAAGGGGTCTTCGAGCCACGGCGTCGGCGGAGCGGTGCGGAAGAACTCCATCCAGCTCGGCTCGGCGGGCAGCGCGAGGCGTGACACTTCGTGCGCGCTCAATGGCTCGACGGCGAGGCCCGGGCCCACGCGCACGGTGATGTTCGGCCGTGACGCGGCGACCGCTGCTTCCTCGTTCGTCGCCGTCGCGTTGGCGAGAATGACGCCCTTCGCCGACGGCCCGGCCTGCGGGTCGGTGTACGAGAAGACGAGCGCCAACTTGTCAGGAGGAAGTCGAACGAGGCCCCAGCTCATGGAGGGCTCAGCTTCTTCCACACCTTGTTCGCGATGAGCAGCACGAGGAACACGATGACGACGGCGAGGTACTTCTTGCCCAGCGCACCCGGCAACGCGCGGCGCACGAACAATTCCCACATCAGGAGCAGCGTCGCGCCGAGGCCCCACGCCACGAGCGGGTTCACCTCGCGCTGAATCGCGCGCTTCCACGAGAAGGTCGGCGTGCCGCGCTGCCACTTCGAGAACGCCGGCACCCACCCCGGCACCGCGCGTCGCCACGCTTCGAAGGTCTCTCCGTGTTGCTCGCGAAGGATGCGCTCCTCGGCCACCACGATGAGCAGGTGGGAGAGCGCCCAGTACCCGAAGCCCACCGCGTACGCCCACGGCTCGTGCACGATGAGCAGCAGCCCGGCGGTGATGAAGAAGTTGCCGACGTAGAGCGGGTGGCGAACCACCGAATACGGACCGGTGGTGGTGAGCGTCGGCGCGCTGAAGTTCCGTGACTGCGAGCTGCTGCCCGGCGGCACCAGCCCGATGGTGACGAAGCGGATGGCCGCTCCGAAGAGGCACGAGACCAGACCGATCAGGTTGAGCGCTTCGTCGACCTGCGCGCCACCCATTCCCGGAGCGATATGCGCGTCCCACGACTGCGAGACGACGAGATAGATGAGTGGAAGCGGCAGGAAACTCCTCGCACGAAACAGGAGCCCGCCGGCCCGATCGAGCCAACGCACGCGCCTGCTCTACAGCCAAGTTGCGGAAATTGCGCTCCTTTCGCCGCGCCGGAATGCCACGCCGCTCTGAATGAAAGCGAGGCTGCATGACACTCATCAGGCAATGGAGCTGTCGCTTTACAGCTTGCCGATGCCGGGACTACAGCGCCGCGCCGTGACTTCTTCTGCGTCCCGCGCTGATGTCGTCGAGCGCGCCCGCGCGGGTGACGTCACCGCGTTTCGCGAGCTGTATGCGCTGCACCACCGCCAGGTCGCGCGGCAGCTGGCGTTCCTCGTGCCGCGGTCGGACCTGGAAGACGTGCTGCAAGACGTCTTCATCGAGGTCTACAAGAGCGTCACGCGGTTCGAGGGCAAGAGCGCCTTCACCACCTGGCTCTACCGGCTCACCGTGCACGTCGCGATGAAGTCGCGTCGCAAGCACACGCGCTCGCGTCTCGACGTGGTCGAAGAAGTGCCTGATCGCGCCGACGAGGGCCCGACGCCCGACGACGTGTCGCTCTCGGCCGAGCGTCAGGCGCGCGTCGAAGTGCTGCTCGAGAAGTTGTCGCCCAAGAAGCGCGCGGTGCTGGTGATGCACGACCTGCAGGGCGTCGAGGCGCAGAAGATCGCCGAGATCCTCGAGACCAACATCCTCACCGTGCGCACGCGGTTGTTCTACGCGCGCCGTGAGCTCGAAGCGCTCGCGAAGGACGACCCCGCGCTCGCTGAGTTCTTCACCGCGACCGACGACGGAGGTGACCCGTGAGCGCGCACCTCGACGGCGAACAGCTCGAAGCAGCGGCTGGTGGTTCGAAGATCACGCTTCGCATCTCGCCTCGTGTGCCGAGTGCCGCAGCGCCGTGAAGCTCGCGCGTGGTCGTCAGCGGCTCATGCGCGGCATGCGCCCGTACACGCTCTCCGACATGGGCTTCCGCCGCGTCGAGGCGAAGCTCGAGGAGCAGGTGCGTGAAGGTCTCCCGAGCGCCACGCCCTGGTGGCGTTGGCTCGGCTTGGGCGGAGTGGCGCTCGCGGCCACCGCCGCAGCGCTGGTGTTCATCACGCGTGAGCCGGTGACGCCGCAGACCGTCGACTTGCCGCAGCCCAAAGTCGAGCTCGCGCGCGCGACGTTCCGCCCGCTCACCGTCATTCGCGCGAAAGACGCTGAGTTCCGCGCTGGCTCCGAGAAGGCGTGGAGCGCGCTCAAGCCCGGCGACGTGTTGAACGGCGGCGAAGCGGTGTCGGCCGGTTCACTCACGCTGAGCGACGAGAAGGCGGAGTGGACGTTCGTCGCGCAGGGCGCGATGTCGTTCGGCGGCCTCGCTGCGTCGGTCACGCTGGGCGCGGGCTCGGTGGGCGCGAAGGTGAGCTCGCCGCAAGCTCCGGTCGAGGTGCTGGCGAGCAACCGGCAAGTCGTCGCGAGCGACGCCACGTTCCAGGTCACGCGCGTCGGCGCCGAAGTCGTGGTGACGGTGACGCAGGGCGAGGTCGAGGTGGTCGACTCGGTGAGCGGGCTGCGCCGCAAGGTGAAGGCGCCGAGCGCGGTGCGCTTCAGCGATGGCGCAGAGCTCGCCGCCGGTCGTGAGGAGAAGATCGAAGCGACGCTGGTTCCGTCGGTGCCTGCTCCGCCGTGGGTGCGCTTCGACACGTCTTCGCTCGCGGTCGGTACCGCGGTCTCGCTCGATGGCGCGATGGTCGGCTCGGCTCCGTTCGTCGAACTGGTGACCACCGGTCGCCGCAAGCTCGGGCTGCAGCCGCCCAACGGCGCGCTCACCGAGTCGTGGGTCGAGCTGGTCGGCGGTGATGGCTTCGTGGTGCCGAAGGTCGAGCTCGCGCCGATGGTGTCCGATGGTCCCGAGCCCGATGCGGCGGCGCTGCAGCGCGTGATGGTCGAGCTGAAGCGCCAGACGCCGAAGCTGTCGGCTTGCTACGAGAAGTGGCTGAAGGCGAACCCCAACGCGTCGGGTGAAGTCACGCTCGAGCTGACGGTGAGCGCGCAGGGTCGCGTGAAGAAGGCGCGGCTGCCGGACGGTGCGAAGGGCATCAGCGCGGCCTCGGCGGAATGCCTCATCACCACCGCGAAGACGCTCGTGCTGCCCCCGCTCGGAGTGGAAGCCACGCTCGAGCAGCCGCTGGTGTTGCGCCCGCCGGGTCGTTGATCTCCTGCGCTTCGAGCGTGGGGCGCGTGTCAGACTCGCGACATGCGTCTTCTTCGTGCCGTGCTGGTCGTGTGCATCGCAGGGTGTGGTGTCTCGACTCCTGAAGACGAAGCGCTCTTCGCCACTCGCCACGACGCGCTCGGCGTGCCCGCGCTGATTCGAGACATCGAGCCCTCGACGACGAGCTTGAACTCGTCGCCCTTCGCCTTCGCGGCGCTCGACGCGGGTCGCACCGTCTTCTTCGCGACGGGGTTCGGCGTGGGCACCGAGCTCTACGTGACCGATGGCACCGCTGCGGGAACGTCGCTGGTCGCCGACCTGGTCCCGGGCACTTCGGGTGTCGGTCAGAGCAACACCTTCTTCACCGAGCTCAACGGCTCGCTCTACTTCCGCGGCAACGGTGGCTCAGTCATCGGCGCCGAGCTGTACCGCACCAATGGCACCGCGGCTGGCTCGGGACTGGTCATCGATGCGTGCGCGGGCTGCAGCGGAATTCAGAACGACTCCAACGGCATCAACCCGCTCGGTCCGTATCGCGTCGGCTCTTCCATCGCGTTCATCGGCAACGGCGCCGCGTCGTTCAACGCGCGCCTCAACATCTGGGAGAGCACGGACGCGGGCTTCCGTTCGATCGCGCTGCGCGCCAACCCGCAGCAAGCCGCCGCCACCGATTCGCGTTTGTTCTTCGTGATGCCGCCGCTGAATTTCGGGTTGCCGACCGAGCTGTGGATGTTCGACGGCAACGACGCCGGACCCATCGCGCAAGATGCGGGAGCCGATCTGCACAGCGCGTTCGCGGCAGTCGGCTCGGTCCTCTATTTCCAGGCGAGCGTGGGCTCGAACTCGAATCGCATCTTCCGCGCCGATTCTTCGGGAACCGCCGTGCAGATCGCGGATCTCGGCTCGTTGAGCGCCACGTCGATTCAGCAGGTCGGTGGCGTGCTCTACGCGGTCACCAACGGCAACAGCCTGCATCGCATCAACCTCACGACGCTGGTGCGCGACCAACTGACCGCGGTCAACACTCCGCCGGCGGTCATCGTGCTCGGGCCCGATCGCGCGCTGTTCAACCGCTTCAGCGTCGGCGTGAGCTCGGTCGATTCGAGTGACGCCGGCCCCACGCTGCTGATTCCGAATTTTCAGACCAACTTGTCGCTCGCGGCGGTGAACGGAACGGGTTGGGCGAGCTCGGTCAGCACCTTGATGCGCACCGATGGAACGACAGGTGGAACGAGCGTGGCGGTGACGCTCGACGGTGGTTCGATCTCGTCGATCGGAGGACCGTGCCCGAACGGCGGCGTGTGTCTCGCGGCTTCACTCCCTGGCATCGGCGTCGAGCCGTGGGCGTTTCAGGGCGGCACCGCGACGTTGCTCGGCGATCTCAACCCGACCGTCGGCAACAGCTCTCAACCGTTCAACGGCTTCGTCACGCTCGGCGATCGCGTGCTCTTCACGGCGACCACCACCGCGCAAGGTCAGGAACTCTGGCGCACCGACGGCGTGACCGCGGAGCTGGTCCAGGACCTGCGGCCCGGCACCGCGAGCAGCAACCCGGCCAACCTCGTCGCGGCGCAGGGCAAGGCGTACTTCGTGGCGACCAACACCAGCGGGAGTTCGCAGTTCTTCCGCACCGACGGCACGGACGCGGGGCTCGAGGCGCTCACCATTCCGCAGGGCTCGAGCTTCACGTTGCGTGAGCTCACCGGCACGCCGCTCGGAGCGTTCGCCACCATCACCGCCGGCACGGGGCATTCGATCATCGCGTGGCTCGGGCCGGACGCGGGCGTGACGACGGTCGCGGTGTTCCCGAACCCGATGGCTCCGGCGCGTACTCCGGGCCTGTTCACGGCGATCGGCAACACCGTCTACTTCTACGGGTGGACTCCATCGAACACGGGGCAGGTGTGGCGCACCGACGGCACGCCGGGCAACACGATCGCCGTGACCAGCCTCACGGCGTCAGCGGGCAATCAGCTCTTCAACTTCGCCAACTTCCAGAACCGGCTCTACTTCTCGAACAACGGCGGTCAGCTGCAGCGCCTCGAGTGCAACGGGTCGGTGTCGCTGGTCGGCTCGAACCAGGGCTTCTCATTCACGCCGTCGGGTGATTCGTTGTTCATGGCCGGCACGACCAACGGCATCGACAACTCGCTGTACCGCGTGCAGGGAACGACGGGCACGCAGGTGATCGATCTCAACCCGTCGGGAAGCGACGGCGTGCGCGAGCTGCAGTCGTGGGGACTCGATCGCGTGGTGTTCTCGGCGAGCGATGGCGTCTCGCGCAACGTGTACTCGAGCGATGGAACCGCGGCGGGAACGCGACGGCTGACGACGTTGCCGTTGCTCCCCGGGCTCGACACCGGAGTGCTCGCGGTTCCCGGCGGCAGCGTCTACGTCCCTGCGAGCTTCGGCGACGCGGGCTTCGAGCTGGTCGAGCTCGATGGTCTCGGCGGCGCGACGCTGGTCGGAGATCTCGTGCCCGGCCTCGCGGGGTCTGACCCGCGGCCCGTCGCGGCGCCGGTCGGTCGATTGGTGTTCCACGCGAACACCGTCGCGTTCGGGCGCGAGCCGTGGGGCGTGGACATCGTGCGTTCTGCTCCGCCGACGCCTTCGTGGCAGGCGGCGTGTTCGTGGCCGATCGTCGATGCGGGAATCGGAGTGCTCGATGGTGGCTCGCCCGCCGACGCGGGAACGAACGACGCCGGAGTCGATGCGGGCAGCGTCGATGCGGGCGGTTCTGACGCAGGTGCGGATGCGGGCGTCGCCGATGCAGGCGGCGTTGATGCAGGCGGTGTTGATGCAGGAGACGTCGACGCTGGCGACGTTGATGCTGGAGACGTCGACGCGGGTGAAGTCGACGCAGGCGACGTTGATGCCGGAGAAGTCGACGCGGGTGAAGTTGATGCGGGTGAAGTCGACGCAGGAGAAGTCGACGCAGGTGAACTCGACGCGGGCGAAGTCGATGCCGGGCCGACCGATGCTGGCGGCACGAGCTCCGACGCGGGCTCTGTGGCCGACGCAGGCGCATCTGCAACCGACGCAGGCATGGACGGCGGCGTCTCTGGTGGCTGCGGCTGCAGCACCGTCGATCCGCTCCTCGCCCTCGCGCTTTCGCTGGGACTGCTCCGCCGCCGCGCGCGCTCATCGTTGAAGAATCCGCGCAGCTGACTCGCTAAAAGGCGCTCGTGAGCAAGTCACCGAAACGTCCTGCAGGCGTGAACCCGAAGGCCTGGTTCGACGCGAGCGACAACGAGTGGGTCTTCGGACCGCTGGTCGACGGCAAGAAGCACGGCGACTTCACGTTCTGGCGGCCCGACGGCACCAAGTGCAACGAGTGCCACATGGTGATGGACGCGCCGCACGGCCCGTTCAAGCGCTTCCACGAGAACGGTGAAGTCAGCCAGGAAGGTGAGTTCGAGAAGGGCCAGCTGCACGGCACGCGCAAGTGGTTCAGCACCGACTCCGAGACGACCGAGAACACGCGGCCGCAGGGCGTGAGCGAGAAGGTGTGGCGCAGCGAGATGGACTACGTGCACGGGCGCGTCGTCGGCATCCGCCACTTCAATCGCGAGGGCGAGCGCGTGTTGCCGCGAGACGGCGAGCCGTACCCGCTCAAGCCCGACAACGTCGACGAAGGCGCGGAATACGTCGAGCCGAAGGACGAGTGGCACAAGGGCAACGCCGACGGTGAGACGCAGAAGAAGGTCGGTCGCTGGCGCATCTGGACGGTCGACGGAAAGCTGAAGCGCGACGTTCACTTCAAGGACGACGAGCTCGACGGCGCGGCCGAATTTCACGTGCTCGACGAATCTCCGTTCCGTGACGCGGCCATCGCGTTCGAGCGCGGGCAGTGCACGGGTGGTCAGCGCAGCGGCAAGTGGGAACTGTGCGACGCGAAGGGCGCGGTGCGCGCCACGTTCGAGTACGGCGACACCACGCAGCTCGAGGCGAGTCAGCTGCCGGAGTACTCCAACGAGTCGAAGGACTGGCGCACCCACGCGCAGATCGCCGAGCGGGAAGGGCGCTTCGTGCAGGCGTTGCTCGCCTTCGCGCGTGCGTCCGACATCGTGGGCTTCACCACGCTGCTCGCCAGAATTTCTCGCCCGGTGAAGGAAGACGTCGCGCTCACGCTCGCGATGGAGGTCGATCGCCCGACGAACTGGCTCGGCTTCGAGCTCATCGATGGAGCGCACGCGGCAGTGCTGCTCAACAAGATCGGCATCGCGCTCGACCAGGGCTTCCAGAGCCGCGCGGCGCTCGACTTCACGAACTTCGCCATTCTCCTCGACCCTGATCGCAGCGAGTTCCTCTTCACGCGTGCGCTGATTCTCATGTCGCTCGGGCTGCGCGCGCAGGCCGAGAAGGACGCCAACGAGCTCGCCGCCGAATCACCCGACCGCGCGGAGTTCCTGCTCGGCTACCTCTCGGCGCTGTTTCCGGCGTGGGCGTTCACGCCCGCGAGCGAAGAGGTGAGCACCACCTTCGAAGACGTGCCCGAAGCGCCGGCTCGCTCGCTCGAAGACGTGCAGCAGCTTTCGCGCAAGTACGCCACGCGGCTCATGCAGGTGCGCACCAAGATGCTCGAGAAGATCACCGAGGCGAACCCCGCGTTGCCGCCCGACGTCAGCGCGCTGATTCCCGATGGGCCGGTCGAGCTGGAGCAAGGCGGCTTCGAGCTGGAGGAAGAGAACGTCGAGTTCGACGAAGTGCTCGACATCGACGCGGCTGATCTCCCGACGCTGTTGCGTCTCGCGCGCGCTGATTGGACCGCGCTCACCTGGCTTTGCTGGGTCGCCGGCGCGAAGGAAGTCGGCCCGCTCGAGGCGTTCAATCCACCGGCGGAGTTCGGCAAGGCCGCGGGCATGGCGCAGCAGCGGCTGTGGCGCTCGAGAGATCAACGCGCCTTCAAGGGGCGCAACGCGCAGCAGCACGGCGTGCCGTCGTTCAACTGGGAAGGGCTCGACATCAGCGAGCTGCCTCCACCTGTCGCCGGCATCGCGGAGCAGCAGTACGCGGAGATGCAGGCCCTCTTCCTCTGGCTCAGCGACGACGCCGTGAAGTCGCCGTGGCAAGACAACCTGCGTGGGAGCTGACGTGAACGAGATCAACATCGCGCCCCATCTCGAGCGCGCCCTCGACGCCATGTCGAAGGACCTCGCCATCGATCGCGCCGCGCTCGTGAATCAGGCGGTGTTCGCGTGGCTGCGCATCAATGGTTACGTGTCGCCCGGAGCGCAGCAGCCCTTCGCTTCGGGGCCCACTCCGGCGGCGATCGAAGCGGCGCCTCCGGTGGCTGCTCCGCCGGTGGTGGCTCCCGTCGCGGCTCCTCCTCCGCAGGCTGCACCTGCGCCGGCACCTGCACCCGCCGTTCCCGTTCCCGTCACCAGCCAGATGAAGGCGCACGTGCCGGGCTCGTCGCCGTCGGTCGTCGCCGAGAGCGCGCAGAAGATCGAAGCGCCTCCTCCGCCGCCTGCTGAGCCAGTCGCTGCGCCTGCGTCGTCGTCACCGTCGGGTGGTCAGGTGTCCGCGCTTGCTCGCATGAAGGAGATCGCCAGCGACCTCGAGAAGCTCACTCGCCCGTGGCCCGCCTGGGTGGCGCAGGAAGAGGAAGAGGAAGAGGAAGAAGAAGAGCAGCAGGAAGAGCAAGAAGAGCAGCAGGAGCAGGAAGAAGCAGAAGAGAAGCCCGAGTCGCGCGATCCGTTCGCCGAAGACGAAGAAGAACAAGAACAAGAGCAGCAGGAGAAGCCCGAGCCGCGTGACCCGTTCGAGGCCGAGCTGCCCGAAGCGACCAGCGGCGAGACGGAAGATCGCGAAGCCCAGCGCGAGGAAGAAGAAGAGCCGCCTCCGCCCGAAGACGAGTCGGTGGGCGAGAGCACGGTGGTGCTGCGCTCGGTGCCGATCGTCCTCTACCTCGAGCGCGAAGGTGCCGACCCCGTGCGCGTCGACGTGGAGCGCTTCATCATCGGCCGTGGCCCGACATGCAATCTGGTGATCGATTCCCCGCGCGTCTCACGCGAGCACGCGGTGCTCACGCGCCAGGGCATTCGCTACTTCATCGAAGATCTGAACTCGTCGAACGGCACCTGGTACGGCGAAGAGCGCGTCGGCACTCGCGAAATCGAGAGCGGTGACGTCATCAGCCTCGGCAACGAGCCGGTGACCTTCATTCTTCGCGGCGAGTGAGACTGCGATCGTTTCCTCCGTTGCGACGCTGAGCTCCGTCGCAACACGTGCTGGTCACGAACACGCCGTCACCGAACGCGACTGCCTGTCGACTGGGGAAGCGACTGCAGGTCCACCCTCACCCCGACCCTCTCCCTCGCGGGAGAGGGGGAGAACTCGTTCAGCTCGCTGCGTTCGGCACGAGCTCTGAGCTCGGAGGAGCCACCGGCGCCGCGGGCTTCTGATCATCACGCAGGTGCTTGGTGAAGATGGCGTGCAGCTCGTCGACGTGCGCGCCCGCGGTCTCTTCCTTCCAGCTCGAGGTGTTCACCGGCGGCAGCACCTCGACGTCGACCGTCATCGGCACGAAGCGGAAGGTGCCCTTTTCCCAGTTCTTGTGCGCGCCGTGCACGATGACCGGCACGACCGGGAAACCGGTGGCGATCGCGAGGTGCACGAAGCCCTTCTTGAACGGCTGCAAGCGTCCGTCACGCGAGCGCGTTCCCTCGGGAAAAATCCAGATGCCGAGGCGGTTCTTCTTCACGAACACCGCCGTGTCGCGCAGCAGCTCGACCGCGCGGTCCTTGTTGAAGCGATCGATGAGCAGGTGGCCCGAGAGCGCCGCGAGCCAGCCGAAGAACGGAACGCGGACGATTTCCTTCTTGAACACTCCGCAGCCGCCGTACGGGCACAGCCAGACGCCGAGGAACATGTCGAGCGTCGAGGTGTGGTTCATCACGTAGATGGCCGGCATCGAGCCCGCGAGACCGGCGTGGTTGCTGACCGCAGGAGTGACTCCCGCGAAGAACGAAATCGAGCGCCCGACGACCTTCCCGTAGAAGTTGCAGACGTAGATGCGCGCGATGCGGAACGGCAACAGCAACAGCGCGACGACGATCAACACGGTGCTGCAGAACGCCATCCACGTGAAGCCGACGAGGAAGCGCAGCAGTGAGCCCAGGGTGCCGAACATGACGGATCAGTGTGTTGCGGCGAGTGTCATCGCACGGTCACGCACACAAGTCCTGCGCGGTTTCTGCGGTCACTCCGCGTCGGGGTAATGCTCGTTCAAGCACTCGCTGCACAGCGCGTGGGAGAACTTCGCGCCCGAGCGGTGCTCGATGTACGTCTCGACCTTTTCCCAGATCTGCGACTGATTGCGGATGCGCTTGCAGTGCATGCAGATGGGAATCATTCCCTGCAGCTCGCGCACGTGGTCCGCGGCCATCTGCAGCTCCTTCACCTGCGACGCGAGCGCCTGCTCGAGTCGAACGATGCGCTCGCCGGTCTTCAGGCGCGCGTGCAATTCGTCGGGGTCGACCGGCTTGCTGATGAAGTCGTCGGCGCCGGCCGAGAGGCCCTGCACCACGTCGCTCTTCGCGTTTCGCGCGGTGACCAGCAGCATGTACGTGTAGCTCGAGCGCGTGCTCGCGCGGATCTTCTGACAGATCTCCGGGCCGTCGAGCCCCGGCATGTTCCAGTCGAGCACCACCAGCGCCGGCGCGTTGGGAGCCTGGAGCGCGTCCCACGCCTTCAGGCCGTCGCTCACCGGCATCACCTCGTACCCGAAGCGAGTCATCTGCGCTTCGAGCAGGCGGCGCGTCACCGGCTCGTCTTCGGCGAGAAGAACGCGAGTGCGTGGCACGAGTTGAGTTGCAGGCTGACCCATCATTGGGATCCCTAATGGTGTTGCTCTTCGGCTGCTTCCCGGTGTTGCCGCGTCAGATCAACGTCGCCCTGCGCGATTGCGCATTTTCGCGCGCATTGTCGGAGGGTCTTCGGCACGAAACAATGGGTTGCCAAGGGCGCACGGCATGAACTGACGCGGCTGGCCATGTTCTGCCAGCCCTGTCGCCGCGAACGTCCAACCGCTCGATTTTGCGTGCTTTGTGGGTCCGCTCTCATTGAACGACCCGAAGCCGAGGTGAAGATTCACGCTGCGCATGTGCGCTGGCTGTTGGAGGAGCTGCCCACCTGGGACGAGAGCCTTGCCCCCAAATCGGTCAGAGCGGCCCTACGGGAATTTTACGTTCGGCAGGATCAGCTGCTGACCAACCCGCAGCCCACCCTCGAGGTGGTCGACGCGCGGACCCACGCTGCCGAGAAGGCCGCGGCGATGTTGCAGGTCATGCAGGCGCGCGCTGGTGCGGGAGCGATCGCGGTCGAGCAGCAGAAGTTCGCACCAGCGCCGATCATCGCGGAGGTCGCTGTGCCGGTCGTGGAGCAGTCGAGCGCTGCGGCGGAATTCGTCACTGCTGGGCCGGCCTCGTCGGCTGGCAAGTTCGCGATGGAGGCGCGGTCTGAGACGGTCGACCTCTTCGCGACCGCCGCGAAGCCGCAGCTCCCGAGCACCGAAGTGCGAGTGCCGCCGCCGCCGCCGACTGCGCGCGTGGTTCCAGTCGAGGTGCCGCCGACTCCCGCGCCCATCGTGGTCGCGAAGCCTGCGGGCCCGAGCCGCTGGTCGTTGCTCAAGCCGATTCTCCACGAGTCGCTCGGCTGGTTCATCGGCGCGTTCCTGATTCTCGCCGGCGCGCTGTACCTCATCGGTGACGCGTGGCGCACGATGACCACCGACACGCGCGCGCTCACCATCTTCGGGCTCGTCGAGGTGTGGGCCGTCGGCTTCGCGCTGTGGGCCGCGGCGCTCTCCCGCAAGGAAACGACTCGCTCGGCTTCTGCGAGTCTGCGGCGCATCGCAGCGTTGGTCGCTCCGCTCTCGGTGTTGGCGCTGGGCAACGCGCTCGCTTCACCGCTGGCGTGGGTC
Organism: Archangium sp.; assembly: GCA_047600485.1. GTDB lineage: Bacteria > Myxococcota > Myxococcia > Myxococcales > Myxococcaceae > Archangium_A. Next base: position 9,131,478 of record JASGKS010000001.1, read on the forward strand.
GCGCTCGTCGTCGGCAGCACCGTCGCCGCGTTCCTCACCTTCCGCGCAGCGCAGGATCTCAACGAAGCAGACGACGAAGACGCACCGCGCGAGCCGGGCCTGGTGCTCGGCGCGTCGATCTTCCTCTCCACCGTGGGTCTCGGCCTGGTGCCGGTGCTCCCGGTGGGGAGCGGGTGGAGCGTGCTCATTCCCGCCGCCTTCGCCGCGTACGGCTTCTCGCGCGGCCCGCGCAGCACGACCTCGCGCACGTGGACCGCGGTCATCGCGTGGTTGCTCCCGCTCGCGCTGCTGGCCACGCGCTTCCTTGTCGCCGCGCCGCACCTCGAAGCCACCGTCGCTGGCCTCACCGTCGCCGCTGCGTTGCTGGCCGGCATGGCGCTCGAGCTCACCGACGAGAAGTCGCCGCGCGGAGTCATCAGCGTCGTCTCCATCTCCGTCCTCGCGCTGTCGTTCCTCGTCTCGTTTGCCGTGCCGAAGCCGGCGTGCATTCTGGTGTGCCTCCTCGCGGCGTGGACCACGTGGCGTCACTCGCGCGGCGGCAAGCCCGACTCGCGCCGCGTGTGGTGGCTCAGCGGCACCTACGTGTTCGCGTACCTCGCGTGGCAGCGCATCGATCAGCTCGTGCCGCCCATCGTGTGGGTGTGGTGGGACGCGCTCAAGACCTCGCTCGGCTACTCGAGCGCGCCGATGCCGTCGTCGTACGCCGCCGTGTACCAGGCGCTCTTCATCGCCGTCGGAGCGGTCATCGCCGCCGTTCGCTTCGCCCGCACCGCTTCGCGTGAGTCGCACGTGTGGTTGCGCACCTCGGCCATCGCCGCCGGTCTCTCGGGCGTGCTCGCGATGGTCAGCGTCTCGAGCGACGCGCGCCCCGCACTCGTCGCGCTTCCGATGCTCGCGCTGCCGTTCCTCTCGATTGGCATCTTCTCGCGCCGCAAGGACGCGCTCATCGCCGGCAGCGGCCTCACCGCGTTGCTCGCGCTGACGCTGCAGCAGCGCTTCCTCGACGGCGTGCCCACCATGATTCTCGCGGTGGTCTGCGCGCTCGCCGCGTTCGCCCTCTCGCGCGGTGGTCGCACTCGCGTTCGCGCACAGCGCACCGCGCGTCAGTGGCTCGCCGGTACGTCGCTCTTCGCCGCGGCGCTCGTCACGCTGGTCTCGGTCACGCAGAGCAGCACCGCGTCGTTCATCGCCCTGGTCGGCGCGAGCGCGGCGTCGTTGCTCGCCGCGCGCTTCCTGCACCGCCACGTCACCGCTGCCGCGATGTTCACCACGCTCGCGGTGATGGTGCGCCTGCAGTCGCCGCTCTTGATGGCGCTCGTTGCGTTGCTGCTCGCCGTCGCCGTGCTCCTGCCGCGCAAGCTCGGTCGCTGGTTCCGCAGCGCGCAGCCGGCGGCATTCGCGATGCTGGTGCTCGCTCCGCTGTGGAGCCTGGTGTTGCCGCTCGTGCAGCACGAGCAGGGACTCTTGCCGACGGGCGTGACCGCGCTCGTCTCGGCGCTCGCCGCGCTGGCGATGGGCCGCTTGCAGAAGCGCCGCGAGTGGATCGACGTCTTCGCGATTCTCTTCGGAGTGCTCGCGGTCCTGCCGGTGACGCAGAACGCGGGCCTGCTGCCGGGCTGGAGCACCACGCACGCGTGTGTCTCGTTGCTCCTCCTCTCACTCGCCGCGTCGGTGCACGCGGTGGTGCGCGGCCGCTCGTGGCAGGGCGTGATGCTCACCACGCTCACTTCGCTGAGCGCGCTGACGCTCGCCGCGCTGCCGGGCACCGAACACCTCGCGCTCTACGCCTGGCCGGCGGTGGTGGTGCTCGCCTCGACCGCCGCGCTGATGCCGGCGCTCACCGTGCCGGTCTCGTCGCTGCTCTTCGCGGTCGCGACCGCGGGTGACCCGACGGTGCTGGTCGTCATCGCGGTCATCACCGCGCTGGTGTCGCTCACCGAGGAAGTCGACGCGGTGTGGAAGTTCGTCCTCAACCGCGCGCACATCGCGTGGCCGGCCGCCATCACCTCGTTCATCACCTTCGTCGCGGCGCTCATTCTCGGAGCGCACGGTCCGCTCGTCGCCGCGCTCGCCGTGTTCCTGCCGCTGGTGTGGATGCGCGCCACCCGTCAGAGCGTCGTCGCGTCGCTCGGCATTCCGCTGGTCGCCGCCGCGGGCGTCATGCCGCTCGCGCCGCTGCTCACCGTGGTGCTGCTGCGCGCGCTCTCGTTCGAGCGTGTTCGCAAGGCGCTGTCGCTGCCGCTCAACGGCAAGGACTCCATCGAAGGCATGCTCTTCGTCGGCATGGCGGCGTGCACCGCGGCCTTCACCACCGCCGCCAATCCCTCGCTCGCCGCGTGGTGGGCACTCTCGCTGCTCACCATGGGCGGTGACATCGCGGTGGTGCGCGTGCTGCTCGCCGCGGGCTTCGCCGGAGTGCACGCCGAGCTTCGCCCTGTCGCCGTCGGCGGCCTGGTCGCCATCGCTGCACTCACGCGTCACGCGCCGCAGGTGTTGCGCCGCGTGCTCGGTGCGCGCTCGCTGCCGTGGGTCGAGACCAGCGCGCTGCTGGTCGCCATCGCCGGTGCTGGTCTCGCTTCGTTCGGTGCGCACGAAACCTCGTGGCTCACGCCGGTCGCGCTGCTCGTCGCGCTCGCAGCGGGCGTCGGCGTGCGCTTCACCACCGAGTGGGTGCGTCGTGGTTTCGCCACCGTGGCGTGCCTCGCGACGGGAGCGGTGGTGGCCACCTTGCCGGCCGCGTTCATCGCTCCGGTGACGCTGCTCATCGCCTCGGTGCTGCTCGGCGCTCCGGTGCTGCTCGCCTTCGCCGGCTTCACGCTCGGCCTCGACCTGCACGCGTCGCTCACCCGCTCGCTGCCGCTGGTGTCGCAGAACTGGCCGCTCATCGTCGGCGCACTGGGCGCGCTCGCGCTGGCCATGCGCTTCGAGAAGGTCGAGCAGACCGTCGCGCAGGTGTGGCGCCGGCTGGGCCGCGACACCGACCAGAACCGCGGCAGCGCGCTGTACTGGGCTGCGTTCGCGCTGGCGGCCCTCGCGCTCCCCGTCGTGGCGAGCGGCGACTTCTTCCTCTTCTTCGCACCGGCGTCGCTGCTGTTGCTCACGCCGCGCCGTCACGAGCAGGGCGCGGCGCTCGCGCTGCTCACCGCCGCGACGCTGGTGTTCTTCGGTCAGAGCGTCATCGTGGTGACCTTCGCGCTCGCCTCGCTGACGCTCGCGCTGCTCAGCCGCTTCGTCGAGCACCGCCTGACGCAGGTGTGGAAGGTGGCGGCGTGGGCGCTGTCGGCCGGAGCGATTCTCGCGGCGGGCATCGACTTCCACTCGTGGCTCATTCCCATCGCGTGGGTCTCGTTCGTCGGCACGGCGTGGACGCTGCTCGGCAAGAGCTCGACGGGTCGCTCGGTGGCCTGGGGCGCGACCGGCGTCGCGGTGCACGTGGTGATGGGCTTCGTGGGCATGAAGCTCTCGACCGGCGCGCCGATGGTGCTCATCTTCCCGTGGTGGTCGCTGGGCATGGCGCTGCTCGCGTTGTTGCGCCACTCGCTCGGTGGCAAGCGCTCGCCCACGGTCTTCTCGCTCGTCGCGCTGGTCGAGCTGATGGTCGGCGTGGTGTTGCTCAACGGCATGACCAACCCGCGTGAAGCGGTGGCCTGCGTGATGGTCGCCGGCATCCTCACGCTCATCTCGTGGCGCCGCATCGTGGAAGCCGACGACTCCGCCCACGCGTGGATTGGTCAGTTCGCGGTGCTCGCCGGTGCGCTCGCGGTGCGCGTGGTCGGCGCGGGCGTGATGCCGGGGCTCACCGAGGCGTGGGTGCTGCTCGGCCTCTCGGCGTTCCTCGCGGGGCTCTCGAAGTTCTTGAAGCGCGAAGGCCGCCCCGGAGCGGGTGGGGTGCTCGCCATCGGCGCGTGGGCGCTGCCGGTGCTGAGCGCGGCGCTGGTGCCGTGGAACACGTGGACGAGCTCGAGCACGTGGCTGGTCGGTCTCTCGGCGCTCGCGGGCTGGCTGGCGCACACCAGCCACAAGCGCTGGGGCACGTTGCTCGCGACGGGTGCCATCAACACCGCGTTGGTGGTCGCCGCGATCGGCGTGGGCTTCACCTCGTGGCACCTGCTCCTGATTCCGTTTGGGCTCTCGCTGCTCGCGCTGAGCTGGCTGTTCCGCGACGAGGTCTCGGCGAAGTCGCAGATTCTGCTGCGCGCGTGGGGCATGGGCTTCATCTACGCCGCGATGGCGTGGGAGCCGCTCACCGCCAACTCGGTCGGTGCGCTGATTCTCTGCGTCGCGGTCTGCCTGGTCGGCATCGCGCTGGGAGCGATGTGGCGCATCCGCAGCTTCGTGTTGCTCGGCACGGGCGTGCTGGTGACGAGCGTGCTGGCGACGCTGGTGCGCAACGGTCTCGCGGAGCCGCGCCTCGGCGCGGTCTTCCTCTCACTCCTCGGCCTGCTGGTGGTGGTGGTGATGGTGATGATCAGCACCAAGCGCGAAGAGCTCCGCGCGCGGCTGGCGGCGATGCAGCGAGTGATGGCCACCTGGCAATGAATCCCCCTCTCCCGCGAGGGAGAGGGTTGGGGTGAGGGTTGAAAGCGGTGCGACCTGAGACGTCGCAGGACAGTGTGGTTTTCCCCACACGCAACGTGCTGCAATTCGCACGTTCCTCGCTCGGCTCTCTCCTTGCTGATGGTGCCCACATGATCACCTCGACGCGCAGCACGCCGAAGCCGGTCTCGACGATCCCGACCACCACGGTCGCGCTGCCGACCACCACCAACGCGCCGGCGCCTTCGAAGTCGGGCGGCACGCTGCAGGTGAAGGACGGCTTCGAGTCTGCGCCGGCGACGAAGCAGAGCGCCGCGGTGAAGACCGACGCACTCAACACGCGCACGCTCGACCCGAACGAAGTGACGCGGCTGCAGACCGACCTCGCGAACGCAAAGCAGGGCAAGGGCGACGTGAAGGCCGCGACCGAGGCGCTCGCGAGCTACGTGATGGGCGCGCCGGTGAAGGTCATCTACGACATGAGCGAGGCGAAGCCGGGCCAGCTCAACATGATCATCCCCAACCGAAAAAACGGCGTGGGGAATGAATCAGGGTGGACGTTCTCGGAGGGCGACCCGAAGAGCTCGCCGGTGGATTTGGGTGCCAACGCGAAGCCGGCGGTGATGGTGCTCAACGCGAACCTGCTCAACGAGAAGAGCCCTGCGCGGCTTCAGAAGGTCGCGTTCCACGAGGGCACGCACCTCGCGCACGCCAACGAGACGCGCGCGCTGTACGCCGACTTCAAGGCCAACAAGCGGCCGGGCGAAGACTTCGAGAAGTTCCTCGGTCGTCAGAAGAACCTCACGCCTGCGCAGCGCGAGCTGTACCTCGATGAATCGACGGGAGGGCGCAAGAACACCGAGACCATCGCGCACGTCGAGTCGTTCATCGGTTCGTTCATGAAGATGCCGCACGGAGCGGACAAGACCGCTCGCCTCGCCAACGAAGGCGCCGAGCTGTTCGCGCTCTCCGATCACACGCCCAGCAAGAACGTCGGAATTCAGGAGCGCGACAAGCTGCTCGCGTTCTACGAAAAGCTCCCGGCGGCTGATCAGAAGGCGCTGCGCGACACGCTGCGTGACCTGCCGTCGAACTGGCTCACGAAGGATCCGAAAATCGCGAAGCTGCTCAAGACCCCGTGACCAGGCCCAGAGGGGCGAACCACGAAGTCATTTGCCTTTGATCGTCGGCAACACTTCGCGCAGCAGCTTCCAGGACGCGTCTTCGGCCGCAGTCGGCCCACCGACGTGCAGCACGATCGGCTCAGGCACCAACGGCACGATGGCCGACAGCATCACGCCAGCCTCACCGTGATCGACGCGCAGCACGCACACCTTCCCGCTGCGCCACGGCTCCTGACTCGGTTTGATCTTGTCCGTCGCTTCGGTCGGGCACGCCGGAGCCGACTTCATCAACTGCACGCCGACCGAGGAATCACCCCAGCGGTAGATGACCGGCGTCCTTTCCGTCTCCGCGCCGGTGTCCTCGACGAAGCCGCGCGGCAGCTCGAACGACCACTCGCCGCGCTTCACCACCGGCTTCGGCACCGCGGCATCGAACGCGGCCTGCACTTCAGCAGGCGAGACCGCGAGCGGCCCCTTCGCCACACGCGACGCGAGGAAGGCATTCACCGGCGCGATGATCGTGAAGTGCGTGCCGCCCGACACCATCGCGACGGTGGCCTTCGACTTGAAGGCCTCGAGATCTGCCGAGTTCCCGAGCTCACCTTCGACGACGACGGTCGGTGCCGTGAGATCTGCGAGGTGCGCCGCGGGAGATCGAATCGCGCACTCCTTCGCGTCCTTGTTGTCGAACGGGAGCGGCCGCGCGCCGTAGCCGCACGGATTCGTCGCGGGGCCGAGCGCGATGACGCCGTTCACCGCCGCGCCACTCTCCGCCGCGAGGAGCGCGAGCGTCGCGCCAGTGCTGTGCCCACCGAGGAACACCCGCTTCGGATCGACGTTCTTCTGCGTGCGCAGAAACTCCACGGCAGACACGACGTCATCTGCTTCGCCGAGGAACGACTCCTGAACGCCATCGTTGCCGAACGTGCCGCGCGTCGTGGGGTACAGCACGATCACGTCTGCCGCGCGGTACTGCGCCGCTGATTGATCATTCGATGGGTCCTGCTTCGACCACATGCCCTGGTCGACGCCCGCGGCAGGGAAGCCACCCGACAGCCACACGATCGCCGCATGAAGCCCCGCGCTCTTCGGCTTGCTGACGACTCCGCGCAGTTCGCCCAGCGGCCCCTTCCACTTCACGATCGAGAACTGCGCGGCGGGCGGTGTGTCGAGCGGCGTCGCGTCGCGATCTTCTCGCGTGAGCTTCGTCTTGAACGCCGCACGTTCCTTCGCCAACGCCGTCGGAGGAGCGCCCGCCACCACCACCGCACACACGAACGAGAGCATGGCGACGACTTATCGCAGGCGACGCTGCGCACGAACGATCAGCGCTCCGCCGATGAGGCCCGGGAGCACCCACACCACGATGCCGAGTTGGCCGAGTCCGAGGCGCGGCGCGTTCACCACCAGGACCGCGGTGACGGTGCTGATGCAGGCCGCTCCGAGCGAGCCGAGGTGCTGCGCTTGCCATTCGCGCGGACCGGTCGGAGGCCGCAGCCACCCGCGCAGTTGCCGCAACGACAGCACGAGCCCGAGCATGCCGAACGTCGCGCTCAGCATGTTCTGCGTCACCGTCGCATCGCCGAGCAGCACGAGGCTGCCCAGCGCGAGCAGGCCCGGCATCAGGAGATTGAGCCCTCCACCGGCTTCGGTGCGCGTTTTTCGCCGAGTGTTGCGCACGCCGTTCCAGCAGCTGGTCAGCGTGAGCAGCGCGACGAAGAAGAGGAAGCGCGCGAAGCCATCGTTGTCGGGCTTCTCGTCGAGCAAGCGCAACGCGCAGAGCGCGAACGCGGCGCACGAGGCCCCGGTCATCGCGCCGACGTACACCCAGCCCGCGCGGCGGTGGAGCGGACTTCCCTTCACCGTGAAGAGCGGCACCGCCATCGACGCGAGCGCGATGGCGCCGAACGCGATGTGCACCGCGAGAAGAAGCCCGAACATCAGAGGTCGAGATCGCTGCGCGAGCTGACCACGGCCTTCCAGCGAGCGACCGCACCGGCACGCTCGGCTTCGGGCCCGTCGGCGAAGTAGCCGAAGTTGTCACCGAAGGTGCGCGACAGCTCCTCGATGGCCGAGAGCCGCAGATCGAAATCTTCAGCGTCGAGTGCTTCGACCAGCCACTCGATGCGACGCATGCCGCGCGCGCGCGCCCACCACGCGGTCCAGCCCTCGGGGTTGGTGCCGAAGCCCGCGCGCGTAATTTCCTTCAACGCGTCGCCCGCCGACTGTGCGCACAACTCGTCTTCGCTGCCGGTGAGGTTGATGAGCCCTTCGATCGACTGGCGATCGTGCAGCACGCCCAGCGCGCGCGCCGCAAGCGAGCGACGGAGCGGGTCGGTGCTCACCATTTCCTGACGCAGCGACGGCAAGCGCGACTGGAAGTGCGGCAGCAACCGCAACGCCGCCGAAGCCGCGCGCGCGGCAGAAGAGATGTCGGGCTCGAAATCGAACAGCCCGCGCAGCACGCCATCGACCACGTCGGGGTACCGCAGCGAACCAGCGGTGAGCAGCGCGAGGTACCGCGTGTCGCTGTCGGCGTGATCGAGCAACGGCGCGACCGCTGAAGCGCCGGCCTGCCCGAGACGAGCGAGTGCTCCGGGAATGGGGCCCAGTTCGTCGGGCTCGGGCAGCTCGACGACTGGCAAACGCGACCAGCCGGTCGGGCCCGGGAACGCTCCCGCGAGAGCGCGCGCGGAGACGTCGGGAGCCTTCATCAGCTCCATCATCGCCATCGAGCGCTCGGACGGATCGGGTCCGGTGAGCAACGTGATGAGGCCGCTGAACCACTCCGTGTCGGCGCCGCTGTGCGGGGTCGCGCCGTCTTGCGCGTAACCGGGGTCGGGCATCACGCCCGAGGTCGAGGTGAACGTCTGCGCGACCTGCGGATTCTGCTTTCGATACAGAATCAGCTCGTGGAACGCGCTCGGCAGGTCCTGACAGAAGAGGATGAAGTCAGCGAGCCGCCGCTGCGAGATGGGGCGCGCGCCGCAGTCGCCGTACAGCATCGCCACCAGTCGTGACTGCACCTCGACCGGCCACACGAAGACCGTGCGCGGCATGCGACCCAACAACGCGAGGTAGTGCTGCGAGAGCGCGTCGGGCGGAAGCGGACCGACGTAGCTGCCGCGGGTGAGCGCCACCGTGCGGAACACCGAGGCCGCGTCGAGCGGCACCGCGAGCTGACGAATCACGTTCGGGTCGCCGTCGCCGCGCGAGTCCCAGCCGACGGCCGCTCCGCGCATCACCGCGAACGCGCCGACGTATTCGAAGGTGCGGCGCCCGTACTCGAGCACCACGTTGATCAACGCCTCGCGATCGTTCACCGCCGAGCGCAGCGCGGTGCGGGCCTGCGCGAGCGACCACTCGGTGGCCGTCGACGGCGCGAGTCCAGGCGGAGACGCGAGCAGTCCCTGCACCTGCGAGAAATCGGGCACGGCTCCGGGGCGCGTGGCGGCCGACGGAGGCAACGGCTCGGCGAGCGCTTCTGCGCCGGGCTGCACCACCGGCTGCAGCAACTGCAGCGGTGCTTGCGTGACCACCGGCACCGGCGGCGGAGAATTTTCGCGCTTCGTGAAGTCGGGCGGCGTCGGCGGCTCGGGCGGAACCTGCACGCGTGCGCCCGGCGACGAGATGACCTCGTTCACGTCCGAGAAATCCATCTCGTCGGCGCCCGGCGCGCTCGGCACCGGCGGAGGCGGAGGCTGCGGCGGACGTGACGGCGCGGTCGGCGGTGGCGGCTTGGCGGGAACCGGTGCGGGCTTCGCTTGAGCAGCAACAGCAGGCGCTGGCGGCGGAGCAGGCGAGTTGCGAGGAACGGCTTTGCGCTCGGCCGGACGCACGCGCTCGGCAGACGGACGCGGTGCAGACGCGGGCTGCACGAACGACACGGGAATGAGATTGCTCGACGAACGACGCGTCGGCGAATCACCCGCCTTGCGCGGCGGCAGCACACCACCCGGGAACGAAATCTTCGGAGGCGGCGGAGGCGGCTCCATCTTCGGCTGCTCGAACTCGCCGCTCGGCGTCGCCGAGATCTCCTTCGCGAAGTTCTTGTAGCCGGGAATGTCCATCACCCGCGTGGAGCTGTGCTCGTGCTCCTCGTCGATGGCGATGCCGGGGCTGCTCTCGATGCGGTCGTGGCCATGCCCCGCGCGCGCGAATCGGGAATACGCGGTCGGGTCGAGCACCGAGGTCTTCGGGTCGTCGCCTTCTCCGAGCGGAATCGCGGTCTCGATTTCCTCGGCGGTGACGTCGTCGACGATCTCGATGGTGGGGCGCGCCTTGCCCGGCTTCTTCGCGGCCTTCGGTTTGTCGAGCAGCAGCGGCTCTTCGACGATGCCGCGCGCGATGCGCTCGAGCACGTCGGAGCTGAGCGATTCGGTGTCGGTCTCGATCGGCGCCGAGGGCTTCGCGGCCGGTCGCGAAGGGTCGAGCTGCCGCAGCAGCTTGTCGTACCGCGCGTCGAGCTTCTGCCCGTACAGCGTCTGCTGCCAGTCGCGCACGCGCGCTTCGAGCGCCACCCACAGCTCGAGCTTTCGCCCGAGCAGGAAGCCCACGTCCTTCAGCTGCGTTTGCTGCAGCGGGTACGCGCACGCGAGGTGGAGCGCAGTGCCGTCGACACTCAACGGCACGACGTTCATCTGCCGCGCCATCTTGAACGGCATCAACGGGCCCGCTTCGGTGTTCGGCTCGAAGTCGGCGAGGTTGACGAGGCGCACGCCGCTGACGTCGCTGACCGCCTGTAGGATTCCGGCTTCGGACACGGCGCCCATCTCGAGCAGAATCGTGTCGAGCGAGCCTCCGTCGCGGCCGAGCCGGCGCAGCGCCTCGTCGACGACGCGCGCCGGGAGCAGTCCCCTCGCAATGAGGTGCTGTGCGAGCCGCTGTGGCATCGAGTCAGGCGTCCTGGAGCTTCACCACGAACGTCCGCGTCAGCTTGTCATGGAGTGTCTGCCCGTGCCGATCAAAGAGCGCGAGCCAGAACCCCGAGAGGAACAGCGCGAACGAGACGAGTGACAACGCAGCGCGGATCAGCGAGCGCACCGCTGAGGGCGCCTGCCCCGTCGAGTCGACGAGGTGAATGCCCATCATGCGGCGGCCCGGCGTGCGCCCGTCCCACAGGAAGGCGAAGAGCGCGGTGTAGACGAAGGCGATCAACGCGGTGAGCACCGCCGCCGGCATGGCGATGACCATCAGCTGCTGAATCGGCGTGAGGTTCTTCGGCGCGACGAACTCGATGGCGAGGAACAGCAGGCCCAACACCATCACCGAGACGAAGAGGAGATCCGTCAGCCACGCTCCGACGCGACGCCAGAGTGAGGCCGGCTCGGCGGTCACGCCGATCGCCTCGCGCTGCGGTTCGTCGAACGCTTCGTCGGTCTCGGGCTCGCTGATCAACGCGGGCTGGCTGATCTCGAGCGCCGGAGCGGCGGCGGTCGGCGGCAGCGGCGCGCGCTGAGCTGGCAGCTCGGGCAACGACGGCGGCCGCTGCGGAACCGCTTTGCCCTGCGGCATGGCGCGCATGTTCGCGAACGGGCCGGGGAGGCCGGGCTGCGTGACCAGCATCTCGGCCGGCAGCTGCGGCGCGACGCGAGGCAGCGCGCTCGCCGACGGCGGCTTCGCAACGGCAGCAGGCACGGGTGCAGGAGGCGGCGGCGGAAGCGGAGGCTGCGGTGCCGGCGTGAGTCGACGCTGCGCGGTCGCGGCCGTGGCGGGCATCGTCTTCGGCTCGTCGGGCTCCGGCACTTCGATCTCAATCTCGTCTTCGCCACCGAGCGGAACGGGCTTCTTCTCGAGCTCCGGGCTGATGAGCGCGCGCTGCTGAACCGTGCTCGGCTTCTGAGGCGTGACGCGGTTGGGCTCGTGACCCGCGCTCGGCAACGCGCCCTGGAACGGAGTCATCGGTGTCACCTGCGGCAGATTCATCGCCGACGGCCTCTGCGTTTGCTGGTGCTGTTGCGCGGCGAACTCGGTGGGCGAGGGCGGCGCGACGCGCGCGGGCGCGAGCGGGTTGGGCGGAGCGATCACTCCAGTGCGATCGAGCATCGCGGCGGGCGCGTTCTGCACGGCCGGCGAAATCGGCGCAGGCGGTGGAGGAGCCGGAGCACGCGGCGGCGCAGGAGGCAGCGCGCGCGGCATTCCCACCGGCAACGTGGCGGCTCCACTCGGCGAGCTGCGGAACGCGCCCGGCGGCGGCGGAGGCTGTGCGGCAGCAGCAGGCGGCGGAGGCGGCGCGCGAGTCGGCGGCGGAGCAGCGGGCGGCGGCTTCATGCCCGGCACCGGCGGCGGAACGGTCGGCACCGGCACCGGTTGCTGCGGACGCGCGAGCGCGGGCCGAACGGGATCAGTCGTGGGCTCGATGGACAGCGGTTGGCGAGGCTGCAAGCCGGGCGGCACCATGCGTGGGGCGACTCCAGTGTCGAGAGTGCTCGGGCGCGCGGGCACGGTGCCCATCGGAATGCCCGCGGGTTTCTGCTGCTGAGGCGAAGGCGCGCTCGGGTTGATGGCCGGGCGCACCGGGTCGGTCGTCACTTCGCCGCTCGAGCGCTGGCTCTGCAGCTCTTCGAACGTCGGCACGCGACGACGGCGATCGAGCGACACGTCTTTCTGCAGCAAGTCGGGCGTGTCTCCCGGCGGCGCGTCGAAAGGCTTTTTGGGGTCGCTGCTCACGTGCGCTGATCAGACGCTGAGAATTTCAGTCGATCAAGAAAACCTACACGCGCCTACCTACTATCAAGCTCAGTTGAGGTGATCTCCGCGTCGACTCCACCGGCATGAAGCCACTGCGCCCATGGAGTCGCCGCGGCATCACCTCAACTGAGCTTCGGGTTCCTCAACCGAGGACGCCGTCGAGGTGCCGGACCACGGTGAGGGCCGCGAGGGCCGCGGTTTCGGTCCGCAGAACGAGCCGCCCGAGCGTCACGCATCGAGCTCCTTTCGCAATGAGCGCGGTCACTTCGGAGCGCGACAGGCCACCTTCCGGACCGATGACGAGCGCGAGCGGCCGGTCGGCGTCGAGCGACGAAACGGCCTGCGACAGCGGCAGGGCGCGCTCTTCTTCATCGAGCACCAACAGCGCATGCGTCGCGACGAAGGGCTCGAGCGCTTTGAGCAGCGCACCCGGCGCGTGCACGGTCGGCACGTCGGCTCTCCCACTTTGCCGCGCGGCTTCCTCGGCGATTCGCTGCCACCGCGCGCGCTTGCTCTCTTCTTTTCCGTCGAGCTTCACCACGCTGCGCTCGCAGGCCGCGGGGAGAAAACCGCTCGCGCCGAGCTCAGTGCCTTTCTGCAGCACCAGCTCCAGCTTGTCGCCCTTGGGCAGGCCCTGCACCACGAGCACTTCACGCAGCGACGGCACCGCGCGGCTCGCGCCGAGCTTCAAGACGGCGTGCTTTTCATCCATCGATTGCACGCGCGCGTCGAAGCGCAGCCCGGCACCGTCGAACACCTCGAGCTCGTCGCCCGCGCGCAGCCGCAACACGCGCACGAGGTAGTGGAGTCGATCGCCTTCGATCGACACCTCACCTTCACGCGCGCCGCTGACGAGGAGGCGAACCATTCACTTGCGATCGAAATCGATGCGGATCCACTCGCCGATGGTCGCGTCGCGGAAGTGCGTGAGCCCGTGCTTCGCGAACGCGGCCTTCACGTCATCGGCCTGCGGCACCAGCACACCCGCGAGCACCAGGCGCTGCTTCACCTTCGGCGCGATGAGCGGCGCCAGTTCGATGAGTGTGTTGGCGAGGATGTTGGCGAGCACGAGATCGAACGTGCCGTCGATGCCGTGCAGCGTCTTCGTCGAGAGCTCGATGCCGGTGAGCGCGTTCTCCTGCATGCACTCCTTCGCGAGCTCGACCGACGTGGTGTCGTTGTCGATGCCGATGCAACGCGTGGCGCCGAGCTTCTTCGCCGCGAACGCCAGCACGCCGGTGCCGGTGCCGACGTCGAGCACCGACGCGGTGGGGTGCGCGGCCATGAACTCGTCGACCGCTCCCAGACACAGCGACGTCGTCGGGTGGTCGCCGGTGCCGAACGCCATCTTCGGCTCGATGAACAGACACACCTTGTCCTTCGGGGCGGTCGCTTTTTCCCACGGAGGCCCGACCCACAGGCGGCCGATGGTCACGCTCTTGATCTGGTTGCGCCACTCGACCGACCAGTCGCGCTCGACCACATCTTCGATGGCGAACCGCGCCGAGGGGATCTTCTCGGTCAGCTCTTCCTGCGCGTGCTGCGCGTCGGTCTTGTCCTCGAAGTACGCGATGAGAATCGCCTCACCTTTGTTGGGCGCGCGAACCGTCAGCACCGTCGGGTTTTGCGAGTCGCGCACCTCGAGGCCAGCAGCCCCGTAGTCGTAGAGCACGCTCTGCGTCAGCTCACTCTCGTCCTCGGGAACGTCGACGGTCAGCGAATACCAGGCCATGAGCGGCCGAATAGCACGGGCTCGGGGGTATGCTGCGCGCCGTGCGGTGGCCCGGTCTTCTCTTCCTCGTCGTCTTCTCGTCGTGCACGGGCCCAGCGGCGCCCGACGATGAACTCTGCCGCGATGTCATCGAGCGGGTGTGCGCGGCGAACATGTGCACTGCTGCGGCGGCGCAGTTCATGTTGCCTGCCGAAGACTGCGTGAGCACCGTCGCCACGCGCACCGGCTGCAACGAGCTCACCTTCACGTTCACCGAGCCGCTGACTCGTGCACGCTGGCTCGACTGCCGGCTGCCGCTGGTTCGCGAGAGCGAGATTCGGTCGGCCGCTCCGCGCTGCGAGTACGTCGATGAGTCGGTGCGCAACTGCCCCGACCTCGTGACCTTCTTGAGGGGCTCATGAAGGCCGTCGTCGCGCTGGTGTTGCTGCAGTTCTCGACCGACGTGTTCGAGAACGAGACGAAGTTCGAGAAGGTCGACACGCGCGGCGGCGTGACCACCTACAAGCGCGCAGTGAAGGGCAGCGTGTTCTTCGAGTACCGCGCGGTGGCCGAGACGACGCTCACGGTCGATCAGCTCTGCGTGGCGCTCTTCGAGTGGGGCACCAAGGGCGGAGACGGCGTGGGCGTCATCCTCAACAAGGTGCTCACCGACGGAGATGATCAGCGCGTGGTGTACACGCAGATCAGCCAGCCCATCGTCGCCAACCGCGACTACGCGTTGACGGTGAAGCGCGAGCGGCCGACGCCGACCACCTGCCGCACGCGCTTTCGCACCACCAACGAGCTCGCGCCGAAGAAGCCCGACGGCTTCGTTCGCATGGAGAAGCTGTGGGGCGAGTGGCTGATGGAGCCGACCGAGAAGGGCGCGCGCGTGACGTACACGATGTTCTCCGACCCGGCGGGCTCGGTGCCGGCGTTCCTGGTGCACGGCCCGACGCTCAACGCGACGCGCGAGTCGATCGGCCTCGGGCTGCAGAAGGCGCAGCAGTACGTGGAGGCGCACAAGTGAAGCGGCTGCTGACGGCGTGGTTGGTGGCGTGTCTGACGGCCTGCGCGCCGATCGAGACCAACACGCGTGTGGAACGTGGCCCGCTGCTGCGCACCTTCGAGCGCCCCGTGCTCCTGCAAGGAGGCCTCACCAGCGACGTGCGCGTCGAGTGGCCGATGCTGAAGCTCACCGTCGTCAGCTACGACGTGTGTCGCGCGCAGTCGGTCGAGGAATACGCCGAAGACCACATCACCGAGCGCACCTCGCGCGCGGTGGGTCCTTCGCTCTCCACCGGCATCGCGAACGTGCTCGCCAGCGCGGTGTTGTTCGGCGTGAGCTTCGCGCTGTCGAGCGCGCCCAACACCAGCATCATCGATCGCGGCGGGTACTACGGCGCTTCGACGCAGCAGATCGTTCGCGGCGTGAGCCTGACGACGATCTTCATCGGCGTTCCGGCGCTCGCGGTCGGCTTGTTCACGAAGCTGCAGACCGGCGACGAGGTGGTGACCGAGCGCGCCGAGCAGGTGGTGAGCCAGAAAGACGCGCGCTGCAACGAGCGGCCGTCGACGGGACCGATGACGTTGATCGACGCGAAGGGCGGCACGGTGACGATGCAGACGGTCGACGGAGCGCTCGACATCGACGGCACGAAGGTGCCGATGACTCCCGAGACGCTGCGCTTCGCCGAGCGGGAAGTGGAACTGACCGAGGACGGTCTGGCGAAGTTCGCGGCGTGGTCGGCGTGCGTGTCGCTGGTGCAGGACACCAAAGCCGTCGATGCGCTGAGTGAGACGGGGCTGCTGGCGCGCGCCGAGAAGCTGCGCATGTGTCGTGCGGTGCGGGGCGAGGCGATCGCGCCGACCATCGCGGCGACCGACGCCGAGCTGACGCGCCGTCGCGCGAACGGGAGCCCGGCGGCGTGGGCTCCGGGCACCAACGTGTCGAGCTTCGAGGAAGCGGTGTCGGCGTACGCGCCGAAGTTGAAGTTGGCGGTGAACTCGAAGGACCTGTCGGTGCTCGACGCTCCGGAAGCGGCCGAGGGCCGCGCGGTGCTCATCGAAGGCATCGTGGCGTCGGGCGTGACCGAGAACATCGGCGTGGTGCAGATCGGCGACCGCGAGGTGTTCCTCTTCATTCCGCCGCGGCGCGCGTGGACGCAGAGCTTCCCCAACGGTTCGCGCATCGAGGCGGTGGCGCTGATTTCCGGCCGGCAGGCGGTGGGCGAGAAGAACCTGCCGTTGTTGCGCGCAGTGTGGATGCGGGCCGCGTGGTAGTAGAGCGGCTGCATGCTCACCCCGACGCCGAAGCCGCCGTACTACGCGGTCATCTTCACCTCGAAGCGCACCGAGGGTGACGGCGGTTATTCAGCGATGGCCGAGAAGATGGAAGCGCTGGCGAAGCAGCAGCCCGGCTTTCTGGGCATGGAGCACGCGCGCGACGCAGAGCTGGGCATCACGGTGAGCTACTTCACCGACGAGGCGTCGATCGTGGCGTGGAAGAAGAACGTCGAGCACCTCGAAGCGCAGCGGCAGGGTCGCGAGCGCTGGTACGAGGCGTACGACGTGCGCGTGGCGAAGGTCGAGCGCGCCTACTCGTTCGCGAAGTGAACGAGGGTCGGGTCAAGACGCTCGAAGGTTTCGCGAGCGACCTCGACGACGAACGCGGTCCACTGATCTTCGACGACGGTCGTGACGTGAGCGGGCAGTTCGATCGCGGCGCGCTCGTAGACCTCTTTCATCGGCGCCCCGATGCCTTCAGCGCCTGCGAGAACTGAGACGCCCTCAGGCACGCGGCGCAGCGTGATGATGATCGCGCCACGATCGCCGAAGCCGACGATCGCCTCGACATCTCCGAACATGATGCGGTGACCGGCTCGTGCCTCGGTCTCGACGCTCTCTTGCCCCTGACTCACGCGGAGTGAGACCGAGACTCGCTTCACTTGAAGGTGCGCGCTCTCCCAGAGGTTCTCTGCTCGAAGTTCGTTGATGCAAGGCGGCCGCGTGCCTTCGAGAACGGGACGGAGATGAGGACCTGATGAGCGACCGACTCGCTTCCCGTTGCGATCGAAGTAGATCGTCTCGAGGTCGAGCGTCGTGACGGTGCTCGATTCCTCGCACACCGTCGCGAGCCGCGTCGCACAGCGTCCAGTGCGGAGCAATTCATCGACGCTCTCGACGAGGGCTGCATCGCGTGCGCGAGTGAAGTCCGTAGTTGGCGGGACGTGGGTGCACGCGCAGAACGCGAGCGCGAGCGAACTCGACAACGCTGGAATCCGACCGCTGCTCATTCCTTCACAACGAAATCCCCCTCTCCCGCGAGGGAGAGGGTCGGGGTGAGGGTCGACCGAAATCGAGACCGACTCCGGATGGAGACCTGTCGCCCTCCAATCGAGAGCTCGGTTGGAATCTCGAGTTCATCGCCGACGCGAACATCGCGCGCGCCATCAGGCTGCTTCGTGACACGAATCGAAACTGGGCGCGTCGCCAGCCGATCGACGCCGACGAATATCTCGAGATCACCCACCGAGATCGTGGTGTTGCCCGGGTCCACCTTGAAGGCGATCCCGTCGATGAAGATCGTCGCGTCCTCACGGACGACTTGTGCCGCAGAACGGTCGCAGAGCGATTCCAGAACGAGTGGCGCGCCACAATCGCGGACCGTTCCGTCGAACTCGTCGTCGGTACAGCTGCTGCTTCGGTGCCCAATGCGCGCGCCGGAAGCGTCGAAGTAGAGCGAGGTCGTCGACCACGCCGTCCGCTGGTGGATGACGTAGTCGTCGCCGCACTTTGCGAGAACGCGCTCGACGCACCACCCGTCCTCGAGCAGTTCTCGTTGCCCGACTGCGATCGCCGCTTGAATCGATGTCGCGAGCTCAGTTCCCGAAACTGGAGCCATGCGCAGCAGTTCACTGCGCTTGCGAGCTGCATTCGGGTCAGGCCGCTCGAAGTGCCCACGTGGAACGTCAACCGTGATGCGCTCCTCGGTTTGCGACACGAATTCGTTGGGCAACGCAAACTCACTCGCGATGCGTACGCGCTTCGACGGATGCCCTCTCGCTGAACTCTCGAGGTCGTCACGCGTGACGCTCTCGACGCGAATGGAGGCGCCGGTGCTTTCGTTGCTGATCAAGACGCGCGCTGTGAAACCACCGAAGTCGATGACCTCATCGTCGTGCACGATTGCCGTGCGCGGCTCAGCCCCGCGTCGACGAATGACCAGACTCGCGGCAACCCGAACGAGCCGTTGCTGAGCCTCGCGGCACAGCTCTCGATCCCGCTGCGTGCAGGTTCCCGTCGCGAGAAGTTGTTGCTCGGCATCGTCCACGACGCGCGATCGCTGTGGCGCGTGCGCACAGGCACAGAGGACGACCGTGCTAATCAGCCGGAGCCATCTCAAGTCTCACCGCCCACACGGACTCGACCGCCATGGAAATCACCTGCGCCACCGTCACCATCCACAACCACATCGCAGATGTCGTCCTCACGGCAACCGGCAAGGCCCACCGCATGGGCCCCGACTACTGGTCGCAGCTCCCCGCGCTCTTCGCCCGCCTCGATGAAGACACCAACGTCCGCGCCGTTCTGCTCCGCGGCGCCGGTGAGCACTTCACCTACGGTCTCGACCTCGCCACCATGGGCGCCGAGCTGGGCGAGCTCCTGCAGCCCGACAACGGAGCGAAGGCGCGCCAGAAACTCTTCGCCACCATCAAGCGACTGCAGGAAGCGCACGACGCCGTCGCGCGCTGCAAGAAGCCCGTCATCGCCGCCATCAGCGGCTGGTGCATCGGCGGCGGAGTCGACCTCATCACCGCCTGCGACATTCGCCTCGCGAGTGCCGACGCGAAGTTCAGCGTGCGCGAAGTGAAGCTCGCCATGGTCGCCGACGTGGGCACGCTCGCGAGACTCCCGGCCATCATCGGTCAGGGCCACACCCGCGAGCTCGCCTTCACCGGCGACGACATCGGTGCCCAGCGCGCCGAGCGCATCGGTCTCGTCAACGAGGTCTTCGACACGCAGGCGCAGTTGCTCGACGCCGCCCGCGCGCTCGCCGCTCGCATCGCGAAAAATTCTCCACTCGTGGTGGGCGGCATCAAGCACGTGCTCAACGCGCAGTCCGAACGTCAGGCCGCCGACAGCCTCGCCACCGTCGCGCTCTACAACGCCGCGTTCCTCCCCTCGAAGGATCTGCTCGAAGCCATCGGCGCCTTCCTCGAAAAGCGCGAGCCGACGTTCAGCGGCGAGTGAGCTGGTCGACCTGCGCACGAATCAGCGCGTGGTGCTCGGCCCAGCTGTTCCACACCGAACGCGCCCACTTCAGCGAGCGCTCCGAGTAGTCGTCGACGTCGCGCGCGCCCAGCATCGACAGCACGTTCAGCTCGCCAGCCACCGGAGCGCGAAACAGCTTCGGGTACTCCGGCCGTCCGCGCGCCTTGCCGCTCTCGAGTGATTTGCGCATCACTTCGCGCCCACTCGCGTCGTCGGCGGAGCGCTCGAGCGTGAAGCAGATCGACAACAGGTGCACGAAGACCGACTGACGCTGACGACGATCTTCCGAGTCACCCACGTGCTGCGCCATGTACGCGTCGACCACGATGCGGTGCGCGCGCGGGTACTCGAATCGCGTCAGCTCGTCGGCTTGCAGCTCGCCGAAGGTCTCCCAACAGCCGGGGCTCGTCGGCACGTACGCGTGGGTGAGCGAGCCGACGCGCGTCACGGCGCCGCACTCGGGACAGGTTTCAGCAGCGGAAGGTTCCATGCGCTCGCCCGACGACACAGCTCGAGCGTTCCCGACGTTCAGAGCCCGGTGATGGGGCGGAACTCGAGCAGTTCGTCGCCCTTCAAGTACGCCACTCCGATGTCTCCGGTAGCCACCATGCGCGACGTCTCTTCGTCGACCTCGTACGACTCGCGCTCTCCGTCTTCGAATTCGAGCAGCAGGTAGTAGTCGTGGTGGACGCGCGTGCGCGTTCGCGAGCGGCCGCGCGAATCGGTGCTGGTGTGGTTCGTCACGCGAACCTCGACCGTCTCGTCCTTCACGCACGCCAGCAGGCGCTCCAGCGGAGCCGCCTTGAACGCGATCTGACTGCGAATCGAAGAGAAGGTGACGCCCGCCAGAATCAAAGCCCCGACACCGGCGATGAGTCGGGGCACGTCGTCGAGCACCAGCGCGCCGTAGACGCACCCCGCCGTCAGCACCAACCCGAAGACGATGCCCACCGTCCCCCAGAAGAGGTGGCCGGAGATGCTTGGCTCGAATTCCATCAGCTCGGGGTACTGCGGAGACTTCGCAGCCAGGTCGAAGTTCGGCACGGGCCGTTCATACGAGGCCGTCTCTTCGAAATTCAAGGCACCCGCAGACACTCTATATATATGTGTCGCATGAGCCCCCTCGACGAGCTGGCGACGCTGCTGCGCCCCGCGGGCGCGGGCCTCTTTCTGGTCAGCACCGGCAAGGCCGAACAAGAAGCGTTGCAGCAGCGGCTCTACGGAGTCAGCTCGCCGCAGCAGGTGAAGCAGGCCCACCGCGACTCGCTGGAGCGCATCGCTTCCGCGAAGGGAATTCTCCTCGGAGTTCCATCTGACGTCGGCGCGGGCTTTCGACGCGGCGCGAACCTCGGGCCGCAATTCATCCGCACGCAGTTGTTCGACGATCAGGTCGATCTCGCGAGCAAAGGCATCGTCGACATCGGCGACGTGTTCGTCGTTCCGCAGTTGCTCGAAGACGACATGCTGTCGGCTGATCAGCTCGCGCGAACGCGCAAGGCGCTGTACCCGGAACACGCCACCGAGCCGCTCCCCGTTTCTCCGCTCACCATCGAGCGCCGCGCGCTGCAGCTGGTGTTTCAGCTGAACCCGAAGCTGAAGCCCTTCGTGCTCGGCGGAGACCACTCGACCGCGCTGCCGGTGGTGCAGGCCCTTGCTCCGCACGCTCCGCAGCCGTGGGGCATCGTGCAGCCCGACGCGCACACCGACTTGCTCGAGACGCGGCTCGGCGTGAAGCACTGCTTCGCCACCTGGAGCTGGCACGCCAACGAGCTGCTCGGCCGCAAGGGTCGCCTCACGCAGGTCGGCATTCGCGCCTCGGGCCGCGACCAGCAGCACTGGGAATCGACGCTCGACGTGAAGCAGTTCTGGGCGAAGCACGTGCGCGCCGACCCGGGTGCGCAGCTCGACGCGCTGCTGGCACACGTGAAATCGACCGGAGTGAAGGGCGTGTACTTCAGCAATGACATCGACGGCACCGACAGCAAGTACGCCGACGCGACGGGCACGCCCGAGCCCGATGGCCTCGAGCCTGACTGGGTGGTCGAGCTCATTCGCCGGCTCGGTCGCGAGGTCGGTTTGCTCGGAGGCGACGTGATGGAAGTCGCTCCGTCGCTCACGCCGACGCCCGAGAGCGCCCCGCGGACCGTGGCGCTGGCCGCGCGCTACCTGCGCGAGACGATTGAAGCCGCGCTGGGGAAGTGACAGGAAGCCCGCCGACCATGCGCCGTTCGCTCGTCATCGCCGCCTCGTTCGTGGTGCTCGCCTTCGCTCCGGGCTGCAAGACGTATTGCCGTCAGCTCTCGGAGAAGCAGTGCGATTGCACCAACAGCTCGACCGAGCGCACGTCGTGTCTGCAGGTCGCGGCGACCAAAGAGGCCAACCCCAGCATCAGGCTGACTCAGGCCGACGAAGACACCTGCCAGGCCTTGCTCGCGACGTGTGACTGTCGATTGGTCGACACCCCCGCAGGCAAAGAGCGCTGCGGGTACGCGGTCAGCACCGGCACCGACGCCGGGCAGTAATCAGCCGCGGCGGAGCTTGGCGAGCAGACGACGAAGGTCTTCGTTCACCTTCACGTACTCGGTCTTGCCCTTCTCGTCGGCGACCTGCTTCTCGAGCGCGGGCAGCGACTTCTTCGCCTGGTCCATCGCCTCCTTCGAGTCGTCGATGAGCCAGTCAGCGCCCTGAATGATGGCGAGGCGGGTATCGAGGTTCTTCTCGGGCAGGCGCTTCATCAGCTCGTCGATGACTTCCGCGTTGCCGGAGCGACCCACTTCGTACGAAGCGCGCTCACGCACACCCTCGTCCTTGTCGTCGAGCAGACCGGCCCAGCACTTCGCGTCGGCCTTGCACTTCGCGGCGGCGGTCGCGCGGTTCTTGTACGCGGCGATCTTGTCCTGGTGCTTCTTCACCGAGCCGGGGAGGTCCTTGCACTCGTCCTGCTCCGTGTCTTCCTTGCACTCGGCTTCGAAGAGCTTCTGCTCGGCCGCGGAGAACTTGTCGAACGCCGCCGGGTCGTCACCGAGCATCGCCACGCCGCGCATCGACTCTTCGCGCGCGCTCCACGAGCCCTTGCCCGCGGTCTCGACCAGCTTGGCCACCGCGTCCTTGCCGCCGATGCGCGCCAGCGACCACACGTACTCTTTACGCGCGTTGGCCTCGTCTTCGTCGAGCAGCGCGGCGAGCGGCTTCACGCCTTCCTTGCTGCGCATGCGGCCCAGCGCGTCGGCGGCGCGCATGCGCATGATGAGCTTGATGTCGTCGAAGTCAGACTTGAAGTTCAGGTAGCCGACGATGGTCTTCTCGGCGCGGCGATCGTGAAGGTCACCCAACACCTGCACGCCCTTCGCGTAGAGCGCGACGTCCTTGATGTTGTTCTTGCCGGCCCACTCGAGCAGTTCCTTGTTCTTGCCCTCGACCACGGGCACCAGCGCGTCAGCCGACGGAGTGCCCAGCTGGTACAGCGCGAAGCTCGACTCCATGTAGAAGCTGACGCCGCCGCGCTCCTTGAACATCGCCTTCACGAGGCCCGGCACCGCGCGCGCGTCGCCGATTTCACCGAGCGCGATGATGGCCTTCTTGGTGATGAACGGAGCGATCGCGTCGTCGGTGGCGATCTCGTAGAGCGCGTCGAACGCTTCCTTCGCCTTCATCTCGCCGAGCGCGTCGATGGCCGCGAGCTGGGTGAAGTTGTCCTTGCTCTTGAGGAGCTTGGTGAGCGCCGGCACGCCCTTCGGGTCTCCGATCTTCCCGAGCGCGGTGGCGATTTCCTTGTTCATGTTCTTCGCGTCGGAGTCACTCGCCGCGGGATCGATCTGATTGGTGAGCTCGGCGATCGACGACGCCTGCTTCGCTTCACCGAGCAGACGCGCGAGATCGGCCTTCACCTCGGGCTTCTTCTCTTCGGCGAGCCGCTTCTCGAGCATCGGCACCATGCCCGCGTTCATGAACTTGCTGCCGCGGAGATCTTCGATCTGCTTGCGCTTCTCTTTGGTGTTCTTCGCGCCGCTGATCCGCTTCTCCCAGGTCTCGGGCAGAGAGGGGTCGCTCTTACAGGCGCTGATCGACAGAGCGACACACAGCAGTCCACCACACACGATTCGGCGCATTGCGAACCCCTTTGACAGGTGCACACCAGAAAACGGGAAGGAAGGCTGGGGCTCTGTAGACCCTTGCTGAGCAATTTCCAAGGGTTGATCTCGTGTAGGGAAACAAGCAACTCTGTGGGCCGAAAGCCGAAACTCCGACAACGCCAACAGAAACAATCGGGGTAGTTTCCCTCCTTCTTCTCCCAACGGAGCGTTCCACATGACGGTCAAGATTCAGCGCGGTCGGCAGTTCCTCGCGGGCGATGCAACGGCGCAGCTGTTCGACGACAAGGGCAAGGCCGGCAACTGGACCACGAAGGCGAGCGAGAAGCTGGTCGCCGCGAACAACACGATCCTTCTCAAGAAGGGCACGTCGACCATCAAGCTGGCGACGGCAGCCGACTGGAAGAAGTTCCTCGCTGACAACGCGGGCACCAAGGACAAGGCGGCCGGCTTCGCGAAGAACTTCGGCATCACCTTCGAAGACTTCTGCAACCTGGTCGACGACGTCGCCGCGAGCGACGACAAGGGCCTCACGCTGAACCTCTCGCCGCAGAGCAACCTCAGCAAGGCGCTCTCGCTCGACAAGGTCGAGGGCAACTACGCGGCGAAGATGACGGCCGAGTCGACCATCAAGCTGGGTGGCGTGGGCGGCGTGAAGAGCGAAGGCAAGCTGGTCGCGACCCCGACCATCGGCGCCGACATCATCGCGACCCCTCCCGACATGGGGTGGGACCGCAACCGTGTCGAGCAGGAAGCGTGGGCTGACTTCAAGCTCGGCGACGGCGCGAACAAGATCTTCAAGAACACCACCGGCTCGAGCGTGTTCGACAAGCTCACCAAGCCCAAGTGGGACGACCCGGAAGCGATGGCGCTGGTCGACGCGTTCACCATGCCGCTGCACCTCGAGCAGACCACCAAGCCCGACGGCACCACGAGCTCGCAGGACAAGGACGAGATGTTCCGCGAGACCTATTACGACGACTCGCAGAAGGCGCTCAGCAAGGCCGGCGCGTCGGTGCGTGCGCGCGTTCGCTTCGACGACAAGGAGCCGTTCACGGTTCGCCGCGTGCTGATTCAGGGCAAGGAAGGCCGCGCGGTCGATGCGGCTGGTAACTCCGCGGTGCACAAGTTCGAGAAGCGCTTCGAGGGCACCTGGGCCGGCGTCGACGAGAAGAAGGCCAACGAGCTGCTCGTCACCGGCAAGGACCCGGACGGGAGCGCGCTCGGCGTCGCCGCGATTCTGTACCAGACGGCGAAGGACAAGGGCACGCTGGGCCCCGACAAGAACCTGCGCCTCGAGCCGTCGAGCATCGTGCTGCAGAAGCGCCGCCGCTCGCACATTCAGTTCGAGAACGTGGGCGAAGTGCAGGGCAAGCGCGCGTCGCTGAAGACCGAGATGGACGCGCTCAAGGCCGCCAACAAGCCCATCCCCGCGGCGATGCAGAAGTACGACGACAAGCTCGCGTCGCAGGAGAAGTTCCTCACCGACACCGGCGCGCTGCTCCAGAAGTACGGCCAGTACATGCCGAGCAACACCGACGGCTTCATCCTCTCGGCGGACCGCTACTCGGTGTACGACCCGCAGGCTCGCGGCGCGACGCCGCCCAACGACGTCGATGACGAAGCTGGCCGCGTGGGCCGCGGACTCCACCTCGAAGCCGAGTGGGACACCGCGTCGTCCGACCCGTTCGAGAAGGCGATGAAGTCCATCAACGAGAAGCTGGCTGCGACGCCCGCGCCCGCGAACAAGGCCGAGCTCGAGGCCGACAAGGCGAAGCTCGACGCCATCAACAAGGCCATCTTGAAGGACGTCTCGACCTCGGTGGAGCTGATGTCGAAGAAGATGGAAGCCGCGGGTCTCAAGAACGACGGCCGCCACGTCTCGAAGGAAGAGCGCGCCGCGGAGTTCATGAAGAGCCCCGACCGCCCGGTCATCTGGCAGTAACTGTTTCGTTGGCTCCACAGCTGAAGAGGTAAACGGGTGCCCATGAAGATCGTCTTCATGGGCACTCCTCTTTTTGCGGTGAAGTCACTCGAGGCGTGTCTGCGGCTCGGCGAAGTGGTGGCCGTCGTCACGCAGCCCGACAAGCCGCGCGGCCGCGGCCAGGAAGTCAGCTTCTCACCCGTGAAGGAGCTCGCGCTCGCGCGTGGCCTGCGCGTCGAGCAGCCGCTCAAGATTCGCGGGACCGACTTCGCGTCGGTGCTCAAGGCAATGAACGCCGACGTGGCAGTGGTGACCGCGTACGGGAAAATTCTCCCGCAGGACGTGCTCGATGCGCCGCGGCGCGGCTGCGTGAACGTGCACGCGTCGCTGCTGCCCCGGTTTCGTGGCGCTGCTCCGATTCAGTGGGCCATCGCCGCGGGCGACGCGAAGACGGGCGTGTGTCTCATGCAGATGGACGCGGGCATGGACACCGGCGGCGTCATCGATCGCGCGGAGCTGCCGATTCTCGCCGACGACACCTCGGCGACGCTGCACGACAAGCTCTCGGTGCTGGGCGGCGAGGTGCTCGAGCGCTCGTTGAAGCGCTACGTCGACGGCGAGCTCGGCGTCACGCCGCAGCCTTCGGAGGGCGTGGTGATGGCGCCGATGATCAAGAAGGAAGACGGCAAGCTCGACTGGTCGCGCTCGGCGGTCGAACTCGAGCGGCGGCTGCGGGCGTTCACTCCGTGGCCCGGCGCGTTCACCACCTTCGAAGGTGCGCTCTTCAAAGTGACGCGCGCTGCGACGCGAGCGGGAAAGGGCGCGCCGGGCACCGTGCTCTCGGCGGGCGCTGACGGAATCGAGGTCGCGTGCGCCGAGGGCTCGCTGGTGATGCTCGACGTGCAGCCCGAAGGAAAACGCGCGATGACTGCGAAGGACTTCTTGATGGGCCGGAAGGTGGCGGTCGGTTCGACGCCGTTTTGAAGGAGCAGTGATGATGAAGCGGCTCTCGTGGTTGGCGGTACTCGGTGTGGCGGCGTGTGGCCCGTACGACCCTTCGGGGCGCGCTGCCGGAGTCGCGGCGCTCACCGCGGACGGCACCAAAGGCGCGACGCTCTACATGGGCCAGTGCGCGTCGTGTCACGCGTCCGACGGCAAGGGCGTGGCGTCGACCGGTGGAGCAGACCTCACCGCGATCGTCGGTCAGCGCACCACGTTCCAGCTCGCGTCGATCGTGCTCAACGGCGAGGGCAAGATGGCTCCGCTGCCGGGCATGAAGGATCAGGAGATCGCCGACACGGTCGCCTACGTGAAGGCGACGTTCGGCAAGTAGATGAAAATGAAAAGCCCCGCGCTCCTGAAGAGGAACGCGGGGCTTCTGATCAGCTCGGGCTGATCAGCGAGCGTCGTAGCCGAGCGTCAGCATCGGGATGACCGAGGCCGTGAGCGCGTTGGTGTTCACCGCGACGCCGAAGTTGCCGTTCTCGTCGGCGGTCTGCGTGGCGATGACGGTGTTCGGGCGGAGAATCGCCATCACGTCGAGGCCGATGTTGAAGCCACCGCGACGGAACGACGGAGACGGGTGCGGGCGGCCGAGGCCGACACCGAGACGCGCGTCGAAGCCGAACATGAAGCCGGAGTGCGCGAGCACCTGCACCTGCTGGCGCGTCGCTCCCTGGGTCGTGTCGACGCCGACCTGCACGCCGCCGTAGCCATCGGAGCCCGCGAGCGCGCCGCCGCCGACGTAGAAGATGTCGGCCAGCATGAGCTCGGCGATGAGGCCGCCGTAGTACGAGCCGAACGCCGTCACGCCGCCGCTCGCCGCCGAACCCTGCACGCTCGCGTTGAAGCCGATGCCGAAGTTGGTGCCGATGATGGCGTACGCCGCGAACATGTTGCTGAACTGCCAACCGAGGTGCGCCTCAGCGCCACCCACGAAGGCCGGGTTGGGGATGTTCCAACCGAGGTTGATCGAGAACCCCCAGCGGAAACGATTGCCGGGATCCGTATCGAGCGGCGCGTCAGCCGGCGCGGCGACAGCGGCGGGAGGCGCAGGCGGCGGAGGCGGTGGCGCGTCGGCGGCCGCTTGAGCAAAGGAACTCGCAGACACCAGGGCTGTCAGCAGGAGGAGTTTTTTCATGGGTGCGCCGCAGACGATGTGGGGTGGGGTGAATTCAACGGGGACGTTTGATTCGCCGCCGCGGCATTCTAAGTGTCGCGTATGAGCCGGCGACTTCTTCTTCACCGATGGCGCGCCGCGGCATGTCCGTAATGGAAAAATCCGGTCGAAACAGTCGTCAGCCGAAAGCTGCGAAGCACAAGCATGTTGCGCCGAGCGCACGCGAGCTCGCGATCAGAGTGCTCTCGCGCGTCGCCGCAACCGATGCGTTCTTGAACGTGGTGCTCGACACCGTGCTCGACGAATCGCCTCCGTCCGACCCGCGCGATGCGGGGCTCGTCACCGAGCTCTGCTACGGCGCCACGCGACGGCAGCTCACGCTCGACTCGGTGTTGAGGCGGTTTGCCGATCGTTCGCTCGAGTCGATCGAAGATCGCGTGCTCGCGGCACTTCGCCTCGGCGTGTACCAGCTGTTCTTCATGCGCGTGCCGAAGCACGCGGCGGTCGGTGAAACGGTCGACGCGCTCAAGGCCGCCGGAGTCGAGCGCGCCGCCGGCTTCGTGAACGCCATTCTGCGCAAGGCGTCGGCGCTGACCGAGCTGCCGAAGGCCGAAGGTGACGAGGTCGCGCAGCTGGAGTTCGAGACGTCGCACCCCGCGTGGCTCGTGAAACGGTGGATGCGGCAGTTCGGCCCGGAGCGCGCGCGCGTGATGTTGAACGCCGACAACGACGCGCCGAACGTGGTGATTCGCGCCAACACGTCGAAGATTTCGCGCGATGAATTGTTCGCGCAGCTGAAGGACGCGGGCGTCGAGTGCCGTGCGACGACGATTTCTCCGCTCGGTGTGGTGCTCGAAAATCCCGGGCGCGTCGAGGAGCTGTACGGGTACGCCGAGGGGTTGTGGCAGGTGCAGGACGAAGCGGCGCAGTTGGTCGGCGTGTTCGCGCAGGTGCCGCAGGGCGCGCGCGTGTTGGACGCGTGTGCTGCTCCGGGTGGCAAGGCGTGTCATCTCGCGCAGACGCACGAGGTGCTGGCGATCGACGTGCACGCCAACAAGTTGCCCAAGATTCAGAGCGAGGCGAAGCGGCTGGGTTTGACCGCGCGCTTGAAGACGCAGCGGGTGGACGCTTCGAAGCCGCTGCCCGAGGAATTGGGAGAGTTCGATGTGGTGATGGTCGACGCTCCGTGTGCGGGGCTGGGCACGTTGCGACGGCACCCTGAGCTGCGCTACCGGCGGCTCGAGAAGGATCTCGGCGAGCTGGCGCATCTGCAGCGCGAAATTCTCGAGCAGTGTCAGCAGGTGGTGAAGCCCGGCGGTCTGCTCGTGTACGCGGTGTGTTCGACCGACGCGATGGAAGGCGCTGATCAGATCGAGATGTTCCTGCGCTCGCACCCTGACTTCACGACGGAGCCTCCGCGCGGGCTCGATTCGCTCCCGACGTGGCAGGGCCATCTGCGCACGTTGCCCGGGCCCGAAGGCCTCGATGGGTTCTTCGCGGCGCGGCTGCGCAAGATGTACTGACGCTCACGCGCCGAGGACGAAGAGCTGCTTGTTGTGCAGCACGGTGACTCCCGGCGTGTGCTGATTCCACGCGGAGATCATCGCCTTCGCGACTGTCTTGCCTTGAATCGTCTTCACGTTGGTGAGGCCCGGCAGCCAGCCGATGACGTCGAGCACACCTTCCGCAAAGCGCTCGCCTGCGCGCGGCTGTTCGCGATCTCCGCCGAGCAGGCCCGGGCGCACGTACGTCATGCACGTGAAGCCGAGCTTCTCGGTGTCGCGCTCGAGCTCACCCTTGATGCGCGAGTAGAAGACCATCGAGCTGGGGCTCGCGCTCGCTGAAGACACGAGCACGTATTCCTTCACGCCGTTCTTCGCCGCCGCCTTCGCGGTGTTGAACTGAAACGTGTAGTCGACCTCGTACTGCTTCTCTTTGGTGCCGGCCTGCTTGATGGTCGTGCCGAGCGCAGAGAAAAGGACGTCGCCTGTCACCTTGTCGGCCCAGGCTTCGGGCTTCTGGAAATCGACGAGCTGCTCGTCGAGCTTGGCATGCGTGATGCCCGAGGCACGGCGCGCGAACGAAGTGACCTTGTCGAAGCGCGCGTCCTCGAGGAGCTGCAGCACGAGTTGTTTGCCGACGAGGCCGGTGGAGCCGATGACGATCGCGCGAGAGCCCATGGCGTCGAGGGCTACTCCGCTCGTGTCAGGGCTTCCAGTGTTCCCAGCACCAGACCTCGGCGGAGATCAGCGGAGCGAAGATGCGCTGCGTCTCGTCGTGACCTTCGATGAAGTGCCAGTAGCGCGCGTTGTAGCCCTCTTCGCTGATGAAGATTCCGGCGTGGACGAAGTAGTGGGTGAAGCGCAGCGCTGCGTAGCTCGCCGGGTAGCCGCAGGAGATGAGCAGCAGCGCGAGGATGACCAGAGTGCGGGTGAGCGGACGCATTGGTCGCCGTGCAGCATCTGACGTGCCAGTTCTTCCGGCCCCTCACCCCGGCCCTCTCCCCGCTTCGCAAGGAGAGGGAGTTGCTCATTTCCTCGAAGCGAGCAGTCCGTTCACGATCGTCTCGACTTGCGAGGGCGTGAGCGCACTTCCGCGACCGCGAGGACTGCCTCCGACATTTTCGGCGCCGCCCCAGCCGCTCGGGTCGACGGGCTGAAAGCCTTCCGCGACGTTGAGCGCGGCGAGCAATTCCTTCACGGGGAAACCGACCACGTATTCGCTGCGACGCCAGAGCGTGTACAGGTGCCGCTCTCCGTTCTTGCCGAACAGCTCGACCGCCGCGCGCACGCCCGACGACACGAGCCGCTCGCGGGCCGACTGGTGATTGACCTCGGCGAAGGTCCAGCCGTCGCCTCCGCCAATGCGTTTGAACTCACCCGTGAGCGGAAGGTTCTGTGCGCGCCCGAAGACGAACTCGCTCATGCGGTGATGCACGTCGCGAATCACCTCGCGCATGTCGTCGGCTGAGAGCGCTGCGATGCGTGGCCGCGCGCGCGTGTAGGGGTCGAACACCCAGCGCACCTGGCCGAGCAATTCGGTCTCGTGCGGCATGGGGAACACGCCAGCCGACATGTCGAGCAGATCGACGATCTGACTCAGCATGCGCGCGCGCGGCTCGGTGACGCGATCGGGGTTCTGCAGCAGCCACGTCGACAGACACACGTCTTGATCGCAGTCGTTCACGTACAGCGTGGCGTGACGCTGGCCGTCGCGGCGAAAGAGATCGTAGAGCCCGAGCACCACCGCGCGGCGCGCCTGCTCGCACGTCGCCGAGGTGCACGAGCGATCGACCGACTCGTGGTGGTTGAAGTTTCGGTACGGCCCGTTCGGCGCGACGTGAAGCCACGGCTCTCCGAACACGTAGCCGTCGAGCGCGATGGCCCACGGCTCGTGAGTCGACAGAAAAGCGTCGCGGGTCAACGCAGGAGCGGGGCGGACGACGAGCGTGATGGTCATCGGCGTCGATGCTACACGCGCGGGCATGATCGCTCTGCTCGTCTCCCTCGCGTTGACTGCTGCGCCACCGAAGAAGCCCTTCTCCGTCAACGAGCTCGTGATGTTGAAGCGCGCCGCGGGCCTGAAGGTCTCGCCCGACGGCACGAAGATCGCCTTCCAACTGCGCACGACCGATCTCGAAGCGAACAAGGGCCGCCTCGATCTCTGGCTCGTCGGCACCGACGGCAAGGGCCTGCGTCAGCTCACCACGCACGAAGGCAACGAGAGCGACGCGGTGTGGTCGAACGACGGCACGGCGCTCTATTTCCTCTCGGCGCGCTCCGGGAGCAACCAGGTGTGGCGCATTCCGGTCGACGGCGGCGAGTCGGCGCAGGTCACCAGGCTCCCGCTCGACGTCGACTCGTTCCGCATCACGCCCAACGGCGAGACGCTGATCTTCTCGAGCGAGGTGTTCCCCGACTGCGACCCGGCGACGCAGCTCGAGTGCACGCAGAAGCGCCTCGAAGAACGCGCGAAGAAGAAGACCAGCGCGCAGGTCTACGACTCGCTGATGTTCCGTCACTGGGACACGTGGAAGGACGGCCGCCGCGCGCACCTCTTCGCGACGCCGCTCAAGGGCGGAGCCGTCGTCTCGCTGCAGAAGAAGCAGAACGCCGACTGCCCGACCAAGCCGTTCGGCGGCAACGAGGACTACGTCATCGCTCCCGACGGCAAGAGCGTCGTCTACGTGGCGCGCGACGTGGGCCGTGAAGAAGCGTGGAGCACCGATCTCGATCTCTTCTCGGTCGCCGTCGAGCCGAAGATGGCGCAGATCAAACTCACCATGACCAACCGCGCGACCGACACGTCGCCGGTGTTCTCTCCTGACGGCAAGCAGCTCGCGTATCTCGCGATGGCGCGCCCGAAGTTCGAAGCCGACAAGCTGAACGTCGTGGTGCGCGAGCTCGCGACGGGCAAGGAGCGCGTGCTCACCAACGACTGGGACCGCAGCGCCGGCTCACTCGCGTGGAGCGCCGACGGCAAGACGCTCTTCGTGACGGCCGATGAACTGGGTCAGCACGGTGTGTTCAGCATCGACGTCGCCGCGGCGAAGGTGACGAAGATCTTCAACGAAGGAAACGTGCTCGAGCTCGCGGTCGCGAAGGACGCGCTCATCGTCTCGTGGGACTCGCTCGCCGGCCCGGCCGACCTCTACTCGCTCGCGTTCGACGGCAAGGGTGGCCTGAAGAAGCTCACCGACGTGAACGGCGACACGCTGCCCGGGCTGCAGCTCGGAGCGTTCGAGCAGTTCAGCTTCAAGGGCGCGAACAACGAGACGGTCTACGGCTACCTCGTGAAGCCGGTGAACTTCGACCCGAAGAAGAAGTACCCGCTCGCGTTCCTCATTCACGGTGGTCCGCAGGGCAGCTTCGGCAACCACTGGCACTACCGCTGGAACCCGCAGACCTACGCGGGCCACGGCTACGTCGCGGTGATGATCGATTTCCACGGCTCGACTGGCTACGGCCAGAAGTTCACCGACGACATCACCGGCGACTGGGGTGGCAAGCCGCTCGAAGATCTCCAGAAGGGGCTCGCGGCCTCGCTCGAGAAGTACCCGTTCATCGACAAGAACAAGATGTGCGCGCTCGGCGCTTCGTACGGCGGCTACATGATCAACTGGATTGCCGGAAACTGGAACGAGCCCTGGAAGTGCCTCGTCGCGCACGACGGCAACCTCGACGAGCGCTTCGCGTATTACGACACCGAGGAGCTGTGGTTCCCCGAGTGGGAGCACGGCGGCACTCCGTGGGAGAAGCCCGAGGGTTTCGCCAAGCACAACCCCATCGACCACGTGAGCAAGTGGAAGGTGCCGATGCTCGTCGTGCACGGCGGCAAGGACTACCGGGTCGTCGAGACCGGCGGCATGGCGGCCTTCACCGCGCTGCAGCGCAAAGGCATTCCGTCGAAGTTCCTCTACTTCCCCGACGAGAACCACTGGGTACTCAAGCCGCAGAACTCGGTGGTGTGGCACGACACCGTGAACGCGTGGCTCGATCAGTGGACCGGCGGAGCGAAGTGACGTGAGCCGCCGCAAGGCGGAAGACGCGCTTCAGAAGGCCACGAAGCAGGACAACGCGTTCTGGTTCGCGGCGCGCGGGTTGTCGTTTCTCACGCGCGCGGTCGAGCCACGTTTGGTGGCTCCGGCGATGAAGCTGCTCGCGACGCGCGGGCGGCTGTTGCCGCACTTGAAGAAACTGCCGGTGGAATTCGACGCGCTGGCCATCGAAGCGCTGCGCGCGAGCGACACGGTGGAATCGGCGTTCTTCGCGGCGTGGAACGGCGACGTGCGCTCCGCCGGCGCGTGGAGCCACCAGCTCGACATGGTCTACGACAAGAAGAGCGCGCCCCGGCTCGCGAAGCTGGTGACGGCGCAGGCGGTGGAAGCAGCGCAGAGCACGGTGGCCGCGAAGGGCATGGCCGCAGCGCGACTGCTCTGTGTGCTCGCTCACGACGGCTCGGAATCGTCAGCCGACATCGTGTTGCCGTTGCTGGTGAGCGCGCTGAAGACGCGAGACCGCTCACTCGACGCGCTCAAACAGTGGGTGGTGCCCTTCGCGCGTGGCCCACATTTCACGAAGCTGGTCGCCGAGCTGCAACGCGCGACGGGCGAACGCGAAGCCACGACGTCACCGCTGCGCGCGTGGCTCGAGTCGCTCGGCGTCGAAGGTTCGAGCGTGCACTTCGAGCTCGCGTTTCATTCGAGCAACGACAAGTGGTCGCTCTGGCTCAAGCTCGACAGCAAGCGGCTGCCGCACGTGCTGCTGGCGTTGTCGAACACCACCGGCTCGTATTTTTCGGCGGAAGACTTCAAGGTACGGCACGCGAAGAAGGTGACGTTCAAGCCACCCAACTCGCTCGAGGAGGTGCCCGCATGGCTGGTGAGCGTGTCGAAGCGCGAGCGCATCACGTGGCGCGCCAAGCCGCAGTGGGTGAAGTCGTCGCTGCGCGGCAAAGCGCGCGAGCGGGCCGTCGCGTGGCTGCGTTCGTCCTCGCGGTGACGCTCAGCGGTGTCGCGCACGCGGGAAAGGCGGCGAAGTTGAACGAAGAATTCGTGGTGCAGCTCGACGAGACGGTGACGCTGCCGGGCGGGCTGAGCGTGAAGTGCGTGGGCGTCACGGTCGAAGAGATTGCCGCGTCGCCCGACGACCCGCACAGCTACCCCGCAGGCAGCGGTGTCGACGTGTCGCTCGAGCTTCGCCTCGGCACCGCGCCCGCGGAACGTCTCGAGCTCAATCTCCTCTCGGCCGGCTACCAGTCGAAGAGCTCGAAGGTGTGGAAGGGCCACCGCGTCGAGTTGATCAAGACCGAGGACGAGCACCAGAAGCCGAAGGTCACGCTGCGCATCGCGAAAGACGACGGCGCGAAAATCCGCAAGCTCGCGGCCGAGCGCGGAGCGCCCCTCGCGTTCGTGATCAAGATCGTCTCCATCACGCCGACGTTCCCGATCGACGACATGCCGAGTGGCTACGGCGTGTGGGACCTGAAGGCGCAGATCCTCGACGTGGTGACCGGTACGTTGACCGATTCAGGCGTCATCGAGACCAAGGTCGAGCTCTGGTTCGGCCCGGTGCTCGCGAGGCCGGCGGCCCTGTGGGTCAATGAGCAACCCGCAGCCGGCTCGCAGTGGGTGGTGCTCGCCACCGAGTCGAAAGCGAGCGCGGCGAAGTTGCTGTCGGCGCGCGGTGACGGCGTGCGTGCGGTGCTCGCGCGCTGACTACGCGGCGACCTGCGGCAGGTAGTGCGCGACTTGGCGCTTCCACCACGTGTAGTCGTGCTTCGCGTCAGTGCCCCACACGCCGAGGTGCGACGGCACGCGCTTCTTGTGCAGCCACTGCCCGAGCTCGACGGTCTCCGGCAGACAGCGGCCCTCGAACGCACCGCGCCCGACGACCAGCGTGAGGTGCGTGTGTTTGCGAACGCGCTCGAGCGCTGCGCCGTCGAGGTTGGGGACGAACGCGAGCGGGTCGTTGAAGTAGAGCGACTCGCTGTAGCTGCCGCCCTTGATGTACTCGCTGCCGCGGTAGCGACCCGAGAGGCACAGCGCGCTTCGGAAAATCTCGGGGAACTTCAGCGCGAACAACGCCGAGTACATCGCGCCCATGCTGCAGCCCGCGGCGGTCATGCGCAGGTGTGGCGAGCGGCAGTCTTCGCGAATGAACGGCACCAGCGTCTCGGTGATGAACTGCTC
This sequence comes from Archangium sp., assembly GCA_047600485.1. Lineage (GTDB taxonomy): Bacteria > Myxococcota > Myxococcia > Myxococcales > Myxococcaceae > Archangium_A. The sequence goes on from JASGKS010000001.1 coordinate 9,166,637, forward strand.
GTAGACGCGATGGCGATGCATGCGGTCGTCGATCGGCCCTTCGCCCGAGAACGTCTGACTGATGTTGCTCTCGGGGCAGTAGAGCTTGATGCGACCCGCTTTCAGCCACGGGCCGAGCGCGTCGACCATGCCGCTCTTCTGCCACTCGTGGGCGACGCCGGCGTTCGAGGGAAAGACGATGACGGGACGACCGACGGTTCCGAAGCACCACACGTGGGCACGGCGACCGAGGGAAGGACTCTCGAGCAGAATGTGACGCGACGACATCGTCGCCAAGTGTAACTCAGGGCACGTTCAAGCGCAGAACGTTGCCCTGACTCGTATTTCCGAAGACGTACACGATGAAGAGCGAACCGCCGTGCTTCTCGAGCGTGGCGCTGTTCATGAAGTCGAGATCCAACGGTGCGGACCACGTCGTGCCGTTCCAGCGGCGGATGGTGCGCATCGCTCCGGCGCACGTCGGCCGTGAGGCCTGAACCAGGCCTGGGCCGTCGAGCACGCTGGTCGGCTCAGCGCCCACGTCACCGGGCAGGGTGAAGGGCGTCCACGCGGGGGGCGATGCGGTGAACATGGGGAAGGTGTTGCAGGTGCCCCGGTTCCAGGTGAGCACGGTCTCGGTCGCGCTGACGTCGATGTCGTCCACGTCGAGGGATTGTGTGGTGTCTCCAATGGCATCGACCTGCCCCAGCGAGGTCCACGTTCCGTTGAGCGGTTCTTGCTCGGAGACGAAGGCGAGGGTGCCGAAGCCCGCGGGTTCGGTCGTGGCGACGACGACCGAATCATCAGGCCGCAGAGCTGCCACCAACGTCGAGAGCTGCGTCCGGAAGGATGAGCCCAGCGCGACCCATTGCCCACCTTCGAGCCGCTTCACCACCAGGGAGCCGCTCTGAATCGCAACCATCACCGCGCGCCCCTGACTGTCGACCAGCAGCTCGAACGCGCGCGCGGAGCCCGTGGTCACCACGTTCGAGAAGGGGCGCTCGACCCAGGCGGTGCCGTCGAACTGCCGCGTCATCACCGCTACACCGACCCCCGGCACCAATTGGCCGTAGGCGACGAGCGGGCCCTCGGCGGTCACGACGATGTTCACCTTCGACATCGAAGCGATGACGCCGGCGTCGCTCACCATCGCGCCGATGTCTTCCCACGCACTGTTCACCAGCTGCGAGACGTAGACCTCGTTGGGGTGCGTGCGCGCCACGTACACGCCGCCGTCGTTGCCGAAGAACACGTCAGGCCCAAGTGGGCCAGAGTGCCGGAACGTCGAGGCGCTGAGCGGCTGCATCAGCGGCAACGCGCACGCCGGGTAGCCCGTGAAGCCCGGAGCGCACTCGTCGCAGCCCGCGTCGCCGAAGCCTGTCGAGCACGCGCAAGCACCATCGGTCGCGCAGGTGCCGTGACCGTTGCAGGTCGTCGCCGCCGAACAGAACGTGCACGCCGGGAAGTTGAAGTGATCGACCGCGCACTGACCGCAGCCGGCGTCAGCGAAGCCGCTCGCGCAATCGCACGCGCCGGTGGCGTTGCAGGTGCCGTGGCCAGAGCAGGTCGTCGCGGCCGAGCAGAACGTGCACGCGGGGAACGCGAAGAAGTCGGTCGCACACGCGTTGCAGCTCGCGCCTGCGAAACCGCTCGAGCAGTCGCACGCGCCGGTCGCGTTGCACGAACCGTGGCCGCCGCAAGTCGTTGCCGCGGTGCACGGCGTACAGAGCGGGAAGTTGAAGTGATCAGCCGCGCACGTGTTGCAGCCCGCTCCCGCGAAGCCACTCGCGCAGTCGCAGCCGCCGCTCGCGTTGCAGGTGCCATGGCCACCGCAGGTCGTCGCCGCAGAACAGAACGTGCACGCCGGGAAGCCGAAGAAGTCGGTCGCACACGTGTTGCAGCTCGCGCCCGCGAAGCCGCTCGCGCAGTCGCAGCCGCCGGTCGCGTTGCAGGTGCCGTGGCCGTTGCACGTCGTGGCCGCTGAACAGCTCGCGCCGCCGTCGGTGCCTGCGTCCGACGTGGTGCCGGCGTCTCGCGTGCCCGAATCGACGCCGGCGTCCTCGCCAACGGCCGGGTCGGAGCATCGGCAGCCGGCGAGACTCAGCGCTGTCACCACCAGAATCGACCGGATGTTCGGAGCCATGGTTGCGAGCTTTTGCAACCGGCTCTCGCCAAATCCATAGCTCGAAAGTACTAGGGCGCCTGCCGTGAAGATTCTGCTCGTCGACGACCACCCGCTGTTCCGCGAAGGACTCAAGCTGTTGCTCGCCGGGCTGGGGCCTGACGTGGTGGTGGTCGAGGCGACCTGCGCGAAGGACGCGCGCGCCGCGTTCGTGGCGTCACTCGATTTGATCCTCGTCGATCTCTCGCTGCCCGACGCGAAGCCGTTCGAGTTGCTCGAGCACGCTCGCGCGGTGGTCCCCTCGGTGCCGGTCGTCGTGGTGTCTGCCACCGAGACGCGTTTCGAGATCGATCGCGCCGCCGAGCTCGGAGCGCAGGGCTACGTCGCGAAGTCGAGCTCCGGCAAGGACATGCTCGCCGCGTTGCGCCGGGTGATGAACGGAGACCTGGTGTTTCCGCAGCGCGAGGCCGCGAACCAGACGCTCACCGCGCGGCAGGTCGAGGTGCTCGAGATGCTCGCGCGTGGGCTCTCGAATCGCGACATCGCGACCGCGCTCGACTGCGCGGAGAACACCGTGAAGGTGCACCTCGCCAACATCTATCGGCTCCTCGACGTGACGAGCCGCACCTCGGCGTTGATGAAGGCACAGCAGCTCGGGCTGATTCGCGATGAACCCCGATCGTGATCGCGTCGAGCGTGAGCTCGTCACCACGCTCTACCGTCAGATGGCGCCGGGCCTCATCGCGCTTGGAACGACGAGCGGCATCGCGGTGCTCGCCACGCTGTTGTGGGTTCGCGTTCCCGGCCCGCTGGTCATCGCGTGGACGGTCGGGCATCTCGCGCTCGTCGCCGGTTGGGTGCTCGGTGACAGCGCGTACCGACGCCGCCCGACGCGCGACGTGCTGCGCTGGGAAACGTGGGCGCGCGTCTTCGCGACACTCTCGGCTGCGATGTGGGGCATCGCCGCGCTGCTGTTCTTCGACGAGCGCGACTTCGAGACCACCGCGTTCCTCATGGTCTTCTACGCCGGCATCTGCGTGGTGTGCGCCGTGGCGTTCTCCGCGAGCTGGTCGGTCGTCGTCCCGGTCACGCTCGCCGTGGTGTTGCCGCTCGCCTTGCGTGCGGTTGCTTCGGGGCACTCGACGTTCATGCTGCTGGGCCTCGGGCAGCTGACGTACCTCGCGTTGATTCTCGTCGCGTCGCGTCGCCACCACCAATCGCTGCGTCGCGCGACCGAGCTGCAGTTCAAGAACGAAGAGCTGCTCGCCGAGAAGACACGCTTCCTCGCGGCGGCCAGTCACGACCTTCGCCAGCCGCTCCACGCGCTCAATCTCTTCACCGAGTTGCTCGAGGAGAAGTCGAGCGACGCGCAGCAACGCCAGTTCATCGAGCGCATTCACGCCTCGAGTCGCGCGCTCAACGGTTTGCTCGACGGGTTGCTCGAGATGTCGCGCATCGATTCGGAGGCGTTGAAGCCGCAGCGTCGCCACTTCGCGGTGAATGCGCTGCTGCACGAGCTCGCCGACGAGACGCGAGAGCACGCGACCCGCAAGGGGCTGGAGTTCGAGCTGCACGTGCCGAGCGACGAGGTCATCATCGACAGCGACCCCGAGCTGCTCGCGCGCGTGGTGCGCAACCTGCTGTCGAACGCGGTTCGCTATTCGGACTCGGGCACCATTCAGCTCAGCCTGCGCAGCGGCCCGCAGCTCTCGGTGTGCGACCAGGGGCGCGGCATCGCTCCGCAACATCAGGCGCGCGTATTCGAGGCCTTCTTCCAGGTCGGGAACCCCGAGCGAGATCGCGAACGTGGACTCGGGCTGGGCCTCAGCATCGTGCGTGGGTTGTGTCAGGCGCTGGGCCATCGCGTGACGCTGATCTCCCAACCGCAACGCGAGCGGGGCACGGAGTTCACCATCGACCTTCCCGCCGGGCTCGCCGAGCGTGTGGAACGCACTCGCGAACCGGCGCCGCCGACACGCGGCTTTCACGGAGCGCGCGTGCTGGTGATCGACGACGAAGCCGAAGTTCGTTCGGGCATGCATGCGTTGCTGTCGAGCTGGGGCTGTGAGCCGATCTGCGTCGCCTCGCTGAAGGAAACGATGGCCGTCACCACCGCACCCGCGGCGTTGATCTGCGACTCGCGGTTGCCTGATCAGATCACCGGCGTGATGGCGCTCGAGCAGCTCGAGGCGCGCTTCGGCCCGCTGAAGGCCATCTTCGTGACGGGAGACACCGCGCCCGACCAGATTCGCGCGCTCAAGGACACCGGGCGCGTGGTGCTCTTCAAGCCGGTGTCTCCGGGGAAATTGCGCGCCGCGCTCAGCGCAGCAACGAGCGCGCCCACTGCGTGATGCGCACGCGGTCCTTGCCGCGCACGTTTCCGTAGAACCACGGCGAGGTCCATTCCGCGCGTTCGACCTTCTTCGCCGCCGCCGCGAGCCAGCGTGGAAAGTCGGTGACGTCGGTCGCTTTCCCGAGCCGTAACGAATCGACGAGCGCTTCCGTCGCCGAGAGCCGCGAGTGCTTCTGGTGCACCGACACCCGCATCGAGAACCAGTCCGATGATTCGAGGTTCACGTTGAACGACGCGTGCGCCACGTGCTGCGTGCCCACTCGCGCGCTGGTCTGCCACGTGAAGCGCAGCGTCTTCAGCGTCGCGGAGGTGAGGCCGAACGCGCCGCGCAGCCGCTCGAACTCCTGCCGGCCTGGTTGAGAACCGGCAGCCCCTTCGAGCAACTCGCGCAGCGGAGCGAGCGTCGGCTTCGGGTTCTTGAGCCGTTGCAGCAACGCGCGCAACGCATCGAAGTCGTCGGCGCGCTCTTTCACCGCGGCGTGCACCACCGGGAGCAGCGCATCGAGCGATTCGGCCGACGCGTCGTTGAGCAGCACTTCGATCATCGAGTACCGCCAGTACGCGCGGTCGTCGGAGAATTTCGCAGCCAGCACGATCTGCTGCGCGGCGGCGACGAAGTGCTCGTCCTTCGCGAACTCGCGCGCACGCGACGAGGCCTGCGAGCGCGACATGCTGAACACGTTGAGCTGGCGCGTCTTCTTGAGGACCGAGCCCAGAATCTTCGAGCGCTCTTTCGCCGGGCGCTGCGGAACCGACAACGCCGCCGAACGCTGCGGAGACGACGGCAGCTTCTCGACGCTCTTCAGGAACAGCTCGACGTAGGTGGGGTTGAGCGCGCGGCCGACCACTCCGATGCGGTGCGGGTCCTTCAGGAACTTCGCGAACACGCGCGTGAGCAGCGTTTCGTCGAGACCATCGGGGAGCTTGATGAACAGGTCCCAGATGGGAACGTCCGCGCCGCCGAGCCACTCGGTGAGCTGCTGATTGACGCGCGCCGCGGAGGCCATCTCTCAGTCGTTATACTGGCCCCACACCGACACGACTTTGTTCTCGCGCACCGCCGCCTGGCAGAAATAGGCGCCGAGGGACTGGCCTCCACTGAACGGCTCGTTCACGGTCTTCACGTCGGCGTCGAAGTTCGTGCAGTCGAGCGTCGCCGGGCAGCTCGAGAGCCGCGCGCCGTTGCGGGCGCCGAAGCAGCAGCGGAACTCCTTCGGCCCGATCCAATGTTGCGGGCTGAAGTGGGTGTCGAAGATGCCGCCCTGGCCCCGCAGCGAATAGCCGCCGAGCGGCAAGGCGTCGGCAGGCGTTCCGAGCGCGATGGACTCGCAGTGGTCTCGGGGTTCGCAGGCCGCGAAGAGCAACGAGAGGAAGAGCGCACTCAGGGGTTTCATCGCGCGCGCCGAAGAGCAGCGTTCGTGCCAGCACGTTTCGCTGAGAAAGCGGCTCGTCGCTGTCGCGCGCGGACTGAGATCGCGACGCCGCCGTCAGGACAGCCGTGTCACGCGCCGCGCGCGGAAGGCGAAGGCGAGCAACAGCAGAGGCAGCAAGCCGGCGCTCGTCGAGGTCGAACACCCGGGCTGCGGCATCTGCGGTCCGGTGCCTGCGTCCGACGCTCCTCCGCCGCCCGCGTCGGCGACTGAGCCGCTGCCTGCATCGACTCCGGCATCAGGCGGCGCCGGAGTGAACGCACAATCTGACAGCTCGAACGGCGTGCTGAGCGACATGAAGCCGGCATCGCCGTCGAGAATTCGGCCGGTGAGCAGCGCGCGGTAGTGCCCCGCGGGTGCGCCTGGCTGCACCGTGAAGCCAGCGTCGGCTCCGGCGCACGCGTGCCACACGAGCGAGATGCGTGGCGGTGCGAGCTGCGCGTTGAGCACTCGCGACAGCCCGCCGTCTTCGAGCACGCCACCGACCGGCTCGTCGCGCCACGAAATCGCCGCTCCGCCATCGAGCGGAAGCAACGACAGATTCCAACCGATGAATGGCAGCGCGCTCGCGCGAGTGGAGTCGACGTCGAACGCGAAGGCCGCGAACGAAGACGTCACGGGCTCGGAGCACGACGCGCCGGAATATTGGGGCACGCCACCGACGCCCGCATCGACGAGCCGCACGGTGACGGGAGACTCCACCGTGACGGCGGCGGTCACCGTGAACGGCTCACTGAACAGACCGCCATCGGTGGGGCCGAAGCCGAAGCAGCCGCTCGGTCGATCGAGCACGTACGACTCGCCTTGAACGAGCGCGGCGTCGACGAAGACCGTGCCTCCGACTCCGACGCGCGCCTGCGTCGTGACCGCGCCGGTGGTCGCGTGTCGCACCTGAATCACCCCGACGTTGGTCGCGTTGGCGCCCCACATGTTGCGCAGCACGAGCGGCTGCAGGTTCACCGGCACGCCGCCATCGAGCGTCGAGAACATGGCTTCGTCGCGACACACCTCGCCACTGCAGGCGAGGGCGACGGACGCGAAGAGCAGGGTGCCGAGAAGAACGAGTCGAGTCATCAGCAGCTTGGACACCTCAGCTCAGGACGATGGGACACTCACTCCCGCAGCGGAACTTCGACCGTGAAGCCGTCGTACGCCACGTCGAGCGGGCCGGTGAATTCCTGCTTCGCCTGTTCTGCGAGCGGCTTGGGGTCGATGTCGTGGCGTGAGCTCAAGTGAGTCAGCACCAGCCGCTTCACCTTCGCCTCAGCCGCGACCTTCGCCGCCTCGCGCGCGGTGGAGTGACGCGTCTCGATTGCGCGCTCCTGCTCGTCGTCGCTGAAGGTCGCTTCGTGAATGAGCAGGTCGGCGCCGCGCGAGGCCTCGACCATCGTGGCGCACGGCCGCGTGTCGCCCGAGATGACGATCTTCCGGCCCGGGCGCGCAGAGCCCATCACCTGCTCGGGCTTCACCTCGGTGCCGTCGGCGAGCTTCACCGCCTGGCCCTTCTGCAATTTTCCGAAATCGGGGCCGGGCGAGACGCCGAGCTTCTTCGCGACCTCGGGGTCGAAGCGGCCGGGGCGCAGATCTTCTTCCAGCGCGAAGCCGAGCGCGTTGACGCGATGGTCGACCCGCACCGCGCGCACGCCGTAGCCCTTGCGGCGAATCACTTCACCGCCGCGCAGCTCTTCGACGTTCACGGGGAAGGCGAGGCGGTCGACTCCGAGGTGAATGGCGGCGTCGAGAATCTTCTTCGCCGGTGGAGGGCCGTAGAGCGTCAGTGGCTGCTCACGGCCGCCCATGCCAAGCGTGCGCAAGAACCCGATGATCCCCAGATAGTGGTCGGCGTGGAAATGCGTGAAGAACACCGCGTCGACCGAGAAGCCGGTGCCGAAGCGAATCATCTGCCGCTGGCTGCCTTCACCGCAGTCGAAGAGGAGGAGATCGCTGTCGGCCTTCACCGCCAGCCCCGACACGTTGCGATGCAACGTCGGCATGGCGGCCGAAGTGCCGAGGAAGGTCAGCCGCAGAATCGACATGCCCGAGGAGCTCACGACGGCCCGACGCACTACCACACTGTTTTGAGACTCAGCGGCGGTGCTTTTCCTTCTCTTTCTCTCTCTCGGCAGCCAGGGCGACCGCTCCGGCCAGCACGAGGTGCACTTCGGTCACGATGCGATCGACGAGGCCCGCGTGGCGGTGCCGGGGGAGATCGAGGCCTTCGGCGCCGACGCTGAACACGATGGCCACGATGGCCTCGGCCGCGAGCGGGAGGTCCTTCGTCGGGTTGCCCGCAGCGCGCTGCTGCGCCTCCAGTTCCTCGCACAGCTCGGCGATGAAGATGTCGATCTCCTTGCGCAGCGCTTCACGGAACGCGCGCGAGCCGCCGAGCCGCTCTCCCAACAGCAGGCGGAAGAGGTGCGGCTTCTGGTGCACGTAGTCCATGAAGGCTTCGACCGACGCGCGCGTACGACCTCGACGTTCCTTGAAGCGGCTGCGCGCCTCACGAATGAGCTGCCGCAGCGCGAGCGCGATCTCGTCGACCATCACCAGACCCAGCTCGTCGAGATCTCGGAAGTGCCGGTAGAAACCCGCGGGCGTGATGTCGGCCGCTTTCGCCACGTCGCGCAGACTGAGCGCAGAGAAACCGTGTTCGGCAGACAACTGTAACCCCGCGTCAATCAAGCGCCGGCGGGTCTGTTCCTTCTGTTCGAGGCGGATCGGCATGCGAATTGTCACGGTTCTATCATCGAGTGGCCGAGCTGGGTTGCCGACTCAGTGAACAGGCGTTAACTCAGATTCATGGGCTACCTGCTGCTGTGTCTGGGCGTCTTCCTCGCGACGTACATGCTGAACATCTTCTACGTCACGGTGCTGTACCACCGCGGTCTCACGCACGGAGCGGTCGAGCTCCACCCGTTCACGCGCTGGCTGGTGGTGAACACCGGCAACTGGGTGACGGGCCTCGACCCCAAGGGCTGGTCGGCGATGCACCGGCAGCACCACCTGCACAGCGACACCGAGCTCGACCCGCACAGCCCGAAGTTCCACAGCGTGCCGGCGCTGATGCTGGTGCAGCTGCGCTCGTACAACCGCATGCTCAAGCGGCTCGTCACCGGTGACGTCGAGGCGAACAAGAGCGTGCGCGATCTCGACTTCGAGGTGAGCTGGCTCAACCGTCGCGGCCTGTGGGCCCTGCCGTACCTGCTGCACGCCGGCATCGCGGTGGCGCTCGGCGTGTTCGGCGGCTGGTGGCTGCTCGGCGCGGCGTACTGGCTGGGCATGATGACGCACCCCGTGCAGGGGTGGATGGTGAACGCCTTCGCGCACAAGTACGGCTCGCGGAACTTCGAGACGCCCGATGACTCGCGCAACAATGCGGCGGTCGCGTGGCTGGTGTTCGGTGAGGGCTTCCAGAACAACCACCACCACTCGCCGCGCTCGGCGAACTTCGCGATGAAGAGCGGCGAGATCGATCTCGGCTACGGGCTGTGCCTCGCGGCGCAGAAGCTCGGGCTGATTCGCGTGGTGCCGCTGCCGGCCGACGCGAGCACCATCGGTGAGCCCACGCGCGCGTGAACTGAGCGTTCACTGTAAACTGAGCGTTCACCGACTGCGCGGTCTGGGCGCGCATGATCACTGGCGTCGACGCTGGCCGCGGGATTGCTCAAGCCGCCAGCATGCACGCTCGAACGCTGGCGCTTCTCTCACTCGCAGCCGTGGGCTGTGGCCCGATTCCCGGCCCGCAGGACATCATCATCAGCGACCGCCAGCAGGTGCTCTTCTCGAGCGCGACGCCGGGGCCGTTTGCGGCGTGGGAATCGGCAGACCTCACGCCCCTGCCGGGTCTGTCGTTGCCCGACATTCCCGGGTTCTGGTTCGACGTCGAATTCACCGGTCACCCGCAGGAATCGAGCTTCGTGCTCGCGGGTGACACCACGAACCCCATCGTGTTGCGCACCACGCCGCAGCTCTATCTCTTCACGCGCAACCCGCAGGAGTTCTACGAGACCATCACCTCGATGTCGGTCGACCGCTGGACGACCGAGGTGCACACGCCGCGCAACGGCCCGGACATCTCGGGAGCGCCGCCGTACCACCTGCCCGCCGCGCTGGTGTTGGAGTCGGAGCCATGGCGCGCGACTGAGACCGCCGCGATTCCCCCGCGCTGGTTCTGGACGACGACGCCCTCCATCTTCACCAACCCGGCGGCGTGGCTCGGAATCGGGAGCGACCCGGGCGGCACGGGCAGCATCAAGGCGCTGCGGCTCAAGACGTTGCCGAAGTGCTCGACCGCCGTCGATCTGCAGGAAACGCTCGTCGACCTGAAGGGTGAGATCGCGCTGCTCGCCTCGGGCGCGGCGTGTCGGCGGGGCGCACTGGTCGACGTGAAGACCGATTTGATCGACTTCACCGCCATCACCTACTTCGCGCACGAAGCACCGCCCGGAGGCGTGCGCACGCTGACCACGGGGCTGCGCGACGGACTGCTGGTGTCAGGCCGCGTGCACGCGCAGGTGACGTCGGACCTGATCAACTCGTCGTGCGACGTCGACTTCGCCTACGACTACACGTGGACGGTGCTCAACGGGTACGTGACGGTTTCTCCGCGTCGCGTCTTTCTCGACGCCGCCGACCCGACCACCGACGCGTGCGCGGGTTTGCTCGGTGAAGAAGGAGCGCTGGACCGGCTCGCCGAGGGGCTCGAGGTCACGCTGCCGCAGAAGGTCTATGCCAAGGCCGTCGACCGCCAGCAGTTCCCTCCGGTCGCGGCGGCCAACACGGCGCCGTTCAACACGCCGGCGTGGCAGTGCCAGTACGGCTCGGTCGCGACGGATCCCACCGAATGCCAGAGCGCGCGCCAGGAGCTGCGCCTCGCGGCGCTGGCCGGCGCCTCGAACCTCTCCGCCAATCTGAGTCAGAGCGAGATCGACACCATGGTGAACACCATCGCTGATCCCTCGCGGTGGCGTTGCCGGCCTCCTTCACAGCAGGAGCTCGCCAACGACTGCGCGGCCGGCCAGCCGGTGCGAGGCCGCTGCCAGTTCGCAGTGCCCGCGGTGGGCGTCGTCGCCGAGCCCGACAGGCTTCAGGTGGCGCCGTTCTGGGAACCGAACGACACCGCGCAGCCCGGGACGGCGCTGTTCTACGCGTCGTTCGGCACCGGCAGCCGCACCGCGTACCAGTCACTGTGCACACCGCCGCGCGGCAATCCGTACAACGGCCCGACGCCGAGGTCGTTCGCCGGCATTGCGCCGGCTCCGTTGATCTGTACGTGGCCTGATCCCCAGAAGCTCGGCGGCGGGGTGAACGACCTCGTGCCGGCAGATCACCTCGTCTGCCCGTGCACCACGAACAACGACTGCGCACTCGGAGATCGCTGCATCACCGAGCTGGGCTCGCGGTTCTGTGAGCAGTCGTGCCTGACCGACGCGCAGTGCAACACCGGCACGTGTGACCGCACGCTGCTGCTGTGCACCGGCCAGCGTTGCTTCAGCGACTCGAGCTGCCCACTGTGGCGGCCGCACTGTCGAGGCGCCGACATCGGCAGCCCCGGGTATTGCGAAGCGCAGTGATCTGGAGAGTGGTGGCCAAATCTTCGAGCGCAGGGTCTCCCCGAGAATCCTCTTTTCGCTCGGAGACAGAATGCCCCGCATCGGTGACAAGCCCAACGCGCTCTCGCGACTCGGTTCAGGCCTCAAGAAGTTCGGCAAGGACGTCGGCCACGACGTGAAGGAAATCGCGAAGGACGTTGGCGGCTGGAAGCCGAAGGAGCTCGGCAAGGACCTGAAGAACGCCGGCTCGACGCTCGGGTCGGAACTGGTCGGCGTGGCGGAGCTCGTCGGCCTCCGCTACCCGGTGTCGAAGTACGAGTTCAAAGTCAGCGAAGGGCTGACGCGCGGCTCGCGCATCGACGACGACCAGGGCTACGCGTCGCTCAAGAAGCAGGGCTTCAAGGGCATCGTCGATCTCACGCTCGAAGGCACGAAGGACGCCAAGCTCGGCAAGAAGGCGGGCCTCAACACCTTCAACGTGCCGATCCTCGACAACTCGGCGCCGACGCAGAAGCAGATGAAGGACTTCCTCGATTTCGCGACGAAGCCCGCCAACTCGCCCTGCTACGTGCACTGCGAAGCGGGCAAGGGTCGCACCGGAGTCGCCGTCGCCTGCTACCGCATGGCCGTCGAAGGCTGGCCGCCCGAGAAGGCCGCCGCCGAGGCGAAGAAGTTCGGCTGCACGCTGCCCGATCAGCAGGACTTCATCGCGCAGTTCGGAGCCGACCTCGCGAAGGGGAAGATCTCCGGCTACCCGCTGAGCTGAGCCGGCTTCTTCTTCGTTCGATCGAACGTCTGCCGCGCGCCGTTCACCTGCGCGCGGTGACCCTGCGCCCACTTCGCGAGCACGCTCACCGGCCCGAGCAGCGATTTTCCGAGCGGCGTGAGCGCGTACGCGACCTGCGGCGGGTTGGTGGGGAACACCGTGCGCTTCACCATGCCGTCGCGCTCGAGGCCGCGCAGCGTCGCGGTCAGCATGCGCTGCGAGATTCCGGCGAGCGCGCGCTTCAGCTCGTTGAAGCGGTGTTGACGATGGCCGAGGAGCACCACCGTCAGCACGCTCCACTTGTCTCCTACGCGGCTCAGAATCTCGCGCGTGGCGAGGCACTCGGCGTCGAAGCCGCCGGTGAGCTTGCCGTGACCAGGTGACTTCAAAGTGCCTCCTTGCGACCAGGTATCCATTTGGTACCACGTCTCACATGTCACGAGCACAGAACGTCGCGTTGTGGGTGGTGCAGGTGTTGCTGGCGCTCACCTTCGTCGGAACCGGAGCGTGGAAGCTGTTCACCTCGCCCGCCGAGCTGGGCCAGAAGTTCTCGTGGATGGGCGAGCAGCCGGTGCTCCTGCGCGTCACCGGAGTGGTCGACGCGCTCGGAGGGCTCGGCCTGGTGCTGCCGATGCTGACCGGCGTGAAGCCGCGGCTCACCTTCTTCGCGGCGCTCGGGTGCGCGGCGTTGATGGTGTCGGCCATCGTCTTCCACTTCTCGCGCGGCGAAGCGGCGAACACGCCGTTCAACTTCGTGCTGCTTTGTTTGTCGCTGCTCGTCGCGCTTGGCCGTCGCAAGATGCCGGCGTGAGAATCGTCGCGCTGCTTCGAGGCATCAACGTCGGAGGGAAGAACCTCATCAAGATGCCCGCGCTCAAGGCGTGCTTCGAGCGCGTCCCGGGCGTGAGCGAGGTCTCGACCTACATCGCGAGCGGGAACGTGGCGTTCACGGCGGCAAAGGCGACCACCGCGCTGGCGACCAAGCTGTCGCGCGCGATTCGCTCGGAGTTCGGTGCCGAGGTGCCGGTGACGTTGCGCGACGCGAAGCAGCTGCAGGCGGTGCTGAAGAGCGCGCCGCGCGGCTTTGGTCAGCAGCCGAAGAAGTACGGGTACAACGTCATCTTCCTGTTCGAGCCGCTGAAGTCGCGCGAGGCCGTGAAGCACATCGAGCTGCGCGAAGGCGTCGACGGCGTCGCCACCGGTCCCGGAGTGCTCTACGCGTGGCGGCTCGCGGCGCGCGCGAGCTCGAGCAAGATCTCGAAGATCGTCTACACCCCGATCTATTCGCAGCTCACGATTCGCAACTGGAACACCACGGTCGCGCTGCGAGAGCTGACCTCCGCGTAGACGCTGGTACGGTCCGATGCCGTGGACGCCACGCTGCCGCCGCTCGGCCGCTCCGAGGAGCGCTACTCCCAGCACCTGCAGTCGATCGGCGTCGACGCCGCGGACTTGTCGCTCGCCAGCAACGGCACCGTGGCCAGCATCAGCGCCGACACGCGGCAGAAGGCGACGCGGCCGAGCACGGCTGCGGGTGGCGCGCCCGAGCTCGAGCTGCCGCGCATGACGCTCGGCGAAGGTGATGCCGGCGAGCTGGGGCTCATCAAGACCATCGGCATGGGCGGCATGGGCAAGGTGATGCTCGCGCTGCAGCGCCCGTTGCGTCGCGAGGTCGCCGTGAAGCTGCCGCGCACCGCGAACGCCGCGCACATCAACGCCGAGCTGCTGCGCGAGGCGCTCGTCACGGGGCGGCTGGAACACCCGAACATCGTGCCGGTGCATCTGCTCGGGCAGAGCGACGACGGCGCGCCGTTCTTCGTGATGAAGCGCATCGAGGGCACTCCGTGGCGCAAGCTGCTCGACGAGCCGGCCACGCTCGCGGCGCTCGGTGAACGCGCCGCCGACCCGCTGCGCTTCCACCTCGGTGTCCTGCTCGAGGTGTGTGACGCCGTTTCGTTCGCGCACGCGAAGGGTGTGCTGCACCGTGACCTGAAGCCCGACAACGTGATGCTCGGTCAGTTCGGCGAGGTCTACGTGCTCGACTGGGGCATCGCGGTGACGTTGAAGCCCGACGCGCACCTCGCGACGGCGCGTGAGTCTACGGGTGTGTGCGGAACTCCGGCGTACATGGCCCCGGAAATGGCGGCCGGTGACGGCAACCTGCTTTCTGAGCGAACGGATGTGTACCTGCTCGGCGCGGTGTTGCACCACGTACTCGTCGGGCGCGGGCCGCACTCGGGTGAGACGTTGCTCGCGACGCTGACGAAGGCGTGGGAGAGCAAGACGCCGCAGTTTCCATCGTCGGTGCCTGACGAGCTGGCGAGCATCTGTCGTCGGGCGATGGCGCGCGAAGCGGCGGAACGATTTCCGTCGGTGCAGGCGATGCGAGACGCGGTGGAACTCTTCCTCCGTCGCCGTGATTCGCTCGCGCTGGCGGCGGAAGGTGAACGTCGAGTCGCCGCGCTCGAAGAAAGTGTCTCCCTCTCCTTGCGTCAGCGGGGAGAGGGCCGGGGTGAGGGGCCGTCGAAACCCGAGCCCACGCGTCGCGGTCAGGAACGTTCAGGCGAAGTCGCGAAAGCCGCGCTCGATGCCGAAACCCTGCACGCGATGTTCACCGAAAGCCGCTTCGCGTTTCAGCAAGTGAGAGCCGTACCCGGGCTCGAGACGGTGGCGCGCGATGGCCTTCGCCGCGCGCTCATCGCCATCACGCGAGCCGAAGTCGCCGCCGAAAATCTCGCCGCCGCGCGAGCGCACGTCGCCCAGCTGGAAGACGTGCCGGCCGACCTCACCGCCGAGCTCGAAGCGCTCAAGACGAGCCTCGAAGCGCGCAAGGCCCGCGTCGCCGCGCTCGAACAGTTCGAGAAGGACGCCGACGTCGAGCTCGGCAGCGCTGCCCGCGCGCGCGTGGCGTTCAGCGTCGCGACGGTGTGCTCGTTCGCGATGCTGGCCATCGCCGTGTTGCTGCGGCTGCAGCTGATGGTGTTCGGCTACCGCGAGGCCGTGGCCGGCATGACGCTCTTCGCGCTGGGGACGCTGGGCGTCGAGGCGTGGCTCCGCACGCAGGTGAAGATCAACGCCGCGACGAAGAAGTTGATGCTCGCCAACCGTCTCGCGCTGGTGAGCTTCATTCTCTTCTGGGCGGGCGCGTGGGCGTGGAACGTGTCGTTCCCGGCGGCGGCGTCGCTCTTCATGTTCCACGTGGCGTGCATGTGGGGCGCGGCGAGCACGTTGTTCGACCGTCGCGGCTGGCCCGTCGCGGCCGCGTTCTTCGTCGGAGCGATCGTCTCGGCCTTCCTCCCCGGCCTGCAGTTCGAGACCTTCGCCGGCGCCACGTTTCTCGGCTTCGGCGGTCTGGGCCTGACCTGGCGGCGCCGCGCGTGAGCTCGCTCCCGCAGTCGCTGCTCACGCAATACGAGAGCGCGGTCGATCGCGAAGCCGCGTGGGTGCCGCTCGCCGACTGGGTGCTCGAGCAGCAGTCGGCGCTCGTCGGTTCACGCCCGCCGCCGCTCGAGCCGGTACACGGCACGTTGGAATTCGTCTCGCAGCTCGCGCGACGCGCGTACCTCCATTGGGTGGGAGAGCGTGCGGCGTCGCAGTTCGCGCTCGAGCCGATGTTGCGCCATGAGTCGTGCGCGTTGGTCGACGAGCTCCGCGTCAGCTCACATTGGCCGGGCTCGCGGGTGATGCTCTTCGGAAGCGTGTCGTCGGCGAGCGCAGCCGCACCGCCCGCGCGGTTGTTGCCGGCGGTGATCAACGCCGCGCTCGCGTCTGCGCCCGCGCTCTTGCGGCGCTTCGAGGTGTGGATTCCGAAGAACCCGCCGTGGGCCGACGCCGACGACTGCCGCACGCAGCTCGAGCCGTTGCTGAGGCAGCGGCCGCGCCTCGCGCAGCATCTGGTGCTTCGTGCTCCGCGGCGGGGCCTCGTCGAGCTGGTGCGTGGCGTGGCCGACAATCGGTGGCGCACGGTGACCATCGCTGCGCCGCTGGTTCCCGAAGACGTCACGCAGCTCTCGAAGATTGCCGCGCGGTTTCAAGACGTGTCGTTTCAGGTGATCGACGAGACGCGGCGCGATGTGCTGGCGAGCAACCTCGCGTTCGTGCGCGACCCTGATGCGTGCACACTCGAGGTCACGGTCGAAGGGCAGACCACGAAGGGCGCGACGGCGCCGGGGCGCATGTTGCCCGGTGAGCTCGAGCACGCGCTGCTGGCGCTCGGCCTCGACTTCGTGACCGACCTCGGCATGAACGCGCTGGCACCGCGGGCAGTCGTGAAGCGCGGGCAGCTCAAGTTGAACTCGCGCGTGTTGCTCGAGCCGCACTTCCTTCGCGACGGCGTGGTCGACGTGACGTGGACCAAAGACGATCGGTCAACGGTCGTTGGCCGAGTTCGGCGTCGCGTTCCCGGAACGTGAGCGGTACGCGCGCAGCAGCCACAGCCCCATGAGCAGATTCACCACCGACATCGGCGCGAGCGTGAGCTTCGCGAACAGCGTGGTGTCACGCGCGAGGGCCGACACGGTCAGGTCGGTGAAGATGTCGCTCAGCCGAACGCCCGCGATGACGGCGAGCCATTCCGGCTGACGGCGCCAGCGCGTGAACGCGATGCCTTGAAACAACGCGAACGCCGCCCAGTTCGCCGCGCACCGCCGCAGCAACTGCTGCGGGTCGTCGTAGGGCACGCCGTGGAACGCATCCATCCAGAGCTGCGGGAAGAAGCCGGCCCAGACGGTGAGCACGACGTCGAAGAGAAAGAGGAAGCCCAGCAGGCCCGCGATGCGTCGCTCGGTGATCGCCGGTCCCATTCAGTCGAACTCGAATTCGTCGAACTTCGGCTCGCGCTTCTTCAACTTGAGGTACCGCGCGTTGCTCTTGCCGAACGCCTTGTCGGCCTGCTTGCGCTGCTCAGGCGTCAGGTTGCGGCCGGCGAGCTCGACCCACGTCACCTTCAGGTGCGACGTCTTCGCGTTCGCGAGCACCATGATGCCGGGGTCGGAAATCGTGCCGCCGATGACGTGTTCCTCGTTGATCTCGAAGTGCGTCAGCTGCGCGTAGAGCGGCGAGACCACCAGCGCCTCGAGGAACGGAATCGCGAGCGGCTTGCGTGACGACAACACCAGCGCGCGCAGCTTCGGCAACTTCGCGTGCAGCAGCGCCGGCATGGCGTCGGCGTTGAGCTCGAGGCTGAGCCACTCGAGCGAGGGCAGGGCGAGGTGCTCGAGTCCCGAGGCACTCCCGCGCAGCGAGAAGTGCGTCAGCGTCGTCGGAGCCTTCTGCGAGAGCAGCTTCGCGAGCGTCGCGTCGAACGCAGAGCTGTGCACGTCGAGTGACTCGAGCCTCGCGGCCGTGCGGTGGGTGAGGACCGCGTCGAGATCGTTCTTCAGCGCCGCGCCTTTGCCTGAAACGGCAGCCTCGACGACCACTCCGTCGCGCCACTGCAGATCATCGGTCGGCATCTCGCCCACCAGCGAGTCGAGGTGCGCGTGGAAGTGATCGACCGACGCTTCGTGCTTCTTGGCGAGGCGCAGCGTGATCAGCTCTCCCCACGGGTCGCCTTCTTGCGTGAGCCAGTCGGCGAGCACCGGCAGGCCGTCGTCGTTGAACTTCACGACCTTCGCGCGCTCGACCTCGGTCAGCGGGCGGCTCTGATCAGGCGCGCTGCCGATCAATTCCTGCACGCGTTTCGCAAAGGGAGGAAACATCTGCGGTGCTCCCCGCGCGCCGCACTTCAGGTGAAACCAGCGCGCCTTGCTTCCGTTCTTCCCGAACCGCCACTCACCCTTCTCGATGAGCCAGCGGCATTCGTCGCACGTCGCTGCATTCTTCGCCTGCTCGACCACCCACGGCATGTGTCACCTCGAATGAAGAATCAGAACTCGTCGAACTCGGGCTCTTCGGGTGGGTTCTTCAAGAAGCGCGCGTTGCTCGGGCCGAACTTCTTCTTCGCGAGAGCCTTCTGCTCGGGCGTGAGCGCGCGGCCGGCGAGCTCGACGTACGTGGTGTCGAGATGCGACGTCTTCGCGTCAAGGAGCACGCGGAAGCCGGCGTCGTCGAGCGTGCCGCCCACCGGGCCGTCTTCTTCAATTTCGAAATGCTTCAGCTGCGAGAAGAGCCGAGAACTGACGAGCGCCTCGAGGAACGGAACGGGCAGCGGCTTGCGCGACTGCAGCACCAGCTGACGGAGCTTCGGCAGCCGCGCCTTCAACAGTCCGGGCAACGACTCGACGTTCACCACCAGCCGCAGCCGCTCGAGGTGAGGCAACGAGAGTGCTTCCAACGCCGAGGCCGAGGTCGAGCCGTCGATCATCAGCCACGCCAGCGTCGAAGGCGCGCGCGTCGACAGCAGCTTGAGCGCCTCGACGTCGATCGCCTTGCCGACCAGCCCGAGCGTGTCGACGCGCGCCGCGGTTCGCCAGCTGAGCAGCGCCTGGAGTGATTCGAGAAACGCCGGCCCGCTCCCGACGACGCAGGCGCGCGACACGACGCCGTCGCACCAGTCGAGCTCGTCGGCGGGCATGTCACCGAGCAGCGAGTCGCGATGACGATCGAAGTGCTCGACCGCGAGCTCGTCTTCGCCCGCGAGGCGCAGCGTGATCAGCTCGCCCCACGGGTCACCCTTCGACGTCAGCCAGTCGGCGAGCACTGGCAGGCCCTGGCTGTCGAACTTCGCGACCATCGAGCGCTCGACTTCGCTCAGCGGCCGGCTCTCGTCGGGCTGGCCGGCGAGCAGCTTCTTCACCTGCGCCGCGAACGGAGGAAACATCTGCGGCGCTCCACGCGAGCCGCAGCGCAGGTGAAACCAGCGCGCCTTCGCTCCGTTCTTGCCGAAGCGCCAGTCGCCCTTCGAAATCGGGCGGTGGCATTCCTCACAGGTGCTCTTCAGCTTCGCCTGCTCGACGACCCACGGCATGCGCTCGCGCCTCCGAGACTGAAAAATGAGACGGCCGCTTCAGGTTTCCCCGAAGCGGCCGCAGTGAATCAGAACCGGAACGCGCTCAGTTGTTCTTGAGGCCTTCGGCCGACTCGATGCGCATGCCGTAGAACGAGCGGTACACGAACACCATCGACACCACGAAGCAGACGGCCGCGATGCCCATGGTCAGACCGGTCGCCTTGAACGCGCCGACGGTCTTGTCGAAGCCGAGTTCGTACGCCAGCTCGACGGCGAGCAAACCGAACAGGGTGGTGAACTTGATGACCGGGTTCAGCGCGACCGACGAGGTGTCCTTGAACGGGTCGCCGACGGTGTCGCCGACGACGGTGGCCGCGTGCAGCTCGGTGCCCTTGGCCTTCAACTCGGTCTCGACGAGCTTCTTCGCGTTGTCCCAGGCGCCACCGGCGTTCGCCATGAAGATGGCCTGGTACAGACCGAAGAGCGCGATCGAGATGAGGTAGCCGATGAAGAAGTACGGCTCGACGAAGGCGAAGCTCAACGTGCCGAAGAAGATGGCGAGGAAGATGTTGAACATGCCGCGCTGCGCGTAGATCGTGCAGATCTCGACGACCTTCTTGGAGTCGGTGACGGACGCCTTCTCAGCGCCCTCGAGCTTGATGTTCTTCTTGATGAACTCGACCGCGCGGTAGGCGCCGGTGGAAACCGCCTGCATCGACGCGCCCGAGAACCAGAAGATCACCGCGCCGCCCATGATGAGGCCGAGCAGGAAGGGCGCGTGCACCAGCGAGAGGAACTGCAGCGACGACGTCTGCAGGCCGTTGGTGATGGAGAACAGAATCGAGAAGATCATCGTTGTCGCACCGACGACTGCGGTGCCGATGAGCACGGGTTTCGCCGTGGCCTTGAAGGTGTTGCCGGCGCCGTCGTTCTCCTCGAGGAACTCCTTGCCCTTCTCGAAGTTGGGGTCGAAGCCGAAGTCCTTCTTGATCTCTTCCTTCACGTTGGGAACGTTTTCGATCAGCGACAGCTCGTAGACCGACTGCGCGTTGTCGGTCACCGGACCGTACGAGTCGACCGCGATGGTCACCGGACCCATGCCGAGGAAGCCGAAGGCCACCAGGCCGAACGCGAAGACCGGCGACGCGTCGATGCCCGAGGCGAGCGGGAAGAGCTTGCCCAGGCCCATGGTCGACACCCAGTAGGCGACGCCCATCAGCACCACGAAGACCACGCCCATCCAGTACGCGGAGAAGTTACCGGCGACGAGACCGGAGATGACGTTCAGCGAAGGGCCACCTTCCTTCGACGCGGTGACGACTTCACGCACGTGACGCGACTCGGTCGAGGTGAAGACCTTGATCATCTCGGGGATGATCGCGCCCGCCGCGGTGCCGCAGGTGATGATCAGCGACAACTTCCACCACATGTCGGCGTCGTTCGCGAGGTTGGGGATGAGGACCTTCGACGCGACGAACGTCACGATGACCGAGAGGACCGAGGTGAGGATCACCAGCTGCGTGAGCGGGTGCTCGAAGTTCATCTTGTCGGCCGAGCCGTAGCGGCCCTTCGCGATGGCGTCGTTGATCACGTACGAGATGAGCGAGGTGATGACCATCAGCACGCGCATCATGAAGATCCACACCAGCAGCTGAACCTGCGTCGCCTCGCCCGCGCCGACCGCCGCGAGGAGGATGAAGGTGATGAGCGCCACGCCCGTCACGCCGTAGGTCTCGAAGCCGTCGGCCGAGGGACCAACCGAGTCACCCGCGTTGTCACCCACGCAGTCGGCGATCACGCCGGGGTTGCGCGCGTCGTCTTCCTTGATCTTGAAGACGATCTTCATGAGGTCGGAACCGATGTCGGCGATCTTGGTGAAGATGCCGCCGGCGATGCGGAGCACCGAGGCGCCCAGCGACTCACCGACCGCGAAGCCGATGAAGCACGGACCCGCGAGGTAACCCGGGACGAAGCAGAGGATGGCGAGCATCAGCAAGAGCTCGGTGCTGATCAGCATCATGCCGATCGACATGCCGGCCTTGAGCGGAATCGCGTACGTGCCCCACGGCTTGCCGGTCAGCGAGCTGAACGCGGCGCGCGAGTTGGCGAACGTGTTCACGCGAATGCCGTACCAGGCGACGCCGTAGCTGCCGGCGATGCCGATGAACGAGAACAGGAGAATGATCACCACGCGCGCGGCCTGCGGCAGCTCGCCCTCGCGGATCTCCATGTGCGCCATCGAGAAGTACACGGCGATGACCGTGCCGATGAACACCTGGAGGATCAGGATGAACTTGCCCTGCGTGATCAGGTACTGCTTGCAGGTTTCGTAGATGAGCTCGGAGATCTCGAGCATCGACTTGTGCACCGGCAGCGCCCGCAACTGCGAGTACTGCATGAAGCCGAACACCAGACCGGCGATCGCCACGGCGATACCCGTCATCAGCAGCGTGCGGCCGTTCATGCCGCCCACGAAAGTCTGGGACGCGAGGTCCGGAAGCTTCAGGTTCGCTTCGCTGGCGAAGGCGAGGACGGGCGTCAGCAGTGCCGACACTCCCGCAAGTCTTGAGAGTTTCATCTGTTTTGATCCGGTGAGGAGGTGGAAGCGCGGCGCGCATAGCACACGGCCCCCTCGTGAAAATGAAAAAGAAATCCCCGTGTCGATCTCGCGCGAGGCCGTTCGACGAGAGGATGTAGCGGGCATCGAAGCTCGCTCCCAACCAAGGAGAAGGTCATGCGTTTCATCGTTCTCGTGAAGGGTGTTCAGGAGTCGCACGACGGTCGCAAGCCGACGCTCGAAGACGTCGCCGAGATGGGCAAGTTCAACGACCAGCTGATGAAGGCCGGCGTGATGTTGAGCGCCGAGGGCCTCACGCCGTCGAAGGAAGGCGCGCGGCTCAACTGGGGCAAGGGTGGCACCACGACCACGGTCGACGGCCCGTTCGCCGAGACCAAAGAGCTGGTCGCCGGGTTCTGGATCATCGAGGCGAAGTCGCGCGCCGAGGCGATCGAGTGGATGCGGCGCGCTCCGTTCCCCGAAGGGTCGCAGCTCGAGATTCGGCGCATCGCCGAGCCGTCTGACTTCGCCGACGACGCGCAGGAAGAGATCGCGCGGGAGCAGAAGAAGTACGCCGAACACGCGAAGAAGAACGCGCGCGCCTGAGGCTCGCGGTAGATCGGCCGCGTGGATCTCGCGGCCATCTGGAGAATCGAGTCGCCTCGTTTGATCGCGGGGCTGACTCGACTCGTGCGTGACGTCTCGATCGCCGAGGAACTCGCGCAAGACGCGCTGGTCGCCGCCATGGAGCAATGGCCGAAGCAGGGCACTCCGAAGAACCCCGGTGCGTGGTTGATGCAGGCCGCGAAGCACCGCGCGCTCGACTCGCTGCGCCGCGGCAAGCTGCACGATCGCAGCAGTGAAGAGATCACCCACACCACTGATCAGGCCGTGTCACTCGACGTCGATGATCAGCTCGACGACGACATCGGTGACGATCTCCTCAAGCTGATCTTCGTCTCGTGTCACCCGCTGTTGTCGAAGGAAGGGCAGGTGGCGCTCACGTTGCGATTGGTCGCCGGCCTCACCACACCGGAGATCGCGCGCGCGTTCCTGCAGCCCGAGACCACCATTCAGCAGCGCATCGTGCGCGCCAAGAAGACGCTCAGCGAAGCGAAGGTGCCGTTCGAGGTGCCGCACGGTGAAGCGCGCCACGAGCGCCTCGAAGGCGTGCTCGGAGTCATCTATCTCATCTTCAACGAGGGCTACGCGGCCACCAGCGGAGACGACTGGCTGCGCCCCGAGTTGTGCAACGACGCGCTGCGGCTGGGTCGTGTGCTCGCGGGCCTGATGCCCGACGAGAGCGAAGTGCACGGCCTCGTGGCGTTGATGGAACTCCACGCGTCTCGCTCGCGTGCGCGCGTGCAGAAAGACGGCACTCCGATTCTGTTGCTCGAGCAGAACCGCGCGACGTGGGACTGGGCGGCCATCGAGCGAGGGCTCGCGGCGTTGCAGCGCGCCGACGAGCGCGGGCCGTACGTGCTGCAGGCGAACATCGCGGCGTGTCACGGCCGTGCGCGCATCGCTGCCGACACCGATTGGGCGCGCATCGCTTCGCTGTACGACGAGCTCGCCGAGCTCACGCCGTCACCGATCGTCGAGCTCAATCGCGCGGTCGCGGTGAGCATGGCCGAGGGGCCGGCCGCAGGGCTCGAGCTGGTCGATCAACTGGTCGCCGAGGGCTCGCTGCAGAGCTACCACCTGCTGCCGAGCGTGCGCGGCGATCTCCTCGAGAAGCTGGGTCGTGTCGAAGAGGCGCGCGCCGAATTTCTGCGCGCGTCGCAGCTCACCCAGAACGAGCGCGAACGTCAGGTTCTCCTCGCACGCGCGGGTGCACGATGATCCAGAAGTGGGCTCCGGTGGTGCTGGTGTTGGGCGCGATGGTGGTGATCGGTGTGCTCGGCCTGGTCCGCTCGATGCGCTGCGACGTGCTGATCGACGCGAATGATCACGACGTGCGCCTTGAGGTCGACGGCGTCGAAGTCGGCCGCGTCGCGCGCAACCAGGTCGGGCGCTTCGAGATCCCCAAAGGTGCGCACCACGTTCGCGCGCTCGACGGCGAGAAGGTGTTGAGCGAGGCCGACCTCAACCTCGTCTCCGGAGCGTGTTGGCTGTGGCGCCTCGGCGAGCCGCGGCCGGTGGCGGTGTTTCACCGCGCGTACGGCGTGAATGCTCCGCCCGAGCCGGCGCCCGAAGTGCTCGACGGCCAGCTGGTCGATCTCGCGGCGCGCGGGCTCGGGTGCGCGGTCGACGGCGCCTTCCCACACACGCAGCAGGTCAAGGCGGGCGAGGCGCCGCTCGTGATTCGTCGCGTCTGTCACGTCAACGACGACGGAAGCAGCAACTGCACCGAGGAGTGACGCGGGTTACACTCGGCAGACATGAGCAGTCAGAGTGTGCGCGTCCTCATCATCGATGCCGACACAGCTTCGGCGCAGAAGATGGGGCTGGCGCTCGACGGTGCGGGCTTCCCCGTCAGCTGGTGCGCGTTCTCGCCCACCGAGGTCGCTGAGAACCTGAAGGACTTCCGCCCCACGTTGTTGCTGGTGCACGCCGAGCTCGCGTCGCCTCAGCTCGCCACCTTGCTCGCGCGTCTCGAAGCGAACCCGCTGCCGGTCGCGCTGCTGTGCCGTGATGTCACCGATGATCCCTTCGTGCGGCAGCTGCGCAGCGGTGTGGTCGAGCTGCTCCAGGAGCCGTTCTCCGCGCGTCTGCACCTCAACCGGCTGCGCGGGCTGATCAGCGAACTCCCGCAGCGCACCGGCATGGTGAATGGCCGCGGCGGCCGCGAGCTGAACGACTTCGCGCAGCACCTGATGCGCACGCGCCGCACCGGCGGTCTGTCGGTCGGAGAAAACGGGCGCGCGTTCTTCGTGCGTGGCGTGCTGAAGGCCGCGCGGCTGCGAGATCTCTCGATGCAGGCCGCGCTCGCCGCGATGACGCGCGAGCAGGCCACGTGGTCCTTCACCGAGGGCGCCGACGGTGCGTCGGGCCTCGTCGAGTTCATGGGCTCCGACGAGAAGGACTTCGTCGTCACCAATCGCGAGTTCGGCGAGGTGAAGGTGCAGCAGCAGGCGCACGAAGAGCAGGTCGCTCCGACGTTCGGCGCGGCGGGCTCGCATCTGCCTCCACCGGCCGAAGTGCACGCACCGCCGCCCATCGCCATCGACCCCGACGCCGCGAAGACGCCCATCCTCTTCGTCGACGACGACCCGACGGTGATGCACATGATCTCGGGATACTTCTCGAAGAAGGGCTACCCGGTCGCGACCGCGAGCGACGGCATCGAGGCGATGAACCTGCTGATGACCCGCAGCTTCGAGGTCGTCATCGCCGACCTGAACATGCCGCGCCTCGACGGCTGGGGCCTCTTGCGCATGGTGCGCGAAGATCTCCGCACGCACGAGACGCCGCTCGCGCTGTTCTCCGCGCAAGACAACTACCGCGAGCAGCTGCGGCTGGTGCAGGCCGGCGCGCAGGCGTACTTCTCGAAGACGGTGCGGCTCAGCTCGCTCGAGCTGCAAGTGCGTGAGCTGTGCGAGCCGCGTCGCCGCTTCACGCGCCTGATTCCCACCGAGGGCGGCATCGAGTTCGACTTCAGCGCCCTCGGCCCGCAGTGGGTGCTCAAGGCGCTCACCATCAACGGCTACAGCGGCCAGGTCGACGTGCGTGACACGTGGGCGACGTGGCGGTTGTGGTTCGAGAACGGCCGGCTCGTGCAGTGCAACGCGCGCATGAGCACCGCCACGCTCGAGGGAGATCGCGCGCTCGCCGGCTATTTGTCGTCACGTCAGGCGTCGGGCTCGTTGTCGAAGGGAACTCCGGCGCCGAACGAAGGCTTCGCAGGTCAGCCCACCGCGGCGACGCTCGCGCGGCTCGTGCCGTGGCTCGCCGATGAGCAGAAGCGCGTGCAGGAAGCCGAGCTCGCTCGCGCGCGTGCACTGCAGGTGAACGACGAGCTGTATCGGCTGTTCCTCAACGTCGGCCCGCCGGCGTGGCAGCCGATGGTGCGCATGCTGTGTGAGCAGAAG
The DNA here is from genome assembly GCA_047600485.1 of Archangium sp. Classification (GTDB taxonomy): domain Bacteria; phylum Myxococcota; class Myxococcia; order Myxococcales; family Myxococcaceae; genus Archangium_A. The sequence goes on from JASGKS010000001.1 coordinate 9,192,316, forward strand.
CTCACGCCCGCAGAGGTGATGCAGCGGCTGGGCGTGACGCCGATGGAACTCGCGGCAGTGGTGAAAGAGCTGCTGCGCCGCGGCGTCGCGACGCTCACTTGATGATCACGAACGTCTGCTGATTCAGCGCGAGCAGCCGGCCGTCTTCGCCCCACACCTCGCGGAACTCGACGGTGTAGCCCTTGTCGGCCGCGACCAGCTTCAAGCGAATGAAGAACGGCGCCTGCGGGTCGAGCCCCTCGAAGTTCGCGAACGGTTGGAACGTGAACGCGATGGTCGCCATCGGCCGCGGAGCGCTCTCGAGCACCAGCATCGCGGGCCAGTACGTGTCGGCGATTCCGGCGAGCAGCGCTGCGTCGCGCGCGCTGCCTTGTTCCTTGAAGCGCACCCAGCCATCGGTCGCCGGCTCCTTCGCTCCTGAGAACGGCCACGCGCCCGTCGGCCGGAACTCGACGTGCTGCGCGAACACCGGGCCCATCGGCGCCGCGACGGGCAGCACTTCGCACTCGCGCCACGGCTTCATCACCGGCTTCTCGAGCCGCACTTGATCGCGATCGGTGACGCGCTCTTTGCCGAGCACGGCGACGGCGTGCGCGCACATTTCTCCGTTCTGCAGCACGCGCACGGCAAACGTGCTCACCGCGTTGCCTTCACGCAGCAGCTCGAGCTTCAGCTGCGCGGGCCCGGGCAGAACGGGAGCGAACAGCTCGCTGGTCAGACTCCGCAGCGGACGACCGGGCGCGTGGGCTTCGAGCGCGCGCACGACCGCGGCCATCACGAAGCCGCCGAACGCTCCGCGGCCCTGCTGCCAGCCATCGGGGATTTCCAGCGTCTCGCCCTTCAGCGTCGTCAGTACGTCGAACATTGCAAAGGCGGTTAACAACGACGGGCACGCGGCGCTGCATAGATATATGAGTGGTGCCGCAGTGGCCGACGACGACAAGAAACTGAAGACCGGGCGATTCGCGCGACTGGCGAAGCTGGCCACGATGAGCGCGAAGCTGTCGACCGACGTCGTGGCTGCGGGCGTGAAGCGTCTGCGCGGCAACGAAGACGAGTCGATCCTCGGAGCGGGGGCCGCCGAAAAACTCGTCGCCACGCTCGGAGACTTGAAGGGCCTGGCGATGAAGATCGGCCAGCAGGTGAGCATGGACCCCGACCTGCTCACGCCCGAGGTGCGCGCGGTCGTCGCGCGGCTGCAGAACCAGGCGCCACCGATGCCGTGGTCGCAGGTGCAGGAAGTCATCAGCCAGCAGCTCGGCAAGGCGCCGCTCGAGGCGTACGCGACGTTCGACGAGAAGCCGCTCGCGTCGGCGTCGCTGGGCCAGGTGCACCACGCGACGACCAGGGACGGTCACGACGTCGCGGTGAAGGTGCAGTACCCCGACATCGCGCGCGCGTTGAAGGCCGACCTCGACAACCTCGGCACCATGGTGAGCGTCGTCGCGTCGTCGACGCGGCTCGTGCAGGGCAAGGCGTACTTCGCCGAGCTGCGCGAGAGCATGATGGACGAGCTCGACTATCGGCAGGAAGCCGAGCGCGGCCGTCAGTTCGAAGTCGCCGCGAAGCGCGTGCCCGAGCTGGTGGTGCCGAAGTCGTACGACGCGCTGACGAGCGAGAAGGTGCTGACGCTCGAACTCCTGAAGGGCCCGACCCTCAAGGAGTTCATGCACGACGTGACGAAGTACGACAACGCCGAGCGGTTTCGCGTGTCGCGGTTGTTGCTGCGCGCCATCTGGGGGCCGTTCATGGCGAGTGGCGTGATTCACGGTGATCCGCACCCGGGCAACTTCATCCTCCTCTGTGATGGCCGCTGCGGCGTGCTCGACTTCGGAGCTATCAAGAAGCTCTCGCCTGCGTGGGTCGGCGTGAATCGCACGCTCTTCGGAGCCATCGTGCGCAACGAGCCCTTCGACGCCATCGCGCTCTCGAAGGAATGCGGCTTCGAGTTCGACGACGCCGAGGGCTCGCGTGAGTTCGTGCAGGGCGTGCTCGACATCGCGACGCGCCCGCTGCGCAGCACCGAGTTCGATTTCGCCGAAGCCAACATCGCGCGCGATCTGCGCAACTTCGGCCTCAAGAACACGCTCAAGCTGAAGGGCATCAAGCCGCCGCGTGAGTCGGTGCAGTTCTATCGGGCCATCGGCGGCATGACGCAGAACCTCGAGAACATCGGCGCGCGCGGCCCGGTGAAGTCGGTCTACGAGGAGCTGCTGAAGCTGCACGAAGGGCGCGCTCCGTGAACTGTCCCGCGTGCGGTTACTTCAACCCGACGGGCACCAAGGCGTGCTTCCACTGCTCGCTCGCGCTGCCGCTGTCGGCGGGCGACGCGACGTGCCCCAATCACCCCGACGTGAAGGCCACCGGAGCGTGCTCGCGCTGCGGCACCTTCGGTTGTGGCGCGTGCCTGACGCAGGACGGGACGGACTGGTTGTGTGCTCCGTGCATCGAGCGGCAGGGCGTGCTCCCGTGGGACGAGCGCGCGACGCTGGGCACGTGGCGCGCGTGGTGGCGCACGTCGGTGATGATGATCAGTCAGCCGACGAAGACCTGCTCGAGAGCGAAGCCCGATGCCGCGCTCGGTGATTCGCTGTTCTTCGCTGCGCTGTCGACGCTGGTGGGCACCACGCCGACCATCCTCGTGTACGTGCTGATCCTGATCCCCATCTTCATCTTCTCGCCGGAGAAGGATCTGCCGAAGTTCACCGCGGCCCTGGTGCCGGTGTTCGCGCTGGTCTACCTGGTCTTCCTCGTCGTCTTTCAGGTCGCGGGCGTGATGGTGCTGTCGGGCATCGATCACCTCGCGCTGATGTTGCTCGGCGCAAACCCGCGCTCGTATTCGACGACGGTGCGCGCGCACGCGCTGTCGATGGGCTGCTACCTCGTGGGGCTGCTCCCGTTCTGCGGTCTGCAGGTGATGGTGATCTGGTCGCTGGTGCTGCGCATCATCGCCAACATGCACTTCCACAAGACCACCGGAGGCAAGGCCACACTCGCGGTGCTCGGGCCGGTGGTGCTGTTCTGCGGCGGGTTCTTCACGCTGTACGCCGCGCTGATCGGCCTCGCGGCGAGCCAGGTGCGCTGATATTCAGGAGCGCAGAATGTCCCAGGACGTCAACGCTCTCGTGGAAGACATCGCTGATCGCGTGAAGCGGCGCCTCGACGCGCTGCGGGTCGGCAAAGAGGAACCGTGTACGCCGGGTCCTGCTTCGAAGGGCGGCGCGGCTTCTTCTGCCAGTGACTGCGCTCCGTCGTGCTTCGAGTGCGCGAACCATGACACGTGTGGAACGTCGCTCTCGCTGCGTAGCGGTCTCACGCAGCGCGTGACGCCCGACAAGCTCCGCACCAGCCAGGACATCGCGCAGTTCATCGACCACACGCTGCTCAAGCCCGACGCCACGCGCGAAGAAGTGCTCAAGCTGTGTGAGGAAGCGAAGAAGTACGGCTTCGCAACGGTGTGCGTGAACTCCATCAACGTCGGCACCGCGGCGCGCGCGCTGCAGGGTTCGAACGTGCTCGCCATCGCGGTGGTCGGCTTCCCGCTCGGCGCGGGCATTCCGTCGGCCAAGGCGTTCGAGACGCGCGAAGCGGTGCGGTGCGGCGCGAAGGAAATCGACACCGTCATCAACATCGGCGCGATGAAGTCGAAGGACTACGCGCTGGTGCAGAAGGACATCGAGGTCGTCGTGCAGGCCGCGAAGCCGTGGCCGGTGAAGGTGATTCTCGAGACCTCGCAGCTCACGAACGAAGAGAAGATCATCGGGTGTGCGTTGTCGAAGGCCGCCGGTGCCGCGTTCGTGAAGACCTCGACTGGTTTCGCGAGCGGTGGTGCGACGGCCGAAGACGTGGCGCTGATGCGCAAGATCGTCGGCGACGACGTCGGCGTGAAGGCGTCAGGCGGCGTGCGCTCGACCGAAGACGCGATGAAGATGATTCAGGCAGGCGCGAATCGCATCGGAGCATCGGCCAGCATCGCGATCGTCACGGGCGCGAAGTCGAACTCCAAGTACTGACCGCGTCGGCGGTTGCGAAAAGCTCAGCATGCGCACAACCTTGGTGGTGGCCTCCCGCACTTGTCGGACCCGCCGAGTATGACCATGCGCATGCGAGCCGCCGAAGCCCTCCTCGCCGAGCGTCGTCCACACTGGACGCGAACGAGCTTCATCAAAGTTGCTGAGACGGGGGTCTTCGACCGAGTCGAGCTTGTTCGGGGGGAGTTGGTCGAAATGTCACCGCAGGGGCCACCGCATTCGAAGGTGATTGAGCTGTTGAACGAAATCCTCATGCCGGCGCTCGTCGGACGTGCGCGAGTGCGAGTGCAGTTGCCGCTCGCGTTGGACGACGACACGCAGGTGCTTCCAGATCTCGCGATCGTCGATCGTTCCGCAACGCGCGAGGATCATCCGTCGAGCGCGATTCTGGTGATCGAGGTCGCTGACTCTTCCAAGCGCTACGACACGATCGTGAAGGGCCCGCTCTACGCAGAGGCGCGCGTCCGCGAGTACTGGATCGTCGACGTCGAGAAGCGTGTCGTCGAGCTCTATTCGGCTCCTCGTGGCGGTGTTTTCACGAAGCACTCGAAGTCGAGCAAGGGCGAGCTCGTCATCCCGCGCTTCGACGACGTTCGCGTCGTGCTGAACACGTTGTTCGGCTGAAGCGAATTCTTCCTCCGCGCGCGTGACCGTCGTATTTCTCGTGGATGGACCACGCGCGACTGACTTCCCTCGCCACTGCCTGGGCTGACGGAGATCCAGATCCCACCACCGCGGCTGAAGTGCGCGCGCTGATCAGCAAGCAGGACTGGAAGGAACTCGAAGAGCGTTTCGGCGCCTCGCTCGAGTTCGGCACCGCCGGCCTGCGCGGCACGCTCGGAGGCGGCACCAACCGCATGAACCTCGCGGTCGTGCGCCGTACCAGCGCCGGCCTCGCGCGCTACTTGAAGGCCCAGGTCCCCGACATCGCCAAACGCGGAGTGGTCGTCGGCCGCGACGGCCGCCGCATGTCGCTCGAGTTCGCGCGCGAGACCGCGATGGTGCTCGCCGCCGAGGGCATTCCCGCGCACGTGTTCGTCGACGTGTCGCCCACGCCGGTCACCGCGTTCGCACTTCACGCGCTCAACGCCGCCGCCGCGGTGATGGTGACCGCGAGCCACAACCCGCCCGAGTACAACGGCTACAAGGTGTACTGGGGCAACGGCGCGCAGATCGTCCCGCCGCACGACTCCGGCATCGCGCAGAGCATCGACGCGGTCGGCGCAGCGAAAGACGTCGCGCTGCTCGAAGAAGGCGCCGCGCGCGCGAACGGGCTGTGGAAAGACGTGCCCGCCACACTCGAGCGTCAGTACCTCGAAGCCATTCTCGCGCTGCGCCCCACGCGCAAGACGGCAGATCTCTCGATCGTCTACACCGCGATGCACGGCGTCGGCGGCCGCTGGGTCGTCGCCGCGCTGAAAGAAGCGGGCTTCACCAAAGTGCACCCCGTGCCGCAGCAGCAGGAACCCGACGGCGCGTTTCCCACCGTGCGGTTTCCGAACCCCGAAGAGAAGGGCGCGATGGACTTGTCGACCGCGCTCGCGACGAAGCTCGAGGCCGACATCGTCATCGCCAATGATCCCGACGCTGATCGCCTCGCGGTGATGGCGCGCGACCCGGCTTCGAAGGCGCTGCGCATGCTCACCGGCAACGAAGTCGGAGTGCTGCTCGGCCACTTCCTGCTCACGCAGGTGCCCACGCCGTCTCCGCTGGTGGTGACGACCATCGTGAGCAGCGTGCAGCTGAAGGCCATCGCCGCGGCAAAGGGCGCGCGTTTCGAAGAATGCCTGACCGGCTTCAAGTGGATCGCCAATCGCGCCATGGAGCTGCAGCCGCAGGGCGTGCGCTTCGTCATGGGGTACGAAGAAGCGCTCGGCTACACGGTCGGCACCGTGGTGCGCGACAAAGACGGCGTCGGTTCGGCGCTGGTGCTCGCCGACATGGCGGCGTGGTGCAAGTCACGCGGCACGACGCTGCTCGGCTACCTCGAAGAAGTGCAGCGCGAGCACGGCCTGTTCGTCGCGTCGCAGTTCAACGCGACGTTGCCCGGCACCAGCGGAGCGGCACAGATCAAGTCGCTGATGGAAGCGTTCCGCGCCAAACCCATCTCTGCCATCGGCGCGCTCGAGATCGACGCGGCCAACGACTACCAGGCGCAGGCGCGCGTCTCGAAGGGCGTCTCGTCGAAGCTCGCGCTGCCGAAGTCGAACGTGCTCGCGTGGGAACTGAGCGGCGGCCATCGCGTGACGTTGCGTCCGTCCGGCACCGAGCCGAAGATCAAGGTCTACTTCGAGTGGAAGGAAACGCTCGCGAGTGGAGAATCGATGAGCGCCGCGCGCGAACGCGCCAACGCCGCGCTCGCAAAGTTGGAAGCGCAGTTCCTCACGTTGGCTCGTGAACGGGGGTTGCCATGAGCATGACCAGGTTCCTGTTGGCCGCAGTGGTGGTCGCGTCGTCGCTCGCGTTCGCAGGCGGCGGCAAGAAGAGCAACAGCACCACCGAGATCGACGTGACGGTCGACTCCGGTCCGGTCACGAAGAACGAGCCGGTGAAGAAGAGCGAGCCGGCGGAGGAAGTGACGAAGGCCGCTCCGGCGGAAGTCACGAGTGGCCAGTCGTGGAGCGCCATCGGCGGCAAGACGTTGCCTCCCGGCGCCAACACGCTCACCGCCGAGGTCGGCTACCCGGGCATCAGCGGCGCGTATCTGCGCGGGCTCGTACCCGGCATCAACCTCGGCGCGCGCATCGGCTTCGTCTACGGCATCGAAGGCATGTTCCGCGAAGGCGGCCCGGGCGTGAAGGTGCAGGGCCTGCTCAAGGTGCGCTTCGTCGACAGCGGGCAGCTCTCGCTCGGCCTGGTCTTCGAGCCGGGCTTCTTCGTGCAGGGCTCGTATCTGCAGGGTTCGCGCTCGGGTCTCGCCTTGCCGCTCGGCTTTCGGCTCGGCATCGCAGCGTCGAGCGCCATCGCCATCGGCGTGCACGTCGACTTCCCGATGTGGGTCGAGTTCGGTCAGTTCGGCGGGTTCAACCTGCCGATCCTCACCGGCGGCGGCGTCGAGTACTTCATCACCAGCGAGCTCACCGTCTACGCGCGCGCTCGCATCGGCCCGACCATTCGCACGCTGCGCCCCGCGGAAGTCACGTTCGACGCGGCGGTCGGCGTGAGCTGGCGGTTCTGATCAAGCAGTGGCGTGCGGCTGCGTCGCGTGCACTTCCGCCTGCGTCTTTGGCAGAAAGAAGCGGCGAAGCACGAAGTGCAACGCGAGCGCGGCCAGCACACCGGTGAGGAAGTCGGTCGCGGGGACCATCACGGCGGTGAAGATCATCACGCCGGTGTTCATGCGCCCGCTGGCCTTCACTTCCTTGATCTCCTCGACCTTGATCATGTTGCTGGCGACCCACAGCAAGATGCCGGCGATGCACGCCATCGGCACGTGCTCGAGCTGTGACGCGAGCAGCCACGCCATGCCGAGCTTCAGCACCACCTTGAAGTAGCCCGCGAGCGGAGAGACCGCTCCGGCCTTGATGCTGGTCGCCGTGCGCGCGAGCGCTCCGGTGGCGGGGAAGCCGTTGATCAGCGGCGTGATGATGTTCACCAGACCCTGGCCCCAGAACTCGCGGTTCGGGTCGAACGGAGTGCCTTTGTTCTTCGCGAGGCGATCGGCCATCGAGCTGCACAGCAGGCTCTCGATGCCGGCCACGAAGGCGATGGCGATGACGTAGTAGACGATGTCTCCCACCAGCGCGGCGGTGACGGGCGGCAGCCCCGGCGGCGTGAACACGAAGAAGTGCGTGGGAATCGAACCGAACCGGTCCTTCAACAGCACGATGCCCTTGTCGCTGAGCACGGTGAGCGCCAGACCCGTGCTCACCCCGAGCGCGATGAGCGGAGCGGGAATGAAGATCGAGATGCGCTGCATGATCTTCGTCAGCGCGAAGGTGAGCAGCGCGAGGAACAGCGCCCACGCGTTGAAGAGGCCGAGGTTGTTCAGCACTCCGGGAATGATCTTCCGCAGGCTGCCGCCGCTCACCGAGATGCCGAGCGCTTCGGCGAAGTTCGACGCGGCGATGGTGACCGCGATGCCGATGGTGAAGCCCACCACCACCGAGGGCGGCACCAGCTTCGCGTATTTGCCCAGCCCCGCGAGCCCCATGAGCATCAACACCACGCCGGCGATGATCGACACCAGCACGAGGAAGCCGTGCGCCTGCGCGAACGTGCCGCCGTTGTCGGTGCCGTACTTGTGCATCAGCCCCGCGATGATGGGGATGTACGCCGCCGTCGGCCCGTACACCTGGTACTTCGAGCCACCGAAGGTGCGCCCCACCAGACACGCGACCGCGCCCGCGATGATTCCCTGCTCGGGCCGCAAGCCCATCGCCATCGCGAAGCCCATCGCCATGGGAATCGCGGTGAGCGCGACGATCAAGCCCGCGCTCAAGTCGCGGTACACGACCGTCTTCCAGTTCGCGCGGTTGATGTCTTCGTAGCGCGCGTCGACGATGGTGAAGAACGAGCGAAGGCGGGCACCCACGCCCTGCGGCGCGGGAGTGACGTTGGCGGTGCTCACGGCGTGCTCCTTCAGGCTGCGGACACCGCGGCGCGCTCGTACGCCGGCTCGTAGGCCGGCGACTTCTCGATCAGCGGCAGGAACTGGCGCTCATCGCGGTCGTACCCGAACACCTGGCCGGTCTCGATCTTGTAGACCCAGCCGTGCAGGCGCAGCTTGCCGCTCGCGAGGCCCGAAGCGACCGACGGCAACGTGCGCAGGTTGTCGAGCTGCACCAGCACGTTTTCCTGCACCGTCGCGGTGAGCAGCGCGTCGCCGCTGAGGTGGGTGTAGTTCTGTCGCATGATCCGCCCGGTGGCGTCGGCGTGACCGAGCCAGCCGCGAACCGCGGGGAGGTCGCTGGCCTGCGAGGGGTCGAGCACCGCCTTCATGGCGCCGCAGTGCGAGTGCCCGCAGAGCACGATGTCCTTCACCTTCAACACTTCGACCGCGTATTCCACCGTGGCGGCCTCGGCTGACGGCGTTCCCGAGTGCGGCGCGACGATGTTGCCGGCGTTGCGAATCACGAACAGGTCACCCGGGTCGGTCTGGGTGATGACGTTGGGCACCACGCGCGAGTCGGAGCAGGTGATGAACAACACTTCCGGCCGCTGACCCTTCGCGAGGTTTTCGAACAGCTCGCGCCGCTCCGCGAACACGGTGCGCTGAAAATCGTGGAGACCCTGAATGAGCTTCTGCATGGCCGCGCGAAGAGCACGCACCGTGCCGCTCCACACACGCCCGCAATCGCAGCAGGTTCCGTCGCCCGGCGGACAAAAGGCACCGGATCCAACGTGTAGCGTTTTGGGACTGGTCCCGTTTCGCTACACGCTCTTGATGCCGTAGCTGGCGAGCTTTCGGTACAGCGTCTTGCGGTCGAAGCCGAGCACCTGCGCCGCCATCGACTTGTTGCCGCCCACCGCTTCGAGCACGCGCAAGACGTAGCGGCGCTCGACCTCGTCCATCGGCACCAGCTCCGAAGGATCAGCGGCGGCGATCAGCACGTGCGACTGCGCGTAGTTCGCCACCTTCTCGGGCAGGTCATCGGGCGTGAGCATCGAGGTGCGAGCGACCGCCACCGCGCGCTCGATGCAGTTCTGCAGCTCACGAATGTTGCCCGGCCAGTCGTAGGCCAGCAGCTTCTTCGCGGCGGCAGGGGAGAGCGACTCGACCTGCTTCTTCGCGCGCGCGGCGAAGTGTTCGAGGAAGTGCTGCGCGAGCAACAGCACGTCACCACTGCGCGCGCGCAGCGGAGGCAAGTCGATGTGGAACACGTTGATGCGGAAGAAGAGATCTCCGCGGAACGTCTTGTCTTCGATGGCCGACTCGAGATCTCGATGCGTGGCCGCGACGATGCGCACGTCGACCGGCACTTCGTCGTCGGCGCCGAGCGCGCGCACGGTGCGTTCCTGCAGCACGCGCAGCAACTTGGGCTGCAGCGACAACGGCATGTCGCCGATCTCGTCGAGGAACAGCGTGCCGCCCTGCGCCTGCACCACGAGGCCGGTGCGCGCCGCCTTCGCGTCGGTGAACGCGCCCTTCACGTGGCCGAACAGCTCGCTCTCGAGCATCGTCTCGGGCATCGCGGCGCAGTTGATGGCGATGAACGGGCCGTCGCGGCGCGCGCTCTGCTGGTGAATCGTACGCGCGGCGATCTCTTTGCCGGTGCCGGTCTCTCCGGTCAGCAACACCGTCGACTCGGAAGCCGCGGCGTCGCCGATGAGCTGCCGTGCGCGCTCGATGGCGGGGCTCTCCCCGAGCAGCTCGCGACCGCTGCGGGACTCTGCCGCGCGGCGCAGCACCTTCACTTCCTGCTTCAGCGAGAAGTGCGAGAGCGCGCGCTCGAGCGCCAGCGCCAGGGCGTCGATCTCGAACGGCTTGGTGAGGAAGTCGTACGCGCCGACGCGAATCGCGCTGATGGCGGTGTCGAGGTTGCCGAACGCGGTGATGACCAGCACCGGCGTGTCGGGGCGGTTCTGCACCACGCGCGAACACAGCTCGATGCCGTTGGTGTTCGGCATGTTGAGGTCGGTGACCACCGCCGCGAACGAGCCCGCCGCGAGCGCGGCGAGGGCCTCGTCGGCGCTGGCCACGGTGACGATCTCGAAGTCGCGACGCGCGAGGCTCACGCGCAACAGACTGAGCAGGTCCTTGTCGTCATCGACGATGAGGATGCGGCGTGCGCTCATGCCTCGTCTCCTGCGAGGTGAAGGGTGAAGGTGCTGCCCGCTTCTGGTTTCGATTCCACGGCGATCCACCCGCCGTGCTCGCGCGCGATGGCGAGAGCGATCGGTAACCCGAGCCCCGTACCTTCGCCGACGTTTCGCGTGGTGAAGAACGGAGTGAACACGTTGGCCACCACCGCTTCGGTCATGCCGTGGCCGTGATCTCGAATCGCGATGCGCACGAAATCGGCGGCGGGGCCACCCACGTCGGGCGGCGGAGTCACTCGCGCGCGCGACACGCTGAGCTCCACGCTGCCCTTGTCGTCGGACGCGTGAATCGCGTTGAGCACCACGTTGGTGAGCGCCTGCTGCAGGTGCGTGAGATCGATGACGGCGTGCACCGGCTCGGTCGAGGTGAGGGTGAGCGTCACCGAGCGCTTGTCGGCGAGCCCGCGAATCATGTTCAGCGTCTGGCGCACCACTTCGTTCAGCTCGAAGCGTTCCTTCTTCGTCTCGCGGCGCCGCGCGTAGTCGAGCAGGTTGCGGATGAGCGCGGTCATTCGCGCGGCCTGCGCGGTGATGGCGCGCGCGTGTTCACGGGTGGCCTCGAGGTCGGTCTCGCTCTCGAGCAGCTTTGAGCGGCCGGTGACGATCTGCAGCGGCGCTCCGAGCTCGTGAGCCACGCCGGCGGCGACGGTGCCGACGGTGGTGAGGCGATCGGCGTGCCGCAGATGAGATGCGAGCGCGTTCACTTCCGACGCCAGCAGCGCGAGCTCGTCCTGGTCCGCGTCGCGCACCTTGAGGTGACCGGTGAGGTCTCCCGCGCCGATGCGCCGCAGCCGCGCGATGAGGCGATCGACCGGACGCCCGACGAACAGCCGCCCGAACACCAGCGCCATCGCTGCGGCGAGCAGAATGATCGCGACAGTCACCGCCACGGTGCGCAGCACGCTCTGCTGCACGTAGGCCGTCTCGGGCTCGAGCGACTTGGAGATCTCCAGCGCTCCCGGCCGCGCGCCGCCGTGCACCACGGGCGTGTACCGGTACACGTTCTGCGCGTCTTCGATGACCTGCTCACGCCCTTCGCGAACGCCGTTCAGACGATCGAGCGCGATGACCGGCGCGCGTTCTCCGGTCGCCTCGTCGAGCCACACCCAGCGAATCGAGACGTCGTCCTTGGTGGCGTGCGCCTCGGCGACGATCTCCATCGCGCGCGCTTCGCCTTCGACCTTCCAGATTTCCGCGATGGTCGCGGCCAGCACTTCACCCAGCAGCTGCTCTTCTTCGCGTGCTTGAGACACGAAGAGGGCGTGCTCGCGACGAACGTCGAGCGCGCCCTTCACCGTGAGGCCCAGCGTCAACCCGAGGATCAACGCCAGCGTGAGCTTGTTCGCCAGACGCACGGCGCGCCCAGTACGTGAGCGCGTGAGGTCGGCGCAAGTCCTGGTTGCTTCTCGTTTGCACGAAGCCCTTTTCGCCGCTCGTTTGCACGAAGCCCTTCAGTACACCGAGTCGCCGCGACCCGAAGACCGGAGCGACTCGGTCTTCATCTTCTTCACCGCTTCGCGACGCATCGGAGCAGACGCCGTCGGCGCCGCGGTGCTCAGCCCGTAGATGGCGCTGTTGGTGGCGCGCTCGTCGGCCATCGCCTGCGGACCCGCGACCGCGTCGGCCTCGAAGAAGATCTCCTCGTTGTCGGCGAGCGACTTGTTGGCGTCGGCCCAGTTGCCGCGATCAATCGCCTCGGCGGCCTTCTGGTAGTTGAGCGCCGCGCGCGCCTTGCCGGCCGCGACCACCGCGAGCTTGTCGCGGTTGTTCATCGCCAGCGTCTTGTCTTCGGTCACCATCGCCGCCAGCGAGAGGCGCGAGTCGGCCGGCTTGTCGGTCAGCAGGTCCTGGTAGTTCAAGCTGAAGCTCGCGATGTCGATGCTGCCGCTGCGCACCGAGGGCGAAGCGGTGAGGCGCACCACCATCTTCTCGACCTGACGCGCCGAGAAGTCCGGCAGCGTGATGGTCACGGTGTTGCCGGCCTGCGAGACGGGACGGCCGTACACCTCGACGAAGCGCACGCCCTCGGGGAGCGTGAAGCTGATGCTCGCGGTGCGCGCCACCATCGTGCCGGCCTGCTCGAGGTCCTTCTGGAAGAGCGTGGCCATCGCCGCGGTGTTGCGATCGCTGATGAAGCCGTACGAGCCGCCGCCCACGTCGGCGAGGCGCTGCATGAGATCTTCGTTGAAGTCCGCTCCGACGCCGAGCGAGGTTACCGACACGCCGCGCGAACGAATGCTCTTCACGACGTTGGCGAGGCCGTTCGCGGTGGTGATGCCCACGGTCGGCTGGCCGTCCGACAACAGCAGCACGCGGTTCACGCGGAAGTCAGACAGCGCCTTGCTGATGTGGCGCTCGCCGATCGCCAGGCCGTCGCCGATGTTGGTGCCGCCCTCGTCGACGATGTTGGCGATGTAGCGCTTCAACTTCAGCTTGTTCTCCGGCGTGCAGAACACACCGCCCATCGCGCTGACGTCGGTGCCGTAGTGCACGATCGAGAGACGGTCCTGATCATCGAGCAGATCGACCAGGCTCGCCGCGGCGCGACGCGCGTTCTCGATCTTCGAACCCGACATCGAGCCGGAGCGATCGATCACCACCGCGAGATTCACCGGCGCGCGCTTGGCTCCGGGCACGTCGACCGCGCTCACCTCGAGCGTCGCGAACACGTCACTGGTGCCGGGCACGAGATACGGGTGCGAGAGCCGGCCCGTCAGCGACAGCGAGCCAGGCGTCTGCACGCGAGCCGGCGCGGGCTGCGGAGCAGGCTGGGGAGCGGGCGGGGTCACCACCACGACCGGAGCAGGCGGCGGCGCGGCGACGGGCGCGACACGCGGGAACCCCATGACCACTGCGAGCAAGAGAAGGGCAGCAGCCACGGCAAGAAATGCGGTCGTCCGATTCATGGTTCGGCGTGAAACGCGCGACGCGCGCGACGGATCTGCAAGGTGGTGAATTCACGAAAAACGACCAGAATCAGGGTGTTTCCGTACACCCCATGCGAGGGCCGGTCCTTTGAGCGAACGCGACGAGCTGGGAAAAACCCTTCCGCGAACTGGTGAGACGCCGGCCGTCAAAGCGAACGAGGTCGGCGATCTTCCGCAGCAGGCTGCGGGCCGCTACTCGATTCCCGAAGGCGTGACCGACCCCGAGCTCGGCCGCGGCGGAATGGGGCGCGTGCTCACGCTGGTCGACGCGCACTTGAAGCGCGAGGTCGCGGTGAAGGAGCTGCTGCTCCAACACACCGCTGGCCATTCGAGCTCCGGCCCGTTGCTCGAGAATCTCTTCGTGCGTGAAGCGCGCGTGCTCGCGCTGCTCGAACACCCGGGCGTGGTGCCGGTCTACGAGCTGGGGAAGCGGCCCGACGGCGCGCCGTACTACGCGATGCGCCGCATTCGCGGAGAGTCGCTGCAGAAGGCGATGGAGCGTTGCGTGACGCTCGACGAACGCCTCGCGCTGCTCTCGCACTTCATCGACGTGGTGCAGACCGTCGGCTACGCGCACGCGAAGGGCGTGGTGCATCGCGATCTCAAACCCGAGAACGTGATGGTCAGTCGCTTCGGTGAGACGCAGGTCATCGACTGGGGCCTCGCGGTGGTCGGCAACGAGCCCATCGAAGGCGGAGTGGTCGCCGGCACGCCGTCATACATGGCTCCGGAGCAGGCGAGCGGCGTGGGCGTCGATGCGCGCAGCGATGTGTGGGCGCTGGGCGTGATGCTCTTCGAATTGCTCTCGGGAAAGTTGCCGTTCGGCGGAGCGGGCCCGACGCAGATCATGGAAGCGGTGCGCACGCAGGAAATCCCCGACCTCAAGACGCTCGAGCCCGATGCGCCTCAGGCGTTGCGCGCGGTAGTCGAGAAGGCGCTGCAGCGCGCTCCCTCTCAGCGCTACCAGAACGCGGGAGAGATGGCCGACGCGCTCGAGGCTGCACAGCGCGCGCGCGCTCCGAGACCGACGGCGCTCTACGCGACGGTGGGTGTGCTCGGGCTCGCGGTCATCGCGTTTGGCTTCATGGCGTTGTCGGCCGGCGGTCGCGTGGAGGACGCACAGCGCGACGCGCGGCTCGCGGTGAGTGACGCCCAGCGCGCGTCGGCTGAAGGTCTCGCTGAATCGGCGCTCGCGGCGCTGCGTGAACGAGATGCGTTGCGCGCCAGTCAGCTCGCGTCGAAGGAAGCGACGAACCCACTTTCGCGTGGCGTGTTGATGCTCGCCGAGGAGCGCGGCATTCCCACGAAAGAATGGGGCGTGAAGATCGAAGCGGGTTGCTCTTCGGTCGCAGCGTTCGGCACCAACGTGGCGTGCGCGACCTTCGGTGGCATCGCGTTGTACGGCGCAGACGGCGCACCGCTCGGCAACCTCTCGACCGGTCCACGCGGCTGGCAACACGCGGTGCTCTCGCTCGGTGACGACGTGCTCGTGTCGGGCGGAGACGATCGCTTGCTCCACTACTGGGCTGCGTCGACGAAGACCGAGACGCGACACGTCGACGGCTTCAGCGCTCCGATTCGTTCGCTCGCGTTCGACGGAGTCGACGTCATCGCGGGGCTCGGCGACGGCGCGGTGATTCGCGTGAAGAGCGACGGCACGGTGGAAGAAGTGACGAAGCACCCGCGCGCGGTGACGCGGGTCGCTGCTCTACCCGGTGTCGTGAGTTCGGTGTCCGACGGGTTGTTGCGCGTGACGGGCATGACTCCGATGGAGCTCGATCGCCACGTCGGCGCGGTCGCCGCTGTGAACGCGAAAGAGCTCGTCATCGGTGTCGAGCGCTCGGTGCTGGTGGTGAACGACGGCGTCGCGAATCGCGTGTCCGACGGGCATCGCGACGACGTGACGGCGCTTACGGTGGTGCCGGGTGACGACGCGGCTCCGGCGCGCCTGGTGAGTGGGAGCGCCGATGGCTCGGTGCGCTGGTGGTACGAGCAGGGCACTCCCGAAGGTGTGTTGTCTGCGTTTGCTCCTGGAGTCGCCGCGCTCGCCGCCACCACCGACGGCCGCCTCATCGTCGCCACCACACGACGCGCGCTCGAGGTGTGGAAGTTGCCGGCGCGCTCGCGACCGCCAGACCCGGTGGGCTTACCGACCGCGCACGCGTGGTGGAGCGGCGCGGGTGTGGTGACCGGTTACCGCGATGGTCACGTGCGACGCGTCGACCCTGAGACGGGTGAGGTGCACGAGTTGGAGGCGCGGCATTTGGCTCCGGTGAAGGCCGTGGTGCGCACCTGGAACGTGCAGGGGCCCGATGAGCTGCGCTTTCTCTCGGGCGGTGAAGACGGTCGCGTGCTCGCGCAGCGTTGGAACGGCGGCGTCGAAGTGCTCGACACGCTCACCGACACGCGGGTGACGGCGCTCGCGACCAGCCGCGCTGGAGATCTCGCCGCATGGACCGGCGACGACGGCACGCGCGTGGTGTGGAACCTGAAGCTGGGAAAAGAGATTTCGCGCGAGAAGGACACGCTCACCCGAGCGCTCGCGTTCTCCGACGACGGCCGCACGCTCGCCATCGGCCGCGAGGACAAACACGTCGAGCTGTTCGACGCAGCGACGGGGAAACTGAACAAGCGCTTCGACCCCATCGATGGTGCGGTGACCGCACTCGCGTTTTCACACGACGGCGCGCTGCTCGCCGCGGGCTCGAGTGATGGCCGCGTCACGCTGTGGGACCTGAAGCTCGGCTCCATCGCGTACTCGTTCACGCAGCCGCAGGGCCGCGTCAGTTCGCTCGACTTTCACGCCAAGGGCGGCCTGCTCGTCGCCGGGAGTGACGACGGCAAGGCGTGGATTTTTTCTCCGACCGGCGGCGAGCTGCTCGCGGAGATTCCCGCCGACGCTGGTGACGTGCTGCTCACCGCCTTCACCGATGACAGCCTGGTCGTAATCGGCACCGACCGTGTCACACACCAGTTGCACCCCTGATCCCATCGGCGAAGTGCGGCGGTAAGGTCTTTCGCCGTGAGTCCGGTGCCCAAGCGAATCCTGGTGATTGAAGACGCCGACGAGGTGCGTCTGCTCATCCAGCGGCAGCTCGGTCATCTCGGCTACCAGACGCAGGGCGCGTCGAACGGAGTCGAAGGCCTCGAAGCCATCGACGCGTCTCCGCCTGATCTCGTGTTGTGCGACCTGCGCATGCCGAAGCTCGACGGCCTCGGCGTGCTCGGAGCGCTGAAGATTCGTCATCCCTCGCTGCCGGTGGTCGTGGTGTCGGGCGAAGGCGTGCTGCAAGACGCGGTGGAAGCGCTGCGCCTCGGCGCGTGGGACTACATCACCAAGCCCATCGCCGGCATGGCGGTGCTCCAGCACGCGGTGAGCAAGGCGCTCGAGAAGGCCGACCTCATCGCGCAGAACAAGAAGCAGAGCGCGCGGCTCGAGCAGCTCTACGCGGAGCTGCGGGAAGATCAGGAAGCCGGTCGCACGCTCCAGCAGCAGCTGTTGCCGCCGCAGGGTTCGAAGTTCGGTTCGTTCACGCTCACGCGCTCGCTGTTGCCGTCGATGTCGCTCAGCGGAGATTTCCTCGACGCGTTCACCATCGATGACCACCGCTGGGGTTTCTTTCTCGCCGACGTCGCCGGCCACGGAGTGCCCTCGGCGCTGGTGACGGTGATGTTGCGCACGCTGGTGCGTCGTCGTGTCGCCGAAGCGCGTGATGGCAACGTGGCGCAGATGATGCCCGCGCGGTTCCTCGAAGGCCTCAACGCCGAGCTGCTCAAGCAGGGGCACGAGAAGCACGTGGCGTTCTTCTCGGCGCTGGTCGACGAACGCGAAGGGCGACTCCACTGTTCCAACGCCGGCTGCTTCCCGTGGCCGGTGCTGGTGCAGCAGGGAAAAGTCGAACGCATCGAGCTGCCGGGCATGCCGCTCGGCCTCTTGCCCACCGCGCACTACGAAGAGCTCAAGTTCAACCTCGAGCCCGACGCGAAGATCGTCGCCTTCACCGATGGCGTGTTCGAAGTGCTGCCCGGTGCGTCGAACGATGAGAAGCAAATGCGCCTCGCTGAACTCGCGACGTCGGCGAAGACTGCTGACGGCCTGGTCGAGGCACTGGGCTTGAGCGCGGACAAGCCGCGGCCAGATGATGTCGCGGTGTTGGTGCTCTCGAGAGGTGTCTGATGCGTTACGGCCAGCACGATCAGACGTCGTGGCTCTCGTTCGAGGGGCCGATTCGTTACACCGAGGCGCGCGAGGTGAAGGCGTTCCTCGAGCGCACGGTGTTTCCGCGCATGGGCGACACCATGGTCATCGACTTGCGCAAGGTCGACAGCGTCGACAGCACCGGCCTCGGGCTGCTCGCGTCGATCGGCCGGCAGTCGCTCTCACGCTTCTCGCGGCGCGCGGTGATTCTGGTGCCCGAAGGCAACGTCGCGCAGTGCCTGCACGCGATGCAGTTCGACAAGCTCTTCACCGTCAGCAACGACCTCGAGCAGCCGCGTGAACTCGCGCTCGAGAAGGTGACGCTGCCCGGAAGTCAGGAGCCGTTGGTCGCGGTGATGCTCGGCGCGCACAAAGAACTCTCGCAGCTCGACGATCGCAACAAGGCGCGCTTCACCGACGTCGTCGACGTGCTCGAACAGGCCGTCAAACGCCGCCGCTAAGCGAGTGACGCGTACAGGCTCGCCGTGCGCTGCGCAGCGACACTCCACTTGAATTGATCAGCGCGCGCCGAGGCTCGCTTCGACCACTGAGAACGGAGCGACGCGCTCGACTGCAGCGCGCTGATCTTCTCAGCGAGTGCAGCGACGTCATCGGGGCCGACTTGATCTGCTCCGTCGCCGCACACTTCGGGCAGTGAGCCCTCGGTCGAGATGATGGTCGGCACTCCGAGACGCATCGCCTCGAGCGGCGGCAGACCGAAGCCCTCGTACCTCGACGGAAACACGAACACGCCCGCGTGTTTCATCAGCGCGTAGAAGACCGGGTCCGCCAGGTAGCCGAGCGCGCGCACGTCGACGCCCTTTTCCTTCACGCGCGTGATTTCGCGTTCGATGTTGCTCGAGCCGAACCACTTCTGACCGGCGAGCGCGAGCGTCACGCGCTGGCCTCCGTCGTGGAGTCGCTCGATGGCGCGCACCACGAGCTCGACGTTCTTCCTCGCGTCCAGCGCGCCCGCGTAGAGCACGAACGATTCGCCCAGGCCGAGCGCGTCGATCCACTTCACGGTGGTGGCGTCGGGAGGCGCGACGCGATCGACGTGATCGACTCCGTGGTGAATGACCTGCAGCTTCTTCGCATCGACGTCGAAGCGCTCGAGCACGCTGTTGCGCGCCGTCTCGCTCACGCAGATGACCTGGGAGGCGACCTCGAGCGAGCGCGCGAGCCACAACCGAAACTGCCAGCGGAACCGCGCGCTCACGGTGTCGGGCAGGAGCAGCGGCACGAGGTCATGCACCGTCAGCACGAACGGCACGCGCTGGTTGCGCTGCAGCGGCAGGTTGAAGTTCGAGAGCGCGTGAAACACCGTCGGCGGGCGCGCCTGGAGCCAGTGCGGCAGTTCTCCGAGCGTCCAGCCGGTGCGGGTGTGAACACCGCGCGGCGCTTCACCGGAACGTCGCGCGCCCCAGCGATGCACCTCGAGACCGGTCTCGCTCAACGCGCGGTGCAGTTGGCGCGTGTACAGACCGATGCCGGTGATGGGCTCGTCCCAGAGCGTGGCGTCCAATGCGACGGGCACGCGCCGCGCTTATCAGTGAGTTCGGCTCAGCGAACGCGAAAGCGCTGCTTGCCGAACGTCTTTCCATCGGGGCGAAGCCGAACGAGCTGGCCCCAGCCGCCGACCCACACGTCACCGGTTGCCGGGTCGAGCGTGAAGTCGCGCATGTTCTCGAGGTCCTTCAGATCGAGGAACTGATCCGCTTCTCCCTCGCGCTGAATGATGAGCCCGTCGGTGTAGTGCAACAGGTACCGCGTCTTGCGCGAGACGTCGTACGCGGTGCCGCTCGCCTTGGCCTTCAGCCCGGGCTGCGCGACGAAGCGGCCCTTCTCGAGGCGGAACAGGCCGCTCTCGAAGTCTTCGACCCACAGCGTGCCGTTCTCGTCGATGCGGAAGTGGCGCGGGTCCTTGCCGGCGTACAGCTCGCTGCTGCGGTCGATGCGCGCGGGCCCGACGTGAATCGCCTTCAAGAACTCGATGCTGTACGGCTGCCCCTCGAAGAAGATCGCGTCGTAGGGGTCGAAGCCCCACGGCGGGCTCGCCACCGGAGCGAACGCGTTCTTCTTTTCGTCGAACTGCCAGACCTTCGCGCCGAGGCGCACCCAGACCTCGCCGCCCGGGCCGGCCATCGGTTGGTAGTACTCGCCGGTGCTGTTCTTCGTTCGCGGGAGGTAGCTGACGAACTTCGCGCCGTCCCACCGCACGACTTCCTTTTCGCAACCGATCCACGCGACGCCTCCGATGACGTCGCCGCTGCAGATGAAGCCGGGGCGCGTGGCGATGGGCTTGTCGTTCTTCTTCGGGTCCCAGATGACGATGCCGCCTTGCGTGCCGGCGACGAGCTGCGCGGGGTTCCCGACGATCGACAACGTGTAGATCTGGTTGAGTTCCGCGATGCTCTTCTTCGCCGCGGCCTTCGAGCCTGGGCATTCGTCTTCGTACATCGCGAGGTAGTCGTTCGCTTCGTCGAGCGCGGCCTGACGCAGGTTGCGCTTCTCGGGCGGGAACGCGGTCTCAACGTCGTGCGGCAGCGTGAAGACCTTGCACCACTCACTCGCCAACGCGCGCTGCGCCTTCACCAGCGCGTTCGCGTACTGCACCGCGAAGTCGTTCGGCGATGCGCTCGCCGCGGCCTGCATCAGCGCGATGGGCTTCATGCCGAGCAGGTTCTTGCCTTTGGGCTCGAGCGCTTCGAGCTCGAGGTAGTGCGAGAGCGACACGAGGTACGCGAACGCAAACAACTGCGAGGGCGTGAGCTGGCCGACGGTGAGCGCGTCGGGCTTCACGTCTTTTCCCTGCGCGAGGAACTCGAGGAAACCCATCGCCGAGTCCTGCTGCCAGCCGAGCGCGTTGGCGACGGCCAACTTGCGGTCATTCGACGCCCCGCCTGCGAGGAAGGAATAGGAGCGCTCCAGGTTGCGCTCCAGCGCCGCCTTCACCGCGGGCTCGTCGGCGTACGCCTTGTGGAAGTCGATCGACGTGAGCGGCGAATCGGCGAGGGCGTCTGCGGAAAAGACACACATCGCCACGAGGAGTGCGCGCATCTGACGAGACTTACTCGCTTTCGCAGCGCGCCATGGACGTGACGGACCCCTCTTGAAATCGAGTCGAGAGGTCGTCATTGATCCGCCACCCCATGCGCTTCCTCGTCCAGCACCAGGCCTCAGTCGATGACGCTGTCGATGTCGATTACGCGAGCGAGCTGTCGAAGGGCGGGCTGTTCATCAGCACCAGCAAGCACCTCGAGCCGAAGTCGACGCTGCACGTGCAGTTCGCGCCGAAGAAAGACGCACACCTGGTCAGCGCCTTCTGCCGCGTGAAGGAAGTTCGCGCCGACGGTTTCAGCGCCGAGTTCGTTTCGCTCGACGCGGAGTCGGAGCAGTTGATCGCCGCCGCGCTGGCGTGAGCGCTTTTGAGTTCACTGTTCGATTCCGCTGAGTTCAACCAGCGGCTCTTCTTCCGGCGAAAATCGTCGACTCCGTGCCCGCCCGGCGCGCGCGATTCGTTCGTCGAGGTCGAGCCCGGAATTCGGCTTCACGCGCGCACGCACCTGAATGCCACGGCCTTCGCGACGCTGGTCTTCTTTCACGGCAACGGTGAGACGGTCGGCGACTACGACGAGCTGGCAGCTCGCTTCACCGCGCTGGGGTTGGAAGTCGTGTTTTTCGACTACCGCGGTTACGGCCAGAGCAATGGCGTGCCGACGTTGCGCGCGCTCTACGCCGACGCCGTGAAATGCATCGCGACCGTCGAGCGCACGCGGCCGGTGGTGCTCTTCGGTCGCTCGCTCGGAGCGGCGGCGTCGGCAGAACTTGCAGGACGTGACGGACTCATCGACGGGCTGGTGCTCGAGAGCGGCGGGAGCAACCTCGCAGCGCTCGTCGCGCGTCGCGGTTTCCCTCCGTACACGTTGAGCGACGAAGAGCGCGGGGTGTTCGACCCGGTGGTGAAGCTCTCGCGTTGTCGTGTGCCGGCGCTCGTGCTGCACGGTCGCAACGACGACCTGATTCTTCCGCGAGAAGCCGAAGCTGCGTTCGCCGCGCTCGCGTCGCAGGACAAGCAGCTCGTCTTCGTGCCCGGTGGACACAACGACCTGAGCTTCAGCCGCGAGTATTGGGACGCGCTGGCGACGTTCGTCGCGAAGTGGAAGTGAGTGCGGTACACGCGCGCTCGTGCGGGTCCACCAGCTCCTTCCCACCTTCACGCCAGGCGATGCGATGGGCCAGGCGGCGGTCGCGTGGCAACGGGTGCTGAGGCATCTCGGGTTTTCGGGTCAGCTCTACGCGGGTGAAGTGGGCGAGGCGTGGCGCTCGCTGGTGCGGCCGCTCGCGGAGCTGCGCGTCGCCGCTGACGACCTCGTGCTCTATCACCACGGCATCGCGTCACCGCTCGCCGGCAAGTTGATGCACCTGCCGTGTCGCAAGGCGGTGGTGTTTCACAACGTCACTCCGGCGCGTTTCTACGCGGGCACGCAGCTCGCTGAGCCGCTGATCGCCGGTCGCGCGCAGCTCGCCGCGCTCGCTGACTTCGTCGAGCTGTCGATCGGCGTGTCGGAGTTCAACGCGCGCGAGCTCCGTGAGGCGGGGCATCGCAACGTGCACGTGGTACCGCTCTTCGTCGAGCCCGAGCGCTTCACGCAGCAGTGTGTCGATGCGGGTCTGCACGCGAAGTTGTCGGGAGCTGGCCGCCCGCGCGTGGTCTCGGTCAGTCGCGTGGTGCCGCACAAGCGCATGGAAGATCTCCTCTCGCTTCACGAGGAGCTCCGTCGCATCGCGCCGCGCGCCGAGCTGTGGATCGTCGGTGGCTTCGCTGCCGGCAATGCGGCGTTCAAGCGGTTGAAGGCGCGGGCTGATCAACTCGGTGGAGTTCGTTTTCTCGGGCGCGTTTCGCATTCCGAGCTGGTCGCCGCGTATCGCAGCGCCGACGTCTTCGTGTCGATGTCGGAGCACGAGGGTTTCGGCGTGCCGTTGATCGAAGCGATGGCTGCCGAGTTGCCCGTGCTCGCGTTCGGCGCGGCCGCGGTTCCGGAGACGATGGGCGGCCGCGGCATCGTGTTCGACGAGAAGAACTTCGCCGCGCTCGCGGAGTTGGTGTCGATGCTGCAGTCCGACGGCGAGCTGCGCGCGAAGCTCGTCGAAGGTCAGAACCTTCGAGTCGCCGAGCTGTCGTTCGAGGGCACGCGCGAGGCGTTGAAGAAGGCCCTCGGCGTTCAAGTGGCCGCGCGCGGTGCGAGTGGTCGCCGTCGTCGCGTGGCGATCGTCGTGCAGCGCTACGGAGAGACCATCACCGGCGGCGCCGAAGCTCACGCGCGGCAAGTGGCTCAGCACCTCGCGAAGCACGCGCAGGTGGAAGTCCTCACGACGTGCGCGACTGATCATTTGAGCTGGAAGAACGAGCTCGACGCCGGCAGCTCGAAAGACGGCGCCATCGAAGTGCACCGCTTCCCCGTGCGAGCGCCGCGCGAGATGCGACCGTTCAATCGGTTGAGCGACTCGGTGTTCAACCGCCCGCTCGACTTCGCGACCGAGACGCACTGGCTCGCGGAGCAGGGCCCTGACTCGCCCGCGCTGCTCGACGCCATCGCCGCGCGCGCGAACGACTTCGACGCGTTCATCTTCTTCACGTACCTCTACGGCCCCACGGTGTGGGGCATCCCGCTGGTGGCGAAGAAGGCGCTGGTGGTGCCGACCGCGCACGACGAGCCGCCGCTGCGGTTTCTCTCGATGCGTGACGTGTTCGAGCTCCCGCGCGCGCTGCTGACCAACACGCCCGAAGAGTCGCAGCTCATCACGCGCGAATTTCCGCGGGCGGTGCGCCAGCGCGTGGTCGGCGTGGGGCTCGACGCGCAGCCCGCGAAGCCTTCGCGTTTTCGCGAGCGCTACGGAATCGACGGGCCGTTCCTGCTCTACCTGGGCCGACTCGAAGCAGGGAAGGGCGTGCCGGAGTTGTTGCAGCGGCACGCCGAGCTGGTGCGCAATTTTCACGACGCGCCAGCGCTGGTGCTCGCGGGAGCGGGAAATCTCAAACCGCACGGCACGCGCGTCATCTCACTCGGGCGCATCGACGAAGAGAGCAAGTGGGACGGGCTTGCCGCCGCGCTCGCGGTGGTGGTGCCGAGCCGCTACGAGAGTCTGTCGCTGGTGACCATCGAGGCGTTCGCGGTGGGGACTCCGGTGATTGGCAACGTGGCGAGTGAAGTCGTGCAGGGCCAGCTCGAGCGAAGCGGCGGCGGGTTGCCGTTCGCGCTCGATGACGACGCGTCGTTCCGCGACGCGGTGCAGAAGGTCGGAGCGAATCGCGCTGCCTATTCGCGTGAAGCGATGAAGTACGCGGCGGGCTACGACTGGGAATCGGTGGTGGCGGCGTACCTCGAGGAGATCCAATGAAGTTGATGGGGAAGGACATCACGCCGGCGAAGGTCATGGCGTTCGTCGAAGAGCGGCTCGCGGCGCGCGGGTTGAACTTCGGCGCGCAGCACTCGGACGTGACGGTCGATGGAGTCGAAGCGCGCGTCGATCCGATGAGCTTCAATTTGCAGGCGCTCGAAGAGAACGCCGACGCGACGCGCGGGCTGCCGATGGAGACGCACCGTGATGGGCTCGGTGGTCGAGCGGTGCTGCTCGCCAAGCGCGTGTTCCGCACCGCGGGGCAGATCTTCATCAACGAGGCGCTCGGGCGGCAGCGCGTGTTCAACGGCCACGTGCGCGATTCGTACGCGCAGTTGTCGGCAGAAGTGATGAGGCTGCGCGCGCGCGTCGCCGAGCTCGAGCGGGAGCCGGCGCCGGTCGCGTCGAAGCCTGCGCCGCCGACTCCGCCGAAGCCGAAGCCCGCGCCGCCTGCTGCGCCGAAACCGAGCGCCGTGAAGCCGAAGCCGGTGCCACCGCCTCCGGCTCCAGCGAAACCCAGCGCCGCGAAGCCGAAGCGTGTTCCGCCTCCGCCACCGTCAGCGCCTCCGCGCAACACACGCCGCGGAAAGTGACCACATGCGCGGTGAAACCGAAGCTCCATCGTGAAGCCGCCGCGCGACACACGCCGCGCGCGCTGTGAACCGAGGCCGTCCCACCGGCTCCAGCCCATGCGCGTAGAATGTAAGCTTTTACTTAGATTTGCCGCGGCGACAGCGTGCTCAGCGGCGCGAACTCGCCGGCCCGAAACCGTCGGAACGCGCTCTGAATCTCCATCACGTCGCCCGCGACGAACGGCCCGTGATGCACGAGCGGCTCGTTCTGTGGCTGGCCGAGATACGCCACCACGCGGCCACCGCTCGGGCCGCCCTCGAGCGTGAGTGACGTCAGGTCCGAGCCGCTTCCGGCGCGATCGATCCACCCGAGGTGACCGGCGCGCACTTCGTCACCACCCACGCCCACCGCTCCGTCGAGCACGTACAGGAACCCGTTGTACGCGCGCGGCACGTCGAGCGACGTCTTCGCGCCGGGCTCGAGTCGCACCTCGGCCATGGTGATCGCCGCCTCGTTCAACGTCGCCGAGCGCAGCCCATGCGTCGCGCCGCTGTAGAGCCGCACTTCGACACCCGGCTCGCGATGAATCGGCATCGAGGTGAGCGCGATCTTCTCGAAGCTCGGCGCGACTCCGCGTGCCTTCGCGGGCAGCCGAATCCACAACTGCAGCACGCGCACCTTGCCGGCCATCTCGATGTTCTCGCTGTGAATCACGCCGCGCCCCGCGGTCATCCACAGCGCGTCGCCGGCGCTCAACTTTCCCTCGTCGCGATCGTCGACGGTTCCCTCGAGCACCAGGGTCACCGTCTCGAGCCCCGCGTGCGGGTGGGCTCCACCCATCTGCTTCGGCGTGGGCCCGATGTCGATGCGGTCGTCCATCAGCAGGACGAAGGGATCGACGTCGACCAGCGAGTGGCCGCGCAGCACTTCGATCGCAGTGTGGCCCGGTCCGAGAAAACCGGGCTCGACGGGAGGCAACGGTTCGACGAGGCGCAGGCGACGTTCGGTCTTCATGGGCCCATGCATAACGGTCCCAGGCCGGCCACCACTCGTCAGAAGAGACAGGAAACGGTGCGTGCGTCGGTCACCTCGGTGACACTCGGTCCATGTCCGACTCCGACTCGCTCTCCGAGGGACACACGCACAAGCCCGGCGCCACGAGCCCCGAGGCCGACAGCAGCCTCACCCTCGAAGGAGCAGCGCGGTACCTCGACCTTCTCGAGCTCGGCGCCGGCGGCATGGGCGAAGTGCGCCTGGTGAAGGACCAGCGGCTCCTGCGAGACGTCGCGTTGAAGCGCATTCGCCGCTCGCTCGCCGAACCCGAACACGCGCATCGCTTCCTGCGCGAGGTGCGCGTCCAGGGCCAGCTGGAACACCCGAGCGTGGTGCCGGTCTACGACCTCGGCCTCGACGCGCAAGGAGACCTCTGGTTCACGATGAAGCGCGTTCGCGGTCTCACGCTCGAGGAGATCATCGACAAGCTGCGCGAAGGCGACTCCGCGACGCGCAAACGCTTCACGCGCTTCAAGCTGCTCACGCTCTTCACGACGGTCTGCAGCTGCATCGAGTCAGCGCACGCGCGTGGAGTGCTCCATCGCGATCTCAAGCCCAGCAACGTGATGATCGGCGAGTTCGACGAAGTGCACGTGCTCGACTGGGGCCTCGCGCGCGTGCTCGGCACCGAAGAGTCGGTGAGCGTCTCGACCTCGAGCGAGAAGCGCGACGGCACCGAGCTCGGCATCGCGATGGGAACGCCCGGCTACATGTCTCCCGAGCAGGCCGAAGGGCTCATCGATCAACTCGACGCCCGCACCGACGTGTTCTCGCTCGGAGTGATCCTCCACGAACTCCTCTTTCTGCGGCGACCCTCGCGTGCTGACGGCTCGCGACTGCCTGACTCGGAGCGTGGGCCCGTGCCGCCTGAACTCGACATTCTCTGGCGTCGAGCGTGCGCGCGGCGCGTGGAAGATCGCATCCCCTCGGCGAGCGCGCTCGCGGCGCAGCTCACGCGCTACCTCGAAGGCGAGCGCGACGAATCAGCACGACGCGATCTCGCCGCCGAGCAGGTCACCGTCGCCGAAGAGGCGATGAAGCAGAACGATCATGCGAGTCGCTCACGCGCACTTCAGGCGCTGGGGCGTGCGCTGGCGCTCGAACCCACGAACGCCTCGGCGCTGAAGCGGCTCTCGACCGTCTTGAGCACGCCGCCCGTCGACGTCTCTCCCGAAGCGCAGGCGACCCTCGATGACCTCGAGCGCGTGCGCGGGAGAGAACTCACGCGCGCGACGGCGGTGCGGCTCGCGACGTGGACCATCGGGCTGTCGGCGGCGGCGGTGCTCCTCGGTACGAAGTCACCGATGTTGCTCGCGTGCCTCGTGGTGTTGCTGCTCGCGAGCGCGGGCACGGTCGCCCTGCTCGCGCGCCGACGCAACATCGCGCGTCTCCAGCTCGCCGTCGGTGGAGTGGCCGCGGTCGGCATCGGTCTGCTCAGCCTCGCGCTCGGTCCGCTGGTGGTGGTGCCCACACTCGCTGCGACGCACGCGATGTTGCTCGCGGCCAACGCTCCGCGCAGCAATCGCGCGCTGGTCGTGATCGTCGCCGTCGCGATGTCGCTCTTGCCCGCGTTGCTCTCGCCGCTCGGGACGTACGTCGAAGTGCGCGAGGGCGCGCTGGTGCTGAGTTCTCCGCTGTTGGTGTTCGATTCTTCGCTCGCGCCGCTGGTGATTCTCGCCATCTCGCTCTTGCCGATCATCACGCCGTCGGTGCTCGTGGGCCGGCTGCGCGACGCGTTCGTTGGTGCCGAGCGGAGTGTGGTGGTGCAGGCTGCGTCGCTCCGCCAGCTGATTCCCTGATGAGCACTTCGATTCCAGAACGCCCGCTCGAGCGCGCGAACACGTGGCTGCGCTGGCCGATGTGGTGGTCGATGGAGAAGCCCGACGTGTCGCTCATCGAGAGCGCCAAGCACCTCATCGACGTGACGCACGAGTACGACGCGCCGCCCGAGAAGGTGCAGAAGAGCTTCCTCGGTTTCGTCGGTGAGCCGCCGTGGTCGCCCGGCTTCGTGGGCGTCGACTGGTGGACGCCCGCGCGCGAGCTCGATGGCGCGGTGATGGACGAGCTCTATTCGTTCATGGCGATGCGAGTCGAAGTGATGGAGCACACGCCCGGCTGGCGAACCGTCGCCTGGGTTTCGCGATGGTCGTTGCCGTTCGCGACGAAGATGGTGCAGCTCGTCGAGACGAATCCCCGCGCGGGTGGCGGCACCACGATGCGCTACCGCGTGGCGTACGTGCCGCCGTGGCTCGTCGCGTGGGCGGTGCCGATGGTGGCCGGCATCTTCAAGTGGTGGTTCAAGAAGTCGCTCTCGGGGCTCGAGCGGTACTTGAAGCGCGCGTCGTCGTGACGTGAGGTCGGTTACAGCGTGTTGCCCGCCTGCTGCTCGACGCGTGAGCGCAGCGCCGAGTCGGCGGCGTCGAGCGTGATGGCGTATGGGCGCACCCACTGCGTCGAGCCCGAGCAGCCGGCGTTGAACTGCAGCGGCGCGGTGCTGTCGGCGGTGACCTGCAGGCCGATGCCATCGAGCGTGCCGTTGCTCTCGCAGCGCGTGGCCTCGTTGGCCTGCGAGAACGCGTCTTTGGTTCGAGGCGTGCGCCGGAAGAGCGAGTTCTCGACGCGAACGCGCGCGAAGTCCTGCGATTGCGCGCCGAAGCTCTCGCGGAAGGGCTCGAGGTAGAACCAGTCGTACATGTGCCAGTCGTCGAAGAAGCAGTTCCAGATGTCGACGATGCCGTAGCGCGCCTGCGGGTGACGTCGGCCGGTGTTCTTGAACCAGCTGTGGTGCCACGAGACGGTGATGACGGAGTCGATGCTCTGCGGCGCGTCGCCGTTGCCGATCAGCAGCACCTTTTCCCAGTTCTCGAAACGCAGCCACTGCAGCGAGATGTCTTTGCTGCCGAAGATGATCGACATGGCTTCGTCGACGTTCGCGGAGTCGCCGTGATTTCCCGTCGCGCGGAAGGTGACGTGATCGATGACGACGCGCTCCGAAGGGCCTGAGGGATCTCCGATGCGCAGACCGTCTTCGCTGTCGGGGCCGACGTCTTCGATCGCGAGGTTGGTGATGATGACGTCGTCCGTGCCGAGGAGGATGAGGCCCTTGCCGGTGAGCGTGATGGAGTGACCGCGGCCGTCGATGGTGACGTTGCTCGGCACGAAGAGCGGGGAGCTGAGCGCGATGATGCCGTCGAGCTGAAAGCGAACGATGCGCGGGCCGGGCGGGGCGTTGAGCGCCTCGCGCAGGGAGCCAGGTCCGGAGTCGTTGAGCGTGGTGACGAACACTTCGTCGAAACCTCGTTGCCAGCCACCACGCGTCGCGGCGCCGAAGCCTTCGATCGGGAAGTCCGGACCGAGCACGCCGGCGTCGAATGAACCGGCGTCGCTCGAGTTCGTGACGCCCGCATCCACGGCACCCGCATCAACGGCACCCGCATCGACGACGCCCGCATCGACGTCGCCTGCATCGACGACGCCTGCATCGACGACGCCCGCATCGACGACGACACCCGCATCGACGACGCCCGCATCAACGACGCTCGCATCAACGACGCTCGCATCAACGACGCTCGCATCGACGCCCGCATCAACGCTCGCCGCGTCCGTGCTGCCCGCATCGGAGTTCGCCTGCACGCCTGGACCACACGCGGCGCAGAGCACCGCTACGAGAAACTGGGTGAGAGGGACGCGCATGGCTCGGGTGCTGACGCGTGCTCGTGAACACCAGTCGCAACAAAGTCAGAAATGGCCGTCGTTACCGGTTCTTGCGTGCGACCGGCACGACACGCCAACTGCATCGAGGGACCGCGGGGCTGGGCATTTTTCGGCCTGCACCACACGAGCAGCACCTCGCTTTCGTGCGAATTCCACGCAGGGTGGGGTGCTGCAATCCAGCCTGCCCGGGCGTGTACAGATTGCATCACCCCTCCCTGAGCCGGATTCGCCCGGGCCCGCCCTGGGCCAGGTGCCTGGCGTATCGGTCGAACGCATGTTTCGACCGGTGCGTTTGAACGAAACCGCCTGCAGAGATCATTCATCGCGTGCGTCGATTTCTTCTGAGTGTCGTCATCGTCCTGAGCGCGTGTGACGTCGTCGTTCCGCAAGACGACGCTGGCGCGGGCGGTGGCGCTGCGACTGGTGGTGGCGCCGCAATTGGAGGCGGTGCAGCGACCGGTGGTGGTACCGCGACAGGTGGTGGTGCCGCGACAGGCGGTGGCAACTCAACAGGCGGCGGCAACTCGATTGGCGGTGGCTCAGCAACTGGCGGTGGCTCCGCAACTGGCGGTGGCTCAGCAACTGGTGGTGGCTCCGTAACTGGCGGTGGCTCGGCAACTGGCGGTGGCTCGCCAACTGGCGGCGGCTCAGCAACTGGCGGCGGCTCAGCAACCGGCGGAGGCGGCGCGATCGACGCCGGACATCCCTACCGGTTGAGCTTCGACGGCGGCACGATCATCGACCCCTGGGGCCGCGCACTTCGCCTGCGCGGCGCCAACCTCGACGACGGCGACGCGATCGACGACGCCGGCGCCGACGACCTCCTCGCCATCGGCTTCAACTTCGTGCGCATGCGCGTGACCTACAAACCCGAGACCATCTCCAAGGGCCGCGTCATTCCCGCGACCATCGACTTCACGCGCCCGAGCGGTCTCACCGCGAGCTACGAGGCGGCGATCGACTCCTGGGTCCACACCCTGAGCGAGCACGGCATCTGGATTCTCATGGAGCTCCGCGCCGACGACGTGCTCACCAGCGACGAGCCGAAGTTCTACGACACCACCACCACCGGCCCGTTGATGGACGGCGGAGCGAGCTACGCCACCTTCCGCCGCACCTGGGCCTTCCTCGCCGCGAAATACAAAGACACCGACTACCTCGCCGGCTTCGGCCTGCTCGCCGAGCCGAGCTTCAACAAGACGCTCCCACGCAACACGGTCGACACGTACACCGCCGACGATCTCACGCGCTTCCAGCGCGGCCTGATGGACGCCATCACCGACGCCGGCGATTCGCGCACACCGTTCTTCGTGGGCCCCGATTGGAACTACGCCTCGTGGCAGTACCGCTTCGACGAGTACTTCACGGCCTTCGCCAACGCGGGCTACGGCGGGCGGCTCGTCTACGAAGTGAACTTCCTCAAACCCAAACCGTGGATCGACGACGGCGTCGGAGTCGACGGCGGCCCCGTCACCTGGGGCACCTTCACCGCGCCTCCTTCGTTCGACGAGCTGGTCACTCCGAAGCCGAACGAGACGTACCGCACCGACGGCGGGGACCTCGACGCCATCCTCCGCGATCGCCTCGACGTCTCTCCGTACTTCGAGTGGTCGATGACGCCGCAGTTCATCTCGTGGTTCCTCACTCCGGCGCTCGACTTCCGCGCGCGGCATCGGGTGCCGATGCTCGTCGATCAGTTCGGCGCGTCGATCAACTCACCCGGACAAATCGAATACGAACGCGACGCGCTCACGTTCTTCGAAGCCAACGGCTTGTCGTGGTCTCGCTGGGGCTACAACACCAAACCGCCCGAGCGCGGGCTGGTCGGCAACGCCGATGCCGGCGCGTTCTACCGAACGTGGATGCTCACCCACCCGTAGGAGACGCTTCGTCCCACCGCAGCAACAAGCGCGGAACGAAGGCCGTACCGAGCCGCTGCCAATTCTGATCGACGAACGACGTCGGCATGTCGGTGTAGCCAGGGCCGCGCATGCCGAGGTCGAAGATCAGCACGGTGTTCTTCGCGTCGCTCCAGGTGACGATGCACTTGAACTCTCCGGCGCCAAGCTTGTTGGGGTCGTTGCCGCCACCGAACATCGGCACCGGGAGCATCGGCGTCTGCTTCACCGGCACTTCGATCGTCTCGTCGCCTGCGTCTTTCGACGCGTCGAAGCCGAGGCCACGCAGCGAATTGACGAGCCGATCCGTCAGCGACGCGGCCTGCGCCGGGTTGAGCGCGTCTCCCGACACCACGACCTTGATCTTCCGCGCAGTGAAGAACGCCTTCGCCTTCGGGTCTTTCTCGCGCAGCGTCTTCAGCAACGCCGCCACGCGCGGATCATCGGTGCCGATGCGCTCCACGTGTTCGGACCCCAGACCCGGTTCCGACACCAGCGACTTGAGCATCGCGCGCGCAGACTTCGCGTCACTGAGCGCGGTCGCCTTCAGCTTCGCGCGAAGCGTGTACGTCTCCGCCGCTTTGCGCAGCGCATCGGGCGTGTAGCGCTCTTCGCGATTGGCGCGCGTGATCTCGGCGGCCGCGTCGACGAGCAGCTTCGCGGCCTCGTCGTATTTCTCCGCCTTCGACTGCAGCGCCGCCGCCGCGTACGCCGCTTCGGCCTTCTTGAACGAATCGTCGGCGACCGCGAGGGTCGCAACGCAAACCACGACGCACAGCAGTGCTCGCTTCACGTGCGACCCCCTCGACTGCGAAACGGCGTCAGGCGGTGGCGCCGGTGCCCATGTGGCACTTCTTGTACTTCTTGCCGCTCCCGCAGAAGCACGGGTCGTTGGGGCCGAGCTTCGGGCCTTCGCGCACCACGGGCTTCTGCTCGGCGGGCTTCTGTTCGGGCGTGCCGTCTTGCGTCGCGCGGCCCTCGACGGCCTGACGCGCGCGCTCTTCCATCACGCGCTTCAGACGCTCGGCGTCGGCGTTCGCGTCACGCGGCTGCGCGCGCATGATCTGCGAGACGAACGTGCTCTTGATGCTCGCCAGCATGCGGATGAAGCCCGAGTAGCCCTCTTTCTTGTACTCGACCTTCGGGTCCTTCTGACCGTAGCCGCGCAGACCGATGCCCTGCCGCAGGTGGTCCATCGCGAGGAGGTGGTCCTTCCACAGCTGGTCGATCGTCGCGAGGTAGCGGAGCTGGCAGAAGCGGTACCAGTCCTCTTTGTATTCACTCTCGCGATCGAGGAAGAGCTTCTCGACGCGCTTGAAGATCTGCTCCTGGAGATCTTCGGGACTGCCTTCGGCCTGGAACACCATGTCCTGGTTGAAGACCGCCTTCACCTCGGCCTGCAGCGCGTTCAAGTTCCACGTCGTCTGGTTCTTCGCCGACGCATAGGTGTCGGTGAGCGCGACGATGGCGTCTTCCACCGCGTCGAGCACCAGCTCACGGAAGTCTGCCCACGACACGCTCTTCTCGCTGCGTGACTTGAGGCGCGTCTTCTTGTCTTCGGTGAATTCGACGAGCGGAATTCCGGCGCCGGCCGCGAGCACCTGACGGCGCAGACCGTAGATGGTCTTGCGCTGCTGGTTCATCACGTCGTCGTACTCGAGCAGGTTCTTGCGGATGTCGAAGTTGTGACCTTCGACGCGCTTCTGCGCGTTCTCGATCGCGCGCGAGAGGAGCGAGTGTTCGATGACCTCGTCCTCCTTCATGCCCATGGTCTCCATGAGCCCGGTGATGCGATCGCCGCCGAAGATGCGCATCAGGTCGTCTTCGAGCGACAGGTAGAACCGCGAGCCGCCGGGGTCTCCCTGACGGCCGGCGCGGCCGCGCAGCTGGTTGTCGATTCGGCGCGACTCATGACGCTCGGTGCCGAGAATGAAGAGGCCTCCCAACGAGCGCACCACTTCACGCTCGGCGTCGCACTGCTGCTTGAAGCCGGCGAGCGCAGAGTCGTACGTCGCCTGCCACGCCTTGTTCGCTTCGGCGTACGCGCTCTTCGCGGCCTCGTCGGTCGCGTCGCCCTTCAGCTCGGGCTCGGTGGGCTGCGGGCCGGCCTTCGCCTTCGCGAGGTTCTCCGGGTTGCCGCCGAGCAAGATGTCGGTGCCGCGGCCGGCCATGTTGGTGGAAATGGTGACCGCTCCCTTGCGACCCGCCTGCGCGATGATGTCGGCCTCGCGGAGGTGGTTCTTCGCGTTGAGCACCTCGTGCGGCACGCCGGCGCTCTTCAGGAACTTGGCGAAGATTTCCGACTTGGCGATCGACACCGTGCCCACCAGCACCGGCTGACCGGTGGCGTGGATCTTCTTGAGCTCTTCGGCCGCCGCCTCGAACTTCGCCTTCTCGGTCTTGTAGACGACGTCTTCCGCGTCTTCGCGGATCATCGGCTTGTTGGTCGGCACGACGCGAACGTCGAGGTTGTAGATCTTCGCGAACTCCTCGGCCTCGGTGTCGGCGGTGCCGGTCATGCCCGCGAGCTTCGAGTACATGCGGAAGTAGTTCTGGAACGAGACGGTCGCGAGCGTTTGGTTCTCGTTCTCGATGGTCACGCCTTCCTTGGCTTCGATGGCCTGGTGCAGACCGTCTGACCAGCGGCGGCCCGGCATGATGCGGCCAGTGTGCTCGTCGACGATGAGCACTTCGCCTTCCTTCACCACGTACTCGCGGTCGCGCTTGTAGAGCGTGTGCGCGCGCAGCGCCTGCTCGACGTGGTGCAGGGTTTCGAGCTCTTCGGGCGCGTAGAGGTTCGAGATCTTCAAACGCTGCTGCAGCTTCTCGATGCCGCCGTCGGTGAGCGTGACCGACCGCGACTTCTCGTCGAGCTGGTAGTCCTGCTCGGGCACGAGGCCATAGATGACCTGATCGACCTTGCCGTACAGCTCGGTGCTGTCTTCGGTCGGGCCACTGATGATCAGCGGCGTGCGCGCCTCGTCGATCAGAATGGAGTCGGTCTCGTCGACGATCGCGAAGTTGAGCTCGCGCTGCACGTAGTCCTGCAGGCGGAACTTCATGTTGTCGCGCAGGTAGTCGAAGCCGAACTCGTTGTTCTGGCCGTAGGTGATGTCGCTTCGGTAGCTCTCCTGGCGTTCCTTGTCGGACAGGTCGTGGAGGATGCAGCCCGTCGACATGCCGAGGAACTTGTAGATGCGGCCCATCCACTCCGCGTCGCGGCGAGCGAGGTAGTCGTTCACCGTGACCACGTGCACGCCGCGGCCCGAGAGTGCGTTCAAGTAGCTGGGCAGCGTCGCGGTGAGCGTCTTGCCTTCACCGGTGCGCATCTCGGCGATGCAGCCCTGGTGGAGGAACATGCCGCCCACCATCTGCACGTCGTAGTGACGCTGGCCGATGACGCGACGGCTCGCTTCACGCGTGAGCGCGAACGCTTCGTAGAGCACGTCGTCGAGCGACTTGCCGTTGCCGACCTCGGTCTTGAGGCGCGTCGTCTCGCGGACGAAGTCTTCGTCCTTCAAGGCGCGCATCTTGGTTTCCAGCTCGTTGATGCGCGTGACCCGCGGGAGCGCCTTCTTCAGCTCGCGGTCATTCTTGGTGCCGATGATCTTCTTGAGAACCCACTCAATCATGTGAAGCCTTTTGCTGCGCACACGACGAGGTGTGCGGTGAGAAAAATCGAACGACGAAAAGTTTCGGGTCGGGGTGCTGCGGAGGCGATCAGCTCGCCTGACGGCGCACGTGCTTCACGAAGAGCAGCGCGCGCGCGCTCGAACCTTCCGGAGCGGGCGAGGCGACGAAGCCCTCGCTGCCCGGCAGGCTGAAGGTGACGACGGGGGGAAGCGGGCGGGCGGGCGAGACGATCTTCGACTCGACCTCACGGCGTTCCTCGGTCTGCGCGACCTTCCGCAGCAGCACCCACGGAGTGACCTCGACCTTCGGCAACGCGAACGCCACCAGCTGGGCGGCGAAGGCCGGGAGACCGACGGCGAGGAGGAGGACGACCCGCATCGCGCGCAACATGCCACACGGCGGGCGAAAGGCACGCTCGGCCTGCCTGAATTGAGAGATCAGGGCCGGTCGACCAAAACGCGATTCCACATTTCCCACACCCCGTGTGGGCCATGTGGAACGGGACTGTCGGACCCACCTGCTAGGAGCCTGGCGGGGGCAACATGGGCGAGGGCGAGATCACGTGCTTGCAGCTGGCGAGCACGCAGCACGGAGTGATCAGCAAGAAGCAGGCGACAACCGGCGGACTCACCGAGCGCTGTGTCGAGCACCGCTGCACCACGGGCCGCTGGGACCGATTGTTCCCTGGCGTCTTCCGCATCGAAGGCACGCCGCCGACGTTTCTTCAGAAACTCAAGGCGCTCAGCCTGTGGCTCGACGCCGGCTTCGCCCTGTCGCACGAGACGGCGGCCCACCTCCACGGCTTCGCCCGCTTCGACGAGGGTTCCATCGAGGCGGTGTGCATCCGCAACGTGCGCAAGCGAAGAGGCGTCATCGTTCATCGCGTCCAGGCGCTGAGTCACAAGGACATCTCGAGCGTCGAAGGACTTCGCGTCACCACGGTCACGCGAACCATTCTGGATTTGTGCAGTCGGCTCTCGGAGCACGACCTCCGCGCGATGGTCGACGAGGCGCTTCGTCGCAAGTGGACCACGCTCGACAAGCTCGAGTCGGCGCTCAAGAAGCGCACCGCGCACGAGCCCTTCGCGTCCCTCGCCAGGCTCGTGCACGAGTACCAGGGTGGCGACGGGCCAACCGAGAGCGAGCTCGAAGCCCGCGCGTTCGAGCTCATCGACCTGGCGGGTCTGCCGCGACCGAAGAAGCAGCGGGTCGTGAAGGTGAACGGCCGCGTCCGGCGGATCGACTTCTTCTTCGAGCAATTCGGAGTCGTGCTCGAGGTCGACGGTTTTGCCGTCCACGCCTCACCGAAGTCGTTCGAGGACGATCGACGCCGCAACAACGCGCTCGTCCTTCGCGGCTACGCCGTTCTCCATTGGACCTGGCGCTCGATTCACGACGAGCCGGAGCAAATTCTGCTCGAGCTCACGCACTGCCTCAGCCGCCGCCAGAAGTGATTCCACATTTCCCACACTGGATGTGGGTTTTGTGGAAACGGTTCAGTGGGGCAGCGTCAGATACAGGTCGCCCAACTCGGTGCGCGCGCCGGGAGCGGCCAGCACACTCGTGAAGTGCGGGTCGGGGTTCCAGCGGCCGGTGAACCACGCGTAGCGGAACACGTCGCTGCGCGACTCGCAGACCTGCACCATGTTCGTCATCTGCGTCTTCTGCTTCGCGAGCGTGTCGATCTGCGCTCCGTCGTTCTGGGGGTGCCAGTTCGCCATCTCGGTCACCCAGAACGGCTTGCCGTATTTCGTGAGTCGATCGAGCTGACCCGCGAGGCCGTAGTCGTACCAGTGGAAGCCGAGGTAATCGATGCGCGGCTCGCGACCGCCGTTGTTCGCCTTGTATGCCGCGATGAACGCGTCCATCCACACCACGGGGTCGCTGTAGTTCGGCATCGTTCCCCAGGTGATCTGCGGCCCGACGATCTGCACTCCTGCGTCGGCCGCGAACGCCTCGTACATCGGCCACTGCATCGCAGCCTGCTGCGGAGTCTGGTTCGCCTGGTCCGTCAGGTTCGGCTCGTTCAACACCATCACGTAGTGAACGTCGGGGTGCGCGCGGAGAAACGCGAGCACGTTCGGCGCGTCGAAGTTGAAGTTCCACAGCATCGGCACGAACTCGACGCCGTGATCGAGCGGCGCGTGCGGAGTGGCGCTCCAGTCGTACCACCACGAAATTCCCGAACTCATCGCGTCGAGGTCGCCCGCCGACGCGAGGTCGTAGGCGAGTCCGCGCTTGGCGCTCTTGTTCGCAGTGCCGCCGCCGCCAGTCGCGGAGCCACCACCAGTCGCGGCGCCGCCTCCCGTCGCGCCACCACCTCCGGTCGCGGAGCCGCCGCCAGTTCCAGCACCGCCACCACCCGTCGCGCCGCCACCTCCGGTTGCAGCACCACCGCCCGACGCAGCGCCACCGCCACTGCCCGCATCTTCGCCAACGACCGGCGTGGAACACGCCATCGCAAACACCGCACAGAGCACGAGGCAACGCATGCGTGACAGCTTCGCACGCCGCAGTTCCCAATTTTCGGGCCTCACGCGACAGTCCTCTTTCCATGCGCGTCTTCGGCCTCCTCGCCCTCACTTCGCTCGGCGCCCTCGCCGGACCTCCACTCGGCTCCGAGCAGGCCCTCGACAACGCGGTCCTCGAGCCGAGCATCTCGACGAGCTCGACCACCGTGATTCGCGGAGCGTCGAACGGCACCGTGAGCCTCGCAGTGTGGCTCGACGCGCGCGCCGTTCAGTCGATGCCCACGCGACTGGTCGCCACGCGCATCGACGCGAACGGAGCGGTCATCGACAAACCCTTCTTCGAAGTCGGCACCGACATCTCGCTCAGCGGAGCGGTCATCTTCGACGGCACCAACTTCGTCATCTCGTGGTCGAACTCCACGCGGCGCAACCTCGTGGTGCGTCGCCTCACGCCGCAAGGCGTCTGGCTCGACGCGCAGCCCGTCGCGGTGCGCACGCTCGCGACCGGCACGCTCAGCGCCCCCGCGCTCTCGACCGACGGAGCAGGCCACACGCTCGTCACCTGGTTCGAGGGCAACACCGTGCTCGCCGCGCGTCTCGACGCGTCGGCCACCGTGCTCGACACCACTCCGCTCACCGTGGCGACCAGCGCGGTGCTCCGCGACTTCCCGGCGGCCGCGTGGGACGGCACGCAACACGTCATCGCGTACCAGAGCGGCACCACCAACCCGATCGGCATCAGCATCCGCCGCGTGTCGAACGCCGGAGCGGTCGGCGCCACCGCCACGCAGGTCGGCACGCTCGGCAACTTCACCGTGAACGTCGGCGTGGCCTGTGACGGCACCAACTGTCTCGTCGCCTGGCCGCAGCCGAGCCAGACCAGCACCACGCGCCTGTTTGCCGCGCGCGTCACCAACGCCGACGTGCTCCTCGACGCGACGCCGCTCAACCTCGGCAGCACCACCATCAACTACCAGAACCCGTTCCTCGCCTTCGACGGCACGCGCTACTGGGTCTCCGTCTCCACCACGCAGAGCGGTGGCGGCTTCACGGCTCCCGTCGTGATTCGCGTCAACACCGCGGGCGTGCCGCAAACGCCGACGACCGGCTTCGGAAGGGACGCGAGCTTCGGCAGCGGCTTCGTCGGCCCGTCGGGCGTCTTCTACACGCTCGACTCCGAAGCGCAGTCGTCGACGCGCATCAACAGCAGCGGCACGCGCCTCGATTCCATCGACGGAGTGACGTTGCCGTGGGCCGCTCCCACGCAGACCAACGGTCGGCTCGCCGTCGCCAGCGGCACCGTGCTCGTCGCCTGGGTCGAGCGCTCGGCAGGCGTCAACCTCGCCTTCGCGCGCCGCTACTCCGCGGCGACGGGCCTCACGCTCGACGCGGCTCCGGTGCGCCTCGGGCAGGTCGGCATCTATCGCGTCGAAGACGTCACCTTCGACGGTCAGAACTTCGTGGTCGCGTTCAGCAGCGCGTTCGGCAGCGTGGTGCAGGTGTCGCGCGTCACTCCGGCAGGTGCGCGGCTCGACGCGCTCGAAGGCGTGGTGGTCGCCAACAACGCGCGCGGTACACGCGCACGGCTCGAGAGCGATGGCACGACGACGTTCGTGACGTGGGAAGTGCGCGGCACGATGTTCGACGGCGACGTGTTCACGCGGTCGTTCTCGCAGAGCGGAACGCTGGGCTCGGTGAACACCATCGCCGCGACCACCAACGACGAGCGCATGCCGTCGATGTGCCGCGATGGAAATACGGTGTGGTTGTCGTGGTCGCTCAACGGCGCTGCACGCGTGTCGCGGCTGACGGCGACGGGCACGGCGATGGACTCCGGCGGCATCGCCATCGCCGGAGCGTCGAGCACGTTCACCAACACGTGGCCTGAGCTCGCGTCGGGAAGTCCGTGTCTCCTGTCGTGGCTCAACGGCTCGCGCGTGCCGCAGGTGTCGCGCATTTCGACCGCCGGTGGCCTCGATGGAGTCGGCAACGCGGTGCCGCTGATTTCGACTCCGCGCATTTCGCCGACCGCGGCGTGGAGCGGGACGAACTGGGTTTTGAGCTCTGCGAACGAAACGCCCGCTGAGCTGCGCGTGGTGCGCTGGCTCAACGGTGCGACCAACGACACCGCTGCGTCGAGCGGCTCGTCGCGGTTCGTGTTGGCGCTCGACTCGGCGTCCGAAGGAAATGCGCGCACGTGGATCGCGACGACGCGCTTCGATGATTCGGCGTCGGTGCAGGCGTATCGCGTCACGCTCCGCTCGGTGACCGAGATGCTCGGCATGCTCGGCCAGACGTGCACCAGTGGAGCAGGGTGCCAGAGCGGGTTCTGCGCCGACGGCGTGTGCTGCGATTCGGCCTGCACGGGGACGTGTCAGAGCTGCGCGATGGCGACCGGTGCTCCGGCGAACGGCACGTGCGGACAGGCGAATGGGAAGACGTGTGATGACTCCGACGCGTGCACGCGCACTGATTCCTGTGTGGTCGGCGTGTGCGTCGGTGGGAATTCGGTGAGCTGTCCGCCGCCGGGTGAGTGCCAGGTGAACAACGTGTGCGCGCCGACGAGCGGAGCGTGCGTCGCGATGCCGCGCGGCGACGGCACTCCGTGCACGGGAGGAACGTGTCAGTCCGGCGCGTGCGTGCCGATGCCCATGGGCGGCGGCGGAGGTGCCACGGGTGGTGGTGGCGGTGCCACTGGTGGTGGGTCGGCGACGGGCGGCGGCTCTGCGACGGGCGGCGGTTCTGCG
This sequence comes from Archangium sp., assembly GCA_047600485.1. Taxonomy (GTDB): domain Bacteria; phylum Myxococcota; class Myxococcia; order Myxococcales; family Myxococcaceae; genus Archangium_A. The sequence goes on from JASGKS010000001.1 coordinate 9,232,725, forward strand.
ACCGGCGGTGGTTCTGCGACTGGCGGTGGTTCTGCGACGGGCGGCGGTTCCGCGACGGGCGGTGGGTCTGCAACTGGCGGTGGCTCCGCGACCGGCGGTGGGTCTGCAACTGGCGGTGGCTCCGCGACCGGCGGAGGCAGCGCGACTGGCGGCGGTTCCGCGACGGGCGGTGGCTCCGCAACTGGCGGTGGCTCTGCAACTGGCGGTGGCTCCGCAACTGGCGGCGGTGCAGCGACCGGCGGCGGTGCAGCGACTGGCGGTGGCAGCGCGACCGGCGGTGGAAGCGCGACCGGCGGTGGAAGCGCGACTGGCGGTGGAAGCGCGACTGGCGGTGGCTCTGCAACTGGCGGTGGCTCCGCAACTGGCGGCGGTGCGACTGGCGGCGGTGCGACTGGCGGTGGAAGTGCGACTGGCGGTGGAAGTGCGACTGGCGGCGGCGCAACTGGTGGCGGTGGCGGCGTTGAGCCGACTGGTTGCGGCTGCAACAGCGGCAGTCTGGATGCCTCGGTGCTCGGCCTGCTCGTGCTCGGCTTCGCTCGGCGCCGTCGCAGCTCGTTTCACCCTCACCCCGACCCTCTCCCTCGCGGGAGCGGGGGTTGAGTTGCGGACTTCCGGTGCTCAGGCTTCGCCGCGAGAAACTTCTTCGCGCGGCGGTGAAAGCCCTCGGCACCGAAGCCGCCGCGCGCACCTGGCTCACCACCGACCAACCCGCACTCGGCGGAATTCCTGACCAGCTCATCGTCGAGCTCGACGAATTTCAGCGACTGCTCGAAGAACTCGAGTCGATGGTAAAGCCGCGCGCATGAAGAAGGGCCGGCCGGGAAAAGAACGCAAGCAGTGGCACGCCTCGCCGGAAGAGCGCCGCGCTGCGCACGTCAACCAGCCCAAGCCGGTCGAGACGCCCAAGCGCGCGAAGATTCCGCACATGCCGCCGGTGACGCTCGTGCCCGAGCCCGGCAGCTGGCTGTGGACCTGCCGCGCCGGCTTCGAAGCCCAGCTCTACGAAGAGCTCGCGTGGGGAAAGAAGAACCCCATTCTCCTCGGGCCCGCCCTCGTCGCGAGTGAGCCGTACACCGGCGAGAACCCGCTCCCGCAGCACCCCACGTTCGCGCGCATGGGGTTTCTGATCAGCGCCGTCGTCCGCACGCCTGCCGAAGCCGCGAGCGCGCTGCCGTTCGAGCCCATCAAGCTCCAGTGCTGGGTGCCCGACACCGACGTCGCCAACGCGCGCGCCGGTGAGCTCACCGCGTGGGAAGAGACCATCACCGCGATTCGCAAAGAAGACGACGGCATCACCGATCTCGAGACGCCGTGGAAGGCGAGCGAGCAGGGCGCTCCGCTCGGCCAGGTCTGTCTCATCGGCCCCGGAGTCGCCGTCGTCGGCTCCATTCGCGCGCGTGAAGCGATGTCACTTTCCGCCGGCGGCCGCGCGCGCATGAAGCGCACCGGCGAAGCGCCGAGCCGCGCGTCGATGAAGCTAGACGAAGCCATCGACTGGTACGGAGTCACTCCGGGCAAGGGCGAGCTGTGCGTCGATCTCGGCAGCGCTCCAGGCGGTTGGACGCGACGACTCGCCGAGCGCGGCGCGCGCGTGTGGAGCGTCGACCCCGCGAAGCTCGCGCCCGACGTCCTCAAGTTTCCTCGCGTGAAGCACTTCCAGCAGAGCGCGTTCGAGTTCGAGCCCGACGAGCCGGTCGACTGGCTGTTCTGCGACATGGCGTGGCGCCCGCTCGAGGTCGCGCAGCTGCTCGGGAAGTGGTCTCGAAAGAACTACGCCGCGCAGCTGATCGCGAACCTCAAGCTGCCGATGAAGGACAAGCTGCCGACGCTGCTGCGGGCGCGCCGCACGCTGATGGACGCGGGCTGGAAGCAGATTCGAATGCGCCAGCTCTACCACGACCGCGACGAGATCACGGTCACCGCCCGCCGCGCCTGAGACGTCGCACTGACGTCACGCCCTGAAAATCACCGTGCTCCACTCTTGAACTCGCGCGCGTTGTGGTCTGCACTCCGCTGCATCCCATGATCGCTACCGCCCTCGCGCTCCTCCTCGCAGCGAATGAGCCGCCTCCCGGTCTTGCCGTGATGGACTTCGCAGTCGAAGGCGTCGCGCCAGAAATCGGTTCGGCGGTCTCGGGCCTCGTGGCGCACGAACTCGAGCGCCTCGGCTTGTTCCGCATCAACACCGCCGAGATGACGCGCGTGATCCTCGGAGTCGATCGCCAGCGTCAGCTGCTGGGCTGCGACGACTGTTCGGCCGCCAACCTCGGTGAGCTCACCTCGTTCGAATACCTCGTCACCGGCAAGCTGCTGCGCATCGGGAGCGGCAAAGAAGCGAGTTACACGCTGCTCCTCACGCTGCTGAAGGTCGGTCAGGCGAAATCGCTCTCGTCAGTGCGCGTGACCGCGAAGGGCGAAGAGAAGCTGCTGCAAGAAGTTCCGCCCAACACGCTCAAGCTGGTCGGCAAGCTGCTCGAAGGCCGGCAGGGCGCGCTGGTGGTGAGCTCGAGCGAAGTCGGCGCCGCGGTGAAGATCGACGACACGCAGATGGGCACCACGCCGCTGCAGTCGCGGTTGCCGGTCGCCGCCGGTCCGCACCTCCTCACCGTCGACAAGGACGGCTTCACCCAGGTCCGCAAGGAAGTGCGCATCAACGCTGATCAGGTGAGCGACGAATACGTGCGCCTCGTGCCGAGCCCCGACATGGCCGAGCAGTACGAAGCGAAAGCGAACCGCACGCGCGTGCTCGCGTGGTCGGCGACGGGCGTGGCGGCAGCAGGCCTCGCGACCTTCATTCTCGGCACCGTCGTCTCCACCAACCGCTACGGCAGCGTCGGCTCGGAAGGCACCTTCGAGTGGCACCGCGACTTCTTGCGCCGCGGTGAAGAGGTGAGCCCGGCCGGGAGCGCGGGCTGCTACCACGACGTGTGCGATCACCGCTCCGAGGCCGGCAAGCTGAAGGCCGAAATCGAATCGTGGCAGGCCATTTCGTACGTCGGTCTCGGTGCCGCCGGCGCCGGAGCGATCGCTGCCGGCGTCCTCTTCGTCATCGGCGACCCGCCGGGCAAGTACGAGGCCTACCGCCAGAAGACCGGAGTGGTCTCGATGCAGATCGCTCCGACTCCCGGCGGCGTGCTCGTGCGCGGCCAGTTCTGAAAATCAACCGAGCATCGGCCGCAGCGTGTCGATCAGTGACGACGTGCCGCGGGTGATCGACGCCGGCTTTTCCCAGCCGATCTTCCCGCTCGCGAAGCCCGCGTACATCTCGGCGTAGAGGCCGGCCATCGGGTCGGGCAAGCCAGCCTGCAGCAGCCCCGCATGCGCCTGCTCGACCGGAGCCGAGACCGCGTGCACCGGCTTGCCGAGAATCTTCGACACGGCGGCCGCGACGTCTTGCACTGAGACGTCTTCGCGGCCGGCGAGCTCGATGATGCGCACGCCGTCGCCCGGGTTGAGCAGCGCGCGAGCCGCCGCCTCACCGATGTCGCGCGTCGTCACCTGGCTGAACTTCACGTCGATGGGGCCGTAGTGCGGAAGGATGCCCTGCGACTTCGCGAGGCCGAGCACCGAGCCCCAGTTCTCGACGAAGTACGCCGCGCGCACGAACGTGACCGAGGGCGCAGCGTCACGCAGCGACGCTTCACCATTGCGCACGGTGATGATCGGCCCCGTGCCCGACGGCACCTGCGCGCCGACCGACGAGAGGAACACCACCGCCGGCACCTTCGCGGCCTTCACGGCCTTCGCCACGCCGTCGAGCAGCGAGCGGCGATTGGCCACGAAGTCCTTCACCGTGAAGTCCGGAGGCGAGAGCAGGTACACGCCCTTCACTCCGGTGAGCGCGGTGGTGAGCGCCGCGATGTCGCTCAGCTCGGCGACCGCCACTTCGGCGCCCTGCTTCTTCCAGACTTCTCCCTTGGCGGCGTCACGAACGATGACGCGCACCTTCTGACCCTGCGCGAGGAGGGTCTGCGCTGCGATGGCTCCAGTACGACCACTGACTCCGGCGATGGCGAACATGTGTTGCTCCTTGGGTGCTGCGAGGTGCACCCAACATGCGCTTTGGGACTCCATGCGTCCAATGCATCACGGGTACACTCTGCATGCATGGAACGCATATCTGGAGCGAGCCTCCGCGACGTCGATCTCAACCTGCTGGTCGCGTTCACCGAGCTGCTGCAGTCGCGCAGCGTCACCACCGCGGCCACACGGCTGGGCATCACCCAGAGCGCGATGAGCCGCACGCTCGGGAGACTGCGCACCACCTTCGGAGATCCTCTCTTCGTGCGCTCGGCGCAGGGGCTGCATCCCACTCCGCGGGCCGAGGCGCTGTCGGCGGGCCTCTTCGACGTGGTCGAGCGCGCGCACGCGCTGGTGACCGGTGGCCCGGTGTTCGACCCGAAGACCGCCGAGCGCACCTTCACCGTGTCGACGTCCGACTACTGCGAGGCGGTGCTGCTGCCGAGCGTGCTCAAGGCGCTGGAGCAACAGGCGCCGCGGCTCAAGCTGCGCATCCGCTCGACGGTGCACACCGACACCGCGCTCGAGCAGGGCGACGCTGATCTGGTGTGGGCTCCGAAGCACCCCACCACGCGCGCCATCGTGTGGACGCGGTTGTTCGACGAGACGTTCGGCTTCGTGGTGCGCAAGGGCCACCCGGTGCTCAAGCGCGGCGCGTTCACCTTCGACCACTACTTGTCGCTGCGCCACGTGGCGATCGCGCCCAGCGGTCAGAACGACGCGAACCCGCTCGATCAAGCGCTCGCGCGCGTCGGCCGTCGGCGCGAGGTGGTGGCCATCGTGCCCAGCTTCCTCACCGTGCCCGAGCTGCTGCGTGACACCGAGCTGGGCGTCACCCTGCCTCAGCGGGTCATTGAGCGCGTCGTCGCGCGGCATGCGCTGGTTCGCCTCGAAATGCCCTTCGCGATGGGTGGCTTCTCGATTCACCAGGCGTGGCACGAGCGCATGCGAAAAGACCCCGGTCACGCCTGGTTGCGAGGACTGGTGGCTTCGATTGGCCGGGCGGGGTGAGGGTGGTAGAGCCCGCCGCGCTGTGATCAGGAACCTCTCAGAGCTGTATCAATACCGGGCGCTCTTGTTCGCCCTCTCGGTGCGTGAGCTGCGCGCCCGTTACCGCGCGTCCGTGCTCGGCTTCTTGTGGACGTTTCTGAACCCGACGCTGAGCATGTTCGTCTACTGGCTCGTGTTTCAGGTGATGATGGTGCGCGGCGCCGGCGGGCCCAAGGCGTTCCCGTACTTCATCTTCTGTGGCCTCCTGCCGTGGCTCTTCTTCTCGAGCTCGTTGCTCGGCGGCACCACCTCGGTGAGTGACCGCAAAGACCTGCTCACCAAGGTGCGCTTCCCCGCGCAGGTGCTGCCGGCGACGGTGGTGCTCACCAACCTCATCAACCTGGTGCTCTCGATTCCGCTGTTGCTGGGCCTCGGGCTGGTGTTCGACATCACACCCAGCTGGCACCTGGTGTTCCTCATTCCCGTGCTGCTGGTGCAGACCTTCTTCACGCTCGCGGTCACCTACCTGCTCGCTGCGCTCAACGTGGCGTTCCGTGACCTGCAGCACATCGTCGCCAGCGTCGTTCAGCTCGCGTTCTTCCTCACGCCGGTCCTGTGGCCCATCGGGCAGGTCCCCTCGCTGTTCGGCCTCACGCCTGAAGAATCGCGTCAGCTGGTCGGCATCGTGAACCCCATGGCGCCGATGGTCGCCAGTTGGCAGGACATCTTCTACGCGCAGCAGGTGCCTACCGATTGGCAGGGCATCGGCGTGGTTGCGGTCGAGTCGTTGATCATCATGCTCATCTCGTCGGCAGTGTTCGAACGCCGCCGTGAAGAGTTCGCGGAGCTCGTATGAGCAACGGCCCCGCGACGCTCGCGAAGACCGATGCCTTGGTCGTCACCGACGTCTTCAAGTCGTTCAAGAAGACCGCGCGCAGCAACCAGATCACGACGTTCAAGAGCGAGCTGGTCCGCCTCCTCACCTTCAAGCGGAAGCTGGTCGAGCCGACGACGCACATCGAGGCGTTGAAGGGCGTCAACCTGCGCGTCCCGAAAGGAACCACGGTCGGCGTCATCGGCCGCAACGGCTCAGGCAAGAGCACGCTGCTCAAGCTGCTGACCGGCATCTACACGCCGACCAAAGGCACCATCAAAGTCGAGGGCCGCATCAGCGCGCTGCTCGAGCTGGGCGCGGGCTTCCACCCCGATTTCACCGGGCGCGAGAACATCCTCATCAACGGAATCATTCTGGGGATGAGCCGCAACGAGGTGAAGGACCGCGTGCCGCAGATCATCGAGTTCGCCGAGCTGGGCGACTTCATCGACGAGCCGGTGCGCACGTACTCGAGCGGTATGTTCATGCGCCTCGCGTTCGCGGTCGCCACGCACGTCGACCCCGACGTGTTGATCATCGACGAGATCCTCTCGGTCGGTGACGAGCACTTCGGCCGCAAGAGCCAGGCGCGGATGAACGAGTTCCGCAACTCCGGGAAGACCATCATCCTCGTCACCCACGATCTCGGCACCGTCGAGCGTTGGTGCGACACCGCCGCGTGGATCGATGGCGGTCGCATTCGCATGTACGGCAAGAGCGATGGCGTGGTGCGCGAGTACCGCCGCGCCGTCGCCGCTGCCGAGACCGAAGAGGCGAAGACCGGTCACTCCGCGCTGTCGCAGCCCGGCCTCGCGCTGCCCGAGACCGCTCCGGTGCCCGTCGAGGAACCGAGCAACGCGCTCATCACTGCGCTCCGCGCGGTCGATCGCACGGGTGCGAAGCCCGAGCAGTTTCAGTCCGAGCAGTCGCTCACCGTCGAGCTCGACTGGACCGTGCAGAAGAAGGCGCCGGTGCGCTTCAACCTCGATCTCTCGACCTCTGACGGCCGCTTGCTCTTCAGCCACACCTGGGCCGGCGGAGAGCTGAGCGGCAACGGCACGGTGCGCGTCGAGCTGCAGCGCTGCGGCCTGGGCGGCGGCGTGTTCGAGTTCGCCGCGTCGGCGCAGGCCGGCGACGAGCGCATTCGCACCGTGCAGCGCATCAACATTCACGTCGCGAACTCCGAGGGCGCGGGGCTCATTCGACCGGTGCTCTCGTGGTCGCACGGCGCAGCTCACCGCAACGGCAACGGTACTGGCGCCAGCAAGACCGCGCCCGCGGAGCGCACGTCATGAATCTCAAGGGCCAGTGGGTGTGGGTCACCGGTGCTTCGTCGGGCCTCGGCCTCGAGCTGAGCAAGCAGCTCGCGAAGCAGGGCGCCAACGTCATCCTCACCGCGCGGCGGTTGGAGCGTCTCGAAGCGCTCGCGAAGGAAATCTCCGCCGCGCACCAGGTCGAAGCGCGCGCGCTCGCCGGCGACATGAGCAAGAGCGCCGACGTCGAGCGGCTGATCAACGAAGTGAAGAAGACGCCCGTCGCCGCGGTGGTGCTCAACGCCGGCGCGACGCACTTCGGTCATCACCACGAGCTCGAGTGGTCCGCCTTCGAGGCGATGCTGCAGACCAACGTGATGGGCACCACGCGCATCACCAGCGAGCTGATTCGTCACTACAAGACGACCGGAGGCTCGCTGCGCATCGTCATCGTCTCGTCGATGACCGGCCTCATTCCCGTGCCGTTCCAGAGCGCGTACTCGGGTACCAAGGCGTTCCTCATCGCGTTCGGCACCGCGCTCGCGCACGAGCTCAAGGGCAGCCCCATCAGCGTGACCGTCTTCGCGCCCGGAGGCATCGCCACCGAGATGACGTCCGGTGAGAAGTTCGAGTCGCTGCGCGGGTGGCTCGCTCCGGTCGAGTCGGTCGCGGCTGAGGCCATCGCCGCGTTGAAGGCACGCCCGCCGCTGTGGGTGCAGGGCTTCACCAACCGGCTCGGTCTCTTCGTCGCGCGCCTCGTGCCGCGCAATCTCTTCATGGGTCAGCTCGCGCGCACCTACCGCAAGGCGCTCAGCGACGCGGCCGCCAAGAAGTCGTGACTGGTTCGAAGCCCCAGCAGGTGGTCGGTGATCTGCGCACGCTCGTCGCGCGTCGCGTCGGCGTGGGCAAGCGCGTCGCGGTCCTGGCGAGCGACCCCACGCTGGTGAAGGCGCTCGAATCGAATCAGTGCACCGTGCTCGTCGACCCCGATTCGCGCGACGCGCTGCGCGACTTCCGCCCCGAGGTGGTGGTGGCGTTCGACGGCCTGCTGTCGGAAGGACCGCGCGGCCTCGCCGGGCTTCGGCAGCTCACCGGCTTCGCGCAGCTGGTGCTCTCGTTCGCCAACGCCTCGAGCGCGACGTCGATTCTCAAGGCGCTCACCGGCAAGGGCGTCGGTCAGGCGCACGCCGAAGCCGACGTGCGCTCGTGGCTGCGCTCCGAGGGGTTCGTGGTCTCGTCGCGCGACGTGGTGCTCACCGCGCACGAGCACGCGCCGTTGTCGGCCGACACCGAGGCGGCGCTGCGGCAGCTCTTCGAACAGCTCAACCCCGACGCCGCGGCTGATCGATTGTTGCTGGTGGCGAAGCCGGGAGTGCAGGCCACTCCGCACGACTTCACCGCGGGTCTGACGTCGGTGGTGCTGGTCGGTGATGACGCCGTCGCGCTCGAAGGCACGATTCGCTCGGTGACTGGTCAGCTGCAGAAGCCGCTCGAGCTCGTCGTCGCCACCGCGCTCAAGGACTCGCAGCTCGACGCGATGCTCAAGCCCGCCAAAGAACGCGCGGGCCTCACGGTGCGCGCGTACTCCGAAGAGAGTGGCGACGTTCTCGCGCGCACCAATCGCGCGTTGTCGCGAGCCCACGGACAATACGTGTGCTGTCTCGAAGCCGGAGAGCTGCTCGACCGCTCACACCTCTCGCAGCTGGTGAAGGCCCTCGAGGGCGGCACCGTGGCGTGGGCGATTTCTCCTGCGCCGGGCGTGAGCGCGCCGTTCGAGCTGAGCGGCTGGCTCGATTCGGGCTCGGTGCAGCGCGGCCGCTACGTGGTCGATCGCACGCGCATCGGTGCCTTCGCGTTCCAGTACGCCGAAGGGCTCGAGCTCGCCGAGGCGATGTTCTTCACGCGTCTCTCAGCGGTCTTCACGCCCGCCATGGTGGGAGGCTTGCCCACCATCGACACCGCGCGTCGGCCGCGCAGTGAGCGCTCGGGCATTCGGGAGGCGCTCGCCGCCCGCGCGCTGCGCACGCTGTCGACCGTCAACGCCGAGTTGGTCGACGCTCCGCAGGTGAGCCTCGGTGCGGAAATCGAATCGCGCCTCGAGAAGCAGAACGAGACGCTCGCCCGCGCGTTCGGTCAAGGCCGTGAGCTGGTGGCGCGTGTCGTCGATGCCGCACGCAAGGCGCGCCAAGAGTAGATTTCGCCGTCGATGCGTTTCGCCTTCGGTGCGTTGGGTCTGCTGGCGCTGTGCGGGTGTGCCTCGTTGCATGAACGAACCGGTGACGTGCTCCTGTCGCAAGGCGACAAGCAGGGCGCGTACACCGAGTACGGCGAGGAACTGAACAAGCGCCCCATCATGGACTGGGAGTACGAGCGGCTGCGCGACAAGCGGCTGCGCATCATCGAGGGTGAGTGGTCGCCGATCGTCACCGACGCCATCGCCGTCGCGAATGCGCAGAGCCTCGAGCGCGCGCTCGAAACGTTGGTGAACGTGCGCCAGCGTGCGCGCAAGGCGAGCGCCACCATTCCCCTCATGGAGCGGCTCGATGGCGCCATCATCGCGCGGCTGTCGCACGACGCGTCGTGGCCGAAGCCGGCGCAGATGAACGCCTACGAGCGCACGCTGGAACGGCTCGCGCTGCACGAGAAGCTGCGAGACGCCGCGGCGAGCGAGAAGCAGCTGGAGTTCACCGCGCGTCGCGTGCGCGAAGCCATCGAGGTCGGCTTCGGCCCCTCGCCGGGCGGCGCGTCTGGCCGGTTGAGCTCGGTGCTGAACCTGCGTGAGACGCTGCGCAACGACGGCTTTCCGGTCGAGGTCGACGCGCTGCTCGATCGCGAGTTCGCCGCGCTGCGCGTCGAAGACCTGTCGCCCGACCGCTCGACTCCGCGCTCCGCGTTGATCGACGCCGTGCTGTTGCAGCGGAAGACGCGTGAACTCGGAGCGGGTCCGCAGGCCGTCGCCGTGGCCGACGCGATGACGAAAGACGCGCTCACCCGCGTCATCGCCGCCGCGAAGGACTTCGCCGACAAGGGCGACTTCTATTCGGCGACCGAGCTGCTCGGCACGTTCTCGCGCGACCTCGAGCCCGGAGAGCTGCACCAGCGCCTCGCCGAATACGCGAAGGCCGGGCGTGAGCAGTCGATGCAGCGCGCGTCGTCGCTCGGCGTCACCGGCCGCGCGTACCTCGAGTATTCGCGCGCCGTCGCGATGGGTGGTGGTCTCTCGGAACGAAACACGCTGCGAGATCGCCTCGGTGTCGCCACCGGTCTCTCGTTCAAGCCGGAAGTGAACGCGTCCGAAGCGTGCGCGGAGATCGCGAAGGACGTCAGCGGTTCGTACCCCCAGGACGGCGTGCCCGGTCGCCTCACCATCACCGTCTCGCGCTGCGCGACGGGGAGCTCACAATCGGCGCAGCAACGGTCCGCGCCCTACCAGCGCCTCGTCACCACCTACGAAGAGAAGCAGGTGCAGGTCGGCACGCGGTACGAGCGCGTCGCGGTCGGCTCGCACAAGGTGCAGTGCACGCAGGAGTCGTCGTTGCCGGGCATGCAGTGGCAGGGCCTGTGCGACGTCACCGACTACGAGACCAAGGCGTTCCCGGTCTACGAGACGCAGCGCTTCCCCGTCACCACCGAGCAGACGCTCTCGTTTTCGTACTCCGTGCAGGTGCACCGCGTGGAAGCGAGCGTTGCCGCGTCGGCGCGCCTGGTGACCGACGAGGGCGTGGTGCTCACCGCCGACGTCGACCGCCGCATGGAAAACAGCGCCGAGACGTTCTCGTACACGCTGCCGGGGAAGACCGAGGACGCGCCGGGGACTCCGCACGTGCAGACGCTCTCTTCCGATTTTTCGCCGCGCCTGCCGCTGATGTCGGCGTCTTCCTCGGTGCGCTCTGAGCTGTGGGGCAAGCTGAAGGCGCTGCTGGTGGAACACCGCGCGAAGGTGATGCGCGAGAAGGCGAAGAAGGCGATGGCCGAAGGCCGCACCGATGACGCGACCGACGCGCACGTCATGGCGACGCTCATCGACGGCAAGCTCGAAGACGACGCGGCGGCGCATCTCTCGAAGCTGGTGAGCCGCGACTCGGGCACGGTGAAGTCGCTCCTCTCGCAGGAAGGCCTGTCGGTGATGGGTCAGCCGTCAGACGTGAAGTGGCCTGACGCGAAGCTGTACGCCGCCGGTGCGCTGAAGCGCGTCGACGATGGGTGGGAACGGCGCGCCGCCGAGCTGAGTCGCGACGTCGCTCCGACGCAGGACACGTACCACGAGGGAATTTTCCCCCCGAACGAGTTCTTCGACGTGCACGGCGGCATCGTGCCCGGTGAGATTCAGCTCGGCGACAACATCGGCGGCCGCGTCGGTGTGATGGCCGCGCTCGATGGTCACTACAGCCCGCTCGAGTATCTGGGCCTGCGCTACTTCTTCGCGCTGCACGACGAGCTCGGCATTCGCTTCACGCTCGGCATGAGCACTGCGAAGGCGCGCGAGTACGAGAACGGCGGCACCGAATCACCACTCTCGGTTTCCATCGACGCGCACTACGCGCTGTACGCCGGGCTTCGGCTGCCGTGGTTCTCGATCATGGCCGGCGCGCGCGTCGGCATCATGCACGCCGCGGTCGGTGAGGTGAACGCGGGCGGGTTTCACTTCGAGCCGGCGGCGCGCATCGCGCTGCGGTTGTTCGAGATCAAACAGCTGGTGCTCGAGGCGTCGGGGCTGTTCGGCATTCCCGGCGTGCCGCACAAGAATCGCTTCGCGCTCAGCTTCCCGATTCTTGGGAAGGACGGAATCGATCTCAGCTTCACCGTCGAGCAGACGATGCTCAACGCGAGCGATCTCGACGCCAACGGTACCTCGCGGTCGTCGCTCGGCCTGAAGCCCGTGAATCAAGCCGGAGTGCAGATCGGCGCACGCCTCTAGTCAGCGCCCGCGAGTTACGGCTTGAGCGCCATCTCGAGCCCGGGATGCAGCGCGAGCGTGTCCTCGACCTTGCTCGGAGCCGAGATGCGCGCCACCTCAGCCTGCGCTGCCTTCTTCGCGTCCTTGTCGAGCTTGGGCGGAGTCACCTTCCCGTTCTTCGCCAGCTCATCGAGCATCGCCAGCATCTCGCGCGCCGGCTTCGCCCCCGCCGGGTCTTCCTTCTCGAACTTGGCGATCGCCTTCTCGAGCCCCGCGCGATCGCTGCGCCACGCCGACACCGCGCTCGCGAAGAACTCGTCGGCGTTCTGCCACGGGTGCTCCGAGCTCCCGCTCTTGCTCCACTGCGAAGGGTCGAACGGCCACATGCCCGACGCCGCCGAGTCACCCTTGATGCTCACCGGCTTGGTGGCCTGCAGCCGGTTGTAGATGTCTGCCGTGCGCAGCATCACGTCGTCGTTCTTGCCGACGCGGAACGACTCCAGCACCGCGTGGCCAGCCTCGTGCGCGACGGTCGGCGCGTCGGCGTACTGGCGATCGATGACCAGCATCGGCTTGTCGTTGAACGTCGCCATGCGCGTGGTGAGCCCGTCACCGATCGCCACGGCTGAAATCTTCTGATTCTTGTCGGTGATGAGCGCATTGGCGGCGTTCACTTCCTTCGCCATCGCCTTCAACACCGCCGGGTCCATGTGCTGCTTCTCGCCGAGCGCCATCTTGAACTTCACGCCGTCGACCTCGACGTTGGTGATGATCAGATCGCCCTTCGCCTTCTGCACCGTGTACTGAAAATCGGTCTTCGGCATGTCGGCCTGACCGAGCGCCTTGGCGACCGCCTTGCGCTCCGTGTCGTTCGCCGGAGTGAAGCCGTCATCCATCAACCGCTGCGCGATGACCGCCTTGTCGCCGTCCTTCTTCCCAATTTGCCCGGCGATGGCCGTCGCTTCCTTCGCGTCGATCTTCCCGTCGTTGGCCAGCGCCTTGCGAATCAGTCCATCGATCTTCGGGGAGATTTGGGTGCCCATGGCGGCGCACGAAGAGCACGCCGCGTGCCTCGCACCTTCTGCGCAGATCTCGCAGGGTTCGGTCAGCCCGCCCGCGCAGACGTCTCAGGACGTGACCTGACTACTTCTTGCGCATCTCTTTGGGGATCAGGTTGAGCGGCGTCATGCCCATCAGCGTCGAGACCACCCACGCTCCGAGCAGACCCAGGCCCGCAATCAGCGCCACCAGCGCCAGAGAGTCGATGCGCAGCCGGGCGATGCGACCGCGTGCTTGCTTCACCTCGATGTGCTGCCCGCCGACCTCGAGCGCGAGCGAATCACCGGCGGTGAGCAGCAGCGAAAAGCCGTCGGGCCCTTCCTTCACCGCGCCCTTCTCGATCAATTGACCGAGCGACAGCGGCTCCGCGCCCTTGAGCGAGCCCGTGCCCGCGACGCCGGTCGAGAACTTCACCTCGAGCCCGTTCGCGACCCACGTGAACGACAGCCGCGCGCCGTTGCCGATGACGAAGTCGTCTTCTTCGCGCTCACCGAGTGAGAGCGACTTGCGACCGCGACCGTCGACCACTTCCGCTTCGAGCGAGCGATCGCCCCAGCGCATGCGCACTTCCCAGGCATTCGCCGGTGCGACTGCGGTCTCCATGACGAAAACTCAGGAACGCGGCGGAGTCGCCGGCGTGCGTCGCTCCTCGAGCTGCCGCGCGCTGATGGCTTCCAACACGGCGTGCATCTGATCGACCGGCGTGTCGGGCGTGATGTGCATGAAGCCCGCGGTCGTCTTCGGAGTCGCTCCGAATTCCGTCGCCAGGTTGTACCCGAGGTAGTTGCACAGGTACGCGCTGCGGTCGGGCTCGTACGCGCCGTCGCTCTTGCTGGTGCCCACCACGCGCGCGTCGCCGAACAGCTTGAGCGCGTTGTCGATGGTGTCGACGGGCAAGTCGGTCTTCAGTTCCTGCGGGCCGCCGGCGCGCACCTCGCGCTCCTGCATCGGCTGATCATTTCCGTCCTGCGCCGCGCCGAGGTGGTTCTCCGGCCGCTCCTCGACCTGCGCCTTGTAGTGACTCACACCCATCGAGAGGATCACGTCGGGCGGAGAGTTGCGCATCTCGGCGACGAACTTGTCGACCGCGTCGGTGGTCACGTCGAGCCGTCGGTATTCCACCACCGCGCCCTTCACGCCCTGCTCGGCGAGCTTCTGCGCCATGTTCGCCGACGGGTTGTCGGTGATGCCCATGAACGCGCCGTAGCCCGTCACCACCACCTTCATCGGCACTTCGCCCGGCCGCAGCCCGAGCGCCTCGGGCTTGTAGAGCATCAGGTGCGCCGCGGTGTCGGTGCTCGTCGCCGCCTTGCCTTTGTACGTCGCCATGTCGAACGGCTGCACGTCGCCCGACAACGACACGCCCTTCACCTGCGAGGGCAGCTGCGCCTTCACCTTCTCGAGAATCTGCGCGGCGGTTTCGCCCTTCTTCACCGCGACCTGGATGTTCTTGCCCTCGATGGCCACCTTCATCTGGCCGTCGGCCTTCGCGGTGCCCTTGAGCGAGAAGCAGTTGTCGAACAACCCCAGCTTCGCCGAGAGCCCCTGCACGCCGACCGAGTAGTTCGCGTAGCGGCCGTTCACCGACGCCAGTCCGCCCGCTTCGATGTTCACCCACGCGTTGGTCTGACCCATCGACGAGAGGTGCTTGAGCAGGCGCTGCTTCGCCGCGTCGTCGCCGAAGCCGTCGGCGATCTTCACCAGCTCGGCTTTTTCCGAAGCGTCGAGGCCCCAACCGCTGCGGGCCTTCAAGACGATCTTGTCGACCTCGGCTTCGGTGACCTTCCCATCTCGTTTGGCCTGGGTGAGCGCTGCGCGAATCGCTTTGACGGTCATGGTTCGTCCTTAACTGGAATTACGTGCCTTCAGGAAGCGGCTGATTCGAGATTGGCACCTGTCCCGGAGGCGGAATCGTCGAGGGCGGCGGCTCCACCGGTTTCGCGTTCGGCGCGGGCCTGAACTTGCCGACCAGCACGCCGATCTTGAACTGGAAGAAGAAGAGCCCGGTGCCCAGCACGCTCGCCGATTGAAACTGCGACGCGAAGGCCGCTGCTCCCGCCACCGGCACCACGATGCTCGCCTCGGGCATGAGCCCGAAGTTCTCGGTGAAGCGAATCGCGAAGCCGATGCTGCCGCCCACGCCGACGCCGTAGACCGTGCTCGTCCCCGCCAGCAGCACCAGGTTCTGCACGCGCGGGCCGATGACGAACTCGCTGCCGCCCGAGGTCTTGAACCCGATCAGCACCGGCAGGCCGACGTTCAACAACCCGACGATCGACGACGCGCTCGAACCCGAGCCACCGAGCAACAGACCGCCTGCCGTCGGCGCGAACGACACCGCGACCCGCTCACCGGGCTTGGTGAACAGGAACTTCCCCTGCAGCTCGAGGAACGAGAGACCCGCGCGCAGACCGAGGTCGACGCCTTCGCTGACACCGAAGCGCGCCGACACGTCGACGTGCGGAATCCACGACGGGTTGCCGTCACCGATGGGCGCGCTGCTCGACGCGGCCGACAACACGCCAGTCTCGACGCCCACCTGGAAGTTGCCCCGCCCGAGCGTGTCGGCGGTCTGCATGTTGGACAGAGACGCACACCCAGCCGTCAAGGCGGCGGCGGCGGCGACGAAGAAAGTCCGCATGGGCGCATTGTGCATTAATTTGCCGACCGGGATGAGCGAGCAGCAACTGCAGGTCTGGGTGCGCAACGACAAGGGCCAGGTCTATGGCCCGCTCAGTCCGCCCAGCGTCGAGCTGCTCATCGACAACGGCGTCATCGGCGGCCGCCTCCAGGTCTCCACCAACGGCGAGAGCTACGTCTTCCCGGGTCGGGTGCCCGGGCTGCGCATGATCTTCCCGCGCGAGACGTGGGGCGAGACCGTGATTCCCGGCGACGAGCTCGACGCGGAGTGGGGCAAGGTCGTGCTCCCCGCAGCCATCGCCGGTGGTCCCGGCGCTGCAGCGCCTCCTTCTTCTGGAGCGAGCGGCATCATGCCCGGGCCTCCGCCAGGTGCCCGAGGTCCCGTCGCAGGTCCCGGCGCGCGCGCTCCCGTCGCAGGCCCGGGTGTGCGTGGTCCCGCGCCTGGCCCCGGAGCCGTTCGCGCCGCCGGCAACGTTCCATCTCAAGTCGCGCGGCCCGCCGGTGGCCCCGCTCGCGCCGGAGCGTCGGTCTCCGAGCTGATGACCGGAGTCGTGTCGAGCTCGAGCGGCATCGCGCAGGCACCCGTGAAGTCGTCACCCTCGGTGATGGACTTCATGAACAACGCAACCGGCGCAGCTGCACCTGCGGCGTCGCCGTCGACCGTCGCGAGAGCCGCGGCGCCTGCACCGTCTTCGATTCCACAACCCAATCGCCCGCAGGCTCCGGCGGCCGGCCCGGTTCCGTCGTCGTCGGGCAGCGGCGCGGCACCGCGACCGAGCAACCCCGGCGCTTCGTCGTCTTCGTCGGGCTCCGGAGTTCGCACCGCGCCGCAGCCGCTCCAGTCGGCGGGCGATCTGCAGATGCCGGGGCAAGGGCCCATCGGCAGCCCGAGCACCGCACACCTCTATTACATCGCCGCCGTGAAGGAGCTCACCGGCCTGCTCACGCTGAAGTTGAGCGACCGCGAGCTGCAGGTGCACTTCCGCAAGGGCAACCCCGAGTTCCTCGACTCCACGCACAGCGAAGACTCGCTCGACACGTTCCTCGTCGCGCAGCGGCTCGCCACGCCCCAGCAGATTCAGCAGGCGCAGTCGCAGGCGTCGCGCTTCGGTGGCGACCTGTTGCCCGCGCTGTTCGGCCTCGGGTTGCTCAACCCCAACGCCGTCTTCCAGCACCTCGGCGCGCGCGCCACGCAGCTGCTCTACCGCGCGTTGACGGCGGAGCAGGGCCAGTTCTCGTTCGATCTCGAAGAGCTCCCGCCGTCGCGCGCGATGCCGCTGGGCAACAAGTGGAGCATCTATCTCGACGCGCTCCGCAAGCTCGCCGCTCCCGACGTGCGGCGCCGACAGATGGCCGCCATCGACCTGCCGGTGATGAAGGCCGCGGGCCGGGTCGCCATCAGCGACGTCCGCCTCACGCCGCAGGAAACGCGCGGCTACAACCACTTCGACGGCGCGCGCTCGCTCAACCAGATGGTGCGCGACTTCCCCGCCGAAGCCGACGTGGTGATGCGCGTCGCGTGGATGCTGCAGCCCCTCGAGCTCGTGTCGTTCGCCGGCTTGAGCGCCGCGGCTCAGGCCAAGGCCGCGCAGCAGCCTCGACCGGCGGCTGCGCCCGTTGCTCCCGCGGCCGTACCGCAGCGTCCACCGCCGCCGGTGATGGCGCCCGCCGCCGCGGCCGCTCCTCCGCGTCCGCCTGCTGCCGCTCCGGGAAATCCGGTCAACGTGCCGAAGCCCGCTGTCGGCTACCCGAACACCGCTCCGCCGCGAGGTGATGCTCCGCCGGCGACGAGCGCGCCGCAGCGCCCTCCGCCTCCGGTGATGAAGCCCGGCGGCGCAGCGCCCGCGGGACCGCCGAAGGTGACGGCCGCGCCACCGACCACCAGCGTCGAAGACGTGAAGCAGCTGCAGGCCACCTACGAGACGTTGAAGAAGGCGTCGTACTTCGAGGTGCTGAACCTGAAGCGCGACGTCGACTCCAACCAGGTGAAGATCGCGTACCTCAAGGCCGCGCGCAGCTACCACCCCGACACGATTCCTCCCGGAGCGCCGCCGGAGCTCGCGAAAGTGAAAGCCGATCTCTTCGCCCTCATCGGCGAGGCGAACCGCACGCTGTCCGACGCCACGCTGCGCGCCGAGTACATGGCGGAGCTCGACGCCGGCGGCACGGGCTCGAAGGTCGACGTCGAGAAGCTGCTCAAGGGCGAGGAGCTGTTTCAAAAGGGGCGCGTGTACATGCAAGCGCGCAAGTACCCCGACGCGTTCAAGCTCTTCGAGGAAGCGATCACCTGCAACGCCGACGAGCCCGAGTTCTACGCGTGGCGCGGCTACGCGAAGTTCATGGCGGCCAGCGATCGCAAGGTCGCGACCGCCGACGCCACGAAGGACATCAAGGCCTGCATCACGAAGAACCCCAACGTCGCCGCCGCGTATTTCTTCCTCGGCATGGTGAGCAAGGCGAACGGCGACGACAAGGGCGCGCTGGCCAACTTCAAGAAGTGCGTAGCGCTCGACCCGAAGCACATCGACGCGGCACGTGAAGTCCGCACGGCGACTGGTAAGTGAGCCGCCCATGTTGACCGGAAAGCAGCGAAGGCAGTTGAGGGCGCTCGGCCATCACCTCGCGGTGGTGGTGCAGGTGGGCGCCGACGGTGTCACCGACGGAGTCATCGGAGCGGCCGCCGCGGCCCTCGAGACGCACGAGCTCATCAAGGTGAAGCTCGCAGGTGAAGAGCGCGAAGAGCGCCTGGCCGCGGTCGAGAAGTTGGCGAGCGGTACCGAGAGCGAAGTCGCGCAGACGCTCGGGAAGACCGTGCTGCTGTGGAAGAAGCGCAAGAAGAAGTCGAAGATCACGCTCGTCGCCGGCTGAAGAGCGAAAGGGCGAAGCACGACGACCGCAGCTGAAGAGCGAAGGCGGGGTGACCGCGGAGCAGGAGCCATCGCCGCTGCCCCCTCTCCCGCGAGGGAGAGGGTCGGGGTGAGGGTGAACCTGCAGTCGCGCAATCACCGCGGAGCAGGAGCCTTCATCGCCGTTGCCCCCTCTCCCGCGAGGGAGAGGGTCGGGGTGAGGGTGAACCTGCAGTCGCGCAGTCACCGCGGAGCAGGAGCCTTCATCGCCGCTGCCCCCTCTCCCGCGAGGGAGAGGGTCGGGGTGAGGGTGAACCTGCAGTCGCTCAGTCAGCGCGGAGCAGGAGCCTTCATCGCATCCCCGACCAACTTCGCGCCTTCGGCCAGCGAGCTGATCAGCTCCGACGAAAAATACTGCCGCTGCGACTCACCACCGCCCGCGCGCGCGACCTCCAGCGTCTCGACGTAGCCCGAATACCCATCGGCGAGCGACACCAGCCGCCCGACGCGAGCCTGCTCCTCGAGCACCAGCCCCGCGTTCGCCGACGGCTCCAGCGGCACGAACAGCAACGACAACTCCCCCAGCCGCAGCCCGTGCAGCAGCACGACATCCTCCGCGTCGTCGCACAGCGCGTTCTCGGCAATCTCCACGAACGGCCCCGGAGCGATTCGCTTCGCTTCGGGCCTCGGCAACGACACCCGCACCTCGTTCCACGCCGCGCTCACCGGCTCCGGCTGCGGAATCGTCACGATGTTCTTCACCACGTTCTCGAGCTGCTGTGCCGCGAGCTCCGGAGTCGACGCCACGTCGCGATTCACGCTCGCGTTCCCTCCCGCGCCCTGCATCACCAGCGTCACCGGCCCACCATTCACCTCGAGCCGCTGCGCGAGCAGTGCCGGCCAGTCACCATGCAGCCCCTCGGGCTTGCGCGGCTCCAATGTGGGGTGCCCGGCGAGTATCAACAACTGCGCGATGGGCCCGTTCGCGCCATCGAACCGCGCGCGCGTGATGCGGCGATCGACCTGCGTTCCACTGCGCGGAACGGCGAGCTCATTCGCGCCTTCTCCGACCTCGAGCTTCGCGCTCTGCATCGACGCGTTCGCCGATTCGATCGCCTTGCGCGCCGCTTCAGCCAGCCGGTCCTGATCCTTCTGATCGAACGTACCGAGCGCCGCCCATTCCGAAGCCGACCGCGGGTCGTAGCCCGACGGCCCCGTGTGCGTGTGCGTCGCGATGGTCCACACCGGGCCTTTTTGATTCGCGGCGATCGCGTCGCGCAGCTGCGGAGGCACCAGCAGCACGTCGAGCACCACCAGCGTCACGCGCTGATTGCCGGCCTCGATGACCACCGCGCGTGCACCCAGCCGAGTCAGCGCCTTGTCGACGCTCGCGCGCAGCGGCGGGTAGCCACCGACGGTCGTCGGAAACTGCAACGTGAAGGGAACGAACGACGCTCCGACGGTGAGCGCGCCCTGGCTCTGCGCGAGCGACGACAACGCGGGCTGCTTCATTGGCCACTCGCCGCAGCGATCGATCGACGCGTACCGCCACGCGCCGATCAGCACCGCGAGCACGATGAGCAGACCGCGAAATTTCTTCAGCCGAGCCACGACACCCACAAAACACGAAGGGCCCGGACCTCAAAGAAGTCCGAGCCCTCGTCCCGTCATGCGCCGGCCCGGTCGTCGGCGCCGCGGGTCAGATTCGAATGTTCAACAGCGAAGGTGCTTACTTCTTCCCCTTCTTCTTCTTCGCCGCGGGCGCCGGAGCCGGAGCAGGCTCGTCCGCCGGAGCAGGCGCCGCTTCCTCACCCTCAGGAGCCGCCGCCACGTCTTCAGCCTTGGGCTCGCCTTCGCCGTTCAGGGGCTCAGCGACCGCAGGAGCCGCACCGCCGACCGCGTCGATCGCGAAGTCGTAGGTGTAGCCGCCCTTCACCTTGTAGCCGTCCGCCAGGTACACCTTCACCTTGTAGGTGCCAGGCTGCACGTCGACGTTCGCGACCGCGTTGCCACCCACGCCGCCGATGGACTTCACCAGCTCGGTGCCCTTGTCGTCGGTGACGATGAGGCCGGGGTCGAACGGAACCTTCTTGGCAGGAGCGAAGACCGTCAGCTCGTACTTACCGGCCTTGGTCACGGTCCAGTTGTAGTTGTCCTCTTCGTCGATCTGCGCCTGGCAGCGGAGACGAACGTCCGTCATCGCCGAGGGGCAGCTCGCGCCGAGCGCGTTCGGGTCGGCCTTCGGTCCGAAGATCATCAGCGGGATGCTGAGGACCGCGGCGACGCCACCACCGATGAACGAGAACTTCTTCTTCTTCTCGAGCGAGCCCAGCAGACCTTCACGGCCCTTCGCCGAGGTCATCATCGAGCGCCAACCCGGCTTCACGATGCTGTTGCCCTCGAGCTTGCCGAGCACGAAGAGGTTGCCCTCGACCGGCACGTAACGCTCGGTGGCCTTGAAGCCGATGGTCCAGCCGCGGTCAGAGCCGATCGCCGGCACGTCGTAGGTGTACTCACCGAACGTGATGTGCGAGCTGCCGGAGTGGCCGTTGATTTCCTTCTTGAAGCCGTCCTTGAAGTTGTCGAAGTCGGCGCCCTTGCTGACGTCGATGTTGATCGGGCCCGAGCCGTCGTCGAGGCCGAAGATCGCGCCGCCCTTGACGGTGTCGAGCGTCTCCGTGCCCTTCACGGTCTTGGTGCCGTCCTGCGTGGTCTCGGTCTTCTCGTAGAGGCGCTCGATCTTCACCTCGTACGCCAGGCACGCCTGCTTGGTGCACGGCGAGAGCAGCTGCTTCGCGGGCGGGATCACCTTGCCCTCAGTCGACATCGCGCCCTTCGGGTCTTCCGACACCGGGTTCTTTGCGATGTCACCCGTCTTCTTGAACGGGGCGGCGAGCACGCGCTTGATCGCCATCATGTTGTAGAGACCAAAGCCCAGCACTGCCAGGCCGATAACGAGAAGCAGAACACCCATCTGGTGCACTCCAGTGTGATGCCGCACGTGGCGGCGTGAGTTGTTTCGAAAAGCGGAGAACCCTTCCCCCGGCGCGGACAATACCCATCGCGCTGCGTCAGAGTGAAAAGGGTGTGGGAATTTGCGAAAGCCGCGTCAGATCAATTGCTTGGAAGGCCGGAAAATCGCCTCGCCAATCAATAGGTCCATGGGACTTTGCTGAAATTTCGGCGACGTTTTTCAACGAACGCCTCGCGCCCTTCCTTCGCTTCCTCGGTGCCGTAGGCGAGCCGCGTGGTCTCTCCCGCGAAGAGCTGCTGGCCGACCAGCCCGTCGTCCGGGAGGTTCATGCCGTACTTGAGCATTTTGATCGCGGTCGGCGACTTGGTGTTGATCTCCCGCGCCCACTCGAGCGCGAAGTCTTCGAGCTCCGCGTGCTTCACCACCGCGTTCACCATGCCCATCGCGGCCGCGGCGTCGGCTGAATGGTTCGCGCCCACGAAGAAGATCTCCCGCGCCTTCTTCTGCCCGACTTGCCGCGCCAACAACGCACTGCCGTAACCCGAATCGAACGAGGCCACGTCGGCGTCGGTCTGCTTGAAGATGGCGTGCTCCTTCGACGCGATGGTCAGGTCGCACACCACGTGCAGCGAATGCCCGCCACCGACCGCCCAACCCGGCACCACGGCGATGACGGCCTTCGGCAGAAAACGAATCTGCCGCTGCACCTCGAGAATGTGGAGCCGGCCCAGGCCCGCGGGGTCGAGGTCCTTGTCTTCCTTCGTGTACTGGTAGCCGTCTTTGCCGCGAATGCGCTGATCGCCGCCGCTGCAGAACGCCCAGCCGCCGTCTTTGGGTGACGGTCCGTTGCCGGTGAGCAGCACCACGCCCACGTCGGTCATGAAGCGCGTCGCTTCGAACGCCTTGAAGAGCTCGTCGACGGTGCGCGGTCGGAAGGCGTTGCGCACCTCGGGCCGGTTGAACGCGATGCGCACCGTGCCGTGCTCCACGCTGCGGTGGAACGTGATGTCGGTGAACTTGAAGCCCGGCACTTCACGCCAGCGCTTCGCGTCGAACAGCTCGGAGACGTTCACTGCGGAGGACTTGGTCGCGGACTTCTTCGAGGCCATGAAGGCCGCTTACCGGAACTTGGTTCAAGCCGCGCGGCGCTTGTTGCGGAAGCCCGTCAGCGCGTAGCGCGCCACCACCGCGTCGTGATCGCTCGCGTAGTTGCCCATCACGCGCCCGCCGATGCGGCGCAGGTGGCCGTTCTTGGAATGCATCAGGTAGTCGTAGGTGCTGCGGCCGTGCGTGCCGACGTTCAGCTTGTTGTCGTACGCCATGCGGTTGCCCATCACCTTGAACGAGTCGCGGTTGAAGTCGCCGCCGACGATGACCGTGAGGCCCTTGTCTTCGAACTTCTTCACCAGCGCGTCGAGCTTGCGCATGTGCGTCGCCCACATCTTTTGACGCCACTCGGTGGTGGGCCGGTGGCCGTGGCTGAACGCGCCGCTGACGAGGTGCGTGTTGATGCGAACGATCTCCTGGCCGCTCGCCTTGTTCTTCAGCTTCGCCCACGTGATGTACCGGTTGGGCGAGACCTTGGCCTTGCCGGGGTGCGTCTTCACGAAGCCCGCGTCCTCCAGCTTCCACTGGTCCTTCTTCCACGAGATGGGGTTCGGAATGTGGAGCCCGCCGTCGTGCGGCATGTAGTGGCCCCACTCCGGCCCGAGATTGCGGATGGCCTTGAAGTAGCGCGCGGGGCTGATCTCGTTCCAGCCGATGAGGCTGCCGGCGTGCGACGCGCGACGAACGTCGTGCACCACCGCCTTCTGCGACATCTCGGGGTTCGACTTCACGTTGATGTTGACGGTGCGGAAGGTCAAAGCCCCCTGGGGCGATGGCGTTGGGTGGCGAACCGGCTTGTGAGCGCGAATCATGCGGAGTTGTCCGCTCTCGCCACGCGAGCGATTACCGGGGCTCCGGTAAAACCCTTTTTCAAAAAATGGGAATTTTCAGGGGCTGATTCGCCACACCGAATCGGCGCCGATGACCAGCACCTCGGAGTCGCTCGCCGAGATCGCGCGCAACAGCGGCAGCGTCCACTCCGTGAAGTCGAAGTTCCCGTTCGAGCGAAACACCGAGCCGTGCAGCCCGCCGTCGAGGTGAATCGAGTTCACCGCCAACCACAGCGTGCCGTTGGGCGAGTACGCGCAGCCGACCGGCTCGTTGTCGAAGCTCATCCACGGCATCCACGCGAAGCCCGCGTCGCGTTGCGCCTGCGCTGAGTAGCCGTGCTCCGAGACGATGGTGCGCTCGAGCAACGACACGCACACGTCTTGTTGCAGCTCGCCGCCGGTTTGTTCGGCGAGCCAGCCGCCGTCTGCGAAGTGGTGCACGGCGCCGAAGCCCGTCGAGAACAGTTCAGTGCCCTGCGCGGCGAGCGAACCGGGAAAGCCGCTCGCAGGTTGTGGCATCGAGCGGTCCCACGCGCCGGCGTCGAGAAAGACGATGACGTCGGCCGACGCGTAGACGCGAGTGCCCGCAGCGGCGATGGACCCAACGCCCTGACCCAATGACGTGCCGCTCACGGTCACGAAGGTCACGCCGTTCGCGCTCGAAGCAATGACTCCGGTGTTGGCGTTGGTGCGCCCGCCGGCGTGCACGCGCCCGAGGCCATCGACCGCGACGGTGAGGAAGGTGAAGTCGCCACCCGCGTCGGCGCGCTCCCAGTCGCCAGTCACGGTGCGATGCAGCAGCAGCCCGCCGCCACCGACGATCCACGCCTGGGTGCCGTCGGTCGCCGACGCTGGTCGCGATGCGGGAGTCGACGCGGGCATCGCGCGCGACGCGGGCCAATTCGAGCGCGTCGACGCAGGTGAAGCGTTGCTCGGCTTCAGCGACGTGTGGACACCGGCATCGGAGCCACCGTCGAACGCGACCGACGCATCACGCCCCGCATCGTGCGCGCCGCCGTCGATGCTCGAGGGTGAGCCGCACGCGAGCGCCAACATCGACAGCGCACTGATCAGGACCCGCACCATTCCATGCTCTAGCAGTTCCGGGAGCGACGAGAGGGCTCCAGTGCCGGTGGAGTCGACGCGGAGATCACCTCAACTGAGCTTGGTAATAGGCTGCGCGCACGATGCGTCGCCTGCTCTTGCTGGCCGTTCCCGTCGCGCTGGTCACCTGTTCGCCGAACCCGCCCGACACGGGAACTCTGCGCGTCGTCGTGCAGCTCGAGTCGGGCACGCGGAGTGCGTGCGTGCGGCTCACTGCGAGCGGAGCGATCGATCGCCAGTCGATGGCGGTGGAGGTGAAGGATCGCACCCGCCTGGTGTTCGGCGTCGCGCAGCTCGCGGAGCCCACCGCGGTCGATCTGCAGGCCATCGGCTACGCCGACCCCGCGTGCAGCATGCGCACCACGCCCTTCGAGGAAACCCAGCTGCTGTCGGCCCAGTTCGGAACGCCGACGCCCGAGGTCGAGCTCACGCTGCGCGTGGTCGGCGCGCAGACCGACGGCGGCCCCGGGATTGACGGAGGAAATGACGCTGGTTCAGACGACGCAGGTCTCGACGGCGGAGGTGGCACCGACGGCGGCGGCCCCGACGGTGGCGGGCTCGATGGCTCGGTCGACTTCGATCGCGATGGCTACACGTCGGACGTCGACTGCAACGACATGAACGTCGCCATCCACCCCAACGCGGTCGAGCAGTGCGGCAATCAGCTCGACGACGACTGCGACTTCGATACCGACTGCGCCGACTCCGCGTGCGACATGCAGCAGTGCCGCGTGGGCAGCGGCAATGCGTGCGTGCAGGACGCGTGCGCCGAGACCAATTGCAACGACGGGCTCGACAACGACTTCGACGGCAACACCGACTGTGCCGACGTCGACTGCGCCGGAGCGGTGTGCGGAACCGCGGGCCGCTGCGTGAATCTGAGCTGTCAGGCGCCGCGGGAGAACGGCCTGTGCGCGGACGGCGTCGACAACGACAACGATACGTTCACCGACTGCGCCGACCCTGATTGCCCGGCGGGCTCCGCTTGCAGCGACGGCGATGCGTGCACCACGAATGATCAATGCAACGGCACCACCTGCGGCTCGGGAGCGACCCTCACGTGCAACGTGCAACCGGGCGCGTGCTTCGCCAGCACCGGGACCTGTCAGCGCGATGCGGGCTGCGTGTATCCGGTGAACACCACCGCGATGTGCGACGACGGTTTGTTCTGCACCGCGAACGCGTGCGGCGTCGACGGCGGGTGTCTGGCCACTCCGAAGATCTGCAACACGCCGCCCGCGGGAGGCTGCTTCGCGATGACCGGTGCGTGCGTCGAGACCGATGGTGGCCCATGCAGCTACCTCCCGCTCGCGCAGGGAACGATGAACGCGTGCAGCGATTCAGACAACTGCACGGTGGGAGATGCGTGCGATGGCGATGGAGGCTGCACGCCGGGCACGCGCACCACCTGTACTGCGCCCGGTGAGTGCTTCACGTCGAACGGCTGCAACGCGAGCGGGCAGTGTCAGTTCTCGCTGCGTACCGGTTCGTGCAGCGGAGGCGGCTCCTGCGCGGCCGACGGAGGCTGCGTTACGTCAGTCATCTTCCCGTACACGCCGAGCAACTTCACCGAACCGCAGCTGCCGGTCTCGGCGGGCGCGTTGAACGTGAACTGCGCCACGACGCTCGTGACCGAATCGGGCGACGGCGGCATCGACTGGACGACGTGCAGCGGAGGACCGGCGAAGCCTCCGTTCACGGTCATCAACGTGGGCGGCACGCCGACCGTGTTGTTGTTCGCCGACACGCTGGTGGTCGGCAACGCGCTGCGCACGACGGGTGCACGGCCGGTGATCATCGCGGTGCGCACCACGGTGAACATCAACTCGACCATCAACGCGTCGAGCGCCAACGACGGGCTCGGCGCAGGTGGTCACACGGGCTGCAACGCCGTCGAGCGCGGCGGAGACGGCGAAGCGAGTGGCAACCCCGAGACGGGCGGCGGTGCAGGCGGCGGCGCGTTCGGCACCAACGGCGGCTCAGGTGCCGCGGGTTCGAACGGCGGTCCGCGCGGCGATGCGGGCGTAGTGATGAACACCGCGCAGACGCTGACTCCGTTGCGTGGCGGCTGTCGCGGCGGTTCGGGTGGGCGCGTGAGTCAGGCCAACGGCGGCTTCGGCGGTCGCGGTGGCGGCGCGGTGCAAATCTCGGCGGGCAGCACCATCACCTTCGGGTCGCTGGGAAGCGTTCAAGCGAATGGTCAGGGCGGGCAGGGCGGCAACTCGGGCCAACGCACGGGCGGCGGCGGTGGCGGCAGCGGTGGAGCGATTCTGCTCGAGGGCACGACGCTCACGATGGGCCCGATCTCCGTGCTCGCGGCGAACGGCGGCGCGGGCGCGGAAGGGAGCGGTGGGCAGCTCAACGGTGGTGATGGACAGGACGGACCCGTGAGCGCCGCGCAGGCGACGTGCAATTCAACGGGCACCGGCTGCGGTGGAAACGGCGGCGACGGCGCATCGCGCATGGGCGGCTCGGCGAACGGCCTCGCTCCCTTCGGCGCCAACTGCGCGTCGAACCCTCCCGGAGGCGGAGGAGGCGGCGGCGTGGGGCGCATCCGCCTGAATCTGACGAGCTGCTCATTCGACAACCTCGCCATCGTCAGCCCCGCCAGCACCAGCGCCACAGCCGGCTGCGTCCGCTGAATTTCGACGACGAAGATCGACGAAAGCGCGACCACGAGACGGTCACGACGAAGCGCGACGGAGAAGGGCGGGCGCAGAGTCCCCCTCTCCCGCGAGGGAGAGGGTCGGGGTGAGGGTGAACCTGCATCTGAATCTCCGAGCGCACCATCCGTGTCACGCCCGTGCGCTCGACGCTTGCTGCGGTTTTCCTGGCGCTCTCCACGACTGCCCTTGCGCAGACGCCTGAGACTTCGCAGCAGCAAGTCGTCGAGGCCGGTCCCCGCCCGAAGTTCGGCATCGTGGCCACGACGGGCCTCGAAGCCGTCCTCCCCGTCGAGAGCGGCGAATCGGTGCACTTCAGCATGCGCGCCGGCCTCGGCCTCCGCTTCGCGCTCGCGAAGTTCGACGACGACGCGATGTCGACGCTCCCCGCCCTGAGCTTCGCCGGCGGCCTCAGCGCACAGACCACCCGCGGCGGCACCTTCGTCGCGTCGGGCTTCGTCGAGACCCGCATCGAGCTCGCGGTCATCGCGAACAAAGATCGCCCGCTCCTGCAGCCCGCCGCGCTCGCGTACCTCATCGGCGGCTTCACGTTGCGCGAGGGCACCATCGTCCCGCACTTCGGCATCGGCGTCGGTTGGGGCGTCCTCTTCCTCTGGTCGACGAACGCGTCCTCGAGCTTCTTCCGTGGCTGGGGCCGCATCGACGGCGCCGGAGCTGCCGCGATCGTCTTCGCCGCGGCCGTGGCCGCCGCTGGCCGCTTCGAGATCCGCTACGTCCCGGCGACGGGCGCACTTCCAGGCGCGACCTCCGTGCTCATCGGCTTCGGGTTCTGACCCGCAAAAGCAAAACGGGCCCTCCCGAAAGGAGAGCCCGCTGCACTTCACCCACGCGACTGACGAACTCAGTCCTCGAGGTTCTTGCTGGTGCGGTTGCTCGAAGGCGAAGCCGCGACCGGAGCCGGAGCCGCCGTCTTCTTCGCCACCGGAGCCGCGACCGGAGCAGGCGCCGCCGCGACCGTCGTCTTCTTCTCAGGCGCCGGCTTCGACTCGAGCTTCGGAGCGACTTCGGCCTTCTTGTTCGGCTTCGGCGCCGGAGCGACGGCCTTGCTCTTCTGCTTCTTGTCGGCCTTCGCGGGAGCGGCAATCGACTTCGCCGCCGAGACCTTCTTCGCGACCGGGTGCTCTTCCCACTTCATCAGCGCGTTGCCGACCGCCTCGTCGAACGAACCCTCGTACTTGTACTCTTCCTCGAGGTCCTGGCTCAGCTTGCTGAAGCCGGCGATCTCGAGCTCCACGTCCATCGGCTTGCTGTTCTTCTTGTCCTGGTTCTTCGCGGTGAACGAGAGCACGCAGTGCGACGAGTCAGCGCAGGCGAGCTTCTTGAACTGGTAGTCGAACGAACCCTCGCAGTACGTGTCGCCGCAGATCTCGTTGAGCGACTCGATGCGCTCGGCCAGCTGCGCGTCGGTGTACGCCGCGCCGTCCGCCGCCGGAGCCTCTTCGCCGTCAGCCTTCGCGACCGCCGGAGCGGCCTCGACGGTGAGCGACTTGATCTCGAGGTCGAACGAGAAGCCGCCCTTCACCATGTACGCGTCCGCGGGGCTCACGGTGATGTCGTACGTGCCGGCCTTCACCGTCACCTTGCCCGACGCCGTGCCCGCCATCGGGCCCTGCTCGTTCAAGAGCTCTTCGCCCTGCGCGTCCTTCACGACCAGCAACGGCACGAGGCTGATCTTCTTCTGCGGAGCGAACGCCGAGATCTCGTACTCACCCGGCTTCGTCACGGTCCACGTGTACTTCTCACCGTCGACGTCGCTCACGGTGTCGCTGCAGCGCTGGCGCGCGTCGGTCAGCTGGCTCTCGCAGTACGCCGAGACTTCGTTCGGGTCGGCCTTGGGGCCCCAGAATCATCAGCGGAATCGCGAGCACCGCGGCCACGCCACCGCCGATGAACGAGAACTTCTTCTTCTTCGCGATGCTGCCCAGCAGACCTTCACGGCCCTTCGCCGAGGTGAGCATCGAGCGCCAACCCGGCTTGGTCAGCTTGCCGCCGTCGAGCTTGCCGAGAACGAACAGGTTGCCCTCGACCGGCACGAACTTCTCGGTCGCCTTGAAGCCGATGGTCCAGCCGCTGCTGCTGCTGATCGCGGGAACGTCGAAGCGGAACTCGCCGAACTGAATGTGCGAGCTGCCGGAGTGGCCACCGATCTCCTTCTTGTAGCCGTCCTTCATGTTGTCGAAGTCGGCGCCCTTGCTGACGTCGACCATGATCGCGCCGGAGCCGTCATCGAGGCCGAACACCGCGCCGCCCTTCACGGTCTCGAGCGTCTCGGTGCCCTTGACGGTCTTCGTGCCGTCCTGGGTCGTCTCGGTCTTCTCGTACATGCGCTCGATCTTCACTTCGTAGGCGAGGCACGGCTGCTTGGTGCACGGCGAGAGCAGCTGCTGCTCCGGCGGCAGGACCTTGCCTTCGGTGCTCATCGCGCCCTTCGGATCTTCCGAGATGGGGTTCTTCGCGATGTCGCCCGTCTTCTTGAAAGGCGCCGCGAGGATGCGCTTGCCCTTGAAGTGCTGCGTGAGCCCGTAGACGAGAACTGCCAAGCCGATGAAGAGAAGAAAGCCGCCCATGATTTTGAATTTCCTTTGAAGCCCGCGTGGTGTGGCCACAAGACCCACGCACGCTCCAAAGTGTGAAAAGAGCGGATCAGTGAGCGATCACGTGCAGTTGCACGCGGTCGAATCAAAATCAGACGAAATGCTCAGGCCTTCGCAGCGGCCGCCGAAGCAGCAGGCGAGGGCGCGGGCAGACCCGTCGGGTACTTCCCGCTGAAGCACGCGGTGCAGAACGACTTGCCGCTCGCATCTCCGGCGGCGCGGTGCAGCCCGTCGAGCGAGAGGTAGGCGAGCGAATCAGCAGTCACGTAGCGCGCGATCTCCTCGCTCGAGTGCGAGGCGGCGATGAGCTCCTGCCGCGACGGCGTGTCGATGCCGTAGAAACACGGCCACGCAGTCGGCGGAGACGAGATGCGCAGGTGCACTTCCTTCGCGCCCGCGGCCTGAATCATCTTCACGATCTTCCGCGACGTGGTGCCACGCACGATGGAGTCGTCGATGACGATGACGCGTTTCCCCTCGAGCGAAGCGCGCACCGGAGCCAACTTCAGCTTCACGCCGAAGTGCCGAATCGACTGCTGCGGCTCGATGAACGTGCGCCCCACGTAGTGCGAGCGAATGAGGCCCACGTCGTACGGAATGCCTGAGGCCTGCGCGTAGCCCATCGCGGCCGCCACTCCTGAATCGGGCACCGCGATGACGACGTCGGCGTTCACCGGCTGCTCCTTCGCGAGCTCGGCGCCCAGGCGCTTGCGCACCGAGAACACCTGCTCGCCGAACAGCTTGCTGTCGGGGCGCGCGAAGTAGACGTACTCGAACACGCAGCGGCTCACCGGCTTCTTCTCGAACGGGAAGCTCGACTTGAGCCCGTTCTCGTCGATGACCACCATCTCTCCGGGCTCGATCTCGCGCAGCAGCTCGGCCTCGATCAAATCGAGCGCCGTGGTCTCACTGGCGATGACGTACGCCTCTTTCACGCGACCCAGCACCAGCGGGCGGAAGCCGATCGCATCGCGCACCGCGACCAACTTCTTCTCGGTGAGGAAGACCATCGAGAACGCGCCGTCGAGCTGCTTCAGCGCTTCGACCACGCGCCCTTCGAACGTCGCCGCTCGGGAGCGCGCGATGTAGTGAATGACGTTTTCCGTGTCTGAATCGCTCTGGAAAATCGCGCCCGCCTGCTCGAGGTGCGCGCGCGCTTCGTCAGCGTCCACGAAGTTTCCGTTGTGTGCGATGGCGAGCTGACCGCCCGCGAAGCTCACCTGGTACGGCTGCGCGTTCTTCACGTGCGAGCCGCCCGCCGTCGAGTACCGCACGTGACCGATGGCCGCTTTGCCCGGCAGGCTCGCGAGCACCGGCTCGTTGAAGATGTCGGCCACCAGACCCATCGCGCGGAATGACTTCAAATTCGATCCGTCGCTGGCGACGATGCCTGCGCTCTCTTGCCCACGATGCTGCAGCGCGTGAAGTCCGAGGTACGTCAGGTGACTCGCTTCTTCATGACCGAAGATGCCGAAGACGCCGCACATGGCGCGCCACTTAATCCACCCCGCAATTCCGAGCCATGAGCCGGTTGATGAGGAATTTCTCAGCGCCAACCACCCTGAATCACGGGTCTTTCCGGTTCTTTGCACATGGAAATGGCGATCTTTGTCAATCGCTTCCTGTGCCTTCGGCCCCCCACACGACGACGACCGACGCAGCCGTGAACCCTCACCGAGGGTGGTTTCGCACAGCTGTAGGGTCGTGTAGGGAGCGAGTCGCGAAGAAGTCTCGCGCCCAGCACACAGAAAGGCTGCACACGGTGGTCGACCCTGGGGTTCAGACCGGCGAACGGGTTTCAACCCTGTACCGGAAGTTCGGTACGGCGATCTATTCGCGTTGTCGTCGGTTGTTGAAGGACGACGCCCTCGCGGAAGACGCCACGCAGGAGGTCTTCGTGCGCGTGCTTCGACACATCGAGAGTGCTCCGGACGACGCTACGGCGTTGGCGTGGATCTACCGGATCAGCACCAACTACTGCCTCAACCAGATTCGCGATCGCTCGCGTCAGGCCGAGCCCACCGCTCCGGAAGAATTGCCGGAAGGTGACGGCAGCACGCCCGAGCCCGACATGCTCGATCGCGACACGGCGATGCGCCTCATCAAGCGCGCTCCTGAGAAGCTCCAGGAAGTCGCGGTGCTCTATTACATGGACGGTCTGGAGCAGGAGCAGATCGCCAACACGCTCGGCATCTCCCGCCGCACGGTCATCAACCGGCTGCAGGAATTCCTCGAGCGTTCTCGCAAGTTCGTCGAGCGGGAAGGTGTCGCATGAACTCCACGGCTGCTACCGCTCATCCGCGCGGAGCCCACCTCTCTTCCGAGACCATCGACCTGCTGTTGCTGTCCGCGTTGTCCGCGCCTGAAGCGAACGAAGCGAAGCACCACATCGATTCTTGTGACGCGTGCCGCAACCGCTGGCGCGAGCTGAACGAAGACAAGGAACGCTTCGAGCAATTCGTGTTCGCTCGCACGTTGCCCAAGGTCGAGGCGCGCGTCGCTGCCTCGCGCGGCTCGTTCTTCGATCGCTTCCGCCTGAAGATTCTCATCCCCGCGCTCGCCGTCGCCGGAGCCGCCGCTGCCGTCGCCTTCACGACGGGCCCGGGCACGCAGACCGAGGACGACTCGTACGTCGGCATGAAGGGTCTCGCGTCGCCGTCGTTCGAGGTGTTCGCGGTGCGCGGCGCAGGGAATTCCTTCCCCGTGAAGGACGACACCGTGCTCCACCCGAGCGATCGCATTCGCTTCGTGGTCAGCCCCGCGGGCGCGAAGTACTTGATGGTCGCGTCCACCGACGGCGCCGGAGTCTTCTCGGTCTATCACCCGTTCGGTGCCGCTCAGAGCCACCCTGTCGAGGGCAAGGCGAAGGTCGAACTGCCGGGCGCGGTCGAGCTCGACGACACCCTTGGTTCGGAAAAGCTGGTCGCGGTCTTTTCCGAGACGCCCATCACTGCCGCGCAGGTCGAAGCTGCCCTCAAACTCGATGCCAAGAATCCGAAGCTGCCGGGGGTGAGCTTCGTTTTCCGTGAGTTTCGCAAGGCTTCACCGTGACCTCACCGGCGACGCGGCAGTCCCGTTGGCTCCTGGCTCCGTTGCTGCTCCTGGCAGCGACGTTCCTGGTGCCAACGACGGCCAGCGCTGAGACGCGCCGCATCGCCATCGTCGTCGGGAACAACGCGGGCTCCGGTGAGATGCCTCCGCTACGGTACGCGGAGAGCGACGCCGGGAAGATGGCCCGCGTGCTGGTCGAGCTGGGGGACGTGCAGGCTGATGACGTGATGCTGCTCCAGGGCCAACGGGTCGGCTCTGTCGAGCGTGCCATCACCGAAGCGCGTGACCGCGTGGCGTTCTTCAAGAAGTCGCCCGACACGCGCACCGTCGTCTTCTTCTATTTCTCCGGTCACTCCGACGGAGAGGCCATCGAAGTCGGCACCGAGAAGCTCGCGTACTCGCGCTTGAAGGCGCTGCTCTCGGGCACCGCGGCGGACGTTCGTCTGGTCGTCGTCGACGCGTGCCGCTCGGGCGCGGGTCTTCGCGAGAAGGGCGGCAAGTCGGTCGAGGGCTTCACCATTCGGCTCGCCGACACGCTGCAGGCCACCGGCGAGGCGTTCATCACTTCTTCTGCGGCTGACGAAGCGGCGCTC
The DNA here is from genome assembly GCA_047600485.1 of Archangium sp. Lineage (GTDB taxonomy): Bacteria > Myxococcota > Myxococcia > Myxococcales > Myxococcaceae > Archangium_A. The sequence continues at coordinate 9,266,241 of JASGKS010000001.1, forward strand.
GAGTCGAGCGAGGTGATGGGCAGCTACTTCACGCACAACTTCATCTCCGGTCTTCGCGGAGCAGCCGACGCGAGCGGCGACAAGCTCGTCACGCTCGCTGAGGCGTACAAGTACGCGTACGACCGCACCGTCTCGAGCACCGCGATGCTCGCCGTCGGAGCGCAGCACCCCAACTACGACTTCCGCTTGTCGGGGCAGGGCGAGCTGGTGCTCTCGTCGTTGCTCAAGCCGTCGTCGATGCTGGTGCTGCCCGAGGCCGATCGCTCGCTGGTCACCGATCTCTCGCGCGACCAGGTGGTGGTCGAGGTCGTCGGCGGCGCGAAGGAAGTGGCGCTCGCTCCGGGCTCGTATGGGCTTCGGCTGTTCAAGGGTGGGCAGAGCTTCGGTGGTCGCGTCACGCTGACCGACGGGCAGCGGCACGTGGTGCCGATGAACTCGCTCACGCCGGTGACGTCGTCGGTGATGGTGGCGGCGAAGGGTGGCCCGCTGGTCGTGCAGCAGGTCGAACAACCTTCGACGCTCAAGAGCGGCGTCAACCTCGCGGTGAGCGTCGGTGGCGCGGGCCGCATTCTTCAGGTGAACGCGCGCGACCCGAAGTGGCAGCTGCGCGTCGACTTCGAGCCGCTCACCACCACCTTCGCGTCGTTCGCGGGTGGGCGGTTGCTGGGCTCGCTGCATCTGCTCGCGCTCGGTGAGATGAGCTTCGAGCCTCCGCTGCCCAACGGTGCGGAGTCGGCGAACGAAGCGGGCGGCCAGGTGCGTCTCGGTTACCGCGTGGGCCTCGACGTGTGGCGGTTTCAGTTCGGCATCGGGCTCGAGCTCGGCCCTGGAATTCTCGCGCAGCTCTACGGCACTCGAGCGGCGACGGCGATCTTCACCATCGCGCCGCGCTTCAACGTGAAGTTCCGCGTGACGCAGGCCTTCTCACTCGTCGCGAGCGCTGATCTCACCTTCACGGGCTTGAACTACGGAGAGACCGCGGCCGCATCGCAGTTCTCGTGGTTCGCGTACCCGTCGCTCAGCGCGGGCGTTCAGCTCTCGTTCTAAACCTCCCTCTCCCCCGCAGGGGAGAGGGTCGGGGAGAGGGCCCGGATCACCACTCGGCATCGCGTGACACCGGCCGTCGCCTGCGACTCGAGCACCACGAACTTCCCGCCGGCATTCGCCACGAACGCGCGGTCGTAAGCCATCATCCGATGGCACGCATCGAGGTCTCCAGACGCGCGCAGCGGACACACGGTGTGAATCTCGGCGAACGCCTCACGCTCGGTGACCTCGACGATCGGCACGTCACGCTTCGAGGGAAACGCGCGCTGCCACGCCTCGGCCAGCGCGCGAGGTTCTGACTCGCGCTTCACACCACGGCCGCGCGCAACGGCTCGCCCCAGCGCGCTGAGCAACGGAGTCGACACCTTGCTCGCCCACGAATTCCGCGACGCCCACGCCGCACCCCGCAACCCGAGCTTGAACAGCCGTCCGCGCCACGAAGCCATGTGCGGGAGCGTACTCTATGTCTCCACTGGAGACATGCGGCCCGCCACCAGGTGCTGTGCGCGCTCTTCGGGGCGAGTCGCGAGATACCGCTCGACGCTCGGCAGATAGAGATCTCTCCACTTCGCGACGTCGACCTCGCCGTCACGCCTGGTCCGCGCTGCCATCAACGACCCGGCATCGCTCTTCACGAACAGGCGCACGTCGAATGCCTCGCTCAAGTGCTCCGCGAGCACGGAGCATCCCTCGACGACCCACGACTTCGAACCCTCGAGGTGGCGCAGCTGATCAGACGTGCGGCCGAGCGCCCAGTCGTACGGCACGTAGCTGACGTTTTCCCCGCGCGAGAGACCGCGCACCACGCGCTCGAACTCGTCGTTGCGAAAGTACGGAAATGGAAACGCCGGCGCGATGTCGTCGGGCCAGGCACCGAAGGGAATGAGGAAGTCGTCGATCGACACGCTGTCGATGCCGAGCTCCGCGAAGATCTTCTCGGAGAGCGTGGACTTCCCCGCGCACGGCAGCCCATCGATCGCGATCAGTGAGCGCCCGCGCGGCCGAATCAGCGCGACGACTTCATCGAACGAAATCACTCATGTCTTTCGGCAGGGGCAGCTCGAACTTCATCGCCGCCCGCGTGACGGGGTGCGGAAACTCGATGACCGCCGCGTGGAGCGCCTGCCGCTTCATTCGCAGCTTCACCCACGCCTCTTCCTCGAGCTGATGCTTGCTGAAGCGATCGAAATAGCCCGGGTCAGGCCCGTACATCTTGTCTCCCACCAGAGGAAAGCCCGCGTGCTGAGCGTGAATTCGAATCTGGTGTTGCCGCCCGGTGATGGGGAAGCAGCGCAGCACCGCGAACTTCGCGCCGTCCCGTTCGAAGCGCTTCTCGACGACGAACTTCGTCTGCGCAGAGCGCCCCTCGCGCGCGTCGATGCGCACCGCGATGCGAATCACCTCGGTGCCTTCCGCGATCGGAGCGTCCACCTCGAACTCGTCGCGCGGCGGCTGGCCTTCGACGATCGCCAGGTACTGCTTGTCGACCGATCCGTGCATGAACGACTTCATCAGCCGCTGACACGCCTCGAGCGTCTTGCCGCACACCAACAGCCCCGACGTCTCGCGATCGAGTCGATGCGCGGGGTCCGCTCGAAAGTCAGCGCCGAACCGCTTCTTCAGCTGCTCGACGAGCGTGTTGTGGTGGTACCGCGCGGTGGGGTGAATCGGCAGCCCCGCGGGCTTGTTCACCACCAGCACCTCGTCGTCTTGAAAGACGATCTCGATCTGATCAGCGTCAGGAACCGTCGGCTCTTCGCGCACGCGCCGCCGCACTTGAAACGTCAGCCCCGGCCACACCGCGGTCGACGCCTTCAACTTGCGCTCGGCGTACACCACGTCGTTCTCGATGATCTCCTGCACCCGCGTGCGCGACGCGCGTTTGATCTTCTCGCAGAGATACTTGTCGAGCCGCCAGCCGGCGTAGTTCGGCTCCACCGTGTACGTGAGGATCGAGATTCCGTCCTCGTCCGGGTCCGGGGCTTCGCTACTCATCTCGTCGGCCAACAGTTCGCATCGTGCACACAGGAGAATACAGTGCCCGGCCGTGATGCACTCCGTTCTCTCCGTGGCCGCGCTGGTGCTCGCTGCGGGGCCGAAGACCGCGGTGGTCGACGTCGACGCGCCCGATTTGATGATGGGTCTGGGAGCTCAGGTCACGCGCGCCATCGTCACCGAGGCTCAAGCGCAGAAGTTCGATCTCGTCACGCCCGATGATCTGCGCGCCAAGCTCGACGCCAAGCGCTACGAGCAATTGAAGAAGTGTGGCGGCAAAGCGGCGTGCGTCGCGCAGGAACTCGAGAGCCTCGGCATCAAGCGCGCGGTGCTCGGCTCGCTGAGCCGCGACGAGAAGAACTACCTGCTCAAGCTGTGGCTCATCGACATTCCCACGCTCACGGTGGTGGCCGATGTCGATCGTCCCATCCTCATCGCGGCGCGCCGCTTCCAGAAAGACGTCGAGCAGGCCGTGCCGCCGCTGTTGCGTGGAGAACGTGAAGCGCGCGGCACGCTGAGCATCACCGCCAACCTCGCCGACGCGCAGATCTCGATGAACGGAGAGTTCGTCGGCGCGCCGCCGCTGAAGCTCACGCTCAAGCCCGGCAAGTATGAGGTGAAGATCGAGCGCAAGAAGTACCTCCCCATCACGCGCTTGCTCGGCGTCGAGGCCAACCAGGACACCAAGGCTGACTTCAAGCTGCTGCTGATCCCCGGTCAGATTCCCGATGATCAGGTTGTGCCCACCCTCACCAAGAAGCCCGATGATCCCGCGGCTACGCAGACCGTCTCGCTCTCTCCCTTCACCTGGATTCTCGGAGGCACCGCCGTCGCCGGCGGAGCGGTCGGGCTCATCATGGGTCTCATCGCGCGCAGCCAGTTCAACGCGCTCACCCTCGGGTACGACGCCGACCTGATGCTCTACAAGGGCACGCGCGCGCAGGCGCTCGAACAGAATCGCAACGCGACCATCGCCAACGTGTCGTTCATCGTCGGCGGCGCGGCGCTCCTCGGAGCCGTCATCTCGGGCATCGTCGACGCCTCGACCTCGACCGTCACCGTCACGCCCACCGCGTCGCCGCAGGGTGCAGGTGTCAGCATCGGAGGCACCTTCTGATGCGCCGCCTCGCGTTGATTTCGATGTTCGTCTTCGGGGCCTGCCAGTCGCTCAATCCCGACAAGGGCCGCTTCAGCTGCGAGACCACTGCTGATTGCGGCAGCGGCTATGAGTGCCGCCCGCAGTTCGGCGGCGGCGGCCGCTGCTTCCGCGTCGGTGAGTGCGTCGAAGACGAGACCTGCAACGGCAACGACGAGAACTGCGACGGCCGAATCGACGAGACGTTTCCGGAGATGGGCGAGGCGTGCACCACAGGTCTGCAGGGCGCGTGCAACGCCGGAGCGCGCTCGTGCGTCGCCGGAGCGCTCGCCTGCGCGCAGACGGTGATGCCCACTTCCGAACTCTGCAACGGCATCGACGACGACTGCGACGGCATGACCGACGAGACGTTCGACTTCACCTCCGACGAGCAGAACTGCGGCATGTGCGGTCGCGCGTGCGCCACCGGCACCACCTGTCTCGCCTCGCGGTGCGAAGAGACGAGGTGTGACGACGGCTTCGACAACGACAACGACGGCGTCACCGACTGTCTCGACACCTCGTGCCTCGGCCTCGAATGCGTCACGCCCAGCCCGCCGCCGTGGCGCTGCGGAGTCATCTTCCCCGTCGACGCGGGCGATGCCGGCCCCGACGACGGCGGCGCTGATGCGGGCACGAGCGATGCGGGAACGCCCGACGCCGGATCGAGCGACGCAGGTTCGAGCGACGGAGGGAATGCAGTGTTCGGCTGTTTCCCGCCCGAGAGCAACTGCGGAAACGGGCTCGACGACGACGGCGACGGCGCCGCCGACTGCATGGACCTCGACTGCGACAATCGCACCTGCGCCAGCGGTACGATGTGCACGAACCTCGTCTGCCCCGGGCCGGGATGAAGAGGAGCAAGCGCATGACTCCGCGTTTCGCGCTGCTGTTGGGACTCGTCGCTTCCGTCGCTCTGGCTCAGCCCATCGTCGTGCCGTGGTCAACCGAGACGACCTCGATTCCTTCGAGCCAGGCCGGCGACCCGGCGATCATCACCACCAGCGGCGGCTTCGTCATCGGCACCGACACCGCGCAGATCGGCGCGTATTCGTACACACCGACAGGTGCGCTGCAGCAGGTCATCGGTCTGGGCCCGCTCAAGAGCGCCGACTCACGCGGCCCGCTGTTGTTCGTCGCGACTGCGAACAGCGCGATACACGCGTTCATCGATCTCGGCGACGGCGGTCTGGGCCAGGTCGCTCCGCTCTCATTTTCTGTCTTGAGCGCAGGCTTCATCGCGCTGCAGGACGTGCACGACGGCGGCTTCGTGTTGCACGTCACCCGCACCGCGACCTTGCAGCGCTTCTCGGTGAACATCGAAGACGGTGGCCTCATCTACGCGCCGCTCGATCAGCTCAACCTGCCGCAGGTTCCAGCCGGCATCACCGTCGATGATCGCAACGGCAACGTCTTCATCACGCTCCCGACGATGGGCGTGGTGTTGATCGAGCCGCTCGGAAATCCCCAGTTCGTGGCGTCGATCGACGCCGGCCAGCTCGGAGCGACCATCGGCGGCCTCACGCTTCTCCCGCTCGTCGACGGAGGCACATGGGTGCTGACCACCAACCCGCAGGCGGAGGTCATCGTCGCCAGCGAGTTCAACAGCTCGGTGCCCGGTCTCACCGTGATGGGCTCAGCGGCGATCGGTGCTCCCGATGGTGGTTCGGTTCGCGCTCGCTTGCCTCAGCACCTCGCGAGCACGCTGCAGCCGATGCCCGGTTTTCCGAAGGGCATGCTCGCGGTGCAGGACACCACGCTCGCGAACTACAAGCTCGTCTCGCTCGAGCCGTTGGCGAACCTGCTGCAGATTCCGGGCGTCGACTTTCCCCCTGAGCCGGACTCGGGCGTGAGCGACGGCGGCCGCACTGACGGTGGCGTCACCGATGGCGGCGCTGACGGTGGCGCTGACGGCGGCGGCACGACGGGCCCCGGTGGTGGCGGCACCGGTCCGGGAGGCGGCCGCATGGATCCTCCGACCGGTTGCTCATGTGGCAACCCGCTGCTCGTCTTCCTTCCTGCGTTGCTGCTGCTGTGGTGGATTCGGCGCCCCCGAAACACTGCTGCAGCGTGACGACATGAAAAGACACCTCTTTCTCCTCTGCGCCGTGCTCGTGGGTTGTCAGGCCGAGCACGCCGCGGTCCCGCTCGATCCTCCGACCAAGGCCATCAAGCCGCCGCCGGAGCCCGCGACGCCCGCGAAGTCGAACCAGCCGCTGCGTGTCACCATCGTCGGCACCAACGATCTCCACGGCTGGGTGATGTCGCAGAAGGAGAAGTTCCCCCGCGGAGAGATTCGCTACGGCGGCGTCGCGACGTTCGCGGCCTACGTGCAGGTGCTCCGCGAGGAAAACCCCGACGGCGTGGTGCTGGTCGACGCGGGAGATCTCTTCCAGGGCACGCTGATGTCCAACCTCACCGAGGGTGGTGTGGTGATCGAGGCGCTCAACCAGCTCGGCTACGACGCCGCCGCCATCGGCAACCACGAGTTCGACTACGGCCCGGTCGGCCCGATCTCCGCCGCCACGCAGGCGACGATGGACCCGTTCGGTGCGCTCAAGGCGCGCATCTCGCAGGCGAAGTTCCCGCTGCTCTCGACGAACATCTACGAAGTCGCGACGGGTGCGCGGCCCGCCTGGTTGCCGAGCGACGGCACGGTGATGATCACCCGCCACGGGTTGAAGATCGGCATCCTCGGGCTCACCACGCCGCAGACTCCGACGGTCACGCTGCCGATCAACGTGCAGACGCTGAAGTTCCGCCCGCTCGCGTCGGAAGCGCTCGCTGCCGCGACGCGGCTTCGTGAGAAGGGGGCCGATCTCGTCATCGCCACCATTCACGCTGGCGGAAAGTGCGGCGACTGCTCCAACAAGAACGACACCACCAGCTGCGATCTCGATTCAGCGGAGATCTTCGAGATGATGAAGGGCTTGCCCGAGGGCACGCTCGACGCGGTGGTCGCCGGTCACACGCACGCGCAGGTCGGGCACGTGATCAACGGCACGCCGGTGATGGAGAGCTGGGCGCTCGGCAAGTACTTCGGCGTGATCGATCTCTCGATCGACCCCGAGACGAAGAAGGTCATTCCCACGCGCACGGTGATCAACTCGGGTATCGAGATCTGTGAGACGTGGGACATCGAGACCAAGAGCTGCGACCCCAAGAAGTTGAAGCCGCGCGCTGATCAGGTCACTCCGGTGCAGGCCAAGTTCCACGGCCAGATCATCCGGCAGGATCAGACGGTCATGCAGGCCATGCAGCCCTCGGAGCAGGCCGTCACCGAGCTGCAGCAGAAGGATCTCGGCCTCACCGTGCCCGCCGTGCTCGGCCGGGTGTACGAAGGCGAGAGCGCGCTCGGTGATTTCCTCGCCGACTCGCTGCGCGCGATGGCCAAGGCCGACGTGGCGCTCATGAACCCCGGCGGTCTGCGCGCCGACTTGAAGGAAGGGCCGCTCACCTACGGCACGGTGTACGAGGTGATTCCGTTCGACAACGCGGTCGCCACGCTCGATCTCACCGGCGAGCAGCTGGAGCGTTTGTTGATGGCGGCGTTCGGCTCGAAGAAGGGCGTGTTCCAGGTCTCCGGCCTCGAGGTGAAGCTCTCGCGGTGCGTGGTACCTGATCGCCTCCGCGGCTTCACGCTGCCCGGTGGCAAGAAGATCGACGCCGCGAAGAAGTACAAGGTCGCGCTCCCCGACTTCCTCGCGCGCGGTGGCGACGGGCTCGCTCCGGTGCTCGCGACGATTGATCCCTCGCAGGTCGATCTCGCGGAGAACAAGGGCAGCAACCTGCGCGACGATCTGATCTCGTTCTGGCAGGCGAAGAAGGAGACGTTCAAAGCGCCCAAGCAGGGCCGCGTCGTCTTCGTCGATCCCGCTGAGCCGTGCGGCAATGCGCCGCGCAACGAGATGCCGTGATCAGCGTCAGTGACGTGACGTGACAATACGTGACAGGGCCCTTTCCAAACCCGCGTCACCTCGTTAAGAAATCCGTACCGAGGCCTGAAAATCGGCCTCCGGCGGTTTTTTTCATTCCCGCGCACTGCCTTCAGGAGATCAATCGGTGCTCTACAAAGTCACGCCCATGATGACCCCGGTCGAGGCGAAGAAGCCTGCGGCCGACCCCAACGCGACGCCGAAGGAAGCGCGCAAGCGCCGCAAGTCGGCGGTCTACGACGCCGACGGGAACGAGGTGCTCATCACCATGATGTGCCTCAAGTGCCGCGCGATGAAGCCGCTCGCGATGTTCGGTCTTCGCAAGATGGCCGACGGTGCGATCCGCAATCAGCCCTGGTGCCGCACCTGCCGCTCCGGAGCGGGCACCAAGAAGAAGGCCGAAGAGTCGGTCGAGGTCGAGGCTGAGGCGCCGGTGACGGTCGAGACCGCGGCGGTCGCTCCTGCTGCTGCGCGTGTCGAGGAGAAGGACGAGTCGAAGGCGCTGATCGAGCAGCTGCTCGAAGGCCCGCCGCCGGCCTGATCGCGAACGACCTTCGGAAAATACGAAGCCCCGCCTTCCTTTCGGTCGGCGGGGCTTCTTTTTTCTTCAGCCTGCTGCGCTGTGTGGAGGTGAACGGGATCGAACCGATGACCTTCGCATTGCGAACGCGACGCTCTCCCAACTGAGCTACACCCCCATGATGCAGGGCCCCGACGCGCGGCGGGCGGCCGGCTGACTACGTGTTTTCAGGTAGACCTGTCAAGGATTCAGCCACGCCCGTTTTGACATTTGACGCGGCACAGTGAGGGTGCAAAAAACTCTGTCTTTCCGATGCCTCCCGCGACGAAGACTCTGAGCCCGGCCGAGCTCGCAAAATTGGAGCACGCGTTCGCGACGGACCCTGGTTCCGAAGCCTACAAACCCCTCGCCGAGGCGTACCTCGGCATGGGCCGCTTCATGGAAGCGATGGTGGTCTGCAAGAAGGGCGTGAAGGCGCACCCTTCAGTTGCTGATCCGCGCGTCCTCCTCGCTCGCGTCTACGCCGAGCAAGGCAAAGACAAGAAAGCGATCGAAGAGCTTCAGGGCGCGCTGCAGGTGCAGCCCGCTGACAAGAACGCGCTGCGCATGATCGGCGCGCTGCAGATCAAGGCCGGTGAGCCGAACGTGGGGAAGGAAAACCTCCTCAAGGCCTTCGCCGCTGATCCTGCTGACAACGACACGCTCGAGGCGATGCAGAAGAACGGTGTCCCCGTTCCCAAGCCTGCCGCGCCCGAGCCGCCGCCTCCTCCTCCGCCGACGCACTCCGGAGCGATCGCGACTTCAGGCGTGCAGATCAACACCGTGCCGATGACGCCGGCGAACGGCAGCAGCGCCGCCGAGCCCGCGATCGTCGTGCAGGCCGCGCAGCCGGTGCAGGTCGCGTCGCAGCCGCCTCCGCAGCGCTCGCCGCAGAATCAGGGCCGCGCCGCGCCGCGTCCTCCTCCACAGCAGCGCGCGCAGGGCAACCGTCGCCGCCAGTACGAAGCCGAAGAGTCGTCGGAGATGTCGCAGAGCTCCGAGTACTCCATCAGCGGCATCAGCGAAGTCAGCGACGTGCGCAGCTCTCGCAAGGGCGGCAAGTCGGGCAAGAGCAGCGGCTCGCGTGCGGTGTTCTTCGTGCTGGTGTTCCTCGTGCCGATGGCCGCCGCCGCGTACTTCGGCATCGGTCAGTGGCGCGCGAAGAACATTCGCGAGGCGAACACCGCCAACAGCGACGCGACCAAGCTGCTCAAGGCCGACAACTTCAAGGGCTACGAAGAGGCGATCAAGCGCGCCGAATTCGCGCTCGGCCTCGACGGCAACGCCGACACCAACCGCAATGCGCGCGGCATTCTCGCGTACGCGTACACGATTCGCTGGGGCGAGCACCTCCACGACGACTCGAACCGCGAGAACGCCGAGAAGCACATCAAGACCGGCCTCGCGAACAAGGAAGCGTCGGCGTACCTGCACGCGGCCGAGGCGATGTTCGCCTTCTACAACGGCAACACGGCTGAGGGTCTGAAGGCGATTCAAGACCGCATCACCGCCGCCGAAGCCGAGAAGAAGAACGTCAGCCTCTACTACCTGACGCGCGGTGTGCTGCAGACGAACACGGGTGATCTCGAAGGCGCGAAGGAATCGCTCGAGCGCGCGCAGGCGCTGGCGCAAGACGACCCGCGTGTCTACGTGGCGCTCGGCAACCTGAATCGCCGGCGCGGCAACGACATCAACGCGCTGTCGTCGTTCAACCAGGCGCTCAAGTACACGCGCAACTCGCACCCCGACGGTCTGCTCGGCACGTCGCTGCTGATCCTCGATCAGGACAACCCGGGTCCCGGCTACTGCACGGCGGCGAAGTACGTGAAGACGCTGTCCGAGATGACCGACACGTCGGCGCCGCGCCAGCTCGCGGTGAACTCGTTCGTGAAGGCGTTCCTGCTCAGCCGCGTGTCACGCGACATTCCTCAGTACACCGACAAGGCGTTCCAGAAGCAGCTGAGCGAGTGCACGACGAAGGAAATCGGCGTGAACCCGGAAGACGCGGCGGCGGTGAAGAAGGCGATCGCGGACGCTGAGAACGAGGGCACGCAGCTCGACCGCAGCAACCCGGAGCAGTTCCTGATCAAGGGACGCCGGCTCTTCTACGAAGGCAAGCTCGACGACTCGGTCACCGAGATCAAGAAGGCGATCGAGATGAGCCCGCACGCGTCGCACTTCCACGTCGCGCTGGCGACGGTGCTCTCGAAGAAGGAAGGCGGCGAGGCGCAGGCTGAAGAGGCGCTCAAGAAGGCGCTCACGCTCGTTCCCGACAGCCCCAAGCTGCTCTCGATGCTCGGCCAGGCGCAGTACAAGCAGAAGAAGTTCGACCAGGCGCGCGAGACGCTCGAGAAGGCGGTCGGCGACCCGAAGACCAAGAACCCGGAAGCCCGCTTCCTCCTCGGCAAGATCTACAAGGACGAGAAGAAGGACTACCCGAAGGCGGTCGAGAACCTGAAGCGCGCGGCTGAGGAGTACTACGCCGAAGCGACCATGGCGTCGGTTGCCTACGACGAGCTGGCCGGCACCTACGAGCTCAAGAGCGAGAAGGACAACGCTGGAGCGAGCTACGAGAAGGCGCTCAACGCCGACAAGGACAACCCGCTGCCGTACTGCCACTACGCCCGCTTCTTGGTGAAGGACCCCAAGGAAAAGGACAAGGCGAAGCTCATCGGCGGCGCGTTCATGAAGATGCTGCCGAAGGACCCGTGCTCCGAGGAGCTGGGCCGCGCGGGCATCACTCCGGCAGCCGACAAGTAGTAACGCCTCTGATGGGCGGCCACTTGTCTGCTCTGCGCCTGCGCGCTACGTGCGACGCGTCTTGAGGGCCGACCCCATCAACGCGCCGCTGGAAGTCGCCGAGCCCGTGCGCGCTCGGGTTGCGCCGCGTTGGCTCGACTTCGTGGCGCTGATGAAGCCGCGGTTGTCGACCGAGGTGCTCTTCACTTCTGCCGGCGGCATGTACGTCGCGCATCGACCGCTCTCGCTGCAGTCGTGGCTGCTCACGCTGCTCGGCATCGCCGGCACCGTCGGAGCAGCCAACGCCATCAACTGCGTCCTCGAGCGCCGCTCAGATGCGTTCATGGCGCGCACCGCGGGGCGCCCCTTGCCCAACCGCCGCATCAGCACGCGCGCCGCGATCGTCTTCGCCGCGGTGTTGGGCCTCGCGTCGCTGCCGCTCATCGCGATCGGTTCGAACCTGCTCACCGCGGGTCTCGGGCTGCTCGCGCTGGTGAGCTACGCGTTCGTCTACACGCCGCTCAAGTCTCGCACGCACTGGGCGATGTACGTCGGAGCGGTGCCGGGTGCCCTCCCTCCGCTCATGGGGTGGACCGCGGCGACGGGCGCGATCGACGCGATTGGGCTCGCGCTCTTCGCGATCCTCTTCGTGTGGCAGCTGCCCCACTTCATCGCCATCGCCGCGTTTCGAAAGAACGAATACCTCGCCGCCGGGCTGACCAGCTTGCCGCTCGAGAAGGGCGACACCCTCGCGAAGTGGGAAGCCCTCGCGTGGACGGTGTTACTGGTGGCCGTGTCACTGCTCCCCGCGTGGTTGAAGCTCGCCGGCGTGGCGTACGTGATCGCCGCAGTCGTGCTCGGCATGTGGCTGTTGTTCACCACCGCGCAGAAGTGGAACCGCGAAGCGGCCCCGTTCTGGGGCAAGCGCGTGTTCCGTGCGTCGCTGGTGTACTTGACGCTGCTCTTCATCGCGCTCGCGGTGGGTTGAGTTTTCTCTGACAGGTGCGTCGTGACCCAGCGCGGGTGAATGACCCGGGGCTTGTCTCACCCATGGGGCCCGACTACATGAACCGACGTTCCCCCGCGCGGGCCGGAGCGGGGCGGAGCGACGAAGAAACCATGGGTGATTCGCGCGCTTCGAAAAGCCGAGTGGTCTCGCTGAGCGACGTGCCGAAGGTGCACGGCGAAACGGCGCTGCAGAAGGTGGGGGGCAGGTGGGTCGCTGCGACGCCGGACGATCAATTGCATAGCTTCGAGCTGGCCGATGGCGACGTTTCGGAGGTGGGCGAGCGGATCGTCGAGCTGATCGATGGCAAGCGGTCCGTGGCCGACATCGTCGAGGCGCTGCTGCAGGATTTTGAGGTTTCACGCGAGGTGGCCGAGTCGGACACTCTCGAATTCATTGGGTTGTTGGCTGACAAACACGTCCTCTCGCTCTGAATGCTCAGAGGGTCCGAGGGGACACAGGAAGACGGAGCGCGCATGCGAGGGAACATGATGCGGTTGGCCGGCACGCTGGCCACGATCGCCATGGTGGTTGGGGGCTGCAACTGTCCAGGGCCGACGCCGGACTGCACTGACACGACCATCGCGTTCGAGACGCCGACCAGCGGGATGATGGTCGACGCTCCGTTCGAGGTGTCGGTCAACGTGAAGAACGCCGACGGGAGCGCCTTCAACATCGACGCCGCGACCCTCAGCGTGGGCGGCATGTCGTTCACCGGAACCGTGAGTGGCAACCGCGCGACGTTCACGGGTGTGACGGCTGCGGCGGGTGAGCAGACGTTGTCGGTCTCGGTGGCGCGCGACACGTGCTCCAAGACCGTGACCTCGACGGTGACCGTGCGCGACACGTGCACGGCGCCCGCGGTGACGGCGGTGACCTTCCCTCAAGACACGGGCGCGCCGCTGGGCGTGCTCAACAACGCCGAGATTCCGCAGGGCACCAACCTGCGCGTGAAGGTCGACGCGACGTGCGTGAGCGGCGTGCAGGTGCGCATCAAGCGCGGCACGACGACGGTCGGTGGGCCGGTCGACTTCGTGAACGGCACGGTGACGCTGACGTTGGCGACGCTGCCTGACTCCGACAGCGCGCGGTACGACCTGTTCGCTGAGCTGGTGCGCAGCGGCACGGCGGTGAACACGCCGACGGGCAACCCGCAGGCGTCGGCGTCGATTCAGGTGAGCCGCGCGGCTCCGACGGTGACGCTGACCACGCCGGCCTCGTACGGCCCGATGGATGATGCCGACAGCGCGACGGGCGGCTTCCAGGCGCGCGTGACGGGCACTGCTCCGGCGAACACGTCGTGCACGCTGACGGTGACGGGCCAGACGCCGCAGACCGTGACGCCGAGCATGACCGGTGACGTGTCGGCCGATTTCACGCTCACGTCGGGTTCGTACATGGCGACGCTGACGTGCACCGATGGTTCGGGCAACACGGGCACGGCGATGTCGACGTTCACGGTCGACTTCGATCCTCCGACGGTGGTCATCACGTCGCCTGCGAACGTCGATGGTGGCGCGACGATGGTGGTGACGCAGAGCCCGGTCGACGTGACGGTCTCGACGACTGGCGCAGAAAACGGCTCGACCGTTCTCGTGTTCCGCAACGGAATGCAGGTCGGGTCGGGCACCGTGATGAACAACATGGCGACGGTGGCGGTGCCCTTCGGTGTCGACGGCACGTACACGGTCGAGGTTCGCGTGACCGATCTTGCTGGCAACACGGGCTCGGCGAGCATCACGGTCGTGGTCGCGTTGAGTGGCTGCGGCGCGCAGTTCACCCGCCCGATGGCGTGCCCGACGCTCCTCACTCCGGCGCAGCTGAGCAGCGGCGCGTACAGCTTCCAGACGACGAGCAATGCGGTGTGCTCCGGTCAGCCTGCGGCGCTGTTCCGCACCGACCTGCTCGCTGACGGCGGCATGACGGCTGAAGTGGCCGCCGGCACCACGACGCTCACCGGAGCGGGTGTGGCAGCGTTCTCTCCGTTGACTCTCGCGAGCGGCGACTACGTCTTCCGCGCGGCGGTCACCAACCCCAACGACGGCGGTACGTCTGAAGCGACGTGCGCGGTCACGGTCGATCTCGACGGGCCGGCGATCACCGCTCCGCTCCCGCTCAGCGGGCAGACGCAGGTCATCCTCGGGGCCGCGCAAGATGGTCAGCCCGGCACGCCTGGTGTGCAGCGCCAGCTGTCGTTCACCGCGCGTGTTCCGGTTGGTGGCGAGGTCTTCGTGTGCACCACCCAACAGATCGATCCCGCCTCGGGAATGCAGCGCATGCAGGGCCCGTGCGGTTCGGGCTGGTTCCAGATGGCGCAGGGCGTGACCAGCCCCGCCAACGGCTTCACGTTCCCGAACGGCAGCTACCAGCTGAAGGTGGTCGTCGTGGCGAGCGGTGTTTCTCCTTCGCCTGAGTCGGCGCCCATCAGCGTCGTCGCGGACGCCGATCGCCCGTGTGTGAGCTCGACCAACCCGCGCCTGCCGCAGGACGCGAACGCCGACGGTCGGCTCAATATCGCCGAATTGAATGGTGGCCTGCCGACGCTCGAGTTCGGCCTGGGCTGCATGGACACTCCGGCGACGCTCGCCGCGATGAACGCGGTCGTGGTGCGCGACGTGAGCGGCGCGGTGCTGGGTTCAGTGCGCCCGTCTTCGGCGACGTTCGCTTCGGGCCGATACACCGTGACGCTCACGGGGCCGTACACCACCGAGACGAGCCTCCACGTCTTCGTCGAACTCACCGACCTGGTCGGTAACCGCAACCTCTACGCGGTCAACGACCCGGGCGAGTTCCAGTTCTCGATCGATCCGGTTGCGCCGACGTGTGACATCACCTCGCCGGCGGCGGGCCAGACGCTCGTCGGAACTGCGGCGGCTCCGGGCGGCATGTTCGGAGTCTCGGTGTCGACTTCGGCTGACGTCGGCACCAACGGAGTGCGCGTGACGTTTGGCGCGACGGCTCCTCGCGACCTGACGCCGACCGCGAACGTGGCGCAGACGAGCTACGCCGTGACCGGCACCAACGCGTACGCGGTCACCGCGACGTGCACCGACCCCGCAGGCAACGCGACGGCGGCCACGACTCGCAACCTCACCATCGACCTCGATGCTCCGACCTGCAACCTGACGAGCCCGACGGCGATGACCTACAACGTCAACCAGATCGCGACGAACGTCACAGTCGGTGGCGCTGACGGCCAGCCCGTGACCATCCGCTCCTCGGCACAGGGTGCACCGCTGACCACCAACTTGCTCGTGTCGGGCGGCACGGCGATGACCACGCTCTCGTACCCGAACGGTACGCAGAACGTGACCGCCGAGGTTCGTGACCCGGCAGGCAACCTGTGCACCAGCACGGTGAACAACGTGGTGGTGAATTCCACCGCCTGCGCGCTCGCGCTCAACGTATTCCCGGCAGCTGGCGGCGCGGTTCTCAACGCCGCAGGCAACTGGTTCAACCGCTCGAATACCGGCAACCTCACCGCGACGACCGGGCGCATCGCGACGGTCACGGCGAACAGCGCTGACTGCCGCGCGGGTCAGACCGTGACGCTGCAGCGGACCGCTCCGACGATGGGCACGGCCGTGATGTCGACCACTGCGACGACCGGTGACGTGAGCTTCACGAACGTCGACGTCGTCGACGGCGAGACGTGGACGATGACCATCAACAACGGCACGGGCTTGCTCACCACGCAGACGTTCCGCGTCGGTCTGCGGGTGCCGACGGCGACTGGCGTGACGGTGAACAGCTTCACCGTCACCAACGCCCAGCCGCTGTTCTTCGTCGCGCCGACGGGCAACATCAACCTCGAGCCGGCTGCGGGCACGATCAAGTCGACGACCTACTTCGCCGACCAGGCCGCCGGAACGCCGGGCGCTCAGGTGCAGGTCGCGGTGACTGGCATCAACGGCGCACGCTACGGCTCGGACAACGGAACCATCAGCGTGCTGTACGGCGTGGGGACGTTGACGTCGTCAGCGACGGGCACCGAGCCCTTCGACTTCCCGGCGACCAGCGTCACCCTGACCCACAGCACCACTGGCAACTTCATCGTGCGTGTCACCTCGGCGGCGGGAAACTCGGCTGACATCGTGACCAACGCCAGCACGGTCGACGTGCTCGCACCGAGCGTTCCTTCGGTGACGCCGACGCTGACCTCGACTCGCGCTGCGACGCTGACGTTGAGCTGGGCGCCGGTGGTCGACGACGCGTCTGATCTCGGTTCGGGTGGTTTGACCGGCGGACCGCCGTCGCAGCTCGCGGGCTACGACATCCGCTGGACGACGACGTCAGTGCCGGGGAACGCCTCGATGGGCTCCGTGACGGAGTACTTCGGTTCCGTGTCGCGCCCCGAGGGCATCGAGCCGTGGTCGGCTTCCACCATCAACCGACCCATCACCGTGCCCCCGCTCAACGGCTACTTCGTGGCGGTGCGCGCGCGTGACGAGGTTGGCAACTATTCGACCTTCGCGGCGCCGACGGTGCAGAACAACTTCTGGGGTGGCACCAGCTCGACGGGCAGCGTGACGTTGAGTGGTGTCGCGAGCTCTGCCTTCGGCCAGACGCTGGCGCTGGGCCGGCTGAACAACGACACGGTGAACGACCTGGTCGTTGCGGCTCCGAACCGCGCGACGAACATCGGCTCGGTCTACGTGTACTGGGGTGGTGCAGGGTTCGCGACGCAGGCGACGTGCACTGCGCCGGCGTGCCAGGAAATTCAGCCGCCAGATGGCCTGTCGGGTCTCTTCGGAACCGACGTGTCGGTCGGCAACGTGGGTGATTCGGCGGCGGAAGGCGTGGAAGACCTCCTCATCGCGCAGCCGACGTTCTCGAGCGCCTCGACGGGTCGCGCGTTCATCTTCTTCGGGACCACGGGTGCTTCGATCAACACCGCCACGTTCATCGAGATTCGCGGTGCCGCGAACTCGAACTTCGCGTCGTCGGCGCGCATCATTCCGTCGATCGATGGCGACACGCTGTCGGAGATCGTCTTCTCGGCACACGGTTTCGGCGGTGGCCAGGGTCGGGTGTTCATCTTCAAGGGGCGCACCGTGGCTGCCTGGCAGTCGCTGCAGACCAGCTCGGGCGGAACGATTCCGATGACGGCTGCTGATTGGGTGATCGATGGAGCGACGACCATCGCGACCAACGGCAACCAGTTCGGCCGCCAGCGTTGGGGTCTGCAGGGCCTCGGCGATCTCAACGGCGACGGCCGGCCCGAGTTCTCCGTGCCCGTGTCGAAGGAGACCGATGGTGCTGCCTCGCCGTCGCCCCTCCAGAAGCTCTACATCTTCTCGGGTGCCGCGGTGTCGGCGGCGACGATGCCGATTCCCGCGTCGAGCGCCCTCAACGTCCTGACGCCTCCGAACACCGTTGGAACGTCAGCCTCGTTTGATGCTTTCAGCCGCTCGGTGGTCGGCAACCTAGATGTGGTCAGCGACACCTCACGCGATCTGATCGTGGCGTACCCGCAGCAGTCGCGAATCCACATCTACACTTCGCCGCTCACCGTGGCTCCGAACGCGGCGTCGTTCGAACTCATCTCCGGGCCGCAGTTGTTCGGCTTCGTGACGACGGCTGGAGACGTCACCGGCGACGGGAAGATCGACATCCTGGCCGGCGAGGTGCCGACTGGCTTTGGTCGCGCGTGGCTGCTCTCGCAACGCCCGGGCGTCACGGCCTTCGACACGGCCATCACGATCGTCCCGAATTTCTTCGTGTCAGAGCTTCGCGTCTCGACCGCGGCGACCCGCTTCGGTCGTGTCACGTTGGTCGGCGATCTCACAGGTGATGGCAGCCCGGAAGTAATCGTGGCAGATGACGGTCTCAACAACGTCCAGGTATGGAAATGACGAACACCGAAAAGCAGAAGCGGCAGTGGCAGGCACCCGTGGTGCGTTCCGAACCTGCCCAGTCCGGAATTTCCTTCGCGTGCAGCTCGACCGGCGTCGATGGCTGCGTGCGCGGGCAATACTTCTGCTCGGAAGTGAGCGACTGCATTCCCTGTCAGGACCCCTGCGAGCCGATCTAAGGGAGACGCGCAGGAGCTGAGGCCCCACTCAGCTCCCGCGCGCCTTCGACCATCGAGCGCCCCCAACCCCGCGTTCCTCACTCGCGCCCGACGTGTTCTCTGCATTCAGAGATCGCGCCGGGCGTAAGTGTTCGTGCGCGCTCGCTGAGCGAACCGCGAGTGATTCCGCGCGCGGACCGACGCGGATGCTCCAATGACCGCTCTCGGCTATTGAGAGTGCTTCATGCCCGTCGAGCTTCGCCGCGGTGGTCTCGTGCTTCAGGGGACGCCCCTGTGGTTCGACGCGCGCACGAAGTCGCCCATCGCGTTCGTCTCGCACGCGCACTCCGACCACATCGCGCGGCACGAGCACGTCATCGCCACTCCCGAGACGCTCGCCTTGATGGTGCACCGCCTCGGGCCGCTCGAGGCCACCACACCGCTGCGTTACGGCGAGACGATGACGCTCGCCGACGGCGCGCTGCGCCTGGAGTGCTTCTCCGCCGGCCACGTCTTCGGCTCCGCCCAGATTCGCGTCACCCGGCACGACGGCCACCGCGTGGTCTACACCGGTGACATCTCGCTCGAGCCCGCGCTCACCGCCGAGCCTGCTCCGATTCTCGAGTGCGAGACACTGGTCATCGAGTCGACCTTCGGTCACCCGAAGTACCGCTTCCCGCCGCGCGCGCAGGTCTACGACGACGTCACCGCCTGGTGTCGCAAGCAGCTCGACCGCGGCGTGCGGCCCATTCTGCTCGCCTATTCGCTGGGCAAGTCGCAGGAGACCGTGCGCCAGCTCGCCGCGCGCGGCCTGCGCATCTGCGCGCACCCCACCATTCACGCCGTCGGCACGGTGTACGAGCGGCTCGGCATGCCCGTCGGCGCTCGGCTCTTCGAGGGCTCGTTCGAAGACGGAGAAGTCGGCCTCTTCCCTCCGTTTCGCCGCGGCGATTCGTTGAGCGGCGTCGGCCCGCGCTCACTCGCGGTGCTCACTGGCTGGGCCGTCGAGCCGTGGGGAGCGCGCCGCAGCGGCGCCGACATCGCGTTCCCGGTGTCGGACCACGCCGACTTTCCGTCGCTCGTCACTCTCGCCGAACGCAGCAAGGCGCGCGAGGTCATCACCATTCACGGCTTCAGCGACGAGCTCGCCGATGCGCTGCGAAAACGTGGAGTCTTCGCCCGCGCCGTTCATGAGACGGTGCAGATGGCGTTGCCCCTGTAGGCTCGAGAGGACCCGATGAAGGCGTTGCGACTCATGCTGCTGTGCGAAGTGCGCGGGCTCGTGGTGACGCGCCTCGAGTTCGAAGACACCGACGGGCTGGCACTCGATGCGCGCGTGTTCGAGGCCGCGGGCTTCGTGGAGAACGAGAAGGTCGACGTGCTCGTCACCAGCAACGGCACGCGCTTCTCGTGCCGCCTTCGCGCGTCGAAGACCGAGGGTGAACTCGCGGTGACCGGTGCGTCGGCGTACCTGCTCAAGCCCGGTGACACCGTGGCGCTCTCGAGCTTTGGGTGGATGAAGGAGAAGGCCGCGCTCAAGCACGAGCCGGCCACGTTGGTGGTGGGCGTCGACAATGCGCTCCCGAACGAGTCGAAGAAGTCGAAGGCCAGCTGATGGCGGAGTTCGTCGATTCGATCTGCGGCTCCGCGCGGGTGCGCGTGGAGCGCTCGATTTGCGAGACCGCAACCGAGCGTGTGCACTGGAAGCGATTCGTGGCGCCGGCCGATGGTGTCGAGCCAGCGCTCACGGTGTTTCGTCATTCCGCGCTCGACGGGAAGTTGATCGACGCTCCGCTGGGCAAGTGCGTCTTCGTTCGTGACGGTGCGCGGCTCGACGTGCAGTTCGAAGACGGCATGTTCCGCGGCGAGCTCGTGTTGCGGCTCGGGTGGTACCTGTGCGGCACCGAGCAGGGGGCGGTGCTGATTCACGCCAACGCACTCAGCGACGGCACGCACGCGCTGGTGGCCGCGGGGCAGAGCGGCAACGGCAAGTCGACGCTCGCCCGGCTCGGCGTCGGCGCGGGGCTCTCCTTGCTCACCGACGAAGTGGTGATGCTCTTCCCCGACGGGCGGGTGAGCGGCACTCCGTTTCGTTCGGACTTCGACAACGCGGGTCAGCCGGGCCTGATGCCTGCGAAGTACTTTGTCGCGCTCGAGAAGGCGCCGCGCGAAGAGCTGAAGCCGTTGTCTGCGCTCGAGGCGGTGCAGCTGGCGATGGCGCAGTGCTTCGAGATCGCCGAGGTCGCGATTCCGCGCGTGGAGGTGCGCCAGCGGCTGCTGACGTTCCTGTCGAAGGTGCAGCTGGGGACGTTCGCGTTCCGCAAACACGACGATGCAGGGGCGTTCGCGAGGTCGCTCCTCGCGGGGGGCGCGGCGTGAGGCGACGGAGTCAGCGTCAACGGCTGGCGTTGGCGTTCCGCGCGCACGAGTCGCGAGATCGCTCATCGCGAAGGTGCGTCGTGAGGCGGCGCCTGATGGCAGTTCATGAGATTGCTCGCAGGTTCGAGCAGCTGGGTTCCGCTCGATGGGGCTCCTCGCGAGGGCGGCGTGAGGCGGCGTTGGCGTTGCGCGAGTACTGGGACGTGCCGAATCGCGTCCTCGCTCCTCGCCAGGTCGCGGCGCGAGGCGATGGAGTCAGCGCTATCGGGCGGCGGTGGAGTTCCTCGAGCGTCGCGAGCTCGCTCCCCGAGGCGGCACTCTCGGGTCGTAGCGTGGCGATCGTCCCGAGGTCGCCGCTGTTCGCGATGACGCTCGTGAGGGCAGCGTGAAGCGGTGGAGCCGACGGCTCGCGCTGGTGTTGCTCGCGGTGATCGCGATCATCGTCGTGCGCGGCTGGGCTCCCGACATCGCGGTCGACGAGCTGAGCGCAAAGTGGGCGCCGCCTCCGTCGCAGTTCATCGAGCTCGACGGCTTGCGCGTGCACTACCGCGACGTGGGCCCGCGCGATGATCCGACGCCGCTGGTCTTGATGCACGGCACGAGCGCGTCGCTGCACACCTGGGAAGGCTGGGTCGCCGAGCTCTCGAAACGCCACCGCGTCGTCACGTTCGATCTCCCCGGCTTCGGGCTCACCGGCGGCTACCCCGACGGCGACGCGAGCGTGACGCACAGCCTGCACACCCTGACCGCGCTCTTCGATGCACTGCATTTGCAGCACATCGTGCTGGTCGGAAATTCCTACGGTGGCCGCATCGCGTGGGAGTTCGCGCTCGCGCACCCGGAGCGGCTCCATCGCCTCGTGCTGGTCGACGCCAGCGGCTACCCGCGCGAGTCGACCTCGGTGCCCCTGGGCTTCCGCATGCTCGCGTGGCCGGGCATCAGCCTCATTCGCGACTACATCCTCCCGCGCAGTGTGGTCGAACGGAGCGTGCGCAGCGTCTACGGCGACCCTTCGAAGGTGACCGACGCGCTCGTCGATCGCTATTACGCGTTGCAGCGACGCGAGGGCAATCGGCGCGCGCTGGTGCAACGCATGGAACAGGTGCCGCTGGTCGGCGACGTGGCGCGGCTCAAGTCACTGCAGGTGAAGACGCTGATTCTCTGGGGCGCGAAGGACGGACTGATTCCACCCGACAGCGCGAAGCGCTTCGACGAAGACATTCCCGACTCGACGCTGGTGATGTTCGACGCGCTCGGACACGTGCCGCACGAAGAAGACGCTCCGAGCACCGCGCGGGCGCTCGAAGCGTTTCTCGACGAGACGCGCTGATCAGGCTGGCGCAGCAGGGCCGGCCATCGCCTCGACGTGCGCGGTGGCTTCGGCGAGGTACGCGAGACGGCGCAGGCGAACTTCGTCGGGCAGCTCGGCGAACGCCTTGAACGCGTCACCGAGAATGCCGCGGTTGCCGTTGGTCGCGATGTGCGCGAGGTCCTGGCTGGGCTCGGCGGAGTCGACGGCCTCTTCCCAGTTGTTGTCGGGCATGAAGCCCGCTTCCATCAGCGCGCTGAAGAGCTGCGCGGCGGCGAGCTTCATGCGGAGCTCTCCGAGCAAGTCGAGCGCTTCAGACGACGCCTTCAGCTCGAGCAGCGCGCCGGTGATGCGCGGGTCGACGTCGGACGTCGGGTCATCGACCTCGACCGCTTCACGCAGGTCGGCGTTGATGCCGTCGATGGCCGCTTCGCTGGGCACCACTTCTTCGCCCACTTCGCGCAGGTACATCACCGCGACGGCGGCATCACCACCACCGCTGGCGACCACGTCCTTCGCCTTGGCGACGGCCTGCATGTCGGGCACCGGGCGACGGCCTTCCATGCGCGTCTTCACCGCTTCACGGTAGAGGTGCTCGAGCGACGCACCGCCGGCCATGCGCACGGGAAGCGGAGGGCGGAGGCCCGGAACGTCCAACACCCAGGGCGGCGGGTTGGCGATCTGCTTCAAGCCGCGGAAGAGAATCGTGCCCGGCGCGTCACCGGGGCGGAACGGCGGCAGCTCGCTCTCGGGAGCGGCCTGCGCCACGCCCATCACCGCAGCGCGCTGCTCACGCGTGAAGCTGGTGACACCCACCGCGGGAGGAGGAGGCGGTGGCGGCGCGTCTTCACCGTCGAGGCCCGTCACGCGGTCCATGTCGCAGTCGTCGAACTCGAGCTCTTCGAGGCCGGTGGCTCCGGTGAAGTCGCAGCGCAGCAGCTTCAACTTCTCGAACGTCGCGCCGTCGAGCTTCGCGCCGCGGAAGTCGCAGTCCTGCAAGCGACCGCCGTGGAAGTATGCGTTCGAGAGATCAGCTTCCTTGAAGCTGACCTTCGAGAGGTCGCACTTTTCCCACTCGGACCCGATCAACGTGAGCGCCGAAAGATCAGCGTTCGCCGAGAACAACTGGGGGAAGGTGGCTCCGGTGTGATCGACCGGAACCTTTCCGTCCTTGCGGAGCTGGTTCCACTGCTTGCTGCCGGACTTGAGCAACTCCTCGATGCTGACCTGCTTTGCCATGGGCGCGGCTCATACCGTCAGCTCACGCCGCCTTCCACAACTACAGAGACATCTGGAACACCTGCGGAATGCGCTGCACCTGGCAGTCGAATTCCTGCACCACGCCGAGGGGAATCGTTCCGCTCCAGGTCGCAGCAGAATTGTTGAAGGGAAGATTGGTCACCGTCACCACTCCCGTCGAGACGTTGGTCGTGCGCAGCGTGAAGCCGACGATGCGCGCCGACACGTTCGAATCGAGCAGACACCGCGCGTTCACGGTGCGGTTCGACCACGAGGGGCAGCTCACGCCGACCTGCGAGCCCGGCACGTTCATCGGGCCGTTCTCGTTCGACGTCACGGTGGCGAACGGGCCGAACGTTGCGCTGCACTCGACGCGCGTGGTGCCACGCGTGGTGTCGCCGCTCGAGCGAATCCGCGAGATGCCATCGAGCGAGTCCAGCGTCGCGTCGATGGTCGAGAGGATCCACGAGACGTGCTTCGAGACGTCTTCGAATTCACCGTAGTTGCCGACGGCGCCGCAGCTTCCGAAGCCAACCTTGCGCGAGGCGATGCCGCGCACGGTCGCGCGCCCGTTGGTGAGCGTCACGAAGCCCGAGCCGCTGTCGCCCTCGCAGAGCGCTCCGGTGTCGCTCTTCGAACAGAAATCAGTCGTGCCACCCAGACAACGCCCCGCGCTCTCGACGGGCCCGCGGATCACGTTGAAGATTCCGTCGCTCGTGCCGGAGGGACCCACGACGGTGCCGATTTCTCCGAGCTGAAGCGGCGCGCGCGGAAGCGAGACCACCTGGGTCCAGCTGTCGATCGGCACCGCGGAGTTCAGGTGCACCAGCGCGACGTCGTTCTCAGCGTTGTTCGCGTTGTACTGCGGGTGCGCAATGAAGCCACCCTGACCCGAGTAGGGGTTGAACGTGAGCTTCAACACCTCGTTCATGTTCTTCGCGGTGTCGACCCGGTAGACCCAGACGTTGCCGCCGTTGATGTACGGGAGGCAGTGCGCCGCGGTGAGCACCCAGCTCGGAGCGATGAGCACTCCACGACAGCCGCTGAACTGCACCATCCACGGATGCGAGAGCGAGAGTTCCTTCACGCTCGAGTCGAGCGCGAACGCCGAAGACGACGCCAACAGCGAGAGGACCACCACGAGAGTGCGGCCGATTCGAGTGAGGTTCATCTGACGGCTGAAAAGCAACGCGCGCGCCACGCGTAACGGTGCGAACCGGCGTGGAACTCGCTCGAAAAATCAGCAGCAAGGTCAGGACGTCATGCGACGAGTCGCGTGCTATGCGCGCAGCGTGCTCGAGTACCGCATCACCGACGATCACGCCGGCGTCCGGCTGGACAAGTACCTCAAGAAGACGCTCGCGAACGTCCCGTTCAGTCATCTCTTCAAGATGATTCGCGTGAAGAAGATTCGCGTGAACGGCAAGCGCGCGCAGCCCGAGCAGGAACTCGCCACCGGTGACGTCATCACCGTGCGCGGAACCGATCAGCAGCTGCTCGGAGATCGCGAGCGCAAGGCAGCGCCTCCGCCTCCGGTCGATCTCTCGCAGCTCAACATCTTGTTCGAAGACGACTGGATCATCGTGCTCGACAAGCCGAGCGGCATGGCGGCGCACACCGGCAGCGGCATCACCGGCGGCACGGTGGTCGACGTGGTGCGCGCGTACCTGGGCCCGAAGGCCGAGCGGAATGGTTTCTCAGCGAGCCCGGCGCATCGACTCGATCGCGAGACGAGCGGCGTGATCATCGTCGCGCGCCGTCGCCCCGCGATGGTGCACTTCACCGACGTCTTCACCAACCACCGCGCGAAGAAGAAGTACCTCGTGCTGGTGAAGGGCAAGCTGCAGCAGAAGACGGGCCTCATCGACTTGCCGCTCGCCGAGCATCAGCAGACCGCGGAGTCGCGCGAGCGCCGGGGCGTCAACATGCAGGAAGCCCGCACCCGCTATTCCGTCGTGTGGTCGAACAGCCACGCGTCGTACGTGGAATGCCAGATCGAAACTGGCCGAACGCACCAGATTCGGCGACATTTCGCCGCGATAGGGCACCCGGTTGCGGGCGATTCGAAGCACGGGGATTTTGCATTCAACCGAGAGGTGAAGGCGAAGTGGGGCCTGAAGCGGCTGTTTCTCCACGCCACGCGGCTGGAAGTGCCACACCCGGAAGACGGGCGAAAACTGGTCGTTGAATCGAAGTTGCCTGCGGAGCTGGAAGACGTGCTCAGCCGCGCGGGGATGACGCAGACGCAGACGAAGCCGGAGCAGAAATGAATCAAGCCACGAAAGTGCCGACCGCCGACGAAGGGAAGCTGGTCCTCGTCAACGTGCCGCAGAAGCGCTGGTGGAAGCTGCTGTTCAAGTTCACCGGCTTCGCGATTCTGTGCGGCCTCACGGCCGGCTTGATGGGTTACGGCTTCGTGTACTGGAAGTACTCCGACGGGCTGCCCGACATCCCCAAGGTCGACGAGTACCGGCCGCCGATTCTCACCGAGGTCTACACGGTCGACGGCGTGCTCGCGGGCGAGTTCTACAACGAGCGCCGCAAGGTCGTGCCCTACGAGCGCATTCCCAAGCGATTGGTGCAGGCGTTCATCGCTGCCGAAGACGCCGATTTCTTCGATCACTTCGGAGTGGACGTCATCGGCACCGCGCGCGCCGCGGTGAAGACCGCGCTCAAGAAGTTCTCGGGCAAGGGCAAGGTGCAGGGCGGCTCGACGATCACGCAACAGACCGCGAAGGCCGTGCTGATCAGCGCCGAGGGCTACAAGGAATCAACGGCCAAGACCATCAAGCGCAAGATTCGCGAAGCGCTGCTCGCGCGCCGGCTCGAGAGTGAATTGACGAAGGAAGAGATCCTCTACCTCTACCTGAACAACGTCTACCTCGGGCACCACAGCTACGGCGTGCAGAGCGCGGCCGAGAACTACTACCGCAAGGACGTGAAGGACCTCACGCTCGCCGAGATGGCGCTGCTCGCGGGTCTGCCGCAGGCGCCGTCGAACTACTCGCCGTTCACTGCTCCGGAGAAGGCGCGCAAGCGTCGCCAGTACGTGCTCGGTCAGATGAAGGAGAAGGGCATGATCACCCAGGCCGAGTTCGACGAAGCGTCGAAGGCCGAGGTGAGCGTGTACCCGGTGGAAGACGTGTTCCACCAGTTCGCTCCGTACTTCACCGAGGAGACGCGGCGTGACGTCGTCGAGCGCTACTCGAACAAGGTGCTGCTCAACGACGGCCTGAAGGTCTTCACCACGATGGACAGCGAGAAGCAGCGCGCCGCGCAGGAAGCGGTGCTGTGGGGTCTGCTCGCGGTCGACAAGCGGCAGGGCTACCGCGGTCCGGTGCAGCAGCTGACGACCAAGGCTGACCAGGACAAGTTCATCGAGAAGTCGAAGAAGGTGCTGGGCGACAAGGACATCGAGCCCGGCCGCTACTACGTCGGTCTCGTCACGGTGGTCGCGAAGGACGGGCTCACCGCCGACGTGAACATCGGAGGGAAGATCGCGAAGCTCCCCGCGCTCGGCATGCGGTGGGCGCGCGAGGTGAACGGCGAGCGCTACTACCCCTCGTATCTGATCAACACCGTCAAGCCGCTCAACGTCGGTGACGTGATCGTGGTGCGCGCGGTGAAGGACAAGAAGTCGCTCGCCGACGACAAGGAAGCGTGGAGCGATTCGCTCGCGGAAAAGGTGCCCGAGGGCGTGCCGCTCGTGCGGCTGGAGCAGGAACCCGAGCCGCAGGCGGCCATCGTGTCGATCGACCCGCACCGCCAGTACCTCTCGGCGATGGTCGGCGGCTACGACTTCGACGCCAACGAGTTCAACCGCGCGTTCCAGGCGTGTCGTCAGCCGGGCTCGAGCTTCAAGCCCATCGTCTACGCGGGCGCGCTCGAGAAGATGGGGTGGACGGAAGGCACGGTGATCGTCGACTCGCCGATCGTCTACGACGACCCCGAAAATCAGAATCGCTGGAAGCCGGCGAACTACGACGAGAACTTCAAGGGCGAGGTGCTGCTCAAGGAAGCGCTCGTCAACTCGATGAACATCCCCGCGGTGAAGACCTTCATCGAGCTCGCGCGTTTCCTCGGCAACAAGAACGAAGTCATCGGCATCAAGGCCATCAACGACTTCGCGCACACGCTCGGGTTCTCGACGCCGCTCAACCCCGACTACTCCGCGGCGCTCGGCAGCTCGTGCGTGTACCCGATCGAATTGGTGAACGTGTACGCCACCATCAACCGCCTCGGCCTGAAGAAGCCGACGTACTTCGTGCGGAAGATCGAAGACCGCTTCGGCCGCATGGTCGAAGACCACACCGCGTACGACGACCCGTGGGCCTCGCTGCAAGATCGGCTCGCCGGCGGCTACGCGAAGATGTTCGAGCCCGGTGAGCAGGTCATTTCTCCCGAGACCGCGTACCTCGTAACCGACTTGATGCGTGGCGTGGTGCAGGGCGGCACCGGAGTTCCCGCGCAGCGCCTCGGCAAGCCGGCGGCGGGCAAGACCGGCACCACCAACGATTCGTTCGACGCGTGGTTCACCGCGTTCACGCGCGACCTCGTGACCAGCGCGTGGGTTGGCTACGACCTGAACCCGCACCCGCTCGGTCGCTACGAGACCGGTGGTCGCGCCGCGTTGCCCATCTGGCTCGCGTACATGATGAAGGCGCTCGATGGTCGTTCGCAGCCCGAGTTCGCGCCTCCGCCGCAGCTCTCGTTGATTCAGCGCCGCATCGACAAGAAGAGCGGCCGCATCGCGACCAGCACCAAGAACTCGATGCAGCTGTGGTTCAAGAAGGGCACCGAGCCCGAAGACTCCGAGCCTGAGAAGGGCGGAGTCGACTCGAGCAACTTCTTGCAAGTGCCCTGACTTCTTCTCGCACTCGGCAGCAGCGCGGGTAGCCTTCGGTCCGCGATGGAGCCGGTGGTGGCCGAAGAGAGCTTCGAGGTGAAGGCGCCGCCCGAGAAGGTGTGGCCCTTCATCGCCGACACCGATCGCATGAACCGCCGCCTCGGCCTCGGCGGCGTGAAGTACACGCCCATCGGCGACACGGAAAAGGGCCGCACGCCCGCGCGCTTCATCGCCGAGACGAAGCTGGGCGGCTTCACCACCAAGTACGAAGAACGCCCGTGGGAATGGACGTGGACGCGTGGCTTGAGCGTGCGTCGCGACTTCCAGGGTTCGCCCATCGCGTCGCTCACCGTCAGCTGGAAGATGGAGGCGAAGGGCAACGGCTCGCTGCTCCACATTCGCCTCGAGGCGATGCCGCGCTCGGTGATGATCCGCCCGGTGGTGTGGTGGAACCTGCGCGCGAACGTGAACGGCTTCCGCACGCTCACTTCAGAAATCGAAGCGCACCTCGCGAGCGGCGCGCCGAGCCCGTTTCTCTCTCCGAAGACGGCCGCGCAGCAGGACTCGCTCGAGCGCTGCCTCGCTGAGCTCGCGACGCGCGGCACGAAGAAGCCGGTGCTCGATCGACTGCGCACGCTGGTGAGCGACGCTCCCGACGCCGACTGCGTGAAGCTGCGGCCCTTCGAGCTCGCCGACGGGTGGATGGAAGATCGCCGCGAGGTGCTCGTGGCGTTCTTGAACGCGGTGCCCGCCGGCCTGTTCGAGATGCGCTGGTCGCTGGTGTGCCCGTCGTGCCGCACCGCCGCCGCCGAAGTGCCGACGCTGCAGGACATCTCGACGCAGGGGCACTGCAACCAGTGCGACATCACCTTCGAGGCCGAGCTCGATCGCGCGGTCGAGGCGTGCTTCCGGCCCGCCGCCGCGGTGCGCAGCGTCGGTGAGCTGATGTTCTGCGCCGCGGGCCCCGCGCGCACGCCGCACGTGCTGGTGCAGGCGAACCTCGAGCTGGGAGAGCCGCGCACGCTGCTCGCTCCGCCGCTGCCGGGTCAGTATTCGCTGTTCGCGCGCGGTGGCTCGCGTGCACGGTTGGAAGTCGAAGCCTCGGGGCCGAGTGAAGCCACGCTCACGCTCGGAAAAGACGGCTTCGCGCAGCCGGGAGTGACGCTCGCTCCGTGGGGCACGCTCAAGGTGCTCAACGAGTCGGGCGAGCCGCGCCACATGAAGATCGAGCGCCGTGAGTACGCGTCGGGAGCAGTCACCGCGCACTACCTCACGACGGTCCCCGAGTTCCGCGCGCTGTTCAGCAAAGACCTGCTCAAGCGCGGCACGCCGCTCAAGGTGTCCCGCGTGTCCCTGCTGTTCACCGACCTCACCGGCTCGACGGCGCTCTATTCGTCGGTGGGAGACGCTGCGGCGTTCCGGTTCGTGGACGATCACTTCGACGTGTTGCGCGGCGCGGTGGTGGCCGCGGGCGGCACGGTGGTGAAGACGATGGGCGACGCGGTGATGGCTGCGTTCATCGACGACGCGACGTGCGCGCGCGCGGCCTTCGCGTGTCTGAGCGCGTTCGACGAATTCCGCCGCAAGACGCCGCACGCCGAAGCGACCGCGCTCAAGCTCGGAGTGCACGGCGGCCCCTGCTACGTCGTGACCGCCAACGGCACGCTCGATTTCTTCGGGCAGACGGTGAACGTCGCCGCGCGTCTGCAAGGGCTGGCGGAGTCGGGTGAGGTCGTCATTCAAGCCGAGGCGTGGAATCAGCTGCCTGCTGCGATGCGCGACGCGCTGAGCGTCTCTGCTCCGTTTCAGGCGCGGGTGAAGGGCGTCACCGAAGAGCTGACGCTGGTGCGCGTGAAGTCGAAGTGACGCTGGCAGTCAGCCTCGCGAGCGGCTACCCGTCGTCGTCGCGATGTCCGAAGTGCCTGCCAGTCCGTTGAAGCCGCGCAGCGAGCTCGCCGCGCTGTGGGCTCTCGCACTTCCGCTCGCGCTCGCGCAGGCCGGCCAGGCGTTGATGGGCATGGTCGACACCGCGGTGCTCGGACGCTTGAGCGCCGCGGCGCAGGCCGGTGCAGGGCTCGGCAACTCGCTCACCTTCACCTGCACCTTCTTCGGCATGGGCGTGATGCTCGCGCTCGACCCGTTGGTGTCGCAGGCCGTCGGTGCGGGTGAGCACGCCAAAGCGCGCACGCACTACTGGCAAGGCGTGTGGCTGGCGCTGTTGACGAGCGTGCTGGTGATGATCCCCGTCACGTTGATTCCCTTCGTGCTCGAGCCGTGCGGCGTGCCCGAGAGCATCGCCTCGGGCGCGCGGGTGTACATGTGGTGGCGGTTGCCGGGCGTCGCGGGCGTGCTGCTGTTCGTCGGCGCGAAGAGCTACCTCACCGGCGTCAACCGCGTGGCCATCACGCTCATCGCGATGGTGGTGGCCAACATCGCCAACCTCGCGCTCGACGTGGTGCTGGTGTTCGGGCTTGGCCCCATTCCCGCGCTCGGAGTGCCGGGCGCCGCCATCGCCACCGTGTTGTGCACCTGGCTGCAGTTCGGCGTGTTGCTGTTCGGCTTCGGTGAGCCTCCGGCCGGTCGTTCGCGCAAGTTCGACAAGAATGAAGTGCTGCGCGCGTTCAAGATCGGCGCTCCCATCGGTCTGCACTTCATCGCCGAGTCGGGGCTCTTCTCACTCACCGGCGTGTTGGCGGGCCGGCTCGGTGAAGCTCCCGGCGCGGCACATCAGGTCGCGCTCAACTGGGCGAGCTTCACGTTCTGCGTCGCGGTCGGCATCGGCAGCGCGGCGGCGACGCGCGTGGGCTGGGCCATCGGTCGCGGCGATTCTTTGGGCGCACGCAGCGCGGGCCTCACCGCGTTCGGCAGCGTGGTGGTGTTCATGAGCTTCGGCGCCGCGGTGTTCATGCTGTTCCCGCACGCGATGGCGCGCGTGATGTCGACCGATGCAGCCGTCATCGACACGGTGGCTGCGCTGTTCGTCATCGTCGCGTTCTTTCAAATCTCCGACGGTGTGCAGGCGGTCGGCGCAGGAGCGCTCCGCGGCACGGGCGACACGACCTTCACCTTCTGGGCGAACATCATCGGGCACTGGGGCGTCGGCCTGCCGGTCGCGTGGCTGCTCGGCGTTCGCGGCTCGTACGGAATCATCGGGCTGTGGTGGGGCCTGTTCGCGGGGCTGAGCGTGGTCGCGCTCGCGCTGCTGGTGCGCTTCTGGGTCAGCACCCGCGGCACCATCGCGCGCGTCTGAGCGGCGAAAGCGGTTCGATCTCGCGCGGTTGTGGCTGTCGAAAATCGATGTCGATTTCGCGGCTCGTCGCGCATCGCACTGTTGAGCCGGGCATTTCGCCCGCCGCACAGGAGACGCCCATGCGCCCCGCAGCCCCTTTCACCGTTTCGTTCGAGGTCCCCCGCAGCCCCACCGAAGTGTTCGATGCCATCAACGACGTGCGGGGTTGGTGGACTGGGGCCATCGAGGGCCGGTCGCAGAAGCCGGGCGACGAGTTCACGTACCAGTACGAAGATCTGCATCGCAGTACGCAGCGCGTGACCGAGTTGGTGCCGGGCCAGCGCGTGGTGTGGAAGGTGACCGACGCGCAGCTC
Organism: Archangium sp.; assembly: GCA_047600485.1. GTDB lineage: Bacteria > Myxococcota > Myxococcia > Myxococcales > Myxococcaceae > Archangium_A. Next base: position 9,298,046 of record JASGKS010000001.1, read on the forward strand.
AAGTTCCCCGACCCGAAGGAATGGACGGGCACGGAGATCGAGTTCGCCATCTCGCGCTCGGGTGAGCAGACGCAAGTACGCTTCACGCACCATGGCCTGCTCCCGAGCTGCCAGTGCTACGCCGATTGTTCCGGAGCGTGGACCGAGCTGGTCACCGACAACCTGAAGCGCCGCATCACCACCGGACGAGACGCACGATGACCGAATTTCTCCTGCTGGCGGCCGAACGTGACGAGTCTCCGACGCAGGCACGCGCGGTGCTCGAGGCGCGCGCGCGCTTCACGGCGGAACTTCACCGCATGGGCGCGTTTCTCGACACCGAGCAGCTCCGCCCGTCGTCTGAAGCGGTGCGCATCTCGAACCCGAGCGGCACTCCGATCGTCGTGCGCGGGCCGTTCACCAACGCGATCGGCACGTACTGGGTGTTGCGCGCTGATGACGCAAAGCAGGCGAGCGAACTCGCCGCGCGACTCCCGCTGGGGGGCGGCGAGCAACTCGAGCTGCGGCCGGTGATGAAGGGCGCGCACGCTCCCGCCAAGACCGACGCCGTGGGGAAGGTCTTCGCGTTCGGCGTGCTGGGGAATGCTCCGAACGAAGCTGCATGGACGCGGGTGATGGATGCCATCGACGCAGACACGCAAGATGGCTTTGGTGAGGCGTTCATCGCCGGCGTGCGCCTCGAAGCCCCGAGCACCGGACGTCTGCTCACCAATCAACATGGCAAGCCGGTCACCCTCGACGGCCCGTTCCTCGAGAGCAAAGAAGTCATCGGAGGTTTCTTCTTCATGCGCTTCGCCGGCTTCGATGACGCCGTGGCCTGGGCTTCGACCACCGCATTCGCGCGACGAGGGACCATCGAAGTACGCGAGGTGTGGCGCGCGTGATGGACGAAGCGCTGCAGGCCGTCGTGCGCCGTGAGCGAAGTCGCATCATCGGCGGCCTCTACCGGCAGTGCGGGAGTCTCGACGCGGCCGAAGATGCGTTTCAGGAAGCGGTCGCCTCGGCCATCGCGACGTGGCCGAGCGCAGGCCGCCCGATGAACCCGGCAGCGTGGATCACCACGTCGGCGCGCAATCACCTCAAGCAGGCGCGACGCCACGAGAAGGTCGCCGAAGGAAAAGCCATGCTGCTGCGTGAGGACGAGAGCCTCGAGCCACCGTCGGTCGAAGCGGTGGCCGACGATCAACTGCGACTCCTCTTCACCTGCTGTCACCCCGAGTTGACGCCCGAGTCGCAGGTCGCGCTCACGCTCAAGGTCATCGCCGGCTTCAGCGTCGAGGCGCTCGCGCGCGCGTTCGTGGTGCCCGAGGCGACGATGGCGCAGCGCCTGGTGCGCGCGAAGCGGCAGATTGAGGAGCACTCGCTCGTCGCGGCGACACCTGGAAGGCGTGAACTCACTGATCGGCTGACCGCGGTGCTCACCGTCATCTATCTGGTCTTCAACGAGGGCTTCAGCGGTCGCGAAGACGCGCTGCAGGAAGAAGCGCTGCGGCTGGGGCGGTTGCTGACCGAGCTGTTCCCCACCGAGCCCGAGGTGTTCGGGTTGTTGTCATTGATGGCGTTCGCCACCGCGCGCGCTCGCACGCGCGTCGATGCGGGCGGCGCGTCACTCTTGCTCTCGGAGCAGGACCGCTCGCGGTGGGATCGCCGCCTGACGCTCGAGGGCCTCGTCGCGCTGCAACGCGCGCAGCGACTGGGTGGTGGTGCGTACACGCTTCAGGCCGACATCGCGTCGCACCACGGCACCGCGCCGACGTGGGAAGCGACTGACTGGGCGCCCATCAAGCTCGCGTACGACGCGTTGCTCGCGCTGACGAATTCTCCAGTGGTGGCGATGAACCGTGCCGTTGCGGTGGCGATGCTCGAGGGCCCGCGCGCCGGGCTCGCGTTGCTGGTTCCGCTCGAAGACGCGCTCAGCAGCTATCACCTTTTCTACGCGACGCGCGCCGACCTGCTGCGCCGTGACGGGCAGCCGGCGACCGATGATTTCCAACGCGCGCTCTCACTCGCGACGAACGAAACCGATCGAGTGTTCTTGCGCCGCCAGCTCGCGTGACGCCGAGTCAAGGCGTGCAGTTCACGACGCCCGAGGTGAGGGTGCAGCTCGAACAATTGAGCGTCTCGACGAACGTGCCGTTGCGACACTCGATGACCTGGTGGCCGTCGACCGAACACGCGCGGCGGCCTTCGACGTCGAGCGGGCACTGATCGCCCGCGAGTGCTCCGTTGAAATCGCACGTCGGTCCCTGCGGGAAGCTCATGCAACCGCCGAGGCCGCGGCAGGGAAACGCTCTCCACGTCGAGAGGCGGCACTCGAGGCCGCGCTGTGCGCCGTCGCAGACCACGCCCGACGTGCACGCTCCGCCTTCGACCGGAGGACACGCCGCGCCCGCATCACACACGCCGGCGTCGGTGCCCGCGTCTTGCTCGGTGCCTGCATCGGTTCGCGGGAAGAACGAGCCGCACGCGGTGAAACAGAGAGCGAGGACGATGGAGCGGCGCACGCAGCCGCGTGTACTGCACCTTGCGGAGCGGCGCAGAGCACAGTTGAACCTCGCCCATGCGCATCGCGGCGGGGCTTCTGCTGTGCGGTCTGGCTGGCTGTCAGTGCGGTCCCAACCCTGCGGGTGACGATGCTGGCGTCGACGCGAGCGTGTCGATGATGGATGCGTCGGTGGCGACCGATGCGGGGCAGGGCGACGCTGGAATCGACGCGGGCCCTCCCAATCGCGTGCAGATCTACGGCGGTGGTTCGTTCGCCGCGCGGAGCTGTCAGCAGATCACCGTGCGCGCCGTGGGACGCACGACGGTGCCGGTGAGCGCGGACACGGTGGTGACGCTCGACGGCGGGCGCTGGGTCGAGTTCTTCGACGCGATGAACTGCAACGGTGCTCCGACGAACACGGTGACGCTGCTGGCGGGAACGGCTCAGTACGAGTTCCGGTTTCGAGCGAACGCGTTCGGCGCGATGGAAGCCGAGGCGAGCACGGCGACGCTCGACTCGGGGACGATGTCGTTCACCTCGCAGGCCGACGTGCTCTTCGACGGAACACGCGCGGTGCTGCCGAGCGCAGCGTGCTTCCCGATTCCGCCGTTGAAAGCCGTGATTCCGTTCTCGATGACCGAAGTTCCTGCGGCGGCGCCGTCACGCTTTACCTTGATCACCGTCGTTCCGTTCGGCGGCTCGGGTACCGACGCGGGCTGCTTCAACTCGCAGTTCGACGTGACGATGCCCGAGGGCAGCTCGCGCGCCGAGTTGTTCGGTGGAAGCGCCGCGAGCGCGGGTTCGACGCAGAACCTGACGTTGAGCCCGGTCGTCCCCGCGGGCGTGGTGTTCCCGACGACCACGCAGCGCATGGCGTTGTTCGCGCAGTGTCTGCCCACGGGTGAAGCGTGCGACGGCGGCGCGGCCTGCTGCGGCGGAGCGTGCGCGACCGGCGCCTGCCCCTAGCGGAGCCGCTGCAGAATCGGCGTGCGGATCGGCCGCGGCAGTGACGAGCCGAGCGCGATGAGCGAGCTCAGCTGCCACGGGAAGGTGAAGACCTTCGCCTTGCGCGCGATCGCCTTGCCCATGCGCTCGACGGCGTCGTCGGTCTCGAGAAGGAACGGCATCGACTCCGGCTTGTTCTTTGCCGTCATCTCGCTCTTCACGAACCCGGGATGAATCGACGTCACGGCGATGCCGTACTTGTCGACGTCGAGACGCAGCGACTCGAGGAACATCGCGAGGTACGCCTTGGTCGCGCAGTACGTCGACGACTGCGGCAGGGGAATCAGCCCCGCGAGCGACGAGATGCCGACGAGGTGGCCCTTCTTGCGCTCGACCATCGCGGGCAAGGCGGCGGTCAACGTCGCCGTCGCGCCCGAGACGTTGACGTCGATCATCCGCTTCACGGAGTTCCAGTCGAGGCGCTTGGGGCGCGTGTCTTCACCGACTCCCGCGTTGGCGATGACGAGCTCGAGGCCGCCGCTCTGTTCGTCGAGCTTCTGCACCGCATCGAACGCCGCGCTCGCGTCGCTGACGTCGAGCTTCACCGGCACGATGTTCTCGCCCGCTTCGGTCTTCAGCGCCTCGAGTTGGTCGAGCCGCCGCGCCGCCGCGTAGACCTTCACGCCACGCTTCGCGAGCCATGCTGCGAGGCCGCGCCCGAGGCCGCTCGACGCGCCGGTCAGCAGCGCGTTCTTCCACGGCAGCTCGCGCTCGCTCATGGCTTGGGAACTTCTCCGCACGAGACGTAGACGGGGTTGTCGCGCTCGTCGTGAACGTTGATGGCCCAGTCGCCCTTCTTGAAGTCGTCGAACTTGATGGTGATCTCGGCGTACTTCTTTCGCGTCGTGCTTCCCCAACGCTCCTGATTCGAGAGGAGCTTGAGGCGATCGAGGCCGACGACGATGTCGCCAATCTCTCCGCAGTTGCCCTTGTGAATGTGGGCCAGCTGCCCCATCGGCCCCTGGTAGTCGGGGATCGACGTCTCGACGGTGATGAGCAGCTCGTTCGCGAGTTCCTGAATGACCGCGAAACCCGACTGGCCCGAGTTGTTGTCGGGCTTCATCGTCACGCGCAGCTCGCGTGGACCACAGGCGCACAGCGAACTCACCGCGAGCAGCGCGAGGCAGAAACGCATGGGTGCTCCTTAATCGGTTTGCGCAAGGAGGGCGTGATCAACGCCACGCGGTCACGATCGCCGGCGTGTACCAGAGGGAGCCCTTCACCGACGGCAACGCCCGCAGCTCCGCCGCCGCGCGCGCGATGAGCGGCACCTTCTCGGCCCCGAGAGATTCGTCGAGGCCTTCGAAGATCTCCGAGAACTCGTCGATGAACTGCTGACGGAACGACGCATTCTCCTCGGCGCCGCGCAGCAGGGGCCGCTCGAACTTCGCGCGCTCGAACCCTGCCTCACGGAAGAGCGTCTCGGCGCGCTTGCCGATGAACGGGTCTCCACCGCCGCGCAGCTGGGCATCGTTGAGCATGCCGAGCACCTCGGTCACCGCCGCGCTGTGCGGGGTCATGCCGAAGCTCGAGTTGTCGACCTCGATGAAGTGACACGAGCCGCCCGGCTTGAGCACGCGGCGAACGTCACGCAACACCGCGACGGGATCCGGCACGTGCTCGAGGAGCCAGCTGCAATGCACGCGATCGAACGTCTCGTCGGCGAACGGCAGGCGCGTCGCGTCTCCGCGCAAGACGGTGACTTCGGGGTGATGGCTGCGCGCGGCTCCGAGCTGCGTGCGCGAGAGGTCGACGCCCACCAACGAGATTCCCGGGAAGCGTTTCAACAGGCGCGTGGCCATCGCCGCGACGCCGGTCGCGAGGTCGAGCACCCGATGGCCCGGCGCGAAGTCGAGCAACGGGAACGTGGTCTGCGAGATGAACGACGCCTGCTTCTCGAGGCGCGCCACTTCACGCGCGTCGGTGCTTCCATGAACGTAGGCCTGCTGAGTCACTCGGCGGTGATAGCGCGTTCTCCGATGACCTGCTGTGGGAGCACGATGTCGCGTGAGGCCGCGCGAATGGGCTTCATCATCTGTTCCATCATCCAACCGCTCCACGGCATCCACGACATGGAGCGCATACCGAAGTTTCGGAACCACGCGCCGAGCTTCGTCTTCGGAGCGAAGCCGCGCGCGAGGTCGAGCGCGATCTTCTGATTCGTCCGCGCGAAGGGCATCACCACGGCGTCGGTTTCCTTCAACGCGCGCGCGACGTCGTCACGATGCGCGACCAGCTGCTGCGCGAGCACGTACGCGCCGACGATGGCGAGACTCGTTCCCTGGCCGCTGAGTGGAGAAGGGCACGCGGCCGCGTCGCCGATGAGCGCCACGCGGCCGGTATGGAACGCGTCGAGGTGCACCTGCGCGGTGACGTCGCAATAGAAGTCGTCGGCCACGTCCATCGCGTCGAGCAACGTCGGGAACGCGAAGCCCTGATCTGCGAATGCTTCACGCACCAGCCGGCGCTGTTGCTCGACCGAGAGCCCGCGGAGCGCGCCCGAGGGAACGGTGAAGAACACCGCCATCTTGAGCAGTGAGTCTTTCTCGGCGCTCTTGATGCTTGCGATGCGGCCGATGTTGCTGAACAGCAGTTGCTCGCGTCGCAGCCCGAGGTGATTGGGCGCGCTGAAGATGGCCATCGCGCTGCCGAGCTCCTTCGCGAACTGTTCCTCGGGTCCGAACGCGAGGGCGCGGACCTGGGAATGGACTCCATCGGCGCCGACCACGAGGTCGAATTCCTGCGCGGGCGTGGCGCCGGTGAATTCGACGAACACGCTGTGCGCACGCTGTTCGAGCGAGCGCACCGACTCGCCGAAGACGGTCTTCACGTTCGCGCCCATCGAGTCGCAGAGCAGCTTCGCGAGATCTCCGCGGTGGATCTCGACGTCTCCCGGGTCGAGCACTCCGAAGCCGCGCGGCATCTGCGCGAACCGCTTGCCCTCGCCGTCGACCGCGGAGTTCTTCTCGGTGTCGGTCTCGAACGGTCGAACGGCCTCACGCAGGCCCATCCATTCCAAGACCTGCAGCGCCGGCCCGCGGATGTCGACGGCGTAGCCGCCGGTGCGCAACGCGGGTGCGCGTTCGATCAGCGTGACCTCGAAACCAGCCCGGGAGAGCCACCACGCGAGCGTGGGACCGGCGATCGACGACCCGACGATGAGTGTTTTCATGCGTACGGTGTACGCAGGTTGAAGAGCGCACGGGCGCCACTGGCGGCAGGCGTACTAGAACACCGGGTGCGAAATGGAACACCGGTCGCGAGCTGTGTGCGAGGAAGTCGACCCATGAATCAGCGTACGCCGTACACATCGTCGCGCCGGATCTGCTGGAACACTGAGCGCAGGCGCGAACTTCAGCCCCCGCTGTCGCAAGGAGAGGGAGTTTGAGATCGCAGCGGATCGTGGCGGAGCTCCGTCAGGCCATTCGCACCGGACAGCTGCGACCTGGGCATCGCGTTCCGTCGGCGCGCGAGCTGATGCGCGAACACGGCGTCGCCATCGCCACGGCCAGCAAGGTGCTCACCGAGCTGCGGCGCGAAGGCCTGGTGCGGCCGGTGCCCGGCGTCGGCACGGTGGTGCGCGGCACGGCTCGCGAGCCCGAGTTCTCCGCGGCGCGAATCGTCGAAGCGGCCATCTCCATCGCCGATGACGAAGGGAGCGAGGCCGTCTCGATGCGCCTGCTCGCGAAGGAACTCGGTGTCTCGACCATGGCGCTCTACCGCCACGTGAAGTCTCGCGAGGAGCTGCTGGTGTTGATGGCCGACGCCGCGCTCGCCGAAGACAACCTGCCTTCCCGCACCGCGCCGTGGCGCAAGCGGCTCGAGCTCGCGGCCCGAATGCAGTGGCGAGGCTACCGGCGACACCCCTGGCTGCCGTTGCTGCTCTCGATGACGCGACCCGAGCCGTCGGCGAGCGGCATGCGCCACACCGAGTACGTGCTCGACGCCATCGCCGAGCTGCCGTTTCCGCAGGAATCACAGCTGCGCGAGGCGGTGGCGTTTCTGGCTTTCATTCGCGGCATGGCGGCGTCGATCGAAGCCGAGCGTTTCTCGGAACAGGACACCGGCATGTCGAACGAGGAATGGGTGCACAGCCGTCACGAGAACTACGTGCGACTCATGCCGCGCTACCCGAACCTGTTGCGGGTCAGCATGTTGCCCGACGTCGACATGAGCCTCGACGCGCTCTTCGAGTGCGGGTTGCAGACGATGCTCGACGGCCTCGAGCTGCGAGCGCGAAGAAGACGTTAGCGAGCGACCTCGCACCACCAGTTGGCGACCCACAAATCTGCGAGCGCCTCGGCCTTCTGACCGTCACTGCCTTCCCGCGCCGCGCGAGCATTCAAGTACCGCAGGCGGGCCGCGAACGGCACCATCGACGCCTCGCGCGCGGCACGCCCGCAAGTCTGCAGCACTCGCGCGCGAGCCAGCTCGAGCTGCGACGCCAGCGCGCGAGAGTTGCGAATCGACAGCACACCCTTCTCGTTGAGCTGCCCGCCCAGAGCGCCGTACACGTTGGCAAGGTGCGCCGAGTAGATGTTCTGCCGCGCCGCCAGCAGCAGCTTCGCGCGCTCGTCGGTCTCGGTGCGAAGCAACGCTTCGTAGCCACGCAGCTCCGCCGACGTCGCGTCACGCTTGATGTTCGGCACCACCGCACCGCGCGCCGCCGCGGCATAGGAATTCGCGAGGCGAGCGGCATCGAGCGGAGGCAGCTTCTTCTTCAACACCGGCAGCGACGCGTACAGCTCGACGAAGCGCTGACCGTTGCGAAGATCTTCACGGCCTCGCAGCAGCGCTTCCGCGAGTTCCCGCGCACGCTGCGCAAAATCGGGCTCGCCCGTTTGCAGGCTCTTCACTGCTTCCGCGGCGCGCGTCGCGCTGCCTTGCGTGACGATGCTCTCGAGCACGTCCATCGCGTACATGTCGTTCGCTCGACTGGTGTGCGCGAAGCGCGTGTCGATTTGCCGGCGCAGCTCTGCGCGCTCGGTGGTGAAGGCCTCCTGCTGCTTCTGCACGCTCGCCAGCACCGCGACGTCGTCTTTCTCGGCGAGCAGACGTTGCAGCTGCGCGTCCTGCGCGAGCGCACGCACCAGGGTCAGCGCCGAGCTCCACACGACGAAGGCACGCACGGTGTCGCCATTTCGCTCGAAGTCCGCGGCTTGCTGCGTCGCGCGATCGATCCGTGCGCGCAGTGGGCTGCCTCCGTCGACGGCCGCGGGAAGTTCGGTGTCGAGCTCAGCGCGAACCTGGGTGGTGAGGCGGCTCAAGCCCTTCAGCTCCGCCGGCCACAGCTCCATGTTGGCGTCGGTGGCCGGAGCGGGACGCGCGAGCGTGTCGCCGGTGAGAAACGCGTACGCATCTTCCAGACCAGCCAGTTCCTTCACCTCGAGGCCGAGACGATCGGCTTCGAGCACGACGTCCGTCGTTCGCGCGCCGAGCGGAACGCCGAGTCGCTTCACGCCGTCAGCCGCCGCCGCACGAATTCGCAGCGGTGCGTCTTCAACCGGGCCAGCGCTGCCGTCGGGGTTGATGGCTCCGACGATGACGGTGTTCGGCAGCAGTTTCTTGCCGTTGATCAGCGCCACCAGCGTCGTGGCGATCGACATGCCTGCCGAGCGATCTCGCACCGGGTCGACGACCTGCAGCGTGAACTCGAAGTCGACGAGGCTCGAGTTGGTCGCCTCGCTGGCGACGAACGCCGCCTGCCACAACGTGGTGCTCCACTGATCATCAGGAACGCTCGCTGAGCCCGACAAGATGCCGACCGAGGGCGCGCCCGAGCGGTTGCGAACGATGCGTGCGCGCACGCGACTGACGAGCGCGCTCGGTCCGCCATCTCCCGGAGCGAGCAGCACACACCGCACCTCGGCATCGCGCTGCACGTTGGGCGGCGCAGCGAACGCGCTGAGCGCCGTGAGAAGAACCGTTGCGACCACGCTTCGCGAACTCACCGGCGCGACGCTAGACGAAGAAGTTCTCGCGGCGTTGCACTTCGACTCACGCGTCCGGGTCAGCGCACCATGACCGCGCTGCTTCTCGTCGTGTTGGCCTGGGCTCCGAAGAACACCGACGTGCACGCGAAGGACCTCGCGTCGCAGCCCACGCGCACGCACAGCACGCACTTCGAGAAGCTCGGCGGAGCCATCACCATCACGCTGCCGAAGATCTACGTTCCAGCTCCGTACTCAGGCGACGTTTCGAAGACGAAGCCGATTCCGGCCGAAGCCTGTGAAGAAGGTTTGTGCTCGCTGAGCTTTCACGCCGAGACGCTCGCGCTCCCGACGTTTTCGATCCGCTCCGCGTCGATGCCGAAGGCCGGCAGCACCAACTTCGGCCACGGCGAGTGGAAGTGCGCCGACGGTCGCTGCGTCGCCGAGTACCGCAAGGTGGGCGGCTGCTGCGCAGCGACCGAGATCGCGGTGGCGCGCGAGGTGAGCAAAGGCAAGGCGCTGATCTGCGTCGGCTCGATGGACGTGCCGCGTTCCGACGATTCGCCGACCGTCGTCGAGTGGATCACCTCGGTGTGCGACGGCATCGTCTTCAAGCCCGACGCGAAATGATCAGCTGAAGAGCGGGGTGCCCTTCAACGCCGCGTGCGTGGCGGCGATCGCTTCGCTGGTGCGCGCGTTCACTCCGCTGGGGAATTCGTCGCTGCGTGCACCGGCCAACACCTCCGCGCAGGCGTGCACCGACTGCGAAAGCCCGTCGAGGTCGTAACCACCCTCGAGCACCAGCATCAGCTTTCCGCCGCACACTGCCTCGGCGAGCTTCTTCATCGACGAGCACATCGCCGCGAAGCCGCGCTCGGTGACGTCCATCCCTCCGAGGGGATCAGCGCGGTGCGGGTCGAACCCCGCGCTCACGATGATCAGCTCTGGCGCGAACTTCTGTGCGGCGGGGAGAAAGACGTCGTGAAAGACCGCTCCGTAGTCGGCGTCGTTACGGCCACCGGGCAGTGGCACGTTGATGGTGTAGCCGCGCCCTTCGCCTTCGCCGATCTCCGTTGCCTTGCCGCTGCCCGGGTAGAACGGAAACTGGTGGCTCGAGCAGAACAGCACGTCGCTGCGCTTCCAGAACGACGTCTGCGAGCCGTTACCGTGGTGCACGTCCCAATCGAGGAGCAGCACGCGCTTCGCTCCGGCAGCCAGCGCAGCGTGCGTCGCCACCGCGACGTTGTTGAAGAGACAGAAGCCCATCGCGTGCCCGGGCTCGGCGTGATGCCCGGGTGGCCGCACCAGCGCGAAGCCGTTCTGCACTTCTCCCCGCATCACGTCGATGGCCAGTTGCGCCGCCGCGCCCGCACCCAACATCGCCGCGTTGGTGCTGCCGGGGCTCACCGACGTGTCACCGTCGAGCTGCGCCTCGCGACCGGCGAGCGAGATGATCTGATCGACGTGCTGCGCCTCGTGCACGCGCAAGAGTTCCTCGCGGCGTGCGGCGCGCGGTGACGCTTTTTCCGTTCCACGAATCGGAGCGTTCGCCAGCACCTCGTGAATCGCGCGCAATCGCCCCGGAGATTCGGGGTGCATCGGCCCGGCGTTGTGCTCGAGCCAGGCGGGATCGGTCAGCAGCCGCGTCGTCATCGCTTCGCGTTATCGCATGCCCGTGCGAAGGTCGCCCGCCGTGGCCGCACGCTCTCAACGACCGGGTTTGACCGGCGCCATCATCGGCGTCCTGCTCGTCGCCCTCATCGTCCTCGTCGCCGTTCTCTTCGTCATCGTGCCGAGCCAGGCCGACCGGTATCTGACCGACACGCTGTGGGAACGCGGCAAGGCGGTCGCCAAGGAAATCGAGCGCAAGGTGCCCATCGCGCCGCGCGACGGCATCGACACCGAAGCGTCAGCCGAGGTGAACAACATCGTCGGCGGCGAGCGCGCGATTCGAAACGTGTGGGTGCTCGTGTGTTCCGGCGAGTGCCGCCCGAAAGACGTCATCGCGCAGAGCAGTGAGACCTCGCTCACCACCACCGAGGCAGTGCTCAAGCAGTTCAATTCGCGCGCGCAGAGCGTGCAGCTGCAGCTCGAGTCGGGCGAATTGCTCGTCGCGGACCCCATCGAGATGAAGGGCGGCATGAAGGGCTTCGTGCTCGTGTCGCTCGATCGCACGCGCATCGACGAGGGTCTGGGCTCGGTTCGCAAGACGCTGCTCATCGCGCTGGTGATGAGCGTGCTGATCTTCATGGCGCTGGTGACCATTCTCTCGCGGCTGTTGATCATCGGCCCGCTGGCGACCATGCGCGCGATGGCGATGCGGCTCGCCGAAGCCGATCTCTCGGGGCGCGTCGAAGGCGCTCCCACGCGCGAGTTGGACGAGCTGGCCGAATCGCTCAACAGCATCGGTCAGGGTCTGCGTGACACGCTCGGCCGGGTGCGCGGCGTCGCCGAGAGCGTGGCGCAGGTGATCGATCAGATTTCACGCAGCGCTTCGACGACGACGAGTGGCGCTTCCACCGTGCTCACGCGCGTCGAAGAGACGTCGAGCGCGATGGTCGAGATGTTGAGCTCGCTCAAGGGCATCGCTGAGAACGTCGAGGTGCTCTACCAGTCGGCGGAAGAGTCGAGCTCCAGCATCATGGAGATGTCGACCACCAACGACGAGGTGGCGGCGAACGTGACGAAGATGGCGGCGTCGGTGGAAGAGACGACCAGCGCCATCGAGCAGACGACCTACAGCATCAAGGAAGTCGCGCGGAACGTCGAAGACCTGCTCAAGAACACCGAGGCGACCAACAGCTCGATTCGCGAGATGGACGTGGCGATCGGTCAGGTCGAGACCAACGCGTACGAGACGGCGCGCTTGTCGGAGCAGGTGTCGAAAGACGCCGAGACCGGCATGGAATCGATTCAGAAGACCATCGTCGGCATCGACCGCATCAAGGACTCCAGCAAGCAGGCGAGCGCGGTCATCGAGACCCTCGGCCGCCGCATCGGAGAGATCGGCAACATCGTCGACGTGATCGACGACGTCGCGGAGCAGACCAACCTGCTCGCGCTGAACGCCGCCATCATCGCCGCGCAGGCCGGCGAGCACGGCAAGGGCTTCGCGGTCGTGGCCGACGAGATCAAGGACCTCTCGGAGCGCACCGCGGCGAGCACCAAGGAGATCGCCGATCTCATTCGCGCGGTGCAGAGCGAATCGCGCAACGCGGCGACGGCGATGAACACCGGCGTGCGGAGCGTCGAAGAGGGCGTGGTGCTCGGTCGTGAAGCCGAAGGCGCGCTGAAGAAGATTCAGGACTCGGCGAAGAACTCGACGCAGATGGTGAAGGCCATCGCGCGCGCGACGGTCGAGCAGGCGCGCGGCAGCAAGGACGTCACCGCGGCGGTCGAGCGTGTTCGAGAGACCATCGAGCAGATCAACAAGGCGACCAACGAGCAGGCGCGCGGCTCGGAGCAGGTGATGAAGGTCGCGGAGCAGATGAAGTTGCTCACGCAGCACGTGAAGCGCTCGGTGGAAGAGCAGAGCCACGGCGGCAAGCAGATCAGCCGCAGCATCGAGAACATCAACGAGATGGTGACGCACCTGAACCGCGCGCAGAAGGAACAGACGCGCGGCACCGAGCAGGTGCTGAAGGCCATCGAGGCAATTCGTTCGGTCGCCGATCAGCAGAACCGCTCGGTGAAGCAGCTCGAAGAAGCGATCGAGACGCTGCGCAATCAGGCCGACGTGTTGCGCGGCGAAGTGCGCCGCTTCCGCGTCTGATTCGTCACGCCAGGTCGAGGTAGTCGAGATGTGTCGTCGTCTCGAACGACGGCAGGTCGACCGCGCGATGTTCTGGCCACGTCTGCCACGACTGCGCGTCCCACTTCACGCGCACCACGTACCGATCTGCTCCCGTCATGCGACGGAACGATTCGTCGACCTCGAGCAGCACGCCTGTCGCCGGAGGCAGCGCGTCGACTTCGGGGCCTCCAGTGCGCGCCGCGCCGAACACGCCAGCACGCTGCGCGATTCGCACCCTCGCGTTGAACGGGAAGGACCGGCCCAGATACATGACCCGGTCCGAGAAGATCGCCGACCTTCTCGCCGGCGCCTTCGGCGAGGCACGGGGAATGCGCTTCTTGCCGCGCGGCTTCGACTCCTCTTCAGCTTCAGCTTCCTCGGAGTCTTCTTCGAGCTCCGAGAACAAGGGCGCCGTGCTCCATGACAGACCTTTTTTCAGGTGTGCGAGGAGCGCGCTCGAAGTGAACGTCAGCTCGACGCGAACCAGCGGTGCCGCTCGAGGGCCTTCCCCATGCCGGTCGAAACGCACGCGCTGGGGCGTGCGCGAAGCGAGCTTGCCGCGCAGCACCTTCACGAGCTTGACCTGCTCGAGAACCTCCGACGCAGCGTCGGCGTCTTCGGGCTCGTCGCCTCCGGCCGCTTCGTAGACTTCACGGACGGCGTCGCTGACCTTGCGCGCCTCGTCGAGTGACTCGTAGAGCATCGACAGCATCGCGGTCTTCAGCAGCCAGACGTCGTGCTCGTCGGCGTGCACGAGGCCGACGTCGATGACGGCTTTCCGGCCCTTCAGCGTGTGCACGGTCAGTTGGTGTGTAGCGCCCATGACACCTGACGCGCGCCACGGCCCGGGCGTCGCACGAAAGTCAGCGCTGACGTCCCAGGCGCCCGAGAATCCACTCGTTGCCGGCGAGGGCGACCGATTTCGTGGGGTGAACGTCGACTCCGGCGTGCCAGCGGGCCAGGGCAGGAGCCGCGTCTTCTCCGCGGGCCTGCGCGATGCACGCCACCAGCAATTCGCAGTACCACTCGACCGACTGCGTCTCGCGAACGCGCTCGAGGCAGGTCTGCGCCAGCACCACGTCGCCGTCCAACGCGCTGATGCAGCCGAGCTGATTGAAGGTGTCGGTGCGCAGCCATTCCGGTGAGTCGTCGTCGAAGCGCTCGACCATCTCGCGCAGCCGCTTCTTCGCGGGAGTCACTTCGCCGGCATCGAGCGACGCGATGCACCAGCCGAGTTCGAGTGGCTCCACCGGCAGTGATGACGGAGGCAGGAGGTGCTCCCACACGCGGCGGTCGAGCACCTGCGAGACGCGCTTTCCTTCGAGCAACTGCTGCACGGCCGCGGCGTTCACCCAGTTCGCGAGCACCGCGCGAGGCTGAATCAGCTGCTCGAGATCGGTTCCGCTCACCGGCCGCGTGGGCAACAGCACACCGGGCAACATCGCCGTCACGAAGGTCAGCACGCCCATCGACAGGAACACGCCGAGGGGAGAAGCGATCGACTCGCCACTCGCGCTCCACGCACGCCACGCGAGCGAGCTCACCAGCAGCGTCATCAACGGCCCCGCGGCGGCCACCACGCGCAGCCGTGTCTGCAGATCGATCGCGCCGCGCGGGAGTGAGTTGACGCCACCCGACAGACTTGCGCGCAGCACGACGCGCGGGCGCGGAACGCGCTCGAAGCCGAGCGGCCCGAGGTACACCGCGCGCACCGCGAAGTCCTGCGTCAGCGCCGCGGCGAGATGCGCCAGCTCGTGCAACACGAGGTGCATCAGCCACGAGCCGAGCGCGACTGCGGTGATGAGCAGCGTCGCGCGACCAACCAGCTCGAAGCCCTTCTCCTGGCCGAGCACGTAGAGCCGCGACGCGAGCGCCCCGAGCGTGAGAATCATCACGAGCCGACGAACGCGCGGGTTCATTGCTTGGTGCGGCCCCTCACCCCGGCCCTCTCCCCGCTTCGCAAGGAGAGGGAGTTGGCTACGCTGCCGCGCATGCGCGCACGTCCGTGGGTGATCGCGGTGTTGGTGCTGTTGACCTCGCTGGTCCTTGGTGTCGGCTGGCGGGCCCAAGCCGCTGACCGCGCAGCAAATCTGTGGCGACGCGGGCTGCGACGGGTGCACTGGCCTCTCGTGCTCGTCGTCCGATGGCGGTCCGTGACGCTCAAGCGCGCGCGGCTCCAACCGTGCGCCACGCGAGCTGAGGCAGCCACTTCTTCATCCATTTCGCTTCGACGGCTCCGGGCGCGGCGAGCCAACGTCGGCATGCCTGGTGCGTCGTGCCGAGCAGAATCACGTCGATGAAGCTGTCGGCCGGCATGCCGTGCACGCCCACGCCGAGCTTCGTGAAGTGCGCCGTCAGCTCGGCCTTGAGCTGCATCTTGGTGGCCACCAACGCTTCGCGATGACCCTCGTCCATGTCGAGCGCGAGCGCGCGGTACATGAAGCGCGCCTCGACCGGTGACTCCATCACCCACGCGAGGTGCGCCTTCACCAGCGTCTCGACCGCCTCGCGCGCCTTCTTCACGCGCACCACCTTCTTCGTCACCGAGCCGTAGCGGCGCACCAGCGTCCGCTCCAGCAGCGCCGCCACGATCGCCGGGAGTCCATCGAACTGGTGGTACATGCTCGACGGGCTCGCGCCAGCCGCCTTGCGGATGTCTTCGATGCCGGTGTTCACCACGCCGCGCTCGTCGAAGCACCGCAGTGCCGCGTCGAGAATGGCCTCGCGGGTGTCGAGCTTTCGGGCGGACGGCATGGACACAGAACGCTCTAGCCCAGCGCGGAAGCCCTCGTGATTGGAAGAATCTTCCACAGCCTGTGGAATAAAATTCCACTCGCCGCTACCTTCCGCGACATGACCACCACGCGAGAAGCCGTCGGTTTTCTCGGTCTCGGAGCGCTCGGGACTCCCATCGCCGTCAACCTGCTCGCCTCGGGCGTTCCACTGCACGTGTGGAACCGAACGCGCTCGAAGGCCGAAGAGCTCGCGAAGCAGCAACCCGGAGCGACCGTCGCCGCGTCACCCGCCGACGCCGTCACGAAGGGCGGGGTGGTGTTCTCGATTCTCTGGGACGACGCCTCGCTCGAGCAGCTGGTGGCAGATCAAAAGTTCCTCGACGCGCTCGGCCCCGGCGGCGTGCACGTCTCGATGACCACCGTCACTCCAGCCGCTGCCCGTCGCGTCGCCGCGATTCACCAAAAGCACGGCAGCCTCTACGTCGAAGCGCCGATCTTCGGAGTGCCTCCGCAGGCCGTGGCGCGTCAGTTGAACGTCTGCCTCGCCGGCCCCACAGCCGCGAAAGAAAGGGTGCGGCCTCTCCTCGTCGCGATGGGCGCAGCGCGCATCTCCGAGTTCGGAGAGAACATCGGCGCCGCCACCGCCACCAAGCTGATGGGCAACTACCTGATCATCTCGGGCTTCGTGGCGATGCAGGAAGCGTGGAACGTGCTCAGCGCCGGCGGCTTCGACGCCAAAGCCTCGCTCGAGATGCTGACCCAGACCCTCATCACCAACCCCGGCCAGCAACGCTTTGCGACGCTGCTCATGTCGGGCCACCCGCTCCCGAAGACCGGAATTCCCGAGAAAGACGTGGGTCTGTTCCGCCAGCTCGCCGACGCGTCGCACACGCCGTCACCGTTCGCCGAGCGCATGCTGAGCTTGCTCGAGGCCAGCCCGCTCGCCCGGAAGTAACAAGGCTGGCGAAGGCCACTCGCACGGCTTACTCACTCCCAGCCAATGCCCGAGCAGCCCGCAGCCACGAAGCTCACGCCACTGCAGTCGCAGATCGTGCTGCTCATCGCCGCGGTGCAGTTCGTCAACATCCTCGACTTCGTCATCGTCATGCCGCTCGGGCCTGACTTCGCGAAGGCGCTCAGCGTGCCGGAGTCACACCTCGGCTACGTCGGCGGCGCGTACACCGCGGCGGCCTGCGTCACCGGTCTGCTGGGCAGCTTCTTCCTCGACCGGTTCGATCGTCGCAAAGCGCTCGCGGTGTCGATGGTGGGCCTCGTGCTCGGAACGTTGGCAGGTGGCTTCGCGGTCGATCTCCCCACGCTCCTCGCGGCGCGCATCGTCGCCGGCGCGTTCGGCGGCCCCGCGACGTCGCTCAGCTTCAGCATCATCGCCGACGCGATTCCCGCGAACCTGCGTGGCCGCGCGATGGGCACGGTGATGGGCGCGTTCTCGCTCGCCGCCGTCGTTGGAGTGCCCTTCGGCCTCTTCCTGTCTGAGAAGCTCACGTGGCGCGCGCCCTTCATCGGCGTGGCGCTCATCGGTCTCGTCGTCTGCACCGCGGCCATCTTCTTCATTCCGCCGATGACGGGTCACCTCGACAAGAAAGACGTGCACGCCAACGACCCGCAGATCGCGCTCCAGCTGCTCACCAACCCGCTGGTGCAGCTGAGCTACCTGATGACCATCGTGGTGATGATGGCGGGCTTCGTGCTCATTCCGAACATCGCCGCGTACCTGCAGCTCAACCTCGGCTTTCCGCGCGACGCCATCAAGTACGCCTACGGCGTCGGAGGCATCGCCAGCCTCATCGCCACGCAGTTCGGCGGTCGCGCGGTCGATCGCTTCGGCAGCTTCCGCGTGGGCACCGTCGGCGCGCTGATGGTCGTGCTCGTGGTGTACGGGTTCTTCTACCTGCCGCACCCGAACGCTTCGCTCGAGCTGGTGCTGCTGGTCTTCGTGCTCTTCATGATGGCCAACGGCCTGCGCAACGTCTCGTACAACACGCTCACCACCAAGGTCCCCGACCCCAAAGTGCGCGCGCGCTTCCAGTCGTTCCAGTCGGCCGCGCAGCATGGCGCGTCGGCCGTCGCCGCCATCGCCTCGGCGCAGATCCTCACCACCGTGAAGACGCCCAACCCCAACGGCGGTGAGCCCTTGAGCCACCTCGAGGGCATGCCGAACGTGGCGATGGTGAGCATCGGGCTGTCGTTCCTGGTGCCGCTGATGCTCTACGTCGTCGAGCGCGGCGTTCGAGCGCGCAACGCTGCCGCCGCGGCCGCGCCCGGCGCACTTGCAGGGAACTGAGTTCGGAATTCCGGCGTTGGTTGATCGCCCGCGCCCCCGTGGGTTACAGGCACGCCCCCATGAAGAAGAGCCTCCTCGTCTCCGCCGTTGCGCTGTCCCTCTCGCTCCCTGCCTTCGCGCAGGAAGAGGTCGAAGCGGTCGTGCCCAAGAGCCCGAACGCCGTCGAGAACAGCGGAGGCCCCCGCAAGGCCATCACCAAGGACGACCGCAACGCGGCGCTGAAGGCCGAGGAAGAGCGCAAGAAGGCCGAAGAGGCCGAGAAGAAGCGCATCGAGGCCGAGAAGAAGCTCGCCGAGATGGAAGCCAAGGCGAAGGCCGCTGAAGAAGCCGCCGCCAAGATGAAGGCTGATCAGGAAGCGAAGGAGAAGCTCGCCGCGGAGCAGAAGAAGCAGAAGGAAGCGGACGATCTCGTCGCCAAGCAGAAGGCGCAGGAAGCCGAGAGCAAGCGCCTCGTCGAGGAAGAGAAGAAGCGGAAGGAAGAAGAGAAGAAGCTCGCCGAGGAAAAGAAGAAGCTCGACGCCGAAGAGAAGAAGCGCCTCGCCGAAGAAGAGAAGGTGAAGAAGGCCGAGGACAAGAAGCTCGCCGAAGAGAAGAAGAAGGAAGAGGCGCTCGAGAAGCAGAAGAAGCAGGCCGAAGAACGTGAGGCCGCGCTCGCCAAGCAGAAGGAAGAGCTCGAGAAGAAGAAGGCCGAGCTCGAAGACAAGAAGAAGGCCGCTGACGAGGAGAAGGCGAAGAAGGAAGAGGAGCGCAAGCTCGCGGCCGAAGAGAAGAAGAAGAAGGACGAAGAGGCGAAGGCCGCGAAGGAAGCGGAGTACGCCGACAAGAAGGCCAAGGCCGACGAAGAGAAGAAGAAGAAGGAAGAAGAAGCGGCCGAGAAGAAGCGCCTCGCCGACGAGGAAAAGGCGAAGAAGGAAGAAGAGAAGAAGCTCGCGGCCGACGAGAAGAAGCGCCTCGCCGACGAAGCGAAGGCCAAGAAGGACGCCGAGGCCGCCGAGAAGAAGCGCGTCGCGGAAGAAGACAAGAAGCGCAAGGAAGACGAGAAGAAGGCCGCCGCCGACGCCAAGAAGCTCGAGGCTGACGCGAAGAAGCTCGAGGCCGAGCAGAAGAAGGAAGCCGATCGTCTCGCCGCCGAGGCCGCGAAGAACCCGCCTCCGGAAGAGAAGCGCCGCGTGCTGAAGCCCGGTGAGGCTCCGCCCCCGTCGAGCAACCCTCAGCCCGTCGCGAGCAACACCACCACCACGACGAACACCAACACCACCGCGAACAACCCGCCGCCGCCCAGCAACACCGTCTCGAGCTCGGGTCAGGTCGGCACCGGCACCACCGCGACCGCGACGTCGGCCAACTCGTACCTCGGTGGCAAGGCCGCGGTCGGTGGCCTCGTGCCCGCCGCCAACGCCGAAGAAGCGAAGAAGGACCCGCGCTTCGTCGCTGCCGCGATGGTCGAAGACGCGCGCGTGAAGGTCGTCTCGGTTGCGGAAAAATTCCCCTACTACGGCATCAACAACAACGGCTGCACCTCCGGCCGCAGCTTCGTCACCGCCGAGCTCATCGCGCCGTTCGACGGCCTCTCGTCGGGCGTGCCGGTTGTGCTGCGCATCGAAGACCCGAACCTCGGGCCTGCCCGGGCGGGCAGCTTCCTCGCGTTCAGCGGCCTGCGTCGCGCGGGCAAGGCGCCCGACGGAACCTTCGTGTACTGCGGCAAGGGCACGGCGTTCCCCGTTCGCCGCTGAGCTGAGCTAGACAGCAGAGCCAGATGTTCAACATCGGCTCCGGCGAAATTGCGCTGATTGCGGTGGTGGCCCTGCTCATCCTGGGTCCCAAGCGCTTGCCTGAGCTCGCTCGTGGCATCGGCAAGTTCATGCGCGAGTTCCGCCGCCAGACCGACGAAGTGCGCGGTGTGGTGGAGCGCGAGTTCTACAAGATGGACCAGGACGTCTCGCTGCCGGGCAACGTCGAAGATCCGCTCCCGCGTCCCGCGCAGGGCGGCGTCGCAAACGGAGCTGATCCGCACGGCCACGATGCGCTCGGCCACGACGCCCTCGGTCACGACGCGATGTTGAACCAGTCGCAGCTCGCCGCGGGCTTGAACCAGGCCGACTCGGTGCCGGTGCCGCTCAACCCGCCTGCGCCTGCTCCGTCCGCCGAGACCTCGAGCGCTCCGGGCGCGGTGTCGGGTGATGCGTCTGCGCCCGCTGCGCCGCCTCCCGCGGCCGAGCCCGTCGCCGCGACGACGCCTTCTTCCGACGCACCGCTCAAGAGCTGAAACGTGGCGACCGAAGCAGCCGCACCCGAGCCCGATTCGTTTCGAATGAGCTTGATGGAGCACTTGAGTGAGCTCCGTCAGCGCCTGCTGCGTTTCACCATCGCGGTGCTGCTGCTGGGCTTCGCGTCGCTCATCTTCGCGCGCGAGGTGTACGGCCTGTTGATGCGGCCGGTGTTGCTCTCACTGCCGCCCGACGCTTCGTCGCTCGTCTACACGTCGGCGATCGAAGAGATCAACGTGCTGATGAAGATCGGCCTCTACGCCGGCGTGTTCCTCAGCACGCCGGTGTTGCTGTGGCAGATCTGGGGCTTCGTCGCGCCGGGCCTCTACGAGAACGAGCGCAAGCTCGCCGGCCCCTTCATCGTCTTCGGCACGCTCGCGTTCCTCGGTGGAGCGCTGTTCTGCTACTTCGTGCTGCTCCCGCAGATGTTCACCTTCCTGCTGCAGAAGGAAGACACCGCGGCCATCACACGACGGCTCACCGCTGCGAAGCTCCACGAGAGCGACGCCATTCGCTACCTGCGTCTGGGTGATTTTCAGCGCGCTTCAGCGTGGGCCCGCACTGCGAGCGGAGGCCTCACCGCGCCCGGCGACGGGCAGACCACGCAGCAAAAAGGCCTCTTCGGTCTCACGCTCACGCTGGTACCGAAGAACGACGTCGACGTGCTGTTCCGCCTCGAGGGGCTGGGCCGCATTCTCGACGCGCTGGTCTCGGCGAAGCCTCCGAGCAGCAACCCCGAACTCGCCGCGAAGCTCATCGCGGTGAACGACAAGAAGGCCGAGGCGGCGACTGCCTTCGCCGAGAAGGACTTCGCGAAGTCGAGCGCGCTGCTCGACGAAGCGGCCACACTGCTCATCGCGGCGGCGGACGACCGCAAAGAAGACGTCTCAGCGGTGTGGGACCTCGAGAAGTTGCTCGGCACCGGTCAGGCGCAGAACGACTCCCTCAACTGGACGCGGCCGATGCTCTCGATGAGCGAGCAGCTGACGCTGGTGCTGGTGCTCGAGCTCGCCTTCGGAGTCATCTTCGAACTCCCGCTCGTCATGGCACTGCTGGGCATGGTGGGCCTCGTCAGCAGCAAGTTCCTCTTCAAGTACCAGCGCCACGCGTTCGTGGTGTGCCTCATCGTCGCGGCGATCATCACGCCGACTGGCGACGCGGTGAACCTGGCGCTGATGGCTGGCCCCATGCTGCTCTGCTACGAGCTCGGGGTGCTGCTGGTGTGGATCGTCGAGAAGCGCCGCGCGAAGCAGCAGCCACCCGACGCCATCACGCCGACCAAGTAACGACCAGATGACGGACCCCGCGCCCAGGCAGCCGCTCGGGAAGCGTTTCACGAAGTGGCTCCGCTACGCGTGGGCCGTGCTGTGGCGCTTTCGGCTGACCTTCACGCTCATCGCGGTGTGGTTCGGCGTGCTGCCGTTGTTCTACGTGGCGCGCTACCCGGGCGACATCAGCTACGGGCGCGCGCTGCACCACGTGTACTTCCTGCTCTTCGGGCAGCCCTCGCTCGACTACGTCGACGACTGGGTGCTCGAGGTGCTCAACCTCGTCATTCCTCCGCTGGGGTTGGTGGTGGTGGTCGACGGCGTGGTGCGGTTCTCGTACCTCTTCAACGCGCGCAAACGCGCTGACCGGGAGTGGATCGAAGTGCTCGCCGAAAGCCTGAAGGGTCACGTCGTGGTGTGCGGAGCAGGTCGGGTGGGGTACCGCGTCACGCTCGAGCTGCGCCGGCTCGGCAAGGACGTGGTGGTGGTCGAGAAGCGCGCCGATGCGCCCTTCGCGCAGGTGCTGCGAGATCTCGGCGTCGCGGTGTTGATCGACGACATCCGCAGCCCGGGCACGCTCAACCGGCTCAACGTCGCGAAGGCCGAAGCCATCGTGTGCGCCACCGACGATGATCTCTCGAACATCAACGTGGCGCTCGACGCGCGCAAGCTGAACGCCGAGGTGCGCGTGGTGCTGCGCTTGTTCGACGACGATCTCGTCGAGCGCGTGCGCGACAACTTCATGGCCGAGGCGCACTCGACGTCGGCGCTCGCTGCTCCGGCGCTCGCGTTGTCAGCGCTCGACCCGCGCATCATTCACAGCTTCCACGTGGGTGAGCACCTGATGGTGGTCTCGCGCTTCGTGGTCGGAAGCGCGCTCGCGCCGCTCAATCTCTCGGCGCTGCGAGATCGCTTCGGCGGGCTGACGCTTTCCATGAAGCGCGGCGCTGCGCCAGAAATCCTCCACCCGCAGGGCAACACTGCGCTGCAGAGCGGCGACGAGCTCGTGGTGCAGTGTCGGCACTCCGAATACCTCGAGCTGCGGAAGTTCGCGGGCGAAGAAAAGCCGCCGCTCGCGCTGCTCACCGCCGACCGCAAGGCGTAGGCGCATCGAAAGAAATGATCAGTGAATTCCCCCGCGCGAAGCGCGCGAAATTGCCCGCTAAATTTTTAGCATGCAATGGGTTCTGGGTGGTCCCGTAGTTGGGGGCACACAGGACGAAAGCGAGGGAATGAAGATGTTCGCGAATCAGCGTGGCTCGGCAGGAATCGGCAGCATCATGGGAGTGGCGTTGGTGATGGCCCTCTCGCTCTTCGGCACCATCATGCTGGTCAAGGTGTACCGCGAAGGCGGCGCGTCGCAGCTGCCCGAGAACGGTCGCTGCCAGGTGGTGTGCGCGCAGGGCGTCGTGAAGGCGCGCGGCTAATCAGGAGTCGCTCGCTGATCGCTTCGCCGCGGTCGCCGACACTGAAGAAATCGAAAAAAGAATTCGAGGCGGAAATAGCCGGCGCGCCCGGCAGTTCTCCTCGTCGCTAGTAGCTCTGGGCGGGCGGTGATGCCGGGACTCCCAGGAACTTCCAGGATCTTGTGCGGGGGTGGTCCCCGCCACTGGAACCGAATTGCACCCCCCGGCAGTGTCGCCCGCTCAGAGCCGCAGTTTTCCGCAAACCCCTACTTTGATTCGGGCTTTTTCGGGCCCAAGCCGGCCTTCGCGCGTGCCTCGAGCAGCTTCTGCACGTCAGCGGAGTCGAGTGGCTGCACCGGCCCGAGCGCGCGCGCTGCAGTGAGAATTTTCGCGTAGTGCTCGACCAGCTCCATGCGGAGCAGCGCGAGGTTCAAATCGGGCCCCAGGGTCAGCGCGCCATTTCCGGCGAGCAGCATCGCGTCGACCTGGGCCGCCGCCGCTTCCACACCCTTCACGGCGGCCGGCGTCTTCGGCATCGCGCGAGGAACCGTGGGGATTCGGTCACCAAGTGACACGACGATTTCGGGCATCGCGATCGGCGCCAGCTCGACGCCGGTGAGCCCGAAGGCCGTCGCGTGCGGCGGGTGCGCGTGAATCACGACCTCGACTTCGGGGCGCGTGCGGTACGCCGCGAGGTGGAGCTCGAGTTCCGAGAACGGCTTCTTGCGGCCCTCGAGCACCTTGCCGTCGAGGTCGACGATGATCAGCGACGCGTCGTCGACGTCGAGCTTGCTGAACGCAGTCGGCGTGATCAGCAGCCGCTTCCCGGTGAGCCGCACGCTGATGTTGCCGTCGTGGTTGGCGACCCAACCCATCTGGTGCAGGCGACGTGACGTCGCGACCAGCTCAGCGCGCACTTTCGGAAGTGGAGCGACCGGCATCAGCGCGCCTTCGGCACGTCGACCGCATCGACCACGCCGACGATGAGCGAGCGGATCGGCGCGGTCTTGTCTTGCAGCACCTGGCGCACGCCGCTGCCTTCGTTCATCACCAGCACCGTGTCGCCCTTGCCCGCGCACGAGGTGTGGTCGATGGCGAGGTAGCTCTTGCCCATCGGCTTCTGCGTTTCGTCGAGCGGCTGCACGACGAGGATTTTTCGGCCCGCGAAGACGGCGAGCTTCTCGGTGGCCACGACCGTGCCGAGCACCTTGCAGAGGTTCAAGTATCCACCTCGTCGACGATGCCGACGATGGCGGCGTCCACCGGAACGAACCACGGGTCGCACGCGAGCGCGGCCTCGCGGCTGCCCTCGAGCATCACCAGCGTGCCGGGAGAAGCAGACGCGCGATCAACGGCGACCTCGACGGGGCCCGACGGCTTCTTCTGATGATCGACCGGCTGCACCACCAGAAAGCGCGCGCCTTCGAGACCGCTGATGCGCTTGGTGGCGACGACCGTTCCGATGACTCGACCGAGGTACATGCGGGCGCGCAGATTCCCCTGAAATCGGCGCCCGTTCAATCAGTTCAGCGACAGAGATCAGGGAGCGACGGCGACGCCGACGGTGAACGGCAGCTCGATCTGCGTCTCAGCGTCGGACGACGGGAACACGATGCGCTTGCCCGTGCTCATCATGCATTGACCCCAATCGGTCATCTCGTGCTTCTTGGGGTTCAGCGCGGCGCTCTTCACCGCGCCCGACGGGCCGACGGTGAGCACGACGTCGAGCTTGCCCACCGCGAGGTTTGGCGTGCGGCGAAGCGCGTTGTCGATGCACAGCTGGAACGCCTTGTTCTTGTCGGCGACGACCTTGGCCACCGCTTCTTGCGAGAGGCCCGAGGTGTTCACGCTCCCACCGGTGTTGCCCGCTTCATCGGGGCCTTTGCGCACCTTGGGCCCGACCTGCTTGCGATCGTCGTTCTGGTAGAACGCCGCGAGGTTCGGGTCCTGCGGTTTCGGCGTCACGACTTCCGGCTCGTCAGGCTTGTCGTTGTTCTTCGGGTTCTTGTTGGCCGCCGCCAGCGCCTTCGCCTTCGCCAGCGCTTCCTTCTCGAGGCGCTGCTTCTCGGCCTCTTCCTTGCGCTTCTTCGCGTCGCCGGTGAGCAGGTCCTTCAAGCCCGCCGCGCCGCCCGCCGAGAAGAAGCTCTCCTGCACCTCTTCACCGTTCTCGTCGGTGCGGGTGACGGTGGGCAGCTTCACGATCTCGAACGTGTTGAGCACGTAGATGAGGAGAATCGGGCCGCCGATGAAGCCCAGCACCGCGAGCGCGATCTTCCACGGCGGGTTGCGCTTGTTCACGCCGGCCTGCGCGATGAAGAAGCGCGTCGCTTCTCCGGGCGGAGGCGCTTCTTTGCCGTCGTTGTCGCTCAGCGCCGCGAACGGGTCGGCGACCGGCGCTTCGTTCTGGCCCGACACGCCTTCGGTCTTCTGATCAGCGAAGTCGCCGAGTGACGGCTCCTGCCGCTGCGACTTGAGATCCTTCGGGAGATCGTTGAGGCCGCTGACGTCTCCGAAGAGATCGTTGAGCGGCGCCTGCTGCTGCGTCGACGCGACGACGGCTCCCGCACCACTCTGCGCGCTGGGGCGATTGGTGAGGCCCGGCGCGGGCACTTCGTTCGAGAGCGCCACGTCACGCTGCACCGCGGGCACCGACTTGGTGGGTGCCTTCGTGGTCGCGGGCGGAGGCGGCGGTTTGCTGTTGGTCAGCTGCGAAGGCATCGTCACGCCCGCGAAGATCGGCGAGAGCTCGGTGACGTCCGACGCGCGCTTCCAGTCGGTCATGCCCGCCTTCCACAAATACGTGCGGAGCGTGACCTCACCAGCGGTGACGCGCTTCTGCAGCTCAGCGACGCCGAACGGGCCCTGCTGCTTGCCGCCCAGCATCGCGAACCACTGGGCGCTGGTGTCCATCGGCGGCATCGCGCGCGTGGACTCCTCTTCCCAGGGGTTGGGCTGACGCGGCACCACGCCACCCGAAGACGACGGGCGCGAAGTGTGCGGCTGCTGCGGCGCAGGACCTGCGGCAGACGCGGTCGCCTGTTGCGCGACCGTCACCTGAATGAGGTTCTGGCACTGCTTGCAGCGAATTTTGACGGATGCCTTCCCCGCGACCTTGTCGTCGGAGATGACGTAGCGCTTGCCGCACTTGTCGCAGGAAACGTTCACGGAAACGGCCGGCCCAGAAGGGGAAAAATCCACTCTGGACACTAGCACCAACGGCCACTAAGTCGCGCGGCCCATGCCAGCCAAGGACCTCGGCTCGAAGCACGTGTGCTTCAAGTGCAGCACCAAGTTCTACGACTTGAAGAAGCCCGACCCGATCTGCCCGAAGTGTGGAGCCGATCAGCGCGAGGCCACTGCCAAGCCGGAAGGCCGTCGCAGCCGGCTCTCGGCCGTCCCGAAGATCGTCGAGCCCATCGAGCCCGCGGAGAAGTCTGAGGACTCGGAGGACGAGATCGAGGACGTCGAAGAGGAAGAAGTCGAAGAAGAAGACGAGCCCTGACCCAACGGTCGGGCTGTTCCCGCCTCCTCGAAAAATCAGACCGCGTTCGGTTCGCGCTGCAGCGCGCGAATCGCTTTGACGATCTGCGCCCACACCACGTTGCTGAGCTGCTGCTCACCCTGCGGCTTCGACTCGTTCTGCGTCACAACCGGACGGGGTCGCGTCGTTGGCTTGTTGCGTCCCATGGTGGTGCCTCCCCACTTGTTCCCAGCGGCTCGCCCCAGGTCGAGCCTTACTTCGACTGCTGATCAGCATCGGCCTGTTGAGCAAGGTGCTTGCCAGCCGACGACTCATTCAACGCACGAGGGTTTCGTTCGATTTCCCCACTCTTGGAGTGGACGTGCGCCCACGCTTCCCGTCGTTCGAGCGCCACGCCTCTGACACAGGTGTCGTGTCTGACACGTCGGCAACGAGCTCGATCGAACTGACGCGCAAACGCGTAGATCCCCATGTGGCTTTCGGGTAGAGGCCGATTCGTCTTTTCGCCTGGAGGAAGTTTTGCGGGACAAATTGCTGGCTCTCGCGGCGCTGCAGAAAGTCGACCTCGACATCGCGGCACTGAAGAAGAACGCGGAAGTCTACCCGCGCGAGATGGCTGAGCTGGAGAAGCAGTTGGCAACCGCGAAGGCGGCGGTGGACGCAGAGCGCACGAAGCTCGATCAACTCGAGACTCAGCGCCGCACCCTCGAACAGACCATCGGCGAAGAGAAGGACAAGGTGCGCAAGTGGGAAGGGCGCCTGTCCGACCAACGCAGCACGCGTGAGTACTCCGCGCTGGCCCGCGAGATCGACATCGCGAAGAAGGGTCAGCAGACGATGAGCGAAGACGTTCAAGAGCTCGGCAAGCAGATCATCATCGCGCGCGACGTGGTGAAGACGAAGGAAACCGAGTTCACGTCGAAGACCAAGGACCTGGTCGATCGCATCGAGGCGCTCCGCACCAAGCTCGCCGACGTCGAGGCGCAGGTGAAGGTCATCGACGAGAAGCGCACCGAGGCGGCGCGCGGCGTCGATTCGGGTCTGCTCCGTCAGTACGACGTGGTTCGCAAGAAGCGCATGCCGGCGCTGGTGCCGGTGAATGCTCCGGGCACGTGCTCGGGCTGCCGCATGAACATTCCCGCGCAGCGCTTCAACCAGCTCGTCGCGAGCAAGGGCATCGACACCTGCCCGTCGTGTACGCGCATCATCTACGCCGCTGAGACGCTCGAGGAGCGAGTGCCCGCCGCGAAGTAAGCGCGGGTTGCCGGCATGGCGACAAAAAGCGCGAAGTCGCGAACGGCACAGCACGGAGCGGTGCTTCGCTTCATCGCGCGCGAAGAGCCGCTGGTCGCCACGCTCGGTGCCTTCCCCCAGCTCACGCGCGCGCAGCTGCAGCGTGCGCTCGAGAAGGCCGCCGTGTTGCTCGAAGGCGGCCCGGCCGACGACGCGCCGCAGGCTCCGACGTGGCACCGGCTGCGGCTCTATTCAGACGGAGCGGCGCGCGGAAATCCCGGGCCCGCCGGCGCGGGAGCGATTCTGGTCGAGCCCTCGGGGCAGGTGGTCGACAAGCTCGGCAAGTTCCTCGGGCACCAGACCAACAACTACGCCGAGTACATGGGCCTGCTCATCGGCCTGCGCCGCGCGCGCGAACTCGGTGTGCGCGAGGTCGAGGTGTTCGCCGACAGCGAGCTGATGATTCGGCAGCTCGGCGGGCGCTACCAGGTGAAGTCGCCCACGCTGCGGCCGCTGTACGAAGAGTCGCTCAAGCTGCTCAACGAGTTCGAGCGCGTGAAGCTGGTGCACGTGCCACGAGAGATGAACCGCGCGGCCGACGAGATGAGCACGCGCGCCATCGAAGAGCGCATGTAGTCAGAGTTCTCTGACCATCAACGCGGCCGTCGACGGGCACAGTGACGTGAATTCTGCCGTCGCACGCACCGGCTCGGGCACGGTTTCACGCGCGGTCGCAGCGAACCCGAGGCGCGCGAAGTAGTCGGCCGCGGTCGTGGTGAGCAGGTAGAGGCGCTTCAACTGCCGCTCGCGCCCGAGCGACATCACGGCGTCGATGAGCTTGCGGCCCACGCGCTGGTTTCGTGCCGTCTCCTTCACCGCGAGTGACCGCAAGAGACCGTCACCACCACGGACTTCGAGGCCGACGACGCCAACCACCTCGGACGCCGCGGTCGCGACGATGAGCTCGACCTGCGAGGCGTCGAGATCAGCGGTGGGCAGCCGGAACTGCTCGAGCAGCGCCACGGCGGCTCGGCGGGTGTCGGGTCGAATGGGCTCCAGGGCGCATTCGGTGCCGTTCCCTTCGTTCTTGTATTCGCTTATTTGCATGTCCGAATGAGCTCCCTCGAGGTGAGCCGGGTGTCGCGGTTCTTCAAGGCACTCGGCGACGATACCCGCATGCGCATCGTGGCGCTGCTCGCGCACGGAGAGCTGTGCGTCTGCCACATCGAGTCGATGCTGAAGCTGACGCAGCCGAGCGCCTCGCGGCAGCTGGCCGTTCTCAAGGTCGCGGGCGTGGTGACGGCGCGCCGCGCGGGAACGTGGGTGCACTACCGGCTCGCCGCGCAAGACGACGCCTCGTGCCAGCGCCACCTGCGCGCGCTGCAGCAGGGCTTTCGTCGCGATGCCGCCTTGAAGCGGGAGATCGCCCGGGTCGTCAAACGCACCGGTCCTGGAGCGTGCCAATGAAGCCGAGCCTCGCTCGACGCGTCGTGGCGGAAGCCGTCGGCACTGCGCTGCTGCTCTCGACGGTGGTCGGGTCGGGCATCATGGGCGAGCGGCTGGCAGGCGGGAACGTCGCCATCGCGTTGCTCGCCAACACGCTCGCCACCGGCGCGGCGCTGGTCGCGCTGATCTTCACCTTTGGGCCCGTCTCGGGTGCCCACTTCAACCCGGCGGTGACCCTCGCCGACGCGAGCCAACGCGGGTTGCCGTGGCGTGAGGTCGCTCCGTATGTGTTCGCTCAGCTTGGCGGAGCGGTCGTTGGTGTGCTTGTGGCGCACCTCATGTTCGGTGAGGCGATGTTCACGCTCTCGACGCACGTTCGCTCTGGCGCGCCACAGCTGTTCAGCGAGTTCGTCGCGACCTTCGGCCTGCTCAGCGTCATCTGGGGCTGTGCGCGCAGCCGCGCGGAGATGGTGCCCTTCGCGGTCGGCGCGTACATCACGCCGGCGTACTGGTTCACCGCGTCGACCTCGTTCGCGAACCCCGCGGTCACGCTCGCGCGGACGCTGACCGACACCTTCGCGGGAATTCGTCCGGTCGATGCGCCGGGCTTCATCGTCGCGCAGCTCGCAGGGGCCGCGGCAGCGACGGCGTTGTTCAAGTGGCTCGTTCCGCCGCGGAGCGCGTCGTGAAGACCGTGATCTTCGCCTGTGTGCACAACGCCGGGCGCTCGCAGATGGCGGCGGCCTTCTTCAACCAGCTCGTCGACGCTACGGCTGCGAAGGCGATCTCCGCCGGCACGCAGCCCGGTGACCGCGTGCACCCGGTGGTCGTCGACACCATGAGAGAGGTCGGCCTCGAGCTGGCGAACGCGAAGCCGCAGAAGCTCACCGACGAGCTGGCGCGTGGAGCGACCCTGCTCATCACCATGGGCTGCGGCGATGCGTGCCCCTTCGTGCCCGGGTTGCGTCGAGACGACTGGCCGCTCGACGACCCGAAGGGCCAGCCGGCGGAACGGGTTCGCGAAATCCGCGACGACATCAAGGCGCGGGTGATGCGCCTGCTCGCTGCTGAGGGGTGGATGAGAACGGTCGGAGCAGCCCTGTAAGCGGGGTTCTGTTCCCGGTTTCCCGGGCGATGAACATTCATCCAGAGGCGACGTTGCCGCCGCCCTCGCTACAGCTCTAGCGAGCAAACCCGAGAGCGTGGGACGGGCCGTCCTGTCTTCCCCTTTCGAGGTCGACGCTCCCTATTGGCTCTTGCTCCGGGTGGGGTTTGCCGTGCCGCCCCTGTCACCAGGGGCGCGGTGGGCTCTTACCCCACCGTTTCACCCTTACCGTCCCCTTGCGGGGAAGGCGGTCTGATTTCTGTGGCACTTTCCTGCAGCTCACGCCGACTGGCCGTTAACCAGCACCCTGCCCTGTGGAGCCCCGACTTTCCTCCCGCCATCCCGTCCTGCGATGACCGGCGTTCATCCGGGCTGCTCCGACCATTTTCAGCACTAGCACACGCCGCCCCGCGCGAAAGGCTGACGGGTGAAAACCGATCAGCAGCGCCCCTTCGTAGGCTTCCGATCCATGTCCCAGCCCCGCGTTCTGGTGGTCGACGACGATCCCGGCGTGCTCGAGAGCTTGAAGCTCTTGCTGGGTGACGACTGCGAGGTGACCGTCAGCGCCGAGCCGCTGAAGGCCGTCGACCTGGCGGTGCAGGGCGGCTTCGACGTCATCGTCACCGACTACAAGATGCCGCACATGACGGGCGCCGAGTTCGCCGCGGCGCTGAAGGCGAAGCTCAACCCCACGCCGTACTGCGTGCTGCTGACGGGCACTCCGAACGAGGTGAAGCCCACCATGCCCGGTGCGAGCGAGCTGGTGATGGTGCTCGCCAAACCGTTCGAGCCCGAGCGGCTGCTGCGCGTGGTGTTGCAAGTCGGCCGGCTCGGCATGAACCGGCGGCACGCGAAGTAAGTGAGCGAAGCGCGCGCCATTCGCGAAGCGGTCGTCTCGGAGCGGCTGCTCAACGCGCGTCGCACGCACCTCGTGCGCTTCATCGCGCTGGCGTTCTTCGGAGCGCTGTTTCTCGTGCTCGGCGTGTTCCTCGACGACCCGAACTGGAAGACCAACCCCTGGGCCCTCATCACCTGGCTCGGGTTTTCCGCGGCGGTCTTCTTCGCCACGCGGCTCGGGGAACGGGTGGGCGTGTGGCTGACCCTCGCTCCGGCGTTCATCGACATGCCGCTCGTCTACGTGGTGCAGCGCGCGCAGTACGAATCGACGCCGAGCCCGAGCGGAGTGGCCGGCTTCTCGATGGGCTTGTTCGCGCTGCTGCTCGGCATCGCGAGCCTGTCGACCGCGCGCTGGCAGATCTACGTGACCGCGGCGTCGGCGGCGTTCTGGGAAGTGATGCTCCAGGCCGAGGCGGGTGTGTCGGTCGGCGCTCGGGTCTCGGCGGTGGTGGTGCTGGCGCTCATCGCGTCGGTGCTGGCGTACGCGAGCGGGCGGCGCACCGAGTTGCTGATTCGGACCTCGCGCAGCCAGAAGCTCGCGGCGCTCGGGCAGCTGTCGGCGGCGGTGGGGCACGACCTGCGCAACCCGCTCGCGGCGGTGGCCAACGCGGTGTTCGTGCTGCGGCGGCGACTCGAGAAGGCCGGAGCGCTCACCGACACCATTCTCGAGCCGCTCTCACTCGCCGAGCGCGAGGTGACGGCGTCGCGGCGCATCGTGACCGACATTCTCGACTACACGCGCGAAGGGCCGCTCGAGAAGACGCAGGTCGAGTTGAAGCCGCTGCTCGAAGAGTGCGTGTCGCTGGTGCGCGTGCCGGAGACGACGAAGGTGACTCTCGAAGTCGACGGAGCCGCCGTCGACGCTTCGCGCGACAAGCTGCGGCAGGTGTTCGTGAACCTGATTCAGAACGCGGTGGAAGCGATTCCTTCCGGGCGCGCCGGGGTCGTGAAGGTCGAGGCGCGCGTCGAGAACGCGCAGGTGCTGGTGCACGTTCGCGATGACGGCGCGGGCATGGACGAGGCGACGCGTGCGCGGGTGTTCGAGCCGCTGTTCACCACGAAGAAAGAAGGCACCGGGCTGGGGCTCGCCATCGTCGAGTCGTTGGTGAAGCAGCACGGAGGAACGTTGACGCTCGAGTCGGTCGTGGGGAAGGGCACCACGTTCACGGTGTTGCTGAACTCGGCCCCTCAGGGAGACAGGACGAACTTCTGATTCGTGCGGCGCGCAGAGGTGTGTAGAAGCCAGACGCGTGAAGACGAGATTGATGATCAGCCTGTCGTTGCTCGCGCTCAGTGGGTGCATCGTCGAGCCGCCGATCGCCGGTGGCACGCAGCCGACGCCTCCTTCGATGACGCCGGCGCCTCCGGCCGAGGTGAAGAGCGGCGCGAACTTCGGTGACTCGCTCGAGCTGGTGAGCGTGGTCATCAACCCCAGCCGCGGCGTAGCGGGCATGCCGGTGCGCGTGACGGCGAACTTCAAGGTGCTCAAGCAGCTCGACCGCGACTACTTCATCTTCGTGCACGTGGAAGACGTCGACGGCCGCGTCGATCGTCTCAACGTCGATCACCCGCCGCGCGCCAAGCCGACCTCGCAGTGGCAGCCGGGCGAGATCGTGCAAGACGTGTTCGACATTCCCATTCCGCCCAACATGCCGGTGCGTGGCCTCTCGCTGGTGATGGGCCTGTGGGACCCGAAGTCTGATCAGCGGCTGCCCATCGTGAACAAGGACCAGGTGCCGACCGACAACAACAACCGCTTGTTCGTCGCGAAGTTCCCGGTGGTGCCGGCGCAGTGAACTCGCTCCTTTTGTTGGCCGACATTCCGCCCACGCCGGCGCCGCTTCCCGACAGTGGCGTCGAGGCGTACGTCACGTACGGCATCTGCGCCGTGGTCGCGGTGGGCATGGTGCTCATCCTCCGGCGCGTGATGCGGCGGCGGGGCCCGCCCGAGCCGGTCACTCCGCCGAAGCTGCAGAAGGACTCGCAGGAGCTCACTCCGAAGCTCGAGCAGAAGCAGGACGAGCTGCCGAAGGTCACGCTCCCGCCCAGCGAGCTGGAAGCGCAGAAGCGCGCGGAGCTCGAGGCGGCGCGTCAGAAGGCGGCCGAGCTCGAAGCGGCGCGCAAGGCCGGTGGAGACGCGTCGCTCAAGGGTGACGTCGAGGCTGCGAAGAAAGAGGCCTACCGCGCGGAGAAGGCGCTCGAGGCCGAAGAGAAGGAACGCAAGAAGCGCGAGCGCGAAGAGGCCGAACGGCTCGTCGCCGAAGAGGCGAAGCGCAAGGTCGAAGAGGCGGCGCGGCTCGAGGCCGAGAAGAAGGCGGCGGAGCAGAAGAAGATCGACGCCGAGGCCGGCCAGACGCTCGCGGCCGGGCTGTCGAAGACGAAGAAGGAAGGCTTCATGTCGCGGCTCGCCGGCCTGTTCGGCGCGGGCGCGAAGCCGGTCGACGAGAGCGTGCTGGCGGAGCTCGAAGAGGTGCTCTTCACCGCCGACATCGGCGTGAAGACCGCGAGCGCGCTGGTGGAGCACGCGCGTGAGAAGGCGAAGAGCAAGTCGCTGGGCTCCGCCGAGCTGAAGGGCGTCATTCGCGAAGAGGTGAAGAAGATCGTCACCCTGAGCGCGAACCACAAGCTGGGTGGCGGCGGCCCGCCGCACGTCATCATGGTGGTGGGTGTCAACGGCGCGGGAAAGACGACGACCATCGGCAAGCTGGCGGCGAAGGCGAAGGCCGACGGCAAGAAGGTGCTGCTGGGCGCGGGCGACACGTTCCGCGCCGCGGCGGCCGAACAGCTCGACGTGTGGGCCGAGCGTTCGGGCGCCGAGCTGGTGAAGGGCAAGGAAGACGCCGACCCCGCGAGCGTGGTGTTCGACGCGGTGAAGAAGGGTGTCGAGCAGAAGGTGGACCTCGTCATCGCCGACACGGCGGGGCGGCTCCACACCAAGCTGAACTTGATGGAAGAGTTGAAGAAGGTGCGCCGTGTCATCGACAAGGCGCTGCCGGGCGCTCCGCACGAGGTGTTGCTGGTGCTCGACTCGACCAACGGTCAGAACGCCATCATGCAGGCGCGCCAGTTCCACGACGCGGTCGGCGTGACCAGCATCGCGCTGACCAAGTTGGACGGCACCGCGAAGGGCGGCGTCATCATCGGCATCTGCGACGAGCTGAAGGTGCCGGTGGCCTGGGCGGGCGTGGGTGAGAAGGTGGCCGACCTGCGGCCCTTCGACCCGAAGGAATTCGTCGAGGCGCTGTTCGACGACTAGTGGGTGGCGACGTCTTCGATCCACGCTCCGCCGCGCATCACGCCCAGCAACATCAAGCGCAGGAACTCGGTGCGCTCGAAGGGCAGCTTGCCGGTCATGCCCATCAGCGAGAGAAGCTGGTCGATGAGCACCAGCGTCTCGTGGGTGGTCTCTTCGTTCAGGGCGAGCGCGGCGTTCTGCAGGAGCAGCCCGTCAGCGTGCTTCACGTCGCGCCCTGCCTTGTAGAGCTCGGTGACGACGTCGTCGAAGTGGGTGTTGGTCATTCGCATGAGAGAGGTTGTCTCATGCGGGTCCGACAAGTGACTTGCGGGTGGTCAGCGCTTGTACCCGAGCGCACACCAATACGGAGTGCCGTCGCGGAACGAGATGCGCTCGAGGCCCGCGGCGTTCATCATCGAAGCGATCTCGTCGCGCGTGAAGCGCTGCTCGAGCTGGGTGCCGAAGCGATCGAGGGCGTCGGTGCGCATCGTGTAGAAGCTGCGGTGCCGGTACGCGGACAGCGGGAACGCCGACACGTCGAGGCCGAGCCGCTCGAGCGCCGACGCAGTTCGCGCGAGCGGGAGATACACGGTGCCGGCGATGACGTTGGTGACGAGGTGGCGGCGATCGGTCGGGAGCGACGAGATGACGCGGCGCGCGCGGTCTGACGCTTCCCACAGCTTGCGGAACCACACCGGGCGGTTGTCGAAGCGGTAGTAGAGGTAGACGAGGAAGGGCGCTCCGGGCTTGAGCGCGTCGACGCAGCGGGCGAGCGCCGCTTGCGTGTCGGGAATGTGGTGGAGGACGCCCAGCGAGTAGCCGAAGTCCATCGAGCGCTTCGCCAGCGGCAGCGCGTCGACCGAGGCGTGGTGGAACTCGCAGTTCTTTCGCTCGGAGAGGTTCTTGCGCGCCACGTTCAGCGCTTCGTCGCTGGCGTCGATGCAGTGCAGTTTTCCGACGCGCGACGAGACGTGAAAGGCCCAGCGGCCGCTCCCGCAGCCGAGGTCGAAGCCGGTCGCGTCTTTCGGCAACCGGTCCCACGGGAAGAGCGAGAAGTATTCCTCGAAGAGCGCGCGCGATTCGGCGGGCGGGAGTTCGCTTTGATCGAAGCGCGCCCACTCGTCGCCGAAGCCTGCGACCGTGCGTTCATGGAGGTTGGCCATCGCGGGTTCTCGTACCATGAAGCGCGCGTGCATCTCGCGTTCGTGGTGAACAACGCCGACTTCCTCGTCTCGCACCGGCTGGTGCTGGTGAAGGGAGCGATTGCGGCGGGCTACCGCGTGACGGCGATTGCTCCCGAGAGCGAGAGCGATTCGTTCGTGACGCTGCGTGCGCTGGGCGCACAGGTGGTGCCGTGGAGGTTGCGGCGCACCGGGCAGCGGCCGCACGAAGAGGCGCTGGCGCTCGCGCAGCTCATCAAGCTCTACCGCGAGCTGAAGCCCGACCTGACGCACCACGTGACGGTGAAGGCGATGCTCTACGGGAGCCTCGCGGCCCGGGCGACGGGCGTGCGCGCGGTGGTCAACGCGGTGTCAGGCCTGGGCTTCGTGTTTCTGTCGACGGGCGTGCGTGCGCAGCTGCGGCGGCGGGCGTTGAAGCTCGGGTACGAGATGGCGCTGTCGACTCCCAACTCGGCGGTGATTCTGCAGAACGACGACGACGAGAAGGCACTGCGGCAGCTCGGTGTGCTGGAGCGCGCGCGGGTGGTGAAGATTCGCGGCTCGGGCGTCGACTTGAATCAGTTCGCTGTGGCTCCCGAGCCCGGTGGAGTTCCGCTCGTCGTGCTGCCAGCGCGCATGCTGGTCGACAAGGGCGTGCGGGAATTCGTGGCGGCGGCGCGCGCGGTGAAGGCGAAGGTCGAAGTGCGCTTCGCGCTGGTGGGCGGGGAAGACGTGGGCAACCCGCAGAGCGTGCCGCGCGCGGAGCTCGACGCGTGGGTGCGCGAAGGCATCGTCGAGTGGTGGGGTCATCGCAGCGACATGCCCGAGGTGTTGCGGCAGGCGACGGTGGTGGCGTTGCCGTCGTACCGCGAGGGCATGCCGCGCTCGTTGCTCGAGGCTGCGGCGATGGGGCGCGCGATGGTGACGACCGATGTGGCGGGTTGTCGTGACGCTGTGGCGGGTGGGCAGATCGGTGTGCTGGTTCCGTGGAAGGATTCTGCGGCGCTGGCGACTGCCATCGAAAAGCTGCTGGTGGATCACAGCGAACGACATCGACTGGGGCAGGCGGCCGCACGTTACGCGCGTGAAAACTTTAGCGAGGACGGGGTGTTGGCGAGGCACCTGGAGTTGTACGCGAGTCTGCTTCCGGGTTAGAGCCGACGGGTGAACGTGGCCGCTGGGAGCGGGCACGAGTCTCAACGTCGGCACGATGCAGACCTACCTCGCCAGCTTCGTGGTTGCGGCGCTGTCCGGCGCTGCGTTGACGCCGGTGGCGCGGCGGTTGTCGTTCCGCTGGGGCGCGGTGTCGGCTCCGGGTGGGCGGCACATTCACGGGCAGTCGATTGCGCGGCTGGGTGGGCTCGGCATCTTCGCGGCGGTGTTGGCGACGGTGGCGGCGCTGGTTGCGACCGGGTTCGCGAACCAGCTGCTCGAGCCGGAGCAGCTGAAGCTCGGCCTGGGCCTGCTGCTCGGTGGCGCGGTGATGTTCAGCGTCGGGCTGGTGGACGACATCAAGACGCTGCGGGCGCTCTACAAGTTGTACGGGCAGATTCTGGCGGCGGGCATCGCGTGGTGGGCGGGGTTTCGGGTCGACGCGATCGATTTGCCGCTGCTGCCGAGTTTTCAGACCGGCATCTTCTCGCTGCCGCTCACCATCATCTGGATCGTGGGCATCATCAACGCGGTGAACCTCATCGACGGGCTCGATGGGCTCGCGGCGGGCGTGGTGTTCTTCGCGGCCATCACCAACTTCGTGGTGGCGTGGTTGATGGGCACGACGTTCGTGGCGCTGGTGATGGCGACGCTGGCGGGGGCGGTGCTGGGGTTCCTGTTCTTCAACTTCAACCCGGCGCGCATCTTCATGGGCGACTCGGGGAGCTACTTCCTGGGGTTCATTCTCGCGGCGTGCTCCATCGCGGGGCCGCTGCAGAAGGCGTCGGCGGCGGTGTCGTTGTTCGTGCCGCTCGTCGCGCTCGGAGTGCCGATCATCGACACGTTGTTGGCGATGGTGCGGCGGTTCCTCGAGCGGCGGCCGATTTTTTCGCCCGACCGGGGGCACATTCACCACCGGTTGCTCGACATGGGCATCACGCACCGACGGGCGGTGCTGATCATCTACGGCGTGACGGTGTTGCTGTGCATCAGCGCCATCGCCATCGCGTTCGGGCGGCAGTGGCAGGTGGGCGCGGCGATTCTGGGCGTGAGCGCGGTGCTGTTCGGGTTGATTCGGTTCATCGGGTACTTCGAGTACTTGATGGTGCTGAGCCGGCAGAAGAAGCGCATTCGCTCACGGCACGAGGAATGGTTGCGCAAGGTCGTGTTGCGGGTGCCGGCGCAGTTCGGGTCTGCGGCGACCGAGGAGCAGCTGTTCCGCCAGCTGGAGTGGCTGGCGCGCGAAGCGCGACTCGATTCGATCGAGCTGCGGTCGGCAGGGAAACAGGTCGGGCTGTGGTCGGGGAATGACTACGACGACATGAGCAAGCGCGACGTCACGCAGGCCTCGTTTGGCCTGCTGGTCGAGAGCTGCGAGCTGA
The DNA here is from genome assembly GCA_047600485.1 of Archangium sp. Taxonomy (GTDB): domain Bacteria; phylum Myxococcota; class Myxococcia; order Myxococcales; family Myxococcaceae; genus Archangium_A. Next base: position 9,336,328 of record JASGKS010000001.1, read on the forward strand.
AGTTCTCGTGGCGCAGCGAGTTCGGTGACGTGCCGCCCGCGATGGACATGCTGCTGCAGCTGGTGGTCGATCAGGTCGACGAGCACTTGCGGCGGGTCGGCAGCGCGCTGGTGCCCGTGACGCCGGCGGTCGAAGTGAAGCAGCCGGCGCCAAGCACCGAGCTCAAGCCCCACCCTTTGTGAGCGCCTCGCTGGAGATCGCGCCCGAGGGACTGGGTGCGCTTTCCGGTTGCCGCAACAGCAGCAGCAACAGCAGGAAGAACGGCATCATCGGCGCGCGATAACGCGAGAGCGCTCCGAGGTTCGAGGTCGACAGACCGGTCCCCAGGGCCAGCACGAGCACGAAGGCCAGGCAGAACATCAGCGTGGGGTTCTCGGTCACGCGTCGCACCAGGCCCGCGACCGTGTTCCGCCGGACCATCTGAATGAAGAGCACCGTCAGCCAGGTCATCTCGATGGCGTTCAAGAACTGCATCGCGCTGAACGACTCGAAGAGGAAGGGGCGGAAGAGCGCAGTCACCAGTGCGAGCGGCATCAGACCGGCCTGGGAAATGATTCCGCGCTCGGGAACAGCTTCGGGTTCGGGGCCGAGGCTGAAGTCCGAGCCGCCGGTGGAGAGCGCTGCCGCGCGACGCTGCTCCTGCATCGACTCTGCGACGCGGTCGGGCGAGAGGGACGGAGCAAGCGCTGACACCGTCGAGAAGCCCAGCGACGCCACGCCAATCGCGACCGCGATGTAGAGCGGCTTCACGGCGAGGTGGGTTCCGCTCTTCACGGTGCGCGCCCAGAAAATCCAGACTGCTCCGGCGAGGGCGAGGGCGATGACCACGTACGGCTTGATGAGGAGAATGATGGTGCCGCACAGCGCGATGAGGATGGTCGCCAGCACCAGGCGTCGGCCTTCGAGCACCCACTTGAGCGCCAGAAAGATGGGCCCGAAGACCACCATGATGATGGGCTCCTTGAGCATCGCGCACGTCCACACCACGCCGGTGGGCGAGAGCGACACGGCGAGGAGAACGAGACGGTGCTGCTGCGGCGAAAAATCGCTGCGCAGTGCGCGGTAGATGAGGATCTTCGAGACGTACGACATCACCGCGATGACCAGACTCGCGGCGACGAGCGAATTGCCGAGTACGAAGAGCAACGCCACGGCCACGCTCTGCATGGTGCCGGTCGAGCCGTAGCCGAAGGGCTCGATGGGGAGGTGGTAGTCGCCGTGCGTGAAGAGCGCCCAGACCTCGGGAGCCACCGAGCCGAAGTCGTACCGGAGGGCTTCGGCGATCGGCACTCCGAACTGGTGATACATGTTGAGGTCGCCGGTGCCCGCTCCGCTCGGGTCTACGTAGTAGTAGCGGTACACGAGGATCAGCCCGAATGCCGCAGCGAGGTGCGCGAGGAAGCTGCGAGTGAGCAGCTGGTGCTCGAACTTCTCGGTATGGAAGCGCATCGCGACCTGATGAACGCCGACACCCAGCGCGAGCACGAGAACGCTGAAGATCAGTTCTTCCATGCGAAGTTTCCAGGCAGCACCATGGTGAGTGCCCGAGAATGACTCCCCTATTCGAAGTGCTGCGACGATGGCCAGAGCCCTTCACCCGACCGGTCCCGGGCGGGCCCTGGGTCGAGGAAGCCGTGCTGCACGGAGTCGCTCCCTGGGTCGAAGAGAGCCTCTCCGCTGGAAAGCAGGTCGTGCCTGAGCGCCTGCTCGCCGCCTCGCGGTCGCAGCTGTCGGCCGGCAATCGCCACCGTCGGTTCACGCTCGACGTGCTCGATGCGCTGAGCCACCAGGGCGTCACGCCGGTGCTGCTCAAAGGGTACGGCCTGGCAAGGCGGCTGTATTCGTCGGCCCTCTCGCGCCCTGCGAGCGACGTCGACGTGTTCGTGATGCCACCTCAACGCGTGGCCGCGGAGCTCGCGTTGTCGTCGCTCGGACTCGCGTATCAGCCCGACGCGGGGCTCGCCGACGCCTTCGAAGATCACCACCACCGCGCCTTTTCCGGCGCGCGCGGGCTGGTCGAACTGCACCACCGGCTGGCGTCGGGCTTCGGTGGTGAAGGCTTTCCGGACAGCGAACTCGATTCGCGCTGCATCAGCGCCGAGCTCGACGGTCGAGCGGTGCGCTACCTCGCCCCCGAAGACGAGCTGACGTACCTCGCGGTGCACGCTGCGACGCATTCGTTCCTGCGTCTGTCGTGGTTGGTCGATCTGAAGCGCTTCGTGGCGTTGGTCCCGCTCGACTGGGAACTGCTCGTCTCTCGCGCGCGGCGCATCAGGTTGGTGCGGCCGCTGCGGGTCGCGCTCGAACTCTCGCAACGGCTGCTCGACGCTCCGATTCCGCCTCGAGCGCAGCGGCTGCTGTCGAGCTTCTCGGTGCGTGCGCCGCTCGATCGCGTGGTGTTCAGCGAGGAGCGGGTCGCGTCGGGTGACTGGGCGCGCGAGCAGGTGCCGGCGTTTCTGCTGCACGTCTACCTGACGCAGAGCCCGCGGCAGATGGCGCAGCACGTGTTTGCAGGTTTCAAACGCGCCATTCGACGGGCGAGGGCGGGAGACTGATGCGAAGGTCGGGGGTCTGATGTCGCGTTCCGACTCCAGTCGGTGGTGGGTGGCGGCCGAGGGCGTGCTGGGCGCGTGCATCGTCATCATGCCGTGGACCCTGGGCGGCGCGCTGCCGATGGCCTTGCCGCTGATGGCCGCGTTTTCGGTGGCCGCGGTGGTCTGCTGGGGAGCGGGCGCGGTCCGGCACAGTCGTCGTGTGACCTTGCACGGAGTGCTGGTGGTGCCGCTCGCGCTGGCGCTCGTCGCGGCATTTCAGTTGGTGCCGTTGCCCCCGGGCGTGCTTTCGCTCTTTTCCCCGCCCGCGGCCGAGCTGCGCGAGTTCGCGTTGGTGCCGCTGGGGTTGACGGGTTGGCGGCCGATTTCGGTAGACCCTCCGTCGACCGCACGTGCGCTGACGCGGCTGCTCGCGTTGGCGTTGCTGGCCTTCACCGCGTTGCAGCTCGGTCGCGTCGACGCCGTGCGCCGACGCTTGTTCTCTGCCACCGCGCTGTCGGGTGTGCTGGTGGCGTTGACCGGGCTGGGCCACTTCCTCGCGGGGGCGGAGTCGCTCTTCGGTGTGCACCACTTCGTGACCACGCTGTCGATCGTGACGCCGTTCGGCAACGTGAATCACCTCGCCGCGTTTCTCACGTTCACCGGCACGGCGGCGTTGGGGCTCGGGCTGAGTTCCGAATCGCGCGATGGCCTCGTGGCATGGCTCACCGCGGCCTTCGGGTGCGGCGTGGCGGTGTTTCTGTCGCTCTCGCGCGGCGGCATCGCGACCTTCGCGGTGACGTGGGGGTTGGTGGGCGCCGCGTTCCTCTCGCTGAAGGGCGGAGGGCTGAAGCGCGTCGTTCCGTGGGTGGTCATCGCGGGCACCATGGCCTTCGCAGGGCTCCTGGCGTTCGAGCAGCTCGCTGCCCGCATCGATACCGTCTCGAGCGTCGAGAAGCTGTCGCACAGCAAGGTGGAGCTGTGGCCGATGTTGTGGTCGGGCATCTCGCCGTCGGGCCGGCTGGGTATGGGTACCGGCGCGTTCGAACTGGGCTTCCCTCGCTGGCAGACCCAGCAGCTCGACGTCACGTTCACGCACCCGGAGAACGCAGTGCTGCAGTTGGTCGCCGACGTCGGCGTGCCGCTCGGGTCGGCGCTCGGGCTGTTCGCCATCTGGCTCACGCGCCGCATGTGGGTCGGCGTGTGGTCGCAGCACGCGGAGCGAACCGTGCTTCTCGGCGCGGCAGGCGTGGCGATGCATGACGTGTTCGATTTCGCGCTCGAGCTGCACGCGGTCGCTCCAGCGGTCGCCATCTGTCTGGGGCTGGTGGCTTCGGCGCAGCGCAACGAGCGGCAGGCGTCGGGGCGCGCGCTCGGCGTGGGGCTGGTGGTGCTGGCGTTGATGGCGTTCGGGCTGTGGGCGGGCCGGCCGCGGCATTTGGACGCCGAGGCCGAGCTGGCGGAACTGATTCGCGCGCGCGCGCCGGTGAGCGAAGTGCGCGAGCGTGCGGTCGCAGCCATCGATCGCCACCCTTCCGACTGGGTGCTCTACGCGCGAATGGCGAGCGACGTCGCGTCGCGAGGAGACCCCAGGGAGGCGTTGGCATGGGCCAACCGGCAGGCGTTCTTGCGACCGGCAGACCCGCACGCCGCGGTTTCCGCCGCGCACGCGTTGCTGCGACTCAAGGAGCCCGCACAGGCGCTCGCGCAGCTCAAGCGTGCGTGGGAACTGGGCGATGATCAATCGATTGCGCTCGGTGTGGCGGTGGCGAGCAAGGCGCATTTGCTCGATCGCCTCGTGATCGATCGGCCGGGCTTCCTGGTGCTCCTGTGGCGAAACGCGACTCGGCAGCTCAGCCCCGCGGAGACGGTGGCGATTCTCGAGTCGGTCGTGGGCAGCGGCATGAGCGACGAGACCCAGGCCGAAGCGCGCTGGCTGTTGGTGCAACAGGAAGCCGAGTACGGCGACCCGTCACGCGCGCTCGAAGCCTTTGCGCGCTTGCCGTTGGCGCAGCAGCAACGTGACGAAGAGACGAAGCTCGAGGTGCGCTTGTTGACCCGGGTCGGGCGGCGGGATGAGGCCATCGAAGTGCTCAGCGGGTTGTTGACGCGGCGGCCGAGCGATCTCGACGCCATCTGGGCGCAGGTCGACTTGTTGTCGGCGACGAACCGACTCGCTCAGGCACACGAGGTTCTCGAGCGCGCGCGACCTTTCGTTGACGGCACGGCCGGGCGCACCGCGCTCTTCGAACGTGAGGCCACCCTCTACGCTCAGGAAGAGCGATGGGGTCGCGCGCTCGAGGCCCTGCAGACCGCGTCTCGCATTTCTCCAACGCGGGCTGATCTGCACTACCGCATGGCGGACATGTTCGAACGCATGGGAAGTCTGCATTCGGCGCTCGACGAAGTGCGCCGTGGGCGCGTGCTCGACACGCCCGCGGGCGTGAAGGCTACCGACCCAACGGTCGAGCGTCTGGAACGCGCCCTGAGCGGCGGTCCGTAATTTGAACCTGAGGGCGCAGGGGTGGTACTGACAGGATCCCAGTGGCTTCCCCTCTCGACCCTTCCTTCGCGGCCGCGTCCACCACGGACCTGCGGTTCTACATTCGCGTTCTGCTTAAGCGGAAGTGGTTGATTCTGCTGGTCTTTTCGGTCGTGACAGCTGCGTCGACGCTGTACACCACGCGGCAGCCCAAGGTTTTCGCAGCACAGACTTCGATCATCATCGACCCCAAAGAGCCGCGCTTCCTCGACAACCAGATCCAGGACGTCAACAGCGAGGCCGGCAGCTTCTACTGGGCGAACAAGGAATACCTCGAGACGCAGTACCGCATCATTCAGAGCCGAGCGGTCGCGCAGCGCGTGGTCGAGAAGCTGGGTCTGTCGACGGACGCCGCATTCCTGGGCCTCACCAAGGTCACTGACGAGAAGCGTCGTGCCGAGATGATGGCCAACGTCGACGCGGTGGCCATGGTGCAGGCGAAGATCAAGGTCGAGCCGGTGAAGGAGAGCCGCGTCTCGATGATTCGCGTCGAAGATTCCGAGCCGATGCGCGCGGCACTCCTCGCGAACGAAGTGGCCCAGGCCTACATCGACGAAGTGATGAGCCAGAAGTTGAAGCTCACCGAGAACGCCAGCAAGTGGCTCGACGAGCGGCGCGATTCGCTGTCTGACTCGGCGAAGGCGAGCGAGCTGGCGCTGTACAACTACCGTCGCCAGTCCGACATGCTGGCCACCAACATCGACGACCGCGCGAGCATGGTGTCGTCGAAGCTGCAGGAAACCAGCAAGGCGCTCACCGAAGTGCAGCTGAAGAACGCGGGGCTTCGAGCGCGCGTGGCGGCGATTCGCAGCGTGCAGGTGAACCAGGGCTCCGATGACCGGTTGTGGGCCGAGGCGTTGCCTGCGGCGCGCGAGAATGCACAGCTCGCCAAGTACAAAGACCGGGTGTTGACCCTGCGCAACGAGTGCACCGACCTCGTGTCGCGCTACCTCGACGGCCACCCGAAGCTGCAGGAGTGCCGAGAGAAGCTCGCTAGCGCCGAGAAGGAATTCGCGCGTGAGCTCTCGAACCTCGTGATGTCGACCGAGGCAGAGCTCAAGGAAGCGAACGAGAAGGAAAAGAATCTGAATGCGCTCTTCCTGCAGGCTCGCGTCGAGGCGTTCGAGGTCGAGAAGAAGAAGCTCGAGCTCGATCAGCTGAAGAGCGAAGCCGAGAGCAACAAGCGGCAATACGAGTCGGTCTTCAAGCGACTCAAGGACATCGAACTCTCGGGCATGTTGCGCACCTCGAACGTGCGCGTGCTCGACGCGGCGCGGCCGGTCATGGGCGCGGTGCGGCCCAACGTGCCGCAGGGCGTGCTAACGGGAATCCTGGGTGGTCTGGTGCTGGGGCTGGCGCTGGCGCTGCTCCTCGAGTTGCTCGACTCGAGCATCACCAGCCAGCAGGACATCGAGGAACGGTTGAAGCTCACCTTCCTCGGTCTGATTCCTTCGATTCCCGAGACGCCCGGCTCGACGCGCGATCTCCACATTCAGCGCGAGCCCAAGTCGCTCATCGCCGAGTGCACGCGTTCGGTGCGCACCAACCTGCTGTTCATGTCGCCCGACAAGCCGTTCCGGCGGCTCGCGGTGACGTCGAGCGGCCCGCAGGAAGGCAAGTCGACGACGGCCATCAACCTCGGCGTGGCGATGGCGCAGAGCGGTGGGCGGGTGCTGTTGATCGACACCGACATGCGCCGTCCGCGCCTGCACAAGGCGTTCGGTGTCGCGAACGAGTTCGGCGTTTCTTCGCTGGTGGTGGGCGAGGGGAAGATCGACGACGCCATCAAGACCACCGAAGTCCCGGGCCTGTTCTTGATGCCCTGCGGCCCGATTCCCCCCAATCCGGCCGAACTGCTGCACACCAAGGCCTTTGCCGAATTGCTCGAGAAGCTGGGCGAGAAGTTCGACCGCATCATTCTCGACACGCCTCCGGTGGGAGCGGTGTCCGATGCCGTGGTGCTGGCGACGCAGGTCGACGGCGTGGTGATGGTGCTCAAGGCTGGTCAGACGAACCGTGACGTCGCGCGCCGCACCGTGCGGTCGCTGCAAGACGTGAAGGCCAACATCTACGGTGCCGTGCTCAACGACGTGAACCTCGAGAAGAGCAAGTACGGCGACTACTACTACGGCTACGCCTATCGCTATTACGGGTACGGCGAGAAGAAGGCCTGAGCCGTCGTCAGCTGCGCTTCAACTTCGCGAACGTCTCGTAGTCGCGCACGTAGTCGGCTGCGTCGTAGGCGTGCGAGGCGAACACCAGCAACGTCGCGTCAGCCGAGTAGCGGTACTGCACACCCCACGTCATCGGCGGGAGATACAGGCCGAGGTTCGGTCGTTCGAGCCTCCACTCTTCGCGCGTCGTTCCGTCGTCGGCCATCACCGTGACGGCACCGCGAACGCAGACGAGGAACTGATGGCACTCGCGGTGCGCGTGCTCTCCGCGCACGTCGTTGCCGGGCACGCCGTAGACGAGGAACCAGCGCTTCGGGACAAAGGGCACCTGCTTCTCGAACTCACCGACGGTGAGCGAGCCGCGCAGATCTTCGTGAACCGGGAACTGCGTGAGGGTGACTCCCCGCACCGCGCTGCCAGTGACCGAGCCTTTCGCTGTCCCGGCTACCGTCTGCCGCTCCGCGGTCTGGGTGTCGGCGTAGCCGACGATGCGGGCGGGGTTGCCCACCACGATGGCGTTGGGCGGCACGTCGCGCGTCACCACGGCGCCGGCACCGACCATGGCGCGTCGGCCGATGGTGAGACCGGGGAGAATGGTGACGTTCGCTCCGAGCGAGGCGCCTTCTTTGATGATGGTGCGCGCGTATGCGTCGGGGCGCTGACGGCTGCGCGGGAAGGGGTCGTTGGTGAAGGTGGCGTTGGGGCCCACGAACACGTCGTTCTCGAGCGTGACGCCGTCCCAGACCTGCACGCCGCACTTGATGGTGACGCGGTCGCCGATGACGACGTCGTTCTCGATGAACACGTGGTCGCAGATGTTGCAGTCGCTGCCAACGCGCGCGCCCGGCAGCACGTGCGCGAAGGCCCACACGCGCGTGCCCGCACCGACGGTCTTCGACTCACACAAACCCTGGGGGTGAACGAAAGGGGGATTCATGAGCGCCACGTCTGACACGCGCTGATCACGCGCAAAACGTCTTCGTCAGTCAGGAAGGGGTGCAGCGGGAGCGAGACTTCTTCACGCGCGAAGCGATCGGCGACGGGAAAATCGCTAGCCGGGCGCAGCGTGTGACCGGCTTCGCTCAAGGCCTGCTGCGACGAGATGAGCATGGGGTAGTGCAGGCCGGTGTGCACTCCAGCGGCCTTGAGGTGCGCGCGGAACGAATCGCGTTGGGCGACCAGCACCGGGAAGAGATGCCACACCGAGCGCGAATCGCGCGGCAGCGGCGGGAGCGTCAACGTCTTCACCTCGCGAAGTGCCGCGCGATATTTCTCGGCGATTTCAGTGCGTCGCGCCGTCTGCCGCTCGAGCAACGGCAGCTGCGCGCTCCGCAGCATGGCGGCCTGGAGTTCGTCGAGCCGGCTGTTCATGCCCAGCGTGGTGTGGACGTACTTGTCGCTTTGCCCGTAGTCGCGCAGACGGCGCGCATGTTTGGCGTGCTCGTCTGACTTGCAGAGCACGGCACCGCCGTCGCCGAGCGCGCCGAGGTTCTTGGTCGGATAGAACGAGGTCGCGCACATCGGGCTCGCCGAGCCGACGGGGCGCTTTCCGCTGAACGCACCGATGGCTTGAGCGCAGTCTTCGACGAGCTCGACGCCGAACTCTTTGGAGATCTGCTCGAGCTCGTCGACCGGGAGCGCGTGGCCAAAGAGATGGACCGGCACGAAGAAGCGCACGGGACGAGTTCGATCGGCCAGACGTTTGCGAACGAGCGCGAGGTCGATGAGCCCGCTCGCGTCGACGTCGACGAACTCGGGGATTCCGCCGACACGGAGGATCGCCAGCGTCGTGGCGAACGCGCTCAGCGGCGTGGTGAGGAAGCGATCTCCCGGCTGGGCACCGAGCGTGCGGAAGCAGATCTCGAGGGCATCGAGCCCGTTGGCGACGCCGATGGCGTGCGGCAGGCCCCACGCGCGCGCGAGGTCTTTCTCGAAGGCCGCGACCTCCTCGCCGAGAACGAGCCAGCCGCTTTCGCCCACGCGCTGCAGGGCTTCGATCAACGCGGTTTGCGAGTGCTTCCAGGCGGCCTTGAAGTCGGCCAGCAGAATGTCGCCCATGGTCGCCGACGGCTTACCAGCGGTCGACTCGGGCCGTCGACAGCATCTGGTTCATGCAGAGCCGCATCGGTGTTACGGCCCAGCCAGTGACGACGAGCGAACTGGTCCCGAACGTGCCGCGGCGCTCGCTGGTCATTCCCGTCTACAAGAATGAGGGCTCGCTCCCTGAGTTGATGAGCGCGTGCGCCGAGTTGCAGAAGATGTCGGGAGACCTGGAAGTCGTCTTCGTGGTCGATGGCAGCCCTGATGGCTGCTTTTCGTGGCTGCAGCGCGAGTTGCCGAAGCAGCCCTTCGTCTCACAGCTGTGCCTGCACTCGAGGAACTTCGGTTCATTCGCCGCGATTCGTTCGGGTTTTTCCGTGGCCCGCGGCGAAGTGCTCGCCGTGATGGCAGCTGATCTGCAGGAGCCCATCGAACTCGCGCACGCGTTCTTCGAGCGCCTGCTGCGCAACGAAGGTGACGTGGCGATCGGAGTGCGCGAGCGTCGAGACGACCCGGCGCTTTCGTCGCTGGCTTCGCGCGTGTTCTGGGGCCTCTATCGCCGCGTGGTGCTGCCCGAGATTCCGGCGGGCGGAGTCGACATGTTCGGCTGCACTCGCGAAGTGAAGGAACACCTGCTCGCCCTCGAGGAGCGGAACTCGTCGTTGGTCGGCCAGCTGTTCTGGGTCGGCTTTCGTCGAATCGAGGTGCCGTACGTTCGGCGCGATCGCAAGCACGGCGTCTCGGCGTGGACCTTCTCGAAGAAGGTTCGCTACCTGTTCGACAGCGTGTACGCGTTCTCGGATCTCCCGATTCGAGCGCTGAAGTGGATCGGCGGGTTCTCGGTGGCCGTCGCAGCCCTGGTGAGTGTGGTGGTGCTCGGGTTTCGGCTCGCCGGACAGATCGACGTGCCTGGCTACACCGCCATCATTCTCGCGGTGATGTTCTTCGGAGGGCTCAACGCGCTCGGGCTCGGAGTGGTCGGCGAGTATCTGTGGCGCACGTTCGAGAACACCAAGCGTCGCCCGCTGTCGATCATTGCGAAGAAGCAGTCTTTCGACGGCGTGCGTTGATCGCGTCGACGATCGCGACGGCAGCCAGGCCCGCGAACACCACCACGAACGGGAACACGGGCTGCGAGTACCGGTTCTCGAAGCTGTTGAGCGGCAGATACACGGCCGCGGTGAAGGCGAGCGGTAGAGCGCACCACAGCGCCTCGCGCCGTTTCCTGAAGCACCACGCCATGCCTGCGACGCCGAGCGCCACCAGCAGCGCGTTGAAGCCCCACAGCAGCGACTTGATGAGCGTCCACGCCGGAGAGCCGTAGGCCGCCCGCAGCGTGAAGAGATCGAAGCGCGTGCCAAGCCACAGCTTCGGAGCACGCTTCAGCCAGCGGCCGATGATGCGCACCGGCTCGTCGCGGTAGCGCTGCATGGCGAGCTGGCGCAGCTGCGCGTCGGCTGTGCGGCGATCCATTCCCACTCCGAGCGCCTCGAGCGCCTTCACCTTTTCGTCTTCGGAGCGGAACGCCTCGGGCGGGTATTCGCGGTAGCCGAGCGCGTCAGTGCGGGTGAAGTCGCCGTTGGTGGCCCACGTGCCCATCCACAACGAGAGGCCGAGGCGGCCCTCGCTCACCGCGACGAAACGGCCCGCGAGTCGTTGGTTGCGAAGAGCCCAGGGCGCGATGACCAACGCGGCGCACGCCAGGAACACGGCTCCATCGCGAGCGCGTTTGCGAAACGAATCGAGCTTCCACGCGATGGCCCACGCACCGGCGACGAGGAGCAGGAGCGGCAGGTAGATGTCGCGACAGAGCGCGAGGAGTCCGGCGAGCGCACCGCCCAGAGCCCAGCGCCACCACTCGGTGCGCAGCAGGAGAACCGCGGCAGCGCTGGCGAGGAGCAGCGTGGTGAGCGTCTCCGAGAGAATCACCGTGGCGTAGGCGGCCTCGACGGGTGACAGGAGCATCGCCGCGAGAACCCAGTTGGCCGCGCGCTCATCGAACTTGCGTGCGATGCGAGCGACGACGAACGCAGTCACCAGGCTGAGCACCAGCTGGAGGCAACGCACGAACCACGGGCTGTCCCACAGCACGAAGGCGCCCGCGAGGAACGCCGGGTACAGCGGCGGGCGATAGAAGCCAGGCTGAGGTGGGAGTTCGACATCGTCGGAGAAGACTCCGAACTCTACGAGGTGGTGCGCCGTTCTCAGGTACCCCACCGGGTCGCCACCGTCGATGCGCGGCTCGAGCACGCCGTAGATCGACAAGCGCGCGAGCACGCCGATGGTGAGGAGCGCCAGAGTGCGACGGGCAGGCATGGTGCGCTCGTAGCCAACTCGCGTGCGATCATCTACGAGGGTCGCACGATGAGCGCGTCAGCCCCGGAGGCGGGTCGACCTCTCTACTTCGCCACGCTCGATGGCCTGCGCTTCTTCGCCTTTCTGTTGGTGTTCATTCACCACTTGCCGCGCACCGACTTCGGGCCGCTCGGCGTGATCCACGATCAAGGGTGGGTCGGCGTGCACGTGTTCCTCGCCCTGAGCGCGTTCTTGCTGACCGCCATCTTGTCGGCCGAGCACGGAGCGACGCAGCAGATCTCGATCTTCAAGTTCTACGTGCGGCGCGCGCTGCGCATCTGGCCGCTGTACTTCGCCTTCATCATCGGTTCGTTGGCGTTCGTCGTCGCTCGCCACCGGGTGGAAGCCGACACGCTGCCGCGGTTTGGCGCTCTGTTCGTCTTTCTCGACAATGTGGTCAGCGGGTTTCGCGGGTTCAATGCGCTGCCCTTCGCTGGCCACCTGTGGACGATTTCGCTCGAAGAGCAGTTCTACCTGGTGCTGCCGTTCTTGCTCCGTCGGTGGATCGCTGACCCACAGCTCGCGACGCGTCGCCTCGTCATCATCTGGGGACTGTTCGTCGGGTTGCGGGTGGTGTGCGTGCTGGCGGCCGCTCCACACCCCCTGATTTGGAGCGCGGTGTTCAGCGCCGATTCCCTCGTGTTCGGGACTGCGCTCGCCGTCTCACGCCTGAAGCTCGAGGGACGCTGGGTTCACGTGCTCGCGCCTCTCGGGCTGGTGCTCTTGTTCAGCCCCGCGTTGATGGCGCCGCTCTCGACGCTGGGGTGGCACCAGGTCGTCATCTTTCTCCTGATTGGCCTCGGCGCGACGGCGTTGGCCTTTGGCGCGCTCCACGACCCGTGGCTCGGTTTTCTCGGCATTCGACCGCTGCGCTACCTCGGGAAGATCTCGTTCGGGCTCTACGTGTTCCACCTGGTCGGCGTCGCGGTGGGGGCCAAGGCGGCCGAGAAGCTGCAAGGCGGGTGGCTCTTGAACTTCGCGGTCTCGTTCCTGGCGACCCTGACGTTGTCGGTGGCCTCCTACGAACTCTTCGAGAAGCGCGTCCTGCGGTTCAAACGACGCTTCGAGACGGTTCACACCCGAGCGCCGTAGCGAATAGAAGCGAACGCCGAGCACCTTCGAAGGTACGAAACGATACCCGTCTCATGAGCAAGAACTTCGCAGTCATCGGCGTCGGCGGTTACATCGCCCCGAGGCATCTCAAGGCCATTCGCGACACCGGCAATCGTGTGGTCGCCGCGGTCGATTCGAAGGACTCGGTCGGAGTGCTCGACTCCTTCTCGTTCGACACGCGCTTCTTCACCGAGATCGAACGGCTCGACCGCCATCTCGAGAAGCTTCGGCGTGGGCCTGAAGAGCAGCGCGTGCACTATGTGACCGTGTGCTCACCGAACTATCTGCACGACGCGCATTGCCGGCTCGGGCTTCGTGTGGGCGCTGACGTGCTCTGCGAAAAGCCGCTGGTCATCAACCCGTGGAACCTCGACGCGCTCGAGTCGTTGGAGCAGGAAACGGGCAAACGCGTCTTCACGGTGCTCCAGCTGCGGTTGCACCCGAAGCTCATCGAGCTGCGCGAGGCGCTGAAGCTGCAGACCGGCAAGCAGCACCAGGTCGAGCTCACCTACGTGACGTCGCGCGGGCCCTGGTACGACGTCTCGTGGAAGGGCGTCGTCGAGAAGTCGGGCGGCATCCCAACCAACATCGGCATTCACTTCTTCGATCTCCTGGTGTGGCTCTTCGGCGCTGTGAAGGGGGTCGAGGTGCATCAGTTCGAGGCCCGGCGGTGCGCAGGGCTGCTGCAGCTCGAGCGCGCTCAGGTGCGCTGGTTCTTGAGCATCGACAATTCCGATCTCCCGTTTGCGCCGGAGCCGGGCAAGAAGACGACCTTTCGTTCGATCACCGTCGACGGGAAGGAAATCGAATTCTCGGAAGGCTTCACCGACCTGCACACGCGCGTCTACCAGGAGCTGCTCGAGGGCCGTGGGTTCGGCCTTTCCGACGCACGCGGCTCCATCGAGCTCGTGCACCGCATTCGCAGCGCCGCGGTCACTTCGTCCGTCGATGCACACCCGCTGAGCCGAAAGACCACTTCATGAGCGACCAGTGGAAGGCGCACCCCACCGCGATCGTCGATCAGCCCGTGAGCATCGGTGCCGGCACGCGCATCTGGCACTTCTGCCACGTGATGCCGAACGTTCAGATCGGCGCAGGGTGCAACTTCGGCCAGAACGTCTTCATCGGCGGTGGCGTGAAGATCGGCAACAACGTCAAGGTGCAGAACAACGTGTCCATCTACGAGGGCGTCGAGCTGGAAGACGACGTGTTCTGCGGGCCGTCGATGGTGTTCACCAACGTCGTGAACCCGCGCTCGGAGATCGTCCGCAAGGGAGCGGCTTTCTACCAACGCACGCTCGTGAAGCGCGGCGCGTCGATCGGCGCGAACGCCACCATCGTGTGCGGCTCGACCATCGGGCGCTACGCACTCATCGGCGCCGGTGCGGTGGTCTCGAAGAGTGACGTGCCCGACTACGCGCTGATGCTCGGCGTACCCGCGCGACGCAAAGGGTGGGTCTCTCGTCACGGCCACGTGCTCGAAAAGCCCGACGCGGCTGGAGTGATGAAGTGCCCCGAGAGCGGCTGGCGCTATCAAGAAGTGGAGCCGGGCGTGATGCGCTGCCTCGACTGGGCCGAAGACAAGCCGCTGGTGAAGTCATGAGCGTTCCGCTCCTCGATCTGAAGGCGCAGCACGAGACGATTCGCGGTGAGCTCGACGCGGCCGTGAAGCGGGTCATCGACTCGGCGCATTTCATTCTCGGCCCGGAAGTCGACGCGCTCGAGACCGAGCTCGCGAAGTACTCTGGCTGCACGCACGCACTCGGAGTTTCCTCGGGCACCGACGCGATCCTCATGGGCTTGATGGCGATGGGCGTCGGCCCGGGCGACGAGGTGGTGACCAGCCCCAACACGTTCATCGCGACCGCCTCGTGCGTCGCGCGGCTCGGCGCGAAGTGCGTCTTCGTCGATGTGGACCCCGCGACCTGCAACATCGATGTCAGCAAGCTCGACGCGGCGATCACGAAGAAGACGAAGCTGATCATGCCGGTGCATCTCTTCGGTCAGTTGGCCGACATGGACGGCGTGATGGCTGTCGCGCAGAAGCACGGCCTGCCGGTCATCGAAGACGCGGCGCAGGCGATCGGCGCGGAGTGGAAGGGCAAGCGAGCGGGTTCGATCGGCGCGATGGGTTGTCTGTCGTTCTTCCCTTCGAAGAACCTGGGCGCGTTCGGAGATGCGGGCGCGATCGTCACCAACGACTCCGCGCTGCACGCGAAGCTGAAGTCGATTCGAGTGCAGGGCCAGGAGCCGAAGTACTTCAGCAAGATCGTCGGCGGAAACTTCCGCATCGACGCGTTGCAGGCGGCGGTGCTCCGCACCAAGCTCCCACACCTCGACGCGTGGTCTGCGGGTCGGCAGCGCAATGCGAAGCGCTATCGCGAGCTCTTCGCGGCGAAGGGCATCGACGCCACGAAGATTCGCCCTGACGCGTCGCAGGCCTTCACACTTCCGCAGGAGCGCGCGGGCCGGCACATCTACAACCAGTTTTCGATTCGCAGCGCGCGCCGCGACGGACTCAAGAAGGCGCTCGCGGCGGCTGGAATCGGCAACGAGATCTACTACCCGCAGCCGATGCATCTGCAGCAGTGCTTCGCACCGTGGGGCGGCAAGGTCGGCGACTTTCCCGAGGCCGAGGCCGCGGCGAATGAGTCGCTCGCGATTCCCATCTACCCCGAGCTGACCGAAGCGATGCAGCATGAGGTGGTCGACGCCGTCGTGAAGTTCCACGCCTCGTGATCACCATCATCGATTACGGCCTGGGCAACCTGGGCTCGGTGAAGAACATGCTCAAGAAGGTGGGCGTGCCTTCGCTGATCAGCAGCAACGTCGACGAGCTTCAGAAGGCGAGCGCGCTGATTCTCCCGGGCGTCGGCCACTACGACACCGGCATGAAGAACATTCGCGCGCGTGGGCTCGAGAGCGTGCTGACCACGCAGGTCATGGAGAAGAAGGTCCCCATTCTCGGGATCTGCCTCGGCGTGCAGTTGTTCGCGCGCGGGAGCGAGGAAGGCACGGAGAAGGGGCTCGGCTGGCTCGCGGCCGACGTGAAGAAGTTCACCTTCCCCGAGGGAGCGGCGCTGCCGGTGCCGCACATGGGTTGGAACGAGGTCGAGTGGACCGACTCGAAGCTGCTCGAAGGCGCGACTCGCGACGACACGCGCTTCTATTTCGTGCACAGCTTTCACGTGGTCCCCGACGACACGCGTGACGTGGCGGCGACCGCGACCTACGGCTCGAAGTTCGTGGCGGCGGTCGCACGCGACAACGTGATGGGAGCTCAATTCCACCCGGAGAAGAGTCATCGCTTCGGGCTGGCGTTGTTGAAGAACTGGGTGTCGCTGGTGGGTCACGATGCTTCGTAAGCGCCTCATTCCCTCGCTCCTGCTGCGCAGCGGCGGCGGGCTGGTGAAGACCCAGAAGTTCAGCGAGCCGAAGTACGTGGGCGACCCGATCAACGCGGTGAAGATCTTCAACGAGAAGGAAGTCGACGAGCTCTTTCTCTTCGACATCCACGCCACGCGCGATCGGCGCCGTCCCAACTTCAAGATGATCGAGGAGATCGTGTCCGAAGCATTCATGCCCGTCGGCTACGGCGGCGGCGTGAAGACGCTCGATGACGCGCGCACGCTGTTGGCGCTCGGAGTTGAGAAGGTGGCGATCAACACCGCGGCGTTGGCCGGCCTCTCGTTCGTGACCGAGCTGAAGAACGCGTTCGGAGCGCAGTGTGTGGTCGGCGTGGTCGATGTGCGCAAGAGGTTCTTCGGCGGGACGCAGGTGCACTCGCATTCAGGTGCGAAGGTGACCGAGCCGGACCCGCTGGCGTGGGCGCAGAAGTTGGTCGAAGCCGGAGCTGGGGAGATTCTGCTCCAGTCGGTCGATCGCGATGGAACGATGAGTGGCTTCGACCTCGACCTGTTGCGCTCGTTCGATCGGCGCTTGCCGGTGCCGTTGGTCGCCGCGGGCGGTGCGGGAAGCGTTCAGCACATGCGCGACGCGTTCAACGCGTGCCAGCTCTCGGGGCTCGCCGTCGGAGCGCGGTTCGTCTACCAGGGCTCGTTGCGTGGAGTGCTGATCAACTACTTGAGCCGCGCGGAGCTCGATTCGCTGAGCAGTTGATCAAACCGTGCGCAGCGTCGCTGCCCAGGCTCGAAAGTTGGCCTCGGCGTCGTAGCGCTCCTGCCACACTCGACGGCTGCCACCGCGCCACGGCCGAGCCTTAGGGCTCGCAAATCGCAGGAGCGCATCACCTACTTCGGTTCCGCTCGGGTTCGCCGAAATGCGCACGCCGTTTTCAGGGCGGCAGATTTCGGGGTTCCCGCCCACGCTCGTCGCGAGCACGGGAATGCCGCAAGCGATGGCTTCCATGATGGTGACGGGCGTGCCTTCGGAGACGCTGACGTTGACGAAGACATCGACCGGGTTGGCTGCGTACCAGTCGTAGAGCTCGCGCTGATCCGTGAAAGGCAACAGCGACCACTTCACGTTCGCGGGCAGTCGCTGCGCCGCGCGTTCCAGTTCGCCACGCAGCGGCCCGTTGCCGTGATGCGTCCATTCGATGTGTCTTCCACTCCGCGCTGCGGCGATGAGCCCGTCGACGAGCAGCTCGACGCGCTTCACCGGCACCAACATCGAACAGCTGGCGACGCGAAGAACATCGTCGGCCGAGCCGCGACACGTCACGTGTGGATCGACGACTCCCAGGCGAGCGGTGTCGATGCGAGGCACGAACGCATAGGTGCGTCTGAGCCATTCGGTGCCCGCCTCAGAGACCGAGAAGATGCCGTGTGTGAGCGCGAGCGCTCGTTTGCGACACGGTTGATACGCAGGTACGTGACGGTCTTCGTAGAGATCGAAGCCATGGGCGCGCGAGACGACGCGCAGCTTCGGGTTGGAACGCGCCGCCATCGCGAAGCCTGTCGTCACGGGGCCCCACCACGAGCTGCTGAACACGATGCGCGACGCGTTGGTGAACCGCTTCGGAACCCATCGTCGGGCGAACTCAGCCGCGTGGTGCGCTCGGCCGGCGTAGTCGAGCAGACGCTTCATCGCGACGACCGACCGCAGCGGCGTGGTGCGATCTGCCAGTTCCTCGACCACCATACGGGACAGGGACGCGTGGCGGAGCAAGTCGGCGCGGCTGAGGAGGGCTGCCTCCTTCGCAAACGACTCGTCGACCTCGACGTTCGGTGGCACCGGCAGCCGCTGCCCACCGACTCGCTGCGGCAGCACGATCAGCTCGAGGTCTTCCTTCGCGAGCACGTCGAGCTCAGGCGCGAGGAAGGTTTGTTCCTTCGCGAGGTCCCACGGGTATGACTCAGGAGAGACGACCAGCGTGAAGCGCACGTGTGGCACAGTACAAGGCGACGATGCGAATTGGGTACGTGCCGATTTCGGCCACGATGACGTCACCGGGTGATCGGCGCCGCTTCGTGTACTGGGCGCGCACGCGCGGCGTCGAGTTCGAGCCTGCGACTCCGACCGGCAACTACGACGTGGTCGTGGTCTCGAGCGCCGCTGACGTCACGCAGTGGGCGCGCGTGAAGTCGGCGAAGCTGGTCTTCGATCTCGTCGACTCGTACTTCGCCATTCCGCGCAGCGACTGGCGTGGGTTGCTTCGCGGCACGGCGAAGTTCGTGAGTCGTCAGCATCGCTTCTTCGAACCCGATCACTGGAAGGCGCTCGCGCAGATGTGCCGTCGCTCCGAGGCGGTCGTCTGTTCCACCGAAGAGCAGCGCCGTGACATTTCGCGCTTCAACGAGAACGTTCACGTGATTCTCGACGTGCATTCCGCGGCGACGCGCACGAGCAAGGTCGACTATGCGCCGCACCAACCGTTTCGGTTCGTGTGGGAAGGTCTGCCGTTCACGCTCCCTCAGTTGTTCGCCCTCGCGCCCGTGCTCGCGGCGTTACCGCAGCCGTGGGAACTGCACGTGGTGACGAACCCGACGGCGCCCCGGTGGTTGGCCCGCTTCGGCAAACTCGACGTTCGCCAGGCGCTCGCCCGCGTCTTCCCGACCGCCGTCTTTCACGTGTGGACCGACGACACCTTCGCGAACGTGGTGACGGCCTGCGACCTCGCGCTCATTCCGCTCGATCTCGACGACCCGTTCACCCGAGGCAAGCCGGAGAACAAGTTGCTGTTGTTCTGGCGCGTCGGGCTTCCGGTCGCGGCGGCAGCCAGCCCGGCCTATGAGCGCGCGATGAAGGCCACGGGCTTCGGGCTCGCGAGTCGAGACGCCAATGAGTGGGCAACCACGCTCCGTCGCCTGATGACCGATCAACGTCTGCGCGAGCAGAGCGCTTCGGCCGGCCGCGCGTGGGCTGAGCGTGAGCACTCCGAGCAGAAGATTCTCGAGCGCTGGGATGCCGTGATGGCGAGCGTCGGTGTCACTGCGTGACGGGTCGTTGGTAGACGCCGAGAAGGTACTGACTGAACTCGCGGCCGCCGAGACGCTGCAGCAGGGGCGCGGGCAACACGCGGCGTGCGAGGCGCGCAGCTCGGGTCAGCGCAAAGGCTCGAACGCCCCCACGTTCCGACTTGAAGAACAGGGCCGGCTCGAATCCTCCGATGTACCCGCGGAAGACGCGTCGCAAGCTGAGCTCACGTTCGAACCCGTCCCAGCTCATCTCGTGCATCGTCGCCAGGTTGTGCTCGGCGAGCAGCGCCGGGGCGAGGCGCTTCATGAACCAGTGGTTCACTCCGGTGAAGTTCGGGCAGCCGATCACCAACCAGCCGCCGGGCCGAACCATCGCCACGTGGCGGGCGACGACGGCGTTGAGATCGCCGAAGTGTTCGATCAACCCGAGTGAGAACACGAGATCGAACGGGCCAGGCAGCGGGTCGGCGAAGAGATCGCGCTGGTGCACCGTGACGCCGTGGCCCAGCAGACGGAAGTTCTCGGTCGTCTTGGCGCAGCCGATCTCCGAGTAGTCGAGCACGTGCGGCGTGACGTGGTGCTTCGCAGCGAAATACGCGAGGAACTGCCCGGGCGCTCCACCCACTTCGACCACGCTCGCCGACTCGAGAGGAACGTGCCGCTCGATGATCTCGAGAATCGCGTCGTCGGCCCGATTGGCGCCACGCCGCACTTCGAGTGGCAGCTTCGTGCCCTTCCAGTAGTCGTCCCACTGCGATTGCGTGGTGAGTCGGGTCGTCACGTGCTGGCTTTCGGGCGCGAACGGATGGCCTGAATCAATTCACGCACTGGAATGGGGGAGCGACGGACGAACGCGACGACGAGCATCATCGTGAAGACACCGTAAGCGACCGAGGTGCAGATCGCAGCGCCGACCGCCCCTGACCGCGGAATCGTGAGCAGGTCTCCGCTGACGCACACCACCATGCCCACGATCGCCGCGACCAGACAGACCTCGAGCTGTCGCGAGCCGGCGAAGTAGTTGCCGAGAATCTTGGCGACGCTCATGGGCACCACTCCGAGCAGGAGGATCGCCAGCAATTGAACCGATGGCCGGAACGACTCGGTGAAGATGATCGGGAGGAGCGGCACCGCCAGCGCGAAGCCGACGACCGCGATGACCGTCGTCGCGCCGAGCGTCACGGCTGCGACACGCGCCGTGGTCTTCACCGCTTCGACCGGGCTCACCGTCGTCACGTGAGGAAAGAGCACCGTCGCGAACGCTCCGGCGGCGAGGAGCGTCATCTCCGCGAGCGTGACGGCGAGACTGTAGTGGCCGAGCTCTGCCTCCGGCCGGTTGGCCTTCATCACCCACACGTCGGCGCGGTAGGTGAAGTACTGAATGGTGTCGCACGCGTACGCGAGCAGCGAATACGCGAGCAGCCCCTTGAGGTGTGGCGCTGCCGAGGGCGGCGGGCTGGTCTGCTCGACTGCCGTGACGCCGAACGACAAGGCGCCGCAGCGCAAGAGCTCGACGGACACCATCGTTCCGAGGACGAAGCTCAACGTGCCCGCTGAAGCCACTTCACGCCGCCCGACGATCGCGAGCGCGATGGCGTAGACGGTGGTCGGAATCAGACCCGCGAACAAAGCCGCTCGGTTGATGCGCGGAAAAGCACGGCGTGCCGAGAGCACGGCGGTCAGCCAACCGTTGATCAGCGCGAGCGCGAAGAGCACCGTCAGCGCGACGAGGCCAGCGGCTGGAGGCAGTGAGCCGATCAACCACTGCTCGTACCCGAGCAGGTGCAACACCGCGGCGATGCCCACCAGCAGCGCTGTCGCGCCAATCAAGAAACGCGAGAGCAGCGGCCGCAACGAACCGGGCGTGAGCTGCCCGCTCGAGACGTGAAAGGTGACGCTGCTCGAGATGCCCAGCCCGAGCAGCAGCGAGCCGAAGCCCACCGAAGCGAGGAGAATCGCGACCTGTCCACGCCCGGTGGGGCCGATCAGGCGCGCTTGCAGCGCAGACGCGGTGAGACTCAGCGGGAGCAGCACCAGCTGGGTTCCGTAGGTCTGAAGCGCGTGCGCGAGGAACGTCTTGCGGTCACTGCTCACGCAAGACCTCGTTCGCGAAGTCGTGGAAGGCGTGCATCTTCACCTTCCAGTCGAGTCGGTCGACGGCCAGGGCTCGCATGCGTTCGCTGGTCGTCGAATCGCTCGACACCTCGCGCGCGAAGTCGAGCAGTTGCTCGATCGGGAACACGGCGTCGGAGTTCCCCACGTTGCGAAAGAACGGCTGGGGCTCAGGCAGGTCGACGTCGTCGTAGCCGAAGACGAAGGGCACTCCGCGCGCGACGTATTCGCGCGTCTTGAGGACGCACGCTTCACGCAGTCCCGTTCGGAACATCGCGAGGCTGCTGAACGCGAGCGTCGTTTGCTGAAAGACCGCGTCGAGCGCTGCGCCGCTCAGCGTGCCGTGGTGGTGAAGCGTGAGCGCCCCTTCGTGCTGAGTCGTACCCGGAGGAGCTCCCGACGCTCCACCGATCAGGTCGAGTCGAAGCTTCGTCGGGCCCTTCCACGCACGCAGGCTCGAGAGAAGACGGTCGGTGCCGTGCCACGGCGCGTGCGAACTGGCGATGAACAGCATCCGCAGCTCGCGACCATCGAAAGGCGCGAACCCCGTGAGTGGCATGCGGTCGACGTCGATGCCGTTCGCGACGACGCGCGAGGGTCGGTGAATCCCCGCGCGTGAGAGCTCGTAGCGTCTGATTTCGTCGGTCACCGCGACGATACCGGCGACGCGACGGAGCATGCGCGCGCCGTTCACCTGCTCCAGCAACGCCCGACCAACCGAGCCAGCCGACCGTCCACCACTGAGAATCTCGTCGACCTCACGGGTGTGGTGCACGGTGATCACCCGCGCGCGGGTGTTTTCGAGAAACGCAAGCGGAGCCAGGTCGATGGCCAGCGGGTAGCGCAGCAGAATGACGTCGTAGTCGTCGAGCGCACGCACGTTCGACAGGAGGCGTGCCTTGAAGAACCGCGTCGCCCGAACGCCGAGCCGACTTTCCTCGAACCGCGCGAAGTGCAGCCCGCCCTCGACGCCTTCCTTCGAAGGGTTCACCACCCAGAAGTCGATGGGAATGCCTGCGTCGCGACAGGCGCGCGCCTGACCGGAGATGGCGCGGGTGACTCCACTCAACTCGTCGCTCAGCTGGAGATTGACGAACGCGACGCGCATGAGTGGAGCCCTTCAGAGCACCGCAGCGAGCGTGTGCAGCACCTTTTGCGACGCATCACCGGTGCCGTAATCGGGAATTTCCGAGCGCGTCGACTCGCGGAGTTGTTCACGTACGGCACTGACGATGGCTTCGCTCGATGACGGGTCGGCGAGCCGGTTCCAACCCGAGCTCACGGTCTCGACCCACTCGGTCTCGGTGCGCGCCGTCACGCAGGGCGTGCGGTGAAAGTACGCTTCCTTCTGCACCCCGCCAGAGTCCGTCACGATGACCGCCGCGTGGCGCTCGAGCCACGTCATGTCGACCAACCCCACGGGATCGGCGAGCTGCACCCCGCTCACCGCAAGTCCGCGCTTCTCGATGATGGCTCTGGTGCGTGGGTGAACGGGGAAGAACACCGGTCGCTCCCGGGCGAGTGCGCTGAACGCGCGGAAGATCGCTTCGAGGCGCGCCGGCTCGTCGGTGTTCTCGGCGCGGTGAATGGTCGCGAGCACGAAGCCGCGGTGTGTGAGGCCGGTGGTGCGAATAGCGGCTGTGTTCTCGGCGCGCTGCGCGACCTCTTGCGCCACGTCGAACATCACGTCGCCGACGTGGTGAACGCCTCGCGTAATTCCCTCTCGCGCGAGGTGGTCGACGGCCACGCGCGTCGGGCAGTGCAGCAGCGTCGAGAGGTGGTCGGTCATCACCCGATTGATCTCTTCGGGCATGCGGCGATTGAACGAACGCAGCCCGGCCTCGACGTGCGCGACCGGGACGTGGAGCTTCGCCGCCGCCAGCGCTCCCGCGAGCGTGGAGTTGGTGTCTCCGTACACCAGCAACGCGTCGGGCTTTTCCTCGAGCAGTACCTTCTCGATCGCCGCGAGCATCTGGCCGGTCTGAGCGCCGTGCAGTCCGCTCCCGACGCCGAGGTGATGGGCCGGCGCAGGAATGCCGAGCTCGGTGAAGAACACGTCTGACAACCCGGCGTCGTAGTGCTGGCCGGTGTGCACCAGGCGCTCGACGAAGTGCTCGCTGCGGGCGAAGGCGCGCGAGACCGCCGAGGCCTTGATGAACTGTGGCCGCGCGCCGACGACCGTGACGATTTTCTTGCGAGCAGTCACGCGGCGTTCCGCTTCACCAGCGCGCGCGCCGTGCGGTACGCGCCGCGCACCGTCAGGTAGAAACGCGAGTTGAACATGTTGGGGTAGTCCTCATACCGCTTCGGCGGGGCCTTCATGATCGCCGCGAAGCTGTCCTCGGTGAGCCCGAGCTTCTTGATGACGTACTCGCGATCGTCCTGCTCGAGCTGCGCTGAGGCGTACGGCGGGCGCGCAATCTCAGCGAGGGCCTGCGCGCGGGTCACCTGCCCGGCGAGCACCTGGTTCGACAGATGCGCGCGGCGTTTGTCGAAGCCGAACTTGCGGGGAAGGATCGAGGCCTGGAAGAAGCGCGTGTACACCGACTCGTGGTGTTTCCCGCCGTAGTCGCGCCACCCGAGTTCGCGCTGCAAGACGTCGATCGCACCCTGTCGCGAGTAGTCGACGAAGTTGAGGATGTTGAAGGACGAGCGCGCAGCCGTGGCGCGGTACCGCACGTAGTTGGGGAACGCGAGGTGCGGAAAATCGCGGAGCTCGCGCGTTCCGAACATCGCCTGCACCGTGCGGATGTAGCGCCAATCGAAGTGGCCCTGGCTCCACGCTGGCGGCAACACGAGCTCGGTCGCCTTGTTGTGACCAAGCACCAGGTGCTTGATGCCCTGGCTCCACGCGGTCTGGAACACCGTCGAGATGATGGCGTGGTCGGTCGGAATTTCGGAATCGGGCGTGCTCGCCTTCAGGAACGCGACCTGCAAATCGCGAAACTCGTCCCAGTCGAGCACGCGCGTGAAGAGTTCGACGCCGAGTTTCTCGAGCGCGCGGTGAATGTTGCTCACCGAGATCTCGGAGTTCCAGCCGTTGTCGAGGTGCACCGCGAGCGGGCGCAGACCGTGCTGCTTCGCGAGCCACACCACGTAGGTGCTGTCGACGCCGCCGCTGATGCCGGCGATGCAGTCGAACGGCTTGCCTCGACCGTCGCGTCGAATGCGCTCCAGCCCCTGCTCGAGTTCCAGCGCGCGCTTGCGCTCGTCGACTGGCTCGGTGCCGAGCACCGCGTCGTAGGTCTTGCAGTGGTGACACACGCCCGACGCATCGAAGGTGATGGCCGGATCGCTGGTGTCCATGATGCAGCGTTCGCAGAGTCGGTAGTCGGTCACGGTGCGCTCGCAGTCTGCTCGTGCGCACGCAGGAAGGACTCCAGCATCCACAGCGACCAGAAGTGCAGCCCGAGGTCTCTGCGTCGCGACTCGTGCTGCTCGATGAGCTTCTCGAGCTTTTCACGGCGCACGTACTCGTGAAGTCGCGCGCCATCGCCCAGGAGCCGCTCGCGAATCACACCCTTCAGTTCGTCGCGGAACCAGGCCCCGAGTGGAACGCCGAAGCCCATCTTCTTGCGCGTGATGATCGGCTCGGGAATCAGATCGCTCATCGCCTTCTTCAAGATCCACTTGAAGGTCATGCCGCGCAGCTTGAAGTGGCCGGGCAGGGCGCCTGCGTAGTTCATGAGCGCCGTGTCGAGAAACGGCGCGCGTGTCTCGAGCGAATGCGCCATCGACGCGCGATCGACCTTCACGTTGAGGTCGTCGAGCAGATAGGTGCGCGCGTTGAGGTACAGCACGCGATTGAGCGGGTCGAGCTTCGACGTGTTCCGGTCGAGCAAAGCGTACGAATCGCTGAGCACGGGGACGGTGGCGTAGCGTGCGTACTCGGGCGTCAACAGGTCGCGAAGCTCGGCGGTGTTGAAGAGAGACACCCAATTTCGCAGACGCTCGGCGAGCGGTTGGGCTGCGTGCAGCGCGAACCGTCGGCCCTTCTCCCACGTCGAGCCGTGCCGCTCTCCGGCCGGCAATGGCTCGAGCAGGTGGCGCGCGAGCGATCGGAGCGGCCGCGGGATGCGCTCCGCCGCGACTGCCGCCGCAAATCGCGGGTAGCCTGCGAACAGCTCGTCCCCTCCGTCACCGGTGAGCGCGACGGTCACTTTCTGGCGCGTCAGGCGCGAGACGATCGACGTCGGAATCGCCGACGAATCGCCGAAGGGCTCGTCGTAGTGCCACGCCAACTTCTCGATCAGCTCGAAGCTCTCCGGCTTCACCTTGAACTCGGTGTGCTCGGTGTCGTACCGCTCCGCGACCAGCCGCGCCCACTCGGTCTCGTCCCACTGCGGGTGCCCTTCGAACCCGATCGAGAACGTCTTGACCTTCGAACCCGAAACGCGCGCCATCGCCGCGACGACGAGCGTGGAGTCGATGCCGCCCGACAAGAACGCACCCAGCGGCACGTCGGACATCAGGCGTCGCTTCACGGCTGCGAAGAAGAGCTCGCGCACGCGTTCCTTCGCTTCGTCGACCGACACGTTGCGCGTCTCTTCGAGCGGGTAGTCCCAGTACTGCACGGCGCGCACGCTCTTGCCTGCTTCGTGCACTTCGAAGGTCGCGGGAGCGACTTTGCGAATGCGCTGCCAGAACGTGCGCGGCGTCGGCACGTACCCGTGCGACAGAAACTGTGGGACGGCCTCGGGCCACATGCGCGTGTCGAGGCCGGGGTGGACGAGAATCGCCTTCACCTCTGAGGCGAACACCACGCGTCGCTCGTCTTCGTAGACGTAGAGCGGCTTCTTTCCCGTGCGATCTCGAGCCAGCAGCAACGAGCGCTTCGCCGTGTCCCACAGGGCGAGCGCGAACATGCCGTCGAGCCTGGCGATCGCGCCTTCACCCCACTGCGTGTACGCGGCGAGAATGACCTCGGTGTCACCGCGCGTCTTGAAGACGTGCCCGAGCTTCTCGAGCTCTTCGCGCAGTTCGAGGAAGTTGTAGATCTCCCCGTTGAACGCGATCCACGCGGTGCCTGAAGCCGACACCATGGGCTGCGCTGCTTCGGGCGAAAGATCGATGATCGCCAGCCGCAGATGCGTCAGACCGGCCGAGTCGAAGGCACGCACGCCCATGCCGTCGGGCCCGCGGTGGGCCATGCGACGGCCCATCTCCTCGAGGAGCGTGGTGGAGGGAGACCCTCCATCTCGATTCACGACACCCGCGATCCCGCACATCGACGCACTCCAGTGCCCGCGTCATCCCTTCGGATTCAGGCCGACGCCGGTTAACACACCTCTGGTGGGTGGTTGGTCGTGAATGGGTTGGGGTGCTATGGGCACTCGCCTCCAAGCGAGCGGGGTGGCGTGGATTCAGTTTCTGAGCAGATCACCAGCGTTGAGCGGGTCGCCGCACCGGCACGGCGTGTTGCGTTCTGGCCCGCCCTCGCCGCTGCGCTTCTGAGCGTCATCGGAGTCGCCGTGCTGAAGGGCGTCGACTACTCGACCAGCTCGATCTTCCGCGTTGGCGACGCTGAGGTTCAAGCCGTACCCGCCGGCGTACAGGTCGTCGGCTCCCTCCGGTGGGATTTCGACGTCTACGCTCGTTCAGAGCACCTCGCAGCATTCCGCGAGGTATTTCAGCCTCGGTGCGGCAGCGAGCGCGGTGTGCCCGCTGCGCGTTGCGTGACGACGCTCTTGCTCGAGGCGAGCCCGCACGGCCAGGGGCGCACGGAATTCGTCGACGCGAACTTCGACCCTGCGCGGGCCCTTCGCGAGCACATGGCGGGAGCCCCGGGCAACTGCACGGCGCGCAGCGCGATGGCCGTGACGGCGCTCTTGTCGATGGGCGTGCCCGCGCGGGTCGTGCAGTTGCTGCCGGCCGAACGCTCGGGCCACAACGCACTCGAGGTGTACGACGCCGAGCAGGGCTGGGTTCTCTTCGATCCCCTCTTCGATTCGTCGTACCTGGTCGGCGGGAAGTTTGCGTCGGCGCTCGCGGTCTCCGGCGCCACCGGCGACGTCACGTGGCGGCGACCGCACGAAGGCGCGCCGAACCCGAACGAGTTTGCTGGGGCGACCGTTCAATACCCCGAGCCCTGGCTCTACACGCGCATCGGCGAGCGCTGTGCCTCGTGGCCCTATCGCGCCTGCTTCGCCCAGGCCGGACCAGCACAGTTCCGCTATGGGCCGCTGCAACGCGCGCTCGTGATGACGATTCTCGCCGGTGGACTCTTCGCCGCGGTCTGGGCGTTGCGGTTCGCCCTCGACCGAAGGCAGGCTGCGCGGCCGTGAGCACCCTGCTGTACCTCACCGCAGACGGTGTCCTCGAAGCGCTCGGTTTTTCGCAGGTGGTGCGCGTCATCGAATCGCTGGCCCAACGCGGTTGGCCGTACGAACTCATCTCGCTCGAGAAGCCCAAAGACCTCGAGCGGGTCGTGAGGGTGCGACAGGTTCGTGAGCGTCTGAACCGCGCGGGCATTTCATGGAAGGCGATTCCGTGGGCGGTCGGCGGTCGAGCCGGCGACGCCGCTCGCAACGAACTGAACCTGTTGAACGCTGCGCTGGAGCGCTGCAAGCGCGGTGGCGTGCGTGCGATTCACGCTCGCGCGTACCACTCTGCATTCGCTGCCCTGGCCGCGAAGACCGCCTGGAAGACGCCGTACCTCTTCGACACGCGCAGCTATTGGTTCGATGAGCGCCTCGAGGAAGGGCGGTGGTTCACGACGCCTGTGCGCCTCGGTCTGGCTCGTGGTGTCGAGCATCAGCTCTTCGCCCAGGCACGCGGAATCGTGACGCTCACCGAGCTGCAAGCGGGAGACGTGCGGGGCGGCAAGTTCGGCGAGAACGGCAGTCGCCCGGTTCAGTGCATCACGACCACTGCTGACTTCACCGACTTCACGCGGCGCCGAGTCGACGAGTGCACCGCGGTGCCCTCGGAGCTTCGTGCTTCTCTGCGCGGCAAGAAGGTCATCGCGATCGTCGGCTCGCTCAATCGCTCGTACCTCGTCGACGAGACGATGACGCTCCTGCGGTTGGTTCTGGAACGAGACCCGACGGCGCACGTGCTGGTGCTCACCGCGCAGCAGCAGGAATACGAGGAGCGGCTGAGCGCGGTCGGCATTCCCGCCGCGCGCTCGACGATCACGCGGGCCGATCACGACGCGATGCCGCAGTGGCTCAGTCTGATCGACTGGGGGGTGCTGTTGCTCCAACCGGCGAGCAACGCCAAGCGCGCGTCGATGCCCACCAAGCTCGCCGAGTTCTTCGCCTGTGGTGTTCGCCCCGTCCAGTTCGGGTGTAGCTCGGAAGTCGGCGGCTGGGTCCGCTCCGTCGCGACGGGGCTCGCACTCGACTCCGTGGACGCCGGTGCCCTTTCACGCGCCGCTGACTCCATTGCTCACACGACGCGTGATGAAGACCAGCTGCGTGCGGGACGCGAGCGCGCGAGAGAGCACTTCTCCCTCGCCTCGGGCACCGACAAATACGAACGCGTGCTCCGCGCAATGGAGCTCTGATTCTCAGGGCGTGGTGACGATGGTGCCGTCGCCTCCGGGAGCTCCGTTTCCTCCCAGCCCGACGCCGCCCGGTCCACCACCAACGAAGAGGTTGCCGCGCGAGACGATGTTCCCGGTGATGACGATGCGACCGCCACCGCCGCCGCCTCCGCCACCTGCGCGCGTGTTGATTCCGCCGCCGACTCCGTTCCCGCCGCGCCCGCCGACGGCCGAGATGGATGCCAGATTCTCGAAGTCCGTCACGGTGAACAGCCACGTCCCTCCAGCGCCCGCGCCACCACCCCCGGCATGTGCCTGGCCGCCTGCGGGCGTCTGACCTGCGGCGCCGTCTGCGAGCAGCACGCCACGGTTGATGAAGGAATGCGCGACGACTCGCATGATGCCTCCACCGGCGCCCCCCGCCCCCTGGCAGGCCTCCGGCGCGTAGCTCACCAGGTAGGCACCCGCCGAGCCGCCGCCACCGCCACCGAACGAGTTGCTCGACTCCGCAACTCCGGCGGTTCCGGCGACGGTGACTGAGGTGCCGTCGAAGCCCGCGCCCGCGATGCCGCCCGCACCTGCATTCGCGCCACCGC
Organism: Archangium sp.; assembly: GCA_047600485.1. Classification (GTDB taxonomy): domain Bacteria; phylum Myxococcota; class Myxococcia; order Myxococcales; family Myxococcaceae; genus Archangium_A. The sequence continues at coordinate 9,365,657 of JASGKS010000001.1, forward strand.
CTCCGCCAGCGAGAATGGCGCCGCCGCCGCCGGCAGAGCTGGTGGTGGGAGTCGACGCGTTGCACGGGCAGTCACAGCCGTTCGTACCGTTGATCGCATCCGTTCCTCCGGTGCCCGACTGCGCTTGCGTCACCAGCGGCGCGCAGGAACCACCTCGACCGCCATTTCCTCCGCGCGATCCCCCCGACGCGCCACCGACGCCGGCGATGGTTCCGGAGGCGCACGAAGCCGACCCGCCGCCGGAATACGCGGAACCTGCGGAGGCCTGGCTGAACCACCGAACGTCTTGTGCCGTGCGAACCGTGGTGTCGGACTGGAGCAAGCCGTCCTGCGCCTGCAGCACGGACTGATCGGAGAAGGTGATGTCCTGCGTCGCCACGATCCGCGCGCGAGCTCCAAGAGTGATCTGTCCGTTCAGCTCCGCACGCACCCAGCGCGATGCCGTCACCGTCATGTCCGACGGAATCGTCAGTTGTCCGTTGGAACCAACGAGGAGGCAGGTGTAGTTCGCCGCACTGCCGGTCAGGCGCACCGCCGAGTGGATCTCGGTGATGACCGGAGCGTCGCAGGCTCCCCACAGTCCCGTCGTGCACCGCTCCGTGCCAGAGCCGCAGGCGTTGCTGCACACGCGCGTGAAGTCGTCGGCCACGCCATCGCAGTCATCATCGAGTGAATTGCAGGTCTCGAGCGCGCGCGGGTTGGCATCGGCGCGCGAGTCGTCGCAGTCGCCCGCGACCGCCACGAAGCCGCTCGTCGGCGCGTTGCAGGTGACGACCGTGTTGGCCGAATCGCCGAACCCATCTCCGTCGGCATCGCGGTACCAGGTGGTGCGCACGCCCTCGTCGAGCTCCCCATCGCAGTCGTTGTCGCGCCCGTCACACACTTCGCTCCGCTCGGGGAACGCGGTCGGGTCAGCGTCGTTGCAGTCACCGTTGCGCGACACGAACCCGCTCGGAGCCTGGCAGCGCGTGATCGACAGCATGGTCTCGCCGAAGCCATCTCCGTCTTGATCGGCGTACCAGGTCGGCACTACGCCTTCGTCGATCTGCCCGTCGCAGTCGTTGTCGCGGCCGTCGCAGACCTCGGTCGCCCCCGGAAATCGCAGCGCATCGGAGTCGTCACAGTCTCCGCACGCCACGCCGTCTTGGTCCGCGTCGTTGCAGCCGCAGCGACCGGGGGTGATGCCTCCGCACCGCACGCCCTCGCCGCACTGCGCATCAGTGGTGCACGCGGCGCACTTCTGATCGAGACACACGAGCCCGTCGGTGCAGTCGGTGGACGTTTCGCACCGCGCGTTCACCGGAACCTGCGTCGTGCAACCACAGAGCACCAACCCAACCAGCCACGAACGACGGATCATGACCCCTCCCGCTCTTCGTTATCCTCCCGTGCCACGCGACGTTCAACCGGGAGGCGGTTCGCGCTACGGACGTTCGCCAATGCGTCTCGCCATCATCGGCTCGGGCTACGTCGGCCTCGTCACCGCCGCCTGTTTCGCCGAAAGCGGCCACGACGTGTCGTGCGTCGATGTCGACTCGGCGCGCATCGATTCGCTGCGCGAGGGCAGGGTGCCGTTCTACGAGCCCGGTCTCAGCGAACTCGTCACGGCGCAGCGTGCGCGCCTGCACTTCGACACCACGCTGCGCGAACCCGTCGAGCTGATCTTCATCGCCGTCAACGCTCCGCTCGATGACGTCACGGCGCTCGATCGCGTGGTGGCCGCGCTCGCGGACGCCAGCACCGTGGTTCTCAAGAGCACCGTCGCCGTCGGCACGGCAGCTCACCTCGCGCGGAAGTTCCCCTCGCACACCTTCGTCTCAAACCCCGAGTTCCTGCGCGAAGGCTCGGCGCTCGCCGATTTTCGCTCGCCCGCACGCGTCGTCATCGGCACGGCTGACGAGCGCGCCCGCCGCCGCGTCGCCTCGCTCTACGCCGGCGCTCCGGTTCTCTTCATGGACTCCCGGTCTGCCGAGCTCGCCAAGCTCGCGGCCAACGCCATGCTCGCCACGCGCGTGTCCGTCATGAACGAACTCGCGCGACTCGCCGACTCTCACGGAGCCGACATCACCCGCATTCGCGACGTGCTTGGGAGCGACCCGCGCATCGGCTCCGCGTTCCTCGACGCCGGCATCGGCTTCGGAGGCTCGTGCCTGCCGAAAGATCTCGGCGCGCTCTCCACGTCGTCACCGCTCTTCGCCGCCATCGACGACGCCAACCTTCGCGCGCGTCATGCGCTCGTCGACAAGGCGCTCGCCCATTTCAGCGGCTCACTTCGCGGCAAGCGGCTCGGCGTGTGGGGCCTCTCCTTCAAGCCGAACACCGACGACACGCGCGAATCTCCGGCGCTCGCCGTCACGCTGGCCCTGCTCGAACTCGGAGCGCAGGTCACCGTCTTCGACCCTCGCGCACGTGATGCGCGCCTCAACCACGCCGCGAGCCCCGAGGCCGCCGCGACCGACGCCGAGGCGCTCTTCATTCTCACCGAGTGGCCGGAGTTCACGCGCGTCGACCTCGCGAAGCTCGCGACCGTGATGAAGCACCGCGTGATCTTCGACGGCCGCAATCTGCTCGAGCCGTCACACGCGCGCTCGCAGGGCTTCACGTGGTTCGGAGTCGGCCGCACAAACTGATCGTGGACGATCGGGTGAGGTGCACCGGCGCCTCTCCCCGCTTCGCAAGGAGAGGGAGAGATCGCTACGGTCTCGGCCCATGCACAACCTGCGCGCCGTCCTCGTGGTCGCTCTGTTCCTCGGGTGCGAAATGCCCTCTCGTGTCGACGGAGGCACGGGCGGTGGCGGCTCAGCAACGGGCGGAGGCGGCTCAGCAACCGGAGGCGGCTCGGCAACCGGCGGCGGCTCAGCGACGGGCGGCGGCTCGGCAACCGGCGGCGGCTCAGCAACCGGCGGCGGCTCAGCGACCGGCGGCGGCTCAGCGACCGGCGGCGGCTCAGCGACCACCGACAGCGGAGTCTTCTTCGGCGAGCACTGCGATCCCTCGCTCATCGACGGGCTCATCACCTCCTGCCGCGTCGAGCCCTTCAACCCCTACGCCGGCAACCGCTGCATCAACGCGCACTTCGCCGATGGCGGCGCGCTCTCCACCACCGAGCAGCGCGCGTTGATCGATCAAGGCACCGCCGAAGCCTGCAGCCAGTTCGGCGCCGAGCTCCTCCGCTGCGTCTCCACCATCTACCCGACCTGCGAAGCGATCCGCGCCGACGGAGGCAGCTCCGACAACGCCGTCGGCGCGCGCCTCTCCGCCTGCAACTCGCAGCTCGGGCAACGCTTCGTCAGCAACTGCACCGACGCCTGCGAGGCCACGCTCATGAACTGCGGCAACGCCTGCAATCGCCAGGTCGCCGAGACCTGCGGCTCCTGCTACTTCGAGTGCGGCCGCGCCTACGGCAACTGCTCCCGCAACTGCCTCGTGCTCCCCGACGCCGGCTACCCGGACGCGGGCTGAATCCCGCCCGCGAGACCCGGTAATCGGAGCGAGCGGATCAGCGGGCCGCGGATTGCGGTCCGCCCGCGCCGCGGTGCTGAGCAGCGGGTGCCAGCTGGCATGCGTGATCGCGCTCGTCGCCGGCGGAGCGACCAAATAATAGAGAGTACCCGTTTGGGTGTGAGGGCGAGTGCGACCTTCACTCCCCGCTCAGCGCCTTCATCGCCTTCTCGAATTCCTGCAGCGCCTTCGGGTCGACGCCCATCAGCCCGGGGTTCCCGCTCGCGTTCTTCATCATCGCTTCGAGATCGTACCCGCCGATGTCGTCATCGCCGTGCTCCTGTTCCCACCAGCGCACGCGCAGCTCTTCCAACTTCTTCGCCGCGCCCGGGTTCTGCTTCGCCGCCAACTGCGTGAGCGTCTTCGTCCCCGCGTAGCGATACCGGTTCTGCTCCACGTACGCCTTCAACACGCGGAACCACGCGTCATCGCCGATCAACTTCCTCTGCTCGTCGAACAACAGCGGCGCCTTGCCGTACACCAGCGCCGCGTATTCGCGATTCGAGTCGAACTCGCCCGTCGAGCGATTCGCTTTTCCGTCATGGCCTCCGAGCATGCGGTGCATCTGGTACGTCGCCTTGAGCTGTCCCTCACGCAGCTCCGCCGCCGCCGACTTTCCCTTCCGCAGCTCGAGCACCAACAGCGCGAGGTGTTGCGTGAGCGGCTCATCGGCCAGAGGCTCCGCGACGGGGTCGCTCCCCACCAGCATCGCGGTCCACTGATGCGCGACCTCGTGCGCGATGGCGAACTCCAGCGTGTCCTTGATCAGCTGCTTGATCGCCGCCCCGAACATCGCCTCGACCATTCGGGCCTGATCATTCTGCAGCCCCAGCGCCGCCAGCGGCGACTGCTTCCCGGTGAGCAGCGACGAGCTGATGCTCAACATCCCGGGAAACTCCATGCCGCCCGCACCGCCGGTGAGCCGCATCTCCACCACCCGCAACGTCTTGAACGGGTACGGCCCCAGCTTGTCCTGCAAGAGCTCGAGCGCCTTGCCCGCGTGCGCCTGCACCTCGCTCGCTTCCTTCGCGTCATCGCCGAGCAACACCGTCTCGACCTCGACGCCGCTGAACGACTTCGTCGACACCTTCGCGTTCTTGAGCAGCACCACCGGCAGCTCCCGCGCCGCCGACACGCCGTACGCGAAGCGCATCTGCCCCGCGCCGTTCGGCACTTCACCCATCGCCAGCCCGCCGCTCACCACGCGCCAGGGGTTGGGCGCCGTCACGCTGATGATCAAGTTCGACGGGTCCGCGGTGCCGAGATCGCCGATGCCCGTCGGAGCGTCGAACAACTTCCCGCCCGGCGCCGGAGGCACCATCGGCATCAACCCGATCAACGAGATCATGTCGTCGCTCGCGGCCCACGCGCCGTAGTCACCCGCCGTGCCCTCGGCCGACATCATCGACAAGCCGCTCTGGTCCTGCGCGAGCGGTGGAATCTTCGCCTTCAGCTCCAGCTCGAGCGTCACGCGATCTCCGGCCTTCGCCGCCGGAGAAAACTCGAAGCGGTACAGCGACGGCTCGGGCTGCGTCTGCGACACCAGCGCTCCGGCGACTTTCGGCTTGCTCAACACCACCGCGCCGGCGTGCTCCACGTTCGGAGTGCACCGCAGCGCGATCTCCGACAGCGGCCCCTTCGCCGTGAGCGTGAGCGCGATCTTCCCGCTCACCGTCTTCTTCGCCACGTCGACGCTGAAGTCACCGCGGTACAGAGGAAGATCGGAAAGCGGCCCGAGCACCGCTTCTGCGCGCGCCTTTTCTCCATCGCGCAGCGACTGCTGAACGATCTGCACTTCCGCCGGAACTTCGGCCGAAAAAGCGGTCGAAGCCGTCAGCAAAACCACGAGCGATCCAGCGCAGATCCGCTTCATCGTGCGGCAGAGCATAGTGCTAGGGAGCGCCCATGGCCGATAGCTCCACCCTCGGACCGCTCGACGTCACGAAGATCCTCACCGGCAAGCGCGTGCTCTTCGCCGGCGCCACGGGCTTCGTCGGCAAGGTCTCGCTCTCGATGCTCCTCCACCACTACGGGGAGCAGCTCGCGCACATCTACGTCCTCGTTCGCAAAGGCAGCAGCAAGGACGCGACGACGCGCTTCTACGACAAGGTCGCCACCAGCGAGCCGTTCATCCCGCTCCTCGAGAAGCACGACCAGAACCAGAGCGCGCTCAACGATTGGCTCAAGAGCAAGTGCACCATTCTCGACGGTGACATCACAGACCCGTGGATGGGTATGGACGAAGCGAAGGCCCGCGACCTCAAGGGCAAGATCGACGTCGTCGTGAACTGCGCCGGCCTCGTGAGCTTCAACCCGTCGCTCGAAGTCGGCCTCTCGGTGAACACCCACGGCGTGAAGTTCCTCGTCGAGGCGTGCCTGCATTGGGACGTGCCGCTGGTGCACATGTCGACCGCCTTCGTCGCCGGCTGCCGCAGCGGCCTCGTCTTCGAAGACGAAGAGGTCATCGGCTACTTCCCCCGCCGCAAGGGCACCTCGAGCAAGGACGGAGAGCTCGACGGTCGCGACTTCACCCTCGAGCAGGAACTCGCCGACGCCGAGAAGATCGTGGCGCGTCTCCGCGAGCAGGCCGACGACAAGGCGCTCGCGTCGACCTTCCGCGAGAAGGCACTCGAACGTCTCAAGGAAGAAGGCCGCGACTTCAACGACGAGAAGACGCTTCGCCTCGCCATCGGCCGCGAACGAAAACTGTGGCTCACCATGCGCCTCGTCGAGGCCGGCATGGAGCGCGCGAAGCACTGGGGCTGGCCCAACACGTACACGTACACCAAGTCACTCGGTGAGCAGGTCATCGCCGCGACGCCCGGGCTTCGCTACGCCATCGTTCGCCCGTCGATCGTCGAGAGCGCGCAGAAGTACCCGTTCCCCGGTTGGAACGAGGGCTTCACCACCTCGGCGCCCATCATCTACGCGCTGCTCAAGGGCCAGAGCGCGCTCCCCGCCGGAGCGAAGAACGCGCTCGACATGATCCCCGTCGATCAAGTCAGCGGCTCGCTCATCGCCATCACCGCTCAGGCGCTGCGCACCAGCGAGCGCCGCGTGTACCAGCAGGCCACCAGCGACTCGAACCCCTTCGTCGCCACGCGGTCGGTCGAGCTGGTCGGTCTCTTCAAGCGCCGTCGTCTGCGCAACAAGGAGACCGGCAACGCGACGCTGAACGAGCTCAAGTCGCGCATCGAGCCCAAGCCGATGAGCAAGGCGGCGTTCCAGCTCACCAACTCTCCGCTCTTCTCGCGCGGCGCGAAGTGGCTCAGCAAACAGATCGACGAGAACCGGCCGACGTGGGGCGCTCCGAAGGTGAACGCCGCGCTCGATCGCGTGCAGGACCAGCTGACCGAAGTGAGTGAGCAGGCCGACGGCGTGAACATGATCGTCGACCTGTTCCTCCCGTTCCTCTGGGACAACAAGTTCCACTTCCGCTGCGACAACACGCGCTCGCTCTACGTCGGCATGCCCGCCCACGACCGCGCGAAGATCGACTGGAACCCCGAAGCCATCGACTGGCGCACCTACTTCCTCGACACGCACATTCCCGGCCTCGAGAAGTGGGTGTTCCCCGGGCTCGACGAGGAAACGCAGAAGCGCAAGGTGGTGCACGCGTACCGCGACCTGCTCGAGCTGCTCGATGCCACCACGTACGAGTGGCGTCACCGCGTCGCGTTCCGCTACTTCGATGGAGATCGCCGCCACCGCTTCACCTACGGCGAGGCGCACCACTACGCCGCGCGCGTCGGCAGCGCGTTGTTGTCAGTCGGCGTGGCGCATCAAGAATCGCGTGATGCTGCTCGGCGAGAACCGCCCCGAGTGGAGCATCTCGTTCTTCGGCATTCTGCGCGCCGGCTGCACCGCGGTGCCCGTCGACAAAGAGATCTCCGAGAGCGAGATCGTCAACATCGCGCGGCGCAGCGAGGCGAAGGTGTGCCTCGTCACCGAGCAGCTGCTCGAGAAACACCCGCGCCTCGAGAACTCGCTCGCCGCCGCCGGCTTGAGCATTCGCGTGATGAGCTTCGGTGAAGCGTTCGCCGGAGATCCGCTGCAGAAGAACGGGCTGGGCGCGGTGAAGAAGGGCGCGTCACCAGACGACGTCGCCTCGCTGCTCTTCACCAGCGGCACGACCGGCAACCCCAAGGGCGTGATGCTCACCCACCGCAACTTCACCGCGCTGGTCGCCAAGCTCGGTGGCGCGTTCGACATCGGCATCGGTGACGGCGTGCTGTCGGTGCTCCCGCTGCACCACACGTTCGAGTTCAGCGCCGGCTTCCTCACGCCGTTCTCGCAGGGCGCGGAGATCGCGTACCTCGACGAACTCACCGCTGATCGCATCGGCGACGTGCTCGAAGGCGGAGACATCACCGGCATGGTCGGCGTGCCCGCGCTCTGGCAGCTCTTCCATCGGAAGATCACTCAGGAATTCGCGTCGCAGCCCCGCTTCGTCGAAGAGGCGATGAAGGGCCTGATGAAGATCAACGCCGAGCTGCGCAACCGGCAGGGCATCAACCTCGGCAAACTTCTCTTCTGGCCGATTCACCGCAAGTTCGGCGGCAACATCAAGTTCCTGATCAGCGGCGGCTCCGCGCTGCCCGACGACGTGCACAAGGCGTTTCACGCGCTCGGCTTCACGCTCGACGAAGGCTACGGCCTCACCGAAGCCGCTCCGGTGCTCACCGTCACGCGCGCGGGTCACAAGCGGCTGCCCGGGACCGTCGGTCGCGCGCTCCCCGGAGTCGAACTCAAGATTCACGAGCCCGACGCCGAAGGCATCGGCGAAGTCATCGCTCGTGGCCCCAACGTGATGGCCGGCTACTTCCAGGACCGCGAGTCGACCGACGCGGTGTTGAAGAGCGGCTGGCTCCACACTGGAGATCTCGGCCGCATCGACCCCGAGGGAAATCTGTACCTCGTCGGCCGCCGCAAGGACGTCATCATCGATGCCAACGGGAAGAACGTGTACCCCGACGAGCTCGAGGAGCTCTACCAGCAGCACAAGCACATCAAGGAGCTGTGCGTGGTCGGGCTGCCCGATGACAACGGCGGCGAGAAGGTCGCGTGTCTGTGCGTGCCCAACTACCTCGAGCGCCCGCGCGAAGAAGTGCGCCGCGAGCTCGAAGAGCACTTCCGCGTGGTGAGCGGTGAGCAGCCGTTCTACCGGCGCATCAAGGTGCTGCGCTTCACCGATTCGGAGCTGACGCGCACCTCGACCCGCAAGGTGAAACGCAGCGTGGTGGTCGACGAGCTGCGGCGTCTGGAAAAAGCGTCGAACACTGCGAAGAAGGCGACCTCCGAGCTCGAGAGCACCGACTGGCTCACGCAGATCGTCGCCGACACGATTCAGCGCGAAGTGGCTGACGTGAAACCCGACAGCAAGCTGCAGGGAGATCTCGGCTTCGACTCGCTGATGCTCACCGAGCTCTCCGCCGCGCTCGAAGCCGCCGGAGTTCCCGTCACCGCCGTCAGCGATCTCACCAAGGTCGGCACGGTCGATGATCTGCGTCGCATCGTCGCGTCGTCGGGCCGCAAGCCGGCGGCCGAGGTGAAGGCGCGGGAGATCAGCAAAGAAGTCGCGCGCAAGGCCGACGAGTCACTCGAGCTCAACCTGCCCGACGGCGTCGCGAAGGCGGGCCGGCTCGCGCTCAACGCGGGGCAGCGCGCCATCTACGGCGGGCTGTTCGACGTGAAGGTGACCGGCAAGGCGTTCATTCCGCAGAACCGCAACTTCCTCGTGGTCGCCAATCACGCGTCGCACCTCGACATGGGCCTCGTGAAGGTCGCGATGGGAGAGCAGGGTGAACGCCTCGTCGCGCTCGCCGCCCGCGACTACTTCTTCGACTCGCCGTTGAAGCGCGCGTACTTCGAGAACTTCACCAACCTCATCCCGATGGATCGCTCGGGCTCGCTGCGTGAGTCATTGCGGCTCGCCGGTGAGTCGCTCACGCAGGGCTTCAACCTGCTCATCTTCCCCGAGGGCACGCGCTCTCCGAACGGTGACCTGCAGGAATTCAAACCGACCACCGGCTACCTCGCGCTCGGCTTCGACGTCGACATTCTCCCGGTCTACTTGCACGGCACGTACGACGCGCTGCCCAAGGGCGCGTGGTGGCCGCGCTTCGAAGATCTCGAGGTGCGCATCGGGCCGGTGCTCGAGATCGACGCGCTCCGCGAGAAGGTGAAGGGCCTCGCGAAGAGCGAAGGCTACCGGCTCGTCACGCGCATGGCCGAGGAGTCGGTGCGCGGCCTCAAAGAAGGCAAACCCGTGCGCGGAGAAGACATCTCGGTTCCCGCGATCCCCACGCGCGATCGCCGCGGCGCGGCTGAGGTGAAGAAATGAACGTCCTCATCACCGGAGGCACCGGCTTCCTCGGTACGCATCTCGTGCCGCTCCTGCGCGCAGCGGGGCACTCGGTCACGCTCATCTCGCGTTCGACGCCGCAGAAGTCGTTCTTCGAGGGAACGAACCCAGTCCGTCACGTGAAGGCCGACCTGAAAGATCGCGAAGCCGTTCGCGAATCGCTCAAGGGCGTGGAAGCCATCTTCCACCTCGCCGGCCTCGTCAGCTTCAAGAACGCCGACGGCCGCAAGATGTACGAGCTGCACGTCGACTGCACCCGTGAGCTGCTGCGCGACGTGCGCGCGCTCGGCACGAAGCCGCGCATCATTCTCGCGTCGACGTCGGGCGCCATCGCCGTCTCGCGCGAAGAGCGCGTGGGCACCGAGGCCGACGACTACCCCATCGAGATCGTCGGTCGCTGGCCGTACTACCTGTCGAAGATCTACGAAGAGAAGTTGGCGCTCGAGTTCTGCCGCAAGGAAGGCATTCCGCTCGTGGTGCTGAACCCGTCGTTGCTCATGGGGCCGGGAGACGATCGCCTCAGCTCGACGTGGACCGTCGTGAAGTTCCTGCAGCGCGACATTCCCGCGATGCCCGGCGGTGGCATGTGCTTCGTCGACGCGCGCGACGTGGCGCAGGCCGCGGCGAACGCGCTCACTCGCGGTGAGCTCTACGGGCGCCACCTGATGGGCGTGAACCTCTCGATGCACGACTTCTTCTCGCGGCTCGAGCGGCTCACCGGCGTTCCGAAGCCGCGCGTGAAGTTGCCGAAGCAGGTGAACATTCTCGGCGCGTACGCGCTCGAGGCGTTCGCGAAGTGGCGTGAAGCCGAAGTGCGGCTCGACCCGCAGGAAGTCGAAGTGGGCGAGCACTGGTTCTGGTGCGACTCCAGCAAGGCGGAGCGCGACCTGGGCTTCGTCGCGCGCGACCCGTACGAGACGCTGCACGACACCGTGAAGTACGTGATGGGCAAGCTCCCGCCGGGAGAATTGCCCGGGTTGAAGGGCGAGCTGTTCGAGCTGCGCAATCGCTGAGCTCGAGTGAGTTCACGAAACGGGGGACACGTGGCGAAACGAAAAGCCGTGAAGGTGCGCCACAAGGAATCGCGCGCCGGTGTCGACAAGCTCGTCTACGGCACGTTCCGCTTCGCCCTCTACGGCTTCCTCGGCGTGGCGCTGGAGATCGTCTTCTACAACCTGGTGCGCACGTTCAAAGACGTGCCGGTGATTCAGTACCTCTTCATGTTCGACTGGAAGGTCGACGAGTCGCTGAAGCTCACGCAGATCTGGGAAGTGCCGGGCAAATCGCTCTACGGCCAATGCAGTCTGTGGATGTTCCCGGTCTACGCCGTGGCGTGCTTCACCATCGAGACGTTCTACCGGCGACTCCCGCACGTGCACTTCGCGCTGCGCGCGCTCATCTACGGCCTCTCGATCTTCCTCTGGGAATGCGCGAGCGGGTGGATCCTCTACGCGCTGACCGGTTTGAAGGTCTGGTACTACGCCGACCGCGGCAACTTCTTCACCATGACCAGCTGGTTCATCTTGCCGATCTGGTGCATCACCGGGCTGCTCGTCGAATACATCTACCGGCAGTTGATCGACCCCGATCTCGTGAAGGCCATCGAGACCGCGCACCTCACTCCGGAGTTCGAGCAGAAGTAGGCGCGACCTGGGGCGCGCCGGAGTTACGGCGCGGGCGCCGGCACGTCGAGCCCCGCCGGAGCGGCCGCTTCGATCTTGTCGGTCGCCATGCCGAGCGTCTCGGCGCCAGCCTGCCGCGCGCCATCGAGGGCCGCGACGAGCTTCGCGTAGTTCGTCTTGTCGTCGGCGGTGAAGAACACCAGCTTGTCGCCCTTCTTCTTGGCGGAGATCAGCTTGGTGAGTTTCTCGACGTACGCTTCCTGCGTCGGCATCACGTCGAGGTTGATCTTCAGCTCGCCCGACTCGGCGACGGTGACGACCAGCTGGTCCTGCGGCATCTCGTCCTGCTCTTCGACCTTCTCGCTCTCGGGCACCTTCACCTCGATGTCCTTCTCGAGGAGCGGCGTCACGACCATGAAGATGATGAGCAGCACCAGCACGACGTCGACCATCGGCGTGATGTTGATGTCGGAGTTCAAACCGCCCTGCGGCTTGACCGAGATCTTCCTGCGCTTCTTGCCGGCCATTACTTCTTCACCTCTTCGACGCCGAGCGCGATCGACTTCGCGCCCGCCTTGCGCGCGAGGTTCATCACCCGTCGCACGTCGTCGAACACCAGCGAGGAATCGCCCTTCAAGAGGATGCGCGAGCCGGGCTTGGCGATGATCTTCTTCTGCAGCTCGGTCTGGAAACCCTCGTCGTCGTAGGCGTCGCTCTCGATGAAGATGCGCTTGTCGGTCGTGACCGAGATCACGATCGGGTCTGCCGCGCCCTTCTTCTCTTCATCGACCTTCATCGCCTTCGGCAACTGCACGTCTTTGCCGCGCTGGAGCATCGGCGTGATCACCATGAAGATGATCAGCAGCACGAGGACGACGTCGACCATGGGGGTGACGTTGATCTCGGCTTTGACTCCCTTGCCTCCGCCAACGTTCATTCCCATGGCGACTCGATCTCCTCAGCGCGCGCGATGCGACGACTTCACTTCGCGAAGTGCTTGGTCACCACGTCGAGGAACTCGTTGCTCGACTCGCTCAGGTCGACCGACCGCGCGTCGACCCAGCCCTGCAGGAAGTTGAACGCCATCACGGCGGGAATCGCGACGAGCAGACCGAACGCGGTGGTGATGAGCGCTTCGGCGATACCGGCCGACACGGTGCCGAGGCCGCCGGAGCCGCTGTTCGCCATCTGCTGGAAGGAGTTCACGATGCCCATCGTGGTGCCGAGCAGCCCGACGAACGGCGCAGTCGAACCGACGGTGGCCAGAACACCGAGGCCGCGCTTGAAGCTCTGCACCTCGCGCGCGCTCTGGCGCTCGAGCGCACGAGCCACCGATTCGACGGCGAGGTCCTTGTTCGCGGGCGCCGACTTGAAGGCGTTCAAGCCCGCGTTGATGGTGCGGCCGAGGTGGCCGACGTCTTTGTTGAGGCCGGCCTGCGCCGCGGCGTTCACGTCACCGCCCGCGAGCACCTTCGCCATCTTCTCGGCGAAGCGCACCGACTCGGAGCCGCTGCGCATGTAGACCACGATGCGCTCGAACATCACGAGCAGGCTCGCCAGCGACATCAGGCCCATCGTGATCACGACGAGCTTGGCGAACAACCCCATCTGCGACCACAAATGACCAAGTGAGAAGTCCATGGGCGGCGCTTCCTAGTGCGGTGACCGATGACGGCCAAATTGTTTTGGTGCGATTCGAAACGGCTGATGCAACGCCCGATGAAGTGGGGCGCTTTAGGAACGAGCAGGCAAGTCAGCTGATCAGCGCGGAAGCTCGAACTTGAAGTTCTGCACGTAGTCGATGCTGATTTCCTTGCCCTGGAACGAGGCCGGCTTGCAGGTCATCTTGCTCATCGCCGCCAGCACCACTTCCGAGAGATGCGGGAGCGGCTTGATGACGCGGCAGTTCTTCACCGAGCCGTCCGACATGATGTTGCACTTCACGATCATCATGCCCTCGACGCGCGCCTCGCGGGCCTCGCGCGACAGAGAATAGATGTCGCGGAAGATCGACTTGTCGCACTCGGGCCGCGTCATGCCTTCGCCGAACGGCACCACTTCGGTGAGCTGACCACCGAGCACGCCGCCGACGACTCCGCCGACCACGCCTCCGGCGACGCCACCTTCGACACCGCCCTCGACGCCACCTTCCTGGCCCGCGGGGTCAGGCTCGCCGGCCGGCTCGTCTTCCTTCACCGGTTCCTCGGGCGGCTTCTCGATCGGAATTTCCTTCGGCTGCACCAGCACGTCTTTCTTCACGACCTTCTTCTCGGTCTTCTTTTCCGTCTTGGTCGCGGCGGGCGGCGGCGGAGGAGGGGGCGGCGGTGGCGGCGGCACCGCGGCGAAGAACTTCACCTCGCTCACGTCTTCCTCGACGGGCGGCGGGCGCGTGCTGAACCAGACCACGAGCGCGACGAGCGCCACGTGAACGCCGATGGAAATGATCGTCCCCGCACCGAAACGGCTCTTGGGGATGTCGCTCTTGTTCAGGACCGAATTGAACATGGTGTTGCAGCCTCATAACAAAACTGCGTCAGGGATATCGAGACACGTTGACACCCACATTCGCGCAGTGCAGGGTGCGCGCCGCAATTCGGTTCCAATTTCCTGGAGGGTCGCTTGCGTCCAACAACCTGGCTGTTCCGAACGGCGCTCGTCGCGTGCGCGTTCGTTTCTTCTCTGGCTCTTGCCCAGGGTACGGCCGTCATCACGGGTACCGTGACTGACGCTGCTACCGGCAAGCCGGTTCCTGATGTGGTCATCACCGCAACCTCGCCGGCCCGTCAGGGTGAAGAAGTCGTCGTCACCGACGCCGCGGGTCTCTACCGCATTCCGCAGCTGCCTCCCGGCATCTACACCCTGAAGCTCGAGAAGGAGTCGTTCAAGCCCTACTCGCGCACCGACATCAACGTCCGCTCCGATCGCACGGTGCGCGTCAACATCCAGCTCCAGCCTGAGGCGGTGCAGGGTGACACGGTCGTCGTCGTCGGCAAGCCGCCCACGGTCGACGTCGGCTCGACCGCCACCGGCATCAACGTCGGCAAGGACTTCATCAACAACATCGCCTTCGTGCAGCCCAACGGCTCCGGCGTTCGTTCGTTCGAGTCGCTCGCCGCCGTCGCGCCGCAGGTCATCGCGGACGACTACGGCTACGGCTTCTCCGGCGCGCAGTCGCCTGAGAACCTCTACCTCGTCGACGGCGTGTCGGTTTCCGACCCGGCCTTCGGCACCAACGGCGCGCAGTTCCCGCTCGAGTTCGTCGAAGAGGCGAACGTCATCACCGGCGGCTACCAGGCTGAGTTCGGCCGCGCGACCGGTGGCGTGATCAACGTCACCACCAAGTCGGGCTCCAACGAGTTCCACGGCAGCGTGTGGGGCAACTGGACGCCGGGCCTCCTCACGGGCGTCTCGCAGCCCATCCAGAACCGCACGTCCGTCGTGCAGGCGCAGAGCCGCCTCTGGAACACGGTCGACTTCGGCGCCGAAGTCGGTGGCCCGATCTTGAAGGACCGCTTGTGGTTCTTCGTCGGCTTCGCTCCCTCGTTCGTGCGCACGCAGACCACGCGTTCGCTGTACCGCTTCGACGACGCGAACGACCCCGACACGACCCGCACGCTTCTCCCGGGCTCCGAGCAGCGCCGCCTCGATGACTCGCGCGCGTTCTCGTACATCGCCAAGTTGACCTTCCTCATCAACTCCGACAACAACCTCGCGTTGACCGTGCAGGGCACCCCGACGTCCTCGAACTCGCCCTTCTCCTTCAACGAGAAGCGCAAGGTCGGCTCGTGGAACGGTGGCGTGAACGGCTACGGCAACACCACCACGGTGTCGCTGCGTTACCAGGGCTCGTTCCTCGACAAGCACCTCCTCTTCGACGTGAGCGGCGGCTGGTTCCGCATCAACGGCAGCACGCTCCCCAGCGACGGCTCGGGCTTCAACTTCGTTCCCGGCGACGGCACGGCCGCTGGTACGCCCGCGGTCATCTACCGCCGCACCACGCCGCGCCCGATCTCGGCGTTCGAGACGATCTCGGACGAGGCGAACACGCTCTGCAACACGCTCCCCAGCGGCATGCCGGCGACGGCGGCCCAGGCCGCGGCGCAGTGCCCGGGCTCGGGCGCTGGTTCGACCTACACCATCGGCGGCTTCGGCTTCATGCAGGAAGCCACCCTCGACCGCATCGCGGCCAAGGCGTCCGTCACGTTCCTCGCGCAGGCCCTCGGTCACCACATCTTCAAGGCCGGCGCTGACTACGAACACATCATCTACGACCTGAAGAAGGCGTACTCCGGCGCGGTTCTCCTCCGCGAGTCGACGTCCGGTGCGACGTTCGCCGACTACCGCCAGTACGGCTACTACACGGCGCCCGACGAGGCGACGCGTCAGAACGTCATCATCTCGCGCCCGACCAGCAACGGCGTCGCCGCGTTCCTCCAGGACTCGTGGTCGATCATGGACCTCGTGACCCTGAACGCCGGTATCCGCTACGAGAACCAGCAGCTGATCTCCGGCGACGGCTCGCTGGGCATGACGCTCAACAACATGCTCTCGCCGCGCGTCGGCCTCATCTACGACTTCACGCAGCAGGGCCGCAGCAAGCTCTTCGCGAACTTCTCGCGCTACTACGAGTCGGTTCCGATGGACATCGCCGACCGCGCGCTCACCGGTGAGAACCAGTACCAGTTCATCCGCCGTGCGCGCGCCAACGACCCGGCCGCCTCGGGCCCGATGAACCCGGGCTGCAACCCGCTCGCGGACATCTCGCAGGCGTCGAACCAGTGCCTCGATCAGCGCAACGTGTCGAACATCAACGCCCTCAACGGCGGTGACTACGACCCGAACGCCGCCGGTCTCCAGACGGGCGCCGGCAAGACCCCGGTCGACCCCAACCTCCAGGCGCAGAGCTCCGACGAAATCGTGGTCGGTGGCGAGTACGAGATCATCTCGGACGGCCGCCTCGGTGCGACCTACACCCGCCGCTGGATGAACGCGGTCGTCGAAGACATGTCGATCGACGAAGCGTCGACCTACTTCATCGGCAACCCGGGCTACGGCCTCGGCGCGCAGTTCCCGAAGGCCGTTCGCGACTACGACGCCGTCAGCGTCTACTTCACCAAGGCGTTCAGCGATGGTTGGCAGGGCCAGCTGTCGTACACGTTCAGCTCGCTGCGCGGTAACTACAACGGTCTGTTCCGTCCTGAGACGGGCCAGCTCGACCCGAACATCAACGCCGACTTCGACCTCGTGTCGCTGCTGCCGAACCGCACGGGTCCGCTCGACGCTGACCGCAACCACTTCATCAAGGCGTACGCCGCGAAGGAGTTCCAGATCACGAACTCGTTCTCGATCGTCGCCGGTCTGACCTACGAAGGTCGCTCGGGCGCGCCCATCAACTACCTCGGCAGCCACGTCCTCTACGGCGCTGACGAAGTGTTCGTGCTCCCGCGCGGCTCCGGTGGCCGCCTGCCGTGGCGTCACGCGATCAACGCGAAGCTCGGCATCAGCTACCGCATCACCAAGGACAACGTCGTGCAGTTCACGACGGACGTGTTCAACATGTTCAACTTCCAGGCTGTCACGGCGGTTGACCAGACGATCACCCAGTCCGACGTGCTGCCCTACCAGACCACGGCGAAGGACCCGCAGACGGCCGCTTGCCTCGCCGGCAACGCTCAGCCGCAGTGCGCGGGCAACAACACCGCCATCTCGACCACGGCGCAGGATGCTGACGGTAACTACATCCCGCTCTCCAAGGACGAGTTGAACTCCAACTTCAAGCAGCCGACGGCGTATCAGTCGCCGATCTCGGTGCGCTTCGGCATCCGCTTCAGCTTCTGAGGAATCGACCAATGAACACCAAACTTCGTACAGGCCTTCTTGGTCTCGTCGGTGCAGTCGCGGGCTTCGGTCTTCAGGGCTGCTTCACGGCCCAGCCGCCGCCTGAATGCAGCGTCACCGTGACCGCCGCCGGTCTCGGTCTCGTGCCGTACTACACGGAGCTCAAGAAGATTGACTCCACGGGTGGAGGCACCTGCGGTGACCTCGACCACATGTACGTGGGCATGCAGCGCTTCCGCACCAAGGCGAGCGGCGGTGACTTCACCGTCGCGCTCAAGCCGTCGTTCCTCGCCGATCCTGCGCTCGGCTACGTCTATTCAGCCGACTGGGACGTCTACAACAACTGCGTCAACGAGGAGTCGTGCCACGGTGAAGATGACCCCGAGCTGACCTGCGTGAACGAGCTCACCGACGGTGGCTACGAAATCTACGACGGCACTCCGGCCGTGCTGACTGATTTCCCTGACGGTGGCTCGGGCTACGTGGTCGACAACGACTACGAGGTCGACCCCGCCAACCTCTGCATGTCGGTCGAGGAAGCGCTCCCGCGCACTGACCCGACGGACACCAAGGGCGCCAACCTCAACATCATCGCCGACATGCCCCAGTTCCCGACCAACGGCCGCTGCGCGCTGACGCAGAAGTCCGGTGGTACCGAGAACTTCCAGGAAGAGATGACGCTCACCGGCACCACCATTCCGGCGATCACCTACAAGGTCGAGTTCATCGAGACGTCGGTCATCAACAGCACCACGATCCCGGGCATCGCCTTCACCGGCAAGATCCGCGTGACCGAGGGTGCCTGCGTGGCCAACTACAACGCGGTCGGCTTCTGGTCTGGCTACAACACGGGCACGCCGGAAATCGCCTGCACGCCTGACGCGGGCGCGCCGGCTGGCACCCTGACCTACGCGACGGAGTGCGACCCTGACTCCGACATCGACGCGGGCCGTCTGCTCGGCTCCGGCATGTCGCCGGCGTTCAAGCCGCTCTGCAACGTCGACACGGAAATCTGCGTGCCGTCGATCGACCTGACCACCGCGAAGTAATCAGCGGCAGGTTGACGAGAAAGCCCTCGCTCCTTTCGGAGCGGGGGCTTTTTGTTTTTTACGCTATGGGACCGTCGTGAGCGCGCGGCGCAAGAGCCCCGACAATCGAACCAGCGAAGCGCCAGCGCTCGAGCGCTGGTGGCCGCTGGTGCTCTTCGCGGCGACGCTCGCGGTCTATTGGCCGTCGCTCTCGAACGGTCTGACCAACTGGGACGACCCCGAATACGTCGTGCACAACCCGTTCGCCGCCGCCGGCGTTCGCGGCCTGCTCGACGCCTTCACCACGCCGTTCGACGGCGCGTGGTACCCGCTCACGCAGGCGGTCTACGTGCTGCTGGCGCTGGTCGGCGCGTCGATCTCCACGTCACATCTCGTGCAGCTTTCGCTCTTCGCCGTCGGCGTGGCGCTGGTACCCGCTGCCTTGCACGCCTTCGGAGTCGAGCGGCGCATCGGAGTGCTCGTCGCCGTGCTGTGGGCGCTGCACCCGCTGCGCGTCGAATCGGTGGTGTGGCTCGCCAACGTGAAAGACGCGCTGGGCGTCACGCTCGTCATCGCCGCGTTCGCGCTCTACGGGCTCGAGAAGCGCGCGGCGAGCTTCGCGGTGTTTGCCGCGGCGCTCCTCGCGAAGTCGGCGTTCTTCGGGCTCGGCTTCGCGTTTCCGCTGCTCGAGTTAGCGAAGGGCACGCCAGCGGTCGCCGCGCGTCGCACCGCTCCGTGGGTCGTGGTCGGAGTTGCCATCGCGGTGGTCGCGGGTCTGCTCCATCTTTCCGAGAGCCATCGCCCGCCGGGGCCCGACCTCGCCTCGCGCGTCGCGACCGCGGTGTGGACGCCGTGGTGGTACCTGGGCCGCATCGCGTTGCCGTTCGAGCCGCGCGCCGTCTACGACTTCAATGCCGTCGGCTGGACGGACTGGCGCGTCTTCGTCGCGCTCGGGGCGTGGGCCGCGCTCGGCGTGGTGCTGGTGCGCTGGCGCCTGCGGCGGCTCGCGGTGGTGGTGGGCGTGGTGGTGTTGGCGCTCGCTCCGGTGGGCGGCTTCATTCCGCTGCGCTTCCTGGTCGCCGATCGCTACACGCTCTTGCCGTCGCTGGCGCTGCTGGCCGCGTGCGTGACGTGGCTGTCGACGAAGTTGTCGAAGCCGGCGCTGAACATCGTCGTGGGGCTGGCGGCGGTACCGTGCCTGGCCATCAACGTCGGCTACCAGCACGCGTGGAAGGACGAGATCTCACTGTGGGAACAGACGGTGCGCGCTTCTCCCGAGCACGCCACGGTGCGCATGAATCTCGCGAGCGCCTACGGAGCGGCCGGCCGCATCGTCGAGGCGCGTGAACAGACCGCGGCGCTGCTGGTGCGACGGCCCGACGATCATCGCGTGCTGGCGCAGTTGTTCTGGCTGTCTGCGGTGAGCGAGCGCTTGCCGCCCGAGGAACTCGAGTCTCGACAGGCCGCGCTCGCCGCGGCCGACTGGTCGCCCGACGCGGTGGTGGAGCAGGCGAACTGGTGCTTGTCGCATGGCTTCTCGATTTCGGCTGAAGCGCTGCTGTCGCAGCCCAAAGCGGCCGCGAGCGCGAAGGGCCTGCGAATGCGCGCAGCGATGGCGCGCCGGCAGCAGCGGGCAAGCGAAGCGGTCGAACTCGCGCGGCAGTCGATCGCCGCTGGAGAAACCGCAGCGACCATCGATCTCGTCTACGCGCTCAGCGACGCGAATCGCGCGGAGGAAGGGCTGCGTGAGACGGAGAAGGAGATGCCGGACCCGTTCAGCGCGGCGTTGTTGCGCGGAGCGAAGGCGTACGCGCTGAGCAAGCTCGGACGGCTCGACGAAGCGCGCGCCGAGAGCGCGGCTGCACTCGAAGCCGTGCAGCAACTCAGCACCCCATGATCGGGGTGAGGGTGAAACTGCAGTAAGCAAGAGCGAGATGAGTCGTGACCGGCACCAGCTGCTCGCATCGCTCGACGCGCTCCGTGACGCGGAGTCAGGCGCGTTGCTCAAGAGCGCCAGCCTGAACGTCGCGCTCGCGTACCCCAGCCCGTACCACGTGGGCATGAGCAGCCTCGGGTTCCAGACCATCTACCGCGCCTTCCACGCGCAGCCCGACACCTCGGCCGAGCGCGTGTTCTTGCCCGAAGACGTCGAAGCGTGGACGCGCGCGAAGTTGCCGCCGCTGTCGATCGAGCACCAGCGCCCGTTGCGTGACTTCGACGTGGTGGCGTTTTCGGTCGCCTACGAGCTCGAGCTGCCGGGGTTGTTCGAGTTGCTGACGCTCGGTGGTTTTTCACCGTTCGCTGCGCAGCGCGCTGACGACGCTCCGTTGATCGTCGCGGGCGGGCCGCTCACCTTCAGCAACCCCGACCCGCTCGAGCCGTTCATCGACGTGCTGGTGCAGGGCGAAGGCGAAGACCTCATCGCGGCGCTGGTGCGCGCGGTGCGCGAGGGCGGCGGCAAGCGCGCGGTGCTCGAGCGCCTCGCGAACGTGCCGGGCTTCCGCGTGCCGGGCGTCTCCAGTGAACGCACGCGCGGCTTCGTGGCGAAGGCTTCGGACGAATCGTTGCCGGCGCGCTCGCAGATCATCACGCCGAACACCGAGCTGCGGAGCATGTTCCTCATCGAGCCGGAGCGCGGCTGCTCGCGCGGCTGTCACTACTGCGTGATGCGGCGCACGACGAACGGCGGCATGCGCACGGTGCCTCCGGAGCACGTGCTGTCGCTCATCCCCGCTGAGGCGAAGCGGGTCGGCCTCGTCGGCGCGGCGGTGACGGACCACCCGCGCATCGTCGAGCTGCTGCGCACGCTGGTCGACTCGGGGAAAGAAGTCGGCGTCTCGTCGTTGCGCGCCGATCGGTTGAGTGCGCCGCTGGTGCAGGCGTTGAAGGACGGCGGGGCGAAGGTGCTGACCGTGGCGTCGGACGGGCCGAGTCAGCGGCTGCGCGACGCGGTCGATCGCAAACACAGCGAAGCGCAGATCGTGCGCGCGGCGGAGCTGGCCAAGGCGGCCGGCATTCACCGGCTCAAGGTCTACAACGTGGTCGGTCTGCCGACCGAGACCGACGCCGACATCGACGAGCTGGTGCGGTTCTCGATCGAGCTGTCGCGCATCTTGCCGGTGGCGCTGGGTGTGGCGCCGTTCGCGGCGAAGCGGAACACGCCGCTCGATGGCGCTCCGTTCGCGGGCATCGACGTGGTCGACGCGCGGCTCGAGCGCTTGCGGCGCGGGTTGAAGGGCAGGGCCGAGCTGCGGCCGACGAGCGCGCGCTGGGCGTGGGTCGAATACATGCTCGCGCAGTGCGGGCCCGAAGGCGGGCTGGCGGCGCACGACGCGTGGAAGGCCGGCGGCAATTTCAGCGCGTGGAAGAAGGCGTTCGCCGCGCGAGAGTGCAAGCCGTACGAAGCGCGGCGCACGGTCGATGGTCGGCGCAACCCGACCGTCTGGCCGAGCGTCGGCGCACAGGTGCCAGCCTCATGATCTCCCTCTCCCCCGTCAGGGGAGAGGGTCGGGGAGAGGGCCCAGAGATCATCTCGCGTGCTTCTGGTCGGAGGACCACGTGACTCCGCCGAGGCCCCGAGAAGCACGACTCGCGACGCTCGCGCTGCTCACCGCCACTGCGGTCTGGGGCGGCACCTTCGTCACCGTGAAAGACGCACTCGCCGGCGCCGACACGTTCACTTTCCTCGCGCTGCGCTTCACCATCGGCGCGCTCACCGCAGCAGTCCTCGCCGCTGCGCTGGCGCGAAAATTCCCCGAGCACCGCGTCACCGACTGGCCGCGACTCGTGCGCTCTGGCGGCGTGCTCGGGCTGCTCCTCTTCGGCGGCTACCTGCTGCAGACGCTCGGTCTCGAGCGCACCACTCCGGCTCGCAGCGCGTTCGTCACCGGTCTCACCGTCATCTTCGTGCCCTTCGTCGCGTGGCGGCTCGAGCGCAAAGCGCCACCGCTGCGCTCGTTCATCGCGCCCTTCGTCGCCGTCTTCGGTCTGCAACAGCTCACCGGAGTCTCCGTGGGCGACGCGATCCCGACCGGTGACGCGCTGACGCTCGGCTGCGCGGTGCTCTACGCCATTCACATCGCGCTCATGAGTCGACTGAGCCGCGGTCTCCCGCCGCTCGCGCTCACCGCACTCCAGCTGGTGATCGTCGCAGTGCTCTCGACAGCGTGCCTGCCGTTCGTCGAGCGCCGCTTCGACGGCTCGCCGACTGTCTGGTTCGCCATCGCCTTCACCGGCATCGCCGCCAGCGCGCTCGCCATCGGAGCACAGGTCTGGGCGCAGGCCCGCATGACCGCAGTGCGCGCGGCAGTCATCTACTCGCTCGAGCCGGTCTTCGTGCTCGTGCTCTCGGCGCTCACGGGCGCTGGTTTCCCGAGCGTGCCCGAGCTGCGCGGTGGAGCGCTCATTCTCCTCGCGGTGCTGATCTCTGAAGTCCCGCTGCGGAGCGTGCTGCGACTCCCGGCGCGCGAAGAGAACTGACGGCCGACGCATTGTGATCTCGGAGATGCGAAGGCGTTGCGACTCCCGGCGCGAAGAGACTCGGCGGTCAGGTTGCTGATCTCGGAGATGCGAAGCGTGTGCGACTCCGGCGCGCGAAGAGACCTGAGCTCCGAGCATGCTGCGACTGCGGGCGCTTGATGACGCTGGCGTCGATCGCAGCTTCTCAACAGCTGGAGCGAGCGGCTCTCCGAGAATTCAGGCGATGCCGTGCTCGGTCATCCACCGCTCGGCTTCGATGGCGGCCATGCACCCCGTGCCCGCCGCGGTGACCGCCTGGCGGTACGTCGCATCGCTCACGTCACCCGCGGCGAACACGCCTTCGATCGACGTCTTCGCGGTGCCCGGCTGCACCCACAGGTAGCCGTTGCTCTGCAGCTTGAGCGTGTCCTTGAACAGCTCGGTCGTCGGCTGGTGACCGATGGCGACGAACACGCCCTTCGCGTCGACCTTCTTCATGTCGCCGGTCTTCAGGTTCTTCACCACCGCGCCGGTCACGCCCTTCTGATCTCCGACGACCTCTTCGATCGCCGAGTCCCAGATGAACTTGATCTTCGGGTTCTTGAGCGCGCGCTCCTGCATGATCTTCGACGCGCGCAGCGTGTCGCGGCGGTGCACCACCGTCACGCTCGAGCACATCTTCGACAGGTAGTTCGCCTCTTCCATCGCGGTGTCGCCACCGCCGACCACGATGACGTCGAGGTTCTTGAAGAAGAACCCGTCGCAGGTCGCGCACGCCGAGACGCCGCGGTTCATGAAGTCGCCTTCGCCCTTCACGTCGAGCCACTTCGCCGACGCGCCGGTCGCGATGATCACCGTCTCCGCGAGGTATTCCTTGCTCTCGCCCTTCACGTGGAACGGGCGCTTGCTCAGGTCGAGCTTCACCACGTTCTCCATGTGAATGACGGTGCCGAAGCGCTCGGCCTGCTTCTGGAACGCCTCCATCAACACCGGGCCCGTCACCGAGTCGGGGAACCCGGGATAGTTCTCGACCTCGGTGGTGATCATCAGCTGGCCGCCGGGCACGCGGCGGGCGTCACTGTCCGAAGGGCCACCTGCAAAAACGACCGGAGCGAGGTTCGCGCGCGCTGCGTAGACCGCCGCCGTGTAGCCAGCCGGACCCGAGCCAACGATGACAACTTTGCGAGTTTCCATGGCGTGGTAGGACTAACGCCGATGGACGTTGAAATCTTGAGAAAAGTCGCGCTGTTCGAGGGGATGACCTCCGCGCAGCTGCGCAAACTCGGAGCCGCCCTCAAAGAAGCCAAATTTCCCGGCAGCGCGCACATCTTCAAAGAGGGCGCCGACGGCACGTCGATGTTCATCATCGTCGAGGGCAAGGTGCGCATCTCGAAGATGGTGCCCGGCATCGGCGAAGAGGCGCTCGCGATTCTCGAGCGCGGTCAGTACTTCGGCGAGATGAGCCTGATCGAAGAAGGTCCGCGCTCCGCCGACGCCATCGCGCACACCAGCTGCGTGCTCTACGAACTCTCGCGCGAGAAGCTCGACGAGGTGATGTTCACCGACAAGGAACTCGCGTCCACGCTCCTGTGGACGTTCGTGCGCACGCTCAGCTCCCGGTTGCGTGAAACCAACGACAAGATTCGCGCCTTCTTCGCGCTCTCGTCGTTCGGGCCCCGTTGATCGGCTCGCCCCAGGTCGAGCCTTACCGGCACTGACCCGACTGGCAGCTGACCGAGCTGCCGCAGGTAGTGCCGCACGCTCCGCAGTTGTTGCGATCGGTCTGCAGGTTCACGCACGCGTTGCTGCAGCACGTCTGGCCCTGGCCGCAGTTGCAGCCGCCTCCGCTGCCCGCCGTGCACACCGACCCCGAGCCGCACTTGTTGATGGTCGCGATGGCGTCGATGAAATCGTTGCAGCGCGTGTTGTCGACGGCCTTGAAGCAGGTATCGAGCGCCTGCGGGTTGATCTTTCCGTCGCAGCGATCGGTCGGCCAGAGGTCGAGAAAGTCGGAGCGCTTGTCGGTCAGGCACTCCTCGAAGCTCGCGTAGTTCTTCCCCGAGCCGACGTTGCCGCACTTGTCTTCGAAGCGGCAGCTGCGCTGCGCCCCACCTTCCCGCGCGTCGACGACCGAGACGCACGACGAGAGGACCAACGAGCCAGCGAGAACGAGCGCGGAATGAAGGCGATTCATGCGTGCGCGAACCTACTCCGCTCGACGAGGGCGCGGGAGTTCCTGACGCATCGCCCCGTTGCGCAGCTTCGTCGTCGGCGTGCCGCGCCAATCAGCGCGATCGATGATGCGACACGCGATCGCGAACTGCATGTCTTCGGTGGTGATGGTCTCGCGCGCTTCGAGGTCGGCGCGGCTGCGCGCCATCTTGATGATGCGATCGTGCGCGCGCGCCGAGAGCCCGAAGCGCGACACCGCAAGCTCCAACATCTGCGTCGCCTTCGACTCGGTCTTGCAGAACCGGTGCACCAGCCGCGGCCCCATCTGCGCGTTGCAGAACAGGCCCGGGTATTCGCGGAAGCGGTGCGTCTGTCGCTCACGCGCCGCTTCGACGCGCTCGCGAAACCACGCCGAGGTGCGGTTGCTCTCCTGCGCATCGGCGGCGAGCAGGCGCACGTCGACCGGTCGCGTCTCGAGCGTCACGTCGAGGCGATCGAGCAACGGCCCGCTGATGCGATTGAAGTACTCGTTGCGCCGCACTTCGCGGCAGTTGCACTCGCGATCGGGCACCTTGAAGAAGCCGCACGGGCAGGGGTTCATCGCGGCGAACAACATCACCTGACACGGGTACGTCACGTGCTGGTTCGCGCGCGCGAGCCGCACCACGCCTTCTTCGAGCGGCTGGCGCAACACCTCGAGCACGTGCCGGCGGAACTCGGGCAGCTCGTCGAGAAAGAGCAGACCGCGGTGCGCCATCGAGAGCTCTCCCGGGCGCGTGAGCGGCCCGCCGCCGACGAGGCCGGCGTCGCTGATGGTGTGGTGCGGAGCGCGAAACGGTCGCTCGCTCACCAGCGACTGCCCGTCCGACAACAGCCCGAGCACCGAATAGATGCGCGTCACCTCGAGCTGCTCCTGGAACTTCATGCGCGGGAGAATCGACGGCATGCGCCGCGCGAGCATCGTCTTGCCCGAGCCCGGTGGCCCGCAGAGCAACACGTTGTGGCCGCCGGCCGCCGCCATCTCCAGCGCGTCCTTCACGTCGTCCTGGCCGCGCACGTCGGACATGTCGAGCGTGCCGAGCTCGGCGGGCCGCACGTGACCGCGCGCGGAGCGATCGTACGGCGCGATGGGCGCCTCGCCAGTGAAATGCATCACGGCCTGCGAAATCGTATCGACCGGCAGCACCTGAATGCGATCGACCAGAGCGGCTTCGGCGGCGTTCGCCGACGGCACCATCACGCCGCGGAAGCCGTGGTCTCTGGCCGCCAGCGCGAGCGGCAGCACACCGCGAATCGGTTTCAGCGCGCCGTCGAGCGCGAGCTCACCTCCGAAGAGGTAGCCGTCGAGCGGGCCCAGCTCGACCACACCCGAGGCCGCGAGCACGCCGAGCGCGATGGGCAGCTCGAACGTCGCGCCTTCTTTCTTCAAGTCGGCTGGAGCGAGGTTCACCGTGATGCGCTTGGAGGGCAGCAGGTAGCCGCCGTTCTTCAGCGCCGAGATGACACGCACCTTCGATTCCTTCACCGCGCCTTCGGGCAACCCGACCACCGCGAAGTTCGGCATGCCCAGCGACATGTCGACCTCGACCTCCACCACCACCGCGTCCACGCCCATCAGGGCTCCGGACTTCACGCGCGCGAGCATGTGCGCCTCCTGGGGAGCTCGAGGAGCAAGGAACTCGCCGCTCGCCGCGCGCGCGGTGTGACGCCCGGAATTTCTCTTCGGAATCTCGGCTGACGAGAGCGCTCTGGAGCTTCACCGCGCGTCCGTCGTCGTGGACCGCCGTCTCGCGCAGCAGCTCAGCCGGGGTGGAAGCAGCCTTCGGTGAGCTGGTTCATGCCCTTCGCGCACTCGAGGAACTTGTCGTTGAAGGTGCTCTTCGTCTGCGGGCTGCAGACCGGCAACTTGTCGAGGCAATCGAAGTACTGCTGCAGCGACTGCTCGTCGGTCTTGCTGCACACCTTCATCGAGTTGTCGCACGCGTCGGCGTTGAAGGGCGCGTTGGGCAGCGCACCTTCGGGGAAACACGCGGAGTGTCGTTTCTGGAACTCGGTGCTCTGCAGCTCCGCGCGCGCGCAGACGTCCAGACAGCCAGAAGCGGCGAGCGCGGCGAGCGTGAGGAGTGGAGCCAGACGAAACACGTCGGCCCAATCTCTCACGTCGCCGCGCCCGCGCCCAGTCAGCGAGAACGCTTCGGTTCTCGCGCTGCTACCGGTCTTCCGAGGGGCTGGCGGTGCACTTCGCGCGCACGCCGAGCCTTCGCTCCGCCGGACTGCGAGTGCTGACACGACTCGAGCGCGGCGAGAGCCGTCAACCCGAGCACCACGGTCAGCACCAGTACGAAGGGTTTCACGCCGCGGTCTCGAGCGGAGGCTGCTCCGCTCCAGGCTGCACGTGCGCCGCGAGGATCTTGCTCGCCAGCTTCTCGAGCTCCGCGGGGTGTTCGCGCATCCACTCCACCGCACGCTCGCGGCCCTGGCCGATGCTCTCGCCCTCGAGGCGGAAGTGGCTGCCGGCCTTCTCGACCAGCCCGAGCGTCACGCCGAGATCGACCGCCTCTCCGCCGCGCGAGATGCCGCGGTTGTAGATGATGTCGAACTCCGCTTCCTGGAAGGGAGGCGCCACCTTGTTCTTCACCACCTTCACCTTGGTGCGCGTGCCGACCACCACGTCGCCGTCCTTCAGGTTGCCCGCGCGGCGAATCTCGCAGCGCACCGAGCTGTAGAACTTGAGCGCGTTGCCGCCGGTGGTCGTCTCCGGGTTGCCGAACATCACGCCGATCTTCATGCGGATCTGGTTGATGAAGATGATGCACGTGCCGCTCCGGCTCACCGCGCCGGTCAACTTGCGCAGCGCCTGACTCATCAAGCGCGCCTGCACGCCCATGTGCGCGTCGCCCATCTCGCCTTCGATTTCGGCCTTCGGCACGAGCGCCGCGACCGAGTCGACGACGATGAGATCGATCGCGCCCGAACGCACGAGGTGCTCGGTGATCTCCAGCGCCTGCTCGCCGGTGTCGGGCTGCGAGATGAGCAGCTCCTCGGTGCGCACGCCGAGCTTGCGCGCGTACGTGACGTCGAGCGCGTGCTCCGCGTCGATGAACGCCGCCACGCCGCCCATCGCCTGCACCTGCGCGATGGCGTGCAGCGTGAGCGTCGTCTTGCCCGAGCTCTCGTTGCCGAAGATCTCGATCACCCGGCCGCGCGGCAACCCGCCGACGCCGAGCGCGCGATCCAACCCGATCGACCCGGTGGGAATCACGGCGACGGGCTGAATCTCCGTCGCGTCACCCAGCTGCATCACCGCGCCCCGCCCGAACTGCTTCTCGATCGCCTGCACTGCGGCGGCGATCGCCTTCAACTTCTCCGATGTCTTGCTCACGACGAAACCCCTGTTTCGCGGCGAAGAAAGATTCCTCGCGGCGTGCGTGAACGCAGGAGCAACCGTCGTGCGCTCGCGAACTCCGCGACGCCGCTCGATCGACCGGGGCCTCGCATCTCCCGCGGCGCATGCGGCGTGGACGCTCCAGATCTGCTTTTCGAGCTGCGGGAAAAATGGGCTCGCGACTACAAGACCCAACTCACCGTGGAATCGCAGATGTCACCAGCGCTGGCGGTTGCGATTCTCGGGCTCGCGATCGCCGGGCTGCGCTGGCAGGCGTGGCGCGCGGTGCTCTTCTTGCGCCCGTCCAGCGTGCGCGTCGAGACCGAGACGCCCGCCGACGCCGCCGAGATTCCCGGTGAGCTCGAAGACACCGTCGGTGACTTGAAGAAGCTCGGCTTCACGCTGCTCGGCACGCACAGCGAGAAGATTCCGCTCCTCAACGAGAAGCACTTCGTCGATCTCGCGCACCTCGAAACCGGAGTCGTCGCCTCGGTCACCGTCGGCCCCGACGAGCAAGATCACCTGGTGTTCGTCACCGAGAGCGAGAAGGGCTTCGTGGTCACCGCGAACTACCGCCGCCCCGCGCGCGAAGTGCCCGGCGCGTATCTCTCAGGCGGTCTCGACGGCGCGAGCGCCGAGCGCTTGCTCAAAGTGCACCTGCGTCGCGTGCCCGAGATCGGCCCGTTCAAACGCATCGACACGCTCGATTCTCGCGTCGAATCAGCGCGGCGCTGGTTTTCGAGATCGGGAAAACCTGAGTTGCGTCAACAGCATGCAGTTGGACTGTTGTGGACGTTGTTCGCACTTGGCATGGTGGGCGCCGCTTTGTTGCGCCTCATCGGTTGGGCGCAGTCGCAGTGAGCCGTGACGCGAGGGGTAATGAAGAGCGCATCGAAGAGTGAAGAAGTCGTCTTTCTCGCCGGAAAACGCACCGCGTTCGGAACCTTCGGCGGCGCGCTGAAGGACGTCTCAGCCACGGACCTCGGCGTCGAGACCGCGAAGGCCACGCTCGCGCAGGCGAAGGTGTCGGCCGATCTCATCGACCACGTCGTCTACGGCAACGTCATTCAGACCAGCGCCGACGCCATCTACCTCGCGCGTCACATCGGCCTCAAAACCGGAGCGCCCGTCGCCACGCCCGCCATCACGCTCAACCGGCTCTGCGGCTCGGGCTTTCAGGCGTACATCACCGCGGCCGAGCTGATGCTCACCGAGCAGGCGTCGTGCGTGCTCGCCGGCGGCACCGAGAACATGAGCCAGGCGCCGCACGCCATTCGCGGCGCGCGCTGGGGAATTCCGCTCGGCAAGGGCGGGCTCGAAGACACGCTCACGCAGGGCCTGTTCGACACCTTCCCCAACATTCCGATGGGCATCACGGCGGAGAACCTCGCCGAGCAGTACAAGCTCACGCAGGACGAGGTCGACACGTTCTCGGTGTTGAGCCAGCAGCGCCACAAGGCGGCGCAGGAAG
Organism: Archangium sp.; assembly: GCA_047600485.1. Classification (GTDB taxonomy): domain Bacteria; phylum Myxococcota; class Myxococcia; order Myxococcales; family Myxococcaceae; genus Archangium_A. Next base: position 9,395,496 of record JASGKS010000001.1, read on the forward strand.
CCGGGCGCTTCAAGGCTGAGATTTCTCCGGTCGAGCTCAAGTCGAAGAAGGGCTCGACGTTCTTCGAGAAGGACGAGCACCCGCGTCACGATTCGACGGTCGAGGGCTTCAAGAAGCTGCCGAAGGTCTTCAAGAAGGACGGCGTGATTCACCCAGGCGCGGCGTCAGGCATCAACGACGGCGCCGCGAGCGCGCTGATGAGCACCCGCCGCTTCGCCGACAAGCACGGCGTGCAGCCCATCGGTCGCCTCATCAACTGGGCCGTCACCGGTTGCGACCCGCGCATCATGGGCATCGGCCCCGCTCCGGCGATTCGCAAGCTGATGGAGCGCGCGGAGTTCAAGCTGGGCGACATCGATCTCTTCGAAGTGAATGAAGCGTTCGCGCCGCAGTACCTGGCCGTCGAGAAAGAGCTCGGCCTGCCGCGCGAGAAGACCAACGTCGACGGCGGAGCGATCGCGGTGGGTCACCCGCTCGCCGCGTCGGGCGCACGCATCACGCTTCACCTGTTGTACGAATTGAAACGCAGAGGCGCGCGGTACGGAGTGGGGAGCGCCTGCATCGGCGGCGGGCAGGGAATCGCAGTTCTCGTGGAGGCCATGTGACGAACACGACTGTTCCTGATGCGAAGGCATTGCGCGAGCGCGCCAAGCAGCTGGCTGAAGAGCGGCGCGCCGAGCGGAAGAACCGCAAACGCAAGTGCGCGCTGTGCGGCACCGAGGAGAGCGACAAGACTCCCTTCGTGGCGCACCCCGACGGCATCGGCCCGTCGTGCAAGGAGCCTTCGCTCTGCGAAAACTTCCGCGCTCGCGCCGCGGGTCGCTGAGCACGGTTCGCTGACGCTCATCACCCGCTCCGTTTGGTGCACCATGCCCGTTGTAGTGCGGGCAGAAACCGGGCATGTGGGGCGTGTGTGTGGGCGTCGGAGTGAAACAGGACCCACGAGGCCGACATGGCGATTGTGCAATTTACCGGAGTGAAAGTTTTCTCGACCACCCTCGCGCGCGACCGTGAGGTCATGGGCGAGAACATCACTCGTTGGGTGAAGGACAATCCCAACCTCGAAGTGGTCGACAAAGAGATCACGCAGAGCTCTGACAAAGAGTTCCACTGCCTGACCGTCACCCTGTTCTACCGGGCGAAGTAATCACCCGGTTCCCGCGTTTCCGTTAAGAAAGCCGCCATGGCTCGGTTGGCTTTCCGGATGCCGGAGATCAGAAGTGCAGCTGGAGCGCTGGCGATCGTTCTCATCGCGGTCTCCGTTCTCGGTGCGCTCTTCAAGCCGTTCCTGGTGCTCACCGCGCTGGTGCCCGAGGCCGTCATTCACGGCTTCGTGTGGCAGCTGCTCACCTACGCCTTCGTCGAGAACTCGCCGACCGGCGTGATCTTCGGCGCGCTCATCACCTGGAGCATCGGCGGCGCGCTCGAGATGATGTGGGGTCGGCGGAGGATGCTGTTCTTCACCGCAGGCGTGGTGGTGCTCGCCGCGATCTTCACCGTCGCGTTGGCGCTGCTCGTGCCGGCGCTGGTTCGTGAGTGGTACCCCGGCGGCACGGTGATGACCGGAGCACTGTGGGTCGCGTACGGCCTGCAGATCGGCCGAGGCCCGGCGAACTTCTGGGGCCTGCCGACGACGGGCAACGTGCTCGCGCTGATCGGCGTCGGCTTCGTGTTCTTGAACGGCGCGTTCGCTGGAATCTCGACCGTCATTCCGTCGGCCTTCGCGTTGCTGTTCACGTTCCTCTACACGCGCGGGTTCCGCCCGTCGGAGCTGTGGACGCGGTTCCAGACGTGGCGACTGCAGCGGAGCCTCGACAAGCGCTCCGCACATCTGCGCACCATCGACGGCGGCCGCAGCAACATGGGCCGCGACTCAGACAAGTACCTGCACTGATGCGCATGCGGTGGCTGAGCCTGACGATCGCCCTCGCGCTGTGCGCGTGCCGAGATCGCGAAGCCGAAGCATTCGCGCGCGCGCAGATGCAACACGAAGCGCTCATCCTCGCGTCCACGCGGCCCGATGATCCGAAGTACGACGCGGTGCTCGCGGAATTGGCGCAGGTCACGTCGAGCTCGAAGCACTTCGCCGAAGCGCAGAAGTTGAAGCAGCTCATCGAAGGTGGCCGCGTGAAGGTGCGCACGCCGCTCGCGCTCGGAGCCAACGGCCGTCGCCCGCCACTGCTCGAAGCGCAGCTCGCCGCGTGCGCGCGGCTGGCCGAGCTCGCCGGCGCAGACGGGGGCATGAATACCCGCGCGCTGCAGGCGCTCGAGGAGTGCCGCCAGAAGTCCGAGAAGCTCGAGCTCCAATACGCGCACCCGGGTGAAGACGTCGTTGAGGCGACGGACGCCGGGCCTTGATATCTGCGGGCTCGTGCTCCTCTCGCTCGCGCTGATTTCCTCCGTCGTCGTCGCGCAAACTCCGAGTGCCGACATCGAGCAGGTGTGGATCGACCCCGCTGGTCGCGGCTCGCTCACCGTCGGTAACGGCTCGACGTTGCCGCAGACCGGCTACCGCGTCGGCGTCTCGGCCTTCTACACCTACGGCAACCTGCGCTCGCTCAACGGCACCTCGAGCAATCTGGTGCTCAGCGATCGCCTCGGCTTCCAGGTCTTCGGCGCGCTCGGCCTCACCAACTGGCTCGAGGTCTCGACGCACGCGTCGGTGTTCGCCCTCCAGCAGGGCAGCACCTCGCTCGGAGTGTCCACCGCCGGCCTCGGCAACCCCTGGCTGCACGGCAAGGTGAACCTGCTCGACGGTCAGACCAAACCCGTCTCGCTCGCGGTCGATCTCGGCCTCGCGCTGCCGGTCGGCACCAACGCGGCGCAGGGCAACGGCGGCTTCGCATTCGCGCCCAAGGTGCAGGTCGGCAAGGTCTTCGACGCCTTCCAGCTCGGAGCGGAGTTGGGTTTCCTCTTCCGTCCCATCACCGACTACCTGAGCGTCACCGGCGTCAGCACCGATCTCCTCGGTTCACAGATGTGGGTCGCGGGCATGATCACCTCGGTAAATCACGACGGGCCGCGCGGTGAGGCGATGATCCGCGTGAACGCTCCGCTGACGGGCACGGGTCGCCCGGGCATCGAAGGTCTGTTCGGCGTGCGTTGGCCTGCGGGGCCGGTCGAGCTCTACGCGGTCGCGGGCCCTGGCGTGTTCGGTGAACCGGCGACCGCGAGCGTGCGTGCGTATTTCGGGGCGGCGTTTTCGAACGAACCGATGACGCGGCCGCCGTGCGTCGAAGGACAGCCGTATGAATTGAAGGCGTGCCCCGACCTCGATCGCGATGGTGACGGCGTGAAGAACGGAGTCGATGGCGCGCCGTTGGTCGCCGAAGACAAGGACGGCTTCCAGGACGAAGACGGCGTGCTCGACGCCGACAACGACGGCGACTCGGTGCTCGACGCCGACGATCTCTGCCGCGACGTGCGCGGCCTGCCCGAGAACAAGGGTTGCCCCGACACCGACTCCGATGGTGACGGCGTCGTGGATCGCCTCGATCGCTGCAAGGACCAGAAGGAAGATCTCGACGACTACGAAGACGGCGACGGCTGCCCCGAGCCCGACAACGATCGCGACGGCTTCCTCGATGGAGCCGACGCGTGCCCCAACATCGTCGGCATCGTGCAGGAGCGCGGTTGCCCCGCGAAGGATTCAGACAACGATCAGGTGTTCGACCACGAGGACAACTGCCCGAGCGAGCCTGGCAGCAAGGACAACGCCGGTTGCCCCGAGAAGAACAAGCAGCTGGTGATCATCACCAGCACGTCGCTCAAGATCCTCGACCGCGTGTACTTCGACAACGGCAAGGCGACGATTCAGAAGCGTTCGAACCCGCTGCTCGACAACGTCGCGTCGGTGCTCGTGTCGCACGCGGAGATCGTGCTGCTGCAGGTCGAAGGACACACCGACGACGTCGGCAAGCCCGAGACCAACAAGAAGCTCAGCCAGGATCGCGCCAACGCGGTGAAGGACTACCTGGTGAAGAAGGGCGTGCAGGAGTCGCGGCTGCGCGCGGTCGGCTTCGGCAGCGAGAAGCCCGCGGTGGCGAATGACACTCCGGCGAACCGCGAGCAGAACCGTCGCGTGGAGTTCAACCTCATCACGCAATGAAGAGCACCTGGCACTGGCTGCTCGTCATCGTCTCGTGGCTCGCGGCGCTCGGTCTGAGTGGAGCGGCGCTGATCCTCGCGTCGATGTTCCGCGGCAGCGTGTCGGGTGAAGACCGCGGCATCGGCCTCATCATCGGAGCGGTCGCGCTGCTCTGGCTCGCGCTCCCTGCGGCGGGCACGTGGTTCATCAGGGGCGAGCGAACGGGCCTCGGCATCGGGCTGCTCGTCACGTCGCTCGCGTTGAGCGTGCTGGCCGTCGGGCTGGTGTTCGGAGCGATCGAAGCCGCAGCGCGGCCCTGATCACTTCAGCTCGTCGAGCAGCGCCGTCACCCGCGTGAGCAGCCGCTTCACCGTCGCCGCGTCACCGGTCTCGAGCCCCGACTTCACTTCGCGCAGCGCGGCGAGCACGCGTTGGTAGCGGAAGTTCGCGCTGTCGAGCTTGCTCTGCAGCGTCGTCTCTTCGTTCACCGCGGCTTCGGTCGCGGCCTTGAGCGCGTGCATCTCGGCCACGCGCGCTGAGAGCGCAGCAAGGCGACGCGCGCGATCGACCGCGGCCTTCACCTTTTCCTGAATGATCGACACGTGCGGGAACGGCTTCTCGAGGTAGTCGACCGCTCCGAGCTTGAGCGCCTCGAGGATCGAGTCGGCGTTCGGGTACGCGGTCATCACCAGGCACGTGCAGTCGGGGTGCTTCTGCCGAATCTGTTTGATCAGATCGAGCCCGCTGCCGTCGGGCAGGTTCTTGTCGATCAACGCGCAGCTGAACTTCTGGCCCTTCGCGAGCGCGAGGCCGTCGACCATGCGCGACGCGGTGAACACGGTGAAGCCGGCCTTCTTGAGGGCCACCTTCAAGACGTCGAGCACGATCGCTTCGTCGTCAACGACGAGGATGGAATCGCCTTCCATTTTCTTTCCGACCCCGCGGGGGAAACGTCGGCCCGGAGTGTCTACCGGGACTTCGCTTGGGTCCAGCACACGACTGATCACCAGCGCGCACCAAAGGCATACAGTGCCTCCCCTCATGAGCGATCGATTCCCCGTTTGGATTTCAGTCACAAAGGAAGATGGCCGGTCGGAGCAGGTGCGAATCGGCTCCGCGGTGCGCACAGGTGAGGGCTTCACGCTCTCATTCGACGCGATGACGATTGGTGGAACGCCGATCTCCGCGGGGCGCGCGCTCGCGACTTCGCCCGGTCGCGCGGCGGTTGCACCCGCGTCAGCGAGTCGCGGCAGCAGCGGCGGCGGCGGCGATTCGGGAATGGTGTTCCCCAACTACGGCCGCAGCAAGGGTCTGCCGGTCTACGGCGCGTCGCTGCAGGATCTCGAGTTCTACGCGAACGGCTCGCGGCGCTCTCTGTCGGATCCCGGCAAGCAGCGCTTCCACGACAAGGAACGTCAGCTCCTCGGCGCCATCGAAGCGGAGATCGCGCGGCAGCGCGGTGGTGGAGATGACGATGGTGGTGGGCCGCCGCCTCCGGGTGATGGCGACGCTCCGCCGCACGGCGACGACGACGCCCCGTTCTAAAATTGTCTCCCTCTCCTGCGACGCGGGGAGAGGGCCGGGGTGAGGGGCCGTCGACGGCGCAGTCACTCGTCGTCGTCGAGACTCGGCGCGTTGCTGGTACGGCTCACGACCGGCGCTTCCTTCCACACCGCGCTTTCCTGCATCGCGGGTCGCCCCGAGAGCAGCTCGTGCGGTTGGAAGTAGCCCTTGTACGTGAGCGACGCGCACTCCTGCACGCGGTAGCCGAGGTACATGTGCTGGCAGCCGAGCTCGCGCGCCAGCTCCACGCAGCGCATCACGTTGCCGATGCCGGGCGACAGTCGCGCGATGTCGGGGTGGTAGAAGAAGTACGCCGCCGAGAAACAATTCGGCGTGACGTCGACCAGGCCGAGCGCGACCAGCCGCGAGCCCTCGTACCAGGCCATCTCGCGCCCTGTGCTCGAGGGAAACGCGAACTGCGTGGCGTACTCGTCTTCCGACAGCTGCGTCGGTTCCCACCCGCGGGCGTCTTCACGCGTGCCGTGCCACTGCTGGTGCAGCGTCAACCGCTCGGCGTCGATGCGAGGCCGCCCGAGCTCGACGCGAAAGCGCATGCTGCGTTTGAGCGCGCGCTTCTGCGACGTGGTCGGTTGAAAGCGGTGCACGTCGAGGCGAATCGAGTGGCACTCCTCGCACGGGTTGCACGCGGGCCTGAAGTACGCGGGCCCAAACCGTCGCCACCCGCGCACCAGCAGCTCTTCCAGCTCGGTCGGCGTGACGTCGACCATCAGTCGGTACTCGAGCGAGGCGCGCACGCCGGGCAGGTAGCTGCACGTGCGGGGTTCTTCGACGAAGTGACGGACCAGGCGAGCCACGGTGGGACGAGGGTGATGTTTGCACGGTCGAAATGGAATCGGAACGCGCCTCGTGAGTATGAGGAGGCACCATGAGCGACTCCCAGTGGGACCTGAAGATGAAGGCGTTCCTCAAGAAGGCCGGGGAAGACTTCAAGCGGTTCGGCAACGACGTGAAGGTCGAGGCGACGAAGCTGATGTCGGAAGTTCAGGATCCCGCTCGGCAGGAGAAGCTGCGCGAGGGCCTCAAGGACGTCGGCGTGTGGGCGCGGAAGGCCGCTGAAGACGTCGCCAAGGTGGTCGAGACGGGCGTGAAGAAGGCCGAGGAGACGTTCGTGAAGGCCGGCGACAAGGTGAACGACTTCGTGGTCAAGCCGATGGAAAAGGCCGGGGGCGCTGACGACGTGCCGCCGCCTGCTGCGACGCCTCCTTCTCCGCCTCCGGAGATGGACGAAGCCGAGTCGGAAGACGACGAGACCGAAGAGGTCGAGGCCGCTGCTCCCGCGAAGAAGCCGGCGAAGAAGACGGTCGGGAAGGGCGGCAAGAAGAGCGGCGGCTCGAGCGCGAAGAAGGCGCCCGGCAAGAAGACCATCGGCAAGAAGTGAGCTCCACCTACGCCGAGTACGTGCTGTTCGAGCAGCACAGTCAGGTGCGTCACGAGTTCCTCGATGGCGAGATCTACGCGATGGCCGGAGGCACTCCGGAACACGCCGTTGCCTTGCGGCTCATCGGCAATCAGCTCCCGTCGGGATGCCGGACGTACACGTCCGACCTGCGCATTCGCATCGCGAAGAGCGACCTCACGACCTATCCCGACGGCGCCGTCATCTGCGGCAAGGTCGCGCCGGCCGCCAATGATCAGCTCGCAGCGACCAACCCGACCCTGATCGTCGAAGTCACGAGCCCGTCGACTGAAGCGTATGATCGTGGCGCGAAGCTCGATCACTATCGGAGCCTCGACTCTCTGCGCGAAATCGTGATCGTCGCGCACGACACGCAGTGCATCGACGTTCATCGGCGGGGTCGTGACGGTAAGTGGTCGATCGTCACCTCGCGCGCAGGAGAAACGGTCGGCCTCGACAGCATCGGTGGCTCGCTGCGCGTCGCTGACGTCTACGCCGCGTTGAGCTGAGTCAGAGCTTCTTGCCCTTCGTGAAGCGCTGCTCCGGCCCGGCGGGCGAATAGATCTGCACCGCGACGAACGGCGCTTTCGCGTCGACCGGCACCTGCGCCGAGTGCTTCTCGCCTTTGGGGATGTAGAGCGTGTCACCCGCCACCAGTACGTACGTGGTGCCGCGCAGCGTGACGGTCGACGTGCCCTCGAGCACCACCAGCGTCTCACTCGCGTCATGCGTGTGCTCGGGCACCTTCGCTCCCGGCTTGAGCGTGAGCTTCGACACCGCCACATCCTTCTGCACCAGCAGCGACACCTCGCCCTGGTCTTCGGCGATCGCGTAGCGGGGCGCGTCCTTCAGCTTGACCACGTCCGACGGTTCGGCGCTCAGCGCCAGCGCAAGCAGAGAAGTGAGGAGCATTTTCGGCTGCTTACCTCTTTCGCAGTCACCCATCTGCCGTCGATGTGGTTGACTCGCGCCCGTGAAACACCCCGGAGACAAGGGCAGCTTCACCACCAACATCGGCGACGACGTGCTGAAGGAAGCGCTGGCGGCCGTCGAGAAGCGAACTGGTGGTGGCTCCGAAGAGAAGGCTGAGGAATCTCAGGCGCCTGCGGCGGCAGAAGTGCCGATCGAAGTGGCTCCCGCTGCCGCGGCACCTGCGGCGCCGGAGCCGGTTCCTGATCTGCGCGACAAGGAAATCGAGCAGCTCAAGGGCGAGCTCGAGATGTCGATGGCGCGCGGTCGCGACCTGATGGGGAAGCTGAAGGACGAGCACGAAAAGATGCTCCGCGCCGTTGCTGACCTCGAGAACTACAAGAAGCGCGCGCTCAAGGAGAAGGAAGAGGTCCAGAAGTTCGGAGTGGAGAAGCTCCTCAAGGACTTCCTGCCCGTCTTCGACAACTTCGATCGCGCGCTCGAGTCGGCGAAGTCGGCGGCCGACTACGACTCGCTTCGCAAGGGCGTGGAGATGATCCGCAAGCTCTTCGAAGACACGCTCGGCAAGCACCACGTGAAGGCGTTCAGCGCGAAGGGTCAGCCGTTCGACCCGCAGAAGCACGAGGCGATGAGCGCGGCGGAAACCACCGACATGCCGCCCAACCACGTGTTCGCCGAGATCCTGCGCGGCTTCACCTTGAATGATCGGCTCGTGCGCCCGGCGCTCGTGATGGTTTCTCGTGCGCCTGCGGCTCCGCCGCCTGCCGAGACGAAGACAGAAGAAGCGCCTCCCGCGGCGGCAGCCGCCGGTGAGGGTGAGAAAACTAAGGCTCGACGAGTGGCGAGCCGCTGGGAAATGAAGTCGTAACTGGAGGGGGCATGTCGAAAGTCATCGGGATCGATCTCGGCACGACGAACTCGTGCGTGGCCGTCATGGAAGGTGGCGAGCCGGTGGTGATCCCCAACAGCGAAGGCAGCCGCACCACGCCTTCGATGGTGGGCATCACCGAGAGCGAGGAGCGTCTGGTCGGGCAGATCGCCAAGCGTCAGGCGGTCACCAACCCCGAGAACACCATCTACGCCGTGAAGCGCCTCATGGGCCGCGCTTTCGACTCGAAGGAAGCGCAGCGCGCGAAGTCGATGGTGCCGTACCGCGTGGTGGCCAGCGACAACGGCGACGCGTGGGTCGAGATTCGCGGCAAGCGCTACAGCCCGCCCGAAGTCAGCTCGATGATCCTCGCGAAGATGAAGCAGACCGCGGAGGACTACCTCGGCGAGCCGGTGACCGAAGCGGTGGTGACCGTGCCTGCGTACTTCAACGACGGTCAGCGACAGGCGACCAAGGACGCGGGCCGCATCGCCGGCTTGAACGTGCTGCGCATCATCAACGAGCCCACCGCGGCCGCGCTCGCGTACGGCCTCGACAAGAAAGACGACGGCAAAGCCGAGAAGGTCGCGGTCTACGACCTGGGCGGCGGCACGTTCGACATTTCCATCCTCGAGCTGAACAGCGGCGTGTTCGAGGTGAAGTCGACCAACGGCGACACGTACCTGGGCGGCGAAGACTTCGACAACCGCATCATCGATTGGTTGAGCGAGCGGTTCAAAGGCGCGAACAACGGCGTCGATCTGCGCAAGGACCGCATGGCGCTGCAGCGCCTGAAGGAAGCGGCCGAACGCGCGAAGCACGAGCTCTCGTCGGCGACCGAGACCGAGATCAACCTGCCGTTCATCACCGCCGACGCGACCGGCCCCAAGCACCTGCAGGAAAACCTCGAGCGCAACACGTTCGAAGATCTGGTGAAGGACCTGGTCGATCGTTCGATTCAGCCCTGCGCCATCGCGTTGAAGGACGCGAACATGCAGGCCAGCCAGGTGAACCAGGTGCTCCTCGTCGGCGGCATGACGCGCATGCCGGCGATTCAGAAGAAGGTGAAGGAGTTCTTCGCCAAGGAACCGCACAAGGGCATCAACCCCGATGAAGTGGTCGCCATCGGCGCCGCGATTCAGGGTGGCGTGCTCAAGGGCGAGGTGAAGGACGTGCTGTTGCTCGACGTCACGCCGCTCTCGCTCGGCGTCGAGACGGCCGGTGGCGTGTTCACCAAGATCATCGACAAGAACACGACGATTCCCTGCAAGAAGTCGCAGGTCTTCTCGACCGCCACCGACAACCAGCCGCTCGTCAGCGTGCACGTGTTGCAGGGCGAGCGTGAGATGGCGTCCGACAACAAGACGCTCGCGCGGTTCGAGCTGGTCGGCATTCCGCCCGCGCCGCGTGGCGTGCCGCAGATCGAAGTGACCTTCGACATCGACGCCAACGGCCTCGTGCACGTGTCCGCGAAGGACCTCGGCACCGGTCGCGTGCAGCAGGTGCGCATCGTCTCGAACTCCGGCCTCACCGAGGCGGAGATCCAGAAGATGATCGCCGAGGCGCAGTCGAACACCGAGGGCGACAAGAAGAAGAAGGAACTCGCCGAGTTGCACAACAACGCCGACGGCCTCATCTACACGACCGAGAAGTCGCTCGAGGAATACGCGTCGTTGCTGGGCGACAAAGACAAGAACGAGATCAAGAGCGACCTCGAGAACTTGAAGAAGCACCTCGCGACCAACGACCCCGGCCGCATTCGTGACGCCATCAAGCAGCTCGAAGGCAGCGCCTACCGAATCGCCGACGCCATCTACAACGCGGAGTCGAAGAAGTAGGCATGTCGACCAACGCCCACGCTTCGCTGAAGTTCGAGACGCTCGACGAGGAAGTGCGCTTCCTCCGCGGGTTGATCTCAGTGCAGCGGCTCGCGGACGAGGTGCTGGAAGACTGCATCGATCGCCAGCTGGGTCTCTCGGCGGCGGTCGACGTGTTCCTCTCGCAGTGCGCGCGCATGATTCACGCGCGCGGTGCCTTCGTGCAGTTGCTCGGCGCGAGCGGGCCGGTGCTGACGCGCGCGTGGGGCAACGAGTACTTCGACGTGACCAAGTGGGCCGCCTACCGCGGCGCCGTGCCGCTGGGTGATCAGCGCACCGTCTTCGTCGCTCCGCTCACGCTCGGCCGCACGTCGCTCGGGTCGATTGGTTTTCTGCTGCCCGGCACGTTCGACGGCGGCGGCAAGCACGTGCTCGCGCTGGTCGAAGCGGTCGCTGAGATTCTCGATTCGGCGGTGCTGTCGTTCATCGCGCTCAGCGAAGGTCACACCGCGGTCGAGCGGCTCGAGTCGCTGTCGGAAGCGGGCGAGTTCGCGCCCAAGGCGCGCATCGGGAAGTACGAGCTGCTGCACCCGCTCGGCACCGGCGGCATGGCGCAGGTGATGGTGGCGCGCACGGTGAACCCGGGCGGTGTGTCGCGGTTGGTGGCGTTGAAGCGCATTCTCCCGCGGCTGGCGGCTGACGAGATCATCGTCGGCCAGTTCCTCGACGAGGCGAAGTTGGGGATGAAGTTGAACCACCCCAACCTGGTGACCTTCTACGACTTCGGCAACGCCGGCGGCGCGTACTTCATCGCCATGGAGCTGATCCGCGGCGTCGATCTCGATCACGTCATCTACTGGCGGCACGGCCCGCTCGCTCCCGAGCTGGTGAGCGCGGTGCTGGTGCAAGCGCTCGAAGGGTTGCACTCGGCGCACGAAACCAAGGCCGAAGACGGCTCTTCGCTCGGGCTGGTGCACCGCGATCTCTCTCCGCACAACGTGATGTGCGGCTTCGACGGGCGCGTGAAGGTGCTCGACTTCGGCGTGGCCAAGATGCGCGACCAGCGCACGGTGACGCTGCCCGGCATCGTGAAGGGCAAGCCGCTCTACATGTCTCCGGAGCAGGCGACCGCGGAGCGCATCGATCGCCGCAGCGACATCTTCTCGATGGGGCTGATTCTGTACGAGGCGCTGCTGGCGCGCCGCGCGTTCGATCAACGCGACGACACGCGCACCATGGAGTCGATCGTCAACGATCCACTCCCGCGCCCGGCCGGCTTGCCCAACGCGCTGTGGGAAGTGCTCGACAAGGCGCTGCAGAAGGAACCGAACGATCGCTTCCGCAACGCGCTCGAGTTCGCGCAGGCCCTTCGTGAAGCCGCGCCTCCGATGCGCGACTACGAGATGGGGTCACTGCTGTCGGCGCGCTTCCCCCGACGCGTGACCGAAGTGCAGGCGTGGGAGAAGACGACCAACTCCGGCAAGACGCTGCTACCCGACGACGAGTGACTCGCCGTCAGCGGCTGGCGGTCTGCACGTCGCCCGGCTTCGCGAGCACGAAGCACACCACGTAGCGCGTGTGGGCCCATTCTTCGGCGCGGTACGTCGAGACCGAGAGGAACACGTTCACGTCCTGCCGGGTGAGCACCTCGGGCGGAAACTGGAAGTGCTCGAGGTCGTCGACCAGCTGCGTGTAACCGACGACCTCACCGTGCGAGACGCCGGCGGTGGTCTGCAAGATGTACTGGCTCGCGTCGCGCGGCGTCCATTCGCGGGCGCCGAGCTTCTGCGCCACCAGCGCGCCCTCGTCGATGGGCCAGCGTGTCCACTGTGCGAGCGGGAGGCCGCGATCGCGGCGCAGGGTGTTGAGGCGCGTGATGACCGCGGTCTCGGCGGCGGGGCGATCGAACGTGCCGAGCGGCACGTACGTCGCGAACAGCGCGGCGAGTGAGGTCGGGTCTTCGAAGGTGCCCACCGCGATGTGCGTGGCGCGCTTGTCGGTGACCGCGAAACGCTGGAACGGGCTGTCGAGCAGGAACTCGACGAACAGCGCGAGGTCGCGTGTGCCGCTGAGCCACGAGCTGCCGAAGCCGGAGCTCACGATGTCGAGCCCCACGTCCCACCCGGCCATCATCGCCAGCGCGATGGCGTCGGCCTCGAGCGGGTCGGTCTGCCCGAACTGCGACGCGAAGTAGTGCGGCGCGAGGAGCGTGGCCGTGGCCGACTGCTCCGGCACTTCGGTCAACGACGGGAGCCCGGCGCGCGTGCGCAGCGCGTTCACTTCGCTGACGAAGCGCGACGCGAGCAGACCGGTCGGGACGTCGCTGCTGCCTTTGGCGCGCGACCAGGTGTTGGTGGGCGCGGCGGTGGGCCAGACCACGAGGTCGACGACCTTGCGGCCGAAGAGCCGGCCCTCGTCGAACGCGGCGACCTCGACCACGGTGCGCGTGTCGCCCGGAGCGACGTCGCACGTGAAGGCGAACTCGGGCGGTGAGGCGGCGTCGAGCGTGCGGCAGCCGACCGACTCGAGCGCACCCTGGTTGATGCGCGCCTCGAGGCGCAGCGCGGAGCCGTGCGCCATCTTTCCGCGCAGCTCGATGCTCTTCATGCCGGCGACCGAGTTGGGAACGGGGCGAGGGAAGATGGCGCCTGCTTCGCCGGTGACGATGACGACCGCGCCGCGCTCTCCGTCACGTGCGGCGGCGATGCCCACCAGCTCGGGGTTGCCGATGTTGCCCATCTTCGCGAGCGAGCCCTTGGCCTGGGCGAACCAGTCGGCGTCGCTCATGCCGGCGGGCACGGTGCCGCTGAAGCCCTTGAAGGCGACGCGGTCGGCGGTGGTCGCGCAGCGCAGCTCGATGAAGCGCTGGAGCGAATGGCCGGGGTACTGCTTGCGGCTCGCGTAGTAGCGGGCGATTTCGCGCGCGATGCAGCGGTGGTCTTCGGTGAACGCGCGCGCGGTCGACGGAGCGACGGTCGCGAGTTCCTTTTCCCAGTCGGTCGTCGGCTGCACGTTGATGGCGCCGAGGGCCTGCGGGAACGGCCCGGCGAGTTCCCAGGAGTCGACGACGTCGCTGCTGATTTTCGCGACGTCGAGTCGTACCGGGCGGGCAGTGAGGCCCTTCACCGATTCGCGCGACGGAAAGTTCTCCGTCGCCAGCGAGCTCGCGCCCTGCGGCGTCGCGCACGAGAAGAATGCTGCTGCAGTCACTGCGGCCAGAACGAAACGATCCATGTCCACCTCCACCTCCGAGAAGGCGCCGACTATATCGATCGGGATGAAGCGCGCGGACCCGAAGAGAAAGCCACGCATCTACGGCATCTCGTTCGCGGCGGTGTACCCGCTGTACGTGGCGAAGGCGCAGAAGAAGGGCCGCACCGCGCGTGAGGTCGACGCGGTCATCACGTGGCTGACGGGCTACACGCCGGCGAAGTTGCGCAAGCTCACCGCGAGCGACCTCGATCTCGAGGCGTTCTTCGGCGGAGCGCGGTTGAACCCGAAGGCGAAGCGAATCACCGGAGTGGTGTGCGGCGTGCGCGTCGAGGACATCGATGATCCCCTCACGAAGAAGATTCGGTACCTCGACAAGCTCATCGACGAGCTCGCGCAGGGCAAGTCGATGGAGAAGATCCTCCGCGAATCCTGACTCCCTCTCCCAGCGAAGCGGGGAGAGGGCTGGGGTGAGGGGCCGATCTCGGCTGAAGCTTCGCGTCGGTGATCACCGGAGATCGCACGCGCTCGGATCAACACATCACTTCTCCGTCGCGCGCTTCTTCGCGAGCGCGGCTCGCGATTCTTCATCCGCGAGCGAGACGACGGCGCGGGTGTCACTTTGCCCTTCGCGAGCGCGGCGGCTGGAGCGCACCACGCCGCGGAGTCACTTCTCTCTCGCGCGCTTCTTCGCGAGCGCGGCCTGCTGCTTCTTCATCTGTTTCTCGAAGCCGGCGATCGGCGCACTGGTCTTCGCAGCGGAGTCGTACAGCTCCGGCTCGCTGGCGATGTTGTTGTACAGGTCACCGCCCACCAGCAGCACCTTCCCGTCGGGCAACGCCATCGCGGCCGAGTAGATGTTGTGCGGCACGAGCGTCTTCCCGCCGTCGCTCAGCTTCAGCGTCTTCGGGTCGAGCAACGTCACGGTCTGCTTCGACGAGAAGAACGCCACGCGTCCGTCGCTCAGCTGCACCATCGGCACCGAGATGCGCTCGTCCTTGAGCGGCTTCGTCCACGCGTCCTTCTTCGGGTCGTACAGCGCGCACGAGCCGCTCTGGTCCGCCAGCACCACGCGACCGTCGGCGAGCAGCAGCGCGTGCGGCATGCCGTACTCGCCCTTCGGCGACGCGATGGCCTTCACGGTGTTCTTCTTCGGGTCGAAGACCTCGCACGTGTCGGAGTGCGAGTTGTAGTCGTCGTCAGGCGGCACCGTTCCCGCGAGCAGCAACACGCGACCATCGGGCAGCAGCACCGTCGCCGGCCGCTCGCGCGCGGTCTTCAACTTCCCGCCCGCCGACCACTTCTTCTTCGCCACGTCGTAGAGCTGAATCGCGTCGGTCTTGTGCGGGTAGCCACGCTCGCCACCGGCGACGAGCACGCGCCCGTCGGGCAACAACTGCACGGCCGGGTGCTCCTGCTTCGCCTTCAGCTCCGGCCCGGCGGTCCACGCGTTCGCCGCCGGGTCGAAGATCATCGCGCGCATCGTGTCCGACGCTCCGATGAACACCGCGCGCCCATCGGGCAGCACACCGGCGCCGTAGAGCGCGAGGTACGACTTGAACGGAGTCTCTGCGATCTTCGAGAACTGCCCGTTGGCGAAGAGGAAGGCCGCGTGCGCGTCGTAGCTCTCGCGCTTGTTCACGTCGTCCTCGCTCGAGACCACCACCGCGCGACCGTCGGGCAGAGCGACGAGGGTGGGGTGGCGATCGACGGGCCGCACGCCTCCACCCGCGGGAGCGGTCATCTTCTTTCGCAGCTCCGCGAACCGATTCTCGGGTGACGGCACGTCCTTGATGCTCGCCTCGCGCTTCTTGCGATCGAGCGGAGCGGGCAAGCCGTGCTCGGAAGCGAACTCCACCAGCGCGTCGAGCTCCTCGTCGTTCTTGATGTTCGCGAAGTGGTCCACCAGCGTCTTGCCGGTGATGGACAGCGAGCCTTCGTTCGAGAGGTAGAGAATCGCTCCTTCGAACGAGCCGATGAGCCCGCCGTCCGCCTCGGTGCCGAACCACTTGATGCTCTTGAAGAGCTCGGCCCAGATCTCTCCATCCGACGAGTCGACGTAGTGGTCGGCGTCGCCGCTCTCTCCGAACGTCACCTCGCCGTACTCGGGGTTGGAGAAGAAGCCTTCGCCCGCCTTGAGGAACACTGCGTACTCGGGGTGCGAAGGTGGCTTCTTCTTCGCAGCCGGCGGAGCCGCAGCCACCGCACCACCGCCGACCTCGACGTACCCCTTCTTCGTCTTCTCGCTGACGAGCTTGTCAGCTTCCTTCTGCGCGGCGTCGGGCGAGGCGAACGCCTTCGGCTTGCTCTGGCCGGGAGTGCCGATCTTCCCGAACACCACGGTCATGGTGTTCCCCTCCACCGAGACTTCCCAGAACTTCGAAGACGACCCCTCGACGAACTCGAATCGACGCGCCATGCGACGACGACACTTCAGCGCGCGCGCGAGTGCACGCGATTCGTCAGTCCTTCCACGGGTTGACGACGGGAACGCCGCAGCTCAGGAAGTCTTTGTCGTTGCGGGTCACGACGGTCAGCCCGTGCGTGAGCGCCACGGCGGCCAGCAGGGCGTCGATGGCGGGGAGAACGCGCCCCGTTCGTTGCGCGCTCCCGGTCAGCGCTCCCCAGCGCCGCCACACGGCTTCGTCAGTCTCGAGGAGGCGAGTTCGAAAGCGTTCGACGATCGAGTTTTCGAGAAACGTTCGCAGCCTTCGCCGCCGAGCGTCGTTTCGCACCGCGGCGATTCCTCGCTCAATCTCGCCGATGCTGAGGGTCGTGATGAAGAGCGTTGGCTCTTCTTGCTGCTCGAGCCATCGCGCGACCGACTCACTGGGAATTCGTCTCGAGAACTCGGACAACACACAGGTGTCCAGCAGGTAGCTCACAGCTTGATCTTTCGGCCCGGGTCTCGACTCCTCGCAATCTGGAGCTCCAACCCGGCGATCGGACTGTTGCGCAGCAGCTCGCCGAGCGGAACGCGCCGTGACTGCTTCGTCAGCCGCGCAAACTCGGCCTCGCTGAGCACCACCACCGCGGGCTTGCCGCGAACCGTTACGTGCTGAGGGCCATCGTCTTCGGCTCGGCGGACCACTTCGCTGAACTGAGCCTTCGCATCCTGCAGGGTCCACGGCATGGCGGCCTCCAACTGGTCAGTCTGACCAGTTGTGACCATACCGAGCGCCCTCACTGCAGCACCAGCCCCAGTGCCTGGCTGATGTTCTCGACCGCGTGCACCTCGAGCCGCGGAGACTCGAGCCGCCGCGCGCTCCCCTTGGGGAGCACCACACGCTTGAAGCCCATCTTCGCGGCCTCAGCGAGCCGCGGCTCGACCTGCGCCAGCGCCCGCACCTCACCCGCCAGACCGACCTCGCCCAGAATCAGGGTGTGGGGGTCGACCGGCTTGTTCTGCAGTGACGACACCAGCGCCGCGCACACCGCGAGATCGCTCGCCGGCTCGGTCAGCGTCATGCCTCCCGCCACGTTCACGAAGATGTCGCAGCCCACCAACTGCACGCCTTCTTTCTTCTCGAGCACCGCCGCGAGCAGCGCCACGCGGTTCGAGTCGACGCCGATCGCCGTGCGCCGCGCGGTGCCGTAGCCAGTCGGCGCCACCAGCGCCTGCACCTCGACCAGAATCGGCCGCGTGCCGTTGAGCGTCGAGGTCACCACGCTCCCGCTCACGCCCTTGGGCCGCTCGGCGAGGAAGAGCGCCGACGGGTCTGGCACCTCGGCCAGCCCCGAGCCCTTCATCTCGAACACGCCAATCTCGTTGGTGCTGCCGAAGCGGTTCTTGTGCGCCCGCAGAATGCGGAACGGGTGGCCGCGCTCGCCCTCGAAGTAGAGGACGGTGTCGACCATGTGCTCGAGCACGCGCGGCCCGGCGATCGACCCTTCCTTCGTCACGTGGCCGACCATGAACGTCGGCACGCCCGTCTTCTTCGCGTACGCCATCAAGCGCCCGGCGCACTCACGCACCTGGCCCACGCTCCCCGGCGCGCTGCCGAGCTCGGCGAGGAACATGGTCTGAATGGAGTCGATGATGAGACAGCCCGGCGCGAGCTTCTCGGCGGCCGACAGAATCTTCTCGAGATCGGTCTCGGCGAACACGTGCAGCTGCTCGCTCGAGACCTCGAGCCGCTCGGCGCGCATGCGCGTCTGCCGCAGCGACTCTTCACCGCTCACGTAGAGCGCGGGGCGATCTCTCGACAGGCGATCGACCGCCATCAACAGCAACGTCGACTTGCCGATGCCGGGGTCTCCGCCGATCAGCACCAGGGAGCCGAGTGTGACGCCGCCACCGAGCACGCGATCCAACTCGGCGATGCCAGTGAGCCGCCGTGCCTCGCTCGACGACTCGACTTCTTTCAGCAGCATCGGCTTCTGCTGGCCGCCCGCCGCGCCCCATGCAGGCCGGTTCTGACTCGCCGTCGACAGCTCGGTCTCTTCGACGAGAGAACCCCACGCCCCGCATTCCGTGCATCGCCCCAACCACTTCGCCGCCTGGTACCCGCACGCCTGGCAGGTGAAGTGGGTCTTCGTCTTGGCCATGACCCCCTTGTACCAGCGGGGTCTGACAAGTGACCGACTCAGCCCGGCGTGCCGCAGCGGTTCGGCGTGCCGTTACCGCCGCACGTCTCACCCGGAGCGCAGTTGCCGCAGTTGATGGAACCGCCGCAACCGTCACCGACCAGACCGCAGTTCGCGTTCTGATCCGCGCACGTGCGCGGAGTGCAAGGACGCACGCCGCACACACCCGGCACGCCGGCACCGCCGCAGGTCTGACCCGCAGGGCACGCGCCGCACTGGATGATGTTGCCGCAGCCATCGCCGGCAGGGCCGCACTGAATGCCCTGACCCGAGCAGGTGAGCGGCGTGCACATCGTCGCGCCGCACAGACCCGGACCCTGCGCGCCGCAGACCTGACCCGGCGGGCACATTCCGCAGTCGATCTGATTGCCGCAGCCGTCACCCTGAAGCCCGCAGTTGAAGCCCTGCATCAAGCAGGTGCGCGCGGTGCACGTGCCGCCGCCACCGCAGACGCCCGGGACGCCGCCACCGCCGCAGGTCTGCGGGAGCATGCAGGTGCCGCACGACAGCGTGCCGCCGCAGCCGTTGCCCTGAGAGCCGCAGTTGAAGCCTTGCTGCGCGCAGGTGAGCGCGGTGCACATACCGCCGCCGCACTGACCGGTGGTGCCTCCGCCGCCGCAGGTCTGCGGAGCGGTGCACATGCCGCAGTTGAGCTGACCGCCGCAGCCGTCGCCCCACGTGCCGCAGGCGTAGCCGAGCGCCGCGCAGGTGGTCGGCACGCACTGGCCACCACCGCACACGTTGGGCGTACCGCCTCCGCCGCAGGTCTGCGGAGCCGTGCACATGCCGCAGTTGAGCGTGCCGCCGCAGCCATCACCCTGCGAGCCGCAGTTCGCGCCGAGCTGAGCGCAGGTGCGCGGAGTGCACGGGTTGCCGCACTGGTTCGGCGTGCCGCCACCACCGCAGGTCTGCGGAGCGGTGCAGTTGCCGCACATCAACGTGCCACCGCAGCCATCGGCGACCGGGCCGCAGTTCGCTCCCGCCTGCTGGCAGGTGCGCGGAGTGCACATCTGCGGAGGCGGAACGTCGGGGCGGATGCACGAAGACAGGTCGAAGATGAGGTACTCGAACACCTTCTCCTGCGGCGTCATCGGGCCCACCGCGCAGTATGGCCACGTGGCGGTCGAGACGCTGGCGTCGATGACGTGGAAGTCGCTGAACAACACGCGGCCGCACTGGTTGGCCGGCGTGGCGGTGGTCGGCGTGTTGAACGTGTATTGGAAGGGCGTGGTGTCTGACGTCGAGCCGCCCGCGCGGCCGTAGACCCAGCGCTGACCGGGCGGGTTGTTGATGCCCGACATGTCGTTGCGCACCGTGGTGATGCGGATGCGCGGCACCGCCGGAGTCGAGGTCGCCGCCTGCGCGTTCACCAGCTGCACCCACTGCGCGAAGGTCTGACCCTTGGGGAACGACGTGTCGATGAGCGCGTCCTGGTTCGCCGGTGACGAAGCGCCCGGCGTGAAGGTCGCCGAGGTGGTGAACGAGATGTTGCTCGGGTTGCCGTACAGCCAGACGTACGCGAAGTGCGACGCGAAGATGCGGCCGCCCGCGTTGGCGTAGTTCTCCATGTTCTGCCGCTGGAGGAACGTCTTGGGCTGCTCACCACCGACGCAGTCGTTGATGATCATGTCGTACTTCTTCATCTCGGCGAGGCTGTCCCACAGCGTCGACGCGGCGGGTGTGGTGGTGCCGATGCGGCCGCCGTTGTCTCGATAGAACTTCACGCGGCCCGTTCCGCTGGGCACCGTGTACTGGTCCATCGCGATGCCGATCTTCGGCAGCACGCACTCGATGGTGTCGACCGAGCCGGTGACCACGGCGATGCGCGGAATGTTGTCGTTCACGTTGAACTCGCCCTGCTTGCGCGGCAGGCGCGTCTGGTCGGCCGTGAGCGCGGTGTTCATGCAGCAGCTCGGGTTGTTGACGGTGATGTAGCGGCGCCACTTGCCGAGCTGAATGACGACGGGGACGTTCACACCGCACGGCACGTTGGTGAGGCGGAAGGTGCCGTCGGTGTTCGAGTACGTCGACGTCAACGGAGCGCCGCTCACGCCGTCAGCGCACTGATCGCACGTCACGCCGCCGTCGCCGTCGAGCGAGTCGACCGCAGCGTTCGGCACGTAGATGAGCGCTCCGGGAATCGGGTCGGGCTGGCCGTAGCCGGCGTCAGCCTGCGTCGGAGCGAGCACCGTGCCGGTGAGCGACGTGCCTCCGTCGACCATCGGGCACGCCATCTGGTTCAAGCAGAGGTTGGTGCAGGTGCCGGCGTCGACGCCGACCGAGCCGCACACCGAGGGGATGCCAGCGCCGCCGCAGATGTCGGGCATGCTGCAGCTGCCGCACTGGATGACGTTGTTGCAGCCGTCGTTCATCGGGCCGCAGTTCGCGCCGAGCTGCGCGCAGGTCTTCGGCACGCACGCCGGAGGCGAGCCGCACACGTTGGCCTGACCGCCGCCGCCGCAGGTCTGACCGCCGTTGCAGGTGCCGCACATGATGATGCTGCCGCAGCCGTCGGACACCGGGCCGCAGTTGGCGCCGACCATCGCGCAGGTCTTGGCGATGCACTGCACCGAGCCGCCGCACTGGTTGGGCACGCCGCCAGCTCCGCACGCCTGAGGCGCAACGCAGTTGGCGCCGCCGCAGCTGATGATGTTGCCGCAGCCGTCGCCGATCTGACCGCAGGTCGCTCCGGCCTGGGTGCAGGTGCGCGGCACGCAGGTCACGCCACCGCCGCACTGGTTCGGAGTGCCGCCACCACCACAAACCGCCGGCGCGGTGCACGAGCCGCAGTTCAAGATGTTGCCGCAGCCGTCGCCGACCTGGCCGCAGGTCGCGTTCTGCTGCGCGCAGGTCAGAGGAGTGCAGACCGCTCCGCCGCCGCAGCGATAGGGCACGCCGCCGGCGCCGCAGGTCGAACCGCCGGTGCAAGTACCGCAGTTGAGCGTGCCGCCGCAGCCGTCACCGATGACGCCACAGGTCGCGCCCGCGACGGCGCACGTGGTGGGCACGCACATGCCGGCGTCGTTGACGTTGCTGCCGAGAATGCCGCACTTGCCGGGCACGCCGCCGCCGCCGCAGATTTCCGGGAGCGCGCACGAGCCGCAGTTCATCAAGTTGCCGCAGCGGTCGGCCATCGGGCCGCACTCGGCGCCGAGATCGTTGCAGGTGACAGGAATGCAGCCCGCGTCGCCGCCGCACAGGTTGGGCTCTTCCGCGCCGCAGACCTGCGGCAACGAGCAGCCACCACAGTTGAGCAACATGCCGCAGCCGTCACCGATGACGCCGCAGTTCACCGCGCCACCGTCGCGACCGGCCGTCGCGCAGGTGATGAGACCGCAGCCGCCGTCGGTCGACATCATCATGCCGCCGCCCTGGCCGCCGCCGACTCCACCGCCGCCGCCACCACCGCCTTGACCGCCACCGACGGTGCCGCCTCCGGTGCCGCCGCCGTTGCCACCATCGTCACCTGCATCGGGGTTGGGCACGGGCGGGGTACAGCCCTCACAGCCCGCAAACGCGGCGAGGCTCAACGCGAGCACGGCGCTACGAAACGAAATGCGCATCTCTCACTCCTGAATTGTTCGGAAGGCGGCCTGGCCGGAGGCCGGAGACAAAAGTGTATCCACAACTGAGTGTCGCTCGCTTGGGTTTCCCGTGGCGCGCTTTCACTTGCGTTCCGCGCTCAGGTCCGCGACCGTTCCGTCTCCGCTTTTCACCGTCGTCCTTGTGGCTCCATGACCTTCCCGCTTCACGGCCGCTCGTCGCTCGTCGCGTTGTTTTCCGCGGCGTTTCTCGTCGGAGTTCTCGTCTCCTGCACCGTGAACTTCACGGACAACGTGAAGTACAGCTGCAAGAAGGACGGTGACTGCGGCGGCGACGGTTACCTGTGTGCCTTCCGACCCAGTGGCGTCGGAGTCTGCTGCAAGCCCACCGGTAGTGAGGTGTGCGACAAGATCGACAACGACTGCGACGGGCTCACGGACAACACGGGCAAGGCGGAGTCGTGCAACGGACTCGACGACGACTGCAACGGCACGGTCGATGACGGGTTCGATCTCACCAACAACATCAGCCACTGCGGCATGTGCAACCACGCGTGCCTCACGTCTGAAAACTGCCGCGCGGGCTCGTGCGTGATGCGGCCCGAGACGAGCTGCTTCGACGAGTTCGACAACAACGACGACGGCAAGACCGACTGCCAGGACCCGACGTGTGAAGGCCGGCAGTGCCGTGGTGTCTCGAGCGATGGCGGCATCGGCTCAGGGTGTCTGTGCGTGAACCTGCAGAAGGCCGAAGACATCTGCACCGACTCGGTCGACAACGAGAACGACGGGAAGATCGACTGCCTCGACCCCGACTGCGTGGGCAAGACCTGCCGCAACGGTGGCTGCACCTGCATCGCCGACGGCGGGCAGATCGAGACCGACTGCACCGACGCGCTCGACAACGACAACGACGGCGTGAAGGACTGCCTCGACACGGACTGCGTCGACAAGTTCTGCACGCCGCCCGACATCTACTTCACGTGCACCAGCGATCAGCGCTGCCGCTGCAACGGTGGAGTGCAGGTGGCCGAGGTCGGCTCTGTTCTCTGCCGCGATTCCATCGACAACGACTGCGACGGTGAGATCGATTGCGACGAGGACTCGTGCATCGGTCAGAGCTGTCTGCCCGACGCGGGCTCGGGCTGTCAGTGCGCTTCGGGCGGCAAGCACGAGATGGACTGCACCAACGGCGCTGACGATGACGGCGACGGCAAGACCGATTGCTCCGATCTCGACGACTGCGTGATGAGCGCGTGCGCGACGGGCGACGGCGGCACCGGTCAGTGCATGGCGGGGGCCTGCAACTAGTCGTCAACCTGTTCTCGCGGACTGGTTGACAAGGGTTTGGCCCGTGGTTGAAGAGGGGTCATGTCCTCTTCTTCTGAGTTCACCGGTCACGCGCACGCCCCGCATTCGCATCATCACCAGGTCGAGGTGCCGCTGCGGCACGACTGGTCGGTGACCGAGGTTCGCGCGCTGTACGACCTGCCGCTGCTCGAGCTGGTGTACCGCGCGCAGACCGTCCACCGGCAGGTGTGGAAGGAGAACAAGGTTCAGCTCTGCTCGCTGCTGTCGATCAAGACCGGCGGTTGCCCGGAGGACTGCGCGTATTGCCCGCAGGCGGCTCGCTACAAGACGGGCGTGCAGGCCGAGAAGTTGATGGCGGTGCCCGAGGTGCTGTCGGCGGCGAAGCAGGCGCGTGAAGCGGGCGCGACGCGCTTCTGCATGGGAGCGGCGTGGCGCGAGGTGAAAGACGGCCCGCAGTTCGACTCCGTGCTCGAGATGGTGAAGGGCGTGAAGTCGCTGGGCATGGAAGCGTGCTGCACGCTCGGCATGTTGAGCGACACGCAGGCCAAACGTCTGAAGGACGCGGGGCTCGACGCGTACAACCACAACCTCGACACCAGCGAGCAGCACTACGGCGACATCATCTCGACGCGCACCTACGACGATCGCCTGAAGACGCTCGCGCGCGTGCGCAACGCGGGCATCAGCGTGTGCTGCGGAGGCATCATCGGCCTCGGCGAATCGATCGACGATCGCTGCGGCATGCTGGTGACGCTCGCGAATCAGCCGCACCACCCCGAGTCGGTGCCGGTGAACGCGCTGGTGCCGGTCGAGGGAACGCCGCTCGCGAAGAACGCGAAGGTGGAGTCGATCGATCTCATCCGCACCATCGCGGTCGCTCGCATCTTGATGCCGGCGTCGATGGTTCGGTTGTCGGCGGGCCGTGAGCAGATGAACGAGGAAGCGCAGCTGCTGTGCATGATGGCCGGCGCGAACTCGGTGTTCTTCGGCGAGAAGCTGCTCACCACGGGCAACCCCGAGCACGAGAAGGACATGGCGCTGTTCGCCAAGGCCGGCGTCGCTCCGCTCGAGCCGAACGTCGACGTGCCGGTCGTCGTGAAGCAGTGAGCGGGTTGATCGACAGCTGGGCGTCGGAGCCCCTCGCGCAGCTGGAGCGCGAGTCGTTGCGTCGAAAGCTCGAGCCGCTCGAGTCGCCGGTCGGAGCGCGCGTGCGCATCGAGGGGCGCGAGCTGCTGAATTTCTCTTCGAACGACTACCTCGGGCTCGCGGCAGACGAGCGCGTGGTCGCGGCGGCGCGTGCGGCGCTCGACGTGCACGGCCTCGGAGCGGGTGCCTCGCGGTTGGTGGTCGGTGACACCACGGCGCATCAGTCGCTCGAGCGAGCGCTGGCGCGCTTCGAGGGCACGGAGTCGGCGCTGCTCTTCAATTCCGGTTACGCGGCGAACGTCGGTGCGTTGACGTCGCTGTTTGGTCCGGGTGACGTCCTGTTCAGCGATGCGTTGAACCACGCGTCGTTGATCGACGGCTGCCGGCTCTCGCGTGCGCGGGTCGTGGTGTATCCGCACCGTGACGTCGAGGCGCTCGAGGCGCTGATTCGCGAGAACCCGGGTGTGCGTCGCGCGGTGGTGACGGACACGGTGTTCTCGATGGATGGTGATCGCGCTCCCATCGCGGCGTTGCGCGAGTTGTGCACGCGGCATGGGCTGGCGCTCTTCGTCGACGAAGCGCACGGCACGGGCGTGCTCGGGGCGACCGGGCGTGGCTTGTGCGAGCTCGAGAACGTGACGCCCGACGTGCACGTGGGCACGTTGTCGAAGGCGCTCGGCTCGTTCGGTGGCTTCGTGTGCGGGAGCGCGTCGTTGCGCGAGCTGCTGCTCAATCGCGCGCGCACGTTGATCTTCTCGACGGCGCTGCCAGCGTCGGTGTGCGCGGCCGCTGAGAAGTCGCTCGAGCTCGTGCGCGAAGGTTCGCTGCAGCGGAAGTTGGATTCGCACCGCGCGGCGTTTGGTGATGCGCCGTCGGCGATCATCCCGGTGCTGCACGCGTCGGCTGACGCTGCGTTGTCGGCGGCCGCGTCGCTGAGAGAAGCCGGCTTCCTGGTGAAGGCGATTCGTCCACCGACGGTGGCGACCTCGCGGCTGCGCATCTCGTTGAGCGCCGCGCACAGCACGTCGGACGTCGCATCTCTCTACGCACACGTCTCCCCCTTTCCCGCGAGGGAGAGGGTCGGGGTGAGGGTCGACCAGAGTCATGAACACCGCTGAGTTGCTCAAGTTGGACGCCGCCCACGTCTGGCACCCGTTCACGCAGATGCAGGGCTGGCTGGAAGATCAGCCGCTGATCATCGAGCGCAGTGAAGGCAACTGGCTGATCGACACCGACGGCCGCAAATGGCTCGACGGCATCTCGTCGCTCTGGGTGACGGTGCATGGGCATCGTCGCGCTGAGCTCGACGACGCGGTTCGTTCGCAGCTGAACAAAGTGGCTCACACCACGCTGTTGGGAATGGCATCGGTCCCCAGCATCGAACTCGCAGCACGGCTCGCCGCGCTCACCGGACTCCCGCGCGTCTTCTATTCAGACAGCGGGAGCACCTCGGTCGAGATCGCGGTGAAGATGGCGTACCAGTTCTGGCAGCTGACGGGCCGCACCACGAAGAAGCGGTTCGTCGCGCTGAAAGAGGCGTACCACGGAGACACCATCGGCTCGGTCTCGGTCGGCGGCATGGATCTCTTCCACGAGCGCTTCCGCGACCTGCTCTTCCCGGTCGAGCGCGTGGGCGTGGAGTCACTCGCGGAAATCGAGAAACTCTTCGCGCAGAAACACGAAGAGCTCGCGGGCTTCGTGGTCGAGCCGCTGATTCAAGGCGCGGCGGGAATGCTGTTGCAGCCCGACGGCTGGCTGAAGGGCGTCGAGTCGCTGTGCCGGAAGTACGACGTGCTGCTCATCTGCGACGAGGTGGCGACGGGCTTCGGCCGCACCGGAAAGATGTTCGCGGTCGAGCACGACGGCGTGAAGCCGGACCTGATGTGCGTCGCGAAGGGGCTGACGGGCGGGTATCTGCCGCTGGCGGCGACGTTGGCGAGCGATCGCATCTACCGCGCGTTCCTCGGGCGATTCGACGAGGCGAAGACGTTCTTCCACGGCCACACGTACACGGGGAATCCGCTCGCGTGCGCGGTGGCGTTGGCGAACCTCGAGCTGTTCGAGCGCGAGCAGACGCTTCAGAAGATGAAGCCGGTCGAGGCC